>CP085629.1:0-4800000 GCA_024704175.1 Paenibacillus sp. P25
TAGCAGTATTATCGGCGGCGGACCAACGATATTCCGATTATGCAGGCCAATCTCAACAAAGACGTTTTCAAGGTGTTCACTTTCTCGAACATCCTGAAAGTGCCTTTGTCGATCAGCAAAAGCTGCAGAACATCGGCCGCTCGCTTGACGATATCCTCGATAAGGGTATCCGCCTGAACTACAACAAGTCGATTGATAATATCGTGTACGTAGGCGTAGCCGCTGTAGGCACGACCGGCCTCGTGAACAGTCCGACTGTAACGACCTCCACAGCTCCGAACGGTGCAGGCGGATCGCCGAAATGGCAAATGACTTAAAACACCGGACGAAATCCTCGACGACGTTAACTCCATGATGGTCAACACCTGGACGTCGTCCGAATTCGACCTTACCGGTATGGCGAATCACATCCTTGTGCCTCCGACGCAGTACAGCTATTTGGTCGGCCGCAAGGTGGCGGCGCCGGTAATATCTCCATTCTGCAATTTTTATTGGAGAACAACATCGGTCGGAACCAAGGAGTCGATCTACGGATCGAGCCTTCCCGTTGGTGCACCGGTGCGGGCACGGGCGGTACGGACCGTATGGCCGCCTACGTTAACGACGAAGACCGCGTGAACTTCGATTTGACCGTTCCGCTTTCTCGTGTCGTGACTCAGCCAAGCGTAACGGAAATGGCGTACCTGACCGCCTATGCGGCTCAGATCGGGCAGGTTAAATTGCTCTATCCGCAAACCATGCGCTATATGGATGGAATTTAATATGAATCGAGATAGGCCCTTCCGATGACCGGGAGGGCTTGTTTCATTCCAAGGAGGAAAATCACCCATGAGAATTTTTGCCCGCCAAGCGATGCAGTTTCATCACCCGGAAGACCGCAGCATCACATTCACCGTCAAGGCTTTATCGTTCGAAGACGCTCCGGATTGGGTGCGTGAATCCGATATGTTCAAGCTGGCCGATAGGGCGGATCTCCTTTCTGTAGCCGAGAGCTCGGTGGATGAAAGAGAAATCGAGGCGAACGGTGGCCGCAAGCGCGGGAAGAAGACTGCGGAGCCGGACGCTGGAGTTGCTGATGCGGTGAACGCTAATGCCGATCTTGTACAATGAGTTTTTTTGACTTCGGCGACGGATCGAACCTGCGGAGCGGCCAGAATCCCCCATACACGTCGGCGGATTTCCTTGCTTCCTATCCGCAGTTTGACACCAATGTCATACCGGTCGCCGTCCTGACGATGTACGTCAATCTTGCGAATGCCTCGATCCAAGAGGCGCGTTGGCACGATGCCTGGTATGTGGCGATGGGCTGGTTTATCGCGCATTTCTGCACTCTGTACCTGCAGGGCAGTGCGGCCCCAGGGAGCCCGGCGGCGCAGGTAATGGCGGCGGCGGAAGCCCGCGGCCTAAAGACATCCAAGTCAGTGGGGGATGTGTCGGTAGGCATCGATTACGCCGATATCGCTAAGGACCTGGACGGCTGGGGCTCGTTTAAGATGACCATTTACGGCCAGCGACTCGCCACGATGGGCCGATTAACCGCACAGGGTGGAATGTACATTTGGTAGGTGAGCGCCCATGTTTAAAGGCACGGTGGGAGTATCAACAAGCAAGATGAACAAAATGCCGGGCATTGAAAAAGTCGCTGAAAGACCTTGAAAAGACTCAGGTGCTTATCGGCATACCGGAGGGCCCGGCGAATAACCGGCCTGAAGGCAGTATAACCAACGCTCAGCTTTTATACATCCATACCCACGGCGTCCGTCAGAAGGAAATGCGCGAAGAAATGCAGCCGGAGATTGACAAAGGGACGCCGTACAGCAAGGCCTATGAAATGTACCTGCATGAACACGGCTCGCCGCTTTGGCACTCGCCGCCCCGCCCGGTGTTGGAACCCGCGGTCAACCATCACAAGAAGCAAATCGCCGAGAAGATGAAGGGCATCACGGCGGAGGCGCTTGACGGCAGGGACCCGGCTCCGGCGATTACGCGGCTCGGGCTATACGGGCAGAACATCGCGCGGGATTGGTTTACCAACCCGAACAATCACTGGGCGCCTAACTCCCCGGTTACGGCTGAGCTTAAAGGCGACGATCGGCCTTTGATCGATCAGGGCGAGCTCCGGAAAAGCATAACATACGTGGTCAAGAAAGGATGATTTCATGATTAACGTTTCTGACGTCGTAACCGATGCGGACTTTGCTCAAGCGTTTACGGTCTATCGGCAAACGGGATCATGGGTCAAGAGCCGCTGGACAATGGGCGTGGAGCAGGCTATTCCCTTTTACGGGACGATCACAGCCTGCAGCGCGGAGGACCTGGAGCAGCTTCCGGAAGGCGATCGGGTAAAAGGCGCAATGTGCTTTTACGCGATCCCGGAGATTAACACAACGAATGAAACCGGAACGAGCGATCAGATCGAATGGCGCGGCGAGCGTTACCGTGTTCAGCAGGTCATGCCTTGGGGCGATTTCGGCTATAACAAGGCGATCGGCGTCCGTATGGTAGGTGATTAAAGCATGGCCGAAACAAACCTGACGATCACTGAGCTTGAGGATACGTTTTCTACGATCACGAGCCAAATTCTCGGAACGCTTGATGAAAGCCGCGTGCGCATCGGCTGGCCGCGAGAGGGTGCTCCGGCGTGGAAGATCGATGAAGACATCGCTTTTATTCTCGTAGCCTTTGATGACGATCCTTACACCCGGCAGACCGAGACGACATACCCGGCTTTGGATCAGTTTAATGCCAACCAAAGCGTGGCCTATACTCGCGTCGTCCGGGTAAGCTGGACCTTCTACGGGCCGAGCAGCTTTGAGGACGCTGACAAGGTACGCGTTGAGTTTTTACGGCAGAATTTCAAAGACACTCTAAAGGCGAAGAATCTTTTCCTTATTACCGACACCCCATGCCGTCCCGGATGCCGGAGCTTTTTAACGGCCGTTGGTGGAACCGGACATCGCTTTATATGCGATTCAATGAAAAGGTTGATCGCCGCTTGACGGTGCCTTATCTGCAATCTGCAAATGTTAATGTCATAGGAGGTGCTTTGTAGTGTCTCAAGATATGAGTTCGATTGTTGACGTGACCGTCACGGTGTCGGCCGCTTCCTCTTCCGCACCGAACTTTGATATGGGCCTCATCGTCGGTACGTCTTCGATCATCACTACGGCCGACCGCACGGCGGTTTATACGAGTCCGGACGCAATGAAGACGGCAGGTTGGGCCGGTACGGAGCCGGAATACTTAGCCGCACAGCTTTACTTTAGCCAATCGCCCCGTCCGACAAGCCTGGTGGTAGGCCGCTGGGATTCCGCCGGCGAAACCTTGACTGCCGCACTGACTGCCTGCCGCCAAGATAATATCAATTGGTACGGTTGCTATCTGGCGATCAGTGGCGGCGCTACGGACCAAAAATATCACGGACGCGGCGGCCTTTATCGAGAGCACGGAAACAGCGTCCGCGCTCTTCTACGATACGGAAGAGGCCAATATCCTAACCGCGACCACGCCGAACATCATGGACACGCTGAAAAAGGCAAACCGGCGCCGGTCGATCGGCATGTATTCAACAACGGCTTATGCCGGAGCGGCGCTTTTGGGCCGGGCCGCCGGGCTGAACACGGGGCTTGCCAATAGTGCATTCACGCTGGCATACAAGACGCTCAGCGGTGTTACGGTGGATAATCTGAACACAACACAGCTTGATAACATCAAGAAATATAACGGGAATGCCTATGTGAACTATGGCGGCCGGTACGACCTCTTTGTCAAAGGCGTAATGGCAAACGGCACCCACTTCGATGAAGTGCTGAACCTGGACCAACTGGTGTCCCAAATCCAAATCGCGGTTATGAATCTGCTGACCAGTGTAGCCAAGATCCCGCAGACGGATGATGGTGTAGCGATGATGGGGAATGCGATTGTGCCGGTGTGCGAATCGGCTCGGATACGTGGAGCCATTGCGCCCGGCATCTGGAAGCGCGAGCCTATCCTCAACCTCAACACGGGTGATGCACTGCCGACAGGGTATGTCGTTTTAGCCGAAACGATTGCCAGCCAATCGGTCGCGGATATCGCAGCACGCAAGGCGCCGCCAATCTATGTGCCAGTCAAGCTGGCGGGTGCAATCGAGTTCGTTGTTATCGGCGTTGTCGTAGATCAATAAGAAAGGAGTGATTAGCGAATGGCGTATAACACGTATAGTTTTGGTGACACATCAACCACGATCTTGCATCCCTCTTACGGACAGTTCGTGGCTAATGGCTATGGTCTCGGCAGCATCACGGTGTCAATGACAAACGATCGATCAGTACACGATCTTAGCGCGGACGGGACGGTTATGGTATCCAAGATCAAAGCCAGCAACGGTACATTCACCATTCAGGCGCAGCAAACTTCTTCTCTGCATCAATGGCTTCTCGGCCTGTACAATTACCTCGATCAGGCGCCTTCCGACCAATGGGCCAGCATTACGATTCAGATCCGGTCCAATACGATGCGGGAGCTAATCACCGGCGTTGGCGTATCGTTTCAAAAGTTGCCTGACAATCCGTTTGAGGCTCAAGGGCAAAATATCAGTTGGGTCTTCATGGCGGCGGACATCGCCCGGAACACAGTGTAAGGGGGCTAATACGGTATGGATAATTTTAAGGATATCGAAATCAGCGGACGCAAATTCCGCATTAAGAAATTCGGCGCCCGGGACGGCTGCTTCATGGCGCTGAAAGTGTCGGGCATTCTGGCGGGCATCTTTAACAAACCTGGCAAACCTGGCAAGGCGAAAAAGGTGGACGACGGTGGAAACCTTTTGGCCGTTGTGTCTGAGATCGGAAAGCTATCCGAAGAAGATTTCACTTGGATTCAGGACAAATGCTTGAGCGTTTGCTATGAAGTGCTCCCGGCCGGGCTCACTCCGGTACTCCGGGAAGACGGTAATTTCGGCGTAATCGGGCTGGAGGAAGACACCGTAACGGTAATGATGCTTACTGCCCATGCGCTGATGCACAATTTAAGTTTTTTAAAAGAAGGCGACTTGAAGGGATTAGTGACAAGCCTCTCGACTGGGTCCCAGTAAGGCTGCAGAACGTAAACGAATTTTTATTTGCTCCGGTCATGGCCGGACTTTGGACGCATCGGGATTTAATCGAAGATGTGTTTACCTATGACGACTTGCTAGATGCGCATGAAATTCTAGCGGTGAAATACGAAAACGAGCGCCGGGCAGCGGAAGCGGCGAGAAGGGAGGCGGAGCAGCGTGGCAGGTCCAGTGGACGTTATTAAGGAGTACCTGGTATCCTTGGGCTTTAAAGTCGATGACCAGGCGGTCAAAAAGGCCAATAAGACGATAGGCGATATCGGCAAAAACATTTCCAAGTTTGCCGACGTGTCGGTCGCTGATTTCGCAATGGCCGGGGCGGCTGTTATCGGCTTTGTCGAAGCGGCCGTGGTCGGGATCGCCAAATTCGTCGATAATATCGGCAATGCGGAGATCGGAGTTGAGAAGCTGGCTCGCCAGCTATGGACCTCGGAACAGCAGGCCCGTTCTTTCCAAGCGGCTCTATCCGCCACCGGCGCGAGTCTTGAGGACTTATATCTCAGCCCTACGCTGATGAAACAGTTTACGGAGCTGCGGCAGATTGCGGACAGCATTGCGCTTCCTGCCGACTTTAAGGCGATGATCGGAGAGGTAAATGATTTCGCCCTCGAATTCAAGAAACTGCGCGTAGAGGCGACCTATTTTTTTCGTGAAGTTGCATATTTTGTAGTCAAGGAATTGGACGGCCCTATGGGCAACGTCAAGAAACGCCTTGACGATTTAAATACATTTTTTGTGAGGAACATGCCGCAAATAGCCCAAAAGACGGCGAAGGCATTGGCCGGAATCGTCCAGGTGGCTATGAACCTTGCCCGAGGGATTCAGGACGTAGGGCGTATCTTCAATTGGCTGTTTGACGGCATCCCGCCGGGCTTAAAACAAGTGGCCGCCGTATTCGCTGTTGCGGGGCTCGCTATTATGACTGGCCCCTTCGGTATGATCGCGATTGCGATCGGCGGTTTGCTGCTGCTGCTTGACGATTTTTACACATACATGCGCGGCGGCAAATCGGCGCTCGGGCCGATGTGGGAAAAGCTCATCGAACTGAAAGGCGAACTGCTGGAAAGTGGACAGGTCGATAAATTCAAAAAGTCGTTCGAAGGAGTCCTGAAATCGATTAACGATGTCGGGGATTCCCTGGGCGATCTTCTGAAACTTCTGACGGGGACCGGCGGCGTGGCTGACGCTTTGAAGGAGATCGGCAAGATAGGGTTTGAAAGTCTGATCCTGTCTCTGCAGGCCATCAAGACCGCTTTCGACGGGATCGCCGACGCCATACGGCTAATTAATGGCCTAATCCAGGGGAATGCTGATAAGGTCATAATCGACCGAGGTGAGAGGGCTAAGCAGGAGCTGCAGGAGCAGGGGAAAGACGTTTCCGGCTCCAATTCTTTTATCGAGGCGTTGCAGAAATCGATACAGCAGTTATCGGATTGGCGGAGCTGGTTTAACGGCGAACTGGCGAACCGCAATAAGATGATGGAAGGAAACGTGCTTAAGGCTCTTACATCTTTTTCCGGCGGTTCGTCTCAATCGTCGCCCCAGCCGTGGGCCCTGGGCATCCCGTCCTCCACAACGAATAACGTGAGCAGTGCCGGCGATACCCATGTCACACTTAATCAAACGAACAATATCCAAAGCACCGATCCGCAGGCGGCGGCATCCAGCGTGGATTCTGCTAATCGGCGCCTGCTGGTGCGCGGTTTCCGGAGCGCTGTTCAATAAATCGAGATAAAACGGTCATAAGGAGGTGTTATGCTTGCCGATTGATCCGGTATTAGACCTAACGGCCGATAATATTAAGGATTACGTCTATGTCAAGACGAACGTCGGTGGTTGGTTTTTTGATGCCTGGATCTCGATGGAGCATTCAAGCAAACTCACTATTACCGATCACCCGGTACAGACCGGCGCAGCGATCTCCGATCATGCCTTCCTCCAGCCGAGATCCCTTTCGATGGAGATTGGAATGAGCGATGTGGCGACCAGCTTTATTCCCGGCCAGTTTGACGGTGATTGGTCCCGGTCCGTGGCCGCCTATAAGGTTATCCTTGAACTGCAGCGGCTCAGGATACCGGTGCAGATTTTAACGCGTTTGGGGCTGCTCGAAAATATGCTTATCGAGAGTATAACCGCGCCGGACGACTATACAACCTTAAATGGTCTGAAGGTGCAAGTAACGTTCCGCCAAATCATGGTCGCTACAGTAAAGACGGTTAAGGTGTCCTCACGTCCGGTCCAGGATAACCAAGCCAGCCGCGGTCGGCAGGAGCCGCAGAGCCTGACTGAGGACCAAAGGTCGTCTTTGCTCTACAAGATGACCGGCGAAGTAACTACCGGGCTCCGAATTAATTCAGGCGGACGTTGAAATGGGACTTGTCGGATTTTGGTAATAGTCTTATAGTAGGAGGAAAAAAGGAGAAATTTTCTTATGAGACGTTTTGCCTTTATTGCGTCCATTATTACCGCGTCCGTCATATCTGCGTCAGCGGGTGCCTTCGCAGCGTCAAACCTGGAACAGATTCAGGCTTATCTCAACAAAGGGTTAAAGATCAATCTGAACGGCCAGGAATTAGCGCTAACGGATTCTACCGGAAGCAAGGCCTATCCAATTACATACGACGGAACGACATATCTTCCGGCACGGCTCATTAGTGAGGCGGTAGGGTATAGCGTTACGTTTGACAGTGAGACGAATGCAGTGAACATCGGTAAACCTTCGGCAGAAAATGATCCAGCCGTACAGCCTACACGGGGTCAGCCGATGACGAAATTTGCTGATGTAGCCGTCGCCGACAACAAAAAGGAATTTATCACGCTCAATTATGCCAATCTTATCAAATCATACCCTAATACATCCGACATGCAGGCAACCGACAGAACATTTATAAGGCTTAATTCTGGATGGTATAAGGATTCAACCGGTAGCGCCTTTGTAGTCTGGCCGGAGGTAACAAGATTTGCGGACTTGGATTTTAAAGATAAACTATCATTTAGTTTAATTACACCGAACGGCGAGCTAAAACCGGTCCTTATGCAAGTCGATCCAGACTCCCAAGGTAAATCGCTAGAACGCCTTCTCCCAGTTAAGCTTGATGTAAGTTTTGATCTTCCAAAAGATATTAAGCCCGCGGATTGCAAGCTGAGGGTGTACGACGGAAAAGACTATGTAGACCTAAAAATACAGTAAACTTTTAAGACGCTCTCCCGGGGCGTCTTTTTTATTTTGGGAGGCTGACCGATGGCTAATAAAATCATCCCCCTAATCAAGTCCCAAAATCAGTCATTCACAATCACGTTGCCAGTCAATGGGCAGAATATGACACTCACCTTGGGTTTCACGTATAACACGCAGGGAGAGTACTGGTTTATGTCCGTCCGGGACCGGACCGGTGCGCGCTGCTTGACGCCGTGCCAATCGTAACCGGCGAGTACCCGGCGACCGATATACTTGGACAGCATGATTACATGAACATCGGTACGGCAATTGTCTTGCCGGACAATAATTTACAGATCGGGATTCCGGCCTTCGATGATCTCGGGGTTAATTACTATCTGGCGTGGACAGATAATCAGACGATCCGGGGGGTGTAATTCGGATGGCTTTATCTGCTGAGCAGCAGAGGATATACAATCTTGTACGACAAGAAGCCCAGGCGCAAGGGTGCGATTTAAATATCGCTCTGGCTACGTGCGAAGCCGAGACTACGTTTACCAATATCCTCGGAGATCACGGAGATTCGCTAGGCCCTTTCCAGGTGCAGCCTCGCTGGCATAACGACGCCTTCGTCTATGCAGCTAATAAATATCTTGTAGACTGGCCGAGCACGCATTCGGAACGGCAGAAGGTAGTGTTAGGTAATGACGGGCTCGCCGTCGGCGCGGGCGTATACGTCGTCAAGCAGGTGTGGGCTTCGGCGGGAAAGGATTTTAGACAGTTCTCTCTGCAGTATGTCGGTCCTGCCATACCGGATAGCGATTATCAGCGGAGGCGGAATATCTGGCTCAAATATCAGGGGATGGCCCCGGACGACAGCCCCTGACACCAGTATCTAGCTTCAGTGGCAGCAGCGGTAACGGCGGAAATAATGCGGCAGTGGAAAATCAGATCGTGTTCCCGCCCACAAACTTTTCGGTGCTCGCCGACAGCCAAAGATACGGGAACGTGCTATACGGGCGCCGATACCGCGTCATTGTGAGCAACGCAAACGGCATTGGCCTCGACGTGTCCGACCTGCGGTGTACTTTTTCGGTCCGCAAAGTGATTAACCAACAGCCGCCGTTCAGCGAGGTCGTAATTTACAATTTGTCCGCCGAATCGGAGAACTTTCTTTTGACGGAAGGAAACCGGGTCGTTATCGAGGCTGGATACGAGGGCGAGCAGTACGGCGTTATCTTTGATGGCGATGTGGTCCAGACGGTCCGAGACAAGGAAAACGGTACGGATTATCGGCTCACGCTTTATGCCCTTCCGGGGGATCGGCGACTAAATTTCGGATTTGTGATAGGCTCGATCGATAAGGGACAATCGGCCCGGCAGATCCTCGACTATATCGGCACTGCCTCGACCGTTCCAATAAAATTCGGGAGTATTTCGGACAATTTGACCAGCACACAGCTAACCCGCGGCAAGGTTATGTTTGGTATGACACGCGATTATCTGCGCCAGCTGCAGCAGTCCCAGAACGCGACGCTATACGCTGAGGACGGATCGATCAATTTCATCACGGCGGAGGACTTGCCGGAGGGCGAGGTTTTCGATCTATCCCCGGATTCCGGCCTTATCGGAGTACCGGCTCAATCCGAGCTCGGCGTAACCGTTAAAAGCTTACTGAATCCAAGACTCAAAATAAATGGCCTGGTGCATATCGATAATTCCTTGATACGCGCTCAGGCTTTTAATATCGGACATTATCCAGCGCCGCTCGCTCGGGACGGACTGTACCGGATATGCGGGATCACACATACCGGTGATACCCGCGGTACAAATTGGTACACGGAATGTACGACCGTATCGCAGGCTGGCGGCATACCCGGGGTTATATCGACCACGACCGGTAAGCCGTGGTAAAGGAGGGAGAAAGCTTTGGCGCTACGCATAAACGACCGATTACCTAATAATGACGCTGAGTTTTACCGTGTCCTTACGGATAGCATTTTCGCCGGTCTGCGGGTTGCTATGCCGGGGATTATCGAGTCTTTCAGCGCAGAGACTCAGACCGTGACCGTGCGCCCGGCGATCCGCGAACAAATTGTGGATCCGGATACGCTGCAACCCTCTTGGGTAGACATTCCCGTCTTGTTGGACGTGCCCGTCGTCCTTCCCCGGGCTGGGGGCTTCGCCATAACAGCGCCGATAAAGCCCGGCGATGAGTGCCTGGTCGTTTTTGCAGACCGTTGTATCGACGCCTGGTACTCGCTCGGAGACGTACAGAACCAAATGGAGCTTCGGAAGCATGATCTCTCCGACGGCTTCGCTATCGTCGGGGTAAGCTCCCAACCCCGGGTGCTCTCGAATTACTCCCGATTCTATGCAGCTCCGGACCGAGGACGGCGCAACGGCTATCACAGTCAAGCCTGGAGAGATCGATATTAGCGCAACGATAGTGCGGATCAATGGGGTCAACTTCTCGACCCACGTTCACAGTGACCCGCAGGGCGGCGTAACGGGAGGGCCGCAGTAATGGCGATGAAATATAGAAAGCTTGACAGCAATGGGGATTACGTTTTCGGCCACAATGAGGATGATTTTTACCACGGTAAGGCCGCGGTCGGACAGGCGATCTATACGAGCCTTAAGGTCGCTGCTCGGCGAATGGTTCGAGGACACCAGTTTAGGCATGCCACTTTTTCAGCACATCATAGGAGCAAACGGATCGCCGGATAACCTTAGAGGCGCGGACCTGCTTGTCCGGGATGTGATTATAGGCGTCCAGGGCGTCAAGGGTATAAAATCGTTTTCCAGCGGCTTCGAAAACCGAGTATACGCGGTCGAGTGCATCGTCGATACCGTGTACGGTGATGTGACCATATCGGGGGTGACATTCACGCCATGACTTATTTCGCACCGGTCATTACGAATACCGGCATGAGCATTCCGAGCTACGTTGACATTCGGGACCAGCTTATCGCCGACGCTCAGACGATTTTTGGTTCTGATATCTACCTGGAGCCTAACACACAAGACTATCAATGGATCGCAACAGTAGCTACTAAACTTTATGATTCTTTCCTCACGGCGCAAGCTGTCTATAACAGCCGGGGACCTGCAACGGCGATAGGACCAGGGTTGGACGTCATTGTGGGAGTCAACGGCATCAAGCGCAAAGCCGGGACGGCCTCTACGGCAACCGTAACGCTCATCGGGACGCCTAATACGACCATTACCAACGGCATCGTAGGGGACGTGAACGGGAATAACTGGTCGATCACCTCACCAACGACGATTAGCAGTACGGGCACAGTGACGGCGCTCGCTACGTGCCAAACAGTCGGGCCGATCACAGCGGGGCCTGGGGAAATTAACCGGATCGTCACGCCTACGCTCGGCTGGACTGGCGTAACAAATCCGGTTGCGGCCGTAACCGGGACGATGACCGAAACCGACGCCTCGCTAAGAGCCCGGCAGGCAATGAGCACCGCGCAGCCCAGTCAGGCAATTATAGAGGGCTTAAACGGGGCTATCAGCGCCGTCAGCGGTGTAAAGCGGTTTGTGGTTTATGAGAATTACACGGACACTACGGACTCCAACGGTATTCCTAGGCATTCCATCGCGGTTATTGTTGAGGGCGGCGCCGATCAGGATATCGGCAATGCGATCTATAACCGGAAACCGCCCGGCACCGGAATGTTGGGTAACATCAGTGTGCCAGTTACGGACCGGTATAACAGCATATCGAACATGTTATTTTCCAGGCCAACAAGCGTTGATATCGATGTGACGATCAACGTAAAACAAATATCGGGGTACACCCAAAGCATGACGACGGCGATTAAAGACGCCGTCGTTTCGTTTTTAAACTCTCTGTTGATTGGTCAGGACCTTATTATATCGAGCCTTTGGGGGACGGTGCTGTCATTGAATCAATCACTCGCTGCGCCGACTTTCTCGGTTACGTCGGTCACGGCGACCCGTCACGGCCAGACACAAGGGACCTCAGATATCGCTATCGCCTACAACGAAGTGGCCCACGGCGTTGTCGGCAATATCACCGTGAACGTGACGTAAGGAGGGGATAACTTGGCGATCGAACCGTATTTAGACCTCATTACGTCGGGACACCGCTTAAAGCCTAAATTCATTGCATGGCTTTCTGCCTGGCTAACAAAAATCGATGATGTCGTAAACGTCCTGAACGGACTGCCCTCCGACTTTGATATCGATCAAGCGGTAGGAACACAGCTCGACTTGCTCGGCGTGCTCATCGGCCAAAAACGGATTATGACATTCCCCTGTCAAACGGCTCGCCAGTGCTGGACGACGATCATTTCCGCTTGCTGCTTAAGGCGCAGATCGCAAAGAACCAATGGGATGGGACGATTCCACAAATCTATGACATATGGGACAGCCTTTTCGCAAGCTCCGGCTCGCAGCTTCAGATTATCGACAACTTCGATATGACGATGCAGGCCATTGTCACCGGTATGTCGGATGTGGATTCGTCCCTTTTGATTTCCCACGGGCTCATCATACCGCGGCCGATGGGGGTGGGGATCACCATTATTGCAGATACCGAGATCAGCGACCAGACTTATGCCGGGTCTGTTGTCAGCGGGAATGATAGTCAGACCATTACGGCCCCAGCGGGCAATTAGGAAAGGAGAAATGCAAGATGGCCGTTTACAATAATATGATTATCACGAACGCCGGGCAGGTACTATGGGCCAAGGTGCAAACTGGGGCGGCGCTGACTTTTACCCGAATGCAGATCGGTTCATACAAGCAGCAGGCGGGCGATGACCCGGCAACGTTTACCGCATGCCGAACACCGATCGCATTTTTCCCTATCAGCAATTACTCCCGGACTGGGAGTACGGCACAGATCCGCGGTATCTTCCAGAACACCTCACTTACCTCAAACACCTACACATGCGAGATTGGTCTTTATGCCCAGGACCCGGACATCGGGGAAATCATGTACGCCTATGCGAATGCCGGGGCGAACGGCGACACCTTCCCGCCTTTTGCATCCGGTCCCTTCTCGCGCCAGTTCAAGATTAGCCTGGCACTCGGCAACGCGACGACAGTTACGGCCCAGGTGCCCGCGGAGACTTACGTCGAGAACGACGGCGGCGTAATCGCGCTCTTAGCCGATGCAATGGCTAACCGTCCGAAAGCTGGAACGGCAGGCCGTATTTTTATTAGTACGGATACGCAAGAGATTTACCGGGACACCGGATCGGCTTGGCAAAGACTCGCCTCGGGCACCCTGGCGTGGACGGACATTACGAATAAACCTGCTACTCTTCTGACATCCATTACGGCAGGACAGAATATCGCAGTTACGAATCCAAGCGGGTACGGCGCTGCGACGGTGGGAATCACCGGCGTTATCCCGGTTGCTAACGGCGGTACCGGGAGCTCTACGCAGAATTTTGTTGACCTTTCAACTGCACAGCTGGTAGGTGGCATGAAGACCTTCACGGCAACCCGATTGAAATTGATCCCTAATTCAGGTGTGCAAGAAGCGCGTTTTCATGTGTTCAATGGCGGCGCAACAGCCGAGTGGCTATTTGGTCAGAAAAGCGGCACGTCTCATGACTTTATCCTGAGTAAGATGGTTTCCGGTGCTGAATCGGATTATTTCAGAGTGGCAACGAATGGCGCTATTTATACCGCCAACAACACAATGGACGACGGAAGTGGTACGGCCAAGCTTAAAGGTGCGCTGCAGTTGGACAACGGGACGGCCGACGGTCCAGAGATTTTCTGGAATGATCCCACACACAGCACAAGTATACGAGCGGACTTATACAATGAGCGGCTCCGGTTCTGGAGCAGCTATCGTAATGGTGCGATCAAGTACCCACTCATCATCGACCTGTCTGATGGTAAACTCGGAGATACCTACTTCAAGGGCACGGTGGGCTTACCTCATGGATGGGGCGATGGTGGATTTTACAACGGGACGGGTGACGGGGCTTCCTACTCGACGTATAATTTCCGCCTTAAAGGCTGGTACGGCCTAGCGATGTCCGACTATTCGGGAGCCGTCAACGGGTATTACGACTTTCGTGCTGGGAAGTGGGTCACAAGAAACGGCTTTGCTGTTGGCAATGAAACAACGACGGTGATCGACCTCAAGGGGTCGGATGGTACAGTACACGCCACAAAGTTCCTCGCAAACCAAGGCGCGGGTACTGGTGGGGGCTATTCCTTCGACGGGGACGGGGCCTATGACACTGGGATGTTCTCTGATGGTGACGGGAAACTTTACCTCTACACAAACGGCACTAGGGTGTTAGACATGAATGCTGGTTCAGCCATCTTCAATGTGCCTGTAACTTTCAATGGCGGGGGATTTGCTAGTTCTCTAGCCCAAAATGGATATCAGAAGCTTCCGAGCGGCCTTATTTTACAATGGGGAACGGTATCAATACCAAACGGGGGGACGAATACTAACGTAAACTTCCCCATCGCGTTTCCTAACTCGTGTTTCAGTGCTGTCGCAACTGATTCCGCTAATGCCGTTTATATCACTTATATGAGTGTAAATGGAATAACGGTATATGTCGGAAGTGCAAGTACAGTCGTAACTTGGATGGCTGTAGGATGTTAAGGAGGGGGAATTATGCCAATTCAACATTATGCCAACGCCGATGCGAACGGGAATCTTATCGGATTCTATAATGACGATGTATGGGACCCCGAGAAAATTCCGGCAACCGCTGTAAAGATCACGGAGGACGATTGGCGGGATGCTGTCAGCAATCCGGGAAAATACATCATTCAAGATGGCGCTATGGTCTTGGCCCCGCCGCCGACCGTCGCCGAATTATTGGCAAGGGCGCAGGAAGCGAAGATCGCAGAGCTAAACGCCGCCTGCAGCGCAGCGATTAACGGCCGGTTCACATCGAAAGTGGACGGCGTATCGTACCAATTCTCCTTCGATGCCGAGGCGCAGTCCAATTTTGTTAAGGCCGGCCGGGCTTTCGATAAGGGACTCATGACGTCGATCAGATGGACCGCTTACGACCAGGCCGGGGCGATCGTGCGCATCGACCTAGACGCCGCTGCTTTTGATGCGGTATTTAAAGATTCACTGGAACACTTGAACACGCAGCTATCCAAATTTCGGGATACACTGCGGCCACAAGTAATGGCCTGCACGACGGTCGAAGAGGTGCAGGCGATCACCTATGACGGCTAAAATGCGCCCGGGCGATCTCGTTTTAATCCGCGGCGTGACATTAATAGGGGATACGATCGAGTTTATTACGCACAGCCCGTACAGTCATTTAGCCGGGGTGGTTAACCCCCAACAATTATTTGAGGCTCAAGGATTCCGCCGTGCCGGATACCAGAGCCTCATTTTTTATGCGGGTCGGGGCGACGTGTACACCTGTGACGAGTTGACGGACTGCCAGCGGCGGCGGATCGTTGTGGCGGCGGAGCGGCACGCCGGAGCCGCTTACAGCTATTTGCTTTTAGGCTGGGAGCTTATTCGGTATGTTTTCGGCCTTACGCTCTTTGCTCCGCGGGACTGGCACCCTATTATCTGCTCTACGCTTTGGGCGAGGGCTTACCAGGCCGCGGGCGTCGATCTCTGTCCGGGTACCCGGTTCCCCACGCCCGCGGATATCGCCGCATCGCCGAAATTACGGAAAATATCAAGCCTCTAAGGCAGGGAGGGCCGACCGGATGAGCACACCGGAAACGAAAATGTTATCAGAAATTGCGCTAAAAGTAGGCAGGCTTGAAGTCCTTCAGGAGTCTAACGCCAAAGCGATACAGGACATGGCCATGAGCGTTAATCGGCTTGTTGACAAACTGGATAAATCCGACGATCTTGCTCGGGAGGCCGACCAACGGGCCCGGTCAGCGCATCATAGGCTTGATGAGTTAAAGGACCAGGAGCTGCCGACAATGCGCGACCAAATGAAAGAAATCCGGGCTAATCAGCGTTGGCTCATCGGAACCACGATCAGCATCTGCGCTCTATTCGTGGTCGCCATCGGTCTGCTGCTGAAGCACTAAACGGGCATTGCCGAACTAAGAATTCCGCGGCAAAGTTCGGCAATGATCGGCAATAGTAACTTTGCCGAACTTTGCCGTAAAAAGGGCCTTCGGCAATGGCATCGGCAATGGCAAAAAACCAGTCGTACCAAGGGTTTAAGGGGAGCCATTGCCGATATTACCTTAAAATTTAAGAAAATAATTAATATAGCCGTTTAACCTATCTTTAACCTAACTACAGGCTGTAAAAGATAGGTTAAACACCAAATAAACGAGTACGCGCGCGTGCGCGGCAATACGGCAATGGTAAGTAGAAAGGAGATCGATTGAAATGGGATTAGGCTTTGACACATCAACGCCGCTTTCCTCCGCCCTGGCTTCCAAATTTGCGGCGCAGGGGTATGGGTTCGTTGGGCGTTATCTCGCTTCTCCAGGCGCCTGGAAGCGCCTGACGCCGGAGGAGGCCGTCAAGCTCAGTGACGCCGGGCTTTATATCGTCTCGCTATTCGAGCGGTACGCCGAGCGGGCTGGAGAGGGCGCGAATGCCGGGACGGAGGACGGCCGGGTCGCTTTTGCCCAGGCGCAGACGGTCCGACAGCCCGAAAGAACGGTGATTTACCCCGCGGTGGACTATAACGCCGGTCCGGACGAATATGACGCCATAGAGGCTTATTTACGTGCCTTCGATGCAGAGATCCCGGGCTATGAGCTCGGCGTGTATGGCTCCTACCGCGTGTGTGAGGCTATGCGCCTCCGAGGCGTAACTACCAAGCTCATGCAGACCTACGCATGGAGCGCGGGCCGGGTGTCCGATTATGTGACTATTTATCAATATGAGAACGACGTCCGGGAGAACGGGATCGGCATAGACCGGTGCCGGTCGAACGGGGACGCAGGGGGTGGAGAATAGGTATGGCGATCAAAGAGCAGGCGCCGCTTTTGTCGGCAGAAGACGCAAACAAGGTCATTGGCTTCCTGAGCGCTGCGTATAACGCCGGACTCGATCCGGAAGAAGCGCACAGGCTGGCTAATGAGTCGCGGAAAGCCTCCGGGCAGCCGGAACAATAAACCAAGGAGGGAATTCCTATGACAGAAACGGTTTTGAACGACGTTATCACAATTGCAACGACGGCACTTACCACAATCGGCGGGGCTGCTCGCCGTTGCGAGGAAATGGCCGACTCTCGTCAAGCTCGGAACGTTCCTCGAACAGCACGCCGAGACGATCGTCAAGGATGCCGCTACGGTCATAGAAGCGGTCAGTCATACGAACATCGGGGAGAAAATCGAGGAGTCGATAGCGGACAAGCTAAAGAAGTCCGAAATCATGAGGCATGTAGCGATCGGCGCAAGCGGCTTCGGCGTAGCTCTGGAAAGCCTGAGCGACGTGCAGAAAGCGGCTCTCGCGAAAGTCGTCGCCGAGTCCGTACCGGCAGAATGGGGCGTAAAACAAGAGGACGTTTTAAACGAGCTGGCCGAAGTGCAGAGGGCCGTTGAGCTATTCAACGGGCTTGATATCGTAAAGGCGGCAAACTTTTTCACCGAGGCGCAAAAGAGCCCGATCGAGCCGCCGATGGCTACGCTGAACACCATGCCATAACCTTGGAAGAAAGTAAGGCGTACCAATGCCCTAAATGCGGGAACGCTCTACCGCGCATTTAGGGCGGATCGGCCGATAAAGCTGAAAGGAATGATAGCAGGCATGCCTAATAACGACGAATTCCAAATACCTTCGGGCGAAGATACGATCACAGTTTCGTCTACTCCCGTAACACTCAAGTCGGATAAGCCCTACGGCCGAGCCCTTATCACCGTGGAAAACAATGATATCCGATGGTGGGCGACCGGGGATAATCCCACACCAACGAACGGCCATTTGGCTAAGGCGGGCACTTCCATTGAGCTGAAAAATTTCTACGAAGTCAAAAATTTTAAAGCCGTGGCCGTCTCGGCGAGCGCCGTTTTGCAGGTAAGCTATTACCTTACGGTGGTATCTACGGTCATCACCCAGTTATATGGTGCGGACATCAACCCGCCCACTACGCCGACCGGTCTGACCGCGACGGCGGTATCCGGCGACCAAATCAATCTTAGCTGGACGGCTTCGACGGATAATGTGGGCGTCGCGGGCTATGACGTTTATCGAAACGGGGTTAAGATCGGGTCTTCCGCGACCACATCATACAGTGACACAGGGCTTGCCAATTTCACGACATACAGCTATACGCTTAAAGCCCGGGACGCTGCGGGGAATACCTCGGCTATGAGCGATATGGCCGTAGCGGCGACGACGTTTGACACCACGGCACCGTATCCGCCGACCGGGGTGACAGCCGTTCCCGTCTCAAGTACCCAGATCAATATCTCGTGGCTTCCGGCCTGGGATAACTCAGGCGTAGCCGGTTATGACGTGTATCGGAACGGCGTGAAAGTGGGGTCCTCCTTAGGGGTCGCGTTCAGCGATACGGGACTCACGGCGGCAACCTCCTACAGCTATACGGTCAAAGCGAAAGACGCGGCCGGAAATCTTTCGGTGAGCAGTGATTCAGTGAGTGCGACGACGCTACCAGTCAGCGGCGGCGGCCCGCGACCTTCTACACGTTACGGGGCTATTTCCGATCCGCAGGGGCGTTCCCTTGTCGGTATGCGCGGCCTTGTAAATTACTCTGCCAGTGCACCTGGTACAGAAGGCGTAACATTTGCTCAAAGAACCATGCACTACATCCAAAAGGATTGTCAGCAAGTGCAATTTATGTTTCAAAACGTCAAGCAGGAAGCGAATAACGCGAACACGATTGATTTAAAACTCTCCTTGGACATTGAGGACCCGGTAACAAAGGTTGTAACGACTTGTCAGCCTATTTACTGGGATACGAACAATACGCAAAGAACCTACACCTTTGCCGTTGGGGAGACCAAGTTTACGACCCCGTTTAACTTCAATTTCACAAAAGGAACGCGGGTTTGGCTTAATTATTACATTGCTTGTCCTGCAGGCGGAACGATGCCTAAAAACGGCATGAAATTGGTCAAGGCCGATGGTGATGTGGCTATTCCGAACGGCACCGACATGACGGACACAGGCGGAATGTCCATGGCTTCGGACTACGTAGGCGGCGCTGTCATGATGCCTATTGCAATCGTGGGTAAGGAAATCGGAGGCCCTACGCCATCTATTCTTCTTGTTGGCGACTCTATCCAAGCAGGAACGGGCGAATCCGCGAACACGCCGAATGCACGGGGCTTTGGCGTTCGTATGTGTTATGATATGAGCTTCCCATATTCAAACATTGCCGTAGGCGGGGAGACGGGAGCGAACTTCGTCCTAAATCATAACCGCCGTCTTGAGGTCGCGCCGTTCTGTACTCACGTTATCGATAATTACGGAACGAACGATAACGGCGCAACGCTGGCGACGATGAAGGCGACGATCAAAAATATCGGCAATGCGCTTAAATCGGCAAACCCGAACATCTACAGCTACCGCATGACGATCATCCCGCGAGGTACGAGCACGACGCCTTACAGCAACCAAACTTGGTACGCCCCGGGTGGGGTAAAGGATCAGATAAACGCTTGGATGGCTACGGCGCCGTATTGTGAGGGAACCTATGACGGTTACTGGGACGGCGGTTACGAGCTTCTTGAGAAACCAAACGTCAACGGTTATATCCAGTCTCAATTCTCTAGTGACACGGTACATCCGCTGTCCGTTGGTCACGAAATGATGAAACGAGCTATCGATGGATATCAAATCAAGAACTTCCAGCCGTTCACCAAGGTCGAGAACAGGATTCCGCAAACCCCCACTGGATCGGTTCGTAAAAAGAGCGATACGGAAGTATTCCAGTATTGGGACGCAAGCCCGGCGACGGATTTCTTTATCAAGGGGTACAACGTTTACCGAGACGGCGTAAGGCTGAACAATACTTTATATGCCGCCACTGGCTCCAAATCGGTACCGTGGGATAAGCCGATGTTTTACGATTCCGGCCTGACAACGGGGCAAACATACACTTATGAAATAAGGGCCGTTAGTCTGTGGGATGTGGAAAGCCCGGGCCTCACTTTCGCCATCACTCCGCAAACACAGGCGATTGTCGCATCCGACAGCTTTAATAGACCAGATGGTCAGGCACTTGGAAATGCAGACGTTGGAGTGGCCGGACAAACAGCTTGGCAAATCCTTTCTGGTGGCGCTACAAACTGGAAGATCAACAATCCGACAGGTACGGACGGTCAACTTATGCGTGTTGGCGGCGGTGTAGGCCCTAGGGTTGGGCTTGAAGTTGCAGTAACTGACTTCGATATGACATTGATCCATACTGCGCAAGCTGCACAAACAGGTCTAGCCCTTGGATTAAGATACACTGATTTGAATAACTACTTCGCGGTTGCATGGGGTTACACGGCAAGCGTCAGCACGTACACGAGTGGCGTATATAAATCTAACGTTATCAACTCCGCGGCACTCAACCCGGCAATAGCCGTAGGAGACGTGAACACCTTCCGAATCGTTATTTGCGGGCCGATGCTTATCATGTGGTACAAGGGTAACATCGTCAACATTGCCTATGAACCTACGCTGCTCAAATCCGGTACGAAATTTACCATTGCAGGCGGCGCGGCTACGGAATCGTATGATAACCTTGTTATTAGGTCGATTGCGTAACAGTGCAATGTAAAGAATCGGGGAAAATAGATCCGGTTTCAGTTTAAAAGCCGCCGAGCGTCTTACTGCGATACTGTAAGGCGCTCGGCGGCTTTAGGCTGGCGGGGATTTTTTTATTTTAGAAAGCACATCTTCTTTACAATTGCATTTTTACTGGAGTATATTAATATATGCTAGTTATTAAGAAGGATTATAGGATAATTAGTCGAAATACATATTGAGGGAGTTGTTTTCCCGACGATGACTGAAAATAAATATTTCTCATCAACGGACAAGCCAACAACTTTTGCGCATCCAGGGTGGAGAGTCGCATATACTATTTTATCATGTGGTGCAATCGGCATAACCCTTTCGTCAGGTACTAGCCTTTTCGTCGGACTCATGATGCTTGCTAGCGGTCTTCTTTTCGATTATGCGAAATTTACACCAACAACTAAATTCAGAAAGATTGCTAAGACTATTGGTGGGTGTTGGTCCGCCGCTGTTTTTATCTTTAATCTACTTGCTACATTCGGCGCATTGACTGTCGTTAAAGCCAATGAGCCCAATCAATACGACATTGAGGTTGCTTCATTCCCTTTCTTTGTTGGAAATAAATTTTCGGCAAATTGGTTCTGGGCTGTCATCTCTATAGTCTGTATAATCTTAACTGTTGTTGATTGGGTGTCAGAGGTAAGGGGGTGGAAAGAAGTGAAGAGGGTGCAAACTCAGCACTTCAAACCGCCGCGGCAAAAGCTTCTCCAGTACCTGAAGTGAGTAGGGAGGGAGCGTAATGAGCATAGATTTCGTTTTGAAATTCGTCTTATTGGTTACATTTTTTGCACTTTGTCTCGGAACCGCAATTAAGTTCTGGATGTATGGAATAAGAGACTTATACTTATTATTAAGCCCCGTTGTTATCATAGGGCTGGTCTTGGTACTTCCTGTCGTTATTTTTAATGTGGTGTTATTTCATTTTGAGAAAATTGAAGGAAAGCTAAAGGAACACCATATCATAAAGAATAGCATGTCTTTAAGTAAACGGATTACATTAGGTATTGTAGTATGCAAGATATTAATTGAGCAATTACCTCTTTTGATCGGCTGGACAGCGCAAATAATTTCTAAATCACTATCGAGTAGGCGCGAAACTAAAAATTACTTTCAAATAATTCTCTCGTCAGATTTATTGTGGAAAAATAAACATTGGAAACGATTTGTTTAAAGTGCTGATGTAAAAGTCAGTGCTTTTTACTACAAATTGGCTTCGTATGGTTCTTCAAAGCCAGCCCGTAGCGGGGATCTGCGACTGTCCCGGCACACGCCCAGTAGGTTTCGGCCGTTCGCGGCGGACTCTTCAGGCAGGAACGATGTCTACCTAAAAGAAAACCCCGCTGGCTTAGGCTGGCGGGGTGTTTTGCTTATTGGGCGGATATTTTTGTAGGCTCTTCGTAAAACTGTGTTGAAATAGATACTTTGTTCAAACTATATAAAATCGTAAAAGTGTGTTGAAATCACCTCCTAAAATAGTATAATAGTAATAAAAAGGAGGATGAAAAAATGGTAAGAGATATTAAGTTTCGTGGGTGGGATACCCTCCATAAAACCATGACCACTAACCTTCATGATGATTACATCATTGGTGAATGGGCAAGAGACCCTAGATTCGTTGTCTTGCAATACACAGGGCTCAAGGACAAACAAGGCGTTGAGATATATGAGGGAGATGTTGTTGAAGTTACCGAGATGCCTAACAGCCCTGACGAACGACACTATGTTGCGGAAATCATTTATAAAGATGCTTGTTTTTTGATCAAAGAATCAGGCAAGAGCGAAATACCATTAAGAGAGATTACTTACGAGCCTTATTCTAACGGGTATCATCCATTGACATGCTCAGTCATCGGAAACAAATACGAAAACCCAGAGTTGATAGCCTAATGAACATAATCAAACTACCAAAATATCCATGTTCCTTTTGCAAGAAGAATGAAGCTACTCAGCTATGTGATTTCGTTGTCGGTTATGCCTGGACCAGCATGAAGGATGAAAAGGGACGAATGATCGGTCGCTATCATGAAACTTGTAATAATCAGATTTGTAAATCGTGTGCAACGAATCATGCAGGATATGACCTCTGCCCTTCGTGCAATGAGCTGTACAAATTGATACAGAAAAAACGCGATAGGCGTATAGGGAACTTCCTTATTGATTTAGTGTCTGGCAGGGTTTCGCAATGAACATACTGAACATCCCTTCACTGAAAGTCACCAAAACAGAGCTAAAAGATCATGGCTACGAAATATGGGCAGAGGTTGCGTATCCTCCAGACTTCTGCCCTAATTGTGGCTCCATGGAAGCGAAGTTCTCTAAGTTCGGAACCAAGCGGCAGTTATTCATGGATTTGCCTATGCACGGAAAGCGGGTAGGTATCATCATTAACCGCCAGCGTTATTTGTGCAAAAACTGTGGATCAACCTTCCGTGAGATCCTCTGGGACATCGACGACGACCATATGTGTACCGTTCGCTTTACCGAGTACGTTCAAGAGCAATCGTTAAGGCGTACATTCACCAGCATTGCAGATGAACTTGGAATAAGTGAAGGTACTGTGCGAAACATCTTCAACAAGTACATTGACTTCCTTGAAACATCTCATCAGTTTGTTACGCCAAGATGGTTGGGTATCGATGAAATCCATATACTCGGCAAACCCAGAGGCGTAATCGCCAATGTAGAAGAGAACGTCTTAGTTGATCTTCTGGTGGACCGCAATAAAGAGACCATTATACGCTATTTAAGCCATCTGCCTGACCGCGTAGGCGTTGAAATCGTCACGATGGATATGTGGCAACCTTACCGCGATGCAGTCCGCCAGACGCTTCCCAATGCCGTTATTGTCGTCGATAAGTTTCATGTCGTTCGAATGGCTAATCAAGCAGTCGAAACGATCCGCAAGAACATTCGCAAAGAACTGGATGCAAAGCAACGCAGGCAGTTAAAGAATGACCGATTCTTGATGCTCAAACGCCGCAAGGACTTAACTCCAATGGAACAGATGATCCTTGAGACCTGGACGCTTAATTTCCCCGTCTCAAGCAAGCCTACGAGCTTAAAGAAGCGTTCTATGAGATATGGGATGCATCCGACGCAAAGGAAGCACAAGAGCGTTACATAGCTTGGCAAGCATCCATTCCAGATGGAATGAAATCGGCATTTAGCGACATTATGAAGGCTTATAGCAACTGGCATCATGAGATCAATAACTACTTCACGCATAGGGTTACAAACGCCTATACAGAATCCATAAACGGCTTAACACGGGTGGTGAACCGTATGGGACGTGGTTACTCCTTCAAAGCTCTAAGAGCCAAAATGCTGTATTCAGAAGGATTACACAAAAAAGCCAAAGTCAACTACAAGAAATCAATTGAACTGATGTACAGCATGTTGGGCAATTCGTTTAAGGAGAATGAGGAGCAAACCGTCATCCTTGGTGCGGACATTTCAATCCTCACCAAACGTATCGAAGAGGGGTCGTTATGACCCTTTTTCAATACACTTTTACGAATACCCACAAAAAGAAAAAGCCGGGCCGCAAGGGCACCGACTAAAACAAGACGATGATATAATTATATGAAATAACTCAGAAATTGATTACCACAAGTTGCCCACAAAATGCCCACAATGGGGAAATTATCGCCTGTTTTCGCTTGTTTTAAGACGGGCAATTGCAGGCAATCTAAAACGCCGAGGTGCCTTGATGCATAAGGGTTTAAAGGGTGTTATAGGGTAAAGACGGGCAATCTATCTGCAATCAAGTTCGAGATGGAAGGCAGTATCGGTTAATCCTTGCGCGGCAATGGTAATCCGGGTCCCTGTAAGAGCTTGCCCAAGATTTGCCCAAGAAGTAATTCCGGCGTAACTCTTATGGTTTGAGGGCGGCCTTTTCCATCTTTTAGTTAGTTTTAAATACGTGTCCGATGTGACTTTTGTGATTGTACGCGAAAGTCTCTCGGACACGTATTTTTTTACTTGAGGAGCAAAAAGTTATCTTGACTATAAAAATTTTAGTTTCTTATGAATGATATGATTTCATAATTTCCGGAATAACGGATGGTATTAATGCCTATTTCGTAAAAATAAGGATTCCATATTTTCCCTTCAGGGTTAAGTTCAGCGACCGAAATCACATGACCGTCTTCGCCTGCTCCATATTCCCATCCCCGGTAAAAAAACGAAGACGTATAGATTGTCGGGTTAACCTGAGTTTTATCCCGTAATCTGAATTTATTCCCGGCTATGCTGACCATCCACTGCTCATAATCCGGTCCTAACACAAAAAATTCAGTCGCATAATACGATCTGGTTTCGATATGTCCCGTATTTCGATTTCTCCATTCCTCAGAAACGACAATTAGGGGGAGTCTGTGTTGGTAGAGGAAACCGAGGCTTTTTCGCCGGAAGCGGGAAGGACTACTGTGAAACATAGTCCAAGAGTAAATAGGACCAAAAATAATTTTTTTAACATAAACACTCTCCTTCAAGGAAATATTTAACAAAACGAATTATAACGATAGGTTCATGATTCGACCAGCTCCAAATGATTCATTAAAAGGTAAAGTTTGTATTAAAATTAAAGGAACCGAAGTCCTCTCCATCCCTTTTTCTTCCGGGCATAGGTGCTCTGTTCCTTTCCCATGCTATGAAAGCGACTTTATACGTGAGTACGGGGAGGAACGGAACGGGATGAGCTTAACGACAAAGCGCAGCCTAATGGCCATTCTTATCATCCTAATCATCATGACCACCTCTTGCAGTCCCAGTCTTACCGGCGGGCAAAAGGAATTTGTGAGCGATGCCCGTGATGGCAGGGAAACCCTCCCAATACATTCGGCATCCTTACCTAATGCACTATCTTTGCCGCTAACGGCAACTGGCGGTAAAGCGTACATCGCCGGCCCGGATTTCGCTGGTGCTTTGGATTACCGATATCGTTGGAACGCCCAGCGAAACGTCTTTCAGTTGGGGGTGGGCGATGCTTCATGCGAATTAACCGCAGACAGCACAACAGCTTTGAGGGATGACGAGACGATTGTTCTTTCCGATCCGCCGAGGCTCTATCATTCGCAATTTTACATACCGGTGTCGGCGCTGGCGCCTTTGTTCAAGAGCGATCTATCCTACGAGATAAAAGACAAAGAAATCGTCTTTCATCCGGTGGATGGAAGGGGCTTCGATTCGGGAGCTGGCGAGAATGAGGCGTTCGGCGGGATGGAGCTTGACTTCGCCGACGATCCGGCGGACCCGTACAAAAGCGGGGATCTCGATGCGATAGACCAACCGGTGCTGCGGAGGGTCGGGGAGAAGCGGACTGCACCCGCCGCGAAACGAATCGATATCGATAAGCTGATCGCAAGAGCCAAGCGATATGTAGGGGTATCCTATGCCTTTGGGGCGGATCCTTATCCTTTGTCCGGGCAATTCGACAGTTCTTCATTTACTGCTTACGTCTATGATAAATACAACGTGAAGCTGGGGCGTACGGCCGGAGCCCAGTCGAAGCAAGGGGTTCAGGCGGACCGCAAGAGGTCGCGGCGGGGCGACCTGCTGTTCTTCTATGTACCGGGGCGTTACCGGTCGAACCAGGTCGTGGGGCATGTCGGGATCTATCTGGGCCGGCAGCGCATGATCCATGCGTCCCCGGATTCGGGCAAAGGGGTAGAAATCGTAAGCCTAAATACGCCGTACTGGAAGAAAACGTTCCTGCAGGCCAGACGCCCAGGAAATGAATAAAAGCCCGCGGATCGTGACCGCGGGCTCCTGAGTTATCTTAAGCCGTGTATCATTACATTCCGATGTAACGGCTGTATAAGCTTTTGGCCAACACGGGATCGTCCGTTCCCTGTACGACCATCCGTCCGTCGGGAAAGAGGACCAGGGTCAAATCCTCCGGCGACCGAAGCTTGAGCAGGAACGGGTTCTGCTCCAAGGTACCCAGCGGACGCAGCTTCTCCGCCCAAGTCTGCAGGGAAATAGGGGACGGGCGGACCGGTGTGATTTGAACGGAATTTCGTCCGCAAAGCGTCTGGATCGTTTCTTCTTCCTGGATGGAGTCCAGATACTCAAACCGATGCTCCCCGCAGCACGGACAGTCGGACTTGCGGGATTTGGAGACATCCACGGCGGCAAACTGGTTATACCATAGATCCCAATGCACCATTCTCCGGTTCAAGCGTTCCTCGGCGCCGACAAGCAGTTTAAGCGCCTCGGCGGCCTGATGGGACGCGACCGTGTGAATAATCGGCCCGATCACGCCGGCCGTATCGCAGGTTTCCGTCGTTCCGCGTTCCGGAGGCTGTCCGAACAAGCGGCGCAGACAGGGCGTTTCGTCGGGAATGACCGTTAGCGAGACGCCGCGGGAGCTGACGGCTCCGCCATAGATCCACGGAATACGAAGCTTTTGGCTGACATCATTGATCAGGAAGCGAACTGTGAAATTATCCGTTCCGTCCAAAATCAGATCGTGGCCTGCCAGCAGCTCTTCGGCATTCAAGGGGTTCAGATCGGCAACAACGGGCTCTACGGTTACTCCCGAATTCGCTTCCCGAAGGCGGGCGGTCGCCGCTTCCGCTTTCGGGGACGACCCTCGGGCATCGTCTTCGTCATACAGCATTTGACGCTGCAGGTTGCTCATTTCGACAAAATCACGGTCAATCAGCTTGACATAGCCGACTCCCGCACGAACCATATGATTGGCGAGTACGGTGCCCAGGGCCCCCATGCCTACAATGGCTACGCGGGATTTCAGCGGCTTGGCCTGGCCCTCTTCCCCGATCGGGGCGAACAGCATTTGCCGTGAATAGCGTTCCCGGTCCGGGGAAATGCCGGGTCCGGCCTCCGCTTCAGCTAACGAAGCCTTTCGTGGCTGATGGTGCTGACTCATGATGTGATTCCTCCTTTGTTTGCCGGATGCTGCGAATCATGGGGGCTTGCGGCAGGCATGCCCCTGGGGTCCCAAGGTCCCTGCTGGTGCCCCTTCCATTCGGAGCCGTCTTCCCATACTTCCTTCTTCCAGATCGGTACGATTTGTTTCAGCCGTTCGATGGCGTAACGGCTGGCTTCATAGGCTGCGTCCCGGTGCGGGGAAGAGACGGCGATGACGACACTGATCTCACCGACGGGAACGGTGCCCAGCCGGTGCGTGATCGCAGTGAGCGTACCGGGCCAACGGCCGCTGATTTCATCGCAGATCTGGCGCATGGTTTTGATCGCCATCGGCTCATAGGCTTCGTATTCGAGCAGGGTTGTCCTCTTGCCGTATGTGAATTCCCGTGTCGTGCCAATGAACGTCAGCGCTGCGCCGTGATGCGGATGCAGCACCTTATGCGTCACCGCTTCGACGGCAATCGGCTCCCGGGTGATTTCGACGGGGGCCGGCTCGCCGCCGGACACCGGCGGAATCAAGGCAATCTCATCCCCTTCGGAGATGAGGTCGTGATCCTCCGCATAGCTTTGATTGACGGCTACGAAAGCGGGGGTTAAAGCCTCGGCCGCCTTCGGGTAAAGCCCGCTCAAATGCGATTTGAGCTGAAGAGGGGTTATCGTAGCATAAGGAAGCTCGAGTTCAAGAACGGGGCTTCCGAACCGCTCGGCCAGCCCGGCAAATAGAAGCAGACTTCAATTTCAATTTCGGTCACTCCGTTTCCTTTCCTGCGGCAAAGAGTTGTTTACGTGTTTTCCAATCAGCATACCATATTTTTAGCGGTTGATGATATAATGTTTGTAATTGCTTAAGCGGTTGGAGGGAAATGGATGAAGATCACGGTTATCGATGCTCTGAATGGAACGGAGTCGTTTGAAGCGGCGGAAATGGCTGGGCTCGCCCCTGTACATTTGCCCGCCTCGGAACGGGTGGAGGGGTGGCCGGCCAAGCGTTCGATTGGCTGTCCTGGCACCGGGCCTGGCTGCAGCGCCGGCAAGCCGAAGGGTCCCGGCCGCCGACCCATATCGAGGTGGAAGCGGCGGATGAATTTCAGGCAAGGGTTCCCTGGGACCAGCTTGGACGTGCGCTGATTTTGTATGCACAGGAGAACGGGGAGCCGCTGCGCAAGGGATATCCGATCCGGCTGTATGTTCCGGACGGAAGCAGCGAATGTTTGAATGTTAAGAGCGTCGTTCGGCTCAGTCTGCTGTATGACGGGGAAGCCGGCATGGAAGCGGCTTACGGTTATAAGAATACGGTGTCACCGGACGAGCTTCGTAAATCCCTGCATCGATCCTGACCGCATATTATTGAAGGAAGGTGGCCTTTCCTATGAAATCGACGCATACCAGGCTGCGAATCCTTCATTCGAATGATATCCACAGCCATTTTGAGCGGATGCCGCGCATTGCTTCGCTGTTTGCCGGGCTTCGTGCGGAGGCTGGTGAGGAGCATACGCTGACGCTCGATATCGGGGATCATATGGATCGGATGCGCCCGGAAACGGAGGGCACCCAGGGAGAAGCGAACATCGATGTGCTTGCTGGCCACAGGCTATGATGCGGTCACGCTCGGCAATAACGAAGGACTCACTTTTCCTCCGCAGGTGCTGCAGGAACGCTTTGGGAACCATCCCGGCTTTCAGGTGGTGGTTGCCAATCTGATAGAACCCGGTACGGGAAGACCACCGGTTTGGGCATCCCCGTTTCATGTCATGAACAAAGCGGGCTTAAAGATCGGACTCATCGGCTGTACGGCGCCGTTTGCGGAATTTTACCGGCTGCTCGGATGGGAGGTGCAGGAACCTCTGAACCTGGTTGCGAAACTGGCGGAGGAGTGCGTCCTCAGGTGGATGTGCTGATCGTGATGTCTCACCTCGGAATACGTCAGGACGAACGGATGGCCGCGGAGATTCCGGGCATCGATGTAATCCTCGGAGGACATACGCACCATCTACTGGAGGAGCCGCTTCGCATCGGATCTGCACTCGTCTGCGCAGCCGGCAAATTCGGGCAGTATATCGGGGTGGTCGACCTAGAAGTGGAGCCGGGAGGAAAAGGCGTTGTTCATGCCGAAGGCCGTGTGCTGGCTGTGGACGCTGCGGAGTCCGATCCGGACGTCGGCCTGCTGATTGCACGCCATACCCTTACGGCCCGGGAAACGCTAGGTCACGAGGTAGCGCGCCTGGGGAAGGAGCCGCCCTCCAATTGGTATCAGGAGTCGCCGCTAGGGAATGTGCTGGCGGCCGGGCTGCGCCGGTGGGTCGGAGCCGAGATCGGGCTCGTCAATGCGGGTCAGCTCCTTGAAGGGTCGCCGGCCGGCCCCGTGACGGCCGCCGATCTGCTTCGGCTGTGCCCTTCGCCGATTAATCCATGCCGCATGCGGCTGACCGGAGCACAGCCGCTTCAGGCGCTGGAGGAATCGCTCCTGCCCGAATTCCAGGAGAAGCCGCTCTACGGCTTCGGCTTCCGCGGCAAGGTGCTGGGCGCCCTGTGTGTGGACGGGCTGACGGTCGAATACGATCCGGACGGTCCGGCGGGCTCGAAGATTCTAAACGTCAGGGTCGGTGAAAGGCCGTCGCTGCCGGACGAGCGCTATCTTGTCGGAACGATAGACATGTTCACTTTCGGCATAGGATACTTGTCCATCCGCGAAGGGACGGAGGTCGAGTACTTCTTGCCGGAGTTTCTGCGCGACGTGCTGCTGAAGGAGCTGGGCGATACCCGGTCGCTGGCGGCGGGAGCCAAGAAGCGCTGGATTCCACGGGGGAAAAATTAATATTTTCTTAAGTTGCCCTGCGATGCGCAGCAGGAATGTACAAAACGTTCCGTTCCATATAAAATAAAGAAGGTCATGCCCTTAAAGGACATGGAATGATATAGAAAATCATTTTATATGGAAATCAGTGGGAGGAACTTATGTACGATTTATGGGTTGCAGTAATTATCGGAATCGTGGAAGGGCTGACGGAATTTTTACCGGTCTCCTCTACGGGTCACATGATTTTGGCTCAATCGCTCCTTGGCATTCCGGACACGGACGAAATGATGAAAACCTTCGAGATCGTCATCCAGCTCGGCGCCATTCTGGCGGTCGTCGTTGTGTATTGGAAGCGGATCTTGCGCCTCTTCGGACTCAGGAAGGAGAAACCGAAATCGGGCGGCGGCCTGAATCTGATTCACATTCTGGTGGCCATTGTCCCGACCATGGCGATCGCCTACTTATCCAGCCATTTCATTAAAGAAAAATTGTTCTCGCCGGAGACGGTACTTATCGGTCTTGTGCTCGGCGGGATCCTGCTGATTATCGGCGAGAAATTCCAGCCGCGCATCACCGCGAACGATGTGGATGAGCTTACTTATAAACAGGCCTTTATGATCGGGTTGTGGCAAATTGTTTCCCTGTGGCCCGGCTTCTCCCGGTCCGGTTCGACGATTGCCGGCGGGATGCTGGCCGGAGCAAGCCGCGCAGCGGTCGCGGATTTTACCTTTATCATCGCCATTCCCGTCATGGTTGCAGCGACAGGCTATGAGATGCTGAAGAGTCTGGGCAGCTTTTCCTCGATGGACTTCACGTTCTTTGCCGCAGGCTTTATCGTTTCCTTCGTTGTAGCGCCGCTTGCGGTGGTCACCTTTATCAAATTCGTACAAAAGATCAATCTGTCCTATTTTGCCTACTATCGCTTCATCGTCGCTGTGCTTTACTTCTTCTTCCTGCTTCGCTAAGAAGCGATCCGGATCGGCCGAAATCCGACTTAGACGTCGGGAACGGCCGGTCTTTTTTTTGTCATTTTCCGACAAGGATGTTAATGGTTTTCTACAAAAAATACCAAAAATTTAAAAAATCTATTGCTCTTTTAAACATAATCCGATACGCTAAATAAAAACAGGTAATTTCTAAAATTTTCTTTAGGAAGAAGAGAAGCGGCCATGCGTTTGATGCCACTCCACATGGTAAAGCCCGGCATGAAGCTGGGGAAAAGAATAAGCGACGAAGACGGTATCACGCTTCTCGGCGAACAAACGGAACTGACGCAAAATCTAATCAATCGACTGCGCAGCCGCGGGGTCGATTACGTGTATATCGATGACCCGCGAACCCGGGATCTGGTCATTCGGGACACCCTCTCCGACGAGACGCGGTCCCGCGCTCTGACGGAGATCCGGCACGCCTTCCGCGGGGTAATGGACGATCAGATCAAACGGAAGTTCGCCTCGAGCTCCCGGTTGGGCCAGACCTTTCGCGGAGTGATGGACCTGCTGCTCGATGATCTCCTTGCAAACCGGGACGCGATGATCATGCTGACGAATATCAGCGTAATGGACCAATATTTATATCAGCACTCCTTGAACGTCTGCGTGTACACGACGATGCTGGGCATGTCCCACGGCTATTCACGGGAACAGCTCATGACGCTGGGCCTCGGGGCGCCGCTGCATGACGTGGGCAAGACGCAAATCCCCCCGGAGTCGCTCCGCAAGAAGGAGCCGCTGACGGACAGCGAGTATGAAGTCATTAAGAAGCATGCGGAATACGGCTACCGGCTGTTGAAGGACGAGCCCAATATTCCCCTGCTGTCGGCCCACTGCGCCCTGCAGCATCATGAACGGCTGGACGGGAGCGGGTATCCCCGCGGCCTGAAAGGCGATGAAATTCATGAATTCGCCCGCTGGATCGGGCTTGCCGACTCCTACGATGCCATGACGACGCACAGAGCCTACCGCAGTGCGATGCTGCCGCATCAGGCCATGGAAATTTTATTCACCGGTACGGGGACCCTCTATGAGAAGCGGATGATCGAGATGTTCCGCGACCGGATTGCGATTTATCCCCTGGGCCTCACCGTAAAGCTGAATACCGGAGAAACCGGAGTGGTCGTGGGAATCAACGAGATGGTTCCCCAGCGTCCGGTCGTGCGGATCATTCAGGATGCTTACGGACAGGAGGTATGCTCTCCTACGGACGTCGATTTGTCCGAGAAGCTGTCCCTGATGATTACCGGCGTAAGCGGCGGCACGGAGCGGAACGACCCGGTGATCGCATCATAAACTCAAGCGCCAGGCCCGGCTCCGAGCGATCGGACACCGGGCCTTTGGTTTTCTTTTCAATCGGATTACGATACAATGGGTAATAATACAGATAAAGACATTATTATGAATAGTCAGGTGTGGAAAATCAACATGATGAATAATGCAAAACCTTCTTCTGTTTCTCCCGATCGGCTTCCCGCCATTACGCCGGAATACGATCCGTGGGATCCTATACGTTCACTCCGCCGTCACGGCGACCATAAGCTGACGAGTGTCGAGCTCACGGTCACCCAGCTGTGCAATATGCGCTGCGAGCATTGCGCGGTGGGCGACTCTCTGGCCATGACGGAGGGGCCAAAGATCCCGCTTTCCGTCATCCTGAAGCGTCTGGACGAAGTCGAAGAGCTGGAAACGATCAGCATTACAGGGGGCGAGCCCAGCTACCGGGAAGAGACCGTGCGCGAATACATCGTGCCGATTCTTCGCTATGCGCGGGAGCGCGGCGTCCGCTCGCAGATCAATTCGAATATTACGCTCGATTTGGCGAGATACGAGAGCATGGCCCCCTATCTGGACGTCATGCATATCTCCTTCAATTATTTGAATGCGGATGACTTTTACGAGGTGGGGTTTGTCCGGTCGGACCGGACCGTATCACGGGGAACCGCGGCCAAGCTGTACGAGCGGATGGTTGATAATGCCCGGGAGCTTGCCCGGGGAGGCATGTTCGTATCGGCGGAGTCGATGATCAATTACCGGACTCATGAGAAGCTGGTCGGCATTCACCGGCTCATAGAAGAGATTGAGTCGCCGCCGGCATGAGGTCCATCCGATGTATCCGAGCGCTTTCGCCTCGGGACTTCCGATCCTGTCCCTGGAGGAAACCCGTTCGGCGATTCACCGGTCGCTAGACGGCCGCAGCAAGGATTTGTGGATGCTGTTCGGTACGCTGCCCTTCTTCGCCTGCAGCGGCGATGCCGAGGACCAGCGGCTGGTGCGAAGGCTGAGACAGGAGCCGAACGTTACGGTACGCAACGATCCGGACGGCCGCAACCGCCTGAATGTGAATTTGTTCACGGGTGCCGTTTATGTCACGGACTTTTCTGATGTCCCGGCCTTGGGTAATATTCATCAAGACACCCTGGAGCAAGTATTCGGCCGATGGAAGCAGCATCCGCTGAACGGCTCGGTCCAATGCTACTGCCCCGGAGCGAACTGCTGCGGACCCAACCTGCTCGTCGCGGATACCTACTACAAAGAGGTTGATTTCCTGAAGCGCGCCGCGGTGGTGTAATTTCAAAGAATTGACAATATATTAGAAAAGGAGTTTGACGTCCTTGGAGAGTGACGGCTTTCACTGGGGATCCATCGCATGGAATCTTTTACTGGTCGTTTTCTTGGTTTTGCTGAACGGATTTTTCGTCGCGGCGGAATTCGCGCTGGTGAAGGTCAGACAGACCCGCCTGCAGCAACTGGTAAGCGAAGGAAACGGAAAAGCGAAGTATGCGCTCGCGGTCACACAAAAGCTGGACGCTTACCTTTCCTCCACACAGCTTGGGATCACACTCGCATCCCTCGGACTCGGTTGGGTCGGCGAGCCGGCGGTTTCTCACCTCGTCGTGGATCCGCTCTTTGAGGCTATCGGGCTGGGACATGTCTGGTTTGCGGATGCGCTTTCCGTCATCATCGGCTTCTCCGTCATTACCTTTCTGCATATCGTGTTCGGAGAGCTTGCTCCCAAATCCATCGCCATCCAGAAATCCGAGGGGACCTCGTTATGGCTGTCGGGACCGTTAATGTTCTTCTACAAGGTCTTCTATCCGGCCATCTGGTCGCTGAACGGGGCGGCGAACCGCGCCATCAAACTGCTGGGCGTCCAGCCGGCCGTTGAACAAGAGGCGCATACCGAAGAGGAAATCCGCATCCTGATGGACCAGAGCGCCCGGAGCGGACATATCGATAAGGATGAGTCGCTGCTCTTTGACAATATCTTCGAGTTCTCCGACCGCGTCGCCCGGGAAATCATGCTGCCCCGCACCGATATGGACTGCCTGTTCACCGAGCTTTCTTTCGCGGACAACCTGAAAATTGTGTATGAGACCAAGCATACGCGGTACCCGGTGGCTACCAGCGATAAGGATGAGATCATCGGATTTGTACATATCACCGATATCCTGACGGCGGATCCGGATGTCGAACATAATCTGCGCGAATTTCTGCGCCCGGTACAGATGGTGCCGGAGTCGATGGAAATCAGCCACGTGCTGAAGATGCTGCAGAAGAAGCGTTCCCAGCTGGCGGTGGTCATCGACGAATACGGCGGTACCGCGGGACTCATTACGACCGAGGATATACTGGAGGAAATTGTCGGGGAGCCGCATGACGAATTCGACGAGCGCGAACGCCCCGAAATCGAAAAGATCGGCGAGGAGTACTCGGTCGACGGCCGTGTTCTGCTGGAGGATCTCGAAGATATGCTGGCTCTCGGCATCGAGGATGAGGAAGTGGACTCCATCGGCGGCTGGCTGTTCAAGCAGCTGGAGGGGAACGTCGCCATAGGGAAGAAGCTGGAATACGAGGGCTTCTCTTATGAAATCACGGAGCTCGAACGTCTGCGGGTTCTTCGGGTCACCATCCGCCGTCTGCCCAAGGACTTGAAGGAGGGCGATGAAGACGCTTTGGTCGGTCAGCATAACGAATAGGGGGACTTTCGCGTCATGTCGCTAAGAACGATGGTTTTTTGCGCTCTGGGCCTGGTGCTGCTGTATGCTATGTTCACGATCGGTTTTCCGTTCCTTCTGGCTTTGCTGGTTGCTATTCTGCTTGAAGGCCTGGTTCAGCTGGTGATGCGAACGACGAAGGCGAGCCGCGTGATGTCATCCGCTCTGGTATGCTCCGTCTTTACGGCGCTGATGTTCGGTTTTGTCTATTTGGTCGGCTTCAAGATGGTCGTGGAGCTGATCCAGTTCTGGAAGAATGCGCCGGATTATCTCAACGAGGCGAAGCTGTTCTTTGACGATACGACAGCCAAGACGCGCGTTTTCTATGAAACGCCGCCTTACGGCATGGCGGAGCAGCTTCAAGGCTGGGTCGAAACGGGCATCAACATGCTCACCGAGAACGTCAAGGTGATTGTTGCGGCCATATCCGGCTATTTCCTCAATGTGGCCAAAACGATTCCCAGCCTGTTTGTTTTCTTCGTGGTCTTCATCATTGGTCTTTACCTGATTTCCTTCAGCATGCCCTCGCTGTACCAATCTTTCTTGAATCTGTTCGATCAAGGCTCGCGTTCCAAAGTATCGTCGGTGCTGATCGATCTGCGGCGGGCGCTCCTCGGATTTTTATTCGCCCAATTATTGATCAGTTTGCTTACTTATGTCGTCACCCTGGTCGGACTGCTTGTCCTCCGGGTCGATTATCCGCTCGCTATAGCGCCGCTTATTGTCGTAGTCGACATTCTGCCGGTTCTCGGCACGAGTGCCGTGCTGATCCCCTGGGCGGCCTACAGCATGCTGACGGGTGACATGCACCTGGGTATCGGACTCATCATCCTCCTGATCGTCATCATGATCTTCCGCCGCCTGATCGAACCGAAAATCATCGGAGACGCCGTCGGAATCAACGCGCTGGCCGCCCTGGTCAGCATGTATATCGGTTTCAAGCTCATCGGTGTCATCGGCCTTATCCTGGGCCCCGTCGTCATTATCGTTTATCAGGCGCTTCGTAGGGTGGGACTGCTGAAAATCAATATCCGCTTGGATAGTTAAACAAAGGGGGAATTCTATTGGAGTTTGGGGTTCCGCAGCTGAAGCAGCATCCTAAAATCACAAGGACCAAATTGATTAAAAGGGCGATCCTGCTCTTTATGGGGGCGGCTTTGGTCTCGGTCGGGCTTGAAATTTTTTTGGTGCCCAACAACATTATCGACGGAGGCATTGTCGGTATATCCATTATCGGCTCTCACTTGACGAACCTGCCGATCGGTCTCTTCCTTCTGGTACTCAATCTTCCGTTCTTATTTCTGGGTTATAAACAAATCGGAAAAACCTTCGCTTTATCCACCCTCTACGCCGTGCTGATCATGTCCATCGGCACGCAGCTGCTCCATCCGGTGCAGCCGCTGACGCTCGACCCGCTGCTCGCGGCCGTATTCGGCGGCGTGATCCTGGGCATCGGAGTCGGCATGGTGATCCGCTCGGGGGGATCGCTCGACGGAACGGAAATCGTAGCGATTCTGTTCAGTAAGCGGCTTCCCTTCTCCGTCGGTGAAGTCGTGATGTTCCTCAACCTGTTCATCCTTGCCAGCGCCGGGTTCGTCTTCGGCTGGGACCATGCGATGTACTCCCTGATCGCCTATTACATAGCCTTCAAAATGATCGATATCACGATCGAAGGCTTCGACGAATCGAAGTCGGTGTGGATTATCAGCGAGAACAGCCGCGAGGTCGGCGAAGCAATCATGCAGCGGCTTGGCCGCGGCGTCACTTACTTAAACGGCGAGGGCGGCTTCTCCGGCGAGCTCAAGCGCGTTATCTTCGTCGTCATTACGCGTCTGGAGGAAGCTAAGCTGAAATCGATCGTGGAGGAGCTGGATCCTTCCGCCTTCCTTGCCGTCGGCAACATACACGATGTGAAAGGGGGAAGATTCAAGAAGAAGGATATCCACTAGACCATTTGAAACCGTTAAGCCGGGAAGGCTTGGCGGTTTTTTTGATCCTGATCTTAAACCCGTCACAGAGGAGTGAAGCCGGCCGCAAATTTTTGCATAATGGACAGCGGGTTCCTGTATACATATTGGTAGATCACTTTCGCCCCGCAGTGCAAAGGGAGAGGAGGAAGCTCCGATATGGATCAAGTCAAGGAATGGTATCCGTTCGTCGGCCCGTTCGATCCTTGTCCGCCGATTACCGTCAAGACCTATGTTACCCCGCCGAACCTGTATATTCCGTACCAGCCGCCGGGCCTGCCGCAGTTCCCGCCTCATGAGGCTTTAAGGCGCGGTACGCTTTGGCCCGCACTGTACAGTCCCTATGAATCCAAGCAGTCCAAATAAAGCGAAAGGAGCTGTCCCATGGATAAACAAATGCCGGACCCGTATTATGCTCGGCTCGAAGAACTGCAGGCGGCCGATTTTGTGCTGGTGGAGCTGACGCTTTATTTGGATACGCATCCGGATGACATTCAGGCGATTCAGCAGTATAACCTCTGTGCGCAAAAAAGGATGCAGCTGGCCCACCAGTTCCAGTTGGAGTATGGTCCTTTGATGCATTTCGGACACAGCTTCTCAAGGCATCCTTGGCAGTGGTGGGAGGGCCCCTGGCCATGGCAGGTGTAACGTACAGCCCGGCGGAGAACCGCGGAAAGGAGCGGCAAAGATGTGGATCTATGAAAAAAAATTGCAGTATCCCGTCAGGGTAAGCCAGTGTGACCCGCGGATGGCTAGGCTCTTGCTTGAACAGTACGGTGGAGCGGACGGAGAGCTCGCGGCCGCCCTGCGCTATCTGAATCAGCGCTATTCGATCCCCGATAAGGTCATCGGGCTCTTAACGGATATCGGGACAGAGGAATTTGCTCATCTGGAAATGATCGCCACCATGGTGTATAAGCTGACCAAAGACGCTACCACAGAGCAATTAAAGGCGGCGGGGCTGGACGATCATTACGTGGCGCATGACCGGGCGCTCTTTTATCAGAATGCATCCGGTGTGCCTTGGACGGCGGCTTATATCCAGGCGAAGGGCGATCCGATTGCCGATTTATACGAGGATATCGCGGCGGAAGAGAAGGCCCGTGCTACGTACCAATGGCTGATCGATATGACGGACGATGTGGATTTGCAGGACGGCTTGAAATTTTTGCGGGAACGCGAGGTCGTCCATTCCATGCGGTTTCGGGAAGCGGTTGAAATTCTGAAAGCCGAGCAGGACAAGAAACACATCTTCTGATAGAGAAGAACAGCCGGGGAATCCGAAGCAACTGTCGGTTTTTCGGCTTTTCTTGTATATACGGGGTCATTTTCATGGAAAGGGGTTCGGACGATGCGCAAGGAAGAGCTGGTGAAGGAATTGAAGACGTCGCCGGATCGGATTCAGCAGGCGGAGCGGGATTATCTTCAGGCGGCCGCCCGGCTTGAGGAGGCGAAGATGGCGCTGTACGGCAAGCAGTGCGAGCTGGTGGGGCGGGGGCTGATCCAGGGGAAAAACGAGCAGATCCGCGAGGCCGAATTATGGCCCCATACGTATGAACTCCGGCGCCTCGTGCTGAAGGCCAAGACGGCGGCGGATGAATGCAAGAGCGAGTTCCATTACCTTCGGAACCAGTGGGAAAGCACCCGTCTGATTGCCCAGTCGCTCTCCTAAGCGAAGCACCGGTGCTGCAGCCGTTTTTTGAAACCAAAAACGAAGAACCGGAGGTATAAAATGTATATACCATAAATTAGATTTATTTAACAAATAAATGTAAATAATACTACTGTGGTAAAGATGGCGGAAAACGAGAAAAGAGGGGACTTCCATTCACGTCGTTGTTGCTTTGGTTGTCTTATACAGCATATTTCGTTCCCGTGCCAAGCTGGAATGGGGAAAATACCACAGTACCATGCTGTATATGATCGTCGGGAATTTGTTGTATTTTGTTTTAACCTCCGGTTATTTATTGTGGGCCTTTGTCCCCGACCTCCGGTTATATCCGGTTTTTACGGAATTGCTCTACACCCTGATCGTTTTTCCATGCTCGGTTCTCCTGTTTTTGAGCCATTTTCCCGAGAAACGCACGGAGCAGCTCAAGAGGTATCTGAAATGGATCGCTCTTTATGCGCTGACGGAGCTCTTGTATAGCTATACCGGAAGAATTCATTACGGCCACGGCTGGAGCTGGTGGTGGTCGCTGGGCTTCGATGTCATGATGTTCCTGATGCTCAGGCTGCACAGCGTGAAGCCGGTGCTTGCTTATGCCGTCTCGGTTGTGATCATTGTCGCTTTGGTTTTGCTGTTCCATGTTCCTTTAGAGCAGCTCATGACGAACGAAGCCTGAGAAGCCTTGCGGGGGATGTGCCGGCCAATGTTTGACAATCCGTTTAAATCGTGTTTCTATAGAACGAGACATGTATAGACGGAGGGGAACGGATTGAACCGACAACAAACCACGCCCGAGGCGATGATTTTCGACTTGGACGGCACTTTATTTCAAACGGAAACGCTGCTGCTGCCGGCTTACCACGCCACTTTCGACCGGCTTCGAGCGGAAGGCTTGTACGAAGGGGAAACGCCGCCGGAGCAGCTCATTCTGAGCGGGCTCGGCATGCTGCTTGAGCATATTTGGCGGCAAGTGATGCCGGATGCGGAACAAGCCGTTCACCGGCGGGCGGACGAGCCGCTGCTCGCTTACCAGGTGGAAGGCATGTCCCGCGGGGACGGCCGCTTGTATGAAGGAGTAGCCGAGACGCTGACCGAGCTGCGCCGGAGGGGCGTAAAGCTGTTTATTGCCAGCAACGGCTTGGAGGGTTACGTTAAGGGTGTCATCCGTCATAAGGGACTAGAGCCGCTCTTTGAACCCGAAGGCTTGTACAGCGCAGGGGGAATACGGCACCCGTTCCAAGGTCGATCTGGTACGGCAGCTGCTGGAGAAGCACGGGATTCGTAAGGCATGGATGGTAGGGGATCGTTCCTCCGATGTGGAGGCGGGCCGGGCCAACGGCCTGTTCGTTGTCGGCTGCGATTATGCAGGATTCCGCAAGCCGGGGAACTGGACGGAGCGGATGCGACGATCGGAAGGTTCGTAGAACTGCTGGACCTAATAGAAGGTTAAAAACATAGAGGCGAGCTCAGGGATGAGCCGCCTCTATTGTTTGATGGAGGTCGCTTCCGCCTGTTGAGGGCCGGAGCCTTGCTTCAGTTTCCACAGCGCGTATTCCAAGGGCCGGGTGATCGCTTTCCGGTAAGCCGAACTTTCCCCGATGCGGCGGAAGACTTCGCGCGAAGGCTTCGGGTTGACCTCCAGCGACCAAACGTGCCCGTCCGGGTCGACGGCCAAATCGAGGCCCAGCTCGCAAAGCGTTCCGAATTTGCTCTCCAGCCGCCTCGCGACAGCCAGCCCCAGGGAATAGGCCTCCTGCCTGATTTCCTTGATTCGCGCTTCCTTAAAGCGCTGCGCCAGCAGCGTTTCCATCGGTACCGCCGTTCCTCCCCGTGCAGATTCGAAGTGACGGACTGCCTTGGTCCGACGCGTCCGACACATCCGGTAATCTGCCATTCGCCCTGCCCATCCTTCTGCACCAGCATCCGGTAGTCGTGAACCCGGCCGTTCTTGAGCGTAAGGGGAATGCCCTGCTGGACGATATATTTTTCCTCCAGCTTCCAGCCGTTCAGCTTCATCGGAAGCTGTGACAGAAGTATCTTCTGTTCCGGCAGGATTCTCCGGTTCGGGTCCCGGCCCTGCATCAGCACCATGCGGCCGCCGTCCAGACGCTGCAAGCGGACGATCCCCCGGCCTCCCGTTCCGCTTTTCGGTTTCATGAAGAGGACGGGGAACTGTTTGAGCATCTTCGTCAGATCTTTCGTGCTGTTATAGTGGATCGTCACCGGGAGGTAAGGGGCAATCTTCTCATCTTCCGCCAGGCGCTGGTGAACGGTCCATTTATTGGCCAAAGGCCGGCTCAGGTAAGTCAGCTTGACGTATTTTTTTCGGAAGCCCGACAGCTTGCGGAAATTGCTTGCCCCATGATACCGGCGGCGGTCATAGATCAGTGAAGGGAACCCGGTCCATTTGCGTACCCATCTTCCATCTGCCGGCCGGTAAGTAAGAGCGTGGATGCGGCCCTTGGCCTCATCCACATCATCCGGCGTAAATACGACAATTTCCAGGCCCAGCTTCTTTCCGAAGATGCAAAGCTTGCGGTAGAACGCCAGTTCTTCCAGCTTCCGCCCTTCCAAATACATAGCCAATACACCGAGTTGCCGACTCAATAAAGTTCACCCGCCTGTGCCCGTCTTGGAGTTAAACGCTCTTGCCTATGCTCCGACGAATAAACCGGCTTTGACGTACTTCTTCGGGTATTGCTGAGATAGAGGCTGTATCGGATCAGATTCTCCAGCGATTTCTTGCGGATGGGAGGCTCGTCGAACTTCATCGGCTTGGAGTTGGCCTCGAAAAACCACAAATCCCCGTTCGTGTCGACACCGAGGTCCATGGACATTTCACCCAGCGTCTGCTCGCTCGCTTTTTCGATCTGCTTGGCGAGAAGAATCGCTGTTTTTCTTGCTTTCGTAATAATCTTCCCTGTTGCCGTTCTGACCGAAGGAGGAAGAGAGCAGCTTCGAAGGATCGTCGATCGAGCCTCCCCTGGGCACATGCGTCGTGATGCTGAGCTTGCCGGCTAGTCTCGCACCGACGCCGGCAACGCTCCACTGGCCCCGCGCATTCTTTTGTACAAGGACCCGGAGGTCGAAAGGACGCTTTTTATAGGTGGACAGGGTAATGCCCTGCTGAATGATATATTCCTTCGAGCCGATAATTCCCCGTACCTGGGACCACAACTGGGAGACGCTCGGGTAACGGGAAATGTGGCTCTTCGTCTTTTCCTGAATGCTCAGCTCATAGCCTTTAAACGGTGCTTTGTCGGTGATGCGGCTCACCTTCATGATGCCTTTTCCGGCCTTGCCGCGGATTGGCTTGAGATAGACGAAGGGATGCTGCTGAATCAGCTTCTCCAAATCGGATCCGGCCTGCAGTCGTTGTGTGGCGGGAATGAACGGCCGGGTATTACTGGACTGGCTCAGCCATTCGAAGAGCGTCCATTTGTTGAAGAACGCGGGATTGAAGAACCGGATCCGCTTGTGCCGAAGACAGGTCTGGATGACCTGCTGCACCTCGGGCAGCAGCTCGAATTTGCGGTAAGGAATCCGGTTGTAAATAACGGTAGGGAGGGGCTGCGAGCCCCCGAACCCAGGTTTTCTTCAAGGGATTGTACGTGTAGCCGACCGCTTGCTTGCCGCTCAGCTTGAAATCGGACGTGGTCATAACGTAGACGTTCATGCCCCATTCCTCGCCAACCCGGATCAAATCGATAAAATTTTTTTGATTTCCGCGAAAAACTCTCTTTTCATCCGCGTAAGTGAGAATGGCCAGTGTCGGCCGTGACTTCTGATGTATACCGGCGAAGGTGGTGTCCACTCAGGAATCCCTCCTTGCGCGAAATCGGCTGAGGTACAGACAGTATTCGTAAATATTCTGAAGCGAGGCCCGGCCCTGCTCCTTCAGGGCGGGATGCTTGAAGATCGAGCGTCCGGGCTTGGAGTTCGCCTCGAACATCCAGATGCGCTCGTTCTGGTCGATGCCGATATCAAAACCGAGTTCGCCCAACGTGTGGCGGTAGTTACGTTCGATTTCCTGGGCGATTCGGATGGCCGTATCCTTGGCATGGTTCAGCACAATGTCGGCCCGGGAACCGAAAATTTGCCGCATCACCTGCTCAGGCGTCATCAGCTGGCCGCCGGTGCGCACATGCGTAGTCACGCCGCCTCTGCCGGCTTTCTTGGCGCCGATGGCGGCGACGACCCACTCGTTCTTGCTGTTCTTCGTCATATGGAACCGGAAGTCGATCGGACAGTTGTCGATTTCGATCAGGCGGATGCCCTGTTGAGCCACATAATTGTTCAGGCGTGCGCTTTGCCGGTTCAGGTGGGCCATCAGCGAATCGAATTTGCTGAACCGGAGCAGCACGTTGCGCCCGGCCTGACGGAAGCGGGCGTAATATCCCCGCTTCGGATTGTAGGTCAGGCGGTAAATCCCGATCCCAAAGGTCGCCGCCGGTAGGCTTCAGGTAGATGAATTTGTGGCGGTCCAGCATATCCTTGATCTGCCCGGACGTCGGGTTGATATGCGATTCCGGCACAAACCGGTAAGAATCCGTGCCTTCGAGCAGGTTGTAAACGTCCCATTTGTCAAAAAAGCTCCAGTTGAACAGCGGAATCCCCCGTTTGATGAAACGCTGTTTAAAGGCGTTGATGGAGGCAAGCTTCTCCGCTCTACGGCTCGGCGGCCGGTTGTACACGACATCGGGCAGCGGGATCACCTTGCGCGTCCACCCGCCTTCGCGCGGGATGGTGGCGACGACGGTCTGATCGGTCCAGTTGACATCGCTGGGAGAGAAACCGAAGTAAAAGGCATGGTCGGCGCCGACACGCATAAACTGCCGGATGAAGTCCGTCCGCGAGCCGAAAGGGGAAGAGCTGCCCTTGATTACGGCGGTCAGGATGCCGATCATCGGTCCGATGCGCAGCTCCTTGTCATCGAGTTGGATCATGGCGTTCCCCAGACGGGGAAGTCGGAGCTGCGCATATACCGAGGAAGGCAAATAGACGTGCTTGCCGGTTTTATTAAGAAGTTTGAGTCCCAGTGTCAGCTTCTTGCTGCCGAGCTTCAAAGTCACGTTCCTGGTTTTGGCCAGCTTGAGAGCTCTCGCCAGCTCGGAGGTCAGGTAGACCGCCCGCTCCTGCCGCTGGGTGACATGAATCGTGCAAGTTGTCAAACTCATGGTGAACCTCCTCAGAACTTTGCTGGAGGCAAAGTTTCTTCGTAAGCGTGGGCTGAGTTTCGCCGTAGGCGAAACTTGCTACGTAAGGACTACAGAACTTTGCTGGAGGCAAAGTTTCTTCGTAAGCGTGGGCTTAAGTTTCGCCGTAGGCGAAACTTGCTGCGTAAGGACATCTGAACGTTACCGGAGGCCTTGCGGCCTCCTTGAAATGCTTCGGAAAGCGGCCGTTGATCCGCATGAGCTGTACACGGCGGAGGAACCCATCCTCCGCGGCCTTTCGCTCCCTTAAGCGGTCCGCTCCCCGGGCAAGCCACGGAGGCCATACGGCCTCCTTTGCTCGCGCTTTACTATAAGGTATTAGCCGATAAACGCATCGGTGCAAGAGCGGCCGGCCGGCAGAAGAAACTTTCTCCCGGCGCTTCCGCTAGGAATGCGGTGCAATATTTTGCCCGGCGGGAATGAATCCCGGGTTCGGGCATATTTATCGGAATAAGCCCTGATGCAGGCTTTGGGTTTGTCGTTGTCCGTCAACGGTCCCGTATCATCCGCTGCGCGCTGCCGGTTCCGGCCGGGGTCATCCGGCGGAGCAGGAAGCCGGCGTAACGGATCGGGTTGACGATGGCGGCCTTGCGAGCCCGGTCATCCTGCAAATACGTAAAAATGGAGCGGCCGGGCTTGGAATTCACTTCAATGATCCATATATTTCCACTCGTATCGATGCCGTAATCAATGCCCAGCTCGGCGAGCCGCCCGTGACTGGATTCCAGCGCCTCGGGAAGGAGCTCGGACAGCCGTTTCAGCTCCCGGAGGAGCGCCTCGGCTTTTCCCTCTCCGAACTCGCGGGCAAGGAAATCGGCGGCGGGCAGGGCTGAGCCCCCGCCGTGCAGGTTGGAGGTCAGGGTCGCCGCCCTGACCCTGACGGACGGCCATGCCGGTCAGCCGCCAGCGGCCGGTGCCGTCCTTTTGCACCAGCGCGCGGACGTCGTACGCGCGCCGCTCTTGCTCTGCAGCTGCAGATACTCCTGCAGCAGATACGGCCGCTGCGCCACGAAGCCGCGCAGCCAGCGCATGAGCGCGCCCGCGTCCGCGAAGCCGCGCGCGACGGGGCGGTTGCGCGCATCGCGCCCGCGCACGGTGAAGGCCGCCTCCGCGGCCTTCACCGTGCCGGGCCCGGGCACGCGCCCGCCTGCGGCTTCGCCGCCGGGGCCGCCGCTGCGCCGCAAGAGCAGCACGCCGCGGCCCTGCGAGCCGCCTTGCGGCTTCAGCACCGCCTCCCGGCGGTGCCGGAGCCAGGCGGCGAGTGTGTGCATGCCGCGTAGCACCTCCGTGCGCGGCAGGTAAGGCGCGAAGCGGGGGTCCCGCTCGAGGCGGCGCTGCACTTCGGCTTTGCCCTTCAGGCCGTGGCTGAGAAGCCGCGTGCGGCCCGATGCGAGCAGCCGCTGCAGGGCCTCGCGGTATTCCGCATATTCGCGCCTTGTCGAACAGAAGCAGCGGTCATAGACGAGCGTAGGCGGCGGGAAGCTCCGCTGAACCCAGCGGCCCTCTTCCGTCTCGTAGGCGTATCCGCTCACCCGGAGGAGCGTCCAATCGACCGCCTGCGGGGTGAAGACGTAGACGGTTAATCCGGCACGACGCCCTGCAAGACATAGGCGCCGGAAGAAATCGCGGTCGCCAAAGGGCGGATCGTCATCGGCTCGCGTTGTCATGATGCCTAAGGGTCGCTGGACGGAGAGCTGCAGCTTCGGGATCATCACGCTTCACCTCGTATCCTTTCGAACGGAAGCACCGTTCGTATAGAGTCTTTTCTAAAACTTGGCGGCAAACCGGGCATACTGCACGAGCCGCTTGACGGAAGGCCGCATTTTCTTGCCCGCTTGAAGCGGCGTATTGTCATCCTTGGAAGGCTTGGAATTGACTTCAAGCAGCCAGACCCGGCCCCGGGTATCGAGGGCCAGATCGATGCCCAGCTCCGCAAAGTGGCCGGGAACCTGCGTTTCAATGCCTTTCGCAATCTGCATGGCGGCCACCCGCAGTTTAGGCAGTCCTCCGGACGCCGCGAGCCGTCCCCGACCGGGCCAGGGCATCCCGGACCGTAGTCAGACTCCCGCCCCTCGCCAGGTTGGAAACAAAGTGATGGTTTCCTGCGATCCGGGCTACAATGGAGGTGATGCCCCATTGTCCCTTGTCGCCGCGTTGAACCAGGGCGCGGAAATCGACAGGCCGTCCGTCCACGCTGAGCAGGTCCAGCCCTTGCTGTACTTGGTAGCGGACCTTTTTCACCTTGCCCGAGATCGAAGCGAACAGCCGGGCCAAACTGGAGAACGACTGTTTCCGGGCGCCGCCCAGATTCGTAAAATGACAAACATAAGATCCGTCGGGCATGCGCTTCACGCGAATGATGCCTTTGCCGAGACTTCCCGTCACCGGTTTGAGAAACACGGCCTGATATTTGGCGCACATCGACTTGAGTCGCTGATAATTGCGGAGCAGATGGGACTCCGGCAGGTAGATTTGCAGCCCCGCTTCCTTGCGCAGCGCATCGAACACTTCCGTTTTGTCCAGGTACTTTTCGTTGAACATCATGGTATTATGACGGGTCCTGGCATGCTGAACGAACTGCTGCACATTGGCGCGGTTTTCCAGCCTGCGGGAGGTGAGCCGGTTGTAAAGAAGATGCGGGATGGGAAAACGGGTTTTCCGCCACCGGCCGGTATAGTGCCAACCGTTTACCGTATCGCTTTGGCTTTCCAGATCATCGGGGGTGCAAAAAAACACCGCCGCGCCATAAGTTCGGCAAGCCTCGGTCAGCTCATGGCAGAACGCCGTGCTTGCACCGAACGGTTTATCGGGCGATCCGGACGATACACGGCTGACCATGACCCCGATCAGCGGACCGATCTGAATCGTTCGGGTGCCCGGTTTGTATTGAAGACACAGTTGGTCGCCGCCCGACAGCCCCCAGCGTGCGGCAAGCCCGTCGCTCACCCGCAGAACGCCCGCACGGGAAGTCGGTGCGACGCTGACCTCCTGCCGGGCTGAACCGAACCGGAGCTGAAGCGGCTGATGATACGGAATCCTCCATTTCTTGGCAATGGAATCGCTGAGTGAAATCACGGAGCCGTCCGAAGAGATGCTGGCGTTTAGAATTTGGATCTTCACCTTTGTTCTTTTCACCGTAGGAACTCCTTCCCAGCCCGGACTTGCCGTAAAAACAGGCATGGCACTTCTGGAAACGAACTACTTCATCATATGAGGGCGTATATCCCTTGGTGAACGATTCGCCTGTTGTCCTGCTTAAACGGGCGCCGGATCGTACTGAATTTCCGACATAAAGGAGGCCTTTGGACCGATGAATCTGTATGACAAAGCGCATGAGCTGTCGCGGGCGCTCAGAGAAAGTCCCGAATTTCAGGAATGGAAAAGGTCGCGGGCCGGGATTGACGCAGAGACGGAAAGCAAGCGGATGCTGGACGAATTCCGCGGCCGGCAAAGCAGGCGCTGCAGCAGAAGATGATGGCCGGGGAAATGCCGCCGAGGGGAGAGATGGAGCAGCTGGAAAAGCTGTTTGAAGTCATCAATTTGAATCCTTCGCTCCGCCGGCTGTTCGAGGCGGAACGCCGTCTTGGGGTCATCATGGAGGACATTCAGCGGATCGTGGCCGAACCGCTGGGCGAGCTGATGAAATGAGGGAAGCCGGTCCTCTCCGGCCGTGGCCGGGGAGGACCGGCTTAATAATCCAGCCGGTCTCTTTTCTTTTTAAATTTGTACATCCCGGAATTTTCGAATTCCACCCGGACCTGTACGGTTCCCAAGGAAAGCCCGCCCAAAGGCCTGCGGCCATAGCCGGTTTTTTCCGCCCATAGGCGGAAACGGTCACGGTAGAGGGCATGCTCCAGCCCCAGTAAATCCACTTTTCGGCTTAGCCCTTTCCGAAAGGTCGAGGTGACCTGATCTTCGATCTTCCGCTGTGTCGCTTCCTTCAGGAAGGCTTCGGAAAGATCCCCGGCCAATTCCGCCACTCTTCCCTTGACTTTAATCCCGATATGTAGCTTTGTTTCGTTACCGGACGGGTCGACCGTCAGGCTCCTCTCGGGGCGTTCCAGGGATACGACGGCTACGTGTTTTCCGTTTTGTTCCAGATGGAGCGGCGTGCGATTCGTACCTTCCTGAATCCATCGGATGCCCTCCAGGTCCCCTTGCGGAAACCATCCCTTGTAAGAGCTTTGCTGGAGCGCAAACACGCCGTCCACCGTTAATTTGGCATCGGGCTCATTATTTTTTTTTCCAGACGCTGCTATCCACCGATATAGACTGAAGCAGCACCGTATTTCCGGGCTCCTTCAATAGGGCCATGAACCTCTGAAATTTCACGGGCTGGAGGAAGGATCTTTCTTTATAAACCCCCGTTGGATTATGAAGGATGGAACTGAGCGGAGATAACCCAAAAAACGGTCGCGCCGTAAACACTTCCTCGATGGGCTTACGGGTTCCAAAAACCCAGGCCATATAGCGGGATTCCCGCAAGCGCATAAAGCCGTCCAATACCTCGGTATTTCCGGTTTTTAAGATATTTTCGGATAATACGATGGCATTGACATGACCGAAAAACAGTTTTTGCTGAGCTTCCTTGTACATTTGATTTAAGGCAATATCCACCGTCTCCCCGGTTCCTTTCCCGGTCCACACCGGAGCCGGCTCCGATGGCTTGCCGTCCTGCTTTTTGGCGACTGAAGCAAAATCGAGCAGTCGCGTATATAAGACGTACTTCCCGTCCTGGTAATCCAGTCCAATGGCCGTAATGTAATTGACATCCTGAATCGTTTGGATATCCCAGCATCCCGGAAGCAAACATAAGGCGACAAGAATAAGGATCCTGCGTACCGTACTCATGTCATGCGCTGTCTCCTTTTTGTGCGGATTCCTCGGGCCTGGCCGCAACCGGCCGCTTGCGGAGCTTATTCCAAGGATTGATTAGTATTGCGGGGACGAGCTTTTTGACTTTAAGCGGTGAAACGGGAGCCAGGTAGGGAACCCCGAAGGATTCCAGTCCGGCGACGTACAAAATCACGGCGAACAGGCCGAGAAAGAACCCGTACATCCCAAGCAGGGAGGAGCAGATCAGGATAAAGAAGCGGATGATCGTTACCGAACCGGTCAGGGACTGATTCACCAAAGTGAAGGAAGACACCAGGGTGATAGCCGAAACGACAAGTGCCGTCGGACTGGTAAGGCCTGCGGTGATGGCCGCATCTCCCACGAACAGACCTCCTACGACCGCTACGGTCTGGCCGACCGCCTTGGGCAGGCGGATTCCCGCCTCCCGGAACAGCTCGAAGAGTCCCAGCATCAGGAAGAGATCAACCGGACCGGATAAAGGAACCCCCAGCCTCGCAACCGTGATGGTGGCAAGCAAGGGGAACGGGATCTGATCCAGTTGAAACGCCGAGGTGGCCACCCAAAAGCCCGGCAGCAGAATGGTGGTGATCAGACTGACGAGACGCAGCAAACGCTGAAAGAAGACATAATAAAAAGGCAAATGAAGATCTTCCGGCGATTTCAGGATGCTGGTCAGTGTGGCCGGAGCCAGGACAGCCATGGGATAGCCCTCGAGCAGGACCGCCACTCTTCCCCTTAACAGGCTTTCCGCAACCAGATCGGGTCTTCCGGTGTGATCCAGCGGCGGTACCAGGGAATAAGAACCGGACAAGCCTTCTTCCAGCTGCTCACCGCTGATTAACGCATCGGTTTGAAAGGCTCCGAGCCGGTCCCGCACCGCCGTGACAACGGCCGGATCGGCCATATCCGATACGTACAAAAAGGCAACCTTTGTCTGGCTCTTGCTTCCGAGAGTCATTTGTTCCATACAAAGCACCCGGGTTTTAATCCTTTTTCGAACCAGAGACATGTTCGTTGACAGATCCTCCGTAAAGCCGTCCCGGGGCCCTTTAATGGACACTTCAATGCTGGATTCCTCCGGATCCCGTTTGGGCGGATTCGCGATATCCAGGCTTAAGAGAAGGCGCCGGTCCTCGAAAAACAGCAGGAGCTGCCCCGAGAACAACAGATCGTCCAGCTTCCGGCTCCCTTGCGACCAATCAAAGGGCGTCAGTTCCAGGGTTTTCTCCGACGGCAGCGCATCGATCGGACCTTTGTCCAGCATGCGTTCCAAGTGCGGAAGCACGAACTCGCTGATCTGCCGGCGGTCCGCCATGCCCTCGCAGTACCAAAGAACAAAAGGATGTTCCGCCAGAACGTAGCGTTCGATCTTTACATCGGCATTCAAAGCATAATGCTTGCGAAGAGCGGCTTCGTCCAATAGCTGGGGATTAAGCGCATCCCCGTTTGTCTTGTCAGTGGCCAACCCTCTCCCTCCTTTTTGTCCGCGTCCTCCAAGCCGTCAGCCATAATATAAGGGTAACGGGAATCACCAGAATCAGCGATACCGGATAGAAGACGTTTACGAGCCAATCCAAAAAGTCCGTATCGCTCACAGGTAACTCGATCAGAACGATTAGCAGTGCCGTAAGTACAGCGAGCGCCGGCCTTCTTTTTTGCCCAGCTTAAGCAGGTCTGCGATCAGGAACAAGGCCAAGGAGATGCGGATGAAGGATCCGGACAACCATTGGTAGATGGAGAAAAAGTCCAGGTGCGTAAAAAACTTGCCCATGCTCACCATCCGCCATTGTTCAAAGGCGGGGTAACGCTGCGCCGCGGCTTCGAACGGACCAAACATCGCAATCGCGCCCATTAAGGGACCTAGCGTCAGTTCCAGAAGGATAAAGGCCAAAACCATAAGCGGAACGAGACGGACTTTACCGGCCAAATGCGGCTGGATGAATAAGAGGACGACGAGCTCGCAGAAGCTTCCCATCTCGTAAGCCATGCTTTTGAGAGCGGGGAGATAGCCATGCGTAAATAACGGGAGCAGCAGCGAGTAATCCTTGAACTGAAAATTAACCGTCATGACAAACAATCCGAGAAGCAGGACAAAGGGCAGCAGGATCCCGGCGGTGACGGCAAGGGCGCGAATGCCTGCACCGGAGGCAAAGATGCACAGGATGCCGAACGACACACTGAGGACGAATAAGGGGGTATTCGGGAGGTAAGCCGTTTTCGTCCAATTGACCGTATCTTTAAGCGAAATGAAAGCAATCGCATACAGATACATCGCAAAGAACCCTGTGAGCGCCCATGCGACAGGAACGGGGAGCTTTTGCCTGAGCCAGTCGGCAAAGGATTGTCCCTGCATGCTTTTGGCAATGGAATAGAGCAGTATGATCCATATAACCAGGGGAACGGCGGAACAAACAACACTGATCCAGGCGTCCCGTCCGGCCGTTTGCAGCAGGATAGGGAGAACGATAACATGGCTCGAAATCCCGTTGGACAGCATAAGCAAATAGGCGGTTTGCAGCATGGTGATCTTTCTCATGACGAACTCCCCGGAATATGGCAAGCGACCATAGGCATTCTGCAGCAAGACCATTATTTGCCTGAAGGGATCGTTTTATGCATTTTTTTAATAATGCAGGGAAATCCTACTAACCTGACAAGGACGCCCAGGATGGTCAGGAGGTGACCGGTATGCCCGATAATCAAGCTCCCGTTTCCCTGCGCCCGATTCTCGAGCGGCACGGAAACCTTCAGACCCGCAGCCTTCCCGGGCGGGACGGAGTCTGGTCGCTGCTTTATTTCAGCGAACGGACCGATACCGATTTGCTGCAAAGACGCGTCATCGCGCCGCTGCAGGAAATGCTCTCCGACGGCAGTCCGTCTCTGGAGGAATTGGTACGGAACATCCCTCTGGAACAGCTGATCTACCCGCGTAATGTGCAGATGATCGTCGATTCGCTGATCCAGGGCTGGAGCTACCTCTGCAAGGAGGGCGAGATCGGGGCCGCCTGCTGCAAACCCAAAAAATCGTGTACCGGGATCCGGCGCAGCCGGAAGTGGAGTCGCAGATTATCGGGCCGCAGACTGGCTTTCAGCGAGTCGCTAAAGGTGAACCTCGCCATCATCCGTCAGTACCTGCCGGATCCCCATCTCCGGATGCGGTCTTACAGGATCGGGGAAAGCACACGTACCGAGGTCGTGCTTCTCTATCTGGAGAACAAAGCTGCGTCTGAGGATGTGGAGCGGCTGACGGGGAAGCTCGCGGAGGTGAAAACGGACTGGATCACGGACAGCATGATGCTGGGCCCTTTCCTCGACGATAATCCGGGCTCGCTCTTCCCGCAGATGATTACGAGCGAACGTCCGGACCGGGTGATCGGAAATCTGATGAACGGGAAGGTGGCGATCCTTATCGACGGGAGCCCCTTCGCACTTATCACGCCCTCGCGTCTTTTCGATTTCTTCGAATCGGCGGAAGACCGGTATATCCGTAAGAACATGGCCACGTTTCAAAAGGTATTGCGGATGACGGCGATGTTTATTTCCGTCTTCTTCACGCCGATGTATGTAGCGGCGCTGACGTTTCATTATCAATTAATCCCTTCAAATATGCTGGTGCCGCTGGCGCAGTCCCGCTCCAAAGTGCCTTTTCCTCCTTTAATGGAGGCGCTTCTGCTCGAATTTATTATCGAGTCGCTGCGCGAGGCGGGGGCACGGTCGCCGACCAAGGTCGGCCAGACGATGGGCATCGTCGGCGGTATCGTGATCGGACAAGCAGCGGTACAGGCCGGGTTTACCAGCAACATCCTGATCATTATCGTTGCGCTGGCGGCGCTCGCCTCGTTTATTACGCCGGTTTATTTGATGGGCGCGGCGATCCGGATTCTGCGGTTTCCGATGCTGATCCTGGCCGGGACCCTGGGGGCGATCGGTATCATGGCGGGCGTATGCTTTGTCATTATGCATCTCTTGCGCCTGTCCACCAACGGTCACGCTTATCTGTACCCATTGTTTCCTATAAAGATGAAAAGGGGGAACCTCCATTTCCCTTGGGGACAAAAAAATAAACGAAGTGATATTTACGAGGAGCCTGCGGGGGATGGATCATGACGAAGGCAGGGCAACCAAGCGGCCCGATCAGTGCTTACATGCTGTTCTTTATGATTACCAGCACGCAGCTGGGGGATCCGTCGCAAGGGTTTCAACGCAACATTTATATCGAAGCGGGGCATGATGCCTGGATTTGTATTCTGTTGATCGGGGCCGCAGCGATGATCTCGAACTGGTTTATTGTAAGGACGATGGGGATGTATCCCCATCTGGATCTCTATGGGATTCATGAAGCGGTATATGGCAAGTGGATCGGGAGGTTCGCCAACCTCCTCTATGCGATCTATTTGTTCCTGCTTTGTTTCACCGTGCTTCGTTCCTATATCGAAGTCGTGCTTACATGGCTCATGCCCGATATGCCGGGGTGGCTCTTCGGTCTGCTGCTCAGTCTCCTGCTGGTTTACGGCGTCGGCGGGGGATCCGTACGGCTACGGGTTTTTCCTTAATTTCCTTCTTGGCTTCCATTTGGCTGTTTCTGCTCTATTATTTTCCGTGGAAATATGCCGAATGGGACCATTTGCTCCCCGTCCTTGAGGCGGATTGGCAGCAAATCGGCCGAGGCACCCTGGCCTCGACTTATTCGATGCTCGGTTTCGAGCTCGTTTACTTCGTTTATCCGTTCGTAAAGGACCGGAAGAAGGTGATGAGGTACAGCATGCTGGCCAGTATGTTCACCACCCTGACGCTGTTGTCCTTGATGGTGAACGCCATTGTGTTCTACAGCGGGCCGCAGCTGGCGCGTATGATCTGGGCTACTTTAACCATGTATAAAATCGCCCAGTTTCCTTTTCTGGAACGGTTCGAGCTGGTGGCGGCGGCTTATTGGATGCTTCTCATTGTCCCGAACTGCTTGCTGTTTCTGTGGGCGACCACACGCGGATTGAAGAGCGCGATCCGTTTAAAGCAGAAATATGCGCTCTATTTGGGCTGCATCATCCTGACTTGTTCTACGCTTCTGATGCCGACCCGGGACCAAATTATTCACTTCTCGGCCTGGATAGGGAGGGCAGGAGTGTATATGGCTTTCTTGTACCCTTTGGTCCTGTATATGTTGATTAAGCTGAAAAATCGGCGAAAGGGGAAGGAGGAGGCGCCGCATGGGGTACGGCAGAAGGTTTAAGCTTGCAGCCGTTCTGCTCTTAACGGCTTGCGTGACGACGGGATGTATCCGGAGCAAGGTGCTGGAGCGGCTTGGGCTTGTCATCGCCTCCGGTTTCGACGAGGTACCGGGAGATAAGATTATGGGAACCTCCGTGCTGTATGAAATCGACCCCCAGGCCAGGGAGAAGTCGAATGTCATCTCCTCGACGGCCTACACCCTCAAGGGGCGCGCACCAATATGAATTACGAGTCCCGGAAGAAACTGGCCTCCGGTCAGCCGCGGGTCATGGTTTATCACGAGGATTTGGCCCGCAAGGGACTGATCGAGCTGGTCGATACGCTCAGCCGAGACCCGGATATCGGAACGGGAATCTACCTGACCGTTACGAAAGGGAAGGCGTTCGACCTCTTCACCCGGAGGTATCCCGAGATTGCCAATATCGGCAACTATTTGTTCCAATCCATCAAGCAGAATGTGGAATCGGAGGCGATGGTCTCGCCGATTCTGCATGAATTTATGCGCGATTATTATGATCCGGGCCAGGATCCGGTACTGCCCTACATCGAGCAGCACGGGAATGAGATTATTATCAACGGTGCGGCTTTGTTTGCGGCAGACCGGATGGTCGATACCCTTCCCATGAGCCGTCTCTTTTATTTGCGGCTGATCCGCGACCGGTTCCGTTCCGGTTATCTGGAAGTCGGACTGCCGGCCGCCCCTTTTGCCGAATATGCCGCTCAGCCCAAGAACCAGGACAGGATCTATCTCGTCCTGGACAATATTATCAGCAACAGCCGGATCGAGCTGGTCGGGGCGAATCCGCCGACTTACCGGGTGGAGATCCGGATCCGGAGCCGGCTGCAGGAGCAGTCCGTCCAGTCGCCGCTGGAAGATCCCCGGGTGATTCGGACACTCGAACAGCAAGCGGCGGATGAAATCAAGAATATCAGCATGGATTTGATCAAACAAACGCAGAAGCTGAACGTCGATCCCTTCGGCTTCGGCAACAAATACCGGGCGCATGTCCGAGGCTCGGGTCTTACCAAGGATAAGTGGCGGGAGCTGTATCCCGCCGCCAAGTTTAACCTGAAGGTGAAAGTGAAGATTCTGCGGACCGGCCAAACCGATTAGACGGTTTGCCCCATCGCCCAACGAACGGCATCCGAGACGAACCGGACCGTATGGGAAGCATGCGCCTGCACCTCGGCATGGCTCGAAGCCATGGCGAAGCTGTGCGGCGTGACCGCGAACATGGAAATATCGTTGAAGGCGTCGCCGATGCAGAGAACTTCCTCCGGCTTCACATCCAGGTCATCCAGCAGGGCGATCAGCCCCGTCCCTTTGGAGCTGGCACGCGGCATGACGTCCAGACAGTCGGAGTCGGAGATATAAGCGTCAATGGCATCCCCATAGGCTTCAAGAAGTTGTTCTCTCAGCCGGCGCAGCCCGGCGATATCGCCCATATAAGAAATTTTGCCGCATAGGAGCTCTTTACCCAGCTGATCGTTCAAATCTTCGATCTCGACCAGAGGTGCAAGCAGCCTTTGTCTCAGCCTTGCGGCTTTCTCATCGAGATGCTTCACGATATAGCGGTCGGGACCGGCGAGGACGGTGACAAAGGGGGTATCCGCGGCGGCTTCGGCAAGTGACAGAATGAGCTCCCGGTCGAAAACGTGGTGCCGGATCAGCTGTCCCTCCGCCGTATGAACATAAGCCCCGTTCTGGGATATCGCATGAGCGTTTAATTCCATCCGCTCCATAATGTCCCGGATTTCCGGGAGCATCCTGCCCGAAGCGAACGCAACGGCAAGGCCCTGCCGCCGGGCTTCGTGCAGCGCCTCCCGGTCTTCGTCGCGAATCGTTGTATGGCTGTGCAGCGGCGTGCCGTCCAAATCGCTGACAATGAGTTTGATCATCATTTATTTCTCCCCTTCGGCTAGGATAATTTCGATGTCGTGCTTCAGCAGGGCTTCCTTCAGTCCCGGCGGCGGGTCCTGGTCGGTGATAAGCATATCGATTCTCTCGAGACCGGCCACCCGGAAAAACTGGTGCAATCCGAATTTCGTATGATCCGCCAGCAGGATGACCTGATCGGCGCGGCGCATCATCTCCCGCAAGACATAGCCTTCTTCCTCGAAAGGGCTGGTCATGCCGATCTCCGCGAGGCCTCCCGTACCGACCAGCGGCTTGTCGGCCTGGTAATCGCTCAGCATATCGATCGTACGCGCACCGTAGATGAACCGGTGCACCGGATGGACCGTGCCACCGAGCAGATGAACCTGAAAGCCGTCCCGGGGCGACAAGAGGCCGGCGATATCCATCGAATTGGTGACGACGATATGGTTGTCGGTCCGAATCCATTCCGCTGCGTGTCTGGCTGTGGTGGAGGCGTCCATAAACACGTAGTCGCCGTTCTTCAGCAGGGAGGCGGCCGCCCGGCCGATCGCCCGCTTGACGCCCGGCTCCAGGTTGAGTCTGTCCCCGTAACCCGACACTTCTTTGTTCAGCGTGGGCCAGATCGCGCCTCCCCTGGTCCGCAGGATACGCCCCTGCTCTTCCAGCTTGACGATGTCCCTGCGGGCCGTATCGCGCGAAACGTCGAACAGCTCGCAGATCTCTTCTATCGAAATGCGTTCGTGGCGCTGCATATGCTGCAGGATGCCTTGAAGCCTTTCTTCCTGGTACATGATGGCCGAAGCCCCCTCCCCAATCGGTATAGACCTCATTATATGCAAAACGACTTATAATACGCAAGTGAAAATAAGCGATAATAAGTGATTTTCCGCCGGGGCCTGTTCCGTATGTTTCCGAGTCCGGTTATCTATGCTACAATGTCGGGGAATGGTTTATGTTAACGGGTTGTTAAGAAAAGGAGGCTTATGACAAGCTTTGCCCACGGAAAAGAAGAAGTCCAAACCGAAGCTGATGGAGCTTGATTTCGTGAGAGCGGTCGCCATCGTGGCCGTAGTCATGATTCACGCGACGGCGGATGCGACCGTCGACCCGTCGCTGGTGAGCGAGCGCTCCAGGATGTTCTATATCGCGTTCAACAAGCTGAGCAATTTTGCCGTTCCCGTCTTTATTTTTATCAGCGGACTCGTGCTGTTCTACCGTTATCTGGACGATTGGAACGGCCGTCAGGTCGTTCAGTTCTACGTCAAACGGGTCAGGCAGGCGCTGATTCCCTATCTGATTTGGTCGTTGTTTTATTATTTGTATAATCAATGGCTCTTTGAGCGCAGCACCCTGCATATGGACTGGAGGGAGTTTGCCGACAAGTCGCTGTGGGCGGATACCTCGTATCATCTTTATTTCATGATCATCATCGTTCAGTTCTATTTGCTGTTTCCGCCGCTGATGAGCCTCAGTCAAGCGTTCCCCTGGTTCCGCAAAGCGCTGCTTCCGCTCGGAATCGGCATCCAGGCCGCTTTTTACAGCTACAATCATTGGGTGGAGCCCGTCGATCATGCGGCATCGCTGTGCGTGAATTATTTCAGCATGTTCGCGCTCGGCGGGATGCTCGGGATGCATTATGAAGCTTTCATCCGAGTGCTGCGAAGGCATATCGCCTGGATTTTGCCGCTGACCGCCATCTTCGGCTGCATGTTCATGGCTATGTACGCGTTCGAGGGGCATATTCATTTTGTCATTGAGAATACGTGGTACGAAGCGCTCTTTTTCATTTATGCGATGTTTGCGGGCGTCAGCCTGATTTGGCTGGGGCGGCGGCTGCAGAATCTGCCCTGGATCGCCAAGGCAATGGGGGCGCTGGGTGCCGCTTCCTTCGGTATTTATTTCGTTCATCCGGCGATTCTGAGCTATTTCAAAGTGCATGTGACGAACGATACGGGGACGACGCTGGCTTATTTCGGCTATATCGCCTCCGCCTTTTTGCTGACCCTTTTCCTTCCGTGGGCGCTTACCTACGTTTATGGCCGGGCGATGCGCCTTCTTCGTCCGGGCAAACCGAAGGCGGCTCCGCAGAGAGCCTGAAGCCGGAGTGCTAGATTCGCTCCTCCCGTCATACAATGTATCGTACAAGTTATGGGGAGGAGGGCTCCGGGACGTGAAGGGTGCAAAAAATGTGGTTTACCTCGGCCTGACGCTCGGAATGCTTGCTTTTGCGGTGCCGAGACTGGATATCGATGCAGGGTGGACGGCGACCAATGTATTCGGCGCCGCGTGGATCGGATTTGCGTCGCTCGTCGTGGCCGCTCATCTGCATGAGCTGCTCGGTGTGGAGGAAGAGACGAAGCGGGAGCCGCTCAAGGTGAAGCGGATGAAGCGCTGGCAGCTGGAGCAGGCACTGCAGGGCAGAAGGAAGCTTCTGCAGCTGAAGAAGTAACAAGGACCCGGATAAACGCCGGATTCAGGTTGATGCAAAGCCATATGAACAGAAGTCCGTCCCGGCCGGAACAAGGCCGGGGCGGACTTTTGTTTGCGGCCGGCTCCAAAGGAAGGGGACCGCTCGCTGGATGGGGACTTTTCTCCTGCTGTTTTTTATGCGCAAAACGTTTATAATGATAATACAGACTAATACAGAATAAACTGAAATGGTGATACAGATGGATGAGCATATGATGCCGGAGGCGGCGACCAAGCACGAACAGATCATTAAATATATCGAGGGCCTGAAGATCGGCAGCAAAATCTCCGTGCGCAAGATCGCCGAGAAGCTGGAGGTGAGCGAAGGAACGGCGTACCGTGCGATCAAAGAAGCGGATGCGCTGGGCCTGGTGGCCACCAAGGAGCGGGTGGGCACGGTCCGCGTGGAGAAGAAGCTGAGGGACGAGCTGGACAAGCTGACCTTTGCGGAAGTGGTCAATATGGTGGACGGCGATGTGCTCGGCGGACGGCAGGGGCTGGAGAAGACGCTGCACAAATTCGTCATCGGCGCGATGCAGCAGGATGCGATGATGCGCTATATCGATCCGGGCAGCCTGCTGATCGTTGGCAACCGCAGCAAGGCCCATCTGTGCGCACTGGAGCAGGGTGCGGGCGTTCTGATCACCGGCGGATTCGGTACGAGCGAGGAAGTGAAGGAGCTCGCCGACCGGCTGGAGCCGCCGATTATTTCGAGCAGCTACGATACGTTCACGGTGGCTTCCATGATCAACCGGGCCATTTACGACCGGCTGATCAAGAAGAAAATCCTGCTGATCGAGGATATTTTGCCGAATCCGATGCAGGTCTACGTGCTGAAGGCGAACCATACGCTGAAGGACTGGCGGCGGCTGCACGAGCAGACCGGCCACAGCCGGTTTCCGGTCGTTGACGAGTGGAACCGGGTCATCGGGATGATTACTTCGAAGGACTTGATCGGAGCCGAACCCGACCAGACAATCGACAAGCGGATGACGCGGAATCCCGTTACGGCTTCGCCCAGCACCTCGATCGCTTCGGCGGCCCATCTTATGGTATGGGAGGGAATCGAGCTCCTGCCGATCATCGACAACAACCGGAAGGTGACTGCGGTCATCAGCCGCAAGGACGTGCTCAAGGCGATGCAGCATATTCAGCGGCGACCGCAGCACGGGGAGACGTTCGAGGATTTGATCTGGTCCGGGTTTTCCGAGGAGCGGGACAAATCCGGGCAGCTGGTATTCCGGGGTGCGGTTACGCCGCAGATGACGAACCGCTTCGGCACGGTATCCGAGGGCGTGCTGACGGTGCTGATCAAGCAGGCCGCCTACCATGCGGTGCAGGACCAGAAGAAGGGGATCTCGTGCTCGACAATATGTCCTCCTACTTCGTCAAGCCTGTGCAGATCGACAGTATGATCGAGATCCGTCCGAAGCTGATTGAGGTGAGCCGCAAATTCGGCAAAATCGACGTGGAAGTGTTTCACGCGGAGGTGCTCGTAGCCAAAGCGATGCTGACGGCGCAGGTGATTGAACAGGCGTAAGGCGCGGCGGTTTCGGATGTGAAGGGGCAAAATGCAAGGCGGGGACGGGTATCCGCTCATGAGCGAAAGCGTTCGCCTTCCCCGGCGGGAAATACCTGCTGATTGAGCGGCTTCCGGCACACCCCGGATGCGGCAGGCCGCCGGCAGGGAACGGTTACCCCGTCCCCCATAGGCTGTTTACCGGCTGAAATAGCCGTGATTGCGGATCCCGGCAAACAAATTCCACAGGCCGAGAAGCGCGCATACCGTTCCGAAGATCCGTCGCACAATCGAATCGGTGAAGAAGAACAGCTGCGTAACCGCAATGAAGATGAGCATGACGCCCATCGCGATGTTCATTCGTGAAGCGTAGAGCCCGCGGCGCTTCGGATCGGATTCGCGGCGGTAACGGTAGCTGTAATAGACGGAAATCAGCAGGGTAATGACAATGAGAGCCCCGAGCGTGTATTGAACGGTTTGCAGCATGGAAAGCACATCCTTCGGTTAATTCATCGCTTTCCGCCTCCGCCGGGAGGCGGCGTATGTGAATATTCTCCATTCACTTTAGCGATTTTCCTCCGGGAAATCAACTGCTTTCAGCTGGTCGAGCCGGGGGTGACGATGCGCTTCCACTCCTTGACCGTCACCCAGATTTTCAGCTCGGTCTGGGCAATGAACATCCACTTTACAGATTGCACCATGTAGTCCTTATCCAGTACATTCAGGTAAGGCTTATCCACCAAGATTTTCTCATACGGCTCCGGCGATTCGGCGAAATCGGAGATTTTGCGGCCGATCACGACTTTTTTCAAATCGTTGTAAATCCGTTTCCGAAGCTCGCTCTCCGTCACTTTATCCAGCGGCGCATGATCGCTGGTCTCCACATAGACATTCATCAAATTGATGGTGTTTTGCTGGTTTTTCGACTTTTTCAGATCGGAGATTTCCCCAGGAGCTTGGCGTTTTCGGATTGAAGCCCATGGTTCTGCTCGATCATCAGGTTCAAATTATTCTTATAAATGCCCATAAAAACGGCGGCCCCGATCACTCCCCCGGCAATGAGCAGGCCGACGTAGCGGGCGGCATCCTTCATCGGTGTGAGGGAAGGCTCGCTCAAGAATTTTCTCCTCCCCTACAAATCCACTGAATGAGCGTGGAGCCCATATGCGCCCCGGCGAAAGCGCAGACGATGTACAGAATTTGCTTGATGGCGGGAGAAATGTGCCCCTCGATAAAATGCGTCTCGATCGCCCGGATCGGATCGATCGTGCCCCCGATCGCGGCGACCATCGCCCAGATCTTGATCTGCTCGGCCACGCTGGTCATGCGGTAGACCGGGGGCTCCAGCGTAAGCACGGCGCAGATGCCGGCCAGCATCGTACCGCCGAGAACGACCCCGAACGCCACGAAAAAATCCAACAGACATCTCGAAAGAAATCCACCCAAGATTAACCATCCTTCCCGTTCCCGTTTGTCGGCTCGTGATCAAGCGTGAACGCTGCGGTTCTTATGATGCCGGGTCTGTAATCGCTACGGCTTGACCGACCCCTCTTGTCTAATCTATGGCACACTTGTTCGCATTATGCTAAAATAATCATAATGAATTTTTGAGCGTGAAGGAGGCGGCGCGGGTGAACGATTTTGTCCATTTGCATGTGCACAGCGAATACAGCCTGCTGGACGGCGCCGCGCGTATCGACGATTTGGTCGGCCAGGCGGCGAAGCTGGGGATGAAAGCCCTGGCGCTGACGGATCACGGGGTCATGTACGGGGCGATTCCGTTCTATAAGGCTTGCAAGGATCGCGGGATCAAGCCGATCATCGGGTGCGAGGTCTATTACACCGCCGGATCGATTCGACAGAAGGGCACCCGCCAGGAGCAAACCTATTTATCATCTGATTCTGCTGGCGAAGAACGAGACCGGGTACCGCAATCTGATGCAGCTGTGTTCGATCGGCCATCTGGAGGGCTTCCATTACAAGCCGCGGATTGATCATGAGCACTTGGCCCGGTATGCCGAAGGACTCATTTGCACCAGCTCCTGCCTCGGCAGCGAGGTATCCCAGCATCTGCTTCACGGGCGGTACGAGGAAGCGAAGGAAGCGGCCCTGCGGTACCGGGACATCTTCGGCGACGACTTCTTCCTGGAGCTGCAGGACCACGGCCTCATGGAGCAGAAGAAGGTCATGCAGGAGATGATCCGTCTGAGCCGGGATACGGGCATTCCGATGGTCGTGACGAACGATGTTCACTACGTGCGCGAGCCGGATCACGCGGTGCAGGATATTCTGATTTGCATTGGCACCGGCAAGACGCTGGAGGACGAGGAGCGGCTCAAATTTCATACGAGCCAGCTGTACCTGAAGAGCGCCGAAGAAATGGGGCGGCTCTTCGCCCATGTGCCGGAGGCTTTGGCCAACACGGCGGCCGTTGCCGAGCGCTGTCAGCTCGAGATCGAATTCGGCCGCTCGATTCTGCCGCAGTTCGAGCCTATTCCTCAGGGCCTGTCGGCCGGAGAATATCTTGCCGAACTATGCCGGAGCGGGCTGGAGCGGCGCTACGGCTTGTCGAAGGAATGGGAGGACCCCGAGTGGCGGAAGCGGGCGGAAGAGAGGCTCGCGTATGAGCTGAGCGTGATCGAACGGATGGGCTTTTCGGATTATTTCCTGATCGTCTGGGACTTCATTCGTTTCGCCCATGAGAGGGGGATCGTGACCGGGCCGGGCCGGGGTCCTCCGCGGGTAGTCTTGTGGCCTATGTGCTGCGAATCACGGATGTCGATCCCATCCGGTACAACCTGCTGTTCGAGCGGTTCCTGAACCCTGAACGGGTGACGATGCCCGATATCGATATCGACTTCAGCGATCTGAGGCGGGACGAGGTCATCGAATATGTGGTGGGCAAATACGGCCGCGACCGGGTGGCGCAGATCATCACCTTCGGTACGATGGCCGCCAAGGGGGCCGTGCGGGATGTCGGCCGCGTCATGAACCTGCCGTATAGCGAGGTGGACCGCGCAGCCAAGCTGATTCCGCGCCATCTCGGCATGACGCTCTCCGAGGCGATTGAAGCGAGCCCCGAGCTGAAGGCCCTTGCAGTCAAGCGACCGAAGACGGCGGAGCCGCTGGAGCTGGCTATGCGCGTCGAGGGCATGCCCCGCCATGCCTCCACGCATGCGGCCGGCGTCGTGATATCGCGGGAGCCGCTGACGCAGTACGTGCCCCTGCAGGAAGGCACCGAGCAGACGGCGCTCACGCAGTATCCGATGGAGCATCTGGAAGCGATCGGGCCGCTGAAGATGGATTTTCTCGGACTGCGGACTCTCTCCATTATCGAACGGTCGCTCCAGTGGATCCGGGAACAGACCGGGGAAGCCGTGGACTGGATGAAGGTGCCGATGGACGATCCGGCCACTTACAAGCCGCTGACCCAGGGAGACACGACGGGCATCTTTCAATTGGAGTCGCCGGGCATGCGGCGGGTGCTGAAGGAGCTGCGGCCGTCGACGTTTGAAGACATCATCTCCGTCGTGGCTTTATACCGTCCGGGCCCGATGGAGTTCATTCCCCAATATATTGCCTCCAAGCACGGCGAGCGGGAGATCGAATATCCGCATCCGTTGCTGGAGCCGCTTCTCCGCGACACGTACGGCATTATCGTATATCAGGAGCAGATCATGCAGATCGCCTCGCTCATGGCCGGCTTCAGCCTGGGGGAAGCCGATCTGCTGCGGCGGGCGGTCAGCAAGAAGAAGCGGGAGGTTCTGGACGAGCAGCGGGCGCATTTCGTGAGGGGCGCCTCAGCCAGGGTTATAGCGAGGACGAAGCCAACCGGGTGTACGATATGATCGTGCGGTTCGCCGATTACGGCTTCCCGCGGGCCCATGCGACGGCTTACGGGGTGCTTGCCTACCAGACGGCTTATCTGAAGGCCCATTATCCGGTCCAGTTCATGGCATCGATGCTGACGGCAGTCATGGGCAGTCATAACAAGGTGGCCGAATATGTGGAGGAATGCCGCAGAATGGGCATTCCGGTGCTGCCGCCAGATGTGAACGAGAGCGGCTATGTGTTTACTCCGCTGGTGCGGGGAAGCGCCGGCCCGGCGCCGAATCCGGAGGGCGCTGACGCCGCTGCGGCGCCTGCGGACGATACCGGCGGGAAGCGGCCGGCCATCCGTTTCGGTCTTGCGGCGATCAAGAACGTCGGCACGCACGCGATCGAATCGATCATTTCGGAGCGGCGCACCGGTCCATATACGAGCCTGATCGACCTGTGCAGGCGGGTCGATCTCAGGGTATGCAACAAGCGGGTGCTGGAATCGCTGATCCAAGGCGGCGCGCTGGATTCCCTTCCCGGGCACCGCGCGCAGCAGCTCGCGATGCTGGAGGATGCGGTCGAAGCGGCGGTCAAATGGCGCAAGAACCGCGAGGATCTTCAGCTCGTGCTGGAGGGCTTCGTCGAAGAGGCGAACTGGGAGGTAGAGTATCCCGAAATCGCCCCCTTCACGATGACCCAGCGGCTCGAGCTGGAGAGAGAGCTGCTCGGCCTGTATATCACGGGGAGCCCGCTGGACGATTACGAGGAGGTGCTCCGGAGGCTTGAGCTCGACCCGCTGCATCTGCTGGGCGAATATCCGGATTACAGCGAGGTCATGGTGGCGGGCCTGGTGCTGTCGAACAAAACCATCGTCACGAAGAAAGGCCAGCCGATGGCCTTCATGGAGTTGGAGGACCGGGTAGGGGAAGGCCGAGGTCGTCCTGTTCCCGGAGACCTGGAAGAAATATGCCCCGCTGGTGCAGAAGGGCAAACCTGTGCTCGTGCTGGCCAAGCTGCAGCTCGGCGACGAGGACTACAAGCTGCTGGCGGATCAACTGATTGCCCTGAACGATCCGCACTTGGAAGTGAAGGCGGTTCGTCCGCCCGCCGGCCGGCAGGCGGGGACACGGCGACCGGCTGGGGGCCCGGCAGGCGCCCGGCAGGCGGGAACAACGCCGGCCGCTTCGCGCCCCCGGACGGCGCCGCCGGCAGGACGGCAGGCTCGGCTGCGCCGTCCGGGACGATCCAGGCCGCTCCGGAGCAGCCCGCCCGGCCGGAGCAAGCGGCGGGCACGCCGGCTGCACATCGCGTGTACATGCGGATTTCCCCGCAGCACGAGCAGCCGGAGGTGCTGGAGCGGCTCAAGAGGCTGATTGCCCGGCACCGCGGTCCGTCGCCCGTCGTCCTGTTTTATGAGAAGTCCCACAAGTCGCTCGGTTTAAGCGAGAAATTCAACATCAGCCCGTCGCCCGAGCTGATCCGTGAGGTGGAAAGCCTGCTCGGTAAAGACAGTGTAAAGGTGAAATAATTCCCGCCTCCCCGCATACATTTAGGTACCCGTACGGAAACGGCTTCGGCTGCATGCCGAACAGCCGCCATGCGAGTGACTATTGTCGGAGGAGGCTTTATTTCTATGTCGCACAAACATGTTATTGAATGCTTGGAGAAGCGGGGCGTCACCGTCAGACGCATTGCCGATATTGTGTACAAGCTTCAATCCCCGTACAATCCGCAGCTGACAATGGCCGCTTGTATCGAGAGCGTGCTGACCGTTCTGAAGAAACGAGAAGTCCAGTATGTGCTTTACACGGGGATTGCATTGGATGAACTGGCGGAGAAGAAGCAGCTCCCGGAACCGCTGCAATCGATCATGGAGACCGACGCTCCCTTGTACGGCGTGGATGAAACGCTGGCGCTCGGGATCGTGAATGTGTACGGCATGATCGGACTGACAAGCTTTGGCTACCTGGATAAGAAAAAAATGGGAATCATCCGTGATCTGAACGATCATCCTTCGGCCATCCACGTCTTTCTGGACGATCTGGTGGCGGGACTTGCGGCCGCCGCATCAGCGAGAATAGCCCATAAGCATCAGGACGAGCTGGAGGGTTCGGCCCCCTAGCTCCGGCTCGTTTTTGCTCGAAAAACCGCATATTTTCCAGCATTTTGGCCTCCCGCCCCCTGCGCCGATCCTCGGTTGCGGGAAAAAGTGGACTTGTGATATCATTATTCCATTATGTTCGGGAGGTCTTTTTCATGTGGACGGTCATATATATCGCCCCGACTTCGAAGATCGCGGATCGAATCAAGGATAGGCTGACGGAAGAAGGCTTTCTTGTACAGGTGCGCGCTATTAACATGACGAAAAATCAATTCGAAATATTGGTTCCCGAAGGTGAATTGGAAGAGGTTCAGGAGGTTCTGAACTCGATTCTGCATAGATCGTAAGGCAGGCCGCCAGGTTTGCCGGCATGGAAAGGGTCAACAACAAGCGAGGTGTAGTCGTGCAATTCAAAGACTTGTTCCAGAAAAAGAGAAAATACGCAACGGTTCCTTCCACGGACAGAAGGCCTGTCCCGGATCGTCCGATCGACGGCGTGGAGGTTCCCGAGGAGCGCCCGAAGCGGGAGATCCCCGAAGGGCTCATGAATAAATGTCCCCGGTGCGGAACGATCCAGTATAACAAAGAGCTCGACAAGAACCTGAAGGTTTGCACGGCGTGCGATTACCACTTCAAGCTGAGCGCGGTCGAGCGCATCCAGATGACGATGGACGACGGGCAATTCGAGGAATACGACAGCGAGATGATGTCGGAGGATCCGCTCGGTTTTCCCGATTATGTGAATAAATACAACAAGGCCGTAGAAGCTACCGGTATGTCCGATGCCGTGATTACGGGCGAAGGCAAGATCGGCGGGCATCCTGTTGTCGTGGCGGTCATGAGCTTCGATTTCATGGGAGGCTCCCTCGGCTCGGTGGTAGGCGAGAAAGTGACGAGAGCGATCGAGCAGGCCATTGCCAAACGTATGCCGATGATTATTTTCTCCACCTCCGGCGGGGCCCGGATGCAGGAAAGCATCCTGAGCCTGATGCAGATGGCCAAGACGAGTGCGGCTCTCTCCAAGCTGGACGAGCAGGGCGGGCTTTATATCTCCGTCATTACCGATCCGACCTTCGGCGGCGTTACGGCCAGCTTCGCGACGCTCGGGGATTACATTATCGCCGAGCCGGGTGCGGCTTTCGGTTTTACGGGACGACGCGTGATTGAGCAGACGATCCGCCAGAAGCTGCCCGACAATTTCCAAACGGCGGAATTCAACCTGCAGCGCGGGCAAGTGGACATGGTGCTGCATCGCAAAGAGTCGCGGAGCACGCTGTCGCGGCTGATCGACATGCATACGGTGAAGGAGGTGGCGGAACATGGCAGGTGAATTGCCTTTTGAACAGCCGCTGCTCGAGCTTCGCAAGAAGATTGACGAGCTGAAGCAGTTCAGCGTCGAGAAGGAAATGGATTTCTCGGAAGAAATCGCCCGGCTCGAACAGCGTTACGAGCAGCTGGAGAACGAGCTGTACAGCACGATGTCGACATCGCAAAAAATGCAGCTGGCCCGCCATCCGCAGCGGCCTACGACACTGGACTACATCCAGCATATCTTCACGGATTTCATCGAGCTGCACGGCGACCGGGCACAGGGCGACGACCTGGCCATCGTCGGAGGAGTGGCGCGGCTTAACGGCGTGCCGGTGACGGTGGTCGGCCACCAGAAGGGGAAGGATACGAAGGACAATATCGCCCGCCATTTCGGCGCCCCATCCGGAAGGCTTCCGTAAGGCGCTTCGTCTGATGAAGCAGGCGGACAAGTTCAAGCGTCCGATCATCACCTTTATCGATACCAAGGGAGCTTATCCCGGAAGTGCGGCGGAAGAACGCAACCAAGGCGAAGCGATCGCGCGCAACTTGATGGAGATGGCTTCTTTCCGCGTCCCGATTCTATGCGTAGTGATCGGTGAAGGCGGCGCCGGCGGCGCTTTGGCGCTCGGCGTAGGCAACCGTGTGTTTATGCTCGAGAACGCGATTTATTCGGCGATTACGCCGGAAGGCGCGGCTTCGATCATTTATAGAGACGCATCCAAGTCCATGGAAGCGGCTGAAGCCATGAAGATTACGGCGGATGAAATTTTGAAGCTCGGCGTCATTGACGATACGATTCCGGAACCGAAGGGCGGGGCCCATCGGGATGTTGCCATGCAGGCGGAAACGATCAAAAATGTACTGTGGACGCATTTGCAGGAATTGTCGAAGCTGACGGAGAATCAACTGATTGAAGACCGCTACAACAAATTCAGAAGCATCGGCCGGTTCACAACCATTCAGGAGGGTAACCCTAATCATGCGTAAAACCAAAATTGTTTGCACCATCGGTCCGGTCAGCGAATCGCTGGACATGTTCAAGAAGCTGATCGAAGCGGGAATGAACGTCGCCCGTTTGAACTTTTCCCACGGCGACTTCGAAGAACACGGCAACCGGATCAAGAATGTACGCCAGGCCTGTCAGGAGCTCGGCAAGAATGTAGCGATCCTGCTGGATACGAAAGGCCCGGAAATCCGCACCGGCAAGCTGAAGGACGACCAGAAGGTCGAGCTTGTACAGGACAAGCTGATCACGCTCACCACCGAAGAAATTTTGGGCGATGCCGAGCGGGTATCGATCACTTACAAGGATCTGTACAAAGACGTAAAGGTCGGCTCCACGATTCTGATTGACGACGGCTTGATCGGTCTGACCGTAGAAGACATCCGCGGCACCGACATTGTTTGCCGGATCCGAAACGGCGGCCTCTTGGGCGGGAAGAAAGGCGTCAACGTTCCGGGCGTGCGCATCAATCTGCCAGGGATCACGGAAAAGGATGCGAACGATATTATTTTCGGTATCGAGCAGGGAGTCGATTTCATCGCTGCTTCTTTCGTGCGCAAAGCAAGCGACGTCATGGAAATCCGCGAAATTCTCGAGCGTCACAACGCTTCACATATTCAAATCATTTCCAAAATTGAAAACCAGGAGGGCGTGGACAACCTCGATGAAATCTTGGAGGTGTCCGACGGTCTGATGGTGGCGCGGGGCGACCTGGGCGTGGAAATTCCGGCCGAAGACGTGCCGATCGTGCAAAAGGCGATGATCAAGAAGTGTAACCTCGTCGGCAAGCCGGTTATTACGGCGACGATGATGCTCGATTCGATGCAGCGCAACCCGCGTCCGACCCGTGCGGAAGCGAGCGACGTGGCGAACGCCATCTTCGACGGAACCGATGCGGTCATGCTGTCCGGGGAAACCGCGGCAGGCAAATACCCGGTGGAGTCCGTGCTTACGATGGCCCGGATCGCCGAGCGTGCGGAAGCGGCGCTCGAGCACCGCGAAATCTTCATCCGCCAGAGCAATGCACAGCAAACGACGGTGACGGAAGCGATCAGCCAGGCTGTAGCGAACTCCGCTTTGGACCTGGACGCGAAAGCGATTCTTACGGCAACCGAGAGCGGTTATACGGCGCGGATGGTATCCAAATACCGCCCGAAAGCGCCGATCATCGCCGTGACGCCAAGCGATCAGGTATTCCGCCGGTTGTCCCTCGTATGGGGCGTTGTGCCGGTAAAAGGCGAGTCCTGCGATTCGACGGACCAATTGTTCGAGCATGCCGTAGATGCCAGCCTGAAGCGCGGTCTGGTCAGCCTGGGCGACGTTGTTATCATTACGGCAGGCGTGCCGGTAGGCCGCTCCGGAACGACCAACCTCATCAAGGTGCATCAAATCGGCGAAATGATCGCCAAAGGCCAAGGTATCGGCACGCAGGCGGCGACCGGCAAAGTCGTTACGGCCCGCACCGCGGAAGAAGCCAATGCGAAAGCGACGGAAGGCTGCATTCTCGTTACCGTGACAACGGACAAGGAGTATATGCCTGCTTTCGAGAAGGCGGCGGCGGTTATTACGGAAACCGGCGGCATCACATCCCATGCAGCTGTGGTCGGGATCAGCCTGGGCAAACCGGTGGTTGTCGGCGTGGAGCGCGCCCTTGAGATTTTGAAGGACGGAGCGGACGTATCGATTTATCCGGAAGTGGGCGTCATCTATTCCGGCCGCGCACGGGTGCTGTAATCGATTATAGAAGGTGAAGATAGAGGGCGAAATCGAATAACGGTTTCGCTCTTTTTCTTATAAGATCAGAAAGCATAAGTTTGAACCGGAGGTTCAGCTTTCGGATCTTTCAAGAAAAACTACCGCTAAAAACGGTCTGGCATCATGAAGATGACTCCGATAAGGAGTTTTTCTTATAAGATCAGAAAGTATAAGTTTGAACCGGAGGTTCAGCTTTCGGATCTTTCAAGAAAAACTTCCGATAAAAACGGTCTGTCATCTTTGAAAAGACTCCGATAAGGAGTTTTTCTTATTAAATCGAAAGCGAGGAGGCCGCACCATGTGGTTCACCCACGAAATTCGCGTGCGTTACCAGGAAACCGACCAAATGGGAGTGGTGTACCACGCCAATTACTTGAACTGGTTTGAGATCGGACGAACGGAAATGATCCGCCGGATGGGGATGCCTTATCGGACCCTGGAGGCCAAGGGGCTCCTGTTGCCGGTGACAGAGGCGGAATTGAAATTTCACCAGCCCGCCCGCTATGACGACCTGGTGACGGTGTATACCCGGGTGGAGGAAAGAAGTCCTCTTCGTCTGGGCTTTGCCTACGAAATCAAGCGGGGCGAAGAGCTCTTGGTTAGCGGCGGAACCCGGCATGTCTGGCTGAACCGGGATTGGAGGCCCGTCCGGATTGACCGGGAAGCGCCGGAGCTGGACGCCCTGCTCCGTGAGTGGGGTTAGGCTTCTTTCCTTGTTGTATCGGAGTTGTTGAGCACCCGCTGACCGGTAAGTGTATTTTTAATAACTTGAGTAGATCACATCTTTCGGGGTGAACCTAAGGAAACCGACCGTGGGCGCAAATATTTTTTCGGCCTTTACATAAAATTAACAAAACTCGCATGTTCTTTTGACAATGTCGAATTACCATAAAATAAGTAAAAGAAGTGCGAAAATAAGCGGTTTTCATGGAGGTATTATTGCAGAATGAAGGATCACTCCACCCGGGATACGGCCAATCATTATTTGAACCGCGATTTGAGCTGGTTGGAATTCAACTGGCGGGTATTGGGGGAAGCCCAAGATCAGAGCACCCCTTTGCTGGAACGGGTGAAATTTCTCTCGATCGTTTCCTCCAATCTGGATGAATTTATGAGCGTTCGGGTCGCGGGTATCAAAGATCAGGTGAAAATCGGACATACGAAGAAGGATTTTACCGGTTATACGCCGGAAGGCCTGTTTAAACGGATCATGAAGCGCTCTTCCAAAATGGTCTCCGAGCAGTACCGCACGTATCGGGAGATTCTCCGGCGACTCGCGAAGGAAGGTATTATTTTTACGGATTATGAAGATTTGAGCATGACGCAGCGGAGTGCGATGGATGAGTACTACCATGAGATCGTGTTTCCTGTGCTGACGCCGATGGCTGTGGATCAGTCGCGGCCGTTTCCCTTGGTACATACGCAGGCGCTTTATTTGTCCGTCGTGCTTATGAAGGAAGGGGACGAGCCGGAGGATGAGCCGTACTTTGCGATTTTGCAGGTCCCCTCGAACTTATCCCGCTTTATCTCGGTTCCCGGACGGAGCAACAGCAAGAAGCATGAATTCATTCTGATGGAAGATCTGATTGAGCAGCATATTCACACCTTGTTCAGCGGCTATTTGCCGATTTCGGTCTCGGCGTTCCGTCTGACGCGCAATGCCGATTTGACGCTGAATGAGGAGGGCGCGGAGGATTTGCTCGAGGAAATCGAGAAGGAGCTCCGCCGCCGCCGCTGGGGAGCCCCCGTCAGGCTGGAAGTGGAGAAGGGTATCCACCCTTACGCCCTGGAGCAACTGAAGGAAGAGTTCGAGATCACCGACAATATATTCGAAATTGACGGACCGATTGATTTGACGTATTTCATGAAGCTATCGGGTACACTCGACGCTTTTGATCATTTGCGGTATAAGCCGATCCGTCCGGAATATCCAAGGGAACTTGATGAAACGGAGGATTTGTTTGCTACGCTGCGCCAGCGTGAGGTCCTGGTGTACCACCCTTACGAGTCGTTCGACGCCGTGACTGATTTCGTATGTCAAGCGGCTTATGATCCCCAGGTGCTTGCGATCAAAATGACTCTGTACCGCGTAAGCGGCAACTCGCCGCTCATTCAGGGACTCGCGCTCGCGGCCGAATCCGGAAAGCAGGTAACCGTGGTGGTGGAGCTGAAGGCGCGGTTCGACGAGGAGCGCAATATCGCCTGGGCCCGCAAGCTGGAGCAATCGGGCCGCCATGTCGTATACGGGCTCGTGGGGCTGAAAACCCACGCCAAAATTACGCTGGTGGTCCGGCAGGAACCGGACGGGCTGCGACGCTACGTGCATGTGGGCACGGGGAATTATAACGATAACACGGCCAAGCTGTATACGGATGTGGGCCTGTTTACTTCGCATAAGGAAATCGGTGAGGACGCTTCGGCGCTGTTTAATGAAGTGACGGGGTATTCGGCCCCCATAACTGGAAGGCGTTCAGTGTAGCGCCAACGGATCTGAAGGATAAGCTGTTTGAGAAAATCCGCCGGGAAGCGGTTCATGCTGCCGAAGGCAAGCCGGCCCGCATTGTGGCGAAGCTGAATTCCTTGTCCAATCAGGAAATGGTCGACGAGCTGTATGCGGCTTCCAAGGCGGGGGTTAAGATTGATTTGATCGTCCGCGGCGTTTGCTGCCTGAAGCCCGGCGTTCCCGGACTAAGCGAGAATATTACCGTCCGAAGCATCGTGGACCGGTTTTTGGAGCATTCACGAATTTTTTATTTTGAGAACGGGGAGACCCGGAGGTTTATATCGCGAGCGCGGACTGGATGACGCGTAATTTGACGCGCCGCGTAGAGCTGATGTGTCCGGTATTTGACAAGAAAAATCAGGAGTCGCTGATCAATATTCTGCAGATGTGTCTGAATGACAATGTGAAGGCGCGCCAGCTGCAGCCGAACGGGCTGTACGAGGATGTGCGCAGCAGCGAGAATCCGCCGCCGCGCAGCCAATTTGAAGCGATGCGGATCAGCTCTTGGAAAACGACGGCTCGTGAACTTTAAGCTGGATTCCCCAGGCTTTTTTGAATTCTTTCAAGAGCCCCTCGACCTCTCGGTACTCCGCCGAGGGGTCGTGCTTTGTCCGCAGGTGCAGATGCAGCGATTTCCCGTCACATTCGGCGGAGACCAGCTCCAGCGCCTGGATTTCGCTGATATCCAGAGCAATGGCCAGCTGCAGCAGATAGCCGAGCTTCACGATCAGCTCCACATCGGATTCCAGCAAAATTTGCTTGTATTTGGCATATTCCTGGAGCGTTTTGTTCTTGTTTTTGAAGGAAGCCGTCAGTGCGCTGATCAGGATTTCCCGGTGGCTGAGCCCGTCGAGTCGGGTCTGCGCGATCAGGTGGAATGAATGCTTCGGATACTGATAGTAATGGAGCGAGGCGCCGATCCGGTACAATTTGGCGGCCGTATGGAAGCAGAGCCGGATCCGCTGCTCGCGGGGCAGGAGCCGGGCTTCGGCCGCCGCGTCATACAGCATGAGTGCCGCGCCGCTGACCTGCCGGATGTGCTCGGCCGGCGCAGTGGAAAGAAGCGCAAGCAGGTTATCCGCACTGCGCTCCGCGATGCCGGCCGGCAGGGCGCTTTCCGGCTGGAAGCTTTCGTGATAGAGCCCGTCGCGCAGCCCCGAGCCGCTCACGATATAATGCGTACAACCGGCGGCCTGAAACAAGGTTTGCAGAATCACCATCCCCGGAACGATAATGTCGTAACGGTCCTTCGACAATCCGTCCACTTTCTTACGCTTCTCCGCCTGGAGCATAGGCGACCAGTTCACCAGTTCGTCCACGTCCGTGCGATTCATGATGTAATTATGCGTGGTTTGAAGCGGGTATTTCCGCTTGCGCTGATTGATTTTGCACAAGGTCCGGATGGTTCCGCCGAGCCCTACTAGCGGAAGCCCCGGAGACTGTCGGATCCAAGGTTCGCTGAGCAGCGCCTGCTCTACCATTTGGCGGATGCCGCGAATGTGTTCCCCGCTGAAATTGCCGGAGTTCGAGAATCTGCGGGTTGTATTGACAGCGCCGAACGGGAAGGAGACGCTCCGGATGCGATTCCGGTTTCGGAACAGGGTGATTTCCGTGCTGCCGCCGCCGATATCAACAAGGAAGCCGCTTTCGACTTCCATCGTATGAATCATCCCGAGAAAGCCGATTCTGGCCTCGTCTTCGCCGGACAATAGCTCAACCTGAAAGCCGCTGTCCCGGGTTAAGATATTTATAATCTGGCTGGAGTTCGCGGCATTCCGGATGGCGGCCGTAGCGGCGACCCGGTAATCCGATACGCCGTGCGCATCGCAAATCCGCCGGAAATGAACGAGAATGCGGACGAGGTTATGGATTTCGGCCGGCGGCAGAGAGCCGTCGCCGCCGATCCGCTGGCTTAAACGTGCGGACTCCTTGAATTCGCTGATCACCCGGTAGGCACCGCCGGTTTTTGCTCATATATGACCAGCCGGATGGAGTTCGAACCGATGTCGATAATGCCTATTCTGCGGCTTGCATCCATGACTTTCCTCCCGATTTTCAACAATTATCCCTATTTTATCACCTTATTTCCGCCGCGCAAAACTTTCGAAGAATAATTTGAATACGGATAAGAAAAGCTTTACATTGAGAGCATGAGATATCGGAAGCAGGGTTTAACAAACAATCTTTATTGTACTGATAATGAACTTTTATGTCCGAATTTGTTCACATCGGTTGGTAAATCCTTTATAGTAGACTTATATTGCGAATTTGAACGTAAAAGGAGAGATCATCCGTGACTGCCACTAAAGGTTTGGAAGGAATCGTAGCCACAACGTCGTCCATCAGCTCCATCATCGACGGTGTGTTGACTTATCGCGGCATCAATATCGACGACCTCGCGGAAAATGCGACATTCGAAGAGGTCATTTATCTGCTTTGGTACGGCAAGTCCGCCGAACCGCTCGGAGCTGGAGCAGCTGAGCAAGGAGCTCAGCGCAGCGGTCGCCGTTTCGGCGCAGGTCATTGATCAAATCAAGCTTTATCCGAAAGACGTCAACTCCATGGCGGCTCTTCGTACGGCCGTTTCCAGCCTGGCTTTGTACGACGCCGAAGCGAACGATATGTCGCAAGAAGCGAACCTGCGCAAAGCGATCAAGCTTCAGGCTCAGTCGCCGACCATCGTAGCGGCGTTTGCCCGTATCCGCGAAGGCAAGGAGCCGATCGCTCCGAAGGCAGGCGCATCCATCGCCGAGAACTTCTTGTACATGCTGACAGGCAAGCGGCCTGAGAAAATCGCGATCGAAGCGCTCGACAAGGCTTTGGTGCTTCATGCCGACCACGAGCTGAACGCTTCTACCTTCGCGTAGCCCGCGTAACGGTTGCTACGCTGTCCGATATTTATTCCGGCGTAGTTTCCGCAATCGGCGCTTTGAAAGGGCCTCTGCACGGTGGAGCGAACGAAGCGGTTATGGCGATGCTGGAAGAAATCGGCACAGCCGACAAGGCGACCGGCTATATCAATGCGAAGCTGGCGAACAAAGAGAAGATCATGGGCTTCGGTCACCGCGTTTACAAGAACGGCGACCCCCGCGCCAAGCATCTTCAGAAGATGTCCCAAGAGCTCGGCAAAATTACCGGCAACATGAACTGGTATAACATGTCGATCCAAATCGAAGAGCTGGTAACGGGTCAAAAAGGATTGAAGCCGAATGTAGACTTCTACTCCGCTTCCGTTTATACTTCTCTTGAAATCCCGCGCGACCTGTTCACGCCGATCTTCGCGATCAGCCGTACTTCCGGATGGACCGCTCATATTCTCGAGCAGTATTCGGATAACCGTTTGATCCGTCCGCGCGCCGAGTACACCGGCCCGTCGCATCAAGCTTATATTCCGATCGAACAGCGCTAACTGGTTCGAAAGGTTATTTCCATGCATTGACGAAACGGGTCGCTGCTGTGCTGCGCCTCCGGGAAGATCCTGCGGGGAACGGCGCGGCGGCTCCCGTTCCATTTTGTCAAACGAGGTCGCTGCGCCCCAGGGTGAAGCGGCTTTCATCACGCCGGCTACCCGGCAAATTCATCAGAGGAGGCTTTCTTATTCATGGTACAATTCGAACAATACGCTCAGCCGACGGAAGGCGAACGCATTACAATTACAAACGGTAAATTGAACGTTCCCAACAACCCGATCATTCCTTTTATCGAGGGCGACGGGACAGGCCCGGACATTTGGGCGGCTTCCAAGCGCGTACTCGACGCAGCAGTGGAAAAGGCATACAAAGGCGAAAAGAAAATCGCTTGGTACGAAGTATTTGCCGGCGAGAAAGCCTTCAATCAATTCAACAACTGGTCGCCTGCGGACACGCTGACGGCGATCCGCGAGTACATCGTTGCAATTAAAGGACCTTTGACTACGCCGATCGGCGGCGGGATCCGTTCCTTGAACGTTGCGCTCCGCCAAGAGCTGGACCTTTATGTCTGCTCCCGTCCGGTTCGTTACTTCAACGGCGTGCCTTCGCCGGTTAAACGTCCTGAGCTCGTGGACATGGTGATTTTCCGTGAAAACACGGAGGACATTTATGCAGGCATTGAATGGGCGTCGGGTTCCGAAGAAGTGAAGAAAGTGATCTCCTTCCTGCAAAACGAAATGGGCGTAAAGAAGATCCGCTTCCCGGAAACTTCCGGTATCGGCATCAAGCCGGTTTCCTCCGAAGGCTCCAAGCGTCTGATCCGTGCGGCTATCGAATATGCTATTCAGCATAACCGTAAAAGCGTTACACTCGTGCACAAAGGCAATATCATGAAGTTCACCGAGGGTGCGTTCAAAAACTGGGGTTACGAGCTGGCTGAACAAGAGTTCGGCGACAAAACCTTCACTTGGGCGCAGTACGATAAAATCAAAGCCGAGCAAGGTACAGACGCTGCGAACCAAGCGCAGAAGGATGCCGAAGCTGCAGGCAAAATCATCATCAAGGACGCGATTGCCGACATCGCGCTGCAGCAAGTATTGACCCGTCCGACCGACTTCGACGTCATCGCAACGCTGAACCTGAACGGCGACTACCTGTCCGACGCACTGGCTGCGCAAGTCGGTGGTATCGGTATCGCTCCAGGTGCAAACATTAACTATGTAACCGGCCATGCGATCTTCGAAGCTACGCACGGTACGGCTCCGAAATATGCAGGTCTCGACGTCGTGAACCCGGGCTCCGTTATCCTGTCCGGCGTTATGATGCTGGAGCACCTCGGCTGGCAGGAAGCGGCTAACCTGATCTACAAAGGCATGGAAACGGCAATCAACAACAAAACCGTTACTTACGACTTCGCTCGTCTGATGGAAGGCGCAACTGAAGTGAAGTGCTCCGAGTTCGCTAATCAGATTATCGCTAATTTTTAACCCTCCAAACCTCCCTTCCAAGGGAGGCCCCAGGGGTTTCGCCCCTGGACCACGAGAGGCCGTCTGCGGAGTAACTGCTGCGCACCCATGAGGGGCTGGCGGGTGGAACGCGTTCGTCAGCGGGCGCTTGAACTGGCGTCAAGCAGCCCGCTGACACGCTCTCATGCGTGCGAGGGCACGATGGAGTGAGGCTGGAGCGGGGAACGCGTTCGTCTGCAGACGGCTTTGGCTTACGCCAAAGCGGCCTGGCAGACACGCTTTCATGCGAAGGGGCGCGGGCCCTCCTACAGGCTTCGCCATGTACGGAGCAAAAGCATAAGGGCGAAGAGCAAAAGCGCGGGCCCTCCTACAGGCTTCGCCGTGTACGGAGCAAAGAGCGGAAGGGCGAAGAGCAAAGGTGCGGGCCCTCCTACAGGCTTCGCCATGTACGGAGCAAAGAGCGTAGGGGCGAAGGGGCGCGGGCCCTCCTACAGGCTTCGCCGTGTACGGAGCAAAGAGCGGAAAGGCGAAGAGCAAAGGTGCGGGCCCTCCTACAGGCTTCGCCATGTACGGAGCAAAAGCATAAGGGCAACGGAGCATAGAGCGTTAGATGAAAACTCTTTTACAGGAGGCTAGGCCATGGCAATCCAACGGAAAAAGATTACGGTTGTCGGCGCAGGTTTTACCGGGGCTACAACGGCATTGATGTTGGCGCAAAAAGAACTTGGCGACGTCGTTCTGCTTGACATTCCTCAGCTCGAAAACCCGACCAAAGGTAAAGCTCTCGATATGCTCGAGGCTTCGCCGGTTCAAGGTTTCGATGCAAACATTATCGGTACGTCCAGCTACGACGATGCGGCTCGTTCCGATATTGTCATCATCACGGCGGGGATCGCCCGCAAGCCGGGGATGAGCCGCGACGATCTCGTGAACACGAATGCAGGCATTGTGAAGTCGGTTTGCGAAAACGTAAAAAGAACAAGCCCGGACGCGATTGTCATCATCCTGTCCAATCCGGTAGACGCCATGACTTATGTCGCCTATCAAACGCTTGGCTTCCCGAAAAACCGGGTCATTGGTCAATCCGGCGTTCTGGACACGGCTCGTTACTGCACGTTCATCGCTCAAGAGCTGAATGTCTCCGTTGAAGACGTGCGAGGCTTCGTGCTCGGCGGACACGGCGACGACATGGTACCGCTGGTTCGTTACTCCAATGTCGGCGGCATTCCGATCGAGAAGCTGATCCCGGCGGACCGCATCGAAGCGATTGTACAGCGTACCCGTACGGGAGGCGGCGAAATCGTCAACCTGCTCGGCAACGGTTCCGCTTACTACGCTCCTGCTGCGTCTCTCGTGCAAATGACGGAAGCGATTCTGAAGGATAAGAAACGCATTATTCCGGCCATCGCGCTTCTCCAAGGCGAGTACGGCTATGACAACCTGTTCATGGGCGTACCGACTCTGCTCGGAGGAGACGGGATTGAGAAGGTATTCGAGCTTGAGCTGCTGCCGGAAGAGAAAGCGGCGCTCGACAAATCCGCTGAATCGGTGCGCAACGTGATTAAAGTGGTTACAGGCTAATTGGATCCTTAAGGTGAAGTCAGTCTTCGGTTAACACCGGAGGCTGGCTTTTTTCATTGTCAATTAAATTTTCCCAGGTACGGTTTGATTGGGTTTGATAAAGTAAATAGGACTAGAACTTTCCGCTACCGGGGGGATGGAAGCATGAATGATGGAGTAGAAAGAAACCCGACTGCTCATACGCTGATGGAAAGGCATGCCGATGCGATGTTTACGCACGACGAGAATCGGAGGCTTCGTACAATTAACGAACCCTGGCCCAGTGAAACGCCGGCGCCCCGTTTTTTCTTGGGACGGACGATAGAGGGCACGGCGGTTTGCCGGTTCCGGTATGATGTCCCCGAGGAGCTTACCCGGCAATTGGAGCGCTTTAGCGCTGACGAACCGGTCCCGAGGGACTTTCGGATGAAGCCGAAGCATTTCGAGGCCTATATGAACCTGCTTCAAGGCGAACGCTTCACCATGGGCCCTTGTTATCTTGTTCCGGAAGTAACCGTCCCGGACATACAGGTGGTCCTCATCACCCGGGAGCAGGGGAGCGAATGGGCGCGCGGCGGCTTCGAGTGGCTAGTTCAAGAAATCGATTATGCACAACCCTGTGCAGCGCTCATCCACGAAAATAAAGCCGTCTCGATCTGCCGCAGCGTTCGCATCACATCCGAAGCGCATGAAGCCGGGCTTGAAACCTTGGAGGCGTTCCGCGGCAAGGGGTATGCGGCCGCCGTCGTTGCCGGTTGGGCGGCGGAGGTAAGGCGATTAAAAAGCCTGCCTTTATACAGTACGTCTTGGGAGAATCTCTCTTCCCAGCGTGTGGCACAAAAATTAGCGCTGGAGTTTTATGGAGTGAATTTTACAATTTATTAATCTATATCCCAAACGAGAACACAAGCGTCCCCGGCCGATGATCGCGGTCATCCCGGGGGCGTTCGCAGGCAGTGGAGATGTTAAACAAACGTTTGATTCGGAGCGGGGTCTATGCTATGATCAAAATGACTGACGAGTCAGTCAGGTGTTGGAGTGCTCTGCATAGAAATCAAACATTAAGGAGCAAGGGGAGAACCGTATGGGGGAGGACAAACGCGAAAGCATCGTCGCCGCGGCGCTGGAGCTGTTCCAGACGAAGGGCTATCACAGCACGAAGGTGTCCGATATCGTGAAGGCCGCGGGAATCGCGCAGGGGACGTTTTATCTTTATTTTAAAAGCAAGGAGGATTTGTTCCGGAAAGCCGCTGAGGAGTGCATGGATGAAATTGCCGGAGCGCTGGATCAGGAGCCTACCGGCTCCGCCGATCTCGACGGCCCCACGGTGATGTATGGGATGATCAAGGCCAGCCTGACGGTCTATTATCATAACCGGAAGATTCTGCACATCATCAGCCGTCATGGGGAGGATTCTCCCGAGCTGTCCGAAGTTTGCCGGAATTATTACGCCCGATTGGCTCAGCTTATTATACGTACGTTTAAACATTACAATATATTTCCCCATTACACGGAAGAGCAGCTTGAAATTGTAGCCTATGCCAAGATCGGCATGGTCGAGAAAGCGGCTTATCACTGCTTTATCGAGCAGCAGTACGGACTGGAGCAGGTGGAACTTGTAACGCAGGTACTTGTCGAAATGAAAGGATGCGGCCCGGAAACGGAGGGTGGCAAGGAATGATCGCCAAGCTGCTCAAGAACCGGAAGGTCACTTTGCTGTTCTTTTTCATGGCGGTGCTGCTTGGGGTAGTCAATATTATGACCTTGAAGCAGCGGGAGAACCCGGAGATCGATGTAACCCAGGCGCTCGTAACAACGGTTTATCCGGGGGCATCGCCGGAGAAGGTCGAGCAGTTCGTTACGCGTCCGCTGGAGGAGAAGATCAAGGAAATGAGCGATCTTTCCACGGTTAGCTCGACTTCCTCCGCCAACGTATCGGTCATTGTCGTCGAGGTAAAGCCCGATGCGGATATCAAGCGCGCCTGGGATACCTTGAGACAGAAGGTGCAGGCGGCGGCACGGGATCTGCCGGAGGATGCGCATCAGCCGGAAGTGAACGACGATCTCAGTAAAATCGCGGAGCAAATCTATCATTTTGTCGTGGAAAAGCCGGAGGAGCTGGAGGCGTCGCGGCCTACGATGGAGCTGTGGAAGAAGCAGCTCGGCACCGTCCAGGGCGTCAGCAAGCGTCGAAATCGTCGGGTCGCCGGACCAGGAGGTCGCGATCACCCTGGATACCGACAAGCTGGATTCGTTCCATCTCCCGTGGGGAATCGTCGCCCAGGCACTTCAGAATAAACATGACCGCGTTCCGCTCGGCACCGTAGATAAAGGCACAAAGCAGTATTATGTTAACATGAGCGGCGAGTGGAAATCGGCCGAAGATATTGCCAACACCGAAATTTATGGGTCGCCTAACGGCAATACGCTGAAAATCAAGGACGTCGCTGAAATCAAGCTGCGCCCGAAGAAGAGCGAAGCCACCATTCTACATAACGGAAAACCCGCTTTGGATCTGGTCATTAACGCGGAGAAGGGGGCCGATATCCCTTCCCTCCAGCAGCGAATCGATAAGAAAGTCGCCGAGCTTGCTCCGCAGCTTCCGGCGGGCATCCATCTGGAATCCTTATTCACGCAAAAGGAAAGCCTCGATCACCTGTTCCGCGAGCTCGGACGGGAGCTATTGATCGGTATCGCCGTCGTAATCGTGGTCTGCTCGTTAGGGCTTACATTCGGGACCTCGCTCATCGTCGCCTTGGCGATTCCGATCTCGATCACGGTCGGTCTCATTCCTGTCGAATGGATGGGCATCGACCTGAACCAAATTACGATCGTTGCGATCGTGATCGTGCTCGGCATTCTGGTGGATGACGCCATCGTCGTCAACGATAATATTCAGCGCCGGTTGCAGCTGGGGGATGATCCGAAGACGGCATCGCTGGAAGGCGACCGCGATGTGGCGATCTCGATTTTGACGGCGACGATCGCTACGGCTGGGGCATTCCTGCCGCTATTCTTCCTGCAGGGGAATATCGGAAGCTTCATCCGGCCGCCGCCGGTGGTTATCTCGTTGACACTGGCCGCTTCGATGGCGATGTCGCTCACGATCATCCCGATCTTCCGCCGGTGGGTCGGCGAGCGGCGGTTGGCCCGCCGCGCTTCGGGCAGGGCGCTGCAGGAAACGGCCGCAGCCTCCGAAGACAGTGCGGAACAAACGCCGGGCTTGCTCGGCCGGCCGATTCAGCGGCTCAGCGCCTTTTATGGGAGGCAAATCCATCGCTTCCTGCGGCGCCCGCCGCTGACCGGTCTGGCGGCGCTTCTCATCGGGACCAGCGCCTTCGGTCTGCTGCCGCCGCTTGGGCTGCAGTATTTCCCGCCGGCGGAGAAGGATGAGATGCTGATCGACTTCAAGTCGCCGACAGGAAGATTATTTGCCGAGACGGAATATACTGTAAACAAGGCGGCCGAATGGATGCGCGGGCAGCCGGGCGTCGTCTTCGTGACCTCGTATGCGGGACGGTCCGCGCCGAAGTTTTATTATTCGGAAAGCGAAGTGACCGGAACGAATGTAGGCCAACTGTTCGTCAAAATCGATCCGAAAACGATCCATACCAAAGAGGTGGTTAGCCAGTGGCGGGAGCAGCTGCGCTCAATGTTTCCTCCGGAAGTGGAGATCACACCGCGGGAGCTGGAGCAGGGGCCACCCGTCGGGGCGCCGATCGCGGTTCGAATCAGCGGCAGTGAATTGGATCAGCTGACCCAAATCTCGACGGATATTCAAGAAATGCTGAAGAGCATTCCCGGTACAGCCAGCATTTCGGACGATGTCGGGGCGAACATGGCGACCTTCGAAATCCAGGCGGATCCGAATAAACTCAGCCTGTTCGGCGTCAACGAGAAAGACTTGTCGATGACGCCGCGTATTGCGACGGAAGGGCTGAACGTCTCCGAAATGCAGCAGGGAGAGAAGCTGCTCGATGTTACGCTGTATGCGAAGGATCCGAAGGCCGATCCCGTGGAAACGATGAAGAAAATGTTCGTCCTGATGCAGAAGGGCGGCACCGTTCAGGTGCGCGAGCTCGGTGACGTCCGCAGCAGCAGCATGATCAAATCGATTCACCACCGCAACCAGACCCGAACCGTTACAGTGCGCAGCTTCACGCAGGACCGGCTTGCGGACGATGTCGTGAAGGATTTCAAGGCGGAGCTGGCCAAATATCAGCTTCCGGCCGGCTATACCATAGAGTTCGGCGGGGAAAACGAGGAGCGTAACGATGCGTTCGCCTCGATCGGCAAGCTGTCGATTGTCGTCGTACTGCTGATTTACATTATTATGGTTATGCAGTTTTACTCGCTGTCCATTCCGTCGCTGATTCTCTCCACCGTCTATCTGGCGGCGGGAGGCGCGGTGATCGGCTTGTATCTGACGGGCTCGCCGATCGGCTTCATGGCGTTGATGGGGCTGGTCAGCCTATCGGGCATCGTTGTCCGCAACGGGATCATCCTGATCGAATTCATCGAGCAGGCGCTGGAGCGCGGACTGCCGCTTTATGAAGCGGTCGCGGAAGCGGGCAAGGCGCGGCTCAGGCCGATTCTGCTGACAATGGCGACGGCGATCGGCGGCCTCCTGCCTATGACGATCCTGGGCGGGAACCTGTGGCGGCCGATGGGGATCACCATCATCTCCGGCCTCATCTATTCTACGCCGCTGACGCTCATCGTCGTTCCGTCGCTGTTCGTCATCCTCCAAACATGGCGTGACAAAAGAGCGAAAAAAGCGGGAAAGCCGCTCCATTCCTAGCGCCGTGCATTTGCTTCGGGGAGTCTCCTTCCGTTATACTAGGGGTGTTTGAGTAGGATACGAGAAAAGGGAGGCTCCCCGCTAATGAATCAGTTTTTTTGTACCTGCATGTGCTTGCTGCGATTATGATGGGAATTTATTTAATGATTCCGTTCCTTGTAGCCAGGGTGCAGGCGCCGCCGAACGGTTCGGCGCAATTCGGTTTTTTGAACGTGCTGTTCGCAATGAACCGAGCCGGACAATTGGCACTGGTTATTTCTTTCCTGACCGGCGGTTATATGGTGAGCAAAGCCCATTATACGGTGCTGTGGATGGTGCTCGCCGTCGTTCTGTTCCTGGCGATCGGCGCGCTGACCGGGATCCTCGGCAGCAAAATGCGCAAAGCGCTGGATGATCCGCAGGGAGGCAAGATCGGCGAATACATCGGCTCGATCAGGACGCTTAGTGCGATTACAGGCATTTTATTTTTCCTGACGGTTACTTTGATGAAATATCCGAATGTGTTCTAGCAGGGGTGAGGGAGAATGGCCATCAAGACGATACTCCCGTTCGGCGACCCGATTTTACGCAAAAAAGCGAAGCCGGTGACGGAAATTAACGACAAGCTGGGCAAGTCGCTGGACGATATGACCGAAACGCTGTATGCGGCGGAAGGACGGGCGGGGCTTGCCGCCCCGCAGGTCGGGATGCTCCGCAGAGTCATTGTGATGGATTGCGGCGAAGGATTGATCGAGCTTATCAATCCGGAGATCGTAGAGCTTCAGGGAGAGCAGACCGGACAGGAAGCCTGTCTGTCCTTCCCCGGATATACGGGGATTGTGAAGAGAGCCCAGTATGTGAAGATCACCAGCATGAACCGCAGCGGAGAGCCCTTCGAGCTGGAGGGAGAAGGCTTCTTGGCGCGCTGCATCCAGCATGAGATCGATCATCTGAACGGCGTGCTGTTTATCGACCATGTGCAGAACGGGGCGTTGTTCCACGACGGAACGGAGCAAAGAGCCGATCTGCTGGCGGCGATCCGTTTGTCCAACCGTCCGATTTAAAACGCGGACCGCACGAATCCGAAACACTTTGTACCTGAATCCAGGTCAAAGTGTTTTTTTTGTTTTCATGGGGTGGAAAAGGTTGACAATAGGGCTTTAATGGAATATATTCATAATGTCAATATAAATATTATGTATATAGACTAAAAGGAGAAGATTTACCGTGCAGCCGCAGGCCAAATATGTCGTGCTGGGACTGCTGAGCAACCGTCCGATGTCCGGTTACGAGATCAAAAAACATTTCGAAGGGAACTTTTCCTTCTTTTTCGATGCGAGCTATGGAAGTGTGTACCCGACTTTGAATAAGCTGGAGCAGGAGGGATTCATCAGCAAGACAACGATACGGCAGGAGGACCGCCCCAACAAGCATGAATACGAGCTGACGCCGTCCGGGAAGCAGCTGTTCGAGTCGTACCTGCGCAGTCCCTTGTTAGAGGACAGCATTCGTTCCGATCTGTGCATGAGGCTGTATTTCGGGGAGTTCGCCGATGAACGTACGGTTGTCGAGTGGATCGAGACAGGGATCCGCCGGCATGAGGATACAGCATCGACGCTGCGAGGCATCCGGGAGCAGTTCAAGGAGCGGATGTCGATGGCCCAAGCCCTATCCCTGCAAATCGGCATCGATTATCATCAGAACATCTGTACTACGTTATTGCAAGGCTTGGAGCAGATGAAGACTCACTGGGATTCGAAACCAAAGGAGGAATGAGGAATTATGTGGCTCGTATTTTTGCATGTGCTGGGTGTGGTACTTTTCCTGGGAAATATTATTACGGCGGCGTTCTGGAAAATCCGCGCGGAGATCGGGAAGGATTTACCCTATCTGCACCGGATTACGAAGAATGTGATGGCGGCGGATTATGTGTTCACGCCGCCGGGTATCGTGCTGCTGCTGGCGACGGGCGGAGCGCTTGCCGCACGTAACGGTTACTCATTGGCGGAGCTAAATTGGCTTACGGTCTCGCTTGGATTGTTCGTCATAACCGGCCTGCTCTGGCTGGCCGTCCTCATCCCCAGTCAGCGGCAGATGATCCGCGAAAGCGCGCAGTCGCTGCAGCTTGGCCGATTGACGCCGGAATACCGCCGGGCTTCCCGCAGATGGGATGTGGTCGGAACGGTGACGGTGCTGATCCCGCTCCTTATTCTGTTTTTTATGGTAATCAAGCCGTTCTGATGTCTTCATTAAACTTTCTTTATCCTATTGCATTCACCCGGCATTCGGACTATAATGACAGCACAAGTTCAAATCATGATCATGCCTGTGAAGAGAATCCAACTCGGAGGCGTTTTCGTCAAGCGTACGGCAATGGCATCAACCTGCCGTTTGCGTCCTAAGTTAACCGGCACCGCCCGTTACCGCGGAACCAAGTGGATCGGACCCTATAGTCCGGTCAAATTGGGTGGCACCGCGAGCAAGCGCTCCTCGTCCCAATCGGATGAGGGCGCTTTTTGTATTTTTGGCAGGTAACCCATATTACTTGGAAAAGGACGGAGAGAGTATGGAACATCGGGTACACAATTTTTACCCCGGCCCGGCGGCCGCCGCTGGAAGTGCTGGAGCAGGCGCAGGAGGAGCTGGTGAATTACAAGGGACGCGGCATGTCGCTGATGGAGATGTCGCACCGCGGCCCCGCTTACGAGAAGCTGAACGGGGAGACGCAGGAGCCGCTGCTTCGCCTTCTTGGCCTTGAAGAAGGCTACCGGGCGCTCTTCATGGGCGGCGGGGCGAGCACGCAGTTTGCCCTGGTGCCGATGAATTTTCTGCGGCCCGGAACGGTCGGGAGCTACTCGCTGACAGGACAATTTTCGGAAAAAGCTTACGAGGAAGCGCGCACGGTGGGAGAGGTGCAGACAGCCGCCAGTACCAAGGCCGAGGGATGGAAACGGGTCCCTTCACCGGGAGAGCTTGAGCTGGCGGATAATACAGCCTATCTTCACATCACAGTGAACAACACGATTGAAGGCTCGCGATACAACGAGTTTCCGGATCTTGGAGAGGTGCCGCTCATCGCCGATATGACCAGCGAAATTTTGAGCCGCCGGCTCGATTACTCCAGGTTCGCACTGTTTTACGCGGGCGCGCAGAAGAATCTGGGACCGGCCGGCGTAACGGTGGCGGTCATCCGGGAGGACCTGCTTTCGCGGGCGGTGAACACGATTCCGACGATATTCCGATACGAAACGTATGTGAAGCAGAATTCTCTCTACAATACGCCGCCGATGCACTCCATTTATATGCTTCGTCTGGTGCTGGAATGGACGGAAAAGCAGGGCGGGGTGGAAGCACTGGAGCAGCGGAACCGAGAGAAGGCGAAAGCCATCTATGATGTGCTGGATGCGAGCGGGGGCTTTTATCAAGGAATCGTGGAGAAGCCGTACCGCTCGGACATGAATATCACCTGGAGGATGCGGGACGAGGCATTGGAACGTCAATTCGTGGAGGAGTCGGAGCGAAACGGATTTGCCGGCCTGGCCGGCCACCGCAGCGTAGGCGGACTGCGCGCTTCGGCGTATAACGCCGTGCCGGTGGAAGCGTGCCGGGCGCTGGCCGATTTTATGACGGACTTTCAGAGAAGGTACGGTTAAGACTTCCCCACAGGAGCCTCTTCTCTACGAGCCCAAGCCGATGACCTGCAAAGATAGGCTCCTCACTGATAAAATGGGGTTGACTAAGCTTCATCAAAAGGTGTAAAGTAAAATCAAGCTCTATATAGTTACTAGTGAATAGAATGTAGCTTTGAATGAGGGAAGAACCGTTTCCTTATCCAACTGCATTCTTTTTTTTTTTTTTAGGAAAACTCGGCCTTTAGCGAATAGTCATTAGAAGCCGCTACCTATACTCCATGTAAAGCAGGTGCGGATATGCTAATAACCGAACAGATGAAGGAACAAAATGTCGTGCCGGTGGGCGGAGGAGCGTTAACGATCGAGCAGGTCGTTCAGGTTGCCCGCTTCAACGCCAAGGTGGAGCTTCAGGAAGAGAGCATCCGCAAAATGGCGAAGAGCAGAGCCTATGTGGAAAAGCGCTTAGCGAGAAAAAAGTGGTGTACGGCTTGACCACCGGCTTCGGTAAATTCAGCGACACTTATATTTCAGCCGAGGATGCGAAGACGCTTCAATTGAATCTCATCCGAAGCCACGCCTGCGGGATCGGCGAGCCGTTCCCGATCGATATTGCGAGAGCGATTATGCTGCTGCGCGTCAATGCGCTGTCCCTCGGCTATTCCGGTATTCGCCCGGAGGTCGTGCAGCTGATGGTGGGCATGTTGAATCAAGGGGTAACGCCTGTCATTCCGGAAAAAGGCTCGCTCGGCGCAAGCGGCGATTTGGCTCCGCTGTCCCATCTGGCGCTCGTGCTTGTCGGTGAAGGCGAAGCTTACTACCAGGGCAACCGTCTGCCGGGAGGCCAAGCCATGAAGCTGGCCGGACTTGTTCCCGTCGCCCTGGAGGCCAAAGAAGGGCTCGCCCTGATCAACGGGACGCAGGTTATGACGGCGGTCGGCACACTGGCTTGCCGGGACGCAATGAATTTGGCCAACTGGGCCGATTGCACCGTTGCACTCACCTCTGAAGCGCTGTTCGGAGTCCGGGACGCGTTCGATGCGTTAACCCATAACATTCGCCCGCATAAAGGACAACGCCAATCGGCGGAAAATATTAAACGGCTGACCGCCGGCAGCAAGCTCATGACGAACCAGGGCGAACGCAGGGTGCAGGATGCATATTCATTGCGCTGCGCGCCGCAGGTCCATGGCGCAAGCCGCGATGCGCTGGCGTATATCGCCGAGAAGCTTGAAATTGAAATCAATTCGGCCACGGATAATCCTCTGATCTTCGTGGATGAGGAGCGGGTGATCTCGGGCGGGAATTTCCACGGGCGACCGATCGCCCTGCCGATGGACCATTTGTCTGTAAGCGCCTCGGAGCTGGCCAATATTTCCGAACGGCGAATCGAGAGACTCGTCAACCCTCATTTGAATGAAAATCTTCCGGCGTTCTTGACGAGGAACGGCGGTCTCGAGTCCGGCTTCATGATCGCGCAGTACGCAGTCTGCGGCCGTCGTATCGGAGAATAAGTCGCTGGCTCATCCGGCAAGCGTGGATTCCATTCCGTCCTCGGGCAACCAGGAGGACCATGTGAGCATGGGAACGATCGCGCCAGGAAGGCCAGGCAGATCGTGGAGAATGCTTACTCTGTTCTCGCCATCGAGTCGCTGTGCGGGGCGCAAGCGGCCGATTTCCGCGATCTGCAGTTGCTGGGGCACGGGACCAAGTGGCTCTACGACGAGTGCCGCAAGCTTGTTCCGGCCGTTAAGGCGGATCGCGTGCTTTCTCATGATTTCGACAAGATCGCGGCTTGGATGAAGCAAACCGATATCGCTTCGGCCATGTCGGAAGTCGTAAAGATTCAATCATAGCTTGATGGCCGCAACCCCGGGCAATGGACCGTTTTCCGTCCCTCCCATGGCTTTAAACGGTCCGTTCGCCATTTGGAATGTTATGTGATATTGATCGCCTTGAAGTACTCTGCTATAATGATGTTAATTAGTCGATAGCTCTATTTAGCCTATAGTCTATAGAATGAGCTTGGCATGAAGGAAGCACCATCCTTCGATGCGAAGTTTTTTGTTTTTTATGGGAGCTTTTATAGCGGAAAGGATGATCCTTAAGTGAGTAACCCGAATGAAAGAAAGCTGTTCGATTGCAGCCAATATACGATGGGAAAGCTAACCTCGCTCTGGGTCATGCTTCACAATGAAGAGGCGGGTACGGAGATCGAGAATGAAATGAAAAGAAGAGGCTACCGGTATACGATTGGAAAGGTCGGCGCCATGGATTTGGTCAAGGTCGTAACGGCGATTGAAACCAGCGCCAAATCGAATAAGGTCATCGATCCGAATTCTTATCGGGAAGTGCATTCGTTATACCACGCGATTATCGAAGCGATTCAGGGCATCGGAAGAGGCACGGTCCAATTCGGGGATATCCTTCGCACGGTCGGATTGACCTTTTGCATAACAAGAGGTACGGTCAACATCTCGGGATACGCCGAGGAATGGTTAAGCGTCTGTATTTACGGGACGATAGGCGCTCCCAAAAAAGGGTTCGAGCACGATGTGTTAGGGTTCGGATACAATCATATTTAACGGCATGGCGAATAAAAGGATCGGATTCTTTTTTACGAAGTAACTGAAAGCGCTTCCCAGTATATCATCGGAAATGGGGTATTCTCCTATGGCAGGCATAACAAGCGATAACAACCAGCTGAAGCGTTCCATGAAAAGCAGGCATATGTACATGATTTCACTCGGAGGTGCGATCGGAACGGGGCTGTTCGTCAGCACAGGATACTTGATCAATCAAGCCGGACCCGGCGGCGTGGTCCTGTCTTATTTGTCCGGCGGACTATTAATGTATCTGGTCATGCTCTGTTTGGCCGAGCTGTCGGTCATTATGCCGGTGACCGGCTCCTTTCAGGTCTATGCCACGAAGTTTATCGGCCCGGCTACCGGATTTACGATCGGCTGGCTCTATTGGATCAATTGGATCGTTGCCGTCGGTTCGGAATGGGTCGGCGCCGGAATGCTGATGAACCGGTGGTTCCCCGATATCCCTGCCTGGATCTGGATCGCGCTGGTCATTGCCTTCATGTTCCTGCTGAATGCCTTTTCGGCCAGCCTCTTCGCCGAATCCGAGTTTTGGTTTTCCAGCATTAAAGTGATCACGATTGCGTTGTTCGTTCTATTGGGCGTTGGGGCGATTCTGGGAATCCTTCCGTTCGAAGGCCTCGGCTCGATACCGATTCGTTCAGGCTTTGCCCATGAAGGCGGATTGTTTCCAAACGGGTTCATACCGGTATTTATGACCATGGTAGCCGTTAACTTCAGCTATCAAGGAACGGAGCTGATCGGGGTTGCGGCGGGCGAGAGTGAAAATCCGGAGCAAGAGGTTCCGAAGGCGGCGCGGAATACGATCTGGAGAATCTTATTTTTATTCGTTGCATCCGTATTTATCCTGAGCTCCTTGATCCCTTGGAAAGAAGCCGGTCTCACGGACAGCCCGTTTGTACTCGTATTCGATAAGATGGGCATTCCTTTTGCGGCGGACATCATGAATTTTGTTATTTTGACCGCGCTTCTTTCGGCAAGCAACTCGGGGTTGTACGCTTCCTCCCGCATGCTGTGGGCGCTGTCCAAGAGCAACATGGCCAGCCCTTTCCTCAGCAAGCTGAGCCGGAGAGGCGTTCCGTTCCGCGCCCTGACCGTAAGTGCCATCGTGGCGTCGGTCGCCCTGGTCTCCAGCATCGTCGCTCCGGATACCGTATTTTTGTGGCTGAGCGGCATCTCCGGCTTCGCCGGCATTCTGGTTTGGATGGGTGTTGCCTTATCCCAATATTTGTTCCGCCGCCGTTACCTGGCCGAAGGAAATCGTTTGGACGATTTGAAATATAAAGTGAAGCTGTTCCCGTTGGTGCCCATTCTTGCCATCATCCTGTGTCTGGTTGCACTAGTCGGCCTCGCGTTCGATGAGGAGCAGAAGATCGCGCTTTACTACGGCATTCCGTTTACTGCCGCCTGCTACGGGGTTTATTACCTCTTCTACCGGTCGAAATACGAGCAGACGGCCGGCCTGCCTGCACAAGAAAAGGAACGGAAAGCGGCGGAGCCCCGAGACGGTCAAGTAAGCGGCGGCTGTTGTAAACGAGGTTATCGGCGAGTTGAAATGAAAATAACAACGGAAGCGTTTTTCTCCTCATTCCTTGGAGCAAAGCGGCTTCCTTTTTTAAGATGAAAGAAAGTTTAACGAATGTATCTTCATTGAAAGGGCTTCGATTAGAAGCTTTTCTTAACGATAAAGAATTTATAAGTGTTCAGCGGAGCTGATGAAATTCTTTATCACAAGAAAAATTTCCGCTAAATACGGTCTGGCTACTTTGAAGGACTCCGATAGGAGTTTTTCTTACATTTACAGGCAGGTGATACGAACGATGAAACGGGATACGGCCCAGGCGGCGTTCTCTCAGCTTCTGATTTCCGGAACGCTAATTCATGAGGCGGATTTCGATGATCTGCGAGAGCGACTCGGCATCGAATCGCGTCCTCAGCTCGTGATTGTGCTCTCGATTGACCGCTATACCGATTTGGCCGCGAACAAGCCCTTGTCATGGAGCATCGAGATCGGGCAGCAACTGGTGGAAGCGATCTATGAGAGCTTTGCCTTGCCATTTTTGTGGGTATGGGTGGGGAAGGGGTATTGGCCGTGCTCCTGGAGGTGAGCAAAGACGGGCCGCCGGATCCCTCCTGCAGGCAGGTCATCGTCAGTATGGTGGGGAAGCTGCAGCGGCTGGCGGACCGGAAAGGCTTCTCCGTATCGGCCGGCATCGGCACATATTATGACGATCCTTACAAGCTGCATCTCTCCTACGGGGAAGCCAAGGAATCACTTATCGACCGTTTCTTTCAAGGCAACCGGATGATTTTTCAATATGAGCAGCAAAGAAGCGTTCAAGAGGATAGGACCGAGCCGCTGTCCCACAAGGAAAAGATCGAGTCGCTGTCGCGTGTACGGATCGGGGACGAAGAAGGGTCGGTCGCTTATCTGGCATTACTCCTGGAACGGCTGGTGCGTCGTATAAGCATAATGTGGACCGGTTCAAATCGGAAGCGTTCGATCTGATCCTATCGCTGTCCAGGATGATCGTCGATTTGGGCGGGAACGCCTCGGAAATCCTGTCGGACAATGCAAGAATGCTTCAGGACCTGTACAGCACCATCCGGTATGACAAATTTGTCCTTAAGCTGAGCTCGTATTGGAGGAAGCTGGCGAGGCAGGTGGCGAACGATCATGCATTAGAGGTTTCCCCGGTCATCCGGTCGGCCATCGTCCATATAAAGGAGCATCACCAGGAAAAAATGCAGTTAAAGGAAATCGCGCAGCACTGCTACTTGAGCACTCATTATTTCGCCCATTTGTTCAAAAAGGAAACGGGACTCAGCTTTGTCGATTTCTTAAATAAAGTACGGATCGAGAAGGCCGCTTATTTTTTGGAAAAAACGGAGCTTTCCGTTCAAGAGATCGCCGCACACGTCGGTATTCAAGACGCCAATTATTTTGCGAGGAAATTCAAGAGGGTGATGGGCTGCAGTCCGACGGACTACCGGATCGCGGCGCAGTGCTAACGGCCGGGCAAGCCGGAATACACGGAATCATGCTAAGGGTTCAGGCGCTGCATTCTCTATTTTTATTTCACAGGTCTTACTGCAGCTGGAAGCCAGCCTCTCGGGGGTTGGCTTTTTGTGTTATGCCCAGCGAGTCCGGACGGCACAGAACCTTAATTTTGTGCTACCCTTTCGCAAGTTTGGCTAGATGCAGACGCTCTTCTTTTGAGTATGATGAAGACATGAAAAGCAATGAAATGCTGCAGCCATGACAAGGAAGGAGAGCCGCGATGAAAGAGATTGAATTCCTGAATCCGCCCGAGCTCGTTCGGCGCGCCAATTGGCGGGACCGGTACGAGACGAAGGTGTCTCAATGGTTGACCCCGTGGGATGGAGAGGAGCCCGTCGACATCGGCTTCATCGGCGTTCCATTGTCCAAGACGTCGATCAGCGTTTCCGGCGCTTCGATGACCCCGAATGCCTTGCGCGAATTGTTCGCCGGTGTCACCACGTACAGCATCGACCACGGGGTCGATTTGCAGGAGCCGCGGGCGCGCGATCTCGGCGACATTCAGATGCATGTCACGGATTTGCTGCGCCGCCATGCGAATATCGAGCAAGGCCTGAAGAACGTATATGAAGCGATGCCTCACTTGTTTCCGATCATCGCCGGCGGCGATCATTCCATTACTTGCCCTTCCGTGAAAGCGTTTAAACGGCATATCGGCGGGAAGGTAGGCATCGTCCAGCTGGATTCGCATATGGATGTCCGGAACCTGCAGGACGGGGGTCCCTCCAACGGTACGCCGATTCGCGGATTGTTGGAGTCGGGGACGGTGGAGGGCCGCCATATTGCACAAATCGGACTTCACAGCTTCGCCAATTCCAGGGCGTATCATGAATACGCCACGGCGGAGGGGATCACCCAATTTACGGCCCGCCAGGTCGCCAAAGAAGGAATCGAAGCTTTGGTCAACCGGGGGCTCGAGATCGCCGGAGACGGTACCGACGCCATTTATGTAACCGTTGACATGGATGTGCTGGATCAAGCTTATGCACCTGGGGTGCCCGCGATGGTCCCGGCCGGAATGACCTCCTGGCGGCTGATGGAAGCCGCATTCCTGTTAGGGCGGCATCCGAAGGTCAAGGGCTTCGATATCGTTTGTGTGGATCCGGTGCAGGATCCAAGAAGAGCAACGGTCCGAACCGCTCTGCATGTGATCCTGACCTTCCTCACAGGCATGATGAAACGAGGATGAATCCAACCTACAACGAGGAGAGATGACTTATGGAACAAACGATCAAACGCACGATTCGAGCAGCGCACGGAACGAAGCTGACGGCGAAAGGCTGGCAGCAGGAAGCCGTTCTTCGGATGCTGATGAACAATCTGGACCCGGATGTGGCGGAACGCCCGGAAGACCTGGTCGTCTATGGCGGTATCGGCAAGGCTGCGCGGAATTGGGAGTGCTACGACAAGATCGTGGAATGTTTGACGAACCTGGAAGCGGATGAAACGTCGCTGGTGCAGTCGGGCAAACCGGTAGGCGTATTCCGGACGCACACCCATGCCCCGCGGGTGCTGCTTTCCAACTCCGTGATCGTGCCGGCGTTTGCCAACTGGGATACGTTCCATGAGCTCGATAAAAAAGGGCTTATGATGTACGGTCAAATGACGGCCGGCGGCTGGATTTATATCGGCACGCAGGGCATCCTGCAAGGAACCTACGAAACGTTCGCCGAGGCGGCCCGCCAACACAGAGGAGGGACCTTGAGAGGAACGCTGACGTTAACGGCCGGACTCGGCGGCATGGGAGGAGCGCAGCCGCTTGCGGTCACGATGAACGACGGCGTTGTGATCGGCGTGGACGTCGATCCGTCCCGGATTCAGCGCAGAATCGATACGCGTTACTGCGATGTCATGGTTTATGATCTGGATGAAGCGCTGAAGCTTGCAGACGATGCAAAGGCGCAAGGCCAAGCGCTCGCCATCGGGCTTGTAGGCAATGCGGCGGAGGTGTTTGCGGAATTTGTGAAGCGGGGCATCGTGCCCGATTTCGTGACCGATCAAACGTCGGCTCACGATCCGCTGAACGGTTACGTGCCTGCGGGATATTCGCTCGAAGCCGCCGCCGAACTCCGCAAATCCGATCCCGCGCAGTATGTGAAGCTGTCCAAGAGGTCGATGGCCGCCCATGTGCAGGCGATGCTCGATCTGCAGAAGATGGGTGCGGTCGTCTTCGATTACGGCAACAATATCCGTCAAGTGGCGCTCGATGAAGGAGTTAAGGATGCGTTTAACTTCCCGGGCTTCGTTCCCGCCTATATCCGTCCGCTCTTCTGCGAAGGGAAAGGACCGTTCCGCTGGGCGGCATTGTCCGGAGATCCGGAGGATATCTATAAGACGGATGAGCTGGTGCTTAGGCTCTTCCCGGAAAACGCTCATTTGCGCCGCTGGATCGAAATGGCAAGAGAGCGGGTTGCGTTCCAGGGCCTGCCTGCCCGCATCTGTTGGCTCGGCTACGGGGAACGGGCCAAGATGGGCCTGGCCATCAACGAAATGGTACGAAACGGAGAGCTTTCCGCGCCGATCGTCATCGGCCGGGATCACCTGGATTGCGGCTCCGTCGCCTCGCCTAACCGTGAAACGGAGTCGATGAAGGACGGCGGCGATGTGGTCGGCGACTGGGCGATCCTGAACGCGCTGGTGAATACGGCCAGCGGCGCAAGCTGGGTGTCCGTCCATCACGGTGGCGGCGTGGGCATGGGCTACTCCCTGCATGCGGGCATGGTTGTGGTGGCGGACGGCTCCAAGGAAGCGGACGAGAGACTGTCCCGCGTCTTGAATACGGACCCGGGCATGGGTGTCATCCGTCACGCCGACGCAGGCTACGAGCTTGCGATTGAGACGGCCAAGGAGCGCGGAGTCCGCGTGCCGATGCTTGGCATCTGACTTTTGAAGGATCATCACATGCAGCAAGCCCGGCCGGGCTTGCTGCATTTCGAGAGGTGAAGAAGTATGGATAACCGCCGGATTGACCTGCTGATCCATAATATCGGGACACTCATCACCATGCAAGGAAGCCGGGAGCCGCGCAGAGGCGCCGAGATGTCCGACGTATCGGCCGTACACGGAGGCGCCGTGGCGATCCGGGACGGCATCATTGTCGCAGCGGGGCCGGAGGACGAGGTGCTGGCGCAAATCGGCGGAGTGCCGGTAGAGCGAAGACATGATGCCGAGGGCCGGCTGGTAACGCCGGGGCTCATTGATCCGCACACCCATTTGGTTCACGGCGGCTCCCGCGAGCATGAACTGGCTTTGAAGCTGAAGGGCGTTTCCTATCTGGAAATACTCTCTCAAGGCGGAGGCATTCTAAGCACGGTCCGTGCCACCCGGCAGGCTGCGGAAGAGGAGCTGTACGCGAAAGCGAAGAGAAGCCTCGATATAATGCTTTCCTTCGGGGTAACGACGGTGGAAGCGAAGAGCGGATACGGCCTGACGCTCGAAGACGAGCTCAAGCGGCTCCGGGTCGCCCGCAGGCTGAACCGGGAGCACCCGGTTGATCTGGTATCCACCTTTATGGGAGCCCACATGGTTCCGGAGGAATATAAAGGCCGGTCCCGGGAATTCGTCCGGCTGGTCATCGATGAGATGCTGCCGGAGGTCAAGCGGCAGGGGCTTGCCGAATTTTGCGATGTGTTCTGCGAAGAGGGCGTATTTTCCGTGGAAGAATCGGAGCAAATTCTGCTTGCCGCGAAGCGAATGGGCTTCGGACTCAAAATTCACGCGGATGAAATCGAGCCGATGGGCGGGGCGCAGCTGGCCGGCAAGCTGGGCTGCATCTCGGCCGAGCATTTAATCGCCGCGTCGGACGAGGGGCTTGAGGCGATGCGGCAGGCGGGAGTCGTGGCCGTCTGTCTGCCTGCCACATCGTTCAATCTGCGGCTGAAGCAGCATGCCCGTGCGCGCACCATGATCGGGATGGGGCTCGCGGTAGCCTTGTCCACGGATTATAATCCGGGAAGCTCGCCTACGGAATCACTGCAGCTCGTCATGACCCTGGGATGCCTGAACCTGGGAATGACGCCGGAAGAAGTCCTGACGGCCGTGACGATCAATGCGGCTCATGCCATCGGGAAGGCGGATACGCTAGGAAGCCTGGAACCTGGAAAGCAAGCGGACCTTGTCATATTCAAGGCCGAGAATTTAGCCTATCTGCCGTATCATTTCGGGATCAACCATGTCCATACGGTATTCAAACGAGGGAACAGGGTCGTCTCGTACGGAGCGCTGGTTTGTTAGCATACATGTTAGCCATAAGAGGGGGGATCTTCGTGGAGGCCACGACGGAAGTAAAAGAAAAGCCGCAGGCATCGGAAAACTTGAACGTGCTGACCCGGACGCAGAACGTCATCCGGACCGCTCTGGAGACGATGGAGTGCGCGGAATCAATGTACGAATTGTTGAAGCGGCCGCTCCGGCTATTAACCGTACGCATTCCCGTCAAGATGGACGACGGCTCGGTCAAGGTGTTTACGGGATACCGCGCGCAGCACAACGATGCGGTCGGACCGACCAAAGGCGGGATCCGGTTCCATCCGGAGGTCACTGAGGAAGAGGTGAAGGCCCTTTCCATGTGGATGAGCATCAAATGCGGCATTGCCGATTTGCCCTACGGCGGGGGAAGGGCGGAATCCAGTGCGATCCGCGTAAGCTGTCCTTCGGGGAGCTGGAGCGGTTAAGCCGGGGGTATGTCCGGGCCATCAGCCAGCTGGTAGGGCCGGCCAAAGATATTCCGGCGCCGGACGTATTCACGAATTCGCAAATCATGGCCTGGATGATGGACGAATACAGCCGGATCCGCGAGTTCGATTCGCCGGGCTTTATTACCGGGAAGCCGATCGTCCTCGGCGGATCGATCGGGAGAGAATCGTCGACCGCCATGGGCGTCGTGATACTGCTGAGAGAAGCGGCTGAGGTTGCGGGAATTCCGATTGAAGGCGCCCGGGTCATTATCCAGGGCTTCGGCAATGCCGGCGGCTTTCTGGCCCGGTTCCTTCACGAGGCCGGGGCCAAAGTCGTAGGCATATCGGATGCGCACGGGGCGCTCTACAATCCGGATGGTCTCGACGTGCAGTATTTATTGGATCGGCGTGATTCCTTCGGAACGGTCACGAATCTGTTTCCGAACGCCATCTCCAACCAGGAGCCGCTGGTCAAAGACTGTGATATTCTGGTGCCGGCCGCGATCGAGAACCAAATTACGGAGCAGAATGCGCCGGATATCAAGGCCAAGATTCTGGTGGAAGCGGCGAACGGGCCTACGACGCTGAAGGCTACGGAGTCGCTGACGCAGAAAGGCGTGCTGATCGTGCCCGATGTGCTTGCGAGCTCCGGCGGCGTGATCGTATCTTACTTCGAATGGGTCCAGAACAATCAGGGATATTACTGGAACGAAGCGGAAGTGAACGACAGGTCGCTGCACATTTTAAAGCAATCGTTCCATAACGTTTATCAGCTGTCCTTGCAGAAGAAAGTCGATATGCGGCTCGCCGCCTATATTGTCGGGTTAAAACGAATGGTGGAAGCGGTCCAATGGCGCGGCTGGATTTGATGGTTGCCGACCGGCAGCGACCATGCCGAAAGGACGGTGCCGGCTGTAAGAGCAAGTATCTTGTATTGAATCAGGCATTCGGCCTTGCAGCGGCTGATTGGGCCATCCGGCCGGCAATTTATGAACCGGCACCTATTCAGGTCACCCTTTTCCAGGGTGGCTTTTTTTTACCGTCATCCTATGTGAAAAAAATCCACCATCACCATAAAATAACACATCCTGTTCGTGAGCGGATTATGACTATAATCATACTTGGAAGCGATTACATTTCGCTTACTATCGAAATGAAGGGTGTTGTTCATCATGCGTAACACTTGGCGAGGCCGAAGCTGTGAATGGGTACTGTATTTCCTTCTTTTTACCTGTGTTGTGCTTTCTCCGGTATTCGGCACGGGACCCAAGGCATGGGCGGCAACCAAGAGCGTTCCTGCAGGAGACGTGGCGACGCTGCGCAGCTACCTGGCGGACGCCCAACCGGGAGACATCATTGAAGTTACGGGTACGTACAACGTATCCGACGGCACGATTGCTACATCGAATAGCGGAACGACGGGAAAGTATATTACCATCAGGGGAACCGGAGGGGAGCGACCTTCCATTTTACCGCAGCCGCCGGGAACACGGCATTTTATATTAAAAATGACTACTACGTCCTGGAGAACGTGACGATCGATTCGAATTCCAATTCGAATAAGGGGTCGCTGATTGAGGCCTCTCACGGCTACATCACGAACGTGACCGTGAAGAACACGCTGGCCGAAGGCTTTAAGATCCGGAAAAACAGCCGGTACTGGCTGATCCAAGACAGCACTTCGGCTTATACCGGGCAAAGCGGCAAGTACGGTGAAGGCTTCTACGTCGGTGACGCCGATCAAAATTGGAAAACAGCCCCCTACGCGGATCAAAGCGGTTATATTACATTCCTCCACTGCAGCGCCGTTCAAACCAAGAATGACGGCTTCGATTTTAAGGAAGGCTCGCAATATATCAAGGTGATCGGCAGCACGGTTGATTTTCAGAACACGGTGCCGGAGTCTACCTTGGGCAATAACGGGATGTTTATGCGCGCCAACCACGTGCAGGTGATCCAGACTTCCGTCAAAAACAATGCAGGGACGGGGCAGGCCTTCCGGGCCAACAAAATGACCGCCAGCGACGGAAATTCCTATGGCGGCGATCTCCAATTAAAGGGCGTAACCGCGACCAGCATGTCGGGCTCCATGATTTACACCAGCTACACTTCCAATGTGCTTTATTCCGATTACACGATGACCGGCGTTGCGGGAGGGCTGTATGCTTCCGGTTCCCGCACGGTCGCATCCGGAGATCCGTCCGCGTTCTCCGAAATGACATGGAACGGGGAGGGAGGCGACGTGTATTCATCGGCCGTGAACCTTGCGCCGTAACCAAACGGCTTCAGCAGCAGCAAGGCGACCTGATTCGAATGAATAATGCTTCAAATATCGTCTTCAGCGGACTTGCCATGGAAATCAGCCGCGGGAACGCCGTCGATATGGCCGGCGGGGAGAACAACCTGATCCAAGACGGTGATATCAGCAAAGTGGGCGGGGATGCGGTGAAAATCAACGGGGGCGTCTATAACGACGTATCCGGTTGCCGGATCTGCAGCATGAGCAATGGCGGCGTCTCCTTGAACGGCGGCGCTTATAGGAGATGCGCCCGGTTCCCGTTTTTTTCCTTCGTTTTCCCGGATTTTTTCCCGGTGCATCCTCATGAAAAACGTTTCTCTCCGGTGTAACATAAGCATTGGAAACCGAAACCAACGAATTCCTAAATGGAGGGAAAGCAAATGAAAATGAGTAAGCGTGTCGGGTTAAAATTGCTGTTAGGGACGGCTTTAGCCGCCGTAATGATCATTCCGGGGGTGGCGAGCGCCGCCAAACCGGAAGCCAAGCCTGAGGTTGCATTGAATCTGTCCAAGGCACAGGCGAAGCCGGGGGTCCTGCTCGCAATGGCAAAGCCGGAAGCGAGGCCGGAGATGTAGCAAGGCCATTTGTAGACCACTACGAGAAGAGGAGATTCGTCATGAATCTCCTCTTCTTTTTTGTTGCTTTATTCGACAAAAAACACCAAAAAAATTATTCCTACTTGAACGCTGGGTTTTTTATGGTATACTTAATTCTTGAACCATGCATCAGGTAATTGCAAACCAGATAGGGACCCATTCATAGAGAGATCCCGCATATATTCATACTTCCATTATACAGAGGGGTTGATATCTTGGGTAAACATAAAAAGCATCTGAAAATCGGCGTTTTCGTTGCCGGCACCGGACACCATGTGGCTTCCTGGCGTCACCCGAAGGCCCAGGCGGACGGGAGCATCAACATCTCCTACTTCGAGCAATTGGCACAAACGGCGGAGCGCGGCAAGCTGGACATGCTGTTCCTGGCCGACAGTCTGGCTATCAATCATCATTCCCATCCGAATGTGCTGGCTCGGTTCGAGCCGTTAACGCCGCTGTCGGCGCTTACCCGGGTCACGTCCCGCATCGGTCTCGCGGCTACGGCCTCCACCACCTACAGCGAGCCGTTTACGATCGCCCGTCAGTTTGCCTCGCTCGATCATTTGAGCGGCGGACGGGCCGCTTGGAATATCGTGACTTCCTATAATGAAGCGGCTGCGCTGAACTACAGCGACGATCAGCTTATGGAGCACAGCCTCCGCTATCAACGGGCGGAAGAGTTCGTTGAAATTGTCAAAGGACTGTGGGATTCGTGGGAGGACGATGCGCTGATCCGCGACAAGCAGGCCGGCGTTTTCTTTCAACCGGACAAGCTGCATGAATTGAACCATAAGAGTGAATTTTTCGCGGTGCGCGGCCCCTTGAACGTCCCAAGGCCTCCGCAAGGACATCCCATCCTGATTCAGGCAGGCTCTTCCGATTCGGGGCAAAATCTGGCGGCCCGCACGGCGGATCTTATTTTTACCACACAGAACAACCTGGAAGAATCGCAGAAGTTTTATCAAAGCGTGAAGGAGAAGGCGGCTTCCTTCGGCCGTGCTCCGGAGGATGTCAGCATCATGCCGGGAATCGTGCCTTTCCTGGGTGAAACCGAAGCGATTGCCAAAGAAAAGTTCAAAGAGCTGAACGATCTGATCATTCCTTCCGTGGGGCTGAACATTCTGTCCAGTTACCTGGGAGGCATTGATTTGACGCAGTACCCGCTGGATGGTCCGCTTCCTGATCTCGATTTCGAGGTGAATGCGAACAAGAGCCGCTTCGAGCTGATTAAGGCGATGGCCAAGCGGGAAAATCTGTCGATCATTGAGCTGGCCAAATATTTTGCCGGTTCCCGGGGCCATAACATTTTCGTCGGAACGCCTGCGCAGCTGGCCGATCATTTTGTGAACTGGCTGGAGCAGGGGGCATGCGACGGATTCAACCTGATGCCGCCGCCGCTGCCGGAAGGTCTGGAGCTGTTCGTGGATCATGTGATCCCGATTCTGCAGGAACGGGGCTACTTCAGAGAAGAATACGAAGGCACTACGCTAAGAGACCATTTGGGGCTCTCCAAACCGGCGAACCGTTACGTTTAATAACGGCAGTGGCATTTTGCCAACAAAAGAAGATCGGGGTGCAAGAAAGTGACGCAGCAATTTCGATTAGCAACTTTGGACGATGCGAATGTGCTCCTGGATTTATCGCTCAGGGCCTATGAGCCGATCCGTAAGCTCGGGATCCATTTCACCGCGGCAACCGCCGATCTGGATACAGTGAGAAAAAATATCGATAATCATGCCTGCTATGTGATGGAGCAGGACGGCAACATCATAGCGACCGTAACGATCCGGATGCCTTGGGGGCCTCAGCCCGGACCATTCGGCCTGCCGCATATCTGGTGGTTCGCGGTCGACCCGGACACCGGCCAGAAGGGAGTCGGCTCCAAGCTGCTCAGCTGGGTGGAAGAGACGATCATCCGCGATACGCTGAAGGCACCTGCAGTATCGCTGGGAACGGCCGACAAGCATCCGTGGCTGATCGAGATGTACGAGCGCAAAGGGTATGTGCGGGCAGGCGAGAAGGATTTGGGCAAGGGGCATATCACTGTCTATCTCCGAAAAGAACTTCGAAATGATTGGTTATAATTCTACTAACATGATATAGGGGGCATCATTCATATGAAAAACGGGGCTAAAGGTTGGATTGCACTATCGATGGCCGCATTACTCTTTGTTCTGCCGGCATGCGGGACCAAAGCGGGTAACACCAACACGGGGGCGGCGGGCAATGCGGCGGCTCCGAAAACAGAGGAGAAGGTACTGCGGATCGGCGCGACCGGGCAAAGCTATCCGTTTGCTTATAAAGAAGGGGATAAGCTGCAGGGCTTCGACGTGGAAGCGGTAGAGACGATCGCAAGCAAGCTCGGCTACAAAGTCGAGTGGCAGTTAACCGAATTCAGCGGACTCATGGCGCAGCTCGAAACCGGCAAGCTGGACACCGTATCCAATCAGGTGGCGGTGACGGAGGAGCGCAAGCAAAAATTTGATTTTTCGAAGACTTATGCTTATGCAGGCTCGCAAATCGTAGTGAAGAAAGACAACAACAGCATCAATTCCGTCAAAGATTTGAAGGGCAAAACGGTAGCCGGCGTGCTCGGCTCGAACCATATCAAGAACCTGGAGAAGCAGGATCCGAACAAAGAAATCAAAATCAAAACGTACGAAACGCAGGAAGGAACTTTGAACGACGTGGCATTGGGCCGGGTCGATGCTTACGTGAACAGCCGTACGGTTCTGCTCGCGCAGATCAAGAAGACCGGATTGCCGCTCAAGCTGGCCGGAGAGCCTTTCGTTTACGAAGAAGTCGCCTTCCCGTTCGCTAAGGATGAGAAGCATCAAAAAATAAGAGAAGAATTCAATAAAGAAATCGACGCGCTTCTTAAAGACGGAACACTTAAGAAACTGTCCGAGAAATATTTCAATGACGATATTACGGTTAAGAAAACAAACTAACAGGTTTGGCGGTGCACGCAAACTATGAATTTCGATCTGAAGGCGATGCTCGAGGCGTTTCCTATCCTGATTAAATATATTCCCTTCACCTTGTTAATGGCTGTCGTGTCGATGATCATCGCTATCATTCTGGGGCTGATCATCGCTCTCCTCACAAAGAACGATACACCCGTCATCAAACAGCTGGCGAAATTGTATTTGTCGTTCTTCCGAGGCACGCCGACCTTGGTGCAGCTGTTTCTTATTTATTACGGATTGCCGCAGTTGTTCCCGTCCTTTAGCGTCATCGACGGCTTAACGGCCTCCATTATCGGCCTTAGTCTTAAAAATTCATCGTACCTGGCGGAAATCTTCCGTGCGGCGCTGCATTCCGTGGATAAAGGCCAGCTGGAAGCTTCTCTGGCGGTCGGCATGACGAAGGCTCAGGCGTACCGCCGGATTATTTTGCCGCAAGCGACACGAAACGCGATTCCGGCTACCGGCAACACGTTCATCGCCTTGGTGAAGGAGACGTCGCTAGCCTTTACGCTGGGCGTCGCCGAGCTGTTCTCCCAAGGGAAAATGATCGCCGTCTCATCCTTTAAATTTTTTGAAACCTACCTGGCCATCGCCATTATTTATTGGGTATTAACGTTGATTTACAGTTTCTTACAGGAGCTGTTGGAGCGCAAGCTGAGCAAGCCATACAGCAGTTAGGAGAATGCCGATGATTAAGGTAACGAACCTGCGCAAACAGTTTAAAGATCTCGTAGTTCTTAACGGGATTGATTTACAAGTGAATCGTGGCGAAGTTGTTGCCGTAATCGGTCCGTCCGGGTCAGGCAAGTCTACGCCGCTGCGGTGCCTTAATTTATTGGAGCGACCTGATGAAGGGATCATCGAGATTGGCGAAGCGACGCTGAACGCGAGGAGCTATACCCGGAAGGAAGCCCATCTGCTGCGGCAGCAAACCGCCATGGTATTCCAAAACTATAATTTGTTCAAAAACAAAACGGCACTCGAAAATGTCACCGAATCGCTTATTGTCACCAAGAAGATGAAGCCTGCCGACGCCCGCAAAATCGGATTGGCACTGCTGGAGCAGGTGGGATTGTCCCACAAAGCGGATAGTTACCCGATTACCTTATCGGGCGGTCAGCAGCAAAGGGTCAGCATTGCCCGCGCGCTGGCTGTCGATCCGCATGCCATTCTGCTGGATGAACCGACTTCCGCCCTGGATCCCGAGTTGGTCTCCGAGGTGCTGCAGGTCATTAAATCGATTGCCGAGCGGCAGACGACGATGATCATCGTCACCCACGAAATGGCGTTCGCCCGCGATGTCGCGGACCGGGTGATCTTCATGGCGGAAGGAAACATTGTGGAGCAGGGTACACCGGAAGAAATCTTTGACAAATCGCAAAATCCGAGGACCCAAAAATTTCTTAATCAGGTCGTCGGTTAATGGTTTATGCGTTCGGCGAAGGAGGAACGGGCATGGCAGCAGCGGAGAAGCATCAGGAATTATTCGAAAGGTTAGTTGATATTCGCCGGGTACTGCATGAGAATCCCGAGCTTTCGATGGAAGAGCACGAAACCACGGCACGGATCCGCAGCTGGCTGCAGGAGGCGGGAATTCCGATGCTCGATTACCCGTCACTGAAGACCGGCGTCGTAGCGGAAATTCGGGGAGAGCAGGCCGGGCCGACGATTGCTTTGCGGGCGGACATTGACGCGCCGCCGATCGAGGAGCAGACCGGGCCGCCGTTCGCTTCCAAATCGCCGGGAAAAATGCATGCGTGCGGACACGATTTTCATACAGCTTCCATGATAGGCGCGGCTCTCCTGCTGAAGGAGCGGGCGCAGGAGCTTAAGGGAACGGTTCGGATCATATTTCAACCCGGGGAAGAAATCGCCCAAGGGGCTAAGCATCTGGTGGATGCAGGTGTGCTCGAAGGCGTCTCGGCGATCTTCGGAATGCATAACAAGCCCGATCTTCCCGTCGGAACCATCGGCGTGAAGGAGGGGCCCCTGATGGCCAGTGTCGACCGCTTCGAAATCGATGTGATCGGCGTCGGCGGACATGCGGGAATCCCGAATAAAAGCGTGGATCCGATCGTCGCGGCCAGCCAAATCGTCAGCGGCCTGCAGTCCATTGTGAGCCGGAATATCAGCTCCCTGCAGAATGCCGTTGTCAGCGTGTGCAGCTTTCATGGTGGCACGGCTTGGAACGTGATCCCGGATAAGGTGAAGCTGGAAGGGACCGTCCGCACCTTTCAAACGGATGCGCGTGAAGCGATTCCCGGGCATATGAAGCGGATTGCGGAAGGGATTGCCGCCGCTTACGGCGCGGGGATTGATTTTCGCTGGTTTTCTTATCTTCCGATGGTGAACAACGACGGGCGCTTTATCGAAGTTGTTACGGAAGCGGCGGAGGATCTCGGATATGAAACGGTACCGGCCGAGCCTTCTCCCGGAGGCGAGGATTTCGCCGTGTACCAGCTCGAAGTTCCTGGATTTTTTGTATGGATGGGTACGGGTGGTACCGAGGAATGGCATCATCCGGCGTTTACGCTGGATGAACGGAGCCTGCCGGTCAGCGCCCGGTATTTCTCCCAGCTTGCCGTAAAAGTACTGGAGAGATGGTCATGATGGAACGCCTGTTTACCAAAGAACTGGCGGAGCTGATCGTTTCGTCCCGCCCGGACCTGAACGGGGAAGCGGGACAAGCCGCACGTTCGGGTATCATCGATTACCTGGCTTCCGGCTTTGCCGCCGAGGGCGATGAAGGGGTGGCCAAACTCTGGAGAGTCGTCGAAGCTGAGGGAGGAACGCCCGTCGTTCCCGTGGTCGGACAAAGCCGGAAGGCCGGCTTCCTCCACTCGGCGCGTCGCTGAACGGCTTCATCGGACACGCCCTCGATTATGATGACGTCCATTCCGACGTTCGCGGCCATCCGAGCACGGTCATTCTGCCTGCGCTATTGTCGGCGGCTTCGACGAGCCGCGTGAGCGGCGAACGGTTCCTTGCAGCCTATATCGTCGGCGTTGAAGTCATGGCCAGGCTGGGCCGTTCGATCGGTTCGGACCACTATGTCAAAGGATGGCACAACACTTCCACGCTGGGCGTCATCGCCGCGGTCGCGGCCGCAGGTTATTTCAAGGGCTTTTCCGTAGAGCAAATGGAGAAGGTCATCGGATTCGCAGCGACTCAGTCAAGCGGCATGCGCATTCAATTCGGAACGGAAACGAAGCCGCTCCATGCCGGATTCGCCGCTCAGGCGGCGCCGCTGTCCGTAAGGCTTACGGAAGAGAACTTCGGTGGAACGCGGCGGGCGCTCGATGGGAAGATCGGCTTCTTCGGTTTATACGGCGATGCGGAGCTGGCCGGAAAGGCTTTGCTGGAAGGCTGGGGCGAGCCCTGGCGAATCGTGACCCCGGGTCTCTGGTTCAAGATTTATCCCTTTTGCTCGGCGGCCCACCATGCGGCGGATGCCGCAATCCGGTTGAAGGAGAACCCTGCTTTGGGCCAAGAGGAAATCCGGCAGGTCGAGATTATTTTTCCTTCCGGAGGCGATGCGGCGCTGATCGAGAAGAGCCCGCTGACGGGAGAGCAGGGGCGGTTTTCCGTCGAATACGTTACAGCGCTTGCGTTAAACGGCTATTCACTGGCGCTGGAGAGCTTCACGAACCGTCCCATTCCGCAGGAGATTCTTGATTTCATGTCCAAGGTGCACCGCAAATACGATGACTCCATTGAGCCTGCCCCGAATGCCGTGCCGAAAGGCCGATTTACGATCGTGCAGGTTACAACGTCGGACGGGAACGTATACAGTGAACGTGTAGACTGCCCGAGAGGGGCTCCGGGCAATGCGCTATCGCTCAAGGAGCTGCAGTACAAGCTGCTGACATCGCTTAAGATGGACCGGGAACGAACGGAGCTTCTGACCCAAACGATCAAGGGACTCCGGACGGAAGACGATTTGCGGAAGTTGCTATCTTTGCTATGACACGTTTGTCGTAACAAAAAAAGGAACTCGGCCGACGATGTTCGGTTCTCCGGGTTCCTTTTTTTCATGGGCATGGAACTCTACTCCAGCTCATCCAGCGTTTTCTCCAGGCTCGGGGCCAAATGCTGCAGGAAGTAAGTCACCTCCGGCATGTTCAGCTCCTCAATGGAGGCTTCGATCTGCTTCTTCGCGGTGGCGAATTCGCGGTTGCCCGCCGACAGCTCGGTCACGCATTTGAGGTAAGCATCGAGTAGGTCGGCGCCCTTGAGATATTTCTTTAGCTCGGCGTCCTGGGGCAGCTTCGTATTGATCAGCGTCTCGTATGCGCCGCGGAGCGAATCGGGAATCATATCGAGCGACCGTTCGGCGGCGAGATGCTCGATTTCCCGGAAATTGGAGAGAATCTTCGGGTTATGGTGTTTGACGGGAGTGGGAATATCCCCTGTAAACACTTCCGTAGCATCGTGAAACAGCGCCATGCTGACGATCCGGTCGGTAGGCACGCTGCGGCCGTATACCTCATTGGCAATCGTGCAGAGCACGTGCGTCAAAAGAGCCACATGGAATGAGTGTTCGGCGACGTTCTCCTTCACTACATTGCGCATGAGGCTCCAGCGTTCGATATAACGCAAACGATACATATAAGCGAAAAAATGGCTTTCCACGTTCATCATCCTATCTGCGGCAGTTCGGGCTTGCAAGGTCGCAGACCCCGGCGTTCACTTGGCGGCCAAAGGGGTTTGCTGCACCGAGAAGCTTTGTACAGAAGGATTATACACGATATGGGCGCCAATTGCCTGCTCTAAATCTTTCAGAACGATGAAAATTTTTTTGCTCTTGAGATAAAGCGGCTTCTGCAGCTCCAAGACCTTCCCGTCCGGCGAAGTGAGCCTGGCGCCGCCCACCGCCCCGGTCCATACCGACTGCTGGTACTGCAGCGTCACCTTGCCGCCCGCTTCGCTTGCGGCGCGTCCGCCGAGCTGGCTCAGTGTATCGGCGAGCGGTACCTCGCCGGGAAGAGGCGTTAGCGCCACAATACGGCGCTGGATCGAATTCTGCAGTCCTTCCGGTGTAATCGCGCTGTTCCCGGCATTAATCCGCGGAAGCTGCATCGGATCCATCTGCCGGGTCGCCATCTCCGGGACGACCGTGAACGCATACCGGATACCGCCTTCCTGTACATAGCTGACGGCTGTTTTGTCATAAATACCGTATGGATACGCATAGGAGTCAACAGGCTCCGAGTAGAGCTCGCTCAGCTTAGCCACGCAGGCCTGCGTGTCCGACACCACACGCTGCTTGTATTCCGCGTCGTCCTCCCGCTTGCCGTTCAGCGTCATTCGCCCGAGAAGTGCGGCATTCCCGTCCGGCGCCTTGTAATGAAAATCGTTCGTATGGCACTGGGCGTCGATGAAGTTCGTATCGCTGGTCATCTCGATGATTTCGTCCCTGGACATGGAAGGCACATAGCTGGCTAGAGGGTTCTCCAAATCGCCGGTAATGACGAAATTCACGGAGGGAATTCGGAGTTCTTTTAAGACCGGGTAGGCGTTCGTATAGAAGCTCTCGTAGCCGTCGTCGAAGGTGACGAGCACCGCATTACTTGGAACGGCGGCCCCTTTCATGAACGCTTTGAACTGATTCAGGGTGATAAACTGATAGCCCTTGGCGAGCAGATAGTTCAGCTGATCCTTGAACAGCTTGGTAGTAATCGTACCCGAGCTTTTGGCGTCGTCGTCGATATGATGGTACATGATTACCGCTACCTGATCCTTGTACAGGAAGGGGCTTTTGGCGGCATTCAGGGAAGGAAGAAGGAGGCACAGTCCGAGCAGCGTCAGGGTGGCGGCTTTGGGGAGCAGTTTTCTCATGGCGGTTCTTTACTCCTTACTCTAGGGTAGAAAGGTCCTGATGTTAATACATTCCTATTCGGGATGAAGGATTGGAATTCCTGCTGATACTGAAAGCGCTTAACAAAATTTTAATGCGGCGTTCCGGAGCGCAGACGTCACGGTTTCTTCCCAATTTCGTACGCGCATCCGGTTTTTGTCCCGGCCGGATTGTGCTATGATAGAACAATAGACTTACTTATTTTCAGCGACGGAAGGAGTCATTCGTTCATTATGAATCGTTTTCAAGAAAGCATCTATAAACTGATTGTCGAAACTTCCACCAACCTGCCGGGCGACGTCCGTCAGGCGATTCAGGCTGCCCGGGACCAAGAGGATGCCGGAACGCGTTCCGCGCTTTCCCTGTCCACGATCGCCGATAACATTCAAATGGCTGAATGCAACGTGTCGCCGATCTGTCAGGATACGGGCATGCCGACGTTCATCGTGCATTGTCCCGTAGGCGCGAATCAGATCGTGATGCGAAAGCAAATTATAGAAGCGGTGGCGCAGGCGACGAAGGACAGCAAGCTCCGCACGAACTCTGTGGATTCACTGACCGGCGCGAACAGCGGCGACAATGTGGGACCGGGCACGCCGGTGATCCATTTCGAGCAGTGGGAACGCGACGACATCGAGGCAAAGCTGATCCTGAAGGGCGGCGGCTGTGAGAACAAGAACATCCAGTACAGCCTGCCGACGGAGCTGGAAGGCCTCGGCAAAGCCGGCCGCGACCTGGACGGCATCCGCAAATGCATTATGCACGCGGTATACCAGGCTCAGGGCCAGGGCTGCAGCGCCGGCTTCATCGGCGTAGGCATCGGCGGCGACCGTACGACAGGCTACGAGCTGGCGAAGCATCAGCTGTTCCGCCGTGCGGATGACGTGAACCCGAATGAAGAGCTGCGCAAGCTCGAGGACTATGTGATGGAGAACGCCAACAAGCTCGGCATCGGCACGATGGGCTTCGGCGGCCAAGTGACGCTGCTCGGCTGTAAAATCGGCGTGATGAACCGCCTGCCGGCCAGCTTCTTCGTCTCCGTCGCCTACAACTGCTGGGCGTTCCGCCGTCAAGGCGTCGTGATTGATCCGGCCACCGGCGATATTAAAGAATGGGTTTACCCGAAAGGCGAGCTCGTCGAAATGAAGAAAGACGAACCGGCAAAGCAACCGCATCCGAACCGGCGGAGCGCCGCGAGGTTGTGCTGCAGACGCCGATCACGGAAGAGCAAATCCGCCAGCTGCGCGTGGGCGATGTCGTGATCATCAACGGTCTGATGCATACCGGCCGCGATGCGCTGCACAAATATTTGATGGACCACGATTCTCCGGTTGATCTGAACGGCGCGGCCATTTATCACTGCGGACCGGTTATGGCCAAAGAGGCCGACGGCAAGCTGGGTAGTGAAAGCGGCAGGCCCGACGACCAGTATTCGCGAGGAGCCTTACCAAGGCGACATCATCAAGAAGTTCGGCATTCGCGCGGTCATCGGCAAAGGCGGCATGGGAGCGAAAACGCTCAAAGCGCTGCAGGAACATGGAGCTGTTTACTTGAACGCCATTGGCGGCGCGGCTCAATATTATGCCCAGTGCTTCAAGAAGGTGGAAGGCGTCGACTTGATGGAGTTCGGCATTCCGGAAGCAATGTGGCATCTGCAAACCGAAGGCTTTGCGGCCATCGTCACCATGGACTCCCACGGCAACAGCCTGCATGCGGAAGTGGAGAAAGATTCGCTCGGCAAGTTGTCCCAGTTTAAGGAGCCGGTATTCTCCTAAGTTAACCGAATCCTATTCATTGAGCTTGATCGATTCCCGGTATCCGTTCATGGATATCGGGTTTCTTTTTGGTGGAACGGTGACCATACTATAGATAGGCCGGTTAGTGACCTTTACAAAAAAATTACTGGCGATCCCTTATAAGACCAGGTACGATAAAGAGTAAAACGTCAGAATTGCACTTACGACCGCATGGAGGGTAGCCGTCCTTATGAACAAGTTTCGAGCCCGGTTAACGTTGATTTTTATTTTGCTGATCGGTACGTCCGTCATGGCGGCGGGGATTTTTGTGGCGAAAATGCTGCAGGATTCGCACATCGACGCCTTGATTACGAATATGAAGCGGGAGCTCGGAATCATTCTTGTCACGATCGACTGGAAGAAGGATGGCGGCGTGGAAGAGCAGATGCGTTATTTCACGGACCAGGCCGAGCGGCTGAAAAAGACCGCGGACGCCCGGGTTACCTTCATTCGCGCCGACGGCAAGGTGCTGGGCGATTCCGATCACGATCCGGCCGATATGGAGAATCATTCGAATCGTCCGGAAATCATCGACGCCGCCAAGACAGGTAAGTTCGGTTATTCGACGCGTTACAGCGATACGATCGGGCGCAATTTGCTGTATGTGGCCGTTCCGGTCAAAGACGGCGGACAAACCTCAGGCTACCTCCGCCTCGCTATGGAGCTGACGCAAGTGGAAGAGTCGATCCGCCAGGTATGGTTTGCGCTCGGCGTCGGGTCGCTCATCGTGTTTGCCATCGCCGGCCTGATCAGCTATCGTGTCGCTTACGGCATTACGCGCCCGATCGAGCTGATGACGCACGCCGCCCAGCAGATCACGGACATGAACTATAAATACCGCGTCACGGTGCAGAAAAAGGATGAAATCGGCCAGCTCGGCACGGCCATCAACCGGATGGCGGACAGCCTGCGGCTGCAGATGAACCGGATTTCGGAGAACGAGAACCGGCTGAAGAGCGTGCTGGAGAATATGGTCAGCGGGGTCGTGATGATCGATAAAGACGGACGGATCGGGCCGCTCAACCGGTCTGCGGAAGAGATTCTCGGGTTTACGGAGCAGGAGCCGCTGGGCAAGAAATTCGACGAGGCGAAGCAGCAGTACGAGTTCACCCAGCTCATCCAGGAATGCATCGATGCCCGGGAGCATATCCGGGACGAGATGATTTTCTACTACCCGACGGAACGGATTCTGGAAATCAACCTGAGTCCGATCGCGCAAACGGTTGAGGACTGGGCCGGGGTGCTGATCGTGCTTCATGATATTACCGCCGTTAGGCGGCTCGAGCGGATGCGCAGCGAGTTTGTCGCCAACGTATCGCATGAGCTGAAGACGCCGATCGCGGCCGTCAAGGGCTTTGCCGAGACGCCGCTGGCGGGGGCGCTAAACGATAAGGAAACGGCCAGGTCGTTCCTGCAGATCATTTTCGACGAGAGCGAGCGCTTGAACCGATTGATCGGAGATATCCTGGAGCTGTCCAAGATCGAATCCAAGCGAATTCCGCTGCAGTTTTCGCCGGTTGAGCTTGATGTGTTTTTGACCAATTGCATGAATGTCATGAAGACGGAAGCGAAGAAAAAATCGATCGAGCTGGATCTGCAGGTGCAGCCCGATTTATATATGGAAGCCGACGAGGACCGGTCTGCGGCAAATCATGATCAACTTGCTCTCCAACGGCATTAACTATACGCCTGAAGGCGGCAAGGTGAAGCTGAAGGCGGAGCTGGTCGCGAGCGGTGAGGAAGGGGCGGAATTCGATTCGGTCCGGTTCACAATCTCCGATACGGGCATCGGCATCCCCAAGAAGGACCTGCCGCGCATCTTCGAACGCTTTTACCGGGTGGACAAGGCCCGCTCCCGGGGATCCGGCGGTACGGGACTCGGGCTGTCGATCGTGAAGCACCTGGTGGAGCTGCATAAGGGCACGATCCGCGTGGAAAGCGAGGTCGGCATGGGCTCGAAATTTATTATCGATATGCCGATTCTGCAGCAATAAGCGTTTGTCAGGCGCTGGCCTCTGTGTTAAGCTGGTGTAAAAGAAATAAATTCGGGGGATTTCCATGCCGCAAAAAATATTGGTTATCGAAGACGAACCGACGCTGGCCAGGCTCGCTGTCCTATAACCTGTCGCAGGAAGGCTATGAGACCAAGGTAGCCGACCATGGCGGGGACGGACTGCAGACGGCGGTGCAGCGACCGTTCGATTTGATTATTTTGGATATTATGCTGCCGGGAATGAACGGATTCGAGATCTTATCCAAGCTTCGCCAGAAGGGCAACAAGACGCCTGTCATCATTCTCACGGCACGCAATGCAGAGGAAGAGGTGGTGCAGGGTCTGAAGTTCGGCGCCGACGATTATATCACGAAGCCGTTCGGCGTGGCCGAGCCGCTGGCCAGGGTATCCGCGGTGCTTCGCAGGACGATGTCCGAGGAGCAATTGCAGGATAAGGCGCCGGGCGGGGAGAAGGTCATCGCCGTCGGCGATTTATACATTTATCCGGAGAAATACGAGGTGCTGCTGAACGGCGAATCGATTCCAGCGCGTCCCAAGGAATTCGAGGTGCTGCTGTATCTCGTGCAGCGGCCAGGCGTCGTGGTGACACGGGACGATCTGATGAACATCGTCTGGGGCTTCGATTATATCGGCGGCCAGCGTACCGTGGACGTCCATGTCAGCTCGCTGCGCAAGAAGCTGGAGATGAACCAGGAGTCGGTCCAGATCGAATCGATCCGCGGCGTCGGATACAAGCTCGTCACCTCGGCGGGCAAAAAAGCATAAGCAATACGGACGGAAGCTTGCAGCAATGACTGCAGGCTTTTTTTGTTTTAAAAAGAAGTCGAAGACCCCTCGAAGTAGACTCAGAGGGAGCGGGTATAGGGTGGAGCGTATGCTTCCGAAGCAGTTTTCCGATGGAAAACTCTGAAGCAAAGCGTTCGCCTTTAAAATCGTGTTCCCACCTCTAATTTAGAATTCAAAAGAACACGATTTTAACAGCGATCGGAACCCTATACCCGCCCCTCCCACAACTCAAACGCACGGGTTTCACTCGACTCTTTTTATCCCCTGGTGACAGAATCGAATAATATTTGCACCAGATTTGAAATATCTTTTTACGCCGAATTTGACTATACTAGGCTCGTAGAGATGACAAGGAGGTTTGGTCCAGATGTCCAAAACGTTCAGAATCGGAATAATCGGATGCGGCGGAATCGCGAACGGCAAGCATATGCCGGCACTCAAAAATCAACCCAATGCCGAAATGGTGGCTTTCTGCGATATAGTAGAGGAACGGGCGCGCGAAGCGGCGGACAAATACGGCGCCGAGGATGCGAAAGTATACACGGACTACCGGGAGCCTGCTCGCCGACACCAGCCTGGACGTCGTTCATATTTGTACGCCGAACGATTCCCATGCGGAAATCACGATCGCTTCCCTCGAATCCGGCAAGCACGTCATGTGCGAGAAGCCGATGGCGAAGACCGCCGCGGATGCCCGCCGGATGGTGGAAGCGGCCAAACGGACCGGCAAGAAGCTTACGATCGGTTACCAGAACCGGTTCCGCCAGGATAGCCAGTTTCTCAAGCAGATTTGCTCCGACGGTGAGCTTGGCGAAATTTACTATGCCAAAGCGCATGCGATTCGCCGCCGCGCGGTACCGACCTGGGGCGTATTCCTCGACGAGGAGAAGCAGGGCGGCGGGCCGCTGATCGATATCGGCACCCATGCGCTGGATTTGACCCTCTGGATGATGGACAACTATAAGCCGAAAGCGGTTCTCGGCACGGCCTTCCATAAACTGTCGGGACGCGAGAATGCGGCCAACGCCTGGGGTCCTTGGGATCCGGCCAAATTCACGGTGGAAGACTCGGCCTTCGGCATGATCACCATGCAGAACGGCGCTACCATCGTGCTCGAATCGAGCTGGGCGATCAACATGCTGCAGACCGGGGAAGCGAAGACGACGCTTTGCGGAACCGAAGGCGGAGCGGACATGCAGGACGGCCTGCGCATTAACGGCGAAAAGCACAGCCGCTTGTACATGAACCAAATCCAGCTGGATGCTAAAGGTGTGGACTTCTACGACGGCAAGCAGGAAAGCCCCGCCGACCTGGAAGCCCGGCTGTGGCTCGAGGCGATCGAGAAGGATATCGATCCGGTGGTTACACCCGAGCAGGCCTGCGTCGTTTCGGAAATTCTCGAAGCGATCTACGAATCGTCGAAGACCGGCAAAGCCGTTTATTTCGAATAGTAACATTTTACCAATAAAAGGAAGCCCTGCTCATCCGGCATTTCGGACGATGCAGGGCTTTTTGCTTAAATCGTTTCGTTCCGCTCACTTCCCCGTTTGCCCTGAACATACGCCGCATCAAACAGAAACAGCCGCATTAGCAGTAGAAGCGAAGGGATCAGCAGGCACAGGCCGGCGATAAAAGCGATAATCAGCGCGAGGCCCATGGCCGGGTTCGTTATACTCTCATGAATCGTCACCATCGGATACAGGATGTAGGGCAGATGCGATGCCCCGTAGCCGAAGAAGGCGAAAGCAAACTGCAGCATGACGAATACGAACGACCAGCCAAGCGAAGTGCGGCGCCAGATCAGCCATGTAGCGGCCAGGAAGCACAGGAACGAGAGCACAAACATCCAGGACAGATCCAGCATCCGGTAAAAGTGCTCCGGGTTATGCCGATAGATCGAGAAAAACACAAGCAGACTGCATAGAATCGTCGGCGCGCTCCAACCGATCGCATAGCTGCGCAGCAGCACTCCATGGCGGGCAAATCGCCGGCTTTGGACGCATAGTACGTGAGAAAAGCGGCGGAGATGAACAGCACGCTGACCAAAGCGAGCAGGACGACGGACCAGGCGTAGGGGCTGGTGAAGAGCTTGAGATACAGCGGCTCGACGCGTCCGTTCGTTTCCGTAATAAAGCCTCCCTCCGATAACGTGAGCACGATGGACAGCGAAGCCGGAATGAAGAGACCGCTTGCGCCGTAGAGCAGCGTATACAGCCGGCTCTCCCTGGCACCGTACGCATTGAACGCATAATACGAGCCGCGGATCGCGATCAGGACGATGGCGATACTCCCCGGAATCAGCAGGGCCGTTCCCAAATAATAAGCGGTGTCCGGAAAAAATCCGACCATTCCGACCATGAAGAAGACCAAAAAAACATTGGTGACCTCCCACACGGGCGATAAGTATCTCGCGATGATGGTTTGGACTATGGGCTTTTTCCCCGTTAAATCGCTGTAATAGCTGAAGAAGCCCGCCCCGAAATCGATGGATGCGACGATCAGATAGCCGTATAAAAAAATCCACAGCACGGTAATCCCGATCAGCTCAATACTCATATTCGGGTTCATACCGCTTCGCCTCCCCGATACCAAGCTTGGTCATTTCCTGCTCGGCGGTATTCCGGTCAAACATGCGCCGCAGAATGATCCAGGAGGTAAAGCCTAACAAAGCGTAGAGCAGGGAGAACAGCAGCAGCATCCAGTCGACATGGGGCGCGGTCGTCGCTCCTTCGACCGTCTTCATATAGCCGCGAAGAATCCAGGGCTGGCGGCCGATCTCAGCCAGCGACCAGCCGCATTCGATGGCGATCATCGACAGCGGTCCGGACAGCACAATGACCTGCAGGAGCGACCGGGGAAGCGGGAGTTCTCCTTTTTTCCGCTTCAGGTTCCTCCACAGCAATATCAGATAAATCAGGCTTACGGCGATAAGCAGGGTGCCGATGGCGACCATGATATCGAAGAAATAATGGACGATTAGGGGAGGGATATTTTCTTTGGGAAAATCGTTCAGCCCCTGTACGACGGCATCCGGCCGGCCGAAAGCGAGAATGCTGAGCAGATAAGGGATCTTGATCCCGTATTTCACTTCATTCTCATCGGTTAAGACGCCGCCAAACACGAGCGGCGCCCGGTCCGCCGTCTCGAAATGCCATTCCGCCGCGGCCAATTTCTCCGGCTGGTATTCCGCGAGGAATTTCCCGGACAGGTCGCCGATAAACGCCGTAGCAAGCGAGAAGACAAGGCCGGCGACCATCGTGAGCTTCAGCGCTTTCGTATAGTACATATGCCTTCTGCCTTTGAGCAGGGAATAAGCCGCAATACCCGCCAAGGCAAAGGCACTGGTCATATAGGCCGACGATAGCACGTGAGCGGTCTTGGTCGGTGTGGCCGGATTGAACATGGCTAGCGGCGGATCGATATCGACGATCGTCCGGCCCGCCAGGGTAAATCCCTGCGGCGTATTCATGAACGCATTCACGGCCGTGATGAAGAAAGCGGAAGCCGAGGAACCGATGACCACGGGAATCACGAAGCTGAAATGGACCCAGGGATTGCGGAACCGGTCCCATGTATACAAATATATGCCGAGAAATATGGCCTCGAAGAAGAAAGCGAACGTCTCCATGAACAGCGGCGGCGCGATCGCTTGTCCCGCAATCTGCATGAAGCTGGGCCACAGCAGGTTCAGTTGAAAGCCAATCGACGTGCCGGTAACAACACCGACGGCTACCGTAATGGTAAAACCGCGGGCCCAACGCCGGGCCAGGAGCAGATAATGCGGGTCCTTGCGGCGGATGCCGAGCCATTCGGCGATCGCGATCATGACGGGCACGCCGACCCCGATTGTGGCGAAGATGATGTGAAAGCCCAGCGTGAGTCCGGTAAGAATACGGCTGTATAAGGCCGGATCGTATTGCGGCATGTGTTTCCACTCCTTTACAAATGAATTTTAACCTATATATGGTTATTATAATCATTGTATGTGATTATTTTCACAATAAGTTTGAAGAAGCGGTGAAGAAACGGTTTCAAATTGATGAATAGTAGTGTGTGTGGCGTTCTGAAATAGAGTTGTTTAATCTGAAATAAAGTTGTTTAACCTGAAATAAAGTTGTTTAATGAAATTTGCAATTGCAAACATGGAATGATAAGAGGGATTTACGGTAAGGAAATAAGTCGCTAGCTAAGCTGGCGACTTTTTTGTTGAATGGTGCTATTTGTTTCCCGCATAGGTTTATCTTCTAGTATCGTAATTAGGTTTTTTCCCATAAGCAGGAAATGTAAATAAAATGTCGTAAATAGTATATAAGTTACAGGTAAAGTGAGGATTAAAAAATGACTACAGATCATTCTGCTTCTGGACAAGCTTTAGGATATGTGTATCAGTTTGATCGTGCGACTTATAGACTATTCCAGTCTGGGGTAGATGTAGTCGAAGTCGGAGTCGAAGACATTGATGATGTGAGTGTCCATTATGGTAGCGGAAAAGAGATCAGGGAGCAGGATAAATCCACGGTCAACTCAGGATCTCCGCTCTCTGACCGAAGCGTTGCATTGTGGAAGACCCTTCACATCTGGGCAGAATTGATTCTCTGTACACCATCTATCATAGACACTACAGAGTTTCATATCGCTACAAACGGTTTGATTTCAACTAAATGTTTAGCGCGGCGGATAAATGAAGCAACAGATAAAGAATCCGCAAAGGTTGTTTGTTCTGAGTTGAGACAGATAATACCGACTTTAAGGGATGATTTGGTATCATTCGGAACAACGATAGGTAAACTTAGTGACAAACAGTTAAAAGCCTTAATCATAAAGATTTCGGTATTCGATAAGATGAGTTCACAATATGGGGGCAATCTTGAAGATCTTCAAGCTCTTAGGTTTTTTGAATCTGGAATGAAAGTTGGTCTCTTTGATCGAATGAACGGATGGGTAAAAGGAAAATCAGAGTACAAGTTGAAGCCGGACAACAACCCCGAATCCTTAGAGAAGACTTTGATAAAGAGTTTCAGGGATTACACAGAAAGGCAACAGTTGCTCAATTGTCAGCTATAATTGAGCCTTTCGATATGAAGGTAGATACAAGTGAATATGAATCTCATGGCTTTGTCAAGCAATTGGATTGGATTAATGTTGATGAAGAGACAATTCGGGATGCTATTCTGAATTACTTATATGCACAAGATGCACGGTTAAAATGGACAGATACTAGCGCTGTTTCGGAGTCTACGCTGTTGCTTTACGAGGAAGATCTTAAAACTCGGTGGAAAATTGCAAGTAGACGAGCTTACAGACATCCGAATCCTTCTGAAGAGGTCAAGGGTCAAGAATGCTTAGACTTAACAATGGAGCAGGATACATATATTCATAACGAGATTATGCCAAAATCTATTACTTGTGGAAATTTCCACGCTTTAGCCCATTTTAGTGAAGAACAGGAACCACTAATTGGCTGGCATCCTAGGTTCAAGTACTTATCGAAAGGGAGTCCTAAGTCATGAGTGGAGCTCTTCTACGTGAGTATGAAATAATGCAAAACCCTGCTCTTGGAGCAAATGCTCTTTGGGCGTTTACTCAGGGGTTCATCTCTCGACCAACGGAGGATTTGCAACCTCTTACAATGTGGCATTTAATTAGTGTCCTCCCATTGATATTTCATGATACCAGTAGAAAAATGATAATAAAGAGACGAGAATCATCAGGCCTACGTTCAATTCTTGATCGCGATCCTGCAAGCTCAGTTGGTCAAAATGAGACTGTCTTTAATATTGATGGTAGATTAATGGCTATGGAGGACAGAACATTTCGTTCTCTTAACCTAGCGATTGCTTGTAAGCTTATTACTCTCGAAGAAGGATACTTTTCATCAAGTGTGCCTTACAAGCTCCCAAAGTTGGTATCTAATGAAACAAAAGCTATATTAAAAGCGGCTCATAAATTAGGGGTATGGGCAGGTAGCATGACTGTTTTTGAATATCTGACAATTTTAGGAGTGGAGCCATTAAAATGAACTTTGCAATATTGAAGATAATCATTTGGTCTAGAGATTCCAATAAGGCTCCACGTACAATTGATTTTAAGCCAGGGGCAATAAATTACATTACCGGTTATAGCCGCAGTGGTAAGTCGCCATTATTGAAATAATTGATTACTGCTTTGGATCTGGAGGGTGCTCCATCCCAAAGATCGGACCGATTAGACGAAACTCTGCATGGTATGGATTGTTATTCAAGACCGTAGAGGGAGAAAAGCTATTTGCTCGTAGAGACCCGGGTGAGCAAGACTCCACAGATGACTACATGATAACTGAAGGAATAACTGTTTCTGTTCCTGATGTACCTGGGAAAAATGCAAACCGTGATAATGCCAAGGGTATTCTGGGAAGGTTGGCAAAAATACCCCAGTCGAACTCGGACTTTAATGAATCAGGGAGCGGATATAAGGGAAGAGCTTCAATTTCCGATATGACCGCTTTCATGTTCCAGCCACAGCGGATAGTTGCTAATAATGAGACGATGTTCTTCGAAGCAGATGTTGAGGAACATGCTAGGAAATTACGAGAGATCTTCCCTCTGGTTTTAGGGGTTGTCGATGCTGAAACATTAATAAAACAGCATCGCTTACAAGAAGTTAGACGGTTGATTGAGCGCAAACAGCGACAGCTTGATGCGTTGAAAATAAATATTGAAAACTTTTCAGGCGAAGTAAGGGGTAGATATATAGCCGCGATGCAGTATGGCTTAACACCTTCCATCAATATAGACGATACGAGTACTCAGGTATTGTTCGATCGGCTGATAGGTATTGTAACAGCTTGGAAATTAGACTCTAGTTATTTAGATACAGACGGGCACCATGAAAACAGTCAGAGGCTCTCAAGATTACGAGAAAGGGAAGCTTTACTGCACTCCGAAATTACAACATTAAGAGTCAGGCTCACCCAGTTGAGGGAGCTTTCGTTAGCAAGGGCAAAATCAGAATTCAATATTTCTAGAAAGAAAGACAGGCTTTCTTCAGCATCATGGCTTGCGGAACGACTGAGTAATAATCATTCCTGCCCACTGTGTGGAAGTGAGAGTGAGTCTCCTTCTAATGAGCTCAAGCAGTTAATTGAAACTACTAAGAAAGTAGAAGCTCAATGGAAGGCAGTAGAGCTTGTTCCACCGATGTTGGATGCAGAAGAAGTAGACCTCCAAAAACAAATTGCGGTTAAGGAGGCTGAACTTCGTCAAGTAAGGACAGAACGCGAGTATATTCAAGAAGTAACTGAGGAAATGCAAGCTACTCGGGAGCAACGTGCAATGTTTATAGGTAGAACAGATGAATTCATCAAGCTACACGAGTCTCTAACTGATGAAGGGATATTCGCAGAAGAAATTGCTGCGTTGAAAGATGAAGAGGCAGAATTACTTAAGGTAGTGGATTTTGAAGCCTTCGCTCAAAGGAAGGAAACAGCCTTATTTAAGTTTTCAAGGTTTGCCGGTCATTATGGCAACATAATGGATTTAGAGACTGGAGACGATTTGATTCAGCTCGATACCAACAAATTAACAATAAGGGTAATTGATGAGAATGGTAGTGCAGCATGGTTACGTGAGATTGGCAGCGGAGCTAACTGGCTTGGTTACCACGTTGCTACGTTATTGGCTTTACATGAGCTCTTCATCAGCCAAAATATACCTTATGTGCCGAGTCTTTTGGTTATTGACCAGCCAAGTCAAACCCAGTTCCCTGATGATGACGAAATTGATTCTGAACAAGAAGAAAAACAGGCAGTTAATAAAGTCTTCCAGGCATTATCTACGGGCATTAAAAGGATGAACGGTAATTTACAAGTTATTGTCAGTGAACATGCTGGACAAAGTGTTGTGGATGGTCTTGAAAATGTATTTCTTGTCGAAAAATGGCGCAGAGGTCGTAAGATGATACCTTGGCATTGGAGTAAGGAAATGGATGCGAAAATGCTCGGCAAAAATGCTCAATACGCGACTGAGGATTTATTTGAATCACACATTGAGCCTGCTTGTAAGGACGCCGTTGGAGACGATTTGTGCCAGATCAGTTTTTCAAATGCTTCTTTTAGTGAAGATGGAATCGTGTTTCATGCTTCTGCGGAACCCCTTGACAAAGGGACGATCAAACTTGCAGGATTAATAGATTTTGACTTAAATGTAAGTTTCTTGTTAGCCGAGGAATAATACAAAACCGCCAGTAATTTGATCTGGCGGTTTTAATTTTAAAGCTGTCGCTACAATCGGCGCTATCTCTTTGTTATGGATCTGTTACTGAAGGTCGGGCAGATTGATGTCTTTGTTATACGCTTTAAATGGGTTCTGGCATTTTAGAGGAATTTTGCAGAACGTGCCAAATTAAACGGGAACTACCAAGTGTCGATGTTTTTAATATCACCCAAAGATCTCCTTTAAAATCACCTTTGCCTTGCGAAGGTCCTCATTAGAAAACCTCAGCAAGCATATCGATTATATCCTGCAAATCCTTTTGCTTATTTGTTTCCCCTAGATCGATCTCTGAATACCGGAGTAACTCTAAAACGTCCACTTTAAGTGCAGCGGCTATTTTACCCAAGGTCGTCATCGTAAAGTTCTTTTCTCCACGTTCAACCGCACCTATATATGAATAATGAACTCCAGCCAGTTCCCCAAGTTGCTCCTGAGAAAAGCCCTTTTCTTTTCGAATATCTCGAACCCTTGCACCAATATTTTTTAAAAGACGATCTGGCATTAGATACACCTCTTACTTGAAGTGTAGTCAAATGATCAGACAGGAAACATTACTATATAAATATTATTTTTAAAAATAATTCCAACAGGTATTAAACTATTGTTTTTTGTCTATTACTAATACTAAATTAATAGATTTATAGATTATCGAAAACGAGGAGGCGAATTGATTATGATATCGAACGCTCGGATTGGTTGGGCAGTTGTTACGACTAAGGGAATCTTATTTAATCATTTATTTTATTCCTGCAAATATGCAATTAGTGCTGGATGGTACGCACTCGCTGCTCAAAAGGGGCCATGGATTATACAAGCGTTCGCGATCGAAGGAAGAACTGATAAGATCCTTATTCTTGCAGAGGGTACATTACACATGGCACATGTTCTTAATTCTCGTGCAAGTGAACATGTAGACCTGAACAATTATCAATCCCAATTAAACGTTCTGAAGAAGCTGTATAAGCGAAAAAGACTCCGTAGAAAACGTTCAAAGACTTTCGGAAAATTACATCATTAAATACCGATGCATTAAAATGAATAAAACTGGAAAAAATGACCACTATAACATTAAACAACTTTATTTCAAGGGTGTGGTAATGTGGCGAAGCGAAAGTATTCATTTGACGAGGATACTCTGAAGAAAAGGCTAAACGAGGGGAGAGGCAGTGGATTCGGGCCAACATATAAACCGTGGATTTTAGTCCACGAGGTTCCTTCAAAAGGAAAATCCAATATTAAACAAGGTTGGAAAACCGGGAGAGATCACCATCTGCTTTCTACTTTGGAAACGAATTATTTCTATACTGTCGAATGGGATGACAGAGTATTGGATATAAGAGAGCAATATCCCCTGTTACCTAGAGAAGAAACACAGGAAATTGCCAGTAGTTTAGGCATTTTACATCCGAGGGATAACAAGACCAAGACGGATATTGTGCTAACTACGGATATTGTTATCACCGAACGTGTCGGTTTATCTAATTCGATAGCGACCAGAACAGTCAAGTATGAAGAGGATCTGCAAAAGCAGCGAACCAAAGAAAAGCTTCTAATTGAAAAAGTTTACTGGCGGCGACGTAGTGTAGAGTGGAAGATCGTTACAGAAAATTCAATTAAGCGCCCATTGGTTTGGAATGTTGAATGGTTATATAAAAACTATTCCATGCAAGGCCATTTTTACGGAGTTGAGCAAGCGGTTTTACAAAAATTGGAGTTGTTGCTTCTCGAGTTAGTCCATAACCTAAACACCCCGTTAATTTCGATCACCGATGAAACGGATCGGATGTTAAAACTGCCGTGTGGCACTAGTATGACAATGGTTAAGCATCTGATTGCCATTAAAAAGATAAAAGTGAATATGAACAAGAAAATAAACCCTTCAAAGCCTCTTTCTTTATTGCATGCGTGAGAGGAGAAGACCATGGACATCCTGTATGTGAACACGGTAATTCAGTGGATTTCGAACGATGCCAAAAAACAAAATAAGTTTGAACGTATTTTGTGGATCTGTAATGCTAGAGAACATCTGTATGTTATTGATGTGATGGGAAACAGCTTCCCTATCAGACGTCATTATTCAGATGTTCAAGACGCTGTACGGGAAAACAGAGCAACGCTAATCAACTACACCACTGAAAAAGAACTTATAGTCAGTGATCAATTAGATAAAGACCGGCTGAATGAACGAGATGAGAAGTGGAAAGCGATCAAAGAAATCATTATGGATGAGCCGGATATTTTTATCCCGAAATACAGGGGTATTTTGGTAGGCCAAGTGATGAGTAAGTATGGGTTAAGCAGGCCGGCAGTAGACAAGTACTTAAAGGATTATTGGAAGGCAGGTAAAAATATCAATGGATTGATAAATAATTACTTTAATTGCGGCAACAAGGGGAAGACCAAGAGAGCAACTGAATCTATGGCCAAGCGTGGGCGACCACGCAAGATTACAGAGCTTGAGCCGGATAAGGTAGGTATCAACGTTACCGATGATGTATATAAAAAATTTATGATTGCAAAAGAGAAATATTATGAAGGAGAGAAACTGTCTATTTCTGCTAGTTACAATAAAATGATTCGAACATTATTTGTAAAGGAGTTTCGGGAAGAGAACGGAGAGGAAGTTCCAATTATTCCTGATCGTTCAGAGTTGCCATTAGAAGACACTTTCTATTACCACATACGTAGAGCACAGCAACTTAATCCATTTGCTTCATTAGAAGGCAGGCACGGTGAACGGAACTTTAACTTAAATATTAGACCAAAAACAGGAAGTTCCACAAAAACTGCATATGGTCCAGGGGCGCGTTTCCAAATTGATGCCACAATTGCAGATGTCAATCTTCGTAGCGACTACAGAAGATCGCTAATCATAGGAAAGCCTGTAGTTTATACTATTCTCGATGTGTTTTCGCATTTCATTGCTGGACTATACGTTGGACTTGAAGGTCCGTCATACTTAGGAGCAATGATGGCGATTTATAACATGGGAATACCCAAAATTCCGTTTTGCGCAAAATTTGGGGTTCATATAAAAGAAGAGCAGTGGCCATGCCACCATTTTCCTTCCCAGTTTACTGCGGATAGAGGAGAACTGCTATCCAAAAACAACAGAAACATGAATAACGGCTTAAATATTGATATCGAATATGCTGCACCATTCAGAGCTGACTGGAAACCAATTGTTGAAAGTTACTTTAATGTATTAAATAAAGGATTAATTCATCGGTTACCCGGTGCCGATTCTTTAAAAATCAAAAAGAGGGGCGAGAAAGATAAAAGGCTGGATTCTGCCTTAACCCTCCCCGAATTTACTGCCTTAATGATCAACAAAGTGATTTTACATAATAATTCAAAGTATATAGAGGACTATCCGTTAGATGAGGATATGGTCCGAGCAGGTGTCCGGCCAGTTCCACTGGAGCTTTGGAACTGGGGAATAAAAAAGCATGGTGGACTCCGACATTATGAAGAAGACGTGCTTAAAAGGAATCTGCTCCCACGAGATAAATTTGCAGAGATTACAGATCGCGGGATTATTTTTCAAGGGGTGCCTTACACATGTGATCGAGCAGAAAGAGAAGGGTGGTTTCTGAAAAACAAGGTAAAATTTTACGAAAAGAAGAAAGTTCAGGTTGCCTATGATCCTCGATTTACATCAAAAATATTCATCATTCTGAATGATGGCAGAGAGTTTGAAGAATGCACCTTAATCGATCAAGAGCATCTGGTCAATAACGAGGAGGGTAACAGAGCCTGGGAGGATTATCTGCACATTAAAGAAGTGATCGATATTGAACGGGAGCTCCATAAGGATAAAGAGTTGCAGGAACAAATCAAGTTTGACTATAAAGTAGCAAACCAAGTGGAACTTTCAGAAATGTTAACAGAGGAAAGTGATGAAGGTCTTAGTGATCGACAACTTGTTAAGGGTACACGTTCTAACAGATTGGCGGAAAAAGAAAGAAATCGGGAGCACGAACATTTCTTTCAAGAAGCCGTAGAAGTTCAAGGTAAAAACTCGGAGGACGAGCAAGAGTTTATTAATCGAACAGCTAAAGAATTTATGGAAAGCATCGAAATGATTAATGATGCTAAGTCCGCTACGAATCAAGTAAGTACAAAATCGCCAGTAAGTCCAAGGTTGATGGCATTACAAAAAGCGCAGGCTGGAAGAAAAGCCTAAAGGAGCGATAAATTCAATGGATAAGAATAAGAGGTTAGTGAATGGTTACTTTAAAAAACTGAATAAAGAACTTTCTCACCGGTTGCCCGGTACTAAGGTAATGCGTTATTTGCCTTTAAAACCCGTATATTACTCTTCTTTAATGTCTGAAGTAATAAACAACCTTCGTGATCGATCCTTCAAAGTAATAAAAGGGGGAAGAAAAAATGAGTCAATTAAATAAAGGCTTCCCCGTCCTAGTTGGCGCAACGGTTGATGCCGCCTATAGGCGTGCTCAACTAAAGCAATATTCGCAGAATCCTTTGATTGAATCGCTGCGGCCCATTCAGCGCCAGGATCAAGTTATTAATAAACTTGCCTGCCCCGTTCCGATTCGGGAAAGCGATCGAATGAAAAGTGATGAACTGCGAGCCCATTGCATTTTCCAATTAACGAGATTTATTGAACCAATGGAACATCATTTACAAATTGAACAGGCCCTATCCATTCTAATACGGGATGGCTATGTGGATAGAAACCCTCTAACTGTGAATGGAGTCCGAATTTTGCGTGAAGGAGCGGATAATGTTCGAAAAGCGATGAATTCGCAAAATATTAAACTCCCCGTTTCGTATAAAACCTCTGGGAGCGGCTTAACAATAATCGGCGTTTCCGGAATGGGGAAAACAACGGCAGTTAATAACATTCTGATGAAATTGTACCCAGCACAAGTTATTATACACGGCCAATATAAGGAAAGGAATTTGAATTTCAAACAAATCGTTTGGCTTAAGCTGGAATGTCCGCCAGGTGGTTCGACCAAGGGATTATGTCTGAATTTCCTGCAAGCTCTGGATAAGTTATTGGGAAATACCAATTATCATCAAGAGCATGTTAAAGCAGGCTCTACTGTTGATCAGCTTATTCCAGTGATGGCACAGCTTTCGGCAACTTACCGGATTGGCGTGCTTGTCGTCGACGAAATCCAGCATTTATTGGAAGCAAATGTTGGCGGGCAGGACCAGATGTTAAATTTTTTTGTCACATTGAAAAATATGATTGGTATTCCAATCGTGTTTATTGGCACATATAAAGCCTGGGATTTATTAAATAAGGAATTCAGGCAGATAAGGCGGACAACTGAGCATTTTGGTTTAGTAAATTGGAAACGTATGAATTATGATGACTTCCAATGGGATTTGTTTATAAGGGCACTTTGGAAATACCAATGGACCCGCGAGATCGTCCCATTTGACGAACAGTTTTCAAAATTGATATATGACTATTCCCAAGGCATTACAGACGTCGCAGTTAAGTTGTTTATGATTAGTCAATGGAGAGCAATTATTGAGAGGGTAGATGGCATGCCCGAAAAAATCACGCCTGAAATTATTGTCAATGTTGCGAAGAATGAGTTAAAGGCTTTTCAACCGGTCATGGAAGCAATTCGATTGAAAAATAATGGGAAGCTTGAAGAATACATGGATATATTCCAAAAGGAGGTTGATTTGGAATCAATACTTAGTGATGTATTACTTGATTTCCGAAATAAAAAATCCCAAACCCCTAAAAAAGTCGATATTCAGTCGGAAGAAGACACTGTTATCTGCGTTGCACGATGGTTAGTAGAAGGTGGGGCTTCTTTTGATCAAGCTGAGAGAATAGTTAAGGCTATTACGAATAAGGAGCCGGATCTGCCGTTACCACTCTTAAAAAATAAAGCATTCCAAGCTTATATAAAAATGACCCAAAAGATAGAGCGCAAAATTAGAAGGGAGACCAAATCGGAAAACGTTAAATCGGAAGAGAACGTTATAACGATTGATTTTTCTTCAGATATCGTTCCTGCGGAAGAAGTTAATCCTTCGTAACATTGATTGGAGGGGAGTTATATGCTTAATTTTTTCCCTGCCCTTATCCGGATGAATCACTTTATGGAGTTATTTCAAGATATCATCAACTTTCAACAAACCGGGGGGCAAAAAATACGCTTAAACAACTTTTTGAGTTGGATCAGATGTTAGGTTTTCCGGAGTTACCAAGACGAGTTGGAAAAATAGTCTCTGTGATACCCGGGAAACACTCATTCACCACAACGGATTTGGTTTATAGGCACACCTTGTACCCGTATTTTGCTTGCTTTATGTTAAATCATAAACGTATGTTGCTTAAACAAATGATGGAGGACGAAATTACAGGATATATGCATTTGAATAAGCGATATACGAAAGTATCAAGTTTAAAGTACTGTCCTTCTTGCCTTATTGCAGATCAGAAAAAAGCAGGTGAGCCTTATTGGCACAATAGCCATCAACCAGGTGCAGTTTATTATTGTCCGGTTCATCATAGACTCCTAATGAACGGTTGCCCCCGTTGTAATAAAACTTTTCGCATTAGCACAGATAACTTTTTACACTGCAAGCAGGTACTGTTCTAACTGTGAGTACGACTTAAGTTCATCGGTTATCGTTCCATCCTCCTATGATCTCAAGACGACACGTGCTTTGCAAAAGATTAGTAATGAGGTTCACTTTCTTATTGAAAATTGGATGGAAATAATCCAATATATTCCGGATAATTGGTCCATCCTTTACAGAAATCATGTGGAAAAGGAACATAAAGTCAACTCATTTAATAAGATCCGATGGAATGAATTAGAAGATGATTTGATCAATTCTTATGGTGAAAATTTGCTTAAATTATTTAAATACAAATTCAATAACGACTATTCAATCCTTAAAAGCATGTTTTGGTCTGTATCTATTGAGCTTCAACCTATATTTCATATATTATTAGTCCTAATGTTATTTGGATCATTAAAGTCATTAACTGATATGAGAAAGCAATGCGTAGCGTAGGAAAATACATATACATAAAGGAGGGAATGGCTTGAATGAACTGATCGATTTTACGAATTCCCAAGTAATCGCATTAAAGGCAGTCATAGAAAGAGATAAAAAGTACTTTAGTTACCCGTTTACAAATAACTGTGATCATTATTACCGGCTACTTTTGTTACATAATAGATTAGAGAGTTGGGAGGGATTTCTCGACTTACTGGACAGATTTAAGAATAAAAGATGTAAACACATTGAAAGAAAAAGTGGATTTTTTGAGAAGTTGACTAAATTAGAAGAAACTGGGGTCCCTGGTTTTGTTACTAAGAAAACGTTACACCAAATGATTGAATATATGAGGATCCTTGAATGGAAATTGGAAGAACAACAAGGAATATGGAACGAGAATATTCAATTACCAAATGTAAATATAACCGGCGAGGATCAGATATCGTAGCCGTAGTTCGAAATTTTGCTTCTATTTTAATCTTTATAACTCAATTTTCGCAGCATGAAATCGGCAAATTAGCCTTGATGTAACTGGGCAGAGCAGCAATCCATTGCTGGAGTTGACGTTGTATCAGAGCGGAAAGCTTTTTGCCTGCTTTTGCAGCGATTTCATAGATCAGATCAAGCAGTTGTTGCAAGGCGATTGTCCAATCCATCGTGCCGACTTCGTCACAAAGCAAATAAAACAAGCCTCCAAACGGATGCGCATCCGTGCTTTGTCGGTGTTGCCAAGCCAGCAGGATATAACGCGAGAAGACGATGGTCGTGTGGCTGACGAGCAAGTCGTACGAACGGCCTTGAAACTCCTTTTGCAAACGCAGCAGGGACTTGGCGCACTTGAAGAACACTTCGATGTCCCAGCGCATTCGGTAAATGCGGATGATGTCCGAGGCGGTCAAACTTAGGTCTGTCGAAAGCAAGGCCAGCCATTCGTTTTTCTTGGAACGATGGCGCACAAACACGATCACCACCGGAATACCAGGGACCAGTGAGGTTTGGATACAGCGAAGGATGTTTCGGTTCTTTCCTTCGACTCGTGGCGCGGTCGCATACAACTCCTTCAGGCTGAGCCGTTCTCCGTTCACCAGATAGCGCTTGTTATCGTTTTTGACCATGCCGATCACAGGGAGTCCGCGCCTAGGGACTTCCTGAATGAGTGGAGCATGCGTAAACCAACTGTCCATTAGGACATATGAAACCGAAATGCCAGCCTGCAAAGCACGATCCAACATAGCCTCGATCACCTGCGGTGCTGTGAGGTACGCTTCTTGCCGACGCCTATAGCCGTGGCTTCGCTTGTCGATTTCATTCAACATCCCCGTGATGCCAGACTTCACCGAACTTAGAACTTAGCAATGCGAAGTCCATGGGCACGAACGAATGGCCGTCCGACCAGCCCATGGTCAACATGCGGAAGCCTTTGTAGAAGGCGCTGGTCGCATGGTCTTTAAAGCGTGCCAGCATCTCGACAGCTTTACTCCGGTTGCGTTCAAACATGGAATCGTCAAAAATGAACGCGGTCTCCCGTTTCGCTGAGGTCAGCGGCTTCATCCGCACAATCGTATCACCACTGAGCGCCAGCAGAAATCGCCTCCAGGCATAGCCGCTATGGTTCAGGAAGCGATATACGGTATCTTTTCCGGGAAATGCCTCGCCTTTGGCACTCTCCAAGAGCCGGAACCAGTTCTTCTGGTGAAGCAATAGGACAAACACAAGGCGGAATAAGTAGGCGCACGTAAAGCGGAATTTCTTGTTGAAACCCGCACCACGCAAATGTTTCAGCACATTCAGTTCCTGGAAAGCCGGTTTGATTTCGTTTGGCAGTTTGATCAAGTGCCCTTTGTTGATCTATCATAGAGAAGACACCTCTTCTGTGTGGTAGTGATTGGTCGCACTTTCACTTTACCAAACGGAGTGGTGTTTTTCTATTTTTGTCAACCATACTTTTAAGTCGATCTTAAACTCACGCTATGCTTGCCATAACCCCCACTTTTTGGTTCTGCGAAAGTTGAGTTTATAAAAATCTTTAGTTGAAAGGTGATTGTGGTTCAATACACTTTTCATTTATTTCCATTAAGGAGCTTTCTCATCCTCAACATATTCTTGAATTCTTTGTAAAATTATTTGTTCAGTTTCTTTTGAAATCTTTCGGTAAGTTTTGACATATAGTTTTAAGCTGTCCATGCTCAATTGTTTTTGAGGAGCTTTTCTTCTAAGGATCCTTAGTGCGTTAGGTAAACATCTCACAGCAAAGTGGTCAACTGATTCAATATTTTGTTGAATTGCTGCTGCTGTCTTAGGTAATCTATTTAAATTTCTTATCACGCGACTTCTCTCCAGTTGTTCTAATTTTGATATTATCGTCGTTTTTGTAATTATGCAAAACACATTTTCTGAACGAAGTTTGGCGCCTATTTCCTTAACATGAGCCTCTATTTGTTGATCAATTACTGAATAATTCAAACGTGGATTTCCGGCTATAGGTTCAGGCAGTAACTCATCAAACCATTCTTTGTCATGACGACTTAGCCATAAATAAGCTTTTGGAGATTTTAATCTAATCTCGTTCCTTGAGGATTTGGGCATTTGATTCAAATGTTTAATGAATTCTTTTCTATATTTATTTCTTCTTATTATTTTTTCGTCGATTGAATTCTGATCGAACCGCAATATTTCTTTAATAATATCTTCCTTAAAGTGTGTGGCAAGTTTGATATTTCCACCTGTGATTCTACTAATTGTTTTAATATGGTTGTAAATTGTTACTTTAGTTACGCCAAGAGATTTCCCGATCTCCTCTTTGCTCTCACCTTGAACTAATAAATTAATAAGTTTTTCAACCCAAATCTGACCATAAGATGTTATTGTTATGCATTCAGGAGTAATTGAATTAATTTTATAGCTAAAGTTACAGGTTGGACAAGTTAATTCGTTGATAACTTCCTGCAACTTTGCACTATTCTGATGGTCTGCTTTCCTGCGAATATTCTTGATTGATGCCAAATTATACATTGAACAAGCTGGGTTTAAACATTTCCAAGGGCCATTTCCTAAGGGGACTTCTTGCGAATACACGTAATCGTTATGAAGAAATGCATCAGCTGAGCCACATAAGTGTCTCATCAAAAAAAAGTAAATACAATATAAACGCGACATAGATCGTTTTGAGAAAAGAAAGTTAAAATATTCCCTTTTCTCAAGAAATAAATTAAATTCATATTTATGAATCAAATGCTGTGGTAGATTATCTAATAAATCTGATATTAAATCTCGTTTGTAAATTTCTCCAGTTCGCGAAATCAACCCTTTATTTCCTAAGACACTAATAAATTGACTCAGTAACGTATCAATGCTAATTTCCCTCTTAAGGATAACATCTATATCCTTGAGAAACCCCCGTTCCATATCAATTTCTGTTGTTGGGCAGTCATAAAGCAATAATTCATCTTGATCATTGATGTTTAAAAACTCCTTATTAGGATGATAACCAAGCGGAGTGAAATGTTTGTAACAGAATTTTAGGAAAGGAAATTGATGCATACGATGAGCGTATACTTCTCCAATTGTTTGATAATCTTCGTCAATACATTTTGGACAATAACGTAACGTATTAGATATAAATTCCTTAGAAAGCATTCCTAATCGCCCTGCATGTCCATTAAATGTTCGCTTCAAGAGTTCGAGTTTCTTTTCATCCAAAAATGGAAGCATTAGTGGAATTAAAGTATTTTTAATCGGGATCTCAGTTACTTGAGTCCTCCATTGAACTGGTACTCTTTCCACTAATCTATTCCAGGAAGTAGGTAAAACTGAAATATAAGTTGAATTAGTATTAAATAAATCTTTGAGCGTACGTTGTATATTTTTATTTGACGAATTCAAGTGATAGCGGTGGATAATACTACGATAATCTTCTTCGGGGTATGGGGATGGGAAAAAATGAACCATTAAATAAACATCTCCTTAGGTTTCATTTATCTATTTTGTAGATTTTTACAAAAAAATCATTTTATATACATATGAGCATGATATTTTTACATTGTGCCACTGTCCAAGAAATAATTGGCGGTAGGATTACATACGATTGTTCACATTACTGGATATAACAACTTCTTATTAATGGCCACCACCATGAATGAAAATGTATTTGGCCTGTGAATCTGTATTTTCCATAATGGAACTGCAGGTCACCGGACGAGACATTCTGGTAGATAGAGATCTGGGTTCCAAACTGACCGACTGTATCCCGCGAATATCGCCAATTGTTGCCACGAGCACATGTATAAAAATTCTTCGGTGTGCTGGGCTGGATGTTCATCAGGAGACAGTTGTGCCCGTGTGTTATATGGCGAATTAGAACGTAAACCCAAGCAAGAGATACGAACTTTTTCTACGACGACGAAAGGACTGCTTGCGCTCTACAATCGACCAATGACTTCCTTGATATTACATTGATAAACTAATCTCGCCGACAAATATGGGCATGTATACGATGAGTACGGTTTCAGCGCAACAATGTGGCATTATTTCAAAAGCAGAAGCGGTTAAGCGCATACAAATCACTTTACATACGCTCAAAAAGCTGGATAAATGGAACGGTCTGTTCTATAACTGGTATAACACCGATGACGGTTCCATTAAGAAAGATTGGGGACAGTTTATCTCTCAGGTTGATAACGGTTGGCTTTCCGCGGGTTTAATTGTCGTAGGGCAAGCCTATGATGAGCTGCACGGGCAAACAAGCAGGTTGGTCGAGAGCATGAATTTTACACCGTTATATGATCCGGAAGTCGGCCAGTTCCGCGGTGGCTATGATGTCGCTAAAGGCAAGCTGACCGACCATCATTACGGAATGTTGTACACGGAACCGAGTGTTGCAAGCTATATTGCCATCGGGAAAGGCGACGTACCTAAGGATCATTGGTGGAGAATGTATCGTACAATGTCAAAAGAATGGGATTGGCAAGCTCAGATTCCGCAAGGACATTACATAAATTACGATGGAGTGAACGTTTTCGAGGGAAGCTATGAATATAGTGGTGTAAAATTTGTGCCGAGCTGGGGAGGAAGTATGTTTGAAGGGCTTATGCCTGGACTCTTCGGTTGTCGCTTTGTAAATTGGCTTTAAATCCGCCGTTACTTTCTTCAGATCTTTGTAAGATACTTTCGAGTGGAATTGCGGATCTGGTGAATGATGCATTTTTGGATATCGGTTTTTGGATAGCAGGCGGCAATCGCTTGCGAAAAGCCGCTTAAATTATCCACGCAAGTGATAAGGATATCCTGCACACCGCGATTTTTGAGCTCATTTAATACACTAAGCCAGAACTTAGCCGATTCATTTTCTCCAATCCAGATCCCAAGAACATCTTTGTTGCCGTCCAAATCAATGCCAATAACCATGTAAGGCGCTTTGTTCACAATCTGTCCTTCTTGCTTCACCTTAAAGTGAATGGCATCCAAAAAGACTACGGCATAGGTCTGCTGCAAAGGACGGTTTTGCCATTCCTTAATCAGGGGTACAATCTTATTGGTTACATTGGAGATCAGAGTAGGAGAAACCTCAATGCCATACAGACCTTGCAGGTGGTCCTGAATATCCCGCGTACTGACCCCTTTGGCATATAACGCGATGAGTTGATCCTCGATTCCCGTTACATTCGTTTGGTTTTTCTTGACAACCACGGGCTCAAATTCACCTAGTCGATCTCGCGGCACTTCAATCTCCACATCACCGTATTCCGAGGTGACGGTATTCTTGCTGTAACCATTACAGCTGTTTTTCGTCTGCTTGTTCTTCACATCGTGCCTTTCATAGCCAAGATGGGTATCGTGCTCTGCTTCGAGTGCTTCCTGAAAACTTCCGCAAAAAGTTTCTTTAACGTTTTTTGGATTTCTTCGGCGGATTGAAAATTGTGCTCCTTTACAAATTGACGTAGTTGTTGCATGGACAATAATCCGTTTCGGGTCGCCATGTGCTTTTCCTCCAACTTGATCTTAGTCATCAGTATTACCAAATTTATCTCAGTTGAGAGGGACACGAACCGATGTAATTATCGATCAATCCCAATATTAATCCGCCGCGGCACAAAAAAAGAACCAAACGAGTTTGAACTCTGCTCGGGTATTAGCTAACCATTAGAGTTCTGCAAAGTGATTGGCGAGGGTGAAACATCTATGCAGGCTCTTTCGCGAAAGAAATTGGACACCATCGGCGAAGACCTGGAGGACCTGATCTCCATCGGCACGATCGGACTCATCAAGGCGATCGAATCGTTCTCGATGGATAAAGGCACGAAGCTCGCTACATTCGCGGCACGGTGTATCGAGAACGAAATTCTGATGCACCTGCGATCGCTGAAGAAAACACGCAAGAACGTCTCGCTGTACGACCCTATCGGCATGGATAAGAAGGGCAATGAAATTACGCTCATCGATATCCTCGGTACGGAGGACGACGATGTAGTGGATAAAGTGCAGATCAAGATTGAGAAGAGCAAAATCTACAAGAATCTGGATATTCTGGATGAACGGGAGAAGGAAGTCGTGGTCGGCCGCTTCGAGCTCGAGCACGGCGGGGAGGAGCGCACACAGCGGGAGGTCGTGAAAAAGCTCGGCATCTCGCGCTCGTATGTGTCGCGGATGAAGCGGGCGCTGATGAAGCTGTATCATGGGTTTTATAAGGCGAAACGGTGAAAACGGAACATGGATTGCAAAGCTTGCTGCTTTTGGCGGGCTTTTTTATTTGTTTAGGAAATTATAGAGGTCGGATTACATATCGAAACGTATAGTAGGGACCCGATAGCGTGTCCTTGTTGTAAGCACCGGAGGTGATACGAGCATATGAGCCAAAACGGCAAAAAAGAAAAGCATGATGCAGAAGATTATTTCCATGGGCAATAGGCTTCCGGATGAGGATTGGGACCTTTTTGGACTGAATAAGGAAGAAGTGGATTCTGATTTTATTTCCATGCAGGAAAGGGAGGTTCGGTGGGAGCAGGTAACCTAAAGCCAGCGAGAAATAACACTCCTACCACCCATGCCAACATCATCCACCCCGAAAATACCCATGCTTCCCGATGCCTATTTTTCCTTAGCAAATAAGACGCCTGCATGATCGAAAGAGCGGCAACGCCAAGGGTAAATACAATGATCCATTCCCACATTTACTTCTTCAACTCATCTTCAGAAAGATATAATGGGGCCCCTATCGTACCAGTTCCGATGATATCCGCCTTCACTTCCCAGTTCATTTTTTGTGCTTTGTATATATTCCCCCAGTTTCCCTTGATTTTTTCCCAATAATTCGGGTTCTTTTTGTAGATCATAGCCCCTAAGCCAATACTATCTGTCTGGTATTCGGTTTGCAGCTTTTTAAATAACGATTTATAAAGATCTTCCAGTTTGTGAACGACAATTTCATTTAATCGGTCCAGATTTTTGGGGTTGGAGAGATCGAGATTTGTCGTATTTTCCAATATACGAGCTAACGCTTTTACTTGGAAATTAAAAGAAGGTCGCCCTTCGATCCAACTCAGCTTTCGATATACATGCAGTTTGTCGATTTTAACTAGGATATCGCCCTGTACATGAGGATAACGAATTTTGATCACCTCTAACGGTTCATTGGTAAAAAAGCTGTTCAAGGCCATAGCCTGTTCGTTATCTACGAAGCCAACCAGCTTGAAATCACGAAAAATCGCAATGCTGTCCAATGAATAATTAGCACCCCCGTCCCTTTTAGAAAAGCTTGCTGCAATAGGATCTATTCCAGGAGTTGCCGAAGAAATAAAAAAATCTCTTAATGAAGTAGGTATTTTCATTTTGTGATTAACGATTTCGCGGAAAGGCTCCCCAGGAAGAAGCTCCAACGGATATTCCTTGCTGATCAGATCTCTCGCCCGCATGTTTCTTGCGACAATCAGAAAGGTGCGAAGCCGGTTTTGCGGGTTTCGGCTAATTTCATCGAGGATATCCTTTATCCCTCTTCTAGCTACCGATTCGCTGATAATAAAAACGCGTCTGTGGGAAGAGAGCAGATCTCTGGAAAGTTGCCGCTCTTCGTCAATACGCATCTTTTCAATATTTGTCCCCCTTATTGTGACAGGCATATACGGTTTTCCCCTCCGCCAGCTTTTTCCTGGCCGGCCCCCAATTTTCTTGGAATGGCGATTTGAACCAAAGCCTCGTAAGTTCCGGGTCTTTGTCCTTCATCAAGTGCGGTTGCAAGCAATATGGCAACATCGTTAATTTCTTTGCGGTCCCAGCGACCGGTGGTAATAAAGAAAACAACCAAAACAGTCACAGCCCAAGTTATATTGCGGGGTTTCAACGCGGTATCACCTCACTCTTTCGCTTAGCGGCCGTTGGAAATAAAGAGCTATTGCTGATCACCTGGGTTATTCGTTTTTATTTTCCCGGAAGAATTTTGCTTTAAAAACCTAAGCGGCGGACGAATTAAAAAATCTTTGATTCCAGGTTGTTTAAGCGGAGCCACCGGTGCAAGATAGGGCACACCCGCCGAGCGAACGCCCGTTAAATAGATTCCAATGAAAAAAGTCCGAAAACAATACCAAACAACCCTAAGTCGCCGGCCAAGACAAGCAGAAAAAATCGCAGGATCCGAAAAGGAAAAGACATATTGTAACGCGGGATAATCAATGACGCAATGCCGGTAATGGACACGACAATTACCATGGGGGTGGAAATGAGCCCCGTTTGAACGATAGCCTGACCAATAACCAGAGCCCCGAGAATACTGACCGCTTGGTTGATCGAACGGGGCAATCGGACCGCCGCTTCCCGCAGTCCCTCAAATATAATTTCCATGGTCATAGCTTCAACAACCGCGGGTAGAGGTGCGGATTCCCGCGCCGAAGCAAACGATAACAACAGGTTGGCCGGCAGCATTTCCGGATGAAACGTCGTTATGGCCACATAAAACGATGGCATCACCAGGGCCAAGGCGATAAATATGCCTCGAATGATTCGAATAAATGTTGCACTGCCATAACTCAGGTAATAATCTTCGCGGGATTGAAAAGCTGTCCATAGCTGAAAAGGGGCGATCAAGGCAAAAGGCGAGTTATTGGTAAGAATGGATACTTTGCCATCCAATAAGGAAGCAACAACGACATCGGGGCGCTCCGTGTTCTGGATGGTTGGAAACAAGCTTAACTGGTGATCCCTGATCATTTCTTCAATGGAGTTGCTGTCCATGACGGCATCTATCCGTATTTTATCTATTCTTTGTGTCATTTCATCCACTAACGATTTCGGCGTTATGCCTTCCAGGTAGAGCAATCGTACCTCTGTTCGCGTCAATGTACCAATATGCCAAACCTTCATCCGAAGCTTGTCGCTTTGCAGGATGCGACGAATTATCGCAACATTGGTTTCCAGCAATTCCGTTAAGCTTTCGCGCGGTCCGCGAATAACGATTTCCGTATCAGGTTTTTCGATGCTGCGATGAGGGAACGAAGAGATGTCGGCAAGCAAAACCTTTGATTTTCCTTGTATGGCAATCACAGCGCTTCCCGAAAGAATCGATTGGACCATGGTTTGGATATTGTCGGTCTCCTGTAAATTTGGGGTCTCGATTACAAGTGGACCGCCCGGCTCCCGATTGGAAAGCGGTTCGAGTATATCTCGCTCGAGACGCTTGGGATCCACAATTCCGGATATATAAATAACAAGTGTATCTTCTTTTCGTCGCGTAATTAAATCGGGAGTGCCGCCAAAATGTTGTTTTATATCCTGAGAAAACCGGTTTAAATCGTCCAAGACGATCGCTGTTGTTAAGGATTTCATTATGGCACCTCACTTTAAAAATTCAAGACTTGTTTAGCTTTGCGATAAACAGCATAAGCGGCGGGATTACTATGAGGAGCGGCACTCCCAAAACCCAAGGCCACCATTTTAATCCAATAAAGATATGGTCGCTTATGTTTTTGGTTATAAAAAAGGCCAAAAACCAGATCAATATGACAATAGGTAGAATGACAATCCGATGGTTGGCAATTTTGCATTGTTCGGCAATCCCCGAACAGGCGGCGTAAGTCAAAACCGTAATTTTGAATAAGCCACCGATTAAAAAGTTCGTTACAGCGAGCGGATCCAAATTATCTATAAAATCGCCGATACTGATTAATTGGAAAGTGGATAGAAGCGGATAAAAAGAGCGAGAATACATTGCCGGTCCAAGGGCAGAAATAGCGAACACATCCAACAAAACCAAGATCACACCGACGGAGAGAGACGAAAAGATCATTGCTTTTCTTAGAATGTTAGGTTGTACAGCCGTCCAAAACGATGCAAATGCCAGTACTTCCCCAAAGGGAACCGTGACTCCTAAAGGAAAAGCCGTAGTAGCTATTCTTTTCCAATTGGAGGCGATCGGGGCAAGCAAAGAAAATTGAAGAACGCCTGACATTACCAATAAAACAAATTGGACCGTCAAAAACAAAAGCACGGGAGCAATGCTTATTTCGGCAAGGAGAGACAACCGCTCAACCCCGGCAAAACAAGCATAGCTGATCAATATCAGGAAAAAAACATGATAAACCCCAGTGGAGTTTGTGGCAATATAAAATTGCTCATCAACTCGCCGAAGTCGCGTAAATCTCTCGCCGCATTATAAATAAAAAACAAGATGTAAATGAAAGCCGCAAGATTGCCGAAAAAACGCCCGAATATAGAAATAAGAAGGGAAGTCCAATTTTTGTCTGGATACCATTCGAATAGTTTCGTATACATCCAGATTAAACCGCAACCCAGTAGGGTACTGACAGCGGCGACTATCCAAGCATCTTGCTTAGCGCTTCCACCGAAACCCAAGACAACACTTGTCCCTAACTCGAAAAGAAAAAGCAGACAAAATATATGCCAAGTAGTGAACAATTTCACAAAAAATACCTGCCCATTTTTATTGCTTAGTATGATCAACCAGACTGCTTTTATGCACAATTAAAGTTTTTCAGGTTCAATTCAAGAGTCTGTTTCCGGTTGTTTAAAAGGGTACACGCCAAATTTCAGAATACTTCGGCCCTTTTAAAGAAAAAATAAGCTTGGAGTAATCCAAATTACAATACAACTTGCCGGAATATGAGGAAAAAAGATGAATGATGAGAAAAATCTCTTGCTTTATAATCAAAATTGTAAAACGTCATCATGATGATCTTAAGAAGTAAGGGGTTGGTCTTCTGGACGGGCGGAATCAGCGGCTTCTGCAATTGCTTTGCGAAAATAGGGAATTTATCCCGATAGTCGTTCTCGCTGATGCATTGGCAGTTTCGGAGAAAACAGTTCGTTCTGATTTGAAAGCGCTAAACGCTTGGCTTATGAAACAAGACTACTCCATAAATATTGTCCGAAAGCCGGGCACCGGGGTCCGGCTTCAAGGGGAGGAAGATCAAATACGCAGGTCGCGGACGGAACTGGCCGAACTGTCTGCGCCGCCAGAGAAAGAGATGCGTCAGCTACAGCTAATCCTGTTTTTACTTGAGTTTGATAAGTTCGTCACTATCCAATATGCCGCGGATAAGTTTTTTGTCAGCAAAACGACGGTCGCCAACGATCTTGACGATATTGAAAGAGAACTGGAAGCGTTCGGTCTTGCCTTTATTCGGAAGCCACATCTCGGGATAAAGCTAGAGGGAGAAGAAGAGGCTTGGCGAAGAACATGGCGAACGATGATTCATCGATTGGCTGGAAGCCGACCCGATGCCGGGCCGGGGAAACGCTTTTACGGCTCGGGATGTTATCCGGCTCCGAGAAGAGCATAATTGAACAGGCTTTCTACGTGCTAGAAAGCTCAATGCCCTTTCGTTTAACCGAGGAGGCGACCCAACGGTGGATTGTGGATACGGCGATTGCCGTCAAACGACTGAAGCTGGGGCGGACAATTCGCTTGGGTCCGGAGATGCTGGAGCATTTGCAACTAAGACAAGAATTCGGTTTAGTCCAACAGTACGTCAAATTCATTGAGAAGAGCTTTGTCGTCCGCTTTACTCCTATGGAAACGGGACATCTAACTATTCTGCTGCTCGGGTCCGCGTTGCGCATGAACCCTCGTAAAACTGTGGGCGGGCAATTGACGTTAAGCGGTTTTGTGGATGAAGAGGCATTGGACTTGGCGCAAGGGCTGATCCGCCATATGGAAGCGTATTTGGATTACGGGCTTGAGAATGATAACGAATTAAAAAATGGATTATCGATGCATCTGCATGCACTGCTACACCGGCTTCGTTACAATATTTGCCGAGATAACCCGATGCTGGACGAAATTAAACGGATGTACAGGTATGTGTTCGATCTCGTTGCCGATGTGCTACGGAAGGAAATACAAGCTTATGCGCTTTCGATATCCGAAGACGAAATTGGATATATAGCCATTCATTTTCAAGCGGCGATTGAGCGCCGGAGGCAGCTGCAGACGGACATGGTTGGAGCGATAATCGTCTGTTCTACGGGTGCGGGAACTTCGTATTTATTAGCGTCGAAACTTCGCCGGCTTGTTCCTCAGGTGAAAGTTTTGAATACCGTCTCTACAGCGGAACTTCGATCGGCTATTAAAGAATATGGTCCTGACGTTATTATCAGTACGGTGCCGGTCCAGGATTATGGTGTTCCGACGTTCACCGTCTCTCCGCTGATGCCCGAAGAAAAGCGCCAGGAGCTGGAAACTTTCATCAGCTGTTCGGTAAAAGTTAAATACAAGTCGTACGAGACGCTTAAAAGCTTCATGTTGCCCGAGCTGATTCAACTGAACGTGCCGATGAACGACCGTTTTGAAATCATAAATATGCTCGCCGGGCTGTTGTTCACAAAGGGATACACGACCCCGGATTACAAATACAGCGCGCTAGAAAGAGAGAAACTGTCCAATACGGCGATCGGCGGGGAATTGCCATTCCGCACGGTCATTCCAGCCATGTTCTTAAACCTGTAATTGCTGTGGCGCGTATTGCTAAGCCGATCGATTGGGGGGACATGCGGTATCGCTTGTATTTATGAATGCGGTTACGCCTGAGCGAGTAGAGCGGGAACGCTTCAAGCAATTGTACGAAGATTTGTCTTCGCTCACGTCGGATACGGCAAGACAAGCTATGCTGCAGCATGCGCCGACGCAGGAAGCTTTTCTGCAGCAGTTATAAAGCAAATGATTACGAAAAAAACGGGAGGGGAATCTGGATGAAAGTAGTAGCCGTTACAGCTTGTCCGGTCGGGATTGCTCATACTTATTTGGTCGCGGAGCAGCTCGCCAAAGTGGCTAAAGAGCTAGGGATAATCATTAAAGTCGAGACACAAGGCTCTATCGGGGTCGAGAATCAGTTAACTGAAGCCGATATTGCCGAAGCCGATGTTGTGCTTATTGCAGCGGACAAAGGGATCGATACGGCGAGATTTGCTGGAAAGAAGTTGCTTGTTACTGGCGTAGCCGAGGCTGTTCACAAGCCTAAGGAGCCGCTGGGGAAGCTTTCCGGTGATATCCCGGTCTACATGGAAGCTGAGGCGAAAAGCGGACTCAAAAGTATTGAAGACGTAAAAAACGAAAGGAAGGCAAGGCAGGGCACCTTCTATCGCAGCTTGATGAATGGTGTATCCCATATGATTCCTTTCGTTGTGGTCGGAGGTTTGCTGATCGCGCTCTCGCTTGCCATTGGCGGCGTTCCGACAGTCAATGGGCTCGTCATCCCCAAAGGCTCGATCTGGGAAAGTATATTGAACATTGGCACTGCCGGCTTTACTTTCATGGTTCCTGTATTGTCGGGTTATATTGCAATGAGTATTGCCGACCGGCCGGGTCTGGTCCCCGGAATGGTGGGCGGCTATATAGCGGCAACCGGCGGCTTCTATCATAGCCAAGCCGGAGCAGGTTTCATTGGGGGCATTGTAGCAGGATTCATGGCTGGTTATATCGCAAAATGGATTAAATCCTGGAAGGTGCCGCGAATATTACTCCCGATCATGCCAATTCTGGTTATTCCAATTATTTCGACGCTTCTAGTATCATCTCTATTCGTGTGGGGCATCGGAGCGCCGATTGCTTCGCTGATGGCGGGATTGACGCATTTTCTGAACAGCATGCAGGGGGCGAGCGGCTTATTGCTTGCCGCCATTCTTGGAGCCATGATTTCTTTCGATATGGGTGGACCTGTCAACAAAGTCGCATTTCTGTTTGGTTCATCGATGATCAGTCAAGGTAATCCCCAAATTATGGGTGCGATCGCAGTGGCGATCTGCGTGCCGCCTCTAGGAATGGGAGTAGCTACACTTTTGAGCAAAAAGCGCTTTTCCTCCGAAGAGCTGGAGGCAGGCAAAGCAGCACTGGCCATGGGACTTGTCGGCATTACGGAGGGAGCCATTCCCTTCGCGTCAAAAGACCCAGCGCGTGTCATACCGAGCATTATGATTGGTTCTATGGCTGGCTCCATTATTGCCATGCTTAGCGGTGTCAAGGACAGCGTGCCGCATGGCGGACCAGTAATTGCCATCCTGGAAGCCGTAGCTAACGTCCCGATGTTTTTTGTCGCGATTGCAGTTGGGGTAATCGTAACGGCTGTTATGGTTACTTTGCTGAAAAGCCCTATGAAGCAGTGACCTCTCGGAAGAAACTACAATTTAAAAGTAGGCCAGCAAAATTATTGGAGAGGGAGTTCGGAGAATATGAATATTCAGGACTTGCTATATGAACAAAGCCTTTTCTTTGAATTGGGAGCGGCAGACAAGGATAGCTGCATTCAGGCTATGATAGACGGACTTGACGCGGCAGGTCGCCTCAGCAATAAAGCGCAGTATCGGGAGACAGTAATGAAGCGGGAGCAAGCGGGCTCCACGGGAATCGGTTTCGGGGTCGCCATACCTCACGGGAAGTCCAGCGGCGTTAGTAAACCGGGACTGGCTTTTGCCAAACTTGCGTCTCCCTTAAATTGGAATTCATTGGACGGCAATTCGGTCTCCGTCGTATTCTTGATTGCGGTGCCGGATGAAGCCGCGGGCAACGAGCATTTGCAAATTTTGATCGCTCTCTCGCGGAAGCTCATTGACGAACAATTCCGCCAAAGCTTGATAGAAGCTAAGGATACGCGGCAATTAGCGGACATTCTACAAACTATTTAAAGGGGGCTGGACTTTATATGTTATCTAAAGACATGACCATCCGGAACGCTTCCGGATTTCATATACGTCCCGCACAGTTGTTTACCGAGAAAGCGGCGGCTTTTAAAGCGGACATAACCGTTCAAGTGCAAAAAAACTCCGATCAGGTAGAAGTAGACGGTAAAAGTGTTCTTGGCCTGATGACCTTGGGATTGGAGAAAGGTTCAGTCATCCGTATAACGACAAACGGAACGGATGCTCAGGAAGCGCTTGATGCTTTGGCCCAATTGGTGGAAAGCGGATTTGGCGAAGCGTAACCAGGCACAGGCAGCATCTAAGGAGAAGGGTGAATAGGCGCATGGTGGAGAGAGAATTGCGTGGGCTTGGCGTATCGCCGGGTGTTAGGATGGGCAAGGCTTTCATTTATAAGCCCATCCGAATGACAGACAGCGGGAAGAAAACAACGGAAAATGTCTCTTTTGAAATTCAACGGCTTCAACAAGCGAAAGTAAAATGCCAAAAAGAGTTGGAGAGTCTTATTGAACTCGCTCAGAGGACGGTGGGAGAGGAGAAGGCTGCGATTCTGAAAGGCCAGGTCAGTATGCTGCAAGACCCGGCCTTCTATCCTCCGATCGAAAACTTGATTGTAACCGAGGAGCGGACGGCCGAATCGGCGATCTGCCAAGTCGTAGAACAAGTCGCCGGCTTATTCGAGAGTATGGACAGTGAGTATATGCGAGAGCGGGGGCCGATGTGCGTGATTTAGGAAACCGGCTGTTCTCCCAATTGTTCGGGCACAAAGGAAATCAATTATTGGACATACAAGAGCAAGTCATTATCGTGGCCGATGACCTGACCCCTTCTGACACGGTTCAGTTGGATCGAACTCTTGTGCTTGGTTTTCTAACGAAAAAGGGAGGGAAAACTTCCCACACTGCGATTCTTGCCAACTCGTTGGGTATTGCGGCCATTTTGGGCCTGGGGGAGAGCGTTGAATCCATTCAGCCCGGCGACGAGCTCGTCATTGATGGCTCTACAGGCTACTGTATTGTGAATCCGTCGGAGGAGACGAAAGAAAAGGTTGCAGCACAACTCCGGCTTGAAGCGAAGGAGCGAGACGAGCTGCAGGATTATATTCACCTGGAGGCGGTAACGAAAGACGGTGTCCGTGTGGAGTTAGCGGCCAATATTGGCACGGTGGAAGAAGCTTTGGGGTTGATAAGCCAAGGAGCTGAAGCGGTAGGCTTGTACCGGACCGAGTTCCTTTACATGGAGCAACCCCGTCTGCCTGATGAAGAGACGCAGTTCGGAGCCTATAAAGCCGTGGCAGAAGCAATGCAATCCAGGCCGGTTGTCATTCGTACGCTGGATATAGGGGAGACAAGGAGTCGCCATATCTGGATCTGCCGAAAGAGGATAACCCGTTTCTTGGTTACCGGGCGATCCGGCTTTGCCTGGATCGGAAGGTCTTGCTTCTTACCCAGCTCAGGGCGATTTTGCGGGCTTCCGTTTATGGTACTGTCAAAATCATGTTCCCAATGATTTCGGGACTGGAAGAGTGGCGTCAGGCGAAAGCAGTTTTAGAACAAGCCAAGGACCAACTTGGAGTCGAAGGGATTCCGTATTCCAATACGGTCGAAGTGGGTATGATGATTGAAATTCCTTCAGCGGCGTTAATTGCGGACAGGTTGGCGCCAGAAGTCGATTTTTTCAGCATTGGAACGAACGACCTTGTCCAATATACGGTAGCGGTGGACCGGATGAATGAAAAAGTTGCATATCTTTACGATTATTTTCATCCAGCGGTCATCCGCTTAATTAAGATGGTGATAGACGCGGCGAAGCGTAACGGGAAATGGACGGGAATGTGCGGAAGTATGGCGGGGGACCCGCTCGCAACGCCTCTTTTGCTGGGGTTAGGGCTACACGAATGGAGCATGGGGGCTTCCACGATTACGAAAGTGAAGAAACGGGTAAAAGGCTTCGAATATAGTGCTTGCGCTGCTTTAGCCGAGCGGATTTTAGCCATGGATACGGCAGAAGAGATCAGGCACGCGTTGGAGGCGTTCTCACTCTCGTCTTAAAAAAAAGCAAAAAATCCAGCCGGGTCTTGATTTGGTTGGATTTTTGCAGTTCTAGAAAGCGCTTTTAACGGTGAATGAGCTGAAAAGCATGATATCTTTCCGAAATTACTGTTCGTCTCGAATATTTTGCTAATGCATTGTCCGCATTGCAATAATCATTCTGCTGTAAGACTTGGTGTTCAGTGAAAATAAAGTAAGACGCCTATGCCCCTAACCCGGCACTATCAGATGATGAAAATGGGCGGATTACGATATAATTTACTTAAGGCTGGCGAAGGGAGGTCGGCAGTCAATGGTGCTTCGAGCCCGAGTCTTAGACAGACCCCGGCGACCAGGTGCACCACAGATTGTTGCTCCGTTTTGGAAGCACGCAAGATAGAATAACCAATCGGTGGTTGTTGCACCAGCCCTTCAATCTTGCATGCTCTAAGGAGAGTTCTACCAATCATTCTGCTCGTTGACTGGCTTAAGATCAAAGGGTGCACGCACGCCGCAAAAAATGATTTGAAACGGGCATTGAACGGTTTGATGGGATCGGACCAGAAAGATGCTGGGTGCTCAGCTCCGGCACATCGATTACTTGGACGAAGAAATAGGCCGGATAGATGAAGAGATTAAGAGGCGCATGCTCCCTTTTGAGGAAGACCTGGAACCCCGGCGTGGCGAGACGGACAGAAGAGACCATATTAGCCGAAATTGGTACGAATATGGATCAGTATCCGGGCCCCCCACTTATGTTCATGGGCTGGGTTATGTCCAGGTCAAAACGAAAGTGCTGGAAAACGTATTTCTGGAAAAAAGCGCAAAGGGAACAAAAAACATCGAAGTACCCTCGTTGAGGCCTCAAAAGCTGCGACTCTAACAAAGGAAACGTATCTGTCCAGTCAATATCACCGAATTACAGCACGCCAGGGAGCCAATCGTGCGGCGGTTACTGTAGCTCATAGTATTTTGTCTATGGCCTACTATATCCTCAAGCAGAATCAACATTACATTGAACTGGGGCCGACCGGTCATGATCTCAATCGGAAAAGCGACCAAAGAAAGTTATCCTTCTTACCGCCTTCCAGTTGAAACCACTACTACGTGGCATAATCGAACATAAGCTAAGTCTAAATCATAACTCATGCTATCCCGAAAGCTTTACGTTTCCAGCTTTTAAAAGCATGCCTGAGTTTAATCTTCTCGTTAATTGAGCAGATGACGCCTGCTATCACTTGATTGCCCCGCGGTTTCTTTCATGGTGCGGGACTCAACCGTTAATCACCTGGGAAGAAATGCCTTCTGAGGCAAGGGTCTCGTTACGCTGAATTCGGTAAAGCAATCGTTCCTTTTAAAGAGGAGAATATTGATTTTTGGAGAAATCTAGAAATGGCTTGGAATGTTGCGGTTAAATGATTAAGCAAACGCTTTGTTTAAATAAGATAATCACCCGTACGGTCTGCCTATACGGCAGGCCATTTTTTCTTTTCCCGAACGCATCTGTATTTTGAACATTTCACATTGCCGATGACCTTGTCGCGTCCTTGAGCAGAGTGAGTTGAGTGATTAGCGGTACGATCATCGCAAGTCTCCCCCTGTTCATTCTACGCTTCGACTCTCTTAGTTTGAGCAAAATTATGAATGGAGGCTCAGGGCTGTTATTGGCTTGAGGGGAGGAGCAGAAGTACCGACAACCGTTCTGCCGTTCATCCTACCCATTGTTAATCTTTTAGGCATTGATACTGTTTACTGTCCTGCAGAGTGAAGGTCCAATTTGTGAAATACAATGTGTGGGAGATCATCTTATCAGCAATAAAAATTTCGAGCAAGATATTTCCGGAAATCGGAAGCAAAAAAGACAATGTGCATTTTCTTCTTGAGTCGAAGCCGAATAATATTCCAACGATGATCGTAGAGACAATCAATCACACGGCGGAAGAAATATTCTCAGGACACCTGAAAGTAAACGCCCAAACCGTGTCCCTGCCAAGAAAAGCACGTTATAATAGATACATCGATGGTTTATAGACGGGACGCTTCAACCAGGAGAGAAATTGAACGACGCGGAGAGGGCGTAGGCTTCCCTGCTGCTGGAGATGCAAGGCTATATGTATTGCATCCGGGTAGGGACGCTAGGGTAACAAGCACCGTGTATAGATGATAAGCTCAAATATCCGCCATCGGAGGCAATAGTCATGAAAGAAAATTGGATGCGACCGATGATCGTGCTTCACAAGATCATTTAAACACGCTCCGAGCGTATGACCGGAAGGGAGAAGTTTACCTTGAAAAAGACAGCAGAACTGGCACAAACACCGACGTTCGGCAAAGCAACAACAACATATGCAATGCTAATCGCGACGGCATTTTTCTGGGGCGCGCTTTTGTGACATCGAAAATCGTTGTGGGCGAAGTTCCACCCTCGGCGGCCGCCTTCATCCGTTTCGGTTTGGGTGCCTTTTTCGCAGTATTGCTTTTGATTATATTGCGAAGCCGGGACAAAACTGTACGAGTTGCGCCAAGCGGCAATTGGACCGGGGTTCTCATCCTCGGACTTGTCGGTGTAGCTGCGTACAACTTGCTGTTTTTCTGCGGATTGGCCTACTCCAAGGCGTCGGACGGAAGCATGATCATTCCGACCTTAAGCCCGGCGATTACAGTAGTGTTTGCGATGATATTCCTCAAGGAGAAATTCCGATGGCAAGCAGATGACCGGACTTGGGGTTACGTTGGTCGGATCGGCCGTCTTCTTTTTGACTGTGGGATTCGGGGAAGCAAGAGACATTCAACGGATCACAGGCGATTTTCTGTTTCTTGCCGCGACCGCTTGTTGGTCTATTTACACCCTAATGGGAAAGAAGATCCTGCGGCAAATTTCCCCGTTGGTTGCGACTGCGTATGCGATGCTATTCGGATCGCTTGTTATCGGCGTCTTTTCCGTTCGCGATTTAGTTGCGGTCCAGTGGGCCCGTCTGAGCTTGGATTTTTGGGTAAGCCAATTTTACCTGGCTTTATTTCCAAGCGTGCTGGCCAACTGGTTCTATTATCTTGGGGTTAAAAGGATTGGGCCTTCCAGAGCGGCGGTCTTCATGTACATCGTACCCGTTTCCGGCTTAGTGCTGGCGGCTATCATGATCAGCGATGTCCTTACGGTTGCGCAAATTGCCGGATCGGTCTTAATGCTGCTGGGTTTGTCGATTGTAAATCGCCGGAGTGGCAGGTGATTGCAAAGATATTGGAATTGCCATTCTGTGTGAAGTCACTAGAGATCGTGATCCTGATCCTTCTATCAATGGCTAGAAATTGCATAGAAGGATCAGAGGGATACGGGTACCTGACTGGAGTCTAGTTAAAATGATGAAAGAAAAGAGTTTACCAAAAAACAATTTACAACCATCATGCGGAAGGAGAAAAACAAACGATCTGTTAATAAGCAATCATTTTGAATTAAGGGGTAGAAAGGTCTGACTGGAGCTGAGGGCATACGTGCTGCAGACAATCCGCCGCGCGTTTTGTAGTAATAACTTATTATGTAGATAAGTGGTTGACGAGGCGCAACAAAGTGGTTACTAATCATTTGGCCAACTAATTGAAAAAGGGATTTTACGGATATGATTGAAATTAATCATTATATCCTTTTTTATATTTGTAGAAAACTCAAAAAAACTACGACGGAAAAACCGTACAATAAGGTTTTTGATTTCTGTTTGTCGAAGCAAATGAATAACATTTACGACGATGAATAGGGGATTTTTTGTGCGTCCAAAGAATCGAATTGTTCCAGAAAAAACAATACTTCAGGCCTGAAATTACGAATTGCCTACACTGCGATGGGAAATTGGTTAGAGCCCATGCTGCATGGAAAAAAAGATCTCGACGCTCCAAGGCGTTATCTTTGTGTGGAGTTTTTCGTATCGTTGTCCTAACTCAGACTGCTCACATCCTCGAGCTCTTTACCGTTCAGTGGAAGCTGAGAAGTTGTGTATGAAGTTTACTACATATGGATTTGACGTTCTTTGTTTAGTTGGTGAACTTCGATTTAAACATCACATGACGAGACAAGAGATCGCAGATAAGTTGAACGAACGAGGCGTGAAAACAACCAACCGTAACGCTCAAATGTTGTAAGAACGTTATTTAGCCTTACTTGCAGCTAACGTAACGAACACATTCGAAGCGTACTGGGAGAAATATCGGAACAAAACGGCGGGCTCATGCTTCCATGGATGGCGTTCAAAATTCTGATACAAAGGCGGTTGACCATGCTGAGGGGATCCCTCCCGTTCCTCGACCAAAACGTTCACGTTTGACACCACGATTTGTAATTCCTACAGGATTGTCGTTCATGCGAATTTCAGTTACCGTACGTACGAAAAATAAATAAAACTAACTTTAATTAATCGTTTTATAGACATATGTACAAAATACGAATCGCCTTTATTTGATAAAACTCGCGATAGATCTGGATTGGAAACTATTCGATTTTTCGGACCTTATAGCGGTAGCATATGTCAATTCTGCTCCGTAAGGAGAAAATCGCAAAGAATAGTCTGGAGGTCACTCAGAATGAGCAAGCTGGATGACAATGAGCGATGGAAATCGAATATGGTACTCACGGAACATGTTGAGCAATACGAGAGCCGCGGCGAAGATCAAAGTCAACGGTTGCGCCGGGGGCCAACAAACGAGGAATTAGTCTTGATCCGCGATCATATTTTGCTACCGCATATGTTAACTATGGTCCAAAAAAGCATTGATGACATTGAGAACAGTCCCAATATACTGAAGCCGCTTTATTTGGCGGCTGGCCGGGCCGTCATGGATAAAATTAGTGCGGAAATGTATAACATCCGGCGCGAACTGAGACAACGAAACATTAAAATCATCAGTGACGAACAAGTGGAAATGGTCGTTTATCATCATTTTGTTTGTCGGGGCTACGAAGAGCGGTTTGGCATGATGCGCGACGTGATGCGATCAGAGATCAGTATACGTCTGTCCAAGTATGTGAAGGAGGTCATTGGAAAGTTGGCTGCAAAATAATCGTTCCATAGCGGGAGCATATTAAAAGCCCTCACTTTTCAATGGGGCTTTAATGCTGCAACTGGGGAACCATGTACCATCAAGTCGAAGGCAAATTTTTTCCAACTTTTGTGGCGATCGAACTGGTCAGTTCGACTTATTGATGCAACCCAACGCTCAAGTCGACTGTCCTGATAACAGACCGCCAATTTGAGCGCTGGTACGTGTTTTGTCTATGCAACCAAGCCAATAGAATATGCGGGAAACAAAAAGCCGCCCAAATAGCGACTTTTTGAGTGACTATGTTTAATTCTTTGACAGAAGAACGGCGGTGCAAACTTGCTCTAATATGATGCTCTTCCCACATAGGGCTAGTAACATAAACACAAAATTAATTTACTGATTTTCGTTTTTTGATAAACTTATCAAATAATCAGTAACTGATTCGTGGGGCGTAATTTCATAAGATATATCATTGTAATTTGGGAAATAAGCACTCTTGATCAAGACGTCATCCTTAATTACAACAATCCTTTTTTTAATTGAACGGCCAGTCCGAATTCAATGTAAGCATGAGCATCCCACTCGTTTGAAACCACTACTTGATCAGAATTTTCAATTTTACTTCTTGACTCTAAAAAACTAGTGTCAGTTGTAAAAGTCGTATTTATTTTTTCGGAAATGAATAACGTTGTTTTATTTTCTTTACCCGGTAGAGTAGGAAAAGCAGGACCTGCAGCTTGAATAACATGTATAATCATCAGTAAATATCAACACCTCCTCCGAATTGACCTACACTTAACCAAGAAGCACTGTTCATTGAATAAGCTTGTAGATCGCTTTGACTAATTGTTACTCTTGTTACATCTGTAGGAATTGACATACTTCCAACATATACGACTCTTGCTGTTGATGCTACGTTACTAAGATAGGTATACGAGCTTCCATTTCCAAAAGTTGCGTATGTTGTTGGAAAAATAAGACTATTAGATTTAACAGTAATAGATTTGAATCTCCAACTTTGTAACAAAATATCCCCTAAATAATATATTGATAATTGGCAGGTAGTTGTATCACCAGATCTGTAAATTCTATATCCACCAGTAGTTGACTGAATAGATACATCATTAGTATTTTTTGTAGCATTGACATTCTCCAAGGCAAGGCGAGAAATTTCTTCCTTAGATAAATTGGGGTCTACAGTAACTATTTCGATCTCTATAGATTTATTCTTTTCATGAGATGAACTTTGATCAACATTTTTTGTATCGCTTGGCAACTCTTTAGAATTTGCAAATACATTACCAGTTCCTGTAGTTAAAAGCAGTGCAAGAGAAGAAACAATACAAACAAACCTCCAAAATTTTCCAAAGTTCATAATAGCATCTCCTTTTAATAATTTAAGCGTAAGCGCTTAAATATATTATATGAATATGCCTACTATTTTACAAGAAATATTTGTATAATTTGTATTATTTTAATATAGATAGACCTTTTATGCAGTAGAAGTATTTTATTGGTACTCTATCAAATGAATGATTTTATATTGGAAAATAACCCAATTATTGAAGAGCATACTTGTGATATTATTAAGATGGGTGGTTATCCAATATGAGGTTATAGAAAACGAGATTTAAGGGAGCTAATCCTTTGAAAGTGCACAAGAGCGCTTATCCTGAAAAGCTTGTGGTTGATTTGACCTTGACTTATTAATTATTAGCTGAAGTTCTGCCGCCTGAGGCCAGCCGGGATTATTGAGCTCGGCTTCACACCTGCCGCGGCCAAAGTGTTCCGAGCTGTCAGCAAGCAGTTGATAACCGGTGAAAGCGGGGACTTCGTGTACCTGGAGCCGCGGAACCGGGCCCGCGTGAAAACGAGGAATTGGACAAAAGCCGGAATACCACGAACACCTTCATTCGTAGAATTTATATTTTGACATAAATACTTTAGCAAGGACTCGAAAGGCTCATATATGGAGTAAAACAAGGGAATAAACAATCAGTTAATAGTGCCCCGAGGAAATAATATCTCGGGCACTTTTTAAAAGTTGGCTGAGCGTTGAAGGAAACGTCGTCGCACAATCCGCTACAGTTTACAGCGATTCCGAACGTGACATGGTCGTAGTAAACGCGATGATCACAGCGATAAAATATGAAGATGCCGCCCGATTAATAGAAAACATGATCGCCTATTTGTCCCCATCGGCTCAAAAATCAAGTTACACGATGTGAATGTAGCAATGATCCCGATCCGTGAAGGGTTGGAAGCACTTCTTGTGTAGGCGACCTGCTTGCTTTTGTGAAGAAGTCAAAGGATCAAAAAGGGAGGCTGTGGATTTGGAGTGGCGTTCTCGCAGGCCTTCTGGTTAGTGCAGTGATCGCAGTGATTATTCTGCGAATTCTTGTTAGCTTGGTGAATCAACAAATAAGCTGATTTTGTAATGAAAAGATATATCCAACGAAAAAATGGAAATAAATGCAGCAAAGGAACGAAGTGACATCAAGCGGAGGTAAGCAACGTGGAGGAACCGTAAGGATAAACTCGGAATGTTACAGTGGAGGCTGGAGTTTAACTGTCTTCAGAAAGTTTAAACCCTGTTAGAGGGTTTCTCTAAATATTTTTCTTGAAACGCCTTTCATGCAGTGATAGAATGATTCATTACGAACTTTTCCGTTCTATAACACCGGTAATCTGAACTTTTACGAGAAGCGTAGTTGAAAAACTGATATACATTTATGGCGTTTGAATACGAATCTTTATGAAACATGTCAATTCTAGGCCGATGGAGGTCATCGATCGGCTGTGTATGCGCATGTAATTCAAAATTTTAGTCTATATAATAAGAAAATTAAATGGAACTGAACTATTGTCGGGTGACAAGAACATGGTTGCATAATAGTCGCATGCGATGCGGCTTTTTCTGACATTCCCGACAGATCGCGCGCTAAGATATGGATAGCTTTGTATTCTTGATCACGCCAGTTTCTGATTAACGAGAAAAACAAAGCCATGCGGCAACGCTAGAACAACGTTAATATGTTTCACGAAGAGGACATAGTGTCCCTGCGGCCCCACGGGAGGCAATTTTTTTGTCTGCCTCACATTAAACCAGTCCCCTGCTATCACTTGATTGCACCGCGGTTTCTATCATGGTACCTTTACGATTTTTTCATATGAATTTTATTATCAACTAACATTGATGCTTTATCATGATAGGGCAATCATCGAGACTGGGGAGAGGTGCTAACGTGATTTTACGGAGCAAATCGGACAAGCGGCTGGGGAGCCCGATGCCGAAACAATGGTACAGGCGTATGCTGTTATCGTATGTTCCGATCCTCGTGATCGCGGTTTCGGCGATGATCTTCGTCTCCTTTTTTATCGTGAGCGAGATTCAGAAGAAGGAAGCGGAGAAAGCGAACCGGATTTCGGCAACCTATGTCATCGATTCGATGGAGTCGACCGTTCGGGGCATCGAGCGGGCGGTACTGCGGGAATTGGCGGACAACCGTTCTTTATACGAATTTATAATGCAGCGCTCCGACTATGAAAGCGCACTCCAGCCGTATTATTTGTTGGAGGATTTCAACAAGCTGATCGGCGTTCATCCGGCGATCCATTCCATCTACGTCTACCGGGCAAGTGACGGCGCCGTATTAACGCAGCGGAATATGGCAGGAATCGACCGGTTTCCGGACAAGCCGTTCATCCTGGAACAAATGTCCTCGGAACAAAGCCGTTCGCATCTCCAAATTCGCAGGTTTACCGGTGAGGATCAAGCCGCCCCCGTGCCGGTCATTACCATAACGCAGCGCGCTCCTTTGCCATTCGGCAATCAGGGGCTATTAGTCGTCAATATCCGCGTTCAGGAGCTGATCCAGCTGGCCGGCGAGATGATCAACGACGATATTACGAGTCTGGAGATTCGTGACGATAAGAACCTCATCATTTATCCTGCTTACACCGGCGAGACGGATAGCCGGCGACCTTTGGCCGGTAATTTTTCCTATACCCATTATTCCCCTTATCTCGGTTGGACCTTCTACAGCGGTATTAAGGCGGGGCAATTGTCGGAATTGGCATCCGTCGTCGCATACATATGGATCATGTTCGGCGTTCTGATTATCGCCTTCAGTATACTTGCCGCCGTTTACCTGTTCAGGAGAAATTACAGGCCGGTCGAATTGATCATGGAACGTATTCAGCAGTACCAGCTTCGCAGCTTGACGAAAGAGAAGGCCTTGGACGAGTTTGCTTACATAGAAAAGGCGTTGGAAAATTTGGTCGAGCAGACCAAGCAATATGAAAAACGGCATCAGGAGGATTTGACGATCCGGCGCCGGCAGCTTTTGCGGGAATTGCTTTACGGCGACTGTACTCTTCGGCCGGAGGATTGGCAGGTAACCGCGGAACGGTTCGGACTGCCGGTTGCCTATGAACAGCTGGTAGTTGCGGTAGCGGAATTGGACAAATATGAGCAATTTCAGAGCCGCAATGGCGAGAGCGAGCAGCGCTTCCTCAAGTTCTCCCTTGCCCAAGTCGTGAATGAATTCTTTCATCATGAGAAGCTGCATATTGAAACCGAATGGGTTTCAAGCGAGAGACTGGCTATTCTTTGTATTTTCAAAGAGGAGCTCGAACAGGACGAGGTGCTTCTGCTCAAGGGGTTGGGAATGCTACGGCAGTGGGTATGGAATAATCTGAGCCTATCCGTTCGCATTGGAGTCGGCCGTGCCGTTAAAGATATTTCGGAGGTTCCCGATTCGCTGCGTCAAGCTTTGGCAGCGCTTCAGTACAAGCTCACGCTCGGCGGCATGCAAGCTATTCCATACGATGCAGTTTCGAAGAGGGGTACGGAGGGGCCGTTCAACTACTATATTGGGATTGCCGAATGCGTACAGGGCCTGCGGTTGATGAGCGGCCAGTGGGATATGCAGTTGGCGCGCATTTTTGACCGTATGCAGAAAGAAGTGCTGCCGGACCACGAAATCCGCAGTATCGTCCGATATTGGTCGCTGGTGCTGGGCAGGGAGTTCGAAGGTGCCATGGACTCTGCCATGAATTCAGAGCTGCAGGGGATCATCGGAAGCCTTGAGCAAAGAATGGAAGAAGCGGATCAGCTTCAAGATATGAAACTCGCATTTACCGGCGGGCTGGAGCTGATTTACAAGAAATATGCGGCGTACAAGGAATCCAACAAATACTTGGAACGAATAAACGACATTCGCAAATATATTGAAGCCAATTATGCGAATCCCGATTTGTCCTTGAATCACTTGAGTGATAAATATAATTTGAAGCCGAAATATGTCAGCCAATTGTTCAAGGATGAGTTCCGGATGAATTTCGTAGATTATCTGGTGCAACTGCGAATGGAACGCGCTAAGAAGCCGCTGCTCGAAACGAGCGATCCGGTTCATGAAATAGCCGGTAAAGTCGGATACACGACATCCATTTCGTTCGGACGGATGTTTAAAAAGGCAGTCGGCATCACGCCGGGGGATTACCGCAAGCTTATGAGTATGCCACAGCCGCCAATGCGGGGAACCTGAGCGGTTCCTCTTAGGGAGAAAACCTGCCGGGTCATCATGCAGAGCGCCGACAGGTTTTTTTGTTGTCCAGCCACGGAATGAAGCGGAGTATTTTCTGTGCACGACCGGGGGACTTATTCCTTGAATAACAGGGAGAATACGCTGTCAGGAAATTGTATCATGCTGCGGAATTAGGTTAATGCCCTGTTCGAATGCTTGCCGCAACTGAGGGACGCTCCGGTTTATCGGGCGGAAAACGCTCGGTTTACGGGCTCCGCACTACCGCGTTATAAAAGAGGAGGATGCAGGGATGAAGCATCATGGCAGGAGGACACCGCTCAATACAGGAAGCCGGAAAGCCGGACTGGCGTTGCTGCTCGTCGGATTGCTTGCGGGTGGACTGCTAAGCGGATGTACCGGAAGCGGGCTGTCATCTGTCCAACAGGAGGAAAGTATGGGAGGGAGGGGAAACAAGGAGCCGGTGACGCTTAGGGTTCAGATCTATGAACGGGGATTGGCGCCACCCGGCGTCACTGTGACGAACAATTACTTAACGGATTGGGTCCAGCGGCAGTTCGGCGATCCGAACCACATCCGCTTAGAGTATGTTCCGATTCCTCGTTCGAGGGATATTCAGGAGCTGAATGTGATGATCGCCTCCGGCGAAGCGCCTGACATCCTGTTCGCCTATGACGAGAATTTGGTCTATAACTACGCAAGCCAAGGCGGACTGCAGGAGCTTGGAGCGGTTGCTGGATACGTATGGCCCCAATCTGAAAAGCTTCCTGGGTAAGGAAATTCTGGATTTCGGCCGATTTGACGGCAGGCAGGTCGCCATTCCGGCGAAACGCTCCTATATCGGCAAATATTCGTCCTATATCCGCGAGGATTGGTTGAATAAGCTCGGCCTGCTCGCGCCGCAGACAACGGAGGAAGTGTACAGGACGCTAAAGGCGTTTAAAGACAAGCTTCCTCGTATCAACGGTGAACAGGTTATACCGCTAGGCTTCTCGCTGACACCCGCCTCTTACGAACCGGTCATCTGGTCTTTCATCGAACCGGCGGGCGAGGAGGAGCGGATTACACGGACGCATCAGCTCGGATCGCGCGATTTTCCGACCTTACTGCCCGGGCACAAAGAGGCGCTGAGATTTCTGAACAAGCTGTACAACGAAGGCTTAATGAGCCCGAACTTCGCGCTGGATAAGGACAGGACGAAACTCAATGAGGATATTACCGCCGGGGCCGTCGGAATGTTCAGCGCGGATACGATAGATCCTCTGCTGCCTTCGCCCGGCATCTATTCGCAACTGCAGCGCCATGTTCCCGATGCCGAATTAAGCCCGATCGACCCGTATACGAACAGCCTGGGAAAGCACTACAAACCGGTCTATAAGCCCGTCGGTATGTACATCATGATTCCGAAGACGAGCAAGCATGCGGTCGAAGCCGTCAAGTATCTGGACTGGATGTCTCGCAAGGATGTGCTGTTCCATCTGCAGAACGGAGAGGAAGGACTGGATTACAGCATGCAGGACGGATTTCCGGCGGCGCTCGAGAATGAAGAGACGAGGAAGCGGATGTTCAATTCAGGCGACATCGCCATTATTAGCAACGGCCGCGACTTCGGCGATCCGGACAAGAATAAGCGGGCGGAAGCTATGAAAGCGTTGAAGCCTTATCGTCAAGAGGGAAGCAAGGTGCTTGATATCGCGCTGCAGGACGGCATATTGCCGGTCCGGTTTGAGAAGCCTGTCGAAGCGCAAATCCAATACGGTACCGCTTTGTTCGCGAAGTACGAGGAGCTTATCGTGCGAAGCCTGCTGGCCCGGCCGTCGGATTTTGACCGTACGTATGAGCAAGCGTTGAACGAAATTATGAAGGGAGGCGGCGAACAAATCTTGAGGGAGCGTCAGGCTCTATATAGATCGATGCAAAATAAGCGTTCTTGACCGCCGGTATCATGGAACCGGATCGGAAAGCATTTGACCTAATTGAATCTCATGTATAAAAAATGGAGGTTATACTGATGATTAGAAAAATGGGGAAATTAGCAGGTGTACTTTTATTATCGGCTCTGGTCTCCGTCAACTTGGCGCCGACGGCTGATGCGGCGGTGGAATATATAGATCATGACAAAGTGGTACCCATTAAAGACATCACTTGGAACGGGGCTACGAAGCGTTATGACAGGCATCTCAACACGTCTGAAAGTGCGGCGAAACGTTTTCAACCGACTTTGAAGGTTGTCAACGGATGTGTACCTTTTCCTGCAGTAGATTGGTCGGGCCATGTGAGCGCAGGTTTGGAACCTACCGGAGCTCCGGAAGGACAATGCAGTAGTAGTGAAGGACAGGTATACTCGCGTTCCGCTTGGTACAATGGGCAGTGGGCCATTATGTATTCCTGGTATTTTCCTAAAGATGAACCGTCTACAGGAATAGGACATAGACATGACTGGGAAGCCATTGTGGTATTTATTGATAATCCGGCCAATGTTAACCCCAAAGTCAAGTCCCTTGCATATTCCGAACACGGACAATTTTACAAAGAATGGCCAAGCTCGCTAAATATGAACGGAGATCATCCTAAGGTTGGATACAGCAGTGTTTGGCCGCTGGACCATAGCTTGGATTTTCGTAATGTAGTGGGCGGGACTCAACCATTAATCACCTGGGAAGATTTGTCTTCCGAGGCAAGGGAGTCATTAAATAACGCAGATTTCGGTAAAGCAAGCGTTCCTTTTAAAGATAAGAATAATGATTTTTGGAGAAATCTAGAAAAGGCTTGGAATGCGGCAGTTAAATGATTAAGCCAACGCTCGGTTTAAATGAAAGACAATCATCCCTACGGTCTGCCTATACGGCAGGCCGTATTTTCTTTTCCCAAGCTCATCTGTATTTTGAACGCTTGTCACCCCAGTTCTTTATACGCTTCGACTTTCTTAGTTTAGTTTCCTGCAACTTTCCCGAACGATAAGCTGAGTCGGAACGAGAACCTTTTTTCTTAAAGTTCTGACTTCCTCAATTCGTTCGATTAAGGTTACAACCGCTGTCTGTCCCATATATTCGGTCGGGATCTGAACGTTGGTTAAAGGAGGATTGGTGTAACCGGTAAGCTCATGGCCGTCAAAACTGACTATGCTTACCTGGTGCGGGATCTCAACGTTTTTTTCTTTAAGGAAATCCAGGGCGCCGAGCGCCGTAGGGTCATTTCCGATAAACAATGCCGTAGGCGGCGGGCCGTCTTGGTATACTTGTTCCATCAGCCGATAGCCGTTTTGCTTTCCGTGTTCCCCTATATAGATGCGCCTCGGGTCAAAGCCCGGGAATTTGGACATATACCTCAAAAAATGCTGGTCTCTTCGATCTTCCTCGGCAATATCGCGGTTTTCTCTCGCACCGACAAACGCGATCTGCTCATGACCGATGGAAGTTAAGTAATCCAATGCGGAGTAAACGGCTCCTTTAGTATCGAACCATACGGAATCGTACTTGTTCGGATCCGGATTTCTTCCGATAATCACGATGTTATCCGTACTCAGAGCCGACGCCATCTCCTCTATTTCCGTATTCAAATAGTTTCCCAAAATAATTGCGCCATGAATGGGATCTGCCAAACTTGCAGGGTTAAATGTGCTAATTAAATCCATTTCGTATTTCGAACAAATGTTTTCGATGCCGCTTCGGATGGAGAAATGAAAGTAGTTGTCGATTTGGCTTTTGAATGTAGTGGGAACAAAGACTAACGCAATCCGGAAGTTCTTCTTATTATACCTTTCAACGACGGTTTTATATCCCAATTGCTCGGCGCCTTCGAGTACCTTGCGCCGGGTATCTTCCAATACATTGAAGGATGGATCTCGGTTTAATACACGGGAGACTGTCGATGCAGAAACTTGTGCTAATTTTGCAATATCTTTAATCTTTACCATATATATTAATACTCCCGGAAACAATTTAGTAAAAAATTTTTCGATATATAATATAACATTTTCTTAATAAAAAGAAAAGAATTTTCAACAACGGCGGAATTAATTTGCTGGAAATTGCATTTACACGAATTTAATATGAGACATCTTGACCAAGGAGAAGTTTAATTGGTAAATTATTATCATGAAATGAGTAAATATTTTTTAATTAACGGTAAATATTTTAACGATTTTAGAAAGGGGTTTACTTTCATGCTTGAAGAAGAAGCGTATCAGAAAACGATGAAATGGACCGTTTTAGCCGCCGAATGGGTACGGAATAAAAGGGAAGCCGATGTCGAGATTGGAATCAAACAAAATCATACGGATCTTGTAACGGTTGTCGATCGCGGGGTAGAATCCTTCTTTGTCGGACAAATCAAGTCCGATTATCCCGATCACAATATTATTGGCGAAGAAAACATCCATAATACGCAATCCGATAGTGAATACATGTGGATTATCGACCCGATTGACGGCACGACAAACTTGGTCAATAGAGGAAGGGATTATGCTATTTCGATTGCTTTCTGCAAAGGGGATCAAGGGATATTCGGCGTTGTGTACGATGTGGCTAATAACAAGCTGTTTCACGCCTATACGAAGAAAGGAGCTTACTTAAACGGCAGGAAGCTTGATGTTTTGAAAACAAATTCAAGCCTTCGCGACGAGCTCCTAGCCTTATCTCTTCTTTGGAGTGATATCAACGAAGCAGACGACTGGTCGCCTTATTTGAAGCTGGCTTCCCGCGCAAGGGGGTGAGAATGTATGGTGCCACAACCATCGAGCTGTGCGATATGGCGGAAGGTAAGCTCGGAGCCTACGTACATCAAAAAATCCATGCATGGGATTACGCGGCTTGCCGCGTCATTTTGGAGGAACTGGGCTGCAAGTTTTCCGATCTGGAGGGGAATGAAATCAGCTGGACCTACAATGGCGGGCTTGTCGCTTCCATTCCGCAGATCCAAGAAGAAATTGTGTTGAATTTGAGAGCCATAAAGGCGGTTGAGTATAAAATGAAAGTATACGAGCAACATCAACAAGAAGCATTTAATCAGTTAATCTCGGATTTTAACGACCCGAACGGGCGCGTCATGGTGATCGCTCATCGCGGCGAATGGTCCGATGCTCCGGAGAATTCCAAGCAGGCCGTTCTGAACGCAATGAATTTAGGCGTCGATATGATTGAAATTGACGTCCAAAGATCTAGAGATGGTAAACTGATTGTCATGCATGACGAATGGGTGGATCGGACGACCAACGGCGGCGGCCGTATTTGCGATCTTACCTTGGATGAGCTGCTTTCCTTGAAATTAAAGCAATCCCAAGGCGGTGAAGCCGCTCCCTTGACGGACGAGCACGTTCCACAGTTTAAGGAAATCATGAGTCTGGTAAGGAACAAAGTATTCATTAATCTAGACAAATGTTGGGAGATTCGGGAGGATGTTTATCAAGTTCTGCTCGAGACGCAGACCGTTAAGCAGGCGTTATTTAAAAGCGATGCGGAGCTGGATGAGGTCGAAGCGTTTTTGAACTCCAAGCCGATCCGGCCTGAATATATGCATATTATTCATGAATCGAATGCGCACTTATTGAGGAATCCGGACGTTGTTCTACGCAGACTTAAGCCGAAAGCGATCGAATTCATTTTTGAAGAGGAGAACAGCCCTTTTGCCGCCGAAGCCGCTTTTCGGCTGTTTCGGGGAAAATGCCGGGTTTGGATGAATACCATGTGGGATTCATTATGTGCCGGGCATTCGGATGAACGATCGCTTAAGGCTAGCGCTGAAGGTTGGGGCTGGGGAATCGAGCGGGGGGTCAATATGATTCAAACCGATTGTTCCCCTCAATTGCTGGCCTTTTTAAGGAAAAGGCGTCCGGTTTACTAACCGAGGAGGGATCCCTTTGCGCTCGAAACAAAGCTTGCACATGAAAGAAGGGATGCTCGGCATCGGATTTTTAGTTCCTTCTCTCGTCCTTTTTGCTCTGTTTATCTTTTATCCATTCATCAGAAGTCTCTATCTAAGTCTCCAGCAAACGGATTTGCGTGGAAGAACCGTCAAATTCGTCGGATTATCGAACTACACGGATCTTCTGACCTCCGAACATTTCTATCATAGCTTGACGGTCACTTGCCTATTCGCTTTAATGACGATTCCGACAACGATCCTGATCGCATTAGGACTTGCGCCGCTTACGCAGCAGCGTATAAAATTTACGCCTGTCTTTCAAATCATTTTCGCGATTTCGCTGATTATCCCGATATCGACAAGCTCCGTCATATGGAAGCTGTTGTTTCACCCTTCTTTAGGAATCATTAATTATTTTCTAGGTTTCGTCGGCATCCGGCCGGTCGAGTGGCTGACGGATCCGAAGATGGCGCTCGTTTCCGTTTCCATCGTAACCGTCTGGTCAGGCATCGGATTTATATATGTCGTCCTGCTAAGCGGCATCCGCGGGATCAGCGCCGAGATCTATGAAAGTGCCACAATCGATGGCGCGGGCGTCCCGACTGTCATCCGCAAGATCACGCCGCCGCTTTTGTCGCCTACTTTGTTTTTTGTCAGCGTTGTATCTGTCATTCATTCGCTGCAAAGCTTCGGGCAATTTTCGATATTGACGGACGGCGGCCCTGCATTTGCTACCGATGTGCTTGTGTACGATTTGTATCTGGAGGCGTTTGTCAATTTCAGGTTTGGCGGCGGCAGTGCGCAAGCGATCGTACTTTTTGTCATTCTGCTGATCTTCACGTTGATCCAATTCCGGTTTGAAAGGAGAGTTCATTATTCATGAAGTCGCTCCTGAGCAGAACTCTCTTTTATTTGGCTCTTGCCGTTGCTGCAATTCTTGCTTTATTTCCGCTGTATTTTACCGTGATGTCTTCGTTTTTGACGGAAAGGGAATCCGGCGGTTTTCCGCCCGTTTTGTTCCCGAAAAGCTTGTATTTGGGAAATTTCATCGATGTATTCAGATCGGTACCGATTGACCGCTTTTTGTTTAACAGCTTTGCGATGGGAATCATCATCACTGCGAGCCACTTGATTACCGCCAGCTTAGCTGCATACGCGTTTGCATTTGTGCGGGTTCCTGGAAGGCGTTTTTGGTTCATCCTGTTTCTTTCCACGATGATGATTCCGCTTGAAGTTACCGTCATTCCGAATTACTTGACGATTCGCAGCTGGGGATGGACGGATACGTATCAAGGGCTTGTCGCTCCTTACCTGGCAACCGGCTTCGGAACGTTTTTGCTGAGGCAATACTTCTTGCAGTCGCCGACGGAAATATTCGAAGCCGCCCGAATCGACGGTTACGGACATTTCAGGAGCTTTATGACGATTGCATTGCCGCTGTCCCGCTCCGCCTTGGCCACTTTGGCGATCCACAGCTTTCTCGGAGCCTGGAACAGTTACTTTTGGCCGCTCCTCATTACCAATCAAGCAAAGATGAGAACGGTGCAAATCGGCATCTGGATGCTTCAGTCTGAAAATCAAATGCAGTGGAATCTCATCTTTGCCGGGGTAACCATTGTCATGTTCCTCCCGATCGTTATTCTGCTTACCGGCTTGAAGCAATTGATCGGAGGATTGACCGCAGGCGCCGTCAAAGCGTGATAGAAGAAGGGATATATACTAGCGGGACTTGTCTCGCTAGAGATGTATAAATAACTTAGGCAAGGGGCGAAAAAGGAAATGAAGAAGGCGAATGTGAAGGCAAGTTTGTTCTGCGGTTTATTGGCTGTTACTATGGCGCGCACCACGGCGTGCGGGAGCGGTGGAGACAAGAAGTCGGATTCGCCCGCGGCATCCGGTTCATCCAGTCAGGCTAACAAACCGGTAGAGGTTACATTCTGGCATTCGGCGGCAGGCGATGCGGGTAAGGCTCTGGAACAAATCGTATCTGACTATAATTCCTCTCAGACGAAGGTTCATGTCACTGCCCAATTTCAAGGCGCTTATCAGGACGCGCTCACAAAGCTGAAAGTATCCATGGGTTCCAAGGATGAGCCGTCCTTGATTCAAGTGTATGATGTCGGAACGCGTTACATGGTTGATACAAAGGCCGTTGCTCCGGTGCAAAATTTTATAGAAGGCGAGAAATTCGATCTTTCATCGTATGAAGCAAAAGCGTTATCCTATTACAAAGTAAACGATAAACTTTACTCTATGCCGTTCAATACTTCCGTTCCCGTCTTATACTACAATAAAACGATGTTTAAAGACGCGGGGCTCGATCCTGAAAAACCGCCCCGAACATTTGAAGAAATCAAAGAGGCAGCGAAGAAACTGGCTAAAAATGATGTATATGGAATCGCAATACCGCTTGATGCCTGGTACATGGAGCAGTTTTACGCGGCCCAAGGCGCGGAATTGGTCAATAACGGAAATGGACGCAATTCACCTGCTACGGAATCTTATATCAATAAAGATACGGGTCTAAACAGCCTCTCTTGGTGGAAGGAAATGATTGACAGTAAGACCGCGTTTAACTACGGCAGAGACGGGAACCAAACGCTTCAAGCTTTTAATGCCGGGAAGGTAGCCATGATGCTTAATTCCAGCGGCGCACTTCGTACTTCGGTGAACAATACAAAAGGAAAATTTGAAGTCGGGGTAGGGCTGTTCCCCACGAGCGAAAGCGCAAAAGATAACTTTGGCATCATAACCGGCGGGGCCAGTCTCTGGATTATGAACGACAAGCCGGAAGAGGAGCAAAAAGCGGCATGGGACTTTATTAAATATTTGAGTTCCCCCAAAGTACAGGCCAAATGGAGCGCAAACACAGGCTATTTGCCGACGACCAAACTGGCTTATGACGAGAAAGAACTAAAAGATATTATAGCTCAATATCCACAATTCCAGGTGGGAGTGGACGAACTGCATCAATCCAAAATATCGGTCGCTACGCAAGGCGCGGCGATAGGTCCCTTTACCGAAGAACGAAATTTTGTGGCGGTAGCGGTTGAGGAGGCTCTTTATGGGAAAAAATCGCCGCAAGACGCTCTAAACGACGCTGCAAAAAACATCGCAGAGTTGTTGTCTAAGTATAACAAATAGAAGAAGCTGAAGACTCGAAGTGCTGAATATGAAATTGTAAAGTCTGTCACTTATGGCGGGCTTTTTTTTAATTTAGCACATGCAGGGACCAAACAAACCCAGATGATGTTTTCTCACGAAGGGAAAAAGCATCTTTCCTAATGACGGGACGTGTTAAAAACTGGGGGCGGCTCCTGATATTTAGGCTGTGTTGCAATTCATTCCGAAAATAGGTTTTCATTTCAGAATGATTCAATACTTCTTAAAAGACATAATCCTCCATCAGAAGTATTGCGAATTCCGTTTCCGATTGTAGTATTAATTTCCGAAAAGCCGATTGCTTCCGCCGCGGAAAATGTCCTATTGAAGGAAATTTGGGGAGCTCTTATAGTAAACCTATGTTCGTGAGTCTGCATTCGTGAGAGGAGGTAACTTATCATGCAAGGAAAGCCGCTGGTGTCAGCCTTGCGCCATGATCGGCAACTCTATTTCCTCGCCCTGCCCGGAATAGTGTTCTTTTTGATCTTTAAGTACGTACCCATGTGGGGATCATGATTTCATTTCAGAATTATTCTCCTTTTTCTGGTTTTTGGAATAGCGAGTGGGTCGGGTTGGAGCATTTTCGCCGCTTTTTCTCCGATCCCGATTTTTGGTCGCTGCTTCGCAATACGATGGCGATCAATCTGCTTAATTTGTTTTTTTTCTTCCCGCTCCCGATCGTTCTGGCACTGCTTCTTAATGAGGTAAGAAACCGGATCTTCAAGAGATCGCTGCAGTCCATCGTTTATTTGCCGCACTTTTTGTCTTGGGTTATTATTGCCGGAATTACGCTGCTCCTTTTGTCGCCCCGCAATGGCGTGATGAATCAAATGTTGTTGGCGCTGGGGATTGAGAAAGTCGATTTGCTTTCGAACGAGTCTACTTTCTGGTTGTTGCTGACTGTACAATCCATCTGGAAGGAAGCCGGATGGGGAACGATTATTTTTCTGGCCGCTATGTCGGGGGTCGATCCGCAATTATATGAGGCCGCGAAGATGGATGGCGCAAACAAATTCCGCCAAATGTGGCATGTAACGCTTCCCGCCATTCGCAGCGTCATTGTCGTGCTGCTCATTCTGAGACTGGGACATATGATGGACGTGGGCTTTGAGCAGGTCTTTCTGATGGGCAACGGCGCGGTCTCCAGCGTAGCAGAGGTCTTTGATACGTATGTTTACAGGCTCGGGGTCCAGCAAGGCGAGTTCAGCTTCACGACGGCGGTCGGATTGTTCAAATCGATTGTCGGCCTTGTGCTCGTGCTTGGAACCAATTTTCTGGCCAAGCGCATGGGAGAAGAGGGCGTGTACTGAGATGAAGACAGCTTTTTAGGGGGATGCAGGTGGTTAAAGAATCTGGCTCTGACCGGCTCTTTACAATAGCGAATTATGTCGTGTTACTGGTTATCGGTCTAGTTACATTATTTCCGTTGTACTACGTATTTGCCATTTCGTTCACGGATCCATCGGAATATCTGAAAGGCGGCTTGATCCTGTTCCCCAGCCATTGGTCGCTCATCTCCTACCAATATTTGTTATCGACCCCAACCTTTTTGCGGGCGATTCAAGTCAGCGCCTTTCTGGCCGTTGTCGGGACAATCTGCAGTCTGCTGGTTACATCGGGACTCGCTTATTCGCTGTCGCGCAAAAGGCTGAAGGGACGAAGAGTGATCATGTTAATGATTCTCATTACGCTTCTGTTTAATCCGGGAATCATACCGCCTTATCTTCTCGTACGTCAACTGGATTTGATTAACAGCTTGTGGTCGCTCATTTTGCCAGCGCTTACAAGCGGTTGGTACGTGCTTCTGATGAAAGGCTTCTTTGACAGCATTCCACCAAGCTTGGAAGAAGCCGCAACCATCGACGGGTGCAATGATATCAACATTTGGTACCGTATTATTTTGCCTTTATCGGCGCCGGCCATGGCCGCTTTCGGACTATTCTATGCCGTCGCCTATTGGAACACATTCTTCACGGCGCTTCTTTACATCAATGATTTCGAGAAGTGGCCTTTACAAGTCCTGCTGCAAAATCTGTTGATTGACTCGAGCACGGCTGTCGGTGGAGAAGTTGCGCAACAAATATCAGCCGAGCGGCAAGTACCCGGCGAGACCTTGAAGATGGTTGCAGTCGTCATCGGAACGGTTCCGATCCTCTTGGTATACCCGTTCCTTCAAAAGCATTTTGCCAAAGGCGCCATGGTCGGTTCCGTGAAGGAATGATAGACATAAAGTGTACATAAAAGGGAGGCATGAAAATGCAAAAAAGGTGGGTAATCCTTACAGCGTCCGTCGTGCTGACCGCCACAGTTATGGCGGGGTGCAGCAAAAACGGGAGCACAACTCCCCCATCGCCCGCGAGTGCGGCGCCGACAGAGATCAGCGTTATGACCGTATTTTACAGCCAAGAGCCTCCGAACGATGACAATCCGATTCTGAAGGAAATCGAGAAGCGAACGAACACGCGGGTGAAAATCAGTTGGGTATCTCCGAATAGTTACAACGATAAAATGAACGTTACGCTTGCTTCGGGGGATATTCCCGATCTTATGCTAATTTTAGATCCGAATGCGTCAACGTACAGATCGATGGCCCAGCAGGGCGCCTTTTGGGATTTAACCGATCAGTACAAAAACTATCAGAACTTGGCTGGTTTCCCGAAAGAGTCTTGGTTCTACTCCTCCTTGGAAGGAAAAAATTACGGGATTCCGCGTGTTAGGCCGGTCGACGGTGATTTCGTCACACAGATTCGCAAGGACTGGCTGGATAAATTGCAGCTGAAAGTCCCAAGCACGACGGCAGAATTATACGAGGTTTTGAAAGCGTTCGCTCAGAACGACCCGGATGGCAACGGAAAGAACGATACTTACGGAATGGTAGGCGACTTCAGCACGATAGAGAAGGCATTCTTGCAATCGTATGGCGCCAGAAAGCTCATTGACGGCAAACTTTTCAGTACCGTATTTGACCCGATGGAGAAGGATTATCTGACCTGGATGGCGAACGCGTATAAGGAGAAGCTGATACCGGAGGATTTCGCAGTACTTAAAGATACCCAGATTCGCGATATGCTCAAGGCGGGGAAGGCCGGTGTTACTACGGTCGATACGCTGGAAGCGACTTGGAATTATTCCAGCGAGTCGCGGAAGACTGTGCCAAACGCAGATTTCGTTGCCACTCCGCCACTAAACGGTATTGCTCAGAAGTCTACAGGATTTTTCGGCATGTATGTCATTCCAAAACAGAAAGTCAGTCAAGAGAAGCTGAAGAAAATACTGGAGTTCATGGATTACGGCTCCGGTGATGAGGGCGGCACTCTTGCAGCTTTTGGCATCAAAGATGTCCATTATACCGAGAATGACGGTTTCAAGGTGCCGACGCCGCAGGCCCAAACCGATAACGTATCGGCTCAAGCGCTCGGCCAGCTTTTCCAAAAATTTGACCCGTACACGGCACGCGCTTATCGTTCGGGCATGCCGAAAGAGATTTTCGAGCGTAATAAGAAAGTCATTGACGAGAGGGCCAAGGTCAGCCAAGCCGATCCGGTCGCCGGTCTGATTTCGGATACTGACATCAAGCTTGGTCCGGGTTTCACGAAAAAAATATCGGATATGAAGATTAAGATTATTATGAACAAACTACCGTTATCCGCTTGGGATGAATTCGTGAACGAGCTAAAGAACGATAAAAACTTCCTTCAGATCGATAAAGAATACACAGATGCGTACAACAAAAGGTTAGGCAAATAGCAAAACCAGACAGGTGAAAAACAGAGGCCACTCTGTTTTTCACCGTCTTTTGGTACAACTGTATTAGGTGGTGGCTCAAGTGAAAGGTGGTTTCTACCGAAAAAGTCTGATTCTAATTCTTCTCGCAGCAAGCGTACCGGCTGGCATCATCGGCATCCTGATGTACATCATAGGAATCGGACATATCGAGCGGGAAATGAACGAGTTTCACAGACACCAGCTGAAGCAGGCGTCCGAAAGAATGAACGAGTACTTATCATTGCTTGAAGTTTTAAGCACGCAATGGGCGTTCAATCCTGCGTTGGGAGATAAAACGCGCGAATATAATCCCGTTGCCGACTATGAGGATACGAACGACCTCGAACGGTCGCTTGGTTTGGTTAAAGGGATGAATCCTATTGTACAAGGAGCCTATTTATATTTTGACCCCAGCGGGTGCTTCTGGCGGAAGATTATATTACCCGCAACGTGACGGATGACGCCATGATTCGCAGACGATATGAGGGCATGGTGGAAACGCACCAGGCGCTTGCCTGGCTGAATGGCGATTCGGGAGTTCAAAAGAGCGACCGTAGAGATATATCCTTGCTCCAAACCATTCCGGGGGATCTGCCAACCCTATAGGATTGCTGGTCCTCGTGGTCAGTCAACCGAAGCTGTTTCAATTGATGAACGACGTGACGCCTGAAGAAAAGGGGACGACGCTGGTTATTGACAACAACGGCGATATATTGCTTACAGGTCATAACGGTGCAGCTCCTACTCCATTCGATAACGTTCTTCATCGAAGCATAGGGACAAATATCCGTGCGAACCAGACGGATGGAACTTATTCATTAAAGTACGGAAATGATACGTATTTTGTATCCTTCGGAATGTTCGAAAGGGTTGGTAAGAAATGGACCTACTTATCGGCGACCCCTTTATCGCAAATTACCCGCCCCGTGGTTGTTTTATCTCGAATCCTTCTGGCTGTCAGCGGGGCTGGATTTACGTTTGCGGTTATACTGGCATGGCTGGCCTCTAGTCGTATACATAAGCCTATCGGACGATTGGTGGGGCTATTCCAGTTGGAAAGCAAACGGCCTGACCCGGCAGAAACGAAAGATGAGATTGCCCTAATCGAGAGGGAATGGTGGAATCTTCATCGCGAGAGCCAGGTTCTGCAAATCCGCTTGGAATCCTCCCTGCCGTCGCTTCGGGACGGATTCTTGCTTCAGTTGGTACAAGGACATCTCAATTACATGAGCGAAGACGAACTGCTTGAGCGCATGGAGAAGCTCGACTGGGATGCCAGCCGAAAGCAATACGGATTCCTGATCATGCGGCTCATTGGTTTCTCCAACTTGCTCGGCCGCTTCTCGGAAGGCGACGAACAGCTCGTGACCTTCGCGGTCGCCAACATTGCGGAAGAAATTGCCGGCAGGAGGTACGATCAGATCGGTGTTGTCAATTTTCAAGACCTATCGGTCGGCATTCTGCTGTTCTTGCCCGACACCTTGACACACGCGGAAACAAAAGAGTCGATCATACAGCTGGCGGACGAGTTGATACAGACTGTGAATGCCGTATTGAAGGTACATCTCGTGATTTCTATCGGCAGAACGGTGGACTCGCTACGCAGCATTGCCGATATGGCTGAGGGGGTGAAGGAGACTTTACGATTGCGAGAATTCCAAACGGGGAATCAAGTTATCGATTCGGAGAAAGTGTCGCCGAGCCAGGAATCCGTATTCTATCCGTTCAGCCTGGAGAAAGAAATCGTTCAAGCCTTTCGTTTGGGAGAAGAGGATCAGGCCGTCTTGTACATCGATCAGTTCATCGATGAACTGCTGCGCCATTCCGCCAAGGCCATGTTCGTCCAGCAAGGGATGCTGAAGCTTCTAAGCAGCGTTCATCACGTGCTTCTCCAAACAGGCTTCCAACTGCAAGGTGCCCGTGAAGGGGCGCTGTATGAGCGTTTGTTTGAACTTGAGGGGCCGGACGAGATGAGGCAGTGGTTCAAATTGAGCGTCATTCAGCCTTATATGAAGGTATTGAGGGAAACACGCAATGTACACGCCAAGCTAAGGGTAGAGAAAGTTATGTCTTACATTGAAGCGCATTATATGGAGGATATATCCTTGGACCTATGCGCTGATCAGGAGTTCACAACACCGAAAGCGCTGAGCGCCGACTTTAAGCGGTTTGCCGGGATGAATTTTATCGATTACTTGACGCAGTATCGGATGAACAGGGCGAAGGAGCCGCTACGGGAAACGGATATGAAAATTAACGAAATCGCCGAGAACGTCGGTTATCAACCCTCTTATTTCATCCGGATTTTCAAGAAGGCGGAGGGTTTGACGCCAGGACAATATCGAGAGAATGTCGATGGCAATGTACATGATCATCATGAATGAGATGCATTGAATTAATGTTGAGTGATTGGATAGAGAGAGAAGATAAGGTCAAATTTATCGCTACGGATTTCATGATTACTCTGCCGTTACCATGCGTCAATTAATGTAATGCACGATTATGAGAAAGGGGCTATCCCAAGAAGGGATGGCCCCTATATTAAAGACGATTTTTCACGAAACTAACGGTCGAACGCGTTCAGTGCTAAATTTTCGAGCGCCAACTGCATGATTATTGGAGCGTAGAGCCCCAGTTGTATGGATCGGTATGTCCTGAATAAATCCCCTTAACTACGCGATAGGCCAACTTGGGTTTGCGGTATTCGTTGACCAGCCCCTTGTTGTTGAAGGAACGGGCGCGGTCCCTGAAGTAGGCGCGATGACTCTGCAGGTCGGCGCGGGTATCTGCAAACTGCCAAATATAAGTGCCGCTAATCTTCGGGTCGGATCGGAAGAGCTTCAGTGCCTTGCTGATCAATTCGGCCTGGTAGTCTTCGCTGAAAAGTCTTGGTTCCCAGCCGGAATCGCTGTAGACGCCCGCTCCACCAAACTCGGTCATAAGTACCGGGGTGTTCTCTGCGCCCAACGTCTTGCATCGCTCGTGAAAGGTCTCGAGCATCAACTCGAAATCGACGTGCCCGTAATACCATCCGCCATAATAGTTAATGCCGATAACGTCAAATAATCCGAGGCAGATGTCCTCCATGGGGTGCATAGTGGCATAAGCCACAAGCCGTGATCGGTCCTTTCTCCGAACGAGCTCTGTCAACTTGACGGACAGATCATATGCCTGCTTGGAACGTGTATCAATTTCATTATGCACTGACCAGAACAGGATCGAGGGATGATGGAGATCACGTTCGATCATTTCATTCATCATGGTCAGCGCACGCTGTACAAAGAGGGGATCGTCTGTGTCTTCCGCGGGCAGGCAAGCACCCCAGATCGGGATCTCACTCCAGAAAAGAACTCCTCGCTCATCAAGCAAATCAATCCAGTATTCGCTTTGAGGGTAATGGGAGCCACGAACGGTGTTACAGCCCATCTGCAAGATGATGTCGAGATCTTTTGTCATCAGTTTGTTTGGAAAAGCGAATCCCCATTCCGGATGTTCCTCGTGACGATTGACTCCTTGCAAATAGAGCTCTTTGCCGTTCAGTAGAATCTTCTTATTTCTAGTCTCCACGGTGCGGAAGCCGATGCGGTCCGTCAAGTCATCCCGGCCTGCAATGGCACGGATCAAGTAGAGCTCCGGTTGTTCCGGTTCCCATCGCACCAGGCCCGTCCAAGTTTGGGCTACGTTCAATACGACGTTACCGCCGGCAGGAACGTGGACCTTCTCCGAGTAAAACAATTCCCCGTTCCGGTACAGGGAAACGGGAACTTCGGTTGGGGAATCTCCTAGAGACCGGAGAGTAAGTGCAATTCGGACATTGGCGCTGAAGTCGCCTGTCATGTCATAAGTAATCCGCATTTTTCTGATGTAAACGTTAGGCAAACGCTGAAGCTCCACAGGGCGGATGATGCCGCCGTAGTGAAACCAGTCCACTGCGTGGGTCGGTATCGTATTGCGTTCAAGTGTACTGTCTGTCCGGACAATGAGTTCATGCTCCCCGGCAGTGGCGTTTGGGATGGTGAAGTCAAACGGGGTATAACCACCGTAATGATATCCTAAATGCTTTCCGTCCCAATACACATCGGCATGGCCCAAGACGGCATGGAACAGAAGCCTAAGATGGCCATCTTCCTCACAGGTGATCCGGGTACGGTACCAAGCCACCCCTTCGTAGTCGAATTTACCGAGCTCATTATTCCAGCAAGCCGGAACCGGCACCTGGTCACAGTCGGATGGGAAGCGCTCATGCCATCCTTCGGACAATCCCACATTGTTCTTGTCAAAAACGAAATCCCATAATCCATCTAGCAACTTAGATTCCCGAAGTCTGTGCTGCTGAAAAGTCCGGATCAAAAATATCATCTCCAAGTTAAAATGTTATGCAGAGTGACTGTTTCACTCTAGTACAAGTGGAGTTTAGCATCCGACCAAACGGTGGGACAATGGCAAAAACAAACCGAATCGTTTATCATAAACGCTACAAGTTCGATTCAGTTCGAGGAGGAGTAAGCATGGATTATTCTCAAGGAGATTTGGTGTCACATATCCATTGGGTGCTCGCCAAGCCAGCGGTGCCTGGTTGGGAGGATATCCGGCGGACCGTTTCCGGGCATACTTTCTACTTTATTTATAGCGGTAAGGGGGTATTTATTCGCGAGGAAGGAGAGCAGATTGTGGAAGGGGGACCTTGGCTTATCTATGGCCGGGGATGCCGCTCTTCATGAAGTCTTCCGATACGCATCCCTTGCGGATGACTATGCTGCTTTTCGATTGCGCTTCGCTTCGGAAAAGCGGGAACGGCTGGGATCCGCTCGAGCCGGTTGAACGGTTGCAGCTGCCCTTTCTCATGCCCTTGCAGAAAGACCGTATAGGCAGAATTGGCAGTCTTTTTCAGGAGGCAGAGAGTGAGTGGGTACCGGGGGACCCTGGGCGTGAGGCTCGGTTAAAATCGGTTTGGTACCGATTGATCCAAGAGCTTCATGAAGCGGCGGAATCGGAGTGGAGCAAGGGTCAGGAGGACGGGCTGACCGAGGCGATTCGCCGATTCAAAGAGAAGCTGGATCGAGGATTCGCCTCGGAGCTCCGCATAGCCGAATTGGCGGAGCAATCCGGATTCTCCCCGCCTATATTCGCAGAACCTTCGCTGCCCGGTACGGGTGCAGTCCCAAGGAATACCTGGATCAGCTTCGCAATGAGCATGCGGTTCGACGAATCCTACACACGGGCGATTCCATCACGGACATCGCGCGCGCCTGCGGTTATCAGGATGTCTATCAGTTTAGCAAGGCGTTCAAAAAACGTAACAGTTTATCGCCGACCGAATATCGGAGAGAGCGGGGAAGACGCGTAGGTGAATCGACGATAAGTAAAGTTTAAACCAAAACTCGTAAAGAACGTTTCATGGCAGCGGTTACATTTTTTGATACAATGGGATTCGCCTCAAGCCATCATCCAGAATCTAATCCTAACTCTCAGAATGAGGCAAACAGTACAGTAAGCGGTGCTGCTGACAGGGGGGATGGTGTAAAGCAGCATGATATCAAAATAGATAATGAAAGGTGATGAAATCGATGAAGAGATGTAAACTTCTCACTGGCATCATAACTATTTGTCTTGGGCTTTTGATGGCAGGCAGTTCAGCTTTCGCTTATTCGTTCTCACCGTTTGGCCCTAATGTTATAAAAAATCCGCCCCCAAACAGTATTAAAGAGGGCTACCGCTACGCGAGAGCGGTACAGCTTCATTATCAGACCGGAACCAATGCGGGCTTAAATGGAACCATGCTTGGCACCTATCAGTGGCTGACCGCCAGCGGGGGAATATTCCTATCTACCGCAGCACTGACGAAGGGAGATCATGGACATCGATAGCTCAAGTGTATAATACTGCGCATGACGGTTACATGCTGACATCCCAACCTACTTTATATGAATTGCCGGTCTCCATCGGCAGCATGCCGGCCGGTACCATCTTGTTGTCAGCCCTTGCCAAGGTGGGGAAACAGGCGGCAACACCTATATTGACCTATACAAGAGCAACGATGCGGGTAACTCCTGGACATACGTATCTACGGTTGCGCAAGGAGGACAACCTGTAGAAGGTGACGACCCCGTTTGGGAACCCTTTATGTATGCTTATAACAATGGCACATCCAATCGGCTCGTCGTGTACTATTCGGACGAACGCGATCCGAATGCAGCCCAAAAGCTGGTTCATCAGGTTACGACGAACGGAACAACGTGGGGGCCCGTCGTTAATGATGTCTTGGACCCTAACCCCAAAGGTAGACCAGGGATGCCCGTTGTGGCCAAGATGAAGAATGGTCAGTTCATTATGACTTACGAACATTGTGCAACTCAGGGGTGTAAGGCGAATTACCGCGTATCTTCCAATCCCGAGAGTTGGATGAATGCAACGGAGTATCCACTTCAGTTGCCGGATGGTACAGCCGGTTACGGAACTCCTTATGTGGTGTATCTCCCCAATGTCGGTCCTAATGGTGCTGTTGTAGTAAGTACCCATAATCCGGATCAGTTTTTTGTCAACTATCAATATGCTGCGCCAGGCAGCAGATGGGTAATGATGCAGGCAACAGTGGAAGGCGCCTATAGCCGGAGCTTTGTCACGATGGATGATGGAGAGAGTGTTTTCATCACAGCGACTCCAGTTCAATCCAATGGGCTGGCTAGGTGGGAGGTAGGTAATCAGCATTTAGGGGATGTATCGAGCAATGTGACATCCGGCAATTGGTACTTGGTTAACCGGAATTCAGGAAAATATTTAGAGGTGGCCAATGCCAGCACGGCGGATGGTGGCTTTGTAAGTGAATATTCTTATACCGGTTCCGATACTCAGAAGTGGAGATTTGAGCCTGCGAATAATGGCTACTATCATATCGTAAACGTGAATAGTGATAAATTTCTTGAGGTTCAGAATGCTTATGTCAACGACAACCGAATCATTCAGCAATGGAGCAATACATCCAGTCCGGGTCAAGAATGGAGAGTCGTAGACCAAGGCACGGGTTATATCAAACTGTTTAATCGTAACAGTGGCAAAACTTTTGATATTCACGGCAGTACGGACAGCCAGCCACAAATGCTGCAATATCAAGATACGGGAGCCTTTGCGCAGCAATGGAAGCTTGTGAAGGCACCGTAACCTGAACGGACATAGTCATGCCATAACACTCATTTTCCTTGTCTAATGACGAGGAAAATGAGTGTTTTTCTTTGGTTCCAAAGTAAAACTAATCTCAAATCACGCAAACTAAGGTCAAGAAATTCATGATCACTCTTGCTAAAATCACTATATTAACACAACTTGAAGGGAGCAAATATGAAAACGACGCAAAAAACATCAAAGCTTTCATCGGAGTCATGGACGGGATTTTTGTTTGTAAGTCCTATGCTGCTCGGTCTGTTTCTTTTCACAATCATTCCCATATTATTTATGGTAGTGCTCGCCTTTGCCAACTGGAATATCGTCACAGGGCTGAATTGGAAGAGCATCACATGGGTCGGAATGGACAACTTCACCCAATTGTTCGAAGACGGGGACTTTCTGCAAGCCATTCGCAACAATTTTTATTTTATTCTCTCCGTTCCGGTCACGCTTGTGGTTGCGCTTGGATTGGCCATTCTCATTAACGGCTACGTAGCTGCGAAGAGCTTCTTTAAGATCATTTTTTTCCTTCCCTATATCTCAAGTATTGTTGCGGTTGCTACCGTCTGGCAGGTGATGTTCCATCCTTCCAAAGGGCCTGTTAATGAGTTTCTGCGAGCGATTGGGTTTCAGAATCCTCCTTCTTGGATCGCCGACCCCAGCACAGCATTGATGTCTATGGCGATGATTTACATTTGGATTTCGATTGGTTTCAGCATGATTATTTATTTGGCCGGTTTGCAGAACATTCCACAGGATTTGTACGAAGCGGCGGAAATTGATGGTGCCGGATTGTGGGGAAGCTTCGGAACATCACCATTCCTATGTTATCGCCAACAACGTTTTTCTTAATCATTACGGGCGTAATCGGGACTTTTAAAGTATTTGATTTGATTGCGGTCTTGACGAAAGGGGGGCCGTCGGGAGCGACAAATGTGATTGTTTGGGAAATATATAATCAAGCTTTTGTGAATCTGAAAGCCGGTTACGCGTCGGCTAGCTCCGTCATTTTACTGATTATCGTACTCCTGATTACGATCACCCAATGGATCGGGCAGAAGAAATGGGTCAATTACTAGATATGGGGGGCATATAGATGAAAAGTCAACATGCTTGGAGTAAATATGTGGTGACCGTATGCATGTTTTCCATTGGTATTCTATTTATTCTTCCATTTGTTTGGATGCTGTCAACATCCTTAAAAGTGGATGCGGATGTTTTTAATTATCCTATCGAGTGGATTCCTAAACGATGGCACGCCATCGAGAATTACAAAGAGGTTTGGTTGGGTGATCACCCCTTTTGGATCTATTATTTAAATACGATTTTCGTTTCAGTACTCACGACGATCCTGTCCTGTCTTGTCTCTGCGTTGGCGGCTTATGGCTTTTCCAAGGTGAATTTTCCGGCAGGCAAGTGGTTGTTCCTAATTGTACTGGCTACCTATATGATTCCGCAAAGCAGTCCATTTTGGTTCCTCAATTTATTATGTACCGAATGCTTGGCTTATTCGATACTAGAATCGGACTTGTTCTGCTCACCAGTTTCAGTGTTCTCGGCGTATTTATGCTAAGGCAGTTTTTCATTGCTATTCATAACGATTACATCGAATCTGCCAAAATCGATGGAGCGAACCATTTCACCATCTTCATGCAAATTGCCTTTCCATTAATTAAGCCGGCGGTTGCGACCTATGCGATTCTCCGCTTTATATGGACTTGGAATGATTATCAGAACCCACTTATTTTCCTTCGTACGGATTCGTTACTTACTTTGCAAGTTGCCCTGCAAAAGTTCACATCCATTAGCGGGGAGTATTATTCGCTCATTATGGCGGGAGCCGTATCAGGTATAGTTCCGCTGTTAATCGTGTTTATTATCGGTCAGAAGAGCGTTATTGAAGGGATAACCATGGGAGGGATAAAAGGATAGATAAGTAAAACTTATCTTAAAAGAGTAAAAGAAAGACGATGTAAGCGCATTCCATTCTTTGTTATGATAGGTCTACAAGTTAAAAACACATAAATTTGTCGGAGGGGTAAGCAATGAGTAGAAAGATATACTCCATGGGTATGCTTTTAACGATGTCGGTCGTAATTTTAGCGGGATGCGGTGGGGATAAAACACCTTCCAAAACAGAAGCTGACAACCACTCGGGTCAATCGGCGAAGGCTGTAAAGCTTCGTTTCCTGACCTTTGGGCTTGAAGATCAGTATAACTGGAAAGAAACAATTGCCGGCTTCAAAACGGACAATCCCAATATCGATGTTGAGGTCGTGCCGCTTAGTGAAAAAGGGGATTCGAACGAAGCGAGCCAGAAACTTGACCTTGCCGCCGCTTCCGGAGAAACAATGGATGTAATTATGTTCTCGAATCCGACCGATTATTCCAAGCGCGCATCGCTCGGAATGCTTGCCAATCTGGATTCCTTTATCGCTAAAGAAGGTTATAACGAACCGAATGAATACAAAGTAAATACGAAGCTCAATAATGGCGTGTTCGGTCTACCGGGAAAGTTTAATCCGTGGTATGTGCTTTTGAACAAAGATCATTTGGATGCCGCGGGGCTACCGGTGCCTAAGGACTGGACTTGGGATCAATTTGCTGAATATGCCAAGAAGCTGACTACCGATAAACATAAAGGCGCCTATTTTCATGGTCCTCAGAATGGGGCTTGGTTTGAGTTTCTCCGGCTCTTTATGGCGAATCAGACGGAAAACGGGGATTTAATCAAAGCCGACGGTACTTCCAACCTTAATAGCCCTCTGTTCCGCAAAACATTGGAATACCGCTTAAAGCTGGAAAAGGAAGACAAATCGGTCGTTCCACTCGCTGATTTGTTGACGCAAAAACTCAATTACCGCACGCAATTCTTCAATCAATCGGCCAGTATGATTCCGATTGGCAGTTGGATGAATACCTCAATCGGCGGCGACGAGAAAAATCCCTTGGCTTTTCATGTTGCGGTTGCTCCTTTCCCCAAGAACAAAGACGGTGATCCTACGGGTGTTACACCGGTGACGGCTGATTATATTGGTGTGGCGGAGAACTCCAAGAATAAACAGGAAGCCTATAAATTTGTCCGATGGTATACAACCAAAGGCTTGAGCAAATACGGGAAGAATATACCGTCCTGGAATGGGATAAAATCCGAAGAACTGACTAGTATTGTGGACAAAGCTGTTGCAGGTACGCAGCATCCGGAACTCGTGGACAAGAACTCGCTTGTATATTCGCTTCAGGTGTCCAAAGCTGGGGATATGTCTCCTCCCCCAAGTTACCAGTCAGAGGTGTATAAGGCTGTACAACAGGAATTTGAATCTCTGGTTCTTGGTAAAAATGATATCGATACTGCAATAAAGAACATGCAGACGAAAGTTGATAAGATCATTAGCAGCAATAAATAAAAGATAAGATAGAAGCATAACCGGGTGGAGATCAATTTCTCACCCGGTTATGTCTTTAGGCTAGATGGCGAGGAACCTATTTTGTATACTGAAAGCATCCCAGATCTTAGAGATGGTATTAAGAACAGGAGGGAAACCATGCCGCTTGGTCAACTGAAAGCAAAGAAAATGCAATCCTTCCAAATGAGGCTCATACTCTCGGCGATGGCATGCATCCTGATTCCGTCGATCATATCTTACAGCATGTCCAATTTCCTGGCAGAGAATAAATTTCGAGAGAGAGCTTTGGGCAATGCAAATCAAACACTTCAAGCGGTAGATCATTCCGTATCCAATTTATTCAAATTTATGCTTTATATCGAAAATTATATCATGTTAGACGATGCCGAGATTGGTTATGTCCTTAAAAATCGGGCATTGGGGCTTGATAATACCGAGTCGGGATTCTCCAAATATTACGACACACAATTAGTCATTAATAAGCTTGATCTTTTATCGGTTGCCGGTGAACGATGTAAAATTACTATTATTTTACCAAACAATCAATACTTTACAAACTATGGAATGGAAGAGCTTGATCCCGCTGATTGGGAGAAAGAACCTTGGTTCGCAGAATTGAAGAATATGAAAGGCTTTGATACCAACTGGATTTCGGTTGAGCCCACCAAATTCAGGAAATATCGGGATAGCCACCCCTACCAACTTTCCGTTGCCAGAACATTACAAACCACGAGTTCCAAGATATATGCGTATGTTATCGTAACGGTCTTTGAGGACCAGGTTCATTCAGTTTTCAGCAACGAGGATGGCAGTAGTGAGATTATGATGGTCAATGACAAAGGAGTCATACAATCCAGTTCTGAATCGGAACTTATCGGTACCTCTGTAGATTACGTTTCAAATGGCTCTTCGATCGTAGTCAAGAACGGAAGAAGCTATTTGTTTACCGAACGGAAGCTTGCTTACTCCGATTGGAAGCTGATCTCCTTAACACCTTATAAAGAAGCGATTTCGAATATAACAGGCATCTACAGCCATGTTCTCATATACCAAATTATGTTTTTTATGATTTTTCTGTTGGTCTTAATTTACTTGATCAACAAGTTTACTAAACCTTTGCGGCATCTCGGTAAGATTGCCAAGACCGTATATCGCGGAAATCTGGATGTCCGGTCCAATATCCGCGGTAGGGATGAGATAGGTATGTTAGGACTATCATTTGATCAAATGTTGGAAAGCATCAAGCAAATGATCACACAAATAACCTACGAGCAAAGCAAGAAACGTGAAGCTGAACTGGCTATGCTTTGCAGGCACAGATCCGTCCTCATTTTTTATTCAATGTGCTGAACTCGATCCGCATGCGTATTATTCTGCGAGGGGACGAAGAGGGAGCAGAAATCATAGCATCCTTATCCAAGCTTTTGAGAATGACATTTGAAAGAGACAAAAGCGAGATCACATTAATTGAAGAGATTTATATGGCTGAGGACTATGTAAAATTGATGAATATGAGACAGGAGGAGAAGGTTGATCTGACGTTCGGCATCGACAAGCTAACCTTATCCAAGCGTGTACCGAGATTTATCCTTCAGCCGCTGATTGAAAATGCAATTATTCATGGATTCGCGCAACGTGGGGAACCATAAGGATAAGCTCGGAATGTTACAGTGGAGGCTGGAGTTTAACTGTCTTTGATGACGGTCAAGGGATGGAGCCGGAAGTATTGAAGAAGGTTGAAAGCTTGCTGACGTTTGATCATCAAGAGACAGAAACGGTTACCTCAAAAAACGGTTTTTCAAGTATCGGAATTACGAATGTATATGAGAGATTGAGAATGACATTTGGAGAAAAGTTCATTATGAAGATTGACAGCTCGCCGGAAAAAGGCACCTGGATACGGATGTCGATTCCTGATAAGGAGATGGATGCACCATGAACGTTATGCTGGTTGATGACGATTATCTCGTTTTAGAGTTCATCTTAAAGATCGTCCCTTGGGAAAAGTTGAACTTGGAATTGCATTCCGTTCACAAGAACGGACTTTCCGCTTATGAAGCAGCACTTGAAAGGATGCCGGACATCTTGTTAACGGATATCGGTATGCCTAAAATGAACGGTTTAGAGCTTATCGCGAAGCTTAAGGAGAAGAAGCCGAATTTACGGACGGCCATCCTGTCATGCCATAACGAGTTTCATTATGCCCAGCAGGCGCTTAAGATGAATGTTCAGGATTACTTGCTAAAGGACATGTTGGTTCCTAGCGACCTCAATCGTCTCCTACAGAAGTTGAAAGAAAGCTTGGAAGAAGAAGTCAGAGAAGAGACTCAAAGACAGCGGTTACGCCAAGATATCGACAGCAAACGGGATCTTGCAAAGGAAAGGTTCATACGTCAAACGATCGATCAACCGATTCTATCCCTAGAGCACTGGTGGAGAGAAGCGGAATCGTTCGGGATTCCGAGAAGTGGCACGGCCTTTTTTCCAGTGATTTTGTCCATTGACTACTACCTGCAGACATGTAAACGATTTGTATCTGATGAAACCCTACGATTTGCAATAGGGAATGTACTTGAAGAGGCAGTCGCATCTTTCAACGATCGTGTAATATTTTTCCCCTACAAGGGGCACCAATCATTCCTTATATTCTGTTTTCATGATACTATCAAGCGCAACATCTATGATGAAGTCACCGTCCAATTGGAGATTGTTCAAAAACATTTGCACCAAGCATTAAAGTTGACTGCCACTTTCCAATCCTGTGATGTTTGTCAGACGGTGGAAGATTTGAAGGCCCGGCTCGGTTCATTGTTAGCCGGTTACGATCAGCGATTTTATTTGTCGCCTGGCTCTATGGCCGCGTTGAAACGGATCGAGTTTGACGATACGGATTTGTTTTCCCATTATGATGATATGAGCCAAAAATTTCGGGACCGGTTTATCGCTAGCGATGCCGCCGGGTTGTTTAAAGCAATTGAGATGTGGAATCAGCAACTCCTGTTGCTTCCGCATCCTCCTGAACTTGTGAAAAACTGGATATTTAAACTCTTGATCGACTTGCGTTTAAAACTTCAATCGCTTCAAAATTTTAGCATTGATCTGTCTGTAGATATGATGCATAAGGAAATATTTGATATAAACTCTATATTTGAGCTACAATCGTGGCTTATTGAGCAAATAGAAAAAGCGATTCCAAGCACCGATAGCATCGTTAGAATGGCGGGTAGGCCTGAGCTTGTTCAGGCTCGTCAATATGTCCTGCAACGAATGGATAAAATCATTACACTTGAGGAAGTTGCCGAACATCTTCACATGAACACAAGTTATTTTAGCAGGTTATTCAGCCATGAGTTGGGAGAAACCTTTAAAGAATTTGTCACTCGTGTGAAGATGGAACGAGCCAAGGAGTTACTGGACCAAACCAATTATTCCATCAGTACGATCTGTGATAAGTTAGGCTATAAGAGTCAAAGTTATTTTACTAGGAGATTTAAGGCTTGTTTCGGCATAACTCCTTTGGAGTACAAGATAAAAGGAGAGCAACACTAATCGGCTGACAAGAAATGGCTACCATAGGAAGCTCGGATGACCGTATGAATTTTTTCGCGATATGCCGGTCCGGTATGCTTAAATTCTTTGACCAAATCTTTTAACGTTTGTTCGTTTACAACCGGGTATAGGACATCTTTAATGATTCCCTCTGGATGCTCAATGGCAGTCTGTGCCATGTTAAATAAAATTCCATACTTGTTACTGATTCGACGTAGATCGTTCAGAATTTCCTTTTCGATCTTTCGTTCGGCACGCACTCCGATACGAACCAAAAGAAAGCTGACAACAGCGTATATCGAATCGGATCGGGATGTCGGCGCAGCTCGCGCAGATCCTCAGTAGAAACACGCCGCCGGCACTTTTTCAACACCTTATGGGGAATGTATCGAAACAAATCATCTGGAAGCTTCAAATTGCGAATTGTCCGCAACTTGTTTACCTCTTCAACACGCTATCCACCCCAGCACGACCAGGATCTGCTTTTAACTCATTAAATGATATTTGCATGCCGCCGTCATTTGCAGCTTCATCTTCGTCAATCTCTAAATACGAAATGCTGTCAATCGGGGAGTCTAACTGAGCTAAAGACGTGGAAGGCAACTTTTGATATGTCACTTGGAAGAAGGATTCTTCATATGTGTAAATGGCAGAGCAGATCAAACGTTCAATGCGGTCCGGCGTGGGAGGCACGATTTTTAATTCATGGATTCGACGGTAAACGCGTTCCTTTAAATGCTCAAATTCATGATCGTGATGCAGAACATGTTGGCATAGCCATTCTGTCATTTCCTGAGCGTCCTCTATCGTATCCTCTCGGAATCCGAAGAACTTCCGGATCTGTGTTCGGTGGTATGTGATCGAACGACCGGTCCAATCGTACTGTGCATATAATTCAGGCTCAGAGAAGATTTGCTTTGCAATGTACGCGATCACCGCTTTGGGAACTTCGTGCTTATGGGTTGGAAAGCGGGCTTCATTTTGAAAAAACTTGAGTAGTACGGCAAATCCAATCCTAGTTTCCCCGGTCTTGTTCTCGATCAACCTCATCTCGTTCGGTAGGATCGTAAAATGCTCGATTTATTCGTCCAGTTCGCAATTTCGCTTCATGTTATCCCCTCCAAAGTAAAGTTCCTATAATGGTCAGAATCGGAATTATTCATTGAAATCAGTATACAGAAGCCCTACTAAACTGGGCAATGAAAAACTGAAACACTATGAAGTACTATTTACAAAATAAAATTCGGAACTTTATAAAAATGATGATATGTTGTAAAATGAAGTAAAGAAAGTAAAGAAAATAAAGAAAGTATCGAAAGTATAGAAAATAATAAAGGTTGGGCGAAAACATGGAAGTTTCAAGAATCAGCTCCAAAGGACAAGTCACCATTCCGAAAAGCATCCGCGATGCCCTTAACCTAAGCGAAGGAGATCGGGTTGCCTTCGTTCAAGACGAGGGAAAGGTGGTTATTACCAAAGCAAGTTTGTTGGCACTTCGTGAACTCCAAGAAGCCCTAAGCAAAGACGCTAAGGAACAAGGCGTCTCCGAACAAGATGTGCTTGATGAGCTGAAGCAGGTTCGGGAGGATCTTTGGAATGAGCGAAAAGAAAAATAAAGGTTTACGGGTCGATACAAACATCCTGATTTCGGTATCTATGGAAAGCAGCAGATTGAAAGTCTTGGGCGATTTTCTGAAGTCCCGCAGGGAACGCCTTCAGCCCGAACAAGCCGGGATTCCGAATTGGTTCGGCCGGAGGAGAACGCCGGGGCTTCGGAGGGAAGAGGTCGCCATACTGGCCGGCGTGAGCGTCACTTATTATACATGGCTGGAGCAAGGGCGGGAGGTGGCGGCTTCCAAGGAAGTTATTGAAAGCATCGGAAGGGCGCTTCATTTATCCCCGGATGAACGGCTACATTTGCTCCGATTGTGGAGTCCGGAGAAGTCCGATGTACCTCCTACGGGGACGGAGAGTGTAAAGCCCGAGTGGCAAAACATTATCGATCAAGTGGCTTACCCGGCTATTATCGCCAATGACAGAACGGAAGTGCTTGCGTGGAACCGGGCGGCTTGTGAGATCATCGCCGACTTTCAATCGATGTCCGACCAGGAACGCGTCCTCATAAGGACATTCTTCATGAACCCGTATTTCCGCAATCATATTTCTAACTGGGGAGAATTTGCTTCATACTCCGTGGCGGTGTTTCGCTCGTATTACGATCTTCATACGGGTAACGCCTGGTTCAGGGATACGGTCGAACGTTTGGCAGAAGAAAGCGAGGAATTCGGCTCCATGTGGCGACTGCACGACATTCAGCAGAAAAAGGCGAGCCGGTTCATCTTGAACCACCCCCGGGCAGGTGAGCTGGCGTTTGAAATCAACACCTTCGTCAGCCTGAACTGCAATACGGACCTTCATTTCTGTATATATACACCTATTACGGGTACATCTACAGAGCACAGATTAAAGGAATTTCTTGAGCGGCCTTGCGATAGCGCCACAGCCTGGTAATCCGGTTACCAGTATAAACATACTGTGGTTGCCTCCTTCAAGATTGATTATACTGAGTTCGAACTCAGCTGAAGGAGGTTTTTTATATGAAAGCTATTGTGATAGATCAGCCTTGTGAGGCCACAGACCTCGAAGTGAGGGAACTTCCGGATCTCCAGCCGGCACCGGGCATGCTCACCATTGACGTCGCCTACGTAGGGGTAGGGTATGTGGATGTAATGTTGCGGCGAGGGGAGTTCGGTTCTCTCGTGCCGATGCCGGTTGTGCCGGGGCTTGAGGTATCGGGATACGTAAGGGCCATCGGGGAAGGAACGGAAGGTTTCTATGTTGGACAGCAGGTGGTATCGATGACGTTGATGGATCTGGGTGGATATGCAACGGTGGCCCATGTGAGGCCGGAGCTGACGGTCCCTCTGGATCAACTGGGAGGGGAGCTTGACATGGCTTCCGCCGCGGCAGCCGGTCGTCAATCTCACGACGGCATATATGACAATCCGAAACGTCATACGCATGCAGGAAGGTGACAATATTCTGGTTCATGCGGCGGCAGGGGGCTAGGCAGTTTCTTGGGCCAAGTCGCAAGGCATTTTGGGGCAGGCAAGGTGCTAGGCACCGTTGGAAGCGTGGAGAAAACGAAGCTGGCCGCTTCTCTTGGTTACGACGAGCTGTTTCTCCGATCCGATTTCATCGAGCCGATCCGGAAGATGACCGGTCCTTGCGGGATCGATGTCGTACTTGATCCCGTTGGAGGCGATATGCGTACGCAGAGCCAAGAGCTCGCTTCGTCCTATGGGACAAATGGTGATGTTAGGAAACGCCAGCGGCGAAGAAGATGTTCCGCAATCTTCCAATGAAATATGGTTATCAAACAAGTCCCTGAAGGGGTTCAACATCGGGGGATACAGCCAATTCGCCCCCGCCGAAGTCGGTCAAGCGGCGAAAGAGGCGCTTCGCCTGCTGGCAAGCGGGGAGATTAGAGCGGAAGTGCTCGGTGTCTTTCCTTTGGAGAAGGCTTCTGAAGCCCACGAGCTGCTGGAGGAGAAGAACACCGTTGGTAAACTTTTGCTGAAAGTAGGAGAGTAAGGTCGAGGGCTACCCTGATCAGGGTAGCCCTTCTTGGTTGATTCCGCTGAAACTTCAGGGGTGCAACTTCAAAGGGTGGTGGTTGTTCTACTCCTTGGTTTATTTCGTATCTCAGCAAGGATTTTTATAATTTATATCGAATTTATCTGCAAGGAAAACCATTCGAACGGCCGCATGCCGGTATTTCAACATATCAGAAAGTTTAAACCCTATTAGAGGGTTTCTCAACATATTTTTCTTGAAACGCCTTTCATGCAGTGATAGAATAATCGTGAATTTGGTGTTTCCCCAATTTGGCAACAGCAGCTTCGATTCAGAGGAAGGGGTGTTCATCAAAAGGAAAAAGTCACGCCCTAAAATGTCATCGGTGACATTTTTGCTGAACATTGAACAAGAGGTTATTTGGGAGGTTGCTATGAACGAAAAGCGCTACTCAGACGTAGTCGGCAAGAAATTTTATAAAGACGGTTCCGTACGGACTTATCCGGGAAATACGATTATTTGCAAGGTCGACCCGCGATCCAAAATATACCAGGAGCTACTCATCGTGCGCGATCAGCTGCAAACGATGCCCTGGGCCGGGAACTATGCGTTCTTGCCGTCATCCAGCTATCATATGACCGTCTTCCGGGGAGTCAACGACCAAGTCAGAATACCGGAATACTGGAGTACGTACATTCCGCTCGATGCGCCACTGGAACACGCGGACAAATTATTTGCGGAAAAGTTCAGGTCCGTACAAGCGCCGGAATCGATCTCGATGGAATTTAAAAAACTGGAGCTGGGAGCCGGTATCGCGGTCCATCTGCAGCCGAAAACAACGGAAGATGCGCATAAATTGAAATCATTCCGTGATGAAATATCCGAACAGTTCGGCGTAAGGTTTCCCGACCATGACTGGTATAAATACCACATCACGCTCGCCTACAACATCTGTAGACTTACGGAAGCCGAAGAAGCGCACGCGCGCCAATGCAAAGCACAAATCGAAAATTATCTTCAAGAGCAATTCGGCGTCTATGAATCTCCCCGCCCGCGGCTTGTGTTTTTCAACGATATGTTCAAATTCAGCGAGCAAAGATCATGACACCAATCTCTAATGTTTAGTTTCTGTAAAGCATATTGACGCTCTATCTCATGAACGCTTATCATGAATTATGTCACCGCTGACATTCATACATTTTTTAATATCGGAGAATGTCAGCGGTGACATTCTAAGGGGGCTGAGCACAATCTTCTTTCCGCTGAAAGCCATGGTGAACCCCCGCAGAAATTCAACGAAGAAGGAGTCAACCTGTCAATGAAATCGACTCATGGAAGTCGAGCACTGTTCAAGAGAAATATAACACTCTACATCATGTTCATTCCCGCACTGGCCTTTTACATCGTCTTCAAATATTTGCCTATAGGTGGATTAATCATTGCCTTTAAAAATTACAATTTTCACGACGGCATTCTGCATAGCCCCTGGGTCGGGTGGCGCAACTTTCAAATGCTGTTCAGCAACGACAAGACGCTTCACGTCATCTGGAATACGTTCTGGTTAAGCTTGTTGAACCTGATTGTCGGCTTTCCGGTTCCGATCCTGCTGGCGGTTATGATCAATGACGTGAAACGGATGTGGTATAAGCAAGCGATTCAAACCATCGTATATTTGCCTCACTTTTTCTCTTGGGTCATTGTCGGCGGCATGGTTGCTACTCTCTTCTCCCTGGATTCGGGAGAAATCAACCGCTGGATTACGGAGCACTTCGGACAGCCTTATCCGTTCTTGTACAAGCCGGTAACGTGGGTAGCGATCTTCTTGGGGTCCGGCGTGTGGAAAGAGATGGGGTTTTCGACCATTATTTATTTGGCGGCACTTACAAGCATTGATCCTTCCCTATACGAAGCGGCGGCGATGGACGGCGCAGGCAAGCTGAAGCAAGCATGGCATGTCACTTTGCCGGGTATCAGTGGTACGGTTATCCTCATGCTCATTTTATCGATGGGCAAAATTCTTGAAGTCGGGTTCGATCAAATTTACAACTTGCGCAACGACACGGTGCTCGATATCGCCGAGGTCATTAGCACATACATATACTCATTGGGAATACAAGGGGGACAATTCAGCTTAACGACGGCATTGGGTTTCTTTGAATCCATTATTGCTCTGATTTTTATTGTAACAGCCAATCAGCTTGCCAAACGGTTCGACAAACAATTATTTTGAGGTGAACGGCATGAGGGAATCGCATTTGGATAGATCGTTGCAAACGTTAAACGCCATCTTGCTGTTCGGAATTGCCTTGAGTCGCCTGCTCCCCGTTCTGCATATTTTCGCTCTTTCTTTCAGCGGCAAAACGGCGGTCGAAACGGGAAAGGTGCTGGTTTGGCCGCTCGATTTCAGCACGGCAAGCTACTCCGCTTTGTTCCAAAGCACGCGCATTGCAAGCGCTCTGGTTAACGGAATCAAACTCACTCTCGCAGGAGTGGCGCTGTCCATGGTTTTTACCGTGCTGACTGCCTATCCGTTGTCCAAAAGCTATTTTATCGGCAGAAGAAAATGGACGCTGCTCATTATTTTTACAATGGTGTTCAACGGCGGCTTAATCCCAACTTATATGGTAATCAAATCTTTGGGACTCATCGACTCCTATGCGGCAATTTGGCTGCCCGGACTTATCAATACCTACAACATGCTCGTGATGCGAACCTTTTTTGAAAATATTCCCTCGGAGATTGAAGATGCCGCACGGATCGACGGATGCAGCGAATGGCGGTATTTGACGAAGCTGGTGCTCCCGCTGTCCATGCCAGTCATTGCGACGCTCATTTTGTTTTACGGTGTTTCTTATTGGAATTCGTTTATGAACGTCATCATTTATATCAATTCGACTAAAAAATATACGATTACCGTGCTGGTGCAGCAAATGATTCAAAACCAATCTGCGCTTAACGAAGCGGTTCAAAATGACGGGTACATCGCAAACCTCGTTCCGGAAGGGATTCAAGCGGCTGGAATCATCGTGCTTATTGCGCCTATGGTTGTGGTCTACCCTTTCATTCAAAAATATTTCGTTAAAGGCATCATGCTCGGTTCGGTCAAAGGATAGCGCATTTCATCATGAGGACGTGTTAGTCCAACCTGAGGTGGTTAGCGAAAGCTTTTTTTCGGGGACATGAAGAGACAGGTCTGTGAACATTATTCCAATCACATGGGAGGGGGAAATAAGCATGAAACGGAAATACGCTATGCTCGTAACGGGATTATTGTCGGTTGCTGTCGTTGTCGCTGCTTGTTCGAAGGAGGAGCCAGCCGGAGCAAACGGCTCCACGTCGGCCAAAAGGGGAAAAATCAACGTCTCGGTCTATGACCGCGGAAATATAGCCGCTTCCGAAGGAACGATTGAAAACAACCGCTGGACGAAGTGGATCAATGAGAACGGCCCTGTCGATGTCTCATTCACAGCCATACCGCGCAATAACGCCAAGGAAAAAGTAAACACCCTGTTCTCCTCGGGCAGCGCCCCGGATCTATTGTTCGAATACAGCCCGGAGATCAAAAACCCGCTGTACGCCCAGAAACAACTGATGCCGATCGACGACATGATCAACAAATACAGCACAGTCTACAAAAAGTCTGCTGGAGCAAACGCCCGCCCTGAAAAAAGCGGGACTGAAGGCGGACGGCAAGCTGTACGAATTCGGCAAGCTGAACGAAGCGATGCCGACCAACATTTTGGTCATGCGCCAAGATTGGTTGAAGAAGCTGAATTTGCAAATGCCGAAGACGACGGAAGAGCTGTATCAGGTGGCCAAAGCGTTTGCGGAGCGTGATCCGGACGGAAACGGCCAAAAGGATACATACGGATTTAACCTCGGCAATAACGTTTTGACATATGAAATATTCGGCGCCGACATTTTGGTCAGCGACGCCCCGTACTCTATGTACGCTTACAAGATGGAGAACGGGGTCCCGGTGAAAAGCTGGTCCGGCGACAAGGCGTATGCCGATTTCGCCAAACGGTTGGTGGATGAAGGCATCGCCGATAAAGATTTTGCAACGGACAAGAACGGCGCCAAAGCGAGACAGGCCTTTTTAAACGGCAAGCTTGGCATATACGCTGTACAGGCCAACAGCTATCCACTCTGGAACCAGCTCTGGATTACGGATTACGCTACGCTAAAGAAAAGCGCATCCGAAGCGGAGCTGACTGTGATGGCGGTTCCGAAATCGCCGGATGGACAGTATATGGGCCGCATCAACAATCCGGTGCAAATGACGGCGGTCGTGAACGCTGACGCCAAAGACCCGGAATCGGTTATGAAATATGTCGACTTTTTATCCAAGCCCGAAACCGGAATGACGCTCACCTATGGACTGGAAGGGGTGCATTGGAGCAAAGGAGCGAACGGTTGTCCGGTTGCCATCGATCCGAACAAGAACAAGACGGAGGTTGATTACAAGACCCTCGATTTTGATATGGTATTCTCCGTAGCGGCAGGCGGCAAATGCACGTATGTTGCCAGCTCGTTCGACGGCGACAAGCCGGAGCAAAAGTACGCCGAAGACATGTACAAGCAAGATTTGCAGCAGATGGATGAGTTGATCCAACAAAATGCGCAGTATCCTTCGCTTACGCATCACGAGCATCTGCCGACCGTTCCTTCCGAATTGCTCGTCGACGCGACCAATGCGGACAAGGAGATCAAGAGCATTTGGACGAAGGCGATATTGGGAGGAGCGAGCTACTCCACCGACAAGGCTTTGACCGATGTGCAGGTGGTATGGGCGAAGTACAACGGCAAAAAAATCGAAGAGTTTTATCAAAACTGGTATAAAAACGCCAACGATACCACCATCATGCCGAAGGATATTTATGGGATTGTGAAGGACCAGAGCAAAACTCAGGATGAACTTTTGAAATAGGTTTGTGACTATAAACGATGAGGGCCGGTGCTCTTTCGTACTGGGTTCCGGCCGCTTATTCAGGAGCGGCGAATGAACATTATCGAACAATTCACCCTATCGAAAACGGGAGAGCTTGACGACAATGAAGACAGGATCGTCGTGACGGAGCACTTCGCGACCGTCATTGACGGCATGACGCCCAAGGATTGCAGCCTGTACGGCGGCCTCTCTTCCGCACAGATTGCGATTGACTTGATCGCGCAAGAAATACGCGCTTTTCCCGCCGATATCAATTGTCTGCAAGGAATAAACCGATTAACGAGGCGTCTCAAAAACTATTATATCCATCATCAGATTGCCGAAGAAGTTGCATCCCGTCCTTTCAAACGATTGGGGGCAAGTCTGATCGTCTACAGCAAGCTGCGCAAGGAGATCTGGATGGTCGGAGATTGCCACTGCCTGATCGACGGCGTCCGGTTTTCCAATGAAAAAATGATCGACCACTTCATCGCGAATATGAGAAGCAAGCTCATTGAGCAATACTTGAAACGGTACTCGCTGAGCGAACTGCTGGAATTCGACCGCAGCAGAGAAGACATCATTCCGTTCCTGATCCAGCAGTATGATTTTCAAAACAACAACGACGATTCGCCGTTATCATACGCCGTATTGGACGGGTTCCCTATTCACGAACCCAAAATCGTCAAACGGGGAATTCCCGATGCCAAACAGATTGTACTGGCAAGCGACGGATATCCGATGCTACAGGAACATTTAGTCGAAACCGAACTGCTTGCTGCAGGAACTGCTGGAGCAGGATCCGCTCTGCTATCGGATTCACAAATCGACCAAAGGCTTAAAGAAAGGGAACGTATCGTTTGACGACAGGACTTTCCTGAGCTTGGATCTGGTTTGACGTTTCAAGTCAAGCGTTGATGAGGTGCGGCTTGTGCGGTGTTTTTCCGCGCCCTCGTGAAAGGAGGTGAATTCAATTCATGTGAAAAAAACGGCTACGGCTATATTGCCGAGTGCATTCGTCACCCCTTTGCCCGCAGTGCGTTTGCATCCAATTGACTGTCGTTTCGCTGCCAAACCAAGGGCCTTCCCCGCCAATTCTGACTTGACATCATGATAACTACACTAATTTTGAAGCACACCGCTATTCCTAGATAAAAAATACTGGCTCAAGCGCGATAGTGCATGTTTTTATGCGCCACGAGCAAACGGAAGGATGGAGTCATTTTTGAACAAACGTTTTTTTTCAATTATGAGAGTAACGGCGTTATCCACACTGCTCCTTGCAGCATTAACCCCGCACGTTAGTGCAGACACAGTAGTAGTAAATCCGACCCCGCCCACAACTACACTGCCGACAAAGGGGTATTATAATGTCATTGATCCCGAGTCGCCGGGTAAACTGCTCAATGCATTAAATCACCGTACTCCGGCCACTACCGACGGGACCTTACGGGATTCGGCGCCGGTAATTGTAGCCGCGCACCGGGGAGTGGTTGATGCCGATCACCCGGAAAATACCATTGAATCGGCTGTCAATACGATGAACGCCGGCATAGAAGCGATGGAACTGGATGTTTATGAAACGGCTGATCATGTCCCCTACCTGATGCACGATAAAACCTTGAAGCGTATGTTGGGGCCAGGTTATCCGCAGTATGCCGACATTCACCGCTGGGAAAAAGATTTGGCTCAAGGCAAAGCATCTCAGGGCGATAAACCACCGGCGTGGTCTACGATTGCAAATGTCCCTATTTGCACGAATGGGGCGGATGGTTACGGTATGACCGACGATCATCCGACTTGCAAGTCGGCTAACATTTACCCCGCGACTTTGGAACAGACTTTGCAAAAGCTTTATAGCTACAGTTATCAGGGGTTCGTTTTTCTGGATTTGCGCGAAACCGGGAATGTAGTCGATGTGGCCGCCCAATTAGCGCATGACAATGCAGATGCATCAAATAATGATTATGGCGCTTGGGTAGCTAATCATGTCGTCCTTAAGTTTCAGACGGTTCTATTTAACGGTCCCTCTGACTATGCTAACCAGGTCAAAGCCTATTACCAGCAGAAGTATGCTCAGACTTTGGACGAGTTCAACCTAGCGTTGCTTTACGTCCAGCCCGTCTACGCTTCCAACTCCACCACCACGAAAGACAATGCCGGTACCACCGCATGGGCAATCGCTGATTTTGCCTCTTGGGAAAGGTGGTTTATGGACAAGGATCTGGACGAGACGCTTATTTCTCCACTGATCGGACTGAAAGCGAAGGGAGCCGTTCTCAACTATAACAATGATGATTTATTTACCCAAACCTGGCATGACGGGCGCAGTGTCGGTGTCTATATTCCCAAGCGCCTATGTTCTCGCACATTGGCTGCGGATGCCAATTATTTGGCGGGCACTGACGGCACCTGGTGGGAAGGAGGGGTCTGCGGCCCGCTGACTCCGGCAATGAATACAAACGAATTCGGCGATTGCGGCAAATACGCCTTGGATGTAAGCGGCGGAGGCTGCACCGATCACCGTATGTTCAAGGAGTGGTGGCACGATACCGCCAAATTCGGATTTCTGATCACCGACACGCCGGTCGACGATATCAACTATCTGATGCAGTTCCCCGGGCAAAGACCTAACACAACGATGATAACGACGAACCGGGACCAGCTGCCCTCCCTCCGAGTGGCGGCAGACGGTTCGGGGGATTACACTACCATCGCAGCGGCGGTTAACGCCTTGCCGGCGACCGGCGGGAACATTCAAGTGGCGCCCGGCATCTACAAGGAGAAGCTGCTGATTAGCAAGAACAATGTGGGTCTGTTCGGCACGGGAACAGACGCCTCGAAAGTAAAGATCACCTACAATGACTACGGAGCGAAGATAAACCCGGCCAACGGGAAGCCGTACGGAACAAGCGGCAGTGCCACGGTTACGGTTACCGGCACCGATTTCTATGCCACAAACCTGACCATTGAGAATACCGCCGACTATGAAGCGCCGAACTTTGAAGCCAACGCGCAGGCGGTAGCGCTCTTGTCCAAAGGCGACCGGGCGGTCTACCGGGCTGTCATGGTACTGGGCGGCCAGGATACCCTGTACGTGAATAACAAAACACGGGCTTATTTCAATAACAGCTATGTAGAAGGTTATGTGGACTACATCTTCGGAAACGGCAAGGCAGTGTTTGACAATTCCACGATCAAGGCCAAGGTGCACACCGATCTGCATGGCGAAGTTACTATTACGGCGCAATCTCGCGCGTCAGCAAGCGAAGACAGCGGATTTGTGTTCAACAATAACACTATCCTATTCGATGACACATACATGGACAACGTCTGGCTGGGTCGTCCTTGGGGGGGCCTACTCGACCACGTATTTCTTGAATACCAAAATGGGGTGGCAGGTGAAAACTCCGGGCTGGATCGAATTCGTTCCGGCGCAATATGCGACGGCTCAAATCCCGGCCACCAACAAACTGCCGACGTCGACTTATCGCGAGTATAAAACGCTTTATCCACTAGGCGGCAGCGGCTGGACGCCTTTCGATATTAATCAGCGGGAATCGACCTCAACGAAATCCAACGTCCCGCTGACCGATGTAGAAGCGGCGGCGCTCGCGGCGGATATTTACCTCAAGGGCGCCGACAATTGGCGACCTACGAAGGTTGCCTATGGCACGCTGACCAACCAGGTACTGCCGATTCCGACGCTTCCGATCGGAGTTCCCCGCTGCTCCTACGATCTATACCGTGACAGCAGGCAATAAAAATTTGCAAGTCACTTGGGGAGGCAAGCCTGCCAACCCGCAAACGAGCGGCTATCGGATCTGGGCGATTCAGAACGGTGTGAAATACGGTCCGGTAACTGTGCCTCCTACTGCAACTTCCGGCTATGTCGGCGGATTGACCAATGGTGTTCCGGCCCAAATTTATGTTGCCGGCGTAAATGCGCAAGGCGTGGGGACGGTCTGCGGCTTCAGCCTCGGTCACCCCTGTTTCGGATGCTCCGGCTCGCTCCTAGCAGCATTAGCTTCCAACTGAATGGCGACAGTGTCACCATGGTCTTTAACATTGCCGATCAAGGCAGCAAGCCTGTTTTTGGCGGCGGGGCCGTAGCACACGCCGGGGCATATACTGCCCTTTATGCGAGTCAAAACGATGCCTATGCCGGCAATGCCATCGCAGGCACCAGTACTGGTTTCACAACCAACAAATATACATTCACCAATCTGAAGCCGAATACCACCTATTGGGTGTCTCTGTACGCCTATAACGGTAAGAACAGTCCTACCGTGATTACTTCCTTTACTACTGGCTCTTTCTAGTATTATCCCGGGAGAACCGGATATTCCGCGAAGCACGAGATGGAGTCTGTCCGATTACTACAGTAACCGGACAGACTCCATCTCTATTTACTCCTTGAAGGGACCATTTGCTCTTTGCCGATAACCTGTTAATATAAAATGAGATGATATAGCCATGGTCGAGCAAGCGGAGAAGGAGGAGTAAAATTGGAAAGAAAATACACCTTAAAAGACATAGCAAAATTGGCAAACGTTTCGGATAAAACCGTCTCCAGAGTCGTCAATAACGAAGGCCGGGTCAAGAAAGAGACGAAAGAAAAAATATTGCGTATTTTGAAAGAGAAAAATTACACGATCAACACGTACGCCAAAGGACTTACACAGCGCAAAACGTACCAAATTCTTGTCGTTTCTGATATCGACAGAGATTTATATCCCGTGCAAAGAACGAGCATTATCATTAACAGCATTATCAAGGAAGCCGGCAAACACCAATATAAAGTGGTGCTGGTCAATAATTTGGATGAAATGCACTCCAACTATTTCGGCGTTCTGGAAAGAGGATACTTCGATGGCATGATTGTGCTCAACTCTCCCCGCAACAATGCATTGCTCGAGTCGGTCGAAAGCTTGGGCGTTCCTATCATCGTATCCGGCAAAAACGATAAATTTACGTTTGTAGGAACCGACTACGAACTGGGCGCTTATCTCGCCGCCAAATATTTGTTTGATAAAGGCGCCAAAACCATTAGGTCGCTGTTAAACGATCCGGCGTGGCCCACCCATATTGAAAAAATCAACGGCTTCAAACGCGCGCTCCAAGAAAACGGCGGGAAGAATGAGGTAGAGGATCAAGCCGACATCGTTGGCGTATTCAATAGCAAAGACGTGTATCAATATGTGGAGCATGAGTTTCAGAATGGGACGCTAGCCGACGGATTGATTGTTTCCGATGATTTTTCCGCTTTGGGAGCTATTAAAGCTGTAAATAAATACCGCATTCCTTGCCCGCAGCAAGTGCAAATGATCAGCTTCGGTAACTTGCCGATTTCCACGGAAGTATATCCCGAGTTAAGCACCGTCGAACAGGATTTTCATATGATTGGACAAATGCTGGTGCAAAAGCTGCTCGACAGAATGAACGGGCAACCGGTTTCTTCCTTGAAAATCCAGACAAGGCTGATTATTCGGGAAAGCACGTTGTGAACAATTGAATTTGTTTATCCCTCTCCTATTTGTTTGGAATCGGGCGGTATTGCGCATGAGGGAGCTTTTTTCACCCATCTGCCGGTTCATTATATTAAGGAAAAAGCGGATTTCCGGTTCGTTTTGGGTTAGGCAACGGAAGAAAATGTATCATGTTAAAGGCACTTCAAACGGAGTGCCTTAACTATTTCACAAGGTTGCCGGTCATGAGCCGGACAGCTATTCTTTTACCCACACTGTCATTTCGACTGTGCCCCGGTTAGCCCAATGGGAAATTGATTGGGACGAGGATGATACACAAGTCACGGCACGTCGGTTAGAAGAAAAGCTGACGGGTCAATACTATGAATGGGAAGATCGGATGGAACGGTTCGATGAGCTCCTTGCAATCATGAGCAGCGATGAAGGCAGAATGCAGGCATGATGATAACGTAAGATCGCCGTTTCGATTCATTTTTCTTTTTGGTCATCCAGCTTTGACCGCTGGCTAGCTGGCTATCTTTGTTTATTCAGACCCTATTGTTTATAGAGTCCAGAACGTAGAGTCAGCAAAGGAAGGAGAGGAAAAAAACTGATGTCAGGACTTAATTGGTGAAATGTCCGGGATTTAGGGTTACATGTCCTTTAAAAATATTGGCGAGAACATGGCCGAGATGACCGAAGCCGACATTAAGGCTCTTAAAGAGATCATCTCAACGTACAAGACGCTACTCAACCGCGGGACTGCCAGGACGCCGGAAGAGCTGCAGAAGATTGCGGACGAGCCGCTTGTTCAAATATCGAAAAAATTCAGGCTCGTCGGAAGACACAAAAAAAGCCGCCGTCGCTCATCGAAGACGTCGCCGACGATCCTTACCTGAAACGGGCATATGACCGCTGGGAGGATAAAGCTGATAAATATCGCTTTTAGAAATAAGTATGTTGCCAACATACGGACATCCCTTGGTTGCTTAAGGGGGCAAAAGCAGGCTTGTAATAATTTTGTTTTGTGTTTTTTGAAAAAGTAAAAAAAACTCATTCAGGTTTTATATATTGAATGATAGTTTAGTAATAAGCTTTCTAGCGAGAAGCTGCTCTAAGATGTAACCGTTATCAATTCGCATCGATGTTGAATGGTCCTCGCGAGAAAGACTTCAATATGAAATGGGGTAATGTCATGAGAAGAAGGCTAGGCAGAATCACGACAATCCTGTGTATGGCATTGGCAATGGCTTGCACAACGCTATTTTCCATTGCTGCAAAAGTGGAGGCATTCGGTCCTTACACGATGTATACGCCACCGGCGGATGCTCCTTCGTACGGGGCTCTATCGCCAAGGGTAATTCAACTGAACTACAGTGGCGCCAATAACAACAAGATGTATGCTACGTTTGAGCAAACTTCTAACTCGATCCCTGTGTTTCCTATTTATGAAAGCGTTGACAATGGTGCTTCTTGGACACAGGTTGGTTCCGTACAAGATACGCAAAATGGATGGGGGATGATGAACTGTCCGCAATTGTTCGAGCTTCCTCAAGCTATAGGAAACATGCCTGCAGGCACTATGGTTCTGGCGGGCAATTCCGTTCCGAGCGACAAATCGGCAACCAAGATGGAATTCTATAAAAGTACTGATCTGGGACGGACTTGGACCTACGTCAGCACTATCGCTGTAGGCGGCCGTAACGATGTGGGCTATGACCCGATCTGGGAGCCCTTCTTGATGGTCTACAACAATAAGCTGATTGTTTATTATTCGGACGAGCGTGATCCAGCCCATGCACAGAAGCTGGTTCACCAAACGACGACGGACGGTGTAACTTGGGGCCCTGTTGTTGACGACGTGGCGTTTGCCGACTCCACTTTACGTCCGGGCATGCCAACTATTGCCAAGATGGGTAACGGAAACTTCGCCATGACCTATGAGGGGGTTGGGTTCCCAGGTCCATTACAAAACTATATGAAGATCTCCTCCGATCCGGAAAGCTGGAATCCAACGGAGAAGGGAATTGTTGTAGGCGCTGGCGGCAGTCCTTACCTTGCTGCACTCGGAGACGGCAGACTGGTGCTGAATAATGCCGGAAGCAAGCAAGTGCTAATTAACACTTCCCGTAAGGATGCATCCGGAAGCTGGATTCCTTATGACCCGCCGGTGGATGCGGGGTACAACCGTCAAGTCCTGCCACTCAGCAATGGGCGCCTGTTTATCCCTCAAGCCGGTTTTTTTGATACAGTTAACAAAGACAAAGTTACTTATGGCGACATGTCCGTTGGTTACTACAAGTTGGTGAACGTGAAGAGCGGAAAGGCGCTTGGTGTTCTTGGAGGCGGAACCTCTAACGGCAATCAGCTTGTACAGTGGACTAGCGGTACCAACTCGTTGGATCAATACTGGCTGGTGGTTAACGGCGAAACGGGCTATAGTCCAACCGGGTACAAAACCATTATTAATGCAAAGAGCGGCAAGGTCGCAGGTATTTATGGCGCTTCGATCGCCGACAACGCCAATGCCGTAATTTGGGACAGTTTGGATGCTTCTAACGATCAGCAATGGACCATAACGGCTTCCGGAAGCTCCTATAAGATCGTCAACCGCAACAGCGGCAAGGTGCTTGGGATATCGGGAGGTTCAACGGCGGATGGTGCAAATGTAGTGCAAGCAACCGATACCGGTACGGCAGACCAACTGTGGCGGCTTGTACCGGACGATGGACACATTACGGTTGACAGTTATAGAGTGGTCAATGTGAAAAGTGGAAAAGTGCTTGGCATCTATCAAAGTTCGGCTGCAAATGGAGGGAATGCCGTTCAGTGGACCAGCCAAAATACCTCTACTGACCAAAGTTGGTTCATTGTAACAACAGCAAGCGGAGCTAAAAAACTTGTTAATGCAAATAGCCTCAAGAATTTGGGTATTTACGGTGCAGCTTTGACATCAGGTGCACAAGCCGTACAATGGACAGACAATGGTTCGACTGACCAACAATGGAATCTACAAGCAGCAGGCATCAATTTTAAAATTGCCAACGTCAACAGTGGTCTGTTCTTGACCGTTTCCGGAGGATCTTTAACAGACGGCGCAAACGTGCTCCAGTCCAATTCTACGACTGGAACGGAACAACAATGGCAGGTAGTGGCTAATTCGATGCGCTGATAAGCAACAAATAACAGACCGCTGTAAACCTGATTGAAGAAATCGGCTTTATGGTGGTCTGTTTGTTGTTTTCAGTTAAATACATCACTACAAAAGCTTTAGAATAGGTAAAGAAATTCTATCTTTATGTAAAGAGAATTCATTTTCTGCCGAACAGTAAAGCTTTATAATCAAATTTGTAAGCGGTTAACCAAACAGGGGGCAGAACATGAAAAGATCAGCTAAGATTGTAAGTGCTTCATTGACGATGATGATGATGCTGTCAATGGCCGCATGTGGGGGGCGAAACAAGATTCGTCCGGAAATCAGGCGCCTGCTGCTCAAAAAACCAAAATCACCATGTGGTCGCAATTCGCTGACCCGAATTCCAAAGACGGCGGCGCTATCGCTTTCTACAAGGCGCTCGATGCGACAAAAGCCAAATTCCCCGATGTGGAGATCGATCACGTAGGGACCGGCGGGGAAGCATACAAGGCGAAATTGCCGGCGGCCTCGGCGGCTGATGAGCTCCCCGATATATTCTTTGCTTGGGGCGGCGGTTCTTCCCAGCCGTTTGTCGCGGGGAAGCGAGTTCTTGCGATTGATGATCTAGTGATGGACGGAACACTAGCTCGTCTAGTTCCGGGTACAACGGACAATTTCAAGTATGATGGTAAGCTGTATGGTTTGCCAACGACGATTGCAACTGCGAATTTGTACATTAATAAAGAGTTGTTGGATCAGGCCGGCGCTAAAATTCCAACCACCTGGGATGAGTTTGTGGCCGTTATCTCTGCTTTGAAGGCGAAAGGCGTGACACCAATTGCTCTTGGTGCTAAGGACAGATGGCCTGCTATGTTCTGGAACGCGATTCTGGACATTCGAATGGGCGGAGTAGACGCCATGAATGCGGCATTAAAGAAAAACGGCTCCTTCGATTCCCCGGAATTCGTCGAAGCTGCCCGCAAATACAAAGAACTGATTGATATGAAAGCGTTTGGAGACAACTATCTGGGAAATTCCTATGACGATTCGGTGAATGCATTCTTATCGGGCAAGGCGGCCATGCTGTTTATGGGTGGCTGGGTGAACGGACAAATTAATGCAGACAATTCCGCAGTTAAAGGAAAAGTGGTAACTGCTACATTCCCAACGATTCCCGGTGGAAAAGGCAATGCGGATGAATGGTTTGGCGGCGCCGGCGAAACTTTCCTCATTAACGCAAAGATTAAGAACAAAGATAAAGTATGGCAAGTGTACAAGTTCTTCATGGAGGATTTGGCCAAAGAATCGTTCCTTGCGGGATCGGGAAGCTCCGCTTGGAAAGGCGACATCGGGGATACTTCTAAAGTTGATCCATTAGTGGTTCAAATCGCCCAGTTGTCGGCCAAATCTGCCGGATTCTCTTATTGGTGGGATCAGATGCTGAACGGTAATGACACGGAATCCATGTTTGGATCGCTTATGAAATTCGTTGGAGGCAAACAAACGCCTGAGCAATATACAAAAGAGCTGCAATCGAAAATTAATCCCGGCAAATAAATTATAGAGTTGAAATAACAGGCGGCGGGAATGTAGCGTCGCCTGTTCCTTTAAGGAAGGAGTCGGCTATGAACCAGGTATTCAGCAACAAGAAGGCAATTGCTGTATTTATTCTTCCGTCCTTGATTTTGTTCACCGTTGTTGGGTTTATCCCGATTCTTCAATCATTTTATTATAGTTTACTGGACTGGGATGGGATCCAGCCGGCTAAATTCGTAGGATTTGCCTATTATAAGGATCTCTTCATTACTGATACCTACGGTATGGAATTCGGCCATTCGGTATTAAACACAATCTATCTGGCGATCCTGTCTGTATGCCTGCAATTGCCTATTGCCTTGCTACTGGCCTTGATCCTGGCTAAAGGAATTAAAGGCGAAAAAATTTATCGAACCATTTTCTTTATTCCTGTTGTCGTTTCCTCAGCCGCCATCGGACTTATGTTTTTAAGGGTGTATAATCCCGACTATGGAGTATTGAACGTTTTCCTTCAACGTATCGGCTTGAAATCTTGGACTCATGACTGGCTCACGGAAGATAAAACCTCGTTAATTAGTATCCTTATACCGGTTATTTGGCAGTACATCGGCTACCATATGCTTCTTATGTATGCCGCCATCAAAGGAATCTCTGAGGATTTGTACGAAGCGGCGACCATTGACGGAGCTTCAGGAATACGTACAGCCATCTCGATCACCATACCGCTTATTGTACCGATTTTAAGAGTATGCATCATCTTTGCCGTCATCGGCTCCTTGAAGTTTTTCGATTTGGTTTACGTAATGACGGGAGGCGCACCGTCCCCATCCACTGACGTTCCCAGTACTTTGATGTATACCACGATCTTTACCCGGCATATGTATGGCTACGGAAGTACTATGGCTATATTTTTGGTAATCGAATGTTTGGTATTTTACTTGGTTTTGCAAAGGGTTCTTAAGACGAGGGAAGAGAAGGAGGCGGAAAAAGGAAGATGAATAAGAACCGCCCGATCCAAGTTATTTTACAACTCTTCCTCATTGGATTTGCAGTTGTGCAATTGTATCCTCTTCTCTGGTCGCTGCTCAGTTCCTTCAAAAGTAATATGGAAATCACAGGAAGCAACGTCATGGGACTTCCCGTGAAGTGGCTATGGTCGAATTACGAATATGTGCTTACTGCCACCAAGTTGAGCCAAAATTTCATGAACAGCCTGATGTATACATGTGCAACTGTGGTCGCTTCAGGAATATTGTCAGCCATGGTGTCGTATGCGATCGTAAGGATGAAGTGGAGGCTCAGTAAGCTGGTGCTTGCGTTTTTCATGATAGGATTAATGATTCCGGTACATGCTACGCTACTGCCTGTTTTCTTGATGCTGAAAGCAACGAGTCTATTAAATACACCATGGGCTCTTATTATTCCCTATACCGTCAATGCTCTCCCAAGTACGATATTTATTCTATTGGGCTTTTTTGCAGCGCTTCCTCGGGAATTAGAAGAGTCAGGGGTCGTTGACGGGTGTAACATTTATCAGGTGTTTTTCCGTATCATGTTGCCGCTCATCAAGCCCGCTATCGTGTCCACTTCCATCTTTACGTTCCTCAATGCTTGGAATGAGCTAATGTTTGCCAACACCTTTATCAACAAGTCGAACCTGATGACCATTACCGTGGATATCAATTCCCTGCGCGGAGTACATTTTTCCGAATATGGCGCAATTTTTGCCGGGCTCGTGCTTGCTACGATTCCGACGATTTTAATCTATGTGTTACTAAGCGAACAAGTACAGAAGAGTATCGTGGCGGGTGCAGTTAAAGGATGACATGATATAGGGCAAATTATTATCCGTTCAGGTGCCATATGATATGATCAGGGTGTATTTATAGGTATATGCATCCTGGATTATATCTCCTTACCAAAGGTGGTTACATGGTGAAGTTCGCTAAAATTAGAACTCAGATGGTATCCTACTACATTTTATTGCTGCTCATCTCCATGCTAGTCAGTGGTATGATGTATCAAAGAATTAACCGGAACTTAGCCGAAAGCAAAATCGGGGATTTATCCGTTCAAACCTTATATGCCATCCAATACAGTCTGCAATCGCTATTTAATAATACGAACAAGTACTCTCAAAAGATCATTGCAAGCGATACCGTTCAAGGTCTGTTAAAAGCCAACTTGGCAGAAGTGGGAATTGCCGAATCGAATCAAAAATTTCAAAAAGCGATGCATGAGATATTGCTGGCGGAGCCAACCATTTCATCCGTATATTTGTTTAGGAATGACGATATTTACTACTCTTTCGATGATTTGAATTTAGGCGTAAATATCGCGGGCATCCGGAATGCTCCTTGGTATCAAGAAGTCTTGGATAAAAACGGAGGCCTCATCTGGAGAGTCAATGCGGGTGGCGTTCTTCGTCAATATCCACATGTAGAACCTTACCTTTCATTGATCCGTACCGTAAATGATCTTGTAACGGCAAAGCAAATAGGTATTTTGATCGTAAACATCCCGCTAAGAGAGATTAAAAAAAGCTATGAACATACGGTAAGCGAGAACAAGCTGGATCTCATGGTCGGCAGAGGAAGGGAATCGATGATTCCGTTTGCCAATTCTGAGCTGCGCGGGTTTGCCGACTCCCAAGAATTTCGACTCCATACTTCGAGCACCTTTATGAAAACGTTGTCCGGGAAAGGATATTTGTTTGCCTCAACCGAATCGGATGGATGGAATTATTCCATCGCACTCCCAATCAATGAATGGTCGAATCCATATGGGCCCATTAACCGGGTGTTGGTTCCTATCGCCCTGTTTAATTTTCTGTTTATCTTTCTGGGCTCGGTTTGGATTTCCCGATCGATTACCCGGCATTGCATAGCTTATTGAAATCTATGAGACGAGCAGAATCCGGCGAGTTTCAACAAGTCCAGCTGTCAGGAAGCTCCGAGGAAATCCGGCAGTTGCAGGATCGATATAATCGTATGATATCCACGATCGAAGAATCCATTCAACGGGAAAAAGAAGATCAAAGAATAAAAAGAAAGCTTGAACTCGATATACTTCAGCAGCAAATTAAACCGCATTTTCTATATAATTCACTTGAGTCCGCAGGGTATCTAGCTTTAGCGGGAGAGCGGAATGAGTCCTATCGACTTATAACGGCCCTAGCTTATTACTATCGGCATAGTTTGAGTAAAGGCAACGAAGTCATCACGCTTGCTAAGGAATTTGAGATTGCAAAGCATTATTTAACGATTCAAAATATGCGCTATCCTGATTTGTTCACCGCAACTTATGAATTGGAAGAATCGTTAAATGATTTTCAGATACCGAAGTTGACCTTGCAGCCGCTTGTGGAGAATGCTTTGTACCATGGCATTAGGCCTATGGGGCAAGACGGCATGATTAGAATTTGCGCTGCAATGGTTGGTAGGCAGATATTGCTAACTGTAGAGGACAATGGCGTAGGGATAGAAAAAGAGAAATTAACGTCAATTACAGATGAGAGTTTAGAACAGAACTCTACAAGTTTCGGCCTAAGAGGAACCATTACCCGATTAAAGCTTTATTATGCAGAGAATTTAACCTATACGATCCACAGCTCGCCGGGAAAGGGAACCGTAATCGAGATAGTGCTGCCCCTGCAGCTAGAATCCAAATGATGAGGTCAAAGGAGAGTCCGAGTGGAAGCACGAAAAGTCAAGGCGATTGTTGTCGACGATGAATTTAATGCCAGAAGGCTCCTGCCTGTTCTCATTGACTGGCCGTCCATTGGCTACGAATTTGTAGGCGAGGCTTCCAATGGGAACGAAGCCTTGGATCTAATCGATGCGTTGAGACCCGATGTCGTTTTCACGGATATTAATATGCCCTATATGGACGGGCTTGAACTGTCGAAGCTTGTGAAAGAAAGGGATCCGCTTACGAAAATCGTCATTATGACAGCTTACCCGGAATTTGAATATGCGCAAACGAGCATTCATTTGGGTGTTAATGACTTTCTTCTCAAACCTCTTCAGCCTGAAATAGTAGCCACGGTTGCCAACGATCTGAAAGCTCGTATCGAACAAGAAACGGCTCATTGGAATGAATATCGCTTAATGCAGCAGCGGCTCCAGGAACATCACGAGTCTTTAAAGGAAAAGTTTCTGAACGATCTGCTTGCAGGCGCCTCCTCGGTAGAAGCGTTAAGCCAAAGGTATAGGTATTTTTTTGGCCAGTTGTCCTTTGAATTCTGCACATTAGCCGTATTAGAGCCGCAATCGGAAATGAATAAAAACGAGGAAGATCGATTGCTATTAGCATTAGGCAAAGCAAGCGGCTTCTGGAGACTCTTCTGCAGAATCGGCAGGATCTTGTTATTTTTCAAGACAATAATGGACGCATCGTCTTATTGAGCTGGAGCAGGAATACGGATTTGGCATTCATAGGGGAGCAGTGCATAAGAACGATTAAGGATAAGCTTGAGGTTAAAGCATCAGTAGGGGTTGGAGGGGAATATACGGATTTGAGCCGTGTGAAAGATAGCTACCGGGAGGCATTAGAGGCTCTACGATACGCCAAGCTGACAGGCGGTGATCAAGTTATTTCCTTCGAAGAAGATATACGTTTCATGAGTGGAACTTGGGATCTGCAGTTATCCGAAATTGAGGAAATCATATTTTACATTAAAACGGGTGTGGAAGATCAGGCGGTCCAAGCCATCGACCGTATTTTTCTTAAGCTCTCGTCAACGCGAGGGGGTCCATAGAGCAGGCTCAAGCCATTTCCATACATTTTATTTCCTTGATGAGCAACGCCTTGTCGGAACTAGGACTACCGCAGCTGGATGCGGCATGGATAAACGGATCGGTCTTCACCCGTATCTTAAGTTCCAGCATGATTACTGAGCTCAATACGATGTTGGTGAACGTAGCAAAAGAAGCAACAGAACTTGTTCAAAGAAACCGGATGAAAAAGAAGAAAAAAATTATCGATGAAGTAAAGAAACATATCGCACAGGAGATTCAAGACCCTGATCTCAGCCTTGCTTCTATTTCTAGTAAATACAATCTAAATAGCAGTTATTTAAGTAGGCTATTTAAGCAAGAAACAGGGCAAGGTTTTTCCGAATATCTTCTTAAGCTGCGAATGGAAGAGGCAATCAAGCTGATGAATGATACGGATTGGAAGGCTTACCAAATTGCCGAAAAGGTAGGTATCAAGGACCCTTATTATTTCAGTCATTGCTTTAAGAAGGTCATAGGGGTATCGATACAAGAATATAGGAAAGGCATAATGGATTCATTTGAATGAGTTGCTTTTGGAAATCGAATTGCTGCGACATGAGCTTGAATATTTGAAACAAGCACAGCAAAGGTTTAAAAAAGTTTTAAAGTCGAATTCTAGGAGGCTATTAAACAATGGAATATCATGTAGCAAAAAATGGCAACGACCACGGACAGGGGACTAGGCATGACCCGTTCTTAACCATAAATAAAGCCGCTTCTGTTGCTGTAGCCGGTGACACGGTCATTGTCCATGAAGGTGTATATCGTGAATGGGTAAAGCCGAGACATAAAGGATTAAGCAAAAAAGAAGGATTACTTATCAGGCCGCAGAAGGAGAGAAGGTTGTCATTAAAGGGTCGGAGCACATTCAAGATTGGCGGCGGGTTCAAGGCGATATTTGGAAAGCGGTGATACCGAACACGTTATTCGGCGGCTTTAATCCCTATGCGGAACAAGTATTTGGCGATTGGTTCGTTACGATTGAGGAGACGAAGCACTTAGGGGATGTATATCTAAATGGTATGTCCTTTTATGAGGTGAGTCGATTTGATCAATTGAACCCCGTTCAGAGAACGGAAGCAAGGGACTTTTGGACGAATGAAATGGTTCTTCTCCCCAATCCAAAACAGACAACCTACGTTTGGTTTGCAGAAGTGGACGACGATCATACAACGATATATGCTAATTTTCAAGGAGCTGACCCGACAAAAGAATTTGTTGAAATTAATGTGCGCAGATCTTGTTTCTATCCAGAAGAGACCGGAATGGATTATATTACCGTAAGAGGTTTTGAAATGGCACATGCAGCGACCCCCTGGGCGCCCCCGACTGCAGATCAGCCAGGGCTGGTTGGTACGAATTGGAGTAAAGGCTGGATCATTGAAAATAACATCATACATGATGCCAAATGCAGTGCCGTCAGTATCGGTAAAGAAGCATCCACGGGGAACAACTATCGTTCCATTCGCAAAGATAAACCGGGATACCAATACCAGTTGGAGTCTGTTTTTACCGCTGAGCGCCAAGGCTGGAGCAAGGAAAGGATCGGCTCGCATATGATCCGGTATAATACAATCTATGATTGCGGTCAAAATGCTATTGTCGGCCATTTGGGCTGTATATTTAGCGAAATTCATCATAACCATATCTACAACATTGCAATCAAACGGGAATTCTGGGGTCATGAAATTGCAGGGATCAAGCTGCATGCCCCGATCGATGTTCACATTCATCATAACCGGATTCATGACTGTACGTTAGGCGTTTGGTTAGATTGGCAGATACAAGGAACAAGGATCAGCAAGAACCTATTCTACCGGAATCACCGCGATTTATTTTTAGAAGTAAGTCACGGCCCATGTATCGTCGACCATAATATTTTGTCTTCGGAATATGCCCTGGAGAATGTATCGCAAGGCGGGGCATATATCAACAATCTTATCGGTGGTAAGATGATTCATCGGAAGGTGTTAAATCGTTCCACCCAATATCATCTTCCGCATAGCACGAAAATCGCGGGTTTCTCGCTTATCTACGGCGGGGATGATCGTTTCTATAATAATATTTTTATTGGGCGAGATGGACTTAGAGGCGTGGGGACATCCCATTTTAAAAACTATACCACCTCTTTAGAGGAGTACATTGAGAATGTTCATAAATTGCATGGCGATCTGGAAGAATTTGAACTTGTGGAACAGCCGGTCTACATAAACAACAATGCCTACTTCAATGGAGCAGAGCCTTTCGAGAGAGAGAATGAAAAGCTGGTTGAGCAAAGCTTTAATCCAAACTTTAGCATTATCGATCAAGGGGATGAAGGGTTTCTTTCCATCGAATTGCCTGAAAGCTTTGAAACGCTATTAGGTGAGGTGCATTCAACAGCGACATTGCCGCGGGTACGCATCGTTGATGCCGAGTTTGAAAACCCGGATGGAAGCGATTTGATTCTGGATACTGATTATCTAGATGAATTAAGGGTCGAGAGAAGTGCAATAGGGCCAATGACGAATTTGAAAAAGGGTAAAAACTATATCAAAGTTTGGTAACTAACAACGGTAAAGGATATGTGACGACTCCCCATGCCTGAAGGCAGGGGCTTCTCAGATCATCGAGACTCGTAACCTCGTCTCTCCTTGAAGGCTCCGTCCGAGCCTGCTGCAAATTAGCGGTCACGTAGCGGCTTGCTTGTTTCACGCAGGTCTTACCTGCTAATACAGGAATCGTTTTACGACGGGACTGCAACTTCCTCTCGCCAACCCCATACGATTCGGTTTTCAAAGAACAAATGTTCTACATATGTGAGTATACCAGATTTTCGGATTTGCGAAAAGGCCTAGCCTTTCCTCATCCGAAGTGCCTTTCATCCCCATACCTAAACGCTGGGGTTTTTTCGGCACTCAATATAAAGTTGATTGATTTCAGAATGTACTGGTAACAGCTGATCCCCAGGATTTAACCTTAGCTCCCTAATTTCCAAGGTGGCTTAGCTACGCAGCAGGAAGCAGTCGGACCGAATCCGGTTAAGTTCAAAGTATCGGTTAACCGGCCAACGTACAAGACGATTATCACAGGCCGAAATGTCACATCTACAGCAACTACAATCAGCGTCGCATCCGTTTCCGATCCGTATCCCCAAACGCAATTTTAAGTTATCGTCAACTCCGAAACAATGCTCGTAATAGCCGTGACTGTTACGACTCTGACTGATACGCGTGGATTGGACGGGAAGACAGCGGCCATACAGAGTAGTGGATCGCAAATCGAAGAAATGAATTTCGTACCGTACATTTTCGACGGAGGACAGACGTCTAAAACGGTTAACTCAGGTTCGACAGGAAACACAGATGTATTACCGACTTCCTTCAAGCGCGGCGACAATATGCGTCTGAGGGTTTATACGGAAGCTAAGGCTTTGCCTGATCCAACGCTAGGAGCATACACGTGGACGAATGCTAAGGGAGAAACCAAGGTTTGTACTGCGGCCACGCCGAGCATTGCCATTACACTTGGCCAAAATTTCGACATCACACTGCCGTCCCTATCGGCAACTGCTTCTGGTACAAATATTTACATTTCCAGTACAGAGGGATCAGAGAGACGAAACAAGCGAACATCACAGGTACCACCTATTCACAAACGGGACCACCAAGATTTATGAAACAAGAAAGGGTGGATCCGCATGAAACTTTACGAGATCAAGGTTGATGGTAAATTCTTTGCCGATGAACCAACGTTCGAAGAGGACAGCAAGGACTATATCCTTGAGCGGCTGCAGCGGTGTCCGTGGCTTAAAGTGGCTGTGAGAGAGGTTGAGGAGGGGAAGAAGGGGTGAGGGAAGAGATCGAGAAAGTTATCGCGGAACTGCGCAGAAATTGGACGAATTCAAGCGTCGAGTACCTATGTGGCTACATTGATGGCAGGCGCACTATTTCAGAATTTTGATATACAAGCTCAAGGAGGAGGGGCTCGATAGTGACACTGTACAAGATCCGAGTCGGTAACTTTATGTTAAGCGGTGAGTACGAGAAGTCAGTCGCATTCAAAAAGTACTCGAAGGTGCAAACATCAAGCTTTCCACAGTTGCCACCAATAAGCTCAACTTGGAACAAACAAGAATGTTGCAGATACGGATGGCGATGGTCTCACAGATGGGCAAGAGGTGAATTTGTTAGGTACAGACCCATTGAAAGTAGATACAAATGGTAATGGTATCAATGATGGAGAAGAAGATGCCGACAACGATACGATTAGTAACGCTCGGGAAATTGCATTGGGAACTTCACCGGTATCTAAAGATACTGACTTGGATGAATGGGATGATGGTGTAGAAATAACAAAAGGGACGGATCCTAAAAATCCAGATACAGATAATGATGGGATAGAGGACTCGAAGGAAGAAGCACTCCCAAAAGGCCGGGACCTGTGCGAAGCCCGAACCGGGGAAGAGAAGTGCGGAAAAAAATCGCCATGTGCCAGGCAGAAGTCGGGGAGCCAGGAAGTGCGTAGAACTGAGGTCGAACATACGAGTAGACCGTCTGGGGCGAACGACCAACCAGTCCGGCCTATTGCCGAAAGAATTAGGATGACAGCATGGCGCAGCTCCAGCCGCGTACACGCGCACATGGTAATGCCGAAGGAATGGTTTAGCGAACTCGGTCTGTGTTCACTTGCTGATCTTTACAATAGACGACGTCTCCAAAGGGGATAGCGCCGGAGGAGCCGGATGCGACGACCCGCATGTCCGGATCTGGGAGAGGCCCATGCAATTGCGCATGGGCCTACTCGATTCACCACGAATAAATTCAATTATTTCTCCAATCCTGTATTCAAGCTCCTCGCAAATTTTCGCGATTGCATTTAGAGCAAAGAACTCACCCTTTGACACACCTTGAATTTCGAAGATACGGTCATTCCTGCAAGCTTCCCCTCTCTCTCGCCGCGGCGTTCATGGTCCGTTCGCACTTACATTTTGGACTAGACAAATATTTTTGATAGTCTTAGGAAGGATTACCTTAGATTCGCTGGATTTATGCGGAATTAATACTGATTAAAACAAATATTCCTCTTTCGAGAAGTAGAAATTCCGCATATGTCTAGACAAATTTTCAAACTCTTAATGTCACGTTAATAGTATTTGATACTTATGTAACACTATGATGACTGTTTTTACTTAGAATAAGGGTGTTGAACTGAATATGACATGCGGTCGAGGTGATCCAATAAGCCTTCTATGAACAAATACATTGAAATAGCCAAGATTCTCTTCGATGAAATGGATGCTCATATGATTGCCGGAGGCGAGAAGCTTCCTACTGAGAAAGCTATGGCAGAACGTTTTCGCACAAGTCGTGAGACGATTCGCAAGGCATTGAAGAATTTAGTTCAAATGGGTCGTATTTACAGCATCCAAGGATCGGGCTATTACGTCCGGCCAAAAGGCTTGCATATGGAAAGCACCCTGAACCGGTATTCCAGCATTACCGATCTGATCAGCAGATCAAACCTGGCTGAGGGCGACTTGGAGATACAAATTTTCAAGCGCCGACCGGTCCAGGAGGAACAGGTTCTGCTGCAAACGGACAAGCAGGATTGGGTGTTTATCGTCGATAGGATCCGCGCTGCGGATGGAGAGCCGATTGTGTATTCGCAAAACATTTTACTTCAAAGCATTGTGGGGGACGATTTCCCGAACCGGTTCGAGTCCGGATCACTTTCCCGGTATCTCGAACAAAGTCACGGCATCACGATATCTGAAGCATTGATGGAAATCAAAACCGTGAGTGAAGAAGACTCTCTTCCTTTCCGGTTAAAACAATCCGGGGCGCCGCTTCTCAAATTCATTCAAATTCATTACGACGCCAAAGCGAAACCGATTTTCCTGTCTTACGATTATATGCGCAACGATTTGATCCGATTTTTTGTACGAAGAACGAGAATGAACGGTGGCTGACGATGAACATTACAAAATACGGCTTGGCATGCCATGTCCTTCTATGGAATGGGAACTTCGCCTACTAGAGTCCAGGCTTGAATTTTTCAGCGGCGTTCGCGCCGAATGCGTCAAGTCGCCTTCTCACGGCTCCGACATCATTTTATACGGATAGTTTAATCGGCTCAGACTTGACCCCATGCTTACAGTATTGAAAAAATTCGATATCAGTTAGCCGGTTCATCCCGCGAACGATCTTAATCTGTTCGATACGGAGAGCTCACGATCCAACGGGAGCTGTTCCTCCGCAATTTGGAATTCGCTTATTTGATCGGTGCCGAGGTACTCGTTTATCACAGCGGTATCCAGCTACCGTCTGACGAATGCCGCTCCATGGACAAGTTGATAGAGAGGGAAGAGCTTCACCGACTGGCAATAAGGGCCAAGGAGCTCTGGGTGCAAATCTCCGTCGAAAACCATAATCCGCAACTGCGCGATAAGGCTTCGAACGGAAATCACAAATACGGACAGTTTTTGGGTCACTTACTGGAACTTGTAAGGATCGACCATCCGAACGTCGGGATATGTTTGGATTACGGATTTTCCTACTTGTCCGCAAATATTTCGGGTTCGATTACAGATCCGAGGGCCAAGTGATTATGCGCCTTGTCAACCATTTGCACATCCATGACAATTTCAGCATCGTGCCTACGGGGAGCGCCAGTACTTGTATCCATTCGAATTCGGCGAGGGGGACCTGCATCTTCCGGTCGGATGGAGAGAAATCCCTTACGAGACGCTGTTTGCAATGAATATCCTGCCTGTCATGGGCATCATCGAATTAAAGCCCAGGTTTGAACGGGACAGCCAATCATGTCTTGAAGCAGTGAAGATGTTAGTCGAGCAATGCGATAAACAATCCTATTAATGAGGTGACGGCAAAGATGAAACGATTGTACGGTAATAAAGTAAAGCTTGCAGTTTTTTTGCTGACAGCAGTAACCGCAATATCAACAGGTCGCGGGGCAAAGACGACGGAAGGCAACAAAAGCGTCGCGGGTGACAATGCGGGACAAGCCTCCGCTCAAAAGGTTGGGAACGTTGAGACGGTTGAGCTGACGGTGGCGGGAAGGCGCCCTGTCGGCGATTCGTACGGGATGGAGAACCTCGCGAAGGCTCGCGGAAAAATTAAATCAAAAGTTGGAAAAGGAAGATTCGAAATACCGGCTGAAAGTGACTCCCGTTCTAAAACCGGATGATTTGAATCAATATATCATCTTCTCTTCGAAGTCCGGTAAAGCGCCTGATATCGCAGAAATCGGATACTCCAATATCGGTTGGCTGGCCGAAGGAAATTATGTCATGCAGTTGGACGATATGAAAAACCAGGGTGTTTTTAAAAACCTGATGCCTGGGTACTGGAACGCCGTTACATGGGACAAGCACATTTGGGGCGTCATTCAGGATACGGAGGCTAGAATGGTGTTCTTCTACAAGCCTCACTTGAAAAAGCTTGGCTGGACGGACGAGCAAATCGCTGCGCTACCTAAGAAGGTAGAGAACGGCGAGTTCACGATGCAGGACATGGCTGACGTCGCAAAGCAAGCGGTGGACCAAAAGCTCGTGAAGCACGGTTTTCTGCATAATAATGGCCCGCGTGACGTTGCAGCCTTCTATGTGAATAACGGTGTGCAAATGTACGACGAGGATAAAAAACAATATGTATTCGACAAAGCGAACGTGGTCGAAACGTTCAAAGAGGTCAAGCAATTGGTTGATACGGGCCTGCTTCCCGATTCGATGATGACTTACTCGGAGAAAGACCGGCTGAAAGAAATCGTCAACGGAACCGCGCTATTCGTAGGCGGCGGCATTTGGGAGGAAGCAAGGTTCAGGCAAAACGGCTACCACAATGAACTCGGCAACGTGACCAGCGAGTGGATTCAGCAAAACCTCGGCGTCATCCTGCTGCCTCCGAGCAAGAAAGGCGGCAAGCCGATCACCATGTCCAATCCTTATGTATACGTCGTCAGCAAGACGACGAAACATCCCGAGCTCGTGAAGCGGCCGCTTGTGGAAGTCAGCGCACCGGAGTACCAGAAAAACCATGCCACGCAAAGCTCGCATATTCCTTTCACCAAAGAAGGTCAAGAGCTTGCGAAGGAAAGCGCATTTTTAAATTCGGTCAGCTACATGACCAATTATTCCAAATTCGTGCCGAATCACCCGGATGAGCCGAAATACGAGAAAATCCGCGCCGATGCGTTGAAAAACGTAGAAACAGGCACGATGACACCGGAAAAAGCGGCAGAGTGGATGGAGCAGCAGATGAAGCTAGACCTGGGCAGCATCGTGGTGAAATAAAGATGGTTTGGAGAAAAGTCAAAGAGCAGGGCTTTAACGCGATGTTATTGGTCCCATTTTTGTTCAATCAATATGTGCTTTTTTTGGCCACGGCGATTTTGGTTATTTTGATCGCATTCACGTCGATGGACGCCTCCATGCACTGGAAGTTCAACGGTATCGTGAACTTCCGCAAGGCGCTCATCGACCCGAAAATCGGCCTCATTATGCTGAATACGATTATATTCGTATGTATGACGCCGCTGTTCAAGGTCGTTTGGGGATTTATTATAGCCGTCACTACCACCTATTACATGGAGAACAAAACGGTCGGCTCCTGGTTCCGCACGATTTGGTCGCTGCCCCGGGTATCGCCGGGAGTCGTGGAAGCGATGCTCTGGACGTGGATTTTCAGCTCGAGCGAGTATGGCGTCCTGAACAGCTTGATGCATATTCTCTACGGCTCGGCACCAGTCGCCTGGCTGGACAAGTACCCGCCGCTTATCAACATTTTGCTGGCTGGAGTCATGGGTTCGTCGCTTTCGATGGTTATTCTGTCGTCTGCGATGCAGTCTATTAACAAATCGTATTTCTACGTGGCCAAAGTGGATGGAGCGTCCGAGTGGAGCATTCTGCGCAACCTGATCGTACCGTTCCTGCGCTGGCCCATCATGTTTCTCGTCATTTGGCAAGGGTTGGCGCCGCTTACAAGCTACGAGTCGATTTTGCTGCTGACGGACGGAGGCCCGAATAGCCGTTCGGAAACCTGGGCGTTATATGCGTTTCATAAGGCGTTCTCCAGTCTGGATTTTGGATATGGTTCCGCTGTTTCGCTTTTCATTTTGCCTATTGTGTTTGTCGTTATATTTCTCGCCTATCGCGTGTTCGGCTTCCATAAGCTTATGAATGCAGCGAAGTAGGGGAAACGCGATTCCAGGAAGAAAGGAGACACCCTGAAGAAATGGAAATGATCAAACAAATGCAAGCAGGGCGCGGCCAAGCATATCCGATGCAGCGGAGGCTGGGGCGGATAAAACAGTCTTTGCCCAACATCCTGTCTATCGCTCTAATGACGGTAACGTCGGTACCGCTCGTATTGCTATACGTATGGATCGTGCTCATTTCGTTCAGCGACGAATTGATTGGAGGTATTTTTCCGAAGTCCTTTTCGCTGCAGAACTGGAGCTTCCTATGGTCGCCGAACCTTGTGATGGACGGTGCGGTCTATCCGAATGTATGGAGCATGTTCGGTAGTACACTAACGATTGCGTTAGGTACATCGGTCGTAGAGGTGGCGGGAAGTCTGATGGCCGGTTATGTATTGTCGCGTGGAAACTTTCCGGGAAGCAAGTTCTTGCTTCAGTCCACTTTGCTGACGCATGCTTTTCCGGCGATAACCGGCATGATTGCAGCATTTTACATTTTGAACGCCGTCGGACTTGTAAACACGTTGACCGGAATCATTTTGCTCAAGGCGTTCGCAGGCATGGGCATGTCGACATGGATCATCAAAGGATTTTTCGACGAAGTTCCGAAGCATCTTGAATGGGCGTCCAGCGTGGACGGCAGCGACCGATTTCAAACGTTTATCCAGGTATATCTTCCGAATGTATGGCCGGGTGTCGTCGCCATTTCGCTATTTGCGTTTCTGAGCGGCTGGGGGAATACGTCATGGTTTCGGTATTTCTGTTTGATGACAGTACCAATACGCTTCCGATGATTTTGCACAGCCTGTTCGTAGAGGAATTTCACGGCAACTACGGCATCGTCATGGCACTCGCTGTTTTTTATATGCTGCCTTGTCTCATATTGTATTTTTTCTCCCAACAGGCTCTCATGAAGATGAAAATGTAGAGGTGACCTCGATGCGAGTGGAACTCCGTAATGTTAGCAAAACTTATGATAACGAAGCCCCTTCGGTCAAGGGGTTGAATGTAAGCGTCGGGGACGGCGAATTAGTCACGATCCTGGGTCCCAGCGGCTGTGGCAAATCGACAAGCCTGCTGATGATCGCGGGCATTTATCCGGTATCCGAAGGAGAGATTTATTTTAACGGCAAGCCAATGAACGGCGTGCAGCCGAAAGAGCGAAATCTCGGCATGGTATTTCAGCACTCCGCATTGTATCCGAATATGAATGTGCAGGATAATATCGCGTTTCCGCTCAAAAACCAGGGCGTGCCGCGCAAAGAAAGGCTGCAGCGGGCTGCGGAAGCGGCGAAACGAGTGCATATGCACAATTATTTAACACGCAAACCGAGCCAGCTTTCCGGCGGACAGCAGCGGCGGGTGGCCATTGCCAGAGCGATAGTCAAAAATCCGAGCCTTCTGCTTCTCGATGAACCGCTCTCCAGCCTCGACGCCAATTTGCGTATCAACATGCGCGAAGAAATTCGCCGGCTGCAAAAGGAACTTGGCATCACCGCCGTTATGGTGACACACGATCAGGAAGAAGCTTTATCGATGTCGGATAAAATCGCGGTCATGAACGGCGGTGTGCTGCAGCAGTTCGGTACGCCGCAAGAGCTTTATAATGCTCCGGCGAACTGGTTTGTCGCCCGCTTCCTCGGCATGCCTAACATGAACGAATTGGAGTGCGTATGGGAGACGGCGGGACAAAGCTTACGGTTGACGGAAACCGGACACGTGGTCCCGCTACCGTATGGAGCGATGGAAGGGGCGAATGGAGTACACAGGGAACAGCACATCCGCTGGGCGTTCCGACCGCATCAGGTCAAAATCCATGCGGCGGAGCCGGTTTCCCCTGAACCGAATTTTTCGGGAAAAGTGGTGCTTACCGAGTATACCGGAAGAGAAAATCTGGTCCATATCGCGATAGGCAATTCGATCGTCAAAGGAGTCGCGGATGTGGGGTTGCAGGTGTATAAAGGACAGACGGTGTGGTTTCAAGTCGGAGGAAACTTATACCTGTTTGAGTTTGATTCGGGGCTTAGTCTCTGCTCGCTTAAAGGTTGGGACGACCAGCCCGAACGGGAACCGAACCGGGAAAGAGCCGCTATTGTATAAAATGATCGTTCATCTTGGCATTCGATGGATTATAACAGATCTGGACGGCACCTTATTGAATTCCAAGCAGCAAATTTCCGACAAGCTAATGAAACGAATTCAACAATATATGAGGCGGGGAGGCCACTTTTCATTGGCCACCGGACGAACTTTATCAGGCGTGCTCCCCATTATTCGTGCCCTTAACCTGGCCTCGCCGCTCATTTTGTATAATGGCGCCAAAATTTACGATCCGGTCGAAGGCCGTTATCTCGTCGAACACGCGCGCCCTCCGAGGCGGCTGAAGCGGCACTGAATATCTACAAGACTGTTGGCAAAGAGCTCGGCCTGGATTTGCTTGTGTTTGGCGGAGAGCGCGTCTTTAGTCCGGAATATTCGGATGCCGTCGTCCAACATGCGAATAAGGATCAAATTAACATCGACCATCGTCCTTTCGAATACTTCTATGCGATGCCGGGCGGCATCAGTAAAATGATGCTGATCGGGCCTCCCGATCGGATCCGGCTCTTTCAGCAGGAAGCGACCGCCCTTAATACCGTGCAATCCGAACCGACGTATTTGGAAATATTACCTCCGAATGTCAATAAAGGAACCGCTTTGCTCCGTCTCATTGAACTGGTTGGCGCAGAGCCGGACCAATTCGCGGCGGTCGGAGATAACTTGAATGATCTCGAGATGGTGGGAATGTTGCGCCACGGCGTCGCTGTCCGGAATGCCCACCCTCGGCTGAAGGAAGCTGCATCCTGGGTGACGAACCGGACGAATGACGAGGATGCGCCGCTGGAAGTGATCGAGTATGCATTAGGAGGGAGAAATTTGCATGGATCTTCTGTTTTTAGGGACGAGCGCCGCTGAAGCGATTCCCGCCTATTATTGCCGCTGTGGCTTTTGCTAAGCGACCCGGTCGGCTGGCGGCCGCAATATCCGCAGACCGATCTTCGTTTCGGATCGACGCGCGCCATCAATTTGTTCCGTTTCGTCATTTCGAGCCGTTTAAAGCGGGAGAGCTGAGCGTCACTACGGTAAAGGGAACCATCACGCGCATGGGGCCGATGGGCTTACGGCCAATTATTTGATTCGGCGCAGGACGGCAGGTAGCTTTTGTATGCCAGCGACACCAGGTGCTATGGGCGAGAAACGTGGGATTTTCTAAACGGCAAGCGAGCGGATATTGTGCTCATGGAATGCACATTTAGCGGACGGGACACCGATATGTACGTCGATCTGAACTTAGACATGAAGAACTTTTTGCTAATGCTGGACAACATGCGGGAAATCGGATTTATTGACTCCCGTACGCAAATTTTCGCCAAGCATATCAGCCATAAATTCGCTTTGCTGCATGAAGATATGCAGCGTGCGTTCACGAAAGCGGTGACCGTGTAACGGTTGCTTACGATGAGCTGCGGCTGGATCAACTCATGTACATGGAGGTATGAGCAAATGAGGAAAATGCTTGATCCATCAAAGGGGGCGTATATCGGCGGCCATAGAGGGGCTGCTCGATATTATCCTGAGAATACGATGTTATCGTTTGAGAAGGCGTTGGAAATGGGAGCGGATCTTATTGAGCTTGACGTTCATCTTAGTAAAGACGGCATTCCGGTCATTATACATAACCACACTTTGGACGAAACAACCGACGGCAAAGGAAGAGTGAACGATTACACAGTCGAGCAATTAAAGCGATTGGATGCGGGAAGCTGGTTCTCCGAGCAATATGCCGGCTTGCAAATTCCGACCCTGGAAGAAGTTCTGCTTTGGGCAAAAGGGGAAATATGGGTAAGCATCGAACTGAAGCAAACCCCGTGGCATTACGAAGGGTTGGAAGAGAAGGTCGTGCAGGTGATCGAAAGAACGGGCATGGTCGAACAAGTCCAGGTGATGTCCAGCGACCATCTTGCCGTTAAAAAAACGACCGATTTGAACGGTGAATTGATGGCGAGCATGATCTATCACTGTAAATTGCTTGACCCTGTGAAAAACGCCAAAGAAATCGGCGCCCGCATCTTAAACGCATCTTGGCACCATCTTTCTGAAGACGTCGTCGACAAGGCGCATCAAGCGGGATTATTGGTATGCGGGGGCCTGAATAATGATCCGGATATTTGGATCATGATGCAGGAATGGGGCGTCGATATGGTGGATACGGATGTACCGGACGTGCTTAAGAAGGTTACCAGGCTGCACGTTTGAACAGATTTAGGATTAAGGAGTGATAAACATGTCTAACTCATTGCCGTCCATGGACATATTTCCGAGTTCCGCCCCCCGGTATCCCAATGTTTGGTTTTACATGGAGCAATCCTTGTGCTCGTCTTATGATGGAGCCGTAAAGCTGCTTTTGAACGAGCTTGAGGATTGTACGGGTATGGCCAATGATTTCGGGTATTTCCACAACGCCGAAGGCTGCGACGCCTTCGCCCAGCGAAGAGGCCTGCGACCTATCCGTTTAGGGCCAGACATACACGCAGTCACGACCATTCGATGCACATTCGTTTTTATTTGGCTCCGCTCAGAAACCGGCCGACGACGATGATCGAAGGAAAATCTTATTACCAAATTGCAGCCAGCGTCCATTACGAGGTGGATCGGCCCAGACGTTTACATTCCTACGTCGACGAATGCCCTCTATGCGGCTGTACAGGTGAATACTCCGCGTACATGGGTGCCGCGCACAAGGATAAAAATGAGAAGGTGCACGATCCTTTAGGAGTAGAAATCTTATTATACGGCACAATAAGAGGCGAAAAAATTATCGCTTTCGAAGGCGTAAATTCCTTGCAGCAAAAATATGCAATGAACCTGCGCGTCATCAAACCTTTTCGCGATGACATGAACACAGCCAACTTGGGATTGGTGATTGTGAACAAAGTGCTATAGGAATAAAGTAGACGATCCGGATGAAGGAGCGCCACTTGTCTTTGCATTTTGGATAAAACAAATAGAACAAGTTGTTTTCAGACCAGAAATTACTGATGATATGATGGACTTGTTTGAAGACAAATCAACGGTAAGGGACCAACTGCTTCGCAAGACTCTTTCTGGAAAAACGGATCCATGGATTGACAGAAAAGGTGGTATTGAAGAGGTGGTTCTGGATTTCGATGTCCCGTACTCGGAAGATACCGTCTTCTTGCTGAAGCCATTGCGACTGTTCTTTGTTTTTTTGCTTTTGGCATCGTAACGATCATATGCCAGTTGTGTATCCAGCTCTGCTTGGAGTGCTTCTTCAAGCAGATCTTTAAAAAGTTTTTTCAAAGTCGATTGGATGTGCTCAACTGATTGAAAATTATGTTCTTTTACAAATTCACGCAAATCCTTCTTGGTCCAAAACTTCTCGATCATGTTTTCTTACCTCCACCGGTCTTCTATGATAAACAGTATGTCCAATTTATCCTGGTTTAAGAGGTTACACGATTTATTTTACAGACCCCACTAATCGCCGCGTAAATGGCGTTTTTTTTTGTTTTATAGGATAAAGTTCTTGTCAAAACCAAATGACAAGAACTTATCCCATTCCCAAAATTGACAAGAACATTATCTCATTCCCGACAGATCACGTGTGATGAAGAGGGGCGTAAAAAAGCTGCCGACAACCGTGTCTTTCGCATTAAGCTGATATGAACGAGGCGGTCAATGCCCCATTTTCTGGGAGGTTTTTTTCTTGTCCTTATCATTCTCCTTTTTCAGGCAGTGACCTAAAAATCCCCTTTCTCGAAGTGTTTGTCAAGGACGGCGTCTTTGCGTCCTTGACAAACGAACGGAGAGAAAGGATACAATACCAAACTGAAAAAAGTTCATTAAAATCTTGGCACGAAGGCAAAAGTGTTGACGGTGGTTAACAGTCTGATATGCACGGGTTGGGTACCGCATTTCAATCCATCCGTCGCGGAGTCGCCTCGGACCAACGGCGCACATCCGGTGATCAAACCATACCTAGTGCATAGCTTAACTTGAGGGTTCTCCTTACCGGGAATTTTGCCTCCGAGCCAAAACTTCAAGCTTCTCCTTTAAATCAATGCGCTTTTACGTGTGACCTAAGTTGCTGCATTAGTCTCCGATTGCTTTTTTTCAATTTCACACCCAATGGCCCAAATGAACCCCATGCGTTCCATGGCAACAGCAACAGCGGCCTTCTTTCCGGCACTTCCTCGAGAAGTTATTTGCTGATATTTTTTATGCAAACGATGCTGAGCTTTCCAAGCAATGCGCTTGGCCTCAGGGTCTTGTCCTTCCTGGCGAGTAATGAGAGGTGCGTGTGAACCAACTGTACAGAATATTGATAAACGTACATCCGGATACAAGCCGCCAGGAGGCGCTTCAGTCGGCTCCGAAGGTAATCGCTCCATGCTGGATCGCGCTTTAGCGCCGGAGCGACTGCTTCTTATGTGTTAATGAAGTGGCACATGCCACAGGATAGCATTGGAAAAACTCAGGTGAGTGGTACGGACAGGCTCAAGCTGCAAATCCAGCTTGGGCTTGTTTTATTTAAGCTTAGGCCGGAGCCGAGAGTAAGTTGAAAAGAGATTAGCCATAAGCTTCCGAGATATCTGTCGGGGCGAATACATACTGATGAAGAGGCATACCGACTTCGTATTTGTGCGGCTAACGTTTCTGGATACAGGATAATTTTTTATTGATTATGCTAACTTTACAACATGATTTTGGTTTTTTATAAAGATACATGACGAAAAAGAAAAAAATACGGCGAATTTCAAAGGAAAATATGGCTTGCGATTTGTTTTGAAAACGGTTACCATTCATCGTGTAGGATGTATTGGAAATTATGTTAGCCTAATAAAGGGGTGAGTGTGTGATGAAGATGAAATTTGCAGTGTTGACCGCCACGATGATTTTCGGTTTATCTTCTTTTGTTGTAACAGGTTCCAACAGTGTGAAGGCACAGGAGACTCCCATGCTTTTCGAAGCTGAGAACGGTGTGTTGCACGGAGTCGTTGTCGACTCTACAACCACGGGCTACTCCGGCACGGGGTATGTCGGCGGGTTTGACCAGGCGGATGATTATGTCGAAATGACAGTCACTGTGCCTGCATACGGTCTTTACGATCTTTCAATCGGCTACAGTGCTCCTTACGGCTCCAAGAACACACAGCTTTTCTTAAACGGGAATTCACTGGGAGAGGTCGCCCTTCAGCAGTCCTCCGGCTTTGCCGAGGCTCCTGCCGGGAAGGTAGTGCTTAACGCAGGGGCGAATACGATTCGACTCGTGAACGATTGGGGATGGTATTTTATCGATTACGTGAAAATTCAGCCGGCGACCAAGCGGCCGCCGCATCAAGTTACAAAAGAACTGGTGAACACGGACGCTTCCAAGGAAACGAAATCTTTATTCAGCTATTTGGTTGATCAGTACAGAAATCATATTCTTTCCGGCCAAGCCGACTACAGCGACCTTGCTTGGATTAATGATCAAATCGGAAAGAAGCCGGCCATTATTGGTTTCGATTTGATGGATTACTCCCCTTCCCGTGTGGAGCGCGGAGCTTCCTCTCATGAGATCGAGAATGCTTTGGAATGGGACCGTCTGGGAGGCATTGCAACTGTATATTGGCATTGGAATGCGCCGGCCGGCTTGATCGATCAACCCGGAAAAGAATGGTGGCGGGGGTTCTACGCTGACGCAACCACCTTCGATATTGCCCAAGCGATGGGCAATCCGGACTCTCAGGAATATAAATTGCTCGTTCGCGACATCGATACGATTGCCGTTCAACTGAAAAAACTGCAGGATGCCAAGATTCCCGTATTGTTCCGACCCCTGCACGAAGCGGAGGGCGGCTGGTTCTGGTGGGGAGCGAAAGGACCGGAGCCGGCGAAGAAGCTCTATCGCCTGATGTATGACCGCCTGACCCACTATCATCATATCAATAATTTGATCTGGGTATGGAACTCCAAATCTCCTGATTGGTACCCTGGCGACGACGTAGTGGACATTATCAGTGTCGATTCTTATTCGCAGGCAGGCGATTATAACCCTGTAAGCGGCAGTTACGACAGCCTGGTGAATCTTGTGTCTGATAAGAAGCTAGTGGCCCTTGCCGAGAACGGTCCCATTCCGGACCCGGATTTGCTTAAAGTGTATGAGGCATACTGGAGTTGGTTCATGACGTGGGGGGCAACTTCCTTACCGATGGCGTCCAAAACAGCTTGAGCCATCTGAAGAAAGTGTACAACGACCCTTATGTTATCACCCTCGACGAGCTCCCTGGAAACCTAAAGCACTATAAATCCGCAAAAGTCAAGGAGACAAATAACAACGGAGACGACGAATAAAATAGTCTGATGTTATTTCGTCGGAGTCGCAAGATCTGCAACCACACTTAAAGAGGCGTTTGCATCGAGCATTCGCCTCTTTATTTTGTGTGTAAAAGAGTTTGCAGTCATTAAAAATAACTAATTCGTTTTTTGTTAGGTATATATGAGGGGAGTATGCTAATATAGGAGGAAAAGCCTGCGATGGGGTGGATCTATAGTGAGGAAAAAAAAAGTGACAATGCAGCAAATTGCGGATCAGGTGGGGGTCTCCAAATTTGCAGTATCTCAAGCCTTATCAGGAAAGAACGGCGTAAGTGAGGAAACTCGAACCAAAATCATTCAAACAGCTTCGGCTTTAGGTTACCGGATTTCCAACCCGTCGCCGTCCGATAAACCGTTAAAACAGAAAGTGGATTTCGATAAGAACAACACAGGGGATCGTAACACCGTTATTATCCTGATGCCTAATGTCCGGTTTCAAGACAGCAAATCGGGATTTTGGGGTAAAATCGTGTTTAGCGTATCTACCGAACTGGAGAATCTGGGCAAAAGAATTATGATGCTGACGGAGCAGAATGCCGAGGGACTAACTAAAATCATCAATCCCGACGCTATTTTAGGTCTAATAGGGGTCGGCTATATCGCGAGGCCGTTATTATTGGAAATTCGAAATTCACAAATTCCTTTTGTTTTGGTCGATCACGAGGATCCGCTGATCCCTTGCGATTCTGTCTTTATGAATAACTATGACGCCTTCCGTAAGCTAACAACACATCTTTATTCGTTGGGACATACCCATATGCGATTTGTCGGCCCGCCTGCCTATTCACGAAGCTTTCATGACAGATGGCTTGGATTCAGAATGATTTTGGAAGAGAATGGACTGAGCTTGCCTCCCTCCGACGATCCGTTTATTGCATACGAGGAAAAAGAGGCGTACGAATGGCTGGAAAAGAACGTTGATCTCTTGATTGAACGTGAACAACTACCGACTGTATTTGTTTGTGCAAACGACTTTTTTGCCAATATGATGATTGAAATTTTACAACAAAGGAATTTGAAAGTTCCTGAAGATGTCTCCGTCACCGGATTTGATAATGCCGAGGATAACAACGATCTCCTTCAATTGACAACAGTCCATGTGCCTAATCCATTATTGGGTATCCGTGCGGTTGAAGTACTTCAACAAAGATTAAAGCACCCGGACCGCCCGTTCGAAAAAGTGTTAATTTCCGGTGAGCTTCTTCTTAGGCAGACCGTCAGGAAAATATAATGAATTCATTTGAGAGAAGGAGGCTGATAGCAGGCCTCTTTCTTCGTTTCCGCGACCGTTATGATCACCGGTATCCATGCTGGCAAATTGGGCATGAAGCATTTCTGAAATTATTTTTTATGTTTTGTTTGTGTTGACATGATTTTACGAGAATAATATAGTTATGTTGAAACCTAATAATTTGGATAACAAATACAAGAGCGGTACTGAAGTGTCTTAAAGTGATTAAGGAGGAGTTCCTGAATGAACCCGAGATTTGTCGTTTTCTATGACGAACACTTTCCGTATGAAGGGGAAAGACCCGATGCGCCGTACCTTGAGCAGCTCCGCAAACAATACAAGGTCGTCGCTGCGGACGCTTTAGCCGAGGAGCTTGCAAAGGAAGATGTGGAAGTATTTATTCATCTGCACGGCGCTTATTTTCCTAAAGAAGCGTGGGGAGCTGTGCTTTATCATTTGCGACAAGGCCGAGGGCTACTGTCCATTGGCGGCGCCCCGTTTAAAAAGCCGGTTTATCATGAAAGCGGATTATGGGTTGCGGAACCGGAACAAACCGGATATCATCAGCGACTGCACATTCACGAAGCGCTTCCGGTTGAGCCTTCTCCAATCGCCAAGCTGGTTCACCATCGCGACATTCCGCTGTTTCGAGGATACGAGAAGCTGTTTACCATCGAACCTACGTATGGTTTGGCCCTTCATGTGACCCAGTATGACGACCAACCGGGACAATTGGGATCGGCAGGCCCCATGGATGCTCACATTTATCCGCCGCTGAAGGGTGTCGGTGCCGCTCCGTTGGAGCGGGAGGTAGCGACTCCCATTGTATTAATCGAGAACACGAAAGGGGATTATGCCGGAGGCCGCTGGATATTGATCAACCAACCGCTCAGGGAAGCTTTCTGGACGGGAGGAGGAGCAGCGGCGCTTGAGGAATGGGCTCGGTTCATCCATTGGGGAGTCACGGAACTATGGCTGAAACCCAATTACGCTTCCTACGAGCCAGGTGACCGGGCAACGCTGTCCCTGCAGTTACAACGTCTCGGGCCTCCTTCCGATTTGCAAATCGACTGGACACTTCAACTGCGGGTAATGAAAGCGAAGGATTCCACTGTGGAGAAGCCTGCGCCGGATTTCATCTATCGTCCGGAACAATTCGACACGATCTGGGAAACGGAAACGGGAATGAAGGCTTCCAGAGAGCTTCAGTTCCGTAAAGTTCACATTCCCATAGCGATTGAAGCGGGCTTCTACACAGTAGAGTGCGAAGCGGTATCTTCTCTTGGCGAAACAAGGTCGCTGCGTCAAGGCTTCTGGGGCTTTGATACCGAACTGCTCACCCGGGGGGATTTCTTGACCTGTGACCGCGACTACTTTTGGAAAGGGGGAGGCCCCTTCCGGTCGTGGGTATGACTTACATGACAAGCGACGTCGCTCGTAAATATTTGTTTCTGCCGAATGCAGCTGTATGGGACAGGGATATGGCACAAATGAAGCGTGCAGGTATCAATATGATACGTACCGGTATCTGGACGGCTTGGCGGCAAGTGATGTTTATCGACGGGCATGCCTATGAGGAAGTACTGCGTGCCATAGATGCATTTATCCTGACGGCCAAGCGTTACGATTTGGAATTGACTTTTAATTTCTTCGCCTTCACTCCGGAAGCTTGGGAGGGGCTCAATCCTTACCTTGATCCGCGCAGTATAGAGGCACAGAAACGTTTTATAGCCTCGATTGTTTCACGTCATGCCGAATCCAAGCATGTGCACTGGGATTTAATAAACGAACCGTCCATGTTTGATCCCAAAAGAGTGTTTAGCGGGCCCCGCTCCGCACATGACAAATTCGAGCGGGCTGCATTTATTGATTTCTTGAAGGAACGTCACGGCTCGCTTCGCCGCTTGCAGGAACGTTGGAATATGACTACGGAACAGTCGCCTTCTTTCGAAGCGGTAAAGCTGCCTGAGCAAGATGAGATCGGCATGAATACGACGGAAACGCTCGAGAAGAAGGGCGGTCCATGGCTCGATTATACGTTGTTTACGATGGAAATGCATAACCGTTGGGCGAAGCAGCTGATGGATACGATCCGTGATATTCAGCCGCGGCAGTTGGTGACCGTTGGACAGGATGAAGCTCTCGGGGCACAGCGGCCGTCACCGTTTTTCTATGCATCGGCGGTTGATTATACGACCGTACATACTTGGTGGTTAATGGATGATCTGGTGTGGGACGGAATATTCTCAAAGGACACTTACAAGCCGAACGTCATTCAAGAAACGGGCATTATGTATGTAGAGACACCGGACGGACGGGCAAAAAGGAGCGAGCTTGAGCTTCGCAACATACTGGAGCGCAAGTATGCGTATGCTTTTTCGACCGGAGGCGCAGGAGCGGTTCAATGGATTTGGAATATTAATTTCTATATGAACAATATTAATGAATCGCACATCGGCGCTCTTCGGGCTGACGGAACGGAGAAGCCGGAGGCGAATGTTTCATACGACTTCGGCGCATTCATGAATGAGATTCGTGACTTATTCGTCGCCCGCGAGCTCGAAGAAGTTGCCGTCGTTTTCCCGTATTCCAATGATTTTTCCAACCGCAAGCTGGCAGGTGAAGCCACCGCGAGGGCTATACGTACGCTTTCGTACGAAATGAATGTGCATGCGAGGGGGATAGGCGAGTACCATCTTCAATCGCTGCAAGACTACAAGCCGAAGCTGATCCTTGTTCCGAGTGCCCACAACATCAGCGATGAAGCGCTGAAAACATTGGCTGATCACGTGCGAGAGCATGGCGGCACGCTGCTCATTACAGGCCCGGTCGGACTCGATGCCTACTGGCGTCCTGCTGCCAGATGGGAAAATGAACTCGGGGCAGGAGCGGTTACGAACCTTCGCCGTGAGGAGTCGCTGTTGCTGGAAGGGCGTCTCTACCCGGTTTCATTCGCCGGCGACCGGATTGCGGATTCCAACAAGCAGCTTCTCCGGGAAGAAGGTAGTCAAGGTGCGACCAAGATCGTTACAGCAGCATGGGGAGCCGGGCATATCGTCTGGTGTCCGCTTCCTCTTGAGCTGAATGATCGTACCGAAGTGCTGTGCGATCTATATCGTTATGCCGGACGACTGGCAAAGCTTCGTCAGGAGCTGGAATGGCTGGAGGGCGGCGGGCACGCCGGCGTGTACGGCCGAAAGCTAAGCTACAGCAACGGTTTCCTATTTATTTTCGTATCGGAATACAGCCATTCCGCCCCACTCCGGATCAAGGATCCTGTTACGGAACGTACCTATTCTTTTACTCTGGAAGCCGAGCGGACGGTTATGTTTGCCGCGGACAAGAACGGCGAAATCATTGCGGTTTACCGACCGAATGAAGTAGATATTTCTATATTGTGAGCTTGAATTTGTTAAGAAAAAAAGCCTAGCGCGGGTTGTTTCCTGACGTTAGGCTTTTTTAGCTGATTCATATATTTGTTGTCAATTTGTTAGGTGATTATTTCATAACAAAAAGGCTAAAAATATACCAAACGTTATTTACAAAGGTTTGGAACTAATGCTACAATGGAAAAGTGAAGGAAAGCAAATCAAGAAACCAAAAGGAGTAGTAATGAAGACGATGCAAACGTTAGGAACCTTAAGCAACCTGATAGACGTGAATGAGAAGGAAGGCTGGTTTCACCTTCATTCGAAGGAATGCAGTTATATCATACAAATTCACCCTCTGGGGTACCCCCTTCATGTATATTGGGGCACGAGGCTGCACGATCCTGTTGAAGTTGAAACGATCATTCCCGATTTCGCCCAAGAAACTAACCTGGATAAGCTTCCGCAGGAATACCCGCAGTACGGTTCGGGAGACTTTAGAAATCCGGCTTATCAAGTGGTTCTCGAAGACGGAAGCAGAATAACCGAGCTAAGATATAAATCCTATCGGCTGTTAAAGGGGAAGCGGCCGTTGACAGGGTCGCCGGCAACCTACGCGGAAAACGATTCCGAAGCGATGACGTTGGAGCTTGAGCTCGAGGATTCTTTTTCAGGCTTGGACGTCGTACTCTCCTATACTATATTTGCGGAGTTCAATGTAATTGTCCGTTCAGCGCGCTTTTTCAACAGAGGAGTGAAAACGCTTAAACTTTTGCGGGCGCATAGTGCAAGCTTGGATTTCCAGAGCGGGGTATACGATGCGGTATACCTGTCGGGGGCGTGGACCAGAGAAGCATCGATTCAACGCAGCAGGCTAAATCCCGGCACCTTAAGAATTGAAAGCCGCCGAGGCATGAGCGACCATCAGTTGAATCCTTTTCTCGCGCTTGTCGCTCCTGATGCCAATGAACATTACGGTGAGGTTTACGGATTCAGCTTTGTATACAGCGGCAACTTTTCGATCGATGCTGAAGTCGATTCCATGAATTCCACACGTGTTACGGTTGGGATTAATTCGTTTGACTTCTCTTGGAGATTGCTTCCCGGAGAGGAGTTTCAAACGCCGGAAGTGGTCATGGCTTATTCCAAAGCAGGACTTGGAGAAATGTCCAGAACCTATCATCGCTTGTATCGAACCCGGCTTTGCAGAGGAGCCTATCGTGATCGGAATCGCCCGATCCTGGTAAACAACTGGGAGGCGACATACTTTCACTTTGATGCGGAAAAGTTGGAGGAGATCGCAAAGGCAGGAGGAGAGCTGGGGATTGAGCTTTTCGTGCTGGATGACGGCTGGTTCGGCAAACGCGATGACGATAAAACGTCTTTAGGAGACTGGGTCGAGCACAGTAAGAAGTCGCCCCTTGGTCTGCAGGATCTGTCCCGTCGGATCCAACAGCACATACCGCAGTTCGGGTTATGGGTGGAACCTGAGATGGTTTCCCCTGACAGCGATTTGTATCGAAATCATCCGGACTGGTGTTTGCATGTAGAGGGGCGCCGCCGGACGGAAGCGCGGACTCAACTCGTGCTCGATTATTCCAGGCAGGAGGTCGTGGACTATATATTTCAGGCTTTAAGCGACGTGTTTACAAGAGCTCAGGTTACATATGTGAAATGGGATATGAATCGCGGGTTGACGGAGATCGGCTCGGCCGGCCGTGAGCCGGAACGGCGAGCAGGAGACCGCACACCGGTACGTTCTGGGATTGTATCAGCCGCTTGAGCGATTAACAACCCGTTTCCCTCACATCCTATTTGAGAATTGCGCCAGCGGCGGCGGCAGATTCGATCCGGGAATGCTATACTATATGCCCCAAACTTGGACGAGCGATAATACGGATGCGGTCGAACGGTTGAAAATACAATACGGAATAAGTCTCGTCTACCCCATTAGCACGATCGGGGCTCATGTGTCGGCGGTGCCGAACCATCAGGTGGACCGTATTACTCCGCTTGCTACCAGAGGTCATGTAGCGATGTCCGGTAATTTCGGTTACGAGCTTGATTTAACGAAGCTGACCGATGAGGAGAAAGAACTGGTCAGATTTCAGGTAGACCATTACAAACGGCATCGTTCACTGGTGCAAAAAGGGGACTTTTACCGGCTCCTCAGCCCGTTTGAAGGGAATTCGACTTCCTGGATGTTCGTTTCCGAAGATCGAAAGGAAGCGTTAGTGTTTTATTTCCGTGTGCTGGCGGAAGCCAATATGCCATCCGCAAAGTTGAAGCTGCAAGGGCTGGACCCGAATTATGTCTATAAACTGACGGAAACGAGTGAAAGGATCGGAGGCGACCGGCTGATGTTCGCGGGGCTTTCTATACCTAGTCTGAAAGGCGATTATGCAAGTATTTGCATCCACCTGGAGGCATGATATCCATACTTGAAAGGGGTTGAGTCGGTTGGCAGAAGGATCAACCGTTATCACATCTTCCGAAAAACCCAAAAATAAGCGATCCGTATGGGCGACAGCTCTGGAACAAAAATATTTATTTCTGATGTCGTCGCCTTTTTTACTTTGGATTATTGTTTTTAACTACGTTCCTCTTTGGGGCTGGTTGATGGCATTTCAAAAGTTTCGGCCCGGCGTACCTTTCAGTCAGCAGCAGTGGGTGGGGCTGGACAACTTTATTCAGTTGTTCTCGGATCCTCAATTTTACCTGGTTCTAAGAAATACGCTGGCCATGAGTTTCATGGGGCTTCTTTGCCGGCTATACCGTTCCGATCCTTTTCGCCATACTGCTGAATGAAATTCGGTTGGTCGCGTTTAAGCGTACCATGCAGACGATCTCCTATTTGCCGCATTTTGTTTCCTGGGTCGTCGTTGCAGGCTTGATTTCGAAAATGCTGGCGGTCGACGGCGGAACCGTAAATGCCATTTTGCTCGGCCTTCATATCATCGATAAACCGATACAGTTTCTGGCGGTCGGAGAATGGTTCTGGGGTATCGTTACCTTATCGGATCTATGGAAAGAAATGGGCTGGAATTCGATCATCTATTTGGCGGCGATCTCGGGGATTGATCCGGAATTGTATGATGCGGCCAAAGTTGACGGGGCAGGCAGGTTTAGACGAATCTGGCATATTACGCTGCCCGGGATCCGTTCTACCATCATGATTCTGATGATCATGTCCATCGGCTGGCTTACCAGTATCGGTTTTGAAAAGCAATTTTTACTCGGCAACCCGATTGTTCAAGATTATTCCCAAGTGCTTGATCTGTATGTGCTGAATTACGGGATCAAGTTAGGCAGATTCTCTTACGGTACGGCTATCGGCATTGTCAACACGCTCGTCAGCATAACCTTGCTTGCTGCTTGCCAACGGGCTCTTTAAGCGATGGACTAAAGAAAGCGTATTTTAGAAGGAGATGTGAACATGGGGACTAGAATCAGGGGTCAAGTGATAGATATCGTATTTGATTGCTTTCTCTACCTGTTCATGATATTGGTGGGAATTGTCACGCTGTATCCATTTTTGAATGTGCTTGCCATCTCATTCAACGATGCGGTGGATACCGTAAGGGGAGATATATACTTATGGCCTCGTTCCTTTACTTTGAACAATTACAAAGAAATCTTCATGTATAACCATTTGATTGTCGCTTTCCAAAATTCAGTGCTACGTACAGTGATGGGTACGCCGCTTGGCGTCTTTAGCTCGGCGACAGTCGCCTACGTGCTCAGCCGGAAAGACTTTATTGCCAGAAAGCAGATTTCGCTTATTTTCGTCCTCACGCTTTACTTTTCAGGCGGCCTGATTCCGGTTTATATGCTGATGCGTGACTTGCATTTGATGAACAGCTTCCTGGTATACATTTTGCCGGGAATCGTAAGTGCCTGGAATATTTTTTTAATCCGTTCGTATATTGACGGATTGCCGTACAGCTTGCAGGAGTCGGCCAAGATGGACGGGGCCAACGATTTAACCATATATTTGCGAATTATATTGCCATTATGCAGTCCCGTACTTGCTACCGTAGCGCTGTTCATCGCCGTAGGCCAATGGAATTCTTGGTTTGACACGTATTTGTATAATAGCAGCAAGCCAACGCTTACGACACTCCAATACGAGCTCATGAAAATATTAGCGAACACTTCTGCAGGGAGCAGCAGCGCCGATCTTGCGAGAAGCGGCAATCCGGCCTTATCGACGCGAGTGTCGCCGGAGTCCATCCGGGCAGCGATCACGATTGTAGCTACTCTGCCTATCCTTGTTGTCTATCCGTTTCTTCAAAAATATTTCGTTCAAGGTTTAACGCTCGGAGCAGTAAAGAGTTAGGCCGACACGGTATTAACAGAATGCTTCTATTACTACATAAAAAGAATAAACTGGGGAGGGTATGCGAATGGATATGAAAAGAAAGTGGGGCGCAGCTCTTATCGCGGTGGCCTTGATAACCACAACTGCCTGTACAGGCAACAACTCAACGGATGACAAAGGCGGAACGGCAAATGGGGAAAAGAAGCCAGTTACATTCACGATGTTCAGCGCAGATATGAATTCTAACTATGAGAATATGCAAAGTCCGGTGGGGAAGAAGATTACGGAGCTTACGGGCGTTACATTGAACATCGATTATCCTGTAGGCGATCCGAAAGAGAAAATTGCCTTGATGGCGGCAAGCGGGGAGTATCCGGATCTTATCTTCGCCAAAAATGACGTCAATATGCTTGTTAACGCCGGGGCGCTTATCGACCTTACGCCGCTCATCGAGAAATACGGACCGAATATTAAGAAGCTTTACGGTTCTTACCTGGATCGTTTGAAGTGGAGTATAGAGGACCCGTCCATCTATTATTTAGGAACCTACGGTGTCAATGAACAGCAGTGGGAGCCGAAAGACGGATTTATGCTTCAACATCAAGTCGTGAAAGAACTGAATTATCCGAGCATCAAGACGGTGAACGATTTCGAGAACGCCATTAAATCGTATATGGAAAAGCACCCGACGGTAAACGGCCAACCGACCATCGGCCTTACGCTGATTGCCGAAGATTGGAGAATCGCCCAAAGTGTGACGAACCCGGCCTTATTCGCCACTGGCGGCTCCGATGACGGGGAATGGTACATTGACGATAAAACGAAAAAACCGGTGTTCCATTATACGCGTCCGGAAGAAAAGGAGTATTTCAGATGGCTCAATCATATGTATGCGACGGGGCTATTGGATAAGGAAAGCTTTACGCAAAAATACGATCAGTATAAAGCGAAGATCGCCTCCGGGCGGGTACTGGGCCTTATCGATTCCAAATGGCAGTATGCGGAGCCTGAACAAGCCTTGAAGCAGGCAGGCAAACCGGAGTTAACCTATGGTATGTATCCCGTAACCTTGAACGAAAGCTTTAAGAACCGAAATTTCCAAAATGCAGGCTATTCGGCGTACCCTTGGTGTTAGTATATCGAAATCGGCAAAGGATCCTGTGGCTATTATTAAATTTTTAGATTGGCTCTGTTCGGATGAAGCGCAGATCTTAAACTCATGGGGTATTGAAGGAATTCATTACAAGATCGAAAACGGTAAACGGGTCATCCCGCCGGATGTGATGGTCGCCCGCACGAACGATCCGCAATTCGGCAAAAAAACAGGGATCGGAGTATACGGATATCCGTTTCCTTACTACGGTGACGGTGTGAAAGATCCGACAGGACAAACTTATTCGATCAAGAGCGAACAGCAAATCATGGACAGCTACTCTGCGCCGGAGAAGGAAGTGCTTTCCAAATATAATGCGAAGATGTGGAGGGATTTGTTCCCGAAAGCGTCGGAATTTCCCGTTAAACCATGGGGAGCCGCTTGGCAAATCAATATTCCGCAAGATACAGACGGTGCCGTGATCATGAAGAAGCTGCAGGAAATTGTGAGGAAGCGTGTCCCGGAAATGATTATGAAATCTCCCGACCAATTTGATGCGATTTGGGATGCTTTTCAGAATGATATGGATAAAGCCGGCGTGCACAAGCTGGAAGCACAGTTTGAAGGGCTATTGAAGGACAGAATGGAACTTTGGGGGACGAAGTAACCAAGAAGGAAATAGGATGCGGGCTGGACTGAACCGGAAAATGGTCTCTAAAAAATATTTCGTGAGCCAAGTCGGCTCACGAAATATTTTTGGATGAAAAAAGACAGGGGAGCGTCGCAGTATGAAAAAAAACATAACGGTTATTTTATCTTTGGCTATAGTCTTCTCGATGGGAGCAGGTGGGGCGATGGTCGCCGAATCGGATGCCGCGAAGGACGCTTCGAGCTTCAAGGACTTAAAGGATTTGGACGCAGCGACCAAAGCCAAATACGACGAGATGATCAAAGCGGGCATTTTTGACGGTGTGGGCGACGGGGTTTTCGGGGTGAAAGAAAAAATGAACCGCGCTCAATTTGCCAAGGTTGCCGCCTTGATCTTCCAATTGAAGGTGGATCCATCGTTAAAATCATCCTTATTCTCCGACGTCAAAGCGGATGATCCGGCCAACGGGTACGCGTCGCCTTATATCGAAGCGATTTACAATGCCGGGATTACCGACGGTTATGCGGATAAGCAGTTCAATCCTGCAGGTGAAGTATCCAAAGAACAGCTGGCCGCCTTCCTGCTGCGCGGATTGAAGCTGGATTCCAAGGCCAAAATGGCGCCGGGTGTCAGCGACAAAACCGTCTCCGACTGGGCTAGGGGCTATGTAGCCTTGGCGCTGGAGAAGAAGCTGATGGCCAGCGGCCCGGATGGAACGTTCGGAGGCACCTCCGCCGCCACCCGCGACGTGCTTCTGTTCTCCGCTTACGAGGCAATGAAGCAGGTTGCTGCGGCCAAACCTGATACGGTCACGAATGTATCCATTGCCCAAGCGGAAGCGACCGGCGCTAAATCGATCACCGTCATGCTGAGCGGCGCGATTGCGGACACCTCTAAGCTGAAAGTGAGCGTCAGCCGGGGAGCATCTGCCCAAACCAGTCGCCGTGAAGTGGAATGACAACCAGAACCAAGCGGCGCTGACGCTGGACAGCAAGATGACGGAGGGGACTTATACGGTCAAGCTGGAGGCGGTCCAAGGCAGAGGACTCACGGTTGATAAAGGCTCGGCGGAGATTGCCGTACAAAACGAGAAAATTACCAAAATCGAATTTGTAAACGCTTCCGATATTGTGGCGCAGGGCGAGAAAGTCAGCATCGACTTCAAAGCCTTGAACCAGTATGGTGAGCAGTCCGATCTGCCTGCCTCGCGTTTCAGTATTATGATGAGCCCGGACCTCTCGCCGCAGGTTTCCGGAAGTGCGCAGTCTATTTTTGTAAACGTATTCAAAGCAGTCAACAGCTCGCCAGCTTTGCTTGTCCGCGATCAGTTATTCTCGGTTACGATCATAGCCCCGGACCATACGGCGCAGGCAAGCAAAACCTTCAGGGTCGGCGACCGGCAGTCCGTTGCCAAGGTGGAGCTTGGAGATGTCCAGTTTACCGGCGATAAAAAACAACTGGAGGCCGGCGATACGGCTACCATCGCGTATAAGGCTTATGACCAGTACGGCTTCGAAGTGAAGGACTTGAAGACGCTTCGGGAGGGCACGTCCACGTACAATACCGGATCGGGCGCGCTCCTCAGCGGCACCACGATGGACGGCGACCAATTGGCGGTCGATAAAGGCTTCGACTTTTATGAACCCGAAGGCTCCGATGACCGTCCTGTGCTGAAGGTCTTCACGACCCCCGCGGATGGAAGCACTTTCTTGGCGGATCAGGACATCAGTCTATCGGTCGTCGCCAATCAAAGCGGTCAAACGGCTACCAAAACGGTCAAGCTGGTCGCCCCGAAAATTCCGTACGAAGTCAGCTTCGGAGCAATGAACAGCACGATCGCATGGGGGGACGACGACGTCTATCTACCGGTCGTGGTGAAGGATAAATTCGGAACGATTTTATCCAACGACGATATGCAGAAATACGCAAACGATATCCAGGTCTACGCCTACGGATCTGCGGGCGTACAGGTCGGAAATTATGAAACGGCGGGGAGAACAAAGGAAAGGTCAAGATCAGCGGTTTGAAGGGCGACGGGGAAAATACACGCAAATCGGGCAGCTTAACGGTTAATGCGATCGTGGTTAAGAGCGGGAAGTCGGCTGCGTGGAGCACTACGGTTCTGGAAAAGCGTTATCCCAGCCAGGTGTACTTCTCATCGGAGCCGAAGCCGAAAATGCTGCCTTCCTTAGTGCCGTTTGGAACCGGATCGTCTAATGGACTAACGGAAAATAATCTCAAATTCAAATTTAAGGACCAGTATGGCGAAGACTTCGATAAAGACTACACGGGCTATGAAGTGGAAATCAGCTTTTCCCAAACGGCGGGTACGGTTGCAAACAACGTTTATTTCTCAAAAGGGTCTTTCAGCGGAACCCCAACCTGGGTATTGAGCGCAAACCCTGCATCCGGTTATCCGAACACGATCGCATTTACCGGAGACGATACGCGGGTGACCGGTTACAGTGCTGCAAACAACGTGATCCGGTCGATACGCGATTCGGATTTGACGTTTACCCCGGTGCAGGGGAAGGCCATGAAGGAACGTATCAAGTTACGGCCAAATTGTTTAAGTCGGGTTCGGCGCGAAGTCTTCTTTCTGCCGCTACGAGGTCCGTCGAGCTGATCAAGCCGGATAAAGCCAAAGATTTGATTTATACCGTGGCACCGTTCGCAGGCGGCCTGTATGCAACAAGCGAGCTGGACGGCGGCACTGGCCTTACCGTAAATCCGTCCGCCAATCTGTCCTCGCTGTCCACCCCCGGAGTACGGGCACCGTACTCGGAAGCGGATGCGATGCTGAGCTGGTTCGCCGGAACCGTGGACGAAGTGACGGCGAAGGACACTTCCGGGAACAAAGTCCAGCTTCCGAACAAAATCATCCGGAGCATTAGCGTTTCCAATGCAAGTGCCGCCGAGGTGGTAGCCAAGCCAAAGAATGACTCGGTTGCTTTCGATGTATACGGGATTCGCGGGAAGAGGGCAGGCACAACAAGCGTGCTGGTATCTTTCTATCCTTCCCATAGCACCGGGCTTAGAACCCGCTGCGCTCGCCAACGTGCAGGTGAAGAAGGATTATCCCGTTACCGCTTCTTTGAGCGCCGGGGAGAACGGAAAAGGCAAGACGGTCTGGCTGTCTTTGCTTAACGGCTTAAGTGTTAACGCCGGCGATGAAACCGTGAATGGAATCGTTCGAAAAAAGCAGACGTACGGCGATATTACGTTAAAAGACTTGTATGGAGCAACCGAATTTAAAAACTACTCCGTATATCGCACGATGGATTTGTTCGGTACCCAGTTCTTTGTAAGCGATGTCAAATGGACCGACCCGGCCCATCCGGGTACTCTCCGGATCGATGTAGACAAAGCAGCCGGTACAGCTGTGTACGTTTATCAGCCGGGCAATAGCGGAAGCCGGATCATCTCCTTTACAGCCAATGTGTCGAGCGGGGGTAAGACGCAATCCGTCGATGTTTATTTGGATCCGGATCATTAATATTTAATCCCTATGAGCAGTCGATCCGCTTTACCAGGCCGAGGGATTGCCCACCTGACCGCTTGGCTGAAAACCATCTCGGGCTGGGATGCAGCACGGAACGTAGGAAAGCCCTATACGGGAAAATTGCATGTATGATCATGAGGAAGGACCGGCACAGCCGGTCCTTTGTTTTCAGGAATCGTATGATGGGGGTGTGGGAAAACAGTTCATTCCATCATCGTGCCGTAGGTTTACCATGCAGCACCCTGCTTTTGCACCGACGCCGAGGGCCTGTTCAGGCCAAAAAGCAATCGGGAGAAGGTTTGGTAGAATAAATTTCGTTCTAAGCGTGACAGGATCTCGTGAAAAGGTAGGGGCGGGCATCCGACACTTTGATTTCAATCAACAACAACTGCCGGGTGACAAGAAAATTATCTCATTAATAGCCGCGTAAATCGCGGCTTTTGTGTTTTATGGGATCAAGTTCTTGTCAAAATCCAATGACAAGAACTTGATCCCATTCCCGAATTTGACAAGAACATTATCCCATTCCCGACGAAGGTTACATAATGTGGAAACTGTTGGTTAAAATAAGGAAATCGGAGATGAAAGAAGAGACCTGGTTCCTCGCGATGATCTGTTTGGAGTGGAGGGTGGCAAGGAAGGTCTGGTTGAGACTGCATCCAAGGATGCCCTCAAACTCTCAAAAATCTTCGAGCTCATGTGGAGATCCATAAGTGCAACCATACTTTACCTTAGTAACCACTTTTTACAGAAGGTGGTGTAGGTGGAGAGCTTTTCGCAAGTCGATCAAGCAAAGTCACTAATTACTCTAAAAAATCTGTACTTTCCAGCGGGAGGCTCATAGCAATGATAAACGTTAACTTTGATTTAAGCGGAAAGGCGACTATCGTTACCGGTGCCGGTCGTGGGATAGGACGAACGATTGCTGAAGGGTTGGCACAAGCGGGAGCAGATGTTGTTTTGACTGCCCGGACTGAAGCTGAGGTGCTCAAGGCTGCAAACGAAATACATCATGCAACCGGGCGACGCACGCTAGGCATTACTTGCGATGTTACCGATAAAAACTCTATCGATTCAGTCGTTCGCCAGGTTTTGGAGAAGTTCGGTCGTATCGATATATTAGTGAATAATGCTGGCACGACGGTTCGTCATACAGCTTTCGAATTGAGTGAGGAAGATTGGGATTTCGTCGTCGATACAAACTTCAAGTCCGTTTTTCTCATGTCTCAGGCAGTTGGCAAGCATATGGTTGAACGTCAAAGCGGACGTATCGTCAATATCGCTTCCGTGGCATCCGAATTAACATTATCCTTCACATCGGCCTATGGGCCAAGCAAAGCGACCGTCGTACAATTAACGAGACAGCTCGCCAACTGAACAGTTTAATAAAATGCCGGCATACGTTGCATTGAGCAAAACTATCGTCAAAGTCCTGATCTCGTTTCATTTTCCTTTTTGCGGCTTCACTAGGTGCAGACCCCAGTTTCTTTTGAGCCGCTTTGCCTAGTCTAATAAATTGTTGCGCTTCTTCTCTCTCGAGCAAGGGAAAACGAAACCTTCGGCAGAAACCCTTAATGAATTACGGAAGAAGTTCAGTATTGATCTGAGTTGGCTATTCGACGATACTAAATAATTAAGGAGTTTATATATCTGATTGTATTCTGATTAATGGTTAGAAGGGGTGGTTGCCTTGGGCACCTGCTCCTTTTTTTATTCTTTAATAACCATCAAAAAAAGCTAGTTAAAAGCCCGCTTATCGCGGCGATTTGACAATCGGAGGAAAGTGATGATTGAATGGACACGCCCTCCAAAGAATTTTAGTTGTAGTATAGCAAGCTATTCCTTAACCGACCCGATTAACAAGCCTTTAATGAAGTACCGTTGAAGGAATGGATAGAACAAAACGATCGGACCGATTGTGACGATCGCAGTCGCCATCTTTATGGATTCGGTCGGAAGCTGTGACGTCGACATCGAGGTTGAAGATGATTGCATCTGCTGAATCATGCTTATCTCAGAATTGAGTTTGAATAGCAAGTACTGTAACGGATATAGCTCCGGGCGATCGACTAGCATAATAGCGTTAAACCAATTGTTCCAGTAGCCGATGCCATAAAACAGTGTAATGGTAGCTAATACGGGCAGGCTGAGCGGGTAGAAAATCTTGAAAGCGATAAATGCATCGTTCGCTCCGTCGATTTTGGCGGCTTCGATGAGCGATTCGGGAATCTGCTTCATGTAGTTCCGGACCAGGAACAGGTTAAATGGGCTGAAAACAAGTGAAGGAATAATTAACGCCCATATATTGTCTTGGAGACCAAGCTTGGTGCTCATCATATACCAAGGGACCAATCCCGTGTTGAATATCATTGGCACAAAGAAAAACATGGCTAGACCGCCCCGGTAGCGAACATGCCGCGCCGCCAGCGTATACCCAGCCATTGATGTGATCGTTACCGCAAGTAGCGTTCCCAACGCAGTGACGGTGATAGAGACCATGTAGCTCTGCAACAACGGAGAGTTGCCTGAGAAGAGCAGGCGGTAGGCGTCAAATGACAACTGTTTTGGGAAAAAGCTATATCCTTGACTCTGAATTGAGCGCTCATCTGATATCGAGACAATGAGCACGAGCAGCAAAGGCAATGTACAAACGGATGATAAAATTGCAATAAACGTCTTGTTGACGACATCGAATGGCTTGTAGGTTCGCATATAGACTCCTTTCTGGTTCAAAACAGGGAATTGTCCGGACTGACTTTGCGTACTACCGTGTTTACTCCGAAAACAAGAATGAAGCCGACAATTGACTGATAGAGCCCTACGGCCATCGCCTGAGCAGGGTTGCCGATCGTGCGCAGAGCCCGGAATACATACGTATCGATGACGTCGACTGTCGGATACAGCAAGCCGTTATCCTTAATGATCGCATAAATCATGTCAAAGTCGCCGTACATGATCTTGCCTAGCGCAAGCAAGGAAAGAATGATCACCGTAGGCATGAGCAACGGCAACGTGATGTAGCGGATCTGTCGCCGACGGTTCGCGCCATCAATAGTCGCCGCCTCGTACAAGGAAGAGTCGATTCCGGCAATAACCGCCAGATAGATGACGAGCGAAATACCGACTTCTTTCCAGACGTTTACGGTGACGAGAATTGGCACCCAATAACGCGGTTCAGAATACCAGTTCTGCTGCGGAATACCGAGCCAAGCCAGAGTCTGATTAAGCAGTCCGTAATTAGCAGCGAAAAAACTGTAAATTACATAGCTGATGATGACCCAGGACAGAAAATGGGGAAACAGGATTGTGGATTGCATAATTCTGGAAAAGCGTCGGCTCCTTAACTCGTTAAACAAAATGGCGAGCAATAAGGCCGCTGCTGTGCCGACGACGATAAACAGGAAGTTCAAACGAATTGTATTGAACGTTACTTGCCAGGCACGATCTGATAAAAAGAAGAATTTAAAATTATCGAAGCCAACAAATGGTGATTTCCAAATACCAAGCTTGTAGTTGAACTGTTGGAATGAGATCAGGATGTAAGGAAGCGTCAGGTAGCCGAAAATAAACGTATAGATAACGGCAGGTAATGCGAGCGAGTACGCAATGGAATTTCTCCTTATTTCTTTGAATGTACTTTGTATTTTACTCTTGATCATTCAGTATTCCTCTCCTTCGATTGACTTGACGAGCTCTATATCTAAACTATCCCAGTGTCATTTTGGATTAAACTTTGATTTATTGCATCCCCACCACTTTTCCGATACTTGATATTTCGCTTTTTTAAATTGACTTCGATTTCCGGCAATTTAGGTATGAAGCGCACAATTTACTTGCTACAATGTTGATACAAAAAGTAATTTATGCGTATCGGGGGGTTGTCGATGCAGATTCGTAAGAAACTATTTCTTTATGCAACCTATCGCAAGCTGTTCCTAAGCTTTTTTTGCTGCTCTCCATCACGATCGGGGTAGTCTGCGCGGCGCTCTATATGTTCTTTTCAGCCAACTCGGTAAAGGAGGTTGCCGGCATCTCTCAGTCAATGCTCCGCCAGACAAGCTATGTGGCGAACATCGTCAACCAGCAAGTGTACGAGATCGGCAACCATTTGCTAAACAATCCTGACATCGTAACAGGCATGTTCAATCCGGAAATCGACCATCTGCAGGAGTACCGCGTCGTACGCGCCTTGACGGATGTGCAGGCAGGCTACCCGTTCCTAAATTTCATCGGTATCTATAATGGTTACACGGAACGTTATATCAATAATAAGGGAGTTAGCCGCCAAGCTGAGGCGGAACTTCTGGATCAAACCTCCAAATCATCTGAAACTGCATATAGCGGCCTGTACCCGCGAACGTTCAAGGATCCAGTTACAGGAGCAGGCGAGCGGGTGTTCACCTTCGTGCTCAAGCCCGGTTTCAACTCTTACCTGCCCAAGAAGGGGGCAATCGTCATCAATATCAACGAAAGTTACATCCAAGAGCTTGTTCAGCAAATGCGAAGCAATCGTGCCGACTTTATTGTCATTGCCGACGATGTCGGCTCCATCCTTATGCAAAGCGACAGCGAATCTCCGCTCGTGAACGTCGGCAGTGAAGCTTATCTGAATAGGATGCTAACTTCAAAGGAGACAAGCGGGAGCTACACAATAAACATTGCCCACGAGAAATATCTAGTCAGCTATGTCAAGTCCAAAGAGCTGAACTGGTCATTCGTTAGCATAAACCGTTACAAAGACTTGCTATCGAATCTCGGACGACTCCGTTCCATTGTGCTGTCCATTGCATTAGCGATGTTTCTGGCCGGAGTTGGAGCAGCAATCTGGCTGACCAACCATATGTACGACCCGCTCGACAAGTTGCTGCGCAAGCTGAATTCAACTTATGCGGTCAGAGGGGATGGAGCACGCCGGAAAGTAAACGAGTATTCACTGCTCGGCGAAGCATTTCAAGACATCACTGATAAAATTGCCTCCATAAGCCCGGCATTGCAGATCGCAAAGAAGAGCCATCTGCTGAATTACTTTAAAGGGAGCCAGATCGACCTTGCGAATCGTTACCTTGAGCCGCTAAAGGGCCGCGATTTCGTCGCGATTGTTCTTAAAATCGATCGCTTCGCCGCGTTCAGCCATATACACTCGGAGCAATCGCAGTCGCTAATACGATTCGCTGTCTGTAACATAGCCCAGGAATTGACGGGAATGGAAGCTATCGTTGTCGCTACGGATGAGATAGGTATACTCGGAAAGCTGGATTCTCCGATTCTTCCGATTACGATGCATGCTCGACTGCAGGACGTTCAGCGGCATGTCGAGGAGTACTTCAAAATAACGGTATCCATCGGCATTGGTACGATCGTAAATACGGACATCGAGATTCGCAATTCCTACGAGAAGGCCAAGGAGGCGCTTCTAAACAGGTTCTTTGCCGGAGCAGGCAGAATCTTTTACGGCGAAGACGACGAAGAATCGACAGAGGAGTTTCGCTACCCATCCGCGCTTGAGAAGGCGCTGGTGGAATCGATTCAGGCTTCTCGCGACGACAATGCTGTTAAAGAGATCGATACATTGGCGGTCTACGTAGCCGAGCTTCCCTACGATCAGGCGCTGCTCTGCCTGAATCAATTGGTAATATCGATGTACAGGAACTTTGCCTTAGTACCCGCCTGCAAGAACGAAGCCAACGCGCTAATGGAAATGGCTACAAGCTTGACGCTTTATGAGACAGTGGAGGAAATTATCTCTGAGTTGAAGCGGATTTGTATAGCCGTCTCTCAGGCAATCAGAGCCAAGTCAAAAGGTAGACAGGGGGAGATTATCGAAGAAATTAAAGCGTATATCGAGCAGAATTATTCGAAGCCGGATCTGTCGCTGGATTTCATCGCCGATCAGGTTCAATTGACGCCGGGCTATCTTGGCAAAATATTCAAAGCACAAAGCGGATTGTCCTTCAGTGATTACTTAAAAAACGTAAGGCTGGAAAAGGCGAAGGAACTGTTGCTGGAGACGGACGACTCTGCCAATACGATTAGCGAACGAATCGGCATCTTTAACACGACCTATTTCTACACCGTTTTCAAAAAAAAGTATGGCGTATCGCCGGCCCAGTACCGTTCGGAAGCACTTGCCAGCCGTTTGAAACCACCTGGAGAGAAAACCGATACTCCCGAATAATTGAAATCATGCTCCGAATCGCAGCTGGCAAAAGCCCTTAAATCGAAGCAATCTCCGGATTTCGAAGTTTACCTTCTTTCAGTGCAGCCCTATTATGGGTCATGTACTTCAAAACACGATTAAAGGAGAAGGGTTCGTATGATCGAAAAGCTATTTCGTTTCACACGTCCGCTGACGCCGCTGCTTGGGGCTGCACTTGTAACGTCCGCGCTCGCGGCCTGTTCTAATTCGAAGAGCGAGAGCAGTGCTTCCGGGGGAAGCACTGAGCCTGCATCCGCGGCTCACGCCAATAGCGACGCCGACGGAAAGAAGTTTCCAGTTCGTTATGTCATGCCCGGCACGGCGCCGCAGGATCAGGCTATGGTGGAGGATGCCATTAATAAGAAGCTGGAGCAGGACGGACTTAATCTGACGTACAAAGCAATCTATATCCCGTGGGATGTCTGGGATCAGAAGACGAATTTAATGATGTCAACAGGCGAAGAGTTCGAGTTAATCCATATCATGCACGACTTGAAGGGACCGAATATCCTCGCGAGTAACGGTGGTATCATCCCGATTGACGATTTGCTGAACAAATACGGTGCCGACTTAAAAAAATCGCTTCCCGACTGGGTATGGGGTGCCGCAAAGATTCATGGACAGACGTACTTCGTTCCGGACTTCTGGACTGATACGGCCTTTGCTGACGGGATGATTACCATTCGCACCGACCTGCTCAAACAAAACAAGCTGCAGCCGCCGAAATCGCCAGAGGAAATGCTCTCGATGTCGGAGGCAGTGAAGAAAAATTGGCCCGAAGACAACAAAGATGTGTACATCCGAGTGTTGAAGGAAGAGACCCCGGCTTACCTGCACAAGGCTTACGATACGTATCCGTTTACAGTGTTCCAAGATTTGATCTATGTGGATCAACAAGGTAACGTGAGACCTTGGATTGAGACAGATGAATTTAAAAAAGACACCAAGTTTTTCCGGGAAGCCTACACCCGTAAGCTGATCAATCCGGATATTCTCACCGTCCCAAAGGAAGTCGAAGCCAAGGCAGAATCCAACGGCAGGTTCCTCTATCGCGAAGGCGAGGCGCTTATCGGGGACTTGGCCAATAGAGTCCAGGGAGCCTCTGTAGATACCTTCTATCTTAATAACAAACCGAATTTCCGATCTTACGGCGTTCGCAACTCCAACGGTGTGTCTGCGACCAGTAAACATCCTGAAGCGGCCATCGAGTTCATGAACTGGCTTTACAGTAAGCAGGAGAACTTCGATCTCGTCATGTACGGCATCAAGGATGTCCATTGGAAAGACAATGGGCCAAACAAGATGGAGTTGCTGAAAAAAGACAACAAAAACGCCCCTGCTTATCAGCTGCAATACTGGATGTTGGGGAACATCAAGATGGGGCGCTGGACTCCGGAGACACATCCGACCTACGTAAAAACTAAGACGACGATCGATGAGAACGCGATCAACAGCGTCACGGTAGGCTTTAACTTCGACGCGAGTAAGGTCGGGGTGGAATTTTCGAACTGTCTGACAGAGATTAAGACGAGCATCTACCCGATCAAGCTCGGATTGGTCGATTACGACAAGATGTTCCCGGAAGCACTCAAGAGGATGAAGGCCGCAGGGCTGGACAAGGTCGTTGCCGAATATAACCGCCAGTTCAAGGAGTGGAAAAAGAGCAACACTTAAGTTGCTGACCTAAATCGTGCTTAGTCCCAACAAGTGTGATTGACGAAGTCATTAAGTAATAAGAGCGTTCATCATAGGAGGAAGCGGGCTGCGAGGCCGCTTCTTTATAATAAGCTTATCGCGTCAGTAGTTAACGGGAGTTTTGAAATGCTTTATACAGTCTATACGACCAAGGAGAGTGCTTGTAATATGCAAGCTCGAATCAACGTAAATGTTACGAAGAAGCAGAATTTAATTCATCATTTTATGTACGGACAGTTTATTGAATTTCTAGGAAGGTGCATTGATAAAGGTATTTTTCACCCCGGTTCTCCGTTGTCCGATAAAAACGGATTTCGTCAAGACGTGCTGGAGAAAGCAAAGGGGCCGCAGCCTCCGCTTCTTAGATTCCCCGGCGGCACAATGGTCAAATTGTACCACTGGATGGAAGGCATCGGGGCGAAGGAGGAGCGCAAGCGCCAAAGCAATCGGATCTGGGGAGGGGTCATCGACCACGCATTCGGTACAAACGAATTTATTCAATATTGCCGAGAAATTGGAGCAGAGCCCTTCATCATCGTCAACATGACGACAGGGACGGCTGAAGAAGCGTACCAATTGGGTAGAATATTGCAACGGAACGGGCGACACTTACTATGCCAATCTGCGCAGAAGCCATGGTTTCGAGGAACCGCATAACGTTAAGTACTGGGGACTTGGCAACGAGGAAGCTGCGGTGCCCGATATCGGCTATCTTCACGATCCGCACGAATACATTAAAGCATCTTGGGAGTTCGCCAAACAGATGAAGTTGACCGACCGTTCGATTAAGCTCGTGATGGTAGGGGAAAAACCGGAGTGGAACAAGGCGATCCTGGATAAGCTTCATCCGATATGCGATTACCTTTCGCTTCACTATTATGCCCGCTCGGAGAACGATGACTACGCCAACTTGTTTGATCATGCGGTCCGAATGGAGGACATGATCGTCGATACAAAAAAGCTTCTCGATCGTTATCCTACAAGGGTTGAGTCATTCGATCGCTGGTACCGCTTCCCGCCAAGACAGCGGGAAATTCAGATTGCACTTGACGAATGGGGCATTTGGCAGCATCAGAGTTCGGACGATTACGTAGCGGACCTGGAGGCAGTCTTCAACTGGAAGGAGGCGCTGCTCGTCGCTAGTATGCTGAACGTAATGCAGCGGCAGAGTCAAACGGTGACGATGGCGACTTTCGCGCAGATGGTCAACATTTTGGCGCCGATCTTCACGAACGAGGACGGTTCGTTTTGTCAAACGATCTATCATCCGTTGCAACTTTATCGGGAACACAGCGGGAATTGGAAGCTGTCGTGCGAAGCAGAATCAATGATGTTATTGGATGGTGATGGTAGAGCGACGGTGAGTGCTTGTCTGGATGTATCGGCTACCTATCACGATGAGAAAAGTGAGGTCATCGTCGCTGTTGTCAACCGCCACCCGGAACAGTTTGTGACTGCGGCGGTGTCATTTGTCGGACCGGGAAGCTTGGAGATTAGCGAGGCGATTGAATTGAAATGCCCATCGTGGGTGACGGTTAACGGCTTTGCTATCGCAGACCAGGTGACGCGCATGGCAAAGACAGATGCTCGGTACGACTCGGAGCGAGGGTATGTATTCCCTCCTCATTCAATCACGCCGCTTAAACATCGCTATCGTATAGATGAATAATCACATTTAGTCGCATGTAAGCCGGCGGATCCGCGTCGGCTTTTTAAGCGCATATGAGTCGCTCTACAGGAAGGTTCTTTTTCTTCGTGAAATCTATAGCTAAGTGGGGCCGCAAATCGAAAATTGACTTTTGGGACGGCCTAAAATAGGGATGAAAATTTCTCCAAGGGCTGTCAAAGGTAGCAAAGGCAAAAGTCCCTTTTTACGTCTGAGTCTTTGCCTGATCGGAATCCCCCTTCACAAGTTGTCCAGATAGTCACAAAAAAGAATCAAGAAATATAGAGCTAGAAAAAATAATTAAGGACATAAAATGTCCTAACAAATCAAAACGAGTAAGGCAAGAATTGCGATGTATGAATTCGTTCACGCCACTAAGTGTATCTATGAGAAACTTCGAAAAGCCTCAAACAGAACAACAAAAATCTTTACGAAGTTACGTCGATCAACACGTATTCAGGCTCACAATTTAAAAAGTAAAATGCAATGAAATCCATCGCAACTAGCGATGGGTTTTCCTCCGTCGGGAATGGGATAAGGTTCTTGTCATTTATGGGATAATGTTCTTGTCATCCGACAAGAAAAGAAGAAGAAGAATTGTCGGGTGACAAGAACATGATCTCATTAATTGCCGCGTAAATCGCGGCATTTTTATATTATGGGATAAAGTTCTTGTCAAAATCAAATGACAAGAACTTTATCCCATTCCCGAAATTGACAAGAACATTATCTCATTCCCGATGGATCACGACGGTGGCCGGCCCGAAAAGATCTGCTACCATCGTTGCGCTAACGGGCAGTTTAATAGGAGTGATGCCACTGTTTTTGGAGTAGAATGAAGTGGAGAGTTATGCCAGAAGGGGAACAATGACAAGTTACCATGAACGTAATATAATATATAAATTATATAATGCAAAAGGAGAAGTAATCAGTGAAAAGAGAATATTTTATAGAAGCATGCAGTGGACAAGCGATTGAAGTAAAGAAAAACGAAAAAATTACAGTTATAGATATAGAAGGAAAACAAGTTGTTGATTTCTTTGCAGTATCTAAAAGCACCCCTTCAGAATTTCTATCCACTGGAGTCACAATTGATTGTAATGACTCTTTAAAATTAAAAGTTGGAGACACGATTTTTACTAATCTTTATAATCCTATGTTTACATTGTTATCAGATGATGTAGGGGAACATGATTTGATTCATCCTTGTTGTAGACCCGAAATGTATGATTTTTTCTATCAAAATGGAGAAAATCATCATAATTGCCTTGAAAACATAAATGGATGTTTAAATGAACAACGACCAATCATTCACCCTGTTAATCTGTTTATGTATACAAAAATTAATTCGAATGGAAGCATCTCTGTTGAAGAGCCCATTTCAAAGCCTGGAGACAAAGTTGTTTTAAAGGCAGAAATGGATGTTCGTCTTGGCATTGCTGCTTGTAGTGTATCTGAAAGTAAGTGTAACGGTGGCAAATGTTCTCCAATAAAAATTATAATTGAAGAATAATGCTAAAAAATATGAAATGACTTTTTATTGCCTTGAATATATTTTATTTTTGGTTTGCTACGATAGGAATCAAAACGTGTAGCGACTATCCCGCTGGGTATTGATCTGTGTCGTTAAGAATGGATTTCAAATCAAACAACTATGGTCATAAGACTAAGCTAACGGAGACGATAGCTCAATCCCGACGATGGTTACATAACATCGTAATGACGAAAATCTGTGCCGAAATTTTAATCCGGCCAACTTCATTCAATTAAATGTTTGGAACGGAGCATTAGGCTGCAGAATTCCGTTTTCTTATCGCATAGCGAGAACAAATTCCTCGCAAACATTGAGAAATTTCGAAAAGCCTCAAACAAGCTTTACGAAGTTACGTCGATCAACCGAAGTTACGTCGATCAAGGCTCACAATTTAGGAAGTAAAATGCATTGAAACCCATCGCAACTAGCGATGGGTTTTCCTCAGTCGGGAATGGGATAAGGTTCTTGTCATCCGACAAATCCAGGCTCACTATCCGACACAAAAAATGCCACCACTTGGAACATAAGGATTAAACCGATCTTAAGACATCTGTACAAAATTCGGATTTTGTGTAAATGTTAACCTAGGATGTTTTTCGAAATAGAGGATAGCCTAACTTTTTTTACGATACAAACATAGGTGCTTTTGGATACCCATAAAATGGGGATACATAGAACGGATGCTTAATCCTAGTCAGGCAAGACAACTTGCTCCACTCATGGGCAGAATCGATGCAAATAAAGGAAAAGAATGGGTGGCGTAGAAGTATTAAAATATCTTATCATGCCAAATTCAACTTAAGGGAGTCACCCATGAAAACTCGAATCTATATTTTTGTTTTGATATTTCTGATTGGAGGGGCCCTTACCCCAAAGGCGAAGGCTTCCGAAATACCGCGCCCCATATCGGTGCTATTAAATGGAACACTCCTTAGTTTTGAAACCCCGCCAATGGAGGAGAACGGCAGTGTATTAGTGCCCATGCGCGGTATTTTGGTGGGAATGGGAGCCTCTATTCAATGGGAGCCGGAGACACAGACTGTGGCGGCTCAGCTTGGTGATATCGAACTCACCTATACAATCGGAAAGAAGATCGCTTATAAGAATAATACAGAACTCCATCTGGAAACACCGGGGCAAATTGTCGGCGGGTCTACCTTGTTGCCGGTTCGTTTTATTGCAGAAGCATTAGGAGCGAAGGTTGGTTGGAATGAAGCCAGTCAAACCGTATCCATCGATTTTTCCGTGAGGCGCGGCATCCATCTCGAGCAAGTTTTGGACGGAATGTATCTTAAGATACGATACACAGATGGGGCGGAGGAGGGAACCGAAGACACCGTCCGCTTTGCCGGCATTTCCCCTATTCATAACGGTCAAGAAGCAACGGCATATATCAAGTCGCTGATTCCGGACGGTGCGGAGGCGTCGATTGAAATTCGCGGTGGACGCGATCGGAACAAGCACCAGCATGTAAATGTATACTTGCAAGATAATACCTTTTTGAATGCTAAGCTTGTTGAAGACGGATATGCGGCGAAAAGTTTGGATCTGCAAAAAGATGGCTTAGATAGTGATTTTACCTCATTACAGACCGTTGCCATACAGAAAAACAAGGGACTTTGGGCGAAGCAAGAGACGATTTCCCCTACCACCATTAACAAAATGAACATCATATCCACCAATGCTGCGGTCATTACCGGTGAAGGGGATTTATGGACGTGGGGTCAGTTTTACGAGAAGCCGACCCTGATTCTTCAAGACGTTATTGATGCCAAGCTGGACAGTGATGCTGGTATTGCGTTGAAAAAGGATGGTACAGTTTGGGTTTGGGGCTTCAACAACGGAGCCTTATGGGGCAACGGAGAAGCAAAATATGAAACAACAATCGTTCCTAGACAAGTAGAGGGGCTGCGAGACATCGTTTCTGTTGAAATGAATCACTCCAGTATATATGCAGTTGACGGTGAAGGCCGAGTGTTCGCATGGGGATCGAATTTAAACGGGAAGCTGGGGCAAGCGTACAGTTTGAGTGAGCACATCTATAAGAAACCTTATCAAACCCCATGGACGGAAGTTCGATCCGTGAGCCCGGGACATGATTTCACAGTGGTACTTAAAAAAGACGGCACAGTTTGGCAAACGCAACCGACAAAATCGGAGTTAAAACAACTAGGTACCCTGCATGAGATCATTACTGTTTCGAACAACAATAATTTTGCAGTAGCTCTCAAACAAGACGGCACTGTATGGACTTGGGGTATCAAAAGCTACTTCGGTATGGGGAACGTTGATGATCCGGAACCGAAACAGATAGAAGGACTTGCGAATATCATTCAGGTCGATGTGGGGAAAGACCATGCTATGGCAGTGGATCGAGACGGAGCTCTGTATTCGTGGGGAGATAATGAATATGGTCAACTTGGCAATTTAAAGTTAGGGGGAGCGTTGCAAAACCTGTAAAGGTGCCCGACCTGCCTTCAGTCAAGTCCGTTGAAGCGGGCTATCGTCAATCCCTGATTCTCATGCAGGACGGAACACTTTGGGGAGTCGGGGGCAACGCCCATTATATATTGAGCCCCGACACGCTAAGGGATCGATACTATAACAATGTGTTATATCAAAATAAATTAACGAAGATCCATCTCAATCTTTCGTTCTCTCGTTAACATATTGGACTGAGTATATTTGCTTTAAATTTCTTGATCAAGCAGTCACTTCATGCGAATCTGCTGAAACCGCGGCCGGCTTTTGTTATGCGCTTATGTTTATGTTCATAAAAGTACCTATGTTTGTGTCCTCCCCACAAGTAAAGGTAATTGAATAAGCAGTCTAACAATCATTTTAATATCTATGATTCACGGTTTGAAAGTCTTGATGAGATATTATACGAAGGTTTTCTTGCCGACTGAATTGCTTTGAATATTTAGGTGAAATTCAATTAATACAAGGGACTAAATATAGCGGCTATTGAAACCGTCTATCCTATTTGGTAGTCGGTTTCTTCTATATAATTCATTCAAACGAGTAATTGTCGGTCCGTCTTGCACGTAGAAAAGTGGGAGCTAGAGCAGCGACCTGAACACTTGGCATGATCACTAACTCACATGGGAGAGCGAGGAGCGAGTACATACGGCCGCGGCGCATGCAGATGATATGGTAAAGAATTTTGTCTCGACTGATCGCTATTGGGTATAATTATCTTATAGGAGAGAGTATGACGGAGGATGACGGAATGACAAGCCGACGAATTATGTATAGACATTATGCCTTAGGAGTTATTAATGAACTGCAACAATTAGGTTATCCTGGTGAAGAAGCAAAGACCGTTTTCCTTCGCCATTATAGAGGGACCAAGAGAGCTTTTGGTCTTGAGCCGAACGTACATGATTTTGCAAAAATTATTGATGAGTTTGAAAGAGCTTTGAAGCGCAAATACAACCCGGGCGATCCTGATTCTATTTATGTTGGAAATCTACGTGATCGCTTCATAAAATCGAAATCAGAACGGAGCGAAAACACGATGGGATTAACTGATTCTGAGAAAGTCGATATTATAATTGCCTTACTAGAGTCCCATTTGAAAAAAATGCAGCCGGAGAATACATTAAGTAATTACCTTGAATCATTAACTGGTTTTCTGAAGAGCAAAGATCAAATTATTGAGAAGGTGCGGTTTCGAATTCATCCTTATTTTTTGATAATCTTCTTCATGAAAATTCGAATTGCTTAACGTCTATCCAGGCAATAGGTGCATTAGTAGTCGCCTTCGATAAGGTAGGATACCCAGAAGTATTTGATGCTAGTGCTGTCATTCTGCAGTTTGAGGAGAATTTACGAGAAATGTCTTCGCAAGATACGGAAAAGGTTTATAAGGAACGATGGGATACTGACATGTATCGGGGTTGAAAGGACATGAATGAAGAAAAAGAACTGGCATATCTAATTGAACATTTTGAAAAGTATTTGAATGAGCTTCAGTTAGAGCTCGAAGGTAGTAATAATGATCTATTCCTTCAAGGGAAAATTGAAGGTGTGAAGCATTCATTGTTAGTTTCAAGGATGCTATTCAGGGGTCGAAGTGGCAACCCAATTGATGTGATTATCGACTAATCACGTAATAATGAAACGGAGTAGAATGTATGTTTTTTTATCCAAAATCGTTTAACTTAATTAATCAAGCAATAGAGACAAAGGAACAGTATTTAAAAAGGTTAATACCATTAGTTATAGAGAGATTCCAGAATCTAGGTATCGAAGATTAGCTGTAACTCGGTTTCCTGTTCTTCATCCAGCCTATATGAAACTTTCGGATAAATTGAAGATTATGGTTAGAGGAACAGTTATCGCCTTGTTAATATAATGCAGCAGAGTCCCGCAAGAGAACGCTGTAAAGTCATAATTTTGAAAAAGAAAACAACATTTTGTGAGGATAACTAAATGTCTTCACCACCTCAAACGAGCCCTAGCGTTGATTCTCAGAGGCTCGTTTTCATTTGTAAATAAATTTATCGTTATTAAAGAACTTTATTTCAACAAGTCAGCTGTCAGTTTAAAATCTTAACAGAAAGATTAAACAACTTATTTATATGAACAGATTGTCTAATTCCTTATTTTATCTAAGATTAGATTAAACAACATTATTTCAATCTGCCAGTGTGTTGTCATATTTAGTGATAATTTTTTCATAATTGATGAGAAATATTTTCACAATTAATGAGAAAATGCATTTCATCATAGGGGATCCATAACGGACCTTCGCCAGTGCACACTTTGTCCGATTCGGATCCCCGTCGGGCGCCCCCGGAGAGTATCGTGAGTCTAACAGCAGGGACAGGGAAAGTTAATTACCCGTCAAGTTTTTCTTGTTAGGGCATTCGCTCCGAATGACGACACAAAGCGAACAATTAATTAGTCGCCATATTGTTATAGTGTCACTGAAAAACCGACGTTATTTTGAGAAGCAGAGTCTCGAAGAAACGGGCTAGTATAACAAAGATGAGTAATATAAATGCTAAAAAGTCCGCGAATTTCGCGGACTTTTGTTCGCTTGGCAGCGCGCAGACCCGTTTTAGCTTTCAGTAGCAGAACCGCCTTCGTCTTGTGTAACTTCTTTCTGTGATATTTTCATCGGTTTTATAAAGAATGATGATACTAAAGCAAAGAATGCCAAAACGGTGGAGAACGTAAAGGCAACTGAGACCCCATGAATCATTGGATTGGGAAGTTTTTGCTGCACGGCGCCGCTGTATTGTTCGTCATAACCGTAACCAGCAAGGCTCGCTCCAACAGAAGCGGCCATTTGCGTCAACGTGTTACTTATCGCGGTTCCATGTGGAATCAAATGGTCAGGCAGTTGGTTTAATCCGGCCGTCATGACTGGCATCATCATAAGAGATATTCCGAACATTCGTATGGCGTAAATCACCATCATATAGAAGTATGGCGTTGAAGCGGTCATGTTACTGAACAAGAACGTCATACCTACTAAGATAACCGAACCAATAAGAGCCAACGATCGTGCTCCAATCTTATCAAAGATCCTCCCGGTAATCGGCGACATAATCCCCATCACAATCGCACCGGGTAACAGGAGCAAACCCGATTCAAGCGGTGTAAAGCCTCTTGCCGTTTGTATATAAAGCGGAAGAAAAAGCTCTACGCCGATCATCGTCACCATAACAACCATACCGATAAATAAGGTCAATGAGAAGGTCCAGTTTTTTAACACCCTGAACTCAAGCATCGGTTTTTCAACAGCCAGTCGCCGCCAAATAAACAAACCAATTGCGACCGTACCGGCAAACAAAGCAATGACCACTTCTGAACTGTTCCAGGTATGATTACCTGCGCCGCTGAAGCCGTACAACAATCCTCCAAATCCAAGGGATGACAAAATAATAGACATAATATCAATTTTTGGACGGGTCACTTTGGTAACATTTTCAAGCATAAACGAAGCAAAAATGATTATAAGTACAGCAATTGGGAAAATCATATAAAAGAGGGCTCGCCATGAAAAGTTACCAACAACCCAACCGGAAAGTGTCGGTCCAATCGCAGGAGCAAAAGCCATTACCAGTCCCACCATACCCATTGCTGACCCACGTTGCTTAACAGGAAAAATCATTAAAAAGATCGTTTGCATTAACGGGAGCATGAGCCCGTCACTTACCGCCTGTAGAATCCTCCCGAATAATAAAACAGGAAAGTTTGGTGCCATAGCGACCATCAATGTCCCGGACGCAAACAGGCACATGGCAGTAATAAACAGTCTTCTTGTTGAAAATTTTTCTATTAGAAAAGCAGAAACCGGAATCAACACCCCGGTGACAAGCATGAACCCGGTCGTTAACCACTGAGCTGTATTGGCGGAAATGGATAGATCCTTCATGATTTGTGGCAAAGCGGTATTGAGCAGTGTCTGATTTAACATGGTAACAAAAGCACCTGCAAGCATAACTACCACAAGTACAGTCCGCTTAAACGTTAGAAGAGACTGTTCTTTCCCCATGTTGGTTTCCTCCTATTAACTTCTTGTATTGTTAAGGGTGCCAAGAAAATAAGCATTCAAAATAGAATAAATGACACTCATTGCAGTGCCTAGCATCATCGGTACAGCGAAATGAGCTATGGCTTTTGCGACTGGTGTTTTATACAGCTCCTCCTCATTTATACCCTGAGTTTAAATTTATACTCATAGTTCTTGATCCATATTATACTTGAATGACCAAAAAATCAATCACTAAATATACTCGGAGTATACATTTAAACATATAGTATTTGGTGTATAATGTTAGCAGAAAGGATGATAAGATGCAGGTGAAAAAAACCGATATATTAATTACGGCTCTCCGTCTTTTTATTGAGCAAGGTTATCATGCCACATCGATCCAGGATATTCTTGACCAAACCAATATTTCAAGAGGAACTTTTTATAAACACTTTCAAACAAAAGGAGAGCTATTCAGGGATGTACTTGTGTATTCCGAAGAAAAAATGTATGTGGATCGTGATCAACTTTTAATCGGACAGGATGAAAAGAACAAAGATATCTTTATTCGTCAGTTAGAAGTTATGATGAACTATCGCATAGAAAAAAAGTAGATGCATTGCTCATGGATGCTTTAGTTTCCAACGATAATGAAATTATTGCTTTCTTAAAACAGATTAGGCAACAATGGGCATATTGGTTCTTCACAAGGATGAAGCAGATTTACCCAGAATATCGAGATTATATTGCTGATGCTACAATTTTTTTAACGGGGATTCTGCATAATGCCAACGAAATAAATAATGTTCAAATCCAACCAAAACCTATGATTGAAATTTGCAATTATTGTTTTAGTCTAGTAGATGAAGTACTTTCATTACTCAAACATAAGCGAATACGGCTATTTAATATTGAAGATTTTGAACAGTCTTTACTTAGTATAGGACAAGTAGATTTCCCTTATAATGACCTTATGTTAAGTACTGGGAATTTAAAGAAATTAATTGAGAAACTTCCTGCGAATAACGATAATAGGCAACACGCCCTTGATTTGTTGCAATTTGTGCAGAATGAAGCAATGTCTGAGAATCCGCGGAAAGCCGTAATCTCAAGTTGTTTGAAATCTTTAATGAATATAAAAAGTATTATGAATACTGATGAATTGGAAATTTACATGAATACATTAAAAAAGCTAGGGTTCTTTCCTGTGGACCTGAATCCGTGACGAAATAGAGATTTCAAAAATGGAGTCTAGGTAGAAGGGTTATCCCTTTGCAGCGATAATTCCGCAGGATTTGCCTATTGCGGGGGTAATCCTTGCCGATCAGGTCAAACGCCTTGACTTGCAGTCCCGACAAGCAGTTTTATCTGTAAAGTCTCAGAGACGACGCTGTCGGAGGTTATCTCCAGAGGGAACTGACTAATCCGAAAATTAGGGGAATGGTTGTAATCCATTGGACATTCAAAGATTTTATAACGAAGCCTGGGCGGAGTGGCCAGGGCTTTTTTGTGCGAATGGGAATCGCACTTGTACATGGGCTTGAGGAATCTGTACTTGGGAAAGCTTATCCGGGCGACGTTTAGTTCGCCCTGTTTAGTCCTGTCTCAAACATATCATCCGGTGCTTATCTGCAGCTTGTAAGCGTCAAATTCCGCACACCTAGAAAAGCGACGGGATTCATGCGATCATTCGCGTAGCTGAAAGTTACGTGTGCACGTAAGTAGACGCGAGTTATTTTTCGACCGCGGCCGAAACGGGCAGTATAGTTTAAGATCGTGAGCGGTGAACCCATGTCACAAGTGAGGCGAAATTTTTGGCCTTAACCGCCCGGGGAGGGGAATTGCCCCGGAATTGCCTGGGGGAAGGGTGGGGATGATGTTACCTTGTGGAATTACGGTATAGGCCGGATGAAGGGGATCTCGAAGTCAATTTCAAGGCTATTATCCTCAAAGATTTTTTGATCGTTTGGAGGCCGCCATTGCCTCCACTCCAGCCATTAGGAGGTCTGTACCGAACTTGAAGTGACGATCCGTATCGACGCAAGCCGCAATATTCGGGGCCGCTTCCACGAGCCAAGGATATTGTTGCTGTGGAAGGCCTCCATAGAACCCCAACAATTTAGCCCCCCACACCTGACGTTCTTCTTCCGTTCCTTGTACGTAACCATCTCCTGTCGCAACCAGCGACACCACTTGATTCAGCAAATGCTCAAAAATCAAGAATGCTTCTTGGGGTTCGAAACCAGCGTTGCGAAGGATGCCAATTGAAGTCTCGAATATGTTGAGCCTATTCGTTGAAGGCAGGGATCGCCTGGACAGCAAGCTTCTGCCCGAGGGATGGTCGAGCAACACCCGACGAAGAGCGTAAAGTAATCCCCTCACCTGTTCCCGCCAATCCGCCTCTTTGACTGCCGAGGTATCGAAAGAAGCCAGCATAAGTTCGGTCATGGCATCTAACAGGTCATCCTTGTTGCGTACATGACGATAGATGGCCATGGGTGTTACGCCGAAATCGTGGGCTAAGCGCCGAAAACTCACCGCTTCGATTCCTTCCGTATCCGCAATACTCAATGCCAGCCCCACGATGGCCTCTCGACTAAGGCGAACAGGGCCTTTCCGGTTATAGGTACCTTTAGGTATTTGATCATTGTTATTGTGGACCACAGTTCGACGCCCCCGAAAGAAAAATAATAACAGTATTATAACACAGAAAGTTGACGAGTATACACTGTATACGTATAATGGCCGTATACGGCGTATACTTTAGGGCATGAGGAGTTGACACGAAATGAACTTCCGCAAAACTCACCCCTTGGCAATCCTTTTTAGAAGTAAAAGAAAACGCAGGTTTACTTTGTTGGCAATCGCACCGTTTTAACATTATTCGTTAGCTTAGGATTTGTGCTTTATCAGCCATTGATGGTTGCTTCGGGTTATACCAGCAAAGAAGTCTGTTCTGGAACCTTTGTTTCGGGCATGGACTCCAATCAGGTTTACACGGACATGGTCAAGCCTGAAGGAGCCATTCGTCTCATCAGCAGTTTGATTCACATCAACGTTGACCATGAAAAACGCGATGTAACAACGACAATTGCAGGACTTTACAAAACTCGGGCGGTGTATGGCAATGGGATGGGGTGCATGTTGGTGCATTCACCCGAGGACGTTACTTTGGCTACAACTGCTGATTCTTATTCCACAGCCGCCCCATCGGATTCGCTAGCTCCTGAAATAGCGGGATCCGCCGTGGTTGTGCCTAGGAACGAACAACTTGCCGCCGCGCTCGACCGAGCTTTTGCAGAGCGTGAGCAACCGCCTTATATTCGTACCCAAGCGATCGTTGTAGTCAAAGACGGAAAAATCGTGGCCGAGCGTTATGCTCCTGGCATAGGTGTGGACACGCAATTATTGGGATTCTCGGCGACAAAATCCGTCACCAACGCGCTGATCGGCATTCTGGTCCGGCAGGGAAAACTGAATGTCGACCAACCCGCACCTATTGCAGCATGGCAAAATGAAAAGGATCCGCGTCGCATGATCACAACAGATGAATTGTTGCGGCAAACAAGCGGACTTGCTCTTAAAGAAACCAGTACAGGATTCGACCCCGCTTCCAGAATGATATTTCTCGAGCGAGACATGGCGGGCTTCGCCGAGAAGGCAAAACTAGTTGCTACGCCCGGAACCCAATGGGCCTATACTGATGGAAACTTTATCCTTCTCTCGCGCATTATCCGCGATGCCATCGGTGGTCATGCCTCAAATGTTAGACAGTTTGCACAGCGTGAACTTTTCGGGCCGACCGGCATGAACCACGTGACGCTGGAGTTTGATGCGACCGGCACACCAAACGGTGCAATGTCTATGTTGGCATCTGCGCGTGGCTGGGCTCGTTTTGGGCTTTTGTACCTGAACGACGGCGTGGTGGGTACCGACCGCATCCTGCCGAAAGGGTGGGTTAAATACTCGTCCTCACAGACGCTTGATACCGGCTATGGAGCCGGCTTTTGGATTAACCTTGCTGCGAGTGGCAAAGCGCCGTATGGTCTTCCATGGGGGATGCCCCATGTGCCCGATGATGCATTTTTCGCCATGGGCAATATGGGGCAGCATGTTGTAATCGTACCCTCCCAGCATCTGGTCGTGGTGCGACTGGGCATGTCATCTCATCCAGATGGTCTTATCGCTGGAGCCGATCGGCTAGTTGCCGATGTGATCGCGGCACTTCAACACGATTAATAGACTGGCTGTCTCCTTTGCGATTACGACCGCATACGATAGCATTCAATGTCCGCTTAGGGCAATCCCAAAAAAGAGTTCCATTTAAACAACATTATTAAGAAACACGAGCATTGAAGGAACACCGTATAACCCCGTCTTGGATGGAACGGGGCTGAACGATGCTTATTTGGAATAGATGCGGCATACAAGCGGTAATGACGCTGACCAGGGAGCAAGCTTGCTCAGTGCTTCTTTATTTGCTGGATTGGGAAGCTGTGGCGACCGCTCAAACAGATGCTGCAAGTACAGATGTGGCTTAAGACCGTTAGCTTTAGCCGTCTCAACGATGCTGTAAATGATCGCGCTGGCCTTGGCTCCGCGCGGCGTATTGCTTAATACGAAATTTTTTCGACCGATAACCACGGGTTTAATCGAGCGTTCGCTGCGGTTGTTATCGATTTCTAGCCGTCGGTCCTGAAAGAATACGTTCAGCTTCTCCCACTGGTTCGTACAGTAAGTGATCGCCGTACCTAACAAACTTTTGGGCAGTACACGCGACCGCTGAGCTTCTAACCAAGCTGAGAACGCGTCCAAGATCGGTCGACTCTCCGCAAGTCGGGCTTCATAACGCTGCTCGGGCGTCGCATCTTTCCACTTGCGTTCCACCTCAAAGAGAGCGTTGCAGAAGGCCAGTCCTTCCGCCGCTGCTGTGTTGGAACGCTGACCTGCAGGTAATGCTTGAAGGGCCTCGTGATATTTCCGCCTTGCATGAGCCCAACAACCGAGCTGCGTGACACCTTCCACTTGATTGTAGCCGCTGTATCCATCGGTCTGCAGATAACCGGTAAATCCCTTGAGGAATTTGCCCGGATATTCGCCGCCTCGTCCCGTCTGGTAGTCATAAAGGATGATGTCCGGACCGACCTGGCCGGTGCGATACAACCACAGGTACGACTTCGATTGCGCTGCACGCCCTGACTCCTTGAGCACTTGAAGGGTCGTTTCATCCGCATGCGCAATGTCTCGTCTAAGCAGTTCCTTATGCATGTAGTCATACAGCGGCGTTAGCCAGCGTTCTGCACCCGCAATCATCCAGTTCGCTAGCGTTTGGCGTGACCACTCAATGCCCAAACGCAGGAACTGCTGCTCCTGCCGGTATAGCGGCAGGCTATCCGCGTACTTCTGGCTCATGACATACGCCAACATCGATGGCGATACCAGACTGCCCGGTAACACTGGTGCGGGCATCGGGGCGGTCACGATTGGCGTGGAAATCGCTTCTTGTTCGCAACGACGGCATCCGTACACATAGCGTATATGCTCCACTACGTTCATTTGAGGAGGGATGAGCTTTAACTCCCGCCGCACCTCCGTACTCATTTCGTGCAGCTTTCCCGCACAAAACGAACAAACCTGCTCGTCTTCGCTCAGCCGGTATTCAATCGTCTCGACCGGCGCCGATGCGAGTTTCGCTTCTCGGCCGCCGACCGTTTTCTTGCGCTTATACTCCATTAACGAAATCCGACACGGATTAACTCCTTCGTTTTCAAGAAAATTGGTACTGGAATGACCATATCTGGATGGATACGGAGGGCTTTAAGGAAGGAGAAGATCGCTTTTGGCGAGAGCCGAGACTTGATTCCATAATCGATGTATGTAGGTGAATAAATATGCAAATCCAGTTTTGCGAGAATTCTCCACTTATACTGAAAATGTGCATCTTATTCAGCATTTACTAAAGTAACCCTTCTCATTAAATATGAAAACACGACTTGATGCATCAACATTTTTCCGTTGGATGTTCTCATCAATTATGGCAACACACAGTGGTGTGGTGGTGGAAAATAAGTTTTTTTCATGGTTTTCGCAAATGTAAACAGCAAGGTCTATGTTCGGGAGAAGCATACTTTCAGCAGGGGATAGCCTAACGGATGCGAAGAGATTTACATACACACCTCTTCCTCCTTCTTCGTTCATTTTTTCTGACTTCTTAGTAGATTGAAGAATCTGTATAATCTAGATTAGATACTAGCGCGGAGTTCTGGCCATTTCTTTGGAAGTAACACGCATGTGCTAAAATTAAAAATGCAGGTGAATAAAAATGAACGATAAGTATATATTCGAGCAAATCGTTGATTTAATTCATACCGAAATTAGAAGAATCAACCCTTTTGGTGAAATAGTAGAGAATTATGGGAATACACCAACTGGGCATGATCCCTTCCACATGGATAAAGAGTTTCTAAAAACAATTCTAAGCAAAGAAATGAAACCTTTTCCAGTAATATTTAGCGAGAAAGATCATATCTATTACAGCTTGATAGTGCTGAAGAATGATGAAAAAATACTTATTGGCCCTGTTCAGATCATCAATGAGTATAATAATTTAGCAGAATATATGGTGAAAAAACACAATCTTCGGGATGATCAATCTTATAAACTGCCTTTCTGTGACTTCAATACATTACTGAAAGGTATTCTTTTGCTCAATCACTTTTTAACGGGTGAACAAATTTATTATGACGAGCTCTGCAAATTCAACGGTATCACCGAGGACGATATCAATGCTGCAAATAATGAGATTCGCCACATTGTATTTCACCATCGAGAAGTTGGAATACCTCATAACCCCTATGATCATGAAGTAAGAAAGCTGGAAAGCATACAAAATGGCGATGTGGATCTTTTGATAACGTGTCAAAAGGAAATTTGGGTTGGGGAGCTGGGGAAAGTAGCTCGCAATCCAGTGCGGCAGGCAAAGAATATGGCCATTATCGTCATCGTGCTTGCATCAAGAGCGACCATTAGAGGAGGTTTATCCCCAGAATTATCTTTTTCGATGGCAGATGGCTTCATCTTAAACATCGAGAATCTGAACAATGTCTTGCGGATTCAAGCAGCAACGATTCAGTCAGAAATAGAGTTTGCTAAAGCAGTCAAGCGACTGAATAAATCGAACAATAAAAATAAATTAGTCGAAAAGACCAAAGAATATATTTTTATACATTTGAATCGTAATATTCGTGTGAGTGAAATTGGGGCGGCATTAGGTGTGAATAAAGATTACTTATCTTCCGTATTTAGTAGGGGTGAAGGAATTACCATACAAAGCTATATTTGCAGGGAAAAAATAAAACAGAGTGAAGAGCTTTTGAAATACTCGGATTATAAAATTCATGAGATTTCTAACTACTTATCATTTAGTTCTCAAAGCCATTTCGGGCAATGCTTTAAGAGGATTGTCGGAGTGACGCCACATCAATATCGAAATCTATATGCAAAAAGATAATATTTTTGATAGAAAACTAATGTATCTGATATATTAGTTATTTTGGGACTGATATCATCTCCTTATCAGCATCAATATCAGATGGAGGAATGATAGAATGGTTCAAATCCAAGTCAATGAAAAGAGAAGCTACGGTCAAAGAAGTCTAATGCTTTATGGACATTTTATTGAGCATTTCCACAAACAGATTTACAATGGAATCTTCGATCCTGAATCACCTTTTGCTAATGAAGACGGATTTCGTACCGATATCATTGAAGCAATGAAAAAAATTCAGGTTCCTATTCTAAGATGGCCAGGTGGTTGTTTTGTTTCTTCTTATCATTGGAAGGATGCAGTTGGTGATGATCGGAAGCCTCTCTTTGATAAAGCATGGCGTGTAGAAGATCCAAATACATTTGGTACAGATGAGTATATGAAAATGTGTAAAGCAATTGGCTGTGAGCCTTATATCTGTACGAATGCGGGAACGGGAACAGCAGAAGAAATGAGCGATTGGGTTGAATACTGCAACTTGGAGAATGAAGGTCAATATGCAAAGTGGAGAATAAAAAACGGAAATCCGGACCCTTACCAAGTGAAGTACTGGAGCATTGGAAATGAAAATTATGGCTCTTGGGAAATTGGGGCAAAATCAGCGGATGAGTGGGGACGATTAGTCCGAGAAGCTGCAAAAATGATGAAGCATGTTGATCCACGGACTGAGCTTTCTGCCGCATGACCCTCCCTGATTTGGAGTGGAATATTGATTTACTAAAACATTGTGGAGATTACCTGGATTGGATTTCCATTCATGAATATTGGGATATGGTTCCGGAGAAGAACGATTTAGCAACGTATGAACAATGCTTGGCGTACACAATCGGTATTGATCATGCGATTGATGAAGTCAGAGGTCTACTAAGGGCGATGAAATTAGATAAGAAAATTAAAATAGCCTTTGACGAATGGAATTTAAGAAGTTGGCATCATCCTAATGTGCACACCATTAAACAAGGGATCGATAAAAAGGACTTTTTGGATCCGCGGGATAAAAATGATGATAACAGCCAATATACCATGGCAGACGCGATCTTTACGGCTAGCTTCTTAAGTGCCATGAATCGAAATTGCGATATTGTAGGAATGGCTAATTTTGCGCCTATTGTTAATACGAGAGGTTGCATTTATAGCTACTCCGAAGGAATTGTTTTGAGAAGCACGTACCATGTATTCGATCTTTATGTTAATTATCTTGGGGACACGATTATTGATTTGTGGTCCGAAGGCATGCCTACTATGAGAGTTACTCATAAGAACGGAAGGGAAATGGAACTAGACACCTTGGACATACTTGCAACAAAGTGGTCGGATAAACCGGGTATTGCCTTGTCGGTAATCAATAAACATCCGGTGGAAAGCCAAAAAATTTCCCTTTCTTTTTCATGCAGCGGCACAAAGGTAACTTTACTTGGGATTAGTGGCGAAACACCGGACTCCTATAACGATGTTGATAAGAATGAGGTCGTGATATTTAAAGAAGATCTCGGCAATTTTAGAGAGGACATGTACATCGAAATAAAACCTCATTCCGTAAATATTATACAGATATATTAAGATGTTCAATTCGTCTGCGGAAAATCTAATAATCCGACTATTGTGCTGGTTGGAATTGACGCGCTTCACTCATTTTTCGAACTTGCTGTGGTGTAAACAAACTGAATTCCCGGAAATCTTTTAGAAAGTGAGATTGGTCAAAATAGTTTTGTTGGATGGCAACTTCGCTGACATTCGTGTTTGAGCCAAGGAGGAAGGCGAGGGAAGTTTGAAAACGAATGATTCGACTGAATAACTTGGGGGATATCCCTAAGTGTTCTTCAAACAGAAGACGTAAATATCGAGCGGAATAGCCGACTTCTCCAGAAAGCTCCTTTATTGTAATTCCTCCTCCGGAACGGTATATGCATTGAAGCGCGTGATTGATCACTTGTGAAGTCGATCGGTATTCAGTTTTGAGTATTCGGGGTAGTACGGATTGTTCAAAATAAGCGATTCTCTCTTCGATAGTATGCAGATTAGCGATGATGGAACAAATATCGACGCACTCTTTCGACGTGTCAATGAGAGATACCTGGGTGTTCACAATTTCGCGAAACGATAGTATGTGAAAATTCATGCTCTGCACAGGCGTAAATCGAGCGCAAAAGTAAAGGGTATTGGGCTCTAACCGGATTGTTGTTCCTCGCAGAATACTCCCGTACAGAATCGCATGTGGAGAACAAGGATTGCAGCAGTAAAATACACTGAGGCAACCGTCGGGGACAATGGGGAGTTCATCAGTCTGGCCCGCAACCGTGAATTGATAATACCACATGCTCTGACCATTAATATGGGCATGCTTTTCCACGTAGTTCGTTGCATTCATTTTAATTCCGTATTGAATCGGACTTTGATTGAAGGTGACGATGCTTGTTTTCTGCATAATTCCCCTCCGCGCATTAGTCAAATGACCTCGATTGAGGTAGTCATAAAAATCTTTTTTATGCTTTTCAGCTTATCAAAAAACTTGAATTGTGCCAACCATACTTACAATGGCAGATCCGTTTACAAATCGGAAATCCTGCTATCGTTATTGCCGATATTTACAATACAAAAGTCGGAAACGGACTTATGATGGAAGTATGAACAGATTGGCACCCAAAATAATGATACGAGCGAGGAGATTTGAGATAAAAGTTCAACAAATAAGAAACGCAACTCTGATAGTTGAATACGCAGGGAAAAGGTTTTTAATTGATCCATTATTGGCAGATAAGGGAACTTGCCCGCCTTTCCCAAATTCTTTAAGACAAGATCAGTTTAATCCTCTAGTCAGCTTGCCCGTATCAATTGAAGATCTTGTTCGTGTAGATGCTGTCATCCTCACTCATCTTCATCCAGACCACTTTGATGATGCTGCCAAAGAAGTATTGCCGAAAGACATCAAGCTATTTGTACAAGATGAAGTGGATGCTAAAGAAGTTCGAAATACAGGGTTTCGGAATGTTGAGGTTTTGCAAGAAGATACAGTCTTTGAGGGCATCCGGTTAACGAAAACGAAAGGCCAGCACGGAAGAGGAGAAATATTAAAGCTGGCCGGTAACATGTGCGGCGTTGTATTCAACCACCTAAATGAAAAAACGTTATACGTGGCTGGAGATACGGTTTGGTATGAAGCGGTTCAAGATACGATCGTAACTCATAAGCCTGAAGTCATTGTTGTAAACGGCGGTGATAATCAATTTTATGGAAGTGGTTCTTTAATCATGGGGAAAGCTGATATCTATGAAGTGCATAAGGTCGCCCCGAAATCAAAAATTGTTGTTAGCCATATGGAAGCGGTAAATCATTGGACTTTATCAAGAAATGAATTGAAAAGCTTTATTGATGAAAAGGAAATCTCCGCGAGCGTTTTAGTGCCGGATGACGGCGAATCCTATACATTTTGAGATAAAATCGAAGCAAGCCGTAGACACGAACTCTTTGTGTTAACGGCTTGGCCTATCGTTATTTCGGGTTATTTGCCATATAGTCCAAGCCCCAATTCTCTAATTGGAGAAGGATGGAATGAAGGCTCTTTCCGGTCTCCGAAAGGGAATACTCTACCTTGGGCGGAATTTCAGAATACACTTGCCGGTTAATCAGCGCATCGCTTTCGAGTTCACGCAACTGGCGAGTAAGGGTACGCTGCGTAATATTGGGAAATTGCCTCATTAACTCATTGAACCTCATAATCCCATGAATCGAAAGCTGATGCAAAATGACCAGCTTATACTTGCCTTCAACCATACTGACCGTAAACTCAACCGGACATGGTGAGCATTGTAAATGTTGTTTATCCACTCTGTTCCCTCTCTTACATGGTATCCTCAAGGATACTATATGTCTTTAATGTGCGTACTTTTAAATTAGATAATGCCCCTGTAGTATATAACTATAAGCGTTAAATGACCCAAAGTAAATGAAGGGATGATGAACCATGGCAACTAAAGAAAAAGTATTGGTTTATGGAGCTGGGGGCGTGCAAGGCGGTGCTGTGGCCCGAAAGCTTCTGGAAGAAGGATACACCGTTCATACGGTCGTAAGAAGTTCGGATAAGGCCGCTCAGCTTCAAGAGCAAGGCATTACAGCCTTTGTTGGCGATCTGACGGATGCAAGCGACCTCATGTCAGCTCATGAAGGAGTCAGCAAAGTGTTTCTGTTGTTGCCGGTAGACTATGACCCGGAGCGAAATCGCCAATTCATCCGCAATACCGTAGATGCCGCCAAATATGCCAATGTTAAGCTTCTCGTTTTTAATACCAGCGGTTTCGTTCCGGATGATGTTACGGGTGTCAATGCCTTTGATATTAAGAGCGAATTAGTTGCTTATGTGAAGCAAAGCGGCATTCCGTCTATCATTCTTCAACCTATATTTTATATGGAAAATTTCCTTATCCCAGGAGTTGTAGACGACCAAATGCTGGCTTATCCTGTACCAGCAGATCGTGCAATCGCCTGGATCAGTATGGAAGATGCGGCCGCTTACGGCGTATATGCGCTTAGCCATCCGGAGCTGGCAGGGCAGACATTGCCTATCGTAGGACCTGAGGCGCTTACCGGAAATCAACTGGCTGAGCAATTCAGTGCTGCATTAAATCGAGAGATACATTTTTACTCTCTACCAACTGAAGTGTTCCAAGAAGCGTTAACTCCAGTATTGGGCAAGGCGGCAAGCAGACCTGGCCGACTCGTACAGATGGGTTGGATTAAATACGAATTTACTGCCCAAGCCAGACCAAGTCATCGACGAGTGCGGTCCGCTATTCCTGGTACTCCGCTCATAGAGTGGGTGAAACAGGCTGTACAGCACGGACTCTTCTCACCCGTCGCTGGGGAAAACAAAAATAGCTAATCGAGTATTAACATGAACCTTCAGCCCGACATGGTCGCGATTGAAGGTTTTTGTTTCGAGTAGAAAGATATGGAGCCAAACATGATAAAGCTAACTAACTATAGTAGTCGCTGATAAAAAGAAATATCATGCCACTGTCCGAATTTGTATCCGACTTCGAGAAAAGTTCCGACTAAAGTAAAACCCATCTTTTCATGCAAGCGAACGCTCCCATTATTCTCACCGACAATTCCTGCAATGATGTTATGATGCCCTATAGATTTAGCAAGTTCCAGTATCTTCTGGAGAAGGGCCTGACCAATACCATTCCCTTGCATAAGTTCATCAATATATATTGATACCTCTACTGTTTGGGCATACGCGGGTTTTGGCCGGAAGGGGAGAATCCCGCAATATCCGGCAACTTTTCCATTGACCTCTGCTACTAGTAACGGATGACGATCATCAAATTTAGCAAACCAATCTAGCCTCTGTTCAAGGGATTGCTCTTCTAAATCGAAAGTTGCTGAAGACTTCCGGACAACCTCATTGTAAATAGTTAACATCAACGGTACGTCTGCTTTTACAGCTTTACGAATGATCAATTCCATTTTAGACTGCCTCTCCTTTTCTTACTGATATTCTGTTAGTACTACATATAGGCAATAGTAGACATACTAATCCTGCAAGCCCTGATAAGCCCGCCGCTGTCCCAAAGGCAAAGAGATGTGTTCCAAAAAACTCATAACCCCATCCTGCAGCGTAGACACCAACTGCACCTCCGATTTGATGAATAAAATAACTCCAACCGTATAAAATACCCAACCATCGTAGACCATAGACAGTTCCTAGAATTGCGGAAGAAAGCGCCGTACTTCCCGCCCATACAAGCCCGCCGAATGCTGAAACCAAGTGCAATTGCCATTCTGACATGACCAGGACTATGAGAAGAAATTCTACTCCGCGAAAGATGTAAATGCACGAAAGCATCAACCTTTTCGAAATAAGGTCTGAAAGATTGCCTAACAAAACACTGCTTATCATTGCAATCAGCCCGAGTAAACCAATGCTGAACGAAGCCGTATGCTCATGAAATCCATGATCCATCAACATCGGAACACCGTGAGAACCTAATAAATTCATACTGAAGCCACATGCGAAAAGACCAAATGCAATCTGCCAAAAAGGGCGTGTTGCAAGGACATCTGTCCATTTATCTAGTGAAATCATGGGTGCCGAAAGATCGGTTCGATTCATCATGATTTGCCCGGGAAGCAGGTCTGTATTAACGGGAGCATCGTCATTTATAATCAATGTAGACCCCACAATCAAAGCGAAGAATAAACCTGCGAGCAGCAAAGCATCGTAATCTTCCATCCAACCCATTCAATTGCAAATGTAAAAATTGGAGTCATTATTGCGATTCCTCCCATCGAACCCGTAGACAAATAAAAGAGCGCCTTTCCCCTTTGTCTTGTGAACCACTTGCTTACAATAGGAGTTACAGCAATCGGACTTGTAAACGACAGGCCTAAGGACAGCAGAATGCCATAAGTAATCGTAAAGCTTACTGGCCCATTCGAACAAACCGCCCAAACCGTTGAAATAACAATCATCACTGCTCCTGACAATAAAACAAATCGTGTGCCGAGTTTATCGACCAGATAACCGGCTATAGGCATACCGATCCCGTACGCAATCATACTAACGGCAAATATGAAAGACAGAAGTGTACGACTTATCCCCAAACTTTCTAGCATCGGATTAAAAAAGGGCCCTGCTCCGAGACGTGTGCCCACCGTCAGCATTGTGATCAATGAAGTAGTAATGACAATGTTCCATCCATAATACCAATTTTTCTTGTTTGCCGATTGCATTTATTAACCTCCATTCCTAAGAAAATCGAATTGTACACTTGTTGATGATTACATTACTACAGTTGAATTGATAAGAAAAAGACATATATGTTATTGTAGCGATAAGATTAACTTATATCTTGAAATCAGGTGGTCTCGGAATATGGAGCTTAGACAATTAGCTTACTTCGTTGAAGTCGCAAAATTAAACAATTTAACAAGAGCGGCAGAACGGCTGAAAGTCGCTCAACCGGCGCTCTCACAGCAAATCAGAAACTTGGAACAGGAACTTGGGGTAAGACTGTTTAACCGCTCTGGCAGGGGCGTATCGCTTACTGAGGCAGGAAAGATATTTTTCATTGGTGCGGAAAAGACATTATCGGAGGCAGAACGGGCCAAAGACAGCGCCAGAGGATTCAACACTCAGCCGAGAGGAAAGGTAACTGTAGGTGCACTCGAATCATTAGTGCAAACCAGACTACCGAGAATGCTAGCAAATTTCGGTGTTGAGTATCCGGGGATTAAAGTATTTATCAGAGAGAATACAACCAGGCCGCCGCTTGAGGCACTTAAGAAAGGCGAATTGGAGCTTGCTCTTGCTCATGAATGGGATGATAAATATTATCCAAGGATAGAAGATTCAAATCTTCCCTCTGGATTTTGTGCGAAATCGCTGTATGATGACGAGTTAGTTCTGGCCGTTGCTAAGGGACACCCGTTAGAGAAACAAACCTCGGTTTCTATCAGGGACTTAAGGGATGAACCGTTTGTATCATTTAAAGAGGGATCCGGTATACGTTCGCTTGTAATTGCTGCATGCATTAAAGAGGGTTTTGAGCCAATCATTGCCTACGAATGCGCTTCTCCACGGATACTGGTGGCAGAGGGACTCGGTTTTTCTATACTCCCTCGACTAATGGCGGAGACTCCAGGGCCATCTATTTCAGTTATCCCACTTGATCCGCCTCTTTCTCGTTCGGTTGCCGTCTTTTTATTCGAGGGACGTTATCTCTCACCATCAGCCGAGATTTTTTTGCGTTATGCAGAAAAATATCTGGGGGATAAAGATGCCTGCGAGCAGTAATAATGTTTTACTCCACCCGACAAGATCAATAACCCATGTAAAAATTGGGTGCCGGTAATTCGTTCGGAAGCCCAATGTTGGCCATGAATATCCTATAGAAGTTCCAACTGCCTTGGACGAATTCGATGCACAAGGACACGGACTGCAATGGCAATGGCAGGCCAACCCGCAGAGCACCTGGTATAGTCTGGCGGAAAGGGCAAGCCACCTCCGGTTATTTGCCGTACCTAAGCCATCACAAACGGTGAGCTTGTATCTCCCTCTTTTCAAGCGACCTGCGGATTGGATCCTTCAGGTTTGGCTAACGGAGATGCCGGCGGTTGCTGGTGTTCGGTTATAAGTATTGCTATTTGGCTTTACGTAAGCTGGAAGATCATGTGCACAACAAGCCGCTAACCCTATTCTTAGCCCAGGGGGACGAAAACGGGGAAGAGGAGCTATGTTCGGTCAGGTTGGAGGAAGCCGAGTGTCTCGACTTGTGTGTCGAAGTGCACAGGGGGCAGTTTGTATTTTCAGTTATAGTCTAAATGGCGGCGATTATACGGTTCTAGCCGTAGAACCATTTGAAGCCAGCGAGGCACGCTGGGTCGGAGCGAAGATGTGCATGTTCGCCTCCGGTTCGGGTGGAGGATATCTGGATATCGATTGGTTTCGAGTTATACATGAAGCTTACGAAGTCAGAACTTGTGGAACTAGAAAAAGTATCAGTAGATAGCATGAAATGGCGTACATCTCGGACAAACGAGATCGTACGCCATTCCTTTTATTGCAGCAACCGTTTTACACCACAAGGGCATTTAGGAAGCCGTCGGCTATTTGGCTGCGCGTAAAAAGCGGATGTCTTCCAGCACATTTAGACGCGAGGACAGCCACCAGTAGGCATCCGGACGGGGAATTTTGCCGGACGGCCCCGAAGTATCAGATACCATGCTCTTTTTGGGATGCACCGATGATTTTGGAACCGCTTATTCGTCTATATATATGAATAGCTAAAGGCTTTCAAATTATAGTCGACGGAGGTTTGGGGATGTTACAACGTTTGTTTATTTGGGTCGAGATTCCAGCAGTAAATTTGAAACGGGCTAAAACTTTTTACGAGCAGATTTTTCAGTGTGAGATGCAAGTGGTTCCGATGGATGATTCCGAATACGCATTTTTCCCGGTTCAGGAGCAGTTTAATGGTGGGGCTTTAGTACAGGGACCGAATCACAAACCATCTGCCGAGGGTCTCACGGTATACCTGGATGGAAGCCCGGACCTGGCAATCATTCTATCACGAGTCCATGAAGCGGGCGGGCAAGTTATGATGGAGAAGACATATGCTGGGAAAAACGCCGGATATTTAGGCATGTTTATCGACAGCGAAGGCAATCGCATCGGGCTGCAACATTTGTGAGTGGATGACTTGCAGCTTGCATCAAAAGGTATTGTGAAAAACCATTTGAACAATAGGAGGATTAGAAGAATGTATCGTACGATCGAAGAATTTATGATGAATTGGAGCCATGAAGCAAACTCGACACAAAAAGTGATGGATGTGCTGACAGATGCTTCATTGCATCAAGAGGTAGTTCCAGGTCATAGAACACTGGGGGAACTGGCTTGGCATATCATTACTTCTTTGCATGATATGATGTCTAAAACCGGATTAAAATTTGATGCGGTGGGGAGTCATGGGAGCCAGGTTCCCTCTTCTGCAAAGGAAATGGCTAATAGCTTTCGTCAGTCAAGTGAATCCATGATGACCGCAATAAAAGAGCAATGGACAGACGAATCATTAAAAGAAATAAAAGAGATACATGGAGAAAAATGGTCGATTGGACTCACACTTTTTATCTTAAATTGTCATACGATTCACCATCGCGGTCAAATGACGGTTCTCATGCGTCAAGCCGGTTTGAAAGTACCCGGAGTATACGGACCTTCAAAGGAAGAATGGGTAGAGTATGGTCTGCTAAAACAGACTGACTAATCCATCTAAGGACTTGATGGAAAAGAGAACGCCTGCATGGCATGCACGAGGGATCCCCGTGGCTAGGGGATCCCCATGCTAGTCAAAACCACAATCCGCCGCCGCTTATTGCTTAGGATGTTTGGCCGAATCGCTTAAGCCGGCACCATAACCCGGAGGGAGCTCAACAAAGAAAGCGGCGACAAAGGCCTTCATCCTATTTTGCAGCTGAGGCTATTGTGGCTTACATTCCTCCTGCGACCTCATAACAAAATTGATCTACATCGATATAACCCTGTTCAGTCTCGCAGTTATAGCTATATAACCCGATCCGATCGCCCCTATAATTCCCCACCCCAGCTGACAGGTGATTCCAAAGCTCGTGAAATGAACCCCATCGAAGCTATATTCGAACCGGTTGATTCCGTCTAGGTCCCAGACGGACCTTAACCAAAGTGTGCAACCTGATAATTGCGGGCCCCATTCCATCGTGCCCGAATGGTTAAACTTCAGAATCCTCGTCCCATTCTGTTGCTCAACGCCGATCGTGCAATAGGTTTGGGCAAAATGGCAAAGCCCCGCTTCTTGCCCGTCTGCCATACCATCGAGCTCCATTTTTGCGGTTGCCATATTGTGAACAGTTCTAAACGCTCTTTGTGAAACGATGTTGCATACGGTGAAAAAATTGTCCTTATCGATGGGCTCGCATGCGTATAGACGCAAATAGCCGGGCCGTTCCGTTAACGACCATTTGTCGGCGTTCGGCTGATGGTTCCATTCCCAGTGCGGCTCAAGTACTGCTCGGTCAAAATCGTCATTCGTGGAAAGAACCGTCGCGGGATGTCCGTTTATGGGCTTCCTGCCTCCCCATCCCATCTCCCCGATTCCGTCGCCGTCCGTATCGTTTCCGATGATCGGCCATCCGTCGACCCACGTAACGGGCAGCAAGTGAAGTGAAGCGTTCTCCCTTCGTAATACCCGCCCGTTCCTTGATGGGAAATGAAATACCACTCTCCGGAAACCGTCTGCACCAGTCCGCCTTGATTCGGCTCCCGGTCTACATCCATGCCATGCGTATGGATAAGCTCTTTTTCCTCATAGGGACCATAAATGTGTTCTGACTTTAACATCATAACGACTCTGACTTCAATGCCTTCCTCACGGCGAACCTCGCTGTGAAAAAAATAATAATACCCATTTATTTTGTAGAGCTTATTAGCTTCGCTCCCTTTGTACTGATGAATGATCGTATCGCTGTCATGCAATAGTTCTTTGCCGTCTTCACTTAGTTTAAATAAATGGATATTATAATTATCGGCAAAATGGGTGGCAACCAGGTAGCCTTGTCCGTCATCGTCCCAAAACGGACAGCAGTCGTCCCAGCCGTCAACCTCCCAAACTTGATGAAGCGGCTCCCAAGGTCCGGCCGGGTCGGCGGCCGTGCTCATAAACAATCCCTCATCGGGCGTGAAAAAATAGACCCAATATTTATTCTTGTGGAACCGGATGGCGCCCGCCCAGACTCCTCTGCCATAACGGTTCATTCGATTGTAATTGTATTCCGGACCGATGCTTGTTAAATCATTCGCAACATGCCCTATGATTCTCCAATTCACAAGATCTTTGGAATGCAGTACCGCCATCCCCGGAGAGCAATGCAAAGTAGAAGAGATACCGTAATAATCATCTCCGACTCGAATGACATCCGGATCGCTATAATCCCCCGGTAAAATAGGATTGACGTATGTGCCGTCCCCTTGATCTCCCCAAAATCCCTTCGTCGATAGTAGATAGCATTTATCCTTCATAACGTAACGGCGTTATTCCGGCTTAAGTTCGATCGCCAGACAGTTGACGTACGGCGTCGGACGCCGGTCCGGCAACGAAACGATGAGTGCTCCGTACGGCTGTTCGAACGGTACTTCGCCGACGCCAAGCAAACGGACGGATTCCACTTTGTCGGCCGGCGTCAACGTACGTAGGACGGCCCGATGGTCTTCCGGCCACCGCATCTGGAAGGCATACAGCGTATTGCCCTTTTGGGTGAAACGGAAATCGCCGGAGTTCCAATCTACCCTGTCTTCTTTGAAATGATCAATGACGACACGGGAATGGCCTTCACCCGATACACGGAAGGGCCGAGTGCCGTAAACGCCTTCCCCGCATATCCGGATCCATTTGGCCATCTCCTGCAGGATATATGTGCACTCCTCATCGATCGTTCCGTCCGGTTTCTGCGGAATATTGAGGAGCAGGTTGCCGTTCTTGGCAATGATGTCGACCAGAATTTCAATGACATGCCCCGGTTTCTTGTAGACCGTTTTCACATCATAGAACCAGCTTCCGACACATGTATCGGTCTGCCACGGGTCAGGTTTGATGCCCGGCTCCTGGCTGCGCTCAATGTCGAGGATGCCGATGCGGTATATTTCCTGCCTGCGGTCTTTCTGGTTATATACGGCGCGATTCGCGCCGCCGTTCACCGCAGCGCTCGTATTGTACAGATGCGCGACCGCATTCAGACCGGCTGCGAACGACGGGTCATCCAAGGAGACGTCCGTTTTATCCCAGGAGCTGGCGAACGGCGACCCGCCGTCGGTGTACAGAAGATCCGGTTGATACAGATCGATGACTTCCTTGATCACGTCGAACCATCGCTGATGCCACCAAGGATTGGATGTATACCATGGATCCTTCGGATCCCATTGCGGTTTGTCCGGGTGATAATGCTCGCGGTTCGGCAAGTACAAATCCTCGTACTCGGGATCGTTTCCGTCATAAGGGATACCCGCGTAAGGACCTTCCTTATCTTGTCCTTTATTGAATTGAAACCAGCTGAACGTCGCACCCAAATGCTCGGTCAAGCCGAAGGGCAGTCCCCGTCGGGCAGCGGCGGCTTTCCACAGGGCAACGATATCTTTCTTCGGTCCCATGTTGACCGAATTAAAGCGGTGAATTTTCGAATCGTAGTTGAAGAAGTTATCATGGTGCATCGCCTGTGCGACGAAATACTTGGCACCGGCGACCACGTACAAGTCCATCAGCGATTCCGGATCGAATTTCTCCGCTTTCCACAGCTGAACGATATCTTTGTAGCCGAATTTCGACGGATGCCCGTAATGGCGAATATGGTACCGGTACTGCTCGGAACCCTCGTAATACATGTTCCTGGCGTACCAGTCTCCGTACATCGGCACCGATTGCGGACCCCAGTGCGACCATATGCCAAGCTTCGCGTCCCGGAACCAATCCGGGCACTCGAATTTCCTGAGCGATTCAAAGGTGGGTTCGAAAGGACCCTTGGCGATTTGCGCCTTAACCATGCGGACCAAACCTCCTATTATTTTGTTACAGCCTTATCCTAGCAATACTGTGGTATACTCTTGAATATAGAATTCTAACTTCGTTATGTATAAAATTATCTATCTTCCATATACGGTGACTGATCATGGACAATGCTAGGCAACAGCTGATCCGGCTTTATCTCGATAACCTTCAGGTAAACGTAACCGCCATGGGACACAATCAGGTTTGGTCCGATTGGCGGGATCTCGATTACACGCCGGACTATAACAAATTTTATTTGATTTGCGATGGCGAAGGCTGGCTGAAAATCGGCGATAAGGAATATGCTCCCAAACCGGGGCAGTGGTTTCTGATGCCGCAGGGAGTGAAGCAATCGTTCTCTTATACGGACGGCCCTCGGTTTACGAAATATTGGTGCCATTTTACGGCAAAGGTCGGGGAGAACAACCTGTTCGATCTGCTGAAAATACCCGTATTTCTCGAAACGGGGAAGGACGGCGAGCCGCGGCGGCTGTTCCAGGAGCCGCTTTCCTGCGTATCCGGTACGGCTCTAACCTCCTCCCTGCTGATCAAAGCGGCCATGCTGAAGTTGATCGCATATTATGTTGAGCATGCCGCTTCCGGTGCGGCCGGCGTCGAACCCGCTGCAGTTTCCGAACCGCTTCAAGGGGTCATCGAGTACATCCATCTGAACTACCATCGAAACTTGACGATCGACGAGCTTGCGGAACGCGTCCATCTGCATCCCAACTATTTTATCCGCGTGTTCAAAAGGCACTTCGGCACATCTCCGATCCAGTACGTTAACAGAAAAAGAATTGAGCAGGCGAAGTGGTCGCTGAGCTCCACGGAACTCCTGCTGGCGGAAATTGGAGCCAAAGTCGGCATTCCCGACGTTTCCTACCTGTCCAAACTATTCAAATCCTCGACAGGTTTATCTCCGACGGCTTATCGATTGACTCATCATCCGAATCAGCCGTTTAATCCCTAACTTTACACGAATGGAAAATGATCTTTCTGGACCGACAACCGTTCCTCCTTGTACATCCCCGGAGGAACGGACCGCACTCGGAAGCGGATGCGGCGCCCAACTGGGGTTTTCATTCCGATCAAATGCAATCTAGCAATGTCTATTTTGTGCTATTCTATGGCTCAATAATGAAGGATATTGTAGTACCGAACTATATAATGAGAGGTGAAGCGTTGTTGGAAAACGCTTACAAATTTATTGTGAGGTGATGTATCAGGCAGAAGAGGAGTTGATGTTGCGCAAGGGACCTTCGCGCAATTGAATATGAAGAAGCATGGGGCAGTGCCGTTGTTCAACTCTAATTAACGCAAAAAGGCAGGAGGGATTTATTTAATGAGAAGAACCCGACTTTTAAGACAACTAACCTTATTTTTGGTCATGTTATCGATTGTGTTTACGTTTGGTTTGGGCAATTTACAGCCCGTATCGGCAGCAGCGGTATCTCCGTCGCTGGCCTATGCTCAGGCAATGGGCAAAGGCTGGAACATATTTAATACGTTTGACAGCTTTAATGCGAACGACTTCTCGCTATCCGATGAGACTTCCTGGGGTCAGCCGAAGGTAACGCAAGATTTGATTCTGGCGCCTAAAGCGAAAGGCTTCAAAAGTGTACGTATTCCAATGACCGCTTATACAAGATATACATTAGGAGCCGACGGTCATTACGTCATCGATTCGGCATGGCTGGCGAGATATAAGCAAGTGGTTGACTGGGCCGTAGATGCGGGTTTTTATGTCATGATCAACCTCCATCACGATTCCTGGATTTGGCTTAAGAACTGGGATGGAAATACGTCATCCGAGGAATATAAAAGGTATGTTGATTTATGGACACAACTAGCGAATTATTTTAAGGATGAACCGGGTACCGTAAGCTTCGAGACTATAAATGAGCCCCAATTTGCAAGCGATACAGGAACGATCACGAAACAAGACAAATTGAATAGGATCAACAAAGCAGCATTTGATGTGATTCGTAAATCCGGTGGAAATAATGCAACAAGAATGATTATAATTCCAACGTATGAAACAAGCGCCGATGTTGATAAGGCCGATGCAACTTATACCTTTATGGCCGGTCTGCATGATCCGAACATCATTGCTACCGTGCATTTTTATAGCGACTGGGTGTTTAGCGGCAACCTGGGCATAACAGGCTTTGACGAACAACTTTATAAAGGTTCTCCTGATACGCCAAGATCACACGTAGATTTGTTTTTCAAAAACCTATACAATTCTTTTATGGCCAAAGGGATCGGCGTTGTCATCGGCGAATACGGCTGGTTGGCTCCTGATGAAGGCGCTGCAGTTAATCAGCTGGGCGAAAAGCTAAAATATTTGGAATATTTTAACTACAAGGCATCGCAATATGGAGTTTATCCGATGATATGGCCGCCTGCATTTGATAGAGTTGCGCCATATGGCTGGAATTCTCTTATCGGCTCTACGATAAATGCAGCTATTCAGGGACAGCGTTCCTCCTATTCAACAGGGCTAAACGAAATCTATATCAAACAGAAGGTTACAAGCGATATACAGATTCCGCTTACGCTGAATGGCAATCGCTTTGTAGGCATTGCGGGCTTAAAGAAAAACGATTATTCCTATGATGAGGCAACAGCAACCCTTTCTCTTTCCAAAGAGTTTGTAAATAAAGAATTCAAAAAGGCCTCCTACGGCACTATTGCTGATCTGGTTTTACAATTCTCGGCGGGTGCCGATTGGCATCAATATATAATCAAATATGACACGCCTGTATTTCAAACGGTGCGGGCACAACCACAGAAGGAATTACGATTCCTGTAACCTATAATGGTTCCAAGATAAGACGTGCTGCAGCCTTTGATGAATCCGGCAACAGAATTGGCCCTAATTCCTGGTTCCCCTATATGCAGTTTGGCTTCGAATTTACAGCAGACTATAATAAGGGTACATTCAGTATCCCGAAGGGCTTTTTTAACGATTCCGTGAAGGATGGAACCATCAAATTCACAATCGAATTCTACGATGGGCAAGTCATTAACTATGCGGTACAAAAGAGTGGAACGAATGTAACGGGAAAAGGTGTAGTTTCCTGATCTCATGTAACTATTGACGCAACGGAACAGCAGTATGAAATGCCAAAGCCGGCTCTACGGACGAATAGAGCCGGCTTTGTTGTGCATCAACAATTTTCACTTATGCGGCGGTTATTTATCCCAGAAAAAAAGTTCCCTGATAGGGAACTCAAGAAAGTGCTTTCCGAGGAGGGAGGCACTGAGAAACCACTGATTCGATCATATCCCGGGGATATATAAGAATTATAGAGTGGTATTCGCCATAGCAACATGATGAGAATGAACGTAAAATCTGGTTGTTTTGAATGTAATGTCAATGATCCCGGATTGTAAGTAGGACTTGTTCAAAATGACCATATTTAGGTTCGCTTCGTACATAACATAAATCTCCATCTTCCGATAAACTATGCATAGTTATACAAAAAGGGGTCTAAAGACCGCAATACATAAATTTACTAGACAAAGGAGCATTGCAGTATGAAAAAAAACATAGCGGTTATTTTATCTTTGGCTATGGCCTTCTCGATGGGGGCAGGCGGGGCAGCGGCCTCCGAATCGGGCGCCTCGAAGGACACTTCGAGCTTTAAGGACCTAAGCGATTTGGAAGCAGCGACCAAAGCCAAATATGACGAGATGATCAAAGCGGGCATTTTTGACGGGGTGGGCGACGGGGTTTTCGGGGTAAAAGAAAAAATGAACCGTGCCCAATTCGCCAAGGTTGCCGCCCTGATTTTCCATTTGAAAGTGGATTCATCGTTAAAATCATCCGTATTCTCCGACGTCAAAGCGGATGACCCCGCCAACGGGTATGCGCCGCCTTATATTGAAGCGATTTACAAAGCGGGAATTACCGACGGTTATGGGGATAACCAGTTTAATCCCGCAGGAGAAGTATCCAAGGAACAGCTGGCCGCCTTCCTGCTGCGCGGGTTGAAGCTGGATTCCAAGGCCAAAATGACGCCCGGTGTCAGCGACAAAACCGTCTCCGACTGGGCTAGGGGCTACGTAGCCTTAGCGCTCGAGAAGAAGCTGATGACCAGCGGTCCGGACGGAACGTTTGGGGGTACCTCTGCCGCCACCCGCGACGTGCTTCTGCTCTCTGCTTACGAGGCGATGAAGCAGGCGGTTCCGGCCAAACCGGATACGGTCACGAATGTATCCATTGCTCAAGCGGAAGCTACCGGTGCTAAAACCATCACCGTCACGCTGAATGGTGCGATCGCGGATACCTCCAAGCTGAAAGTGAGCGTCAGCCGGGGAGCATCTGCGCAAACGGCCGCCTTGAAGTGGAATGAGAACCAAAACCAAGTGCTGCTGACACTGGACAGCAAGATGACGGAAGGTACTTATACGGTCAAGCTGGAGGCGGTCCAAGGCGGAGGACTCACGGTCGATAAAGGCTCGGCGGATATATCCGTGCAAAATGAGAAAATTACTAAAATCGAATTTGTAAACGCTTCCGAAACGGTGGCGCAGGGAGAGAAAGTCAGCATCGACTTCAAAGCCTTGAACCAGTATGACGAGCAGTCCGATCTGCCTGCCTCGCGTTTCAATATTATGATGAGTCCGGATCTCTCGCCGCAAGTTTCCGGAAGCGCACAGTCTCTTTTTGTAAACGTATACAAAGCAGTCAACAGCTCACCGGCGCTGCTTGTCCGCGATCAGTTATTCTCGGTTACGATCATAGCCCCGGACCATACGGCGCAGGCAAGCAAAACCTTCAAGGTCGGCGACCGGCAGTCCGTTGCAAAGGTAGAGCTTGGGGATGTCCAGTTTACCGGCGATAAAAAACAATTGGAGGCCGGCGATACGGCCGTCATCGCGTATAAGGCTTATGACCAGTACGGCTTTGAAGTGAAGGACTTGAAGACACTCCGGGAGGGCACATCCACGTACAACACCGGTTCGGGGGCGCTCCTAAGCGGCACCACTATGGACAGCAATCAATTGGCCGTCGATAAAGGCTTCGACTTTTATGAGCCCGAGGGCTCCGATGACCGCCCCGTGCTGAAGGTCTTCACGGCACCCGTGGATACAAGCACCTTCTTGGCGGATCAAGATATCAGCCTGTCGGTCGTCGCCAATCAAAGCGGTCAAACGGCTACCAAAACCGTCAAGCTGGTTGCCCCGAAAATTCCGTACGAAGTCAGCTTCGGAGCGATGAACAACACCATTGCATGGGGAGACGACGACATCTATCTCCCGATTGTGGTGAAGGATAAATTCGGAAACCTATTATCCAATGACGATATGCAAAAGTACGCAAACGATATCCAAGTCTATGCCTACGGGTCTGCGGGCGTGCAGGTCGGTAATTATGAAACGACCGGCGAGAACAGAGGAAAGGTCAAGATCAGCGGTTTGAAGGGCGATGGGGAAAATACGCGCAAATCGGGCAGCTTAACGGTTAATGCGATCGTGGTGAAGAGCGGTAAATCGGCCGCCTGGAGCACAACCGTTCTGGAGAAGCGTTATCCCAGTCAAATATATGTCTCATCTGAGCCGAAGCCGAAAATGCTGCCTTCCTTGGTCCCTTTCGGCACCGGGTCTTCTAACGGCTTGACGGAAAATAATATCAATTTCAAATTTAAGGATCAATATGGCGAAGACTTCGATAAAGATTATACAGGCTATGAAGTGGAAATCAGCTTCTCCCAAACCGCGGGAACGGTTACGAACAACGTTTATTTCTCAAAAGGGTCTTTCAGCGGGACACCAACCTGGGTTCTAGGCGCAAGCCCCGCATCGGGTTATCCTAATACGATCTCATTTATCGGTGACGATACGCGGGTGACCGGTTACAGCGCAGCAAACAATGTCATTCGGTCGATGCGCGATACGGGGTTGTCATTTACCCCGGTACAGGGGAGGGAAATGAAGGAACGTATCAAGTGACGGCCAAATTGTTTAAGTCGGGTCAGGCGCGAAGCCTCCTTTCTGCCGTATCAAGGTCCGTAGAGTTGATCAAGGCGGATAAAGCCAAAGATTTGATTTATACCGTGACACCTTTTGCAGGCGGCCTGTATGCAACAAGCGAGCTGGATGGCGGCACGGGCCTTACCGTAAATCCGTCCGCCAATCTGTCCTCGCTGTCCATCCCCGGGGTACGGGCACCGTACTCGGAAGCGGATGCGATGCTGAGCTGGTTCGCCGGAACCATAGATGAGGTGACGGCAAAAGACGCTTCCGGCACCAAGGTCCAGCTTCCGAACAAAATCATCCGGAACATTACGGTATCCAATGCAAGTGCCGCTGAGGTGGTGGCCAAGCCAAAGAACGACTCGGTTGCTTTCGATGTATACGGTATTCGTGGAAAGAAGGCGGGAACGACAAGCGTGCTGGTATCCTTCTATCCTTCCCATAGCACCGGGCTTAGAACCGCTACGCTCGACAACGTGCAGGTGAAGAAGGATTATCCCGTTACCGCTTCTTTGTCAGCCGGTGAGAATGGAAAAGGCAAGACGGTGTGGTTGTCTTTGCTTAACGGCTTAAGTATTAATAGCGGTGATGAAACTGTTAATGGAGTCGTTCGAAAAAAACAGACGTTCGGCGATATTACATTAAAGGACCTGTATGGAGCAATCGAATTTAAAAACTATTCCGTCTACCGCACTATGGATTTATTCGGTACCCAATTGTTTGTCAGCAACGTCAAATGGACCGATCCGGCCAACCCGGGAACTCTCCGGATCGATGTAGACAAGACCCTGGGAACGGCTGTCTATGTTTACCAGCCGGGCAATGCCGGAAGCCGGCTCATCTCCTTTACAGCCAATGTGTCGAGCGGGGGAAGACGCAATCCGTCGATGTTTATTTGGATCAGAATCATTAATAGGCTAAACAGAGTCTCCCCGTCTCCTTGCGCCGCAAGAGGGGCGGGGAGACTTTTCGTGATTCATCTCCTCCGATGGCTTCTCAAGAGCCTCCCGTACCGCTTCACCGGTTTATTCTGTAGGCCTTAGGGGAAAGCCCGTAAGCTTTGGTAAATTGACGGGTGAAATAATTGCTGTCGTTAAACCCGCATTCATAGGATATTTTCGTAATGGGAAGTTGGGTATGCTTCAACAAATTGCATGCGCGCTCCAAACGGAGCTGTTGCATATAAGAAATGGGGGTCGTTTGATAATACGATTGAAATATCCGGTTCAAATGCCTGACAGAAATATTGGATTTGGCGGCGATTTCCTCCAGAGTAAGCGGTTCAAGGTAATGATCTTCAATATAGGAGATCGCATTCGCCAAATGCATCAGATTACTATGCATGCCCTTCTCCTGGTTATCATACTGCCTGGACAAATAGACGACGAGCTCCAAAAACCGGGAAATCAGCATCGTCTGATACCCCTGATGCCTGACGTTATATTCGTCGATCATGACGGCGATGAGCGATGAGACATATTCCAGGCTCGGGATTGACAAGCTGAGCTTGCTTGTATACGAATGAATATTGCGGTAGAACGGTTCTAAAACGAAAAGCGCCTGAAACCCGTTGGAGGTCCTTAGATCCGGGCCGGCTGACCGCAGCATTTCGGGCCGGTACATAATATTGCAAATTTTAAAATCAACAGGATCTTTGTAAGCATGAGGGGTTTCGCCGTCTATAACGAATACATTTCCTTTCTTAATAAAAGAGGCTTCGGTATGGACGATATGCGTAGCGTTCCCACCAAGCACTATCACGAGCTCGGAGAAGTCAAAATGCTTGTGCAGTTCTACGTCCTCGTCATGCCCGCCATATTGAATAAAGAAGGGAAACTGTTCGTCCTGCGTAAACCATTTCAGATAGCAGTTTATCAAGAGTCCGTCCCCTTTTCATTGGAAGTATGTCTATATTGTGCTGCTCTATGACCTGAAAATCAAGGTTTTTTGTGATGTCATGCTATATAATGCGTAGTGAAGAGTGAGCATCAATCGATTGGTAGGGCTTAACCGGTTTAGGGGTGGATGATGGCTTTCCGGAAGTTCCGGGCAGGGCCTCTGGCGACGGATTGTGAAATCGAAAAGTCATATGATTTTTAAGCTGAAATGACGGGTATCTTCTTAATACTTCAGGCACTAAAATAAAATGTAAACGCTAACAAAGAAACGATAGGATTCTCTGAATTTTTGACTCTGACACGAATCGATGGGGGAATCGCATGTACGAGGAACGCAAATATCCGTATGACTCGATCTTCTTGCCGCTAAAAACGTTTGATATAAGTAAAGACCCATTTCAACCTCTCCCGTTCAGACTTTGTGCCGTCGGGAACCATAGGCAACGATTGCCGGTTCAATCGACTATTTCGCAGACTTATGAAGTGGTCATCGGTAGATTCGGCAATGCGGTTGTTCGCATACAAGGCGAGGAATCTTTCATACTGCACCCCGATCAGGCGGTCATATTCAAACCGGGAAGGTCTATCGAATTTCTGGCGGCAGAAGCGGGGTGGGAGTCGGCGGTGCTTCGCTTTGATTGCAATGCTTTCTCTCTGGCTCAGTTTCGATTGAGTTTGCACAGGCCGCTGGCTTTGCGTTCTACGAGGCGAACGATGGAGTTGATGGAGCAGCTATGGCTGCAAGGCGGGCTGGACGAAGAAACAAGCTGCAGATGCTCTGAAATCATATTTGCGTTGCTGCTGGAACTAAAAATGCAGTCCGCAACACACCATCACCAGCGACTCAATTCGATCCAGACGACGCAGCAGGTATTGGACTTTATTCATGAGAATTACAACAGCAAATTAACGCTTGCCGAAATTTCGAGACGATTCGGGTATTCGCCCCAGCATTTAAACCGGCTGTTTAAGAAAGAGCTGGGCTGTACCGTTCATCAATATATGTTGAAGCTTCAATTGGAACATGCCGCTGACATGCTCGGCCATGAAGAGAGGACCGTAGAGCAGATAGCGGATGAAGTCGGCATGGAATGGAGATCGTTCTATCGATTGTTCCAGCGAAAGTACCAGGTGTCCCCAGGGGAATTTCGTAAAAAAATAAAGCGAAGAAGTTTCGTGTAAAACAAAATTCCGTGAGGCTGATGTGCTCACGGAATTTTTAATTTACCGGATCATAAGATCAGGGATTCACAAACTGCCATTGCAGGTTGGTGCCGGGGTCGCTGCTCCACTGTTTCAAGTCGGAGCCGTTTGTCGTACTGCCGCCGCCATCCAAGTAAAGACCCGTGGAACTATTTTTAATCCTATAATTGCCTCCATAAGGTTCCAATACCCACTGCTGGTTCCAGCTGGTGCTGCTGCTCCACTGTGCGCAAATAGAGCCCGCTGTGGTCCGGTACATACCGTCAAGATACAGACCGGTAGCCGCATTTTTAATTTTATAATAGCTTCCGTAAAATTCCATAACCCATTGCTGGTTGGTGCTGCTGCTGCTGCTCCATTGGCCTGCATTGGAGCCGTCTGCGGTACGGCCCATGCCGTCAATAAACATGCCTGTTGTGACGTTCTTCATTTTATAAGTGTTCATAGCGCCCATGATCGCATTAATGATTCCCGGCTGGGTGACCGCATAGGTGGATCTGTCGAACAAGCCGAAACCATACTGTCCGTTCACTCCGTTGTCCCAATAAACAGGTACAGATCCGTACTTTTTGGCAGTGGAGACGACGGCTTTGGCAAATGCTGCGCGATACGTATTGTTCGTTGAATCGAAGGCTGTTTTATCGATGGAACCGAATTCACCGACGACCACAGGATATCCTTGCGTGACGAATTTATCATATGTGGACTTGAGCTGCGAATCCAAATAATCTTCCTGCCCCCAGGATGATTTTTTTGAAGGGTTGGCCGCTGTCGCTCCCCATTGGGTGATCGTGCCGGATTCCTCCCCGCAGAAGTCCCAGGGCGAGTAATAATGAACGGAGATCATAATTCGCTTTTCGGAGCTCGGAATCGTGGATGATCTGTAATTGTCCGTAGGGAGCGCAAAGCCATAATTGCCTACTGTATAATCAATGTTCGTATTCCAGCCGGGGATAAGAAGCCATCTTGCACTATTGTTTCCACCGGTTTGTCTAACGGTATCTACAAAGATTTGATTATAAGCATTAAGATTTGAATAGTAGGCGGGGTTTGGCGTGCCATAAGTACCGTCAAATTCTTCGTTCATGGATTCAAAGATCAGGTGCTCGTCATAATTGACAAACGTATTGGCAATCTGCTGCCACACTTTTTGATATTTGGCCCTAATCGTTGTTTGATCGCTTGAATTGACCAGCGACCACGAGCCGGGGACTGAATTGTAGCCGTCTCCATGCATGTTGATGATGACATACAGGCCCTCGTTATAGGCATAGTCTACGACGGTTTTCACTCTGTTCAGCCATGCGGAATTAATCGTATAATTCGGCGCACTCCCGATATTATTCAAATACGAAACCGGGATCCGAATCGTTTTAAACCCTGCAGCTTTTACCTTCTGAATGAGAGTCTGCGTTACGGCAGGATTACCCCACGCCGTTTCATTAGGTGTACCGCTCAAGCTGGCTTCAAGCTGGTTTCCCAGATTCCAGCCCGCACCCATTTCAAAAACAATTTGCGAAGCATTCAATTGCGTGAAATCAGCTGTTATTGAGGTTGCTGATAATACGGCCGGACTCGCACCGGTTACGATGGCAAACAAAACGACCATGGCTGACAAAAAGATACGGAATGGCCTAACTACGGACATTTTCGCAGACAGTATTAAATTTCTGGACATTAAATTTTCACACTCCTTTGCTTACTGTATTTGATACTTCGGCGTTCCTGCAAAATCCAGCAGCAGCAGTTGCTTTGGCAACTTGTACTTTCATCACCTCCCTTGAGAGTATTGACAGCGCTTACAAGAAAATTTTACCAAATGGCTCGCGTTAAAAATACATGCAAAATTATTTGTATTTTCATTTCAAAAATGGTGAATTGCACAGGATAATGGAAATGACATCGATGCCGGTTCAGGAAACCGCACCGATGTCATATTCATGTTCCGGCACCGGAAAGTTGCAATGAATCAACCAAGCGGCTCATAATCGAACCAGTCAAAGTATGCCGGCGTATTTTGTCCCGATTCGCTGACCGCGTACATCGCAATGAATATCCCCGTAAAACCTCCCGCCACTTCCGTGGAAAGCAGATGGGTTTCACCTGAACCGGCCTTGACGGCTTTCGCTTGGCCCTGCTCAAACAGGAAAGAGAACATCTCGGGCTGTGCCACTACTCTCAGTACGATTGGACCCGTTCCGTCGCATTCCATCATTTGCTCGGTCCTCATCGACCCTACGGTTCTGCGGAAGATGACCGCCTTGCGCCCGTTCCTCATGGTAACGGCCAGCTCGTAATGATACTTTTCATTCATATAGACGGTTAAGCCGGCTTCTTCGCCTTCGCTTGCCGGTTCGAAGTTCATCGGCGCCGCAGCGCTTGCGGAGAAGTGGCAGAGGCGGCGTCCGACAAAAGCGGGAGAGCCGGTGTCATTCAACGTCGTCCGGTTTCCCCGCAGCGTCAAATACCCCGGACGTTCCCGGAGCGACCAGCTCTGCGGTTCGGGATTGCGCAGGAAATTCCATTCGAAGCCAAGCTGAGCCTCGTGAAAATCATCCCGGACCGGCCTAGTCGGCCAGCGGACTTCCGGAAGCTGAGGCGCGTCCATCACGGTTTCGATACGGCCGCCAGCCGCCGATGATCGGCCAGCCGTCGTCCGTCCAAGTCACGGGCGCGAGAAAAGTCTCTCTGCCCAAATGATGGCGCATCGGGTAAGAGGGCGGCCGGATTCCCAAGCAGACCGCCCACCAGCCGCCGTCCCGTGTCTGCACCAGATCCGCATGTCCGGTTGCATGGATTGCGCTCCTCAGACTTCTGTGCGACAAGATGGGGTTATATGGATACGGTTCGAAGGGACCGTACGGCTCTTTGCTTCTCGCTATCGTCGCCATGTGGCCGAATTCGGTTCCTCCTTCGGCGATCATCAAGTAATAGAGACCATTGATCTTGTACAGATGGGGGGCCTCCGGATACGCGCCTCCCGTTCCCTTCCAGATTAGCCGGCTGTCCGTCAGTTGCCGGCCTGTTGCAATCTCGATCTCGCATTGATAGATGCCGTCGCCTTGATCGCCCGAGCGGGAGGATTGAAAATACACGCGTCCGTCGTCATCGAAGAGAAGCGAAGGATCGATGCCGTCTTGTGCGACGGGATAAGGGTCGGACCAGGGACAGGCCGGATCTTGGTCGCGGACATAAAAGTTCCCCACACCGTTCAAATTCGTGGTTACCATGTAGAACCAACCGTCGTGATAGCGGATCGTCGGTGCGAAGATTCCCCCGGAGCTCCAAGCCCCCGTAAGCGGCGGCTGCCGCTCGGTCGTGAGGCAATGACCGATTTGACGCCAATTCACCAGGTCTTTGCTATGAAAAATCGGCACCCCGGGAAAATATTCAAATGAGCTCGTTACAAGATAGTAGTCATCTTCTACCCGGCATATGCTGGGGTCGGGGTAAAAGCCGGGTATCACCGGATTGTTGAATTTCATCTTACGGTCGCTCCCTCTTTTCTAGTTTTCATCTCGAACATTATATGGCAGGGAATCCTCTTCAAACCTTGATTTTACAGCCATGAAATAGCATGATATAGACAGGCGGCTATTGATTGTTGTAGGAATCTCTAATTATGACATGAAAACAGAGACGATTCGTCGGGTATTTCCCTCTTTCCGAGCTCATTACAATAAAAATACCCTTAGCGTGAAAGCGCTTGCGAACAGGATGGCGAAAGGCATGTACATCAAATGGATCCAGAAGACGAACAATATCCGGATGAAGACGAAGCTGATGATTTCTTTCATCCTGGTCGTGTTTATTCCCGTTGCGCTCGTCGGCGCACTGCTCACCGAATCGCTTCGCCGGACAGCTCTGAACGATGCGATCCAGCAAACCTCGAACGATGTGGAGAAGGTCAAGACGCGCATCAGCGATATATTGAGGTCGCCTATCGAGGTTTCCAACAAGCTGGTCAGCGACCCCCGCCTTGAGGCGCTGGTCAACAAACGCTACGACTCCAGCTATTCGGTGGTGGAGGCATACCGCGGTTATCAGGAATTCGAACTGTACAAGAAGCTGTATAAAGAGATCGACAATATCCGTTTGTATATCGACAATCCGACGCTGCTGAACAACTGGGACTATTTTCAACCGGATCAGGTGGCCGCTACCGAATGGTATCAAGCCGTCATGAACACGGATAAAATCAGCTGGTATTACATCGGCGATGAGACGAGAAACGATCAGCTTTATTTGAGTCTGGTGCGCCGGGCCTTTTTTCCCACTTACCGCACTTCGGGCGTGCTGGTCATGAACATCAGCCAGACGAAATTGAACGCCATTCTGCAGCAGGAGCAATTCGAGACGATGGTGATCGACGGCAATGGATATATCGCGGCGGCGAACAACCGGGGCCTTGCCGGCAAACATATCTCCGATCTGCGTATCACTCAGGGTATTCTGGATCAACCGAACGGCACGTATCAGATCGATTACAACGGCAAGACGTCGAAGCTTGTTATCGATTCGCTCGTACCTGATGTCAGCAGCAACGGATTGAAAATCATCTCCGTCTTTTCGGTAGAGAGCATCGTCCGGAAAGCGAACCGGATCAGCATGTTCGGGCTGTCGATTATTGTGATGAGCCTGCTGGTCGCGATGGTGTTTATTTATATATTCTCTTCGCTTCTGTCCAAGCGCATCCTCCGTCTCAGCAAACAGATCAACAAGGTGGCGCTTGGGGATTTATACGCAAGCTCCGCCATCGATGGCGACGACGAAATCGGACAGCTGTCGAGGCAATTTAATTATATGGTCGGCAATATCCGCGACCTGATGGAGGAAGTGTTCGAATCGAACCGGCAAAAGACCGCGCTCGAGCTGAAGCAGAAGGAGATCAAGCTGAAAATGATGGCCAGCCAGATCAATCCGCATTTCTTGTTCAACGCTCTGGAGTCGCCGCGGATGAAAATCCATTTGCGAGGAAGCGCGGACATCGCCGACATCGTACGTCAGCTCGGGAATCTGATGCGCAAAAGTATCGAGGTCGGAGGAGGAACAATCGAGCTTGGGGAAGAGATCGACATGGTGCGCTGTTATTTGGCGATTCAGCAATTCCGGTATGAAGACCGGTTGGAATACCACATCGAGCTGGCCCCGGAGGCAAGCACAATCCGTATACCCCCGCTCGTCGTGCAGCCCTTGGTGGAGAATGCCGTGATTCACGGCTTGGAAAACAAAGAAGAAGCCGTGTACATACGGATTAGCGCGGAATTGCGCGGCGATAAGCTGGCGGTAACGGTTGCCGACAACGGAGCCGGCATTGGCGAGTCGAAGCTGGAACGTCTGGCGCGTAGTCTTAGCGATCCGGAGGACGGGGAATACAACCGCATCGGCCTGCGCAACGTGCATCAACGGCTTGTGTTGACCTACGGTGAGCCGGCGGGGCTGCAAATCGCCAGCAAGCCAAGCGAAGGAACAGAGGTTCGATTCATGATCCCGGTAAAGGAGGATTCCGATGTATAAGGTTGTTCTTGTAGACGATGAGAAGCTGGTCCGCCAAGGGATGAAAGCGATTGTCGATTGGAACCGGCACGGCTTCGAGGTAGCCGGTGAGGCAGTTAACGGCAGAGAGGCGTTGCTGCGGCACGAAGAATTGAAGCCTGACTTGATGCTCGTCGATGTGCGCATGCCCGGCATGGACGGGCTTAAGGTCATCGAAGAAATCCGCAAGACCGACTCCAGGTGCCATTTTATCATCTTGAGCGGCCATGCCGATTTTTCCTATGCCAAAAGTGCGATCGCTTGGGGAGTCCATGCTTACTTGTTGAAGCCGCTCGATACGGAGGAAATCGATCGCGAACTGGCACGGATCGGCGCGCTGCTGCAGCGGGAATCCGAGATGCCTCGGAAGACTGAGCAGGCCGGGGCCTGGCGGAAGGACGAATTTCTGTCCCCGGATGACAAAACAGGCATAACGCGCGCGTCTAGCGGATCTGCGGCACCCGATGTGAACGAGCTGGCGGATAAGCTTTTTTACGCGCTAGATATCGGCAATCGTGATGCTTTGCGCCGCTTGATTGAAGAGGGGCTCCAGTCCATCGCCGGACACGACGGTGCCGAGCAGGCGGTCAAGACCGCCGCGGCCCAGTGGCTGTCCCTCGCGCTGACCAAGCTGTCGAAGACAGGGGATGTTGCCTATACCGCAGTACATGAGTCGCTTCCGGTAATAGCGGACATATACGAGCAGCCCGACTTTCGAACGCTTACGCAGATGCTCGAGAAGAAGCTGCTGCAGCCGCTGGACAGGCTCGGAACGGCTGACGGCAAGCCGACGATCAAGCGGATTCTGGACTTCATCGAGCGGCATTACGCCGAGAATCTGAAGCTGGAGACGCTCGGCGAGCTGTTCAATTACAACAGCGGCTACCTGGGGAAACTGTTCAAACTTCATACCGGAGACACGTTTAACACTTATCTGGACAAAGTGCGCATCAAGAATGCCAAAGCGCTTCTCGAGAGCGGACTTAAGGTGCATCAGGTGGCGGCCCGCGTCGGATACGCCAATGCCGATTATTTTCACCTCAAATTCAAGAAATATTTGGGCGAATCGCCTTCCCGCTATAAAGGAAATCCGCTGCGGAAATGACAAGTTTATGTAAAGGAATTTACAACTATGAGTCTGTAGGATTCATGAAGGAAGGACATATCCTGATTAACCGGGTTGAAGGGTCCGGTGCAGGCATGTCCTTCTTTTATTTTCACGTTATGAGAGCGCTTATTTTTATATGATTATAAGATGAATTTATAGGGTGTTAGATGGGAAGTCGTTTCGAATATGATAGACACATGAGAAAAACGAAATAGGAGGGTACAAATGAAATCGCTTACAACAGGAATCATTCGATCAGTGGAAGGGAAAAAGCGCAAGCATCGCTTTTGGTATACCATGCTTCAGCGGCGCTATTTATATTTTATGTCAGTCCCGTTCGTCATTTGGCTCATCATTTTCAACTATGTACCTTTATGGGGATGGCTGATTGCTTTTCAAAATTACAAGCCGGGGAAATCGATTCTGGATCAAAAATGGGTCGGTCTCCAAACTTTCAAAGAATTGTTTTCCGATGAAAGATTTTATCATGTGCTGCGCAACACGATGGCCATGAGCGTGATGGGGCTGATCGTCGGATTTACCGTTCCTATTATATTTGCTTTGCTGCTTAATGAACTTCGGGGGCGATTGTTCAAAAGATCGATTCAGACGATCTCGTACTTGCCTCATTTCGTTTCGTGGGTTGTTGTAGCCGGACTGGTTACGAAGATGCTATCCGTTGATGATGGAGCGGTCAACCAACTGCTTATGTCGTTGCATCTTATCGATAAACCGATTCAGTTTATGGCGAAAGGCGAATGGTTTTGGGGAATTGTCACGGTATCCGATATGTGGAAAGAGACAGGGTGGAATTCCATTATTTATTTAGCGGCTATGGCTGGAATCGATCCGGAGCAATACGAAGCCGCAACCGTGGATGGGGCTGGAAGGTTTCGACGCATGTGGAATATTACTTTGCCGGGCATTCGTCCTACTTTCATGGTGCTGTTCATCTTGTCCATCGGGAACCTGATCAGCATCGGGTTCGAGAAACAATTTCTGCTAGGCAACCCTCTGGTTTCGGATTACTCGGAAGTTCTGGATTTATACGCCTTAAACTATGGTATCGGGTTATCCCGCTATTCATACGGAACGGCAATCGGGATTTTCAATTCGGTAATCAGTATCATTCTTGTCTTTACAGCTAACGGCATATACAAACGAGTAACTAAAGAAACGATCATTTAGGAGTGAGTTCGATGCAAGGCTTGGTACAAAAGAATATTTCCGACCGGATATTCGATACCTTGTTATATGTGGTCATGACGATCGTATTGATCGTAACGCTTTATCCATTCCTGAATGTGCTGGCCATTTCGTTAAACGATTCTTTGGACACCGTCAAGGGAGGGTTGACGATTTGGCCGAGGCAATTTACGTTGAAAAACTACGAAACTATATTTAAATTTGAAGGTTTGGTGATCGGCTTCCGCAACTCTGTTATCCGAACTGTGTTAGGCTCGATCATCGGAGTATTGACAGCCTCCATGGTGGCTTATACATTAAGCCGGCGTGATTTTCAGGCGAGACGATTGTTTTCCGTGCTTTTCGCACTGACCTTATACTTCTCAGGCGGTTTGATTCCCGGGTATTTGCTGATTCGAAGTCTTGGCTTGATAGGTACATTTTGGGTATACATCATTCCGAGCATTCTGGGCGTATTTAACGTATTCGTCATCCGCTCTTATATTGACGGACTTCCGATTGCACTTCAAGAATCGGCTAAAATGGACGGAGCCAATGATTATACGATCTTCTGGAGGATTATCCTGCCGCTTTGCCAGCCGGTTTTGGCGACCATTGCTCTGTTTGTCGCAGTCGGACATTGGAATTCTTGGTTCGATACGTACCTGTATAATGCATCGAAACCGCAAAATACGACACTTCAATATGAGCTGATTAAGGTGCTTCAATCGACTCAGTCCGCTACCGATTATAGGAATATCAACAGCAAGCAATCAACAATCGATTGCCGCCGTATCTCCGGATTCGATCAAGATGGCGATTACCATGGTCGTAACCATGCCGATTTTGCTCGTATACCCTTTTTTACAGAAATATTTCGTTAAAGGCATAACGCTCGGCGCAGTCAAGAGTTAAATAGGAATTTGCAGGGAAACCTGTTTATATATCATTATATGAAAATAAAGGGAGGCAAAAAAAGTGAAAGGGAAAGTTGCAAAAATATCCAGCGTGCTGGTTGTAAGCGCTTTGTTGGCGACAACCGGCTGCACCGATTCGTCGCAAACAAAACCGACAACAAGTGATGCATCAACGGCTAATGCTGATCCTAAAGCTGATCTTACTCCAATGACAGTAAGATTGGCAACAGGAGGACCCTTCGATCCGAACTGGGACGATATGCAGAGCGACGTAGGTAAAGCAATCAAGGAAAAAACCGGGATTACACTCAAAAAGGAGTTTTCCGTAGAGGGCGCTGACCCGCAGAAATATTGGGCGCTCATGGTTGCGAGCAATGATTATCCGGATTTAGTTATCGGTGGCGATGGCAAGCTGGTTGATGCGGGAGCGCTAATCGATCTGACGCCGCTGATTGATAAATATGGCCCGAATATCAAAAAAGTGTACGGCGATTACTTGAAGCGCCTTCGCTGGAGCAATTCCGACCATGCGATCTACAAACTTCCGTGGCAAGGTGTAAACCATACGAATTTCGACGCTGGCGCCGGCTTCGAAATTCAGCATCAAGTGTTGAAAGAGCTTGGCTATCCGCAAATCAAAACCGTGAAGGACTTTGAGGCGGCCATTAAAGCATACAAGGAAAAGCATCCGACTACTGCTGACGGGAAACCGACTATTGGAATGTCCCTCAACGCAGGCGAATGGCAAATATTAATTTCCACAACAAATCCAGCTTTTCTTACTACCGGAGCTCCGGATGATGGGGAATTCTACGTCGATCCGAAAACGTATGAAGCGAAGCTTCATTACCTTCGTCCAGAAGAGAAGGAATACTTCCGTTGGTTGAATCACATGAACGACATCGGCTTGCTGGATCCTGAAAGTTTTGTACAAAAATACGACCAATATAAAGCGAAAATTGCTTCAGGTCGCGTTCTGGGAATGATTGATCAAAACTGGGACTATGCCGAAGCGGAAAATTCGCTTAAAAAAGAAGGGAAGTTCGAACAGACTTACGCGCATTTTCCAGTTACTTTGAATGATACTTATAAAGACCACAGTTACCAAGACACAGGTTATATGGCAGGTCCCGGTATAAGTATTACGAAGAGCGCGAAGGACCCGGTCCGTCTCATCAAGTTCCTGGATTACTTGGCTTCGGATGAAGGCCAGGTTCTGATTAACTGGGGGATAGAAGGCGTTCACTATAAAGTGGAGAACGGCAAACGTGTCATTCCGGCCGACGTTCTCGAGAAGAAAACTAACGATCCCAATGGCTTTAAGAAATCAACGGGTATTGGCAACTACATTCAACTCTCTGCCAATTACGGCGATGGCGTGAAGGATCCAAGCGGCAACTATTACACAGCCAACTTCCCCGAGCAAGTACAGGCTAAGTACAGCAAAGCTGATAAAGAAACGCTCGCGGCTTACAAAGTTTCAACTTATTTAGATTTGTTCCCGAAAAAAGAAGAGTTCCCTGTTAAGCCTTGGGGTGCAGTTTGGACAATGAGTACCGAAACAGGCTCTGAAGCGAATGTCATCTTCCAGAAGTGCGAAGACATCATGAAGAAAAGAGTTCCGGAAGCCATTCTTGCAAAGCCGGACCAGTTCGATGCGGTCTGGGATGCTTTCATGAAGGATCTGGATAAAGCGGGTGTTCAGAAACTAAATCAAACCTATACGCAAATGGTTAAAGACAGAATCAAGCTTTGGAACGAATAAAGATAAAGCAGGAAAGAGCCTATTTAAATGGGCTCTTTCCTACTTTCTTTCGAACTAATATTCGTTAAGAAAACCGATCATTGCCCGCGAATGGCTATCATCGTTCAGAATAGCCCTTTGGCCATTCGATGAAACGAAGCGGGAGCCCATCATCGAGGTGTCCGTGTGTTAGATGCTGTTAGTTGCTTTTCGTTGCAGCGGCGCAAGAGGGCATGTATTGTATTTATGTGCCCGTGAACGGGAAAACTCGTGGCGCTAACCGCGCCGGTACCCGAAGGGCCATGGAGCGAGCCTGTCCCGTTAGGCTTGGAAGCGATTGATCCGGGGCACGTGGCCGACCAAGAAGGCGACCGGTATTTGCATACCGGTCGCGGTTATATGACCAAGCTTCCAATGACGGTCTTACGAGCGGGCGCTCCCCATGGAGTTTTACTTGGACGCTTCAGTGTGATGTCCACGGGCGATTATCAGGCATTAAGCACTCCGTTGCCAACGGCCATTTAGCGGTAATCATGATATTTACATTGTTTTAGGGGGAATTTTGTAAAAAAATCATCCGAAAAAACTTCGTGTGATCCATGTTGAAAGTGGAAAACGTTACGTCGTATCGGTCGTTTATCAATGCATGCAGCGATACGTCCGTAGCGGAACATCGGCAGGTTCAATCCTGCAATTTTTCAATGAATTTATGGATAATTTTAATGGTATTTTTGATCACAAGGACATGGTAAAATTACCCATACGTTCCATAATGGGATGGAAGTCTATATTGTGCTATTCTTCGGCCTAAAAATCAAGGTTTAAAGTCAAATGGTAATATATATTAAAAAGAAGAGAGAGTTCCACAAAATGGGGGAGTGAAGTAATGTGTCTGCGATGGTCGTTCCTGTAAACGCTTTAATAATCGAGGCTTAGAAAGCTTCGTACTCTGACACAATCTTTTGCAGCATACATGAGTATCGAACAGAACGTTCTTGGTCGATGCTCTCATAGAAGCCTTACAGATTGGGGGAGCCGTTTTGCTTCGAGTTGTGCGCAGGTATACCGTAACGATCGCTTTTGTGCTGCTTGCCGTGTGCTTTCTTTTGTGGTGGTATAGCGGGAGGGGCTTTAACGACAAGCCAATGGCAGGGATTCCCGATTATGCCGGAATGGACGGGAAATCCATACTATCGGACGAAGATGTGTTTGCCAAGCTGGAGCCGACTTATTTAAGCTATTACGCAAAAAAACAACAAGAGGGCGTCAAGGATACAAGTGGGGTAGCCCTTGAGATTCCGGCTGTTCGATACAATGCCGCCAGTACAACGGGTGTAAGCAAGAAAGCCGGAGTCGGCGGGAGAACGGAAGAGTCGCTCCTGCTGACCGATGAGAACGCTTGGGTCGAGTATAAGGTAGACATTCCAAAGGACGGCTTTTACCAAATGGGTCTTGATTATTATGCCTTGGAGGGCAAAAGAAGCTCCATTCTGCGTAGTGTGCAGGTGGACGGGAAATTCCCGTTCATCCAATCGAAAAAGCTGGAATTCACGAGAATGTGGAAGGAAGCGGGACCCGTCACCATCGATAACCAAGGCAATGAATACAATCCGAAGCAGGTGGAGGTACAAGGCTGGCAAACGGCGGAGCTTCGCGATTCGGAGGCCAAGGTATATGAGCCGTTACGATACCACTTGACGCAAGGCACGCATACGATCCGGATCGGCGTCATTCGGGAGCCGGCGGCGATCGGAACGATTCGCGTGTTTTCGCCCGAGCGGGTTCCGACTTATCAGGTGCTGGAAGCCGAGTACAAAACCAAAGGCTATAATCCGTCAACGAAGCAGCTGATCAAGATTCAAGCGGAGGAAACTCAGCTGAAGTCCAGTCCGACGCTGCGGAGGGTGGAGAACAGGGACCCGGCGACAGAGCCGTTCAACAAGCAAGGCGTCGGCTTGAACACCTTCGGCGGAGGAAGCTGGCGCAGCTGGGGACAATGGGCCGAATGGAGCTTCGAGGTCCCGGAATCGGGATTATATCAAATCGGAATCAAGAACGGCAACTGGTTTATCGATGGAATGCCTGTGCAGCGAATGATAAAGCTTGACGGTAAACTTCCATTCAAGGAAATGAATGCGGTTACTTTCGAATACGGCGACAAATGGCAGATGAAAAAGCTTGGGGACGGCGGGCGTGAATATGAGTTCTACCTCGAGAAGGGGAAACACACGCTTCGTATGGAGGTTCAAATCGGTGCGCTCGGAGAAACGTTCGAATCGGTGCAAAGCGTTTCCCGCCGAATGTCGCTTTTAAGCCGTGAAATCATTCTGTACACCGGAACGAATCCGGACCCGAATCGCGACTGGGAGCTGGACCGGAATATCCCGAATCTTATCCCTCGTTTGCACATGATGGCCCGAGACTTGAATGAAGCCATTCAAGGGTTGTATAAGCTGGGAGTGAGCAAGGGCAGCTCGCAAATCAGTCCTCTCGGCATTGCGCGCGATCAGTCGCTGGACATGGCGGAGAAGCCGGATACGATCCCTTCGCGGATGAAGCAGTTGTCCGATACGCAGTCCTCGCTTGGGACATGGATCAACGGGCTGAGCCAGCAGGCGTTGCAGCTTGATTATATTGTCGTCAAATCGCCGGATATGGAATGGCCGAAGGTTCATTCGAGCTTCGTTGCCGGAATCGCAACATCGATTTACGACTTCTTCCTGTCGTTCCGCAAGGATTACCGGGGAGTCGGCAGCGTGTTCGAGGAAAGCGGCGAGAAAACGATCGACATTTGGATATCCCGTGGCCGTGATTGGGCAGAGATTATCAAGAAGCTGGCGGATGAGGATTTTACGCCGAATACGGGTGTGAAGGTCAATATCAACGTCATTCCCGCAGGGGATAAGAATAAGTCTGCTGCTGTCTACGACTACCGGATTGCAGCCGGATGCGGCGCTCGGCGTCGATGCGCAAGTTCCGATTGATTTCGCCGTGCGGAATGCGTTAGTCAACTTGAACGAGTTCCCCGATTACGCGGAGGTGGCCAAGCGGTTCCGTCCGGGGGCTCTCATCCCGTATCGGTTTAACGGCGGCGATTATGCGCTCCCCGAAACCCAGAACTTTAATATGCTTTTCTATCGCAAGGATATTATGCAGGAGCTCGGCGTAACGAAAATTCCGCAAACTTGGAGCGAAGTGCTGGATCTCATCCCGCTCTTGCAGCAGAAGGGGATGGACTTCTATTATCCGCATGTTACGAACAACACAGACAACGCGATCAATGAATTTGCACCATTCCTGTTTCAATATGGCGGCGATTTCTATAATAAAGACGGATCGCACTCAGCGCTGGAATCACCGGAAGCGATGCAGGCGATCAAGATGTGGACCGGACTGTTCACCAATTACAAAATCAGCAAGGATGCCAATTTCTTTAACCGTTTCCGCACAGGGGAAATGCCGATCGGAGTGGCCGATTATTCCACCTATGTGCTCTTGTCTACCGCAGCGCCGGAATTGACCGGCTGGTGGGGGATGAAGCCCATGCCGGGCATTGATAAAGGGAACGGTGTCATCGACCGTTCGACCGGGGGGCTTGCGCAAACGGCGGTCATATTCAAGGACTCGAAGAGGAAGCAGGAAAGCTGGGAGTTCCTTAAATGGTGGACCAGCGCCGACGTGCAGGAGCAGTTCGGCATCGAACTGGAAGCGCTGCTTGGCGTTGAAGCCCGGTGGAATACCGCCAATGTGGAGGCGTTGAGGCGGTCGCCATGGCCGTCCGAGGATATTGAATCGATTTTGGAGCAATGGAACTGGTTTAAGGAAAGACAGATTGTACTCGGCGGCTATTATACGACGAGACAAATCGCGAACATTTGGAACGAAATCGTGTTGAACGGGAAAAATCAGCGGGAAGCGATTGAAGATGCTTGCCATTGAGATCGACAAGGAGATCCGCAAAAAACGGGAAGAATTCGGATTGCTTGAAGCAGCTTCCGGGTCTTCCGAAGCGGAGTCAGGCAAAGGGGGGCGAGACGATGAATCAAACTGCGCATGCTCCGGCGGCAATCAAGCGGGGAGCTGCAAAACGGAGCCGGGTAGGGCAGCTGTGGCTGGACATTCAGAAGCACAAAATATCGTTTCTGTTTCTGGCCCCCTTCATGATCCTGTTTACAATCTTCACAGTCATTCCGGTTGCCACCTCGTTCGTACAAAGCTTTATGTATTACAACATCGTGGAATCTCCGCGCTGGATCGGATGGTCAAATTACAAGTTTGCTGTTTGTCGACGACGATGTGTTTCTTAAGGCGCTCGCCAATACGCTGAAGTTTGCCGTGATTACCGGACCGGTCGGTTATATTATGGCGTTCCTGCTCGCGTGGCTGATTAGCCAGATTCCGGTCAAGTACCGATTTTTCTATACCTTGTGCTTCTATACGCCCGCAATTACGAGCGGAATCGCGATTTCGGTCATTTGGCTTTATTTATTCTCCGGCGACAGATACGGGCTCGTCAACTACTGGGCAATGAAGCTCGGCATTCTTGACGAGCCGTGGCAGTGGCTTGCCAACATCAAGACGATTATGCCCGTCCTGATCATCGTTACTTTATGGTCAAGCATGGGGATCGGATTCCTGGCCTTCCTTGCAGGTCTGCAAAATGTCCCTCGTGATTTGTACGAAGCCGGAGCGATTGACGGCATCCGCTACCGCTGGCAGGAACTGTGGTTTATTACAGTGCCTGCGGTGAAGCCGCAGATTTTGTTCGGGGCTGTCATGCAGGTGGTCGCTTCCCTACAGGTATTCGATATCAGCATCTCGCTGCTTGGCTTGCCAAGCGTGTTGTATGCCGGACATACGATCATGACGCACCTGTTCGACTATGCATTCATCCGGTTCGAAATGGGTTATGCCTCTGCAATTGCCGTCGTTTTGTTCCTGATGATGGTCGGACTCAACAGAGTTGTATTCAAATGGCTGGGTAGTGGGGAGTGAACTATGATGGCAGGTACTTCAACAATGGTCAAAGGAAAGCGGGTCGATATCGGCGGAATCTTGCTCTATTGCTTCCTGACTTTCTTCGGACTGCTGATGCTGTCACCGCTTGTGTATATGGTATCGTCGGCGCTGAAGCCGACATCGGAGCTGTTTTTGTTTCCGCCTCGATTTTTCGTCATGAATCCGACGCTCAAAAATTTCAAGGATCTGCTGCTGGCAACAGGAACCTCCATCGTGCCGTTCAGCCGTTATATTTTCAACAGCATTGTCGTATCGGCGAGCATCGTTATCGGCAGTACCGTCATTTCAGCGTTTGCAGCGTATCCGCTCAGCAAGCACGAGGTGCCATTCAAGAAGGCTATTTTCAGTATGATTATCTTTGCGCTGATGTTTGCGCCTCAAGTAACGCAAATTCCTCAATTTCTGGTCGTCAGCAAGCTCGGAATGATGAATACCTACTTTGCGCTCATTTTGCCGTACCTTGCCGCTCCCGTCTCCTTGTTTCTCATGAAGCAATTTCTGGATCAAATTCCGGATGCGCTGATCGAAGCGACGCGGATTGAAGGAGCGAGCGAATGGACCCTATTCTGGCGGATTGTCATGCCTATGCTGAAGCCCGCATGGGCGACGCTCGGGCTGTTCAGCTTCATCGGGGCCTGGAATGATCCTTGGTCGGCGACCATCTATACGACGACGGAAAGCATGAAGACGCCGCCGCTTGCGCTGCAAACCTTAAACGGCGGCTTCGGTGTTGTGGCGAGGGCAGGTACGGTCGCTGCGGCAAGTCTGCTTATGATCATTCCGACGATCATTGTGTTCGTCATCACGCAACGAATGGTGCTGGAAACGATGGCGCATTCGGGGATCAAGGAGTGAGGGGCTCTATGGGAACGATTCGAAAATGGAAGCGGGCCGGGCCGCTGCTTGTCGGGCTGGCGCTCTTGCTGACGGCTCCCACAGTCGCATACGCGGTAAACCCTTACTGGGGATATATCTACAATACGGATAAATTCGACAAGCCGTCGCTTAACGGTTACTTGCCGCTGGACTCGATTGACGGCTATGACATGGCGAGCGGCCCGTTCAAAGGTCCGGAGGATTTGTTTGTCAGTCGCCGACGATACGATTTACATTGCGGATACGGGCAACAACCGGATCATTCACTTCGACGCGATGCAGCGGGTTATCGGCATCTTTGGGACCTCTGACGGGCCGGGCAAGCTTAACGGCCCAAGAGGCGTATTCGTAACGCCGGGGGAGACGTCTACGTTGCCGATACGCAAAACCGGAGAATTGTCGTCTATGACAAAGGCGGTGCGTTCAAGAAGGAATACGGGGTTCCGGACAGCCCGTTGCTTGGGAAAGATTTTGTCTACTCGCCGTCCAAGCTGATTGTCGATAAGCGGGGCTATCTGTTCGTGTCAAGCGACGGTACCAGCTTGGGACTTATGCAGATTCGACCGGACGGACAATTCGCCGGCTTCTTCGGAGCCAATCAGGTTCCTTTCGATTGGACCCGCTTAATCGTCAAGCTTATTGCAACGAAGGAGCAGCGCGACCAGTTGGCGCGCATCAGGCCGCCGGAGTTCTCTAATCTTTTCCAGGACAGCGAAGGCTTCATTTATACGACAAGCCTCGGCATTCGGCAAAATCAGATCAAGCGGCTAAGCGCTGTCGGCGTCGATACGCTTAATGCGAACGGCAAGCTAACCCGATATGGCGATTTGTTTATGGCAAGGGAGAATTCTGAGGAACTGCGGGATGCGTTTGTAGCTATTACCGTCAACAAGACAGGGTTTATCACTGCGCTGGATCAGACGACCGGCAAACTGTATCAGTACGACAAGCTCGGCAATCTGCTTTTCATATTCGGCGGCATCGGGGATCAGGACGGCTTGTTCAAGACGGCGGCCGGAGTCGCCGAGACGTCGGACGGCACGATCTATGTGACCGATAAGACACGGAACCGGATCGAGAGGTTTTATCCTACTCCTTTCGCCGGCCTGGTGCATAAAGCTTCGCAACTGTACGCCGACGGCAAGTATGAGGAAGCTTCCGGTCCCTGGCAGCAGGTGCTGGAATTGAACGGCAACTACGATTTGGCTTATCTTGCGATCGGCAAATCGCTTTTTAGGCAGCACAAATATCAAGAAGCGATGCGCTATTTTAAAATGGGCGGAGATCGCGAGGGGTATTCCGACGCATTGTACGAATATCGAAAGGTGTTTATTCGGGAGCATTTCGGCGCGATCGCCACTTCAATAATTGTCTTTTTCAGCGCCTTGCTGCTGCTGCGCAAAGCGATCAGGCACCGGTGGTTCGCCGGGTGGCGCGGAAGGCTCAATCAACCAAGGAAGGGAGAGGGGATTAGTGGAAGCCTATAAATTGATGAAGCATTCCCTCTTTCATCCGTTGGAATTCTATTCCGACATTCAATCGGACGGCAAAGCGAAGCTGCGGAATGCGCTTATGATTATGGTTCTTGCTATCGCAGCACGATTGATCAGTCTGATGCTGTCCGGATACGCCTTCCGAACGCGGGAAGCGTACGATGTATCCGTGCCGCTTGAAGCGGCCTGGATCGTCATTCCGTGGCTGACCTGGGCATTGGCCAATTGGGCGGTTGCAACCATCATGGACGGGGAAGGAAAGTTCAAGGATGTGCTTATAAGCGGCGCATACGTGTATGTTCCGTACATTGTGCTGATCATTCCGATTTCGCTGCTCAGCAATATCATGACCTTAAAAGAAGCTTCGTTCTATAACGCAATAACGTTTTTTGTAACGCTGTGGACCCTTTTTCTGCTGCTCACGCATGTGAAAATCATTCATGATTTCGAGCTCGGCAAGACGATGGGGGTTACGCTTTTGTCGATTTTCGGGATGCTGATCATATGGTTTATCGTTTTGCTCGTATTCGGTCTGGTCAGCCAGTCCTTGAAGTTTGTCTTGGACATCATCAAAGAGATCAGCTATAGGGCATAGGAGGAGATAAGATGAAACCGCTTCGCAAACAACGTCTGCTCCTTGTCGTGCTATGCGGCACGATGCTAACCGGAGTATTCGGTTACAGCTTGTCCAGGCCGGACGGCCCTCATGCGAACGCTGAACAAGCGCCGGCGACTTCGCCAGCATCCGCAGCGACCGTGCAAGAGCCGGTCGTGAATCCGTCGGCTGCGACGGCTGCAAAATCGGAGTTGACTCCGATCAAGACGACGAAGCTGGCAGCAGAGAACGGAAAATTCCAGCTGTACGTATCCGAAGAGGACGGCCAGGTCCGCATCCGGGACAAGACAAGCGGGAAGGAATGGCAGAGTGCTCCGCCCGTGGACAGAAAGATTCCGCCCAACAACTTGAGGCTGATCGAAGCGCCGGTGCAAATCAAATATACGGAAGGCAAAAGCATCTCCACGACATATCCATCCAAAGAGAAGGCGCGGGTCAGCGGTAAACCGATCGAGTCCGGGTATCGGTTCGATTTTTCCTTTGATACGCTCGGTATTTCGTTTGCGATGGAATACAGGCTGAACAAGGACGGATTCGAGTTGAACATCCCGTTCGACTCCGTAAAGGAAAGCGGGACGGTGCGGTTGACAGGTCTCGAGGTGCTTCCGTATTTGAATGCGACCGTACCCGGTAAGCGTGGGGCGATATTGCTGCCCGACGGCTCGGGAGCGCTGATGAAATTCAAGGAGTATCGGCCGAACAATTTTGGTTCCTACAGTCAGTTCGTATACGGAGGCGACCATGCGTTTCAAACGACCGTGTATCAGAAGGTGCGCAAGGCGAGGGATGAGAACACCGTCAATCCGCCGAAAGAGAAAATCGCACTTCCGGTGTACGGGTTGTTTCGCGAAGACGAAAGCGCATTTCTCGGCATCATTACTCGCGGAGACAGCGACGCCAAAATCAATGCAACGCCGTCCGGGATCCGCAACATACCGTTATACCGAACATCCGCCGAATTGATGTACCGCAACGACGATGTGATCTTTATCGGCAACTCCGGTGAAATTCCGATGATCGAAAGGACGCTGATCCCGGGAGACCGGACGATCCGATATGTGCTGCTGCAGAACGAAAAAGCAAATTATGTCGGGATGGCCCACGCGTACCGCGATTATTTAATGAAAGATCAAGGAATATCGCCTGTGCAGGACCAATCGGCCCGTTTCCAGCTGCATTTGATCGGGGGCGTCGTACAGGATGAAATCGTCGGCAAGCACCTACATTCCGATGACGACGTTCGAGCAGGCGAAGAAGATTGTGGACCGGCTGCCCGGTCTAGGAGTTAACCGGATCGAAGTGACCTACGACGCATGGAACGATGGCGGAAAGTATGGCAATCAGCCCAAGCAATTCCCCGCTCAAGACGAGCTCGGAGGCAACAAAGAATTAAAGAAGCTGGCGGATGATTTGAAGCAGAAGGGGATTGCGCTCTATTTGAACGCAAATTACGTTAAGCCGTACGAGGAAAGCAAAGAGTTGAATGCCAAGCGCGACGCCATCCGGGGTCTGAACAATGAACCGATGCCGCTGTTCCGCAACTTTCTGGATACGAAGCAAATGACCGGCTTTAAGTTTTATTTGATGAAGCCCGAGCATGTATACGAACAATATATTACTCCGGAAGCGAGCGAGTATGCGAAATTCGGCGTGGGCGGCATTCATCTGGAATGGATGGGCGAGTCGCTCTACTCCGATCATACGGATAATCCCCCATTCCGGCGAGCGCAGACAATAGATGTTTGGCGAAAATCGCTGGATCTTGTCCGCAAGCAAACCGGAGCCGCAGCGGTCGATTACGGATTCGCCTACACGTTCGGCCATATTGACCGGATCGATGAGGCTCCGCTTGACTCCAGCCGATTCGTCTACACCGATGAGACGGTGCCGTTCTACCAGATTGCGCTGCACGGACTTATTCCGTATTATGCCGAGGCCTCGAACCATCAAGACGATCCGCGCGTCCATCTGCTGCGCATGCTGGAATACGGTGCTCTGCCGAGCTATATTTTGACGCATCAGCCCCCGTCCGATTTGAAACGAACGCCTTACCAGGAGCCGCTTGGCAGCGAATACACCGAATGGGAAAAGCCGGTCGCCGAAGAATATGCGAAGGTGGCGGAAGTGCTTGCACCGCTGGCCGGCAAGACGATTGAGGACCACCGGTCCTTATTGCCCCGAGTGTATCAAACTACATATTCGGAGGGGACCCGAATTATGGTGAACTATAACCGTTCAAGCGTTACCGTTGACGGTCAGACGATCGAAGCTTTTGGATTCAGGGTCACGAAGGGGGGCGGCTGAGCATGAAAAAAGGGCTGTCGATGCGAACCCGGCACTATTTGGAAGGCTATTCGTTCGTTTCGGTTTGGGTTGTCGGTTTTCTGCTGTTTATGGCGATTCCGCTCGCGCGCTCACTGTACTTCTCGTTTCAGAAGCTGAATGTTTCGACGACAGGGCTTCGGGCGACCGGCGTCGGCTGGGAGAATTATCGGCGCGCCTTCACCGTTGACGTCGAATTTGTGCCCAAGCTGATTTCGAATATCGTAAGCTTGCTTCTTGATGTGCCGCTTATTCTTATATTCGCTATTTTTACTGCACTGCTGCTCAACAAAGATTTTCGGGGCCGGATGATCTTTCGGGGCATCTTCTTCCTTCCGGTTGTCATCGCCTCCGGTTCCGTCCTATCGAAGCTTCGTGAGGAAGGCGCCGCAACGCTTCCGATTTTCGTGCAATACGATCTTGCCGTAAAGCTGAACCAATTTATACCGACCGACATCGTCAAGCCGCCGCTTACTGCGCTCGAATCGCTGACGGTGTCGATGTGGGATGCCGGCGTGCCGATTCTCATCTTCTTAGCCGGACTGCAGTCAATCTCCAGCCACCTGTATGAGGCGGCCAAGGTGGACGGAGCGACTCCTTGGGAAAGCTTCTGGAAAATCACTTTTCCGATGATAAAACCGATGATTCTTATCAATATTTTGTTCTGCATCGTCAATTCCTTCACGAAAGCGAACAACGGCGTGATGGAGTATTTGATCAAGACGGTCGTATTTCAAAATCTGGAGTACGGATACGGCTCTGCGTTGGGATGGATTTATTTTGCCGTCGTCTTCATCATTATTGGTCTGGTATTGTTCATGTTCCGCAAATCGATCAGGGACAGGGGTAACGCGCCATGCAAACCGGTTATCCAATATCCGGTGACGTTCAAAAAATTCGCAGCAAAGGACGGGATACCGCAGTTTCCGCTCTCAAACGGCGGTTCCGAGTGGTTGTCTCCGTTACATTTCATTACGTCATGCTGCTCAGTCTGTCATTCGTATTCATCTATCCGATGCTGTATATGTTCAGTAAATCGCTTATGCAGCCGGCCGATCTGACAGATGCAACCGTTCAGTGGATACCGAAGGAACTGTCGTTCGCCAACTATGAATTTGCGCTCAAAGAGCTCGTCTTTGTGAAAAGCTTCGTCAACAGCGTGATGACATCGTTCTTTCCGGCTCTGATTCAGACTTTGACATGCGCGGTTGCCGGCTACGGCTTCGCCCGATACCGCTTTCCGGGATATACGCCGCTGCTCGGCATGGTGTTGTTTGCGTTCCTTGTTCCGCCGCAGACGATTGTCGTTCCGCTTTATATGCTGTTCAGCGATTTGAATTGGATCAATACGTACTTCCCGTACGTGGTGCCGCCGATATTCGGTCATGGACTTCGCGGCGCACTGTTCGTGCTCATCTTCATGCAGTTTTTTCGCGGGCTTCCCTATCAAATGGAGGAGGCCGCCAGAATGGACGGCGCCAGCGCCTTCCGAACCTTCTGGTCGATCATGCTTGCCGCTCGCACGGTCCGCTATGCTCGTCGTGGTTCTCTTCTCGCTCGTCTGGCATTGGAACGACCTGTTTGAACCGAGTTTATTTACGATGCTGACCGAGAAATTCAATCTTACGCAATATCTGGCGATTATGGATGGCAAGGGCGATCAGGAGATTCAGCAAGGATTAGGAGGCGCAGCCAGCGGCTTGGTCGGACTTGCGCCGACTTTTCAGAACAGAGTTATGGCAGGGGCATTGCTGACAATATTGCCGATGCTGCTGTTGTACTTGTTCACACAGAGGTATTTCGTCGAAGGCGTCGAGCGCGCTGGGATCGCCGGCGAATAATGGTCCGTTACGTCCCGAGGTAATGCCCGTCTGCTTGAAAGGGGGAATGTGCAGGAAGCGAAATCATGCAGTTTTGGTCTTGCGATGCAATAGAGGTTTGCCAAAATTTCAAAGAAGGGGTGCAATCCAGTGAGAAAGAAATTGTCTTTCATGCTTGCTTCTCTGTTATCCTGCACAGTAATGTTGTCCGCATGCAACGGATCGGGAGGATCCGGGCAGCAAGCACCGACATCGAGTCCGGCTGCAACGGATACTCCGAAGCCCGTGACGAAGGAGCTGTCGGGTGAATTGACCTTCTGGACATTCGGAGCGGGAGATCCGATGGTAAAGTTTTACGATTCGTTCGCAAAGGCGAATCCGAAAGTCAAAGTCAATACGCAGATCCTTGCGTTTGACGTAATCCAGAAAAAACCTGAAGACGACGATTGCAGCAGGTACAGGCGGTCCGGACGTCATCATGATTACCGGCGACTGGCTCGCGCCGCACAACATGTCTGCGGGTGTAGAGAATCTGCTGAATCCCCCGTATGACGCAGGTAAATTGAAGGACTTATGGCCGCAACCTCTCTGGGAGCACTGGTTATCGCTGGACGGCAAACAATTGGTTGGCTTGCCGTGGGATATGGGCCCGACAATGACCTTCTATCGCGCAGACATTCTCGAGGAGAACGGCTTCCCGAGCGATCCGAAGGAGCTGGCCACCTTTATGTCCAACCCGGAACAATTCTTTGATATGGCGCAGGCGTTAAAGGCGAAGGGCGTGTATCTGCTCGAATTCAACAAAACGATTATGGATTTCTATACCGGCGGCGAGGGCTTTTTTGATCGCAATCTGAACTTTATCCGCAATACCGACAAGTATGTAGAAGGCCTGAAGCTTGCCCAGAAGGTGAAGCAATTGGGGCTTGCGCTTAACAACAGCGCGTTCTGGAGCGATCCGGGCAAACAAGCGGTAGCATCCGGCAAACTTGCGATGGTTTATTACGCCAACTGGATCAGGGACGCGATTAAAGATGCGGCGCCGGATGCGGTCGGCAAATGGAGAATGACTCATCTGCCGTTAGGCCAGATGGTTTCTGGCTCAGGATCGACGTTGTCCATCCTGTCGCAAAGCAAAAACAAGGAGCTCGCTTGGGAATTCGTCAAGTTCCTGCTGGCAACAGACGAAGGTCAGAAGGCTTGGGTAGAAGGCGGCAATACCCCGGGATACAAGAAGGCATGGTCGTTCCCTGCATACAAGAATTTCACGACTCCGCTGACAGGTGACCAGAAAATAAATGAAATTCAGTCGGAAGCGATGGAGAAAAGTAAAGCTACGTATATCACGACTCCGCTTGACGCAAAAGCAAATGAGATCTGGAATAAAGGCATCGACGAAGCGATTGAGAAGAACAAGGATCCGAAAGCGGCCATTCAACAAATCGCCGATGACATCGAAAGAGCCGTTAAGGCTGACAAAGACAATCTGAAAGCCGATTACGGCATCAAGTAACATCAGCTTGTTGAACCGATCCGATTGAGAGGGGGACGCCATGAAGGGCGGCCCCCTATCTCATGCCGGCGCTACCCGGGACAAAACCGGTTTAATAGTGTTGGAGGGATAGCCGTCCGTATACCGGTACCGGGTGCCTGTGCCCGGGGGCACAACAGAAGCGGCCGTCAGTAGAAATTCGGCTCCGAAATATTGAATTTCTACATGATTTTTAGATGACTTTTTGAAGTATTATTACAAGCGGCATATCGTTACAATCAAATTGTCACCGCTTACATCAAGCGTCCAATGAATGAAACCGTGCTTAGCTCAGCAATCAGCGGGAGGTCGCTTATGATAAAAATGGGTGTAGATTATTATCCGGAGCACTGGGAGCGCGCCATGTGGGCTCGAGATGCGGAGCTGATGCGGCAGACGGGAGTTCGTCTGGTTCGGTTAGCCGAATTTGCCTGGTCGCGTCTGGAGCCGGAGGAAGGACGGTACGATTTCGCCTGGTTGGACGATGCGATAGACGTTTTCTATGAGCGCGGCATCGAGGTCGTGATCGGAACTCCGACCAACACGCCGCCGAATTGGCTGGTGGAGCGCTATCCTGACGTGCTTCCCGTCGATGCCCTGCTGCATCCCCGATATCCCGGTGTGCGCGGACACCGTTGCTATAACAGTCCTTCCATGCGTCTGTACTCGGAGAAAATCGTGGATAACCTTGCCTCGCATTATTCAAAGCATCCCGCTGTAACCGGATGGCAGATCGATAACGAATTTGCTCTGAACGAGTGTCATTGCGATCATTGCAGCGAGCGGTTCCGGGAATGGCTTTCGCACAAGTACGGATCTTTGGAGGCTCTTAACCGCGCCTGGGGTACCGTCGTCTGGAGCGGGGAGTACAGCAGTTGGTCGCAAATCAAGCCCCCGCTGGGCGGCTCCGCCTTCAAAAACCCGTCTTATTTACTGGACTGGAAAAGGTTCGAAACAGATTCCGTCGTCCGGTTCCAGCAACTGCAAGTGAATCTTTTGCGGAAGCGGTGTCCGGGCCATTTCGTGACCCATAATATTTGGAGCTACCCGATGTCCCTTGACTATTACAAGCTCTGCGACTCGCTCGACTTTGCCTCCCTTGATTATTATCCGAATACAAATCCGGAAAAATCCGATACGAGCGGATACGGCGGGGCGCTGACGCTCGACTTAACCCGGGGGATTAAACGGGCCAACTTCTGGATCATGGAAACGATCAGCGGTCCGCCCGGCTGTTGGTTCCCGATGTGGCGGACACCGCGCGCCCGGGGTTTATTCGGGGGTTCGCCTGGCAGTGCATCTCGCGCGGTGCCGATGCGCTCGTCCATTTCCGGTGGAGAAGTGCTCCTGTCGGCGCCGAGCAATTCTGGCATGGCTTGATCGACCACAGTAACGTTCCGGGCCGCCGGTTCGAGGAGTACGGCAAGCTGTGCGGGGAAGTGAACCGTCTCTCTCCGCCGCTGACAGGTTCGGAGGTGCATGGTGAAGCGGCCATTCTCCATTCGCACGATCAATACAATGCGCTTCAGATTCAGCCCCAGGCGGAGGGAATGGATTATTTCGACAATCTGAAGCTGTATCACCGCGCATTGACCAAGCTGGGCGTTCAGACCGATGTGGTGAATATGACAGCGGATTTAAGCGGATATCGGCTAATCGTCGCCCCTTCTCTCTATTTGCTGGATGAATGGGTGGCAGGCCATTTGGAGGATTGTGTCCGGAACGGGGCCACCTTGATTGTAACGAATCGCACGGGCGTTAAAAACACGAACAACGTTTGCCGGATGGAGCCGCTGCCCGGGCTTCTGGCCGAAGCGGCTGGAGTGTACGTATCGGAGTACGACCCGATCGGCAAAGACGTTCACACGATTCGGGCAAAGAATGGGAAGACCTACACATGCACGCAATGGTGCGATATTTTGGAGCTTTCCGGCGCGGAACCGATCGCTTGGTACGAAGACGATTTCTTCGCCGGCCAACCGGCCTCTGCCGTTCATTCTCTTGGAAACGGCAAGGTGTATTATTTGGGGACGGTTGCCGAGGAAAGCTTTTATTTGGACCTTTTCCGGGAGGCCGTCGCCGAAGCGGGTGCGAGCCTGTTCCCTGATCTGCCGGAGGGCGTTCAAATCTCGGTTCGCAAGAAGAGAGGGAAGCGATACTTGTTCCTATTGAATCTGTCGCGGAAGCGGCAAACTGTAACGCTCGGTCAAGCTTATCCAAGTCTTCTCAGCGAGAGACGGATCGGACCCAAGCTGGACATGGAGCCTTACGCCGTAGAGATTGTCGAGCTTGCCGAAACCGGCCGCTAGATCAAGTACATCGGACTCATCCTGGGGATGCGGCGGCGGCTGTCGAATGCCATGAAAACAATTGGGGGCGCATACACATGTGGAGTTCATATGCTTCAGCGACGGCGCTATCAACGGCCAATAATTATATTATGAAAAGCGATACCAGTTTTACGCAAACGTACAGAGCTTACATCAAGACGACTGAATACGGGAAAATGGAGCTGAAATTCTGGTGCAGCAACCAGGTGGATTCCACATGGGCAGACGGCTCCGAATCGAGAGCCAATCTGCCGGGAGGATTGTGGATGATCGAGGCGGCTTACATCGCTGACGGCGGGAGGCTGCCCGACGGAAGCGTTGTAGAGGGCACTCAAATCCCGGTAACCTTCGATTCGTCCATGTCCAGGACGGTTTTACCGGGAGAAACGTTCTGGAGCGATGCCGCCGAGATCGCGATTCCGGAGGGGCATTACTTGGCATTTTCGTGGACGATCACGGTATGGAATGCAGGCGACAGCTTCCCCTACAATACGGAAAATCCATTGGTGTCTGCCTACGATGTGCTCGGGTATGCCGCCGCTCAAACGTCGGCGGGTGGTTTCCGAAAATCCGCAAACGCTCTGGTTCTGCCGGATTTCATAGGGTGCAAACGAAAGGAAGCAAGACGCCTAGCGTTCTTTGGCGATTCCATCACCCAAGGCGTACGAACGCGACCGGACACTTATGAATACTGGGTTGCCCGCATTGCGGAAAAGCTTGCCCCTGTACACAGCGTATGGAACATCGGTTCGGGCTGGGCGCGAGCCTACGATGCCGCAAGCGATGGAGCTTGGTTACATAAAGCCAAGCACAACGATGAGGTTGTCGTAGCACTCGGGGTCAACGATATAGGTACAGCCGGACGAAGCGCCTCCCAAGTGCTGGAGGATTTGCAAACGATCGTCGCCAAGCTTAAAGGCGACCGGGCCGGTATCTCGGTGATCCTTTGTACCGTGCCCACGTTCAATTTCTCCGGCTCCCAGGAGCTTACCTGGAGGCAGGTGAATCAGGTGATAAGAAGCCATGGCATCGCCGGTGTTGATCGGGTATTCGATATAGCGAAAGTGCTCTCTCAAGCCGCTCCTCGCGATAACCTGCTTATGCCGGAATATATGTCCGAAGGAGACGATCCGCACCCTAATGGAAAAGCGGGTTCAGCTATTGCCGACGCATTCTTACGCTGGTACTGAGAGGCAAAGCCGCAAAGAACGACAACCCGGGTGCGCTGATTATATTTTATATTTATGGAAGATGTGAACGGTAATATGGAAAGTAATGTTAAACCCAAGCTGATAGGCGGCGATATGGAACGAATAATTCATCAAGCGTTCGGAATACGGGTCGTCGAAACGAAAGAATTATCGGATGGGTGGGCAAACAGCGCATACACGATCGTCACAAGCGACGGCCGCAGCGTTATCCTAAAAGTGGCGCCGTTCAAGGGAACAAAATTGATGCGATATGAGGCAAACTTGATGCGCACGGAAGTCGAGGCGCTTCGCTTGTTCGGAGGCGGCGGCACGCCGCCTGTGCCCAAGGTGTTCGCGTACGACGACACATGCTCCTTGATCGATGCGGAGTACTTTATTATGGAGCGTCTTCCGGGGGTCCCTTACAACCAAATCAAAGAGACGCTATCTCGGGAAGTGAAGGATGCGATCGAATTTGAGCTGGGCGCTTACAGCCGGTTGATCAATGGAGTGCCGGGGGAAAAATTCGGATATTTCCTGCAGCAAGAATCGTGGAACGATTTCTGGCCGGAAGCCTTTCAAGGGATGATCCGGGGCGTGCTGGCTGATGGCAGAGATGCTGGGGTCGAGTCGCCTGCCGGCGATGCGGTAATCGAAATGGAAATCGAACGGCATCTGGATGCTTTGCGGGAAGTCGATCAGCCCCGTTTCGTGCATTGGGATTTATGGGATGGAAATGTGTTCGTCGAGCACGGAAAAATAACGGGGTTGATCGATTTCGAAAGAGCGCTTTGGGGCGATCCGCTGATGGAGGTTTATTTCGGCCGCTTCAACCGGTCCGAAGGGTTCTCGCGGGGCTATGGGCTGGCTATCGCAACCCAAAACCAGCAACGGCGCAGGGTGATGTACGATTTTTATCTGGATTTGATCTTATGGATTGAATGTACCTTCCGGCAATATGAAAATAAAGACCATTGGAATTGGGCCCGCAACAACCTTGCGGAGGGCTGGGATCGTCTCCTCGCGATCGGCCGAAATTAATCGGTCGCTTGAGAAGGACATAATTTAAAATGGAGGTTTGGCGAATGACAAATGTTAAGAGAGAAGCTTTACCGTTTCAGAATCATGATCTGGCAATCGAAGACCGCGTTGCCGATCTCGTGACCCGATTCACCCTTGAAGAGAAAATTGGGCTCATGTGCCAATATCAACCTGCAGTTGAGAGGCTGGGGGTGAAACCATACAAGCACGGTACCGAAGCCGCCCACGGCATCGCTTGGCTCGGGGAGGCGACCTCCTTTCCGCAGCCGATCGGCCTTGCCTGCACTTGGAACCAGGAGCCGCTGGAGCGGATCGGTTCTGTGATCGGCGACGAGGCCAGAGTGTTTTATCAGCGGGATCCCGCGCTCAACGGTCTGACGCTATGGGCACCGACGGTCGATATGGAGCGGGATCCGCGGTGGGGCCGGACGGAGGAGGCATACGGGGAAGACCCGCACTTAACGGGCGAGCTCACAGCCGCGCTCGTCAGGGGCATTCAGGGCCCGCATCCCGTTTACCGCAAAGCGATTGCGACCTTGAAGCATTTTCTCGGCAACAACAACGAGAAGGATCGGGGGCACTGCTCTGCCAGCATCGACCCGCGCAATATGCGGGAATATTATTTGAAAGCGTTTGAGCCGGCCTTCCGGGATGGGGGGCTCTGTCGATGATGACCGCGTATAACTCCATAAACGGTACGCCCGCCATTCTCCACCCCGATGTGCTCCGGGTCGTCAAGGGCGAGTGGGAGATGAACGGCTTTATCGTCAGCGATGCGGGAGATCTGATCGGCCTCGTGAAGGATCACCATTATTTCGAGACGTATAAAGAAGCTGTCGTGGCGTCGATCAAGAGCGGTATTGACAGCATTACGGACGATGCCGAGATTACCTGCGCCGCCATACGGGAGGCGATCGCCGAAGGGCTGTTGGAGGAGGGGACCTGGACCGGGCTTTGACCAATACGTTCCGGGTGCGCTTCCTGCTCGGCGAATTCGATCCGGACGAGCGCAATCCGTATGCCGGCATGCCGGATGACACGGTTTGCAAGCCGGAGCATGCGGCTCTTTCCCTGGAAGCGCCCGCGAATCCGTCGTACTGCTCAAGAACAAGCATCAGATGCTTCCCCTAGACCGGGACACCGTGAAGCGAGTCGCCGTGATTGGGCCGCTCGGAGATGCGGTTTACCGCGATTGGTATTCCGGCAGCCTATCCTTATAAGGTCACACCGCTGCAAGGCATTCGGGCGAAAATGAATAAAGGCTCCGTCGTCTTCGCCGACGGGTGCGACCGTGTGCGCCTTCGCTCTTCCGTAACGGGAAAATATGTAGGGATTTCACCGGACGAGAACCACGCATTGAAGGCGGACCGGACGGCGACCGATTCTGCCGAGACGTTCTTGCTTACCGACTGGGGCTTCGGGAGCGTCACACTGAAGGCGCTGTCGAACGGCAAATATGTGACGACCGACGACACGACCGTTACCGCTTCGGCTGAAGACATCTGGGGCTGGTTCGTCAAGGAAGTGTTTCAACCTGTCGAGGGACCGGACGGGACGATGTCGCTCGCGAGCTGGAACGGGAGCCCGGTGTCGCTGCCCGGCGATGAAGGCGGAGCTTTGCGCAAGGAGGTTGTCAAGGACGGTTTGAAGGAGGCGGTTGCGGCGGCTGAAGCGTCGGATGCGGCGATTGTTATCGTCGGAAACCACCCGCTGATCAACGGGAAGGAAGAGGTCGACCGCCCGGACTTGACGCTGGCCGCTTCCCAGGAGAGGCTGATTCGGGAGGTATACAAGGTCAATCCCAACACGATTGTCGTCGTCATCGGCAACTACCCGTTTGCCCTGAACTGGGTCGATAAGCACATTCCGGCCGTCTTGTATTCCTCGCATGCGGGGCAGGAGCTTGGGAACGCCTTGGCGGATGTATTATTCGGCGATTATAACCCGGCGGGGCGCCTCAATATGACCTGGTATCGCTCCGTAGAGCAGCTGCCCGACATCATGGATTATGATATTCGGAAAGGGAAGCGCACTTATCAATATTTTGATGGAGAGCCGCTGTATCCGTTCGGTTACGGATTGTCGTACACGACCTTCCGTTATGATGAGCTGAAAGTGAGTCCGGAGCGCGTGGGTTCTCGCGAGGACATCTCGATCAGCGTTCGGGTTGAAAATGCGGGCGATAGGGTCGGAGACGAGGTCGTCCAGTTGTATGTGCGTGCTGATTCGTCCCGCGTCGAGAGGCCGCTCAAAGAGCTGAAGGGCTTCCTGCGCATCCGCCTGGAGCCCGGAGAGAAGCGGACCGTCCGCTTTACGGTGCCGGTTTCCGAGCTGGCGTTCTGGGATGTGACCAGAGACGCCTATTGTGTCGAGTCCGGTACTTATACGCTTATGATCGGGGGCTCGGCTGGAGATATCCGCGTGCAGAAGAAGCTGGCGGTAGACGGAGATACCGTGCCTCCGCGTGATTTATTCAAGGAGACATCAGCAGTGAACTATGACGATTACGATGGCGTCTATCTGGACGAATGCCGGGAAGGCGGGAGCTGCATCCGGTTGTCGGGCGAATCAGGCTGGCTGCGTTTTGACGATGCCGATTTCCGCGGCGGGATCGGCGGCTTCGAAGCCCGCTATACGTCCGGACAGGGTGGCGGTAGTATCGAGCTTAGACTGGATGGGGTGAACGGTCCGCTTGTCGGAACGTGCTCCGTTCCAGAGACGGGAGGGCAGCAAATATGGGAGACGGTTGCCTGCAAGGTGGACGAAGCAGCGGGAGTTCGCACGGTCTATCTGTGTCTTGGCGGGGATATCGGACTGAGCCGCTTCCGTTTCCTTCCGCAAACCGGAGCTCAGTGATACGAGAAGAGACACCGGAATGAACGAGATGAGCTTGTGAGACCGGAAGCCCGCATCCGATTGGAATGAGGCGCTCCCGACCGGAAATGGCCGTCTTGGGGGGTGTGTTCGGAGATACCGTTCGCGAGCGCGTGCAGCTGAACGAAGACTCCGTCTGGCACGGAGGGCCCATAGGCCGGAACAAGAATTTCGGCGGAACGGCCGGCATCGCGGAGATGCTGCTGCACAGCCATGCCGGCGAACTGCATCCAGCCGCCTGCGCTTCCCAAAGCGTGGGCGACGGCTCGGTCCGGAGGGGAATAAGTTCGTAAACATGCTTAAAGGGGGTGATGCAAATACAAGCATCCAAAGCAACTACGGCTTTGGGGATGGTATTTTCGACAAATGGAAAGCGCCAAATTCGTTAATCAAAGGAGTGTGTTAACATGAAATCAAAAAAATCAATTATATCTGCAGTGATGTCTGTCGTCTTGTTTGCTGTCACTTTTTGCATTCGTTCCATCGGCCTCAGCTGCAACCAACATGCAGAACTATGTCAGTGCCATGCAGCCCGGTTGGAATCTGGGCAATTCCCTGGACGCGAGAGGCCCAGATGAAACGTCTTGGGGCAATCCGGTTGTCACCCAAGAATTGATTCAACAAATTGCCGCCCAGGGCTTCAAAAGCATCCGGATTCCCGTGACCTGGTATCCGCACACGGGACCTGCTCCGTCCTATACGGTTGATCCGGCATGGATGAGCCGGGTGCAGCAAATTGTCGACTGGTCGCTCGCAGCCGGCCTGTACGTCATGATCAACATGCACCACGACTCGGTGGAATGGGTCAACACCATGGATACGAACCATGACCAGGTCGTAGCCGAATACACGGCGGTCTGGACGCAAATCGCCAACACTTTCAAGAACTATCCCAACAAGCTGATGTTCGAAAGCATCAACGAGCCGGTTTTCGGCAACAACCTTGATGCAACAACGCAAATGTCGCTGCTCAATGAATTGAATACGGACTTCTTCAATACGGTGCGGGGCACCGGCGGCGGCAACGCTACCCGACCGCTTGTACTGCCTTCACTTTGGACCAATGCCGGTCAACAAAATCTGGATTCTCTTAACAGCACCATCGCCAGCCTGAATGATTCGAATATAATTGCCACCATCCACTTCTATGGATTCTGGCCGTTCAGTGTAAACATTGCGGGCTACACCAAGTTTGGGACCGATGCGATAAACGATATCACGACTTCCCTAGATGCTGTCTACAATACATTCGTTGCCAAAGGAATTCCGGTTGTCGTCGGCGAATATGGACTCCTCGGCTACGGCGGCGGCGCAATCGAGCTCGGCGAGATGCTCAAATTCTACGAGTATTACCTCCAGTATGCCAAATCGAAAAACGTAACCAGTATGCTGTGGGACGACGGCGGGCAATTCAACCGCACGACCTACCAGTGGATTGATCCGGACGTATACAATATCATCAAGCAAAGCTTGACGGGCCGTTCGTCCACCGCAGACACGGACCTGATCTTCCTGAAGAGCGGCGCAACGGTTTCTGATGCATCCCTTTCGCTGAACTTGAACGGCAACAGCTTCGTCTCGCTTAGCAACGGCACGGCCACATTGAAACCCGGCAGAGACTATACGCTGAGCGGCAGCACCTTAACCGTCAAGGCAAGCTATCTCTCCAAGCTCGCTTTAGGCGCGCTGGGCGAGAAAGCGGTATTGACCGCCAATTTCAACTCGGGACCCGCCTGGAAGATCCATGTGCGCTACTATAATACGCCGGTACTGCAAAATGCACCCGGCACCACCAGCGGCTTTGTGATTCCCACAGCCTTTAACGGCGATCAGCTGGCCACGATGGAAGCCGTATACGCTGCAGGCGGCAACGCCGGTCCGCAAAATTGGACTTCCTACAAGGAATTTGGCTATTGCTTCAAACCCGACTATACTAACAATAAAATCACGCTGACCTCGAATTTCTTCAATGAAACGACGGACGGAACGGTGATCCTGACGTTCCACTTCTGGAGCGGGCAAATCGTCAAGTACACGATTGTAAAAAGCGGCACGAGCGTCACAGGCACTGCCCAGTAATAGGGCAAGGCGTTCCGGCGGGGGATTTGCGTTCCTGTTGGAACGCTTTTTATATTCCGGGAGACACGATTCGCCGAGCGTTCCCCGAGGCCGACGATCCGGTCACGTCCACCGCCGTTTTTTTCGCCCTGTCCTTGGGAAAATGGATATTTCCCCGGAGACCTCCTATAAATTTGATTCTGAATAGGTTATTACAGGCGTTTTGTTTCAGATTATAAAAATAAAGTACTTTCTTGTAATTATACGCTATTTTTTTTGATTATTTCATCTGATAAAATACATGTAGAGTAGGTCAATTAAGAGGATTTGAATGATAAAGCTTATCGTTGCAATCACAAATTGTGAACGCTTTAGAAACCGTTTTGTGGAAGTATTATTCCGAATTGGGGGAATTTACATGAACAAAACCTGGTTTCGTCGAATGGTATGGTCCTATCTTCCAATCTTTTTAATTATTTTCTCGGTTATATTTTTTGTTTTTTTTCAAACATTAATAGAACAAAACAAGAAGAACGCGGTGGAAGCTAATAAAATTTTTGCCGGACAAGTGATGCAGTCGATCGATATTTCCCTAAAAACTATAGATCAATCGATCATTAATGAAATTTTAAAAAATAAGTTGATCCTACAATTTTTCGAAGAAATCGACGATCATAACGTCTATCTAAACTACCAAGTGGCTAAAAGATTACAAGAACTAAAGCAAGAAATGCCGATGATTGATTCCATTTATTTGGTTCGTCTTCATGACCGATTCATATATAGCGGCAATGTCTTCCATCAAGGAGAGGAATTCGGAGATCATGTATTTGTTCAGGAACTCGAACGGAATTCGCATCTATCACAGTGGACAAATTTAAGGCAATATAGGGAATTTTCCGATCAAGACTATAAAAATGTAATTAGCTTGGTTCGTGAAGCTCCCATAAGTGATGGGACAAAAGGGTTCCTGGTTGTGAATATCAGCACCGCTACGTTTCAAGCTAAAATCAATGGAATGTATAACGTTAAGAATGCGTTCGTATCCCTAAAGGACCGTAATGGTAATGTTCTACTTACAAATCAGGAACTTTTATCCGGAAATGAAAAGCCGGTTTCCAGCGTGATCTCCGAATATACCGGATGGAAAATGGAAAGCGGCTTAAATAATGGGATGTTTCTGGGGATTGTTTCAACTTTTTCGAGCATTTGGTTTGGACTGGGAGTTCTGGTTTTCATTTCAGGCATTGTTTCGATTGTTTATGTGACCAGAAAAAATTATAAACCTTTAAGGGAGATCATTTCTCGAATTGATGCTTACGTGTTCAAACAAAGGGATTCGTTAAAAAGTATTGAATCGGATGAATTTACATTTATTCATTCCGCCATCGATAACTTTATCGAAAAATCCGAGTTGTTTGAGAAACAATTTGAAGAAATCGCACACCTCAAAAGAAAAAATACCTTCAACGAATTAATCACAGGCAATTGTAAGAGCGTTCCGGGTGAAGATGATATCGGAATGAAGTTTGCCGGCTCATTGCAATAGACAACAGGTTATGATTATTGAGATCGATGATTATAGAGAATCGTTCTCTCTATACCAGGAGCATGACCAATATTTATTTAAATTTGTGATCAGCAGTGTGGTTAATGAAATAATGAACAATCATTCTTTCACCATTAGATCGGAATGGACTTCAAACCATCAATTAACCGGAATCGTATTCTTGCCGGATCCGATTTCCAATATTACACCGACTTGTGAAAAAATAATTGAGTGGGTCAAACATAATTTAAACTTTACCGTCACGATCGGAATAGGGGGCCTGTAGAGAGTCTTTTGCATATTTCACATTCGAATAATCAAGCTTATTTATCATTGAAATATAAGCCGGTTTTAGGAAATAACCGAATCATTCTATATGGAAGAACACCAAATCAATCCAACAAGGAATCCCATAAATCAATACGTTTAATCCACGAGGCGGTCGATTCTTACCGGTTAATGGCGGATGATTGGGAGCATAAATTCGCGGCTATTTTCAATGAAATAAGGCTCTATTTTAAAACGAAGGACGAAATTATCGACCTTTTGAATTATTTCATTTATAACCTGGATCTGCAAATGTCGCAAACGTCAAAAGAATACCTTGAAATATGGAAAAATGAAGTCTTGCCCCACTTGCATGAAAGTGTGAAATACTTCGAAACCACGGAACAAATCCAGCATCGGTTGCTTCTTGCTTTACAAACTTTCTCCAATCGAATCGCAGCATTACGGCAGGAGCGCAATTATCACCAGCTATTGAAAGAAGTCAGAAAATATATGGAAGAGCATTATTATAATCCGGACTTATCGCTTGATTATTTGAGCGAAAAATTTCAATTAAATGCAAAATATCTAAGCCAATTGTTCAAAGAACAATTCGGAGAAAACTTTTTGGATTTTTTGTCGATGGTGCGGGTGGAACATGCGAAACATTTGTTATTGAACACCAAAAGCTCCATTCAAGAGATAGGAGACAAAGTAGGTTATACGAATGCGGTTACTTTTCGCCGTGTTTTCAGAAGAATGGAAGGAATTTCGCCGGCCGACTTTCGCAAGCTAAAACCAAAACGAATAACATCAGGAGGTGTTCCTGATTGAGAAAAATGATTGCGATGCTGACTTTGTTTTTTGTCGCTGCAAGTTGGTCGCCGGCATGCCGATCTCAAAAGGTTAATTTGATAACCGGACTAACGGATCAACCCGTTACATTGTCTACATTTGTTTCGCCCCCGTCGGATATTGAGGATGTAACCGCAAATGCGTTTACGAAGCATTTGGAAAAGACTTTGCATATTAAATTTGATTTTGAAGCGGTGCCGGAATCGATCATGAACGAAAGGAAAAAAATTGTAATGGCCAGCGGTGATTATCCGGCTGTTTTTCTAAGCGGCGATTTTACGCAGGATGAACAGTTAAAGTATGGCCGGCAAGGCAAATTGATGCCTTTAAACAATTTGATCGAAAAATACGGAAGTGAGATCAAAAAAGCCTTTCAAAAAACCCCCGAACTGAAGAAAGCAATTACCGCTCCCGATGGAAATATTTATGCGCTTCCTTCCGTCAACGAGTGTCTTCATTGTTGGTATGCGCAAAAGCTTTGGATCAATCAAGAATGGCTGAAAAAATTAAATTTGCAGGTACCGACAACGACAGAGGAATTTTATCATGTATTAAAGGCTTTTAAAACCATGGATCCGAACGGCAACGGAAAACAGGACGAAATCCCATTGATCGGTGCTTCCGAAGGGTGGCACACGAAAATAACCGGCTTTCTTATGAGTTCGTTCATTTACGACAATGAACAAGATTACTTTTACATGCAGAATGGGAAATTAAAACTGGCGGTCGCGCGGCCTGAATGGAAAAAGGGCCTGGAATATATAAACAGGCTTTACAGTGAAGGTTTAATCGATCCCGCAAGCTTTACCCAAACTACGGACGCTCTGTGGCATTTGGCAAACCGGCCCGGGACCAATATTATTGGAAGCGCAACCGTGGGACATATCGCCAAGGCCTTCAGCATGGAGCCGGGAGAAACAAGACATAAAGAATATGTTACCGTGCCGCCGCTCACAGGACCTTCCGGATATCAAGCGGCCGGCTATTTTAATACTGTAGGTAACGGCCAATTTGCAATAACCGATAAAGCGACGGAATCCGAACAAGCGGCGGCGATGAAACTGGCTGATTATCTGTATTCGGAAGAGGCGGCTGTTCTAAACGAGTGGGGACCCGAAGGTTTGTGGTGGAGAAAAGGAAAGACGGGAGAAATCGATGAGCACGGAAGACAAGCAAAATATTTTTTAAAGCCGGAGTTTTGGGAACACCGAACACAAAATGTAGGCTGGAGCCAAATGGGCATTCTCTATCGGAATAGAGATCTTCGCGAATCTTGGGCCATTCCTGACAATCCATATGATGATAATGGATACGAGCACCGTTTATATATGGAAACGCTTAAAAACTACAAGGGTAAAGAACCCAAAGAACTGTTTCCTTTGAATATGTTTATAGAATCGAACGATGCGATCGAAGCGGCACAGTTAAGGGCACAAATCAACGATTATATTGAATCCAATACGGTGCAGTTCATAACGGGCAGCAAAAAATTCGGCAGCGACTGGGATGCTTATTTGAAAGGCTTTGAGGGCTTGAAATTAAACAGGTATCTGGAAATTTATCAAGAATCGTACGATACTTATTATAAATAATAAAAATGCAAAAAATCCTAATTGTGCAGGTCCGCACAATTAGGATTTTTTTCGTTTGACAGAATATTGTACCGAACTGAATTTTGTTCGCTTATGATTTCCCTTGCTTACAGCAGGCTATTTCTGAATATTGTTCTTGGCTGAATAGTGTTCGTTGACCTGTCGCAACAGGATAGGCTATCTTTTTTACCAAGAAGATGCAATTAAAAGAAAGGATGTCGAGAACGGAACATGAGCGTGAATAGCGGCGTAAAGTTACAAAAAAGTCGGCAGTGGCAAAAACTCGTTAGCACTCAGCAGACATGGGGTGGTAAAAAAAGTAAAAAGGCATTGGCGGCTGTATTTATTAGTCTTGCTTCCCCTAACGTACATCATTATTTTTAAGTATGTTCCGATGTACGGCGCCCAAATTGCTTTTCGCGATTTCAGTGTGACTCAAGGTTTCTCGGGCAGTGACTGGGTCGGACTCAAAAATTTTGAGGACTTTTTCTCATCCCCTAATTTCTGGATGTTAATCAAAAACACCTTGCTTATTAGCTTATATTCACTGCTTCTAGGGTTTCCGGCACCGATTATTTTAGCACTGGCTTTGAATGAAATCGGCGGGGGAAAATTCAAACGTTTTGTGCAAACGATTACATTTGCTCCTTATTTCATTTCAACCGTTGTCATGGTCTCTTTGATCATTCTTGTTCTCTCCCCTCGTCTAGGTTTTGTTGATCATATTATGAGGTTATTCGGCTTCGAAACGATTAATTTTATGGGAAAGCCGGAATATTTTAAAACAATTTATGTGTTATCCAACATTTGGCAGGGCATGGGATACGGAGCGGTCATTTATCTCGCGGCCCTCGCTGGAATCAATCCTGATTTATACGAAGCCGCCAAAGTGGACGGTGCGTCCAGATTTCAAAAAATGATCCATATTGATATTCCGGGGATTCTTCCGGCGACCATTATTTTGTTAATTTTAAATGCAGGACAGATCATGAACGTTGGCTTTGAGAAAATTTACTTGATGCAGAACCCGCTGAATATATCCGCTTCCGAGGTCATATCAACCAACGTTTATAAGATCGGTTTGCTCGGAGCGAATTTCAGTTATTCTTCGGCAGTCGATCTATTCAACTCGGTCATCAATCTCATTTTGTTGTTAACTGTGAATGTTATTGCTAAACGGATGTCGGAAACGAGTTTATGGTAGAAAGGAAGGAAGCAAATTGAAAAGAAACGCAATTAAGGAATCGTGGAATGACAAACTATTTTTGTTAGGAATTTACGCTTTTCTTGTTTTCATTTTACTTATTATTCTTTATCCGTTGATATATATTTTGAGTTCATCTTTCAGTTCTCCTCAAGCCGTCATTAGCGGAAAAGTCTGGCTCTTGCCAGTGGAGCCGAGTTTAGCGGGGTATAAAGCGATCTTTGCAAACAAGCAGATTCTCACAGGTTATGCAAACTCTTTGTTTTATACGTTTTTCGGTGTGCTGATCAGCGTATCGTTAACCATTATGCTTGCATACCCGCTATCCAAGAAAACTTTTTACGGGCGAAGTTTGATCATGATTCTTCTTGTTATTACGATGATGTTTAGCGGCGGATTGATACCTTTATACCTGACTGTGAAAAAATTGGGAATTCTTGATACTAGGTGGGCGATGCTGCTGCCTGGTGCATTAGCGGTGTGGCAAGTGATCATTACCCGCACCTTTTTTCAAATGACCATACCAAGCGAGCTTTCGGAAGCCGCAGAGCTTGACGGATGCAGCGATCTGGGATTTTTGGCGAAAGTCGTTATTCCTCTTTCCAAACCGATTCTTGCCGTATTGGTATTGATGTATGCAGTCGGACAATGGAATGCGTTTTTCGATGCGTTAATTTATTTAAAGTCGCAAAATTTATTCCCGCTGCAGATTGTTTTAAGAAATATTCTCATTTTGAATACGATTGACCCGAGCATGATGGTGGATGCGAATGAACTGCAGGTAAGACAAGGTTTAAAGGATTTATTGAAATATTCTTTGATTGTGGTCGCGACGGTTCCGGTGCTGGCCATCTATCCGTTCGTGCAGAAGCATTTTGTAAAAGGGATTATGATCGGTTCGTTAAAAGGATAATTTTTCTCGGGCAGGAGCTTTTTTAAAAGGGGTGATGCTATTCGATTAGCTGATCGATAAACTCATTGGCGACCCAACGGCAAAGCAAACAAGATAATTTTCAAGGAGGAGTCAAAGATGGCAAAGAAATTTATGATGCTTCTAGTAAGTGCCGTGCTTGTCCTTTCGTTACTTTTATCGGCTTGCAGTGATAGCGGCGAGCGATAAAGGAAGCGGCGCCGATAAAGAGAAAGCAGCGTCGGATACAGCCGGGAACGGTAAGGACGCAGGTATTGTGCAATTGCCAGTATTTGTAATCCCATCTTCCAAGATTGAGAATTTGGAAACAAATTCAGTTACTAAATATATAGAAGACAAATTTAATATTAAATTCAAGTTCGAGGTGGCCCAAGGCGAGCAACGCAGGAGATAAGAAGAAACTGTTGCTTGCCAGCGGAGACTATCCGGCTGTTTTCCTATCCGGAGACCTGACTCAAGCCGAGCAAATCGATTACGGGAAGCAAGGGGTATTGAAACCGTTAAATGATTTAATTGATAAATATGGGGTGGAAATCAAGAAGGCATTCCAGCAGGATCCGGACTTGAAAAAGTCGATCACGGCTCCGGACGGCAAAATTTATGCGCTTCCTCATATTAACGAGTGTTTCCACTGCTGGTACTCGCAAAAAGTATGGATCAATACGACATGGCTGAAGAAATTAAATCTTCAGATGCCGACAACGACGGAAGAGTTTTATCAAGTTTTGAAAGCATTCAAAACCCAGGATCCGAACGGAAACGGTAAACAGGATGAAATTCCGTTATCCGGCGCTGACAAAACATGGCATGGCAATCCGGCCCCTTTCTTATGAACTCTTTTATCTATGACAATGATGATAACTTCTTCTTCATGAAGGACGGAAAAGTCGGGCTGTCGGCCAATCAACCCGAATGGAGAAAAGGACTTGAGTACATTAACAAATTGTACAGTGAAGGTCTGATCGATAAGGAAGCCTTCACCCAGGATAACGATGCCATGGCTCAAGTAGGCAACCGTCAAGGGGATAATATTGTAGGAACAGTTGCCGCCGGACATATCGGCATGTATTTTAGTCTAGCGAAAGGACAAGACAGACATAAGGAGTATGTTACCGTCGCGCCGCTGAAAGGGCCGCAGGGAGAAGCATATGCAGGATATTACAAAGCGTATGGCAACGGACAATTTGCGATTACCAACAAGGCGAATGAGGCGCAGGCCATTGCCGCGATCAAACTTGCGGATTATTTATACTCTGAAGAACATGCGATCATGAACGAATACGGACCGGAAGGGAAGTATTGGAGAAAAGGACAGCCGGGTGAAGTGGACGAACACGGGAGACAGGCGAAATACTTCTTGAAACCCGAATATTTCTCCATCGGCTCTACGGAAAATGATACTTGGGAACAAATGGGCATTACCAGACGTACGAGAGATATTCGGGAATCCTGGGCCGTACCTAAAGATCCTTTGTCCGATAACGGTTATGAGCATCGCTTGTATTTGGAAACGGCCAAAAATTATGAAGGAAAACAACCGAAAGAGACTTTCCCGCTAAGCATCTTTATGGAGTCCGCAGATGCCAAGGAAGCGGCACAATTGAAAACTCAAATTGATGACTACATTCGTTCGAACATGGCCCAATTTATAACCGGCGCCAAAAAAATAACGGATGCGGAATGGAATAATTACATCAAAGGCTTTGATGGCCTGAAATTAAAGCGTTATCTCGAAATTTATCAAAAAGCATACGATACGAGCTTTAAGAAGTAAACGAGGCACGGCCAGAAAAATATGGATTTAAATGAACAAAAACGGAGTGCCTTACAGCTCCGTTTTTGTTCCATTGTGATGAACCTGAATTTCGAAATTACCGTGCTTCTTTGAAAACATGGTAAGGTTTAGCTAGCAGAAACTGGTCGGAGTCATGGACTTTTTTCGACAGCATAGCCTGATCAAGCAGATTCTGCCGGCGACTACCTCCCTCGATGCCATGGTTCCTTTAAAAGGAATCATCCTAAATGGAGACGCTTTCCAATATCCGACGTTTCATTTATACGCAGAGTTAACAAAGACGTATTTTACGCATACGCCGCCGGCAAATTATATACTATAATAGCTTTTATTAACTGTGTACCCGTTTGGAATATTTTCGTATAATGAAAGATGCCCAGTCGCGGGACAGCCGCCCGGGGCACGCATAGATTCGGACATGCCTTCGAAAGGAGACCTCGAATGGGAAGCAAGCTCCTCGCCGCGGTTCGGAAGACGAACAATATCCGGTTAAAAAACAAGCTGATCATTTCCATCGTGGTGGTGGTGTTCATTCCGGTTCTTCTCGTGGGCATCATCTTGACGGCATCCTACCGCCAGAACGTCCTTGACCAAGCTACCCAGCAAACCATGAATAACGTGGATAAAATCAAGAAGCGCGTCTTGGACATTCTGCGGATGCCGATAGAAATATCGAACAACCTGATGGTGGATAACCGGCTGTCCAATTTGGTCAATACCCGCTATGAAAGTACCCTCGACTTGGTCAAAGCGTATTGGGATTTTCGTAATTTCCGGGATTACGTTAAGTTATACAAGGAAATTCATAACGTCCGCTTCTATACGGCGAATCCGATGCCTATCAGCAACTGGGATTTTCTAAGTACAGATGAGTCGATCAAGAACGCGGACTGGTATCAGGAGGCGTTGGACAAATCCAGCTTGTCCATCAGTTGGCATTACGTTCCTGACGAGACGAAGGAAAACCGCGCTTATCTCAGCCTCATTCGCAAGATTGATTTCCCGGCATATCGTTCCTATGGAATATTGGTCATCGACTTGGATCAGGATGAACTCAACGGGATTCTGAGCCAGGAGCCGTTCGATACGATGATCTTCGATGCGAAGGGCGTCATTGTCGGCGCCAAAAACCCGCAGTGGGTCGGACGAAAGATCGACGGCATGGATTTCGCCAACGATTTGAGCGATAAACCGGCGGGCACCTACGAATTTAATTATGAGGGGAAGCCCTCCAGAATCGTAGTTGAGGAGGTCCATCCGCCTTCCAGCAGGAACGGGTTGAAAATCGTTTCGGTCTTTGCGGTCGACAGCATTGTGAGCGGCGCTAACCGGGTCGGCAGGCTCGGGTTCACCATCATTGCGGCCAGTTTGTCCATCGCGTTCGTTCTGATCTACTTCATCTCCTCCTTTTTGTCCCGCAGACTGCTTCTGCTCTACAAAGTGTTGGGCAAAGTCTCCATGGGGGACCTGAACGCGGTGTCGGAGGTGGATGGAAACGATGAAATCGGCGTTTTGTCCAAACAGTTCAACCATATGCTGGCCAGCATCCGAAGTCTGATGCTCGAAGTGAGTGAGTCCCAAAGGCAGAAAAGCTTGCTGGAACTTCGGCAGCGCGACATCAAGTTGAAGATGTTGGCGAGCCAAATCAATCCGCATTTTCTGTTCAATGCGCTGGAATCCATCCGGATGAAAGCGCACGTAAAGGGGAGACGGAAATTTCCAATGTGGTGCGGCTCTTGGGCAAGCTGATGAGGCGCAGCATCGAAATCGGGCCCCGCAAGATCAAGCTCAAGGAAGAGCTTGATATCGTTAGATGCTATTTGGAGATTCAGCAATTCCGCTATGGCGACGAACGTTTGTCCTATAACCTCCATCTGGATGATGGGGCCCAAGAGGTAGAGATTCCGCCGCTGATCGTCCAGCCCCTGGTAGAGAATGCAGTGGTGCACGGGCTTGAGGATGTTGAGGAGGGCGGACTCGTGAGCATTGATGCGCGTGTGGAGTCGAACCGGGTGGTGATTTCGGTGGAGGATACCGGCCGCGGTATACCGGAAGATAAAATTCGGGAAATTGAAACCGCTCTCCAGGATGCGGAGGAGGATGCCGAGGGGCATCGGATCGGACTCCGCAACGTGCACCAGCGCCTTGTTCTGACTTACGGCGACGGTGCGGGGCTAAAGCTGGAAAGCCTGCCGGGACTCGGTACGCGCGTAACATTTGTCATACCGTTGGGAGGCGCCTGAATGTATAAAGTGATGGTGGTCGACGACGAACCGGAAATCCGGCGGGGAGTTTCCCCTGCAATGTTCAAAGGCGCTCCGCCCAGGACTCATTTTTATATGATTTATAGTTGAATTTATCGGGTTTTGGCATCAGGCCTGGTGCGTTACTATAAGATCAAGTGAGAGAAGAAGGGGTGGCCGAAATGGAACCGCTAACATCTGCTGGCACTCTACTTCCGGCGGAGAAACGAAGGAAGAGCTTCCTTCACATCATGCTGAACCTGTCCCAAACAATCATTAATCCAATCATCAACTAGAAAAGGGAGGCAGCATTTCATGAAAGTAAACGCAACGAAAGCGGCAAGCGTTTTGATGATCGCCGCCTTGCTCACGGCCATCGGCTGCAGCAAACCGAACTCCGACGGCACAAGCAGTCCTGCGGCATCCGCTACACCGAAAGAAGATCTTACTCCCATGACGATCCGTTGGGCTTCAGGGGACAACATTCCGCTCTGGGACGACATGCAGAGTGATGTCGGCAAAGTCATTACACAAAAAACCGGCATCTCCATTAAGGCGCAATTCCCGGGAGGCGGCACTGACACGGATATGTTCGCCCTGATGGTGGCAAGCAACGACTATCCGGATATGGTTTCAGCCAAGACTAGTGCGAGCAAGCTCAAAGACGCCGGCGCTTTGATTGATCTGGCGCCGCTCATTGACAAGTATGGGCCGAACATCAAGAAGCTATATGGCGATTACATGAAGCGTCTGCGCTGGAGCAATGACGACCATGGCATTTATGTCCTGCCGACAGCTCCGGTAAACCAAACGTACTTCAAGGCAGGAGGCGGCTTCGAGCTGCAGCATGCCGTGCTGAAGGAGCTTGGCTATCCGCAAATCAAGACGGTGAAGGATTTTGAGAACGCTCTCAAAGCTTATAAAGACAAGCACCCAACCACAGCCGACGGCAAGCCGATCATCCCCTTGTCCCTGAACGCAGGGGAATGGCAAATATTGATTACCACCACCAACCCGGCCGTTGCCGCGACAGGCGCGCCGGATGACGGCGAATTTTACATCGATCCGAAAACCTATGAGGCGAAGTTCCACTACTTGCGTCCTGAGGAGAAGGAATACTTCCGATGGCTGAACCATATGAACGACATCGGCTTGCTTGACCCGGAGAGCTTCGTGCAGAAGTATGACCAGTACAAGGCGAAGGTTGCCAGCGGCCGCGTTCTGGGACTCATCGATGCGGATTGGGACTACGCCAATGAAGAAGCAACGCTGAAGAAAGACGGCAAGTTCAATCAAACCTATGCCCACTTCCCGGTTACCTTGAATGAAAGCTACAAGAGATCTGACTTCCAGGATGCCGGATACTTGGCCGGTATCGGCATCTCGATCACAAAAAGTGCCAAAGACCCGGTTCGCGTCATCAAGTTCCTGGATTATCTGGCGTCTGATGAAGGGCAAGTATTGCTCAACTGGGGGATTGAAGGCAAGCATTACAAGGTGGAGAACGGCAAGCGATTCATCCTGGACGACATTCTGAAGATGAAGGTCAATGACAACAAAGCTTTTAGGCAAACTACCGGTATAGGAATGTATCTGGGAATTGGACCGGGCTACGGTGACGGCGTGAAGGACCCAACCGGCAACTATTACACCACCGTCTTCCCGGAACAAATCGAGAAGGAATACACCAAAGCGGACAAAGAGACATTGGTCGCTTACAAAATCAAGAGCTTCAAGGACCTGTGGCCGGCAAAGGAGGAATTCCCGGTTAGACCGTGGGGCTCGGCATGGAACATCAACATAGAGACCGGCTCTGAAGCGAACCTCCTCTTCCAGAAGTGCGAAGACATCATGAAGAGGCGCATTCCGGAAGCGATTCTGGTGAAGCCGGATCAATTCGACGCCGTATGGGACGGCTTCATGAAGGATCTGGAAAAAGCCGGCGTTAACAAGCTGAATCAGGAATTCACCAAGCTGGTGAAAGACCGCGTGAAGCTTTGGAATGAATAAGCTTCGATTTTGAGCGGCCGGGCGGGGGATTTCTTGTCTTTTTAAATCCATATTCCAATAGGGAGGTGAATGACGAACAACATCGAAGAGCAGTCACAAGCGTCGCTGTGAATCGGTACCTAGTTATGTACAGATTCAGCCAAATTCAAGAAACCAAAGGAGACTTTTAATGGGCACAAAAAGATCCTATTTATCAGCCTTGGTGGCCGTTGCCCTGCTGCTGTCGACAGCTGCAGCGGTCAGCTTGCCAACGAAAACGTTCGCAAAACCCAAAGATCATTACCAGTTTCAGAATGTAGTTACTGGTGCCGGTGGCGGATACATTCCAGGCGTCATCTTCAATCCGAAACAAAAAGATTTGATTTATATGCGAACAGACATAGGGGGGCCTATCGCTGGAATCCGGAAACAAGCGGCTGGATTCCTCTGTTGGATTCAGTGGAATGGGAGGATTGGAATAAAATGGGGGTCGATGAATTGGCAACCGATCCTGTCGACCCCAATAAGGTCTATGCTTTGCCGTAGGAATGTACACCAATAGCTGGGATCCTCATAATGGGTATATTCTGCGTTCCGATGATCAAGGGAAAACATGGGAATCGACGGAACTGCCTTTTAAAGTCGGCGGCAATATGCCTGGACGTTCGCAGGGACCTCGGTTGGTTATAGATCCCAATGACAATCATGTTTTATATTTTGGCGCTCGCAGCGGCAATGGATTATGGAAGAGTACAGATTCCGGTGTAACTTGGTCAAAAGTCAACAATTTCCCTAATCCGGGAACATATATTCCTTTTCCCGGTAAGGATTATGGCGGTGATCCGACCGGTTTTTCCTGGATCGCTTTTGATCCGCGCACAGGAACTGCAGGCCACCCCACGCAAACTATTTACGCCGCTGTGAATGACAACACAGGTGACAATCTTTACCGCAGTACGGACGGTGGGGAAACTTGGGCGGCAGTGCCGGGACAACCAACTGGATTCCTTCCGCACCACGGGGTCTTATCATCGACGGGCATGTTGTACATTTCCTACAGCAATGGCGTAGGTCCCTATGATGGAAATAAAGGGGACGTCTGGAAACTCAATACCAATACAGGAACTTGGACCAAGATCAGCCCAGTTGCGAGCAGTGATAGTAACAATTACTGGGGATATGGCGGACTTGCGGTCGATCCTCAGCATCCAGACACTTTGATGGTTGCGACACTGAATTCCTGGCGGCCAGACGCGAATATTTATCGGAGTACGGATGGAGGGAACACTTGGAGCCCCATTTGGCAAGGAGCGTATCCGAACCGTACCCTCAAATACACAATGGATATTTCGGCAGCGCCTTGGCTCACGTTTGGCGCCCCGTACGATCTGCAGGCAGCTTCTCCAAAAATTGGATGGATGATTGGAGATTTGCAGATTGACCCTTTCAACTCCAATCGTATGATGTATGGAACAGGGGCTACTTTGTATGGGACAAATAATCTGACTGCATGGGATACTGGCGGAACTGTCAATATTTCCGTGATGGCAAAAGGGGTGGAAGAAACCCACGTAATTGATCTGATCAGTCCGCCGTCCGGCGCTCATCTAGTCAGCGCAATAGGCGATATAACTGGATTCAGACATGATGATTTAACAAAAGCGCCATCCATGATGTTTACGAATCCTTATTCTTCTGTAACGACAAGCTTGGATTACGCGGAATTAAAACCAAACGTGATTGTTCGGGTAGGAGCTTTCGACAAGAGTTCGAATCCGAGTGGAAAAGCGCTAGGAATTAGTACCGATGGTGGTACGACCTGGAACCCGGATGCCACGGAACCGCCCAATGCAAGCGGGGAAAAGTAGCTGTCTCTGCTGATGGCGGCGCGTTCGTATGGGGCGGTGGGGCTTCAGACGCTGTCTATTATACGACAGATAACGGAAATACATGGTCAGCAAGTCAGGGTGTTCCTAATCAAGCGCAGGTCATTTCAGATCGTGTCAATCCGAAGAAATTTTACGCATATTGGGCAGGCAAGTTTTATGTGAGTACGGATCGAGGAGCCACCTTTACACAAACAGCGGCGACAGATCTGCCTCTAAATAACGATCCGAGCGTCGAACATACAATGTCGATCAAGGCTATGCCTGGACACGAAGGGGATATTTGGATTGCAGGCGGAAACACAGTTGAGGGCAAATATGGTATCTGGCATTCTACAGATTCTGGACATAGCTTTATGAAGCTGAAAAAAGTGGAAGAAGCAGATGAGATTGGCTTTGGAAAGGCAGCGCCGGGGCACGACTACATGGCACTATATACCGTCGCGAAAATGGATGGACAACGTGGAATCTTCCGCTCCGATAATGGCGGAAGAAGCTGGGTGCGGATTAATGATGATCAACATCAGTATGGAAGACCGACAACCATTACAGGGGACCCGCGAATTTATGGACGGGTTTATTTCGGAACCAATGGTCGTGGCATTATTTATGGGGATCCGGTGAAGGATAAGGATTAGACCTCGCTGAAAGTTGGTTAAGACCCCAAATAGCAGATATTGAAAAAAGCCCTTGGCTGCAAGCTGACGCCGGTATTCTGCCGGTGTCAGCTTGTCTAGCTTTCTTTGCGCTCTTTCTTCGTTATAATATACTCCCGCATCCGCTTCTGACCCCTGACTGCCACAACTAGAATTCATCGGATTAACCCGTTTTGGAAGTATTGCATTATAATTAGATGTATCATAAGATGTAACTGGATTCATACATTTGAAGATGGTTTGGTCGGGGGACTGCGCGCTCCAGGGGTACACGTATGAAATGGATACCTTTCTACAGAAACACCTTTTTTAACCGCCTCATCTTATCGCATACGGCATTAGCCGTCGTGCTGCTCGGACTTGCGGGGGGCTACCTGTATACGCAGGCTAGTCAAATGATGGTGAACGAAATCGCCAGAGATAGCCAAAGCCGTCTTGTTGCAGCAAAGGATTATGTGGAACGGACCTTACTGCGAAAATACGAAGACAATCTTCAGAATAAGGCCGTACCTACCATTTTTACCCGGAACAACTCTAATTTGAACTATTTGCTGGACAATGGATGGGAAGGAAACCTGGACCTTATTTTATCCTTGCAACAAGAACTAGACAATTTCAGGAAAACATCTGAAGGCGCTTCCAATATAACCTTGTATTTTCAAAAAGGTAATTATGTCGTAAACAGCGATCTTTTCTTTGAAAATCCTGAAAACTCCACGGACTTCGCTTTTATCGGGGAGCTCCCGCATACGCTTCCGAACCGGTGGATGCTCCGGACCTTGCCGGACGGAAAGCACGCGATGACGTATGTCGTTAAACTCCCGTACGGGACAGTCAGCTCATCACCGAAAGGATACCTGTATGTTGATGTCGATCTGGATTACCTGAAGCAGGCCGTCGCCAAAATCATGATCTCCTCATTCGAGAGATTCTATATATTCGATGCGAACGGGAATTTGCTCCTGCAAACAGCCGGGGAGAATACGGAAGAAGTTGGGTCGCTTCAGCAAGCCATCGGATCCGGTAAGACCGCCACAAAGATTAGCGACAGTGTTCGCGGCACCGTCGTATTATCGCATCTCGCCGGCTCGAAGTCGGAATACGGTTGGACCTATGCGATGGTACGGCCGATGAATTCCTTTGTGCTGGAATCAAAACAATTGAAAAACAAGATTTTCGCAGCCTGCTGTCTTGTGCTCTTGTTCGGGCTTGCGGTTTCCTATCTGATTTCCAAACGTTTCTATCTACCGATGAAAAAGCTGATCCAACATGTGCGCAACTTGTATCAACCCGGCCTGAACCCCGGCCAAGCGAATGAATATATGATTATCGGCAGCGCGCTCAACTTCATGGGACAAAAAATCGAGAGTTTGGAATCTCAAGCCAGAAAGAACGAGATGAAAAACCTGGTATTGGGCGCCGGTCTCGGTCTCGAACATGTGGACGGACTGCAACAGGAATGCCGCTACCAGGTGGTACATGTTGAGCTCATCGAAGGCGATAGTGAGAAACTCAAGATGCGATACGAGCAACAAGGCCGCACCGTGCCATACGAAGTAGTTTGCTTGAATTCGCAGGAAGCCGCCATCATCTACTACCTGGATTCACGCACCGAGATGGATGATGGGACGGTTGCTGCGGAACTGGACAAAATCAAGGACGAAGTGCAGGGAGAGCTTCGATTTGGAGCGGGTATCGGCACTTCCGTCGTATCGCAAGAAGAAATTCCTCTTTCCTATCGAGCGGCTCATCAAGCATATCGCTATCGCTTTATGTACGGTCCTGAAGCCATCATTCTACATTCGAAAATTTCCGCTTTCGATCCGAAGCCGCCGCTGATTTCACTGGGTACATTTCAAAATACGCTTAAGGCCGGAAATGTAGAGGGCACTAATCAATTTATCGACGAATTCGCTGCGACACTGATGGAACGGAATATACAGCTTGAATCGGTGGAACTTGCGCTTCTTCAGCTCGTTTCTGCACTGTACGAAACGATCATTGATTTGGAGCTGCAGCAAGTTGTTTCCCCTTCCAATCTGTTTGACGAACTGAAGAAAGATACTCTTGCAGAGACGATCGCATCGATTCGCAGCCTTTCCGAACGGATTGGGGTCCATGTGCGGGATTCAGTCAAGCATAAGCAAGCGGAAGTCATTTTCAAGCTGAAAGCCTATATCGATGAGCATTTGCACGAAGAGCTATCGCTCAATGTTCTTTCTGAAGTGGCCTCGCTTGCTCCCGCCTACATTTCCACCTTGTTCGGCGAAGTGATGAACGAATCGTTTACCGAATACGTGACCCGAATCAGACTCGAAAAAGCCGCCCGCTTGCTGCAGGAGGACAACAAGTTGTCCGTCACCGAAATCGCTTCTCTTGTCGGGTATCGCACCCTGCAATATTTTCATTTTAAATTCAAAGAGCGTTTTGGCATTACTCCGGTACAGTACAGGCAAACGAAACAAAAGATGAGTGCGACCGACTAAATGTTTCTTCCATTCCTAAAGAGAGAATGTAAAAGGGGAGGATAAAACAATGAATGACCAAAGAAAGCAGACATGGATTGGTCTGACGAGCATCGTCTTGTCGATGTCGCTCGTCGCGTTCGGTTGCGGCAGAGAAAGCGATAGCGGGATTACACCAAAGGCATCGGTAGAAACAGTGAGGCCCGAGGCCGGCGACAACATGATCGAGATTACGTGGGCGAACAACTTCAGTCCTCCTGAATCGGACGACAACTATGTGCAGAAGCAGCTGGAGCAAAAATTTAACGTTAAAATCAAAAACTTCAAATTTGACCGCCAAGGGTGGAAGGATAAATTCAACATGCTGCTTGCCGCCGGTCAAATTCCCGACATTTTCCCGATTGATGCAGACGAAACCGATATGGCCGCATGGGCGGACCAGGGCATCGTTGCCAGCATTTCCCCGGATGAAATCCGGCACAATATGCCGAATTATACCAAAGCACTGGAATCGATTGACGCCGGCGCATGGAATGTCGGTTTCTATCATGGAAAGAACTGGGGGATCCCGAAAGTATGGCCTGCCGGCAATTCAGGCATGATCCCCGGTTACAACGAAGCTTGGCTGAAGAAGATCGGCTATAATGAGCCTCCGAAGACGCTCGCAGAGCTTGAGGATGTGCTCACCAAGTTCGTCTATAGCGATCCGGACGGTAACGGCAAGAAGGATACGTACGGCATGTCGGGCCGAGGGAAACTCCCGTTTCAATTGTTTACTTCCGTATTCTCGGCTTATGGCGTATCGCCGTATCAATTCAAGCTGGGTGCAGACGGCAAAGTCGTATACGGCGGCATCACGGAAGAAACCCGCTCGGCGCTCAAGCTTCTAAACAAGTGGTTCAATGCCGGACTTATCGATCCGGAATTCATTACGGCGGGTAACGATCAGCTTAATGAAAAATTCGCGAGCCAAAAGATCGGCATGGTGGATAACATGGGTTGGCGCAACTTCGACGCTGATTCCACATACATTAAGAAGGCCGCTTTGGACAAGGGGCAGAACGTTATCGCCGGAAAGCCTGTTGTCGGACCGGCCGGCAAAGCGTATGCCTTCTCCTACGGCGCGCGTCAAGCCCCTGTTCTGCTAGGGGTGCAGCTTGAGAAGGATGAAGCGAAACGGGCCAAGATAGAGCAAATTCTGGAATACGTTGCAACCAATCCGGAAGGCTGGTCGCTTACGGTTTACGGTGAGAAGGGCGTCAACTACGAGATGAACGGCGACTTTGTCGTTGCAAGGCCGACACCGGAGGCCTCAAAAGCCGGCGCCGGCGGCTTCTACAACCCGCTTTCGAATGTGGATACGTCCATGGTGAAATATACCACGACCAAGGAATTGCTGAATCTGAAGGCGAAGCTGGACAGCGGCTATGAGCCGCTCAGGGACGTTATTGGCCCGACCGGATTGACCGCCAAGGCAAAATATGGGGCGAGTTTGCAGACGCTGATGGACAATTATTTGATTAAAGCCGTCATCGGCAAAGCGGACACGGATAAAGGGTTCGACGATTTTAAGGCGAATTGGCTGAAATCCGGAGGTCAGGAATTGACGGACGAAGCCAATAAGGTATATGCACAGCGGCAAAAGAAATAATCGATTAAGGAAGAAACAGCCGAGTCCAGGCTGTTTTTTTTCATTTGATAAGAAAGTATAAGTTTTCCATGACTTATCGCTTCGCATCAAACTTGATAAACCCGCTGGTCCTTGAAAGACAAGGACGACGTAGCCGTTTATCCTGGTTTCGAAAGAAATTATCATCCGATTTTGAAAGAATTCTTAAAAAATCGAATGAAATTGTCATGGAAAAAGCGCTTTCAATCGTTTACATTTGGGGCATAGCGCCAGGGATGCAACAACTCAAATTTGTAAAGGAGATCTGCAGGCACTATTTCGTGCATACGGAAGCATCAAGAAGTGAATATCTTGTTAAAGTGAGGAAAAATCGATGAGCTTTTTAAAGATTTGGGAGGCACCCGAAGGGGCGGTAGGCCGGGATGATTTTGAGGTTAGCGTCCGCATTCCGGGGAGAGCTGGCGACCACTCTTCGTGTATGAAGCGAAGGTGGACATGCACAATGTCAGACAGGCCTCCATGGCCTATTTTGACATGGAAGGAACGGTGGAGGTCCGGGTCGAGAGCCGGAAGGGACCTGTTCATCAAACCGTCATCCGCCCCCTCTCGAAGCAAATTCCGTTCGAGGTGGAAGGAACGGCTGTTACCTTTCGTTTGAATGAACCTTGCAAGCTGTCCATAGAAGTGAACGGGGACCGCTTCGGCAATCTTCATCTTTTCGCGAATGCTCCGGAGGAGAATCCGCCGGAACCGGATGCCCCGAACGTGCTGTTCCTGAAGCCAGCCATCCATCGGATGGAGGATATTCATCGGTTGGCCGACAGTCCGAAGGAGCGCGGAGGAGCGGCGCCGGAAGTGATCTATTTTGGGCCGGGGATGCACTATCTGGAGGAGACGATCTTCCGCATTCCGTCCGGGAAAACCGTCTATATCGCCGGCGGGGCCATTGTGGTCGGCTCCCTCGTCTGTGATCATGTACAGCATGTTACCATACGTGGCAGAGGGGTACTGTATTTAGCTGACTTCCACCGGTTTTCTGCGTTCCGGGGTGTCCGAATCCTCTTCTCGCAGCATATTACCGTGGAAGGGATCGTGCTGCTGGACCCGCCTCACTACAGCATATATATCGGCAAGTCGGAGCATATCCGGATCCGCAACTTCAAATCCTTCAGCACGCGGGGATGGTGCGACGGCATCGACATGATGTCCAGCTCGCATATTGAGATCGAGGATGTGTTCCTGCGGACGTCCGACGATTGCATTGCCGTATACGGAAGCCGTTGGGATTATAAAGGGGATTCACGCTGCGTAAGTGTCAAAGACTCCATCCTTTGGGCTGACGTAGCTCATGCGATGAATATCGGCGGACATGGGGACTACCGCCGGGGAGGCGACTTGATCGAGGATATCCGGTTCAGCAATATCGATATTTTGGAGCATCATGAGCCCCAGCCCGGTTATTGGGGGGCCATGAATATTAATGCCGGCGATAATAACACGGTGCGGAACGTCACCTATGACAACATCCGTGTGGAGGATTTTGAACTGGGACAGCTGATGGACATCCGTGTGGTGTGGAACGAGAAATATAACCCTGTTGCCGGTAAACGTATTGAGAACATTCATTTCCGGAATGTGACCTATAACGGCAAAAATGAAAACAAAAACCGAATATACGGGTTTGACCGTGAACGGAGTGTGGAAGGGGTCACCTTTACCAATTTGCGGATCAATGGCGAGCTCATTTTGAGTGCGGAGCAGGGGAACTTTGAGATCAATGAGTTTGCATCCGGCATTGAGTTCCGTAAAGAACCGTAACCATCCCATAAAGGAGGATATCAATGAATGTTGCTTTGAACAGGGACAAAGTGGACAGCGTAGTCATGAGGAAGAATAAAAAGACCTTCATATCGGAGATTAAGCAAAATTTTTATCTGTACTTATTGGTTCTTCCAGGAATATTATTTTTTATCATTTTTAAGTACCTGCCTATGGTAGGGATCGTTGTAGCTTTTCAAAACTTTAATGTAATGAAAGGAATTTTCAAAAGTGAATTTGTCGGGCTGAAAAATTTTGAGTATTTCTTCACTTCAAAGGATTGGCTGGCAGTAACCTGGAACACGGTGTTTTTAAATCTGCTATTTCTTTTAACCGGTTTGTTTTTTTCTATCCTGATTGCCATTGTTCTATCTGAAATCAGCTCCAAGTACTTTAAGAAAGTGACACAATCTGTTGTCATTCTGCCTAATTTTATATCTTGGACCTTGGTTTCCATGTTTGTCTTTGCATTGCTTTCCACGGATGTAGGATGGATTAATACGGTTTTAAAAGCAGTCGGTTATATGAAAGAAGGGCAAGAAATCAATTTTTATTCGAATCCGGCCTTATGGACCGGGATCCTTATCGTATTGAAAATTTGGAAAACGGCAGGCTTCGGTTCCGTTGTCTATTTGGCGGCTATCGCAGGTATTGACCAGGAAATCTATGAAGCCGCCAAAATCGATGGAGCCAGCCGTATGCAGTGTATAACCAAGATTACTCTGCCGCAGACTTAGAACAACAGCAGTGCTGCTAACCATATTTGGCATCGGCGGTATATTCCACGGGGATTTAGGGATGATTTATGCGATTGTAGGCGATAATCCCAATTTGTATGACACGACCGATGTCATTGACACTTATGTATTCAGAATGCTTAGGCAGATGAATGACATCAGCATGTCCACCGCCATTGGACTTTATCAGTCATTTGTAGGTTTTGTAATCGTATTCATTACCAATTCCATAGCAAAGAAGCTGGATCCGGATTCATCCGTTTTTTAAAGAAAGGAGATCAAGGATGAAGAAAAGCTTGGAGAATAAATGCATAGATCTATTTTGCTATCTGTTCATGACAATATTTTCTATATTTTGTATAGTGCCTTTTATCCTTATTGTATCAAGCTCCATATCGGACGAAAAAGCTATACAAACGACCGGCTTTGTTCTTATTCCAAAAGAAATATCTTTATTTGCATACAAGGTCATATTTCAGGATAACGCCATATTTAATGCTTACAAGACAACCATCCTTTTCACCGTCTTGGGTACGGTGCTTTGCCTTATACTTACGAGTGCTATGGCCTATGCCCTTTCTGTAAAGACCTTTACACACAGAAACAAGATTGCATTTTTCGTGTATTTTACGATGTTGTTTAACGGAGGTTTAGTGCCAACCTATCTGCTAATAGCAAAGTATTTAGACTTAAAAGACAATATTTTGGTATATATCCTGCCGGTGCTGATTAACCCGTTTAATATGTTTCTGTTAAGAAATTTCTTCAAACAAATCCCTGATTCGCTGGCTGAGTCCGCCAAAATAGATGGAGCTAATGACATCTATATTTTATTTAAAATCATCCTTCCGTTAGCAAAGCCTGCACTGGCAACGATCGGATTATTTTATGGACTCGGTTTCTGGAATGAATGGTTTACATGCACCCTTTATATCAACAGCAAAGAACTATTCTCTTTGCAATATCTAATCATGAAGGTTTTGAGAGAAGTGGATTTTGCAAACCAATTGAACCAAATACCAGGACTTGCGGCAAATTATGTAGTTCCAACCAATACGGCCAAAATGGCTACTGCCGTAGTCACGGTAGGTCCCATTATTTTTGTTTATCCATTTCTGCAAAAGTATTTTATTAAGGGATTAGTAGTTGGAGCTGTTAAGGGCTAAACCCGCAAAAGCGGTTTAGTATATATCATTAGGGAGGAAAAACATGAATAAGAAGTTTTTTGTAGTGCCGCTTGCCGTAGCAATGCTTGCTTCTTCAATCGTTGGATGCAGCAAGGAATCAGGCAATCCGGGCGAAAGCACTGCAAGCAATACGGCAGAAAGTGCTGCGCCGGCAACAAAGAAAGCTCCGGTTACGCTTAATATTCGTCTGTTCGGGTCTGAAAACACGCATTATCGCGCTGTCGATCCCGTTATTAAAGAGTTTGAGAAACGGACGAAGGATACACTGAATACGACCTTGAATATGACATGGACCTCACCTGCCGACTATGGTACAAAGCAACAATTATGGCTGACATCCGGAGAAGACTTCGACCTCTTTGTCCCGTGGGATAAGGAAAAATTCGCTAAAGACGGCGCATTGGCGGATTTGAGCAAATACTTTAACAACCCTCAATATCCCGGACTTCAGAAGGCATTCCCAGCTGATTATATCAACGACAATAAGCTCTTTGGCAAAACCTATGTCATTCCGATTACAAATGCGTTTATGGATATGGAAGGTGTCTGGTACCGGAAAGATTTGTTGACCAAGTATGGCATGAAGGATATCAGCAGTTATGACGATTTGTATAACTTCCTTGAAAAAGTTAGCGAAAACGAAAAAGACATGATACCAATGGGGAACTACGGAAATACGGCTTTCTTTAAAATGTTTACCGATTACAATGCTCAACAATTGGATGGAAAGGTATTCCCATTTATTGGAGGTGGTAATCCTAAAGCGAATTATATTGATGTGCAAATAGCAGAGGATGGAAAATCCGTAGCAGGTGTGGCGGCTTACGGAGATCCGGCATCGGAATGGGCTAACATTAACCCCAAATACGGTCTGGATTATCTTATGAACGAGTTTAATCAAGCGAAGCGGTTTAATAAATTTATCGCGGCAGATACTCTGACGGCTACGGCTGCAACAGGAAAACAAAACGTCGCCGGATTCGTAACATTGAGTAATTTCAAGGCAAATGAAGCCAAAATAAAGGCACAAGTATCAAATGCAGAAGTTGGTTTCTGGCCTATCTTTAAGAACAATCAAGATATGGCACCTGGAAAACAATCTACAGATGGTAAAGCGTGGAACTTCCTTGCCATACCTGCTTCTTCCAAAAAAATTGACAGAACCATGGAATTCCTGGATTGGATTTTCTCCAAGCAGGAGAACAATGACTTATTTACTTACGGTATTGAAGGTACAAACTGGCGGCCCGTAGGAACGAACCAGTGGAAGCTTCCGGATGGAGTCGATCCGGCGAAAAACTACCTGTTCCCGGGTTACCAGTTGACATGGAATCCAACATTCAACCGAATCCCTGCAGGATTGCCGGATCAACTCCAAAAATATTATGAATATCAATTCAAACCGGAAACTTACAAGAAAAACGTACTGGCGGGATTTACCTTTGATCAAGAGCCTGTAAAAAATGAAATTGCCAAATGCAACACCGTTACAGCGAAGTATCTGCCGATGCTATTATCCGGTTTCGGCGACGTTAATGATAACTTGTCGAAGATGAATGCGGATTTGAAGGCTTCTGGCGTAGATAAAATTAAGGGGGAATTGAAGAAACAAATAAACAGCTTCCTTGCTCAAAAGAAGTAAAACGCTAAAAAATGGACGAAGCCCACAGCCTCATAACCAGCATGTGGGCTTTGCCGGGAGCAACCATTTCAGGTGAAAAGGAGATCAATGATGAAAAAAAAGGGAAAAGTGTTATCGGTTATTACAGCAATCCTCATGATAGCACAGATTTGTTTAACCGCTTTGCCGGTTACCGTTAAGGCAGAGACAACATCGGTTTTTACAGATTATTTGCCGACGATTACGCAGGCAACCGATGATGCCGGCTTTATCCATCCCGGCGTAGGACTCACCAAGGAGCTTCTTGAGAACGTCAGGTCGAAGGTAAGGGCAGGAGCGCAGCCGTGGACTTACTATTTTACTACGATGCTGCTCCCGGCTCCTGAAGCTTCAAAGACGATTACGTCAAGCAACAGCAGCGACGGCAAGACACCAAGCGCTGATTATTTTAACAGCCAGGGTATTGAAGGAAGGTTTATTGCGGATGGCATAAAGGCCTATGCACAGGCGGTTATGTATTATATGACCGGTGATGAGGTATACCGCGCCAATGCCATGATGATTATCCGTATTTGGGAGCAGATGGATCCTGCGAAATACGCGTACTATACCGATGCGCATATTCATGCGGGAGTACCTCTTAACCGAATGGTCATGGCGGCGGAGATTTTAAGGTATACAAGCACTCAAACCGAATCACTGGCCTGGACAGATAAAGATACAGCTGATTTTACCAATCATCTTATCGTCCCGGTAACGGAAACATTGCTGCATGATCAAAACCATTTTATGAACCAGCATACTTATCCGATCTTGGGAGCCATGGCAGGTTATATTTTCACAGGTAACAAAGCCAGGTATAACGAAGCCGTGGAATGGTTTACCGTTAACCGTACAGCGAAGGACCAAGGCTTCAACGGATCGATTAAGGCGCTGTTCCGTTGGGTTACGGAGGAAGAAAAACCGGGAACGAAAGTCGGGGAAGGAACGCCGGTAGAACCCCACGTTCAACAAATGGAGATGGGCAGGGACCAAGCTCACGGCGGCGGTGACTTAACCAATGCGGCCATCATAACCCGTTTGATCCATGCCCAGGGAACCAAAATAGACCCGGTAGCCGGAACCCCGTCTACAGCGGACAATGCAGTAGATATCATGGAGTTTCTGAATGATCGAATTTTAGGGGCGACCAACTATTTCTGGCAGTTCATGCTCGGTTATGACACGCCATGGACACCGCAGGCCTATGCAATTACCGGCGGCGACCCTGATAACGTTGGTAGAGGGGGATATATAAGAGACACTTATAATTTTCTGTCACCGGCCTACAGGGGAGGTTTGACACCGCCAATTTTTGGGATTTTTATTCCTACTATACTTATGTAAAACATGAAGATGTCTCCAAGATTGCACCGTATTATTATGAAGCCTTCACCAAGAAACAACCGTCAACTCCCGGTGCCTGGAGTAACAAGGATGCCGGCAATGACTTCTGGCTCTATTTGCCGCCGGAGGCCGAGGCTGATGCAGCAAAGTTTATTCCTCAAGATAAAACAAGCGGCAAAATCATGCAGCTCGAAGACCGGTACACGAAGCTTGACAATAATACGGCTCTTATGCAAGAGGGAGATACCAGCTTCATCCGATTCTATGCAACGCAAGAAGGAAGTAAAATCGCTGTTCTCAGTTTTGCAAAGTATGCCGGTTCGGGACCCTTTGGATTCAAGATTCGAACGAATGGCGTAGCCACATTGGATTCGCTGGGTTCGACCTTCACCCTTCCGGATACGAAGGGGGAGTGGAAATATGTGTCCCTTGCCGGGTCTTTTGGCGATATTGTCTATATGACGGTAAAAGGAGTGCCTGGTGTTACGGTCGATATGGACTCCGTTGATGCGGCGGCGGGTACCAATCTGACACCGCCGGTATTTAAAGCCGGAAGCTCGGATTTGAAGATCTATACCTATGTAGGAGCGTCCGTGAATGTAGATTTGTCCGCTACGGATGCAAGCAGCACGGATGTGATTACGTATGAGCTTCAGAATAATTCCAAAGGGCTTCCGATCGATGCGAATACAGGCGCATTTTCCTGGAAGCCTACAGAGGCCGGAAACTATTCCTTTGTCGTTGCGGCTACTGACGGCACTACCGTTTCGGTCAAAAATGTAAACATTATCGTAAGCGGCGACCGTGCTTCCGCAGTACAAGCCATCATTGCTTCCTATGATAAAAACCAGGTTTATGTGGAAGCAACGCTCAAGAATTTCCAAACCGTTTATAACGACACATTGAGTCAGATTAACACGGCGTCCGATGTGGAGTTCGATAAGCAATTGCAAGCTCTAAGGGCCGCAACCGAGGGTCTGGCATTAGTGACGCCTTTAACTGATTTCGGCATGCGTTGGTCCAAGGTTGTAGCTTGGTCCTCCTGGGGTTCATTAGCTTCTAATATGGACGATGGTACTAATTTAACCGGCACTGGGTACGGTCTTGCGCTGGGGTCGCCGCCGCATTTGTACCATATGCTGGATTTCGGTCCCGATTATAAGGTTTCAGCTACCAAGTTTGGATTCTTGAGCAATATCTTCGTAGATCGTCTCGCTAACTCCACGGTATATGGATCTAACGATAAGGTGAACTGGACACGTCTGACACCGGGGGTCACCCAGTATACGCAAGCTTATCAAACCCTTGATGTGGATCCTGCCTACCAAAATGAGAAATACCGTTATATCAAATTGGAAATGATCCAACCGTCGCCTGCTGTTCTTTATGGTGAAGTGGTGAATCTCTTGGAATTGACGGATTTTGACATCTATGGAACGCGTTACGAAATTGGCAACAAGCTTCAATCGGTTTCCTTAAGCTCGGATAAGGCTCTTAACGGCAGGGTTGCACTAGGCAATACAGTGAAAGCATCCATCACAGCCAAAGAAGCGATCAGTAACGTAAAGGTTAAAATTCAAGGCCAGGATGCCATAGTCAGTACTACGGACAATATCAACTGGACAGTTGCGGCAACGTTGACCGGAAAAGATCAAACAGGCGATGTGAAAATTAGTGTCGATTATACCAAGCAGGACGGAACGGTTGGAGATACCGTGTATGGCACAACCGATGGCTCCAAGCTGTTCGGTCGCCGATGAGTCGGATTTGATTACGAATGTGACCGGCATCACCTATTTGATTGATTCAACTTCAACCTCGGGAAGGACTGCCGCGCAAACCTTGCAGCAGGTGAATTATTTGTTCGACGGCAATGCAAGCACGAATTCCGACTTCCGGTTGAACGGTTCCGGATCAGGAAGTTACATTACCTTTGACTTTAAGGAAGGCAATCAAGTCACGCTTTCCAGCGTAGAACTGCTTGCAAGGCAAGACCGTTATTACAACCGAATTGCGGGCACGGTCGTTCAAGGCTCCAATGATAATACGACCTGGACCACACTTACGAAAGCGGCCGTTTCTACATTGGATTGGCAAATGTTACAGGTCAGCGGCAGTGTCCCGTATCGTTATATCCGTATGTACAATCCCGGCGCCTGGTTTGGCAATATGGCTGAATTGAGATTTCACGGGGTAGTGAAACCGGCAGATGTGACACCTCCGGTTACCACGGACGATGCGCCGCAGGGACCGGTAAACAAGGATACGACCGTAAGCTTCAAGGCCGCAGATGATGGCTCCGGTGTTGCGGCTACTTACTTCACAGTAGACGGCGGCACTGAGCAAACCGGGAACAAGGTCACATTAACCGCAGAGGGAAGGCATACGTTAGTCTATTGGAGCGCAGACCGTGCCGGCAATCTGGAACAGCCGCATACGATTACCGTGATCATTGACAAAACGTCCCCTGTTACGACTGCAACGGTTAATCCTGAAGCTCCTAACGGCGGAAATGGCTGGTATAAATCGAACGTTTCGGTCAGCTTCAACGTTTACGACAATCTTTCGGGCACGGCCAAGACGGAGATCAGCCTGGACGGAGGCAAGCACATGGCTGACATACACGGCACCGGTAACGCTGAGTCAGGACAGCAAATACACGGTGAGCTACCGTTCGACGGACAAAGCGGGGAATGTGGAAACGGTGAAGTCGATCGGCTTCAATCTGGATGCGACTGCCCCGTCGGTTACGGTATCCGGCGTGGTGTACGGAACGTTCAATGATTCTTTGGATATTACACCGACCGTTACGCTCAGCGATAGCTTATCCGGGGTTGATAGCGGCATGACAACGGTAACGCTGGATACGTATGGAATACGTCAAGGTACAACCATTCCGCTGTACACACTGCCTCTAGGCTCGCACACGCTGATTGTAACGGCAAGCGACATGGCAGGAAATACGGGCACCCAAACGGTCATCTTCCAGACGACTACCAGTATCGAATCCTTACAGGCTTTGGTCACACGCTTTAAGAATGCCGGATGGATTGATAACGAGGGCATCGCGAACAGCTTGCAGAGCAAGCTCACTACAATCAATCTCGCCGATTTCGTGAGCGAAGTACAGGCTCAAAGCGGTAAACATATCTCTTCGCAAGCCGCAGGATACTTGCTCCGGGATGCACAGTATTTGTTATCCAAAAAGTAAGGAGATTTACTTTACCCGCTTCCGGGATTGAGCATCGTAAGCTACATCATGGAAAAACCGTTTGTTGATCAGTCCCCCCTTTTATGCAGACAGAACTACTATATGCACAAGAGGGGGATAATTCAAAGGAGGTGATCATAGGGACGTGAGGTTGAAATGTCAGCCGGTCACGGAAGTTAGCATGGGAGGGATGCGATTAAAGAGGCGTTTGAGAATAGCTGCGAGAATACCGGCTATGGGAATGCAATATAAAAGGAGGACAGTTCATGAATCTCAACAAAAGGAATAAACGCTTCCAAAGGATTGCTTTAAGTCTTCTTTGCTTTATGCTGGCAATGACGGGCTTTCTCGCTATCGGCAGTCAGACAGCGAAAGCGTCTATTTCGCCGTTGATTACGTCTTACAAACCGCAGGTAGTAAATTCGGATGTGAATGTTTCCTATACGGACGGTAACGGGAATACAATTTCCGGAATTCTCCATCATCCGGGCATTGCCATGACTCAGGCAGCGTTAGACAATATGCGCGATCATGTCAGAGCGGGGGACGAGCCTTGGAATACGGCATTTAATAAGTTTGCCAGCGACGCCCGGTCCAGAAAAACACCCAGAATCTATTATGAAGGAAGTTACATCTGGATTCATATCCAAGGTCCATGGGGATTTACCGACCCCAATACGGGTGTCTATTACAGTAATCCCAGCGATTATGTAGGAACGCGTGCTAATACCGATTCCGAGACCGCTTTCATGCAGGCCATTATGTGGTATATTACAGGGGATGAAACCTATCGTTCCAATGCGATGACGATTATAAGGGATTACGAGGCTATCCAGGATTGCGTAACCCATACGAACTTCCGGTTTGCCACGATGACTTATTTGCTTGCTGCAGCGGCGGAAATTTTACACTATTCCGATACGCCGACGCAGAGTCTGAAATGGTCGGATACGGACACGACGAATCTGACCCGTATGATGAATATTCTTAAAGTGACTTACAACGCCCATACTTTTTTTATGAATCAGCATCAGTTCACGGTTATGGGGACGATGGGAAGAGCCATCTTTACAAATGACTATGGACTTTATGCAGAGGCCGTGGAAGCATCGACCGTGAATTCCGCAGGGGATGTTGGAGGAAGAAACGGTTCCATTAAGTATCAGATGCGGTGGATGACGCAAAATGAGGAAACGGGAGTGCCACTCGATCCCGCGGATTATCACGTGCAGGAAATCGAAATGGGGCGCGATGTGGGGCATTCTTATGACGACGTCGCAGGACTGTCTACATTGGCGCAAACCATTTATGCCCAAGACACGAAAGTGGACCCGACAACCGGAGCCATGTCTACTGCCTCTAACGCAGTAAATGTGTTCAACTTCCTGGATGACCGGTCGCTCGCAGGCACCAACTATGTGATCAAGTATCATCTGGGCTACGATGAGTTATGGACACCAGCATGGGCGAATCAATCAAGCAGTATTCAGTATTATGAGACCATTAACGCAGGCGGCAGAGGCAGAATCGATGCGTTCTACAGTGTCTTATATAACTATTACAAATATATCCAAAAGGTGGATATGACCCAGGAGAAATACAAGTACCTGGCTTATGTCTACGAAACGAGAATGCCGGAGGTTGCCGGCAAGGATTATCCGCTTGCCATGTTGTTGTATACACCGGATGCAGCAAAGTCGGTTGGTTTGAGCAACCAAATCACGTTAGGCGCGATAACGGGGCTTACAGCTACGGCGGCAGGCGCGAATGCGATCAACTTAAACTGGACGGCGGTGCCGAAAGCGCTGGGGTATAACATCTACCGATCCACAGACCCGAATGGCACTTTTACCAAGATTAACAGTGTGCCCGTTACAGCAGCATCTTATAGCGATACGGGACTCACTCCGAATACGATATACTATTATCAGGTTGGCGTATCCGGTGGATCGATGTCCTCCGTCGTATCGGCCATAACAGGATGAATCGGTAGCCTGGTATTGGATGTGAGCAGTATAAAGCGAAGCGGTGGAGAGGGGGCAACCCCTCTTTTTCTTTGCGCGGCGTGTCCAGCTAAGCACACATTTTCTAGCTTGTCAAACAAGAGATAACGCTTTCATTGTGTAAACAACTGGTAAGTAAAGTAAAAAGATGCACATTGTTTCGCAGGGCCATCAATTTTAAAATAAATGCATACCCAGCTGTGGTCTTGGAGCCGGAAAAAGCGAGATTTTTTTTAGAGCATGGATGGAAGCGTTTTCTACTATTCGAATACCAATAAAAAGGAGGTCGATAGGGTGCATTTAAAACAAAGCAGTATGAGAACCATGTCTATCATGAAATTTCTCTATATTCTGCCTTTCATGATTCTGATTGCCACCTTTTCATACTATCCGCTATATGGATGGGTATATGCTTTCTTTGACTATACGCCGCCGATTCCTTTGTCCCAATCGCCTTTTGTCGGGTTAAAATGGTTTCGCTCTTTGACCGAAAACCAAGTCAAAATTGATCAACTGCTTCAGGTGATCAAGAACACGTTTGGAATGAGCGGCTTGCTGCTGCTGTTCTCCTGGCTTCCCATGATTTTTGCCATTTTCCTGAATGAGGTTAAAGCCGTACGATTCCGGAAGTTCGTACAGACGGTAACCACTCTCCCAAACTTTATCAGCTGGGTATTGGTCTATTCGCTGGCATTTACCATGCTCTCCAGTGAAGGTATTGCCAACGGGCTCTTGAAACAATTGGGATTTATCGATTCTCCGGTGTTATTCCTCCAAGACTCGGGTCATGTTTGGATGACGATGTGGATGTGGACGACCTGGAAAACGTTGGGCTGGTCAGCCATCTTGTATATTGCGGCGATTACGGGAATAGACGACTCTCTGTATGAAGCGGCTTATGTAGACGGTGCGACGAGAATGCAGGTCATACGGCATGTCACATTGCCCAGCTTTCTTGCCGACCTATTTTGTTTTGTTGATGCTGCAAATTGCGAGCTTCCTGAATAACGGCATGGAGCAATATTTCGTATTTCAAAATTCATTCAACAAGGACACCATACAGGTTTTAGACCTATATGTATACAATCTGGCCATGGGGGGCGGCGACTATTCCGTTTCTGTCGCGATCAGTATGCTGAAGAGCTTGATTAGTGTCGCGCTTCTCTTTTCTGTGAACGGGTTGTCCAAAGGGTTAAGAGGAGAGAGTATTGTATGAGGGACTATCAGGCCAGCGCGACCGACAAGATGATTGCTGTTTTGATCTATACTCTTTTTGCCTTGTTTGCGCTTATTTGCGTATACCCGTTTTACTCTATCGTCATTAATACCATTAGTGCCAATGATATCAGTGCCAAAGGTGAAATTATATTTTTCCCCGGCAAATCCATTTCCAGAACTACCTGGATGTGTTTAAAATACCGGGATTGTGGAATGCCGCCGCGGTATCTTTGGAAAGAACCTTGATAGGAACAGCCTTGACGGTAGGGGCTTCCGCCTTCTTGGGATTTATGTTCACCCAGGAGGATATGTGGAGAAGAAAGTTCTGGTATCGCTTTACGATTGTAACCATGTATTTTAATGCCGGAATTATTCCCTGGTATCTGACCATGAGATCCCTGCATTTGACCAACAATTTTCTTGCCTATATTTTGCCGACCATCGTAGTCCCGTTCTTCGTCATTCTGGTAAAGACCTTTGTGGAATCGACGCCAAAGGAATTGCAGCAGGCGGCAAGCATCGATGGGGCCGGGACCATGACCATCTTTTTCAGGGTCATACTGCCCATTAGCAAACCGATACTGGCTACGGTTGCCATATTCGCGGCGGTGGATCAGTGGAATTCCTTTCAGGATACGTTGTTGCTGGTCACTGACAGCAAACTGTATACTTTGCAGTTTATTTTATACAACTATATTAATCAGGCCAGTTCATTATCCACCATGGTCAACCTGCAAAACGCCGGTTCAACCGCCATGGCGAGTCTGGCAACAAAGCAAACCACCACTTCCATCCGTATGACCGTGACGATTATTGTGGTTATCCCCATATTGCTGGTTTATCCGATCTTCCAGAGGTTTTTTGTAAAGGGGATTATGATAGGCGCAGTCAAAGGCTAACTTGAACCATTAGAACAAATTAACAGTATGAGGGGGATTGTCGATGAGCAAGAGGAGTAAAACCGTAAAAAAATCGATGCTGGTCTTGTGTGCTTGCTTTCTTCAGGCGGCTGTAATATTGTCCGGTTGTGAAAGCGCATCCCAACAGACGGATACACCGGTCGCGGGAACAGCGATAGATCATAGTAAGCCGCTGACCATTACCGTATTCGACAATGCGGCAAATTACCAAGGCGAGCAGACGGGGTGGTATGGAAAGCTTCTTAAAGACAAGTTCAATCTTACATTGAATATTCTTTCTCCGCAGGTCGCCGGCGATCAGTTATACAAGACAAGATCGGCGGCAGGAGATTTGGGCGACCTCCTGATCATTGATAACAGCCAGTTGGAAGAATTGATTCCGGCGGGTCTTGTTATGGATATCACGGATAAGGTGAAGAATACGAAGTACTTGTCAAAATATATGGATAATCATTTCAAGCCTTTCAATGCGGCATTTGATAAGGTGAATCCGAACGGCAAGATTTATGGATTGCCGACGTTTGAAGCGGATACTTCGCCAACGACATTCTCGGAAGAAATCCCTTACTCCAGCCCCATCATGCCGTGGGATTATTACAAGGGAGTAGGGGCTCCACAGCTGAACAATCTGACCGATCTTCTGAACGTACTGAAGAAAATGCAGGAGAAATACCCCAAGACTCCGGACGGTAAACCGATTGTTCCGATCACCCTGTGGAAGGATTGGGACAATAACGGCGGTATGGAAAATGTGCGCTGGCTCAGCAACTGGTACGGCTATGAGCGACCGAACGGAATCACTACTTTACAGTTGAATGCCAAGGGCGACATGGTTCCGCTCATCGATGACAACAGTATGTACAAGAAGATTCTGCAGTTTTATTTTACCGCCAATCAGATGGGGCTGGTTGACCCCGACTCGGCTTCCCAGGATTGGAACAAAGTAGCTGAGAAGCTGACCAACAAGCAGGTGCTGCTCTTGTGGTACTCATGGCAAAGAGGGTTCTACAATTCCATTGAAAGAGGCAAGAACGGCGACGGCAATGTAGCTATTCCGATCGCGGACACGCATATCATACAGAACAGCGATGCTTATTATGGCAACGGAAGAGTATTCGCTCTCGGTTCCAAAGCCAAGGATCCTGCAAGGATCATGGAATTCCTGGATTGGCTCGTTTCTCCCGAAGGAATGCGCTACTATACGAATGGAATTGAAGGCTTCAATTACGAAAAGACGGCGGACGGCAAGTTTAAGCTGACCGAAGTAGGACAAACGGCCTTCCAGAAAAATACGCCGGTTCCGGCCCAGTACGGCGGCGGCGGCTACCAGGACGGACAGAGCAAGATCAACAGCATGATCATGAGCGATTTTGTCAAAGATCCGGATACGGGAGAATTCTATAACAACAACTACTGGAATGCAACGATTGAAGCTAACAAGACAGCGCTGACGATCGATTGGCAGAAAACATATAATGCAACGAACGCAACGGACTACTATCTGAAAAATCATATGATCGATATCGTACCCAATATCAATACAAGCCTCGGAACCGATTCATCAGATATTAAAAACAAACGCGACCAGATATCGAACTATGTGAAGAGCACCTCCTGGAAAATGGTATTCGCCAAGAATCAAGCGGAATTCGACCAGTTGTGGGCCAAGATGAAGATCGATGTGGCAGGCTTCGGCTGGAATGATGTAATTGCCGTGGATAAGGCAAAAGCTCAGAAGATCGTGAAAATGCGTGCCGATGCGTCAGCTAACAAGTAAAATGATAGGGGATACGAACCATGCTTCGATTAGTAAAGGTTGAAACCGGGATGGTTCAAGGATTGCCTGCAGCCGACCCCCGGATCACGAGCTTCAAGGGGATACCGTTCGCCGCTCCACCCGTAGGCGAGAACCGCTGGCGTGCCCCGCGGCCTGCGAAAGCCTGGGAAGGTGTGCTCAAAGCGTACGAATTCGCTCCGATCTCTATGCAGGTGCGGCAAGAGATCGACGAAAGCAACATCTATACCCGGGAATGGGCCGTGGATCCGGACATCGCCATGGACGAGGACTGCCTCTACCTGAACGTATGGACGCCGGCCAAGCGTACCGATGAAAAACTGCCGGTCTATGTATGGTATTTTGGCGGAGGGTCGCAGGTTGGCCACACGGCTGAAATGGAATTCGACGGCGAACGCATTGCCAGACGGGGCGTTGTAGTGGTCACCATCAACTATCGTCTCAATGTATTCGGGTTTTTATGCCATCCCGAAATTACGGCGGAAGCGCCGGAAGCGCCAGCCAACTTCGGCCATCTTGACCAGCAGGCGGCTACCCGATGGGTCAAGCGCAATATTGCGGCTTTTGGCGGCGACCCCGACAACATGACCATCGGCGGACAGTCCGCCGGCGGCGGAAGCGTCATGAGCCAGCTCGTTTCGCCTCAGAACGAAGGGCTGTTTCAGAGGGCGATTATTCAAAGCGGGATCTTTACGAAGCTTTACCCGGGAAAACATATGCCGGGGTTTCATAGTCTACTTAGGGATGCCGAGCAGGGCGGGGTGAAGTTTTTTGAGTATCTCGGCGTATCCTCGCTTGCGGAAGCCCGGCGACTGGATGCGGTCTATCTCCGCGACAAGGCTGTAGAGTATCGGGGATTTTGGGGCACTGTCGCAGATCAGGTGTTCAACACGGGGAACCCGTTTGAATTGTTCCTGCAAAATAAGCGCTGGATGGTACCGGTAATGTTCGGCCATACGTCTTCGGAGTTTTTCAGCGTTCCGCAGGTTGACACGCAAGACGACTTCAAGATGATGGCGCGCAGACATGTTCGGGGACGATGCCGATACGTTTCTGAAGCTTTGTCAGTCGACCGGGATCGAGGAGAGCAAGAAGAAAGCTTCGGTGAGCGGCATCGAATACGCGATCCGCATTGCCGCGGAGGCCAATGCCGTAACCGGGGCGGATACCCCTTTATACTATTATCGTTTCGATGCGGAAATACCGGGTTGGGATAACCCGGGAACCTTCCATTCGGTGGATCTCTGGTTTTTCTTTGAAACGCTTGCTAAATGCTGGAGACCGTTTGTCGGCAAACATTACGATTTGGCCCGCCAGATGTGCAATTACTGGGCGAACTTCATCCGTTCCGGGGACCCGAACGGACAAGATGCTACGGGAGAGGAACTGCCGCGATGGGAGCCTTATACACCCGAAGCACCGTATGCAATGCGGTTTGCGGATCGGGCCGAGTTTTCTAGGGAACAACCGAGTGAAATCATGAAGTTTCTGGTGCAGCAATATTTCAAGAAGAATGTAGGGGCTTAAATCTCAAACGATCGGGGAAAGAACATGGAAGTGAACAAATACAGATCCAAAGCATTACTCCTTTCATTCCTATCGACTGCCATTGTCTTATCTGCGTGCAGCGGATCAAACGGATCGGCGGATACCGGGCAGGGCAAGGCTTCCAAGGCTGAAACGGGGAGCAATGCAATTAGCGATGCAAAAGGAACAAATGCGGAGCCGTTAGGCAAATATGATCCGCCGATCGAAGTATCCTTCATCCGAAATCTCAGCGACGTCGTAGAAAACAATGTGCTGGGCGTTCTGAAGGGCGAGACGTTTGAAGACAACCGCTGGACCCGCTTATATAAGGATCAACTGGGCATCAACATTAAAAATAAATGGGTCGTCAAAGGAAACGATACTTCAGAGCAGTATTTGCAGAAATTGAATGTAACTTTAGCTTCAGGCGATTTGCCGGACGTGATTACAGTAAACGCAACTCAATTGAAGCAATTAGCCGACTCCGGCCAGATCGAAGATATGACGGCTTTATATCAGCAATACGCTTCCCCGCTAACCAAAGAGATCTTGTCGCAGGAGGGCTCGAGCCCGTTCGACGCCGCCACCATCGACGGCAAACTGATGGCCATCCCGCAGGTGGACTCTTCGCTCGAGCGTGCCATGTTTATTTGGATTCGTACGGATTGGCTGCAGAAGCTCGGATTACAGCCCCCGAAAACCATGGCTGATGTGCAGGCGATCTCAAAGACTTTCGCGGAAAACGACCCGGACGGCAACGGTAAAAAAGATACGTTCGGCCTCGGGGCAACGAAAGACCTGTGGGGCGGGGCCATGGGGCTCGAAGGGTTCATGGCCGGATATAAAGCCTATCCAAGAATGTGGGTGGCGGATGCATCCGGTAAGCTCGTATACGGCGGCGTTCAGCCGGAAATCAAGAAAGCGCTTCAAGCTTTGCAGACGATGTTTAAGAACGGAGAGCTGGATCAGGAATTCGGCATTAAAGACGGAGGCAAGGTTTCCGAGCAAATCGCCGCCGGGAAGATCGGCATGGAATACGGCGAACAATGGAATTCCATCTGGCCGCTGCAGCTGAACCGCAACAATGACCCGAAAGCGCAGTGGCGGGCGTATCCGATTGTTTCGGAGTCGGGAGAAACGCCTAAAGTGCCTCTTAAATTCAGTACGACCAAGTTCTTTGCCGTGAAAAAGGGAGTCAAGCATCCCGAGGCGGTTATCAAAATGTTCAATCTGCATTTGGAGAAAAACTTCGGCAAGACCGCGGAATTTGACAAATACTATGCGCCGCCTGAGGCAGAGAGCGTGTGGCGGCCTTTCTCCGGTACAGCCGGCTCCCGTAAAGAAAAACGTGGAGGCGTTCCGAGCCATTGACGCGGCCCGCAAATCCGGGGATTTTTCCAAACTGCAAGGAGAGCCCAAAACCATCCAAGGGAAGATCGAAGCTTATAACTCGGGATCGAAGGAAGGGTTTGCGCTGTGGGGCTGGGAGCGAATTTACGGTCCGGAAGGCTCCGAGGGCGTGGTCGACCAGTACGATAAAAACAACCAGTTCCTTATGGATAAGTTCGTCGGAGCGCCGACCCCTACGATGGTTGAGCGAAAATCCACCCTGGAGAAGCTGCAGAACGAGACCTATACCAAAATCATCATGGGGGCTTCCGCCGATGAATTCGATAAGTTCGTGCAGGACTGGACTAAGCTCGGCGGAGAGCAAATTACCAAAGAAGTAAACGACTGGTATGCATCGAAGAAGAAGTAGTTAGCAGGCGGGAGGATGGATATGATAACGAGGAAACGGCTGAGAGAGCTTCCCCTGCATCTGATGATATTGCCCGGCTTGGTCCTGATTGTACTCTTCTCCTATGTGCCCATGGCCGGGATTATCATCGCATTTCAGAAGTTTATACCGGCGAAGGGACTCTTCGGCGACCAGCGTTGGGTCGGGTTGGACAATTTCAGATATGTGTGGAATTTGCCGAGCTTTAAACAGGTTCTCTGGAATACCTTTTTTATTTCAAGCCTTAAGCTGATTCTAGGCCTGATCGTACCGATCGCTATCGCTATTCTGCTCAACGAATTGAAGAATGAAGCGGTCAAAAGAAGCGTGCAAACGATCATCTACTTGCCTTACTTCCTTTCCTGGGTCGTGCTTAGCGGAATCTTAATCGATATCCTGTCTCCCTCCACCGGCATTGTCAACGGATTACTCAGTGCTCTAGGTATGAAAAAGATTTTCTTCCTCGGGGACAATCATTGGTTTCCGTTTACGCTGATCTTGTCCGATATTTGGAAGAACTTCGGATACGGAACGATCGTTTACTTGGCCGCCATTACCGGAATCGATCCCGGTCTGTATGAATCTGCGACCATCGACGGCGCGAGCCGCTGGAACAAGATGTGGCATATCACCTTGCCCGGAATGCGCATGGTAATCGTACTCTTATCCGTTCTAAGCTTGGGGCAGTCTGCTGAATGCAGGATTCGATCAAGTATTCAATTTGTACAGTCCTCAGGTTTATCAAAGCGGGGACATTCTGGATACGTTTGTGTATCGGCTCGGATTGCTGGACGCCCAATATGGTGTGGCAACGGCGGTCGGGCTATTCAAATCGCTCGTATCGCTGATCTTGATTTCCGGTTCGTATTGGGTCGCATACCGGTTTGCAAAATATAGAATTTTCTAGAAGGAGAGAAAGCCGTGGCACATCCCTCATCGGCCGGACTTGTTTCAAACGGAATGAGCGGGGCGTCCCGCAAGCGCATGGACCCGTTTTCCGTTCTGAACACTTTCTTTCTCATCTTGATCTCGTTCGTCTGCGTGCTGCCCTTAATCCATATTATCGCCGTTTCGTTCAGTTCAAGCACTGCGGCGGCGGCAGGCCATGTGAAGCTTTGGCCGGTCGATTTCACCTTGGCCTCCTACGGCTATACGGCAAGCCGGGAAGCGTTCTGGCGTTCCATGCTGGTTTCCTTGGAGCGCATTGCGATAGGGACGCCGTTAAACCTATTATTAACCATTTTGGTCGCTTATCCTTTGTCCAAAGAACCGGGAGCGTTCCGTTTTCGCATCGTCTATGCGTGGATTTTCTTTATTCCGATGCTGTTTCACGGCGGCTTGATCCCTTGGTATACGACCATCAAACAGTACAATCTGCTTGATTCGATCTGGGCGCTGATTTTGCCGGGTGCGGTGCCTGTTTTCAGTATCGTGCTGCTGCTCAATTTTTTCCGGGAGGTGCCGAAAGAACTGGAGGAGGCGGCCACCATGGACGGAGCAGGCCACTGGACAACACTCTGGAAAATTTATGTGCCGATATCGAAGCCCGCGCTGGCCACACTTGCTTTATTTTCCATGGTGGAGCATTGGAACAGCTGGTTTGACGGGTCGCTGCTGATGGGAGATCCGGCCCATTACCCGCTGCAGAGCTATATCCAAACGATCGTCATTCAGCAGAATTTGACGAATATGTCCCGCGACGAAGCATTGAATATGGCTCTGATTTCCGACCGAACGCTGAAAGCATCGCAAATTTTCCTCGGCTCTCTTCCGATTATTGCGGTGTATCCGTTTTTGCAAAAGTATTTTGTAAAAGGTATTGTTCTTGGCAGTGTGAAGGGTTGATAATGGAAGAAAATGCTGGAGGTTCGCTTTGTTCAAACGTCAGCCTTTCTCCTTGCGAAATACCATTTTCCTTCGGTCGCTCATCACGTTCCTATTGATCATGCTGCCCATCATTTCGCTTGGCGTCTACTTGTATCAATGGATTGTCCAGACGGCAAGCGAAGACATTTCCAAAACGGCCGTTTCCCAGATCACGTTCTACCTGACCGATCTCGAGAACGAGATCGAGCGAATGAAGCTGCTGCAGTTCGGTATCTTGGAAGACGAGGTTCTCAATGAATTGACGCTCACGTGGAATTCCATGGATGCCTATAAGCGCACGGAAAAAATCAATACGTTATGGAAACGGCTCAATGCGATTCAAAACAGCAGCATGTATATTAAAAATGTGAGCGCCAACATCTTTCCGATTGCAAAATCCATTTCATCCGCGAACGGGACTCGCGATTTCGACCCCGCTCTCTATAACCGGAATCGCCCAAAGTCGGACGACCGAAACATTCAGGTTATCGAGTGGAATGGAGGGGTATTCTTAACCGCCTCAAAACAAGGGGCCGCCAAGGAGAATCAGCCTTTATTCGTAATTGAAATCGAGCTGGATACGGATAAGCTTCGGGAGGCATTAAGTCATCTCAATACTTATGCCGGAAGCGGTACCGTGTTGTTCTCGAGTAAAACCGGCGACATTCTTGCAGGCAGCACCACGGAGCCGCTGCAGGAAAATATGACCGATCTCGTTCGACAAATCAGCCGGCCGCCGTTCACGCAAACAGGAACCTACGAGATCCCGGGAAGCCGCTACTATACGGCATACGCCAGCTCGAAGTACCTGAATATGTCCATTATCCGATTCATTCCCGAGCAAATCATCAAGAAGCCGCTGGACAAGTTTTATGCTTGGGCATGGCTGTTTATATTCGTCGCCGTTGTCATTATTGCCGTGTATGCCTTCTCCACCTATCAATTTATTCATAAGCCGTTGTTAACGCTTGTTAAGAGTTTTCGGCGCATGGAAGGCGGGGATCTTGGTTTTGCCATCGTCCACGAATCCAAAGACGAGTTCGGATACTTGTACGGACGATTTAACCAAATGATCGCGAATCTGCGTTCGTTGATCGATCAAGTCTATAGGCAAAAAATTATGACCCAGCGTGCCGAGCTGAAGCAGCTTCAATCGCAGATTAATCCGCATTTCTTATACAACAGCTTTTTTACTCTAAGCACGATGGCGAAGACGGGAGATTTGGAACGCATTGAGGACTTCACGACCCAGCTCGGCGAATATTTTCAGTTTGTGACCAGAAACGCTTCAGACGAAGTAACGCTGAAACAAGAAGTTCACCATGCAAGGATGTATACGGAAATTCAGGAGCTTCGCTTTTCCCGGAGAATCCGGGTGCAGTTCGACTCCCTCCCGAGGGAAATCGAACAGGTCTCTGTTCCCCGGCTGATTGTTCAGCCCATTATTGAAAACGCCTTCGAACACAGCTTGGAGAAAATGAAACAAAACGGACGGATTGTCATTCGCTTCGAAATCCATGAGACGGACATCCGGATCGTGGTGGAAGACAACGGGGAAAGCTTGACGGACCTATCCTTGCAGCGTATTTCGGAAACCCTGGATAACGATGATGATCATACGGAGACGACAGGTTTGGTCAATATTCACCGGCGCATGAAGATTACGTTTGGCGAAGAATACGGACTGCGGGTAAGCCGAAGCGAGCTCGGGGGACTGAAGGTAGTTCTTTGTTTTCCTCTTACAGGTGGTGATGTTCGTGATTAGATTGCTGATCGTCGATGATGAAGAAATTATAACGGAAGGACTTTTTGAAGTACTGAAGCAATTGAATCTTGGCCTCGATCTGTACAAAGCCTATTCCGGAGAAGAAGCACTCGACCTGATGAATCGGACAAGGGTGGACATCGTGCTCTCCGATATTCGGATGCCCGGCATGGATGGCCTGGAGCTCATGAATAACATTCGGAGTCGTTGGCCGCATTGCAAAATCGTGTTTTTGACCGGGTACAACGACTTTGATTATGTTTATCAGGCGATCCAAACCCCGGGGGTGAGCTATCTCCTTAAAAGTGAAGGATACGATAAGATCATCAAGACGGTAACCGGTGCCATTACGGAACTGGAAAACAGCTTGAAATTCCATGATCTGGTCAAGCAATCCAGAGAAAAACTGACCACGCTTGAAACGCTTGCCCAAGGCAACTATTTCCGGTATTTGCTGCTTGGGGGGCGAGCCGCGGAGCAGCTGGAGCTCGATTTCGGCCATTTGGGCATTACGCTTGATCCCACGCTTCCCGTGCTTGTCGCGCTTGGCGATCTGCAGCGTACGTACGCCATGCATCAATCGTTTGCCGAAAGACAGGAGTCCGCGCTGGCCGTTAAATTTTTGGCGGAGTCATTCCTCGCTGAACGGACCGAAAGTCTTGGAGTGATCGACCGTTACGGCGATCTGGTCTGGCTCATCCAGCCGCAGCTTGGCGACGGAAGGGATGCAAGCGACGCCTATTCCCGCACGTTAACGTTTCTGGAAGGGCAATTCGAGCTGATCCAGCAAGCTACCAAAGACTCTTTGGGCCTGACCTTTGCCATCACGCTCTGCGCCGAGCCTTGCGGGTGGAATCAGCTTTCCGCTGTTTACGACCGGATAAGAAGCCAGCAAGCATATGCGGGCAGGCGACGGCGCTCTGATGGTGCAGACGGTCCATATGGCAACGATGGAGACGGCGGCCCTATCACGATCGCTGAGGGAAAAGGCCGAGGCTTTGGCCGCCCATCTGGAAGGCGGAAGGAAAGAAGGATTTCTCGTTGTGCTGGAGGAACTGGCCGCGCTCGCTTTCGACGATCATCGAAATGGGCCGCCCTTCCTCCTGGAGCTCTATTATACGATCGCACTCTTGCTATTATCCTACATCAATCGGTGGGAGCTGCATGATAAGGTCGAAACCAAAGGTCTCATGCAGAGAGACATGCATGCTTCCTGGAAAGAAAGCTTCGATTATTTGAAAAAGATTGCGGAGTCTTTGTTCGATCTCCGATTGAGCGGCGAAAAAAACAGGGCGGCCGCAGCGATCGGGAAGGTCCGTTCCTATATCGAGGAACATATCGGAGAGGATCTGTCGCTCGTGCGCTTAGCCGGTGTGATCCATTTCAACCCCTCTTATTTGTCGCGGCTGTTCAAACAGGAGAGCGGCGTCAATCTATCCGAGTATATCGATGAAGTGCGGATGGAAAAAGCCAAGGAATTGCTCAAACAAGACGAACTGAGGATTGCTGAGGTGGGCGCACGGCTGGGGTATGAAACCCACCATTCCTTTACCCGGTTCTTCAAAAAATTAACCGGCGTGACACCGCTTGAGTATCGGGAAAGCTTAAGAAATTAAGCGAACTTGCGATGATGTCAAGCAGGGAAAGACGGCGGTATCGGATCATGAAACAATTAGGCAATCACATCTAGACCGAATCGGCCGCGATAGCCAAGGAATGAAAGACGCCGCCAAAGCCACGGGGAATGTGGAATGACGGCGTTTTAAGCTATGCAAATCCATCGGTGGATGGAATATGTCTTCCCGATATTAGACGTTAGTTCGCGACAGCCGGTTCGATGACCGGCGTATATTTCGAAGAAATATAAGTGACGGCCTTCGGTACCGTGATCACGGCGGCATTCATTTGATCGGGTCGCGGATCGCTGACGCTATAGGAAATAAGCGCTTGCCCATCCCGGAATTGAATGCTGTTGATTTCGATCCCATAGCCTGCGCTTGATTTTTCACTACGAGACAGCGTTACTTTGTTCACTTCGTCGTTCACTTTCTCAACAGCGAAGGTCATTTCGTCATTGGCCACAGGCGGTTTCTGAGAGTGGGCGACCAGAACGTTCGCGGCGTTGTAAACCCAAGTAGCCGCTTCTCCACGTGTCAACACGCTTTTGGGGTTAAAAGCGCCGCTGCTATCCTTTTGGGCGATTTTATAATGCAGCGGCCGCAGCACTCGGCCTTGATATTCGGGCGTAATTTGATCCTCGTCCTTTACGTCCGAAATAAGTTTGATCATGGGGAAATTGCCCTTTTTCTCTAAAGCGCTGACCAGCAGGTTGGCAAATTGTTCGCGCGTAATCGTTGCACCCGGATTGACGTCTTTCGGAATCTCCACACCGTTATAGTACGCAATAACAAAAGCATCCGCGTACCAGGCATCGTCCGCAATATGGGTGTAAATGCCCGAAGCTTTGGGCTGACTTTTAAATTTGATCAAATCGAGGTTCAGATCCAATGCCTTAACCATCATTTGTACGCTTTCGGCGAAGCTGATTTTTTCATTCGGAGCGAAATGATCTTGGTCGATTCCGCTTACAACGCCCCGGGCTTGCAGGGCTGAAACGGCCTCGAGCTGACCATCCTCGACATCGGTAAAAGCAAAAGCGGTCCCGAAAGTCAAACCGCTCATTAAAACTGCAGACAAAGTTAAAGCAGCTGCTTTTTTCATAGTTCATTGTCTCCTTCAAGCGAATGTATTATGGTTACTACCCTTTCAACGGAATGTAAGGTTAAAAGGTTGCACACTCGCTTATCTGCCACGGTGAAACTGGCGTGCCCGAATCTCGGGTTGAATCATGCACAGCTTCGTCATGGCAATAACAGACGAAACCGGACTGCCTGAAAAGGGCATTCCGGTTGCAGTTGGTCCGGACGATTCATGTGGCGGACCGGGCGCTTTTGCGGTCTTTCAACGAACGCAGCTGATGCAGGTTGGTTACCAAGATGCCGGACAACACGAGAGCGGTGCCCAGCAAGGAGGCGGGGGATACGTTTTCTCCATATAACAGGGCGCCGAGTCCCATCGCAATGACCGGCGAAACGTAAAGCCAGGTTGAAGGGAATACCGCATTCGTTGTTTTCAGCGACCATGCATACAGACTGTGGCCCAGCATGGAGCCTATGACGATGAGATACAGCAGCGATCCCAAAGCAGGTAGCGACTGCAGCGGGAAGCCGTTCACGCGCTCGGTGCAAAGCGACAGCAGAAAAAGGGCGACCCCGCCGTACATCATCTGTACCGAATTCATCGCGACGGACGAGATGTCCTTGATCCGGAGCAGCGTTCTGCTGGTAAGCAGGTCGCCTGCGGCATATCCGATTTCGCCGAGCAGCACAAGCAGGCGGACTCCACAGCCAGACCGCGTTCTTCCCAATGACAAGGTTCGGAAGTATCAGCACAAGGACGCCGGCAAAGCCGATCCCGCACCCGATAAATTCGCTGCGCCTGGCGTTCTTGCGCATGACGATCGTCTGCATCAGCAAGATCATCATGGGGCCGGTGGCGGATAAGATCGCGGCCATTCCGGAATCGATATGCTGCTCCGCCCAATACAGCGCAGCGAAAGTGGCAAACGTACTCCCAAGCCCGATCAGCATAAACTCTTTGCGCAGCAGCAGCGTCAGCTTGGCTTTCTTTTGCCACAGCATCCATAAGAAGATCAGCATGCCGGCGAGGAAGAAGCGCAGCCCCGCGGAAAAAAAGGCGGCGCCCCGCCTCGACGCCGATCTTGATCGACAGAAACGTCGTACCGAATACGGCGCACATCAGCAAATAATTGATAATAACCATAGAACCTCCTCCTTTTGTATACTATAATGGGCAGATAGTAGAACAGATTGTCTATACTAGAACAGATTTGTTCGAGCGACATGGTGACAAAAGGAGAATGGACAAACGATGAGCTCGTCAGGAAGAAAGGAAACGGCCGTCCCGGCGAAACGGGTGCAAGCGGTGTGCGACGCCGTGGTGGATGGAATAAAGCGGGAAGAATGGAAGCCCCATGACAAGCCGCCGTCACTACGATTGATGGCCGAGCGCTTGAAGGTGAACCGTTTGACGGTGATGAAGGCGTACCAGAAGCTGAAGGACGACGGGATCGTCGAGGTCAAATACAAATCGGGTTATTTCGTTTGCGGCAGGGACAGCGGAGCTCCAGATCGTTCTGTTGCCAACGAACCTTGGGACTACCAGGCCCGGAAGGTATATATCAATCGCAGCAGGCTTGCGGATATCCATCGTGTCGCGGTCGATTACCAAATGTCGGAGGCACTGATCGACCCCAATCTGCTGCCGAATATGTATATGTCGAGCTATGTTAAGCAGGTTTTTGACCTGCATCCGAAGCCGCTGAGCACGTATTCCACCGTAATGGGCGATCCGGAGCTAAGAGAGGCGATGGGCCATTTTTTTATGCAAAAGCATGGGATTGCGGCGCACCCCGACGAATTAATGATTACGACCGGGTCGCAGCAAGCCATCGATCTGGTTTCCAGGTCGCTCGTCAAACCGGGCGATACGGTATTGATCGAACGGCCGACTTACAGTCCGGCGATTGACGTATTTGCGCAGCAAAATATTCGTCTGATTCCCGTGTCGATTACTCCGGATGGGTATGACCTTGAAATGGTCGAACAGGTGATGAAGCACGAGAAGCCGCGTCTGTTCTACATGAATCCTACGTTTCATAACCCGACTGGCTTTACGGTGCCGGTAGTTCAGAGGAAGGCGCTGGTGGAACTCGCGGAACGGTATCAATGCATACTGGTGGAAGATGATGTATACCACGACATTTACTTTGGGGACCCGCCGCCTCCGCCGTTATTTTTCTACGATACCGAGGGGTACGTCATTTATATCCGCAGCTTCAGTAAATACGTCGCTCCCGGTCTGCGGGTGTCCGTACTGGCGGCTCGGCCGTCGCTGATGAGCGGCATTACGCCGGTGAAGGCATTGACGGACAACGGAACGCCGCCGCTTAATCAAAAAATGTTCCAGCATTATTTTTTCTCCAACCGGCTTCAGGAGCATGTGGCTAAGCTGAGAATCGCCCTGCAGATCCGCAAAGAGAAGATGGAGGAGCTTCTTGCAGAAACGGGATGGCATTGGACGAGTCCGAACGGGGGCTCAATTTATGGGTACAGCGCCGGACGGCTTTCCCGTCGAGCCATTGCTGGCCCGGCGCCTGGAGCGGTCGGTCGCTTTCGTTCCGGGCGGAATTTGCGATCCGCTCGGCCGGCTCGATTCGTGGATCCGGCTTAGTTATTCTTATATCAACGAAACGCGGATGGAAGAAGGGATCAAGCGATTGATCGCCGCAGCGAATGAAGTAGTTGCTCCCCAAGTTTATTAGAGGTCAAATTTGTAAATAATCTTGATGAAGAGAACCGTTCAGGCGGTTCTTTATCTTTTACTACGGGAGGGAAATCTATGGAAACGATTCGCGATTTTTTTACCCTGCCGATCGTAAGAAGGGTCGTCGTTCTGCTCTTGCTCGTCGTGCTGCTGTATAGCCTTCACTCGATGCTGAATATGATTTTGCTGCTGTTCATGGTTACTTACATTATGGGGCGGCTTCAGATTTACCTTACCGAAAGGATCAGAAGACTGTTTCCGATTCAACCGAACGTGGTAACCATTCTATTGTACATCCTCATCCTCATGGCCACGGTGATCGGCATTTCCAAGTACATCCCGCAAATCGCCGCACAAATCGTCGAGATGTTCAACAATATCGTCAAGTTCCTCCACTTCAACCAAGGCGATCCCATCTCGAACGAACTGGCCAAGCTGTTGAGCAATATCGACTACAACACCTATCTGGACCAAGCGAAATATTACATCGCCAAGCTGGGGGAATGGTTCGAAATCATTCTCATCGTTATTATTCTCAGTTTGTTCTTCCTGCTTCAGAAATCAAAAGTTGCCAAATTCACCCGAAAGTTTAGGACCAGCAAAATCGGATGGATCTACGACGAATTGGAATACTTCAGCAAAAAATTCATGGCTTCCTTCGGCAAAGTCATTGAGGTGCAGCTCATCATTTCGGTGGTCAACACCGCAGTTACGATGATTGGACTCTGGTCGCTAGGATTTCCTTACTTATTTGCCTTGAGTGTCATGGTTCTGCTGCTCAGCTTCATTCCAGTGGTCGGCGTCATCGTTTCGTTCGTTCCGATTGGGCTCATTGGCTATCAGACCGGCGGTTGGAAACTCGTGATCTGGTCCATTGTCTTAATCATTTTCATTCACGCTCTGGAGACATACGTTCTGAGCCCGCGCTTAATGGCATCCAAAACGGAGCTTCCCATGTTTTACACGTTCGTAGTGCTTGTGATCGCCCAGCATTTGTTCGGTATATGGGGGCTGATCATTGGAATCCCCATCTTCATGTTCGTTCTGGATCTTCTCGAAGTGAATCTCGCCGATGATGAACCGTATTAAGGTTCGCCGAACTGGGAACGTCTTCCTGAAGAAAATTGGATTATAGCGTTCTCTCTAACAAGGCCCCGACTTGTTTGGCCATAACATGCGGAGGATAGGGCATCCCATTCCTGATCCACCATTCAATGACCCCTACATAAGCGGTCCCGGCATATTGCAGCATCACATCTTCATTTAAATCCGTATTTCTTCCGCTTTCTTTGTCTATTTCACCCTTGAATCCTTCCACAATATAATCATAAAACCGGGTTCTAAAGGATGGGGCGCCCTTACTCGCCAACATCGTCGAAAAAAATAAATAGTTTTTTTCAAAGTATTCAAAAAAAGGCACAAGCGCATTGCCCCAATCCAGTTTACATGCCCATTCCCCCATTTCCCCTAATTCGTTAATATGTGCTTCTATGAGTTTATCCAATAAATCAAACTTGTCCTGATAATGAAGATAAATGGTTCCACGGTTAATATTTGCCCGATCGGCAATATCCTGAATGGTAATGTCATCGAAGTTTTTTTCAGTCATCAGCTCAATGACAGCCTTTTTCATCGCTTCTTGTGTTTTAAGGATTCTCCGATCCACTTTTGCCATGATAAACTCACCAAACTTTCTTAACTTATGCCGCTTACATCCATAATAATGGACATGGGTTGATTAAACAACCCGCCTTGCTTATGAGATTTCCGTTGGTTTCAGTTTGGCACCTTAGGTTATGAGATAATAAACAATTTTTATTGATTTGTGGAATAAACAACGAATTGCGTTCTTTTGACGATTGAAAGCATTGTAGTTCCATTTATAATTATAAACAGATGTTGATTTATATCAGGGCAAAAGAACTAATATATATGAATTATAGGAGGTTATACTTTGATTACTGCTAATGCACGCGCTACATTCAGTCCGGAAGGTCCGTTCAAGCTCACGACGATCGAGCGGAGGGACCTCCAGCCGCATGATGTCCTTATTGAGATTAAGTATGCCGGTATTTGCCATTCTGACATCCATACCGCTCGCGGCGAGTGGGGTCCGGTAAAATATCCCCTCGTTCCAGGGCACGAGATCGCCGGAATTGTCACCCAGGTTGGTTCGGAAGTCACAAAATATGCCGTTGGCGATCGTGTAGGGGTAGGTCGCATGGTGGACTCCTGCGGAGAATGCGATAACTGTCATAAGGGTGAGGAGCAGTATTGCCTTAATGGAATGACGGGTACCTATGGAGCTATCGACAAGTACGGGCAGTATACGCAGGGCGGTTATTCCACTCACATCGTTGTAACGGAGGACTTCGTGGTTCGAATTCCTGACGGTATCGAGCTTGATGCGGCTGCACCGCTTTTATGTGCCGGCATCACAACGTATTCGCCGCTGCGCCACTGGGGGTCGCTCCTGGTAAGAAGGTAGCTGTCGTTGGACTTGGCGGGCTTGGACATATGGCGGTAAAGCTCGCTCATGCCATGGGGGCGGAGGTTACGGTTTTATCCCAAACCTTGAAGAAGAAGGAAGACGGTTTGCGGCTGGGCGCTGACCATTATTATGCCACGAGTGATCCGGAGACGTTCAAGAAGCTGGCCGGTTCGTTCGATCTCATTGTGAATACCGTGAGTGCGGAGATCGATATGAATGCCTACCTGTCGGCGCTGGCGCTGGACGGCACACTGGTCAACGTCGGTGCACCGGCAGAGCCGTTGTCCGTGAACGTCTTCTCGCTGATCGGTCATCGCCGGTCGTTTGCGGGATCGATGATCGGTGGAATTCGCGAAACGCAGGAAATGCTTGACTTTTGCGCTGAACATTACATCACTCCTGAGATTGAGGTTATCTCCGCCAACCGGATCGATGAAGCCTGGGAACGCGTACTGGCTTCCGATGTCCGGTATCGATTTGTGATCGACATCAGTACGATGGAGAATGAATAACGCGTAATCCTGGCAAAGGATTTAGAGGCACGCCTATACCGGTGTGCCTCTTTGGCTGTAGGGAAGAATCTGCCGGAATTCAAGATCAGCGACCGGGAAATGGAGGATTTCAATGGCAAAGGATATAATAGTTGCGCTTGTCACCGGCGGGAATCGAGGAATTGGATATGAACTGGTCAAACAATTGGCTTTGAATGGTTTTAAGGTCATTTTGACAAGCCGGGATCCGGAAAAGGGTCATGAAGCTGCGCAAAAACTCAAGGAGTCAAATCTTGAAGTATCGTTTGTGAAGATGGATGTAGGCAATCAAGAAAGCATCCGCCAGGCTGCGATTATAGTAAATGAGCGATACGGAAGACTGGACGTATTGATTAATAATGCCGGCGTGTATCTGGATGGTAACGATAAGTTATTGAATATGGCACCTTCCATTTTAGAAGGAACGATGGCAACCAATTTCTTCGGGCCTTACCATGTGATCCGTTCCTTTATGCCCCTTATGGAAAAACAAGGCTATGGGAGAATGATTAATGTTTCCTCGGAATATGGGGCGATGAGTGAGATGTCATATCAAGGAGTAGGCGCCTACAAGTTGTCTAAACTCGCCCTGAATGGATTGACACGATTGGTCGCGGCCGAAATCAAAGGCGATATCAAAATCAATGCGGTCGATCCGGGATGGGTTAGCTCGGATATGGGTGGACCATCCGCTCCAAGAACGCCAAGGCAAGCCGCCGAGTCGATCCTTTGGTTAGCGACGATTGGACCCGAAGGACCTAACGGGGAATTCTTCAGAGATGGAAAGCGCATCGATTGGTAATCCTATAGAATGAATTGGAATTTATATTAACCCGAAGCGGAGGCTGAAAGCATGAATTCGCATCGCCGATTGAGCACAAACGCGCCTGGGCCGCTATACGTCACGTCTGCATGCATCAATTGCGATACATGCCGCCAGCTCGCGCCAACGGTATTCACTGAAGCGGAAGGGCTCTCCGCTGTCGCCTGTCAGCCTGCAACGGGGGCGGATTGGAGGCAGGCACTGCATGCCCTGCTCGCTTGTCCGACAGCGGCTATTGTGAGTGAGGAGAAGAACGGCATCGCTGAGGCGATGGATGACTTTCCGCCGCTACTGGAGGACGGCGTTTATTATTGCGGATATACGTCGCCCAAATCGTTCGGCGGTAGCTCTTATTTTATCGTACGGGCGAATGGCAATTGGCTTGTTGATGCACCGCGCCGCGTACCGTCGTTGGTTAAGCGGCTTGAGGAAATGGGAGGCGTCGATACCATTTTTCTCACACACCGGGACGATGTGGCGGATGCGAAGTTATATGCGGAGCGGTTCGGCGCGAAGCGCATCATCCATGCAAGCGAGATTTCGGCGCAGCCCGATGCGGAGCATGTAATTGAGGGCTTCGAGGACGTGCAGTGGGATAACGAGATGAAAATCCTTGTTGTTCCAGGCCATACACGCGGCTCGATGGTATTGCTTTATCGGGAACGGTTTCTGTTCACGGGCGACCACTTGGCATGGGAGCGGCAACGAAGGACGTTGGAAGCATTCGACGATTACTGTTGGTATTCCTGGGAGGAACAGGGGATTTCCATGGAACGGCTTGCCGCCGAAGCGTTCGAATGGGTGCTTCCCGGCCATGGCGATCGGGTGAAGCTTCCGCCGGCGGATATGAAAAAGGCGATACAACAGCTGGTTAGCAAGATGAAGGTACGCTGAGGGCTTGCTTACTAGAAGACACCATGGCGAATGAAAGTGAGAGGATTCAGCGTAAACCGAAGCAGCAGGAAGAAAACGGTACCGCCGGCGGGGAAAATCCGGTACCGGGGATGAAGGGTCACTAATCACGAATCGGCTCCGATTCACTCGTATGCAAATAGCCTTGGCCATGGTCGGCCAAGGCTATTTTTCTGCTGTACAGCCAGTATGGGCGTCATCTATACGGGCGAAGCCCATAATTACAGAATACAGAGTACACAGCCGATCGGCTCCCTCTGGCAGGTTTCCCCAAAAAACTGGCATGAAAGAACGGCTGATTGAACGCGCGGCCCGTGCAAAGATATTTTTTTGTTCCCAATGTCACAAATCTGAGACTTACATTGTTATATGTGCAAAACGTAAAGGAGTGTTGTACAATGGCGGTTAAAGAATTATTGGATCAAGCGAAGGAAGGTTTTATCGCCAAAGCGCCTGAAGAGGTACAATCGCAGGTTTTTAGGCTCATGAAGGAGCAACAGGAGTCCGGTATTGTTTTCGGTTTAAAGGAAGGGGACATTGCTCCGAATTTTACGCTGGGGGTCCGTTCGGTGAGCAAGTGAACCTATATGATGAGCTTGCGAAAGGACCGGTTGTTCTGACCTTCTACCGCGGCGACTGGTGTCCGTTCTGCAATATCCAGCTTCGGGCTTATCAACAATTGCTGCCGGATATGGAGAAGCTTGGCGGCAGGCTGATTGCCGTTTCTCTGCAAAGCCCCGACAACTCGCTGTCCCATAAGGAGAAGGAGGAGCTGACTTTCCATGTGCTGAGCGATTTGAACGGCCGTGTCGCTGAAAGCTACCGAATCCTGTATGAAGTACCCGATTACCTGCAGGAGGCCTTCACAAATTTCGGTTTGGATCTCACCAAGTTCAACAAAACCGAGCGCTGGATTTTGCCGCTTACGGCGACGTTTATTATAGATCAAGAAGGGATAATCCGTCGCTCGTACGTTATCCCGGACTTCATGAGACGGATGGAGCCTCAGGAAATCATCGATCAATTGAAGAAGCTCTAAGGTAAGCGTACAATTAGCACAGTCAAACGAATGAAGATATGCGCGTGCTAAAGAAAAACATGAAAACCCGCCTTTACCCTTGACGTAAAGGCTGTTTTTTTTTGGAAAATGAAGATGCTGATATGCGATTATGCCAATGACAACCCGGAAAAGGTGGGACAACGAATGGAGGAACTGTACGATCAATATAGAGCGCCGCTGTTCACGCTGGCTTATCAGTTGACAGGCTCTGCGGCAGACGCGGAAGATGCAGTGCAGGACGTGTTTTTTAAGGCGTGCTACGTACATCCCGAACGTTTGGCGGAGCCGAAGGCGTATTTGTGCAAAATGGTAACCAATCACTGCCTCAATCTGCAGAAGTCGGCGCGGAAGAAGAGGGAAATGTATGTCGGTCCGTGGCTCCCCGAACCGATTCGGACGCCGGAGGCGGATACGCTCGAGACGACGGTCGTCCGCCGCGATCTGCTATCTTACGCCATGCTCGTTCTGCTCGAGAGGCTGACGCCGTCAGAGCGGGTGGTTTTCGTCCTGCGTGAGGCGCTGGGCTTCGATTATCCCGAAATAGCCGAGCTGCTCGGCAAGCAAGAGGCAAATTGCCGCAAGCTGATGAGCCGGGCAAGAAGCAAGATGGGCATATCCGAGGAGGAGCCGGTCGCGGCCGAAGCGGTCGAATTGGAATGGGTCAGCCGGTTCCTCACATCCCTCGAGCAAGGGAACGTCGATCATGTGCTGTCCCTGCTGACCGAAGACGTCATGCTCTTCTCCGACGGAGGCGGAAAGGTAACCAGCCGCCACGCGTCCGATACAAACGCGCGTTCAAGTGGCCCGATTCCTTCTGTCGCCGCGTTCGAGGGTGTAAAGCCCTATGATCAGGGAAATCTTCATTTCGAGGTTGCCCCTCTGAACGGCGAGACCGGTATAGTAGTCCGTTCGGGGGACGAAACCGTGAAAGCTATATTTATGCAACTCCGGCACGGAAAGCTTGCCAGAATCTACTTCGTACGAAACCCGGATAAGCTTACCCGGGTTTAGGGAGTCGATGTTCCGTTGTAAAAACCTCGGAAAGTACTCATGGTGACGAGGATGACTTTGGTCGGGCACTCCAACACCGGATGGTACAGAGATTGATGAAATCAGATACTTCGATATCAATGATTTACCGTCCCCTATGGAAAATTTCACAATAGAAAGAATCAAAGATGCCGTAGAACCTAAGGTGATTTTTAAAAATCATCATATAAAGGACTATAAAATCGTTTGAAAACAGATCCGGCTAGGCGATTGACAAGAAACGGAGGCGCTTATGAACAGACTGATGGTTGTGAAGGTCGGTAAGACTCATGGCGGTAAGACCACCTTCGCTAAATCATTAGAGTACTCCCCATATGCCTCATCCACGCGGTGCCACTCAATCTCTCCCTGAGGTCTACAAAGAAGCCCAATCGATACCCATTCTTGAACGATAAGTTTCTTGATTTTAGTGGGATTTACCAAATCTTATCTATTTTTTATAACTATTTTAATAATCCAGTTGGTATAATCACCATGATCTTATTCATGTAAAGGTGGTATTGGTGAATGGCATGGTTTCAACGGGTACCTCTTAAAAAAGCTATATCCGCGTCCATTTTGACTTGCTTGTTAACGACACCTGGGTTTGGCAGTGCGGTTTATGCTGAAACGGCCGTCTCTTCTCAAGCAGTATCCAGTCCAAATTATTTTGTCATCGAAAATCCGACGATGGACACAACCGGGGGTGTGAGAGCAAGCGTTACGGTAACTCCGGGCTCTACTCCTCATCCCGGAGAAGAAACCGTCATATTCGAATTGATGCGGGGGACAACCCCGGTCAGCATTGCCGCTATTCAGAAAGACATTACGGCAAGCGAGAAGATGACCGCTCATTTCAACCTGGCGGGGGACGGCTTGTCGGTCATGGTTTTTGTGGTCGATTCTTATAATAACGATTTGAGCAACGTAGGGACAAGCTTAGCGAATCCGGTAACGATTGTTCCCAATTCCAACGTGAAGGTGCAGATTCTGGGCATTAACGATTTCCACGGCCAGCTTGATTATTCCAATCCGCTTCCTAGCGGTACTGTAGGCGGAGCCACATACTTAGCAACTTACCTTAAGGAGTATAAGAAGCAGAATGTGAACACACTGCTTGTTCATAACGGCGACGCCGTCGGCGCCAGTTCTCCGGTATCGTCGCTCGACCGCGATAAGCCGACGCTGGATTTCTTGGATATGCTTGGCTTTGACATCGCTACGCTCGGTAACCATGAATTCGATCAGGGCGTCGCGGCGTTGAAGGCGCAATTGTATGGAGGCACGGATCCGGTAAATACCAACGTCGTATATAACCCGACCAAAATTCATTACGTCAGTGCGAACGTTATTGACCAAACTACGAACAAGCCGCTTATCGTTCCTTATTATGTGAAAGAAATCGGCGGCGTTAAAATCGGTTTCATCGGCGTAGTGACTATGCTTACCCCCTCCAAGGTTTCTCCTGCAGGGCTGGCGGGAGTGAGCATCGTGGAGCAGGCCCCCGTCGTGAACGCCGCGGTTAAAGAACTGCAAGCCCAAGGCATTCATGCCATCGTCGTACTTGCTCACGATCCTGCGAGCCAAAATAGCGCCGGCGTAATCACCGGCGAAGCCGCAGACCTGGCCAATGCGGTGGACGATGACGTAGACGTCATCTTTGCCGGCGACAACCACGCGAAGGTTAACGGCATGGTGGACAACAAGCTGGTGTTCCAAGCGTATTCTTACGGTACGGCTTTTGCCGATGTGGATTTGGAAATCGACCCGGTCACCAAGGACATCGTGAAGAAAACAGCGGCCATTGTTGACGTGAAGCAAGCCGGCATCAAACCCGACCCGGATGTGGCCGCCCTGATTCAAGCTCAGCTGGCGAAGTACCCGATGCTGTCCCAGCCGGTGGGGGTTACGGATGCCGTATACAGCAAATCAGATGCTTACAATAAAGAAATTCCACTTGGCAACTTAATCGCTGACGCCATGAAGGACACCATGAATACCGATTTTGCCTTTATGAATCCAGGCGGAATCCGGGCGGATCTTCCGCAGGGTAACATCTTGTATTCCGACTTGTTCCGAATCCAGCCGTTTGGAAATCAGCTAGTCAAATTGACCCTGACCGGCGCTCAAATTAAGACGTCGCTGCAGCAGCAGTGGGGCAAGAATGCGGATGGCTCCGCTAATACGAAGACACTGCAAATTTCGGGCCTGAGGTATACGGCTGATTTCAGCAAGCCCGTCATGGATCGCATCACCAAGTTAGAGAAAGAAGACGGAACTCCAATTTCAGATACGGCCGAATATACCGTAGTCGTCAATAACTTCATGGCGGCCGGGGGCGACAATTACACGGTGCTGACGCAAGGCAAGAATGTAGAGCCCGGAGTCACTGACATTGAAGGCCTCTACAACTACATTGTCAAAACATTTAAAGGCGGTAAAATCACGGCAGAGCTGAAAGGCCGAATCACCAATCTTCCGTAATCACGGCGAAAGGGGCAGCACCACTTTGAAACGAAAACTACTGGTTACGGCATTGGCTGTACAGCTGGCGGTCTGCAGCTACCCTGCTTTTGGCTTTGCGGAAACAGCTACCGTGACTGCATCGAAAATAACCATTGATCCGATTTCATCGGTCCGTGCCGGTTCGATAGTCAGCATTGCGGGAACGACGGATACCGCGGAGGTCATTGTAAAGGCCGTCGCTCCTAACGGCACCATCCTATATTACAACGTAGTCCAATCGGCAAACGGCCGTTACAGTACTATCTTTGCCATACCTCAGGACGCCTCTCTCGGAACGTATCAAATCGCTGCGGGACAAGGGGCCAACGTAGCAAATTCATCCTTCAATGTGATCAGACGCAGTGATGATAGTAGTCCATCTTATGGAAGCAGTTCCGGCAGTTCATCCGGAACTTCGAACTTGCCCGCATCGCCCGACAAGTCCGTTACGTCCGTGAACATCAAGGCCGCCGATTTGCCGAAGGCCCAGAATGGGCTGATTGTACTGAACTTAACCGATCGAACTTCCGACAACCTTGAGGTGACGCCGCCGGCGAATATTATCGAAACGACGGCCGACAACAGCCTGAAGCTTGATTTGCCGAACGCTTCGATTATTATTCCTAAAGAAGTATTGGAAAGCTTGGCGAACCTGGTTCCCGGAAAGCCTGCGGACGCTTATGTGTCGCTGCGCGTAAAGCGGCTTTCGCAAGAAGAGGCGAAAAATATCATCTCCTCTGCTTCGAGCGAAGGCTCAAATGCCGTCATGAAGCCGCAAGGCGAAGCGTTTGGCCTGGAGCTGTCCGTAAAGACCAAGGATAATCAAGAGCACCGGTTGACCGTGTTCACGAAGCCCATCATTTTGAAGCTAAGAGTTACAGCCGGTCCGGAAGCCAGATTGGCCGGCATCTACTATGTTGCCGACAATGGGACGCCCGAATATATCGGCGGCAAGCTGGAGGGCGACATGATCACGGCCGGCGTGCTCCACTTCAGCACATACGGCGTTTATTCTTATTTGAAGTCCTACAGTGACGTGCCTGAGCGGCATTGGGCGTCTGCCGTCATCCAGGAACTGACGGCTAAGCATATTGTACAGGGAATTTCCCCGGAAAACTTCGGTCCCGAACTCAACGTCAGTAGAGCGGAGTTTACCGCCATGCTGGTTCGTCATTTGAACTTAAAATCGTCCCAGCCGATTATTTTTAACGATGTAGCGGCAGACAGCTGGTATGCACAGCATGTAGCGGCCGCCTACGAGAATGGAATCGTTCAGGGGACAAATGCCGAGTCCTTCGAGCCGAATAAAGCAATTACACGTGAAGAAATGGCGGCCATGATCGTCCGCGTTTATGAAAAGGTATCGGGACGTAAGACCGAATCGGCCGAAGTTCGCTTCGCGGACGGCGGCGAAGTTGCCGATTGGGCGAAAGCGTCCGTGCAAGGGGCAGTTAAGGCCGGACTCATGGTCGGCCGAAGCGAGAACAGCTTTGCCCCGAAGGGTGTCACGACCCGGGCGGAAGCTTCTCAAGCACTTTATAATCTGCTGAAAAATCAATAAACGAAGGAAAGGACTTAAGGGCATACGGGATGCGTATGCCCTTTTTTGCGTCTCCTTTTTATCGATCCGGATTCGCAAATACCCGGAAAATCGGAAAACGATTCAAACTAAATTTCTCTTTTTAGACGCTCGAGAATAATCTATGCTTAGGGTGCTTCCCCTGTTGACCAACAGAGGGGCTATCAGGATTAAGGCCGCGAGGAGATAACATCAATGAAACCGATCATACAACTATTGCACTTTGGCTATCATCAGGCGATGAGCTGCATTTTTCCTGTTGCGATCTTTGGAACTTTAGCCCTTTCCGGCGTTATAGAGACGCCCTTCATTTACCGGTATGACGCCATACTTCTTATCTTGCTTGCAGTTCAGTACCTGATGTACCGCAGCGGATTAGAGACACGCGATGAAATTAAAGTGATCTGTGTATTTCATTTGATTGGCTTGCTGCTGGAAATCTATAAGGTAAGGATGGGATCGTGGTCCTATCCTGAACCCGGGTTGACGAAATTGTTCGGTGTGCCGCTCTATAGCGGGTTTATGTATGCCAGTGTAGCGAGCTATATGTGTCAGGTATGGCGTAGACTGAAGATGGATATGACCGGCTGGCCGGGGCTTCCTTCTGCGGGATTATTGGGAGGAGCCATCTATCTGAATTTTTTCACGCATCATTTTATCCCTGATTTTCGTTGGTGGCTGACGGCGCTTGTGCTTGTTGTCTTCTGGAGAACATGGATCATTTATCGGGTGCGGGCCGTTACTTATCGAATGCCCTTGACACTTGCTTTTGTCATTGTAGGCTTTTTTATCTGGCTGGCCGAAAATATAGCTACATTTTTCAATGCCTGGAAATATCCCGACCAGCATCAAGCCTGGCACCCGGTTAGCTTCGGTAAGATCAGTTCGTGGTTCCTTCTGGTCATCATTAGTGTGATTATTGTTGCCCAGCTTAAATATGTCAAAGCCGGACGAAAGACGAAAGATTCGTTGTCCAGCTAACGTGACATTGAATTACTTTTATTTCCTTTTCGAAGGGGAAGTTTCCCGGCCAGACGCTCCCGATGGAAAGTGCCGGTACCGGATTCACAACTGGAACGGCGATCTGTGGATATTGCCGGATCATTGAGCCGAACTTGCTCCCCCTCGGTGACGGCGGCATGAAGCTGTTTGTACTCGCGGGGCGACATCCCCGACCACCGCTTGAACTGGCGGCTGAAATGCGCAATGTCATTGTAGCCGAGAACGGAGGAAATATGCTGGATGGACAACTGGGAATCGGATAACAGCGACTTGGCCTGCTGGAGCACCAGTTCCGACCAATAGACCCGCGGAGCCGTTCCGTATACGTGCCGAAATACACGGTTGCAATGGGACGCGCTGATTCCCAGCTCCGCTGCAATATCGTCGATACCGTAACGCCGCTCGATCGGAATCCCTTGCTTGAAATGCTGACTGACCAGCCCTTGCAGCCTGGTGCGGATTTGATGGGCCAGCTCTACCCTCTCGTACACGCTTGACCGTATGTCGGCTTCGTTCGATATCGCTTCCCATAAGGTCCCGAATAAATCGAAGACAGCCGAGTACAGACGCATCCGCTGAGCCATGGACGATTGGCCGGCAACGCGGGTAATATCGATCAGTTTGGACAGCGCAGGCTCCATCAGCCGCATTAACGGGCTGTCCCGGTGAAACAACGTCTGCTCGATCCGGTTCAGCAAGGACAGGAATAGATGTTCGTCGATGTTAAAATGGATGCAAAAATAGGTGAACGGTCGCCGATCCGCACTGCGGCTGGAATGAGCGAGGCCGGGCCGGAGCAGAATCAGATCTCCCGCTTGCTGTGTGAGCTTGGTTCCACCAACGTTCATAAGTCGCCGGCCCTCCAGCACGTAATTGATTTCGAACTGCGGGTGCTCATGCATGGGATATTCCCATTCTCCACCCACGCTCCGAAGGTGAATGCCGAACAGGTTGACCGTTATATTGACGTCGGGAAGGATAACCTCATCCATCGTGTGACCTAAGAAAAAGGAATGAGGAAGAAATGAACCGGTCATGCTTTTGCCCCCCATTGATATATTGAATGTATGGCGACAGTATAACATAGCCGGCTCGATTTGGGTAAATTGCTGATCGATTTGACAATGGTCATGCTCATTCTTCTTGTGCTAGGATGAACGTAAATTACGGACAACTGACGTACATGAAGGAGGAACGCGCACGATATGCCGATAACGAATCGCTTTTTTAATGCACATCATTCTCCGATCGGTGCTTTTGCCAGCTTTACTTTAGGGTTTTGCGGAAAAACCGGCGGGCTCGGGATGGAGCTGGGGAAGCCTGCGGACGAAAATATTTATATCGGATTTCAGTCCCGCGCGCGGCGAGGTTTACGAGGCGCCGCCATTCTATGAAGCTGTAGAGGACGAAAGCGCCCGTTACGACGTCGAGAAGCATGGAGAAAAGGGTAATATTTCCCGAGTAGTCCGATTCGAGGACGAGGCCATTTCGCGAGTTTTCAAGACGGGAACGGATACATGGGAGGCCGGAGATTTGACCTTCCGCCTTTATTCCCCGGTGCGGCCCGTGCCGGATCCGGCCAAGGCGGATGCCGAACATATGAAAGAAGCCATAGTACCGGCTGTGTTTGTTGAGCTGACCCTGGATAACTCGCAGGGCAAGGTAGCGCGCAGAGGTTTCTTCGGCTACGAGGGCAGCGATCGTTATCAGGCGATGCGCCGCCTTAGCGATACGAGCGGGGGCGTCTGAGCGGCGTCGGGCAAGGGCGTTCGACAGCGATTGTGTCCAAGGATGACGGTGTGACCGAGGCGCTGGGATTTTCGTTGGAGAAAATTTTGGAACAAAAGGTCGCCGCACAATCTCACCTTCGGCCTGGGCGGTACGGGAGTGCTTGCTGATGGAAGTACCGGCAGGGGAGAAAAGGACGTATCGATTCGCTGTCTGCTTCTACCGCGGGGACTCGTTACGTCCGGGATTGACGCTTCCTACTATTACACCCGTTATTTCGGCAAAATAGAAGAGGTGGCGGACTACGCGCTGGACCACTTTGCGAAGCTGACCGCGTCCTGCGCGGCGGCCGACGATTGGGTCGACGCGGGGAACCTTAGCGAGGATCAGCGGTTCATGCTCAATCATGCCATTCACAGCTATTACGGAAGCACCCAGCTTCTCGACGCTTCCGGCGAGCCGATCTGGATCGTGAATGAAGGCGAGTACCGGATGATGAACACGCTTGATTTGACGGCCGATCAGCTGTTCTTCGAGCTAAGGATGAATCCGTGGACGGTCCGCAACGAGCTGGAGCTGTTCGTTAACCGGTACAGCTACGAGGATCACGTTCGCTTCCCCGGCGACGATCGGGAGTTCCCGGGCGGGCTGGCCTTTACGCATGACGTCGGCGTAGCCAATGTGTTCTCGCGGCCGCAGCATTCGGCTTACGAATTGGCCGGAATCAGCGACTGTTTCTCTTATATGAGCCACGAGGAGCTTGTGAATTGGTTGTGCTGTGCGCTGGTTTATATCGAGCAGACGAAGGACCGGGAGTTTACGGAGCATATCGTCGCCGGTCATTCGCCGCCTGCTTCGACAGCATGCTAAACCGGGATCACCCTGATCCGGCTCAGCGCAACGGACTGATGGGGCTCGACAGCACTAGGACCCAGGGGGCGCGGAAATCTCCACTTATGACAGTCTCGACGTTTCCTTGGGCCAATCCCGGAACAATATTTATTTGGCCGGGAAATGCTGGGCCGTCTATGTCGGACTTGAGAAGCTGTTTGCGGCTGAAGCCTTGCCGGATTTGGCCCGGGAGGCGGGGCCGCAGGCGGAGCGCTGTGCAGCGACGGTGACCGCGCACTTGACGGAGCAGGGCTATATTCCGGCCGTCATCGGTGAGAATAACGATTCTCGCATCATTCCGGCTATTGAAGGGCTTGTTTTCCCTTATTTCACAGGCTGTGAAGAAGCGCTGGAGCGTAACGGCCGATTCGGTTCGTACCTCGAGGCGCTGGATACGCATCTGCAAACCGTCCTGATTCCCGGCGTTTGCTTGTTTGAGGATGGCGCCTGGAAGCTTTCATCGACGAGCAACAATTCGTGGCTGAGCAAAATTTATTTGACCCAATATATTGCCAGAGAAATTCTTGGCCTGCCTTGGGACGAGCGCGGCTCGGCGGCCGATGCGGCACACGTCAAGTGGTCGCTGCACCCGCAACTGTCGTACTGGTGCTGGAGCGATCAGATTCTGTCCGGCGAAATTATTGGAAGCAAATATTACCCTCGCGGCGTTACCGCCGTCCTTTGGCTGTTCGAAGGCCAAGGAAATCGACTTGTACAGCATCACTGAATAATCCGGTCACAAGCTATTAGTGCAGCAGAGAAGCGGACCATCGTACCGAATTCAAGTCGCAGCGGGTATCAAAAGAAGTCAGTGCAATTTTTGACGAAAGCAACCATCAGGCCCTATGATGGAAGAAGGTGGATAGAATCCGTGATGGGGGAGAGACCTTTGAATCAGGCTGTCGAAGCTTATCTGGATGATGTATGGAAGGAAATCACGGCGATTTACGCAAAAGAAAGCAAGAGGATCGGTGCGCTTAAGAATCAAAGCAGGCTTCAGGCTGGAATCATGAACTACCTTAAAGTGGCCTGGAGGAAAGGGGAATTTTCCTGGGCGGATGGGAAAATCCATATCGATGTCTACGAGCCGCTCTCCTGGAGCGACAGCTCGTATCAAGTGGAAGCGGGCTCCTATATTACGGAACTGACCGATGAACTGTTGACCGAACAGTTCTTTCCCGCCTTGTGCGAACGCGTAGATCGCTTGTTCCATTCGGACGAACTGGGTTCCCTTTTCTTTGATTACCGGTTTGAAATCGTATTTGAGTTTGAGCGGGAGAATTCGAAGGTAACCCTTAGCCGGAAGCTGATAAATGAGCCCAAGTTGATTCAACTCCAAAAGGCGCTGGAGCAATTTATTCAAACGAAGATTCTGCCGGATCCGCCCATACTGCCGAAAGAGGAGGACATGTTCTTTTTCGCCTGGCAATTGGTCAATCCCGATCTGATGAAACCATCGGCGGAAGATATCGAGCCTTTGATCCGCCGCCTCTCGAGCAAGCTGAACAACAACCCCAAGCGTAAAAACGAGTGGGTCGCACGGTATACTTCGGCCTTCAACGACTGGGCGCAGGATCGCTTTTTGCCGCAGCATTTTACCCGTATCGGTGATTATGGAAACGAGTGGGTTTTGAAGGAGGAGCCGGTCCGTTCTTCCGTAGATGCCGGAGAAATGGCCTTCTTTCTTTATGCAGCCCTGCAGATCGGCTCCACCCAGCCGGAAACCCGGCAGAAGTACCTGGAACTTGCGGTACAACTAGGCTCCAAGACGGTCGCGGATTATTTGAAAACCGGCAGCGGAAAATTCGCGGATACCTATCAGGGGAGCGGGTGGAGGCCCGCAGCAATGACGTGACGCAGACGATCGAAATCCGGATCCTTTCTGAAGAGGAAGCGGCTTACGGGGAAGCGCTCGATTATATCATCCGTCTGCTGCGGCAGGGTTTTCCCAAAGCCTATAATCTTAAGCTGAAAAGCGGCCGGAAGCAGTTTCTCCCGCTCAAAAAGCTGGCGAAGTCCAACCTGCATCAGTTTTTTGCCAACGCCCTCAGCTACCCGGCCTTGTTCCCGAAGCTTGCGGAATATGCGGATACGGCGATGGAGGAGTTTGCTTGGTACCGGGATGTGGAGCCGAGCGAGAAATCGGTCATGCCGGGCACTTATGCGGTTTTGGGCCTCGGCTTGTACAGCGAAGCTTATTTTTCGCTCATTTGCCGCTATATGGACCTGGTGGATACGGAGCATCAAATGGTGCAGGATGACTATCCGGAGGCATTTATTGAGGCGCATGGCGTGAAAGCGAAGCATATGCCGGTGATCGTATCGATCCTGCTGGGAGGTAATGAGGAAGGAAGACGGGTCAAAAATCTGAACATCGACCGCCCTGAACTTGCCGAAGCCCTCGTCCAGGTGCTGAAAGGCAAAGAGGATCATGAACGAGAGCTGGCCGTGTGCCGGATTTTCGGGAATGCGAAGAAACTGGCGGGAGCGGCCCGCAAAGCGCAGCCGCCCCTAAAAGAAGGACTGGAGCAGCTGTTGGCGCTCCAAATGTAATCGCTTTGATATAACCCAAGGATCACGAACTTGGATGAAGAGCCCGCGCTGAACGCGGGCTCTTGCTGCTTGCATGCCCGGGCCGTCTTCTAGGCTTCCTGCAGCCGCTGAACCACTTCCGCCGCGAACGGATCCGTGAACCGGAGGCGTCCATTTTCCTGTACGATCGCCCCTTCCTGCATTCGGCGGTCCAGCCAGTCGGTAATCCATCCCGGAGCATAGCCGCCTTGACGGAATTCTCCGCCGAAGGCGATCATTTGATCATAGACAGCCAGATACTGTTCGCGGCTCGTATCCGGGTATGACTTGGTGTACAGCCAGAACTGCACATCATACATCAGATATGACAGCTCATCCGCATGAAAAGAAAAATGGCCTTTTTCTTCGACAATGCGTGTACAGATGCTGCGAATTTTCTGTTCGATCCGCTCCACTTCCGATACCCGGCCGCAAAGCTCTTCCAGCAAGGTAGAAAACTTCCCGTGGTTGACAATGTATAGATCCGCTTCCTTGTCCTCCCCGGAGGTATCGAATTCTTCTTCGCTCACCAAGCCCCTGATAAATGTTTCAAAGTTCTCGGCCAGGAACGTAATCTCATAATCGTCCTCCTCATCGACGTGTATGACTTCAGGCTCCCCGTCTCTGCCGCAAGCCCGGTAGTCTAACATCACTACATCGTGTCCTGCGGAAGGACAATCGCAGATCACTACTCCAATATCGGGGTATCCCCATTCCTGAATCATAAACCGGTCGCCAAGATCCCCGCAGAGCGAATAGCTTTTCTCCCGGCCGATGCCCAGAATGCTTGTAATGGCAATATGATCCTCAGCCCAGGAGGTCGGTTCCTCCGTTGGAAAGCAGGTGTTCTTCGGAATGCCGCCGTTCTGCTGCTTCATCAGCGCAATATAGGAAGAGGGGAGCTTGTATCCCAGTTCTTCCTCGATAGAGGCGATTAGTTCATCCGTGGGCGGTTCGGATACATAGGACTCCCTCGCGTATTCGCTGTCTTCCCAAAAGTCAACAAGCGACATGTTAGTGAAAGGAACTTCCTCCACTTCCGAACCAGGAGATTCCACGGCCGCTGCTTTTTCGGACTCCATCCGGCGACGTTCTTGCCTTTGCTGCTTCTCCGCTTTCTGCAAGCTCCGCCTTAACATGAACTCGGTATCTCGATCACCGGTTTCTAGCTGGTCTGAAGTACGGAATGCCGCCGCCGCCTCTTTATATCTTTTTAAATGATAAAGGGCATAGCCTACCCGATAGTGCCAAAGGGGATCTTGCCTGCCGAATTCGGAGAATTTTTCCAAATGGTTGAGCGCTTCTTCATAAAGCCCTAAGTTGTTATAGGCTCTGCCCAGTCGGCTGACCGCCTCGTAGTCCCGTTCCTCCTCGGGAACGGCTGACAGCAAATCCACAATTCGCTGGTGCTGATCTTCTTCATGCCAGCGGTTCAATTGTTCGATAAGCGCTTGGTCCATTGCAGCCTCCTAAATCATTTATTCATCTGAAAATGTAGCGGCGCTTGTCCTCAAAAATTAGTGTTTTTCCAGTACCACCCATTGTTCATTGTATCATAACCAGTTGCACTGGAGGCGGCTACCACGTCTTTCACGATCACACCTATACCGAAGTTTGTGGATTTACATTAATTTACAATAACAACATGCCAAGTTAACATAGGGTTGACAAACGCTCTCTATAGTCTACTTTATAGGCCCATCCAACGGATGAAGGAGATGTGATTGATGAGAACAAGAAGACCATGGGTTGGAGCGCTGGCCGCCACCGTCTGTACGGCGCTGCTCGCGGTAACCTTGAGTGCGCCCCAGCCTGCCAAGGCGGCGAGCAATATGGTTCCCAATTACGAGGTGAAGCCGCTGCTCGATCCAAGCGTTGTTCTGAATTCCGACAACAAGCTGAACAGTACGGTACGGTCCGCTTTCGGTATGCCGGATACCGTCACCAAGATGAACGTGCAGTTTATGGATACCCCGGACAAGGACATTTACAATAACGGCTGGATCGCCCGTGTGCGCAAGATGGAAGGCGATAAGGATTTTGAGCTGACCTACAAAAAGCGCTATCCGATCGCCGGCGGGGACATCGATGCCGCACTGACCCAAGCCAACCTGGAAGGCTTTGATTCCAGCGACACCAACTATGAAGCGCAGGTGGAGTGGGGCTACCGGAATCAGACGCTCAGTCTGTCCAGAGTGAAGAACGACAGCAAGTCCGGCTACAGCGGCATGGATCTCCCGTCCGCCAGTGATTCCCGCAAGTTGCTCATCAATAACATTCCGGGCAAAATGGACAAATGGCTGTACAGCGGCTGGGGCACCGACATGCTGAACGACTCGCGCATATACGGCCCGGTTCTGGCCAAACGCTATACAGGAACGTGGAGCGGACTGAAAACCTACATCGAGATTTGGCCGATTCGAACCGCTGACGGCTCCGGCATCGAGTACGTCGTCGAGGGCTCGTTCAAGACAGACGATCGTGCTGCGGCACAGCAAAAGCATGATGAGTTTATCGCTTACCTGCAAAATAAAGGCTGGTTCCTGCCGCAGGATTCGCTCAAAACCCAGCTGATCATGGACCGATACTGATACGAATCCCGGCCGGTCATATTGATAAAAGCGCCTATTTTCCGAATATTCGTACAAGCCTTGGGAGCTTCACGCGAACAATTCGAATAAAGGCGCTTTTTTGCTGCCGATTAATGATGCTTTATTGGGTCGTTGAACCAGGATTTGATGGACGGCAATGGCCCTTTACTCTCCGGTTTCCAGAATCAACACACCGTACTGAGGCATTTCAACCTCTTCCTCGAGAAGAGCTCCGGAGAGAAGGTCTTTAACCGCCTTCTTCAAACGGATAACGGCCGGTTTATCCGAATAATTCAATAAGAACAGGTAGTCCGCTGCACCCGAGAAACGGATCCCGAGCTCAACTTCGGCCGGCGCATCCAGTAAGTCGCCGCACCGGAGACTGCAGTCCGAGCTCATCCATAAGCGCATCGACAACCGGTTCGCTGTAAGCTGCACCGTAATACCACACTTCTCCCTTTCCTACCGCACGCCTTGTTAGCGCCGGCTTTCCAGCGTAATATTCCGAAGCGTACTCAGCTACGATCTCCACCTCGGGGTTCTCTATATGCAAAATCTCGTTAAAGCCGGCCGCTTTGGCTTCCGAAGCCAAGCCGCTGCACAACCATCGTAACTCCGACGGCGGAACGGTTCCCTTGATTAACGTGAAATCTTCGACGGTGATTCCGCACAGCTCGGCAACCGGCCCGGGAAACGGACGCATGTAACAATGGCCGCTCGGATTCTTGTACCCGGTGCGGGCGCCGAAGAACAGCTTCCCGCCCTGCTTAACATATTCCGTAAGCCGTTCGGCGGTTTCATCGGTCATAATCGCCGGATGCGGGTACACTATCACCTTATATCGGGTTAAATCCTCCAGTGCGGTCGCCGGCCTTAACGTAACCAAGTCTGCCGGAATGTGGCGGTACTGCAGCCGCTTATACCAAGAACGCATGCTCTGCCTCTGCAGCGGCCCGTGCCATTGGTCCAGCTCACCGTCCCATATGTTGTCATAATCCTGCAAGATCGCGACATCCGCCCGGTAGGACGTCCCCGCAATGGCGGTACCGATCTTAGCGAACTCCTCGCCGACCTGCGCCACCTCTTGCAATCTTCGATTCGGCTGATTGTGATAATCGTTGATCCCGTGCCAATAGATTTCGGTGCCTACCGTCGCCGTTCGCCAGCGGAAGTAGACGAGCAGGTCGGATCCGTGCAGAACCGATTGATAGGACCATAACCGGATTTGCCCCGGCCTTGGAGACGCCATCCCTATGCGGTTCACCCAGCCGCCCGGCCCGGACTGCTGCTCCATCACGCAGAAATTCGGCGAAATGGAGCGGACATTGGACAAATTCATGCTCCATGCCCGGTCTTTAAGCGGATTCTCATCTTCGCCGGGGAAAATCGTTGAAAACTGCGGATACGAATCGTAGGAGAAGAAATCGAGCAGCTCGTCCGTCAGCTCATGGCTGTCCAAGTGGCCGAAGGTTCCGTTCGTCGTAACCCAGTGGTGCGGAGCGAGCTGTCGGATGATATCCGCCTGAAGCTTAGCGAACGAAATCGTATTGGCGGAAATAAACCTTTTTTCGTCCAAAGCCAAATGCGGGTTCGGAGAATGGCTGACCGTCGGCCGGGTCAGATGAACCTGCTCCCAATCGGTATAGGTCTGGCTCCAAAAGACGGTTCCCCATGCCTGATTCAAGTTGTCCAGCGAACCGTAACGGTTCTTCAGCCACTCCCGGAACGCGGCATGATCGGCCTCGGCATAGAACACATTCGTCTCGCAGTTGAGCTCGTTATCGATCTGCCAGCCGATGACCGCGGGATGATCCTTATAGGCCTCCACCATGTTTCGTACAATCCGCTCGCTGAGTTCCCTGTATTTCGGACTGCTGTAGTTATAATGACGCCGCATACCGTGCCTGTACAGTACGCCTTCCAGGTTCGCATTCAGCACTTCGGGGTATTTATGCGTCAGCCAAGCGGGCGGCGTCGCCGTGGGCGTCCCTAAGATCACCTTTAGACCGTAGCGGTGCGCCAGGTCCATGACCCGATGAAAGAAACTGAAATCGAACCGGCCTTCTTCCGGCTCGAAGATCGCCCATGCGAATTCCGCCATTCGGATAACCTTGATATTCATCTCCCGCATACGCCGGAAGTCGTCCTCCCATAAAGACTCCGGCCAATGCTCCGGATAATAACAGACGCCCAGCCCCAGTTCGTCCATGCGTATCGATTTTGACATCGTTTCCAGCTCCCTTCATATCTTGCTATCTCCATTCTAGTTGACGCCCGGTCAGGTTTAAATTTCAAATTCATGCGAAATATATTAAAATATTGTCATCATAGAACAGAGATTTACTTGTATTCCTATCCCCTTCGGCACGGGATTATAAATAATTTGCGATAGGAGGGAGGTAAAGCATGCGGGAACACATCTTCCTTCCCAAACCGATATTTCCGAGACATGTATGCTTCCCTGATTTTATCGGAGGCTACAGCGATTTTCCCGAGCACGCCGTGAACCGGGAATACCGAACCAAGGAAAATAACCTGGACCGTTTCTATAATTTGCATATTGTCCTCGACGGCAAAGGCTTTCTTCACACGGAAGGAAAGTCATACGAGTTAACGCGGGGGCAGGGCTTTCTATACGGCCCGGGCCTCAGGCAAATCTATCACTCCGATGCCCATCATCCCTGGAGCATCCGGTGGGTTCATTTCTTCGGGGTGCATCTGGAGGAGCTGCTCGGCGGCAAAGGACTGGACGAGCCGTGGTTATTTGCATTGTCGGATTTGCAGCCCGTACAGACCTTGATGGAAAAATTGCTGCTGCTGGGCAGAACCTATCAAATCGATGACGAATATTCCGTGGCCTCGACGTTGTACGAGCTCTTAACCCGGCTGCAATTGTCGGCGAGCCAGATCAATATCCCCTCGAGTCCAGCCGCCGATAAAATCCGTGCCGCCGCAAACTACGTGCGGTCCCACAGCAGCGAACCGTTCACGCTGGAGCAAGCGGCGGCCCTTGCCGGATACAGTACGCATTACTTCAGCCGCAAGTTCAGCCAGACGTTCGGGATGTCCTTTCCTGAATTCTTGTTGGAATCCAGGTCGCTTCACGCCAAGCGATTGCTCGCGTCTACCGGCCTATCCGTCAAGCTGATCGCGCTGGAAACCGGGTTCTCCCAGACCAGTTATTTCAGCGCGTGCTTTCGGCGCCTTGAGGGCATGACGCCGCTGGAATTCAGGAACATTCACAAGTCGTCCGAAGCCTAGAAAAAACGCAAGACCCCGAGTGCTCACCGTTTCACAATTCAAAAAGAGCAGTTCCCTAAGCAACGAATTGCTCTAAGGAACTGCTCATAGTTCGGTAAGGTCCTTCCCGGGCCGATTAGGGTGAACGAATCCCTTCAAATGCATTCGTCACCAGTTGCTCCACATAGGTGTCGTCCAACTTTTCGCCCGTCACCAGCAAGCGATAGAAAATCGGTCCGTAAATGAGATCGATACTTAATTCGATATCGAGATTTTTTTCAATTCCCCGCGTTGTACCCCCTTCTCCAGAAGGCTCTTGGCCTCAAGCCGGCGGGGCCTGAAATACCGGGTCCGATAGGCCTCGGCTAATCCGGAATCAAACTGTCCTTCGCCTAATAACTCCGTAATGATGGTACCCTCACGGCTTGCAAGAAACCGGGCCAAATTCGTGGCATGAATGAGAATATCTTTCATGGCGGAACCCGTATCGGGAACGGGCAATCTTGCCGCGGCGGCGGACAGGAAACCGTCCACGACCACGGTCGCCTTGTTAGGCCACCATTTATATATCGTGGCTTTGCTCACTTTGGCGCGGTCTGCAATTTTTTCAACGGTGACGGATTCAAAGCCAGTTTCCAACAACAACTCATAGGATGCGGAAAGGATAGACTGCTGTGTTTCGACGTTACGCGGCCGGCCTCTTTTGCCCTGCACCGTAATCACCCCTTCATTACTATTTTCGTTTGGGAAAATATAAACTATACGTTCAGTATAGCGAAGATGTGCAAAAAAGAAAACGGAATTTGCCTATTTACAAAACCATACGTTCAGTATATTATTTATTTTATAAACTATACGTTCAGTATTTAAATAAAAACGAAGGAGTTGCTTAACATGAGAGCTGTAAATCAACAAACAACCGAGAAGAATATTCCGGCATGGTTAACCATTCTGCTGGCGGCGGCATGCGGCATTATTGTAGCGAATCTTTACTACGCACAGCCCTTGGTGGGGTTAATTAGTTCTTCCATCGGTCTATCTGCCGGCAGTGCCGGCTTTATCGTCACGCTAACGCAGATTGGCTATGTTGTCGGCTTGTTGTTCGTCGTACCTTTGGGAGATCTTGTGGAAAACCGCAGGCTGATCGTCGTATCGTTATTTCTTACAGCCATCGCCCTTGCAGGAGCCGCTATTGCCAAACACGCAGTGCTTTTCTTAGCGGCTTCCCTTGTGATCGGGGTGGGTTCGGTTGCCACTCAAGTACTCGTACCCTTTGCATCCTATCTTGCGGCAGAGTCTTCGCGCGGCCGCGTTGTCGGCAATGTCATGAGCGGTTTGCTGCTTGGAATCATGCTCTCACGTCCTTTGGCCAGCTTGATGGCTGACTTCTTTAGCTGGCATGCCATATTCGCTTTGTCTGCCGCCGCCGTTGTTATTTTGGCGATCGTGCTGTCGAAAGTGCTGCCTGCAAGAAAGCCGGCGGCAAATACAACCTATTCAGCCCTGCTTGGTTCTATGTGGCACTTGCTGCGAACAACCCCGGTCCTGCGCCGCCGGGCTATATATCATGCCTGTGTGTTTGCCACTTTCAGCTTATTTTGGACCACAGCCCCGCTGCTTTTATCGGGCCCGGTATTTCATTTTTCTCAAAAAGCGATTGCCTTGTTCGCGCTTGTGGGAGTCGCGGGTGCGGTCGCTGCGCCGGTGGCCGGACGGCTGGCTGACCGCGGCTGGACCCGGCCTGCCACCGGGATAGCACTCGCAACGGTGATCCTTTCCGTATTCTTTGCCGCTTCTGGTCCGGACCGGTTCGCCTGTCGGAATCGCTGTTCTAGTCTTATCAGCGATCTTATTGGACGCCGGGGTATCCGCAAATCTTGTGCTCGGACAACGCGCGATCTTTTCGTTGGGACCGGAAATTCGCAGTCGTCTGAACGGGCTTTTCATGGCTATTTTCTTCTTTGGCGGAGCCATCGGATCCGCCGTCGGGGGATGGGCGTACAGTTCGGGGGGTGGGGTACGGCATTATGGATCGGAATCACTTTCCCGATCATGGCTATACTTTATTTTGCTACAGAGAAGAAATCCTAAGGGAATTGAATTAGAGCCGTCATCTTAAGTAGATCGATCTATTTAAGCTGGCGGCTTATTTTGCTTCGCTTGGTAGATAATCCCGACAATAATGATGAATTATTAGGCGGAAATGGACATAAAAACGAAATTTATTTTGTTTTTTATGCCCTATAATGATGTCATTGGCAGTCAACAAACAAAGGAGTGCTTGCAGGATGAATACGTTCCGAAACCCGGTAATTCCAGGCTGTTATGCGGACCCGTCCGTATGCAGAGTGGGAGAGGATTATTACCTGGTGACGTCCTCGTTTGAATATTTCCCGGGGGTTCCGATTTTTCACAGCAAGGATCTTGTGAACTGGCGTCAGCTCGGACATGTGCTGGATCGCCCGTCCCAGCTCGATCTGGACGGCACACCGTGCTCCAAAGGGATCTATGCGGCGACGATACGCTATCATAACGGCGTCTTTTACATGATCACCACGTTTGTTGAAAGCGCAACCGGGGCGCGCAAAAACTTCTACGTAACGGCAACCGATCCGGCGGGCCCATGGTCGGACCCCGTCTGGCTTCACGATGCGCCGGGTATCGATCCTTCGTTATTTTTCGATGATGACGGGAAATGCTACGTTACGGCCAACCGCCGTCCGCCGGATGGTCAGCAGTATCCTAAGCACATGGAAATCTGGCTTCAGGAACTGGATGTCACGGACGGCCGGTTGATCGGTCCGAAGTTTAGTCTATGGGATGGCGCTCTGAAGTTTATCCATGCCCAGGAGGGCCCGCATCTGTATAAGGTGAACGGGTATTATTATCTGATCATCGCCGAGGGCGGCACAGGACATACCCATTCAGTCACGATCGCGCGCAGTACCTCTATAACAGGGCCGTATGAAAGCAGCAAGTGCAACCCGATTCTTACACATCGGCATTTGGGCCGCACCCACCCTGTCACCAACATCGGACACGCCGATATCGTTGAGACGCAGGACGGGGAATGGTGGATGTTCTGTTTAGGCTCGCGTCCCTATGGCGGCTACTACAGAAACTTGGGTCGGGAAACCTTCCTCGTGCCGTTCATTTGGGAGGATGGCTGGCCTGTGGTCAATCCCGGCAAAGGCATCGTTGAGCTGGAAATGCCGCGCCCCTCACTTGCGGAGCACCGGTGGCCTTCGCAGCCGGCATGCGACCATTTCGATGCGGAGCGGCTTGCGCCGCAGTGGAACTTTATCAGGACCCCGCGCGGCGAATGGATGTCGTTAACGGAGCGTCCGGGGTACCTGCGCTTAAAGCTGAAGCCCGAAACCATGACCGACTTCGTCAATCCGAGCTTTGTCGGAAGGCGGCAGCAGCATATCCGTTTCGCGGCAAGGACGGTACTGGAATTTGTTCCGCAGTCCGCTAAGGAGACGGCGGGGCTAGTCCTTTTGCAGAATAACGATTTTCAATACCGTGTGGAATATGCCCGCAACGGCAATAAGCCTGTCGTGCGGTTGGTTCAGCGTGCGGAAGGAGCCGACCGAACGCTGGCCGAGCATGCTGCTCCAGCTGCAGAAGCGGCAGGCAAGCTATACCTCAAAGTGGAGGCGATCGGACAAGACTACAGCTTTTATTATGCTACACAAGCGGAAGCGTGGGAAACGCTGTTCGAGCACGCCGACGGCACCATACTAAGCGTAGATGTGGCAGGAGGCTTCTCGGGAACCTACATCGGGATGTTCGCAAGCAGTAATGGTGAACCGAGCGGGAATCACGCCGATTTTGACTATTTTGAATACACGGCTTTGGACTGAACGATATCATTCGATTATAGGGGAGAAGTCAATGTATAAACGATTACAAAGCGGCATAAGCAAGCTCATCGTTTTTATCATGCTGGCTACGACGTTCTTGAGCGTAGGCGGCGTCCATGTATTGGCCGGCGACACGACGAACACCCGACGCACGGAGGTGTGGGATTTCGGTGGAGTTCAGATTCCGGGGGGCGACCTATACGAACAACATCACCGTGGATTCGCTGAACGGATTAACGAGCTATATTTCATCGGGTTGGTTCGCGAAAGATACTCCCTTCGGCGATTTAACCGTCGTGACGCCGGGCAACTATCACAGACTCTATTATTATGAGGCCGACGGGGTAACGAAAGGCAAATTATCGTACGGCAATCCGACGACCAAAACCTTCAGCGACGGGTATGCTTCCAAAGGTTCCATTTACTCTGCCGGTGACGGGAACGCTACAGGCAAATATATCAAGATCGATCATGTGGTCGCCGGGGATACCATTATCCTTTACGGATTCGTCACGAACGGTACCGGCACGACAACGGTAAATTTTGCTTTAACCAGCAGCGAGACAGGCGAAACGACGATAAAAAATACGGACACCCTGAATGCCTCCGGCCAAAAGGTTACGTATTTGGCTCAAGATTCCGGAACGTTAAAAATCTATTTTACCAATTCGGGAAGTTTAAAGCCGAATATCGCCAGAATCATCAGAACGCCGGGCGTAAAAGTAAGCGGGATGCTGAACCTGAACGGTTATGCGCTTACAGGGCATTCGCTTGTATTCCAAAACCAGACAACCGGGGATATCCTTAAGGCAACGCTGAACCCGGACGGCACTTATGATGCCACCCTTACCGCGGGATATCCATTTACCGCCATTCTTCAAGGCGTCAGCTCGGAGTACTCGATTTCCGACAGTACGAAGACCTTGATAACCTCGACTTCGGATATTGCGGGCGGGATCGCCAATAAAACCTTGGATGTCGCCAAAACCCCTATGGCAACCGTAAGCGGGAATATTACAGGGTTTGACAGCGGCTATAGCTTGGACCATTTCAAAATCACGTTTAACCCGCCTGCGGGGAGTCTCGCTCCGATTGTTGAGGCTGCGCTGAATAAGGCGGACAGGACGTACACGGCCGATGTGAGAGCAGACGTTGCCTACACAGTAGCGCTCTCTGGCGTAAACGATTACGAGATTACAGGCGGAGGCGGCGTGAATACGAGCACGAATATGACGCAGGATATCACCGTTGCCAAAAAGGCGGTTTATACGGCATCGGGAACGTTCGTGGGGTCGCCGTCCACCGTAACCGTTTCCAGCATTCAATTTACGAACGTGAGCGACGGCTATAGTTATACCGGCACCGTTACCGGCTCGGGGAACGGGGTGGATGGAGGATACACGGTCAGCCTTAGAGACGGCGCTTATGCGATAATTGCGGTATGCTCGGATCCCACCTACTCGACGATCGGACATGTCGTGGTGAGCGGGGGCAGCACAACCAAGAATGTGAAATTCTCGACTTCCACTCCTCCCTCCGCCCTTCCATGGGCCAGCGATTTGTATGTGGGGGACAGCTCCAAGGCTAATTCTTTCGCAACAATAAAGGAAGCGCTTGCAGCTGCAGCCCGGATGAATCCGGCCAGTGAAGCGGAGCGAATTACGATTCACATTGCACCGGGGATCTACCGGGAACAATTGAAGGTTGCCACTCCTTATATCAGCCTGGTCAATGCGGATCCGAGCAAGGAAGTAAAAATCACCTGGTACTACGGCGTCGGATATGATTACTACAGTGCGGGACCCGATGGTTTCTACAACGAGGACCGCGCATTTGATCAATATTCCAAAGGTTACCCGGGCAATTTCAAGTGGGGGGCTACCGTATTTCTGACGAGCGCCGCCAAAGGGTTCAGAGCGGAAAGCATTGTATTCGAAAATTCATTCAACAAATATATGACCCAGGAAGAACTCAATGACGGCGTCCAAGTGACGACGATCAGCACGCCAACGAATCTTACCGAAAGGACGAAGGGCCTTGACGTTACTTCCAGAGCGGCTACGGAAAGAGCGGCGACCATGGGGATTGAGGCCGATAATGTTGAATTTTACGACTGCAGCTTTCTTTCGAGTCAGGATACGCTGTATACCGGCAACGCCGTAACCAATCAATATTTTAAAGATTGCTATATCGAGGGGAATACGGACTATATTTTCGGCGACGGGAATGTGGTTTTCGATCATTGTACCTTGAACTTCGCCGGGTACAGCGACCAAGGCTCGGGCGGGTACATTACGGCGGCGAAGCCTTCTGCAGCAAGCAATCCGCAATTCTTCGGATATCTCTTCAGGGACTCCATCATAACGAGAACCAGCAGCAAAGTCCAGGCACCCGGTTATTTCGGAAGGCCTTGGGGACAAGACGCAAAAGTGAAGTTTTTGGACACGAAGCTTCAAGACGGCTCTATGATTACTCCTCAAGGCTGGACGTCGATGAGCAATTCGACTCCTGAAAATGCAGGCTTTTATGAATATAACACCACCTATAACGGCGTTCCGGTGGATACATCGTCAAGAAGAGGAAAGGTGCTTACCGGAGAGGTCGCCGTTACGGATGTAACCCGATATTTTGGCGGCGACTGGACGCCCAAGTATTACACGCCAAGCCGTGTGACGGCACCTGATCTGCAGGTAAGCTCGATTGCTTCAACCCAGGCGAATCTCAGCTGGCGCGAATCAACCAGCACCATGGGCTCGGTGATTTATACCGTATATAAGGATGGGCGGAAGGTTGGTACGGTAACGGGGACGACTTACACCGTGGGAGGGCTGGAGCCGTCCACGTCCTACAGATTTCATGTAACGGCAACGAGCACGGCCGGGAGTACGGCGGCCAGCGCCGAAATCCAAGCGACTACAACGGCACCGGCGGCAGGTGTACCTGCGGCACCGGCCATCACCGTACTAAGCGGAAACGGAAGGGCAACCATCTCATGGAATACCGTGACGGACGCCACCTACTACACGGTGAAAGGCAAGCCGGCAGGCAGCACGGTTTATAACATGGTCTACAGGGTGAACAGTCCAACGGTTACTTCTTATACGTATTCCGGCCTGAACAACGGAACAGCCTATGAGTTTGTCGTAACGGCGTCGAGCGGCCAGGGTGAAAGCGCGAATTCGAATACGGTAACCGTAATCCCGGGACAGCATGCGAAGATCAAGCCGGAAGATTTCATTGGTGTGGATGTCGGCGGCCCGGCCATACCAGGTTCATCCGGCTTTGATGAGGATACGAATGTATTCACGGTCACCGGGGCAGGCACCGGGATTAATAAAAACGCAACCGGACTGGATCAGTTCCACTTAAAGGCCGTGAAGATCAAGGGAGATTACACCATCAGTGCAAAAGCTAATTTGGTTGGCTATGCTCCGGGAGTTTACGGCGACCTGGGGTTAACCATCCGGGAGAGCCTGGATGCCAACAGTTATCACTTTACGCAATTGGAGCAATACGCGAGTACGGCGACAGGCGGAAGGAAAATGTTCCGATACTATGGCTCCTCCAACGGCTCCAACAGCATTATGCCGCTGACCGGTACGGCCTATTTAAAATTAACCAAGGTTGGCGATAAGATCACAACCATCATCAGTTCTTCTCCCATCCCCGAGAATCCGGTTGCTTCGGAGACGCTGGCCATCAGCACGGCTAATGCCGTCAACTTGGGATTGGATGCACAAGGAAATCCGAAAGAGCTTTACGTAGGCCTGCTCGTTACTTCCGCGAATGCATCCAAGAGTGTAACAGCGACTTTTGAAGATGTAAAAATTGTCATGGCGGATGGTACGGTTGCATTTGACGCGAATGAAGGGAAGCCGGTTGCACCTAAAAATGTTGCCGCCACGCCATATGATAAGAGTGCGCTCATTACATGGGATGCGCTTTCTACGGCGACGGCTTATACGGTCAAACAAAGCACCGATGCACAGGGGCCTTTTGCGAGTGTACAAACGGTTACCGGATCTGTGTATCAAGCTCAAATCGGCGGGCTGGAAAACGACCGGAAGTACTACTTCGTCGTGACCGCAAGCAACGCCAGCGGGGAAAGCGTTCCGTCCCAAGTGGTAAGTGCTGTTCCTACAGCTTCCGCTTTGGTGCCGCCGGTCATTACGATGACTTCCGCAGAACCGGCAAGCGAAGTATTTAGCGCTTTGCTCCCTCTTAGCGGAACGGTAGACAAACAGAGCACCTTAACCATCCGTAATAATGGGGTTCCCGTAAAACTGGATGGGGAGAATACAAGTCTGATTTTAAACAAGAATGGAACATTCAACACGACATTAATCTTGGCGCCGGGCGTGAATGAAATCGAAATCCAAGCGGCGGATAACTACGGTTATGTAACAACAAGAAATTATCATATTACGTATACCTATAAAGTAACGAACCTTAACTTCTATGATACGAACGGTCAAGTGATGAGCGAATTGGCACCGGGCAAGGAGGTTGTTGTAAAAGCTCTAATAGACAACTACATTGCTGCGGCCAAAGATGCTGTGATGATTGTAGGTCTCTACGACGAGCACAACAATCTGGTTAAATTTATATTTACGGCGGAGACTTTATCGAACGGAGAATCGGAACAATTTGCCGCACGAATGAAGGTCGCCGGATGATGTGAGCGGGTATACGTTAAAAGCCTTTATTTGGGATGATTTTGTCCATATGCGGCCTATATCCGATGTGATTGTGCTGAAGCAGGGCTAAATTAGGAGGATAACGACACATGAGGAAGAAACTTGTGGCGGCTGTGATGTGCGCGCTAGTGAGCCTTTCATCACTGGCTGTTGATCGAGCGGTTATGGCTGAAGTTCCGGCGGCACCTTCAACCATACCGGCTTTTCCCGGCGCTGAAGGCGGAGGAATGTTGGCCAGCGGCGGCCGCGGCTATGACGTATATGAAGTTACCAATCTGAATGACTCCGGTCCGGGGTCATTCAGGGATGCCATCAGTGCGGATAATCGGATGGTTGTGTTTCGGGTTTCGGGAACCATTCATTTATCAAGCTCATTAAGCTTTGCGAATCGGAAAAATATTACGGTTGCGGGGCAAACCGCGCCTGGAGACGGAATCTGTATTGCGGGCTTTAATACGGATGTAAGCAACGCGTATAACATCATTATTCGTTACTTGCGGTTTAGACCCGGTTCCGCTCATATCGCCAGCGAACCGGATGCTCTTGGCGGCAGGGGCTCGAACTATGTGATGATTGATCATGTATCGGCCAGCTGGTCTACGGACGAATCGCTGTCCTTTTATGAAAATAATAATACGACGATTCAGTGGAGCTTGATCAGCGAGAGTCTGACCTTATCCGGCCATTATAAGGGGAAGCATGGATATGGCGGAATATGGGGAGGGAATGCTACAAGCTTCCACCACAATCTCTTCGCCACGCATACGAGCCGGATGGCAAGGGTTGGCAACGGTACGACTCCGGGGATCGTGACGATTGCCGGCAATGTGATTTACAACTGGGGTTTTAACAATATGTATGGGGGAACCGCCGGCCTTGCGGCCAATGTCGTCAATAACTATTATAAGCCGGGGCCTTCGACATTTAATTCCGTCAAAGGAAGAATCGTTAACCCCAGCGACGGGGCGTTTTATGTAAACGGCAACTTCATGTTCGGCAATCCCGAAGCAAGTGCTGACAACAGCAAAGGGATTCAAGACAAAAGCGCAGCCGTCACGATTTCCGATACTCCCATTCGAGACAGCGGGTATAATTTGCTGAATTTGGAGGATCCCCAGGCGGCTTACAATAAAGTAATCAGCCAGGCCGGCGCTGTCCTGCCCAAACGGGATGCAGTGGATGCCCGAGTCGTCCAGGATGTCATTCATGGCACGGGGAGAATCATCAATCGGGAATACGAAGTAGGCGGTTACCCGGAACTTACAACATCGGCCGTTCCGGAAGATACGGATCATGACGGGATGCCCGATGCTTGGGAAGAGGCGCATGGATTGAATATGAATGACGCGTCTGACGGCAAGGCCATCACCGCAAGCGGCTACAGCCATTTGGAGGAGTATCTCAACAGCTTGGCGGATGGGTCTTATGCTCCGGATAATCCGGTGGTGAAGGTGACAACCCCGACCTATAATGCGATCTATGCGGAAGGCGGCCAAATGGAAGTGGATGTCGATGCCGCCGATGCGGATGGAATTGCCAAGGTGGAATTTTATAAGGATGACGTGAAGATTGGAGAAGACTTGGAAGCTCCCTATAGCTTCATTCTGAATCAAATAGCGGCAGGCACTTATTTCATCTCCGCCAGGGCTTACGATACCAAGGGGAATGCCGCTCAGTCCACCTCTATGCCGGTATTTGTGAACGGCCCGGAGGTCGAGGCGCCTTGGCACTCCGTTGATATTGGGAGCACTCCCGTACCAGGAAGCGGAAGCTTGGATACCTCCGGTACTTTGACCGCTAAGGGATCGGGTAAGATCACAGGAACGAAGGACAGCTTTCATTTTGTTTACCAGCCCATCAGCGGCAACGCATCATTAACGGCAAGGCTGGATTCGATCGCTCTCTTGGATAATAATGCGATTTCAGGTCTTATGATCCGTGAAAGTCTGGAACCGGATGCAGCGGAGGCCATCGTCAGCACATCCATCGTGAAGGCGGACCGTGACGAGAATTTAAACGGCGACAAAGACGATACCTACTATGCGACTTATTTTTCTTCCAGAATGAACAAGGGCGAAGCGGCCAAGACCTTAAATAACAGTGATTATCCTCAAGATTATTTGCCGGCGTTAACGGATAACACATTGCCCATCTGGCTGAGAATCGAGAGAGTGGATGGCACGATCATTGCGTATACCTCTTATGACGGCAAAGCGTGGAATGAACTGGCAAGGAAGTCCTTTAACATGGGGAAAGAAGCCTATATCGGGTTTGCTGTGGATGCTTCCCAGCCGTCCATCGCCAATATTTATTACAATACGGCGAAATTCTCGGGTATACAGCTTACGAATTCGTTTACCGTTGGAGAGGTCAAGTTGACCGATATTTTAGGCAATCCCATAACAAGACTAACGCCTGGAATGAATGCCATAGCCGCTGTTACGGTAAATAAGCATTCCGTTGCGATTCAAGATGCCGCCATTGTCATTCAGCTTTGTGACGCGAACGATCAGGTGCTGGGTACGTCTTATGTGGAATCGCGATTCCGTGCAGGGGAAACCAAGACGGTGAAAGCCGGGTTTAGTACCCCATTGGATCTGGAGGGGCTCCGAATCAAAGCTTTCGTGATCAATAACATGACCGATGGCATGCGAATTTCAAATGAATTGTCGGTTCAGTAATCCGAGCAGGCTGCACGGAGCTTGATATGGAATCTTAGTTAGGGGCGAACGTATGAATAAGAACAGTTTAAGAAATCTACGAATGTTCATGGCAGTTTTGCTATTGTCTGCGATGATCATCCATGCCTGTACCGTAAAAGTATTCGCCAATTCAACACTAACCGTTAATCAGGCTCTCGAAAATAATAGAGCTGTTATTAAAGTCAGCGATGCTGCAGCATCAAACCAGGCCGTATCCCTGATCATCATGCAAAAGCAAACGAACTCCTTAGTGTATACGGATCAAGCGGTCCTTGCCAACGGGGAATTTACGTTTATCACCCTGCTGCCCAAAGGAGAGTATACCGGATTTATTAGCTCTGCAGGCAGTGGCAGGGTGATGCTTCAGGACTTCAGTATTGTGAAGGAAGAGAAAATCGTCGGATTCCGGCCGCTCAAATCCCATGCTGTTGCAATAGGCGAAGCTGTGGTTTTACCTGGCTCGGTCATAGCCATTTTTGATGATGGGGCCAACAGAGAAGTCGGGGTTCAGTGGACAAACGTACCGAAGACGGACACCTCCGGCCAATTCACAATTACCGGTAAAGTGAATGGCGGCAGCGAAACGGTGAATTTGGTAATTAACGTCGGTGAAAGCAATACGGGTGGCGATACCGGCGGAAACAATGGAGGAAACACCGGGGGCAGCACGGGTGGAAATACGGGAGGCAGCACGGGTGGAAATACGGGAGGCAGTACGGATGGTAATACGGGAGGCAGCACGGGTGGAAATACGGGAGGCAGCACCGATGGAAACACCGGGGGCAGCACGGGTGGAAATACGGGAGGCAGTACGGGTGGTAACACCGGGGGCAGCACCGGTGGTGATACGGGCGGCAGCACCGGCGGGATTCCCGCGGGCAACGGTTCATCGATTACTGTGACACCCACGCTCGATAGTTCAACAGCTACAGCGAAAGCCGATGTGTCGGCAGCAGCAGTCAGCTCTGCATTTAGCAATGCAGCGACCGACAAAAAGGGCGTCAAAACCGTCACCATTGCTCTTGATAAGGCAGACGGCGCCAAAGCATATGAACTGGCCATGCCGGCGAGTGTGCTGGTGCAAGGAGATAAAAAGCAGATTATCGAGGTAAATACCCCGATAGGAAGTGTTGAACTGCCGGGCAATGCGGTCAAAGCATCTTTAGCCGCGGCGAATTCCACCATTTCCGTTCGGATTGAACAGGCTGATAAATCCGCTATAACCAACCCGAAACTAAGAGACGCCATCGGGGACAGACCCATTGTAGAATTGAATCTCAAAGTGGATGGCAAGGTGATCGGCTGGGAAAATAAGGGGGCACCTATCCAAGTATCCGTCAAGTACACGCCCAAACCCGAGGAACTGAAGAATCTCGAACATATTGTCATTTGGTATATTGATGGGGAAGGGAAAGCGGTGAAGGTGCCGAATGCAAAATACAATCCGGCCACAGGGACGGTAACCTTTCGTACAACCCACTTCAGTACCTATGCCGTATCGTTTGATTTTAAGACCTTTGACGATGCAGGTGTATATCCTTGGGCGCAGGTTCCGATTGAAGTGCTCGCTTCCAAAGGAATCGTGAGCGGCGTTTCGGAATCGGCGTTCCATCCTGGGGAGAAGATTACAAGGGCGGATTTCCTGCTTCTCCTGGTTAACACTTTGGGAATAACGGCGGATTTCAGTGACAACTTCAGCGATGTCAGCCCGTCCGACTATTACTATGAAGCATTGGGCATTGCGAGGAAGCTGGGGATCGCAAATGGAACAGGCCCTGACACCTTCCATCCCAAGGAGTATATCTCCCGTCAGGATTTGATGGTTCTCAGCGCAAGAGCGCTAAAATTATCCGGTATCATTACAGATCAGGGCCGTGCGGAAGATATTCGGAAGTTCCATGATCAATCGGCTGTAGCCTCGTATGCCGTTGATGACATCGCCGCCATGGTGAAGGAAGGCATAGTGACCGGGGACGGGGACCTTCTCCACCCGCAAGCCGGCGCCACCAGAGCGGAAACCGCCGTTATGATGTACAGAATCTTTAAGAAGCTGTAAGGACATACCCAGGGGCTTTTCTTCATCGGGTTCATTCTCCTTCCGCCGTGAATGATTACGAAAATCGCGGCGGAAGGATGCCTTTTGAATTCGTATCACACACCAGGTTATTGTGAAAATTTCCATTTATTTGATTGGGAAGGAACTTGGAAGCGCTATTATGAAAGGGGGTGAACGATATCAGACGAATGTATGGGGTTATGAGGAAGACCGAACATTTGAAGGAGGGATTGGTTATGATGAATAAAGTCTTATGCAGTTTGGTGGCGGGAAGTCTGTTGGTTTCTTCTTCTTTCATGACTGCAGGCAGCAAAGCGGAGGCGACCGTGATCGATTCCATACCCAACACGACTAAAGTGGAAAAGAGCTACGATGCCGGCTTTTTATCGGTTCCCGGCTATGCCTCTCTGGGAGTGAAGGATCGAAGCAGTTATGTAGGAACCTCCTACTATCGTACCGTAAGGAATGGAAGAGAGTTTTTACAAGCCATCCTCGATGCGAGTAATGGAACCGTGAAAGTAATTGAAGTTGCGGATGACATTAACTTAGGATGGACGGAATTAGCTCTGGATTCAACGGAAAAATCAAAGTATAGTTTCATTGCCAATTATCCGAAACCATCGAACGGATTCACGAATCCGCTGTTAATCGCTTCCGGCGTATCTAAATTAAACATATCCAATGTAGACGGGTTAACCATTTTCTCACCATCAGGGAAAACCATTAGACATGCGGAAATCAAACTTCAGGCTTCAGTAAACGACATTGTCATACGAAATCTCAATTTTGATGAAATGTGGCAATGGGACGATTCGGGAAAGCATAAAGAGGTAGGCTGGACCTTTATCAAAGTAAATGGCGCCAACAATGTATGGATTGATCATTGTAAGTTTTCGATCGCGGCCGATGGAATGATTGATTTGGAGAATGGCGCATCCAATGTAACCTTTTCGTGGAATGAATTTGGACTAGCGACCGCGGAAGATCCGGCGGAGAGCAGCTCTATTTATAAGTCCATCGAATATATGGAGCAAAAATATGCAGCAGGCGCACTCGACCCGTCAACCAGCGTTTATTATAAAATGCGGAGCGAAGGCGCGACCAAAAATCAGATTATGGCTTATGCGGCATATCACTCCAAAGTTCATTTGGTAGGCTCCGGCGATAAGGATTATACGAACCATGTTAGTCCTGCGGGAGTCGAGGTGAAAGATGGAAACCAAAGACTGAGATTGACCATGGCGTATAACCATTACACGAATGTTGGACAACGGTTGCCGATGATTCGCCAAGGGACCGGGCACTTATTTAATAATTATTTTGACGATTCTTCGCATCAGAATGTTCTTGATCGTGTTCCTTCTATTGCAAAATATGGTGGGGATACATTATCTCGTGCAGTGAATGCAAGAAACGGAGCTTCGATCGCAGCGGATACGAATGTTTATAATGGTTTTAATGAACCGCTGATCGGGGCAGAACGCCAAGGCGATGATACAGGCAATATGAGCGCCCCTTTTAATGAGTTATTTAAGAACGCGATAAACCATAGTTTGATCGTCAATTCAAAGGTAACCAACAGCGGCGGATCTTATATAGGAAGCAGCTGGGACAATCACGGCGATAATTTGTTTACCAAGGGATTCACTTGGTATGACAAATCCACCATTGGGAAATGGGCTTGGTCTTCGCATATCGAAGGCGTAGAAAATATGAGTAAAACGAACCCGCCGAGTACACCGTTTACTTTTACATACGGGTACGACGAGCAATTGCCTTATGCTTATAAAACCTTTCCTTTAAACAGTGTTGTGCCGACTGTAAAAAAATACGCCGGTGTATCCAAAATGAACTTGAGCGCCGCAGACTGGTTGCGGATACATTATACGGATGCCTACGAGAGGATTGAAGCGGAAAGTTACGACAGCATGTCGGGCGTCGTGAAGGAAGCGGGTTCGGAAGGCGGACAGTATGTTGGTGATATTCAAAATGGGGATTATATCGTATTTAACAATGTAAGCTTTGGAACCAAGGGGCCCAAAAAATTCGAAGCCCGAGTTGCGACTGCGGCGGGAGGAAACATGGAGATCAGACTTGGCAGTCTGACAGGAACGCCGGTGGGAACTTGTCCGGTACCGAATACCGGCGGCTGGCAGGCTTGGGAGACTCTATCCTGCGGGGTCAGCGGTGCCACCGTTACGCACAATGTATATCTCAAGTTTACAGGATCAAGCGGGAAGTTGTTCAATATCGATTGGTTCAAGTTTAAATAGCGGTTAACAACCAAGAAGGGCGGCAACCCGCACTTCTTGGTTTTTTGATTTAAAGAATTCGTAGGAGTTATACAAGAATGGACGGCACGAAGTATAATGGTTACAACGTAAAGAATATATCGTTAAATACAGAAGACCAGAGGAGCCCGTATGTATGAAGTCTCATGCCTCTGACCGTGTTAAAATCCCGCCGGGATTATGGGCAGGATTACGGCAATTAGGGATTGCCGCCCGGGACATAGCCCGCAAAGCACGACTGCCCCTTACCATTATGAATGAACCGTTTGTCAGCACCGCCCAATATCTCGCGATCTGGCAGGCTTATTCCGACCTCATCGGCGACACGGCCATAGGAATCGTCAAGCTTGCGACCGTCTTCGAAACAGCAAAGTACCCGCCGGCGGTCCTGGCGACTTACCACGCTCGTGATTACCGCGACGCTCTAAACCGAATGGCCAGATACAAACAACTGTGCCCCCTGAAAGCTTACGTATCACGGAGGAGGGGAGTCCTGTGCCATCGAACTGGATTGGCTTCATACCGGCGAGCCCGGACCGCCGATGCTGGTCGGGATCACGCTGGCCTGTCTTCTGGAGCTTGGGCGCCGGGGTACGGGCCAGCCGTTGACAGCGCGGTCCGTCGAATTTACGCATGCCATGGGCGATGTGCAGACCCTTGAAGCTTACTTCGGTCGCCGTATCCGGACGGGGGCGCCGTGGAACCGGTTGACGGTGCATCGAAGAGATCTGGACCGTCCCTTTGTATCGTACAACGAAGAACTGCTGGAGATTCTGACTCCTGCGCTGGACCGATCGATTGATGAACAGCGGCGCGGCCGCTCCATGACCGAGATGGTCAAATGGATCATAAAACGCAGCCTCACGGGAGGGTGCCCCGACATTCAGGCAGTTGCGAGAGAGCTCGGTATGAGCAATCGTACCTTGCAGCGCCGGCTTGCCGGCGAGAATACGAGCTTCAAGCATCTATTGACCGAAGCCAGACATGAACAATCACTGGCGTACTTGGCGGACCCCTCGCTTGATATTAAAGAGGTGGCTTTCCTGGTCGGATATGAGGACCAGAATTCGTTCTATCGCGCGTTCCGCCTCTGGGAAGGGGATACTCCTTCAAATTGGCGTGCTAAACATTTGTCAGATGGCGTGTCAAACAAGAAGATTGGCGCAACAGGCTAGTTACGGAACAATCCAGACAAGGTAATATAGTCCCTATCCGCAGCACAAGACGGTTTTACAAAGGAGAAATGCAGGATGGATATGGGATTAAACAACAAAACCGCTTTAGTTACAGGATCAACGAAAGGGATCGGTAAGGCCATCGCCATTGAGCTTGCCAAAGAAGGAGTTCATGTACTGATCAACGGACGAAATGAGGAAGAGGTAGAACGAACCGTCAATGAAATAAAATCCAGTTTCCCGGTGATCTCTCCTCAGAATGCTGCAGCCGATATGGTGGATATTGAGCAAAGAGAGGCTTTGTTCAAGAAATTCCCGCAGATTGATATTTTAGTTAACAATATGGGAATTTATGAAATCATGCAATATGAGGACGTCGACGATGAAGTATGGGAAAAATACTTCCGCATGAATGTTCTTGTTGCCAATGGATTATCTAAATTTTATTTGCCAAAAATGCTGCAAAAAGATTATGGCCGCATTATTTTTATTGCGAGTGAAGAAGCGATTATGCCTTCGGGGCAAATGCCCCAGTATTGTATGACGAAATCCATGCTGCTATCCTTGTCAAAATCTTTATCTAAATTAACAAAAGGTACGGAAGTTACAGTCAATACGATCATGCCGGGGCCCACACTCTCTGAAAATGTGCATCAAATCATTGAGGGGATGTATCCTGATGAAGCTATGACTTTTTCAGAAAAAGAGAACAAATTTATGACCACCAACCTGCCTCAATCCGAAATTCAGCGATTTATCAGGCCTATTGAAATAGGGAGACTAGTCGCCTTTGTGTGCAGTCCTTATGCATCCGCATTTAAAGGTTCTCCGATCCGTATGGATGGAGGAATGGTACCGACTATTTATTAATCAAAACTAAAATAGCTCACCCTCTGTTTTCAGAAAATTTTCTGAAAATACATATTGTCAGTCGATCACAGATTGTGGTAAGATTCACTTCAACAGAATATGAACCTTCGGGGCAGGGTGAAATTCCCTACCGGCGGTAATGATACTTATGTATCTGAGCCCGCGACTCCCGACTTGCTTAAGACGGGACTGATTTGGTGCAATTCCAAAGCCGACGGTTATAGTCCGGATGGGAGAAGGTAAAGAACAGCTTGTTAAAACTTTGCGTTTAACACGTTTGTTTGCCGTTGCCCCCGTTTGTTTATGAACGGGGGCTTTCGGCCTTTTCAGAAGGTTCAATTCAATAACCGTTCCGTTGGGAGGTATTTGAATTGGATAATACGCTGCATTATCCCGAAAGATTGAGATCTTTGAACATCCGCGGCATTCACGGTATTTGGTATGTCGCACTCGGGGTCGCCTTATGGGGAATGGACCCGCTCTTCCGTATTTTACTGCTGAAGACGCTTAGCTCCAGCCAAATCGTTTTCCTCGAGCATCTGCTGCTGGCTTGCTATGCGTCGCCCTTGGTGATTAAGCACCGGACCGATTTCATCGGGAAGCTCTCGCTGGCTGTGATCGGTGCGCCGCTTTTTATTTCATGGGGCGGTTCGGCCATCGCCACCATGCTCTTTACTTCGGCATTTGCCCATGGGAATGCCAATGCCGTGCTGCTGCTGCAGAAGCTGCAGCCGCTGTTTGCGATCCTTTTGGCCCGCTTGCTGCTGAAGGAGAAGCTGCCTGCGCGTTTCTTCATTTATATCTTCTTCGCCATGGCCGGCACGTATTTGCTGACGTTCGGCTTCGCCCCTCCTTCGCTGGGGCTTCATGATCTGGGGACGCTGAGCTGCTTGTTCTCGATCCTTGCCGCAGTGCTGTGGGGCGGCTCGACCGTGATGGGCAAATTCCTGCTCTCGAAGCAGATGGATTTCCATTTCGTGACTGCGCTTCGTTTTTTGCTGGCGATTCCTCTGCTGTCGGTCATTTTGCTGCTTAACGGAGACCCTTGGCATCTGCAGGGATCGCCCGGAGAATTAATGCTGATGGCGTTTAACCTGTTGTTCCAGGCGTTCCTTCCGGGACTCGTGAGCATGCTATTGTATTATAAAGGACTGAATTCCACGAAGGCGTTCCTCGCGACACTCGCGGAATTATCGTTCCCGGCGGTAGGCATTATCATTAATTGGAGCATATTTGGCCAGGTGTTGACGATAGGGCAGGTGGCCGGCTTCCTTCTCATCTGGTCGACGCTGTGGCTGATGAGCCGCATGCCAGCCGGCCAATGAAAGCACGAAAGTATCCAAGAAGCTGGCTGCATCCGCATAATGACGGACCCGGATCCGGTTGGAGAGAAGCACTTGCCGGCCGGTCGTATCCATGAATAAGCCCCGTTTCGGGGCTTTTTCTTTGCCTTGGTCATTTTCAAAAAACGTACTTCCATTCCGATTCTCCTTTGTATATGCCAGGATATGACACCATCTTATAAACAGCGGTTTGTTCGATCAATATCGATCTGTCTATATCTCGCATAGCCTAATCTTATAGCTCCTAATCCAACTTTAAATTTTAGAATTTCGCATATACAGAACTAGACGGCTATGTTATATTTGTTCCTGGCAAATGATGCTAAATTGGGAAGGAGCTATTTCTATGTCAGAAAAACTTACGGAAGTGCTGAACACTCAGATCGCGAACTGGAGTCTTTTGTTCACCAAGCTCCATAACTATCACTGGTATGTGAAAGGTCCGCAGTTCTTCACTTTGCATTTGAAATTTGAAGAGCTCTATACGGAAGCTGCGCTTCATGTGGACAATCTTGCCGAGCGTCAGCTGGCATTAGGCGGCGACCCAGTAGCCACTTTGCATGGAATTATGGAAACCGCCACGGTTAAAGATGCAGTTGGTGGTGAGAGCGCAACGGAGATGGTCAGCACGCTTGTAGCTGATTTTGGAACGATTGTTAACGAGCTTAAAGAAGGCATGAGCATTGCTGACCGCGAGGGTGATGAGACCACCGGGGATATGCTTGCTGGCCATTCACAGCTCATTGGAAAAGCATGTTTGGATGTTGAAATCATTCCTGGGTTAATCGAATCAAGTTATTCGTAATTGTTATTAGCGCAAGAGCCGGGGACCCGCCCCGGCTTTTTGTATTGGGAGACGGTTCATCCGTATGCGAGATATAGGAATTGGCTATACAAGTATAGAAAGAATGGAATGGTTCGCAGGTACTCTTTTCATCTATGATAGGAATCAGGTACGTTCAAATATAAGCATGATAAAAAGTCAAATAAGAAGGAGTGCTGCGAAAGATGGGTAATACCGTAATGAAAACGGCGGGCATTCATCATATTACTGCTCTCGTGAAAGATGCGCAGAGAAATGTAGATTTCTATGCCGGTGTCCTCGGTCTTCGTCTGGTGAAAAAAACAGTCAACTTTGACGCGCCGGAAGTCTACCACTTATATTTCGGCAATGAGCAGGGAAGCCCTGGGACCGTTATTACGTTCTTCCCTTATGAATCTTCCCGTAAAGGCCGCATAGGAGCAGGGCAAGTCGGAGTCACTACCTACGCGGTACCGGTGGGCGCACTTGATTATTGGAAAGAGCGCCTTACAAAGCTGGATATTTCTTTCTCCGAAATTACCCGGTTTTCCGAGAATTATATTCGTTTTTTCGATCACGACGGGTTATTGTTAGAGATCGTAGAGCGGGAGGAAGGAACGCTCAGTACTTGGTCATTCAGCGGTATTCCAGCGGATAAAGCGATTAAAGGCTTTGGAGGTGCGGTGCTGTACAGCCATGCTTCGGAGAAGACTGCGCGCGTTCTTGAGGAAGTTCTAGGTCTTGAAAAGGTAGGGCAGGATGGGGAGTTTATTCGCTACAAGGCCGAAGGGGACAGGGGCAACCTCATTGATTTGAATGCGGAGTCCATGGAATGGGGAAACTCCGGTTCAGGCACCGTTCATCATATCGCATGGCGTGCCAAGGACAATGAAGACCATGAAGCCTGGAGAAGCCATGTGGAACAGAGCGGCTTTCATCCTACGCCGATAATTGATCGGCAGTATTTTCACGCGATCTATTTTCGTGAAGAAGGCGGCATTCTATTTGAAATCGCGACGGATCCTCCGGGATTTGCGGTCGATGAGCCTGAAGATCACTTAGGCGAAGCATTGATGCTTTGCCGGCATGGTTCGAAGGCCGGCGTGCTGAAATTGAGAAGAAGCTGTCCCCTATTGAAGTGCGGGAACTGGAGTAAATCAAACAATGAAACATCTCTATCGACCAGGTTCAAGCCCGAATTTGCCCACATTCCTCTTATTGCATGGTACGGGAGGAACGGAGCGCGATTTATTGCCGGTCGCTCAAACGATTGACCCGGCTGCGATTGTTCTTGGCATTCGGGGCGAGGTTCAGAAGAATGGCATGTCCCGGTCAACCTGATCATACTTTAACGGTGGAAGAGGGGTAGCCTTGATATCGATTAATCCGGATCATCAAACCGAGCGGGATAATTATAAGCTGTTAACCGGGAGTATCCTGCCGCGGCCTATCGCATTTGTGACGACTCTCTCAGCTGAGGGCATACTCAATGCCGCCCCTTACAGTTATTTTAATATCGTGACTTCGAATCCCCCGATGGTATCGATTTCTGTCCAGCGTCAATCCGGTAAACAGAAAGACACTTCCAGAAATGCGATCGAAAAGGGAGCGTTTGTAGTTCACATTTCGGATGAGTCGTATATTGATGCGATCAATCAAACGGCGGCAAACTTATCTCCACATGAAAGTGAAGTGGAGCTGGCAGGCTTAACTCCTGTTCAAAGTGCAGCCATTGACGTTCCGGGTGTGGCTGAAGCGAAGATTCGAATGGAGTGCATCCTCGAGCAGGCGATCCCGCTTGGGGGGAATGAGGAAGCACCGGGATGTGACCTGTTGATTGGGCGCGTCGTTCACTTTCATATTCATGAATCCTTGTACCATGAAGGCCGGATTGATTTCAATAAGCTTCATCCGGTCAGTCGGCTCGCAGGGGATTTCTATTCGAAACTGGGAGAACTATTTTCACTGGAGCGGCCCCGCAGGATGTAAAACCAAATCAATACGAATAAGGATATGCCTTAAATGCCAAATAAGGTTGTACTGGAAAGCGCTGCATTGCAATTTGCCGAAGCTACTGCCAATCCTCCGTATCTGTTTGATCTTGGTCCCGAAAAAGGCCTGCTGAATGCTTTGGCGGATACCGCAGCGACCAGGGGTGCGATGGCGCTTGCCAACGCTTGGCTTAAAGAGTAAAGGAACGGTAGTAACAAGACCTGGAAGAGAGGGGCCTTAAAAAGCTATCTTTCTTTCAGGTCTTTTCTTGGCTGCAAAAGTAGGATGAAGTGCTATACTGATCTAAGGAGTACAAATGATTGGATGGAGGGGATAAAATTGATTGATTTTCTCGACCGTATTAATGAACTGAGCAGGAAACAGCACACCGAGGGGCTGACGGAACTTGAGAAAGCCGAACAAGCGGAGTTGCGTCAAAAGTATTTGGAACTGATTCGAGGCCAAGTTTTAACGACCATGTTAAGTGTGTCCGTTGTTGACCCTGAAGGCAACGACGTAACACCGGAAAAGCTGGTAAATGAGAAAGCACAATCGGATAGGTAAATGCTTGGAACATATAGCCTAGCATGATGACTATCCATGTTACTAAATCTATTAACCTATGGAGGATATTATGGGGAACATTGCAATATTCGGGTTCGGCCGAATCGGCCGGCAATTACTTCGGGTGGCACTTCAGGAGAAGCTCTTCGTACCGTATTTATTTCGGATATAAAAGACGAGGCGGCACTTGCTGCTCTCTTTGAAGTCGATACGAATTACAAGCGTTGGCATGAAGGAGTTTCCAGCCGAGAGGGAGCTATCATCATAGGTGACCGGGAAATTCGATACCTGAATTCGTCCAGTGAAATCCCTAACTGGGGAGTATTGGGTGTTGAGCTGGTGGTTGACTGTACGGGGCGTGCGGTAACGAGACCTGTTGCCCAATTGCACTTGGACCGCGGCGCCAAGCGTGTGCTTGTCAGCGGTCCGAGCAAGAGCCTCGAGGACTGCGACGCCGTCCTGCTTAAAGGAATCAACCTGGACAGCTTTGATCCGGAGAAGCATAAAATTATCAGTATGGCGAGCTGTACAACCAATGCACTAGCTCCGGTCGTTAAATTAGTCAGGGAAAATTACGGCATTCAATACGGCTTGTTCTCGACGGTTCACTCGTATACCAACACGCAATCATTAACCGATCAGCCGATGAAGGATCGCCGGGATTCTTGGGCGGCAAGCTGAAAATATCATTCCATCGTCTTCGGGAGCGGCGAAAGCGCTCAAGTTTATTTGGCCCGATCTGCAAATTACCGGCAAGGCCTACCGGATCCCGACTCGTACGGGCAGCATTGCAGAGCTTAATCTGGTAACGGAGAAATCCTGCACAGCCCAAGAAATCAATGATATGTTCCGACTGGCGGCGAGAGAAGGTGAGCTGAAGGGAGTTCTGGATGTCCTGGAGGGCGAGTGGGCTTCCTCCCGTATTGTAGGTGATCCCCATTCCTCCATTATTGACCTGCCCTTGACGCACGTACAAGGAGGGCTATTGTCCATTGCCGCCTGGTATGACAATGAATGGGGTTACGCTTCCCGGCTGGCGGAAGTCGCCGCTTTTCTAGTTGGAAAAGAATCATAACTCAAGTACCGGAAACGCCTAAAGAGCAGTTTCCTGAGCTAAGATGGCTTGGGAGGCTGTTCTTTCTGTTGGAACCGGGAACGAAATCGGGATCCCGCCGGCAACAACAACCTGGTTTACGGCGGCATTCAGCCGGAATTGAAAACGCCCTGTCATCCGTCCCCTCCCTGCAAGCTTAAGGGCATCGCATGATGCCGTATGCCTGCCTTGCCGACAGCTTGGGGGAATCGGGGTCAACAGGATAGGCTTCAATGGTGTTGGAGGCGGATAGGCGGTTCATGAAAAAAGCTTGCCGCGTCGGCAGTTGTTATGCTGAACGGCAAACTTAAGAACGATACTTATAAGATTGAGGGTAAGCTAATGCATTTACTTTATGTTCGTTGCTTTTCTTGAAAAGCGGCTTTCTCGGATTTCATTTGAATGTCGTTTTCGTTACTTTCCTTGGCGGAGGTTGAGGGGTATTTTCCGTAGCTCGCCGAAATTCGATCTGCTGCGTCACGGTTTGTAGTTTCCGACATGTTGTATCCCGTCCTTTTATTTGGTCTGCTCGGTCCTATAGAGAGTTTCTCCAAATCCATGATGACTATTCGGTATTCTCTTGATGAAATAGTCTGCTTATACGTGGATAGCCGCAGTGGTTTGGGCAAATGATAAAACATATTTGCTAACGGAGGCTCAGCACATGGAGAAGACGATCTACGAGATCAAATATAATGACTGGTTTACAATCCGGATGGAATCCGAACGGGAACCCATGGAGGAAATTGAATTCGACAAGGCGGCTTTGGAAGCGGTGCTCGCGGATATCGTCATGCGTGGCAAGGAACAGTCAAACGAAGTTGAGAAGGAAGCTTTATGGCGGTGGATATGCACCCAAGTCGGTTTAGCATTACAAAACACAGGGCTTATTTCATTAGAGAAACAAGAACCGCTGGATTCATTAATGGAAGTAGTGCCTAAGCTAAAAGGGTGACCAATCGGCGGTACAGCAAGAACTTGTAGTGAGGCAGAACATCTTCACCAAAAAACAAAACGCAATCGCCAAGATGGAAAAAAATGCACTTGCAGCATGCAAATTAATGTGTTAAATTAATTTTCCCGGTCGACGTTGGGAAAAACAATGCGCCGGCGCAAAACAAGTTTGAATGTTCTTCTGAGCTTGATGGGCTAGCTCCCAAGAATGGAAAACATTGAACTTGCATTGAGATAGTAAATATGATAAATTAATTTTCCCGGTCGTCGTTGCGAAAACAATGACTCCGAAGCAGCAAGTTAATATGTTATTCTGAGCTTGCCGGACATGCTCCCAAGAATGGAAAACATTGAGCTTGCATTGAGATAGTAAATGTGATAAAGTAGTTTCTTGTCTGCTGCTAAAGCTGATGAGCTTGCAAAGCAAGACATTGTTCTTTGAAAACTGAACAACGAGTGAGTGCGAATCTCATTTTGAGATTCATATCAAGAAGTCAGTAACGAATTGAGCAATCAATTCTCTAATTAAGTTTTACCTTTATTGGAGAGTTTGATCCTGGCTCAGGACGAACGCTGGCGGCGTGCCTAATACATGCAAGTCGAGCGGACCCTTCGGGGTTAGCGGCGGACGGGTGAGTAACACGTAGGCAACCTGCCTGTAAGATCGGGATAACTACCGGAAACGGTAGCTAAGACCGGATAATTAGCCGCGTCGCATGATGCGGTTATGAAACACGGCGCAAGCTGTGGCTTACAGATGGGCCTGCGGCGCATTAGCTAGTTGGTGGGGTAATGGCTCACCAAGGCGACGATGCGTAGCCGACCTGAGAGGGTGATCGGCCACACTGGGACTGAGACACGGCCCAGACTCCTACGGGAGGCAGCAGTAGGGAATCTTCCGCAATGGACGCAAGTCTGACGGAGCAACGCCGCGTGAGTGATGAAGGTTTTCGGATCGTAAAGCTCTGTTGCCAGGGAAGAACGCCTTGGGGAGTAACTGCCCCGAGGGTGACGGTACCTGAGAAGAAAGCCCCGGCTAACTACGTGCCAGCGACCGCGGTAATACGTAGGGGGCAAGCGTTGTCCGGAATTATTGGGCGTAAAGCGCGCGCAGGCGGCCGCTTAAGTTTGGTGTTTAAGCCCGGGGCTCAACCCCGGTTCGCACTGAAAACTGGGTGGCTTGAGTGCAGGAGAGGAAAGCGGAATTCCACGTGTAGCGGTGAAATGCGTAGAGATGTGGAGGAACACCAGTGGCGAAGGCGGCTTTCTGGACTGTAACTGACGCTGAGGCGCGAAAGCGTGGGGAGCAAACAGGATTAGATACCCTGGTAGTCCACGCCGTAAACGATGAGTGCTAGGTGTTAGGGGTTTCGATACCCTTGGTGCCGAAGTAAACACAGTAAGCACTCCGCCTGGGGAGTACGCTCGCAAGAGTGAAACTCAAAGGAATTGACGGGGACCCGCACAAGCAGTGGAGTATGTGGTTTAATTCGAAGCAACGCGAAGAACCTTACCAGGTCTTGACATCCCTCTGAATACGCTAGAGATAGCGTAGGCCTTCGGGACAGAGGAGACAGGTGGTGCATGGTTGTCGTCAGCTCGTGTCGTGAGATGTTGGGTTAAGTCCCGCAACGAGCGCAACCCTTGACTTTAGTTGCCAGCATTTGGTTGGGCACTCTAGAGTGACTGCCGGTGACAAACCGGAGGAAGGTGGGGATGACGTCAAATCATCATGCCCCTTATGACCTGGGCTACACACGTACTACAATGGCCGGTACAACGGGAAGCGAAGGAGCGATCCGGAGCGAATCCTTAGAAGCCGGTCTCAGTTCGGATTGCAGGCTGCAACTCGCCTGCATGAAGTCGGAATTGCTAGTAATCGCGGATCAGCATGCCGCGGTGAATACGTTCCCGGGTCTTGTACACACCGCCCGTCACACCACGAGAGTTTACAACACCCGAAGTCGGTGGGGTAACCGCAAGGAGCCAGCCGCCGAAGGTGGGGTAGATGATTGGGGTGAAGTCGTAACAAGGTAGCCGTATCGGAAGGTGCGGCTGGATCACCTCCTTTCTATGGAGTCCATGTCGTCTGTAGGGCGACGGACAATACAGCAACTTCGGTTGTGAACAGCACTCACTCGTGTTCAGTTTTGAAAGGTGCAATGCCTTTCAAATCATAGCAAGGCTTTTGGCAAAAGTTGATGGTTGCATCAATAGGCCGGGGCATGCTAAGATAATCTTCCTGCCGATAACGGCAGCGAACTTGTTCCTTGAAAACTGGATATCGAAACAAAGTAAATTAGCTGAAGTATTCCGCTGCGATTTCGCAAGAAATCGTCAGCACCGACAGTAAATGTCGGTATGTATGCTTATGCTTACCGGTGTCATGCTAACGCATGAAGGTTGACAATGCTTTGCATTGCAACGAGGTTAAGCTAATAAGAGCACACGGAGGATGCCTAGGCGCCAGGAGCCGAAGAAGGACGTGGCGAACAACGATAACGCCTCGGGGAGCCGTAAGCAGGCTTTGATCCGGGGATGTCCGAATGGGGAAACCCGGCTGCGGTAATTCGCAGTCACCATGTAGTGAATACATAGCTACATTGGAGGCAGACGAGGGGAACTGAAACATCTAAGTACCCTCAGGAAAAGAAAACAAAAGTGATTCCGTCAGTAGCGGCGAGCGAAAGCGGATTAGCCCAAACCAGGGGGCTTGCCCCCTGGGGTTGTGGGACGTCAATGTGAGATGAGTTTGTTAGGTGAAGAGGTCTGGAAAGGCCCATCACAGAGGGTAACAATCCCGTAGCCGAAAGCAAACGAAATCTCTAGACGGATCCCGAGTACCGCGAGACACGTGAAACCTCGTGGGAATCCGGCAGGACCATCTGCCAAGGCTAAATACTCCCTGGCGACCGATAGTGAAGCAGTACCGTGAGGGAAAGGTGAAAAGAACCGCGGGAGCGGAGTGAAAAAGAACCTGAAACCGTGTGCTTACAAGAAGTCAGAGCCCGTTAACGGGTGATGGCGTGCCTTTTGTAGAATGAACCGGCGAGTTACGTTCCCGTGCGAGGTTAAGGTGAGAAGCCGAAGCCGCAGCGAAAGCGAGTCTGAATAGGGCGCATGAGTACGTGGACGTAGACCCGAAACCGGGTGATCTACCCCTGTCCAGGGTGAAGGTGCGGTAACACGCACTGGAGGCCCGAACCCACGAATGTTGAAAAATTCGGGGATGAGGTGGGGGTAGCGGAGAAATTCCAATCGAACTCGGAGATAGCTGGTTCTCCCCGAAATAGCTTTAGGGCTAGCCTCGGGTTAGAGTCGCGGAGGTAAAGCACTGATTGGGTGCGGGGCCCGCCAAGGGTTACCAAGTCCAGTCAAACTCTGAATGCCGCAGACTTGATGCCCGGGAGTCAGACAGTGAGTGCTAAGATCCATTGTCAAGAGGGAAACAGCCCAGATCATCAGCTAAGGTCCCCAAGTGTGTGTTAAGTGGGAAAGGATGTGGAGTTGCGCAGACAACCAGGATGTTGGCTTAGAAGCGACCACCATTCAAAGAGTGCGTAATAGCTCACTGGTCGAGTGACTCTGCGCCGAAAATGTAACGGGGCTAAACACACCACCGAAGCTATGGGTCCGTAAGGGCAGTAGGGGAGCGTTGTAACAGCAGTGAAGGTTGATCGTAAGGACAGCTGGAGCGGTTACAAGTGAGAATGCCGGTATGAGTAACGAAAAGATCAGTGAGAATCTGATCCGCCGAAAGCCTAAGGGTTCCTGAGGAAGGTTCGTCCACTCAGGGTTAGTCGGGACCTAAGGCGAGGCCGAAAGGCGTAGTCGAAGGACAACAGGTTGAAATTCCTGTACCACCGTGAACCGTTATGAGCGATGGGGTGACGCAGAAGGATAGTGACGCGAGCCGATGGATGCTCGTCCAAGCAGTGAGGCTGATGTGTAGGCAAATCCGCACATCGTAAGGCTGGGCTGTGATGGGGAGGGAAAATTACAGTACCGAAGGTCATGAGTTCAAGTCGCCGAGAAAAGCCTCTAGCCAGGGAGAAGGTGCCCGTACCGCAAACCGACACAGGTAGGCGAGCAGAGGATGCTAAGGCGCGCGGAAGAACTCTCGTTAAGGAACTCGGCAAAATGACCCCGTAACTTCGGGAGAAGGGGTGCCTCGGTAGGGTGAATAGCCCGAGGGGGCCGCAGTGAAAAGGCCCAAGCGACTGTTTAGCAAAAACACAGGTCTGTGCGAAGCCGCAAGGCGAAGTATACGGGCTGACGCCTGCCCGGTGCTGGAAGGTTAAGGGGAGCGGTTAGGAGTAATCCGAAGCTGTGAACCGAAGCCCCAGTAAACGGCGGCCGTAACTATAACGGTCCTAAGGTAGCGAAATTCCTTGTCAGGTAAATTCTGACCCGCACGAATGGCGTAACGACTTGGGCGCTGTCTCGACGAGAGATCCGGTGAAATTTTAATACCTGTGAAGATGCAGGTTACCCGCGACAAGACGGAAAGACCCCATGGAGCTTTACTGCAGCTTGATATTGGACTTTGGTACGATCTGTACAGGATAGGTGGGAGCCTGAGAAGCCGGAGCGCCAGCTTCGGTGGAGGCGCCGTTGGGATACCACCCTGATCGTATCGGAGTTCTAACCTGGCACCCTGATCGGGTGCGGGAACAGTGTCAGGTGGGCAGTTTGACTGGGGCGGTCGCCTCCTAAAGAGTAACGGAGGCGCCCCAAGGTTCCCTCAGAATGGTTGGAAATCATTCGAAGAGTGCAAAGGCAGAAGGGAGCTTGACTGCGAGACAAACAGGTCGAGCAGGGACGAAAGTCGGGCTTAGTGATCCGGTGGTACCGCATGGAAGGGCCATCGCTCAACGGATAAAAGCTACCCTGGGGATAACAGGCTTATCTCCCCCAAGAGTCCACATCGACGGGGAGGTTTGGCACCTCGATGTCGGCTCATCGCATCCTGGGGCTGAAGTAGGTCCCAAGGGTTGGGCTGTTCGCCCATTAAAGCGGTACGCGAGCTGGGTTCAGAACGTCGTGAGACAGTTCGGTCCCTATCTGTCGCGGGCGCAGGAAATTTGAGAGGAGCTGTCCTTAGTACGAGAGGACCGGGATGGACGTACCGCTGGTGTACCAGTTGTTCCGCCAGGAGCACGGCTGGATAGCCAAGTACGGAAGGGATAAGCGCTGAAAGCATCTAAGCGTGAAGCCCCCTCAAGATGAGATTTCCCAGTATGTAAGACCCCTTGTAGACGACGAGGTAGATAGGTTCGGGGTGGAAGCGCGGCAACGTGTGGAGCTGACGAATACTAATCGGTCGAGGGCTTATCCTACAGGTTTTGCGACAGCAAAACCCCAACGGAAGCATAAGCAACGGTAAATTAAGCGAGCATAAAGAGTTTCAGCGAAAATACTTGTTTCGATCCAGTTTTCAGGGCGCAAGCTCTGGGATATTTTCTCGAAGCGGCTTCTGAAGAAGAAGCTTCACGAAAAATCCGGTTTGGTGATGATGGCGGAAGGGAACCACGCGTACCCATCCCGAACACGACCGTTAAGCCTTCCAGCGTCGATGGTACTTGGACCGAAGGGTCCTGGGAGAGTAGAACGTCGCCAAGCCTAAAAGCTCCTCTAAAGTGAGCTTTTCATGTGCCCTTAGCTCAGCCGGATAGAGCGTTTGACTACGAATCAAAAGGTCGGGAGTTCGAATCTCTCAGGGCACGTATATGAAATAAGTGACATGAGCTAGATGAGAACGAAGGAGTTCGTCGGAGCATAAACTTCGATAGGAATCCTTCGCAGTCGGCCATAAGGCCGCATCTCTCAGGGCATGTACTAAACTGAATCTTTCCCACCCGGGATATTATCCAGTTGACCAAGAGTCTCCTATTGATTAGGAGGCTTTTTTGTTATGTTCGGAGGTTATGGGGCCAAGCTAGGGTACGGAAAGGGTTTCGAAGAGAATGCCAAGGAAAGGCTTCGAATGCAAATTGTTCTTTGCTCATTTTTCATAAATAATTAACAGCATTAAACGGTTTGTTTAATAATGGACGAATCGCGTGTATTTGACCATTGCAAGGATATGGATTCTTTTTATAATTATAAAAGACAGGTGTTGTTTAATCGATCATTATTGATTTGAATAACTAGATGCTCGTCTATTATGGGGTAAATTAATTGCGAATGGAGATCCGCGAAAAGCTAGAATGAATAAATCTGCTAGGGAGAAGAGCAAACAAGGGATGCCAAAGAAATGGATCAACGTTATTTTGTTTTTTGAAGTTATTGCCGTCATCATCTTCATCGGCTCACAGTCCGAATCAATCAGTACAGCAAAGAACAACCCGAATCCGATGAAAGTCAATACGGAGCAATTCTCCCGTATACAGCAAGCCGGCGAATGTTTTGCTTCCAAATAATGCTTCGCAATTCTTTCCACAACTATTTCGGTTAAAGGAGAACGACAATGAACTTTACCATGAGACAATGGACGTATGCTCTCATCAGCATGCTTTGCTGACCTTTGCTCTGGTCGTGGCTTATCAGCATACGCAGTGCATGCAATAAAAGTCTGTACTTAAGTGACAAATGGGCTAGATGAGGGATAAAGGGAAGGAGGGGGATTGCTTGACATGCTTTTAGAAATAAAAAACGGGTCAGCCTATTGCCGGCTAACCCATCTTTCATCAAGAGCAATGCATCTTTTATGATCTACAAGGTAGAAACGTCGATAACGAATCGGTAACGTACATCGCTGCGGAGGACTCGCTCATACGCTTCGCCAACTTGGTCAGCACGGATCACTTCAATTTGAGGGGTTATGCCGTGTTGAGCGGAGAAATCGAGCATCTCTTGCGTTTCCCGAATTCCGCCTACCAACGATCCTGCGAGGCTGCGGCGACCCATGATTAAGGAAAACACATTGTATTGATCCGGCTTGCCGGGAGCACCGACATTGACAAGCGTTCCGTCTACGCGAAGCATGGATAAGTACGCATCCACGTTAAGATTGGCAGACACGGTGTTTAAGATCAGGTCAAAATAAGCGGAGAGTGTAGTAAAGGTGGCAGGATCTTCGGTTGCGTTGTAATGGTCCGCGCCAAAACGGAGCGCTTCACTTTGCTTGTTCATGGACCGGCTCAAGACGGTTACTTCGGCACCCATGGCATGCGCATATTGAATCGCCAGATGGCCAAGGCCTCCCATTCCGACAATGGCCACTTTCTTCCTCGGGCCGGCATTCCAGTGCTTCAAGGGAAATGTGGTGATGCCCGCCCAGAGCAGGGGGCTTGCAACTTTCAGATCCAGACTGTCGGGAATGCGAACGACGAATCTTTCCGTCACCACGATTTTTTGGCTGTATCCCCCGTAAGTCGGATTGCCCTCGTAGTCTAAAGAATTATACGTTGAAACTACGCCTTTTTTTGCAAAATTGCTCATCGCCCCGGAGGCAGTATTCGCACTCTCCGCAGAAGTCCACAAAGCGGCCTACACCGACGCGGTCGCCAACAGCAAATTTGGTTACTTTGGATCCTACCGCTGACACAACCCCGGCGATTTCGTGACCGGGAACCATGGGGAAGATTCCGCCACCCCATTCATCGTATGCACTGTGGATATCGGAGTGGCAAATTCCGCTAAACTTAATATCGATTAGGACGTCGTCCTGACGTAATTGTCTTCACTCGATGGTAGTCTTTTCAAATGGCGCCTTTGCGCTAGGAACACTTAGAACATGAATCTTGCCCATATCTTGTTACCCCTTCGCTTTGATCATATAAGTCAGATGAACCTTGAAATAGCATTCCCTACATCGAAGTGCCGATACATGAACATTCATGTTTAATGTACGAAGCAGGATCAGACCGGTGCCGCTATCCATCGTCAACTGATTCTAATGAACAATGTTGCAGACATAGCTGAAGGAATTTTATTACGGCCTTGTTGACAAGCTAAATCCTGTTGGTGTGATATCAACAAATTCCAAGTCGGGAAGGTAGGATTGGCATGGTGCAAGGCGGAATCGAACAAGCAATCCAGCAAGCGATCCAACGGGCGCAGCAAGCGCAACAAGCACTGATTCAGGCGCAAAGCGGCTCCGATCCAGAGCAGATGCGGGGGGCACATCAGCGACTGCACCAAGCTCAGCAAGAGCTGGAGCAGGCTCAATCGCAATACGGCGCTGAGGCCAGCACCCAAGAAATGCAGCGGCTTGAGCAAGCGGCGCTCCTGGCGCAACAAACGCAGCGAATAGCGCAGCCTGCACTGTTTATCGACCATGGACCTTGAAGAAGGAATACAAGGCCCTTCCAAGCCGGCCAACTTTGTGTCGGTCGGCAAGGTCGATTTGCACGGGTCGATTTTCCGCCATTTTCCTCGCAGCCTCATTTCTCCCCAAACTCTCCCATCTTTCAAGCGTATCTGTCCGCCCTGATTACCTTCGCAACCGCAACAACGAAATTCATCATTGCCGGCTCTGGATAAGGTGGCTGTCTCCGTTAAACTATCGATATCGGCGGAAGGGCAGCTGAACACGGGATCAACTACTCCGCCTCTTGGTCTTCCGCGGAGCCGCCTTTGCGGTACTGGATCGGGGACATTCCCGTCGTCTTACGGAATGAAGTACTGAAGTAATGCTGGGAATGGTAGCCGACGCGTTCGGCGATTTCCAGTATGCTCAGATCGGTTGACGTCAGAAGCTGAATGGCCCGTTTTATTCGGGTTTGAGTCAAGTGCTGGCCGAAAGAGACACCGAGCTCCTGCTTGAACACTCTGCCGAAATAGACCGGAGATACCTGAAGCCGTTCGGCCGCTTGCTCGAGCGTCACATCGGGATCCGCGTAATGCTCTTGAACGAAGAGCTTGCCCCTACGGACCAAGGGGAAATTTGCGTATCCTGATACACGCCTTGCCTGGCTTCCTGGTACGCGGCAGGTACGCCGGTCAGCCCGTTCACTCCGGCGAAATGCTGCAGGGTCGAAATTTTCAAATATTTGGCTATCGATTGCTCCAGCTGGGCGAGCGTTTCCTCCGCGACGAAATCCCAAGTCAAGACGACGATCAGGCCGGTCCTGTCGCGGAAGATGACATGCGGCATGCCTGCCAAATACTCGCCGAGAATGTTCTCGATGGCGAATAAGAACGAGCCGCCGGTCGTTCTCGGGAAGGACGGGCCGCCCCCGGCTGACCTCCGGCCAACGGATGACGCCGATGAGGCGCGGCGCTGAATTCGGCGGCTGCAGAAATTGAAGCTGTTCGTTAATTTGAACCGCATTGAGCTCACCTTCAATCCATTCCAGGCAGAAGCGCTCGCGCAATAACGATATATTTTTGAAAATTTGCCGGTTCGCAAGCTCGAAGTACTTCTGCTGGGCCGTCTGCTGTTCCAGTTGCTTCTTCGCCTCCGTGATAACGTAAGTCAACTGGTCGATCCGGATCGGTTTCAAGACGTAATCGTCCACATTCAGCCGGAGCGCTTCCTGCGCGTAAGCAAATTCCTCATGGCCGGTGACGATAATGATACGGCATTCCGGCCGCTTCGCCCGAAGCTCACGAATCAGCGTAAGTCCGTCCATGATCGGCATGTTCAAATCGACGAGCATGAGGTCGGCTTCCCACGTGAGCGCAAGCTCCAGTGCTTCCTCGCCGTCCTCCGCTTCGCCGACGACGGTCATGTGCATTTGATCCCAAGGGATCGAGCCGCGGATTCCTTCACGGATCAGTGCTTCGTCATCCGCTATTACGACCTTCCACAGACTCATGGTCAAGCACCTCCAGATGCATTTCTTTCATATACGGATGAACAATGGTGACAAGCGTACCTTTGCCGGGCTCGCTTTCGACCGCCAGGCCGCAGGCCTCGCCGAACGTAAGCACGAGGCGCGATTGAACGTTCAAAAGCCCGTACCCGCCTTCGGAGGCGGCCGGTACGACGCCCGTCTCCGTCTGTCTATGCTCCTGATTCTCCGCTTGCCGGACGATCGCCTGCTTCACCGACTCCAAGCTGTTCCGCAGCGCGGCGAGTGTCCGCTCGTCCATGCCCTTGCCGTCGTCCCGGATGTGCAGAAGCACCTTGCCGTCCCGGACCTCGCCTGTAATCCGGATGCATCCGGGGCCGCGGCGTTCTTTGATACCGTGGTAAATCGCGTTCTCCACGATCGGCTGCACGATCAGCTTCATGACATAGAGACCCTCGGCTTCGGGCGGGATGTCGATCGTATAGTCTAACTTGCTCCGGTAACGCGTCTTTTGGATTTTGAGATAGCTTCGCACATGTTCGATTTCCTGAAAAAGGGGGATGATTTCCTTCCCCTTGCTTAAGCCGATACGGAAGAGTGTGGACAGCGAATCGACGACTTCGGTTATTTCGTTCGCTCCGCGCTGGTGAGCGAGCCAATGAATCGTATCGAGCGTGTTATACAGGAAATGCGGCTTGATCTGGGCGTGCAAATTGCGAAGCTCCGCCTCCCTTTTTTGCTGCTCCTTGCTGGCCACTTCTTTGATCAGCTTGTTGATCTGGGTCAGCATGACGTTGAAAGCCCTTCCGAGAATGCCGACCTCATCGTCGTGATGGCCGGTATAACGAATCGTCAAATTGCCCGTTTCTACTTTCTGCATCAAGGCCATCAGTTTCCAGATCGGCTTCGTGATCGTAACCGATAAGTAATACGAGAGACCCAGCCCCACCATGCAGACGAAAAAGATAAAGCAAACGATGTAGAAGCTGATCTTGCTTATGTCGTTGGCGGTTTCCCACATCGGAAAGACGCCGATCGTCGTCCAGCCCGTAAAATCGGATTTGCGGTAAATAAGCTGAAAGTGGTTGTTGTTGACCGATTCGGAAATGACCCCGGAGTTGCTGTCTCCGAGCCATTCTTTGGGAATTCCCGTCAATACCGGATGCGGCGGCGTATAAATGCTCTCGCCGTTCCCGTCCGTCACCATCAAATACCCGGATTTTCCCAGCCGGACGTCGCGCACCGTTTCGGCGATCACCCGCGGCTTGAGGTCGATCAGAACGACGCCCTTGACTTTCTGCGTGGCGGGGTCCAGGATGGCGCGAACCGCGGTAACCAGCTCCTCGTCCTTGTAATTGACATGATTCGAAATGCCGCGGTTATGCGGATGGCCAAGCAGTCGGAAGATTCCGCGCCCGGCTTCCGCCTCTTTGTACCAGGATTCGTCCGTCAGCTTGCCGGAGGAACGGGGATACATGTCGTTACTGATGTAGTCGCCCTTGTCGCTAGCCACCAGAATCCCCGCGATTTCCGAATGCAGAGTTGTAAACCCTTGCAAAAATTTCTTCATCCGGTACATTTGTTCCGTCTGCGCAGCCTCTGCCAGATCGGATGTACTGTGATCAAGAAACGCCGTAATATCCGGATTGAACGATATCATATAGGTCGTATTCTGCATTTCATTTACGAACGTTTCCAGCGACTTGTTCACATTGTCGATGAGCTGCAGCGTATTCGTGTTAATTTGCTTCTCAATCGTATCGCTCACGGCGAAGCTGATCAGACCCCCAAGCAGGATGGAAGGCACGATACTGACCAGAATGAACAGCACGATCAGCTTGTAACGAATCGGCATATGCTTCAGTTTGACCGGCGGCATCCAATTATTTCGCATAGTAGTCGTCCACGTTGGCTTTGGTCACGACTGTAATTCCCGTATCGGTGTACACCGGGAGCGAGCCGCCGGCTCCTCCTGTCGAATCGACCAAGCCATGATGCTGATGAAATAAATACTGCAGCGACCAGTAACCCATATTCCAGGTGCCCTGCGCCAGCGTGGCGGACAAGATGCCGTTCTTGACCATATCGAGCGTTCCTTTATCGGTATCGAAGCCGATCACTTTAATCTTGCCGGACTTGCCGGTTTGAACGAGTGCGTTACCGACGCCGATCCCGCCGTTCGCTTCCGTCGCGAAGATGCCGTTCAAATCCGGGTACTGCTCAATCAGGCGGCGGGCGGCTTGCTCGGATACCTCCTGATCGCCCTTGCCGTTCTCCACAGCGACCACTTTGATTTGGGGATAGCTGCTTTTGATCATATCGATGAATCCGTCGGTACGCTCCTGATGGTTCAGCTGATTGGGCTGCGAAATAATGGCGACGCCGCCGGCGCCTCCGAGCAGCTCCCCAGCTGTCTGGCGGCTGTCGCGCCTGCCGAACGGTTGTCGGTCCCGAGGAACGCCCGCGCTTTGCTGCCCTTGGCGTTCGAGTCGAACACTACAATCGGAATCCCGGCTTGGACCGCCTTATTGATTGTTTCGGTCAGGGCATCCGGATTGATGGCGGTGACGGCGATTCCGGCCGGTTTCTTGGCGATGACCTGCTCTAGCACGGTGTTCTCTTCAATAGCGTCGTATTGGGTTGCGCCCCGGTATTCGACGGATACATTCAAGGCTTTGGCCGCATCCTCAAATCCTTTCAGCCCTTTCTTCCAGTAATCCATCCCCGCTTGGAACGTCACCATGACGTATTTCTCATCGATTTCGCCCCGAAGGCCGCCGTCCTGCCCAAATGTCTTCGATGCGTTCAGCTTGAACTGATGGAAGGCCAAATAAGCGACGAATGCAGTAATCAAAACCATATAGACGACGATGATTTTTTTCAATTCGACCTGCCCCCATGTTTGTTCTCTCCTTACATTGTAGCGCATTTTTTCGATGGGGTCTTTCGAATTACGGTAACCTTTTTTATGAACTTTATACATCACGCGAAAGTTTAATTTTTATAAAAAACGTTCGGCGGACTCGAAAGACGTCACCCGGCAAGGGGTGATAAGATTCATCGTGCAGCACAACAAAACGATAGTCGGAGGGACGGTCGGAATGAAAAAATTCGGATGGCTTGCAGTGTTGATGGTAATGATTTTTGCGCTTGCGGCTTGCGGCGGCGGACAGCAGGCGGCAAGCGGTGGAGCGGCCTCAGGTGGAGGCAGCACGTCGAAGACGGATGACAAACAGGCAGGAGGCTCCGGGGATGCAGCGGCGAAATTCGTGGGCATCTCGATGCCGACCAAATCGTCGGAGCGCTGGGTTCATGACGGCGAGAACATGGTGAACGAGTTCAAGAAGCTCGGCTATAAAACCGACCTGCAGTACGGTGAGGACGTAGTCGAGAACCAGGTATCCCAAATCGAGAACATGATTACGAAGGGCGTTAATGTGCTCGTCATCGCGCCGATCGACGGCGAATCGCTGACGGACGTGCTGAAGAAGGCGAACGACAAGAAGATTCAGGTTATCTCCTACGACCGCTTGATCCGGAAAAGCGATTTCGTCAGCTACTATGCGACGTTCGATAACTTCAAGGTCGGCGTGCTGCAAGCTTCCTACATTGAGCAGAAGCTGGGTCTCAAGGACGGCAAAGGTCCGTTCAACATCGAGCTGTTCGCAGGCTCCCCGGACGACAACAACGCACAGTTCTTCTTCAACGGCGCGATGTCCATCCTTAAGCCGTATATCGATTCCGGCAAGCTGGTCGTGAAGAGCAAGCAGACGGCATTCGAGCAGGTGGCGACGCTTCGCTGGGATGGTGCGACGGCACAGGCGCGGATGGATAACCTGCTGAGCAAAAACTATGCAAACGACAAAGTGGACGCTGTACTTTCTCCATATGACGGCATCAGTATCGGCATCATTTCCTCTCTTAAAGGCGTAGGGTACGGCTCCGCCAAACCGATGCCGGTTATTACCGGTCAAGATGCCGAGCTGGCGTCGGTGAAATCGATTATGGCCGGCGAACAAACGCAGACGGTGTTCAAGGATACCCGCGAGCTCGCCAAAAAAGCGGTACAGATGGCCGACAGTCTGCTGAAGGGCAGCAAGGTGGAAGTAAACGACGAGAAGACGTACAACAACGGCGTGAAAGTGGTTCCGGCTTATCTCCTAACGCCTGTATCGGTCGACAAGTCGAACGTTCAGCAGGTTCTTGTCGACAGCGGCTATTACAAGCAGGATCAGCTCGGCAAATAATATCGGCATGGACGAATGAGCGCGATCTAGTGGCGGCCGTCGGGCGGCCACTAGATCCATTAAGGAAGGCGGTGTAGGCATGACCGAGATCCTCTTGGAGATGAGGAACATAACGAAGACGTTTCCCGGGGTGAAGGCGCTGGAGAACGTCAATCTGAAGGTGAAGCAGGGAGAAATTCATGCGCTGATGGGAGAGAACGGAGCGGGCAAATCGACGCTGATGAAAGTACTCAGCGGCGTGTATCCGCACGGCACGTACAGCGGGGACATTTTGTTCGAGGGCCGCGTATGCGAATTTAAGGATATTAAGCAAAGCGAACAGCTTGGCATCGTTATTATCCATCAAGAGCTGGCGTTAATCCCCTATTTATCGATCGCCGAAAATATTTTTCTCGGCAACGAGCAGGCCAAACGCGGCATCGTCCATTGGAACGAAACGATCCGGAGGACGAGAGAGTCGCTGGGAAAGGTGGGACTGAACGAGTCGCCGCAGACGCTCGTTACGAATTTGGGGGTAGGCAAGCAGCGGCTCATCGAAATCGCCAAAGCGTTATCGAAGGAAGTCAAATTGCTCATTCTGGACGAACCGACGGCGGCTCTCAACGAAGACGACAGCGAAAATTTGCTCCAGCCGCTTCTTGAATTTAAAACGCAGGGAATTACTTCCATCATGATCTCGCACAAGCTGAACGAGATCGCCAAGGTCGCCGACTCGATCACGATTCTGCGCGACGGTCAAACCATCGAGACGCTCGATATGAAGCAGGACAACGTCAATGAGGACCGTATTATCAAAGGGATGGTCGGCCGCGATTTAACCCAGCGGTATCCGGTTCGAACGCCGAACATCGGCGAAACGATTTTCGAAGTGAACGGCTGGAACGTATACCATCCGGTTCATCCGGAGCGCAAAGTCATCGACGAAGTTAATCTGCACATCAGGCAAGGAGAAGTGGTCGGCATTGCGGGACTAATGGGGGCGGGGCGCACGGAGCTGGCGATGAGCCTGTTCGGCCGGTCGTATGGGACGAAAATCAGCGGGCGGGTTCGCATTCGGGGAGAAGAAGTCGAACTGACCGATATCAATAAAGCGATTAAACACGGCCTAGCCTACGTAACGGAAGACCGCAAAAACTACGGCTTGATTCTAATCGACGACATTAAGCGAAATATTACGCTAAGCAACTTATCCGCGATTTCCAAGCGGGGGGTGGTTATCGACAACGAGGAAATCGTTCAGGCGGAATCGTTCCGAAAGAAGATGAACATCAAGACGCCGAGCATTTTGCAGAAAACCGGGAACTTAAGCGGAGGCAACCAGCAGAAGGTCGTGCTCAGCAAATGGATTTTTGCAAAACCGGATATCCTGATCCTCGACGAACCGACGCGGGGAATCGACGTCGGCGCCAAGTACGAAATCTATTCGATCATCAACGAGCTCGCGGGGAAGGCAAAGGCGTGCTGCTTATCTCCTCGGAGCTTCCGGAGATTCTTGGCATGTGCGACCGGATCTACATTATGAGCGAAGGCCGGATAACCGGAGAGCTGAGCCGCGCAGAGGCTTCGCAGGAAACGATCGCGAAATATATGACGAAATCGAGGGGAAGCGACCATGCAGACCGTAGTTAACCTATTTAAGAACAACTTCCGGCAATACGGGATGATTATCGCGCTGGTGCTCATCTCGCTGCTGTTTCAAATTTTGTCCGACGGCACGCTGCTTAAGCCGCTTAACGTGACGAACTTGATACTCCAAAACAGCTACATTCTTATCTTGGCCGTCGGCATGCTGCTTGTCATTATTACGGGCTGCATCGACTTGTCCGTCGGATCGGTGGCGGCCTTCGTCGGAGCCATATCCGGTGTAATGATGGTAACCCATCATATGCCGTTCTCGGTTTCCGTCATCGTATGTCTCCTCATCGGCGCGCTGGTCGGAGCGTGGCAGGGGTTCTGGGTCGCGTATGTAAAAATTCCTTCGTTCATCGTCACGCTGGCCGGCATGCTGCTGTTCCGCGGATTAACGATGATCGTGCTGAGCGGGATGTCGCTGGCCCCGTATCCGAAGATGTTTCAGAAAATCAGCTCGGGCTTCCTTGCCGACCCGTTGGGCGATAGCCATCTATTGACGATCTTGATCGGGGTAGCGCTCTCCGTCGTTTATATCTGGCTGGAATGGCGGAACCGTAAGTCGAAGCTGCAGTACCGGTTCGAGGTCATTCCGGGGGGCTTGTTTGCGGCGAAGCTGGCGGCCGTTGTCGTCGTCATTTTACTGTTTGCTTACGTTCTGGCGCAATATGAAGGCATTCCGAACATCCTCATTCTGCTCTCCATCCTCGTAATCATTTATTCTTTTGTCATGAACAAGATGGTGATGGGACGGCATATTTACGCGTTGGGCGGCAATGAGAAGGCGGCCAAACTGTCCGGGGTGAAAACGCAGCGGGTAACGTTCTGGGTGTTCGTCAATATGGGCGTTCTGGCGGCCTTGTCCGGCCTCGTGTTCGCAGCGCGCTTGAACGCAGCGACGCCGAAGGCGGGCACGAACTTCGAGCTGGATGCCATCGCGGCCTGCTTCATCGGCGGCGCCTCCGCCACGGGCGGCGTTGGTACGGTTATGGGTGCGATTATCGGCGGTCTTGTCATGGGCGTCATGAACAACGGCATGTCCTTGATCGGCCTCGGCATCGACTGGCAGCAGGGCATTAAAGGGATGGTGCTGCTGCTCGCCGTAGGCTTCGATATTTACAACAAATCGAAATCTTCTTAAGCGGATGGGCAAAAATAAGATTTTATGAGGAGCCGTAGGATGGGCTCTTCTTTTTTTATTTTAGGTCGTTAAACTACCTGGCCGAAAGGTGAAGAATTGGCTTGAACATGTAATAGGAAAAGGAGTGCCGCCGCAGCAGCTCCTTTGTCACTTTTATGGACTTTGTACATCAGTCCGTGGTGTTGTTTACAGATGTCCTTCATTGCTAACGTTCCAACACGTTATCGTTCCTTTTGTCGTGTATCCGATTCCTCCAGATTTTTGAAAAAATTGATTTTATTATCGATTTTCTCCAGTGTCTTTTCAAGCTCCTTCATTTGATCGACAACTTTACTGCGATAACTTTCCATGAATTCTCGTCGAGCTGTGATTGTGGAGACTTCACTATTGTGCAAGGCCATAAACTCCTGCATCTCCCGGATGGGCATCCCGATCGCTCGAAAGTAACGTAATACTTGGAACCATACGATGTCGGACTCTGAATACTCGCGATATCCATTTTCGTCCCGAACTATACCGTCAATTAAACCAATTTGTTCATAGTATCGCAAGGTGTGAATGCTTAATCCCGTCTTTTCAGAAACTTGTTTGCTCGAAAATTTGTTTTCCATTTTTTTATTATAACATGGGTTCGAACGGTATTGCTATCGAGTGCACTCTATACTTTATCATTTCACTTGTAAGTAATCATTTTCATTTGAGGAGGAATTCAATATGCGTATTTTTGTCACCGGAGCAACCGGATTTATCGGATCTGCGGTTGTTCGCGAGCTCCTCGAGGCAGGGCATCAGGTTGTCGGGCTTGCCCGCTCGGACACAGCCGCCGCAGCCTTGATGGCGGCTGGCGCCGACGTGCATCGTGGCGCCCTTGACGACCTCGACAGCCTGCGCGACGGCGCCGCCGCAGCGGACGGCGTCATTCACCTGGCCTTCATTCACGACTTCTCGGACTATCGCGGCCGCCGCCGATACCGATAAGCAGGCTATCGAGGCGATCGGAGCAGCGCTCCAGGGCACAGACAAACCATTCGTGGTCACCTCGGGAACGCTCATGCTCACGCCGGGACGTCTCGGGACGGAAGAAGACACGCCGCTCCCGACTACACCACGGCACTCCGAGAAAGCGGCGATCGCGCTGGTTGAGCGCGGAGTACGAGCATCGATCGTCCGTCTCGCACCGTCCGTACACGGCCCGGGTGATCATGGCTTCGTCAAGATACTTATCGACATCGCTCGCGCCAAAGGCGTCTCTGCCTACATCGGCGACGGGTCCAACCGCTGGCCGGCTGTGCATCGCCTCGATGCGGCGAGCCTGTTCCGGTTGGCGGTAGAAGCCGCGCCGGCGGGCTCGCGGTTGCACGGGGTCAGCGATGAGGGTGTACCCTTCCGCGATATCGCCGGCGTCATCGGCCGCCACCTGAACCTGCCGGTGATCAGCATTTCTCGCGAAGAGGCGGACGCTCACTTCGGCTGGCTTTCCTTCGCGGTGTCAGCCGATAACCCGACGTCAAGCGCATTGACCCAGGAACGATTGGGATGGCGGCCAATGCACCCTGCACTGATTCCGGACCTCGAAAAGGGTCACTACTTTAACAACTGAATGCCCATCCAATAAGGAGGTATAAAACATGTCATCGCAAAATCATCGAGCGGTCATCGTAGGCGGCACATCGGGTATTGGCCTGGCGGTTGCGAAATCACTCCTCACTCAAGGTGCTCACGTCATCGTCGCCAGCCGGTCACAAAACAAAGTAGATGAGGCGAAGAAGAAGCTGGGTGAGAAGGCACAAGGGCACGTTCTTGATTTCCGGGATGAGCGCCAGATGAAACCATTCTTTGAGAACATCGGACCCATCGAGCACCTCATCGTTACGGCGACCGGAGATTCGGCCATGACACCTTTGATGCTTTGCCCATCGACACTGCAAGGGCGACCTTTGATAGCAAGTTCTGGGGACAATACTTGACTGTGAAAGCCGCTTTGCCTTTCATCAAGAAGTCCGGGTCCATCACGCTGACCTCCGGTTCATTTAGCATACGCCCGGCACATGGCACTTCGACGGTGGCTGCGATCAACTCAGCAATTGAAGGGCTTGTTCGTGGCTTGGCAGTGGATTTGGCGCCGATTCGAATCAACGCCGTATCGCCGGGGGTAGTGGATACGCCCATATTCAGCGGGATGGACGAGGAAAGCCGCGAAGCGATGTTTCAAGCGACTGCTAAGTCCCTGTTGCTGAAGCATGTTGCAAAGCCGGAGGAAATTGCTGAGGCTTATGTGTATTTGGCTAAAAATACATATACGACCGGATCTGTCATTCATATCGAGGGTGGCGCAATCCTTTCGTAATCCTATTCCGCTTACGAATGCGGTACATCGAAATTACAGCGACAGTCTGGGACTTTATTTTTTTGTCCATGGCTGTCGTTGTTACGATTTCTGGGGTCAGTCTAATGTAGTGTAGTGCTTATAAAAATTCAATAAGCCCATCACCGTAATTTGGAAGCTCCTTAATTTCCAATTTGCAGGGTAATGGGCTATTTATGTTCTATTTAAGGCAGTGTAAGATACTGTCGTTTATAAGACATCATCGTCAGCTAACTCATCTGCCTGGCGTTCGTAAACTTCTACTATAATTTCACTTTATCGCCATTCAAGGATTACTCCCATTTTGCTCGCGTGTTTGAACGGATCATACGGTTCGTTGTTTTTAAGGTATGAGTATAAAGCTTGGGCTATCTGACCGCATACATGACCTGTTGCTTTCCTTTTCGTCATTCCTCGATCAACTAACTCCAAACGAACGAAAAAATGTTAATCGGGATTTACAATCCCACGGAGAACGATGTTACATACATTATCTACCTGATCTTTCATGAAGCTTGATTTCCAATCACGAAAATGAGCGGGATGATGAAACCGGGATGTTGCTATGAGAATCCCTGTAGCTATCTGTGTTGGATCTCCTGCTAAAAACTCTTTGGAATCAATTCCTGATTCGACAATTACTTTAATTTGCCTCACTAGTTCATTGAAATGACGTTCAACACTCGCACCCCTTTCCTCAGTAACTGCGGCATACAGACGGAACAATTCCGGGTCCTCATTCGCTTTCTCGTGTTTAATATATATTAATGTTTCCAGCCACGTACGCAACCGAGTGATAGAACTATCGAAAGGCTGTTCCAAAATATCATTCAAAGGTACTAATATCTGTTGTGACCACCTCTCGGTGACAGCTTCTCGTAACGCTGTTTTACTAGAAAAAAATCGATACAAATTACCATGACTTAGATTAAGTGCACGGGCAACGTCTACAACTGAAGTTTTAGACGGCCCAAACCGACGAAACACTTGTTCCGCCACATCAAGAATCATGTCCTTTGTTAGAGTCATTTCATTTGTCATCGTTTTAAGTGAAGATCTATAGTCCTATATTGACGTAGAAGCCATGTCATTGGAAGATACTTCACCGTGTCACCAGCTACGGTGGCGAAAACGAAGGATTATGTCAACATCATCTTGAAAAATCTGATGCCTTCCGCGCCTCATACGACGATGGGCCGCCGGGAAGAACAATAATGCCGTAAGTCTGAACGGCGGCAATGCCTATGTGAGTCTGCCGGCCGGCATGGTGAGCGGTCTGAACGATTTTACGATCAGCACGTGGGTCAAGCCGAACAGTCCTAGCGACTGGGTGCGAATTTTCGACTTCGGCACGGGTACGGACAGCAATATGTTCTTAACCCCGCGACCGGGAGGAGCCGGACTCCGGTTTGCCATTACCACCGGCGGCAACGGAGCGGAGCAGCAACTGAATTATTCGCAGGCGATGGCAACGGGGGCCTGGATGCATGTTGCGGTGACGCTTTCCGGGACGACCGGTACCTTATACGTCAACGGCACCGCTGTTGCGACCAACACCGCCATGACCCTGAAGCCGTCCAGCCTGGGCAGCACCACCCAGAACTACATCGGCAAATCCCAATATGCGGGAGATGCTTACTTGAACGGTCTGGTGGATGATTTCCGTATTTACAACCGGGCGTTAAGCGCTTCGGAAATCAGCGCCCTTGCCGGCGACTAACGAAAAGCCAAAGCTAACCTCCGGATGCCGAAAGGCTGCCCCGGAGGTTTCTTTTGTCCCGTGAATGGCGTGGGCCTCATCAGCCCGGGGTCGTGATTTTTACGGGAGTTCTGGTTGGATTCTTACTAATAGTTCTTAAAATATAGACCGGTAGAGCTATGATGTATAATAATTCATCAAAATTATACAATTCAAGCGGTTTTTTATATGGTAAAATCTTCTTCCCCATAGTATAATAGCAACAAATCATATGTCAGATTCTAGCAAACTTGTCGAAAAGAAGTGCGCAAGTCTGCGGGTCTAACGTCCTACGGGACCACTCAATGGACTACTAAGCCAGTCGGGCCGCCGAGGAATACAGGTGGACTTGATCTTTCGTGCGCCGGCTACTCGATATGGAGTAGCTTTTTTCGTTCTCTTTTATGAAAAGTTTTCAAAAATGAGGCCGGCCAGTCGAGCGTTCAAGCTTTTTCGCGGTTGCTAGCAGTCCTACCATATGATTCCAACCATACTGTTATAGAAAAATAAAAAGTTGGAGGGAACACTTGCATGGATTTTCGTCAAACCGAAGAGCAGCAGTATTGGGTTCAACAAGTACGTCGTTTTATGGAAGAAAATCGTGTTGAGGAAGCCCTGCAAAGCGAAAGTGAACAACTGCCCTGGTCCATTCGGCAGGCCTCCGGGCAGAACGGACTGATCGGACTAGATGTTCCCCGGGAGGACGGAGGCGTCGGATTGAACGCCGTGACGATGGGGATCTTGTACGAGGAAATCGGCAAATTCGGGATCAATACAAGAGAAGTGATCGGTGCGGGTCACGGAAACATGATTGCTAAATTTGGAAATCAAGAACAAAAAGAGCGGTACTTGCCTTCGCTGCTCCGGGGGGATTTGCTGGTCGGCGTTGGGCTCACTGAGCCGAATACCGGCTCCGATCTGGCAAACACGCAGACATTCGCGAAACGCGACGGCTCCAATTATATCCTCTCCGGAGGCAAGGAATGGGTCAGCCGGGTTGAAGAAGCAGGCGTATTCGTCGTATTCGCACAGACGGATCCGACAGCCGGAGCCAAGGGCTTGACCGCTTTTCTCGTAGATATGGACGATCCGAACGTGGAAAAATACAGTCTCGAACCGATGGGGATGAAAGGCTGGTCCTATGGCGGCTTCAAGCTGCATCATGTCGTCGTGCCTGCCGCTAACCGCTTGGGGAATGAAGGAGACGGGTTCCATATTTTCAACCGGCATTTCGGTTATTGGCGCGTGCTGATGGGAATTATTTGCGTCGGAGGCGCGAGAAGAGCTTTGGAGCAGGCGATCGCTTATTCGAAGGAACGGAAAGCGTTCGGCGGGCCGATCGGGAGATTCCAATCCGTGATGCACAAAATTTCCGAGAACGCCACGCATTTGGAAGCCGCGACTTTGCTGAGCCTGCAGGCATTGGATTTGCTGGACAAAGGAAAAAGCAACGTCACGCAAGCCTCCATGGCCAAATGGTATGCGACGACGAGTGCTTACAAGGCCATCGACGATGCGCTGCAAATCCACGGAGCCCGGGGATATGTCAAGCAGTACGGGCTGGAGCAAAAGCTTCGGGACGTCCGCGGCTTAATGATAGCGGACGGCAGTACGGATACGCTCAAATCCCTGATCGGCCGGGATTTGATGGGCAAAGAAATCTACGACGCGATGCTGGGAAGAGCGCAGGAGCAACCGGCCGTTGCCATGAACCGCTAAGAGAGAACATAAGAAGGGTTTGGGAGTGTATAGATGATTACTGCAATTGGTTTACAGGATGTAATTGTCGCGGAGACAGCGCTCAGCCACGTCGACGGCGTAAAGGGGCATCTGGTCTATCGCGGGCGTTGGGCGGAAGAGCTTGCTCTTCGGTTTACCTTTGAAGAAGTCGCACATTTGCTATGGTACGGTCATTTGCCGCTGACCGGAGGAATTGATTCGTTTTCAGAGCAGGCTGGCTGCGGAGCGCCGTATTCCTGACCGGATTAAGGCTGTGATCGATACTTTGCCTGATGATATGGATATGATGGGCGTACTGCGGACCGCCGTGTCCGCTATCGGAACGAGCGGCCCCGACTATCCGCCGACACTCGATCAGGCCGTCTCGCTTACGGCCAAGATACCTACGATCATCGCCTACCGCTTGAGCCGGCTGAACGGAACCGAACCGTTGGAACCGCATGGTACTCTTGGCCATACCGCCAACTATTTGTATATGCTGCGAGGCGCCGAACCGAATGAAGTTCATGTGCGCGCGCTTGAGGCCTATTTAATTCTGACCATGGAGCATGGCATGAACAGCTCGACGTTCGCCGCACGGGTGGTCGCCTCCACCCGCTCCGACATGGCGTCTGCCCTGACCGCGGCGATCGGCGCTCTGAAGGGCCCGCTCCACGGGGGGCGCCTTCGTTCGTAACGAGCATGCTGGAGTCCATCGGAACGAAAGATCAGGCGGAGCCTTGGCTGAGACGTGCGCTTGAGAATGGCGTCCGCCTGATCGGGTTCGGTCACCGCATCTACAAAACGATCGATCCGCGGGCAGTGGCTCTGCGGCGGCTGGCGCTGGAGCTCTCAGGCAGCGATCCCATGCTGGAACTGGCGGTTCACGTAGAAGAAGTGGCGCTTGCTCTACTCAAGGAGTATAAGCCTCAGCTCAAGCTCAATACGAACGTTGAATTTTATGCCGCCGCCGTCATGCGTGCGATTTCGCTTGGAGATGAGCTCTTCACACCGACGTTCGCCTTAACTCGGGCGGTCGGCTGGTGCGGACATATCATGGAAGCCGCGCAAAGCCGGCTCATTTATCCGGAATCCTCCTATACGGGTGAGATGCCTGCCGAATAACGGCGGGCATTTCTCTAGAGGAAAGGGGGCGATTGTTCATGATCCGGCTTTTGGTTATCTTTCTTGCGACGACGAATGTCTTTATGCTTCTCTACGCGCCGCAACCGTTACTGCCGCTCTTCGCCGAGCAATTCGGAATCACGATTTCAACAGCGAGCCTGCTGATCTCCGTGACGATCATGGTGCTCGCTCTGTCTTCATTTTTACTGGCGCCATGGTTTGACCGCTGGAAACGAAAGCAAGTTATTCTCATTTCCAGCGCGCTGCTCGTGTTTCCGAGCCTTCTGCTGGCGGTTTCCGATTCGTTTCCGCTGGTTTTATTTTGGCGGGCGGTATACGGGTTGTTTATTCCGGGAGTCACCGCGGTAATCATCGCGTATTCCTCGGAAGAATTCCCGGCGAGCAAACGAGGCCGGGTGCTCGGAATTTATGTAAGCGCCAATGTGATGGGAGGGTCGCTTGGAAGAGTCATTGCCGGACCGATTGCCGAAGCGTTCTCATGGCATGCCGTTTTCATCGTCGTAGCGGCTTTCTCCGCTTTGGTATGCCTCTTGGTATGGTGGTTCTTGCCTTCCTCCCGGAACCAGACGGCCAAAGATGTGCAAGGATTCGCTGTCCATTTTCGCAACAAAGCGATGCTGGGGACGTTTTTTATCGGTTTCTCCCAGTTTTTCGCTTTTATCGGTTTCTTTACCTACTTGCCGTTCTATGCGGCCAAAGCTCCTTTTCATCTCAGTGTAACGCAAATTTCTTTGCTTTACGGAACGTATTTATTCGGCGTCTTCTCCGCACCGCTCGCCGGCTATTTTTCCGACCGGATCGGCAGGCGACGGGCGATGGCGATCGGCCATTTGATCGGGGCAACGGGCATTTTAATTACGCTCCTGCCGTCGCTCACATCGTTAATTATCGGAGCTTCGCTGCTGGCATTAGGTAATTTTGCTTCGCAATCGGCAACAACCGCCTATGTGACGGACATTGCTGCAAGCTCGCGGGGGGCGGCTTCGTCGCTTTATCTCGTTTTCTTCTATGTTGGGGGAAGTCTCGGGGCTTATATTCCCGGCCTTCTATGGAACCGATTGGCGTGGAACGGACTTGTATCGGTGACCGTGTTCACTATCGTTCTGGCTCTGGTCAGCAACTACGCACTTGCGGGCAAAACACCCACTCATCGCCGTTCGAGCATCGTTTGAACCGTTCCGATATCTTTAACTTTCATCGAAGGAGTTCATCATGCGTAAATTCAGATTATTCTCGAAGCTTAAAGCTATTAACCTCACAACCGTCAAAGCCAAACTGGTCATCATCTCAGCTATTATTTTATTAGTTCCAAGTGTGCTCATCGGCTGGCTTTCCTTCATTAAATCTCAAGCTCAAATTACAGAGCCGCTCATGAATTCGGTGCGGTGAATGTGGGCCTGGTCAATACGTACATCAGCGAAAAAGTCAACGGCAAAAAAACCGAGGTCGATTCGCTATCCCAAAAAATAGCGGACGTAATGAAAGGGAAGCCGACGGATGCCGGTTTAACGAACTTGCTGCAGGAATTTGCCGCCGCCAATCCCGGAGCCTCGGCTCCGTTTATCGGGACGAATAGTGGAGCCATGCTGATTGTATCGTCTCAGCAAAAAGTGCCTCAAGGCTACGACCCGCGGACCACTCCATGGTACAAAGATGCAACGGCCCAACCGGAGCAAGTCGTCATCACCAACCCTTACCAGGACGACGTATCCGGTCAGTTTGTCGTGACGGTAGCCAAGGCGGTCTCCGGCAACGCGGCTGTGGTTGGCATCCATGTCACGCTTGCGGAGCTGAAAGCGCTGACCCAAGACGTTCATATCGGCAAGCAAGGCTATATCGTCATTTATTCTAAGAACAAGCAGTTTTTCCTGCATCCGACTACGAAACCGGGTTCTCCGACACAGCCTCATAATGAACAGATGTACGACAAAGAATCCGGTACTTATGAATATATGTTCAACGGGCTGCCCTAAGAAAATGATTTATACGACAAACCCGGTGACAGGCTGGAAGGTGGCCGGAAACATGTCTTCCAGTGAAATTACGACGCTCGCCAAGCCCATTCTCGATCGCACGATTATCGTGATTGCCGCTTCGATCGTGATCGGCGCATTACTGGTAGGTCTTATGATCCTATCGATAAGCAGGCCGCTGAACCGGTTGATGAAAGGGGCCGAACGGATAAGCCGGGGGATTTGACCGAACGCGTGCAAATTAAATCGGGCAATGAGCTGGGCCGGGTTGCGGCGAGTTTTAATCAAATGGCCGATTCGCTTAGCTCGATCATACGGGAGCTGACGCATAGCGCGAGTGAGCTTGCCTCCGCCGCCGGAGACCTTAAAGCCAGCTCGGAGCAAACGAACAAGGCGACGGAACAGATCGTGGGGACGATTCAGGAGCTGGCGTACGGGACGGAACAGCAGTTCAAGTATGTGGAGGAAAGCTCCAAAGGAACTATGGAGATGTCTTCCAACGTGCAGCTGATCTCCTCCAGCTCTAGCAGTGTCGCTGAAGCGGCGGTACATACTTCCGAAAAAGCGGCGGATGGCTATAAATCGATACAGACCGTTATTGACCAGATGAGTTCGATTCACCGGATCGTCGGCGATTTGGCGCTTACGGTCAAAGAACTGGGAGAACAATCGCGCGAGATCAACCTCATCACGGAGATGATCACGGATATTTCCTCCCAGACCAATCTGCTTTCGCTGAACGCCGCCATAGAAGCTTCCCGGGCCGGGGAACACGGGCGGGGCTTCGCTGTCGTCGCAAGCGAGGTTCGCAAGCTGGCCGATCAATCGGTTCAATCGACGCAGCAAATTTCCGGCGTGATCACCAGCATTCAACAGGAAACGGCCAAAGCGATCCGCTCCATGGAAGAGGCCGTTAAGGCTGTGGAGGAAGGAATTAACATCGCGAATACGGCAGGGGAATCGTTCGAGCATATTCAACAATCCGTTCAGGAAGTAGCGGATCAGATTAAGGAAGTTACAACGGTCGCCCACCTCATCTCGAGTACCACGGAGCAGGTTGCGGATACGATTCAATCGGTTATGGATGTGGCGCAGCAGACGGCATCAGGAACGCAGGAGCTGTCGGCCTCCTCGGAGGAGCAGACTGGCGACGATCGAAGAAATCACCCTGTCCTCCGCGAAACTGTATGAGATGTCGGAGAAATTGAAAAGGGTTGTGGATCGCTTTAAGGTTGATTAATGGATCTCATATTTATATGTTATATTCCGGCACAGGAGATTCGCCTATTCCATAGGTTTGAATCTCTTTTTTCTATATTGCCTCTACAAGAGGGGGCTATTCCTGAAGAATGGGACGATCCGGCCTGGGAAACATATTTGAATAAGTAGAAAAGAGGCATGACACTTTTTTACCCTTATCTTTGCACGATATTCCATGGAACGAAACTTCGATTGGCTGTTTAATAAAGAAGAACAATACAGATCAACGAAGCGAAGGGATGGTCAACAATGAAGATGAAGCGCGCAGTAGGAACGGTAACGGCGGCCGCTTTGATGGCGGCTCTTGTAGCCGGTTGCGGTTCCACTAGTCCAAGCAGCGGCGACAGCGGAAGTGCTGCTTCCGGGGATAGCGGCAAGCCGGTGACTCTGGAGCTGTTCCAATACTCTCCCGAAATGGCGGACGCCATGCACCAATTGGCGGATCAATATCATAAAGAGCATCCGAACGTAACGATTAACGTGACGATCAACCAGGATAACTACTACCCGCTGCTCAAAACGAAAATCAACTCCGGCAACACACCGGATATTTTCATGACCGGGGCTTACAACGACAATACGACTTATCAGGATTATTCCTACGATTTGACCAACGAACCGTTCATGAAAAACATTGTGGATACCGCGAAAACCGGGGTTACGCTGAACGGCAAAATTCTCGGCTATCCGCTGATTTTGCAATCGTACTCGTTCATTTATAACAAAAAGCTGTTTGCCCAGGCGGGGATCACGGAGCTTCCGAAAACCTTCTCCGAGCTGGATGCGGCGGCGAAGAAGCTTCAGGATAAAGGGATTACGCCGTTCGCCAACGCCTACAAGGAATGGTGGGTCATGGAGCAAACGATGACGCCGATCATGGCTTCGATGGGCGGCAATTACCAGCAGGAATTTGCCGACATCAACAGCGGCAAGAAGAAGCCGAGCGATATCAAGGAATTCAGCAACATCTTCCCGCTGCTCGACCTGACGCTCAAATATTCGAATCCGAAGCCGCTGGAAACCGACTTTAACTCCTCTGTGGCGCTGTTTGCTCAAGGAAAAGCGGCGATCCTGCATAACGGCTCCTGGGCGGAGGATTCCATCCGTAAAATCGATCCGAACATGGACATCGGCTACCTGCCGCATCCGATGGGCGAGGATGCTTCCAAGGCGGGCCTGATGGTGGATTCCAACATCGTGTACCGCATTAACAAAGATTCCAAGAACCTGAAGGAAGTGCTGAAATTCTTCGACTGGCTGACCACTTCCGATTACGGCAAAAAGTTCGTACCTAACGTCGTGAAGCAAATTTCCACGATTAAAGACGCTCCATTCCCTGACGCCCAATTGGCGAAGGAAACGAACGAATATTTGAAGAACGGCAAGACCTATCCATGGGTGAAAGGTTATTACCCGGACGGATATGAGACGCAAGCGGGACAAATTCTGCAGCAGTACGCCGGGCAAGTGCTGAACAAAGAGCAGGCGGCGGCTCAACTGGACAGCACCTGGGCGAAGCTTGCTTGCCGCGGCCAAATAATCGATAGCCATACCCATTCAGCCAGAATGCGATCCGCTTCTGGCTGAACATTTGAAATGATAGCTTTGTTTGCGGGGTGAAAAAAACATGAAACCATATCAAGGTAAGCTGAGGGATAAAGCGGTGTTTCTTTCTTTTGTAGCCCCGGTCATTATCCTGATCTTGATTTCCGCGGAAATTCCGTTCTTGATGTCACTGTATTACTCGTTTACCAAATGGAACGGGATCTCCAAGCATATTACCTTTACCGGGCTGCAAAACTTTATCGAGCTGTTCACTACTGATAAGGAGGCGCTCAAAGCCTTCTTCTTTACCGTGGAGTTCAGTATATTCAACATCATCGGAACGAACGTCCTTGCCATTGCGCTGGCGGTCTTCCTGACGAAAAAGCTGAAGCTCAGCAATGTGCTGCGCGCGGCATTCTTTGTTCCTTATATTGTCAGTTTGGTCATTATAGGCTTTATTTGGAAGTTTATTTTTTCGAGCGCGTTCAGCTCGCTGTTTAATGTGACGCACTGGGGCTTCCTGAACTGGAGCTGGCTCGGCACGCCGAACCTGGCGTTCATCTCGGTCGTGCTCGTCAGCATTTGGCAGTCGGTCGGCTTTTACATGATGATCTATATTACCGGGTCGCAGGCGATTCCGAACGATCTGAACGAAGCGGCCGGCATTGACGGGGCGAACGGGTTCCAGCGGTTTTTCAAAATTACGCCGCCGCGCTTGTGCCTTCGCTGACCGTAGCTTTATTTATGTCCATCTCCAACTCGCTGAAAATTTTCGATATTATCTTTACCCTGACGTTCGGCGGACCGGGGAAATCGACGACCAGCGTCACGATGGACATTTACAACGAAGCGTTCGTCAACAACCGTTTCGGTTATGCAACGGCCAAGTCCCTTGTATTCGTCGTTATCATTCTGCTGATCACATTCATTCAAGTGAAGTTCTTTAAGAGCAAGGAAGTGGAAGCATGACCAAAGCGAATAAAAGAAACCTACTTATCGTTGAGATCCTCCTTGTGCTGCTGGCTGTTGCGTTCATGTACCCGTTTTTCCTGGTCATTATCAACACCTTCAAGGATTATGCCGAGATCGTAACGGATGTCGTCAGCTGGCCGAAAAAATGGGTGCTGGGCAACTATGCGCAGGTCTGGAACTCCATGAACTATCCGAAGCTGTTCCTGAACACGTTCATTCTTACCTTTGCCAGTGTACTCGGCATCGTGCTGTTCGGCTCCATGGGAGGCTACAAGCTGAGCCGGACCAAAACGAAGCTGAGCGGATTTCTGTTCTTCCTGGCGATTGCGCCGATGATCTTGCCGTTCCAATCGTTCATGGTCACGCTCACCAAGCTGGCTAAGGATTTGCATTTGATCAATCACTTGTCCGGCTTAACCCTTATTTATTGGGGGCTGGGCTGCCCGATGGCGGTGTTCCTGTTCCACGGCTTTGTGAAGTCGATTCCGATGGAACTCGAAGAATGTGCTTACATTGACGGGTGCTCGCCGTACCGGCTGTTCTTCAATATTATTTTTCCCGTGATGCTGCCTGTTGTCAGCACCGTTATCATATTGAACGTGATGTGGATCTGGAACGACTTCCTGCTTCCGCTGATCATGCTGAACGGACAGGAAGCGACGCTGCAGCTCGCGGCCTACAAGTTCTTCGGCCAGTACAAGAGCGAATGGAATTTCGCGCTTACGGCGGTGGTGCTCGTTACAGTCGCCTCCAATCGTATTCTTCCTGTTTATGCAAAAATATATTATCGAAGGCATGGTGTCCGGTGCGGTAAAAGGGTGATTCGAGCGGCTCTTGCATTCCTGATTTGTTCTCACGAAAGGGTGTATCTCTGATGAAATTTAGCGATGGACAATGGCTAACCCGCAAAGGGTTTCAAATCATAAGCCCCGTGGAAGTGCATGATGCGGTTGCCGGCGAGCGGTCGCTTACCGTGTTCGGGCCTCCCCGTCCGATCAAGGACCGTTCCGGCGAGCTGGATACGCCGCTGATCGAGGTCAAATTTTCTTCGCCGATGCCCGATGTGATTAAAGTGCAGATGTTTCACCATAAAGGGCAGAAGCGGAGAGGCCCGCATTTTGAGCTTCACGAGTCGGACAGCCATCCGGTGCAGGTGCGGGATGATGAGACGGCCGCCGGGCTTACCAGCGGCGATCTGAGCGTTACCGTGGCCAAGGATCAGCCGTGGACGGTAAGATTCGATTACAAGGGCAAGTCGCTGACGACCAGCGGTTATAAGAGCATGGGGTATGTCGTTTCCGACGATGAACAAACTTACATGCGAGAGCAGCTTAACCTGTCGGTGGGCGAGTATGTGTACGGCCTTGGCGAACGCTTCGCCCCATTTGTCAAAAACGGCCAAAGCATCGATATCTGGAACCGCGACGGCGGCACGAATTCGGAGCAGGCTTACAAGAACATCCCCTTCTACCTAACGAATCGAGGGTACGGCGTGTTCGTCAACCATCCGGAGCTCGTTTCCTTTGAAGTCGGTTCGGAAAAGGTATCGAAGGTGCAGTTCAGCGTGAACGGCGAATATCTCGAATACTATATCATCGGCGGCGGCTCCGCCAAACAGGTGCTCGAGAATTATACGACGCTGACAGGCAAGCCGGCTTTGCCGCCGGATTGGACGTTCGGGCTGTGGCTGACGACCTCGTTCACGACCAATTACGATGAAGCGACGGTTACGGAATTTGTGAGCGGCATGGCGGAACGGGATCTGCCGCTGCATGTATTTCACTTTGATTGCTTCTGGATGAAAGAATTCGAATGGACGAATTTCGAGTGGGATAAACGGACGTTCCCCGAGCCGGAGCAGATGCTGCAGCGCCTGAAGGACCGGGGCCTGAAAATTTGCGTATGGATCAACCCGTACATCGCCCAGCGCTCCAGACTGTTCGATGAGGGCATGGAAAAAGGCTACCTGCTGCTGAAGCCAAACGGCGATGTATGGCAGTGGGATTTGTGGCGACCCGGCATGGGGATCGTCGATTTCACCAATCCGGCGGCTTGCGAGTGGTTCGCGGATCATTTGAGAAGGCTGGTGGATATGGGCGTCGATTCCTTCAAGACGGATTTCGGCGAGCGGATTCCGACGGATGTGGTCTATTACGACGGCTCCGATCCGCAGAAAATGCACAATTACTATACTTACCTGTATAATAAAACTGTATTCGACGTTCTGGAAGAAAAGCTGGGGAAAGGCGAAGCCGCTTTATTCGCCCGCTCTGCAACGGTAGGCGGCCAGCAGTTCCCGGTTCATTGGGGCGGAGACTGCACGGCCACTTACGAATCGATGGCGGAAAGCCTCCGCGGCGGGCTGTCGCTCGGCTTGTCCGGCTTCGGCTTCTGGAGCCACGATATCGGCGGCTTCGAGAGCAACTCGACGGCGGACCTCTACAAGCGCTGGATCGGCTTCGGCCTGCTGTCCAGCCACAGCCGTCTGCACGGCAACCAAACGTACCGGGTGCCGTGGCTGTATGACGAAGAAGCAGTGGATGTGCTCCGGTTCTTTACCAAGCTCAAGTGCTCCCTGATGCCCTATTTGTATGCGGCGGCGGCGGAATCCTCACGGATCGGTATTCCGCTTATGAGAGCCATGATGCTGGAATTCGCAGAGGACCGGAATTGCGACTATCTGGACCGCCAGTATATGCTCGGGGATTCGCTCTTGGTCGCTCCAATCTTTAACGAAGAAGGCCGGGCCTCGTATTATTTGCCGAAAGGCACATGGACGAACTTCATCACCGGAGAAAGGCTTGAGGGCGGTATTTGGCACGATGAGAAGCATGCCTATCTCAGCATTCCGTCGCTGGTCCGTCCGAATTCCATCGTAGCCGTCGGAAGCGTCAAGGATCGTCCGGACTACGATTATGCGGACGGGGTTGAGCTTCACGTCTTCGAGCTGGAGGACGGGCAAAGTGCGTCAGCCCGGATCGTGGACCGGAAGGGCACGGTACAGGCGACAGTGACGGCAAGCCGCGGCGGAGGACGGATCACCGTTCAAAGCGACCGGGTGACGGGAAAGCCTTGGAACGTCGTCTTGAGAGGCATCGATTCCGCCCGTTCCGTTCGCGGAGCGAGTGCGGCGACCGGTGAGCAAGGTGTGATACTGGTCGCGGATGCAGGAACGGCGCTTGTAGAAATCGATTTGTAAGGCAAGTTGTGGCAATTCCCCTTTTCTTTAAGATGGAGTGAGAAGAGGGGGAATTATATAATTTTAGAGGGGTTACCATAGGGAGGCGATCATGGGAACAAGATGGCTGGAGCGGTTCACGCGCCTCATTACCGGAAAGCTGCGCAATAAGCTGATCTTTACTTTTTCGCTGATTGTGGCGCTGATTGTGATTCTTTTAACCTACCTGTCTTACCGGCAGACCGTTGTGATCAACGAGCAAAATTACATTGCGGGCAACCAGAAGCTGATGAAGCTGGTAAATCAAAATTTGGACCGGTACATCCGGCAAATCGACGATTTCTCCCTTTCTCCGAGGAACGATACCCAGTTCATGGATTCTTTATTTTCGGGGGATTATCTGGACCAGGTCTACATTCAGAACCAGATCAAAAATATGTTCTATTCCCGCGACGATATCGAGCAGATCAGCGTCTATACGCCGCTTACGAAGCAGGGCTACACCATTACGCGGAAAACGATGAATCTGGTCCAGAAGCCGGACATGCAAACGGAGCAAGCGGACTGGTACCGGGATGCCGTGCACAGCCCGAATTTCCGGAACATTGAACCGGTCTTTCAGCGGGGCTTGAGCGGATCGGCCGAATGGCTCACCTTTCACCGGGTGCTGATCAATATTTCGAATAAAGCACCGATTGCGGCGATTTCCATTACGCTCAATTTCCGCGAGCTGGATAAAATATTGCTGGATGCAGCCGATAAACCGGATGAGTTCGTTGGCGTTTTCGATGAGAAGAACGAGCCGCTGTACACCCAAGGGCCGGATTATACGGCAGGACGCTACGGCGACTTTTTGCCGCTGGTCAAGGAGAACGGCGGGGAAGCCGAATATTCCACTTGGACAAGCGGAAAAACGGGCTATCTGATGATTGACCATATTTCAGAGGGGAACCGTTGGAAAATGGTCAAGCTGACCCCGGTTCATGTGCTGAACCAGGCTCGCGTCGAAAGCCCGGACCTTGAATTTGGCGGTGGGCGGCGGGTCGCTGGTCTTTTTTATCGTTGTGATCGTGATCTTGTCCAATGCCATTACCAGCCGGCTGAAGCAGTTCTCGCGGCGCATCGAGCAGCTGGGCGAGGGGCATTTTGAACCGGATTATGAATTCAAGGGTACGGACGAAATTGCGCATCTGTCGAAGAAATTCAATCAGATGGTCATCAATATCAACGAGCTGATCGCGGAGCGCTATGAAATCAAGCTGAACGAGCGGAATGCCAGATTGCGGGCGCTTGAAGCGCAAATCAACCCCCACTTTCTATACAATTCGCTGCAAGCGATCTCGACCGAAGCGATCATCCATGAAACGGATTCGATTCATCTCATGGTGGATGCGCTCGCTTCCTCCCTGCGATACTGCATCAAGGACAGCGAGACGGTTACCGTGGCCCAGGAGCTTGCGCATATCCGGAACTATTTGATCCTGCAGAACGCAAGATTCGGCGACCGGCTGAACGTGGACCTGGACATTGCGGAGGAGGCGCAGCGCTGTATGATTCCGAAGATGTCGGTGCAAATCCTGCTCGAGAATGCGATCGAGCATGCACTCGAACAGATGCCGGGTGCGATTCATATCCGGGTCCGGACCCGCCTGGCGGAGGAGCGTTTGAAGCTGACCGTCAGCGATGACGGACCGGGGATCGAGCCGCGGCGGCTGGAGGAAATCCGGGCCCGCTTCAACGAGAACTATTTGGAATACGGCGACGAGATCGGACTGAAAAATTTGTATTCGCGCATCAAGCTTCTGTTCGGAAGCGATGCGGACCTGGCCATTGAAAGTGTTCGGGGGCGGGGACCGAGATCTTCATCGACCTGCCTGCAAGAAAGGAGACCCATCATGTATAAAGCGCTGATCATTGATGACGAAGAGCCGGCCAGACGGGCGATCAAGGCTTTAGGCGCTTGGGAGTCGCTCGGATTTACCGAGCTGCTCGAGGCGTGGAACGGACAGATGGGGCTGGAGCCGCTGACGGAGCATCAACCCGATCTGGTCTTCGTGGATATGCGGATGCCGCTGCTCGGCGGGGTGGAATTTTTGGAAAAGGCACATGACCGCGGCTCAGCCAAATTTATTGTGATCAGCGGGTATGACGATTTTCCATATGCCCGAAGCGCGATCCAGGCCGGGGCATTGGATTATCTGCTCAAGCCGATCAAGAAGCAGGAGCTGAACGAGGCGCTGCACAAGGTGGCGGCTCTGCTGGAGCAGGAGCGGGAACAGCAAAACCGGGAGCGCGAAGAAATGATTTTTCAAAATATCTCTTCGCCGCTCCTTAAAGAAAAAATTTATAGCTCCATCATCGAGCAAAACGGCCGTTTTCATCGGATGAAAGAGCTGGAAAGTCTGGTCGATCCGGCATCGGGTGAGCATTATTATACGATCGTCGTGACGATTCTGAATCTGGCCGACGTCTGCGGCAGCAAATTCAGAGGCGATCTGCCGGCCTGCTATTATGCCCTGACCAATGCCACGAACGAGTCGCTGGAGGGACTCGGTCAAGCGTTCAGCTTCAAGAGCGGCCGCGATGACCAGGAGATGGTCGTCGTGCTTTCCTCAAGCCGTCTCTTAACCCCTCGGAAGGCCAAAGACGAGCTGGAGACGGTGCTCATGCGGATGAAGGAGACGTTCGGCGTCGAGGCGATGGCCGCCATGTCGACGGCACCGGCGCCGCTTGCGGATCTGGATGCTTCCTATCAAAAGGCGAAGGCCATCCTCCTGCAGGCGGATCTGATTCATATCGCTCCGGTTCATGTGGAGGAAACGCCCGCCGCCTCCCGCCCGGAACGCCCGTCCTTGCTCAAGAAGAAGGATCTGCTTCTTCACGCCTTGGATACCGGAAGCACGCTGTATGCCGCTCATGTCCTGCAGGAGTTCTTCTCGGACCTGCATCCGTCAGGCTTGTTCACCGTGGATGACATGCTCAAGACGGAAGCCGAGCTGCGGCTCATGCTGGAGCAGATGATGACCGAAACCCATAACCCGGCGGTTGATTTCGGCTTATTGAGGGATCAATATACCCGGTTATTTGCTTACCCGGTCATGCCGTATGAGGTATTCATCCGGAAGGCGTCGAAGTATTTCGATGAGCTGTTTCATGTCTTTTTCAAAGCCAGAAGCCGAAGGATAAGGTGGACGTCGAGCAGATCAAAGCTTACATCGATCTGAACTATTACGAGGATTTATCGATCTCCTTTTTTACGGAGAAATACTTTATCAGCAAAGAGCATTTGATCCGGTTGTTTAAGCAAAAATACGGTCGCGGGTTGTATGAGTACATTTTGAAGGTGCGGATGGAGCGGGCCAAGGAGCCGCTGAGCGATCCGGCCGTAAAGATTCAAACGGTGTGCGAAAAGGTGGGCTACAACGACACCAATTATTTCAGCAAAGCGTTTAAAAAATACGTCGGCGTCTCGCCGCAGGAATACCGCAGCGGTTTGACAAGCGGATAAGCTATTAAGAAGCCTAGACCCCTGACCTTTACAAAAAATGGCCGTCTTTGAAGAAGGTGATCGGCGGCCGTTTTCCCCTTTCCCTCCTATTCTCATTCCAAGTTGCCGCAACGAAAGACCGCCGCGAAAAAAAGCAGCGGTCTTTGTTGTTTTTGCAGTTTAAAACTAATTTTTAGTACTCGTTATGTGATCTATCATCACATTAATAGTGAATAATTTTCACTCAACCTTAAATGAAAGCGCAAACAACTATTGTCATTTTGCATTTCCACTGCTATAATCGAGTCAACACCAAAAAACGGAACTGTAGTTCCGAAATTCGGAACAATAACTTGCGAGGAGAGCCCATGACGATGACGAACCTGGAATTGCAAGAGATTATTAAATTAGTGAGCCAATCCCCGATTCGAAAATTCGAATTTTCAAGTGAAACGACGAAAATATTGATTGAAAAGGCCGGTGCGGCCTCCTCCGCCGCTAATGAAGACGTTATGCCGCAGGAAGGGGTGCAGGAATCGGTCGCTTCGTCCGTTTCCGAAGTTACGGGCGCCGCTCAAGCCCCCGCCGGGTCGGAGAGTCCCGCTAAATCCAAGAATCCGGGGACCGTCGAGATCGTTTCCCCGATGGTAGGCACATTCTACAGCTCATCGGGACAAGGCGCTGCGCCTTATGTGCAGGTGGGCGACAAGGTCGGACACGATACTATCGTCTGCGTTCTGGAAGCGATGAAATTGTTTAATGAAATTGCCGCCAAAACGAGCGGGGAAATCGTCCAAATCCTTGTGCAGGACGGCGATTTTGTCGAATACGGTCAGCCTTTATTCCTGGTCAAACCCGAATGAGGAGCGTGAAGAACAATTGGATTGGGGGAGCGCAGCATGTTTAGCAAGGTGATGATCGCCAACCGCGGGGAAATTGCCGTCCGTATCCTACGGGCCTGCAAGGAGATGGGGATTGCGACGGTTGCCGTATATTCGGAGGCGGATCGGGATGCGCTGCACGTGAAGATGGCCGACGAAGCCTACTGCATCGGACCGACCGCTGCGAAGGATAGTTATTTGAACATAAAGAGTTTGATCTCCGTCGCCTTGTTTACCGGAGCGGATGCGATTCATCCCGGCTACGGCTTTTTGGCGGAGAACGCCGAGTTTGCCGATCTGTGCGCGGCCGCAGGCATCACATTCATCGGGCCGGATCCCGATGCCATCCGCAAGATGGGGGATAAGGCGGTAGCCAAGGATACGATGAAGAAGGCGGGAGTGCCCGTCGTTCCAGGAACCGACGGATGCCTTGAGGATTTGGAGGAAGCGGTGCGGATCTCCGCGGAGATCGGCTACCCGGTTATCGTCAAAGCGACCGCGGGCGGCGGCGGCAAAGGGATGCGAGTGGCGGCCAACGAGGAGCAGCTGAGGGATGCGATCCGTCAGGCGCAACAAGAGGCGGATTCGGCTTTCGGCAATGCGGGCGTCTATCTGGAAAAATATCTGGAAGGCCCCCGGCACGTGGAGATTCAAATTATTGCCGATCAGCTCGGGAACACCGTCTACCTTGGGGAGAGGGATTGTTCGATTCAGCGCCGCCATCAGAAGCTGGTCGAGGAAGCGCCGTCACCCGCGCTCAGCGCCGAGCTGCGTGAACAGATGGGCGCAGCGACCGTCGCAGCCGCAAGGGCGGTCGATTACCAAGGGGCCGGAACGGTAGAATTTTTGCTGGACCGGCACGGCCGGTTTTATTTTATGGAAATGAATACACGCATTCAGGTTGAGCATCCGGTGACGGAATTCGTTACGGGAATTGATCTGATCCGGGAGCAGATCGCGGTAGCGGCGGGATATCCGTTATCCTTCGGGCAAAGCGACGTACAAATCAGCGGCTGGGCGATCGAATGCCGGGTAAACGCCGAGAATCCGGCTACCGGGTTCATGCCGTCCCCCGGCAAGGTGCTGGCTTATCATCCTCCCGGAGGCTTCGGCATCCGCGTCGACAGCGCCGTGTATGCGGGCTACAAGATTTCACCGTTCTACGATTCGATGGTGGCCAAGGTGATCGTTTGGGGGAAAGACCGTGAAGACGCGATCCGGCGGATGAGGCGGGCGCTGGGTGAATTTGTGATCGAAGGCGTCAAGACGACGATTCCGTTTCATCTGAAGTTGCTGGAGCACGAAGCGTTTGTGGCGGGCGAATTCGATACCAAGTTTCTGGAAACCCACGAAATTGCGTTGGAGCAGTAAAGCTTTGGGAAGGGAGAATTCCAATGCCGCATAAAAACAAAACCGTCGTGAAATCGATGGAAGTGCTGAACCTGTTTTTGACGCATGCGAAGCTCAGCCTGAATGAGATTGTACAGCTGTCCGGCCTGCCCAAAACCTCCGTGCACCGCATGGTCGGTTCTTTGGAGGATATGGGATTTCTGAAGAAGGACCACGAAGGCAAATATTCACTCGGCCTCTTGTTCCTGCAGTTCGGACGGCTCGTATCGGATCGGCTCGACATCCGCAATATCGCTTACCCCTTCATGGAAGCGCTAAGAGACGAAGCGGATGAGGCGGTCAACCTCGTTATCCGCGATGAGGATGAGGCCATTTATATTGAGAAGCTGGACACGAATCAGCATGTGAGGGTGTATACCCAAACGGGTCGGAGAGCTCCGCTCTATGCAGGGGCTTGCCCGCGGATACTGCTGGCTTATTTTCCCCGCAGGAACTGGAACAATATATGGAGGAGACGGAGTGCGGCCGATCGCTTCGGGGACGATCACGAATCGTGCAGAGCTGGAGCGCATCCTTCGGGAGTCGAGGGAAACCGGTCTGCTCCGTCAGCCATTCGGAGCTTCATGACGATTCTTCGGCTGTAGCGGCTCCGATCTTCGATGCAAACGGCCGGGTGGTCGCCGGTCTGAGTCTTGTGGGGCCTGCGGTACGCTTCCAAAACGAACATTTATCCGGCCTAACCGAAAAGGTGAAACGGACCGCCCGTCAAATATCCGCCGAGCTCGGATGGAAATAGAACAAGTGCGAGGTGAACAGCATGCCCCACATCCAAACGAAAGAAGCAACAAACGATCTGCACATTGCTCCGCTTGGAGATCGGGCGGTTGTCGTTCAATTCGGCAGCGGCATTGACCGTGTAACGCATGGTAAGGTTCAAGCGTTATGCTCCCGGCTGGAGCAGTGCCCCTTCCCGGGAATGATCGAAATCGTTCCGGCTTTCGCATCGGTTACGATTTATTACGACCCGATGCTGCTTAGCGGTCCGTCTGCTCGGCGCTATGGGCGTTCCGGCGGGGGCTCCGCATTCGACAAGGTATCGGCTCTGCTCGAGAGCATGGTCTCCGAACTGGGCCCGGAGGCTCACGGCTCATCCCGGGTCGTCCGAATCCCCGTATGTTACGGGGGAGAGCTGGGCCCGGATCTGGCGGAGGTGGCCCGGCATAACGGGCTTTCGGAGGAGGAAGTCATTGAAATTCATTCCTCTCAAGATTATTTGGTGTACATGATCGGATTCGCTCCGGGCTTTCCCTATCTCGGAGGGATGTCCGAGAAGATCGTGACGCCGAGGCGGAGCTCCCCGCGACTCGCGATTCCGACCGGGTCGGTAGGCATCGGAGGGAATCAGACCGGCGTTTACCCGATCTCCACCCCGGGAGGATGGCAGTTAATCGGGAGAACCCCGGTCGCCGTTATTCCGCCCGGATCATGAGGAGCCCAGCTTGCTCCGAGCCGGGGATACGGTCCGCTTTCAGCCGATCACCCTGCAGCAATTTGAACATTGGAAAGAGGATGGCTTATGAGTATCCGCATTTTACGTCCGGGTCTACTGACCACCATCCAGGATACGGGAAGATTCGGATATCAACAGCAGGGTGTTATCGTCAGCGGGGCGATGGATGCTTTTGCGCTTCGGATCGCAAACTTGCTCGTCGGCAATGCCGAGGATGAAGCGGCACTGGAAATCACCTTGATGGGACCTTCGCTGCGCTTCGAGGCGGATCTGCTGATTTCCATTTGCGGCGGGAATCTGTCTCCCGCGGTGGATGGAAACCCGGTTCCGCTCTGGCGGCCGGTATATGTGCGCTCCGGAACGACGCTGGAATTCGGAGCCTGCCGAACCGGGGCCCGCGCCTATTTGGCCGTATCCGGCGGGTTCGATGTCCCGATAGTGATGCGGAGCCGAAGCACCTATCTGCGCGCCGGAATCGGCGGGTTCGAGGGCCGGGCGCTGCAGGAAGGAGATGTTCTGCGAGCCGGTGTACCCTCCGCTCCTGCAACCCTATATATGACCAGGCTTGCCGGCAGGACGGGCTCGTGTCCATTCCATGCAGCCGACTGGTTCGTCGGGGAGAGCTTCTTCCGGTTTATGCCCCAAATCCGTCGATCCGCGTGATTCGGGGGCACGAATTTGGCCGCTTTGCCGCAGAGAGCCAAGCGTTGTTCTTGAGCGGCGGTTACCAGGTAACGCCGCAGTCGGACCGGATGGGCTACCGTCTTAAGGGACCGGTTCTGAAATTAAAAGAATCGGAAGAGGGAGAGATGCTGTCGGAAGCCGTTTCTTTCGGAACCGTTCAAGTACCGTCTGACGGCAATCCGATTATTCTCATGGCGGACTGCCAGACCATCGGCGGTTATCCCAAAATCGCGCAGGTCGCGACAGTCGATCTCCCCGTTCTGGCCCAGGTGAAGCCCGGCGAAACGATCCGGTTCGCCGAGATTTCCGTGCAGGAGGCCGAGCGGTTATATCTCAAGAGGGAGACGGACATGGTCATGGCGGCGAAGGCGATGGCTCTTCATTTTAAAGAAAGTAGGTAGATCGGGATGTATTCTGTCGACTTGAACTGTGATCTGGGAGAAAGCTTCGGCGCGTATAAGATGGGAAGCGACGAGCAGATTTTGCCGCTGATTACTTCCGCCAACATTGCTTGCGGCTATCATGCGGGCGATCCCGGCATGATGCGGCAAACCGTCAAACTGGCAATGGAACATGGGATTGCCGTCGGGGCGCATCCGGGGTCGCCGGATTTGATCGGATTCGGAAGGCGCAACATGGACGTGTCCCCGCAGGAGGTATACGACATGACCGTATATCAGATCGGGGCGCTGGATGCTTTCGTCCGCTCGGAAGGCGGCACGATGCAGCACGTCAAGCCGCACGGCGCTTTATACAATATGGCCGCTCAGAACGCCGGCCTGGCCGATGCCATTGCCGAATCGGTGTATAAAGTGAATCCGGAGCTGGTCTTGTTCGGCCTCTCGGGAAGCGAATTGATCCGTGCCGGCCGCCGGATTGGACTTCGTACAGCGAGCGAGGTGTTTGCCGACCGTACCTACCAGCAGGACGGCGACCCTGACTCCCCGGCGGCGGCCCGGACGCCTTGATCCACGACCCGGAGCTTGCCGCAGGGCGCATCATTCGGATGGTGAAGGAAGGAACAGTCCGCTCGCAGCAGGGAATCGACGTTCCGATTGCTGCGGATACGATCTGCATCCACGGGGATGGAGAACACGCCTTGCCGTTTGCCCGCCGGATCAAGCAGCCGCTTATCGACGAAGGGGTTGCGGTTCAGCCTGTTAGGAATTCTATCTAATCATTAGAGGAGGAAGGCTCCATGTTCACTCTGATCGGCGTCTTCATTGTCATTATCGGTTTTGCCCTTCGTTTTAACCCGCTCCTCGTCGTTTCGGTTGCCGGCATTGCCACCGGTCTTGCCGGCCATATGTCACTTGTCAAAATTTTGGAGACGTTCGGGAACGCCTTTGTGACCAACCGCTATATCTCTCTTTTCATTCTTACCCTGCCGATCGTCGGGCTACTGGAAAGATACGGTCTCAAGGAGCAGGCGCAAAACTTGATCGGTAGAATTAAAGCGGCGACCACCGGACGGTCGCTCATCGTATACCTGTTCATCCGGCAGGCGGCGGCTGGCCATCGGTCTGACCAGTCTTGGCGGGCATGCCCAAATGGTTCGTCCTCTCGTAGCTCCGATGGCGGAAGGGGCCGCGGCAAGCAAGCTGGGGAAGCCGCCGGATTCGCTGCGGAACCAGATCAAGGCTTACTCCGCTTCAGCGGACAATGTAGGCGTGTTTTTCGGGGAGGATGTATTTATCGCTTTCGGCGCGGTCCTGCTTATTCAAGGCTTCCTGCAGCAGAACGGCATTAACGTCGAGCCTCTGCATATTTCCGTCTGGGGTATTCCGACCGCCATCAGCGCTTTCCTGATTCACGGCGCAAGGCTGTATTTGTTTGACCGCAAAATCAAAGGCTATGCGCCGGACGGAGCGTCCCTGAGCAAGCAATCCTCACCGGAAGAGGTGGCTTAACCATGATCGTGAATCTCGAGTACGTTTATTATTTCGCCGCCGTTATTTTAGCGGTCATTACAGTGCTGACCCTAAGGGATAAGGGCAATCCGAAAAGATTGCTCACGGCGTCGTTCTGGGGACTGTTCGCCATATCGTTCGCCTTTGGCAAAGTCATTCCTCCGATGTATATGGGGATTCTCGCCATCGTCATGGCACTCATCGCCGGTTTCGGCGGGGTCCGGCTCGGTTCGTACAAGCGACCGACGGATGAGGAGCGTTCGGCCAGCGCCAAGAGATACGGCAATAAGCTGTTCCTGCCGATTCTATTGATTCCGCTCATTACGCTCATCGGTTCCGTATGGCTGAAGGATCTGACTGTCGGCGGACTCCGCTTGCTCGACAAATCCAACGTAACGCTCGCAAGCCTCGGCGTTGCCTGTGTGATCGCCTTGATTGCCGCTTTGCTGCTGACCAAGGACAACGTCCTGCAGCCGGTGAAGGAATCCCGCAGACTGCTCGACGCCATCGGCTGGGCGGCGGTGCTCCCACAAATGCTGGCCGGCCTTGGGGCTCTCTTCGCTGCAGCGGGCGTAGGCAAAGTGATCTCCGATGCGGTAACCGCAGCGATTCCCGGGGACAATCGGTTGCTCGTTGTTGCCGCTTACGCTATCGGGATGGCCTTATTCACGATGATCATGGGCAACGCGTTCGCCGCCTTTCCGGTGATGACCGCAGGGATCGGACTGCCGCTGCTCGTGAACGTCCATGGGGCCAACCCGGCGATTCTCTGTTCCATCGGCATGCTGTCCGGCTACTGCGGCACGCCGCTGACCCCGATGGCGGCCAACTACAATATTGTGCCGGCCGCGCCGCTGGATTTACCCAACAAATATGGGGTCATCAAGGCACAGGCACCGACCGGGCTCATTTTGCTTGCAGTTAATATCGTGCTGATGTATTATCTTGCGTTCTAACCTCGGGCTCCTCCTATTGGGAACGTTCTGAACCTGTTGAGAAACCTCAACAGGTTTTTTCTTTAAATAGAGCTGGCAAAAAAAATCATGTAGAATTATTACCATTTTTCTTTGAATAATGCCATAAACGGACGGATATTTTGACTAAAATGAAACCGTATTCAAGAAATTGCAATTGAGATGGGGAGTATGAGATGAACCGCTCCAATATGAATTTTGTGTTCTTTTTCCCGGATGAAATGCGGGCGGAAAGCTTAGGTCGCTACAGCCATCCGGCGGTGCAAACGCCCAACCTGAATCGATTGGCGGAGGAGGGGGTGCGTTTCGACCAGTGCCATGTGCAGAATACCGTATGCTCGCCGTCCCGATGCAGCTTAGTGACCGGCTTGTATCCTCATGTGTCCGGGCATCGGACGCTATGGCATCTGCTCCGGCCTCATGAGCCCAGCATGTTCCGGTATCTGAAGCAAAGCGGCTACCAGATCAAATGGTTCGGCAAAAATCATACCTATTCCGATGAATACTTGGAGGAAATTTTGGGCGAAGAGGCTTTTCAGTCCGGAGAACAACGGATGAGGTCGATACGGGGCGATTTTCAATCGAGAAATCCTTACGGGCCGGAAGACGAACGCTTTTACAGCTTTCTGTTGGAACCGGATTCCGAAGGGGGACAGGGCCCGACGGAGACCGAACTGCACATCCGCAAGGCCATCGAGTTTCTGAATTCGCCGGAGGCCCGGCAGCGACCGTTCATTCTGTTTCTCCCGACGCTCCTGCCGCATGCTCCCTACGTGATTCCCGAGCCTTATTACAGTATGTACGATCCGGAGCAGTTGCCGCCTCTGAAGCAGGCCGGCTCTCCGAATAAGCCTTCGTACCATGAGCTCATCCGTTCTTACCGCCGATTGGACCGGATCCAGGATGATACGCTTAAAAAGATTCAAGCGGTATACCTCGGCATGATCACCTATGTCGACGATCAATTCGGCCGGTTAATGGAGGCGCTTTCCGCAAACGGCTTCGACGATTCGACGACGGTGATCGTGTCCTCGGATCATGGCGACTACGCGGGGGATTACGGTCTTGTCGAGAAATGGCCGAATGCGATGGAGGATTGCTTGACCCGCGTGCCGCTCATCATTCGTAAGCCCGGGAACGAGAAAGGGCATGTGGTCCATGAACCTGTCGAGCTGTTCGACATTATGCCCACGATTCTGGAGCTCGCAGGGATTGCGGCGGCTCACGACCATTTTGCCCGATCGCTTGCCCCGCGGCTGTCCGGTCAACCCGGAGATCCGGATAGGGCCGTCTTTGCCGAAGGCGGGTACAATCCAAGAGAGCCTCACTGCTTCGAAGGCGATCCGGTTCGCGATGCCTGGTTTGCGAATAACCCGGAAAGCTATTACTGGCCCAAGGCCCGGCAGCAGCAGGAGCATCCCGAGAGCGTATGCCGCACCACGATGATGCGGACGCTGGAGTATAAACTGATTCGGCGGACGGACGACGTAAGCGAGCTTTATGATCTGAAGAAGGATCCGCAAGAACTCCATAACGTGTACGATCATCCGGATTATGCGGAAATCCGGCAGACCATGGAGCAGCGGATGCTGGGATGGTACATCGAAACCTCCGATGTGGTGCCGAGGGACAACGACCAAGGGATGTTTATTCAAAAATAAATCATCCGACGTAAGGAGGAAGTCCAATGGGGGCGAAACTAAATTACAAACAAATGTTCAGCTACGCTTCAGGGAACTTCGGACTGAACTTGTTCTTCAGCTCGATTTCGACATACCTGCTGTACTTTTACACCGATAACATGGGGATTACGGCCGCGGCGCTGGGAACGCTGATGTTCGTTGCACAGCTGATCAATTTGGTGACCAACCCGCTCATGGGGATCATCGTCGACCGAACCGACTCCCGTTGGGGCAAATTCCGGCCTTACTTTCTGTTCGGCTGCATTCCGCTTGCCTTGATTGGTCTTCTTGTGTTCACGGTACCGGGGCTTGATCCTTCGGGGACGTTGGCTTATGCCTATGTCACCTACATTCTGTTCAATATTCTTTATTCGATTATTAATATCCCCTACAGCTCGACACTGGCGGCTATGTCGGATGACTATTACACCCGATCCCGTATTTCCTCCATCAAGGTGTTCTTCGGCCAATTCGGAGGACTCATCGTCAGCGACGCCACCCTTCCGATAATTCACCTCTTTTCTTCGGAAGCGAGCGGCTTCCATGCGGTATATTCCATATACGGCGCTTTGCTGGTGCTTACGATGCTGATCACCTTCTCCGGAACGAAAGGTATCGGCCATAAATCACCGGAACAGCAGGCGGATAAAGGCGGGAAGAAGCTGACGATCGGCAAACAGCTGCAAACCGTATTTTTGAACAAATACTTGCTCTGGTCGCTGCTGTTCATCCTTGTCAACACGCTGTCTTTGTCGACGAAGAATGCGGCATCGCTTTATTTCTTCAAATACAACATCGGAAAAGCCGATATGTTCTCCTTGTACTCTCTGGTCGGCTTCTCCATTCTCATCATCGGCATTTTGCTGAATCCGCTGCTCGTCGGCAGGCTGGGTAAACGAAATGTAGGCATCTTCAGCCAAGGTATTGTCGTCATCGGACTTACGGGGTTTTATTTCCTGCATTCCAGCATAGAAATGATCTTTCTGTTCGGCGGGATCAGTTACCTCGGATTTGGACTGACGACGCCGCTGCTCTGGGCTATGGTTCCGGATACGATCGAATACGGGACATGGAAAACCGGCCTGCGCTCCGAAGGAACGATTTATTCCGCCTTTATCTTCGTCCAGTCGCTATCTCAAGCGGTCGGTTCCAAGGTGTCCGGAACGATTCTGACCGGCATCGGTTATGTGCCGGGCGCGGTTCAGACGGCGACGGCTTTGAACGGCATCCTGGTCATGGTAACGGTCATTCCCATTATCGGCAGTATTCTAGGAATCTGCATCCTCGCATTCTATAGGCTGGACGACAAGACATTCAAGCGTTATGTCAGCGAGATTCAGGCGAGAAACCACGTCGCTTAAGCGCAAGAAGAGGCTGTTCTGTTCATTCGGCCGGCAGCTCGGAGCGGTACTGCTTGGGTGTGACGCCTGCAAATTTTTTGAATACCTTCGTAAAATAGCTCTGATCGCTGAAATTAAGCCGGGAGCAAATGTCGGATAAGGGTAATCCGCTTAAACGGATCAGCTTCTTGGCTTCCTCGACCTTTTCCTTTTGGATATATTCGCTAACGGATAGGCCCAGCTCCTTCTTAAACCGCTGCGAGAGGTAATTCGGATGAAGATTGACAAGTCCGGACAAGGTCGTCAGGGAGATATTTTCGTACAGATGGTTGAAAATATAATGTTGGCAGACAAGAATCGTTCTCGAGTAGGATTTTTGCCTGATTTGATTCACGCGGAGAGCGAACTCGAGATACATTTCTTTGCCTTTGGCCCGAATTTCGCCTGCCGATGTCATTTCTTCGGTTTCATGAATGTAATTATCGCTCAAAGTGCGGGCCTACCTCGCTGTTCAGGCCTCCGTCGATGGCGGCTCTTGTCGCTATAGTGACGGCGCAGATAAAACCGATTTTCGCATTTCGGAGCTGGCTTTTTTTCGACAGGATCGCACGGCGTCTGCGGCTCCTCTTCGAGATGCTTCTTCAGTTCCTTGGTCCGGCCTTCTCGGATGAATTCAAGCAATCTTCTTTCGTACTGCATATCGGGATGGAGGAACAGACTCTGCCTTTGGTTCATAAGAGCTCGTTCGACGCCGCTCTGTTCGTCCGCCGCTTCGGATGGACCGTATAAGTGACTTTCGGCAATGTCGCTTGCATCGATTTCACGTTTATACAAGAAATAATAAAACAGCGAGCAAGCCTTCTTAAGCTGATCTTTTCGCATAACGGGCAGGGATTGGAAATGAGCGGTCAGTTCGCTGCGGCTTTTGCCGCTCAACCCGTAATCGTTCCATAGTCCTGTGATCATCTCGCCTGTCATTTCCCTGAACAGGGCGGGTCCCAGCAGGATCATGCCGTTGTTCCCGGCCTGATCATACCGAATTGCGATATAATACTCCAATCCGTTGAAAGAGATCATTATGGGGCTATGGCCGGATTCAAGCCCGGAAGCAAGAAAGCCGCAGCAAGCTTGTTCATTGTGAAAGAAAGCCGTCCGGTCTGAGGGGAAACCTGCGAGCCGCCTGCCGGCAGGATCCAGATAATGAACCGGTATGCCGGAGCTGGCATGGAATAATTTGCAGAAGGTTTGCACCTCCGTTAAGGAGTGCCCGATCATCTCTTGCATCCTTCTTCGCCCCCTCTGAGAATAATACCGGTTTTTTTAAATTATATCCTAAAAAAAACTGAATTGAGCGGTTTTTTCAGGGATGCCAGTGATTTTCCCCGTAAATAAAAAAACGAAGAGCGGCGGGGCTCCTCGTTTGATCATTACTGCAAAATATTCATGCTCTCGATATGCCTTTTGGTTTCGTCCGTGCCGAGAGCGTAGAGCTTTTGGTAGATGTCTTTTAAAACCATGTCATAACCGTCATTCGACCGGTCATGATGATATTCGGTCGCAAGATAGTGAGCCCGGCTGAACGTATCCAACTCGAAATCCTCTTTATCTTCGAACAGCTCTTGCAGCTCCCGGATCTCATCGGGTGTCGCCTCGATTTCCAGCTCGTAGGCGGCGTCCCCCTGGTGCAGCATGATCGTTCTGGACTGCACCGAAACGTAATAGGTCATCTTTTCCATGGTCAACCCCCATTTAACAAATATCATTCCAACATTAATTTGCCCCGTTCCCCTGGGAATATGCAGAACAATTATAATTTTCTGGGAGGGAAGAAATAATGAGGATATGAACAACGAGAATTCATCCAGAGACCCCAGCTACATACAGCAGCATCTCGCGAATGAAAGAACCTTTCTGGCTTGGGTAAGAACCGGCATCGCGATGATCGGACTGGGCTTTTTGGCGGCCGGGGTCGTATTTCGCTCTACGCCTTACGGCCATTGGGGACATACGCTTGCGCTGATGGTCGGTGTCGGAGCCGTCCTGCTCGGAGGACTTGTTCTGGCCCTTGCGACCAAGGATTATTTTACGAAGCGGGAAGGCATCAACCGGGAGACGTTCCGTGCACCGGCGCTGGTCATTTGGCTTGTTTTTGCAAGCTTAGGCTTGCTGGATATTTTCCTGCTGGCGCTAGTTCTGGTTTTGCTTTTGTTTTAAGCGTGAGCCGTGGAAAAAGAAAATCGCCTGCTCCTTCAGCGGAGAGGCGACTCGGGTCCTTGAAAGCTTCACGCCTGAAGCTTGGCGGCGGCGAATCCGCCGATGACATCGAGCGGCAGGTGATCCGTTACCAGACGGCCGTAGTGAGCGACCTGTACGATTCCGTTCTCGTCGATCAGGAATTCGGCCGGGATGCGGTTCATGTTGGAGCCTTCCTCAGGGGTTAAAGCAAAGCCTTCGGCGGTCGCCTCCGCCACAACCAAGTGCGTCTTCTCATCTGCAATCGTCGCCTGCAGCTTCTCCTCGGATACCTCAACGCCGTACAGATCGTAGAGCTCAGCCTGCGGATCTGCGATTAAGGGAAAGGGAGCTTCCTGACGGCCGACGTATTGAGTGAGGCTGGAGACAGGCGATTCGAATACCGCCACGATCTCAAGCCCGTCCCGGCTCCACTCGTCGTAGCGCCGTATGAACTGCTGGACCCGCAGGTTGCACAGGGCGCAGGCGGCATTGCGGAAGAACGCGAGCAGCACCTTACGGCCTCGCAGATCGGACAAGCGGAGAGAAGCACCGTCTGTACCTGTGAAAGGAAAGTCAGGTGCAGCGGACCCTTCGGTTAATAAATTTGCCATGGAGATAAGCCTCCTAACGTGGATTAAGTAAAACAGTCGGGGTGACTGGCTTTACTTTATCAAAGGAAGCTCCTCTTCTTCTGTGACTTGGTCACCAACGAGGTCGATCAGCGTCTTCCGCTCCTTGATCGTAACGGAGCCGCGTCCCGTCGCGATCCAGCCCTGCTTCTGCAAACGGCCCAGGATCCGGCTGATCACTTCACGGGCCGTGCCCAGCTCGAAGGCCAGTTGCTGGTGCGTGATCCGGAGCGTTGGCTCACGCTCTGACGTCATCTTCAGCAGGATCCCGGCGAGTCTGGCCTCCAGAGGCTGCGACATCTTGCCAGAAAGCAGGTCGCCCATCCGGATGAGTCCGTCCAATAGATTGCCGAATACCGCATGGCGGACCGGCTCGTATCGCTGAAGCCAGCGAAGAAATGAGTTCTTCGAGATCATCAGGGCCGTCACTTCCGTCTCGGCCGTCATGGCGCCGGGATATTCTCGCCCGCTGAGTCCGCTGAGCACCATCAGTGCACAGATATCGCCGGCCGACAGCCGGCTCGAGAGCGCCTCCCGGCCCTCCTCGGTGACAGCCGAAATCTGTACGGTACCTGAAAGGATGAACATCGCCTGCTGAGCGGCATCCTCGCTGCGGAAGAAGATGGTATCGGCGGGGAACGTCCGAATCCGCGGCTGCGCGGCGACCCACTCTTCCTCGGGAATGATCCGGAAACAGGGGAAGGCATCGGTGAGAGCTTGCACATCTGGCAGGGCATGAGTCATAAGGGATTCTCCTAACGGATGGATGATTTAGCTTAATAGTAATACCCAGCCTATTCAGCGATCAAGCGTATAATGGAATCCTCCGTAATCAATGACGACAATCTCTTTGTTCCGCTTTAAACGCAGATTGGGAGCGTAGGGCGTATTGTAGCGGCCCACCCCTTTCGACGGGGTAATTCCGCTCGCGCGCAAACGTTCGACGAGATGCTTAAGCTTCCGCCTGTAGGCCGGACGGTTGGGGAAGGCGGTACTGTACTTTTTCATCATAACCCAGCGGTAGGACGGATCGTGACTTTTAATTTCGGCCAGATGCCGCTTCAGCGATTCCTTCGTCGACCGGTACAGATCGGCTTCCATCCGGTTGCACTTTATCCCTTTTTTGGATTTGGCCAGCTTGAGGACATAGCCGTTCCCCAAATCATATACGATTCTTGTGCCCCTGAACCGATGCATGTTTTTCCCCGGATTTTCCTTTTGATGCGTTCGTTCATTGGAATCAAGGCAATCCCCCTTATGAAACCCCATACTTGTTATCCAAGCCGGAGACGGCGGTCGCTTACTTAATATATTAATTATGTGTGAAGGTGGAAGTTGGTTTGGACTGGTGGGCCGGCAGGAATAAACGGTATCAGCATACCGTCGCGGGTCTGATGAGCTGAAGTACGACCGCCCGGTTGTGTTCGCATCCTCCGATAGCGGAGTGAACTGGAGCCCGATTTCGTTTATGCCCGGCAGCTTTTTTTTGTAAGAATACATGACATGAGTATTGATCTTTACGGAATCTCCATATATACTCTTTTTAAGCGAAATTATCGTTTAATCATCGTTTAATGAAAAAGGGATCAGGGGGATGGCAATGGAGAAGCTGGAGCAGGGCATACCGAATGTGCAGAAGAGTACGTCGGGCATTTTTCAATTCGTGGAGCGGGTCGGCAACAAAATACCGAATCCGTTTCTGCTCTTCATTTATTTGATCGTGATTTTAATGGCGGCCACCTTTGTTTTGTCTTATTTTCATATTTCAGCCTTTGATCCCGTGAAGAAGGAGCCGGTCTACGTCAAGAACCTGCTCAGCGTGGAAGGCATTCAGTGGATCCTGCCGAATGTGCTTAAGAATTTTACCGGCTTTACGCCGCTCGGGTACATTCTGGCGCTGGTCATTGGCGTGGGCCTGGCGGAAAAAACGGGGCCGCTTGAGGCAACCATGCGGAGTATGGCCTCCAAGGTGGACGCCAAATATGCGAGCTATCTCGTCCTGTTCATAGCTTTCTTCAGCCATGTCTCCTCCGATGCTGCGGTCGTGATCATGCCGCCGCTCGGCGCATTGATTTTTCTCGCTGTGGGTCGGCATCCCGTGGCAGGGTCGCTGGCGGCCATCGCCGGGGTCGGCTCGGGCTTTACGGCCAACCTGCTGATCGTAACGACCGATGTGCTTGCTGTCCGGGATCAGCACCGATGTGGCGAAGTCCGTGAATCCGGCCGCTTCCGTTACGGTGGTGGACAACTGGTTTTTCATGGGAGTTTCCGTGCTGGTGCTGACGGTGCTCGGTGCGTTCATTACGGATAAGTTCGTGGAACCGAGATTAGGAACCTATCATGGCGATAATCAGATGCGCATTGAGAAATTAACCGGTCTGCAAAATAAAGCGCTGCGCTACAGCGGGATCGCCGCTCTTGTATACATCGCCGTTATTGCAGCAATGGTCGTGCCTCACGGCGGCATCCTGCGCGATCCGAAAACCGGCGACCCTGATTCCTTCTCCTTTCATGTCGGGCATCGTTCCGCTAATCATCGGCTTCTTCTTTATCGTGGCTGTCGTCTATGGAATCGCTTCCAAGGAAATCAAGAGCCAGAACGATATCCCCCGGTCGCTGAGCGACCCGATGAAGCATATGGCCGGATTCATCATCATGGTGTTCCCGCTGTCGCAATTCGTGGCTTTCTTCACCTGGAGCAACATGGGCAAATTTATGGCTTTGTCGATTATCGACTTCCTGGAAAAGTTCAACATGACCGGAGTTCCCGTCTTTGTCGGCCTGATGTTCTTATCTGCGCTGCTCTGTATGTTTATCGCCAGCGGCTCGGCCATCTGGTCCATCCTGGCCCCGGTGTTCGTTCCGATGTTCATGCTGCTCGGATTTCATCCGGCCTTCGCGCAAATCGTGTTCCGGATCGCCGATTCTTCCGTCATTCCTTTTGCACCGATGTCGCCTTTCCTGCCTCTGTTCTTAAGCTACCTGCAGAGATACAAGAAAGAAGCGCAGCTCGGAACGTATTATTCGCTTATTCTGCCTTATCCGATCGCCTTCTTTATCGTGTGGACGATCCTGCTCGTGGTATGGTACCTGCTCGGTCTGCCGATCGGTCCGGGAGTATACCCGCGGATGTCTTAAATTTGAATTTTGGGAGTGGAAACCAATGGATATTATCGCATTAAGACGTGATTTTCATATGCACCCCGAGGTGGGCTTTACCGAATTCCGGACGGCTTCCAAGGTCGTAGAGATCCTCAGCTCGCTCGGATACGAAGTAATTTACGGACCGGACGCGATGGACGGCGCCTCCCGGCGGGGGCTTCCTTCGGAAGAGGCGCTGGAGGAAGCCTACAGCCGGGCGATCCGGGATGGGGCCAACCCGGACATTGCCGGGAAAATGAGGGGCGGCTATACGGCGGTCATCGGGATCCTGAAAGGGGAGGGCGAAGGTCCGACGGTCGCTTTTCGGTTCGATATGGATGCCCTTCCGATCCGGGAGAGCCGGGATACGGATCATCCGCCGCAATCGCAAGGGTTCCGGTCCCAATACGAAGGGAATATGCACGCCTGCGCGCATGACGGTCATACGTCGATCGGGCTGGGGCTGGCGGCCAAGCTGGCGGACCGACGCTTTTACGGCACCGTGAAGCTGATCTTCCAGCCAGCGGAAGAGGGCGTGCGGGGGCGTACGCAGTTGTGCAAAAAGGATGGCTGGACGACGTCGACTACCTGTTCTGCCACCACCTGGGAACGGATGCCCCCTCGGGCGAATTTCATGGCGGCGGAGACGGTTTCCTGGCGAGTACGAAGCTGGCCGCCCGCTTCTACGGCGTCTCTTCGCATGCAGGCGCATCCCCGGAGAAAGGCCGCAATGCGCTGCTCGGCGCCGCCACGGCGATGCTGAACATTCACGCGATTCCCCGCTTCAGCACGGGCTCAACCCGCGTGAACGTCGGCGTGCTGGAGGGCGGAACGGCCGCCAACATTATTCCGGAGTTCGCGAGGATGGTGATCGAAACCCGCTCCGTATCGGAAGAAACCAACAACGAGCTGGAGCGCCGTGTACGGAACATCCTTGCGCACAGCGCCGAGATGCATGAGCTTCGCCACGAAGTGGAAGTAATCGGCGCCGCCATTCCGATTGCCTGCGACGAGGAGCTGGTGGCTCTGGCGATGGAGGAAGCGGCTCAGGTGGAAGGCTTCCATACGATTAAATCCAAGGTCGCCAGCGCCATGGGCAGTGAGGATGCCAGCTTCATGATCCGCAGGGTTCAGGAGCGGGGCGGGAAAGGGACCTATATGATCATCGGTTCCAATCTGCCTGCGCCGCATCATCATCCGAGGTTCGACATCGATGAGGCGGTGCTTCCCCGGGGCGTGGAGCTGCTGAACCGGATTGCAAGAAGGGTGTTAAAATAACGGCCAATGAAGAAGGTTGTCTGACAAGGATTTCCCGTTAACGATGAACAAGGATTTTCAGAAGTTTCAGAAGGATCTCATAAGCGGCCTGGCTGGGGCTGGCACGCCCAATACGATCGAACCGATTTATCAGGGGTATTAAGGCGAATCCAAAGGCTAAGCTGATTCACGATCGATCCGTTCACCGCACCGGACGGCAAACGGAACGGAAGGAAAGACCTATGAGATGAAGGAGGGGTTCCGCAAACACTGGACAACGAAGAGACGAAGCTGACACTTTATAACTACCCGGATTACAGCATTATTCTCAACGGTAAGTTTGTAAGTGCTACAGACGAAAATCTGAATATCGCAGCGAACGCATCCGACCCCAAATTTAAGCTTAAAGCGAAAAATGACGAGATTTTCGTCAAGGTCGTTACGGCCAAGCCGAAATCGGTGGACAAAAGGTGATGGACGAGAAGCGCCAGGCTGAAGCGAATAAAAAGTAATGCGCAAATAAGAAATTGCAAATAACTTAAGTATGGCCCTCCGCCACTTTCGCGGGGGCCATGCTCATCCTATAAAAATCAAATTTTTCAAGAAGAAATTACATCGTGATTTTCAAATCACTTCGTTATAATAAGAGATATCCAAAATAGAGGGGGATGGGCAAGATGTATACCGCGATATTAAAGCAATCTCTATGATCCCGCTTTATAAAGCAACTCATGACCTCGACAATCAAGTTTTTCTACATAACAACCCCCACCACGGTCTTAACTTCCCTGCATCTCCATGAAGCCATTTACGCGTTGCTGACACAGAGTAAACCGCGCATTATCTTCAAACATCCAAGAATAGAAGATCCGCCCGTACAAGCAGCGGTTTACATCCGCAAAAATTAAAGCGCTATCATTTTTTCCAATCTTAAAAACTGTGGAACGGCTAAAGCAACCAAACTAGTTCATTTAGCGATAAGGCTAAGATAAGGGTGTCGGGGGAATGCGTTACAATTTGTATCATCCTCCTTATGCCCAGGATGACACTGGCCTTTACAAACACTTACTGACGTCTTGATCGCACTTCCGGACACTACTTTACGGCAACAGGATAATTTACTGACTCAGGGGATGAAAACTATGATTTCACGTGTGAAAAACTCATTTTGTTTATTTTTGGCATGTGTAACCGTGATTCCGCTATTTCTCATGCCTGTATCTACTGAGGTCGCTGCAGTGCGGCAAATGATGTCATCGTGAATGTATCGGCGGAAAAGCAGGTGATTCGAGGTTTTGGAGGCATGAACCACTCCGTTTGGATTGGGGATTTGACACCGACCCAAAGAGAAACCGCTTTCGGCAACGGCGAGAATCAGCTCGGGTTTTCTGTTCTAAGAATTCCGATAGACGAAAATAAAAATAATTGGCAAAGAGAAGTGGAAACAGCCAAAAAAGCGATTGAACACGGAGCTATTGTGTTTGCATCCCCGTGGAATCCCCCAAGCGAAATGGTCGAGACCTTCAACCTTGGCACGAGCTCAGGCGGCGGGACGACTTATGAAGCGGAGACGGGAACAACCTTGAACGGCTTCACCGTTGAAAAGACCTATTCAGGCTATAGCGGTACCGGATATGTCGATGCTCAGGCTTCATCCGAAGCGTCCGTTCAATGGGGCAACATCGCGATCGGCAGCACCGGAACAAAGAATGTAAGCATTCGGTATGCGCTGCAAACGGGGACATCGTATCTGGATGTCTACGTTAATGGAACAAAAAACCTCAGCCAAGTAGCCGTTACCGCAACGGGCAGTTGGTCAACCTGGGGCGAACTATCGGTTCAGGTACCGATGCAGAACGGGATCAGCACCTTGAAGCTGGTAACAACCGGTGCTAACGGAGCGAACATTGATAGTATCACCGTTTCTCCCTATGTGGTGGGCACGACGGGCAAACGATTGAAACACGATATGTACCAACAGTATGCGCAGCATCTGAACGATTTCAATTCCTACATGAAGCAGAATGGTGTAGAGCTGTATGCTATTTCTGTTCAAAATGAACCTGATTATTCATATGACTGGACTTGGTGGAGTCCGGAAGAAATGCTTCGTTTTATGAAAGAAAATGCGGGGTCCATCAACAATAGGGTGATCGCCCCGGAATCATTTTCTTACGTCAAACAAATGTCGGATCCTATTTTGAATGATCCGGCGGCTCTAGCCAATATGGATATTTTAGGTGCCCATACCTACGGCACGAAGTACAGCGACTTCCCTTACCCGCTGTTCGAACAAAAGGGTGCGGGAAAGGAGCTGTGGATGACGGAAGTGTATTATCCGAATAGCGAAACGAACTCGGCGGATCGCTGGCCGGAGGCATTGGGTGTCGCAGAGCATATGTATAACGCTGTGGTAGAAGGAAATTTTCAAACTTATGTGTGGTGGTACATTCGCAGGCATTACGGTCCAATGAAAGAGGATGGGACGATCAGCAAGCGTGGCTTCAGCATGGCCCATTACTCGAAATTTATCCGGCCTGGCTATGTAAGGGTGGAAGCGACTAAAAATCCCAATCCGCAAGTGTACACCTCTGCATATAAAGGCGACAACAAGGTTGTTATTGTCGCAATCAACAAGGGTACTTCGGCAGTGAGTGAAAATTTTGTTTTGCAAAACGGATCCGCAACACAAGTCTCTTCTTGGGTAACGGATGGCAGCAGAAATCTTGCAGCCGGTGCGCCATCCCGTATGTCGAACAATTCCTTCACGGCTGAACTGCCTGCCCAGAGCGTTACAACCTTCGTAGCTGAACGTGTTGGCGGCAAAGCCCCGGCGACCTCGCTTTCGGCAGACAGCAGTGTGAGGCCGGGCAGCGCCTTTACCGTCGGCGTGAGTCTGGATAATTTGACACAAAGTGTTTATGCCGAGGACCTCACCCTGACGTATGATGCCAACGCGTTTGATTATGTGAGTACGGCAGGGGCAAACAACAACATTCAGATCGTGACAGAGGACAAAGCGACTGCCGGAAAAGTGAGACTGATCGCCGCCAGCATCGGCGGGGTATCCGGTACGAGCACACCGGTGCTCAATCTGAGCTTTAAGGTGAAGGCCGGCGTTCAGAACACGACCGGAAACGTTGCAACCACTCAGGCGAAGCTTGGCGTGGCTCCTGAAGGAACGGTCATTCAGGCGGAGCTTGGCATCAAGAGTATTGCTGTAGGCAAGATTGAAGTGGTTGTCGATAAGGCCGCCTTGACAATAGCCATTACGAATGCTCAAAGCCTTTATGACGCGACCGTTGTTGGCACGCCGCCGGGTCAATACCCGCAGGCGACTAAAGATGTTTTCGGTGTAGCGATCAACGCAGCCAAAGCGGTAAAAGACGACTCGAGTGCGACGCAGTCTCAGGTGGATAGTGCCTTAACCGCACTGGCCAGCGCGGTAGATAACTTCAAGGTCGCTGTGATCAAGGAAGTGTCTGCAGATCTGAACAAGGATGGAGCCGTCGATGTCGGTGATCTTGCGTTGGTTGCCTACTATTACGGTAAAAATTCCGCAAGCGCAGACTGGGCAGCTGCCAAGTCGGCCGATATGAACAGCGACAACAAGATCGATATTACGGATCTGGCGTATGTGGCATCTAAGATACTTCCATAGGCCACCTTCGTGGGCTGGGATGATATTTCCCTTACGATAATCCGAATTCTAGACGGAGGCAGAGTCAAGCGATAGGGGATCTGGGGATAAGACCCCCCGCTTGCCTTCCTTCAATCTCATGATAAGGAGACTAAACATGAAGAAAGGCAAATTTACCTTTGTAATGTGTTTCATTGTAGCCCTGATCCTTGCTTGTCAACCTGGCACAGGATTCGCAGAAGGGGACGCGGCCTTCACGCTGAGTAAAAGTGCTGAGCAAGCTTCGCCTAACCAAGCATTGGAAGTGACGGTGAATGGAAACAACTTAAAAGGCCTCTATGCTTATGAAATTTTGATTACGTTCGATCCTGATATTGTTGAGCTGGATAAGGCGGAATCCAAGCTGGATGGTTTTTTTCTCCCTCCAAAGGTAGATAACGGGAAAATGACATTAGCCTTCACCAAAATAGGAAAGAAGGCAGGAGAACAAGGAAACACGGTCCTGAGTACTATTGCCTTCAAAGGAAAGGCACAGGGGAATGCCAACATTAAGCTGGTGTCCGTGAAGGCGCTGGACCCGAATCTGGCAGCAACGGAATACAGTTACAGAATGACCTTCGACGATCTGGTAGGTTTCGAATGGGCGCAGATGGAGATAGAGACGCTTGCATCAGCAGGAATCATCAAGGGAACGTCGGATTCGACCTTTAGCCCGGGTAACAACATCACCAGAGCGGACTTCACAAGTTTGCTGGTGAGGGCATTAAATCTGAATGCAGAAGCGGACGGAAATTTTAATGATGTAGATCCATCCGACTATTTCTTCAAAGAAGTCGGGATCGCCAAAAAACTTGGAATCGCTCAAGGAACGGGCGACAATCTGTTTGACCCAAGGGTTAGCATCTCCAGACAGGATATGATGGTGGTGGCCGAGCGGGCGATGAAAATTGCCGGAAGAATGCTGGATGAACCGGTCTCGGACCTGAGCGGCTTCAGCGACTCCGGCGATGTAGCTGATTATGCGATAAACCCGTTGGCTCATCTAGTCAAGAAAGGAATCATTCAGGGCGATAATGACATGATTAAGCCGAAGGATACGGCGAAAAGAGCGGAAGCAACCGTGATCATTTATAGGCTATTAAAGAAGTAGACCAAGCTTCTAAGGACATTGAGAGGAGGTGTTGCCTTCGGAGTCACTTTAACCCATTAATCAATGAATGATTTTATCAATGTATGAGAGGTGGAAACGGTTCAATGAAGATGTGGAAGAAAAAATTAATGGTGATGACAACGGCTCTGACTCTGGCAATCACCTCAATCCCGGTTATGGAAAGGGTAGAGGCGGCAGCAGCTCCGGTCACACCGGCCCTGGCCAAAACGCCTGGCAACGCGAACCCGTTATTTACGCAAAAGTTCGGCGCTGACCCTTATGCCATGGTTTATAACGGTAGAGTGTACGTTTACATGACGAATGATGTATTCGAATACAATGCGGACGGGTCAGTAAAGGATAACGGATATAGTTTAATCAAAAAGATTACGGTTGTTTCATCTGATGACATGATAAACTGGACGGATCACGGAGAAATACCGGTAGCCGGCCCACAAGGCGCGGCCAAATGGGCAAATAACTCCTGGGCGCCGGCAGTTGCACATAAAACGATAGATGGCAAGGAGAAATTTTTCCTCTATTTTGCGGATAATGGAAGCGGCATTGGTGTGTTCACTGCGGACAGTCCGATTGGACCGTTTACAGATCCGATTGGAAAGCAACTGGTGAGCAGAAGTACACCAGGAGCGAGCGATGTTACGTGGCTGTTTGATCCTGCGGTGCTGGTTGACGATGATGGAAGCGGTTATCTTTATTTTGGCGGCGGGGTTCCGACAGGAAAAGACGCTGACCCAGGAACGGCCCGAGTGGCAAAACTTGGGGCAGATATGATCAGCTTGGATTTGGCTGCGAGCGGGGGGCCGTGAAGCCGATCAATCCGCCATTCCTGTTTGAGGATTCGGGGATCCACAAGTACAACGGGAAGTACTACTACTCCTATTGCACGAACTTCTCCGGTTCACATCCGGCAAATATACCTACAGGAACGATTGCCTATATGGTAAGCGACAATCCGTTGGGGCCATTTACTTTTGAAAAGACAATATTGCCTAACCCTGGCTCTTTCTTCGGTGTTGGAGGTAACAACCACCATGCTATCTTTGAATTCAAAGGACAATGGTATATTACTTACCATGCGCAGACTCTTGCAAAGGCCATGGCAGAAAGTGGTTCATATCCACAAATGGGCGGGCAGACTCATGGATACCGTAACACCCACATCAATAAGGTAAGCTTTGATGCAAATGGAGTCATACAAAATATTACCGGCGATTATGCCGGCGTTCCACAGCTTAAAAATTTCGATCCTTATACAAGAGTTGAGGCCGAAACCATAGGCTGGAACGGAGGCATTGCTACTGAAAGCATTACCGAGCCTGGAAGCATGGTAAACAGCATCAATCTAGCTGTCAGCAGCATTAATGACGGAGACTGGACAGCCGTATCAAAAGTTGATTTTGGCGCAACAGGTGCCGGGACATTTACAGCTAATGTTGCAAGCGGTTCTAGCGGTGGAAACATAGAGCTGCATCTTGATAGTGCCGATGGGGCATTGATTGGGACACTTCCTATTTCCAACACAGGCGGAGACAATGTTTGGAAGACCAAAACAACGAACATTTCCGGTGCCACAGGAGTTCATGACCTGTATATGGTATACAGGGGGAACCCAGGCAATCTCTTTAAAGTCGATTATTGGCAGTTCGGGCAAAAGAGCGCCGCCCATGATCTGGCTGCAATTAACGCATCGATCGATAAACAAAAGATTGATACCGTTGCTGGGAACAACAAGGCAACCTTAAAGGTTAATGCTATTTATGCCGACGGAACCAGTACAGATGTTACGAATCAGGCCGATGCGACACCGGCGCAAAGCGGTATTGTTAGCATCAATAACGGAGTGGTGAGTGGAGTCGGCTATGGCTCAACAAGCATCGACGTCAGCTATGGCGGAAAAACCGATTCGCTGAATTTGCTTGTCAAAGACTTGAATAGCGAGCTGACGGTGAAGCAGATTACGGTGGATAATAGTGCCTTTGCGCTAGATTCCGGTAAAACCGCCACATTCAAAGTCACAGCGGAGTACCTTGACGGACATACGGAGGACGTAACCAAATCAGCAACCTATACCAATCCGAATCCGGAAATTGCTGACGTCTCTATCGGTACGATTACTGCTAAAGCCAGTGGAACAGCTAACGTTGTCGTAAGCTTTAAGGGAGCATTGGGCGATGCTGCAACGGCGCAAATCCGTGTAAGTGTCAATACGCCTACCGTCGTGGCTATTGAGGCGGAAACCGCAGCGGAAAATTCCGGCAATGCTTATGTGTACGGCACTGCGAACGGCCATACCTGGTCGCTTGTTGACGGTCAGTCCACAAAAGCCATGCAGTTTTTACCTGACGATGGCACATCAGTAACTCCAGGTACGGATGCAGCCAGCCTTGCTTGCCGGCTCCAGACTGAATTATAAAATTAACTTTCCGACCACGGGAACCTATAACGTTTGGCTCCTGGCCAAGAGCCATAGTTTCCAAACGGACTCCATCCACGTGGGTGTGGATAATCAGTATAAATTCACCTCCAATGGTATTCAGAATGTGAGTAACAGTCAGTTTAAATGGATTAATCTGAGTAACGGCGGTACATTGGTGACGGGCGGTACGCCTTTGAATATTACCGCTGGCGTGCATGAATTGAACTTCTGGGGCAGGGAATCGGGATTAATCATAGACCGGATTTACTTGACTACCAGCACTTCAACCGCAGATCCGGTCTGGCCGGAGGTGAAAGCACCTGCAGCTTCGTTAACGGCAGACAGCGGCGTGAAGGCGGGCAGCGGCTTTACCGTCGGTGTGAACCTGGACAACTTGATGCAAAGTGTGTATGCCGAGGACCTCACCCTGACCTATGATGCCAATGTATTTGATTTTGTGAGTGCGGCAGGGGCAAACAGCAACATTCAGATCGTGACAGAAGACAAAGCGACTGCCGGAAAAGTAAGACTGATCGCCGCCAGTATCGGCGGTGTGTCCGGAACGAGTACGCCGGTGCTGAATCTGACCTTCAAGGTGAAGGCCGGCGTTCAGAACACGACCGGGACGATTGCAACCACTCAGGCGAAGCTTGGCGTGGCCCCTGAAGGAACCGTTATTCAGGCGGCACTTAGCAGCAGGAGCATTGCTGTAGGCAAGATTGAAGTGGTTATTGACAAGACCGCTTTGACAACGGCCATTACGAATGCACAAGGTCTGTATGACGCGACCGTTGTGGGCACATTGCCGGGACAATACCCGCAGGGAGCCAAAGATGCCCTCGGTGTAGCGATCAACGCAGCCAAAGCGATAAAAGACAACTCTAGCGCGACGCAGCCTCAGGTGGATAGCGCCACAGCCGCATTGGCCAGCGCGGTCGATACCTTCAAGGCGACCGTAATTAAGGAAGCGTCTGCAGATCTGAACAAAGATGGAATTGTCGATGTCGGTGACCTTGCGTTGGTTGCTTACCATTACGGCAAAAATTCTGCAAGCGCAGACTGGGCAACTGCTAAGGCGTGACCGATATGAACAACGACAATAAAATCGATATTACGGATCTTGCGTATGTAGCATCCAAAATTTTTCAATAAATCCATAGGACAGGTAGAACATTAAAGGAATTCAAGAAACGAGCGATGGGGGACACTTGTCTCCCATCGGTTTCTTATTTGGATCGGATGGGGATTGCAGCCATCGGCGATGGATATAACTTTGGGGAGTACGCGGCGCCTGCCTCGCAGGTTTCTTCTTCCTGGACGACGCACTCAAACTGACTGGTGGTTATGCCTTAGAAAAATAAAGAATTTTCTAAACAAAAGTATTGGGGTCAGCCTTACCATAGCATTTGCTAATTTATATATAACTATAATTTAAATGATAAAACTTGAATCCTCGCTCTGATATGAGAGAGGAGCGGGGTGGCGGCGGATCCCCCCCCGATTGGTTCGGGCATGCATACGAAATCTTACTGTTAATCCAAGGTAGCCGTGCTTCTTCGGCGACTCGTTGAGCTCCCTTGAAATGATTTAATTTCCTCACGCAAGCTCGTGTATTCGCAGGATTTCATCCCTATTAGATTCGATAGAAGAGTGAAGAGAGTCGGGGCTTGCTATATTGAGCCGTAAGAAGGCGTGCGGGAATTAAATGAGGTCGCTGACTAAAAGATCCGGCGACCATGTTATGGAGACGATAGCGTGTAGTTGCCATGAGAGCAGCTCCTTTTCAATGTTCATTGAAGTAACGGGCAGTTATGCGTGGTAAGGCGAATTATTGGGATATGCAAAGTCTCAAAAGTAGCTTTGATCACTTGAAAGACAGCTTGCTTAATGAAAAAAACGTACGAAAATGAAAAAATGGCGGTGCAAGGGAGACTATCCCTGCACTGCCGTTTCTTGTTTCCAGACTATTACCGCCTTCATATATTAAAACTCCGAATAAATTGAGACATACATTTGCAGCGATGTTATATAACAATGGAATGTCCAAACATTTCTGAAATCGCAAACAAATCGTTATGGGAAAACCAGCTTTGGCAGATTCGATCCACCTTTAGAATTAAACTAAAATTCTTCATTATGGCTGGTTTGTGTCACTCGCAGTGTATAATCCGAATACCGTATTTTGTACATATGTATGCAATTAAGAAAAATCCAAAGGGGCGACCTTTTCGTTTTCTCCCTGGAAATGTAAATGGTATAATAGATTTATTCGTTATAAAGCCATTAAGGAGCAGACCTATGCTGTATAGATTCGGGGTCATCGGCCCCGCGCCGTCCGTCGCCAAAATCATGGAGGTTGCCCATGAAGAGCCTTCGGACATTCAATTTATTCCTTTTATCTATACTCATCCGCTGGAAACGGAAAGTATTATTCGGGAGCACCGCCATGAAGTGAACGGGTGGCTCTTTTCAGGTCCCATACCATACTCCTATGCCGGCCCACTGCTCGGCCCGGAGGCCAATGCAGTTTATTGCAAGCCTACGGGAGCCAGCCTTTATAAGGGCTTATTGCAAATGTCTCTTCATCTGGAGCATCTGAGCACCCGGATTTCCATCGATATGATGGAATCGGAGGACGTGGACTTCAAGGAGGCGTTGCTGGAGGCGGGACTTCCGACGGATGAGATGCATTTGAAGATGTTTACCGGCAATGTAGACCCGGAGGAGCTGGTGCAGTTTCATCTGGACCGGTGGAAGCAGGGGTTGACCCAGGTCGCCTTAACCTGCATGAACTTCGTATATGCCTCGCTGAAGGAGGCGGGAGCGCCCGCGTACCGGATTGAAATGACCAAGCTGGACATCCGCCAGGCCATCAGGGTCCTGCTGGGCCAGGCCAGAAGCTCTTATTTCAAAGATATGCAAATCGGCGTGGAAATCATCGAGATCGATCGGTTCGACCAGCTCGCGGAGAAAGCCCCTACGAGGTATCATCTGCAGCATCTGGAGCTGAAGATCAAGCACATGCTGCTGCAGCTTTGCGAAAAGGTCGACGGAACTCTGATCGAGAATGGCAACGGGCGTTACCAGATTTTCAGCTCGCGCGGGGCCATTGAACGGGAGATCGAAGGCTTGCGGGATACGGTAAAGCATCTTTCGCTGGAAGCGGGTGCCCCGGTCGCCGTCGGCATCGGGTTCGGGAGTACGGCGTTCTCGGCCGAGAACCATGCGAGAAGGGCTCTGCAGCACGCCAAGGAGAAGGAAGAGCGCGGTATTGTCATGGTGCAGCAGGATGGAACGATCGTGGAATCGGTCGGCCGGGAAGAAGAGTTGGCGTATGCCTACCGTTCGCTGGATAAAGAGTTGCTGGAGAAATTGAATCAAGGAAATATCAGCGTTAAAACCTACAACAAGCTGGAAGCACTCGTGCAGCGGATGAGCTGGGAAGGGTTTACGGCCTCGGATTTGGCTGAGCATCTCGGTATGACAAAGCGGAACGCGCAGCGCATCATGGTCAGCTTGTGTGAGCTGGGTCTCGCCGAGGTGGGCGGAGAGGAGCTCCACGCCGTCCGGGGAAGGCCGCGCAAGATTTACCGCTTGGTAAGGAACTAGAGGGGAATCGGACCGTCCGGCCATGGTGCCGGACGGTTTTTTCTATTGCACTCTAAATTGAAATCAAGGCGGCTCCACGGTATAATGAATTTAAGTCATTTTCGCTAATTATTCGTTAATATGCCGTAGAACAAAAGGAGCCGTCTTTATGAATCCATCCGAGAGAATATCCGAGCTCATTGAGCGGAAGAGAGAGCTGTTCGTCGATGTCAGCAACCGAATTTGGGAGTATGCGGAGACCCGGTTCGAGGAATACCGGTCGGCCGAGTCGCTGAGCAACACGCTGGAAAAGGAAGGCTTTGCGGTGGAACGGGGTGTCGGGGGAATTGAAACCGCGTTTATCGCAAGCTGGGGCGCGGGAGTCCCGTGATTGCCTTCCTGGGCGAATACGACGCTTTGTCCGGCCTGAGCCAGCGCCCAGCGAGCAGCAAGGAGGAACCGATTGAACCGGGCGGCAACGGGCACGGTCGCGGCCACAATCTGCTCGGAACCGGCGCTCTTGCGGCGGCGGTGGCGGTGAAGCAGCTGATGGAGGAGCTGGGACTTAAGGGAACGGTCCGGTATTACGGCCGCCCCGGAGAGGAAGGCGGCTCGGGCAAAGCGTTTATGGCCAGAGAAGGGCTATTCGACGACATTGACGCCGCTCTGAGCTGGCATCCGATGGACTATAACAGCATCATGTCGGTTCAAACGCTTGCGAATTACCAGATTTATTACAAGTTCAAAGGGAAAAGCTCGCATGCCGCGGCCGCGCCGCATCTGGGCAGAAGCGCTTTGGATGCGGTGGAGCTGATGAATATCGGCGTCAATTATTTGCGGGAGCATATCATTCAAGAGGCCCGGATCCACTACGCCGTTACGAATACGGGAGGGCTGTCGCCGAACGTCGTGCAGGCGAATGCGGAAGTGCTGTATTTGATCCGAGCCCCGCAAATCACGGAAGCGAAGGAGATCTATGAACGGGTGAACGATATCGCCCGGGGAGCGGCACTGATGACGGGGACGGAAGTGAGCATCGTTTTTGACAAAGCGTGCTCGAACCTGATTCCGAATACGGTGCTCGAAACGGTGATGCACCGCAAATTCACGGAGCTGGGGATTCCGCAGCATGACGGGCAGGAGCTGCAGTTTGCGGGGGCGGTCCGGGCTACGTTATCAGAAGCGGAAAAAGCGAACCCGCCCGGCGTCCCGGCAGCGATGCGGGACAAAGATTTGGCTGACCGGCTCAATCCTTACGAGAGCGGGCTGTTCCTCAGCGGCTCTACGGATGTCGGCGATGTCAGCTGGATTGCGCCTACCGTTCAGTGCACCACAGCGTGCTTTGTCGTCGGTTCGCCTCCCCACAGCTGGCAGTGGGTTTCTGTCGGGGCTACGTCGATCGCGCATAAGGGAATGCTGCACGCGGGGAAGGTGATGGCTTCGACGGCACTGGAGCCGCTGCAGCATCCCGAGCTCATTGAGGCGGCCAAGGCCGAGCTGAAGGAGCGGCCGCAGGGCCGGACTTACAGCTGCCCGATCCCGAAGGAGGTCAAGGCTTCGCCGAGGAAATAAGCCGGCGGGATTCGGCGAGAGAGGCATGGTAAGCTTCGTGCGGTCCTCCTATAGGGCCGGCGACCAGCCTTTGGCTGATACGCACCGATAGTGGCGAACAGCCCGGGGTGGGCTGGATACTACTCATATATGGCTTTACGCCGGTATTCGCGGGGGAGACCCCCGTTTTCTTTTTAAACAAGGCGTTAAAGAAGGCTATGTCCTGGTAACCGACGGATGGGGCGATATCGCTTACTTTACGGTCCGTAGTCTGAAGCAGGCGGCAGGCTTCATGGACGCGGACATTTTGCAGATACTCGGTCGGCGTCATGCCGGTTTGCTTGGTGAACAGCCTGTGAAATTGCCGTTCGCCGATCCCTAGAATGCCCGCCAGCTCGCTCACCTTCAGGGGGTGTTCGAAGCGGGTGTGGATCCTTTTGAGCACTTCCTCCATCCCTGCGGAGACCGCGGCTGCAGCCGTCTCTTGCTTGTTGGCTCCGGAGCGGTACAAATAGAGCAGCAGGTTCATCACCCCGGTATACAAGGCGGCTTCGCGGCCCGGCCGGCTCGAGGCATAATCGTAGTGCAGCCGCTGAAACAAACGGTGAAACTCTCCATAGCGGTCGCGGAAGCCGCGGATTTCGGTGCATTCGAGCAGCGGCTTGAGCTCTGTCCCTCCGGGGAACGTCTCCAGCGGCCGGGCTGCGGCCTCCATCGTAATAATACAGTTATAGACGACCAAAGGACGGTTCTTGGCGGTGGAAGCCGGTCTGAACACATGAGAAACCCCGACGGGAATCAGAAAAATATCGCCCTGCCCGGTCGAAAGCGAAGCTTTCCCCGTATAATGCGTGCCCGTACCCTCGCTGACATAGCTGATCTCCAGAAAATCATGGCGATGCTCCGAGAGCTCGTAGGATTCCACCGATCTATTGACAAAGATGGGCAAATCCCCCAGTGCAAATTCATCTCCCCGAAGCTGACCTGACGGTCCGTTGAATCGACATCCTTACCCCTCCTTTCATGAGAGTATGTCAGAATCACCCTATAATCATGTCCGATTATCCGGCATAAGTTATCTGATCTTCATCTTAAGATAGAGAAAAGAATAACTCAAGCGCAAATACGGAAGGAGCCGGATCTTCATGTCCGAATTAAAAGTGACAGCGTTAACATGCGAATACCAGCCGGAATTGCTCGGGACCGATGTCAGGAAACTGCGGCTCGGGTGGAGGCTCGTTTCGGGAGCAAGCGGGGACCGTTCAGCAGGCCTATCAAATTCAAGTCGCGGCGGGTGAAGCCGATTTTGCAGCGCCTTTATGGGATACGGGCCGTGTGAACTCTGACCGTTCCATTCACATCGAATATGCCGGTCCGGAGCTGAAGTCCCGCACAAGGTACTATTACCGGGTCAAGGCTTGGGACGGATTCGGCCGCGAATCGGATTGGAGCGAAGCCGCCTGGTGGGAGACGGCGCTGTTCTCGCCGGAGGAATGGAAGGCCCGCTGGATCACCCCGGACCCGGAAGAGCTTGATCCCGACGGGAAGCCGGTCTTTATGCTTCGCAGCCGCTTCGTGGCACGGCAAGGGATCCGATCAGCGCGCATTTATGCCACGGCGGCGGGGGTATACGAAATCTATGTGAACGGAAGCCGCGTCGGCCGCGAGCCGCTGGCTCCGGGATGGACCAGTTACAAGCACCGCCACCAGTATCAGACGTATGACGTTATTTCGCAGCTTCAGAGCGGTGGGAACGGAATCGGCATTCTGCTCGGCGACGGCTGGTACAAAGGGGAGCTTACCTGGCTGGACAAACGAAATATTTACGGAGACCGGAGAGCGGCGCTGCTGCAGCTTCATATCCGGTATGACGACGGGACGGAGCAGGTTATCGTCACTGATCCGACGTGGAGGGCGTCTACGGGACCGATTCTCCTGTCGGAATTATATGCCGGTGAGATCTACGACGCCAGATTGGAGAAGCCGGGCTGGAGCCGGGCGGACTATGACGATTCGGAATGGAAGGCCGTGGAGGCCATCGATCTTCCGTTCAGCCAGCTGACGGCCCAGGAGAACTGGCCGACCCGGGTGATCGAAACCTTGAGACCGCAGGAAGTGATTCGGACTCCGTCCGGAGAAACCGTGCTCGATATGGGGCAGAATCTGGTCGGACGCGTCCGGATGACGCTGCAGGCGCCTGCGGGCACGCAGATTCGGCTGCAGCATGCGGAGGTGCTGGATCAGGAGGGCAATTTCTACACGGGAAATCTCCGCAAAGCGAAGCAAACCGTTGAATATACCGCCAAAGGCGAAGGTACGGAGACGTACGCCCCTCATTTTACCTTTCAAGGCTTCCGGTATGTGAAGGTGGAAGGCTTCCCGGCATCGGATGATGGGGGTCGCTGGACAGCTTTACTGCGGAAGTGATCCATTCGGATATGGAGCGGACGGGGCGGTTTGAATGCTCGAATCCCTTGGTGAACCGGCTGCAGCAGAACATCGTCTGGGGCCAGCGCGGCAATTTCCTGGATGTTCCGACGGATTGTCCCGCAGCGTGACGAGCGGCTCGGCTGGACCGGGGACGCGCAGGTGTTTATCCGGACATCCGCCTTCAATTATCACGTCGCACCGTTCTTTACCAAGTGGCTGCGCGATCTCAAGGCGGACCAGATGCCGGACGGCAGTGTGCCTTTTGTCATTCCGGATGTGCTGGAGGGCTTTAATTTCAACAACCTAAACGGAGGGCCTCAAACGTCTTCGGCATGGGGAGACGCGGCCACCATATGCCCGTGGACCCTTTATTTGTGCTATGGCGATGAGCGTCTGCTGGCGGAGCAGTACGGGAGCATGAAAGCTTGGGTCGACTATATACGGGTTCAAGGCGAGGACGAACACGTCTGGGACAGCGGCTTTCACTTCGGCGACTGGCTCGCGCTCGATGCCCACGAAGGCAGTTATTTCGGCGCAACGCCGGTAGAGTTAGTAGCGACAGCGTATTATGCGTATTCAACCCGGATCCTGCGGGATGCAGCGTCTGTGCTTGGAAAAGAGGAGGATGCGCGCCTCTACGGCGAACTCCTGGTTGGGATCACCGCCAAATTCCGCGAGAGATTCATTGCGCCGGCCGGACAAATGATCGCATCGACCCAGACCGCGCATATTCTTCCGCTCATGTTCGATTTGGTGGAAGGCGATGTCCGGAAGCAGGTGGCTCGCGATCTCAATGCGTTGGTAACGGAAAACGGTTACCACCTCAGCACCGGCTTTGTCGGAACGCCTTACTTGTGCCTCACCTTATCGGACAACGGGTACCACGATACGGCCGTCAAGCCGCTGCTGCAGGACACCTACCCCTCCTGGCTGTATTCCATTTCGAAAGGTGCAACCACCATCTGGGAGCACTGGGACGGAATCAAACCGGACGGCTCGTTCTGGAGCGACGATATGAACTCGTATAACCACTATGCTTACGGAGCGATAGGAGATTGGCTGTACCGGTATGTGGCGGGATTGGATTTGGATGAAAAAGCGGCGGCATACAAGCGGATCCGCATCCATCCCCGCAGCTTGGGCGGAGCGCTGACTTACGCCGCGGCGGAGCTCTCCTCCCCTACGGGGGGATTCAATCGCGTTGGGAGAAGCAGGGGGACCGAATCGAGGTCCGGGTGCAAATACCGGCCAATACGACCGCCGAGATCATTCTCGAAGGAGCTTCTCTTGCGGAGTCGCGGGAGGGCGGCCAGGCGCTGTCCGGCGTGCAGGGCATCCTTGCCGCCAACGAAACGGAGGGCGGGGTTGTCGTGTCGGCCGGTTCGGGAGCTTACTGCTTCACCTATCCGGGCCGTCAGCCTGAACGTTCATAGGAGAGCGGGCCATCCCGCGGGAGGAGAGATATCTTCCTGCGGGATTATTTTTCTGCGGCCGCGAGCTTCCGCGTGATGGGAGAAATGCCGGTATCCAGGTGTATAACAATATCGCGGAAATCGATTTGACCCGTCAAGCGGTCAACGAGACGGCAGGTAAAATCATGAAGAACGGCGGCGAGCTGGTTGACGCCCGGTCCTACTCGACTTCCGGCGGCAACGGATACGGCGTAGGAATGAGCCAATACGGCGGCTCAATGCTTGGAGGGAAAGGATGGGGATATGAACGCATTCTGGACGCCTGTTACAGCGGCATGCAGCTTAGTGATATACCGGGCACAAGCTTATCGCTGACCGGTATTCTGATCGGCGGGCTAGGCCCGATGCGGGAAGGCGATAAGCTTCACACGGACATGACGGCCACCTATTTGGACGGTACGGTTACGAAAGTGACGGTGGCAATCCGCAGGTGGCGACCGTTTCGGCCACGGGCCTGCTTACCGCCATTGGCAAGTCAAACCGAGATATCCGCCGCTACGGAAGGCTGAAGGTCAGTGATAAGCTCGTAGTGACGCCTGCACGGCCGGAATGTGATTAGAGTTTGCAGCAAAGAAAGGTCCTTTCCTTATTCGGAAGGGACCTTTCTTCCATATTGAGGAATTTCCCTGCATAGGAACTTTTTACCCAATTTGGATGGGACAGCAGGATAAGCCCCTTTATGTTGAAATTTTTGGTAAATAGGATACATGGGGGTGGATGCGGATGATTTCTGCGGTACCGGATAAACTTAAGATCCTTGTCGTAGACGATGAATATCTGGTAAGACTAGGTTTAAGGACGACGATCGATTGGGAGGCGTACGGCTTCGAGCTGGTGGGCGAGGCGGAGGACGGTGAAGCGGGATTGGAGATGGCGCTCAGGCTCCGGCCGGACATCATTATCACCGATATGAGCATGCCGTTTCTGGACGGCATCGGTTTGATGAAAGAGCTGCGCAATCTCGGAATCGGCTCGAAGGTGGTTGTGCTGAGCGGTTACGACGATTTTCAATATGCCAAAGGAGCGATCACCTACGGGGCCTTTGATTTTATTTTAAAACCGGTCGAAAATGATAAATTCATTGCAACCGTGAGCAAGCTGGCGGATACAATCCGCAATGAGCGGCTGACCGAGCAGTTAGGGAAGCAGAAGCTGATCAAGGATTTGCTCGTCCTCCTCCGGAAGCTGCGGACCCGGAAAACGGCCGGCACCGCTATCGTCGCAGAAGAAGCGATCCGTTATATCCGCGAGCATTATTCCGAAGAATTGTCGGTGAGCCGGATTGCCGATAAGCTGTACATCAGCCCCTCCTATTTGATGCATGCCTTTAAAGAGCATACGTCGATCACCGTAAACGATTACATAACGGGTCCGCCGGATCGAAAAGGCCAAGGAGCGCTGCGCACTCAGAAATATAAGACCTATGAAGTTTGTGAGCGTGTCGGGATAAGCGATCCGCGTTATTTCAGTCAGCTGTTCAAACGGTACACGAATTTGACCCCGAGGGAATATGCCAAGAGCTGTTACTACGATTGAACAGGGGGGCTGACCGGTTGATCACTTTGGAGAAAATGAAGATCCGAAGCCGGATCTTTTGGCTGATCCTGATCTGTCTCTTGTTATCCTCGATGTCGATCTTTCAAGTCTCACGGATCGCCGTGCAGAAGATCGTCGAAGATTTCATGTACAACGATGTGAAATTAAACCAGGAAAATACCGAATCGAGTCTCGATTTTTTGGTCAATCAGGTCAATATGCTTTCCGTCCGCCTGCTGACCCATAATGGAATTTACAATATCTTGGACGACGAAGGGCTCGGCATCTCAGAGAAAAAAGCCCGTCTAAACGACCTTCTGAACCAGATGATGATCGACCGGAGCATCGTGGGGGATATTGTGATTCTGGCCGGCGACGCGGCCTTTAATTATGAAAGCAATGAAGTCATCGATCTTCCCGACCGCTCCTACCTCAGCGAGATCGAACAATCGAAAACGCCGGTATGGGGTAAAACGAAAAAAGACGCCGAGGGGAACGCTTATATTTTGCTCGGAAGAAGGTTTCAGAACTTTTTTACCGGGCAAAACCGGGGGTATCTCGTCATTTATATCAAGGAAAGGGCGATTCATAACCTGTTGAAGCATATGGTCATGCAGGACCGCGGATATTCCTTCCTGGTTACGGGCGGGTCCTATATCCTGTCCCATCCGTATCCCGGGAAAGTCGGCACGACCATATTCGATACGGACGTATTCCGAATGGACGGGGAACCGCGTTCAAAAAGGCCGACTACGACGGTAAGCCTTCCGTGATTGCAAGATACCCTCTGCAGGGCGGAGTGAAGCGGCTGGGATTGGACTGGGAAGTCATCAGTGTCGTTTCCGATGAAAAGCTGCTTGAAAATGTGAACAAAATCAAAAGCTATGCGATGATGCTTCAAATCGCCGCGCTGCTCCTGTCGGTTCTGATTTCGCTGTACGTTTCCGCCGGGATTATCAAACCGGTCAGGCGGCTCAGCCTGCGGATCAGCCAATTTTCCGGAGAGGCCGGCTTCGTCCCTGTCTACCGGAACCAGAAAGATGAGCTTTGGGTGCTGGAGAACAGCTTCAACGATATGGTCGTCCGCATCGGCGACTTGATTAAGCGCAATAACGAGGAGAAGGACCGGCGGCGGGAAATGGAGCTTATTGCCCATCAGGCGCAGATCAACCCGCATTTTTTATACAATACGCTCGATGCGATCGGGTGGCTCGCGAAGATCCACAAGCAGAACGAGATTGAGAAAATGGTCATCGCCCTCTCGAGCTTTTACCGGCTGAGTCTGCATAAGGGAGACAAATACATTACCGTAGAGGAAGAAATCGGCATCGTCCAAAGCTATGTCGCTATCGAGGCGCTCAGGTTCCCGGGGAAATTCGAAGTGCAGTACGACATTGCCGAAGACATCCTGGCCTTCAAAATGCTGAAAATTATTATTCAGCCGCTCATCGAGAATGCGATCAAACACGGGATCAGCGGCAAAAGAGGCAAGGGGCTGGTTACGATTAGGGGATACCGGTCGGGGGATTCGCTCCGGTTTGAAATTACCGACGACGGGGCCGGTTTCGACGTAGGCACGTTCAAGAAACAAGGCGAGCCGCGACCCTATAAAGGCGGAGGCTACGGGATCCGCAATGTGAACGAACGGATCCAGCTCGAGTACGGCTTCGGGTACGGGGTCGAGATTCGCAGCACGGTCGGTGCGGGCACCACATCCGTCGTTACGGTAAGGATCAAAGAGGGCGATAAGGTTCGGTATGAAGCGGGATTAACGGAAAGCTCTCATTCTTCCGTACAGCTGGGCTAAGGGACGGGTCACGCTCCTTTTCAGCATCAGTGCAAGAATGACGGCGAACAGGCCGCTTAGCGGCCCCAGCAGCACGATCGACCACTTGAGGGCGGACAGATTGGAGACGGAGTCCCGCGGCGGGATGGAAACCACGATTTTGACATTCGAATTCATGACCGTATGGTACAAATAAAGCTGGTCGCCGTCCGCGGAGATAAACCTCCCTTCCAAACCGTTGTTCAGCTGAGTGAGGTCCTGGGGGGCGGCATCGTCCGCGCTCCCGCTAAGGGAGGAATGAACGATGTTCTCCCCGTCGCGGATGAGAAACAGGCAGTTATGGCGGAAAAGGTCATTGTCGGTCCTGAAGAAACCGAACAGCTTGTCCGCATCGAGGTCGACGATCATCGTCCCCGGCGTGCCGCCTTCCGAAACGGTCCACTTCAGCAAATAACTGAAGGTTCCGTTCGTGCTGTAGCGGTCGTAATAATAGGGCGACAGGTTCTTGTATCTCGACAGCCACTTCCACTGCTCTCCGCTATCGTTCATAAACCGCCGGATGGGCTCTTCCTCTTTGAGCTTCTCCATCGACGGCACATTCGACATTCCGCTTAGGGTAAATACCGTTCCGTCCGGCCGGTACAGAGAAATCCCTTTGACATCCATATTCATGCCGAAAGTCAAACGGTCCAGCAGGAGCGATACTTTGGAGGGCGGCACATTCGGTCGCCAGGCAGTCTCCGTGATGCCCGGGTTGTTGGCAATCATCTTGGCCGTCTCTCCGATGTAGTTCAAATACTGCTCCAGCAAGTCATTGGAGCTGCGGAAATAGTTGGACGAGACCTGCACCGTCTCAAAGAGGACCGTCTTTTTGGCCCACTGATAGGCAAAGACGCCCATGACCGCTATGCAAAAGGACAAGCCTGATATGGTGATCAGCATAATTCGGCGGGACAGCTTCTTAAACATCGACCATTCCTGCCTTCGTACGGGTTTGGGTGGATATTCCAATTATAGCAGGATTACAAACAAAATTGCAGGATTGGTGTATTTTATTATTTTTGTGTAAACGCTATCATTTTTATTGGGAGCACGGCTGTGATCTTAATCTCCAAGGGAGGAAAAGGGGAATGAAGAAATGGATGGCCATGGGGCTCAGTACCTGTATGGTGTCGCTTGTTGCGGCATGCTCGAGCGGAGGCGGTACGAATACGGCGGCAGGCGATAACGGCGGCAAGAATGCACAGACCGGCGGTACGGGTTCCGGCAAGAAGGAGATTGTTTTTATCAACGGCGACTGGCCTAAGCCGCAGGATAAAAAGGTGGCCCAGTTCGAGGAATTCAAAAAGAAGTTCGAAGCCGAGAACCCGAATATCAAGATGAAGGAGGAAAGCTTCCAATACGACACCAGCACGTTCCTGCCGAAGGCGGAAAGCGGGCAGTCGCCGAATTTGTTCGGAACCTGGTTCACCGAGCCGAAGAAAATCATAGGTGCAGGTTACGCCGCGGATATTACCGACGCCATGAAGCGGTACGGGTATGATCAGGCGATCAATCCGGCCATGCTGGACCTGGTGAAGAAGGACGGCAAAATTTACGGGGTTCCTACCAGCGGCTATTATATGGGCATTTGGTACAACGTCAATTTGTTTAAGCAGGCCGGACTGGTCGATGACAAAGGGATCCCCAAGTTTCCGCGAACCTATGAGGAGCTTGCGCAGACGGCCAAAGCGATTAAAGACAAGACCGGGAAGGCCGGCTTCTTCTTTCCTACCAAGAACAACCAGGGCGGCTGGCAGTTTATGAATATCGCCTGGGCGTACGGCGCGGAGTTCGAGAAGCAGACCGACGGCAAATGGAAGGCCGTATTCAATAGTCCGGAAGCGGTGCAGGCGCTGCAGTATGTCAAGGATTTGAAATGGAAATACAATGTGCTGGCGGATAACGTTCTGGTCGAGGTTAATGACATGTTCCGTATGTTCGGAACGGATCAGGTGGCTATGGCGTTCGGCACCTCGGATTGGATGAACACTCCGATCAACGACTATAAGATGAGCAAGGACAATCTGGCGGCTTCCAGCGTTCCGGCCGGCCCGAAAGGCAAGGTGGCGCTAACCGGAGGGTCGCTCCTGATGTTCGCCAACAACAGCACGCCCGAGCAGATCGATGCCGGCTTCAAGTGGATGAAGATCAAAGGCTTCTCGCCGGAGGCCAGTCCGGAAGCGCTCAAGGGCTTGGAGGACGACCTGCTGAACAACCAGAAACTCAGCCGGATCGTCGGACCGCACGGTCTTCTCGTCTGGGTCAACAAAGAGCGGGCGGATGCGGAGAAGGTGATCCGGGAGAAATACAAGACGGTCAATCTGGATCTCTGGAACGACTACATGAAGAACGAGGGCGTCAAAATTCAGCCCGAAGAGCCGGTCAACGCCCAGGAGCTGTATAAGACGCTGGATGCCGTGATCCAGGCGGTCTTAACCGATAAGAATGCCGATCCGAAGGCACTGCTCGACAAAGCGGTCGCCGACTTCCAAAGGGATTATTTGGATAAAGCGAAATAAGCGACCCTAAGGAGGGACCAGCCATGCCGTCTCTGGCGAATCATACAACCGTCAAAGCAAGATCGGGAAGCAGGGTTTGGGGCCGGTCGCTGCGGGATATTCCCTCCTGGTCGCTCATTGCGCCCAGCCTGCTGTTCTTTATCGTGTTTCATTGGCGACCGCTTGTTTCGGGAGTGATTCTGTCTTTCTTCGAAACGAAAGGCTACAATGCCGTGAGATTTAACGGTCTGCAAAATTATATCGACGTGGTCAGCAACTCCGTCTTCCAGCAAACCGTAATCAACACGTTTATGTACGTGTTTTGGTCGCTCGTCCTCGGTTTTTCCGTACCGATCGTCGTGGCGATCATGATTAACGAAATGAGGCACTGGCGGCCGTTTTTCAAATTCGCGGTCTATTTTCCCGGTATGGTTCCGGGCATCGCCGGCGCGCCGCTGTGGATGTTTATGTTCGATCCCGGACCGGGCGGATTGCTCAATATGCTGCTGGATAAACTCGGCATGCCGCCCTCCGAGTGGCTGCAGAACAGCGCGTTGACGATTCCCCTGATCATCCTGACCCTGACGTGGAGAGCGTTCGGCGGAACGGTCATTCTATACCTCGCGAGCCTCCAGGGAGTCAATCACGAGCTGTATGAAGCGGCGACCCTGGACGGGGCGGGGATCTGGAAGCGGATCCGGCATATCACGATCCCGCAGATCTCCCCGATCATCGGCATTCTGCTGATCCTGCAGATCATCGGTGTGTTTCAGCTGCTCTACGAGCCGCTGACGATGACGGAAGGGGGGCCGAACAACGCTTCGATGTCGCTCATGCTGCAGAGCTACCATTACGCTTTCCGCTATTTTGAAGCGGGCCGGTCACTCGCCGTCGGCGTCATTACCTTTATCATTCTGGCCGTAATGACCGTCATCTATTTCAGGCTGAGCAAGCGGTCCGAGACCGAGTAGGAGGTGATTGTCATGCATACCGGAGAACCGGCCGGGATTATCGGCAAGCTCGATTATAAGAATGTCAGAATCAAGCTGCTTTATTGGTTCCTCTTCTGTTTGCTCATCCTGATCGCGCTGGTTTGTCTGCTTCCCCTTTATGGGTGCTGTCGTCGAGCTTAAAGGACATCAAGGAGTTTTTCGCCGTGCCGCCCACGCTGATTCCGCATACGCTGCAGTTCGATAAGCTGTGGGATACTTGGCGCGAGCTCGATTTTACTAGGCTCTACTTGAATACGTTTCTGTTAACGGCCGGCAAGCTGGTTTTTTCCCTCCTGTTCAATGGCATTCTCGGATACTTCTTGTCCGTGCTGAAGCCCGCCGGCAAGCAAGATCGTGTTCGTGCTCGTCATGTGGACGATGCTGCTGCCCAATACGCTGGGGATGGTGCCGATCTTCAAGAACATTATCGACTTCCCGGTGATCGGAATCAACCTGACGAATACGTTCTGGCCGATGTGGATGATGGCCGGGGCGAACGCCTTTTATGTGATTGTTTTCAAAGGCTTCTTCGACGGGATTCCGCCTTCGCTGGTCGATGCGGCGAAGATGGACGGAGGGACGCGGCTTTCGATCTTCTTCCGCGTCGTCGCGCCGCTCAGTAAACCGGTGATCATGGCCATCACCATCTTTACCGTGAATGCGGCCTGGGCCGATTTCTTCTGGCCGTACATGGTGCTGAAGGATCAGAGCATGTGGACGGTGATCGTCGCCATTTTCAACCTGAAGAGCGTGGTTCCGCTGGATATCCAATTTATCGCCTTAACCTTTGCCATGATTCCCCCGCTGTCTTGTTTATCTTTTTCCAAAGGTACATTATGCAGGGATTTACGTTCAGCGGGATCAGAGGGTAACGGAGCCTGCTTTCCAAAGTTTGTCGTAAAGGGAGGAGAATAGATGAAGATGAGAATCCGCCGGCAATCGCTGTCGCTTGTGCTTTCCCTTGCTCTCGTCCTCGCTTCATTCAGTACGCTCTTCACCGGGTCCGGTGAGGCTCTGGCCGACACGGCTCCGACTCACGAGGAGATCATAGGGGATTATGAAACGGCCCTGGAAGGATGGACCTTCTCTCCGGGAGGGGAGTTTCCGGGAGCGAAGGGCGCCTTTGAACGGGACCCTTCGGTATATCGCTCCGGACAGTATTCCGGAAAGCTGTCCGCCGATTTCAATGGCGGCGGGAAATATGTGGCGGTTACGCGGACGTTTACTCCCATCGACATGCTGGAACTGAACTTCTGGCTGAAAACGTCGGATATTACCGTGCTCGGGGTCCGGATCGTCGATTCGACCGGTCAGAATCATCAGCAGAGGATCACCCTGCAGTCCACGTCCGATTGGCAGCAGGTGTCGGTAACCCGGTTTAACGGCGGGACGGATTATACGCATTGGGGAGGAGCGAACGACGGCGTATGGCACGGTCCGGCCAAGCAGATTTCTTTCCTCATGGACAGCTCCAAGCTGAAAAATAAGCTGACCGGAAGCATCTGGCTCGATCGTGTAGCCATGAAAAGTCCGATGCCGGCGCTGCAGATTGAGCAGGACGTCGCCGGGAACGTCTTTACGAGCGGCGAAACGGTCTCATTTCACTTGCTGACATCGGGTAATTCCGTGTCATGGAGCGTCTACGATTATTGGGGCGACCGGGCGGCGGGACGATCGGAGCCGGTAAGCGGCGGAACGGCTGCGATCGGCATCCCGGGACTCAAACCGGGCTATTACTCCTTTCAAGTGACGGCGGAGCAAAGCGGTACTCCGATCCAGTCGGCAGAAGCGTCGTTCGCCGTGGTGGAGCCGAGGGACATGAGCCGGGTGAGCAATTCGCCGTTCGGGATGTCGACCCATTTCGGCCAGAGCAATCCGGCGTGGAGTCCCGAGGTGATGCCTTTGCTTGCAAAGGCGGGAGCGAAGAATATCCGCGATGAATTGTATTGGAACACGGTCGAGAAGGAGAAAGGCGTCTACGCGTTTCCTTCCGCTTACGATCGCTTCATGAGCGAACTGCAGGCCAACCGCATCAAGCCGTTTGTGATTTTCAGCTACACGAATCCGAATTACGACAACAACAGCACTCCTTATACGGACGAGGGCCGTCTGGGGTTCGCCCGGTATGGAAACGGGGTCCTGAATCATTATGACGGGCAGATCGACTGGGTCGAAGTGTACAACGAGTTCAACATCGCCTTCGGGGACAGGGGGACGGCCCTGCCGATTCCAAGCCGGAGTATTACTACAGCCTGCTGAAGCAAACTTACGAAACCATAAAGGCGGAGCATCCGCAAACGACCGTTGTCGGGATGGCTACGGCGGGCATTCCATGGACCTGGATGGAGGAAGTGTTTAAGCTCGGGGGATTGAACTATACGGATGCGGTTTCCATCCACCCTTACCGATATCCCGGTGCGCCGGAAACCCTTGCGCAGGATCTTATGAAATTGCAGGACCTTATCAAGCGTTATAATAACGGGCAGACGAAGCCGATCTGGATCACGGAACTGGGCTGGCCGACAGAGCTGGATGCAAGGGGCGTCAGCGAGAGTGTACAGGCGCAGTATATCGTCCGGAGCCATGTTCTTGCCCTTGCCGAAGGCGTGGAGAAAATCTTCTGGTACGACTTCCTGAACGACGGGCTGGATGAAAAGTACAACGAGCATAATTTCGGCATCATCCGCCACCCGCAGGATCCGAAGGGCAAGTGCGCGCCGAAGCCGGCCTATGCCGCTTATGCGGCGATGACCGGGCTATTAACGGGTCTCACGTTCCGGGAAAAGGAACCGATCGGCGAAGGGATTTACAGCTACGTGTTTGATGGAGCACCGGGTCCGACCCGTGTTGTCTGGTCAACGGCACCGAAGCAGGTTAAGGTAAAAACGGACGTCCCGATCACGGTCACGGACCTGATGGGGGCCGCCGAGACCTTTAGTCCTGAACAGGGGTATGTTTACCTTACCCTTTCCGAAGCTCCGATCTATATCGCCGGCAATATCAACGGAATCTCGGAAGGCGGCAAATTCGCTCTCTCGTCCGGGGGCCGGGTCTCGACGGTGGACCCGGTACCGCTGGTTCTAACCGCAGACAACACGGAGCCGCCGAAGGGAAGAATCCAGGCGGAGCTGCACATCGCCGGGCAATCATATGCCATCGATGTCATGCCGGGCGAGAAGAAGGCTCTGCAAATCGCGCCGCCGGCGGTTGGCATGCCCCAGGCTAAGACAATCAGCGGAACGCTTCAGGTAAACGGGAAAAAGATCGGCAGGCTGGCGGTTAAGGTGCAAATCGTCGACCCGGTTCAGGTCAGGGTCAAGCATGTACTAAGAAACAATCAAGATACAATCAGCATCTCTGTGTATAATTACTTGTCCCGCGAATATAAATTGGATGATGTGGACTGGCAGATCGGCGGGAAAACGGGTACTGCGGAGGCCGGTCTGACGGTTCCCGCGGGTTCGGAAGGAAGCGTGGACATCACGGTTCCCGCACTGCCCGCCAATCAAACGTATCCGGTATCGCTGACCCTTCGCTCCTCAGGGATGCCCCCGGTCGCCTATAAGGGCAATCTCCGGATGGTTTCTCCGGACGGAATGAAGCCTTTTGCTGAAAAGTCGATAACGGCGGACGGGGTTCTGGATGATTTGACGGGGGTTCCGTCCGTAAATCTGACGGCGGACGGCACCGTGCAAATGAAGGGGTATGCCGGACCGGAGGATTTAAGCGGGCAGGTTTGGGTTACCTGGGACAGGAATAACCTGTACATGTCGGCGAGAATTCATGACGATGCGTTCACCCAGCCCGGCGTCGCGGACGGCATGTGGCAGGGGGACGGCCTTCAATTCTCCGTCTCGCCAGGCATGCCGGGAGAAGCAAGCGAATGGTACGAATATGGTATCGCTTTGACCGGGAAGGGACCGCAGGTTTACCGGTGGATTACTCCCAAAGGGCAGACGGACGGTTTAGTGAGCAATGCTCAGCTGACGGTCAAGCGCGACGAAACCGTGAAGGACACGATCTACGAGCTGGCCCTCCCTTGGTCGGAACTGAAGCCGATCCTGCCGGATGACGGACTTCTCAGCTTTTCGTTCCTGGTGAACGATAACGACGGACAGGGGCGGAAAGGTTGGATCGAATGGGGATCGGGCATTGGCGGAAGCAAGGACAGCAAGCTGTTTAAACCGGTACGTCTTGTGAAGCAGACCTTAAGTCGTTAGCGGAAAAAAGAGCCGGGAGGAATTTGCGTTATGACAGCCCAAAATGCAGGGAAAACCGCTTTGGTCACAGGGGCCGCCGTCGGCATCGGGAAAGGGATCGCATTCACCCTGGCCTCGCGCGGATATGATCTGGCCATCAGCTACTACACCGAAGAGGGAGAGGCCGAGGAAGTCTCCCGGACTATCAAGCGGGACTACGGCCGGGCCTGCTTCGCGATTCAAGGCGATCTGACGAAGGCGGATACGCCGGCCCGGCTGGTGGAAGAGGCCGTGCGGGAGCTGGGCGCACTGCACGTTCTCGTGAACAATGCGGGACTTACGATTATGGGCCGTATCACCGATTTCAAGCCCGCCGATTTGGACTATTTGCTCTTCCTGAACTTCAGGGCTCCCTTGCTGATGATGCAGGCCGCGTCCAGGCATATGATCGAACGGCAGATTCCGGGGAGCATCGTGAACATTACCTCCACTCGCGGCGAGCGGGCCTACCCCGGAGACGCCGGCTACGGCGGGACCAAGGCCGCATTGGCCAGAGCATCGCAATCCGCTGCGCTGGACCTTGCCCCTTACGGCATCCGCGTCAACTGCGTGGCCCCGGGGGCTACAATGTCGCGGGAAGGCGCCGAACGGAATGAGTTTTATCATGCACTGGGCCGGAAAATCCCCTTGGGCCGCATGGGAAGCACCCGGGATATCGGCGAAACGGTGGCATGGCTTGTGTCCGAGCAGGCCGCTTATATCACGGGTACGACCATCCGGGTGGACGGGGGCTGATTCTCCCCGGTATGCCCGAAGACATCCGTCCGGAAGCCGGTTACGGCTGGGGAAGCCTCCCGGGAATGTGGAACAAAAGGAGTCATGATATGGAAAAGCTGACGATACGCGATGTGAAAACGATCCTGACGGCGCCGGAAGGCATCAATCTCGTCGTCGTGAAGATCGAAACCTCGGAGCCCGGTCTCTACGGGCTGGGGTGCGCTACGTTCACCCAGCGTTATTTAACGGTAGCGAATGCGGTCGAGCAGTATTTGAAGCCGTTCCTGATCGGAAAAGACGCTCACCGCATTGAAGATCTATGGCAAACGGCCATGGTAAGCTCCTATTGGCGCAATGGCCCGGTACTGAATAATGCACTCTCCGGTGTGGATATGGCATTATGGGACATCAAGGGGAAAGCGGCGGGCCTGCCCGTGTACCAGCTTCTTGGCGGCAAATGCCGCGAAGCGGCGGCCGTTTACCGGCATGCGGACGGAAGAGACGTGCAGGAAGTGGAAGACAACGTACGCAAATATATGGAGCAGGGACTCCGGTTTATCCGCCGCCAAATGGGAGGATACGGGGGAGGGGGACGCTTGCCCGGCCGCCGGAAAACGCGCTCCCCGGCGCTTACTACGATCCGGATGCTTACGCCCGGAGCGTCCCCCGGCTGTTTGACCATCTTCGAAATAAAATCGGCTTTGAGCCGGAGTCGCTGCACGATGTTCACGAGCGGGTCGCGCCGATCGAAGCGGTGCGGCTGGCGAAGCAGCTGGAGCCTTACCGGTTATTTTTTCTGGAAGATCCGCTCTCGCCGGAGCAGCTCGATTGGTTCGGGATGATCCGCGACCAAAGCTCGACGCCGCTGGCGATGGGCGAGCTGTTCACCCATCCCAGGGAATGGACGCCGCTGATCTCCGGGGCCCTGATCGACTTTATCCGAGTTCACATCAGTGCCATTGGAGGCTTGACGCCTGCAAGAAAATTGGCGGCGCTGTGCGAAGCCTTCGGCGTTCGGACCGCCTGGCACGGACCGGGGGACGTCTCCCCGGTCGGCCATGCCGCCAATCTGCACCTGGATGTAAGCACCCCCAATTTCGGCGTGCAGGAATGGTACGGGTTCTCGGATACGATCCGGGAGGTGTTTCCCGGCTGCCCGGAGCTCCGGGACGGCTATGCCTACCTGAACGATAAGCCCGGTCTGGGGATAGATCTCGACGAGAAGCTGGTCGCCAAATTCCCTTGCACGAACAAGCTTCCCGAGTGGACGCTGGCCCGGACGCCGGACGGTACGTGGGCCCGGCCGTAAGTCCGATTGGCCGGCAGGCGGAGTGTCACGGCTTCGAGAGCAGAGCCAATGCTTTCTGTTCCAGCGTCAGCGGGTCGATGGCACCCAGAGCCCCGTCCACGATCACGCCGTCCTTATTGAGAAAGAAGGTGGACGGGATAGGCTGAATGTTGTAAGCGGTCGCCGCTTCCCCGGTCTTGTCGAGCAGGACGGGAAAGCGGTAGCCGTATTTTTGTACGAAGCTTTGCACTTTGTCCGTCGTATCCAAAGTCGTGAGATTGATCGCAATGATGTGAAGATCGGAGCCGTGCTTTTGTTCAAGCTTCACGAAGCTGGGCGCTTCTTCTATGCACGGGCCGCACCATGAAGCCCAGAAATTGATGACGGCCGGCTTTCCGCGCAGCGATTCGAGCGTATAAGTTTGGGATGTTAAGTCCTCTAGCGCAAAAGAGGGCGCCTTCTGACCGATTGCGGTTCCGACGCCGGGCTGAGGCGCCGGCTTAACCAGCCGCTGATAAAAGACGAGGACCATGCAGCACGCCACCGCTGCAGCGATGATCCATTGGTTTAACGTTTTGCTTGCCATGCTTTTCTCCTCCGTCCCCGGTTTACGATCCGTCCCGTACCTCGAATTTCGCCGAAATCATCTGATGCGCTTCCGACGTTGTGGCATGAACCAGCACCTGGTAAACGCCGGCTTCGACGAAAGAGCCTTCGACCACATAGCCGGTATGAGGATCGTATTTGGTCCGTCGCTGAAGGTGGGCGCCGTTCGGGTCGTCGGCTTTCCAAATTTCCAGGACGACGTCGGCATCCGGAACCGCATCGTTCCCTTTACGGACCGATGCGCACAATTGAACCGGTACTCCGGTCTTAACCGCCGCGGGGCTGGTTGCGAACGTGACTTTGATCTCCGCACCAGGGGTGGAAGCCGCCATGCTGTGATGGGCGGTTGAAGCGTCCTCCTTGCTTAACCCGCGGCCTGCGGGAAGAAGCAGTGCAGCCGGCAGTAAGATTTGCAGCCATATCCGTGAATTCATCGTAGGCATCAAGCAACCTCATTTCATCGCCGGCTTAAGCCGGCTTCTTCGGGAACGAGATGCAGCATTTCAAGAATCCGGGCGCGGTACTCGAAAAATTCCCTGCTGTTTCGCGCACGCGGCTTCGGCGACCGGATATCCAGGATCTCTTTAATTTGCGCAGGTCTCGGTGTCATGACGATGATGCGGTCGCTTAAATAGACGGCTTCGTCAATATCGTGGGTGACGAGCACCATCGTCGTTCCGCGCTCCCGCCATAGGCGCAGAAGCTCATCCTGCAAATTCATGCGGGTGAAGGCATCCAGGGCGCCCAGCGGTTCGTCCAGCAAGCAGCACCTTGGGATAATTAACCAGGGCGCGGGCCAGAGCAGCCCGCTGGGCCATCCCGCCGGAAAGCATGTGGGGATACACCTTTTCAAACCCTTTGAGCCCCACAAGCTCAATGAATTTATCCACCTCGCCCGCAAGCTGCCCCAAGAGTCCTCGCGCTTCGAGGCCGCTGGCCACGTTATGCCACACGTTCTTCCAGGGAAACAGCGTCGGTTCCTGAAATACGAGTCCCCGAGTGTAATGAGCACCCTCAATAAGCTGACCGTCCAGCGTGAGCTGTCCTGACGAAGGCCGGTCGAGGCCTGCAATCAGCCGCAGCAGGGTGGACTTGCCGCGACCGCTCGGGCCGATCAGCGAAACGAATTCACCCGCCTTAATCTCAAGGTGTACGTCATTCAATGCAAGCAATTCGGTACCGTCGGTATGGGTAAAGATCCGGGAGACGCCGCTGACGGAGATCGCTCCCGCTTCGGCCTGCGCTACCATTTGATCAGCCCTTTCTGCCAAATGAGAATTTTGTCCTTTGCATAGAACAGCAGCGTGATGATGCCTGAGAACAGCAGACGCCATAATGAACAGCGCCGCATAGACTTTGTAGTATTCGCCCCAGCCTTGGGCCCACGTGATGTAGAAGCCGAGTCCGGCCTTCACGCCCAGCATCTCCGCTACGATCAAGGTGACGAAAGACGTGCCGGTGCCCATGAACAGGCCGATAAAAATTTGCGGGAAGGCGGCGGGAATCGCCACTTTGCGGATCAGGTATTGTTCGTTCGCTCCGAGTGTTTTGGCCACTTCGAAGTACGATTTGCTGACGTTCGATATTCCCGTCCATGTCATCACGGTTACCGGAAACCAGGTGGCGAGCACCAGAAGGAACACGCTGGCAGAGAAGCTTGTCGGAAACACGACCAGGACAATCGGAATCCAGGCGGTGGACGGGATCGGTCCGAGAATGCGGATGAACGGGTTGACCCAGTAGCGGAACTGCTGATACCAGCCCATCAGGATTCCTGTCGTTAGTCCCAGGATCGTACCGATCGCATAGCCGAGCACAAGCAGTCTGAGCGAATAGAGGGTGCTGACGGCGAGGCTGCCCGATTCGTGGATGAGCGCATCCAGAACCTTGATCTGTGAGGGAAAATAAGGCGCGGCAGCAGCGCCCATTTCTGCGTGAGCAGCTCCCAAATCGCTAGCGCCCAAAGCTGAGAGCGTGCAGCGGGGCATGCTCCGTCAGCTTCGTTCGTGCCCGGGCACTCCGTTGAGAGAGGATCAGCCACAGCGCGTAGAGGAAGGAGAAGGAGCCGAGCAGCACGGAATAGGCGGTGTTCGAGCTCACGGCCTGCCGGTTCGGGACGAGGATATGAAGCAGCAAAGACAAGAGAAGGACGAGCAGCGGAAGGGCGTGACGGAGCGATACGCCTGGGAGCCGGTCCGCTGCAAGGATGCCGGCAGGGCTGCCTGCAAAGGGCAGGGGACTGGTGGTTTTCATGGATCGATTACCTCCTTGGATAAAATTAAAAAAACACAACCGCAGCGATCGGTTGTGTTTCCGGTGAACCAGTGAACACATTAAAAAAAATGAAATTATTCCCAGTGGGTTAATAAGAATTTAGCACCCTGCTCAGGCGGTGTCAATTCCATTTTTGAAAATTTTAATGGTTGACAGGGGGTCAAGATAGGCTTAGAATGGGTCCCAGATATTGGTTATCAAATCAAGTCAATAAAATTACTCGGAATTGGTTGGCCGGTTCACTGGAAACTAAATTCTTCCCTCGTTACGAGAGACGGAATTTAGTTTTTTGTCGTTCCGCCGAATCACATCGGAAGGGTAGGGAGGTAACGCATGTATTCTTTGAAGAAGAGCAGGAAAACTGTTTTTGGTGCGGCGTCCGTCGCCATGCTGATTCAGTCGCTGGCGGCCTGCAGTGCAGATTCCACTCCGCCTGCGTCGTCCCCGTCGTCGGCCCCGGCGGCCAATGCAAAATTCAAGACGGGCAACAAAATCACGGTGGCTTACTCTAGCAGCACCTGTGAAGCGCCCACCTTCGCCGCCTGGAAGAAGGGTTTCTTCGAGGCCGAGGGCCTGGAGCCGGTGATGGAGAAGATGGACTTCAATACGCTGAAGAACGGGATTGCGACAGGAAAAGTCGATGCTACGCAGGGGAATTTCTCCTGGTTCAAGCCGGCGGAGCAGGGGCTGGATGTGAAGCTGACCGGCGGGCTGCATGCCGGATGCATCCAAGCCGTGGCACCTGCGGGATCGGGAATAACGTCCGTCAAGGACCTCAAGGGCAAGACCATCGGTGTCGACGCGATCGGCGGCGGTCCGATGATTACATTATCCATCGAGCTGAATAAGCTGGGCATCGATCCGAAGAAGGATGTCCAGTGGCGCGTCTACCCTTCCGACCAGCTGGTGACGGCCGCGGAGAAGAAAGAGATCGACGCCTTCATCGTATGGGACCCTGCCGCGCAGAAATCGATCGATGAGAATCATTATGTCCGCATTCTCAGCAACGCGCATGACGAGCCTTACAAGTCCGGCTATTGCTGCTATTCGTTCGTCAGCGGGGAGCTTGCGAAGAAGGATCCGGAGAAAGCCGCGGCCTATACCCGCGCCATCCTGAAAGCGGCCGAATGGGTAGGGACCCATCCGACGGAAGCAGCGCAGCTGGAGGTGGATAACAAATTCGTCGGTGCGGATCTAACGACCAACGAGAAGCCTGCTGAAGGATTATTACTGGAGACCGAGCGTGAACGCCGCCGTAGACAATGCGAAGTTTTTTATCAGCGCGCAAAAGCAGCAGGGCGTACTGGACGCTTCGACCGATGAGAAAGCGTTGGCGGACCGTCTGATTTTCAAGGCGATTCCCGAATTTAACGGCAGATAACAGGGGGAGGGGCTTCGGCATGAAGAGCATCCGTAAACTATGGATCGCTGCATTATTTATTGGACTGCTGGGAGCGGGGGCGGCATTTCAATTTTATTCCCACCGTGCATCAGCCGAGGAGTCGAGTGCAGGGGGCAAGACGCCGGCAGCAGCGGACGAGTCGCTTCCATCCTGCCATCTGACGGACGACGGGAGTCCGATTGTTGTTCCAGAACAAAAGAAATGAGGGATGCGCATGGCAAATCGCGACAAACTGTGCGGCAGTATTCTCGATCTGATCGGCGGCACGCCGGTCGTTCGGATCAACAAGCTGGTCGGAGCGGAGGATGCCGAGCTGTATGTCAAGCTGGAGTTTTTTAACCCGGCCGGCAGCGTGAAGGACCGCACGGCGCTGGGAATCATCCGGCAGGCGGAACAGGATGGAAGGCTTAAGCCCGGGGGCACGATTATCGAGCTTACGAGCGGGAACACCGGCATCGGGCTGGCCGCCATCGGCGCCGTGCTCGGCTATAAGACGATTATTTACATCGGGGAGAAATACAACCGGGAGCGATTCGACCTCCTCCGGGCCTTCGGCGCCGAAATTATATCCTTCCCGGCGGATGAGGACATTGATGCGGTAAAGGAGCGGGTGGAGCGGCATGCGGAGAGCCTTCCCGGCAGCTTTGTCGCCCACCAGGCCGAGAATCCGGCCAATCCGGCGATTCATCGGGCAACGACGGCCGAGGAAATTTTATACCAGACGGACGGGGTACTGGATAGCTTCGTGGCGGCTTCGGGAACCGGGGAACGATCACGGGGGTGGGCGAGAGACTGAAGGCAAGCCTGCCCGATGTAAAAATTCATTTGGTCGAATCCGCCCATTCGAAGGTAATCGAAGGAGAAGAGCCGGGAGAGCATAAAATATACGGAATCAGCCCGCCGCATCGCCCGGAAGTGCTGAACACGGACATTGTGGATGAAATCATTCATATTACGGACGAAGATGCCTGGAGGACGGCGCGGGAGCTTGCTCGCCAAGAGGGAATTCTTGCCGGTCCGTCCGCCGGCGCGGCCGTCTGGGGGGCCCTGCAGGTCGCGAGGCGGCTCGGCAGGGGCAAGAGGGTGCTGGCGATTGCACCGGATACAGGAGAGAGGTATTTAAGCCTTGGCTTATTCGGGCAGACTGAAGAGAACGGATCACCTATAACGTCGCAGGAGGAAGTTCACAGATGACCATCGGATTATCTTCGCAGCCCCGTGTGCCGTTGGGGGATTGGCCGACACCGTTATACGAAGCCAAGCGGCTGTCCGAACAGCTCGGAACCCGGCTGTGGTTCAAGCGCGATGACTTAACCGGCCTGGGGGCGGGAGGGAATAAAGCGCGGAAGCTTGAATTTCACTTGGGGAAAGCCTTTGAGGCTAAAGCGACCCATCTTGTAACCACTGGAGCCGCGCAGTCCAATCATGCCCATTTGACGGCGCTGGCTGCGAAACGCTATGGACTGCAGGCTCATCTCGTGCTGATCGGCGCCGGGATTTGCCCCGTACGAGCGGCAACCTGCTGCTGGATGACGTGCTGCAAGCCGATTTGACATTCGTTGACCCGCCTCCTTCTTCGGGGGACGGAGGATATTTGCAGGAGCATATGAATGAGGCAGGACGGCAAATCCGGGAGGCCGGCGGTATCCCCTATATCATTCCGGAAGGAGGGACCGATGTCTGGGGGACCCTGGGTTATGTGGCCGCGATGCAGGAGCTGGGCGAGCAATTGGAGCGTCAGGCTCCTGGGCTGAAGCGCGTTCTGGTTGCCTCTGCAGCAGGCACGTGCGGCACCTTTGCGGGGTTGGTCACAGGGGCGCTCACGACGGAGCTCCCGTTCCAAACAGACGTTGTCGGCATCAGCATCAGCGGCAATACCGGGATCAAGCGGGAACGAACCGCTCGGCTCGTGCGGGAGACGCTTCAACTGCTCGGATCAACGGCCGCCATCCTCCCGGAACAATTATGGATCGAAGACCGGTTCATCGGGCCTGGCTATGCGGTTCCTACCGAGGCGGGGAAGAGGCGATCCGGACCGTTGCCCAATTGGAAGGGATTTTTCTGGATCCGGTCTATACGGGAAAAGCGATGGCCGCCATCCTGCACCTTGGCCGCTCAGGCGAGCTCAGCAAATACGACGCGGTTATTTTCTTTCATACCGGCGGACTGCCCCTCTTGTTCCATTACGGCCCCGGCCGCTAGACGGGAAAAGGCAGCAGAGGCTTTGAGTATTCTTCCCATGCCTCTACCCTCATAAGCACATTAAAGAAGCCAACTCCAACACATTGGAGCTGGCTTCTTTAATGTGCTTTACCCCAACGACCGGTTCGTAGTATCCATAACGTGCCGAATGTACGATTGCAATAGTTCCATGAACAATTTGGCCGCCTGCCCCAAAAACTTGTCCTTGCGATAAATAATGCAGATGTCTTGGCTCGGGGTAGGATTCAGCAGGGTAATGGCTGCGATGTTATTCCGATTGAGATAATCCAAAAGCATTCGAGGCAGAATACAGGCTCCGATCCCTTGTTCAACCAGCATAAGCAGGGACGATAACGTTGAGGTTACGATCGGATTGTCCAGCAGCACCCCTTTCTCCTGGCAGCAAGAATGAATGACCTTCGTAATCTGGTGGTCCGGTCCGAACATGACCATCTTCAACTGCTGGATTTGTTCGAACGGAATCGCCTTCGACTTCGCAATCGGGTGATCCGACCGGATGGCCAAGGCGAATTCCTCATGGAACAGCGGGACCACCTCCATTTGATCTTCCGGATTCTCGGGTACCGTGGTAACGCCCAGATCCCGCATCCCTGCGAGAACCTCTTTGTACACTTCCGTCGTTTCCGTAACCGTAAGCGAAAGCTTGGGGTATGTCCGGTGGAAATCGACCAGCAAAGCATCGAACAATAAATCCCCGTCGCCGGGAAGGATCCCGATGTCCAGCCTGCCGCCCTCCATCTTTTTCAAATCCGTGATCGCTCTTTGAATATAATCCATACGTTCAAAGATCAGCTGACTCTGCTCCAGCAAGATTTGTCCCGCTTCCGTTAGCGCTATCCGTTTGCCGATGCGGTCAAATAAAGGAAGTCCGAGTTCATTCTCCAAAAACTTAATCTGCTGGCTGAGATTCGACTGTGTGGTGCAGAGAGCCTCGGCGGCCTTGGAGAAATGCATTTCCTTGCAGATGGCGGCAAAGTATTGAAGCTGTCTGAATTCCATTCCATCGCGCTCCTTCGCAAATGGTTTCGATAGAAAATCATTAGTCATAATGATGAATAGCATCGGAATTACGTGATTGTTGCGGGTGGGAGTGAGCAGGTACACTTGGATTGTGAAAGCGAACCGCATCAAACAAAAAAACAAAAATTAGGGAGGCCATTCCATTATGACACAATCGATTATTCACACAAGTCAAGTGCTCCGTCAAGTCGTCATCGGCCAGGTTCAAGGGATTCCGGAGGAACAATTCGACGTTCAACCGGCGGGACTCAGCAACACCATCCGCTGGAATGTCGGTCATATTGTGTATTGGATGGATAAGTATACCGCGCTTTGCTTCGGTTCCGTGTCCGCTATCCCTGCCTATTACGAAACGCTGTTTGCCTCCGGCACCAAGCCTTCGGATTGGAACACAGCTCCACCATCCAAGGATGAGCCGCTTCAGCGACTGGCGGCGCAGCTGTCCCGCATGTCTGAGCTGACACCCGCAATGCTGGAGGCTGCGCTGAACGAGCCTTTTGTCATGGGACCGTTTCAATTTGGCACCGCCGGCGAATTATTCAACTTTGCGCTGATGCACGAGGCTATCCACCTTGGTAAGATAACAAGCTTGCAGAAACTCGCTTAATGAATATCTGCGGATAGCGGAAAGCCAAACAAGGTTAAGTTATCGGATCCCCCTGTTCTTGCTGAGTCGCTAGTGTTGCAAAGCCGAAGAAAGGCGACCAAGTCGTTAGCGACTTCGCTGCCTTTTTCCATGGACTGCAAGGTTAACCTGCCGCCGGGCTGAACTGCATGTTATAGAACTTCGCATAGATTCCGTCCGCTTCAATGAGCTCGGTATGCGTGCCTTCCTCGGCAATGCCCTGCTCCGAAAGCACGAGGATGCGGTCCGCATGCTTGATCGTGGACAGCCGGTGCGCGATTACGAAGGTCGTGCGGTTCTTGGCCAATTTATCGAAGCTTTCCTGCACCGCGCTTTCGCTCTCGCTGTCCAGGGCGGAGGTGGCTTCGTCGAGGATCAGGATGGAAGGGTTCTTCAGGAAGATCCGCGCGATGCTGATGCGCCGCTTCTGGCCGCCGGAAAGCTTAACCCCGCGCTGCCCGATATAGGCATCGTATCCGCCCGGGAGTCCCATAATAAATTCGTGGGCGTTCGCCTTCTTGGCGGCATCGATGATTTCCTCGTCCGTTGCTCCGGGTCTCCCGTACAGGATGTTCTCTTTGATCGTACCGGAAAAAAGATACACGTCCTGCTGCACGAATCCGATCTGCTCCCTCAGCGACTTCAGCTTGATGCTTCGGATATCCATGCCGTCGATTCGGATGGTTCCCTCGGTGGTCTCGTAAAAACGCGGGATCAAGCTGCACAGCGTCGTTTTTCCGACGCCGGAGGAGCCGACCAGCGCTACATATTCGCCGGGGCGTACCGTCAAATTCAGATTCTTGAACACGTTATTCGATTCGCCGGCATAGCGGAAGCCGACCCGCTCAAACTCCACTTTGCCTCGGATATGGCGGACCGCAGCGGCTTCTTTTGCATCGGTAATGTCCGGCTGAACGGCCAGGAGCTCCACGAATCGCTCGAAGCCGGCCGCGCCGTTCTGCAAATTCTGGGTGAAGTTCACCAGCCGTTTCACCGGGTCGATCAAGGTGTTCAGGATGAGCAGGAAGGTGATCAGCTCGGTCAGCAGCGACCGGTTGTAGCTGATCAGTACGGCGCCCACGACCACGACGGCAATCGTGATAAAAGAAATAAACGCCGTCAGCCCGTTAAAAAACAGCGCCTCCGCCCGGTATCCGTTCTTCCGGCTTTCCAGAAAACGGCGGTTGCTGCGGCGGAACTTCTCCATCTCGATTTCTTCGTTGGCAAACGACTGCACCACCCGGATCCCGCCAAGGCTGTCTTCGATTTGCGCGTTAATGTCCGCGATATACTCCTTGTTCTTTTTCAGCGCATTCTTCACCTTGATGCTGTAATGATAAGCGAAAAGGATCATGAAGGGCAGAATGGCGAAGATCGTCAGGGCAAGCGGCCCGTTGACGTTGACTAGAATGATAAATGAGCCGACGATTCTCACAAGGGAGATCATCGCGTCTTCCGGTCCGTGATGCGCCAGCTCCGATATATCGAATAAATCATTAGTTATGCGCGACATCAGCTGGCCCGTTCTGGCATTGTCGTGATATTGGAACGACAGCTTTTGAACGTGACCGAACAATTCGCTTCGCATGTCGGATTCGATCCGTGCCCCCAGGGTATGCCCGTAATAGTCCGTATAGAAATTGCTGACATACTCGACGGCCATCAGGAATAAGAAGATCCCGGCCATCTTCACAACCAGATCGGCAGCAATTCCCTTGTCGCTGATGGCGCGCGTGTGATTTCATTCACCAGCAGAGGGTAGATCAGAACGGTCACCGAGGCCAGCGAGGCGAAGAACAAGTCGGCAAACAACGCTTTTTTATAAGGCTTGTAATAGGCTAAAAATTTTTTAAGGGTCTCCACGAAATCATATACCTCCCGTAATGCTTCCTAAAATGGCTTCTTGCGTACTCTTCCGAACGGCTTTGATTCGCTTTTACAGGTGCGGTATATAATTTCATCATCTCAATCCCCTCCAAATCGTTATATCTTTTATGATATTCCCTTGACCCGAGGCCGGCAATTTAACAATTGATTATAATTATTTCTTCTTGAATGAAATGTTAGTGAGTATTATGTACCGGATACGAGCTAAGTAAAAAATCGGGCGTCCCCCGCTCCATGATCTATGAAGTGCTGGGAAAGGTCGCTTGAGAAAGGCCCGGTGAATACCGTTCCTTCCGACCCGTCGGCGAAATGGTGGACATGATCCATAAGGCGAGGGAAAAGATATGGCTGTCGATTTAAGCCTCAGGTTTCCGTTATTGCGCAGGAAGCGGAGAAGCGGGTGCAGGAAGGGGTTCGCGTCTTTTCCATTCTATTCGGGGCGCCCCGCAGCGAAGTCGGAGTAACCACTAACCACGATTATATGGCCCCGGAAGTGGCGGAGGAACCGGATGAGTGGCGGCCTAATCATTGTCTCACGGGACAATGACGAGGTATAGATTGCAAATTTTGCCCCCAATACCGCGGCGTGGGCGATTAAGACAGAGGACCCGGCCCTTGTATTGCTGGCTATGGAGTACATCAGGCATGACATCATGTTCGCTAAGTTCGTGGAAGAACTGAGCCCCCGGAAAGCGGAAGAGATCTGGATCCGCGATCCCGATTTCCGTTCATAACGTTCAGCTATGGGCGGCTGTCCCCACCTTGTTTATTAACGTCAAAACAAAAAGCCTGCTCGCGACCGTGCTAGCAGGCATTGTTTCGTTGATGATTCTACGTTATTGCATGTGAAGCGCTTGTTCCCGTCTAATTAAATACCCGGGACCGCAGCCCGGACTCCCGTTTCCCGGGGGCGGTCGCCGTCCAGCGACCGGTACAGCCTTGAACCTGTACCGGCCGTTCGGGCGGCAAGCACAATCGTGCGCCGCAGGCTCTCTTCCGCAATCGGAACCGCATGCAGACCGAGCCGCTCGGCCTGCCCCTTGAACAGGCCGGGCAGCACGGTAATCCCGGTCCCCACCGCTACCAGACCGAGCAGATAGTCGGTATTGTCCGTTTCCATCTTCACGTCGGGGCGGTAGCCGCAGCGCTCCGCAAGGGCCTCGAACCGCGTGCGGGTGTCGCAGCAGACCGGAAATACGAAGGGCTCGTTCGCAAGCTCCGCCGCGGTCACGCCGGTGCGGCCCCGCAGGGGATGATCTTCCGGCACGACGGCGATGTAGCCCTCCGTGAACAGCTCCCGGCTCCACTGCCTCCCCCGGCGCAAGCCGCATCCACCAGAACGGCGTCGAAGCCGCCGCTTTGAAGTCCCTCCATCAGTTCCTCCGACGAGAGACGGACGGTGACCGCAAGGGGGTAGCCGGCGGCATGATAGTCGCGCAGACGATGGGGAGTACCTGCGCCGCCACGCTGGGCAGACTGCCGAGAGCAAATTTCGGATGCTCCGCAAACGGGCGCATCTCCGCTTCAATCTCCGACAGAGCCTGCACCACCGGTGCAATCCGCTCGAGGAACAGCTCACCGGCTTCCGTAAGCTCCACTCCAGCCGCTCCCCGGCGGAACAGCTCAACGCCGTAAGCCGCTTCCAAATGGCGGATATGCTTGCTGATGGCCGGCTCGCGTCAGGCTTAGCTTATCGGCGGCTTTGGACATACTCTTCCATTTCACCGCTTCCGTAAAACTCCGATACCATTCCACCTGCATGGCTCAGCCCTCCCATAACGAAATGTTATACCCCTCCAACAAAGAGGAAGTTCCTAAACCGCGCTGTTCGCGTTATTGTTGTTGATATCCATTATAACATATAATCCTACACCGACGGTGGTATGAAGAGGGAGTGGTCTATATGGCAAAAATAAACGGGTGGCAGATAGGAGTATTCTGCAGCTTATTTGCGGGAGCGGCGTTCGGAGCGCAGTTTCCGGTGGCGGGGCATATCTTGAAAAGCATTGATCCCATTTATTTCGTAGGCATCCGGTATTTGCTGGCGGCGCTGGTGTTTACGCCCATGCTGGCGCTTAAAGAAGGGAAGAGCGCCTTCCGTCCGGACGGCAAGGCGCTCACGATCTGGTCGCTAGGCACGCTGGCTTTTACGGGGTATAACGGGCTCGTGTTTATCGGCCAACGGCTCGCGGGTCCCTCCGGGCCCATTCTGTCCTCCGTCATGATGGGCTTCATGCCTTTGGTGACCGCGCTTATCCTTCTCATGTGGAAAGGCACTCGGCTGGCGCCGGTGGCGGCCGTTTGTATCGGCGTCGGCATGGTCGGCGTATTCCTCGTCGCAACGAAAGGCCATGCGGCCGTTCTGCTGACCGGCGGCGGCACCCTGTGGGCGCTCATCCTGATGCTGGCCGCGGTCTTCTGCTGGTGCATCTTCACGGTTGGCGGCTCAATGTTCCCGTCATGGTCACCTCTGAGATACACGACATTGGCCTGCATTGGCGGTACGGTCAGCAACGCAGTAGTGACCTTGATCGGCACCGAAGCGGGTCTGCTGCAGCCGCCTTCCTGGCAGGAGCTGGCCGCCAACGTATGGCCGCCGCTATATATGGGACTTATCGCCGGCGTTGCCGCGGTGCTGGCTTGGAATACCGCCTGCAAGGCGATGTCGCCGGTGGATGCGGCACTCATCACGAATAATGTCGTGCCCATCGTATCGGCGGGAATTACGGTGCTATCTGGATACCATATCGGGGTGCCGGAGCTGATCGGAATCGCCTTGACGCTGCTCGCGATGGTCGCGAACAATCTGGCGGGACGGCGCAAGGGGACAGCGGCCGCACCGGAGCCGAAGAAGAGTCCTGTGCAGAAGCAAGCGCTCGAATGATTATTTTCTCATCATTCGGGCCATTCTCTCCATTCGCTTGTCTTCCTTACGTTCATGAACGACCATACAGGCATGGATGGCCCCCGGCGACCAGAAGCATAAGGTCAGAATCAAATTGATCAAAGCCTGGAACGGTTTGCCGCAAAACAGGACGGCGACCGGAGGCAGCAATATGGCAAGAAGGTACATGGTAACGACACCTCGTTTTATATTGGAGTTACTCATCCATACGTGTTGTGGAGAGGAATGTTTCATAGGGCATTGACCATTAAAAAAGCCGAGCAGATGCTGCTGTAGGGCAGCCTGTTCGGCTTTGTTCCTATAAAAAAACAAAAACGACATCTATAAAAATGTCGAATACCTATTTTGAACCGATTTTAACTAAGAAATAGATGTCCTTGACTTCTATAATATTATTATAACTCGAAGATGATTATAAGTCTATACTTTTTTGAATAATTTGGATATATTTTTTCAGGTAGAAATGAATAAGGAGGTTGTTCGATGGTTCGAAGGCGAGTGGAGGCCCGGAACGGGACGCTGATTACGGGGAGGGATGACGCTTGATCGCTCTTCAAGGCATAGGCAAGTCGTTCAAGGTAGCGAAGCGGTCGGCCGGACTTCGTCAGGCGGTGAAAGCCTTGTTCGTACGGGAGCATACGATTGTGGAAGCGCTGCACCAGATTTCGTTCACCATCAGGGAAGGGGAGATTGTCGGGTATATCGGACCTAACGGCGCAGGCAAATCGACCACGATTAAAGTGATGAGCGGCATCCTGGTGCCGGATCAGGGCTCCTGCTCCATCATGGGGTATACTCCCTGGAAGGAAAGGACGGAATACGTAAAGCATATCGGCGTCGTGTTCGGCCAACGATCCCAGCTGTGGTGGGACGTGCCGGTGCTCGATTCCTTCGAATTGCTGCGCGATATCTATAAGGTGCCGGCGGCGGAATACAAAGCCAACCTGGAGCTTCTGACAGGAACGCTGGATCTGCAGAGCCTCCTGCAGACACCGGTCAGGCAACTCAGCCTGGGACAGCGGATGCGCTGCGAAATTGCCGCTTCCCTCCTCCACGGCCCCAAGATTCTCTTCCTCGACGAGCCGACGATCGGCCTGGATGCCGTCAGCAAAATCGCCGTCCGCCAGTTCATCAAGACGATCAACCAGGAAAAAGGAGTCACGGTCATTCTGACCACGCACGATATGAGCGATATTGAGGCACTGGCCGACCGGATCCTGATGATCGGCAAGGGCTCGCTGCTGTACGACGGCTCGCTGACCGAGCTGCGCGGCCGGTTCGGAACGCAGCGGACCATTACCGCCGATTACGTTGGGCATGCTCAGCCGGTCGATATTCCGGGAGCGGAGCTGCTCTCCTGGTCGCGGGAAAGGGCGGTTTACCGCGTCGATACAGACCGGGTTCAGGTCGCCCACGTCATCTCCCGTCTGTCCGAGCAGGTCGAACTCGTCGATGTCGCCGTCGAGATGAAGCCGGTCGAAGAGCTGATCCTGGAGCTGTATAAGGAGCATCAGATATGAATGCGTATTTATCCGTGTGGAAACTCCGGTTCGTCAACGGTTTGCAGTACAGGGCCGCAACCTTGGCGGGCATGGCGACGCAACTGTTTTTCGGCTTCATTTTTATCGCGATATTCATTGCCTTTTACAGCCAAAGCACCGTGCAGCCGCCGATAGCGCTCAAAGATCTGGTAGCCTATATCTGGCTGCAGCAGGTATTCCTTGGCTTCATTGCGCTCTGGTTCCGGGACAATGAAATCTTTCAGCTCATCACAAGCGGCAATATCGCCTACGAGCTCTGCAGGCCGTGCGGGATCTACCCGTTCTGGTTCGCCAAGCTGACGGCTCAGCGTTTGGCCGTCGTTGCACTTCGCTGTTTCCCGATTCTTCTCGTCGTCTTCTTCCTCCCGGAGCCGTATCGGATGAGCCTGCCGCCGTCTCTATCGGCCTTCGCGCTGTTTATCGTAACGCTGGTCCTCGGTCTGCTCGTCAATGTCGCGATCTCGATGCTGATCTACATTTCCGTGTTCTGGACGCTGTCGCCGACCGGCTCGATCCTGATGATCGCGGTGGCCGGCGAATTTTTCTCCGGGATGATCATCCCCGTCCCTCTGATGCCCGGCTGGCTGCAGAACGTGACCTACACCCTTCCGTTCCGCTGGGCCGCGGACTTTCCTTTCCGCGTCTATTCGGGGCAAATCCCGCAGACGGCGGCGCTTTGGGGATGCCTCATACAGGTGCTCTGGATCGCCGTTCTTGTCGTCTTCGGGGAGTGGTGCCTGCGCAGAGCGCTGCGTCAAATCGTGGTGCAGGGAGGGTAAATGGCATGCGTCTTTATTTCAAATATTTAACGATTCAGTTCAAATCGCAGCTGCAGTACCGGACTTCCTTCTGGCTCCTGACTTTCGGCCAGTTCTTCATTCCGTTCTCCGTCTTTGCCGGACTCTATTTCATGTTCGAGCGGTTCGGGCAGCTCCGGGGATGGAGCTTCTTCGAGGTGGCGCTCTGCTTCGCGGTCATACACATGGCCTTCTCGCTCAGCGAGTGCTTCTCGCGGGGATTTGACGCGTTCTCCAGTCTTGTGGGCGCCGGCGATTTCGACCGTCTGCTCGTTCGTCCGCGCAGCACGGCCCTGCAGGTGCTGGGCTCCAAATTCGAGTTCACGCGCTTCGGCCGCCTGCTTCAAAGCGCAATCGTTCTGTCATGGTCGTTGTATAATCTGCCCATAGCGTGGAATGCCGCGAAGGTCATTACGCTTATCCTCATGGTTGCGAACGGCGTATTTATATTTACGGGCATCTTTATTTTGGCGGCAACGATGTGCTTCTGGACGATTCAGGCGCTGGAGGTGGCGAATATTTTCACGGACGGCGGCCGGGAGATGGCGCAATATCCGCTGAACCTGTATCAGAAATGGGTGACGGTCTTCTTCACCTTCATTATCCCGTTCGGTCGCGTAAGCTATTTGCCGCTGATGTTTATCCTTGACCGGGTTCAAGGTCCTGCGGTTCTCTATATGCTGATGCCTTTGGCCGGCGCGCTGTTTCTCCTTCCCTGCCTGCTGGTCTGGCAGATCGGCGTCCGGCATTACCGGTCGACGGGCTCTTAATCTTGGGGAGCGCTCTCCCTGTACCTGGCCGGCGTTGTCTTCATCACGGCATGGAACGTCCGCGTAAAGTAATGGACCGATCCGAAGCCCGCCGCTTCGGCGATCGCTTTAATGGAGAGGTCCGAATGCCTCAGTAAATGAGCCGATTGCCGGACGCGCTGCATGCGGACGTATCGGGAATAAGATTCGCGAATGTTAGAGGAAAAAAGCCGGGATAAATGGCGGGGCGATACATGGAGATGCGCGTACCACTTTGCCGAGCGACAGATCGCTGTCCGCCAGATTATCCCGGATGTAGAGCTTCGCCTGCTTCAGCAGGAGCGCCGCACTGCGGTGCCTGGACACAGGCTCCGCCGCGGCTTCGCCGCCGAACAGCGAAGCGAAAGAGAGGAGCAGCGCTCCGGCCAAGGCGGGGACGGCCGCTTCGGGAAGGCCCGGTCTCTGATCCGCGGGACTCAGCAGCGACCGCCACAGAAGCGCCGGGGGCAGATCATCCCCGTTGTATAAGCAAATATCCTTCGCAGCGGCCAGAGCCTGAAAGGCGGACCTGGCCGCCGCGTTACTCTCATGCTCGTCCGGCTCGAACGCGACGAAGAGCAGCTGCAGCCCGGAATCCGATCGGATCTGATGCGGAATGTCCGGACGCGAGCAGAAGAGAGTCCCTTTGCCAAGCGGGTACAAGGTTCCGTCATCCAGGTAGGTCCCTTCGCCGTTCAGCACATAACAGATTTCAAAGAACGAATGCTTATGCAGCGAATTGCTGTAATGGCACGCATTCACCCCCCAATAGTGCACAAGAAAGACGGCGCCTGACGCCTCCACCCGCACCGCTTGCCGGTTCAGCCGAAGCTCGCTTTCGATCCACTCGTACATCCCGTACACCCCTTCTTCCGTTGGCGTAAAAAGACAAAAGAATGGCTTCCGCGTCTAAAGACGCAACAGGAGCCGCAAGGCCATAATGGGATTAGGTTTTACCATAATGTTCCACGGGGAGGCTTTAGCATGATTAAAGCACAGGATGTCGATTTTTACAACGAACAGGGCTACCTGCTGGTTAAAGGGGTATTCAGCCAAGCGGAGGTGGAGGACATGCGGACGGCCGTCGGCCGCATCCTCGAGCGTGCGGCGAAGTCGCGCAAAGACAAGAATCACGCCTGGCAGGGCGACTATCTTCCGCAGGAAGAGCTGAAGAAGCTGGTGCTCAAAGGCTTTCACGACGTTCACTATCATGACGCATCCTTTCTGCGCGCGCTTGTTCACCCGAATATGGCGGCGATCCTGTCGCGGCTGATCGGGCCGAACGTGCAGCTGCATCACTCGAAAATGCTGGTGAAGCCGCCGGAGAACGGGGCCGCCTTCCCGATGCATCAGGACTATCCGTACTTCCCGCATGAGCGGCACACGATGCTGGCGGCCAGCGTCCATCTGGACGACGCCGACGCTCAGAACGGTTGTCTGCATGTCATTCCCGGCTCCCACAAGAACGGGCCGCTGGAGCATCGGGGACAATATTATCTGGATGCTAAGGCGTATCCGATTGCGGCGGGAACCCCTTGCCCGGCCGAAGCGGGGATGTGCTGTTCTTCAACTACTTGACGATCCACGGCTCCCCGGCGAACCGCAGCGACCGGACGCGACGCAATGTGCTGTTCCAGTACCGGAGCGCGGAGGATGTTCCGGTGAAGAATGTGCATTTCGATTGGGGCATGGGGCTGATGGTTTGCGGGGAAAATCCGGATTTCGAACGGGTTACGCCGGAGTATAAGTTGGTTTGATAATGTCCTGAAAAATCATAACGTAACTTTATGGTTTAAGATTAGCTCGAGAATCCACGGCCACGGTCCGTAGCCCGCTTCTACGTTGATGTGCCCCATTCCAGGCAGCATCACGCAAGGAACCCCTAAATCCAAGTACTGTGCTGCATCCTCCACCGGGCAATAGGGATCTGTTGAGGATAAAACCAACAACGTTTTTTCCGCAGACCGTCCCGAGCTTATGCATATTATCCGGAACAGGAAAAAAGTCATCACCGGCTCAAATTCCAAAAATGGCGAGGGTGGTGCGACTAGGATGGCTCTCTGAATTTTACGTTTCGGAGTGGAAGCCGCATAGTGAAACCACATGATGCACGCTAGACTATGGGCCACGACGACGACGTCTTCATCGTTCGGAATTTCTCCAAGAATAACGGATAATCGATCGATCCAAACCGCCTTGTCCGGGTGATCTTTATCCGGAAAATCAGGAAATCGGACGGTTTCTCCGCGTTTTACCAGCTCTTGATGCAACCAAGCTTGCCAATGTTCGGAGCCGCCGCCTCCGACTCCATGCAATAATAGAAAACTTCTGCTCATGATTGGATACCTCCACTATAGTTTATTTCATATGCTCTTCTGCTTGCTTAAAGAGTAAATGCCATTGTAGAATTAATCAAATTCATTTTTTCAATAGTGGATATGAGGATCTGCTCATGACAATTACACAACTACAGGTTTTCTCGAAGGTCATTGAGACCGGCAGTTTTACAAAAGCTGGAGAGATGCTGAACATGTCTCAATCCGCTGTAAGCCATGCGATTGCCAGTCTGGAGTCGGAATTGGGAGTGCCGCTCATCATACGGGACAGGAAACAAGGAATCATTCTTTCGAATTTTGGCATGCGAGTTCTTAAACCAATTACAGAGATTTTGAATAAAATTTCTTTAATTCATCAAGAAGCGACCGCCGAGAAGGGGCTCGACCTCGGTACCATTCGCATCGGCAGTTTCCCCAGCACGACCGCTCGCCTGCTTCCGAAAATGATCGGCACCTTTAAAAAGTTGTATCCGAAGATAGAGGTGGTACTCTTTGAGGGGACTGACCATGAAGTGAAAGAATGGATCATGAATCGAGTAATTGACATGGGCTTTATTGCCAAGCTTCAATGGGACGAAACGATGATTCCGATCACAAAAGACAAAATGGTTGCTGTAATTTCCAAGGGCCACCCGCTTTCAGGTTATATGGCGATTCCTGTGGGCAAGCTGGCGGAAGCTCCGTTCATCATGCCGTCGGGCGGATGCGAATTAATCATTCGAGAGATTTTCGAGCAGTCCGAATTGTCCCCTATCGTACTGTTTCATGTTAGAGAACTGACTACAATATTAAACATGGTACAAGAAGGGTTGGGGGTTACATTACTTCCCGGACTTGCGTTACCGGATCAATTACCCGATGTCGAGATTCGAGATCTGGAGCCTGCCGTTTGGAGACATATAGGTCTTTGCTGTCCTTCTACGGAAGATATTTCGCCAGCCGCTCAAAGATTTATTTCTCTCGGGCAATCTTTATTTCAGTAGATCGCTCTTGAGATACGGTGGAGCGATGCGAAACGGAGATCCTCTATTTTCGATTGACAAGGCTTGGACGGAATGTTAGTTTCTAAGTAGCAAGACTTGCCCCGGATCCGATCCGGATTGTCGACCGATAGCGGAGACATTCTCTTCCTGCCATAAGGGAGGGGATGTCTTTTCTTTCTTTTCCGCGCAAATTGATTCGAAAGGTGGCTTATTACTCTTGGAACGAACCGTACAGAATACGCAAATTGGCTTTATCGGTATCGGCGTCATGGGTCAAAGCATGGCCGGGCATTTAATGAGGAAGGGCTACAAGCTGCATGTGTACAGCCGAACGAAGACGAAGGCGGAGCCGCTGCTCGCGCAGGGGCCGAATGGCACGACTCGCCCGCATCGCTGGCCCGAAAATCCCATGTCGTCATCACGATGGTAGGCTACCCGCAGGATGTGGAGGAAGTGTATTTGGGGGAGCAAGGCGTGATTCGCCACGCTGAGTCCGGCGACCTGCTCATCGATATGACGACCTCAAGCCCGTCACTGGCCAAGCGGATTGAACGTGAGGCCCGGGAGAGGGGCCTGCTTGCTCTCGATGCTCCCGTATCGGGCGGAGACGTCGGCGCCAGAGAAGCAAGGCTGTCCATCATGGTCGGCGGAACCCCGGAAGCCTATGAGGAGGCGGCACCCGTTCTTGGATTGATGGGGACGAATATCGTGCATCAAGGGCCGGCCGGATCCGGACAGTATACCAAAATGTGCAATCAAATCGCCATCGCCTCGAATATGATGGGCATTTGCGAAGCGCTGATTTATGCCGAGAAGGCGGGGCTCGACCCGTCGACCGTGCTGAAGAGCATCGAATCGGGAGCGGCCGGCGCCTGGTCGCTGAGCAATCTGGCACCGCGGATTATCAAAGGGGATTTCGCCCCGGGATTTTATGTGAAGCATTTTATTAAGGATATGCAAATTGCCCTGAACTCGGCGGAAGAGATGAACCTGAAGTCGCCGGGTTTGCAGCTGGCCCGTTCCCTCTATGAGCGACTCGCTCAAATGGGGGAGGAGAACAGCGGCACGCAGGCGTTGTTCAAGGTGCTGCAAAAGCTGTAGACGGAGCGCAGGAAAAGGTTTTAGCTTGTACCGGAATTTTTTTATTTCGGACAAGCTTTTTATTTTATTTCCTAGTTGACATATCGGATTTTGTTGAATTAAACTATTTTATTATAAGGCATGAATCTTGATTGAAGCGCATGTCTTTCTGCCGATCGGATAACCGAAGGTCCACATTTGTTTAATGCAGGGGTTCGAACTTTAAGCAAAAGACCGGAAAGAGGAGAGGCGGAATGAATAAGAGAAGCTGGGTGGCACTCATTATGGTCGCCCTTTGGGGGGCTGACTTTACTTACAGGCTGTGCGAATAACGCAGGAAAAGCATCCGGTTCGCCGGGGACGGGGAGCAAGCCGGAGGCTAGTGCAGCAGGGGGCGGCGGAAACGGCAAAGACGCCGTAACGGTCAACATCGGGATTCAGCAGAGTGTCTGGCCTATCCTGCTTGCGAAGCAGAAGGGCTGGTTTGAAGAGGAATTTGCCAAGGTGGGCGCCAAGGTCAACTGGATCGAGTTTCAAAGCGGGCCGTCTTACTTTGAAGCGATCGCGTCGAACCGGCTGGATTTGGGACGCGTGGGTGATCTTCCCGTGATCTCCGGCCAGGCGGCGGATGTGCCTTTCAAGGAAATTGCGGCGGCCAGCTTCGGGTCGAAATCCAATGCCATTCTGGTCCGGAAGGACAGCCCGCTGAAGACCATTCAGGATCTGAAGGGGAAAAAGATCGCGGTAGCTAAAGCCAGCTCAGGCCAAACGGTGATGTACAAAGCGCTGGAGAAGGCGGGGCTCAAACCGTCCGACGTACAGATCATTTCACTCCAGCCGGATGAAGCCCAGCCGGCATTCGAAACGGGGTCGGTCGATGCATGGGCGATATGGGAGCCTTTCATGTCGACCCAGAAGGTCATTAACGGAGCCCGGGTGCTGGTGGACGGGGAGCCGCTGAATTTGAAATCCGCCGGCTTCCAGATCGTCCGTACCAAGTTTGCCGAAGAGCATCCGGATCTGGTGGTGCGCTACCTGAAGGTCGAAGAGAAGACGCAGCAGTGGCAGAAGCAGCATCTGGAAGAAGCGATCGACGTCTACGCCCAGCTGAAGAAGGTGGACCGTGAAATCATCCGCCAGGTCATCGCCAATACGGAACCGACGAATATGCCGATTTCGGATGAAATCATCAAGATTCAGCAGGAGACGGCTGATTCGGTTCTAGAGCAGGGGGCGATCAAGAAGAAAATCGATACCTCCAAGGTCGTGGATAATCAGTATATTCAGAAGGCGCTGGAACAATATAAAGCGGAAAATCCATAACAGAGGTCAACCGGACCGCCGGAGACTTCCTTCGAGCCGCAGCTGCGGGTCCGTCACAGGACCGGGGGCTGCAGCGCGCAGGAAGTCTTCTTGTTTATCGGGCGCCGGATCCGTTCTATGAAGGGAGAGAATGTAATGACGATTGCTCTTGAAATCAGCGGGCTGAATAAAACGTTCTCAGCGCCGCAAGGCCCGGTACGGGCGCTGAGCGGTTTGAATCTTCAAGTAAAGCAGGGCGAATTCATCACCGTCATCGGGCCCAGCGGTCGCGGCAAGAGTACCCTGCTCAAAATTATCGCCGGACTGGATACGAATTATGAGGGCGGCGTGCTGCTCGAGAACCGGCCCGTCGACCGGCCGGGCATTGACAAGGGCTTTATTTTTCAGGAGCATCGGCTCTTTCCGTGGCTTACCGTCGAGAAAAATATCGCGGCCGATCTGCGCTTGAGCGATCCGGACATCCGGCGCAAGGTGGATGAGCTGATTGAGATCGTGAGGCTGAAGGGCTTTGAGAAGGCGTACCCCCGGGAATTGTCGGGAGGCATGTCCCAGCGCGTCGCCATCGCCCGCGCCCTGCTGCGCAGCCCCAAGGTACTGCTGCTCGACGAGCCATTCGGCGCGCTGGACGCCTTCACGCGGAATCACCTGCAGGAAGTGCTGCTGGAGATTTGGCAGCGGAACAGGACGACAATGATTCTGGTAACGCACGATATCGATGAAGCGGTATTTCTGGCGAACCGCGTCGTGATCATGAATGCCCGGCCGGGCACCATCCGCAACATCATCCCGGTGGATCTGCCGTATCCGAGGAAGAAGACGACGTCCTCCTTTCAAGAGCTCCGCCATAAGGTTCTGAGCGAATTTGAGCGGGTAGATGAGCTGGAGCTCGTCGACAGCTCCGGCATTTAACATATCAACTTTATTCAGATGAGGTGATGATAAGATGCTCGACTCAACGGAAGCGATCGCAAGGCCGGTTCCCGCCGGAACGGCCGACGTGGCGAAGCCTGCGGAAGAAAACACAGCCCGGCGAAAGAGCGGCGCCAAGCGGGGCGTGATGCTTCGCGGGTTGATTTTACCGGTAACGGTGCTGCTGGTCTGGCAGGTCGCCGGTTCCCTGGAGCTGGTCTCCAAGACGCTGCTGCCTACGCCGCTCGCCATTCTGGAGGCTTTCGGCGATTTGATCAAGACAGGGGAACTGTGGAAGCATCTTCAGATCAGCGTATACCGTGCAGCGGTCGGATTTCTGCTGGGCGGGGGTCTTGGTCTGCTGCTCGGGCTGTTCACCGGCCTGTTCCGGCGGTTCGAGGAGACGCTGGATCCGACGGTGCAGATGCTGCGGATGATTCCGCATCTTGCGATCACGCCGCTTTTTATTCTGTGGTTCGGCTTCGGCGAGCTGTCGAAAATTTTGCTGATTGCCAAAGGCGCGTTCTTCCCGTTATATGTCAATACGTTCCTCGGCATTCGAAACGCCGATTCCAAATTATTCGACGTCGCACGCATTCTGGAGTTTAACCGCTGGAATCTGATCACCCGTCTCGTCATTCCGGCGGCGGCGCCGAACGTGCTGCTCGGCCTCAGACTGTCGCTCGGCGTAGCCTGGCTCGGTCTCGTCGTAGCGGAGCTGATGGGCTCGAGCGAAGGGATCGGCTACCTGATTATGGATGCGAGGCAATTCTCCCAGACACAGATTGTGTTTGTCGGCATCATTATCTTCGCCGTCGTAGGGAAAGTTACCGATTCGTTCGTCCGCTGGCTGGAGAAGAAGCTTCTGAAGTGGCGCGACAGCTATAACGGGTGAGATGCGGAAGGGATTAAGTAAAAGAGATTGGACCTCCCTCGTGCCTTAACAAGGCGTTGGGGAGGTTTTTAATTAAAGTAAGTTGAAAGATAAAAGCCGGAGCATCCCTGAAAGAGGGGATCACCGGCTTTAAAGTTGCGCCCGGGGTTAGGGCTGGGTCTTAAGCTCCTTCAAGGCCTGCTCAACGAACTTGCTTTCCAGTACCTGCGAGGTATCGAGCTTCTTGTTGATGGCGCCCACCGAGTAGAGGAAATCGGCCTGCTCTTGGTGCGCTTTGGCGAATTCCGGTGTAATCGGCGATAGGAGCGGCTCGGTATTTTTCAAGACGGTGTTTATGATGGCAGGGTCCAGCTTCTGGGCCTTGGATAATTCGTCGGTTACCTCAGCGGTATGCTCTACGTAATATTTACGAGCTTCCTCGTAGGTCTTCAGGAAGAGTATCGTCAAGTCCGGGTGATCCTTCGTGAATTTCGTGCGGGCGATGAGGAAGCCGGGAGCGTTGATGTTCAGATCCTGGCCGGTGACAAGCACCTTGGCGCCCAGCTGAAATACGGCCGTGGTAGCGTACGGCTCCCAGATGGACCAGGCATCGATAGCTCCGGATTCGAGAGCCGGCCTTGCTTCGTCCGGTTGAAGCTGAATGACTTTGACGTCCTCTCCCTTAAGCCCTGCTTTATCCAAGGCCATATACAGGAAATTGTATGCGCTTGCTGCCTTTGGCGACGCCGATTTTCTTGCCCTTCAGATCCTTCAGCTCCTTGATCGGGCTGTTCGGCGGGGTCACAATCATATTGCCCTTTCGCCCGTCACCCGTCACGGCAATGGCTTTGAAATCGACACCGCCGACCTGGCCGGAAATAACCGGCGTTCCGCCAACGGAGCCGAAATCGATCCGGCCGGAGGCCAGCGCTTCGAAGTGCGGGGGGCCGCTGGCGAACTCGTTCCATTTCACCTCCGCACCTGCAGCGGAGAAAGCCTTCTCGAAGAAGCCCTTCTCTCTGGCATAGGGGAGAATGCCCGTTTTCCCTTGAACTCCGATATTCACAGTCACCTTCTCCTTGGCGGCGGCCGGCCTATCTTCAGCGCCTGACTTTGTACCGCACGCCGCCATAAATCCCATCAATAACGTAACCATAATGAACGTCGTCGCTTGGAAGCTTTTCTTTTTAGCGGTCATGTGAAACCTCCCGGGTTTTAAGATTGTCATAATAAAAGACACAAAGCGTCGTGGCTTTGTGTCTCCAGCGGTCTGGTCGCGGATGCTTATTGATACTGGGGTGCTTTGGCAAAGGAGCTGCGCGGTCGGGGCAGTCCGTAATGCTCGCGCAGCGTGCTCGCCTTCGTATTCGGACCGGAACAGCCCGCGCTGTCTCAGCTCGGGAACCACGCGGTCGATAAAATCATCGAGCCCGCCGTTCATGAGCTCGCGGCATGATGTTAAACCCGTCGGCTGCGCCGTCCGTAAACCAGGCCTCCAGCTCATCGGCGACCTGTTTGGCCGTGCCGGCAACGGTGCGGTGCCCGCGTCCGCCGGCAAGCCGGAGCAGCAGCTCGCGGAGCGTCAGGTTTTCTTTGCGCGCCAGCTCCGTAATGAGCCGGGTACGGCTCTGGTGACCGCGGTTCTGATCCCCTCCGGCAAGTCGGGCAGGGGCCGTCCAGCGGGTAGGAGGTGAGATCGAAGCCTACGCGGTTCGACAGCTGCAGCAGGCTGTACTTCGGGTTGGTCAGCTCATGCAGCATGGCTTCCTTCTCTTTCGCCTCGGCCTCGGATTCCCCGATGATCGGGCAGATGCCCGGTAAAATTTTCACATGCTCGGGGTTCCGTCCGATTCGTGCGACTCTTGACTTCACATCCGAATAAAAGGCCTGCGCATCGGCCAGCGTCTGCTGGGCGGTAAAGATCGCTTCCGCGACCTCTGCGGCGAAACCGCGTCCGTCCTCCGACGAGCCCGCCTGCACCAGCACCGGCCTCCCCTGCGGCGAGCGGGGCACATTGAGCGGCCCGCGCACGGCAAAGTGCCGGCCCCGGTGATTCAGCTCATGCACTCTCTCGCTGTCTGCATAGACGCCCGCTTCCTGATCGAGCACCAGCGCTTCGTCCTCCCAGCTGTCCCACAGCCGGGTCGTGACCTCGACGAATTCCTTCGCTCGCTCGTAGCGGTCCTTGTGCTCCGGAATTTGGTCATAGCTGAAATTTTGCGCCTCGGCATCGGTGCCGGAGGTGATGATATTCCACCCGGCCCGGCCTTTGCTGAGATGATCGATCGAGGCAAAGCGGCGGGCTACATTGAACGGTTCGTTGAAGCTGGTGGACAGCGTGGCGATCAGTCCGATCCGCTTGGTAGCCACCGCCAGTGCAGTAAGCAGGGTGAGGGGCTCGAGTCCGAACATCGCGCCGTACGCCACTGCCTGCTTCGAGGCGGAATAGCGGTCGGCCATAAACAAGGAATCGAATTTGGCTTCCTCCGCTTTGCGGGCAAGCCTGACGAAGTGGTCGAATTCGAGGAGCTGAGTTACATCCGTATCCGGGTGTCTCCAAGCCCCTTCATGATGACCCGCTGCGGTCAAGAACAGATTTAAATGGAGCCGCCGCTGCTTTGTACCCATTGTATAACCCTCTCCTTTTTCTTAAAAAATGCAAAAGACCCCCGGAAACGCCGTGAAAAATAGTACGGCGAAATGGGAGCCTTTGGATGTCCAATCGGCTTGTTTGTATATCGATGATAGAATCTTAGCATCATTAATCCGATTATTCAAGTAGGAAATGTATATTTTTATGGCTTGACGGTCTTGTTGAGGGGGTGATACGCTTAAATCCAAGTAACGCTGCGGCTCCAAAACATGAAGAGGAACGGAGGAAACTCATGCCATTCAGCTATTTAACCCAGCTTCACTGCCCCAAGTGCGGGCAGGTTTACCGTCCGGATGAAATTCAGCAATTATGCGTATGCGGCTCTCCTTTGCTTGTGGACTACGATCTGCAGGAATTAAAGAAGCAGTGGGGCCCTTCCGCACTCGCGGGAAGACCTTCCACGCTATGGCGCTACCATGAGTCGCTGCCGGTCACATCGCCGGAGAACGTCATTACTTTGGGGGAGGGGATGACGCCGCCGCTGCCGATGAACCGCCTGGGAGCGGATATGGGAATCGGCCGGCTGTGGATGAAGGATGAGGGCGTCATTCCGACCGGAAGCTTCAAAGCGCGCGGCGCCGCGGTCGGTATATCCAAAGCGAAGGAGCTTGGCGTGCGGGAGCTGGCGATGCCTACCAATGGCAATGCGGGTGCGGCTTGGGCCTTGTATGCGGCAAGAGCCGGGATCCGGGCCTCGATCGTCATGCCGGTCGGCGCGCCGCTCATTACCCGGAATGAATGCGCCGTCTCGGGGGCGAACCTGCATTTGGTGAACGGACTCATCAGCGACGCGGGGAAGATCGTCGGCCAGGCGGTGAAGGAACACGGGCTGTACGATGCCTCCACACTGAAAGAGCCTTACCGCATCGAGGGGAAGAAGACCATGGGGCTCGAAATAGCGGAGCAGCTGGAATGGAAGGTTCCCGATGTGATTCTGTATCCGACAGGCGGGGGCGTGGGCCTCATTGGCATTTACAAGGCCTTGCGGGAGCTTGCGGAGCTGGGGTGGATCGCGGATAAGCTCCCCGCCTCGTAGCCGTTCAGGCGGCGGGTCGCGCCCCGATCGTGAAGGCGTGGGAGCAGAGGAAGCCGGCCTCCGAGTTTTGGAGCGATTCCGCCACCGTCGCGTTTGGCATCAATGTGCCGAAGGCGCTCGGCGATTTTCTCGTCCTGGAAGCTGTATACCATACCGATGGCTGCGCTGTAGCTATTGAGGATGCCGAGTCGCTGGAGGAGCAGAGGAAAATCGCCGGTCTGGAAGGGGCGTTCGTCTGCCCAGAGGGGGCCGCTGCTTTCTCGGCTGCACGGAGACTGAGGGAGAGCGGCTGGATCAAGGACGGCGAAACCGTCGTCGTACTCAACACGGGCAGCGGGATTAAATATCCGGAGACGGTGCAGGTCGAGGTGCCCGTACTGGAGCCGCATGACGCCATATGAAGAAGTTTGAGCGGCAAAATGAGCCGGGGTCCGAGAAGGATCCCGGTTTTATTTTGTCCGCGCAAGACAGACCAAAGTCCAGGTCCGAACTAAACCAGAGGCTGTTTTGGGGATTCCACAGTTTAGCTACACTGGATAAAGAAAACAAAGGTGAATCCGGTAAGGAGCGTAGCTATGGAATGGATCAGCAGTCTCTTTGAGCAATACGGTTATTACGTTTTATTTCTCGGGCTCTTTGCCGAATCGTTAGCCTTGCCCTTTCCCGGGGAACTGGCCATGGCAATATCCGGGCACATGTCGACGCTGGGAAGCTTTCATTTCCCGTTAATTGTTCTATACTCCTACCTGGGGGCTATCATCGGAACGACGGTCACTTATTATCTGGGCTATAAACTCGGCATCCCTTTCTTTGAAAAGTACGGCAGATACTTCTTCATGAACCAGGAACGCATCGCGAAAATGATGAAATGGTTTGAACGCTACGGCGACAAGCTGATCCTTGTCAGCTATTTTGTCCCGGGGCGCGTCATTTCACCGGGTACGTATCCGGTATCCTGAAGGTCCGTCTCCGCACGTTTTTTCTCTACAATTACGTTGGAGGTCTGGTGTGGGTGCTTGTTTATGCCATGATCGGCAAACTGTTCGGTTATCGTATCGAGCAGCTGCTCCACTTGATTTCCCGGTATTCGGCGGCGCTGGTGATCGTTGCGGCAGTGATCATCGTGGCTGTATTGGTCTTTAAACAAAAGAAAGCGGCGGTCCCGAACAGGAGTCGGGGGACCGCCGATTAAGTGGCTGTTTTCTGGGCGTTACGCTTTGTTCCTTCTAACTGAAGCGGCCGATGCAGTCGCCGCAAATAATAGAACGGCCAGGGCCCCACCTATTGTCGGTGCGAAGGGGATGAGGCTTTTTCCCGCCATGCCGAGCATTATGGATGCGGAAGCGAGAAGGCATAAAACAACCGTCATTTTATTCATGTCTGCTTCCGGCAATCTCGGCAAGCCGTTCCGGGATGTTCTCCGTGCACAGGCCGCCGTGATAAGTGATGACTGCCTCGATGTTCAGAGACTGCAGCTTGGACAGCGACTTGAGCGCCGTATCCATATCGGCGGTAAAGCCCGGATCGGGCGGCATCAGCTTCCCGTTTTGCGAAGTGAGTGCATCCCCGGCAATGACTGTTTTGCTCGGTTCATGATACAGGCTCATATGATCGGGAGTATGGCCGGGCGTGAAGATGACCCGAATCCCGCCGCAATAAGGAAGAACGTCTCCGTCCCGAAGCACCATATCCACTGGAGTCGGCGGATAGGTGATCCCCCGTCTATTCGGCGCTTCGCCTTGTAGAATCGGCTTGGTCAGCTCATTCGCGAGCACCTTGATCCGTCCTCCGGAGGCGGCGGCCAGATCGTGAAGGCTTCCGATATGATCCCGGTCCTGATGGGTAATGATGATCTTCGTCAGCTTGTCGAAAGGAAAACCTTCCTTGGCAAGCGTCTCTTGGATGAGCCGGGATTGGCCGGGAAGGCCCGCGTCCACCAGGATGACCTCGTTCTCATCCCACAAGACTGCCGTTTGGACGACGAATGGGTGTCCGCCTGCGTCCATTTCCAAAGTGACGGGTTTAATTCCAGCGTTAGGGTTCATAGGTTAGCCTCCTTTAGGGTCTGAATGGTGCTTTTCTCCAGCATACCACATTCATGGAGGCAAAAGCATCTCCCCGACTCCGTCTTCAGGTACCCGGAACAGGAAGAAGACCGCCCGGTCCCACGGGCGATCAGCCCGGGACAAAGCGATCTTCGTTTACTTTCAAGCCGTTACTCGCTTCGAATCCATACTGTCATTTCGCCCGGTGTGCGGTTGCTCCAGGCAAAATAGGGAATCGCCTTCACCGGTACGGATGCCCGGTCAAAGGGTGCGTCGTATACAGTGAGTCGCTTCTCTCGGGCGGGATAACGCTGCGTGAGCCGATCCCCGTAAGGACGGTAACGCCGCCGAGCAGCTGATCATCAAAGTGCACATCGAACTGGGCATCGGCGGGCAGAACGATATCCTGCAGATTCGGGCCGTTATCGATTTCTTCGAGGCAGAACACAACCGGCCCCCGCTGTAGGGCCACTTTGCCCGCATTCTCCCGTACGTTCGGATGGGCTCTCATGATTTCGACGGGCATCTCGAACGACAGCTCGATCCGGTCCCCGTCCTGCCAGGTCCGCTTCAGCTTGGCATAGCCGTTCTGGGTCCGGTCCACCTCCGTCTCCGCGCCGCCGACCTTGATCACGGCTTTCCTGCACCAGCCGGGGATGCGCAGGCTGAGCGTGAACTCGGCCGGGGCTTCAAGCGAGAGCTGAAGCGCGGCCTGACCGTCCCACGGGTAGTTTGTTTCCTGCGTCAACTGAACGGGCTTGCCGTCCAATTCCAACTGCACCTTGCTTTGCCTATATAGAGGTGGGTGTACAGCTCCGGTTCCTTCTCGTTCACCGAATAAATATACTGTCCCAAGGAAGCGATCAGTCTGGCGATATTAGGCGGGCAGCAGGCGCAGCCGAACCAGGGTCGCCTCGTGACCTTTACGGTATGCATATCGTTGCGGAAATTCGCCGTGTCGGGCCATACCTCGAGCGGATTGACGTAGAAGTAGCTTTTGCCGTCGAGGGAAATGCCGCTCAGCACCCCGTTATAGAGTGCCAGCTCCATCACATCGGCGTATTTGCGGTCCTTCTCCAGTTGAAGCATGCGCTGTGCCCAGAACACGAGTCCGATGGCGGCGCAGGTTTCCGTATAAGCCCGGTCGTTCGGCAGATCGTAGGCTACGGTAAAACGTTCTTCGAACGCCGAGGAACCGATGCCGCCGGTGACGTACATCTTCCGCTGGACCACATCGTTCCACAGCTCTTGGCACGCTTCGAGCAGCCCGGCATCCTGGTATTCGGCGACCAGGTCGGCCATGGCGCTGTACAGGTAAACGGCCCGCACGGAGTGGCCCTCCGCCGTCTTCTGCTCCCGGACGGGCAGATGTGCCTGGAAGTAATCATACTTCCGCTTGTTCCTCCCGGTTTGGCCCCGCGCCGCATCCCTTTCTTTCTCCTCTTCATCAAAAAAAATGAGGCTCCGCTTTCCGCGCTCCTCCACGAAAAATTGGCTGAGCTCCAAATAACGGCGGTTGCCGGAGGCCTGGTAGAGCTTAACGAGCGCCAGCTCGATCTCCGGATGGCCGTCGTAGCCGCGCTTTTGCCCGGGATTCGGCCCGAACACGGTTCCGATATAGTCGGCATAGCGGCACATGATATCGAGAAACTTGCGTTTCCCGGTCGCTTCATAGTAAGTCGCCGCCGCTTCCATCAGATGGCCGGCGCAGTACAGCTCGTGATTGTCGCGCAGGTTGGTCCAGCGGGCACCCGGCTCTTTCACCGTGTAATACGAATTCAAATAGCCGTCCGGTCGCTGGGCGCGTTCGAGCAGATCGATGACTTCATCCGCAAGCTTCTCGAGCTCGGGGCTTCGTTCCTTGGAGAGGGCGAAGCCGACCGTTTCCAGCCATTTGCCCAGGTCGCTGTCCTGAAAGACCATACCGTAGTACTCGCCCTCCGACTCGCCTGCGGCAATGCGGAAATTCTCAATCGTATGGCTCGGCTCCGCGCCGGGGATCGCATCATTCAGCGCATCCCACTGGTAGGGAACAACGGTCTCAATCACATTGCGCAGACGGTCCGACCAGAAGCGGTCCTGAATTGCGACTTGACGGAGCGGGATCGTTTGAAGCGGCTTGAGGCTCATTTTCTCGGTTTGGCTCATGGTTAATCTCCTTCATTATCTGAATTTATTCGCCTTTGAGGCCGGATAAAGTAACGCCTTTAATAAAGAAGTCCTGTGCCAGCAGGAAGATGGCGATCAGCGGAAGAATCGTAATCACCGTACCGGCCATCAGCACGGGCCAATCGGTGGAATACATGCCCTGCATGGAAGCGAGGCCGAGCGGCAAGGTCATTTTGTCCTGCGAATTAATATACACGAGCGGGCCGAGAAAGTCGTTCCAGCGACCCATGAACACGAAGACGCCGAGGGTCGCCATAGCCGGTTTGGATAAAGGGACAAAGATGCGCCAGTAAATGCCGAACGGCGTGCAGCCGTCGATCTTTGCGGCGTCCTCGAGCGATTCAGGGATCGTCACGAAAAACTGGCGGAGCAGGAACGTCCCGAAGGCGGACACGAGCGCAGGCAGGATCAGGGACCAATGCGAATCCACCAAATTATAATAACGCATGACGATGAAGTTCGGGATCATGGTCACCTGGGCGGGGACCATCATTGTGGCCAGATACAGGCCGAACAGCGGCTCCCGGTACCGGAAACGCAATCGGGCGAAGACGAAACCGGCCATGGAGCTGGTAATCAACTGGGCGATCGTGACGATGACCGTAATTTTCACGCTGTTCAGAAAATACGTACCGAACGGGAAGCGGTCGGAAATACGCAGGTAATTGCCCCATTGAATGCTTGCGCCCAGCAGCTTCGGCGGGAAGACGAACACTTCGCTGAGCTGCTTGAGCGAGGTGCTGACGGTCCACAGAAAGGGCAGGATCATCGTTACGGCTCCGGCCAGCAGCACCAAGTGTGCGGTAATTTTCAGGGCGGCGTGACTTTTCATGGCATCACCTCCTTGGGTACTACGCATAAGGATCAGGCATCGCTTACGCCTGGTATCAGTAAACGCCCCATTTCTTCTGGCGCCACAGCTGAATCAAGGTAATGATCAGCACCATGAAGAACAGAATATAGGCCATCGCGCTGGCATACCCCATGTTGAAATACTTGAACGCATTCTCGTACAAATAATGGACGATCACGGAGGTGGAACGCGCCGGTCCCCTTGCGTCATTAAGAAGACGGTGTCGAACACCTGGAACGAGCCGATGAAGGACATCACGGTGACGAAAAAGGTAGTCGGCGACAGGAGCGGCACGGTGACATACATAAACTTCTGGTGCCATCTCGCCCCGTCAAGCTCGGCCGCCTCGTAGTAGCTGTCCGAAATGCCCTGCGGCCCCGCAAGAAAAATCAGCATGTTGAAGCCGAGATTCTTCCATACACTGGTAATAATGACGGCGGGCATCGCCCAGACCGTGCTGGTGAGCCAATCCGGTCCTTTGATCCCGATCAGGCTGAGACCGTAGTTCAGCGACCCGTATTCCGGGTTATAGATGAACTGCCACACCACGGCGACAGCCACCATCGAAGAGACGACAGGGAGAAAATAGGCGGCCCTGTAAAATTTCTTGAAGCTGATGTTCTGATCCAGCGCCACGGCCAGCAAAGCAGGGAGAGAACAATCCCCACCGGTACCGAGACGCCGGCGTAATAGATGGTATTCCAGAACACCTTGATGAAGGTTTCGTCCTTTATCAGATTGACGTAATTGTCGAGCCCCACCCACTCAATGGGCGAGAGCATATCCCACGAAGTAAAGCTGAGCAGGAAAGAAGCGATGACCGGGATCAGCGTAAAAGCAAGAAATCCGAGGATATTCGGCAGCAGCAGCAGAAACGCCCAGGTGCCGTCCTTGTGAAGCCACCGCTTCACCGGGCTCGCGGCTTGCGGCCTCGGCTCCGATCGATAGGCGGGCGTGCCGTTATCCGCCAGCCGGCTCTCCGCATTCATGCCATTCCTCACCTCCGATAGAAAGCATCAAAATCGCCGAAGAAGCATGGACGACATTATTTCGCCAGCTCCACATTGGAGCGGGATTCGATATTTTTCAGCGTATCATCGACGGACTGCCCGGAATACCACAATTTATCCGTTTCTTCCGTAATAATGTCGTTGACCTTGTTCTGGGTGATCAATGTGAACGGATAGGGCTGGGCGTCCTTGAAATAGGCGGCTAGGCTCGCGAATCCTTCGGGATGCACCTTGCTGTTCAGCCATTTCTTCATCCCTTCCTCGGTATACAGCGATTTGCGGTTCGGCATCCAGAGCCCTTCCTTCACATTCTGGATTTGATACTCCTCCGAGGAGAGGAACTTGAGCAGTTCCCATGCTTCCTTGGGATGCTTCGTTTTGGCCGCGGCGGCATGCACATGCGCCTGCCCATGGGTCGTCGCCTGCGTAAATTTCGGCAGCGCCGCCACGCCCACCGGGAACCCCATCGTTGCAAGCTCCTGAAGCGCCCAGGATCCGTCCGCGACCATGGCGACTTTGCCGGTCTGCAGCATCTGGTTCGCTTTCATGCCGACGCTCTCCAGCGTCTTGGCCGTCGGAGCAGCCCCGTCCTTCACTCTGAGATCCAGGATGCTTTGAAGCACTTTTTTCGCTTCCGGGGTATTTAACGCCATCTTGCTGCGGTCCGGAGTAAAAATATTTCCGCCGCCCGAGGCAATTTCCGCCGTCGTCATGTAAAAGTTCTCAAAGCCGAAGGCGCCATATTGGGTTACCTTGTTCCCGTCCTTGACCGTCAGCTTGATGGCGGCGTCCCGGAACTGCTCCCAGGTCCATGCCTTCGCCGGATCGCTGGGCGGATACGGAATATTGGCCTTGTCAAAAACCGCCTTGTTGTAATACAGTACAGGGGAAACCGTACAGTCGCTGACGCCGTAGATTTTGCCGCCGATGTCCATGATCTGGGCGGCCGAAGGGATAAAATCGTCCAGCGACATCTCCTGTTTGAACATGGGTGTCAGATCGAGAAGGACGTCCTTTTTCTGAAAGGCGCGATAATCGCTGGAATTCAGGAAAAAGACGTCCGGAGCGGCCCCTCCGGCCAGCATGGTGAGCAGCTTCTGGGAGTACTGGGTATTCGGAACAGGCTGGTATTCGACCTTAATGTTCCGGATGCTGCTGCATGAATAAATCGAGACCCTTCTTGACGGATTGCGTCTCTAGGGGACTGGCCTCCCACCCCATGAACTTCAGGGTGACGACTTCTCCGGAGCCGGCGGCCTTACCGCCCGGGCTTGAACCGGGGCTTACCTGACCGGCACCCCCGCCGGAGCATGCGGCGGTAAGCATCGAGCACAACATAACACACGAAACCATGTGCAGCTTTTTCAACGTACAGACCCTCCTTATTTAAGGTGGTGTTGTCCTGTAAAGCGACCGTTAGTGAACGTTCACAAGGCTCATTGTAGCATCGGGGGTCCAGGTTGTAAGTACTCTTAATCCTATATAAGGTGGATAAAACTGACTTATTGGAAACGTTATCAGATAAATGCGGCGGATGGACGGCAGAGGAGGGGCGGGTATGAATTATTTTAAGTCGGGGATAGACAAGCCGGTGGAATTTATTTCCTGCGGCTTATTCGTTTCCGATGTTCCCTGGACGCACACGAGGCGGAACATCGATTCGTTTGAGCTGATTATCGGGGTGAGCGGCTGTTTGTACATTGCTCAGGGAGGCACCGAGTATGAGGTCAAGCCGGGGAGACGCTGCTGATTCTGCCCGGCGAAGCGCATGAGGGGTACCGGACGTGCGAAGCGGGTATCTCGTTCTCCTGGTTTCATTTTGTTCCCGCCGGGCCGTATGAGTTGCTGGATGAAGCGGCGCTGAGGGAGGAGCTCGGCAGGCTGACGAGTCCCGATTCGTTCAAGTCGTTCTCGGAGATCGTCTTCCCCGTCTACTTTAAGCCTTCCGGCATCGAGAGAGTCCATATTTTGTTCCAGCGACTCCAGCATATCGTAAGCTCCAATTATTATACACAGCAGGGCTCCAATTACATTTCGTCGTCTCTTTTGATCGAGCTGTCCGAGCAGATGATCTCGAATTATTACCAATCCGCCAAGCTGTCCCAAGGAGACCGGGGCATCTCGGAAATCGTGGAATGGATCCGTATTCATGTAGGGGAGGATATTTCGGTTGCGGACGTGGCGGTGAAGTTTGCTTATAACAAGGATTATCTTTCCCGGTTTTTCAAGAAAAAAACAGGATACAACCTTCAGGAATACATTCATCTGCTGAAAATTTCAAAAGCCAAGGATCTGCTGAGCCGCAGCACCAAAAGTATCAAAATCGTGGCCGAGCTTGTAGGTTTCAATGACGAGAAGTATTTCATGCGGCTCTTCAAAAAATACGAAAATATGACACCGACGGAGTACAGGCAGGCGTATTACAAGATTCATATGAACAATCAGTAGGGATATGTGGTGGACGATTTCGTATATTCAGTGGAGTTGGGCTATAACTTTGCCAAACCATGACAGCTTCCGTCAAAAGCTGCGGCGACAGCTAAGAAAGAGGTCAATTAAGGAAATAGGAGGCGGGACGGTGGGGTATCCGCTTCCGGTCGCTGTTGTCCGCAGGAAATTTGATTATAGGCCGCTTGACAGCGGTTATTTCCCGCAGACAAAGGCGAACGCTCACGCTCCTCCAGCGGATACCCATCCTTCGTAACTATTTCATACATAGACATCTTTTCAAGACTCCACGCCTTGCCTTTCGGCAGGGCTATTTTTGTTTCCTAAAGGTATAGCGTTTCTTATTAAGGAAAACCTATCACCGTTGAATAAACGGAGGTGACCGCATTCATGAACAAACTCGCCCCCCACGAAGCGATGGAGATTCACGAACTATTAAATTTTAAAACCATATGTTTGGCCAAATCGAAGATGATGCAGGGAATCGTATTCGATCAAGATCTTAGAGCTTTAATGCAGAAGGATGTCGAGCAATCGGTCAAGGCCATTCAGGATTTGCAAGGACTTTATGCGAATGCACCGTTTCACTGATAAGGAGAAGACGAACCATGAACAATGATTATTTGGACCCGAGAAATGCCGAGGGCATGCCGAATTTGGCGGATTCCGCTTTTGCCATGGACTTTCTAATCGCGGCGAAAGCCGGAGTAAGAAACTGTGCGGTAGCTTTAACGGAAGCCATCTCCCGGGAGGTTCGGACGATTGTCCGCCGTCAGCTGGAAGAGGCGCTCGCCCTGCATGAGGAGATTTCGCAGCTAATGATCAATAAAGGCTGGCTGAATCCTTTTTACCTCAATAAACAGTACGACTTGGATCTGGTATCGGCGGAAACGACGGTTAAAATCGCCCAGATGAAGCTCTTCCCGGACGACACATCGCGTCTTGGCACGTTCGCCACACCGAATAAATAATGTTGCTGGAGGCCGCAGAATGAAAGCTGTAACGTATCAGGGCATTAAAAATATTCAGGTCAAAGAGGTCGCCGATCCCAAAATCGAAAAGGCGGACGATATCGTCATCAAGCTCACCACCACCGCGATCTGCGGCTCGGATTTGCATCTGATTCACGGGATGGTTCCGAATATGCCGACGGATTACATCATCGGGCACGAGCCGATGGGCATTGTGGAGGAAGTCGGTCCCGAAGTCACCAAAGTGAAAAAAGGCGACCGCGTGATCATTCCTTTCAACGTCAGCTGCGGGGAATGCTTTTATTGTAAAAACCAGCTGGAAAGCCAATGCGACAACTCGAACCCTCATGGAGAAATGGGCGGTTATTTCGGCTATTCGGAAACGGCGGGCGGTTATGCCGGAGGGCAGGCGGAATATATGCGGGTTCCGTATGCCAATTTCGTACCTTTCAAGGTGCCGGAGAACTGCGAAGTAGCGGATGAAAAGCTGTGTCTGATCGCGGACGCCATGCCGACCGCTTATTGGTCCGTAGATAACGCGGGGGTTAAAAGCGGAGACACGGTGATTGTGCTGGGTCGCGGGCCCGTAGGACTGCTTGCGCAAAAATTTGCCTGGCTCAAAGGAGCCAAACGGGTCATCGCGGTCGATTACGTCGATTACCGGCTGGAGCATGCCAAACGGAACAATCAGGTCGAAACGGTCAATTTCGAGCAGGAAGAAAATATCGGCAATCATTTGAAGGAAATCACGCAGGGCGGGGCCGATGTCGTGCTGGACTGCGTCGGTATGGACGGAAAAATGACGCCGCTCGAATTTCTGGCTACCGGACTCAAGCTGCACGGCGGGGCGATGGGAGCCTTGGTGACCGCCTCGCAAGCCGTACGCAAAGGCGGTACGATTCAGATTACGGGAGCTTACGGGGCGCGGTATAACGGGTTCCCGCTGGGCGATATTTTTCAGCGGAATGTGAATATCCGTTCGGGGCAAGCTCCGGTCATTCACTATATGCCGCAGATGTACGAGCTTATTACGGAAGGCAAGGTCGATCCGGGCGATATCATTACTCATGTTCTGCCGCTGGATCAGGCCAAGCAAGGTTACGAAAAATTCGATACGAAAACCGACGGCTGCATTAAAGTTGTTCTTAAGCCGTAAGAAGGGGAGGCGACCGACGACATGTACTGCCTGCACGAAACGCTGGATTTACATGAAATTGCCACGTTCAAAACGATCTGCATGACCAAGTCCAAGCTGATGCAGAAGCTGGTCTCGGACCCGGATTTAAAGCATATCCTGCAGCGGGATGTGCAAACATCGACCCTGCGGCTCAAGGAATTAAACGAACTGTTGTCCAAAGGCATTATATAGGAGGCGCCTATGAACACGATACTCGAGCATTTAATCGGGATAGACAAATTAACCGATCAGGTGATCGCAACGGATTTTTTGATTGCCGCGAAGAACGGCATCCTCAATTATGCCGTCGCGCTGACGGAAACGGCAACTCCGGAAATCAAAGAGGTGCTGCGCAAACAACTGGAAGAGGCCATCGCCACCCACGAGCAGATTACGAATTACATGGTCATGAAAGGCTTCTATCATCCGCATGATGTAAACGAACAGCTGCGGCTCGATATGGCCAATATTCAAACCGCATTGAATATCCCGTCTTAAGTCAGCCTGTCCGATGAATCCTGTCCGACGAGCTTCTTCCGAGCATACGTGCGCATGCGGAGAGGCTCTTTTTTGTTGCCGCTGACCGCCGGTTTGATGTTACGATCAAAGCAATTTCGTACATAATTGAAATGAAATCCGCCAAGAAAGGCAGGTTTGCCTGTTATGAATACCCGAATGGAAAAGCTGTACGCTATTCTGGAGGAAGAGGGCTTGGACGCCGCTTTCATCACACTGCCGAAGCTCATCTACTACTTTACCGGCTTTTACACCGATCCGCATGAACGCTTCCTGGCCCTGGTGTGTCCGAAGGGGGAGAATCCGTTCATCATCGTTCCGGCGCTCGATTACGAGAAGGCGGCGCGTGCTTCATCGGTCCAGAGGATCGTTGCCCATCAAGACGCGGAGAATCCATACGAAGTCCTGAGGCGGCAACTGGGGCGGGGAATGAACCGCATCGGCATCCAGGGCGAGCATTTGAACGTGAACCGTTATCATGCGCTGATGGAAGCTTCGGCGGCTCAGGAAGCGGTCGATATGGAACAACGGCTGGCGGAGCTCCGGGTCGTCAAAAGCGATGAGGAGGTCGAGGCAGTCCGTCGTGCGATTCACTGCATTGAAGAAGCGGTCCATGCGACACTGCCGCTCGTGAAGCCCGGCGTAACGGAGATCGAGCTCGTGGCCGAATTGGAATACCGCATGAAGCGGCTGGGGGCGGAAGGGCCTTCGTTCGAGACGATGGTGCTTGCAGGGGAGAAGACCGGACTTCCGCACGGCGTGCCGGGGACGGATCCGGTCCGCGAGGGCGAGCCGCTGTTGATCGACGCCGGCGTATTTGTGGACGGCTATGCATCCGACCTGACCCGAACCTTCGCCGTCGGCGACATCGGGGACCGGCGCAGGGAAATCTACGCGGCGGTGCTAGAGGCCAACAGGCGGATGATCGAAGCCGTAAGGCCGGGCGTTCCCTTCGCGAGCCTGGACGCGGCGGCCCGAAGCACAATTGAAGCGAAAGGGTACGGCGAATATTTCATCACCCGGGCAGGGCACGGCTTCGGACTCGAGATTCACGAGTATCCGTCGATTCACGGGAACAACCGGGACCTGCTCCGCGAAGGCATGGTGTTCACGGCCGAGCCCGGCATCTATATCCCGAGCCTGGGCGGCGTCCGGATCGAGGATAATGTGCTCGTCACACGGGACGGCTTCGAGGTGCTGACCTCGTTTCCGAAGGAACTGACGGTGATCGGCGTATAACCAATGAGGCGCTTACCTGAAAAGGGAGCGCCTCTAAAGTGAATTTTAAAAGGAGACACATACGTAGGTGGGGTATCCACTGGAGGAGCGCCAGCGTTCGCCTTTGTTTGCGGGAAATATCCGCTGTTTAAGCGGCTTTAATCAAATTTCCTGCAAACAACAGCGACCGGAAGTGGATACCCCACCGGCTCGGCAGTCGCATCTCTTTCACCCAGCGGCAAGGTCAGCCCTTGATCCCGGAGAACGTAATGCCGCTGATGAACGTTTTTTGCAGAAAGAAGAACAGCACGATCACCGGCGGCGTCATCAGGGTCGAGACGGCCATCAGCGACCCCATTCGGTGCCTTTCTGGCTCTGGAACTGCTGCAGCCCGAGCGAGACCGTATATGACGTCTCGTTCGTCAAATAAAGCAGCGGCCCGATGAAATCCGTCCAGTTGCCCATGAACTGGAACAAAGCGACGGCCAGCACAGCCGATCTCGCCAGCGGCATCATGATCTGCAGGTAGATACGGAATTCGCTTGCCCCGTCGAGCCGGGCCGCTTCGCGCAGGGCGTCGGGCAGCCCCATATAAAACTGGCGCAGCAGGAAGATGTAGAACGGCACGCCGAAGAACTGCGGAACGATGAGCGGAAGCGGGGTCCCGACCCAGCCGAATTTATTGAACAGGAGAAACAGCGGAATCATCGTGACCTGTCCCGGAATCATCATCACGGCGAGCGTGAGGTAAAACAGCGTATTCCGTCCGCGGAAATCGAGCTTGGCAAAACTGTAGGCGACCAAGGGACACGAAAGGACGACTCCGATTGTGCTGCATACGGTGATCACCGTCGTATTTTTCAAATAAGTCCAGAAGGGGATATAGTCCACGGCGCGGCTGTAATTGCTCCACAGAAACGGCTTCGGAATCCATTCCGGCGGGAACGTGAAGATTTGCGTCAGCGGCTTGAGCGATGTCGACACGAGCCAGATGAACGGGATGATAAAAAAGGCCGAAGCGGCAATGAGACAAATATGCGCCAAGAGGCGGCTGGTCTTCTTCATAATCAGCGGATTCATTTCCGGTCCCTCCCGTTATTTGCCTTGGTAGTGCACCCAGCGTTTGGACGTTACGAAAATGACGGCCGTCAGCGTCATGACGATCACGAACAAGACCCATGCCATCGCCGAGGCATAGCCCATTTTGAAATAGCGGAATCCGTTCTCGTACAAATACATGACATAGAATGTCATCGAGTTAGCAGGAGTTCCCTGGCCTTTCGTCATCGTATAGGGGAGGGTGAACTGCTGGAAGGAGCCGATCGTGCCCATCACCAAATTGTAGAAAATCACGGGCGTCAGCAGCGGAATCGTAACGTTCCTCGTCTTCTGAAACCAGCTGGCACCGTCGATTTCCGCCGCTTCGTAATATTCCTCCGGAATATCGCCGAGACCGGCGAGATAAATGACGACCGCATGTCCGATCCCCCAGAGCGACATCAGGATCAGCGAAGGCTTGGACCAGGATTCGCTCCCGAGCCACGGCGGTCCCTCGATGCCGAAGTTGGCCAGAATGCCGTTAATGAGGCCGAAATTCGGATGCAGCGACCACATCCACAGGACGGCCAGGGCCACCTGGGGGACGAGCGTCGGCAGGAAGAAGATCGTCCGGTACACCGCCATGCCTTTGACCCGCATATTCAGCATCATGGCCAGCGCTACGCCGAAGAAGATGCTGAGCGGCACGAAGAAGACGGCGAAATAAACCGTATTGTAGATCGATTTCCAGAACAGCGGGTCATGGAAAAGGTCCTTGTAATTATTCAAACCGACGAATTCACCGGGGCTGCAGGATACTGTAGGTGGTAAAGCTGAAATAGATCGAGGCGAACATCGGAACCGCATAGAAGAGCAGCAGTCCGATCACCCAAGGCGAGGCGAAGAGCCATCCGGTCAGGTTGGTGCGGTGAAAGGACTTTTTCTTCACGGCCTTGGACTCGTTTATGTGAACCGTATCGGCTGTTTTCATCATGTCGTATCACCTTCCGATCTCGAATATACAAAGGCGAGGAGAGGACGTCTCTCCCCGCCTGGCGAGCGCTTCCCTAAGAAGCTGATTTTATTTGTACTTTTCCAGCGCTTTGTTGACCGTAGCGGTGACTTTGTCCAAGTTTTCCTTCGGCGTGCCGTTGCCGCGGGTGGCGTTCTCCGTCGCGGTGGCGAGCTCGTTCCAGAGCAGCTGACCTTCCGGAATCACCGGGCGGTTGCGCGACGTCGGAAGAATCTTGACGAATTCCTTCAGAATCGGATCGTCCTTATAGCCGAACTTGGCGTTGACCGAGTCGATGACGGACATGCCGGAGTTCTGATTCAGAAGATACTGCCCTTCCTCTTTCCCCATAAATTCGAGGAATTTCCAGGCGGCGTCCACATTCTTGGCACCCTTCGGGATAATGAGCGACATGCCGCCGGACCAGCTTGTAAAATTGGTTCCAGTCGGCGTCGGGATGGGCGCGACGCCGTAATTGAGGTTCGGTTTGAACTTCTTGATGCTGGCCACCGACCAGTTCCCGTCGATTTTCATACTGATTTGGCCGGTGAGGAACGGATTCATCTCATCCGTACCGGCGGCGCTTGTAAAACCGGCGATATCCTCCACGTTATACTTTTTGGCGTAGTCGGTCATCCACTGCAGTGCCTGGACGATTTTCGGATCGTTGGCCGTAATTTTGCCGGAAGCGTCCTGGAACTCCCCGCCAAATGCCCAGCCCCAGCTGTACAGCCAGCCTTGCGAATACCAAGGGATAAACCCGATCCGCTTGAACCGTTTTCCTTCCTTGATCGTCAGCTTCTCGGCCGCCGCTTCCAGCTCCGCGATCGTCTTCGGCGGCTTCTCCGGATCGAGTCCGACTTCCTTGAAATGATCCTTGTTGTAGAACAGAAGGCGTGAGTCGGTGCCGAGCGGGATGGCGTAAAGCTTGCCTTTGTAGCTAGATTCATCCCAAGCAAACGGGTAGTAGAGCTCCTTTTTGATGCCTGATGCGGCGGCCTTCTCGGTGAGGTCGGTTAAAGAGCCCTGGGCGGCCCAGGAGCCGACCTTGAACCGGTCGAAGTAGGCGATGTCGGGCGGGTTGCCTCCGGCGACGGCGGTGAGCAGCTTCTGGTCGGAGCCTTCGCTGGACTCGGTGTAGACAAGCTTCAATTTGATTTTTGGGTTTTTCTCCTCGAAGGCTTTCACGACCCGGTTCATATTGTCCAAGTCGATTTGGCCGGTAAGGCCGTGCCAGAAGGTGACGGTCGTCACGTCCCCGGATGATGCTGAAGACTTATCGCCTCCAGATGCCGGTGCGGATGATGAGCAAGCGCTTGCAAGTAAAGAAACGGCTATAACGGATAGAAGTGCAGGGTTTGAGAACCTTTTCAATCCTCTCATGCATGAGTCCCCCTTGGGCTGGTTTTTGGGTTGACAGGAAAGTATGAGTTTCGTGAAAATGCGGTCCAAACGGCGGCGATCCCTCCTTGGTTCAAGTCAAACTGAAGGGCTGCAGGAAGCTGAAATGCTAGAAGGTTGTATGGCATTTATAGCCAATAAGAGGGAAAGCGGATCCGACAAGGGATGAAGAATGCAAAACAAGCAAGATGTGTTAGGATAGCTGCTGCCGGGAAGGCAAAGGCATTACGATGATGGCAACCGATCCGTCTATAAACGATATATTTAATATGGTTAAATAGGCTGGATTCGATCACGATTAAAGGGATTGATTGGGAAATTTTCTCTGATTTAGCTTGGAACTTATTGTAGCACATGGATTTCGAGGTGGAAACTCTGAAAAAATGACAGATCGACTGCGATTTTATGACTTTCACGGTCATTTTCAGGATTCAATAACATATTAAAGATATAGGATATATCATTATATGGATTAAAAAACCGATTCCTAACCCATGGGATAAGGAACCGGTCTGGCCAGCGACCTATGCCTAACGGATGATTTTCACCGATTTGATCTCGAAGGCGTCGAGGCTCAGGGGAATGTGTCCGCTAGGGTCCGCTTGAAGTATTTCTTCCGTTTGTTCCATCAGGTTCACGGTTTCGATCCGTGTGTAAGGCAAATGGATGGAAAGGGAGGCATGGGTTTTGCTTCCGGAGGTTTCGTACAGGCGAATAATGAGATCGCCGCTGTCTTCGGCCTTTTTCACGGCTTCGACCATGATGTTCCGGTTGGTCCGCTTCAAGCAGGGTATAGGCGGCAGGGCTTGCGGCTTCCCCGGCACTGCCGGCATGTACTGCGCGAAGGGGCATATTGAGCTCGTATCCCGCTTTGAAAATCTGCGCCTGTACAAAGTCCCCTTCATGCGGCAAGCAGTGAGTATACAAGTTCATGACAGGCGCGGTCGGCTTCGGGATCAGGATACGAAGGGTCGCGGAGCAGATGGATGTCCAGTTCGCCGCCCAAAGCGCGGAAGCCGTACTTGGAATCGTTCAGCGGCGCCGCCCCGTACGCCGGCTCGGATAAATCAATCCAGCGGTGAGCGCAGATCTCGTCGCGGGCGAAATCCCAGGAAGTATTACGATGGGTTGGGCGCTTCACATATCCGAATTGAATTTCGCAGTTCACCTGGTCCGTCGTGATATCGAGCGGGAAGGAGGCGCGCAGCATTGTGTCCGATTCGCGCCAGTCCGCCGCGGTTTGGAAATCGATTCGGCGGTCGCCCGTTGTCAGGATGATTTTTTGGGTTAACGACGAATTCCCGAACCGGAAGCTTTGTTCGGCGATGGCCTGCGGGCCGTCTATGTAAAATTTGGTTGAACAGGGAATTAATGTTGTACAAGGTCTATCCCGATAATTGCCCGGGAAATCCCATGCGTCTCCACCGGCGTCGTCATACAAGCGGAGACGGTTTCCGGTAAGGCCTGGCTGCAGCACTTCACGGTTTGCCTCCTTATCAAAAATCGAAGCGATCGTCCCGTCGGAATGCAGCAATACGCGAAGAATATCGTTTTCGATACGGCCGTCTTCGGCTGTTAAGAATCCGGTATCCGAATCCGCAGGTTCGGCATCCAGGTCAACTGCTTTGTACCCCATCGGAGGAACAGTGGCGCTGTACCAGCCTTCGTTCGTTTCGATCCATTCCGTACGCTCCCAAGGCAGGGAGTTGAAGAGGATGCAAGGTGCTTTCAGCCCAGAAACGTCGGCGGAAGCCGCGATCGCCTGATAACGCTCATCGATCAGCTTGTTCGTTTGCTTCAGCAGCTCGCCGTACCGCTCCAGCGATTCGTTGTACACCCGCTGGATGGATGAGCCGGGCAGGATGTCATGAAACTGATATAGCAGCATTTCCTTCCAAATCGTCTCCAGTTCTTCCTGGGGGTAAGGGACTGAGCACAAGCAAGCGGCCAGCACTGAGGCGAATTCCAGTTCGCGCAGCGCGATTTCCATCTGCCGGTTCGCCTTTTTATTCCGGGCCTGGGTCGTTAACGTTCCCTGATGCTTCTCCAGATAGAGCTCTCCGCGCCAGGTCGCATAGCGGCGGGCTCTCTCGTTCAGCCGATCGAGGAAAGCGATAGAGGACTCCTGTTCGACCGGCGGCAGACCGAGCAGGTTTCGTTCACGCCGCGACCGTTCCAGATGCTCTTCGCCGGGCCCGCCGCCCCCGTCTCCGATTCCGAACAGCATCAGGCAGCGGTCGGAAACGTTCTTGTCCAGATATTCCCGCTCGATCTTCACAAGCGAACGGGGTGCGGCCGGCGAATTGTAAGTGTCCTCCGGCGGAAGATGGGTGAGCACGCGGTCGCCGTCGATGCCTTCCCAGTGGAAGGTATGATGAGGAAGATCGTTGAACGTGTTCCAGGATAGCTTTTGCGTGACCATGTAATCGACGCCTGACCGCTTAAGCAGCTGCGGCAGGCTGGCCGAGTAGCCGAATATATCCGGAACCCAGAGCGAACGGACATCCACACCGAATTCCCGGAGAAAAAAACGTTTGCCGTACAATATTTGCCGGACCAGCGCTTCCCCTCCCGCCACATTGGAATCGGGCTCGACCCACATCGCCCCCTGCACTTCCCACCGGCCTTCGCGGATCCGTTCCTTCACCTGGCTGTAAAGCGCCGGATACCGCTCCTTGATCCATTGGTAGAGCTGAGGCTGACTGGCTCCGAAAATATATTCGGGGTACCGCTCCATCATGCGCGGCGCGGTGGAGAACGTGCGGGCCCCTTTGCGGATCGTCTCGCGGATCGGCCACAGCCAGGCGAGATCGATATGCGCATGCCCGACGGCACTGACAGTAATCGTCGGATCTCCGCCGCGCTTGGCCAGCTCCGGCGCAAGCACGTCCCGCGCTTCCGCAGCCTGTTCCCCGCTCACGTCCGTGAGCTTTAAAGAAGCGTCATAAAGCGCTTGCAGCACTTGCGCTCTCCGGGAAGAGCTCTCGGGCAGATTCTCGGCCAGCTCCAGCAAGCACCTCAAAGTCATAGTAAAGTCGCCGGATTTCCTCGTGACACTCGGCGATGCTGGCTTCCTTCAAGGTCCCTCCTTGGTACTTGCCGAACAAATCGTTGCAGCCCGCATCGCCCCACAGGTCGACGGTCTCTCCGCCGGCCGCGTGCTCCGCGAGATGAACCACCCGTTTCCCCGGCAGGCCAAGCCTTGAATCGAATTCGGAATTGACGTTCGTCAGCCCTTGGACCGGGGTGCCTTCATGATCAACGAGGCAGAGCTCCCCGTTAATGTCGATGAGCAGCACGACTTTCTTTCCCGCCGCCGACTCCGGCACCCGGCCTCTGAAGCGGAACCAGCCACAGTCCCAAAGCTTGCCCCAGGCGTCGCCGGGCTGCAGCGTAAGAGGCTCGCCGCTCTCCCGGCGGTCATAGGGAACCGGCTCAGGCGTTATCCAAGCCTTCACCGACAGTGGAGCAAGGGGCGTATAAATCTTTTGCTCGATTTGTTTCTTGAGTGCATGAAGCGCTTTCGGATGAACTGGTTGATAAGGCACGGGACCATCCTCCTGACAGCATGAATTGGTAAATAAATCAAATATGTATAATATATTATTTATTGGATTTGCTGTAAACCGTTTTAAACATGGTACCGTTCCCGTGATTCCAAGCGAAAGGGCCTGTTAAAGCTTGACATAAAAGCTATATTTAATCTAAATTTATTACAGATCATATGGGGGATTGGGCGTGAGAGCTTCGTGCCAAAGGACCGAAAGGCATTATATATTCAAATTCAGGAGTATTTCACCGGGCTGATCGCTTCCGGGAGCTTGAAAGAGAACGATAAGATTCCGTCTGAGAAAGAGCTGATGGAGCAGTTTCATGTCAGCCGGATTACGGTCGCCAATGCGCTGGGAGAACTGGCGAAGGGCGGATGGATTTACCGGATTCCCGGGCGCGGCAACTTCGTCGGGAAGAGAGAGGCGGGGCGACCTGCCGCCGCGGAGCCGCAAATGCATGCTTTCGTCAGCCCGGCAAGCAAGCCCGCGGCGTAAAATGATCGGCTTGATTATCCCTTATATCCCCGATTACTTTGCGATCCGGCTGATCGAGGGGATTCATTCGGTTTTGCAGGATTCCGATTATTATCTGCTCATCACGCTTACCTTTAATTCCAAGGAAAGGGAGAAGGAAGCGATTCTCGAGCTGATCCAGAAGGGCGCCGAAGGGTCGCTGATTTTTCCGGTGGATTCGGAAACGTACAATGAGGAGATTTTGACGCTGAAGCTGCGTCACTATCCCTTCGTCCTCCTGGACCGCTATTTGCCGGGGATCGACACCAATTATGTTTGCTCCGACGGGTATAAGGGGACGCAGCTGGCAGTAGATTACCTGTGGGAGCTGGGGCACCGGAATATCGCGATTTGTTCAGATACGATCAAGGGAACGATTACCGTGGAAGACCGGCTGGCGGGATATATGGATGCTTTGAAGAACAAAGGAGCCATGATCAATCCGGGCCTGATCCTCAGGGAGTTCCGGTTCGATCTGCAGGAAGCGGGGGACGATCATCCGCTGGCAGGTCGCCTCCTGCAGCGGATGGCTACCGCCTATATCACTTTGAATACGCGGATTGCCTTCTTTGTAGCGACAACGGCCAAGAGGCTGAAGCTTCGCGTGCCGGAGGATATCTCGATCATCACGTTCGACGACCCTTCCGTAGGCCTTGACCAATACAGAGCCTTTACTCATGTATTCCAGAATGAAAGGGAGATGGGGGCCATCGCGGCGCGCAATTTGCTTGAACTCTTGGAAGCCCCGGGTCCGGCCGCCGGCGGGTACAAGATGGTGACGACCGAGCCGAAGCTGGTCGTCAAGCACACAACAGGCCCCGTGAAGGCCGAAGCGGTCTCGGAATAGTGCCCGTTTGCAGGGAATGAACAATACAAATACGGCTGGGAAAGGGAGTTTGCGAAATGGAACAAATCATGTTTATTGAAATCGGGATGGGTATAGATCTGCATGGTCAGAACGTGACGAAGGCGGCTGTCCGGGCCGTGCAAAACGCGATTCATCATAACTCGATGCCCGGTCTCCGGACCGTTCTTCCGGGGAATGACATCAACCGGATGAAGGTGAACGTCAGGCTGGCCGTTCCCGCCGACAAGGACAAGCTGGATTTGGCCCTGGTCCGGGCGGAGTCGCCATACGGCGAGGTGACCTTCGACGTGGTGGATGGAGGAATGCTGACCACGAGCGGGATCGTCCTCACCGACAAGGAAGACCGGAACGACCTTGCCTATGTTGTCATTGCGTCTGTCGAGGTCGGCTATTGATGCCATAACCATCGCCCTCTGCTCCCGGCTCTTGCGGCCGGGCAGGGGGCGTTTTTTTAATGGTTACAAGCGCCGGTCCTTGCAAGCCATGAACTTCCGGCTCCTGCAAGAACAAGTTGCGTTAAGATAACGATTCCGCGCCGGAATGGCCCGCTTCCGCCGCCTGTTCCTGCAGGCGGGCCTCATCGAGCCGCTCCCGGGCCCTCTGCTTCGCTCCTCTGTCATTAAGCTCCTGTGCCTCGTTCAAGGCGCTAAGCGCATGATTCACAGCGTTCTGTGCCTGTACTTCCGCATTCGTTTCCCGTTGACCGGAAGATGGATTCGACATGGGTTACCTCCTGGATTGGAATGGTTTGGGACTATAGCAAGCTTAATATGGTCAGAACGGCAGCCGAATCATTCACCTCCACAGCGTTTTCCTGCGTATAACTGGGGGGGATTATTCGGCGACCATGGTTGTTGGAATGTAGGACGAATGGAATCAATACAATGAATAAGCGAGTTGTACCCGTAAGAGCGGAAGATTCCCGGAGGTGACATGGATGGCCGGTTACGCTTGCGTCTGCCGATGAGCATACAAGAGCCGCCTTACAGGCGTATGTCGACGCCGTGATCCCGCCCACGGTACGGCATATGGGATTATCGGCTGCGGAAAGGGTGCCTGGAGCGGCGGAGCTCGGCGTTCACTTATATGTCATCCGGGAGCTGAACCAGTCCGTAGCGATGAGGTCCAGTATGAATCCCACGGATGTTCCTTTCTCCAAGCTGACAGCCGTGCTTCTCGATATCGGCGCCGACCGGCTGATCCGAACGGGGCAGGCCCCGTATCCTGTCCCTTCCGCTTCCCTGTCCGGAGGCGGGCCCTTCGCTCTACTGGCGCGAACCGACCGTCTCCGCGCAGCGGAGCCGCTGGACCGGCTGGAATTTTCCCTGCATCTTCCCCCGCCCCCCTACCGGAATAATCCCGCCCTTGTTCAGGTCATGATGAATTCGATCCATCAGTTAACCTTGTTCGGCTACTATTCGGAATGGTACGGCTACGGGTCGACCCGCCTGCCGCCGGCGGCCGATCGTCGGTTGGAAGGAATCCCGCCCGGCTGGATTCAGACCGGATATCCGGGCCCGGCTTTCGGCTATCGGGATTTGCGCGGATTTGTGCTGAAGCGATCCAAAGGGGGCGGGTGAATGGAGAAGCCGGATGTCATCGTTATCGGTGCGGGGGGCGGGGGCGGCGTCATGGCAAAAGAGCTCGGGGAGCTTGGGCTTAAGGTGCTGGTGCTGGAAGCGGGACCATGGTATGGAAATAAACAGTGGCCCGATCCGAACCGCGATCGGGGGAGGGACGGCCAGCTCCAATCCGGGAGACCTGGACATTGTGCTTTTTAAGGAAATTTACAATAAACAGGAAAACATGATGAACAATCTGATTTCCGGCCGGATTCGATGGGGGCCTGCCGACAGTGCAAGACCGCCGTGGCCCCGTATTTTAGCCCAGAAAGGCTATGTGTGGCAAAATTCGGGCGTAGGAGGAACAACCCAGCATTATCTCGCTCATTCTCCACGCGCGTTTCCGAGAGCCGTAGATCACGTATGGCCTATTCCCTACCGCGAGCTCGTCCCTTATTACGAGAAGGTGGAGGCGACGCTTCCCGTTGAATTTGCGCCGGTAACCGCCAAGGAGGAGCTGTTCTATTACGGCGCCAGAAAAGAGGGATGGCAACTGATTCCGACGCTGGATGTCGTCCGCCCCGGTTTCCGCCCACAGCCCAATGCAATCCTTCCGCCCAATAAGGAGCTCATGAATCCCGAGTATTCTCTGGAGCAATTGTCCTGGATGGAAGGCTGCACACTGGCCGGACACTGCATCAACGGTCGCCCGCACGGCCCTTCGGTCGATAAAATAGCCAAGCGTTCCACGCATGTCAGCTATATACCCATGGCGTTAAAAACGGGGAACGTCGAGATCAGGCCCAACGCCTTCACGGTACGCATCTTAACGGCCCGCGATCCGAAGGAAGGGCCGCGTGCCGTCGGAGTGCGGTTCCGGGACACGTGGACAGGAGAAATGCAGGAGGTTCAGGCGGGAGCGGTCGTGATGGCCGCCGGCTGCATTGAGACGCCGCGGCTTTGGCTCAATTCGGATTTGCCGCGCGATCCATGGGTGGGAAGAGGGCTGGTGAATCATTTTTTTGATTCGATCACCGGCATTTTCGGCCCGGAGGAGCTGATATCTATCCTGGGTCAGCCGGAATCGGGTCCCTATGTCGGTCACACCTCCGGAGCCAGACTGGATTATCCGGGGATCGGATGCCTTGAGGTTGCGGGAATGGGTCCCGGTTTGACGGCGACCATGAACTTCAGCAACAGTGCGGCAGGATTCAGCTTCCTACATCCGCCTTCGCCGGGCGCTCTTTGGAACGGCTATGGGCTTATAGCAGGCCCCGAATTGACAGATATTATGGAAAACTTCTCTAGAACGCTCAATATCGTCGTTTATGCGGATGATGATGTCACTCCGAGTAACGGAATCACGGTAGTCCCGGACAAGACGGATGAACACGGCCCTATTCCGAAGGTGAGCTATACTCCGAGTTTAAGAGCGAGGAACAACCGGGAAACGCTGATCCGGATCGCGGCCGGTATTTTACGGAGTGCGGGGCTCGCCGAATTTACCGGTCCGGCTGGCCGGCGGGACTTATGATCCATATGGAAAGCACGATGAGGATGGGGCATGTGGTGAACACCGACGGCGAAGCCTACCAGGTGAAACGCCTCTATATCGCAGACAACAGCGTACATTACAACGGAATAGGAGCAGCCAACCCGACACTTACCACGCAGGCCTTGGCCACACGGGCGGCGCAGAGGCTTGCCGAACGCTATTTCAGCTGATAGCGGTACGGAACCGTGCATAAAAAACCGGAGAGGAGGTTAGTTTAAGGAAAAGAAGTTTTTGTAAAACTTTGAAACGGGTGAAGGTCTTATGAACTTGCTGGAAATCATAAAGGACATATTGAAGCCTTATACGGACGGAGAAAAGCCTCCCCTTCACGTAGGAGAAGTCATGAATCTCTGGTTCTATTTAGCGGCTACGGAGCAGACGATGCGCGGGGAACAGGTCTCCTTTAACATCGCTCAAGATCCCGATCTCAAAGAGAAATTGAGTGATGTTATAGAAACCGTCCATAGCCCGATCCGCAAGGAACTTGTCGAATTTCTCCGGACGGAGGGTGTGACCCTTCCCCAAGTTACGCCCGAGAAACCGGTCGGCGATTACCGGAACATTCCCGAGGGCTCGAGATTATCCGACGAGGAGATAGCCAATCTGCTTCAATTCAATATTGTATCGGGCATTACCTATGCTTGCAGAGGCATGACGGAAGCGGTCCGCGCGGACGTGGGGGCCATGTTCGCCAAATACCAGATGATGAAAATCACGTATTCCTTAGGCTTAAAGGATCTCACGGCCAAGAAGGGCTGGTTAAAGGTTCCCCCGTATTATCATATGGAACAATTGATTCAAAAGGCTTGAAAAACGGCAAGGAATGTTTAGGCCGAACACGGAAGATGAAGCCTCCAATGCTGCGGCAGCGTGGTGTGGAGGCTTATTTTCGTTGCAGTTCAAAAGGCCGGATGCTTGACAAAATACTTTAGATTTATTACTTTAATTAGGGTAACAAAAAATGGAACGAAAGGTGGGGATAAGGATGCTGCCGCTCGTTCAATGAAAACGGCGCGGAAGCCAAGAAGGAACGGGAGGATGTCATGTCGATCAAGCTGGTTGTTCTCGGCCTGTTAAGCCGGGAGAAGCTTCACCCTTATGAAATCAAGCGTCTTCTGAAAGAGAAGAAGCTGGAGAAATTCGTAAAAATCAATGACGGCACTTTATATTACACGATAGACAGGCTGACGAAAGACGGGTATATCGAGCCTGTAGAGACCGTGCAGGACCCCAACCGGCCGGAGAAAACCTTATATGCCATCACCGGGGCGGGGAAGGCCCGTTTCTTCGAAGAGCTGTATGAGGCTTTCGGTCAAACGGAGACGTTCTGCCTGCCGGGCTATTCCGCGATGCTGTTCCTTGAGGACGGCGATCCGGAGGAAGTCAGGCGAAGCCTGCAGGTTCGTTTGAAGCGGTCGCTGAAAGACATAGCCACTATGGAAGGCTATGCCGAATTATACCGGGATCATCCGAGCCGGGGTGTTCAATTTATGCTGCGCAATGCGATGGAGCATTACCTTGTGGAGCGGAAGACACTGGAGGATTTGATCAGGCACCTGAATGTGAAGCGGTAAGAGGGAGAAAGGCTCAAGATCCAAGATAACAGGAGGGTGAAAGAACGATGAATGGAACCAAGTATGCCAATATGCTGATCATGTCCGAGCTTAGCGATACCGAGACGCGCCTGAAGCCTTTTGGCGTGTTGAATCAATTGAGGGACAAGACGCCGGTCCGCTATGACGAGAGCCGCGGGTGCTGGGATGTATTCCGTTATGTGGACGTTCATCGGATTCTGAAGGATCCTCATACGTTCTCTTCCCGCCGGGGATGTCGCAGGAAAGCATACTGTTTATGGATCCTCCCAAGCATACGCAGATGCGGGATCTGGTGAATAAAGCCTTCACGCCGAGAGCGGTTCAGGAGCTCGTGCCGCGCATTCATGCCATCGCGGAGGAATTGATGGACCAGATGACCGGCGGCGAGACGGATCTGGTTCATTCGTTCGCCACTCCGCTTCCCGTTATCGTCATCGCCGAGCTGCTCGGCGTGCCGCCCGAGGATCGCGCGCTGTTCAAGGCCTGGTCCGATGTCCTGGTGGAAGGCGCCGAGGATTTGACGGACGAGGCGTTCGACAAGATCACCTCCAAGCGCAGGCAGACCATCGGGGAGCTTTCGGAGTACTTCCGGAAGATTGTGGAGCAGCGTGCGAAGAACCCGCGGGAGGATCTGATTTCCGCATTGCTGCAAGCCGAATTGGAAGGGGAAAAGCTGAAGGGGAAGAAATCCTGGCCTTCTGCATCCTTCTGCTGGCCGCCGGCAACGAAACGACGACCAATTTGATCACGAACGGGGTCCGCTACTTGACGGAGGAGCCTGCGCTGCAGACCGAGCTCGCCGGCGATCCCGGTTTGATTCCTTCCTTTATCGAGGAAGTGCTGCGCTATTATCCGCCGATTGTGGCGATCGGCCGGGTCGTGAAGGAGGATGTGACGGTAGGGGAGCGGCTGCTTCGGGCCGGCGATCAGGTGATATCCTGGGTCGGGGCGGCCAACAGGGACGAATCGAAATTCAAGGATCCGAACCGCTTCGACCCCGGCGCAAACCGAATCCGCACATGTCGTTCGGCTTCGGCATCCATTTCTGCCTAGGCGCTCCTCTCGCCAGGCTGGAAGGACAGATCGCGATAGAGCGGCTCGCTCCGGCAGTTCGAAGACCTGAGACTCGTACCCGGAAGCGCCCCGTTCCGATTCAGAGCTCCTTCGTCTTCGGCGTTAAAAACTACCCGATCTCATTTAAAAGAAAATAAGGCTCGGCTCCGGCTCGTCCCTCATGGGGCGGGCTTTTTTGGTTCACTTGAAGATAGGCAAATGCTATCAAGGATATTGATATTACCTCTTAGACTAAATCGGTTTATGGGGGTATAGTAGGAGGTAGCTATACATAGAGAGGATTGTCGGGCGATGTTCCAGACGGTAATGACAACGTTAATTCAAGTGATTGTTCCGCTTTCCATACCGGTGATTGCAGGCGCGCTTCTTAAGCGTTTTAAGGACCTGGATACGAAGCCGCTGCTGACACTGTATTTGTACTTTTTAAGCCCGGCCATCATATTGGAAACCTTAACGACCGCCGAAATTTCGTTTGACGACATTTACAAAACCTTGGCCTTCTGCGTACTGAATTTGGTGCTCATGTGGGCGGTTGCGAACGGGCTCGGCAGGCTCGCTCAAACTGCAATCCCCGGAACTGGCGGGTCTTACTTTGATTTCGACCTTAACGAACAGCGTCAATTACGGTCTTCCGCTCGTTCTGCTCGCTTTCGGCAAGCTCGGGCTGGATAAAGCGTCGGTCTACGTGATCGCCCAAATGATTATCGCCAATACGATAGGCGTTTACTTTGCGGCCCGCTCCCAATTCTCGGTAAAAAATGCAGTGAAATCCGTCTTCGCGCTTCCCTCGATTTACGCCGCGCCGCTGGCCATGGTACTGCGTGCGTCTGGGCTGCATCTTCCGGCCGATCTGGAGAAGGGCGTCTCGATGGTGGCGGCCGCCTATTCTCCCGTGGTCCTGGCGATCCTGGGGGCGCAGATGATCAGCGTAAGCAATGACCGGCTGGATCCCAAGATCCGTTTCTCCTTTTGGGCGGGCCTCGGCGTCCGGTCGCTGCTGTCGCCGCTCGCGGCATGTCTCGTCTTGTATGTGCTGCGGGTTCAAGGGACCTTATTCTCGGTGATGTTCATCGTGGCGTCCATGCCGGTGGCCGTCAATGCGGTGATTTTGGCCGAGCGCTTCGATGCTTCTCCCAAGTTCGTATCCAAATGCATCTTGTGGACGACGCTCGCTTCGTTTATCGTGCTTCCCGTTCTTATCGGTCTTGTGAAATAGCAGGCGGGTGTAATCTGAAGATCAGGATGGAATAATAAAGGGGCTTTACAATTTCAAGGGTGGAGTCGATGGATATGACCGAGCGGCATCCGAAAGGACATGTTGAGTTCCGGCGACCTCCGGCTAAGCTGGTGGCCAGTGCGCCGGGTGATGAAGAGATGCAGGAGCATCTCGAGGAAATGATGGAGGAGGACGGCTACCCCGGGTCCTGCACCATAGTCGATACGGACCGGCGGTAAGATGCGGCTGTCCTTCATGAAAAGGGGAGCGGCGTCCTTGGAGGTTCATGCCGCCCCCGCCCCATGTCAGTTGCCGTCTCCTTGGTCTGCCGCCGATTAATTTCAGCGGCGCTTCGGGCAGCTGGAACTGCTGGTCGCTGATGATTTTCAGCCCTTCCTCGACCTCTACCGTGCGTCTTTCTTTGATTTCCACGATTTCGTTATGAAGCCGTTCCATCTTCAGATCCAGGGTCGCCGCAGAATCGGCGGCCTCTTTCAATTCCTGCAGCGACCGCGGCGGTACGGCCTGGTTGTATTTGTAATAAATTTTATGCTCGAGGCTCGCCCAGAAATCCATGGCGATCGTCCGGATCTGCACCTCTACGCAGACATTTTCCTGCCTGTCCGACATGTAGATCGGAATTTCTACGAGCAGATGCAGGCTCTTATAGCCGTTCGGCTTCGGTCGCTTGATGTAATCCTTCACCTCGAGGATTTTCAGATCGCTCTGGTTCTGGAGCATTTCTACGATCTTGTAAATGTCGGAGAGAAAAGAGCAGGTAATCCGAATGCCCGCGATGTCCTTAATGTTGTCCTTGATGCTATCCAGCGAGATGGTACAGCCTTTCTTGTACAGCTTCTTCAGGATGCTCTCCGGCGACTTGAGCCGCGAGCTTGTATGCTCGATCGGGTTATAGTCATGGAAAAAATGAAATTCTTCCTTCAAAATTTCGACTTTGGTTTCAATCGCGTCGAGGGCGAATTTATATGCCATCATAAACCGGGTGATTTCATTCTTGAACTGCCGGAATTGTTCCATAGGGAGCATGCTCACCTTGATCCCTCCATTTGTGCTGTTTCTAAGAAAAGCATAATACATGGGAGGCATGCAAAGCAAACCGGGGTAGGGGCATGTCCATGCATTCGTATGAAAAAGGAAGTCCTGCAGAGACGGCTGTCGTGCTGCGGGGCTTCCTCCATTGGAAACGCTTATCACTGTTCCGGACGGATGGGTTCCTTAGGGACCAGATTGTAGATTTCGCCCGATTCCAAGGCGTCGATCAGCCGGTCCAGCCACAAGTAATAGCTTACGGCTTGATTGATTTTATCCATATCCGAGGCGAGCGTCGATTGCAGCACTTCGTCTTCAGGGTATTTCCCCGACAGCTCCTTCAGCTCCGAAAGCGATTTTTTCAGTGCCTGGAGATTCATTTCCACCGCTTTTCTCCACTTGATGGCAAAGAAATCGGAAAAGGTCTGATGCCAGTCCCGCTCCACCTCGTAGAGATCCTTCCGCGAGCCCTTCTCCCATACTTTATTGACCATATTGAGATCGACCAGCGTCCGGATCCCCGTGCTCATGCTGGTCTTGCTCATTTCCATCGCTTCGCCCATTTCATCCAGCGTCATCGGTTTATTTTGAAAAAACATCAGCCCGTATAGCGGCCCGGTTGACAGTGTGATGCCGTACAGATCCATATTTTTGCCGATGGATTCAATAATCCGCTTGCGCGCCTTATGAATCGATTGTTCCTGCTCAGGCGAAATTCCCGCCAACTCGTTAAACATTATGCCACTCCTCCATCGGTGTCCAGCGTTGTCTGATATTGTAAGTTTATCTCCATCATAATGCCATTTAGGCTCATTGTAAAAAACTATGTTTCAAATGTAAAGGAACGGTTACGGCCGGATACGGGAGGAAATCAGGCATAAAGCCGGGGATAAGTACGTAAAGTTTTTACTGTACGTTCTTTACATACGATATAAACGGTTGACACTTAATTTATTTATCCGTTAGACTTGAGCAAGAGAAACTGGAAACAAACTGGAATGGGGTGTTCATTTGGCGATCATTGAAGTGAAGGAACTTACGAAGATTTTCGGAAGCGAGCCGGGAAGCGCTCTGCCTCTGCTTTCGAAGGGGTGGAGCAAAGAGAAGATTTATAAGGAAACCCGGCATACCGTAGGGGTGAACCGCGTTAACTTCTCCATTGAGCCCGGCGAAATCTTTGTCATTATGGGCTTGTCGGGGAGCGGAAAGTCGACGCTGGTCCGCTTGTTGAACCGCTTGATTGAACCGACCCAGGGCGGCATTCTGGTTCACGGCAAGGATATTACGCGAATGAATCAGGAAGAGCTGCGCAGAATCCGCCGGGAGACCATCAGCATGGTCTTCCAGAAATTCGCTCTCTTTCCGCACCGGACGGTGCTTGAGAATGTCGAATACGGCCTGGAAATTCAAGGCATTGGTAAAAAGAGCGGCAGGCGAAAGCGGCGGACGCCCTAAAGCTGGTTGGCCTGGAAGCATGGGGAAGAGCTACCCGGACCAGCTCAGCGGCGGTATGCAGCGGCGTGTAGGGCTGGCGCGGGCACTGGCGAACGATCCGGATATTCTGCTGATGGATGAAGCGTTCAGCGCCCTCGACCCGTTGATCCGCAAGGATATGCAGGATGAGCTGCTCGATTTGCAGGAGAAGATGAAGAAAACGATTGTGTTCATCACGCATGATTTGGATGAAGCACTGCGTATCGGCGACCGGATCGCCCTGATGAAGGACGGCTCCGTGGTCCAGATCGGCACGCCGGAAGAAATCATGATGAATCCTGCGAATGAATACGTCGAACGGTTCGTTGAGGATGTGGACCTGTCCAAAGTGCTGACGGCTTCCCACGTAATGCGCCGGCCGGAGACGATAGCCCTCGACCGGGGGCCGCGGGTGGCGCTGCAGCTGATGCGGGAGAGCGGCATCTCCAACCTGTTCGTGGTGGACCGGGGCAAACGGCATATCGGCGTCATTACGGCCGACGACGCTTCGGCCGCCGTGAAGGATGGACGGACGCTTGAGGAGATCGTGATCCGGGATACGCCGACGGTCGGACCGGACGTGCTGCTGAACGACTTGTTCGAGATTTGCGGAACGTCCAAATATCCGGTCGCCGTTGTGAACGAGAGCGGCCGGATTCTGGGCGTCATCGTGCGCGGCGCCGTGCTGGGCGCTTTGGCGGGGCACCCTGCCGCAAAGGAGGTGAACCCGCATGATACCGAAGCTACCGCTGGATGAGTGGGTGGAAAGCCTGGTCGGCGGATTGGACAGTCAGTTTTCTTCTCTATTCGATATGCTGTCCGGCGCGATTGAAGGGGTCGTGAATTTCTTTTCCTTCCTGTTCCATCTTCCTCCGGCGTACGTCATGATTGTACTGCTTACGGCCATTGCCTTCTGGTTCGCCCGCTGGCCGCTTGCCGTGTTTACCCTCATCGGATTATTCCTGATTGAGAATTTGGGTTATTGGCAGCAAACGATGGATACGCTCGCGCTGGTTATGACTTCCGCACTGATCTCCATTATCATTGGTGTACCGTTAGGCATCGTGAGCGCCAGGAAGCAAAGGGTTCAGAACCTGCTGACCCCCGTACTCGACTTTATGCAGACTATGCCCGCCTTTGTTTATCTGATTCCCGCCGTGACGTTCTTCGGGCTTGGCGTGGTGCCGGGCGTGATCGCCTCGGTCATCTTCGCCGTGCCGCCTACGATTCGTCTGACGAATCTGGGGATCCGCCAGGTGCCCGCAGATCTCGTAGAGGTCGCCGACGCTTTCGGCTCGACGCCGGGCCAGAAGCTGATCAAGGTGCAGTCGCCGCTGGCCGTTCCGTCGATTATGGCGGGCATCAACCAAACGATCATGCTCGCTTTATCGATGGTGGTCATCGCCTCCATGATCGGCGCGCAGGGGATTGGAGCGGACGTGTACCGCGCCGTCACCCAGATCAAAACCGGGCAAGGCTTTGAAGCAGGCCTGGCGATTGTGATTCTTGCTATTCTGCTGGACCGCTTATCCCAGCATGTCATTAAAGGAAAAAGGAGACGGTGAGATGTTAAAAACTGTAATGAAACCGATGATGAAAGCGGGCGTTATGCTCGGACTGACCTTTGCATTGGCTTTGACCGGTTGTTCAGCCGGGAAGACGTCAGCTTCGTCCGGTTTTGTGGGAGATCAGGTGAAATACCAAATTATCGGGATCGATCCCGGTGCGGGCATTATGCAATCGACGGAGAAGGCTTTGAAGGAGTACGATCTGAAGGATTGGAAGCTCGTCGAGGGCTCCAGTGCCGCAATGGCCGCTGCTCTGGACAAAGCGGTGAAGGAGAAGAAGCCGATTATCGTTACCGGCTGGACGCCGCACTGGATGTTTGCGAAGTATGACCTCAAATATTTGAAGGATCCAAAGGGCGTTTACGGCGGGGATGAAGAGATCCACACGATAGTCCGGAGCGGGCTCAAAACCGACCAGCCTTCCGCCTACGGCTTCCTCGATAAATTCGAATGGACGCCCGACGACATGGCCAAGGTCATGGTAGCGATCGAAGGGGGCAAGAAACCCGAGGATGCGGCGACCGAATGGATCAAGGCGAACTCTGCCAAGGTCGACGAATGGGTGAAGGGGGTCCCGAAGGCGGACGGGAAAAAGCTGAAGCTGGCCTACGTGGCATGGGATTCCGAGATTGCGAGCACGAATGTCGTCAAACAAGTGCTGGAGACGAGACTCGGCTATAAAGTGGAAATGATGCAGGTGGAGGCCGGTCCGATGTGGGCCGGGGTTTCATCCGGGGATGTGGATGCCATCGTAGCGGCTTGGTCGCCGACGACGCACAAGGACTACTACGAAAAATACAAGGGCAAGTTCGAGGATTTGGGACCGAACCTGAAGGGGACCAAGATCGGCCTCGTCGTTCCGTCCTACATGAACATTACCTCGATCGAAGACTTGAAGAAGAAATAAGAGGAGAGGTCGCCGGTAGGCAGTCTCTTTTATAATAATATGCTGCGTCACTTGCGGTTCTGGTACACGCGTTCCGGCCTTCCGACGACGCCGTAGGACAGGTTGGCCGTCACATCGCCCAGGCTGACGAGATATTCGAGATAACGGCGTCCGGTCGAGCGGCTCACGCCGATCAGCTTCGCCACCTGCTCGGCCGTCATGCCTTCCGGCGTACCGGATATCGCCTGCACCACCTTGTCGAGCGTCAGCTTGTCGATGCCTTTCGGCAGTGCGGGTCGCGGCGCTTTCTTTTTCCCCGTTCTGACTAGAAGGCGGTCGATGTCGTCCTGATTGATGGGGCCGTTCTCCTGCTCCATCCGGCGCAGCTCGCGGTGAAAATCAAGATAGCGCATGAATGTTTCCTGCAGCCGGTTAAAGACGAGCGGCTTCATGATGTAATCGAACGCCCCGCGCGTACCGCCTCGCGCACCGCGTCGACTTCCTTCGCCGCCGTAATCATAATAACGTCGGTATCCCGGTGATGGTCGCGGATATACTGGAGCATCTCCAGACCGCTCGAGTTCGGAAAATAAATATCCAAGAGGACCAGATCGGGCTTCAGGATTTCCAGCCGCTCCTTGGCCTGAACCTCGTCGGTCGCAATGCCGATCACCTGAAAGCCCGGGATTTTTTCCACGAACCGGCGGTTGATTTCGGCTATCTTCACATCGTCTTCCACGATGAGTACTTCAATGACCTGCTTCTGCTGCGGAGCTTCCATCCGTCCGCCTCCTATCCGCTGATGACTGTTGTTTGGGTATGGTCGCCGTGAATATGGTTCCGCCCGCCGGGTTTTTATGGAACGTGATGTAGCCTCCAAGCTTGCCTGCCGCATGCTCGACCAGCGCGAGTCCGATGCCCCGGTGCTCCCCTTTTTTCGTGGAAACGCCTTTCTCGAAGATCACGCTGCCCAGCTCATCGGGAATGCCGACGCCGTTATCCTCGCACTCGATGATCAGATCCTCGCCGAGATCGGTCAGGAACAGCTTGACGTGCCGGTCTTCCAGATCGCCGCGGGCCAGCACCGCTTCCATGGCATTGTCGACCAGATTGCCGATGATCGTGACGAGCAGGTTCCGGTCGGCCGTCTCGGGGATATCGCGGAACGAGCTTTCCCGGTCGATTTCGAACGAAAGCTTCAGCTCCTGCGCTTGATTGTATTTGCCGATAAGCGGCCCGCCGATCATTGGATCCGGAATTTCGCGCATAATAAATTGAATCAGATTCTGGTGGACATGGGATTCCCGGGATATGAGATCCACCGCCTCCTGGTAAGACTCCAGCTGGATCAACCCGGAAATGACATACAATTTATTGGAAAATTCATGCGTCTGCGCCCGAAGCGCATCGGCGAAGCGTTTCACCTGGGACAGCTCCTCGGCCAGACGGAACAGCTCTGATTTACTACGGAAGCTCGATACGGCGCCTGTTACCTGGCCTTTCCAGTCCGTAATCGGCACCCGGTTGACAACCACCTCGTGATCGCCCATCAGCATCTCGCGGTCAAATTCCGCTTTCCCCGAACGAATGACCTCATACAGCCGCGTATTCGGAATCACTTCCTCCACGGGACGGCCCGAGATGTCGGATTGCTCCGGCAGTCCGAGCAGCCGAAGCGCATAGCGGTTGGCCATCGTGATGATGCCTTTGCGGTTCACGGCGACGATCCCTTCGCGAATCGACTCCAGTATGGCCTGCTTCTCCGTATACAGCGAGCCGATCTCCTCCGGTTCGAGGCCGTGGATGGAACGGCGGACGCCGCGGGCGATCAGCACGGCGCCAGCCGCTCCTACGGTGAGCACGGCGAGGGCGATCAGCTCGACTTCCATTTGGTAATCATCCGTAAAATCATTGATATCCTCGGTCAGAAAGCCGACCGATACGATGCCGACCACGCTTCCGTCGTTATCGAACACCGGGGCCTTGCCGCGGATGGCGGGGCCGAGCGAGCCGACCGCTCTGGAAATGATCGAATGTCCCTCGAGCACCGGCCCGTTGTCCCCGCCGACCATTTCTTTTCCGATCCGGTCGGGGAGCGGGTGGGAATAACGAATGCCTTCCCGGTTGCCGACGACGACATATTCGGCGTCCGTCTTGGCGCGGATCGATTCGGCGATCGGCTGAATGACGGCGGACGGGTCGGCGGTATGAAACGCATTGCGGATCTCCGGCATAACGGCCACGGTTTCCGCGACCTTGAGCGCACGGTTGCCGATTTGTTCCTCTAACGCATTGGTAATGACGTAATAATAGATCCCGCCCAGGCTTACGATCACGAGTGCAAGTAGGGAGCAAATGATGAGAATGAGCTTGGTTTGCAGCCGCATAGCCTGATGGGGCACCTCGCTTTTTTCTTTTATTGTAACATGAAACGCTTTCAAAAGAAGCAGGGATGATTCTTCCACCCCGTAAACAAAATGAACAAAATCGGCGTAATGCTCTTTTTACATCTAATTTCGCAAATCTTCTCAGGGAGCGAAGCGGGTGTTATGATGAAAACGTTTCAAAGAAAGCGTATTCAATCATCATCTGGATCGGTAAAAAGGGGAGGGCTTCAATTGTTTCATACATTCATGAGTAAAGCTTGGAAGGTTGCATCGGTTAGCGTGCTTGCAGCAAGCCTGGCGGCATGCGGCAGCGCGGGAGGAGCCAAACCGGCCGCAGGCGGGGCGGATAAAGGCAAGGAAGCGGCGGCATCCAAGTATCCGGAGAAGGCTATCAGCATCGTAGCGCCGTCCGGCGCAGGCGGCGGCTGGGATATGACGGCCCGTACGATCGCGAAGGTGCTCAGCGAAACCAAGGCCGTCGACAAAACGATCACGGTGGAGAACAAACCGGGCGGCGGCGGCGCAGTATTTATGGCGGAATATGCCACGAAGGATACGAAAGACAACTATAAGCTGTTCGTGAGCTCGCCTCCGATTCTGATCAACAATCTGAAGAAAGAGGGCAACACGCCTTACGGCTACAAAGATACGACGCCGCTGGCGCAGCTTACGAAGGATTACGGCGCGATTGCCGTACCGGCCAACTCGAAATACAACGATTTGAAATCGCCGCTGAACGACATGAAAGCGGACCCAACGAAGCTGACGCTGGCAGGCGGTTCGGCGCCGGGCTCCATGGACCATATCGTCTCGATTCTTCCGGCATTCAAATACGGCATCGACCCGAAGAAAATCAAGTACTTGTCCTACGACGGCGGCGGCGAAGCCGTAACCGCGCTGCTCGGCGGCAACGCGGACGTTCTCGGAACGGATGCTTCCTCGCTCGACCAGTTCGTGAAGGCCGGCAAAATCAAAGTACTCGCGGTAGCCGCTCCGCAGCGTCTCGGCGGCGACCTGAAGGATGTTCCGACCATGAAGGAGCAGGGCGTTGACGCGGAATTCCTGATCTGGCGCGGGATCTTCGGACCGAAGGACATGAGCGCGGACGCGAAGAAATATTGGGACGATGCCCTGAAGAAAATGGTGGATTCCGACCAGTGGAAGAAGGAAATGCAGGCGAACAACTGGGAAACCGATTATAAAAAATCGGACGACTTCAAAGCGTATCTCGCCCAGCAGGAAACTCAGGTCAAAGATATCTTGACTGCACTCGGAATGCAGAAATAAGAAGGCTCCGGGATGGGCTGTCCGAAGGCTGCAAGGCTTGCGGGACAGCCCTGTCCATTGCTTAAAGCGTAAAGGAGAGAGTGAATTATGAATAGAACGTTCGACCGTTATGCCGGCATCGTGTTTCTCGCCATCGGTCTTGCCTTCGTGTTCGGCGGCCGGAGCATTTCGACCAGCGCATACGGCAGTAACGTCGGGGCTAATATTTTCCCGTTCATCCTGGGCATTCTCTTGGCCCTGCTCAGCGTTCGTTTAATCTATGAAACGTTCCGTGGGGGCCAGCAAGGGGAGAAGCGCAAGGAGGATCTGGATTACAAGCGGTTCGGCATCATCTTTGTCTCCGCCGTATTGTATGCGTATTTCCTGGAGGACATCGGATTCGTCATCTCGACGTTCTTATTCCTGATGATCGGGTTTCAGACGATGCAACGAGGCAAGGTTTGGGTCTCTCTGCTTATTTCCGCCGCGTTCTCTTACGGCGTTTATTATCTGTATGTCAACGTGCTGGACGGCTCGCTTCCGGGCTTCCCGTCTTGGCTAGGTCTTTCGTAGGGAGGTTTGGACATGGGCACAGTGGATTATTTATTGCATGGGCTCGCCACCGCCATGCAGTGGCATAACTTGGTGTTTGTATTTTTCGGCGTCTTGATCGGAACGGTGGTCGGCGTGCTGCCCGGCATCGGCCCGATGAGCGGCGTGGCGTCGCTGATCCCGATCACCGCCACGATGACGGCCGGGCTCAGTCCGGAGGAATCGGCGACGAGCTCGATTATTTTGCTGGCCGGTGTTTATTACGGCGCGATGTATGGGGGCTCGACGACCTCGATCCTGCTGAACACCCCGGGCGAGTCCTCCTCGGTGGTGACCACGCTGGACGGATACCAGATGGCCAAGCAGGGAAGAGCGGGGGCGGCACTCGCCATTTCGGCGATCGGCTCCTTTGTGGCCGGCATCGTGGCGCTTATTGGGTTGATTTCTCTGGCTCAGCCGTTGTCGGCTATTGCGATCAAGTTCGGCCCTGCCGAATATTTTTCGCTGATGGTGCTGGGACTGCTGGCAATCAGCGGCTTGGCCGGCAAATCGATGATTAAAGCGCTGATCATGACGGCGTTCGGGCTTCTGCTCGCTACCATCGGTATCGACAGCGTTTCCGGGGTATCACGCTTTACCTTTGACATTCCCGAGCTGTACCAGGGCCTGGAGTTCTTGACGGTAGCGGTAGGTACCTTCGCCGTCGGTGAAGTGTTCAAGACGATCCTGCAGAGAGAAGGAAACGACGGGGAACTCGCCAAGATCAACCGGATCCTTCCGACCAAGCAGGATATCAAGGACAGCGCGGCGCCGATCGCCCGCGGATCCGTACTCGGCTTCTTCATCGGGCTTCTGCCGGGAGCCGGCGCGATTCTGGCCTCGTTCTTCGCCTATATTATGGAGAAGAAGCTCAGCAAGCATCCGGAGAAGTTCGGTAAAGGGGCGATTGAAGGCGTAGCTTCGCCGGAATCGGCCAACAATGCCGCCGCGGGCGGGGCGATGATTCCGCTGCTGACCTTGGGGATCCCGTCTTCCGGGACAACGGCGATCATGATGGGTGCGTTCATTATGTACAACATTCAACCGGGTCCCTTGCTGTTCTCGGATCACCCGCAGCTCGCCTGGGGCGTTATCGCCAGTATGTTCGTCGGCAACCTGATGCTGCTGATTCTGAACATGCCGCTCGTTAAGGTATTTGCCAAGGTTATCGAAACGCCGACCAAATATTTGATTCCTTTGATTATCGTGTTTTCCGTATTCGGCGTATATGCCGTGCAGTATTCGACCTTTGACCTCCTGCTCATCATGGCTTGCGGCGTCGTCGGCTACTTCCTGTCGAAGAACGACTTTCCGCTCGCGCCCCTCGTTCTGGGTTTGATTCTCGGCCCGATGATGGAGAACAACATGCGCAGAGCGCTCACGATTTCCAACGGGGACTTCATGATTTTCCTGCAAAAGCCGGTTTCGCTCGTGTTCCTGATCATTGGTCTGCTGTGGATCGCGATCCCGCTCATTCTCAAGATGCGAGGGAAGAAAGTGCTTGTGAACGAGGAGGGTTAGGCGCAGATAGTTGCTAAACCCATACGGAAGCGCGCGGGGAGGGATGGGTGTGGGGTTCCGACCGCTGTTGAAGTATCGTGTTCCTAGAATAATATCCGTAGCGGATGGAACACGAACTTCAAAGGCGGACGCTAGCGCTTCTCCGCCCCACACCCATCCCTCTTTGTTCTACTGTGAGGGTACTGCAACTTCTCATAAGCTTCATAAGTACTTTTGTATAGGGTAGTAAGCCAAACGTAAAAGCCTTTGGACCTTGGTTCCAAAGGCTTTTTTCGTATGGTTACTTTTATCAAGACCTTATTCAACATCATATCAAAAGGCAAACAAAAAGTCTACAATTTTGGGAATATTTTGTTTATAGTAAGGTGGCCGGCCGGCAATAATCTTTGAGTCTGGAATGGTGTTAGTATGGATTTCGTCTGTCACCTGACACATGAAGAGCTTCAGCAATATTTGAGACAAGTTTTCGGAAGCGGTTATTCTATTGCACGTGTCGATCGGATGCACGGCGGAGCGCAGAAGGTTGTATACAAGGTCGTCAGTACGAACCATTTTACCTGCGTTCTTTACGTTTGGGATCTTTCGATGAATTATTTTCAGCAGGAAATCGAGGATAAGGAACCGGGCGAATCCTCGTACAGCGGCGAATTATTCGAGTTAAACAACAAGTTCCTGACTAAACGGGGAATCCGGACCCCAGCCGTTTACGATATGAATAGGGTGAGAGACCGGCACCCCTTTGATTTTGCTTTGGTTGAATACGTCTCCGGCCGCCCGGTGGAAGATTATTTTCAATCGGATCCTGAAACGCAGGAGCAAGTCCTTATTCCACTGGGCCATATGATTGCAGCGATGCATGCGAGCCATAGTGAAACGTTTGGAAAGCTGAACAGCGGCGGGAGGCGAAGAGGGGACTGTCACAAACTGATCCTGGAAAATGCCATAAAGCGGCTCCAGTACTTGTCGCAGCATCTTAGCGACGTCGCAGCTAAACAAGATAAGGTCCTTTTAACGCTGGAGGATTTGGCGTCCGCTATCAAACCAAGAGGGCATTACGGGTTCATCCATGGAGAGCTAGGTCCGGATCATGTGCTGGTAAACGAAAAGCTGGAGCCCTATTTGATCGATATCGAGGGAGCCGAGTTTTTTGACATTGAGCATGAGTACAGCTTTCTTGAGTTTCGTTTCGGGAACCACTATAAGTATCTGAAGGATGGCGGTCTTGATCGCGACCGGATGTTATTTTATAAATTGCACCACCATATTTCCTGCGCTTCGGGAGGGCTCAAACTCCTTCATCGGGGATTTCCGGACAAATGCTTGGCCCGGCAAATCGTAGAATACAACACACAAAGCGTAATCCATTTCATCCAAGGGCAAGGCGCTGAATGCAGCCGCGAATAATCGAGCAGGAATGATCAAACTGCTCCTTCTCGCGGGGCGTCAGGTTCAGCTCCAATATTTCCTTCATCCCTTGGCGACCGATGATGGCGGGCACTCCGGCGCAAACGCCGGTCTGGCCGTATTCGCCCTCGAGAATCGCGGAGACGGCGATGATTTTATGGTCGTCGTTCAGGATCGAGCGGGTGATGGAAGCGAGGGCGTTGCCGATACCGTAATGCGTGGAGCCTTTGCGCGAGTAGATTTCCCAACCGGCGTCCTTGGTTTTCAAGGCGATTTCCTTCAGATCCAGGTGAGCGAAACGCTGGGGATGCTGGGCAAGGATGTCGAGGATCGGTTTGCCGCCGACGGTCACGTGAGACCAGGCAGGGAACTGGGAATCCCCGTGCTCTCCCAGCACATAACCCTGGACGCTGCGGGGATCGACGGGCAGAATCTCGGACAGCGGCGTCTTGAGGCGGGAGGAATCGATGGAGGTGCCCGTTCCAAGCACTTGACCGCGGGGAAGACCGGACATCCGCCAAACCATGTAAGTGACCAGGTCGACCGGATTGGACGCGGCGAGGAAGATGCCGTCGAATCCGCCGGCCATAATGCGGGGGATGATGGAGCTATGAATTTCATAAGCGAGATCGAGTACGTCGAGCCGGTTGATGCTGTGTTTCGGGGTTCCGCCCGCGCACAAAATAACGATATCCATATCGCCGCACTGCTCGTAGGTCCCCGTGTATATTTTCGTACGGGTATGAACGAAATCCATGCAGTGGGACAAGTCCAGCGCCTGTGCATAGGCACGGTCGGGCGTGCGGTCGATCAGCATGATCTCATCGCAGACCGATTGATTGACCAAGGAATAAGCGCAGCTCGCCCCTACGTGACCTGCTCCGACAATGGCAACCTTTCGCGCTTTGCTTCCCATATCAAGGTCCTCCCTCAGACATTGTTTGCTTTAGTATATGGGCCCAAGGGAGGTTCATGTGACGGCATTGTCAACTATTTTTACGTGAAACCGGCAGCAATACGATTGCTCGGCGAGCTATTGCACTTTACCTGACAAGGGACTTGCATGCAGTGCTATGGTATCCTTGATCCGCAGTACGCGAAGAGCATTCAGTACGGCGAGAACCGTTACGCCGACATCCGAGAATACCGCTTCCCACATCGTGGCTAGGCCGAACGCTCCGAGCAGCAGGAAGACCGCTTTAATACCCAGCGCAAAAAGGATATTCTGCCACACGATCCGCCTCGTATGCCTTGCGATCTGCATCGCCGCCGGTACTTTGGACGGTTCATCGGTCATAATGACGATATCCGCGGCTTCGATCGCCGCATCCGATCCCAGGCCGCCCATGGCCACACCGACGTCGGCCCGGGAGAGGACGGGCGTATCGTTGAGGCCGTCCCCGACAAAGAGGATTTTCTCCTTAGCCTTCTTGCGTGCTTCCAGCTTCTCGATTTCCTCGACCTTATGCTGCGGCAGAAGCTCGGCATGAACTTCATCGATATCAAGCTGTTTTCCAACGGATTCTCCAACAGACCTGGCATCGCCGGTTAACATAACCGTTTGTTTTACGCCTAGCTGTTTGAGCGTACGAACCGTCAAGGCGGCATCCTCCTTGACCTCATCCGAAATGATGATGCAGCCGGCATAAGCTTGATCTACCGCAATAAATACGATGGTACCGGACTCCGCCGGCTGTTCGAATGAAATTCGCTCTTTCTCCATCAGCCTGGCGTTTCCGGCCAGAATCTCATGGCCCCGGAAAGCCGTACGGATGCCGTGCCCGGCCAGCTCCTCATAACCGGCCAGCTCCTCTTCCTTAATCGACTTCCCGTAGGCGCGGCGGATCGATTCGGCGATCGGATGGCTGGAATGAAGCTCGGCGGCGACTGCGTATTCCAGAAGCCGGTCACGGGACCATTTTTCGGAAGGGTGTATGCCCGTCACGTTGAAGGACCCCTTCGTCAATGTGCCCGTTTTATCGAAGACGACATAGGCTACATCGTTCAAGGCTTCGAGGTAGTCTGCTCCCTTTCACGAGGATGCCTGCTTTGGAAGCTGCGCCGATACCGCCGAAGAAGCTGAGCGGAATCGAGACGACGAGAGCGCAAGGGCAGGAAATGACAAGGAACACGAGCGCGCGGTACAACCAAACGGACCAAGCCTCTCCGCTGATAAGTAACGGGGGCAGGGCAGCGAGCAGAAAGGCCGCGATCACCACAACAGGGGTATAGTACCGTGCGAATTTGGTGATGAAATTCTCGGTCGGCGCTTTTTTGGCGCTCGCATTCTCCACCAGCTCCAAAATTTTCGAGACCGTTGATTCGCCGAAAGGTTTGGTCACTTCGACGGTGAGTACGCCGCTCTTGTTGATGAATCCGCTCAGCACCTCGCTGCCCGCTTCAGCTTCCCGGGGAAGAGATTCGCCGGTTAATGCGGAGGTGTCCAGCATGGAACGTCCTTCAATAACTTTGCCGTCGAGCGGTACCTTCTCGCCGGGTTTAACGACAATATGGTCTCCGACCCCGACTTCTTCAGGAGCTACGCGCCTGGTTTCATTCCCGGTCTTCAGGTTCGCGTAATCCGGTCGGATGTTCATCAGCGAACGGATCGAGGCGCGGGAACGGTTCACGGCCAGGGCCTGGATCAGCTCTCCGACCTGGTAGAACAGCATAACCGCCACACCCTCGGAGTACTGACCGACGGCAAAAGCGCCGATTGTCGCCAGCGACATCAGGAAGTGCTCGTCAAACACCCGGCCGCGGACGATGTTCTTCACCGCCCGCAGGACAATATCCCCGCCGACGATCACATACGCGATCAGAAACAAACTGAGTTCCGCCCAAGCGGGGAACGAGCCGAGCATGCCGATTCCGGTCAATACCGCTCCGCTGACGAGCCGAAGAATCATCGTTCGCTTGCTCTCGCCATGCTCATGCGAATGGCCTTCATGTCCGCCGGCCGCCTCCGTATGCCGGTACCCGTTAGGCTCTCGGAAGCCGGCTGTTTGCCGTCCTTTATCGTTCATCCGGACATGCGGCTCGATCTTTTTCACCATACTGCGGGCCTCGGTTACAATCTCTTTCTCCTGCGCCTTGTCCGCCTCCAGGGTCAGCGTTTTGGTTACAAAATTGAGCGAGCACGACGAGACGCCTTGAATCCCGTTGACGCCGGTTTCGATCTTTGCGGCGCAGCTTGCACAATCCAGCCCTTCCAGCAGAAACTCGCGTTTGACCGTTGCTTGTGCTTTATCCATCATAAATCCCCTCTCGGCAGGACAATATATGAGTAAGTATTCATATGATGCTATTATATTCATTACCGCCGGCCGGCGTCAACGAAACCTTTGATTATATCTTAGCCGTAATTAATAGTAAAAATTTCGCTTACTCCGAAAATGATGTATAATGGGCGTAGTCAAGTTAGAACAGGTGGGTGAACCATGGATCAACGGGTAATGACAGGGGAATGCGATGCAACCTGTTTCGGTTCGGAGGCGGATCTCAGCTCCATCAAATCGTCCATGCTGGAGGTCGACTCGGCCGTTCAAATGGCGGATTGGTTCAAGGCCTTCAGCGATCCGACGCGAATCCGCATTATCGACGCCCTGCTGCAGAAAGAATTGTGCGTGCATGATTTGACGGTCCTCCTCAATATGGGGCAATCCGCCGTTTCTCATCAGCTGCGTTCTCTCCGGAATATGCGAATCGTCAAACGCCGCAAGGTAGGGAAAACCGTGTTTTATTCGCTCGATGATACGCATATTGAGCAAATTTTTCTTCAAACGCTGCAGCATATCAAGCACGGTTAGGACAGGTGCTCGGCGAACGCCCGTTTAGAAAAGGAACGAACGGGGATATTGAATAAAGACAGGGGCTCACGGGATGGTTTTCCCGGCGACCCTTTTTTAAGCTTTTTTTCGAACCGGATGACAATTGGAGCGAATTGGAGTATGTTTTATATAGCTAACCTAAATAAATGGAGTTTTTCTTAACAGATCACTGCACCGGAGGGATCATCTTGCGCTTTCTAAATCGATACGTTAGAAAGTACTGGAGAATGTTTGGGGTTGCTCTGCTGTTCTTAACCTTCGAGGCGCTCAGCGACCTGCTGCAGCCGACGATCATGTCCAAAATCGTCGATGTGGGCGTAGCCTCGGGACGGATGGATTATGTGCTCGGCATGGGCGGACTGATGCTTCTGATTACGGGGGTAGGGGCGGTCGCGGCTTCCGGACGCAACATCATTTCAAGCCGGGTGTCACAGAAGTTCGGAGCGGAGTCGCGGCTCGATCTGTTCCGGAAAATTCAAACGCTCTCATTCGAGCATATCGATAAGTTTGAACGGGCCTCCCTGGTGACCCGGCTGACGAACGACGTCACGCAGGTACAGAACTTTACGAACGGAATGATGCGGATTTTCGCCAAAGCTCCTCTGCTCTGCATAGGGAGCCTGATTATGGCCGCGCGTCTGAATCCGGAGCTTGCCTTGGTACTGGTTGTCGTCGTGCCGGTCGTCGGCATCCTGATCGCCATGAATATGCGGGTCGGCTTCCCGCGGTTTATCCGGGTGCAAAAGGCGCTCGACCAAGTGAACGTCGTCATGCGGGAATATTTGTCGGGCGTCCGGGTCGTGAAGGCGTTCAACCGGTTCGATTACGAAACGGATAAATTTAACGGGATCAACGGGGAGTACCGGATGCGGTCGACGTCGGCGATGCGGTCGATGGCTGTGTTTAGCCCCGCGATCATGCTGACGGTCAATTTCGGTATTGTCGCTGTGATTTGGCTCGGCGGGCTCGGCGTGGACAGCGGACGGATGCAGGTGGGGCACATCATTGCTTTTATCAACTACATGACGCAGATTCTGTTCTCCCTGATGACGATTTCCATGGTGTTCAACATGTTCGTGCGGGCGAAGGCGTCGGCCGGGCGTATCGGTGAAGTGTTCGCCCAGGAAAATCGCATGACCTGGAACGAAGCGCAGCCGGAAAAAAACAACACGTTGAAAGGCCGGATCGATTTCGAGAATGTCAGCTTCTCGTATGAAGGGGCGACCGGAACGCCGGTCCTTCGCGATGTTGCCTTCACGTGTCTGCCGGGAGAAACCGTCGGCGTGATCGGCTCTACCGGCTCGGGGAAAACGAGCCTGGTGTCGTTGATCCCGCGGTTTTACGATGCCGTGTCCGGCACTGTGAAGGTCGGGGGCGTCGATGTCAGGGAGCTGAATCCGCAGACGCTGCGGGAGAAGATCGCCGTGGTCCCGCAAAAATCGGTGCTGTTCACCGGTACCGTAACGGACAATATCCGTTGGGGTAAAGAAGACGCTTCGGCGGAAGAGGTCGAAGCCGCGGCGCGCATGGCGCAGGCGCATGAATTTATCGCCGCTGCTCCGGAGGGCTATGCGACCCGGCTCGGCCAGGGCGGGGTGAATTTCTCGGGCGGCCAAAAGCAGCGGCTGTCGATTGCCAGAGCACTGGTCCGAAAGCCGGAGATTCTCATTCTGGACGACTGCACGAGCGCCGTCGATGTGGCGACGGAGGCCAAGATCAAGGAAGCGATCAAGCAGTACGCGGCAGGACTTACCTGTCTGATCATCGCCCAGCGGATTACGTCCGTGATGGATGCGGATAAAATCATCGTGCTGGATCAAGGGGAAGTCGTCGGAATCGGGAAGCATGAAGAGCTGATGAGAAGTCGCCGGGTGTACCGGGAAATTTTCCAATCCCAGCTCGGAAAGGAGATGCATCAGAATGCCTAATCCGAATGAGCGAGCAAGAGAGGGAGGGCAGGGACAGCCGGAGATTCCCATGATCATGGGACCGGGCAGACCCGGGGGCTTCGGCGGCCGCGGCAGAGGGCCAGCCGCCAAGCCGAAAAATTTTAAAGGAACCCTTCGCAGACTATGGTCTTATCTCGGAACGGAAAAGAAGTGGCTGACGCTCGTCTTCTCGTTCATTCTGGTCGATTCCGCCTTGACGCTCGCCGGCCCTTATCTGATCGGCCGTTCCGTCGATGCGATGGCCTTGGGCGGCGGATCGGTCCGTTTCCCGGCGCTTGAAGCCGCGCTGTTTGCCTTGACTGCCGCCTATCTCGCCGACGGGGTGCTTACCTTCCTCCAGGGATGGCTGATGGCGGGCGTATCCCAGCGGATTGTGGCGGGCCTCAGAGAGGCGCTGTTCGCGAAGCTGCAGAAGCCGCCTCTGGCTTATTTCGACTCCAGACGGCACGGGGAAGTGATGAGCCGGTTATCCAACGACGTGGATAATATCAGCAATACGGTTTCGCAGTCGACCACCCAGCTCATGTCCGGGGTGATCGCGATCGTCGGATCGCTGGTCATGATGATCGTGCTGAGCCCGGCGCTTACTTTGGCAAGCCTCATCACCGTGCCTTTGGTTTTTCTGCTGGCCCGTACGATCACCAAGAAAACGAGCGTGATGTTCAAAGACCAGCAGATGCAGCTGGGCAGACTGAACGGCCACGTGGAAGAAACGATCTCCGGGATCGAGGTCGTGAAGGCTTTCAATTATGAGGACAAAGCGATCCGGGAGTTTGCCGAGGTCAATGACAAGCTGTATGAAGTCGGACTCAAGGCACAGATCTGGTCGGGCTTTCTAATGCCGTCGCTGAGCGTGATCAACAACATCGGGTTTGCGGCGGTGGCGGTTGTTGGCGGAGTTCTGGCCGTAAAAGGCCATATTACCGTAGGCGTCATAGCGAGCTTCCTGAGCTACTCCCGGCAATTCGTCAGGCCGCTGAACGACATTGCCAACATCTTCAACGTGCTGCAATCCGGCGTGGCCGGGGCGGAGCGGGTGTTTGAAGTATTGGACGAAGAGGAGGAGCCCGAGGATTCGCCGGACGCCGTCGTTCTGCGCAATCCGAGAGGCCATGTTGTCTTTCAAAATGTCAGCTTCGGTTACCGCCCGGATGTGCCGATTCTGAGCAATATCAGCTTCGAGGCCGGCGAAGGCAAGCAGTACAGCGCTCGTGGGACCGACCGGCGCGGGGAAGACGACGATCGTTGGCCTGCTCACCCGGTTCTATGATCCGACCGGCGGCAGCATCCGCATAGACGGCAGGGATATCAAGGAGTATACGAGGGACAGCCTGAGGCGCTGCTTCGGCATTGTGCTGCAGGATACGTACCTGTTCTCGGGTACCATCAAGGAAAATATCAAATACGGGAGGCCGGATGCCACCGATGAGGAAATGAGGGCCGCGGCGGCTATGGCGAATGCCGATGTCTTCATCGAGCGCCTTCCCGCCGGCTACGAGACCGTCCTGTCGGAGAACGGGGGCAACCTCAGCCAAGGGCAGCGGCCTTCTCGCCATCGCCAGAGTCATTCTGGCCCGGCCCTCGATTCTGATTCTGGATGAAGCGACCAGCAGCATCGACACCCGCACGGAGCTTCATATCCAGGAGGCGTTGCTGAGAGTGATGCAGGGACGGACCAGCTTCATCATCGCTCACCGGCTGAATACGATCCGCGATGCGGACACGATCATGGTGATCGACCGCGGCAGCATTGTCGAGGCGGGAAGCCACGACGAGCCGCTGGCCAGAAGTGGAGCGTATCACCGGATGTTTTACAACCAGTTTAAAAATATTCAGGGCGTGTCGGGTTAACCCCGGCATCCCCCCTCAGCAGCAGAGGGGGATTTTTTTTTGATTTAAATTTTAGTTTACACTAAATTAAGTGCATGCTAAATTATATTCATGATACAGCAAACCATCTTGGCACTATCGGAACCACGGCGTCGCGATATTCTCACTCTTGTGCATCAGCAGGAACTGTCCTCGAGTGCTATCGCCGCGCGCTTTGACATTACACCTTCCGCCGTCTCACAGCATCTCAAGGTGCTGCTGGAGTCCGGGCTTGTGGAAGTGCGGCGCGACGGTACGAAGAGGTATTATCGCCTGAGGAAGGAGGGGCTGGAGGACATAAAGGCGTTTATTGACGGATTCTGGGACGATGCGCCGCTGCGGTTGAAAGCGGCGGCCGAAGAAGAGGAGCGGCGGCGTGAGCATGGAGAGGCTTGATCCGATTACAGTAGTAAAAGAGATGTATATCGAGTGTTCCCCGGAGACCTTGTTCTCCTTTTTCATCGATCCTCAGAAGATGGTCCAATGGATGGGGAGTCAAGTGCTCTTGGAACCCAAGACAGGCGGGGCATTCCGGATCGATTTTAACGGGACGGACATGGTGGCCGGACATTACGTGGAAGTGGAGCCCCATGAGCGAGTCGTTTTCACCTGGGGATGGATCGGCTCGGATACACTTCCGCCGGGCTCCAGCAGAGTTGAGGTTCAATTGCACAGGCAGGACAAAGGAACGCAGCTTGTTTTGAAGCATACCGGTTTGCCGGACTCCAGGCGGCCTACACACCTGGCCGGCTGGAATTACTACATAGCCCGGCTGCAGCTTGTCCTGCAGGGAGGGGAACCCGGTCCCGATACGTTTGCAATACCCACTACCAATGCCAAGGGGAATAAAGTTGAAATTCATGATGCTGACCTACGAAACGAAGGAAGATTTCGCAGCAAGGACCGACCATGAGCGCGAGGAGCCGTATTGGCTGAGCTGGAGATCCTTTATCCAAGAGATGAAAGATGCCGGTGTTCTTTTCTATCCCGGAAACGTCCTGCGGCCTAAGCATACAGCCATCACGGTTAAAGCTGTCGACGGACGAGTCCAAACGATCGAGGGCGCTTCGGAAGCAGACTCGTTCCCTCTGCTTTCCGGCTACTTTATCATTGAGGTTGCGGATGCGGAGGAAGCGGTACGCTGGGCATCGCTCGCTCCGGCGGCCGTGCAGGGCTCCGTTGAGTCGCGGCCGGTCATGTAAACGATGAGCGGATCGGCAAGATACGAAGAGATCGCTCGGATCCTGTGCGAAGATCCGGCGGTCAGCAGGGTGATCGCGGGCGGAATGAAGCGGTTTGGCGCTTCAGGAGAGCTGAGGGCGGGCGGCAAGATGTTCGCCTTTTGTTCCAAAGAAAGGCTGATCGTGAAGCTGCCCCAACGGCGGGTGGCCGAGCTCATTGCCGATGGCAGGGGACAGCCTTGTGTGATGGGGCGGGGCCGCACCATGCGGGAATGGGTGGTTATCGGGCAGGAACAGCGGCCGGAGTGGCTCTCCATCGCTATGGAGTCCAAACAATTTATAGGAAGCGGTAACCAATAAGAACGGCCGGTATGAGTTGTTCAAATGGAAAAAAATGAGCAGGCGCGAAAGCGGCCTGCTCATTTTTTAACGATACGCCGGAAAGTTCATCGCGGTCAGCCTTTGATCGAGCCGATCAATACCCCTTTTTCGAAGTATTTTTGGATAAAAGGATAGAGGATTAAAACCGGCAGCGTAGATACGATGATCACGCCATACTTGATTTGATCGGCATATCGCTGCGCATAGCCTCCAGCATCGCCGCCGACGCCTGCACCACCCGCAAAAACCTGATTCGATAAAAGAATATCTCTTAATATGATTTGCAGCGGCCGCAGCTCATTTTTTCTTATATAAATCAAGGCCGTGAAGAAATCATTCCAGTGAGCGACCAAGTAATAAAGGCCGATAACGGATATGAGCGCTTTGGACAAAGGCAGGGCCACCTGTATGAAAAACTTGAAATGGGAACATCCGTCCATGGCAGCTGACCTCATACAATTCCGATGGCAAAGATGTTTCAAAAAACGTTCGTGCAATAATGAGATTGAACACGTTAACGGAAAACGGCAGGATAAAAACCCACATTGTGTTTGTCAAGTGAAGCCCTTTTATCAATAAGTAAGTGGGAATTAAGCCTCCGTTAAAAAACAGCGTGATGACGAACATCAACATTAATGCGCGTCTAGCCACAAATTCCTTCCTGGACAGCACATAAGCGGCCGGTAAAGTGAACAGTAAATTGACAAATGTACCGAGCAATGTGTATACGATCGTATTGCGATAACCGACCCAAATTCTCGAGTCTTTAAAAATTTCCTGGTATCCAAATAAACTGACGCCTTTCGGAAAAAATAAGACCTTGCCGGTTGAAACAAGAGTGGAGTCGCTGACCGATGCAATAATGATAAAGTACAATGGATAGGCAATCATTAGAAAGATCAAGACGCATAGCACGAATAGGATTAGACGGAATACGATGTCATTGCCGTTTCTGCTTAATAAACTCAAGGTCCACTCCTCCCTCAACATGCCATTACCATAGACTCATATTTGAAAATCTCTTGGAGACGGCGTTCATGGTAATCAGGAATATAAAATTAATGACCGTATTGAACAAGCCTATGGCCGCAGAGTAGCTGAATTGACTGGACACAATGCCTATCTTGTATACATAGGTTGAGATCACCTCGGAGACGGGGAGATTTAACGAATTTTGCATTAAGAAGATTTTTTCAAAGCCGGTACTGAGGATATTCCCCATGCTGAGTATAAATAAAATAATGATCGTAGGGACAAGAGCAGGTATGTCCACATAGAGGATGGTTTGCCACCTGCTGGCTCCATCGATTTTGGCGGAATCATACAATTGCGGATCGACCGTAGAAAGCGCGGCTAAATAAATGATGCTGTTCCACCCGCAGTGCTGCCAAATATCGGAAAGCACATAGACCGGGATGAATGTTTTGGTAGAAGCCAGCAAATTGACATCGCCCATCCCTATAGACTTCATCAAGTGTCCAACAATGCCGGTTTCCGGCGACAACAGAACATTCAGCATCCCAACCAGTACGATGGTCGAAATAAAATGGGGCAAATAGACCGTCGTTTGTAAGATTTGCTTTGCTTTCATTCTTCTGATCTGATTCAGGATTAAAGCCAGAATAATCGGAGCGGGGAACCCGAATACAATGGAAGCCAAACTGATGGTAAACGTATTTTTCATTAAATCGGCGAATAAATAGCTGTTTATAAACTGTTTAAAGTAGAAGAGTCCGTGCCATGCTCCTCCGGTGATCCCTTTGGAAAAATCGTAATCCCGGAAAGCAAGTTGAATGCCGTACATCGGAACATAATTAAAAAGCAGGATGACGGCGATGGCCGGAAAAATCATAATCCACAGCTGATGGTCGCGTTTGAAGGTGCTCATAACCGTCGGTTTTCCGGCTAATCGGATCGCAACATTATTTTTTTTGCCGATTTCGCTTGTTCGAGAGCTCATCAAGGCATTCTCCCTTTTGGATAGATGCTACGCCGTCCACATGAAGGTATAGCATCTATCCTCATGCTTTTTTTTATTTATTCTTGCTCATGAAGCTGTCGTAGTATTTTTGCATAATGTCGAGATTTTGCTGCAAACCGGCCTTCTGGCATTCTTTCACATAAGCATCCCACCCGGCTTCAACGCCGCCTTTCGTAACCCATTGCGCGAATTTGGGATTTGCCAAATTCATGAGATTCGTGTTGTTCAAGCTTAATGTATTATTGTCCGCCGTCGAATATTTGATGAACAAGCCTGGGAATACGTCCTTCTGTGTGTTCACATTCAGAGCGCTCTTCAGCGATTCGGATTGGGTGAGCACTTCGCTCATATCTTTACCGAGATTTAGTTTTAATGAATCTGCAATATACATAGGACCGTTATCCGCCATGGTGGACGTCCATTTCCATGTTCCGGGATCCATTTTCGAATCGGCCGGCGGCAATACGCTGTAACTGCCATCTCCATTATCCTTAATATTCGGGCCTAATGAACCGAACAAAACCTGCATGCTGACTTTAGGGTCATACAGCTGGTTGATGAATTTCATAGCCGCGTCCTTGTTTTTCGTTTTCGCCGACATGACCACCATGTTGCTCCCAAAGTTGAGGGAATTGTAGTCATAGCTCCAAGTTACTTTCGAGTTCGAATTTGCTGACATCTTTAAAGGGGACATGGATACATATTGTGGAGCCAATTGGTCTCCGAACCTGTCCGATGCGACCCAGCCCCATGTGAAGCCGACCTTCGCCGTATCTCCGGTGCCGCGGGCAATCGACTGGTATTTCGTGTAATCGTGAGTAAAGACCTCAGGGTTAATCAACCCGGCCGCGTAGCATTTATTCAAGAATACAACCAAATTTTTAAAACGGTCGTCGATCAGGAAGTTTTTCACTTTCCCGTCTTCCACATAATAACCTTGGGGGCTTCCATCGGATAAGGTAATGCCCTCACTTCCGAGGAGGACCGCAGGATTGAAATAGCCGCCGATACCTCCCGGCCAATCCATGGGAATCTCATCATTCGGATCGCCGTTGCCGTTGGCATCTTTTTCTTTAAACGCTACCAGCACGTCATATAATTCATCCCACGTTGTCGGCATTTTTAATCCCAGATTGTCCAACCATTTTTTATTAATAAATTGTCTTGTAGCGGAAGCGGGCCAGAAGCGTTGATATTTGGGCAAGCCGTAAATTTTTCCGTCAGGTTGCGTGGCGATGACTTTGGTTTCGGGTTTATCATTAAACATCATTTGTACATTCGGAGCATCTTTCTTGACCAGATCGGTCAAATCCTGGAACAGGCCTTGAAATTGTGCAAAATCGGCGTCTGTAATGACATTAGGCCCGACGAATAAGTCCGGAACATCGCCGCTGGCAAGCAGGGTGCCCTTTTTCTGTCCCCAGTCTGCCGTAATCTCCTGCCACTTGATTTCAACGCCTGCATCTTCTTCCGCTTTTTTCAGCCATTCCATTTCGGCAAGCGGTTTTGTAAGCGGGTGCTTTACCATTATGGCCGTCAGTTGAACTTTCGTCCCGCTTTGACCCGTATTTCCCGAACCGGAGCCGCTGGTTCCCCATCTTGGGAGCCGGATTCGCTGCAGCCCGCCATGACAACTCCGGAAGCCATAATCAGCGATAGTACTGCTGCTAATTTGTTAGCCATGCCATCATCACCCCGTAAATTTTGGTTGTGTACAAAATCGTTGCCGATTCCACCTTTACTGTAATCTCCGAATCGAGGAGGCGTAAACGAACAGTTTTTGAACCATCTCCATTTTTTGAAAACGCTTTATAATTGGATTCGGAAAAGGATGGCAGGCGGGTCTTACCGGTAAATTTCAAAAATTGCATATCTTCAAAAAATGCATCTTTACGAAAAAAACGGCTACCGCGCTGTATCGCAGCGGGTAGCTCCCTTTCCATTCATTTGTTTGAGTCGCGGTATTGGCCCGGAGTCATGCCGACTATTTTTTTGAAGGTTCGAATAAAACTCGACGTATTCGAATAGCCGACCTGCCGCGCAATCAATTCCAGTGTATCGTCTGAGCTTCGAAGCAGTACGATGGATTTTTGAATACGAAGCTGATCGATATATTCCTTGAAATTTTGTCCCATCGTTTTCTTAAAGTGATAACTGAAGCCCGAGATCGACATGCTAAAATGATCGGCAATGAGCTGCAGCGAAAATTCAGGATACATGCCTTTTCTTTCAATGAAGGCAAGAATGTCGTCCGGCGAAGCCGTCCTGGAAGGCGGCTGTGAGCAGCGAATGAGATCGCAAAGCTTGCGGCCGCTTTCACGCATGATATCGATCATCTGCACGATCGTGCATCGATGAAGGTAAGTGACGCTTGTCCATTGCAGCAAGCTTTGGTCGCTCTGGCCGAAACGCTGCAATCCGTTGAATAGGACGGTGACCGTGTTCAGATAAACGGCTCTGACTATATGCGGCGGCGTACCGTCGTGTCCGATATAGGCGATGATGCGCTCCATGACCGATTCGATTGCGGAGATGTCGTTTTTTAGTATGAACAGCTCCAGCGATTGCAATTGTTCTGCAAAATAAGAAACAGCGCTGGTTTGCTGGACTTCGATTTCATCAAAAACCAGAACGGAAAATTGATTCCGGACTCGAAGATGTTCGGCGCCCGAATCGCCTGCAAATAAGAGAGGTGAGCCCCTTGCGGGGATTGCCCCGATCTCCCCATTCCGATCAGCGTGCGTATGCCGGTCTTCTCGAGCAGCTCCTGCTGAAAACCGCAGAGGTACGCCTTGAGCGGGAAGGACGGGTCGTGGGAACAAATAAAGACGATTTCTTGATGATATATGCTATTAAAGAAGTACCCTTGAAGCCCTTCAGGCAATCGATCCTCATGCATCCGGCAGTACTGTGCAGCCGCTTCGATACCGCCCTCTTGGGTTTCGCAAGAAAGAACGGCGACCGCAACATGAGCATAACGGAAGGAAATTCCATACGGAGCCGCCTCCTTTTGAAACGCCTCCCACGACGGGTAACGGTCGCATATCAGCTCGAACAACAGATTGTCCCGCATGACCGGCGGCGTGCTTTTCACTCGCTCGTCCAGCCTGCTGTTGGCGGAGGAAAGCTGATCCAGGGCATACCGTATCATATCGAATTCATTCATGGTTCTCGGCTCTCTTGGCGCAAACATGTTTTTAGCGAAATGCACCAAGCCTTTGATCGGATGATAATTTTTGCGGATGGACACGTAGATAACGATCACTTCGAGCAATAAGATCACGATAAAAAGAACGACGGTGTTGCGCTGGATGATTCGGATATCTTGCAGCGTTTCAGACACGGCCGTCAAAGTGACATAATTCCAGCCGTTTTTATCTGATACTTTGTTCGAAACGATATAAGATTTGCCGTCGATCCGATAAATACCCGATCCTGACCTGCGCTCGCCTAGGCCTGACACCAGCTCTTTGAAATCACTCGAACTCGCGTAGGAGGTCTCGTTGGAAGCGACCAACCGGTTTCCCTTCGAGTCAAAAATAAAAAAATCCCCGTTATACGCTTCGGAAACCGACTTCATCAACCGGATAATCGTTTCCTCTCTGACCAGGATGAGTACCGTACCGGGCGACTTGATGCCGCCTAACGGCGGCGGCGATAAGAACGTCAGCATTCGCATCCGGTTATTGCCGGACACGATGACATTTTCCGCCGGACGGACCGTTGGTGTTGTCAAGTTGTTCAATTCCTTGATCATGGCTTCATGCGGCCAGTTTTCGTAATAATATCCGACCCCGGGACTCTCAAAATCGTGAATGCTGTAGGCACTTCCCGTCTTGGAAAAGAGATAACCGATACTTTTAACATACAAGAAGGTGTTGTCGATGAAGGCATCCGTCGCATTGTATTTCCGCATTTCGCTGGCAATGACGACTCTTTGATAATCGTCGTCCCCAGCCATGTAGAGCTTCATCTCCTGGTTGTTCACCAGCTCGGCCGGAAGGTTATACACGTAGCGGGTGAAAATATCCAACGAGTTCATGACCTGTTCAGTGACATGAGCGTTCCAGTCCATTTCCTTTTGCTTCACAACTTCGGTCGAATAGGGGTAATAGTAGAATAAAATAACGATGACGGGAAACAGCAGCACCAATAGATAGGAAATTAACAATTTGGCCAACAGGTTGAACCTGTTTTTTTTCATACGTGTACCCCTTCCTGAAATACGCCTCTTAATGGAGGTGTTTGAAGTAAGCGGTTACAAGATGAGATGAACCAATCGTGCTGAAATTTTATATTCTCTAAAATTCATGAAATTCCTTTATATTTTTTTGACTAAACCATTCTGCGAATCGTCTACGGATCGACTGAAATAGGTTTGAGGAAAAAAAATCCCTCCCATTAGCAGAGAGGGATTGTTCTATCATGTGGAATCAAGGATCATTTGCTAATGATCCGTAGGCTTAGGAGTGAAAGTCCTGTCCGGAACGAACTTCCTTTACATAGCCGGCACGAATGACGAAATCACCGAAATGCTCGCCTTCCCGCCGTTCCTTGGCATAGTGATCGATAATCGGCCGCAGCGAATCGAGAATCTCCGCTTCGCCGATGTTTTCCTTGTAAAGCTTGTTCAGCCGGTTTCCGGCAAACCCGCCGCCCAAATACAGGTTGTATTTGCCGGGCGCTTTGCCGATGAACGCGATTTCCGCCAGCATCGGCCGGGCGCATCCGTTGGGACAGCCGGTCATGCGGATGACGATATCTTCATCTTGCAGCCCGGCGTCCGAGAGCATCGGCTCGATTTTATCCAGAAGGGTGGGGAAATAGCGCTCCGACTCGGCCATCGCCAGTCCGCAGGTTGGGAGTGCCACGCAGGCCATGGAATTTCTCCGCAAGGCGGAGAAATGAGCCCCGTCGGTGAGCCGGTATTCCGCGATGAATTCCTCAATTTTCTTCTTCTTCTGGGGGCTCACGTTAGCGATGATCAGGTTCTGATTCGGCGTGAGCCGGAAATCCCCGGTATGCACCTTGGCGATTTCCCTTAAGCCCGTCATCAGAGGGTAGCCATCCTCGTCTTTGACCCGTCCGTTCTGGATGAAGAGGGTAAAATGCCATCTGCCGTTGCTTCCCTTCACCCAGCCGTAGCGATCTCCGCTATGATCAAAATGGTAAGGACGCGCTTCCTGAAGACTATAGCCCAAACGATCGTTCAGCTCGCTTATGAACCAATCGATGCCGCGGTCGTCGATCGTATACTTGAAACGCGCGTGCTTGCGGACCGAGCGGTCGCCGTAATCCCGCTGGATCGTAACCGTCTTCTCCGCGACGTCGATCAGCTGCTCTGGTGTACAGAACCCGATCACTTGACCTACCTGGGGATAGGTCAAGTGATCGCCGTGCGTCATCCCCATGCCGCCACCTACCGCGATGTTGAAGCCCTGCAGGCGTCCTTCTTCGACAATCGCGATAAGCCCTAAATCCTGGGAAAATACGTCGACATCGTTGGAAGGAGGGACCGCGATGCCGATTTTGAATTTACGGGGCAAATAGACCGCTCCATAAATCGGCTCCTGCTCTTCACCGTTCTCCCGGCTGTCGATTACTTTCTCGCCGTCCAGCCAGATCTCGTGATAGGCTCGGGTCCGGGGATTGAGATGCTCGCTGACCCGGCTCGCCCATTCGTAAACCTCGGAATGAATCTCCGACAGGTACGGATTCGGGTTGCACATCACATTGCGGTTCACGTCGCCGCAGGCGGCTAACGTAGTCAGCATCGCATCGTTTACTTCCTGGATGGTTTTCTTCATGTTCCACTTGATTACGCCGTGCAGCTGGAAGGATTGACGAGTCGTCAGCCGAATGGTCCCGTTCGCATACTTCCGTGCGATCCGGTCCATCATGAGCCACTGCTCGGGGGTAACCACACCGCCGGCCGCGCGCACGCGCAGCATGAACTGATAAGCCGGCTCCAGCTTTTGCTTCTGCCGTTCCATGCGTAAATCTCTGTCGTCCTGCATGTAACTTCCGTGAAATTTCATCAACCGGTTATCGTCATCGGGGATGGAACCCGTGATCGTATCTTCAAGCGTTTCGGCAAGCGTTCCCCTTAAATAATTGCTTCTTTTCTTAATATCTTCTACATCGCTGTGCGGGGCACTGTTCGGTGAAAGTAAATTGTTTTCCGACATGTTGAACTTTCTCCTCTCGCAAACTTCGGGACGGGCTTAGTAAACATCCCGCTGATAACGTTTCTGCTGCTGCATGCGGGTCAAATACTCCGCGGCTTCCTCCGGGCTTAAACCGCCTTCTTGTTCCAGAATGGCCGCCAGGGCGTTATGAACGTCATGCGCCATCTTCTTCTCGTCGCCGCAGACATAGACATGGGCCCCTTCCTGCAGCCACTCGTAGAGGTCGCGGCTCTTTTCAAGCATCCGGTGCTGTACGTACACTTTCTTGTCGGTATCGCGGGAGAACGCAACATCCATGCGTGTCAGAACGCCTTCCTTCAGCCAGCGCCGCCATTCCACCTGATACAGGAAGTCTGTGGAGAAATGCTGATCGCCGAAAAACAGCCACGTTTTCCCTTCGGCTCCGGTCTCTTCTCTTTCTCCCAGGAAGGCCCGGAACGGGGCTACGCCGGTGCCCGGTCCAATCATGATGACCGGCGTTTCCGGATTCGCAGGAAGCTTGAAATTCGGGTTTTGCTGTATAAATACCGGCGGCGTCTCGCCGGCTTGCACTCGCTCTGCCAGGTGAACCGAGCAGACGCCGTACCGGTCCCGGCCATGGGCCTCGTACCGAACGGCGCGGACCGTAACATGAACCTCGCCCGGGGACGCCTTCGGGCCGCTGGCGATCGAATACAGGCGAGCCGGCGACTTCCGGAGGATCGAAACGAACTCCCCAGCAGGAACCCCTTTAAAGGAGTAATCCTGCACCAAATCGAGCAGATCCCGGCCGCTTAGATAAGCTCTAAGCTCCTGTTCGCGTCCCGCCTCGAGCAGCTGCTGCAGCCCGTTGTCCGAAGTCAGCTGGGCCGCTTGCTCCAGCGGCGGCTTGGTCAGAACGGTAATCTCGTAATGACGAAGCAGCGCTTCCCTGAGCGGCCGCTGTTCGCCGTTCTTGTTCACGGGAACGGGCTCGTCGGCTTGCCAGTTCATCGCTTCGATCAGTTCGTCCACGAGGCGAGGATGGTTCTCCGGATAGATGCCCAGGCTGTCCCCCGGCTCGTACTGCAGATTCGAGCCTTCAAGAGAGAGCTCGATGTGGCGGGTTTCCCGGTCCGATCCGCGGCCGTTCAGATTGAGGTTCTCAAGAACCTCCGCCTGGAACGGATTCGATCTGGAGTATTCCGATTCCGAACCGTCCACGGTCGCCAAGGCGGATACGGGAATGGCGGCTGGGGCGACCGTGGCTCCGCTTAGGGAACTTACGACACGACCCATCCATTCGGCCGCAGGCTCTTCAAAATCCACGTCGCAGTCGACCCGGGGGTCAGCCGCGCCGCGCCCAGCTCTTCTAGGCGCTTATCGAAGTCCTTGCCCGTTTGACAGAAATATTCGTAGGACGTATCTCCCAGCGCAAGCACGGAATATTGCATCCCCTCCAGGCGGGGCGCCCGCTTGCTGTGAAGGAATTCATAGAAAGAAACCGCGTTATCCGGCGGCTCGCCTTCCCCGTGGGTGCTCACGAGAATAAGCAGGTTTTGGACTTTCTTTAAGCCGTTCGGCTTGAAATCGGACATCGAGGAGAGCGTAACCTGAAAGCCTTGCTCCTCCAGTTTCTTGGACAAGTTCTTCGCGAGCTTGTGGCTGTTGCCGGTTTGCGATCCGAAGAGAACGGTAACCTCCTTGGAGGCCGCCGCCTCATTCGGCGCCAAAGCGACCAGCGGCGCAGCACCGGTCGATACCGAAGCCGCCGAGCCATGCAGGGCCGTAAGATAACCGCTTAACCAGATGCGCTGCACGTCTGTCAGCGTGGGGACTACGCGGTTCAGCAGTTCGATTTGTTCCTGATTAAAAGGACTGTTTGTTACCTCAAGTTTCAACCCAATTCCACCTCACCTAGCATGCAATGAATGAATTCCCAGTATGCTGATCTTATTAATTTTTCTACTACTTTGAACCTAACACAGCTTGCCGTACAGGTCAATTCGAATAACCTTATAGGATTCATCAGTTATTCTGATAAACGGTGAGAGGTTCAGGAAGATATTGGGGCGCGATGGGCATTCTATTAGGGGAAACCAAGAAGTTCCCTTCGGTTTGGAAGCCGGAGGGGCTGTAAGCGGTTTGCAGTGGTGGGCTGTTTTTCTGCTGATCAGTGATGATTTACCGCGGGGGCATATGCCGGTCAGGCGCTTCAGGCAGGGGAAAACGGTTCATCCAAGCCAAGGTGATGGTTACACCCGATGCCGAGCTCGAGGGTCTATTTCCGATACGAAGCTCGGCATCCGAATGCTAACTATCCATCCGGTGCCCCGACCGGAGGCGAATTTCGCCTCACAGTCGCCGGAACGGCTCCTCATGTTCAGCCTCAGGCTCAAACATCGGATGCACGGGCTCTTGGCGCTTGGGAGCGGGATAGGTCTTTTTCATGAACGGCTGCGCTTCGATCCATTCGCGGATCAGCCGGTTCGTCGGCCCGGCCCATTTGGTGGGCGACTGGTGTTTGCCATTAGGGATGAAACGCAAGGTGCTGTTCACCAAGCCCTTTTGCAGAATGGCCGCATACCGTCGAAAGCTCCGGTCCTTTTCTCCGTAGAGCAGCAGCATGGGCGCCTGGATTTCCTTGAGCCGGGCCGTGCAGTTATAAGTCAGGCTGTTCTGATAATACTCTTTATGATTGAGAAGGTTTCCCTTCTTGGCACACGAATACAGTCTAAAAAACGTTCGCGGCGAATCGGCGTTGCCGAAGCTGATCAGAGCGGTCAGCAGCGTTTTGGCACGGAGAGAGGCTGCCGCGAGGAAGGCGCGGATGATGCCCTTCACAAACGGATCGCTGACCTCCGACAACCCGCTGAGCAGGATGCCTCCGTAGAACCGGTCGGGATAAGCGAGCAGCGCCTCGAGTGCAACGGAGCTTGCCGTGGAATAGCCGCAGACCACCGCTTTTTTAATCTCGAGATCATCCATCAGTCCCTCGATATCCCGGGTCAGAAGCTGGTAAGTAACCGGGCTGTTGGAAGAAGGGCTTTGGCCGTGCCCGCGGACGTCGAATGTAATGATTTGATAACGATCGGATAGCTGTTCGAGCTGATAGTTAAAGCAGCTTCCTTCCAGCAGGGGAGGGTGGATGAAAAGGATCGGCGACCCCGAACCCTTCACACGGTAATGCAGGGTGGTCCCGTTGATTTGTGCAATAGGCATGGTCAAGTCCTCCAATAGGTGCGTCCCCCTCAGTATTTCCCTGCCCCTTGGGTTATAAACTCCAAATTGACGGGGCGAAGGGAATGAATTATACTTCATATCTGGTACCGAAAATAATATTTCAGTACCAATAGTCACGCGACAAGGAAGAAAAGAGGAAAGACTGTGCGCGAACGATTGCTGCAAGCGGCGATGGAGCTGATGAAGCAGAGAGGACTCAAGTTCACCGTCGCGGAGCTTGCCGCCCGTCTGGGGACGAGCAAGCGGACGATCTACGAGCATTTCGAATCGAAAGAGCAACTGATCGGCGTCATGGTGGACGAAGTGATTGCCGAACTCATGGAAGCCGAGCAAGAGATCTACCGGGACAACCGTCTGACCGCGGCGCAAAAGCTGAGAGCGATCCTGACGCTGATGCCGAAAGGGATGCAGCTCAGCGATAACCGGCTGATTTCGGATCTTATGCGGTTTGCTCCGGAGGAGTGGCGGAAAGTCGACCGGTCCGCTTCAGGAGGAGTGGGGAACCGTCCGGAAGATTATTGAAGAAGGCATGGTCGCCGGCGAATTCAGGCCTTTGCATGCACAGACTTTGGTCCAATTGATGAAGGGAGCCACCGCCAGCTTGTACGATCAGGATTTTCTGATGCATACAGACAGCACGCTGGCTGAGGCGGTTCAGACGATGGCGGACGCCTTTTTGAACGGAATGGCCCTAACGGGGACGGAAAGGGTACCAGGAATATCTTAGTAAGGAGGAGCGCCCCATGTATTGGTTGTATTTAGTTGCCGCGATTGTGCTGGAAATCGCCGGAACGGTGTCGATGAAATTTTCGCAGGGCTTCACCCGGCCCGTGCCTTCGGTGCTGATGGCTGTTTGTTATTTGCTGGCGTTCACCTCGCTGAATTATTCCTTGAAGCAAATCGATATCAGCGTGGCGTATGCGATATGGTCCGGGGCGGGGACGGCGGTCATTGCGGTGATCGGATATTTGTATTTTCACGAATCCATGTCGCTCGTGAAAGCCGTCTGCATCATCCTCATCATCATCGGGGTGATCGGCCTGAATTTGAGCGGCAATTCGCACGGCGCTTCGGCGAATCCCGGGCAAGAGGGCACCGCGGCCCGCAGCCGGCCTTGCCGGAGAAACGGGCGTTCTCCCGGCGTCCGGGGACGATCGGTCCCAGGAGGGGAGTAAGCATGGAAGCCCGCGGACATGTCGAGGAAAGCAAGCTATGGCTGAATTCGCTTCGTACCTTAATTTGGATCACGGACATCGGTTTTATTCTGTATTGGACGGTCACGGCCCTGAAGCTGATTCCGCCGGAATACTTGTACAACGATTACACGAATCCTCTGCTGGTCTCTTGGAACTGGTCGTTCATGCCTTTGGATTTATTGATTTCCCTTACCGGGCTGTACAGCCTGTCCCTCCACAAGCAAGGCCGGCCGGTCTGGGCCGGTTGGTCCCTGATCTCGCTGATGCTGACGTTCGTATCCGGGCTGATGGCGATATCCTTCTGGTCGGTCCGCGGTGAGTTCGATCCGCTGTGGTGGATTCCGAACCTGTACCTCCTGCTGTATCCGCTCTTGTTCATTCCGCGATTGATTAGGCTGTACGCCAAGTAAATTTTACTCTGCCGATCAAAACAGATGGGAGCCGCCCCTCTGTTTTTTTTCTTTTAACCCGTTCTAATTTCCAAAACCTGTGTTATATTAATATTTAAACTATAGGATTACTTGTGTTTGGGAGGGAACGGTTTGAACATCGAGAACATTGAAGCCTTCGTCTATGTGATTCATTTTAACAGCTTTAATAAAGCGGCAGACGCTTTGTTCCTATCGCAGACCCTCCATCACGGCCCGGATTCAGTCGCTCGAACGGGAGCTGGACGCCAGGCTCTTCGACCGGGAGGGAAGGCACTTTACGCTGACGGAGAAGGGGAAGCAGTTTCTTCCGTATGCGCAGCAGATTCTTCAATTTTATAAAAAAGGCCGGCAGGAGCCGCAGGCGAAGACCAACCTGGGCGAGCTAAGGATCGGCTGCACCGTGTCCGTGGCGAACTATGTCATACCCGAACTGCTGCCCCGCCTCAAGCAGAAGTATCCCGATACGCAGATCAAGCTGACCACGGCCTCCAGCGAGGCCATTCTGGAGAAGGTGCTGGCCAAGGAGCTTGACCTCGGGCTGGTCCGGAACATTACGCATCCCCACGTCGACTCCGTAAAGTTCTATGAGGATCCGATCCGTCTGTTTGTCCGCGAGGATCATCCGTTCGCCGCGAAAGAAGAGGTTACGATTGAGGAAGTGGGCCGGGAGCCGCTCGTATTCTTCGAGTGCGGTTCGCTCGATTGGATGAGAATTCACCGGTTGTTCGAGACGCTGGACCGCCCGCCGAATATCTCCATGCATGTCGATAACCTGGAGACGGCGAAGAAGCTGGTGCTGCGCGGCGTTGGAATCGGCTTCCTGCCGGAGCTTTGCGTCCGGGAGGAGCTCCTGGAGCGGAAGGTTAGGCCCATACCTATCCCTGCGGCGTCCGGCATTTCCCTCAGGACCAACGTGATTTCGCTGAAAGCGGGAGGCACGGCATATTCGAGTATCATCGTCGATTTGTCCAGAGGGTCGGGCGGGAGGAACATTCTTTTTGGATAGAAAGGTTCTATTGTTGAATCGAAAATGTCTATTACGCGGCCCGTTGACGGGATTTTGAGGCGATGTTAGACTTTTTTTATACCGTTAATACCGACAAAACTTATAGGATTTATTGTTATTGTGAAAGGAAATTGAAGGGCATCCGGGAGGGATCCATGTGGGGTTAAAATTAAGCATTCTAGATCAAACGCCGATCGGAGAGGATGAAACGGCGGTCGATGCGTTCCGGCATACGGTCGAGTTGGCGCAACAAGCGGAAGCGTGGGGATATCACCGGTTTTGGGTATCCGAGCACCACGATTCGGACACGGTCGTCGGTTCTTCTCCCGAAGTGCTGATCTCTTACCTGCTGGCCAAGACCAGCCGGATCCGGATCGGCTCCGGTGGCGTCATGCTGCAGCATTACAGCCCGTATAAGGTGGCCGAGAACTTTGGTGTTCTCGCTTCGCTGGCCCCGGGGCGGGTCGACCTCGGCATCGGCAGAGCCCCGGGCGGCCTGCCCCGCTCAACCAAGGCGCTGCAGCAGGAGGCCGCCGGCGGCGGAAGAACGCTGGCGGAGAAGCTGGCGGAGCTGCGGCGGTTTCTCCAAGATGCGCTGGAGCCGGACCATCCGCTGCACGGGGTGAAGGCGGTCCCGGTAGCTGCGCAGCCGGCCGGCCTGTACCTGCTCGGAGCGAGCGCTTCGAGCGCGGAGCTTGCGGCGGGTCTCGGGATCCCCTACGTCTTCGCCCAGTTCCTGAACGGCGATGAGCCGGTCCTGCGGCAGGCGCTGGAGACGTACCGCAGGGAATTCCGGGCCCCGGCGCCGGCCGTACCGGAGGCGCTGCTCGCGCTGTCCGTGATCGTAACCGACACGGACGAGGAAGCGAAGGAGCTTGCAGCCGATAACAAGGTGGTCAAGATTCATTTGGAGAGCGGCCGGACCGTGACGGTGAAAAGCCTGGAGCAGGCGGAGAAATTCGGAAGCCAGACGGATGAGAAGTACACGGTGGAAGTGAAGGAGGCCAAGATCATTCACGGCTCCAAGGAAACCGTGCGCAGGCAGCTGCTGGATATCGGGCAGGCGTATGGCGCGGAGGAACTGATTCTCGCGGTGGCGATGAAAGGCTTCGACAGACGTCTGCATGCCTATGAGCCGCTGAAGGAAGCCTTCTCGGAGCTGGCCGTATAATTTTAAAAAAAGGATAGGGGTGGATGGTTATGGCAGTCAAAAGACAATTGAAGCTGGGAACGATGATTCACGGTGTAGGCGGCACGATGTCGGGATGGAGGCATCCGGACATTCTCTCGGACGCGAGCGTCAACTTCGGATTTTATAAGCAGCAGGCGCAGAAGGCCGAGGAGGGCAAATTCGACCTCGTCTTCATCGCGGACGGCCTGTACATTAACGAGAAATCGATCCCGCACTTTCTGAACCGGTTCGAGCCGATTACGATCCTCTCCGCGCTGGGGGCGGTCACTTCGAAGATCGGGCTTGTCGGCACTTTATCCACCTCTTACAGCGAGCCGTTTACCGTAGCGCGCCAGTTCGCATCCATCGACCATATTTCCGGAGGCCGGGCCGGCTGGAACGTGGTCACCTCCCCGTTGGAGGGTTCCGCGCTCAATTTCAACAACAGGCCGCATCCTACGCATGATCAGCGTTACCGGATTGCGGAGGAATATCTCGAAGTGGCGAAAGGGCTGTGGGATTCCTGGGAGGACGACGCCTTCATTCGGGATAAGGAGTCGGGCGTCTTCTTCGATCCGGAGAAGATGCACCGCTTGAATCATAAAGGAGAGTTCTTCTCCGTCCAAGGCCCGCTGAATATCGCCCGCTCCAAGCAGGGGACCGGTGATTTTCCAGGCCGGCTCTTCGGACAGTGGCCGGACGCTGGCGGCCAAATCGGCCGATGCCGTATTTACGGGGCATGAAACCATAGAAGATGCCCAGGCCTTTTACCGCGATGTGAAAAGCCGGGCGGCGAAGTACGGCCGCAAACCGGAGGAGATCCTCATTTTCCCGGGCATCAGTCCGATAGTCGGCCGCACTCAAGAGGAGGCGGAAAGGAAATATGAGGAGATCGTAAACCTCACCACCATCGAGAATGCGCTGAACTACCTGGGCCGTTTCTTCGATCATCACGATTTCTCGCAGTATCCGCTCGACGAGCCGTTCCCGGATCTCGGCGATATCGGCGACAACAGCTTCCGCAGCACAACGGATAAGATCAAGCAAACGGCCAAGGAGAAGAATTTGACGCTGCGGCAGGTGGCGCTGCGGACCGCTTCGCCGAGAGATAACTTTATCGGAACGCCGGAGAAGGTGGCGGACCTCGTTCAGCAGTGGTTCGAGGAAGAGGCGGCGGACGGTTTCATCGTTCATTCCGGCGTGCCGAGAGGGCTTGACGATTTTGTCGACCTGGTCATCCCGATTCTGCAGGAGCGGGGCATCTTCCGGAAGGAATATGAGGCGGATACGCTGCGCGGAATTCTCGGGCCGCCGGTTCCTGTGAACCGTTATGCGAAAGTGAAAGTTAACTCTTAAGATCGGAACGGAACAAATAAACGGATACGTAGAAGGGCGGAGAGAGCGGTATGTCCAAACAAAGACAGATGAGGCTGGGGGCCGTCATCCACGGCGTCGGCGGATCGATGACCGGCTGGAGGCATCCGGATGCGGTCGCCGACGCGAGCGTCAATTTCGGCTTTTACAAGGAAAATGCGCAGAAAGCGGAAGCCGGCAAGTTCGACTTCGTGTTTATCGCCGACGGTTTATATATTACGGAGAAGTCGATTCCCCATTTTCTGAACCGCTTCGAACCAGTTACGATACTGTCAGCGCTGGCGGCGGTCACCTCGAGGATCGGTCTCGTCGGCACGCTTTCGACATCGTACAGCGAGCCGTTCACGGTGGCGAGGCAGTTCTCATCCCTGGATCATATCAGCGGCGGGCGGGCCGGCTGGAACGTTGTTACCTCCCCGCTCGAAGGCTCGGCGCTGAATTTCAGCAAGACGCTGGAGGAGCATCCGGATCACGAGAAGCGTTACCGGATTGCCACTGAGTACCTTCAGGTGACCAGAGGGCTGTGGGATTCGTGGGAGGAGGACGCTTTTATCCGGGATAAGGAATCGGGCGTGTTCTTCGATCCGGACAAAATGCACCGCTTGAACCATAAAGGTGAGTTTTTCTCCGTGCAGGGACCGCTGAATATCGGAAGATCGCGGCAGGGGCTGACCGGTCGTCTTCCAGGCCGGGTCGTCGGAAGACGGCAAGAGCCTGGCGGCGAAGGAAGCGGATGCCGTATTTACGAATCACGAGACACTGGAGGAGGCTCAGCGGTTTTACCGGGATGTGAAGAGCCGTGCGGCCGCCCTCGACCGTTCCCCGGAGGAGATTCTCATCCTGCCGGGCATCGGGCCGATCGTCGGCCGAACGGAGGAGGAAGCGGAGCGTAAATACCAGGAAATCGCCAATTTGGTCACGATTGAACATGCGCTCGATTTCTTGGGACGTTTCTTCGAACACCATGATTTCTCGCAGTATTCGCTCGATGAACCGTTCCCCGACCTGGGTGATTTAGGCAGGAACAGCTTTCAGAGCACGACCGACAGGATTAAACGGCAGGCGAAGGAGGAGAATTTGACGCTGCGTCAGGTGGCGCTCCGTGCGGCGACGCCGAAGGGCGTGTTTGTCGGAACGCCGGAACGGGTCGCGGGTCTCATTCAGGAGTGGTTCGAGGCGGAGGGAGCCGACGGCTTTATCATCGGATCGTCCGTGCCCGGCGGTCTCGCCGATTTTGTTGATCTGGTGGTGCCATTGTTACAGGAGCGGGGGCTGTTCCGCACCGAATACGAAGCGGATACGCTGCGCGGAAATTTGGGCGTTCCGATTCCGGAGAACCGCTACACCAAAGCAAGGGCGGCCGTTGCCCAGCCTTAAGGCGAAGCACCGAACTCACAAGGAGGACGAATAGATGACAAGGGAACGACAATTGAGATTCGGCGCAGGTCTTCGCGGGCCGGGGGCAATATGGCGGGCTGGAGGCATCCCGATGCGGTAGCGGACGCAAGCGTGAACTTCGCCTATTATACGAAGCTGGCGCAGAAGGCAGAAGCCGGCAAGCTGGATTTTCTGTTTATCCCCGACGGCCTTTATATTAATGAGAAATCAATTCCGTTCTTCCTGAACCGCTTCGAGCCGGTCACGATCCTTTCTGCGCTGGCGGCAGTGACCTCGAACATCGGGCTCGTCGCTACGCTTTCCACCTCATACAGCGAGCCGTTCACGGTAGCGAGGCAGTTTGCTTCGCTCGATCATATCAGCGGGGGCCGGGCGGGATGGAACGTGGTCACTTCTCCGCTCGAAGGCTCGGCCGCCAATTACAGCAAAGAGGGGCACCCGAATCACGATCAGCGCTACTTGATCGCAACGGAGTTTCTGCAGGTGGCGAAAGGGCTGTGGGATTCGTGGGAGGAGGATGCTTTTGTCCGGGATAAGGCGTCGGGCGTGTTCTTTGATCCGCAGAAAATGCATCGTCTGAACCATAAAGGCGAGTTCTTCTCCGTGCAGGGTCCGCTCAATATCGGACGGACGAAGCAGGGGCATCCGGTTGTGTTCCAAGCCGGTTCGTCGGATGACGGCCGCAATTTGGCGGCCAAGGAAGCGGACGCGGTCTATACGAATCATGACAGCCTGGAAGCGGCAAAGGAGTTTTATCAGGATCTCAAGCGGCGGACGGCGGCTTACGGCCGGTCGCCGGACGATCTACTCATCTTTCTCGGCTTCTCGCCGATTATCGGCAGCACGGAGGAGGAGGCGGAGCGAAAGTACCAGCAGAGCGCGAATCTCGTGAGCATAGAGGACGCGCTGAACTTCCTGGGCCGCTTCTTTGATCACCACGATTTCTCGCAGTATCCGCTGGATGAACCGTTCCCGGAGCTGGGCGATGTAGGCGGCGACGCTTTCCGGTTCCGCACGGAGGGGATCAAACGGCAGGCGAAGGAGGAGAATCTGACGCTGCGCCAGGTCGCTCTGCAGGTTACGACGAGGAAAGGAGAGTTTTTCGGCACGCCGGAGCAGGTGGCTGATCAGATTGAGCATTGGTTCGATTCGCGGGCAGCCGACGGTTTTATTCTCGGGGAGGCTTACCCGGGGGCGGTGCATGAATTTGTCGATCTGGTGGTGCCGATTCTCCAGGAGCGTGGGCGGTTCCGCACGGAGTATGAGGCAGGGACGCTGCGCGGAAATTTCGGCCTGCCGGTTCCGGTTAACCGCTATACGAAAGCGAGAGAAATAGAGACAATTACGAGCTAGATGCGGCAGGGGGATCTCAGTTGAAAGCTATTCAGGCAGGGATGAAATACTTGGCGCTGGCGGCAGTGTTATTGATGGTGCTATCGGGCTGCAGCAGTGCGGCCAAGGATGGCGGAGCCAAAGCGGCCGGAGCGGTACAAGGGGCGGATCAGGCTAAGCCGGTACCGGGCGGTGAGCTGACCTTCGGCCTGGCCACTTCGCCGGATACGCTGGACCCGCACCGAAGCGGTTTGGCTGTGGCGGTCCGGGTGTTCCGGACGATCTACGACAGCCTGGTCGTTCAGCTTCCCGACGGCTCCATCAAGCCTTGGTTGGCCACGGAGTGGTCGGTGTCACCCGACGGCAAGAGCTACACGTTCAAGCTGCGCAAGGATGTGAAGTTCCAGGACGGCACGCCGTTTAACGCGGAAGCCGTCAAATTCAATTATGACCGGATCATCGATCCGCAGACGAAGGCCGCCAACGCCCTGGCGTTAATCCGGCCTTACAAATCGGCGGAAGTGGTTGACGAGTACACCGTGAAGCTGAACCTGGAGACGCCGTCGCAAGCTTTTCTGGGCAATTTGAGTCAGGCGATGCTGGGTATCGTCTCCCCGGCGGCGCCGAAGAAATACGGGGATCAGCTCGGCAAGCATCCGGTGGGAACGGGCCCGTTCAAGTTCGTGAAATGGGATGAGAATGCAGAGATCCAGGTGGAGAAAAACGAGGGTTACAAATGGGCTCCCGAGCTTGTCGGCAACAAGGATCAGGCGTACCTCGATAAAATCACGTTCAAAATTATTCCGGAGGAAGCGACCCGGATCGGCGGCGTGCAGAGCGGTCAGGTACTGGCCGTGGAGACGGTGCCTCCGCAAAATATCGTTTCGCTGAAGAACGATCCGAAGTTCCAGCTCTATAAGGCCAATACAGGGGGACTGCCTTACACGCTCTTCATTAATGTAAGAAGGCCGCCCTGGAACGAAGTGAAGGCCAGACAGGCGCTGCAGCTTGCCGTAGACGTCGATTCGATCGTCAAGACGCTGTACCTCGGAACCTATGACCGGGCCTGGTCTCCACTGACGCCGGGAATACTCGGCTATGATCCGTCCCTTGAAAATTCCATTAAGCCGGATCCGGTGAAAGCGGGGAAGCTGCTCGATGAGCTGGGCTGGGTGAAGGGAGCAGACGGCATCCGGGAGAAGGACGGCAAGAAGCTGACGATTCATTATGTCGACGGCTCGCCGAACCGGGAGAAGCGCAACGATATCGCCGTCATGGTCAAGCAGCAACTGAAGCAGATCGGGATCGCCGTCGATGTGGAAATTACGAAGGATACGGCCACCGTCATCTACACGAACGGAAACTATGATCTATACGGCAACAGCCAGGTCAACTCCGATCCGGAAGCGCCTGCGGGCATTCTACTACTCCGATTCAGGCAGAGCCGGCAGGCCTACGCTTTCCGGGCTGAAGGATCCGGAGGTCGATAAGCTGCTGGATCAGGGCACGGTCGAGCAGGACCCGAAGAAACGAGTCGAAATCTATAAAAAGGTCCAGCACTATATTATCGATAACGCCGTCATTCTTCCGATTTATGTTTTTCCTTACACGGTTGCCGCAGCGAAGAGCGTAAGCGGCCTGAAGTTCGATTCTCTCGGCTATCCGCTGTTCAACGACGTGAATCTTCAGAAAAAATAAGCTAAGAAGGAGTCGCCATGATGGGCGGAACGATAATCACACGGCTTGTTTCTTCCTTGTTGGTCGTTTTCGGATCCCTGGTGCTCGTCTTCTGCATCCTCTATGTGCTGCCAGGCGATCCGGTGCTGTCCATGATTGATCCGGCGTCCGCTACGCCGGAGATGATTGAGAACCTGCACAAGCGGCTCGGGCTCGATCAGCCGTTTTACGTTCAGTTCGGGCATTATTTAGCGGAGATGATCCGTGGTGATTTCGGCAAATCGATGCTGAATAGCGAGCCGGTGCTTCCCAAGATATTAAAGCATTTTCCGGCGACCTTATCGCTGACCCTGGCCAGTACCTTCTTCTCCCTCGTGGTAGGTGTTGTGTTAGGGGTGCTGTCGGCGGTTCACCGCAACCGCTGGATCGACATCGTGGCCCGTCTGGTCGGCCTGTTCGGCATCTCGATGCCGACGTTCTGGTCCGGGATCCTGCTGATCCTGATCTTCTCCGTCTACCTCGGCTGGTTTCCTGCAATGGGCTCGGACGGCATCGAAACCCTGGTGCTGCCCTCGCTTGCTCTCGGCATCGTCGGAGCGGGGTTCATCGTCCGGATGGTGCGTGGCAGCATGCTGGAAGTGATGGGCGAGCCGTTCATCGTGACGCTGCGGTCCAAAGGCTTATCCGAGAAAATCGTAATGTACCGGCATGCGCTGCGCAATGCGCTCATTCCGGCCGTGACGGTCATCGGCATTCATATCGGGGATCTGATGGCGGGTACCGTCGTGATCGAAACGGTGTTTTCCAGGCAGGGCATCGGCCGGATCATTGCGGACGCGATTATGGCGAGGGATATGCCGGTGGTGCAGGGCGTCATCTTTTTCACGGCGATCATCTACGTTCTTGTTAATGTGCTTGTCGATATCTCTTATTCGCTCATCGATCCTCGGGTGAGGCGTACCGGGTAGTTGGGCTTGGGAGGAGAAAGGTTATGAAAGAAGCAATTCCGGTAAGTTCTGCCTGGCAGGGGAAAAAGCTGCGTTTTCCCGCGCGGGAGGATTCAGGCGTTTGGCTGTTTCCGAGCTGTTCGTTTACGGGGCGGCACTCGCCGTCTTGTTCATTGCTCTCTGCGCGTTATTCCCGAAGTGGATTGCCCCTTATTCGGCGACGGAGATGTTCACGGACAGCCTGCTGCAGCCCCTAGCGTAAGGCACTTGTTCGGTACGGATTATTTCGGCCGGGATGTATTCAGCGTCGTGGTCTACGGCGGCCGGGACTCCCTCTTCATCGGTATTGCATCGGTGCTGGCCGGAGCACTGGCCGGCGGGATCATCGGTTCGGTATCGGGCTACATCGGCGGCTTCGTCGATGCGGTGCTGATGCGGATCATCGACGTGCTGATGACGATCCCGGGCGTGCTGCTTGCTTTAGCGATAGCCGCAGCGCTGGGACCCAGCTTGTTTAATATCGTCCTGGCGGTGGCCATTTCGGCCGTTCCGGGATATGCCAGGGTGATCCGAGGCCAAATTCTGAGTATCAAGGGCCGGCCGTTCATTACGGCTTCGCGTTCGATCGGGACGCCGGGCTGGCGCATCTTCGCCCAGCATGTCCTTCCCCACGCCTGGACTCCCCTGCTGGTGATGGCAACGATCGGCCTCGGCTCTTCGATTCTCATCGGCTCGGGACTCAGCTTTCTGGGACTCGGCGTAGTCAAAGATATTCCCGACTGGGGGGCGCTGCTCTCCCAAGGAAGAGGCTATTTGACGGTCGCTTGGTGGATCTCCACCTTTCCGGGGCTGACGATTACGTTATTCGTGCTATCTGTCAATTTGATCGGAGACAAATTCCGGGATGCCATGGATCCCAAGCAAAGCAGGGCATAGCAGGAGGGGATCAGCATGGAACAACTGCTAGATATTCAAGGGCTGACGGTCTATTTCCGGGCGAAGAAAGGACTGCTAACCGCGATTGCGGACGTATCCCTGACGATCCAGGCGGGGAAACCGTCTGCCTCGTAGGGGAGTCGGGCAGCGGCAAAACCGTAGCGTCGAAATCCATCATGCGGCTGATCGATTACGAGAACGGCGTCATTGCGGGCGGCCGCATCGGGTTTGGGGGCGTAGACCTGGCCGCCCTGCCGCAGGAGCAGGTGCGTTTGCTGCGGGGAAAAGGATCGCGATGGTGTTCCAGGAGCCGATGGCCGCCTTCGATCCGGTATTTACGATCGGCGACCAAATCACGGAGTCGATCGTCCAGCATAAGCTCGCCACGAAAGCGCAGGCCTCGGAACGAGCAGTTGAGCTTCTTCGCCGGGTCGGGATTCCCGAACCGGAGCCGCGCATGAAACAGTATCCGAACGAGCTGTCCGGGGGCATGCTGCAGCGGGCGATGATTGCGATGGCGCTGGCCTGCGGGCCTGAGCTCGCTCATTGCCGACGAGCCGACGACCGCACTGGATGTCACGATCCAGGCGCAAATCCTGCAGCTGCTGCGGGAGCTTCAAGAGGAATTCCATATGGCAATCCTACTCATCACCCATGATCTCGGCATTGCGGCCGAAATGGCCGACCGCATCGTGGTAATGTATGCCGGCGAGGTGGTGGAGGAGGCGACGTCCCGGCAGACTGTTCGAACACCCGCATCATCCGTACACGAAGGGTTTGCTGCAGTCGATCACGACGATGGATAGCGACCGCTCGGCGAAGCTGTACGCCATCGAAGGGTCGATTCCGAATTTGGCGGAGTCGCCGACCGGTCGCCGCTTTCATCCGCGGTGTCCGTACAAGACCGATACCTGCATGCATCAAAACCCGCCGCTTGCCGAAATCAATGGCCGCAAGGCGGCCTGCTGGTACGCGGGGGATCTGAGTGCGCCGCTTGGATGGAATTTCGCCCCCAAGACGGTTCGGATCTCGGAAGCCACACCGGAGGCACGGCACGCTGTCGCTCCTTCGGCGGCGGATGAACCGCTGTTCGAAGTGAAAGGGCTGCGCAAATATTACCCGGTCAAAGGAGGAGGGCTTCTGCGGACCGGTGGGCAGATTCGCGCCGTCGACGAGGTATCCTTCACCATTCGCAGAGGAGAAACGTTCGGCCTTGTAGGCGAATCGGGAAGCGGCAAATCCACCTTGGGCCGGGTCATGCTGCAGCTGGAGAAGGCGACGGGCGGCCGGGTTCTGTTCCAAGGTCAGGATTTAACGTCGCTGGACGGATCCGCCCTTCGGAAGGCCCGGCGCGAGATGCAGATGATTTTCCAGGATCCGTACAGCTCGCTCAATCCGCGCTGGCGTATCGGGGACATCATCGGCGAGCCTTTATCCGTGCATGAGGGACTAAGCGGCAGGCGGAAGCGGGATCGCGTTGAGGAACTGCTGGATAAGGTCGGTCTGAGTCCGTCCTGGTACGACCGTTATCCGCATGAATTTTCCGGCGGACAGCGCCAGCGGATCGGGATCGCCCGGGCGATCGCACTCGAGCCCCGGTTTATTCTTGCGGATGAAGCGGTGTCGGCGCTGGATGTATCCGTGCAGGCGCAGATCGTCAACCTGATGCAGGAACTGCAGAGCCGGCTTGATCTGACCTATCTGTTCATCGCGCACGGTCTTCATATCGTACGCCACATTTCCGACCGGATCGGTGTCATGTATCTGGGCAAGCTGGTCGAGATCGCCCCGAGCGAGGAGCTGTTCCGGCGGCCGGCGCATCATTATACGAAGGCGCTTCTCTCCTCCGTGCCGCGGCCCGACCCGCTCCGGAAGCGGGAGTTCATCGCGGTTCAAGGCGAAATGCCGTCTCCGGCGAATCCGCCATCCGGTCGCCGCTTCCATACCCGCTGCCCGGCGGCGACGGAGAAGTGCCGTGAAGCGGAGCCCGAGCTGCGGGAGTGGGAACCGGGCCGCTGGGTAGCATGTCACGACCCGGTGTAAGAAGAGGGTCGTAAGCGGGAGGCCGGCCGTGCTCGACGTATTCGTTTCTCCCCTCAAGTGGCTTGGGAAGCAAATTCATTGTGTCTATAACCAAGTATTTTTATTGGAATGATTTAATTTGGAACTCGCGGGGGCGGATAGGGGCCATCAAGCGGGATGGGGGTTATATACGATGACTTACACCAGCATTGCCATTTCCGAGCTGAAGAAGCTGGCCGTGCAGATTCTGGTACAGAAGGGGGCTTCCGAACAGGAAGCGGAAATCGTGGCGGAGGATTACCTCGATGCCGACCTGCGAGGACGCTCGTCGCACGGCTTCGCTTCTTTCTCCACGGCGGTGGAGGCCTTTGAAAACAGGGGCAAATACCAGGTGGAGCGCTTCGAGGGCTCCGTGCTCAGCATCCACGGGAACGGGGACAGCGGCCATCTCGTGGCCCGGGACGCCATCGACCTCAGCCTGCAGCGGCTTCAGAGCCAGAAGGTGCTGGCCGTCGGAATCAGCGACATTACACGGTTTAATTGTCCGGGGGCTATTGCCCGGTACGGTGCCGAGCGGGGAGCCGTTACTTTGGTATGGGAATACGGCGGCAAAAACCTGATGGTGCCCCACGGCGGCAAACAGGCGGCGGTTTCCACAAGTCCGTTCGGCATCGGCATCCCGCATACGGATCCGCTGTTTGTCGTCGACATCGCGTTATCGGAGCGGGCCATCGGCTTTGTCGAGCTGGCCAAACTTAAAGGGGAGCCAATCCCAGAGACATGGGGCGTCGACCGGGAAGGCCGGCCTACCGCGGACCCTCATCAGGTAGCGGCGGTCAACCCGTTCGGCGGATACAAAGGGTTTGCCCTCGCCTTGGCATTCGAAATCCTCTCGGGTGCGCTGGTCGGCGTTCCGATCGGTTCAAAGGGCTCCCTGGGCCGAAGAGGCGCACTGATCCTGCTGATCGATCCGACCCTCTTCGGACAAAGCACGGAAGCTTTTCGCGACCAGGTGGTAGCGTTCCTGCAAGAGGTGACCGGCACCCCGGCGGTTGACCCGTCCGTACCCGTTACCTACCCGGGACAGGGCTCGGAAGCGCGCGTCCGGGCTCAGCTGGAGCAGGGAGTTCTGACGCTGCCTGAACCGGTCATCACACAAATAAGAAATTGGGCCGAAGCGGCCGTTCAGGCTCGTTAGCGTATCGGCAGTACACGGATATGAATATTGGGAGGAACTTCATTTGAAAAAATTAACGATTGCGGTATCGATTCTGGCCTTGCTGTTCCTTACGTCCGGTCTGCGGCCAGAGCAAGGAAGCGGGTACGGAAGCTTCGGCAAAACCGGCGGGGGCCGCCGTGAAAGCAAAGAAAGTGATCGTCGGCACCGGGACGCAGTTTCCGAACATTTGCTTTATCGACGATAAAGGGAACCTTACGGGGTATGACGTCGAGCTGGTGAAGGAAATCGACAAGCGGCTTCCGGAATACGAGTTTGAATTCAAAACGATGGATTTCTCCAACCTGCTTCTCAGCCTGGAAACGAATAAAATCGATTTTATCGCGCACCAGATGGAAGTCAACAAGGAGCGGCAAGAGAAATTTTTGTTCAACGACGAGGCTTATAACATCTTCCCGAACAAGGTCGTGGTCCGTAAGGACCGCAACGATATCAATTCCATTGACGATCTGAAAGGGAAGAAGGTCATCGTCGGAGCCACCAGCAACGCTTCCGTGCTGCTACAGGACTATAACAAGACGCACGACAATGCGATCAATATTGTCTACTCGGGCAGCGGGGGAACGAACGATGTCGTCGCGCAATTGAAGTCGGGACGTGTGGACGCCACGATCAGCACGCAGTTTGCCGTGGATCAAAGAAACCAGGCGGCCGATGCGCAGCAGAAGACGGTGGGGCCGGCGATTTCCAACTCGAAGGTTTATTTCATTCTGCGCAAAGACGAGACCGAGCTGAAAACGAAGATCGACGAAGCGCTTCGGGAAATCAAGAAAGACGGCACGCTGTCGAAGCTCAGCAAGCAGTGGCTCGGTGCGGACTATACGGTGAACGAATGAGGCTCACATCACGCAGAAGGGTGTAAGGTGGGGTCATGGGAAAAGCGTTCGATTTTAATCTCATCTGGATTTTCCTTCCAAAGTTACTGGTTTACCTGCATATTACGCTGTTCATTCTGATGGCATCCGTTGCGGTAGGGATGATCGTCGGGCTGTTGATTGCCCTTCCGCGGCTGTACCGTGTGCCCGTGCTGAACCGGCTCGTCATCATCTACGTGTCCTTCATGAGAGGAACCCCGATTCTGATCCAGCTGTTCCTAGTCTATTATGCTTTGCCCGAGCCGCTGAAGCGGCTGCACGTGGACGTAAGGGATGTGCCGGCGCTGGTGTTCGTCATCATTACTTACGGCCTGCACTTCGGAGCGTACTTCTCCGAAATCGTACGCGCGGCCGTAGGCGGCGTGGACCGGGGGCAGGTGGAGGCGGCTTATTCGGTCGGGATGAGCGGGCTTGAAGCGTTCGTGCGGGTTGTGCTTCCCCAGGCGCTAACCATCGCATTTCCCAATTTCGGCAACCTGGTCGTCTCCAGCCTAAAGGACACCTCGCTTGCCTTCTCGCTTGGGGTGATGGATATGGTCGGGAGAGCCGAGACGCTGGGCACCACGCATCATTATCTGGAAATTTATATCGCGCTTGCGATCATTTATTATGCCATTTGCATCGTGCTGGAAAAAGGCTTCGCCGCGGCGGAGCGCAGACTGCAGAGGCATGAACGCAGGCCGGTGATAGGCGGGGTGATCGGCCATTCAGCTTGATTATGCTTTTATCGTAACGGCTTTCTTCGAAATCTTAAAGGCCTTGCCCTTGACCCTGGTCATCTCCATCGTCCCAGCGCTGTTTGGCTTCGTGATCGGCATCGGCATTGCGCTCATCCGGATGTACAAGGTGAAGTACATTCACCGGCTTGCCGGGTTGTACGTATCCTTCATCCGGGGGACGCCGCTTCTTCTGCACATCATGATCATTTATTTCGGGGTCGCCGCTCCTGTACGATTCACTGGCCGCGCAGTACGGCTGGAGCTTCCGTTCGAACGCCATTCCGCTCATCACGTTCGTGCTGATCGCCTTCTCCCTGAATTCCGGGGCCTATATGTCGGAAGCGATCCGCTCCGGTATTTTATCGGTGTCCTCCGGGCAGATGGAAGCCGCTTATTCCGTCGGCATGACGACAGCGCAGGGACTGCGCCGCGTACTTATTCCGCAGGCACTCATGGCAAGCCTGCCCAATTTGCTGCACAAATTTATCGGATTACTGCACGGCTCTTCGCTGGCGTTCACGATCAGCCTGGTCGAACTCAACGGGAAGGCGAACATTGTCGCCACTTCGAATTTGAAATTTCTGGAGGCGTTCATCGCCGCGGCACTCATTTATTGGGGTCTGACCTTCCTCGCCGAGAAGCTGACGGCCCTGCTGGAGAAGCGGTTGAATCTTTATAATAAGGGGGAGTGGCATGATTCGGCTCACAAACATCCGGAAGTCCTTCGGCAAGCAGGAGGTGCTGCGAGGCATCCATTTGACCGTGAACAAGGGTGATGTCGTTTGCATTCTCGGTCCTAGCGGCTCGGGAAAGACGACGCTGCTTCGGTGCATCAACTTTTTGGAGCGGCCGAATGACGGGGAGGTAGCCATTGGCGATTATTCCGTTCAGTGCAAGCATCCGAGCAAAAAGGACATTTTGACCCTGCGCCGGAAGACGGCGATGGTGTTCCAGCATTATAACCTTTTCAAGCATAAAACCGTACTGGAAAACGTAATGGAGGGACTCGTGGTCGTGCAGAAGGTCCCGAAGCCGTTCGCGAGGCAGCAGAGCCTTCAGGTGCTGGAGAAGGTGGGCCTGCTTCCCAAAGCGGATGCCTATCCGAGCGAGCTCTCCGGCGGACAGCAGCAGCTGGGTCGGCATTGCCCGCGCCTTGGCGCTGAACCCCGAGGTCATCCTGTTCGACGAACCGACCTCGGCGCTGGATCCGGAGCTGGTGGGTGAAGTGCTCTCCGTCATCCGGAAAATCGCGAAGGAAGGGGTCACGATGATCGTCGTTACGCATGAGATGGCCTTTGCCCGGGACGTATCGAGTCATGTCGTGTTTATGGACGACGGGCAGATCGTGGAGGAAGGCGGGCCGGAAGAGATCTTCGTGCGTCCGACGGAAGAGAGGACGAAACAATTCCTGAAACGCATTACGGCGGAGTGGAGCTATGTTATATAATGGAAAAGAGGTGGCAGGTATGAGCGAGATTTACCGTTTGGCCGGACCGGAGGATGCCGGGGAGCCGCTGGAGGTCATCAGCGGCGCTTATCAGTCGATCCGCGACCTGAACATTGAATTCCGGGCGGTCCATGCGGATTTGGAGATGGTCAGGAGCAATATCCAGGACAATCACTGCTATGTGCTGCAGCTGGACGGCGCCATCGCTGCTACGATTTCCTTAAAATTGCAGCATGATGCAAGCGAATTTCCATTCCTGTACTGGTTCGCGGTTCATCCCCGATATGCGAATCAAGGGATCGGCTCCAGGCTCCTGTCCTTCGTAGAGAAGCGGATCGTCCGGGATGTTCACAAGGCGCAGGCCGTTACCTTGGCGACCTCGAAGAAGCATCCTTGGTCTGCTTCCCATGTACGAAAGGAAAGGGTACCGGCGCTTTTTCGAAAGAGATTTGGGAACAGACGACAAGCTGATTTTTCTGAAAAAGGTGCTGGTTCCCGAAGCCGCCGCCGTCGTCACTGAATAAGAAGCAACAACCACTATGGGAGGGATCCGGATATGAGTCAATCCGTAATCGATCTTGAGGCGTATAAGAATACCTATGAGCAGCTGAAGCAGGCGGTCCAGGGGCTTACCGATGAACAACTGAAGCGAAAAGAGGCCCCGGGAAAATGGAGCGTCACCGAGGTGCTCTCCCATCTGGCCGACCACAGCCTCATCTTCTCCTTCCGTATCCGCAAGCTGATCTCCGAAACGAATGTGCAATTGCCCGGCTTCCAGCAGGATCTGTGGGTAAGCGAATCGAAAGCGAACGAAGGCTCCGCTTCGGATTATCTTTCCTTATTTCAGGCGCTGGTTACCTTTAACACTTTACTGTTCGGGCGGCTATCGGCAGAGGACTGGAACAAGTCGGGCCTGAATTTCAAGGGTGAACCGGTAACGGCCGCGGAATCCTTGGCCGCCTTCACCAAGCATGTGCAGACGCATTTGGCCCAGATTGAGCGCATCAAACAAACTTTGCAATAAGGAGAGCGTGCCATGACGCCTGAACAGCTGCTCCGTGAGGCGCAAGATCTGCTGCCCCGATTGATCGGGTTCCGGCGCGATCTGCACCGTTACCCGGAGCTGTCGATGGAAGAATTCGAGACGACGCGAAAGATCAAGGAGTTCTTGAGCGATGCGGGGATCGAGCTGCTTCCCCTGGACCTGCCGGTCGGCGTGCTGGCCGAAATCACCGGGGCGCTCCCGGGTCCTACCGTTGCGCTGCGCGCCGACATCGACGCCTTGGCGGTGACGGAAGAGACCGGACTGCCCTTCGCTTCGGCGGTCCCGGGCAAGATGCATGCCTGCGGGCACGATTTTCATACGTCGGCCATCCTGGGGGCGGCGCCGCTGTTGAAAGAGCATGCGGCGCAGCTTCGCGGCCGGGTGCGTCTTCTGTTTCAGCCGGCGGAGGAGAAAGGAACGGGGGCGAAGGCGATGATCGCAGCCGGGGCGCTGGAAGGCGTGCAGGCGATCTTCGGGATGCACAACAAGCCGGAGCTCGCCCGTCGGTACGGTCGGCCTGCTGCCGGGACCGCTGATGGCCGGCGTGGACGGCTTTAAATTCACCGTGCTGGGCAAGGGCGGGCACGCGGCTATCCCGGATGCCGTGATCGACCCGATCGTCGCGGCCAGCTCGATTGTCGGCGGACTGCAGACGGCCGTCAGCCGGAATATCAGTCCGTTCGACAGCGCCGTCGTCAGCGTATGCAAGTTTCAAGCGGGCACCTCATGGAATGTGATACCGGGCGAGGCCGTCCTGGAAGGCACGGTACGCACCTTCGGCCGGGATCTCAGAAGCCGCCTTCCGGAGCTGCTCGAACGAATTGCCGGCGGCATTGCGTCGGGGTACGGGGCGGAGACGAGGTTCCGGTGGTTCCCGGGCATTCCCTCGGTAAATAATGATCCCGACATGGTGGAAGTGATGCGGAAAGCGGCCGAGATTCTGGGATTGCCAATCGTGACAGCGCGCCCTTCCGCCGGAGGGGAAGATTTCGCCTTTTACCAGGAGGAAGTACCGGGCCGCTTTATCTGGATGGGTACCGGCGGTACCGAGGAGTGGCACCATCCGAAATTTACGGTTAACGAGGAAGCGCTGGCGCCAGGCACTGCTTTATTCGTGCTGGCGGCGGTTCAAGCGCTAAATACGATAGCAGAAACGAACAGACAGTTAAGCGGAGCTTAACTGTCTGCACGTTTATACCACTGGCCGGACATCCATTCGCTCGCTTTCCAGCGGAGCACGTCGGGTGAGGCCAGGTGGATGATTTCCTTGAAGAATTCGAGCTGCTCCGTATCCGGCATCGGGCGGAAGCTGCGCGCCACGGCGAGGTTCTGCTCCAGCTGCTCCATCGACTCCATCCCGACGATCGCCGTAGAGATCGGCGGCGAGAAGGTGTACCGCAGCGCCTGCTCATACCAGGGTGCCAGCTTCCCGAGAGCGAATACCTTCATGCCGATGACGGCGACGCCTTTCTCGATCGCCTTGGGCAGAAATTCATGGGCGAAGCTGTAGATGAAGTGATCCGCGGCGGACAAGGCGACCAATGCGCTGTCGAACGGGAACCGCTCGATGGCCTCGGTTTGGACCTTCGGATTCGTATGGCCGCTGATGCTGATCGCCCGGATGACGCCCTGCTCCTTGGCTTCCCGCAACGCCTCCAGCGCACCGCCCTTGGCGAAGACTTGGTCCAGCTCCTCCATCGTCATGATATTATGGAGCCGCCATTCGTCGACGCGGTCCGTCTGCAGCCGCTTGAGGCTCGCTTCAAGGAGACGCCAAGAGCCGTCCCGCGTGCGGTCGTGCGTCTTCGTCGCGACCCAGACCTCCTGCCGGCGGTCACGCAGCACAAGGCCCAGCCTTTCCTCCGATTGGCCGTTCGAGTAGCTGGGAGCGGTATCGAAGTAGGTGATGCCTTCGTCGATTGCGCGGTTCACGATCCGGACCGCCTGCTCCTCCGAGCAGTTGTGCTCGTCTACGATTCTTTGAGCGCCGAAGCTCAGGATAGGAAAATGCTTTCCCGTTTTGCCGAAGGCTCTGGTTTCCAATAGGATTTCAACTCCTTTACATCTTATTATACTACAAAAGGGAACCGGGAAAAGAATACCCTCACAGCGGATGCACATATAGAGGAGGTATGCTGATGCGTACATCTTATGACATGATTATCGCCGGAGCCGGCTCCATGGGGATGAGCGCGGGCTATTATTTGGCCAGGCAGGGTGTAAGCACGCCGCTGATCGATGCGTTTGACCCGCCTCATTCGTCCGGAAGCCACCATGGGGAAACCCGGCTTATGCGACATGCTTACACGGGACACGAGGTTTATACGCAGATGGCTCTCCGGGCGGACCGGTTGTGGAAGGAGCTGGAGGAGACCGGCGGGGAGCCGCTCCTCATCCGTTCCGGCGTGCTCAACATGGGGCTTTCCGGCTCCGCCTCCCTGGAGGCCAAGCGGTGGCGAGCTGAGGAATACCAGCTTGCCGTCGAGACGCTGTCTCCGGACGAAATCGTGAAGCGCTGGCCGGGAATCCGGCTTCCCGAAGCGTACATAGGATTATATGAAACGGAAGCGGGATATCTGCTCAGCGAGGCATGCGTCCGTGCATACCGACAGCAGGCGCTGGCCAGCGGCGCCGTTCTTCTCCCGAATACGCCCGTGAAGCATATTGAAATCAGCAGCAACGGGGCCGCTGTCAGCACGGAGGCCGGCCGGTTCACAGCAGATAAGCTGATCCTTAGCTTGGGGGCCTGGTTCGGTTCGGTCGGCGGGCTCGGTCCGCTTCCGATCCGCTCCGTAAGGAAGGCCGTGGCTTGGTTCGAATCCGACGAAGCGCTGTTCGATACGGCGAGATTCCCCGGCTTCACCTTCGGCAGTGCGGATGGAGGTTTCTACGGCTTCCCAAGCATCGGCGGCTCGGGCCTAAAGATCGGCCGGCATGACGGCGGCCGGGAGTGGAGGCCGGGCGAGCCTTTTGAGCCGTTCGGCACCTATGAAGAAGACGAAGCGGACCTCAGGCGGGCGCTGGCGGCATTCATGCCGCGCGCCGCGGGAAGGCTGCAGAAGGGAGCCGTATGCAAATACGAGCTGACGCCGGATGAGCATTTTATCATCGACCGCCATCCGGAGCATGAGCATGTGCTGCTCGCAGGTGGATTTTCCGGGCACGGGTTTAAATTTGCCAGCGCCGTAGGCGAGTCGCTGTCGGACCTTGCGGTCAAGGGACGAACGGGGTATGATGTTAGCCCGTTTGCGTTATCCCGTTTTATGCCGGTGTAATGTGCTGACCGACCGCTTCGTTCCCGCCGCTGATCGGAATGCTGGACCGAGGCGGCTACCGGAAGGTAACCGCCTCTTCACGATCTATTCCTGCGGGTTCTCCTTCAGCACGGAAGCGAGAGCATGGAAGGCATTCATCACTTTAGGAACACCCACATGGGGGATGCAGTGAATCAGCGTCTCGATCACCTCGTTCTTCGAGAGCCCTGAATGGAGCGCGACCATGAAGTGAAACCGGAGCTGGCCGGCCGTATCCCCTTGGGCCACCAGGCAGGCGATGGAAAGCATCTCTTTCTGAGGAATCGAAAGTCCTTCACGGGCATAAATTTCCCCGAAACCGAAGCCGAGCACGATATGAGCCAGCTCCGGGAAGTTTTCTTCCAGATCGGCAACCATTTTTTCTCCCTGACGGCCCGCCATCATGGCGAGCGTTCTTCTCCCTAGTTCTAATCTCTCTTCTCTATTCATGGGCGGTCACTGCTCCTATCCGCGCGCCAACGTGGGCGGAATTTCTTCGGGATCTACCAGCACTTCAATCACGATCGTTTCCCTGATTAGCAAAGCTTCACGAAGAACCTCTTCGAACTCCGGTTTCGTCCGCGCGCTGAAGGTCCGGGCCCCCATGGATGCGGCGAAGGCGGTGACGTTCAGCGGGACGTCATAAACGGTACCGTCCGCGCGGCCGGTATGATGCTTCATTCCCTTGTTCACCATGTCCAGACGGCCGTTGTTCAGAACGACGAAGAGGACGGGGGCTTGCTGATTCACCGCTGTAGAGATTTCCGTTCCGTGCATAAACATGCATCCGTCCCCGGTAAGGGCTACGATTCTCCGGTCCGGAGCCGCAATTTGCGCGCCGACCGAATATCCTATGGCATGACCCATGGCGGCAAAGATGTCGTCGAACCGGAAAAATCCCGGCCTTGGAATATTCAGGCTTCGAATCGCGTGGTAGCTGTGGCTTCCGTCATCGCCGAAGATGAGGGTATCTTCCGGAAGTGTATGCCCCAGTACGTCCATCACCTCTACAGCGGTAATCGCATCGCCCGAAGAGCTCTCGCCGCCATGGCTCCGTTCCGCACGGACGGGTTGGCTCGCAGCCTTGTGCTCTGCAGGAACGAGGGCCAGGAGCTCTTCGATATTCCGCTTGGCATCCCCTTGGATGAAGAGCGTCTCGGAAGGGAAGGATTTCCCGACAAAGGTCCGCTCCACGTCAAAATGAATGATTCGCTGCGGCACCATGTCGTCAGTAAATCCGGGAACCGACATATCGCTTAATTTGGTGCCGACCGCGATAAGAAGATCGATGCCCGACTCAAGGACCATTCTTGCTTCCGGACAACCGCCTAGGCCATAAGGCCCGGCGTGGAGCGGATGCTGCGAGACGAAGGATCCTTTGCCGCCCGGCGTTGTAATCACGGGGATGTTCCACTGTTCGGCCAGTTGCCGAACCTCGGCATACGCGCCTGAAATATGGACGCCTTTGCCAAGAAAGAGGACCGGATTCTTGGCGCGCTCCATCCAATCGTACGCCTCCTGAAGCATGGTGGAGACGGTAGTATACCGGTGCTTCGGGATAGGTATCGTAAAGGGCGGCGTAAGCTCCGTCTGGACGTCATAGGGGATGCATAAATGAACCGGGCCTCTGACGCCGTACATCGCCCGCTCGAAGGCATGCTGCAAATAAACCGGAAGCTGGTCCCCGCGTTCCACCATCGCGCTGAACAACGTAACGGGCTCAAACATTCTCACGAGATCGGACGCAAAAAAAGTGGAATCTTGTCCTAAAGGTCTGCCGGTTACTTTGGCGCCCGCATGTCCGGTGAGAAACAATACCGGCAGATGATAAGCTTTTGCTTGACCGGCCGCTGTAACCATATTGGTGCCGCCGGGCCCGGAGGTTCCGATGGAGACGCCTAGCGTTTGATTCATCAATGCATAGCCGGCCGCTGCATAACCTGCACCGGTTTCATGCCGGGACAATACATATTCGATCTCTTGATTGCCGAGTTCCAGGATCAGGGGACGACGGCTTTGCCGGGTACGCCGAAGACATGCTTGACTCCCCAGTTGCGTAAATGACGGACTAAGGCCGATACAACGGTTTCCACCTGGAAAACCTCCTTCAAATAGTTTTTACAACGGCGACTGAATGAAAAAGGTCGTACCACCCCCTATTTCGGATGTGAATGTGATCTTTCCCTTGTGGTTCTCCACGATCCGGACGCAGGTGGAAAGTCCGAGTCCAAGCCCTTCCTCTTTGGTGGTAAAGAAGGGGGTCAGAACATCCCGCTCTTGATCGCTCGCGATGCCGATGCCTTCATCGGAAACGCTGATCACCAGCTCTTTTCGAAGATGGTCGATTTTGGTGGAGATCGTTACTTTGCCGCCGGCAGGCATGGCTTCCATCGCATTTTGAATCAAATTGATGAATACCTGCTTGAGCTGGGAGGGATCGACATTCAAATGAATGTTCTCGTTCGGCGCATCGTAATGAATGACGCAGTTGCGCAAATGAGCCTGGCTTTCCATGAAATGGACGGTATCCTTAATTAACGCTTCGATGTCGCACAGCCTTCGTTCGGGAGATCCGGGCTTGGCCATCAGCACGAATTCCGTAATCAGCCGTTTCATCGTTTCGAGCTCGGCATAAATCAAATCGATGTACTCATAGTCGGGATCGCCCTGCTTCCGCGTGCGGAGCAGCTGGATAAAACCGATCACGGAAGTAAGAGGGTTCCTGATTTCATGAGCGATGCCCGCCGCGAGCTTTCCTACCGCCGAATACTTTTCCGCATTGAAAATTTGCTTCTCCAGTTCGGAGCGTTCGGTGATATCCCGGAATTGACAGTAAGCGCCGATGAGGATTTGCTGGTCGTTGTATATCGGCATGGCGTCGAATAAACAAATGGTTCTCTCCTCGAGGGAATTGGTGAAGATAAGCTCCACGTCCGTGAATCGTTTTTTGAATTTTAAAACGTCGTAAAGAAGGTTCCCGAACTGCTCAAAGGCGAAAATCGTATTGCCGATGACCTGCTCCCTCGACCGGTTGGTGATTTTTTCCGCAAATTGATTGAATTCGATGATATTTCCTTTCGGATCGGTAATAATCACCCCGTTATTCACCGTATTGATCATAAGCTCATTGATAATGGCCTGCTGTCTGCTTTGTTTGCGGAGCAGCGGCTCCCGTTCCATGGAATCCACCATACTGGTCAGCAGAGGAAGGTTATAAGGATTGTGGTATTCGGCGGCGGTCATAAGAGCGATGGCCCCGGAAAGGTTGTTCATGAACCTCAGCTGAAAAGGTACGCAGTAGCATGCCGATTGATGAAGATATTCGTGGTAGTGTTCCTGACCGACCACTTGCATCGGCTGTTTATGGCTTAACGCGAGGTGAACCACATTCGTTCCCATCTCCTGTTCGCTCAGCTGGATGCCTTCGGTGATCCCGAGTTTTTCTAACGTTTCCCGAATGGGCTGGTCGCCGAAAATACTGATGATATGGCCTTCGTTGTCTGCAACAAGCATCATAAGGGGGCTGTCCGAGAGCAGGTTTAAGATCTTCTTGCCGAAAAACTGAACAACGGAGAGAACTTCGTGGTATTTGGTTTGTTTTCTGATCATTTCCCTCTCGCTTAACCGGGTGAGCGGGTTGGGGATGCTTGTTGACGTTAATCCCGTCTGTCTGCATCGTTCATGAGAGTTTAAGATGATCGTCGGCATCATTCATTTGGCCTCCTGAAGCAACGGACTCATATCGGTACTCCTATTGCAGCTTGTGCTGCTTGTTGTATTTTTTTGGTTAATCAGGCAAAAGCTTTCTAGCTCACTCAACGAGATAATTCTACAAAAAATAGGGAATTCCTACCGAGTAAGGAAATAATTTGACAGAGAAGAAATGAGGAAGGAAGTCGCCGGATTTTTCGGACCTTCCGTGGACTGGATTCTATTGACACTTCATTCAAAATGGCCTACACTGTAATTCGATTAGCCGACTAATGAAAAGGGGCTGCAGTGATGGAATTCGATTATTCGAGGTCCTTGACCCATCTGCTCAGTCATGTGTACCGGCTCTATCGCCATAACGTCGACCTGCTGATTCAGGAGTACGGCGTGTTTCCGGGCCAGCCCCCGTTCTCATGCGGCTTACCGAATCGGACGGGCAAATTCAGAAGGAGCTTGCCCGCAAGGTGCATGTGAAGCCGGCGACGATGAACGTGATGATTACCCGAATGGAGCGGGCGGGGCTCGTCGTCCGCAGGCCGGACGAGAACGACCAGCGCCTGTCCCGCGTATACCTGACGGACAAAGGCCGGTCGGCCACCGGCGCGGTGAACAACGTGCTCCGCGATATTGAGGAGAGAGCTCTAGCGCATTTCAGCCTGGAGGAGAAGCTGCTCTTCCGGCGGCTTCTGCAGCAGATGCATCAGGATTTGGAAGATTTGAAACGGGAAAAATAGTTAGTCGACTAATGGATTAGGGAGTAAGGAGGAGCTTTATGAACGATGCATCAAATTCGGCGTCTCCAAGCGGGGCGCGCTCAAGCCGCTTAACGATGGCTATTGTGCTGGGATCGCTGACCGCCTTCGGTCCGCTGTCGATCGATATGTACCTGCCGGCTTTGCCTACGCTGGCGGGGATCTTCACACCAGCACATCGCTGGCCCAGCTCAGCCTGACCGCCTGCCTCGTGGGGCTCGCCTCCGGGCAGCTCATCGCAGGACCCGTCAGCGACGTGCGCGGCCGGCGGTCGCCGCTCTTGATCGGACTGATCGTTTATGCGGTTGCCTCGCCGCTGTGTTCCTTCAGTACCTCCATCTGGGCGCTGATCGTGCTGCGGTTTATCCAAGGGGCCGCCGGATCGGCCGGTATCGTCATCTCGAGAGCGATGGTGCGGGATATGTACTCGGGCAGCGAACTGACGAAGTTTTTCGCGCTACTCATGCTCGTCAACGGGGCCGCGCCAATTCTAGCTCCCATTGCCGGGGCGCAGCTGCTGAAGCTGACCGCTTGGCCCGGCGTGTTCGTTGTGCTCTGCGCAATCGGGGTCATCATGCTCCTGTCCGTCTTCTTCGTTCTGCCGGAGACGCTGGCGCCGCAGCAGCGTTCCAAGGGAGGGCTCAGGAACACGCTGTCGACCTTTGCCCGTCTCGCCTCGAACCGGAGCTTTATGGGCTACGCCCTGTCTCAAGGTCTCGTCAGCGCGGCCATGTTCGCCTATATTTCCGGTTCACCCTTCGTAGTACAGGACTTATTCGGCGCTTCGCCGCAGATGTTCAGCTTGATCTTTGCCGTGAACGGCCTCGGCATTATCATTGCCGGGCAGCTCACAGGGAGGCTTGCAGGCCGGATCAGCGAGACCAAGCCGCTGATTACCGGGCTTACGTTGGCCGCGCTGGGGGGCCTCGCGCTGCTTGCGATGATTCTTATCGGCGCCGGGCTGTTCGCGATTTTGCCGCCGCTGTTCGTGATCGTGTCGTCCGTCGGTATCGTCTCGACCTCGTCTTTTTCGCTGGCGATGCAGGATCAGGGAAAATCCGCCGGCGGCGCTTCGGCGCTGCTCGGACTGCTCTCGCTCATTTCGGGCGGCATCGTGGCACCGCTTGTAGGGATTGGCGGGAGCAGCACCGCCGTACCGATGGGCGTCGTCATCGCCGCGGCGGAGATCGGCGCCGTGATGTGCTACTACTTCATGATCCACCGCCGCAGGAAGAGGGTCTGAAATCCTTGCAATCCGCAAGGATTTTTTCATTTGATAAGTATAAGTTGTCCATGACTTATTGCTTCGCATCAAACTTGATAAACGCGCTGGTCCTTGTAAGACAAGGACGGCGTAGCCGTTTATCCTGGTGCGCCGGGTTCCCCGCTCGTCACGAAGACGGCGTATTCCGGCCGCGGAACTCCGACGGCGTACAGTGCTTCAGCCGCTTGAACGTTTTGATGAAATAGCTGGGGCTGTCGAAGCCGACCTCCAGGGCGATATCGATGATTTTCCGGTCCGAGCGCTCCAGCCGCTTGACCGCCTGGTCTACTCGGACTGAATTGATATATTCCACCGGCGTTTTCCGGACGACCGATTTAAAGAAGCGGCAAAAATGCCCCTCGCTCATATTCAGAAGCGCCGCGAGCTCCGGAACGCGGATTTCCGTATCGTAATGGTCGTGAATATGCCGCAGCACTCTTTTCACCCGGTCGATCTTCCCGTGGTCGGACGGCTCATAGGGCTCCGCGGACACCATCGTTCCGCCCTCGAACAGCTCGGAGAAGATCAGGTACAAATCCGCCTTGATCCGAAGCTCGTATGCCGGGGTTCGGTTCATATACCGTTCGATCAAATCCCTCAGGTGACCGATCAATCGGTTCTCCCAAGGCTCGGTGCCGCGGAAATGCAGCGGCGGAACCAGCCGGCGTTCCTGCAGCGGCCCGATATACCTTCTTTGAACCGCATCGCCGGTGGAGCTTGAGAGCAGAACCGGATCGAACACGGCCGCATACATGCAGAAAGGCCTTCCCTCCGAAGGAAAGGCGGCATGCAGTTCACCGCTTGGGATCATCGCCGCTTCGCCGGCAAACAAACGGACCCGGTCCGATCCGATCTGAATCTCGGCTTCCCCGTCCTTCATATATAACAATTCCATTTCGTGATGCCAATGGTAATTGAAGATCATTTCACCGCCGTACCGCTCCGCCACTTGATAGACGCCGAGCGGGAACTCCGCGTCCCCGTGAACTCTTTCCTCCAGCAGATTATCCTTATTCATGCCCCAGCTCCCGATGATCAAAATTGTGCTATAAACATGCCGTTTTTCTGCAAGACACCGCATACAAAGGTCATTATTATTTTAATCAAAAGAAAGGCTGCAAACAATCCAGAAACGGAAGGAAGACAGGCAATGAAGTTCAGCGACGGGAATTGGCTCATTCGAAAGGGTTTTCAAATCATTTCGCCGGTCGAGGTTCATGCGGTCGAGGCGGGCTCCGACTCCCTAACCATCTTGGGGCCGCCGCGCCCGATTGTAAACCGGTCGGGAGAGCTCGACACTCCGCTTATCGAAGTAAGGCTCTCTTCGCCGATGCCGGATGTGATCCGGGTGCAAATCTTTCACCACAAAGGCCGCCGCAGGCTGGGACCGGATTTTGAAATTCGCGAAGCCGAGGGACATACGGTGAACATCCGTAACGACGCCGAGGAGGCCGGCCTGACCAGCGGGGGCTGACGGCGAGAATCCGCAAGGGGAGCACTGGTCGCTTGATTTTGATTATAACGGGATGCATCTGACCTCCAGCGGCTTCAAGAGCATGGGCTATGTCTTATCCGAAGACGGGCAGACTTATATGAAAGAACAGCTCGGCTTGTCCGTCGGCGAGTGCGTTTACGGGCTTGGAGAGCGGTTCACCCCGTTCGTGAAAAATGGACAATCCGTGGAAATCTGGAACCGGGACGGCGGGACGAGCACGGAGCAGGCGTATAAGAACGTGCCGTTTTACTTGACGAGCAAGGGCTATGGGGTGTTCATCAACCATCCGGAGCTGGTCTCGCTTGAAGTCGGGTCGGAAAAGGTGTCCAAGGTGCAGTTCAGCGTACCCGGCGAGGTCATGGATTACTACCTGATCGGCGGGGGCTCGATGAAGCAGGTGCTGAACCATTATACGGCGCTGACCGGAAGGCCTGCTCTGCCGCCGGCGTGGTCGTTCGGCCTTTGGCTGACCACCTCGTTTACGACGAATTACGACGAGGCGACGGTGACTTCGTTCGTCGACGGCATGGCCGAGCGGGATGTGCCGCTGCATGTGTTCCACTTCGACTGCTTCTGGATGAAAGAATTCCATTGGACCAATTTCGAGTGGGACGACCGCGTGTTTCCCGAGCCGGAGCAGATGCTGCAGCGGCTAAAGAGCAAGGGGCTCAAGATCTGCGTTTGGATCAATCCGTATATCGCACAGCGCTCCAAGCTGTTTGATGAAGGCATGGAGAACGGCTATTTGCTGAAAAAGCCGAACGGCGACGTATGGCAGTGGGATCTGTGGCGACCCGGCATGGGCGTCGTGGATTTCACCAACCCCGAAGCTTGCGAATGGTATGCGGGATACCTGCGGAAGCTGGTCGACATGGGGGTGGACAGCTTCAAAACGGACTTCGGCGAACGCATTCCGACGGATGTGGTGTATTATGACGGCTCCGATCCGCTGAAAATGCATAACTATTACTCATTCCTGTATAACAAACTCGTGTTCGGCGTGCTGGAGGAAAAGCTCGGGAAAGGCGAAGCGGCGGTATTCGCCCGCTCCGCAACGGCCGGCGGCCAGCAGTTCCCGGTTCATTGGGGCGGCGACTGCTCGGCGGAATACGAATCCATGGCGGAGAGCCTGCGCGGCGGCTTGTCACTCGGCCTCTCGGGCTTCGGCTTCTGGAGCCACGATATCGGCGGCTTCGAGAGCACGTCGACGGCCGACCTCTACAAACGCTGGATAGCCTTCGGCCTGCTGTCGAGCCACAGCCGTCTGCACGGAAGCCGGTCCTACCGCGTGCCGTGGATGTACGGCGAGGAAGCGGTGGACGTCACCCGCTTCTTCACGAAGCTGAAGTGCTCGCTTATGCCTTATCTGTACGGCGCCTCCGTGCAGGCAACGGAGGCGGGCCTTCCGGTCATGAGGGCGATGGTGCTTGAATTTGGAGAGGACCCGGCCTGCGACTATCTGGACCGCCAGTACATGCTGGGGGATTCGCTGCTCGTAGCACCGGTGTTCAGCCCGGACGGCATCGTCGGCTTCTATCTGCCGGAGGGAACGTGGACGCATTTCCTCACCGGCGAAAGTGTGGAAGGCGGCATGTGGAAGCGGGAGCAGCACGGCTACCTTAGCCTGCCGCTCTATGTCCGGCCGAATTCGATCATACCGGTAGGCCGGGAGAACAGCCGTCCGGATTACGACTTCGCGGACGGAGTGGAGTTTCATGTGTTTGAGCTGGAAGAAGGACAGAGTGCTTCTTCTACGGTATACAGTCCGAAGGGCGAGCGGGAATTGTCCGTCACAGCTGTGCGCGAGGGCGGCAGGGCAACCGTCGACATCGACTATGCCGGTCAGGCGAAGCCATGGAGCTTGCTGTGGAGAGGCCTCTCCGAGGTTCGATCGGTGGAAGGGGCGGCCTTTGAGGCAATCCCTCAGGGCCTGAGGCTGATGCCGGCACCTGGCGCTCGCCGTTTGACGATTCAATTTAAATAATTAATTAATAGGACCGTCCGTCGCTGGCACTAGCCGCGGACGGTCCTCTTGTTATGCGGGCAGCTGTTCCCCTTCCTCGGGGGCCCCAGGGTTTAGCATAGTTGGCTCCAGTTGAGCCGGGTCGGGCTCCTCTTGCGATTCCTCTATGCGGAAACGCCGGATTTGCTCAAACAAACGAAGAGCCAAATTTAAGATTTCTTCCGATTCCGAAGCGATTTGGCGGATGGCCACATCCTGCTCCTGCGAGGAGGCGTGCACCTCTTGGACGCCGGCGGCCGTTTCTTCCGCGATGGCCGCCACGAATTGAACCGATTCCACGAGGCTCCCGTTTCTCGTCTTGGCTTCGGCGATCCGCTCGTGAATCTGGTCCATATACCCGGACAGCACGTCCATGGAGTCGCGGATTTCCTTAAAGGCCTCCAGACTTTCCTCCACCTTGCCGTTCTGCCGCACGAACGATTCCCGGGCATCGCCTAATGCGGAATCCAGCTCCTTCATCTGCTCCTGCAGCCCGGTTACCATGCGCCCGATCGTCTTCGACGATTCGTTCGTCTGGGCGGCCAGCCGCCGGACTTCCTCGGCGATCACGGAGAAGCCCTTGCCGTGCTCTCCGGCTCTGGCGGCCTCGATTGAGGCATTTAACGACAAGACGCCCGTTTGTGCCGAAATTTCGGTTATCGCCGTGACGATCTTACCGATCTGATCGGAGCCCCGGGATAAACCGTCCATCGCTTCATACACCTTGCCCAGTACGTCCTGCGACTGCCTCGATGCAGTCCGGAGCGCTTCCATGGAGGCGGAGCCGTTCTGGGTTTTCATTGCGGCTTCCCGGCTCTGGCCCTGCATCACCGCAGTAAACTCGGCGATGTTCTGCAGTCGCTCTTCGAGATCGGAGATCAGGCCGGCGCTATGCTCCGAATGCCTGGCCTGCTGCTCGGCACCGGCGGAGATATCTTGAAACGCCCGCACGATATCCTGATTCGCCGCCGCCGTAGCCCCCGAGAACTCACGGAAGGAGTGGGAATGCTCCGACAGCGAGGAAGCGATCGACTGCGTCTGCTGAAGCGACCTGCGGAATTCGCCGGTCATGTGGTCGAAGCTGCGGCTTAACTCCCCAAGCTCGTCCGTTCTGTCACTGCCGATGGTATGCGACAAATCGCCGCCGGCCATCCGTTTGACCGCCTCCTGAAGCGTCCGCAAAGGTCCGGTAAAGGAACGAATCAGCAGGAACGCTACGGTCGTCCCGCATACAGCGGTCAAAATCATGGCCGCGATCATCATGCGGACGGTGGAATCCAGCTTATTCTGTGTTACGGCTACAGCCGCATCCGCATCCTGGGCATACGAGACGTAAAATTGATCGACATAGCCGAATAATTCTCCCATTAGCCTTTGCGATTCGTTATACAAATATTCCATGTTGGAATCGAGGTCCTTAGGCTGCAGATTATTATCCTGGATCAGCTTAGCGGCCGTATCGAAGGTGCTGGTGTAATCGTTCGTAAGCAGAATGAGCTTGCTCCGCCAGCCCGCCTGTTCCTCCGTCTGCACCGTATCGCCGACCCGCTTGATGAGCTGGTCGTATACCTTTCTTTTTTCATTATATTTCGGTATGTATTCCGTTTTCTTTGAGATTTCAAGCCCCGAAGCGATAATATTCAGCTCTTGAACGAGCTCCTTCAGCTCCAGCGCCATCAGCTTCAGCTCCACCTTCTCATTCTGCTGTTTGAGCTCGGATTTGATGATTCCAACCTCATACAGGCTGTAAACGGCCACGATTAAGAATAAGGCCATCATTACGGATAAGCCCAGAATCAGCTTGCGTCTCAATGTCCAGCCTGTTGTTCTTATTAAAGAACGATACGTCGCAGCCCCAGCCGCCTTTGTAAGTATCCTCATTCGTATCTCCTCCAATGTCCTTCTCGCATGGTTTATATACCTATAATTGTAGGTCTAAAGTATTAAACCGAACGTCGCTTTATGTAAAAGAAACGTAAATTCTGCCGTGAAAAGTTTTACATTCGCTTAACGTTTTGTTGGTTTAAACTTTACAAACGCTTGGTACGATGTCCTAGTAAACAATAAACGAGAAAAAGGGAGGACATGCTGAAATGTTCAAGCAGCTGTCGAAAAAAGTTTAACGATTGCCATGGTTACCGTATTATCCGTGGGGGTACTTTCCGCATGCGGCCAAAAAGCTCCGGCTGCAAACGACTCGAAGCAGGGCGCAGCGACACCGGCGCCGAGCACTAACACTCAAAAACCTGCTGAAACTACGGCTCAAGTAGAAGGAACGGTAACGGCTTCGGGCTCCAGCGCACTGCTTCCTTTGGTTAAAGTAGCGGCAGACGAATTCCAAAAGAAAAATCCGAAAGTGACCATTAACCCGACGGCGGGCGGTTCCGGCGTAGGTGTGAAAAACGTGGCTGACGGCACTTCCGACATCGGTAACTCCGACGTTGAAGCGGTCGCGGAATATAAAGATAAAGGTCTTGTCGATCATATTGTAGCGGTTGCTCCTTTCGCCCTGATCGTGAACAAAGACGTGAAAGTGGATAACCTGACGAAACAGCAGGCGACCGACATCTTCATGGGTAAAATTACGAACTGGAAAGAAGTAGGCGGCGACGACGCGAAGATCGTTCTCGTACACCGTCCGGACGGCTCCGGCTCCAAAGCGCTCGTGAAAAATATTGTGCTAGACGGAAAAGAATTTACGAAAGACGGCGTAACGCAGGATTCCAGCGGTGCGGTGGCAACGGCGGTAGGTCAAACGAAGAACTCCATCGGTTATGTGGATACGCCTTACATCAAAGGCGACGTAAAAGCTGTTAAGTTCAACGGCGTAGCCTTCAGCAAGGATGCCATCAAGAGCGGCCAGTACCCGCTGTACGGTATCGAGCACGCTTATACGAAGGGCGAGCCGAAAGGCGCTGTAAAAGCGTTCCTCGATTACATGATGAGCGATGACTTCCAAAACAACTTTGTTGAAAAAGCAGGATTCCTGCCGGCTAACACTTTGAAAAAATAATCGCTTGGAATGAAAAAAGCAGAGACGCTCCTGTCCCTGCTTTTTTTGTGCAGAAAAATGTCGAAGCGGGCGCAATTTTTACATTCCCTTAACAATACTCGGTTTTTGCTCTTACATTCATCCTCTATCATGAGGAAGAGAGTTTCCTATGAACAGGAATAACAAGGATGAGGACCGCCCAAGTCCTTTTCTTGAAATTTTCGATAGCAGGGGAATGGCAAATGAATTCATTCGCCGATCAGCTGACGGAGAATGTAAAGAACGAACGCAACAACATGAATTTAAACCGCTGGACAAGGTCTCAAAACCGAAACGACCGCATCATGCGGTGGGTTTTCATCGGCAGCGCGGTCCTCGTATCGGCGATCATCTTCTCGATCATTGCGTTTGTCGGATGGCAAGGGGTGAAGACGTTCACGGGGGTGACTCCCGGCGAATTTTTCTTCTCCACCGACTGGACGCCGTCGCAGAATAAATTCGGAGCGCTTGCGTTCCTGTACAGCACCTTGGTGCTTACGCTTTTGTCCGTACTATTGTCGCCGCCGCTTGCGCTGGCGGGGGCTGTCTTCCTGGCGAAAATTGCGCCGCGTTGGATCCGCGAGATCCTTCGTCCGGCAACGGATCTGTTTGTCGGTATCCCTTCCGTCGTGTACGGCTTGATCGGTTTGACGGTCATTGTACCTTTTCTCGCGCAGTTCAATGACGGTCTGGGTTACGGCATCCTGCCTGCGGCAATCATCCTGGCCATCATGATCCTGCCGACGATTCTGTCGATTACCGAGGATGCGATCCGCGCGCTTCCCGGCCGGCTGGAAGAGGCGTCGCTTGCACTCGGCGCCACGCGCTGGCAGACAATTTGGCGCGTACTCATTCCTGCGGCGCGTCCGGGCATTCTGACCGGTGTCATTCTCGGTATGGGCCGTGCGATCGGGGAAACGATGGCCGTGTTCATGGTCATCGGCAACTCGCCGCAAATGCCCAAGTCGCTGCTGGATTCCACAACCGTGCTGACCACGGCGATTGTAAAAGACATGGGGACTACCAATTACGGGAGCACCTGGAATAATGCGCTCTTTCTCATGGCGCTCGTTCTGCTGCTGATCTCGCTGCTCCTGATCCTTGTCATCCGAATTGTAGCGAAGAGGAGCGAAGTGAAATGAAGAGCAAAACGACCGACCGGATCGCCACCGTCTTTTTCTGGATTTCGGGGATCTTTATCATCCTCTTTGCTGGCTTGGTTCTTGATCCGTATTCTCGGAGCCGGGTCGCCGAAGCTGTCCTGGCATTTCATCACCGGCCGTCCGGAGGAACTGATGGCCGGCGGCGGCGTAGGTCCGCAACTGTTCAACTCTTTCTATATTTTGTTTTTATCCCTGCTCATTTCTCTGCCGATCGGTGTCGGTGCCGGGGTGTATCTAGCCGTTTACGCGAAGAAAAACCGGTTCACCGAACTTGTCCGGATTTCGGTCGAGGCCCTATCCTCGGTTCCTTCCATTGTGTTCGGCCTGTTCGGTTTTCTGCTGTTCGTCAACTGGGCGGGATGGAAATTCTCCATCCTCGGCGGCGCCGCTACGCTGTCTCTCTTGAATCTGCCCGTACTTGTCCGGGTAACGGAGGAGGCCATCCGCGCCGTTCCGGAATCGTACTGGGAAGCGTCGCTGGCCCTCGGTTCCACCCGCTGGCAGGCGATCCGCAAGGTGCTGCCGCCGGCCGCGCTCCCGACCTTGATTACGGGCGTGACCCTAGTAGCCGGCCGGGCACTGGGCGAATCCGCCATCCTGATCTATACGGCGGGCCTCTCGGTTTCCAGATTCACACCGGACTTTAATTTATTCAGCATGGGCGAGACGCTGTCCACCCATCTGTGGTATATCCAGTCCGAAGCGCTGGTGCCCGATGCCAAGGACATCGCGCAGGGCAGCGCGGCGCTGCTTCTGCTCGTCGTGCTCGTATTCAACCTGCTGATCGCCCTGCCAAGCCGGTATCTGCAGAAAAAATTGTCCGGAGGGAAATAATCCATGGCACAAAATCATAAAATCAAAGTGGAAAATTTAAACCTGTATTATGGCGATAATCACGCACTTCATAATATCGGTCTGACGATAGAGAATAATTCGATCGCGGCCCTGATCGGTCCGTCCGGCTCGCGGCAAATCGACGTTCCTGCGGACGCTGAACCGGATGAACGACCTGATCGACAATGTCCGGATCAACGGCAGTATTTTTGTCGACGGCCAGGATATCTATGGCAGCAGCACCGACGTGGTATCTCTCCGCAAAAAAGTCGGGATGGTGTTCCAGCGGCCGAACCCTTTTCCGATGAGCATCTATGACAATATCGCTTACGGACCGCGGATTCACGGCCAGAAGAAGAAAGCGGTGCTTGATGAAATCGTGGAGCGGAGCCTGCAGCAAGCGGCGCTGTGGGATGAAGTCAAGGATCGCCTGAACAAATCGGCGCTGGGTCTTTCCGGCGGGCAGCAGCGGCGTCTTTGCATCGCCCGGCTCGCTCGCTGTGGAACCGGACGTGCTGCTGATGGACGAACCGACCTCGGCGCTCGACCCGATCTCCACCCTGAAGGTGGAAGAGCTGACCCAGGTGCTGAAGGACAAATACACGATCATTATCGTTACCCACAATATGCAGCAGGCGGCGAGGATCTCGGATTATACTTCCTTCTTCCTGAACGGGGTGCTCGTGGAATCGGATAAGACGGACAAAATTTTCACAACGCCGACGGATCAAAGAACGGAAGATTACATTACGGGCCGTTTCGGTTAACATCAACAGACGAATAGGAGTGTAAGCATGGATAACCGGATTAACTTTCATCAGGCGCTTGACCAGCTTCAGGAGAAGCTGCTCGAGATGGGCGGTCAAGTGCAGGACATGATTGTTCAGGCCGTAAAAGCGTTGGCGCGCCAGGACGAGAAGCTGGCCCGTCAGACGATTGCACAGGATGACCGGATTGATGAGATGACGCTCACCATCGAGGAAGAGTCGCTTCGCCTGATCGCCTTGCAGCGACCGATGGCCAGCGACCTGCGCATTATCAGCGCGGCGCTGAAGATCGCCACTGATTTGGAGCGGATCGCCGACCATGCGGTCGATATCGCCAAGATTTGCCTTCGCCTGAACGGCGAGGAGCTGGTCAAGCCGCTGGAAACGATCCCGCAAATGGCGGAGCTGTCGCAAATCATGCTGCGCGAGAGCCTGCTGGCGTTCACGGAACGGGATGTACACCGGGCCGCGGCGCTGGCCGAGAAGGACGATCAGGTCGACAAGCTGTACAGCGGCGTAGCCAACGAGTCGCTTCAGCTTATGGGCTCCGACTTTGCCGTGAACCGTCAGCTGACACAATTGCTCCTCACGGCGCATTTTCTCGAGCGCGTTGCCGACCATACGACCAACATCGGGGAAGGCGTCATCTACATGGTGACCGGTAAGCGGAAGGACTTAAACATTTAACGGTATACGAAAGCCGCGGGGCGGAAGACGCGTCCCCGCGGTTTTTTCTAACAATCCATTAACAATTCGGGACTTTGGTTTAACACCGGGTTTAAATTCCTATGATATAATTTGGGTATAAAGACATAGATGAAGTAGGGATAAAGATGGATAACGATCAGGACTTCATGACATCTTCTATGGATCGCCAGGGGGCGCTTCGTCAAGAGCTTACGGAGATTCTCGAACGGAAGGGGCTGAGTACGATTTATCAGCCCATCGTATCGCTTATGGGAGGCCATGTACTGGGGTATGAGGCATTGACCCGCGGGCCGCGGAACAGTATGCTTCACGCGCCGGTTTCGCTCTTCACGGCGGCGGAAGAGGCCGGTCTGTTATATCCGGTGGAAAGGCTGGCCCGGCAAAAGGCGATCCAGAACGCATGGGTCGGCGGCGGCGATGAGCTTCTGTTCATTAACATATCGGCGCAAATCTTGAACGATCCCCATTTTTTACCGGAGCAGCTAATGGAACTGCTCAAGGCCAAAGGAATGAAGCCGCAGCAGGTTGTCTTTGAAATTACGGAACGGAGCTCCATCGAGGATTTCGGGGCCGCCCTTGAGTCGCTGGAACAATTCCGCCGCCAAGGCTACCGAATTGCGATCGATGACGCCGGGGCCGGCTATTCCTCGCTGCAGGTTATCGCCGAGCTTCATCCGGACTTCATTAAGATGGACCGCTCATTAATTCAAGAGCTGCACAAGAATAAAGTCAAAGAATACATATTGGAAAGCTGCGTCTCTTTTGCGCAAAAAATGGATATCCCCCTGATCGCCGAAGGGATCGAGACCAGGGAGGAGCTCGTCAAACTGACCCGGATGGGCGTGGACTACGGCCAAGGGTATTATCTCGGTCGCCCGGGGCTGAAACCGGCCGAGGTAACGGGCGAATTAACCGAGCTGATCGTGCTTCACCGCAGGAAGTACGATACGGCGGGAAGCCTGTGGACGATCGGCGATTTATCCGGGGCCTGCCCGATCTTTGAGCGGAAGACGCCCATCTCGCAGGTGGCTCAATATTTCAAGGACCACCTGCATGTGTCCGGCGCAGTCATCGTTTCCGGGGATTGTCCCGTCGGACTGATCATGAGGGAACGGCTGTTTCAGGAGCTTGCGGGGCAGTACGGTTTTTCCTTGTTCTGGAACCGGCCGATCGATCAGTTGATGGATGCGAAGCCCTTGATCGTCGACGAGCAAACGCCCGTGGAGCAAGTGTCCCAGCTGGCCACCTCCCGGGAAATCAACAATCTGTATGACCTGGTCATTATTACAAGCGGGGGCCGAATGGCGGGTACAGCGTCGATCCGAAGCATTTTGGAGTGCATTACGAATGCCCGGATGGAGAGCGCTAAGGTAGCCAGCCCCCTGACCGGGCTTCCGGGAAATATTCAAATCCACCGCGAGCTGAACAAGCGGCTCATGGACCGGCGCAAGTTCTCTGTCATTTACGCCGATCTGGATTATTTCAAATGGTTTAATGACCGGTACGGTTTTCAAAGGGGCGACCAACTGATACAATACACGGCGGACTGCCTTCAGCAATCGGTTGCCCTTCTGGGCAGACCGCATGATTTTGTCGGGCACATCGGCGGCGATGACTTCATTGTCATTACCGCGTCCGAATCGCCGGAGAAGCTGTGCGCTGAGATCCTACGCCGGTTCGATCAGGGAGTGGCCGCCTTTTACGACCCGGAGGAGTGGCTTTATGTGCAGGACCGGGACGGCAGGAGAATCGAGAGCGAGGGCGTAACGATCTCCCTTTCTTTGGTGATTTGCGAAACGCAGGAGCCGGTTACGACGGAACAAATCTCCCAAGCGGCGGCGCGGCTGAAGAAGCAGTCGAAGGCGCACCGCGGCAGCTGTTTTTTACTTTGAATGCCTGGGGATTTCCGCAGAGAAGAAGCCTGCGCACTAGGGTGCGGATAACAAGGCCGTGAGCTGGTTCAGCCGGTGAATTAAATAGACGTTCCGTTTCCCGAGCTTCTGGCGGGAAATTTTTTTGCATCCGGGCCGTCGCCGGACTCCGCACTGCCGTTCAGCCATACGGCGTCGATCCCCGCTTTGACTGCGCCGACCACATCGTGCTTCCAGGAGTTGCCGACCATGACCGCCTGCCGGGGAGGAAGCCGAAGCACCTGAAGCGCCGTCTTGAAGAGGGTTTGTGCCGGCTTCTTATCCGCCGACCGGGACGCGGTAAAGACATGGCCTTCAGGAAAGAAAGATAAGAGCCCGAAGCGGGACAGAAGCATAAATACCTCCTCGCGGGGGCTGTTGCTGATAATGGCGAGCTTGTATTGCTTCGAAAGCTCGTTTAACGTCTCCATGGCGCCGGAAGCCGGCGTCTTGGCGTTCACCTGGACCTGCCGCACCTCCTGCATGAAGCCGCGGATCATCCCCGAGGAAGCGGGAATGTTCAAACGGCGGAACGCCTCCTGCAGGCAGTGGTGCTGCACGTCATCGAGCGGCGGCGAGGCGGTCCGCATTCTTTTGCGCTGCTGCCACTCTTCCATATACTGCTTCGCCATAACGCATTCGGTTCGAGGCCGTCCGGATGGAGCCATCTGGCGGAATAATGCCTCCATACTTCTTTGAAGCCTTGCTCGAAGCTTACATTTTGCCGGATCAACGTTTGATTGACATCGAAAAAAATGACCCGCTTTCCGGATAAATGGTTACGTTCGTTCATCAGGACAACCCTCCGATCTCCTCAGGCAGGTCACATTGCCTCCAAGGAACGAGTTCATTATATTTTTATGCGGAGGGGGCTCTTCTCACCCCTGAAAGGACAGGAAGAAAGCTTTTTTTCTTTTGCCGCCGTATGCTATCATGTAAGTAAGGAGAATGTAAGCCAGACAAGGGGTGCAGGAATGTCCAAATTGATCCTGATAGACGGAAACAGCATCGCGTACCGCGCTTTTTTTGCGCCGCCGTCGCTGAGCAATTCGAGAGGCCTTCATACGAATGCGCTTTACGGCTTTACTACTATGCTGCTGAAACTCATGGAAGAGCAGAAACCGACGCATTTCCTGGTAGCCTTCGACGCCGGGAAAGCGACGTTCAGACATAAAGATTATGCGGATTACAAGGGCGGAAGGGAGAAAACGCCGCCGGAGCTGTCCGAACAGTTCCCGGTGCTCCGCGAGCTGCTGCAATCGTTCGGGGTGCGCCATTTTGAGCTGGACGGCTACGAGGCGGACGATATTATCGGGACGCTGACCCGCATTGCGGACGAGCAGAAGGGCATGGAAGTGGTGGTCGTGACCGGAGACAAGGATATGCTTCAGCTCGCCTCCGATCAGGTAACGATCGCCTTGACGCGCAAAGGCATCAGCGAGGTGGAATTGTTCGATCCGGCCCATATCGATGAGAAATACGGTCTCAAGCCGCAGCAGATCATTGATCTGAAGGGGCTGATGGGAGACCCGTCAGATAATATACCCGGTATTCCGGGGGTTGGCGAGAAGACGGCGCTCAAGCCGCTGCATGAATACGGCTCGGTGGAGCAGGTGCTTGAGCATGCGGCGAGCATCAAGGGCAAGATGGGCGAGAAAGTAGTCCAGCATGCCGAAGACGCCCGGCTCAGCAAGCAGCTGGCGACGATCTTCCGCGAGGTGCCGCTTGACCTTACATGGGACGAGCTGGAGTATAAAGGGTACGAAGGCCCGGTGCTGGGGAAATGTTCCGCAAGCTCGAGTTCAAATCCCTGCTGGAGAAGATGGACTTTGGAGGCGGCGCGGAGGCCGGAGAGGACAGCGCGGCGGCGGAGATCGAGGCGGTGCTCGTCACGGAATCCGAGCTAGGCAAGCTGGCGACCGCTCTGCCGAAGGTGACGGCCCTGCACGTCGAAGTGATCGGAGACAATCCGCATTTATCCGAGGTGCTGGGGCTTGCTTTTTATGCGGGGAAGGCTGAAGAAGGGGAAGGGGCGGAAGGCTCCCAAACCTTCTGTTATTATTTACCTTTCCGTCTGCTCAAGGAAAACGGAGGCGAGGCGGCGAAAGAAATCAGGACATGGCTCGCTTCCGCAGATAAAAGGATCGCGGTTTACGACCTCCACCGCGCATTCGTTGCGCTGTCCTGGCAAGGGGTGGAGCTCGGCGGAGTGGATTTTGACGTGCTGCTCGCCGGCTATTTGCTGGATCCAACGGAATCGGCCTTGACGCTGAACGGCCTCTCAGCTCGTTACGGGTCGCCTTCACTTCCTGCGGATGAGGATGTATTCGGCAAAGGCGCGAAATTCCAGGTGCCCTCCGATGAAATTGTATGCGGCTATTTGTGCCGCAAGGCGGCGGCGGTGGAGCCGCTTACTCCGAAGCTCAAAGAGGCGCTCGAAGAGGGCGGCATGACGTCGCTGCTCCAGGAGCTCGAGCGCCCCTCGCCCTCGTGCTGTCGGAGATGGAGCGCAAGGGCATTCGCGTGGACGCGGAGGAACTGAAGCGGTACGGGCAGGAGCTGGCGGAACAGCTGGAAGAAATCATGCAGTCGATCTATCATTCGGTCGGCATGGAATTTAACATCAATTCGCCCAAGCAGCTCGGCGAAATCTTGTTCGAGAAGCTGCAGCCGCCGATTATCAAGAAGACGAAGACCGGCTATTCCACAGATGCGGAGGTGCTCGAGAAGCTGGAGCCGTATCATCCGATGGTCGGTAAAATTTTGCACTACCGCACGCTGGCCAAGCTGCAGTCGACTTACGTGGAGGGCCTGCTTAAGGAGGTGCGCCCCGATACGGGCAAAGTGCATACCTATTACAGGCAGACGATTGCCGCCACCGGACGTCTCAGCGCCAATACCCGAATCTGCAGAACATCCCGATCCGCCTGGAGGAAGGGCGCAAGATCCGCAAGGTGTTCGTCCCTTCGGAGCCGGGCTGGAGAATTCTGACGGCGGACTATTCGCAGATCGAGCTGCGGGTGCTGGCGCATATCTCCCAGGACGAGAAGCTGATCGAGGCGTTCCGCGAGGACATGGACATTCATACCAAGACCGCCATGGACGTATTCGGCGTCTCTGAGTCCGAAGTCGATTCGAATATGCGGCGCCAGGCGAAGGCCGTTAACTTCGGCATTGTCTATGGCATCAGCGATTACGGCTTGTCCCAGAACCTGAATATCACCCGTAAGGATGCGGCGAAGTTTATCGAGCAGTATTTTGCCGTGTTCCAAGGGGTACGCGCCTATATGGACGATATTGTGAAGAAAGCCCGCCAGGACGGCTACGTGACCACACTGCTGCAGCGCCGCCGTTACCTGCCGGAAATTACCGCTTCGAACTTCAACCTGCGTTCGTTTGCCGAGCGCACCGCCATGAACACGCCGATTCAGGGTACTGCCGCAGACATTATCAAGCTGGCCATGGTTCAGCTGGACGAGCGCATGAAGCGTGAGAACGTCCGCGACCGCTTGCTGCTTCAGGTGCATGACGAGCTGGTGCTCGAAGTGCCGGAGGAAGAGATGGAGCTTATGCGCGCCATGGTGGCGGAAGTCATGGAGGGGGCGCTCCAGCTCGACGTGCCGCTCAAAGTGGAGGTCGACGACGGAGCGAACTGGTACGAAGCGAAGTAAAGTGCTGCAATCCCTTCTATTTGCACCACTGACGCAGGGCTTATTCATCAGCTTGGAGGAGGAACGACATCATGCCGGAATTACCGGAAGTGGAAACGGTCCGGAGAACCTTACATCAGCTCGTTGTCGGCAAAACCGTAGAACGGGTCTCCGTCCGCCTGAAGCGGATTATCCAGCGTCCGGACGATACCGAGGCGTTCGCGATGCTGCTTCAGGGGAAACGATCCGTTCGGTGGAACGCCGGGGCAAATTTCTGCGGCTGATGTTTGATCATTACACCCTCGTCTCCCATCTTAGGATGGAGGGGCGTTACGGCTTGTACCGGGCCGATGAGGAAGTGGAGCCCCACACGCATGTGATTTTTCATTTTACGGACGGAACCGAGCTGCGCTATAAGGATGTACGGCAGTTCGGTACGATGCATATTTTCAACAGAAACGAAGACTTAAACGAGCTTCCCCTGAAAAAATTAGGGCTGGAGCCGCTCGACGAGTCGTTCACCCTGGAGGCGTTCCGCAAGGCGGTTGGGCACCGTACGACCAAGATCAAGCCGCTCCTCCTGAACCAGGAATATATCGTAGGCATCGGGAATATTTATGTGGATGAGTCCCTCTTTCTCGCAGGCATTCATCCTGAGCGCGAAGCGAATACGCTAACGGCCGGCGAGCTGGCCAAGCTCCATCAGGCGATCGTCACGACGCTGAAGGAAGCCGTCGCGGCCGGCGGCTCCTCGATCAAATCCTATGTGAACGGCCAAGGGGAAATGGGGATGTTTCAGCAGCGACTGAAGATGTACGGCCGCAAAGCGGAAGCCTGCTTCCAGTGCGGACATGCCATTGAGAAGACCGTCGTGGCCGGCCGGGGACCCATTACTGCCCCAAATGCCAGCCGCGGAAGCGTAAGCGCGTGAAAACCGATTGACTTCGGGCCTGGCCCGGGGAATCCCCAGAAAAGATGCACATCCGCCTTAAGCCGCCCATATAGTAGAGGGTAAGGTCGTTCTTAAGGAGGATTAAGAATGCTGCCTCTCTTTTCGTTGGTCTTGCTCGCTTGTGCGGTAAGTTTGGACGGTTTTGGCGTAGGGGTTATGTACGGACTGCGCAAAATCCGGATCCCGCGCTGTCCGTCGGCATCATCTCCTGCTGCTCCGGACTCATTATTTATGCTTCGATGCAGATCGGAGTGCTCATGAGCCGTTTCGTTCATCCGGAAGTAGCCAAGATGATCGGCGCTTTTATTCTGATGGGAATCGGTATATGGGCGATCTATCAAATGTTTACGCAGAAGAAAGAGGACCCGGGCTCCGAACCCGAGGCTCAGGAATCCGCGGAACAACCGAAGCCGTCCCCTTCAGCCAAAGAAATTCTTTATATCGAACTGAAGCGTTTCGGACTCGTCATTCAAATTTTACGGACGCCGTCCATTGCCGATATGGACCGCTCCGGGAATATTTCGCCGTATGAAGCCATGCTGCTCGGGTTGGCTTTGTCCCTGGATGCCTTCGGTGCGGGAATCGGGGTCTGCGCTCCTCGGCTTTACTCCATGGCTGACCGCATCGGCCATTGCGCTGGCCAGCGGTACGTTCCTTGCCACCGGTTTGCATGTCGGACTGCGTTACGCCGAGCTGAAATGGATTCGTAAGCTGTCGATTTTACCCGGATTTGTTTTGATTCTTATGGGCATCATGAAATTGTTTTAAGAAATCTGATTTTGTTAGGAGCATGGCAATGAATATCGGATTAACCGGAGGCATCGCCTGCGGCAAGAGCACGGTCGCCTCGATGCTGGTTGAGCGCGGAGCTCTTCTCGTGGATGCGGATCGGATCGCTCGCGAGGTGGTGGAGCCCGGCAGTCCGGTACTCCGTCAGGTGATCGAGCGGTTCGGCGACGACCTGCTGCTGCCGGACGGCTCCCTCCACCGCAAAAAACTGGGCGAGCGGATATTTGGCAATTCGGAGGCGCGGCGGGCGCTTGAAGCGCTTCTGCATCCTCCGATCCGCAGGGCCATGCGCAGCCGGATGGAGGAATACCAGACTAATCATCCGGACAAGCTGGTGGTGGTGGACGTGCCCCTGCTTTATGAATCGAAGCTGGAGCACATGTTCGAGCAGGTCATGGTCGTATATGTACCCCGCGACATTCAGCTGGGCCGCCTGATAGAGCGAGACGGATTGTCCACGGAGCAAGCCGAACAACGGCTCCGCTCGCAAATGCCCATAGAGGAGAAGAAACGGCTGGCCGATATTGTCATCGATAATTCGGGAACGATAGAGGATACGGAGCGGCAGATACAATCGTTTTGGACGGAAAGGGGGCTGTTATGAGCTTCTGGCGAAAAAAGCGGTTTTTTGCTCTTCTGCTGCTCGGTTTTTTGATTTTCCTCTTTCTAAGCAGTTCGATGGTTGGCCGTTGGATGTATCCGATCCGATTCCAGCAGGAGATCCGCGAAATGGCCGGAAAGTATCAACTGGATCCTTTATTGATTGCCGCCATCATTCGGGTGGAATCCAATTATCAGTCGGAGACGGTATCGAAGAAAGGCGCTTACGGGTTAATGCAGCTGATGCCCGATACATCCGATTGGATTATCGAGAAGGCGCATTTTTCCGACGATTATAAAGACCAGCTGCATCATCCCAAGGTCAGCATAGAGCTGGGAGCTTGGTATCTGAATTGGATGGCCAAGCAGTTTGACGGCAATATGGTCGCTGTGATTGCGGGCTATAATGCGGGGCACGGGAAGGTAAGCCGCTGGCTGCAGGAACGGGAATGGGACGGCACCTTGAATAATTCGAATACCATTCCCTATGGGGAAACCCGCCATTACGTCCAACGCGTCATGTACTATTACGATATCTATAAGAAGCTCTACCAAGACGAATGGATGGGCACCCCAAGCCGGCCCTGACGGCCCAAAGCAAAGAAGTATTGGACATGCTTCTTGTTTAAGGAAGCAATCGTCCAATACTTCTTGCGTATTCCTTAAAACATGTTATTATTTGAATTGACCGGCAAGCGATTGTTCGGCGATTTGTACCAGGCGACGAGTGATGTGACCACCGATCGCACCTGCGTCACGAGTAGCCATGTTACCCATGTAACCGTCTTGAGGGATAGCGATACCCAGCTCGCTGGCTACTTCATATTTCAGTTGATCCAACGCTGCATTCGCTTGAGGAACAACCAAAACATTGCTGCTACGGGATTGACCTGCACCCATGTTTGTTCACCTCCTTGTCGTTGGTAATCCTATTATGTACGGGTTGTACGAACTTCATGACACGGATGCCGTGGCAATTTCTGTGAAGGAGCCTTATCTGATGAAATGCCCTTACTGCGATTATCCGGGGACCAAAGTATTGGATTCCCGTTCCGCTAACGAGAATAAATCGATCCGTCGGCGAAGGGAATGCGAGAAGTGCCAGAAGCGCTTCACCACCTTCGAAATGGTCGAGGAAACTCCCCTTATCGTCATCAAGAAGGACGGCAGCCGGGAGGAGTTCAGCCGGGAAAAGATCCTTCGCGGATTGATCCGAGCCTGTGAGAAGCGCCCCGTCTCCATGGAGCGGCTGGAAATGATCGTCTCCGAGGTGGAGAAACAGCTGCGCAATACCGCCCAAGCCGAAGTGGACAGCCGGGAAATCGGCGAGATTCTGATGGGCGAACTGTACCCGGTCGATGAGGTGGCGTATATTCGTTTCGCTTCCGTTTACCGGCAGTTTAAAGACATCAATATGTTCATGAAAGAATTGAACGAGCTGCTCGGCAAGCATCAAGTCGGCGGAGATAACGGGAAATTATAATTCTTTTTTTAAAAGTGTTGACAAGCTTCTGGAAGCTGTGATATGATCATTTTTGTCGCCGAACGACATCATATCACGGGGCCTTAGCTCAGCTGGGAGAGCGCATCGCTGGCAGCGATGAGGTCAGGGGTTCGATCCCCTAGGCTCCATAATACGAAATCCTCGGAACCATCAGGTTTCGGGGATTTTTTTGTGGGCCTCCGGGGCCGAACCCCGAGGGTTCAGACCGCACGCAAGAAGCGAAGCGAATAAGCACGGCATGGAAAACTACCGCTAAGATCGCCATTGTCGAATTCGCTTCTTCGAAAATTAAATGATGATTTCCATATCCCCCTAGGCTTCATAATACGAAATCCCCGGACCCACCAGGTTCCGGGGATTTTTTTGTAAGTCTGCACGGCTAGCCCCTGAGGCTTCCGTCCGGTCAATGAAATTATTTCTTGACACAACAGACAACCGGCATTACATTATAACTATTCAATAAAACAATTGAATAGTTGAGGTGCTTCCGCTTTGAGTATGGATCGAATATGGAAAGACCAGTTGTATCAGGAATTTGCCCGTATTGGTAAATGTTTATCCAGTCCCAAACGCCTGGAATTGCTTGACTTGCTTTCTCAAGGTCCCAAATCTGTGGATCAACTCGCTAAAATAACCGGGATGAGTGTTGCGAATGTATCCCAACATTTGCATACTTTGCATGAATCGAGATTGGTTCGGTCCCACAAACAAGGTAACTTTGTGATTTATGGAATTGCCGAACTTTCGGTGGCCGATTTCATGGTTTCCTTACACCGTCTCAGTGAAAAGCAATTAGTAGAGGTTCAGAAGCTTAAATCCGAGCTTTTGCAAAACCATGCCAGCTTGGAGGCTATCACGTTGGAAGAGCTTCTCCATCGGATGGACAGCGGAGAAGTGATCTTATTGGATGTCCGGCCGGAAGATGAATATGCTGCAGGCCATATTCCCGGTGCGATCTCCGTACCGATGGAAGAACTGGAGAATTACCTGTCGACCTTGCCAAAGGAGAAGGAAGTCGTGGCTTATTGCAGAGGACCCTATTGCATAACGTCCGCGCAAGCCGTTGAAATTTTAAAAAGCAAGGGATTCAGAGCCTCTCGATTGGAAGAAGGCGTACATGAATGGAAGCGCTATGTGACCAAAAACTAGAAAGGTGGTTCTAAGCGATGACGCATGAACCCCAAATAAAGGACATTTATCTTCGCCGCTACATCGATTCCACGGATATGCAAAGCAAGCTGTATAAGCGTTCCTTGCTCATAGTTGTCTTATCCCAAATTTTTGGAGGAGCAGGTCTGGCGGCTGGAGTAACGGTCGGAGCACTTCTTGCCCAGGAAATGATGGGAACGGAAAGTTTTGCAGGTGTCCCTGCAGCGCCGCTACCCTTGGCTCAGCGGCGGCCGCGTTGTTGGTAGGACGTCTTTCAGAACATTACGGACGCAGGGTGGGGCTAGCTGCAGGATTTTTCGCAGGGGCATTGGAGCACTGGGAGTCATATTGGCTGCAGTAAATCATAGTATAGCACTTTTGTTCATATCGCTGCTTGTCTACGGTGCAGGCACGGCTACAAATTTGCAAGCCCGTTACGCGGGAACCGACTTGGCTAAGCCCAATCAGAGGGCAAAAGCGATCAGCACTGCAATGGTATCGACCACATTAGGCGCAGTTGCTGGTCCTATGCTGGTGGAAGTGACAGGCCATCTTGCAACTTCTATGGGAGTTCCTGCGTTGGCAGGCCCGTTTATCTTAGGTGCGGCAGCTTTCATCCTCGCTGGAATGGTCTTCTTTCTTTTCCTTCGTCCAGACCCGTACATCGTTGCCAAGCTGGTTTTTAAATCGCAATCCGAAGGACAGAGTGAAGGAACGGATAAGGGGACAAAAGTTCAAAATAACATGAGCCGCGGCCTTATCGTAGGTGCAACCGTGATGATCTTAACCCAAGTCGTTATGGTTGCAATCATGACAATGACTCCAATCCACATGAAACATCATGGACATAGCTTGGGCGATGTAGGATTAGTGATCGGTATTCATGTAGGTTCCATGTATTTACCCTCGCTCATTACAGGCGTTCTGGTTGATAAAATAGGTCGTACTGCGATGTCGATTGCATCGGGATGCGTTCTATTACTGGCTGGCCTTGCAGCCGCAGCCGCTCCGCCGGATTCGATGTTGGTACTCGTTGTTGCCCTATCGCTGCTGGGAATCGGTTGGAATTTGGGTTTAATCAGCGGAACAGCCATTATTGTAGATGCAACGGATCCGACAACGCGTGCTAAAACTCAAGGAACGATCGATGTGTTGATTGCACTTGCCGGGGCCTCGGGTGGGGCGCTGTCCGGTATGGTAGTCGCACATTCCAGCTATGCGACCCTGTCGCTTGCCGGCGGGGGTCTTGCCCTTTTACTTATACCGGTGGTTATATGGTCTCGAAGCAAATCGAATGTACCCTTACACAATGATTCGTTGAAATCTCAGGCATAGGCTTTTGCCTTGCAATGAATGTGTGATGATGGTTAAAGGTTCTCTCAGCGATGATGAGAGCCTTTTCCATTATTGTCACGCAAACAAGGAGATCATTCCAGGCTTTCTATCGTATGTTGCTGTAATCGCTTCCCGGAACTCGCGGCTGTCCATTTCCCGAGTGCTAGCTGCACCGGTTCCAATTGAGCGACATTGAAACAGGTCTTCCAGCATGCGGTCAAGCCGGTCCGGTTTGTTTATGCGGCCCTGCCAGCCTCCGACGTATCCTTCCATGTGTCTTCTCCTCCCATGCCATCGATGATGACCTTGCTTCAAAAAAATATTCTTCGAATCCTGTCACACTTCGCATCCCTTCCCCGTTATACCAGTAAAATAACGAAAGGGATGAGGCAAGATGCAAAAATATGATGTAGTTGTTGTAGGCGGAGGTATTGCGGGGTTAACCGCCGCCATTTATGCAGCAAAAGCAGGCAAAAAAACAGCTCTCCTTGAAAAGTCGGACCGCTTCGGCGGCCGGGCTATAACGGTAAAGAAAAAAGGGGCTTATTTCAACTTAGGCGGCCATGCCCTATATTCGGGTGACGCCCTGGCCACCTTCCGGGAACTCGGGCTGAGCTTGAAGGGAAATAAGCCGTCGGTTGATGCTTGCGGCATTTGGAAAGGAAAGCTGATAACCCTACCTATGAATGCCAAGTCTTTATTTACTACTCCGCTCCTATCCTGGAAGGGAAAAATGGAGCTCGCCTCATGGATGACGAAACTCGGCAAATTGGATACCCATCTCTATGATCGCATGAGTCTGCGTGAGTGGATTGAGGGCAATATACACGACCCAATGATGCGCCATCTGTTTTACTCTCTGCTGCGTACGGCTACCTATGTCGTAGCACCGGATTTGCAGACGGCGGGAGCGGCGCTCCGCCAGCTTCAGAACTCTATGAAGGGCGTGCTTTATCTGGACCGGGGCTGGGGTGCAAGCGTCGATGAATTATGGAAGAAGGCTTCCGATCTGGGAGTTCAGTTCTTTACAAGAAGCGAAGTTGTTTCGATCGGTCACGAAAGCGGAGCCGTTCAGCATGTGATCTGCCAGGACGGAACGAAGATCGATGCCCGGAATGTCATCGTCACCGCACCGCCGTCCGCTGTATACGGGATGGTCCCCCAAGCCGAAGGAACAGCTCTGCGCATGTGGAAAGATCAGGCGATTGAAATCACGGCGGCTTGTCTCGATATTGCTCTCCGCAGGTCGCCTAAGCCGAAACAACAATTCGTTTACGGCATAGACCGCACGGTCTTCCTTTCCAACCAGTCCCGGGCAGCTTATTTAAGCGACGACGGAGCGCAGGTCCTATCGGTTATCAAATATCAGGGGAGGGAAACCGATCCGGATCAGGATCTACAGGATCTGGAACAAACCCTGGATCTGGTTCAGCCGGGCTGGAGAGATGAACTCATTACCCGCCAGTTTCTTCCGAAGATTACGGTCTGCCATGATTTTATGCATACCAAGCGCCGTGAGAATCCCGGACCGCACGTTCCTGAAATTCGCGGCTTGTATGTGGCAGGAGATTGGGTCTCGCACGGGGAAGTATTGGTGGACGCCGCTACGTCCAGCGCCAAAAGAGCGGTTCAGCATCTGCTCGTCCGCGAGCATAAGGAGAGGACGCCCTCCCATGAGCATAGAGTCGTTGTATAAGGAATATAAAAATCCGCTTTTTTCCTTGGCTTACCGGATGACCGGAAGTGTCATGGATGCGGAAGATATCGTACAGGAAGCTTTTCTTAGCTATGACCAAATCCCCCGTCCGGAAGCCGTTTACAATGAAAGAGCTTATTTATACAAGATTGTAACGAATCGCTGTCTGGACCTGCTGCGTTCGTCGGCCAAGAAGCGGGAGATGTATGTCGGACCATGGCTCCCGGAGCCATTGATCGAGCGGGAGATTTCGGAAGACGATCCTTCGGATGTATATTTGCAGAGGGAATCGATTTCGACGGCTTACCTCCTTCTGCTGCAGCGACTGAATGCCGTGGAAAGAGCCGTCTTTCTTCTGCGGGAGATTTTTAACTATTCCTTTGATGAGATTGCGGAAATGGTCGGGAAAACCAGCGCCAACTGCCGGCAAATCTTTCACCGGGCGAAGAAAAGCATTCATTTTGACCCGGTTGACAACCCGTCCGTCTCGGTTGCCGAGGAGAAAGTGAGAGACTTTGTGAATTCTCTCCTCCAAGGGAATACGACTAAGCTCCTTGAACTCGTCAGTGAAAATGTGGTCTTTTATGGGGATGGCGGAGGCAAGGTCAGAGCGGCTCAGGTTCCTGTTGCGGGCTTCGATCCCGTTATCCGTCTGCATCTCAATCTGCTTAAGATGTATGAGGGGAAATTTACGGCTTCTTTCGTTCGTGTGAACGGGCTTCCCGGATTGCATTTTATTTTGGATGATGGGCTGCAATATGTCTATTCCTTTGCTTTTAGGGGGAATAAAATCCATGCCATCTATGCCCTGGCCAATCCGGAAAAGCAGAGGCATTTATAACAGGCAGTCGATTTTTATCTTGTTATTCTTTCCCCGTATAGGTAATAATGAAGAAGGATAAACTCGCCCGCAAGATGGTATGGGCAAATTAATGCTTAAGGAGCTGAATCTATTGACATTGCGGTTGACACCCTATTTGATGATGGACGGAAATGCGGCAGAGGCGATCCACTTTTACGAACAAGCGCTGGGTGCCCAAGTTTTATTTAGCCAAACCTTCGGAGAGATGCCGGAAGATCCGAATTTTCCTCTGCCGGCCGAGGCGAAGAATCGCGTATCCCACGCTATGATCAAGATCGGTGAATCGGATCTGATGTTTTCCGATATTTTCCCCGGACAGCCTCATGAGCGGGGAAGTCAAGTCACCATATGCATTACAACGGAGGACAAGGATAAAGCAAAACAAATGTTTGACGCCTTGCAGCAGGGCGGTCAAGTGAAAATGCCGCTGCAGGAAACCTTCTTCAGCCCGTCCTACGGCATTGTAACGGACAGGTTTGGCGTAACCTTTCAAATTTACACGGAAGGCAAAGAGTAAGGGCAAGAAACGGCTCCGTTCGCATCCCGCGGCGGGGCTTTGCTATATGCAAAATGAGGGAGAATGTTCTCCCTCATTACCCTTTAACGAAAGCGACCAATCGGCGTAGCAAGGACTGCAGAGGACTTCGAGCCGCTCTTCCGTGCCGTCTTTATTATAGACCGTAATACTGTGTGCAGACTCCGTTTCTTTGTCACAATAAAAACAGCAATACGACATGAAAGGTACACCTCTTCCTCCTTGATTTTATAGGGCAATGTTTAGTATTCCCCAATTTCAAATTCGATTCCCGGGCCGCAAAAAAAGAAGCCGCTCCGTATCGTTCCAGATACCGAAGCAGCTTCTTTCAATAAGGTATAAGTTCAACGTGATTCCGGCAAAGTCTAACGAATGCTCAGCCGAACTTCCGGGTCTGCGGAATGCATCGTAGGCCCGACGAAGGAGTTCAGCGGAAAACCGTGCCGAATGGCGCTGGAGATGAAGCTTTTCGCCGTGCTTACCGCTTGTTTGACGGATTGGCCTTTGGCGAGCTCCGCCGTGATGGCGGCGGAATAAGTGCAGCCGGCCCCATGCGTGTACGTTGTTGCAATTTTCTCCGATTCGTAAATTTCAAACTCGGAGCCGTCATAGAAGAGATCGACGGTCGCCGGGTGATTCAGCTTCGCCCCGCCCTTGATCAGCACGTGCTTGACGCCGGTGGCATGAATGATTTGCGCGGCTTCCTTCATATCCTCGAGCGTCGTAATCGGCGGACGGTTCGCCAGCTGTGCCGCTTCGAACAGGTTGGGCGTCACCACATCGGCGATCGGCACAAGCAGCTCGCGGAGGGCAACGGTCGTTTCGGGATGCAGGGCTTCGTCGTTCCCTTTGCAGATCATGACCGGATCGACCACGATGTTCTGTACCCCTTTGGCTTTCAACGTATGCGTAACAAGCTCGATGACCTCGACCGAACCGAGCATTCCCGTCTTTAACGCGTCGACGCCGATGCCGTCCAGCACCGTATGAAGCTGGGCTTCCAATGTTGGAAGGGCTACCGGGTATACGCCGTGATGCCAGTTATTGTCCGGGTCCATGGTCACGATGACCGTGAGCGCCGTCATGCCGTATACGTCTCTTTCCTGGAAGGTCTTCAGATCGGCCTGTATGCCTGCGCCGCCGCTCGTATCCGAACCGGCGATCGTTAGCGCTTTTGGTAGACTCATGTGCAGGTCACTCCCTCGAAATGAAAATGGCGATAAACTCAGTATTCTTATCCTAGCGGTTTCGACATAAAATTTCAATGACACATTTGACTCAAAACCGGTACAAATCACATAAAAAAGATCCTGGAGAGCGAACGTCTCCAAGATCTTTTTCTCTAGCGGGGAATGGGGTTCCAGCCCCCGGCTGTACAGGTCTATAAGCGCTGATGATGCTTTTTTATTGGAATCCGCCCTGCTGCTGGGCAGGCTGATAGCTGTGCAGGAAGGTTTTGGCCGTATGGTCGTTCATCGTCGGCACTTGGTACTGTCCCTGCTGGTTCATGAAGAGGAACACCTCGTAGGCATGATCGGCGCACAGATTGGCGCCCTGGATCAGCATCTGCCTTACATTCGGATCCGCGCACTCCAGGGAAGCGTGCATATGATTCCTTGCGGAATTTTTATGGCAGGACAGCATAGCGGACAGCACCTGCTGCTCATTGAGCATCGTGCCTTGAAGTCCGGGCGCTACGTGCTGAGGCTGGCGCAGCCCGTACTGCACCTGCTGAGGCTGGGCCCCGGCGAGCGTGCCCATGGCCGGAGGGTTCATCGGCTGTGCGGCGCTGTAATCGTGCGTATAGCCTACAAGCTGATTGTAGCTTTGCATGGCGGTCTGCAGATGACGGTCGATCATACCCCGGATTTGCCCGTTTTGCACCATTTGGGCATACAAGGAGAAATGTTGGATCAGGTTCATTTTCTCATTCAAAATTTCATGGACTTCCATTGTTTCGTGTGCGCCGAATGGCATTTCAAGACAACTCCTTCAAATTTGGATAAAGTTGGGTTACAGCGGTACCTGGTTACTTTTGCCCAATGAAGGAAAAATTATGCTAAAAATGAAAAATAATTTTATGGTACGGATGGAACGCTTTTATAGCTATTAAAAGGAGGCGGCGGCCCGGTACAGGGAACGGTCCTTCCACGGGTTAACGGCCAAACCGGCCCGGATGTACTGTGCATCGGTCGTAACGTCCATCGTGATCCAGCCCTTGCCCTCCAGATAAACTTCATTCCAGGCATGGTACTGCCGGATGCCGGGGGCGTAGCCTTGAACCAGCTTCACAGGAACGCCCGAACTGCGAAGCATGGCGGCGAATAAGGCGGAGGCGTCGTAGCAGATGCCTTGATTCGTTTCGAACGCGCCTCGATATCGGGGGTATAGCTATCCGGCAAAGGCCCGCCTGCCTTAACGTAATCATACTTGAACAGCCCCGTGACATACCGGTAGATGCTATCGACCTTATCCGCATCTGTTGCTTTGCCGCGACCGTTAATTGACGGGCCATACGAATGGCAGGCTGATCCGGATTCCAGCGAATCGGCTGGATCGATTGAAGATAGACCCGCTCCGGATTCTCCGTGAGGAAAGGCACGTCCGTGCTGAGGAGTTTGCGGTACAGGTTGTCCTGCGCCTGCTCATAAAGGGCAACCGTATAGACTCCGGTTCCCAGGTTTAACGGAAAAGCACCGTCTTCGAACGAGGGAGGGAGTGTGTAATACTGCTTCCGGTCGCCTAGCCGGATCATCACTTTTTTTACGGTGCCGGCGGAAGCATCCTGGGGTACCTGCACATAGACGAGATCGCGGTCACCCAGGACTTGAACATTCTCTTGAACGGGTGATTCGGCGCGGACGGGAGAGACGGGAAGGGACAGGCTGATACCGGACAGAAGGGACAGAGCGGCGAGAAAATGAAGCGTTCTTTTCAAAAATCGGGGCTCCTTTGCACCGGTCGCCTTACGGTATGGGACCGTAAAGCCCGGCTTTCGTGATGAAGGACAAGCTGTCTGCAGCTCCATTATATCCGGATTTTTCCATCCTGGTCAACGGAAAAAGTAGAATAATGTCGAAAAAAAGAGGATGGCTAAAGGGCTGCGAAATGCGGAGCGAGAAAGTGAGGTACAAATACCGGCCGCCGCAAGGTATAATAAAAAAGAAAAAGCGGATGAGCCGTCCGCGTTAATTGTTAATAAAGTGCCTTTGACAAGAATAGAGACAGATACGGAGATGGGGTATCCACTGGAGGAGCGCCAGCGTTCGCCTTTGTCTGCGGGAAATAACCGCTGTAAAGCGGCTTCCAATAAATATTTCCTGCAGACAACAGCGACCGGAAGTGGATACCCCCGCCTTGAACAACTCTATTGTCCCATTCGGCACTTTATCAACAAATTCAGCGGATGAGCCATCCGCAGCACATACTTCCCAAAGGACGTGCCACGCTTGAGCGGAATTCATTTATATGAAAGCAAGCATCAGGAAAGCTACGAGCTTCGCATTCATCATCATCCCAATTATCAGTTGCTGTACGCGATTGAGGGCGAAGGCAGCATCATCTTGAATGGAGGAAAGCATCCGCTTGAGCAGGACAATGCGGTGTTGATCCTGCCGTATGCGGAGCATGCCGTGTCTTCCGACTCCAATTTGACGCTGCTCGTGCTCGCTTTCGACGCAGAGTCGTTCCAGACGCCAGTACACCTGGAGGCCGACCCGCCCCTGTTTACCCAGTCGGAGCTGCTGCGGCTGAGTACGTTCAGCGCAAACGAGCTTCGCCTGCTGCTCAGAAAGTCTGCTGTTCGAGCAGGGACAGAAGGATGCGCTCAGCGGTCTTGCCATGCGGATTTACGTTCAAGAGATTCTGCTTCTCCTCGCCCGAGCGAGGGGACGACGCAGGCGGCCGATGCCAATTCGCTGCGGGCGGAGCGGATCCGAAATTATATCGACCTACATTATTACGAGTCGTTAACCGCGGAGGATTTGGCATATAAACTGGGAGTCGGCGTCCGCCATGCCAATAATATTTTTAAAGAATCGTATGGAATGACGCCGGTACAGTATTTAACGGAATCGCGGATCCGGGTGGCTAAGAAGCTCTTGATCGAAACGGACAAAGACATCGTCTCGATCTGTTTCGAAGTGGGCTACGAGTCCCTGCCGACCTTCTACCGGGCGTTCAAGAATACGGTCGGCTTGTCGCCGAACAAGTTCCGGCAGCAGCATCGGGAATAGTTCTCGGCGTTTGCGCTTCTCAAAAAATAACAGTCGTTTACTCTAGGTTCGCCCTGGGGCAGCGGCTGTTTTTTTTGCGCTTTCGACCGATGATGACAAGATTCCTGAAATCGCTTCCGATACTGAGAAAACAATGCTTATTTTGCAAAGACACTCGAAGCTGCTTTCTTTACACTAGGATTAAGCAAAAAGCATTTGAACTTTGGGAGGAGCTGTACAGATATGGCAATTCATAATGTAGGTATTATCATGAACGGGGTAACGGGGAGAATGGGAACGAACCAGCATCTGATCCGTTCGATTCTGGCCATTCGTAATCAAGGCGGCGTAACGTCGCCGAACGGGGACATCATTATGCCGGATCCGATTCTGGTCGGCCGCCAGGAGCACAAGGTTAAGGCTCTCGCCGAAAAGCACGGCGTGACCCGCTGGAGCACGGACTTGGACGCTTGCCTCGCCAATCCGGCCGACACGATTTATTTTGACTCGCAAACGACGGCTCACCGCGCCGCCAGCATTAAGAAGGCTATCGCGGCCGGCAAGCACATATACTGCGAGAAGCCGACGGCCGATACGCTGGAGGGATCGCTGGAGCTGGCCCGCCTCGCCCGGTCCGCGGGAGTGAAGAACGGGGTCGTGCAGGACAAGCTGTTCCTGCCGGGGCTGCTCAAGCTGAAGCGGCTTGTCGATTCGGGCTTCTTCGGCCGCATTCTTTCCGTGCGGATGGAGTTCGGCTACTGGGTGTTCGAAGGGGATTGGCGACCGGGCCAGCGTCCTTCCTGGAACTACCGCAAGGAAGACGGCGGCGGCATCATCGTGGACATGTTCGCTCACTGGCGTTATGTGCTGGATAATCTGTTCGGGGAAGTGCGCGCGATCTCCTGCCTTGGCGTAACCCATATTCCGGAGCGCGTGGATGAGCAAGGGAAGCCATACAAATGTACGGCGGACGACGCGGCTTACGCTACATTCCTGCTGGAAGGCGGCATTGTGGTTCAGGCGAACTCTTCGTGGGCCGTGCGCGTTAACCGTGAGGATCTGCTGACCATTCAGGTGGACGGTACGGAAGGCGGCGCTGTAGCGGGCCTCCGCGATTGCAAGGTGCAGCACCGGGTGAATACGCCGAAACCGGTCTGGAATCCGGATATTCCGAATCCGATCCCGTTCCAGGAGCAGTGGCAGGAAGTGCCGGATAACCAGCTGTTCGACAACGGATTCAAGGTGCAGTGGGAGCTGTTCCTGAAGCACGTCGTTACCGATTCCCCGTTCCCATGGGATTTGCTCGAGGGCGCCAAGGGTACGCAAATGTCGGAGCTCGGACTCGAGTCCTGGAGCGAGCGCCGCTGGGTCGATGTGCCTGAACTGAAGCTGTAGGAGGAATGAATATGATACCGATATTGCAGTCGCCGCGAGCCGGCGGCGAGCTATATACCTACACTCCGCGGCAGGCGGCGCCCATCCAGGCGCCGAAAGCGCCGCTTGCGAGCCGGATCGCCTACTCGGCGGCGCATGTTGTCTGCGATCCGTTCGCTGACACCGATCCGCTCAGCAATGCCCAGATCGATTGGGATGCCACGCTGGCTTACCGCCGCCATCTCTGGTCGCTCGGCCTTGCGGTTGCGGAAGCGATGGACACGGCGCAGCGGGGCATGGGCCTCGACTGGAACCGGGCCAAGGAGCTGATTGCCCGCTCCACGGCCGAAGCGCGTTCCGTCGGCGGCCGGATCGCCAGCGGTGCGGGCACGGACCATCTGGCGCCGGGAGCCCATGTGACGCTGGAAGCCGTGGAAGCGGCATACGAAGAGCAGGTTTCCTTCGTGGAGGAGCAGGGCGACCAGGTGATTCTCATGGCGAGCCGGGCGCTTGCCGCCTGCGCGAAGAGCCCGGAGGATTACGAACGGGTATACGGCAAAATCTTGCGCCAAGTATCGAAGCCGGTTATTCTGCATTGGCTTGGAGACATGTTCGACCCGGCGCTTGCGGGCTACTGGGGCGAAAGCGATCTGGACAGAGCGATGGATGTATGTCTGCGCGTCATCCGGGCGAATGCGGATAAGGTGGACGGCATCAAAATTTCCCTTCTCGATGCGGAGAAAGAAATCCGCATGCGGCGTCTGCTCCCCGAAGGGGTGAAGATGTATACGGGGGACGATTTCAACTATCCCGAACTGATCCGCGGCGACGAACAGGGCTACAGCCATGCGCTGCTCGGCATTTTCGATGCGATCGCGCCTGTAGCGGCCGCCGCCATCTCGCAGCTGGATGCGGGGAATACGGAGCAGTATAATGCTCTGATGGAGCCGACGGTTGCTCTATCCCGCCATATTTTCCAAAGACCGACGTTCGCTTACAAAACAGGCATTGTCTTCATGGCTTATTTGAACGGGCATCAATCCCATTTCCGCATGATCGGCGGAGCGGAAGGAGCCCGGTCGGTTGTGCATCTGTCCGAGCTGTTCGTGCTTGCGGATAAAGCCGGACTGCTCTCCGATGCCGAGCTTGCGGTAAGACGGATGAAGCAGGTACTGGCCTTGGCCGGCGTGTAACGACTAACAGCAGGGAGGAAGAACATGGAAACGAAGCCCCTTACTTCAATAGATCGCCTCAGCTTAAATCAAATTACGACGGACCGCTGGAGCCTGCGGGAAGCGGTGGATGGTCGCCTCCGGGCGGAAATCCCGTGGATCGCCTTCTGGCGCCATAAAGTGGCGGAGGCCGGGCTCGCCGAGAGCAAGCGGATCGTGAAGGACGCCGGCCTCCGCGTATCGAGCCTCTGCCGCGGCGGCATGTTCCCCGCAGCGACGGCGGCGGAGCGCCAGGCGCGAATTGACGATAACCGCCGGGCCGTCGAGGAAGCGGCGGAGCTGGGCGCCGAGGTGCTGGTGCTCGTCTGCGGACCGGCGCCGGATAAGGATATCGCGGGAGCCAGACGCATGGTGGAGGAAGGGATTGCCCAGCTCGTGCCTTTTGCCGAATCGCACGGCATCAAGCTCGGCATCGAGCCGCTCCACCCGATGTATGCGGCTGAGCGTTCGGTGATCAATACCTTGGCGCAGGCGAATACGATTGCGGAAGCCTACCGGCCCGATCAAGTGGGTGTCGTCGTGGACGTATTCCACGTCTGGTGGGATCCGGAGCTGTATGCGCAGATCGAGCGCGCCAAGGGACGCATCCTCGGCTTTCACGTTTCCGACTGGATCGTGCCGACCCCGGATCTCTTGATGGGCCGCGGCATGATGGGCGACGGTGTGATTGACCTCCGCCGGATCCGGCAGGCGGTCGAAGCGGCGGGTTACCAGGGACCGATTGAAGTGGAAATATTCAATCAGGCGATCTGGGATATGCCCGGAGACGAGGCGCTAGCCTTGACGAAGGAAAGATACTTGAAGCACGTATAAAACAGCGGGCATGGTCCAAGCTTTGCCCGACAGTTCCCGGTCATCCTCCGCAGGATGGCCGGTTTTTTTGGGTATTCGGATTTGGTGGAAAGACCGATTCCAAGGAGGGTTGTCACCATTATAATCTTTAACTTGTTTGGTTAGAACGAAAAAGGACTTCGAACATCGCTTTACCCTTCTTCTCCAGCCAAGTGTCGAAATTCATAAGACCAGGGTGAAGGATGCGTAATGTTGGAAAATCTACTTCGTACCGTCTCCGTTCAACCATTCATATATCCGGGCCAAGGTCTCGTTATGCTGACGTACTTTTTCTATAGGAATCTGGACGTAGTTGATCGGGCGACCCGTCGCATGAGTAATGGTCGCGGCAATTCGGAGCGGTGTCAACGCATCACCGGCGATTTCGATCGTCTTACCCAGAAATTTGTCGGGATGTTTGAAGGCAAGCATGACAAATGCACCGATGTCATCCACAGCTATACAATTTACAGGCACGTCCGGGTTAGTGGCTTCGGCTAATGTTCCATTTTGAAAACCATAAAACGGGCTGACGTAACTTTCCATAAATCCAGACGGGCGGAGTATTGTTGCTTGAAGGTCAAGCGTCTTAATATATTGTTCAATTTCCCACTTGGCAAAATAAACGAAAGCGGGACTGTTTGTCAGCACCGCTATTCGATGAATAGACGAAATGTTGAACCCCGGCATCTTTCGCCGCATCAGCTACATTTTTACCCCATGAATCTCTTCGATCGTAGAGGCATCATTAGGCTCCCACATAGGGGTTGAACGCTGAAAACCCCGTACAACTCCTTGCATAGCAGCATCCAGCGATGTACGTTCTCCCATATCCCCTGTGACAAGTTGAGCGCCAGCCTGTGCAAGAGTCCGAGCCGCCTTACTTGAAGGATCGCGGGTGAATGCACGCACTTGCCAACCATCAGCCAGTAGATGTGCCGCCGCTGCACCACCTTGCTGGCCGGTAGCTTCTAAAACGGGCTTTTCTAAATCTCGCAAGTCTTCTTGGCTATTGGAATGCCCAATTGAAATATTAAATCAAATATTATATCTTTGTAAGAAGACACTTTGTTTAGTTTTACTTACTGACTAGTAAGTAAGATTGGAAGTGATTGCTTGAACCAGAATGATGAACAAATATGCCTTGCCGCTGTTAACGAAGCGTTACAAGTGATAGGCAGCAAATGGGCGTTCCTCGTAATCTCTCAATTATATTACGGCCCTCAGCGCTTCAATCAGTCGCGTAGAAATTTAAGCAACATTAGCATTAAATCTTTAACAGATATCCTGCGGCATTTAGAGCATTATAAAATCGTAAATCGTCAAGTATTCCCAACAATCCCTATTAGGGGTACCGCCAACAAAACGCGAAAAACGTACGCTAAGATAAAATTTGATCAAACAAGCCGGAATTTCCGTACGCTGAGGAAATCCGGCTTGTTTTTATTCTATTCTTCATGCGATAGCTGTTTAAGCGGACGCACCCTTTCAGATCTGCAAGTTGCTTTATATCAAACTTGTATTCGCCCAAGAAATTGATGTGTTCCCAGCCGAGAGGGGAAATATGCTTCAACAATTCTTCGTTCAATTGCTTATTGCTTTTTCTATATTCCGTTGCTTGAGTCAGGTAAACCGTGTTCCATACACTGATCGCATTGATGAGGATGTTTAGTGCACTGGCTCGTTGGAGCTGATCTTGCACAGCGCGTTCACGCAGCTCGCCGTGTTTGCCAAAAAAGATCGCTCTGGCCAATGCGTTCATCGCTTCTCCTTTGTTCAACCCCCGATTGATCTTCCGCCGGAGCGTTTCACTTGATATGTAGTCCAGGATGAAGATGGTTTTCTCGATACGTCCCATTTCTCGGAGTGCGGTTGCTAAACGGTTTTGACGAGCATAAGACCCGAGTTTCCCCATGATCAGCGAAGCCGAAACCGTTCCTTCCCGGATAGAGTGCGCGAGCCGCTATACATCATCGTAATTCTCCTGGATGATCTTTGTATTAATTTGGCCGAGCAGCAGCTTCTCCAGTTTGGGGAAATCGCTAGGCTTCCCGACGGTATACAGCTTGGATTCAGAAAGATCCCGTAGCCGCGGCGCAAAGCCGAAGCCAAGAAGGTGCGTCAAACCAAAGACTTGATCGGTATATCCGGCTGTATCCGTATAATGCTCCTCGATGGCTAAGTCTGTTTCATGGTGGAGTAACCCGTCAATGACGTGCACCGCATCCCTGGCGTTAGTATTGATCACTTTCGTGTAAAAGGTGGAAAATTGATCGCTCACGAATCGATAAATCGTAGCTCCTTTTCCGGTCCCATAGTGCGGATTCGCATCAGCCTGAAGCGCAGCTACCCCAATCTGAACACGCATCGCGTCCGATGAGGACGTGGTGCCATCGCCCCAATAAGAAGGTAGCGACAGCTTATGGTGGTAATTGACAAGAAAAGCCTGTGCTTTATTCATGGCATCTTCATAAAGTCGCCATTGAGCCGCATTGGCCATCTGCCGGTATGAAATATCCGGAGTGGCTTCGGCCATTTTGGTTAAGCCAATATTCGTACCCATTGCCATAATTGTTGCCATGAGTACCTTTGTTTCCTCATCGTTCGGCGGTCGATTTGTTGAAGCGTGAATGAATTGCTCGTGAAATCTTGTCCAGTTGGCTACTTCGATCAGCAGATCGGTCAACTTAATCCGAGGGAGCGACTCATACACGGATACGCTGAAATCTCACGCTTCTTCAGGCGTATCCTTTTCCAAGCGTTCGATATGCAGCTTGCAGTTCTCTACGTCGATACCTTCGAGGTCATCCACATTGTTTGAAACCCATTCCTGCCTTTTGAGCAGCGATTCCGTACGTTCAGCCAAGTAATCGCTTGTCGACATACTCACCGCGAGTTTTGTAACGCTGGGTTCGATTCGTGCCCAATTCTCTTTCGGAACAAGGTATTCATCGAAGTCTTTATGTTGACGGTCGCCGACAATGGAAACGTCACCGGAACGAACATAGTTTCGTGACTCCATGAGAACAGCCATTTCATAATAATGCCGGTTGATGGTTCCATCTTCATCGTAAACGTGTTTCTGCCAGCGGTTTGAGACAAAATTTAGGGGAGCGCCATCCGGAACCTTCCGCTTCCCGGTTTCATTCATATCCCGGATAATATCGACTGCTTTCATTAAAGGCTCCGCAGATTTGGTTGAACGAAAATCCAACACTTTTAACAACGTTGGTGTGTACTTCCGGAGCGCGTAGAATTTCTTTTCGAGTAAGTCCAAGAAGTCAAAATCAACGGGCCGCGCTAACTGCTTGGCTTCCTCCACGGATGCGACGAGATGATCCCACGGCATGACGGCTTCTAGTGCTACAAACGGATCGATGCCTTCAATTCTGGCTTTGATCAGAGCCGACCCAAGATCGGCAAAGTGAACCACTTTTTCGTTTATCGATTTTCCGTCTTGCTTTTGAAGTTCCTCTTGGGCTTTTCGTCCTTTTGACAGCGACTGCATGATCTGCCGGTCGTGGATATCAAACGCCTGGTCAGTCAAGTCTAGTATAAGCTCAATGAGATAGGCGACCAGAATAGCGTTTTTCTTTGGATCATCGAACCGCCGAAAGGAATGAGGTTCATATCGCGCTCCAACTTTGGATAGTTGGCGTAATCGATTCGGATGAATGCCCTTTGTATCGATTTGTAACCGTAAGTCCCTTACAAATTCAAGCTTTTCAATCACTTTGAGGAAAGCGTCAAGGGAGCAGACTTCCGGGTATTTCACGCAGCCAAGCGAGATATGTCTTGCTGCTTTCCGGCATAAGAGAAAGAATTCGATCCAATTTCTTGATCTGCTCTGGAGTTAGAGATGATGTAAGCAAGCTTGGATATTTTCTCCTCTGCTCGCTGGCGGGCTTCCCATACCACACGTTCAAGCGTTGTAATAGCTGGTAAAATGATTTTTTGTTTGCGCAGCTCCTCAATTGCCGTCCGGAGCAGATAATCCGCATTCCCGTTCTCTAAGGCATACTTCAACATGATCTGGGAGATTGACCGATATTTCCGAAGTGTAAAATTCCGATAGCCGTATGCCTGGCGTATTTCCTCCATATATTCCCGACGAGTCGGTTCGCGCTGGGCGTACAGCGAAAAAACATCCGGATCTACACCGACCTATTTAGCGATATAGCTTAGCGCCGAATCCGGAATCATCTTGAGATCCGATAAAGACCATCCGGGGAAGCGTAAGACGGCCAATTGGACTGCAAATCCAAGACGGTTGTGATCGCGCCTGTGGTTGTTAATGATGTCGAGGTCATGTTGAGAAAACGTGTAGTACGTGCCCAAATCCCAATCGTTATCGGACGGGATCTGCATAAACTCCACTCGCTGCTCTGCCGTCAATAACTCTTTACCCCTCATCGAAAAGCACCTTCCGTTATAAAAGTTCCATTTTACGTTTCAGCTTGGCTTTATCCGGATTCGTGTAGAGCAGAGTCGTGTTGATATTGGAATGACCGGCTTGATTTGCGACCTCATGAATGCTTAGCCCTTTTTCAATTGCATTGGTACAAAAGAAATGCCGGAGCTGATGCGGCGTTATTTTAGGGCTATACTGCTGAAAGATACGATTGACTACCGTTCGGTTCAGATTTTCGTTTTTCTTGCTGACGAATAAAAACTTGGAAGTCTCCGCCGCGCTGTACCGGCTGCGATCCTTTAAGTAGTCGCGTAGGGCATTGATAATTTGGGTGTTCATAAGAACGGTCCTTTGCTTTTCGCCTTTTCCGTTCCTGATGATACATTCACCGGTTTGCAAATTAAAGTCATATAGACAGATGGAAAGTGCTTCGGAAATACGCATTCCCGTATAGGCAAGGAGTGTGACACTCGCATAATTTCGTTTGTTTTTGCTCTCAAGCACTTTTTGCATAAGCGGCTTAACTTCCAACTCCGTAACCTGCGTGGGGAAGCATACTCTGTCTGTACTTTGATCATGTCCGTTTTCTGGATTACCGCGTCGTTCTGGATGCCTGAGGAGAGCAGAAAGTCATTATAGCTGCGCAAGCCGCTAAGCTTGTGATTGATGGTCTTGGCGTTATTAAGCTGGATGTTCTTCAAATAGCTAACATAATCGAGCACATTTTGCCGATACAGCGCCGTACATTCTTGACCGAACGATTCTTCAAACCATTTGAAGTATTGATTTATGTCCAGGACATAACCTTAATTGTGTTTTGGCTTTTACCGTTCGCCTTGAGGTGGGCAGAAAACGCATCGACTCTGCTCATGCTTTATATCCTCCCAATTCTTCTATTATCTTTCAAAGTACTTTGCTCGATAGAGTTTACTGCTTTAACGTACTGACTTCTTCTGCATTGTGCCATTTATCCAACCAGTTCCTTGAGCATCGTAAAGACCAAATAAATTGTGTTGCATTAGAATTTGACGAAGATCGTTATGGAGGTATCACGGATCAGCTCAAAAGGTCAGGTGACTATTCCTAAGACCATTCGTGAAATTCTGAATTTGAGCGAAGGGGAACGTGTGGCCTTAATCGAGGAGAACGGGAAGATATTCATTACGAAGGCGAGCTTGGTAACGTTGCGGGATCTACAGGAGGCAATGAGTAAAGAAACCTGCCAGAAAGGAATTACAGAACAAGACCTCTTGAACGAATTGAAACAGTGCGGGAGGATGTCATTAGCCACCCACATTGACGGTTATTTCGGAACCGACTGTGACGTGGTTATTTGCTTTGGTCACCGCCATTAACAGGCGATCGTGCATAATAAGTTCGGTGGCGGTAATGAAAAACCTGCTTGTGCTAAGCAGGTTCAGGTTCAGTTTCACTTTATATACGGTCGTTCGATGTTATCAGATTTTTGTTTTATCGTACCATTCCGTATCCAAAATGAATTAGGGGTCAGGTCACGAAACGGAAATAATCGTACGATAAGATTCCTCGATTTCCTCGCGCGTTGCATCGCTTCGTTCGAAACGGATATTGCCTGCAATCATATCCTGAAAGAGGTACACATCCTGAACCATCATAGATACTTTGTGCAACAACGCTTCCGGGTCCATAGCACGAATATCCTCCCCGCCATCGTCACCATTCCTTTTTCCGGGTCGTATAGTAAGTAATATGGGGTGAAATACTTCCGTTTTTTACTTCAAGAGATCAAATCAATGATTTGTTTGATTGCCTTTTTGGCTTCTGGAATCGGCATCGCAGGAAAGACATGGTTCATTTTTGGATACTCGTAGTAATTGATCATGACACCTTCCTTTTTAGCGCGGTCTCTAAACTTTCGCGCATCAGCTACCATCAGATCGTGAGTTCCGATAAATATGGAAATTTCCCCTAAGCCTTGTATATCACCGTTTATTGGGCTTAAAAGATAGTGATTCGGGTCTGTGTCGCCAGCATATAGTTTTCCGATGATGGCGAGCCCATATGAACCTAAGGTGGGATCATTTTTCTCGAATTTCTGAATATCTGGATTTGACAATGTGATATCCAACCATGGAGAAATTAATATTATTCGACTCGGTTGTGGTAGATCTTTTTCCTTTAACAATTGAGCTAATGCTAACGCAAATCCACCGCCTGCCGAATCTCCCATAAATATAATATTTTGCGGAGAAGTTTTCATTAACAGCTTTTCATAAATGGGGAGTACTTGATCATATGATTCATGATACTGGTGAAGAGGGGCTTTTGGATAGATAGGCACAATCACTGTAGCATTGCCCAGGTCCGCTACTTTACGTATGAATTTCCAATTACCACCTACAGGCCGATTTATATGACCTCCACCAAGCAAATAAATAATATATTTTTCATTGGCTTGTTTGTACCCTTGTAAAACATAACAATCCTTTCCATACGATTGATCCATCCCAATATCCAACTTCTGTTGGATTCCTCTAGGCAAAATAAATGGTTTTGCATTCTCGGTTCTCTTTTGTTCGAGAAATTTCGCAAACTTCACTTTGTCTGAATAACGTTGTTTTGAACCACTCATTAATAAAATAGATTCTATCAGTTTGCTCCGTATACTTCGTTTCATTTCAAAAACCTCTCTTATTGTTTTTTTCATACAAATGGAACGAGTATATATAATGGTCGCTATCAAGCTCGCATCTCAACGATATGCCCATTAACTATATACTTTAAGTAAGGCATTTCCCCTGCTCCACTGCTTTTCATTTACGGTTTTAACACCATCAATATGATAATGGCAACGACGAGTAGTTTACCAAACCAATCATAAGGAATCAGTTTATCAGACAAGATTTTATATTGTTGAGGAATATCTTTACTTTCACAGGTTCTGATCATTTCATGCATCGTTTTCATTTTAGGCCCGATAACCACTTCCGAGTAAATAGTGAAAACTACGAATAAAGCAATGGATGTGTCGAACCAGAACATACGAAACAGTGACGGGTTGATCCATCCCATCAATAATCCTGTAGGCAATAAAACGATCCAACCAATAGTGGCCGTTTTATTCAGTTTCTCAACGCCTTGATGTGCATATTTTAATTCACTTAAATCCTTAGTCCTTTTTAGAATCACGTTCGATAAGAGTAAAGGGCCCGCACCTAAAATAGCGGCAAAAATATGGATGCTAACCAGTAATGTATAAATTTGATTCATGCGCGTTCTCCTCACAATGTATTCATAATCGTGCATTTACTCTACATCGCAAGCTGCTAATCTTTCGATATTTCGATTTTTCGGGCGGTCTGGCGGCCTTGCTCTTCCTCTAACGTATCAATGACGCTGTCAATCACCGCACGGGAAGCAAGCAACCATTCCTAGATGCCGTTTGTTACGTGCTCTTTGGCTTGTCGACGCTCCAGGTGAATGAAAAACCGTTCCAAAGCAGTCAAAGTTTCCAGCATTCTCACCTCCCTAGGATTTCTCATTGATCCTCATTTCTTTTCCGATCCGGCAAATCCCGTTTGCCGAAACGGATAATCAATCGGTCCTCCACGTACCTCGCGCCTTCAACCTGCCTACCCATCAGAGATCTTGGCAAAATGACCTTCCGTTTATAGGCGCCCGCATCCACTGTCAATTCATCGCCTGCTTGCGTTAAATCCAGAACTTCCTTATCGACAAATGGAATCATCAGTTCCAGCAGCATGGCCCCGTCCTCCTCCCGAATCATTTCCGTTCTGCCGCGATAAAACATGTCCCAGGGTTCACGGGATTCATACAGGATATCCGCTAATTGTTCAAGGGCAGGGAGGCCGATCACTTCCTCTCGCATCATCGGTGCTTTCAAAAAGACTGTTCACTTCCTGTCCCCACAAATTTTCGCCGATCTGGACCGGTTCTGGTCCAATCGATACGGCCAGAGAATCAGCCAAACTATGCGCGGCATCGGTGCTGAGAACAAGCGTCCGCTTTCCTTGTTTTGCCAGTTTCAATGCCGTCGCAGCCGCCACACTCGTTTTGCCTACGCCGCCTTTGCCCGTGAAAATAATAATCCTCATGCTTGCTCGCTCCTTTTAATACGATTCCGTAGTAAATATGTAAAATAGAATCCGGTTCGAACCGGTCATTCTTCAATAATAATTTTCTTCGGAACGGTTCCTTGGTCGCCTTGAACAGGAGATTCATGAATTGCTCCATTTCTTCCGGAGTAAAAGCCGCCTCCAGCCTGCCGAGCGTCGCCAACATGATTTGTTCCGATTCTTTCGCAAGGTGCCGTCCTACCTGCGTCAGTGTCACGAGTTTAACACGCTGATCTTGCGCAGATACAGCCCTGGTGATGTGTAACCTTTTTGTTCAAGCCGTTTTGCGATGCTGGTCATCGTACTTAGAGGGGCTCCCATCACGGACGCCAGTTCCGACATCGTCATATCTCCCTTGAAGAGCAAAATAAGCAGAGTAGACATATCCGAGCGCGTCAGTTTTTGTTCGAGCTGCAGCGTATCGGACATAAAAGCGAACGGACGCAAACCGCTCTTGAGGAAGAGTTCGTACAGTTGCTGCATGCAATTCTCCATTTAGTACGAAATCGAAGTAAATGATTGTGTTCAGTTTAGTACGAATTCGTATTAATGTCAAGACTGCCAATTCGGTTGACTGTCAAACCGATAGTATTACCGACTATTCGAAGCGCCACCGATATCCGGAAACTCTAGCCAGCTACGAGGTGAGGCGCAAAGAATTATACCGCCGGTATTTCTAGTAATTTATGAATAAAAGGATTGGCACATTGGTAACAGCTTCGCCGGTACCCTAAAAGTTGATTTCACATATTACAATGCACATAAGCCGGATTCCTTAACGTACGGAATTTCCGGCTTGTTTGATCTAATTTTTCACTTAGCGTACGTTTTTCGCGTTTTGTTGGTGGTACCCCTATTAGCGTAGAGTACTCTTTAACGGATAAAGGCAAGGAATATAGGACCATACTCTTTCAAATGCGCAAATGGGGAGAAAAATGGACCGCGATTCCAAAAGAATAAAAGAAATGGCTGGCTTTAGTTTTTTTCTCTTATAAAGCCTTCAGTTATATGGTTATGGCGTAAGGGAGGAGCCTCGGCGCTATTTTTGAAAAAACGGAACCGGGAAGGTATGATGGAAGCAGAAGTGTGCAGCGGGAGCAACGAAATGCGGGATAGGAGGTGCGGGATGAAGCGGGTCGTCGATATCGAAACTTCGAGAATTCGTAATTTTATCGCTTTTCAGCGGGACCCGCTCGGTTTTCTGACCGAGGTGCTGCATGCCGGCGAAGTGATTTCTCTCCGCGGAGGCAGCAAACGTCCGACGTTTATCGTGCATTCGCCCGAATTTATCCATGAAATCCTGGTAGCGCAGGAGGGGGCTTTCAAGAAGGGGCGCTCCGCGGAGGTGCTCCGCCGGACGATCGGAGACGGCCTGCTGACGACATCGGGCGAGAGGCACCGCCAGCAGAAGCAGTATTTGCAGCCGGCCTTTTATAAAGAGCGGCTTCAGGCTTATGCGCGCACGATTGTGGAGGAAACGGAGCGGCTTGCAGACCGGATCATCCCGGGACAGCCATTCAGCCTAAGCGACGAAATGATGCAGCTCACGCTGACGATTATCACCCGCACGATGTTCGCGACCGATACGGAGGACAGGAAGGCGGAGCTGGCCGCGGCGGTTAACGATACGATCGAGCGGACGGCGAGGACGCTATTCTCGCCCTTTCAGCGCCGCTGAGCTTTCCCACCCCCGGGAACATCGTTCACCGTCGGGCCATTCGAACGCTGGAGTCGATGGTCTGTGAAACGATCGCAAATGCGCGCAGTGAGCCGGAGCGGTACCGGCATACGATGCTGGGCCTTTTGCTGGACACCCGTGATGCGGAAGGCCGGGAGCTTCCCGAAGCGGAAATCCGCGATCAGATGATGACGATGCTGCTGGCCGGTCACGAGACGACGGCGAATCTCTTATGCTGGATCTGGTACGCGCTGGGTGAAAATCCGGAAGTCGAAGCCGGGTTTTATGAAGAGGCGGATGCGCTGGAGCCAGCGGGTGAACAAGCTTTCGATGCATACCGGTCTCTGTCTTATACGAACCGGATTATTCAGGAAGCGCTGCGCCTGTATCCCCCGGCCTGGATTATTCTAAGGGAGACGGATCAAGCTGTAACGATGCTTGGAGAAGCGTTCCCGGCCGGCGGCTCTTTCCTGATCAGCCCGTATGCCATTCACCGGAACGGGAACGTCTTCGAGGAGCCGGAAGCCTTCCGGCCGGAGCGTTTCCGGGAGGGTGCCGGCAAGTGGCCGAGATTCGCTTATTTCCCATTCGGCGGAGGCTCCCGAAGCTGCATCGGAGCTCAATTCGCCCTCCTTGAAGCGGCACTCATCCTGGCTGTGCTGGGGCGCAGATTCCGCTTTCGCCGTACCGATGCCGGACCCGTCCGGCCGGAGCCCCTTGTGTCGCTGCGGATCCGCGGAGGGCTGGTGATGACACCGCAGCGCCGGGGAGAAGCGATTAGAAGAGGGCTCGCTAACGATAGAAGGGGAGGATACGATGAGAACCGAAAACCAAGTACAGAGGAAATTGAACGAATTTAAGCTGCAGCTGCAGTCCCTGCAGTCGCGGCTTTCATCGGCCGAAGCCGAGGAGGAGAAACAGCGGCTTCAGCGTGAAATCGATCATCTGGAGGACAAGATCATGCTGCTCGAATGGGTGCTGTTCGAACCGACGGGAAGCTATCACGGTTAGGTTTGAGTGAAGAATTTGTTTCTTTTCAGTACGGTAAAATTGCGCTAGAATGGAAACGTTCACGTGTTCAATCACCCTGCGCCGGGCGGATCATCCCTTGATTTGCCGGCGCGGATGCCTTATGAAAATCAAGGAGCGGGGACGGGATTAGGATGAGGATGGATGCTCACCAGCACTTTTGGCAGAGAGAACGGGGAGATTATGATTGGATTTCTCCGGAAATGAAAGCGATTTATCGGGATTTTGGGCCGGAGGACCTGGTGCCGCACCTGGATCGTAATCACATCGATAAAACGATTGTCGTTCAAGCGGCACCGACGCTGAGGGACACCGAGTTTATGCTGGAGCTGAGCGGGAAATCGGACCGGATCGCGGGGGTGGTAGGCTGGCTTGATTTAACAAGCCCGGACTTTAAAGAGCAGTACCGTACGTTTCGCCGGCATCCTGCATTCGTAGGAATCCGCGTCATGATCCAGGAGATGGTGGACGCCCGGGAAGTGCTGCAGCCCGATGTTTTGGAAGCGCTTCGCTTTCTGGCCTCCGAGGATTTGCCGGTTGATTTGCTGCTGCGGTCGAACCAGCTTCCCGAGACGCTGGAGTCGCTGAAGGCCGTACCCGGCCTTAGAGGCGTGATCGACCATATCGCGAAGCCGGTGATTGCCGAAGGGCAGTGGGAGCCATGGCGTTCGCAAATGGAGGAGGCGGCGTCTCATCCGAACATTTACTGCAAGCTGTCGGGTATGGTGACGGAAGCCGATCATAAGCAGTGGAAGCCGGTACATTTCTTCCGGTACGTAAGACATATCGTGCAAGTATTCGGCACGGAACGCGTCCTGTTCGGCGACGACTGGCCGGTATGCCTGCTCGCTGCAGATTATGACCAGGTCGTTTCCCTGCTCGAGGAAGCGCTGCCCGAAGGGCTGGATGAAACAGCGCGGGCGAACATTTTCGGTTTGAACGCCGTGCGCTTTTATAAGCTGGAGCATTTGCTGTAAGCACATCATTCGGATGAACGACGCTCTGATCCCTTCGGGATAGAGCGCTCATTCATGTAAAAAACGCTCGAGAGGCCCCTGACCTGGCGCCGTCTCGAGCTTTGTTTTTAGAAACTGCTATGCCCTGCCTTTTCCGCTTCTCGCCAAGTTCAGTACGAGAGGGAATAGCGAGGCGCTAATGGCGGCGAGCACATAAAGGCAGAGGATGAAGGAATCCATGTAGTTCTGCGCATTGGCCTGGCGGATGCTTTCTGTGTAAAGCGACTTGGCCTGATCCGGTATCGAGGCCGGGCGGCATTCCGCAGGTACGGCGGCCGGATCGTTCCCGCGAACGAGAACGGGATAACAAGTGCGAAACGTCTGAAGTGCCGTATCGCTTAGCTCCAGAGCGGCCGTATTTGCCGGCAGGCTCCGGCGAAGCCGCTGCTCGACTTCCCGGCTTACCGTGTCCGCATGATAGTTCAAAGCGTTGAGCCAGATTACGCCGATGACGGCGATTCCTATGGCGTAAGCCATCTGCATGCCGGTCGTCAGAATGCCGGATGCGGAGCCGACGTCTTCCTTGCGGATTTTGGCCAGTACGATGTTCGTTAACGGCGAAGCGATGAGACCTTGGCCGAAGCCGAGCACCGCCAGAACAGGAATCCATTCGTAGCCGATCAAGGCCGTTCCCGTCCAATGGGCGAACAGCGCGAGCGACAAGTAGCCAACGAAGGTCAGTACGGAGCCGATCGTCAGAACATGCGGCCCGAACCGGGAGACGGCTTTCGCAGACCATAGCGAAGCGAGGAAATATCCGACTCCCATCGGCAGGATCACAGTCCCCGATTGGAGTGCCGTAAAGCCGAGTCCGATCTGCAGCAAATAGGCAGTTATGAGGAAGAAAGCGGCCTGAGCGCACATCAGCAGGAACACGATCAGCATCCCCAGGCTGAATCCCCGGCGCCGGAAAAGCTCCACGTTCATAAAAGGCTCGCGGCTTCGGCGAATGAGTCTCTTTTCAAACCAGATGAAGGCGGCGAGGGTCGGAAGCGACAGGAGCAGACACACAATCAAGGAGAGCGGCCACCCTTCCTTTTGCCCCTGAACAAGAGGGTATACCAAGAGCAGCAATCCGGCGGCGACCATCACCGCACCGAACCAGTCGAGCTTGGCGCCGGAGTTCTGCTTCGACTCCCCGATCAGCGGCGTGAGGACCAGAATGGCAATGCCGATCGGTACACTGAAGAAAAATACGCTACGCCAGTCAAGCCCCCACGGGTCGATGCGCAGGAGCAGTCCGCCGATCAATTGCCCGCTGGACGCGGCGATGCCTTGGGTCGCCCCGTACATGCCGAATACCGCACCGCGCTTTTCCGGCGGATAGTTGACCTGGATGAGCGAGATGACCTGGGGGGTAATCAAAGCGGCGCTTAAGCCCTGCAGGATCCGGGCCAGCACAAGAATCGGCACGCCGGTCGCAAGGCCACAGAGCAGCGAAGACAGCGTAAAGCCGGCTACCCCGAACAACAGCATTTTTCTCCGGCCGAACCGGTCTCCGAAACGGCCCCCAATAATCAGGGCGACGGCGTAGGCGAGTGAGTAACCGGTGATGACGAATTGAACGCCCGAAAAGCTGGACATGAGGCCACGCTGAATGGCAGGCGTAGCCACGTTGACAATAAAATTGTTCGCCACCGACATAAACACCGACAGCATCATGACGGCGAGCATCACCCCGGGCCTCCGGCGCGGCTCCTCTACCGCAGATTGGGGGCCGAGCGATACGGACTTTGCGGTTAACGACAAAAAAACCACCTTCTCCTTTTCTCCCCGTATTCTCCGGCGGTGCCGGTTTGCTATTTGATTGACAGCAAAAGGGGATTTTTTATAAAATGAGGTAGACAGATCTGTCTCCTATTCTGTGATTATGATACAGACAGATCTGTCTCATGTCAACGATTATTTTACACCTATATGGAATGGGATGATGGATATGGAAAAGAAAGAATCGGCTAAAGAGCGGATTCTGCGCGTCGCCACGGATCTGTTTTACCGGGAAGGGATTCGGGCGGTCGGCATCGACCGGATTATACTTGAATCGGGTGTGGCCAAAGCCAGCTTTTACCGCAGCTTCGCGACCAAGGACGATCTTGTCGTCGCTTTCCTGGAGCAGCGGCACAGGAGCAGCATGGCCCGAATCGATGAAGCGGAGCGGCGTTATCCGGATTCTCCCGTCGATCAGCTTCTGTTCCTGTTCGAGAGCCTGGCGGACCGGCTGGCGGAGCCGGATTTCCGCGGATGTCCGTATATGAATACTTCGGTGGAATTTCCCGATGCCGACCACCCCGGCCACCGCAAGGCCGCTGAATTGCGCCAGCAGCAGTGGGATCGGGTCACGCAAATTGCGGAGCGGGCCGGTGCGCGGGATCCGATGGAGCTCTCCGTACAGCTCAGGATGATGTACAGCGGCGCCACGATGATCGGCTATATGAATAAAACCGACTTTCGGCGCGAGTACATGCTCAGCGCCGTCCGCACGCTGATCGAGAAGCAGCTGGCCTGAATTTGGGGCCCGTCTATTCGGGTGTCCGGAGCGGTATCTTGCTTTGGAACGGAAGCCGCTTGAGCCCCGGCTGAGATCTGAGGCGAAGTTTAGATTTTAATGTTTTTTCAATAAGAAGATGGTCCCTTATCGTCGCAACTGTCTCCCTCTGCCATAAGCAGGGGGATTTTTTTAACGATATAGAAAGTTTAAGTTCACTAAAGTATTAAAGCGGACTGCGACTTTCTATACCAAGAAAAAATTTCCTGCTTACGAAGCGGGTTTGCTACACAAACCTAAGGTCTGGCTCGCTTTGAAGGACTCCGATAAGGAATTTTTCTTATCCCGTATAAAATTAAAAAAATTCCCGCCGCAATCTATTGAATTAGGAATAAACAAATATAAACAAAAATAAATATACAAAAACAAACGAATATGATAGGATGAAATCAGAGGTAAACAAATAGAATACAACAGGTAAACGGGAGGAAACAGACAGTGGTTGCTAACTTATGGGATAACGACAAAGCTGCACAGGCGGGGAGCGGTTTAGGGGAACTCGTGTACCGTTCCAATCTGCTGGGCACGGACCGTTCCGTCGCCAACTGGGGCGGAGGCAACACCTCGATGAAGACGACGGAAACGGATTTCCGCGGCCGTCCGGTAGAAGTGATGTGGGTGAAGGGCAGCGGCTCCGACCTGGCCACGATGAAAGCGGGCAATTTCACGGGGCTGCGCATGGAGGACATCCGTCCGCTGATCGAGCGCGAATCGATGTCCGATGAAGAAATGGTCGCCTACCTCGCTCACTGCATGATCGACAGCAAGCATCCGCGCGCTTCCATCGAGACGTCGCTGCATGCGTTTCTGCCGTTCAAGCATGTGGACCACACGCATCCGGACGCGATCATTTCTCTGTGCTGCTCGGATAACGGCAAGGAGCTGGCCCGCGAAATTTACGGCGACCGCTTCGTTTGGGTGCCTTATGTGCGTCCGGGCTTCACGCTGTCCAAAATGATCGCCGAAGGCGTCAGAAACAACCCGAAGGCGGAGCTGGTGCTGATGGAGAAGCACGGCCTCGTCACCTGGGCCGACAATTCCCATGACTGCTACCTGAAGACGCTGGCGATCATCGGCGAAGCCGAAAGCTTCATCGAAGCCCGCGTGAAGGAAGAAACGCTCTTCGGCGGGGCGAAGTACCAAGCACTGGCGGAAGAAGAGCGCCGCAGCATTGTGGCCCAGGTTCTCCCGTCCGTTCGCGGTGCGGTCAGCGAAGGGAAGAAAATGCTCGTCACTTACGACGATGCCCCCGATGTGCTGCAATTTGTGAACAGCAAGGATGCCGCGGAGCTGTCCCAAGTAGGAGCCGCTTGCCCGGACCATCTCGTTCATACGAAGATGAAGCCGCTGTTCGTGAACTGGGATCCTGCCGGCGGCAACGTCGACAGCCTGCTTCAAGCTTTAAAAGAAGGCATAGCCGCTTATAAAGAAGAATATAAAGCTTATTTCGAACGGAACAAAAACGACGGAGACCAAATGTTCGAAGCCGCACCGCGCGTCATTCTCATTCCGGGGATCGGCATGCTGAATACGGGCAAAAGCTGGGCCATGGCCGATGTCAGCGGACAGCTCTACCATCGTGCGATCTCCGTCATGCGCGGCGCCACCTCGCTGGGCCGTTTCGTCTCGCTCAGCGAGAACGAATCTTATAACGTTGAATACTGGCCGCTCGAGCTTTACAAACTGACGCTCGCTCCGGCCGAGGCGGAGTTCTCCCGCAAAGTGGCTTTCGTCACCGGCGGTGCAGGCGGCATCGGAAGCGCGACCGTCAAGCAGTTCCTGAAGGACGGCGGACATGTGGTCATTGCCGATCTTAACATCGAAGGCGCGCAGAAGCTCGCATCCGAACTGAACGCTGAGTACGGCGCCAATCGGGCGTTAGCCGTCAAAATCGATGTGACGAAGGAAGAGGAAGTCGAGGCGGCGTTCCGCGAAACGGTGCTTGCCTACGGCGGCGTGGATATCGTTGTAAATAATGCGGGGCTTGCGACCTCCAGTCCTTTCGATGAAACGTCGCTCAAGGAATGGAACCTGAACATGAACGTGCTGGGTACCGGCTATTTCCTTGTGGCCCGCGAAGCTTTTAAAATCATGAAAAAGCAGGCGATCGGTGGTAACATGGTATTCGTAGGCTCCAAGAATTCCGTCTACGCCGGGAAGAACGCCTCAGCTTACAGCACCGCCAAAGCGGCGGAAGTGCATTTGGCCCGCTGCATTGCAGCCGAAGGCGGCGAATTCGGCATCCGCGTCAACTCGGTACTGCCGGATGCGATCCTGCAGGGCTCGCAGATTTGGAACTCCAGCTGGCGCAATGAAAGAGCGGCCGCCTACGGGATTGAGCCGGATCAGCTGGAAGAATATTATCGCAAGCGGACAACGCTGCTCGTGAACATTTATCCGCAGGACATCGCCGACGCCATCACCTTCTTCGCTTCCTCCAAATCGGAGAAGACGACCGGCCGCATGCTGACCGTAGATGGCGGCGTACCTGCGGCATTCACCCGCTAATTCTATCCTCAGCAGGAAGGGAAGGGGTAACGCATGAGTACGAGCTCGGGACCGATCGGGCATTCGTTATGGTTTATTCCGGACGGCTATATTCCGCCGGAAAGCACAGGTTCGCTGGAAAGCCACGAATCCGTTTGCGTGCTGAACCGCGGGACGGAAGAGGTCAACGTCTGGATCACCGTTTTCTTTGAAGACCGTCCTCCTATCGAGCGGATCGAAGTGAAGGTGGAAGGCCGCCGCACCAAGCATATCCGCACCTCGGGGCTGGAGAAGGACGGCCAGAAGATACCGAAGGGCGTTCCTTACGCAATGGAAGTGGAGAGCGACCTGCCGATCATCGTGCAGTACAGCCGTTTGGATACGACACAGCCTGCGAACGCGTTAATGTCGGTTATAGCTTTTCCGTCTTAATTTATCATAAGCCTGCACTTATTGATCCAACCAAGGGGAAGCCGCTCGACGATACTGAGACCTTCCCCGAAGGTTTTTATTAACTCCATTTTATAAAAAAAGGGTGGATTTCCATGAGCGATAAAGCCTATGTCCTGTTCGAAGAGCAGCAGCGTGCCAGAGGCATCGATTTGAACGAAGTAAAGAGCCGTTTGAAAGCGCTAAAAGTGGAAACGCCTTCTTGGGGCTATGCCGATCAAGGCACCCGTTTCAAAACGTTCCAGAAGGTCGGCGTGCCGCGCAACACGTATGAGAAAATGGAAGACGCCGCCCAGGTTCATAAATTCACCGGCATTTGTCCGTCCGTCGCCATTCATATTCCTTGGGATAAAGTGGACAACTATGCCCATCTGAAGGAGCATGTGGCGAATCTGGGCATTTCGATCGGGGCCGTCAACCCGAATCTGTTCCAGGATGACGATTACATGCTGGGCAGCGTAACGAACTCAAACGAAGCCATCCGGCGCAAAGCGACGGACCATCTGCTGGAGTGCGTGGATATCGCCAAGACGGTGGGCTCCGACGTGCTCAGTCTGTGGTTTGCGGACGGCACCAACTATCCCGGACAGGCGGACATCCGCAAGCGGGTGCACTGGATGCACGAATGCCTGAAGGAAATGTACGCGGCCCTCACGCCGGAAATGCGGATGCTGATCGAATACAAATTCTATGAGCCGGCTTTCTACCATACCGATCTGGCCGATTGGGGCATGGCCTTCAACATGGCCAACAAGCTCGGGCCGCAGGCGGAGGTATTGGTGGATACGGGGCACCATGCGCAGGGCACGAACATCGAGCATATCGTGGCTTATCTTCTGGGCGAGAAAAAGCTCGGAGGCTTCCATTTCAACAGCCGGAAGTACGGGGACGACGATCTGATCGTAGGCTCGGTCAATCCATACGAGCTGTTCCTGATTTTCTACCAGATCATCGATGCTGCGGCCGATGCCGATCCCGGCGTAAGCCGTACGGCGAACCAAATCGCTTATATGATCGACCAGAGCCATAATATCGAAGCGAAAATTCCGGCGATGATCCGCTCCGTTCTGAACGTGCAGACGCAGTATGCCAAAGCGCCGCTGATCAATCTGGATGAGGTCCGCGAGGCACAGGAGAAGCAGGATGTGCTGGCCGCGGAGAATGCGGTCCGCAAGGCGTTCGAATTCGATGTGACGCCGCTCTTGCAAGCGGTTCGTGAAGAAATGGGCATTCCGGTCGATCCGATGGGGGCTTATTTGGAAAGCGGCTACGGGCAGCAAATCCTGGCCCGCGGCAAGGGCGGTGCCAGCTGGTGAGCCGGGCAGCCAAATCGGTTCTGGCCTTTGATCTGGGGGGCAAGCGGCGGGCGGGCGGTCATCGGCCGCCTGAGCTCGGACCCGGAGTCGGGAGAACGGCGGCTCAGCATCGAAGAAATTCACCGCTTCCCGAACGATCCGGTCCAGGTCGGCAAACATCTTCATTGGGACATTTTACGGCCGCTGCACGAAATCAAACAGGGTATTGTCAAGGCGGTCCATCTGGAAGGGGACCGTCTCGGCAGTATCGCGATCGATTCCTGGGCGGTCGATTTCGGGCTGATCGGTGCGGACGGCCAACTGCTCGGCAACCCTTATCATTACCGCGACCACCATACGGACGGCGTTATGGAAGAGGTGTGCGCGAAGCTGGGCCGGGAACGGATCTTCGAGGCCACCGGGCTGCAGTTTCTGCAGTTCAATACTTTGTTCCAGCTGGCGGCGCTGAAGAAGCAGCAATCGCTTCTTCTGGCAGAGGCGGATAAGCCGCTGATGATCCCGGACCTGCTGCGTTATTTCTTGACCGGTGAAATGCAGAGCGAGTTCACCAACGCATCGACCACCCAGCTCTTGAACCCGGTGACGCGGAGTTGGGACCCCGGTCTCCTGTCGGGGCTGGGCATTCCGGCCTCTCTGCTGCTCGCCGCCGGTGGACGCCGGGAGCCGCGTCGGTTCGCTGTCGCCGGACGTATGCGCCGAGCTTGGAGTTCCCGCTATCCCTGTTATCGCCGTAGGCGAACACGACACGGCATCGGCCGTCGTTGCGGTTCCCGCCGAATCGGCGGATTTCGCCTACCTCAGCTGTGGAACCTGGTCGCTTCTCGGGACCGAGCTCCCGCATCCGGTGCTTTCGAAGGAAGCGCTGGAGTGGAACTTTACGAACGAAGGCGGTGTACAAGGAACGACCCGGTCGCTGAAGAACATCATGGGCCTCTGGCTGGTGCAGGAATGCCGCCGGGCTTGGGATAAGGCCGGACACAGCCTCACCTTTCCGCAGCTCGTAGAAGCGGCTGAGAAGGCGGAGCCGTTCCGCTCCCTGATCGATCCGGATGATGACGTCTTCCTGAATCCGCTCAGCATGCCTGAGGCGATTCGCGATTACTGCCGGCGTACGGAGCGACCGGTCCCTTCCTCCGAAGGGGAAATCATTCGCTGCGTGCTCGAGAGCCTGGCGCTGAAGTACCGTTTCGTGCTGGAACGCACGGAGCAGCTGGCGGGCAAACGGTTCGCCGGGCTGCACATGGTCGGCGGGGGTATTCAGAACGAACTGCTCTGCCGTTTCACGGCGTCTGCGTTGGGGCGTCCAGTCTGGGCGGGGCCGGTGGAAGGTAGTGCGCTGGGCAATATTATTGTACAATATATGGCGTTGGACGAGTGGGGCAGTCTGCAGGAAGCGCGGAGCATTCTCCGGAAGTCGTTTCCGGTGCGGACCTATGAACCGCAGGAGACTGCAGATTGGGCGGCCGCTTATGAACGGTTTGGCCGATTGATCGGCCGGTAAACAGAGAAAGTTTAAGGAAACGGGGCTGGAAAACCGATGCTGGTTGCGGAGAGATGGCATAAAATAGTTCAGTTGGTAAACGAGCGCGGAAGTATCCGGGTGACGGAGCTCAGCGATATTTTTCAGGTGACCGAGGAGACGATCCGCCGGGATCTGGATAAGCTGGAAAGCGAGGGGAAACTGCAGCGAAGCCACGGCGGGGCTGTAAGTCTGCGGCCGGAGCAGCAGCAGGAGGTTCCTTACCGGGAACGGGAAACGATGAACGCCGAGCAGAAACGGAGCATTGCGCAGGAAGCGATTCGACACATCCACGAGAACGACCGCATCATTCTGGATGCCAGCTCGACCGCCTGGTATATGGCGCAAATCCTGCCCGATTTTCCGCTCACTGTCTTAACCAACTCGATTAAAGTGGCCATGGAGCTCAGCGGCAAAGAAAAGATCCAAGTGATCTCCACAGGAGGGCTTTTGTCTTCCAAATCGCTGTCCTACGTCGGTCCGCTTGCTGAACGCTCGCTTCGTAGCTATCACGTGGATAAAGCCTTCATTTCCTGCAAGGGGCTGCATGCGGAACGGGGACTCAGCGAGTCTAACGAAATGCAGGCCCTGATCAAAGCGAAGATGATCGACATTGCAGATGAGGTGTTCGTGCTGGCCGATTACAGCAAATTCGGCCAGCAGGCCTTCGCGCACGTATCCGACTGGGACTCCATCCAGACGGTCATCACCGATGAGAAGACGGCTCCCGCCGAGCTTGATCGCCTGAAGGAGAACGGGATCCGCTTGGTCCAAGCGATCCGTTAAATCATCAGCTGAATACACCCGAAGAGCGATCCGGCCTTATGGAATGATTCCGTAAGGCCGTTTTTTTGTCGTTGCATTCATTCAAAGGAGAAAGCAAGCTGGACAGGTTGTTCTTCCGGAGCGACGATGGGTGCCTGAGGGGCTTCGGTCCGCGGCCGGTACGGATCGTATACAGGAAGTCCGTAGGCCTTGAGCAGGCCATGGAGCCGTTCGCGCACTTGTGTGCGGTATTCCTCGGGAGCGTAGGCGCCGCCGGCGTACATTCCTGCGTACGAGGCGGTCAAGTGAGGGTAATGCGTCCCGAGTGTCTGAAAATACCACGATTTCACCGCATTCGTATTGAGGCGCAGGACGGAGCCCATCACCCGCCGGGCGCCCGCTTCGGCCGCCCCGGCTACAACCGCCTCCATGCCGGAAGCGGAATCGGTCAGCATCGGCAGGATAGGAGCCATAAAGACGGTTACGTCGATCCCTTCCGCGGACAGCTCCTTGATGGCCTCGAGCCTTTTGGCCGGAGAGGGGGTAGAGGGCTCGAACCGGCGCCATACGACTTGGTCCAGGGTGTTCAAGCTGATATTGACCGAACACTGCTTGAACCGCTTGAGCAGCGGGATGTCCCGCAGAATCAGCGGAGAACGCGTAGTGATACTGACCGGGAGCTGATGCTCGGCCAAGACTTCAAGGCAGTCCCTTGTCAGCCCGGCTTTGGCTTCAATCGGCTGGTACGGGTCTGTCGCAGTGCCGATCGCCACTTGATGAACGGGTTTGCCGCGCCGCCGGCTTTTCATCGCTTCCAGCTGCTTTTGCAGTGCCATTTTGGCATTTTCTTTATACATGATCTGATGCTGGAACGTATCGTCCGTCTCCATTCCGAGGAAAGCATGCGTGGAACGGGCATAGCAGAAGCTGCAGCCGTGCTGGCGACCGCGGTAGGGGTTAATGGACCAGTCAAAAGGCATCGAAGGCACCTTCACGGGATTCAGCAAGGTTTTGGCCTTCATCGGTGTATAGGTCGTGCGGGAAGCCATCTTGAATCACCTCGTTGGTAGTTTTCGGTCGCCTTGGCTTTTTGGATACCGCGGTCAACCGTCTTTAATCCGCATCCGAATCGGATGCCTCTCTGGATTCCATGAGCCTCCTCAGCTTGGATTCCGTCGTAGAATCCGGAGCGGGCGTATAAATGCTGCAGCGCAGATCATAGCTTCCCTGCACCTGAAGGGAGGTCAGGTCGAAGAGCATTTTTCCCGCTTTGGCATGCCGGAATTCGAGCAGTACCTCAGGAGCCGAGCTGACCTCGCTTTGCTCCCACAGCACGTTGAAATCGGGGTGAACCCCTCTCATCTCCTCCAAAAACCGGTCGTACCATTCATCCTCGACGTACTGCCCGTAATAGGCCCGGAAAATCGCCAGGAAGCCTCGGACGAAATGCTCCCAGTTGACAGCCAGTCTTTGGAATTCCTTGCGGGTAAAGAGCAGACGGATCATGTTCCGCTGCTCGTCGGGAATTTGCTGAAAGTCCAGAAACACATGCGAAGCCGCCTCGTTCCAGCCGACAATCCGGCGCGCGCCGGTCGGAAATGATGGTCGGGCAGTAGCGCAGCTCCTGCAGAATTCGCCTTAATGAAGGACTGATCTCCGGCGCCCTTCCTTAAGACCAATGCCCGAACCCGTTTCCATCGCGAGCGAGAACAAATATTTGCGTTCGTCTACGGTTAGCTGCAGAGCCGTCGCCACGCAATCGAGCACCGATGCGGATACCTTAATGTCTCGGCCCTGCTCGAGCCAGGTGTACCAAGTGGGGCTGACGCCGGCCAGCTGTGCGACTTCCTCCCGTCTTAGTCCCGGCGTTCTTCTGCGGGTTCCGGACGGGAGTCCGACCGATTCCGGGAGGATTTTGGCCCGTTGGGCTTTCAGAAATGCAGATAACGCTTGCAGTCTCGTTTGGTTATTCATCGCTTATTCCGCCTTGTCATCTCGTTATGGTGGTGTTCATTATACTATAATAAACTCCAACTTGTAATAGGATAACAAGTGTGACAAGATACTAACCAGAAACGCTTAATCCCCAAGGGAGTGATAGCAATGGAAAGAGTAGTCATCACAGGCATGGGTGTCGTTTCGCCTCTGGGCAATGAGGTCGGTGCCTTCTGGGACCGGCTGGTCCGCGGCGAATCCGGTATTACGCTTATCGATACGTTCGATACCTCGAGGCATAAATCGAAAATCGCCGGCCTCGTCCGCGATTTTGACGCCGAAGCCCGGTTCGGGCGCAAAGAAGCGCGGCGGATGGACCGGTTCGGTCAGTTTGCTTTGGCGGCGGCGGAGCAGGCGCTTGCGGACTCCGGACTTGAGCTGGGCCGAATAGACCGCGAACGGTTCGGCGTCTACGTCGGCTCCGGGATCGGAGGCCTGCAGACGTTGCTCGAGCAAAGCAGTCTGCTTGGCGAACGCGGCCCCGACAGAGTAAGCCCGACGCTGGTTCCCATGATGATCTCGAATATGGCGGCGGCGCTAATCAGCATGAAATTCGGCGCATTGGGGCCCACGATGTCCCCGGTAACGGCTTGCTCGATCGGCAATACCGCGGTCGGTGAAGCATTCCGGCTGATCCGGTTCGGAGGCGCCGACGTCATTATCGCGGGAGGGGCGGAAGCCGCCGTCACGGAATTATCGCTGGCCAGCTTCGGCAATGCCACCGCACTGTCGACGCGCAATGACGATCCTGCGCGGGCGAGCAGACCGTTCGATGCCGGGCGGGACGGGTTCGTCATGGCCGAAGGAGCGGGCATCGTGATTCTGGAGTCGCTGTCTCATGCCCTGCGTCGTAACGCGCGGATTTATGCGGAAGTGACCGGTTACGGCGCCAGCTCCGACGCTTATCACATTGTAGCGACGCATCCGGAAGGCATCGGCGCCTATCAAGCGATGAAGCAGGCACTCCAGGAAGCCGGCATCCGTCCCGGTGACGTCGATGTCATCAGCGCCCATGCGACCAGCACCGAGGTTGGCGACCGGTCGGAGACGCTGGCGATCAAACGGCTGTTCGGAGACAAGATACCCGTCACCGCAAATAAATCCATGACAGGGCATCTGCTCGGAGCGGCCTCAGCCGTGGAAGCCGTCGCGCTGGCGAAAAGTCTGCAGGAGGGCATCATTCCGCCGACGATCAATCTGGAGCGGCAGGATCCCGAGTGCGACCTCGACTATGTGCCCAATCAGGCACGCCGGGCGGAGCTGAACATCGGCATTTCCAATTCCTTCGGGTTCGGCGGCCATAATGCCGTCATTGTCTTGCAAAAATATCAATAACCTGCTTGTTCCAAAAATGACGTTTAAAAGTAGGTTATATACGAATGCATGTTCGTGTTTATTATAAGCCAAACTGCCGGCCAAAGCAATCCCGCTTCGGTACATAAAGTTTTCTTGCATTGGAAACTTTATGGTTAAGGAGGGATTCCGATGTCACGCAGAAGAAACCGACGACCGGTTGTACCGAATGCCGGCCCCGGACTGGACCAGTTTAAAGCTGAGGTCATGCGCCGCCAGGGCTTTGCCGCAGATCCGGCCCGGCCTGACGCGGTAAAATACGAGGTGGCGAGGACGCTGGGCGTCCCGCTGCAGTCGGGTAATAACGGGCAGCTGACGACGGAGCAGGCCGGCAAAGTCGGCGGCCGGATCGGCGGCACCATGGTCCGCGAGATGATCCGCATGGCGCAGGAGCACTGATCAAGAAGTAACCTCCGGAAGAAGCCTCAGGCGCGGGACGTCTGAGGCTTTTTAGTGTAAAGTAAGCTTTCTAACCCGAAAAAAAAGGAGCCGGGTCCAAAGCTTCATCCGCTTCAACCGGCTCCTAGTGCTTATTAAGACATATCTCCGCCGAGCATTTGCTCCAGCTTCGCGAGCAGCTCCGACAGCGCATCTGTCCGTTCCTTGATCGCGGCCCAATCGTTTCCGGCCTGGATGGAATCGGACCAAGCCTGCTGCGCATCCTCCCATTCATGGAGGAAATCGGGGTTTTTGAGCGACAGTAGGTTATACAGCGCTGCGCTTTCCTTCTTCATACCGTCCGCGGCTTCCGCCATGCCTTCGGCTTTCTTCTCAAACAGTCGCTCTTTCGCCGCGACCATGTAATGCTTGACCCCGCCGAGCGGATCGGCATGATGCGCGCCTGCGGCCTCTTCGTAGCCTTCGTAGACCATCAGCATGTGCATGCCGTGCGTTCCATGCGGACCGATATGGCAGTGGATCGGCCAAACGCCGGGATTATCCGCCTTCAGCAGAATTTCGTATTTTTCTCCGGGACTGATAGAGATCGTATCTTTGCTGTAGGGGTGCTCCAGCGGCCGACCGTCTGTGGCCACCACTTCGAAATGATGCCCGTGCGTATGGATCGAATGTACTTCCTGGCCGGCATTGATCAGACGGATCAAGTAAGTGCCGCCTTCCTTTACCTTGATCGGAGGAATATCCGCGTCCATCTTCCCGTTGATCGTGTAGTATCTTGCCACCCGGTCCGCCGTATCGTAAGGCACGTCGAGATGCAGCCCTTCCGCCGCCGTGCCCGGATAATGGCCTGATTCCGTCGCCTCGTTCAGGGCCAGCTTGGGGTCGCGCTCCGCCAGAATCAGCGTATACTCTCCGTCCACCTTGCGGCCCTCCGCCTTCGGCTCAACGATAATGGCGCCGTATAAGCCCATTTCCGGATGAATATCGGTTTCTACATGGCAGTGATAATAATAAGTGCCTGCTTGAGGTGCCGTGAACTCGTAGGTAAAGGTTCCGCCCTTCTCCACGGCGTGCTGGCTCAGATCCGGCGTTCCGTCGCCTTTGAAGCTGTTGTCAATTCCGTGAAAATGAATCGTATGCAGCTCCAGCTGTTCGTTATGGAACACGATCCTTACAGCTTCGCCCTCTTTGAAATGAAGCTCGGGTCCGGGAACGGTGGGCGGTGTCACCGGCTTATTTTGTACCGGATCCCATAAACCGTATCCCCAGGAATACAGTGTTGTGCCCTGGGCCATCTCCTGCATCAGATCCCCTGCATACAGATGGATCTCATGGACGGACTGTCCGGGCGGGAGCGAGGCTTGGACGACCGGCGTGCCGGAACCGCTCATCGAATGATTATGCGCCGATGTGCCCGTCTGAGCTGATCCGTCCGAAGCGGAAGCGGTTGTCCCGCTCCCGGCGGTGCTTGCAGTGCTTGGATGCTCCATATGAGCATTCATTCCAGCCATCTCCGAAGTGTTGGCGGCTTGTCCTCCCGATGCGATGGAAAAAGCCCCTATAACGGCCGCGGCCGTTAATAAAAGAATACCGGTTTTTGTCTTGTTCATGCTTGCTCTCCCCTGTCATGAATAGGCCGATACATTATCGAAATTCGACATTTTCAGTATAGCGGCGGACGGGGAGAGTCAATCGTTTCGGGACGATTCCTTTGATAAGATTTTGTAAAGACGGCCGCGAAAAAAACGCAGAAGGAGACCCCGTCCACGCGGACGGGGCCGGGAAGGTTTACTTGCCTGGATGCTCCGCGTCGTATTCCTCGGACAGCTGCTCCAGCGACTTGATTTTGCCGTGGGGTCGCTGCGTCTGCTTGCGGATCTTCCATTCGTTCTCCTGCCGGCGTTTGGATTGGCTCATGGTCGGTCTCCTTCAAAGCATTGTTGGGTGATGCGTGTATAGTATTTTCGGCAGACCTGGCATTTTATGCTTCGCTGGTGAGATGGAACTCCGATTTCACTGTAAACGCTTCCGATAACTTAATCGCCGCGGCGGTCCAAATGCAAGTCCTCCGCCGTATACCGGTGATTCCACAAAAATTCCAAATCATATTCCGTCGTATCGTTGACTATAAATTCAAGCAGCGGCGTGCAAAAGCTTACGGTGATGGAGCCGAACAGGACCAGCCACATGAGAAACTCAATCATTTGTGCCACGACCATTCCTCCTTTTCGCTCTGCTGCTATCATTCTATGAGCGTTCACGGAGAAAATGATCTTACGAGCAAGAAAAAGGGCGATCCGAAGTCTGAATAAGACCTTGGAATCGCCCTCATTGGTTAATCACCGGCCGCTGCATTCGGGCGGTCGCCCGTCTTCATCCAATTGCTGCACGATATCCTTGAAGATTCGTACCAAATGCTGAACATCCTCAGGCGGCAGACTGCCGAAAAACCGCTCCGTCACCTTCTTGCGGTGCTGGCGGATCAAACCGAGCATATCGCGGCCTTTGTCCGTAATCTCCAGGTAAACGACGCGCCGGTCCTCCTCGGGCGGCTGCGCCGGGCGTAGCCTCCGGAAATAAGCTTGTCCGAGAATGAAGTCACGGCGCCGGCCGTTATCCACAGGGCGTCAGCCAGCTGAGAGGCCTTGAGCGGCCCTTCTTCATCCAGCTTTTGCAGCATTAATGCCTGAGAGGCGGTAAGCCCTTCGGCTTCAAACGTATTCCAGCAGGCTTTGGCCTTGCGGAACAACTGGCGGAACGTCTCTTCCAGCTCAAGCAAATCCGTTCGATTTGGCATTTATGACTTCCCTCCGAGCATAGCTTTCCCAGTATTCCTATTGTAACACGAAAAATACCCCTCTTGGGTTTCGTTTTTCATAAAATGTTCACATTTTACTGGAAAAATTTATGTTGACGTTTATTTAGCATCATGATAATTTAGTTCTGAATTATTTTATTGTAAAACCTTTTTATGTTCAAAGTATCATGTGGAGAGAGGGGATGGGTGCTTGGCCCGGATGGAACAGAGGCTTGCGGAGATGGACCGGCTGATTCGAAAAGTACTGCAAGCGACGCGTCAATGGCCTCCGGTGGATATGGAGCTGTCCAAACAGCAAATTTTTTTATTGTTAACCTTGTTGGACAAGAAAAGGGCAACCGTCGGCGAGCTGGCCGAACAGCTGGCATTATCGCCCAGCGCCACCACCATCGCGGTGAACCGGCTCACCCAAATCGGATACATTGACCGTTCCCGGGATGAATCCGACCGAAGACTCGTCTGGCTTCAGCTGTCCGAGGAAGGCGAACGGAGGATTTGCCGGTTTAAAGATCAGCGGAACGAATTCCTGATTCAGATGCTGAGATGCCTATCCGATGAGGAAGCGGACCAGTTCTTCGCGCTTTTAGAGAAAATGACAAACCGGATTACTTAAGCCCTGCGGTCTTAAGAAAGGAGCTCCATCCGATGAAGAAAAAAGTAATTTTGATCGTTGTGCTGGTTCTGCTGCTAGTGGGAGGCGGCAGCGCCGGAGCGTATTATTACACGGAGGTAAGTAAGTACATAAGCACGGAAGACGCCAAGGTGCAGGGCGATCTGCGGGCCATCGGCTCGCTCAGTGCAGGCAAGCTGATCGAATGGCGGTATAAGGAAGGCGATTCGTTCGATAAAGGGGATGTGCTCGGGATCGTGGAAACCTCTCCTGCGAAAGGCACGACGCCGGCCACGACCGTAGAAATTACGGTCGCGGACAAAGGAACGATCATTCAGACGAACGCCGTGAAGGATCAAACCGTAGCGCCCGGCGCAGCACTGGCTATGAGCGCGGACCTCAGCCAGCTTTATATCACGACCAACCTCGCCGAAACGGATATCGCCGATATTCACGTCGGCAAGCAAGGCCACGGTGAAGATTGACGCGTTCAAGGATACGACGTTCACCGGACGCGTTGACAAGATCGGGCTCGGCACGAACTCTTCGTTCTCCCTGATCTCGACGGCGAACACCAGCGGGAACTATACGAAAGTCATTCAGAAGGTGCAGGTCAAGATCGTACTGGACGATTATCAAGGCAAGCGGCTGATTCCGGGCCTCAACGCCACTGTCAAGATTGAAAGAAATTGACAGGTAGCCCTGCAAATGAAAGGGAAGGGGAGCCGCTGCAATGAACGATGAAGATAAAGCGGCACCAGGTTCGGCCGAAGCGGAGACCGCCGCGGCGGGCGCTTCCGCTGCAGGGCCGGGCGCGGCGACCGCGGCCGCAGGCGGACCCGGAACGCCCGTAGAGGCCAAGCCAAGAACGGGCCTCGCGATGCTGGCACTGATTCTCGGCGTGTTTATGGCCATTCTCGATATGAGTATCGTCAACGTCGCCATTCCGAAGATGATGAACGTCTTCGGGGTGAACCAGTCCCAGATCGAATGGATTGTTACGGCGTACTCTCTTGTCAGCGGGGCGCTCGTACCGGCCACCGGATTTCTCGGGGACCGGTTCGGGTACAAGCGAATATATATCATCGCGCTCGTGATCTTTACGATTGGCTCGGGTCTGTGCGGCATCGCTTGGAGCAACAACAGCATGATCGTCTTCCGGATCATCCAGGCGCTCGGCGGCGGAGCCATGATGCCGATCAGCATGGCGATGATTTTCCGGCTTTTCCCGGCGGATAAGCGGGGGATGGCGATGGGCCTTTTCGGCATCGCGATTATGTTCGCGCCCGCTGTGGGGCCGACGCTCAGCGGATACATCGTCGAATATTTGGATTGGCGCCTGATTTTTACTTTGAACGTACCGATCGGCATCATCGATTTTTTCATCTCGACGGCGGCGCTGAAGGAATTCAAATCGCCGGTAAAGAGACGATTCGATGTGTGGGGCTTTGTGCTTTCCAGCGGCGGTCTTTCCTGCCTGTTATACGGCGTTGGGAAGGTGGCGGAGAAAGGCTGGTCGGACACGGAGGTTCTTGCTTTTATTTCTATAGCCGCCGTAAGTCTGATCATCTTCGTCATCCTGGAGCTCACCATTAAAGAACCGATGCTCGACCTGAGTCTACTGAAGAACGGGATGTTCTCGCTCACGCTGATTATTTCCAGCTTGACGACGGTCATCATGATGGGGATGCTGTTCCTGATCCCGATCTTTCTGCAAAATATCGCCGGCCTGTCGGCTGTGCAAACCGGCCTGATTCTGCTGCCGCAGGCGATCGCCTCCGGTATCATGATGCCGATTGCAGGCGCGCTTTACGACAAGTTCGGCGCCAGGGCGCTCGCCATCATCGGTCTGCTGATTACCGCCTACGGGCTCTATCTGACCTCCAAGCTGTCGATGGAAACGAGCTTCGCGACGATTATTTTCTGGCTTACGCTGCGGGCGGTCGGCATGGGCCTGATGATGATGCCGCTGCAAACGGCCGGGATGAGCACGGTGCCGATGGAAAAGATGGGGCAGGGAACCGCATTGTCCAACACGATCCGGCAGGTCAGCGGCGCGTTCGGGATTGCCTGGCTGTCGCCGCTGTTCTCGACCCGTAAGGATTTCCATGCGGCGGTGCTCGCGGATCAAATGAGCATGTTCAATACGACCATTATGGAGAACGTGAATCGAATTCAGAGCCAATTCGCGGCGATGGGCCAATCGGCGGCCCAGGCGCACACCAGTGCCATCAGCTTCGTCGGCACGCAGGTCCAGATTCACGCGACAATTATTGCGCTCGACGACGTATTTTACATCACAGCCGGGATTTCTCTGGTCGCAGCGCTGGTGTCCCTGTTTATTAAAGGCGGCAAGCGCAAAGGCGGCGACGGCGCTCAAGTGCATGTAATGGGAGAATAATACAAGGACTGATTAGCATAAAAGGAGCGGAATATCCATGACACGTTGGAACATCAGCCGTACCGGCTGGAAACGGACGGCACTCGCCGGGCTGGCGGTCCTCTTGACGGCGGCTATGGCGGCAGGTCGCTCGTCCACCTCTGCAAGCGGGAGTCAGGTCAAGTCCGTCAAGGTGGCTCCGGTCAGCAAGATCAAGTTCGACGATACGACGGAACAGGATGCCGACGTGATCGCTTATACGCAGGTGAACGTCATTGCCAAAGCGGGCGGAGACGTGGCGGAGCCGCTGAAGAAGCGGGGCGATACGGTAAACCAGGGAGACGTGCTCTTCCGGCTTGATTCGACCGATGCCCAGAGGAACCGGGATAAGAACCGGCTCGCCAAAGAGAACCTGCAGTCCCAGCTCGATAAAACGGCGCAGGATATCACCACCAACAAGGGTGTGCTGCACAACACGATCGACAAGCTGACGCTGCAGATCGCCGATCTGGAGAAAGCCTATAACAATGTCCGCAACGATTACGATTCGGGCCTTGCAACGAAATCTCAGCTGGATAAAGCCGAAACGCAGCTGAAGACCGCGAAGCTCGATCTCGACACGGCCCAGAAGCAGCTGGCCAACCTGGAGTCGACCGATCCGCTGGCGCCGCTTCGGACCCAGATCGAATCGACCGATCTGACGGCCCAGGATATCGAGAAGACGCTGTCTGATTTCGAAGTGAAGGCTCCGATCAGCGGCGTGCTGACGGATTTCAATCCGGAGCAGGGCATTACGATCCAGCCGGGATATGTCGCCGGCGTCATTCAGCGACTGAATCCGATCAAGATTCACGCGGATGTCACGGAAACGGCCGCGAAGCTGGTGCGGGGCAAGAAGGACGTTCCGTTCGTCGTTCAGGAGACCGGGGATAAGCTGACCGGATCGATCGTTTATTTGGCCGATGTCATGAGCCCGGGCAGCAAAACCTACGTCATGGAGCTGAGCGCTCCCAACGCGGAACTGAAGCTGAAGCCCGGCATGCGCGTGAAGCTTCAGCTCGGTTCAGGCGACCAGCAGGAGGCGGTCGCCGTACCGATTTCCAGTATTGTGAAGGAAGGGAACGACAGCTTCGTGTACGTGCTTGCCGGCGATCAAGTGGAGAAGCGCAAAGTGACGCTGGGCCGCGTCAATGATACGAACCGTGAGGCGCTGAACGGCGTGAAGGAAGGCGAGCAGGTCGTCGTATCCGGACAGCAGGAGCTGAAGGATAAAGACAAGGCCGCTGTCAGCAAGTAATCAACCCATTTCATCAATTATGGAGGACTTCCTAATGACTATCTGGAGAAAAGCGGCTTCCGCCGTACTTACCCTTTCTCTCGCACTGTCGTCCCCGCTTCCGGCCGCCCTCGCAGACGGGACGCAGGCGGTCGCGGTCGATAACCGGTACCCGGTGGTGCTGGACGGCGGGCTGCAGGTAAAGGTGAAGAGCCTGCTTAGCGAGCATACGATCAGCGGAACGAAAATCGGCGTCGTCGTAAAGATGTATAATGTCTGGGACAGCACGCTGCGCGTCCCCGATTATGAGCTTCGCGTTACGACCTCGGGCGGTGCGAGCTACTTGCTGAAGCCGAGCGCAGACAACCCGGTTTCCGTTCAGCCGATGTCGAATGTCGAGCTGAGCTACATGGTGGAGATCGACAAGACCGATACGCTGAAGCCGTCCGATCTCGTTTGGGTTGACGTCAACAAAGACGTATACCCCAAGGTTGAGACGGTGATGCTGGATCTGCCGGTAAGCAATCTGGTGTGGAATGGAGACAGCTCCACGGTAACCGATCCCGACCGGATTAAAAAATGGGGAGAGAGCTTCACCATTCCTTCCCTGGAGTCTCCGCTGGTCTATACGGCTGTCGGATTGACCAAGGATTTTAAAGGGCAGTCTTCCGTGCAGTCGCTGAAGCTGTTGGTACATAATCCAGGCGGCCAGAGTGAAACGGTACCGGCCTTCAACATCGATGCGAAGGCGGATCAGCAGCTTTATAAAGGCTCCCGCGCGGATCAGGCGACGGTCGCGGTCGATCCGAACGAGGACAAATACATTTATTATGCGTTTCCGACCGATCCGGACACCCAGCTCACCGGGTTTACGGTGTCCACGACGGAAAACTTCAAGATTCCGAACCGGACGGATGCCGGGGCGAACGTCACCTACTCGATCGGACGGCTCAGCTTGCTTCCGCCGTCCTCCGATACCCAGGGGAACAAGCGGCGAATACGACTTATGCTTGGAACGCGCCGCTGACCTTCGATCCGCTGAACAAAGTCGTGAACACCAACCTTACGGTGGCCGTGGCAGACTTCCGGCTGTATGAGAACAAGGGGCTCGGCTACCAGACGGGAATCGTGAAGCTGAAGCTGACGAATAACAGCGACAAGCCGGTTCCGGTTCCGCAGGTTGCGGCCGATCTCGTCAGCGGCACGGGCTATTCCTACGCCGGCACGCGTCAGAATACGGCGGCTCAGGTCATCGTCCCGAATACCTCATACATTATGAACTACTCATTCGTTCTGCCGCTTGGCGATACGGGAGCGGGTTATACCTTCAAGCTCAGCGACGATAAAACGGCGGCGCCTTACAAAACAACGATCGCCCAAGCGAAGCTTAACGCGCAGAAATCCGAACCCGGCACGACACAGCTTGATTTCTATCCGTACCATATCGATATCAAGAGCTGGTCGCTTGTCTATACGGCGGCAACCAACCCGACAACAAGAATGTATAACTATACCTATAAGCTGAAATGGGACCTCGACGTGAAAAGCGCGGAGCAGGTGATTGTGGACAGTAATTACTCCAAACTGCTGCTCGAGCTGTATACCAAGGACGGCCGCAAGGTCGCCTCGCAGAGCCTTTCGGTCAACGGGGACGGGGGTCTGCAGAATGGGGACCAAACCCTGTATTTCAACGATACGCCTACGGATCAATACGAATTTCCGCTTACGCTGAACATGTACGAAACGATCGACACGCCGGCCGGTGTGGCCAGACGATTGGTCGGATCGGTGATTCAGCAGTAAGGATACAGGAAGGGCTCCGCTGTACGCGGGGCTCTTTGCTTTTCTCCGGAAACCGTGGGATAATTATATTTTCATCAGAAGATGCTTTCACGAAAGGCAGGATCACAGTGGATCGTTACCCTTTTGCCTATGATCATTCCCGGCCCTTTATCGAACAGGTGTCGGCCTGGATCGCGGATGTGTTTTACGACGTGCTGCCGGAATCCGGGTTTGAAGTTCGGGACGAGCAGATATATATGGCCTTTCAGCTGGAAAGAGCGTTTGCGGAGAAGCAGACGATCTTTGCGGAAGCGGGCGTCGGTACGGGAAAAACGTTAGTCTACTTGTTATATGCCGTTTGTTACGCGCGTTATCATCGCAAGCCGGTGATTATCGCCTGTGCGGACGAATCTTTGATTGAACAGCTCGTGAAGTCCGAGGGGGATATTGCGAAGCTGGCGGAGCACCTCCATATGAAGATTGATGCCAGGCTGGGCAAGTCGCTTGATCAATACGCCTGCCTGGTGAAGCTGGACGAAGCGCGGCTTGGTCATGAGGAACCGGGGCTGTACCAAGAGATCTACGAGGGGCTGCCCGAATTCGTCCGGAATCCGGGAACGCTCCAGGCATTTCATGCTTACGGTGACCGCAAGCATTATCCTCATTTGACGGATGCGCAGTGGAGCAAGATCGGCTGGGACACGTTCCAAGACTGCTTCGTCTGCGATAAAAGACACCGCGCGGCCAGACGCTGTCCCGGGAACATTACCGGCGGGCGGCGGATCTTATCATCTGCTCGCACGATTTTTATATGGAGCATCTGTGGACATACGAAGGCAGGAAACGGGAGGGACAGCCGCCGCCGCTGCCGGAGCACTGCGCCGTTGTCTTCGACGAAGGTCATCTGCTGGAAGCCGCCGCCCAGAAGGCGCTCACTTACAAGCTGAAGCATATCGTCTTTGAAGAGGTGATTACCCGGCTATTAAAAGGGGAAGTGCGCGAATCCTTTGCCGTGCTGATCGACGAGGCTATTCTGCAAAGCGAGTCGCTGTTCGAGCTGCTCGAGCGGCAGGCGATCGCCATCCCCGGCTCCGATCGGAAGCAGATCCTGCTTACCGGTACCCTGCTGGAGGAGATCCGCCGGTTCCGGGAGATCCTGGCGTCCATCGAAGAGGAGCTGGTATTCGAAAGCGAGCTGTTTACGCTGAACCAATATCAGCCGCGCATCGTTGAAGAGCATCTGGAGATGATGCAGAAGGCGCTGAGTCTGTTTGATGAGTCCGGCGATGTGATCTGCTGGGCGACGGAAAGCGTGAACGGACTTTCCCTTGTGATCATGCCAAGAACGGTCAAGGAGGTGCTGCGGGAGCGGCTCTTTAGTTCGTCCATGCCCGTCGTATTCTCCTCCGCAACGCTGTCGGTAGGCGGTTCCTTCAGCTACGTAGCGGAAAGCCTCGGGATCGAGCGGTACTTGTCTTTTTCCGTAGAGTCGTCGTACGATTATGAGCATCAAATGGAAGTTATTGCGCCGAAATGGTCCTACCGGGGAACATTTTCCGAGAAAATGAAGGCGGCTGTCCGGCTGCTCGTAAGCACGGAAGGAAGGGCCTTGATATTGTTCCGGGACAAAGAGGAACTGAAACGGTTCAAGGAGGAAATTCCCCACTATCCCGAGTGCGCCGGGATGCATTTCCGGTTCGAGGGCGACGGGGAAATCAGCCATTTGATCGCCGGGTTCCAGCGGGAGGAGCACAGCATTTTATGTGCCGTCAGCTTATGGGAAGGGCTCGATGTCCCCGGACCGTCTCTATCGAACGTGATTATATGGTCGCTGCCTTTTCCGCCGCACGATCCCGTCTTTATGGCGAAGCGCCAGGCGTCAGCCGCTCCGTTTGAAGAAGTGGATATGCCTTACATGCTGCTGCGTCTGAGACAGGGGATGGGGCGGCTCATCCGGTCCCGTGAAGATCGGGGCATTGTTGCTATTTTCAGCGAGGAATTTCCGGGGCAGGAGGCGGTTTGGGAGCGGATTAAGGAACTGCTGCCGCCCGGAGTGGGGCTGAAGGAATCGCTCGAAACGAACGTCCGTCAGTAACGGGCAGGGAAGGGTGTGCAAAGGAGAAAGCGTGAAGCGGGTAACAGCGCGGATCGCTTTTTTTAAAAGTGAGGGGTACGGATTCTGGATAGAATAGATTTATTCAAGAACAGAAACTTCAATCATTCCGTTTATTGACGATGCTGCAGCAGGGATGATAGGTTAAATTCATGGGGAACTTAACCTATGGGTATAGTCAGTTTTACAATTTAACGGAAGAAGGTGCGGATTCATTGAGCCCATTAGCGGAAATTCAAATTCGGGATGCGGGCGAGCAGGACCGCGAAGCGATTCGGAAGCTTATGCTGGAGGCTTATGAACAATACGCGACCGTATTGTCCAAGGAGAGATGGGAGCAGTACAGGGATTCCATATCGGCTTCCGTGGAAGGAGAAGGACCGTCGGCCAGGATCGTTGCGGTGCTGGACGGGGAGGTGGTCGGCGGCGTACAGATGTATTTGTCGTCGGAAGAGGCCTATGGGAGACCCGAGCTCGAAATCCATTCCCCCATCATCCGGCTCGCTCGCCGTCTCGCCCAAAGCAAGAGGGCGGGGCATAGCGACAGCGCTGATCAAGGAGAGCGTCAGGCGCTCGCTGGAGCTCGGGGCGTCTGAACTTCACCTGCATACCTCGGATATGATGGAAGCCGCTGTAAGGCTGTACGAACGGCTGGGCTTCGAGCGGGCGCACGACAAGGAATTTCATAACGGCGAGACGCTGGTCAAGTGCTACAGGCTGCAGCTGAAGGAAGCCATTCTAAAGATATGATACACGATAAGTAGGGGAGGTTATTCCCAAAGTCATTTATTTGGTGAGCATCTTAGGATAATAGCTAACTCGTCTGCCGCCAGGTTAGGCGGCAGCAGAATTATGTCATCTAATCGAATGACAGCCGCATTAACGATTCGAACAGTGGTTTTAAGGATGTCTATATGGTTGGGTGGTACCCCCATTTTACTAAAGGATGTTTTTTTTTGTTTTACAAAAAAGAAAAAAGGGACCATCCTTTGTTAATACTTGGCTTTTAGGAGTCCCTTTTGCTAATACTTGCCGTCTAACGAAGAACGTTAGAGCTAAACAATTCGATCGCCGGCAAGATCGATTTTTCTTTAGGCTGAAAATCAACACTGAGGTTAAATATAGTCTTATTTTAAAGCAATGGTTTGCCATTTCTCCGTATTATTATCAACATCTACACTAAAAAAAGTTAAGGAAGATGCCGTGCCCTTGGCAATGAAAAAGGGCCCTTCGAAATTTTCGATTCTTCCACTATCCAGCCTATAGAAAGTGGCATGAATTCCGGAGATATCATCCGTTGCCGCAAGGGCAACGTTCCATCCTCCTTCGACCGGCGTTGCCACTGCGGTGGTAACCGGAGGTGTCAAATCGACCCAATCCCAGATTTTCACCTTCGTTCGAATCATGTAGGAGCCGGAATAGCGTATAAATTCAATGACGTTCGTATCTCGGTAACTATCATGGAATTCTGCAAAAGCTCCGTATTGACTGTTTTCTTTAATCGTTGCCGTTGAAGGTACCAGGTCCCAGTGCCGTACCATTCGAAATCTTTATTGGTAGTGTAGTAGTTTAACGTGGTAGTGTACACAGTTGGTTGTTTATTCTGCGGGTCTCTGATTCTAAACTTATTTCCGGTAACGCTTACATACAATCCGTTAAACAACTGAAACTCGCCCAAATCCGGAAAGTATCGGTAAGCAGGTGGTATTTCCATATTAAAATTTGTACTGAACCATCTTTCTTCGACTGTAAATTTGGCATAGGCGGTTGGGGAGTAGGGACGATCGGCGAGAGCAGGCGTTACCATCGAAACCATAAAAAACCACATCGTCACGATCAAGCACAGTAATTTTCGCGGCATGATCTATCGCTCCTTGGAATTATAGATGAAATTCATACAGATATTAGCAAACGATAACCCTTTCAATAAGTAACTTAAGAACTATTTATTTAAAATAATCTTCTAGCTATCTTCCTGAACAGTTATTTTTTATAGGTTAAAACTATAGTGAAGATAATAATTATGTATTAGATATTATAAAACTGGAAGTATACAATGAGCTAAACGGACGAAGGAGTGATTCATGAATGGATAGGAAAGAGCTTGTGAAGAAGCGGTTCGACGAAGTCGCAATGGAGTATGACGAGCAGCGGCGGCGGCTCATTCCCTGCTTTGATGATTTTTACGGTTCGGCGGTGCAATGGGTGAACGTGGAAGGAAAGGCGCCGCGATTCCTGGATCTGGGGGCCGGCACCGGACTTCTGTCCGCTTTGATCCGCAGCAAATATCCGCACGCCCATATGACTTTGGTCGATTTAAGCGAGAATATGCTGTCCGTTGCAAGAGAACGCTTTGCGGGGGATGAGCGGGTAGAGTATATTGCCGCGGACTATACAAGCTATCCGTTCGAGGGGCCCTTCGACGGCATCATTTCCTCTTTGTCGATCCACCATCTGCCGCATGAGCAGAAAAGAGCGCTTTTCCGGACCGTATACGGTTTGCTGAAAGAAGGCGGGATGTTTGTCAATGCGGACCAGGTAATGGGGCAGACCGAATATATCGATCAGCAGTATAAAAGGCTTTGGCAGCAAGCGATCCGGGACAGCGGCCTGCCCAATGAAGCTGTTGAGTCCGCCATCGAAAGGCGGTCCCTCGACCTGAACGCCACAGCGGGAGAGCAGATCGAATGGCTTCAGGAGGCCGGCTTCCGGGATGCCGATTGCGTCTATCAATATCATGATTTTGCGGTGTTTGCGGCATGTAAGAGCTAGGATGGAGGGATTACCGCAGCCTTTTGCTCATGATATAATAGCGGTCCGTCTGCGAAGGGTATTCGTGCTCCTCAATGACTTCGTACCTTAGCTTCCGGTAGTAGGCCACATTGGCGGGAAGGGAAAGCCGGACACCCACCCGCGTCTCTTCCAATTGACCATCAAGGGCGAGTTGCTCCAGATACTGCAAAAGGGCGGAACCGGCGCCGAACCCCCGATGCTGCGGTAAGACGGAAACGCGTCCGATATACAGGTAGCCCGGGTGAAGCAAATATCGCGCCGAACCGACCGGCTCATCGGCGTACCACGCAATGACCGCGCCGCCGTCCGGCGTGATTTTCCGGATAATATCTTCCACCGTCTCCGAAAGCGCGCCGGAAGGCGGATCGAGCACGCCCCGGTATTCCTCGAAAGCGACCAGCATAATCCGATGGACAACAGGAATTTCTTCGCGGGAGGCATGGGTAATTCGAAGCATATAAGTTCACCCCGGAACGGATATTGGTTATTTCACATTAATAAACCAGCTTATGTTCCTCAATGAGTTCGATATGGCGGGTTCGTCCAGAAGCGTAAGCGATGATTTCATTCTTGATACCCGGGTAAAGCACAATCTCGTGAAGCCGGTTCAGCGGAATCCATTTCACGCCGATCTGGTTGACATCAGGGGAGGAAGGAAGCCGGGGCTCGCCGCCGGTAACGGTGCAATCGAATATCAAACTGATCTGATGCGGCCCATTCTGCCGCGAGGGAACCAAGTGAGGCGCAAATTCGTGGACAAAAGCCAGCGGACCGACGGAAACCTCTACACCCGCTTCTTCCAATGCCTCCCGCATCACCGCTTCTATCACCGATTCCCCGGGCTCCATTCCCCTGCAGGCAAATTGTAATGCAGTCCGTTTTCATCCTCGAACTCGATTAACAGCACACGGTCTTCTTCCAAAATCAACGCGCAAGCTCTTACCCGGATATGATAATTCATACGGCGCCGAATCCTTTCTTCGGCGGAGTTTAATGAAGCATGTTCTATGATACCATAATGATCCATGAGCGAAAGGGGATTTTTACCAAAAAAGTTCATCGTTGGCTGCAGGGTGTGGGCAAAAAAATGGAACCGCCGCTGTCCTGCAGTGTGCGGTTCCATTTCTTCTTATGCTTGGATTCGAGCCGGGCTTTCGTTTCCCGGAGCGTCAGGGTTCGTCTTTCTACGGGTACGACGCCGTTCCAGTCGGCACGGTTCATTTCGGGGTTCCGTTTACCCTCCCGTTCGAGCTTTATACGCCGTTTTTTTGCTTCGCTTCTTGCCATGTGCAAGCCACCTCCGGATGAGAATTTACGGGTTCCTCCGGCAGTACCGGATCGCCGTATTATGGGCTTTACACAACTTATTATACTACATTCACCAGGCCGCAGGCCATTGTATGAACGTTTTGCGGCTAAAGCCCGGTGCAACTGTACGCTCCGCTGTTTTCGTGGTAACCTTGAGAGTGAACAAGCTTAAGGAGTGAACGTGATTGACGTACGATACCATCTACTGGCTGATTCTCGGTGCGGCTTTCGTGATGACCGGATTGGCCGGCATCCCCATTATGCTGAAGACGGAGAAGATTCTGCCTTCCCTGCTTTCCGGATCTGCGGCTAATCTGATCATTACCGGCGCGGCCTGTTGGTGGTGGTCCACGGTTTTTTCAGGAAGCCTTCAAACGTTCTCGCGTCAATTCGGCCTCTTCGGCCTCGGCGTATGCTTCGTGAACAATGAGGTCTTCGCTGTTCTTCGCCCTGCTGATCATGAAGCGCAAAGTGAGCGGATTTACATACAAGCCGGACCATCCGGACGATTTGTAACACAACTGTAATCTGATTTTCATAGCTTATTAATGAACCCGGGCTATAATAAGAATCGACCCCTTTTTAAAATATAATCCCTTGACGGCCTGCAATCCGACGTGATTGTAGGTTTTTTTGTCCAATAAAAAGACTCCGCGTACCGCGAAGCCTTACGGCACGGTACGGGAGTCCGGACTGCAGAATGATTAGAATTTGGCGGCAAGATCTTGCGCTTGCTTGAGCCCTTCCGAAACAATCGCTTCCGCACGGTCAGGAGAGGCATTGTGTCCTTCCACCACGACCGTATGAATATCGGTAATGCCGAAGAACGACAGCATGTTCTTGACATAGTTCAAAGACATTTCGAGAGCGACCATCGGGCCTTCGGAGTAAACGCCGCCGCGTGCATTGAGCAGAGCTACCTTCTTGCCTCCGGCCAGACCTACAGGACCTTGAGCAGTGTAGCTGAAAGTTTTGCCTGCTTGGCTCAGGTAATGGAGGTAGGTCACGAGCTGCGCCGGAATGGTGAAGTTCCACAGCGGGAAGGCGAAAACGACTTTATCCGCGGCAAGGAATTGATCGAGATACTTGTTGACCAGATTTGCAGCTTCCTGCTCTTCGGCTGTGAGCTCGAAGCCTTTGCCTTGCTTGAACATAGCGGTCATATGAAGGGTATCGTAGTAAGGGAGTGCGTCAGCGAACACATCCAGCTCCGTGATTTGGTCATTCGGATGATTTTCCTTGTAAGAGCTCAGGAAAGCGTCATACAGCTTCACGCTGACCGCTTGGTCGGCCGGACGGGAGTTGGCTTTAACGAACAATACATTGGACATGATAGATTCCTCCTAAAGTTGGCTTGTAAAGAATAATTAATGACTAACAAATAGTAAGTACATTGGTATCATAAATCAATCTACTTACGAATGTCAAGCAAATAAATAATAATTTATTGTTGACGTATAAGGAAGCGTGCCGTCAGGAAAAATAAGGCGAAAGCATAAGATCTGTTCAGGTGGACGAAAAGAGGGATTCTTTTATGAAAAATGTGAAGAACGCTGAATTTAAGCGAATCCTGGAGCGGAACGATCGGCTGTGCGCAGATGTCGAGGTGGAGCTGGAAGGAGAGCCGGACAAGCTGGTTGCACTTTTTGCAGAGGCTGAGGACAATGATCTGGACATGGTCATGGTGCTGAGAAAAGAGGCTGACACGGACGTCGACTGGTACGATAACAATCTGCATGCGGCATATGTGGATGTGACGGTGGAGATGTTTGCCGACCGGGCCGGTGAAACGCATTGGGGTCCTCGGGAGAAGTTTAAGGAGCAGGTGCTCGGCTTCGGGAATGTGCGGGAGCGGATTCACAAGGCGCTGTCGGAAGCGCGTATGGAGAAGGCGGAAGCTTAAACCGCAGGCGACTGGCTCCGGTTATTGTTTTTTGCTCCATAAATAAACATATTGCCGGGGAAAAGGACGAAGGTGATCTTGCGGCCCGAGAAGAGCCGGCTTCCGCCTCCTACCTGTTGTCGGCCAAACACATGCTCCCGTGACAGCAGCTGCGCCTCCTTTGCGCCGGCGGCCCCGGTTACCTCTTTTTTGTTTCTTTCCTTCTTTCATGCCGGCTTCCATAAATTTGCGTTCTTTCCCTTCCCAGCGCTGATTCGTTACGAAAAATCCAATGAACGAGAACATGATCAGCCGGGTCATGAACCAATTGGACGTGTAGGTTCCCATCGTGAGCCATTCCAGGGCGGTGGTCAGCCCGGTCAGGATGATGCCCCAAGCGGCGACCCCGTAATACATGACATATTTGGCCTTGCCCATCTGCCTGGTTTTACTCCATTTTGCCGCCTTCTCCTCATTCATCGCACCCATAGGTTTAACGGATCCTCCCGGTGATTGCTTCCAGTATGTTAACTTTGTTATTTTCGGTACCACCGTCTATTTTCCTGCCCGTTCAGAAAAAATTCACAATCTCGCATGGTCGCCGCCTTCCTCCCATAGGATTCATCCTCGGCAAAGCCAGCCCCGGAACTGGAGGATTGTGGTATAATCGGAGACGAAATGGTTAGGAATGGAAAAAAGGAGTGTACGCATGGGGAAGATTTTGCTGTTTGTCTTACTTTGGAGGGTCATAGGGAATCCGTTTATCGCACTTCTCGTTCTGCTCGTCGTCCTATACTTGCTGGACCGCCGCTTTGTCGGGCTGACACCCAGCATCCTGAAGCCTTTGAAGCGATCGAGGCGGCTCTCCCTGCTGCGGGAGGAGCCGCGGATGAATCCGCACAATACGTCGGTCAAGCTCGACATCGCCCGGCTGGAGATGGAACGCAAACGCTATACGGAGGCCAAAGCGCTTCTGGAGCAGGTAGCGGCGGTAATGGAGGATTCCGCGGAGGTGCATGCGGACCTTGGCATATGCGAGCTGAAGCTGGGAAGGCTGGAGGAAGGAGAGAAGCAGATCCTGAAGGCGCTGGAGCTGAGTCCGCGGGTGAAATACGGAGAGCCGTATTTACGGCTGGGCGAGGCCTTTGCCGACCGGAATCCGGAGAAGGCGGTGTCTTACTTGCAGCGGTTCGGCGAGGTGAATTCCTCCTCCTGTGAAGCTTACTACAGGCTGGGCGAGCTCTACAAGAAGCTCGGAAGACAAGAAGAAGCCGCCCGGGCGTTCCGCGAAACCGTGGAGCTGTACCGGGGGCTTCCGAAATACAAGCGCAGACACGAGCGGCGGTATGAGGCCGCTGGCGCGCTTTAAATAAAGGCGGGATCCGCGGCGGCGGCCCTGCCCGGGGCATAGGCGGAAAGATCAAGCTCCGGGCCTTCGGACAATGCGAGTCGCCGAACCAGGCGGCCGGTCACCGGCGCAAGCAGGATGCCGTTGCGGTAATGGCCTGTAGCAAACAACAATCCGGGTGCGGCGTCCCATGTGCCAAGGAAGGGCAGGCCGTCACGCGTGCCCGGGCGGAGTCCGGCCCAGGTGCCGACGAATTCGGCCTCGGCCATCCGCGGCAGGAGCTCGGCGGACCTGCGGTGCAGCTCGCCGATGACGGCCGCGGATGGCCGTTTGTCAAAGCCGGCCTCCAGCTGCGTCGCACCGACGATGCAGGTGCCGTCTTCCTTCGGGACGATATAGCGACCTTTCGTAAATACGGTAGCCCGGGTCAGGGGAGCTTCGGTTTTCACCGAGATGCACTGCCCTTTCACCGGAAACATCGGCAGGGTCAGCCCCAGGGGGGCCGTTAGGGCTGGGCTCCAGGCACCTGCGCTGAGAATGACGAGATCGGCCTGCAGCTCACCTTCCGAGGTGCGGACTCCGACGATGCGACCATTCGGTGTCTGAACGAGACTGAAGACGGGAGTCCATTCGCGAATCGCACAGCCCTGACGCGCAAGCGCGGCTCGAAGCGCTCGGGCGAGCCACACCGGATGAATCTGATGATCGGCGGGCAGGTGCAGCCCTCCGCGGACGGCGGGGGAGAGCTCGGGCTCAAGCTTACGCAAGGTGTCCGCTTCGAGCCATTCGGCATCGCGCATCCAGGCCAGACGGCTGCGAAGCTCCAGTTCGTCTTCCTCCGTCAGCGCCGCGCGCAGGATGCCTTCTTCTATATATTGAACGGAAATTCCGCTCTCTTCCTCGAGCTCCTTCGCCCAGCTGCGGTAAAGAGCTTGGTCTGCGGCGGCACAATTCGTAGAAAGGACCGGGGTTGTGGATTTCCACCTGAGCTCCCAGCATGCCGGCAGCTGGCTGTGGAAGCTTCCTGCAGAAGCGCTCCTTTGTCCAGAACGGTACACAGATAGCCGGCTTTACCGAGCTCGTAGGCGATGGAGCGACCGATCACCCCTCCGCCGATAACGAGGGCTGTGGGCCGGTTTTTACTCTGAGAGAGCGGATTGCTTGCCGAACTCATGAACGGGGTCAACTCCTTGATTGAACTGAAACTAATGATGGGGCCTGCTGCGGTGGAAAGCTTCATGAAACGCCTGCAGCTGGCCGGGCGGATCCGGATGCAGCAAGCACGGAAGAGAGGACCGCTACGCCGGCGCAGCCGGTGGCGAGCACCTCTTCCACATTCGCGGGTTCGATGCCGCCGATGGCAATGACAGGCACGGGCGAGGCGGCGACCGTTTCCGCGAGCGCGGCTGTGCCGCGCGGCGCGAGGCCCGGCTTCGAGCCCGTGGCAAAGACATGGCCGAACAAGACATAGTCGGCCCCTGCTCTGCGGCCTCAGCCGCTTCGGCCGCGGAATGCACCGAGCAGCCAAGGCGCATCCGGCGCGGCAGAATCTGCCGCGCCTGCGCAGCGGACAGGCTCGCTCCAGGCGAGCTGCACGCCGTCGGCCCCCGCCGCCAGCGCTGCATCCGCGCGGTCGTTCAGCACGACCGCGGTCTGCGGCAGCAGCGGCTTCAGCCTCGCGTGCCACTGTACAAGCTCGCGTGCGCTGCGCGCTTCTCGCGCACGTGCAGCGTATGAATGAGCGCCGAGGGACAGCGCTCCAGAATCGCCGCCACCTCGTCCAGCTCCTGGCGGCCGGTAGTAACGATATGCAGCTCCGGGTAATTCATCGCGATCTTCTCCGCTCTTCTTCCATAAATGCTTTTTTAGGATACTTTCATCATACTCCCCCGGACAGACACCGTAAAGGTCTGAGGCCAGTTGTCATAAAATGGTCACGCCGCGCAAGGCTCCGCCGGCCTTCCCGCCTTGACGCTGACGGGCTGGAATTATACACTAATCAGATAGAGGAGTGAATTCGATGACGGTATATAAAGCGCTCACGATTGCAGGCTCGGACAGCGGCGGAGGGGCGGGAATCCAGGCCGATTTGAAGACTTTTCAAATGCTTGAGGTTTACGGCATGTCCGCGATCACGGCCATTACTGCGCAAAACACGCTTGGCGTTCATGGGATATACGATGTTCCGCTGGAAGGGATCGAACGCCAGATCGATGCGGTATTTACCGATCTGGGGGTGGATGCGGCCAAGACGGGAATGCTTTCGCAACCGGAGGTAATCGGACTGGTAGCGGACCGGGTGAGGTTTTACGGCCTCAGCAAGCTTGTTGTCGACCCGGTCATGATAGCGAAGGGCGGCGCCAGCCTGCTGGCGGCAAGCGCCCAAGACGCGCTTCGCGAGCAGCTGCTTCCGGCAGCGACCCTGGTCACGCCGAATCTTCCCGAAGCCGAGGTAATTACGGGAAGAAAGATCGGTACCCTGGAGGAGATGAAAGACGCCGCCGTACGACTTGTCAAAGAATTCGGCGCAGGCGCGGCGGTGGTCAAAGGGGGGCATCTGGAAGGAGAACCGACGGATGTGCTTTACGACGGCCGGGACATCCATTTGCTCACCGCGGAACGAAGGAATACCCGCCATACCCACGGCACGGGCTGCACCTTTTCGGCCGCGGTCACGGCGGAGCTTGCCAAGGGCCGCTCGATGCTGGATGCGGTCCATACGGCCAAGCGGTTTATTACGCTGGCGATCAGCCAGGAGCTGGGCATCGGCGGCGGACACGGACCGACGAACCATTGGGCTTACTGGCGGTCGCTTCAGGCCCAGACGGGAGCCGGCGGCGGGACAAGCGGATAAAGGAGTCGCGGGTAGGATGAGCTACGAATATTTGATGCAGGCGGTTCTGCTTATTTTTTTGCTGATTGTTTTCTTTCCGGCCATGATTCTATGGTCCAAGTGGAGAAGAAGGAGACGCCGATAAACGATGTATTATATCAACCACGAACAAATTCGCCTTCGGCTGGATGTGATCCCGCCGCTGAATGAGGCTTGCCGCCGGTTGGAAGAGGAATGGGCCGGCGGGAAGGAAGAAGGGGATGCGCTGCTTTTACACCTGGCCCAGGAGCGGACGCTGCATCTGGCGATCGAGACGGTAACCGACATCGGGAGCCTCTTGATCGACGCCTTTATGATGCGCGACGCCAGCGACTACGAGGACATTATCGACATCCTGGAAGGGGAAGGGGTTTTCGGCGGAAGCACGGCATCCGTGTTCAAGGAGCTGGTCCAGCTGCGGCGCCCCTTGGTGCAGGAATATCCGGGGATTGCGAGAAAAGGACTGCATCCGCTCCTTCCGGCGTTGCCGCCGGTGCTGACGGAATTTGCCGAAGCGGTGCCTGCTTTTATCCGCAAAGAATCGCTTTAAATCGGCGCTGTCAAGTAAATCGATCGCTATGCCAAGAATTAACATACATTTTAGTCTGTTAATTTACTTATTGTCGTTTTTAGATTACAATGTCAGTATCCGTACCGGATACGAGGAGCCTGCTCCGCCGGGAAAGAGTCAGTTGATTGTGAGGCGGTGAGGCAGAATGAATCAGGAGCAAGAGGCATCCACCCGCAAAGTCATTATGACCATGCTGAAGACCCAAGGACCGCTCACGGTTAACGATATGTCCAAACAGCTCGGCATCACGGAAATGGCGATTCGCCGCCATTTGAACACGCTGGAGAGAGACGGTCTGCTGGAGACGAAGCTGGTACGGCAGGCGATGGGGCGCCCGACGCATACGTATTCTTTAACGGTCGCGGCCGATGAACTGTTTCCTAAGAAATATCAGCATTTGACCCTGGATTTGCTGGAAGAGCTGGCGGAGATGGCGGGCGAGGAGAAGATCGACCAGCTGTTCGACCGCCGGAAGAAGCGCCTGATCGAAAAGTATGAAGAGCGGATGGAAGGGAAGCCCCTGCCGGAACGCGTCCGGGCTTTGGCCGAGATCCAGAATGCGAACGGCTATATGGTCGATTGGGGTGAGCAGACGGACGGCGTATATGTCCTGCATGAGCACAACTGCCCGATCGCGCAAGTAGCGCTGCGGTACAATCATGCCTGCGGCTGCGAATTGTCCATGTTCCAGGAGCTTCTGGGGGCCGAAGTGGAGCGTACCGATTGCCTCGCCAAAGGCGGCAGTCGCTGTACCTATATTATCCGACACAAATAACCGTCCCGTTAACCGGGGCGGTTATTTTTCTGTGTATGTTCTTATCAATACCTCTTCTGATAGGTGGATTCCTTAACCGTCGATGAGCGGCCCTGCTTCTGAGCGTTCGCGGGCGGGCTGTCGTCCGACTTGTCATACACCCTGCCCGTTATGGACGATGTCGATTTACCTCCGCTGTCCGAATCCCTGTCGCCGGCTCCCGTACTGCTTCCCGTCCGCTTCGAATCCGTATCCAGGCCGATCACGGAAGCGTAGTTTCTATCCGCGGATGCCATGTCTGACGAAGATTCCCCGGCGGCTGCGCCCGCTTGCGAAGCGCGTCCATGGCCTGCACCAAATCCTCTTCCTTAACAACAATATAGGGGCTGTCCCAACGGCCGTCCAAATGCAGGAATTCGATGGTATCCGGCTTCAGCGACCGGAAGGAATAAATCCAATCCCGCAGGGTTTCCTCCGGAATATCCGTCTTAAGGCTATTTCCCGCTATGTCTAGCAAACCGCCCCACGAGGAAATGCCGCCGAGCGATGTAAGCTTGTCGATCAGCTTGCCCAGGACGATCTGCTGGCGCTCGTTTCTTGCGATATCGGACGAATCGTCCGTTCCTTCGTTGGATTTGCGGTAGCGGAGAAAATCCAGCGTATTTTTCCCGTCCAGCGTTTGAAGCCCCTGCTTCAGGTTTATATTGGTGCCGTCCTCGGAATCGGTGTAGCGCATATCCATATCCACGTTGATCTCGAGCCCGCCCAGTGCATCGATCATTTGCCGGAATCCGTCAAAATTAATGACCGCCATATAATCGATCGGCACCTGGAAAATATTGCTGAAAAGCTCTTTCGTGCGGGGGATGGCCGTATCCCGATCCTGTCCGTAATAATAAGCATAGTAATAGTTCGCTTTATGGGAGCTGAGCCCGTATTTCTCCGGCTTCAGCTCCAGGTCCCGCGGAATCGAAACGACGGTGGCCGCATGGGTAGCCGGATTGAGAGTGACCAGCATCATGACGTCGGTGTTTAAGGAGCCGCCGCCGCCGTCTCTGCTGTCCACCGCCGTAAGCATCACGGTGATCGGCTTCTGCTTCAGATCATCCGGTAAATCTGTTTTATCGGAAACCGGAGACCCCTTTGGCCCCCTGCCATACTTTTAAGAGCCGCATTGGCTTTGTTATATATGTAACCCGCGTAAACGCCCACACCGGCGCCTGCAATCACAAGGCAAGCGGTTGCCGTCAGCAGGACCCTCTTCCAATTTCTTTTACTACCGCTTATTCTCAATGTAAGATCAACCTCCCGCATGGTTTGTCGAGGAACTCTATTATTTTAGACGATGGAGCGGCGAAATAGGTTACAAAAAATCAAAAATTGACGGAAGCTTGTCACCAAATTGACATGACTCCCGCGATTTAGCATAATTATGAATAGCCGCTTACAATCGGTTAGCGGCTCCAGCAAAAACACCGAAAGGAGCTGTAAGTTGTTATGTCTTACGATATTGCCATTATCGGAGCCGGTCCGGCCGGGGCCAGCGCAGCGCTTTTTGCGGCCAAGGCGGGGAAGAAGACGATCGTTATCGACAGCGATCAAAGCATCACCAAGCGGGCATGGGTGGAGAACCATTATGGGGTCATGGAAATTACCGGTCCGGATTTGGTGGATGTGGGGAAGAAGCAGGTCGCCAAATTCGGCGCCGAACTCGTCCAAGGTAAAGTGACCGGCATTACGAAAACAGGTGAAGGCTTTCAACTGGCTTCCGAGAACGGTACATATGAAGCCAAGCATGTGATTGTGGCGACCGGGGTTTCGGTGGATTTGGCGGAATCGGCCGGTCTGAACACGAAGCCGGGGACCGAGCCGAGAATCAAAACGGTGTTCGACGTCGATGCAAGCGGGAAGACGAATGTGCCTGGCATCTGGGCGGCCGGTACGGCGGCAGGAGTCAGCGTGCATACGATCATCACGGCCGGCGACGGTGCGAAAGTCGCCATCAACGTGATCAGTGAGCTGAACGGCGAGCGTTATGTGGACCACGACGTAATGAAGTCCTAGAATAAATCAGCACCCCAACCGGACAGGACAAGCCTGAAACCGGAAGGGGTGCTTTTTCATGGATAACCGCAAGTTAGGCTCTGGTCTGCAGCGCTGAGCCGGGCCGCTTTGCTGCGGACCCAATCGTAATTCCCGGCATGGATTTCCTTAAGATTAATAAGTGAGCCACCAACGCCGACGCCGTAGCGACCGATGCTCATAAATTCCCCGATGTTGCTCTCGGTCACTCCGCCGACCGCCATCATCGGGATATGTCCGAGCGGACCCATCAACTCTTTGATGTAGCCGATGCCGAGACTGGCGCCGGGGAATATTTTGATTGCCGTAGCTCCGGCTTTCCATGCATTTACCACTTCCGTCGGTGTCATGGCCCCCGGAAAGATGGGAGCCTTCCGCTCGACTGCATAACGGATAACCTCTTCGTCCATATTGGGGGTCACCAAATAGGAAGCACCCCCGTCAAGCGCTTTGCGCGCATCTTCTACATCAAGCACCGTGCCCGCTCCGATGAACATCCGGTCTCCGTACTCTTGTTGAAGCCGGCCGATCATATCCAGCGCCCCCGGCGTATTCAGCGTCACTTCCATCACCGGAATGCCGCCGTCAAGCAGCGCTTCGGCAACACCGGTAATATGCTGTTCCTCCACCCCTCGGATAATAGCGACAATCCGCGTTTCCTTAAGCAACATTAATCCTTCTTCACGATTTAAAGGCATGATTCCACCGCTTTCCCTCCAGGTTTCCTATCCATTATACATGCTTCCGCCCTATGGAAGATACCTGCGATACGATTTTTTCTCGTTTTTTTGTGTCAAAACGGATGCCTGCTACTTATACTGTATTATCCCATAGGCATTCGTCTAGAAGCGGCCCGGGCAGCCGGAGGAGGTGGGAGGCATGGAGTGGGAGCTTATGGCTCTCCTAATCGTCGTGGCGGCAAGCGGTATCGGTTGTGGCGGTTTATACGGTAAGACTGCTGAGAACCGCTCAAGAGAAATTGGAGCAGGCCGGTGTGCTGATGGAGCGGATGCAGGAGCAGATGCAGTCTACTGTAAGCGAGTCCCAACGGTTCATGGAACGATCCTCGGTTCTTTTGCAGGATGTCCAAACCAAACTGCGGGCGCTGGACCGCTTGTTCGCAGCGATGGACTCGGCTGGAGAAGCGGCTGCACGTGTATCCCGTTCGATTCAGGCGATCTCGAAGTCGGTCGAGGACTCGGTACTGGAGGCGCGCAAAGCGGTACATAGCGACCAGGAGACCGTGAACGATCTGACGCAGCCTAACCACCGCCGGCATGAACCTGTGGCACCGCTGGCAGGCGAATAAGATGAGCAAACCGGAACATGCGGCACAACTGCACGGGGAATCCATCAAGGAGGAGTGAAGGAGCATGGCACAGAATAAAAACAAGGATCTGCTCGTAGGCGCATTGGTTGGAGGTGTGCTGGGTGCGGTAACGGCACTGCTGTTTGCCCCGAAGTCGGGCAAGGAGTCGCGGGCCGATATTGCAGAAGGCGCTCAGCGCGTCAGTGAAACGACCCAGCGCGTTGCCGGAGAGGTAGTGGAGAAGTCGAAGCACATTGCGGCAACGGTCAGCGAGAAGACGCAGGCCGCCGCCCAAACCATCGGCAAGCAAACTTCCGAGTGGGCCGGGAAAGCGAAGGATGCCGTAGTTCATGTGAGGCATGAGGTGAAGGCTTGGGGGAAAAGCAAGGACTCGGAAGAAGAAGAGGTGCTCTCCGCTGAAGCCTCTGTGGCCGCTACGAGAGCGGAGCAGGAATAAAAGTCGCTGAGACAAAAACAAACCATCGGGACGACTCCGTTTGCTGACGTTCCGATGGTTTTTTCGTGCCTCGAGAATAAAGGTTACCATTTGGACGGGTCGATTTTGCTGGGATCGAGTCCCTGCCAAATATTTTTGATCTGACCGCCCTTCTTGGGATCGTCGAATACGAGCCAGGCTGTGGGCAAATAGCGTTCGCCGTATTCACTGGAAGGCTTGTTAACAATTTTATTGTCCTTGACCAGAACGGTGGACGAACCTCCATCCAGGTTAGCCGCTGTGATCGCACCATGCTCCAGGAAGATTTTCTGGATGTCATACAGCGTGGCCCCGATGCTGTAACCGGGCTGACGGCCGTCAATAATGGCGAACATGATGGTTCCGTCTTCCTTCTGGGCCATGCTCGTTCGGGGCGCAATTCCCCAACCGTCCGCCTGGTTCTTGATCAAGCCGACTCCGTTGACGATGAACTTTGGGGCGAAGGTCACCGCTTCCTGGACCCCCATCTTGAGCAGCTCGTTCGGCGTGTATTTGCCGGCCACCATTCTTCCTTCTTTATCGATCCCGACGATATGGTTGGGGGTGTTCATACCCCCGTCGTTGTAGAAAATTTTTCCTCCCGACATCACGAGCCCCGTAGGTTGAAACCCGTTGCCTTTCCATTCCGGGTCTACGAATCCGCCCGCATTGACGCCGGCCACAGCGCCCAGACGCTGCACCATGGAGGAAACCTTCTCTCCTTTGCCCGCTTTGCCGGGAACGGCGATCCGCAGCGCTTTGGGGTCGTTCACGATCAGCAAATAGCCTTTGAAATTGCTGCCCGAAATCGGCTCGACCTCAACGAGCGGCTTTTGAACTATCGGTTTAGCCGTAACAGGCTGGGTACTGAGCGTTTTGTCTTTAATCTCCGCATATTGGTCGAACTGCGCCCAATACCGGTTGACCCGTTTCTCGAGCTCTTCGCTTCCAATCAAATATTTGGCCCAGTCGCGATGCTGCGTCGTAATCAGCGTATCGGCCATCATGAACCGCAGGTTGGAGCCCGAATCCGTTAGAAAGAACCAACCGCTGAAGAAGATGCCGAAAATAAACAAAACGAATACGGTGTAAAAAAATAAGGTGACGCCGAACGAGGAGCGTTTCTTTCTTTTCTTAACGGCCGTCTTCTTCCGTTTCGGTTTGGCTCGCAGCCTGAACCTGAGCACGGCTGGATAAATTCGCAGACATAGTTCCAATCCCTTCAATGAGTGATGCTCCGGTGAGCATCTGGTAAATTCTATCATTATAAACGAAAAAAAGAGAAAAAGTTGCAGAATCGCCGCTTTTTTCTCTCTACATCAAGTAAAGCTGTTTATTTTCCCGGATCAGCAGACTCAAAATCCGGTCGCCGGCATGGGCTTGCTGAACACATACCCCTGAATTTCATCGCAGCCTTGGGAAATCAGGAACTCGAGTTGTTCTTTCGTCTCGACGCCTTCGGCCAGTGATTTGATCTTAAGACGATGGGACATGGCGATCAGCGCCGTTACGATCGCTGCATTGTCCTCGTCGGAAGTGACGTCGCGGATGAAAGACTGGTCGATTTTCAGCGTATGGACCCGGAACCTTTTCAAATAACTGAGGGACGAATAGCCGGTACCGAAATCGTCAATGGAGATGCGGACCCCGAGTCGCTTGAGCTTCTGCATCGTTTCGATGATATACGGCACATTGTTCATGGCGATATTCTCGGTAATTTCAAGACAGAGCTGGTCGGGAGCGAGGCCGGATTCTTCCAGGGCATCCATGACGATCTGTACGAAATGAATTTGATGGAACTGGATGGCGGAGATGTTCACCGCAACGACCAAAGGCGAGAAGCCCTGTGATTGCCAAGCCTTGGTCTGAATACAGGCCTGCCTCAGCACCCAGTTGCCGATCGGTACGATGAGCCCGGTTTCCTCCGCCAGCGGTATAAAATCCCCCGGCGAAACCAGCCCCCATTCCGGATGCTTCCAGCGAATCAGCGACTCCATGCCGAGTACGCCGCCGTTCTTCAAATCGACGATGGGCTGGTAATATATTTCGAATTCGTCGCGTTCCAAAGCTTTGCGAAGCTGGATTTCCAGATTGAGACGATGCAGGGACCGCTTGTTCATATCCGGATGATAATAATGATAGGCATTCCCGCCTTTTTCCTTCGACCGGTACAGCGCGATATCTGCATTCTTCAGCAGGATATCCGGTTCAACCCCGTCATTCGGGTAAATACTGATCCCGATACTGGCGGTGACGAAGAGCTCTTGGTCCTCAATTAAGAACGGTTCCTCAAGCAAAGCCGGAATCCCTTTGGCAAACTGTGCCGCCTCGTCGATATGAGCGAGATCGGTCAGCAGGATGATAAATTCATCGCCGCCGAACCGGGCGACAATATCTTTCTCGCTCACATAAACCTGCAGCTTGCGGGCCAGGGTCTGAAGCAGACTGGTCGCCGACATGATGACCGAGCGTATCGTTAATCACCTTGAACCGGTCCAGATCGAAGAAAAGAATGGCCATCATCCTGCCTGCGCGTTCGGCTTCTTCAAAGCAGGATTTCAGCTTCTCATCGAACATCAGCCGGTTGGGCAAATTGGTCAGCGCATCGTGATAGGCCATATGGACTATTTTCTCTTCCGCCCGTTTGCGCTCATTGACCGCCCGGATGGTAGCATAGGAACGAAGGATTTGGTCGTCATTCGTTTCGCTGATGATTTTATTAAAGAGTTCATCCTGCAGAGCAGGGTTATGATCAGCAGACGAACAGTCAGCCGCCTTAATCAGCTGCATGGCGTTCTGTACGTGTTCTTTATGCAGTCGTGCGGCCGATGCGGTCTTGGCCTTCTTCCGGTGATCGGAAGTCAAATAGACCAAGCCTTTCTTTTCATCGTATTCCTGCACATGGTTCATATTGACTATATTGGCGCTATCCAGCGGCCGGAACCCGTCCTCAAACAACCATTCCTCCAGATTGTCGAATGAAAAGTCCAGGTAGTATTGTTGATCTTTGGTATGGATGATGACTTCCCGGTCCCGAATCCGGTCGATCTTGACGACTTCGCTTGCGTCGATAATAAGGACTTCCGAGCCTCTTCTGCCATCGTGAGTTACGGGAATTTTCTGCATTTTGGAATCAGCTCCACGAAAATAATGAGGTCGCCTGAGCTATGGCCCGGCGCCCGAGGTACGGATAAAGTTACTTTTTAAGCGGCTCCATTGGGGTTTCAGGACGATGTGCAATAATAGAGTTAGTACCAATCATCAGGGCTGCAAATGCCATCAGCAAAGCGTTTACAATAATTGCCAAACGTGCTTTCATCGTGCCACTCTCCTTTCGAATAGGTCAACCAAGTAGTAAGCAAAGGGAGTAGTTAAAACCGCTTGTATAAAAAATGCAGCGGCTAACACCGAAGATTGTATAAAAAAATCAGCGGCAACAATGAGAATCGAAATTAACTTTAACAGCGGATAATACATTGGATCTATTCTACTTATACCTTGAATCCCATTAGGGGCAGTTATTAATAAAATTAAAATGGCGAGAATACAAAGAGTGATTCCATAAGGCTTAAATTGAAAACCAGCATGAGCAACTATAGTAACAATTATGCTTGAAAAAATACAGCAAGATACCGAAGATGAAAGGTGAAGCCCCCGCTAAAATACCGCAAGATAAGAAAGCCAGAGACAGAAAGTAAAGCATAGGTGGCTCGTCCGGTAATAGAAGAGAGCATAAGTGATATTAGGATGGCGGAGCCCGTATTTATAAGCAAAATAAGAGAGTACTTTAAAGCTGTCTCAGATCCTGCATTCGGATTGTTGTTGCGAATAGCCTGTGTCAGATAGGAGGCGGAACGGTCAATCAGGTTCATTTTTTCCCCAACCTTTCTCTCCGTTCTTTCCATAGCTTCATGTTATGTTTGTAAGCCAAATAAATACATACTAAGAAGACGATTCCAGAAATAACAGGGATAAGATAATTTATTAAGCTTTTTTCAAAGGCATAGAGCTCAAATTGCAGGCAGCACAACGGCTATAACTAAAACAGCCGATAAGTAAAAATTATAGCCTCTTAAAGAATCTCTTAAAGTAAAATGAAAGCCGATTTTCCTACGAAGTAAATACGACATTAATATTAAAATAACAAGAGTTGTAGGAAGTTGTACGGGGATAGGATTTTTCTGAATTTCTTCAATCGAAAATAGCTTTGTTGCGGCCTCTAGCCAAATGAAAAACGTTTCTATTGTGGCGCCTGCTAGTGTACCGATTAATGCTACTAAAAAGAAAATAATATAGGTAGCCTAAATAACACCACAAGCATTACAATCTCACTAACGAAGGTTGGAATCAAAGCAAAAGTGGATTCATTTAGTATTTCTCTTATGTAGATTGATACTATGGAGGAAACCAAAGCTATGGTAAAAACCTTATGTAATGAATAGCGAATCTGCAATCGAAATGAAGCTAATGAAAGCATCACCATAGCCATAAATTCAATGGTGAAGAACACAAGTTTTAAAAGCAGATCCATTTGTTAACTCCTTCAATTTAATAATAAAAAAATATTAGGGAGATGGACATAGTATCAAAGTCTTATATTTACAAAATTCTTTATATTCCTTCAGTATATTATATAATTTTCCAAGGTTAATTTAATTTTAAGTGTAATACACAAAGATTAACTTCTCAAGTAGAAATTTGTCGACTGGAATATCCTTACAGATGGTTTGGTCCTATAATTTAAGGGATTGTACAACCAATGCAATAAAGTTCAACGCAAAATGAGCCATTATCGTAGATGTGATCATTCTAGATTTTTTATAGATATAACAAAAGAATACTCCCAAGATGGTATAGGTGAATAATCGCTCCAGATTAAAATGAATGGTCGCATATAAAAGAGAAGAAAGGGAAGAGGCCCAATAAAAGTTTATTTTTTTATGTAAATTACCGAAGATAATTTTTCGAAAAACGATTTCTTCAATAATCGGCCCCGTTATAACAATATATAAAGGAATAACCGGATAAGCGCTTAATAATGTTTCCGGAGTGGTGGAGGTTTTACCGAAGAGAACCGTTCCTAGCGCATGGGTATAGATCCCATACTGAATTCCTTTGAATGACCAATAGTATAATCCTCTATCTTTTAATAAATTTAGATCATATTTCAAAATTTCATTTTTCAAACTAAATATGACAACGAACAAACAGATGAGAGGAAGGAAAACCGTAGTATATTTGTTTTCGAACAGAAAAATCGAACCCGGGGCGGTGATAATGAAAAAGACGCTAAGAATCAGGTATTCGTTCCTCTTCATCGCTTGATCTCCTTGCCGTTAATCTTCATGAAGTTCATTGTGATACAGTTCTTTTATCAAATAAATAAATAGAACAAGAAGGACAAAAACGTCAAGGAATACTAAATGTGTTATATGATATATGGTTAAGCGACCAGTACTTAGAGCGAATAGACTGATCATTAACGGAAGATACATTTTTTTTTGAAACAGCCGGCCACTCTTCCTTCTAGAAAAGTGCACGTTGGATAAGGAAAACCCCAGTCTGGACTTATAAAGTAATAGGCAGAATATAATATTAAAGAAGGAAAGGACAAAAGCCGGAAATATGACATTATCTTGTAAAGCTGCAATAATATCGGCCGTACTAAATCGGGTAAGTATTGCATTAAGTACGACTTCTAACAGATATGAAAGATTGTAAGTAAGCACAGTCATCAAGATCGCGATAAGAATACGAAATTTAAATACGAGAAGCATGCAGAGTATTAAGCATAAGGGTTGGATAATTGTAATTAAGACCGGATAAGGATTGGATTGGACTAGTAAGGTTACGACAGCCATTAAAAACGAACTAATGATAATCTTAGTTTTGTATTTTTGAATTTTTTGGCGAAACAGCACCAAAGCAAATATGATAAAAGAAGGCCAATATAGAAGGGCAGTAATCACAAATATAAATAATAATCGCATCTTTCTTCCGCTTCCTCTTTCTTTAAATTGTCAATCCGTTTCCATTTCCTTTTGATAGAAAAATTGGATAAGCCCTAAAAATAAAAAACTTATAAAAACTAAAGAAATGAGTATCCAATTATTCCAATGATATAGCCATAGGCAAAGGGGAATATAGAAATATAACTAAATCCTAAAATATAATATGATCTCTTTGAAAAACGATGATTCAGACCTTTGGCGTTGCGGACGGTAATGAAAGTAAACCCTAATCTTAGCCGAAAAAGAATATAAGAAACAAGATAATTGATAATAGTTAAGTAAGTGCTTGGTAATATTACAGCTTCTTGAGAAATCATTATAAACCGTTCAAAGTTGAATTTGCTGCTAATCAAATAAAAAGTAACTTCTGCAATAATATTAAAAAAGAAACTTATGATAGACATTATTATTGAGTGAAAAAAACGGTACTTGAGAATATAACGAAGACAAAGTGTAAAAGCGATGGGTTGAAGTATAGTAATGGCAAACTTTATGGGCAATAACTGCAACAGCAATGTAATTTGTGCCATTAAGAAAGAGGTTAGGATAATATTGAAAATGACCGGCTTAATTCTTTGGCGGAAAGTCATAAGCGTTAAAACACAAATAGAAGGCCACAACCCAATAAATGTTATCAAAAATATCCAAAGAGGCATCATTCGTCATTCCACCTATTCTTCTAAACTCTTTCCGATTGAACCAGGATTTAGAACAGATTACTTCCAATGAAGACGAAAAAACAGCCCGTAGCACAGAGCGGCGCACACGGGCTGAATAACGGCGATCAGAGAAGCTGGCCGAACAAGGGACAAGCTTTTAAATATTTTTCTCCACGCTAGGAAGTGACGAGGCCTTGCCGGGAGTCCGGTCATAGCTGAATTCCAGGCTTTTGTTCGTGTTGACGGCCACTTTGCGAAGGAGCAAATCGTGGTATTTCCGCTGTCTGATGGCGGATATGGAGACATAGACGCCGCGTCCGGCTTCGTCGAAATAGAGGCGGCCGCGCTTCTCGTCATACTTCCGTATTTGATTGAAATTCACGTACAAATCGGTATCCATCTTCTTAAAGTCCTGCTCTTCCAAGGTGTCCAGGAAGGTGCTGAAATCGACCAGGGAATCAATGCTTCGGATATGGTTGACGTCTGATAAATGATAAGTGATCTCCTTCGTGCCGATTTCAATAAAATAGACGCTGCGAAGATCCAGCTCGATATTCGGGTAGGAAGCGGGCGTAGCGATATCATCGCTCATCAGATGCCCTGCCTTAATCATCAGTTCCGTATAAGGATAGCCATAGGCGGCGGAAAGCTTCTTTAACGTATCCGGCGACGGTGTGATCTTATCGTTGGTAGAGCGATTGCGTTCCAGTTCCAAGTCTCTTATGTAAGCATGCGACAATCCGCTTTTTCTAGTTTGCTTCCCTAAGGGACATCGAGCCGCGCAGGCTTTCGAGAAATTTCCCGAAATCCGGAATAGGTTGTGCCACGGCTGTTCACTCCTCTCATAAACTATTGTAAAGGACAAAGGCCTGAAAGAAAATAGTTTTTCTAAAAATGCGTTAATATATGGAATGAAGGTATTGACTACATGTAATATCAATACTACATTAGAAATAACATACTTAGTTACAGCAAGAGGGGGAGAATGATGAAAGACAAGATCATGAATCGTTGGAGTACCTACGAACCCTTCTATGTACCATTTAACGGATATAAGATAGCCGATATCGTCATTACCAGTCACGCACTGAGCCGCTGGGACGAACGGGTGGAAAGCGACCAGGGCGGAATCGAACACATCTGCTCTTTCCTGTGGGAGAAGCTGAAGAACGAGCGAATCGTCCCTTACTATGCCAATGAGAAGGACGTTTATTTGATTGACGATGATCTTGTCATGGTCGCTGAATTCGTTGAGATGAAGGACGAGGTCGATATCGCCGGCAATCCTCTTCACAAAATGATCGTCGTGACTTTCCTTGGAAGGGTGTCGGAGGATATCCAGCTCCGCGATCTGAAAGCATACTATTCCTGGCTTCGCCATACGCGCCGAATGACCTTGGTGAAGCACGGCCGCAAACGAAAATAATACCGTTCATCCGGGTTGAATCATTCAGTAAGGCTGGCCTTCGGTCAGTCTATTCGTGTTTGCAGGAACCAGAGGTCCCCAGCCAGGGGACACCCTACAGTATACCATAATATTCCAACGAAAGCGACAGTTTTTCGAATTTTGCTCAAGCTTGGCAGTCGTACGGGTTGAACTGCTGATCCTGGCGGTATTCCGAGGGGAGCGGCCGTACCATTTTTTAAACTGCTTGGAAAAGTAGAGCGGATCGCTGAACCCGACGGAGGAAGCCACTTGCTCGATGGTAAGCGGTTCCAGAAGCAACAACTTGGCGCGCTCCATCCGGATCTTGAGCAGAAAGTTCATAGGCGACAGCCCCGTGTGCTGCTTGAACATTTTGGACAGGTGCGTGCGGTGGTAGCCCAGCGATTGCGCCATCTGCTCAATGGAGATCGGCTGGTAATATTGGAGCGTGAGCCAGCGGATGGCCTGCTCCACCTGCTGCTGAATGGCGGAAGCTTCCTCGGGAGGAGCCGCATCGGCCGCCCGGTCCTGGGCGTAGTCTGCAAAAATGAGCCTGAGGACCCCCTCCGATTGCATGTCTGTGCCGGGACCACCGGTTTGCAATGACTTTTGGAGCGAATAGAACAAAGCGCGAAGACGGCGGGTTTGCTTGGATAAGGCTACGGGTTGATGGGCGGAGAAACCGATGGCGTGCAAATATTCATCCGCCCGCGTGCCTTTAAACCCGACCCAGCGGTAAGACCACGGATCGGCTTCATCCGACACGTAGCTGACCAGCTCCCCGGGGAAAATGACGAAGCTGTGCCCCTGCTCAAGCCGGTAATCCTTGCCTCTGCAGCGGAAGGTCCCCGTCCCGACAGGACGAAGTGGATCAGGTAATAATCCAGCATCTGAGGGCCGACGCTGTGCACAGGCTTGGTCTGAGCATGTCCGCTGAACAATACGGACAACTCGCCTTTTCCAGGCTTCGGGTTAAATGACACGGAATGTTCGGCTTGAGGCATATGGTGTACCTCCATACGTTCTGATATGATGAAAACAGCAGCTATGCTTTCATTAGTATCTTTATTTTAAGGAGCGGAGTCGTGCATGTCTTGGAAACCGTTTATCCGTGAGAACGGACTGCAATTGTCCTGGGCGGTGGCGCTGGTGGCCACGCTGGGCAGCCTTTATTTCTCGGAGATTCTCCACTATTTACCCTGCAAGCTGTGCTGGTACCAGCGGATTCTGATGTACCCACTCGTGATTATACTGGGCATCGCCTCCGTGCGCAAGGAACGTCAAATGTACCTGTATGTGCTGCCGATGTCCGTCTGGGGGGCCGGCATCTCGCTGTACCATTATTTGATGCAGAAGACCGACTGGTTTAAAAGCGCCGCAACCGGCTGTGGTCCGATTCCGTGCGACGTGGATTATATCAATTGGCTCGGCTTTATCACCATTCCTTTCCTCGCGCTGATCGCTTTCCTGCTGATCACCGTGCTTCAGGCGCTCGTCTGGGCGGCAGACCGAAAGTAATACATACGGCTATTCCGACCTCAATGAACTCTAACATACTACATTTGTCCATGTAAAAGTGGGTTGTATCCATATGCATTCCCGGCCGGCTGGAGTATATTCAAGACAAGGAAGCACAATCACCAATCCTAAAGCTGGGAGGCTATGGAACGATGTCAAAAATTACTTTTCTGGGTGCAGGCAGTACGGTATTTGCGAAGAATGTGCTGGGGGATACGATGCTGACGCCGGCGCTGCAGGATTTTGAGCTGGCTCTGTTCGATATCGATTTGGAGCGTTTAAAGGATTCGGAGAACATGCTCAACAATCTGAAAGCGTCGCTCGGCGGCGGGTGCCGTGTGAAAGCGTATACGGACCGCAAGGAAGCGCTTCGCGGGGCCAAGTATGTGGTGAACGCAATCCAGGTCGGCGGCTATGATCCTTGTACGATTACGGATTTTGAAATTCCGAAGAAATACGGGCTCCGTCAAACGATTGCGGACACACTGGGCATTGGCGGGATCTTCCGCAATTTGCGTACGATTCCGGTGATGCTGGATTTTGCCAAGGATATTCAGGAGGTTTGTCCCGATGCGTGGTTCCTGAATTACACGAACCCGATGGCGGTACTGACCAATGCAATGATTACTTACGGCGGCGTCAAGACGGTCGGATTGTGCCACAGCGTTCAGGTCTGCATGCCGCATCTGTTCAAGTCGCTGGAGATGGATACGGAGGGCGTGCAAACCAAGATTGCGGGAATCAACCACATGGCCTGGCTGCTCGAAGTGACCAAGGACGGCGCCGATTTGTATCCCGAAATCAAGCGCCGCGCCAGAGAGAAGCAGAAGGAAAAGCATAACGATATGGTACGTTACGAACTGATGTTCCGCTTCGGCTATTATGTGACGGAATCTTCCGAGCACAATGCGGAGTACCATCCTTATTTCATTAAGAAAAATTACCCGGAGCTGATCGAGCGCTTCAATATTCCGCTGGACGAATATCCACGCCGCTGCATCCGCCAAATCGAGAGATGGAAGACGATGCGCGAGGAAATGGTAAACAATAAAGCGCTTGAGCACCACCGCAGCAAGGAGTATGCCTCCTTCATCTTTGAAGCGATGGAGACGGATAAGCCGTTCAAGATCGGCGGCAATGTGATGAACACGGGGCTTATCACGAATCTGCCTAAGGAAGCATGCGTCGAGGTGCCTTGTCTGGTCGATGCCAGCGGTATTACTCCAACGTATGTCGGCGACCTGCCGCCACAGCTGGCTGCGCTGAACCGCACAAACATCAACACGCAGCTCGCTGACGCTGGAAGCGGCCATTACGCGGAAGAAGGAGCATATCTACCATGCCGCTCTGCTCGATCCGCATACGGCGGCTGAGCTTTCGATGGACGAAATCGTAGCGCTCTGCGACGATCTGATCGAAGCTCACGGCGATTGGTCGCCGAAATTTCAATAAAAACTACCGAGGCTGATGAGACGATCATCAGCCTTTTCGTGTTTGATAAAGGTATTTTTAAGAATCGAGATAAATACGGAGGTGGGGTATCCACTGGAGGAGCGTCAGCGTTCGCCTTTGTTTGCGGGAAATAACCGCTGTCCAAGCGGCTTCCAATAAATATTTCCTGCAAACAACAGCGACCGGAAGTGGATACCTCACCGTCTAGTATACTATATTTCGTAAGTTATCCTTTCCGGCAACTCAGGCTGATGAGACGATCATCAGCCTCTTATCATTGCCAGAAGATACGCCGTTTGGTAAAATGTACGCGAACATCAATTCGCTTTCGGCAGGGATGAGGATGAGCCTACATGAACAAAACAAACGTTGTCATCGGAATTATTATGCTTGCACTCTTGTCCGCTTGTTCCAAGGACCATCCGGCCACGGGGGCCGCACCGGTTTCGGAAGCTCCGGGGCCTGCATCTCCGGCTCCGGCCGCACCGGCGCCTGCTGAGCATTCGACTTCGCCTCCGGCTACTTCTTCGGGAACGTCACAGCCTGCGACCGATAAGCCGAAGCAGGCCGCAGATACGCCGGCGGCATCGAAGTCGGTATACAGCAAGAGCCAGCCGGAAGCCCAAGGCAAGGCGGAAAATGCAGTGAAGAATACCGAGAAGAATAGTTCAGAACCGGTCGCCTCCAAGCCGGCATCTTCCGCTGGACAAGCCCAGGGAGACCGGAAGGAGTTGTCCTGGTATTACATGAAGAAGCCGAAAGGACAGGTGCCCGGTTTTCCGCCGGAGACGAAGAAATTCACCCCGGATATGAAGGCCCTCTGGGTCGGGACGGGTAAGAAGGTGTATCTGACCATCGACACCGGCGGCCCGCTTGGCGATACGAAGTCGCTTCTTAAATCGCTTAAAGATAATCATGCGAAAGCGAATTTTTTCATAGCCGGCTATAACGTCAAGAAAGACCCCGACTTCATCAGGCGCCTTGTGGCGGACGGGCATCTGGTAGCGAATCATACGATGACGCACTCGGATATGAATCAGCAGACGGACCAGCAGATTCGCAAAGAAATCGAGGATTATGCCAAGCTGTACAAGGAAGTGACGGGGAAGGAGATTCAGCCTTATTTCCGCTTTCCTTACGGCAAATATAACACCCATATTTTGAAGCTGGTCTCGGATATGGGCTATACTTCGGTGTTCTGGTCTACGGCGATGAGAGACTGGGAGCCCCGGAAGAACGGGGCGGACGACCCCTATAACGATATCATGAACAATTTGCATGACGGCAACATCATCTTGATGCATCAGGGATCTCCGGAAAATATCGAGGCGCTGGACCGGATTATCAAAGGGGTCAGAAAGGCCGGTTATGAATTTGCGTCGCTCAGTGACATTGAGCCTCCGAAGTGAATGGCCGTACTGTTCTTTAAGCCACCGGCAAGGAAGACAGGTTCCGGTTTCCAATCCGGCTGCGATCTGATATGATGGATGGATGCCGCCGGGCGTTCATGCGGTCAGCCAGGTACCTTTCTTCCGATTCATTCATAGATTATAGGTAGCACTGATCGTTTCAAACATACCATAGACAAAGGAAGCGAATTGAACGTGCAGCAAGCGATAGCCATACTGGATTCCGGGGTAGGGGGACTTACGGTCGCCAAGGAAGTGATGCGGCGGCTGCCGCAGGAGAAAGTGATTTATTTCGGGGATACGGCGCGAACGCCTTATGGCCCGAGACCGGCCGAGGAAGTCATCCGATTCACGCATCAGATTGTGGATTACCTGCTTCAATTTCAACCGAAAATGATTGTGATCGCATGCAATACCGCTACAGCCGTAGCACTCGAGGAGATCCGCGCGCGTCTGTCCATTCCTGTCGTCGGAGTGATACACCCTGGGGCGAGAGCGGCCATCAAAACGACAAGAAACCAGATCGTCGGAGTGATCGGCACGGAAGGAACTATTAACAGCCGGGCCTATGAATACGCGCTGAAGCAGATTTCGCCGCAAATCCAAGTTGTGAGTCTGGCTTGTCCCCGATTCGTTCCGCTGGTGGAAAAAGGGCTGTTCCGTTCGGAGCAGACGAGACACGTGATCGAATCGACGCTGGAGCCTCTTTCCCAGATTCCGATGGATTGTCTTATTCTGGGCTGCACGCATTACCCTTTTTTAAGCGATGCGATTTCGGAAGTGGTGGGTTCTGAAGTAACGCTGATCAGCTCGGCGGATGAAACGGCCCGGGAAATCAGCACGATTCTGTACCATAAAGGAATGCTTGCGACCAATACGTCTTTTCCGGTTCACCAATTTTTTTGCAGCGGCGACCCGTGGATGTTCAAACAAATCGCCCAATCTTGGCTTAACGAGCAAATCAAAGTAACGCCTGTCGTCTGGCAGGTTGCGAATATTGTATAAGGACGGCGCATAGACATTAGCGAGCCTGATGCATGATCAGGCCAATGATGTCTCGGAGGGATGCGTCGTGGCTTTTCCCTACTTGGTGCAGCAGGGCGATACCTTGCACCGGATTGCGCGCCGTTACGGAATGAACGTAACGGCGCTTTATAGTGCCAATCCCCAGCTGCACGAGCAAGGCTATGTTTATCCGGGGCAGCTGCTGCACATTCCGGTTATGCCGGTGAACCGCTATGTGATTCAGGCCGGAGATTCCTTTGCCGACCTGGCGCGGCGCTTCCATGTCGGACTTGCCGAGCTGCAGGCGGCCAACCCCGATGCGGATCCCAGGGTCTTAAGGATCGGTCAAACCCTGTTGATTCCGATCAGCCGGGGCGGGAAGATAGTAAATACCTCGTACGGCTACGGTTACGAGGAATTAACGGAGGATTTGAACCGGCTGCGCAAAGCGTATCCTTTTCTGGAAATAACCGATATCGGCAAGCAGTGTACTGGGAAGGCCGATTCCTGCCGTACGGATCGGTTCGGGAAAGCGGGAAATTCATTATAACGCCGCTTTTCATGCGAATGAATGGATCACGAGCCTGCTGCTCATGAAGTTTCTAGAGGAGTGCGCAGGTGCCTGCGCCCGGGGGAGAAGCTGCGAAACCGTGATATATCGGCTTTGCTCGCGCAAATATCCCTATGGCTCGTACCGATGGTCAATCCGGACGGGGTGGAGCTCGTTCATCAGGGAACGACCCCGGCCCATCCTTACCATGAGCGTCTGATGACCTGGAACTATGGCTCGACCGATTTTACGGGTTGGAAAGCGAATATACGTGGCGTTGATTTAAATGATCAGTTTCCCGCCGGATGGGAAGCGGAACGCGCCAGGCGGGAGGTACCCGGCCCTGCGCCAAGGGATTATGGCGGCCCTTCGCCGCTATCGGAACCCGAGGCGGCCGCAATGGCTGAGTTTACACAAAGCCATGACTTTCGTCTGGTCATGGCGCTTCATACGCAAGGCCGGGAAATTTATTGGAATTACCGGGGCTTCGAGCCTCCGGAAGCGGAGGGTATCGCCTCCCGGCTGTCCCGGGTAAGCGGCTATCGTGCTGTAAAACTGACCGATAGCGACGCTGGTTACAAGGACTGGTTTATACAGGAATTTCACCGCCCGGGCTTTACGATCGAAGCCGGCATCGGGGTTAATCCTCTGCCGATCTCCCAGTTCCGCTCCATGTATGATGACGTGGTGGGTATTCTGCTGGAGGGTCTGGCCGCCGGATGTGAGGCAGGATTGTAAAACAAAAGCGGCTTCCTTTCCTATTCCGTTCGCGGGAGGAAAGGAAGCCGCTTTTGGGTTTGGGAATTCGGAATTTGTTTATAAATCAAGTATACTGGTATCAGTTAAGACTAGACCAGGACCTGAACCGGTTTAAGACGAAGCCGGCTTGGAAGGAGATGAATGCGATGTGGGCTAAATGGCTGTCTCTGCGCCGCTGGGGGCATGTATTCCGCCGGATTCTCCCCTGCTGCGGTCACCCCGGGTTCCCATGTACGAAAAGCTCGCTGTTCGCCGTGCCTGCGATCATCTATTGGGTCATGCCGGACGTGCTGCCCTGGGTGCCGATTGACGACATGGCGGTCACGCTTCTGCTGATGAACTGGTTTACCGCCCGGGCGGAGCGGAAGTACCGCGTTTAAAGGCGGCTGGGTTCAGGAGGACATGGACAACCGACCGCTTCATGAATAAAAAAGAGCAGCACTTCTAAACTGGACCCCTTGTCAAGGACACTTGAAAAAGAGGATTAAGCAGCACTCAAGAGATGATTCCTGTATTGCACAGGAGTCATCTTTTTTAATCCCCATTGGTACCTGTAGTGGTTGTAGTAGCGAATGTATCGCTTAATTTCACGTTCTAACTCTGCGAGATTCTTGCAGTCCCGGCTTTTTACATGGTCTTTCATATGACCGAAGAAAGATTCTTGAGGGGCATTATCCCAGCAGTTTCCTCGCCTGGACATGGATTGTCCGAGCCCTTTGGATTTTAATAGATTCTGGTAGATAGGGCTGGTGTAGTGGTCGCCTTGATCGGAATGGATGAAGGCCTCCTTATGGAGCTTAAAACGCTTCTGTTTCATTAGCGGCTCCACGGTTTCAGTGGCCAGAGGCAGATGAAGGGTGGGGGATAGATTTTGAGCCAGAAGCTCACCTGTGGATGCATCCAGAATGGTCGAAAAATACGCCATCTGAGAATTGCCGTACGGAAGGTATGTAATATCGGTTAGCAGTGCGAGGCCGGGAATGCCTTTCTTGAAATCCCTCTGCAGCATGTTTTCAAGTGTGCGGTGCTCTTGAGTAGCCTTGGCCATCCGGCGGTAAGGATTCGCTCTCCGATGCGGGCATACAAGGTTAAACTTGCGCATCAGTCTTCGAATCCGCTTCAGATTGTAAACCGTATGGTACTCCTGCTCCAGGGTCATCTTAATGGACCGAGAGCCCTTCTTAAAGCCCCGCTTATGAAACGCCTTTTTGATCAGGTCGCCTGCCTTCTCGTCCGCCTGCTTACGCGCCAGTCGTTTGTCTGCGGAACGGAGGTAGTTATAATATCCCGAACGAGACACGCCAAGCAGGTCACAAAAATAACGTGTCATTCGCTCACGGCCATTCTTCACCACATGCCGGATCAGCTCAAAACACTCACTCGGGTTTAGGTCTTTTCCGTTTGCTAACAGCCTCCTTTCGTTCTTGTCTAACTTTTTTACGTATGCCAGTTGCTCCTCCAGGAGCCTGATTTTGGCCTCCTGCTTCGCGATGATCTCCTCTTTGGACAAGGGGCGTTTTGAAGGACGCAGGGCAGCTTCCTTGCGCGAGTCCGCCAATCCGATGATACCGTCCTTCTCGTACGCTTTCTTCCACCGGTCGGCACATTGCTCCACCCGTTTCATTCCGAGCATCTCTACATCGAATCCGTTCGCTTCGAAAATCTCCCTGGGTGTCCGGCCCAGTAAATATTGATCGATAAACAGACGCTTGAATTCATCGGCATAAGTGATCGACTTCTCGCTTACCCGCAGAACATATGGGTTTGCTGATAATTGTTCCCGTTCGCTTGGATTAAAATGTTTCTTGCTCATTTTGCCCGCCCCCTATAGCTAATTCCAGTATACAAAAAGGCCCCCACAGCCTAAACACTTTTTCAAAGTGTCTAGACTATGGGGACCAGTTTACTTCCCATCCGGGACCGTGCCGCTCTTTTTTCTGTTTATCCGATTTCCGGCTTCTCCGGCTCGTATTCCTCGGCAGGCATCCGGATCCATTTTTTCAAATACCCTTGCTCGTACAGCGCTTTAATCAGAATAATGAGGATCGGTGATAAAATCAATCCGGCTACCCCGAACAGCGACAGCGAGATGATCATGAACGACAGCATGGTGAATGCAGAAACGCCGAGCGAATCTCCCGTGATTTTGGGCTCCATGATTTGCCGGACGCCGATGACGACCACGAGGACGACAGCCAGCCAAATGGCCAGGTTCGTTTGCCCGACGACAAGAAGATAAATGATCCAGGGAATGAACAGCGTCGATACGCCGAGCAGCGGCAAAGACATCGAAGAACGCGGACAATAGCGCAATAGAGAACGCGTTGTTCACATCCAGGATGAGCAGGGCCAGGAAAATAAGAACAAACGTCAAGGAAATCAGCTTCGCCTGTGCCTTGATATAGGTTACGATGCCCTTCAGCACATTCTCCCGGAGAAAATGAAACGCCTTCTTGAATGTATTCGGCGTTTTATCTTGAGCCACCCGCTTCCAGGACTCGATCTCGATGCTGAGGAAGTAAGCAAGGATGATCCCGATCACGAAGTTGACGACGAAAGTGGATACGGAAGTGATGGCGGCGAAGGTTGAAGTCAGGAAGCTTCGTGCGATTTGCGTCGCCTTGGTTGCAATAACCGAGGAGTACTCCGTCGCTTTCTGCACGATATCCACCGGGACCCGGTCCTGGAGCTGAGCGGTTCGCTTCACGATTTCATCCTGCAATATGGTCGCGTATTCGGGAAGCTTATCCTTCAGGCTGATGATTTGCGACGTGAAGATGACCCCCAGCCCGGTGATGACTCCCAGAATGATCAGGATGAATATAATCGTAGCGATGGCGGAAGCAATCGACTTCTTCATCCCCGGCGGTGCAGGAAGCGGGCCAAGGGCTCCAGAAGCAGATAAATGATGAAAGCCAGGAAGATCGGCGTGGCGATCCGGTACAAATAGCTGAAGATCAGCATAAACAGGTAGACGGTCAAGACAAGCAAAGCCATGTCGAAGATCGTCTTATAATATTTCCGGTAAAAAGAGATCATATGTCACCTCAGGGCCCATATACGGGGATTAGCACCATTTGGCCGCCCACAGCTTCATTTCTTTGAGCATCTTGTGCAGATCTTCCCCTTTGGGAGTCAGCTTGTATTCCACGGTAACGGGTACGGTCGGGTAGGCGGTCCGTTCCAATACGCCGTTCTCTTCAAGATGCCTAAGGGTATCTGTCAACGATTTGGGGCTGATGCTGTTTATATTACGCTGAAGCTCTCCAAACCGTTTCGTGCCGTGCTGCAGTTCGCGAATAACCAGGAAAGACCATTTGCCTCCGATAACATCCAGCGCTTGCTCGATGGAACATTCGATATGGGTAGGTCGCTTGGGAATGTAGTTGCTGAGCTGTTTGTTCTTTTGATCGCTTTCCAGCATGGACATAACCGGTCATCCTTTCAATGGGGATTTGGCTGAACAATGAAGAAAGTTACTTCCAGGTAAGTATATTAAATATTTGAAATCTTATCAAAATACCTTCCTTTCCATTCTAAAAGATAGCGCTTGAACAAGCAATAACCAGCGGATTTCCACTAATCGCAGCGGACGCCGCCAGGGTCTGACGGTCTTACGTATTCCGTATCTTCATCTGCTCGCGGACAAAGGCCAGGAATGGGGCGGCCGCCGGAGAAAGCGGGTCGCCGGACAGCGTGCAGAGCCGGATCGGATGCGCCGTTCGCACTCCCTCTACCTCTACGCTTGCTACGTCTCCGCGCTTCAGGTATTCCTCCGCTTCCAGGGCGGAAAGCACGCTGGCCCCGTATCCGGCGACCACCGCGCGGATCGTTTCATTCATGCCGCTGAATTCAAGTCCGACTTGCGGAAGCGGGAGCCGCTGCGAACGGCATAGGGCGAAGAGCATTTCCCGGGCCGAGCTTCCTTCTTCGCGCAATACGAAAGGGAGCTCCAGCAGATGCTCAAGGCGGATCCGTCCGCCGGCAAACGGATGCTCCTTCGGTACGATAAACAGGATAGGATCATCGAACAGAGCCTCCTGCTCAATATCGGGCGGCAGGGGAGCCCCGCCTCCGATGAAGGCGATGTCGGCCTTATACCCGAGCAGCGGCTCGGCGGCTTGGGCGGAGCTGACGGTCGTGAGCGCCAGCTCGATGGCGGGATGATTCCGTTTAAATTCGGCCATCCACCCGGGAAGCAGGCGGTTGGCCGGAAGATAGGTGGCGGCCAGCCGCGCGCCGTCCGGTCCGACCGTGGCGGTAATCGTCCATGGCCTGCTCCATCCGCGGCTCCAAGGAAAACATCCGCCCGGCATAATCCGCGAGCAGCTCCCCGGCACCGGTGAGGCGGATGCCGCGTCCCTCAGGCTCCAGAAGGGGAGACCAAGCTCCTTCTCCAGATTGCGGATTTGCGCCGTGACCGCCGGCTGGCTGATCCGGAGCTCTTCCCGCAGACCCGCGTAACGCTGCCCAGGCGGGTCTGCGGTATGAAACAGTTTCAGCGCATGTAAGTTCATGGTACACCGTCCGTAGAAATATAAATTTTATTGATGATTTATTTGAAATAATATATTAGATTTATCTTTCTGGCTCCATTATTGTATAGCTATCCTGATAAAATAACAAGAAAGGCGGAGCCCTAAAGATGAGAATGCGATGTATGATTGCGGGAAGGACTGGGCGGAAGGAGAGAGAGGGAATCCTTTTATATGCGAATGCGGCGGGGTCCTGGATGTGAAACAGGAGTTCCGCGACCTGGATACCGAGGCGTTGAAACGTGTCTTTCATCAGCGGCTTAGCGCCCGGACGGGAATGTATGCCAGCGGGGTATGGCGCTATAAGGAATTGATCCTGCCGGATCTGCCGGAGGAACGGGTGGTAACACGCTATGAAGGGAATACAGCGCTGTTCGATGCTTCGCCGGACATGACGCGGTCCGCAGGCATAGGAAAATTGTGGTTTAAGGCGCAGAGCGGCAACCCCAGCGGTTCGTTCAAGGACAATGGCATGACCGCGGCTGTTTCCTACGGACGGCATCTGGGTTATACGCGCTTTACCTGCTCCTCAACAGGCAATACGGCCTCCTCGCTTGCCATGTATGCGGCCGCCGCAGGGGAGAAGCGCATGTTTTTTTGCCGGGGAAGCACATCTCTTACAGCAAGGTGCTGCAAACGCTGGCATACGGCGGACGGATCCATACGATCGACGGGACCTACGACGATGGCGTCCGTTTCAGTGAACAGCATGCGGAGGAGCTCGGACTGTTTGTCTGCAACTCGATCAATCCCTACCGGATCGAAGGGCAGAAAAGCATCGTCTTCGAGCTGGCCCAAACGCTGGATTGGCGGTCGCCGGATTGGATCCTCATCCCGGGCGGTGCTCTTAGCCATGGAGCCGCGGTGGGCAAAGGGGTGGATGAGCTGTACAGGCTCGGTTTCATCCGGAGCAAGCCCCGGATAGCGATCGTTCAGGCGGAGGGGGCTTCGCCCTTTTATAAGATGACGGTGGAGGGGAAGGAAGCGCTGGTGCCGGAGCCCAAGCCATTTACGCGGGCTTCCGCTTTGAATATCGGGAATCCGCCAAGCTGGCAGAAGGCACTGAGGTACGCGATTCGCGGCACGGATGGACTGGTGCTGTGTGTAAGCGACGAGGAAATTATGGAGGCGAAACGGGAGATCGACCGGGCCGGCATCGGATGCGAGCCTGCTTCGGCGGCAGGACTGGCCGGGCTTAAGCGGCTGTCGGCGCGCGGCCTTGCAGGCAGGAGCGATTCGGCCGTATGCATTCTTACCGGGCATCTGCTGAAGGATGCGGACGTGCTGGAGGAATTGTACGCGCCGGGGCTGGCAAGGTCTCCAGTTCCGCTGACCCCGGATGCCGTGAGAAAGGTGCTGGGGAGGTAGACGCGGGTTGCTTTCCTGCCGCGGTTTCTATACAATGGAGGAAAACCGCACAGTGGGAGATGTCCGACGCATGAACTGCAAAATTTCGCGCAATGCCGCTAAAGTTATTTTGGCTGAGCTGGAGAAGGAAGAGAATAAGGAGCTTAAGCTTCGCGTGTTCGTCACGCATAAGCACGGAGATCACGCACATTACGGGATGAATCTCGACACGCCCACCGACAAGGACGAAGTCGTATCAACCGATAAAGGGATTGACGTCATTCTGCAAAAGGACGAGCCGCTTCTTGACGGCATCCGCATCGATTATTTCTATACTCCGGAAGAGGGCTTTGCGGTCACGAATCCGAGCAAAGGCAATCATGGCGATCACTAAGCAGTAACGGCCCCCGCTTGAGAAAGGAAAGACCGAGATGCCTAACGACATACGGGTATGCGATAAATGCAAGCACATGAGAATGAAAACCGCTCTGCCGAAGCTGAAGAAGCTCGCCCCCGACGCTGACATCCAGGTGGGCTGCAAGTCGTATTGCGGTCCATGCTCGAGATTTGCCTTCATATATATCAATGGAAGGTATATCACGGGAGCGACGGAAGACGAAGCGATCGAGAAAGCCAGCAAATACGTAAAGAAATAGTAGAATATGAACTTAGGGAAGACTCTGCCGTATGGGGAGTCTTTTTTTATTCTTTAGGTACAGTTCGCTATTCAAAACCGGAAAGATAAGCTATACTATGTAACTGTCAATTTACCAAAGGTTAAAAAAGGAGCAATCCCCTTGCTGGCATCGATAAAAGAAAACGGAGCCGCCCGGCTCGCCCGGTTCGCCCGGGAATATCATCCTATTGTGCATGTGCTTCTGGTCGGCACGGTTCTGGCCCGAGCCGCCAATTCCATGAGCATGCCGTTCCTCGCCATTTATCTTTCCCGCGAATCGGCGCTGAATCCCCTGCTGATCGGAGCCATCATCGGGCTCGGTTCCTTGGCGGGCACCGCGGGAGGCTTCATTGGAGGAGCTTTGTCCGACCGGGTCGGACGCAAGCGGATTATGCTGATCGCCCTGGCCGGCTGGGTGGTGGTATTCGGCGGCTTCGCCATAGCCAAGGCCCCGCTCGTCTTTATGCTGCTCAACATGCTGAACGGCCTGTGCCGTTCGCTCTATGAGCCGGTCTCCCAGGCGCTGATGGCCGATGTAACCGAGAAATCGAAGCGGCTTAAAGTATTTTCGCTCCGCTATATCGCCATCAATGTCGGGGTGGCCGTCGGCCCGCTGCTCGGCGCTTACTTCGGGACGCTTACGGCGTGGCTTCCTTTTCTGGTAACGGCGGCGGTCTATTTGATATATTCGGTCATCCTTTACATCCTGCTGCAAGCATTCGGAATCCGGCGCATCGAAGGGGAGCAGAAGAAGGGCGTCACGATCCGTTCCGCTTGGGGAGTCATCGTTAGAGACCGGGTATTCCGCTTGTATATCATCGGAGCGGCCGTCGGAGCGGTCGGTTATTCGCAAATGACTGTATCGCTTTCGCAATATGTGGAGAAAAGCGTAACGGAAGGCGCTACGCTGTTCGCCCTGCTGATGACCCTGAATGCGGTGACGGTAGTCCTGCTTCAGGTGCCGCTGTCCCGGTGGTTTGAGAAGAAAGGGCCTATGGCGGCGATCGCTACCGGGAGTCTGATGTTCGCCTCCGGGGATGTCGGCTATGCGCTGTCCACGAGTTGGGCCTGGTTTATGGTATCCATGTTCCTCTTCACGCTCGGTGAAATCTTAACCTACCCGGCCGGAAACGTATTAATCGACCGCTTGGCGCCTGACGGGTCCGCGGGGAACCTATTTCGGGGCCCAGAGCTTCTCGAGCATCGGCCAGTTTATAGGACCTTTGATCGGAGGTTATATCTTGTCGAAATTCGGAGGCGAGACACTCTTTGCATTAATGGCCGCAGTCTCAATTTCCGGAATCTATTTTTACTGGAAAGGTCATAAAATGACGAAAATAGTTCAAAATACCTATGTTAATGAGTTAAAATGATTCAAAAGAATCATTTTCATGTTTGGGCCTCTTCTTTTATGCTGAACATAGAGAACGAACACCAATAGACATAATTCGATCGTGCTCGATAAAGGCAAAGCAGGCGAAAGCCTGTGACGCAAAGCTACAGGGGCTACTACTGCACATAAGCGTTACGCCAGCCAGTCGCCGAAGGAACGGTTGTGCGCTTAATAGCGGACTCCCGAACCGGTTTAGGGGGTCTTTTTGTAATGATGATTGGAGGAAAGGTCGATGTTATCCGGAGAGGGACGGAGCCTGATGGTGAGAAAAGGATTTTATACCAAAATCGGCAATGATTTTGTCGGGGTTTATTTGGCTTCCGATGGGCCGAAGCTGTTCATCAATAAAGAGGTCTATGAACTGATGTCACCTTATTGGGATGTCGAGATGGTCATGGGCCGCCAATATCACATTGTCAATTTTTACTGGAACGGTGAAGTTAAGCTATCGGTTCGCTGCGGCGCAGAGCAGGATATGTTTATCACGCTTTATGATTATTTAAGCTGCAGATCGGAACGCCAGGCGAGGCTGGCTTAATCTTCATTGACGGTCTTTATAAAGAACATTGGGAAAATGGCTCCTGCAGCGTCACGTATTATGGTTTCCGGCATAGGCTGTTTTAGGTGAATGCCCAGAGGAACACATACACGTGGGCTGACAGGAGGAATACGATGGAACCGTTGATGTCGTACCCGGCTTCGGCTTTGTTTGAGCACCGCTTTTGGCTGCAGGTCCTGGGGGACCATGCCCGCTTTATCCGCGAAGCCTTGTCCACGCGGGAACAGGAGGAAGTGGAACGTGCGAAGGCGTTCGTTCACGTGATGGACGCTCTTTTGGAACGTGCGCGTTCCGCACCGGAGGGAGAGGCGCTCCGTTCCCTCAATCAGGAAGCCGATCAAAGGGCCAAGGAGCTGCGCGATTTCAAGCTTCATCTGCTGCGGCGTCACTTGATCGGAACGATCTCGATCGGGCTCCCTCCGACTTTCCTAAGTCATATGGTGAATGAGCTGGAGGAGTATTTAAGGGTGCTCGGCTATCTTCTCTCCGGACAGCCGGCACCGGTATTCCATGATGTGCATCATCATCTGGTATGGCCGCAGGACGCATACGGTCATGCCGCGTCCATCGCATCGGATCTGGATATGACGGAGAAACGCCTGATTGAGATGGCGCAAACGTTCGATCAGCATTTCCGCGATTTTTATTTGAAAGCGGTGGAGCTTGCCGGCTATCTGCGGACCAACCTGAAGCAGTTCCCGGCTTTAACCCGGTTTAACAAAGAAGTGGAGCTGGAGATGGTGCTGTTCCGGCAATTCCTGCATGAGCTGGAGGAATTGCGGATGGGCAAGGAAGCGCTTGGCACGCTGTCCCCCTTATGGCTGACCATATGGCCAGAGAGGAATGCTATTATTTAATGAAGCTGTCGATGACTCAGGGAAGCAAGATGAAGGGACCCCAATGCGACCCGGGAAAACCGAGGACGGAAGAATGAAGCCTAATAGAATCGCAAACCAATGATGCTCTCGGATTGAGGGCTTTTTTGTTGCGGGAATAGGGAAGAAGCGGGCCGGACACACTTTGAAGGTAATGACCCATGGAGAAGGGAGGCGCGCGGAATGTCACGAGGCAATGCCGACAACAACGGAAAAAAAGGGCGACCCGGCAACAATCAGGACTCCGAAGTAGCGGGCTCCAAAGCGAATAAGAAGTAGGCCGGCGTTTGCGAAGCGGCGCCATGGTAGGAAAGAAAACAAACCCTTGCCTTGTTGGTCAGGGTTTGTTTTCGCTTCTTCCGACTGTTTCGTTTTTGTCCCGTTGGCGCGGCGGGAGCGGACCGAAATACTGAAAGAAATGGCATTCGATGCGGCCGTTGAACAGCTTGCGGTTTTTGTCCGACTTGCGTCCCATATAGTGCTCCAGCTGGCGACTTGGGGTTAAGATGAAAGCGGACCAGTTTGGAAGCTGATCATAAATTGACCCGAACTGCCGCAGCACGCGTTCGACTTCATCGCGTTCGCCCAGCCTCTCGCCGTATGGCGGGTTGGTAATCATGCAGCCGTAGTCGCCGCGCGGCCTTGCTTTTGCTACGGGCAGCACCTGCAGGTTGATTTCTTTCGCCAGTCCGGCCGCCTTGGTCGCGGCCAGAGCGACATCGATGGCACCTTTATCGATATCGGAGCCGGCGATTTCAAGTGGAACGTCGTCTTTTACGAGATCATAAGCTTCTTCCCGGGCCTCGGACCAGAGTTGCGGCGGTAGAAGAGGCCAAGCCTCGGAATTAAAGCTTCGGCGAAGGCCGGGCGCTAGGTTCCAGCCGATCAATGCCGCTTCGATCGGAATCGTACCCGAACCGCAGAACGGATCGTAAAGCGGACGTTCCGGCCGCCAGCGGCTTAACAGAACAAGAGCGGCCGCCATGGTTTCCTTCAGCGGCGCTTCAGTAACGAGCTTGCGGTAGCCGCGTTTGTGCAGCCCCGGGCCGGTAGTGTCCAGCGTAATCGTCGCGATATCGTTTAAGAGCGATACCTCAATGACATAGCGCCCGCCGGTTTCCTTGAACCACTCCGTTCCGTACGATTGCTTCATTTTCTCGACGACCGCTTTCTTGACGATCCCTTGACACGCAGGCACGCTGCTCAGCTGTGATTTATGCGAACGCCCTTCGACCGGAAATTCGCCGTCTTCTGGGATCCAGTCAGCCCAAGGCATCGCTTTGACCCCCTCGAACAGCTCATCGAAGGTGCGCGCCGGAAAAGCCCCCATCTTCACTAACACCCGGTCGGAGGTACGAAGCCACAGGTTGGCCCGGCATATAGCGAGTGTGTCTCCAATAAAGGTCACCCGGCCGTTTTCCACGGTGACCCGGTCATATCCGAGGTCCCGTACTTCCCTCGCAACGACGGCTTCCAGTCCCATCGGCGCCGTAGCGATCAATTCGATTTCATTCGAAGTCATGTTCCGTTCCACTCCATTGTATCTGTATGTATCGAGATGTTTTTAACCATCACGGATTCCTGTTGTAGTCCACTTGGAAAAGCCATACAATAACCTAGTATAGGCGATTCCTACGGATTATACAATCGCTCAACCGAAAAGGAGGAAGGATCTATGGATTCGATGGCAACTGGGGAACAATACCTGGAGGGCTTATATCCGGAGGACGAACAGCTCGCACATGTGCTTGAGGGCATCCGGGCTAACGGAATGCCGGAAATTTCCATCGCTCCGGGTTACGGCAGGCTGCTCACCCTGCTGGTTCGAATAATCGGGGCCAAACGGGTTATGGAAATCGGTGCGCTTGGCGGCTACAGCGGCATCTGTTTAGCGCGGGGGCTTGGCGATGACGGCAAACTGTTTTCGCTTGAGCTGAAGCAGGAATATGCGAATCTGGCACACAAGCATTTGTCCGAAGCGGGACTGGGAAGCCGGGTCGAATACCGCGTCGGCGAAGCACTGGACAGCTTGGAGCAGCTTGAATCGGAAGGGCATAAGTTCGATTTGTTCTTCATTGATGCCGATAAAGGCAACTACCCGAATTACCTGGAGTGGGCGATCCGGCTGGCGAATCCTGGGGCTTTGATCGTCGGAGACAATCTGCTCATGCGGGGCAGGGCGGTTAATCCTTCAGAACAGGGCAACGCCGTGACTAAAATGAGAATATTCAACGAGCGCATCGCTTCCGATCCGAGGCTGGAAAGCGTGATGCTGCCGGCCTATGACGGGTTGGCCATTGCTCGCGTAAAGCCCGAATAATCACCTAAGGTCGAAGCGCATATTATTCTTACCGGACAGCCGGACAATGGGGTCATCTGATGAAAGGTGGTTTTTTTGCTGTGCAGTCCGATAAGAAATGGGATTTGGTTTCGCTTTCGACCATTCCTTTAATCATGACGCTGGGCAATTCGATGCTGATCCCCGTTCTTCCCTCCATTCGGGAGAAGCTAGGTGTTTCTTCCTTGCAGGTCAGCCTGATTATTACCATTTACTCCATGGTAGCTATCGTCCTGATTCCGATCGCCGGTTATTTGTCGGACCGCTTCGGACGGAAGAAAATCATCATCCCGAGCCTGATTGTGACTGCCGCCGGCGGGCTGGTATGCGGGCTTGGCGCCTGGTTTCTGCAGCAATCCTACATGGTCATCTTGATCGGTCGTTTCCTCCAAGGTATCGGAGCGGCCGGAGCCGCACCGATCGTGATGCCGCTGGTCGGCGATCTGTTCAAGAAGGAATCGGACGTCAGCACGGGCCTTGGCATTATCGAGACGTCCAATACATTCGGCAAAGTGGTCAGCCCGATTCTGGGGTCAATACTAGCGGCTTGGATTTGGTTCGTGCCCTTCTTGGCCATCCCGGTCCTCTGCCTTATTTCTCTGCTGATGGTTTCTTTTTTGGTCAAGACGCCGGCGCGGGAGGAGGAGCCAAAGCAAACCATCGGTCAGTTTCTTCAAACCGTAAAAACGATATTTACGGAGAAAGGACGCTGGCTGTACGCGATCTTCGCGATCGGCGGGATTTGCATGTTCGTCGTGTTCGCGGCACTTTTCTTTTTGTCGGATTTGCTGGAGGACCAATACGGCATTCATGGCGTCTACAAGGGGCTTCTGCTGGCCATTCCGCTCGCCATGCTGTGTCTTTCTTCCTTTGTAACCGGAAAGGCGATCGGAGAAAACAAGACCCGGATGAAATGGGCCGATTTTATCGGCACGCTTCTCCTGACAGGCGGTATGTTCCTTTGCGGTCTGATCCATACCGGAACGCTTTTCATGCTGTTCTTATTCATTTCGATCAGCGGGATCGGCATCGGAATGGCTTTACCCTCTTTGGACGCCCTGATTACGGAGGGCATTGAAAAGGGCCAGCGGGGCACGGTGACTTCCCTGTACAGCAGTATGCGGTTTATTGGCGTAGCCGTCGGGCCGCCGGTAGCTTCCGTTCTGGAGGGATACTCCCATACGGTGCTGTTTTATTCCATTGGCGGAGCCTGCGCTTTGGCGGCACTCCTGGCGTTATCCGCGATCAAACCGGGCCCTTCCCGCGTTCCCCAGCCGGGAACATGAGCCAAGAAAATAAGCCTTAGCCCCCGAGGGCCAAGGCTTATTTACATTTGGACTGATCGGTCCTCTAGTTCACGACGCTTCTTTCAGCGTTTCTTTCTCATGTTCGGATGGCTGCATTTTGCCATGAAACCCGGATTGCTCTCGATAAACCACCTGCCGGCGGGATTCGCGGACTTCCAATTGGCTGTAGTACATAATGAGGATTTCTGCACAGACCAAGATGAACAGCACCTTACGAATGTTAATTTTGAGCACGACCCGGGCACCTCCGATTCAAATTGGTTCTAGGACAAGGCTCCTGAACTTCCGGCCCTGCCCTGCCGCCTGCGGTAAAGCGACTTGCGCACCCATACGGCATTGAGCAGCAAGAGGACGGTCGACATGACGAAAAGACCGCGAATGCCGATCCATCCGGACACCGCCCCGCCGATCACGGGGCCAAGCATATTGCCCAAAGCAAGTGCGCTGGAGTTAAAGCTGTAGGAACGGCTCTCCATGCCATCGGGTGTAAATTTACGGATCAGCGTTTGTACGGACGGCAGAAGGCCGCCCATGAAGATACCCAGCAGGAACCGCGCAGCGAACAGCCGCCATATGTTATGCACCATCGCTTGCGGGATAAAGGCCAGCGCCGCGCCGATTAACGAAATAGCCAGCACCCGCTGCGAGCCGAGCCGGTCTCCTACCCGCCCGAGCAGCGGCGAAGCGATCATGTTGGAAAATCCGGTAACGGAGCCGACCAGGCCTGCGTAGAAGGCGAGCATTTCTCCGCCGCCGTGAAGCCGCTGAACGAACAGCGGGATGAGCGGCATGGAGCTGAGAATGGCGAACTGGATAACGAACGTGACCGAGTACAGAGCCGGCGGCTCTTTCGTGGTACTCAGCTCCTTGAAACCGCTGAAGATTGACATTGTCTGCTGCTTCTTGGCCATCGCGGTATCGAACTTTTCCTTCACCAGAAAGGCGGCAAGCAGGGATGCGGCGAACAGCAGGCCGCCGGTAATGAAGAAGATCGGCCGGAACCCGATCCATTCCGCCAGCACGCCGCCGAAGAGCGGACCGAGTATGGATCCGGCGACGCTGCCCGATTGCAGCGTTCCCATGGCTACTCCCATCTTATCCTTCGGGGTGCCGGCGGACATAAGGGATACCGAAGCCGGTACAAACCCCGATATAACGCCGTTCAGCATCCGAAGCAGGAACAGATGCCATGGGGTCTGCGCCAGGCCCATCAGCGTCATGACGACGGCCATGCCGAAGCCGGAACGAAGCAGCATCACCTTCCGTCCATAGCGGTCGGCCAGCCCGCCCCAAATCGGCTGGAATAAAAAAGAAGTCACGAAATTCCCTGCAAAAATAATCCCCGCCCAAGTAGCCAGCCTGTTCGGGTCATGAAGCCCCATTTCCTGTATATACAGCGGTAAAAAGGGGACGATCATCGTCATCCCGGCCATTACCAAAAAATTGCCGAACCAGAGCACAAGTAAATTAATCCGCCAGCCTGCCAATGGGTGTCTCCTACTTTCCTTCTCCGGCCTTCCTTTAAGCGAGTTATCCGGGATATGTAATGAGGTCTGCTATAATCGTCCATATTGTACCACAAAGACCCGGATTTCACACTTAAGCCGCTTACTCGGAAAAGGGCGGGCCGTTATTGCTCCAGCCCGCTTCGGACCTCATAGGCAAACCGCTCCAAATTCGGCGACCCGACCTTCTCGGCTATGCGAACGACCGCCTCGTTGTCGTAAGGGACGCGCACGGTATGCACGGAGAAGGGAGCGGTTTCCACGCTGTCCAGGATGCCTTCCAATATGGTGTAGCTTGCCTGCGGAATGCCGTCGTAAGGCAGGCCCACACTTCCGGTATTGAAGAGGAGGAGACCGCTCCGCTGCTTGGATTTTATGGTCTGAAGGAAAGAGACGTGAATGTCCCCGTAGCCTGCAACGTCCGGTTCGCCACCGCCGGGGAAGGCTCCGGTGCTCGGCGTGTTATTGAACATGGCGAGCTTCGCTTTTTTGTCCGCTTTGAAGGGGACCCGGGTATATACGCTTTCCGGGGAGGCGTGCATAAGCCGGATGCTTCGGCCGCTCATCCTGAGGTTATGGCAGAAGGGCGGCTCAAGCAAAAAACGAAGCCGCTCCGGCCCAATACGCTCCTGCTGCCAGCGCCCGGCTTCCTGCTCCTGGGGATGGTTGATGCCCTCGTCCCAATTCCCCTGCACGGTAACCTGACAAGCCTCACGAATCCGGTCGACCGTTTCCGCAGGCTGGGGGCCTTTCCCGACCAAATCTCCCAGGCAGACGATACGGTGAATGCCGCGGTTCCGGATATCCTTCAGGACGGCCTCAAGTGCGGGGAGGTTGCTGTGAATGTCGGAGATCACGGCGATTGTGTCCATATAACTTGCTGCGTCCTCCCTTTATTTGTCATCTCAAGATTTCATTATAGCATAAGCGGCCGCCGCATTTCCGCGCCTTAAGGGATTTTAAGATTTGGTTGTAAGCTGACGGACCCATGACCCGGGCCGCGGGTTTTGGTATAATAAACCTCGTCGGGGAGGCTGACCTGCTGTCGAAGCTCAAAACGCATTCATCCGGGCCAACAACGATAAAGGAGTAGGTTACGATTCAATCGAGGTCAAAAAAACATAAAGAGCAAAAAGAAAGCAAGTTCCAAAAAACGATGTGGGTGAAAATCGGCGTCCTGACAGCCATCACAATCGGTTCGTTCGCTTACTTGATTCAATCGCTGGATCATCCGCCCGCCGGAGCCGCGGGAGGGGAAACGGGCGCTGAGGCCTCTGGAGGAACGGCTGTATTGAGCAAGCCGCCGCGGCCGATATCCGCCGAAGTGCCGGATAAGGATGCGGCGGCAGGAGTCAAGGTGGCGGGATCGCCCGCAGACGCCGCGCAGGGCCGGGTGAATCTGTCCTTCGTAGGTGATGTGATGTTCGCGGACAAGGTCGAAGGGTCGCTCAAGCAGAACGGCTATGATTATCCTTATAAATACGTTAAATCCTACCTGGAGAAGGCCGACATCGCCGTTGCCAATCTGGAGACCCCGATCACGACCCGCGGGACGGCACAGGATAAGGAATATACATACCGTTCGGCTCCGGCTCGCTTTGCCCGAGCTGAAGAAGGCGGGAGTGGACCTGGTCAACCTCGCCAACAATCACAGTATGGATTACGGTCCGGAAGGGTCGCTGGATACCATGGATTACTTGGACGTTCAGGGCATCCCCGGGTCGGGGCCGGCCATAATTCCGATGAGGCGTACAAATACGTCCTGCTGGAGCGCGGCGGCATGAAGATCGCCTTCCTCGGCTTCACGCGAGTGGTTCCCGAGACCAGTTGGTATGCGGGCAAGTCTAAGCCGGGCCTGGCTGAGACCTATTCGACCAAGCAGGCGCTGGATGCGATTGCGAAGGCCAGGGCCGATGCGGATCTGGTGGTGGTCATTGCGCATTGGGGCGAAGAGCGGAAGGATATTCCGAACAATGTGCAGACCACGCTGGCGCATCAATATATCGACCAGGGCGCCGATCTGGTTGTTGCCAGCCATCCGCATGTACTGCAGGGCTTTGAGCAGTACAAAGGGAAATGGATTGCCTACAGTCTCGGCAACTTTATATTTACGACGAATGACGTCCAGAAAACCTGGGAGAGCATGATCCTGCAGGCCTCCTGCACGAAAGACAAGGCATGCGACCTGAGCGTGGTGCCGATCCTGACCAAAGGCGCGCAGCCGGTACGGATGCCGGATGAGGATGCGACCAAGCTCTTCTCCAGATTGGCCGGAATTTCGTACAACGCTGCAATCGATGAACAGGGGAAAGTGACGGTCGGGCCGGTTCGCCCATTCACGCCGGAAATTGTTCAAACGGAGCCCCCGGCTTCCGAGAAGAAGCCCGTTTCCGGTCAAAGTCCCTCTTCCGGCGCAGCTGCAGGCGCGCAGCAGGGGAGCAAGAGCACGGCGAACAAGAATTCCTCTACCAAGAGCGGCATCGAAAATAAGGAGAGCTCGAGTAAAGAGAGTGCGGGCAAAGAATCTACAAACAAAGATACTTCGACCAAAGATAAAAACGGAAGCGACAGCACGGACAAGTCGAAAAGTACCGGAACGGGCTCCGGATCCTCCAAGGCGTCCTCGGACAGTACGAAGAAGAAGGATACGACTGGCGGAACGAAGACCTCGGAGAAATCCACAGGAGAGAAATCCGCAGAGCCTTCGAAGAAAGCGTCCGATAATCCGTAGGGACGGAGTAGAGGTCGCTATCCGGGTTACGCGGCTTTTCGATTGAGAATTGCAGGAACCGCGCGTATAATATGGGACAGGCGGAGGAAGCGGCCAATTTTGCTGAAAAGGAACGATCCGGGATGAGCGATACGATTCGCAATATTTATTGTGTGGGACGCAATTATGGACTGCATGCGGCGGAACTCGGTAATGATGTGCCGGAGGAGCCGATGATTTTTACGAAGCCGAGCCATGCGCTTGTACTGGCGGACGGTGGGGAGATTATGCCGCCGGGCGGCCGGGGTGAACTTCATTATGAGGCGGAGCTGGTGCTTCATATCGGGCGTAGCTACGAGAAGGGGCTCTCCGTGGACGACCTGGTGGACCGGATGGCACTGGGGATCGATTTTACGCTGCGAGACGTGCAATCCGAAGTGAAGAAGAAAGGATATCCTTGGTCGCCTGCCAAAGGCTTCCTGAATTCAGCGGCGGTAGGCCCTTGGCATGCATTCCCGGGTTTCGAAAGGGTCAAGCAGGTGGAGTATACGCTCAAGAGGAACGGAACGGAAGCGCAGCGCGGGAACCTGAACGATATGATCTTCAATCTTCAGGTTATTGTCGATTACATTGCTTCCCATTACGGTCTTGGACCCGGGGATCTGATTTATACCGGAACACCGGCCGGGGTAGCCGCCGTGAAGAGCGGGGACCGGTTTGAGCTGTTCTGGGGCGATGAGGCGTTCGGTGCCTTTACGGCGAAGCTGGTTTAAATCATAAAGGCGTGTTCCGGAGCTTACCGGCGCACGCCTTCTTCATTCTTTTTCACCGGCTGTCGTACCTTCGTTCTTTACAGTCATCCATGAACTCCTCCCGAATCTTGAGGAGGGCCGGCAGCTGCTCAAGGAATACATCTACAAGCTTCGGGTCAAAATGCTGTCCCCGTTCTTTCTCGAACAGCTTCAGTATCCGCTCAAGCTCCCAGGCTCTCTTATATACCCGCGTGCTTCCCAGCGCATCGAACACATCCGCAATCGCCGTGATCCGGGCGTAAAGATGAATTTCTTCTCCCCGCGACCCGCAAGGGTAACCGTCTCCGTTCCATTTTTCATGATGCTGGTATGCGATTATGGCGGCGGCTTTCAGGATGCGGCGGTTCGAATTTTTAAGCGACTGATAGCCGATGGACGTATGGGATTTCATGATTTCATATTCCTCATCGGTCAGCTTGCCCGGCTTCTCCAGCACCGCATCCGGTATCGCCACCTTGCCGATATCGTGCATCGGGGAGGCAATCCTCAGCGACTCCGCTTCCTCCGTGCTCATGCCGGCACCAACCCCAGCAAGTACGAATCCTCAGCAACCCGTTTCACGTGATTGCCGGTTTCCCGGGAGCGGCTCTCTCCGATGGCTCCCATCGTAAGGAGGATTTCCTTCTGCGTTTCCTCAATTTCGTTCGTAAGTAGGGCCGATTCGAGCGCCTTACCCGCATAGGAAGCGGCCAAACACAGATGCTCCACGTCCCTTTGCGAAAATTGGGCTTCCCTAGTCAGCTTGTTTACTGCCTGATAAGCCCCTATGATCTCGCCTTCACTATTGCAGAAAGGGATGACCATCAGAGACTTAGTCCGGTACCCGGTGATCCGGTCCGTAGCGATCGCGCCGCTTTGCAGCACATCCTTAAATTCCTCGTTCGTATAGACGTCGTTGATAAATACCGGTTCGCCCTTGGAAACGGCGTACCCGACAAGGCCGGCCGTTACCGGCAAGCGGAGAGGAGGAGTACCGTGCGCCACCCGGGTATACAGCTCGCTTCTCTTACGGTCGAGCGAGCCACACCGAACAGCGGTCCGATACGACCAGTTCCCGGCCCATATCCGCCAGCAAAGCAGCGACTGATTATCTAACTTGCGCTCATTGGCGATCTTGGCGGCATAGTCAAAGATCACGCAGAGCATCTCCTGGGAATCCAAATCCCGTTTCGCTTCATTGCCATCGATTTTATGGCTTTCCTGCAACAATTTCACTCCCCGCCGCGGCACGCGTTTCAAGATCTACCCAAATCATATTATAATGGCAATAGTCTGTAAACCAATGAAACTTCAATTTATTGTATAAAAGCAGGGGGTGGGCGCATGGAGTCCGGGCTTATTGGACTGGCCGGGAGCCTGTTCATCGCAGGAGCGGCATATTGGAAAAAATCGTTGTCCGCGTCGGGCTTCTGGGCGGCTGTAGTGCTGGGAACGCTGATGTATGCGCTGGGAAGTCCGGCCTGGTTCGGGACGCTCATCGCGTTCTTCCTCACGTCTTCGGCGCTGTCGAAATGGAAACACCGGCGGAAAGCGGCGGCCGAGAGCGGCTATGCCAAATCCGGCCGGCGCGATGCCGGCCAGGTGCTGGCGAACGGGGGGCTGGGACTGCTTCTCTGCCTCGGGCATGCCTTCCTGCCGAATCCGGGCTGGTGGGCCGCTTTCATCGGAGTAATGGCCGCGGTGAATGCGGACACTTGGGCCACGGAGATCGGCGGCCTTAGCCGGAGCGCTCCGCGGTCCATCCTCAACGGCCGCCCGGTAGAACCCGGCACTTCCGGCGGCATAACGCCGCTTGGAACGATGGCCACCGCAGCAGGGGGCCTGTTCATCGGTGCAGCGGCTTGGGCGCTGAATGCCGCAGCGGGCGTTCCGCACGAGGCCAGATGGGCGGGTTTCCTGCCGCTATGCCTGCTGGGCCTCGGCGGCGGCCTTGTCGGATCGCTGACCGACTCGTGGCTGGGCGCCGTCTGCCAAGTGATGTACCGCTGCTCCGTATGCGGCAAAGAAATCGAAAAGAGCCGCCACTGCGGCGCAGCGGCGGCTCGAATCCGGGGAGCTTCGTGGATGACCAACGACGCGGTCAATTTGATCAGCTCGGCGCCGGAGGTGCTGCCGCCCTGCTGATCTCGCTGGCTTTTTAATCGTCTCTGTCTTTTCGGGAGTAAGCTTTGCCGGTGATGTAGATGGTGAGCCCTGAAATAACAAGAGCAATGATCACCGCGATAACGATGATGAATGTAACCATAATGATTCTGCCTCCACGCCATACTTGTCACAAGGCCATTGTATCCGATGACGCGGCAAAAGCCAAGAAATGGGTTCCAGCGCAGCACGCTCGGGCGGGACGCCTGATTACTTGCTCTGCGGTGTCCAGGGCGGCGACTCGAGCGATCCGGTTTCTTTCAGAGCAGCCAGATCATTCGCCTTCAGCCAGCCGGGAGAGGAGGTATACAGCGTATCGCCGATATACAGCGACCGGTTGATGTTCCGCTCGCTGTTATACCACTGCCGGCCGGCTTTTTGCATGTCTTCCCCGGTAAGGTGCGAAATTTTGCCCCGCGACTGGAAGCCTTTGGCCAAATCGAGTCCGTATACGTAAGCTCCTTGGAAGACGAACTCGCCGTATGCGGATGCGGCTTCCGGACCGGAGAGGGATTCCTTGTTCTTCACCTCGGCTACGGTTACGGGGAAAGCCAGCAGATTCTTCTCCTTGGAGAATAAAAGCGCCTTCGGGTTATGAAGCGGCTCCGAATCCGTTCCCCGGTCCCCGATCGTTTCCTTGAACATTTCCTTCGGATGCTCCACATCCGATACATCGAACAATGCGAGCTTCATGCCCTGGTAAAAGGCTGTCGTATCCGGTAGGGCGCCGTTCACGCCTTTATTCGGGACCTCCACGGCATCTTTGCCGAATCCGATCAGATGATTCTCATCGTAAGGGTGCAGGTAATCGCTGTAGCCCGGAATCTTCAGCTGGCCGAGCAGTTTCGGAGCCTGCGGATCCTTCAAATCCAGGACGAACAGCGGGTCCGTTTTCTTATAAGTAACCATGTAAGCCCGGTCGCCCATAAAGCGTACAGAATAAATCCGCTCGCCCGGCGCCAGATCCTCGATTTTACCCGCAATATTCATGCTGTCGTTCAGCACGTAGATATTATTTTTCGATGTAAATTCGTCATTGCGCCACATATCGCCCTTCGTGGTGGCGATGCGGAAGTATCCGTCCTGTTCATCCATGGCATATTGATTCAGCGGCATTCCCGGCACTTTGCCCCGCCCCTTGTAAGTGACGGATCCATTATCCATACCGAACTTATAGATCACGCTGTTGACATCCCTTGTCACCGGCATGATCGGCATCACCCTTTTTCCGTTCCGGAAGAAGCGTCCGGGGAGGCTTCAGCGGCCGGCTCCTTCGGAAGCGGCTCATATTCCGTAACGGTCACGTACAGATGGTGCTCCGAGGCGTAGATCTTTTGTCCGGAACCCAGGTAGTCGCTGACCTGCATCTTCCCGTCGGTCTGATCCAGATTGAGCCCGCCGACCAGCATATAGTTCGGCTGCGCCGATTTCGGGAAATAGCGGATATCTTCATATCCGATTTGGATGAAATCCGGACCCGCCGCCGAATCGCGGTAGGACGGAAGGGAGGCGGCATTCCGCTTCTCCTCCGGCGTCGCTCCGGTGCGCATCAGGACGTAGCTGTTCATCGATTTGTTCGTAACAATGTAGAGCGAAGAGCCGATTTTACGAGATGAAATGTAGTCGCCTTCGAGCTCGACTTCCCGCGGCTTGTTGATCCGGCTTCGGTCGGTCAAGTCGTACACGATCGCCTTGGTCGTATTGCGGGAGGGCCCGGGCCAGATCATGACGTCGCGCGGGACTACCTTGATTGGCGGCTTCTCAACCACAGCCGGGCCGCCGGCCGAAGCGGATGGGCTGTCCCCGGAGGAGGCGGGTAATTCCGAACCCATGGGAACCGGTTCGGCCTCGGCCGGTTCCGGTTTTGGCGACGGATAGAACGTATGCCCAATGACGACCAAATGCTTGTCGTCCACATACATCTCCTGAGGGGTGAAGTTTTTGTCCTCGAAAGTGACGGTGCCGACCACGTTCATCGCCTCCGCCGGAACGGCTTGAGCGACCAGAATCCGGTTGCGATTCACCATATAAATGTATTTGCCGTCCGTCTTGATCACATCCGCCTCATCGACGCCTTCCACCTGCACATTGGTAGCGGAATAGTCCGCCTTGGCCTGGGGGGCGGCCGGAGCCGCCGCTGCAGGGGCAGAGGAGGAAGCGGCGGATTTGGCGACCGGAGCAGACTCCTGAACGGCCATTTGATCCGTAGCCATGACCCTTATCCCGCCGGCGATGAAACCGCCGTTAATCCCGCCGTTCAGCTCCGCGGCCTCCTTCATGAGCGCCTCCATATGCTCCTGGGAGCCTACGGTCGGGAGGCTCTTGTCCGCGTCGACGATGGATACGGTCCGGTTCAATCCGTCCCAATAGACATTGAAATCGAACGATTCGGAAAAGAACCGCAGTGGGACAAGCGCCTTACCGTTGATAAGAGGCGGCGCTTCCTCCAGCACGACCGGCTTTCCACCGCGTTCGGCATTCTTGTCGCCGATCTTGAGGCGGATCGTTTGCTCCCCTTTATCAGCCGTAATCGCGCTCTCCGGCTCATTCCAATCGACCTTGACGCCAAGCGCCTCCGCCAGTTCGCGGAAGGGGACCATCAGCGTACTGCCGACGAGCTGAGGGGATACGGACAGGCTGACCTGCTTCCCGTTCAGCAGTACGGCTATGGCCGAACCGCCTCCCACTTGGGCGACAGTCCCGGCTCCATCCGAAACCGTATCCGCCTGAGTGGAAGGCGCGGGAGACACCGCAGCGATCAGCGTAAGTGCCAATATTCCGGTGAATAGCGACCTCTTCTTCACACAATTCCCTCCATTTTCTGGTTTCCGTCTTTGTCACCCTAACTGACGAGGGGAGGAGGAATTATGTTTCGCCGGCTGCAAAAAAAGAGCCGTTTCTGCAGCGGGATTCCCCGCCTCAAAAACAGCCCTTTGTAGCCGCATTATGGCTCATTCCTTGACCCCTGCGGCGGCGGCTCCTCGGCCCTCAGCTGCAGCTGATCGCCTGCCGTCGCGGACGGGACGACATCTTGAGCTTGAGCGTTCTCCGTCGGCTTCTTCTGCTCGCTGAGCGCCTTTTCCAGCTGCTTGACCTTCCGGTTCAGCTTGAATTCGCGGAACATGCCGAAGAAGAGAACGATCAATCCGCCGAGCAGCGTGGAGCCCAAGATAACGAGAATGAGCGGGATTTGCGTTTCGGTGAACAAGAAATTAACCCGGACGGGTTCGACGTTAATCACCGCGAAGACGGCGGTAATGAGGGCGAACAGCAGAGTAAGAACGAGAATCCATTGTGCTTTCATGTGATGCTACCTCCTGCGACAAGCTTATCCTGACATGAACCGAAAAGGCCGAGGACGGAAACGTTCCGAGCCTCAGCCTTCTCCGCTTGGGTCGTTATTTCGCTAATGCTTCCATTTGCTCGAGCAGCTCTTTAAACACGCTCATCGCCTCATTGATCGGTTCCGGCGTCGACATATCCACGCCCGCCTTCTTGAGGATGTTAATCGAGTAGTCGCCGCCTCCGCTCTTCAGGAAGCCGAGGTAGCGCTCGACCGCCGGCTGTCCTTCTTCGAGAATCTGCTTCGAGAAGCTCGTCGCCGCCGAGAAGCCGGTTGCGTATTTGTACACATAGAAGCTGTTGTAAAAATGCGGAATCCGCGCCCATTCCATCTCGATGTCCTTATCCACGACCATGTCGTCGCCGTAATACTTCAGGTTCAGGTCATAGTACACCTCGCTAAGCGGCTGAGGCGTCAAGGATTCTCCTTGTTCGGCTTTTTCATGGATGATCTTCTCGAACTCGGCGAACATCGTTTGACGGAATACGGTTGTACGGAACTGGTCCATGTAATAGGTGAGCAGGTACATTTTTTCCTTCGGATCGGTCGACTTCTTCAGCATATAGTCCATCAGCAGCGCTTCGTTCAGCGTGGACGCCACTTCCGCGAGGAAGATCGTGTACTGGGCATAACGGTAAGGCTGGTTGGCATCGGACAAATAGGAATGCAAAGCATGGCCCATCTCGTGCGTCAGCGTGAACATGCTGTTCAGGTTGTCCTTATGGTTCAGCAGTACGTAAGGATGCGTGCCGTAGGCTCCCCAGCTGTAAGCGCCGTTGCGTTTGCCTTCGTTCTCATAAATATCGATCCAGCCGCCTTCGAGACCGTCCTGGAGCGTCTTCAGATAATCCTCGCCGAGCGGCTTCAGGCTTTCGACGACCGTCCGCTTCGCTTCTTCGTACGGAATATCCATCTTGTACTCTTCCACGAGCGGCGCGAAGAGATCGTACATATGCAGCTCGTCGACCTTCATCAGCTTCTTGCGGAGCGCCATATAGCGGTGCATCAGCGGCAAGGCTGCATGAACGGCGTCAATCAGGTTCGTGTACACTTCCTTCTTGATGTTATCGCCGAACAGCGACATCTCCAGAACGGAAGGATACTTGCGGACCCTCGCATAAAAAATGTTCTTGTTCACGTTGGCGGCCAGGGTGGCGGCAATCGTATTTTTCTGCTTGGCGTACGTGGCGTACATGGCTTCAAAAGCCTGCTTGCGCACGTTCCGGTCGCGGCTTTCGAGGAACTGGATGTAGCGCCCGTGAGTGAGCTCGACCTCCTCGCCCTGCTCGTTCTTCACCTTCGGGAACTTGATGTCCGCATTATTGAGCATGCCGTAGATCGTGCTCGGCGCCTGCGACAGGTTGCCGACCTGGGCCATCAGCGCCTCTTCCGCTTTGCTGAGGACGTGCTGCTTCTGGCGGATCATTTCTTCCAGCGTGCGCTTGTAGAAGGCAAGCTCCGGATCGTTCACCAGCTTCTGCAGCTCTTCGCCGGGCAGGCTCAAAATTTCCGGAGAAATGAACGACATCGCTTCGCTGACCTCGACGCTCAGCTTCTTGGATTTATCGGATAAGGCCTGGTATGTAGGGTCCGCCATGTCTTCGTGATTTTTCATATTGGCATAGACGTAGAGCCGTTCGGTATGTAAGGAGAGCTTATCCTCCAGCTCGAAGCATTCCTTGATTGCCGCCGCATTGTTCAGCTTGCCTTGAAAGCGGGCGATTTCCTTCAGCTCCTGCTTCACGGTTTGATACTCTTGGTCCCAAGCTTGCTGACTCTCAAACAGATCTTCCAGCTTCCAGCGGTGTTCGGCCGGAACGTCGTTACGTTTCAATACTTGGTTCATGGGAGCCCTCCTTGTTAATGGGGATGGTTTCGTCATGCCGTCCGCCTGTACTGCGGTAGCGGTCAAAGGGCCGGTCAGCAGCACGCCGGACAGCAAAGCAAGGGAATCAAACGCATTGCCGCTCACGCTCCATGGCAGAATTCAGTCGGTCTGGAAAGCAATACATATTATGACCGGAGCGCGGCTTAAATATTAGTATATGAAATTCATGGAAGGAAGTCTATTGGAAGAGCTACTGCGGATTGTGCAAAAAGCTGTAAAGCATAAGCACGAACGAGAACGAAATCATCACCAGCGCCAAGATCGCGAGCGGCCGTTTCACTCCCGGGGGCAGCGAGTCCCTTTTCATGATCAGAATCAAGGACAGCGAGAACGAAAGGATGATAAATGTGACGATGGAAGCGGCATTGCTCAATGTGCGGTTCACCTCCTGATCTTCCAGTTTCGACGTGAAGCGGGTAAAATCCTGTCTTACGGTGGAAAATGGAATCCCCTGCCGGAAAAGGGCACAATAGAGCCGAAACGGAAGGAGGAGCAAGCTATGACATTGACTATATCGCCAAAGCCCAAAGCCCCGGCTCCGTCCGGAGCACAGACGAAGCTGAACGCCGCGCAGTTTGTACTTCAGCGACTGAAGACATGGCAGGTGGAACGCATCTACGGCGTCATTGGCGATGCTATTTTACCATTACTCGATGAATTAGGAAAACAGACCGGCATCCGCTATATTCCCTGCAGGCATGAAGGCGCGGCGGCGCTGATGGCGTCGGCGGAAGCAAAGCTGACGGGCAAGCCCGGAGTTTGTATGGCGACCAGCGGGCCGGGCGCGGCGAATCTGATGAACGGCTTGGCCGAAGCCCAGACGGACCGGGCGCCCGTGCTGGCGATTACGGGACAGGTTGATGCGAAGGAGATAGGTACGAAGACGAAGCAGTATATCGATCAGCAGAAGCTGTTCGCCGCCGTTTCCGCCCGGTCGGAGCCGCTGGCCCACGCGGATGCTCTTCCTGAGCTGATGCAGCAGGCACTCCTTCAATCGGTTACGGATGGCGCCGTGGCGCAGCTGTCGGTCCCGAAGGATCTGTGGGCCGCTCCGGTGAATGGGGAGGTAAGCCGCTATCCGATGCATCTGCACGAGCCGTTGGCGGTGCCTGATAGTGAGATCGACCAGCTGGCCGGCCTGCTGGCCGGGGCGCAGAAGCCCGTGCTGCTGCTCGGCCGCGGCGTGAAAGCCGCCAAGGAAGCGGCGCTGCAGCTTGCCGAAGCGTTATCCGCCGCCGCGATCACGACCCTGCCGGCCCGGCCGCTGTTCCCGAACGATCACGAGCTGTATGCCGGCGGGCTAGGGATGGCGGGAAGTGAAGCGTCGGTCCGATTGCTTGCCGAGAGCGATCGGATCGTGATTCTCGGAGCCACCTGGTGGCCCGATGAATATGTGCCGACCGGGGCCAAGATCGTACAGGTGGACCTGAATCGAGCGGCGATGGGTGCAGGACATCCGCTGGAGCGGGGCGTAACCGGTGACCTAATGCAGATCCTGCCGAAGCTGGCCGCCGATCCGCGTCTTATGGGCATGGATCGAAGTGCCTGGAAGGCGCGGATCCGGGAGGTCGCAGGGGAGTGGAAGCGGCAGATCGAAGCGGAGGCAAGGCAGGAAGGAACCCCTGTGCCGCCACAGGCCGTCATTCGCATTCTCTCGGAGAAGGCCTCGGACAATGCGGTGCTGGCGGTTGACACAGGGGACCATACGCTTTGGTTTAACCGGATTTTCCAGGCGAAGCCGCAGCAGGACATCCTGATTTCGGGACGCTGGCGCACGCTAGGCTGGGCGCTCCCGGCAGCAATTGCGGCACAGCTTGCGAGTCCGGACCGTCAGGTGATCGCCGTTGCGGGAGACGGCGGTGCGGTGCAGACGCTGATGGAGTTTCAGACGGCTGTTGAGCTCGGGCTCCCCGTGGTGCTGATCGTGATGAACAACGGTCGCTACGCGATGGAAGCAAACCGGATGAAGCAGGCGGGAATGACCTTGACGGGCAGCGCCATCCGGAATCCCGATTTCGCTATGCTGGCTCAGGCCTGCGGCGGGATCGGGATGAAGGCGGCCACGGCTGGGGAATTCGAGCAGTGCCTCAGCAGGGCGCTGGGCGATCGAAAACCTGCGCTTATTGAGGTTGCGACGGCACCTGTTCCGGTGCCGGATCCGAAGCGGGGAAACTGACGGGTTGGCAGCAGCAGAAAAGAAAAACCGGCGGAACCCCCGCCGGTTTTTCGATATTCTCGAGTCTTGTCAGCCCTCAAGCTTGATCAGAACGAGCCGGCCCTTTTCATCCCGGCTTACTTTAAAGCTGTCGTCCGGCTGAATATTCGCTTCCTCAACGAGTTCCTCCGGAATGGTGAGCTGTCCGCGCTCGTTAACAGAGACGAAGAAGCCGAACATCTTCTTCCAGAGGCCTGCCGCAAGAACCCCCAAGACGACTACGGTTACCAGCGCCCATTTCATGACCGGGTTCTCCGCAAACCAATCCTTAACGAGCAGATCGCCGGTCAGCATTTTCCCCGCCGTATAAGCGAGCACTGCGGCTCCAACATACATGATCCACGGATAGCGCTCCACCCACTTGATGAACAGCGTGCTGCCCCAAACCACGATTGGAACACTGATCAAGAGCCCCGTCAGCACGAGGGCGAAGTCGCCGTGGGAAGCCCCGGCCACCGCCATGACGTTGTCGAAGCCCATCACCGCATCGGCTACGATAATCGTTTGGATGGCGGGCCAGAGCCGGTTTTCCGACTTAATCTCATGCTCCTTTTTGTCCACCAGCGACTTGTAGGCGATCCAGACCAGCACGAGCCCTCCGATGAGCAGAAGGGCCGGAAGCTTAAGCGACCATACGACTGCAAGCGTTGCGAGCGCGCGGATGGCGACAGCGCCGACCGTCCCCCACAGCACCGCCTTCTTCTGCTGCTCCTTCGGCAGATTGCGGGCGGCCAGACCGATGACAATGGCATTGTCTCCGGCCAGGACCAAATCAATGACGATGATGCTGAGTAAAGCGGTAAAAAATTCGGGAGAAAACCAATCCATAGTCCGTCACTCCTCTTCAGGTTGATTTGCTTACACAAAAATGACCTCTACCGCTCGGGTAAAGGTCTTTGCGAAGCAAAAAAGACCTTTACCGTAATAGGCAAAGGTCTTGCTAACAACGATTTCGTTGCCAATAAAGCCGGGGCCTTGCACGAAGTGCCCGAATTGACGACTTTACTGTAACAGCTACTCCCCTTTGGAGGACATCCTTATGTAATTACCCTCATTATAGAGGGGGACAAGCCGGAAGTCAAGCCTTGGTTATGCACTGATTGGGAGAACCAGGCTATACTTGACGGAAAGCCTCCATCATGCTCTCGTACTCTTCCTCCGTGCCTTCAAAATCGGACTTCTTGAACCGCTCTTCGACCCAGTGCATCATTTCCGGACGGCTCAGGAAGGTATGGCAGTCCTCACCCCACTGATCCGAAATTTCGCGCAAAATCAGCCGCTTGCCGTTCACCTCGACTGTCAGCATGTTCCACTTGTCTTTCTTGTATATGATATGTTTTTTGATCATGGCCGTTGCTCCGTTTCATAGGATGGTCTATGCGCGCAATGATACCGCAACCCGTCGGTAAAATCAAGCGAACGGCGTTTAGATATAATACAGCCCGTTCAAGTAAGGCGCGGAAGGACTGAATGGCGTGCTTCCTGCGGATAATTGGCGGAAGGGTCGAACCAGTAAGCGGCAAGCTCGGCGGAAGTGAGCTGCAGCGAGTCGCCGTCCGGTTGCTCAAGTCGGTAAGCGGCGTCCGCGGCGGTAAACTTAAGTCCGGTCGGATGGGAACCGTACGGCTGTGCCTGCTGGTATAAACGATCCGCATTGACAATATATACCGTTCCCGCGTTGGCGGCCGATTCCGAAGCCAGTCCGGCTTCTTGAAACAGCCGGGCCGTTTCGCCCTCGTGCCATTCCACTGTCAGTCCAAGGGAAGAAAGCTCATAGCGTTCCAGCGCGTCCGCGAGCAGCGCCGCCATCGCGGCGGGTGAGCCGGCCCACTCGATGACGACCGGGTCGCTCTTGGCTTTGGCAGCGCCGGGAACGGCGAGAACGGCATAAGCTTCGGCCCGGCCAGCCCCGTCCAAGGCGACCAGGACCCGGTGCTCGAGCTTCAGGCAGCTGGCGTACGCTGCAGCGTCCAGCCATTCGCCGAGGTCAGCCACGCTCCGTTCGAAGGCGACCACACGGGACGAGACAAGCGACTGCAGTGCAAAAATATCGCTCCGCTCAAAGGGCCGAACGCTATAACCGGAACCGGCGGCATGAGGCACGCGGAGCCGCCCAATGTCTTCGTGCCGCAGCGTAAAGCGGGTCACCCGGCCGAACGGATTACAGTGCGCACGCGTGTAGAGGGACCGGTCCCCCGAGACGAAGATCAGCGAGGCGCCGGAGGCATCGGCATGTGCCTTGCAAAGCTCAAGCGACCGGCTGGCCAGTCCTTGTCCGCGGAAATCCGGATGGGTACAGACCGATCCGATGGAGAAGACGTTCAAACGGGCATTCCCGATGCGAAGAACGGAAGGCACCAGACCCATAAAAGCCGCAAGGCGTCCGTCTTCCGCAAAGGCCCCGAAGGAATGGCTCATGGCCGTTTGGAATATCGGGGGAAAGGCATCCCCCATGGAAGTTTGCTCGTCGTCGCGAAATATAAGATCGGCGAGAGCGGCGGCGACCGCCAGCTCGGTTTCTTTCATAGCTCGAAGTTGCATCAGTCACAGCCTCCTCATGGTTGATTCTGAGCCGATGGTACCATAATCAACCAGGAAAACAAACCGAAATTTTTACTAAATGAAAAAAATTCCAAAAAAAGCATTGAGATCGTGAAAATACCGTGATACAATCCTCGGTAAGCTTCAGCATCGGCCGGAGGGCGGGTGGAGGCTTGGATAAATCTTGAGCTGAGATGAGGAGAGATGAGAAGATGAACAGTAATCTTCCCGGTTATGAACAAATCGGTGTGGCCATGACGTGCCGTTCGTACGCGGAGTATGAACGGATGTTTGCATTGGAGCGGCACCCACTGGCTGGAGGTCCGGTACTGGATGTGGCGGCGGGGGCGTCTTCCTTCACGGCAGAGGCGAACAAGCGGGGGATTCGCGCCTATGCGGCCGACCCATTGTACGGGATGACCGCTGAGGATATGAACAATCACGGCCGGCGGGAGATCGAGACATCCACTGCCAAACTGGCCGGGATTCGTCATGTTTACGATTGGAGCTTTTACGGAAGCCTGGAGCAGCATCAGGCCCGGCGGGAAGCGGCCCTGGACGCTTTTATCGCGGACTTTCGTACCGATATGGGCGAGGGAAGGTACCGTGCCGGAAGGTCGCCGGAGCTCGCCTTTTGACAGCGGCCTGTTCTCGGATGTGCTGTGTTCACACTTCTTGTTCCTATATCATGAGCAGTTTGATTATGACTTTCACCGGCGTGCCGTAAGCGAGCCGCTGCGGGTCTGCCGAGCCGGAGGACGGGTAAGGATCTATCCGGTATTTACCCTGCGCTGGGAGCCCTATCCGCAGCTGGAGCAGCTGCTGGAGGACTTGAACAGTCACGGATATGAGACCCGGTTTGAAACGTCCGAACTGCCGTTTATTCCGGGTTCTACGGAGTTTTTGAGCATCCGGAAAACAGCCGATGTATAAAATCCGGCTTGTTGATTTATCCTTATAGTGGTGATATAATTGCTACATTCGCCCAAGATGGCGATACATCTAGGAGGTTGTTTTAATTGAAAGGTACAGTAAAATGGTTTAACGCAGAAAAAGGCTACGGATTTCTTCAAGTAGAAGGCGGCGACGACGTATTCGTACACTTCTCCGCAATCCAAGGCGACGGCTTCAAAACTTTGGAAGAAGGCCAAGCGGTTGAGTTTGACATCGTTGAAGGCAACCGTGGTCCGCAAGCGGCTAACGTCATTAAGTTATAAGATCTAAACTGACTACGATGCCCGGCCATCGGGATTTCATCGATTAAGGGTTTTCTTATACATTAGTGTCCTAGCAAGCACAAAGAAGCGGTTCCTGAAACAGTTGTTTCCGGATCCGCTTTTTTGTGCTTTTTCCTGTGTATAGACAAAGGGATGCAGCCGCGCAGCAGACGTTAGTAGCGGTGGCATCCCTTTTGCATGCTAATCGGAAAAAACGATGGGTCCCTTCATGTCAAGGAAGGCAGGGCCGTTGATCTCTGCCGCATCACCGGCTATTCCACGATCGTCAGAATCTCATCGATATCCTTGCGGGGCAGACCGGGCCGGTCGCTCCGCCGGGTAACCCAGGGCGATGACCATGTTGATCTGGCACTCGGGCCGGATGTTCAGATATTGCCGCAGCCCATCCTGCGCCAGCAGAACAGGACCGGTCATCGGACAGGTGGCGAGTCCGCGGGCATGTGCGGCAAGCATCAGGTTCTGTGCGGCCAGGCAGCTGCTCTTGATGCCTTCTTCGGCCCATACGGCGTCGTCCACCAGATTGACGGGATCGAAGATTCGCTCGCGGAACTTGGAATTGTAAGGCGTCGCCAGACAAACGATAAGCACCGGCGCGTCGGAGAAGGCCGTTGCGTAAGGACCGAACGACTTGGTGAGCAGACGGGCTTCCTTGGATAAGCCGCGCTGTTCGGCTTCAGCCGCCCGAGTGTGGAGGGCTTCCCAAGTGAGTGCTTCGATCTCTTTGATCTTCTCCCGGTTCATCACGGCGATGAACTCCCAGGTCTGCGAATTCGTATCGCTCGGAGCGTAGCGCGCGCAGTCGATGATTTCACGGATATCTTGAACGGACACGGGTCGCTCGGTATATTTGCGGATGCTGCGGCGGTCCAGCAGAATGGTTTTGAAGTCTTCATAGGCAAGGGTCAACGGTTGCGTCATACAATATTCATCCTCCAGGACTGTCAGGCTTCCAAGTATAAGTTAGTACTTGGTACTAAGTTCATCCCTACATTATAGCGGGGAATCGGGAGAATAACAACCGGGGAAAAGCCCCGGCATCCTCCGATTACTGCAAAACCACGGTTTCGCCTTCGCTCAGCCCCTCGGTAATTTCCGTTTTCTCCGGGGTTTGCAGGCCGATTTTTACATCGCGCCGCTGGGCCGTTCCCGCTCCGTTGTCCGTCATGACGTAGTACCCGTCTTTATCCTGCTGAACCGTGAGGGTAGGGACCACAAGCGCGCCGCTCTTGGATTCCGTCATAATCGTGGCCGTGAGGCTCAGGTCCGCAATAAGCTGATCGTTCGGCTCCAGTGTTATGACGACTTCAAATTCGGCAGGCGTACTATTCTTCGCCGTGTCGGAGTCGGTGGAGGAGGTCATTTTTGCGAATTTGGAAAGCCGCTCGACCTGCCCCTTCAGCTTGACGTCCTTGAGAGCATCCACCTTAACCTGGGCGGGCATACCGGTTTTGATCCGGAACAAGTCGTATTCGCCCACCATGCAGATCAGCTGCAGTTTGGTCAGATCGACGATCTTGCCTACGCGCTCGTTTTCTTTCAGGGACTGCGGCTGTTTCGTGCCGTTGAACAGGAAGATCCCGTCCTCCGGAGCCTTGTAAACCGCGGACTTCAGCTTTTCCGTCTTCTGCGCATACTGCCTCCGGGAATGCTCGAGGCTGATCCGGTTTACTTCCTGCTGCATCCTGCGGCTCTCGGCTTCGGCGAAGCGCTGCTTGGCCTCCGTTTCGGAAATGCCGGCAGAAGCGGCCTGGGTACTGCCAATCGAAGCCTGGAAATCGGCCAGCTGGATGTCCGATTCCTGCTTCTTCATATTCACTTCCAGCTGGGCGAGTTCATCCTCCATCGCCGTGCCGTCGAGCTGGAACAGGACGTCGCCTTTTTTCACCTGAGCACCGTCGGTCACCGACCATCCCTTCACGTCGGCCGAGAAAGGGGCATTCACATAGGTTTCCTGCCGGTAGGAGGATTTTCCTTTGACCTCGACGGTTCCGGTTAAATCTTCGCGGACCACTTTGAAGGTCAGCGCGCCGGATGGCGAGCCCCCGGCTTGCGGATTACGGTCGCCGGCAGGGCGGCTCTGCAGGTAAAGCGTTGCGGTGATACCTAGGACGATCACGGCCGTGAGGGCGGCGATCCATTTTTTCTTGGTCATGGTCGCATAACTCCTAATTCCGTATTTTCCTGAAGATCGATCTATTCTCGTTTAATCGCGGTTAACGCATCGGTCCGGGAAGCCTTGACCGCCGGGTAGATACCGGACAGCACTCCGGTCAGCACGGCAAAAAACAGCCCGACCGGCAGAATCCACAAACTGATGAACAGAATTTCCTGTGAGCCGCCCGGCCTGGGGGAGACAGCTTGATGATCGCGATGTTGATCCCCCAAATCACCCAGTAAGATAAAACAATCCCGGCAACACCGCCTATGCCGCCAAGCAGCGCCGACTCGACCATGAACATGTTACGGATTTGCTTCAGATTGGCGCCAAGCACCTTCATGATGCCGATCTGGCGTCTGCGCTGGTAGGTGGACATCGTCATGGCGACGATGATCGAGATCGATGCGACGAACAGAATGAACAGGCCGGCGCCTGCGAAGATCAGCCGGACGATGACGAATTCGCTCTGCATGCGCTCCTCTTGACGCAGATTCGTCTCCACGGACAGCTTCAGCTTCTGAAGCTGGGTTTCCAGCTCCTTGACGTGGGTGCTGCTATCGGCCTTGATCTTCACTTCATTGAAATCCGAGCCGTCCGCCGGCTCCCCGTCGCCGCTTTGCGTCTTTCCGCCGTTAACGGCGTAGATGGCGTTCTCCAATCGCTTGCCGAGAGCAGGGGAGACGAAAGCGGTCTTTTGTCCCATGATGACATCGTCCGGCAATCCCTCCGGTTTCTTCAAGATGCCCACGACGCGCAGAGGGAATGATGTAGAAGCCGCTTCTTCGCGCCGTTCGGCCGGTTAATTTGCGGGATAAGCGTAATTTGCTTCTGATTAACCGGGTAGGCGATGGTAGCCTGTCTCAGCCAAGCGTCGCGGGCTTCGGGGTCGTCCCTTCGATATCCTCCTTGAATCCTTGAGCTCTTAGCCGTCTGCTCATCCAGCGACCCCATGGTAGCCCCATAGCTGAGAATGATCGTATTGTCCAGCTCCGACGGCCCGCCCTGCTGAAGCTCGTAGCCGAAGGCCGTCAGCGTGCTGAGGTCCGTCGCATAAATCTGATTGAGATAACCCCGCTTGTGATCCACTTCGAACTGAAAGCTGTTCAGCGTCTGATACGAAGCAACCGCCTTAACATGGGGAGCGTGCGTATCAGCTCGAGCTTGGCTTTGGTCAATGCGTACGGCTTCATGGCGGCCGGATCGCTTGTCGCCGCATTCGTTTCCCCTGGGGGCCTTCCGCTTCGCAGCGTGATTTCGTCGGATTTGAGATAATAGCTCATCTGCTGGCGGCTGTAATGGTTGATCGATTCGCCGAAGGCCAGTGCGACGACGATGGAGGCGGAGCCGATCGCAATGCCCGCAGCGCACAGTACCGTAACGACGATCCGGCGCTTCAGCTGGTCCCAGCCGAGCCGCAAATAATCACTTAGCTTCACTCCGGCTCACCCGCCCACATGCCGTCCTCAACCAAACGGCCGTCCCGCGCCTGAATGACCCTCCGCGTTCGCCGCGCCACCTCGTGCTCATGCGTCACGATCACGAGCGTCAGACCAAGGGTCCGGTTCAGCTCAAGCAGAAGGTCGATAATTTCCTTCTCCGTCTTCGTATCCAGATTGCCCGTAGGCTCGTCCGCAAACACGATGGCCGGCTCCGTCACCAGGGATCGCGCGATGCTGACCCGTCGCTGCTGACCGCCCGACAGCTGCGAGGGAAACATCGTGAGCTTGCCGCCGAGTCCTACCTTGTTCAGGAGGGCGGCCGCCCGTTCTTTCCGCTCCTTCGCCTTCATGCCTTGAAAGACGAGCGGGAGCTCGACGTTCTCCCGGACCGTGAGATGCGGAATCAGCTCATAGGATTGAAAAATAAAGCCGATGTGCGTCCGCCGGAATTCGGCCAGCTGATTTTCCGTCATCTTCTCGATCGGCCGGCCGTTGATGAGGATGCTGCCGCCGGTCGGCTTCATTAGGCCCGCCATCAGATTGAGCAGGGTCGATTTCCCTGACCCCGAGTCGCCGAGCAGGGCGACGATCTCGCCTTTTTCCACCGTAAAATGAATGTCCTGCAGAACCGGCGTGTCTTCGCCGCCGCTCCGAAAGGTGTGTGATAAATGTTCTACCGCAAGCACAAGACCCCTCCGTCTGATTGTAAGGATTCGAATAGTTAAGACTGCCCGGTGCAGCGGATTGTTTCACAAAACTGGAAAAGTTAAGAAATTCTTAAGTTCCGCTTCCTTACTAGCCGCGCAAAAAAAACGCCCCGGCACCCTCCAACGAATGGACGATGCGCGAGGCGGTAAACCCTGCATGTTATTTCCGGCCGGCTTCGAGTTCCACTTCCACTCCGGCTTTGGTTCTGGCGTGCAGCAGCAGAAATCCCAGCATGGCGATCAAAGCGAGCACGGAGCCCACGCCGTACATGAAATGCGGCCCCCAGTCGTTGAACAGCCATCCTCCGAGCAGCCCGCTGAGCAGCCCGGCGAGTCCCGACCACGTGACCGCAAATACCGCTTGCCCTGTGGCGCGGAACTGGTCCGGCACGACGCTCTGGATGTAACGGATGACCGTAAAGTAGAAAATACCGAACGATAAGGAGTGCATCACCTGGATGGCGATCACCCAGAGAGGATTCTCCACCCGGCTCATCAGCAGGAAGCGAACCACATACACCAGGCAGCAGATGACGAGCAGCGGCGGCTCCTTAAATTTATGCCCGAATCGGCTGAGCAGGAAGAACACCGGAATTTCACTGACCGCCGAGGCCATCCAGGACAAACCGATGAGCGAAGGAGGCGCACCCAGCCGCTGCATGAACAGGGCGAGAAATCCGTCATTCATCCGATGAGCGATCGACAGCGTCAGGACGATCAGCAGAAAAGCGAGAAACGAACGGGAGCCGATGATGGGAAGCAGCCCGGAGAAGTCCGGCTTCTTGTAATTCGCTTCCCGCGCATCCGTTAAGGCGAAGGAGAGCAGCAGCGACAAGCTAATGGTGGCGATGCCGAGTACGGCGGTAAGCCCCGTTCCGTATAGTTTCATCAGCTGACCGAAGGCAAACGCCGCGGCCGCAAAGCCGATCGAGCCCCAGACGCGGTAAGAGGCGTAGCTTTTACCCGTGCGGCTGGCGTTCAGCAGAGTCAGGCTGTCGTTCAGCGAGCTCATCGGTGTCTGGAAGAAGAAGAAGACCGCCATCAGCACCATCAGAAGGCCGAAGGAATCGGTCCGGAACATCAAGAGGGCCAAAATCAGCTGGCCGAGCAGGATGAGGGACAACACCTTTTTTACCGTCCGGAACTTATCGCTCATGAAGCCCCAGAAGAGGTTGGCGGCGATGCCGATCATAGGCCCGACGGAATACAAGAGACCGATTTGAATGGTAGAGAAGCCGCGCCAGCCGAAGTATAACGGGAAATAGGTGGTAATAATGGCGACCGTCATATAAAAAGAAAAGGTAAAGCCCCGCAGCACGGTATCCTGCGAGGCGAATGAAGAACTTCGGTTCTTGTTCATGCCTGTTCACTCGATTCGTTCGATTTTCTGAAGCTGTGGAAGGGAGAACCAGCGGATATCCGCCCTTCCGCCTTGGCCGTCTGCCGCAATACATAGAGGACGACCGCAAGCTCTGCGCCCATGCCGAGCGATTGGGCCAGCGCGCCGATCATCGCGTTCCAGCCCGGAGCCGCCGCGACGCAAAGAATAAGCGTGATCAGCGTAACGGACACGTTCGAAGCCTGCGACCAGACCATGACCTTCGTTTGACCGCGAAGCATGAGAAGGCCGTTGCCGAAATCAAGCCACGGGAAGATCAGCGTCATCAGCATAAATACCTTCAAGGTTTGCAGGCTCGCCTGCATCAGCCGGTCGTTCACGCCCATAATTTCCTCCATAAAGAACGGACCTGCCGGGGTGTAGGCCAGGACGGCAATCAGCAAACTCGGGATAAGCGACAGCATCATCGTAAAGCGGATGACGGCTCCGGCGTCTTTGCGGTAGAAGTTCAGCACAATTTGATGCACGTATGAGAAAAAGCTCTGCACGAGCTGCGTCAGGCTTCCCGCAATGGCAAAGGACGCGATGGCCAGCGGGATATCCGCCGTTTTGCCGAGAAAGGCATTGATGGATGGGCCCGAGATGACGGCAATGACGGATGAATATAAGAGCGGCTTGTAAAAACGGAAAATCTGCGCCGGCCGTTCGATCTCATGCTCCGGCTTCTTCTCGGGAATGACCTTGCGGATCAGGCCGCCGCCTTCCCAGTAGCTTACCGCCGCCTCAATGACCATCCCGGTGAGAAAAATAACCGCCCCGACCGTTCCGCTGGTCACGCCGGTTTTTATAAAATAAAGCGACAGCGCATACATGCCGAGGAGACGAATCAGCATCCCGATCGTCAGCCACTTGGTCCGCATGTTGAAAATAATGATGCCGTGATACATGCAGCGGATTCCCGAAAAAATGCTGACGAACATCAGCACCCGGTATACCTGCACCATGGGGCCGACCAGCTCGGGCTCCGCGCCGAAGAGATGCGTGAATACCCATGCGCCGAGAGGGGTATAGCTGATGATGCCGCCCATGATAAAGATGGCGCCCAGCACATAAGCGCTGACCAGAGACATGGCCCGGAACGAAATCCGGTCGCGTACGAGCGCGGAGCAGGTTTGCCGGAGCAGGACAGCCGGCCTCTCGGTGATGCCGAGGATGCTCATCGGCGCGCATAGCTTGCGATAATGATCTCGGGATGCGCGGAACGCGCAAGCGTGCTGTTAATAATGACATGGGAAATCGTCACCAGGCTGGCCGAAATGCCTAGAGGTATGAAAAAGGCAAGCAGTCGCCGGTAGGTAATTCGGACGGTTGGCTGGTTGTTCATGGTAGCTTCCCTCGCTTCACATGCCTCACATTATATCACGGATTGCAAGGACCGGAACAAAAAATTGTTTTTTTCACTGGAAGCGGGTCTTCGTTCGTGATACATTAGTATAGATAAACTTCGTTCGCCTTTTTAATGGGGAGAAAGGTGGAGTCCGTATGACTTACGCATTCGAGCTGGATGAGCGTCTTGGCATACCGCTCCCGCGGCTTGCCAAAGATTTTGATGATTTCACGGAACGAGAGCAATCGGAAATTCTGCTTCGCTGGGAAGAGATTCGCGGTACGATTCCGGATCGGATCAAGCAGCTGGAGCGGATTATTATAGCCAAGCAGGAGCAGCTCAACGTGGAGGAAAATTTCAAGCTTTCCTGCCGTTTGAACAGTGAAATTGCGGAGCTGGCCGGCACGATCAATGAGCTGCACCTATGGTTTCGCGTGAATCAGGATATCACGGCCGGACCTGTACATCACTGAGGCAAGAGCCTGGTATATCGGGTCGCTGACAATTGTACCCGACAGGAGGTAATACGTTTTGAGTTGGACGGAAAGCTTGGGCAGACTCGCATCGCAGCTGACGATTCATAAGCCTTCGCTTTATCCTACGGAAGAACTAGACGACTTGGCCGATATCCGGATCGGCAAGCTGCCCGTAGGCGGATTCGAGGGGAGCGGCTTGCCTATGCTTTAGCCGTCAAAGCGGGCCTGCATTTGTTTAACGAGAGCCTGGATGCCTCGCACGAGCTGTCCCAAGAGATCGATAACGCCACGGGCAGCTATTGGCATGGAATCATGCACCGGATGGAAGGGGACTACTCCAATGCGAAATACTGGTTTCACCGCGTCGGGCGGCATCCGGTCTATGAGGAGTTGTCCCGAATGGCAGGGGAATATATTCGCGGGGAGAACCTCGGGAAGGTCGCCAGCACTTCACTGAGGCAGTCGCTGAGTACAATCGGTAACCGTGCAGCTTGGGATCCATTGGCCTTCGTCGATGCCGTTAAACAGCAGGTAACGGTCGCGCGGGAGGAAGCGGCGGACGGCATGCTGCGGCACATCCAGTGGCTGGAGATGCATCTGCTGCTTCAATATGCTTATGCCCAAAGCGGCGGCGAAGGAAGGCTTGTTGAGCTTGAATAAAGGTATGGACCGAGTCCCCCGCCACCCGTTCACCCTGATGCTTCGGGTCTACCGGTATGTGCTCCCCGGCGTCCGGGAGCAGCCTTCGCAGCTGGCGGACGAAAGCGGAAGCGATACCGGACCCCGAGCTGCGCAGCCAGGCGATCGCGAGCATGACATCGAAGGAGTTTCACTGCATCGGCGGATCCGTGTATGCCGTGGCGAACCTTCCCGCATGTCATGTGCTCATTCCGCTGATTGTGGCGTTCCAGACCATCAGCGACTATTTGGATAATTTATGCGACCGCAGCACCTCGCTCGACCCGGCGGATTTTCGCCGTCTGCATCAGTCCATGCTGGATGCGGTCGATCCGGGAGAACCGCTGCATGATTATTACGAGTTCCGTAACGAGAAGGAAGACGCGGGTTATTTGAACGAGCTCGTGAAGACCTGTCAGGCCAGCCTGCGCCTGCGCCGTCCTATCCGATAGTAGCTGAAGACGTACGCGAATTAGTTGGCTTATATTGCGACCTGCAGGTGTACAAGCATATCGCCAAGGACCTGCGCGAGGATGCTCTGCTGGAGTGGTGGGAGCTGCATCGCGAGAAGTTTCCGCAAATCGGCTGGAACGAGTTTGCTGCGGCAACCGGCTCGACGTTGGGGGTCTTTATGCTGTTTCTGGCGGCTTCGGACCCTGAGCTTGGCGAAGCGACGGTGGGGGCGATTCGCGATGCTTATTTTCCGTATATATGCGGGCTTCACATTTTGTTGGATTACCTGATCGACCAGGAAGAGGACATTGCCGGGGGCGACTTGAACTTTTGCAGCTATTATGCGAATCTGGATGAGACGGTGGAGCGGATCGCCTTCGTGGTGAGGGAAGCCCGGACGAAGTCCGAGCTCTTGGCTTTCCCCGAATTTCACCGGATGATCATCGAAGGGCTCCTGGCGCTTTATTTGTCCGATCCGAAGGTCAGCAAACAGCGGCAGGTCAAGCAAATCTCCAAACAGCTGATGAAGGACAGCCCGCTGATGCGAATGTTCTTCTTCATCAACAGCGTTTGGATTCGCAAAACGTCATAAGTTCATACACTAACATAGAGAGTCAGGAGACTAGGAGGAACCATCATGTCAGTAAAAAAAATTGCGGTACTTACAAGCGGAGGCGACTCCCAAGGAATGAACGCGGCGGTGCGCGCCGTGGTCCGAAGCGGGCTGTTCCACGGGCTCGACGTGTTCGCGGTGCAGCGCGGCTACACCGGGCTCATTAACGACGATATCCGGGAGATGGATCTTCGCAGCGTAGGGGATATTATCCAGCGTGGCGGTACGATTCTCCAAACGGCCAGATGCAAAGAATTCATGACGCCGGAAGGCCAGCAAATCGCTGCGGAGAATCTGCGCAAGCGCGGAATCGACGGCCTTGTGGTCATTGGCGGCGACGGTTCTTACCAAGGGGCCAATAAGCTCAGCAAGCTGGGAATCAAAACGATGGGACTGCCAGGTACGATCGATAACGACATCCCGTTCACGGATCTGACGATCGGTTTCGATACAGCGGTAAGCATCGTTGTGGATGCCATCAACAAGCTTCGCGATACGATGAGCTCTCACGAGCGTTCTTCCGTCGTGGAAGTGATGGGCCGGCACTGCGGCGACATCGCGCTTTACGCGGGTCTTGCCAGCGGCGCCGAAACGATTCTCGTGCCGGAAGTACCTTACGATCTGGACGAAATCGCGCAGCGGATGTCCGATAACTTCGCGCAGGGCAAACGGCACAGTATCATTATTGTGGCGGAAGGCGTCGGGAAGGGCGAAGACATTGCGCGTGAAATTATGAAGCGCAACGGCATCGAGCCGCGCGTGACGGTACTCGGTCACATCCAGCGGGGCGGTTCGCCGACGCATAACGACCGGATCCTGGCCGGGCAGCTCGGCGATTTTGCGGTACGCAAGCTGCTCGAAGGGGAATCGGGTAAAGCGTGCGGGATCATTAAGGGTGAACTGGTCGTAACGGATATCGATCTTGTCGTCAATACGAAAAAGGAATTCAACCTCGAGCTCTATGAGCTCGCCAAACGGTTGTCTCAATAATAGAAAAACTCCGTTTCTGCGCCGGTCCGGTACAGAAACGGAGTTTTTTACGTTGTTTAAAAACGGATTGGTTCGCGGGGAAGCTTCATTCGCCGGCCTGCTGCGCCCGGAGGGTCGCCAATATTTCTTCCGTCGGCCGGTTGCCCTTCGCGGCGTAATGGATATTGCCATCCGTACCGATTGCATACACGATCCGCGCTGTCCGAACAAACCGAGTATTTTACCTACTTCATACTTCCTCCGAATGGCTTCGTCCGTATCGGCAACGAGAGGAAAGTCATAATGATGCCGATGAGCGAACCTCCGGTGCTCCTCGAGGGTACCCGGATTGACGCCAAGTACGACGGCCTGCAGTCCCTCGTACTGGGCACGGGAGTCTCTTACCGCACACAGCCGCTTGGTGCAAACGGGGGTCTCATCCTTCGGATAAAAGATCAGCACGATCGGTCTGCTTCCCCAAATAATCGTCGAGGTCGACGGTCCCCATGGTACTCTCCGCTCGGAAGGATGGGGCGGTTGTGCCTATGGCCAGCATATTAGCGGCTCCTTAGTTCCTGTTTTATGCCCGTTCCTTTCCATTATATGAAATCGAAGCAATTCTAGGCAATCCGTCGTATCTTGCTTCTTCGGAAGGTTTCCGGTAGGATGATAAACAGCGCAGTATAGCCTATACATACAAGGAGTGATGGACCGTTGTACATATACAAGCTCGAGATTGAACTGACGGATCAGCTGGCACACCTCATCGTACTGGCGGAAAACGACGAGCAGGCGTTCGATTATGTCGAGGATCAGCTGGTGCGGCATTTTGTGCACAATCCGGAAGTGAAGCAAGCCTCCATCATCGAGAAGAAGAGAGCCGTCAAAGGCGCGGGATACATCATCGAGGGTTAAGGGGTAAATAAATTTAAAGGAGCTGTTCCATCATGAAAATTGCCGTAGTAGCGGGAAGCAACCGTAAGGACTCTACCAGCACGACGCTTTGCCGTTATATTGTCAAGGAGCTGGAGGGGCTGGGCTGTACGGCTATCCTGTTTGATTTGCATGCCAAGCCGCTTCCTTTTTATTCTCCGGACGAAGAAATCAGGGATGCGAATGTGGTGGAGCCGCTTCATACGTTAAGGGAAGCGGACGGGATCGTTCTGGCGACCTCGGAATACCATGGGAGCTTGACCGGCGTGCTCAAGAATGCGCTGGATTTTGCCGGCTTCGACCAGTTCGACGGGAAGGTGGTACTATCCGTCAGCTCCGCCGGAGGCGCTGTGGGAGTCAGCTCCCTCCAGCATCTGCAGACGATTGTCCGCAACGTGCACGGGATCAACTGCCCGGAGTGGATCTCCATCGGCGGCGCTCAGCGCGAATTTACGGCGGAAGGCGAACCGAAGGATCCGAAGACGAAGGAGCGCGTGCTGCGTACATTGAGCTATTTTACCAAAATGATCGGCGCTTTCCGGGGGTAATCCTCCTCCATTAAGGGAGACACTTTCGGAAGGAAAGGAGTTACAGTCATGCCATCCATTCTAAAGAACGATTGGGCGGAGCTTTTGGAGGAAGAATTTACGAAGCCGTATTATTTGCAGCTGAGGCAGTTTCTGAAGCAGGAATATGCGACACATACCATCCATCCGGATATGCACGATATATTTAATGCACTTCATTACACTTCTTATAGCGAAACAAAGGTCGTCATTCTGGGGCAGGATCCTTATCACGGACCGGGTCAGGCGCACGGACTCAGCTTCTCCGTCAAACCGGGGGTGCCGGCGCCGCCTTCGCTGCAGAATATGTTCAAGGAGCTGCAAAGCGATTTGGGTACGCCGCATTCCGGACAACGGTTATTTGGTGCCGTGGGCGGAGCAGGGCGTGCTGCTGCTCAACACCGTGCTGACGGTGAGGGAGGGACAAGCCCATTCGCATAAAGGCAAGGGCTGGGAAATCTTCACCGACCGTGTCATCTCACTGCTGAACGGGAGGGAGAAGCCTGTCGTCTTTATTCTCTGGGGCAGCCCGGCTCAGCAGAAAATGCAGCTGATTACGGCTCCTCATCACCGGATCATCCGTTCCGTCCACCCGAGTCCACTGTCGGCGCACCGCGGATTTTTCGGCGACCGGCCGTTCTCGCGGGCCAACGAAATGCTCGCCGAGACCGGCAGCGAGCCGATCGACTGGCAAATTCCGAATCTCGGCCGCATGAGCGGCGGCGCCTGAACAACAAAGCCCGGACTCCTTCGCGCGGAAGGAATTCGGGCTTTTCGTTAATTGATAACAAAGTCTCGGTTTAGTAATTGACGTCGGGCGTATATGTGTTAACGGCGTTCCAGAGCAGAAATTCATCGATTCCGTTATCCTTGAGCGCCCGGATCTGTTCCTCGACCTCTTGCTTGCCGTACCGGATATGGCCCGGAACCCAGGTAGCGGTAAAATCCTGGATCCACGGACGGATCACCGGTTTTAACTGATCGAGCGGGTCCAGCTTTTTGTGCGTATCTTTGCTCGCTCCGTCAATGGTTGTGTAAGGCTGGGCATCCGGCACCTTGGCCCCGAACCATCCGGTCGAGTAATGGCTTGGGTAAATCATCGGGCAGATGACGTCGACGTTTTGCGAGATTTTCTGAAAATCCTGCCCGATTCCTTCCGCCGCGGGCACCGAGGCCGCATAACCGAAAATGTCGACGGATACCCGCACGCCGAGCGGGGATAGCTGCTCGCGAGCGTATTTCACGAATTCGGCAACCGCTTCGATGCGCGTTCGCTCATCCTTGTCATAGATCAGCTTATCGGCCCGGGTCTCGAAGCCCTCCGGGAAGCGGACATAGTCGAACTGGATTTCCTTGAAGCCCGCCTTCGCGGCTTCCTTGGCGACCGCCACGTTATAGTCCCATACTTCTTTCTTGTACGGATTGACGAAGCTGTCGGGCGGGTTCTTGCTGTTGCCCCAAAGCGAGCCGTCCGGGTTCAAATAGGAAAGATCCGGGCGCTTTTTGGCCAGCACGGTGTCCTTGAATACGACAATCCGCGCGATCGGATAAACCTGGTGCTCCTGCAGCGTGCTCATCAGCTTGCCCATATCCGGGATAATTTTCTGCGTCGTTTCCATCGCATTCAGCTCGGGATTCCCCGTATCGTATGTAATATACCCCCAGTCATCCTTGATATCGACGACCATGGCATTGAGTTCCGTATCATCAATCAGCTTCAGCAGCGTGTTAAGACGCGAGCCTCCTGCACTGTGGGCGGTAGCGTAAATTCCTTTCACCTTGGGTGCATCCTTTTGCGGATCGATTTTGCTCACGGGTCTCAGCCGATCTTCCGGGCTCCCGCCGGGCGCCTGCTGGACGACGGCGTTCTTGGAATCGAGTGAAGCTTGAACGAGCTGCTCGAAGGTCATATCGGGATGATCGGTGCCTGCGCCGCCCCAGGCCATCAGGAATGCGGCTAATAGTAAATCCATTGCTATGTCTCTCCTTGCCGTATGATATCTATCATTATACATGGAAGACTAGACGGTCCGATAGAGAAAATTGCTAAATTCATCAGTAGCCTGACGAATAATGACTGTTTATGTCGAAAACGCGCAGATCAACCTGACAGAAGGCTTCAATTTCGTAATTGCCATATTAGGGATCTGCTTGTATATTGATAAAGACTGCTTTTTTGGGATCGCTTACTTACTGGATTGCGAGGGACAACTCCTTATGTCTGCCAACCTGAACCGCCAAGTTTGGACACTTCGCGGGCTGAATATGACTTATTACGCCACAACGGGCATTTTGAATCCGTTTCTGCCGATTTATTTCGAAGGCCGGGGGTATACATCTTCTCAAATCGGTCTGCTGATGATGATCGGCCCATTCGTCACCATCTTCGCCCAGCCGTTCTGGGGGTACCTGAGCGATCGTTATCATACCTTGAAGCTGATTATTTTCGGGCTGTGGACGATGACGCTGATTTCCAGCGTCGGTATTTTTCAAACGGCGGGATTACCGCTTTCTTTCCTGTTTATGCTGCTCCTCTACTTCTTCATGCTGTCTTCGGTGCCGCTGCTCGACACAATGACGATCCGAACGGCCCGGCAGGCGGGCATTGGCTACGGATCGGTCCGGGCATTCGGCTCCATGGGCTACACCCTTCTGGCCATGCTTTCCGGCCCTCTGCTGACGGCTTTAGGGGGGATGCATAACATTCCTTATTTGTACTGGAGCGTATGGTCGCTCCCGATGCTCCTTCTTCTGCTGCTGAAAGATACCAAAGGAAGCGGGGCGAGAGTCTCGATTCGCGCGTTCGGGAGCCTGCTCGGCAACAAGCGGTTCCTATGGTTCTTGTTTCTTGTCTTTCTGCTGATCACTCCTCACCGGATGAATGATGTTCTGCTTGTTCTGTACATGAAGGACGTCGGAGCATCGGATTCGATGATCGGATGGGCCTGGGCGTTAGTCGCCGCAAGCGAAATTCCGACCTTCGCTTTGTTCGGCCGGTTCATGCAACGCTTTCATGAGCTGGCGCTGCTCGGCATCGTTGCCGTTCTGTATACGATACGCTGGTCGCTGTACGGATGGATCACCGATCCGGCGCCGCTTATGCTGCTTCAAGCCAGTCATTGCATCACTTTTGCCGTATTTTGGATCGTTTCCGTTCAGTATGTCGTCCGGATTGTTCCGGAATCGCTGCAGTCGACAGGCCAATCCATGCTTTCGATGGTGTTTCTGGGACTGGCGGGGATCACGGGAGGCTACGCAGGAGGGTGGTTGAAGGATCACTTCGGCGGACCATCGATGTACTACAGCGGGGCGGTTATGACCTTTGCCGCAGACCGTTCTGCTCCTTGCAACCCATGCATATTACCGCAAAAAAACCATCCGGCATAAACGCGCGGATGGTTCTTCATCTTAAAGGGGATTGTTCAAGTTATTTCTGTCCGGTCGGCTGTGTAGCTTCGGCGGCGGCATGGCTTTCGTTCACGCCGGCTGTCAGTTCCTTCTTGGAATCGTCACGGCGGTCGTCGGAAGATCCTCCGTTGCCTGTAGTCGCGTCTTTAAACTCGCGGAACATTCTCCCGAACCCGCGGCCGAGCTCAGGCAGCTTGCTCGGTCCGAAGAGAAGCAGGGCAACCAAAGCGATTAAGATAAAATGCATCGGGGTAAGAGCACCCATTGTGGCACCTCCATTTCTTCACGTACTATCATACCATGTAGTAAGGCCAGTATAACATGGATTTATTACGAATCGTTAACATTTTTGACAGAAAAACTGACTATGAGTCTTAAAAAAACGCCTACCTCAGTGAAGGTAGGCGTCCTTCTGATGTTCGGAGATACTGTATTGAATGATTTCCACGGCGTCTTCGGCTTCCAAGGCATCGATGCCGTTCCGGAGGACGATTTCCGATTCCAGCTCGTTCTTCTTCAGAAACGGATACAGCTCCGGTGTTAACTTCATTACAATCGCAGACAACTTTACTGTTTCCACAAGCATCACCCTTCCCGTCATCATCTAGTGTTGCGAGAACAAGAGCGAACGAGCCCGTACAGGTAAAGCCGGTGAATCGGAATGAAATTACTCTTCCATTATAACATACTTTTTGAATGCATGTATCCGCAGTTTTCATAAATCCTGGTTAATTTATCTGCGAAATAGTCCCATCACGCCGACCGTTTCCGTGACGTTGACGAAAGCCTGCGGATCCCACTGGCGGATCAGATGCTGCAGCTCGCTGAGCTCGTACCTTGTCGTTACGGTCATCAGCATATGATGTGATTCTCCGGTATAAGCGCCGCTGGTGTCGATCACGGTGATTCCTCGCTGCAGCCGCTTCATTTTCTGAACCAGCAAATCTTTCTTCTTGGTTACGATAAAGACGGTGACTTTGAGATGCCTGATATGTATCGTGTCTATGATTTTGCCCGTGATGTAGATACAGAGCATGGAATAGAGCGCTAGATCCCAGTTTTTCTTGAAATAACCGAGCGCCAGGATCACGAGTCCGTTCAGAGCAAACATCACGGTACCGAGCGGAAAATCGCGTTTGCGCGTCAAGATCGAACCGATGATATCGAAGCCTCCGGTAGAGCCGCCCGCCCGCAGGGAAATGCCTGTCCCGAGCCCGACCAGCACGCCGCCGGTTACCGACGACATAATCAAATCGTTCGTAACGGAGAACCGGGGAAACACCTCCATAAACCAGGTAGTGAAGATAACGGAAATGACGCTGAGGAAGACAAACTTTTTGCCTACGGAAAGCAGTCCCCAGATCAAAAGAGGCAGGTTGAAAGCAAAAAACAAAAGGGATATGTTCCAACGGGTGAAGTAACCGACCATCATGGAAATCCCCGAGATGCCGCCGCTCAGCGGCTGATGGGGATCAAAAACAGATTAAAGCTTCCGGCCACAAGCGCGGCTCCGAGGATGACCATCAGTACGGATCCGGTAAATGAGCGAATAAAATACATGACGCACCTCCTGCTTACCATAGTATGGGTAATTGGACGGCGGCTCCATGCATACGGCGCCATAAATAGAGGAAGGCTCTCCGGAAGTATATTCCGGAGAGCGGCGGCCTGCTCGTTATTTTCGTTTAAACGACCCGGAACGGGTGCTGGTTTTCGGCTTGGAGCCGGTGCTGCTTGACGACGGAGACTTGTAAGTCGGCGTCGAGCCGTCGCTCCGTCTTACGCTTCCGCTGTCGCTTGAAGAGGAGGGGGACGACGTCGTTCCGGAGCCCGGCTTCGTCGTGAAGCCGCCTTTCCGGTCAGTGGTGGTTGGAGCCGGCTGAGAAGGCGTGGTGCCCGTTGAAGGTTTGGGTCCCGACTGGTATTTGCCGTAATCGTTGTAGCGCTGGCTGGTATTGTATCCCCGGTAATCATAGCCGCCGTGATTGCTGTTAAACCAGCCTCCTCCGAAGAGGGATTGCAGCAGCGAAGCCGTAATATAGCCTTGAAGGAAAGAAGAATCGTAATTCTCCTTCGCGTACTCGATCGAATCCAGCTCCACCAGCGTGCTGCCTTCGTTGTTCGGGTCCTTCTGTACGTTAATGATTTTATTATCGTAAACAAGGAACATCCGGTCCTGGGATTCCTTGCTGATTTCCTGCGGTTTTTCTTTATCCGCGAGCTCTTTGGCTACGGTAGGTACATCTTTGCCTTCCACCTGGTAGATTTTGGCCGTATTCTTGCCTTGCCCCGTCACATCGACGAGCGAATAGTTTTCTTTAATATAATTGCCTGCGTCGCCGCATCCGGCCAGGAGGGCCAACACCAAGAGGATCGCAATCCATTTGAAGGGCTTATTCATGTTTGTCATCACCTCCGGCCCAACCTTGAATAAGGGTTAGTTTGTGCCTTTCATAAATTTGATTTGCGCCGCCGGCGTCCGCGTTCCCTCCATCGCCACATATTTGCCGTCCTGCCATTGCAGGAAGAAATAGCGGTCTTCCGTACCGAAATAGCGCCAGAACAGCACTTGGTCGTTCGCACGGAAATCTGTATTGCCTTCGGCGCGGACCATATCATTCCGGTGGTGCTCCAGCTCGTATGTCACTTCGCCGCCGACATCCAGCGTCGTTGGAACATCGTTCGGATCGTCAAGCGAGCCTTCGATGAATTCACAGATAAAGGTTTCATACGTACGTCCTTTTTCCACAAGGAGACATGAAATATGTTTACCGTTTTGTAAATAATAAGCGAAGCGGTGCGGGGGAATCCCCGGTCAAAATAAACCAGTTTGCCTGAGACGACATATTCCTCGAGGTCCACGTTAATAATATCGCCTACCCGCGTTTCTTCCAATGAATTGACCGGCTTGGGCGGTTCCGCCGGTCGCTGGTTGCTTTTGATGATGGCTTTGGCTCGTTTCCATATGGACATGGGCTGGTTCGCTCCTTCTTCTTCGCGTCGGATGTTTTGGTCGTACAAAAAGGGTTTAAACTATATTTATTATATACGATGCTGAAGTATTTTGGGTTTCAAATTGATGTTTCTGGAATATGCTCTCAGCATGTGTTATAATACTAAAGATATTCTTAAGTACGGCCTTGACCGATCATTTTGACACGCTCGGACGAAGTGTTTCAAGAAGAGATTAAATAGAAGAAGATAGGAGTCGCACTTAAGGGTATAGACCATTAGAGAACCCTATACAAAGGAGACTGAAATCATTTGAAAACATTTAGTGAATTCGGCTTAGAGCCAAAGGTACTGCGCGCCATTACGGAGATGGGCTTTGAAGAGTCGACGCCGATTCAGGAGAAGGCCATCCCTGTTGCCCTGGAGGGACGGGATTTGATCGGCCAAGCCCAAACGGGTACCGGGAAGACCGCTGCATTCGGCATTCCGCTCGTCAATAAAATTGACGTGAAAGAAGACCGGATCGTGGCGCTCATCATGTGCCCGACCCGGGAGCTTGCCATCCAGGTTGCGGAGGAGATCGAGAAGCTGGGCCGTTTCAAAGGCATTCGTTCGCTTCCGATCTACGGCGGACAAGACATTGTGAAGCAAATCCGCGCACTGCGCAAACGCCCGCAAATCATTATCGGGACGCCGGGCCGTTTGCTGGACCATATCAACCGCAAGACGATCAAGCTGGATGATGTACAGACGGTTATTCTCGACGAGGCGGACGAAATGCTCGATATGGGCTTCATGGACGATATCCAGTCCATTTTGTCCCTCGTGCCGGAAGAGCGCAATACGATGCTGTTCTCGGCCACCATGCCGGCCAACATTCAGAAGCTTGCCCAGCAGTTCCTGCGTAATCCGGAGCACGTATCGGTGATTCCGAAGCAGATCAGCGCTCCGTCGATCGATCAAGCTTACATCGAGCTTCATGAACGTCAGAAGTTCGAAGCGTTGTGCCGCCTGATCGATATGGAAGCACCGGATCTCGCCATCATCTTCGGCCGTACGAAGCGCCGGGTGGATGAATTGTCGGAAGCTCTTCAGAAGCGGGGTTATACCGCCGAAGGGCTGCACGGGGACCTCTCGCAGAATCAGCGGGACAACGTCATGAGAAAATTCCGAGACGGCAAGCATCGATGTTCTGGTTGCGACCGACGTAGCGGCCCGCGGCTTGGACGTATCCGGCGTAACGCATGTTATTAACTTCGACCTGCCGCAGGATCCGGAGAGCTATGTCCACCGGATCGGCCGTACGGGACGCGCAGGCAAAGAAGGCGCAGCATACACGTTTGTTACCCCGCGTGAGATCGATCACCTTCACTTTATTGAGAAAGTGACGCGCCACCGCATTACGAAAAAGCCGATGCCAAGTCTGGCCGAGGCAATCGAAGGCAAACAAAAGCTGACCGCCGAGCGCGTGCTCGAAGTGCTTCAAGCGGATGAGCATAACGAATATAAAGGTCTGGCCATCTCCATGCTGGAGCAGCATGATTCGGTGCATCTGCTTGCCGCGGCTCTCAAAGCCGCTTACCGGCGACAAGAAGAACGTGGAGATCGAACTGACTCCGGAGGATCCGATCCGGGCGAAGAAGAGAAGACCGGACGTACGCGGTGCAGGACGCCGTCCATCCGGTCCGTACGGTACGGCAGGCGGCGCCCGCCGCAGTGGAGACCGTCCGTACGGTGACCGTGACGGCCGCGGCGGATATAATCGTGACCGCGGAGGCTCCCGCCGTGATGGCGGCTATCGCGAGGGACGCGACTATCGCGGACGCAGCGAAGGCCGTGACGGCGGCGGCCGCGGCGGATATAACCGCCCTTCGAACCGCTCGAACGAAGAAACATTGGTATAAAACAACAAGCAAGCGCGAATTCGCGCTTTTTTTTCAGATCAATACAGGGAGAAGACCTGAGACAGAGACGGCTATCTTGAACAAGGAAAATAGGCTATAATAGTCCATATACATGAAGGAGGGCATACGATTGGAATTTCGTGGGATTATGGGCGGGTTTTACCGCATTTCCGAGTGGATTATGCGTTTATCCGTCATTAATGTACTATGGATTATCTGTGGCATTCCTTTTTTTCTGCTGGGACTCATTTTAATGCAAGCGCAAACAACGGAACAGGTGCTGCAAACGTTCTTGCTGATGGCTATCGTTTCCCCGTTCACGCTGTTCCCTTCAACGGCCGCGATGTTTGCGGTGGCGCGAAAATGGTTAACAGGAGAAGAGGACACGCCGCTGTTCAAAACGTTTTTTCGCGGCTATAAGGAAAATTTCGTTCAGAGCATGCTGGGCGGCATCATCTATATGCTGCTAGCCGTCATTCTGTACACGAATTTCCGGTTTTACGGAAACCAATCCGGTTCCTTCGGCATTTTACGCTTTCTGGTCATGTCTTTAAGCGTGCTTGCTGATGATTTCTTTGTTTCACTTTTTCTCGATCATGTCCCATCTTCACATGAAGCTGTTTCAAATCGTCAAGAATGCGCCGCTGATTACAATCGGGAATCCGGTGCGATCGTTATCTATGATCGTTCTGAACGGCGTAGTGATTTACATCAGCTTTAATGTGTTTACGTTTTTAATTCCGTTCTTTATGGGAAGCTTAATAGCTGTAGTATCGTTCTGGCACTTCAATTTGATCTTCGGCAAGCTTCAGGAAAAACAACAGGAGCTCGCGGAGAAGGAAGCGGAGGAACAGGCAAGCGGAAGAGTCTGCAGTATCGGATGACGAGGCGGGACGAGCAGGATCCGGCACCGATTCCGAACGGCATGACCAGCCGGAGCTTGCTTCGAAAGCGGGGGACAAGCTGGAGGCAGGCGGATCAGATGAAGAGGCTAAATCATCATTCAATCAGGAAAAGCCGGCCAAGTCTTAAATTGCCGGGCGATCCAGCAAAATGAGCAGGTCCCCAGGTTTACTTTCGCGTTAGAAAACTCTATAATAAAAGTACAACAAAATCCTGCGATGTGCGTTTCGGTTTTAAGTTGTTTTGAACCAATGACTGTTTCAAGGGAGACCTACATTGAATCGCGGCTGACATGCCCTCGAAAAGGGACTTCAAAACCGATTCTGCGGACACCCACCTGCGAGAGCGGGTTTGAAACACAAAATCGGACGGCATATGCGGGTTTTTTTGTGCCGATTTTCGACTAGAGAAGGGATGTTGGAGATGAAGCTGTTCATTGATACCGCGAATGTGGACGAGATCCGGAAAGCTCACGAGCTTGGCGTCATCGCGGGCGTCACTACGAATCCGTCGCTTATCGCGAAGGAAGGCAGAGATTTTTTTGCAACAGTTAAAGAAATCGCATCCATCGTAGGCAACCTTCCGATCAGTGCGGAAGTCATCAGCTTGAACGCCGACGAAATGGTGGAGCAGGGCAAGAAATTAGCCGATTTGGGCGAAGGCATTGTCGTGAAAGTTCCGATGACCGAAGACGGCTTGAAGGCAACCAAACGTTTTACCGAGCTCGGTATCAAAACCAACGTGACACTCATCTTTAGTTCTACACAGGCGTTGCTTGCGGCTCGTGCCGGAGCTACTTATGTGTCTCCATTCGTCGGTCGGTTGGACGACATTAATCAAATCGGCATGAACCTGATTAAGGAAATCAGCGAAATTTTCGCCGTACATAATATCGGCTCCGAGATCATTACGGCCAGCGTACGCACGACCACGCATGTGATCGAAGCGGCCCGGATCGGCGCGGATATTGCGACGGTGCCTTATAAAGTAATTCAGCAAATGATCAAGCATCCGCTCACGGATGCAGGGATCGAGCGCTTCCTTGCGGATTGGAAGGGCGCGAACCAATCGGTGTTCTAATGATCTGCAAGACAACAAAGGCCTGTTCACTCGTTTACGAGCGGACAGGCCTTTTCGCATATCAATCCTGTTGAACCAAGTCAGTCAGCTGATGGAACGTATCCTTCAGTGTCCCGTACAGCGTACGGTAAATGCGGTAATAATTTTCATACCGCTCTACATTGTCGGTCTGAGGCTCCACCCGGTCCACAATACGGATCCATTCTTCGCAGAGCGCGGGGATCTCTTTGCCGAGTACGCCGGAAGCGACCATCACGGCGGCTCCATAGGCCGGGCCGTCCGTGGAGTTGACCGTGACGACAGGCAGGCCGAAGATATTCGCGATCATCTGCCGCCAGAAGGGGCTTCTGGCGCCTCCGCCGTTGACGCGAAGCTCCCGGATTTCAATGCCGGACGCTTTCACGAGCTCCATGGAGTCGCGCAGACCGAAGGTGATGCCCTCCAGCACCGCCCGTGTCAAGTGGGCTTTCGTATGGCGCAGGTTGAGTCCGATGAAGCCGCCGCGCGCTTTCGGATCGGGATGAGGCGTCCGTTCCCCGGTCAAATAAGGGAGGAAGAGCGCCCTTCGCTGCCCAGCGGGGCTTGTTCGGCCAGAGCGGTTAGATACTCGTAGACGTCGCGGCCTTCCGCCTGCGCCTGCTGCAGCTCTTCATAAGCGAAATGATTGCGCCACCACTGGAACGAGCCGCCAGCGGCGAGCATGACGCCCATACGGTGCCATTTGCCCGGCACCCCGTGGCAGAAGGAGTGCAGGCGGCACTCCGGATCCGCTTGATATGTGTCGTCATGGACGAACACGACACCGGAAGTGCCGAGCGCGACCGAAGCGATCCCTTCGCGCACGACACCTACGCCGACCGCGCCGCAGGCCTGGTCGCCGCCGCCGGCAACGACGGGCGTGCCCGCCTTAAGGCCGGTCAGCTCCGCCGCATCCGGCTGGACCTGCCCGGCCACTTCATTGCTCTCGAATAACGGCGGAAGCCATTCCTGCGGGAGGGCCAGCTTCTCCAGCACCTCAGCGGACCAGCGCCGATTCGCCACATCCAGCAGCAACGTGCCGCTGGCATCGGCCAGATCCATGCCGAAGGCGCCGGTGAGCCGGAGGCGCACATAATCCTTCGGCAGCAGGAGATGGGCGGTCCGCTTATAATTCTCCGGCTCATGGTTGCGGAGCCAGACGGCCTTCGGTGCGGTAAAGCCCGTCAGCGCCTTGTTCCCCGTCAAACGGCCAAGTTCCTCGGCGCCTATCGTACGCTCGATCCATTCGCATTCGGCGGCTGTTCTCTGGTCGCACCAGAGGAGCGCGGGCCGTACGACGTTCAGCTCCGCATCCAGGAAGACGGAGCCGTGCATTTGTCCCGAGAGCCCGATCCCGGCCACTTGATCCCCGGAGATGCCCGATTGCTCGAGCAAGCTTCGAATGCAGGATGCCGTGCCGCTCCACCAATCCTCAGGATGCTGCTCCGCCCATCCCGGTCGCGGCTGAAGCAGCGGATACTCCACGCTATGGTCGCCTTTGACACTGCCGTACTGGTCGACGAGAATGCATTTTACAGCCGAGGTTCCAAGGTCTATTCCCAAAAAATAGGTCATACGCTCACCCCATGATATTAGTTTATGGAACACTTTGTTTAATTAATAAACAAATGCTGTTATAATATATTCGGAGTGAATAAGAAAAATCCTGCTGCTCGGCCGAATGCGTTATAATAAAAAGATATGATTTTTGAAATGGGGTAAAAGAGGGGGAGATCCGTTTGAATAAGCCGGTTTCAGGAGACAGTTCTTTTTTGAAAACCATGAATAAATCCACACTGCTGGGCCTTGTCCGGCTGGAAGGGGCGATCTCCCGAGCGGAGCTGGCCAAACGGACCAAGCTGACCCGGGCTACTGTGTCTGCACTCGTAGAGGAGCTTATTGCGGAACATCTGGTGGTAGAGACGGGGACCGGCGAATCGAGCGGGGACGCAAGCCGGTGATGCTGGAACTGAATCCGCAGGCGGGCTACGTCATCGGAGTGGATGTCAGAAGCACCAATTTACTGCTGCTAGTTACGGATATGCGTGGGGCTATCGTCAGGAAGCAAGTGTATGCTTACGAATTCCCGCTGACGCCGGAATCGTCTCCCGCCCAGCTTGCTGGGCTTTCTTCTGAGCGTGCTGCAAAGCGAAATTACCGCTCTGCCGCCGGCTCCGCTCGGACTGCTCGGGGTCGGCATCGGGATCCACGGCTTTGTCGAATACCCGACCGGACGGATTATGTTCATCCCGCATACGGGGTGGAAGAACCTGGCGTGGAAGGAGCGGCTGGAAGAGGAGCTGGGCGTGCCCGTCGTGATCGACAACGAAGCGAACCTGGCGGCGCTCGGCGAGTGGGAGTATGGCGCCGGAGCGGCACCCGGCTGTACGAACATGCTCTATTTGAGCGTGGCCGGGGGATTGGTGCGGGGCTGATCCTGAACGGGGAGCTGTTTCGGGGGAACCGCGGTTTTGCCGGAGAGGTCGGCCATACGACGCTCGAAACGAACGGAAGGCCCTGCTCCTGCGGGGGCAGAGGATGCTGGGAGCAGTATGCCTCGGAGAAGGCTGTAGCGGGCGAACTAGGGCTGGACTACGCACCGGGCATTACCGAAACGCTGCTTCACCGGTTACATGACGGGGATGCCGACACCATTGCCGCTATGAGCAGGGCGGGCGGTTATCTCGGCATCGGTGTCGGCAATATGATGCATACGCTGAACCCGCAGATGATTGTGATCGGCAACGCGATGAGCCAGTTTAGTCCGTGGCTGGGCGAGAGCCTGCAGCAATCGCTCGAATCCCGGTTCTCGTATCTTACGTCCTTCCGGGTCCAGGTGGATTACTCCCGTCTGGGCGAAGACAGCTGCGCACTCGGTGCCGTATCGTCGGTCATCCGGGCGAAAATGACGCTCCAGTAACCGGAGCCAGCTGAAGCTTCATCTCATGCCAGGCCATTCCGCCGTGGGTTGAAACCGAAGGCCGTAAATAAGTGAAGCCGAGCTCTTCGTAAAAACGGATCAGATGCTCTTCGCACATCAGGATCACCGCTTCCAGACGGTCGGATGCCGCCTGCTTGACGACGGAGCTGACAAGGGATCGCCCGATACCCTTGCCCCGGTAAGCCGGATCCACGGCCACGGTGAGCAGGCAGAAGAAGCGGCCTTCCGGGTCGTATGACGCCATCTGCTTCATGCCTTCGTCTTCCAGCCGGTCATGACCCAGCCGGACGCCGTTGGCGACGCCAGCAAGACTCCCGTCTTCCGCTTCGGCCACAAGAAAATAATCGCCGAACGTCAGCCGGCGTTTATGGAACGCATCCCTTGTTGCCGCCGCCTCAGGCGGGTAGCTTCGTTCCTCTATAGCGTAAACCAGGTCGACCTCTGCCGCGTTGCGAGCCGGACGGACGATCATTTACAACACTCCATTCCTACAGGGGATTAACGGATCTTCACGTTCACTATAGCTGATCCGTGTAACAGGTTACAAGGGGAACGGTTTATGTACAAAAGATGGACGAATTCCCCATTTCCTCTTCCTCTGTCCGTCAAACAATGATATGATAAAAGATAGTGTTAAACGGTCATCTTGTACTTCATTGACTTTGCTTACGAAGCAGCTTTGCTCGAAGCAAGACTTATTTAGGAGGGAAAGCTTTGTTGAAGCGCACCTTAATCGGTCTCATACGCGACCATGAAACCACGGGAGAGAAAGCAAGGGATCCGCTGCTCAAAACCCGCTATTACAAAATTTCCATGGATCAAGCGTGGGATGAAATCATTAACATGTTCAAGAAACTGAGCGGGTACAAGCTCGCTTCATGAAGTGAGGAACGTAGGGGAAATCGTGGTCGAGAAGAGAACGATTACAGGCCGCACGCAGGATATCACCCTTACGCTCTTTTCCATTAACCCTCTTAAGACTGCCGTCGATATTTATTCCGCTTCGCGCGGTTCCCTTGGCGATTTGGGGTCGAACTACCGGACGATCCTGGATATATACCGGCATATCGACAAACGGCTTGCCGCCTATAAAATAAATAATTAAGCTTGTATCAAAAAAACAGCGAGAAGCGGAATTGCCGCCTTTCGCTGTTTTTTTTTCAACGTTCGAATATGTAGCGAGATTAAACCAGTTTCTTCACAGCTTCGATAGCCGCTTCGTAGTTCGGATGCTCGGTCATTTCCGGCAGGTATTCCACGTATTGCACCGTATCGTTCGCATCGATCACGAAGATGGAGCGGTGCAGCAGATGGAATTCTTTTTGCAGGACACCGTAAGCTTGACCGAAGGAATGATTCTTGTAATCCGACAGCGTAACGACTTTGTCGATTCCTGCAGCTCCGCACCAGCGGGACTGGGCGAACGGAAGGTCTACGCTGATTGTCAGCACAACCACGTTATCGCCAAGCTTGGCCGCTTCTTCATTGAAACGGCGGGTTTGCGCGTCGCATACCCCCGTATCCAGGGAAGGAACTACGCTGATCAGTTTTACTTTGCCTTTGTAATCGGCGAGGGAAGCCGTTTCGAGCAGGTTCTTGTTAACCGTAAAATCCGGTGCTTTGTCGCCCACTTTCACTTCAGGTCCGATCAGGGTTAACGGATTTCCTTTGAATGTCGCCACACCAGTACGCTCTTGAGCCATGGTTTAGGGGCCTCCTTCAACGAAATGAGATGTTGGTATTTTACCACTGAATATTATAAACTTTCTATAGGGAGCTTGTCCAATGGGACGATAAAAAGGAGCACAGGCATGTGGAATTAAGACAGCTGCAGTATTTTGTCAAGGTAGCCCGTAAGCAGCATGTAACGCAAGCGGCGGAGGAGCTTCATGTCGCTCAATCGGCCGTCAGCCGTCAAATTCATCAATTGGAGGAAGAGCTCGGCGTACAGCTGTTCGTTCAGAAGGGGCGCAATTTGCAGCTCACCTCGGTCGGCAAGCTGTTTTTAAGCCGGGTGGAAGGGATCATCACGGACCTCGAAAGGGCCGTCAATGAGATTCACGAATATTTGGATCCCGAATGCGGCGAGATCCGGGTCGGGTTTCCGCACAGTCTCGGCATTTACCTGCTCCCCACCGTGGTGGCGCATTTCCGCAAAGACTATCCCAACGTGAAGTTCCGCCTGCGCCAGGGAACCTTCAACAGTTTGATCCGTGACGTCGTCAAAGGCGAAATCGATCTTGCTTTTATTTCACCTTTTCCGGACAAGCATGAGCATGTGACCGGCGAATTGCTGCTGAACGAGGAGCTTTTTGCGATCATTCCGAAAGGGCATGTGCTGGCGGAGTATCAATCGATCCGTCTGGAGCAGTTGAAGGACGAATATTTCGTCATGTTCAGTGAGGAGTATTCCTTGCGTTCAATTGTGATCGATGCGTGTGCGAAGGCCGGGTTTAAGCCGCAGGTTGGTTTTGAAGGGGAGGAAACGGATACGATCCGGGGGCTCGTGGCGGCAGGCATGGGGGTAAGTCTGCTTGCCGGAGATGGCGCTGACCGAGATCAGCGAGCTCCAGCCGGTGAAGATCCGGGTTACGGAGCCTCAGGTGACGCGCAGCATTGGGCTGGTGCACCGGAAAGGGGAGAAGCTTCCGCTTGTAGCGGAAGTTTTCCGGCAATTTTTACTCGAGTTTTTCCGACACAAGTAAGATCAGTTTATAAACAGGCTGAGCGTGAGCGCCCCGAGCGACCAATCCATGAGCGGCACCTGAGACAAGCGGGTGCTGTTTGCTTTTCGTTCGACTTCTCTCGCATGTGCTTTCATCTGCATTTCAAGTTCAAACAGGTTCATCATGAGAAAACCCTCCACTGAAGCTCTCTGGAGCGGCATCTCCGGAGCTTCCCTTTATTCAGCGGCTTGCCGTACCGCTTTCTAATTTTTATTATAGCTTGATAAAGATGAATAAAAAGTGTAGCATATTTTATTATTTCTTCATCTTTTAAGGGAGCTGTGGCGGATGCTCGATTACTATTACATGCAGCTGCGGAAGTGTTATCCGAATGTGAAAGAGCGGGAAGAGGTGGCAATTACGATGCAGGAGCTGGCAGGCATCTTCCAATGCTCCGGCCGCAATGTGAATCTGGTGCTTCGCCGAATGGAAGAGACGGCATGGATTCGCTGGATCCCCGGACGAGGGCGCGGGAACAGCTCCAGAATGGTATTTCTGATCCCCGCAGAGGAAGTTGCACTGGAGACGGCTCAAGGCTTGGTGGAAAAGGGGGACATCCAGCAGGCGTTCGCTTTTCTCGAGGAACAGTCGCATCTGCCTTCGGTGAAGGACCGGTTCGTTTACTGGCTGGATACCCACTTCGGCTTTCACCCGGAAGTGCGCGGCAAGCAGCGGTCCGACATCCTGCGGTCGCCTTACAGCAAGCCGATCCGCTCGCCTGGATCCGGCGCCGCTGACCTATGTGGTGGAAGCTCATCTGGGGCAGCAAATCTTCGACTGTCTGGTCAAATACAATGCCAAGACGGACGAAATCGAGGGCGGCCTCGCTCATTATTGGACGGTATGCGATAAAGGCCTCCATTGGACGTTTTACTTGCGCAAAGGGGTTTACTTTCATCACGGAAGAGAAATGACCGCGGAGGATGTACGGTTTACGCTGGAGAGGCTGAAGGGTGAGGAGCTGCGTTCCCCGCACCGCTGGCTGTTCTCCGGCGTCGAATCCGTTGAAGTTCGCGACAAATACATTATCCGTTTGAAGCTGCGCCGGGCGAATCCGCTCTTTCTGTATCATCTGAGTTTTGAACGGGCGGCGATTGTACCGGAAGATGCCGTTCGGCGGCTCGGGGAAAACTTCCGCCAAATGCCTGTGGGCACGGGACCGTTTCGAATCGTGCAGCATAACGAAAGCATGCTCGTGCTCGAGGCGTTCTCCCGCTACTATGACAAGCGGTCCCACCTGGACCGGGTCGAAGTCTGGTACACGCCGGAATTACTGCGTAAAGCCAGTTCAGTTGAGTCGCCGCCTTATTTGATGCGCATTCAGGACTGCAAGGAACTCACTTCGGGCGAGATTCCGCAGGATTGGAAAGTGATCGAAGCGGTCGGCCGGGATTCCAGCTTTCTTACCTTTAATTTGAATCTGCCAGGGCCTCAGCAGCGACTGAGCTTCAGAAAAGCGTTTATTCACGGAGTGGACCGGAAGAAGCTGATTCCGCCGGGCGAAGAGGATAAAACGGCGCTCTCCCGCTGGTTTTATGCTTTGGATCAGGACCTGAGCAGCACGGACGAGCAGTATGATCCGATCTTGGCGCGGCGCTATTTGGCGGAGAGCGGTTATGCTGGCGAGACGCTGACTTTGCTGACCTCGGATGCGGCCTGGTTTACCGGGGCGGCTCGTGAGCTGGCGGCCGCAGCTTGCCGAGCTTGGGATCGTGATCGAGATCCAGCCATTCCGCTCCGGAGAGGACCGGCTGGAGCAGATTGCTGCAGCTCACTTCAGCCTGATCCGCAATGTGCTGGATCACAATCTGGCGCTGTCGGTAATTGAGCTCTTTCAATCGGAGGTATCCTGCAGCCTTCGTACGCATCTCGGGACAGAGCTTCGCGAGCAAACGGATTGGCTGATCGACCGTCTGTACCAGGAAGGCTCACAGGTGACGCGGGAAGGCTATCTGCGAAGGCTGCAGAATCTGATCCAAGAAGAGGCTTACGTCTTTTTCCTGTTCCAGCATACGCAGCGGACTTTATTCCATCCGTCTCTGAAAAATGTTTCCCTTAACGCGCTCGGCTGGGTGCAGTTCCGCGATCTGTGGTTCGAGCCCGTTGCCGAATGATTGCGGACACGTGACAACAAAGAGGGTCGCTCCCAAGCATATGCTTGAGAGCGACCCTTTCGTCGAGACGGTTGAAATTAATCGTCGCTGCGGTTGTTAAAGATCATGATGTACTTGAGCAGCTCAAGCACGGAGATCAGCGCCGCGGCTACATAAGTCAGCGCCGCCGCATTCAGCACCTTCGCAACGCCGCGTTCTTCATCGTTGGTGATAAACCCCTCTGCAACCATCAAATCGCGGGCGCGGTTGCTGGCGTTAAACTCGACCGGCAGGGTAACGACCTGGAAAGCGACGGCCGCCGAGAAGAAAATGATTCCGAGGCCAAGCAGGAAGTTGAACTGTTGAAAGAACAGGCCGGCGAGAATCAGCAGCGGAGCGACCCCGGATGCGAAATTCACTACCGGGAACATGCTGTGGCGAAGCGCCAGCATCGGGTAATGTACTTTATGCTGAATCGCGTGGCCCACCTCATGGCAGGCAACTGAAACTGCAGAAATCGAGCTTTCATAATATACCGGCTCGGACAACCGGACGACCCGCCGCGTCGGATCGTAGTGGTCGGTAAGCGCTCCGGGTACGGGTTCAACCGGAACGTCATACAATCCGTTCGCATCGAGCATCCGCCGCGCCGCTTCGTATCCCGTCATCCCGGACTGGGTCGGCACCTCGGACCATTTATTAAAGGTACCTTTCACCCGAAACTGCGCCCACAGGGAGAGACCGAAAGCAATGAAAATCAAAATGTCCATCGGCCAGTAGAAAAACATCGTGCTCATCCTCCAAAGTTAAGTATTAGGAAAGGGGGCCTTTCCCCAGCAAAGCAGCAGCAGAGCTTCAATGCAAGCCGCGGCCGAAGGGGTCAGCATCTTATGAAGGTTCTTGAGCTGGGACGGCTTGAGCTTCTCTACAAGCATCTCCGCTTCCTTCGCTTCTTTCTCAACCTGTTTAATGAGATGCTGCAGAGATGTAAGCTTATCTGCCACCAGATCATCCGGGCTTACCTTGTTTAAGCGCGTTAAGGTAGCCTTGATTTCTTCTAAGCTATATTTCTCCCTTTTCATACTTTCAATACGTTTCAAGCGGGTTAAGGTTTCATCGCTATACAGCCGATAGTTGGTATCGGACCTTGTTTCCGGTTCGATCAAACCAAGCTTCGTATAATAGTCGATCGTCCTCGGGCTGACCTCGGATAGACGGGCCAGCTCACCGATCTTATAAAGCTTCATAACCCCATGATTCCCACCTCACATTTCATTTCGAAAAAGATCTCCTTATTTAATGATACTCCAATGAAAACCATACAGTCAAACGTTATGCTTTTCCGGCTTATCCATAAGGCTTATGCCAATCTTTATTTTGCAAAATCCGGGAATTTTTTCCACATAAAAATAAGATATGTTATGTTTTATGGCTAATGATATTGAATATATGGACAATAAAACCGAATTATGCATATTTGATGTGAGGTTATTTTTCGTTTTTTCCTGTATTTTATCGAAAAACCTATTGCCAAAACGATAGGCCGTGTATATAATGACATTAAGAATTTCAAGTGATGTTATAATAACTTACATTTAGAAGGAAGTGGTCACGATGTTAAAGAAGTTGCTCTTATCGACCGGACTTATGTCAGTTATGGTGCCAACGATGGCATTTGCCGCTGACGATGCAACACCGGCTCAGCTCCAAGGGGCAATTGATGCGGTTTGGGTTATGCTAGCCGCGATCCTCGTTATCTTCATGCAAGCAGGTTTCGCTCTTCTGGAAGCGGGGTCCACGCGGATGAAGAATGCCGGCCACGTAGCAGGCAAAACCGTCCTGACCTTCGGTCTTTGCGCCATCGCTTTCTGGGCGATCGGCTTCGGTTTCGCTTTTGGCGACGGGAACAGCTTCTTCGGTACGACGGGCTTTTTCGTAGACGGTACGGAAGAGCAGGCCAAAGCGGCTTTCGGCTCGCTCAGTGCCTCCGATGTACCGATCTCGATTAAATTTTTGTTCCAATTGGCTTTCGCCGGCGTATCCTTGGCCATCGCTTGGGGCGGTTTCGCAGAGCGCGGCAAGCTTCCGGTCTACTTCATCTTCGGCATTCTGTTCACGGTTGTCATCTATCCGATCGTAGCTCACTGGGTATGGGGCGGCGGCTGGTTGTCCAAGATCGGCATGCAGGACTTCGCAGGCTCCACGGTCGTTCACTTGCAAGGCGCAACCGCGGCACTGGTTGCCACACTTCTGCTCAAACCGCGGATCGGCAAGTATAATAAGGATAAAACGCCGAATCTGATTCCCGGTCATAACCAAGTGCTGTCGGTTCTGGGCGTTATCATTCTTTGGATCGGCTGGTTCGGCTTCAACCCGGGCTCTACGCTGAGCGCGATGGGAGACGGATTCTTCGGATACATTGCACTTACGACTAACCTGGCGGCTCCGCGGCGGGCGCAGTAGCGGCACTCCTGGTTTCCTGGATGTACTTCGGCAAGGCGGACATTCCAAGCATGCTAAACGGCGTATTGGCGGCACTCGTAGCAATCACCGCATCCTGCGCTTTCGTAACTCCGGGCGCATCCATTCTAATCGGAGCGATCTCCGGCATCCTGACCTTCTTCACGGCTCAATGGTTTGAGAAAGCCGGCGTGGACGATCCGGTATTCGCCTTCTCCGTTCACGGCATCGCAGGGATTTGGGGAACCTTGTCCACGGGACTATTCGCAACACCTGAGCTTGCTGAGAAGGTAGGCATCGGCAAAGCGGGTCTCTTCTACGGCGGCGGTCTGGAGCAATTGGGCGTGCAAGCGCTCGGCGTATTCGGTGCCTTCCTGTTCGTGCTTGTCCTTTCCTTCGTCATTCTGTACATCCTGAAGGCGACGATCGGATTGCGCGTTACGGAGGAAGAAGAAATCATTGGTCTGGACCTCTCCGAGCACGGAACCTACGGCTATCCTGAGCAAATGAAGAAAGCTCAAGCCGGCGGATCTGCACAAATCATCTAACATCTAGGTAAAATGAACATCATTTATCGCTAAGGGGATGCAGTTATGGAACGTCTCTCTATGGAAAAGATTCTTCGGGAAGTCGGCGAAGCGGGCAGTATTCAGGAGCTGAGAGACTTTAGGGATCGGGCCCATGAGACGTTCCAGCAGCATCTCCTTTTTTCAGATCCGGTCGATTGGAATCATGCGGTTAATGCGTGGCACGATGCTGTCATCCGCCGCGTGGTGGAGCTTACGTTAAGCGGGATGGCTGAAGAGGAGAAAGGCGAGCCTCCCGTCGCTTATGCCTTCATCTTGTTCGGCAGCGGAGGACGCAGAGAGCAGACCTTATGGAGCGATCAGGATAACGGATTGATCTATGCCGATCCGGGAACGGAAGAGCTTCGTCATGAAGCGGAGACTTACTTCACCGAGCTGGCCGCACGGGTATCCGCCGGACTGGAGACTACTGGTTACCCGCCCTGCAGCGGTGAAGTGATTTGCACAAACGCCAAATGGCGCAAGCCGAAGTCCGCGTATTTGGAAATGCTGAAAGAGTGGCTGAACGATCCCCATTGGGAGCATGTTCGTTATCTTTTGATCATGGCGGATCTCAGGACCGTGTACGGCGACGAGCGTCTGGGCCGGTCATTGATGGATGAGCTGTATTCTTATGTCGAGAAGCATCCGGCCATGCTGGAGCACATGCTTCATAACACGCTTCATCACAAGGTGTCTCTCGGCGTATTCGGTCAATTGATCCGGGAACGGTACGGGGAGGATGCGGGAGGCGTGGATATCAAATACGGCGCCTACATCCCGATCGTTAACGGGGTACGGCCGCTCGCCATCGAAGCGGGGGTTCGTGAGACTTCGACCGAAAAGCGGATTCAGGGTCTTGTCCAGAGCGGATTCGTGGAGGACGAGATCGGCGGTGACTGGCTCGAAGCACTTAGCATCGCCCTAAAGCTTCGTTCATTAACGCCTTATCAAATCGGGAACGGACATTATTCGACGCGGGGGAAGCTTACACCGGAGCCGCTGACGAAGGAACGGGTCAGAGAGCTAAAGCTGTGCCTTCGCATCGGGAATGACCTGCAAAAATACGTTAAGAAAAGCGTTCATAAAGAGATGGAAAAAGGGTAGGTGGATGGAATGAAGGACATGAGACCGGCAGGGAGGATGTGGCATCTGTACAAGATGGGCGGATTGACACCGGCTCTTACTTCGATGTTCGATGTGCAGAGCGCCCAGCAGATGGCCTTCATCCGATCCATAATGAAAGAACAGAGAAAGCATTCGTTGTACGATATCCCGCTGGAAACGGTGGAACTGGTTGTTTTCGATTTGGAAACAACCGGTTTTTCGCCGTATAACGGGGATGAGATCATTGCGATGGGTGCGGTGGCCGTCAAGGGGACGGAGATGCTCAAGGAGGAGTGTTTCTACAGCCTGGTCAATCCGAAGCGGACCATTCCCCGGGAAATAGAGGAACTGACGGGGATCACCAACGGCATGACGGAGGAGGCTCCCGATCTGCTGCATGCATTGCGCGGCTTCCTGGAATTTGTGCAGCAGAAAGTGCTGGTTGCGCACGGTTCGGGGCATGACAAACACTTTTTGAATTCCGCCCTCTGGAAGACGTCCAAGGTTAATTTGTCGCACCGTATGCTCGATACGATGATGATCGCCAAATGGTTGAACCCGAGGCTGAAGAGCTACGACCTGGATACGCTGCTCGATCACTACGAAGTGGAAGTGACTCAGCGCCATCACGCGCTCGAGGATGCCATGATGACGGCGAAGCTTTGGTCCAAGCTGATGGTTCAGGTCCAATCCCGGGACATACAGACGCTCGGTGATTTATATACGCATTTAAGCCATCATTGAATCTTCGGAATGTTTCGCATTTCGGGGGTTTTTTTGTTGTTCATTGAAATCAATCGTCTTGATGAAATGCTTGATCCAGCAGACTCGATCATCCGAGCGGATATAGCCATAGGCTTCGATAACCGGCCGCGATGCTTGGGCTAAAGAAACAATCCAATGGCTGGGCACGGTATGCCATTCCGTATTCAAATCTTTACCGGAAGGAACCAGCGCCGCTCTTGGATGCGAATGCACGATGCCAATTAGTTCCCCGGGCGAAAAACGGGACAAGACGCTTATCGTTTCCAAAGGGTCCATCTGGAAATGATTTTCAGGCTCCGGATGGACGTTGCGGATGGGAATGAAAGTGTCTACCCGGTACTGATGCTCCGCTTCCTTATGCCCTGCTAAAAAGCCGCATGCTTCATGCGGCCGTACGAAGCTGCAGTAGCGAAGGATTTGCTGCTTCAAAGCGGATGAAATTCGAAAGAGGGAAGAAGCATGCGTCATGGTGAGAACCGCCTTTTCGTGATAACCTGAGCTTACCTCCATTATACCAGATCGGGCGGTTCCTGCCGCATCCCCCGTTACCCCCGATTTTTCCCTGCGGCTTGATCAGGAAAAATACCAATCCCAGCGTAATCAAGGCCAGAATCGTCACCGTAATGAATACCAGCTGGTCCGACTTCTCCATCATCCAGCCGAACAGCGGCGGCCCCGCGGCCACGCCAAGAAAGCGCAGGCTGTTATAGATGGAGGTGATCATGCCTCGCTGTTCCCGCTGTACAGACCCGGAAATCATCGTGTTGAGGCAGGGAAGGAGCAGCCCGGTCCCAATACTGCTGAGCGTGAGCGACCCGATAAAGACATAGATGCTTTTGCTGTAAAAGAAAATGCAGAGACCTAAAGAGGCGGTCATCAGAACCATCCCGATGTTGATGAGCCAGCGCATAACCGTCCCGTTCTTCTTGATCAGCGCCCCGGTGGTGTAGGACGTGATGACCATGCCGAGAAGCGGAATGGCGAGGACCAGGCCTTTTTTCACGCCGTCAATAAAGTAGGGTGCCGTCTCCAGGATGTCCGATAAATAGAACAACACGCCAAAAAGAACGAACAGCGCGATGGAGCCGGCGAAGAAGGAGGTGATCAGCCAGTCGCCTTTTTCTTCAAGACTTCGCCAATGCTCTTCAGGTATTCCCCCAGCTTCGGCGGTCGCTTCTTCTTCTCGGGTTCCTTCAATAGGAAAATGACGGCCAACAGAGACAGCAGACAAAAGAACGGGAAAGCGAAGAATGCTGCATACCAAACGATAAGCGACAGGAGAGAACCGAGAATCGGGCTGACCACTTTGCCTGTTCCGTTGGAGGCTTCCGTCAAACCCAGCGCCTTGCTCTCCATCGCTTCCTTATATAAATCTCCGGCCAGTGCCATGGCGATCGGCGCCGTACCGGCCGCACCCAGTCCCTGGATCGCTCTTGCTGTAATCAAGACGCCGTAGGAATGCCAGATCGCCCCGAACCCAGCCAGAACGCCTGCCGCGCCGTAAATGATCAGAGAAGGGATCATAATGGCTTTCCTGGAAAAACGGTCAGACAAATATCCGGAAATCGGGATTACCAGCCCCGCCGTAACCGAGAACAGTGTGATGACAAGACTGCTTTGAAACTGGCTTATGCCGAGACGCTCCTGAAGATCGGGAAGAATCGGTACGAGCATGGAATTGCCGAGGACAAGCACGAGCGGCACGGTCGCAATGGCAATAAACTCCCAGATGTGCCCCTTGGCTGATGTTTCTTTCCCCCGCCGGCCGATTTTTTATTCTGCTTTCCCTCGGTGCCTGCCGCTTTTCCAGGTTCTATGTCGCTTTCGAACCCAATATTTAATTTTCTTGTTTTTGTTTTTTCCATGACTTATCCTTCGGCCTCCTGATATGCCAATGTAACACTTAATGTACCCTTGGCTCGGACACCTCATGCTTGTCGGGTTATGCCATTCCTGAAACATGGAGAAAATGGGCATAATGATGAAAAACGCCGGAAGGCGGCAGGAGGGTCAATCCATGAGAAAATATATCGTCGCCGTATCCGCGGTAATCTTGTTGTCGGTGCTGGCTTGGGGCCAAACGCGGGTGATGGGGGAGGATCGGGAAGTTGCGTCGGCGGGCTCCTCTAATGCCGCTATCGGACAGGCGGCTCCGGCGTTTCACCTGGAAGGGCTGGACGGCAAACGCTATTCCGTCGGAGGCAAGAGGGAGAAACCGCTGATCCTCAATTTTTGGGCGTCCTGGTGCGGTCCATGCCATGAAGAGGCTCCGGATTTGAAACGGATTTACGAGGCTTATAAAGACCGAATCGATCTCTACGCCGTGAATGTGACCAAAGGGGACGGCATGGGCGGGGTCAAGGGCTTTGTCAAGCAATATGGCGTAACATTCCCCGTACTGCTTGATAAAGAAGGGAAGGCGACCGATTTATACCGGATTCTGTTCGTTCCGACCAGCTTTCTGATCGACCGCGACGGGAAGCTGCGAGAGGTCGTCCATATGCTCCCTAAAGAGCAGTGGGATGCCAAAATTGAACGGTCGCTGAAATGAAAACAGCCGCTTCGCCCCCTTAGCAGGGAGTTGAAGCGGCTGTTTTCATTAGTGATTAACGAGCCCAAGCCGTTCTTTCTCCGGCTCCGGTGCGGTTTCAGTCGGTGCTAGCCCGAGCAGTGCATAGCGGAAGCTGTCCACCAGCGCCATCCAGCTGGCCTCGATCACATTCTCGGAAACGCCGACGGTGCTCCATGTGTTCTTGAAATCCGTCGTCTCAATCAATACGCGGACCTTCGCCGCGGTCGTATCTTTCTCATCCAATACGCGAACCTTGTAGTCCGACAGAATCATATCCTGAATGCCCGGGTAGTGTTTCACCAGACATTTGCGCAGCGCATTATCCAGCGCATTCACCGGACCGTTGCCTTCGGCCGCGTTAAATTCCGTTTGACCGTTGACCCGTATTTTGACGATAGCCTCGGAGCTGACAGGGCCGGTTTCCGACTTGGCGACCAGAATTTTGAACGATTCCAGTGCAAACACTTCCTCCAGCTTGCCATAAGCATTCCGGATGAGCAGTTCGAGCGAAGCGTCGGCTCCTTCGAATTGATAGCCTTCGTGCTCCATCTGCTTGATCCGGTCGATCAATTGCTTGGTTTGTTGATTGTTCGTGTCAAAGTCGAGCCCGAGCTCCTGCGCCTTGAACACCAGGTTGCTTTGTCCGGCCAGCTCGGAAACGAGGACCCGCGCTTGTTGCCCACAAGCTCCGGCGCAATATGTTCATATGTGCTGGAATTGCGGAGAATCGCCGACACGTGAATGCCGCCTTTATGAGCGAATGCCGCCGCGCCGACGAACGGTTGGTTGACGGGCATATGCATATTGGCGATTTCACTTACGTAACGGGCAACGTTCGTGAGGCCGGCAAGTCGCTGCTCGCTGATCACATCGTATTTCAGCTTCAGCTGCAGATTCGGGATAATCGAGCACAGGTTGGCGTTGCCGCAGCGTTCCCCGAAGCCGTTGATGGTGCCCTGCACCTGCGTTGCTCCAGCCATGACGGTCGCCCAGGAGTTGGCCACTCCCAGCTCGCAGTCGTTATGGGCGTGAATGCCGATCGGTGCGGACAGCGTTTGCTTCACCTTCGTCACGATAGCCGAGATTTCGCCGGGCAGCGTGCCTCCGTTCGTATCGCACAGGACAATCCAGTCGGCACCGGCTTCCTCCGCCTTTTTAATCGTAGCTAAAGCATATTCCGGGTTGTTCTTATATCCGTCGAAGAAGTGCTCCGCATCGTAGATCACTTCCAGGCCGTTCTTCTTCAAAAATTTGACGGAATCATAGATCATCGCCAAATTTTCTTCCAAGGTCGTTTGGATCGCTTTATGAACATGGAAATCCCAGGACTTTCCGAAAATGGTCGCAACGGAAACGCCCACCTCCAGAATCCGGTTCAGGTTGATATCGTTCTCCGGAAGCGTCTCTTTGCGCCGCGTGCTGCCGAAGGCGGTGATTTTGGCATGCTGCAGGTTCAGTTCTTTCACCCGGTTGAAAAACTCGATATCCTTATTATTGCTTCCCGGCCAACCGCCTTCTATATAGGAAACCCCCAGCGAATCCAGCTTCTGGGCGATCTTCAATTTGTCTTCAACCGAAAGGCTGATGCCTTCCCCTGGGTACCGTCTCTTAAAGTGGTATCAAAAATTTTAACCGTATTGGCCATGGATTGTCCTCCTGATTCCTAAAAGCATACGTACTGAAAATATAATTCATAATTATAGCACAATTGTTCCTCTGTAGGGTAGTAGAAACGGGGCCGCGGCTTCTTGACCTTACGGGGCCCGGAGAGTATGCTGAAATCGGGAGGTTTGGTAAGCGATGAAGCCTTCGAACCAGGGTGGATACCCCGTTAATGGAAGAGTGATTTTACATATCGATATGAATGCTTTCTACTGCTCCGTCCACGAAGCGGTCGAGCCTGAGAAGTACAAGGGCAAACCGGTAGCTGTGGCGGGCAGTGTGGAGCTGCGCAAGGGCATTATTGTGACTTGTTCTTACAAGGCCAGGGAAAAAGGGGTCCGCACGGGTATGCTGGTCGGACAAGCGCAGAAGCTGTGTCCCGAGCTCATCCTGATCAAGCCCGATTTCGATTTGTACCGGTCCTTTTCCCGCCGTTTTATGAAAATCGCCTATGAATATTCCCCGCTTGTCGAAGCGATGTCGATCGACGAATGCTATATCGATATCACCGGCTCGAAGACGCTCGGAACGCCTCTGGAGATCGCGCATACGATCCAGGACCGGATCCGCGAAGAACTGCATCTGCCCTGCTCGATCGGGGTCGCCCCGAACAAGCCGCTGGCCAAGATGGCGTCGGATATGAAGAAGCCGAACGGCATCTCCGTTCTGCGGAAGAGGGATGTTCCCAAGGTGCTGTGGCCTGAGCCCTGCTCCCACTTGTTCGGTATCGGGAAGAAGACGGCCGAGAAGCTGAAGCGGCTCCAGATTCATACGCTGGGGCAGCTGGCGAATGCCGATGAGAAGTCGCTTACCGATCATTTCGGCATTATGGGGGCGGTTCTGAAGCGTTCGGCCAACGGCGAAGATCATTCTCCCGTCAATCCGGAGCATGAGCAGAGCAAATCGATCGGGCATACCACTACGCCGCCATCGAACTATACGGAGAGGGAAGCGATTCATCGCGTTTTTCTCAATCTCAGCGATCAGGTCGGCCGGCGCCTGCGCAGACAAGGATTGATGGCGAACACGGTGCAGATCACGATCCGCGACCCGGACATGAAGACCATCACCCGGGCGGCGAAGCTGTCCGAGCCTTCGGAGAATGCCGATATTTTTTACCGGGAGGCGTGCAAGCTGTTCGACCGCCACTGGAAGCGAGGGGAGCCCGTGCGGTCGCTGGGGGTGACCGTGCAAAATTTGACGGCGAAGCAGGAAACACCGGTTCAGCTCGATTTGTTCGACTATGAGAAGCGACCGCTCAAGGAAAAGCTCATTCAAACGATGGATGCACTCCGCGACAAGTATGGGGACCATGTCATTCTAACCGCCGGCATGCTGGGAGACGATCCCTCCACCTTGATCCGCAATTCCAAGATCCGCGGGACCTCGCTGCAGATGGATCATTTGAAGCTGAGAGGACTGGAGGAAGACGAATGACGAATGCGATCGGCTTTGCGGGATTTTCCGGGAGCGGCAAGACCACGCTGATTTCCCGGTTGACAGCCCGGTTCGGTGAGCAGGGGATCCGGGTCGCCGTGATAAAACATGATGCCCACGGGCACTATAAAGAAGTCCCCGGTACGGATTCAGCTTTGTTCGCTGCGAGCGGAGCCTCAGCCGTTGTCGTAATATCCCCCGAGGAAGCGCTGATCCGTGAAAGAGAACGGGTGAGCTTGGAGCAAATGCTGGAACGGCTGGACCACCGCTATGATCTTATATTAATAGAAGGTTTCAAACAGGGGAGCCATGACCAGATCGCCGTCTTCAGGACAGAGGAGCAGGCGGAGATCCTAAGCGCCGTCCCGCGGCCTCCCGTTGCCTGCGCCGTGGGCGACTTGCCGCATGCCGAATCCTCAGGTGGGGTTCCGGTATACAGCATTGACGATATCGAAGGACTCGCCCGGTTTATCGCGGAAAGGTTTCATCTGGATTTCACTTGAACCGATACGGATAAGTTATCATACCGTTCACTACTTTCTATTTGAACTTTCATTGCTTTTATATTATATTTTAGGATGAGGTTAACCATTAGAGGAGGAATATCAGACATGGCAAAATACACTTGGGTGGATAAAGAAACCTGTATCGCCTGCGGCGCATGCGGCGCTACGGCTCCCGACATTTACGATTACGACGATGAGGGCTTGGCAGAAGTAATCTACGACGGGGACGGCAACAAAGGCGTAACCGAAATTCCGGAAGATCTGTACGATGATCTGCAGGATGCACAAGACGGTCGCCCGACCGATTCCATCAAAGTGGCGGACGCTCCTTTTAATAAGTAATAGAAGACATAAGTATGACGAGAAGCTTGTCTCCTTTGCCGGGGACAGGCTTTTTTGTTGTTTGCCTTCTCCATTTTTGACCAAAAGCCCTATTTCCTATGGTACTATTTAGTAGAGCTTAAGGAAAACACTGGGGGGCATGACATTGAAAAGCAGGTTAAACCGGAAGGCGGTTATTGCGCTTGGCAATTTGGCCGTTGTTGTCATTTGCGCCGTACTGCTTTTCTCCGGTTCGATCGGAGTGGTATCCGACCGTTTGTACGATTTTGACTTGAGGCATACCATGAGTCAACAGCCGCATGAAGATATTGTCATTATAGGGATTGACGATCAATCGATCAGAGAAGTGGGACCTTATCCGTGGGACCGCAAGGTGTATGCACAGCTGATTCACAAGCTGGAGCAGGCCGGAGCCAAGGTCATAGGCTTTGATATCGAGCTGTATTCGGACAGCGGCAGTACGGAAAGCGACAAGGCCCTGGCCGATGCGCTGGCGGGATACCGCAATATTATTATCCCGTCCCACGCTCGGCTGGAAAATGAGTTCACAAGGTCCACCGAGGTCAAGGCGGGTCAGCTGATGACGGCGAAGTCCGTCGTGGATCCGATTCCGGCTTTTTATAACCAGAATAACCGGGCCCATATCAATGCCGCATACGATTCGGACGGCGTCATCCGGTCGAACTGGCTTCAAATCGATACTCCGCAGGGCGTCTATCCGTCCCTGTCCCTCGCGATGGCCCGGCTTGCGGACGCGGACGTGCGGCGGTTTATGAATTTGCCCGTGGCGGAGGGGATGCCGCGGTCGGAGCTTCGAATCCGCTGGGACGCCGGGGAATTTGATTTCGAAACGATCCCGTTCATCAAGGTGCTGAACGGCTCCGTCCCGATGCAAACGTTCAAGGACCGGCTCGTCCTTGTCGGATATACGGCGCCGGGGGCGGATGAAGGCATTACTCCGATTGAGAAGCACATGCATCTCGTCTACGCGCACGCCAATCTTTTGAACCAAATTTTGAAAGGGCAGGTCATTACGCCGACAGGGAGGCTCCTGCCCCTGGGCCTCACCCTGCTCATTCTGGTGATGTACGGCTATAGCACTTGGCGATTGCGGCCCATCCCGGGGATCGTGCTGGTAGCGGCTGTGACCGTTCTCCTGATCGCGGGGCAGTTCGTCTTATTTCAATATTCGCTTCGCCATCTGGACGTGATGGGGGCCGTAGTCGGCGGCCTGGTCTCTTATCTCGGTAATATCGCCATGAAAACCTATTTTGAGACGAAGCAGAAAAATTATATCACCAAGCAGTTCGGCAGATACATATCTCCTGATCTGGTTAAGGAAATTGCCAGCGGCCGAGCAGGAAATCCGGCTTGGAGGCATCAGCAAGGAGCTGAGCATTCTTTTTCTCGATATCCGCGGCTTTACCTCCTTGTCCGAGAAGCTGAGACCGGAGGAGGTCGTCGATTTTCTGAACATGATGTTCAACCTGATCACCGAGCGGGCGCTGGCCAATCACGGGACGATCGACAAATTTATAGGGGATGCGGCCATGATTTTGTTCAATGCGCCGCTGGATGTGCCGGATCATCCCTATTATGCGGTCAAGACGGCTTGCGAGATTCAGCAGGGGATGGAAAAGGTGCGGGCGGAAGTAAGGGACAAGTACGGGATTACGGTCAGCGTGGGCATCGGCATCAACACGGGCGAGGTGGTTGTCGGCAATATCGGTTCGTACCTTCGCGTCGATTATACGGCGATCGGGGACCATGTCAACACGGCCGCCCGGATCGAATCGAGCACAGGGCCCAATCAGATCCTTGTCTCCGAACGGACCTACGAGCGGACCCGGAATGACTTTGAATACCGCTTTGCCGGCGAGAAGCTGATGAAAGGGAAGAGCGTGCCGCTCAAGCTGTTTGAGGTCCTTGGACGAAAGGAAGCTCGGTATGAAGAGGAGCCTCATCTTATGAAAGCATAAACCTGCCTTAGCCGCTTGCCTAATCATTTCCCGGCGGGAACCGATATTTAAAATAGTGGATTCCGCGGGTCAGAGAGAGAGGAGCACTAGATAGTGGAAACTGTAAGCTTTACAAGGAGGGGAAAATGGGGGCCGACGACGGCCTTGATCGTCGTCTCGGCCCTGCTGCTCACCGTGCTTTCCCTATGGACGGCGCCGGAAGCCCAGGCCAAGACGGTCCGGGCCGCGCTCGTAGTTGAGGTGACCGGAGATGTAAAGGTAAAGAAAGCCGGAGGCTCGAAAAGCTACGAGGTCTATAAGGACATGCCGCTGAATCAGGGCGATCTGATTACGACCGGAGAAGCCTCATCCGCCGTCCTGCGCATCGCGGACCGCGACGACGAACTGACGATCAGCGCCAATGCGGAAGTATACATCTCGGAATTAACCGAAGACGGGGAAGGGACTGCATCCAAATTGAAAGCTTGGGCCGGCTCCCTGTGGTCGAAGGTGAAGTCTCTGGTAAGCCCGGACGACCGGTTCGAGGTGGAGACGCCGACGGCTGTCATGGGCGTCCGCGGAACGCAGTTTTTGACCTTCGTCAACCCGAACACGGGCGAGACTGTCATGCTCGTGGCTTCCGGACGGGTCCGAGCTGAAGCGGATAACGGAGAAGAACGGAGCACTGGACTTGTAACCGTCTACCCGGCACAGCAAATCAGCCTGAACGCAGGGCCTCAGCAAGCGGATCTACGGACCAGGGTGACGTACGCCGATATCCAAAACATCGTTAAGACGGCCGATCCTAGAGTGCTGGAAGCGTTCGTCAATAACATTCCGGATATCCAAAAAGAAAATGACGGGATCAAGGACAAGCTGCTGGAGCAATTCCAGCAAGGGATGGAGAAGCCGGAGCAGCAGTCGATCCTCAAATTCAGTTCTCCATCCGATCTGGAGAAGGTTCTGCAGAACTTTGACGCCTGGATTCCGAGCCTCGTGAAGGAGGCCGTGGATGCCAACAAGATCGGGGCTAACCGGATTGACGACTTGAATAAGCGGATTTCGGACCCGGAGAAGCGCATTGATTTGAATCATATTCCGAAGCTGGATCAAGCCGCCGGGATAGACCCGCTTGTCGAGGAATTAAAGAAGCAGAGCGGACCGGAGAGCGACAGTTTTGCGGAAGAGCAGCGTGTGATCCGAGACAACCGGCAAAGATTATCCGCGCTTCTCGACAAGCTGGAAGAGGACCGGCGCCAAATCGATCAAACGAACAGTCAAACCTCCGAACAGATGAACCGGCAGGCGTTGGAGGCTTTACTGGCCCTTTTGGACCCTTCGGCCCGGCAGCAGTTCCTTGAGAATCAGAAGAAAAACGGACAGACGCAGACAGTGTCTTCTTCTAATAGCGGCGGATCTTCATCCGGGGAAAGCTCCTCATCCGATTCCACTCCCAGTGCGCCTCAGATCGTCTCTCCCGCGCGGATATCACCATGGTGAATCCGGTGGTGATCAAAGTAAAGGCGCCAAGCAGCGGGACCGTTCAGATTTATAATGGAAGCGAACTGGTTGGAACGAAGGAGATGAGCGGGGACAGTGAAGCGGACATTAAGCTGAATGCACTCCCCGAAGGGACTTACCGGTTGACGGCAAGAACGGTAAGAGGAGGGGAAAGAAGCGCGCCTGTGTCTTTGCCCGCCATCACCGTGGTCGATCCGGGCATGCCCGAGTTAATCAGTCCGGTGACGGATACGGTCTTCGGACCGGGAATGGTTAACATCAGGGCCAAGGCGCCGGCCGGCAGTAAGTCGCTTGTCTTGAACGGGGATACCATCCTGGCCGGCGTGGAAGGAAAGGGAGCGGAGGTCGTGACGATTCCGGCGCCTGACGGCGCCTACGACCAGCTCGTTCTGGTGACGGAAAAGTCAGGTTTGCGCGGTGCAAGCATACCGGTAACGGGCAGCATTTCTGTGGATTCGGGCAGCTCTGTCTATTTGTCCGGGCCGACCGTGGAGAACGGCTATGCCACATTTGCTCTAATGTTAAAAAATTTCACCGGAGCCAGGTCCCTTTACGCCGTTGAAGCGCATTTGGTATATAACAACAGCGATCTGAAGTATACGGGTCCCGCCCGGCCGACCGACGAGCCTTCAACGGTATTTGACGGCGGTCAGACCGTCGAAATCCTCCGCGAGGTGAAGGGCGGGACCCAAAATGAGCTGATTTATGCGGGAGCCCAATTTGCAGCCGGCAGTACGGGAGCGGATAATCTGAATATCAACGGCGAAAAGCTGATCGTAAGAATCCCGCTTCAGGTACTGAATACGGACGTGACGCCCAAGGCCGATTTGGTTTATGTGAAGATCGTGAATAGCGAATCGGGAACGGTATATGAACTGCCGGTTCGTTCGGCGGCGCGCCTTAACGGGAATACAGGAAGGGGACCTCTATGAAAACAGGAAGCAGGGCGGCTGTAATTTCCGTCATCTCTTTTGCTTTAATCGGAGGCGGCGGGGTTTCCGCCGCTTCGATCGGCAAAGACGGATTAAGAGGAGAACATGGGCAGGTGTTAACCGAGGTGACGACGGCGGCTGGGGGCAGCAGTTTAGGCGGCGTGAACGGGCCTGGGCTTTCCGCTTTGTTCCGCATGCCCGCAGGTCTCGCGGCGATGCCGGACGGCTCCTTGCTCATCGCGGATTCCCGGAATCATTTGATTCGGAAATGGGATCATGGGCAGATCGGAAGCTACGCCGGCTTGATCTATAAGCTCGACGAGAAGGGCTTCCCCGCCGGCGGATTGCTGGACGGAACCAGGGACATGTCGGTTTTCCGGGAGCCGATGGGGATGGCCGCGGATTCGTCGGGAAATGTCTATGTGGCGGATTCCGAGAATCATGCGGTCCGGAAGATCGGCGCAGACGGACAAGTCACGACGCTGGCGGGCAGCGGACTGATCGGGAGCAAGGATGGAAAAGGGAGGGAAGCAACCTTTCATCATCCGACGGATGTGGCGGTTGCCCCGGACGGTACCGTCTACGTGGCCGACTCGCTGAACCACTTGATCCGCCGCATCACCCCGGAGGGAGAAGTAAGCACGCTGAATGCCGCATCAAGCCGCGTTATCGCCGTAACGCCGGGCCAAGCGGTCATGGCGGGCGATTATCAGGACGGCGATTTGGTCGCCGCACGGTTTAACGAACCGACAAGTCTTGTTCTGGACAGCAAAGGGAACCTGTACGTCAGCGATTCCGGCAATCAGCGGATCCGTTATATCGACCTCGGCCAAGGCAAGGTAACCACTGTAGCCGGATCCAGCCTTGCTTCGGATGCATCAGGTTTATACGACAAGAATGAGCTGTACGCACCGGGAGATGATGCCGACGGGAATGCCCTTCAGGCCAAATTTCATTACCCGATGGGGCTGGCGCTGACGGAAGAAGGCGGGCTGGTCATTGCGGACAGCCAAAATCATGCGATTCGTTATCTGAAGGACGGCCTGGTAACGACCTTGGCGGGGTCGGCGGACGGTTCGCCGGGGGCCGCCGACGGAACCGAGAGCGGCGCGCGGTTCGAGCGACCGACGGATGTGGCCGTGGCGGCGGACGGAAACGTGTATGTGGCGGATTCGTTCAACAACAAAATCCGCAAAATCAGCTTATACCGGTCGCCGGACCCTGTACCGCAGGACGACCGCATCAAGGTGGTCCTGGACTCGAAGTGGATCGAATTCGACGCGCAGCCGGAAATCGTGAACGGCCGGACGATGGTGCCGGTGCGGGCGATCGCGGAAGCGCTCGGTTACAAGGTTGGATTCGACGAATCTACGCGGACCGTCCAGCTGGTCAAAGACGCGGTAACGATCGAACTGTACGTCGGGCGTACGGGAATCAGACGGATGGAGCAGGGCAAAGGGCCTGTCATGAAACCGACGGATACGGAGCCCTACATCAAGCAGGATCTCACGTATGTCCCCGTCCGTTTCTTCGCCGAAGAAACCGGACTGGACGTGCAGTGGAACGATGCCAACCGAACCGTCATTCTCCGAAAGAAAACGTCAGCGAGTTCTTAACTCGATGCAAGGCACCCTGCCGGTGCGGCCGTGGTCAGGTTCCCCACAGCGGTGTCTTTCTTGTCTAAAGATTCGGTTCCAAGCGGCCGATAAAAGTAGGAAGAAGGTGGAAAGAGGGGTGGCTCATGAAACCTGACCGCACGGAGAAAGGGCTGCAGGCCTTTTTCAGGCAGGATCCGTCTTATTTGAAGAAGTACGTCAGGCAGCACCCGGATAATAAAATGGCATGGTACCTCCTCGGCCGGGAATACGAAGCGTCGGGCAAACGGGGGAAGGCGCTATACTGCTATGCGCAGGCGGGCGAAATATATGAGGCTTACGAGAACCAGACGGTACAGTTGCCGCCGGAGGCGCTTGAGCCGATTGAACGGTGGCGTAAGGCATCGCGCCGCAAAAAGCGGCTGGCCGTATTGCGGGCACTGGTCTTAACGGCGCTGCCGCTGCCGCGCGCGGTGGTTTATGCGCCCTCGCGTATTCCGGATTCCGGAAATCCGAAGGCCGCCCTGCCCCCGGAGGTGACGGCCCGGCGGCTGCAGGAAACGAAGGTTTATTATTTGGCGGGGCAGAAGACGAAAGAAGCGGTAGGCTCGGCACTGCAGCAAATGCTGCTGCAGGAACGGCCGGCCGGGTACGGCATTCTGGCGCGGGGCATCCTCATGGGAACGACGCCGTGGATCGGCTGGCTGAACAAACCGGAGCTGCTGTTATCCGTTGAAGCCAAGGAGGGCGCCTCCCAGCAGCAAATTTATTATCATGATGCGGAAAGCTGCGGGTCGCCAGCCCAGCGATCCGTCCAAGGCATCCGGTATCGTCTCGGCTTGGATGACGCAGCAGGAGCAGGAGATGGTGCTCCGTTCGGCGGTTGCCGCCTATATCCGCCGTACCGGCCGCGTTCCGGAAGACGCCGGCCAGTTGACACAGCCTTATCCGAATAATACGCTTTCCGGTCTCACTCCCTATATGCAGGAGCTTTATGAGAAGGAAAAGGATCGGCTGCCCGGAGAGATGGCCGCCTGGGTCAGACAGCACCCGCGGCGGGCCGGAGATGCGTCGGCCGGCCCGGCGGCCGAGCCGGCTTCATCCGGCGCCTCGACGCTCACCAAGCCTTTAACGGAACCGCTGCGCATCGTGGTCGATAAACCGAGGCACCGGCTTGCGGTGCTGAGCGGCAATATGGTGGTCCGCAATTATCCGGTAGGCCTTGGCGCAGAGCGGACCCCGGAAGGAAGCTTTGCGATCAGTGAAAAGGTCCGCAATCCGAACGGAAAGTCGAACGGGGATTTCGGCGACCGCGGAATGACCCTGTCCGATACGCTGTATGCGATTCATGGAACGAACAAGCCGGCCAGTATCGGCAAAGACGAATCGCTGGGCTGCATCCGGATGCTGAAGGACGATGTCGAGGAGCTGTTCGATCTGGTGCCTTTGGGAACGCCGGTCACGATCGGGAAGGACCTGATTCCGGAGCAAATCGAGCGGAGCGATCCGCCTTTTCATTTGCCCCTATACAGTGAGGAAACGAATCCCGGCAAAGTGTACAAATGGCTGGATTAAAAAGAGCTCGGCTTGAGATCAAGCCAAGCTCTTTTTGCGGTGAAAGGTTATTAGTGGTTAAAGATGAGCGCCACGGCCATCGCTATGACGATTACGGCGAAAATCGAGCTGATCCAGATGATCAGCTTCTTGTTCGGTTCGTCCTTAGCTTTGCGCTGCAAGTAGGTCGGTTTGTTTTTGTGCATGCGAATCAGCCCTGCCTTTTCTCGGATATATTCTTATATTAACATATTGAAAGCGTTTTAAAAGAGAGCTTTTTGGCCCTTGTCCTCTTTATTTTTACGCTGTAAAAGGATAAACTGTCAAAAGAGGACTATCGATACCCGAGCGGACAGAGGAGAGAACAACAAGAATGCTGTACAAAAACATAGCAAAGCCGGTGCTTTTCCGGATGGATCCGGAGCGGGCGCATCATCTTACGATCGACGGACTGCACACGGCAGGCAACATTCCGGGAGGACGGGCCCTGCTCAGAGCCATGTACGGAGTGCCTTCTTATCCTGAACTGGAGACGGAGCTGTGGGGCATCCGCTTTCCGAACCCGGTGGGACTTGCGGCCGGACTCGACAAGAATGCCAAGGCGGTTCCGGGGTTTTCCAGTATCGGATTCGGTTTTATGGAGGTTGGAACGGTAACGCCGCGACCGCGCAGCCGGGCAATGAGCGGCCCCGTCTGTTCCGGCTTCCGGAGGACCTGGCTCTGATCAACCGGATGGGTTTTAATAATGTGGGCATTGAAGGGATGAAGCGCAATCTTCGGAATCAAGGGAAGCGTACGATCCCGCTGGCCATCAATATAGGCAAGAACAAGGCGACCCCGAACGAGAAGGCGGAGGACGATTATCGGGCCTGCATTCAAGGGCTTTACGGTTACGGCGATTTCTTCGTCGTCAATATCAGCTCGCCGAATACGCCGGACTTAAGGAATTTGCAGCATGGCGACGACTTGTCCCGGCTGCTCTCGGCGGTGAAGGAAGAGGTCCGCATTCAGCATGCAAGGTTCGGCGGGCGGGAGAAGCCGGTGCTGGTGAAGATTGCGCCGGATTTGCAGCGTGAGGAAGTGGAATATATGGTGGAAACCATTGTCCGCAGCGGCGTTTCCGGGATTATCGCTTCCAATACGACCATCTCGCGGGACGGTTTGACGAATCCGAACCGCAGTGAAACCGGAGGCTTAAGCGGACGCCCTCTGACGGAACGCTCCACCGAGCTGATCCGTACGCTGTACCGCGCCACCGGAGGGCAGCTTCCGATTATCGGGTCGGGGGTATTTTTACCGCCGAAGACGCATATGAAAAAATACGGGCCGGGGCCAGTCTGGTAGAGGTTTATACAGCGCTGATTTACGAGGGGCCGGGGCTTCTGCGCCGATTGAACAGCGGTCTTCGCCGTCTGCTGAAAAAGGACGGGTTCTCCCATCTTTCGGAGGCGGTCGGGTCGGGATCTTAAGGTGAAGTCAGAATGGAGGAAGCTGGATGGATGGACGCGATTGGAAGAAGTTTCTATTGCCGTATGAACAAGCGGTAGAAGAATTAAAGGTCAAATTCAAGACGCTTCGCAGCGAGCTGAAAAGCCGCGAGGAGTATTCTCCGATCGAATTCGTAACGGGACGCGTCAAGCGCATTTCAAGCATACTGGATAAAGCCAAACGTCTGAATGTGCCGATGGAGCAGCTGGAAACCGGCATTGAGGATATAGCGGGCATCCGGATCATGTGCCAGTTTGTCGAGGACATCGAGCGGCTGGCGGAGCTGATCAAATCGCGGGAGGACATGACGTTCCTCTATGAGAAGGACTACATTCGCAACAATAAGCCGAGCGGCTACCGCAGCTTTCATATTATCGTCGAATACCCGGTACAGACGGCGCTGGGCATGAAGCGGGTGCTTGCCGAGATTCAGCTCCGCACGCTGGCCATGAATTTCTGGGCGACGATCGAGCATTCGCTTAATTATAAATACCGGGAAAGCCTGCCGGAGGAAGTGACGACCCGGCTCAGCAAGGCGGCCGAAGCGGCTTATCTGCTGGATCAGGAGATGAGCAGCATCCGGGTGGAGATCATGGAAGCGCAGAAGCTGTTCGAGGATAAATCGGATATCATCGCAAGGGTGCTCAACGGCATTCAAGAGCTGTACTTTTACCACCGGGTCCGGGAGGCGGCGCAATTCCAGCTTCGTTTTAACGAATTGTGGGAAACGGACGACGCCTGGCACTTGAAGCAGCCTGCTGAACCAAGTGGAGGAAGCGATACGCCGGGCGAAGAAAGGCCCGTCATCCTAAACGATGGAGGCATACCGCGAATGAAGCCTTATGACAGGCTGTATGTGCAGTTTATCTATTATTTCAATGTGGCGCGGGATTATTTCGAGTGCCATGAGGTCATGGAGGAGCTTTGGCTGGAGGAAGGCCGGGATCCTCTATACCAAGGCCTGCTGCAGGTAGCGGTGGGCCTTTATCATTACCAGAACGGGAACCCGAACGGTTCGGTGAAGCTGTTTACTGCGGCACTTGAGAAGCTAAACGGGTTCGGCGATGTGGAGCTCGGTATCGATCTGAAGCGGCTCAGGGAAGACAGCGCGGTCTATTTGGAGAAGCTGATGAAGCTGGATCAGGAATCGTTCGCTTTTTACGATCTGGATATCCGCGTTCTCGATCCGGCTTTGTCGGAGGCGGTGGAAGAGCTGCGGGTCGCATCCGCCGGAGGAGCATGGAGAGGAAGGTTGATGGTCTCAACAAATTTATATTCGTATATGCGGATCGCCTTCTTTCCTAGTATTATTTATTATTAAGAACGTCGTATTGTCTCCAAGGTTTCATCTTTTTTTCAGACTTTCCATGGTACACGCATGTTAAAGCCACGGCCCGGGCGGGATCGCTCGGGTCTTTTTGGCATTACTACATTTACATTTCATTACAATTCCTCATTGACAAAAGGGCTTTCAGCGATTAACATGTATAACGATAATGAGAATCATTATCATTTGTTTTTTTGAGAAAATACATAACGGAGGGTTGCATTTTTATGTCGTTCATCAGCAGTAAAGTATGGTATCGGGGGAGAACAGCGGGGATCACGGCGATTATTCTGCTGCTTTCCGTCCTGCTTGCAGCTTGCGGAAGCAGCACAAAGGGGCAGGAAGGGTCAAGCGGCGGCTCCTCGTCGGCACAGCCGGCGAATGCGGAAAGCACCCGTAAAGTGAAACACGCGATGGGAGAAACCGATGTTCCCGCGAAGCCGCAAAGAGTGGTCGTTCTGACGAATGAAGGCACCGAAGCGCTGCTGTCGCTGGGAATTAAACCGATTGCGGCGGTAAAATCGTTCGGCGGCGATCCCTGGTTCGATCACATTAAAGCCGATATGCAGGGCGTTCAGGTCGTCGGCGATGAGAACCAGCCCAATATTGAACTGATCGCTTCGCTCAAACCGGATCTGATCATCGGCAACAAGCTGCGTCAGGAGAAAATTTATGAACAGTTGAAGGCGCTCGCACCGACGGTTTTCTCGGAAACGCTGCTCGGGGAATGGAAAAACAATTACCGCCTGTACGCCGAAGCGGTTGGCAAGAAGGACGTGGGCGATCAGGCACTCGCCGCTTTTGACAAACGCATTGAAGACTTCCGCCAAAAGGCAGGAGATAAGGTAAAGCAAACGGTGTCCGTTGTCCGCTTCATGTCCGGCAAAACGAGAATTTATTACGAAAACACGTTCTCGGGCATTATTTTCAAGCAAATCGGCATCGCGCGTCCGGCCAAGACAAGCAAGGAAACCTTCGCCGACGAAATTACGAAGGAACGGCTTCCGGAAGCCGACGCCGATATCCTTTTTTATTTCACGTACGATTCGGGTGACGGCAAAGCCAGTAAGCAGGAGCAGGAATGGACCCAGGATCCGCTATGGAATAACTTGAAGGTGGTCAAAAACCAAAAGGTGTACAAGGTGAACGACGCGGTATGGAATACGGCGGGAGGGATCAAAGCGGCGAATCTGATGCTTGACGATTTGTATAAGTTCTACGGCATTTCCAAGTCTTGATTGGAATGGAATGAAAAAAAGCTCCGTCAGGAGCTTTTTTTGTATTTGGAGAGGAACTGCTTGAACGTATCGGCCGTCTGCTCTCCTTCCAGACGCTCTACTTCTTTGCCGCCTTGATAAGCGATCAGTGTCGGCGTGGCGTTGATGTTGTAACGGTCCCAACCGTTCTTAAACTCCTCGAGGTTGAACTGTTTGATTTCCATGCCGAGGCTTTTGGCGACCGGATTGAGCACCGGTGTCGTCACCTTGCAGTGCGGGCAGGTCGATGCGAAGTAGTACAGAACGAAATCCTCTTTACCCGCGATTTTTTTGTCCAGCTCGTCCGGGAGAATGATGTTCTGATAATTCGGATCGTCGAGGAGCTTAATCGTCTCGGGATTCAGCTTGTCCGGTGCAATGCCGTACACATTGTTGGCGTACTTGCTGTTTTTCGCCTGGTTCGACTGGGCATTGACCACATAGATGACGCCGAACAGCACGACGATGACGGATAAATAAATGGCGAGCTTTTTCATGCACCTTTCAATTCCTTTCCATTGGGCTATTGTTTGTAAAAAGATTCGTTGCCGCGCTGAGGTTTCCTCCTACGATCATACAATAATTTTGAAGGAATTTCGACTTTTATGTGGAAATAAAATCTAAAGTAAAGGAAGCCGTGAGCACACCGGGGAAGCGGGGAAAACAGCATGAGAGGTTTACAGGGAATCCGTCAAAAAGTAACCCCTTACATTTGGTATCTCTTAGGAGTATGCGCACTCGGCGGTTTATTTGCCGGTATTTATTCCCTGAGCGCCGGCCGGGATATAGCGACCGCCGGGGAAGGGAGCCATCCGTCCCAGGATCAGGTGAAGCATGTACCGGATGCACGGAGCTATAACGTCACCGATGCTTCTCAAAGCGAAGGTGTGTCCGCTGCATCCGACGCTTCAGCCCCGATATCGATCGCCAAATCAAAGATGAGCCGCGGTCTGCAGATCACACTGAAGCAAGCCCGCATTCTGGAACAATATAAGGCCGCAGGCGGCAGTAAAATGGTCTATCTCGTTCAGCGCAGCGGGCAGCAAGGGGAAGAGCCGTGGTCGAAGCTAGATCTCGTGAGCGCCGATCCCGTCACGCAGACGGTCGTTCAGTCGCCGGTCGGGGCAACCTCCGGGATTCCGCCCGAGCTTGCGGGACGTGCTTCGAAGCTGTGCGGATTTTTGAACGCGGATGAATTGGTGTACACGACGGTTCGAAAACAAGAGGAAGAGCTGGTCTACGAAGTAAACCGCTACCGGTTGTCCACGCATGCCGTGACACCGATGCTCGAGCTGCTCCGCATACCGAAGGGCTCAGGGCGCTATCCGGAAATTTGGGATGCCCAGGTATCCTCTGACGGGCGGTATTTGCTTGTACGCGACTCCAAGCATGGCTTAGCCGTGTACGATCTGGCTACGGGAGCGGCGACCCTGGAGGTTCCCGGTACGGCGGAGAAGCGGTCCGGAGAGTCGTTCCAGCTGGATCCGGCGAGCGGGATGGGGCTCTACAGTCCGGGGCGGTTTCAAAATGACGTATGGTGGCTTGATCTGAACAGCGTTACGGCCAGGCGACCTTTTACGGCGGAGCAGGGGCTGATTGAGGCGGGAATGGATTCGGGGCGCAAGCTGATCTATTACAATTTCACTTATGACCGCTCGCAGGAGAATATCATTGCGGGGGACCGGCGTTCGCTGCTTGCTTCGTACGGGGTCCAGCCGCTTGATCTAAGGGGCAACCCGCTCAAACGCTTCAGTCTGCCCAAGGATTCAAATGAAAGGCTCGAATTCGGCGGGTATGATGAAGAGAAGCGGACGGTGCTTTTGCATAAATTTACAGTAGCTTCCGGGAGCAAGGGGCCTTATAAAAAGACGGCGGGCTGGCTGGCGGGAGATCTTGCGAACGGAAGCATGACGCCGCTGTCCCCGGTCGACGTGCCGGACGGATGGGACAAAAAGGATATGATGTTCGGCGGCGTGCTGACAGACGCATGGAACGAAGCTCCCGGAGAGCAGGCGTTCGTGAGTACCCGGGACCGGACATATTATTTGACCCATTGGAAAACGAAGCAGGCGGTTCTGGATCCGGGCGAGGACCGGGTTCTATTCGCCGATGAGCCGGGCAAACGCCTCTTCGTCAGCTCCTTGACCCGGCCGGACCTGCTCGTTGCAGCGCTGAGTTATAAGAAGTACAATTGGGATAACCGCGATTTCGTTTGGCTCAGCGGCCATTATGTATCCCGATACCAGCCGTGACCGGACGGAGACCGGATTTATATCTTCCAGACTAACTGAAACGAGTTGAGCGATCACGATGAAGCAAGGACTTCCGGAGTCCTTTTTGGAACGGATAAAGGCGAGGCTGGGGGAGGATATGCCGGCTTTCCTGGCCTCTTATGAGGAAGAGCGGCTGTTTGGCCTGAGGGTCAATACGCTCAAGTCGCCGGTCGAGGCATTCCGCGCATTGTCGGAATTTCATCTGGAGCCGGTGCCCTGGGCGGAGACGGGCTTTTATTACCGGGAGGGGACCGGCCCGGGAAGCATCCGCACTACCATGCAGGGCTGTATTACATACAGGAGCCGAGCGCCATGGCCCCGGCGGAGCCGCTGGAGGTGCGACCGGGCGATCGGGTGCTGGACCTCTGTGCAGCGCCGGGCGGCAAGACGACGCAGCTGGCGGCCAAGCTCCGGGGCGAGGGCCTGATTGTCGCGAACGACGTGCATCCCGACCGGGTCAAGGCGCTCGTTAAAAATATCGAGCTTTGCGGCGTCCGCAATGCGGTTGTACTGAACGAAGATCCGGAGAAGCTGCTGCCGGCCTTTGAAGCGTTCTTCGATAAAATCCTCGTGGACGCCCCTTGCTCCGGCGAGGGCATGTTCCGCAAGGAAGAGGAGATGGCCAAGGCTTGGCGCCCGGATTGGCCGGAGCGTTATGCGGCGATGCAGCGCGTCCTGCTGCGGCAGGCGGCCCGGATGCTGAAGCCCGGCGGCACGCTGGTGTATTCGACCTGCACGTTCTCCCCGGAGGAGAACGAGGCGATGATCGCGGCGTTTCTGGACGCGCATCCGTGGTTTGACGTTGTGCCGGCCAGTGGCGGTGCCGGCCGCGAGGGCTGGGCGCCGGGACGGCCGGACTGGCTGGAAGCGGGCGACTATGCCCGCGGGGAGGAGACGGCCGGCACGGCGCGGTTGTGGCCGCACCGCCTGCAGGGCGAAGGCCACTACGCCGCGGTGCTGCGGCACCGGGGCGGCGCGCCGGCGGCGGAAGCGCAGGCACCGGCGGCGCGGGAACGCGACGCGGCCGTGCGGGCGGAGCCGCGGCCCCGCCGCGCGGAGCGCCTGGCGCGGCGCGGAAGCGGCGCCGCGGGTACCGCCGGCCGCGCAGGCGGCCGCCGCTACCGCGGACCCGCGCGAGGCGCTTCGCCGCTTCGCGGCCGAGCAGCTGGCGGCGGAGCCGTACGCAGGCGCCGCGCTGGAATGCCGCGGCGAGCATGTGTACGCCGCGCCGCCGGGGTCGCCGGAGCTGGACCGGATCCGGGTCATCCGGCCCGGCTGGTACCTCGGCGGCGTGAACAAACAGCGCTTCGTGCCCTCGCACGCGCTGGCTCTGGGGCTGCGCGCGGAGGAGGCGCTTCGCCGCGTGAGCTTCACGGCCGGGGATCCCCGGGCCGTGCGGTACCTGAAGGGCGAGACATTGGAACTCGCCCCGGAAGACCTGCACACCGCGGCGGCGGATGTGCCTCTTAAGGGCTACGTCCTGGTCTGTGTCGACGGCTTTCCCGCCGGCTGGGGGCGGTGGCAGGACGGACTGCTCAAGAACGATTACCCGCCCGGCTGGAGGTGGACTTAAACGAGATGACTGCAAAACTTCGGCTGGACAAGCTGCTCTCGCATTCGGGCTTCGGCACCCGCGGCGAGATCAAGCTTCTCGTGAAACGGGGAGCCGTACAAGTGAACGAGAGAACGGTCAAGGACAGCGGGCTGCAGGTACAGCCGGAGATCGATCGGATTGCGGTAGACGGCGAGCTTGTCCTGTATAGAGAGTTTGTTTATTTGATGTTGAACAAGCCGCAGGGCGTCATATCCGCTACGGAGGACGTCCGGGACCGGACGGTGCTGGATTTGCTCGATAAGGAGTATGCCCATTTCGAGCTGTTTCCGGTCGGCCGGCTGGATAAAGATACCGAAGGGTCGCTGCTGCTCACCAACGACGGCAAGCTGGCGCATAACCTGCTGTCGCCGCGGAAGCATGTCCCGAAGACATATTACGCGGAGGTCGAGGGGCTGGTGAACGACGAGGACAGGGAGGCGTTCCGGCAGGGCGTGGAGCTCGATGACGGCTATCGCACGATGCCTGCGCAGCTCCGTATCCTGGAAACCGTGAGACAAGGTGATACTCTCCCCATGTCACGGATCGAGCTGACGATCATGGAAGGAAAGTTTCATCAAGTAAAACGCATGTTTCAGGCGGTCGGAAAGCGAGTCGTTTTCTTAAAGAGATTATCGATGGGCCCCTTACGCTGGACGATTCCCTCGCGCCGGGAAGCTACCGGGAGCTGTCCGCGGAAGAACTTCAGCTTCTGCAGGCCCACGGCCAAACTTAGGCGGATGGAGACAAGTGAAGGAGAAGCCCTGCTCATGGACTTACAATACAAGATGATCGCGCTCGATGTGGACGGAACCCTGCTAAACGACCAATATGAGCTGACGAAAGAAACGGCAGCGTCTGTCCGCTTGGCCCATGCGGCCGGCGTGCGAATTGTTCTCAGCACCGGAAGGGGGCCGTCTAATGCGATTCCAATCCTGGAACAGATGGGACTCGAAGGCGTGCTGATTACCCATAATGGTGCGGTCACGGTTCAAACGCCCGGGAACGAGTCGCTGCATCAGATCAGCTTCCAAGCCTCGGAGCTGGAGCCGTTAATCCGTCATTGCCGGGCCGCCGGCATTCACTTTGACGCCTGTACGGCCATGGACATGTTTGCGGAACGGATCAGTGAGACGGCCAAGGAAATGTACGGAAGATACATGCTTTATCCGGCGGTGCTTCCCGACCTGCTCGCCATTCGGGAGCCCCTTGTCAAATTTACGATGTTCGGCACCGCGCGGGAGATGGATCGCATAGAAGCGGCCTTGGCGGACCTTGGGCTCCCTCTTTCGCTAAACCATATTCGGAGCGGCGACCATTTTATTGATGTCATCCCTTCCGCGGCTTCCAAGGGGAGGCACTCAAGGAGCTGGCGACCTTATGGGGGATCGACCGTTCCGAAGTGCTCGCCATCGGCAATTATTTTAACGATATCGAGATGATCCGCTTTGCCGGACTCGGAATCGCGATGGCGAACTCACCTGAAGAAGTCAAAAAAGAAGCGGACGCCGTAACGGCCTCCAATAACGAGGAGGGTGTGAGCGCCGCTATCCGGCGGTATGTAATCAGCCGTTAACTATGGAACCCCGGGGTCCGGACACCAACGTCCGGACCCTTTTCGCATGGATCCCGGGAATTTCCGCAAATCCATTCATGTCATCCTATTCAGCCGCGAGCCAGAAGCGCTTAGATAAAGAACCCTGAGCACGTTACGATAACCAGAAGAATGAACAACACGAGGATCACGCCAGTGGAAGTAAAAAATCCGCCTGCAAAAGACATTTGGTATTCCTCCCTTTTTTGGTTGAGCTCCGATTGATTCCCTTGAGGGGCATCGGTCTACTTTAATATATGGCATTTTTCCCAAGGCGTATGGACTTCTGTCCGGGGTGTATACTTTTTAGGCGAGGCAGGACATGCTAAGGAAGGCTATTCTTTCACGTCTGCCTGGGGCTAAAGCCGAAGGCGAGCACCATCATGTCCAGGGGAGGAATTCATATGAGCGAAATTTGGATCAGGCCGGATATTCGAACGGCAGGCGGAGAAGTTTGCGATATTGTGTTTCGCGATCAGTTTGTGGGTACGCTGTCTCTGGTGTACCGGGAATCCGATAAAATGGCCGGAGCTCTCCAATTGGAAACGGAAGTGCTCACTGAACGGGATAAAGAAGAGGTATGTGATCATGTCCACCGTTACGTGCAGGGCCTAATCGAAGCTATGCGGCTGCAGGAATGCGAAGTGATGGTGACCTTCAGCAGCTTCGATCACATCATCGCTACGAACCGGGAGGACCGCCCGTACCCTTATTTGACGGGCGTGGAAGAGGATTTTGACTACGAATCGGATTGGGTGGACCATGAATCCCGCGTCGAAGACGATCCGGATGAAGTCGGCGAATATACGCTTACGGGCTTCGATCTGGTCGTCACAAGCGAAACGAGGAATACGGCGGAATACCGTCTGTATGACGGGGAGCATTGGGTCGCTGACGCATTGATCAGAATCGACGGGCGGGAAGTGACCGGAACCGTGGATTGGAGCGTCGAGCCGACGGAGGACGAAATGGACGAAGCCGCCGATCTCATTGCTGCGGATCTGGAGGACCGCGATATCGACAGCCTCGTCCTTGACATGAGATTGGATGGCGATATTCTGGAAACCGTGGAGCTGACCAGCGAGGACCTGCTGGAAGCGACCGACGATGAACTGGCAGACTCCGTCCCGGCCCCCGGAAGCGATGAATATTCCGTCGTGCTGGTAAGGGACGATGGGGATGTGCTGAGCTACGAAATTTATCAGCCTTCCCGCAGCGGCCACCCGATCGGAACGGCTACCATCGATATCAGCCAGCAGCAACTGACAGGGTTCATTGACTTCCGCGATCCGGGCAGCTCCGGGGACCGGGAGGAAATCGCTACGGCTGCTCATGCAGGAGCTGGAAAAAGAAAGAGACTACGACGTGCTGAATTTGAGCATGATGCACAAAAACCGGTTGATCGAAGAAGTGCTGTTCGAATCGGAGCAGGTGCATTAATCCTTAAGGCTGGAGCGCTCCCGAAAGAGCGCACGGCCTTTTTGCTGTGCCAGGAGGCAGGATTACGCCCGGCGGAGGCCTTTGGGGTAGTGGTTTTTGACCTGATTGCCGGTTTGTTTGCCCCAGCCGAGCGGGTATCCGTCCACACCGATCAAGGTCCAGCCGTTCTCCTCCCAATCGGCCGCCAGCACCTCTCCGCGGAGGTAGTGCTCCGTTCGCTCGTCGTCAGAAGCCAAGTCGAGGATCCGGCGTGCCGCGGAAACGGACGGCTGGGCCAAGGCCAAGGCATGGGACGGCTCGATCCGGCCCTTCTTCACTTCGCCAAGATGCAGTCCGGGGCGGAGGACTTTCAGTCCCTCAAGCGACCCGGCATCAAAAGAAGCTTCGGGGGGCCTGGGCGGCCAGTACAGCTGCTCGCCGAACAATACCGGTTCGCCGGAAGGCGGCGTGAACGCATCCGGTCCGAACGTATCGGCTGCAAACGTCCGAAACAGCCGCATTGCTTCTTCCTCCGGCCGGCCTCCCCGTTTTCCTTTACCGGCCGCGCGCTTGGTGACCGACCGCGCTTCTCGCTGGTTGTATCATCCGCCAGCCGCAGGACACAGACAAAATGCCCCTCCCCGCGCTGCAAATGGGGCCAAATCCGTTCCGTCCGTTCCACGGCGAGACCGGGCTCCTGCTCCAGAAGCCAATCGATCATCCGCTCATTCTCCTGTTCATTGAACGTACAGGTCGAATATGCGAGCCGCCCTCCCGGCTTGAGCATCGCCAGCGTGCTCCGCAGAATGTCCTGCTGCCGCGCCGTACACATCGCTACATGCTCGGGGCTCCATTCGGCAATGGCTTCCGGGTCCTTGCGGAACATGCCTTCCCCTGAGCAGGGAGCGTCGAGCATAATTTTATCGAAGAAACGGGGAAAGCGGTCCGCCAGCTCCTGCGGCGCCATATTCGTCACTACGGCATTCCGGACGCCGAAGCGTTCGATGTTCTCGGATAAGCTGCGGGCCCTTACCGGATGGATTTCATTCGCGATCAGCAGACCCTCCCCTTGCAGCTTGCCGGCAATATGCGTCGATTTGCCTCCGGGCGCCGCCGCCAGGTCCAGCACGAGCTCCCCGGGCTCCGGCTCCAGCGGCTCCACGGCGGACATCGCCGACGGTTCCTGGATATAATAAAGCCCAGCGGCATGGTAGGGATGCTTGCCCGGTCTTGACGCCTCGTCGTAATAGTAGCCTGTAGAGCACCAGGGAACCGGCTCCAGGCTGAACTTGTCCTCCAGCTGCAGAACAGCCGGTGCGGCACCGTCCTTAAGCCCCGCTTTCAGCGGATTGAGCCTAAGTCCCTGCGTGCGGGGTGCTTCATAGCTCTTAAGGAACGCTTCCGCCTCCGGTCCGAGCAATTTATACATTTGGTCTTGATAGGCAACAGGTAATTTCAGCATGTGAATCGAGCTCCATTGTGGGTTTTCGGATAAAGCAATCTTTCCCATTATACAGGTTTCACCATATTGTGAGAAGCCAACCGCCCGTGATATAATAATTTGGTCTTTTTGGGGAAGAGGTGAGACGAAATGGAATATGAAATCCCAAAGAAAGTGCAAACGCTGGGTGTCGATATACAAAAGAACGAGCTGAAATATCACGACCGCGAAGTGCTGGTATCGAAGGAATTCACCTTTGACAGCGCGCATCATCTGCACTGCTATGAAGGCAAGTGCAAGAGTCTGCACGGCCACACGTACAAGCTGCAGGTGGTGATGCGTGGGAAAGTGGACGAGCGCGGAATCAGCATCGATTTCGCCGATATCAAGAGAATCGCAAAAGAGCGAATTCTCGATAAGCTCGATCACCGCTATTTGAACGAAGTGCTTCCGCCGATGAATACGACGGCCGAGAATATGGTGGTCTGGATGTACGAGCAGCTTCGCGGCGCGCTGTCCGAAGAAGGCTTGTACCCGCAGGTGAAGCTGGAGGAAGTGCGTCTCTGGGAAACGCCGACCAGCTATGCGGCGGTCACGGCCCGTCTGATGGGAGATGAGCCTGTATGAGTACGGATCTGAAAGAAACCGTGCGCGACGAAATCAAGTTGCCGATGGTCGAGATTTTCGAAACGGTGGAAGGGGAAGGAACGAGAGCCGGGTTTCCGACCGTCTTCGTCCGGTTGTTCGGCTGCAACCTGCGCTGCACCTGGTGCGATACGAAATACAGCTATCCGCCGGCGGAAGCGGAGTTCGTCATGACGATCGGCGACATCGTGCGCGAGGCCACGAAATACCGTTCGACCCATCTGTGCCTCACAGGCGGGGAGCCGCTCCTGTACGGGGACCGATCCGCGGCACTGATTGAAGCCCTTCTTGAGACCGGACGGTACAACGACCTGCACGTCGAAACGAACGGAGCGATCGACCTTGCGCCTTTCATCAGCCGGATTGGGTCGCCGGCAGTCCGTTATATCATGGACTACAAGTTGCCGGATTCGGGGAGACGGAGCGGATGCTGACGTCCAACTTCGCTCTGCTGCGCAGGCAGGATGAGCTGAAGTTTGTGATCGGCGCGAGCGGGACTTTCACGCGGCGCGCGAAGTGCTGGCGGCATATCCGACGGAGGCCCTGCCGCTCTTCAGCCCCGTATGGGAAACGATGCCGCCGGAGAAGCTGGTGCGCCTCATGCTGGAGCATGGACTCACGAACGTGAAGCTGAACATGCAGCTTCACAAAATCATTTGGGACCCGGCGGCGCGCGGCGTTTAATGCGGCGACCGGGATTTTTGTATAGTTATCGCTGAAATCGAGAGGGTGCATTGATATGAAAAAAGCGGTTGTCATTCTAAGCGGGGGCCTCGACAGTACGACTTGTATGGGCATTGCGAAGGATCAGGGATACGATTTGTATCCCATCACGTTCGATTACGGCCAGCGGCATAAGTCCGAAATCGAGAACGCCAAGCAGGTTGCGGAATTCTACGGTGTGCGGAACCGGCATAAAATCATTACGCTTGGGTTCCTGAAGGAATTCGGAGGCGGCGCATTGACCGACGATTCGATTGATGTGCCGCCGGCAAGGGAGAGCGGCCCGGTCGATTCGGACATTCCGGTCACTTATGTGCCTGGACGGAATCTGCTGTTCCTGTCCATCGCCACTTCCTATGCCGAAGTGACGGGAGCCGAAGCGATTTACATCGGCGTGAACGCAATGGACTATAGCGGCTATCCCGACTGTCGTCCCGAGTTTATCCATAAGGTGGAGGAAGTCATGGCTCTGGCTACCCGGGTAGGCGTGGAGGGAGGCCCGATGCGGATCGAAACCCCGCTCATTCACTGGACGAAAGCGGAGATTATCCAGGAAGGCCTGCGGCTCGGCGTCCCTTACCATTTGACCACCTCGTGCTACAACGGCCAGGAAGAGGCCTGCGGCGAATGCGACAGCCGCCGACTGCGGCTGAAAGGTTTCGCGGAAGCGGGAACAAGCGATCCGATTCCTTATAAACGGCGTTAAACGAAAAAAACGGTGTCCTTCCGAATCCAAGCGGAAAGACGCCGTTTTTTTTAGCATGGCATCGCGGTGATAAATGCTTTAAGGAATAGAAGCCATGCAGCCAAGCGTAAGCGTACCATTGCCCTTTAACCGGGGAGCCGCTTTCCTAAGGGAGTGACCAGTCCGTCCATACTGACGGCATTTTTCTCCCGGCGGTACTCCGTCAGCCCGCTATCTCCCTTTTGGCCGGCCCATTTCTGCAGCGTATCGCGTTCCCCGGTATAGGAATAGTACGGGACGCCGAAGCCGCAGGAGGTTTTTACCGCGTGAATGTCGGCGGAAACAATCTGGCGGGCGCCGGGAAGAAGATCAAAGTAAGAAATCAGCCGATCCCACCCGGAGGACCCGGGAAGATGCACTTGTCCCGTGCCGTACAGGCGCAGAATCATCGGCGGCCCTTCAAAAGCGACGAACATCAAGGTGATTCGGCCGTTCTCCAGCACGTGCGCGCTCGTTTCGTTGCCGCTGCCCGTAAGGTCCAAATAAGCGACCTCCGTAGGCGAGAGGATACGAAGAGCGTCGTATCCTTTGGGCGAAAGATTCACATGGCCGCTCTCATCCAGAGGCGCCGAACCTACAAAGAAGATTCGCTGCTTCTCGATGAACGCTTGATGCTCCGGGCCTATCTCCGCAAACAGCTTCCCCATTTCCGTATTCTCCTCCCTAGTACCGGAATTTCCCCGGATCGTCCGGATGGTCTTCCACGGTTTCCCCTTGGCGGCGCTTCTCTCTCCAAAATAAAACGGTAAGCATCCGTTCGATCCAGTCTTTATCCTCAGGTGTAAGCTCGATCCCGTCAAAGATCAGTTCATTCTCACGCAGGAAACGGCGCAAATTAATCCTCGGCTTGGAGGAGCCTTCCTCTTTGCCTTCCGGGCTTTCCAGATAGCCCGCAATTTGCATAAGCTCCGTATAAGGCGTATTGAGGCCCTCAGACAGCTTCATCAACACCTCGGGGAAGGGACGCCGCGGTTGCCGTTCTCCAGCTGCGAGATGTAAGCGGCCGAAACGCCCGAGCGGTCGGCCAGTTCGCGGATCGTAAAGCCTTTCTGCTTGCGCATGTCTTTCAGCTGTTCGTAAAAATCCAATCCCAACACCTGCATTTCATCCATGCTGACGAATACCGGAATGACAAAAAAAGTAAACAAAGGTGAATGATTTTATACTAGCAGTAAACTTGCGCAAGTTCAATTGGTATTTCCAGATACATTAGTAAACTATTAATATTGCAATAGTGAAAATCGTGGGATATAATGGAAAGCGAGGAAAGGACTAACCCAGCTAGGAGGCGGCGTCATGGTGAAAATTAAAGCTAAAATGAACGCCATCGTAAGGGCGAGAATCGTGAAAGGCATGACGCAGCGGGAACTGGCCCAGATGTGCGGCTTAAGCTACGCTTACATCAGCCTGCTGGAGCGCTCCGTCAAGCCGGTCGGACCGGCCACGGCCAAGAAGCTCAGCGAGTCGCTTGAGCGACCGCTGGAGGAGTTGTTCACAATCGAATAGAGGCGGACTCTAACGGTTCGTGAACCTGGCATAAGCCGAATCCGCGGGAATGGCCTGCTCAATGGTACGATAGGTGCCAAACATGTCCTCCAGCAGGCCCGGGGCCGTCCAATCCGACGGCAGCAGCTCTTCCGGAAGCATCGGATCGGCCAGATACAAGTCACTGATGGCTTCGCCCAGCTCCAAGTACAGCAGGAACAGCTCCAAGGCATCCTTTCCGCTCTCGAATACGCTCCGCATGGCCTGCAGGAACTCCGCCTCAAACCAGCCTCGCTTCTCTTGATACAATGCCCCGACCTTCTCCAGGTCGCCAAACGTTCCGCGCCTTCTCAGGCAGGATCACCCCATGCCGGATCTCTCCCTGCACATACGTACAGTTCCCTTCCAGTCCAAGCGCCCGAACGCACTCCAGCACGTCCTCCAGGGTATCCCAAGGTGAAATATATACGCTGTGATACAGCGGCCCGAAGCCGAGCTCCAGCATTAGGGAACGGAACTGGTCCCGCTTTCTGCGCTCTTCCTCCGGAACTTCAAGCATGACGATATGCCACTGACCGTCCCACTTCTCATCGTACCGTCTGCGGCTTTCGGTTGATCGATCGGATGAACGATCGCCCGGATTCGGTGGCCTCGTAAAGGGAACGCGACGGCGAAACAACATACCCTTCTTTTTTGAGGCGGGACAGCGCATTGCGGATATAGGTGGCCGAGTAGCCCCTTTTTTCGTAGATCCGTATCAGTTCCTGGATTTCCATATGGTTCGTGCGAGACAACAAAGACAGCATTTGCTTTTCGATGGATAACAAAAAAGCCCACATCCCTCTTGACACAGGTTTAATATCAATATATCATAAATTTCAACGATCGTTATTATTTTTGTTATATTCAACTGCTGAAACCGGATCAGCGGTCTTCCAATTTGACTAAAAGGAATGGTGTACATATGACGATAATTTCAAATCTGCGCAATAAAACGTTGGTCGGCTGTTTCGCTTTACTCCTCGCACTCCCGTCCGTTTCTTCCAGCGCCGGCCAGCCGGCGGAGAAGGATGTAATGAAGAATGTGGCGTCTTATTTGCAGTGGAATACGCCGGTAACCGTCAAGCTGAACGGAAATCAGGTGGCGGATCAAGCCGTGATGATCAATACGCAGATTCTGCTGCCCTTGCGTCCGTTATTCGAATCGGCGGGAGCGTCGGTTGCTTGGGACGATTCCAACGGCTCCGTGCTCGTGAAAGGAACGGGCTATTCCTTTACGGTAAGACCGGGCGAATCCTCCGTTACGCTGAACGGTACAACGACGACACTGGATCATGCTGCGGTGATTGAGGACGGCCGGTCGCTGGTTCCCGCCCGGTTGGCCGCTTTGGCGCTGGATGCGGGACTGAATTGGGATTCGGCGAACCGGATTCTGAACCTGGCCACGAGCGACCCCGCAGCAGCTTTTAAAGTCGAATCGACGGCTTATGCCCCGTACGGCGATATTCCGCTGACCTATGCCCAAACCGCCATCGGCGGGAAGAACATCAGCATGCCGATCCGGTGGAGCGGAGCTCCCGAGGGGACGAAGTCGTTCGCCATTGTGATGTACGATTCCCATCCGATCGCGGATAACTACATCCATTGGAGCGTAATCGATCTTCCCGCTTCCAGCCAAGGTCTGGACGAAGGAACCGCAGGCCATCTGCAGAACGGCAAGGAAGCGGTAGCCTACTATGGCATCTTGCCGCCGCAGTATTCCGGCGATCATCCATACCGGATTGCGGTGTATGCTCTGGACACGGACCATATCGAGGTCCCCGGGAAGCCGGTCTTCTTCGAGGACCTGGAGCCGGCGCTAAAGCAGCACACGCTCGCTCGTGCGGAGCTAGAAGGCTTTTTCAAGCAGTAATCGTGAGATCAGGATAGTGAACGGAGGAGCTGGGGGCTTCTCCGTTCTTTTCTACTATAATACACCCGCGCGGTACGTGCCGTCAGGATGCGATCACTTTGTTTTTGCCGGACGTTTTAGCCTGATACATGGCTTCGTCGGCTCTCCGCAGCGACTCGTCCGCCGTGAATCCTTTCTTCAGCCGGCACAGCCCCATGCTGACCGTCACGATCGTCTCCGCTTCCACTCTGGCCCGAATCCGCTCCGCAAGCTCCGCCGCATCGGCCTCCGGGTCGGTGACGAGCACAACCATTTCCTCGCCTCCGTACCGTCCGCATAAACCGAACTCTTCCGCTTCTTCCTTCATAATGTGCGCCACCTGCTTCAGAACCTGGTCGCCCATCTGATGGCCTTTCGTATCGTTCAGCTTCTTGAAATTATCGATATCGCTGAAAATGACGGACACCGGCTCTTTCTGGCTCACACACTGCCGGACGCGGTTGTAAAAATACTTGCGGTTATACAGCCGGGTGAGTCCATCCGTAATCGAGGAGTTGTAGATGGCCTGCATGATTTCGATCACCCGTTCGACCATAAACAGGAAAAGCACGGTATGAAACAGAAAAGGCAGCGTCTCCTCCAGCAAAGCGAGCGCCGGCTGGTCGCCGTCGAACAGATAGACATTCGCCATGTGCAGGGTGTGGCTCACGAAATACACGGTCAGCATCAGCTGGTACTTGCCGTTCTGGCCGATCCGCGGATTCACCAGAAGGAAGCTCAGAAAGAGCAGCACGAATAAATATAGCTCCATGCCCAGCGGCTTCAGCAGCTTCATCTGCTCTGCGCTTCCGCTCAGCCAAAGCGGCGCATACCAATAGGAGAGGGAAACCAGAACGGTAACCGCGGTGAAGAACAGAATGACGGCCATATCCCGGGCTCTCGTCGCGTTGTAAAGCTGATAGATGCCGATATTGGTCAGAACAAAGGCCAGCGTCTTTAAAAGCAGCGCCGCATAGGCGGCGGGATCGCTGTGGCTCGGCTGAAGCACCTGCCGGATTTGCTCTCCGTACTGGGCGAGCATGATGAACAGCGCAACGATCATGGAGAGGTAGCCGATTTTGCGGCGGTTCATGAGGAAGCGGAAGGAGACGAGCAGTGTCATCAGAATGGTGACGATCAGCATGCTGTACAGAAAAACGGAACCGTAGGGTCCGGAAATAAACTCAGGGAACGTCAAGATCGAGGCCTCCACCTTAGCATCAGAGCAAGTTATTCCTATTATAGCAAACGTATATTCGATCCGTGAAGTCTTGTCGTGATTTGCCGGACCTGTTAGGATGTTAGTAACAAGCCCTGCGGGAGCGGGAAAAAACCGCAAGACGCAGGGCACGGATGATGATCAAGGAGGATCCCATGCGCATACTGCAAGCTTTGTTTTTTCCCCGGAGCAGCCGGGCGGGGTTTCTTCAATGGTTCCCTTCATGATCGACCGCTTTAACAAAAGAGGCTGGGAAATGGAGCTGTTCTCGCTCCCCAAACGGATTCGCGGGAAAGGGACGGAAGAGGTCCGGTTCTCTACATTCGACTGGGAAAAATACGCCGGAAACCAGGTTGTCGATAAATATATACAGACCTACAAGGATTACGTCTGGTGGACCCGGATGCGGATCAGCAAGACGTACGACGTGATTCACGCGCACCATCCGATCGCGGGTCTTGTCATGAAGAGCCTGTTCCCGGACACCCCCGTCATCATGACGGTCCACTCGAGCTACGAGCGGGAGCTGATGCTCAACCGGAAAATTAAAGAGGGCGGGCCGGAGCACGTTTTTCTCACTTCGCTCTACCGCGAGCTGGAGGACCGGGTCGACCAATTGATTACGGTATCGAATTCGTTCAAATCTTACCTGGCCGATTTCGTACAGGAGCCCGAGCGGATCGGAGTCATCCCCAACGGCTTCGATGAGAAAAGATTCCGCCCGGTCCACCATGAGAATAAAGTGCCGCAGCTGATTTCCGTCTGCCGGCTCGTACCGGCCAAAGGGCTCGATGTGCTGCTGAAGGCTTGCGCCGAGCTGAAACGCCGGGGACATCCGTTCGTGCTGCATTTGATCGGCGACGGACCGATCCGCAAAGAGCTGGAAGAGCTGGCGGTGAAGCTGGGGATTTACGAGGAGACGATATTTTACGGTTATATCCTGCATCCGGAGGATTTCATGCCGTTCTTCGACGTGTTCGTGCTGCCTTCCCGGGCAGAGGCCTTCGGCTCGGTGTTCGCCGAGGCTTCGCTCTGCGGACTTGCGGTGGTCGGCACGCAGGTCGGCGGCATCGCCGAGCAAATCGAGCACGGCAAGCAACGGTCTGCTCGTACCGGTGGACGACGTGCCGGCGCTGACCTCGGCGCTCGAGAAGATTATCAGCGATCCGATGTACCGCTATCAGCTGGCCCGGGTGGCGCTGGATAAGGCGCTCAAGTCCTATTCCATGACGACCGTCGTGCAGCGGCTGCGGAGCGTGTACAAATCGTACCGGAAAGAAGTCAAGGAGTAAGTTGCAGAAGGGGAGGTAGCGGGTGAAGGCGTTTCGTTTTATTCATGCGGCCGATCTGCATCTGGACAGTCCTTACCGCGGCATTGCCGGACTGCCGGACCGGCTGCGGGAGCAGGTGCGGACCGCTGCGTTTGCAGCGCTGGACCGGCTGGTGGAGCTGGCCGTCCGGGAAGAGGTGGATTTCGTCGTCATCAGCGGCGATGTCTACGATGCGAAGGACCGCTCGTTGCGGGCGCAGCTTCGCTTTCAACAGGCTATGGAAGCTTTGGCGGGTCACCGGATACCCGCCTTTGTCATTCATGGAAACCATGATCCGATGCAGGAAGGCTATGCGGCGCATTTGCGCTGGCCGGATGATGTGACTTTTTTCGGCTGTGACCGGGTGGAGAGCAAGGTTGTGCATCATCGCGACGGCACGCCGCTGGCCCGCGTATCCGGCATTTCCTTCCGGACCGCTTCGGTCACGGAGGATCTGACCCCCGGCTTCCGCAGCTGGGGCGACGGCTTGTATCACATCGGCCTGCTGCACACGAATGTGGACGGCGACCCGCAGCATGACAATTACGCTCCCTGCCGGAAGCAGGACTTGCTGCAGCGCGGCGTCGATTATTGGGCGCTCGGCCATATCCATACGAGGGCCGTACTGCAGGAGCGGCCCTGGATTGTGTATCCGGGCAACATCCAGGCGCGGCATTTCCGCGAGACGGGCGCCCGCGGTCGCTATGTGGCCGACGTATCGGTCGCCGGCGAGACGCGGCTCGTCTTTCATGCGCTGGACGAGGTCCGCTGGCTCGAAGGGGCGGTCGATATTTCGGGGCTAGCGGCCGAGCAGGAGCTGAAAGACGCGCTCGAGGAGGAAATCGAATCCTTGCGCGAGGCGGCGGAGGGGCGGCCGGCGATTGTACGGCTGAAGCTGCTGGGACGCGGTCCGCTCCACGCCTCTCTTCGCCGGACCGGGATGACGGCGGAGCTCGCGGCCGGACTGAGGGAGCAGGAGAGGCGTGGGAGCGGAGGCATGGTATGGGTCGATTCGCTTGAAGATCATACCGGCGCGCCGGTGGATCGCGAGCGGCTTGCCTCCCAGCCGGGCTTTCTCGGGGATTTGCTGCGGCTGGCCGGGGAGGCGGAGGACGATCCGGAGAAGCTGCATGCGCTTGCGGAAGAAGCGTTCCTGCCCTTGGCCTCCCAGCCGCAGCTTTCGGCCCTGCTCTCGGAGCTGAGCACCGAAGAACTGCGGGAATGGCTGGCGGAAGCCGAGGAGCTGGCCATCGACTCACTGGCCGGCGATCGCGGCGAAACGGGGGACGGGAATGAAGATCACAGGATTACATATTCGGGGCTTCGGCGCCCTAAGAGAAGTTGAAATTCCGTTAGACCGCCCGGTTACCCTAGTGTACGGCCCCAACGAGGCTGGCAAAAGCACCGTGCTAGGCTTTATCCGGGCGGTGCTCTTCGGTTTTCCTCCGCGCGGCCATGCGGAACGGTATGCGCCGCAGGATGGGGCGGCGCACGGCGGAAGCCTGACGCTGGTGGATGAGGCCGGAAGGCGTCGCCGGATCGAGCGGTGGGACGCCCCTCCGGACGGACGGGGCCGCGCTCCGGCGGCGGGCAGCGTCAAGGTGACGTTCCCTGACGGAACGGCGGGCGGCGAGCGGGAGCTCGCCGCCTTGCTGTCCGGGCTCACGCCCGAGCTGTTCCGCGACCTGTTTGCCTTCGGGCTCAGCGAGCTGCAGGAGCTGCGCACGCTCCAGAGCGAGGAGATCAGCGGCTACTTGTACGGGGCCGGGCTTGCCGCCAGCGGAGCGGCGATCCGTTCCGCGGAACGGAGGTTCGTCGCGGAGCTGGAGCAGCTGTACAAGCCCCGCGGCCGGACGCCTCTTCTTAACCGCCAGCTGCAGGAGCTGGCGGCGGCCGAACAAGAGCTGCGGCGCAGCTTGGCGGTGGCGCAGCGGTACGATGCGCTTCGCGATGAAGAGGAGCGCCTGGGGCAGGAACAGGCAGGACTCGAATCGGAGCATGCCGCGCTGCAGCGACAGGCCGAGAAGCTTCGCAGACAGTGGCGGGCCCGGCCTCATCGGCTCCGCTGTCTGGAGCTGGAAGCGGAGCTTGCGGCTTTGCCGGAGCGGGACGATTGGCCGGAGGATGCGCTTAGCCGCTGGGAGGCCCTGCGGAAGGAGCGGGACAGGGCGCATGCCGAGTGTGCCCGGCTGGAGCTCCAGCTGGCCGAGCTGGCCGCTTCCCTTGAGGCGGCTGAAGCCGAGATGCGGCAGGAGGGCGATGTGCTCGCGCACCGGGCCGAGCTTGAGCATCTGTCCGACCGGTACGCGGCTTATGAGGAGACGCAGCGGATGCTGGTCGAGGCGGAGACGGAAGCGGCGCAGCTGGTGCAGGAGCTGCGTCAACTGCTGCGGCGCATTCAGCCGGACTGGAACGAGGCGGAGCTGGAACGGTCGCCGTCCCTTGTTCTTCTGCGCGAGCAGGCGAATGCATTCCGCGAGGAATGGCGGGCCTGGCACCGGCAGGAGGCCTTGGTTGAGGCCGAAATCGAGCGGCTCGAGCTGGAAACGGCAGGGGAGCCGGCTGAGGAGGCCGCTGATGCGGTGCCGAACGGCCGTTCACAGGCCCCGGGGCTCAGCCCGGAGGAAGGACTGCAGCTGGTGCGCCAAGGCCGCAAACTGTACTACGCCTGGCGGGAAGCCGCAGGCGAAGCGGAGCGCGCGCAGGCCGCCGCGCCGCCGCGCTCGCGTTCACGCGCCGCCGGGCGCACCGCCGGGGCGCGTCTGCCGCTGGCGGCGCTGCTCGCGCTGACGCTGCTCGTGCCGGCCGCGCTGGCGCTGCTGCGCGAGCCGGCCGCGGCGCTCACGGCGTCGCTGCTGCTCGCCGCGGGCAGCGCCGCCTGGCTGCTCGCAGGCCGCCGCGAAGCGCCTGCCGCCGCGGGCAGCGCGCCTGCGGCGGCCGAGGCCCGCCGCCGCAGCGAGGCGCTCGCCGCGCAGCTGGCGGCCGCGCTGGCGCCGCTCGCGCGCCTCGGCGCCGCCGAAGCGGCCGTCTGCTGCGGAGCCCGCGCCGCCCGCGCCCGAGCTGGTCGAGCCCTGGCTCGACCAGCTCGAGCCGCGGCTCGTTGCGGCGCAGGCGCAGCAGGCCGGCCGCCAGGCGGCGGCGCGGCGGCTCGCGGCGCTGCTCGCGCAGCGGGAGCGGCACGGCGCCGCCGGCGAGGCGCTGACGCAGCGCTGGCGCGCGTGGCTGCGCGAGCTGGCGTCGCCGGCCGGCGCGAGCCCGGACGCGGCGCTCGAGTCGCTGCAGCTGGCGGAGCAGGCGCTCACGCAGCTCGGGCGCCTGCGGCGGCAAAGAGGCGAAGGGCGAGGCGCTGCAAGGCGCCGCGGCCGCGTTCAAGGCGGCCGTGGCGGAGCGCCTCGGCGGCGCCGCCGCGCTGCAGCCGGGGCCGGCGCTGAAGGCGTGGCAGGCGGCGCGCGACCAACAGCTCGCGCGGGAGCGGCAGCGCGAGCAGGAGGCGCGGCGCCGGGCCGAGCTGCAGCAGCAGGCGGCGCTGGCCGCGCAGCGCGGGAGCTCGCCGAGGCGCGGGCGCAGGAGCCGCTGCGCGATGCGGGCGCGGACGGCGAAGAGACGCTGCGGCGGCTGCACCGGCAGGTGCTGCGCCGCCGGGAGCTGCAGGCCGAGCTGCGCCAGGAGGCGCTGGCCGTCCAAGCGTGGGCGGGCGAGACGCCCCTGGACGAAGTGGACGCCGCGTTCCATGGCGCGGGTGAACAGGAATGGGACGAGCGGGTGCAGACGCTGGAAGGGGAGGCCGAAGCCGTGCGGGAACGGCTGGAGGCCTGCCGGGAGAAGCGGGCGCGCACGCGGATCGAGATCGAGCGGCTGGAGGAGGGCGGGGACCACGCGGAGAAGCTGCAGCGGGTAGAGGAGCGCAGGGCGGAGGTCCGCGCCTTGATGAAGCGCTGGGCGGTGCTTTCCCTGGGCAGCACCTTGTTCGCGCGCACCAAGAGGCTGTACGAGCATGACAAACAGCCCTCCGTCATGCAGAGGGCTTCCTATTACTTTGAGCGAATGACAGCCGGCCGGTTTACGCGCATTCTGGCTCCGCTGGGAGAGCAGAAGGTGCTCGCCGAACGCCGGTCCGGGCAGATCGTCGAGCCGGCCCAGCTTAGCCGGGGAACCGCCGAGCAGATGTATTTATGCATCCGGCTTGCGCTGGCGGACGAGTATGCGGCGGCAGGGATGAACATGCCGCTCGTCATCGACGACGCGTTCGTCAATTTCGACGATGAACGCCTGGCGCTCGGGATGGCGCTGATGGAAGCCGCCTCCGAAAGCCGCCAGCTCCTGCTGTTTACCTGCCATAAGCATGTGGAGGAAGCGTTCCTCCGGCGCTTCCCGCAGGACGCCGTGGTCCGGCTGTAACCGGATCGCGCTATCCTGCAGCGAGCCTTATAACGACAATTCCGATCAATGCCATCACCAGGCCGCCCGCTTCGAGGCGGCTGAATTTTTCTTTCAGCACCAGCCGGGCATACAGCAGGACCAGCACCACATTGCTGGCAATCACCACGGAGACGAGGCCGGTGACACCGAGCTTAAAGGCCGGCATCACCAGCATCATCCCGCCGATATTCGTAATCCCTACAAACATGCCCCAGAGCAGGGTCCGAAGCGGGGGCCAATAGGTATTTTCGGGCTTGACCTGTGTCCCCTTCGTTCCGCCGCCGGCAGTTTCCGCTGCACTCTCTGCAAACCCCTCATGATTCCCGGCTCTGCGCTCCATGTCCAAGTCCTCTTCTGATGCCGCCGTTTCCCTCGCGGCCGATTTCAGAACCAAGCGTGCTTTCGCATCCCGCCACCGGTCCGTTCCCCAAGAGATCCCGAACAGCAGCGTTCCCGTAGCATACATAAGAGTGAGCACCGGCAAATTGGCGGCTCCGGAGAGCGTCGCCTGCTTGGACGTGAGATCGGTCAGTCCGAAGAACAGCATCGCCAGCACACCCCACTGGACGCCCTGCAGATGCTTCATCGACAAGTCCCCCGAATAACGGATCATCAAACTTCCGGCGACGACAATCAGGAAGGCGGCCCCTGCCACAGATTCAGCTTTTCGCCCCACAGGAAGAACGCCAGGATCACCACGACGAGAGGGGGAAGGGCGGTAAACATTGCGATGATCGATGTCTTCCCAACGGCATATCCCTTATACATCGAAGCATTCGCGACAAAAGAAAACAGCCCCATGAGCGAGCCGATCCCGACGGCGGGCGTCCAGGGTCGCCGGGTTGCGGCGGCGGAGGCAAGGGCGATCAGCGTACCGGATAAATAAACGCCGAACAAGAGCAGATTGCGGTTGATCGGTCTTTGTGAGGTCCATTGGTACAAAATGCCCCTCAGCCCAAAACAAACGGCCGACGCGGCGGCATAAACAAACCACATGCTGATGTCTCCCCGCTGTCTCATGAATAGGGGCGGCACGAAGCCGCCCGGTTACTCTTCATAAATCATTTTGACCGTCATGCCACCGTCAATGACGAGGTTCTGACCGGTAATAAAGCCGGCTTGCTCCGAGGATAAATAAAGGCAGGCGGAGGCGATGTCTTCCGGACGCCCGACTCTTCCCGCCGGGTGCTGCAGCCGGTCTCTTTCCGTGTGGAGAGGCGCTTCCCGATTGGATGCCTTCTGCCAATTCCGCGTTTCGATCCACCCCGGGCTGATCGCATTGACGCGGATTCCGTAGCGTCCAAGACTGACGGCCATGGCGTGGGTAAGCGCCAGCGACCCGCCCTTCGAGGCGGAATATGCCTCGGTATCCGCTTCCGACATCAATGCGCGAGTCGACGCGATATTGATGATGCAGCCCGAACCCTGCTTACGCATCCGGCGGGCCGCCTGCTGGGAGCAGACGAAGGTCCCGCGGAGATTGACGCCGAGCACTTCATCGAACTTCGCGAGAGGCGGCTCCAGCATGGATCCGTTCCGGCTGATCCCTGCATTGTTCACCAGAACGTCGATGCGTCCGAGCTCTTCGGAAATCAATTGAAACCATCGTTCGACCTCGTCCTCCTTGGACACATCCGTCCGAACGAACATTGCTTTACCGCCCAGTCTCCGGATTTCCTGAATCAGCTCGGCGCCGGCTTCTTTATCCGTATCGGCGGCGGCCACCTCGTAGCCTGCTTGAGCGAACTGCAGGGCAACCGCCCGGCCGATGCCTTGGGCTCCTCCGGTTACGGCGGCGACTTTATGCATACGGTCCACCTCCAGGCAGGATAGTTTCGTTCACAGCTCTCTTTCTTTGAGTATAGCGAAACGACCGATCACAGCACAAGTGCAGTACTGGATTTTATGGTTGCTCGGGGCCAACCCTTTGGATTCTCCACGGCTGAGACAGCGCAGTGGTTGCTCCGTAAGAAGGCGCAGACCCCGTCCTTAATCCGGTTTGGCGGAAGGATCCTGGCGCCACATCACCATAACCATCCACGCCATGCTGATCAGGCCGAACAACGGATAGAGGAAAGAGATCAGCGGCTTAAACCCGATTTGGCTGAACCCGTAGCTGGCGAGAAGAAGAAGCGGAACGATGAGCTTATAGGGCAGCTTCGTACGCTGCTCGACCTGCAGCGCAAGTCCGTACACATCGGACAAAAACGTCGTAAAGATTTCCCCGTAAATGACAAGAATGAACAAGGTCGGCAGGACCAAGCCGAGCCCGTGGAGCAGCTGCCCCATTGGAATGTCGAACCGGGCGATATCCGGCATTCGGGCCGATAAGGCGAAATGTCCGGCCAGCAGCATAAGGCCGATCCCGGCCCCTCCCCAGACGCCCCCCAGATCAATACGGACCGTTCCTTTATCCGGACCCCGAGCGGGACAAGCACCGCTTGCGCCATAGCCAGATTGAAGGCGGCATATAAAAAAGGAGCGAACCAGATCCGTCCCAAGCTGTACCCGGATTCAAGCACGATCCAATTCGACGCCTCCGGCGCTCCCCAGGTTTGCCATACCATCACGGCGCTGAAGAAAATCATCAGGGGGACCACGATAGAGTTCACGGCGATGATCGCATCCATCCCTTTCATCAGAAGCATGTAGGTGAGCAGCGGCGTGAACAGCATTCCGCTCTGTCCGGGCAAATGCAGTTGCTCCTTGAACACCGAGCCGCGCGCCGGCGAGCATGACCGTCGTTACGCCGAATAGCGTGATTAAAGTGAACAAGCTGACATAGCCGCCGATTTTCGGACCGAAAAGCAGGTTATTCAGATCCTCGTAAGATTTGGCGTTGAGCTCATGGGCAATCAGCATCAGCTTGATGCCCAGCCAGACGAACAGCGCGCAGGCTATGCCGATCGTCAGCGTGGCCATCCAGCCGTATCGCGTAAAAAACTGCAGGATTTCCTGACCGGTGGCGAAGCCCGCTCCGACTACGGTTCCGATATAGGTGAAGCTGATCTGCAGAACGTTCCCCCATCTCTTCATCGATACGCTTCTCTCCCCGTATAGGCTTGTATACTTAAGCGTATGAATAACGGCCAAGCCTCATGACTTGATCTTGGGAAATCGTCTCATTTCTGATACAATAGAATGGACTTGTCTCATTCATTTTATTTAAGAAAATTCTTCTGGGGAGTGGCTTGGTGGAACAGGTTTTGCTGCTTATCGATCATTACGGCTATATCGCCTTATACGGACTGCTGGCGCTAGGTATCGTGGGGCCGCCCGTACCGGATGAGATTCTGATGACCACGGTCGGCTCGCTGACCGTAGGCGAAGAGCCGCTATTATCCTACTGCACTTCTTTACTAGTGAGTTTCGCCGGCGCGATGACCGGCATGCTGGTCAGTTATTTTCTAGGCCGGAAAGTAGGCAAACCGTTCTTATACAAGTTCGGCAAATGGGTCAAGCTTACGCCGGAGCGCCTTCATGTGGCGGAGAGGTGGTTTCAAAAATACGGTTTATGGGCGGTCGCTTTCGGGTATTATGTTCCGGGGATCCGTCATTTTACCTGTTACCTGTCGGGTGTGAGCAACGTGAAGCTGTGGCGTTACCTGCTGTATGCGGGCAGCGGAGCCCTCGTCTGGTGCACGACCTTCCTGACCCTTGGCCATATTATCGGAGCGAACGCCCCGGCGATTATGGAGATGGTTCACCGGTATATGGGCATCAGCATCACGATCCTTGCCGTGGTCGTCATTATTATCGTTTATCTGTATTGGCGTTTCCGCAAGAAACCGCTGGTTTGAGCGCGGCGGACATACCGCAGATAATACAAACATCCCGTCCACTCCGCGGAGTGATACGGGATGTTTTTTGTGCTGCAACTCACGGCTTTACGCCCCGAACAGCTTGATGGAGTTGACCTTCTGCGTCTTGGGATCGATATCCAGCTTCAGGATCGCGCCTTTCGCTTTATATGTCATGACTACGCTGGTGTTGCTGTCCGGCTTGCCGAGCGCTTTGGTTACTTCGCCCGCCGGGTCGCCGAGCTTCAGTCCATTCAGTCCGGGGTCGATCTCCGGGCTTCGCACGTCGATGAACTGCAGCTCGTTCTTTCCGTTAAAGCCGACCATGAAATAGCCGTAATCGTATACGGTGATAGGATCCGCATCATTCTCCATGGAGAACTCCTCTTTCGGCTTTCCGAAGCGCTGTTTGATTTCGTCCGCTCCGGTCTTGAGCGATAATCCGAGCAGCGTCGGCTTCGCTTCCGTGAACGGCGAATCGATTTGAATCTTCGGTTTGCCCGCAGGAGATTTCGCTCCGTCTTTCGCTGCACTGCCGCCGTCCGGATTGGCACCTGCGTCCTGATCGGAGCTTGTCTTGGCCACCTTATCGCTTTCCGCCGCAGGCGGTGCCGCCGGGGAGGGGACAGCCGGATCGGTGACTGTATCCTTCGGCTTCTCCTGGGATGCGGGAACCGCCGTCACGACCGGCTGGACCTCCGGAGAAGTATGTATATCATTGCTCGCCGCCGGCTTATCCTTGCACCCGGCTGCGATCATCATCAGCATCATCACGGATAAGAATCCGATAAATGTCTTTTTTCTTTTCATCTCTGAAGCTTCCTTTCCACAGTAAACCTGAGTACGTAACAGCCCTCTAATCATACTCTGTAACGGTTCGGACTACAAAGACCAAAAAAGACCAAAATCGCCCGAATTTCATGAAAATCGCTGTTTGTTATTTTCAATAGTCCGTTTTCATTGCGGCAGTACTTGTTTCAAGCTTTATAACCCTATATAACCATATAGACGAATTTCGAAGCATAAGGTTGCGGAAACTTTTGCAAACTGAATAAAGATGGTACTTGAAACCTACTTCGCCGTTATGATAAGTTTACGAAAAAGGTTTTGGAAGTGAGGCGGAAGGGTATGGAGTTATTAAAGGAGAAAATCAGGGAAGTCGGGGTCGTGGTAAGCGATGAGGTCATCAAGCTGGACGCCATCCTGAACCATGCGGTGGATCCGGTGCTTACGACCGCCATGGGCAAGGAGTTTGCACGGTTGTACCGCGAAGAGCGGGTGACCAAGATTCTCACGATCGAATCGTCCGGCATCCCGATTGCGTTTGCGGTCGCACAAGAGCTTGGGGTTCCCTTGGTCTTCGCCCGCCGTAAAAAAACGCTCAACACCGATACGGAAACGTTCTGCGAGCGCGTTCCTTCTTTTACCAAGGGGATCGTGACGGATATCATGGTGTCCAAGGAATTTTTGAACGCGAACGACCGTGTCGTACTGATTGACGATTTCATCGCCAACGGGGATGCGGCAAGAGGGCTGATCCGGATTATCCGCCGGTCGGGTGCCGAACTTCTCGGTCTCGGCATTGCGGTGGAGAAGTCGTTCCAGGCGGGCGGACGCACCATCCGGGAATCGGGCATCCGCGTCGAATCTCTGGTGAAGATCGCTTCGCTCACGGGCGGCCGCATAGAATTCGAATAGCAACATTTGCATCGCGGAGTCCGGGAGCAAAAGCCTTCCATCCGGATGCTTTTTCCTTTATAATGGAATTATGCGATAACGTTCAAGCTCGTGCAGCCGTTTTACGCGAATACATGAGGGAGGTGCTACTGGCATGGGGAAAGAGATACCGGTGGATTTTTTTACAACGAAGTTGAATGAGGCGAAGGTTCATTTCGAACGGGCGCTTGATTGTAAACATACGGATTTTGACGATCTGTATCCTTATATGATAGAGCATCCTCAATTTTTCTGGTACAAAAGATACGTAGCATGGTCCGAGCTTTTGACAGTCGTAAAGCTCTGCAAGGAGCTGGACATCGCTTGGGAACCGGAGTTCTCCCAGCAGCAAATCGATTATATCAACAAGCGGGTCATGTCCAGTAAAGTGCTGGATTACTGGTTCGAAACGAATGATTCCCGCGAACATGTCGGCTAATTTGAATTCCAAGCATCCAACCTGTACCCGCGATTCTCGCGGTTGTGCAGGTTTTTTTGCATTCGCCCGAGGTTGAGACGGGCGACCGAGAACCGCTCTCTATTTATGGTTTTCCCCAATTGGTGTAACATTATAAAATTAGATGAAACTTCGCTAATCCGTAGAGCTTGCCGGAAAAGGAGATGGGATACATGATTACCGAAGAACAATTGGACACATACCGCCGGGAGGGAACGATGCTGCGCGTCATTCGAGACGCTGACCCGGCCAATGATGTCAAAGGCATTATCGTGGCATGGGACGACAGCTTCGTGCTCGTACGCCGGCCCAACCGCCGCGTGGTCAAGCTGGACCGCAAATACCGCTACATGCCTTTCAGCGAGCCGCGCCCGGAAATCGAATGGGTGCCGGAAGCGGAGTAATTAGGGAGCATCAGGCGTAAGGGATAGAGGAAATGGGTAATCTATTAAAAACGCATTCCGAGGTGGGGAAGAAGCAATGGAGACCATCATACCACTGGAATCCCATTATGTCCTGAGAGTTACACCCGAGCGGGATGGACTTGCCGGTGAAGTCATTATGTTAAACGGGGACGGTTCCGCCCAAGGCACCCGCTTGTTTACAGCTCCGCTGCAGACGTCGGCCGAGGCCCTTGAAGCCTGGTCGCGGCGCGCTTTGCAGGCTTACAGGGAAGGCTGAAGGCCGGCGTCAGCTGCGCAGCAGCCGAGATGAGTACCAGGAGCCCGAATGTAGCCAGCAGGCTGACAAACACAAAGACGAGGCCGCCCAGCAGGATAAGCAGACCGGGGAATAGGACGCCGACAAGGACCGTAAGTCCCAGCACCCAGAGCAGCGCTTTGAACGTTAGTTTCAGTAAGCCCCATAGCATGAGGGCAAGCAGAATCCCACCCGCTATTTGCAGCACGACCATGAGCAACCCCTCCTTTCCCCAGTATATGCCGGGCGGATTAAAAAAGTCGGGGTGCCATTCCGTCATCTTCGGCTTGAAGGCAGCATATACTTATATTCCACTCCGGCATGGGAAAGGAGAGCGGTCGGCATGGCCAAGCAGGATTCGGCGCTGAAAGGAACGGTCTACGGCATTTTGTTTACGCTTCCGATATGGGCCGTTATCATTTGGGTGGTTTGGCGCTGGCTGGGGGGATAGGCTGCAAATGAAGAAGGAAGAACCATAAAGGCCCTTCCCTGGCAGGTGCTTATAGACTGCTTGACGATTTGTTCGACAGCTTGCCGTTGATAAACGTAAACCGGGCCGAACCGTCGCCGTTCTCCCCTTTATACTCCACGACCAGGGTGTACCCCGGCTGATCCTTTGAACCCGTTTCCTGAAGCACCTTACCCGGCCCGCCGACGACTTTGGCTACTTCGTCGTAGCTCATATTCAGCGCCGCTTTATCAAACTCCTCTTTGGTGATTTTAGCTTCCTGGGTTTGAGCGGCGGGGGTGGGAGCGGCGGCATTGTTTTTAGCGGTAGAACAGCCGGCTAGCGCCGCCGTAAGCAGACAAATGACAATACCGATCATCATGCAAGTCTTTCTCAAAGCTTACCCCTCCGTTTGATCTTTTTTCATAGGATGTTCCATGGCATAGGATGCCATACCCGTATGGCGAGAAAAGGCGCATCGGCTACTTATTTTTTTCGTCGGATGGGATGCTTTTCGGAGGATGGCAAAAAAAAATTTAATAAAATGTTTGACAAGCCTTTCGAAGGGTGATATGATACTTCTTGTCTCCTTGAGCGGATGCTTTAAGAGAGAATAAGATTTGCGGTCATGGCGGAATTGGCAGACGCGCTAGATTCAGGTTCTAGTGGTAGCAATACCGTGGAGGTTCGAGTCCTCTTGACCGCACTTCCCAATTTATTGTATATGCGGTCGTGGCGGAATTGGCAGACGCGCTAGATTCAGGTTCTAGTGGTGTAACAGCCGTGGAGGTTCGAGTCCTCTCGACCGCATCATACCTTTACCAATCAAAGCCTTCAGTTTATATAAACTGAAGGTTTTTTGCTTTTATTTCAGTGAAAAAAGTGGAATATGAAACCAGGGGCAGCAGTTTCAACGGCCGCCCCTTACTTGCTTAATGTTCGGTTCAAAGGTTATGCGACCGGATTTCTATTACAACCACGTCGACTTCTCGGTGAAAACGGTTCGTGATGTCGGCGCTTGCTCATTCTCCGGATATCCGATGCAAAGGGTTCCGATGATTGTTTTATTTTCCGGTGCTCCGATAAATCGATACAGCCGTTCATCGCGGGCAAGTCCGATTCCCCGTGTTCTCCAGACCATGCCGAGCCCAAGCTCCGATGCGGCAAGCCACATGGCATAAATAGCGCAGGCCACAGCGTATTCATTGTCTTTGGAAGCCGCTTCATCTCCGGAAACCACGTCCGATGTTACGATAATATATAGGGGAGTGCTGCGGACCACTTGCATGGTTTGTTCGATGGCGGCCGGGGTACTTTGAACATTGTCCTCTAAGACTTGTTGGATCAATTCCTCATAACGACGTTTGGCCTCTCCGGTAATCACGTAAAAATGCCACGGTTCCCGCAACCGATCGTTAGGGGCCCACGTTGCGGCCTCCAGAAGCCTTCCGATTTTCTCCGTTTCCACTTCACGAGGTTGAAACTTTCGCACACTTTTCCTGCTCTTTAGCGCATTCCGGATATCCATAAGCGACTAAACCTCCAAATTCATTTAATTGATAATCATTCTCAAAAAGGATTGACGACTTGCAGCCGCCGGGTTATATTTATGAAAGTTGGTATTGATAATCATTATCAATGATAATTTTTTCCTGTCCATTTTGCAAGGCAACTTAGTCGGGAGGGTCTAACCGTAATGAATTTGTTCAAAAGACACAAGGCAATAGCGGCTCTTATGATTTTAAGCCTTGCTTCAACAGCATGTTCAAGTCAGCCGGCGGCAAAGCAGCAGCAGGGAGCGGAAAGCCCAAGCAAGAAAGAAACACTGGTCATCGCGCAGTCCACGGAAACGAGAGATTTGAACGATATCGATCCGCTGCAAAAAGACATTACAGCGCCGCGGAGCATGGTGTACGACACCTTGATCGAGCGTAAAGCGGACGGCAAGCTGGTTCCTTCATTGGCGGAATCCTTTGAAGTAAGCGGTAATACGGTACATATTCAATTGAAAAAGAATATCGCGTTTCAGAACGGAGAACCGCTCACGTCGGAATCCGTTAAAGCGACTCTTGAAAAAATTTTGAACAAAGACGTAAAAACCTCGTATAAATCAGGGTTTGCTGAAATTGAGCAGGTGAAGGTGCTGGATGATCTGACCGTCGATATTATCAGCAAACAGCCGAACTATGTACTGCCGAATTTCTTGGCGGAGATGCCCGTGCTTTCGGCTAAGCGGCTGGCGGCGGGAGACGAATACAAAACGAAATTGAATGGAACCGGCCCGTATATGCTCGAAGATTGGAAACGCGGCGAACAGGTGACCCTGAAGCTGAACGATAAATATTGGGGCGCAAAGCCGTCTTTTCAAAAAGTGGTCATCAAAAATGTTGCCGACGAATCGACCCGTATCGCCGAACTGCTGAGCGGCAAAGCGGATATCGTATCGGACGTCTCGCCGGCCTCTCTCGATAGAATTAAAGGCCAAAAAGGGTTCCAGACCGTCTCGGAGCCGGGAGTCCGGGTAACATGGCTCAGCTATCAATTCAAAGCGCCGTTCGATAATAAAAAAGTGCGTCAGGCAATTTATAAAGCGGTGGACCGCAAAGGTCTTGCGCAAAATATGTTCGGAGAGTTCGCTTCGCCGGCAACCGCTCCGGTTATAAAAAGTGGGGCCGGGTATGTGGAGGCTTACCCGCTGACGGACTTCAATCTCGATGAAGCCAAAAAGCTGATGGAGGAATCGGGCGTTCAAACTCCGGTGACGATTGATTTGGATGCGCGCAAAGTGGATTTGGATATCGCTCAAATCGTGCAGGCCCAGCTCAAGAAGATGGGAATCGAAACCAAGATCAATACGATCGATGCGGGGACGTTTTTTGATCCGAAGCGATTGGATGAACGAAAGAACGGATCGATTTTACTGTCTACGAGCTTCGATAATCCGGAGAAAGAATCTTATCGGCTGTTCGGTACCGCTTATTCCGCGGAATCTTTCTATAAGCGATACGGTTATCAGCCGTCGCCGGAAGCTGATGCGCTCATCAAGCAATATGTGGCCGAACCGAAAGCGGAGAACCGGACGGAGCTGTCGAAGAAGATATTACAATTGTCCAAGGAGGACGCTTCTGTACTTTGGTTGATGCATCCTTCTAATATCTACGGGTTATCCGATGCGATAGATTGGAAGCCGGATGGAACAGGCAGAATTGAAATTCGCTCCATTAAGGTGAAATAGCGTGAGTAACGGTATTCTCAGGGCCGTCCAACGTTTTGTTGGCGGTCTCTCTGTCATTGTTGCGGCTTCCGTTCTGTTGTTCTTTGCGAATGAAACGATGGGGGATCCTACTTATGCTCTCTTGCCGATGGATGCTACCGAGCAGCGGCGGGAAGCGGTTAGAGAGTCGCTTGGGCTCGGCGGTTCTACCGTTTCCCGGCTATCCGCGTATTTGTTACTGACGCTGCAAGGGGAGTTCGGCAGGTCTTATAAACTGGATCAACCGGTCCTGGATATCGTCGCCCCTTATTTTTGGGGAACGATGAAGCTTATCGGCTTGGCGCTTCCTGTCGGCGTAGCCGGCGGTATTTTTCTTGGTTTTTTTGGTCTGTTAGCGGGAGTAAGAACGGATAAGTGGCTGTATAAACTGCTGCTTGTTCTTCATTCGCTGCCGGGCTTTGTTCCTGCGATATTGGCGATTGAGTTGTTCGCTGTACAATTGAAGTGGGTGCCGCCGTCAGGGAGTCAAGGGTGGTCGTCGCTCGTGCTCCCGGCTTCTTTGCTTGCAGGCGCGGAAGCCATCAAGATCGGCATTTTGCTCAGGTCCAAGTTTGCAGAGATCTTAGACGAGAAGTTTATTTTGACGGCCAAAGCGAAAGGAGTAGGCCGGTTCCGTTTTTATCTGCATTATGTGCTGCGGCCGGCGCTATCGCTCATTTTTTCGTTTATCTCGATTCAGGTAGGCGTTCTGCTGAGCAGCGCGGTTGTGGTGGAAAGCGTGTTTGCGTATCCGGGGATCGGAGGTTTGGCCGTGCAGGCTTTGTCTAACCGGGACTTGCCGTCGCTGCAGGCATGCCTCGTGATCACGACCTTGTTCTTTTTATGCTCCAGATTTTTGCTCGATCTGATCCATCCGTGGCTCGATCCCCGGGTCAAACAAACCGCCGCATGGGAGAGGTCCTTATGGTGAAGCGGAAGACGTTTCGCATTGTCGTTGTGCCGGCCGCATTAGCCGCTTGCATCCTTGCCTTTTGGTCGCTGAAAGGGAACATGAACGATCCGCTAGCCCCGTTCGTCGGAGGCAAGCTTTCGCCTCCCTCGTGGCAGTTTGCCATGGGAACCGATCATTTGGGGCGGGATGTGTTAAGCCGGTTGCTCTACGCTACGGGGATCACGCTTGGTTTGTCCGGGCTGGCCGTTGTCCTGGCCATGCTCACCGGGGCTTTGCTTGGCACGCTTGCAGGCTTTAACGTCGTACCCATGCTAACCCCGGTCATTTTATTTATTGCTCAATTTTCCCTTGTATTTCCCGTCAGATGGCTTCCGCTCTTGATCGTCGCTTTGTTCGGGCAAGGAATGATCGGGATGGTGCTTTCCATGGTTCTCGCACTATGGGGCCAGTTCATGTGGATCATTTATGACGAAGCGAAGGGACTAAAGGGGCGTACGTTCATTAAAGCCGCGTATATGCTCGGGGGGACGCGATGGGCGGTTGTCCGAATGCACGTACTGCCTCATATGCTTCCGGTTGCAGCCGTCCTTGGCATCTTTGCGTTCCGCACGGCGATCGGGGTCATTTCCACGCTCAGCTTCCTCGGTATCGGACTGCAGCCGCCGACCCCTACCTGGGGACTCATGATTGCCGAGGGCCATCCATACTTTTTGCAGGCATGGTGGACCGTGGCGTTTCCGACGTTAGCGCTGGCAGCGTCCGTACTAGCCGTGAGCTCGCTTGGGAACAAGCTGGAACGAATGTGGAAAAATCGAGCATCAGTAAGAGAAGGGGGAATGGAGCGTGAAAGCCGAAGATCAGCTTCTTAATATATCCGAACTTCGCACTTGCTTCGGAACAGGAAAAGGGAGAGTCGAACCTGTCCGGGGGATCCATCTGCAGATCCAAGCCGGACAAACGCTGGCGCTGGTCGGCGAGAGCGGTCGCGGCAAGAGCACGTTGGCTCTATCCATTTTGCGGCTTCTGCCGAAACAGGGACAAATCTGTTCCGGACGGATCCAGCTTGATGGCCGGGATTTGCTGCAGCTGTCCGAACGGGATATGAAACGGATTCGCGGAAGAGATGTGGCGATGGTGTTTCAAGACCCGAAAAGCGCATTCCATCCGCTAATGACACTTGGCGACCAACTGATCGAAGCGGTAAAGGAGGGCCCGAAAGCATCTAAAAGGCATCAAGCGCTCGACATGCTGGAGTGTGTCGGTCTTCCGGATCCGGAAAGAGTGATGAAAAGCTATTCCTTTGAGCTCAGCGGCGGGATGCTGCAGCGCGCCATGATTGCCATGGCTCTCATCAACCGCCCCAAACTGCTTATTGCCGATGAACCGACAACGGCTTTGGATGTAACGGTACAGTCCGAGATTTTGACCTTATTGAAAAGGATGAAAACGCAGTTCGGCATGAGCATGCTGTTTATTTCCCATGATCTTGGCGTTGTCGCGGAGCTGGCCGACCGGGTTGCAGTCATGCACCGCGGTAAAATTGTCGAGTGCGGGCAAGCAAGCCGGGTGTACAGGAATCCGGAGCATGAAGTGACTCGCAGCTTGCTCAGCATGGCACCCGTTCTCGGCCAGCCGCTCCCGCGCGGCGAATCCTTACAGAAAGTTGCGGTGCTGTCATGATCGCAGCGAGGAATGTGCGCAAGCACTACATAAAGCGAACCGGCCTGTGGTCCAAAGCCGTCGTTCATGCCGTGAGTGGGGTAACGCTCGAAATCGGGCCTGGGGAAACCGTCGGGCTTGTCGGCGAGAGCGGCAGCGGAAAAAGCACACTCGGCCGTTGTATGGCCGGGATGGAATCGTTAACAGAGGGACAAATCGTTTGGGGGCAGTCGGATATAAGCCGGTTGTCTTTTCACGAGATGAGGCTTCTGCGCAAAGAGGTTCAGCTTATTTTTCAGGACCCGTTCGATGCTTTGAACCCCAATCTTACGGTGGAACAGCTCGTGATGGAGCCCCTTGTCCATTTGAACATCGGCACGGCCCGCGAGCGTTCTCAAAAAGTGAGAAATCTGCTCGAAAGGGTGGGGGCTGCTGCCGGAACATGCCTTGCGTTACCCTGGTCAGCTTAGCCGGGGCCAATGCCAGCGGGTCAATATCGCCAGAGCGTTCATCCTGGAGCCGAGCTTCGTTATTTGCGATGAAATGATATCCGCGCTCGACGTATCCGTAGGAGCGCAAATATTAAATCTTCTTCTGGATCTGCAGGAAGAGAAGGGTCATGCGGCTACTTATTTATTTCGCATGACCTGGCGAGAGTCATGCAAATCAGCCATCGGATTGCGGTCATGTATAACGGCAGTATTGTAGAAGTCGCGGACAGCCGCAATTTCCACCTGGAAGCAAGCCATCCGTACACCCGGTCGCTGATAGCGGCCGTTCCGAAGCTTTCCCACAAATGAAGAAAGCATTGTAAGCAGATTGGAAAAAGCCGGCCGTCCGCGCCGCCTGGTTATGTGGCAGACGCGAACGGCCGGCTTTTTCATTTTGGGGCATAGCGCGGATATATTAATACCCCGCCACTTTATCGACCACGTTTAACAGCGGCATTCCGGTCGCCGAGACGAATGAGATTGTCGGCGAAGATCGACATGGCGCGAGTCATCGTATGGGGAGAAGCGGCTGAAATGTAAGGCGTCACGATGACCTGAGGGCTCCCACAAGGGACTATCTTCGGGGAGTGGATGAACGCTGAACACGTCCAGCCCGGCTCCGGCGATTCTGCCCTCGCGCAGTGCTTCGATCAACGCATCCTCGTCGATGACAGACCCTCTCGAAATGTTGATGACGTATGAAGTCGATTTCAACTGGTTCAACTCGGTTCGCCCGATTAAATTTCTCGTTTGGGCCGTTAAGGGGAGGCAGAGAATCACCACATCCGCCGCTTGAAGCATCCGGTGAAGTTCATCGATCGGAAGCAGGGTGACATAGCCCGGCTGTTCCGCTTGATCCCTAGTGGAAACCGAACGCTTGACAGCGAGGACGTTCATGCCGAGATGATGCGCTTTCCGCGCGATCTCGCGCGCGATTGCACCGAATCCTATGAGGCCGAGCGTTAACCCGTCCACCTCGATTCCATTCCGCTGACTCACTGCGCCGCCAGCTCTTGCGCCGCTGGGCGCGGACCGACAGATGGATATTTCGGGTCAGTGCCAGCATAAGCGAGACGGCATGCTCGGCGACCGGTTTCGCATTCGCTCCCCTGGAATTGGTCAAGGTGACCCCGCTGTCCAGCACCTCGCGGCAGAGCAACGGTTCCATGCCGACGCTGATCGAATGAAGCAGCTGCAGCCGCGGGCCGGCTTCGAACACGGCTTTCGGGAAAAACATTCCTGTACAGCAGAGAACGTCGCTTCCGCGCATTTCTTGAACCGCAGTTTCTTCCGTCGTGCAGGGAATCACTTGAATCGTATCCGGCGGCGGCGGCATTTTATGATAATAGTCCAAAGCTTGTTCCGCGTACAGTACGGCTTTAATCCGTCGCATAGGTTGTTGTCCCTCCCGGATTACGTTGAAATCAGAACTTCGCTCAAGACGGAATCGAGTATCGCAACCGCTTCATCGACGTCTTGTTTTGTAATGATGAAGGGGGGCAGCAAGCGAAGCACGTTGCCGGCTCCGGCGCCGACGAACAACCCCCGATCCGCGGCTAATTTAGCCGCCGTTTTGTTGTCCGAGGAAAGCTCGACTGCGATGAGCGACCCGCGGCCGCGAACGTCAACGATGTTCGGGTGAATCGTTTGCAGATGTCGCAGACAATCGATAAGATAACGGCCCATGTCCCCGACATGCTCGATCAAATGGTCTTCCACGATCGTCTCGACGGTCGCGATGCCGGCTGCGCAAACGACCGGATTGGCGCCGAAGGTGGCCCCGTGATCCCCGGGACGAAATGCCGAGGCGACGCGTCTGGATGCGGCAAATGCAGCATTGGGCAATCCGCCGGAAAGCCCCTTCGCCAGCGTCAAAATATCCGGCTTTACACCTTCGTGCTGGTACGCAAAGAAAGCGCCGGTTCTTCCCATGCCCGTTTGAATTTCATCGAAAATAAGCAGTGCTCCATATCGGTCGCACAGCTCGCGCGCACCCTGCAAAAACTCGCGAGTCCCGACATGCGCCCCGGCTTCCCCTTGTACCGGCTCCAAAATAACCGCGCAGACGCTGGAATCCATCGCCCGTTCCAAGGCGCCCAGATCATTGAAAGGAATGTAGCGGAATCCTTCCAGCGGCGGTCCGAAGCCTTCCTGCATCTCCGGCTTTCCGCTCGCCGTGAGCGCGCCGAATGTACGCCCATGATAAGAACGCAGCGCTGTGACGAAATGGGTCTTGTGCCGTTCACCTTGGCGGTAGGCGAATTTTCGGGCCAGCTTCATGGCGCCTTCAATCGCTTCGGCTCCGCTCGGGCAAAAAAACACCTGTTCCCCGCACCGTGCTCCGTGAGCAGCTTGGCGAGCCGAACGGAAGGTTCATTATAAAATAAATTCGAGGAATGAATCAGCGTGCCGGCTTGCTCGGCAACCGCTTTGACCACCCGGGGGTGACAATGTCCGAGCGTGTTCACCGCAAATCCGCCGAGAAAATCGAGATATGATTTTCCCTCCGTATCCCAGACGCGCGCGCCTTGTCCGTGGGATAGAACGATAGCGCTCCGATTGAATGTAGGCATGAGAACCTGTTCGCCCGTGTTATAAATCGCGTGTGTAGAAAGCAATAAAGAGGACCCCTTTCGGACTTGGATAAAAATAGCAGTTATTTGGAGATAAATAACATTTAATCGATTGACAAATGATATTGATAATCGTTATCATTGACAATGATAATCGTTATCAAAGCAAAATTCAATCCTTAATTTGCCACGAATCCTATATCTTACAAGGGAGGGGCGCATTTGCACGATTCGCAAATCATTTATTTAAGTGAGGAAGACGTAAGGCGATGCGGCGGTGAGGACTTCACGGCCATGCAGGAGGATGTCAGGCAGGCTTTTGCGCTGCATGCGGGCGGTCAGCACGTGCTTCCCGCCAAGATTCCGCTTGCCCCGCCGGATCAAGAAAACGGCAAGACAGCACGCATTACATCATGATGCCCTCCTTCTTGGGGGAGAAGTTCAAATGGCCGGCATGAAGTGGGTTCGTGTAGGCAAGGCGGCCGGCTCGGTACCGGCCATCACATCGCTGATGCTGCTTGTCGACCATAGGCATGGGGATCCCATCGCGATCATCGATGCCACGTGGCTGAACGGAGTACGCACCGCCGCCGTGACAGCGGTTGCCGTACGGGAGCTTGCCGTTCCCGATGCGAAAGTGCTCGGCATTATCGGTGCGGGCGCGCAGGGGAGAATGCATTTGCAATATTTGCCGTCGGTTCTGCCTCATCTGCAAGAAATTCGAATTTATAGCCGCCGGTACGAGAAAGCACGGACCGCCGCGGGTGAATTCGGCGGCGGCTTCCGCGGCCGTATCGTAGCGGTACATGATGCGGAGACGGCGGTGCGCGATACGGATGTCGTCGTATCCGCCACCACGGCGGATACCCCCGTCATTCAGCAGGAGTGGCTGAAGGAAGGCGTGTTTTATGCGCAAATCGGCGGGCACGAGTGCACCTTTGAAGCGGCCTATGCTTTTGACAAAATCCTCGTGGACGATTGGCGCAGCAGCGACTGAACCGGGGGGTTCAAACCCTGGCGGTCATGGCTCGTCAAGGCCGATGGGACGCAAGCGGTTTGCATGGAACGCTTGGGGAACGACTTATCGGAAGAATACCCGGGCGCGAGTCGGGACGGGAGAAGATCATGTTCGGCAGCATCGGACTCGGGATCGTCGATATTGCCATTGCATTAAGACTATACCGGAAGGCTGTCAGAGATCGCATCGGATTAAGATTACCTTTGAGCAGGCATACGAAAGGGGATTGAAGATGACGAAACAAAGCAAAGAACTTCTCCGGAGAAATCCGCACACCGATATCGTCCATGCCGGCGAGGAAATCCGGAATCCTTACGGCAAGCGTCACAACGCCGATCGTGCAGGCCGTTAACTTCTATTTTCACGACACGGCGGAACTGGAGGAGTATTACAAAGAGAAAAAGGATTTGACCGAGCTCGAGAAGGAGCGGTATCCGCGCTTCAAATACGGGCGAACCGGAAATCCGACCCAGCAGACGGCAGAGAAAAAGCTGGCTGCGCTCGAAGGCGGAGAAGCTGCGCTTCTCACCTCCAGCGGCATGAGTGCCGTAACCGTTGCACTCCTCGATTTGTTGTCCGCCGGCGACCACCTGATCATTGTCGGCGATCCGTATTTTCACATCAAGGAATTTGTCGATCGTTACTTATCGCGATGGGGCATAGCGGCGGCTTATGTTCCGATCAACGATTTTGCTGCGCTGGAACGAGCGGTACAGCCGAATACGAAAGTCGTATTTGCCGAGACGCCCACCAATCCTCATCTGCGCGTGATCGATCTGGCAAGGTCGGCGGCATTTTGCAAAGAGCGGGGCTTGTTCTATATCGTCGACAGTACGTTCGCAACTCCCTATAATATGCGCCCCTGGATTACGGTGCGGACCTGGTCATTCATAGCGCAACGAAGTTTATGAGCGGCCATAACGATGTTATCGCCGGAGCCGTCATCGGCAGGGCGAGCGATATTGTGCGTATAAGGGAGAGCCTGGAAATTATGGGCGGCACGATTCAACCGATGATCGCTTACTGGGTCCTCCGGGGACTGAAGACGATGGGCCTCCGAATGGATCGCCACAATGACACGTCGCAGCGGGTTGCCGAATTTTTGCAGGAGCATCCGAAGGTGAAAGCCGTCTATTTTCCGGGGCTTCCTTCGCACCCGGATTATGATATCGCCAAAGCGCAGATGAGGGGCTTCGGCGGAGTCGTGACGTTCGAAGTGGAGACGCTGCAGCAAGCCCGAACCGTTGTCGACGCGATGCGCATTCCGAAGATCGCCAGCGCCTTGGGCGGCGTTGAAAGCCTGATCAGCGTGACGGCAATGAGCGCAATGGCTTATTATTTCATGACGCCGGAACAAAGGCTGGAGCGCGCGATTCCGGAAGGGATGATTCGTTTCTCGATCGGCATTGAAGACCCGGAGGACATTTTGGCCGATCTGTCTCAGGCGTTGGATCAAATATAAAATCGATTATTGCCAATATACATACGGGAGTGTGGAACATGAGCAGAGATCCATATGCGCAAGGTTTGATCACCTTTAATCCCTTTGTCGAACGCAAAAGCGTTGCGGGACAAATCGTAACCGTACTGGACGGGAAGCTCCCAAGCCGCGGCATTGAATTGATCCACGCCCGTTCGCGCGTTCTGCAGAAGCACGAAATCCACGAGCTGATTCTGTCGTTCGAACCCGATCCGGCACCGGGATCGAAAGTGGATCATATCGGGTATCTTGGATTTTTCGAAGTGCTTGAAGGGGAGTGATCGTTTCGGGGGATCGGATCCGGATTGGCGATAAGTGGAGCGGCAGGGTGGCCGGCTTCGACGAAACGCACGTTCCGAACCATATCAATATCGTCGTTTCCGGGGATGCGCAAAAAACGGGGCTGGAGCTGGGGCTTCGGGTCGGAGACGGCGTGCTGATCGATGCGGCGGGTGGATCGAATGACCGGAGCGAATGAAGCGCTGGCGAAGGTAATGGACGCTGTCGATCTGGAAACGTTTTTTATATGCCAAAACGAATCGGAGGCGAAAAGCTTGATGCTTTCCCTGTTCGCCCAGATGGGGCTGTCCGGCGGGGATGTCGTGTTCGTCCAGCATGAAGGCCCGGGGGCCCGCGTGCGAGGCCGTGCGTACGTTCATCCTGCGGGTGAGATGCCTCCGTACTTGCGGGAAGAGGAGGGAGGGCTGTGAAGAGCCGCAAACAACGGATTTTGCTGGCCCCGTTAGATCCTGTTCACGATGTCGGCATTAAAATCATCCGCAGGGGACTTGACGAAGCAGGTCATGATACGACGCTGCTCCCGCCCGATCTGACGGCCCCGGAAATCGTCGAGCGAGCCGTTCGCGAGCCGTTCGACTGCATCATGCTCAGCCGTACGATCGGTTACAACGCTGAAGAGCCGCTTGCCGGATTTGCAAATCTGATGAAGGCGGCGGGGCTTAAAGGGAGGGTCAAAACCGCTGTCGGGGGCATGGGAATCCGTCCGGAGTTCGCGGTGGAGCTCGGGTTTGACCACGGATTCGGTCCCGGAACGACGGTCGAGGAGGCGCTCGCATTCGTCGAGGATCGTCCTGTGAGAAACGAACGAGTTCGTTTGCAAAAAACGAAGCCCGATCTGACGGCGGGATATACCTATCAGTACCGGCACGGCAGGATCGCCCGATTATTGGACGATATTGCGAAAGATACGCTCAGCTGGGCGGCCCACCGGACAACGTCCGCTGTGGAGCGTGCGCAAATCCGCGAGTTCGCTCTGGACGGGGAAGGCTTGACCGGCAAGCTGAGAGCCGAGTACGCCGCTTTATGCGATCCGGTCATCCGGGATTATTATGAAAAGGCGGAAATTCCCCCTATCGTGCGGATGGTGGAGCCGGATGAAGTGTCGCGCCTGCAGCAATTTTGCCGTAAAGCGGATCTGAAGACCAAAGGCGTTTCACTTCGCCATACACGGGTAAAGCCGGCGGTATTGATCCAATACGGCACAGGGTCGCTGTTTATGGATGCGTCTCATATGAAAGTGGCCGAATCGTGGGGGGCCGACGGGGTGATTCACTTTGACCCGGCTTGGGGAGCGCGAACGGAAGGGTTGCTCGAAGGGTTTGTCAATTATCAAGGGGACGGCACATTGATCACGGCTCAAAATCTGAGCTTGCTTCGTTCTTGTCTCGGCGAAAATATGTTATTTCAGGTGCGTGCCCATCGCGGCTTAAATACGCCTGAAACGGTGGCAATCGCCGGCCGCATCGGAGCGGATCTGACGAAAATCAACATCGCTTACGGTTCTCTCGGCGCAGGGACGGATCCCGAACGGCTTACCGTCGATGGAATTGCAGCTTTGAAATATGCCGCCGCGTACGGTCTCCCGTACGACATCGTAACGAACGAAGAACTGTGCGGCGTCCCGGCGTTCAAGGCGTTTGCGGGAATGCTGATCGTATGCCGTCTCGGGTCGCTGCTCGGCGGCCGGCCGATTCTCCAGCCTCTGTTTTGCCATTCGCCGGAGGCGATGATTACACGCAAGATGGAGGACAATTATATTGATTTCAACGCCGCGAAAGTGCAGGCGCTGCGGCAAATCGTCGACGCGCCGGTTTGGCCGGGAGCTCCGATCGGTTTTATGACGCATTCCGAGGATCGGGTCCAATCGGCCATGACGACGTCCCTGCACGCGGCATTAGGCGCTTCTTTGGAAGTGGATGGCATCACGATCGCATCCTCGGATGAAGCGTATTCCCGAGGCCCGATTACGGCGCAGGCCAGAGTCGATACGCCGCGGGCGGTTAAAGAAGCATTCCGGTTTCTGGGCCAAGGCAAAGTGGAGCCGACCGCATCCGCACAGGGGCTCGCGGAGGAGCTGACAGCGGAGATCGAATCGGTGCTGGAGCAAGTCAGGGAAGCCGGATTTGTCGAAGCCTTATACCGAGGCATGCTCGGCAGTACGGAGGACGGAGCTTATCCGGGAAGAGCGGGAAAAGGCACGGTCAAACATTATGTTGGCTAACATGCGTTCCCTACCGTTATGGATCATGTTCTCCGGCTTCTTTTTCATCAATTGCGGCGCCAATATGGTCATTCCCTTCTTCGGCATTTACTTGACGAAATATATGCACCTCAGCCCGGCCCAAGCGGGCATGGTGCTCACGGTCACCGTGGGCACGCCGAGAGCGATGGCGCTGTTCGGAGGCTCGGTTGCCGACCGCTTCGGCATCCGGCGCTCCATGCTGTGCGGCCTCGGCATCCTGATTTTTTCCGCGCTGGGCTATGCATTTTCGCAATCCTTATGGGCGTTTGTGCTTAACGCGTTTATTACCGGAGTCGGCTATTCGTTATTTACGCCGGCCGGCAAAGCCGCCGTCGCCGCTATGACCGCAGAAGAGTCGCGCGTGCTCGCTTTTTCGCTGCGCAACATGGCGGTAAATATTGGAGCGGCCGCAGGACCGGTCGTTGGGATGCTGATTACCGTGGAAGCTCTGCGGACGACATTCCTGCTCACTTCGTTCGTTTATTTCGCTTTCCTGCTCTTGGTCTGGCTGTTTTTGCGGATTGAAAGAGGGGGTCGGGACAGCCCGTCCGCATCCGTCTCCTTTGCCGTGATCAAAAATCTCGTCCGCGTATTTAACGATAAGAGGCTTCTCGTATTTTCCGTGCTCATTATCGCTTTTTACATCATGCTCGCCCAGTTTTCTCTTGTGCTTCCCTTGTTTGCCGCCGACCGGTTTGCGGCCCAAAGCGAAATCGGCATGTTATTTACCGGTAACGCCTTGCTGATGATTGCCGCGCAATACCCGCCGCTGGCTGTATTCTCGCGCTATTTCACTGCGGCGCATATCGCCGTGATCGGAGTGATTCTGACGGCGGCAGGCATCGGGAGCGCCGCGTTTGCCGGTCAATTCGCCTATTTGGTATCGGTGACGCTCGTCATATTCACAATCGGACAGTCGCTCATTATGCCGTCTATCGATACCGTTGTAGCCGATTTAGCTCCGGACGGGCTTGCCGCAAGCTACCAGGGATTTGCCGGACTTGCCGCAGCGGTGGGAGGCATATTGGGGAATACGATAGGCGGTGCGTTATACGGCTGGGCCAAGAACCACGAATGGATCTCTCATGTTTGGGGGTTGTATTTTGCGGCGGGACTGTTCTGCTGCTTGCTGTATGCAGTTCTTCAGCGGACGGTGAACCGACGGGAAGAAAGGGGAAGCGGATGAGTCCGATGACTTGCTTTGTTACTTTGCCCGGCCTTACTTTGGAATCGGGAAAAACCCTTGCGAATGTTCAAGTGGCTTATGAAACGTACGGAACGCTTAGCCCGAGCAAGGACAACTGCATTTTGGTCTGCCATGCTTTAACGGGAGACGCCCATGCAGCCGGAGGCGGATCGCCGCCGGGTTGGTGGGAGACGTTCATCGGTCCGGGCAAGGCGCTCGATACGAACCTCTACTTCGTCGTTTGCTCCAATGTGCTCGGCGGTCGCAGGGGACGACGGGACCCGCCTCGGTGAATAGGGCGACAGGCAAACCACACGGCATGTCCTTCCCGCTTGTCACGATCCGGGATATGGTCCGGGTCCAAAAAATGCTGATGGACGAAATGCAAATCCGCGAATGGGTCGCCGTTGTCGGCGGTTCGATGGGCGGCATGCAGGCGCTGGAATGGTCGATACTCTATCCCGATAGGGTGCGCACGTGCGTGCTGATCGCCACCTGCCATAGATTATCCCCGATGGGAATCGCTTATAACGATGTCGCACGGCAAGCGATTCTGAGCGACCCCGGGTGGCTCGGCGGCGAGTATTACGGCGGACCCGGTCCGGTCAAAGGGCTTGCCATAGCACGGATGCTCGGTATGGTGAAATATGGAACTGCGGAAATGTTTGACCGAAAATTTAACCGGACCTTAGCCGGGACCGGCGATGAGCTGGATTTTTGGTCAGCGTACGAGGTTGAACGCTACTTGCGGTATCAAGGTGAAAAATTGGTCGCCCGTTTCGACGCCAACAGCTATTTATATTTGCTGAAAGCGATGGACACGCACGATGTCTGCCGCGGCAGGGGAGCTTGGAGGAGGTGCTGCAGCGGACAAAAGCTTCCTTCGTCGTAGCAGGGATAACGTCAGACTCCTTTTACCCGTGCAAGGAACACCAGGAGCTTGTCCGGTTATTGAACCAATTGGGGAAGCGGGCCGTGTATCTCGAATTGGAATCGCCGCACGGACATGATGCTTTTCTGATCGAAACGGAAAAGCTCCGCAAGTTGCTGAGGCCGTATTTAATGGCTGAAGTAAAGGCGGAACCGGTATATTCGGCCGAAAAGGATTTCCTTGCGGCGCGTCGAAATGTTAGATAAAGTATTAAAGATTCGCCTCTCAAAGCAGCTGCACAGGGGATAAAAGGGGTTTGAAACGAACATGATTACTGTCAGATTGGCAAACGACGGGGATATCGCGGGCATCCTCGAAATTTATAACGACGCGGTGCTGAATACCGTAGCCACCTTCGATACGGTTCCGCGCACGCTTGAGAAGCAAACGGAGTGGTACGCACAGCACGGAGGAGCTTATCCGGTCATCGTAGCAGAGCAGGAGGGACAAGTGATTGGCTGGGCCTCCCTTACGCGTTATTCGGACCGTCTCGCTTATGCCCGGACCGCCGAGATTTCCTTATATATCCGGGACGGTTACCGGGGGCAGGGACTCGGCAAGAAGCTGATGGAACGGATCTTGGAGGAGGGCAAAAAGGCCGGGCCGCATACCGTTCTTTCCCGGATCGTGGAAGGAAACGACAGCAGCATCCATTTGCACCGGCTTTACGGTTTTGACTTGGTCGGGACGATGCGGCAGGTTGGGTTTAAATTCGGCCGTCTGCTGGATGTCGTCATGATGCAAAAGATGCTCTAAGGTTTGAAAAAAAGCTTGTACAGCCCGCGCTTGACTCGATTTTCACGTGCCGATATAATGAATCATATGCAAAGGCTGGCAATGCCTAACACGTGCTTGAATGCAGGCACCCCGAACGGGGTGCTTTGTTGGTTGATAAGGATAAAACGCTGGGGGCCTTGGAAGACAAGGGTCACACAGCCGTTCATCCTGGCATCCGGCACGATGATTGATATAGCGTCGTCGGGACGAAAGGGGTATGGAAGGAAATGAACGTGAAGATATGGTTGGCGGAGCGAGCTCGCCGGGAAGCTGGAGGGAGTGTCTTCCGAGGGGATTGCGGAGCTCATCGAGTATCCGCCGAATCCGCAGATGGGCGATTTGTCGTCGCCGTGTTTCAAGCTGAGCAAGCGGCTGCGCAAAGCGCCGCAGGCGATTGCGGAGGAGCTGAAGGCAAACTGGCAGGAGGTCCCGGCCGTGCAGCGGGTGGAGGCGGTATCCGGATATTTTAACGTATACCTGGAGCCGGCGGCTTTTGCAGGGGACGTTATCAACGAGGTTCTGGCGCAGCAGGACCGTTACGGCTCGCAAAACATCGGACAAGGCCGCCGGATCGTGATCGATTTCTCTTCGCCGAACATCGCGAAAACATTCCATATCGGTCATCTTCGCTCGACGGTGATCGGGAATGCACTTTATAAAATTTTTAACTTCCTCGGCTATGAATCCGTCGGCATCAACCACTTGGGCGATTGGGGAACGCAGTTCGGCAAGCTGATCGTAGCCTACAAGCTGTGGGGCAACCGGGAGGCCGTTGAGGCGGACGGCATTACCGAGCTGCAGCGGTTATATGTCAAGTTTCACGATGAAGCGGACGTGAAGCCCGAGCTGGAGGACGAGGCGCGTTCCTGGTTCGTGAAGCTGGAGCAGGGGGACGAAGAGGCGCTGAAGCTGTGGAAGTGGTTCGTGGACATCTCCTTGAAGGAATTCCAGAAGATGTACGACCTGCTCGGCGTCAAGTTCGACTCGTATGCGGGCGAAAGCTTCTATAATGACAAGATGGCGGCGATCGTCGAAGAGCTCAAGGAGAAGAAGCCGCTTGACGAAGACGAAGGCGCCATGCTTGTCCGGCTGGACGAATACGACATGCCTCCGGCGCTCATGATCAAGAAGGACGGCGGCACGCTGTACCATACGCGCGACGTGACGGCGGCGATTTACCGGAAGAATACGTATGATTTTGAAAAAGCGGTCTATGTGACGGACGCCGGCCAAAGCCTTCACTTCAAACAGTGGTTCAAGGTGATCGAACTGATGGGCTACGATTGGGCGAAGCAGCTCGTTCACGTGCCGTTCGGCAAGGTGAGCCTGGAAGGCGCCAAGCTGTCCACGCGCAAAGGCAACGTCATCAATCTGGAAGAACTGCTCACCAAAGCGATCGAGAAAACCCGCGAGATTATCGAAGAGAAGAATCCGAATATGGAAGACAAGGATGAAGTGGCCCGCAAGGTGGGCGTCGGCGCGATTATCTTTAACGATTTAAGCAACAACCGGATCAAAGATATCGTCTTCTCGTGGGACGAGGCGCTGAACTTCGAGGGCGAAACGGGACCGTATGTCCAGTATACCCACGCCCGGGCCTGCAGTGTGCTGCGCAAAGCGGACGGTGTACAGGTGACCGGTCTTGAGCCTTCGCAGGCGGAGCCGCTGAGCAATCCGGAAGCGATGGGCGTCGTGCGCACGCTGTACCTGTTCAAGGAGCGCGTGGAGCAGGCAATGAACAAGCTGGAGCCTTCGATCGTCAGCCGCTATCTGGTGGATCTGGCGCAAAGCTTCAACCGCTTCTATCACGAGTGTCCGATTCTGGTGGACGACGCCGAGCTCCGCAAGGCCCGTCTGGCTCTGGTCGAGAGCGTGCGTATCACGCTGAAGAACGGACTGCGTCTGATCGGACTCGAAGCCCCCGAGAAAATCTAACCATGATATAAAAAACACCCGCGACCTTAAGGAGAATTCCTGCAGGTCGCGGGTGTTTTGTCTTTGCCGCGTCCGTTACCGGCCGCGGTGCTTGGCTTTGGCTTTTTGTACGGCGAGCTCCCGTTTGCGCTCTTTCTCGGCTTCGCGCTCCGCTTTGGTCACGGTCTTCCGGACCGCTTTACGGTGCTCCAGCTCAAGCCTTAAGGCTTCTTGGGCGGCGGAGCCGACGCCTTTGCGCTGCATTTCCTTGGCCGCTTCGCGCGCCAGACGCTTCGGGTTCACCCGTTCGCGTCTTCGGAGCGGACCCGCCGCTTCGGCGGCCGTTTCCGTTCGCGCCAGCAGTGGCATCATGGGGCCATGGATAAAACCCAGCACCTCCGCGTCGTACGGCTCGGCGCCGAATACATACCTGCAGGCCTTCAGCCGGCCGTCTTCTTCGTGCTCGACCACGCCGACCCAAAACTCGCCTTCGAAAAAAACCGTAAGCTTCATAGCTTTCCCCTCCCCTCCTGTCAACATACGCAAGAGCGAGGGACATCCCGAGGGGGGAAGGATACGACACGTAGCAGCGATGGGAGCTTCAAGCCGCTCTCGTGCATCCGGACTACCAACCGGACCGTGTTTTTACGCTCCGCCCCCTATTATAGGACCGGGGAACCGTTTACGGCAAGCCGACGGCGGCCATAATGGTTACCAGAAGGAGGGGGTCGGTGTATGGCCAAAAGCGATGAGCTCGTCAAATATTTGACGGAACGGGTCGTCTCCTATATGGAGACGCCGCGAGAGGTAAGACGGCAGGTACGCGCACAACGGAAGGAAGGGCGTGAGCCTTGGCAAATCCGCTGGTTCGGGATGCTTCCGCTCGCTATCCGTTTATGGAAAGACCGCTGGTTTTCGGGGAAGTCGTAGAATATAAAAAAGGAAAAGCTTCTCGCTTCACGGTCGCTTAGAACGCGGCCGCTTGCGGGCGGGAAGCTTTTCTATATAGGGAAGAGGAGAAAAACCGCAGATTAAGGATAATACGAGCCTAATTCGCTTACGGCGCCAAACGGGAGATAGCGGTCGTCATCCTGATGAATCAGGAGGAAGCAGTCGCCGCTGGACCAAACCTGATATCCGCTCACAGGGAGGGGGTCATCACGGAGCTGTCATACAGATCCAGCGCAAACACCGGTTTGCCGCCTTCGTTCAGGCGCTGCTTCAAGTCATCGAATGCGGGACGGGCCGCCGGCTTGCCTTGAACCCAAGGCAATCGGGCATAGGGATCGAACGGCTCCGTTTGTCCGCTTTCTATTATTTTATGCCGATAATCGGTTTTGGTGAACGCTTCAGTAGAGTCTGTGTCCGGCAGAGTCTTCGGCGACTTGTTGCCGTTCGAAAAAGGAAGCTCCTCACCGGTCTTGGCGTCGAGATACCATTCCCGGTCGGCGCCGTCGACGGTGATGTGCCATAGCGGCTGCAGCGGGCCGTAGTAAAGCCGTTCCGCATGATAAGAATATTCTATGAGTTCGAGCCGTACCAAGCTTCGGTACAGCGTCTGCATGCTGAATAACGGAAATTCGCCTTTGCCGTATTCGGAGAGGGCGTAAGTGTCCTTCCCGGCTGAATGGACTACGAGATAGCCGATTTCACGGTCGTTCCTGCTCAGCAGGATGACCCAGCCGTGCGTCCCGGGACCGAGCGCATAGCTCGTCCACGTGGCATCTTTCCAGTCCTCGAATCCCTGCTGTGCGGACAGCCGGCCGATCATTTGACTGACCGCATCCTGCAGGCTGGGGAGGTAAGCTCCGTCGGGGCCTGCGGCGGGGCCGGCGCCTTATAAACGCTGTCGCTAACCGACGTGACGGCGGGAGCTTTGCCCTCCGAGACAGCGAAGGGAGTAAAGCTCAGCAGCATCGTGCCCATCAGCGGCGCGGCCAGCCGTTGTTTGAACTTGCTCATGAATTCACCTGCTTCGCTTGGTTGGAATGTAGGCTGTGTCAGGGTGTATGCGCTTGCCGGTGCGTTTATGCCTCTATTCTAAAGCATATGCTTTAAAAAGATTGTTAGAACCTGTAACCGCAGGGGAAAAGTTTTCCCGCAAAAACGCGGCGGTTCGTTCGCATTCGTCAAGACATCGGACCGTTCACAGCCGGAAAATGAAATAGACCGCAATTGATGACGGATATTTGCACACGGGGCCGGTACTGCCAATCGATCTCGTTGCGGCGGTTGGCGTACTGCGCTTCGATTTCGGCGCGCTTGTCCGGCTCGGCGGCTTTCAGCGGCGGTTCGTAATAATCGCCGACTCGGATAAGCTCTTCCGCGAGTCTGAGCTGCGCTTCTTCCGCCCATGTATGGTCGTAGGCGGCGATTTTGTCCCCGATATACTCCTCCAGGAATAGCACGGCGCGGGGCAGCGCAATGCGGTCCGGGGTGATATACACATGGGCGGGCAGCCGGGGCGTCAGCTTCTTGGTCAGAAGCAGATCGTGAAACCGCTCGCGGATTTCGCCCGTCTGCAGCTGGATGCCGAAGGAATGCAGCTCGCTTCGCTTCATGTCGCAGGTAAATTCGATCTTGTAATTGACCCCGAGCCACGATTCATACGGCAAGGTGGCGGAGCTTCGCGGCTGTTCGGGCACATAGTGCTCGAACAAGCGGACGAACCGGCCTTTGGTCCGGACCGCCGCGAACAGCTGTTCCAGCCTCCGGTCGCCGAAGGTCACATCGTCGCGCGGGATGCGGGCCGTATAGGTCGTCGGCACGAAGCCGAAGTAGCGGCCCAGGATACTGTCCCCCTGTGGCGGGGGCCGGGCGGTGACGGCGGAGTACCGGGAGCCGGCGGGGCCGCTGATGCGCCGGCTCCCTGCGGCGGTACCTGCCCTGCGGCCGCTCCCGGCGCCATCGGACCGCCGGTCCCGGGGACGGGACCTCCCGGCGGGGACGGGTTCAGCTCGCTGTACTGCTCCGGATCGAAGATGAACGTGCAGGTCATCGTCTCCGGCGCCGCCCCGGTGCGTTCGACAAAATTCCAGTAATACGGCCGGTTCGTCAGATCCCTGTCGGCGGAAGGGGAGAGCTTCACCGTGACGTAAGCCGGATGCTTTTCGAGGATATCGCACTGCTCCGCCTCCAGGTAGCGCATCACGAAGGATCTGATTTGCTCGGCGTTCATGGTCATGGCTGCATCTCCTCGTTTCTGGTGCGCGCCGTCTCCGCGGCGGTCTGTCCGACGGCATTCAAGAGATTGGCAAGACGCACCGAATCCCGGGATTCCTGTTCAACCTCGGAACGGAGCGTTGTGAATGATCGGCCGAGCTCATCGAGCTCACGGCGGATTTCTTCGCTGCTCTTGGAGGAAAGCAGCACCTTGGCGAGATGGGATTCCAGCGATGCCTTCTTCTCGAAGCGCTCCAGAATCGTATCGAGCTCGCCTATGACCAGCTCGAACATGTTGATTTTTTCATGCAGCAGGGAAAGAATGTACTCTTCTATGGTGCCTTGCGTCGACAGGTTGTAAATCCGCACGTCCTCCTGCTGCCCGAGCCGGTGAACGCGTCCGATCCGCTGCTCCACCCGCATCGGATTCCAGGGAAGGTCGAAGTTGATCATATGATGGCAGAACTGCAGGTTAATGCCTTCGCCGCCGGCCTCCGTCGCCACCAGCACCTGCGCGCGGCCGCGGAAGAGGTCCATCATCCAATCCTTCTTGCCCCGGTTCATCCCGCCGCGGTAAGGGACGGCCGTAATCTTGTGGTCCTTCAAATACTGCAGCAGATACTCCTGGGAAGCGCGGTACTCGGTGAATATAATCACTTTGTCGTTGATCTCCTTCACCAGCTCCATTGTCTTCTCCGCTTTGGTATTCGATTTGATCCCCCGGATGAGCTCGACCAGCTCCCAAATTTTCGGACGCAAAGGGGAGTCCTCCGGCGTTTTCTTGAACAGATTGACGAGCGTAATAAAGACCGCATCGCGGCTCGAGCAGACTTCTCGCTGCAAGGTGACAAGTGAAAGCACGCCGCCGATTTCGCCCCCGGCCTCCTCGTATCTGCCCTTCACAAAATCGGTGACGCCGTCGTACAGGGCCTGCTCGTCTGCCGACAGCTTCAGCGAAATGTTGCGGACGATCCGCTTCGTGAACTGGACATGCCCGTCGCTGCGCCGGTTGCGGATCATCACCTTGGAGAGCTCGTGCTGCAGCTGCTCCTCGTTCTTCGGAATCCGTTTATCCACCACGAAATTGGATTGGAAGCTCGTCTGGCCGCCAAGCTGGCCGGGCTTGAGGAGCGTGATCAGGTTGTAGAGCTCCTTAAGATCGTTCTGCACCGGGGTCGCCGTGAGCAGCAGGCAGTATTTTTGCGCAGCTCGTTAATGAACTGGTAATTGGTCGTTTTTTTGTTCTTGAGCTTATGGGCCTCGTCGATAATCAGCATGTCGTATTCGAGTCCCAGCACGATCTCGCGGTGCGGGTCCCGCTTGGCCGTATCCATCGAGGCGACTACGATATCGTTTTGCGTCCACATGTATTCTTTTTTCTGCGCTACCGCGGGAATGCCGAACTTCTGGTTCAGCTCACGGACCCACTGCAGCACCAGGGAAGCGGGAACAAGAATAAGCACCTTGCGGATCAAGCCGCGGATCAGGTATTCCTTCAGGATGAGCCCGGCTTCAATCGTTTTGCCGAGACCCACTTCGTCGGCCAGAATGGCCCGCCCGCGCATTTCCGTCAGCACCTTCTTGGCCGTATCGATCTGGTGGTCCATCGGAACCAGGTTCGGCAGATGGGACAGGCACTGCAGCTCGTCGAAGCTTGCGATGAGTCCGGACTGCTCGGCTTCGTAAGCCAGCTTATACATGGCCCAGGAATCCCAGGGGCCGTTCCGCATCGACCGGGCGTGAAGCTCCTCGAACCAGTCCCGCTCCAGATGCAGTTGCACATGTTCAGTCAAGGGCCGCACGTGTTCTTTTCGCTCGGTAGGTTGCATCGGTCCGCCTCTTTTCCAGCACAGATACTGAGAAGTCAATTTTTAGTATGCACGAAAAACGGGGCTTTCAAACGAAGCTTCGATGCATTATCATGAGAGGTAACGTTTGACGCGGGGTCGCGGCGGCACGGTGCGGAGGGGAGGAACGGCCATGGGTTTGCGATTCGGAAGGATCATCGTCATCGCGTTATTGTCGGGCTTTCTCGGGCTTGCAGCGGGATGCCGGTCCGGCGTTTCGCCTCCTCCGGGACCTGCTCCGGCTCCGCAAACCGCGCCGGTCGATGCGGATGGAGTCAAGGCCATCGATGAAACCGGCGATCTCTTGGCGGCAAGCGATCGTGAGGTATTCAGCGTGAACGCCGGATCCGGGCATGCTCAACCGGTTCTGCAAACGACCGAGCCGATCAGTTCCGTTAGCTATACGTCAGGTCATGCCGTGATTACCGTATTTGACCCGAACGACCCGAAGGGCTTCCGCGGCTTCTACCAACGGGACCGGGAGGCGGACGGCTTCATGCAGGTTCCGACGCCGCAGATGGCGCCCAAATTCAGTTATATCAACGGAGACTTGTTGTTTCTTGCGGTCGCGGACCGAACGGCGCAGAAGGACGGCGAATATACGAGGGTGGGCATTTATCAGCTGAAGGAGCGCAGATGGGTGAAGGACTGGCTTGTGCCCGGGGGCGTCGAGGATATTGCCGGCGGCGGCAAGGAGGTCTGGTTCGTGACCTCGAATACGGCGGCGGTCAGCTCCAATCTGTATAAAACGGATCTGGCCACAGGCGAATGGGGCAAGCTCATTCAAGATCCGCGGCGGTATCCGCTCGATCAAGTTGAAGCCGGGCCCGGAGGAGAAGTCTTTATGATGATTTCCCAGCGGGTCAAAACCGAATGGTCGAACAAAATCTACCGCTGGAATCCGCAGCAGACCCCATACGAGCTGACGTCCAACTTCGTATCGAACACGAAGCCCTATTCCTTTGCGTTCCGGGCGCTCGGCGGCAAAATTCTGATCGCCCGCAAAGACCTGTCCGGAAATAGCGAGCTGGACAAGCCCTTGTCGCTGCTTGACCTCGGAAGCCTGAAGCAGGCGCATCTCGCATGGGATCACCGGCCGGTCTGCTCTGGATTGTACCTCAGGCGAGTTCGTCGTTCTGGCGGAGGACGGCACGCTGGCGTTCATCCGTCCCGAAGCGGGCGAGAAGCCGGACCGGGAGTTCGCCGTGCCCGAGCTGCAGGAGGGCAAATGGATTGCGGCCAAAAAAGATTAATGATGAGCGGACATAAAAAGAGGTGATGGAAGATGGAAGAATGGCGTTTCATCCGGTCGGGCTCCGGCTCGCCGGCTTACAATATGGCGGTGGACGAAGCCATCCTGACGGCGGTCAGTGAAGGCAAAGCGGCGCCTACTGTCCGTTTCTACGGGTGGAGTCCGGCGACGCTCTCCATCGGGTATTTTCAAAAGGCGAAGCAGGAAATCGACTTTGACGCTCTGGAGCGGGAGGGCATCGGCTTCGTACGCAGGGCGACCGGCGGACGGGCGGTGCTTCACGATAAAGAGCTGACCTACAGCATCATCGTCCCGGAGAGCTATCCCGGGATTCCCCGCAGCGTGACCGAAGCTTACCGGGTGCTCAGTGAAGGGTCGCTGTCCGGCTTTCGCCGTCTCGGTCTGGCGGCGGACATGGTGAAGCTGGAGTCTGAAGAAGATAAAACGCAGTATGCTTCGATGGGGTCGGCCGCCTGCTTCGATTCGCCATCCTGGTATGAGCTGGTCGTGGAAGGCCGGAAAATCGCGGGAAGTGCGCAAACCCGGCAGAAAGGCGTCGTCCTGCAGCACGGTTCCATCCTGCTCGATCTGGATGCGGACCAACTGTTCCGGATGCTGCGTTTTTCGAGCGAACGGGTGGCGGAGCGGATGAAGCGGCAGTTTGAGCAGAAGGCGGTAGCCATCAACGATCTGCTGCGTTCCGTCGGCAAACCGGAAGCTTCCTTGGCCGAGGCGGAGAAGGCGTTTGAAGCCGGGATTGCGGAAGGACTCGGTATCAAGCTCGGCGAAGCGGAGCTGTCGCCTTATGAAGAAGAGCTGGCACAGCAGCTTGTCCGTGAGAAATACGGCAATGAGGAATGGAATCTGCGGCGGTAAAATAAACAGCCTATGGACACGGAATGCTAACTCCGTACCATAGGCTGTTATCTGTTTTATAATCCGATCGTAACCTCGAAGGCTTGCTGCAGTTTGCGGGTGAGCGGCCCCGGTACTCCGCTTGCGACGGCTTGTCCGTCTACCGAAATGACGGGAGTGATCTCAGTGGTCGTACCGGTGATGAACACCTCATCAGCCTGCCGGAGCTCATCGAGAGTAAAGGGCCGTTCCTCAACGGGAACTTCGGCCTCGCGTGCCAAGCGAAGCGTAACGCCGCGTGTAATGCCGTGCAGGATCAAATGATTGGCCGGATGCGTGATCAGGCGTCCTTCCTTCACCATCATGACATTGGAGGCGCTGCATTCGGTGACGGTTCCGTTCCGGTGCAGAATCACGTCCCCCGCGCCTTGGTCCAGAGCGTGCTGCTTGGCCATGACGTTCGGCAGGAGGTTCAGCGTCTTCAGATCGCAGCGCAGCCAGCGGATATCTTCCATGGTGACGGCGGTAATGCCGGATTCCATCGTCGCGAGAGGGCGCTTTAATTCAGTACAGTAAGCCATCATTACCGGCTCGGTTCCCTGCGGGGGAACGGATGGGATCGCGGTGCCGCCCCGCGCGTGATCTGGAGGTATACGGTGCCTTCGGTGAGCCGGTTGGCGGCTGTGAGCTCGATCAGCTGGTGCAGCAGGAAGCCCGTGTCCGCCGACAGCGGAATCCGGACCTCGGCCGCGCTTCTTTTGAAACGTTCGAAATGAGCTTCGGCTTCATACAAACGTCCGTTGTACACCCGGAATACCTCATATACCCCGTCGCCGAAATAATAGCCGCGGTCTTCCGGCGAAATATGTACTTCATCCATCGGCAGTGACCGGTTTTGGTAAAGATAAATGCCTGCCATTAGTGACGCCTCCTCAATAAGGATCGGGTAACGAATAAGAACGTATGTTTGATTCTTTTTCGCATTTTTGGTATGCTTGAGTTAAGGGTAACAATCGCCCGAATCGATGTCAAATGTCTTGTTGGGACCGGCCCTGGGCTAACAGACATCCGGCGCTTCGGACCTAACCGGAATATAGGTAAGCGGATTCATGAGGAGCTTTTTCGGGAGATTTGTCGAAAAAAATAAATTAATGATAAACGAAATAGAGAGCATGGCGGAGAAAACGATAGATAACCGCGGCCAAGTCTCCCTTAACTGGTAAAATCCGCTCGCAACCCGTTAGAAACACAATATATTGTGATGTATAATGAGATTCGCATACCATATATTGTGATTGTTCTTTGTGCGGAGCAAATGGGACAAACCCGCGCCAACCGCGGCTTTGGCGGCTTTCGAGCGGCCGGCCCGGACTTTCCGGCCAAGGTTCAGCCTGGTTCGGCGAGGCGGAAAAGTGGTTATTGAAGATCAATTGTTCAGTAGAAAGCACAAGCGCGCGCATGTTGCGGGAGCTACTATTAAGGCCGGGCAGGCCTGCTATTTGGCTTCCCTACATAAATTTTTCTGGGAGGTAGTTGTTTTGAAAACCATACAGCGCACCAAATTGGAAGGGTTAAGCGAGAAAATTTTTCTTGACCGTTACGCGATGAAGAATGCCGATACAAGCCAGACACAAGTAGGGGATACGGTTCTTGTGCTGACCAAGGACGATCCGAAATTTCCGGCGAAGGAAGTCGGCGAAGTCATCGAACGTCAAGGAAAAACCGTCAAGGTGAAGACCCGCAAGCGGAGAAGTGGTGGAGTCCACCGTCGAGAAGCTGACGCTGACCTTGGAGAAGACGCCCGAGCAAATGTGGGACCGTTTGGCCGCCGCTATGGCTTCCGTAGAAGCGACTCCCGAGAAGAGAACGGAATGGACGGAGAAGTTCCGCTATGTGCTTGACGATTGGAAGCTGGTGCCCGGCGGACGGATCGTCGCCGGTGCGGATGCCAGCGACGAGCTGACCTTGTTTAACTGCTACGTCATCCCTTCGCCGCACGATAGCAGGGGAGGAATCATGGCCACCCTCTCCGAAATGACGGAAATTATGGCCCGCGGCGGCGGCGTTGGCATCAATCTCTCGTCGCTTCGCCCGAGACGTGCTGTGGTGAAGGGTGTGAACGGCTCTTCGAGCGGCGCCGTTTCCTGGGGAGGACTCTTCAGCTACACGACCGGCTTGATCGAGCAGGGGGGCGACCGCCGCGGCGCCTTGATGCTGATGATGAACGACTGGCATCCGGACGTTGTCGATTTCATTACCGTGAAGCAGACGATGGGCCAGATCACGAACGCCAACCTGTCCGTTTGCGTGAGCAACGGATTTATGAAGGCCGTCAAAGAGGATTTGGACTGGGAACTGGTTTATCCCGATACGACCGATGCCGAGTACGATGAGCTGTGGGACGGCGATTTGGACAAATGGAAGAAGCTCGGTAAGAACGTCGTTCATTACCGGACGGTCAAAGCCCGGGACATCTGGCATACGATTATCGAGTCGGCTTGGAAATCGGCCGAACCCGGCGTCGTGTTCATGGAATATTACAATCAAATGTCCAACAGCTGGTACTTCAACCCGATCATTTGTACCAATCCTTGCGGCGAACAGGGCCTTCCGGCATGGGGCGTGTGCAACCTGTCGGCGATCAACCTGTCCAAATTTTACGACGAGGAGAAGCATGACGTCGCTTGGGAAGAGCTTGCGAAGACTGTGCACTATTCCACCCGCTTTTTGGACAATGTCATCGACAAGACGCCTTACCATTTCGAGGAAAACCGGATCAATCAGCAGGGAGAACGCCGCATCGGCTTAGGTTCCATGGGACTGGCGGAGCTGATGATCAAGCTCGGTATCCGTTACGGCAGTCCGGAATCGCTCGAGTTCCTGGATAAACTGTATGGATTTATGGCCAAGGAAGCTTACCTGGCCTCGGCGGACATTGCCGAAGAGAAGGGATCCTTCCAGCATTTTGACGCGGAGAAGTTCATGCAGAGCGGCTTTATGAAGAATATGGTCGCCACTTTCCCCGAAGTCGGCGCCGCGATTCAGAAGAAAGGCATGCGCAACGTCACGGTAATTACGCAGGCTCCTACAGGAAGTACCGGAACGATGGTCGGAACCTCGACCGGCATAGAGCCTTACTTTGCCTTCGAATATTACCGTCAAAGCCGTCTCGGCTTCGATAAGCAGTACGTTCCGATCGCCCAGGAATGGAAGGACCAGCATCCGAACGAAGACCTTCCGGATTACTTCGTCACGGCGATGGATCTCTCCGCTGAGGATCACATCCGGGCACAGGCGGCCATTCAGCGCTGGGTGGACAGCTCGATCTCGAAAACGGCCAACTGCCCGGCTGATTTCACGATTGAAGAAACGAAGCGGCTCTATGAGCTTGCGTTCGATCTGGGCTGCAAAGGCGTGACGATTTACCGCGACGGCGGCCGTGACGTGCAGGTGCTCAGCACGGAGAAGAAAGAAGAGAAAGCCGCTGAGGTGAAAGCGGAGGAAGCTCCTGCAGCGAAGTCTCCGGAAGCAACAACCGAAGACTCCGGACTGACGAACCTGTCGAAGTCGCTTGCGGTGAAGATTGACGCGAAGACAGAGCAGGTATTCGACAGGCAGTACAAGAAGCGTCCGCAGGTGCTGCGCGGAGCGACCTATAAATACAATACGCCTTTCGGTATGGCGTACATTACGATTAACGATATGAACGGCGGCCCGAGTGAGATCTTCCTCAACGTCGGCAAAGCCGGCTCTGACGTCTTCGCGATGTCGGAAGCGCTCGGCCGGGTATGCTCGTTGTTCCTCCGCTACGGCGATCACGGGAACAAGGTGCGCAGCCGCTTGTGAAGCACCTGAAGGGGATCGGCGGCTCCGGCGCCATCGGCTTTGGCGTCAACCGCGTAGAGTCCATCGCGGACGCGGTAGCCAAAGCGCTCGAGGTGCACGGCGAAGCCGGCGAGAGTGCGGACGACTACGTGACGGCAACCCAGGAGGTCGTGATGGAAACGACCGCTCAATACGCCGTCACCCGCAGCGCGGCCACGTCGCTCGACCTGTGCCCATCCTGCGGCACGGCCTCGCTGATCAACAGCGAGGGCTGCAAGAACTGCAGCAACTGCGGCTACAGCCGCTGCAGCTAAAAAGAGGCCTTCGGGCCTCTTTTTTTGTTGTTGTGATGTTTCATCAAATTTTGTAAATGGTTCACAAAAAGCTGTAAATTTTGTTTCAAAAATAGTTGTAATCAAAATATGCATTATTATGAATGGATATACAAAGAAATTCTTTTCCATGAATATACAGACAGTCAATCTGAAATTCTTGAGAAATAACATATAAAAGAACAATTGGCGCGGCGTGCATGTCGCGTTTTTTTATTCTACAACAAACTGGATCGATGGAAGTAAAATGGATTGGAGCCCCGATCCGATGTTTTGCTTACCCCGATTTCTTTCATCCCTTTATTCCACCAAAGATAAGCCTAATACACTGGTGAAAAAGTTCATAAAGATTGAGCCCCAAGCCCCTATCGGAACGTTTCGCAGCGTTACAGGGTTACTCGTAAAAAGTCGTATACGCGAAATTCGAATGATGTAGCCCGAACACGGAAAAAAACTGGAGGTTTCCGGAGGACTCATTAATGCCGGGTGGTCTATAGGTGTGCTCATTTTCACAATTAACCGGCTAAATTGCATTAGTAAATTTAATATTGTTATCAATCAACAATAAATTAATTTCCCAAAACGGGAAATTTGTTGGAAGCAAAAAAGAAACTTGGCATAATTAAGGCGTGATTCTTTAGGAAGAACAATACTAGTTGAAAACGCCATCAAATAACTAGTGTACATGCGCGTAATTACTTATGAAATGAAAGGAGTAATACCCTTGATAAATAACATTACAGTCATTGGATCTGGAGTCATGGGAAGGGGGATAGCTTATACAGTCGCAGTAGCGGGCTACAATTACCATTTTGCCTAAATTGATATCACCAAGTATCGTAGCTCAAATGTTATATACCGGTAATCTTATTAGCGCACATGAGGCCCTAAAGATCGGATTAGTAGATGAGGTGTTATCTGATCAAGAAGAACTATTAAATCGCGCAACTGCGATAGCCAATGAAATTTGTCTTTGCGCTCCATTATCCGTACAGCGAATCAAAGAGACCATTTGGAAAACGATGGGCATGTCGCTTTTTCAAGCTTTGCAACTGGATATTGGACCTAATGTTTATGAAAGTGAAGACCGAGTCGAGGGAGCTAAAGCTTTTCTTGAGAAAAGGGCACCCGTCTGGAAGGGGCGCTAATGGATTAAAGAACGGAGGTTAATGCGCCAGGCAGTGATAGTTTCAACACAGAGCTTTATTTCAGGAGAAATAATTAGAGAAGGAGACAATAAATGATGCTGTATGAGCTTAGAATCTACCATATCGCCACAGGTAAGATGGAGGATATTCATAATCGTTTTGCTAATTATACTTTGAGGCTTTTCGCTAAGCACGATATGCATGTAAGAGACTTCTGGGTTGAAACCGAACCAGGGCACAATCGTCTCTGTTATGTGATGGAATACCCTGATAGGGAAACCAGGGATCGAAAAATTGATGCTTTTAGAAGTGACCCGGAATGGATCGAAGTAACAGCGCAGTCAGAAAGAAGAGGACCGATTGTTGAGAAGAGGGAAAGTATTTTCCTTAAAAAGGCCCCATTCTTTCCAAATAATAGTTCAACATAGATTGTTTGCGGATCGAGCTGTAGGCCGCTTATCTTCACGTATCTTTCAGTACTGGTGCTTAAAGGCTTACGATGCGTATACAACAATTGAGAAGAAAAGTGAGAGTGAAATATCATTGCGGAGAAGCAAAAACAATTGGATGCATGGGTAAAAATCAAATAAATCATTTTGTAGAATCAGCAAATATACTTTATTGCCCAACAGACTCTAATAAAGATTTCCCCACGTGACTTTAAGAACGGTCGCGGGGATTTTTCATTTATTTTTTATGGAAAACTTAATGTATTCGTGATAAGAAATAAAGTAAATCAGCGGACTAGAGAATGGAGTTTGCCTATGTATTGGGATAAATTGATCATAGTGTTCTTATCTGAACTGGTTAGCAGTGATGATGGATCAACAAATTGCCAAATCGCATCATATATTTTGAGCCATCTGGATGAGGTTAAGCAATTGAATATAAGTGAACTATCAAAAAAGTGTAATGTGTCTAATAGTTCCATTAGTAGATTTTGTAAAGAAATTGGATTGAATGATTTTACGGAATTAAAAGAATTAATTAATACAACCTCGTTTCATTTTAACCTGTATTCAAATCACCAAAGTATTCGTACACGTTCATTGGATTTTGTCGAGAAAGTAAAGGAGAGTTTAAACTTAGTTTCTGAATCTCTGAATTATGAGGTTCTTAACCATTTAGCAAAAGATATCGACCGTTATGAAAAAATAGCTATCTTTGGTTTATTAAAGGCAGAAACGGTGGCAATGAATTTACAGAGTGATTTGTTGGTGCTGGGGAAACGTGCTATAACAAAGGTGCCCTTTAAGCAGCGACTTGAATATTTAGAAAATACAACGGATAAAGATCTGATCATTATTTTTAGTTACACGGGGATTTACTTTGAACATACTTTTCCAAGAAAAATACCAAAACATCAAGCAAAGCCAAAGGTATATTTTATAACTAGTGATGGAAACTCCGTGTCTATCCTGAAAATTAAACTCGCGCAGTATTCTTAAAAAAGGCAATGCGAAACTATCCCGGCAAACCCAAGTTTTAAAAAAACGGATCCGGGCTTCAATCATTCCGTTATCCAATATGATTAAGCTACAGATTCTATGGTGACCTTGTATCCTAAAGACTCCAATTTCTTAACCGATTGCTTCATCACCGTATCACGCTTACGCTCTTCGTAATATGTTGCACCAAGTTCGTTATACGGCTGGTTTCGTGTCAATATATGATAAACGATTGTTAAAATACTATGAGCTACAGCAACGGTCGCTCGATTTGCTCCACGCCTTGCTGCAATCCGATGGTACTGGCTTGATAAGTACGTGTTCTTGGTTCTTGCTGCTGCTCTTGCAGCTTCAACCAAAGCACTTCGCAACTTTTTATTTCCTTTTCGGGTTCGGCCTGACTTTCTTTTTCCGGCGCTTTCGTTGTTACCTGGAGACAATCCTGCCCACGAACATAACCGGGCAGCGGAGCCGAACTGGTTTCCGACATCGACTCCAGTTTCAGCAAGGATTTGTTCTGCTGTGCGCCGACCAACTCCGGGAATCGTATCCAACAGCTCCAGGTTTTCTTCAAAAGGGCGCATGCGTTCCTTCACTTCAGCATCCAGTCTTTCGATTTCTTCATCCAGAAAATCGATATGACGAAGCTGGGTTTCCAGCATGAGTTTTTGGTGTTTACCCATGAGTCCGTTTAGCGCACGCTTAAGCTCTTCTTTCTTGCTTTTCATTCGGCGCTGAGCCAGCTCCGATAACGCCTCCGGATCTTCAACACCGGCGATCATCGCCTCGAGCATAGATCGCCCCGATTTCCCAAGCACATTGCTGGCAACGGACGACAACTTGATATTCGCTCCTTCAAGCACCTTCTGCACACGATTTATTTCCCGTGCTCGCTCATCGATGAGGCTTCGTCTGTAACGAATCAGCTCTCGTAATTCTCTTTGATCGCGCGAAGGAATGTAGCTTCCTTGAAGCAATCCATGCCGCAGCAATCCTGCGATCCATTCAGCATCCTTTATGTCCGTTTTGCGACCGGGGACATTCTTCATATGCTTGGCATTAACCACTAACAGTTGAATGTCCTCCAGCTCAAGTAAGTTGTAGATCGGTTTCCAGTATGATGCTGTACTCTCCATGGCTACATGAGTGCATCCTTTGGATTTCAACCAGTTCACAAGTTCCATGAGATCTTCTGTCATCGTCAAAAACGTACGGATTTCCTTACCCTCCGGCGTGATGACACATGCAACGACGTTCTTCTTATGAACGTCAAGACCGCAACAGCGACTGTAAACGACGTCCATCTCATACTCCTTCTACGACTGTATAGATTAAAGGGCTGGTGCAACAACCATCCGGGTTAATCTATCCTCCGTGCTTCCATGCGGAGCAACAATCTGTGGTGCACCTGGTCGCTGGGGTCTGTCTAATAAACGGGCTCGCAGCACCATAGAGACGCGACCTCCCTTCGCCAGCCGTAAGAAGTTACTTCGACGCACTACCATTTTCATCCTTCTGATGGTGCTGCGTAGCAGCATGGTTGTCTAATAAATATTTTGATAAAGTGATTTGTTTTAAATCTTTGCAGGATTATGCATCTCATCCTTTTCAATTACAGCTTGTGGGCAGTTTAATTGCTCAAAATTATGCATACTACTTGACGAAAAAATAAGGTTGGAAAAATATTTTCCTAAATTGGGAAATTTATTGGTGATCGAAGCGAAACTTGGCATAATGAAAGCGTAAATTAAATCATGGTTTTATCGTTGAAAGAAAGGAAGATATAAATGAGTAAAAAAATTGCAGTTTTTTTAGCGGAAGGTTTTGAAGAAGGAGAATCTGTATTTGTCATTGATATTTTAAGAAGAGCAGGATTTCAATGTGATTCCGTAAGTATCAAAGAAGAAATGGTGAAAGGTACTAACGGTATTGAGGTAAAGGCAGATAAAATTGTAAGTGATGATATTAAAGAATACGATATGATTGTTTTACCTGGTGGACAACCGGGCGCAACAAATTTGAGAGATAATGAACAAGTTGTTGAATTGGTTAAATATTTTGATAAAACACCGAAAAAATTAATTGCAGCTATTTGTGCAGCACCGATCGTTCTTGAAAAAGCAGGAATAATCAAGGGACGCAAAATGACATCATATCCTTCAGAGAAATATACTGAGTTATTCAAGGAAGCAAATTATGAAGAGGATATTGTCGTGATAGATGATCGCTTGATCACTAGCAGAGGTCCTGCAGCAACGCTGCCTTTTGCTTATGCATTGGTAGATGTGTTAGGTGGGGATAGCGGCGCATTAAAGGAAAGAATGCTTTACAATCTGGTGAGAGAAAGCAATTATTAAAAATACTGCACGACTGAAGAGATAGGTGCATTTTTGTACCGACGTCTACACCAAGTTTCGGAAATTTCACATAGGAAGGAAGCAGACTGCGTCTCAATTGACGGGACATCTTGTTACATGTATATTTATGCATAAGGCTAAAATTTTTTTCTAAAACAATTGTGAAACAACAACAAACACGGAGCCGCACGGTTTGCGGGCTCCGTTTTCTAATTAATTCTGGAATATCGGGGAACACGGTTCAAACCGAGCCACGCTCCTGCCGCTGCGGCAAAAGAATGGAGCCGTACAGTTGTTGTGTGTGTGTGAATGAAATTGATTATATTTTATATCTGTTTTGATCCGATGATTAATAAATTCTAACAAATACTGGAACAAATATAGGGTGCTGTTATTACACTGCATTTATGCGAGTGCTTTTCCATAAAGGATTACGTTAAAACCATCCATAATTGCAGGCCCATTCTGCTGGTAACCGTTTTTCTCAAAAAACTTTTGAGCGCCGAGTTGGTTCAAGAGAGTATCCAGAATGAGATGTTTGATGCCAAGGTCTTTGGCTTTTTGCTCCAAGCTCGACAGGAGCTGTTTACCATAGCCCTTTCTCTGGTAACTTGGGTGAACCCGGAAACGCTTGATTTCCGCTTTGCCCTTCTCAAGCGGCTTTAATCCTCCCATTGCCACTACAAGTCCGCTTTCTCCTAGGCCAACCAGAAATTCACCCCGTCTCTCAAATATTGTTCAGGAATGTTCAATAGATCATGATAGTGCTCATGTGTTGGTTCTACGTTAGCTTCAGCAATAACCAGTAAATGAATTCTCCATAAATCATCATGATCAAGTGCAGAATAACGACGAATTTGAATCATAGGAATCTCCTCCAATATTTTTTCGAAAACATTTAGTTTGAGATGTATATATGTAATATAAATTAACGTTTGTTTGATGACAAATAATCCTTTTTTATAAAAATTCATAAAAATTTTGATATTTACAACAAATAAATAACGCAAATATAACATAAGATCACGGAAAAGAGTTTATTGTGTTGAGTTTTATTATATAATTCGCGCATTATGTCAGCTAATATACATTTTTCTTGTTTACTTTTTGGCCGATGACTGAGTTTGCAGAAAGCTTAAAAGGTACCCATAAAAATAAACAAATTTGTGCTGCTAATATGGATTTTATGTAAATTAATATAACACGAAAATGATTGATACACGAAATAAATTGGCAAACCATTCGTGATTTTGATGAAAAATCCGTGTAGAAAGAGTATGAAACCGAACTTTTTTGTGTGATTTATATGAAATGTTCGGTTAATTTAGGGGTATTGTATTATGAATACAGATAAAAACAAATTTCTGTTGAAAAACAGAAAATCCTAATGTACAGTATTGATATATGTTATATATAATTACATTAATGTTGGTTGGAGAGCAATTTTAGGTAAATATTTGATTAATCATAACACGATATGTAAAGCATCGTCTGACCTGGGAATGTGAACTATGATGGAGAAAAGAATTGTTGGTAGGAAATGGAATGTTTGGTCAGCTGTATTGGACAATCGCTAAAGCTTGATCCGAACGGCTACGAAATTACGATTTTTGGCGGCGGGCGACATCCGAACTATAATCGTATGTTCAAGCGCCGGATGAAGGCTGCGTAGTATCCTCCCTGTTAGAGATTGACGGCGCGGGCGGACAGATGTATCTGTATTTGCAGAGGAAAGCATTTTAGCACCCTAGTTCAGGAGAGAGTGGAATATGCGACGACTTAAAGGATCATCACTAACGCTAGGACTATCGACAATGGCTATGATGGCATCATTCGTCATCTGGAGCGTATTTTCTCCGATTGCCGGACAAATCCAGGAGCTGTTTCATCTCAGTACGATTCAAAAAAGCGTGCTGATCGCTGCACCTGTTCTGCTCGGTTCGGTCTTGCGCATCCCAATGGGCATCTATACGGATCGATTCGGCGGCAAGCGGGTCTTTGCAGCAACAATGCTGTTTCTTGTAATCCCGCCGCTGATCGCCGGATGGGTACATACCTTTTGGCGACTGCTGCTGTGCGCGCTGTTTATCGGTATGGCCGGGACGACTTTTGCTATCTCCCTGACTTATGTTTCAAGATGGTTCCCGCCTGAAAGGCAGGGTCTCGTGCTCGGGTTAGCCGGACTCGGCAACCTGGGCGGAGCCGTGGCGAGCTATACGTCGCCGTTTGTTTTCAACCGTTTTGGCCTGCCTTGGGTGTTTTGGAGTCTGGCGGTCATGATTGTGATCGTGACGTTTATTTTCTGGATCGGGACGAAGGATCTACCTGCGCCGGCTCAGGTAAAGACGTTCAGGCAATCGATCGTTGTACTTAAAGATCAATCGACTTGGTATTTATCGGTCTTTTATTTTTTGACCTTCGGCGGTTTTGTTGCTTTCGGGGCTTACCTGCCGACATTTCTCAAAGATTTATTTCATCTGTCGGCGACGGACGCGGGCATGAAAACAGCTGGATTTGTCGTTACAGCCACGCTTATCCGGCCGGTAGGCGGGTACATTTCGGACCGCATCGGCTCGCGAAAAGTTCTGGTGGTTGTATTTGCAGGTATTATCATCACCTCGCTCGCAATGGCGGCGACTTTGCAACAATTTACCGGGTTCAGTATTAGTTGCCTGGTTGCAGCCGCCTTGCTTGGAGTTGGAAATGGGGCCGTGTTCAAAATGGTGCCGGAGGTCTCCTCGGGCAACACGGGAGCGGTAACGGGGATCGTTGGCGCAGCAGGCGGTGTGGGCGGATTTTTTCCCCGATTGTACTCGGTATTATTAAAGATTTATCAGGCGCCTATACACTTGGATTTATTCTGCTGATGCTCTTTGCCTGCGTTTGTCTTTGGATGAACCTTGCAATGAAACGCATGACGGCTGTCAAGCGAGCGCGCAGCGGCTTGAGTATAGATAAAATCCATTATCCGGACGGAAATTTAGTGTGGGAATGAGGAGTCGGCATATATGGGGAAACAAAAACTTGTTTTAATAGGTAACGGTATGGCTGGGGTACGCTGTGTGGAAGAAATTCTGGCGATTGCTCCACATCGTTTTGAGATTACGATATTCGGCGCTGAGCCTCATCCGAACTATAACCGGATCATGCTGTCCAAGGTTCTTCAGGGCGACACAACGGTGAACGACATTACCATTAACGATTGGCAGTGGTATATAGATAATGGCATCACACTTCATGCGGGTGATCCGGTAGTCCGTATCGATACGGCAAACCGTAAGGTTATCAGCCAAAAGGGGCGAACAGCTGAATACGATCAGCTTATCCTCGCTACCGGTTCACTGCCGTTCATGCTTCCGCTGCCCGGGGCAGATAAGCCGGGAGTGACGGCTTTTCGGGATATTAACGATTGCAACAAAATGCTGGAGGCTTCCCGATCGTATAAAAAAGCGGTCGTCATCGGCGGCGGTCTGCTCGGTCTGGAGGCGGCCCGCGGGCTCCTGAACCTGGGCATGGAAGTCTCTGTGGTGCATATCTTCAATTATTTGATGGAGCGTCAACTGACCCCGACGTCTGCACACATGCTGCGCAAAGAGTTGGAAAGACAGGGCATGCGTTTTCTGCTTGAAAAGCAAACGGCAAAAATTTTCGGGAAAAAACGGGTGGAAGGGCTTCTGTTCAAGGACGGAAGTAAAGTGGAGGCGGATCTGGTCGTTATTGCGGTCGGCGTGCGTCCAAACATCAAGCTCGCGGCGGACAGCGGTATTGAGACCAATCGGGCGATCGTTGTCGATGATTTCATGGAAACGAATGTGCCGGGCGTCTATGCGGTTGGGGAGTGCGCAGAGCACCGCGGCATGGTTTATGGTCTCGTAGCGCCGTTATATGAGCAGGGAAAAGTGCTGGCGAAGCGGATCTGTGGAGTTGACACCGAAGGTTATCCGGGATCGATTCTGTATTCGCAGTTGAAAGTATCCGGTGTTGAGGTGTTCTCGGCCGGGGAGATCCGCGATTCCGAGATTACCACTTCGGTTAAAGCGATTGACGGTATTCGCAACACCTATAAAAAAATTGCCGTTCGCGACAACAAAATTGTCGGAGCGGTATTGTTTGGCGACAGCGGCGAGGGCAACAAGCTGCTCGGTTATATTAAACAGCAGGCGGATGTGTCCGTGCTGGAGGAAGCGGCAAGCAGGAGGCGGCGCGGATGAAGCGTATGCGGCTTCGCTGGCGCTTACAGCGACTGTGTGCTCCTGCAACGGCGTGACGAAGGGCGCGATCCTGGACGCCGTTCGCGAGAACGGATGCGAAAGCGTCGACGAGGTTCGCGCCTGCACGCGGGCATCGAGCACATGCGGGGGGTGTAAGCCGCTCGTTTCGGCGATGCTGAACCTGGCGCTGCAGAGCAAGGATGTGCCGGCGGCGCCGAAGGAAACGGTGTGCGGCTGCATGACGCACAGCCACGATGAGCTGCGCGCGGCGGTGCGCGGCGCAGGGTTCGCCACAGCGCGCGAAGCGATGCTCGCACTGGGCTGGAGCAAGGCGGACGGCTGCGAAATCTGCCGTCCGGCCTTGGAGTACTACGTCGGCCAGGCGCTGAGCGCGGCCGGCGCGGCCGCTGGAAAGGCCGGGGCAGCTCCAGCGGCGGGCTTGCTCGCCGACGGCACATACGCCGTCGTACCGCGCATGTACGGCGGCGTCACGAGCGCCGAGCAGCTAAGGCGAATCGCGGATGTGATCGACAAGTACGACATTCCTCTGGTGAAGCTGACCGGCGGCGCGCATCTGGAGTCGCTGGGCATCGACGCAGGGCTTGTTGGCTCCGTCGGCGCGGAGCTCGGACAGCCGGTCGCCGCAGTTCCGGCTTACGGTAAGACGATTGCGACTGTGGCTACGTGCACAGGCATCGGCTACGACCGCAGTGCTTTGCAGGATTCTATCCGGCTGGGCGCCAGTCTCGAACGCCGGTTAGAGCACCTGCAAATGCCGTCGAAAGTAAGCGTTGCTGTCTCCGCAAGCCCTCTGCACCGTGCCGGGACGCTGGCCAAGGATCTGGGCATTGCCGGCGCGCCGGGCGGATGGGAGATCTACGTAGGCGGTTGCGAGGGGATGAAGCTTCGACAAGGAGAGTCGCTGTGCATGGAGCCTTCGGAGGAGATTGTACTGGAGTTATCGTGCGCATTCCTGCAGTGGTACCGCGAAGAGGCAAATTACGGGGAAACGACAGGACAGTGGGTTGAACGCATAGGTATTACACAGTCGCGGGAAGGATTGTTCAATCTTTTGTTCCGGGAGGAGCTGATTGCGAGAATGAACGCGGAGCGGCAGATTACGGAACAGCAGCAAGTAAATCCGCAGCTTACGGTCGCTTCGATAGGGTGAGCTGAGCTTATGAGTCAATTAATAGAGCAAGAACAAGTCGAAACCGGTTCTCTGCGTGTGATGGATACGCAATGCCCTTTTTGCAGCGTGCAGTGTAAAATGCAGGTTATTGAAGAAAGGGCAACCGCAGACGGGCGTCCGACCTATACGGTTGTTCCGAAGGCGAATCTCGCTTCGGAAGGCCGTCTTTGCATCAAAGGGATGAACGCATACCAGCACGTGCTGACCGGCGAGCGAATCCTCCATCCGATGATGAAGAAGGATGGTCAGTTCGTCCGCATTTCGTGGGAGGACGCGTATGAACTGATCGTCGGCAAGTTTAACGGACTTCGCGGTAAGTACGGCAATCATACGGTTGGTGTGTATGGGGGCGGATCGCTGACGAATGAATCCGCGTATCTTTTGGGCAAATTCGCCCGTGTTGCGCTGCAGACGAAGTACATTGATTATAACGGGAGATTTTGCATGTCGGCGGTCGCTTCTGCGGGTGTCAAAGTGTTTGGTATCGACCGCGGTTTAACGAACCAAATATCGGACATTGAATTGGCCGACTGCATTATACTGGCAGGTACGAATATAGCGGAATGTCAACCGACGCTTATGCCTTATTTTACAAGAGCGAAAGAAAAGGGCTCCTACATTATTGCGATCGATCCAAGGGAGACAGGTACGACTCGTGCCGCGGATTTGCATTTGTGTGTTAAGCCGGGGATGGATGCGACGCTCGCTAACGGGTTGCTGAAGGTTCTGCTTGAGGAAGGTCTGATGGATGAAGCCTTCGTCCAGGAGCGTACAAAAGGCTTTTCCGAGCTGAAAGCGCACTTGGATTCACTCGATATGGGAGAGATTGCCGAGTTAACGGGGGTATCCGCCGAGCTGATCCGGAAAGCGGCACTGGCTTATGGCAAAGCGGCAACGGGCATGGTGTTCACCGCACGAGGTGTGGAGCAGCAGACTGACGGGCATATGGCGGTTCGCAACTTCCTTAACCTCGTATTGCTGACAGGCAAAATCGGCAAACCCGGCTGCGGCTACGGTGCCGTCACCGGTCAAGGAAACGGTCAGGGCGGAAGGGAGCATGGGCAAAAGGCCGATCAGCTTCCAGGCTACCGGTTGATTGAGAATCCCGAAGACCGCGCTTATGTCGCCAGTGTATGGGGAATCGATCCGAGCGAGCTGCCCGGCAAAGGCGTTTCTGCATACGAGATGATGGAGAAGGTTTACGAGCAGGAGATTCGTGCATTGTTCGTGATGGGCTCGAATCCGATCGTGTCCAACCCGAAAGCCAATTTCGTCGAAGAAGGGCTGAAGAAGCTCGATTTTCTCGTCGTTGCTGATTTTCTAATGTCAGAAACGGCGCAGCTTGCCGATTTGATTTTACCGGTAACCGCTTATTTGGAGAATGCAGGAACAATGACAAACTTCGAAGGGCGTGTTCTGCTCAGGGAAGCCGGCCGTTCTGCGCCTGGTGAAGCAAAGCATGATTGGCAGATCCTTTGCGATTTGGCAGAGAGGCTTGGCAGAGGTCAATACTTCAAATTCGTAGAAGTTGAAGACATCTTTAATGAGCTTCGCCTTGCAAGCCGCGGAGGCGCTGCAGACTATTTTGGCATCACTTATGACCGTTTGCGCAGGGAAGAAGGCGTTTACTGGCCTTGTCCGGAACACGGACATCCCGGCACGAAGCGTCTGTTCGAATCGTCATTTCCGCTTCCGGGAGGCAAAGCGCCGCTGACTCCTGTGGAGAATCATTTGCCTAAGGAGCTGGTCAGTGAGGAGTTCCCTCTTTACCTGACAACTGGCCGGGTACTTACACATTATCTGACCGGCGTGCAAACAAGAAGAAGCCATTCTTTGGCGGCGCGCGATGTGGAATCGTTCATGGAGATTCATCCGAAGACGGCCAAGAAGTATCGCATCGAAGAAGCCGTTCTTGTGAAGTTGGAGTCTAGGCGCGGAGTCATTTACGTTCGTAGTCGGTTTAGTAGCGATATCCGCGAAGACACCGTGTTCGTTCCGATGCATTGGGGCAATACGCAGAACGTCAACAAAATCACGTATGACGCGCTTGACCCGACCTGCAAAATGCCGGGTTTTAAGGTATGTGCCGTTAAAGTGAGCCCTTTAATTACGGAATACGCTTAATATCAAGCAACGGCATCCCCTTTTAAACCACGTCATATTCGACATATAGTTGTATGTCACCATTAATTTATATAGGCGGCATCTGTCCGCACAAATCTCGCATTTTCTTTGTACTTTCGTATGTTTTTTGCTAAAATAGATTGCCAAGGATCGGCACGACGGATACCATTGCTATAATAGAATCGGGAGAGGGACGTTTCACATCGAAGCATCCTCTCTCGTTTTTTTGCATGTATAAAAAAGAATGTCATTGCGAGACTATTTATATCTGGGTTGAAGGAGCGGAACATGGAGGCTAAGGGCAGAATCCTCGTGGTTGACGATGAAATGCTGGTGCGTCAAGGAATTATCCATCTGTTGAACTGGGAAAGCGAAGGGTTTCAAATCGTCGGCGAAGCCGCCAACGGCAAGGAGGCGCTGGAGCTAGTCCATTTGCACCGGCCGCATATTATTTTGACCGACATTGTGATGCCGGTGATGGACGGCACAGAGCTGACAAAAGTGGTGAAAGCGATGTATCCGGATATTGAAATTGTAGTGCTTAGCAGTTTCGGCGAATTTGAATATGTGCGCTCGACCTTTCAGAGCGGCGTTGCCGATTACATGCTGAAGCCGAAGCTCGATGCCGCTTCGCTGTTGGCCGTGCTGCATAAAACGGCTCAGCGCATCCCCGAGCTGAGGGGTATGGAGCTGGCCGGCGACAGCAGGCATTCCCTGGATTATATTCTGGATAAGCTGATATCCGGCTATTCCATCCCGTACGACCGTCAGGAGCTGGTAAGCGCTTTTCCTTACACTGACTTTGCGCTATTGATCGCAGATGCGCAGCTGGGTTCGACAACGCTGCAGCGCAGCGAAGAATGGGCCGAGGCTGTCATCGGAGCCATTGTACAGCATATGCAAAGCCCGCTGACTTTTCGGTCGCTGTCTCATCAGGACGGGCAAATCCGTTTCTTGCTGAACCTGGAGCCGGAGGCCAAAGCGGATGCCGCTCGTTTGGTTAGACAGCTTGCGGAAACCGGGGCCAGCTCGGGCATGGGCTTGTTTTTCGCGCTTAGCCGATTCTTTACAGACATTGAAGGCGTGCACGAGGTTTATTCCAATGAAATTATGCAAATCGTCAACCACCGTTTCTTTTTGTCGAACCGGCAGTACTTGATTTTGGATGAGCTGAAGGAGCAAGGGGAAAGGGTAAGTTTTGATATGGAAGCCTTTAGTGCCGAACTGAATCGCCAAGAGTATCCTCAGGCGTTCGAGCGGCTGCGCAGCTATGTTCAGTCGATGCCCGGGCGGATGGACATGGACATGTTCGCATTGAAATCGTCTTTAGGCCATAGCCTTTTCAACATTATCGTTTCCCTGCTGCACTTTCATTATGAGGCGGCTTCCTTGGATGCAGGCAAGTATGAGTATTTTCGTTCAATTCATGAGGCCGATCATATTACGGAGGTGATTGCGCTGGTAGAGAAATTTTTGAATGAGGCGATGGAATGCGTCACCGGTAAAAAAGCCGGCTCGCCGGCCTTTCAAAAAATCTTACAGTATATCGACGAGCATTTTTCGGAACCGCTGACCTTAACGGAAGTGGCGAAGCGGTTTCATTTTAACGCCTCGTATTTGTCCAATTATTTTGCCGTTCATAATAAAGAAGGTTTTAATGAATACTTGAACCGTATTCGCATCGACAAGGCGTGCGAGCTGCTGCGGGATAACCCGGCGCTTTCGATAGCGGAAATAGGCAGTCTGGTCGGCTACTCCGACCACAGCTATTTTACTAAAGTGTTTCGCAAGCTGAAGGGGATTTCGCCCAGCCTATATCGCAAAAATTAATTGAGGGGACAATCGGTCGCCAATGGGAACCCGTCTACGGAAAATCACAGAACAAAGCTTATTTAGCAAAATTTTTATCGTCATGGTGATCAGTATTATCTCCATTACGATCTTAACCTCCTGGGTGACTGTGCAAATGTCTAAAAAGCTGTTTGTACAAACGTTCAGTATTACAAATTCGAAGATTATCGACCAGATCAAAAGCGGTTTGGAAGCGTTCCATTACTCCAACGTAAACATAGCGATAAATACAGCGCAAAGCGCTGCGATCAAAAATTATTTGACCGGGGCGGATATGGACTCTATCACGAACTACAGGACCGTTTACAGCATGCAGGAGCAGATGAACCGGATCCAATCGGGAATCGGCGCCAAAAGCCTTGGGATCCTGCTGCTCGGCGGAAATGGCAAAAGCTATGTCAGCGACCGTGCTTATTGGTCCGGCTCCCCGCAAGAGCTGCAGCAAAATCCGATTACACAAAGTACGCTCAGTCAGCCTGGAAAGCTGATATACAGCTTTATGAAGGCAGAGGCGGAGAGTTCCGGCGAGCCTTGTCTGGTCGCTTCGAAAGCGCTGTACGCACCGGGAAGCGAGCAAATTTACGGCACGCTGTACATGATGATCAGGGAAAGCGAATTTAGCGGCATTTACAACAGTTTTACGAGCACCGGCAATGATGTGATGATCCTGAATCAATCCGGAGTCATCGTCTCCAGCAATCGGAAGGAGCTTATCGGGACCGTGTCGGACCAGCCGCTAACCAGCGCCAAGACGCTGCAGCAAACGGGCGGGGCCAATCTGGAGCTGAATATGAGCGGCAAAGACGTCATCTTGCTTGCCAATTATTTGCCGTTGTTTGATTTTTACATTGTGAATGTGATCGATAAAAATATGGTACTCGGCCATATGCTCAACACGCAGGCGATCGTGCTGATTTGTGCAGGCATCGTGGCGGCTGCAGTACTGGTCGTTTACTTTATTACGCGCAGGCTGACCAAATCGCTGCGAATGCTCGTCAAGAAGATGTCGAACGTAACCAAAAACAATTTTAACAACTATATGACGGTCTCCGGCTCCTACGAAACGAGGGAGCTAAGCAATTCCTTCAACTACATGCTCGACGAGCTTAACGATTATATCAGCAGGCTGGTTGAAACCCAGAAGGAGCGGCGAAGGGCGGAGCTGGCCGCGCTGCAGCAGCAAATTAATCCTCATTTTCTGTACAATACGCTCGCTTCCGTGAACATATTAGTCCAGCGGGGCAGCAATGAGCAGGCTACAGAGACGATTCATGCGCTCATCTCACTGCTGCAAAATACGATCAGCAATGCCAAAGAAACGATTACGGTCGAGCAGGAGCTGCAGAGCCTGAAGCATTATGTGTTTATTAACCAGGTGCGCTATGGCCACGGCATCAAAGTCGATTACTTCGTCTCGCCGGATTGCCTGATGGCGCAGGTGCCTAAGCTGATGCTCCAGCCTTTTATCGAAAATGCCTTTTTTCATGCTTTTCATAAAAACATGCAGGTTATATCTACGTCATCATCACCAGAGACCGGGAAACGCTCGTATGCGAGGTTGTCGACAATGGCGACGGAATGGAGCAGGCACCGGATGAGGAGACAGCCGCGAATCCGACCCATGCGAAGCATCCGTTCACAGGCATCGGCATCCGCAACGTTCACGACCGCTTATTGCTGCTGTACGGCAAGGACTACGGCGTTTCGATTGAGAGCACATTAGGCCAGGGCACAAAAATTACCATTAAGATTCCGTGGATGACCGATCAGCCGGTATAAACACCTGCAATTCTAAAAAAAGTACAAATTCTAAAAAAATACAAATTCTAAAAGAAAAATTAGAATTAAAACGGTTTCAACTTCAAAGAATAACACTAATTGATAAAAAGTAATTCCTAACAGGCCGGTTTCGAGGGATGTTATGATTAGTATGTAAGCATTTTCATAACTCTATCAAACAGGGGAGCAACATGAAAAAGAAATTTTCAGCCGTCCTGCTGTCGAGTCTTTTGCTGCTATCGGCGTGCTCGAGCAACAACTCCGGCAACACAACGAATACCGCGAAACCTGCGGATCAAGCGTCGTCCGGCACCAAGGAAATTACAGTCTGGGCATGGGACAAAAACTTCAATATCGCAGCGATGAAGCTGGCGGAAGAAGCGTACGTAAAGGATCATCCTGACGTGAAAATCAACATCGTGGAATACGCCCAGGATGACATCATCCAAAAGCTGAACACCGGACTTAATTCCGGTACGACTTCGGGGTTGCCTAACGTAGTATTGATCGAAGACTATCGCGCGCAGAGCTTTTTGAAAGCGTATCCCGATTCTTTCCAAGATCTGTCGTCTTCCATTAAAGCGTCTGATTTTGCCGATTACAAAATTGGATCGACCAGTCTAAACGGTAAACAGTACGGTCTTCCGTTCGATTCCGGCGTAGCCGGATTGTATGTCCGCACCGACTACCTGCAGCAAGCCGGCTATAAAGTTGACGATATGAAAAACATCGATTGGGACAAATTTATTGAGATCGGTAAAGCGGTAAAAGCAAAAACCGGCAAAGATATGCTGACACAGGATCCCAACGACCTAGGTTTAATCCGCATGATGATTCAGTCGGCAGGCTCCTGGTATCTGAAAAGCGACGGCTCTACGCCGGATTTGAAAGACAATGCAGCGCTGAAGGATGCTTTCCAAACTTACAAAACGTTAATGTCCGCCAATATCGTGAAGATTACTTCCGACTGGAACTCTTTCCTGGCCGGCTTTAACAGCGGCGCTGTCGCAACCGTGCCGACAGGCAACTGGATCACGCCTTCAATCAAGGCGCAAGCCGATCAATCCGGCAAATGGGCCGTCGTTCCTTTCCCTAAATTGAAAAACACAGCCAGCTCGGTCAACGCTTCGAACCTTGGCGGAAGCTCCTGGTATGTGCTGAATAGCCCTGGTAAAGAGCTTGCCGCGGATTTCCTCGGAAAAACGCTTGGCTCTAATGTAGATTTGTATCAAAAAATGCTGACCAATATCGGGGTTATTGGCACCTATAAGCCTGCAGCTTCAGGCGAAGCCTATTCGAAAGCGGACGATTTCTTCGGCGGCCAAAAGATCAGCTCTGATTTTGCAACCTGGACGACGCAAATTCCAAAGGTCAACTATGGCATGCATACGTATGAGATCGAAGATATTCTCAAAGTCGGAGCACAGAGCTATTTGAAGGGCGCGGATTTGAATAAAGTGTTGAGTGATGCTCAGTCTCAAGCGGAGTCGCAAATTAAGTAACCCGTTACATTTCCGATGAACGCTGACCTCCGTTTTGCCGAATTGCGCATAGCGGGGGCCAGCGTTTCCATTTTTCTACAAGGAAAGGTTTGGTAGCCTTGAACTATACACTGAAAAACCGAGCAAAGCTGACGGGATGGCTGTTTATTGCGCTTGCCGTAATCTTGATCTGTATCTTTTACTTTTATCCGATGATTCAAGCCTTACTGCTCTCCTTTAAGACCGGGGCCGGAGCCAATCTGCACTTCAATGGGGTCGACAACTACAAACGGCTGTTTAGCGATAAGACGTTCTTCACTGCGGTAAAAAATACGTTTATCTATCTGATCATTCAAGTGCCTATCATGATTTTGCTGGCCATGATCATCTCTGTGCTGCTGAACGGCAAGCAATCTGCGGTTCAAGGGATTTTTCCGCACGGCGATTTTTTTGCCTTGTATCACCTCGCTTGTCGCTTATTCCGTCGTGTTCAAATATTTGTTTGGCAACGACGGTCTGATCAATCTGGCGCTGATGAAGCTGCATATTCTCGCGGAGCCGATTCAATGGATTTCCGATCCGTTCTGGGCGAAGGTAACCATTATTATTGCGATTACTTGGCGCTGGACCGGGTATAATATGATTTTTTACTTGTCGGCGCTGCAAAACATCGACAGCTCGATCTATGAAGCCGCCCGCCTCGACGGCGCTTCCTCGGTCCGACAATTTTTTAGCATTACGGTGCCGTTGTTGAAGCCGATTATTTTGTTTACTTCGATTACTTCGACGATCGGAACGCTGCAGCTGTTTGACGAAATCGTTAATATTACAAAAGGCGGACCAGGCAACGCAACCCTTTCGATTTCTCAATACATCTATAATCTGTCGTTCAAATACTCTCCCGACTTTGGTTATGCCGCTACCGTCTCCTATTCGATTGTGGTCATGATCATCGTGCTGTCCATCCTTCAAATTAAACTGGCAGGTGAGAATAAATAATGGGCAAGCTGAAAAAGACCTTCATCTATGTGTTTTTGACTGCTGTGGCGATCATCTCGATATTCCCGTTTATTTGGATGGTCATCAGCTCGACGAATCTTTCCGTGGATGTCACCCAGGGGAGAATGCTGCCGGGCAGCCATTTTGTGCAAAACTTCACCAAGCTGGTGAACTCGGTCAATCTGTTCCAGGCTTTCGGCAATTCACTCAAAATCTCTTTATCGACGACCGTGCTGGCGCGCTGATTGCCTCGCTGGCCGGCTACGGCTTTGAAGTTTACCGCAGCAAGGCGAAAGATATCGTGTTCAACATTTTGCTGCTGTCGATGATGATTCCATTCGCGGCGATGATGGTGCCGCTTTATCAAATGTTTTCCAAGCTGTCGCGAACGGCTCCCGCGTTGGGTGTCAATACGATTGTGGCCGTCGTGCTCCCGACCTTTACGACAGCGTTCCTCATTTTCTTTTTCCGCCAAAGCACGAAGATGTTCCCGAAGGAGCTGCTGGAAGCCGGACGGATGGACGGCTTGACCGAGCTCGGCCTTTTTTCCGCATCTACGTGCCGACGATGAAGACCACTTTCGCCGCCGGGGCGATTATTACATTTATGTCCAGCTGGAACAACTACCTGTGGCCGCTGATTGTGCTGCAGACCCCGGATAAGAGAACGATTCCGCTCTTGGTCTCGAACCTGGGCTCCAGTTATTCGCCGGATTTCGGGGTGATCATGACGGCTATCGTTATTTCCACGCCGCCGACCGCACTGGTCTTCTTCCTCATGCAAAAACAATTTGTCGCGGGCATGGTCGGATCTGTAAAATAGAGTAAGGTGTAAAATATGAATTTTTAGGAGACGAATCGAATGGGTCCTACGAAACCAAGCCTGGATTGGCTTCAAGATGTCAGCATTTTTAGAGTAAATAGGCTGGACGCTCACTCCGACCACCGCTACTATAGCTCGATGGCGGCCGCCACAGCCGGATTGCCGATGGACATGCGCCACAGCTTAAACGGCGGCTGGCAGTTCAGCTATGCGGTTAATCCGGCAAGCCGGAATGCCGCGTTTTACGAAATGGATTACAATTGCGCCGCTTGGGAGCATATTCAGGTGCCGGGCCATATTCAGCTTCAAGGCTGGGGCCAGGCGCAGTACGTGAACACGATGTATCCATGGGACGGGCTGGCCGATCTTCGTCCTCCGCACATTTCCCAGGAGCACAATCCGGTGGGCAGTTATGTGAAGCATTTTGATCTGCCGGCCCATATGCAGGGCAAGCCCGTTTATATTTCTTTTCAAGGCGTCGAATCGGCTTTTTACGTTTGGCTGAACGGCGAATTTGTCGGCTATAGCGAGGACAGCTTTACGCCTTCCGAATTCGATTTGACACCGTATATCCGTGACGGGTCGAACAAGCTGGCTGTCGAGGTATATCAGCGCAGCACCGGGAGCTGGCTGGAGGATCAAGATTTCTGGCGCTTCTCCGGCATTTTCCGCGATGTGTATTTATTTACGGTTCCGAAGCACCATGTTTGGGATTTGCACGTCAAAGCCGAACTGGATGACCGCTATGAAAACGGTACCTTGAAGGTGAATTTGGCGCTGCGGGCAGACCCGTCTGCGCCCGTTTATGCGTTGCTGGAACTGAAAGACGCCGCGGGCAGGACGTTCCTTACGGAAAAGGGCGAGTTCCAAAGCGGCAAGCTGGAAGTGGTCGCTGAAGCAGGCCGCGTGCATCTGTGGAGCGCCGAGAGCCCGTATTTGTATTCGCTATGCATCTCGATTTTGGATGAGCAAGGGGAACTGGTCGAAGCGATCGTGCAAAAGGTCGGCTTCCGCCGGTTTGAGATAAAGGACAAGCTGATGTGCCTGAATGGCAAACGGATCGTGTTTAAGGGCGTCAACCGCCACGAGTTCAACTGCCGCAGCGGGCGGGCGATTACGAAGGAGGATATGCTGTGGGATATCCAGACGCTGAAGCGCAGCAACATCAACGCCGTCCGCACCTCGCACTATCCGAACCAAACGTTATGGTACGAGCTGTGCGACGAATATGGCGTCTACGTCATTGATGAGATGAATTTGGAAACGCACGGGTCATGGCAAAAAATGGGCGCCGTCGAGCCTTCTTGGAACATCCCGGGCAACGATCCGCAGTGGCAGGACATCGTGCTCGACCGTGCGCGCTCGATGCTGGAACGGGATAAGAACCATCCTTCCATCTTGATCTGGTCGTGCGGCAACGAGTCTTATGCGGGACAGGTCATTTTGAACGTGTCGAATTATTTCCGCGAAACCGATCCGAGCCGGCTTGTCCATTACGAGGGCGTATTCCATAACCGCAAATATGATGCGACCAGCGACATGGAGAGCAGAATGTACGCGAAGCCGGCGGATATTGAAGCCTATCTCCAAAGCCAGCCGGAAAAGCCGTACATCAGTTGTGAATATATGCATGCTATGGGCAACTCTGTCGGCGGCCTGCATAAATATACGGAACTGGAAAACAAGTACCCGATGTATCAAGGGGGCTTTATTTGGGACTATATCGACCAAGCGTTGGTGAAAAAAGACCGTTTTGGCCGCGAATATTTAGCTTACGGCGGCGATTTCCAGGATCGCCCTTCCGATTATAGCTTCTGCGGTAATGGCCTTGTATATGCGGATCGGCAAATCACGCCGAAAATGCAGGAAGTTAAATTCCTCTATCAGAATTATAAGCTGGAGCCGACCCGCACGCATATCAAAATCGTCAATGAGAGCTTGTTCACAGGAACGGACCATCTTGTACTGGAGTATAGCCTGTATCGCGACGGCGAGCAGATAGGGATATGGCAAACCAATGTCGATGTAGAACCGCAGAACCAAATTAGCGTCCCGATCGAACTGCCCCATACGGAAGAGGTACCCGGCGAGTATTGTCTGCAAGCTTCGCTGAAGCTTAAAGAGGCGTCCCTGTGGGCCGAGGCCGGATTTGAAGTCGCTTTTGGCCAAAAGGTTGTGGCAATCCAAACTCTATCCGACCGCAGGTCGCCATCCGGAGCTCTTAAAGTGGTCGAAGGCGATGTAAATATCGGCGTCATGGGCAAGGACTTTTCCATCCTATTCTCCAAACAGGTCGGATCGCTGGTATCGATCCGATACAGCGGTCGCGAAATGATCGCCGTACCACCGGCGCCGTTATTTTGGAGGGCCACCACCGATAATGATAAAGGGACGTCGCTCAGCTTCACGGCAGGCGCTTGGTACGCAGCGAGTTTAGCGAGAAAATGTATAAAAGTTGAACTGCAGCAAACGTCGGAAACGGCAACCGTCACGTTTGAGTACATGTTCAGCATCCATTCCGAAATACGTGTTAGAACGGCCTACACGGTGTATGCGGATGGGACTGTTCGTGTCCACACCGGCTACAAAGGAGCCGAGGGGCTTCCTAATCTGCCTATTGTTGCTCTATCTTTCAAGATGTCGTCAGAATATAACCAATCCGAATGGTACGCCATGGGGCCTGAAGAAAACTATATCGACCGCGCTTGCGGGGCGCGCTTAGCTGTTTTCAGCGGCCCGGTCGATCAATTGCCTTCGCGTTATCTCGTTCCGCAGGAATCGGGCAACCGTACCGGCGTCCGAAGCGTGAAAATAACCGATGCGAATGGACTGGGGCTTATGATCAAAGCAGATCCGCAAGCTCCGGTAGAGTGCAACGTATCTCCTTATTCCGCTTTTGAGCTGGAGCAGGCTTATCATCACTGGGAGCCGCCGGAAGTGCATTATACGGTCGTAACCGTAGCGGGCAGACAAATGGGAGTAGGCGGAGACGACAGCTGGGGCGCACCGGTGCATGATGAATATTTGATACCGTCACACCAGGACTTGGAATTTGAATTTTACATTTGCGGGATTACTGTGAAGGAATGACAGGCATCGAAAAAATTGGCTACGGTAATGGTGTCACTCGGGCCGCCGCGATCTGCAAAAAATCATTTTGAGTTAAAAAGAGCGAGACTAGGGGGGATATTCCCCTCCCCATCTCGCTCTTTTCCTTTCACCATGGCCCATTTGAGCTGAAGGGAGAAGTGACATTAGGACCGTGCCCGATAACTAAATTCGGTACGGCATCATTTCGTCCGTGAACCTTTCTGTTAGAATAGGGATATACGAGAAGAGAATAAGGCTCAAGCCATCTCTGTAAATTTCACCGATTGGGGTCTATTTGGCGATATGAAGGACATTTTGTTAGTGGAAGACGAGAAGCAGTTCGCCCGTTTTGTAGAATTGGAGCTGCATCATGAAGGCTTCGACGTTGCCCTTGCCTATGACGGAGAAACAGGGTTACGGCTAGCGTTGTCGCGGGAGTGGAGCTTGATTTTGCTGGATGTCATGCTCCCGGGTATCGACGGCGTCGATCTATGCCGCATGATCCGGATGGAGAGCGCGACGCCGATCATCATGATTACGGCACGTGACGCGATTGCGGACCGAATTCGGGGTCTGAGCTGCGGTGCCGACGATTACATTCCGAAGCCGTTTGCCATCGAGGAATTGTTAGCCCGGATGAGGGCCATCTTCCGAAGGATGGAGAGAGCGGAATCCGATGTGAATGTTCTGACGTACGGTCATATTGCATTGGACGAGGATACGATGATGGTGACGGCGGGAGAGCATAAGGCCGATCTGACGAAACGCGAATTCGATATTCTCCGATTGTTCCTGCTGCAGCCCGGAGTCGTACTTACCCGCGACCGGATCCTGGATGAGGTGTGGGGAGAAGAGGCCCAGGTGGAGGCTAACATTGTGGACGTCTATATCCGGTACCTTCGCGGGAAGCTGCACTCTGAAGGAGAATCGGGCTGCATCCGTACGGTGCGGGGAGTGGGGTACATGCTGCAATGAAACCCCGGTTGCGAATTCCGCCCTTTCGCCTTCCATTGAAAGTGAAGCTGCTGCTGGCGGCGGCGCTCTTGATGTCAGGCTTGTTTCTCGCCTATAACCTCGCTCAATATTTCGTATTAAAGCAATGGATGCTCCAGCTGGAGAAGTCGTCGATTCAGAAGATGATGGCCGAACTGCAGGATCATTTCACCAATAGCGAATTAAACGAAGATCCCGTTCTGATCGACAGACACAAAAGATTCATAGAGAGTATCAATCAGAAGAACCAATTGATTCGTGTGCTCGATTCGAACGGCAGGACGTCGCTGGTCGTAGCGGACGGCGTACCGGAAGAGTGGGTTCCGCCCGCGGCGGCTGCAAGGAAACAAATGATGAGCGCAGCTCACGGCGCGGAACGGCTCCTTATTCTTCGAAGCCCGCTGAGCGCTCCCGATTTTCGCGGGACGATCGAAATTGTGAATCGCCTGGAAACGTTCGGCAGGCTTCACAACGCAATGCTGGCGGTCATGATCGCAGGCGGGGGATCGCTATCGCGATCAGCGGCTTGGGTGGATGGATGGTGGCAAAGGCAGCTGCTGCGGCCCGTGAAGAGCCTTGCCGATGCGATGAGAAGCGCCAAAGAAAACGGGGTGCAGGTGCGGGTTGACCATGTTAGTAGCGAAGACGAATTGTCGCAGCTGGCAACCTTGTTCAACAGTCTTATGGATCGGGTGGAGGCGTCGTTTCGGCACAGAGCGAGCAGTTCGTCGAGGATGCTTCCCATGAATTGAAGACGCCGATTGCGATTATGGAAGGACATCTCTCCATGCTGGAACGGTGGGGGAAGAGCGACCCGGCCGTACTGGACGAGTCGCTTCGCACGTCTCTTGAGCAGATCTTGAGATTGAAAGGGATCATGCAGGAATTGCTGGATCTGACCCGGGCAGAATCCGTAGGACCGCTTCAAGAAGTGCAGCCCTTATCCGTCCATGACGTTATCCCCAAGACGGTCGAGGGCTTCGCTGCGGTGCACCCGGATTTCAGCTTCCGACAGGAGGTATCGGGATTGACCGGGGTGAAGGTGCGTATCGAAAAGAGACATTTGGAGCAATTGCTGCTTATCTTGCTCGACAACGCCGTGAACTACTCGGCGGAGCGCAAGCGCATTGGCGTCATCGGCGAGGTGCAAGACGGCAATGTGCAGATCGGGATTCAAGATCAAGGCATCGGAATCGGGGAGGAGCATATCCCTCGTCTGTTTGACCGGTTTTATCGCGCGGACAAAGCGAGGTCGCGCGAGCAAGGCGGTACCGGTCTCGGGCTGTCGATCGCCAAGCGGCTTGCCGAGAACTACGCAGGGACCATATGGATTATGAGCAAACCGGGGAAGGGACGACCGTCAGCGTATCCTTGCCGGTCTATACCGAGAAATGATATTGTCTTTACAAAATCTACATATTTACTTAAAAGACCTTTAATGATCGATTAGGCAGTTACCTCCTATGATAGATATGACTCTATTAACCTATCGGGAGGCAAGCATGAAAAAAATCGTCAACCTCACCGCCACGGCGGCGATGACAGCCGGTCTGCTCGTACCTTTTGCCGGCGCCCAAGCCGCGGACACGGCCGCGGCGGCAACAAATTCGCCGATCAAGCATCTGGTGGTTATTTACCAAGAGAACCGATCCTTCGACAACTACTTCGGTACGTATCCGAACGCTCCGGGCTTCCACGCTCTTCCCGGCACCCCGAAAGCGGAAGGCATCCCGGACGGATCTTATAATCTGGACGAGAAGGGCAATAAGGTTTCCCCGTTCCTGTTCACGAACGAAGAATTGCAGACGCCGGACGTCGACCACGGCTTCGACGATATGGAGAAAGCGGCGAACGGCGGCAAAATGGACGGCTTCTATATGGCTTCGGAGAATCATGCCAAAGGCACCGGCCGCATCGCAATGGGCTATTACGACTACAACGCTCTGCCTGCTTACTGGCAGTACGCCCAGCATTTCAGCATGGCCGATCATTTCTTCCAACCGATCTACGGTCCGTCGACTCCGGGCGCTCTGTACCTGGTTGCGGCGCAATCGGGCAATGCCGGCAATCCGATGAAGGGAGATCCGGTTCCGGCTTTCGGTCCTCTCGGCGGCGACGGCGGCAAACGCTGGGAACCCTTAACTTATAAGAACATCGGCGACGAGCTGAGCGCCAAGGGAATTTCCTGGGGCTGGTACCAAGGCGGTTTCGCCGCGCGGACGCTTCCTACTCTTCCCATCACAACCCTTTCCAATATTTTACCAATTATAACAATTATGCAAGCAATCTGAAGGATTACAACGATCTGAAGAAAGACATTGACAGCCACACAGCCGCCAGCGGTTACTTACGTAAAGGGTGCTTACGGCGACGACGAGCATCCGGGTCTCGGCAACCAAAGCTCGCCGACCGCGGAAGACTTCTCGGTGCAAACGATCAACGACATCATGAAGAGCGCATATTGGAATGATACCGCGATCATCATTACCTATGACGAGTCGGGCGGCTATTGGGATCACGTAGCGCCCCCGCAGATTCAACCCGGTCCGGACGGTCTTCATGGCGCGGGTCCGCGCATTCCGACCATCGTCATTTCTCCGTACTCGAAGAGGAACTATGTCGGCCATGAGCAGTACGACACAACGTCCATTCTGAAATTCATTGAGTGGAACTGGGGCGTGGATGCACTGAACAGCCGCGACGCCAACGCCAACAACCTGCTCGACCTTCTGGACTTCGATCATCCGAACTTTACGCCATACATCTATCCGCTGCAGTCGATTCGCTCGAATGCGCTCGGTACGGCTGCTTCCGTGCAGTTCAACAACGCTCCGCTGGCGCAGACGATAGGTGGCGAATATGCATACTACGACAGCAGTAAAGACATCATGATTCCGATATCGGATATCGCCCGCGGCTTGAACGCCGACGTAGCTTACGATGCAAGCACGATGACGGTGACGCTGGCTTACGGGGGTCACCAAGCGTCCTTGAAGCTGAATTCGGATCAGGCCGCAGCAGACGGTACGGCCGTAACACTGGAGAAGCCGACTTCGATCAGCAAAACAAGCCACGGCTACATCTCTCTGCAGGCTGTGCACCATTTGCCGGGCTTGTCGGTTGACAAAACGGCAGACGGAATACCCGTGATTCAAACGAAATAGCAGCTTTAGCTTTCATGAGACGGAGCCGCGGGTACTTCGCGATGCTCCGTTTTTCTTTTCTCACCTAAACCTTGAAGGGGCGAACATCCAATGAAGAAGCAGAAGCTCGGTCTCCTGTTGACAAGTGTAATAGCGGCAGTCTCTCTTACAACCGCCGGGGCTCATGCCGAGATGGATATGGGAAATGAAGGCGGGGGCACGGCGCTCACGGTAACCGCCGACGGCAAAATGATACAGGGAAGCGTGCCCCCTATTGGGACGGATCCATGCATGACGTCATGGTGCCGATCCGCGCCGTTTCGGAAATGACGGGTCATTTTGTCGGCTGGGATCCTGTGCATCACGCCGTCATGATCGATTCGCTGAAGCCTCACGCGGAAACCGAATATACGGCCCCGATTTCCATCATCGTGAGTGAACAGGTCAGAGACGGCATCCATCCGATTTCCGTTAACGGCACGGTCATGGTACCTGCCGGCGAATTAACGAAGGCGATCGATGCGGAGGAAGCCTGGAGCAGCGGAAACAGCCTGCAAATCACAAGCCATCAATCCTTGAAAGAATTTGCGGATGAAGACGAGCAGGTGAACGACGTATTCCACGGCGTCGGGATGAAGCCGCATATCGCCCCCGACGGCGCAAAGGAATTTACCCTGGTGGCGGAGCCGCATAAATGGGAGCCGGTCAAAGGCGTGGTGGCGGATGCGCTCGCGTATAACGGCCAAGTGCCGGGTCCGTTAATCCGGGTAACGGAAGGGGAGCATGTGAGAATCACCTTGGTCAACCATCTGTCGGAGCCGACTACGCTTCACTGGCACGGGCTCAGCGTCCCCAACGCAATGGATGGCGTTCCCGATATAACACAGAAACCGGTACAGCCCGGAGATTCGTTTACGTACGATTTTATCGCAGGTCCGGCCGGCACTCACATGTACCATTCCCATTACGATGATATGGCGCAGGTCGGCGGCGGTCTGTACGGCGCCTTTATCATCGATCCCAAGGATGCCGGTAAAGAAGCAGGCTATAATCACGAATACACCATGCTGCTGAGCGGGTTTCACATTAATAGTAAAGATAACGACGAAGATTTCTATACAATCAACGGCCGCAACTACCCCGATACGCCGCCCATTCAAGTAAAGAAAGGGGATACCGTGAGGATTCGACTTATCAATATCGATCCGACGGAAATTCATACGATGCATCTGCACGGCATGAATTTTCAAGTGATCGCCAAAGACGGACAGCCTGTCGAACATCCTCAAAGCATGAATACGGTCATGATCGGTCCGGGGGAAACGTACGATATCGCCTTTACCGCGAGTGCGGTCGGCACATGGATGTTCCATTGTCATATTTTGGACCATACGATGAACGGAAACCAGATGTCGGGAGGAGAAATGGGAGGTCTCATCACGGCTGTGAAGGTCAGCGAGTAGAATGAAGGGAAATGACCGGAAAAAATTCATTGTATACTGGGGCATCGAATAAATAAATGATTTTCTGCAAAACATATCCATGTCATTTGAAGAGTCAGGAGGGGAAATATGGTTAATATATTGGAGTCGGCATTAGATGCTCTTAGATCTATGACGGATCAAGACGAAGGCCAACCTCTTCATGTTGGAGAGGTGATGGGGTGTTGGATTTACATGGCGGGTCTTGAATTAGCTAATGCAACCGTGCAGGCTGCACTGAATACGACGACTGATCACGAATTAAAAGAATTGCTGGAAGAGGATTTGAAGCTCGGGAACAGTCAGCGGAAGCGACTCCATGACTTCATGATAAAGGAAGGCATTCCCTTGCCGCCGCCTGCCGAAGATATGCCTGATTCGGATCCTAACCGTGTTCCTCTTGGAGCGAAATTGACCGATGATGTGTTTGCGAACGAACTGTCTCTTAAAATTGCGAGTTTAATCATGCGTGCATCCGGCATTGCCGCGGAATCGGTTCGTATGGATGTCGGTATCATGTTTACTCAATTCCAAGGCGAAAAATTAGTGTTCGCAGCCAAATTGAAGCACTCCATGCGCAAGCGCGGCTGGATTCGAATACCGCCGTTCTATGTGCCGCCGGGTTCGCCCCAACCGGTAAGTTAGCAGCTATTTTTTACCATTTGCCTCTCATTAAGATGATCTCTGCTGCGGGTCATCTTTTTTATGTTTCAAATAAATATTTCTCAATTTGCAAACTAACCGAATTCTTTTAATTACACTTCAGGTTTCTATAGGTTTTCTCATCAAATGCACCAAATTACAAGAGGTTACTAATAGAACAGGACTATTCATATTCTTCTAAAAGAAACCGACAAGAAGGAGTGTAACGTGGTTGAAAAAAGTTAAGGTTGGTTTACAGCCCATTGTAAGTAAGTTAAATTTACCTACTGTTTTGAAAACAGCTGTACTTCCGGGTGACTCCATTGAAAGACTATTTATCGCAACCCAGGTAGGAGAGATCTTTTACATAGGAAACGGAGATATAAGGACTTTCTTAGATATTCGCCCACATTTTACAGTCGAATGGGGCACCTCTGAAAAGACGGACATTGCTTAACCTAAGAAGACCCTTTTTTAATCATAATGGCGTCAATAGCTTGAACTTTTCACCCGAAACGGGAAAACTTGTTTTAACTCCTATTCAGGAAACGCTTACGGTAATGGCCAAAGGGGTTCGCAATACTCCGGGCGTTTCTTTTCAAAGATTTTATAATCAGTATATAAAATATGCAGGAAATATCGGACAGGATTTGGTTGAGTCGATTTTCTCATTCCTCCATTATAAACCAATCCCGGTTACTCAGCTTATCCAAGCTTCTTTAATGAAAGCACAGCTTGATCTAGAAGGATTTATTAATTTGGGCTGGCGGGGGTGGGAAGGTGCTTTTCCGACTTCGATTATCAGAGACTGCTCCACGAGCCCGACTTTGGATGAGAAAACAATCGCTTATTACAATGAAGCAGTAAAAGCTTCAGTAAGGCGTCTTCAGCCTTTAACCAGTTATTTTCATAAAGACCCCCGGCCCGATAAATTTGGAGGAACTGCACTTACTGGGGTTAAGCCATATATGGGGAATGGAATCCCCGATTTAAAGGGAAGCGTTGTGTTTACCGATCTTGCCCGAATAGAAGATTCCCGCTCTTCTGGATCAGAGCAGACTGTATTTAGGGGTTTATAGCTCTATGAAAGTGGCTGATTCTAACCAAGGAACTGTTTTTGAAATTGTTCCATGATCCATATTCTGCACAAATGTGTGGAAAACAAAAAAAGAACCTGGTCCAGGTTCTTTTTATATTGCACATAAACAGACATGATGTTATAATCGGATCATGACTGCGTCGTTATGAATGGGCATAATTAATTCATCTTACACTTTAAGTGTACCACGCCGGTCGGCTCTTGTCAAATGTTTTTTCTCATTTTAATGCTTAGGAGAGATGTAGAATGAGTTCTTTGGTTCTCGATTTTCAGGAAATGGAAAAAACGCAGCTGTTACTCGTCGGCGGAAAAGGGTTGAATTTAGGGGAATTATCAAAAATTCAAGGAATTCAAGTGCCGGAAGGTTTTTGTGTTACAACTTTAGGATATCGAGAGGCCATCGAACACAACGAAACGTACCATGCTTTGATGAATCAACTAACCATGCTAAAAGTAGAAGATCGCCATCAAATTGGCGAAATCAGCAGGAAGATTCGTCAAATCATTATGGAAGCAGAAATTCCATCGGATGTTGAGAAAGCAGTTACTCACTACCTCTGCAAATTTGGCGAAGAGCATGCTTATGCCGTGCGTTCCAGTGCCACTGCGGAGGATTTACCCCATGCCTCCTTTGCAGGTCAACAAGACACCTATTTGAATATCTTTGGCAAAGAAGCGATCTTGCAGCATATCAGCAAATGCTGGGCTTCCCTGTTTACGGATCGCGCGGTAATCTATCGTATGCAAAATGGATTCGACCACAGCTCAGTTTATTTATCCGTTATTGTTCAAAAGATGGTTTTCCCACAGGCTTCGGGGATTTTATTTACCGCTGATCCCATTACCTCCAACCGAAAGTCGCTAACCATCGATGCCGGTTTTGGACTGGGAGAAGCACTCGTCTCTGGCTTGGTGTCCGCCGATAATTATAAGGTTCGCGATGGGCAAATCGTCGATAAGAGGATAGCAACCAAGACATTGGCTATCCATGGACGAAAAGAAGGCGGAACAGAAACACGGCAGATCGATCCTGATCAGCAAAAGACTCAAACACTGACTGATGAACAAATTTTACAACTGGCTCACATCGGAAGACAGATCGAAGCTTATTTCGGCCAGCCGCAAGATATCGAATGGTGTTTGGCTGGTGATACATTTTATATTGTCCAGAGTCGTCCAATCACGACTTTATACCCGATCCCTGAAGCGAATGATCAAGAAAATCACGTCTATGTATCTGTCGGCCATCAACAAATGATGACCGATCCCATGAAACCGCTGGGATTGTCTTTTTACCTGTTAATAACACCTGCACCCATGCGTATAGCCGGCGGAAGGCTGTTTGTTGATGTTACGCCTATGCTGGCTTCACCTGCCAAAAGAGAAGTTTTAGTAAATGTACTGGGAAAATCCGATCCGCTCATAAAAGATGCAATGACGACGATCTTAGAGCGGGGAAATTTTATAAAATCGATAGCGGATGATAATCAAGAGCAGAGTTCCGGTAATAGCAATCAGGGTGCGGAGCCTAAGAATTATCAAACGCTAAACGATTACGAACCGACAGTCGTATCTGATTTGATTAAGCGCAATGAGTCATCGATGGAAGAGTTGAAACATAAGATCCAAGCGAAATCAGGACCGGATCTATTTAATTTTATCCTGGAGGATATTCAAGAATTAAGGAAGTTCTTAACTGATCCTCTAAGCTTTGGTGTGATAATGACTGCTATGAATGCTTCATCATGGATTAATGAAAAAATGAATGAATGGTTAGGTGAAAAAAACGCAGCAGATACGCTTTCTCAATCCGTACCCCATAACATTACTTCAGAAATGGGTCTTGCGCTATTGGACGTCGCAGATGTGATACGTTCTTATCCGGAAGTAATTGCTTATTTACAGCATGTAAAAGATGATCACTTTTTGGATGAGCTGGTTAAGTTTGAAGGAGGACAGGAAATCCGAAACGCTATCTATGCTTATCTCAACAAATACGGAATGCGCTGTACCGGAGAAATTGATATTACAAGAACCCGGTGGAGCGAAAAACCAACTACACTTGTCCCCATGATTCTTAATAATATCAAGAACTTTGAGCCTAATGCCGGCAAGCGGAAATTTGAGCAAGGGCGACGGGAAGCTTTGGCAAAAGAACAAGAGCTCTTGGATCGATTGAAGCAATTACCGGATGGCGAACAGAAAGCCAAAGAAACCAAACGAATGATCGACTTAATCCGGAATTTCATCGGTTACCGGGAATATCCCAAATACGGCATGATTAGCCGCTATTTCGTTTATAAACAGGCTATGCTGAAAGAAGCCGAACAACTCGTACAAGCGGGCGTCATTCATGATAAAGAAGATATATACTTTCTCACTTTTGAGGAACTTCACGAAGTCGTACGCACAAATAAACTGGATTACCAAATCATCAACAAGCGAAAAGAAGAGTACAAATTATATGAAAAACTAACTCCACCACGTGTTATCACGTCTGATGGGGAAATCATTGCAGGTAAGTACAAACGGGAAAATCTCCCGGCCGAAGCTATTGCAGGCCTAGCTGTTTCTACCGGAGTTATAGAGGGACGCGCACGTGTCATCTTAAACATGGAAGAAGCTGATCTGGAAGATGGCGATATATTGGTCACCTCCTTTACCGATCCTAGCTGGACACCATTGTTTGTATCCATCAAAGGCCTGGTCACCGAAGTGGGCGGACTGATGACCCATGGAGCGGTTATCGCACGCGAATATGGCATACCGGCCGTTGTCGGAGTGGAGAATGCCACCCAACGGATCAAAGACGGGCAACGAATTCGCGTGAATGGAACGGAAGGGTATATTGAAATCTTGTAATGCCGCAATAGCCGCTTCCATGGTCTACAAAACATCACATGAATAAGGAGATGGATGAATTGCATAAGAAGCTCGTTTATTTTCTATGCACAGGGAATTCCTGCAGAAGCCAAATCGCTGACGGTTTTTTGAAGGCGCTAGGGGGCGGCCGATATGAAGTCAAAAGCGCGGGGCTGGAGGCGCATGGACTTAACCCCCGAGCGGTTCGAGTGATGAAGGAGGCCGGCATCGATATTTCGGGACATACGTCTGATGTCATCGACCCCGAGATCCTGAAGGAAGCGGACTACATTATCACGCTCTGCGGTCACGCGAACGATCATTGCCCGGTAGTCCATAACGATAAAGCGGAAAGATGGCACTGGGGCTTTGCTGACCCGGCAAAAGCGACCGGAACCGAGGAAGAAATCATGTTCCAATTCCGCGAAGTTCGTGATTCCATCAAAGATCGAATTGAGCGGTTTGTGAAAGAAGGGAAGTGAGCCATGATGAAGCGGCAAGAACGTATCCCATGAAAAGTCGCATAGATTGCGGCTTTTTTTATTTTATGGAATTTTTGATAACACCGGCCTTCACCTATTCCAGTTTTCTCCATTGCTCACAAGTTATTTTGAACATCCATAAAGGAGGGGCAATATGGCGGAACATACGAAGGTAAGCCCACAATTCAAAAAGCTTTGTACCCAATTTGGCAAAATCCTGGGAGGAGAATCTGAAATTGATCAAGGTCCTGTTTGTTTTGTTACACGAATGACGAATCTTCGGGCGACGATCTTGGGGAGAAGAACACGTTCTCCACTAGTTCAAATGCAAATGTTCTCGTTTGAATCTCTGGATAAGTCGGGCAGGGCGCTTTGCTTGTACGAGACGGCCGTTCATAATCACTGGCTAAAAGAGAACCCCCGCTTAATGTATATGCATTGGGAAGCCACTATGAATCCTGTTGTTTTTGCCAGAAGAACCAAGGAATCCATTGCATTCTTGGGTTAAGGCAGTAACCAATTTTCAAGCATTTTAGGCGGTACAGAGCATGAGATTACAAAAGGACCCGTATGTTTTGTCACCAGAAATGTATATTCACTGGGAGTCGATCGATAAGCCGTTAGATTTTGCAAGGAAAGTCAAACGTTCACTTGCATTCTTGGGTTAACTCTGGATAGCGGTAATACTTATGAAAGAACTTTCCGACAGATAACGCATACGTTGACGGGAAAAGCATTTCACGATACAAGTTTTTATCCGAACCGTTAGATAAGAACTTGTATCGTTGGACGAAGGGATATGAGATAGTGCGCTCGCGGACTTTATTCTTCAAACCTTTCGAGCTGAGGTCGGTAAAGCTTGCGCTTTATTCTTCTTTTAGTTTGCAGCTTTAACTGGCGTGCGATTGTGTAACCAATAAGAAAAGCAGGAGCAATCCGCTACAATTAAATTTTTGACGTCGTGGACGTTGCCTCTACGATCGACTACCCCGCCTTTTTGTAACGGAGCCATCCGTAAAAAGCTTTGCTGATGATGGTTATGGTCAAAGTTTTCCTTGATATATTGCTCCAATTTCGAATCGTTATCCATCACGTCAGGTCCAGGCGAAATGAGATTATAAGACGAATCTATCGCTTCTAATTCGGCTGCAATATTTTTTACATAGTTTCTAAATATATTTTTTATCGCTTCCATATCCTCGGGATTAGCGAGAAATCCTTCGTCCGCGAGCACGATTTTTAACGGATCGTTATTTTGAATACGAATGCTTCCCCGGCTTTTCGGGCGAAGATAGAGAATAGCGAGGGTTAACATGCCCTTCGAACCGATACCTATAAGCTGTACGGCACGCCTTCCGGGGGCGGCTCCGGTGGGGTCGGGCAAGAAGGCTCCTCCGGAGTATATCGCGTTCGGGTCATTCGTAGGGAGTGCGTGATCATTAGGATTGGCCGAGAATACGACCGTGTTAAGCGAATGATTTCTTATTCTCTTGCCTACGTTGGGGTTATTAAAAATCACCGGGATGCCAGCCTGCCTAAGCAACTTAGCGGGACCGATTCCGGACAGCATTAATAATTGAGCGCTGTTGATTCCCGCGGAGATAATGACTTTCTTTCTTGCGGAAGCTGTTATGCATCGGCCTTCCCGTAAAAACTAAACGCCTACCGCCCTTTTATTGGAAAAAAGAATCCTTAAAGCCGTCGATTTAAAAATCACTTTAAGCCTGCGGCCTTTCACTCCATGTCCGCCGGCTGTCATAATATCGGAGGATAGGAAAGCGGTAGAAGAACTCTCCCTGCGGCCGTCAGGATCTTGATACAGTCGCCATCGGGTGAAGGGACCCAGCGGGGTTTTGACGAGCCGCCTCCCGAAAGTCTGCCCGTAGTCCATTCAAACGCACGGTCGTCATCGACTAATGTAAGGTATTTTAATGTTGGGCGCCTCATGTGACGGTCATTTTCGAAAACTTCCAACTCTTTTAAATTGTGTTATTTTCCTTGTATATTAACCCAAGAAGCACTAGTTTCCTCTCATATATTGTTAAGGCAGTGACCAATTGATATGAGAAGGAGCTGAATGAAATGGCAGTAAGCCCACTTTGTCGCCGGTTTGCGGAAATTCTCGGCGCACAACCGTCTATCATTAATGGTGTTTGCACGGCTTCAAGAGTTCGAAACAATATTAAACCGATCATCCTTGGTAAACGAAGCAGATCGTTTTTGGCTATTCCGCAAGCTTTTTCTTTCGAAAGTATCGGTAAAGACGGACGCGCTCTTTGCCTCGGGGAAACCGTGATCCTGACGGCTGAAATCAACCCGTTTATTTCCCGTCTAAGAAAGCATGGGATCAAGGTAACGGCACTGCACAACCACTGGCTATTCGACAAACCCAACCTCTGGTATATTCACTTTGAAAAGAAAGAGAAGCCTTTGGTATTTGCAAGAGAAGTTCGTAATGCATTGAATGTCCTGACCAAACGAATCGTAAAGCCATAATTTAATAGCGTAGTTAGGTGAAATAAAAAAGTCCTCAATCCGGTGATGGGTTGGGGATTTTGACATTGATGTAGAATACCCTTCGAATGTATGTAAGCGGGGATTTGTTAGACTGCCGAAACAGCCTGAGGGAAGTGCATAGGGATTTACCGCTCGGAAAAGACTTTAAGCGGATTTGCAGAAAATAGGATGGTTGGAGGAATTTACAGCGCTGACGGCTTTGAGTTCAACTCAACCAGCCGCCGGCGGATGCCGCCAGCGCCGCCGCTTGGGATTATCGCCTTCTCTGCCAACAGCCGGGCGCATGCGGACGAGCCGGCGGACAAGGCGCTGGTCGCGGGAGGCAAACCGTCCATAAAACCGGCGGACCCTGGCTTCATGGATGTGGGAAGTATACATTACACCATTTCCATATTAATTACCATGTTCATGGGAATGAGCGCTATTTCCTTTTTTTCGTTTTGTTCCATTAAAACTTCAATAAAATCGGTTCCTGTACATAAAAGTTTGATGGGGATGTTATCACCTGCCGTAGTTCTTACCTTCATGGGTTTGGCATTCATATTTGGAATCTCTCTGATTCCAAGCAAGGAGATCTGATGTGCTGAAGAAGGAATAAAATACTGTCCTTTGATTCTAATGAATTGTTTGCCTACATGCTCTAACAGGACAGGTTCGGTTGTATAACCTAAGGCTTTTATGATCACAGGGTACCCGACATGCTGTGAAAGGCGTTTCATTAGTGTAAGCCTTAATTGATTTAATAGATTCGACATGGAAATCCTCACCGCTCCTTTTTTACATATTATGGCTCGGCGGTTGGGTTTGAAACTTATCCAACATTTTTTTGCGGTGCTGCAATGACGCGCTCGCAACTCCTCTTTTGATTACTCAAGCACGGGATAGAATCTTAGCCAAATGATAGGCCTCGATTTCGAGAGACAGATCGTAAGCTTGTGCAGAGGAAATGCTCTGCTGCAGGGGATAAGGCTTTCCCTCATGCCGGTTTTTTACCATAGCGGCCAATTGTTTGAAGCGGTCGCTCCATTTAGTTAAGTCGGCTCGTGTCATGTTTGTATTCTGAATCCACTCCAATATGAGAGCTTGCATTCCTGTCAGGTGCCTGCAGGCTTCCTGAAGCGTCTGCAAATGTTCTTTTTGCCGCTGCAGCTGTTCGTTTCGCCTTTTGACCAATGGGCTGAATTTTGTGGCTTGAATGGCCTGATTCAATGCAGCAACCGCGGATTCCACATGTTTGTTCAAGTTATTGGAGGTCTCCAATAAGCCGCCGCCGCGTTCCCTGGAAGCGCCCTGCTGGAGCCAAAGCTCGATTGCCTGAACATGTTCGGCCATTTGATTGGTCGTTTGTTTGATGCGTGTGGATGCTTCATCCGTAAAGTCCGGCGGGAATATCAACATATTGATCAGAATGGATATGAGCGCCCCAACCAACGTTTCCACGATCCGGTCGATTCCGTAACTGGAACTGCCGGCGCCGACTGTAACTACCAAGAGAACCGTCACACCGAACTGGGAGGCGATAGCGCCGTTCCATTTGAACAAGGCGGAAATTCCGAGCCCAAGGCAGACAAGAAGGGCGATGCTCCAATCGCTAATGATAAATAACCGGGTGATGATGTCAGCGATAATGATCCCACCGACAATACCGGCTATGCGCTGGTATCCTTTTTTGATGGAATCCTCCACGGTGATCTGCATGCACAGAATGGCCGCCAAAGGAGCGAAAAAAGGATGCTTGGACACAAATAGCTGCCCCACATCCCAGGCGATCGCTGCGGCTAAACCGGTTTTCCAGATCTGACTTGTTCTATGAATGGCTTTCCAGGCAGACCGGCTTATCTTTATCCGTTGATTCGACTCGGGCAAAGCGAATGTCCTCCTTGCTCATCTATTGGGCTTATACAACTAAACGCTTGAAAGTTACTCATCACCATTTTGTTATTTATGTACCCAAATCATACTTCATGTTGCAGATTTGGTCCTGTATAAAACCGGAAATTTCAATCATAATATAACCGTCTAATTTATTCCAAACGGACAAAGGGGCAAATGAATGTGAAAAACAAATGGTCGCCATGGTCATTGGCTTCACATTTCTTCGTAACTTCAGGTTAACTGCACGAAAGCGCGGATCGGAGGCTACCCTATTTTTTATTTTCTGAATCGCGGCTTCCGGAATTCCGAGCGGACGAAGTACCAAATTCCCGTTATGAATACATTCCACGATGCCACAAACCACTTCTCCATCGGGCAAAACGGCTCCTACCGGACGGCCAATATAGGGGTTAATAAGCGATTCGTTGGGTACTGGCCAATGATTGTCAAAAATATGCCCCTCCCACAAAAGATTTGCTTGGTGATGGTTATTTTATAGATTTTTATCTGCAGATAGTGAACCGTGCTTTAATCATATGGCAAACAAGCATCGATCGTGTGGACGAAAGACTAGCGGAAAGCCTATGTTTGGAGGCCTTTAGGTTTCCAACCGTTTCCTTCGGCGCGGGAGAACGGGTTCTGGTTATATATACAAGCGTTTGAATCGAAACTGACATACATTAAATTGCTGAGATCATCGGTTTACCATTTTAACCCGGAATTGAAAAGTTCGTTTTACTTAAAGGAGGGTGATGCATCAATGGCAATTGAGATGAATGAAAAATTAGCAAGACAATGGATCGGGTATCCCGTTTGCCTTCAATTATCAAATGGTGACTTTTATATAGGAACCATCACAGGCGTAACCTCAAAGCAAGTGCTCTTTACAAAAGCAAGCAAGAACGTTAGAAAAATGAGGCGGAAGGACAAAAATAAACCCCGGATCTCCGGGATTTTTGGCTCCTTATTAGGTGCGGGAAATAACGGAGGGATATCGGGGACGGCCGGAGTTTTTGGCTTTTTAGGCAAAGCATGGCCCATGATGAAAATTGGTTTTAGTTTAATTCAAAATATATGGCCATTGTTTGGTGCATTCAAAATTTAATCGGTATCGACGGCGAGATTTCGCTCACAGAATAGGAGAGGTAATTTTGGTCGCTAGAGGCGTCACATCAGGCTATCAAGTGGAAATGATTCTTATCCTTTTCGTTCTGCTCGCTACGATTTTATTAATTTGCAATCTAATAATTCGTTTGAAAGCCTCGTGATCGGCAAAGTAACGGATAAGCAAGCAACAGCGGCAAGCCAGAAGATATTTCCGCTTCTGGTTTGCCGCTGTTGCTTGTTCGCCGGGGGCGTTTGGAGCTCTGCTTGCTCATTGTGTCATATTTCGTTGGTAATTATTGGCCAAAAAATAGTAGAATAGAGATTAATAGACAATAGGGCGATCCGTGCTTACTCACGAATCGCTGCTAAACCAACTTTTAATGTGGATACAAAAGGAGCGTGTCCGATGAGCGAGCAGAACGAATATCGGTTTCAGGTCAACTTAAGCGGTATGATCAACATCTTATCCAACCATTTATACAGCAGTCCGAAGGTGTATTTGCGCGAGCCGCTGCAGAACGCCACGGACGCCATTACGGCAAGAAACAAAGCGGAGCCCGCCAGCAAGGGGCAGGTTACGGTGGAGATTGCCGGCGAAGGCTCCAATCGGACGATGACGATAGAAGATAACGGCATCGGCCTAACCGAGGAGGACATCCACCGCTTCCTCGCCATGATCGGCCATTCCTCCAAGGTCGGAGAAGATTTCCTGGCCACGGAGTCTTCCTTCATCGGACGGTTCGGCATCGGTCTCTTGTCCTGCTTTATGGTCAGCGAAGAGATTATCGTGTTGACGCAATCGGCCCAGGGCGGACCTTCGATGGAATGGCGCGGGAAGCCTGACGGCACCTATACAATCCGCAAGCTGGATACGCGTTTGTCTACGGGAACCCGCGTTTATCTGCGCTGCAAACCGGGCTGCGAATCCTATTTCGAGCCGGAGACGGTGAAGGAGCTTCTCTTCTATTATGGCGCACTGCTGCCTTATCCCGTCAGCCTGAGAACAAGCGGGGGGCAGGAGGTTGTGAATAGCTTCCGTCCCGTTTGGATTGAAGAGCCTGAGCTTGCACGCGGAAACCGTCAGGAGGTGCTGGCTTTCGGGCAGCGATTGCTCGGTGAACGATTTCAGGACTTCATACCGCTGCGAACTTCGAACGGGAGGACCGGCGGCATCGCCTTCATCCTGCCGCATACCGTCAACTTGAACGCCAAGCGGGCGCATCGAGTCTATTTAAAGCAAATGCTTGTCTCGGATCAGGCGGATAATATTTTGCCGGAATGGGCTTTTTTCGTCAAATGCCTCATTTGGACCGACGAACTGCAGCCAACGGCCTCGCGTGAGCACTTCTACGAGGACGAACGGCTGCAGGAAGTCAGAAATGAGCTCGGTCAGGCCATTCGGGATGAACTGATGCGGATGGGTGAATACGAGCCGGACCGGCTGCAGCATATGATCGGGCTGCATGTGCTGTCCATGAAAGCGCTGGCGGCCGAGGACATGGATTTTCTCTCAGTTATTTACCGCTGGCTGGTCTTCGAAAGCACATACGGCGAACGCACACTGGGAGAGCCGCTGAGCGAGGAAAGGAAGCTCTATTATACCCTCTCCGTGGACGAGTACCGGCAGATCGCCCATGTGGCGGCGGCTCAATCGCAGCTGGTGCTGAACGGAGGCTACATCTATAATGCGGAGCCGCTGGAAGCTCTGGCCTTCCTGAAACCGGAGCTGGAGCTGGAACGCCTCGTTCCGGAGGATGTGTCTCTCGCCTTCACTGACCTTGCTCCGGATGAAAAAAATCGTTATTACGAAGCGATCCGCTTGGCGGATGCGACGCTGCAGAGCTTCAAATGCCAGGTGCAGATGAAACGGTTCAAGCCGTCCGAGCTGCCCGCGCTCTATACGTTGTCCAAAGAATCGTCCGCTCTTCGCTCGATCGAGAAGGCCAAGGAATCGAGCCCCGATTTGCTGGCCGCCGTTCTGGGCAATTTAGGCGTGGGCCTCAACGAATCCGCGTATTCCACCCTTTATTTCAATCTGGACAATCCGATGGTACAGCGCGTATTCTCCTCCGCCCATCCGGAGATGCTCCCGACCGCGGTGGAAGTGCTGTACACGAACGCTTTAATGATGGGGCATTATCCGATGACCCGGCAGGAGCTTCACGCCATGAATAAAGGAGTTGTCCGCTTCATCGAGTGGGGACTTACGGCAATAAACAAGAATGGGGGGACTTCCGGATGAATCCGAATTTGCAGGTTTTGCTTCAGGAAGCCGGATCGCTTCCGGACGGTGCGGCGAAGCTGGAGGTGCTGGAGGCGGCGGTGCGAATCGCCGACGCGGAAGGGCTTCTGGAGCTGGCCTACGACATAAGGAGCGATATCGTCCGGACGGCTATTTTCAACGGGTTCCCGCTTAAAGCTATCGTTGCGTTCTCTTGGCAGTTGGGACAGTACGACCGGCGGTCCCGAATGGTTCGACAGCTACGATCTGTTATGGTCGTACAAATGGATTGTCGGGGAGATCTGCCATTTCCCGGATATCCCGCTGACCCAGATCGAAGCACTGGCCGAGGATTTGGGTAAACGGTACCGGGAGCACGGATACGGTCCGCGCACGTATTTGTATTACCGTTTCCGGCTGGCCATGGATTTGGGCCGTTCGGAGGAGGCGGGGACCTATTTGGAGCAATTACAGAAATTGCCGAGAGACAGGATGAGTGATTGCATGGCCTGTGAGCAAAATCAAATTGTGCAGTACTATGCTGCTGCCGGAGACGATCACATGGCATTGGAAGCAGCGAAGCCTATTCTGTCGGGCTCGATGCGTTGTGCCGAGGTGCCCCATATTACGATATCTCATCTTCTGCTGCCTCTGCATCGAGCGCAGTCTGAGGAAGAAGCTGTGAAAGCTCATATCCGCGGCTACAAGCTGATTAAAGGAAAACGGGAATTTATCGAAGCCATCTCCAGACATATCGAATATTTGGCCATAACGAATCCGAAGAAAGGAATCGAATTGTTCGAGCAGCATATCGCCTTGACGCTTCAGCACGAGGACCCCTATCAGACGATGCTGTTCCACCTGTACTCGTCCAAGCCGCTGCGGAGATTCGCTTTAGAGGATCCGGGCTACCGGCTAAGGTCGCCGGCATCGTTTGTGACAGCGAATGGCGAGCTGACTCTGGAAGAACTGGCCGGGCATTTTGGCCGGCTCGCAACCACCGCGGCTCAGAAGTATGACCTGCGCAACGGCAATCGTGTATACTCCGAACTGACCGCGACCGTTTTAAGGGAATAAGCCGTTCGGGGCGGCTTATCCTATAGCTGTGATAAAAAGGAAGCAGACCGTTTAAAGGTCTGCTTCTTTTGTTTGTAATCCTTCTGCCGCGCTTGCAGGCATTCTTGGAATTCAGCCAAGCTCTTGGGACGCTGCGATCGAACTACGAAGCTCTTGCACATCCAGCATCGGCGGCCGGCCATACATACGGGCATATTCCCGGCTGAACTGGGAGGGGCTCTCGTAGCCTACACGAAAGGCCGCGTCGGAGACCTGCAAGGTTTCCGTCAACAACAAGCGCCGGGCTTCTTGCAAACGCACCGTTTTCTGGTATTGCAGCGGACTCATCGCCGTGACTCGCTTGAAATGTTTATGAAATGCCGACGTGCTCATGTTCACGGACTTGGCAAGCTGCTCGACCGCTAGCGGACGATCGTACTGCCGGTTAATCCACTGGATGGCTTGAGCCATATGATGCGCATGGCTTCCGATGATCGCAAATGGATGAAGGAATGCACCTTGTTCGCATTGAAGCACCCGATATAGAATTTCGCGGATGACCAGCGGCGCCAAAATAGGAATGTCCTCGGGCGTATCGAGCAGCTGCATGAGCCGTACGATGGCTTCAAGTAATGCGGGAGACGTTCGGTTCACGCTTATGCCGCGGCCAGTTTCAGCGGGAGCGACAACGGGGCGATTCATTTCTTTGACAATGTCCAGGATGACGTCGGCGTCGAAGCTCAGTTTCAAGCTTAAATACGGGATCTCGGGCGAGGCTTCGATGATTCGGCCGATGATCGGCAGTTCAACGGAAGTGACCAGATAAGACGATGGATCGTATCGGTAGGTTTCCCCAGCCAATGTGGCCGTTTTCGCCCCCTGCGCCACGACGCAAATGGATGGCTTATATACGGATTCCAGCGGCTCCGACAAGTGTGTAGCATGCATCAGCGCCAAAGAAGGTATGGCCGTCGGATGCGTGCCGTTCGACGGAGCATGGCGGCGAATCAAGAGCGCCAATGGCTGCAAGGCTTGCTCCATGCGTAGGGATTCATCCATGTGTCAGGGTTCCTTTCATAGTTCGGATGCCTTTTATCTTAATAATAACGAGACGGAAGAGAATTAGGCAAGGATTAAAGAGGTATGTTCTAACGGCATAATACCAACATTGACTATAATGAGCTTACAAGGTCGAACACAGCGGAATAGCGAACGGCCAAATCAAGATAAGGGAGAGAACGAATATGAGTTTGAATGGAAAAGTAGCGATTGTTACCGGGGCGTCGCGGGGGATCGGACGGCAAATCGCCATCCAATTGGCACAGGCCGGTGCGGCGGTTATCGTCAATTATTCCTCCAATCAGGGAAAAGCGGATGAAACAGTTCAGGCGATTGAGCAATCGGGAGGCCGAGCGGCTGCAATTCGCGCCGACATGAGCAAGGTAAGCGAGGTCGAAGCGTTGTTCTTGGAAACGCTCGAGCGCTTCGGGCGCGTGGACATATTGGTCAATAACGCCGGCATCTTGGAATGTACGCCGATCGCGGACGTCACAGAGGAAATGTTCGATCGGCATTTCGCTATCAATGTGAAAGGGACGTATTTTGCATGTCAACAAGCGATGAAGCATATGGCCGGCGGCGGAACCATCATTAATTTCTCGACCTCCGTTTCGGGTGCGATGCTCCCCACATACAGTGTCTACGCCGCAACGAAGGGAGCGGTCGAGCAGTTGACACGCCAATTGGCGAAGGAATTCGGTCCTAAGGACATCGTGATCAATTGCATCGCGCCGGGGCAGGTATCAACCGAGTTATTCTTGAACGGAAAATCCGAGGAATTGATCGATTCGTATCGTCGTATGAATGCGTTTGGGCGGCTTGGCGAGCCGGAGGATATTGCTAATGCAATCGAATTACTGGTAAGCAACAAAGCCCGGTGGATCACGGGACAGACCATTCGCGTAAACGGCGGGTTTAATTGAATATTGCAGAAAGCATGGGATAAGGAGAGACGAACGGCCAACGGTTAGCAGCGTTGACGTTCATCCCTCCTTTTTATATTTACAACGATAAAGTAAAACAGTAGAATTTTACTGGAATCATACGTAGTCCTAAAAAATATAAGCATTTGGGGGAGAAGAGCATGAACCATACTTTAGTCAATGGTGAGGTCCCGGCGACCTTTTCGAGGTCCAATCCGTTCCAAGCCAAAGTGATCAAAAATGTGAATTTAAACGGGGCCGGCTCCAACAAGGAAACACGGCATATCGAGTTAACGCTGGAAGGATCCGGTCTTACCTATAAACCAGGTGATTGTCTTGGGATTATCCCCCAAAATGACCCGGAACTTGTAACTGCTCTTCTGGAGGAAATGAAATGGGACGGGAAAACGGAAGTTGTCATTAACCCGCAGGGAGATACCCTTCCATTGCAGGAAGCCCTGACAAACCATTTTGAAATTACGCTTTTGTCGAAGAAGATCGTCCTTCAGGCAGCAAAATTAACGGATAACGAAGAGCTGCAAAGGCTGGTAGCCAGCGAAAATACCGATCAACTGAAAGAATATATGAATGGGCGAGATTTGCTTGATTTGCTCCGCGACTTCGGACCATGGAAAGCGACTGCCCAAGAGTTGGTCTCTATGCTAAGAAAAATGCTGCCGCGTCTCTATTCCATTGCAAGCAGCATGGCCGCGAATCCGGAGGAAGTGCATTTAACGATTGGTGCAGTCCGCTATTTGACTCACGGGCGCGTAAGAAAAGGGGTTTGTTCCGTATTCGTTGCCGAACGTCTTCAGGCGGGGATACGCTTCCGGTATTTATTCAACCCAACAAACATTTTCATCTGCCGGAGACTCAAGATCAAGATATCATTATGGTGGGTCCGGGGACGGGCATTGCACCTTTCCGCTCCTTTATTCAGGAACGTGCAGTAAGTGGAGCAGCAGGCAGATCGTGGCTGTTTTTTGGAGATCAGCATGAAGCGACGGATTTCCTTTATCGAGACGAGCTGGAGAATTATCAAAAGAGCGGAGTGCTGACAAGATTAGAGACGGCTTTCTCCCGTGATTCGGCGCAGAAATTGTATGTGCAGCACAAAATGCTTGAGAATAGTAAAGAATTGTTCGAGTGGCTGGACAACGGGGCCTATTTCTATGTTTGTGGCGATAAACAGCATATGGCGAAAGACGTCCACAACACGCTTATTGACGTTATTGAAAAAGAAGGTTCGATGACTCGTGACGCGACCGAAGCGTATTTAGAACAGATGCAAGAGCAAGGCCGCTACCAACGTGATGTGTATTAGAATATAGTCAAACGAGCAGAATGCCGCGGCATTCTGCTTTTTTAACGAGGGTCGGCTCTTTGGGCGATATTGTCGAAGCCGCGGTCCCGAAGACTTAAAACCATTCTGGTCGTATCCAGAAAAGCCTCAATGGCCGGCGGACAGTATACAAATGAGAACTATATAACAGAAATGTGCGTACTTACGCATTCGAATGCAGTGAGTTATAATGCAGAACAGGAACCAATATCATCCGAAAGCGGGGCATTAGATATGGAAGCAAAAAAACAGCAAATTCTTGAGGCGTTTCAGTTCAGACATGCGTGCAAGGAATTCGACAGCAGTAAAAAGATCAGCGACGCGGACTTCGAGTTCATTCTCGAGACCGGAAGGCTGTCGCCAAGCTCCTTCGGCTTCGAGCCGTGGAAATTTGTCGTCGTGCAGAATCCGGCCATTCGTGAAAAGCTGCTGCCGGTCACTTGGGGAGCCTCCAAGCAGTTGCCTACCGCGAGCCATTTTGTCGTCATCCTATCCCGTACGAAAGCCGATATGGTCGCGGGTTCCGACTATATTCAAAACATGCTGACGAACGTCAAACAGTTCCCGGAAGAGATTCGCGCCCACTACACCAACGTCTATCACAAGTTTCTGGAAACAGACTTCCAATTACTCGATAACGAACGTGCCATGTTCGAATGGGCGACCCGTCAGACCTATATTGCCCTGGGCAACATGATGACGGCGACCGCTCAAATCGGCGTCGATTCTTGCCCGATCGAAGGGTTCGACAAAGCCCAAGCCGAGCAGGTGCTTCGAGAAGAAGGGATTCTTCAAGGCAACTTCGGCATTTCCTGCATGGCCGCTTTCGGCTACCGCGTGAGCGAACCCCGCCCCAAAACAAGACAAACGCTTGAGCAAATCGTGCAGTGGGTAAACTGATCCGAACCAATAACGCAAGCCCCGCGGATTCATTTCCGGGGGCTTGCCTCTGTTTACTCGGACAAATCTTCGATTCTCAGCGTGACTCCGTCATAGGTAGCATAACCGTAGCTTTTGGGCTTACCGTCGACATCCGTATCAAACAACAGCTTCGCAGGCGCGGCTCCTCCAAGTGCGGAAAAAGTTGCTCTAAATTTCATTTCACCCTGCTTTGAACCGGTCAATTGCACATTTGCTTCATAACGGCTTTCCCCGGCATAATTATAATTTATCTTCTCATATCCACTGTAGAAATTCACACCGTCATCACTAAAGTTTACATATTGCACTTCCGTTTTTCCTGAGTAACTTGAGGAAACATTCCTATTGTAGTAGATGTATCCGGATGTTTTCCCCGCAATTTTCCCTTCCACATTCGGATTAACGGAATTTAGTACGTTCAAGTCTTTTATACCATACGGGATATTATCCGTAGTTGGTTTAATCGGTACAGGTTGTTTAGGCTTATAATCAAGCAGATTTACTTTTTGGATCCGCATTTGTGAACCGCCGTCGCCTCTAAGCCCTTCCAGCCACATTGCACGCTTACCATTCGGATGCCAGGACATCGGTGAGTAATAAACCCAATTCTCATCCGTAGTAAGCTGTACTCCTTGATATCCTGGTTGGTGTATCGAACGATGAATGTCGATCAATACGGGACCAATATTACCCTCCCTGAAATTGCGTACCCCAGTTATTGCATACGTATACAGAATCCCAATCATATCCCCAGAGGTTGTTGGACCGTAGGGCCTGGGCATTAGTCCAAATATGGCCGGATCTGTACGTTTTGAAAACCTGGTGCTCATAACGATTCCCAAACGTTCATCAGGGGAGAAAATGGTGGTTTCATCATATCCAGGAGTATGTGTGATTTGAGTAATATTATTAGAATTTAAATCCTGCATAACGGAATCGGGTGTACTGTTTTCCTTCGCCCCAGCTAGGGATATTGCGTTTCCTCCCTTTACAAACTGTTTCACTTCCCCTCCCCGTAACGCATTCGGAATAATAAAGCCTTGGTTATTCGGGTCATTTTGAAAGCTTTGTACTGTGCTAATCATCTGCACGTCTTCGAGAACATAGTTATCCGTTTTACGTGCCAGGACACCTATAGCATTTGCAGCACCAATATCTGAGCGGAGTATCGTCCAGCTCATATGCTTATTGTCAGGTGCTATGATGATTTCTGACCAATGATTGGTTGTGTGTGGATCATCTACTAAGCTCGACGGAAAGATGACCGGAACTATTTTTGTGCTGGTGCTGTTATCGATGTTGGGCTCGCATTCAAGCACATAATCCCCCAGCAATACTCGCTTATTGTCCTGGAAAGGCATAATCCGGATACCGTGCGACTTTGGTTTTGTCGGTATGACTCCAGAGTAGATGACCTTAAAATTCGTTCCATCATCGTCCATAACCGCTATGTTCCAAAAATCGGTCGTATTGATATCGTTCTCCGTTTTATAAATAAGAAGTACTTTCCCTGAGTAAGTGTAAGTACTGCTCTCCAGTTTCTTCACAGAAACCGGTAATGGAATCGTGCTTATAGCTACTCTTCCAATTCCATTGCTGCTGGCTTCTAGATTGTTACCGTCTGACGATACGTTTGAAGCTAATGTCGGTGCTGCCATGGAAAATAAAAGACTCATGGCTACTAGGACTGGAACTATTCTTTTTTTCATTATGCTCGCCTCCAACTTAGTCTTAAGCTTTCAACGCAAAGCGGTACAAACCATTACACCGGTTTTACTGATAGATGATAACTTATCCCATGTCACCTCCCGAGCCTGGTAAGTAGCTTAAGATGTTAGGTGCGTCAATTTCTGTATCCGCTTACAAAATCACTATAGGGCTTGGAAAAAAATTACTCAACGGGTCGTTTTTAAGGTTTTTCATGGTCATTTTTAAGGTGATAAAAAAAGCCCTCTCGGAATACGGGCGATTCCAAGCTGCAAATTCTTAAATTTATCCTAAAAAATACCCTGGTAGAAACTTAAAAATGCCCCTTTGATTATTTCACAGCCCTAAAGTATATTTTCATGTAACCGGATACAAGAAATGGCGGACACGAGAACCATTGTATATACCATCTTCTACCTAAGATCCTGCGGTAGCGTCGATCCATCACGGCATGTACAATAGTGAGAGACGACGTTTGACAAAGGAAGGGCTGGGTATGGAGCACAACCGTTGGATACGAAGGGTAATTTTCATGATAAGAAACATGAAGTTCCAAAACAAGCTAATGGCAGGCTACCTTCTGGCTTGTGTCCTTCCGCTGCTCGGTGTAAGCGCCATCATCTTCCACCAATCGGCAAGCAGGGCTTGAGGCTTCTTCTCAAGAGTTCGCCGCTCTCTATACATCCCAAATCAGGACTTCTTTGAATGAATTCATCAAAGAATATGACAAGGTCACGAAGTCGGTTCTGGTCGACAACGATTTGATATCAAGGCTCGGAGAAGAGCGAAGCTTGTCCATGGAAGAGCTGATTATCCAAAGAGTTGCCGTCCAGCGTATGCTGATGCGGGTCGCCCTGCTCAAACCGGACATCAGTACCGTGATGCTGATCAGCCGCGATAACAACGTGTATCAGTATACGACTACAACCAGCAAAGTGAATGAGAACGCACTGTTATCCCAGGCGTGGTACAAGGGACTCCGCAATTCGGATGATACGTTCTTTATTACAGGGCTACATGACCGTTCTTATTACGAGGATAAAGGATCGGGAGCAATAGTGACGGTGGGAAGGGTGCTGTTCAGCTCCAACGGGGCGTATGCGGGCATACTTCTCATTGACCTGGACCCGTTTACACTGCTGCAGCTTGATCATGATTTCGTCCTGGCTCGGGACAAATATGGCATAAGTGTCATTATAAGCAACCGCCAAGGAGAGATCGTCTACCATTCCGACGCGGCCAGCGGCCGGTTATCCTGGAAGCAGGTGCTTGAATCCGGTGCGGATTATCTCAAGGATAACGGAAGCAAGGACCGGATAATTTTAACGGGAAGCACGGAGCAGGGAACTCTGTCGATTAAGACGGAGATCCCGCGCGCGAAGCTGCTGCAGAAAATCAATCAGATCAAAGGAATGACCGTGATCGTAATTCTGACGAGCTGTCTGATCATAACACTCATCTCGTTTGGTTTAAGCTATACGATCACCAGGCCGATCAAGGCGCTCCGCAGAAGCATGAAGCAGGCGGAAACAGGCCAGTATCTGCCCATAGAGAAAGAACAGGCAAACGACGAGATCGGAAGTTTGGTTAACAGTTACAATAAGATGATTCTAACGATTCGAAGCTTGATTGAAGACGTGTATATCGCGGAGATCAAGCAGCGTCAAGCCAAATTCACCGCGCTGCAAAATCAGATCAACCCCCACATGCTGTACAATACCTTGGAATCCATCCGAATGAAGGCGCTGGTAAAGGATGACGAGGAGACCGCCGGCATGATTAAAATTCTGGCCCGCATGTTTCGGCTGGCTCTAGGGAAGGAAGGCAGACATCATTCGGTGAAGCATGAACTCGAGTATACGGCCAATTATTTGCAGCTTCAGAACATCCGATTTGATCATATGTTCCGGCTGGATATCAGGATCCCTGAGGAGATGCTGCATTGCAGCATCATCCCTCTGGTATTTCAGCCTATAGTGGAGAACAGCATCAACCATGGATTCCTGGATTATAGCCGGACCATGAATATTGAGATTGAAGGCGAATGGACGGAAGAAGAGGAAATCCTGATCCGGATAACGGACGACGGGGTCGGCATGTCTTTGGACAAACGAGAGGAACTGCTGGCATTGCTGGAAGATGCAGAATCGGATAAATATAAGGTCGAAGAAACCGATGCACCGGAGAGCAGGGGGCTGGGCCTCAAGAATATCGCAGAACGCATCAAGCTCCAATATGGCGATCGGTATTATCTGACGATTCGTCCTGGTGTTGAGCGCGGAACGACGGTCGAAATTTTAATCCCCAAGCTCTAGGTCGATGTTAGGTATGAAATATAAGGAGAGGTGTTTTGGGATGAGGTTGGTCTTGGTGGACGACGAGAAAGGGATCGTGGACGGTCTCAAAAAAATGATAAGCCGCTATATCCCGGAATGCGAGGTTGTCGGTACAGCTTACAATGGCTTGGAAGGGTACAAATTAGTGCAAAAGCTGCAGCCGGACATGGTAATTACGGATATTCGGATGCCGCAAGCCGACGGCCTTGACATGATCAAAATGCTGAAAGACGAGAGCAGTCAGACGAAATTCATTCTCTTAAGCGGATATGCCGATTTCGAATACGCTCGAAGAGGCATGCAGCTCGGAGTGCGATTCTACATCAACAAGCCTGTGGAAGAAGAGGAGCTTCGCGACTGTGTTTATCAGGTCATGGAGGCCATCCAAGCGGACAAGGCCAAGCTCCGGGAGGTGGACGATCTGAAGCAGGAGGTTCATAACCGTATGCAGGAAAACGCCTTGCGGGACGTCCTCGATCTGGGAAACGATCATATGGACCTGGTGGAGGAGCTTCTCCGGCTTGCCCGGATACGGGCGGAGGGGTCCTGTTTCGCGTGTGTCCTGCTTGAATTTGACGGCAATGTCGATGCCTTGAAGGAATTTGGACTTCAGCCGGTATTTTACCAAATAGACAGGGCCTTGGAACGGTACCGGGAAGTGTATCGTTTTCGTTATACGGGGGCTCAAATTGCTGTGGTGATTACGCATGGCCGTACCATCGAGTATGGGGAGCTGGTCCGTGCGATACGTCGTTTGAAGGAGGCGCTGTTCAGGGAACTGAAGCTGTCTATCGCAGCCGGAATCGGTACGGTGCAGGAACGGGCGGCGGGCATCAGCGAGTCCTTTGAGGAAGCACGAAATGCACTGAGTTATAAAGTCATCAAGGGGGCGGACGCCGTAATCCCTTATCCCGAGATCAAGAATCTGACAGGACGGAGTCATCAGGTTCCTGAAGAAATCATAACCAAACTCGAAGCCGGTCTCGACAACATGGACGAGGCGGAATGTGTGGGCATCATCCGTGAGATCTTTCGAGGGATGGAAGCCGAGCCCGGTATGAGTCCGGCGGACCTCCAACTGCGGTGCTTAAACATTCTTTTATCAAGTATACGGAAGATGTCTTTCCAGCGGCTGCAGCAGAATGATTTCCTCGGCCGTCATATTCTGTCTTTAGAGGGCATTTCGCGTTTTCGAACGCTGGAGCATCTGGAGGAATGGATGGTTCAGGTCATCCGGGGAATAATCGCATTCAAACTGGAGCATCATATTCCCAAGAAAAAGGACATGATTACGGAGATCAAGGACTACGTATCGAAGCATTACAATGAACCCATCAGCCTGGCGGACCTGGCTTCCCGTTTCTTCATCAGCCCCTATTATTTAAGCCAGTTTTTCAAACAAAAGACGGGGGATACCTATGTGAATTTTTTGACGCAGACCCGAATCGGCAAAGCGAAAGAGCCGCTGGAGAATACGGACTTGAAGGTGTACGAAATCTGCCAGAGGGTAGGATACTCGGATCCGCAGCATTTTGCGCGTCTGTTTGAGAAATTGACAGGGTACAAACCCAGCGATTACCGCAAGAAGGTCGCCGAGCGTTTAAACGGATTTAGCCACTCCGGATCGGAGTGGTTTTTTCAATTGATCATTTTATCCTGGAAACTTCTTAAAAATGACCTTGTTTAAACTTAAAAATGCCCAATTGAGCGATGTTCCTCCTGGCTGTATAGTATCTGTGTAAGCGAATTCAGCAACTAGATACTGGGGGGACAAGTTTGAAAGCAGTTGCATTTCATCGTATGAAGGGGTATTGGCCGCTGTATGCGATGGCGATTCCGGGAATCGTTTTTCTCATTGTATTTAAATACATTCCGCTGGCCGGCGCTGTAATCGCCTTCAAGGACTATTCGGTTTTCAAGGGGTTCGTCGATAGTCCCTGGGTAGGTCTCAAGCATTTCAAGACTCTGATTCACCATCCTGATTTCGCCCGGGTGTTCGGTAATACGATGATGCTGGGCTTCTTGAAAATCGTTCTGGTCTTCCCGGTGCCCGTTCTTCTGGCGCTAATGATCAACGAGATTCGAAAATCGGCGCTGAAGAAAGGGATTCAGACCGCGCTGTACATTCCGCACTTTTTGTCTTGGGTTATCGTTGCCGGGATCGTCTTCGATTTCTTCTCTTTAAGCGGATTGTTCAACATTGTCGCCGGGTGGTTCGGTCATGAACCGGTGCTCGGGATGCAGGAAAGCGTGTACTTCCGGCCTGTGTACGTGATCGCGTCCATCTGGAGGGATGCCGGTTGGGGAACGGTCGTCTATATGGCCGCCATCAGCGCGATCGACCCTCAGCTCTATGAATCGGCCATGATGGACGGCGCATCCAAGTTCAGGCAAATTCGCCACATTACGTTTCCGCTTCTGTTGCCTACCGTGCTGGTACTGTTCCTGCTGGAAATCGGCAATTTCCTGGATTTGGGCTTTGACCAAGTGTTTAATCTGCTCACGCCAATGACTTACAGTGTGTGGGGATATCCTGGATACGTACGTGTTCCGGACAGGCATTCAGCAGGGGCAGTACAGCTTTGCTACGGCGGTAGGCTTGTTCCAGTCGGTAATAGGATTTATTCTGGTGTTCATCTTCAACAAGCTGTCGAAGAAAGTTTCGGATGGGGGGCTCTGGTAGACATGTTTGAATCGAGAGGGGAAAAAATATTCGTATCGGCCATTACCGTCTTTCTCATACTGCTGTCTATCATAGCACTCATACCGCTCCTGTCCGTGCTTTCTACCTCGTTTAGTTCCAAAAGCGCCGTTGATATGAATCTGGTCACGATCTGGCCGAAGCAATTTACCCTTGACTCCTGGGGACATATCATCGATCGTCCCGACCTGTGGAAGTCGTTCTTCCTGACGCTGGGATCGACGGTGATCGGCACGGCTTTGGCCCTGCTGATGACCGCACTGCTAGCCTACCCGCTGTCAAAGCCGGAATTTCGCTGGGGGCCGGTGATTATGATCGGCGTGGTGATCGCGATGATCTTCAAGGCGCCTATCGTACCTTACTTCCTGACGGTCCGCGGCATCGGACTTTATAACAACCCGCTGGTCCTGGTTGTGCCTCATATTCTGAATCCGTTTAACTTGATCATCATGAGATCCTTCTTCAAGGAATTCTCCAAGGAACTCGAAGAGGCCGCGTTCCTTGAGGGCTGCGGATATTTCCGGATGCTGTTCCAATTCGTGCTTCCGCTGTCCAAGGCGGTGCTGGCGACGCTTGCGTTATTTTACGGCGTCGTGCTCTGGAACCAGTTCCAGCATCCTCTCTTTTTCCTGCAGGATCCCGACTTGTTTCCGCTGCAGATCAAGATCCGGCAGTTTATCACCGACGATAACGCGATCATGGCGGGCGCCGTCTCAGCGGGTGATCTGAACTATAATGAGCGGACCTTAAGAGCGGCAACCGTTATCTTTGCCATCATTCCGATCATTCTGGTGTATCCTTTCTTACAGAAGTACTTCGTCAAAGGAGCTATGATCGGCTCCGTAAAAGGGTAAAATATCCTTTCCGGTTTATAGGCCAGAAGCCTAAAACATATCATTACGAAGATGAGGGGGAACAAACATATGAATTTTAAAAAGATGGGGTTATTATCAGTTGCGGGTGTCCTTGCCATTACGGCTGTGACCGGCTGCAGCGGAAACACGAAATCTTCCGAAGGTTCATCATCTTCAGGTCAGAACCAAGCGCCAGGGGATGGAGTTGTCGATATTGAAGTGTGGGGAACCAATATCGGCTACAAACCGATCACCAAAGGGAGCAAGACGTATGAATTTCTTAAGGAGAAGCTGGGCGTCGGCGTGATCAGTCCGTATGTGGAATGGGGCGGGGGCACCAACTATTTAAACCAGTTGAACCTGAAGATTGCGGCTAACGAAATGCCTGATTTGTTTCTGCCCTATAACGGCGGCGAAAACAACTTGGCTAAAAATGGCGCTATCGCCGATCTGACCGACCTGCTTGCCGAAATATGCGCCGAATGTATGGCAGAACATTCCGCAGGATGTTTGGGATGTGGTCAAAGCAAACGACCCTACCGGTCAGGGCAGAATCTATTATATTCCTACGGTTGTGGACTACGGAAGATACGCCGGCATGATTCGTCAGGATTGGCTGGACAAGCTGGGCTTGCAAATGCCGAAGACGCAAGAGGATTATGTGAAAGTTCTTGAGGCCTTCCGGGATAAGGATCCCAATGGCAACGGACAGAAGGATGAGATACCGACCGGCGGTCGTCAAGAGGCGCGTTGGATGGACCACCTGTTTGCTATGTACGGTGTGGCCATGTTCGAAGGCCAACCGGATTGGGACCTGTACGACGGCAAGCTGACTTATTCCGCCGTAACGCCGAATATGAAAGCCGCCTTGGAATTCATTGCAAAATTGTACAAGGACGGATTATTGGATAAGGAATCCCTTTTGAACGACAAGTCCAAGTGGGAGGGCAAAGTGAACTCCAATAAGGCCGGCAACTACTTCCAATGGGTAGAGACGCTCAATCTTAATTTGGACGCTATGCAAAAGAACACGGGTGTGAAGGCCAAGTTCTCTATACTTCCCGTACCGGAAGTCCCGGGCTACAAGGGCTTCTATACGTCGAAAAGGAGAATGGCCCCGCAATGGGTCATCAAGAACGGTAAGGACCAGACGAAGCTGATGGCCTCTTTAAAGTCGCTTAACAATATGTACGACAAGAAGAATTGGAAGGATCTGTACCTGGGTGTCGAAGGAATGCACTTCACGATGAAGGATGGTAAAGCCGTCAAGCTTCCGGATGACAAGAGCACCCAGGAGAATATTGGGCTTTTTAATCCGGCTTCGGGTCTCGCGACACTTGATTTTACAACCGATCTCCTTAAGAGTACTGCATCGGCAGACGACATGTGGGAGATTGATCAAACCGTCCAAGATATGGGGGAAGCACAGAAATATACCAAGCATATTGCCGGTGATGGCTTGCCGGTCAGCGTCTACGACGGCTTCCCGGACATTAACAATCGAACGCTGTATATCGAATACGCAACCAAGATTATCCTCGGGCAATATCCGATCAGCAAGTTCGACGAATTTGTAGACAAGTGGAACAAATCGGGCGGCGAAGAGGTAACGAAGCGCGCCAGAGAATGGTACGCAAAAACGAAGAAATAATCGTTTGATCAAGAACATCCGCCTTGCTTCGATTCGAAGCCGGGCGGATGTTTCAATAACAGGGGCTAATATGAGCAATCGACTTAGGGAAGTGCTGGAGGGGCAAGAGCAAAATTATATCCTTCCTTTTCTTTGGCAGCATGGCGAGGATGAGCAGGTGATTCGGGAAGAGATGGCCCGTGTGCATGAAGCCGGAATTGGGGCCGTGTGCATCGAGGCCCGGCCGCACCCGGATTTTCTCGGACCGAAGTGGTGGTCGGATATGGACGTCATCATGGATGAAGCCCGAAAGCGCGGCATGAAGGTATGGTCGCTGGATGACGATCATTTTCCGACGGGGCATGCGGCAGGCAAGGTGAAGGAAGCTCCGGAAGAGCTTCATCGAGTGTTTTTGGCAGAACGATATATCGATACCCTCGGCCCTGCCCCAGGGGCATCTCTACTGCTGGATACCTTGCTGATGCGCGGGCTCAGGCCGACCATCTCGCATAGCCAACACGCGAGCGGCAAAAATAAGCTGGTTTCCGTTGTCGCGGCCCGCCGCAATCCAGTTGATGGAACATTAACCGGTGATACGGTCGATATAACGGATCTTGCGCATGACGGCATCCTTTATTGGGATATCCCTGAAGGGTATTGGCGAGTATTTATTATTTCAGAGAATAAGGATGGCGGCGACCAGCAGCAGGAGGATTATTTGAATCCGCTGGATCGGGATTCCGTTCGTATTCTGCTCGATACGGTATATGAGGCGGTGTATGAACGTTACAAGGAGGATTTCGGAGAGACCTTTGCCGGATTCTTCTCGGACGAACCCGGATTTTACAATGATAAGACGACCTTCGACTTCCAATCGAGACCCGGAAAACAAGGAGTTGCTCTCCCTTGGAGCAGAGAAATGCCGGATTTGCTTGAAAAGGCGTTGGGGGAGGACTACCGCAAGCACTTGCATCTTCTCTGGCATGATGCAGGAGAACCGTCTAACATTGTGCGGTACACCTATATGAATATCGTCAGCAAGCTTTACGGGGAGAATTTCTGCAATCAAATCGGAGAGTGGTGCAGAGCCCGCGGGGCCAGATACATCGGACACATACTTGAAGACAACAACGTTCATGCAAGGCTAGGCCCCAGTGCCGGACATTTCTTCCGCTCGCTCTGGGGACAAGACATGTCGGGTCTTGATGTGGTGCTGTGGCAGATCGTACCCGGCTTTGATGAAATGTCTTTCCGCCAACCGACGAGTGGAGAGGCTGATGGCGAGTTTTACCACTACGGCCTTGCTAAGCTTGGCGCGTCGCTTGGACACATCGATCCGAAAAAACAAGGCCGGACGATGTGCGAAGTATATGGGGCGTATGGCTGGGCGGAAGGGTTAAAGCTGATGAAATGGATCACAGACCATATGCTGGTCCGTGGCGTCAATTATTTTGTCCCGCATTCGTTTACCCAGAAGGCTTTCCCGGATCCGGATTGTCCGCCGCATATGTATGCGAGCGGGAAAAATCCGCAGTACCGCTATTATAAGCATTTAAATCGCTATATGAATCGGATCAGCCACCTGATTTCGGGCGGAAGGCACGTGGCGACCGCAGCGGTCGTATATCATGCCGAAGCCGAATGGTCCGGGGAATCCATGTATTTTCATAAGCCGGTGAAGAAATTGATGCAGCATCAGATCGACTGCGACGTTCTTCCTATCGATGTTCTTCTGGAAGCGGCGAGCGTGAAAGACAGCAAGCTGAATGTACATCTGGAGGATTATGAATGCCTGGTCGTGCCCTATGCAGAAGCGCTCCCGGCTGCGATGATTCGGAGCTTACTCCGGTTTGCCGAACAAGGACTGGCCGTTCGGTTTGTTGACGGACTGCCGCTGCGATCGAGCGAAGGCATTGATGTTTCTGCCGAACTGTCCAGTCTTGCCGTTCACCGTAATGCGAAGCTTATAGCTCTAGATAAGCTGGCGGAAGACCTTATATCGGGTGGTCATTACGATATTAGAGTCGACAAATACCAGCCGTATCTTCGGAATTATCACTATCTTCATGACGGTTTGGATGTGTTTATGTTCTTTAACGAACATCCGAATCAACCCATTCATACCAAGATTATTCTGCCCATCCAAGGTGAGGTCTATGCCTATGACGCCTTCCTGAATCGGTTGACCCGTTTGAATGCAGCTAGGGAGAACGGAGCAATGGCGGTGCAGCTTGATCTCCATCCGTATGAATCGATCGTGCTGCTCCATGGAGCTGATCTAGAAAGTTATGCCGTGGAGCCACAGTATACCGTGGGGGCGGAACTTGAACTTAAAGGCGAATGGACCGTATCCACCGCTTATGCTGAACATTACCCTAACTTCAAGGAATGGGGAAAATTGGCGGCTTTAACGAACATGAGCGGGCCTGAAGGCTTGCCTCGATTCTCAGGTACCTTCCGTTATGAAACGGAAATTGAATGGAACGAATCCGCGAATCAAGTTTTGATAGATTTGGGCGAGGTTTATGAAACGGCAGAAGTATGGGTAAACGACGAGCCGGCAGGGGTACGCATCTGTCCTCCCTACCGTTTGGAGATCAACGGCCTGTTCAAGAAGGGCACAAACAAGCTGGTCATCGAAGTTACGAATACGCTCGTGAAAGATCAGCGCGACTTTTTATCGGCCTTTGCGCAGCAGGAACCAAGCGGACTCATCGGTCCCGTTCGGGTGAAAGGCATTCATAGCCGGAAGAACTGAAAGTTTTCAAGAGAGGTGCGATGAATGAAACTTACATTTGATGTGCCGGACCCCAAAAAGATTCGTTTGATCGTGAACAGTGATGCCAAGAACGAAGCGGATGACCAGTATGCCATCGTTCATGCACTGTTAACGCCTCAGTTTATCGTGAAAGGCCTGATTGGCGCCCATTTCGGCGAGGAGCGAAGCACAACCTCGATGTTGGACAGTGTGAAGGAAATCGAACTTCTATTGGATCTCATGGGTTTGTCGGGAGAATATTCCGTTCTTTGCGGGGCGGAACGTGCCCTGCAAGACGAGCGGACGCCGGCCTTGTCCGAGGGTGCGGAGCTTATTGTGCGAGAAGCCATGTCCGATGATCAGAGGCCTTTGTTCGTGATTTTCCTCGGGGCCATCACAGATCTGGGCGCGGCTTATCTCATGAATCCGGCGATTGCCGATCGTTTGACAGCGGTATGGATCGGAGGAGGAGCTTGGCCGGATGGTGGGGCGGAATTCAACCTGGGGAACGACATTCATGCAGCGAATGTCGTCTTCAGCTCCCCGATCCCGCTGTGGCAGATTCCTAGAAACGTATACAGCAAGATGAGGGTCAGCATCGCGGAATTAAATCGAAGAGTGGAGCCATGCGGGCCCATTGGTCGATACTTATATCATCAGTTGCTGGAAACCAATCAAAAATGGGCAAACAATCCGGATTGGCCAAGGGGAGAAATGTGGACACTGGGAGATTCTCCGGCGGTAGGATTGCTAATGCACGATCAACCTTATGATTATGATTTGAAGCCCGCACCTCGCATATCTCCGGATATGACTTATGTCCACTATCAAACGGAGAGACGAATCAGGGTATACCGGGATATCGATGTCCGGTTTATTTTGGAAGATATGTATGCCAAATTGGAATTGTTTTCAATGCGATGCGTTAAGTTCGGAGACCGTATTATGAAACCAATTAAAGTCCTTATAAGTAAGCTACAATTTCCCGGACGGCGTCGTTTTTCTTCCGATATAATCAACAGATTGGGAACGATATGCATAGTAATTTACACATCGGCAAAGAATGTCGTTTGTCAGCCAATACCTATCGGGCTATAATTAAATTTACATAGTGTAAATTATATGACACTATGTAAAATTGGCTGAAGGAGGGATTGGTTCCATGAATCAAAATATCCTTTTGAACGAAATTTCGAAGCTGAAATCGAAAGAGTCGCAGTGGGATCCCTTTGCTTGGTACAAAGAGATGAGGGAGAACCACCCTGTCTATTACGATGCCGAGCAGGATGTCTGGAATGTGTTCTTGTATGAACATGCCAAACGGGTGCTGTTCGATCATGAGTTATTTTCCAATAAAAAAGTGCGAAGCTTGATTCCGACCCCCAGCAAGAGCTTTGATAACCGGAGCAATATTAATCTGGTCGATCCGCCGGAGCATCGAAAGCGGCGTGCTCTTCAATCCCAAGCGTTTACGCCCCGCGGCCTGGGAGAGTGGGAGCCCCGAATTGGGGCCATTGTGGATGAATTGATCGCGGATATGGAAGGCGAGGCAACAGTCGATCTTGTGGAGAAGCTGGCGATTCCTCTTCCGGTGACAGTGATCGCAGAGAGCTGCTCGGTGTTCCTTCACAAGACCGGGGACTCATCAAAGCCTGGTCCGATATTCTCTTCCTTCCTTACAATAAAGAAGCTTATGTCGATATCGACCAGCAAAAAAGGCTGGCCATGAAGGAATTTCATGACTATCTGCTTCCCATCGTTCAAGAAAAACGGAGGCATCCTGTGGATGACATTATCTCCGACTTGACGAAAGCCGAACTGGAAGGGGAACAATTGACGGATGAAGAAGTGGCTATGTCCGCCATCGGACTGCTTGGGGCGGGCAATGAAACGACGACGAAGCTGATTTCCAATATCTTTTACTGCATGCTGTTTGACAAGCCGGGCGTCTATCAGGAGCTAAGGGCGGATATATCCTTGGTGCCCAAGCTGATTGAAGAAGTGCTGCGTTTCCGCTTCACGGCTCATATGGACCGCAAGGTCGCTCAAGATACCGATGTGTTTGGACATCCGATGAAGGAAGGGCAGGTTATCGTCGCCTGGCTAGGTGCGGCCAACCGGGACGAATCCGAATTTGCCCATGCGGAGGAGTTTGATATCCATCGCCCGAACAATCAGCATCATCTCAGTTTTGGAGCCGGCCCGCATTTCTGTCTGGGAGCCCCGCTCGCCCGGATGGAAGCACGCATCGCTTTGGCTGCATTTGTGAAGCGGTTCGCCGATATCCGGCCCGCAGAGGGCTTCGAGGTCACCGAACACTTGGCCGATTCGGTGCTCGGCCAATCTCTTGAGAGCTTGCCCATACTGGTTGACAATGGCAAGTGATACCGTTCAATATTAACGCGCGATGGTAAAAAGATCGCCTGTTTCCCTTCCTTCAGGGAGGAGAAATAGGGCGATCTTTTTATTGTCTTATCGGATGGATGATCGAAGCATAAAAAATTGTTTGGCCAGAAATTGCGGCGTATACGGCATATCGTTTCGCAGCCAGGCCACGATGGTTCCAATCAAGGCGGAAGAGCCGTACCATATGGCGATATCCTTTTGAACTCCGGTAGCTGAAAGGGAGGAACCGCCTTCCATTTGCTCAATTTTTGCCGTAATTAATTCCGTCAGCGGCTTGAGCGACCGATCCGTAAAGATGGGAATCCGTTTCATGGCCAGAATGACTTTATAAAATTTGGCGTGTTCCGCAATATGCTCGAGCAGATGAATCAGCATCGCAAGCTCTTCTTCCTCCGGAGAATCCGGATTAGCCGGCGTTTTTTTCATAACCCCTTGAATCTCTTCAACCATTTCGTCCGCCATCTTCTCCAGCATATCCGGAATGTCACGATAATGAAGATAGAAGGTAACGCGGTTGATGGTGGCACGCTCGGCGAGGCGGTTGACCGATATTTTCTCGATATCCATTTCCTGAAGCAGTTCAATAAAGGAATCTCTAAGCAGCTGGCGTGTGCGGAGGATGCGGGGATCTGTACGGGCCGGTGTGGGATCCATCCATTCTTTCTCCTTTCCTTGTGCAGAAAATACAATTTCACGGATAACTGTCGTATTTTTACCCGAAAGGCTACAAAACAGAGTGACGTGTAAATTAATTTACACTTTCCCGCGATATGTTGCTTGTAAAGATGAATCTTCCCGATATAATCTATTTTATATAGCGTTAATTATACAACATGATGTAAATTAAATCCACGATCAACTTGAAGGAGTGATCCATCCGGAATGGGGCTTGGCGTACGGCGCCAAACGGAAAACGAAATTGGCGGGTGTCGGTATGGTTGAACCCCTCAAGACAGAGGACAAATCGCAAATAGACGGTTCGATGTGGCTTGCATTAATCGCTATTGTGTTAGGCACGTTTGTTTCGGTATCTCTTAAGGGCTGGAAGAAAGTCGAAGCCGGTAGACGAATCGTCCGGAATGGACGCGGAGGCACCTGCTGCAGCACGTCAAGCGGAAGGGCATGGGACCGAGCCTGTTAAGGCATAATATTTGCCAAACATAAACGGAGCAATATGAAAAGGAGAGATGGCAATGAAGCTGCAAAATAAAGTCGCGATCGTAACGGGAGCTGCATCAGGCGTGGGCAAGGCCATTGCACAATTGTATGCGAAGGAAGGGGCCAAGGTGGTCGTCGCAGACCTGAACGAGGAAGCTATTTCCTCCGTAGTGAATGAGATCCGCGGGGATGGCGGAGCCGCTGTGGGTGTTGTTGCGAACGTGATGAAGGAAGAAGAGATCGGGGCGATGGTCGATCAAGCGGTAGAGGCATTCGGAACCGTCGATATCCTCGTGAATAATGCCGGAATCATGGACGGCTTCCGCCTGATTGAGAGTATAGAGGATGACCTCTGGGAACGGGTCCTCGCGATCAACTTGACCGGGCCTATGCGTGCGATACGCAAGGCCATTCCATTGATGCTGGCGAAAGGCGAAGGCGTGATCGTGAACATCGCTTCAGCTGCGGGCATTAGCGGCGGCAAGGGCGGCGTTGCTTATACATCCGCCAAGCACGGACTCGTTGGCTTGACCAAGAATGTCGGCTACATGTACGCCAAATCCGGTATCCGGTGCAACGCCATTGCACCTGGCGGCGTCCGAACGAATATTGCTATGAGTAACATCGATAAGAACGGAATGCAAGTCTTCGCAGAAGGAGCGGGAACGCAGCGGAAGGAACCGGTCGATCCCATAGAAATTGCGACCGTTGCCCTCTTCCTTGCATCGGATGATTCCCGCTTCGTCAATGGAACCGTCATCGCCGCCGACGGCGGTTGGACGGCGTATTAACATGCTGACCGGGCGGATATAAGCTTGAAGTATCATAACAAAGGGGTTGTCCCAACAGCCATAGAAAATGGCGGAGGGATCACCTCTTTTTTAGGCCAAAAACGGGGTAAAATCCATTTCGGATGTGGAATCGCACAATTTCTCTCGTTGCCACGTTTGGTCCGGCGGCCATTGCTCCTCCGCAGACAAAACCTTGAGAACCATTCCGAATAACCAACAAAGGCCGGTTTCCTGATCGTTCAGGCAAACGGGCCTTTTGCCGTCGATCACCTGAGTGCTATAAAAATATTTATATAAACAATGAAAAAACATAATTTGTTTTATATGAAAATCGACCTTAGAATAACGAGTGTAACAAATAAACTTTTGGGAGGCTAACTTGATGACAAAGAAAGTTTTGATGGTTGTCACCAACCATTCGCAAATTCACAATGGAAAACAGACGGGGATTTGGCTGTCTGAATTTGGGGAAGCCTATCTTAAGTTCACCGCCCAAGATTATGAGGTTACCGTAGCGAGCCCGCTTGGAGGAAAGGGCCCGATCGATCCGGGAAGTGTAGATGATCACACACCCAAAGAACTGCTGGATACGAGACGCCATCTGGAGGATACGACAAAGCTTGAAGATGTTCCCTCTGCTGCAGATTATGATGCGGTATTTTTACCGGGCGGCCACGGAACCATGTTTGATCTTCCCGGAAATGCGAAACTTCAAGATTTGATCCGTGAATTCTATGAATCAGGAAAAATCGTCGCGGCAGTTTGCCACGGACCTGCAGGCTTAATTGGTGTGAACTTGTCTGACGGACAGCCGCTCGTTGCAGGCAAACGCGTGAATGCCTTTACCGACCGGGAAGAAGCGGATACCGGTCTTGGTTCTTCTCTCCCCTTCTTGCTGGAGAGTAAAATTCGGGATCTCGGAGCCATTTTTGTGGTCGCTCCTAACTGGTCCACCCATTACGAGGTTGACGGCAATCTCATAACGGGACAAAATCCTCAATCCACTGTAGCTGTAACCAACGCAGTCATTGAAAAATTAAGCGAATAATCGAGAGAAGGCGCAAACCTCAGGGGAGGTCCGCCTTCTTCTTCAATCCATCTCATGGATGAACGGAGGGATCCACATGAAAGCTGAAAGCATTTCTCATCCTGCAGGCGGTACAGCGACCACGCAAAAAGGATCGGCCATCGCCTTGTATGCCCTCACGTTAGGGGCATTCGCAATAGGGATGACCGAATTCATTATCATGGGGCCGCTTCCGGAAGTAGTCGCCAACTTGCAAGTATCCATTCCCATGGCTGGCCTGCTCATTACCGGTTATGCCCTAGGTGTAGCAATCGGGGCACCCTTTATTACAATCGCTACCCATCGTTTGCCTCGAAAGGCTCTGTTATTGTTACTTATGCTTATATTCATTTCGGGTAATGCGCTTGCCGCTTTGGCGCCGAACTATACGGTTCTTATGGTAGCTCGCATACTGGTGCGCCCTGACACATGGGTCATTCTTCGGTGTAGGCTCTGTTATCGCGGCCCAGCTCGTTCCCGCCGAAAAGCGCGCCGGCGCAATTGCCGTCATGTTCACGGGGCTAACGTTGGCGAACATCCTAGGGGTGCCCATCGGGACCTTTTTGGGACAATCGTACGGCTGGCGTTCCACATTTTGGCTGATCACGGGAATCGGCTTGTTGGCACTGATCGGAATCGCCCTGCTTGTACCAAAAGTGCGCTCCGGATCTTCCAGCTTGGCCCAAGAGGTTGGGGTACTGCGTCGCCCTGCTGTGCATATCGCGCTGTGGATGACAGTATTTGGCTTTGGAGGCGTGTTCACCGCCTTTACCTATATCGCGCCGATCCTGGTCGACATCACGGGATTTGCATCCGGCTCGGTATCTTATATCCTCGTCCTTTTCGGCGTCGGGATTACTCTCGGGAATATTTTGGGCGGAAAACTGGCAGACCGTTCCCTGCTGCCTTCGCTTCTCGGCATTCTCGTCACCCTGGCCGCTGTGCTTGCTATTTTCAGCCTGACCGATCAAAATAAGGTGTTGGCTCTGATTACCGTATTCTTTTTAGGCGTGGCGGCTTTCGGCACAGTACCGGGATTGCAGCTTCATATGCTGAATACTGCGAAAGAAGCGCCTACTTTGGCATCTACGCTAAACATCGCCGCATTCAACTTGGGAAACGCGATGGGGGCCTATATTGGGGGTGTGGTGATTGATACGGGCATCGGCGGAGGGTTGCCGGCCGTTCCTTGGGTCGCCTCAATAGTCACAGTGGTCGGCATCCTCTTTACCTTATGGGGGCTGCTCGACAAAAGCAGATGTTCCGTGTGTGAATTCAGTACCCGATATGTACATATTTTCTGGAGGAGAAAAGCGGGATGGATTTTGAATGGTATCGAAGTTTTATCAGCATATATAAACACGGCTCCGTTTCCGAAGTCGCCAAGACACGCATGATGACCCAGCCCGCAATGAGTCAGCATCTTGCCGCTCTGGAAGCGGAAGTGGGAGAGCCGTTGTTCACCCGGACATCACGGAAAATGGTGCCTACTGAAAGAGGGAAGGATCTGTATACCAGACTGGTTCCGCTCATCGAAGCGTTGGAAGAGACGACGTTGAGCTTCAAAATGGTGTCCACTCCAGCCCTACCTGTTGTGAGGATCGCTTCGGCGCAAGAGTTTTTCCGAGAGAGGATCTCACCGCGCCTGGCGAGCTTTTCCATGCGTGTGATCGCCCGCTTCGGTACCGCACCTGTCATTCTCGATTTTCTCTTGGAGGAGAAAGTAGACTTGATTGTGACCTCCCAAAATCTCGCTGCTCCCGGAGTGGAATATCTCTCCTATATGCGGGAAGAATTCGTTATCGTCGCGCCTTCCGATTTTCCTGAGCCGGCCTTTAGCGATGTGCAAGAATGGGAATCCTGGCTGTGCTCACAACCGTGGCTCAGTTACGGTCTGGAATTGCCGATCATCCGCCGATTTTGGCGTGAGCACTTTCAAAAGCGTCCACAAATGCAACCAGCCCATGTTCTGCCTGATCTTCACACCCTGCTTCGTGCCATCGAACACGGCGCGGGTATCAGTCTTCTGCCCACTTACATGCTCGGGAGCTCCTTGCAAACAGGCAAAACGAAAATGCTTTACCCCTCGTGCACCGTTCCAAACGAGCTGTATATCGGGTTTTTGATCAAAAATCGGAATTTACCCCAAGTAAAGACAGCGATCGAGTCACTGAAAAGCATTCTTACCTCATAGAGCTTTAAATCCGATCGGCAGATGAAGATTGCCCCCGCTTAAATCGCTTGGGGGTTACCCCCATCACTTTCTTGAACGTTTTCGTAAAATAACTCTGGTCGTGGAAGCCGAGCAGCGTAGACACCTCCGAAATCGGCCGGTCGGTCAGGCGCAGCAGGTTGGCCGCTTCTTCGATCTTGGCATCCCGAATATAGTCCTGCAGCGTACGGCCGACCTCCCTGCGGAAGAGCGCGGATAAATAATTGGGATGCAGAGTCCGCCTGCTCCGCCAAATCCGCCAGTGTAATCTCCTCGTACAAGTGCTTAAAAATATAATCGAGACACGCGTTGATTCCTCTTGAGTAGCGTTGACGTTTCTTTTGATACACCCGCTCTGCAAAGTCGGTGAGCACATCCAACATGAACCGGTCCGCGGCGCTGCTGCTTCGAATGTTTTCGACGGCTTGGATATACAGGTCGCTCAGGGTCAGAGCGGTCTCGTAATCGAGACCGCCTTGAGCCGCGGCCCGTGTGGCGAGCGTGATCACGGCAATCGCCATGTTCTTCTTGCTGCGCAGCAGGCTCGTTCTCGACAGGATCCCCGGCTGGCCGTGTCTCGGAAACTCCTGCCAACATTGGTTGACCTTCTCCTTATTTCCTTCCTTAATTGCCTGAAGCAGTCTAGCCTCGAATTCGGCATCATGATGAAGCGACGAGCTCTGCCGGCTCCGGGCAACCAGAAGCTCCGGATGCTCAATCCGGGCGGGCTGGCTGTGCAGGGATTGGCTCAACCGGTAAATATCGGTAGGATCGATCGGTTCACGATACAACATATAATGAAGCTGCGTGCAGGTGAAGACAAGGTCGATCAGCGGAATGCATGGCAAGCTCTCGAAATAACGGACGAAGGGCTCCTGAACGGCCGCAGGCAATCCCGTATCGTTCATGATCGATTTCAGGATAAATTCCGACGGCTCAGAATCGAGGCAAGGGCCGGCTATCATCACGCCTTGTGCACCGTTCTCCATTCGAACCGGCACCATAGCGAACACTTCCTCGTACCGCGTTTTATGCATGATAGGCGGCTGGTTGCTCCCTGCCCAAGAGGAACAGCTCGTGCAACAGTTCATTCCTGGACTTGTACATGGGATTCAGCGCGAAGCCCGGGGCGAATTCGTATACCGTCGTATCGTCCTGCTCCATATAAAATACAGGGAGACCGAGAGAACGGTGGATCAGCTTGCATAAATACGGGAGATGGCTGGGTACAGGAAACATCATGAGGGATTCCTCCGAAAGAAATAAAAATTGGAATTAAGATAATAATATTTATCTTAATATTATACCATAATTTAAATACGTTCCTTTTTATAATGACAATAGAAGGCTTTCCTATATGCTGATCTATACTGAATAAAGGAGCGTTGGTGTATGCAAAGAGATTATAAAGCGCTGGTGGCGCAGATGACGCTGGAGGAAAAGGCCGGCTTGTGCTCCGGTCTCAATTTCTGGCAGACCAAGGGTGTGGAGCGGCTGGGCATTCCTTCCACGATGCTGACGGACGGCCCGCACGGCCTGCGCAAGCAGGCGGGGGGCTCGGACCATCTCGGGCTTAATGAAAGCGTTGCCGCCACCTGCTTTCCTACGGTCGCCGGTCTTGCGGCCAGCTGGAACCGGGAACTGATCGGCCGAGTCGGCGCGGCGATCGGCCGCGAATGCCAGGCGGAGGATGTGGCCGTTCTGCTGGGCCCCGGCGTGAATATCAAGCGGTCCCCGCTGTGCGGACGGAATTTTGAATATTTCTCGGAAGATCCATACCTATCCTCGGAAATGGCCGCGAGCCATATCCAAGGCGTACAGAGTGAAGGCGTCGGCACATCGCTGAAGCATTTTGCCGTGAACAATCAGGAGCACCGCAGAATGTCGTCGGATTCGGTCGTCGATGAGCGTACGCTCCGCGAAATCTACCTGGCAAGCTTCGAACAGGCTGTGAAGAAAGGGAAGCCATGGACAGTGATGTGCTCCTACAATAAAGTAAACGGCACGTATGCGTCGGAGAACCCGTACCTGCTCACGGACATTTTGCGCGGCGAATGGGGCTTCGAGGGGTATGTGATGTCGGACTGGGGCGCGGTGAACGAACGGGTGGACGCCTTGAAGGCGGGTCTCGAGCTCGAAATGCCGGCGAGCAACGGAACGGGCGAGCGCAAGATCGTGGATGCCGTGCGGAGCGGGGAGCTGGCGGAAGAAGTGCTGGATCAAGCGGTTGAACGGTCGCTGCGGATGATTTTCAAGTATGCGGATTCTCGCAAGCCGGATGCTCCGCTCGATCTGGAGGCGCATCACCGTCTCGCCATGGAGGCGACCTGCGAGAGCATGATTCTGCTCAAAAACGAAGGCGGCCTGCTGCCGCTGGAAAAGAAAGGGAAGATCGCCGCGATCGGAGCGCTTGCCCGGGCGCCTCGTTATCAAGGCGCCGGCACTCGCGTATTCAGCCCAGCCGCCTCGACGATATTTATGAGGAACTGGTCAAAGCGGCAGGAGACGCTTCCGTTACTTACACGGGTGGCTATGACCTTGACAGTGACGATATCGACCAGTCTTCTATTGAGGAAGCGAAAGAAGCTGCCCGAAACGCGGATGCCGCCGTACTCTTCATCGGTCTGCCGGACCGCTACGAATCGGAAGGCTATGACCGGGAGCATCTGCGTATCCCGGCTAATCAGATTGCGCTGATCGAGGCGGTCGCCGAAGCTCAGCCTAATCTTGTGGCCGTACTTAGCAACGGCGCGCCGGTCGAGATGCCGTGGTCGCCGAAGGTTAAAGCTCTGCTTGAAGGCTATCTCGGAGGCCAGGCACTCGGCGGTGCGATCGCGGCGCTGTTTTGGCGATGCGAATCCCTCCGGCAAGCTGGCCGAAACGTTCCCGGTGCGGCTGAACGACAATCCGTCGTACCTGTTCTTCCCGGGCGACGGCGATACGGTGGAATACCGGGAAGGCATTTACGTCGGCTATCGCTACTACGATGCACGGGAGGTCGAGCCGCTGTTCCCGTTCGGTTACGGACTGAGCTATACGGATTTTGCTTATAGCGATCTGACGGTGAGCGCGGACCGCATCCGCGACACGGATACGGTTCAGGTCAGTGTCACGATCCGCAATACCGGCGACCGTGCGGGCAAGGAGATCGTTCAGCTTTATGTTCGGGATGTACTGAGCAGCGTGAGCCGTCCGCCGAAGGAGCTGAAAGGCTTCGAGAAGGTGTCGCTTGAGCCGGGTGAAGAGAAAACCGTCATGTTTACGTTGGATAAACGTTCGTTCGCTTACTACAACACTGATCTTAAGGATTGGCATGTGGAAAGCGGCGAATTCGAGCTGCTGATCGGCCGTTCCTCCCGCCAGATCGAGCTTCGGAAGACCATTACCGTCGAATCGACGACGGTGATCCGAATGAAGGTCGACCGTAACTCGCTGATCGGCGATCTGATGGGAGATTCTCTGCTGGGCCCGGTGGCCAAAGAGCCGCTGTCGAAAGTACTGGAGAAGCATCCGCTCGCAAGTCTGGTGCATGAGGAAGGAACTTCCGGCATTATCGAGGCCATGATGAAGCATTTGCCGCTAAGGGCGCTTGCGAATTTCAGCGGCGGGACGTTTACGGAAGAGATGATGCAGGAGCTGATTGATGAGCTGAATCTTCATCGGCCTCTTTGCCGCCGTTTAAGCGGACCGGATAAGAAAAGGGCTGTATTCACAGCGGCTCTTGGTTGCAATTAGAAAAAGGGTGTGGTACGATACCGTTAATCTTGAGTGACGGGAGCTGAAAAGGATAATGTAATTTTTCTTGCAGATATAATAATAAAACAGTTCAAAGCGATTTTTTTTCGCATGTTTTATTCGTTATATGCAAGAAAGTTACTGCGTCTTTTCACTCAATCAATATATCCATATCTAGCTCTATCCCGGGTTAGGTTTGCTGTATTTATTTGAGCTGCAGGAAGTAACTTTCTTGCAGCTCTTATATTTTTTCGGCAGGAGGATATATTCATGTCATTAATCAACGTAACCCATCTGACGTTTGCCTACGACGGCGGCTACGATAACATTTTTGAGGACGTAAGCCTGCAAATCGATACCGATTGGAAACTGGGGTTTACCGGAAGGAACGGCAGGGGAAGACGACGTTTCTCCACTTGCTGCTTGGAAAATACGAATACAGCGGGAAGATTTCCGCTAAGGTCGGTTTTGAATACTTCCCTTTTCATGTAGAAAACAAAGAAAATCTTACCATGGATGTCATCAGTGACATGGTTCCGGACTATGTTCAATGGGAACTGATGCGTGAGCTTTCTTTGCTCAAGGTTTCGGAGGATGTGTTATACCGGCCCTTTGATTCCTTATCGAACGGGGAGCAGACGAAGGTGCTTCTTGCCGCCTTATTTCTTAAGGAAGACCGTTTCCTGTTAATCGATGAACCCACCAATCATCTTGATATGCATGCAAGGAAGCTTGTCAGTGACTATCTCAAATCCAAAAGCGGATTTATTCTGGTGTCTCACGACAGATCCTTTCTTGACAACTGCGTAGATCACATCCTCTCCATCAACAAGACCAACATAGAGATTCAAAAAGGGAATTTCTCCGATTGGTGGGAAAACAAGAAGAGACAAGATCAATTTGAGCTTGCAGAGAACGAAAAGCTGAAGAAGGACATCAAACGCTTGTCGGAAGCGGCAAGCCGCACAAGCCATTGGTCCGACGAAGTGGAAAAAACGAAGAACGGAACAAGAAATTCCGGTTCCAAGGTGGATAAAGGGTATATTGGCCACAAAGCCGCTAAAATGATGAAACGTTCCAAAGCCATAGAGCAAAGACAACAGTCGGCCGCGGAAGAAAAGTCCAAGCTCCTTAAAAATATTGAAGACTCGGAAAGCCTAAAGCTGACGCCGCTTCCTTATCATAAGCACCAGCTTGCTGCGCTTGAAGATGTTTCGATCTATTACGGGGAGAAGAGGGTTTGCGCGGATATTCGTTTTTCGATTGAACAAGGGGACCGGATCGCGCTTTCCGGTAAAAACGGCTCCGGGAAATCCAGCATCCTCAAGCTGATTTGCGGCGAGGAACTCCGCTATACCGGCACCTTCCGAAAGGGAAGTCAGCTTAAAATATCCTATGTTTCTCAGGATACCTCGCATTTACAGGGGAATTTGACCGATTATGCGGGGCAGCATGGGATCGATGAGAGCCTCTTTAAAGCGATTCTGAGAAAGCTGGATTTTTCCAGGATTCAATTTGAAAAAGATATTTCCGCTTTCAGCGGCGGCCAGAAGAAGAAGGTGCTCATCGCGAAAAGTCTATGTGAGAAAGCGCATTTGTACGTGTGGGATGAACCGCTTAATTTTATCGACGTGATGTCCCGCATGCAAATCGAAGAGCTGCTGCTGGAATATGCACCCACGATCCTTTTTGTAGAGCATGACAGCGAATTTTGCAACCATATCGCTACCAAGAGGATTGAACTTTAACAAAAGGTGTAATTTACCTTAAATGGAATTACAAGGGCTGCCGGGCGTTGAGCGTGGCGGCCTTTTTTTGTGCCGGATTACTAAAATATGAATATAGGACAAAAATACATCAATTTCCATCCTATCCCGAATTTCCATTTGTCGATATGATTAGGTTTGGACGGATTAGAAGACTATTCACGTAAACGGAGGGAGAGGTAAAGGAACGAGGGATCATCGGTTGCCTGAGTAAATGTAAGCGCTGTTATCACAAAATAAAGGAGACCTCGGAATGCCCGTCAAACCAGCTTTGAACAAATGCATCCATTCTTTTCTCGTTTTGTCCATTGTACTTTCGCTGATCAGCCTGCCTTTGCTTCCGGCGAGAGAGGCGCATGCGGCGCTGGGAGACAGCACCGATGTACTCGGAATCGTCGTAAACAAGCCTTTGAATGCCGTGGTTCGTCTTGATCCGGCGACCATCGATATCGCACTGCCGTACGGCACCTCCTACCAAATGCTGAATGTCACGACCAATCCGGGCGCCGCCGTATCGCTTTACAGAAGCAACGGGACGACGGCGATCTCTTTTGCGGCCGGAGGCATTAACAAGGGCGATGCGAAGTTGGACCAATTTTCAGCAAGCGGCACCACCTTATATTATTTAAAGGTAACCGACAAGACGAATAGCACGAACAGCAAAACCTATACGATTAAGGTGACTGTAGATCCCGTTCCCCGCCCTGTAACCGGCACGGTAGGAGCTAACGATAAATATTCGCCGCTGAATATCCGCGCAGGTGAATACGCATGGGATGTCATGGGAACCTCGAAAATCGGCAACGGCAGCACGACCGGTTCCGTAGAAGGCCCCGGCGTCCCTTCGTCTTACAGCGGCAAAGCCTGGTCGGAATCGGTTTACGACCGGAACGGAGATTATCCGCTGGCTTCCACGGTCAAGGAATCATGGCTCGGGGACAACATGTATTTGCAGACGATCGGTAAGAACGATCCGAACGCTTTGTCTAAATACGGCATTGCAGGCATTCCGGGCACGGACAAGCTGAACTCCGATATTTTGCGGTTTCACGAATTCGATCCGTTTGTCACGCCGGACGGCGTCGGCCGGGACGACGGAGACCGCGGCGAGGTAGGCAGCGACCGCCAGCGGCTGGAGATCAAGAGCAACACCGGCGCTTCCAACCGGGACGCCAACAGCGTGGGCGGCGATATCATGACGAACCATTGGAGGCTGATGCTTCCGTCGGAAACGCTCAGGTACCAGAAGGATGTCGGTGATAAACGCGCAGGCGATTTTATTGTCCCCCACAGGTTCTGGCATATTTTCCAGATGAAAGAGATTGCCGGGAATGCGGCCGGCCAGCCGGTGGCTACGCTTTCGCTCATTTCAAGCGGAGGGAAGGGCCAGCTTGAATTCAGAAACAACCCGGATGGCGACTACGCGGACCGGATCAAGCCGCTTTTTACGATTCCGTTTGAGAAGGTCGTTGACCGCTGGCTCGATTTTGAAGTCACGATTTTAACGGCGGATAAGGGCTATATCTATGGTAAGCTTGTTGACCTGGAATCCGGGGAAGTGCTGTTCGAAGGCGGCATGACGGCCGAAACCTACAGACGCCCCGAAGTGAAGAACCCGGATACCGGCCGGCTCGAAAGAACGGATCTGCCTGCAGAATCCGGTCAGCAGAACCGTTCCAAATGGGGACTTTACCGGGGGCTCTACAACAGCCCGAACGATGCAGAGTATGCAGACGAATTCCAGAATGCAACGATGTATCTTTCGGACGTGTACTTAATCAAGAGGGATCGAAACAGCTACGTCTTTCCGGACGGCTGGGATCCGAACGCACAACTTAGAGATATAGTGGCTTGGGTAAGACCGGCGGCCATTACAGCTTCCAAAGGGACGCCGTTCGGCGGCTTGACTCTGCCGCCGCAGCTTGATGTCACCTTAAGCACAGGCAGGACGGTGAAGGTGAACGTGACCTGGAGCCCGGCTGATTACAATCCGGCGAATCCGGATAAGTTTAAGATTTATGGCGATTTTAACGGACCGGGGATTACAAATCCGGCAAACATTCGGCCATATATTGAAGTAACGCTGGCCGATCATCAGGCGGCTTCGGTCAACCTGCTCGATCCTATCCGTTTTACACCGCAAGAGGGTGTGAATCTCAAGGCAAGCTCGGAAGCCTCCGATCATCCGGGAGCGGATGCGTTGAAAACGGGGGCGGCGGCTATTGGCGAAATTCCAGCTCTAGCGTCTATATGAGCGATTATTCTCCATCCTCCCTGGCGTTAAGCCTTGATTTGGGCAAGCCCAAAACGATCGACAAGCTGTATTTGGAAATCCCGAACACGATCTCCAATATACAGGACAATGCAACGCGATTTGAGGTGTACTACTCGAATGATCCTCAAGCCTGGGCAAGTGCGCCTGCGCCTTCCGATACGGCGGCCAATTACGACTGGAAGGCTAACGGCTGGACGCTGGCCGGGGGTACAGAAATGGAAGGCTTGTGGTCTTATGTTACCTACAACGGACAGCAGTGGGGCTACGATACGAAGACGTTCCTCTATCCGTTTACAGCCCGGTATATCATGATCAACACCGTACTGGTGGGTCCCCTCGACAGGCGGGCGAGCGATGCGGATGCCATGATGGGCCTGTCGGGCCTGGCGGTTTACGGCAAGGACCCCATAGCTAATGCAACAGCGCTTGAACCGGCTAAGGGCATCTACAGTACTTGGGATCCATCCGCCCCCGTTACTGCGGCCATGAGCCTTGCCGATGGCCAGAAGCTTACCGGCATTGCCAAGGGCGATACGCTGCTTCGGCCGGATACGGATTACACGCTGTCGGGAAGTATGGTTACTTTTTCGCCCGCATACCTGGCTGCACTGCCGCTGGGCACCCATGAATTTACGTTTTATTTCAACAGCGGAGTCCCGTCCGTCTATACACTGGATGTAACCGCCCGCGGCTATGGCGACAATAACAAAACCATCAAGATGAACGCGATGGCAGGCGTATCCCCATACAACGTTCTGGGCGGCGCGATGGGCACCGACGAACCGGTAGAAGGCGTGACGAAGCGGATCCGCAGCGCTTACCACGAATTTTACGGCGACCAGCCCCGGGCGACCGCGGCCGATGACCATGTGAAGAGCGTGTGGGACGGCGACTTGCAGAAAAATGTGTTCCAGGTCATGGAATACGGCAGAGGCGTGAACAACGAGTACCTGGATAAGGTGCGCGATGGCGAGTACGGTCATAAAGGCGTCTTTGACCCGACGGTAGGGTATATTGTTTACGGAGCGGCCTTCAATGACAGGCAAAGAATCGAAATTCGTCCGAACGAAGATTCCACCGGCGATTTTGTCGCGCATGAAGGCGATCTGGTTTCATATCAGTGGATGTGGAACATTCCGGACGGCAACCAGTGGAACCAGCCTAACTTCAGACATATTTTCCAGCTGAAGGCGGTGAATGCGCAGGCGGCCAATACGCTGCCCGACGGCAACACCGGCGGGGAGAACGGCGCCTATATTCTGGCGATGTCGATTTCCGGAACGACGAACAGGAATCTGGTCGTGAATCATAACCGGTATGACGGCGACAAGAACCTGATGACCATTCCGTTAAAAGAGATCGACGGCCACTGGATTAAAGTGGAGATGAAAGCGCTGATTTCGGATACCGGCTGGCTTACCATTAAGATAACGGATACAGTAACCGGCAAGGTGTACACCTTTGACAGCCCCGATGTTAATCAGGTGTTTCCGAAACAGGGTGCAGGGGACGGAGTGAAAGACTTGTGGAGAAGACCGGAAAGAAGCGGCGGCTTCGAAACGGAGTATCCGGCCGCCTTCGATCAGTATCTGCGTCCCAAATGGGGGATATACCGCAGCTCCAACGGCAGCACGAACTCGGCGTATGACGTCCGGCTGAAGCTTTCCGACATCACCATCAGCAAGCTGGCGACCGGCGTCTCGGCCGTGAATCTTGCTCTCAATAAAAAGGCGTACAACGTAGGCCCGGTAGATGATGCGAATCCGATCCAGCAGCAGTCCGCCACTGCGAATGTGTACGGCAACGCCAACAAGCTGACGAACGGCGTATTGCAGGATCCGACGAATTGGAATGTAACGAACGTTACCAGTCTGGATCAAATCGGGAATTATTCCTGGCTCGGTACGGACGGGGCGAGAAAAGGCGACTTCGTGATCGACCTGGGTCAGGCCATGGATTTCAGTCAACTCCGGCTGTTTGCCAAGTCAAGCCGGTTAAAAGGCGTGAGCGTTTATGTCTCCGATGATACCGGAAACCATGCGTCTGCGACCGAATTTAACGCCATGTCCTTTAGACAGGTGGATAAACAAACCGCTTCAGGCTATACGTATGAAACAGGCAATTCTGACGGAGGATCGGATGCCGAGGATCGTTCGTATCCGATCGACCTTGGTAGGACCTACCATTCGAGATACATCAAAGTCACGGTGGAGAACGCATCGGGCGGCAATACCGGCACGGATCTTACCGGCCCTCCGCGCCTTACACAGGTTCAAGTGTTTAATGCGCCGACCCCGCCGCAGCATCTTCAATTAGAGGCGGCCGGTTCCGGTGCCGTTCTGAAGTGGGATGCCAACCAGGCAAGCGAAGGTTTCACGGTTTATAATGGGGCGGCGGTACTTGCGGAATTGCCGGGAACGGCTGTAAGCTACGAGCTCCCTGGCGGCATAACGGATTTGTCCAAAATCGCTGTCCGATCCAAAGGTACGGATCCATATTCCCGCAAGTTTATGATTTCGGCGCCGGTTTATCTTCCTTATGTAGTAAGCATAACGCCGGTCAGCATTACGACAACAGCCGGAACGGCGCCTGCGTTACCGTCCGTAGTCACGGCGGTTTACAGCGACAGCACGACGAAACCGGCGCCTGTCGTATGGGACCCTACGGACCCCGCGCAATATGCGGCTCCGGGAAGCTTCTCGGTGCAGGGGACCGTTACCGGCACAACCTATAAAGCACTGGCTAACATTACGGTGACCCCGTTCGTGAAGGTGGATGCAAGCATCGCCTATACGGGTCCCACGTCAGTCACAGGTCGGGGAGCGACGCTCTCCGCCGCCGTTCGTGAGCCGAATCCCGGCGGACCGGGCAAGCTCGGCGGGTTGCCTATCACGTTCGACGTGAAAAAGTTGCAGTTGAACGGGGAAAGCGTCCTTTACCGGTCGGCCGCCGGTCACAACGAATGTTTACGGTCAAGCCAGCGCGGCTCTTGACCTTCCGCCGGGACTATACGAAGTCACCGCGGCGCTGGGGGCCAACCCGTATTACAAAGAAAATGCGGTGAAGTCGATGCTGGCCGTGAATGCGGATCCTAACGGTACGCTTGAAGTAAACGGTCATCTCGATGCGCCTGCGCAGCCTGGTATTTTCGGGGATCAAGCAAAGAAGATCCATATCGAAGGCAAATGGGAACTCCGGAACGGAAAAGCAATCGGAGCCGCGACCATCCATGCCGAACCCCAAGGGCTTCGTTTGTCCATGCAGCAAACCGATTGGCTGGTAATCTCGGGTACGAGCGCGTATGTGCAGGGCAGGGCTTTAAGTGAGCAAGGCGCCGAATATACGGTCCGCTTGCTGATGGATACGGCTCGGGGAAATCGGGTAAATCCTCGGTGCTTTCCATCCTGATTTGGAAAGGGGACAGCGCGGAAGGAGCTCAGGCCGCCGAAGTAAGGGCGGAGGATTTTAGCGGCAGCATCCGCATTCGTTAAAAGTTCAATCCTTTATTCCAAAGGTTATCCCAAAGCCCGGAAATGGGCCGTGGGATAGCCTTTTTTTGCGAAAATATGCCGCAGTGATTGCAGTATACACTTATCTTTTGTGGAGCCGGGGGCTTTTTCCAATCAGAAGTAAAGGTTTGGGCGGCTGTTTGGTGCGATTGGGTTTTGGAGTCGATGGGGCTGCAGAACCATATGCAATGGCGAAGCTATCCTTCGTATTACCAGGAAGGGAGGGGGTGGAAACTACGCGTCCGTTCTGAACCATAACTCCCCGATGGGTCGGCCCGAGCATAGGGTTCTTGCCATTGGTCCGGCACCTGCGGAAGAAGGTTGTTCCGTAGTTTGCCAGCCGCACAATTCTGCCGTTGATCGAAGGGGCCTCGATGATCCATTCCGCCGTGGCGACCGGTCCGGTATATGCTTTCACCGTCCTGAAGACCCAGCCTTTCGTTACATTGCGAAGCAGAATCCGCCAACGATTTCCCCGAGCTTCGAGATTCGGGCATACATCAGGTCTTGGGGAGAGACGGGGCGGGCGATTCTGGTTTCCGCTCGCGGTAAAATCTCCCACCAGGCATAATAAACGGCTTTGCCGTTTTCGTAGTCATGCTCCGTTCCTGTCTGAATTAACGACGAGTTGCCGAATCCGTCGATCCCAATCCATGCCGAAGAATATTGATTTTGCTTGCTTGGCTTCACCCGCGGAACAATCCAATAGCCCGATATGCATTGAAACGAGTTTCTTGCCCTTCGGCCCATCGCATAGCCCGACCAATTGGACGAGCTCCATGCCGGGGGACAAGAGGGAGAGTGGCCCGCGGGTTAGAAGAAACTTTCTTATGCGGAGCGGATCCTTTCCATCTTGGCGTCAAACCGTCCAACCCCTTTTGCGCACTTTATATACATGAATATTCAACAGATCAAGAAATGAAATGGACTGCTATAAGGGATGTGGCTTTTAATTTTGGAAAACGGCGTCATGCTGCGCCTCTTCCTCAAAGCCCACGGGCTTCATGGATAAATGTAATCACATATTGACAAATGAAGAGAAGTGGAAGTAATATGATATTACAAATGTAATTGATATGAACAAATGTAAAAGGAGTGGTTTTCGCATGGCCGTGAAGGTTAGCGACAAGGTTCACTTATCCACGGAAAGGTTGCTGGAGCTTTATCATCAAATGTGGTTGGTACGGTATTTTGACGAGAAAGTCGACGAGTTTTTTGCTAAAGGATTGATTCATGGTACGACACATCTTTGCGTCGGACAGGAAGCGACGGCCGTAGGCGCCTGCGCCGTTCTGGAGGACAGGGACAAGATCACCAGCACGCACCGGGGACATGGCCACTGCATCGCCAAGGGCGCGCAAGCAGACCGCATGATGGCTGAATTGTTCGGCAGAGAAACCGGCTACTGTAAAGGAAAAGGCGGATCGATGCATATCGCCGACGTGGAGAAGGGCAATCTCGGGGCCAACGGGATCGTCGGTGGAGGGATTCCGATCGCCGCGGGCGCTGCGCTCACTTCCCAAATGAAAAATTTAGGATACGTGGTGCTCTGCTTCTTCGGCGATGGAGCCAGCAACGAGGGAAGCTTCCATGAAGCGATCAATCTTGCGGCGATCTGGAAGGTCGCCGGTCGTATTCTTCTGCGAGAACAACCAGTACGGCATGTCCGGTCCGGCCAAGGAAATGATTGGCGCCGAGAACATCGCCGACCGCTCCAAGGCTTACGGCATCCCCGGGGTTGTCGTCGAAGGAAACGATATTTTCGAAGTGATGAAGGTGACGGAGGAAGCGGTGCGCCGGGCCAGAAACGGCGAAGGGCCGACCTTGATTGAAGCGAAGACCTACCGCTGGAAGGGTCATTCCAAAAGCGACGCCAAAAAGTATCGTACCCGTGAAGAAGAACGGTATTGGAAAGAAGAGCAGGATCCGATTGAAAAAATGGCTGTAAAGCTCATGGCAGATCGGATTGCGTCCAGGGAGCGACTGGAGGCGCTCCGGGTGAAGGCGATGGAAGAAATCGAGGCGGCCGTCCAATTTGCCGAAGCCAGTCCGATGCCGTCTCCGGATACGATTGAGGATGATGTCTACGCTTAATTTTTGATTGTGATTAGGATCGCATAGAAAACACATTTCGGGGAGCGGGGAAAATGAGGGAAATCACCTACTTGGAAGCGGTTAGAGAAGCGATGTCCCAAATCATGCGCGAAAATGAAGACGTCTTCATGCTCGGAGAGGACATCGGTGTCTATGGGGGAGCCTTTGGTGTGTCCAGAGGCATGATCGAGGAATTCGGGCCGGAACGGATCCGGAATACGCCGATCTCCGAGTCGGCCATTGCCGGAGCGGCGGTCGGTGCGGCGCTGACGGGGATGCGTCCGATCCTTGAGCTGCAATTTTCCGATTTTATTACGATTGCAACGGATCAGATCGTCAACCAAGCGGCGAAAATCCGCTATATGTACGGCGGTAAAGGCAAGGTGCCTATGGTGCTCCGCACTCCTGCGGGCTCAGGTACGGGGGCGGCGGCGCAGCATTCGCAAAGCCTTGAAGCCTGGATGACGCACATTCCTGGACTAAAGGTTATTCAGCCATCCACGGCTTACGATGCCAAAGGGTCGCTTCGTGCAGCCATCGAGGACGATAATCCGGTTATATTTTACGAGCATAAATTGCTGTATCGCACGAAGGGCCTTGTGCCCGAGGAATCATACACCCTTCCGATCGGCAAGGCCGATGTCAAGCGTCAAGGAACGGACGTGACGGTTGTCGCTACGTCGATCATGGTGCATAAGGCGCTGGAAGCGGCGGAGCCGCTGGAGAAGGAAGGCATTCAAGTCGAGGTCATCGATCCGAGAACGCTGGTGCCTTTGGATATTGAAACGATTGTGGAGTCCGTGAAAAAAACAAGCCGTCTTGTCGTCGTGCATGAGGCGGTAAAGCGCAGCGGCTTCGGCGCCGAAATTGTGAGCCAGGTGGTGGAAAGCGACGCCTTTGATTATTTGGACGCTCCGATCCAAAGGCTGGGAGGTCTCGCCGTTCCCATTCCGTACAATCCGATTATGGAGAAAAAAGCCGTACCACAGATCGACGATATCGTCAGTGCGGTGAAGCGGACGCTCATGTAAGCGCTAGGGGGCGAATAACATGCTAAATGAAGTATTTATGCCGAAGCTCGGTATGACGATGGAAACAGGCACGATCATCCAATGGTTTAAAAACCCGGGCGATCCGGTCAAGCAGGGGATGTTCTGCTTGAAGTGCTGACGGATAAAATCAATATTGAAGTGGAAGCGTATCACTCCGGCGTCCTGCTGAAGCGATATTTCGAAGCGGATGCCGTGGTCCCGGTCAACCATGTCATCGGTTATATCGGCGATCCGGGAGATACGGCGCCGGAGTTCCCGCCTGATGTGCAGGGGGTGGAGCTCCAGTTTCTATTGAAGGCGAAGCGGAACATGCCGCGGTGGAGCCGGAAGCCGCAACCGCAGCAATACCATCCGGGGAAAGGCCAAGAGCCACACCGGCGACCCGCAAGGCGCCCGGGATCACGGCGTTGCGCTGTACCGGGTGAAGGGGAGCGGCGAGCATGGCCGCATCCATCGCGCCGATGTGGAATGCTACGCCGCGGCGGCATCTCGGAAGGAAGAAGCGGCGGAGGTGAGAGCGACTCCGCTTGCTCGGAAAATAGCCGCGGACCAGGGTCTTGAGCTTGGGCAGCTGGAAGGCGGCGGCGAACGCGGCAAGGTGGTACGTTCGGATGTAGAGCGGGCTCTGACCGCGGAGAAAAAGGACCAGCCTAAGGAAAAACGCGTCATCAAGCTTCAAGGCATGCGCAAAATTATTGCGCAGCGCATGTCCCAAAGCGCTTATACCGCTCCGCATGTAACGATCACGACGACTGTCGACATGACGGCTGCAAAAACGCTGCGGACTGAGCTGCTGCCGGTTATCGAGAAGCAGACGGGGCTGCGCTTGTCCTATACGGAAATTATGCTCAAGGCGATAGCCTCCTGTCTCGTCAGGCATCCGGCATTGAATGCCCGCTGGGAGAACGATGAGGTCGTGCTGCAGGAGGACACGAATATCGGATTGGCCGTATCGGTCAAGGATGGACTGCTGGTGCCGGTTATATTTGGCGCGCAGCGGATGGGGCTGGCCGAGCTCGTCACCAAATCGAAGGAGCTTGCGGGGAAGGCGCGCGACAACAAGCTGAAGCCGGAGGATTTAAGCGGAGGCTCGTTTACGGTCAGCAATCTGGGCATGTATGCGGTCGATTCATTCACGCCGATCATTAACCAGCCCGAGGTAGCCATTCTCGGAATCGGTCAAATCCAGGACAAGCCTGCCGTGGTCGGCGGAGAGCTTAAGGCTCGCCCTATCATGACGCTGAGCCTCTCCTTTGACCATCGCGTGGTCGACGGCGCTCCTGCAGCTGCTTTTCTAACCGAATTGAAAACCGTGCTGGAGCAGCCGTACCAACTGCTGATTTAATCATAACGGGCTGAGGTGAATCAGGTGAATTCCTACGATATTGCAGTGCTTGGGGGAGGGCCGGGCGGATATGTGGCGGCGATTCGTGCAGCCAAGCTGGGCAAATCCGTTGTTGTGATAGAAGGGTCGGAGCTGGGAGGGACCTGCTTGAACCGCGGGTGCATCCCTTCCAAAACATTGCTGCATTTAGCGGAAGCGGTGGAAACGATTCAAAAGGCAGCAGTCTACGGGATCAAGACGGGTCCGGTCGAATTTGGATGGGACGCGATCTTGAACAGGCAGGAACAGGTGATGAAGACACTCCGCGGGGGTATCGAAGGTTTGCTTATGGCGAATAAAATCAGTCGCATCCGCGGCTGGGGAAAGGCGTTTCCTTCGCGCGAGATCGAGGTGGCCACCGGGGACGGAGTAACAAAAGTCCGTGCGGAAAAGGTTATTCTGGCAACCGGCTCGAAGCCGTTCGTGCCGCCGATCGCCGGACTGGAAGGACTGCCCTATCAGACGAGCGATACGATTTTCCATATGCGCGGATTCCACAGTCGATGACCATAATCGGCGGAGGCGTGATCGGCGTAGAGTTCGCCGCTATTTTCTCGGCATTCGGCACCAAGGTGACGGTCGTTGAGGCGGCGGAGCGCATTGTGCCTTCGGAAGACGAAGCCGCTTCGCAGGCACTCGCCAAATCACTCAAGCGGCGGGGCGTCGAGCTGCATGCCGGAACCAAGGTCGAGCAGGTCTCCTTTGCGAACGGACAGTTCCAGGTTAGCGCTTCGGCTAACGGTAAATCGAATGAGCATATGTCAGAGGAACTGCTCGTCGCCGTCGGCCGTGTTCCAAGCCTTGGTGGACTGGAGGAGCTCGGACTGCGGATGAACGGACGCTTTGTTTGGGTGAACGACCGTTTGGAGACGAGTCTGCCGAATGTCTATGCGATCGGCGATTTGATCGGAGGCTATCAGCTGGCGCATGCAGCGAGCGCCGAAGGGCTTGTCGCTGCGGCGAACGCCGCCGGAAAGCAGGAGAAGGTCGATTATCGGATCGTCCCGAGATGTATTTACACGCACCCGGAAATCGCCAGTGTTGGGATGACTGAGCGGGAAGCGAAGAACAGCGGTGTCGCCGTCAAGGTCCAGACCTATTCGCTGCGCGGCAACGGCAAAGCGATATCTATGGGCGAAACCGATGGATTTGTAAAGGTCATCGCCGACGAGAAATACGGCGAGATTCTAGGAGTCACCATGGTCGGGCCGCACGTAACCGAAATGATAACGACGGCGTCCGCTTTTATGCATTTGGAAGGAACGGTTTCGGAATGGGCGCAGCTCATTCATCCGCATCCGACCGTTTCGGAGTCCTTCTATGAAACCGTGAACGGCTGGCTGGGCATGGGCGTTCATCATTAAGGTTCTGCATTATTAGGATGTCATAATAAAGGTAGTCTCGATGGAGACTGCCTTTTTTTACATGTTTTTTAAAATGAATCAGGCTTATCAAAGATAATAGTATGTCTTAAATAAACATATACAAACAAATATATATATAAATAACACAATAAATAATTAAAAAGAACATAATTTATAATTGACACGCACTATATCTGGAGTTACAATTACAAATGTAAAATGTTTGAACAAATGTAACAATATCATGGTTGATCCGGAGGTTGAAGAAGATGGAGAACAAGAGAATCGTTCCCTTTGAAGAGGGAAATGCGGAGATGAAGGTGCTGTTGGGCGGCAAAGGGGCTAACCTTGCGGAAATGACTCGCGCGGGCTTACCGGTTCCTCCCGGATTTACAATCACGACCGATACTTGCCGGGAGTATTATGCTGCCGGAAAACGGTTGCCGGAAGGGCTGGAAGGTGAGATCGCAACCGCACTGCGTCAACTGGAACGGAAAAAAGGCCAAAAATTTGGCGATCATTGGAATCCGCTGCTCGTTTCGGTCCGCTCCGGTTCCGTCCTTTCGATGCCGGGGATGATGGACACGATTTTAAATCTTGGACTTAATGATGCAACGGTTGAGGGGCTGGCCCGCTCCACGGGCAACCCTCGTTTTGCCTACGACTGCTACCGCCGGTTGATCCAGATGTTCGGTAATGTGGTGTTCGAGCTGGAAAGCTATCTTTTTGAGACGAAGCTTCATGAAGTCAAGCAGGCCTGCCATGCAGAGCACGATAAAGATTTGAATGCCGAAGCGCTTCAAAGATTGATTAAGGAGTATAAGGAGATCCTGCAGCATAAAGCGGGCCGTCCGTTTCCTCAGGATGTACATGATCAGTTGATCCTTGCGGTGGAGGCGGTATTCCGCTCCTGGAACAATCAAAGGGCGATCGTTTATCGCAAGCTCTATAGCATTCCCGATGAGCAGGGAACAGCGGTCAACATCCAATCCATGGTCTTCGGCAACCTGGGCGAGGATTGCGGCACCGGCGTTCTGTTTACACGGAATCCGTCGACCGGAGAAAAAGAGCTCTATGGTGAGTTTCTGACAAACGCTCAAGGGGAGGATGTGGTTGCCGGGATCCGGACGCCTCTGCCGATTTCTATGCTGGCTGACGAGATGCCGGTCGCATACCAAACGCTGGCCCGGGTTGCAGCGCAACTGGAATGGCACTACAAGGATATGCAGGATATCGAATTTACGATTGAAAAAGGCAGATTGTACTTACTCCAGACGCGGAGCGGCAAACGGACCGCCCAAGCCGCGGTGAAGCTGGCCGTACAGTTTGTCGGCGAAGGGCTGATTACACCGAAAGAAGCTGTACAGCGAATTGAAGTCACCCATCTGGATCAACTCCTGCACACGGCCATTGATACCGATGCGGAGCTTGATGTAATCGCCGAAGGGCTTCCGGCTTCTCCAGGAGCTGCGAGCGGCTTAGCTGTGTTTGACGCGGATACGGCGGATGAATGGTCGCGTGCGGGGAAGAAGGTGGTGCTCGTCAGCACGGAAACGAGTCCCGAGGATATTCACGGTGTCATCGCCGCCGAAGGTGTACTGACCAGCCGCGGCGGAATGACGAGCCATGCGGCGGTCGTCGCGAGAGGGATGGGCAAGCCCTGCATTTGCGGCTGTGAAGCCATTCAGGTGAATCGCGGGGACAAGTGCTTCCGCATAGGTGATTTGCTGATTAAAGAGGGTGAGCAATTGACTCTTGACGGTACAAGCGGCCGGGTAATCCGGGGTGAGGTTCGGCTGAAGGAACCGGAGCTGACCCCGGAGTCGCTGCAGCCGCTGAGCTGGGCGGACGAGATTCGCAGGCTGAAGGTACTGACGAACGCTGATACGCCGGAGGATGCGGCTAAGGCGCGCAGCTTCGGTGCGCAGGGTATCGGCCTTTGCCGGACCGAGCACATGTTTATGAGCAGCGAACGCCTGCCGGTTGTTCAGGCGATGATCCTCGCGGATGGCACAGAAGAACGGGCCGAAGCGCTGAAGCCGCTTTGCCTATGCAGCAGTCCGATTTTGAGGGCATCTTCGAGGCGATGGACGGATTGCCTGTGACCATCCGGTCGCTGGACCCGCCGCTTCATGAATTTCTGCCGAATCTGGAGGACTTGCTGAAGAAGAGCGAGGAAGCCAAGAGCTGGGATCCCAAGAGACAGCGGGAATATGAACAGCTGGTCCGAAAGGTGCGCAGTCTGCATGAGATGAACCCGATGCTGGGCCAGCGGGGATGCCGATTGGGTATTTTGTTCCCTGAAATTTACCGAATGCAGGCGGTTGCCATCTTCCGCGCCGCCGTTCGATCGGCAGCACGCGGGAAGGCGGTGCATCCGGAGATCATGATCCCTCTGGTCGGTCATGTACACGAACTCAAGCTGATGCGCGAGCTGGTGGAGGAAGCGGCGATCGAAGTATTTTCACATGAAGGCGTTCATGTGCCGTACCGTGTGGGTACGATGATCGAGGTCCCTCGGGCGGCTTTGACGGCAGGCTCCATTGCCAAGTACGCGGATTTCTTCTCCTTCGGGACCAACGACCTGACGCAGATGACCTTCGGCTATAGCCGCGACGATGCGGAGGGCAAGTTTCTAAACAGCTATGTCGAGCAAAAGATTTTACCGTATAACCCGTTTCAGGTATTGGATGAGGAAGGCGTCGGCGCACTGATTCAGATGGGCGTTTCCAGGGGCAGAGCGGTAAAGCCGAGCCTTAAAACCGGCGTATGCGGTGAACACGGGGAGATAAGCAGTCGATATATTTTTGCCATGCGGCGGGACTTGATTATGTCAGTTGTTCGCCTTACCGTGTGCCGCTGGCGCGAATTGCAGCGACTCAAGCACAGATCGAGAGTGAACGAAGGGAGCTAAGCTGGTATAAAGTATAGCGGTCGAAACCGGCAACCGGCGTGCAGCAGCGCGGGAATGCCGGTTTTTTGACGTCTGCGGCACCGTTCAGGAGAGTTCCTTTGGGTACGGCAAAACTATTTGTGCCGAAGTGATACAAATGTAAAATTGTTGTTGACACCCGGTTAAAAAATGCTTTAAAATTACAAATGTAACTATATAGAACATATGTAAAAAGCGCAATGGTGATTTCTTATCTGTTAGTTGCCGTAAACCAAGATCAACTTAATTAAGCGATCATTTCGATCGAAGAAACGGGGAGAGAAGGATGAACTTAAACCAGAAGCTGTCGGAACTGCACCGCAAGGGAGGTCTTATCCGGGTCGGGTTGGTCGGGGCCGGACAGATGGGACGCGGCATGATTTCGCAAATCGAAAGCATGAAGGGTATGCGAGTCGTAGCTACGGCGGATGTTCGCACAGACAATGCTAAGAACGCTTACTTATTTGCGGGTGTGGCGGCGGACGCCATTATTGAAACCCGCGACCTGGAGAAGGCGGAGCGCGCAATCGAGCAGCGTCAGGTCGTTGTGACGAATGACATGCAGATGCTGCTTGCCCTGCCGAACGTGGATGTCATCGTTGACGCTACCGGCGTACCCAGCGTAGGTGCGGAAATCGCCTGGAAGGCGATCCTGAACAAGAAGCATATTGTTATGCTGAATGTAGAGACCGATGTGACCGTAGGCCCGCTTCTCAATAAGATGGCTTCATCCGCAGGCGTCGTCTATACGGGCTCCGCGGGCGATGAGCCGGGTGCAGTGATGGAGTTGTATAACTTTGCGGATGCTATCGGGTTTGACGTACTGGCCATCGGTAAGGGCAAGAACAACCCGCTTAACGTACAAGCCACGCCGGATTCCGCCCGGGACTATGCCCTTAGCGTAGGGGCGAATCCGAAGATGATCGCTTCCTTCCAGGACGGCACGAAGACCATGATCGAAATGACGGCCGTCGCCAATGCGACAGGCTTTGTACCGGACCAAGCGGGGATGCACGGCCCGTCGGCGACGGTGGAAGAGCTGACCCAAGTGCTCCGGTCTGCGGCAAGACGGAGGTATTCTCAGCAAAACCGGCGTCGTTGAATACGTCAACGGGGTTGCGCCGGGCGTCTTCGTTATTGTGACCTCCGGCAAAGAAGAAGTGCTTCATGAGATGGAATATTTGAAAATGGGCAAAGGGCCGAATTTCGTACTGTTCCGTCCCTATCATTTAACGAGCCTGGAGACGCCGCTTTCCGTAGCAGGGGCGTATTTCTACAACGAACAGACGATTGCCCCTTGGAAAGGACTGGTGGCCGAAACCGTTACGATTGCGAAGAAAGACCTGCAGCCGGGCGATCGCTTGGACGGGATTGGTGGCTTTACGGTATATGGCAAAATTATGACCGCTTCCGAAGCCAAATCGCATCATGCGCTTCCGATCGGCTTGGTGCAGGCTCAAACGTTGACCCGTTCGGTCAAAGCCGGCGAAATCATCACGTACGATGCAGTAGAGCAAACAGAGAATTCGGTCATATGGGAGCTGCGCAAGCTTCAGGATCAGGCGATTCTTACCGGCGACCTGTAATTCCGGTCTGCCGAGATCTATACCGTCGTGACATGCGTTCCTAACGGTGATGCAGTGCCGTGGGTTTAATGCGCCATCGTTTTTCGGCATGGGCGAACGTCCACCTTACTCGGGCAAATCATCCGGGAAGGTGGATTTTGGCATCTTTAGCTTGGATACTTTACCATAGGTACGCAGGTGACCGGTGCGGGGAGCAAGGATTCTCATGTGCGTTTTTTTCCATGCCTGTCAAAGGTGAAGTATGCTATAATCTGTCGTATAATAAGACGAATGATGAAGTTCAGATGGGGTTGATCCATGTTGATGACGGATGAGGAAAAGAAGTTTTTGCTCAAGATTAGCCGTATGTATTATTTTGACGAGCTCACTCAGGCGGAAATCGCCAAAAAGGTGGGGGTGTCCAGACCGATCATTTCCAAGGGCCTGCAGAAGGCGCGCAGTGAAGGATTGGTCGAAATCATCATTCACGATGAGGCTGACCAAACCATTGACCTGGAGCAGGTAATTGTAAACGCTTTTTCGCTTGACGATGTCATTGTCGTGCCGACGGCCGAAATCCCTGCAGAGGTCGCGAAAAGTGCGGTGTCTAAGGCGGTCGCCGCTTATGCACTGAAGCAGCTGAGGGATGCGAGTGTCGGCAAGCTGGGCATTTCATGGGGGACAACCCTTTCCAGTATGGTGAAGGAATGGCCAAGCGAGTCGCATGAGCATCTTAAAGTGATTCCCTTGATCGGAGGGATGGGCTCAACCCGGATTGAGCTTCACTCCAATCAGCTGGCGTATGAGCTGTCCAAAAAGCTGAACTGCAGCTGCGAGTCGCTGTACGCTCCTGCGATTGTGGAGAGTGAGAATTTACGCGAGCTTCTTCTGCAAACCCCAACCGTATCCGATCTGCTGGAGGATGCGAAAAAGATCGATTTGGCGATCGTCGGGATAGGGAATCCGTTCGTTGATTCGACAATGAAAGAGATCGGATATATTGGCGAAGAGGAATTTAAAAGTTTGAAGGCCGCCGGCGTCGTAGGAGACATCAATTCCTGTTTCATTTGTGAAGATGGAAGCATTGCGAAGAATACCATCAATGAGCGGGTTATCGGGGTTAATGTGGAGGATTTGAAGCGGGTGGAGAAAGTGATAGCGGTCGTTCAGGGAATCCACAAGGTAGACAGTATCCTGGCAACGCTTCGCGGCGGCTACGTGGATGCTCTGATCACCGATGAGCAGACGGCCTCGGCGCTGGTTCAAAAAATAAAAGCAGCAAAAAAATAATCGTTCAATGGTTGCAAATGTTGCAGCCATTTTTTCTTCTCAAATATTGAAGTTTTTATTGACACTAAAAATGAAAGCGATTTATAATACAAATGTAAACGGCTATAACATATGTAAAAGTATCGCGAAGAGGGGTGATTGAAATGCAATGGTGGAACACGGTAATCATGATATTTATCTTCGCGTGGTTTCTGCAGATTGCACTTAGTTACGTACAAAGCAAGCATTATCAACAAACCGTACGATCGATGTCCCGGCATGGTACCGGTTTTTTGGGGGTTGGGGTAGCGAAAAGAAAATTGGGCGTCGGCTCGGTCGTTATTCTGGTAACGGACCTGAATGGCGTGGTCACGCAAGCGAAAGAGCTGACAGGCGTAACCGTTTTTGGCCGATTCAAGCAGGCAACTGATTTTATCGGAAGGTCACTTAGCGAAATTGAAGCTTTTCATAACGACAAATCACGGTTTCACGCCGTGAGGGGTGCAGTAGAGCAAATTAAAAATCAAGCGATGAATCATTAGAAGGAGGAGATTTCATGGATTTTCTGGTTCGTCTCGCTGAAGGTTTCATCGGAATGTTTAATGCGGGCGGTAAAACCTTCGTCGGTTTGCTGACCGGTATCCTGCCTACACTGATTTGTTTAATTACAGTAATCAACGCCATCATCAAATTTGTCGGCGAGGAGCGCATTAATAACTTTGCACAAAAGACAACGAAATATGCGATCCTTCGTTATACCCTCTTCCCCATCCTGGCCGTCTTCTTCTTGACCAACCCGATGTGCTACAGCTTTGGCAAGTTTTTGCCCGAACGCCAGAAGCCGGCTTTCTACGATTCGGCCGTATCCTTTGTCCATCCGATCACCGGTTTGTTCGCCCATGCCAATGCCTCGGAGCTTTTCGTTTACCTGGGCATCGCGAACGGGATTACGGCGCTGGGCCTGTCGCTTGGACCGCTCGCCATCCGCTATTTCCTGGTTGGTATCCTCGTCATTCTGATGCGCGGATTGGTAACCGAATGGATTACGGTATCCATGATGCGTAAGAAAGAATCTCAAGCCTAACACAAGGAAAAGGAGCCGATCGTATGACTGCATATAAAGCGGTAAAGGTAACTAAAGGAGCCGGAGGCTGGGGGACGGGATTTCTGATCCAGCCGAATGAAACGAAGCGCTATGTCGTTTCCGTAACAGGCGGAGGCATTCATCCGGTAGCGCAGCGGATCGCCGACCTCACCGGTGCGGAAGCGGTAGACGGGTTCAGCACTTCCGTTGAAAGCGACAAAATGGCTTGTGTGGTCATCGATTGCGGAGGCACCGCACGATGCGGCGTGTACCCTAAGATGGGCGTCCTGACGCTCAATATTCACCAAACATCACCATCCGGTCCGCTGATGCGATACATTACCGAAGAAAATTTTGTATCGGGCGTGAACGAAGGCAGCATAGCCCTTCTGGATGACAGTCAACTGGCCGCGGCTCAAACCGGCGCAGCGGCATCCGCCGCACGATCGGCGACCGAACTGAAAGAAGAAGCAAAAGCCAAAGCGAAGGAAGTCTATAAACAGCCTCAAAAGTCCAATTTCATCGTATCCATCGGCCGGGCTATGGGGAACGTTGTCAACGTGTTTTATCAGGCCGGACGTGAGACGATAGAAATGGTGCTCAAAAACATCCTTCCGTTTATGGCCTTTGTAAGCGCCATCATGGGGATCATTGTCTACACGGGCATCGGTGATCTCATTGCCAAATTCGTAACTCCGCTTGCGGGAAATATCGCCGGGCTTCTCGTTCTTTCCGTCATTTGCGCCATTCCGATCCTTTCCCCGATGCTTGGACCGGGGGCGGTTATCGCACAGGTTGTCGGCGTACTTGTCGGAACGGAAATCGGTAAAGGCAATATTCCTCCACAGCTGGCCTTACCTGCTCTGTTCGCTATCAACCCGCAGGTAGGCGCGGACTTCGTTCCCGTCGGTCTTACTTTAGGCGAAGCCAAACCGGAAACGATTGAGGTTGGTGTGCCGGCGGTCCTGCTCTCCCGTCAGATTACAGGCCCGATCGCCGTCCTGATTGCTTATGTATGCAGCTTTGGCCTTTATTCTTAATGCAAATTTACCCGGAGGTGTTCTTTCATGCAAAACTTATACGAAGCTACCATTACTGAAATCGGAACAGACGTCCCTTTCATTATCGAAGAGAATGTCGTTATTTTCTTTGACGAAAAGGCGCCAAAGGAACTGCACGATGTGGCGGTCGTCCATAAGAATGGAGCCCTGCTGTCCGATATTGCAGCCGGAGACACCTTTCTCTACAACGAAACCCGATATCGTGTCATTTTCGTAGGCGACACCGCCAATGCGACGATCCGCGATTTGGGTCACTATACACTCAACTTCACGGGAGATACTTCCGAAACGCTGCCCGGCAGTATTTATGTTGAAAAGGCTGACGTTCCCGAGCTGAAAGCAGGGACTGTGTTCCGCTTTGTTAGAGAATAGCTGGAGAGAAAAAGTGGAAGTCGGAGGGATTCCATATGAACCAATATGTTGCCGGCTTCAAGAGGAGGGCTGCAATATGTTGATGCAGGGAATGGCAGCTTCCCCTGGAATTGCGGTAGGGCGGGCGCCGCTGCTGCGTAAAGAGGAGCGGCGGCTCGTCCAGAGCAGAATAACGGAAGCGGAAGTGTCCGGCGAAGTGGAGCGCTTCGACCTGGCTGTTGAACAAGCGAAATTGCAGCTTAAGGCTTTAATCGACCGGCTGGAGTCGGAGGGAAGCAGTCAGGAGGCGGGCATCGTAGAGGGCCAGTGGTTTTTCCTGGATGACCCTCAGCTGAAGATGCATGTGCAAAGTAAAATTACCTCAGACCTGGCGGATGCGGTTTGGGCCGCGCACGAGGTGTTCGCCGAATATGCGAAAGCGTTTGAAGCGATCGAGGATGAGTACATTAAAGAACGGTTAACCGATCTGAGGGATGCGGAAAGCCGTTTGCTCGACGTGCTGATGGGCGTTCGGAATATTGACTTGTCTGCACTGGATGAGCCTGTCATTATTTTGGCCCATGATCTCACGCCTTCGATGACCGCCCAGATGAACCGGTCAATGGTACTGGGCTTCGCCACCGAGGTCGGAAGCCGTATCAGTCATACGGCGATTATGGCCCGAACGTTCGGCATCCCGGCCGTGGTCGGTGTGAAGGATTTGCTTTCATCAATGGAGGACGGCGCTCAGGTGGTATTGGATGGAGATGAAGGGCAGGTGCTCAGCCGGCCGGATGAGCAGCGACTGCTCAGGTACGAGCAAAAAAGAAAAGAACACGTCGCTTTATCGAAGCAATTGAGCGCGCTTCGGGAGGTGGTCGCTGCAACGATAGACGGCAAGCGTTTTGAACTGTACGGCAACATAGGAAAGCCCGAGGAAGCAGGCCTTGTACTTGAGCACGGCGGCGAAGGCATCGGTCTGTTCCGCACCGAGTTCCTGTTCATGGACCGAGCGGACATGCCCTCGGAGGAAGAGCAGTATCAAGCCTATCGACAGGCGCTAATCAATGCAGGAGGAAGACCGGTCATCATCCGGACTCTGGACATCGGAGGCGATAAGGAGATTCCTTATTTACCGATCGGGCAGGAATTTAACCCGTTCCTCGGCTGGCGCGCGATTCGATACTGCTTGTCAGACCCCGCGTTGTTCAAAATTCAGCTTCGCGCCTTGCTTCGTGCAGCAGTGGAGGGTGATCTTCGCATCATGTTCCCGATGATATCCGGAGTGCGGGAAGTCGAGCAGGCCAAGGCGCCGCTGGAGGAAGCCGGGCAAGAGCTGGAGTCCCAGGGTAAGCCGTATAAGAAGCGGATTCCTGTCGGCATCATGATTGAAATTCCTTCGGCGGCACTTGTTTCCGATAAGCTAGCGCCGCTCGTAGACTTTTTCAGCATCGGTACCAATGATTTGATTCAATACACTCTAGCGGCCGACCGGATGAATGAAAAGGTCAGTTACTTATATGATGCGGAGCATCTCGGCGTCCTGCGGTTAATTGAAATGGTCAGCCGCAGCGCGAAGGCTCATGGAAAGCCAATCGGGATGTGCGGCGAAATGGCAGGCGATCCGAAGATGGCGAAGCCGCTCATCGGACTCGGCATCGATGAATGGAGCATGAGCGCTTCTCAGATTCCGTACGTCAAGCAGGAGATTTTAAAGCTTTCCGAAGCCGAATGCCGAGATTTTGTCAAGCAACTGCTAAGCTAAATGAGCGTAAAGGAGCAGATTCCATGTTGACTCAACAAGTCATCGTTCAAAATCACACGGGGCTTCATGCCCGTCCCGCTAAGGAAATTGTAAAAACCGCCGGTTCGTTCCAATCGGAGATTACTTTAAAGAAGGACACGAAGATAGCGAACGCCAAAAGTTTAGTCGGTGTGATCGCTCTGGGGGCGCCCAAGGGTACGGAAATTATCGTGAGTGCGGCCGGGGAAGACGAGGAGTCCGCTTTGAAATCCATCGTAGCTTTGTTTGAAAACAAGTTTGGCGAAGAGTAAGTAGAACTCATGTTATTCTGAGGAACATTGGTTATAATGGAAGTAAGCTGAGATGATTTTGGGGTGAGATGATGAAAGAGACCCAGGTTACGGTATCTCTTTTTGCATTCATTGTAGAGAAGAAGTGGATCATACCATCTGCTACTTAAATAATAAAATATCCCAAATCACTTGTAACGTTTGCGGCAAATCATTGGAAATCAAGATTGACATCACTCGGGAAATTTTCGAAGAATGGGTAGAAAGACTGAAAAGCAAGCCTTTGAGGATGAACGAGGAGATCAGAGGTCATATGATCGAATTTCTGCTTTCATTTCCTTTCAGGGTAACCAGTAAGCCTTATCGAATTTATAAGGAAATGAAAGAAGTAAAGGGTTATTACCAAAAGTATAAAATCAAAAAAAAGATTTAAAAATCCGGTATCGAAGCCGGAATCGAATGGTACCATAGAAAAGACATCCCTGCCGGGTGTCTTTTTTTGTTCCTCCCAAACAATATACTTGTATGACGAAATTTGTCGACCGGGTCAAGGAGATGTACCAGCTACCTGAGCAGGTGGAGAGCATGCAGCAGGAATTTGACGGCATGGGCGTCTAGGATTTTATTTTCTTCTCTTGAGCTAAGCTACATTATTTTTTAGGCACGGTCTACGATTTATTCCCGGGGTATGGTTTTTAGTGCTTGGAGGATTTCGCAATTATTATGCTAATAGAGTGACGTCCCATGTTTTTTAGACGAATATTTCTCACTTACTCTGCAAAAAGCTTGATTTTATCTGGCTTTTTTAACGAGTAATTTTCAATAAGCTCCCGCGCAATAGGATTAAAAGCAATCCGGAAAGACTTGCTTTATTTGCATTTCTTTTAGTACAATAGTTTTTGAACTAATGAAATATATACATAGGAGAGGGAGACCAGATTTATGCAAATTTTAAAAATGCTAAAGCCGGTTTATGTGAAAGAGCTGGACAAGGCCGTTCCGTTATTGCTGCAGACGAAAGCCGGGACTAGATTTCACTATGAGGAGAAACAATTGGACATTGCCGTTGTTGGCCGGCTGTTGCTGATCGGCGGGACGGAAGAGGCGCTGGCGACCGTGCGGGATATCAGCCTTTCCATGCTGGTGGATGATGTTCATGCTTATAAAGCTTGGTCCGCTCAGTCAAGGAGCCGTGATCCGGCAGGATATTACGAAGGTCCCGACAGGGTACAATATGATTGTGCAGCGACCGGACGGCACGGTGATCGAATTTGTGGAACATATCAAGTCCGCTTAAAGATATTTAATGCTATGTCATTTAAAAGACACCGGACACCCCCGCCGGGTGTCTTTTTTTGTTCTTCCTAAACAATATACTTGCATGACGAAATTTGTTATTTTTAATAGTATAGAAGCGAAAAAAGGGAGAGGGACGACATGCCGGCGCATCGATTACAATTAACGGTCAGGCTAGTTCTGGTGGCTTGCGCATTGGTGCTTACACTGCTTCAGCCGGTTAGTACGGCTCAGGCCGGAATTGTCGACCGGGTCAAGGAGATGTACCAGTTGCCGGAGCAGATGGAGAGCATGCAGCAAGAATTTGAAGGGGCGAAGCGGCGACTGGAAGAAGAAAAGAACAAGCTGGCCGAATCGGTCAAGCAGTCGAGCGAAGCGCTGGAATTGCTCAGAGAACAAAACAAGCAGCTTCAGGATCAGAATGCAGCGCTGCAGAGCCGGATTCAAATGATCGAGCAAGCCGAAGCGGTTCAACATGCCCAAAGGCGGAACATCATGACGATCGTGATCACGGTTCTCCTTCTTGCGATAGGCTATTTTCTGCTGGGACGATTGCTCCGGATTGCGGTTTGGAAACGCCAAAAGAATGAACGATACTAACCGATGGGGGAGGCACGGCGTTTGAACATTTCTTATGAACAGACATGGCAGGTAACCCGGTCTGCGGCATTTGCGCTGGAGCCCGGGGAATCGGTGCATGTGCTGCATCCCAATCAAATCATCGCTTTTCAAGGCGCTCCCTCTATGCGTGAGGACTCGTTCATGAAGCTGTCGGGCATGTACCGGAAAAAAGATTGCTGCAGTCGCGCATTTCCGGTCCCTCCCGGTTCATCCTTGGACTCCCGGAGGGTTATTCCCTGGGGACGGTCGAGATGAAGGAAGAGGACGATCTGCTCTTTGATTTCCGGCATGTCTTATTCTATACAAGCGGTATGAGCTTTCGTACGCAGGTCCAGACTGTCCGAAACGCTATCATGACAAGGGATTTCGTCAAGATGAAGTTTCGGGGACCGGGCACGCTGGGGCTTCTGACCTTCGGACCGCTGTACCCGGTTCGGCTAAATCCCGGGGAGCCCCTGTACGTGGATATCCAGTGCCTGGTGGCTTACCCGGAGCGGGTACGCTTAACGCCTTGCGTGTACGGCAATACACTGGCCAGTCAATATATGAACTACCAATGGGAAGTGACAGGATCGGGCACCGTGCTGCTGCAGCCCGGCAAACCGGACAAGCGGCTGGAGGAGCATATGAGCGGGGACGGCTTACTCAAGCGGGTGCTCCGGGAAGTGATTCCCTTCGGCGGCGTGTTTATTAAATAATCGATTCAAGTGCTGTCATCTAGTCTGAAGGAAATGGAATCTGGAAAGGGACCCCGCGCCGGTGCACATCACACGGTTGCGGGGTCTTTTCTGTTAATGGCCATGCTCCAAATAAATAACCAGCAGCAGGAACAGGATGAGCATAATTCCTTTCATCACTCTCGTACGGTAATCGTCCGACATGCTCATCACCCCACAGGAGTCAGGTTCACCTTTTAACCGCAGGTACAGTTTAGTACAGGCTTGCGGGCAGCCAAAGTCTCGTCTAACCGTCTTACGGCCGTCGTGTACGGGGCGCCCATCAACAGCTCGGGATTGCTCTCGGCCTCCTGGGCGATTTGAATCATCGTATCGATGAAGGCGTCCAAGGTTTCCTTGCTTTCCGTCTCCGTCGGCTCGATCATGATGCACTCTTCCACATTGAGCGGAAAGTAGATGGTCGGCGGATGATACCCGAAGTCGAGCAGACGCTTGGCGACATCCAGCGTGCGGACGCCGAACTTCTTCAGCCCTTTGCCGGATAGGACGAATTCGTGCTTGCATCCTTTCTCGTAGGGAACCTCGTAGTACGGGGCCAGTCTATTCATCATGTAATTGGCATTGAGGACGGCGCATACGGATACTTGGCGCAGCCCCTCGGGCCCGTAGGTACGAATGTAAGTGTAGGCACGGACGAGAATGCCGAAGTTGCCGTAATACGCTTTGACCCTGCCGATGGAATCCGGTGCATCGTAATCGAAATAATAGGTTCCGTCCTCCGCTTGTTCCACAACCGGTCTCGGCAGGAACGGAATCAGCTTCTTCTTGACGCCGACGGGACCCGCACCCGGGCCGCCGCCGCCGTGCGGGGTGCTCATCGTCTTGTGCAGGTTGAGGTGCACGACATCAAAGCCCATATCGCCGGGCCGGGTGATGCCCATGATCGCGTTGGAGTTGGCTCCGTCGTAATACAGCAGGCCGCCGGCTTCATGGACGATCCGGGCGATTTCTTCGATCTGCTCTTCGAATAATCCGAGCGTGTTCGGATTGGTCAGCATCAGTGCGGCTGTATCTTCCCCGACCGCCGCTCGGAGCGCTTCGAGATCCACAAGCCCCTGATCGTTTGACTTGATCGTAATGGTCTCAAACCCGGCCACGGCGGCGCTGGCCGGGTTCGTCCCGTGAGAGGAGTCCGGCACGATCACTTTGCTGCGGCGTTCCCCCGGCTTTCGTGATAGGCGCGGATCATCATAAGTCCCGTCCATTCCCCGTGCGCCCCGGCGGCGGGTCGCAGCGTGACCTGATCCATCCCGGTGATCGCGGCCAGGTCCTTCTGCAGCCGGTAGAGCAGCTCCAAAGCGCCTTGAACGGACGATTCCGGCTGGTAGGGATGGATCCGGGCAAAGCCGGGAAAACGCGCCACATCTTCGTTGATCTTCGGATTGTATTTCATCGTGCAGGAACCGAGAGGATAGAAGCCGTTATCGATCCCGAAATTCCGGCGCGAGAGGGCCGTATAATGCCGGATGACATCGACCTCATATACCTCGGGAAGGGCGGCGGGCGTACTCCGGAGCATAGAGGCGGGAATGAGCCCGCCCGGATCCGTCTGGGGTACGTCGCACTCGGGCAAGGAGTAGGCGACTCGCCCCGGGCCGCTCAGTTCGAAAATGAGCGCCTTATCGTGCTTTTGGTGTTCCATGGACGTATTGCTCATAACAAGGCCTCCAATCCGGCGGCGAACCGCTCGATTTCTTCCCTCGATCTGCGTTCCGTTACGGCAACCAGCATATGTCCTTTCAGCTCAGGATATGCCAGGCCAAGATCATATCCTCCGATGAAGCCTTCCTTCAGCGACTGCTGATTCAGCAGGCCGATGTCGGCCGAATCCGGCGACTTGACGACAAATTCATTGAAGAAGGGGGAGGAGAAGGCCAGAGTAATTCCTGGGATCCGGCTGAACAGACCGGCGGCATAATGGGCCTTCTGCAAATTGAGATTCCCTACCTCCCGCAGTCCTTCTTTCCCCATCACCGACAAATACACGGAAGCGCACAGCGCTAGAAGCGCCTGGTTCGAGCAAATATTGGAGGTCGCCTTCTCGCGGCGGATATGCTGCTCCCGGGCCTGCATGGTGAGAACAAAGCCCCTTTTTCCGTCCCGGTCGACGGTTTGGCCTACAATCCGCCCCGGCATCCTGCGCATCCAGGGAGCGGGTCGCGGCGAAGTAGCCGCAGGTCGGGCCGCCGAGGGAGGAGGGAATGCCGAACGGTCGCGCATCGCCGACCACGATGTCCGCTCCCAGCTTGCCCGGCGCTTCCAGCAATCCGAGGGATAGGGGATTGGTGCTGACGACAAGCAGTCCGCCCGCGCCGTGGACGAGGGGCTCAATCGCCCGAAGGTCCTCGATGCAGCCGAAGAAATTAGGCGATTGGACGATGACCAGCGCCGTCCGGTCCGTCACGGCGACCGCCAGTTCCTGCAGATCGGTTACGCCGTCGGTGCAGCCCACTTCATGAATTTCCAAATTCAGTCCGAGAGCGACCGTATTCAAGATCTGCCTCGCTTCCGGATGGACAGCCCGGGAAACAACGATCCGGCTGCGCTTCGTAGCGCCGTAGGCCAAAGCGCCGGCCTCCGCCAGGGCGGTAGCGCCGTCGTACATGCTGGCATTGGCAACGGCCATACCCGTGAGTTCACAAATATAGGATTGGAATTCGAAGATCGCCTGGAGCTCGCCCTGGCTGATTTCCGGCTGGTAAGGCGTATAGGCGGTGTAAAATTCGGAGCGGGAGATCACGTGGTTAATGACGACCGGGATATGGTGATCATAAATGCCCGCCCCCAGGAAGCTGACGTACCGGTCGAGATCGGCATTTCTATCGGACAGCTCCCTCATATGCCTTAACAGGGCCGGTTCATCCAACGCCTCCGATACGTTAAGCCTGCCTTGAAAACGAATGGTTGAAGGGATATCGGAAAATAGCTCTTCCGCCGATTGGATGCCGATAACCTGCATCATTTCCGCCTGATCTCTTTCGGTCAACGGTAAATACCGGTGTTTCAAAGCCATCCTCTCCTTTTGTCAGCGGTCGCGCCCCGGCTTACCGAAAGCCGTTCTGCCGGCCGCAGGCTGTCAGTTTTTCACACGTTTATAGAAGGGGGTTTTAACGACTTCGGCTTGCAGCTTTTTCCCGCGGATCTCCACCCGCACAGGGGCTCCGATTTCAGCGTGCGCCGATTCCAGCAGGGCGAGGCCCAAATTTCGTTTTAACGTCGGCGACTGCGTTCCCGTTGTCACTTCGCCGATAAGCTGTCCGTCCGCGGCATACACTGGATAATGGCACCTCGGGATGCCTCTGTCGATCATTTCGATCCCCACGAGCCTCCGCGGAACTCCGCCCGTCTTCTGCCGCAGCAAGGCGTCGCGTCCGATAAAATCGCCTTTCTCCAGCTTGACGAACGGTCCAAGCCCGGCTTCCAGCGGAGTGATCGAGGCCGAGAGCTCCTGGCCGTACAGCGGAAGTCTGGCTTCGAACCGGAGCGTGTCTCTGGCGCCGAGACCGGCGGGAAGCGACCCGTACGCTTTGCCAGCCTGGAGCAGCGCCTCCCATACGTACGCCGCATCCTGAGCTTTTACGTAGATTTCGAACCCGTCTTCGCCGGTATAGCCCGTGCGGGAGATGAGCGCCTTAACGCCGTCTAAACTTACGTCGGGAATAAATTCGAACCCTTTAAGCTGCGTCAGATCGGCGGTCGTCAAACGGGACAAAATCGCTTCCGCCTTCGGCCCCTGCAGCGCCAGCAGCGCGGTTTCGTCCGAAACGTTATTTATTACCACGTCGCCGATGAGGTGGCGGTCCATCCATTCCAAATCCTTCTCGATGTTCGATGCATTAATGACGAGCATAAACTCATCGGCGGAACATTTGTACACGAGCAGATCGTCGACGACGCCTCCGTCCGGGCAGCACATGAGGCTGTACTGGGCCTGGCCTTCCTTAAGCCGGGACACATCGTTGGTGGTCAGCCGCTGAAGATAGGCTTCGGCATAGGTACCGGTGACAAGCACCTCGCCCATATGGGAAACGTCGAACAAGCCGGCATGTTGTCTGACCGCCTCATGCTCCTTCTGAATCCCGTAAAACTGGACAGGCGGCTCCCAGCCTCCGAAATCGATACAGCGCACTCCTTCGAAGGCGGCATAGCAGGGGAATAACGGCGTTCTTTTCAAACCGGACAAAGGAATCACCTCTCACTCTGTAAATATGATCGGAATACAAAAAAGGACAGGGCGAAAAGACATCAAATACCGGCGGTATTTTGCCTTCTGCGCTCTGTCCTTGGTACCTGAGAGTTACCTAAGCCATCCGCGATGGTCGAAGTTTCCCCTTGGGTGACCCGGCGCGTCCCGGGTTCTCTCCAGAGTTGCGTCCGGTAAAGGTCCTTTTGCCTGAGAGATTCACCTTGACGGCTTACTCCTTCGGCGTTACTTGCCAACATTCCAAGTAATCTCTCCCATTACCATCATTCGCATATTCGATTGTCTTATTTCCATTAATGCGGCATCCGGATGGAATTGTCAACCTATTTTTCGAAAAAATCAGAATTTTTTGTCAAGTGTCTTGACATCTCCTTCCAGGGTCCGGTAATCTAAAATTCACCTTAATCCTATGGTAAAGCGAGGCGCAAATCATGAGCGAGATCCCAATGAATTTGCTGTACAGCAAGGACCATGAATGGGCGGAGGCGGCCGATTCCCGCATCGTGCGGATCGGCATTACCGATTTCGCGCAAAGCGAGCTCGGCGACATCGTATTCGTTGAGCTCCCGGAGACGGGTACCGTTATCCAAGCCGGAGACAGCATCGGAACAATCGAATCGGTGAAAACGGTGTCCGATCTGTTCACGCCCGTAAGCGGTACGATCGTAAGAGTGAATGAGGCGTGCTGGATCAGCCCGAGCTCGTCAACAACGAACCGTATGCCGGAGGCTGGATCGTTGAGGTGGAGCCGGGAGAGAAGGGGGCAGCGACGAGCTTGCCGGGCCGCTGACCGCAGAGCAGTACAAGACGTACATCGATCAAGAGAGCTAGCGCGGATGCGTTTAAAAAGCACAGATGCACACGGAACGGAGCCTTGCTGTTTAGCGGGCTCCGTTTTCTATTGACGGTTGCGCGTATTTCGCCATTTTGTTCAGCCAGTATTCCGAGGAGACCGCGATGAAATCTTTGGCCGCTTTGCCCAGGTAGCTGTCTTTCTTGTAGCTGGCCACTACTTCCCAGACCGGATTTTGCCGGATGGAGAAATAAGCGACGCCCGGGTTCGGCTTGGCGTAGGTGATGGGGAAGACGGAGCAGCAGATACCCTCAGCTACCATTTCGTACAGGGTCTGACAGCTTCGGGTTTCCAGCAGGATATGCGGATTCATGCCTTCCTCGGCGATCAATTGATCGTAGATTTCCCGGAGGGTCGACCCCTGCTGCATGATCGCGAAGGAATCATTTTCAAACCGCTTGAGGCTGATCTCGGGGAGCTTCCCGCCGAGCTTGCTTCCATGATGGGCGAGGGGTGGGCACCGGGGACCCCAAGAATAATTTGTTCGGAGCAGATAGGGATATACCGGTCGTTTGTTTTTTGTGAATCCTGCAGGGTGAGGAAGCCGATATCCAGATTCCCCTGGGCTATTTCGTGCTGCTGCTTCTTAACGGGCATTTCGATGGGCTCGATTTTCGTTTTGGGATATTTTTTGTAAAAGAGCGGGTACACGGCAGCCGAACATTTCCGTACCGCGTTCCGGCGTCAGCCCCACGACCAGCTTGCCTTCTTTGATTTCGAGCAGATCGTTGATCCGGTTGTACGTTTCTTTCTTGATGCGCAGGATCTGTCTCGCGTTCTCCACATAAATTTGCCCGGCCGGGGTCAACCGCCAGTCGCTTCGGGAACGGACGAAGAGCGGAGTTCCCAGCTCTTTCTCAAGCCTTAGTAATTGCTGGTTTAAGGCGGACTGGGTAATAAAAAGCTTCTCCGCCGCTTTCGTTATATTGTTTTCTTCCGCAATTCGGACGATGTATTCCAGCTGTTTCAAGTCCATGTGTAAATTTTAATTCCCCTTTTCTCTTAAATTTACTTAGAGAAAACTAAGAATTATCACTTTTACTTTTTTATACATTCAGCATACGATGGAATTAAATGCAGGACAAGGATAATTTTACATAATTGTTTATGAATGCGCTTACGATTAATTCTTGATGATTGTTATTTATGAGGTATGGAGGAGTGGATATGGAGCTTTTACCGGGCATTCACCGGCTTGAAGTAGACTACCAGGACCGGCTCGCTGAACCAGCATATTCTTGTCGGAACGGAGGCGGCCTTGATCGTCGATGCGGGAATCGATTCAACCCCCGAGGACGTGATCTTCGCCTACTTGGATCACATCCTGGGACGACGACAGCTGCAACTGCACGTGCTGATTACCCATTCCGACGCCGACCATTGCGGAGGGCTGGGCGCGCTTCAGGCCCGTTATCCCGGCATCCGTTCGTATGCCCATGAAGCCGAAAGGCCGCTCGTTGAAGATCCGGACATGAATATCCGCATGAGATACGCCGAATTCGCCGCGGAAGGGGTGAACTTCCCGGAGGAGATCTACGAAAGTCTGCGGCACAAGCTCGGGATGCCCGGACGAATTGACCGAACGCTTCGCGGAGGAGAGACGTTTCGGCTCTCGCCCGATTGGCGTGTGGAGGCGGTTCATACTCCAGGTCACACGAAAGGCCATATGATCGTATACGATGCGCGCTCCCGGTGCGCCATTATCGGGGATGCCGCCTTGGGCAAGGGCGTGCCTGCGAGGGACGGGGGCTGGTCCCTGTGTCCGACCAACCGCCTCGCCGCGGATTACCTGCAAACGCTTGATGTCATCTCCGGGCTGCAGCCCGAATTTGTGCTGGGAAGCCATTATCCGGTGATCCGGGGCTCGAAGGACATCGCTAGGTTCCTTAAGGAGAGCCGGGCGTTCGTGTACGAAGTGGAGGAGCACATTTTGCAGGAGCCGCTCCGTCAGGAAAGGGTTACGCTTTCCGGCCTGCTTGCATCGGCGGACGGCCGGCTCGGCGCTTGGCCCAGGGAGCGGAATCTGAATCTGTACTATGTTCTGCAGGGCGGGCTGGAGAAGCTGGAGGCAGACGGGCTGATCCGAAGAGAACGGAACCGCGAAGCGCCGGGATGGATCTGGTCGCGAGTATCATCCGGGCGCCGGTTGAGCGGCAGTTCCTTATTCATGTAAAGAACGGGAGGTATTTCTGTTGATCGCCAAAAAGCAGCTTTTTATCCTGATCATGCTGTTCACCGCATCGCTGATTAATTACATGGACCGGTCGGCCCTGTCCATTGTCGTCCCGATCATTCAAAAAAATTTCAACATCAGCCCCAGCTCGATGGGCATCATTTTAAGCGCTTTCTTTATCGGGTATGCCTTGTTCAATTTCATTGGGGGTTATTTCTCCGACAAAATCGGGCCGAAGAAAGTGCTCGGCGGCGCGATGGTCATTTGGTCTTTCTTCGGAGGACTGACGGCGGTAACCTACAACTTCGCCTCCTTATTCGTCGTCCGCCTCTTCTTCGGATTCGGGGAAGGCCCCATCGGTTCGGCCACGAATAAAACCGTGAACAATTGGTTCCAGGTGCGCCAGCGTGCAAGAGCAATGGCCTGGGCCACGTCGGCGATGCCGCTCGGCGCTGCGATTGCAGGTCCTTTCATCGGACTGATCGCCGTGAACTGGGGCTGGAGAGCTCCCTTCGCGGTTCTGCTCGTTATTGGCGTAATCTGGGCGCTGATCTGGGCCAAATATGCGAAAGACGCCCCGCAGGAAAGCGAGGAGCGACCTGAAATCGTGAACCATAAGGTGACTTCGGAAGGCCTCCCCGCCCGAAAGCCCAAGCTTTCGGAGTCTCTCCGCCAGCCGCGGATATGGTCCGTCGCTTTGGCCTTCTTCGCCTGCAACTACATCGTATACTTCTTCCTGACGTGGTTTCCGACTTACCTCGTTAATGTTCATCATTTAAGCATTGTTCATATGAGCTTCGTTACCGCCATTCCTTGGCTCCTGGGAACGGCAGGTACGCTGCTCGGCGGGTATTTGTCCGACGGTATGGCCAAGAAGACGGGGAATCCGGTGCTGGCAAGGAAAATGATCATCGTCAGCTGTCTGTCGGGCTGTGCGTTCAGCGTAGCGGCGCTTTCCTTCGTGACTTCCACTGCGGCCGCCGTAACCTTGATGTCGATCGGCGTTTTTTTCGAATACTTGATTCCTCCAAGCATCTGGGCGATGGTTCAGGATTCGGTGCCTCAAGAGCATGTGGGAGGCGCCGGAGGGTTCGTTCATTCCCTGTCCAACCTGTCCGGCATTATCGGGCCGACGGTGACGGGGGTGATCGTGCAGACGACGGGCTCCTACAACATCGCGTTTGTCATTGCAGCTCTTCTGGCGCTCGTAGGCGCTGTAACGGTCGCATGGCTCAATAAGCCTATCCGGTCGTCGGCGAAGAGAGAGATGGCCGTTTAAACCGGCACCAAGTGGGGAGGAAAATCGAATGGATATGCAGAGCACCAAAGTTTCGAGCCCTATTTCTTCCGGAATCGAGCTGGCCAAGCGAACCCGGGTCCGGTATATGATTCTGTTCGTCCTCTTCGTCATCACCACGATCAATTATGCCGACCGTTCCATCATCTCCATAGCCGGAACGCCGATGTCGAAGGAGCTTGGCTTGAACGCCGTGGCTATGGGCTATGTGTTCTCGGCCTTTTCGTGGGCCTATGTGATCGGGCAGCTGCCCGGAGGATGGTTTCTGGACCGGTACGGCTCCAAGCGGATTTATACGCTCAGCATTTTTTTCTGGTCCTTGTTCACACTGCTGCAAGGATTCGTCGGCTTCCTGGTCGCCGGTACCGCCATCATCACGCTGTTCGCGCTTCGCTTTATGGTGGGCCTCGCGGAAGCGCCTTCGTTTCCGGCCAACAGCCGGATCGTATCGGCATGGTTTCCTGCGAAGGAGCGCGGCATGGCTTCGGCCATTTTTAACTCGGCACAATATTTAGCCACCGTTATCTTTGCCCCGATCATGGGCTGGCTTACCAGCTCCTTCGGATGGAAATATGTTTTTATTGTCATGGGGGTTGCAGGCCTGGCCCTGTGCGCAATCTGGGTGAAGACGATATACGGACCGAAAGAGCATCCCCGGGTGAATCAGGCGGAGCTGGAGTATATCGAGCAGGGGGCGCCTTGGTTCATTTGGACCAATCCGGGGGAGGAGACGCGAAGAGCGCCGAACCCAAGTGGGGCTATTTGAAGCAGCTGCTGACGAACCGCATGACCCTCGGCATCTATATTTCGCAATACTGTCTGAATACGCTTACTTATTTCTTCCTTACGTGGTTTCCGGTCTACCTTGTGAAAGAGCGGGGCATGTCGATTCTGAAGGCCGGATTTGTCGCTTCGCTGCCTGCACTTTGCGGATTTGCCGGAGGTATCCTGGGTGGGCTGATTTCCGATTACCTGCTGAGAAAAGGCAAGTCGCTGTCGGCCGCAAGAAAAATTCCCATCGTGATCGGGATGCTGCTGTCGACCTCCATGGTCATCTGCAATTACGTGAATGCCGACTGGCTGATTGTATCGATCATGGCCTTGGCGTTCTTCGGGAAGGGCATCGGCGCCTTGGGCTGGGCGGTCGTATCCGACACGTCCCCCAAAGAGATCGGCGGTTTAAGCGGGGGCCTGTTCAACACGTTCGGCAATCTGGCCGGGATTACTACCCCAATTATTATCGGGTATATTCTTCAGGCCACCGGCTCTTTCAACGGGGCGTTGGTGTTTGTCGGGGCCAACGCGTTCATGGTCATTGTCAGTTATTTGCTTATTGTGGGCGAGATCAAACGGGTGGAGCTGAAAGGCTAGTAGTGGATACCCCCATTGATCCCCCTTCGTTACTCCTGTTGTCCCACTTTATCAACAAACTCCGAGCTGCTGCGGCAGCTCTCTTTTTTTGGCGCAATAGCCACTGAAGCTGGCGGAAGACGCCATGAATTGAAGCCACGGCCATTCTACAATGGAATCAGAAGCTGCGGACGGCGGGTGGTGATGGCGAGGATACGATGCAGGAATGGTCGCTGCGGGATGGGTTCCGCAGGACGAGAGCGTTTTTTGGTGCGGAGAGACAGGAAGAGGCGTACAGCGTATGCGAAAGGGGAGAGTATACGATGCATTCAGCACAGGTGAAGGCAAAAGCGGCATCCTCTCACGGACCCGTTCGTGCGAATAGGTACCGGCGGCTGACGCCTTACTTGTTTCTCATTCCCGTCTTCGCCTCCATGGGACTGTTCAAATATTACCCGCTCGCCGCGGCGCTTGTGAAATCGCTTTACGAATGGAACGGGGCGAATATCGACGTCTTCGTCGGGCTGCGCAATTATGCCGTGCTGCTCGCCGACGGCACATTTTACATCTCGCTCCGCAATATGGTCGCTTTCACCATCGGTTATGCGGCGATTCAGCTTACAGTCGCCGCTGATTGGGGCGCTGCTCGTTTATCACCTGCGCAGCAACCGGTGGAGGAGGACCGTGCAGGCGGCTTTTCTGCTGCCAATGGTGGTCCCCGCGGTCATCGTATATCTCTTGTGGCGCTGGATGTACGCTTCGGACGGGGTCATCAATAAGTCGCTGGGCGGGATCGGACTCGAGGAGTGGAAGCATGCTTGGCTCGGAGAGAGCTCGACAGCGCTCGGCTCGATTCTGTTCGTGAATTTTCCGTGGGTCGGGGGCATCTCCTTCCTGCTGTTTATGGCGGGGCTCACGGCGATTCCGAGAGAGCTCTACGAGGTCGGCATCCTTGAAGGTGCGGGGCCTTGGCAGCGCTTACGTCGGCTTGAGCTTCCGATGCTCCGCGGACCTCTGCGGCTCGTCCTGCTGATGGCTGTCATCCATCAGGTGCAAAGCTTCGAGAACGTACTCGTGCTGACGAACGGCGGCCCCGGCTTCTCTACGCTCTCACCGGCGCTGTATCTGTATAAGAAAAGCTTCGAATACAACGAATTCGGTTATGCTTCGGCGATCGGCGTCATCCTGTTCGCGGCGCTGCTCGGGTTCACGCTGCTCCTGCAAAGAACGATGCGGACTGCGGACGCCCCGGAGTAGAAGGAGGGCCTCATGCGGACAAAGGCTTGGAGGGCGGCCGCCCATTACATCACACTCACCTTATTGCTCGCGCTGACGCTGCCGCCGTTCTATATGCTGCTGATTACGTCGCTGAAGGACCGCGGGCAGATCATCCGGCATTTTTGGTATCCTGCGCTTCCGCTGCATTTCGACCATTACACGGCCGCTTTCGTTCAAATTACGCCGTACTTGATCCATTCCGTGCTCATTACGGCCGGCCTGGTCGGATGTGTGCTTTGCTGAACGGGCTGACGGCGGGATATGCTTTCGCCCGGTTTCAATTTGCCGGAAAAGCGCTGTTGTTTATGCTCGTGCTGCTGCTCCTGATGGTACCGGGCTTCCTGCTGCTGATTCCGCAGTTTCTTCTGTTCAAGCGGCTCGGCCTGCTCAACACGCTGTCGGCTCAGTTTCTCGGCCCGATGGCCGGGGCTTCGTCGATGGCGGTGCTGCTGATCCGTTCCTTCTTCGAGCAGGTGCCGAAGCCGCTGACCGAAGCGGTGGAGATGGAAGGAGCAGGCGACCTAAGGGTGCTGTTGTCCGTGATGCTGCCCTTGTCACTGCCGGTTGTGGCCACCGTATCGGTCATGAATGCGCTGTTGGGCTGGAACAACTATGTATGGCCGCTCGTTGTAACGTCGGATGAACGGGTGAAACCGGTCATATTGGCGCTTACGGCGGTGAAAGGCCCGACGGATCATATCCAGGGCATTCAGCTCGCCGGCTACGTGATCGCATCGCCGCCGTCGCTCCTCTTATTCCTGTGTTCAACCCGGGCATTCGTGGCGGGCGTCACTTCAGGAGCGGTGAAATCATGACGGAAAGGGGGAATAGCGATGGGCGGGAAACCGGTTCACAGGCTGAGCTTCGTTCTCACGGCCTTTCTTGCCGCCGCTGCGGCGGGCTGCAGCGCGGCGCCCGGTAACGAGCCGGGGAAGACGGAGCCGGACGGTGCCGTTCAGCTGAACGTTATGGTCATGCAGGAGACGCAGGGGATCAAACGGAAATCGACGCCTGGAATGAAGTCGTCAAAATGTACAATGAGTCCCACCCGGAGACGAAAGTGAAGCTGCAGACGCAATTTTTCCCCGGGGTCGAGCAGCACCGGACCTGGGTGACGACGCAGCTGATCGGCGGTACGGCGCCGGACGTGCTCACGACCCGGTACATCTGGGATCAGGAGGATTTGAAGAAAGGGTCGCTGGTCGATTTATCGCCTTACTACAAGCAAGAAACGGCTTATTCCGGCGGCAAATCGTGGGAGTCGACGTTCCCGAAAGCCGTTCTGGCGCAGCTGGCAGGCGATGACGGTTCGTATGCCAGCGTACCTACCTTCGTTAATTCCGTCCGCGTGCTGTACAACAAGAGCCTTTTCGCGAAAGCCGGGATCCGGGAAGTCCCGAAGACCTGGAACGAGTTCCTGGATGCGCAGACGAAGCTGGCGGCGCTGAAGGTCACGCCTTTCGCGTTCCCCAACACGAAGCCGGGCGACTACAGCTATAACTGGTCCACCCGGATCCTGACGGAAGAGCTGGTCGCCGGGATGTACGATGCGCTCGACGTCAACAAGAACGGCATCATCGAGATGGGCGAATATGTGCGTGGCGTGGATCAAGGCCTGATCGATATCGAGAAAGCGCCGTTCAAGGACGTATTCCCGATTCTGAAAGCATGGAGCCAGTACTGGGGAAAAGGGTACAACGGGCTCGATTTCGATTCGTCAACCGATATGTTCCTTCGCGGGGATGCGGCGATGGTCATGCGCACCTCGGGCCAGAGCAAGGTCATCTACGAGTCGAGCGCACGGCAGTTCGAAGTAGGCGCGTTCCCGCCGCCGTATCTTACGAAGGACAATCATCCGTCGGCATCCGGCAAGCTGATGGAGATCGGGGGCGTCCCGGCGGGGAATCTGGCCATCCCGAAAAGCATTCCGCCGCAGAAGCTGAATGCCGCCGTCGATTTTATCGCATACGCCTCCTCCCCGAAAATCCAGGGGCCGCTCAGCGAGAAGCTGTTCCGCACGCCGGCCATACAGAACGCGGAGCCGCCGGAGAAGCTGAAGGGCTTCACCTTCGTCGGGGAGCAGATGAAGCTGAACATTTATGCCGGGGAAGTGGATAAGAATGTGACGGAAATGAACCAGAAGCTCGGCCAGCTGTACCTGGAGGGCTCCAAATCCCTGGAAAGCTACTTGAGCGAGCTGAAGAAGGCGATGAAGGACGGAGCGGCCCAGAAGATGAAGCAAAACAACTGGTCTGCGGATAACAATTACGGGATGAAATGATCAAGCCATGATAACGGAGGGATAGCTATGACGTTAAATGTCGGAGTGGTCGGGGTCGGAAACATCGGTTCGATTCATGCGGGCGTGTATAAGGATCATCCGAAGACAGAGCTTGTCGCCGTATGCGACATCATCAAGGAGAAAGCCGACGCCAGCCGCGGCCAAATTCGGTCGCCGTGCCTTCTACAGCGTCCAGGAGATGCTGGACAGCGGCATTCGGCTCGACGCCTGCAGCGTAGCCACGAAGGGTGAGGAGAACGGCGGCGAACATTACGAGCCGACGATGCAGCCGCTGCAGGCCGGCATCCCGGTGCTGGGAGAGAAGCCGATCTCGAACCGGATCGACGAAGGCGAGCGGATGGTGGCGCTGGCGAAAGAGAAGCGGGTCGCCTTACGGCGTCAATTTGAACCACCGGTTCACCCCGGCGGCGCTGCGCGCGAAGGAGTGGGTGGAGGCGGACCGGCTCGGCCGGCTGCATATGATCAACATGAAGATGTGGATCAATAACCCGGTGGAGACGTCGCCCTGGTTCCATCTTCGTGCGCTCCATCCGCATTCGTTCGATGTCATCCGCTATTTCTGCGGCGATGTGAAGCGGGTCGCCGCGTTCATGATGAAGGGCGAAGGCCGGGCGATCTGGTCGAACGCCCAGATCATCATGGAATTCGAGAACGGCGCGATCGGCAATCTGGTCGGAAGCTACGACGCCGGAGCCAGCTACGGCCTGGAGCGTTGCGAGGTGGTGGGAAGCCAAGGGCGCTTCGTGCTGGACGACGCCTGCGAGCATTTGACCTTTTACCCGCGCAGAAGCATTGAAACGGAATCGTTTAGCTATCTCGGCGGCATGCGCCACTTCAACGAAACGTTCAAAAGCCGCATCAGCGACTGGATTGAACAGCTGGATGCGGGAACGCCTTACGACCGGATCAACGGCTCCGGCGAAGATGCGCTCAGGGCGCAGTACATCATCGAAGCGACCATCCGTTCGTTCGAAACCTCGACGATCGTCGAACTTTAACTCCCGGGAGCGTGAATAAATATGATCAGGCTAGGTATCAACTCCGTGCTGTTTAAAGAATTTGATTTCGCCACGGCGGCTCAGCATATCAAGATGTGCGGTTATGACGGCGTGGAGCTGGCTGCGATCAAAGGCATGTGCGAGCATTTGGAGCTGGAGCGCTGGGAAGAGCAGGCTCCGGACGTTCGCCGCATCGCGGAGGAACAAGGCCTTCAGCTGCTCTCGATGGAAGTGGCGTCGCTGGATGAAGCACGTCTGACCTTAGCCTTCGCAGCGGCCAAGGCACTCGGTATCCCGGTCGTCAATGTCGGCCCAGGCGGCAAGTCGGACGTGGAGGAGGATCTGGCAGCCTTCGATCGACAAACTGGCGGCTTTGGCGGAGCTGGCCGGAGGGTATGGGGTGACACTGTGCGTGAAGGCCCATGTCGGCCAATCGATTTACAACACCCCAACGACACTGCGGGCGATCGAGGCGATCCCGAACGCTTCCTTCGGCATCGATATGGACCCGAGCCATATTTACCGTGCGAACGAGAATCCGGAGGAGGCGGCGCCGCAAGTGGTGAGCCGTGTGCGCCATATTCACATCCGCGACTGCAAAGGCCGCCAGGCCGGGCCGGGGCCGATTGAGCTGCAGGCGTGCGGACGGGGGATATCGATCTGTTCGGCTACTGCAAGGTACTGGTTGAAAGCGGCTACGACGGCCCGGTGTGCCTGGAAGTGATCGGTGCCAAAGGGCACTCGCTGGCGCAGGTATCGATCGTCGCCGCAGAGAGCTATGGTTATTTGAACGCCGTGCTGCGCTCCCTTGGAGCGCGATAACTTGGAAGGGAGACCCGGATTATGACCGCCAAACAACCGAATTTGCTGCTGCTCGGCATCGACAGCCTGCGCCGGGACCATATGAGCGCTTACGGCTACCACCGGCTGACGACGCCCCACCTCGATCGATTCAGCCGGGAGGGCGTGCTTTTCGAGCAGCATTTCTCGCCGAGCATTCCGACGACGCCGGGCTATGCCTCGATGCTGACCGGCATGGACTGCTTCGGAACGGATGTCGTCGCGCTTCGCCACGGCGGTCCGCTGGGGTCCCATGTAACGACCCTTGCGGAATTGCTGGATGGAGCAGGCTATAACACGACCTGCATCGGCTTTACCGGCAACCCCTCGGCGCGGGGCTTCCAGAACTATATTGATTATGAGGCTTGGGGACCGGACGAAACGGGGCGCGACCCGAAGGCCGAGAACCTGAACCGCGCAGCGATTCCCGAGTTGAAGCGGCTGGCGGAGGAGGATAAGCCCTTCTTTCTGTTCCTGCGGCACATGGACCCGCATTCGCCTTATTTGCCGCCGGCGCCGTTCGAGCGAATGTTCTACGGCGGGGACGAAAAGGATCCGGACAATCCTTCCCTGGACGCGCTTTATCAGTTTAAGCCGTTCGTCGATTATTACAAATCCTGGCTCCCCGAGGGCTGTACCGACAGCGGCTATATCGATGCTCAATATGACGGGGCGATCGCTTATATGGATGCGGCGATTCAGTCGATTTTCACTTCACTGGCCGCCCTTGGTCTCGAAGAGGAAACCCTCGTCATCGTCACGTCGGATCATGGGGAGACGCTGAACGAGCATGACTGTTATTACGACCACCACGGCCTGTATGAGACAAACCTGCGCATCCCGCTCATCCTGCGTTTCCCGGGCCGGTCGCCAGCGGGCAAACGGGTGTCCGCTCCGACGCAAATCAAAGACGTTATGCCGACAATCCTCGAGCTGCTTGGCATCGACAGCGGCATCAAATTCGACGGCCGCACCTGCTCCCCTTAGTTCAGGGCAAGCGGCGTGCGAAGGAAAGCGAGATGTACATCACAGAGTGCACCTGGATGCGAAAGCACGGCTGGCGTACGCCGAAATGGAAGCTGATCGTGGCGCTCGAGCCCGATTTTCACTTCAAGCCCCCGGTGGAGCTGTACGATCTCGTCCACGATCCGGAGGAGCTGCACAATCTGGCGGACGAGAGGCCGGACGTGGTCGAAGCGCTGAAATCCAAAATGGAAGCCCATATCGCGGCAAGGGAACAAGCGACCGGACGGCCGAATCCGATGATGAAAAACCTGAATTGGCACGGACTTGGCGGCGGTCCGTTCGCCAGCTCCCAGCAGGCCTTCGATTCCCTGCATATCGGTTCACCGAAGACGGCGAAGAGCCTGCAGTCCAAGGAGAAGCAGGCGGATGCTCAAGCGGGCGAAAGCTCGGCGAAGGAAATCACATCGGCTTAAGCGGGAAGAAGGTTACCTAAGGGAGGGCCGCCGAAGAGCGGTCCCCCTTTCATTCCGCCGATCCGAGGGAGGAAGGTAAGGATGAGCGTGAAACCGGGTTTGGTGCTGTGGTTTACCGGATTATCCGGAGCGGGGAAAACGACGACGGCCCGCGCCCTGCTGGAAGAGCTGCAAAAAGCGGGAAAGGCGGCGGAGCTCCTCGACGGCGATGAGTCGCGGAGCGTCATATCCAAAGGACTCGGCTTCAGCCGGGAGGATCGTCTGGAAAATATTCGCCGCATCATATTTATCAGCAAGCTGTTATCGCGAAACGGTATCGATGTGCTGGTCTCCGCCATCACCCCTTACCGGGAAATGCGGGATCTGGCGCGCAGCGAGTCGCCGGAATACGTGGAAATTTTCGTAGACTGCCCGCTCGAGGAATGCGAACGGCGCGATGTGAAAGGGCTGTACGCCAAAGCGAGAAATGCGGAAATATCGCATTTTACGGGCATTGGGGATGCTTATGAGACGCCGGAGCAGCCGGATATCGTCATCCGGACCGACAAGGAAGAAGTGGAAAGCAACGTGGGGCACATCCTGGATTATATGGCACGGAAGGGCGGGAGGAGATCCGCTGTATGAACATCGTATTCGTTTCTCTCGATACCCTGCGCGCGTCCCGTCTTGGTCGCTACGGCTATACGAAGCCGACTTCGCCGTATATGGACCGGATCGCATCCGAAGGTGCGCTGTTCGAAAGGGCCTATGCGTCCGATATTCCGACGGAGGCGGCGCATACCGGTATTTTTACCGGGAAGGTGGGACTTCGCACCGGCATCGTGTCGCACGGGTCTTCCTTGACGCAGCTTCCGAAGAGCGAGCCGTGGCTCCCGGCGCCGCTGAGGAGCCACGGTTTTACGACGGCCGCCGTCGATAATTTGTACCAGCTCAAGGAATGGTTCGCGAGAGGGTACCGCTACTATATCAATTCGGTAGGCAGGAAGCGGAATATCGACGGCCGGACGGTCAATGAGCTGGCGCTGCCCTGGATTCGCGAGCATAAAGACGATCCGTTCTTCCTGTTCCTCCATTACTGGGATCCGCACACTCCGTATTTGCCTCCGCAGGCGTATACGGAGCTGTTTTATGAACAGGGGCGCGATCCTTTCGACCGTCGCCATACAAGCATGGAAGCCGCTTACAACCATGCGGCTTATCCTTTCTTCAAGCACCACCACTATGAGCGGCTCGGCCAGGTGACGGACGCAGCCTACGTTAACGCCTTATACGACGCCGAAATCCGTTACCTGGACGACCGGCTCGCGGGAGCTTGACGAACTGCTGATCGCCGAGGGGCTGTATAACGATACGCTGCTTGTGCTGTTCGGAGATCACGGGGAAAGCCTGACGGAGCATGACATTTACTGGGACCACTGCGGCTTGTATGAAACGACGGTCCATGTCCCGCTCCTGATGCGCTATCCGGGCCGAATCCCCGCGGGGCGCAGGGTAAGCGGGCTTGTGCAGCAGACGGATTTGATGCCGACGATCCTGGAAGCGACCGGCATCGACGCGCCCCCGGATCTGGACGGTCGAAGCTTGTGGCCGAGCCTCGGCGGGGAAGAGGAGGGCACCCGCGACGCGGTGTACTTAAGCGAATGCGCCTGGCAGGCGAGCCGCGGCATCGTCACCCGGGACTACAAATTCATCCGCACGGCCGACGCCGGCCCTTACCGTCGTCCGCCAAGAGAGCTCTACGATTTGCGCTCGGATCCCGAAGAAACCGTCAACATCGCTGAGCAAGATCCCGCTTTGGCCGATGAATTCGAGCGTCATCTGGATGACTGGGTGAACCATATGCTGGGGGACCGGCCTGATCCAATGAAGGTGCAGCTGGAAGCGGGGTCGCCGTTCAAAAACCGCATACACGAAATTCTTCTGCAGTACGGTTTAACCTGGGACGACTGGATGCGCGATCCCCGGCGCGAAAGGTTCGATGAAGCGGTAGCGGCCCTTCATCAGAGGATAACTTAAGGGGGATACCGGGTGACTCAGCCCAACATTCTGCTAATCATGGCCGATCAGCTTCGCTATGATTGCATCGGATACAGCCGGATGGCCCCGGTGTCCACACCGAACATCGATACGCTGGCAGTGGAAGGCCTCTGGTTCAGCAGCGCTTACAGCCATATACCCGTATGCGGCCCGGCCCGGCAGTCGCTGGTTTGCGGGCAGCGGCCGGAGACCTTCGGCGGCTTGTGGAACCATTCGATCGCCCTGAAGGTCGGCGCGCTGGAGCCGGAGGCTTACTCCTGGGCCCGGTCGCTGCAGGAAGCGGGCTACCGGAACAGCTACGTCGGCAAGTGGGACGTTCATCCGATCTGCGATCCGACGCAGTACGGCTATGACGAATACATAAACAGCGATCGCATCTACAAGGATTGGATCGCTGAACATTATCCGGAGCTTGTTTACCGGAACGGCTATTATGGCGAAGTCGACCCGGCGCCGCTGGAGCATACCCGATCGCACCGGACAGCCGATATGGCAGGGGAATTGCTATGTAAGCTGGCGGCCTCGCCGGGGCCTTGGCACCTGCGCGTCAATTTCCAGGAGCCGCATTTGCCGTGCAGGCCGACAGCCGAATACGCCGACCGGTATCCGCCTGATCAAATACAGCCGTGGGGCAGCTTCGCAGATACGTTCGAGGGCAAGCCCTACATTCAAAAGCAGCAGCTGCTGAACTGGAACGTTCAAGATTACCAGTGGAGCGACTGGGCACCGATCGTCGCCCGATATTATGCGATCATCAGCCAGCTGGACGATGCGGTCGGACGTCTGCTCCGGCAGCTGGACGCCACGGGGCGCGGGACCATACGCTGGTCATCTTCACAGCCGATCACGGCGATCTGTGCGGCGGACACCGGATGATGGATAAGCATTACGTCATGTACGAAGACGTGGTGAAGGTGCCCCTTGCCGTGCGCTGGCCCGGTGTCATTCAGCCGGGAAGCCACAGCAACAGCTTCGTGTACAACCTGCTCGACATGCCGCCGACCCTGCTCGCTGCGGCAGGCGCGGCCATGCCCGACCCGCAGCGGCACCGCCTGCACGGCACGACTCTCCTGCCTTTGCTGCAGGGGGCAAGCCTGAGGGATGGAGAGAAGAGGTTGTCGCCACATACAACGGGCAGCAGTTCGGATTATACACGCAGCGGATGATCCGCACCCGGGAGTGGAAATATGTCTGGAATCCGACGGATGTCGACGAGCTGTACGACCTGCAGGCCGATCCCCACGAACTTCACAATGTCGTACGGCATCCGGAGCATTTCGACTCGCTGAGGACGCTTCGCCGCAGGATGTACGAGACGCTGCACCAAGAAGGAGACGGCTTGGTCCGCAACTATTGGATGAAAGAGCAGCTATTGACGGGCCGCAAACTCTAAAAGCCGACGAGTACCGGTTTCCAAACGCAAAGAACGCCGCATGAAGGTGATCCCTTCAGCGGCGTTCATTGTTTCCGGGCTTTAGTACTGCCGGACCAGCTTCGTTATCCTGCCGTCCGAAATCCATTCCGCGACGTATACATTTCCCTCCGAATCGACGCAAACCCCATGGGGGAGCTGAACTTGTCCGGCCGGAAATACGATTTCGGCAAATTAGGCCAGCCCTTCTGCTTGTAAGCCTGCTGGTCTTCGCCCAAGTGCGTGATTAAGCGGTCCCGGTCGTCCAGGATCGTTACCCTGCTGTTAAGATCCGGTATGTAAACCTCATCCCCGAAGAAGTAAAATCCGCAGGGCAAATCCAGGTTATGCTCCACAAACCGCTTATGCTCGCCTTCCAACGTAAAAACCTGGATCCGGTGGTTGCGGCGGTCGGCCACATACAGCTCCGGCTCCTCGCCCCTCAAATTGACCGAAATGCCGTGGGGCTCCAGGACCTGTCCCGGCTCCGAGCCGCGCCCGCCCCAGCTGCGGATGTAGCGTCCCGAGGCGTCGTAATGATGCACATAATACTGGCCGTAGCCGTCGGATACGTAGATATCGCCGTTCGGTGCGACGCAGACGTCGGTAGGGACGTAACGCCGTTCGGGACCGTACAAATCCGGCCGGTCCGGCGGTTCGATGCGAAGCAGCACTTCGCCGGTAAGTGTGGTCTTGACGACCATGGCGCGTTTCGTATCGGCGAAATACAGGTGTTCTTCTCCGCCGCTGTCCATATGTAAGTAGAAACCGTGTGCCCCTCCTTCGAACTCGTCGCCCCACGAGGACAGGCGGCGGCCGTCGCTATCGAATACAACGACGGACTGAACCCCGGTATGGTGTACGTAAACCCGGTCTTCCGCATCGACGCATATCCCATGCGTGTACCCGTAACGGATCCCTTCCGGAAGCCGGCCCCAGTCCTCTTGCACCTCATAAGAATGGGTAGCGCTTCCGATGATTAGACGATCTGACATGTTTTTATCAACCTCCTGGATATAGGCTTCCGGTCTATTCCATTGTAAACTTCGGAGGAGACAAAAGATGTCGAAACGGCCCGGGCTCGAAGGAATTTTACTGCCGGTGTTAAAATCCCCAGTTCCGCTGTTTGAACTCGGTCGGCGTCAGGCCCGTCACGGCTTTGAAGTTGCGGCAAAAGTAATGAACGCTGGAATAACCGAGCTTCAGCGCCACCGCTTCGACCGACTTCTCCCGGAGGAGCAGCTGCTGCGCCTGCTTAATCCGTTCCAGCACAAGATAATGCTTCGGCGTATAACCCGTTGCTTCCCGGAACAGCTCGGCGAAATACGTCGGATGGTAGCCCGAAAGGCTTGCCAGTTCAGGGATCGTCCATGCATGCGCAGGCCGGTTCCGGATCGCTTCCACGGCCTTGGCGATTTTGCTCCGTTCGCTCGCGGCGCGAAACCGCTTATCGAGTTGAAAGCGGATCAGCGTCCCCAGCAGCTGCAGCATATAACCCCGCATGATGATTTCATAGCCGGGCTCCTGATGCAGAAATTCGCTTGCTAACCGGACAAAATGCCCTTCAAGCCCTTGCACGTCATAAAAAGGCCGCGACTCGACGTCACCGATTCCTTCCGCATGAACCATATAGAGAGGTGCGGGCTTTTCCAGCTCTTCCTCCGGGCAGGGTTTGATCTCAGGGATGGGGAGACGGGCTGATCCGATTCGGCGTCCCAACTGAAATGAACGCTTGACAACGTAAGCGGTTTCAATGGGGAGACAGCCAGACGGTGAGGCGTGTACGGACCGTAAAAAATGCAATGTCCCGGTTCCAGCTGAAGTTTCCTGCCCGAATATTCCAGCGTCGCGCTTCCTTCCGCGATATAGACCAGCTGATAATCCGGGATCTTTCTCGGCCCCCAATGGCGGCCCGCCGGTGCCGTAAAGTAGTTCGCATAATTTACCGTCGGCCGTAAGCCTCCAATGGTGCCCACATTCACGGTAAAAGCTTTCGGAGAAGTCATCGTTTTTACACGCCTCCTGTTCGAATAAGCTTGATCCTATTGTTCCATAGAATCTGGGAAAAGTGCAACGGTTGCTTGGAAAACTCTAACGACCGGCCGGCTCCCATGCTGTTATGATAAGGCTGCAAAGAACAATAAGGAGGAATCAACATGCTGACGGACCAACAGATTGAGCAGTTTGATAAGGATGGTTTTCTAAAAGGCGGGGTCGTGCTTTCGGGGGAGGAAGTCGAGCGGCTGCGAGAAGAGCTGGACATGGTCATGGAAGGCAAATCCGTCAAAAGTCCAGTGCTTAATCGGAACATGCTCGATAACTCACATTACGGCATGACCATCACCAAGAAAGAAACGGTCGTCCAAATCGTGAACATTTGGATGGCGAGCGAGGCTTTTCTGGATCACGCGAAGAACCGGACGATTTGCGAGGAAGTGGCGCAGCTGTGCCGTACCGACACTTTAAGAATATGGCATGATCAAATTCAATATAAACCTCCGGTGACGGGCGGGCCGACCAACTGGCACCAGGATCATCCGCTGTGGCCGGTCATCCAGCCGGCGGATCTGGTCAGCGCCTGGGTTGCGCTGGACGATGCAACGATCGAGAACGGCTGCATGTGGATGGTGCCCGGCGACCACCAGTGGGGCAACCATCAAAAATATTTGACCCACACACCGGACTTCATGCCGCTTCACAAGCGGCCGGAGCCGCTTCCGGAGGGGCGAAGGTGGAAGCGGTGCCGTTCGAAATCAAGAAAGGCCAGGTCGGCTATCATCATTCGCTGACCTGGCACGGCAGTCCGAGCAACCGTTCAGAGCACAAGCGGCGTGCGATCGCCGTTCACTACATGCCCGGGCATACAGTGTATGCGCCGACCGGTAATCATCCGATGGAAGCGCATATTCATGTAAAAGCCGGGGAATTCATGTCCGGAGAGAGCTTCCCCGTGGCTTACCGGAAATAATCCGGGCCGTCTATGATATAACCGGGCTCTGCATACTTCTAGATGCAGGGCTTTTTATTTTTGGTATAGCTATTCGCTGTAAAGCACAATAAAAGGAATTTTACCAGTCTATGGAGAACTTACTATTTAAATTGAACGAAGGGGGATTTATTTGGAAGACATTCTTAAAGCCGCAAGAGAAGTAGCCATTAGCGCCGCCAAAGAGGCGGGGAGCTCGCAAGAGACTGTTTTTTCAAGGAAAAGCAGGTCGCGGAAAAAGGAGATCACGGCGATCTGGTAACCTTGGTCGATACGCTGGCGGAGGATGCCATCTTGAAGGCCATTCTGTCGCGATTTCCCGATCATCAAATCCGAAGCGAAGAGACGGGATGGACCGGCGAGGAGGGGGATTGGCTGTGGCTCGTCGATCCGCTGGACGGAACCAACAACTATGCCGTCGGGCTCCCGGTCTACGGGGTGTCGATTACGCTCATTTATCGCAAGGAACCGGTGCTCGGCGTCATCTACGAATCCCATCTGGATCAGTTATACGTGGCGGAAAAAGGGAAGGGGTCGACCTGCAACGGCAGACCGCTGTCCATAACCAAAAGTCCGGCGCTCTCTAAAATGACCGTCGGATGGATCCAGGGGCATCATGTCCAAAAGGATGGGAGAGCGATGGCGCTCAAACATCAAATGGATGCCGGGTTTAAACGGGTCCTGCGGCTGTGGGCCCCCTCCATTCAATGGTGCATGCTGGCCCGGGGGGATTTGGACGCCATCGTGCTTTACAATTCCGAAGGGGACGATCTGTACGCCGGAATCCTGATGGCGAAAGAAGCGGGCGCGGCGGTGATCGATTTTCAGGGCCGGGATTTTGAAGGAATGGATTCCGAGCCTTACATTATTGCCTGCCATCCGGAGCATAAACAATCGTTTCTGGCTTGGGTTGAATACATAACCTGCAGGTCGCGGTAAAGCTTGGTAAATTTCTGGTTTTCAATCAGACTCTCTAGGCCGAAACCCGACAACAACGGCAATATTGAACGAAAAATTTCATTTCCGGGGACCACAGTGTGTCAAACAAAAAACGGTTGGGTAGATACTACACACCCTACCCGACCGTTTTTTTGTCTGCCGACTGTATTTTTCTTATTCTTGCTGCAGGGCAAGCTTCCTCCCTGCAGAGATAATCTGTTGTATCCTGTTGCGCCTATTGCAATGCGGCAAGGCTGGCAATCTCTTCGGCGGTCAGAGCTTTGCTGTAAATACGGAAGTCATCCACTTGTCCATTGAGATATGGATCGGAGAATTGGGAACGGCCGATCCAGTTTTGCGTGGTGGCTCCCATATTTGAAGGTTTAATGGTCATAGAGCTATTGCGCCCTACTTCAGCGCCGTCAACATAGAGGATGCCGGTTGCGCCATTTAATGTGACCGCTACATGATGCCAACCTCCTGCCCCCAACGCCGATGGCCCGTCAATGATTTGCTCGCTTGAGCCGTTGTTCTTTATCGCAAAACGCATTTTGCCGGTTGCCCCATTTTTCGGCGTGAGGAACATATAGGTAGAAGTGCCGGAACCGAAATCGAAAATTCGCATCCAGTTGCTCACGGTATCCAGATAAACCCAAGCTGCAACAGTGGCACTGTCTGCACTGGAGACAACACCGGCAGGAAGAGCAATATAGGCGTTATTTCCGCCAAGATCTATTGCGCTTCCGCTTTTGCCTGCCGTCCAAGCAGCACCAGCTCCGCCATATACAGTCCCGTTATTCCCATATCCCGATGAGTCCGTCGCTGTGGTTCCGCTTGTTTGGTCGAATTTGTACCAGGCTATCAGACTGGTATCCGGCATGTTTGAGGTGGTTGCCGAAGCGGTAGCCGACACATCCGATTCTCCTACTGCATTGACAGCCGTAATCCTGTAATAATTAGTTGTATTCGCCTTTAATCCCGTGTGGGCGAATGTTGTTCCTGTAACCACATCGCTATTTACTTGTGTATATATGGCATTTACCGCTGAAGAATTGGCAACGTATACGTTATACCCCGTTGCTCCCGCTACGGCCGGCCAGCTTAAATTGATCGAACTGGCACCTGCCGTTGTTGCCGTTACTCCCGTTGGAATCGTCGGCACCGTTGCTAATGTCTGTCCATTCATCACGCCGGCAACTTCATCCGAGCTTAAAGCACGGTTATAGATTCTGAAGTCGTCAACCTGCCCTTTTAAATATTTATCTGCTGTCCATTCCGATTTTCCGATAAAGTTCCCGCTTGTAGTCGGCGCCAAATCCGAAGGCTTTAACGTCATGTCCGTATTCGTTGCCGCCACTTGTCCGTCAATGTATAAAGTACCTGTGCTTCCTGATAAAGTGACCGCTATGTGCTTCCATGTGTTGGTCGCCAGATTGCTACCCTGTGCAATATTCTGTTCCGCCGATGATCCGCTTGCGGTAATCATAAATCGGCTTCCTTTAGGCTGGAACATCATATATTTCGCTGGAGATGAGGCTGTCGTTGGCCCGGCTGTAAATAAACTGGTATAGTCACTGGTATTACTGGTATATACCCAAGCGGAAACGGTCATGCTGTCCAAATTGTCTACGAGATTACCCGGAAGCACCACATAAGTCGCATCCGTATTTGCTCCTCCAAAGTTGATTGCATTGCCATATTTGCCTGCTTTCCAGGTTATATTGCTTGCCGCCGTTGATCGTCCCGTTATTGCCGTATCCTGATGAGTCTGCAGCTGTAGTTCCGCTTGTTTCGTCAAATTTATACCAGGTAATCAAGCTGGTATCAATGACTACTCGTACTGTGGCAATGTAGGTTTGTCCGTTATAGGCGGCAGTAATCGTAGCTGTACCTGTACTTATCCCCTTGACCGCGCCTGCCGCATCCACTGTTGCCACGGCCGGATTGGATGATGTGTAGCTCGCTTGATTGGTAAGATTCTTACTGCTCCCATCAGGATAAACAACCTGCAATACCGTATTATGCGTGTCATTGACCATAATGGTATAACTGCTTGCATCCAAAGCAGGGACGCCGGTTCCTCCTGTTGCCGCCGATACGACAGCTGACGTCGCCCCTCCGGCTACGCCTACCTTATAATAGTAAATTGTGCTCGGATTTAACCCTGTGCTGCTGTAATAGGCATCCGTAATGGGCGCACTGTTAATCTTGGTATAAGTTCCGTTTACTGTAGTGGACCTATAAATGTTATAGCCTAAAGCTCCCGGTACAGCGGTCCAGCTTAAGTTGATCTGATCCGGGCCTGCCGACGTTGCTGCGAGCCTCGTGATTCCGCCTAACGTTTTCCGGTTGTTCAAGCCGTCAGTCTTTGCCGCATCAGGCGTATACAGCAAGGTAGCAAGCGGATAATCCTTTCCAGCTACTTCCGGCATTCTCGTTTCGTAGACATAGGCCAGGTATTTGTATTTTTCCTGGGTCATATCCTGGTGCTCGATATATTTATAATAATTGTATAAAACACTGAAGAACGAATCTATTCTCCCTCTGCTCCATGCGTTGATTCCATCATAATAGGCAGATCCATCGAAGTATGCGGGGGTCCATAACACATCATAACCGAGATGGTATTTTACAATATAGGTGGTGCCTGCGAGCAGCCGGTCATCCAGGAAGTTGAATACATTCACCGCATTAGCCGCAGTAGACATCGTTCCCTTTACCGGGTCAACCTTAGTGCCTTGCGCATAGATGGTCTGAACTAATGTAGACAGTCCGGCGACATCGTCGTAAGAATGCCCCACATCGCGCCCCATTTCCATGACCTGCACGTGATAATCCGACGGAGCCAGTGCTTCTCCCGTTATTTCATTTGCCGTCATCATGCGCATTTGGTACATAATCGAGCCGTTTCTTCCTCCATGCTGGCCTGCGGTATTCACAGTTGTTGCTTCCACGGCCTCCGCATAAAGCTGCAAGTCATTGGTGAAGATCGCTCTTCCGATCGTTCCCATGACATTGAACTGATGCTGATTCATGAAATACCAATGAGCGTCATAAGTGACCGTAACAATCTTCATCGCATTTGCCAGATTCTGCGTATCCGTATCCGTCCATTTTAGACTCTGCGTTTGACAATCGGAATAGCGTAAAATTTCTGCCGCCGCCGCGAGCAAATACGTCATCGTTGCAAAACGGAAATTTCTATGCGGGGTAGCAGACTGGATAGCAGAATAAGATCTAATGATATACATGGCACTGGAACGATATGTATCATCGCCGGTAATATACCACATAATGGCTTGCTTGAAAGCAGTTTCAGCATCGTAATTCGCGCGCGTGCCTACAAAATCGCTGGGATTAGGCCAATAGACACCATTTGCGTCGGTAAACGCCCAAGGACCGCGAATATTTACGAATAGGTCATTTCCATTTACGTATAATACTCTTGGATTTTTCCTCGATTGAGGGTCGCTGGCAAACACATTGAATGCCGTATTCCAAGGCTCGTCCCCTGCTCTTACATGATCGCGCATATTGTCCAAATCCGCCTGCCTCATGGCAATGCCCGGATGGTGGATGGTTGCCGCTATCGTGTTTCCGGAGGAATCCGTATAGGAAACATTTGCATCGGCATTGACTACCTGCGGTTTGTAGGAAGTAATGAGCGGTGAAACCGTCGCCGCTTTCGCCGTATTGCTGCTCCCCAAACCGATAAAGCTTGTTACTGCCAACGTAAAACAAACAATACCGGAAATAAAACGGTTTCCCTTTTTTGATAAGTTCATTTCATATCCTCCTGCTAAAAAGTAATGGAATCTCCTGTTTGCTCACTCGTTCTTACTTTTTCAACTTTCACTCCCCCTCGCAACACGAGTTAAATCACGGCAACATGCATTGCCCTATTCGGAACAGCGGAACCAACATCCTCCTTTCGTCCCGGTTCGTTCACATGCGAAAAAGAACCTTTCCCAAGCCGACAGGAAAGGTTCGCATGATATCCCCCGTCCTTCGGTAGCTGGCTGGCATGCGGCTATTGCTGCAGAAGCCCCTGTAGCTTTGCGTCGCTGGCTTTCGCCAGGGTTGCCTTTATCGAGATTTTTTAAAAGTTGTCATTTACAATCGAATACAATCGATAAATGACGAAAATATGAACACCTATAGCATCGGGATTGAAATAAACTTTGTTAATAGTGCTAAAACCCTAATTTATGACAGCACTTTGATTAGGGCTTTAGTTTCTCTTACATTCAATCAAGAAGATCGGGCGACATGGGAACACACTGTTTTCCTCCATCACTTCAGCTTCTAAACGTAGGAAGTCGAATTGATGCCGCTTTCGCTCCATTTTTCCAGGGCTGGAACATTGCCCTCGGAAGCGTGTCCTTCTCTGCTAATTGAGCTGTCTGAACATCCGAGGAACAATTCGATACGAGGCCGATCGCATAAAGAAAGCAAAACAGCCAAGAGGGCGTGCCGCGTAACAGCCGCCATTGGTGAATCGCCTATAATCTAGAAGATATACCCCTGGGAAAAAGGTATCTTCCGCGATTATGGTGTTGTTCCCGGAAAGTGAACTGCATAGGTCATGTTGAATATTACTCCGAACCAAAATATGGTATAAAGGAGGTGTATCGCGCAGTAAACAAATTGGGGTGAGGGGGCGGAAGGAGCTTGCAGACACTTCAGGCCGTATTTGTGGACCGGGACGGGACGATCGGGGGGACGGGACATTTTATTCATCCGAACGATTTTGAGCTTTATCCTTACAGTGCGGACGCATTGAAGTTACTCAAAAGCGCCGGCATGAAACTATTTGCGTTTACCAACCAGCATAATATCGCGAAGGGGCTTGCGTCCGAAGCCGATTTTCTCCGGCAGTTTGCATCCTACGGCTTCGATGCCGTCTATCTGTGCCCGCACGAGTCGGATGAAGGGTGCGATTGCCATAAACCCAAACCCGGGTCGCTTCTTCGGGCCGCACAAGAGCATGGTCTGGACTTAACCCGCTGCGCCGTGGTCGGCGATGTGGGTTCGACGGACATGCTGGCTGCAGCGGCGGTCGGAGCCGTCAAAGTGCTGGTCAAGACGGGGTGGGGAAGTCTTCCCTGGAGAATTACCATCACTTGTGGTATGACCAGGCGTCGCCGGATTATGTTGCGGAGGATTTTCTGGAAGCCGCCAAATGGCTGACGGATACGAACCCGACGCTTACAGCGATTTGAGGGAAACTATGACGCCTAACGGAATCGTGCTTGTTGTCAGTGTGTCGATCGTTCAGGAAGGGTTTGAAAATGAAACGGAATGCGCCTGCCGGCACCATACGCATTCCGTTTTTTTATGGAAAATTAAACCGTTACTTTCCAAGCCGCCGCATGGGATGCGGCAAACTCGGCCAAGGAGACCGGCGGGTGGCCGGTCACGCGTTCCACGGTATCGGTGACGAGGTCCTCGGTCCCCTCGGTTCGGATCGCATCGTCGAGACCTGCCAGGAAGGAAGCGTAGTCCCCGGGAAGCCCCAGCCGGGTTAAGTCCTCCGCGAGCCGCTTGCTGTCCACATGCACGTGCCGGATGGGCCGACCGGTCGCGGCACCGATGATCGCAGCCGCCTCCCCGTAGCTCAACGCCTCAGGGCCGGTAATCAGGTGCTCGGTATTATGCGGCTGTTCATCGATCAGCGCCCGCACGCCGACTTCGGCGATATCGTCCGCATGCACGAATCCGATCCGGCCTTCCCCGGTTGCCGTAACCAGGATGCCTTCGCGGTTCATGGTCCCGGCATGCTGGCCTTCGGTGAAATTTTGCATGAAGTAAGAAGGCCGCAGTACCGTCCATTCCGGAGCGAGCTGACGAATCGCCTGATGCACCGGGCCGAAGACAGGCCCGTCTTCGGGTACGGAAGCGCTGCTCAGCAGAACGAACCGCTTCACGCCGGCCTCAAGGGCCGTTTCCAGGAAAGGCAGCATGACCCTGGACGGATCCATCACGGCGATGGGAGCTACAAGGTACACCCTATCCGTCCGGCTTAAGGCCGGCCCAAATGTTGTCCTGTCGTTCCAATCGAAGTGAACATGCTCCGCGCTGTCGATCCGGGGGATGCCGCGTCCGGCAGTGAGAACGGGATAACCGAGCTGAACCAGACGCCTGGCGATCCGGCTCCCCGTTTTGCCGCTGGCTCCGGTGATCAGAATGTTGCCGTTGTTCTCCATGGTATTCACTCCTTATCTGAATGCGAAAAATTGGGGAAGGAAGCTTCATCGCCAAGGGCTGCAAGAACGACGAGCGGATTCCAATAATCCTTGTAGTGTACGATTTTGCCATCTTTGGTTTCGATGAAGGTAAATTGCGACAGCTTTAATTGACCGGGAAGGTTCCTCACATAGTCATAAAGTGCGGCTTTTCCTTCCAGCCTTTGGGTGAAGCCGTCCGGTGCATAGGGAAATTCGAATACGACCTCATCATCAAACAGCTCGATGAATGGATCCATGTCCTGGTTTATCATCGAATGCTTAAATTGTTCAAAAAGCTTCTGCGCAGCTTGAAGTCTTCCCTCGTAATCGGCAGTATGGGTAAACATCCGAATCACCTCTTCTCTTTTTTTCAAAGATTGGTCTCTCTTTATCCATAAATATACATATTCCAGACCAAACGGTCAAGAAAATAATTTCGATTCCGAGTTGACAATGAATTACTAGTACTATATAGTACTATTCGAGTGAAATGCTGCACGGCAAGGGGGGCTTCTGTCTGTCGATCGACGGAACCCAATCCACGCGCCGCTCACTTCACATGGATAGATAAGGCTTTACCTCTTTAGCGGCTCCGCTAAAGTATTTTTTTAACCTCGTTTAGAACTGATTAGTACTAAAATGGCAGAGAAAGCAGGCGAACGAATTGGCACATATTTTTCTTACCGGCGGGACGGGCTTTATCGGCATGCATACTTTGCAGAAGCTGATCTTGGAAGACCACAGTGTGACCGTTCTTGTGCGGTCGCAGCGGAAATGGCAGGACATTTGCAAACGGATGAATTTGGACCAGGCCTGGGTTTCCGGACGAATCAGGCCGGTGACCGGCGATTTGAGCGCACCCTCTCTTGGGCTAAGCCAGCCGGATCGGGAGTGGGCCGAGACGGCGGATGTGGTCATCCACGCGGGGGGACCGATGGATATTTTACTCGGGGAGGACGCGGCCCGCGCCGCCTTCTTCCAGGTCGCCGATGAAATGCTGGCTCTGGCCGCGCGTATCCATGCCGGCCGGGGGCTGAAGCACTTCATTCATCTTGTCGGCTTCAAGAGTCCCTTTGACGACGATAATTTCCTGGAGCCGGAGCCGATGATCGCCCGGCTGGAGGCGATGCCGCCATATGAACGGATGAAGTTTCTGGCGGATTTGCGGGTCCGGCAGGCGGCCCGGACGCACGGATTCCCGCTCTCCGTCGTGAATCTAAGCGTCGTGATCGGCGACTCCGAGCACGGGGATACGCCGCAAACCGGGGGCTCGGCATCCTGGTCGGTTCCGCGGCGCGCAAGCTGATGAGGCTTGTTCCCGGCGGCGGATCGCACTGGCTTCCGCTCGTGCATGTGGATCATGCGGCCGAATTCATCAGCGCGCTTGCCTGCGAAACGCAGCCGGACAGCGCAACCTATTTCTTGATGGATGAGAGGGAGAACAGTCCGACGATGCTGGAGCTCGGAAAGCATATGGCCAAAGAGCCGCGGGTCGCCAGGCCGGTCGGCTCCATCCCGCCGGCTTTTCTGTCCAAGGTGCTGGATACCCCGATGGGCCGGAAGCTCGGAATTCCGAAGGAGTCGCTTGATTTTATCGTGAATGAGGAATACCCGCTGTCCGCCGCGCAAAAGATCCGGAACCGTCACGGGCTCTCCCACAAGGTGAAGCCGGACATCCTGCCGTTCATCTTCGCCGATCTCGATTTTCGTATCGTTCATCCTCATGTGCAGCCGGCCGGATATATTCGCGGGAAAAGAGGGCCCTTGGCTTCGCTGGAGCGAAAGGGAACGGATCCCGGGAAGCGACCGATCGTGTTCGTTCACGGCCTCTTGAGCGGGGCGGACGGCCTCCTGCCCCTCGCCGGACAGTTCCCGGAAGCGGATGTTTGCCTGGTCGATCTCCCGGGGCTCGGGCGTTCGCCGTACCATCATCATCCGGATGTGCTGGAAGGCCATATCGAAGCGCTGGTGCGGGCGATTCGGGCGTTCGATACCCCGGTTACCTTGATCGGCCATTCGCTGGGCGGGTCGCTTGCCGCCAAAGCATGGGAACGCGTCCCTGAATGCATTGGCCGTTTGCATCTGCTCCAGCCGGTACTACATGCTGCGCCGATGAAATACCGGAGCGCACGGCTGACGGAGGCCGCACTTCGGAGACTCACCGCCTCGGGACTGCAAAAGCAGCTGTTGTCGCAAACCTGCTTCGAAAGCGCCGGGGAGATTCCGCCGACGTATATTCCTTATGTGCTTGAAGAGCTTCGTTCGCCACGCGTACGCAAGACGACAGCCGAGGCTTTCTCCACCCTGACGAAAACGGAGAGCTTCCGGGTTTCTCCCGCGCGCTGTCAAGGCCCGAGGTTCAAATCCTCTGGGGTACGCAGGACCGGGTGTACCGGCCGCCGGAGCCCTATCGTTCTTCCTGCGTCGTCACGCTGCCCGCGGCGCACCACTTTCCGCTCTCGCATCCCCAGCGGACGGCGAGCCTCCTGAAGCGACCGTAAGGAATGCCGAACGCAGCGGGGCAAAAAAATGGGTTGAGCTTTGTCCACACCATGTCAGTATATCTGGCATAGTGTGTACTAAGGTGGTGATGATAAATGGGCTTGACCCTGACAGACTGGATGCTTTATACCATGTGGGCCGTTTTCGGGCTGATGATCCTCGATTTTCTCATCGGCTTTCTTCAATCCTTTTGGAGAGGCACTTTCGATACATCCTTTTTAAGCTATTTGAAGGATATTCTGTACTATGTCCTGCCGCTCAACGTCATTTTATCCATGGTCTCCATCGATCCTACCGGCTGGATTCTCTTGAGTCTTTATTTCATCGGGGGAATCAGCGTGGCGCTCAAATATATTTTGGACATAGTGAAGAAATTTCGGAAGCCGGCGTCATCTTCATAAGGGAAAAAACGGTTGCCTCGGCGACCGTTTTTTAGTGAAAATGAACGTATGAATTTTCCAGACGGAGCCAAGGAGGAATCACAAGTGTCATATCCTTTCGACTGCATCACCCAATTTATTTTTGTTGAAACCGAAGTGGAGGAGGCGGACGTGATCCTGGTGCCGGGCGGAAACCATCCTCCGCTAATGGAAAAGGCGGCCGAATTATATCACCGGGGGCTCGCGCCTGTCATCCTTCCTTCCGGCGGAACGAACCCGTATATAGAGACGACGGAGTGGGAATTCCTGCGCCATATCGGCATTTCGCTCGGTGTGCCCGAGGAGGCCATATGGAAGGAGGACCAGGCGCAGAATACGTTTCAAAACGCTCAGTTCTCCTGGGAGGTGCTGAGGACGGCCGGTTTGTATCCGAGGAAGGTCATTCTGTCCTGCAAAGCCGGGCACGCCAGACGGGCGCTATTGACCTACCAGACCGTGTTTCCCAAGGAAACGCAGTTTTTCGTTGCGCCCGTCATCGACAGAAGGGGGATTACGAAAGACAACTGGTTCCTCACCGCGGAGGGCATCAAGCGCATTATGACGGAAGTCGAGAAAATAGGCCGGTACTTCGGGCATCATATCCCGAACTGGGTGGAGCAGCATAAGCCGTAAGGCGGATGCCATGCGTCGCGGATGAGGAAGCTTGCATTGCTGGGCTCGGGTTATACCAGCCGCAGCATATGGCTGATCAGCTTCCTTTGGCGGTGATATCCGGGTTGGCCTGCATGATCGCCTCCGCGGTCTCCCAGAGCCGGGGCAGAAAACGGGCGACCTCCTCAGCGCGCCGGGAGAGGTCTTCCGTCGAAGCAATGCCGAGATCGGCGAGCGCTTCATCAAAAGCGGGGGCGAGCGACCGATGCAGCTCCGGCGCGTCGGCGGCCAGAATCTTATGGCGGCGTGCAAAGGTCGCGATCATCCAGAACACGGCTTCGCGGTGATCCCCTCTGCGGATCAGCTCGCGGCTTCCGTCAATGGCGATCGGCCGTGCGGCGGCGGTGATATCGCCGCTGAAGAAGAACGGCGTCCGGGCCGCGGAGACGGCGGCGTCGAAGGTGCGGGCAAGCCCGTCCAGATGGTGCAGCGCGCGCCCGGGCGTCAGATCCGTACAGCCCAGCGACTGCAGCAGCTCCGGGTAGAGGCGGTCGTGGCCGTATTCCTTCAGCACCTCCCGCGCGGCAAGGTAACGCACCGGACGGTAGGGTTGCGGAGCGCAGCGGCGAGCAGGACATGCGTGGTGATGCCCGTCGGGAACAGCCATGCGGTCACCACATCGTGCCAGGGGGCGGAAGGATCGAGGGAGCGAAGTCCGTTCTCAATCTTCTCCCGGGCGTTCCCGCAGCGCCGGCGCACCCATTCCATTTCGTGAAAATGGCGGGACACCTGCTCCTGCGGCCTGTGCAAATGCCCGGTGGGATCGGCAATGATCGTATCCGTGCGGAAGCCGCCCGCCAGGTGATAATGTGTCAGCACCCCTTCCGCCGAGGCCAGCTGGTTCCAGGATAATAACGAAACCTCCAGCAAAGTGCCGCGGTACATAAACTTCCCAGGCTTAAGCGGAGGCGCGGCTTGGTCAATGACGACCATGACGTCGATATCGGAGGCGGACGGCAGCACCGCATCGTCCGGCATCGCCACCGTCGAACCGCTGAAATAAGCACCCCGGAAACCCGGCTCCCGGCCGGCATGCTTCATGACCCACTCCGCCGCCGCTTTTCTGGCGGCCCCGACCTTTGCTGCTCCATCAGGCATAACCTCCTGTGATCAAATGGATGAACGTCTTCCATTATAGCCGGTCATACAAATATGGGTAGTCTGTTTATTTCCCCAAAAATACGCTATGATATATATAGATGGTATTTCTAACCTATGAAGGCTAAAAGATGCAAAAGAGATCCGTTATCCCGAATGCGATCAAACGCAATTTTAGTATAATTTGTGGTAAGAATACCAATAATATGCTGCAGTCTCCCATAAAGGACGAGCCGCATGTTCAATATTATGATAACGTTAATCGATACCGTAGTTGCTTGGCGCTGGGGCGATTGGAGAAACTGGCGAAGCTATCACGCCACGATCCTTTACTTCATTTGCTGCGATCTCCTCCATAACGTACTTACAGAGGGGCATCATCTGTGGAAATATGCCCCCACCGCCATCTTGCCCAACCATACGTTAATGAATCTGTTCGTCATGTTGATTGCCTACCCGAGCATGCTGCTTGTTTATTTGGGACGTTTTCCCTCCGGGAGGCTTAAGCAAATAGGCTGGATCAGTCTCTGGGTTGCTTTATGGTCCATGCTGGAATGGTTCAGTATGTGGCTTGGTCAATTTTCTTATAATAACGGATGGAACATATGGTGGTCGATTGTTTTTAACATGGCGCTTTTTGTCTTCTCTAGGCTTCACTACATAAGGCCGTTGCTGTGCTATGGGTTATCCGTTATTGCAGCTGTGCTGCTGGTATGGTACTTTAAGGTGCCTGTAAGGGAGCTGGAGTAACAGCCCGGGCGCTTTGAAATCCCTGCATTTCCAGAAGTTACACCTCTACAGGCCGCCTGCGGATTGATACAATGGCACCTAGAGGTGTTTTTTTGCATGTTCATTCCCATGTTACCCGAAGTCTATGATGAACCGTTCAATGACGGAGAGTATATTTTTGAACCGAAGATCGACGGACACCGGCTGATTTATTCGCATTTGAACCGGACGACGCGGTTGTATTCCCGGTTCAATCAGGACATAACGAGGCTGTATCCCGAGCTGTACCATCTGGCCGTTGACGAGGACATTGTCCTCGACGGGGAAGTGGCGGCCGTGAATGCGGCAACGGGGCTTATCGATTACGAATGCGTCGAAGAGCGTTTACGGCTGCGAAACCGGCGGGAAATCATCCGGCGAAGCGAGCGACATCCCGTCAATTACATCGTCTTCGATATTCTGTATTATAAGGGCAGGGATCTCCGGGGTCGCCGCTGATGAAGAGGCGGGAAATCCTGAATGGAATCGACCTCGGCAACCGCCATATCGGGAAAATTCCTTTTATCGAAGCGGACGGCTGTAGGATGTTCGAAGAAATCCGCAACCGCCGGATGGAAGGGATCGTCGCCAAAAATAAAGACAGCCTGTACGAGGGCCGCCATTCGGAGCATTGGCTCAAGATCGACCACTGTCAGGAAGGCGAATTTTACTTGACCGGTTATCGGAAAGATCAATCCGGGTTCCTTGTTTCGTTGCCGGACAAGAAGCAGGGCTTGAGGCAGGTCGGCGTTGTTTCCGAGGGAATTGACCCCATTCAGAAGTTGACGCCGCTGACGGTCTGCAAGCCGCTGGAAATGCATGAAGATAACAGGAACGTATACATAAAGCCGTATATCCGAATGAAGCTCAAGTATCTGCACTATTGGAAAGAGGGTATCCTAAGGTCCCCTAGGCTTATAAGTATCATCCATTCATAGCAAGTCACCCGTACGATGGAATCCCCGCAATTAGGGGATTTTTTTATTGCCTAAAAGCAATTAATTTATTGACAGAGGGAGATTTATCCGCTAATATGCGATTGATAGTGATAATCGTTATCATTTAGAAAAGAAAGCTGAGAGGGGATTTTTATTCAAATGTTTGCATCACAGAGAAGGACATTGCTCATCATTCTGCTTATCCTATGCATGGTATTCGCAGGTTGTTCCTCCAAGACCAACTCCGAACACAGCTCGGAAGCGGGAGGGGAGCAAGCCGCCAAAACGGTTACGGTATCCTGGCCGAGAGATGTTGGAGCCATGAACCCGCATGTATACAATCCTTCGCAGTTGCTGGCGCAATCGATGGTTTACGAACCGCTGGTCCGGTATTCGGAAGGGGGCAAGCTTGAACCGCATTTGGCGGAATCGTGGAGTATATCGCCGGATGGAAAAGAGTATACGTTCCAGCTTCGCCGGAATGTGAAATTTTCGGACGGAACGGCTTTTAACGCGGCGATTGTGAAGAAGAACTTCGATGCGATCCTGAAGAACGTCAAGAACCATACCTGGCTCGGGTTCTTTAATGTGCTCGATAAGACCGAGGCGGCGGATGAATATACTTTCAAAATGACGCTGAAGCGACCGTATTATCCGGTCCTGCAGGAGCTGTCGGTGGTCCGTCCGGTACGTTTTCTCGGCGAGGCCGGGTTCCCGGAAGACGGCGATACCTCCAAGGGCGTGAAGAAGGCTGTCGGGACCGGGCCTTGGATGCTGACGGATTACAAGAAGGATGAATATGCGGAATTTACCCGGAATCCGAATTATTGGGGAACAAGTCCGAAGGCCGACAAAGTTGTAATCAAAGTAATTCCCGATGGAGAAACGCGCGTTCTGGCTTTCGAGAAAGGCGAACTCGATCTGATCTATGGCGAAGGCGTAATCAGCATGGATGCGTTTAAGCAGTTGAAAGCATCGGGCAAGTATGAAACCAGCCTTTCCGAGCCGATCGCAACGAGATTGTTGGTGCTCAATACGACAAGAGAGCCGCTTGCCGATTTGCGGGTGCGTCTTGCCCTGCAGCACGGCTTTAACAAGCAGGCGATGGTCGACGGCATTACCGGAGGCCTGGAAGAGAAGGCGGATAACATCCTGTCCAAAAACTTTCCTTACACGAACCTGAGCATCGCACCGGTCGATTACAATGTGGAGAAAGCGAAGGCCTATTTGGACGAAGCGGGATGGAAGTCGCCGGCAGGTAAAACGGTCCGGGAGAAAGACGGCAAACCGCTTCAGCTGGAACTGATCTACGAGAAATCGGAGCAAGTTCAAAAGCCGATGGCGGAAACGCTGCAGGCCGAGTGGGCGGCGATCGGCGTCAAGCTGAACATTACCGGGTTGGAACTGACGGAGCAGGTCAAACGGTTTCGCGCCAATGACTTCGATCTGAATTTCTCAAGCAATTACGGCGCGCCGTACGATCCGCACTCCTTCATCCATGTCGTGGCCGAGAAAGGTTTCGGCTTCTCCGATGCGTTATCGAACCTGCCGGTTAAGAAGGAGCTTGATCGGCAAATCAACGAAGCGCTTTTCTCATCGGACGAGAAGACACGCCAGGAATTGTACGGCACGATACTGAAGTCGCTGCAGGAACAGGCGGCCCTTCTACCGCTTTCTTATCTTAAGAAGACGGCCGTCTATCAAAAAGGCGTGACCGGCTTTGCCTTTCCGGCCAACCGGGACGACAACCCGTTCAGCGGGATCGATTTAGTCAAGAAATAAACGGGAGGCCAGGTATGGGCGCTTATATCGGGAAACGCATGCTCGCCGTCATTCCCATTTTTCTTTGTGCGACGTTTCTTTCTTTCCTGCTGATCAAGCTTTCGCCTGTCGATCCGGCTGAAGTCTACTTGACGGTTGCTCATATCCACCCGACGGAGGAATTGATTGCCGAGGTGCGGCATGAATTCGGCCTGGACCGGCCGCCGCTTGTTCAATACGCGGACTACTTGCTCAAGATGAGCCGGCTGGATTTCGGCACCTCTTATATTTCGAAGGAGCCGGTCTGGCGGGAGGTCGTACTCCGGATGCCCGCCACGCTCGAGCTTGCCTTCAGCAGTATCTGTCTTGCCGTCCTGATCGGGGTGCCCATCGGCTTCTTGTCGGCCGTATATAAGAACGGCGTAATCGATCATTTCAGCCGGTCGCTCGCTTTTTTCGGCGCTTCGATTCCGCAGTTTTGGCTCGGATACCTGTTGATTTTTTTCCTGGCGGTGAAGCTGGATCTGTTTCCCGTGCAGGGGAAGGGGACCTGGGCGCATCTGGTGCTGCCTTCCCTGACGCTCGCCATGGGGCTGATTGCCGTCTATACCCGTCTTCTGCGCACCAGCATGCTGGAACAAATGCAGGAGCCGTATGTGCTGTACGCCAGAGCCAGAGGCCTGAAGGAGAGGGTCATTATGGGCAGGCATGTGCTGAAAATCGCGATTACACCGATGATTACCGGGCTCGGCATGAATATGGGGAAGCTGCTCGCCGGGACGATTATTGTGGAAGAGGTCTTTTCCTGGCCGGGATTCGGCCGCTACTTTATCGAAGCGATCTTCAACCGGGATCTGCCGGTCATCCAATGCTATGTCTTCCTCGTCGCTTGTATATTTATCGTCGGCAACCTGATCGTGGATCTGATTCAGATGATGATGGATCCCCGGATTTCTTGGAAAGGAACTATGGGCTCATGATGGCAAGTATCCGGACCGGACTCCGAAGCGAAACGGCCGCTTTGGTCGCCCTATGTCTGCTGCTAATCTTCTTTATCCTTACCCTTCTGGCGCCCTGGATCGCCCCGCATGACCCGGTTCAGGTGAATTTGGCGCTTAAGCTGAAGCCCCCGACGCCGGACTACCCGCTGGGCACCGACCATTTAGGGCGCTGCATTCTATCCCGGCTGTTATACGGTGCCCGCGCTTCTTTAGGCTTTGCTTCCTTGATCTTCATTTGTTCCTTAGGCATAGGCCTGGTTATCGGCACATTGGCCGGGTATAAGGGGGCATCGCCGACCAGGTGCTGATGCGGTTCTGCGAAGCCGTTATGTCGTTTCCGCATCTCGTGCTCATCCTTGGGCTGGTCGGCATATTCGGTCCGGGACTGACGCAGGTGATTCTGGCTATGCTGCTGGTGCAGTGGGTCTATTACGCCCGCATGTTTCGGGGCATGGTCCTTAGCCTTAAGGAACAGAATTTCGTTACCGCCGCCCGGATCAGCGGTTCCTCGCAGTGGAAGATTATCCGGACGCATATCATCCCTAACATCCTGCCCCCCATCGCCGTGATGGGGACCCTAGAAATCGGATGGGCGATCATGGATATATCGGCTCTTTCGTTCCTCGGTTTAGGCATTCAGCCTCCCGCTCCGGAGTGGGGCGCCATGATTCACGAAGGAAAAGCATATATACGCAGCAGCACCCCAATTAATGCTGTACCCGGGAATCCTGATCCTGCTGGTCGTCGCTTCGTTCAATGTGATAGGCGAAGCCTTGTCGGCCCGGTATGGGATCAAAAGACGGGGATAAAGGAATGAGATTATTGATGGAACCATCCAGCAGTGTGTTGCAGGTGAACGGCCTGCAGATCAAGGTTAAGACGGACCGGGAATGGCTTCCCCTTGTCCATGGCATCGATTTCGAGCTGAAGCCCGGCCGTGTGCTGGGTCTTGTCGGTGAAAGCGGTCTGCGGCAAAACGGTCACTTCTTTGGCGCTTCTGCAGCCGCTGGACCGGAAGACGACCGGCATAGAAGGAAGCATCCAGCTGGGGGGCGCGAGCTGAACGGGCTCGGGGCGGAGCCCATGCGAAGGATTCGCGGGAAAGAGATCGCCCTCATTATGCAAAATCCGATGAATGCCTTCACTCCTGTACGTACGCTGGGGGCCCAATTAGTCGAAACGATCCGGGCCCATACCGGTCTTGGTAAAAAGGAAGCCCTTGACCTGGCGGCCGCTTCTTTGCTCGATATGAACCTTCCGGATCCGCGTATGCTTATGCGGCAATACCCTTTTGAGCTGAGCGGAGGAATGCTGCAGCGGGTTATGATTGCACTGACGATATGCCTACGGCCATCGGTCATCATTGCCGATGAACCGACTACGGCGCTCGATGCCGTCAATCAACTGCAGGTGCTGCGCCAGCTGAGCCGAATCCGTTCGGAGTACGGCGTATCGATTTTGTTGATCTCTCATGATTTGGGAGTGATCTCGGAATTGGCTGACGAGGTAGCCGTTATGAAGCAGGGCCGGATCGTGGAACACGCGGACGTCTTCGAATTGTTCGATCATCCGCAGCAGGAATACACGAAAAAACTATTGCAAGCAAGACTCACAATCCCGGTCCATGAGCGGAAAAAGGAGTTTGTACTGTTATGAATGCCTTGCAGACGCCGGTAACGGCTCCGCAGGAACAGCCGTTCGGAACGAAAGCGGTGCGGATTTATCTCGCAGCCCTATTATTTTATACAGCCAATCATATTCTTCTCATACTACTGCCGCTGAGCTCGCATAGACTCGGCGCCAGCCCTTCGCAAATCGGTATGATTATGGGCGCATATATGTTTACTTCCATGTTCCTTCGGCCCGTTGCCGGTAAAGTGGTCGATACGTTCGGCATGACGCGGATCTTTACGGCGGCGCTGGTTCTGAATGCTGCGGTGATATCCATGTACCTGATTCAAGAGCTGTGGGTTTATGCGCTGCTCCGTATGATGCAGGGCGTGATCCTTGCTTTTTTCTCCATGATTTCGCACCTTCTGGTGATGAAAGTGCTGCCGGAGAAGTCCCGCGGTCAAGGCTTGTCCTTGTTCTCGCTTGCGTCCATGCTGCCTTATACCTACGGTCCTTTCCTCGCACTGTACATGGCGGGTAAGGTGCCTATGTCGTATATCTTTATGGGTTTGATCCCGATCAGCTTGGCGACGCTGTTCATTGGATTGAACCTTAGAGTTTCCGAGCTTGATGGCCCGCATTCACCGGAGACCGCAAATCCGGAAAGCCGCGATCCCTATAAAGGATGGAAGGACCGGAGGTCGCTTCTCCCGTCGGCGGTCATGCTTCTGGCATCGGCCGTCATCGGAACGGTGGCCGCCTTTCTGCCGCTTGATCTCGAACAGCGCGGACTGCCGTATGCCGGAATGTATTTTGCGGCGGAAACCGGAGTTCTGATCACACTGCGCTTCTTAGGCCGTAAAACGATTCCGACGGGCGGCCGTTTCCCGGTTCGCATGATCGCCGTTCTGGTAGCTTTAATCACGATAGCCGTAAGTCTGGTCCGAATCGCCGATTCGGCGCCTGTCGTCTTGCTTGCGGCTGTTTGCAACGGGATTGCGCTGTCGATGCTTTATCCGACGCCGCTTACGTATGTTTCGTTTATCGTGCCGGAACGGTACAGGGGCAGGGGATCGGCCTGTTCATCGCCGCCGCCGACCTCGGAACTTCCGCAGGCACATGGGGAATGAGTCTGATTGCGGATGCGTATTCTTACAAGGCGATGTTTGCGGGTTGTACCGCTATTGGAGCCGGCGCGCTGGTGTTAACCCTATTGTTCGGCAAAGGAGAGGGGAAGAAGTGAGTTTGCTGCAAGTGAAGGATGTTGTCTGCGGTTATGCCGCATCGGGTCTTTTCCGGAGATCGGAGCGGCGTTCGTACGTGCTTTCCGGCGTTTCCCTTACCATAGAGCCCGGCGAATGTTTCGGGCTTCTGGGAACGAGCGGAGCCGGCAAAAGCACACTGGGCAAGGTGATCCTGGGATTAAAGAGACCTGAGCAGGGGCAGATTTTATTGGATGGAATCGATTACTACCGGGCGGATCCGGCCGTCCGCAGAAGGCTTCGACGCGATGTGCAGGCCGTGTTTCAAGACTGTTATTCTTCCGTGAATCCGAGAATGACGGCGGAGCAAATTATCGCGGAGCCTTTGCAGAACTATGAGAGACTATCCTTGCAGGAGCAGAAGCGTGCCGTAGGCGAGCCGCTGGAAAGAGTCGGGTTAAACGCCGGCGATATGCTGAAGCGTCCTCATGAATTTAGCGGAGGACAGCTGCAAAGAATCAATATTGCAAGAGCGATCGCCTTAAAACCGAAGCTGATTGTGCTGGATGAAGCGGTAAGCGGCTTGGACATGGTGACTCAATCGCACATTTTGTCGCTGCTAAGCGAAATGAAGACCGCATTCGGTCTTTCGTATCTTTTATTACGCATGACATCAAAGCGACCTATTCTCTTTCCGACACTTTAGCCGTAATGGAACAGGGGCAAATCGTTCAACCTTGTAAGGATAAAGAGCAGTTTTTACAATCCGGGCACCCGGGCGTAAAGCGTTTGGTACAGTCGATGCTTGCCGGTTCACCCCCGCGACCGGATCATCGGTAATGCGGTCGCTGAGGGTCATCACCTTTATCGTTAGCTTAGGTCAATTTGCGGATACGGAAGTTATCTTCGAGCGGCCGCCAATTTTGCGGGAACGGATAGCCGAGCACCCAGTAGCTCAGTCCCCGCAACCTGTAGCTTTTGACCAGATCGAATTTGGCCTGGGCGCTGCGGGCATCCTCGAACCAAACCTCATGCATTCGTCCCCGTTCATCCGTATACCGGTAGTAGGGGGACTGGGTCCTCGTATCGTAATGGATCGCCGCTCCGTAACGGACCGCCCGCCGGAACGCTTCCTGCACGCTGAACGTCTCCGCTTGCTGACCCTTCACATGAGGAAGCTGACCAGTCGCGGGCGTACAGCTGGAAGCCCATCAGGATTTTATCCTTCGCCATGACGGTGACTGCATAATCGAGCACCGCACGGATTTGGTCGATCGGCGAGATAGCCTGCGGCGGGCCAAAGCGGTATCCCCATTCGTAGGTCATCAAGACCACGAAGTCCAGAATATCCCCGTGCGCTTCGTAATCATGCGCTTCATACAGCAATCCCTTTTGCGTTCCGCTGGATTTGGGAGCGAGAGAGGAGGATACGAAGTAATTTTCCGCATGAAGCCTTCTAACCGTTTTCCGCAGAAATTGATTGTACGCCTCCCGGTCGGCCGGCAAGCACATTCTCGAAGTCGATATTCAGCCCTTTATAGTTCTTTGCTTTCATGACATTCAAGATATTCGTAAGCGACCGGTCTTGAACTTCGATGCCGTTCAGCACGGCATGGGCCACGTTCGATCCGAGCTCCGTCGAGGAGAAATTCGTGACCGCCAAGATCGGAACGGTCCGTGTCGCTTCGGCGGCCGCTAGAAGCGGGCTGTCATTCACGGCTTCCAGGCTTCCGTCACTCTTGATTCTATAGCCGAACGGAGATAGATAGGTCAAATCCTTACCGACCTCCCGGACCTCCGCCGCACCGGCCTCGTCAAACTGAATGGAAAAGGCATTCACTTCAATGACCGGCTTCGCGGCTTCCGGAATCCGCAGCACCTGACCGGGATGAAGGAGATAGGGATCGGGGATCGGGTTCGCTTCGAGCAGCGCCTGCACCGTAACTCCGAGACGCCGGGCGATAAGCCACAGCGTATCTCCGGGAAGAACGGTATACAGCCGCGGTACCGGAATTAACAGCGCTTGGCCTACGGCAAGCACATTGGGATCCGGAAGCTCGTTGAGTGAAGCGATCCTCTCCACGCTGACCCCATACCGCCGGGAGAGCGACCACAAGCTTTCGCCGCTTTGGATCACGTGAATAAGCACAGCATGGCACCTCTTTCCTTTGATTTCATCTACCGTACTGTATTCCGAAAACCCCAGGCAGGTGCCTAGGGCTATTTTGATTTGTGCATAGCTTCTTCATCTGCGAAATATATTGAATAATGAAAACGATTTCAGCCAGGAGTCCTATTAAGGAGAGTGTTCTGATGAAGCTTCGGAAAGCCATCAACCTGACCTTCACCTTCGCTCTGGCGGCATCCATTATGGCGGCGTGCGAATCCACGCCTCCGCCGACCGGACCGACCAAGACGGAACCGGCACCGCCGGGCAAGGCGCAGCCTGCGGTAACTCAGCCTGCGGAGCCCGCCCAGACCGGAGATGCGAAGACGACGCCGCGGAACGAAACGCTGTACGTGAACGGACTGCAATGGGGGCACCGACCAATTTCAACCTGCTGAGCGGCAATCCGGCGTTTCCGATCAACTACGGCAACTCCAGAGAATTGATCTATGAAACGCTCTTTATGATCAATCAGCTGGACGGCAAGCTCGAGCCGCTGCTCGGTACCAAATACAGCTGGACGGATGACAGCACGCTTCGCGTCGAGCTGAACAAGGATGCGAAATGGAGCGACGGCAAGCCGTTCACATCGGACGATGTGGTATACACTTACCAGCTCGGCAAAAAGTACTCCATCAACTGGAGCAGCACCTGGGCGTATTTGGAGGATGTCACGGCCGACGGCCCGAATGCCGTCAACATCAAATTAAGCAAATCCAACCCGAACAAGCTTACCGTGCTGGACAGTATTGAGCTTATTCCGATGATGCCGAAGCACATCTGGGAAGCCATCGAGAAGAAGAACAACAACGACCTCGCTTCCATCCGCAAGGAAATGAACGATAATCCGGTAGGAACCGGCCCGTACAAAATGTACTTCTATAACGACCAGAAGATCACCGTCGTCCGGGACGATAATTACTGGGGCAAAGCGCTGTTCGGCAAGCTTCCCGCACCGAAGTATATTACGCATGTGATTTACAAAGACAACGCCGCCGGCGATTTGGCGTTCAAGAGCGGCCAGGTGGACGTATCCCAGCAGTTCACGCCGCAGGTGTGGAACATGTGGAAGGACGGGGCGCCGATCAAGACGTATCTGAAGGACGCGCCGTATTATGTGCCCGGCTCAATGCCGTCCATCTTCTTCAACATGTCCAAGAAGGGGCTGGATAACCCCGATGTCCGAAGAGCCATCGCCATGAGCATCGACTACAAGAAGGTTTCGGACCTCGCGATGAGCGGCTATTCGGCGGCGATGCAGCCTTCGATTACGCTGAACACGGATGCGGAAGCCAAATATGTGGATCAGAATGCGATCAAACCGCTGCAATGGACGACGGATGTCGCTGCGGCCAATGCGCCGCTGGATAAGATCGGGGCCAAGAAGGGACCGGACGGCATCCGCGTACTCGACGGCACCCGGCTCGGGCCTTGGGAGATCGAATGTCCTTACGGCTGGTCGGATTGGAATGCGTCGCTTGAGATCGTTGCCCAGAGCGCGAAAGCGATCGGCATCGAGCTCCGGACGAAGTTCCCGGAAGCGCCCGTATGGACGAACGATCTGCAGACCGGCAAATTCGACATCATCATGAACACGCCGGCCGGTGGAGTCAGCCCAAGCCAGCCGTGGAACCGGGCCAGAACGATCATGTACTCCAAAGGCGTTCCCGCGGTAGGCGAAATGGCGTTCTGGAACTGGGGCCGCTATAAGAACGACCAGGCGGACGCGTTGATCGATAAAATTCCGAACGTATCGGATGAAGCCCAGCTGAAGTCCATGTACACCGAGCTTGCTAAAATTTGGCTGAAAGACATTCCGTCGATTCCGCTCATGTACCGTCCGTGGGTGTTCTACACCGTCAATGAATCCGTGTGGAAAGGCTTCCCCGTGCAGGGCGACGGCAAAGCAATATTCCGCCGCAGATCGCGATGGACGGGGCCGGCGTCAAGGCGCTGTATCAAATCCATAATTAACAGGGTGGGCCTATATCGGAGCGGAGCCTTCGGTCCGGTATAGGCCTCTTATTCCAAGCCACGGGAGGTGCCGACGGAATGAACGCCTACAGGAAGTACTTTTTGAAAAAGTTCTTATGGTACTTTTTTACGCCGCTGATTGCGGTTGGCCTGAATTTCCTGCTTCCGCGCCTCATTACCGGCAACCCGGTCAGCGTCATCGTCTCCCAGATGTCGCAGGGGATGACGGACAGCGATACGATCAAGAAAGTGTACGAAACCTTCATGAAGGAATTCGGGATCGACAAGCCGCTCGGGACGCAGTTCCTGATCTACATCAAGAATTTGCTGACGGGCAATCTGGGCACCTCGTTCGGCCTGTATCCCAAGAAGGTGACCGATATTCTCGCCTCGGCGGTTCCCTGGACGGTCGGTCTTCAGTCGCCGGCAATCATCGTCGGATGGATTCTCGGCAACGTACTGGGAGCGCTGGCGGCCTACAAGAAGGGCGTGCTGGACAAGGTTATTTTTCCGGTGGCGCTGTTTATCAACTCGATTCCTTTCTTTACGCTGGCCATTATCATGCTCTTCTACTTCGCGCTCACGCTGAAGTGGTTCCCGCTGCACGGGGGCTACGACTACCAGATGATTCCGAATCTTAGTCTGGAATTTATCGGCTCGGTCATCCGGCACCATACGCCGCCGTTCCTGTCGATCGTGCTCGTCACTATCGGCGGCCAGGCGATCGGCATGCGGGAGATGGCGATCTATGAGCTGAATTCGGATTATGTGCTCTACAGCAAGCTGCTCGGGATCAGGGACTCAAGGGTCGCAAGGTATGTGTTCAAAAATGCGATGCTGCCCCAAATTACCGGGCTCGCGCTGTCCATCGGAACGATGGTTGGCGGCTCCCTGATCTGCGAGATCGTGTTCAGCTACCCCGGTATCGGCACCTGGCTGTTCACGGCGATCCGGCGACTGGATTACCCGCTGATCTCCGGCTGTACGTCGCTGATTGCGGTAGCCGTGCTGATTGCGAACTTCGCCATTGAAGTCGTCTACGGCTTCGTCGATCCCCGGATCAAGGCCGCGCAGATGGAGGAAAATTAAGATGAAGCATTCCTTCGGAATATTGCTGAAGTCGCCCAAGTTTGTTCTCGGAGCCGTCCTGTTCCTGCTTATGATCGCGCTCGTGGCGGTTTACCCGATGCTGCATAAGCAGGATCCGCTGGAGATGGCGGCGCTGGCTTTTCAGCCCCCGGACGGCAAGCCGCTGCTCGGCTCGGACAATTTCGGCAGGGACGTGTTCCTGGAGCTGATGTACGGGATCCGCACCTCGGTCCGGGTTGGACTCATTGCCGGCGTTTGCGCGACGGTCATCGGCCTCATTATCGGTCTGGCCTCCGGTTATATCGGGGGATTGACGGATAACATTTTATCGGCGGTTACCAATATTTTCATCGTCATTCCATCCTTCATCATCCTGATTCTGATCTCTGTCAGTATCAATTCCCGCGACTCGCTGGTAACTGCCCTGATCATCGGGATTACGAGCTGGCCCTGGACGGCCCGGGCGGTCCGCGCCCAGACCACTTCGCTCAGGAACCGAGACCACGTCAATATCGCCAAAATATCCGGACACAGCACGCCGAGAATCATCGTCTTTGAAATTCTCCCTTACATCGCTTCGTATGTGGTCATGGCCTTCGTGCTGCAGACCGCCTCGGGCATCCTGTCGGAAGCCTCCATCTCGATGCTGGGTCTCGGGCCGTATAACACGATTTCGCTCGGCATTCTCATGAACTGGGCGCTCGTATTCGAAGCTCCGGTAGCCGGCGCCTGGTGGGCGTTCATACCGGCGGCTGTCTCGATCGCGGTCATTACGTTCTCGCTGTATATGATGAATACGGGAATGGACGAAATTTTCAATCCGAAAATAAGGAGCTAGCCCGCATGAGCCAAAACATTCTCGAGGTCAAAGGGTTAAAAACATACTACCGGACACGGCTGAAGGAAAAAGTGTTCGCCGTCGACGGCGTGGATTTCGCCTTGGAGGACGGCCGGACGCTCGGCATCGCCGGCGAATCGGGCTGCGGCAAATCGACCCTCGCGCTCAGCCTGATGGGCTTTTATTTCCCGCCGCTGCATTACAATACCGGGTCCATCACCATTGACGGCACGGATATTATGAAGCTGAGCAAGGAGCAGCTGCGGACGCAGGTCTCGGGCCGGGAGATTGCCTATATCCCGCAGGCCGCCATGAATGCGCTCAATCCGACGCTCAAGATTATTCATTTTATCGAGGATATCATGAAGGAGCACCGCCCGGAGCTGAGCCGGAAGCAGGTGTGGGAGATGGCGGCGGAGCGCTTCGAAACGCTCAATCTGTCCTCTAAAGTGCTGCACTCCTATCCGAACGAATTGTCGGGCGGCATGAAGCAGCGGACGGTGATTGCGATCTCGACGATCCTGAATCCGAAGGTGCTGATCGCCGATGAACCGACATCCGCGCTCGACGTGACCTCCCAGAAGGTGGTCATCAAGCTGCTCAAGGATTTGCTGGAGAAAAAGTTCATCCGTTCGCTCGTCTTCATCACCCATGAGCCGCCGCTTCTATACCATGTGACGGACGAGATCGTCGTTATGTACGCCGGTGAGATTGTGGAACGGGGTACGGCGAAGCAGATGATCTTCGATCCGGTCCATCCTTACACGAAGAAGCTGATGGGCTCCATCATCGTGCCGGAGGAGGGCATGAAAGGGCATAAGCTGGCGGCCATTCCCGGTGCGCCCCCGAATTTGAAGAACGTGCCCGAGGGTCGCCGGTTTGCGGACCGCTGCTCCTATGCAAGGGACGAGTGCCGGAAAGGGAAAGTGGAGACCCGGACGGAGGACGGCCGGTCTTACCGCCGCTTGTTCGACCTTCCAACCTTAAGGGGGTGGTACGAGAATGAACCGTCATGACGTGTTGATCCGCGGCCGGCAGATTACCAAGGAATTCGGCTTCGGGCAGGGGAAAACGACCGCGGTGGACCATGTCGATTTTGATTTTCATGAAGGTGAGATTATCTCTATTGTAGGCGAGAGCGGAAGCGGCAAGACGACGCTGGCCAAGATCCTCATGGGGTCGCTGAAGGAAACCGGAGGTACCGTTGAATATAAAGGGAAGCCGAGGCAACTGAGGTCGCATAAGGAGCGGAAGGCGTACTGGAAGGACATCCAGGCGATTTTTCAAGACCCGTTCTCCTCGTTCAATTTATTTCATAAGGTGGATAAGCTGCTGCTGGACTGCATCAAGCTCCAGGGCCTTAAACTGACGAAGGAGGAGCAGTTCCGCAAAATGAAAGAGGCATGCTCATTCGTCAATTTGAAGTTCGAAGAGCTCCATAACAAATACCCCTTCGAGCTCTCGGGAGGCCAGATGCAGCGGCTCATGATCGCCAGGATCTTCATGCTGCATCCGAAGGTGCTGATCGCGGATGAGCCGACCTCGATGGTGGATGCGTGCTCCCGGTCGACGATTCTGGATATGCTGCTGAAGCCGCGGGAGGAGAACCACATGACGATCATCTTCATCACCCATGATGTAGGGCTCGCTTATTATGTCAGCGATACGCTGTACATTATGGAAAAGGGGAAAATCGTCGAAAGAGGCCCGGCGGAAAGCGTCATCCTCCAGCCGCAGCATCCCTATACCCGCCAGTTGATCAATGACGTGCCTAAGATTCATTCGGAATGGAATTTGGCTTGAAGTCGGGAGGTCGCCGGTACGGACCGGCGGCCTCCTCCGTTCCATGAGGGCCCTTAACGCCAGTCGGCGACTTTCACGATTTGTTTGCCGAGGCTGTTCCCTTTGAAGAGATCGATGAGCGCCCTTGGCGTTTCTTCGAAGCCTTCGACCACATGCTCGGGATTATGGAGCTTGCCTTCCCGGTACCAATCCGTCAAGCGGCTCCGCGCTTCTGCGAATTGCGGCTCGAAATCATGCAGCATGAAGCCTTGGACGAGCACGCTTCGCTTCCACACCTCCAGCGGAAAGTTCAGGCGCTTCATGGCCGGGGTTTCGTTATACTGGGAGATTTGGCCGCAGACGGCGACGCGGGCGTAACGGTTCAGCAGGGGAAGACGCTCTCCGTAATGGGGCCGCCGACGTTATCGAAATAGATGTCGACTCCGTCCGGGCAAGCATCTTGGAGAGCGGCTGTAAGATCGGCGGCCGTCTTGTAATTGACGACGGAATCAAAGCCCAGTTCATCCAGCAGATAGCGGGCCTTAGGCTCCGATCCGGCGATCCCGACGACGCGGCGACCAAGCAGCTTCGCCATTTGTCCGGCGGCGGAACCGACGGCGCCGGCTGCGCTGGATATGACGACCGTCTCGCCGGCGCTGGGTTTGCCGATGTCCACTAGACCGAAGTACGCTGTCAAACCGGTGGTTCCGAGGATACCAAGCAAGGAAGAGAGCGTGGGCGGAACAGGATCGATCTGCTCTACGCCATGCCCGTCCGACAGGGCATATTCCTGCCAGCCGAAGCCGCCTTTGACGATATCCCCGGCTTGGAAGCCCGCCAGACGCGATTCGATCACTTCCCCGACGGCTTCGCCGCCGAACACTTCGTTCAGCGGTGCCGGGGGGACCAGGGAAGTCACTTCACTCATTAGAAAACGAAGCCACGGATCGACGGAAAGATACAGGATGCGAATCAGCATTTCGCCTTCCGCCGGGCCTTTGAGCGGCTGCTCGGTGATGGCAAAATCGGTTTCGGACGGCTCTCCGGCCGGACGGCGGACAAGCCGGATCTGACGATAACGTTCCACTTGAATCCTCTCCCATTGTTTTTTATAATTGTAACCAAGTTGGTATCTAATTACGTGTTGAATGGTAACAAAATCCATTCGGCATGTCAACAGGGAGAAATGCTTCATGTATGCGAACAGCCAATTTGTCGTAGCCGTCCATATGCTGACGGTGCTCGCCCGTTACAGCGGTGAGAGAGTGAACTCGGAACTAATGGCCCGCAGCGTCAACACGAGTCCGGTGATTATCCGCAGAATACTGGCCAAGCTGGTGCACGGCGGCTTGGTGACGGCCGCCGCCGGAGCGGCGGGGGGCTCCATGCTGGCCCGTCCGGCGGAGCAAATTACACTTCTGGACGTCTACCGGGTCGAGGGGAAGAGGCCGGTATGTCTTCCGGGGAACGAACCGAACCGGGAATGCATGGTCGGGCGGAGCGTGCAGGGTATCTTGTGCGGCAAGCTGGCGCATGCCGAGGAGGCATTTGAAAATCAACTCGCTCAAGTGACGATAGCGGACTTGTATCATGAATGCGCCGGGCAATCCATGTTCTCAGACTAAAGTCGTAGAAAACTTCATCCGAAGGCCCGATTCCGGCTTGCCATGAAAATCATTCCATCAGGCGACGACGTGCGGTGCGGGCATCGGGTAAGATATGAAGACAAACGATACTTTAAGCCGAAGGAGAATTCGCACCCATGTCTACCGTATTATTCGTCAAAGCCAATAACCGTCCCGCCGAGCTGGCGGTGAGCGTAAAGCTGTACGACGCGTTCCTCGCATCCTACCGGGAGTCCCATCCCGGCGATACGATCGTGGAGCTGGATTTGTTTGCCGCCGAGTCGCCGTATCTGAATGCAGCCATGATCAATGCTTTTTTCAAGCCGGGAAGAGGCCTGGAGCTCACCCGCGAAGAGCAGCGGTCGCTGGAAATCGCCGACGGCTACCTGAACCCGTTCCTTCAAGCGGATAAGGTGGTCTTCGCGTTCCCGCTATGGAACCTGACTGTGCCTGCCGTGCTCCATACGTATATGGATTATTTGGTCCGTGCCGGGAAAACGTTCCGTTATACGCCGGAAGGCCCTGTCGGCCTCATTCCGGACAAGAAAGCGGCGATTCTGAATGCCCGGGGGGCGTTTACAGCGAGGGAGAAAGCGCGCTGAAAGAAATGGCGGTCAGTTTAATCCGTCATAACCTCGATCTGTTCGGAATAAAAGATATCACATCGGTCATCGTCGAAGGCCATAATCAATTTCCCGATCGTAGCGAGGCTCTGATTCGCGAAGGGATCGAGAGGGCGGCGGAGGCGGCTAAATCTTTTAAAGGGCTGAAAGTAATTCCCGCTTCGGCGGGACCTGCTTTTCATTCCGAAGGAGGGGAGAGATAGAGATGGATAGGCTGTGGACCAAACCTTTTATTACCATGACGCTGGGAATGCTTTTGCTCTTTACCGGCTTTTACCTGCTGCTTCCCACGATGCCGCTGTTTATCAAACAGCTCGGCGGAACCGAATCTCAGGTGGGACTGGTCGCCGGGGTATTCACGCTGACGGCCGTTATTTTCCGTCCTCTGGTCGGCGGACTGGTGGACCGGTACGGAAGACGCCCGTTTATCCTGTGGGGGCTCGTCTTGTTCTCGTTATCGATGTATTTGTATGATTGGGTGGGCGGGATCGCTGCGTTGATCGCACTGCGCCTCCTGCACGGCATGAGCTGGGCTTTCTCTACAACCGCGGTAGGTACGGCGATTACGGATATTATTCCGGCATCCCGCCGCGGGGAGGGGATGGGCTGGTACGGTCTGGCGATGACGGTTGCCATGGCGATCGGCCCGATGGCGGGACTCTGGGTCCTCTCCAGCGGATCGTATCACGGACTGTTTCTCACCGCGGTTTGTTTTTCGGTAGCGGCGCTTGTGCTGACGTTCTTCGCCAGAACGCCGTTCCAGCGGAAAGCCGAAGTCAGGCGGATTCAATTGTTTGACAGATCCTTGACGTCCATCACGACGGCGATTTTTTTCCTGGCGGTATCGTATGGCGGCATCACCACCTTCCTGCCGCTGTTCGCGCAGTCGATTAAGGTCAACTCCGGGACCTTCTTTCTGGTTTATGCCATCACACTTACGCTGACCCGGCCCGTTGCCGGCAAGCTGTCGGACCGGTTCGGCGAGGCAGCCGTCATCATTCCGGCCCTTCTCGTGACCATTGCGGCGCTTACGGCCTTAAGCCTCTCCGGCGGGCTATCCGGCATTCTGCTGTCGGGCATCCTGTTCGGCCTCGGCTTCGGCTCGGCGCAGCCGGCGCTGCAGGCGGCCGCATTGCGCCTGACGGGACCCGAGCAGCGAGGGATCGCCAATGCTTCGGTGATGACGGCCTTCGACCTCGGAATCGGCCTCGGCTCGATCGTGCTCGGCTGGGTGTCCCAGTATACGGGTTATCCGATGCTGTTCGTTGTGAGCGCCGGTTCGGTCGCCGTATCCATGATTCTGTTCGCTGTGCTCGTCAAACGGCGCCTTGCGCGGGAGGCGCAGCCTTTAGCGGTAAATACGGCCAAGTGAGGCTCGGTGAGGGCCGGAGGCGGATGACAGAGCTGCCCAATCCTGAAGACAAGTTCAATGAATGAAGAATGCGGCCCCCACAAATTTCCAGGGCGGCCGCTTTTTTAGCGTTACTGAAAAAATGAAGTTCAATAGCAGGTTTGCTGGGCGAATGAATGATATAATGACAATGAGATTAGATCAGTCGAGCAGAGAAAGGTGAGCTGAGATGAAGATCATCATTGAAAAAGCCGACATTTCTGATGCAGCCGAGATTTTGGCGCTTCAGAAGCTGGCTTACAAGAGCGAAGCCGAGATTTATGGCGACTACAGCATCGAGCCGCTGGTACAGACGCTTGAAGAAATCGAGCGGCAGTTTGAAGACCACATTTTCCTTAAAGCCGGTTACGGAGGGACGATCGTCGGTTCCGTCCGGGCGCAATGCCAAGAAGGAACGTGCCGGATCGGCAAGCTGATGGTGCATCCGGAGCATCAAAATGCAGGGATAGGCAGGCAGCTGATGACGAGGATGGAGTCGTACTTTCTTGCGCCTTTGCGGCTGGAGTTGTTCACGGGGAGCCGAAGTGAGAAGAATCTTCGATTCTATGAGAAGCTGGGGTACACGAGATTCAGGACTGTACCCATTCATGCCTATTTGAGTTTGGTTTATCTGGAAAAGTACATAGACTAGCTGGTTGTTTTCTGCGATCTTTTTTGCCGAACCATGCTACCAAAGCCGCTCTCACATCCGAATCATATAACCGTAGCCTTTATTCTAAACCCTTCCAGGAGTAACGCATGCAGAATGAAATCGAATTGGCTGTGGAAAAAATCGGGCAGCTGAACGTCCGTGGCCAGCGGGCGATGATGGAGCTGATCAAACGCAGCATGAAAATGACCGAGGATGAATTCATCAAAGAACTGCTTCTGGCCTATGCCTATCAAAATCCGGTGCATGTATTGGAAATCGCAATCGCCCTGCAATATGAAGACATCATCAAGACTCTGCCGGAGAAATTCGCCTGGAGCAACGATTAGTAGTGTTTGACACAGCGAAGGATAGCTCGATATACTAGGATTATCCCAACCCAAGGAGAGATTTGTTGTTCTTAACGGAGTCATTTTCATATGGTCGGTGAAGAATTCCATGGATTCTTCCGCTACCTGATGGGTTAAGAACGACGGGGATCATTGAAGCCTGGGGGGAATATCCTTATTGCGCCGTGATCCGTGCTGAGTTCAGCACGGTTTTTTTGTAAAATCGCAGTCAAGGAGTAAGCTCTCAAATAAAGGCGGAGAATGAACCGATGTTCATTCTCCGCCTTTGCTTATGCTGCGGATCACGTCGTGCCGAAAATTTATGAAAGAAAGGTGTGTTCAACATGCAGCTCGAAACCAATCGCTTATTATTACAAACGCTGGATCTGCAGCTGATTGAGGCGGCGGCGAAGCGGGATACGCTGGCCATCGAAGCTTTGGGTTACAAGACGAACGGAGAATGGCCGGGCCAGGACTTTTATGAGGCGTCGCCTTATTTCCGGGAGCTTCTGATGAAGAATAATGGAACGAGGGGCTTTGACTCCTGGATTATGGTGCTTAAGGATACGCGGGAAATCATCGGAGGCATCGGTTTCTTGGGCGATCCCGGTCCGGAAGGTACGGTTGAAATCGGCTTTGCCACAAATGAGAGCCACCGCCGCCAAGGGTATTGTTTGGAAGCGACCGAACAGTCGCTGAATTGGGCCGAAAACCATCCGGAGGTTCGCCGTATTACCGCCCGATGTGAATTGGAGAATAACGGTTCCAAAAACATACTGACGAAGCTGGGTTTCAAAGTGGACCGCACAGATGAAGAAATCATTTATTGGTCCTATCCTAAGTAAACGGATAAACAGCGATGATAACTGACCGGCAACTGGTTTGAGGCAATCCATGGAACCGTACAACGGAGCGACCGCGGAAATATCCCGCAGTGCTCCGCTTTTTTTGCGAATATCGACCATGTAGAGGAAAGCTGCATTTGAGCAATATTTTGAAAAAATTGTGCAATAATCGTGAAGTTTGCCGCTTTTTTCTATGCTATTGTTAAATCATCTCAAGGCAGAAGGGATACAAAGAATTCCGATGTTCGGGTTCCAAATGTATTGTAAGCGATTTCGATAAGATGGAGGTACCTCTATGCGCCACCCCGACGCATTTCTCAATCAAATTTACGATTCCTTGCAAAAAGCCCGTGAGCAGTACGACGAACCGTTGGAGCAAAAGCGGTCCCGGCTCCTGGGCAAGCTGATCCAGTCGCTCGGCGCGTTCGAGCTGCCGCATGGGGAAGATGCGCAGTTCCGGCCCGAGCTCCTCGAACGGGCGGAGCTGGACGATGCCGTCCGCGAACGCGTGGAGATCTCGACCTTGGGCGGGCTCCGCATGCCGGTTTATATCATGAAACCGAAAGCGATGATTCCCGGAGAGCAAAGGCCGGCCGTTCTGCTCTGGCATGGCCATGGCTACGGGAGCCGGTCGATGGTAGGCCTGCAAGAGGACGGTTCGCCAAAGCCGGAAACAGGCAAGCGGTCGGACAATATCGCCTTGGAGCTTGCCCGCCGGGGGCTGATCGTGATGGCGCCGGAGATCGCCGGTTTCGGCGACCGGAAGCTGGAGCGGGATATTGCGCGTGAGCCGGGTATCTCCAATTCGTGCTACAATCTGTCCGTATCCTTATTCATGACCGGCAAAACGACAGCCGGCCTCCGGGCATACGAAGCGATCCGGGCAGCCGATTATTTGGCCACCCTGGAGGAGGTGGATCCGGACCGGATCGGGAACATGGGCTACTCCGGCGGCGGGACGGTCGCTTCGCTGTCGGCGGCGCTGGACCCGCGAATCAAGGCTTCGGTCGTCGGCATCTATCCCAACACTTACCGGGACAGCATTTTATCCGTACGCCATTGTCTGTGCAACTATATACCTGGCATCCTGCTTCATGCAGAAATGCCGGACTTACTGGGCCTTATCGCCCCCAGACCGCTCTTTATCGAGGCGGGCCTGAACGACCGGATTTTCCCGGTGGCCGGGACGCGGGAGGCCATTCAGGTACTGCAGCAAATATACGGGGAGATGGGGGTCAGCGAGCGGCTGGGCCATCATCTCTATGAAGGCGGTCATGAAATCAGCGGAGAGCGTTCGTTCGATTGGCTGGCAGAACATTTAAGCTAGGGGATCCGGGTATGTCCGCTGCAAGTAAGAAGCGTCTGCTTCTAACCGTGTTATCGATGCTGATCTTGTCAGCCTGCAGCAGCACGCCGAAATCGTCCGGGTCCGGGGAGCCGCAGCAGGCCGCCTCCGATTGGGCAGGAAGCCCGCCGATCTGGTATTCGTATCCGCCGGCGGAGATGCCGTCGAAAGCTTCGACGACCGGTTCGGCAATGCCCTCCGAAAAAAGTTCCCGAATTACAATATTCAATATGTCAAAGGAAAAATTCCCGAGCTTATAACCGCGGGGCAGACGATGGACATTCTCTGGGACTCTATCGGAAAAACGTACAATACGCTGATCCAGTATGGACTGAACTACGATATGACCGAGCTGATGAAAGCCCATAACGTGGATACGTCCGGCTTCGAGCCGGCCTCGATTGATGCCATGCGGTCCATGTCGGGAGGAGGCCTCTACGGACTGCCGGTCACCGCGGATGTGATGGTGACCTTTTACAACAAGGACTTGTTCGACCGTTTCGGTATTCCTTACCCGAAGAACGGCTGGACGTGGGACGAGGCGATTGACATAGCCAAACGGTTGACCCGGACGGACGGCGGCATGCAGTACTACGGGTTCTCGTACTATATCGACCATCTGGTAAGGATGAACCAGCTTTCGCTTCCTTACCTCGATGCCAAGGCGGAGAAGGCGACGGTCAACAACGACAAGTGGAAGGGCTTCATCCAAACCGCCATCCTGAGCCAGGCCGAGGTTCCGGGATACCGGGACGGAATGATTCGCAGCCTCGACGGCAAATTCCCCGGCGGCGACCAGTTCATCAAGACGCAGGAAGCGGCGATTTATTTTTACCAAACGAACCAGCTCTTCAAAGGCATGCCGGCTTTCAATTGGGATATCGCGCCTTTGCCCGTGTTTAAGGAGGCTCCGGGAATCGGGTCCCAGCCCTATCCGATCTATTTCAGCGTGGCGAAGGGAAGCAAGTACAAGGATCAGGCCATGGAGGTTATCAAGTATTTGACTTCGGAAGAATTTCAAATGGAGGCTTCCAAGAAGGGGCTGGTGCCGGTGCTGAAGAGTGAGGTTGTCAAGAAGGCGTTCGGGCAGGAAAGCGCGTTTAAGGGTAAGCATTTCGAAGCCATATTTTATAATAAAATGGCGCCGGTCATGACGAAAACGCCTTACGACGACGATGTGGAAAATCCGTTAAAGCAGGCCATCCTGAATGCTGCGCTCGGTACGGCGGATATTAACACGGCGCTGCGCACGGCGGAGGAGGAAGGGAATAAGGCTGTGCTTCAGAAGAAAACAGTCAAATAAAAGAGGTGTTCTTATAGGGCATCCGACCAGCCGAGGCCGGCTTTATGCAGGCGGCGGCTTTTTTGCGTTGAACTGCGTGAAAAGGAAGGAAGAAGCTATTCCCCGACCGGGCATGATTTGTTAAAATTTGACTATCCCTTATCTTCGATCGTTTCCTAAAGGAGCTGTGAGCAATGGAGAGCCGTCCGCAGGATTTGGAAGCCCCTTTTTACAGAACGAGGGACGATGGCGTAGTCATTCAACATATGCATCATGTCGGCTTCAAAGCGATGAAAGGCTTTCATTTGCACGACTCCTACGAAATCTTTTATCTGCTCAAAGGGGAACGGGTGTACTTCATCAATGACCGGGTATACACGGTTCAGCCGGGGATCTCGTCCTTATCAACCCGCATATTCTGCATCATACGACTACCGGATCGAAAGTACAGGAGTATGAGCGGGTTGTACTCAACTTCAAGAGCAGCTTCATCCAGCTTGTCGACAGTCCCCCGGGGAAGAGCTGCTGCCTTTCGTACAGGGATCCTGCCTGGTCCGGTTTCCCGAAGATGATCAGCCTGAAATCGAGCGCCTCATCCGGGAAATCTTGCACGAATGCAAGGGCGGGCGGCTTGGGTTCGAAGCATTTGTTCGTGCCTCCTTAACCCAGCTGCTCGTTCGCATCCGCCGCCTTGCCTTGGACCAGCCGGATTCGCAGCATCCCTTCACCCACCCCATGCAGGAGAAAATTTCGGAGATCGTCGTTTACTTGAACCAGCACTATGCCGAGGAAATCAAACTGAGGCCGATCGCGCAGCAGTTTCATATCAGCCCTTATTATTTGTGCCGTATCTTCAAGAAGCTGACCGGCTTTCACTTCAGCGAATATGTGCAGGCCGTCCGGGTGAAGGAAGCGCAGAGAATGCTCCGCGACAGCCGGGACAAAGTGGTCCACATCGCGCAGAGCGTAGGCTTCGAGCATGTATCGCATTTTAACGCGACGTTCAAGAAAGTGCTCGGCGTCACACCGCTGAGGTACAGGAAGAATCTGCCGAGGTGAGTGATGGAAGTAGCCGCCTCCCGATTCGGTACGATTGGAATCGGGAGCGGCTCTTTTATGAATAGGCGCGAATCTCGATCACTTCGGCGCAGGGACTGCCGTTCGTCGCTTCAACGACGAGGCGCGACCGCTCAGCGGATACCGGGGCGGCCAAGCGGTGCACGCGCTTGCGCTTCCGGTTGCCGGTCTCGCGGTGCAGCGGCCGCCAGGAGCCGTCCGAGAAGGCTTCCAGGCGGTAGTCGCGGACCAGCTCCGGAATCACTTCAAAAGGGGTACGGTGATGGTGAAGGTTAATCAAGTCCTCGTTCACATCGTCGTTAAAGACGAGATGCACTTCGGTGAGCGTCACCGGCCCTTCGTTCCACCCCAGCTCCAGGAAGGCTTCCTCACCGTCCGCCAGAGGTTCGGAGCTCCACAGGTTCGGGCCGCCGTACGGGCGAAGGTACCCGTTCGTGATGTTCTCCGGAGCAAAGGCTGTCGTCTCGGGATAAGCCCGGAAGCAGAACGGTTTGCGGACGAAGCGCCGCATGCCCCACTTCACGACCGGCTCGCTCCTCGCGGGTGTTCTCCAGCTGCTTCACGGCATGGGCGCCGGCATTCTTCTGGAAAGAAAGCACCCCGCTTTGATATTGGTGCGAGAGATGAAGCGCCGCATGCTCGTTTGCTTTAATAACGATGAAGGCGTTTTGCGCGCGGGAAGGCTTCCAGCCCAGCGGAATCCTTACCCACTGGCGCTCCCCGGCGGCGACGTCCGCCGAACCGGACACCTCGAGCGTATGCGGGACGTAATTCTCCGCCCGTCCGGTGCTCCACAGCTCCGCCTCCAGCGTAGTCCCGGCCGAAGCGTCAACGAGCAGCTCCAGCTCCGTCAGCTCCGGCGCCGCCGGCAGCAGCAGGCCGACGTCGGAGCCCAGCCCGAACGTCTCCGCGGAGCGTTCCACGGCGAGGCGCCGCAGCGTGCCGGAAGCCGATACCGATGCCCGCCGGGCCAGGTCGCGGTCATCGCAGCTTGCCAGCCCGACGATCGACGCGTCCTGGCGCAGCAGCGTCTGCTGCAGCTCGGCGAGGTGCCGCTCGTACACCCCGCGCGGCGTCGTGCGGTGCCGAACGGCGAGCGCCGCGCCGGTGCCGGCGGCTTCGCCGATGACCGCACAGGTCGCCATCACCCGCGTGGTGCCGAAGGCGACGTGCGTTGCGCTGATGTTGCGGCCCGCAAACAGCAGATTGGAGACGTTCGCGGAATAGAGGGAGCGGAAAGGCACGTGATAGACGCCGTCCACATGAAGATGCTTGGAGCCGCTCTCCTCCGCATACATGCCCTGCGGCGGATGCAGATCGATCGACCAGCCGCCGAAGGCGATGCGGTCTTCGAATTCGCGCTGTGCCAGAATATCGTTCTGGTTCAGCACATAATCGCCGATGAAACGGCGGTATTCGCGTTTGCCCGGCAGCGCGCCCACCCATTCGAGCGTCATGTTGCCGGCGTCGAACTGGCCTGAATTTTTGATATAATCCCAAATGCCGTAAATGACGGACCAGAGCTCGTCACGGATCCGCTCGTTCTCATGCACCGTGTCCAGCTCGCCGCCCCATTCGATCCACCAGTAATGGCGGCCCGAATCGCCGCCGCGGATGACGCGCCGGATCGGGATCGACATCCGGGTAATATCCTTCGCAAAGCTTGGCGGAACGTATTTGACAGGGTGCCCCGCATCCTTGCTGTAGAACAGAATCGTGCTGCCCAGTGTGATGCCGTCCGCCGTCTCCGGCGCCCATTCCTCACCAAATTCATGCCGCGCTTCCCGGCCGATCCGGTACTTTGCCCCCGCGAGAAATCCGACGAGCCCGTCGCCGGTGCAGTCCAGGAACATCGGGCTTTCGAAACGGATCCGCCGCTCCGAGCCCATCATCCAGCCGGTGACCGAGACGATGCTCCGGTTCTCCGCATCTCCCTCCGCCTCCACCTCGTGGACGTCGGTATTCAGGAACAGCTGAATGTTGTTCTCCGCTTTGACGGTCCCCAAGACCACCAGATCCCAGAAATAAGGGTTGCCCTCCGGATTCCGGTACTGATTCTCTACGAACATTTCGCCCATAATGCCGGTTTCCCGGGCATAGCGGTGGGTGCCGTGCGCCGTCGCACCGCACACCCAGACTCTGACCTCGCTGCTGGAATTGCCTCCGAGCACCGGGCGGTTTTGCACCAGCGCTACGGTGCACCCCAGACGGGCCGCCGCCACGGCGGCACAGACGCCGGCAAGTCCTCCGCCGATGACGGTCAAGTCGGTTTTCACCGTTTCGTTTCTCATAACAGCTCACCTCGCATTTAGTGTGTATCCGGAATTTCAGGACGAGCGCTTCTTGTGTAACCTTGTGTTGATAACGGTATCAATCAGCGTATAGCATCATTTTAAAGAAAAAGATATACTTTTGACATGCACGCAATTTACAACATCATATACAAAATTTCATAGACACGGGGTGGGTTCGATGCAGAGATGGGAGGCGGTTCCTTCTCCGGTATCCCATGTATTCTGGCGGCAAAAGCGGGCGTTTCAGCTCGCGGAGGACACATATGCGGATTGGGTGCTGTTCGCCGTGACGGAAGGCCGGTTCCGGTACGGCATCGGAGCGGCCCGAGGGGAGGCCGGGTTCGGGGACCTGGTGTTCTGCCCGCCGCAGACGACTTTTCACCGCGAAGTGATCGATCCGGTATCGTTTCACTTTTATACGTTCCGGTGGAGCTCACTGGATGGCCGTGTACTGAACGAAACGTCCGGCCCGGAGCCGGCGCCGTGCGGCAAAATTTCGATTCGCGATCATAACCGGCTGTCGTCCACTTACTTTTACCTGCAGCAGCGGCTTGCGGATGGTTTGCCCAAGGAGAGGGCCCTCGCCCTGCTCCGGCATTTGTTCACCGACCTGTGGCTGCTCGGTCGCCTCGAATCGGAGCCGTTTGTCCGCCCGGCGCGTTCGGACCAAGCGGATCCGGACCTGGCGGAGGCGGCGCAGTGGATTCAGCGGAACGCTTTCGGACCGGTGCGGATGAAGGAGCTTGGAGCGGCCAAGGGCTGGAGCGCCGTTCAGCTGACGCGGCGGTTTGCAGCGGCTTATGGTCAGACGCCGATGGATTATTTGACCTCGCTGCGGCTGAATAAGGCCAAGACGCTGCTGCTGGAAACGGATATGACGCTCGATGAAATCGCCGGGGAGTGCGGGTACGAGAACGGCTTTTATTTGAGCCGGATGTTCAGCAAGAAGCTGCGGATCAGTCCCTCGGCATACCGGAGAATGCATCGTGTTTAGTCTGCCGTTCGGTGCGCAGCTTCGCGGTTATTTTTCCCTTACCCTCCCGTTGTGGTAAGTTAGGAGGGCAAGGTGTAACAGATCACAGAATCGTCTGCGGGGTAAAGCGAAATGGATTATCAAGACTGGCTTATTCTCAAGGTGCTGTACGAAAAGAAGAATATTACGAAGGCGGCGCAAAGCCTGTATATTTCCCAGCCGTCGCTGACCCGGCGGATTCAGCAGATGGAGAAGGAGTTCAGAGTCACCATCATCCAGCGGGGAACCCGGGGCGTCGATTTCACGCCGCAGGGCGAGTTTCTGGCGAAGTGCGCCGGGGAGGAGATGGATCGTCTGCGCCATATCCGGGAAAGGGTGCTGAATATGGGGCAGGAGGTGATGGGAACCCTCCGTCTCGGAGTTTCCAATTATATCTCGAAGCATAAGTTGCCGCGGTCGCTGAAACTTTTTCGCGAAAAGTATCCCAAGGTGGAATATAAAGTCTTTACAGGCTGGAGCCGTGATGTATTCGATCTGGTATATAACCAGGATGTCCATGTGGGGATTGTCCGCGGCGATTACCGGTGGCCGGATGCGAAGCGGGTTCTGTTCGAAGAACAGGTGTGGGTTGCTTCCAGAGAGCCGATTGTGCTGGAGGAGCCGCCGTCGGCCGCCGCGAATCGAATACCAGATGGATCCTCTGATGCAGGCCGCCATTGACCGGTGGTGGAGCGGGACCTTCACGCGACCGCCTTTGATCGGCATGGAAGTGGATAAAGGCGATACATGCAAGGAAATGGTCTTGAACGGCCTGGGCTACGGCGTTCTCTCCGCCTCGCTGGTCGAGAATGTGGAGGATCTTCACCGGATCGTCGTAACGGACAAGGAGGGAGAACCGCTCGTCCGGAAAACATGGATGTTCTATCATCAGAGTTCCCTGGAAATCAATGTCATCGATGCCTTTGTGCGGTTTGTCGAGACGGTCGACTTTAAACGGGATCTCTAGGATTTGAAGACGGGGGAGCGGACAAGATTTGAATAAGGAAAAGGGGGGCTCCCGGCGCTCCCTTTCATCCGCTGTCGTCCATCTGTCGTCCTCGTTTAATGATCCGCCTGCTCCTCTGTTTCTTCCTCCCACCCCCCTCTATGAATGAAAACCATCGTTAATCTCACGTTTCCATGCATTTTTTGTATAGCCACCGATGCGATATCGGTATTTTGAATCCGCCCGCTTTCGTTCTATCATGTAAAGAGTCAAAGGAATCGGCGAAGAAGTCAAGGAGGGCGGATAGATGAACGAAATGGCGGTTCGGCTGTTGGAAATCCTCAAAAGGCACGAAGGCAAAGACTTTGACGCTACCTTGCAGGACCCGGCAGAGGGCAAGGCAGGGTTCAGTTTTATGAGCTATATCGAGACCGGATCCATTCGGGTCGGGCCGGGACGGGTGGCCGTCAGCGAGCGGGGGACGGGGAAATTTTTCTGTCTGCCTCTGGACGGAATTGCGGAGATTCAGGACGAAGGCGGCGGGGAAGACGATGCGGCTTATTCGGTGACCTATGATAACCGCTACAGCGTCTTTATCCAAATCTTCGACCGAACGGCTTTGCTTTGACGAACAACGCAAACTTGACTTGAAGGAGCAGACGGATGCAAGTACTGTTTATGATCGTATTGAATGTGATTTTGCCGGTGTTCGCCCTTATCGTCGCAGGAGCCTTTCTCCACCGGAAATTAAAATGGGACATGGGCACCTTGTCCAAATTAAGCACTTATCTGCTGATGCCGGCTGTCAGCTTCACCAATATTTATGAGAGTAAAATCGGCGGCGAGTCGCTGTTTACGATTATCGGATTCTTGGCGGTTCATAACCTTGCGCTGATCGCGGTATCCACTGCGGTCTCCAGAGCGGCTGGCTTCGAGAAGAGCCTGTCGGCCACCTTCAAGAACAGTGTCGTCCTGAACAATTCGGGTAACTTCGGGCTTCCGGTCAGCCAGCTGGTCTTCAGCCATAACCCCATCGGAGCATCCGTTCAGGTCGTGGTTACGATCTTTCAAAATATGCTGACCTACACCTACGGTCTGCTGAATTCGGTATCGGTGAACAGCAAAGGCTCCAAGGCGGTCCTGGAGTTCCTGAAGCTCCCGACGCTTTACGCGCTTCTGGCGGGCATTCTGCTGCATTCCTTGTCCATTCCGATTCCCGCATTTATTTGGAGCCCGATCAACGAAGTGGCGGACGCTTTCCTGGCTGTGGCGCTGCTCACTCTGGGGGCGCAAAGCGCCTATCTGAAGCTGAACCGGTTCTCGCTTCCTCTCATCCTGAGTCTGGCCGGCCGGCTCGTGCTGTCCCCGTGTATCGCGCTCGCCCTCATTTCCGGGTTCCGGCTCGACGGGACGATCGCCCAAGCCCTGTTCATCGCAAGCTCTTATCCCACTTCGCGAAACAGCGCTTTGTTCGCATTGGAATACAACAACCATCCCGAATATGCTGCACAGACGGTTCTGCTGTCCACCTTGTTCAGCGGCGTGTCGGTCACCGCGGCCGTCTATTTGTCGAAAATGTTGTTTTAATCCGAATAACAGCCTCCGGCGAACGGATCGAAAGATACCGGCCCGGGGGTCTTGCTTTGAGGAAAGCGTTTTAAAATTGACGATTGAAATATCGAAGGCATTCTACTATAATGAGCTCGTGGGATACTAGTAATACTAGTCATATCAAGATGAGCGGCAAGATTCCTCTGTCATCATGAGAAACGCTAACGGCCCGGCGGGGAACGAAGAAATGAGACTCGGGACTCTTTTTTTTCTCCGAATGAAAGCGATTACTTTTCTGCCTTGGATGTCATCCTGCTCGATACGACCGGGATCCGAAGCGCCGGGGAAGATTCGCGCTTGCCGAATGATCGTTGGGCAAATCCGAATGATTGGGGGAAGCTGAATCCCATGCCTTTGCCATCCCTTAGGGTGTACAAGGATAGGATTGCCATACGGAAACATGGGGCCGGAATAGAGCCGCCTAGGGGAAGTTAGATCATGAATATGAAGCTGGACCCGTCGCGGGATGCGAAAGGGTTAATTCGGGATTACGTTCACGAGACACTAAGAAAAAACATCATGGAGCTCAAGCTGGAGCCCGGCCGCTTCATCTCGGAGAAGGAAGTCATCGAGATGCTGCAGGTGAGCCGCACGCCGATCCGGGAAGCCTTCGTCAAGCTGTCGCAGGAAGAGCTGATCGAGACGATTCCGCAGAAAGGCTCGTTCATTTCACTGATCGATCTGAAGCTGGTGGAGGAATCCCGGTTTGTGCGGGAAACGCTGGAGCGGGCCGTTGTACGTCAGGCTTGCGGGATGCTGAAGGCCGAGCAGATGCTGCGCTGCAAAATTTGATCTCGCTGCAGGAACTGTGCGTCGAGGAAAAAAATTATGAGCGACTGTTCGAGCTGGACGAGGAGTTCCATAAGACGATTATCATCGGTCGCGGTAAAACCCGGACCTGGAATCTGCTGCAGCAGCTTGGCACGCACTACAACCGGATCCGGTTCCTGCGTCTGGCCGATAATTACGACTGGGAGATCATCCTTTCCGAGCATCATGCGATTATCCGCGCCATCCGCGAGAGGGATCCCGATGCGGCGGAACAGGCGATGCGGGAGCATCTGAGCCGGGTGAGCTTCGAGAAGGAAGAGCTGTTGAAAAAATATCCGTCTTATTTCAAATAACTTCTATATATCATGATCGTAGGGAAAGAGGGATGTCTATGCTGTTGGAAAAGAAAGTCGCGGTAGTCACAGGCGCCGGACGGGGCATCGGCGGCGCAATCGCCCGCGGATACGCGAAGGAAGGGGCGGCGGTCGTGCTGGTCAGCCGTACCGCCGGGCAGCTTCAGGAGCAGGCGGAGCTGATCCGCGGGAGGTACGGCGTTCCCGTCCTGACGGTTCCGTGCGATGTCAGCCGGGAAGACGAGGTTCAGGCGATGGTAGAGAAGGCGCTCGCCGAATTCGGCCGCATCGACATCCTGGCGAACTGTGCCGGGATTACGATGGTCGCTCCGTCCGAGGAGCTGACCCTGGAGAACTGGCACAAATGTCTGAACATTAACCTGGACGGCACGTTTCTGTGCTCCAAGCACGTTGGAGCGCATATGATCGGACGCGGCGGAGGGGGCAAGATCGTCAACATCACTTCGATCGTTGCCCATGCAGCCATTCCGCGCGCGCCGCTTATGCGGCAAGTAAAGGCGGGGTGATGCAGCTTACGCAGAATCTGGCGGTGGAATGGGCAAAGCACAACATACAAGTAAACGCTATCAGTCCGGGCTTCATCCGCACGGAGGCTTCGCAGGCGCTGATCGACAAGGGCATTCATAAGCCCGAGCTGATGGAGGTGCGGATTCCTGCAGGCCGGATGGGTGAAGTCGACGATATGATCGGACCGGCCGTATTTTTATCCTCTGCCATGTCGGATTACGTGACGGGCATTATTCTGAAAGCCGATGGAGGCTATTTGGCCAGCGGAAGCTATCTGAATCTTCATTAAAATCGTGAAAGCAAAGGAGACGGAAAACCTATGATTCGTGTTGCTGTCATTGGATCCGGCGCGATTTCGGCCGCTCATATCGAAGCCTATTTATCTTTCGGGGACCGGTGCCGTATTGTGGCTTTATGCGATGTGTTTCCGGAGAAGGCGGAGGAACGGAAAGAGAAGCACGGTCTCGATTGCGAGGCGGCCGGGGATTACCGGGAGCTGCTCGCACGGAACGATATCGATCTGGTCTCCGTATGTACGCCTCCGTATACGCATGCGGATATAGCGGTTCATGCGCTGCAGTCCGGCAAGCACGTCATCGTCGAGAAGCCTATGGCCTCCTCGCTGGAGGAGTGCGACCGGATGATCGCGGCGGCGAAGGCATCGGGCAAAATCTTGTCGGTCGTCAGCCAGAACCGGTTCGGCGATGCGGTGATGAAGCTGAAGCATGTGCTGGATTCCGGCCTCGCCGGCCGGATCGTTCACGCCCAGGTCGATTCGTTCTGGTGGAGGGGCTATGTCTACTATGATCTCTGGTGGCGCGGCACCTGGGAGAAGGAAGGCGGGGGCTGCACGCTGAACCACGCGGTTCATCATATCGACATGTTCCAATGGATGATGGGCATGCCGGAGAGAGTAACGGCCGTGATGAGCAATACGTCGCATGATAATGCGGAAGTGGAGGACCTGTCGATTGCAATCCTGTCTTATCCCCGGGCGCTGGCGCAAATTACAAGCTCGGTCGTGCACCACGGCCAGGAACAGAAGCTGATTTTCCAGGGTGAGAAAGCGCGGATTTCCATGCCTTGGCAGGTGACGGCTTCGCTGGCGCAGGAGAACGGCTTCCCGAAGCCCCATCCGGAGCTGGAGCAGGAGATCGAAGCGCTGGCGGGAGATCTCCCGCCGCTGCAGTACACCGGGCATAAAGGACAGCTGGACGATGTGCTTAAGGCGATTGAAAAGGGCATCGGCCAAGTGCTGGTAACCGGCGAGGAAGGGCGGAAGACGCTGGAGCTCATTACCGCCATTTATCAGGCGGCCAGCACGGGCCGGACCGTGGAGTCGCCGCTGGGGCCGGGCAGCCCGTTCTATACCCGTGAAGGCATTATGGCGGGCGCCACGCATTTTTACGAGAAGAAAAATTCGGTCACCGGATTCAGCAGCAATCAAATAACGGTTAGCGGCGAATCTTCCTGATGCTGTACAATGGATACAAGGTCTGATCATTTATTATGGAAAAGAGGGACGGACGATGACTTCGGTGCATTTGCCAAGTACGATGAAAGCCGCGGTGATGCCGAAACCGGGAACGATTGTAATTGAGGAGCGTCCACTTCCCGCAGCTGAGAGCGGATGAAGTGCTGATCAAAGTGATGGCGGTCGGGGTATGCGGCTCGGACGTTCATTATTACGAGCACGGAAGGATCGGCCGGTATGTCGTGGAGAAGCCGATCATTCTCGGCCACGAATGTGCCGGTATCGTGGCGACCGTGGGTTCGGCGGTGTCCCGCTTTCGTGAAGGCGATCGGGTCGCTGTAGAACCGGGCGTGACCTGCGGCCGCTGCAGCGCCTGCAAGGAAGGCCGTTATAATCTGTGCCCGGATGTGCAGTTCCTGGCGACGCCGCCGGTGAACGGGGCGTTCGTACAGTACATGGCAATCCGCGAGGACATGGTGTTCGCGATTCCCGATCACCTGTCGTTCGAGGAGGCGACCTTGAACGAGCCGTTCTCCGTCGGGATTCACGCGGCCAGACGCAGACCGGTCTGCAGCCCGGCTCCACCGTGGCGATCATGGGGATGGGTCCGGTCGGGCTCATGGCCGTGGCCGCGGCCAAATCGTTCGGGGCGAGCCGGATCTTCGTGAGCGACCTGGAGGACGTCCGGCTGGAAGCGGCCGTGCGGATGGGGGCGACGGAGGCGATCAATATCCGTCATGCAGACCCGGTAGAGCGGATCAAGCAGCTGACGGACGGACTCGGGGTCGATACGGCATGGGAAACCGCGGGCAACCCCAAGGCGCTGCAATCGGCGCTGTACTCCGTCCGCCGCGGAGGGAAGCTTGCGATTGTCGGGTCGCCCCCGCAGGACGAGATTCCGCTGAATGTGCCGTTCATCGCCGATAATGAAATCGACATCTACGGCATTTTCCGTTATGCGAACACATACCCCAGCGGTATCGAGTTTCTTGCATCGGGAACGATCGACGTGAGGTCGCTTATCACGGACCGTTATCCGCTGGATCGGACGCAGGACGCCATGGAACGCGCGATCCATAACAAGAGCGGGAGCCTCAAGGTGATGGTATACCCGAACGAATAAGCTTTATCAAGGAAAGGCCGTGACCGGCTAAGCCACCGGTTCGGCCTTTTTTGCATACCCCGTACATGATCCCATATTTCCATGCATAGGAATGGATTCCTTGGAAAAATCATATATATAAAAGGTTGGTAATTTTATTTAAATAGAGGGAGTGTGGGGCAAGTGTATTATGCCAAATCGAAAGCGGAACCGGTGGAAGAGGTACTGACTGCCGTATGGTCGTGTATCCGGGAATCCTGCATGGGCTGGATCAGAGAAGAATTTTCTTTTGAAAAGAACCCGCAGTGCCCCTTCTGCCAATCGGAGATGGAGTATACGACAAGAAAGCTCCCGCTCCTTAAAAATCATTTTAAAGGCTGATCTCGTGTAATTCGGATCGGCAGCAGGCGGATCCCGCTTTTGTCTCCGTGACGAAGGCGGGATCGTTGTTGTGTTCGCTTTGTTTGTTTCCCGGAGAGGAGTATAATGAGACAACGGCTTCTTTTGCGGATCCAAGCCATTAGTCATAGGAGGTTGTGTCCGAATGAAAACGATCCAAAGATTGTACAAGCATTTGTATTGGGCGGATAAGCGGATTTTGGAGGGACTGCAGGCAAACGGCGCCGGGGACGGGAAAATGGTGCAGCTGTTTGCCCATATTCTCCAGTCGGAGCAGGTGTGGCTCACCCGGCTGCAGGGGGAGGACAGCAACCATCTGCCCTTATGGCAGGAAGTGGGGCCGGCCGAATGCGCGCGGCTGGCGGAACATAACCGGAAAGGGTTTGCAGCTTATCTCGATTCGTTAACGGAAGAGGACCTGGACCGGGTTGTCACTTACCGGAACCAGACGGGCCGGGAGTACAGCACCTCCATACGCGATATTTTGACGCACCTTGCCCTGCACGGCCAGTATCACCGCGGACAGATCAATACGCTGCTTCGTACGGAAGGCATGGAGCCTGTCAATGTCGACTTCATCACCTTCGTGAGAAACGGCGGGTGAGCGGCCGTGCAGCATTCGGAAGCGCAGGAGCACGTCGAGCGGCATTTTAACGCATCGGAGACGGTCCGCGATATCGTTATCGGCATGTCCGACGGACTGACCGTACCGTTCGCGCTCGCGGCGGGGCTGTCCGGGGCGCTGGGCACCACGGCTACCGTCGTGATCGCGGGACTTGCGGAAATTGCGGCCGGGGCCATTGCGATGGGGCTCGGGGGTTATTTGGCCGCCCGGACCGATGCGGAGCATTACGAATCCGAGCTGCAGCGGGAGCGGTGGGAGATCGAACATCTTCCGGACCGGGAGCGGCAGGAAGTGGAAGATTATTTGAGCGGCTTGGGGCTGGAAGGAGAGACGCTGCAGAAGGCCACCGACGCGATCTGCTCGGATGAACAGCGCTGGATCGACTTCATGATGAAGCACGAGCTGGGGCTGGAGAAGCCCGAGCCCAAACGGGCGCGGAACAGCTCGCTCACCATCGGGGCTTCTTATATCGTCGGGGGACTAATCCCGCTCTCTCCTTACATGCTGCTCTCCCAGCCGGCGACGGCTTTGTCCGTATCCGTCATCGTAACGCTGATCGCTTTATTCCTATTCGGTTACGCCAAGGGGAAATTCATGGGGACCAAGGCGCTGAAGAGCGCCGGAGCGACGACGCTGACCGGCGGGCTTGCCGCCGGTGCGGCTTTTCTTATTGCGAGATGGATTGCTTAGGCTTCCGCCGACTGCTCGAACAGCTTGACGATTTCGATAATGACCTGAACCGCCTTGACCATATTGTCCACGGATATGTATTCGAACCGGCCGTGGTAGTTCTCGCCGCCGGTGAAGATGTTCGGCGTCGGCGACCCCATATAGGAGAGCTGCGAACCGTCCGTACCGCCCCGGATGGGCTGGATGACCGGCTCGATGCCCAGGTTTATCATGGCCTGGCGGGCGATGTCGACGATCTCCTTGACCGGCTCGATCTTCTCTCTCATATTGTAATATTGGTCCTTGATCTCCAGCAGGATTCTTTCCTCGCCGTAAGCTTCCCTGAGTCGCTGCACGATGCTCTCGATCCGCGCTTTTCTGGCTTGGAACTTCTCCTTGTCGAAGTCCCTGATCAGGTAGGTCAGCCTGGTTTCTTCGACCGTGCCCTGGATGGAGGTCAGATGGAAGAAGCCTTCATACCCCTCGGTGTTCTCCGGCGCTTCGTCCGCAGGCAGCTTGGCGTGCAGCTCCATGGCGATTTTGGCGGAATGGATCATTTTTCCTTTGGCTGTGCCGGGATGGACATTCTTGCCTTTGACCGTAATTTTCGCCTGCGCCGCATTGAAGCTCTCGTACTCCAGCTCGCCGAGCGGCCCGCCGTCTACGGTGTAAGCGTATTTGGCATCGAAGGCGGCAACGCCAAACCTATGCGGCCCTCTGCCGATCTCCTCATCCGGCGTGAAGCCGACGCGGATTCTTCCGTGTTTGATCTCCGGATGCTGGATCAGATAAGCCATGGCGGTCATGATTTCGGCAATGCCCGCCTTATTGTCCGCGCCGAGGAGGGTGGTGCCGTCCGTGGTAATCAGCGTATGGCCTTTGTAGCGGGCGAGCTCCGGAAAATGCTGCGGCGAGAGCACGACCTGAAGCGACGGGTTCAGCACAATATCCTGCCCGTCGTAATTCTCGACGATTTGCGGGTTCACGTTGGCCCCGGTAAATTCGGTCGCCGTATCCAGATGGGCGAGGAACCCGATCGTCGGCACCGGTTTGTCCGTGTTAGCCGGAAGGGTCGCCATCACATAGCCGTGTTCGTCGACGGTGACTTCCTCCATACCGATCGCCTTCAGCTCCGCTTCGAGCATGCGGGCGAGCGTCCACTGGCCCGGGGTTGAAGGACAAGTGTCGCTGTCGTCATTGGACTGCGTATCGACTTTTACATAAGAAGTGAATCTTTGAATGATTTCCTGCTTCAATCGGATCATCCTCCTGTTTGCGCCTGGTTCTTTCACCGAAATTTTTGCTTCGAATCGAAGCCTTTATTTCTGAATCCTATTGTACCATTAACTTTACCATAAACAACCAGATTACTGCTGATGACGATCCGATTGCACCTGAATCCATAGGCCCGGAAGGAGCTGACATGTATGAATAAAACGGACCGGATGCTGGCTATCTTGCTGGAGCTGCAGCGTAAAGGCTTATGCCGGGCGGAGGATTTGGCCGAAACGTTCGAAACCAGCGTCAGGACGATTTACCGTGACGTTCAAGCGCTGAGCGAAGCGGGGGTGCCGGTTATCGGCGCGCCGGGACAGGGGTACTCGCTCGTTCAAGGCTATTTCCTCCCGCCGGTCAGCTTCGCGGCGGAAGAGGCGGTGGCGCTCCTGCTCGGCATCGATTTCGTCGAGCAGCAGTTCGACGATGCTTACCGGCGGAAGGCGGCGCAGGCCAAGGGGAAGATTGAGGCGATTCTGCCGGAGCCGGTACGGGAAGAGGCGTCCCGGATGCGCGCGGCCATGAGACTGCTGAAGGTGGGCACGCTCAGGGAAGAGGAAAGGCCGTTGCTGGCTGAGCTCCGCCAGGCGATTCTGGAGGAGCGGAAGGTGCGGATCGGCTACGTGAAAATGATGAAGGGGAACGCTCCCGGCGTCCCCAGCGTAAGGGATGTGGCGCCTTACGGGCTGGTCTTTGTTCAAGGCGGCTGGATGCTGGTCGGCTATTGTTCGCTGCGGCAGGAGCTGCGCCATTTTCGCTTAACCCGAATCCACAGCCTGGAGCCGCTGGAGGAGAAGTTCACGCGTCCCAGGGATTTCAATCTGCACACGTACACGCCTCCCCAGAACGACCGGAGCACGTTGGTCCGCCTCCTGTTCCAACACGGTCTGGCGGATAAAGTGAAGGAATACAACTCTTTTTATACCGAGAGGATGGAGACGGCGGCGGAGGGATTGCTTGTGACCTTACGGGTCCGTCAGGCGGAAGAAGTGATTCCCTGGATCCTGTCCTGGGGGGCCGGCGTCGTGGTGCTTGAGCCGGAACCGCTCCGGGAAAAAATTCGTGAAGCCGCCGAACATATCGCCAAACGCTACTGACATACTGTTGTCAGGAGCGTTTTTGTATGATGAGGACATAACCACTGAAGGGAGCAATGAATCAATGAATACGAAAGAAGCACTGAACCGTCTGGAGCAGCTGACGGAGCACTATCTGGAGGAATTGGATCACTACGATATGGAGGCGGCTGACAAGGAAGCCTTCCGAAACGGAATGGTCGCTCGGCCAAATGTACATGCACTTGGCCGGCGCGGCACTCTTCATGCAGCTGCGGAACGCGGAGGCGTGCCGGGAGCAGGCCCTTGTCTCCGCACCGGCTGCAAGCGGGAAGACGGAGGCCGGACAGGCCGTATTTGAAGGCGGCGGTTTCCCGCCGATCCGGATTCAGGTGCCGGCTTCCAAGCAGACAACGCCTCCCCAGCCGGAGAGCAAGGAGCAGATCAGGCAAGGCCTGAAGCAGGTGGTGCAGCGCATGCGGGAGCTGGAGCCGACGCTGGACTCGATCCCCGGGGCGTATACGGTGGAGCATCCGAGACTGGGCGGATTGAACGGGAAAGAATGGTTCGTACTGGTTGAAATGCATTACCGTCACCATCTTCGTCAGAAAGAGCGCCTGGATGCTTTTTTAAACGGAACCCCGATCGAACAATCGGCTGAGCAATAGGACTGGAGGGCATCGCTATGGCTGCATCCTCAGAAAGAAACAATGAACGCTACTGGGTCGGCGTCGTATCGAGATCCCACGTGCTCCGCGGCGTGGAGGGCGGCTTCGCCCAATTATGCCACGGCAAAGCGGCTACGCTGCGCAGGATGAAGCAGGGAGACTGGCTGATCTATTATTCGCCGAAAACGGATTATAAGCAGGGCGAGCCGCTTCAGGCTTTTACGGCGGTCGGGCAGGTGACGGACGGGCTGGTGTACGAATTCGAAATGGCTCCGGACTTCGTTCCCTACCGGCGGAACATACGCTTTCTTCCCTGCCGGGAGGTGCCGATCCGCCCGCTGCTGGGACAGCTTTCTTTTACCAAAGATAACACGCATTGGGGCTATCGCCTCCGGTCCGGGCATTTTGAAATCAGCCGGGAGGACTTCCGCCTGATCGCCGAAGCGATGCAGGCGGTCCCGGTATTAGCTCCTGGCGGAGCCGGTTACAGCTTGGTATCGTCTATACCATCCAGCCAAGCGTGGATATCGCCGATGATGGAGGAGACGCGACCGTCTTCGAAGGGAGAACGCGGCCCCGCCAGCTTCACCAGCTCCGTAAAGGAGCGGTCGCCTCCCGCACGGCACAAGTCGATATAGCTGGACCAGGCGGAAGCGCGGTCGTCATTCGCGAGCTTCCAATACTGCAGCGCGCAAATCTGGGCCAGCGTGTAATCGATATAATAGAACGGGCTCTTGAAAATATGCTGCTGCTGATGCCAGAATCCGCCGCGCTCCAGGAACGGCATATCGTCATACACCCGGCTCGGTATGTATTTCCGTTCGATGTCCCTCCAGGCTTGCTTGCGCTCGGCCGGCGTCATGTCGGGATGCTCATAGACGACATGCTGGAATTCGTCAACGGCCACCCCGTAAGGAATGAACGTTAACGCGCCGCTGAGGTGCGAGAATTTATACTTCTCCGTATCTTCTTTGAAAAAGGTATCGATCCACGGCCAAGCGAAAAATTCCATGCTCATCGAGTGGATTTCACAGGCGTCGAGGGTCGGATGAATATACTCGGGAACGGCGAAATCGCGGCTCAGGTAAGCCTGAAAAGCATGCCCCGCCTCGTGGGTCAGCACGTCGACGTCATGCGAAGTCCCGTTGAAGTTGGAGAAGATGAACGGCGCCTTGTACTTCCCGATGTACGAGCAGTAGCCGCCGACGCGCTTGCCCGGCTTGCTCTCCAGATCCATCAGCCCGCCCTCCAGCATAAAACGGAAGAAGGTGTCCGTCTCCGGCGACATGGCGGCATACATCTCTTTCGCGCGGCCCACGATCCAGCCGGGGTCTCCCTTCGGCGCCGGGTTGCCGGTGAGGAACGAGAGTCCGTCGTAGTACCGCAAGGAATCGAGCCCGAGCCGGATCCGGCGGCGCTCGCTGAGCTCGGTGGCGACGGGAACGATATGCTCGAGCACCTGCTTGCGGAAAGCCGCTACCTGCTCGGGACCGTAGTCGGTCCGGTCCATCCGGGCATAGCCGAGCTCGGTGAAGGTGCGGAAGCCGAGCTTGCGCGCCATGCCGGTCCGAAGCCGGACGAGATCGTCGTAAATCCGGTCGACTTGAGCCTCATGGGCTTCAAAGAACGAATACCGCGCATCGGTCGCCCGTCTGCGGGTATCGCGGTCGGTCGACTGCATATAAGGCGACAGCTGGGACAGCGTCAGCTCCTTGCCGTCAAATTCGATCTTGGCCGAGGCGACCAGCTTCATATATTCGCTGGTCTTCTTGTTCTCTTCCTTCAGGTCATCCATAATCACCGGGTCGAACGTCTTCATCGCCTGCTCGGCGGCGGCGAACAGCCGGCGGCCCCAGCGGGCTTCCAGCGAGGAGCGGAATTTCGATTCGGTCAGCGCCTTGTAATAATCCGTAATGAGTCCCTGATAGATGGGGAATACTCGTCAATGTAATCCTGCTCCGCTTTATAATAAGGGTCCGCGGTATTGATCGAATGGCGGATCCGGGCAATCGCGAGCATCGACGAGATTTCTGTCCGGGCGGCGGCAATCGCTTCCATGGCGGCATCCTGCTCCTCGAAGGTATCGGCGCTGCCAAACCGTTCCAGTAAAGCGGTAAATTCATGGCGGAACTGTTCCAAATCCGGGCGGACGTAGACATACTCTTCAAACTTCATAGCGGACCTTCTTTCGTTAGGGAATGAGTGGACCCAAGCGGTTCATAATTACCGATAACGATAATAGTATAGCAGAAAAAGGAAATCCCCACGCGCAAAAAGCACACATGCGGTCCGCTTTAGGGGACGTTCTGCATGCGTGCTTGTATATTTGAGAAGCAAGTGTAAGTTTTAAAGAGACAAATCGCTGTAAGATATTTTTTGATCCTCGAAATATTCCTTGCTCCGCTCCCTGCGGACGATTTCCTCCAGATAGTCGAGCAGCAGGGGACGCATTTCCTTCCGCCGCATGCCGAGCTCCACGAAGGCCTTCATATATCCGAATTTATCCCCGATATCGTAGCGTTCGCCATCCAGCTCTAACGCCATAAGCCCCTCTTGAAGGCAAATTTCACGAAGCGCGTCGGTCAGCTGATACTCGTTGCCCGCGCCTTTCTCTATCGTCTGCAGCGCCTGGAAGACGGACGGCTTCAAAATATATCTCCCCATAATCGCCACATGGGACGGCGCCTGCTCGGGCCTTGGCTTCTCGACCAGGTCGCTGACGCTGTAGATCCGGTTCTGCCGGGACTCGGGGGTGATAATCCCGTACTTGTTCACCTCCTCAAGCGGCACGCTTTGCACGCCGACGATCTGCTTATCGTGCAGCTCGAACAGCTGCATCATCTCCTGCAGCGGAGATGTCTCCGACACCATGATGTCATCGCCGAGCAGAACGGCGAACGGCTCGTCGCCTACGAAGGGCTGCGCGCAAAGAATAGCGTGTCCGAGCCCCAGCGGCTCCTGCTGGCGGATGTAATGAATGTTGGCCATATGGTTGATGCCCCGGATTTGCTCGAGAAGCTCGAATTTGCCTTTTCCTTCGAGAATTTGTTCCAATTCGACCGATTTGTCAAAATGATCCTCGATCGCCTTCTTATTGCGGCCGGTTACGATCAGAATGCTTTCGATTCCGGCCTGCACCGCTTCTTCCACAATATATTGAATCGCCGGCTTGTCGACGATCGGCAGCATTTCCTTCGGCTGCGCCTTGGTAGCCGGCAAAATTCTCGTACCCAAACCCGGTCGCGGGGATCACGGCTTTTTTGATTCTCATCTTCATCCGCTCCTTATCGATGGTTTACTTTTGACGCCAAACACCCATAGCCGGTTTCCGGTGTAGTTGACCAGTACTCCCAAGCCGCTTGCGGCGAGCTTGCTGGGCAGTACCGGCCATCCCGCCGCTTGGTGGAACAGGGCGATGAAGCCTGAGGTCATGAACAGAATGAAAAGATTGAGCGCGGCGAACCTCAGAAACCGGTGGCGGCCCGCAGGCGCTATGGCTTGAAAGGTCCATGACCGGTTCATCACATAGCTGTTCAATATTCCGCTCGTAAAAGATACGCACTGCGCCGGCAAATAAGACCACCCCCAGAGGGTGAGGAGGGTGAATACCGTAAAGTCGATGCCCGTATTCACCGCCCCGACCACGCCGAATCTTAGCAGCGTGGGCCAACGCTTCTTCAGCTCAGACCACATGCCGGACATCCTTCTCTTTCTTCTTGATGCCGTAGCATTCTCTTACGATATAGAGCGGCCGGTCCCGGGATTCGTCGTAGATCCGCCCGATGTATTCGCCGAAGATGCCAAGGACCATAAAGATCAGGCCGGTGAAAATGAACTGGAGCACCGCAAGCACGTTCCATCCGGCGATACTGGTGTTCGTAAACAGCTTCAGGAACAGGATGACCAGCAGGTAGAGAAATCCGGCGAAGGTGAGGGCCCCTCCGGCATACCCGGCCAGCTTGAGCGGCATGCTCGAGAAAGAGGTGAGGCCGTCCAGGCTCAGCTTGAGCATTTTTTTGAGCGGATATTTCGTCTCGCCGGCAAAGCGTTCGTCCCGCTCGTACTCGAGAGCCGTCTGGCGGAAGCCGACCCAGCTGACCAGCCCCGCACGAACGGATTTTTCTCCCGCGACCGCTTCATTTCCTCGCAGACCCTGCGGTCCATCAGGCGGAAATCTCCCGTATCGACCGGAATGGCAACATCGGTAGAGGCCCGCAGGAGGCGGTAGAACAGATGCGCCGTCTGCTTCTTGAAGAAGGTTTCACCTTTGCGACGGGTACGCTGTGCATAGACGACATCGTAGCCTTCCTTCCACTTGGCGATCATCTCCGGAATCAGCTCCGGAGGGTCCTGCAGGTCGGCGTCGATGACGACGACCGCTTGCCCGGCGGCATAATCCAAGCCTGCGGTAATGGCGATTTGGTGGCCGAAATTGCGGGAGAAGCTGATCAGCTTGACGCATTCGTCCCATTCGCTGTACCCGCGGATCAGGTCCGCGGTCCGGTCGCGGCTTCCGTCGTTGACGAACAGCGGCTCATACGTTTCTCCCGTCCGGTGCATCACTTCCTTCAGCCGCCGGTACGTTTCGTGAATCACGGCTTCCTCGTTGTAGACGGGAACGATGATGGAAAATCGTACGGGTTCTTTCATAAGAAGGACCTCCTTTACTGGGATTTGATTTCATACAGCGTCGTCTTGCCGCCCATGCCCATTCGCATGCCTGCGCCTTGCCCGTTTGCCTTTGGCGTGGACGACTGCCATTCGGAGCTCGGAACCTCGGTGCCGTTTTCCTTGATCCAGCTCGTAATCTCCGAGCTTCCGCCGTCCGGTCCGCCGCCGGAGGAAATAAGGAAGAACTTGACCTCCTTGTTCTTGACCAGCTCTTTGACCTTATCCAGCGTCAGAATCGGATCGGAGCCTGAGAATCCGCCCATCGCCATCACGGGTTTCCCGGATTCGATGATATAAGGAGCGGCCGTCGTGGCCCGGGTGGTGGCGAACAAATATTTCTCGCCCGTATTATGGTCTGTCACATATTGAAGCAGCTTCGCGTTGTAATCTTCCTGACCCATACCGCCCCCGCCAAAGCCTTGACGGGAGGACTTCAGCTGCGGTCCCGCTTCGGGAAGCATGCTATTGCCTCCGTACATCAGCGGGGTTGCCGCCCAGTAGAGCGGGACGACCAGCAGCACCAGCATGCCGGCCAGCGCCGCGATGCGGACCAGCTTTTCTTTCTTAGCCAGGAAGATCAGTGCCAGGGCGAAGAGGGTGCCCGCCGCGCCCAAGCCGATGGACCAGCCGAGGCCGATTTCCTGCGTGTAATCCGACATGATGAAGAGCTGAAGCGCCGTCGTCGCCAGGATCCCCGCCGGAAGCGACCAGGTTTTCCAGCCTTCCCGATTCCGGTATTGGTTCCAAAGCTCTACCCAGCCTGCTCCGGCCAGAGCGGCGATCGGAGGGGCCAGCATGATCAGATAATATTGGTGGAAGAATCCGGCGACGCTGAAGAACGCACTGGCGGGGAGCGACCAAGCCAGCCAGAACAATGTTTCTCTTTGCTTGTCGGTGAACGGTTTTCTTCTGCGGACACCAGCCAGAAGCCCGACCGCACCGAAGATGGCGAAAGGAAACAGCCAGCTGATCTGTCCGGATAAGCCGGATTGGAACAGCCGCAGTGGTCCGGGCTGCCCGGTGCCGAACATGCCGCCTCCGCGGCCGCCCATCGGCCCGCCCTGCCCGCCGAAGCCCGGCGGTTGTCCGTCGCCGCCCGGAGTCATTCCTCCGCCTGGCCAGCCGCCGTTCGAGCCGTCTATCCTGTAGCTGTCCGTGCGGTTCCTCGTCGCATCCTGTCCGGCTCCGGCGCCGTTCTGGCCGCCATCCGTCATCCCGGACATCTGGCCGGCGCCGTTCGAGTCATTCCGGCCGGGCATCATACCCTGCAACGCCTCGCCGTTATCCCGCTGACGGTCCGTTCTTTGCCCGTCTTGCCGTCCGCCTCCGCCGCCCATGCCGTTGCCGGTCAGGCGGTTAATCCCGTTATAGCCGAAGGCCAGCTCGAGAACCGAGTTGGTTTGGTCGCTTCCGATGTAGGGCCGGTCTTCTTTCGGGATCGAATCGACGATCACGGCCCAGGACATCGAGATCGCCCCGAGAAGGACGGTAGCTGCGGCCAGCAGGCCCAGCTTCTTTTTCCATCCGGCCTTGACGGCCAAGAGATACAGCAGATAGAAGGCGGGTACCACCATATAAGCTTGAAGCATCTTCATATTGAAGCCGAGGCCGATGATCCCGAAGGCGGCCAGCGTCCAGCCCCACCGGCCTCTGCGAATACCCCGGAACAGCATCCAAGCTCCAAGAAGCAGGGTGAACACGAGCAGACTGTCGACGTTATTGGTCCGGGCTACGGCCGCCGCAATCGGCGTACAAGCGAAGACCAGGCTGGCGAGACGGGCGGCATGGACGCCGAACGTCGGCTTTACCATGAAGTACATCAGCAGCACCGAGCCAACGCCGGCCAGCGCCTGCGGCAGAATGACGCTCCAGCCGTGAAGACCGAAGAGATAAGCGCTGATCGTCTGCACCCAGAAGGTCACCGGAGGTTTATCGACAGTAACGAACCCGCCGGGATCGAACGAGGCGTAAAAGAAATTGTGAAAGCTTTCCAGCATGCTCGTTACCGCCGAAGTGTAATAAGCGTTAACGTAGGTTTGTTTCCAGATGTTGAACAGGTTCAGAAAGGCGGCAAGTATGGCAATCAGTAAGAGATACACGTCAAACCGCCTGGCTTTGTTATTTGTCATTGGTAGGTCTCACTCCTTTGATCTAGTCGGCTGAGGGCCCCGAACATCGGTTTAACCGGCCTGCCGAATCTCTATACTCCTAGTGTAACGCCCTTTCCTGAAATGGCGATGAATTCAACCTGAGCGTCTCTTGAAAGGCAGTTGAAAGTTTGCTGAAAATGAATCCGCCGCCGGTTTAGGCTCGGGTTCGATCGGCTTCGTTTTCCCGCGGATCGCAATGTCCCAGATCACTTTGGCGAGGTAAATAAAGAACACGACATTGAGCAGCGAGGTAAGGAACAAGGGGAACGAATAAGACGCCCCGCCGTTCGTCGCACCGTACAGAATGAAATAGGTATTCATAAAGATCGCGGCGCTGAAGCCGGCCGACAGCCAGAGCAACCTTTGATCCTTCAGGTTGATAAAAGCCATAAGGCTCAGTGCAGCCGCCGGAAACAGGTATCTTTCATGCATGCCGGAGGAGAAGGTGAACACTCCGGCGATCAGCAGCAGCGCCGCAGCGGAGGCAAACCGGTCGCTCCCTCCCTTGATATAGATCCACCAGGAGAACAGCGTGATCAGCACAATGAAAATCATCCCCCACGTATGGTAGCTGAAGAAAAGCAGTGCGGACGAATCCGCTTTGTAGTTGGCCCCCAGCAGACTGAAGAAGTTGAAGGCATTGACGGACGCGTAAGGATATTCACCCAGCGTCTTGGCGTACAGCTGCACAATCCAGAGCGGGCTCTGCCCCAGTGAGAAGGGGGCGATGACGACGGCCGCGGTAACCAGCGCCGCGATGCCTGCCTGCACGAAGGATTTGAAGCTTCGGCGCCGCACCAGCTCGAAGAAGAGCACCGGCAGATAGATGATGCCCTGCGGCTTCATCAGCACGGCCGCCGTGAACAGCACGGATGAGAGCCCGATTCTCCCGTTCGCCAGGAGAAGCACCGCGGCCGCCACAATCATCGTGAAGAAAGAGTCCACCTGTCCCCAGAACGTCGAGTTGACCAGGACCGCGGGATTCAATAGATAGAACGCCGCTACGAACAAGCTCATTTCAAAGGAAACATATTTCGCGGCGAACCTGTACAGCAAATAAGCGGTCACTCCGTCGGCCAGGATCGAGGGCAGCTTGATCAGCGGCGTGGAGTAGGAGCTCAGAGCGGGCAGCGACGATAATTTGCCTACGATATACAACACGTAAATATAAGAGGGCGGATAATCGCTTGATCCGTTAAGGTAAAAGCCGGACAGGCTCTTGGCCGCGGATGCGGCCCAGCTCTTAAACAGGTTGATGTCGAACGGGTGCCCGGGAATCCAGGGCGCGGCGGCGACTCGTATCAGCGACCCGGCCGCGAGCAAGGTCCAGACCAGAAGCTTCCGGTCGTCCGGCCGAAATTGAAACCTCTTTTTCCCCGTATAAAGAAGAAATAGGCCGCCGCGAATGCGCCGAGCGTCAGCACGGTGTACCCCGCCAGTGCGGCGGATCCGGTATTCGTGCCGGCCGAGCTCCCCGGAAGCTTCCTTGAGACGGGCCTCCGCCTTCTTGCGGCGCCATACGGCGTTCGGAAGAAGTGCTTCCGTCCGGCGATGTCGTATGGGAAGAAGGATCCCCGTTACGGTTCATCTCCGCGGGGGTCTTCCTTGGCCCTCGAAATTTCGGCCCCCGAAGCCCTGCTGGCCTTCGGACCCTTGCTGCGTCCCGAAGCCTTGATGCAGCCTGCCGCCCATGCCGGCGGTGGAGCTTGCGGGAGCGTTCAGGATCGAATAGATGCTGAGCAGGACCGAGAGGACCAGGACAAGAATCAAACTGATTTTCAGCTTATGGTTCCTGAATATGGACATAGGCGTTCACCTCATGAATGAATTTCGGGCAGAGCCGGCGGAGCCGCCGGGAGCAGGATATAGAACAGCGTGCCTTCGCCTTCCCGGCTTTCCACATGAATCGTACCCCCGTGCGCCTGAGCGATGGACCGGCTGATGGCAAGGCCCAGACCGGATCCGCCGTGCTTGCGCGTGCGGGACGAATCGCTTCGGTAGAAGCGGTCGAATACATGCGGCAGATGCTCCACAGGAATCCCGGAGCCGTTATCCTTCACCGCGAGACGAAGGCCGCCTTCAGGCAGAAGGTCCAGGGAAATATCGATCCGTCCCCGTTCGGGGTCGGTATGCTGAACGGCGTTGTGAAACAAATTCAGCACCACCTGCTTCATCTTATCCTTATCGAATAGAAGGCTGCGGTGAGGAGCCAGCCGGAGCCGCACATCACGGCTTCCGGCGAGCAGCCTCAGCTGAGGCTCCATCTCGGCGACGACCTGATCCAGCCTGCCTTCGGCAAGCAGGATATCCGGTGCGCGGTCGAGCCTGGCGAGCAGCAGGAGATCCTGCACGAGCTTGTTGATGCGCTCGGATTCGCCGTGCATGCTTCGCAGCGCCCTCTCCAGCTGCTCCCGGTTGTTCATCGCGCCGCGGAGAAGCACTTCAAGGAAGCCGTGAATGGACGTGAGCGGCGTGCGAAGCTCGTGGGACGCGTCCGCAACGAACCGGCGCATCTGCTCCTTGGCTTCCTTCTCCGCTTCGAAGGAAGCTTCCAGCCGGAACAGCATGCCGTTGAAGGACAAGGCCAAACGATCGATCTCCGCTTGCCCTTGGCTGACCGGGAAGCGGGTGTCCAGATTGCCGGCATCGATCCGCTCCATATTCTCCACCATGGCGGATAAGGGAACGAGCGTCGTTCGCAGAACGGGTCGGAACGTCAGGAAGCCGATCAGCATCGCGAGCAGCGCCAGCAGCATAAAGGTGCTGAGTCGCCGCAGCAGAACCGCTTGTAACGGGCCGGTGCCGAGGCTCACTTGAATCATCCCGATCTGCTGTCCTTTCTGCACGATCGGCTGGAGCACGATCAATTGCTCCTTTCCCGCCGCGTCCGTCATCAGCTTGTAGCCGATATGGTGCTCCTGCCGCATGGCCCCGAGATATTCATCGGGCGAAAGCTGCGGAGGCATCGTCTGCCCCGGCGCTATGGACAGCAAGGAGAAGTCGCCGTCCGTATCGATAAACCCGACGCCGCTATCCGGCATGAATAAGAAAGGAAGCCGGATTCCGCCCGCCGCCGCCGGGCCCGAAGCAATCTGCTGCCAGGCATCCCGGGGCGCGGACAGAATTTGGCTCTGCAGCGTTTCCGCCTTATTTCTGTAAAGAAAATCCTTCATCAGTACGTACTGCAGGCGGCCGATAAGAACGAGAAGCCCGGCCATTACCAGAAGGGAGCGCGATAACAGCTGGGAGCGGAGCGATTTGGGAAAGGCTGTCTTCAGGCGGCTTCTAATCTTTTCCGGAACCGATCCGGCTGAAGCCATCCACCCTTTCCTTGCTTTTCTTATGCCTTGCGTATTGGTATGCATGTAACATCCCCCCATACAAGCCGGGGCGGTTAAGTTCCGTCCGGTTTCTGTAACATTATCCTCCATAGGACTGAATTGCCCCTGAAACCAAGCTGAAAATCCGTTGAATGTTTTCACTGCGGATCCTCAGCTAATCTTCAGCCCAAAATCATACGGGTTTAAGGTTGAGGTCTCATAATGGAATCAAGCGGTCGGTTGGAAGCGACCAGCTAGCCAAGATGGACCGCATCGGACTCATCATCAACGGCAATGGAGGTTTGGAATATGGGAAACAACAGCAAAAGAAACAGCATGATGGCCGCTTTTACCGCAGGTGCTTTAACCATTGCGAGCTTGATGTTCGCCTCGGATAGAATGAATCTGTTCACCGGTTCGTCGCCTGCCGTGGTTTCAGCGACTAGTGCATCACCTGGCACGTCGAACGGAAGCGCCAAGACCGCTTCGCTGAATTCGAGCGGATCTGCGGATATCTCCACGATCGCGAAGCAGGCCAGCCCGGCCGTGGTGAAGATCGAAACCAAGGTCAAAGCGGCGGGCAATCAGGCCGTTGATCCGTTCTTCCGGCAGTTCTTCGGAGGGAACGGCATTCAAGAGTCGCCCGGGCAGGATAACGGGCTGCAGGAAGGAGGGCTGGGCACCGGCTTCATCTTTGAATCGTCCGGTTATATTCTGACGAACGAACATGTCATCGACGGCGCCCAGGAAATCGACGTCACCGTGCAGGGCTATGACACGCCGTTCAAAGCCAAGCTGCTCGGCAGCGGCTACGACCTGGATTTGGCCGTGCTGAAAATCGAAGGGAAGCAGGCTTTCCCGACAGCCGCCGATCGGCAATTCCGATAATGCCCAGGTAGGGGAATGGGTCGTCGCGATCGGCAACCCGTATGATCTCGACTATACGGTAACCGCAGGCGTCATCAGCGCCAAGGATCGCCCGATCAGCATCCCGGACGAGAAGGGGACGCGGGGTTACAAGCACCTGTTGCAGACGGATACGGCCATCAATCCGGGGAACTCCGGCGGTCCGCCGCTGAATATGAACGGGGAAGTGATCGGAATCAATACGGCGGTCAGCACGGATGCGAAGGGAATCGGCTTTGCGATCCCCTCCAGCACCATCAGCTCCGTTCTGCAGCGGCTCAAAAATAATGTGACCATCCCCAAAGCGACCACACCTTATATAGGGATCAGCGTAGAGGATGTAACGGAGGATTGGGCGAGCGATCTGAATCTCAGCACAGCGGAAGGCGCCGTCGTGACCGAGGTGCAGCTGAATTCCCCGGCGTACCAAGGCGGGGTCCGTCAATATGACGTCATCACGGCGGTGAACGGCGAGAGCGTTGCGAATGCGGATGAGCTGACGAGCAAAGTGCAGGAAGCGAAAGTCGGGGATAAGCTCAAGCTGACCGTCGTTCGCGGCGGCGCCAAGCAGGAGCTGACGGTTACGGCAGGGAGCAAGCCTGAAGAGGCCAATTAAGCGGACTTAGTATGCATAATCGAGTTAAATGTAGAGAAAAAATAGTGGAAGTCATCGTCTTCATGGAAGAAAGGACTTCGCACATGCAGTATATATGGGAAGCATTGGTTATTTTGTTTATCGGGTTCTGCCTGCTTCGGATTGCCGGCAAAAAGACCGTAGCCGAAATGACCGGAATCGAGATCGTTACGCTGCTGTCGATTGCGTCCGTGATCGGCCATGCCGTTACGGACGGCGAATTGCTTCAGACCGTTCTCACCCTGTCGGTCTTTGTGGCCTTATTGATCCTGATCCAGTATCTGGCCGTGAAGTTCAACTGGATTGAGAAAGTGTTTATGGGCCGGGCGACGCTGATTATTCAAGACGGCAAAATCCGGACCGATAATCTGAAGAAGCTGCGGATGTCGGTCGACCAAATCGAAGCTAAGCTGAGGGAAAAAGGCATTTCGCTGTTCACCGATGTGAAGACGGCAACGATTGAAATGAACGGCGGACTGGGGTATGAACTGAAGAAGCACGCGAAGCCGGTCACGTTCGGGGAGCTGGAAGAGCCGCTGTCCAGACAAAACGCTTCCAAGGCGTCCGGGCAGACGGGGCAGCGACCGAGCTTGTTCGAAGAAATTGTGCAGGGCGACCACACGCAGAAGATTCCTAAGGAACTGGAATAATAGCTTCCTGCAGGGCAAAAGGCGACCTCCATGCGTTCAAACCGGCATGGCAGGGCGCCTTATTTCCATTCGCCGCTACTTGGCTCCGGCAGCGGCTTCCGCATCGGCGATTTTCTTGTTCGACTTCTCGGCGGTTTCGCGAAGGGCGGTATTGATATCCTTGCCGCTCAAGATGATATCCTTCATCGCGGCCCCGAGATCCCCGTTAACCGTCGAGCTGTATTTGTTGAACTCGCTGGCCGGCGCATATTGTTCCGGCTGCAGCGCCGTAATATGCTTCCCCTTGTACAAGCTGTTATCCTGGCCGAACGCCTGCCTGATCGATTTATTGCTCAGCACGCTCAGGAATTTGCCTTCCTTTGACCTTTGCAGTTGGTATTCGTCGGTAGTCAGATAGGCAATCGCCTGGAAGGCGTCATCCTTATGATCGCTCATCGACGTGACGTAGAAGAAGCAGGGGTAGGCCTGCGGGCCGACGCCCGGCGAATCTTTAAAGGACGGAAACGGCGCGATATCCCAGTTCATGTCATTGATCTCCTTCTCCGTATGCAGCGCGGTAAGCGCCATGAACATAGCGACGGTGCGGTCCTTGAAGAAACGGTTCCTTTCGTTCGGCTCGTTCAATTGATTTGCCTTGAGCAGATCGTTCCCCGGCGACTGATAGAAGCGCACCAGATTCTGCACCCATGCGTTCCATCTCGGATCCGTATCATAAGTTACTTTCATGCTGGCGCCATCCACAATCGGAATGGACAGCTGGTTCAGCAGCACTTGATGATTGTAGGACGCGCCGATCCCGTAATACTGCGTGCCGTCGAAGTTGCGGGTCATTTTAACGTTCAAATCATACAGGTCGTCCCACGTCATGCCGTCCTTCGGATAAGGAACGCCGAATTTATCGAACAGATCTTTATTGTAATAGACGGCGCTCGGGGGACGTAAACGGGAAGGCCGTACAGCCCGCCGCCCGCCATCTTTCTTCCTTGATCCAGAATGGCCGGATCAATCCGGCTCAGATCGTAGCCCAATTTTTTGATCTGTGGCGTAATATCGTATTGCAGATTCACGTTCAGCAGATTGCCTACGGAGGCGCCGGTGGAAGCGAAGACGATGTCGATTTTTTGCCCCGCGGTGATCAGATCCTGCATCTTGCCCCCCACGATATATTTGATCGTTATGTAAGGATATTTGTGCTGAATCGGCTCCGCAAAGGTCTTCTGGAACTCCTCCTCCGACCAATCCTGGGGAAAAGGATAGTAAACGACGAGTTCGACAGGCTCCTTCTTGGTCGCCGGATCCCCCGTCCCGCCGCCGGAATCCGTTCCTCCCGAGGAGCAGGCCGAGAGGATAAGAAGCAGCCCGGTCGCTAATGCGGCACCTGCTTTTTTTACCATAAGATCACCCTTCCGCTTGAGAATAAAAACGCTTCCATTTTGAGCTTCGGCCCCTTATTATGAATGGCTCCCTGTGGAAAGCACCTAAATTATAGCAGAGGGATTGTTGCACTTGGTTTAGCAGTAATTGGATTCGGTTGACTATTGTCTGATAACGCTTACAATTTGTTGTGGCTTACCCTATCGGATCCGGGCGGTTGTGGCGCCATCCGGGCTGTGATAAGATTTGACTAGTATTGAAAACGATTACATATCCAATTTACGACAGGACCCGAAGGAGGGATTCCCATGCTGGACGTCTTGCTGGTGGACGATGAACCGCTTGTGCTGGAAGGACTGAGGACGATGATTGACTGGGAAAAGCGCGGCTATCGCGTTTGCGGCGAAGCGGGCGACGGGGCCGATGCGCTTGCATTCATCCGGACGCGCCGTCCGCACGTCGTCGTGACGGATATTCGCATGCCCGTCCTAAGCGGGCTGCAGCTCATAGAACAAGCCAAGCAGCTTGTGCACGCTCCGCCCAAATTTGTCATTCTGAGCGGCTACGATGATTTTCATTACGCGCAGACGGCCATGCGTCACGAGGTCAGCCATTATTTGCTCAAGCCGATCGACGATGAAGAGATGGACCGCGTTCTGCAGAGGTTGACGGAAGAGCTGGCTGAAGAATCGAGACGAACGGAAGAAGATGCGAAGAGGCGGGCGCTGTGGCTGAACCGCGCGGTCAAGCGAATGATCCGCGGGGAATATGACGCCGCGGATGTCAGCCGCTTGAGGCGGCTATTCGGTGCCAGCGACCGGGAGGAGATCGCCTGCGTTGTGATCGAGCGGATGGAGAGGAGCTTCCCGGAAGCGGAGATCGAGGCCTGGAAGAAGGACGTTAGTGCCTGGCTGGCGGAGCATTACCCGGGCCAGTGCCTTCACTTATTCGCGGACGGAATCGGACGGCTGATCCTGATCGTCCGCGGAGCGGCAGGGACGCCGGAACGGCTGGCGGCAGGTCTGTTATCCGGCGGTGCGGCAAGCCTGGCGGGGAGCGACTGCGCCGTCTATATCAGCGGGAGCCGGCCGGGCATTGAAGCCCTGAAGGACGTTTACGAGGAGGCGCTGGCCGCGCGGCACGCGGAATGGAGCCGGGGCAAGCCTCCCGGACACCGGAATGCGGATACCGGGCGCCTGAGCACCGATATGACGGTCGGTTCGGCAGAACTGAAGGAGCTTCTTCAAGAGATCGAGAGCGGCCGGGCGGAGGAGGTCCGCCGCCGGGTACTTGCCCTTGTCTCGATGCTTGCCGCAAGCGGGACATCCACGGAAGCGGTAAGACTGTTCGCCCGGAGCCTGAAGCTGGAGCTGATGCGGCTGGTCTCGGACCTGAATGCGGATATGGAAGCCTTCGGGTCGCAGCTTCTGTCCTTGGACGGCGGCGAACGGCCGCGGGACTTGCAAGAGCTGGAACGATACCTCCTTGAGCTTTGCCGCTATACCTCGTCTTATTTGCAGGATTGGCGGAGGTCGAACGAGGGCAACCTGCCGGTCAACCTGATCCATTACGTAAATAAGCACTACAACAAGAAGCTGCAGCTGCAAACGGTAGCCGAAGAGTTCCGTCTCCATCCCGTCTACCTGGGCCAGTTATTCAAGAAATCGACCGGCAAGCCGTTTAACGAATATATTCACGCGAAGCGAATCGAGGAGGCCAAGAAGCTGCTGCGGCGTTCGACCATGAGCCTGTCCGATGTAGCCTTCAGCGTAGGCTATCAGGATCCCGAATATTTCGCAAGAAAATTTAAAGCGCTCACGAAGCAATCGCCCGCTTCTTACAGGGCGGCTCCGCCTGTGGAGGCGGCCGAACCGAACGGGCGGCGGGAGGATCACCGCGAATGAGAAGACCGCAGCTTTTCGGTAAAGTCAACGACATCCCGCTCAGCTACAAATTTATGTCGATATATTTGTTCTGTGTTCTGCTGCCCATCATCGCCATCAATATACTGTTCTTCGAACGCATCTCGCAGACCATTAAAGCCAGGGAGCTGCAGAATCTTGAGATTTCCCTGGACCGGGCGAAGAAAGATATCAACGGACTGATCGAAGGCGCGGTAGCGATCAACCATGCGGTTGCGACGGACCGTATGCTGTATGAAGCGCTGGATAAGACGTACGGCGACCCGCTCGAATTTTACGATGCTTATAACAGTCTGCTGAAGGATAAGGTCAACCATTACATGCCGGTCAATACGCAGATCGACCAAATCAGTGTGTATACGGCGAATGAGAGCATCCAGAGCGGGGGAACTACTTTAAGCTGGACGGGACCGTCCGGGAGAGCGATTGGTACAAACGGTTCAGCGGCTACACCGGGAAGGTGCTGCTCTATGCTTACCGGGAAACGAATGCGAATAAGTACGGCTACTATATTCCGCGGATGAGCATCATCTCCCGGCTGGAGGCTTTTGACGATGCGGGCAAGTTTGCCAAAGTACTGAAGATCGACATGAACCTGAACAAATTGTATGAGGTCATGATCCGGGAGAAAGATTATATGCAGCTCTATCTGGTCAATGACAAGAATCAGATCGTCCTGTCGTCCAGGGAAGGGTACCAAGCGGATAAAAATGACACCTACGCCGTCTTTGACCCCGATCAGCCGGAGCTGAAGAAGAATCATCTGCTCTTCGACAAACCGGTCGGCGGCGGCTCTTATCTGAGCGGCTGGAGGCTCATCGGTCTCGCGGGAACGGCCCGGATGGCGAATGCATTGAACGAGTCGCGCAGCTTTATTCTGCTGCTTGCCGCGGCCAGCACGCTGATCACGTCCATGCTGACGGCGGTCATGCTCCGTTCGTACCACTACAGAGTTAAGCGGCTGTCGCGGCATATGGAGAAGGTGAAGAACGAGAAGTTCGATCTGATCGAACTGAAGGGGGAGGGCCGCGACGAGATCGGCGAATTGATCCGCAATTTCAATCGGATGACGGCCAAGATCAATTCCCTCATCAACGATGTCTACAAGCTGGAAATCCAGAAGAAGGACCTGGAGCTGGAGCGCATCCGGGCCGAGCTCAATTATCTGCAGAGCCAGATGAATCCTCATTTTTTATTCAACACCTTGAATGCAATGCTCGTGGTCAGCACGAAAAACAACTACTCGGACATCACGGACATCATCAAGAACCTGTCCAAAATTCTGAGAAGGTCGCTGAGCTGGAAGGAGGATCTCGTGCCGCTGGAGGAAGAGGTTTTGTTTACCGAGATGTATTTGAAAATCGAAAAATTCCGATTCGGCGACAAGTTCAGCTATCACTTTGCCGTGGATGAGGAGGCCTACCGCTGCAGGATTCCGAAGATGAGCATCCAGCCGCTTGTCGAGAATGCATGCAAGCACGGTCTTCAAACGATCAAAGCCCCCGGTCATATCCGGATCGAGATTACGCTGAAGGACGATAAGCTGAAGGTGAGCATCGCCGACAACGGCATCGGCATGGACCGGGATACGCTTCGCAGCATTCAGTCTCATATGCTCAGCGAATCGGAGGTCAGCGCCCATATCGGCATCCGCAATGTCTACCGGAGGCTGAAGCTTTATTATGAGGATCGGGTGCGCTTCGACATCGCGAGCACCCCGAATGAAGGGACGGAGATCCGATTCGAGCTTCCCCGTCCGCATCGGATCCTGGAGCTGCAGGAAAAGGAGACGGCGGGCCATGTTTAATGTGCTGCTGGTGGACGACGAACCGCGGGCTCTGGAAGGGCTTCAGCTGTTGATTGGCTGGGAGACGCTTGGCTTTCAGATATGCGGCTTGTGCCGGAGCGGGGCCGAAGCGCTGGAGAAGCTGGACGAGACCCCCGTCGATCTGGTTGTGACCGATATCCGAATGCCGGAGATGGACGGCCTGGGCCTGATTGCGGAGGCGAAGACCAGGCGGGGAATCCGCTGTCAAATTCGTCATTGTGAGCGGCTACGGTGAATTTGACTATGCGAAGCGGGCGATGGAGCTCGGCATCCGCCACTATCTCCTCAAGCCGCTGATCGCGGAGGAGGCGGAGGCGCTGCTGCGGGGCATCGCGCTGGAGCTCGAGGCCGAATCGGTGCTGCGGCAGATCCGCGAGGTCATGCGGATGAAGAGGAGGCGGCCGAACGGTTTGATTTTGAGGATATTCGGCATGCTTACCGGATACTGGATGCGCTGGAGAGCTTGGACGAAGAACGGCTGAAGGCCGAAACGGACGCTGCGGAGCGGGCTATTCAGGAGAAGCGGCTCGCGCCGGAACTCGTGAAGATGATTGTTATTCATGTCGCGTACCGATGCCTCGGTCTGATCCGGGAAATGAACGGCGACCCGGGAAGTCTGCTGGAGAAGTACAATATCACGGCGCTTGAGGGCCGGGAGCTCGGCTTGGCCGACATGCTCCACCTGCTCAGGGGCTTCTGTACGGACGGGCTGCAGGAGCTCCGTACGCTTCAGCGGGATCAGTCGAGAGGCATCATTCACGAGATCAACGCCTATATCCGCAACCATTACAGCGAGAGCCTTACGCTGAAAGGGCTGGCTGAGAAGTTTTACATTCATCCTGTCTACTTGGGCCAGCTGTTTGCGAGAAAGAACGGTATTTCCTTCAATGAATATCTGCATGACCTGAGAATCGCGGAGGCGCAGCAGCTGCTGCGGGAAACGGACCTGAGGTCTTATCAAATCGCGGAACAGGTCGGCTACGTAAGCTACGACAAGTTCCTCAAACAGTTCGAGAAGCGGCTCGGCATGAAGCCTAATGAGTATAAAGCCACACGATAGGGGGCGGGCGGACACGCTGCGTCCCCATCTTTATTTTTTCAGGTTCATTCTTTAATTGGGAAATTGTGTATAAGGGGAGAACGTTTTTATAATGAAAGAGATTAAATGAAAGGGGTTACAATTGCCGGATTGCAAAACAATAAAGTTAAAAAGGGGTGCCAAGATGAAGGGAACATTCAAATCCGCCTGGATCACCGGCCAAGTGGCCGTGCTGGCGCTGGGAACGCTGCTCTCAGGATGCAGCGGGTCAGGGGGACGCCGCCCCGCAGACGCCGGCCGGGACTAGCGACGGGCAGAACGGGAAGACGGAGCCGTTTGAAGTGAGCGTATACATCGGCGAGGCGCAGCAGCGGCCCACACCGGATAACAAGATTTATAAATTGATGCGGGAAAAGCTAGGCGTTACTTTCAAATTCGACTTCCTTGCAGGCGACTCCAAACAAAAAATGGGCGTCATGGTGGCAGGCGGGGATTACCCGGACCTGATGACCGGCAATACGACGTTTATTGATGCGGGCGCTTACATTCCGCTGGAGGACTTGATCGAGAAATACGCGCCGAACCTGAAAAAGCATTACGCGCCCTACTGGAACAAGATCAAGGACCCCAAGGACGGACATATTTATATTCTTCCCAATTACGGCGTATATACCGGCAAGGTGCAGACCACCTGGTACTCGGGTCCCGCCTTCTGGATTCAAAAGGCCGTCCTCAAGGAATTCGGCTATCCGAAGGTAAAAACGCTGGACGAGTACTTTGATCTGATCAAAAAGTATAAGGAAAAATATCCGCAAATCGAAGGCAAGCCGACGATCGGCTTCGAGATTCTGAACTCGGACTGGAGGAACTGGGGGTCGCTGAACGCGCCGCAGCATCTGATCGGGCATCCGAACGACGGCGGCGTGGTGGTGGAGAACAATGTGGCGAAAATTTTTGCCGACAAGGATTATGCGAAGCGGTATTACAAAAAGCTGAACGAAGTGAACCAGGACGGCCTGATCGACAAGGAAGCCTTCGTGCAGAATTACGACCAGTACATGGCGAAGCTGTCCGCCGGCAATGTGCTCGGCATGTTCGACCAGCATTGGAATTTCCAGAAGGCCGAGGATTCCCTTCATACCCAGAAGAAATTTGAAAGGGAGTATGTCGGGTCGCCGCTGGTATACGATACGAGCATCAAGGACTACTATATGGACCGCCCGGCGCTTAATCTGAACAACGGCTTCGGTATCAGCGTGAAAGCCAAGGATCCGGTGAAAATCATTAAAATGCTCGATGCTACCATGACCGAAGAATGGCAGAAGATTTTTAACTGGGGCATCCAGGGCGAGGATTATCAGGTGGACGGGAAAGGGAGATTTTCCAGAACGCAGGAGCAGCGGGACCGTGCTTCGGATGCGACCTGGAAGCTGGCCAACCGGGCGGATGCCTTCTTCGGCTTTGCCCCCAAAATGGAAGGAACCTTCTCCGACGGGAACGCCACTTCACCCGGAAATCAGCCGGAAGAATATATCGCGGGTCTCAACGACTACGACAAGGAGTTCCTTAAGGGCTACGGCTTCAAGACGTACGTGGATTTCTTCAGCGAGCCGCCGGAGAATCCCTTGGTTTATCCGGCCTGGACGATTAACCTGATTGACGGCTCACCGGCGAAGATCGCGAGTACCAAGCTGAACGACCTCGCCACCAAATATTTGCCGAAGGCCGTCTTGTCGCGGCCGGACCAATTCGACGCCGTTTGGGAGGAATACGTCGGGCAGATTGCCAAGGCCAACCCGAAGGCTTACGAGGACCGGATCAATGAACAAATCCAGTGGAGACTGAAGAACTGGAGCAAATAACCGGAGGAACGGGTACGCGCCGGTTAGAGGGAAGGCGGAGACAGCTTCCGCCTTCTTTCATAAATACGGATATGGAGAAGGAGAACCTATGGCTGAGATCTTAACGAATCAGGCCGCAGAGACACGGGTCGCCGTCCGGAAATCCGGCAAAAGGACGTTCACCTGGGCGGTGGTGAGGAGCCAGAAGCAGCTGATTTTCATGTCGGTTCCGCTTCTGCTGTATATCATCCTCTTTGCCTATGTCCCGGTCTGGGGCTGGCTGATGGCTTTTCAAAATTATAAGCCGGCGAAGCGCTTCTTCGATCAGGAGTGGGTCGGATTCCGGCATTTCAAGTTCCTGTTCACAGACGATACGTTCCTGCGGGTGATGCGCAATACGGTTGCGATGAGCCTGATTAACCTGGTGCTCGGCTTCCTCAGCGCCATTATTCTTGCGCTCCTTTTGAACGAAATCAAGAACGTGCTGATGAAGCGGATCGTGCAGACGATCTCTTACCTGCCGCACTTCCTGTCATGGGTCATCGCCGCAGGCATCGTGGCCACGTCGCTGTCGATCGACGGCATTGTCAACACCGTCCTTCTGAAGCTTCATATCGTGGATGAGCCGGTCTTGTGGCTGAGCGAAGGCAAGTATTTCTGGGGCATTGTCGGGGCTTCCAACATCTGGAAGGAAGTCGGCTGGAACACGATCATCTACCTGGCCGCCATCGCTTCGATCGATCCTTCCCTGTATGAAGCGGCGGATATCGACGGGGCGAACCGGTACCAGAAAATGCGGTATGTGACGCTGCCCGGCATCAAATCGACGTTCGTCATCCTGCTCATCATGTCCATCGGCCATATCCTCGACGCCGGCTTTGAAATCCAGTACCTGCTCGGCAACGGCCTCGTGGCGGACTGGTCGGAGACGATCGACATCTTCGTGCTCAAGTACGGCATCGCTCAATTCAACTATTCGATGGCTACGGCCGGGGGATCTTCAAGACGGTCGTCAGCGTCGCGCCGCTGCTGATTGCGAACTGGATCGCCAAACGCCTGGGCGAAGAGCGGCTGTTATAACCGTAAGGAATCTTGCGGGTGCGAGTGGTCTAACGATAATGTTTAGGAGATGACGTCATGGCAAAGCCGGGTAAGGCGGGCGGATGGGAGCCTGCTCTGTTTAACACCGCCAACACGCTGTTCATGCTTGCGCTGGTCTTGATTACGGTGTATCCGTTCGTAAACACGATCGCCGTATCGTTTAACGACGGGATGGATTCAATCCGGGGCGGCATCTATTTATGGCCCCGCGTCTGGACGCTGCAAAATTACAAGGCCATCTTCATATCGGGAACGATCTATCATGCTTTTCTTGTTTCCGTGGCGAGAACGGTCCTTTCCACGGTGCTCAATATTTTTCTGACGGCGATGCTGGCTTACGCGCTCAGCCGGAAGGAATATATCTTCCGCAAGCCGATTACGCTGGTGTTCGTGCTGACGATGTATTTCCATGCGGGCTTGATCCCGGTTTATTTTCTGATCAAGGGGCTCGGACTCTTGAACAGCTTCTGGGTTTACATTCTGCCTTCGATGATCAGCGCGTTCAACCTGATCGTCATCCGCACCTACATGGGCACGTCGCCGGACAGTCTGGTGGAATCGGCCAAGATGGACGGCGCGGGCGATTTCCGCATCTTCCTGCAGATCATTTTCCCGCTGTGCCTGCCGGCGCTGGCTACCGTCGCCTTGTTCGTAGCGGTAGGCTCATGGAACACGTGGTTCGATACGTTCTTGTACGCTTCCTCGCAGCCGAAGCTGAGCACGCTGCAGTACGAGCTGATGAAGCTGCTCGCCTCGACGCTGAATTCCAACAGCGATCCGAATCTGGTGAACGGCGCCGGGATGACGAAGGAAACGGCAAGCGGCATGATTACGCCTTTGTCGATCCGGGCCTCGATCACGGTTGTTGCAGCGGCCCCGATCCTGTTCGTGTACCCGTTCCTGCAAAAATATTTTGTCGTCGGATTGAATGTAGGCGGCGTGAAGGAATGACCATGCTGCGAAGGGCTTGGACCGGGTACAGACCCGGCGACCGCCCGGGTTCGCGGAAAACCCGTGGATTGGGAATTTGATCCGCAAGCATTCTACCGGAAGGAGCTGTTCCTGGCTGTGAACAAGATATGGCAAACGCTTGCCCGCATGATTCTTCCGCTGGCTCTTCTGCTGTCTACCGTAGTCCCGCTGAGCCAAGCAAGTGCCGCTGCGCGGGACCCGGTGCTGAGCACCGATTTTGAAGACGGAACGGTGCAAGGTTGGACCCCCAGAGGAAGTGCTTCCTTGACTGTGGTTACAAGCGAAAAACACGGAGGCGCCTCCAGCCTGCTGGTCGGCGGCCGGCAGGCGACATGGCATGGGGCGAGCCGCGACCTGACGGGCCGCTTGGATCCCGGCCGGAAGGTGCATATGTCCGCTTGGGTCCTGTTTACGGACGGGCCTGGCGAGCAGACGATTGCACTTTCGGTTCAACGGGGCTTTGCCCCGGGCTCGGGCAAAAGCGATAAATATGACAATGTCGCCCAGGCCCAGGCGGCCAAAGGGGTGTGGGCGAAGCTGGAAGCGGATTACACCGTTCCGGCCGACACGGATATGAACCGCATTTCCATTTATTTTGAAACCCCGTGGAAGCCGGACAATCAAGCGACGCCCGGCGATTTGATCCCGTTCTATATCGATGATGTGACCATTACCGAGAACGCTCCCCTCGAGATTCAGCACGATATCCCGGATCTGCATACGGTGCTGGATCCGTATTTTCCGATCGGAGCCGCCGTTGATCCTGTCGATCTGCTGAACGATTCGGACGTACATTCGGATCTGCTTAAGAAGCATTTCAAAAGCTTGACGGCGGGCAATATCATGAAGCCGGATGCGCTCCAGCCGTCCGAAGGGACATTCGTCTGGACGAACGCCGATAAGCTGGTGCAGTTCGCGGAAACGAACGGGATGCTTGTTAGGGGGCATACGCTTGTCTGGCACAGCCAAATTCCTGCGTGGTTCTTTACGGACCCGGCCGATCCGGGCAAGCCGGCAACGAGAGAGCAGCTGATAGCCCGGCTGGAAACGCACATCAAGACCGTCGTAGGCCGTTACAAGGGTAGAATTGCTTATTGGGACGTCGCGAACGAGGTATTGTCCGAGAGCGGCGGACTCCGGGGAGCGGAAGGCGGCTCTAAATGGAAGGACATCATTGGGGATGCAGACGGCGACGGCTTCGACAGCGACTACATTGAGCTTGCTTTCCAATTTGCGCACGAAGCGGACCCGGATGCGAAGCTCGTCATCAACGACTACAATTTGGAGAGCTCGATGTCCAAGCTTAACGGTATGGTTACCCTGGTACAAAGATTGCTTGCCAAAGGAATCCCGGTCCATGCGGTAGGCTTCCAAATGCACATTTCGAACAGCGCCCCCGGCATCGAGCAGATGCGCAGCGCCATGGAGAAAATCGCCGCTCTCGGCGTGAAGGTGCAGGTTACCGAGCTGGATATGTCCATTTATGCGAATTCGTCGGAAGCTGAAAAGCCGGTGACGGAAGACATTTTGCTGGAGCAGGCCAAGCGGTACCGCGAGCTGTTCGGGATGTTTAAAGAGGAAGCGCAGAAGGGATATTTGGAATCGGTTACGCTCTGGGGGATGGCCGACGACGGTACCTGGCTGGACAATTTCCCGGTGAAGGGGCGGAAGGATGCGCCGCCGCTGTTCGACCGGGCACTGCAGGCGAAGCCCGCTTATTGGGGGATCGTCGACCCTTCGAAGCTCCCGGTGTACCGGAACGCGATGAGGGCTGCGCGTGGAACGCCGGTAATCGGTGCCGCTCCCGATAAGATCTGGCAGGCCATGAAGCCTACACCGGTCGATCAGCGGGTAAACGGCCGGACCGGAGCGGCGGCGGAAGCGAGAACCATGTGGGATGAAGGCCATTTGTATGTGCTGCTGCAGGTGAAGGACAGCACGAGGGGCAGTAAGGACAGCGCCGAAATCTTCATCGACCCGAATTACGATAAGTCCGCAGTGTATTTGCCCGACGATCGGCAATATACGATCGGCCCGGGCGGGTCCGTTCCTGCGGGTATTCAAAGCGTGGTTACTGAGACTCCGGACGGCTACGCGGTGCAGGCGGCCATTCCTTTGAACAAGGCCGGTGCAGCTTTGGAGGCAGGCGGCAGGCTGGGTATCGATTTCCGCATCAACGATGATCAGGGCGATGGCGTTGTCGCTTCCTCCGCGGTGTGGAACGATTACACCAATCATCAAAGTACGGACCCGTCGCGATTCGGCGACGTCGTTCTCGGCAGTGCCGCCAAGATCACCGATGCGATTTACGGATCGCCGGTGATCGACGGCGAAGTCGACGGGCTCTGGAACCGGGCACAGTCCATTCGCACGGAGGTATGGGTACAGGGGCTTCCGGTTCGACGGCGGTTGCCAAGACGGCATGGGATGAGAATTACTTGTACGTCCTGGCCGATGTAACGGACAGTCTGCTCAGCAAGAACAGCCGGAATGCTCACGAACAGGATTCGGTGGAGTTTTTTATCGACCAGAACAAGCATCAGAGCTCCTTCTACGAAGTGGACGACGCCCAGTACCGGGTGAATTTCGACAACGAGGCGACGTTTGCAGGGGGCGTGGACCGGACGCGGTTCAAATCGGCGGCCAAGCGGACCGACCACGGCTATATCGTAGAGGCGGCCATTCCGCTCACGGCGGTTACGCCATCGTTAGACACGCTGCTCGGATTCGACCTGCAGGTGAACAACGATCAAGCCGGCAGCGGCAAGCGGGACAGCGTCGCCATCTGGTGCGACCCGTCCGGCATGTCGTACCGGGATACTTCGGGGCTAGGCACGGTGCAGCTGGTTCCATCGATCGTTTACCTGCAGAAGCTCGTCAATCAGTATGCAGGCAACGGATCGATCGATAACGGCGGAATTGCGAACAGCCTGCTTCAGAAGCTGGATAAGGAAAAGCTGGAGCCGTTCGTAAGCGAGGTAAAGGCGCAGCGGGGCAAGCATATTCAAGAAGCGGCCGCCGATGCGATGCTGAAGACGGCTGAGCGGTTGCTCCTGAAGTGATAGGAGGATCGTCCCATAAGGAAATGCTCTGAAGCTGAACCTCCGCTTAGGCGAGGGTAAACAAGGCTGTCCTCAGGAAGTTTGGACCTGGGGACAGCCTATCGTTTAATCAGGAGGCGGGGAAGGGGAGACTATCAGCCCCTCGGGTTTTTAAACCGGAGAATCCCTTCCTGCGCATCCGGATTCTTATATTTGAAGTACAGGTAGTAAGACCCGACCTCATATCCGACAACGTATTCCGCTACTCCCGCTTCGCTCATGCCGTCGAAGTCCGGCTGGCCGAGCATTTCCTTGATTTTCGCCGGAGGAACGGTGATTTTCGTATCGATGACCCCCACCACTGGAGCAGGGCCCCATATATAAAAATAAGTGTCCCCGTACCTCAAAAACTCCGTATGCACGGTGCCTATCTCGTCCGGTTCTCCGAGCTTGCCGATCACATCTTGTCTGGATGTTCCCAGTGGGATGTCGATCCCCTTTAAGCTCCCGTTCTTTGCGACGGAAAGGAAATCCGCGTCCACGGTCAGCGAATTGCGGGCCGAAGCGGTCGCCCGTGGGGAGCGTCGATGGTAATTTTCGTCCCGGAAGCCGTGGGCGCTTCTTGGAAGCCTACCTTGGCGCCGAGCTTCTCGGCGACCAGCCGAAGGGGCACATAAGCCCGGTTGTTGTAGTTCAATACGCCGGCATCGTCCGGCGACTCTTGTTCCTGCCCGTTGATCACGAGCTTCACCGGATAAATAACGGCTTTGATATAATCCGCTGCAAACACCGTCGTAGCACCGGCCATGACCATCCCCGCCGTGAATCCCAGCACAAACATCCTCTTTTTCATTCCGCACCGCCCCTTTTGGTAATCGTTGTAAATGATGCTGCTTTTCACAAGGATAGACGCATCAGAGGTCTGTTTCGTTCCGGCGAAAGTGAACTCATTCAAAAAAAATCCGCTTCTATCATGCTGTAGCCCGGGGGGACAAGGCGGTGTGTGTCCGGAGAGAACGGTATTCCGGCGTTGAATGTTCGAGTAGTCAAGGTCGTCGGGAGGCAGGAGGGGGAAACAGGTGAAAGGAACAGAGGGGACACGAGACAAGAGACAATAGGTGACAGGAAACAAGAGACAGGTTAGGGGTCGCGCCCTTTGTCTCAGGCACTTACCGAGGCTTCGTCGCCAGCTCGAGCGCTTCCAGGATGGCGAACGCCTCTTCGTTGGAGCGGCCGCACATGTCTTCGGACGGTCGCAGGTCGCGGCAAATCTCCGGCCGCTCGGGTTTGCCGAACAAGCGGCGCCGGCGGTCCTCCGCCAGCTGGATACAGGGGACGCCCGCGGGCTTGCCCTCCGGCATGCCGGGGATCGGGGAGGAGATCGATACAGCGATGCAGCAGGCCGCACATCCGATACGGCATTCCATAGACTTCGCCTCCAATAGGTCAGTTAAGATTGGTCCCTATTATACCATACTTGCAACAGCCCGCGCTTTACGAGGAACGAACACGGGTTTCCATTGGAGAGAAGCCTGTGAGATAATGGATCCAGGTACTTTTCTATGAGCGGGTGACGAGATTGGACGAAACCATTAAGCTTTCCGTACGGGCGTTGGTAGAGTACGTGTACCGAAGCGGCAGCATCGAATCGGGCTTTCACGCGGCCACCACGCTGACGGACGGAACGGAAGCGCATCAGAAGCTGCAAAAGGAGTATAAACCCTCCGACCAAAAAGAGGTCTATCTGCAAACGGAGCTTTTGGTGGATGACCTCCTTTTCATAATAGAAGGGCGCTGTGACGGGCTTCTCCTCACCGAGGAAGGGGAGCCCCTGATCGATGAGATCAAATCCACTTCAAGAGATGTGAGCCTGATTTCGGAGGACCGGCATCCGGTTCATTGGGCCCAGGCGAAATGCTATGCCTACATGTATGCGATGGCGCACGGCATCCCTCGAATACACGTGCAGCTGACCTACGTGGAAGTGGACTCGGGAAAGCTGAGAAGGTTCCGTCGCGCCGAAACGGCCGAGGAGCTGCAGCATTTTATGACCGATCTCGTGAGGCGCTATGCTCCGTTCGCAGCACTTAAGCTGCAGCTCGCCCGCAGAAGAAACGAGAGCATCAAGCGTCTGCCGTTTCCCTTCGAAACGTACCGGGCCGGGCAGCGCAAGCTGGCCGGGGCGGTTTACAAAACGATAGCGGATGGCAAAAGCCTGTTCGCCAAAGCGCCGACCGGGATCGGGAAAACGGTCTCGACGCTTTTTCCGGCGGTGAAGGCGGTGGGCGAGGGGCTCCTCCAGCGCATCTTCTATCTGACCGCCAAAACGATCACCCGCACCGCCGCCGAGGAAGCCGTGCGGATCATGGAGGGTCGCGGGCTGGAGATGAAAACCGTCACGATCACGGCGAAGGAGAAGGTATGCTTCAAGGAGGAAACGCGCTGCACGAAGGAATACTGCGAGTTTGCCGACGGCTTCTACGACCGGATCAACGAGGCGATGATGGATCTCTTGTCGTCGGAGACGCTGATCGACCGCAGCGTGATCGAGCGTTATGCGCGCAAACACCGGGTATGCCCGTTCGAATTTTCGCTGGAAGCCGCTTATTCCGCCGATGCCGTCATTTGCGATTATAACTATGTGTTCGACCCTCGCGTGTCTTTGAAACGATTTTTCGAAGAGCAGCGGAAGCAAACCGTGCTGCTGGTGGATGAGGCGCACAACCTGGCGGACCGGGCGAGGGAGATGTATTCCGCCGAGCTTCGGAAGTCCGACTTCCTGGCGATTCAGCGGGAGTACAAGACCGGCAGGGCTTCGCTCTCCAAGGCGGCCAAGGCGGTGAACGATTACTTCATCGCTGAGCGGAAGCAGGCCGGGGACCGAAGGCAGCTGACGTTCCAAGAGCCGCCGGGGGGCTGACGGAGCGGCTGGAGCCGTTCCTGAAGGAAGCGGAGCAGCTGCTTCTTGCCGGGGATAGCGGGGCGTCCAACGGGTCGCTGACGGATACTTACTTTGCCGTGCAGGCATTCGTCCGGACGGCCAAGCTGTATGATGAGCGATACCTGACTTATGTCGAGCTCGAAAGAAACGATGTGCGCCTCAAGCTGTTCTGCCTGGATCCCTCGCACCTGCTGCGGCAAGCGGGGAAGGGGTATCGCGCGAAAATCTTTTTCTCCGCCACCTTGTCTCCCCTGGCCTATTATATCGATGTGCTCGGCGGAAGCGATGAGGATTATTCGATGTCCGTACCAAGCCCGTTTTCCAAGGAACAGCTGGACGTTAGGATCCACCCGGTGTCGACGAGATACAAGGACCGGGAGGCGACCAGGCGGTCCATTGCCCGGATGATCCATGATCTGACTCAAGCGGAGAAAGGCAACTACTTGATTTTCTTCCCTTCCTTCGAGTATATGAATGCGGTGGTGGAGGAATATGTGAGCTTCGGGCCGCAGGCGAAAATGATCGTACAGCAAACCTCCATGTCCGAGGAGGAGCGGGAAGGCTTCCTGAACGAATTCCAGGCCGGGAACGAACGGACGCTGGTCGGGTTTGCCGTCCTCGGAGGCCTGTTCTCGGAGGGGATCGATCTGCAGGGCGATCGCCTGACCGGCGTGGTCGTCGTCGGGGTGGGGTCGCCCCAGGTCGGTCCCGAGAGGGATGTGATCAAGGAGTATTTCAACCGGACGGGCCGGAACGGCTTTGATTACGCGTATGTGTATCCCGGCATGAACAAAGTGCTTCAGGCGGGAGGCAGGCTCATCCGTTCGGAGCAGGACAGAGGGACCCTCGTGCTGGCCGACGACCGGTACCTGCAGTCCAAATACCGGCGACTCTTTGCCGCCCGATTGGCAGGATTTCCGGATTATCCAATATCGCGAACAACCCTGACAGAATGATGTCAGGGTATTTATGTTACGATTCTGATATCAAGTAAGGAATGAAAAATAATAGCGCGATTACAGGAGGGCATTTCAATGACAAATTCAGCTGTGAAAATGTTCGACTACCATGTATGGGCGAACCAAACGATGATGAACCGCTTGAAAGAGCTGCCGCAGGAGCTTTACCACCGGGAGATCACAAGCGTCTTTCCTTCGATTGCCAAGGTGATGCCGCACATTTATTTTGTCGATTACGCTTGGCTGGGCGTCCTGGAGGGGCAAAGCATGAAGGAGGCATTGGTCGCGGCCAGCGCCTCCAAGGAAGCGGTCGAGTCGATGCGGATCGACGAATTGGAAGTGTTATTTTCAGAGCTGTCCGAACGGTACAGAGCCGTTCTCAGCGAGCAGGAAAGCATGGAAAAGCTCATCCTGCTGGATAATCCTTATGCCGGAGTGCGGGAGATCAGCATATCCGACATCGTCCTGCAAACCGTGAACCACGGGACTTATCACCGGGGCAATATTACAGCTATGCTGCGTCAGCTCGGCTAGCCCTCCGTCATGACGGAATATGCGCTGTACTGGTATTCGTAAGAACGTCATATGGCAGCAAAAAGCCCGCCGGACGCACTTCAATTCGTGCCGGCGGGCGGCTTCTATTCGCCGATCTGCTCCCAGGTTTCCCATTGGTGAATGTTGTAGCCTTTGTAGGAAGGATGCGTCCTCAGCGTTTCGGCGGCGGTATTCAGTTCGCTCATCATCGCGGTATTCCCTTTATCGTAGAACGTGCCCGGCTCCCCGGTGTTCACCGTATCGACGGCTACGAGCACCGGGACGCCGGCGCGATCCGCCTCGCCCATTTCCACCTTCACCGAATCGGTAATGTCCTTGGCGTTATCACTGTAGGCCATCAAGGTCACCTGATCGACCAACCGCATAAGCCTATTGGACAGCGTAGTCCGGCCCCCGTGCCCGTCAGGCACGTTGAAGAACTCCAGCCATACCGGCATATCGATGCCAACGGACAGCTCCGAACCCGAATCCGCCTTCACCTGCTCCGCAAATCCGCTCACCGTATCGACCCAAAGCCCGATCACGGCGTCCGAATCCTGTCTCCACTGCGCCGTCACATAAGGCTCCACGTCCAGATGAATGCCGGCGAACCGTTCGTCCGGCTGTGAGTTTTTATTATATTGAACGACCCAGTCAATGAATTCATACATCTTTTATTGTACTCGGGGAGTACCCAGTTCGGCGCACCGCTCATCGCCCGGACTTCAATTCCTTTGGAGCGGGCATCTTTGATGAAATTCCGGTAGCTTTCGGCGGCATAGGTAGGATCGATAAACAAATATACCCGGTTGACGCCCCGGTTCATCAGCTTCTGCAACGTACCGTCCTTGTCCTTGCCGATCACATACGGGTCCCACATCCAGGTGCCGACGACGGAGGCGTCCGAGGCGGCATGAGCTTGATTCAGTGAGCCGCCCGGCGCGGGCCAACCGAAGAGAACCTGTCCTGCAAGAAAACACCCCAGCGCCGCTTTACCTAACCGTCCCGACCAGTTGAATCTTTGTTTCAATGTCACTTCTCCTTCATTTGTGCTTAAGGCATGAGCCCCAATAACAAGGATACGAGGAAAATTCTTGAAATGAAAGGCTTGTCGCAAAATATACATATTTAGATTTTGTTGACGGAGGATCCGCGTATCATGCGGCTGTCCGATGTCGGAAATGAGAATGCTTTCTTCGGTTGTTAAATATAAATAAAACGTACCGCCCGAGGTTCCGCAAGTGTTCGCAGACGAGCTTCCCGCCTGAATCGCCAATTTCGGCAGGAATGGAAAGGACGGATGACCGGATGATGTGGCAGATTGTGAATCTCCTCCTCTTTTTGGCGGCGACCGGATACGCTTTGGTCTTATTCGGCAGAGCGGTGTACCACCGTTATTGGTATATGAAGCTGGGGCGACCCTATGATTTCCGGGGTCACGGCAAAGAGCGGCTGAAGGGCTTCGCGGCGGAGGTATTCGGGCAGACGAAGCCGCTGAACGACAAAAAAAGCGGCGTCATGCACATCGTGCTCTTTTATGGCTTTATTATCCTGCAGTTCGGGGCGCTGGATCTGATCGTCAAAGGGCTCCGCGGCGGCGTTCAGCCGGGCGTCCCCGGGTATGAACTGTTCGGCCTGCTGCAGGAGCTGACCGTATTCGCCGTTCTTGCTGCGATAGGGTATGCGGCTTTCCGCCGCTACGTTGAACGGTCGCCCCGGCTGAAGAGGGGCTGGAAGCCCGGCATCGTCGTCATTTTGATCGCCGGCCTTATGCTGTCCGTCCTGTTGTCGCTGGCGTTTGAAAGGATATGGATGGAAATGCCCGCCAGCCTCTTCGCGCCGATCTCCTCCCTGCTCGCCGCCGGGCTCAAGGGGCTCTCCCCGCAGCTGGCCGCAGCCTTTACGTATGCTGGTGGCTTCATCTCCTGATTCTGCTGGTCTTTCTCGTTTATATCCCGCAGTCAAAGCACTTTCATCTCCTCACGGCTCCGGTGAATCTGTGGTTTCGCCGGAAAGAGCCCCCGGGGCGTCTCAAGAAGCTGGACCTGGAAGACGAGTCGGCGGAGTCGTTCGGCGCCGGCCGGATCGAGGATTTCACGCAGAAGCAGATGCTGGATTTCTATGCCTGCGTGGAGTGCGGACGCTGCACGAATGTATGTCCCGCGTCGAATACCGGCAAAGCGCTTTCGCCGATGCATCTGATCGTCAAGCTGCGCGATCACCTGATCGACAAGGGCGCGCCGTTACAAGCAAATCGCCGTGGATGCCGGCATACTTCTTCCCGCCGGCGGGACGCGTGCATGCGGTTTCGGGAGAAGCGCCTCAGCTGCGGTGGGAGACGGATGCGGTGACGGATATCCGCCCGACGCTGAGCTGGCAGCAGGCTTCCTGGAAGACCCGGGAGCGACCGGCGGAGGAAACGGAGCTGCTCGGCGGCGTTATGACGGAGGAGGAAATCTGGTCCTGCACTACGTGCCGCAACTGCGAGGAGATGTGCCCGGTGGGCAACGAGCATGTCGATAAAATCGTCGACCTGCGGCGGCATTTGGTATTGATGCAGGGAAGTGTGCCGCATGGCGGCCAGCGGGCCATGCAAAATATCGAGCGGCAGGGCAACCCCTGGGGGCTCAGCCGGAATGACCGGGCGTTGTGGACGGATGAAACCCTTGGCATTCCGGTGCCGACGGTGAAGGAAAACCCGGATTTTGAGTATTTGTTTTTTGTCGGATCGATGGGCTCGTACGATCTTCGCAGCCGCAAGGTATCGCGGGCGCTCGTAAAGGTCGCTGCATGAAGCAGGGGTCAGCTTCGCCATTCTCGGCAGCGAGGAGCGGGGTTCCGGCGACACGCCTCGCCGGCTCGGAAATGAACTCTTATTCCAGCGGCTGTGTGCCGAGAATATCACGCTATTCCGGAAGTACCGCGTGAAGAAAATCGTGACCGCTTGTCCGCATACGTATAACACACTGAAGAACGAGTATCCGGACTTCGGCATGAAAGACGTGGAGGTGCTTCACCATACCGAGCCGCTTGACCGGCTTGTAAGCTCCGGCAGACTTAAGCCGCGCGGCGAGGTGAAGGAGCGGATCACCTACCATGATTCGTGTTATCTGGGGCGCTACAACGGCGTTTACGATCCGCCCCGCCGCGTGCTGCGGGCCATTCCCGGCGTCGAGCTGGCGGAGATGGAGCGTTCCCGGGATAACGGGATGTGCTGCGGGGCCGGCGGCGGCCTGATGTGGATGGAAGAGACGGCGGGCAAACGGGTGAACCTGGCGCGGACCGAGCAAGCGCTGGAGCTCCGTCCGACGGTCATCGCAAGCGCCTGCCCGTACTGCTTAACGATGATGGAGGACGGCACGAAGCTGAAGGAGGTGGAGGTCGGGGTGAAGGCGAGAGATGTTGCTGAACTTTTGGAGCAGTCCGTCTTCGGCTTCGGCGGCACCGGTAACCGGTCATAAAAATGGGATACGGAGGGAAAATGGCATGATGAGATCGATACGCAAGGCGGCGGTCATCGGGTCCGGCGTCATGGGCTCCGGCATCGCCGCCCACCTGGCAAATGTCGGCATTCCCGTGCTTCTGCTCGACATCGTTCCGGCAGCGCTGACCTATGAGGAAGCGGCCAAAGGATACACGTTGGAGCATCCGGCGGTCCGAAACCGTTATGCCGCTCAGGCCCTGGCCAGGCTCAAACAGACGAAGCCGTCCCCGCTCTATGACGAAGCCTTCGCGGAGCGGATTACGCCGGGGAACCTGGAGGATCATCTGGCGCAAATCGCGGACGTCGACTGGGTGATTGAAGTGATTGTGGAAAATCTGGAAGCGAAGAAGCAGCTCTTGCGCAGGGTGGAAGCCCACTGGAAACCAGGCACTGTCGTCAGCTCGAACACGTCCGGAATTTCGATTCATGCCATGGCAGGTGGGCTGGGGAGGCGTTCAAGAAGCATTTTCTCGGTACCCATTTTTTCAACCCGCCGCGCTATATGAAGTCGCTGGAGATCGTTCCGGGCGAAACGACGGATCCTGCACTGATCCGCGAGATGAAGGAATTTTGCGAGAAGCGGCTCGGCAAAGGGGTCGTTGTCGCCAAGGATACGCCGAACTTCATTGCCAACCGGATCGGGACATACGGGTCGCTCGTGACGCTGCAGGAGATGCGGCGGAAGGGCTATACCGTGGAAGAGGTGGACGCCGTAACCGGCCCGGCGCTGGGCCGCCCGAAGAGCGCGACGTTCCGGACCCTGGACCTGGTGGGAATCGATACGTTCGTGCATGTGGCAAATAATGTATACGAGCAGGTGACGGAGCCGGAGGAGAAAGCCGTCTTCGCCGTGCCGGATGTGCTGCGGGACATGGTAGAGAAAGGCTGGCTGGGCGAAAAGTCGGGGCAGGGCTTTTATCGGAAGAAGAAGGGGCCGGAGGGCAGCGAGATTCTAGCGCTGGATTTGGCTTCCATGGAATACCGGCCGCAGAAGAAGACGGCCTCCGCCTCGCTGGAAGCAGCGAAGCTGGCGAAGGGCGCGGAGGCGAAGACGAAAGCGCTGCTCGGGGCGGGCGACCGGTATTCGGAGCTCGCTTGGAACATTTTGAAGAAAGTGGTTGTCTATTCGGCGACCAAACTGGATGGAATCGCGGATTCCATCCGTGACATCGACGAGGCCATGAAATGGGGCTTCGGCTGGGAGCTCGGACCGTTTGAGACGTGGGACGCTATCGGTCTGGTGAAATCGGTGCAGCGGATGGAGGCGGAGGGACTCGCGGTTCCGGGCTGGGTGAAGGACTGGATCGCGCAGGGAAACACGTCCTTCTACCGGAAGCGGGAGGGCGTCACCTTGTATGTACAGAGCGGGCGGTATAAGGAGCTGGAGACGCCGCCGGAGGAGATTTCGCTGAGGTCGCTAAAGGAGCGCGGCAGGACTGTAAAATCCAACAGCGGCGCAAGCTTGATCGATATCGGGGACGGCGTGGCCTGTCTGGAATTTCATTCCCCGAACAATGCGATCGGTGCCGATATTCTGGTCATGATCCAGCAGAGCCTCAGCGAGGTACGCACTCATTTCGACGGCCTTGTCATCGCGAATCAAGGGAAAAATTTCTGCGTAGGCGCGAACCTGATGATACTGCTGATGGAGGCGCAGGACGAGGAATGGGACGAAATCGATGGGATTATCCGGCAGTTCCAGCAGACGATGTACCGGTTGAAGCGGTTTGAGAAGCCGGTCGTTGCGGCCCCGCACCGCATGACGCTGGGCGGCGGCGTCGAGGCATGTCTGCCCGCGGATCGGATCGTAGCGGCCGCGGAGACGTACTTCGGCCTGGTGGAGGTCGGCGTCGGACTGATTCCGGCCGGCGGCGGGTGCAAGGAGCTCGCGCTCCGCGTTAGCCGTGCGGTGCGGCACCCGGACGCCGATCTGCAGCCTTATTTGAACCAGGCGTTTGAAACCGTCGGCATGGCCAAGGTTTCCACCAGCGGGCATGATGCGAAGAGGCTTGGACTGCTGAGTCCGAACGACCGCATCATCGTGAATCAGGATCACCTGATCCACGAGGCGAAGCAGGCCGTTCTTCGTATGGCACGGGACGGCTACGAGCCGGTTCCTGAGGAGAAGATCCGCGTAGCCGGGGCCGAAGGCAAGGCCGTCCTGCAGCTAGGGGCGTATACGATGAGGCAGGGCGGGTATATCAGCGACCATGACGTGAAGATAGCCGGGAAGCTGGCCCATGTGCTGGCCGGGGGCGATGTGCCTGCAGGGTCGCTTGTGACCGAGCAATATTTGCTGGACCTCGAGCGTGAAGCGTTCCTCAGCCTCTGCGGCGAGCCGAAGACGCAGCGGCGCATGCAGCATATGCTGTCCAAAGGCAAGGCGCTGCGCAACTAAGAAGGAGAGAGGTGATGGCCATGAGGGAAGCTGTGATCGTCTCCGCCGTCCGGACCGCGGTCGGCCGGGCGAAGAAGGGAAGCCTGGCGCAAACCCGGGCGGAGGATTTGGGCAGGGCGGTGCTCGAAGCCGCCATCGAGCGGACTCCGGGTCTCAAGAAGGACGACGTGGAGGACGTCATCATCGGTCGCGCCATGCCGGAGGGCGAACAGGGGCTGAACTTCGCCCGTATCATGTCCATGTACGCCGGCTTTCCGTCAACCGTGCCGGCTTTGACCGTCAACCGTTTCTGCTCGTCGGGACTGCAGTCGATCGCTTTTGCAGCGGAGCGGATCATGGCAGGAGCGGCGGACGTTATTATTGCAGGCGGCGTCGAGAGCATGAGCCATGTGCCGATGACCGGGTTCAAGCCCTCGCCTCATCCGAAGATCGTAGAGCAAATGCCCGAGATCTATATTGCGATGGGGCATACGGCCGAGAATGTGGCGGAGCGGTTCGGCGTCACGCGGGAAGACCAGGACCGGTTCGCCGTTCGTTCGCATGCGAAGGCGGCGGCGGCCTGCAGCCCAAGGGAAGTTTCGCGAGGAAATCGTGCCGGTCCCGGTCGAATGGAAGCAGGTGGACGACAAGGGGCGAATCAGCACGCGTTCGTTCGTCTTCGATGCGGACGAAAGCATCCGTCCCGATACAACGCTCGAGGTGCTGGGCAAGCTGAAGCCCGCCTTCAAGCTGCACGGGACGGTGACGGCAGGCAATGCTTCCCCGATGAACGATGGGGCGGCCGCCATAGTCGTCATGAGCCGGGAGCGGGCTGACGCGCTTGGCCTGAAGCCGTTTGCGACATTCCGCTCGTTCGCCCTGGCCGGCGTCGATCCGGAGATCATGGGTGTGGGTCCCGTCGAAGCGATTCCGAAGGCCTTGCGGATGGCGGGGATTAACGCCGAAAGCGTCGATTTGTTCGAGATTAACGAGGCGTTCGCCTCCCAATGCGTACACGTGATCCGGCGGCTGGGGCTGGACGAGGAGCGGGTCAATGTGAACGGCGGAGCGATCGCACTGGGTCATCCGCTGGGGTGTACTGGCACCAAGCTGACGGTTTCGCTCATCCATGAGCTTCGCCGCCGGGGCGGGGAACCGGGGTCGTCTCGATGTGCATCGGCGGCGGCATGGGGGCGGCCGGCGTGTTCGAAGTCCATGCTCCATAAGGCGGCAAAGGGGCCACAGGCGGAACGTCCAAACGAAAAGGAGCGTGGGAAGCATGAGCAAACCGGTCGGCGGCAGCTTTATTATCGACGATATCGATTATAACCTTGTGGTTACGCCGGAGGATTTCACGGAAGAGCACCGGATGATCGCTCAGACAACGGAAGATTTTGTGGCCGGAGATATTGTCCCCCATGACGAGGAGATCGAAAAGCTGGATTACGAGTTAACCGTCCGTTTGCTGCGCAAAGCCGGCGAGCTCGGTCTTCTTGGAGCGGATGTACCGGAGCCCTACGGCGGGCTTGGGCTCGATAAGGTGAGCTCGACGCTGATCAGCGAGAAGCTGACGCCGGCGTCGTCGTTCGCGCTGTCCGTCGGGGCGCATGTCGGTATCGGTACGCTTCCGATCGTCTATTTCGGTACGGAGGAGCAGAAGCGCAAATATTTGCCCTTGCTCGCGTCCGGCGAGAAGATCGCCGCCTACTGCCTGACGGAGCCTTCCTCCGGCTCCGATGCGCTCGGCGCCAAGACGACCGCCATACGGTCGGACGACGGCACTTATTATACGCTGAACGGGACGAAGCAGTTCATCACGAACGCCGGCTTCGCCGATGTGTTCATTGTTTATGCCAAGGCGGGCGGAACGGACTTCAGCACGTTCATCGTCGAACGGACGATGGAGGGCGTGAGCGTCGGCCCGGAGGAGAAGAAGATGGGAATCAAAGGCTCCTCCACCCGGCCCCTGATCCTTGAAGACGTGAAGGTACCGGCGGAGAACCTGCTGTGGGAAACCGGCAAAGGCCATCTGATCGCCTTCAATATTTTGAATATCGGGCGCTTCAAGCTGGCGGCGGGTCGCCTCGGCGGCTGCAAGGATGCGATCGGCTATGCGGCCAAATATGCGAACGAGCGCAGCCAATTCGGCCGGAAAATCTCTTCCTTCCCGCTGATCGGAGCGAAGCTGGCGGAGATGAATACCCGTACCTTCGTACTGGAAAGCATGGTATACCGGACGGCAGGGCTCTTTGACGAAGGACTTGCCGATGTCGATTACGAAAGCCCGAATGTCGGCTACCAGTCGGCCAAGGCGATCGCCGAATATGCGCTGGAGTGCTCGATCAATAAAGTGTTCGGCTCCGAAACGCTGGACGCGGTGATCGACGAAGGCCTGCAAATACATGGGGGCTACGGCTTCATTCAGGAATACCGGATCGAGCGGATGTACCGCGATTCCCGGATCAACCGGATCTTCGAAGGAACGAACGAGATCAACCGGTCGCTGATTCCGGGAACGCTGGTCAAGCGCGCTTTGAAGGGCGAGCTGCCTTTGATGGAAAAGGCGAGGGCGCTGCAGTCCGACCTGCTGTCGCTGGTGCCTGGTCAACACTTCGAAGGGACATTGGAGCAGGAAACGCATCTTCTCGCGATGGCGAAGAAAATCTTCCTTCTGGTCGGCGCGCAGGCCGTGCAGAAATACCAGACGAAGCTGGAGCAGGAGCAGGAAGTTTTAAGCCATTTGGCGGATATGCTGATTTCCGTCTATGCGATGGAGAGCGCGCTGCTGCGGACAAGGAAGCTTATAGACCGCAGCGGGGAAGCGAAGGCGAAGAATGCTGCAGACATGACCTCTGTATTCGTGCATGAAACGATGGACCGGATCGAGGACTGGGCGAAGGAGTCGCTGGCCGCGCTGGAGTCGGGCGATATGCTGCGGACGCAGCTGTCGGTGTTGAAGAAGCTGACCCGGAGGACGCCCGTGAACCGCATCGAAATCAAGCGCCGTATCGCCGCCCGTGTCGTCGAAGCTGAAAGATATGTTCTTTCACAGATACTCCAGGGGCTGGAATGAATTTTGAACAAAAACAGATGAATTTCCGATATTACCCGGAGCCGGCGTTCAAGGTATGATCGAATGGACCGAAGGTAAGGTGCATTCCGCGTCCATTCCCAGAACGAAAGAGGCGAGGGCATGAAAACCAAGGAAACGCAGGCTGAAGCCTCGATCCGGCTGAAGCATTCATCGATGGATGTGCAAATCGGGCTCCCCGCTCTGCTGCATCCGGGCGGCGCTTACCCGGAGATTGAGATCACGGCCGCCGCCGAGGGAACCGGGACGGTTCAAGTTATACGCCTCGGGGACGGAGGAACGGCGACCGCCGTCCCGGCCGTGCCGCTGATCGCGAACGAGAAGACCGTCATCCGGTCGCCGGGAACGGCCGGAGCCTTTGGCGACTACCGGATCGATGTGGAGATCGAAACGGCCGGGCGGGGCAGGGATATCGAGCATTTTTATTTCACGGTGGCCGGAGAGCCGAAGCCATACGCAAGCAAGGCGGCGTTTCTCGGTGATGAAGGCGGCATGACGTATGCGCCGGACTACAGAGGCAACCGGTCGCCGGACTACTCGTGCGCGGGCTACCGGGGCGGCGGCATCGCCATTCCCGAGGTTTCGGTGCGGGTCGCGATTGAGCCGATACCGGGCGACAATACACTGCACATTCAGGAGGCTATTGACCGGCTGTCCCTTCTCCCCGAGGACGATAGCGGCTTCAGAGGTGCATTGCTGCTGCGCAGGGGTGTCTACGAAGTGGCGGGTCCGCTGCAAATCGCATCAAGCGGTATTGTGCTGCGCGGGGAAGGGCAGGGGACTACAAGCATTTCTGGTACGACCCGGACAGCGGCTGGACGCTGGAGGAACTGAAAGCCGCGCTTGCCGGGCGGGAAGCCACGGTGCTGATCGCAACGGGCGGCGTGCGGCGCCGGCTTCTCCGGGCTCAAGGGCTCGAAGGAGGCGTCCGCGTGAAGCGACCGGACACTGAATCGCGTATTCTGGACAGGTATGTTCCGGTGGGCGCGAATTCATTCCGGGTGGAGCGCCCGGAAGCTTTCCGCGTCGGGGATTCGATTATCGTCAAAAGGATCGGAAATGCCGAATGGATTAGCGAGATCGGCATGGACCGGATTCCACCGCGGGGGGACGGAGGCGCCATCACCCAGTGGGCGCCGTTCGATCTCGAATTCGAGCATGTCATTACCGCGATCGAAGGGGACCGGATCACCATCGATTCCTCGTTGGTCCAGGCGATCGAGCGGGAATGGGGCGGCGGCACGGTCGTGAAATTCGATGATCCCGGCCGTATCGGCGGAATCGGGATCGAGAACCTGAGAGCCATCGCGTATTGGCGGCCGAATACGGACGGAGTGGACGATACCCGCCACGCCGACCAATTTCTGGAGCTGGATCATCTGAAGAACGCATGGGTGAAGCAGGTGACCGCGGAGCATTTTACCGGTACGAACGGGGCTTTCCGCACCGGCAGAGGATCGAAATGGATCACGATTCAGGACTCTTCCACGCTGGTTCCTCCGAAGAAATTCTACAACGGCAACGGATACGATCCGACCGGACGCACCTTCTATGAAACCAATGTCTATGTGGGCCGCTACGGCTTCTGTCTGAACGGCCAGTCGGCGCTTGTACAGCGATGCTACGCCTTGAATAACCGGCACGGCTTTACGCTGGGCTCGAGGGTGACGGGGCCGAATGTGTTCCTGGACTGCACCGGCGATGAGCGGTTGACCTGGAGCGAGCCGCACCACCGCTGGTCGGTCGGGGGCTCTATGATAACGTGCAAGACGATATTTCGCTCATGAACCGGCTGAACATGGGTTCCGGACACGGCTGGGCCGGGGCCAACTATGCGGCCTGGAACACGGAAGGGAGGCTGGTGACGCACAGGCCGCCTACGGCGCAAAACTGGGCGATCGGCCATGTCGGAGTCAAGGACCCGGGAGGCAACCGGGGGCCGGACGGCTACTGGGAGTCGCATGGCAGGCACGTCGAGCCGCGAAGTCTGTACCTGCAGCGGCTGAAGGACCGGCTCGGCGGGGAAGCTCTTCGCCGAATCGGATATTAAGTGTGGAGCGGCGGGTACCCCGCCGCTTTTCGATTGCCCGCCGGAACCGCTTCTGTTATGCTGACTTTAAACGCTTCACTTCTAAGTTAGCCAAGATCCCGATTGGAGGAATGAAACGATGCCAACCCCTGGGAATCATCCGATCTATTTCGGTTCCATTGCGCTCGAACGCAACCGCTGGGCAAAATTGAAAACGCCTACATATAGGGTGAGCGAATGGCTGAAACGGGTTCAAAGCGACGGTTTTGACGGCATCGAGCTGTGGGAGAATCATATACGGCTCGCCCCGGAAGAGGAGGTCGCCAAGCTGTGCGGCTCGGGTGCCGTCCGCATTTACAACAGCTATGTCTCGTTCGGATCCGGGGAGGAAGATGCAGCGCTGCGTCTGGAAGCCGCCGAATGGATTCACCGGCTTCAGCCGAAGGCGGTGAAGGTCAATGTCGGGGCTGATCCTTCCGAGACCGCGGCCTACCGGGAAAGACTGCTTGAGTGGGCGGATCGGTCGCCGACGTCATGCCGCATATGGCTGGAGTGCCATCCCGGTACGGTGCTGGAAGAGCCTGAAGCCGCCGCGGACATGCTTGAACGACTGGATGCGGACCGGTTCGCCGCCATGGTCCATCCGTTTCACTGCCACGGTGAGCTGAGCCGGTGGCTGGAGCTGTTGGGCGGCCGGGTGGTGCATGCTCATGTACAGCTTCGCGATGAAGAAGGGCGGTTCATCCGGCTCTCCCGCAGTGGCTCTTACGTCCGGCAGCAGCTTGAGCTGATGCAAAGCTGCGGCTACAACGGCTCGTTCACAATCGAATTCACCGAGGGTGTTCGTGAGAACGAGGATCCGGAGGCTATTTACCGTGCGGCACGGGACGATATGGCAATGCTCCGAACTGAGCTGGCGGAGCCGGGCAGCGAAGGGTAAGCTCCCGCTTCGCTCCTATGGGCTTGCCGCTGCGCTTCTCTTCCGCCTCACATAAGAGGAGAGGATGTAAATTGCAGGAAGGCATTCGACGAACAACGTATAGGTGGGCCAGGAGGTTTGATAAAATTGGTGCAGGCCGCTGGTGCTGACGGCAATATGGGCAGACATCGCCATCATGATCGCCGCCATCGAGAAGGTGAGCGGCCGCAGATCCTTCAGCTTCAGCATTTGGGCCATAATCAGAACCGCGGTATAGAGCAGAAGGCATACCTTCAGGAATATACTCGTAGTCCAAATGGCTACGATAAACGGGTCCATATTTTCCAGGAAGTCGCCGATCCGGATATACCGGATCAGCTCCAGCACCGGGAAGGGCATATGCTGGGTGATATTCGGTCCGAACAGCAGCATGCACATGATAAAATTGACCGCGACAAAGGCGCCGCTGAATAGAGATGAATACAGCGGCGTGCGGAACGTCTTGTGGGCATCCTTGATCTGCGGCCACAGAAACAGCACAAGAAACGATTCGGCGAACCACGGGGTCGTCGAATAAGTCGCATCCCAAAGCTGCGCCGCATTGAAATGGGTGATCAGCGCAATCGCCCGGTCCATTTCCAGCTCCTTGCCGACCATGAACGGGGCAAGAAAAACGGTCCCGAAGAGAATGAAGGAGAAGCCGGCCCCGCAGCGGAATATCGTCTCCAGCCCCAATCGGACCGCAATGGCGACGGTAAAGCTGAACAAGCCCGCCACAGCCCACATCGGGGTGGTCGGCAGATACATTTGCAGCAGGAAATCGCAGTAATCCCGGATGTCGCAGGCCGCCAGATGAATGAAAAAAAGAGATTCAGCCCTATCACTAGATAGTGCAGCGGGCGCCAGATCCAGCGGCTTCCCGAATGCACGATCGACTGATCCGTGCATTGCTTGGCCAGCCGGGTGGAAAAGCCGGCCACCAGCGTTCCCGTAACGGCGGTAACCGGCAGAATCGCCCAGCCGCTGTAAGGAGCCGTTCGGGCAAGCGGGGCGATCAGGAAGCCGATCATGGTGGAAAAGTGAAACAAGGTGAACAGAATCCCTATTTGAAGCTGCGTAATACGCTGCATGTCGCTTCCCTTCTTGTCTTAAGTGATGAGGTCCTGCAGCGGAGCAAATATGGCGTCAATCCATTCGTTGGGGCTTGGGATGACGTTGTAGAAATATACGGATACATTGTACAAAAACGACACGGCGAGTAAGGAGAAGACGATCCAGAAGGTACGCCTCTTGCGCATTTTATACTTTAGAAACCCGTATTCGTAAGCGGCCATGACAGCGAAAGCAAAGAGGAGCACCGCCACATCCTTTTCCTCCTATTCGTATTCCTGCTTGACCCAGATCGGGTTTTTCTCCGAACCTAGGCGCTTGATGGTAATATGGGTTTCAATTTTAAAATCAATCTGTTTATAGCGCTCCCGCCACTCGTTCTGCAATCGATTCCATTCGGAAGGATATTTCCACTCAAGTCTCCTGGCCATTTGGAAGGCGTCAACGCCCATCTTCTGGGAATGCTTGATGGTCCGCTCGATACGCGCCCGAAGGATGGAGTCGAGCTGCTTCTCCAGCTGAAGCAGATTTTCCTGATCGGTCAGATCGATGGTGGATTCCGAAGAGATGACATCGTCCTCTGCCTCAATACGGATATGGTAGGTGATGCGGTCTCGTTGAATCTTCGGCGTGATTCTTGCGGACGAGCCTAAGATCAGGAAGCTCATGGGCTGGCCGTCCTTTTTCGAATGAACCGACAACAGCGCATTTCGCATTTTTCCCCGAAGCCAGAGTGCGGAGCGCATCTCGGTAACGTCGAAGGTGTCCACCATTCGTCCGTCCCGGAACACGGCGACCCCGTCGGTACCGACCCAGAGCCGCTTGCTTCCCTGTTCGCTCAGCATCTCTATATTTTCCGCAGTCAGCAGGCTGGTTATAAAATCTCCCCGAACGCGGCCGTATCCATAACATCCTTGACGCTTGTATCCGGCATCAGCGTCCTTGCGGCAAATTCCCGCAGCACCTCGGATGGAAATCTCTCGAATACCGGCGTCAGATAGGCGACCTCCTTCGCTTCCCGGGGCGCTACCATAACATAGGATTTGGTGTGAAAGGTAGGCTCGCGTCCGACCATCTCGACCATCGGCCAAATGCCGTGCTCAGCCATTTTCCGCCCGAACACGATGACACGCGTATGGCCCCAGGTGATCTCCCGGGTAATATCGGAACGGATTTTCCTTACGGCCTCGGGGATGCTGTCCCCTGTCTTGGTAACGATCGTATAAGGCATTCCCTGGGTTCCGCCGCCACCCCCGCCACCTCCGCCGCCACCCATCGATCCGTCGCCTCCTCCCATCCGGGCGGCAAGAGGAAAGCCGAGGGAAAGCTCATATTTTCCGTTGTCAAGGTAGTCCAGATACACGGCCGCCACAAAGGCACGGTCATTGATCTCCACCCGGTCCCAGCGACCGGTTAACAGTATCATGAGCGGGAGGAAAACTGCAGGAACGATGTACCATTTCTTCCTCCATTTCATTTAATCACCGTCATCATCGGGAAATTGCGGCTTATTCGGCGGGTTCATCCGGGTCCGGTTCATCGTGCCGAATAATCTCGGCCGCCTCTTCATACTCCACCAGGGTGCGCGGTACATGACATCCTTCCAGTCGCTTCCGACCAGAGGTGCCGTCGGACTTAAGTACGGCGTGCCGAAGGAGCGCATCGAAACGAGATGCAGGTAGATCCACAAGATACTGATGATAATACCGAACAGCCCGAAGCTCGCCGCCATCATCATCACGGGAAACCGCAGCGACCGTATGGACAGGGCCAGATCGAAGTGCGGAATCAGGAAGGAGGAGATGCCGGTGATGGCGACGACGATAAGCATCGGCGCCGACACGATGCCCGCCTGGACGGCGGCCTGTCCGATAACGAGCGCTCCGATGATCGAAACCGTCTGACCGATCGGTTTCGGAATGCGCAGCCCGGCCTCGCGGATCGCCTCGAACGAGATTTCCATCAGCATCGCTTCCACAATCGCGGGGAAAGGCACATTCTCCCTGGCGGCCGCCACAGTCATGAGCAGATTGGGAGGCAGCATTTCCGGATGAAAGGTGGTGATCGCGATATAAGTGGACGGCAGGAAGAAGGCGACCAGCAGAAAAATGTACCGGATCCACCGGATCCAAGTGGATGCAATATAGCGCTGGTAATAGTCTTCGGCGGACTGCAGCAGCATGTACAGCGTGACGGGAACGATGAGCTGCATCGGCGTACCGTCCACGAGGATAGCGAGTCGGCCTTCGAGGAGCGTCGCGGCCATCGTATCGGGCCGTTCCGTATACTGAACCTGTGGGAACGGGGAGAAGGGATTATCCTCGATGAACTCCTCCACATAGCCGCTGCCCAGCATACCGTCCATATCGATCCGGCTGAGCCGGGTCCTGACCTCGTCGACCAATTCCTTCTTGCAGATGCTGTTGATATAGACCAAGGCGATGGAGGTCTTGGTATATTTGCCGAAAGACAGCTGCTCCGTCTTTAAATCCGGATGCTTGATGCGTTTGCGGAGCAGCGCCATATTCGTTTGGATATCTTCAACAAACGCTTCCTTCGGGCCGCGGATGGTAGGCTCGTTATCGGGTTCCGCAATCTGCCTTTTCTCCACTTTGCGGATCTTCGCCATGAGAATTTCGGGCACGCCCTCGAAGAGCAGCGCAGCGTCCCCTTCCAGCACCGAACCCAGCGCCTGGGGAAGACCGGAAGCCGCTTCAACGCCGCCTGTCAGCTCCCGCTTCACATCCTGCGGCCACATGCCGCAGGAGACGACAGCATCTCTCCGGGTTAAAGCAGGCAGCACGAATTGCTGAAGCAGCAGATGATCTACAATGCCGTCGATAAAAATCAATCTGCAGGTATAACCCGGCGGATACGTAATCTCTTCAAAACGGGCTTCCGCATTGCCGCGAAGCTGGTCCTCGAACCACCGGAGACGGTCGAAATCCGCTGCGGCAGCATCCGGGGAAGCGCCGCTTGAGGAGGAACCTTTGAAGGGGTGAGCGGAATCTTCCATTTTCTGCTAAACCAACTCATTTCGTTGTCTCCAAGTAGTGGTTTTAACTATAATGTCCCAAGATTGGGATGGATTATGCAAGAAAAGGAAAGCAACCCATGGATATGATTGCCATCCGGGATCATCCGTTTTTGATAGGGATGTTTGCTTTTAAAAAAAATTAATAAATTGTCCAATTTGCCTGTACTGCCTCATAGAATAAAAACATAAACCGACGGTTGAAAAAAGGAGGGAGAGCCTATAGCCCGCTACATACGATTGTCAGCTTCATATGACGAAGAGGAGTAACCCTGGTCGTTATCCCCTGCCGTGACCGAATCAAATTGGATTAGAACAAGGGGTGGATCCTTATGCCAAGCGGAACGCAAGTAAAATACGGGGCGGCCGCGCACCCGAGGAAAAGGAGGTTCAGCCGCAGCGACTTGACGGGCTTTCTATTCTGTTCGCCCCTGATCGCCGGTGTGCTGGCGTTCGCTATTTATCCGATGCTGGCGGCCCTGATTCTCAGCTTCCAGCAAACCGCAGGAACGACGCTGCTCGGAAAGTGGGTCGGCTTTGCCAACTACGGGTACGTCCTGAAGGACTCCGTGTTCTGGAAGTCGCTCTATAACACGTTTTACATGGGCATCTTGTCGGTCATCCTCGGCATCGCCGCATCGTTCATCCTCGCCAGCCTGATCAACAACGTCAAGTGGACCCGGGCCAAAAATGTATTTAAAGGCATCTACTTCCTGCCGAATGTGATTTCGGCGGTCGCCACGACCCTCTTGTTCTCCTTTCTTTTTGCACCGAACAAAGAAGGTCTGATCAACTTCTTATTGGGGTTTGCCGGTTTAAGCCCCGTAGGCTGGTTCACCGACCCGCATTACTCCCGGTTCAGCATCGTGCTCATGAGCCTATGGGGAGCGCTCGGCTACAATACGATTATCTTTATCGCGGGTCTGCAAAGCGTGCCGAGGGAGCTCTACGAAGCCGCGGAGGTGGACGGAGCCGGGGGCCTGAGACAATGGAGGTACATCACCATTCCTTATCTTCGGCCCATCTTCGTCTTCATGATCGTCATGGGAGCGATTCACGCCATGAAACGGTTTACCGACGTCTGGCTGATCGGCGGAACGGCGGGGAACCCGAGCGGCACCTTGATGTCCTCCGTGCTGTATATTTACCGCAACGCTTTTGTCGCGTCCCAGATGGGAATCGCCACTGCCGCTTCGTATCTGCTGTTCGTTGTCATCCTGGCGCTGACGGTGCTGCTGCTGCGCCTGAACCGGCAAAAAGACGGTTTCGATTGAAGGAGGGGAGAAGCGATGCCGCAAGGAATCGTGCTGACACCGAATGCAAGGCAGGGCTCGTTAAAGCGAAGAAGGCTTGCCTCGCAGCTGTTTATTGTGATTGTGCTCTCGCTGGGCTCCGTGATCATGGTGATCCCTCTGCTGTGGATGCTCTCGACGAGCTTTGACTGGGGGCCCGGCTGAACATCCCCTTCCCGCCCCAATTCTGGCCCGGCGAGCCTTCCCTGAAAACGTACAAAGCGGCGTTCACGAATGTCCCGATGATGAAATATATCGTGAATTCGGCGGTTATCAGCGCCGGAGTCATCGTGGTCAGTCGCTGCTCGGCTCTGCTGTCCGGCTATGCGCTCTCCAAGATCAAATTCAGAGGCGGCTCGTTTGTTCTGGTTCTGGCGCTCAGCACCATGATGATTCCGTTTGAAATGACGATGATCCCCCAGTACATGCTGTTCTCCAAGCTCGGGCTTATCGATACGTATTGGGCTTTTTACCTGCCGGCTGTGAACTATGCCTTCGGGACCTTCTTAACCAAATCGTTCGTCGACCAGCTTCCCGCAAGTCTCAGGGAGGCGGCCATCATGGACGGGGCTGGGGAGTTCACCGTGTTCTCCCGAATTTATCTGCCTCTCTGCACACCGATCATCGCCACCATGGTGATTCTCCTCTTCCTGGGGGTCTGGAACGATTTGCTCTGGCCCCTCCTGGCACTGAAAAATTCGGCGAAATACACAATCCAGCTCGGCCTTGCTATGTTCACCTACAATAACGGCGTCAACCACCTGCCTTCGATCATCATGGCGGCGACGACGGTGAGCTTGGTGCCGGTCATCGCGGTCTATCTCTTTCTGCAAAAGTACATCATCGAGAGCATTGCCCTGACAGGAATCAAGCAGTGAGGAGCGAAATTCAATAAGGGAAGGAAGAAATATCCATGGAAAATCGGTTGCGCATTGGGATGGCAGGGGTGCTGGTCTCGTCGGTCTTGTCGTTTGCAGCCTGTTCCTCCGGCGCCTCCACCGAACCGGACAACACCGGCAAGGGGGCGGGCCTTCAGGTACCGTGAGGGTCGCCTTGGCGGGATGGACGCTGGACAACGGGATCGATCCCTTGACAGGGGCGGAAAGTATCGGCCTGAACCAGTTTTTGAAAGAAACCTTTAATAAAAAGTACCCGAACATCAAGCTGGAAATTTACCAGATTCCGTGGGAGAATGCGAAAGCCAAGCAATCCGCCATGCTGATGTCCAAGGACGTGGATGTGCTGTATACCGGGGGGCTTATGCGGCGCAGTGGTATCAGCAGGGGCCGCTCCGGGACATCGACGACCTGATCAAGGGAGACCCGGAATTTAAACCGGACATCTACCTGGATGGGGTATGGAACAAGTCGTACAGCACCAAGTCGCTGGACGGCACGAAGCAGTTCGGCATTCCCGCCGTGCTGGGACGAAGAGAGATTATTTTCGACAAGAAGCTGTTTGAGGATTGGGGCATCAGCCCGCTGGGCGGCAAGGTGACGCCGGAGGAAGTGCTGGAGAAGGCAAAGAAGATGAAGGGGAAAAATCCGAAAACCGGCGAGGACAATTACGGGCTGTTCTGGAACGGCGGCTCCTTGAACGGCTCTCTCATTGTAGCCCTGGCTTTGGCGTATAACGCCAAGGGCGCCGAAGGCGACCTCGGGGACATGAAGAACATCAAGTGGAAGCTGAATTCGCCGGAAATGGTGAAGGTGATGGAATGGATCAAGGAAGCGGCGCCGCTGGCGCCCCCGGGGTTCGTCAATAACCAGGGAGGCGAAAATTTCGGCCTGCCGAAGAACAACATCGCCATCGGCCTGGATCAGACCGGCGGCCCCACGATGAGCCAGTACCGCACCAACAAGGATAAGGCCCTGCTTGACCGGTTCGAGGCCCGGATGAATCTGGGGCCGAAAGGGGAGGGCTGGGTCGCGGTAGACCCGTTCATCATGGCGAAGGATGCGAAGAACGTGCAGGCGTCCTGGGAAGTGATGAAGTTCCTCGCCGGCTATGAGACGCAGAAGCATAATTATCAGTATTTCGCTTATACGCCGACGCTTAAGAATCCCGATTTTATCCTGCCGGAGGACAAATACGTGAAGACGGCGCTGGAGATTGCCAACGTCGGCCATTCGGAGCCGCTGGATGAGGCCAATCCGTTCTACTTGAGCGATATCGTGCCGGCGATCAACGGATTCGCCAGCAAAGCGGCCGCGGGGTCCGCGCCCGATATCAAGGCCTTCCTGGACGATCTGCAGGCCAAGGCGGAGAAATGGTCCGCCAGCCAGAAATAGGGGGTACGCGGGCAAGGTTCGCCTTGCCCCGTTTCTTTGGAACTCACCAAATGAGGAGCTGAGAACATGGGACGTGTGGCTGTGGTAGGCGTGGGTGGAATTGCGGTGAAGCATTTGCAGAACTTTCAGGAGAATGAGCGGTCGGAGCTGGTCGCCGTTTGCGATATCGTGCAGGCGCAGGCAGAGAAAGCCGCCTCCCTGTACGGCGTTAACCCGTATACGGATTTCGATGCGATGCTGGAGAAGGAAAGGCCCGACGCGCTGGCGATCTGCGTGCCTCCTTTCGCCCACGGCGATATGGAGGAAAAAGCGGCGGCACGGGGCATCCACCTGCTGGTGGAGAAGCCTCTCGGACTGGATATGGCCGTCGTGAGGGCAAAGGCGGAGGCGATCAGAACGTCCGGGATCATTGCCGGAACGGGCTACTGTCTGCGCTATCTGGATACGGCGGCGAAGGCCAAAGCGTATTTACAGGGCAAAAAGGTGGCTATGGTCCGCGCCCATCGCTTCGGCTCATTGGTGGAGACGCCCTGGTGGCGGGACATGAGCCAATCCGGCGGCCAGCTCGTCGAGCAAACGACGCATAATATGGATTTGATCCGGTATCTGGCCGGCGGCGTCAGGAAGGTGTCGGCCGATATGGCGCTCCGGGTGATGGACGACATCCCGGGCATCTCCATCCCGGATGTATGCTCGGTCAATCTGCTCTTCGAGTCGGGGGCGGTGGGACATCTCGATACCTCCTTCGTCGAGCAGCCGGATGGCCGCTCCAGCCTGGAGATCATCGGCCGCGGCTTCCGCTTAACGCTCGAAGGGACGGCACTCACCATTATGGAAAAGCAGCAGACCGTCACTTACCGAAGTGCGGTCGATTTCTACAAAGCGCAGGACGATGCCTTTATCGATGCGATTGTTACGGGAGACCGCAGACCTGATTCTGGCGCCATATGAAGAAGCGCTGAGGACGCTGGAGGTGACGCTCGCCGCGAACCGTTCGGCCGAGACCGGGGAACCCGTCACGCTCTCGGGGAACGGGCCGGACGGGGAAGATTCATGCGGCTGACGGCCGACATCCGGGCATTTCTCGGGGTGAAGGGAGCGGGGCGTCTGCTCCTTGCCATGTTTCTTTATGGGGTGGGGACAGGGATTCTCGCCCCCATGAATGCGGTTTATCTCCGGGAACAGCTCGGCTTCTCCAAGGGGAGATCGTCTCGATCTTCTCTATTTCGCTTGTCCTGAATATGCTGGTTACCCTCACCGTCGGCATTGTCAGCGATAAGCTGGAATCGCGAAAAAAGCTGCCCATGACGGCGACCGTGCTGTGCATCGCGGGCCTGGTCATCTATATGAACGCCCGGGACTACCTGACGGCGCTGATCGGTATGTCGCTTGCCGCGGCGCCTTCGGGCCTCATCATGGGGCGACTGTTTGCGATGGCCCGGGCTCATTTTGCCCGGAAGGCCGAGGCCATTCTTGAAATGGCAATGCTCTGGCTTCGCGCCGGCTTAAGCGTCGGCTTCTTTATAGGGTCGCTTCTGGGCGCAGGTCTTTATGTGATTACGGGATTTCAGGGCGTGCTGTGGGGGAATCTGGGGGGCTACGCCGGGCTTTTGCTGCTTCTTCTGTTTTACAGGGAAATCAAGGGCTCAGCGGTAGGCTCCGCGAAGGACGGGGAGAGCCCTTCTCGGCGCCGATGCTGATCGCGCTGCTGCTGCTTTCGTGCGCGGATGCGATTCGCGGGCTTTATTTGCCGCTCGTGGTCAGCGAGCTGTTCGGGAGACCCCAGCTTATGTCCTATTTGTGGAGCATTCAGGCCGTTTTCGAGCTGCTGTTCATGACGTTAGCCGGCTATTGGGCGATGAAATACGGGAGCAAGCGGATTATCCTCTTAGGGGGCGCTTGTGCGCTGCTGACGTATGTGATCTATGCGCTGTCTTCGCCGCTGGGCCTGTTTTTCGCCGTCCAGCCGGTGTATTCCTTGTCCGTTTCGATTTTGTACGGAGTGGCGATGGGGTACGTGCAGCGGATGTTTATCCGGCACACCGGCTTCGGTTCGAGCCTGTTCGTGTTCATTTCGCAGACGGCCTCCCTGATCGGCTACCTGCTGCCCCTGATCATCCAAGGCATATCGCCGCAAATTTTCATCCTGCCGATTGTGCTCGTGAGCGCCGCGCCGCTTGTCATGGGCAGTGTATTGTACTTGGAAAAACGGGGGCTCCGAGCCCATGAGTAGCGTTATAAAAATGCGAGAAGCGTGAGCTCATTTCTGAATTCACGCTTTCTCTGTGTCTCTTTATTATGAAACATAAATTTCAATTTGCATCATCATTGAAACTAAAATTTCATAAAGTATAATGAAACTTACAGGGGCCATTAGTCCCATGGAATTCACAATAAGGAAAGGGTAAACAGCTGTGGACTATTTCTTCAAGTTTCTGCTCGGCGGCACCATATTGGTTCTCGCTTCCTACTTCAGCAAGTCGAAAAATTTATTTCTGGCCGGAATCATCACGACGCTTCCCATTATGACGCTGGTGAATATGACCCTTCAGGTCAAGCCGCTGAACGGTTCCGAGTTTCAACAGGCGCAAAAGAACGGGATTTTCGGGGCGCTGGGCCTGGCCTTGTTCATTCTTTCTTGCTACCTATTGAGCTCTTGGTTCAAACCGGTTTACGCCATCGCCATTTCGATTCCGGTTTATTTTCTGTACTTTTGGATCTATAAGCGGCTTTCTTAAAAGGGGAGGAAACCGGATGAACGACATTTATGAAAAAATCAGCGATAGCCTGCCCCGTATGAGCAAGTCGCAACTGAAAATCGCTCACCATATTTTGGATAATAAACATACCGTCCCCTTCTTTACCGTCGGCAAAATGGCGAAGATGGCAGGGGTCAGCGAAGCTACGGTGGTCAGGTTCGCCGGTTTTCTCGGGCTTGCCGGTTACCCGCAGCTGCAGCAGCTTTTGCAGGACGCGCTCCGGAAGCAGTTAACGACGGTGGACAGGCTCGATCTGTCGGAGCAGGTTTATACGGAGGAAGATCACGGAATCTACGAAATTTTCCAAGATGATATCGCCAATATAAAAGCAACCGTGGAAAGCCTGGATGCGGAGGCGTTGAGGCAGACAGCTGCGGCGCTGCTGAAGGCGAACCGTATTTACATCGCAGCGAACCGAAGCGCAGTCTCGCTCGGCGTGTTTCTGGAGTACTACCTGGGTATGATTATCGGGAATACGAGGTCGCTTCCGTCCGCCGAGTCGGCCATAGACCAGTTGAACCCGTTAGGCCCGGAGGATGTGGTGATCGGCATCAGCTTTGCCCGCTATACGAGCAGCACCATCCAAACCTTCGCTTATGCGAAGGAGGCGGGGCCGTCACGGTAGCGATCACGGACAACCGTTTGTCGCCGCTAGTGGAGTATGCGCAGATTTCCTTGACGGCCTCCACCCGCATACCGACTATTATCGACTCGTTCGTCGCGCCGTTAAGCTTAATCAACGCGCTGATTATCCTGGTGGGCAAGGCTCAGGGAGAGGCGCTTTATGAGCGGCTGCATCAGCTCGAGCAGGCGTGGGACCGTTTTGATATTTTTTATAAGCCAGGAGCGGACTGAATGCCGCTCCTTCCTTTTTTAGGCAGAAGGAGTCTTGACAGAACAGGTCCCTTCGGTTTATATTTTGACTGACACAAAAGTCAACGAAAAGAGTGATTGAAGTTGCCGCGTACCAAGGAACAGAACGAAGAGATCAGACGACAGAGGATGGAGGAGATACTCAAGGCTGCGCTCAAGGTCTATGTCGACAAGGGCTACGCCGCCGCGGAAATCGGCGATGTCGCCAAGGAAGCGGGACTGGCCCGCGGGCTGGTCTATTACTATTACAAGGATAAGCAGACCTTATTCCGCGAGCTGTTTCAGTTTATGTTCGAGCGGTCGAGAAGGCACGTCCATATGCATCTCAGCAGCGACAAGCCCGCTTTGGCCTCGCTTGAAAGCTATATCCAGTCGCTGTTTCGCTCGGTATTCGAGCATCCGGAAAATATGCTTTTCTTCATGAGAATGAGGCACGACTTAAACTTGCTGTTCAGCGAAGAGGAGCTGAAAAGCATTCGCTGGACCGACGAAAGTATGGAGCAGCTCATCAAGAAAATGGAAAGCGGCATGGAAAAGTCGGAAATTCGCAGCATGTCTCCGAAGCCGCTGGCCATGCAGTTCTGGGGCGGCGTGATGCTGGCCATGCGCTATTTGCAGGAGAAGCGGGATGCGATGGTTGCCGAGGGAAAGGACATCCGTGAGCTGGACGCATCCTTGTCCCGGGAAATCGAGGAGGCTATCGATGTCTGCCTTTCGATGCTCAGACCGCACTAAGTTTAAATTCGGTTTACAAAAGGATGGTAAGGTGATGGGCATCGGCTTCAAGGCTTACCGTTATAGCTACCTTACCGTTTGAGAGGAGATGAGAGGAATATGCTGAGGTTGTTTCGATTTCTACAACCGTTTCGGATCCCGATCGCTTTCGTGCTCGTGATGGTCTTCCTGCAGTCGCTGTCGGAGCTGTATCTGCCGACACTGATGGCGGATATTGTGGACCACGGGATCGTAAAAGGGGACACGGCTTATATTTGGCGGATCGGAGGATTCATGCTGCTCGTCAGCGCGGCGGGCGTTCTGTTTTCCATAACGGCCAGCTATTATTCATCCACGGTTGCCGCCGGCTTCGGCAAGGTTGTGCGGGGCAAAGTGTTCGCCCATGTGGAGAACTTCTCGCTGCACGAATTCGACAAGTTCGGCACGGCTTCGCTGATAACGCGGACGACGAACGATATTACGCAGGTGCAGCAGGTGCTGGTCATGATCCTGCGGATGATGGTGATGGCCCCGATGATGTGTATCGGCGGGATCATTATGGCCGTCTCGAAGGACGCCCAGCTGTCACTCGTGCTGGTTGTCGTCCTTCCGGTTCTGGCCGGCGCCATCTTCGGGATTGCAGGCAGAGCCATCCCGCTGTTCAAAGTGATGCAGGTCAAGGTCGACAAGCTGAATCTGGTGCTTCGGGAGGCGCTCACCGGCATACGCGTCATCCGGGCGTTCAACCGGACCGATCACGAGAAGCGCCGGTTTCATGACGCGAACCGCGACCTGACCGATACGGCGATCAAGGCCAACAAAATCATGGCGGCGATGATGCCGACGATGATCGTGGTCCTGAACTTTTCATCGATCGCGATCATCTGGTTCGGCGGGATTCGCATCGGCGCAGGCAATATGCAGGTCGGCGACCTGATGGCCTTCCTGCAGTATGCCATGCAGATTATGTTCTCCCTGATTATGGTGTCGATGATGTTCGTGATGGTTCCCCGGGCTTCAGCCTCCGCTGTCCGGATCAATGAAGTGCTGGATATGGCCGCCGACATCACCGATGCGCCGAATGCGAAGCATGAAGAAGGGAGCAAGGGCGTCGTCGAGTTTCAAGATGTGACGTTCAGCTATCCGGGAGCGGAGAAGCCGGCGTTATCCGGCATCACGTTCACCGCACGGCCGGGCGAAGTGACCGCGATCATCGGGGGTACCGGCTCGGGAAAATCGACGCTGATCAGCCTTATTCCGCGGTTCTATGACATCGACAGCGGCCGGATTCTGATCGACGGGACGGACATCCGGGAGCTGACGCAGGAGAGCCTTCGCGCCCAAATCGGGCTGGTCCCGCAAAAGGCGGAGCTGTTCAGCGGCACGATCGCGGACAACATCCGTTTCGGCAAGGAGGATGCGGGCGACGAAGAGGTAAGGCATGCTGCGGAAATCGCCCAGGCCGCCGATTTTATTTCCGGTATGAAAGACGGCTTTGAGTCCAGCATAGCGCAGGGCGGGATGAACCTGTCCGGCGGGCAAAAGCAGCGGCTGTCGATCGCACGGGCTCTGGTAAGAAAGCCGCTGATCTACGTCTTCGACGACAGTTTCTCGGCGCTCGATTTCAAGACGGACGCGAAGCTCAGGGCCGCGCTCCGGCACGAGACCACCGAATCGACGGTGATTATCGTCGCCCAGCGGGTCAGCACGATTATGGACGCCGACCGGATTATTGTGCTCGATGAAGGCCGGATCGCGGGCATCGGCCCTCACAAGGAACTGATGCAGACCTGTGAAGTATACCGGGAGATCGTATACTCCCAGCTGTCGGAGGAGGAGATCGCATGAGTGAACAGCGACATACCCAGCCGCCCAGGCCGCCCGGCGGCTTTCGAGGGCCCGGCGGGGGCGGGCCGATGATCGGCATGCCGGTCCAGAAGGCGAAAAATTTCAAAGGCTCGTTCCGCCGGCTCGCTCGGCTATTTGAAGCCCTTCAAGTGGAGGCTGACGGCCGTTGTAGCGACCGCCCTTCTCAGTACCGTCTTCGGTATTGTCAGTCCGAAAATTATGGGGCAGGCGACGACCGAATTGTTCAAAGGCTTCATGACGAAGCAGAACGGCGTGGCGGGAACCGGGATTGACTTCGGTTATATCGGTCAAATTGTCCTTATTCTGATCGGCTTGTATCTGCTCAGCGCGCTATTCAGCTATATTCAGCAGTACTTGATGGCCGGCGTTGCGCAGAATACGGTGTATGCGCTGCGCAAAGACGTCAACGACAAGCTGGCCCGGTCGCCGCTGAAGTTCTTCGATTCACGGCCGCACGGGGAAATTCTGAGCCGCGTCGTCAACGACGTCGACAGCATCAGCACGACGCTGCAGCAAAGCTTAACGCAGCTGCTCACGTCCGTCATCACGCTGCTCGGCATTATCGTGATGATGCTGACGATCAGCCCGTCGCTGACGCTGATTCTCGTCCTGACGCCGCCGCTCAGCTTCCTGGCGATCAAGGCGATCTCCTCCCGGTCGCTCACCTATTTCAAGGGTCAGCAGAAAGCGCTGGGCGAACTGAACGGCCACGTCGAGGAAATGTACACGGGACATAAGATCGTCAAGGCATTCGGGCACGAGACCAAATCGGTCGCCAAGTTCGATGGAATCAATGAAGAGCTGTATCAGGCGGGCTGGAAGGCGCAGTTTATTTCCGGCGTGATGATGCCGCTGATGAGCTTTATCAACAACCTCGGCTATGTCGGCATCTGTGTCGTCGGGGTCGCTCGTCACCCGGGGATCGATCCAAATCGGCGATATCCAGGCGTTCATCCAGTATGCCCGGCAGTTTTCCATGCCGATTGTGCAGACCGCGCAAATCGCGAACGTTATCCAATCGACCATCGCCTCCGCCGAGCGGGTGTTCGAGCTGCTGGACGAAGAGGAGGAGCGACCGGATACCACGGCGGATCTCGTCCTTACTGCGCCCAAAGGCGCGTGAAGTTCCAGAACGTGAAGTTCGGCTACAAGGAAGACGTAACGCTGATCGACAACATGAATATCGATGTGAAGCCGGGGCAGACCATAGCGATTGTCGGACCGACCGGCGCGGGCAAAACGACGCTGATCAACCTGCTGATGCGTTTCTACGAAATCGGCGACGGCAAAATCACGGTCGACGGCGCAGACATTACACGTTTGAAGCGCGGCCATCTGCGCAGTATGTTCGGCATGGTGCTGCAGGATACCTGGCTGTTTAACGGAACGATCCGGGATAATATCGCCTACGGCCGCGAAGGCGCCACGGAGGAAGAGATCGTGCAGGCGGCGGTGGCGGCCCATGCCGACCACTTTATCCGCACGCTCCCCGACGGATATAACACAGTGTTGAATGAAGAAGCCTCCAACATTTCACAGGGGCAGAAGCAGCTGCTGACGATTGCCCGGGCGATTCTGGCGAACCCCGCGATTCTGATCCTGGATGAGGCGACGAGCAGTGTCGATACAAGAACGGAAATCCACGTTCAGCATGCGATGAACGAGCTGATGAAGGGCAGAACGAGCTTCGTCATCGCCCACCGGCTGTCGACGATCCGCAGTGCCGATTTGATCCTGGTGATGAATCACGGCCGCGTCATTGAGAAAGGCAAGCACGAAGAGCTTCTTGCCAAAGGCGGCTTCTATGCCGACCTGTATAACAGCCAGTTCCGCGGCGGCGCTCGGATCGAAGCCGTTTGATACGCGGACGGATCGAAAGGCGGGGAGGCTATTGACAAACCACCGATCGCCCGCTATGATGATAAACAAATAAAAGCATGGACCAAGGACATGAATACTTACCGATGCCGTTCAGAGAGAGGAGCCGCCGGCTGAAAGCTCCTTCGGACCATCGTAAGCCATTTACCGCCTTGCAGCTGCGATATGGAAATCACGCTTAACCGCATGAGAGTATAGATCGCCGGGAATTCCCGTTACAGAAACGAATGAGGATCTGCCGCTTAAGGCAGATTGAATCAGGGTGGAACCACGAGCGCACTCGTCCCTTTTTTGGGATTAGTGCGTTTTTTATTTTTACAAACAATAAAAGCGATGACCAGGGATACGAGTCCTTATGGATGCCAGACAGAGAGAGGGGCCGCCGGCTGAAAGCCCCTTTGGCGATCGTAAGTGATTTACCGCCCTGCAGCTGCGATATGGAAATCATGCACCCGCGCATGAGAGTATACTTCGCCGGGAATTCCCGTTACAGAAGACCAATGAGGATCTGCGGTACAAGCAGGTCGAATTAGGGTGGAACCACGAGCGCACTCGTCCCTTCGGAGGAGATGCGCTCTTTTTTTATCTCAAATTAATGGAGGAATGAACATGGCTGTGAAATTAGCTTTTCCGGATGGCAAGGTAAGGGAGTACGACCAAGGCACGACGGTGGAACAAGTGGCGGGCTCTATCAGCCCGGGCTTAAAAAAGATGGGGGCGGCAGGGAAGCTGAATGGTCAAATCGTTGATTTGAGCCGGCCGATCGAAGAGGATGCAAGCATCGAAATCGTAACGCTGGAATCCCCCGAAGGACTGGAGGTCTATCGCCACAGCACGGCGCACTTGATGGCGCAAGCGATCAAGCGCATTTACGGCGGGAAGTCGGTTCAGCTCGGCATCGGCCCGGTGATCGAGGACGGCTTCTACTACGATATCGACATCGAAAAGCCGCTGACCCCGGAAGACCTGTCGGCGATCGAGCAGGAGATGGAAAAGATCGTGCAGGAAAACCTGCCGATCGTACGGCGTGTCGTCAGCCGTGAAGAAGCAGTAGGCCTATTCGAGCCGATGGGGGAGGTTCTGAAGCTCGAATTGATTCGGGATCTGCCGGAGCATGCGGTCATCACAGTCTATCAGCAGGGTGAGTTCATTGATCTCTGCCGCGGGCCGCATCTTCCCTCGACCGGGCGCATCAAGGCCTTCAAGCTGCTTCATGTAGCGGGCGCTTATTGGCGCGGGGATTCGAACAATAAGATGCTGCAGCGGATTTACGGCACGTCCTTCCCGGCCAAAGCGCAGCTGGAAGAGCATCTGGCTGCGCTGGAGGAAGCGAAGAAGCGCGACCACCGGAAGCTCGGCAGGGAGCTCGAGCTGTTCATGTTCTCGGAGGAAGCGCCGGGCATGCCGTTCTATTTGCCGAAAGGGATGGTCATCCGGACGGAGCTCGAGAATTTCGCCCGCGAGGTGCAGATGAAGCTGGATTACCAGGAGGTACGGACCCCGCTGATGATGAACCAGCGGCTGTGGGAGCAGTCGGGTCATTGGGATCATTACCATGAGAACATGTATTTTACGGATATTGACGGCACTCCGTTTGCGCTCAAGCCGATGAACTGTCCGGGGCATATGCTGATCTTCAAAAACAGCCTGCATTCCTACCGCGATCTTCCGTCGCGCATTGCCGAATTCGGCCAGGTGCACCGCCATGAGGCGTCCGGCGCCTTGAACGGGATGATGCGGGTCCGCACCTTCTGCCAGGACGACGCCCATATCTTCGTGCGGCCGGATCAGATCGAGGAGGAGATCGGCCGGGTCATCGCGTTTATCGACCGGATCTACGAGGTGTTCGGCTTTGAATATACGATGGAGCTGTCTACGCGCCCCGAGGATTCGATGGGCTCCGAGGAGCTGTGGCAGGAGGCCGAAGCGGCGCTGAGGAATGTGCTGGATAAGCGCGGCGCCAGCTACCGGATCAACGAAGGGGACGGGGCCTTTTACGGACCGAAGATCGATTTCCATATCCGCGACGCGCTGAAGCGCAGCTGGCAGTGCGCGACAATTCAGCTGGATTTTCAAATGCCGGAAAAGTTCGAGCTTTCCTACATCGGCGAGGACAACCAGAGACATCGTCCCGTCGTCATTCACCGGGCGGCGTACGGTTCGATCGACCGCTTCATCGGCATCCTGACGGAGCATTACAGCGGCGCGTTCCCCGCTTGGCTGTCCCCGGTGCATGCCAAGATCCTGCCGGTATCGGACAACTTCAACGACTATGCGTTTGAGGTGAAAGCAAGGCTTGCCGCGGCAGGGTCGCGGGTGGAAGTGGATATGCGCAGCGAAAAGCTCGGCTACAAGATCCGCGAGGCGCAGCTGGACAAAGTCCCGTATATGCTGGTGGTGGGCGAGAACGAGCAAAGCAGCGGCACCGCGTCGGTGCGCAAGCGCGGCGAAGGCGATCTGGGCGCGCACAGTCTGGAGGACATTGCGGAGCGGATCGCACGGGAGATCCGGGATAAAGCATAAAGATTTTGCAAATTCATCCGTAAGTCTGTTTCAGGGAAGTCCAAGCCGGGTAATAAAACGTAGTGGGAAGTGGTAATGGAAATCAAACAGCGGAAAACAAGATTCGTTGTAATCTGTAATCCGAAAGGTTGGTTGGTACCATGTTCTCTCTCAAGAGGATGAAGCGATTAAGATTTCTCCATCGGAGACAAGTGCTTTCAGAGCTGGGTAAAATACCGAAGTCGCTGAACGCATCCTGATCACCCAAGTGTAGTGAATCATGAACATTACGGCTTCCCACATAGAAGGCCCTGCGCTGATGCGCGGGGTCTTCGCATTTTTGCAGGGATCGCGGGAAGGAGGGGATTCGTGCCTTTTCGTTTCAACGCGGACGGAATAAGTTAAAGAAGAATCAAACGCCAAAAATGGGGGAACCGCAATGAAACCGAATGCCAACACCCGTTTCATCGATTATTTCGAGTACGCCATGTATCTGCTCGCTGTGATCTGCTTCATTTATTTCTTCCTCCAAGGCAACAGGCCCAAAATGCTCGAGCCTGTGCTGATCGCCGCGGTCCTGGCCGGCATCCGGGCGCTTGTCCGCTGGACCCGGATCGAGATGTTCCCCGCCTTAAGAATATCCGTCCTGGCGTTTATTTTCATCACTATGTTTTTGGCCAATGAATTTAACTTTTACTCGCTCGTTCCTTACATGGATAAAATCGAACACGTCCTGTCCGGGGGCGTGCTCTTCTATGTGGGGTCGCTGATTCTTATGCATATAACGAAGGATGAAAGACCGTCCGAGCCGCGGCTGAAGACAGCCGTATACTTCAGCTTGTATTTCTCCGTCGCCATGGCCGGTCCGCTGGGAGATATACGAGTTCGTCACCGACCGGCTCTTCGGTCTTCAAAGCCAGCGGGGCAGACCTGACCGATACGATGACGGACATCATCTGCGGTACGGTGGGCGCCGTAATGACCGCCGCGGCCTATTATGGATATAAAGCAAGAAAGCGTGCTGCGGCTGTTTCCTCAGAGCAAAAGGGCGGTCTTCCCATGTAAGACGTGTTAACGGAAACTCCCCGTCGAAACGCCCAGGGGCACAGCAGCTTCTATATTGCGGAGGAATTGGATCAAATATCCAACTTTTTCTATCATCGATTCGTCAATATTCATGATGGAAGAGAGTCCAGCGGTGAGGAGCGACGGATGATGAGAATGAAGAGCAAAATCATATTAGGAACAGCGATCGGAGTGCTCGTTGCGGCAGGATCCGTTTATGCGGAGGCAACGCTGAAGCTGTTTATCAATGGGATGGGATATGCTCCTGAAACCCTTGATGCAAAAATTGAAAAGGGCAAGGTCATGATTTCATTGGACAAGGTTGCGGAAGCGTTCAAAACAAAGGCATTGTATGATCCAAGCCGGAATGAGATAAGAGTTAGCCTGCCTGATCCGGCCAATCTAAGCAATCAATTAACAAGCCTTGAGGATGCCTTGTGCCCGGAAAATCCGGAGGATGCCCTGCAGACATGGGTGAAAGGAATTCAAAAGCGCAACGGAGCGATGCAGTACGCTGTCCTTTCTCCCGAGCTGCGGGCTAAGACCAAGGCGCAGTTTGATCAGTATTATTGGGTCACCGGCGGTTCCAGTCCACACATGGGCGAAATTTACAATCTGACTACCGAACATCTTAGCGATACTGCGATCCGCTACTCGTTCCAGTACGCGTTAGTTGCCAATTACTATCATGGAGAAGGAAGCGCCGTGGTGACCGTTGAATGGTTCGATAGAGAACAAGCTGGAGAACGTCGTGAAGGATGGTATATCACTTCTGCACAAATGGCAGACCCTGACGACACCGGACTCACGGTCGGCGTAGATCCGCTTGACCCTGTTCAGCCGGCGGATACGTCGATTAGGGAAGAGTAAGCTTCCGTATGCAAATAGAACTGAAAAAGGACGATCGTCTAGGGTCCAGCTTGCAGAATCATGTTTATTTATCCGGCCCCGCACTGGCGGCCTGGCTGCGCTCCGCTTCTTCCGCCCACTCGCTGAGCTTCCGGTCGGACGGAAGAAAGATGGCGAGCAGCCCAATCAGCGGAAGCAAAGCGCACAGCTTGATGACGGTTTCGATGCTCGTCGAATCGGCAAGCGCCCCGAGCGCCGCGGCCCCCAGACCGCCGGCCCCGAACGCGAGGCCGAAGAACAGTCCGGAGACGGTGCCGATCTTGCCGGGAAGCGGCTCCTGGGCGTAGACGACGTTCACCGAGCCGCTGGACATGAGCGTAAAGCCGATGATCACGCAGAAGATGATGCTGACCGCAAAACTCACGTACGGCAGCGAGGAAGGCGAACGGCGCGCCCCGAGAATCGAGAACCAGATTAAGTTCCGCCGGCCGAAACGGTCGGCCAGCGGTCCGCCGAAGAACGTCCCGGCCGCGCCCGCGGCAAGAAAGGCGAATACGCACCACTGTGCTTCTTGAACGGACAAATGAAAGCGGTCGATCAGATAGAACGAATAAAAGCTCGTAATTCCGGCGAGGTAGGCCATCTTGGAGGTGAGGATCAGCACAAGAATCGTGATTGCGGCCGCAACCCTCCTGCGGTTTGCCGCCGGCGCCCCAGCGGAGCCCCGGCTCCGCTTCTTGACGGTCCCCGCCTGAAGCCTTCCGCTGTACCACCGCGCGGTATAGGCCTGAATGGCGAACGCCGCACCGGCCAGCGGCGTGAACCAGAGGATGCCGGGCTGGCCGAGCGGTACGAAGATCAGCGCGGTCATGATGGGCGCGAGCGCCTGCCCCGCGTTGCCCCCAACCTGGAAGATGCCCTGGGCGAGGCCTCTTCTGGCTCCGGCGGCCAAATAGGCGACTTTGGCCGATTCGGGATGAAACACCGACGAGCCCACGCCGACAAGCACGACCGAGCCGAGCATCGACCAGAAGCCGGTCGCGAATGCGAGTCCCAGCACCCCGAGCAGGGTGGCGACTACACCGAGCGGCAGCAGGTAGGGCTGAGGCTTGCGGTCGCTGTATAGTCCGATGGCCGGCTGCAGCACCGAGGCGGTCAAATTAAGCGCGAAGGCGATCAGACCAAGCTGCGTATAGGTTAAAGCCAGCGATTCCTTCACTATCGGGAAGATGGCGGGAACGACCGACTGAATCGTATCGTTCAGCAAATGGACCATGCTGATCGCGATCAAGACGCCGAACACCGTGCTGTTCTCCTTCAGTCCGGCCTGGCCTGCGCCCGCCGTCAATTTCGTCTGCATCCGGATTCTCCTCCGCTTCGGAATGTATGATTTTGGCAAAGTATAGCAACCGATTCCCAAATGTGTCAAACCCTTTTTTCAGTCGCAGAAATAGAAAAACAGCCGCCCGACGCAGGCAACTGCTTCTATATCCGTTCTATCACTTGGTTTCAGGCTCGACGTCAAAGGCAAGCAGTTGAGTGACTTGAGTCGAGTTGAAATTGTTATCCGATACGAGCACCAGGCTGTCATGCCCGTTCTTCAGCTTCGGTCCCCAGGCGATGCCTTCGACATTGTCCAGCTTCGGCAGGCCGAGCGTGTTCAGGTCGAGAACCAGCTTCTTGGCGGCAGGTTGGATTGTCTCGGATTTCAGGGAATCGAGGTTCTTCACATCCGTCGCCTGATCCACGTCCGCTTCATAAATCCGGATATAATTGGAATAAGTGCCGTCATCCGCTTGTACGCCCGACCGTTCCAGGATAAGGAATTTGTGGTCGTTTAAGGCCAGCATTTCCGATACGCCGTTGTCGGCGCTCTTGCCCGTACCGGGCTTCGCCGGAATGGCATCGACCGGGTAGGCATATTCCGCCACGACTTGTCCGCTTCTGTCGTACTTCGTAATCCGCGATAAGGTTCCGTTATCTACGGTTGAGATGTCGCCATCCTGATAGAGCGCCGATTCCATGGCTGTAAAATAGTATTTCCCGTCCGGAGTAAAGCTGCTTCCTTCCAGGGCGAGGTTGTTGCGGAACCCCTTTTTCGCCGTTTGCTCCGTGCCGGGATCGATTTTAAACGCGTCCGGGATGGGGAAGGAGGACAGGTAATCCCCGTTCCGATCGGCTTGATTGATGAAGGGATTCATAGCCAGGCCGCGGTCCCCTTCACTCGTGTACCAGACCGACCGGGTCTTCGGATCGAAGCGGATGGATTCGAGATCGGGAACGACGCCTTTCTGATTCGCGGCATACTCCTTCTTGTTCGGGAACGTGGCGCCGTCCGGCTCGCTTGAATTCCGTTACTCCCGTAAGCTCGACCGAATAGAAGCTCTTGGTATCGTATTTCAGCTTCGCCGTATAGAAGCGGGCCGGGCTGTTATCCGACCGGTCGTCGCTGATCAGAATCCATTTGCGGGTCTTGGGATCGTAATCGATGCCCGACAGACCTCCGACCTTAGTCCCTTCGAACATCTGATCGTTCGGGATTCGTTGTTCGCCGATGAATGTGAGTTGCCCGACCGAGTGAACTGGAGCCTGCCCGGCGTGTTTGGACTTTCCTTTCCCATGCGCTTCGCCTGCCGCCTGGGCTTGTCCGCCGTCATTGGGCCCTTGAGCGGAAACCGTGCCCAATGGAGCGGCTAATAACAGTACGGTCACCGTCCCGGCGGAAATGAGCTTTCCGAGCTTCATGCCTGCACCTTCTCCCATTTTTCTTCCCATTATAAAAAATGCTTCATACCCCGACAATAGGCCGTGGGAAAATTTACAATCTTTTAATGCGGGCGAGTACGATCCAATTTCCTATGAAATTAGGTATGACGGAACTGGATCATCCTGAACGCCGTGGTAAAATATAGAGGGCTTCGGGTGTATGGAGGTTGGTGTCTATTTATTTGTACATTTTTATGTTTTTATCCTTATGGACGATAGGGCTCACGGTCCTGGCCAGAAACTTCCGAAACGCCTACTCGCGTTGGATGGCCTGCGCGTTTTTTGCCGGAGGGTGCCCGAGCTTCGCCTTCTCCGTTCATCTGCTCCTGATTCCGTTCCTTAAGCGGCACGGCGTGCTGACGCCTGCACTCAAGGAAGGTCTGGAGCTCATCAGTATCCCGGCCATTCATCTTTACTGGTATTTTCTCTCGTACTTCGTGCTGGCCGGCTCCATCGTATTTTCCGGATTTTTATCACAAAAAGCATCCCGAACCGCCGCCATTCTGCTGGCTCTCCCCGTCATTCTGCTCCTCTGGTTTACCGCAGATTTCAACATTCCGTTTGAGTTCCGTTCAAGTGATGTCCGCCTCCTGTTTGGGCTGTATATGCTCGCTTCCTTCGCGATTTATCTCACCGGTTGCCTGAAAGAGAAGGATCCGTTCATTCGAAAAAACCGGTTTCGCACGTCCATTTTTGTGATCACAGCCATGTCTTGGGCTTATTTGAACGATTTTATCGGTATGGATCGCTTCTCTTTCGGCCCCGGCCCGTTTGAAATCGTAAGCAACGGCCAATGGAAGCATAACTACCTGATTATTGCCTGGATGGTGGCCTGTTTTCTTTTTATGGAATCCGGTACGGTTTTTTGGGGATCAAGCTGCGGATTGAAGAACAAAGGCTTGATGATTCGATGAGAAGCTTAACGATCGGCACGCAGATTTTGAACCATTCCATCAAGAATGAAATTCAGAAAATCAACTACCTGAACGGCCGGGCTCTTGCTTTGCTGGAACGGGAGCAGAAGGAGAAGGCGGCGGAGGCGCTGCGCAGCCTGACCTGCGTTGCGGATCATCTGCTGGACAGGATGAACCGGATCAGGGCGAAGGCGGAGGACATTGTCCTGCAGGAGAAGGGCGCCCGCTGTGCGGAATGATCGATTCGATTCTGGCCTCCGTCAAGCCGCTGCATGAAAACGGGGTCCGCATCGTGAAGCAGTACGACGTGGACGGAACGCTGATCTGCGATGAGCTCCACGTACGGGAGGTGCTGAATAACGTCTGCCTGAACGCTTTGGAAGCCCTGCCCCCGAAGAACGGTTTTCTGCATATCGGAACCCAAATGTGCAAAGGCGACTTGTACATTGTCGTCAAGGATAACGGCCACGGCATCCCCAAGGAGAATTTGGACAAAATCTTCGATCCTTTCTTCACGACCAAAAAAACACGAGCAGCTACGGCCTTGGCCTCAGCTACTGTTATGCGGTCATGCACAAGCATGGCGGCAGTATCGGTATCGCCAATAGCGAGGTAGGCAGGGGTACCACTTTGTACATCCGGTTTCCGGGCAAAAGGTTTCAGCTCCGAAAAAGGGAGTAGTCCTTATTTCATCAGCTTGTTCCTAATGCTCTTCAGCTGCGACTTGATCGTATTTACGGATTTGTGAAGCATCTCCGATATTTGCGTTTTATTCATGCCCGCTTCCTTCAGGTCATAGATTTCCCTCTCGGCCGGAGTGAGCTGGCTCAGCTGAATTTCCTTCACCAGAACCGGCGCCGCATCGGCATGGATCGCCGGCTTCCCCGCATACGTATCCCGGATCGCCTGAACAATATCTTTATAGCTGGATTTCGTAATGTAATTTTTCGCTCCGTGCTGGAACGATTTGATAATAATCTCTTTCTCCTGCAGCGAGGTCAGCATGATGATCTTCAGATCGTTCCGGGCGGAAAGCGCGAGCTCCCGTGCCGCCTCCAGCCCGTCGAGCCGGTTTTCCGTCAGGTTGATGTCCATCAGAACGATGTCGATATCCCCGTCTCGGCGGCTCCGCAGGCTTCTTCTTTCGTGGCCGCCGTATAGACGACCTCGATATCCTCCAGCTCGTTCAGATCCGCCGCCAGCGTCTGCTGCCAGAACGGGTCGTCCTCCACCAGCATCACCTTGATCTTGTACATCCGTTCACCTTCCCGTTCACCGATTTCATGTATTTCCAGTATAGAGGAAAACGACGGCACGAAGAAGGTTGATTTTTCTTCATCCTCTTCCGGAAGCGGGGGGCTATAAAAGTTCATCCTCCTCAAAACCGTTCCGAGCCTCCATAATCCGATTTAGAGCTTGCAGCTGTAAGGGAGGTTGCCGATCGATGTGGAAGCCGATATTGGATGGACCGATGCGTGAGGAAGCTTTGGAGACGGCTTGCGGAATCGTTCGGGAGCTTCGGGAGCAGGTTCCCGGGATAACGGATCCCACCTTATGCGACGGTCTCACAGGCATCGCTGTGCTTTTCGATTATTATGCCAAATGCACCGGCGACACCGCCGTGCGGGAGGAAGCTCTAGAGCCGCTTGAGCAGGGATTGAGCGCATTGGAGCACGTACCTATGGCTCCCGCACTGCATGAAGGGTTTGCCGGGATTGCCTGGGCGGCCGTGCATCTGGCGGGTGCGACGGACCGGGAGGCTTCCGATGAATGGCTTGAGCCGGTGGACGCGGCTCTGCTTGAGCTGCTGGAGCGTTCGCCTTGGCAAGGGGATTACGACCTGATGCGGGGGCTTGTCGGATACGGGCTGTACGCGCTGGAAAAAGGGCCGACGCCTTATGCTCGAAAAATGGTTACGGCTGTTGTCAACCGGCTGTCGGAGCTGGCTGAGACCCGGGAGGAAGGCGTCACTTGGTTTACCCCGAAAGAACTGCTGACCGAATACGCTCTTCAGGAAGGGCCCCATGGGTACTACAATCTCGGCCTTGCACATGGGGTGCCCGGTGTGATCGGCTTCCTGGGCCGCGCTTGTGAGGCTGGGGTCCCAGTGCCTGCCGCTAAACCCCTTCTGGAGCGAAGTGTCGCCTGGCTTCTCGCCCAAAGCTTTCCGCCCGAAGCGCAATCCTTGTTCCCGCGGTGCGTGGGACCGGAGATTGAACCGGCGGAAGCCAGGCTGGCCTGGTGCTATGGAGACCCCGGCGTATCGGCGGCTCTCCTCATGGCCGCCCGATGTGCCGGCGAGGCTTCGTGGGAACGGGAAGCCGTGCGGATTGCCGGGCATGCCGCCCGAAGGCCGTTCGATTCCAGCGGGGTTCTCGATGCGAGCTTCTGCCACGGGGCATCCGGCGTAGCCCACATGCTGAACCGGGTGCATCAAGCGGCAGGAGACGAGGAGCTGGGCCGGGCCACTGTGAAATGGCTTCGTTATACGCTGGATTTGAGGCGAAGGGGAGAAGGGATCGGCGGGTATTTGTCCCGGGTTTTTGAGCCGGATGGCCCGAATTGGGCGGCCGAACCCGGTATCTTGAGCGGTGCGGCGGGCGTGGCGCTCGTTCTGCTGGCTGCATCGTCCGACGTTCAGCCGGATTGGGACCGCATGTTCCTGCTCTCGGCCCCCGCTGAAAGGGGGTGAACCAAATGGAGAAGAAAACGGTCAGGAAACTCGTTCTTAACAAGGAGACTGTAAAGCTGCTGAATGATTCGCAATTATCCCAAGCGGTAGGCGGCCAGCTTCCGCAGCGTTACTTAACAATAACTTCTGTGTGTGTCTCGAGTGCTTCAGCGTGCATGTATCAATGCTGTTAAGAGGATTCTCATGAAAGGAGGTGAACCCAGTGGAGAAGAAAACGATGAATCAAAAGAAACTCGTTCTGCACAAAGAAACGGTGAAATTGCTGAATGATTCGCAATTATCCAAAGCGGTAGGCGGGCAGATTCCGATCCGTTACAATACGCAAAATATTATGTGTCCCACGAATGCTTCGACTTGCGCGTATCAGTGCTGCTAAGATTTGCCGCCAGGCAGGGCCTCATGCCCTGCCTTCTGTTTTGAGCATGTCATTTGCTGGGAGTGAAATGCACAGTGGAAATACAGCTTAAAGTAACGCCGAAAAGTCTTACGGGGTTTAAGCCGTCCGGATTCTTTGTGCTGCGGACCCCGCTGCTTCCTTTGGAAGCCTTCGTACATTGGAAATCAGGGGACAGACCTTCCCGCGAAGGTTGGGAAAACGAACGGAAACTTCTACGGGAACGTCTGATACCTTATATACATCGCCATGACGTTCAGGAAGCGCTCTTTCTTGCTTCACCTGAGCTGCACAGCCACATCGGCGAATGGCTCACCCGGCCGGACAGCGAATTCGCCGGTAAAATCGAACGGAGCCTGGTGCGTTATTTCGCCAGAATGGCCGGACGAGCAACGCCCTTCGGGCTGTTTGCAGGCTACTCCGTCGGAACGGTAACAGACCGTACACAGCTTCTGCTTGATCCGATCGAATTCGAAAGACGTACCCGCTTGGACATGGAATACGGTTATCGTCTGCTTGACGCGCTGCTGCAGGAGCCTTCGTTTCGCAAAGCCTGCACCTACAAGCCGAACTCCAGTCTCTACCGCTTTGCCGGGAATTATCATTACGCTGAAGCCAAGTGGGCAGGAAAGGCGCTTGCCTACCGGCTCACGGCTGTAGAAAGTACCGATTATCTGGAGCAGGTCTTGGAATGCGCGGAGGCGGGGATTTCCTTCGAAGGCCTCATGCATCGAATATTAACCTATGATGAGGAGCTGTCCGGCGAAGAAACCGAAGCTTTTATCCATGAGCTGATCGACAGCCGGATCCTGGTTCCGCAGTGTATGCCTGTCACGGGGGAGGAAACGATGCAAAGCCTCTTGGAGAGCCTCGGGTCCATGGAGAACCCGGAAGCGGGGATTGTACTGCATAAGGCCGTTCATGATTTACAACGGATCGATTCCGACGGCTTAGGGGCGGCTCCGGAAAAGTACAAGGATCTGGCCGGATCTTTAACGGCACTGCCTGCCGAAGTCCATCTCTCAAGGCTGATCCAGGTTGATTTGAAAAAACGGGCCGCAGCTCTAACGCTGGGACCCGGCCCGATCAGGGATATCTTCAAGGGGGTCGAGCTCCTCCATCACTTATCCGGGTTCGCTTCCGAAGACTGGCTGGATCGGATCCGGTCCGCGTTTACAGCCAGATACGGCGATAAAGAAGTTCCGTTAACGGAAGCCCTGGATGAAGAAAACGGCATCCGGCTTGCGGATAACGAGCTTGCTTCCGACCCGTCGACGCTGCTGAACGGGATTCCCATAGCCTTCGCTTTTTCCGATGCCACGGAGCGATGGACGCCAAAAGATGCGTTTCTGCATCGTAAGCTGACGGACGCACTTTCAACCGGCGCCCATGAAATCGAGATCACTTTGGAGGAGGTGCGGGGAGCTGCAGCCGTCCCCGAGGCTTCCAGTCGCCGGATGCGTTTGCCGCTTTCGTCAGCCTTTCCGCCGCTTCAACGGAAACCGCTCATGAAGGGGATTTCCAAGTGGTGCTTCACTCCGCCATGGGGCCGTCCGGTGCCAGACTTCTCGGCCGTTTCTGCCAAGGGGATGCGGAGCTTGCGGACTGGGTGAAGAAGCATCTGGAGCAGGAAGAAAGCCTGCGGCCGGATGCGGTCTTCGCAGAGATCGTTCACCTGCCGGAGGGCCGTACCGGGAATGTCATTATGCGGCCGGTCCAGCGAAGCTTCGAAATCCCTTACCTGGGCGTTTCCTCCGCACCGGAGGAAAACCAAATTTCGATCCGCGACCTGTATCTCTCGGTCATCGGCGGGCGGCTTGTGCTTCGTTCCGGCCGGCTCGGCAAAGAAGTCATCCCGCGGCTTTCTACGGCGCATTCTTACCAGAACAGCGGCTTGCGCATGTACCGGTTTTTATGCGAGCTTCAAAATCAGGAAACCGCCAAGGGACTATGGTTTGACTGGGGCGCGCTGGCCTCGGCTCCTTTTCTGCCAAGAGTGGCTTCCGGCAAAGTCATTCTCTCCAGAGCGTGCTGGAACCTTAGCGAGGGCGAACTGGCGCCGTTCAGACAAGGAAGCGAGGCCGACCGGTTTCATCAAGTGCAGCCGCTTCGGGAAAAAAGGGGACTGCCCCGCCTGGTGGTACTCACGGAATACGACCATCAGCGCCGGTCGACCTCGATAATGCGCTCAGTGTCGAGAGCTTCCTGGACGTCGTCAAAAGCCGCAGTCATATTAAGCTCACCGAATTTCTCCCGGGGCCCGATCATCAGCCGGTCCGCGGGACCGGCGGCCGTTATGCCCATGAGATGATCGTTCCTTTTGTCCGTGAGCCGCAGGCCGTCAGGAAGGAAGTCCTCACGCGTGCTTCATCCGGTATCCCCAAGCCTTCATCGGGGCTCTCTTTCCCGCCGGGGAGCCGATGGCTTTACCTCAAAATCTATACGGGCTCCGCAACGGCCGACACGGTGCTTCAGACCCTCCACCAACATGTCATTGAAGAAGCGGTAAAGGCGGCATGGATCAACCAATGGTTTTTTATCCGGTACGGCGATCCGGATTGGCATTTGCGGATTCGATTGCACGGTTCACCGGAGATGCTGTACACCTGCGTTCTCCCGAAGATCAAAGATCAGCTGGAGCCCCTGATGCTAAGCGGCCGGGTCAGCAAATGGACCGTCGATACTTACGAACCCGAGTATGTTCGTTATGGCGGGGAACACGGATTGCCGCTGGCGGAGCGTTTTTTTTATGCGGACAGCGAGGCGGTCAGCCGGGTGGTCGCGCTATATCAAGGGAGCGCCTCCTTCGATTCGCGGTGGCGGTTAGCCTTGGCCGGCATCGATCGCCTTCTGGATTCCTTCGGACTGGATCTGCACCGGAAGCGAGAGATTGTGGAGACGTGCAGTAAACACTATGCCTCGGAATTTCTGATCCATCCGGAATATAAGAAAGCCATGGGCGCCAAATTTCGAAGCGAACGGGAGGGGCTGGAGCAGCTGCTCTTTCATCCGATTGCCAGCGAGCATCCGCTTTATCAAGGGGTGCGCGTGCTGCGGCAGGGAAAGGAAGCGTTCAACAGAGCGAGCGAAGAGCTCTACCGCGCCGAACGGCAGGGGCCGCTGACTTCCTCCGTGCATTCCCTTGTTCCAAGCTTGATCCATATGCATGTAAACCGGATCATTCGTACCTCGCAGCGGGCTCATGAGCTTCTGTTGTATGAATTTTTACGGCGTCTGTATGAATCAGCGATTCAGCGAGGTATCGTCGGGAAGGATGGCAAATCATGACGAAGCCTGCTTTCCCGCCTATCCTCAAGCCGCGACGGACTATCTTAAGCTGGATCCCGAGACGTATTCCTGTTTTTTACCAAATGGAAGCCATGGATTGCGGACCGGCCTGTCTTGCGATGGTGCTCGGGTATTACGGAAAACAAGTGAGTTTGGAGGAGATCCGTCAAATCACCGGAACCGGGAGGGATGGACTGAGCGCCGGCTTGCTGCTCGAAATCGGCCGCCGCTTCGGTCTTGAGGGATGCGGCATCCGGCTGGAAGCGGAAGAGGTCAAGGCATTGCCGGCCGGGACCGTTTTGTACTGGGAATCCAATCATTTTGTCGTATTTGAGAAACAGAGCCAAAGAGGAATTCACCTGATTGACCCGAGCTGGGGCCGGCGGGTCTTGACGATGGAGCAGTTTACCCGGTCCTTCACGGGAATCTGCCTGCTCTTCGAACCGGGCGATGCTTTCGAGGCATCCGGAAGCCCGTCTCCATCCGTTTGGGGGACCATGCTGAAAAACCGCAATGTTTCCGGTTTTAATCGGGAAAACCGTGGGGGCTTCTCTCCTTATTCAACTGTTTTCGTTAGGACTGCCTTTATTAACAGGACTCTTGATATCTAAAGTACTGCCGGAGCGTAACGAACCGCTTCTTCAAGTGCTGGGGGCCGGCTTAGCCGCCGTCGTGATTTGTTATTTCGCTGCAAGCTGGCTGCGTTCCCGTCTGCTCCTCCATTTACGCATGCTTCTGGACCGGAGGATGCGGAGTCAATTTATGCGTCATCTCTTTTCGCTTCCGTATCCATTCTTCCAGACGCATACGGCGGGAGATTTAACGGACCGCGTAAGCAGCAATAATCAGATATGGAGTCTGCTGTCCCTAAGCACCGTGGCCTCCTTCCTGGACGGATTGCTCTTTATCAGCTATCAACTGATTCTTTTCCTGTACGATGTCCAAATGGGGCTTGCGGTGATGTTCCTCGGCTTCCTGCAGATCCTTGTCTTTTTACTGACCAACCGGCGGTATTCGGAGCTCACAAGCCAGGGACTGGAGGTTCAATCCCGGACCCAAGGCTTCCTGGTGCAAATGCTGAACGGAGCCGAAACGTTAAAAGCGACGGGCTCCGAACAGGAGGCGCTTCTGCAGTGGGAGAAGCTGTTCGCTGAAGAGCAGCAGGCCGCTCTCGTCCGCGGCAGATGGGAGGCTTGGATTGATTCGTTTCAGGGCCTGCTGCGAATCGGTGCTCCGCTTGCCATTCTGTATCTGGGGGGATACCAGGTGATGAACGGCAAGCTGGATTTGGGTATGATGCTGGCTTTGAATGCGCTCGAGCCGCTTGTCTCGGTCCGCTGTCCACGCTCCTCACGAATGCCCGAAGCGTGCAGCAGGTTCAAGCTTTTTTGGCCAGAATCCAGGATGTGATGGATAAGCGGGCCGAGCAGGAGGACGGTGAAGAGCTTGCCGCCGTGCCCATGCGCGGAGAGATCAGGCTGCATGAGGTCAGCTTTCGTTATGGTCCATTATCCGCGGAAGCGGTTCAAGGGATTTCGCTTCATATTCGGCCCGGGCAATTCGTGGCTGTCGTCGGAAGCACGGGTTCCGGCAAATCGACCTTGTCCAAACTGCTGCTCGGTTTGCTTGAGCCTACCGCAGGACGTATTGACTACGACGGAAAGCCTATTGCGGAGTACCATTTGCGGGCTCTTCGCCGCCAGCTCGGGATCGTGCCGCAAACCTCTTTTTTATTCAGCGGAACCATCCGCAGCAATATCGAGCTGGCCCGCAGGGCATCGATGAGCGATGTGATTCGCGCAGCGAAGATTGCGCAAATCCATGATGACATCATGGCCATGCCTCTCGGTTACGATACGTTCCTGGCTGAAGGGGGCAGCTCCGTTTCCGGAGGACAGCGGCAGCGGATCGCCTTGGCCCGGGCGCTCGTCCATCGGCCGGCGATTTTGCTCCTGGATGAAGCGACGAGTGCGCTCGATACGTTGACGGAACGGCGGATCCAGCAGGCGCTGGATGGGCTGAAGTGTACGCGTATTGTCATTGCTCAGCGCATCAGTACGATCGCGAGGGCCGATCTGATCCTCGTCATGGAGCAGGGCCGGATTGCGGAGCAAGGAACGCATGAGGAGCTGCTGGCCCTTAACGGCCGATACGCCAGGCTGGTCGGCACTCAGGAAGGTTTCCGATCAGGAGCGGTGTAACCGCGGGATCAGATCTGGTATGATATAACGTATCCGTGGGATAAAAGACTGATCTAACAACGGGAATCAGACGTTCAAACGCATAAGCTTAGCCGGATAAGCCGCGGGCGGCCTGGCTGGGCTTACCTGCGTTTATTCGGTCAGGATGGGGGAAGGGGCATGGCAAGGAATGCGGTTGTGATCGGTGCAGGGATCGGCGGATTGAGCGCCGCCCTGGCGCTGCTGCAGCAGGGCTGGCGGGTGTCCGTCTTTGACAAAGCGGCACGCTTGGAGGAGGCGGGAGCGGGAATTGTGCTCGCCGCCAACGCCATGAAGGCGCTGGGGAAGCTGGGAATAAGCCGGCAGGTGGAGGCCTGCGGCGCCAAGGTGGGGACGGCCGAAATCCGCACCTGGGACGGGAGGCTCATTACCGCCCTGCCAGCCGTTAAGCAGGCGGAGCTGTACGGCACGTACAGCTATTTGATTCATCGGGCTAAGCTGCAGTCAATCCTGCTTCAAGCCGTCCGGGAACAGGCACAGGTGTTTACGGGTAAACAATGTACGGACTACCGGGAGGACGCGGGCCGGGTAAGCGCTGTGTTCGCAGACGGCACACAGGAGGAAGCGGAGGTTCTCATCGGGGCCGACGGCATTCATTCCGTCATAAGAGAGCGATTATTCGGTCCGGAGCCTCTGAGGTATTCCGGGTATATGGCGCTAAGAGGGATATGCCATTACGAGGATGCGCGCTTTACCCCGGAGGCGGGAGGCGGCTTCGAGGCGCTTGGGCCGGGCAAGCGGTTCGGGTTTTCGAGCCTCGGCCAAGGCCGGATTTTCTGGTTCGCCGCGATCAATGCGCCCGAGGGAAGCCTGCCGGCACCGTCCGAACGGAAAGCGGCGGCTCTAGCCTGCTTCCGCGGATGGTATTCGCCTGTCGTCAGGGCGATCGAAGCCACGGAGGAGGCCTCGATCCTGGCTCACGATATTGCGGACCGCCGGCCGCTGAGCCGCTGGAGCACCGGCCGGGTAACGCTGCTTGGCGACGCCGCCCATCCGATGCTGCCGAATTTGGGACAAGGCGGGGCACAGGCGATGGAGGACGCCCTAGTGCTTGCGCGCGCGCCTGCAGGGGCCGGATGTACCCGCGGCTCTGGCGCAGTACGAAAGGGAACGGAAAGCAAGAACGGTCCGCATCGCTCGGATGTCGAGGTCGATGGGGCGGGTCGTGCAGCTCAGGAACCCGCTGGGCATCCTGCTTCGCAACTTTGTGCTGTCCCGTATGCCCGGCGGCCTGTTTATCCGGCGGTTCGATCCGATTGTAGGCTATGAGGTGCGGTGACGGCCGGCCGATGCATCAGATAAGGATAAAGCAGGATCAGGCCGGCGATGTAAAGGAAGAGAGCGAACAAAGCGGGCGAGAGATGCCAGAGATCCGTATAACCGATGTGAAGGTGGACGAAGAACGCTCCGGCGAATGCCGGGGCGCCGCCGATAAGAAAGGTATACCAGATCCAGCGTTCGCCCTGCTGAATGCCCCATAAGGCCATGGCGAGAAGTCCCAGCGCGTCCGAGAGCAGTGCGCCGCCAAAGCCGGCCCGGTCGTGGGCGATCAGCGGAATCAGGCGCGGTTCGATGCCCCGCAGCTGTTCGGCGGTCATGCCGAGGTAGGCCAGGTCCTCGGGCACGAACACGGAAGTGATGCCGACGCCGGCGATCGTAATTCCTCCGACAGTGAGAGCGAAACCGAGCGCGACGAAACAGAGTCGCCCCCACAGTGCCAATTTCCACAAGCGGTCATTATGCAGATTGACCGGCCCCCGGAACGGGGCGTCGGAGCCTCCTCGCATGCTGAGGATGAACATGGGCAGCAGGACGGCGACCGCCAGCGCATGCAGCGGGTCGAAGTAGCCGAAGCCAAGGTAGAGAAAGAAGCTGGAGAAGCCGACGATCCCCGATGTCATGAGAGCGGTTCTGGACCAGTGCAGACCGTGCTTCAGTCCATGCCGCGCCATTTGAAAATAGAGAACGCCTATCGAGATCATCGTTCCCGCGAGCGTGATCCGGTCATGCGACATGAAGTGAAGCAGCCGGTGATTCACATGGTTCAGCTCATCTCTGCCCATGCCGAGGAAGGCCTCGTCATAAGGGAGCAGCACGGTCGTAGCGGCTATAAGCCAGGCTAACACTCCTCCAATGATCATACCCACACCGAGAAGGCACATCCATCCCCAGCCGCTCCAGAAGGAGGGAGGCTCCGGTTCCGGTGTGCTGCGGACCCGCTCATGAAGTACGGCTTCATTCACGCGCTTCGGTAGACCCGGACCGGCGAAGACGAGCCCGCTGTGCAGAAGAAGGGCATCCGCGCCGGCCTCGAGCAGTTCGAGCGCATCGTTCGGCTCATGAACGCCGCAGGAAGCTTTCAGCGAGAACGCAGCGGGTACGTTCCTGCGGATGTGCCTGAGCAGGGCCGCGCACGGCTCTTTATCCTTTTTCTCCAGCCGGAGTGTTCCGTCCTCCCCCGCGCTTCTCCCACCACGATTCCATCCAAAAGTCCCAGATCGACGGACGACAGGATCCGGTCCAAAGCATATTCGGATGTAAGCAGCGGTATGTATAGAAACAAAGGCTTTGCGGCCGGCCGGTCCAGATGAGACAGAAGCCAAGCCGCCTCTTCCGGTTGAGCGGGTCGCTGCAGAATATCCAGATAAAAGCCGTCGGCCCCCGCCTCCGCAAGCCGGTTCATCATCGATGCGATTTGGTCGAGCGCCTGCTCGCGTGTGCTTCCGGGCAGCGGGGTTAGCCGGACGAATTGGGGAAGGGCATGCCCCGGCTCGGCGATTCTGGCGGCGGCGGCGTGGACGCCTTCATTCTCGTAATAAGATGGGTAAACGATCCTCTCCCGCCCGATATCCATCCGGATCGGCTCGGAAGCGGTTACCGGCTGAACGGTAACGGGGCCGATCTCCATAAAACCGAAGCCGAACTGAGCCATAGCCTTATGCGCTGTTCCCATCGGGTCAACGGTCCCCGCCAGTCCTGCGGGAGTACTGAGCGCAATGCCCGCCGCCGTGCTCTGCAGAAGCGGAGACGGCTCCATATGACCTAATGTCTTGATGACGAAGGAACCCCCGGGCAAGCGGCTAAGCGTACCGATGGCACTCAAGGTGAAGCGGCGGGCGACAGAACCGGGCAGTCGGAACAGCAGGGGGCGAAACAAGGTCCGGTAAGACCAATCCGGCATAAGCTCACCTCATTTTTACAAAACTTATTCCTCATTTGCGGTCTATCCTAGATCATGAACGGAATTCCCCGCACCGTCAATACGTCGATATTTTTCAAAATATTAAAAAAATTTAATGACATTTGAGGCGAAAGCCCATAAAATAAAATGACAATACATAATTTGGAACTAGAGGAAAATTACTTGAGATTGGAACGGGGTGATCCGGTCTGTCTGAAGCCGTCTTGGAAGTCAAATCGCTAAAAACCGTTATTAAGGACAAGCGGCGGGAGTTAACCGTCGTCGACGGCATCGATTTTGCTATCAGGCCGCAGGAAGTCGTTGCCCTTGTCGGCGAGTCGGGTCGCGGGAAAAGCATGACTTCTCTCTCCATCATGCAGTCGCTGCCCCGAGCGGCGCAAATCGCCGGCGGCCAGATCCGTTTCGGGGGCCGCAACCTGGTAGGGCTGAACAAGCGAGTCATGTCCCGGATCCGGGGGCGGCAAATCGCCATGATCTTCCAGGAGCCGATGACTTCGCTTAACCCGGTGCTTACGGTCGGAACCCAGCTGACCGAAGCGATCGCCAGGCATCTCGGTATTCCCAAGGCGGAAGCGCTGGGGGAGGCGGAGTGGTGGCTGCATCGCGTCGGATTCCCGGAACCGGGCCGGACCCGGAAGGAATATCCGCACAGGCTGTCGGGCGGTATGCGCCAGCGCGTGATGCTGGCCATGGCGATGGCCTGCAGGCCATCGCTCCTTATTGCGGACGAGCCGACGACGGCCCTGGATGTCACCATTCAAGCGCAGGTGCTGGACTTGATCCGGGAGCTGACCCGGGAATCGGATATGTCGGTGCTGTTCATAACGCATGATTTGGGCGTTGTGGCCGAAATGGCGACCCGCGTGATGGTCATGTATGCGGGTCGAATCGTGGAGACGGCGGATGTGAGGACGTTGTTTACGGAGGCCCGGCATCCGTACACCGTCGGGCCGCTTCAGTCTACGCCACGGATGAGAGGGGAGATCCGGAAGCTGGTTCCGATTCCCGGAAGTGTCCCTCCGCCCGGTTCCTTTGCACCGGGTCGCCGCTTTGCCGACCGCTGTCCGATGGCCCGGGAGGAATGCCGTAACAGCGAGCCCGAGCTGAGAGAAATTGACGCCGGGCATCAGGTCAGGTGCATCTTGGCTTGAGAAAATTCATAAAAAGGGGGGATGGCGGAACGTGAGCGCTCCGCTTCTGGAACTGAAGGAGGTCAGGAAATATTTCGGAATCGGCGGAAACCTAAGCAAAGGTACCGTCAAAGCGGTCGACGGCATCAGCTTCAGCTTGTTTGAAGGCGAAACGCTCGGCATTGTCGGCGAATCCGGCTGCGGCAAGTCGACGGTGGGCCGCTTGGTTTTGCGCCTGCTTGAATTGACCGACGGTGAAATCCTGTTCAACGGAGCTTCGATCGGCCGGTGGAATGAACGCAGACTGCGGCCGGTCCGGAAGGATATGCAGTGCGTTTTCCAGGATCCCTACGCTTCGCTGAATCCCAGAATCACGGTAGGTAAAGCGATCGCCGAGCCGCTGGTCATCCAGGGAGGACTGAACTGGAGGGAGGCGCTGAAGCGGGCGGAGCGGTCGCTGGAGACGGTAGGACTCAGCGCGCAGGCGACCGGACTATATCCGCACGAATTTTCCGGCGGCCAGCGGCGGCTGGATTGCCATTGCGCGTGCGGTTGCTCTAAGTCCGAAGCTGATTGTGGCGGACGAGCCGGTATCGGCGCTGGATGTTTCGATTCAGGCGCAGATCGTGAACCTGCTCGGGGAGCTTCAGGAGAAGACCAGGGTATCTTACCTCTTCATTTCTCATAATTTGAGTGTAGTCCGGCATATCGCGAGCCGGGTGGCCGTCATGTATCTGGGACAGATTGTGGAGATCGCGGAGCGGGACCGGCTGTTTGACAGCCCCAGGCACCCGTATACCCAGGCGCCGCTGTCCTCGGTGCCGGAGCCGGGTGCGGAGCTTAGGCGCGAGCGTATTCTGCTCCGTGGCGAGGTGCCGAATGCGGCGGACCCGCCGCCAGGTCTGCCCGTTCCACCCCCGCGCCCGCATGCGGAGGAACGCCGCCGGAAGGAGAAGCCCGCTCTAAGGGAATGGGCGGCAGGGCATTCGGCGGCCTGCCATCTACTGTCTTCTTAATCCATGAGCAAAGAAAGGGGAATGCGCATGTTATTTCGTAAATGGAGCAAATCCGGCAAGCTGGCGCTGGCGGCCGTCCTGACCGGCGTACTAATCCTGACAGCCTGTACCGGAGGCGGCACTTCCGTCCCCCCAGACAAGCCCGCCGATCCTCCTGCCGGCGATCCGTCCAAGAAAGAAAAGCTGGACACCGGCGAAATCACGACTGCTTATTTAACCGATCCGCAGGGCTTCATCCGCTTTTGGGCTACGACGACAACGTCCAGCGAATTGATTGAGCTCGTGTTCAGTTCACTGTACCGTTTTGACGAGAAGCAGAACATCGTGCCGGATTTGGCTGTAGGCCAGCCGCAGTTTTCCGCCGATAAGCTGGAGATGACGGTGAAAATCCGCGATAACGCCAAGTTTTCGGACGGGAAGCCGGTTACGGCGGACGATGTCGTGTTCACCTACAACATTCCGATCCACCCGGATTATAAGGGCCCGCGCAAAGGCGCGTTCACGAAGGTGGCGAAGGTCGAGAAGGTGGACGATACCACCGTGAAATTCACGTTCAAGGAGCCCCATGCCGGTTACATCGATATGATGATCTACAATATTCTTCCGCAGCACCTGCTGAAGGATGTGGCTGTGAAGGACATGGACAAATCGTCTTTCGTCAAGCGACCGGTCGGCTCCGGCCCCTTCAAGCTGGAGGAGTGGAAGCAGGGCCAGTACCTGCGTTTTGTGCGCAATGAGAACTATTATGGCGGCAAGCCGGCCATTGAGAAGGTGACGGCAAAGATCATTCCCGACGCCAACGCGATGATGGCACAACTGCAGACCGGCGAAATCAACGTCGTCTCCGTACCCGCAGATAACTTGCAGGCGATGGAGCAGTTTGCCAAGACCTCAGGCAAGATCAAGCTGCAAAAAGGCATCGGCACCGGCGTGTACATGTTCGTCGCCTGGAATCTGACGAACCCGCTGTTTCAGGATAAAGCGGTGCGCCAGGCTCTTACCATGGCGATCGACCGGCAGGGCATCGTTGACAATGTAGTTGAGGGACAAGGGAAGCTGGTGAACAGCCAGACCGCTCCGACCTACTGGAATTATACCGATAATGTGCCGAAATTCCCCTACGATCCGGAGAAGGCGAAGAAGGTGCTGGAGAGCGCAGGCTGGAAGGATACGGACGGCGACGGCATTTTGGACAAAAACGGCCAGAAGTTCGAGTTCGAAATGCAGAGCATTCAAGGCAATAAGGTTCGCGAGAAAGCCGTTACGGTCATCCAGCAGCAGACTGAAAAAGATCGGGATCAGCGTGCAGCCCCGGATCGTGGAAGGCTCCGCTTTTACGAAGAATTGGTCGAGCAAAAATTTCACCGCCCTCTATCACGGCTGGAGCATCTCCGGGGACCCGAATCCGAAAAGCATCTGGCATTCCTCCGAGATTGAGACGGGTTCGAATTACGTTTCTTATAAGAACCCTGAGGTCGATAAACTGATCGACGAGGACCTCGGTACGTTCGACATGAACAAACGCAAAGAGTCGCTTGCCAAGATCGATGCTTTGATCGCGGAGGATCAGCCTTATACGTTCCTTTATTCGCCCACGACCACCATGGCTTATCCCGCCAATCTGGAAGGCTTCAATCCGAACCGAGACAGCCTTCGTGAAGTCGAAAAGTGGTATTTTACGAAATAACCGAGGACTCTATTATAGAAAGAAGTGACCTCTGTTGGCTCGTTACGCCCTGAAACGTTTGCTGAACGCCATTCCCATTCTTATAGGCATTACGATCATTTCGTTCGTGATCATTCATATGGCTCCGGGCAGCCCGCTCTCCCAATATATCGACGATCCGACCCTGAAGGCGGAAGACAAAGCGAATTTGATTAAGTCTTACGGGCTCGATCAACCGCTCCATATCCAATACTGGAAATGGGTCAGCGGGTTGGTGCAGGGCGATTTCGGGACTTCGTTCCTGAAAAACCGGCCGGTATCCGAGCTGATCGGGGAGCGGCTTCCGAACACACTGCTGCTTACCGTCACCAGCTTTGTGCTCGCGATGGTCATCGCCGTACCGCTCGGCATCCTCTGCGCCGTGAAAGAAAATTCCCGGTTCGATCAGCTGGTATCGGCCGTCACCTTCGTCGGTATCTCCATTCCGGGATTTTGGCTCGGCCTGCTGCTCATGATGTTCTTCGCCGTCCGTCTCGGCTGGTCGCCGTCCGGGGACTTCAGACCATCAACGCACCGTTTCGTCTGACCGACCGGGTGCTTCATCTGATCCTGCCGGTGTTCACGATCGCCTGCTCCGAGATCGCCGTCTGGATCCGGTATGTCCGCTCCAGCATGCTGGAGGTCCTTCATCAGGATTATATGCGAACGGCTAAAGCCAAGGGGCGCGCAGCGGCCGCATTCTGGTGGTTCACGGGTCGCGGAACGGCCTTCTTCCGCTCGTGACGCTGTTCGGGCTCTCGCTTCCCGGATTTTTCGGAGGCTCGGTGATCGTGGAAACGATCTTCAGCATCCCGGGGATGGGGCGGCTCTTCACCGAGGCGGCTTTTCAGCGGGATTATCCGGTGATTTTCGCCGTGACGACGCTGGTCGCTTTCCTCTATGTCCTGGGCAGTATCCTGTCCGATCTCTCTTACGCGCTTCTGGATCCCCGGGTCAGCTACAGCAAAAGCGAAGTGAAGGTGTGACGCTATGAACACAGCGGTTTCCATGAACAGCCGGAAGTCGAATGCTACCTTACCCGCGAAACGGGAAAATCGGGCCTGGGAACGGTTTAAGAGCAACCGGCTTGCGCTCATCAGCCTGATTATTATGGCGGCGCTTATTCTTCTGGCGCTCCTCGCGCCGGTGATCGCCCCGTACGACCCGGCGGACCAGGATTTGATGAACCGGCTGCGGCCGCCGAGCCGGGAGCATTGGTTCGGCACGGACGATCTGGGACGCGATCTTCTCAGCCGGGTGCTGTACGGCGCGCGGGTGTCGCTTGCCGTGGGGATTTTCTCGGTCCTGCTTAACGTCGTGATCGGAGTGGTTGTCGGCTCGCTCGCCGGCTATTACGGAGGCCGGCTGGACAGCCTTCTGATGCGCTTCGCCGACATACTGCTGGCGTTTCCGAACTTTTTCGTGCTGATTACAGTAGTTACCCTGCTGAGGCCGAGCTTATTCAATATTATCGTCGTCTTCGTCGTCTTCGGCTGGATGGGGAAGGCGAGGCTCTTGCGGGGGCAAATCATGTCGGTCAAGAACCGCGAGTTCGTCGATGCCGCCCGGACGATCGGAATGTCCGACTTTCGCATCATCTTCGTGCATATTCTGCCGAACGCTATCGCGCCGGTCATTATCTCAGCCACGCTGCAGATGGGCTCGATGATTCTCACGGAGTCCAGTCTGAGCTTCCTCGGCCTCGGGATCCAGCCGCCGACCGCAAGCTGGGGGAATCTGCTCCAAAGCGCGCAGAGTCTCACGATCATGACCAAAGCGCCGTGGTATCCGTTCATTCCGGGCTTCATGATTTTCCTTACGATCATGTGCTTCAATTTTATCGGGGACGGGCTTCGCAGTGCGCTCGATTCGAGGTAGGAGTGGAGGACCGGGAGCCCACCAAGTTGTTAAGAAAGCGATCGGTAAGGAAAAGTTACGAGGCGGTGGGGTATCCACTTCCGGTCGCTGCCCATCTGCAGGAAATATTTATTGGAAGCCGCTTTAAAGCGGTTATTTCCCGCAGACAAAGGCGAACGCTGCGCTCCTCCAGTGGATACCCCACCTACGTATCTATCTCTTCCAACAGTACTTTCTCAAAACACAAGAACCGGGGAGCCCCCGGTCCTTTTTATTTTGGATATTTTCTTTCACTGGAGGATTCCTGCTTGGAGGCTTCTTTATGCTTTTCTTCCTCCTGCTCCAGGTTGACATCCTCCACAGGGATCGGATCGACGGTCCGCTCGCTGACGAACTTGTCGAACAGGCTTTCCTTCTCCGTCGGATACTGCTCCGGGTGGTCGCGTTTGGTTTTCGGCCCTACGGGATCCGGACTCTTCTCAAATTCGTTCATGGGGCTCACCTCTTCCTTCGGTTGATATATGTTAATACCTTTTATTCGAGGCTATTAAACATATCACCGGTCCTAACGCGTCGTCGGAAAGAGGGGGAAGCCCTGTTCCTTCAAGGATGGCTCGACAGCCAATGCTGTTCCAATTCGTTCTTCTGACGCAAATGATGGCGAAAATGCATCCCGATCAGCTCGAACCACTCGCGTCCGTTCAGCCAGCCAAAGCCGTCGTGCTTCACTTTGCCCTCGGGAGGTGTCGTCTCCAGGATCTTTTCCCATTCTTTCATCCTCAGCACAACTTGATCCAGCCCGTGCATCAGGTCATCTTTGCTTGCCGTATTGTCGGGCGAGTTTTCAGGCCCGTCCGGCGGCTTAATTTTAACCGGCGGGAATCCGCCAAGCCGGAACAATTCCTCGCCGCCCTCCGTCTTCCCGAGCTCCTGCCCTTCGCCGGATTCCGCACACTTTTCCACCATGTCAAGGTAATCCAGAGCAGTGAGGATCATGTGATCATACAGCTGGCAGAGCGACCAAGTCCCTTCCGCCGGGATATGCCTCAGCTGCTCCGGCGAGTAGCGCAGCAAATTCATTTTGTAGGCATCAATAACACGGTAGGCCTCCATTGTTTTCAATTGGCTCAACGGGAGAACTCCTTTCACGCCAGGTCGTGGGCGATTTCCCAAATGTGGCCTGCGGGATCGGTGAAGCTGGCGGTCCGGATTCCCCAAGGCCGGTTCATCGGGCCGTTCAATAGAGGGATTCCGCGCCGCGTCAGCTCTTCGCAAACCGTGTCCACATCGTCCACGCGGATGGTGAACTGGAAGCGCGATCCGGTCTCGCGTCCGGCGACGGCGGCGGGCCCGATCAGTCCGGGAGCCTCGGAGACCTTAAGCAGATTAACGCACATGTTTCCAAAATCGAATACGGCGGAATTTTCATCCTCATAGACGGTGGTTAAACCAAAGACATCCTGGTAAAACGGCTTCGTCAGCTGCAAATCCTCGACGAACAGGGTAATCACATCGACCTGCTTTCTTCCCCAAGCGACCATTGCGGCACCTCGCCTCAAGTTATGGTTTATACTCCAGCTTCAACTATATCACAAATCGGGATCGGCATATTTCTTCCGAATTGCTGTCTTTCATTGGAGGGTCGCGTCTCAAAACAGCAGAATAGTGCAGGAACTTAGCTTGATCGGTTATTCCCATGCCGCCAAACGATACATTATAATAACAGACATAAAACAATACATACAAATGTAAACGGTTAAATGTAAGCGTTGACTATTGTGTGTATTGTTTTGTTTTTAAGAGTGACCAGACGAAGGAGGATTCGGTAGTGTCAAAGAAGAAGCGGTTAAAGAAAGCGGGGGCTCTGCTCCTTACGGCGACCTTATGTCTTCCGGGAACGGCGGCCATGGCGGCCCCGGAGCCTGCGAATGCATCGGTATCATCCGTGTTCCAGCGCCAGATGGAGTACTTGGACCGCGGCCTGGTGGCGGTAAAAACGGACGGCGGCGTCTTCGTCAGCTGGCGTCTGCTGGGGAATGAACCGGATGCGATTGCATTCAACCTGTACCGCGACGGGAAGAAAATCAACCCCGAGCCGATCACGACCAGCACCAATTATCAGGACGCCGGAGGAAGCGCGCCTCCACTTATTACGTCCGGGCGATTGTGGACGGCCGCGAGCAGCCGCCTTCCGGGACCGTGAAGGTGTGGGGAACGAACTATCTCGACGTTCCACTGCGGAAGCCGGCGGACGGCGTCAATCCCGACGGCTCCAAGTTCACTTATAACGCCAATGATGCGAGCGTCGGCGACCTGGACGGGGACGGGCAGTACGAGATCATCGTGAAATGGGACCCCTCGAATTCAAAGGACAATTCGCAGGACGGCGTAACCGGTGAAGTGTTTATCGACGCCTACAAGCTGGACGGCACCTTCCTCTGGCGCATCAGCCTGGGCAAAAATATCCGCGCAGGCGCGCACTATACGCAGTTCATGGTCTACGATTTGGACGGTGACGGGAAGGCCGAGGTGGCATTCAAGACGGCAGACGGTACAAGAGACGGTACGGGGAAAGTGATCGGCGACCCGAATGCGGATTACCGCAATGCTAAAGGGCGGGTGCTGGACGGTCCGGAGTATTTGACGGTGTTTGACGGGTTGACCGGCAAAGCGCTCTACACCACCGATTATGATCCGCCCCGCGGGAAGGTAACGGACTGGGGGGATAACTACGGAAACCGGGTGGACCGTTTTCTGGCGGCTATTGCCTATCTGGACGGTAAAACGCCAAGTTTGGTCATGGCCCGCGGCTATTACACGCATACGGTGCTGGTGGCCTACAACTGGCGCGACGGCAAGCTGACGAAGCTGTGGAAATTCGACAGCAACGGCAATCCGGACTATGAGGCGCAGGGCAACCACAACCTGAGCGTTGCCGATGTTGACGGGGACGGGAAGGACGAAATCATTTACGGGGCCATGACGATCGACGATAACGGGCAAATCCTGTACAGCACCAAGCTCGGCCATGGAGATGCGCTGCATGTCGGCGATTTGGATCCCGACCGGCCGGGCCTCGAGGTATTCAAGGTCGACGAGCATACGAACGCTCCTTACGGCGCGGCGCTGTGGGATGCCAAGACGGGTCAGGTCCTGTGGGGCGTATACACGGGCAAAGATACCGGAAGAGGGATGTCCGCGGATATTGACCCGAGATACAGGGGCGAAGAGCAGTGGGCGGCCGCCGGTGTCGGTTTGCGCAGCGTCAAAGGCGAAAAAATCGGCAGCACCTCTCCATCTTCCATCAACTTCGGCATTTGGTGGGACGGCGATTTGCTCCGTGAGCCGCTGGATCATAACTACAATTCGAGCATAGGGGCAGGTCCCGGGAAGATTGACAAATGGGATTATGTGAATGGCAAAACCGTCAATCTGCTGACCGCAGACGGCACGCTCTCCAACAATTCGACGAAAGGCACTCCCAGCCTGCAGGCGGATATTCTGGGAGACTGGCGGGAGGAAGCGGTATGGCGGACGGCGGACAGCTCCGCGCTGCGGATTTATACGACAACAAGCTTAACCGATCACCGGATCTATACGCTGATGCACGACCCGGTCTACCGGCTTGGCGTCGCTTGGCAGAATGTCGCTTATAACCAGCCGCCGCACACCGGCTTCTATCTCGGCGACGGAATGGCGGCCCCGCCGAAGCCGAACATGTACACGGCGGTCATTCCGGCCAAGGCGGATTTGAATCCGCAAACGCTGAGCCTGAAGAGCAAGGGAGGCGCGAATTCATTTACCGCCTACCTAGAGCTCCCGACGGAGTATGATGCCTCACAGATCGACGTTTCCACCGTTACGTTCCAAGTTTACGGCAAGAGCATTCCGGCTCAGCCTGCGCCGACAGCCGTAGGCGATGAGAACGGGAACGGCGTTCCGGATCTGATGGTGAAACTCGACCGACAGAAGGTCATTGAGGCACTTGGGGGATCTCAGGGCGACACCGTTATTCGGGTAACCGGCCGATTAAGGGACGGGAGCCCGTTCAGCGGGACCGGCCGATTGAATGTAATCCGTTAGTAACAGAGCAGGGAGGCTCGCTGATGCAGCGGCTTTCCTGTTCTTTTTTCTGGAAAAAATGGCACAAAATACGGTGGAAACGCGTCAGGTGGTAATAGGGAGGGAGACGTTATTGAGAAAACCATGGGTTCTTGGACTTTCATATGTATCGTGTTATCGTCATGTTCCAACGCCGTGAACAACCCCGATAGTCCATACCCTTATGCAGTTAGTATCCACTTCGCGCATGCCATACATTGGAACAGCATACAGTACATGAGGAATGATGACAGCGATCTTTCCAACCTGAGAAGAGGAAAAAAGCTCGGTGAAGTCCATATGTTGTCGGGAAACGCATGTCTTGGTCTCGATTATCGGATGAAGGATGGAGACGCCACCCTGCTGCCTGAAGGAACGGCGATCTATGAGGTAGTCGGCTACAAACCGGAGTACCGTCTGCTTGCAAACGGCGAGCTGTATGAAGCTTCCGGGCATCCGGACGCGAAAACGATAGGGGACGTATACGACATTGCCGGGAAAACCGCAAAGGTAAGCTTTGAAGGCGCCGGTGACGGATCGCCTGTTTCCGAATTTACAGCCGAGACAGCCTTGCAATTCGCGGAGGAATATCTAAGGTCGCCTTTTGTCGGTTTTGATGAAATCTATAAGACGCATCCGGGCGGTGACCCGGTCATCCTAAGAATCCGTTTGAAGGACGGCTCCTCGTTTCGCGTAAGCTACTGGCTGGATGCGAATGCCATTACGCCGGGGGCTTTCGGTACGGATCGGCTGAGGACGATCGTTACAGCTCAGCAAAAGCGTCCAGGGCAAGAAGGTCGATCACCCGGTCCGCCGGTACCGGTTCGCTGAACAGATACCCTTGGATTTGATCGCATCCGTACATTTGAAGCTTGTGCAGTTGTTCGGGCTGCTCGACTCCTTCGGCCACAACGGAAATGCCCAGCCGGTGCGACATCTCGATCAGGGTGGATACAATCACTTGGCTTCGGACATGCTCTCCCAGATGATCGACCAAGGTTTTATCGATTTTCAGGCATTGGACAGGGAGCCGGGATAAATATTTCAGCGAAGAATACCCCGCTCCGAAATCGTCGATGGAAATTTGAAAGCCGAGGCTCCGCAGTTCGGCGAACACGTCGATCACTTTCTCGAATTTTTCGATGGCAAAGCTTTCCGTTACTTCCAGCTCGAAGTGGCGCGGGTTCACCTGCTCCTCCTCGAAAATGCGCCGGATCCGCCCGACAAAACCCGGCCGCAGCGACTGCACACCTGAGATATTGACCGCAACGATCAGCGAGGTCCCGCCGCTTCCGCTCTGCCATTCAGCGAACTGCCGGCATGCGGTCCGTACAATCCATTCGCCGATGTCGTTAATGATGCCGGATGCTTCGGCGACCGGAATAAATTCATTCGGCGGCACAACGCCAAGCTGAGGATGGGTCCATCTCAAAAGCGCTTCCACTCCGGCCATCCTCCGTTCGGCGAGATCCCATTTCGGCTGGTAAAGAAGGCCCATCTCTCCATGGGCTACCGCATCTTTCAAATACTGCTCGATCCGCATTCGCCTCATCCGGCTTTGTTCGAACGCTTCCGAGTACCAGGAATAGTTGTTTTTACCGTTTTCTTTGACGGCAAGCATGGCCGTATCGGCGTGCAGCAGCAGGCTTTGGCTGTCGGTGCCGTGCTCCGGATACAAGCTGATTCCGATGCTGGCCGAGATCGTGGTATGATAATCTTCGAGTTGGAAGGGAACGTCGAGCGCCTTCCTGATGCGCTCCACCAGGTGTTCGGTTTGCCCGGAATGGCCGGCGCTCAGCGAGATAATGCAAAACTCGTCGCCCCCCAGCCGGCTGAGAAAATCCCCTTCCTGCAAACAGATTTTAAGTCTATTGGCCGCTTCCATCAGCAGCAGGTCGCCCGTAGGATGGCCCATCGTATCGTTAATCCATTTAAAGCGGTCGAGATCAATGAACAATAGCGCGAACCGTTCGTGATGTTTCTCGCACTGCCGTATCGTTTTCTCGAGCCGGGTAAAAAATCCCTTCCGGTTGGCAAGACCGGTCAAATCGTCATGCTCGGCCTGGAACTGCAGCTCGTTCTGCGCTTGCTCCAGCGAGTTCATCATATGATTGAACGATTGGACAAGCCGTGTAATTTCGTCCCGGCCGGACTCCTTAATGCGGATCGACAAATCCTTCTTCGTCTCGATTGCGTTCATCCCGCTCATCGCCTGCTTCACCCTGGCAAACAAAGTCCGCTCCAGCACGTAGTTCATAGTAACGAAGAAGACGAGCCCGGATAACCCGAAATAAAGCAGGTAAAACAGGATGCTTTTCTGGGCTTCCGAATATAAATCCCGCGGCTTCACAAACGATAAAAGAAGGGCGGGCTTGCCGTCAACGTCGGTCAGCAGGGCGAAGCTCGCTCACCGTTTTCTTATCCTGCTCGGTCCAGAACGTTACGGATCGGTCCCCGTGAACCGTCAGGGTCGCGGCATCGCGGGGAGGGGTGAAAGCTGGATCCACTACGGTGAAGGACAGCGGAATGTCGGTTTTACGGGATATATAATCGCTATAATTGGAATCCAGCATCCGGGCGAAGACCAGGGTTCCGCGGACAGGTCCTTCGTTGTTGCTCGTTAAGATCGGATAGGAAGCCGCGATCCACGGCTGATTCTGCACCAGGAGGAGCCCTTGTTTACGCGACGAGGCGTCCGGCTGTTCAATAAAAGCGGGGTGCTCCTCAATCAGCGTCCGGATCAAGGGGCCCGGGTAAGGTAGGGGGCGATTATGGGCGTAATCGTAAGCTTTTCCGAAATAAATCTGCTTCCGGGTGTTCAGGAGCAGCGTCACATTCATTCGGCTTGAGGTGAATAAAGAATCGGTATAATTATTGGTAAAATAGGGATCGTCAGCCGCTGGGGCCTCCGGACGGTTGATCAATTCGTATGTATCGTTCCAGCCTGCATAATTAATGGCAATGGCGCCAAGGTTCGTATACTCATCGTAAAACGAGAGCAGGCTCTGCCTCATATTCTCACGTAACGTGTTGGCCTCCATCTGCTCGTAACCGCGCAGCAGCATCCGCTCCGATATCATGTACAGCAGCGAGAGTGAGCAGAGAGTGGTGATAGCGACGTAGATCATAATTTTCCGGCGAAGCGACATGGCTGCGATTACCTCCGGTGATGTCTTCTGTGGAAAAGGTTCAAAGGATGGTTGACTAGTTCTTTGGTTGTATAAAAGTAGTTCTTAAGTCGATTATATACGACGAATTATGACAAAACAATATATAAATTAAGAGGGATGCCGGTGATAAAAATAATATGGTTCGCCGCATGTATAGCGGTTCTCATCCTGTTGGAAGCCGGATGCCGGACGCCGGGCGGAACGAATAACCGGCCTGCATCGGCCCCGTTAAAAGAGCCGCCGGTTGAACAAGGTAGTCCCGAACCGCCTGCGGTAGAAAGAAAACTCGACCAAGTCGCCGGAGAGAGCAGTGCGGCGGACCACGGGAGTTTTGAACCGGTTGTCGTAGGGGAAGGGACTCTAAAGGCCGGGAACGGAAAGACGGAAACGGTTCGGATCCGGATGATCCGGGGCAAGGAAGTGACGGGCTCCGATCCCGGACCGTTCCAAGGAACATTCCTCACCGGGACGTTCGAGGCGGTTATCGTGGGATCCGATGACAGGGAGCGGGCTCCGTATCCACTCAATGAAGCCTTCGGAGACGAAGAGATGAGCTTCCGCAAGGGTCTACCCTTCAAGCTGCGTTTTGCAGATTATAACGAGGACGGCCATCCGGATTTTGCGATTGGACAATGGGGAGGAAGCAACGGGAGTTTTTATGCACTGCTTACGGTTCGTCCGGACGGCTTCGCGATTCTTGAGTCGGATATTTATTCCGCCGATCACCGGGAATCCATCCGCTTCCGTAAGGTTGGAGACAAGGCGTTCGTCAATTCATATTACGATCAGGAGAAGGGCAGTTACATGGATGTGATCCACCGCTGGGACGGCAAAGAGGTTCAGGAGGGATGCCCCCGTACCGGCGAAAGAGGTGCACCCGGCGGGTGTCGAGGACGAAGACTGACTCCGCCATAACCAAGAGGCCGGTCGCATAAGCGGCCGGCCTCTGCGCCAAGGATTAGTAACGCACTCGTCGATTCCCAGCTCTCCCTCATACTCCAGCACGATCACGGTTGCAATCGGGTCGGGTTCGGTCTCCGGAAGATCGATGCGCAGCCGATGCAGAGGCTTGGAGGGGTTCGTCGGCGTCGTCTCCGTCTTCAGCATGCAATCCGGTTCCGCCAGCGGGTAAGCCTTCGTCACTTGATTTTGCAGTCCGAATAGAGTGATGCTTCCGCCGGGCCGGTAATCAAACAGATGCAGATACAGCTTACCCGGCTTCCGGGTGACATCCCCCAGGAAAGCTCGTAGGGAAAGGAAGGGCAGGGGGACGTCCCGTAAATCGCTTCGCCGTTCACACGCATCCATCGGCCGACTTCCCTCAGGATACTCACGCTGGCCTCCGGTACCGTCCCGTCGGCTCTCGGTCCGATGTTCAGCAGATAGTTGCCGCCTTTGCGGTTGATGTCCACCAGGAGACGCACCAGCTCTTTAGCTGATTTCCAGTGGTTGTCGTTCTTCTTATATCCCCAGGTATCGTTCAGTGTGGCGGGCACCTCCCAATCGACGGGGTATATGTTCGCCGGAATCATGTTGTCCCCGGTGGAAACATAATCATGGAAATGGTGACCGACTCGGGAATTGATCAGGCAATCGGGCTGCAGCTCACGGACCGCGCCGGCAAATGCCCGGCTCTGTTCCTCGGTAATATCCATCGGCGTATCGTACCAAATCAGGCCGATCGGGCCGTACTGCGTGAGCAGCTCGCGGATTTGCGGAAGCCCTTTTTCCTGCATGTAACGCTCAAAGCTCTTGGCCTCCTGATCCGGATAGTCCCAGTGGTTCCCCGCCGCATCGGGATGGTGCCAGTCCTGCCACTGCGAGTAATAAAAGCAGAGCTTGATTCCCCTTTGCGCACAGACTTCGGCCAGCTCTTTCATCGGATCCCGCTTGAACGGCGTAGCGTCTACGATATTGAAGGCCGAGCAGGCGGAGCCAAACATGGCGAAGCCGTCGTGGTGCTTGGCGGTGATCACGATGTACTTCATTCCGGCCTCTACGGCCAAATCCACCCATTCCTCCGCGCTAAACCGGATCGGGTTAAATTCTTGCGCGAGTCGCTCGTACTCCTCCACCGGGATTTGGGCGCGCTTCATAATCCATTCGCCGATGCCCGGATATTCACGGCCCTTCCATATGCCGGCCGGCAGGGCGTAAAGCCCCCAATGGATGAACAGGCCGAACTTTGCTTCTCTCCACCAAGTCATTTTGTCGGTATTTGATTTGAGCAGCATTCCCTAGCCCACCTTTCTTGGAATTCATCTATATCTATCTTAAAAAAGACGGGCGTGCTTTGAACATGTCGGTTCCTAAGGTAAGTTTGCACAATATAAATTTGTTTTCGTGCAAGAGAATGCGAGCGGGCCGTCATCTGGAATTTGGCCTTTCGGCATGGTAATCTGAACTTGACTTTCTCTCGAATACTTAAAGGGCAGAGGGCCGGCGGAATTTGAAAATGAAGGAGGCGCTAGGCATGAATTATCGCTGTGCAATTCTTGACGATTACCAGCAGGCGGCACTGGCTATGGCCGATTGGTCGGCACTTTCGGAACGGGTGGAGGTTGTCTCTTTCAACCGGCACTATGACAATGAGGATGAGCTTGCCGAGCTCCTCAGCGAATTCGATATGATTGTGATCATGCGGGAACGGACGCCGTTTCGCGCATCGCTCTTTGCACGGTCGCCGAAGCTTAAGTCGCTTGTGACAACCGGCATGCGCAACGCATCGATCGATTTGGCTGCAGCCGCATCGCACGGTGTGGTCGTTTGCGGCACGGCGGGGAACGCTGAACCTACGGTCGAACTGACCTGGGCGCTCATCCTGGGGCTTGCCCGTCATATTGCGCCGGAGCATTATGCCATGCGGACGAACGGGCCTTGGCAAAATTCGTTGGGGACGGACCTTCACGGCAAGCGGCTCGGTCTGCTCGGGCTCGGCAGACTCGGCGACCGGGTGGCGCGGATCGGACAAGCGTTCGGGATGGAGGTCGCCGCATGGAGCCAGAATCTAACCGAAGAACGGGCCAAAGAAGTCGGCGTACTATTGGCATCTTCGAAAGAAGAGCCGCTGGAGAGCAGTGATTTTGTCTCCATCCATCTTGTTCTCAGCGAACGGACAAGGGGCCTCGTCGGGGCGGCGGAGCTTAACCGAATGCGGCCTTCCGCTTATCTCATCAACACCTCGCGCGCGCCGATCGTGGATCAAGAGGCGCTGGTTGAAGCGCTGCAAAGCCGCCGCATCGCAGGCGCAGGTCTGGATGTGTACGAGACGGAGCCCCTGCCGGAAGACAGCGTGTTCCGGTTTCTGCCGAATGTACTGACGACGCCGCACCTCGGCTATGTAACAGAGGGTAATTACCGGACCTTTTACCGGGATGCGGTGGAGGACATTCAGGCTTTCCTGGCCGGTTCGCCGATACGGACACTGACCTGACGCGGAACAGGTATGTTTTAGCTCAAATTCATATCGCTTGAATAGCTTACGGACTGAACGGCCTTTATTTGGTGTTCCGTAAAAATAAAGTTTTCTTAGTGCTTTATAGCTCAAACTAAAAACTACATGCTACAATCGTAAGAACTTAGTTTGAAAAATGGAAATTTAATTTTCTAATTGTTTATTTGGGGCACTCCATTTAATGGCACTGCACCCTTACCTCAATATTCAAACCAAACTTGCCATGATCAGGCAAGTTTTATTTTTTTATTTAAGAACCTTATAGAAGAAAATGCAGTAACCCTTGAAATAATTGGGGCGGTTTAGACATCGGTGCAGATTTTTCCAGCCGAAATATGGTATTATTGAAAAAGTATTGGGAATCCAAAACCTATTTTTCTTATACTAAGCGAGACCCCAATTTATTTCAGAAAGGGAGACCATAATTTGATTTATTATGCAATTGTATTATTCGTCTTATTAATTGATCAATATTCCAAATGGATTATTAGGAATAAACTTAGTTTGAATGAATCCCGTCCTATAATTGAAGATGTCCTTCAAATCACTTCAGTCCGTAACAAAGGAGCCGCTTATGGTATTTTAGAGGGGCAACATTGGTTTTTTGTTGCAATTACTGTAATTATTATAGGTGGTATTTTATGGTACATTCGCAAAGTGTTGAGAGAAAAAAAGAAAATATTGGCAATTGCAAGCTGTTTTATTTTAGGTGGAGCGATCGGGAATCTTACGGATCGAATATTTTACGGTGAAGTGGTGGACTTCATTCAATTTAATTTTCATTTTACAATTTTCGGACATGTGTTTTATCCGCTTCAGATTTTTAACATAGCAGATTCAGCTATTTTTTTTGGCGTTGTACTTATTTTTGCCAATGCTTCTTTTGAATGGATAAAAGAGAGAAGAGTTAAGAAAGCCTATTAATTTAATTAACGGGCACGTTAGTTGAACAACAATGCAAGCCGCCACAAATTAGTGGCGGCTTGCATTTGTTAATTCAGCAATTCTAAGGAGACTCTACATGTTCTTTAGTATACTTAAACTAGAACGTTTATTTGGAAAAATGGAAATCATATGGCTTTAAACGCCATGCTAGCAGTTTTCACTTTTGATCTTAAGAACTACGCTACATTGTAGACTGTAAATAAAGTTAGAGACTGACGCCAGTTATTCAACTTCCATGTAAGAAATTATATAAACGGACAGACATACGGTGTTTCCTCAGATGCTACTTCTCCTGAAACGGAAACGCTAACGGGCAGGATCTTCTGATTAGTGGTAGTGAGGTGAAGTGATTGAAGGTTTCGTGAATAGACATTATGTGAAAAGCATCAACGGTGCGTATAAATCGGAGGTTAAGTTTATGCAAAGTAGATTAGACCAGGACATCATTTCAACGGCAGAAAGCTTTACGAACAATTTTTCTGATAAAGGTCATTTTGATTTTAGTGTTGAAAGCCTGCGCCAAGTAGACAATATTCTTCAAGAAATAAGTGATTATGAAATAGATAATGAAACATTGTACTCTATCTCTTCAATGGCTGGATGTTATATTTTTGAAGTAGCAAGAAGAAATTATGGCGGGAAGTACTATTGGATCCAAGAAAGAAAACAGCCTGTTTTAGTTACTGGAGAGCCGGAATTTTCGATTTCAATATTTGCATTCGATAAAGTTAGAGGAAGAATTTTGAACGGAATAGAAGATGAAATACCATATTACTTTGATGGTTATATTAAGGCGGTTGAAAAAGGTAAAAAAACAGGCTACAGTGCAACAATTGTTTAAAGAATAGGAGATTAAACTAAATAGGTACGATTGCTCAATAAACCAAGCTAGTCTGAACATTTGGGGAAATGGGCCTTTGAAAATTTGTAACGGACTCGGCAGACGCTATTTACCGAAACAGACCGCATTTGTGCGGCCTGTTCACTAATAGCACTTCTGGAGTCCGTTACGTTTGAAATGAAAGCAAATTCACGATGATGAACGCTCTGAGGTCCGTTACTAATGTCAGGTTATTCAAACCGGCCCGTCTCAGCGTGAATCTTTCGCGGCTGTTCGCAAAACATCCGGGTCATGTAATCATCGCCTTGCAGCAGGTTGTTATCATACATAGTTAGACTAATAAATGAAAACGATGTTTTCCTCCTCAACAAGCTCACCGCCCAGCATGCCGGTCTACGAATGAGTGGTTTGCTTCACGTTGGCGCTGGCGGGCAGTAGGGAGAACCGCGGGATCTTCAGCAGCAAAGCAAGCAGCAAGAGCAGGCCGCCGTTGATGGCGAACACCACCGGAATGGAGATTTGTGCTGCCAGGAAGCCTCCGAGCAGAGGTCCGAGAAGAAGCCCGAGCTGGTTGGCCGATTGATTCAGGCTGAATGCGCGGCTTCGAAAGGACGGGTCCGTATGCTGGGCGATAAAGGCATTGAGCGCGGGGAACACCCCGGCGAAGAAGAGCCCGTACACGAAGCGCAGGGCGCCGAAGCCGATTAAATTGTGAAACAGGATCTGCAGTAAATTGCCGATGCCTCCTCCCAGAAGCCCGATGAAGAGCACCTTCTCATAGCCGATTCCGGAGCCGATTCGCCCCCAGCGGGGCGCGGCGATCAAGGTGGCGATCCCGACGGCGGAGAAGATAATGCCGGCATACAGCGAAGCGGAAGACTCGCTGGATCCGAGCTTCAGCACGTAGATCGTGAGCAGCGGCTCGAGAATCATAATGGACGTCGAGGTGACGAATACGATGAACAAGGCGATCATAAGATTCCGGTTGGTCGCCGCCGCTTTCAGATCCTTCGCCACCGATGAGCGTTTGGCCTCCGATTTATTGAAGGAAGGCTCCTTCACCCAGATCAGGGCGATCAGGAAAGCGACGAGCACCATCGAGCCGGCCAGGAAGAACGTATCCCGCGTGCCGACAACATGGCTCACGACGCCGCCCAGCAGCGGACCCGTTACGGAGGCCGCCGCACTGGCCGTAGACATAATGCCGAGCGCATAACCGACATGCTTCTCCGGCGTATTGGTCGCTACCAGCGCAATCGCGGAAGGGATGTAGCCGGCGAGCGACCCTTCCAGAATCCGCACGGCGAACAGCTCGTAGGGATTCTGTACGAGAAAGTACAAAAAATAAGAGGCGGATAAACAAATGCCCGCCCTCAGCATCATCGGTCTGCGCCCGTATTTATCGGCAATCGATCCCCAGAACGGCGCAATCAACGAGCTCGCCAGGAAGGTTACCGCGAACACAGTTCCCGTCCACGCCTCCAAATGACCTTTTACGCCCAAATCATCCTGCAAGAAGATGGACATGAACGGAATGGAAACCGAATACGCCATGCTGACCAGAAAGGTGCCGATCCAAAGCACAAAAAGATTGCGTTTCCAAGAATAAGCCACAATGGAAGCACTTCCTTTTACCTGTTTACTTCGTATCATATCACTTCGGGCCGCGGAAATGAGGCCCTTTTCCGATAAAGTATTATTGTCAAGCCGATTAAAAAAATTTAACGCCCGGGCAGGACGTGCAGCATGTACAGGGCAACGCAAACGAAAAAAAGCTGCTCCCCAAGTCATCATGATGACCTGAGGAAGCGACCTGCGGAAGACCGGATATATACCTGGTTAAGGCACAAGCGCCGGCGGTTTGCGGTTATGGGTACCCTGTTCGTAGGCGTAGCCGAGCTTGATCAGCGTCGCCTCGTCGAACGCACGGCCCAGGAATTCGAGACCGACAGGCAGGCCGTCCGGTGTGAAGCCCGCCGGAACCGTAATGGCCGGGAACCCGGAATAAGGGCTTAAGCGATTGTTACTGCCGGCATTCTGCTGCGACCCGATGACGGCGGCCGGCTGCGAGGCGGAAGGATATACGAGCGCATCGAGATGATAATCCGCCATAACCTTAAGCAGTGAGTCGCGCGTCAGCTTCGTCCGTTTGAGCACGATATCCTTGTATTCCTCCGTATTGAGCGATTCCCTGGCGTCGCGTGTCTTCATCGAGCTTTCCTGGGTTTTGTCGTATTGTCCTGAAGCGATAATTTCCGACAGCGAATGGTACGGCGCCTTCGGACCGAGCGAGCTCAAGTAATCGTTGAGCTGGAACTTGAACTCGTAGCCGCTGAGGCTCGGGTAAGCCATGATTTCCTTCAAATTCGGGATCGTAATCGGGATCGTCTCCGCTCCGAGGCGCTTGAGATCGTCGATCGCTTTGTACACCACCTCCGTGACCGGCTTTTCCTCCGGTTTACCGCCCAAGAGCTCTGTAACGACGCCGATCCGCGCTCCCTTTAATCCGTTCGGATCCAGGGAATTCGTGTAGCTTGCGGGAATGTGCCCGACGCTGTAGGCTGTGGCGACATCCTCCGGATCATAGCCCGCCGTTGTATCCAGCAGTATGGCGGCATCGGTCACGGTACGGGCGATGGGGCCGCCGACGTCTTGAGTGAGCGCCAGCGGAATAATGCCCGTACGGCTGGACAGGCCGACCGTTGGCCGGATGCCTACAAGACTGTTGAACGAAGACGGAATGCGGATGGAACCGCCCGTATCGGTTCCAAGGCCCGCCAGCGCGAGATTCGCGGCAACCGCAGCGCCCGTACCTCCGCTGGAGCCGCCCGGGTAATGATCCGGAGCGTACGGATTCCGCGTTTGACCGCCAAGCGAGCTTGAAGTGGTGATGCCGAACGCGAATTCGTGAAGATTCGCTTTGGCCAGAATGATCGCCCCGGCCGCTTTCAACTTCGCTACTTGTTCCGCGTCGGTCTGCGGCACGGAATCCTTTAAGCAGACACAGCCGGCCGTTGTCGGCATATCGCTCGTATCAAAGTTGTCCTTGACGATGACCGGTATGCCGTGCAGCGGACCTCTCGGGCCTTTGGCCGCCCGTTCCCGATCCAGCTGCTCGGCGATGGAGAGCGCGTTCGGATTTATGGTAATGATCGAGTTCAGCTTCACGCCTTGATGGTCATATTTTTCAATGCGTTCTATGTACATCTGTACGAGTTGCCTGGAGGTTAGCTTGCCCTGTTCCATCGCTCTCTGAATGTCGGCAATCGTGGTTTCCACCAGCTCGAAAGGCTTCAAATAGTCGTACACCCGATAGGCGATCGTACGGGCCTGCCCGTAAGTCAGCGCATCATCCGGGAGGAACAGCGAATCGCTGACTCCGGTCATCAGCTTCATTTGATAAACGGCTCCGACCACGGAGACGGCGGCCGCATCGCTCACATCCGAGAAAGGTTCCGGCGCGTCCTTCAGCTGGAGCGAATCGTGGAGTCCGGCGGCGACCTCGAGGCGCGTCACGGCCGCGGAAGCAGGCAGCTCGAAGCTCACCGTGGTGCCGGCCAGGCTTGCCGACTGCTCCAGAAGCCGGGCGAATTCCTCGGAGGTGACCGTCCCGCCATCCGGTTTGCCGGCATCGCCCGGCGGAAGGGAGTAAGCTTTGGCGGTCTCCGCCGAATAATCAAGAGCCGCACCCTGTGCGGTAAACGGAATGGATAAGAGCAAAAAGCCGGCTGTCCATGCCATGCAGTGTTTTTTCAATGAAACGGTGAATCGCTGCATAAAATCACTCCCAACTCAGTTGTGTTATTAAATGTGACATAGATATGATATTTTCTTTCTCGTAAATCAGCAAATTAAAATATCTTCAGTAAAACGTTTTCTTGCTGATTTATCTGATGTTTTCTTTTGATTCCGTTGTTTTAACAATCATTTTACTGCTTATTTTAAAATCAAAATTGTTCGATTCTATTCTGATTTATGTAATATTAATTAACATAAACAAATAAAAATCTCTATTTTTCGACAAAAGTCCGCATTGGAATGAAAATTTTGTTATAATGACTCTTGTAGGTTTGATATTGAGTTATAGGGTGAGCTGCAGCCGTGGGACAACTTAAAAATATGCCTCTGAAAACAACACTCCTGTTTATAGTGATCCTCATCATGATGAATACGCTGTACTATTTTCATTCCAAAGAGATCTTGATCGCGAACCAGAATTAGAAAATGAATCTCTTGTTCAACAGTATTAAAACGAACATAGAGCAGGCCGCCGCGGGGAAAAGTTCGTGGAGGACATGATCGGGGAGCAGCTGCGGACAGCCGCTATAGCGACCAAGATGAGGCTGGATCCCGATATTCATAAGATCGACAACAGCGAACTGGTCGAGTTAAAAAAAATTATCGGCGTGGATGAGATCACGCTGTTCGCGCGGCAAGGCGACGATATCGTCGGCCTGAAATCGTCCGATCCCAAAGAAATCGGCGTCAGCTCCAAGGGCTGGGACACCATCTTCGTGGCGTTCAACCAGCTGCTGAGCCGCCAGGAAGTGAACGTCGGCATCGGGCAGACGCTGCGGGATTACTGGAGCGGGCCGCGCGATACCTCTACCACCAACCCGGCGCAGGTCAACAAGTGGGGGTATTACTACGACGGGACCACGAATTATATTATCGATCCGTTTGTTTCTGTAACCGGTTTTAAACAGTATCAGGACGTCACGGGTGTGGATGACGCCATTCATCGTCTGCTCCGGGATAACGGGGAGGCGGCGCTTGAGGTATCGGTGCTGAACTCGGATAAGCTGCTTCAGCGCAAGCTTCCGGAGATCAACCCGACACCCAGCAACTGGTTTTCGGAACGGGAGGTGCTCTTCGGGAGCTACGAGTACCGGGATCCGGAGGAGAAACAGTATGCCGAAGCCGCATTGAATGAAAAACCGGACTGTTTATTACATCACCCGTTCGGGCGGCAAGTCCGTCATGAAAAGCTTCAGCCCCGTGCATACGGATTATATGAAATACAATGCCGCAGGTTCGCCGCCGCTGATCGAAATCACCTCGGATTACGACGCGATCAATCAGGTGCTGAAGAAGCGGCTGTCGCAAACGGTCGCATTCATGATCCTGTGTACTTGTCTGGTGCTGGCGATCATGGCGCTCATCCTCTGGCTGTTTAAGAAAAATAAAGAGAGCGCCCTGCAGGACGTGCAGGATATTTATGTGGAGAACATCGAGGCTCTGTTCCAATCGATCCGTGAGCAGCGTCATGACTTTATCAACCACATTCAGACGATTCACGGTTTCCTGACGCTGAAGCATTACGACGACCTGCACAAATATACCAAATCGCTCGTCGGGGAAGTCCGGGCCGTGAACGAACTCATCAACATCAAGGATCCGGCGCTGATCGCCCTCATGCAGGCCAAGATCTCGCAAGCGGAAACGCGCAGCATTCCTTTCGAATACGATTTCAAGCATATGGACCAGCTGAAGCTCGGGCCGGTGAAAGCAACGGACATCGTCAAAATTTTGAGCAACCTGATCGATAACGCTTTCGACGCGACGTGCGAGCTGGAGACGGAAGCGCGTAAAGTGGAAGTGACGGGCGATGTGCGGAACAAGCAGCTGCTCTTTACTGTTGCCAATGCGGGACCGACGATCCCGAAGGAGCTGCAGACGAAAATTTTCCAATCGGGCTACTCCACCAAATCGGCCGGCACCAACTCGGGACTCGGGCTTCATATCGTCAAGCAGCTGGTGGAACGGTATAAGGGAACGATTCAGGTAACTAGCGAAGACGGCTTTACCCGCTTCTCGGTTCAGATTTCGCTTGGGTAATCTCTTCATGTACTAATAAAGGAGGGACAGGCATGTGTAAGGAAACGGAGAGGAGCTGTCCGCTCTGCGGGGCGATAACGGATGCGGCAATCTTGCAGGGAAACCGCACGGAACCTGCTGGTGCAGCCGGGAGACGTTCCCGGAAGAGATCTTCGCCGCTTTGCCGCAGGACCGGTTAGGACTAGCCTGCATTTGCCGCGGCTGTCTCGAGAGGTTCAAAAGCTCGGGAACGGCTCAGTAGCGCAGCGGTATGCGGGACCGTTTGACCTTGGCCGCGGTGTACCCCTTCGTTGTTAAATAGTAGGCCATGCCTTTCTCGGCAATGTCGATGTTCAGCTTGGGACCGATGGTGATATCGAATATCGCGCTCAGCTCCCGGTTTCCCGCCGGAACCTCGATATACGGAATAATCGCGCCGTTCCGAAGCCGGAAACGCACCCGGTCTTTGCCCGCCGTAAAAACAATGCGGAATTCGCTTTCTTCCGTGAAGCAGGCATCCTTGAAGAAGATCGAATAAAGCTTGAAACGGCCGAGGACCTCCTCACGCACCGCTTCCGCCGCCTCGGCCGACCGTCCGCAAAGGCGAAAAACGGCCTGCAGCTCCGAATGCAATATTCCGGTCTGCCGGCCTTCTTCATAGATGATGCGGCCCGTACAAAGCGGATTCACGCCCGCGCCGCGCCACGCTGCGAGCAGGGCGGGGTAATCAAACTGGATGTTATAGCCGTGATGCCCGTTGAAATTCGACCATAGGGTATAGGAATCCGCCCGGTGGGTCAGCGACAGCACGAACAAGTCCTGTTCCTGCAGCCACGCCGGATCGTCCAGCGTGTCCATAATCCCGGCCAGCATGCGGTAGAACGGTCTGCATTCGTACATCTCATCGCGTGCCGCCTTAAGCCGCTGCAGCAGGGAGCCGTACACCTGGCGAAGATAAATCAGCTCCGAGTAATCGTTAAGAAAATCGCTCTTGGTCACCCAGATCACGCGGTTGTCCAAGATGCCGAGAAGTCCTTCCACGCTTGTATAATGATACAGCATCCCTTGCTCCGGCTCCTCCGTTATCGGGATCGGGCGCTCCCGGAACCAGGCGCGCAGCCGTTCGATCGCCGCCTTCATTCTTATCCTTCCTTCTCGCACCCATACAGGATATGGGATACGTGTTCTACGATATCCTTCACCTTTTTGCCGCATTGTTTGCATTTCATGTCCATCACCCTCATGTTTATATTCTTGATGCCCTTCCTTTTTTACCACGAAGCGTTGATTTTAAAACAGAAGCCCAAAAAAGCGTTTACATTTCTACGGCTTTAAGTTACCATCGAATCGGGAACATAGGACGCGACTAGGGGGATTGGGCATGAAACTTAAAGCCGTATTTCTGGCCGACGATCGGGACGAAAAAATCGAACAGGTGTTTAATGCGAAGATCCGCGGGACGATGAAAACCATGGTGGATCTTCATCCCGTGTATATTCATCCGGGGAATGCGGAGGAACGGCTCGAGGAGCTGCGCGACGTTCGGATCGCCTTTGCCACATGGGGATTCCTCCCTTCAGTACGGAAATGCTGCATCGTTATATGCCTAATTTAAACGTTTTATTTTATGCCGCAGGCTCGGTTCAGCGGTTTGCCCGCGACTTTATGGAAGCGAATGTCACCGTGGTCAGCGCATGGGGAGCCAATTCCGTTCCGGTTGCCGAATTCACGGCGGCCCAAATTTTGCTGGCCAATAAAGGCTTCCTGTCGTCGTCAAGGCTGTACAAGAAGGGGGACTTCCGGGGAGCCAAGCAGGTCGCGGGACAATATCCCGGCAATTACGGGGCAAGGGTCGGGATTCTCGGCGCGGGGATGATCGGCCGGAAGGTCATCGAACTGCTCGGAAGGCACGAGCTGGCGGTCGATGTATTCGACCCGTTCTTACCTGACGAGACCGCGGCCCGAATGGGCGTGAGGAAAACGGATTTGATCGATATTTTTACGAACTGCGATACGATTTCCAATCATTTGGCGAATCTTCCGGCTACTCAGGGGATGCTGCATAAAGACCATTTTAACCGGATGAAGCCTTATGCAACGTTCATTAATACCGGACGAGGCGCGCAAGTGGTGGAAGCGGATCTGATCCGGGCTTTGAAGGAGGTTCCGACCCGGACGGCCCTGCTGGATGTGACGTATCCGGAGCCGGTGGTCGCGGACAGTGAGCTTCTGCTGCTGGACAATGTCATTCTAACCCCTCATATTGCCGGAAGCATGAACCTGGAGGTGGCCCGCATGGGGAGCTTCATGGTGGAGGAGTGCGAGCGTTATTTGAACGGGGAAGCCTTGAAGTATCAGGTGACGCCGGAGATGCTGGCAACGATGGCTTAATGGGCGCATACAACTTAGAAAAGAAGGCAAAATAAGCCATAGACGGGAGGGAGCATACATGAGAAAGCAGAATGAAGAATGGAAGGACGGGCTGGAATATTACGGCGTTCTTTCCGATGCCAGAGAAATATTCCCCGAGGCTCCTATGGACGATACCGGCGCGAAAGGGCTGACCGGACCCACTCAAGGCCTTGAAGAAGAAGAAGAAGAAGAAGAGGCGGAGAAGTAATCCTATGCTTCGGCCGGAAGTATGATGAGCCTGTTCCGTAGGATAGACAACTTGAAAACAAGTGCCTTCCTACGGGGCTTCTCCACCCTCATTACGCGCGTATGGGATGCGACGATTGCGATAAAAAGGTGCTGCCGAGCGGTAGGACCTTTATTTTTTATGTGGATAACGAGGTGGGGCTACAGGACGTCCTTGTTGTTTTTGTAAAAGATGAAAATGGCGCCTCCGAATAAAATCGCGGCCGCATGAATGCCGATGATCATGACCCAGGTGCTGCTCATAAAAGGCGTCCCCCTTTCTTGTGATTTCAACTGCCGGTTGTGCTTTCACGGATCATTATAGGAGCAAAAGGGCATGAGGAAACCAGCCAATCGCGCCGTTTTTTTACCATCCAATACGGCAGCTTCCGGGCGGAGTTTCGCTTTTGATCCATGTAATCGCTTGCAGCGCGGCGCGCATTTGAACAATCTGTGAATGGAGCGCAGACTTTGCATCCTTTTGGGCGCAGTCCTCTATTTATAGAAGCATGATGCATGAAAAAAGCACCTCAAGCCGCAGAGACGGCATAGAAGGTGCTTTCGGTTGATTACTAAGCGAGATATCGGGCTTAGCCTGCGCCGAGCGCCGCCTGCTTGCCCTGGGAATGCTTATACAGTTGCTCGTAGTAGCCCTGCTTCTCCAGCAGCTGCTGGTGGTCGCCTTCCTCGACAATCCGGCCGCCGCGCATCACGATAATGCGGTCCGCCTGCATGATGGTAGAGAGGCGGTGTGCGATGACGAGTGTCGTTCGGCCGGCCGATACGACCTGCAGGGCGGACTGCACTAGCTGCTCCGTGTGGGAATCGAGATTGGCCGTAGCCTCGTCGAGAATGAGAATCCTCGGCTCGAACACGACGATCCGGGCGAAGGAGATGAGTCGCCGCTCGCCCGCGGACAGCCCACTGCCGCGTTCCGACAGCTTCGTGTCATACCCGTCTTTCATCCTGGTGATCAGGGCATCGGCCCCGACGAATTTACAGGCTTCGATCACCTTCTCACGGGGGATACGCTCATCGAACAGCCTTACGTTATCCACGATGCTGCCGGAATACAGGAACGGCTCCTGCTGAACGAGGCCGATCATCCGGTGCAGGGTCGCTTGCGGAATCTCGCGTACGTCGGTGCCGTCGATAAGGATGCTGCCCTTCTGCACATCGTAGAAGCGGCACAGCAGGCTCATCAGCGAGCTCTTGCCGGCGCCCGTGGTACCGACGATCCCGATCATTTCGCCGGGACGGATATGCAGATCCAGGTCGTGGATGACCGGAGCTCCCTCCGCATAGCCGAACTGGACGTGATTATAGTCGATGCGTCCTTTGATGCCTTTCAGGTCGACCGCTTTCGGCTGCTCGGCGTCCTCTACTTCCGGCTTCGTCGAGAAGAGCCGCCACAGCCGGTCCATCGACACGGTTGTGGATTGAAGCGTGTTCCACTGCTGCGTGATCGAGTTGATCGGCTGGAAGAACTGCCGGATATACGTGATAAAAGCATACAGCACGCCGAATTCGATCTCGTGATGGAAGACCGCTCTGCCTCCGATCCAGGTCACGAAGGCGACGGACAGGTTGCCCAGCATATCGAAAGAGCGGTTGAACAGCACGTTCGTGCGGATTTCGCGCAGGTTGGCCTGCAGGTAGCTGCGGTTGCGGTCGGTGAAATACTGCTCCTGCTGCTTCTCCTGATGGAACGCCTGGATCAGATTCATCCCGGCCAGATTTTCCGCGACGAAAGCGATCAGCCGTGACAGCCGCGTCCGGGTCAGCTGGTAGGTCTTGCGCATGTAGGAGCGGAACCCGATGGCGATCGCCATAATGATCGGCAGACAGCAGCATGCTGTAGCCGGCCAGCGTCGGATCCAGATGGAACATCAGCACGATGATGAAAATGAGCGTCATGCCGTCGCGCATCAAGCTGAGGAACACCTGGGTGAAGAACTGGTTGAGCGTCTCCGTATCGCTCGAGACGTGGGTGACGAGGTCGCCGTTCGGGAACCGGTCGAAGAACGACATCGACAGCTTGCTGATATGCTCGAACAGCTCCTTGCGGATCCGGCCGACGATGCTCTGCCCGGCATATTGGAGCAGGTTGTTCTGCAAATAGGTAAAAGTCAGGCCGATCACGGATAATCCGAAATAAACGCCGCAGATCAGTAACAGCATGGGGAAATCGTTTTTGCCGATCAGCAGGTTATTATCGATGGCGATTTTCACCAGGTATGGCTGCAGAAGATCGGCGGAGATGGCCAATGCAGTACAGAAAAAAATGATCACGAACGTAAACCGGTGCGGCTTCGCATAAGCAAGAATGGCGCGGAAGGCGGCGCGGCGGTCCTCCTTGCTCACCCGGTAGGAGTCGCTGATTTCCTCCTCCGGCGGTTTCCCGTTATTTTCCTTCGGCATAGCGCGTCCCCTCCTCCTGGATGGCATACAAGGTGGCGTAAATCCCGTCTTCGGAAAGCAGCTGGCGGTGGGTGCCCCGCTGAACGATCCGGCCCTCGTCGAGCACGACGATCTCGTCCGCATGCTTCAGTGCGCTGATCCGGTGGGCGATGATGATCGTCGTCTTCTCCTTACGGCCGAGCCGGAGATTCTCGATGATCTTCGTCTCCGTGACCGCGTCGACGGCGCTGACGCTGTCGTCCAGAATCAGGACGGAAGCGTTCTTGATGAAGCCGCGCGCGAGACTCGTACGCTGTCTTTGTCCGCCGGATAGCGTAATGCCCCGCTCCCCAAGCTTGGTTTCGAATTTATCGGGAAATTCCAGAATGTTATCGTAAATTTGCGCCTGCCTGGCGGCCTTTTCCACCGGCTCCATGGCGATGTCCCGATCGGAGAAAGCGATATTGTCGCGGATCGTCGTGCTGAACAGGAAGCCGTCCTGGGGTACATAAGCGATTTGCGTGCGGAGGCTCTCCAGGCTCACGTCACGGATGTCTTCTCCGCCGATCCGTATCGTGCCCGCCGGCGGATCGTAAATCCGCAGCAGCGGCTTGACGAGCGTCGTTTTGCCGCTTCCGGTTTTCCCGATGATGCCCAGCGTCTTGCCGGGAGGCACGTTCAGGCTGATATCCCGGAGCGCCGGCTTCGAGCTGTCCGGGTATGCAAACGTTAAACCTTCGATTCGGATGCCGGCGGAAGGCTGATTTAGCGGCTTTGCCTGCTCCGACTCCACAATATCCGGACGGACGCCGAGGAGGCTGTTCACCCGTTCGAGCGAAGCTCTCGAGCGCTGCATCGTATTGATCACGTTGCCGATTTGCTGAAGCGGGTTGACGATCATCCGCACGTACAAGGTCAGTGAAACGAAATTCCCCAGCGTAATCGAGCCTTGGATGGTCAAATAACCGCCGAAGGCGATCGTAATGATCAAAGAAAGCGCACCCATAAATGGCAGGATCGCTTGAAACAAGGAAGACAGCCGGACCAGCTTCAGCTGATTGTCGCGGATGCGGTCCACGGTCTCGCCGAAGCGTCCCCGCATGATGTCCTCCACAGCGAATTTTTTGGTCACGCGGATCCCGCCGAACTGCTCTTCCGCCGACTCGGTCATCTTGGCGAGAGATTCCTGCACGATCCGGGAACGGTCGCGGATCTTCGGTCCGAAGCTGACGACGATCCATGGGATAAAGAGCAGCGGCAGAATACAGATGCCGATCAAATAAAGCGGGATGGAGCTGAGAGACATCATGACGATGGCGGAAAGAATCAGGATGATGGCGTTCGTGGTCTGGTTGATCCCCTGGGAGATCGATTCCCGTACCGAGGTCACGTCGTTCATCACGTAGCTCAGCGGCTCTCCGATGCCGTGCTTCGAATAATAGCCTTCGCTGAGCGTGGTGAAATGGCGGAACAGCTTCTTGCGGGTCGAGAATTCAAATATGCGTCCGAGCCGCATGACGGTGTATTGACCGAGTCCGCCGAGGGTGCCGTAGCATATGCCGATCGCGAGCAGAATAAGGCTGTACCGGGCGATAACCGATTCGGTGATACCTCCTTCCTGCAGGGTATCGGTGAAGCTCCCGAGCACTTTCGGATAGTACGACTGAATGATGTTGGTCGCGGCTATGGAGAGAACGGCGAGAACGTAAAAAAACCAGTTTGACCGCAAATAGTCCGCAAGCAAACGCTGTTCTTTCATGGAGTTCCACATCCTGTCAGTTTTTTTCGGTCCTAACAGTATATTATACTTAGTGCACCTAAATATTTCATCCGAATTCAAACAAGGGGAAGGGCCGTATTCCGGAAGCAAACCCGTAAATGGAATGAGGATCGGCGATTCTCTGCCATTCCCTCGGATTTACGGCGGTTCCAGTGCCAGTCTGTGCCGCTATCGTCCGGCAGTTTACTATACCGAACTCAATGGATAAGCATGAGCTCAGCAATTGCTTTTCTTGGCGGTTCGAAAGGGGGAGGGTGTGTTAAGATTATTCCCGAATGCATCCGATTCTATTTGGAAAAAAAGGAGTTTTGCACCATGCCCCAGTGGATTGTAGCCGCCGACGGGAGCGGCGATTACGTCTCGATCCAGGACGCGATCGATGCGGTCCGGGTACACCAGGAAGAGCCCCACGAGCTGTATATCAAGAAAGGGGTTTACCGTGAAAAGGTGGTGGTCCCGGATAACAAGCCGATGATCCGTTTGATCGGCGAAAGCCGCGAGGAAACGGTGCTGACCTATGATTTATGTGCTGCGATGACCGGTCCGGACGGAAAAACGATCGGCACGTTCGGTACGCCTACCCTGATGGTCGCGGCGGACGATTTTCGTGCCGCCAATATTACGATTGCCAATACGGCGGGACACGGTCCGCACATCGGCCAGGCGCTCGCCGTCTACGCTTCGGGCGACCGGATCGTATTCGACCGCCGCCGGCTCCTGGGCAATCAGGATACGCTGTATACGGCTAAGGGGAGGCAGTATTACAGGAACTGCTTCATTGAAGGTCATGTCGATTTTATTTTCGGCGCGGCTACGGCTCTGTTCGAGGATTGCGAAATTTCCTCGCTGCGCGGCGGGTATATTGCCGCTCCTTCCACGACGCGGGAAACGCGTTACGGCTATGTGTTTCGGAATTGCCGGCTGACGGGTCCGGCGGAGGAAGAGACGGTGTTTCTTGCCCGGCCGTGGCGGCCCTACGGACAGACGGTCTTTATCGATACGTGGATGGGAGCTCATATCAAAGGAGAGGGCTGGAATAACTGGAGGGACCCGAATAACGAGCGTACGGCCCGCTTTGCGGAATACGGCGACCGGGGTCCCGGGGCCAAGCCCGACCGCAGGGCGGCCTGGGCCGGAACGTTAAGCGCCGAAGAGGCGGCCGGACTCACGGCGGAGGTCCTGTTCGCCGCTCCCGTGCCTTGGGATCCGGCTATCTAAAGCAGCCTGAGACCGATGAAGAGGCAGAGGAGAAGGACAGCCGCGGCACGGACCATCCGGTCTTTCGCTGTTAAGGAGGGGGCCGGGGCGGACGGGAGGGGACGGCGGTTTAACAGGTATCCCCGCATTTCCAGCACCATGGCGAGCTCCTCGGCATGCTTCATCATGGAGAGAAGCAGCGGAACGAAGAAGGCAGGGGTATCCCTCAGCCGGATCGTGCCCGGCTTCACGTCCGCTTTTCCCCGGGACCGGACGATGACCGACATGCGCTCAAATTCCTCGAACAACTGGGGAAGAAAGCGGAGCAGGAGGGAAGTATAGAGCGACAGGATGCGGGCGGGCAGGCCAAACCGGCTGAACCGGGACAGAGCCTGCTCCATACCGAGACGCATCTCCCGAAGCCCCGTAACCCGGGCGAACAGAACGCCCATTATCATCACAAGAAGCGACCCTGTCAGCAGCCTTTGCGGTACGGGCCGCATCTTGAACGGAAAAGCCGATGCTTTGAAGTAAAGCCGCATTACCCGTAGAGTTCCACTGAAGTCCGGAAAGCAGAATCGAAATCAGCATAAAGAAAAGAAATGCCTTAACCGGTTTGCCTAGAGCGCTTAGCGGCAGGCGGGCCGGCAGGAAGCATCCTGCAGCGACGGTCGCGGAGGCGGCTATGCCGACCCAGCTGATCTGGATGAGCATGCCGGTGGAAACGAGCAGATAAAACCACCATTTGGTAACCGGATTCAGGCGGTGGATCCACGTTGGTGAGGATGCTTCGTTCGCGGGCGGTTCCGGTTCCGCAGCAGATTCGGAACGAATATCTTCCGGATCATCCGGCCTCGGATACGTCAAGGAAGAAACCCGTAAAGGAAGTGTATTTTCAGGCGCATTTTCAAAGGATGCGTCTATTTTGCGTCCCAGCGCCTCCAGGATCGCCTTAGCGGTTTCTTCCGGCCGGAGTCCCGGCTCGTGAAGCGGAATTCCCAGCTCCCGCGGCTCCTGTCCGATCCGCAGGGAGGCCGGCAGACCGACTCGGGCTTCGAGCAGCGGTGACGGATCGGCTGTGAGCTCGCGCGGGGCCCGGTCGCAGATGATGCGGCCCTCGCTCAGCACGATCACCCGGTCCGCGACCGGGAAGAAGACGTCAAGGTCGTGGCTTGCGACCACCACCCCGCCGCCGCCGGCCTTGTGCGCGCGAATCGTCTCCAGCGGCGGCGGAACGCCGGCCGGGTCCATGCCGGCGGTAGGCTCGTCGAGCAGCGACCACGGGGCTTCTACAGCCAAGACGGTCGCCAGCGCGGCTCTTCGCTTCTGCCCTTCCGATAACGTCAACACGGACTCCTCCAGCATGTCCGGCTCCAGCTTCATACGCTCAAGCGCACGGATGGCCCGCTCCCTGACAGCCCGCTTCGGCGACCGGTACGGTCGCAGCGAATAGCGGAATTCCTTCCATAACGTTTCCGCAAACAGTCGCCGCTCCGGATGCTGAAACGCCAGAGCGGATTGCCACTTGGCCCTTTCATGAAGCCGCTTCCCGTCCCATAACGGATCGTCCCCATACCAAACTCCGCCTGCGCTAACAGGCGTCAGGCCCGCCAGGGTCTGGAGCAGGGTCGTTTTCCCCGATCCGGTCCGGCCTACGAGGAGCGTGACGGTTCCTTCGTCGAAGCGAATGTCAATGCCGTTCAGAATCGGAGTTCCGGAACGGCGGTCTGCAGGGTGAACAACCAGCTTCCCGGCGCGGATCATGGCCCCCACCTCAGCGCTTCGGCCAGTTGCTGCGGCGTTAAAGGCCGTTCATTGAAACGGATGCCCCGGCTCATCAGGATGCGGGCAACCTCCACGGTATAAGGAGGCGGGAAGCCGAGCTGTTCGCATGGGCTTGGTGCACCGAAGTTAGGGTAAAAAAACTCCTCAGCCGTCCCGGTAAAGACGATCCGCCCTTTGTCCAGGGCGGCGACCCGGTCGGCATCAGGGAGCTCATCGAGAAGCTGCGTAATCCATACGATGGCGGTTCCGGCACGGTGGAATTTCCGTGCAAGTCCCAGCAATTGTTCCCGGGACAAGGGATCCAGCATCGATGTCGCTTCGTCGAACAGCAGTACCGCAGGCCTAAGCGCCAGGCGACCGGCGGCTGGCGAGCAGCTGCTTCTGCCCGCCGGACAGACTGGATACGGGCGCGTGCGCTTTAGCCAGAAGACCGACCTCCCGGAGCGCCTCTGTCGCCCGCTCAGCAACCTGCTTGGGCTTAGCCCCGGTTTGTTCCAGCCCAAAGACAACCTCTTCGTAGACGGTTTCGCCGAACAGATGCGTATCGGGATTCTGGAAAACCAATTGAATGAAGGAGTCCGTTTCATCGGATTCATGAGGGAACCGGCATACTTGGCCTTCCGCGGGCTTGAATAGGCCCGCCATCACCTTGGCCAAGGTACTCTTCCCGTCGCCGTTCGGCCCGGCGACAGCCAGCCATTCGCCCCGGCGCACCGTGAGATCGATACCCCGAAGCGGATACCGGGTCCCTTCCGCCGACGGGAGGGAGCAGGAAACGCCTTCCAGACGAAGCGACTCTTGTGGATGAAGTATCATATGAAAAACTCTTTTCTATCTTATTGGAGTATGATAAGATGCTATTGTTAACCGCGAATGATAACAATAGGTTAACAAATAAAAGGAGAAATTTCAATGCCATCATTCATCACTGTTCGAGGTCTGGTGTTCAGCACATTGTTTGGAGCCTTGCTCGTGGCTTCAAGCTTTCTAAACCTTCATCTGCCCTTCTCGCCGGTCCCGATCACGCTGCAGAATCTGGTCGTTATGCTCGCGGGCGCCATTCTCGGGCCGCTGTACGGCTTCCTGAGCATCGCTTTGGTTGTACTGCTGACGGCGGCAGGTCTGCCCTTGCTTCATGGAAACGGGGGGCCCGGGCTCATCTTCGGACCGACGGGCGGTTTTATTTGGGCGTATCCGTTCGCCGCTCTTCTGATCGGCTGGACGGTTTCCCGGATCCAGGGGCGCGGTACGGCGGCGTGGCTCGGCCTGTTCGCGGCGGCGGAAGTTTTCGGCTCACTTCTGTTGTATGTCACCGGGGTGCCGTGGCTCTCTCACGTTGCCGGCTTCTCGCTGCAGAAGGCGCTGGCGGCCGGTCGCTATCCGTATCTGCCGGGTGATGCCGTCAAAGCCGCGGTTGCAGCCTCCGTCGCACTGCCGATCCGGCGGATATTCCCGGTTTCGCGTTTAAAGTAAGCTTCTGCATAGCGGCTGATCTCCCTGCGAGCTCGCCGCTTTTTCTTTTGCACGAAGCCAATGACTATGACCGTTTCTGTCATCCTCCGATTTTACAATGATTCAGAATCATGCTATGAAAGGATGACAAAGGATGAAGACATTATCGGGAAAAGTGGCTGTCGTGGCCGGGGGTACACGCGGAGCCGGGAGAGGGATCGCCGTGGCGCTGGGGGCGACGGGAGCCACGGTCTATGTGACGGGGAGAAGCGTTAAGGGACAGCTCTCCGATATCGGGCGAAGCGAGACGATTGAAGAGACGGCGGAGCAGGTCACTGCAGCCGGCGGCATCGGGATTCCGGTGCGTACCGATCATACGAGGGAGCCGGAAGTCAGGGAGTTATTCGAGCGGGTGAAGGAGGAGCAGGACGGCCGGCTGGATCTCCTGGTCAATGACGTATGGGGCGGAGAGAAGCTGACAGCATGGGGAAAAACGTTCTGGGAGCATTCGCTCGGGGACGGTCTTCTCATGCAGCGGCGGGCTGTACATTCGCATATGATTACAAGCTATTACGCGGCGCCGCTCATGACGGCCCGGAAGCAAGGACTTATCATCGAAATTACCGACGGCACCGAATCTAAGTACCGCGGGAATCTTTATTATAGCCTGGCCAAAATTTCGGTCATCCACCTGGCGGAAGCGATGGCCGCGGAGCTCAAGCCCTATGGCGTTTCCTGCGTGGCTCTAACCCCGGGTTTTTTGCGTTCGGAAGAGATGCTGGAGCATTTCGGCGTCTCGGAAGAAAACTGGCGGGATGCTGCGAAGAAGGATCCGCATTTTATCGCGTCCGAGACGCCCGCTTATATCGGCCGCGCGGTCGCGGCGCTGGCTTCCGATCCCCGTATCGCCGAGAAGTCGGGCAGGGCGCTGAGCACGTGGGGATTATCGGAGGAATACGACTTTACGGATGCCGACGGCGACCGTCCGCATTGGGGACGCTACTTCAAGGAGCACGTGGAGCCTTACCTGTAAAAACGTGATATGCAGCGGAGTCCCGCCTGCTTATGATGAAGCCGCCGACCGGATACGTTCCGGCCGGCGGCTTCTCGTCGATCCGCTTATTCCTCCGGCGGCGGCCCCGTATAAACCGATTGCGGGCGGAAAATTCGGTTGACCGGCGCCTGCTCCAGCACATGGGCCGTCCATCCGACGGAGCGGGCCAGTGTGAAGGTGGGGGTGAACAGCTCGGCCGGCAGGGCGATCGCGCGCATGATGGCCGCCGCGAAAAATTCGACGTTCGTATAAAGCCGCCGTCCCGGTTTAAACTCTTCGAGAAGCCGCTGGGCTTCCGCTTCGACGTGGATGGCCAGCTCGAACCACGGATCGTCGGAAGCGAGCTTGGCCGTAACGTGCCGAAGCGCTTCGGCGCGAGGGTCCTTCGTCTTGTAGATACGGTGGCCGAAGCCCATCAGCCTGCCGCCTTGCCCCAGCACACGGCGCATCCAAGGCTCGGCATTCGCCGCGCTTCCGATCTCATCCAGCATGGCGATCACTTCCGACGGAGCGCCTCCGTGGAGCGGCCCTTTCATCGCTCCGACGGCGGCGCTGAGGGAAGCCGCCAGATCGGATTGCGTGGAGGAGACGACGCGGGCGGCGAACGTCGAGGCGTTCATCCCGTGCTCCATGCCGAGAATGAGATAGGCATTCAGCGCCTCAGCGTGCGCCTTTTCCGGTACCCGTCCGAACAGCATATAGAGATAATTGGCCGCATGGTCCAAAGCGCCGTCCGGCTCCAGCGGCTGCAGCCCGTTCTGCAGGCGGTGCCGTGCGGCGATGATCGCAGGGATCAGGGCGGTTAGGCGCATGGCCTGCTCAACGGTCGGCGGCCATGAATAGCTGTCGTCCGACAGCGACGCCGCGGCGGTCTGAATCACGCTCATCATCGGAACCCCAGCCGGGAGCGACCGGATCAATCGGCGGACCGGCTCCGGCGGCGTGCGCATGCTCCGCCATTCCCGCGAGAACCGTTCGAGCTCGCCGGCATCCGGCGACTTGCCGAGCCACAGCAAATAGGCCGTTTCCTCGAATGTTCTGGACACCGCCAAGTCTTTCGCCCAGTATCCCCGGTAAATCAAATGTCCCTTTTCTCCGTCGACCAAACCGATCTCCGTCTCCGCGGCGACAACGCCTTCCAGTCCCGTTACTTTTGCCATAACGACTCACCTCTGACTTGGTATTTGCCATTAGTTTACTCCTGTCATTCGATAAATGGAACTTTTGTATTTTTATTGTATTGATAAATAAATTTAATCATTAAATTAGCATTCAGACCGCCCGGATCAATGACTTTCTATATTGTAGAAAAAGCAGCCTCTGTAGTAGAATGGAAAAGCTATTCTTTTTTGAGAAATCGCATACAGGAGAGAGAAAACAGTGAACACAGTAGAAAGAATCAGCAAATTCGTCGGCAGTACCTTTTCCGTGTGGGTCATTTTGTTTGCTTGTTTGGGATTTTTTGCGCCCCAGGCATTTACGGGACTCAAAGGCGACATATCCCTGCTTCTCGGCATCGTCATGTTCGGTATGGGGCTCACGCTGTCCTCCGCGGATTTCCGTGAAGTCTTCCGCCGTCCGGGCGATGTGGCGATCGGCGTAGTCGGCCATTATCTGATCATGCCGCTGCTCGCCTACATTCTTGCAGTCGTGCTGCGTCTTCCGCCGGACATTGCCGTCGGCGTCATTCTGGTGGGTCGCTGTCCCAGCGGGACGGCATCGAACGTCATGACCTTCCTGGCCAAAGGGGACGTCGCTCTGGGGGTTTCAATCGCCTCGGTCTCGACGCTGATCGCGCCGTTCGCCACGCCGGCGATCATCTCGCTGCTCGCCAACAAGTGGATGAATATCAACGCCAAGTCGCTCTTTATCGATATTATCGAAGTCGTCATCGTCCCCATTCTTCTGGGCGTTATCGTCAAGGCGCTCTTCAAGAAGCAGGCGGAGGCCAGCGTCAAGGCACTGCCGCTCGTATCTACGATTGCGATCGTCCTGATTGTGGCGATTGTCGTGGCGGTGAACAAAGGCAAAATTTTGGAGACCGGTCCGATTATTTTCGCCGTCGTCATTCTTCATAACGGTTTGGGCTATGCCCTCGGGTACTTATTCGCCAAGCTGTTCGGCATGGACCTCGCGAAGAGAAAAGCCGTCACCCTGGAAACGGGGATGCAAAATTCCGGACTGGGAGCGGCGCTGGCGGCGACCCACTTCAACCCGATCGCCGCCGTACCGAGCGCCATCTTCAGCGTCTGGCACAACATTTCGGGATCGATTCTGGCCACTTGGTTCTCGCGGAAGGAATCCCGGGAGCGCTAGGAGGCGGCCGCCGGGTTGACAACAATCCGACGGCTTTTGTATACTAAACGTGTAAACTAAACCGGAAAAACGGAGGTACTTCGTCCAATGCGCAACTAATTCTGCCGAGTACAACACCCATATGACATTCTAAATCATAAGGGTTCGGACAGGATAAGTATGCGCAAGGGACTGGAGTGCCTTTTTTGTGCACTCGTGCGGCACGGCTGTGAGCGATGGCCGCCGTTTCAGCTGCCCGTTTACACCGGTACCGCGTAACGAACCATCATGCGGTTTATGCGGTCTTTATTCGGGTATGTTCCCTGCTGACTTATTCCTCTCTGGATCCCAGGGAGTTTTTTTATGTTGTTGATCGAAACCATCGGAAGCTTGGAGAAATCGGCCCAGGACCGGCTGTTATTCCGGCTCGAAGAGCCGCTGAAGCTGTACCGGGGGAGCGGCTCGGTATCGTCGGGCTCAACGGTGCGGGGAAAACGACGCCGCTGCACATCCTCTCGGGGCAAACGGCTCCGGATCAGGGAACGGTCCGGTTATACGGCAAGCATGCGGTCATCGAGCAGTCGGATGACGGCGGGCCCGCGCAGCTGGAGGACACGCGCAGCGGAGGTGAACGGACGCGGGCGCGGATCGAGGCGGCTCTCCGGGAGGAAGCCGAGATTCTATTCGCGGATGAGCCGACCAGCCATCTCGATCTGCAGGGCATACGCCGGGTGGAGCGCGAGCTGGTCCAATTTCCGGGGCTCGTCGTTCTGATTTCCCACGACCGGGAACTGCTGGACAGCGTATGCCGCCGGATTCTGGAAGTGGAGAACGGCAAGATCCGTCTGTATGAAGGCAATTATTCAGATTACCGGCGCCAGCGGACCGAACGGGAAGCGCGCGTCCGCTTCGAATACGAGCAGTACACCCAAGAGAAGAAACGGCTTACGGAAGCGATCCGGGAAAAAACGTTGAAAGCCAAAGGCATGGGCAAGCCCCCGAAGCGGATGTCTACGTCCGAATCCAGGCTGCATAAGGAGAAGGCGGGGCAGAAGCAGGAGAAGGTACACCAGGCGGCCAAAGCGCTGGAGAAACGTCTGGAGAGGCTTCCTCAGGCGGAAAGGCCCGTGGAGCCGCCGGAGGTGCGGTTTGACATCAACGGCTTCGTGCCGGTATACGGCAAACGCGTGCTGTCCGTGGACCGGCTCGGTTTGCCGCTTCGGGGGCCGGATCCTGTTCGAGAATGTCTCCTTCTCGGTTCCGCCCGGAGCCAAAGTGGCTCTCGTCGGACCGAACGGGGCGGGCAAATCGACGCTGCTCGGCAGGATCCGGGCGAAGGAGGAGGGTGTCCGCTTTGGTCCCGGGGCCTCCATCGGCTATTTCCACCAATCTCAAGCGCTGCTCGATAACCGGGAAACCATCCTCGAGAATGTGATGGCCCAATCGATCTACCCCGAGGTCTTCGTCCGGACGGTGCTGGCGAGGATGCTGTTCAAGCGGGAGGAAGTGCATAAACCGGTTCATCTCCTGAGCGGAGGGGAGAAGGTCAAGACCGCGCTCGCTCAAGTGTTCCTGAGCGGCTGCAATGTGCTGCTGCTTGACGAACCAACCAATTATTTGGACGTATTCACCCGGGAGCAGCTGGAGGAAGTGCTGCTCCGTTACCCTGGAACAATCCTTTTCGCTTCCCACGACCGCCGCTTGATTGATCGGCTGGCGGACAGAATCATCCTCTTCGAGCCGGGCAGGGTTCGTTTGTTCCACGGCACCTACCGGGAATATCTGGAGCGTCCCGAGGCTGCGGAAGAGCGTCAGGATGAAAGCGGCGGCGGGGAAACGACCGGTTCCGTGTCCGGTCCCGCAAAGCCTGCGATCCCGGCGGAGGAGAAGCTCCGCCTGGAGCTCGAACTGACGGAGGTGCTGGGCAGGCTGTCGCTTCCGCAAAAGCCGGAGGTGAAGGAAGCGCTGGAAGAGCGTTATGCGGTGATCAGAGGCAGGCTCAGCGGCTTCATGCCGTAAGCCGGCAGCATTCAATTCCCGCGCTTTAACGGGATAAGCCATCCATAGCAGCATCCGATAGACGGCGGGATTCGAATAAACAGCGGATCCCGCCGATATTTTTTAGCGGATTGGAACGGACAACGTTCGTCTTTTAATATATTATTTCTGAGTTTGAGAGAAAAAAGATGAAAATGAATCGGGATATACGAACATTTTGGATTAAAACATTGACATTGGTTGTGAAAAGGATTAAGCTAAGTTTGGTTTGGAACGTTAAGATCTGAATACGTTTACTGCCGCTTGCAGTACACCGTTCGTATATCCTTGGCGATAAGGGCCGAGGGTTTCTACAAGGAACCGATAATTCCTGGCTACGAAGGTGCGGGCTTTATTCCCCGTACCTTGGTACGGCCGGGTTTTTTTGCGTGCTTTTATACGCTGGACAACTGATTGAACCAAGGAGGATACGTGGATGACGAAGCGAACCTATGATGTGATTGTGGTGGGGGCGGGACCTGCCGGCATTTTTACGGCTTACGAGCTGACCTTGAAAGCGCCGGGCGCCCGCGTCCTGCTGGTGGACAAAGGACACGATATCGATCACCGCAGCTGCCCTATTCTGGAGGAGAAAATCAAGCTGTGTCCTCCGCCCGCCGGCAAAAAAGCATTCGCCGGCTGTCTGCCGGCCTGCTCCATCACCGGCGGCTTCGGAGGCGCCGGGGCCTACAGCGACGGCAAATTCAACATTACTACAGAATTCGGCGGCTGGCTGACGGACTACCTGCCGCCGTCGCAGGTGCTTGAATTGATCCGCTATGTGGATGCCATCAATCTGAAGCACGGCGCGACGGATACGATCACCGATCCGACGACGGAGGTCGTCCGTTCGATCGAACAGCGGGGCTATGCTGCGGGGCTCAAGCTGCTGCGCGCCCAGGTCCGGCATCTCGGTACGGAGCAGAACCTGCAGATCCTGAAATCGATTAACGCTTATTTGAAAGAGCGGATCGATATGTCCTTCAAGACGGAAGTGGAAGATCTGTTGACCGTGAAGGAGAAGGAGGGGCATCGGGTACGCGGCATCCTGCTGCGCAGTGGGGAAGAGGTGGAAGCGGATTACGTGGTGGTCGCTCCGGGCCGCGACGGCTCGGCCTGGCTGAACGAGGTGCTGCGCAAACGGCGGCTCAAAATGTACAACAATCAGGTGGATGTCGGGGTCCGGGTGGAAACGTCGGACGTCGTCATGCGCGAAATCAACGAGCATTTGTATGAAGGCAAATTTATATATAACACGTCGGTCGGTACGCGGGTGCGCACCTTCTGCAGCAATCCCTCCGGACACGTCGTTGTGGAAAATCACAGCGGCGTGATGGCGGCGAACGGGCATGCGTTCAAGGATCCGGCGCTCGGCTCGAGCAATACGAACTTTGCGCTGCTCGTCTCCCACCGCTTTACGGAGCCCTTCGACAAGCCGAATGAATATGCGAGAGAAATTTGCAAACGGGCGAACGATCTGTCGGGAGGCGGCGTTATCGTTCAGAAATACGGGGATATTATCCGCGGCCGGCGCTCCACGGAAGGGCGCATCCGCGAAGGGTTCCTTGAGCCGACGCTGAAGGAAGCGGTGCCGGGGATCTCGGCCTTGTACTGCCGTATAACACGATGAAAAGCCTGATCGAGATGGTGGAGGCGCTCGATAAAGTAACGCCGGGCATCGCTTCGGAGCATACGCTCTTCTACGGCGTAGAGGCCAAGTTCTACTCGGCGCGGCCGAAGCTGACGGGAGAACTCGAGACGGAGATCGCGGGTCTCTTCTGCGGCGGCGACGGGGCCGGTGTAACGCGCGGGCTGGCGCAAGCCGGAGCGGCCGGGGTTCGGATCGCACGCAGCCTTGTAGAGCGGATCGGCTCCTGATTTCGGAAGCCGCCGGCCCTTGTTGGAGCAGGGGCCGGCGGCTTATTTGCAGAAAAACGCCATTTGTAAGATGATATAGAAGAGGATTGACAGGCCATAACCATCTGAAAGGATGAGCGTTTATAGATACGGTAATCATCTTCGATGTCGGCAACACGCAAATCAAGGCGGGGGTCTACCGGGGCCCAGAGCTTATACATTTTTGGCGGATTGCGACCCGGCGCAGCATGTTCCCCGAAGAGCTGTGGATTGCGATCGACCGGTTGTTTCAGCAAAACGGTTTCGACCGAAAGCGGCTGGACGGCGCCGTGATTTCTTCTGTCGTGCCGACCTTAACCCGTGCGATTCAGGAGGTATGCCAGGAGAAGCTTGGCATCCGAACCCTGGTGGTAGGCCCCGGAATCAAAACGGGCATGAAGATTGTGACGGATCAGCCGGCCCAGACCGGCTCGGACCGGATCGCCAGCGCGATAGGCGCCATCAAGCGCTACGGGACGCCGGTGATCGTCGTCTGCATGGGAACGGCGACGGCTATCAGTGTCATTGACGATAAGAAGCAATTTGTCGGCGGAGCGATCCTGCCGGGGGCTTCGATTTCGGCGGACGCCTTGTTTCGGGGTGCCGCCCAGTCGCCTCCCGTCAATATAACAAGTCCGGAAAGAAGGATCACCCATGACACCTCTTCCAGCATCATATACGGGATTGTCAACGGGGTAGCGGGGCAGGTCGACGGCATTGTCACAAGAATCAAGGAGGAATATCGTCTTCCTTTTACCGTGGTAGCCTGCGGGGGACTGTCGGAGCTCATTTCGCCTGAGTCGCAAACGATCCAGCATGCCGTTCCCGATCTCGTACTGGAAGGCGCGCAGATCCTGTGGGAGCTCAACCGGTAAGCTATTTCTCAGCTGTGTGCGGGGGAAGGCCGTTTTTTCCGAGACGCTTCGTACACCCATGCGAGAATCCCCATGGAAACGAACGCGCCCGCCAGTCCCAGGCCCATATCTTTCTGCGAATCGAAAATGTCCCCCTGCAGTCCGATATAGTTGGCTCCGGCTTGTCCGGCGCCAGTGCCACGAACATTTCAATGATCTCGAACAGGGAGCTGAAGGCGAACACGAGAGCGGCCGGGAGAACATAGGACCAGAACCCGCGCAGTCCGGCCAGCCGCATCAAGACTTCCCGGAACGGATAGGCCATCAGCGGCCCGAAGAAGAAGTGAACGAACCGGTCAAAATAACTTCTTTGCGTATGCATCACGGCTTTGATCCATACGTCCACCGGCGTATTCTGATAAGTGTAATGTGCCGCGAAGGTATGGATGCAGAGAAATACAAATATGAGAATGTAAGAGACGTTGGAAAAACGGAATTTACGGTAAGTGCAGGCAAGGGCGACCACCGCCCCGACAGGCAACAGGTTTTCCATCAACCACTGCATGCGGTCGAGCGGAGCTATAGCCAATATGGCCCAAAGAACGGCATATACGCCGATTAGCCAGTGCAGAAGACGATTGCGGGAAAAGGGGATATCCGGGTATGCGGCCATGCCGGATCCGAACGGGTCGGCGGGGCGGTTTTCTCTGGGATTCATTGAAATACCTCGCTTTCTTGGCATGCTTGGCGCGGTAGGCCGGCGGAATCGAAAGGCAATCATTTTGTATTATGGACAATCTTGTCATTCGCATACATAAGGTGGGGGTAAGATGAGGCTCAGCGTACTGGATTTGGTCCCCGTGCTGCAAGGTGCAGACGCTTCGGAAGCTTTGAGACAAGCGGTTCTTCTCGCTCAGGCGGCGGAGCGGCTCGGCTATCACCGCTATTGGGCGGCCGAGCATCATGACATGCCGGGGCTGGCTTGTACTGCGCCGGAGGTTCTGCTTGCCCACATAGGCGCCGTAACGGGGCGGATCCGGTTAGGCTCGGGTGCGGTGCTGCTGCCCCATTACCGGCCGATCAAGGTGGCGGAAACGTTTCATTTGCTCTCAGCGCTGAATCCGGGTCGGGTTGATCTTGGTATTGGACGGGCGCCCGGCGGTTCGGCCCATGTCACCATGGCGCTCAGCGGCAATTTCCTGGAAAACGTCAGCCGGCTCCCGGAATCGCTGAAGGCGCTGGCGGATTTACTCAGCGGCGAATATCGGGTGGAAGGGGAGCTTGTTCATGCGCGGCCCATTCCTCCTGAGGCGCCGGAAGTGTGGATACTAGGCACGAATAACAAGAGCGCTTCGTATGCGGCCGAATTCGGAACGGGGTATGTCTTCGGGCAATTTATGAGCGACCGGGAGGCGGGAGAGCTGCTGGCGGCTTACCGGCAGGATTTTCGGCCTTCCCGGCTCGGAGCGGAGCCGAGGGCGATCGTCGCGATAGGCGTCATTTGCGCGGATACCGAGGAGGAGGCGGCACGTCTCACAGAGGCGGGGGCGGCCTGGTTCCGGCCGGAAGGAGAGAAGGGGAGGATAGGTCTGCGCCGCAGCGGAAGCTGATCCAAGGCACTCCTGAGCGGGTAAGAGCGGGATTGTCAGAGCTTCAGCGGGAGTACGGAGCGGAAGAGTTTCTCGTTGTGACGCCCGTCCCCGATTACGCGAAGCGTCTGCGGTCCTATGAACTTCTCGCCGGCGCGGTTATCGGACAATCCGGCTGACGGGAAAGACTCCGGACCCATGTTCATAGAAGCTTAAAGCGCCCGAGCTGATCCCACCGCTGTTCCTTTTGCAGGATTTCCACCTGCTTCGGGCCGATCAGGTCGTAATGGGGAAACTGGGAGCGGCGATGGATGTATCTGGGGTTTAACCCGTACTTTACGCACCACGCCGTAAGTCTGTCCAGATCGGAGCAGCCTGCTTTGGTCACGGTCGTTACGTCCGGAAAACGCGGATCGTACCAATAATGGGTGATCAAAGCGATCTCGCCCCGGCTGACGGCTTCTTTCCAAGCCATGAGCTCCTCTCTCGTAATTCCGAATGCCATACTGATTCCTCCCGCTCCCTCAATGCCGTGATCGATACGGCTTATTATAGCAAGATCGGCACGGAAATACACTTGTATGGAAGTGTGCGGCAATCTTCCATAGGGCACCATTGGCCCTGGACCGTCTAAAAGGGATATAATGGGAAGGAACGAATCCATTCCATAGAAGGAGGTTTTTCTGTGATTAAAGTGGAGTATCACGGTCATTCCTGCGTTCAGTTGACGAGCGGGGAGCATTCCATCATCATCGATCCGTTCCTGTCGGACAATCCGCTGGTCGCGGTCAAGCCGGACAAGGTCCGCGCCGATTACGTGCTTCTGACGCATGCGCATGCGGATCATATTCAGGATGCCGCCGCCATTGCGAAGAATAACGACGCTACGCTCATCGCCATTCACGAGCTGGCGACCTACATGAGCTGGCAGGGCGTCCGTACACGGGACATGAACATCGGCGGGAAGCTCTCGTTAGGGTTTGCCGAGGTGCAGATGGTGCCGGCCTTCCACAGCTCGGGCATTATTTTGCATGACGAGCAAAAAATCGTTTACGGCGGGTCGCCTGCGGGACTGGTGATCCGGTGGGAGGGTAAAACCATTTTGCATGCGGGGGATACGAATCTGTTCTCCGATATGAAGCTGATCGGGGATCGGCATTCGATTGATCTGGCGTTCCTGCCGATCGGGGATCTGTATACGATGGGGCCGGAGGATGCGGCGATCGCCGCGGAATGGTCGCGGGCTAAGCTCGTCGTTCCGGTGCATTATAATACCTTCGACCTGATCTCCCAAGACGGCACTGCCTACATAGAGCTTCTTTCCCGCAGGGGATCAATGGGAAAGCATTGAAGCCGGGGGAATCCTTCGAGCTGTAGTCCGTCCCCTGGAGACGGGCCCATCCTGCTTGCCAGGCCGACGGCAGATCCAGCCGCCGGCCTTTTTTCCAATTCGCCGGGGCCGGCGGAACGGAAACGGGGCATAGCCTTCCAAAGCATAACCGGGAGACAGAGGGCCCGCCGGTCTTCCGGAAGACAGATGCGGATTTTTAAGCTTTCTCGTTGCGGCCAAACGTATGACCGTAATGACCGTACGGATAATGGCCGTAAGGATGGTAATGCGGATAATGACCATACGGGTAATGCGGGTAATAGCCGTATGGATGGTAATGCGGGTAGTGGCCATACGGGTAATGCGGGTGATGCGGGTAATGATGATGATGATGATAATACGGTCGCTGGAAAGAACGCGTTTCTTTGCTCATGCTCGGAATTCCCCTCTCGTGAAATGATGATGTCTTGATAGTTTAGACTATGCTATGGCGAATAATGTGGATGCTTATCCCGCTAAGTTGGGCGAAAGCCGCGAAAACGAATGTTTTTGACCGGAAACAGCCCCAAATGGCGATTCCTGTCTCGGGGACGGAGCGAACGAACCTGATACTTGTTTTTTTGCGGTGGGATGCTATAATACAACTGAATCAACCACAGTGGAAAATAAGGGCAAACTTGGCGAAAGCCAAGGACGCAAAGCTATAGGGACTAATGTGTAAGCTAAGTCAGCCAGTTTGCTGGAAACACGAGCATATTAGCTGATCATGGGCCTCCCTTTTATGCAGTCAAAGGGGGCTTTTTTTGTAGCTATCATACGATCGGTTGGGGGCAAAGAACGCGTGAAGAGGATAATGATCGTGGATGATTCGCTTTTTATGAGGATGATCTTGAAAAATGTCATTGAAGAGCTGGGTTACGAGACGGCGGCGGAAGCCGGTAACGGGGTGGAAGCGCTATCGCTGTACGAAGAGGTACAGCCGGATCTTGTGACGATGGATATTACGATGCCCGAGATGGACGGCATTACGGCGCTCAAGGAGATCAAGGCGCAGCATCCTGATGCGAAAATCATGATGGTCTCCGCCATGGGGCAGCAGGCTCTTCTGATTCAGGCCGTATCGATGGGGGCGTGCGATTTTATCGTGAAGCCGTTCAATAAGGACCGCGTTAGGGATGCTCTAAAGAAAGCTTTCTCGGCCTGAAGATGGTATAATGACGGAGCTGAAATTTTACGTAGGACATAGGAGGCCGTCATGGAAGTTGTACAGGTGAAGACAGAGAAGCAGCTCAAGGAATGCTTTGCGGTTCGTATCAAGGTATTTGTGGAAGAACAGCAGGTGCCGACGGACCTCGAGATGGACGAATACGACGCCTCGCCGGAAAGCTGCAGGCATTTTCTGATCCAAAATGAAGAAGGCGAGGCCGTTGCCGCCGCAAGGTGGCGGATGTATGACGACCGGACGGCGAAGCTGCAGCGGATTGCCGTTCTGGCGCCCTACCGCGGGCACGGATTGGGGCGCCTGATCATTCAGGCCATGGAGGAAGATATCAAGGCGCAAGGCGTGCCGGCCGTCATTCTGGACGGGCAGGTACAGGCGGAGCCGTTTTACCGCAAGCTGGGGTATGAAGTGATCTCCGAGGAGCCTTTCCTCGATGCGGGGATTTGGCACGTCAGAATGCGTAAGGCATTGTAAGGGAAAGGGCCGGCCGGTCCTTTTTTTGTTTTTAACCGGGGGATTTGATTATATCCGTTTTTTCCTCTGGTAACGTATGGGAAAAGCTGCCGCCCTGTGTTAGAATGGACCTTATTTCTCTCTATGGGGGTTCGGGGATGCAAGACAAGAAAACGCGCAAAATCCCGGTTCGGGAATATACCCTATTGCTGTACCGCTACTTGAAGGAGCAGCGGCGGGGCATGGCGGCTCTCACCGTACTTCTGCTAAGCGGCATCGTGCTGCAGCTCGTGAACCCGCAAATCATCCGGTATTTTATCGATACGGCGCAAACGCAAAGTACGAACCGCCCGCTTATGTATGCGGCGGCGCTCTTCCTAGGCGTGACGCTCGTGCAGCAACTGGTGAACGTGGCCGCGACTTACCTTGGGGAGAACATCGGCTGGAAGGCGACGAACCGCCTGCGCAGCGATGTGGCGGAGCATTGTCTGAAGCTCGACATGACCTTTCATAAGTCCCATACCTCGGGCGCGATTATTGAACGGGTGGACGGGGACATCAATAACCTGGCGAATTTCTTTTCCAACTTCGTCATTACGCCGCTTAGCAATCTGCTGCTCGTAGCAGGTATGCTTGTTCTCTTGTTCCGCGAGGGATGGCTCATCGGTGCAGGTATGCTGGTGTTCGTCGTCTTCGCGATGGCGGCGATTCAATATATCCGCCGTTTTGCGGTGCCCCATTGGGGGAAGCTGCGTCAAATCAGCGCCGGCTTCTACGGTTTTCTGGGCGAGCATCTGGAAGGGACGGAGGACTCGCGGGCGAATGGAGCGACGGGCTTTGTGATGCACCGCTTCCATATGCTGCTGCGGGAATGGTCGCCGGTGAGGGTGCGCGCTTTTCTCGGATGGGCCTCGATGTGGATCACGACGCTGGTCGTCTTTACGATCGGCAATGCCGTTGCCTTCGCGCTCAGCTACTACCTTTGGAAGCAGGGCTCTATTACGCTTGGAACCGTATACATGATCTTCTATTACACGGAGCTGATGGCTAAACCGATTGAGAAGATCCGCACCCAAATGGAGGATCTGCAAAAGGCGGATGCGAGCATCGTCCGCGTCCGCGAGCTGCTCGAGACGGAATCGGCGGTGCAGGACGGACCGGGGGCGCCTATCGGCGGCGGTGCGCTGTCCGTAAGCTTCGAGGAAGTCGGCTTCGGCTACGATAACGAGACGCTGACCCTGAAGGGCGTCAGCTTCCGTATGGAGCCGGGACAGGTGCTCGGCCTGCTCGGCCGTACGGGCAGCGGCAAAACGACGCTGGCCCGTCTTCTTCTGCGTTTCTACGATCCGCAGCAGGGAAGGATCCTCCTCGGCGGCACGGATATCCGCGAAGCGAAGCTGCAAGAGCTGCGCAGCCGGGTCGGGATGGTCACGCAGACGATCGAAATTTTCCAAGGGACGGTCCGCGACAACCTGACGTTCTTTGACGAAGAAGTGGACGACGCGGCGATCGTCCGCGTGCTGGAGGAGCTGGGACTCGGCTCCTGGTTCCGCTCGCTCCCCGCGGGTTTGGATACGATGCTGGAGTCCGGCGGCGGCGGGCTGTCCGCGGGCGAAGCGCAGCTGCTCTCGTTCGCGCGCGTATTCTTGTCCGATCCCGGCCTTGTCATTCTCGATGAGGCCTCCTCCCGTCTTGATCCGGTGACGGAGCAGCGCATCGAGCAGGCGATCAGCCGGTCGCTGCAGAATCGAACCTGTATTATTATCGCGCACCGGCTGGCGACGATCGAACGTGCGGACCGCGTTCTTGTACTGGATAACGGGGAGATTGCGGAATTCGGCGACCGCCGGAAGCTGGCGGCGGATCCGGGCTCCCGCTACAGCAAGATGCTTGAGGTGGGAATGGAGGAAATGCTGGTATGAGCACGTTCTCATTTTTACTGCGGCTTACGGGCTACAGGTGGAGCCGGTATTGGCTGAATGCCTTGGCCTGGTCGCTCATTTATTTGGCGCCGATCGTCCCGGGGCTGGTGACCAAGCAGTTCTTCGACGTGCTGTCGGGGAACGCGCCTTACCGCTTCGGCGTTTGGTCGCTGATCGGCTTCCTGCTGCTGGCGGCCCTTGCGCGGGTGGTTCTGATCATCTTCGGGTTTATTACGGACGTGCAGTTTCGTTTCCGGATCGGGGGCGCCGCTGCGGCGTAATCTGCTGAATCATGTGTTAAAGGAGCCGGGCGCCCGGGCTATCCCTTGCTCGCCGGGCGAGGCCATCAGCTCGTTCCGCGACGATGTCGATCAGGTGGAGGAGACCGTCAGCTGGTCGGTCGATGCGTTCGGGATGACCTTCTTCGCCGCCGTTTCGTGTTATATTCTGATCAAAATCAACGCGGAGCTGACGGTGTGGGTCTTCCTGCCCTTGGTGGTCGTCGTGACGGTCGCCCAGCTTTCGACGGCCTTGCTGCAGAAGTACCGCGCCGCCAGCCGGGAGGCGACGAGCCAGGTCACCGGCGCGATCAGCGAAATGTTCATGGCCGTTCAGTCGATTCAGGTGGCGGGAGCGGAGGATCGCGTGATCGGCCGCTTCTCGCGGCTGAACGACCAGCGGCGGGAAGCAATGCTGAAGGATAAGCTGATGAACTCGTCGCTCGATTCGATCTTCTCGAATACCGTAAACCTCGGTACCGGATTGATCCTGCTGCTGTCAGCGCAGTCGATGCGGGACGGGAGCTTCACGGTGGGCGATTTCGCCTTGTTCGTTTATTACCTTACGTTCGTGACGCAGTTCATTCAAAATTTCGGCAAGTTCATGACTTACTTCAAGCAAAGCACGGTGTCGAAGGACCGGCTGATCGCCCTTCTGCAGGGGGCGCCGGCGGACCGGCTTACCGAGCACCATCCGCTGTTCCTGCGCGGCCCGGCACCGAAGCCTAAGGTAGTATCGGCTGAAGCGGCCGACCGCCTGGAACATTTGTCGGTAAAGGGGCTGACTTATCGCTATCCGGAGACGGGGCGGGGATCGAAGGAATCGATTTGGAGCTTCCCCGAGGCTCCTTCACCGTCATCACCGGGCGCGTAGGCGGCGGGAAAACGACGCTCGTAAGGACGCTGCTCGGCCTGCTTTGCCGAAGCAGGCGGGGAAGTCCGTTGGAACGGCGAGCGGGTGGAGGAGCCGGCGGATTTCTTCATTCCACCCCGCAGCGCTTATACGCCGCAAATTCCGCGGCTGTACAGCGATACGCTGGCGAACAATATTTTGCTGGGGTCGCCCCGGACCGGGACCGCCTGAACCGGGCGATTCATTCGGCAGTCCTTGAGCCGGATTTGGAGCGTCTGCCGCTGGGGCTGGAGACCGTGATCGGGCCGCGAGGCGTCAAGCTGTCCGGCGGCCAGGCGCAGCGCACTGCGGCGGCGCGCATGTTTGTGCGGGAGGCGCAGCTCCTGGTGTTCGACGATCTGTCCAGCGCACTCGACGTCGATACCGAGCGCAGGCTGTGGGAGCGCCTGGAAGCGCAGCGCCGGGGGCGGCGTGTCTGGTCGTGTCGCACCGCAAGGCGGCGCTGGCCCGGGCGGACCGCATCCTCGTGATGAAGGAAGGCCGGGTAGAAGCGGCCGGAACGCTGGATGAGCTCGCTTCAGCGGAGCGAGGAGCTCCGGCGTCTATGGAACCGGGAGGAATAGTCCGTTCCTCAAAGAAGGAATTACAAGAAAGCCGGATAAAACCCGATATTTTCCTCAAGCTGATCGCGAGCAAGCCGCGGTCGGCCTTTTTTGTTTGTTGAAAGAGCTGCGAATTAGAATGACTTAGAGCCATTCGGCGCGGTTGAGGGCCGGAGAAGCCGCTTCCTTATGGGGATACGGCAAGAAGTTGTTTTCGGAATATGGCCTGTACCTCATCGCTTCGTGCATAATAACATACAAAGCTATTGGCAAACAAAGCTGGAATCAAACGAGATGAAACCAAGCGGGGAGAGCCGTCTTCGGAATCTGTGCAGTCGCCGCCGCCGGAAAGCCATCGTCAAGGAGGGGGAATGAACGGAGGAAACGAACCGGCATTTGAAATCGCTGTCAATGCTCTGACGCTGTCTTGCTTTACCGGAACGGTGCCGGATAAAACCCGGAGCTCTATTGGGGTACCTTGACTCCCGGCTCCCGGCTCCCGGCGTTCATCACAACCGGTACTTCATAAGGTTGGTTATTCATTTTAATCAAAGGGGATGGATTCATCATGAATCATCGGATTTGGTTCAAACAGCCTGCGAGAAACTGGAATGAAGCTCTGCCTCTAGGCAACGGCCGGCTCGGGGCAATGATTTTTGGAGATCCGGCCAGAGAAAGAATCCAGCTGAATGAAGATTCGATATGGTACGGCGGACCTTCGGACCGGAACAATCCGGATGCGCTGGCACATTTGGCCGTCATTCGAAATCTGCTGTTTGAAGGTAAACTGAAGGAAGCGCACCGGCTGGCGGAAACCGCCTTCTCGGGCACACCCTGCAGCCAGAGGCATTATATGCCGGCGGGTGATTTGCTCCTCATTGCCGAGGAGAAAGGCGAAATATCCCAGTACTCCAGATCCTTGGATTTGGAGCGGGGGTTGCGGTTACTTCCTATGAACTGAACGGTTACCGTTACCGGCGAGAGACGTTCGTCAGCTACCCGGACCAAGTGTTGGTTTATCGTATCGAGACGGACTGCCCCGACGGAATGTCGCTCCGCGCCCGTTTTGACCGGAAGAAAGGGAAATATGTGGATTATGCGGGCAAGCGCGGGGACAACAGCCTGGTCATGCGCAACAGCTGTTACGGCACGGGCGGAGAGGATTATGCGGTCATGGTCCGGGCCTCTTCGGATGAGGGGACGATTCGAACCATCGGTGAGCATCTGGTGGTGGAAGGTGCGCGAAGTGTAGAATTCAGGATCACCGCCGCTACGACGTTTCGGTATGAACATGCGGAGCCGGCCTGCCTCAACCTGCTGGAAGCCGCTTCATCCTTGTCTTATACCGAGTTCGCTGGCCCGACATACCGCCGATCACGGGGAACTGTTCGGGCGGGTTTCGCTCGACCTGCAGGATGCGCAAAGCGAGGACAAGACCGCCCTCTCCACGCCGGAGCGGTTGGAGCTCATGAAGCAGGGAGCCGATGACCCGGGACTGATCGCCTTGTATTTTCAATTCGGCAGGTATTTGCTGATCGCCAGCAGCAGGCCGGGAAGCTTGCCCGCCAACTTGCAAGGCATTTGGAACGATGAAATGCTTCCTCCCTGGGACAGTAAATTTACGATCAATATCAATACGCAAATGAATTACTGGCATGCGGAATCCTGCAATTTGTCCGAATGCCACTCTCCCTTATTCGATCTGATCGAGCGGATGAGGGAGCCGGGGAGGCGCACCGCAAGGGTCATGTACGGTCGCCGGGGCTTCGTCGCCCATCATAACACGGATATTTGGGCGGATACCGCTCCCCAGGATATTTATCCTCCGGCTACCTATTGGACGCTAGGTGCTGCCTGGCTGTGTCTGCATTTGTGGGAACATTACCAATTTACGCAAGACTTCACATTCCTGGAGCGAGCATATGAAACGATGAAGGAAGCGGCGCAGTTTTTCGTCGATTTTCTGGTGGAATCACCGCAAGGCGTCCTGGTCACCGCTCCATCCGTATCTCCGGAGAACCGCTATATCCTGCCCGGAGGCGAATCCGGAACGCTGTGCTACGGGCCGGCCATGGATGCACAAATCTTGACGGAGCTGTTCGAAAGCTGTATCAGCGCTTCAGCCCTGCTTGGAGTGGATGAAACGTTTCGAAACGAGCTTGAGAACCTGCTGAAGCGGATGCCGGAAACCCGAATCGGCAGACACGGCCAGATTCAGGAATGGCTTGAAGACTATGACGAGGCGGAACCGGGGCACCGGCACATTTCCCATCTGTTCGCTCTGCATCCCGGAACGAAAATTTCTCCGAACGTGGCTCCGGAGCTGGCGGCCGCCGCAAGAGTAACCTTGGAACGAAGGCTGAGTAACGGTGGAGGGCATACGGGCTGGAGCCGTGCCTGGATTGTCAACTTTTGGGCCAGGGTTGCTGGACGGAGATGAAGCCTATCATCATGTGGAGGAGTCTGCTTCGGCACTCCACCCTGCCCAACTTGTTTGATAACCACCCGCCTTTTCAAATCGACGGCAACTTCGGGGGGCGGCCGGCATCGCCGAAATGCTGCTGCAAAGCCATCGGGGCGAGCTTCATCTGCTTCCGGCCCTGCCATCCCGTTGGAAGCAGGGCCGGGTAAGGGGCCTAAGAGCAAGAGGAGGGTACGAGGTAGATATCGAATGGGAGGAAGGAAAGCTGAGGAAAGCGGTTGTTAAGGCATCCAGCGAAGGCGACTGCCGTATCCGCCTCGATCTGACACACCCTCCGAAAGTCGTAGATTCGGCGGGACAAGCGATTTCCCCCGTTGGATGGAAGTAACCCTATCGTGGTTCATCTCCGGCCGGGGCAATCGGTTACTATCATCTTATAAAGACATACAGAATCAATTTTCACGGCAGAAGGACAAGAACTTGATTAATTCCTATATGAATGGTCTGCTCTATAATAAGGGGGATGGAGAGGTACAAAATGACAAGCGGGAAGGGAAAGCCATGACATCATATCAAAAAAGGGAACGAACGTGGACCATGCCGGACGTGCTTGCTACCGGAAATACCGGACTACTCTGTACGATTAACCGACTTCGGCGCGACGGGGGACGGAAGGGCAGACAATACGGGGGCTTTTCGCCAGGCTATAGAAGCATGCGCAGCGGCAGGGGAGGTAGAGTCATTATCCCGCCGGGGCTTTGGCTCACCGGGCCTCTCAAGCTGACGAGCCGACTGGAGCTGTATACGGAGGCGGGCGCGACCGTGCTGTTCAGCAAGAAGTTTGAGGATTACCCGCCGGTTTCGTCTCATTTTGAAGGTAGCCCGTCCGTCCGCCGCCAGTCTCCGCTGGATGCCGAGGGTGCAGAGCATATAGCGATAACGGGAAAAGGCATATTTGACGGCGGGGAGACGCTTGGCGGCCCGTGAAGCGCTGGAAAATGACGGTTAAGCAGTGGGAACGTCTGGTTCGATCCGGGGGCGTTGTCGATGAATCGGAAGGGATTTGGTGGCCGACCCGGGCAGCAATGGAAGGAGCCGCATGTGTACAAAGACTGCTTCAGGACGGGAAGACGGAAGCGGAGGACTTCCTCCCCTACCGCGACTATTTGCGCCCGAACCTGCTCAGCTTCCGCCGATGCAGCCGGATCCTGCTTGACGGGCCGACCTTCCAAAACTCGGCGGCATGGAACTTGCATCCCTGGGCATCGGAGCATATCACGATCCGGAATGTAACGGTTCGCAACCCTTGGTTTGCGCAAAACGGCGATGGGCTTGATCTCGACTCCTGCCGTTATGCCGTCGTAGAATCGTGTTCGTTCGACGTGGGAGATGACGCGATCTGTCTGAAGTCGGGAAAAGACGAGGCCGGACGCGCACTCGGCCTTCCGAGCGAATTCATTACCATTCGGGATTGCACCGTATACCACGGCCATGGCGGGTTCGTCATCGGCAGTGAGATGTCCGGAGGTGTGCGGAATGTGCTGGTGAGCGACTGCACGTTTATCGGCACCGATATCGGTCTCCGCTTCAAGAGTGCCAGGGGACGCGGGGGTGTCGTCGAGAACATCCTTATTGAGCGTATCCGGATGAGGGATATTGCAGGCGACGCGATATCCTTTAATTTGTTCTATGAAGGAATGGAAGGCTCCGGCACGCTGAAGGAAGAACGGTACCCGGTTACGGAGGGAACCCCCATTTTCCGTAGCATTAGCATCCGAGATGCGAACTGCGCCGGGGCGGATAGGGCGTTTCTTGTAAACGGATTGGCGGAAATGCCGCTCGAAGGGGTTACGCTTCAGAACTATACGGCCGATGCCCGCGAAGGCATGATTTGCAACAACGTAAAGGGAATGGAACTGGAGGATGTGAATCTGTTCACGGCGGAAGGCCCGCTGGTGAAGCTTCATCAATGCCGGGACTTCCAGATGGTTCGGTTGGGAGGAGCGGGGGAGCAAGCGGCAACGCGATGCTTGCGGTATCCGGCGGCTCTTCAACGCGGATCGAGTGCCGCGATCCGCGGACGGCGTCTACGACCCGGGGCGTATCGGTTGCTTCCGATGTGAACGACCCTGCGGCGGTCCGCTTGAGTTAAATATTTACGTTAAGGGACCGGCACACGATGGCCGGTCCCTTCTGTTAAAGAAAACTGGAACCCGGTTCAATCGCCCCTGTGAATTACACGGGAATCCTGTGCAGCCGCTTTAAATCTTCATCCCCTTTACTTAAGCCGCAAATTTAAAAAGGAAATACTTGCCCGGCGGGGAATGGAATTTCCCGGGAAAGCGCAGGAGCTGACACGCTTATCGAATCTTGGCGAAAACCGGCTCATCCCCAGCCGAGGAAGCGGACGGTCACGAAGCCGAAGGCGGACAGCAGGACGGAGCCGATCAGCCCGGCGGCCAGCGGTCTCAGTCCCATCCGGCGGAAGGCCCGAAGCTCGACGTTCAGGCCGAGACCCGCCATAGCCATCGCGAGCAGTACATATGAGAAGGAGACGGCGGACTCCCGCAGCCCGGGCCGAGAGCAGGTCGAGCGAGTGAATGCCGCTTACCAGCAGGAAGCCGACGATGAACCAGGGGATGGGAAGTTTTTTCCAGCGGCCTCGTGCGGTTCCGGTTTTTTCGGTTGGTTCGCTCCTCTTCGACCATAAGCCCATGCCGATGGCGACCGGTACAAGAAGCGCGACTCTGGACAGCTTCACGAGTAACGCGGGGTCCGCGGCCGCCTTACCGCCGGGTGCCGCGGCGGCAAGAACGTGGGCGATCTCGTGGAGCGTAGCCCCCGACCAAGCGCCGTATGCTGCAGGCGACAGCCCGAGCAGCGGCCGCAGCATTGTGTACATCAGCGTGAACGCGGTGCCAAGGAGGGCAACGTTTGCCGCTCCGATCGCAGTCTCTTCATCCGTCGCCTTCAGTTGCGGAGCGACGGCCACTACTGCGGCGGCTCCGCAGATCGCCGTACCGCAGGCGGTCAGCAGCCCGAGCCGGCGGCCCACGCCGAAGAGCCGCGTGAGCGGATAGACTGTGATAAGCGCGAAGAGAAGGCAGGCGCCACCGGCGACGAAAACCTTGGGGCCGGCCTGCGCCATCTCCGTCCAGCTGAGGCGCATGCCGAGCAGAATAATGCCGAGCCGAAGCAGCCTTTTGCTGGAGAAGGCCATGCCTGCCTCGGCACCTTCCGGTACCCCGAAGACGGCTCTCCAGGCCATTCCAAGAACAATCGCGATCACCAGCGGACCCATGATGCGGAAGAACGGCAGTCCGGCCGTCGTCTGTGCGAGCACCGCCAGCACCAACGTCAATAGAACCCCCCGGATCAAGCCGGTATTCAGGCGCTCTTTTAACGGAAAAGACTTCCATGGTATAGTCATAGGGGTTTTCGTATGTGTCGTCATCACGTTGATTCCTCCTTGCAATAGGCAAGTCATGTAAGGTATGGTTTCAATATAATCGGTCATGCGGCCGGAAATGGAAATACCGATCTGCTATGGTCATCATCAGTTTTGTTTATGATGCCGCCCGGAGTGCGGCAGGAAGGGGAACCGGACATCATGATCGCCGAAACGCTGAAAATTTTCGTTACCGTCGCCGAACAGAGCAACTTCTCCCGGGCGGCCAAGTCGCTGAATCTTTCCCAGCCCGGCGTGAGTCTTCATATCCGCAACCTGGAGAACGAGTTCGGGGCCAGGCTTTTCCACCGTTCCCCTCAACAAGTTAAGCTCACGGAAGCGGGAGAGCTTCTATACGAACGGGCGAAAAAGATTCTTTCCCTCGTGGACGAAGCCCGTGAGCGGATCCATCTGCTGAGGGACGAGGTAACCGGAACGCTGAGGCTCGGAGCGAGCTTCACGATCGGGGAATATGTCTTTGCCGCGGGTGCTTGCGGATTATGCGGCCACTTTTCCCCGCGTGGATGTCGAAGTGACCATCGGCAATACAGGAGAGATTGGGCAAGGGGTGCGCGGCACGGAACTGGACATCGGGCTCGTAGAAGGGAAGGCGTCTCATCCGGACCTGACGGAGCAGACCTTTATGCAGGATGAAATGATTGTGGTCGCACCCCCGGAGCATCCGTTGTGCGCTCTGCGTACAGTGAAGCCCGAGAAGCTGGGCGGCCAGGTGTGGGTGCTTCGTGAGAAAGGCTCCGGGACAAGAGACTTTAGCGACCGGTTTATCAGCCGCTATGCGCTGCAGGTGGAGCGATCCTATGTCCTGAACAGCGACCAAGGGGTGAAGGAAGCGGTAGCCGCGGGGCTGGGGCTGGCGATGCTGTCGCGCCTGGTGGTCCGCAAGGAGCTGGAGAGCGGGGAAGTGTGCCGGATCCCGGTAGGGAACGAGCGGTTTTTTCGCGATTTTACATGCCTGATGCGAAAAGACGCCGCAGGCAACCTGGCCCGGACGAAATTTGTGGAGAAGCTGCACAGCCACGCTTTGGCGCTATCGGCTGACATGGCTTGAGCGGCTCCTCCCGCTTAGGAGGAAAATATCGCAAGCAAAGAAGCTTCCAACTCCACTTTCATCGTGGTTTTGGGAGCTTCTTGTTTCCTAGTCGGGATTTGCCTCCACCGTACAGCCAACTTATTTGAGCCCGTTAATAACCAAATTGGCCGAAAATGCTCCCCACCGGCTCCTCCCCTCCCGATATTTTTCTACCCTGTCCCTTATCTTTTTCCCCTTACTGAAAAGGCTTGCAGCCTATAGAATGAAGACAGCAATGAAAGGGGAGAGTAACAACCATGAAAAAGATAACGAAACTCGCCATAACCGCGGTGGCCGCGACCACGCTGCTCGCCGGATGCGGCGGCGGACAGCAAGCGGATGATAAAGGGGCGGCAAGCGGCGGCAGCTCCGGCGGCAAGGTCAAGCTGACCGTTTGGCATAACTGGACAGGCCAGGATGCGAAAGCGATTGCGATGCGCAAAATCCTCGACGATTTCAAAGCGCAGCATCCGGAAGTGGATCTCGAAGTGGAGGGTCTGCCGACCGACGGGTTGAAAACGCGTCTGCGGACGGTAGCCGCGGCGGACGAGATGCCGGACCTGTTCGTCATGTGGCCGGATGCGATGACGAAGGAATTCGTGAACGGCAACCTGCTGCAGCCGATCGACGATTTTCTGAACAGCAAGCCGGACTGGAAAAACAACTTTATCCCGAACGCGCTCGACGGCTTCACGGTAAACGGCAAGATTTATTCCGTTCCGATGAACCTGGCGCCAAGCTCCTTTATCTACTACAACCAGGCGATATTTGATAAATACGGTGTGAAAGCTCCGAAGACGTGGGACGAGCTGAAAGCCGCTATTGATACGTTCAACAAAAATAACGTGATCCCGATCGCGCTCGGCAACAAAGCGAACTGGGTGGCGCAATCCACGATCTTCAGTACGATCGGCGACCGCGTAACCGGTACGGATTGGTTCCTGAAAGCGGCGCGCGCAAGATGGAGCGAAATTTACCGATCCCGAATTTATTAAAGCGCTGACGGTGATGCAGGACCTCGGCAAATCGAAGGCGTTCCAGGACGGCTTCAACAGCATCGACGAGAACCAAATGATGCAGCTGTACTTCCAAGGCAAAGCGGCTATGTTCATGGACGGCGGCTGGGCCCTGGCTAACCTGGTCAACAACGCGCCGAAAGACGTGCTCGGCACAACGCATATCACCGTGCTTCCTCCGGTAGACGGAGGCAAAGGCAACCCGCAGTCCACGGCTGGCGTGGTAGGTACCGGCATGGGGATGAGCAAGAAAGTAACGGGCGCGCAGAAGGAAGCCGCTCAGCAGCTGCTCTATGCTTTGTCCGGTCCGGAAGGGCAGAAGGCGACGCTGGACAGCAAAGCACGCTTGTCAGCTATAAGATTGAAGTCGACAAGACGAAAGCGAACCCGCTCTTCATCGAGCTGAACGACTTGATGAAAAATGTGAAAATCACGCCGGTATACGACTCCAAGCTGAGCTCCGCGGCGGTCGAAGCGGTCAATAACGGTCTCCAGGAACTCTTGATGGGCGGCAATCCGGAGGCGATAGCGAAGAAAATTCAAGATGCGCAAGCGCGGGCCCTCGGCAAGTAAGCCTTAAGCCTCGCGAACCCGGCCCTCCCTCAAGGAGGGCCGATTATTTGGCAAAGGAAGTGATTCATCATGATTAACGCCTGGCGGATCCGCCGGTTTGTGGTGCTGGGACTGGCGCCCTCTCTGCTCATTTATACCTTGTTCGTGTTCGTTCCGGTCATCTGGTCCGCGTATTACGGCTTCTTCGATTGGAAAGGCATCGGTGCGGCCAAGTTCATCGGTCTCAAAAACTATGCCGAAGTGCTTCACGATTCGGTGTTCTGGCACGCGCTCAAGAACAACGTGATCTTCGTCCTGGCTTCGGTATTCGGGCAGGTGCCGCTTGCGCTCGTCCTGGCTATCGTGCTCCATAAGAGCAATCCGCTGCAGCGTTTTCTGCGCTCCGCGATCTTCATGCCGATGGTCATGTCTTCGGTCGTCATCGGAATGATCTGGCAGTATATTTACCATCCGCAGATCGGGATTTTGAATTTCCTGCTGGATGCGCTCGGACTCGGAAGCTGGAAGCTGCAGTGGCTGTCGGATGAGCATATCGCCATCTTCTCGCTGATTCCGCCGCTGATTTGGAGCTTCGTCGGGCTGTATCTGATCATCTTCATTTCCGCGCTGCAGAACATTCCCGGCGATATCCACGATGCGGCGAAGATCGACGGCGCCTCCGGGGCAAGAAAGCTGTTCTCGATTACGCTCCCGATGATCTGGAGCACGGTGCAGGTCGCCATCATTCTTTGTATTTCCGGCGACCTTAAGTCGTTCGACCTGGTCTACGTCATGACCAAGGGCGGCCCGGCGCACGCCACCGAGCTGCTCGCGACGTATATGTATAACTCTACGTTTTCCGTTTACCGCTATGGATACGGCAGTGCGATTTCGACCTCGATCGTCCTGCTCAGTCTGCTCTTCATCGGCACAAGCCAATGGCTGACCAGCCGCAAAGGCAAGAATTAAGGAAAGGAGGACCTTGAGCCATGAACAACACCGCTGCACCGCTTCAGCACGCGGCCCCGCATTCCGGCGGCTTTTCTTTGAAATACTGGAAGCAGGGACTTTTTTGGATTATTCTTACCGTTTATGGTATTTTAACGCTGTATCCGTTGTTTTGGCTGATCATCAGCGCCTTTAAGACGAATGCGGAATTCATTAACCGTCCGTTCTCCCTGCCCGCGACATGGCGGCTGGATAACTTCGTAAGGGCCTGGCAGTCGTCGAAAATGGGCACGGCGTTCGTCAATTCCGTGATCGTATCGGTATTATCGCTTGTTCTTACGCTTTTCTTGTCGGGACTGGCTTCCTATGTATTATCGCGTCTGCAATTCCGTTTCAAGGGCGGGATCCTTGCCTTCTTCGTTGTCGGCATGCTGATTCCGATCCACAGTACCCTGGTGCCGCTCTTCATCCTGATGAAGCAGATGTCGCTCTTAAACACGTACTGGGCCTTGATTCTTCCTTATACGGCGTTCGCGCTGCCGACGGCGATCTTCGTGCTGACCGCTTATTTGAGCTCGGTACCGAAGGATATCGAGGAAGCTGCATATATTGACGGAACGGGACTCTGGGGCGTCTTCTGGCGGATCATGCTTTGCCGATCTCAGCGCCGGCGCTGTCGACCGTTACGATCCTCAGCTTCCTGCATTCGTGGAACGATTTTTCATTCGCGCTTGTATTTATCAGCAAAGCCAGTCTTAAGACGCTTCCGCTCGCCATTGCGACGTTTGCGGACGGCTTCCAGACGGATTACGGCTTGACTTTGGCGGCGATGACCATTGCGGTCGTTCCGACCATTATTGTTTACTTGCTGTTCCAGGAGCAGGTCATGAAAGGCATGACGGCGGGAGCGGTCAAAGGATAAACGCAGCGAAAGCTGCGGCTACAAGTTACTTCACAGGGGGATGCGTTCGATGCGGCGGTGGATGGGAGGTTCATTAAGACGGAAGCTGTCCATGATCATGCTGGTTACAACGCTCATCCCTCTTTTATTTCTCGGAGGGTTCGCTTACACGCTGTCGTCCCGGTCCACGGAGGCGAAGACGGAGCAGGCCGGAATCGATACGCTGCGCCAGATGGAGGGGAATCTCAGCTTCATCCTCCAGGATGTCGAGAACATGTCCATCTTTCTGATCGGCCAGGGCGAGGTCGCCCAATATTTAAGAGGACCGGAGGATGACCTGAACGCCCGGACGCGCATTCTCGGGTTTACGACCAATCTGGTCAGCTCGAAAAAATACATTTCCGACATCACGATTTACCCGGCGAATCCGAAGATTGCACCGCTTTCCACAACAACGATCTATAGCTCGAATCTGGGTACCCAAGTGAATGTGCGGGAAGTGAATCAGAAAATGTGGACCGGCCTGTATACCGTCGAAACGTATGCGGGTCTTGGACATGTCTTCTCCTTTATCCGTCCGTCGCGGACGCCGGGGAGCTATCAGACGGTGGGCTGGCTTTCCATCAGCCTGGACGAAAGTGCGATTTCGAGGTACTGGTCCGAGCCGAAGCTGGCGGGCGGCCAAGGGGAAGTCGCTCTGGTGAACGACAAAGGGATGATTCTATCGGCTACGGATAAAAGCTGGCTGTCCCGTCCGCTCGAATCGCTGCTTCCCGGCATTGCTTCCGTCATGAAGCCGGGCACGAACGGAGCGGCAACCTATGGGGCTGGACATGCGAAGAAGACGGTTCTGACCTACGAGGAGCCGCTCGCAGGATGGAAGCTCGTGGGCCTCATTCCCTTCGAGCAGTACCAGGCGCAGAGCCGATATATCCTGCAGCTGACAGCGGTTGCGGTGGCCATCGCCGTTCTAGCAACGGCGGGGCTGATCCTGTTCGTGATCCAGAGGGTGACCAATCCGCTGCAGACCTTGGCGCGCCTGCTTTCCAAGGTGAACCCGGAGGAGCCGTCGCCGCAGTACCCGGCGGGCTCCCCGACGAAATCGGCAAGCTCGCCGAAAGCTACAACCTGCTCGGTACGCACATCGAGAAGCTGAAGCGTGAGCTGATCCGCAACGAGGCACGTAAGAAGGAGGCGGATATGCGGGCGCCGCAGGCGCAGATCAATCCGCATTTCCTGTACAATACGCTGTCTTCGATTCACTGGATCGCACTTCTGACAGAGGAGAAGCGCATCGCCGACATGGTCGGGGCGCTGAGCGATTTTCTCCGCTTCAGCTTGAATAAGGGGAAAGAGTTTTGCCCCGTTCATCAGGAGCTTTCCCATATCAGGAATTACGTGCAGGTGCAGTCCATCCGCTTCCCGGATCAGTTCGACGTCGATATTGTGGCCGATCCGGAGCTGCAGGACAAGCTGATGCTCAAGCTGCTGCTGCAGCCGCTGGTGGAGAACGCGATGATCCACGGCGTTCAAAAAAAGGAAGGGAAAGGAACGATTACCGTCTACGCCCAGCGCCAGGAAAACCGGATGAGCTTTCTGGTACTCGATGACGGGGTAGGCATGTCCGAGGAGCAGCTTCAGCTCGTGAGAAGCAGTATTTATGCGGGCGGTGGGGAAGACTCGCCGGATGCGAGCTACGGCCTGCGCAATGTGAACGAGCGGCTAATGCTCCATTACGGGCCGGAGGCAGGCCTCACCATTGAGAGCAAGCCCCAGGCGGGCACGCGTGTATCCTTTTCCATTCCCATCTTGGAGGAAGAGCATGAGAATCATGATCGTGGATGACGAAGTCATCATTCGTACCGGACTTGCCAAAGTCATCAAGTGGGACGAGCTGGGTCTGGAGCTGTTGGAACCGGCGGCTTCCGCCGAGGAAGCGATGGCCCGGATTCCCGAGGAGAGGCCGAATATTCTGCTGACCGATATCCGGATGACGGGGAAATCGGGACTGCAGCTCGCCGATGAAGCAAGACAGGTGCTGCCGGAGCTGGAAGTGATCATTTTATCCGGGTACGACGACTTCAGCTATGCGCAGCAGGCGATACGGCAGGGCGTCAGCGATTATTTGCTGAAATCAAGCCGGCCGGAGGATATTATCAAGACGGTTCTGCGGGCCAAGCAGCGGGTGGAGGAGAAGTGGACCGCCCGGAGCCAGGAGCATTTCCGCAATAAGGAAGCGGTGGACCGGGTCTTCGAACGCTGGGTCGTAGAAGGGGAGACCGGAGGAATCGACCTGCAGATGCTGCCCGGATACTTCCCTCGCTTGTTTGACGGGCCGGAGGTTAAGGGCGGTATGTTCCAGGTCTTCCTGCTGTCGGCGGAAGGCTGGGGGAGTCCCCTTCGTCGGCATCGTCTGCTGCTTTTTGCCGTGGATAATATGCTGCAGGACCTGCTTCGCTGCGAGACGCCGCTGCAGAAAAACCGGATTGTGGCGGCTTTGCGGCTTGCAGACAGGGACGCGGATCCTATGCGTGCTCGCAGGTCCTTGTTCGAGAAGATCGAGCGCCTGCTGAAATGCACGCTGTTTGTGACGGCCGGCGAGCCTGTACATCAACCGGATGAGCTTCACCGTTCTTACCGGACGGCCGACAGGGCTTCGGGATATACGTCGCTGCTCAGGCAGAACGTCTGGGATTATGTGGAGATCCTGCGGCGAAAGGGCGGGAAGACCGTCTGTTCGCGGGAGGAGGAGCTGGAGCTTTCTTCCATCCTTCTGGAAGACGATCCGGTCGCATTAAAAGGCTGGGTACAGCGGATCGTACAGGAGCAGCTGGACGATCCGCAGATGACGCTGGAGTCGCTTGGCGCGCTGGTGCATTCCATCGCCCTGGCCGCCCACAGATGGCTGGAGCGGGTACTGGACGCAACGGGACGGGAGGCTTCCCCGAGAACAACCCGCCGTTTCAGCTCAAGCTGACCGCGCCGCCGAAGGATGCATTGTTCCAGCATTTGTATTCGGTGATGAAGCTGTATCACAACCGGCTGGCCGAAGGCAAGGCGACGCATGTCCGCAAAGCGATCGCTTATATCGAGGAGCACCTTGGGGGCGATGTGGGACTTCAGCAGGTGGCGAGGCATGTCCATCTCCATCCGAACCACCTCAGCGAAGTGTTCAAGAAGGAGATCGGCATGACCTTCGGCGATTTCGTCTCCCGGCAGAAGATCCGGCGGGCCATGGAGATTTTAAGCGTTTCGCCGGCCAAGATCAGCGAGGTGGCGACCAGCGTAGGGTATGAAGACGTGAAATATTTCAGCCAGATATTCAAGAAATTTACGGGGAAGACGCCGAGCGAATTTCGCGAGGACGCGGCTCATCCTACAAGGGAGCCTTAACCATTTCGTTTTTTCCTAAGGGGAGAGGGATCAAGTGGAACTGAAGAGTGTTTGGAGGATACAGCATTTTGACGTGGGACAAGTTAGACCCCTGGAGGCGGCGGCGCCCGGCCTGGACGACCGCTTCTGGATCACCGCGAAGGTACCGGGGGACGTGCATTCCGCGCTGATCGAGAGAAAAATCATCGATAACCCGTACTTCGGGCATAACGATGCGAAGAGCCGCTGGATCGAGCAGAAGGAATGGTGGTACCGGACCCAGTTCGACTACGTGAAGGAAGAAGGCGGCGAAGAGAAGCATGAGCTGATCTTCGAGGGGCTGGACACATTCGCCACCGTATTCGTGAATGGCCTCGAGATCGGGAAGACGGACAACATGCTGATGGCGCATTCGTTCGATGTGACCCGCGTGCTGCGCCACGGGAAGAATACGATCGCGGTTAAATTCGACCCGCTCTACCTGCATCATCGAGACAAGGAGCAGTTCCAGTGGTCCTCCTATACGAAAGAGCGTCCTTGGCTCCGCAAAGCGGCCATGAATTTCGGCTGGGACTGGGGTCCGCGGATGGTGACGGTCGGCATCTGGGGCAAGGTGCGGATCGAGCGCAAGCTTTGGGCCAGGCTGGACAGCGTCTTTGCGAGAACGGTATCGGCGGATGAGAAGGAAGCGGTTGTCCGCGTCGATGTTGAAGTGACTGCCTTCCGCCCGGACTACCGCCGCGAATGCGAGATTAGGTCGCTGACCCGGAAGGGAGAAGCGGTGGCCTCCGCACGGATTCCGGTGACCGGCCGGACGGGCTCCGTGGATCTGACCGTGGGATCACCGCGTCTCTGGTGGACGCACGATCTCGGCGAGCCGTATTTGTACGAGCTGGAGGTCGTCCTGTTCTCGAACGGCGAAGAGGTGGACGGTTACAAGAAGCCGTTCGGCATCCGTACGATCAAGCTGCAGCTGAAGGATGAGGAGGGGCGGAACGCCTTTGCATTTGTCCTGAACGGGGTGAAATTGTTCGCCAAGGGCGCCAACTGGATTCCGGCCGACCATTTTATCGGAGCAATTCCCGATTCGCGGTACCGCGATCTGATCGCACTCTCCGTGGACTCCAACATGAACATGCTGCGCGTTTGGGCCGGAGGCATCTACGAGAAGGACGTTTTCTATGAGGAATGCGACCGCCGCGGCGTGCTGGTATGGCAGGATTTTGCTTTTGCCAATGCGCTGTTCCCCGATTTCAACAAGGATTTCATGGACAATGTGCGCAGAGAAGCGGTCTACAACGTGAAAAGACTGCGGAACTACGCCTCGCTCGCCCTCTGGTGCGGCAACAATGAGATCGATTGGCTGTACGATATGAAAACGTCCGGCGGGGACATCACCTGTCCCTTTTATGGGGAGAGTATTTACCATGAGCTCCTGCCCGAGGTGCTTGAGGAGCTGGACGACTCCCGCGCTTACTGGCCGTCCTCGCCGTTCGGCGGCAATGACGCGAACGATCCCGACGTCGGCGACCGCCACAACTGGCAGGTATGGCACGGCTCGGTGTACCCGCGCAAGTTCGGTGAACCGCCGCTGCTCGATTACAGTATCCAAGGGGTTACGTTTAAGAATTACAAGAACGACTTTACCCTGTTCAGCAGCGAATTCGGGATGCATGCTTCGGCCAACCGTTACACGCTGGAGAAAAATATTCCGGAGGGCGAGTTCTACTGGGGCAGCGTGGAGATGGCGTACCGGAACAAGGACACCAACCATCAGAAAGGCATCCTGCTGATGGAAGGCTTCACCGGCATTCCGCGGGATATCGAGGAATATATGAATTTCTCGATGCTTACGCAGGCCGAAGGGCTCAAGTACGGCATCGAGCATTACCGCCGCAACAAGAAGCGGACGAGCGGCACGCTTGTATGGCAGACATAACGACAGCTGGCCCGGCACCAGCTGGTCGATGATCGACTACGAACTGCTGCCGAAGGCTTCGTTCTATTATGCGAAGAAGTTTTATCATCCGCTGCTGCTGTCGCTGGAGCACGAACCGGAGCAACCGCTGAACGTCTGGGTGGTGAACGACCGCATCGAGGCTTATGAAGGTAAGGTGCGGCTCAGCGTATACGATGTTGCCGGAACCGAACTCTATACCAAGCTGTTCGATGCCTCAGTTCCAAGCAACGGGGCTGTACAGCTGGGCAGTGTACCGGAAGCGGAGGCTCTTGGCGGCCGGGCAGCGGAGGAAGTGGTGGTCAAGCTCACCGCCGAAGGCTTCGAGGCGCCGGAGAATATGTATTATCTTCGCGACCCGAAGGATTTGCGGATGCCGGCAGCGACCTTGGAAGTGGAAGCCGACGAGGCGGGGCAGACCGTGACGATCGCGGTCGCCGGTTCGCTGGCGCGCCTGGTCAAGATCGACCTGCCGCTCGGCAACATCCGCTTCAGTGACAATTTCTTCGATCTGCTGCCGGGAGAGCGGCGGATTGTAAAAATCAGCGACCCCGAAGGGAAGCCGGTTTCGTTCGCCGGGCTTAAAGTCAGTGCGCTGAACGTGAGGTAAGTGAAGGTTAGCCGTACGGAACCCACGAGGGGCCGTACGGTTTTTTCTCGTTTCTTGCCTGGAACTTTTCTTCCATCAACGGCGTTTGCTAAATTAGAAGGTTCAAATAGTATATTTTGTTGTATGGGAGGGCGGTTCATGAAAAGAAGAGCAGGGACGGGCTTCTTCATTGTACTCATGGTGTGGGCAATGGCTGTAATTATTTATCATGTGGAGCCGGTCATCGTAGGTAGATTTGTGGCGGAACAATTTTTCAAAAATATGGCGAACGGCAATTACTCAGCGGCATCCAAGTACATAGTAAGCAAGGAGTGAATTAACAAAAAGGCTGCCCCAAGTCAATTTCAGACCTTGGACAGCCGTATGCAGCATCACTTGCTTTTCTCCGCTATCGGTACCGTAACCGTGCGGGACATCCCGAGCACGTGATTCTGCGAATCGATCACTTTGACTTGAACCTCCAGGCTTCCCGGCTTCGCGGTGAGCTCCTTCGGCGACGTGACGGACAGAGACTGCTCCGACTGCCACGTCGTCTCCATGGCGCCGCCGTTCACATAGACTATGCTTTGCCGAGGCCGAACCGTCCGCCCTTCACCGACAGCCGCGTCCGGCCGAACGTTTCCCCGCCGACCGGCACACTTGCGGGATAAGTGGATTCCAGCATCGGCACGCCGTAACCCAGCTCGAACGGTTCATTCATCCGCGCGGACTCCTGCAGGTGAAGCTTCTGGGCCTCCCAATGGGCTTCCTGCCTTGCCTCATAATCCTTCGCGAGCGCCCGGTCGATGTGTAAGGCGTCGTAATGATCCTCCGGAGGCACAATCGGCATCTTCTGCGATAGGCGGTACAAATAATCCGTATAGTCGCTGCCCTTGCGTCCGGTTAACTGAAGTACATACGGCCCGAGAAACGAAGGGCTCATGTGCAGCTCCTCCTTGTTTTCCCGCGGCAAATAGTTGCTCCAGACGAGAACCGGCGTATTATGCATCTTTTCCAGAAAACCCGGATCGTCCTCCCCGCTGATGTACTTCGTCTGCTCGTAGACGTAATATTTCTCCAGCGAAGGGAGGTGATCTCCGAACCATACCAGCACGGTGGGCTCATGCAGCCGGTTGAAGTAGGTCACGAGCTCCTGCAGCATGCGGTCGGCTCCCTGCGCCCCCTGGGCATACGTCTCGGCAATGCCGATCGCGTCAGCCGGCGCATCCCCCGTAATATCGATCGTATTGCGCTTGAATTTGCCGGGAAAGTAGTGGTAATGGTTTTCCATCGTATTGGCGAAGATAAAATCCGGTCCCGGGCTTTTGCCGCTTTCCTCGATAATCCGTTTCGCTACGGCATGATCGCCGATATAAGGGCCGACATATTCATCGGGATTGAAGTATTCCAGCGAGATGAACCGGGAGAATCCCAAGTCCTTATACACTTCCGAGCTGTTGAAAAACCAATTGTAAAAGGGGCTAATCGCCGTGGTATTGTAGCCCTGCGCATGCAGGAGGCTGGCCAGCGAGTCCGTCGGTCGCTTGATGTACTGCTCGTAAGGAATCGATCCCTCCGGGAAAAAACGCATGGACAGGCCGGTCAGCACCTCCAGCTCGACATTGGCCGTACCGCCGCCGAACATGGGAGAGAGCAGGGTGCCGTGCGTATATTCTTCCTGAAGCGAATGGAAGAAGGGAATGGGATCGCGGCTGAATTTCAAATTTTTCATCTGGGTAATGTCCCAGAAGGCCTCGCTGAGCACCACAATGATGTTGGGAGGCTTCTCCAGCTCCTCCTTCGACCATTCCTTAGGCTGCACCAGGACGGGAAGAGCTTCCGGTGAAAACGTTTTAATAAATTCCGACGACGAAAGGGTCACGCAGATCAAGATCCCCAGCGCGGCCGTACAAATACGGGTCCAATGCGGCATATCCGACTTCTCCTGTTTATCAGCTTCGTCCTCTATTTATGCCCGGCACAACTCTACGAGGCGATTTGTTCGTTGATTCGAATTTATAAGTTTTCGTAACTTATAGCTTCGCACGGGCCTTGTTAAACGCGCTGGTCCTTGCAAGACAAGGACGACGTAGCCGTTTATCCTGGTTACATTATAGCATGGGCGGGTGCTTTGTATAGCAGGTACGACAGAAAAGATTGAATCCTGACAGGAAAGACAGGCGTGCAGGGACAAACCTGCGTTTCCTTGCGTCACTGATTTATAAGCGGGCCGTCAGCCAGAGGGGTTTTATTCAACCGCCGTTTGAGTTATGATGATTAGTGGAGCCATTTCCCAATACCGGTGGCAGTCAGTTACAGCAAACGGAGGGAACGTAGTTGGAAAATTTTGCATGTCTATATGTCATTCGCGGCGAGCCGTACCGATCGGGCACCTGCGTGAATCTGACCGCCGACGAAACGCTGGTGGGCCGGGTATCCAATCAGCTGACTCCGGATCTGGCCTTCACGAACGCTTTTATTTCCCGGCAGCATTTTGTTATCCGCAAAGAGCAGGACAAGGCGGTGCTGTACGATCTCGGAAGCCGACACGGAACGGAGATCAACGGGGTACGGGTAACGCCCCATAAACCTTATCCTCTTAACACATTTGACATCATCAAGCTGGCCAAAGGGATGACTGTTCTCCATTTTTCTTATATGTTTGCCGATCAGACGATCGAAATCGAGCCGCTCAGCATTACCAGGCAGATGGAAATTCCGGAGCTCCCGCTGACGATTCATTGGGAGAAAAGAGAATGCGTGGTGCAGGGCAAACGGATTCCGATGTCCGAAAAGGAATATTTGCTGATTCGCCTGCTTCATGAGAATGCGAACCGGCTTGTTCCGCTGGAGGAAATCAAGTCCAAGGTCTGGCCGGAGCGATCGCCGGGAGCGGAGGGCGTACCGGATGTGACCCTCGATGAACTCAACGCCCTGGTCTACCGGGTGCGCAAGAAATACGGCAAGGACACTTTTCTGATCAGCGCGGTTCGAGGCGGCGGCTACGTGCTTGAATCGGAATTGAAATCGTCATAACGAAAGTGGGAATAACAGCATGAAGTATATACAGGCGGAGTATTCAGGCCCGCTGAACGGAACGGTACATATACCGGGAGCGAAGAACAGCTCCCTGGCCCTGCTTGCGGTCGCCTGCCTTGCAGACGATATCGTCACGCTGGAGGGCATACCGCGCATTGACGATATCCGCGTCATTGCCGGCATCGGCCGGGATATCGGCATGGAGCTGAAGCAGGAAGGCGGACAAGTCGTCATTGATCCGCGCTGGATTCACAGCGCCGTCATCGACCCGGGCAAGGCTTCCAGCTACCGGGCTTCTTACTATTTTGCAGGCGCGCCGCTGTCCAAGTTCGGCCGTGTGACGATCGGATTCCCGGGAGGGGACGACTTCGTATCCCGGCCGATCGACCAGCATATCAAGATGTTTCAAGCGCTGGGGGCGCAGGTTCATATTCATAAAGATTACTACGTCGTGGAGGCCGGGGAGCTGAAGGGTGCGGATATCTTTTTCGATACCATCACCTCGGGTGCAACGATCAATGCGATGCTGGCGGCTGTGCGGGCGAAAGGCCGGACGCAGCTGCATAACGCGGCCGTGGACCCGGAAGTAGTTGATACGGCGACCTTCCTCAACCGGCTCGGCGCGCGGATTTATGGCGCGGGCACGGAGCGGATCCGCATTGAAGGCGTTCCCTACTTGAACGGGGAGCGCACGCGGTGATTCCGGACCGGCTGATCGCCGGAGCATTCCTGATGGCGGCCGGGCTACATGGCGGCAAGGTTACCGTCATGGACGTCATTCCTGAGCATCTCGGGGCTTGCCTCGCCAAGCTCGAGGAGGTAGGCATGCATATCGAATGCGGCGAGAGCCATATTACGGCTTACGGGAGCGGGCCGCTCAAGGCCACCCGGGTCCGGGCAGGGATGTATCCCGGCTTCGCCACCGATTTGCAGCGACCGATGACCGCGCTTCTGCTGCAGGCCAAGGGCAAGAGCATCGTTACCGACCGCGTCTTCCCGAAGCGGTTCGCTCATGTGCCGCAGCTTCGGCGGCTCGGCGCAGAGATCGAGCTGCGCCAGGAGAGCGCCTTTATCCGCGGCGGGCAGCCGCTGCAGGGCGGCTGGGTTCACGCCACCGATGTGAGGGCCGGCACCTGCCTGATCCTGGCCGGACTTGCGGCCGAGGGCAGTACGTGTATCACGGGGGTCGAGCACATCGAGCGCGGCTACGAGGACGTGATCGGCGACTTCCGGTCGATCGGAGCGAAGATTTCCATGCGGGAGCTGGACGGGCAGGAGCCGCCTGGCCGGATACACACGCAAGGATAAAAGCAAGAGCACCCCGTTAAGGATTTGACGGCGTGCTCTTTTTCTTTTTCATCAACGTAAAAAATAATCTCGGACCTCGGGCCAGTTGTTCACCCGGACATAGCCGGTTTCGTTCATATTGTGCGGAGCGGTAAACAGAATCCCTTGACCGGCAAAGCGTTTGAAGTGACGGGCATTGTCATCTATAAGATAATCTGCGTGAATGATGCTTTTATCCCCGCAAAATACAAAATTCATATCGTTCAAAAATCCGAAATGTTCTTTCAACCATTCGTACTTAGCGCCAAAAGAAGCGGGGAATTCCATGGCGGCGGTCGTGATGAACACCTCATAACGTTCGCTCAGTTCCCGGATCACTTGCTGGCTGTCTTTCATTACATCCAAATCGCGGAAAAAGGTAGGATCTTGCAAGTAGGCAATAATTTCTTTCTGCAAATGAGGACGTAATTCCCGTAAACGGGTTCCCATCAAATCGTTCACCGTCAGATTCTCATGATAATCCCGATTAAACACCCGTAGATGCTTTGTGTTGAAATCGGCTACAACCTCGTCCATATCAATGGCAATTCTTTGCATATTCGTCCCCGCTCCTTCTATGTTATATGTTTCCATATCATATCACGAATCCATTGACCCGGTAACCCATCTTAGCAATCCAGAAGAAATATGCGGCTTCCCGTTATGGTATCGTTAGCGTAGTTAAGACTTTCAAGGAGGAGTGCTGGATGAGTCAAACCGAGCAGTTGATGGCCGAACTGAAACGCGAAGCGGAGTTAACCCGGAGCGTGCTGAAGCGGGTACCGCCCGACAAGCTTTCCTGGAAGCCGCATGCCAAATCGATGTCATTAGGTCAGCTGGCACTGCATACTGCGGGCGTTCCGGGGTTCGTTGCGGAGCCGCTTCATGAGCCGATTCGTGAAGTTCCGGTTGTTCCGCTGCCCGAAGCGGCATCGGTGAGCGAAATCCTTTCGGTGCTGGATGAACAATTGGCCGTTGCGGAAAATAGGCTCTTAGCGTGGGGAGAAGCCGGGCTTGCGGAGACTTGGAAGCTTACCCGCGAGGGCGTCCCGATCCTCCAGATGCCCCGATTCGACATGGTGCGTACCATCCTGTTCAATCATTGGTACCACCACCGCGGGCAGCTGACAGTGTATCTGCGGCTTCTGGATGTACCCGTGCCGTCCGTTTATGGACCGAGTGCCGACGAGTGGTAAAGGGCAAAGCGCCGCCATCGATGGAATGGAGGGGCAAGGCTTTCACTAAGCGCTCATGAATCTTAAACAATTGGTAACAGTCCGATGGCGCAAGATTCCAGCCCCGGCCCCAAAAGATAATAAACGTGCCCATGATGTCGGGTGCGTTTTTTTCTTTTTGCAACCTTTTCCAGCCGGCTGCGTTTACAAAATATACCATTCGGTTGGAGGTGCGCTATCAATGAAAAAAGGCCGGTCTGTCATACTGGGACTCTCGATTGCAGCTTTGACGCTTGGCGGCTTCGGTGCAGGGGTATACGCCTATAGCCAGATCAAGCTTGTGGTCAACGGAAAAAACATTTCAACGCCTATTGAAGTGATGGACGGAACCAGTTATGTGCCTTTAAGGGCCGTTTCCGAAGCATTAGGGGCCCAAGTAACATGGGATGAGCATACGCAAACGGTGGAGATCAGCAGAATGCCCGGTTCCCCGGTTGGTGCGGCAGCAAGCGCAATGGCAGACGGAGACGGAGTCTATCCGCTGAAATTGGAGATTCGGAGCGGTCCCATGCGCATGACGATTTCCAAGATCACTGTGACATCTGCTTACCAAGCGGCCCGTCAAAGCAGCCCGATTCGTGCCGTCGTGCTGGAAGTGCGCATCGAGAATACATCACAGGAGGAAGTGCACTGGAATGTAAAGTCGGGTTCATTGGTTCTGAATACGAAAGAGTACATCCCAAATGCGCTGTTCCCTGCTTCAGGCGACGTCGACGGGGTGTTCGGAAGCCATGGAATCAAGGAAGGAAACCTCGTTTTTGAGCTGAAAGAGCCTCCCCAAAGCATTCATAGTATGACCTATATCCTGGACGAGCCGCTCGGTAATGGAACGGATGTTCCGACATCGGCCGGGCCCAGTACAGCGGCTCATATTGTTCTTTCCCCGCGGCGAGGTAGGGCAAATGGAATCGGAAGCAGCTAACGGTAGTTCTCCGGCTCCTTAAGCATACGGCACGGCCTAATTTGCATGAATTTCCGGGCGGGCGAATAGAGTAGATATGAGTATGCCATGTGACTGCGGGGAGGATAAATCTGTGCACCAAGCAAAGGAATACGCCGCTTCCCTCGATTCGAACCTCATTGCCGTTTACCAGTCTCTAGTCGAAGCGATCATTCCAGGGGCCCCCTTATCCGGGAGCCGGCCCTATCGAGTCGGTTGGAGCCGTAGAGCTCCATGTTTATGAATATTTGATTTGGTCGCTGGATCACTCGCTTTCCCTGCATTCGGGATTGAGCTTGACCGTATTCCGGCTCTCCTCGGCGACCGCAGCGTTACTTCAATCCGGAGCCGTACAGCCGCTGGCTTCCGGTAAAGCGCAATACCCTCCTGGGCCCCCTTCGCCGCAATTTGAGCCTGTACCGGGAAGCCCGTTTGCGCAGCTGGCTCCGGTGGATCGCATTCGTACGCTCGCCATGTTGGAGCAGCTTGACGTCGACCTGGGCGACCTTCCGCCCCCTTACCGGGACGACGGAGGGTTCGTGACGTATATGGTCAACTACCTGACCTATGCGACGATGTTCGGCAATTATTCGGAATGGTCCGCTTATGGAACAACACGTACGGCGACGCCGGCGGAGCGCAGACTGGAGTATTTCCCCTCAGCTGGCGGCAGGTCGGTTATCCCGGTGCGGCGAAGGGGTACAGGGCGCTGCGCGGTTTTCCGGCGATCATTAAGCATAAAGGAGGTGCTTCTTCGGATGCTTGATGCCGATGTCATTATCATCGGTTCCGGTGGAGGCGGCGCCGTTGCCGCCAAGGAACTTGGAGAACTGGGGCTGAAAGTGCTTGTACTCGAGGCCGGACCCTTTTACGGGAATAAACAATGGCCGAATCCGAACAAAGAGCGCGGGGGGAATGGAGCTCCAGCTATACGGATTTGGATGTAGGCATCTATAAAAAGGTTTACAATGCCCTCGAAAATAACATAAACGACGCGGTATCGGGCGCCTTCCGTTTTGGACCGGCCGATCGCCGCCGAACGCCCTGGCACCGGGTTATGCGGCAGAAAGGCGAAGTGTGGCAGGTGGCCGGTGTCGGCGGAACGACACAGCATTACTGGGCGCAATCGCCGCGCGCTTTCCCGGCGTCCGTCGACGGCGTTTGGCCGATCGGTTACCGGGAGCTGATTCCTTATTACGAAAAAGCCGAGGCCACTTTACCCGTTCAATATTCGCCGACGACTCCGAAGGAAGAACTGTTTTATTACGGAGTTAAAAAGGCGGGTTGGTCCTTCAACCCGTCGCTGGATACCGTTACCCCGGGCTACCGTCCGAACCCGAATGCGATTCTGCCTCCCAACCCGCACCTGATGGACCCGAATTACTCGATGGATCAGCTCCACGAGATGGAAGGGTGCACGCTGAAAGGGCACTGCGTCAACGGTTGTAACGCCGGGCCTTCCGTAGATAAAATCGCCAAACGGAGCACCCTGGTCAGCTACGTCCCTCTTGCCCTCAAGACCGGGAACGTCGCCATACGGCCCAATTCGTTTGCTATCAAGATTTTGACGGAGCAAGATCCGAAAGGGGAGGTCCGTGCAACCGGCGTCCGGTTTCGGGACACATGGACCGGAGAAATCGGTGAGCTGACGGCAAGGGTGGTTGTGATGTCAGCCGGCTGTATCGAATCGCCCCGGTTATGGTTCAATTCGGGACTCCCGCACAATGCGTGGGTAGGCCGAGGGTTAACCATTCATTATTTCGATTGGGTGGGCGGGGTGTTCGATGAGAAGGACCTGATGAGCATTCTTGGCTCCCCCTCCGTTTATCCCTACATGGGGCACACTTCCGGTGCGAGAGTCGATATTCCCGGGATCGGGGTATTCCAGGTTTCCTGTTTAAGCCCTGGCTTGATGTCCTATTTGACCTATGGTTTCAGTGAAGCCGGATACGATGCCTTCCGAGCCCCTGAACCGGGAGAGCCCTGGGATATTCGCGGAAAGGTCGTCGGCCCGGCTCTAAAAGAGCTGATGCTGAATTACAGCCGGACGATGACGTATTTGCTTCTTACCGACGACGATACGCTCTATCACAACCGGGTGGAAGTGGATCCCCTGCTGAAAGACGAGCACGGACCCATCCCGGTCATCCACTACAAGCCGAACAAGCGAACCTTGCAGCGGCGCGATCAGCTGGCCAGATATTCATGCGAATCCTTGCTGCAGGCCGGCGCCAAGAAGATCATCCGGACGGATTCGCCGACCGGCTGGTCGCTCCATATCGAAAGCACGATGCGGATGGGCTACGTGGTGGATACGAATTGCGAGGCGTATCAGGTCAAAAGGTTGTATATCGCCGATAACAGTGTGCATTATAATGGAATCGGCGGTCCGAATCCGACGCTTACGACGCAGGCGCTCGCTACACGGACAGCGGAAAAGATCGCCCAAACCTACTTTAGCGGATAAGAGAAACCGAATAACCGTTGCAAAAATCAGGATCGTGGAAATCCTGATTTTTTTTATGCTTTCAAATTAACTGATGGAAACCGAATAATAAAGCACGGCTCCCGACAAAAGAACGATCATTACAAAGGCCAGCATTTTCCATAAGCTCATAAACCCCATCTCCTTCCGGCTTCTGCCTATGTATTAGGATTGCACCGCCTGATGGGAAAACATACCGTTTATCAAACGGCGGCACCCTTGGAAAACTTAGTATGAAGATCCTGCTTATACTAACGACATAAAGGTGTGCCGCGCATGTTTTATAAGAAAAACTTATCCGGACTGCTCGAGAAGTCGCTGGATCACTTCACCTACCGGAATGAAGCCGGGCTGAATGAAAATCTGACGGAGAACGCCCAGTTGATTCGTCAAGTGTTTTCTAACTGCTCCGATCTAGTCCTGCGGAGTATAACTTCTACCACAGGTATCCAGGTCATGATCGTCTATTTGAGCGTCTTGGTCGATGTCAAAACGCTGGAAAGCGTTCTGATCAGGAGCTTGATGAACGTCGCTCCCAAGGCGGACGAATCGGCCCCGCTTACGATCGAAAGGATGCTTCAGGAAGTCATCCCTATAGCGCAAGTTCAAGTTCTTCATACGGCGCAGGAGGTTGTACAGCGTATTGCCCATGGGGAGGCCGTCGTCTTCTTCCAGTCCGGGAAGCAGGCCGTATCCGTAACCATTCCTCAAAAATTAAATCGCGATCTAAGCGAACCGAATATCGAGTCGGTCATCCTCGGGCCGCAGTTAGGGTTCATTGAAAATTTGAATGTGAACCTGGGCTTGATTCGCAGCCGACTTCGGACCCCTCAGCTGAAGCTTGAGATGACTACGGCGGGAAAGCTGACGCAAACCCGTATCGTCATCGCTTATATCGAAGGCCTGGCCTCGGAGAAGGTGCTGGCGGAACTCAGGGGCCGGATATCGAAAATCAAGCTGGACAGCATTCTGGATGCGGGGTATGTCGAAGAATTGATCCGTGGAAAGACCTGGACCCTCTTTCCGCTCACGCGGTATACGCAAAGGCCCGACGGAGTCGTAGGTTCTCTGATCGAAGGAAAAATAGCGGTACTCGTCGACGGGTCGCCGCTGGCTATCATCCTTCCGGTGACCTTTTTCTCGGGCTTTCAGACCGCTGAAGATTATTACATGCATTTCATTTTCGCTACCCAGCTTCGGTGGCTGAGACTCATGTTCGCTTTTATTGCGCTCAGTCTGCCTTCCTTTTACGTAGCTGTGACGACATATCATCAGGAAATGATTCCGACCGGACTAGCTTTAACCTTAGCCGCATCACGTGAGGTCATCCCGTTTCCGACGATGCTGGAGACGCTCATGATGGAGATTGTGTTCGATGCGCTGCGCGAGGCGGGGATCCGCCTTCCCCGGCCGGTCGGGCAGACGATCAGCATCGTCGGAGCCCTTGTCATCGGACAAGCCGCCGTTATGGCCGGCATCATCTCGGCACCGATCGTTATGATCGTATCTTTGACCGGGATCGCCTCGTTTCTCATCCCACTCCCCAAGATGAGCCAGGCCATCACCTTTTTGCGATTTCCCCTAGTGATCATCGCCGGAATGCTCGGCTTGTACGGGATCGGTATGGCTTTCATCGTGCTTATTGTCCATTTGGCCAACCAGCGTTCTTTCGGGGTTCCTTATTTGTCGCCGCTTGCGCCGTTCAACTTTAGCGAATGGCGGGATACGCTGATCCGGGCGCCATGGCAGACCTTGGGCAAACGCGAACATAATGTTAATCATGATGTGGAGTTGAAGTAATGTGCGTGGTAACCGGAAAACGTTATTGTTAACGATATCGTCCGTCCTTTACCTGGGAATGCTGACAGGATGCTGGGATCGCAGGGAAATCAATGACCTTGCCCTCGTCATAGCCAGCGGCCTTGATTTGGGAAAGGAGGGCCGGGTGCAGCCCACGCTGCAAATCGCCCTACCCCCGGGGATCAGCAATACGCAGCAAAGCGGGGAGGAGGGAAAGCAAAAAGGCCCGTCATTGTCGTGTCGGAAACGGGAACGGACGGTCCGAACGCCTTGAATAAGATACAGGAGCAGCTCTCCCGGGAAATTTACTTCGGCCATCGGGGGTCATTGTAATTGGCGAAGCGTATGCGAGAAACGGCCTGGATCAGGTGATGGACCAGTTATTGCGCGCTCCCTTCCTGCGTTACAACAGTTACATTCTGACAACGCACGGCGCCGAAGCCAAGGAAATATTAAACGCAAAATATGCGCTGGAGCAAATTCCGGGCATCGGCATGACGAAAATTTTGGCGCACAAAAACGCCATACCGACCAAAATAGGCGATTTTTTGGATGCTATGTCCAAAAACGGGATCGCGCCGATAACAGGGGCGATCCGGCTCGATAAAGATGCAAGCGGCGAGACGATCTTCCGCATCGACGAAGCGACCGTTTACCATAAGATGAAGCTCGTGGGATTCCTGCCGGAGTCCGAAATGAAATTGTTGAACCTCTGGAAAGGCGGGGAAAAAGAATAAATTTGTCCGTGCAAGCGCAACCTAAGACAGTAGGTTTCAAAGGGACCATATCTTTTCGAACGCACAATGCATCCGTAAAGGTAGAAACGGCAAACCGGAACGGAAACCCTGCGGTCAAAATCAAATATAAGATTACCGGCTTCGTGCTGGAGAACGACTCGAAACTGATTTTATCCAAAAATTTGGAGCTGATGAACCGCCTTGTAGAGGATGATGTACGAAAAACCGTCACAAGAATGATCCAAAGGGCGCAAAAAGAGATGAAAGCGGATATCTTCGGTATCGGCGGGAAAATTCACGTTCAGCACCCTTATTTCTGGAAGAAGATAGAGAGGGATTGGGATACGATCTTTCCCCGCGTTCCGATTGCTGTTGAGGTGAAGGTGACCACAGACAATACCGGACGAAACCGTGTGCCTGCAACGCTGAAGGAAGAGGAAATTCCACCGTCATAATAAGGGCTGTGAGCGAATGAAAGTTACCGGACATCAGATGTTTTGGATGATCTTTACCATGGAATTGGGCATGACGTTAATGATGACGCTGACATCCGGATTTGAGGCGGCCAAGCAGGATACCTGGATGAGCATCATCGTCGCCGGAGGCATTGCGTTGTTCATCGCTACCTTGGCTACCAAACTGGCTCGCGCTTTACCCCGGCCGGACCATGGTTCAGTTCAGCCAAGAGATCCTGGGCCAATGGGTCGGCAAGCTGGTTTGCGTCATTTATTTCGTTCAATGGTATACCATCATCCCGATCGTATTCCGGCAATTCTGCGATGTGATCCAGATGATGCTGCCGCCGTCCACACCTAAACTCCTGATTATCCTCCTTATGGTTTTGGTTGTGGGGTATGCGGTTCGTTCGGGAGGCATCGACGGAATCGGCAGGTACAGCGAAGTTTTAGGGCCTTTGGTCGTCTTGATGGTGCTGCTAGTACTCGTTGCCAGCATGAACAATGTCCGGTGGGAGAACCTGCTGCCCGTCTATACGGACAGCGGAATCAAGGCGATCGTCAAGGGAGCGATTCCCTCCGCCTCTTATCTCGGCCATGCCGTCGAATACATCATGCTGGCGGCATTCCTGCAGGTGCCGCAAAAAGGTGCTCCTTATGTCTATTGGGCCGTCATATGCGCCGTATTCTGCGTATGGATATCCACGATCATGGTCACTTTAACGATCGGGGCGAATCTGGCCATGAAGGTGTGGTATCCCTTTTTCGAAATGACAAAAAAATCTCGCTGTTCATGTTCATCGAAAACCTGGATGCGCTGGTTGTCGTCATTTGGCTATTCAGTGTTTTTATTAAAATGGCGATTTATAAATTCGTTGTCTGCTACGGGACAGCTCAATTTTTACAAATAAAGAACTGGAAAAATTTGGTCTGGGTCATAGGCTTCGTTTCCGCCATTTATGCTATGGTTCCGAAGAATGTGTCGCAAGCGACGTCGGGCTATTTACTCCATTATTGGATTCCGGTCGGATTATACGTCAATATGATCGGCTTACCGCTGCTCATGATCATTGTCGGTAAAATTCGGCTCAGAAATCAAAAGGCGTAACGTGCGGCGACTCGGTTAAGCCATATTCTCAGGCGCCTTATTACATTTGGGCCCGGTTCATGTACAACCCGGATTGTTTAACTATTTACATATTTATTATGTATTAAATAATAATATAGAGATAAATATAACGTATAATTTACAAAATAATCTCTATATGATATGGTTTAAATGAATTATTTTTCCTGTATGACTGATGCATTAGAAGACGGGAATGGCCGTCGAGGATTGAATCCCGGACAAAATGGGAATACAGTTGATATCCGACGATAATGGGAGTGATAGCGATGGAAAGAACATTTCTGATGATTAAACCCGACGGTGTGCAGCGGGGCTTGGTAGGCAAGATCGTACAGCGTTTTGAGGAAAAAGGCTTCCAAATGATTGCCTCCAAGCTCGTTCATATGTCCCGGGAGCAGGCGGAGTATCATTACGCCGAGCATAAAGCGAAGCCGTTCTTCGGGGAGCTCGTCGACTTCATTACCTCGGGTCCGGTATTTGCGATGGTATGGCAGGGGGATAATATCATCGCCCTCTCCCGCAGCATGATGGGCAAGACGAATCCGCTGGATGCCGCCCCCGGTACGATTCGCGGCGATTATGCGATCCATACGGGCAACAACATCATTCACGGTTCCGATTCGCCGGAAAGTGCAGAGCGTGAAATCGAGGGCTTCTTCAGCCCGCAGGAGCTGATTACGTACGAAATTCCACTGCAGAAAGTCATTTAAGCAGAATGCAGACAAGCTTACAGCCGTCTCTCCTTGGCGAGAGGCGGTTTTTTTTGCTGCGCTTGGGAAGAGAGCGGACACGGCGGAACATTTGTGCTTTTTCCCGAAATTGGGTACATTGAAAAGTATGGGAATGATACTGCCTTTAAAGGAGAGAAAGAAATGAGAGATCCGAGATTGAAACAGTTGGCGCACAACCTGGTACGCTATTCCGTGGATCTGCAGCCGGGAGAAAATATCCTGATCGAAATGATCGGGCTGAGGGATCAGGAGCTGACCAAATGCATCATCGAAGAGGTGTATGCGGTGGGAGGCCATCCGCTGGTGGAGTTCCGCGATCCGTCCGTGACCCGGAGTCTGATGCTGGGAGGAACCGAGGAGCTGTACCGGACGATGGCCGACATTGAGCTGAACCGGATGAAGCGGATGCATGCCTATCTGGCGGTGCGAAGCGGGGATAACATTACGGAAACATCGGATGTGCCTGATGAGAAAATGCGCCTGTATATCAAAGAGTACCAGCGTCCGGTCATCGATCAGCGCGTGAATCATACCAAATGGTGCATTCTGCGTTATCCGAACGGTTCGATGGCCCAACTGGCGAATACGAGCACCGAAGCGTTCGAGGACTTTTATTTCAATGTCTGCAATCTGGATTACGGCAAAATGTCCGAGGCGATGGATTCGCTCGTTGAATTGATGGAAAAGACGGATCAGGTTCGGCTTGTCGCCCAGGGGACGGACCTCAGCTTCTCGATCAAAGGCATTCCGGCCATCAAATGCGCCGGCAAGAACAATATTCCGGACGGCGAGGTATTCACCGCTCCGGTGAAGGATTCCGTGAACGGCGTCATCGCCTTCAATGCGCCGACGATCTATACGGGAACCTCGTTCGAGAACGTAACGCTCCGCTTCGAGAACGGGAAGATCGTCGAGGCGACGTCGAACGATACCAAGAAGCTGAACGATATTCTGGACACGGATGAAGGCGCGCGATACATAGGCGAATTTGCAATCGGCGTGAACCCGCATATCCAGCGGCCGATGAAGGACATTCTGTTCGATGAGAAAATCGACGGCAGCATTCACTTCACGCCGGGCAACGCCTATACCGAAGCCGACAACGGCAACCGTTCCTCCGTGCATTGGGACATGGTGCTTATTCAGCGGCCGGATTACGGCGGCGGCGAAATTTATTTCGACGGACGGCTCATTCGCAAGGACGGCAAATTCGTAGTGCCGGAGCTTGAGAAGCTGAATCCGGAGCATTTGATTTAGGGGCGCGCCTGGTCCTCGGCCGCGGCCGTTTTGCGGTACTGCAGCGGTGACAGGCCGCTGACGGTTTTGAACACGCGGCCGAAATGCGTGCTGCTGTCGAAGCCGACCCGGCCGGCCACCTCCGTCATGGAGAGCCGGGTTGTCGTCAGCGACCGCTGCGCTTCCTTGACCCGCAGGCGCTGGATATATTCGACCAGGGTAAACCCGGTCGCTTCTTTAAAGATACGGCACAAATAATAGGGGCTGATGTGGAAGCGGTCTGCGACCGTCTGAAGCGTCAGCTCTTCTTCGTAGTTCTCGTTGATATATCGGACGATTTCCGATACTTTGCGGTGCAGGGTGGTCGGATGCTCGGAGCTTTGGAGATCGTGCTTGGACGCTTGTTGTCCATAGCGGTACAGCCATAAGAGGAGCTCGGTCAGAAGAAGCTTCAGCATGCCATCGGAGCCCGGCTCCCGCCGCTGCTGCTCTGCGAGCATCCTGGCGATCAGCGCGTCCGTCCAGACCTTGTCTTTCCCTTCGGGGCGGACAATCGGGTGGTCCCGGAACGGAGTCATCAGGTCTTCGGGCATTTCACCGAGGAACGGCGTAATCCAGCTGGTCTTGAAGTTGAACAGAACACGCTCATGATTCGGGCTGTAGGCCTCCGTGGTCCGGTGCAGCACCATCGGCTCAATCAGCACCAGGTCGCCTTCGCGGACCAGATAAGAGCGGTCTTTAATGAAATAAAAGCGGGCGCCGGCCTTCATATAATAGATTTCATAGGAATCATGGGCATGATTCTGGTCCATATTGAACGTGCCGGAGCGGACCGCATGCTCCAGCAGAAACGGTTTCTTTTCCTGCGCTTTCAGCTTGGACAGCGTCAACGGAATCACCTCATCCGGGATCAGCAAGATTTGTTGAAAAATGAATAATGTAAGCAATAAACGTGCTGATTTCATTAAAATCTTGCGCTATACTCCAACTATAACATAGTTTAGAGGAGGAGCAACAGATGTCGAAGCGCAAAACCTATGCCTTGGTGGGAACCGGCGGTCGCGCCCAATTTTTCTACAAGGCGATTGTAAAGGATTTCAAGGATACGTCCGAGCTCGTTGCGTTCTGCGATGTGAACCAAACCCGGATGGATTACGCCAATAAACAAATCGGTGAACTGGGTGCCGGACCGGTGCCTACCTATAAAGCGCATGAGTTTGACCGTATGATTGAAGAGATCAAACCGGATACCGTCATCGTTACTTCGGTGGACCGGACACACCATACTTATATTATCCGTGCGATGGAGCTCGGCTGCGACGTCATTACCGAGAAGCCGATGACCGTCGATGAGGAGAAATGTCAGGCGATTCTGGACGCCGTGAAGCGGACCGGCCGCAACCTGCGGGTAACGTTCAACTACCGTTACTCGCCGCACAATACGAAGATCCGCGAGCTGATCATGGACGGCACGATCGGCGACGTGCATTCCGTCCATTTCGAATGGTCGCTTAACACGAAGCACGGTGCGGACTATTTCCGCCGTTGGCACCGGGACAAGCGCAACAGCGGCGGTCTTCTCGTGCACAAATCGACGCACCACTTCGACCTTGTGAATTTCTGGCTCGGCACGCAGCCGAAGACGGTGTTCGCTCTTGGCGATCTGATGTTCTACGGCCGGGAGAATGCCGAGAAGCGCGGCGTAACGGAGTTTTATTCGCGTGCGCACGGCAGCAAGGCGGCGGAGAACGATCACTATGCGTTGCACATGAAGGATAACCCGTCGCTGAAAGCGATGTACCTGGATGCGGAGCATGAAGACGGTTACTACCGCGATCAAAGTGTGTTCGGCGACGGCATCAACATCGAGGATACGATGGGTGTGATGGTGAAATATAACAGCAAGGCGATCCTGACGTATAACCTGTACGCCTATGCGCCTTGGGAAGGTTTCCGTGTAGCGTTCAACGGTACGAAGGGCCGGATCGAGATGGAGGTTATCGAAGCTTCTTACGTGAACTCCGGCGGCGATCAAGCGCTGGAGGGCGCGGTCAAAGGGAAGAAAATTCTCGTGCATCCGATCTTCGAAGCGCCTTACGAGGTGAAGGTGGAAGAGAAGGCAGGCGGCCACGGCGGCGGCGATCCGGTGCTGCTGAACGACCTGTTCGGTACGCCGGAATACGACCGGTTTAACCGTGCGGCATCGCACGTGGACGGCGCGATGTCGATTCTGACGGGTATTGCCGGCAACCGCTCGATCCGAACCGGCCTTCCGGTGCAGGTAGCGGATCTGGTCCGTTTCGATTAATCCAAGTCATTGAACAAAACCCGATGGGGGTTTATCCTTTATAGGAGACGCCAATCGGGTTTTTGCTTGTTTTTTACAGAAAGAAGGGACATCATTTGAAAAGACTGCTCGAAACGTTACTCGTCACCGGTCTGCGGCGGCTTCGTATTTATGCTTGCTGCATGTACCGCTTAGCTGGATGCTGGGGCCTCTTACCGCCGTCCTGCTCTGGCAGGGGATGGCGAAGCGCAAGCTGGAGTGGCCGGTCGGTTTCCGAAACGCCGGACTTCTGCTGCTCGGCTATAATATGGGCTTGTCCTTCACCTCGGAGAGTGCCCGGCAGATCGTCCAGCAGCTGCCGTCAATGCTGACCGCCACGGTGCTCACGGTCGGCTTCAGCATGGCGGTAGCTTACGGGTTAAGCCGCCGCACCGGCATCAGCCTGCCGAGCAGCATGATCGGTAATATCCCGGGAGGCCTGTCGCAAATGGTGGTGCTCAGCGAGGAAATCGAAGGCGCCGACCGGACGATTGTGGCCTTCATGCAGACGATCCGGTCGCTGTCCGTTATCTTCATCGTACCGTTCCTCGCCGTACACGGACTGGCCGATGCCCCCGGCGCAGGCGGCGGTGTCTTGCCGCAAGCGCCCGCCCCGGCCGCTGCGCCGGTCTGGCTTATCAGTCGCCGCCGGTGCAGCCGTGCTCGCGGCGACTCTGCTGTCGGTCCGGCTGAAGTTGCCGACGCCGTGGTTCCTTGGGCCGATCATAGCCTCGGCCCTGTTCACGGCCGCCGGCTCAGCGCCGCCGCATCTGCCGCAGCTGCTCGTCCTCGCAGCGCAGTGGAGCCTCGGCATCTATCTCGGCCTCGGCATCAAAACGAGCGCGCTCGGCGGTTGGCGCCGGTCGCTTCCATACTCGCTCGGCGGCGGCCTCGCGATCGTTGCGTTTTCGCTGGCGATCTCCTATGCGTTCAGCAAGCTTCACCCGATCAGCGTCTTCACCGCATTTCTCGCCACGTCGCCCGGCGGCATGACCGAGATGGGCGTCACGGCCAGCGTCGTGCATGCCGATGTCTCACTAGTAGTGGCGTATCAGATGTTCCGGATTTTGTTCATCCTGTTCATCGTGCCCTACGTGCTCCGCTGGAGCTTCCGCCACCTGGTGAAAGCCCCGGGAAGCGGTACGGGAAGCCCGTAGGAGCCGGCCCGTGCCCTATTCGCATAACAAAAAATCGGCCGAATCGGATCCTTCGCGCCAGTAGGGCAGAGGAGGGATCGATTCGGCCGATCTCTCTAGCATGTAATAAACATTATACTTTTAATAAGAGCAAAATAATCGAAGCCAGCCCGAAGCAGGTGTTGATCAAATAAAGGAAAAGCACGACCTGCTTGGGATTCAGGCCGCTCTTGAGCAGCCGGTAATGCGCTTGTGTCGCGTCCGCCTGATAAATCGGCTTGCCGTTCAGCATCCGTTTGAACACGACGAACAGGTTATCGAAGATCGGTACGCCGAGCGCGAGGATCGGAATGAGCAGCGACAGTACCGTGGCCTGCTTGAAAGCACCGTCCAGCGCAATGACGCCGAGCAGGAAGCCGAACAGCGTCGCTCCGGCGTCACCCATGAACACCTTGGCCGGCGGCTTGTTGTACCGCAGGTAGCCGATCGCAGCGCCGACCAGGATGATCGCCAGCATGGCCGAGTCGGACTGGCCTTTCGCCAGGGCGACGATGAACAGCGTGACCGCCGATATCGCGGACAATCCTCCGGCGAGTCCGTCCATACCGTCGGTGAAGTTGATGACGGTGGTCACGCCGAAGATCCAAGTGACCGTCAGGATGAACTGCAGCACATCCGGCAGAATATAGTCGGTTCCGGTGAACGGATTGTTGAACCCGTAGAACACGGTCCCCGAAGCGTACACGATGACCGCCGCGGCCAGCTGTACCAGCATTTTCGGCAGGGCCGGGAATTCCTTCCCGTGCGTCTTGTACCAGTCGTCGACCAGGCCGATGACCAGAATCAGCAGGGAGCCGCCCAAGATGCCGGCCGTCTGCTTCCATTCGTTATGCACGAACAGGAGGTAAGCCAGGACGAAGGCTGCGAAGATCGCAAGGCCGGCCGTCAGCGGGATGGGCTCCCGGTGTATTTTTCGTTCGACATTTTCCTTGGGCTTGTCCACAAAATCGATACGGAATGCCAGCTTCCGCAGGGGAGGTATTAATAAGAGCACGACGAGAAACGACAGCAGAAACGCCGCAAAGTACAGAATAAGAATCCCTCCAAAAATCGCCAAAAAAGAGGCTTTATCTTCAATCATTATAGCATAATAGAGTAGAGTGACAAGACAAGTCAGTAGGTTATTACCCGCCCGTCAGCTTCGGCAAACCGCTACCTGTTCAGCTTGCGGAATTCGAGCGGCGTATGCTTTGTCAGCTTCTTGAACATGCGCCCGAAATGGGCGATATTCTCGAAACCGACCGCTTCGGCGATGCCGATAATTTTCATATCGGTTTCCTTCAGCGACCGCTGGGCCTCTTTGATCCGGGCCGTATTGACATATTCAATGAAAGTAAATCCCGTCACTTCCTTGAAGGCACGGCTCAAATAATAGGGGCTCATGTAAAAGCGTTCCGACAGGCCGGCCAGCGTCATCGGCTCGTGAAACCGTCCGTTGATGTACTGAACGATCTCGGAAATTTTTTTGTGCAGCGGACTCGCATGCTCGAAGGCGGCCGTATCGCTTCGTTCGGCGCAGCGGCCGGCGAAGAGCAGCGACTCCATAAGAAGAAGCTTCACATACGTCTCATACCCGGTCGGCTCGCTCGCTCAGCTCTTTGGCCAGCTTGTTCATAATCGACTGAACGAAGGTCTGCTCCTGCAGCTTAAGACGGAATACATGGGAAGGATGCTGGAACGCCGCATACAGCGAAGGGCTGTACAGCGGATGGTCCTTGCCGAGGAACCGGTCGCTGAAATTGATGACGATCCGTTCATGGCCCGGCTCTCCGACATCGGAGGTCTTATGCACATCCTGTTTATTGATGAACACAAGATCCCCGCGGAGATTAAATAGGAGCGGTCTTTTATAAAGTATGCCCTCTGTCCGGCCAATAAGTAATAAATTTCATAAGTGCCGTGAAAATGGTTCGTCCGCTCGAACGGATCCGTCCGCTTCACATGCTGAATATAAAAGTCGTCTTCCTCCGCCCCGTAATTCAGCGCCACCGTTTCACTCATCCAAGGACCTTCTTTCCTGCTTATGCATAGTTCGTTTAACATTCTAACAGAAAACAAACCGTATGGATAGCAAAATACGCATAGGATAGATGGAAAAACAGCAAGATTTGTGGAGAAAGTAAACGTATTTTGCGATATGATGAGGATGTACAACGAAACCGAGGAGGTCCAAATTCATGGGCAAGTTCCAAGCAGTAATCGAAGCTCTGGCCGCAGGCGGCACGCAAATCAGCGGCGGCGGAGACGTTAAAGTGTATGCGCAATCATTAGCACAATCCGGGAGCACCAAGCTCATCATGGTCAAGGATGTCCCGAACCATACGAAATATATTTTGGCTGTCGGCGAAGGCGAGCTGTATGACGCCCTTCAGGGCCAAGTGGAGGACGGGGCCAAGCTGTGCACGCTGACCCACGAGAACCGTCTCGTGTTGAACCGTTACTTTGACTATACCGTACCGCGCGCGTTCGGCACGCAAATCGCGACCATCGGTCTCGGCGACCGTCTGGGTCTTGCTTCCCCGGTCATATCAAAACCGTGAAAGGCCGCGATGTCCGTCCGATTCTGGCGCAGCAGTCGATCCGCGAGCTAAACCTGACAGGCCGCGATTACAAGCAGGTCGTCGATGCGGCATGCTTCGCCGTATTCCAGGAAGGCTATAAAGACGGCTTCGGCGCCGACGGCGACCACTTGAAAGTGGAAGCGGACATCGAGATGGCGCTGGATCTGGGCTTCACGATGCTGACGCTCGACTGCTCGGAGAAAATCGACAACACCGTCGAGGGCACCTCGGAAGCCGAGCAGGAGGCGAAATACGCGAAACTGCCGGAATCCGTACGCGACCATTACGAATCCCGTTATTTGAACCAATCGTTCCAAGCGGCAGGTACTACGATTACCTTCGACCGTCCGACGCTGATCAAGAACGTGCTGATTTATGCCGCGGCGATCGATTTCATGGAACATATTTACGACACGTACATCAAGAATGCCGGCCGCGCGATCGATTTCGAGATTTCGATCGACGAGACCGCGACGCCGACGGCGCCGGAATCGCATTTCTTCGTGGCGAAGGAGCTGTACAGCCGGGGACTTACGATCTACAGCATGGCGCCGCGCTTCTGCGGCGAGTTCCAGAAGGGGATCGACTATATCGGCGATCTCGAGCAGTTCGAGAAAGAGCTGGTCATCCACGCAGGCCTGGCCGACGATTTCGGCTACAAGCTCAGCATCCACTCTGGCAGCGACAAGTTCAGCGTATTCCCGGTGATCGGCAAGTACACCAAAGGCCGTTTCCATGTGAAAACCGCCGGAACGAACTGGCTCGAAGCCGTCCGCACGGTGGCCAAGGTGAATCCTTCCCTCTACCGTAAAATGCACCAGTACGCGCTGGATCATTTTGAAGAAGCGACGGCTTACTACCATGTTTCTACGGACTTGAGCAAAGTTGCGCCGCTCGATCAAGTAGCCGACGCCGATTTGGCGGATACGTACATGAACGAGGACAATGCCCGCCAGCTGATCCATATCACGTACGGTATTCTGCTGCAGGCGAAGGACGATCAAGGCCGTTCGCTGTTCAAGGACGAGTTCTACCGTACGCTGAGCGAGCAAGAGGAAGCTTACGAGCAATCGCTGATCTCGCACATCGGCAAACATCTGGATTTGCTTGGCAAATAATAAAAGTAAAAAATCGGGGGCCGCGGGCTCCCGATTTTTTTACTTATATTTCGTTATGAGGTTCCTCTGCCATATCGAGTCTGAGCGGAGCGTTCATTCCCGGGTTCTTTACCCGCCGGGTCGATGCGTAGTAGATCCAGCCGATGAATAAGTAACCGATAAACAAGTAAGGGAACAGATTATATGGATCTGCGGGTACCGGATAGAAGTCGCCGATGAGAGGTATGGCCATAAAAGCGATACCGCCCAGCCCGGAGGCAACGTGATACCATTTGGCTGCTCCGGAACTTATCATGAAGATCGGCGCGGCGATAGAGATCAGAATGTAACCGAGCAGAAAGCCGTATGTGGCGATCGTACCCAAATAGCCGTATGCATCCAGCGGAGGTCGGGTGATCAAAATCGCAGGGACGATGAAGTTGAGAATGGATGAAATCGTAACGGCGACGTGCGGAGTTTGGTTGCGGGTGTGCGCCGAGGCGATCGCATCATGGAAAATACGGTCCTGGCTCATCGAGTACATCACACGGGAGGCTGCGTTGACGGACGCCAGCGAACAGGAGAAGAAGCTGATGACGGCACCGAACTCGATGACCGGTATGAACCACTTCATGCCGTAAGCGGCGGCCAGCTCGTCGAGCGGTTCGCTGCTGCCTTGAAGAGCCTCCAGCCCGCCCTTGAAGCCAACTACTTCGATGTAGGACATGACCGCGAAAAAGGTTCCCACTGCCAGCGTGCTGATAATGACGGCCTGCGGAATCGTCCGGTGCGGGTTACGGGATTCGGTGCCGAGCGTCGCGGCGCTTTCGAAGCCGACGTAGGAAAATACGCCGAGAACCATGGCTGTTTGTATTCCGGCAAAGGTGACCCCTTGCAGAGACAGCTGCATTTTGTCGAACGGGATCCCTTCGTTTATTAACACGACGAGACCGAGTACTGCAATTAAGCCGACCGACGCGATTTCCAAAATAAGCGCAAGGATGGAGGATAAGCGGATATCCCGATAGGCGAGAAGCCAAATCAGCGCAGCACCTACGGCATAAAATAACAAATGCGGAATATTTAGTCCGACATGCTCGAACAGCAAATGCCCGAATATGCCCATTCCGATCAAGGTTGCCATGGCTGTAAACAAATAAGCGAGAATAAGTCCCCAGCCGGTCAGAAAGCCGGAGGTCGCTCCGAGGCTTTTTGTTACATAAGTGTACAGGGCGCCCGATGTGGCGTATTTTCGTGAGAATAAGGAAATGTTCAATCCGACCAGCAGCAAACCGATCGTAACGATCAAATACGTAAGCCATGTTCCGTTGCCGGCGCTCGCTGTAATCAGCGGAATGGTCAATGCGGGTGTGACCGTAGGTGCAATATTGGCGATCGACTGCGCTATCGTATCGGTGAACGACAAATAATTTTGGCGCAGGCCTGTTTGCGCAGTAACATCCTTCTCCACAAGATTCATGGTTATCATCCTCCTAATAGTAAATGCGAGCCGCGCTAAGACGATCGTCTTACGCGGTTTGCGGACGGATGCCGGGTAGAAGGTCAGCTGAATGAATGGGAACAAGGTTTAGTTCGAATGGCAAGCCGAAGCAGCGGTGCTGCATTTCGATTTGGTCGGGGGAACGTCAAGTGCGGGATTACGGTCGAAAAAGCCGGAGGGTTTCAGCGAAAAGCCGATGTAGGCGGTCGGCATGACAGGCCAATCCTCGGGCCGCGGAATATGATGATGGCCCATCGTGTACCAGACGACGATGTCCGTGTTGGAGACGGAGCGGTCGGCTTCCGTCCAAGCGGCGATCCCGTCTCCTCCGGGATGCTGATTCGGGTAGTTGCCGCCCGCATGCCTTTCATCCGGAGTGTACGGAGTCACCCACAAATGATTGTCGATGAACCCGGCCCGTTTCATAAGGCTGGATTCGCGATCCGCGAACGGCAAACAGTTCTCGCCGGTCATCAGCTTGTAGCCGACGGAGCCTCCAAGCTCATTTTTCACATTGTCATTTACGAATTTCCAGTAACGGGCAGACGGAATATCGAGCCGCCTTCGCGCTTCCTTCTCGGAGGCAAGTAGTGTCGATTCGGCATAGAAGGCGTTGCCGTGCGGGTTGTCCTCGTTCCTAGGCGGAGCGACCGTGTTCACTTCGTAAACGGAGTTGTTCGTGCCGTCGATTTGCAGATCGAGACGAACGTTGAAGAAATGCTGGTGGTTCGGGGCATACAGGTTGGGACCGATCATCGTGCCGTATTTGGGCGGGTTGCCGGAATCGGCGCCGCCGGTGGACAGGATCCCCGTCAGCTTGACCTCGAACGAAATGGTACCGTCCTGATAAAAATACCAGAAGAAGCCGTATTCGTAATTGGCGACCGTCGATATGGAGGAGATAACGAGCCTTCGGGACCGCCTTACCTCGACGTCGTTCGTGCGCCAGTCGGTATGCTTCCAGAGAATGCCGAAATCTTCTTCATGCAGGCATATGGCGTTTTTGATTTTGGCGAGCTCGCCCCGGCTGTTCGTCATCATCGCGTCGAAATACTGTATGTAGCCGACGCAGTCGCAGCCGTATTCCAAGCTGTTGGCGAGGGTGCCTATACCGTATTCGCCGGCGTCGAATGCATTTTTGGTATATTGGGTCGGGCCCGGATCGCCGTAGGGGACGACCATTTCTGAAAGCGAAGCGCGGTACAGAATCGGCCGCTCACGGTCTTGATCCTTATAGCTGATCGTGTGCAGCACTAATCCTTCGCGGGGGTGAAGCTGAAGCGGAATTTCCATTTTTGCCAGCTGATTTGATGGCCGCTCACGGTAAAGCTCGGCCCTTCGGGCTGCGTGATGGACAGCGGTTTTAGATCGGTTCGCAGCGGACCGACGCGTTCGGCATCGTAGTTGAAATCTTGATACGCATAAGGAGTGACGCCGTAATCCTCGACTCGGATCACCTCCATCTTGTTCAAGTCGACGACGGCGATCACCCCTTCGATCGGGTGGGCGTATCCGTTATCGGACGGATCGCTGCGCACCCATGACAGTGTCCGGGACAAGCGGACGGTGCTTTCCTCCTCGCCGCCGAAATGTCCGGATGACCAAGGGTCGACCATCACAAGGCTGAGGTCGGTGATCCCCGCCGCGCAAGCACCGCCTGGAACTCGGGACTTGCTTTGACGGCCGCTTCGCATTCCTCGAATTCATCCAGCATAATGTTCGGCTGAACACCGGGAATCAGTTTCCACGAAGCGACACGCTTTTCGGTAATGGATACGACGGACTCGTAACAGCCGCCATCTGAGTTATCGAGCAAAATCATGAAGGCTTCGCGCGAGAAAGGCATTCCCGGCTCGAAGGACAGCACAAACGATTTGGGCGGCTCGTTCAGCGCGACGGATACAAAGCGCATGCAAGGCTGAAGCTCTTTCTCTTCCCGGACAATCGTGACGGCTTCAGCAATTTCCTCGGCGCTTAACGGTTCAAGCGGGTGCAGGGAAGTCTGCTTCGGCCTGCGGTGGCAATTGGGGGCATCAATACTCATGGACATTCTCCTCTCCGATAATTAGTGTTAGTATATCTAACCCGATAATAACACTACAATCTCATAACGACAATGGGATTTTGTAAAAATTATGAAAATTCTATTTATTTTGTGATTACATATTTCATAAAAGCAACTTACTGACATTTTTATTACATTAATATGACATCAAAAGTTATAAAAATGATATATAATCTAACGAAACGTTGAGGTCGTTCAAATGCTGATTCACGAATGATATACTAAAATCCGATTTGGATAAAACTTATTGAAAAAGTCGGAATTTCCAGTCTCTTTTAAAATGAAGAATCGCGAACGAATGTGTAATTTTGATAAACAGAGAGAAATGTTTATTCCAAAATGAAATTATGTGAGATATAATGAAGGACAAAGAGACTAATTTATGCCGGAGGGAGGGAGAAACCATGTCTATAGGGAACAAGGTCAGACAGTCGCTGGACATTTTCTGGACCTTCTTCAAGATCGGTCCGTCCACCTTCGGAGGGGGCTACGCCATGATCCCTGTTATCGAAAGGGAAGTGGTGGGGAAGAGACAGTGGATCGGGGACGGCGAAATGGCAGACGTGCTTTCCATTGCCGGTTCGGCTCCGGGAGGGATCGGAGTGAACGCATCCGCATTTATCGGATACCGCATAGCCGGAATCGGCGGGCGCCGCGACCGTGCTAGGAATCACCATGCCGACGTTTCTTATTATTTTCGCGCTTAGTCTTACTTTTTCTCATTTTCAGCATAACCCCAAGATCATAGCTGCTCTAGAGGGGATTCACGGAGCCATTACCGCACTTATCATCATTGCGGCGTATAAGATGGGGAAATCGGCTATATTTGATAAAACGACGCTGCTCACGGCCCTCATATCGGTCGCACTTCTACTCGCCACCGGGATTCATCCGCTTCTCGTCATTGTAGCGGGATTATTCATCGGTATTCCTTTGGTCCAAGCCAAACGGAGGCTCGGACTTGCCTCTCCGACAGAGAAACCTGCGGGGAACGGAGATTCGGAGTCGTATAAATATGCGGATTATTTCATAGCCGAGGGGATATAAAATATTTCATCCGATTGTCTGTATGAGTCATCCTTGATAAGCTTAGTAGGACAGGCAATTCATAATGGGATGAGAGGAAGCGAACCAATGGCGGATTTTCATATCACTCCTTCTTGCTGCGCAGCCAGACGCAATTCGAACGGGACCTCCAGAGTCGGGGCACAGGATGAAAGTATCATAACAGAGCATCTTCAGGAAAAACGTCCGCAGACGGAAGGCATGATTTATTTGCCGGGCGGGGACTTCCTTATGGGTACGGATGACAACGAAGGGTTTCCGTCTGACGGCGAAGGACCGGTTCGCAAGGTAACGCTTCGTCCTTTTTATATCGACCTCTGTACGGTGACGAACGAAGAATTCGGCCGGTTCGTAAGTGAAACGGGCTATGTGACCGAGGCGGAGAAGTTCGGCTGGTCGTTCGTCTTCCATTTATTCGTATCGGAGGAGTCGGCCCGCAAGGTTACGGGCACAGCTCAGCAGACTCCTTGGTGGTGGGGAATCGAGGGGGCTTGCTGGAAGCATCCGGAGGGACTGGATTCGAATGTGGAGGATCGTCCGGATCATCCGGTGATCCATGTTTCCTGGAACGATGCCGCCGCTTACTGCAGGTGGGCGGGGGAAACGGCTTCCGACGGAAGCGGAATGGGAATATGCTGCAAGAGGCGGACTTGTTCAGAAAAGATACCCTTGGGGGGACGAGCTGAAGCCCGGCGGGGTACACCGCTGCAATATATGGCAGGGGAAATTCCCTGATAAAAATAACAAGAGCGACGGATATGCCGGCACCGCTCCTGTAAGAGCTTACGAGCCGAACGGGTACGGACTTTATAACGTATCGGGGAATGTATGGGAATGGTGTGCCGATTGGTTCGCTGCGGTGCATCCGGCACAAAGTCCTTTAGTCAATCCAACCGGCCCCCGGTCCGGGGATTCTCGGGTGCTCCGCGGCGGCTCTTATCTCTGTCATATCTCCTATTGCAACCGTTACCGTGTGGCGCCCCGCAGCAAGAATACACCGGACAGCTCCACCGGGAATATCGGATTCCGCTGCGCCGCCGACGTCTGATTACCATTATTTGTCATGAAAATTATTGTAAAAATCATTGCAGGATCTTGACATTCTATCTATTTTTAATATACACTAACGAAGTTTGATAACCTTTGACAAATGACAATTGTATAATTAGGAGCAACTTCTTATTAAGAGAGGCGGAGGGATAAGGCCCGATGAAGCCCGGCAACCGTTCCATGAGACTACCAACCGATGCGCACGAGATTCACGGCTTCGGAGGTCAGGGAAGGCTGGTGCCAATTCCTTCGGAACGGAAGCGTTCCGAAAGATGAGAGGGACGCAAGAGTATGGAGACAACCCCTGTTCCGCTGCGTTCAGGGTTTTTTTATATGTTATTTATCGTTGACAGGGGTGAAAGGCTTGATTCAACTAAAGCAAATCAGCAAGGTCTATCCTTCCGGCAACCGCCAGGTTCACGCGCTGAAAGAAGTCGATTTGACAGTGCAAAGAGGCGAAATCTTCGGCATTATCGGTCATTCGGGGGCGGGGAAGAGCACGCTGATCCGTACGGTGAATTTGCTGGAGCGGCCGACAGCGGGCCAGGTGATTGTGGACGGCGTCGATATCACGGCGCCGCCGCACAGAAGGCTTCAGGAAGAGCGGCGTTCGATCGGTATGATTTTTCAGCATTTTAATTTGCTTTCTTCTTTATCGGTTAAGGAGAACATCGCTTTTCCGCTGAGGCTGGCCAAGCTTCCGAACGGCGATGTACAGCGGCGTGTAGAGGAACTGCTTCGCCTTGTCGGGCTGGAGGAGCATGGGAACAAATATCCGGCCCAATTGTCCGGCGGTCAAAAGCAGCGGGTGGGAATCGCCCGGGCGCTCGCTACGGATCCGAAGGTGCTGTTGTGCGACGAGGCGACCTCGGCGCTGGACCCGCAAACCACGCAGTCGATTCTGTCGTCGCTGCTGGAGATCAACCGGAGGCTGAACATTACCATCGTACTCATCACTCACGAAATGCAGGTGATCCGTTCCATCTGTGACCGGGTGGCGGTACTGGACGGCGGAAAGATTGTGGAAGAGGGGCCGGTGATCGAGGTGTTTCTCAAACCGCAGCATCCTACGACCAAGGATTTCGTAGCCCAAGTAACGGAGCCGGCCGAAGCTTCGGCGGAGCCTCTGGAAGCCAAAACGCAGAACCGGACGCAGGTGCGGATTACCTTCATCGGCGAACAAACCTACGAGCCGGTGCTGTACGAGACGATGAAAGAGATGAATGTGCCGTTTGCGATACTCCAGGGGACCATCTCCCGTTTGAAAGATACGCCGTACGGGCAGCTTGTAGTTGAGCTGCATGCGGAGGGCATGGAAGCGGAACGGACGATGGACGCCCTGCGCAGCCGAGGGCTTGATGTGGAGGTGATGAGACATGGATAAACCGTCGTTCTGGGATATCGACTGGCCGGAAATCGGACAAGCTACCATTGATACGCTTACGATGCTGGGCACCTCCACACTGTTCACCGTGCTGCTCGGCTTACCGCTCGGTATTCTCTTGTTCCTTACATCCAAAGATCAGTCGCTGCAGCAAAAACGGTTTACATCGTGCTGTCTTTTATCGTCAACGTCCTGCGCTCCGTTCCTTTCATCATCCTGATGATCGTCATTATTCCGCTCACAAGGGTGATCGTAGGGACATCGATCGGCGTACCCGGGTCGATACCTCCGCTTGTGATCGGTGCGGCGCCTTTCTTCGCCCGGCTCGTGGAAACGTCGCTGCGCGAGGTGGACCGAGGGGTGATTGAAGCCGCTCAATCGATGGGCGCCACCTACGGCCAGATCATCTGGCGGGTGCTGCTCAGGGAGGCCCGTCCAGGGCTGATTGCAGCCATTACCATCACTGCGGTCACACTTGTCTCCTATACCGCGATGTCGGGCGTTATCGGCGGCGGAGGTCTGGGCGATCTGGCGATTCGCTACGGGTACCAACGCTTCCAGACGAATGTGATGATCGTAACGGTCGTGATCCTTCTGGTGCTGGTTCAAATTCTTCAAATGCTGGGCGACCGGCTCGTGCGGAGCTATCAGCGAAAGTAAGAATTTTTATATAGATATTTTTACTGGGAATCATAGGAGGTAAATTCGATGAAAAAAATGATGGTCACAGCTTTATCCGTCGTGCTGGCCTTTTCCCTGGCGGCATGCGGCACGAAACCGTCGGCTCCGTCCGAGCAGTCTGGCGGCGGCGCTGCAGGCGGCGACCAGCCGAAAGAAGTTACGCTGAAGGTCGGCGCTACCGCCGTACCGCATGCGGAAATCTTGAACTTCGTTAAACCGAAGCTGAAAGAGCAGGGTGTGAACCTCGAGGTAAAGGAGTTCACTGATTATGTTCAGCCTAACGTGCAAGTATCCGAGAAGCGCCTGGATGCGAACTTCTTCCAGCACACACCTTATTTGGAGCAGCAGAACAAAGATAAAGGCTTCAATCTGGTAAAAGTGACCGGCGTTCATATCGAGCCTTTCGGCGCTTACTCGCAAAAAATCAAAAAAGCCGACGAGCTGAAAGACGGCGCTACTATTGCAATCCCGAACGACCCGTCCAACGGGGGCCGGGCACTTGCGCCGCTGGCCAAGAATAACCTCATCAAGCTGAAAGACGGCGTCGGCGTAAACGGTACCGTCAAGGATATCGTAGAGAACAAGAAGAACCTGAAGTTCAAAGAATTGGAAGCGGCCATGCTTTGCCGCGCGTATTGGGCGAAGTCGACCTTGCGCTGATCAACACGAACTATGCGCTCGAAGCGAAGCTCAATCCTACGAAGGATGCGCTGTTCATCGAAGATAAAAACTCGCCCTATGTAAACATTCTGGTTGCCCGTCCGGACAACAAGGATTCCGATGCCATGCAGAAGCTGGCTAAGGCTTTGACTTCCGATGATGTGAAGAAATTTATCGAAGATAAATACAAAGGCGCTATTGTGCCGGCATTCTAAACCGTAATATCAAAAAAAGGGCCGCTTCCTCCGTGGTTTCAATCCACAGTGGGAGCACCCTTTTCTTATTGAGTAAAAATTGCCGATCCTTGCATGATAAGACCGGATTGGCCGTTTATCCCGGTCTTGCAGCCTTTATAAGGAAGCACGGTAAATGGCAAGCACGTCTTCGCGCTCCAGCTTCTTGAAGTTGCCGAACGGTCCGTAAACCATCGCCTTATCCGCCATCAGTTCAAGCTTGCTGTCATCGATGCCGTAATCCGCCAGCCGGCTCGGAGCTCCGATGGAATTCCAGAAGCTGCGCAGTGCATGAATTCCTTCCTCGGCGATCTGCCGGTCGCTTTTACCTGCGGGATCGACACCGAAGACATGGACGGCAAACTGCTTGAACCGCGGCACATTCGCTTCATCCTTCAGCACATGCTTCATCCAGTTCGGGAACAGGATAGCCAGTCCTCCGCCATGCGGGATGTCGTAAACCGCGCTTACCGCATGCTCAATGTTGTGCGTCGCCCAGTCCCCGCGGATGCCCATACCGATCATCCCGTTCAGCGCCATCGTTCCGGAGTACAAGATCGTCTCACGCTGCTCGAAGCTCGTTAGGTCATTGATCAGCTTCGGTGCGGCGCCGATCACGGCTCTCAGCACGCTTTCACAGAGACCGTCCTGTACGGGCGAATTCGGCGTATGATGGAAGTAAGTCTCGAACACATGAGACATGATATCGCAGATCCCGTACACGGTTTGATCCTTCGGAACGGTATAGGTCGATTCGGGATCGAGGATGGAGAACTTAGGGAATACGTAAGGGTCGCCCCAGCCGTACTTCTCCTGCGTTTCCCAATTCGTAATGACAGAGCCCGCATTCATTTCCGAGCCGGTTGCCGCCAGCGTCAGCACCGTGCCGAAAGGAAGCGCGTCCTGAACCGTCGCCTTCCGTGTAATTACATCCCAGAAGTCGCCGTCAAATTTGGCCCCGGCAGCGATAGCCTTCGTGCAATCGATAACACTCCCTCCGCCTACAGCCAGGAGAAAATCGATTTGTTCCTTCCTGCAGATGTCCACACCCTTGTGAACGGTGGTGAGACGAGGGTTGGGTTCCACTCCGCCGAGTTCATGGACTTCTTTCTTAAGCTCATTCAATAGGGCGATAACCTTATCGTAAATCCCGTTGCGTTTGATACTTCCTCCGCCATAGACGAGCAGTACCCGGGGGCCGTAGTTCGGCGTCTCGGCTCTTAACTGGTCCAGGGTTCCTTTTCCAAAAATCAATTTGGTCGGATTGTGAAAGGTGAAGGTATTCATAAGCAAGCATACTCCCTTCGTTATTGGAATCATCAAACGGTTCACAGTGAAAATGTATCACTCTTCCGATCGGGACGCAAATGAAGCCGCTTACCAATAATGAAGAGCAGCGGAAGAGCCATACTTCTGTAAACGCGGGGGCAAAGCCGAAGCGTGGTTTCGTTACTTAGACAACAAGGAATATGAAGACACTATGTCGAATAAGAAAAATATGTTAATCACATCTCGCCTATTTACTGTAAATGAGACAAACTCTAAACTCTGACAAACATCTTTCTCAGCACGGCTATGTTAATATTCGAGAGCATTCGTTCTATAGTTTTTGTAATATTATGGTCGAAAATCATTCCTTTTGATTGAGGTGGATAGTGAAGTATGTCAGAGGACAACATTAGATCCGATGAAGTGAAAATTATTTGTGCAGAAGATTGTGGAAACGCACCCAAAAAAGAATTACTTAGAGCGTTTAATGTTGCCTTGGTTTGCAACGATATTGGCTTTATCACGGAGACCATCATAGAAGATATCCAATGGAATTTTATCGGTAGCAATGTATTACAGGGTAAGGCCCAAGTTTTCAGAATGCTTGAAAAACTGATTGACAAAAAGCCAACGGAGCTGGTTATTAGCAATATAATAACGCATGGATATTCCGGTTCTTTGAATGGCATCCTAAACCTCGAAAGCAAGACTAGCTACGCTTTCTGTAATATATATCGTTTCAATAGCAGTCTAAACAAAACAAAAATTAAAGAAATTACTTCTTTTATCATTGACATTTCAAAATAGTAAACGATCAATGCTGATTAATCAGCCGCCTTTCCATTAGGCGGTTTCTTTTTTATTGTTGAAAAACTTTAAGGTGTCTTTTCACGGATCCCAGGCGTGCGTTTCGGCGCTTCGAGGCAGTCATCCTTTCCTTCATCTTATCAACCTTTTGACGATCAATGGGTCCGGGAATGTACCACAAGTAGGATTGTGCGGCTAGGTCATAGACGGAAGAATGAATACGGATTGTGCCGGTCAATGGACAACGGGCGTCCTAATGACTTAATGCACGGCGAATCAGCATCAGCCATGCGGTTTTACAGGTGACGCTGATGGCTTTGGCCAGTTCCATAGCGTTAGTACCGGTATCCGATCGGTAAATCTGGTAAAAGGCGGTAAACCATTTCAATTTGGCCAAGTACGAAATAGATCACCAGGCGAATGGCAAGTATGGCACTTGGAAAATACCAATATGGAATTAATGCGTTAAATAAAACCAATTAATCTGGGCTCTTTATTGAAATTTGAAGGGGTGGAGTGAAATTTAGATAATTGTTTATTTCATTTCGGAATTAAGTAAAGTATAATGATAGTAACAAGCCCCTGTACAAGTTTGCCAACATAGAGATTGAGAAAGGATGGGGGAGACGGGATGCTTTGGGAGTTGTTTTTTACATTTTTTAAAATCGGCTTCATTTCTTTCGGCGGGGGTTATGCGATGATTCCCGTCATTCAGCATGAAGTGGAAGCGCACCGCTGGATGACGGCGGAGAGCTTCGTTCAAGCGGTTGGACTTGCGGGGATGGGGCCTGGGCCGATCGCCACGAACAGCGCCACGCTTGTCGGATATGAAACTGCGGGCCTGCCGGGTGCTATTGCGGCAACGCTTGGGATGGTCCTGCCGTCGGCGCTGATTGTTGTCGGCGTCGCCGCCTTTTTTTCAAAATTCAAGATCATGCCTGGGTGAAGGCGGTGTTCTACGGTTTACGTCCCGTCGTAACGGGCCTGATTGTGTTTGCCGCGATCCGCTTCTTCACTTCCGGTTCGGGGATCGGCGGGGTGAATTGGCATACGGTCGCCACACTTCTAATCACAGGCGGTGCACTGCTGGGCATTTTGAAATATAAAATGCATCCGTTGACCATTATTGTCTTATCGGGCCTGATGGGTATCGTATTTTTCCAATAGTTATTTGAAATTGATTTTCAGATCGTTCATCCGCTTCTGCAGGGCTTCCATTTCTTTCTGAAGCTTGCTCAGATCGGAGAACATTTTCTTCATGTCTTTGTTTTCCGTCAGCAGATTGAGGGCATGTTCCCATCTCTTCGTCGTCGGCATCTGTCATCGTCCTTCCGTGCGAGGTTACTACACTCTACGGCTTAAAGGCGTTGGACGTGTATGCTGCTGCCTGATGTCAGGGCAAAACGGGCATATTGCCGGCAAATTTGCAAATCCGTGCGCTTTCAAGCTATTGCTCCTTCGGAGGACGGAGCTTGCGGAGTACGAACGAACCGATTTCCGAGACAATGACGATGATGGACAAGCGGCCCAGAAGATACGGGACGATCAGCGGAATCGCCCTCAAATCTTGAATATGTACAAGCCGGAGAAACAGCGGGTATAACAGCATCAGCAGGATAAGGGGGACGATTTTCTTCATCGCGGCGGTCTCCGATCGGACAGAATAAATTTATGTTGACGCCTAAACCAAAGGGGAATAAGATAGGCGTGAAAGCACTTTACGACTAAGGCAGATGAGCCCCTTGAACGTAACCGGTCAGATTAAGAAGCTGCTCTTCATGAACGCTTCGTCCATGATTATCTTTAACTATATCGGCATCTTTGTCAATTTGTACATATGGGAAAAACAGAAGAGCATCTTCGATGTCACCTGGTTCAATCTTGTCATGTTCATCTCCTGGAGCCTCGCTTTCGCCGTAGGATCGCGTCTCTTGTCCAAGTTCTCGACGCGCCTTCTTATCCGGACGACGGCTATTTGCGGCGGGCTGACCTTCGCGCCGCTTTCCTTCCTCCAGCTGGAGAACCGGCTGCTCTGGATTGCTTGCATTGCGGTTCCGATCGGCATCATGTGGGGCTTCTATGCGTCCACCCAAAATATCACGCTGTGCGTATTCGGTAAAGGAAAAGACTTTGAGGGCTACTTCTCTATCGCCAGCATTATCGGGCAGACTCGTCTCCATCATCAATCCGATTGCGTTTGCCTTTATCATCAAGTGGATCGGTTACTCCGGATCCTTTTTGCTGATGATCTTGTTTGTGGGCATTCTGCTGGCGGTTTCCTTCTATATTCCCCGATCACGCTGGCCGAGACGAAAGAGCCCTTGTTCCGGCATATGCGGTTTCATGAGGTGTTCTCCACTCGCGCCCTTCGCTGGATGGTTCCGTCCTGCTTATCCGCGGGCTTCTTCCTGCAGTTTCAAGGTTTATTTGCGCTTATATTCACATTCTCGGTATCCGGAGACAAGCTTGTGATTGCGCTTCTGAATGTGCTGTACGCGTCTTCCTCGATCGCGGCCATGACGCTTTATCGGCGGCTGAAGACGCGCGAAGACGTATGGCTTACCGTAGGCATGCTGTTCATCTCGGCCGGCTTCCTGCTTTGCCGCCGCTGCCCAAAGCGCCGCTCCTGATCGCATCCAATGTACTGACTACGGTGGGTATGTTTTATTTTGCAACGGTATGGAATACGCGGCAGTTCCGCGTGATCAGCCAGCAAACGGCCATGGAACAAGCGAGAATATTGCTGTGGCGGGAATGGTTCTTGAATCTGTCCCGGATCGTTATGCTGATCTTGATTTTGTTCGTAGACGACTTGAAAGGTCCGATGTTTATGGCGCTCATCGCGCTGGCATTAATCAGTGCTCTGCTCATTCCCTGGTTCTCGCGGAAAGGCTCGGAAGCGTTCGAACAGCAGCAAAAGTCGCCGGAGAACGTACGAATTTCCCTCGATCACTAGATCGGGGGATTTTTTTTGCAAAGCGGGATTGACAGAACATTCCAATTAGATTATTGTCAAATTAGAAATTTAACAAATTAGATAGTTATCAAATTTAAAAACGAAAGGCGGTGTCGCTCAAATGCTGCAGCTTGAGAAAATCGTCCGGTTTCACAAGGCGCTCGCCGATCCGACACGGCTGAGGATGCTGACATTACTGTCCAAGGGAGAAATGAACGGCCAGGTGCTGGCGGAAGAGCTGGGGCTGTCGGCGGCTACGGTAACGCACCACGCCATGAAGCTGCGCGAAGCGGCGCTCATTCATGAAAGACGGGAGAAGAACGTGATCTTTTTCTCACTGAACGTATACTTTCTGAAGCAGCACTCGCAAGCGGCGCTCGATATGATCTTGAAAGGAGCTGAACGGGACGTGACGGAAACAAGTTCGGATCATGCGAAATGGAAGGAAGCGGTCATCAAGAACTTTTTTACCAAAGACGGCAGGCTTAAGCGGATTCCGGCGCAATATAAGAAGAAGCTGGTTGTGCTTGAGCAGATGGCGGCCGGACTGGAAAAGGGAAGGGCCTATACGGAAAAGGAAATCAATGAATATATCAGCGGCTACCATGAAGATTTCGCCACCCTCCGCAGAGAATTCATCATGCATCACTACATGTATCGCGAACAGGACATTTATGAGTTAAATCCGCCGGACCTGTGGACCCGGTGGGAGGAAGTACGTTGAACTATAGCTATGCGGCACGAAGAAAAAGGGCGCCTTGCGCAGAGATCATTCTGCTTGGGGCGACCCTTTTGTGTCACCATATGCTCGGCATGACTTTAATCTCGCGATCCAGCTTGGGCAGGAAGCCGTAGCTCGGGTTAAACGTAAAGATGCGCTTGATCTGGTAAGACAGCATGACCACGGCGGTCATCGCCTCGCTGAGCGAGAACTGGTAATTCGGAAAATCCAGAATCAGCCTCTTCGACTCCTGCTCAAGCTCGGGGCGGCCGGAAATAATGGTCAGAACCCCTTGCTGCACAGCCTTATCCATCGTGTTGAGGAAGATTTGCGCATCGGCATAGTCAAAGTGATTGCGCGACCATTGATGCGTATCGAATAACACGTAATTCGTCGTGACCAGTTTCCGGTCCAAATCATCCAAGTCGTAGAATAGCGCTCTCGCTTTCAAATAATACGGGTCGTCCGGATTCATAAACGCAGCGAGCGCCGTTTGCTCGAGAAAGACGGCCTGTGAATATTGAATCTCCTCATGAATCTGCATGAAACCGGCCCTCCTCATCGAGATTTTTTCCGCTGCGTTTGGTCAATGCGTCAAGCTGCAGCAAAGGATTTTTCTCACGCTGCTCCAGGGTCGCTTGAAACATCGATTCCTGCGGTCTTACGCTGGCATACTGTTCGATCATATAGTGGACCACCGCGCTTACCGTCGTCCCCTGCGCCTCGGCCATCCGCTTGCAAATGGCATAGCTGGAGGGCTCAAGCTCCACCACGCTGGTTTCCTCTTCACCCTCTTCGGAAGTGATGAGCTGCGAAGCGGCGCTCTTCCATTTTTTCAATTGGCTCTGAAGTATTTGTCTTGAGTCGCTCACGGGTTTCACACCTTCCTAACCGTTAGTTGACGTTCTCAAAGCAAATCGCCTTTCTATAGGCTTCGACAGTGTTTGCCATTTTAAGGGGCATTTTGTCGCTTGATGAAAGGGTTCACGGAACGGTAACAATTTTTTAAACATCCGAACATGCCCTCCAAACAAAATGATCATGATTATGAGCTAAAGTGATGGAGAACGGAATAATTGAGGGATTTGGAAAGGAGAATTTGGGCATGGAGAAAATGATTACAAATCAAAATTTGAAAAAATGGGGCGTCGGCTTGCTTGGCGGGGCACTCATCCTGGGAATGCTGGCGGGCTGCTCGAGCGGGGGAGCAGTACTCCCAGCAGCACTTCTCCAAGCGGAAGCGAAAAATCGTCTTCTACGGGAAGCGATTCGAAAGTTGGCGGCAGCAGCGATTCCGGCGACTCCACAGGCTCCACTTCCACGGGCTCCGGCAGCAGTACAAGCGGCGGCGGCTCCTCATCGTCCACAGACAAGAGCGGCGGCGGCAGCTCCACCGGTTCTTCCGGAGCGGGAACGGGCGCCTCGGGAGCTTCGTCTACCGGCAGCAGCACGGGTACCTCGGGCGGTTCCTCGACCAGCGTGAGCGGCTCCGGCTCGGTGAGCGGCTCATCCTCCAGCGGCAACGGCTCGACATCCCCGGGTGGATCGTCCTCCGGCAGTACCTCGGGCGGTTCCACTTCCGGCGGTTCGACTTCGGATTCTTCGGCCAAGTCTTCGGGAAGCACTGCGGATTCGGGCTCGTCCGCCGCTAAAGATCAAAGCACCGGCGCTTCCGGCGGGTCGGTGACGGAGCCTCCGAAAGCGAAGTAAAACCGCAGATGAAGAGGCCTTCTTCTTCCTAAAATACAGGAAGGGCTGGCTTCTTTTTCATGTTTGCCCCCGCAAATCCCCGTTTAAGAAAGAACAGTATAGAGGGCAGGAAAAATAGAAAAGGGGTGCGTCTAGCCTAATGAGTCCTTGGAAGGTGCTTGTGGCCGACGATGATCCGAACGTCCGCGAGATTATCCGGCTGTATTTCGAAAAGCAGCATATCCAAATGATCGAAGCGCAGGATGGGGAAGAGGCGCTGGAGCTGGCTGAGAAGGAGTCGCCCGATATTGTCATTCTTGATGTCATGATGCCGAAGATGGACGGCTACGAAGCCTGCCGTGAAATTTTAAAACGATACGATATCCCGATTATTATGCTTACCGCCAAAAACGAAGAATTCGACCGCGTACTCGGGCTGGAGCTGGGGGCGGACGATTATATGACCAAGCCTTTCAGTCCGAGGGAGCTGGTCGCCCGCATCAAGGCGATTCTCCGGCGGATGCAGCGCTCCAAGTCCGCCGAAGGCGAACTGCAGGCCGTCTATGAATTCGAGGGACTGTCCATTCTGCCCGACCGCCGGGAAGTGATCGCCGGAGACGAGAAAATATCGCTGCGGCCCAAGGAATTCGACGTGCTTCTGCATCTGGCCAAGTCGCCGGGGACGGTTTTTACCCGCGAACAGCCGCTGGAGCATGTCTGGGGCTATGATTTTATCGGAGACATCCGCACGGTCGATGTGCATATCAAGAAACTGCGCGAGAAGTTAGGCTCTTACCGGAACGATTGCATTCAAACCGTCTGGGGCGTCGGATATAAATTCGGTGTGGAATCATGATTTTCGGCATCCGTACCAGCATTTTCCGGCGAATCCTGTTCAGCGACCTGTTTACGGTACTGCTTGGACTTGGGGTAGTCGGGCTTACGATGTCCTTTTGGGTCCAAGATTATATCGTGCATTCCAAACAGGACGAGATGCTGCGCAAGGCCAAACGGGTGAACCTGTCCCTGCAAACGCTGGAGGCGCAGGACAGCCGCTTCAAGGACCTGCTGGTTTTCTTCGACCAGTCCTTCGATACGCGGATTTGGGTATTCGATACGGAAGGCCGGATCGTGGCCACTTCGAGCAAAGACGAGGTGTATGTAGGGAAATCGGTCGATGCCTCCATCGTTAAAAAAGTCACCAAAGGCGAGGATGCGCTGTTCAATCTGCATTTTGAGGGATTGAAGGAATCGATGCTGTCTGTCGTGGTGCCTTGGGGCAAGGATAACCAGATTTACGGCGGGATTGTGCTGCATGCTCCGATTACGGGCGTCAACGATACGGTTAAAAACATCCGGGAAACGATCCTCTGGGTTACCCTGATCGGGGTGCTGCTGTCCATCGCAATCGCGTCCATCCTGTCCTGGTCGATCTCGCGCCCGCTCCGGCAGATCGATAAGGTGGCCGCCAAAATCGGCATGGGCGACTACAGCCAGCGGATTACTACGCCGTCCAGGGATGAAATCGGCGACCTCGCGGTCACCATCAACCAGATGGCGGAGAAGCTCGAGCGGATCGATCTGGAGAAAAGAAAGCTGGAGCAGATCCGGCACGATTTTCTCGCCAACGTATCCCATGAGCTGCGAACCCCGCTCACCGCGATGCAGGGCTTTCTCGAGGCGCTTCAGGATGGCCTCATCGAGGAGGCCGCACAGCCGAAATATTACGACATCATCTACAAGGAAACGCTGCATATGAACCGGCTTGTTGACGACATCATGGATCTCATCATGCTGGAGAACAAAGAAATCACGCTCGCCTGCAACCCCGTCCATGTGGAGCCGCTGCTTCAGCACGTCGCCTTCACACACTCGCCGCAGGCGGAGGAGCGCGGGTCGTCCATCGAGGTGCGGATGGCTTCGGACCCGCTGCCCCAGGTCTATGCGGATTATGACCGGCTGCATCAGATCCTGAATAATCTCGTTAGAAACGCCGTCAAGTTTACGGAGAACGGAACCATTACGCTGGAAGCGGAGCCGGAGGAGCGTTTTGTCCGCTTAACCGTTGCCGATACGGGGATCGGTATTGCCTCCGAGGATCAGGAAATGATCTGGGAACGGTTCTTCAAGGTCGACCGAGGCCGGTCCAAGAACAACAGAGGGACCGGTCTCGGACTTGCCATCGTCCGGGAGCTGGTGGAGCTGCATGGCGGGAAAATTAACGTCCGCAGCGAAATCGGCAAAGGAACCGTATTCGAGGTATGGATTCCGAGAATCGACAGCATCAAGAAATAACATCATTTGCAGAGAAAGAAGGGAATCTTATGTTTCAAAGTTGGGACCAGCTATTCGGAATCGACCTGGGGACATCCAATACGATCATTTACCAGCAGGGCAAAGGCATTGTGCTCCGGGAGCCGTCGGTTGTCGCGATCCGCATGGATACCGGCGAGATTGAAGCGTTCGGTGCAGAGGCGCAGGCGATGATCGGGCGGACCCCGGGAAATCTGGACATTATTTACCCTCTGCAGGACGGCGTGATCGCCAACTTCGATGTAACTTCGGCGATGCTGCAGTATTTTATCAAGAAAACGCAGGGGAGACTGCCCTGGTTCCGGAGCTCGCAGGTATACATCTCCGTTCCCTGCGGCATCACGAATGTTCAGAAGCGGGCCGTTGAGGAAACCGTGGTGCATAAAGGAGCCAAAAAAGCAGTGGCCGTCGAGGAGCCGCTGGCCGCGGCGCTGGGCGCCGGTCTTCCCGTAGACGAACCGGTCGGGAGCATGGTGCTTGATATCGGCGGGGAACCACCCAGGTCGCGGTCCTGTCGCTCGGCGGAATCGTCGTAAGCCAAACCGTGAAGCGGGCGGGAATGTCCATCGACCGGGACATTATGGACTACGTGAAGCGGAACTATAATCTGGCAATCGGGGAGCGGACGGCGGAGGACATCAAGATGAAGATCGGAACCGCCATCCCTTCCGCTGCGCAGGAACAGATGGACATCAAAGGACGCGATCTGCTGGACGGGCTTCCGCGATCCATTACGATTACCGCCCGGGAAGTCTACGGGGCGCTGGACGATTTCCTGCAGGGAATCGTCGACGCCATCCGGCTGACGCTGGAGCACTGCCCGCCGGAGCTGGCCGGCGACGTGATGGAGCGGGGCATCCTGCTGTGCGGCGGCGGCTCGCTCCTTCATGGACTCGATCAGCGGCTTCAGGAGGAAACCGGCGTGCCCGTTTACATAGCGGAAAGCCCACTTGATTGTACGGCGCTTGGCGCCGGGTTGATGGTGGAATACAGCCGCTCAAACGGCCGGACGGGCTCCCGGGCGATCCGCCCCGGAGCATCCAAATCCCCCAGAGGTATGCAGGAGCAGGCGGTCGCGGGCGAGCAGGTCCGTAAGGAAGCGTGATTCACAGCGTATCCGTTTTGTGATAAGATGAATAGAAAATCTACGGAAAATCACTGCGACGGAGGTACCGGATGAGTCAAGAAACCGTATCAGATTCCCAGCACGCCAGTTACGGTTCCCATATCAGTTCCCTGCTGCGGAGGTTGTCGAAGCTGTACGGAGCCCTGCTGGCAAAAGATTTAAAATCGGTCGGACTAACTCCGCCGCAGATGATGGTACTCCGGCAGGTCTATACGGAACCGAAGACATTGGGCTCGATCTCACAGGCGGTTCAGCTGTCCAACAGCACCTGTTCGGGCATATTGGACAGGCTGGAGCGGGACGGCTACATCGAAAGAGTAAGAGACGATAACGACCGGAGAATCATCTGGATCCGCAAGACGGATAAGCTGACCGATCTGACGAATAAATTTTCACTGTTTCAGGAAAGCTTCTACGACCACGTATTTGACGACTTGAGCGAAGCGGAGATGGACAACATCGTCCGGTCGCTGGACATCCTGATTACACATTTGGAATCGAAAATCGAAGACGAAACGCCGAGGTCCTGGTGAGGACCCCGGCGTTTTTTTTTAGGACATCTTTTCCATTTGTTCATATTTTGTTCACGATTGAAGCGCCAACCCCGATTATCAAACGAGGAAAAACGTGGTATATTTCCTTTAGTAATAAATATTTCTCACGCGAAATACTTAGAGAGAAAGGGAGAAACCATATGAACAGAACAACCAAGCTTTACAAGAAATCCTCCATGCAAAAGAAAATGATCGCCGGCGGCCTGGCTTGCACGCTGCTCCTCGGCGGTGCGATTCCATCCGCCTTCGCGGCGGAGACGAATGCCGTTCCGGCGAAGGAATCCGCAGCCTCGGCCGCTGCTCAGCAGAATGACGCTTTGGTACCAATCCTGAACAACCGACTGCAGAATATTTTATCCGATGTGGCCATGTTCGCGGATAAAGAAACCGTCGACGTGGAGGATGAGCTGAGCCGCGGTTATACGCTGGTGCAGTCCTCGGGCCTGACGGCATCGGACCTGCTGGACCGGCTGTCCAATTCCTTGAACGAAGATATCGATAACAAGCTCGGCGGCACTCTGTCGAACGACGAACTGACTAAGCTGAAGTCCGCCGGCCGTTCTCAGCTGATGACCGTCATCAATACGTCCGGCTACCGGTATGTGAAAGGCGATACCGCTTTTAACGCCGATGCGATTATTCAAAAAGCCATCGGCCGGCTCGCTTCGGATGCTGCATTCTTCGGCAATAAGGACGTCTCCGACGTGCTGTCGGACCTGAGCCAGGGGCGCAATTTGGTGCAGGCTTCCGGCCTCACGGCATCCGAACTGCTCGGGGATATTCTGAATAACGTGAATCAAGAGCTGACGGTAGCGGCCGCGAACGCCAATGCTTCCCAGGATGCGCTGTCCAAGGCGAAAAGCGATGCAGCCGCCAAAATCAGCGCGGTTCTCCAGGGTGGAAGCCTTGCGCCGTCCGGGAGTGCGGCCACGGATTTGAACAAGATCGTCGCAGGGCGCCTGGCACGCATCATTGACGATGCGGCGAGCCTCGCCGGCGCGGATGTCAGCGATGTGATCGGACGTCTCGATACCGGCGCCAACCTGATCACGGCTACCGGGCTTTCCGCGGCTGACCTGAAGGAAGGTTTGATTCGTATCGTAAATCAGGATATCGATCTGGTCGCTGCTTCCGGCGGAATCGATACCACGGCGGCAGAGGCTGCGAAGCTGGATGCAAGAATGCAGATCAGCGAGCTGGTTACGAAGTCCGGGCTCAGCCGGCAAACCAATAACGACATCGATGCTCAGGCTATCATTGACCGCCGTCTCGCCATGCTGGCCGAAGATGTGGCCTTTATCTCCGGAGTCGAGAAAAGCACGGTTCTCGATGCGGTGGAAAAAGGCAAAACGCTGCAGCAGGCTTCCGGCATGACCGGTCCGGATCTGCTGGACCGTTTGTCCGAGCTGGCGGCCCAGGATATCGATACGGCGGCTTCCGGCAAGAACGTTTCCGCGGATAAGCTGGCGGAATGGAAAGCCGTTGCGCGGCAGCAGATTGCCGCGAAGCTCTTTCGATAATTAAGCTTTAAGCTCAAGGACGCAGTCTCTTTCGGAGGGTTGCGTCCTTTCCGCATTTGACAGCGAACCCTCCGTCAGGCATGATGAAAGGAAGGGCGGCGGCCCTGTCATTTTAGCTAAAGGAATGAGCCGAATGGTCCGGGAAGTTCTTCGGGGCGGTGTTCTCTTTTACCGGAAATTCATATCGCCTCTCAAGCCGCCGACCTGCCGCTTTTATCCGACCTGCTCCGCTTATGCGCTCGAAGCACTCGAGAAGCATGGCGCCGCACGCGGCTCCTGGCTCGCGGTCAAACGGATTTGCAAATGCCATCCGTTTCATCCCGGCGGGCTGGACCCTGTACCGCCGTCCGAACGGAACGGGGAGGCGGGCGGCTAACGGGCTTGACACGTGCGGGGCATTTTCGATATATTGAGCTTAATATGCCAGTGAACGGATGAGTACTTGCGCATGAAGTCCTACAGAGAACCGGGGAGCTGAGAGCCGGGGGCGGAAGCGGAAGGAAGATGGTCCGGGAGGATATGAGGGTGAGCCGTAAGGAGTAAGCCGGTGAGCCTTCATCGTGTATCCAGCGTTAATGGATGGCCGCATGTCGGCCGCTGAGCCTTGTTCCGCTTGCGTTTTGGTCCTGCTGCAGGATCTTTACGGACGGACATGGGAAGTTGGGTGGTACCGCGTGAGCTCCAAGCTCTCGTCCCAAAGGGATGAGGGCTTTTTGCATTCCATGCAGCTGCATGAATTTATGAAGGAGGTATGGGGATATGTCCCAGCACAACAAAACATTTTACATCACGACGCCGATCTATTACCCGAGCGACAAGCTGCACATCGGGCACGCTTACAGCACGGTAGCCGGAGACGTCATGGCGCGCTACAAACGGCTTCGCGGCTATGAGGTCATGTATTTGACCGGAACCGACGAGCACGGGCAGAAGATTGAGCGCAAAGCGCAGGAGGCGGGCAAGACGCCGCAGCAGTTCGTCGACGATATCGTGGCGGGCATCAAGGAGCTGTGGAAGAAGCTCGACATTTCGTACGACGATTTCATCCGTACGACGGAGCCGCGCCACAAGCAGGCAGTAGAGAAGATTTTCACGAAGCTGAAGGAGCAGGATGACATTTACCTGGGCCATTACGAAGGCTGGTACTGTACGCCCTGCGAATCGTTCTTCCTGGAGAGCAAGCTGGTGGACGGCAAATGTCCCGACTGCGGCCGCCCGGTCGAGTGGGTGAAGGAGGAGAGCTACTTCTTCCGCCTCAGCAAATATGCGGACCGGCTGATTCGTTATTATGAGGAGAATCCGGACTTCATTACGCCGGAATCCCGCCGCAACGAGATGATCAACAACTTTATCAAACCGGGCCTCGAGGATATGGCGGTATCGCGCTCCACGTATGAGTGGGGCATCAAGGTGCCCGGCGATCCGAAGCATGTCATCTACGTCTGGATCGACGCTTTGTCCAACTACATCACGGCGCTCGGTTACGGCGAGCGGGGACGACAGCAAATTCCGCAAGTTCTGGCCGGCGGACGTGCACTTGATGAGCAAGGAAATCGTCCGCTTCCATACGATCATTTGGCCGATCATGCTGATGGCGCTGGATCTCCCGCTTCCGAAGAAGGTCATCGGGCACGGCTGGTCGCTGATGAAGGACGGCAAAATGTCCAAATCGAAAGGCAACGTCGTGGATCCGGTCACGCTGATTGACCGCTACGGCCTCGACGCGCTGCGCTATTATCTGATGCGCGAAGTGCCGTTCGGATCGGACGGAACGTTCACGCCGGAGAGCTTCGTCGAGCGGATTAACTTCGATCTGGCGAACGACCTCGGCAATCTGCTCAGCCGTACCGTCGTGATGATCGACAAATATTTTAACGGTGAAGTCCAGCCTTATATTCAGGGAGCTACCGAATTCGATGCCGCCCTGCTCGAGACCGTCGAGGCCACGGTCGGCAAAGTGGAGGAAGCGATGGAGAAGATGGAATTCTCGGTAGCCCTCACCTCCATCTGGCGCCTGATCAGCCGCACGAACAAATATATCGACGAAACGCAGCCCTGGATGCTCGTAAAAGATGAAGCGAAGCGGCCGGTGCTGGGCTCGGTGCTTTATATGCTTGCGGAGTCGCTTCGGATCGCTTCCATTATGCTGCAGCCGTTCATGACGGAGACGCCGCGCAAAATGTGGCGGCGGCTCGGCATTCGGGATGAAGCACTGCTGGCTTGGGATACCATCCGTTCGTTCGGGATCCTGCCTGCGGGTACCCGGGTGGAGAAGGGCGAAGTCATGTTCCCGCGGCTCGAGCTGGATAAGGAAACGGCCTATATCGCGGAATCGATGAACAGCGGAACGACGGCGACCGCGGGCGGCGAAGCTTCGGCTTCCCAAGAGGCGCAAGCAGCGGCACCGCAGCCGGAAGCGGAGGAAGTGGAATCGCCGCCGGAAATCACGATCGACGATTTCTTTAAGGTGGAGCTGCGCGTGGCCCAGGTCATCGCCGCCGAGCCGGTGAAGAAGGCCGACAAGCTGCTCAAGCTGCAGCTCGATTTGGGTTACGAGCAGCGCCAGGTCGTTTCGGGCATCGCCAAATACTACACGCCGGAGCAGATGATTGGCCGCAAAGTGATCTGCGTAACCAACCTGAAGCCGGTTAAACTGCGCGGCGAGCTGTCCCAAGGGGATGATCCTTGCGGCATCGCAAGGTGATCAATTAACTTTGGCTACGGTTTCTGATGAAATTCCGAACGGATCTGTGGTAAAATAAGTATTGTTCACGTTAACAATACTTCCTTTCAGGAGGCCATGGACTCATGCAAACAAATGATGGAATGAACTATGCACCGCAGGGCAAGCCCAATCCGGTGGTGAAGCCCGGCGAATTCGCCTTCGCGGCGGTCGCACTGGATCACGGCCACATCTACGGGATGTGCAACGGCTTGATCGAAGCCGGTGCCGATCTGGTGGCCGTGTACGACCCCGACCCGGCTAAAGTGGATGCCTTTATCCAAAAGTTCCCGCAGGCCAAAGCCGCCGCTTCGGAAGCGGAGATCTTGAAAGACCCGAACATCAAGCTGGTTGCCGCCGCGGCCGTTCCGTCGGAACGCTGCGCTCTGGGTTTAAGGGTCATGGACGCCGGTAAGGATTACTTCACCGATAAGACGCCTTTCACCACCTTGGAGCAGCTCGAGTCGGCCCGTGCCAAGGTCAAGGAAACCGGCAAGAAATATATGGTCTATTACAGCGAACGCCTCCATGTGGAGAGCGCGATCTTTGCCGGACAGCTGGTGGAGCAGGGCGCCATCGGCCGTGTAGTGCAGGTTATGGGCTGGGGCCCCCATCGTTTGAATGCGCCGTCCCGTCCGGAATGGTTTTTCCAGAAGGAGAAATATGGCGGCATTCTGTGTGACATCGGCAGTCACCAAATCGAGCAGTTCCTGTTCTATTCGGGAGCGAAGGACGCAACCGTCACGAGCGACCGGGTCGCGAACTACAAGAACAAGCAGTATCCGGAGCTCGAAGATTTCGGCGACGCCACGCTGGTCGGCGACAACGGGGCGACCTTCTACTTCCGCGTAGACTGGCTGACCCCGGACGGTCTCGGCACCTGGGGTGACGGGCGTACGATTATTCTCGGAACGGACGGCTATATCGAGCTGCGCAAATATATTGACATCGCCCGCGACAAGAAGGGGAACCATCTGTACCTTGTCAACCACGAAGGCGAGAAGCATTTCGAATTGTCCGGTCAAGTCGGCTACCCGTTCTTCGGCCAGCTGATTCTGGACTGCATCAACCGGACCGAGAACGCCATGACGCAGGAGCATGCCTTCAAGGCGGCGGAACTGTGCCTTCAATCTCAGAAGCAGGCTGTACGCATCGAGTAGCACGGCTTTAAGAACCTAAAGGATAAGACACAAGCATCTCTCAGCAGATTTCCTTGCTGGGGGATGTTTTTCTTTTTCTTCAGCAGGGTGCGGTTGACAGGAGGGGAGGGGACGTATAATCAGGTTTGCTAATATAAAAAAATTACGATTAATTTAACAGCGATTAATTAACCAAGGAGAGTTTAGAATGCTTCGAAAATCGGCTTTGTTTGCAGCGTCTCTGCTGCTTGTGATTTCATTGCTCCTCAGTGCTTGCGGGAAGCCGCGACCTACCCTGGTAAACGGCAAGATGAATATCGTTGCCAGCTTCTATCCGCTGTACGACTTTGCCTCCAAGATCGGCGGCAATCACGTGAACGTCATCAACCTGGTCCCCGCCGGAGTGGAACCGCATGATTGGTCGCCCAAGAGCAAGGATATCCAGAATTTGACGAAATCGGATCTGCTGCTTTATCTCGGAGCTGGCTTCGAAGGCTGGGTGAAGGATACGCTGGACAGCCTGCCGAAGGATGCGAAGGTTACTCCGGTGGAGACCAGCAAAGGCATTACGTTCATGAAAGCCGTGGAAGAAGAGGAGCATGCTTCGCACGGTACAGGTAAGGATCACCAAGAAGGAGCGAATGATCCGCATGTATGGCTGAGCCCGGTGAATGCCAAGATCATCGCCGGCAATATCAAGGACGCCCTGGTCAAGGCGGATGCCGCCCACCAAGCGGATTACGAAGCGAACTTTAAGCGTCTGTCCGATCAACTGGACCAGCTGGACAACAAATTCAGAACGCAGCTTGCTCCGGCGCCGAATAAGGATATCGTCGTTACGCACCAAGCGTTCGCCTATCTGGCCAAGGAATACGGTTTGACCGAGAAGCCGATTATGGGCTTGTCGCCCGACGCCGAACCGACGTCTCAGGATATGAAGGACATTCTTGGATTCATCAAAACCAACCATGTGAAATATATATTCTTCGAGGAGCTTGTTTCCGATAAGCTGGCGAAGACGCTGGCCAAGGATGCCGGTGTACAGACGATGGTGCTCAACCCGCTTGAAGGGCTGACGGAGGAGCAGAGCAAGAAGGGCGCCGACTACCTGTCCATTATGGAAGATAATTTGAATAATTTAATAAAAGCATTACAATAGAAGAAAGACCTTCGTTTAAGGAGCATGCCGTCATGGACAAGAACGCTTCCGGATGTCATCAGCAGATCGTCACGATCGATGACGTCTTTTTTCTTATGAGAACAAAAATGTAATCGAGGGCCTGAGTTTCTCCGTGCTGGAGCGGGATTTCGTCGGATTGATCGGCGCCAATGGCGCAGGGAAGACGACGCTGCTCAAAATGATCGTCGGCCTGCTCAGACCGACCAGGGGCGAAATCCGGCTGTTCGGCCAGCCGATCCGCCAGTTCAGCGACTGGGAGCGCATCGGCTACGTGCCGCAGAAGAATGCGCTGAACCCGCTGTTCCCGGCCACCGTTCGCGAGGTCGTCACCTCCGGCCTCTACAACCGCAAGATGCTGTTCCGCCGGCTGACCCGGGCCGACCGGCAGAAAGCCGACGACGCACTTTATGCGATGCGCATCGAAGATTTGGCCGACCGCCGCATCGGGCAGCTGTCCGGAGGGCAACAGCGGCGGGCTTTCCTGGCCCGGGCCATGATTAACAATCCCGAGCCGCTTATCCTGGACGAGCCTACCGTCGGCATTGACGCCGAGTCGCAGGAGGGCTTCTTCCGGATGATCCGGCATATGCATCAGCATCATCACATTACATTCATGATGGTATCCCACGACATGGATATGATGAAGTCATATCTGGGTGACCAGCCGCTGCAGAAGTCAGGGGCTTATCTTTTTATGTGAAACATACCCACGAGCCCGAGAACTGCGGGGAAACGAATTTGACCCATTCCATCCAGCGACTGCGCGAATCGATGGAAGTGCTGAGCACAAGATAGGAGAGACGAAGTTGGATATTTTTTCAGAGTATTTTTTTCAAAGGGCCTTGCTCGGCGGGATCCTGATCGGCCTGACGGCACCGCTGATGGGCGTGTTCCTGGTGCTGCGCAGGCTTTCCATGATCGGGGATACGCTGGCGCATGTTTCCATTGCGGGCGTGGCGCTCGGCTTTCTCATCAACGTCTACCCGATCGGCGTCGGGTCCGCTGTTCGCTCTGCTCGCCTCCTTCGCGATCGAACGGCTGAGGAAAGCGTACAAATCCTATGCCGAGCTGTCGATCGCCATCATTATGTCCGGGGGCGTCGCCCTGGCCACCCTTCTGTTCACGCTGGGCAAAGGCTTCAACATTAACGTGATGAGCTACTTCTTCGGAAGCATCTATACCCTCGATAACTCGGACCTCTGGGTGGTGGGAGGCGTAGCCGCCATCGTCATTGCTGTGGTCGCGGTCAATTACAAAGAAATGTTTCTCTTGTTCTTCGATGAGGATGCAGCCGGGGTCAGCGGGCTTCCGATCCGCTTTTACAACATCCTGATCACGATGCTGACGGCGCTGGTCATCAGCGTGTCGATCAAAATTGTCGGGGCGCTGCTCGTTTCGTCTTTGCTGACGATTCCCGTCGCTTGCAGCCTGCTGGTGGCCCGGAGCTTCAAGCACTCCATCTTCTGGGCGATTTTGTTCTCGGAGCTGGCGGTCGTTCTGGGGCTTGTTGCGGCCGGTTGGTGGGATCTGGCACCAGGGGCAAGCGTTGTGCTGGCTTTGATCGCGATGCTGATCTGCATTTTGTTTGTGAAAAGGGGATTACGCCTGTAACGAAAGCGATGCCGGCCATTTTATCTGTAGAGGGGAAGACGATCATGCATCTGAACTTTTGGATCGCCCTATGGGCAGGCTTTGCATCCTTTATATCACCCTGCTTGCCTGCCGCTGTATCCGTCCTATTTATCGTACATAACCGGGGTTTCGGTGAACCGGCTGAAGGAAGAGCAGAATGTAGGAGACGTCCGGTTTAAAACGATCACCCATACGCTATGCTTCATTCTCGGCTTTTCCATCATCTTTTATAGCCTTGCTTGGGGAACGAGCTTCGTAGCGAATACGTTCTCGGATTACCGCGGTTTGCTGCGGCAGATCGCCGCAATCCTGATCTTTGCGATGGGGCTGTTCCTGCTCGGGGTATTCCAGCCTCAGTGGCGCTGCGCGAGCGCAAGATGCAGTGGAAATTCCGCCCTGCCGGGTACCTGGGCTCCGTTCTGATAGGTATCGGCTTCGCGGCCGGCTGGTCGCCCTGCATCGGACCGATCCTGTCCGCCATGCTGGCACTGGCCGCTACCGATCCGGGCTCCTGGGCGCCGCTCATTACTGCTTATTCTCTGGGCTTTGCCATTCCTTTCTTTATTCTGGCCTTTTTTATCGGTTCTACCAAATGGATTCTTAAATATTCCTCGCCGCTGATGAAAATCGGAGGGGGCTGATGCTTGTTATCGCCGTACTGCTATACACGGATCAGATGACCCGGATTACCGTATGGCTGCAAAGCATCACCCCGGACTGGCTGAAATTTTAAGTGAAGTAATCGATATGGGCGTCAGGAAAATGCATGAAAATCTGCTCCGTAATCCACTCGCGGAGCGCCTGCGCCTGCTCGTCAGGGTATACATACTTGCCTTGGCCCCAGCGGCCCCACTTGTATTTGCGCTTTGCCTCGTCCATTTCCAGCTTGGTTTTGGGATAGCGCTGCTGGATCACGGTTTTGGCCGTCTTGGTAAAACGGTGCTGGATCAGTTCAAAAGTTAAATCGGAAGCCGCTTCCGCCGGAAGGGCTTCTTTGAGTTTGTGCAACAGCTCGGCGTACCCGGCCTCCCAGCCTTCGTGCCAAATAATCGGGGCGATAATGAAGCCCAGGGGATACCCCGCTCTCGCCACCTTGCCCGCGGTCGCGATCCGTTCCTGGAAGCTGGATGTAGCCGGTTCGAAATTTCGGATGACATAATCGGCATTGACGCTAAAGCGGAAACGGGTATGTTTATTATGCTTGGCATCCAGCAGCGGTTCTACATGGTGAAACTTGGTCACAAAACGTAGTCTGCCCAGCGGCTCGCGCCCCATAAATTCAACATATTCCTTCAGGGAACCGGTAATGTGCTCGAGCCCCACCGGATCCGAGGTACATGCCGCTTCAAAACGCGTAATTTCCGGCGCCCGCTCGTCGATATATTTTTTGGCCTGCTGAAGAATATCATCCGTATTGACATAGACCCGCACATAAGGTTTAGCTCCCAAGGTCGTTTGCAAATAGCAGTAATGGCAGTGCGCCATACAGCCCGTCGCCACAGGAATGGCATATTCAGCCGAAGGCTTGGACTGGTCGAATTTCAGCGTCTTGCGGATGCCGACGACCAACGTTCTTTTGGCAATCCTGTACTTTTCCAAATCGGTTTCTCCCGGCAGGTTCGTAATACGGTTATGGGAGGTCGTCATCCGGATCGGAAGCCCTTGCTGCTTGGCCCATTCATGGATCCGTTCCCCCTTGGGATAATTCAATGCGTCCGGTTCAAAATAGACCAGTTCCGGTACGAAGACCTGAGTGCTGCGCGCAGGGGGACTGCTATTTCCGTCGTCACTGCCACATTCCTCCTCTCTGGATAACGGCATGATAAAACTTGCTTCACCGCACTTTGGTGTGCTATAGTATTAAACGCTTGTCTGGCTTAGGTTGCATCAACCGAACCTCCGCAACACATGGAAAAGCATGATGGGGCCAGGGGTTGGGCTTGCTTTGAACAAAAGATTAAGTGTATCATTAAACATACCAAGTACGAAAAGTTTTCTTTGGAAGATCAGGAGGAATACGCGAATGGCTACGCCGAGTATGGAAGATTATCTGGAAAGAATCTATAAATTGATCGACGAGAAAGGCTATGCGCGCGTATCCGACATTGCAGAAGGGCTGGAGGTCCATCCCTCTTCCGTAACCAAAATGATTCAGAAGCTGGATAAAGACAACTATCTGATCTATGAGAAATATCGCGGACTCGTCCTTACTTCCAAAGGACAGAAGGTAGGGAAGCGGCTCGTGGACCGGCATCAGTTGCTGGAGGAATTCCTGACACTCATCGGCGTATCGGAGGATACGATCTATAAAGATGTCGAGGGCATCGAGCATCACTTAAGCTGGGACTCGATCACGTGCATTGAGACGCTGCTTGAATATTTTAAACGCGATATCACGCGGATCGACGAACTGGCCAGATTGCGAAAAGAGCTTGAGGAATCGTGATCCCTGCTTCATCAAACATCCTGCCGTCCTAGGCCGGATGTTTTTTTTGTCCGGCGGTATATGTACAAACCGTATCCTCATACATAGTCTGTGTGGACCTAAAGTAAAGCTCGCGCTGGGTCGCCTGCTCGCCGGGACGGAAGAGGGGATGCGGGTGCAAATCAATGCGGTATTCGAAGGCGGAGGGGTAAAAGGAATTGCGCTGGCCGGGGCGGTCGCGGCGGTAGAAGAACTTGGCCACGTCTTTCACCAGGTGGCGGGAACGTCTTCGGGGGCGATTATCGCTTCCTTGGTGGCCGCGGGCTATAAAGCTGAAGAAATGAAGCTGATCATCGAGGCTACGCCGTTCAGCGCCTTTCTTCGCAGGGCTCCCATATTTGATACCAAATGGATCGGTCCCTTAACCCGGCTCTTTATTAAAAAAGGGCTTTATTCCGGGGAAGCGATGGAACAGTGGATCTATCAGTCGCTGCTCGCCAAAGGAATCAAGACGTTCGGCGATCTGCCGGACAACCGGCTGCGAATCATCGCCTCCGACATCTCCGGGCGCAAACTGCTGGTCCTGCCGGGCGACATCGCCCAGTATGGAATCGACCCGAAACGGCTCGCTCGTTGCCAAGGCCGTCCGGATGAGCGCGAGCATTCCTTATTTCTTCGATCCGGTCATTATCCGCAAATCCGCGGGCAAACGGCTGCCCGGCGACAAGTTCGCCGATCAGTTCGTGTATATTGTGGACGGCGGTTTGCTCAGCAATTTCCCGCTCTGGATCTTCGATCAGTCGGAAATGCCGCCTCTCGATCAAATGGTGCCTACGATCGGCTTTCAGATGGTCGGACGGGGGAAAGGTGCCCCCAACGCGATTCACGGGCCGCTCACGATGTTTAGAGCCTTATTCTCTACCATGATGGACGCGCACGATGAAAGGTATATTGAGGAGCATAACCGGTTTCGTACAGTGAAAATCCCGACCTACGGCGTCAGCATCACACAATTCGACATCAATATGGAGGAAAGCCTGAAGCTTTACGAATCGGGGCTCAGCGCGACGCATGCCTTCTTTACCAAGCTCAAGCTGACCGATTACAAGCAAAAATACGCCTCCTACCTTCGCCATAAAATCGAGCAATTCGTTTGAACAAAAAAGCCCGGCGGTAACCCGCCGGGCTTTGCTGGACAATAAAGAATTTATAAGTTCGCCGAAGCAATTAAGCGGACTGCAAAATTCTTTACCAAGAAAAACTTCATCTAAAAACGGTCTGGCTACTTTGAAGGACTCCGATTAGGAGTTTTTCTTATATTAATGGTATTTAGGGGGCTCATCCGAGCTGTCCTTGTCTGCCGTTGATGACCCGGAACGAGCCGTTTCGCCGCTTGGCCTTGGCCGCGCGGGAGGACGATCCCGATCTGCCGCGCCAACGGTTCGGCGGGTATTTGTACAGCCAGAACACGATCCCGAATACTACGATCGGAATAATATAAGCTCCGGGATTGCGAAATATGCTGGCCAGGATTCCGAGTGCGATGAGTCCCAGCACAATGTATGTCATCCATTGATTTCGGCTTCTCATGAAGGTCTCCTCCTTGGGGCGTTCCTGCTTATCCCATTAAGATAGCGGCTGTTCCATTGCCTTGCGGTCAAGCTCGCGCATCCTGTTGAAGGAAGCAATCGATACTTCCACCTGCGAATCGTCCGGTTCTTTCGTCGTGAGCAGCTGAAGCCACAGGCCCGGGTAGCCGAGATAGCGAAGCACCGGCACCTCGCGGAGCGAATTCGTAAACCGAAGCGCCTCGTAGGAAACGCCGATCACGAGCGGCAAGCAGCACAATGCGCTGAACAATCCTTTCCATGAACGAACCGTAGTGGAAGAAAGAATAAATCACTACGCCTATAATGACGGTGAAGACGATGAAGGCGCTGCCGCACCGGTAATGGAGGGTGCTGAATTTCTGCACGTTTTCCACCGTCAACTCGACGCCCGCTTCATAAGCACTGATGACTTTGTGCTCGGCACCGTGGTATTGAAACAGTCTCTTGATCATGGGCGTAAGAGAAATGAAGTAAATATAGGCCACCAAAAAAATGATTTTGATTAATCCCTCAAGCAGATTATGCCCGATTTGATTCACGAACAGCTTGCCGAACAGGAACTGCTCGATGACGGGAGGAACGAGTGTGAAGACGAACTTGCCGAACACAAAGGAGATTACCCCGACGACCGCCACACCGAGAATCATCGAAATCCGGCCGGCCAGCGTTTCCTTCTGCTCTTCTTTAGCATCCCCTTCTTCATCGGCAAACACCTCAGCCGAGAAATTCAAGTGCTGCGCGCCCTTCGCACTGGCTTCAATAATCCCGACAATCCCGCGGATCAAGGGAATCTTCTTAAGAGCTTGAACCCACCCGATCTCTTTCTTCGGTACTTCCAGGTAATGAATCGAATTATCTTTTCGGCGCACCGCCGTGACATGCACCTTCTGGCCTGCGAACATGACGCCCTCAATCACGGCCTGTCCGCCGTAAACCGCACACTGCTCTTTCTCCGACAACAACATGCACCTTCTTCTAATCTGAGTTAAAAAAACATCTAGCGACTTACTTTTATTGTAACGAATCCGCGGGCATATTGCCACCGTTTATAGACCAAACTTTTGTACATACTAAGGTTAACCGTTTTTGGAGGAGGCCCTCAGCTTATGGTACAATCGAAAGGTGAAACCGTTCCCCGGACGAACCGTTGGGATTTTGCAATGTATATCGGATTTTTCGCCGGTCTGATTTGGGGCGGGATCAAGATCATCGAGCATTATTTTCATTTCACGACGCTGTCGCCGGGGTTTTTGATCGAGCCTTTTTTCAAGCATTCTTTCTTATCGACCTGGCAGGGGATGCTGACCGGCTGGTTATTTTTTATCCTGTTCTCCATTGTCGCTTCTTTGCTGTACACGGTATTGCTTGCCAAAGCGAGAGGCCCTTGGTTCGGAATCGGGTACGGCATCTTTTGGTGGGCAATGTTCTTCCTATTGATCGGTCCGATTACGGGAATGACGCATTGGCTACTATACATGGATTTGAATACAATTCTGACGGATGCATGCTTGTTTGTTCTTTGGGGGCTGTTTATCGGCTATTCGGTCAGTTTCGAATTTAACGATGAGAGCGCGGGAGACACGCCGAAGCCGGATGCCCTGCTGCCCGAGCCGGACTGATCCGAAAAAGATATTCTCAAACCGGGGAAACTTATGGTAAAATAGATCAGTATGTGCGGTTTTTAGTCACAGGGAGGTTCCCGGTTTGAAACAGATTTTGCTTCTCAACGGTCCCAATCTCAATATGCTTGGCGTTCGCGAGCCAGGGATTTACGGGACCTTAACGCTCCAAGACATCATTCGGAGAGTGGAGCGGCTGGCCGCCGAGCTCGGCGTCGGTCTGGAATGCTTCCAATCGAATCATGAAGGTGCCTTGGTCGACCGGATTCATGAGGCTTACGGCGTCAAGGACGGGATTGTGATTAATCCCGGTGCTTTTACCCATTATTCCTACGCTCTTCGGGATGCCATTAGTACCGTGGGGTTGCCTGCGATCGAAGTACATATATCCAATATCCATAAGAGGGAAGCGTTTCGTCATACTTCGGTGATCGCCCCCGTGGCACTTGGACAAATTGCCGGATTTGGAGCGGATAGCTATGAACTGGGCCTTCGAGCGCTGGTCCAGCATCTTAATCGGTCGGAGGGATAAATATGCAGCAGGAACGCATTGCACGTTTACGCCGTCTTATGCAGGAACAGGGGCTTGAGGCCGTGCTGATCACCAGCGCGGTGAACCGTTTGTATATGACCGGGTTCACCGGGTCCTCGGGTTATGTGCTGATCACGAATGACCGGGCTATCCTGTTAACCGATTTCCGCTATGCAACCCAGGCGCCGCAGCAAGCGGTAGGTTACGAGGTCATAGAGCATGCGCCGAGCGCGATGGAGTCGGTTCGCGACCTGCTGAAGCAGATAGGATTGTCACGTCTGGGGTTCGAGCAGAACGATCTATCTTATGGAGCTTACCGTGCAGCGGCCGAGGTTCTGGCGGGCATTGAACTCATGCCTACGGATCAGCTGGTCGAAACGCTCCGGCTCATTAAGGATGAGAACGAGCTGGCCGTAATGCAGGAAGCCGCCGACTTGGCCGACCGTACGTTCCTTCATTTGCTGGACGTGCTGAAGCCGGGACTGACGGAAGAAGAAGTGGCCTTGGAAATCGAAATCTTCGTCCGGAAGAACGGCGCGGCGGGCACCTCGTTCGAAACGATCGTCGCCTCCGGCGAAAGATCCGCATTGCCCCATGGCAAAGCCAGCGACCGGGTACTCGGGACGAATGAGTTCGTCAAGCTGGATTTCGGGGCGCATTACAAAAGGTACTGCTCCGACATCACGCGGACGGTCGTTCTCGGCAAGCCCAGCGATAAGCACCGCGAGATCTATAATATCGTGCTGGAAGCCCAGGTTACGGCCCTTGAGACAATCAAGCCGGGCATGACCGGACGCGAAGCGGATGCCGTCGCCAGGGATATCATCAAGCGCTACGGGTATGGGGATCATTTCGGTCACGGTCTCGGGCATGGCCTCGGTCTGGAAGTGCATGAAGCCCCGCGGCTGTCGCTGCAGGGGGACGTCGTTCTTCAGCCGGGCATGGTCGTTACGGTTGAACCCGGGATTTATTTACCCGGCTTCGGCGGGGTCCGTATCGAAGACGATATCGTAATCACGGAGACCGGCAATCGCAGGTTAACACAATCAACCAAAGACTTGATTGTGCTTCCATAAACTTGATCATCATGCAGTCCGGCGGAGCTTGATTGTCCGTTCCGCCGGTTTTGCTCACATTTTAGGGAGGGTTTTTGAAGTGATTTCAGTAAACGATTTTAAGACAGGCCTTACCATTGAAGTAGACGGCGACTTGTTCACCGTTATCGACTTCCAGCACGTTAAACCGGGTAAAGGCGCAGCGTTCGTCCGCTCCAAGCTGAAGAATCTGCGTAACGGCAACACCGTGGAACGTACGTTCCGTGCGGGCGAGAACGTGAGCCGCGCTCATATCGAGAACCGTCAAATGCAGTACCTGTACGCCAGCGGCAAAGAGCATACGTTCATGGATACCGAGACGTTCGATCAAATCAACCTCGACGAGAAACAAATCGAGTGGGAACTGAACTTCCTCCGCGAGAACATGAACATCAACATCATGAGCTACCAAGGCGAAATCCTCGGGATTAACCTTCCGAACAGCGTTGAGCTCAAGGTTGTTGAAACCGAGCCGGGCATCAAAGGCAACACGGCTACGGGCGCAACGAAAAGCGCCAAAGTCGAAACCGGCCTCAACGTGCAGGTTCCGCTCTTCATCAACGAAGGGGACGTACTGATCATCGATACCCGTGAGGGCAAATACGTTTCCCGCGCGTAAGATGGCGGTTTAACTTAGGACAAGCCTTCAAGTGCGAGATCCTTATCCATTATGGATAGGGATCTTTTTCATTTACACAAATTGCTATATCAAGCGAAGGCGATCCTTTATAATAAAAATGCCAAGTAAAATTTCGGCGGCGCTGGAGGCGATGGTTCGATGCTGAAGTTTATCGAAGAGCTCCCCACCGATTATCCCATTGGCGGAGTTCACTGTGTGCCTGTCTTGGACAATGGGAGCCTGATTATGGTTTGGTTTGAAATTATTAAGAGAGCCGGGATCCTGTCGAGTGTCCTTAAGGTCGGGAGAATGATATGATCCCACGAATAAAAACCGACCTGACTTATTACCTGAAGGCCCACCGGAACCCGACGAACCGGATTCTGCACTATTTTGCCTTTCTATTCGCCTTGATCGCGTGGATCTATTTATTTATCGATTTAAAAGTTACCCTTATTCTCGCACTGCTCCATTATTTGCTCGCCTGGATTGGGCATTTTTATTTTGAAGGGAATCAGCCGGCCGCCTTTCGCTATCCGCTTGTCGGTTTTTATGCGGGATTTCTCTGGTTTTTTATCACCACGCTGGAGCTTGTAAGCGGAAAGTAAATATTAAGAGCTTGGCTTGACGAAGCCGACAAGAACGGAGAAGTCAAATGAAAACGGGTGATTACGATGAACTTTAATCATAGACCTGCCGTGAGTGAAGATTTCGTTACGATAGCCACTTTTCCGCAGAACGAGCAAGAGCTGTTTTTTATTTATCCGAAATGGTCTTATCCGGTCCGTCCCGCCGACATGGAGGAAATCGCCAACCAGCGTATGGAGCCTACAGTCGTGACCTGTGAGGAGGAAATCGCGGGATACAGCAATCTTTATCTGGTGGAGGAGGGCTCGCACTGTTGGCTTGGAAATGTGATTGTATCGCCTGCGTATCGGGGGAAAGGAGCGGCGAGCTATTTAATCCATACCATGATGGGAAAGGCCGGAACCGCCGCGGGAGCCAAGAAGCTAAAGTTAATGTGTCACAACATCAATACAAGAGCATTAATTTTTTATAACAAACTCGGCTTTAAGCCCTTTGATTTGGAAGAGATGACGGATAAGCGTGGCAATAAAGTCGTTCTAATTAAGATGGAAATTGAGCTTTAGCCAGGAAGGGAACGGTTGTAAACAGACGCGTCTATACGCCGTTGGCTTTCACTCTTTCCACAAAAGCGGCCAAGGTTTTGCTATTGAACCGGTCTTTACGCCGGATCAGGTTCGTTTTCGTATAGCTGAACTGGTCGGGGACCGGATGGTCGCTGAGGAGCGGATCCGAGCCTACGACGGAGATGGGCAGCAGGGTGAAGGCAAGGCCAGACCGCACGCAGCTTAGCAGGGTCTCCAAGGTACTGATTTCAATCACATTGCCGGGAGTGAGCCCAACGCTGTGCAGCCATTCCTCCGTGATGGCGCGGAAAGGGCGACCCTTGGGGAAGACGGCCCATGTCCTGTGCGACAAGGAGGGGGACGCGCCGTCGTTCTTTTTGGTGATCAGATGGACATGATCCTGAATTTCGTAATCCGAGATGAATTTGGAGGAGTCGAATTCTCCGGTGACAAAGGCGCCGTCCAATTGACGGTTTGCAAGTTTCGCAAGGAGCTCCGGCGAGGTGCCGGTAGATAAGGATAACGTAACGCCGGGATAGCGCGTTTGATAATCCGAGAGTGCGTTCATGAAGTTCCCGCAAGTTACGGTCTCCACTACGCCGATGGCGAGTGAACCGCTGGGCTCGTCCGTTTCCCGGACCGCTTTCACGGCTTCCTCCGCCAGATTCAGAATGGTCAAGGCATATTCACGAAAATCAGTTCCCTTTTCCGTAAGCGTTACCCCTTTAGGATGCCTATGAAATAAGGATACGCCGATCTCCGCCTCCAGGTTACGAATGCGGGCCGTGACATTGGACTGCACATAATCCAGGCGCTGGGCCGCTCGGGTGACGCCGCCTTCCTCGGCAACGGCTACAAATACTTTAAGGTCGCTTAATTCCACAGAGTTCCCTCCCGATCGCGTTATGAATCCTATTGATAGAAATTACGAAAACCATCATTTTTCAATATACCGTATTGGCCGAATAGCTGCAAATGTTATAGTATAATATGGACACCCTACAGCTGAAGAAGACGGAATCCTCTTTTACTTAAAAGACACGGGGAGGGATGAAGGATGAAAGCCATTTACCCGGGATCGTTCGACCCTTTTACCCTGGGGCATCTGAACATTTTGGAGCGGGGAGTCCGTTTGTTTGAGCATGTCGACGTCGTTGTGGCGCGCAATCCCGCCAAAACTTCCATGTTCACGCCCGAGCAGCGGCATCAGATCATCATGCTGTCCACTGAGCATTTGGCGGATTCGATCCGCGTCATCGAATACCCGGGTGTCGTAGCGGACTACATTACGGAGAATCAGATCGACGTTATTATCAGGGGAATCCGAGGCTCGACCGACCTTGATTATGAAATCAAGCTGGAGCAGTATAACCGGAAGGCCTGCAATGCGGAAACCATTTATTTGACGCCGGAAACCGAGCATCTGAATACGAGCAGCACGCTGGTCAATATGTTTTTGAAAACGAGAAAAATCGAGCTGGCCTCCGAATATATGGCTCCGAAAGCGATGAGCTACATGCGTTCTTTGAACAATAAATAAACGGCTTTCTCCGTACCGAAAAAATTGGACAAAGGTCGCCATTTGTCGCCGGACATCTGCATAAACTCCTGTAATAAGGGAGGGAAAGCGAATGGACTGGAGCGATGTGGAAGCAACCGACGTGACGAAAGCGTTAATCGAGGAATTGGTGGAAAGAAAGCAGAAGCTGGACCGGATCAACCGGTATAAGAATGCGGCTTTGATCGTTTCTTCCGTTACATTATTGATTATCGTGTATTATTTGTTCCGAATGACCCATCTTCCTGGGAACAATGATATGATGAGGTCGCTGCATGTGGTTACCGGCAGTCACAGCAATCTCGTTCTCTTTACCTCATGGATCGCGCTGTACGCCGTCACGCTCAATCTGATTCAAATGCACACCAAGCATAAAGCGAAGTATGAAGCCTTGCGCACGGAAGCGATCGATTATATGCTGAGCCCCTGGATCAAGACGAAAAGCTCCACTCAGAAAGACCTCATTGCCGCAAAGCTGAAGAAATTGCATAATATCAACATCAATTACAAGAACAAGTAAATACATATGTCGAGATTGGAGCTGGCAAACATGATATTGGAAGCGGCTGTGTTGCAAGTCAAACCGGGCCTGGCGGGTGAATTTGAAGAAAGCTTCAGAAAGGCCTCGTCGATCATTTCCAGCATGAAGGGCTACATCAGCCATGAGCTGCAGAAATGCTTGGAACAGGAGAATCAATATCTGTTGCTGGTTCGATGGGAAACGCTGGAAGACCATACGGCCGGCTTCAGAGGTTCGGAAGCGTACCAGGAATGGAAGAAGCTGCTGCATCACTTTTATGACCCGTTCCCCACGGTCGAGCATTATACCCCTGTGGAAATCTGACAAAACGGTGAACAACATCGAATTTCACAGGAACAAGCGCTACAAATCCGCTGCCCGCTTCGTCTTACTATAATAAGAACTGCTGCGGATGGGAGGCGGCCGATGAAAGCTTTAAATTACATCCGGCTACTGGGCTTCATGGGCGGATCGTCCGTGCTCAGTCTGGCGGTCTACTATGGCTATACTTATTTGGTGAAAAGCACTTATTTGGACTTTCTGATCTGGAATTTGTTCCTGGCTTGGCTTCCGTTTGCCGTTTCGTCGATGATCCTGATGTGGAACCGGCGATTCGGATACCGGGGGTGTTCTGGTCCTCCGCCGGACTAGGGATCGTATGGCTTCTGCTTTATCCGAATGCGCCGTATTTGCTTACGGACTTGCTCCATCTCACGGTTATGAAGGACATGTATACGTTTAAAGGGCATTGGACGTACCATTATTGGTATGCCTTTGTCGTGATCTTTCTGTTCTCCTGGCAGGGGCTGGCGCTCGGTTTTCTTTCCGCCTACCAGCTGCAGTATATAGTTCGTCAAAGAGCCGGAGCTTTGGCTTCATGGTTGTTTATTGCGGCCATCTCGCCGCTTGCCGGATACGGCATTCTGCTCGGGCGGGAGTACAGGCTGAACAGCTGGGATATGCTGCATAACGCCGGAGTTTTTTACGCGTATATCCGGGACAGCCTTCAGCCCAGCACACTGCCGTACAGCATGGGGTTCGGTTTGGTGATTGCTTTTGTTTATGTGACTTTTTATGGGTTTATAAACTGGTTTGCCGCCGGCCGCGGAGCAGAGGACGCTGCGCCATCCGGCGGATAAATACGAAGAAGCGGCCCCCTGGGGAGGGACCGCTTCTTTATTTTACGACAGCAGTTTGTTCAGCAGGTTCAGATAGGTCATCTTGGATCTCAGTCCCACGAGCTTCTCCATGGGCTGTCCGTCTTTAAACAGGATGACAGTGGGCATGGACATGACGCCGTAGGCTCGCCGTAACGGCAGGCGACTCATCGACATCCAGTTGGATGACATTCACTTGCCCTTCGAGCTCGTGACTAATTTCTTCCAGGATCGGAAGCAGAGTTTTACAAGGGGGACACCAGGTGGCGCCGAATTCCACCAAGGTGACGCCTTTCTGACCTATTTGATTTTGGAAATCGGTATCGGTTGCTTGGATCATCGTGAACGAACCTCCGTTGGATTTAAATTTTCGGAAACAATGGATTGAATCCGCTCTTCCAGATTGCTCTTGAGCTGGGTCAGCAGTTCCAGCTGTTCGTTGATTTCCGCCAGCTTCTGCCGGTACACGGGCAATATTTCTTGGCAGAACACTTCCTTATTCATAAGAACGCAGTGCAGGAAGCTTGCTATTTGTTCCGTGGACAGCCCGAGCTTCAAATAGAACTGAATCGTTTCTACTTGATGGGCCGCCAGCGCGTGATATTCGCGGTATCCGCTGTCGGTGCGGGATGGAGACAGCAGTCCCTGTTCTTCATAATACCGAAGGGAACGAATGCTTACCCCGGTTTTTTTGGCCAGCTCGCCGATCTTCAACCTCAATGCCTCCCTTCATGAATCCTGTAGGTTCATTATAAACCCTCACATTGGTGGTAGAGTCAAGAACTTAAAAAATAATGACGGGCCCGCCGTGCATATACATAAAGGAACATCAGTGCGTACGAGGTGAGCCGGCATGAAAATCGTGTTCGTCCCATGCGGAGAGGCCGAGCATCAGCGGAAAGGGAAACGGGGACGGCAGTCGGCCGATCCCGGTTTAACGGAGAAGGGGAGGAGGCGGCGCTGCGGCTAAGGACCGGATCTCCTTTATCGTCCGAGGATGCGGTTGTGGCGGGACCGGCCCTGCGGTCGCTGCAGACGGCGCGCCTCTGGTGCGAAGGAACGGCATGCGCGCGGTTCGTCCATCCGCTCGCCGGTCCCAGGCAGCATCCGTTCGTTTATGATTTCCGGACGCCGCCTTGCGACCGGCCGATGGAGCCGGAACACATTCTGGCCAAGTTTTCCGAGATGCTGCTCGCCGAAGGGCTGCCCGAGCCGTTATGGTCGCAGGGGATTCATACGTCGCCGAGTCCTTTGTTCACCCAACATGCGGAACGCTTTCTCGCCTGGTGCGGGAATCTGGATCAAGCCCGCGTATTCGTCGTAACCGACCCCGGAACCGTGCGGGCCTATCAATCTCTCGGCTACTCAGGCTTCTCCGGAATGCCCGGTTTCTCTATTTATTGACGAAGAGGCACCGTGCGGCCGTGAATTGTTCGACATATTTCTATTTTCTCAAAACGCTTTCTTATGATATAATCAGTCATTGTTATGTATTCGTATCGGTTAGGAGTGAACAGTGTTGTCGCTTATAGTTATGAAATTCGGCGGTAGCTCCGTAGGAGATGCGGAGCGGATGAAACGCGTGGCAAGCCGCATTGTCGAGCGCAAGCGCGAGGGCCATCAGTGTGTTGTCGTCGTATCCGCCATGGGAGATACAACCGATGATTTGATCGATCTGACCAAACAAATCGCCGCTGGGACCCCTCCGGTGCGCGAGATGGATATGCTGCTGAGCACCGGGGAGCAGGTGTCGGTGGCGCTTCTGTCGATGGCTGTGCACAGCCTGGGGGAAGCGGCCGTATCGTTCACCGGCTGGCAGGCGGGCATGTACACGGAAGCGGTCCACGGCAAAGCCCGGATCACTGAGATTAAGCCCGAGCGGGTCAAGAAAGCGCTGAACGAAGGCAAGATCGTTATCGTAGCGGGCTTCCAGGGCATGACGGAAGACGGCGAGATTACGACGCTCGGACGGGGCGGCTCCGATACAACGGCTGTCGCGCTGGCTGCAGCGATCGAAGCGGACGTCTGCGAAATTTTCACCGATGTGGATGGCGTCTATTCGACGGATCCGCGAATCGTGAAATGCGCGCGCAAGCTGAACGAAATCTCCTACGATGAAATGCTCGAGCTCGCCAATCTGGGAGCGGCCGTACTTCATCCGCGCGCGGTGGAATACGCCAAGAATTATAACGTTAACCTGGTCGTCAGATCCAGTTTCAATTATAACGAAGGAACGAACGTGAAGGAGGAAGCGGCAATGGAGCAGGGCATTGTGGTCCGTGGCATTGCATACGATAAGAACGTGGCAAGAATCAGCATTCTGGGTGTGGAGGAGAAGCCGGGCCAGCTGGCCAAGGTATTTACGGCGCTCGCCAAAGAACAGATCGACGTGGATATTATCGTGCAAAGCGGCGTGCTCCACGGCTCCGCCGATTTCTCTTTCACTGTGGCCCTGAGCGATCTGGATAAAGCCCTGACGACCATCGAGGGCATCCGCTCCTCCGTCGGCTTCCGCGAAGTGACTTCGGAAACGAATCTGGTGAAGGTATCCATTGTCGGCGCCGGCATGGTCAGCACCCCGGGCGTCGCCGCCAAAATGTTCGAGGTCATCTCCGAGCTCGGCATCAGCATTCTCCTCGTCAGCACGTCCGAAATCAAGACGTCCTGCGTGATCGAAAACGGCCGTCTGAACGAAGTCGTTCAGGCTCTTCATACCGCTTACGGTTTGGATACGGATCAAGCCGCCTTCGTCGGGGGCCCGTCCGAACGGAGATAAGAAGCCTCCGGCGTTAACGGATTTTATCATAGAGGAACGTGAACATCTTCAGCAAAAAAGCGGTGATTCCCGCGGCCATGAGCGGCCCGACCGGGATTCCCTTGAGGAAGATGATGCCAAAGATCGAACCGATAACAAGACCCACAATCAATTGTGGGTCTATTTTTAATAGATCAAGTCCTTTTCCGTTCATATAAGTCGCAATAGCGCCGCCAATCAGAGCCAGAATTCCGGGCCAGGTCGTGAACATCGAAGTGATGTCTTTGAGCGTGATGCGTTCGCTGGCGAAAGGGACCAGAACCCCCATGGTGAGAAACAGCGGCCCGAGCTCCAGTCCCCGCCGTTCAATCGTAGGCAAATAACGGTCGAGGCTGATCAGCTTGATGACCAGTAAAATGCGAAGGTTTGCCGTCGTAATAATGTGGGATCGGCCGATCAGTCCGATGATGATCAGTGCAACGAGCAGAATGTCTCCGTTCATGAACAGACCCCTTATCCGAATGGTTTCTTTCCCATTGTATGTGAGGGGGCTTGTTTTAGAACTGCGGACCGTGCGGGGAGGCCGCCGCTTCCAGCTTGCCTCCCCGAACCTCCGGGGCCAGGTCGATCGTATTTTTCTGCGAGCAATAGATCACATCTTCCCGGAAACCAAGCTTCGTGAGCCGCTTGCCGTTCGAGCAGGAGAGCAGCGCATCCGCCAGCCGGTCCTGTACGCTCCGGTAAGCGTAGAGCATGCTCAATCCGAAATCATTCACCCTGAGATGCGCTTCCGCGTTCTCCGCAGGTTTGCCGTACAGCCGTCCCAGCTCATCCACGATCATTCCGGCACAAAGACCGTCCTCGAGTGCAAAGACGTCCGATGTTCCCGAGCATAAGATGGCCAGCTCCTCCTTCCAGGCCGCCGCTTTGACCGCACAGGCTCTGGCGTTAAGCAGACTTCCGATCAGAATCCGGTTCTGCTTACCGGCCTTCTGAATCGCCCGGGTTCCGTTCGTCGTGGTGAAGATCAATCGTTTGCCGGCTACCGCGGCATTCCGGTACTCGAGTGGAGAGTTTCCGAGATCGAACCCGGGGATTTTTTTACATGCGCGTTCGCCTCCGAGCAAATCGCCTTCCTGTTGGAGACTCTTCGCTTGTTGAACGGTTTCCAAAGGGATGATCTCGGTGCAGCCGTTCGCGAGGGCGGTCAGCATCGTGGATGTCGCCCTCAGCACATCGATGACGATCACCGTCTTATGCAGCGGCTCCTCGGTCCTGGCTTCAAACACGCTCGGTATGACATGGATATTCATGCCGGGCTCCCTCCTCTTATGAACCAAATACCCTCCGTCCCGAATCTTAAAGCTTCAGGCCGGTGACAGACTTTTCTTCCTCTCAAGCATCTAATTCGACAAATATTCCTCGTTTCTGCGTTCTTTCCCCAGCAGCAGCGTATCCGACCTTAGTCCGCGGCGCAGTGCCTCCAGAGAAATCACATCGCTGGGTGCAACATTGCCGAGATGAATGTCCGTTCCCAGCATCTGAAGCAGATGGACCTGCTGCTCTTTATGCGGCGCTTCCCATAGAAGCAGCTTGCCGCTCGGCACCTGCCTCAGCACTTCATCAATTTCATGGTCTTTGACGACTCCTTGATCGTCGAAGATCCCGACACCCTTGCCCGATTCCCTGCCTTCAATCGTAACCAGCTCCGCGCCGAGCTCCGAGTCCAGAATGACCGTTTCGATCAATTCTTCCATTTCGATACGGGAGCCCCAGCATTTTTTGCCGTACTCCGTAATGATCGTGAATCCCTCTTCCGTCCCTCGGCGGATGAGCGAACTGCGCTGGCTGCGCGGCATTTCAATCGTTCCGTCGGATACCTCCAGCCCGTCGAAGCCCATTTGGTCAATCATTTGAAAATACTCATCGACGGCGTCCTGGCGAATCGCCACTTCGAGAAACGTGCCGCCGGGATAGACGAGAATATCGTGCGCCTTGATCATTTCTATTTTCTTCTTTAAAAGGGGTGTCGGATATAACGGCGAAGTGCCGAACCCGATTTTCAGCATATCGATATGCGCAGCTGCGGTTTGCAGCAAGTCTTCCAGCGCATGAAGCCCCAGCCCCTTGTCAATCACCATCGTTTTGCCCAAGCTTCTCGGTTTGGGTGTGCGCCGCATCGTCGGATCGCTGAGATGGGGATTCCACTGCAGGGGTTTTGTTACTTCCATTTTCTGATCGCCTCGCTGTCAGGTAGTGGATTACTGTGTCATCATATGCATGTTGATTTAGGTGTGTGCCCACGAAGCCTAAAATGAGACGAGCCGGCATAGATTGGTACAAAGTAAATTTGGAGGAGAGGTGAACGTATGTCGATGCTCAACAAAATCGTGCTCAGCATGGCCGCCATCCGGATATTGTCCGGCAGTATTGAGATTCTTGCGGCAATGATCATGCTTCGTTTCAATCAGATCGAGAAGGCGCTGCTCGTCAATTCGGGACTGGCGCTGGTAGGCCCGTTTGTGCTTCTGACCACGACCACGATCGGCCTGATCGGGCTGGCGGATAAGCTGTCCTTCAGTAAAATGATCTGGGTGCTCGCGGGTGTCAGCTGCATTTTTATCGGAATCTTAAAAAAGTAATCTGTCATATTTCAATAGGGCAAGCATACAAATGATTGTAAAAGATGGACAGCTTGGGGGGATTGTCTGCATGAATGAGGTCATGGCTTATCTGCCGTCCGCCCTGCAGCGGATTCTATCGACACTAGCAACTACGGTACAAGCCGAGCTGCAAGAAATACGCATCCGGGAGATGCGCCCTTTGGAAATCGTTTGGGGCGGGGGCTACGGCTTTGTCGCTCCGAACGGCGCCGTCAGAACCGATCCCGGCCAAGCCTACCGTCCGACCCGCGAAGATTGTGCCGGCATATTGAGCTGCTCACGCAGCATTCGCTCTATACGTTTGAAGAGGAGTTAAGACGCGGCTTTATCACCATCGCCGGCGGGCACCGGGTAGGCCTCTCAGGCCGAACGGTCGTGGAGCAGGGGAAAGTGAAGTATCTGAAGGAAATCAGCGGCTTCAACTTCCGGCTGGCACGAGAATGGAAGCAAGCCGGGGCCGCGGTGCTTGCCGCACCTGTACGAGCCCGGAACCCGCCGGGTCGCCCGAACGCTGGTTGTCTCTCCGCCCCAGCAGGGGAAGACGACGCTGATCCGCGATTTGGCCCGCCGGCTTAGCGGCGGAACGGAAGGGATTCAGCCGGTGAAGGTCGGCATCGTCGACGAGCGGTCCGAGGTTGCCGCCTGCGTAAGGGGAGTGCCGCGGTTCGATCTCGGGCCGCGCACCGATGTGCTTGACGGTCGCCCGAAGGCTGAGGGAATGATGATGCTGATCCGTTCGATGTCGCCCGATGTGCTCATCGTGGACGAGATCGGCCGGGCCGAGGATGCCGCGGCCATCCACGAAGCGCTCCATGCGGGGATCAGCGTGATCGCCACGGCTCACGGCCGGGATTTGGAGGATATCAGGCGAAGGCCGATTCTCCGGGAATTGGTCCACGATGGAGTATTTGACCGGTACGTTGTATTGGAACGGAGAACGGGAGCCGGCCCTTCCTCCGCCGTATACAACGCGGACGGAAAACGGCTGGATGAGCGATTTTCCTTCAGAGAGGAGTTGGAAGGATGAATAAGAAGCGGGCGGTACGAAGGCGGGGAAGCCCTTCATGCTGAAGCTGTTCGGAGCGGTGCTCATCCTGCTGGCGGGAACGCTGTTCGGGTTCTATCAGGCGCTGCTGCTGGCCCGGCGGCCGAGGCAAATCGCCGATGTCATTCGCGGGCTGCAGCGGCTGGAGACGGAGATCGTTTACGGCTTCACTCCAGCGCCGGAAGCGCTGGCTTCGGTTTCGCGAGCGGGTCAAGGGCCGGTGAGCGAGCTGTTCCGGAGGGCCGGGGAAGAGATTGCCGGATCCGGAGGCCGGTCCGTGCAGCAGATCTGGCAGCACGTCATCACGCTTCATTGGCGGAGCACTTCCATGAAAACGGCCGAGAGAGACACGCTGATTCAGCTCGGATCGACCCTTGGGCTAACCGATCGCGAAGATCAGATCAAGCATCTGCGGCTGACGGTCAAGCAGCTCGAAGGCGAAGAAGACGTTGCCCGGGAAGACCAGCAGAAATACGAACGTATGTGGAAAAGCCTGGGAGTGCTGATAGGCGCATTGATCGTCATTTTGATCTACTAGTGAATTCGGGTTTGGGGTGAGGTGCCGCCGATGAACGTGGATGTTAACGCGATATTCCAAATTGCCGGCATCGGCATCATTATCGCGATGATTCACACCGTGCTGAAGCAGATGGGCAAGGAGGATATGGCGCATTGGGTTACGGTCATCGGCTTCGTGGTCGTGCTGTATATGGTCGTCAGTCTCCTTGATAGCCTGTTCAAAGAAATCAAAACGATCTTTTTATTTCAGTAGGAGAAGCGATGGAGATCATCCAAATCGTAGGTCTCGGACTCCTGACGACGGTACTGGTGCTCATCATCAGGGAGCAGAAGCCGATGTTTGCCTTTTTGCTCGCGGCTTTCACGGGTATCGCCATCTTTCTTTTCCTGATCGGAAAAATATCCGCCGTGATCGGGGTGCTGGAGGACCTTGCAACCAAAGCCGAGATTAACCTGATTTTTCTCAAGACGATCCTGAAAATCATCGGTATCGCCTATATCGCGGAATTCGGCGCACAGATCGTGAGAGACGCCGGACAGGAGGCGATCGCCTCCAAGATCGAGCTTTCGGGCAAAATCCTGATTATGGTGATGGCGATTCCGATCGTCTCCGTCATCATACAGACGGTGGTCAAGTCGCTGCCCGCCTGAACGCGGCAAGAGGCTGACCTAAGCTCAGTGGAACCGGGAGATGAAGCTATGCTGCAGCAGAAAAGGAGGCATGAGCCGGGATGTCAGACAAGCGTAAGGTTGGGCCGTTGGGAACGGTTGGTCTTTGTAGTGGCGGTAATGCTCGGGCCGCTGCTCGCGGATGGTTCCGTAACCGGCAGTTTAGGGAGCACGGGGCCGGTCGCATGGGCGGCGACGCCGGTCGAGCAGCTGATCAAGGAGCAGTCGCAGCATCTGCCGACCGATCAGATCGAAGGCTTCTGGACCCGGCTGATGCAGCAGTACGGGGGATACTTTCCGGACAGCCAAGCGCCGGCCTTCACGGACCTCTTGTCCGGGGCGAAAAGCATCAGCATTTCTTCAATCCTGAAAGGGTCGCTCAAGTACTTCTTTCACGAGATCCTGTACAACGGAAAGCTGCTGGTATCCATCGTCATCATCACCATATTCAGCATGCTGCTGGAAACGCTGCAGAGCTCCTTCGAGAAAAACGCCGTAAGCAAAATCGCTTACGCCATCTCCTTCATGGTGCTGATGATTATGGCGGTCAACAGCTTCAGCGTAGCGATCGGCTACGCCAAGACGGCGATTTCGGACATGGTGAACTTCATGATCGCGGTTGTGCCGCTTCTGCTGACGCCGCTGGCTTCGATGGGCAACGTCGTCTCCGTCTCCGTGCTTCACCCGCTCATCGTGTTTATGATTCATGCCGTCGGAACGGCGATCCACCTGGTGGTTTTTTCCGCTGATCTTCTTCTCGGCCTTGCTTCATATCGTAAGCGCCATGACGGACAAATACAAAGTGACACAACTAGCCAATTTGCTGCGCAATGTCAGTGTAGGTCGCCTGGGGATTTTCGTAACGGTGTTTCTTGGGGTGATTTCAGTGCAGGGGGCGACGGGGGCAGTGACGGACGGGGTAACGATCCGGACGGCCAAATATATCGCCGGCAATTTCGTCCCTGTTGTCGGTCGGCTCTTCTCGGACGCATCGGAGACGGTGATGGGCGCATCCCTGCTCGTGAAAAATGCGGTAGGCCTCGCCGGCGTCGCCATCATTCTCATCCTGTGCGCCTTCCCGGCGATCAAAATTTTGGCGCTGGCTTTCATCTATAATATCTCGGCCGCGGTGATGCAGCCCCTGGGCGACAACCCGATGATCGCCTGTCTGGAAACAATTGGGAAAAGCTTGATTTACGTGTTTGCCGCCCTGGCGGTCGTCAGCCTGATGTTTTTCCTCGCCATTACGATCATGATCGCGGCCGGCAACGTTTCGGTCATGATGCGTTGAGCCGCGCGGCGAAAGGAGGGAGGGCGAATGGAATGGCTTACCGGATGGCTGAAATCGATTATCCTGGTCATTCTTCTGGCCACGTTCGTGGAATTGCTGCTTCCGAACCAATCCATGCAGCGCTACGTGAAGACCGTCATGAGTTTGTTTCTTCTGCTGACGCTGCTTCAGCCGGTCCTCTCGCTCTTCGAGAAATACGGCGGGGTTGAACAGCTCGCTGGAGGATGCGCTGTTCCAAAGCGGAAACGGCGGAGCTGCGCAGACGATGGAGTCCATGCCGGCGATCCGGCAGCAGGCGGAAGCGCTGAAGAAGACGCAGCAAACCCAAGCTAGGAGTCTTGCGGAAACCCAGGCGGCGGGACTGATGAAAAGCCGGATCGAGCAGACTCTAGGCGTGCAGGTGCGCAGCATCCACGTGACGACGGGGACGGACGAAGCGGGGCAAACGGTGCTGACCGGGGTGAAGATCGCGGTGGATCCCGAGCCTGCCGCGAAGCCGTTAAGGCCGGGGATCAAGGGTTCGGACGCGAAGCCGGGCGCCGGAGTGGAGGAGGTTCGACCCGTTCAGCCGGTAACGATTCAAATCGGCGGAGAAGAGCCGCCCGGGAAGCCCGCCGGCGCAGCGGAAACGCAGCGGACGCCGGAGCTGACCCGCAAGAAGACTCAAATTCAGCTTCTGCTGGAAAGAGACTGGCGGACTCACTTCCGATCAAATCGCCTTAACCATACTGGATGCTTCGGCGAAGGACTGATTGTCTCTCCCCGCTAAAACGATAAGTCTAACGGGAGGTGAACCGATGGGAGATCCGTGGAAATGGCTCAATCAACTGCTCGGCGGGGGCCCGGGCGGAACGAAGCGGGTCCAGACGTTTCGCTGGTCGCTGCTCTTGGGCCTCGCCGGCGCCGCATTTATGATTCTTAGCTCTTTTATCTCCATTAAAGAGGTGGATCCCATTGGAACGGGGAGAGCGTCTCCGGAAACGCCCGCCCAGCCGGCCTTCGGTTCCGGAAGCAAGGACCGCGACCCTTTCCGGGAATACGAAGAAGCATACCAGAATCAATTGAAAGAAATTTTAACCAAAATCGTCGGCGTCGGCGAAGTCGAGGTTCTCGTCACGATCGATTCCACCGAGGAAACCGTTGTGGAGCGCAATACGAAGGAGACCCAGCAGACCACGAACGAAAAGGACCAGCACGGAGCGACCCGGCATATTACCGACATCAACCGCGACGGCGAAGTGGTGCTCTATGAGGTATCGGGCGGAGGCAAGCGGCCTTTGGTGACGAAGACGATCAAGCCCAAAATCCGGGGGTGGTCGTCGTGGCTAAGGGAGCCGAGAACCTCACCGTCAAGAAAATGATCAGCGAAGCGGTCGAGCGGGGGCTCGAGGTGCCGGCGCACCGGATTTCGATCTTACCCCGCAAGCAATAAATGAAGAAATTCAAGGAGGAATGAACAAATGAACAACAAAAGACAAACCATCTGGCTCGTTTCGATGCTTAGCTTAATGGTCGTGCTGTCGGCTTATTATCTGTTTACGGAGGACGTGGATAAGCTCGATTTCAATGCGAAAGGCGCCGTGCCCAAAGAAGTCACGATCAGCGCCGGCGAGCTGGACAGCCATCCGAATACGGGGACTGGCGCTGCAGCACAGACGGGCGCCGCGACCGACGCCAAGCCGGGTACGAAGCCCGAAGCCCAGCCGGATACAAGGTCCGAGGGCAAGACCGAGACCAAGTCCGAAGGTAAGACGGAAGGCAAATCCGAAGGGAAATCGGAAAGCAAACCCGATTCCCGGTCAGAAGGGAAAACCGAGACCAAACAAGAGGGCAAATCCGAAGGGAAACCGGAAGGCAAGTCCGACGGCAAAACCTCTCCGTCCACCGATACGAGCAAGCAGACAACGCCTTCCGCGGATCCGAAAGCGAGCAGCACGAAGACGGATACACCTTCCTCGGCCCAGCCGGTGTCCAAAGCCGCGAGCGACAGCTCGGCGGATGCCAAGGTGCTGGAGAAGATGCAGTCGAAGGCCACATCCGGCACCGATTATTTTGTCGGACTGCAGATGAAGCGCAACGAGGACATGTCTAAACAAGTCGAACAGTATATTACGATTCTTGCCGATACAACGCAAACGAAGGAAGCGGCCGCCAAGGCGGAAGCCGATATGCGTAAGCTGCAGGACCTGGAAACAAAAATGACCAACCTCGAAGAAACGCTGATGAAAGACTACCATCAAGCCGTTGTTACGCAGGATTCCGGCAAATACAAGGTGACCGTGCAGGCGAACAAGCTGGAGAAAAGCCAGGCTCTCAGCATCGCGGATTTGACGATGAAAGAACTCGGCATCGGGCCGGAGAGCATCTCGATTCAGTATCTGCCATAAGCCCGGCGGAGCGCTCTCTTCAGGCGGAATCGAATAGGAAGCGAAAGAGTCCGGGTTAAACTGGGCTCTTTCCATTTCTTTCGATTGTGTTATAATAACAACGTCATTTGTTTCACCAATGTCCGAAGGAGTGAATTCCGTGTTTAAGCTTAGCGAAATTAAAGAATTGATCAAATTAGTGGATCAAACCTCATTGCAGGAACTCGAAATAGAAAGCGAAGGCACTCGCCTTCTGCTCCGTAAACCGAATAAAACCGAACAATACGTAGTGGTCGCCGCACCGGCGCAGCAAGCCTTCGCTCCGGTCGTAAGTCAGCGACCGCAAACCGCGGTCGCCGCTGTACAAGCCCCTGCTCCGGCGGCCGAAGCGCCGGCGGCCGCGAACGCAAACTTACATACTATCGTTTCTCCGATGGTAGGAACCTTTTACGAATCTCCGTCTCCGGGAGCGGCTCCTTTCGTCAGCAAGGGCGACCAGGTGAGAGAGAAGACGATCGTATGCATCATCGAGGCGATGAAGCTGATGAACGAGATCGAAGCCGAAGTCAAAGGCGAGATCGTCGAGGTGCTCGTGGAGAACGGGCAGCTTGTCGAGTATGGACAACCCCTGTTCCTGGTTAAACCGGAATAAGGATAAAAGTCATTATGCTTACGAAGTGGTTTTCTTGAGCTTTCCTTATCGGAAGCGGCAAGAAAACCTGAGTTTACGCTTTCGAAGTCGAGTTTCTTGAACCATATGTTAGACAAGGTTCCAATGAAACTCTGTAGGAGGAGAACCCCTTGAAGTTTCAGAAAATACTGATCGCCAACCGCGGCGAAATCGCCGTACGCATTATCCGCGCCTGCCGCGAGCTTGGCATTTCCACAGTAGCGGTATATTCCGAGGCCGACCGCGACGCGCTTCACGTGCGCCTGGCGGACGAGGCTTACTGCATCGGACCGACGCTGTCGAAGGACAGCTATCTGAATTATACGAACATCATGAGCGTCGCAACGTTGACGGAAACCGACGCGATCCATCCGGGCTACGGTTTTCTCGCCGAGAATGCGGACTTCGCGGAAATTTGCGAGAGCTGCAACATTACGTTCATCGGACCATCCCCCGAAGCGATCAGCCGGATGGGGGACAAGTCCGAAGCGAAGCGCACGATGAAAGAAGCGGGCGTTCCGGTTATTCCGGGCTCGGACGGGCTTGTAGAGGACATGGACGAGGCGATTCGTCTCGGCCGCGAGATCGGATATCCCGTCATTATCAAAGCGACGGCGGGGGGCGGAGGCAAAGGCATCCGTCTGGCCGAAAATGAAGAAATCCTGATCCAGCAAATCACGGCTGCACAGCAGGAAGCCCAGAAGGCGTTCGGCAATGCCGGCATTTACCTGGAGAAATATTTGACCGGCATGAAGCACGTCGAAATTCAGGTGCTGGCCGACAAACACGGCAACGTGGTACACCTCGGCGAGCGGGACTGCTCCGTACAGCGCCGGCGTCAGAAGCTGGTCGAGGAAGCGCCTTGTCCGATTCTGACGCCGGAAATCCGCGAACAGATGGGCGAAGCGGCCGTCAGAGCGGCCAAAGCCGTCAATTACTCCGGAGCGGGCACACTCGAATTTTTGCTGGGTCCGGACGGCCGGTTTTATTTCATGGAAATGAACACGCGCATTCAAGTGGAGCATCCGGTGACGGAATATATCACCGGCGTCGATATTATCAAAGAAATGATCCGCGTAGCCGAAGGCGAACCGCTTTCCTTCTCGCAGGAAGACGTAAAGATCAACGGCTGGGCCATCGAATGCCGGATCAACGCGGAAGATCCGGACCGGAACTTTATGCCTTCCGCAGGTCAGATCCAATTTTATCTGCCGCCGGGCGGCTTCGGGGTGCGCGTGGACAGCGCGGCTTATCCGGGCTACACGATTCCGCCGCATTACGACTCGATGATCGCGAAGCTGATCGTATGGGGGTCAGACCGTAACGATGCGATCCAGCGCATGAAACGGGCCCTAAGCGAGTTTGCGATCGAGGGGATTCATTCGACGATCCCGTTCCATCTGAAGCTTCTGGAGCATAAGAAGTTTCTGGCGGGGGATTTTGATATCAAATTTTTGGAAGAGCACGACGTGAACGATCCGGATTCCTAAGCCGTCACTTCGTTGTCATATTTTTACCCGGATGGTATAGTATAGGGTAAGACAAGTTTTGAATTTGCCGGCTCACTTAAGACAGCATGGCTGTTCCGAAGCTCAGCCCTTTCGAAAGAGGCCGTATTAGCCGGGGCCAAACAATAGAGGAGGACCAAACCATGAGCACACTCGCTGCGGATTATGAGAAGACCGATATGGGCACAATCCAGATCGCACCCGAGGTGATTGAGATCATCGCCGGTATGGCGACAATGGAAGTGCCGGGCGTTGCTGGAATGAGCGGCGGTTTCGCCGGGGGCATCGCCGAGCTTCTCGGACGCAAGAACATGTCCAAAGGCGTGAAAGTGGAAGTCGGGCAGCGCGAAGCGGCAATCGATGTCTCGATCGTGATCGAATTCGGAACGCGCATACCGGAAGTAGCGAATGCGGTGCAGCAGAATGTGAAGAATGCCATTGAGGGAATGACGGGCCTTAGCGTCATGCAGGTGAATGTGCATGTTCACGATGTGATTTTCAAAGCGCCGGAGAAAACGGAAGAACCGCCAGCGGAGCCGAGTCCGCAGCGCGTAAAATAAACAGGATGTTCGGTTGAACCCCTACTTCACCGTTAGGGGGTTTCCTCCATATTTTCGGAAGGAGCCCAAAGTCGTGGTAAAAGTCTTGGACAGGTTGCTGTTGTTTCTACTCAGCGTTGTCGTATTGATCGCATCTCTCGTGCTCTTGTTCGCCGCTTTCGGCTTGATTTCTTATCAGCAGGCAGGGAATTTTGTCCATGATGTTTATTATGAAATGAATGCGGCCGTCATATTCATTTCGGTAACACTGGTTGTGGCGCTTCTGAGTATCCGTTTTCTCTACTTGTCGGTACGCCGGGGCGCTGGGGAGTCCGTACCTTCCATTGACCAGCGGACGGAGATCGGCGACATTCGCATTTCGCTCGATACGGTGGAGAACCTGTCGCTGAAAGCGGCGAACCGGACGCGCGGCGTGAAGGACCTGCGTGCACGGGTGAAAGTAAGCCAGGCGGGCCTTGAAATCATCATCCGCGCCATTGTCGACGGGGAGAGCCCGATCCCGCGGCTGACCGAGGAAATGCAGGCTAACGTCAAGAAGCATATCGAAGAAATTACCGGTATTCCGGTAGCGTTCGTGTCCGTCTTTATCGCGAATATCCAGCAGCAAACGTCCCCCACCTTCAAAAGTCGAGTGGAATAGAGGTGAGCCCCCGCATGTGGAAGCAGATTTGGGAACAGCTGTGGGAAAGGCACAGGGGAAAAACGGCCGGGGCGGCCTGCGGCATCTTGTTCGGCCTGATTTATTTGTTCTTTGGGCTGTGGAAGATGTTAATCTTTGCCCTGATCGTATATACTGGGTATTATATAGGGAAAAAGCTGGACCAAGGCGAGCCGGTATTTCCCGCAGAAGAGACATGGCGCTGGCTAATGGACAAATGGAGATTATTCCGCTGAAATCCTTGGGAGAGCCTGGGGATTTTTTTAATGTTGAAGCTTTCCTTGCGGGCTTCGGTTTAAGGATTTGTACTTGAGTGTAGGGAGGAAGCTAACAAGCATGAGACGAAGACTGGCCAGGGAGCTGGCGCTTCAAAGCCTGTATCAGGTTGAAATGAACGAAGTAACTTTGAGCGATGCGATAGCACATGTTGTGGAGGAAGCGAATAATGACGACGAGGCGCAGCTGACGAAAGAGAAGGACCGCATCTCACCGCAGTATGTGACCGAGCTGGCGGAGGGAACGCTGCAGCATAAGCAGCAGATCGACCACCTCTTGGCCGATTATTTGAAGGGATGGCAGATGGACAGGCTGTCGCGGGTCGACCGGGAAATTCTGCGCCTGGCTACATACGAAATGCTCTATAAGGACGATGTTCCGCCCAAAGTGGTAGTGAACGAGGCGATTGAAATGGCGAAGCACTTCGGTACGGACGAGTCGGGCAAATTCGTCAACGGTGTATTGGGCAAAATGCTGAAGGACCTGGAGAAGCTGAGAGGAAGCCGGCCGGAGACCGGGGAATCAACGGAAACGAAAGGGGAATAAATCGGATGTCCGCACATGTCATTAACGGAAAAGAAATCGTGAGCGCTTATCGCGCCGACATTAAAGAGCAGGTAGAGAAGCTGAAGCAGCAGGGGGTTACACCGGGGCTTGCGGTAGTTATCGTAGGCGACGATCCGGCGTCTCATGTCTACGTGCGCAACAAGGCCAAAGCCTGCGAAGAAGCCGGCATGCATTCCGAAGTGTACAAGCTTCCGGAAGAGACGCCGGAATCGGAAGTATTGGAGCTGATCGCAAAGCTTAACGCCGATGCCCATATCCATGGTATCCTTGTGCAGTCGCCGGCCGCCGAAGCAGATCTCCGAGGAACGGGTTGTGGAAGCGATCGCCGTCGAGAAGGACGTGGACTGCTTTCATCCGGTCAATGTGGGCAATCTCATGATCGGTAAAGCCGGCCCTTCTCCCTGCACACCGGCCGGGGTTATCGAGGTGCTGAAAAAAATCGGCGTGGACATCGCCGGCAAGCATGCGGTAGTTGTCGGCCGAAGCAATATCGTCGGCAAGCCGATGGCGATCTTGTTCCTGCGTGAACATGCCACGGTAACCGTATGCCATTCGCGCACGCCGAATATGGAAGAAATCACGCGCCAGGCGGATATTCTCGTTGTGGCGGTCGGCAAAGCCAAGCTGATCCGCAGGCAGCATGTGAAACCGGGCGCTGTGGTCATCGACGTGGGAATGAACCGGCTCGAGAACGGGAAGCTGGCCGGGGACGTCGATTTTGACGATGTGGTGGAAGTAGCGGGGCACATTACGCCGGTACCGGGAACCGTCGGCCCGATGACGATTACAATCCTGCTTCGCAATACGTTGGAGGCGGCGCAGAAGGCGGCCAGCTCGCAAGTAAGGGCGTGAAGCCCATGAAGGACAAGCAGGTCTATTCGATCAAAGAGCTGAACCGGTTTATCAAAATGCTGCTGGAAGGCAATAATCGCCTGCAGGATGTTTGGGTGCGGGGCGAGATTTCCAACTTTACCCGCCACACGAGCGGTCATATGTATTTCACGTTGAAGGATGCGGACAGCCGGCTGAAAAGCATCATGTTCGCCTCCTATAACCAGCGGCTCGCTTTTATCCCGAAGGAAGGCTCGAAAGTGCTGGCCTGCGGGAACATCTCGGTTTATGAGCGGGACGGTCAGTACCAGTTTTATGTTACGCAGATGCAGCCGGACGGCATCGGCGACCTGTATCTGGCCTTCGAGCAGCTGAAGAAGAAGCTGGAAGCCGAGGGACTTTTCGCCGAAGCCCGTAAAAAGCCGCTTCCCCGCTTTCCCAAGGCGATCGGCGTCATCACTTCACCTACGGGAGCGGCGGTCCGCGATATCATCATCACACTGCAGAGACGATATCCATCGGTGCCGGTACTGCTTCATCCCGTACTCGTTCAGGGGACGCAGGCGGCGCCTTCGATTGTGAAGGCGATCCGGACGATGAATGAGCTGAACGAGGTGGATGTGCTGATTGTCGGCCGTGGAGGCGGTTCGCTGGAAGAACTGTGGGCTTTCAATGAGGAAACGGTGGCAAGGGCCATAGCCGCTTCGCGCCTGCCCGTGATATCGGCCGTTGGCCATGAAACGGACTTCACCATCGCCGATTTCGTCGCCGATTTAAGGGCGGCTACGCCGACGGCGGTCGCCGAGCTGGCGGTTCCCCACCATCTGGAGCTGAAGCAGCAGATCGCTTACCTGCAGCAGCGACTGTATGCGGGGTTGTCCAAGCAGCTGCAGCAGAATAAAGAACGGCTGAGGCGCCTGCAGCGCTCGCCTTATCTTACGAACCCGCGCCGGCAGCTGCTGCTTCAACCCGCAGAACGGCTCGACCGGATGCGCGAGCTCTTGCAGTTTAAAATCCGCGATCGGCTGGCGAAATCCCAGGAGAAGCGGATGCGGCTGGAACGGCGACTCGCTTCCTTCAATCCGAAGGAGCAGGCGGTTTACTCGCGTAAACGGCTCAGCGCCGCGGAACGACAGCTGCGCCAATCGATGCAAACGCTGACGAGACATAAACAGCAGCAGCTGGTGTCAACCATACGGCATTTGGATGCCCTCAGTCCGCTGAAGATTATGCAGCGGGGCTACGGTCTTGTGTATGACGAGAGGGAAAAGCATCTGATCAAAACGGTTCAGCAGGTACAAATCGGGGATATTGTCAAATTGCGTTTAGTGGACGGACGGATTGATTGTCATGTTTGGTCCATGTCGATGGAGGAGAGGACAAATGATAAATCAGGAGCCGACGCCTAGCTTTGAAGAAGCGATGGATCAGCTTGAGCGGATCGTTGCGCAGCTCGAGAGCGGGGATGTGCCGCTGGAGAAAGCGATCGAGCTGTTTCAGGAAGGGATGAAGCTGTCCCAGTTGTGCGGACAGAAGCTGGAGCAGGTGGAACGTAAAATCGAGATCCTGCTCGAGCAGGACGGAAGCATGGTCAAGAAGCCATTCCAACCGGGCAGCGAAGATAAAGGGGATTCCAGATAGATGAACAGCCAGACCGGCATAGAAGCATACATTCAAGAATATGCGGCATGGATCGAACGGGAGCTGCGGCAGTCTCTGCCAGGCGCGTGGCCGATTCCGGACGAGCTCCGGGAATCGATGATGTACTCCTTGATGGCCGGGGGAAAAGGCTGCGTCCGATTCTTGTCCTGGCGGCGGCGGAGGCGCTGGGAGGAAATCTTGAGGCGGCACTACCCGCTGCACTTGCGGTCGAAATGATCCATACCTACTCGCTGATCCATGACGATCTGCCGGCGATGGATAATGATGATTTCCGCCGCGGCAAGCCGACGAACCACAAGGTATTCGGCGAGGCGATGGCGATCCTGGCGGGAGATGCGCTCGCTGACGCATGCATTCTTTACACTCGTTCAGGCTTACCGCCGGCACGGCGTAGCTCCCGATCGGATCGCGGATTTGGTGGAGGAGCTTTCGCGTCTGGCGGGTGCGCCCGGCATGGTCGGGGACAAGCCGCCGATATGAAGGGAGAGCAGGGCCTCACCCGAATCGAAGAGCTGGAATTCATCCATCTGCACAAAACGAGCGATCTGATTGTCTTCTCGCTGAAAGCGGGAGGCCGGATCGCCGGGGCGACCGATGCGCAGCTTGAAGCGCTGGAACGGTTTGGAACGTGTGTAGGGCTTGCTTTTCAAATCCAGGACGACATCTTGGATTTGGTCGGGGACGAACAGAAGCTGGGCAAGCCGGTTCAAAGCGATGTCAAGCAGCAGAAGGTGACGTATCCTTATTTTATCGGAATCGACGCATCGCGCGCCAAGGTGGAAGATTTGACCCGCGAAGCCAAGACGGCTCTTGTTCAAGGCGGAATCGCCCGGCCGCGGCTGGTCGCTGGAGCTGGCGGATTATTTGCTTAACCGCGATCATTAGCTTGCAGCGGCACGATCCTTTTGTGCCAGGTACTATTTGAGCGGATAACGGGCCTATGCTATAATGACCTCAAGCATAGAGCCGGGTGGTGCAGTATTCTAGTCGGTCCGACATCTTGAAGGCGGGCCTAAAAATTCGCCGAAGGGCACATCGATGAAGTTCCTGGTGTTGGCTTCTGACGCCCAGTCGGGGGCTGATGCTGGGAGTTAAGGTCGGAGGGCGATCCGCAATGGCATGCGGGCGTTGACCCTCCTTCCGCGGAGGCCCAAGTGCGTGGTTATGCCGTCACCGTGCGGCAGGCTACGGCTTGGGGTATGAACCTGCATGGCGAGTCTCACCTGCGGGGCGAACGGCTAACAACCGCCGCCCGTGCTAAAACGGCTTGCGTGCAGCGTAGCCTGCCTTGAGTGAGTCCGAGGGGATTGCAGAAAAGAGGAGCTTCGGGTTTTCGGCCAAAAACGCGAAGCGCCGGTTGCTGCATGAAACCTGACTTGCAAAAGAGGCTAAGGGATGGTTCAGGACTGTTCTGGGAAAACCTCTAGACTGTTCACGATCGTGAGGCTCTCCGGGGATTATAGTGTGGACTAAGTGGTAATCCAGTCTGATGTCCGGCGACGGCGTCAAGGCTGTCCTAAAGGGAAACCGCCTTCCCGGCGACGGGAGGGAGACGGCTTGGGAAAACCTACTGGACCTAAGCCACAGCGTTTACTCGGAAAGCCGCCACCCGATTTTAGAGGAGAAAATCGTTCGTGTCGATGAAATTTTCCATCAAGCACTCCATGAAATGGAGTATTTTTATATCCTGCATGACGTTTATCATGGCCTCCGTATTTACCGTCACTTCGACGGCGCTGCTCGAAGGCTTTCCTTGGGGAATCGGCATGCTGATCGTCATCTTTCTGATCGCGAACGGTATTTTTTTCGATATTCTGGGGCTTGCGGCGCCGGCGGCGAACGAAACGCCCTTCCATGCGATGGCCTCCAAAAAAATACACGGCTCGCGGCAGGCCATCTTCATCGTACGCAACGCCGACCGTTTCTCCAATTTCTGCAACGACGTGATCGGCGACATTTCGGGGGTCATCAGCGGTGCGGCCGGGGCGCTTGTCGTGCTGAAGCCGCTGGCCGGCCTGCCGGAAGGCGGCGAGTCGCTGCGTACTGTGGTCAGTGTCGTGTTTACCGCGATGGTGTCGGCACTGACCGTCGGAGGCAAAGCGATGGGGAAATCATTCGCCATTCATTACTCGACTTCTATCGTTCTTTTTATCGGCAAGCTGTTTTATTTTGCAGAGCATCGGCTCGGCATCAGGCTTTTTTCAACGAAACGAAAAAAATCTACCCATGGAAAGCGAGGGAACAAGCATGCTGCTCGAACAAATACGACAGCCTGAGGACATTAAGCATCTGACGGTTGACCAGCTGGAGCAACTCGCTCAGGAAATCAGGCTGTTTCTGATCGAGAAGCTTTCGGTTACCGGCGGTCACCTCGCGCCAAACCTTGGTGTTGTCGAGTTAACGATCGCGATGCATTACTTGTTTGACAGTCCGAAGGACAAATTTATTTTTGATGTGGGCCATCAATCTTACGTTCATAAAATTTTAACCGGGCGCATGGACCGGTTTGATACGCTCCGGAAGTACAAAGGGCTCTGCGGCTTCGTCAAACGGTCGGAGAGCGAGCACGACGTATGGGAAGCGGGTCACAGCAGCACTTCGCTGTCCGCTGCGATGGGCATGGCGGTAGCCCGGGATTTGAAGGGTGAATCGAACCGTGTCATTGCGATGATCGGGGACGGCGCTTTGACCGGCGGTATGGCGCTGGAAGCGCTCAATCATATCGGTCATGAGAAACGCAACCTCATGGTCATTCTGAACGACAATGAAATGTCGATCGCACCGAATGTCGGCGCGCTGCACAATTATCTAGGGAAGATCCGTTCCGACAAGCATTACGTGAAAGCGAAGGAAGAATTCGAATATCTGATCAAGAAGATTCCGGCGATCGGCGGGACGCTGGCCAAAACGGCCGAGCGGCTCAAAGACGCGCTGAAATATATGGTAGTTAGCGGCGTTTGGTTTGAAGAGCTGGGCCTCACTTATCTCGGTCCGGTGGATGGCCATAACCTTCCGCCGCTTCTCGAAACGCTTCGGCAGGCTGATAAAGTGCAGGGCCCTGTGCTGGTGCATGTGGTGACGCTCAAAGGCAAGGGCTATTCTCCGGCGGAGGCGGATGCGCATAAGTGGCACGGCATCAGTCCTTACAAGATTGAATCCGGACAGGTGCTGAAAACCGTCGGGCCTCCGATGTACACCGAGGTGTTCGGTCAGACGTTAATCGAGCTGGCCGAGCAGGATCCCCGGATTGTTGCGATTACTCCGGCCATGCCGGCCGGCTCGGGGCTCATGAAATTCGCCGACCGGTTCCCGAAACGGATGTTTGACGTCGGTATAGCCGAGCAGCATGCGGCGACCTTCTCCGCAGCCCTTGCGGAAGAAGGGATGAAGCCGGTGTTCGCCGTCTATTCCACCTTCCTGCAGCGGGCTTACGACCAGGTGGTGCACGACATATGCCGGGCGAACCTGAACGTGATGTTTGCCATTGACCGTGCCGGCTTTGTCGGTCCGGACGGGGAAACGCACCAAGGGGTATACGATATCGCTTATCTTCGCAGCATCCCGAATATGGTGCTGATGATGCCGAAGGACGAGAACGAGCTGCGGCATATGATGAAAACGGCGGTCGAGTATAACGACGGTCCGATTGCCGTTCGTTACCCGCGCATTAACGGGGTTGGCGTACCGATCGACGATGTGATGAAGCCGATCCCGATCGGCGGCTGGGAAGTGCTTCGTAACGGCGATTATGCAGCCATCCTGGCGATGGGGCCGATGATTCCGGTAGCCATGGCGGTCGCCGAAGCGATGGGCAAGGAAGGCAAGCAGGTCCGCGTCATCAATGCCAGATTCATTAAGCCGATGGACGAAGCCATGCTGCTGCAGCTGGCCAAAGAGGAAATCCCGATCATAACGCTCGAGGAAGGGGCACAGATGGGGGGTTCGGGAGCGGGGTTATGGAATTCTACTCCAGCCAGAACCTGCTCAGCATGCGGGTGAAGATCATCGGCGTTCCCGACTATTTCGTCGAGCACGGCTCCGTACAGGAGCAGCGGCAGGAAACGGGTCTTACGCCGGAGCGTTTGATCACCGAGCTTAAGGCGCTTATTCCGCGCAAACGGCGGCGAGCATAACAACGTTAGGAGATCTTTATGGCGTCGGACAAAGAAAGATTGGATATCCTGCTCGTCGAGCAGGGTTTCTACGAAACCCGCGAGAAAGCGAAGACGGCATTAATGGCGGGCCTTGTACTGGTGGAGGGCGAGCCCGTGGATAAGGCGGGGACGAAAATCCCGCGAACCGCACGGATTCAAGTGAAAGGCGCGCTCCACCCCTATGTCAGCCGCGGTGGACTCAAGCTGGAGAAGGCGCTTAAGGTATTCGGCATTGATTTGAACGGCGTCACGATGCTGGATATCGGTGCCTCTACGGGCGGGTTCACGGATTGCGCTCTGCAGAACGGAGCCCAGTACGTATATGCCGTAGACGTCGGCTACAACCAGCTCGACTGGTCTCTGCGAAGCGATCCGCGGGTATGTGTGATGGAGCGGACCAACTTTCGCTACATGCAGCCCGGCGATCTGCCGGGGCCGGCTCCTGCTTTTGCCTCCATCGATGTCTCGTTCATCTCGCTTAAGCTGATTTTGCCTCCGCTGAAGGAGCCGCTGGCTCCCCCGGGACGCGTGGTCGCTCTGGTCAAGCCCCAGTTCGAGGCCGGTCGGGAGAAGGTGCCCAAAACCGGGGTGGTGAAGGAGCCCCAGGTTCACCGCGAGGTGCTGCAGCAGGTGCTGGAATTCGCGGCCGAGACCGGCTTTGCGATTGAAGGATTGACTTACTCGCCGATCAAAGGCGGGGAAGGCAATATCGAGTTCCTCGCTTATTTGTCGCTGTCCGGAACGCAGCAGCTTGCTGCAAGTGAACTTCACAACCTGATCGATCAAGTCGTTCAAGAGTCGCAAAGCATGCAGAACTCATCCAACGGATGAGTTTTTTGTGTTTTTTGGAGGAGATCAGAGGCGCCGGCTCGAATACTATCGTGAGGTGATGCGATGCAGAACGGGGATGGCTTGGTGGTTGTACTGATTCTCTTGGTCCTTGGAATTTGGGGCTATGCGTATGCACGCAGTAAAATGAGGGAAACACTTGAGCAGGAGCCGCCCCCGACTGGATCATGGACGACGAGGTTCCCGAGGACGAGAATACGGCTTTACTGGAGAATAAGGGCTATACCGTACTTAGCGGAAAGAAGAGAATACCGGTTCATATTGCCGTAGGAAGCAAGGAAACTTTGCAAAGCAGGCTGTTTCTCGATTATATTGTAGAAAAAGATGATAAGCTTTACGCCGTCAAGACGGCGAAGGAACGTAAGCCGCTCGAAATGACGGGAAGCGCCGTTCGCGAACGTTTGCTTATTTATCAATTGTTGATTCCGGAGGCGGCCGGCGTTCTATATATAGACGCAGCCAACGGACGGGTTGACCGTTTTGAATTTCAATTGATTTACGACGAGGAAGAGTAAGCTTGGTCTTTATAACCGCAGGGAGGATGCCATGAAGGCTCAGAGACACATTAAAATTCGGGAACTGGTGACAAATCATGAAATCGAAACACAGGACGAGCTGGTGGAGCAGCTCCGGGCCGCCGGCTTCCATGTGACCCAGGCGACCATATCGCGGGATATCAAGGAAATGCACTTGATGAAGGTGCCGCTCGATGACGGGCGCTACAAATATTCAATGCCGGCGGATCAGCGCTACAACCCCCTTCAGCGGCTGAGACGGGCGCTCAACGACCATTTCGTTCATATCGATTACACCGAGAACTTGGTGGTGCTGAAGAGCCTGCCCGGGACGGCCAATGCCATAGCGGCACTTATCGACAGCCTGGAATGGAATGAAATTATGGGAACGATCAGCGGAGACGATACGATCCTCATCATCTGCCGGACCAAAGAGCAGAGCGGTGACGTGGTCGGCCAAATTTTAGGGATGCTCAGTTAACGAAGTTTTGAAAAAAGAGGTGCGCTATGCTGCTGGAATTGTCCATCCGCCACTTGGCGGTCATAGAACATGTGGAGCTGCAATGCCGAAACGGGTTTCATGTCCTAACCGGGGAAACGGGAGCGGGCAAATCGATCATTATCGATGCCTTGAGCCTCATTGCCGGAGGGCGCAGTTCTTCGGATCTCGTCCGTTACGGAAGCGACAAGGCGTCGATCGAGGCGCTGTTTCAAATCAGCGGGGATCATCCGGTTTGGCCGGTTTTATCCAAGGCAGGTATAGAAGCGGACCCGGAGGAGCATCTTATTATCCGCAGGGAAATTACGGCGCAGGGAAAAAGCACGAGCCGGATCAACGGTCAGCTCGTCAATTTGGCGCTGCTGAAGGAGGTCGGCGAGTGGCTGGTCAATATCCACGGACAGCATGAGCATCAATCGCTGTTTAACGTGGATGAGCACATCCACTGGCTCGATTTGTTCGGCGAAGCCGAGATTACGCCTTTGAAGAGTGCATATCAGGCGGTTTATGATGAATATCAGGCGGTCCGCAAGCAGGTGCGTGAGCTGGAGGAGACCAGCAAGCAGGCGCTGCAGATGCTTGATTTATACCGCTTCCAAGTGGAGGAGATCAGCGCAGCCAAGCTGAAGCCCGGAGAAGATGAGGCACTCGGTGAAGAGAAGCGGAAGCTTGCCAATGCGGAGAGGCTCTTTCAAAGCGCCGCAGACGCTTACGATCTTCTGTACGGGGAAGCAAGGGGCTGGATTCGGTCAGCCGCGCGATGAACAAGCTGCAGGATATTGCGGGATTGGATCCGGCCAAGCTGCAGCCGCTTCTCGAGCAAGTGCAGAGCGCTTATTATCAGCTGGAGGATGCTGCGTACCAGGTGCGCGATTACCGGGATGAAATCGAATTCAACCCGTCGCGGCTTGATTTTATCGAACAGCGTCTGGATACGATTGCTTCGCTGCGCCGAAAGTACGGGGAGACGGTACAGGACATCCTGGCTTATCTTGCAAAGATCCAGAAAGAGCTGGATTTGATCGAAAATAAAGATGAAGCGCTGCAAAAGCTGCAGCAGCAGGAAGAAGCGCTGCGGAGCCGGCTGGTAAAACGCGGGGCTGAGCTGACGGAACAAAGAGCGGCCGTAGCGGAACGGCTTGCGGCGGAAATCGTCGCCGAGCTGCGCGATTTACATATGGAACGAACGCAGTTTAAAGTTCAGATCGATCCGCGCCGGAGGACCGCTTTACCCGTGAAGGCAGGGACCAGGTGGAGTTCATGATTTCCGCCAACCCGGGGAGCCGCTGCGCTCCTTAAGCAAAATCGCCTCAGGCGGGGAAATTTCCCGCGTGATGCTGGCGCTGAAATCGATTTTCTCCCGGGTGGACCGGATTCCGGTGCTGGTGTTCGACGAGGTCGATACGGGAGTCAGCGGCCGGGCGGCCCAGGCGATTGCCGAGAAAATGTCCCGTTTATCCCGCGGTCGCCAAGTGTTCTCGATCACCCATTTGCCTCAAGTGGCCTGTATGGCGGACGTACATTATTTAATTCATAAGACGACGGACGGAGATCGCACTTATACGAACGTAGAAGCTTTAAGCGATACGGGACGAATCCATGAGCTGGCCCGGATGTTGGGCGGAGTGGAGGTTACGGATAAGACGCTGCAGCACGCTCAAGAAATGCTGGACCTGGCAAATGACAAGAAAGCAAGGATGGACTGACGCTCGTGGGAGCATTTTGGAGTTATAAAACGAAATGTCGGGGGTTAACTTAAGGGTACACCAACGGCGGTATTACCGAAGCGAATGCAGGTCCCGGGCACGTAGGGATGAAGTCGGTGCCGTTAAAGCAAAGGAAGCAAGGGAGCGTGAGCGAATTGGGTTCCAACCAGAGAAAAAGATTGATTGGATTACTGCTCGTCCTCTTCGTTTGTTTGGGTAGCCTAACCACCCCTTTCCAAAGTTTTGCCTCATTCCCCGAGGAACTTCGCTTATTTACAGGCCAGCAAACCCAGCTGCAGCTCGCTATGCCGGTTAGTGCACAAGTTACCGTCAATCATCCGGAAGTTTTAAAAGTCAACGGAACCGCGCGGCACTCATTTGAAGTCGATTTGCATCATCCGATTGAATTGGAATCCTACAAAGCCGGCCAGGCTGAAATGAAGCTGAAGCTCTTCGGCGCCATTCCGCTGAAGACCGTTAAAGTGAATGTCGTACCCGATTTGAAAGTCATCCCCGGCGGACAAACGATCGGCGTAAAGTTGAAATCCGCAGGCATCATGGTCGTGGGCCATCATCTGGTTGCCGTATCGGAGGATAAAAAAACATCCCCGGGCGAGGAAGCCAAAATCCAGCTCGGAGACTTGATTACCAAAATGAACGGTAAAATGATTAACGATGTAAGCAAAGTGGCCGATCTTGTCAAAAGCGCGGGAGAAAGCAAAAAACCGATCACATTGACGATTGTGCGAAACAAAGAAACGATCGAAATTCCGATTTATCCGGCTTACGATATTGTGGATAAAGCTTATCGGCTCGGGCTCTATATCAGGGACTCGGCCGCGGGTGTCGGCACCCTGACCTTCTATGCCCCCGATCAAGGCGTATACGGCGCATTAGGCCACGTGATTACTGATATGGACACGCAAACCCCGATTGTGGTGGGAGAAGGCGAAATCGTGCATTCCAACGTTACCTCGATCTCGAAAAGCCAAAACGGCGAGCCAGGGGAGAAAAGGGCGCAAATCCCGCGGGAAAGCAAGCCCATCGGCAATATCGAACGGAATACGCAGTTCGGCATCTTCGGCAAAATGTTCGCCGCTCCCGATCACAGCCTGAACAATGACGCACTCCCGGTTGCTTTTGCAGAAGAAGTCAAAGAAGGACCGGCGCAAATCTATACCGTAGTGAACGGCCAAAAGGTCGAGAAATTCGATATCGAGGTCCTTCACGTAGCCAAGCAGGACTTCCCGGCGACCAAGGGCATGGTCATAAAAATTACCGACCCGCGGTCGCTGGATAAAACCGGTGGGATCGTACAGGGCATGAGCGGCAGTCCCATCATCCAGAACGGCAAAATGATCGGCGCCGTCACGCATGTATTCGTGAACGATCCGACCAGCGGCTACGGTCGCTTCATCGAATGGATGCTTCACGATGCCGGCATTATGCTTCGGCCGACCGATACACAAGAACTGAAGGCGGGTTAAGCCTTCGGTTTTCTTTTTTACATCGAATGTCGAAAAATGTATAATTATATAACAAATTATTTATTATAAATGAATTCCAAAAAAAATGCTATAAAAATAATTTTCGACAGAAGGAATTTTAATGAAGCTGTCGAATTAGTATATTAGGAAAATCATGCTAAATATTTTTCTTGTAATCGAAGGAGGAGCTTAATTTTGCAAACCATTGAAGTTCTTTTAGCTGATGACAACCGGGAATTCACCAATCTCTTATCCGAGTTTATCGATGATCAAGACGACATGCACGTAACTGGTGTGGCATATAACGGGAATGATGTGCTCCGGTTGATCGAACAAGGCTCCAGAGTTCCGGATGTGCTGATTTTAGATATTATTATGCCCCATCTCGACGGCCTCGGGGTATTGGAAAAATTACGCGAGATGGACCTGCGACCGCAGCCCAAAATCATCATGCTGACCGCCTTCGGCCAGGAAAATATTACGCAAAAGGCCGTACAGCTTGGCGCTTCGTATTATATTTTGAAGCCTTTTGACATGGAGATTCTGACGAATCGGATCCGCCAGCTGGTGAATACAGGTCAATCCGGCATGCCGATGATGTCGGGCGCCGCCCCAGCGAAAGCCAATGTCGTACAACTGCCGAAAGGCAAGAACTTGGACGCGAACATCACGACGATCATCCACGAAATCGGTGTGCCTGCCCATATCAAAGGCTACCAATACCTGCGTGAAGCGATTACGATGGTGTATAACAATATCGAAATTTTGGGCGCGATCACGAAGACGCTCTACCCGGCGATTGCCGAGAAATACAAGACAACGCCGAGCCGTGTAGAACGGGCGATTCGCCATGCGATTGAAGTAGCCTGGACGCGCGGCAACATCGACAGCATCAGCCACCTGTTCGGCTATACGATCAATATCAGCAAGGCGAAACCGACCAACTCCGAGTTTATCGCGATGGTGGCCGACAAGCTCCGGATCGAGCACAAGGTTTCTTGAAAGGGTAAGGAGTAGTGAAAAAACGTGCCGCCGCTTATGGATTCGTCCGCTGCAGCGGTATTTTTGCGTTCTATGGCGAAAAAAAGGAGCGACCTCAGCTGCCCTGCTTGCATAGTGATTTACATTATGGATGGATATCGCATTTGTTCTTAATAAAATGAATTTGATTCTCAAGCCGGTGCATACGCTCCGCCGTGTCCGGATCGCCGCCGCCTTCATTCCGGATCGCATTCAGCTCCTCCTGCAGCTGATGCAGATCTTCGCCGGCTTGGGAACAGTCATAATGGCTTTCGAGGTTTTCGAGCATTTTGCAGATCACCTCCATCCTAAAATAGACGAAAACGGGTCCGCTAATTAGTATGGGTTCGGCTTTGCGAACTTATGCCGTTATTTTTTGAGAACGGGCGTCCGTTCCACTTCTTGTTCCGTATACCGGGCATGTGCCCATTCGAGCCAGTCCTCGGGCAGCCTTTCCATAATAAAGCTGCGAAGCTCCGTACTTTTGCAGGCCAGATCATAGATCAGCTTCTCGTAGGTCTGAATCACCGCTTCGAAATTAAGCCCCACATCATCCATCAGCAGTTCCTTCAATGCCCGATCGTTATCATTGAAGTTACGGTAGACCAAGCCATCATAAATTTCCGTTATCAGACCGTTCTGAATACGAACAATCTTCTGACAAGTTTTTTGCATGGAATCTACTCCTTATGCCCGGATAAAGCTCATTATAGCACAGCGAATTTTCATATTTTGTAGAATTATGTAAGGAAACAGAGAAGATCTTGATTTTTTTGGTAACCCTTTCAAGGGAGGGAACGAATAAGGAACGGCCAAACCGGGGAACGTTAAAAACAACTGCGAAACCCGGAGGTCGGATATGATAAGGCAAACCCATCCCAAAGCAAGCCGGCCGATCCGCGGACGAATCGAAGCGGACCGCAATACGAAAAGCTTGGTGCAGCGAATGAAGCCGGGAAGCATTGCGCTGATCGCTCATGACGATTTGGACAGCCTTGCGGCCGAGAGCTTGCTGCGGGCCAAGGTTCGAGCGGTAGTCAACGCCGGGCGCACGTTAACGGGCAAGCTGCCTTTAAGAGCCGCACTTCTGCTGCTGCAAGCGGGAGTGCCGATCTTTGAAATCGAGGAACGCGATTATTCCGTTTTGGCCGGTGCTCGGGAAGCTGTTATTCATACTCGGGGTATAACGACGCCCGACGGCTGGATCCCATGCCGTCCGTTTACCCGGGAACGCTGGGTGGAGGTATTTTTGCAGGCTCAAGGGGAAGAAAGGAAGCAGCTGTCCCGTTTTATCGAGAATACCCTCCATTACGCGGCGAACGAGAAGCATTGGCTTACCGAGCCGCTTCATTGCGAAGGACTGCAGACCGAGCTTTCGGGCAAACACGTGCTGATCGTGATCCGGGGAATCGGCTACAGGCAGGATTTGGCTGCTTTAACTCACTACATAAACAAGAAAAAACCGGTTCTCATAGGCGTCGACGGAGGCGCGGATGCGCTGCTGGAGTATGGCTACCGGCCGGATATCATTATCGGCGATATGGACAGCGTTTCCGACGAGGCGCTTCAAAGCGGGGCGGAGCCGCTTGTACACAGCTATATGAACGGATTGGCGCCGGGACTCGGGCGAATTCGCAGCTTGGGGCTGAAAGCGTTGACCGTCGCCTCCGGCGGGACCAGCGAAGATCTGGCACTGATGCTAGCCTATGATCAGCAGTGCGAATTGATCGTTACCGTCGGTTTGCACAGCCATATGATGGACTTTATGGAGAAAGGCCGACCCGGTATGGGGAGCAACTGGCTGGTGCGGATGAAGGTCGGAAGCAGGCTTGTCGACGCCAGAGGCATCAGCCAGCTTTATCCGGTCCCTTCCGTGGGGAAAGGAATCGGCTTCCGTTCCGGCTGGACGGCTTTCGTCAAATCACTATTTTAGAAGGTCGGGGGAATGAAAAGCTATGACAGATACGATGCTATCCATCATTATCCCGGCGAGGAACGAAGCGGAGAGGTCTGCCTCGGACCATGCAAGCGATCCTAAGCGTACGCCACGACTGGGAGCGTGCATCCGGAGGTCGTCTCGAGATCATCGTCGTCGATGACGGCGACCAGGATGCGACCGCTCAAATCGCCGCGGCGGAAGCCGATCTCGTGATCAAGCTTTCGAATCATTCGGGTAAAGGGGCGGCGATGCGTACCGGGTGGAAGGCGGCATCCGCTGAAATGATCGTATTCCTCGATGCCGATCTGGAGGGTAGCGCACGGCATTGGCCCCGACTGCTGGAGCCGCTGGTTCGGGGCGAGGCCGATTTGATCGTGGCCCAGCTGCCCCCAGCCCGGCGTAAAGGAGGCCTTGGGCTCGTGAAAACCATGGCATCGCACGGCGTATTATGGCTAAGCGGATACACCGCCAAGGCGCCTTTATCCGGCCAAAGGGCGGTAAGGAAAGAAGTATTGCGCCGCGGCGGGCGCTGGTTTGAGGGCTTCGGCGTGGAGGTCGGGATGCTGATCGATGCCGTAAAAATGGGGTATCGGGTTCGCGAGCTCGAGCTTCCCTTCCACCACCGCGAAACCGGCCGCCGCTGGAAGGATTGGGTTCACCGCGGCAAGCAACTGATGGCCGTGGGCCGGACGCTCTGGCTGTGCTGGCGCAAACCGGTATGCTGATTCCGGCTTGGCTTTGGGTTGCCGGGTTCTACGCGGTCATGCGGTCGCTGCTCGCCGGCCGGCATCCGATTCCTGAGCCGCGTCGGGGTGACGGAGGTCAATTATCAGGGGACGAGCATCCCGACCGCGGCAGGGTCGCTGATTTGGGCATCGACGCTCGGAGCTGAGATAATCTGTTTTTTTATATGCCCGGGTGGAAAAGCGTATGGACCGGAGCTGGCGAAGTTCGCAGCAGCGACGTCCATGGTTGCAGCCGCTTGCTTTATGGATGACCGCTATGGGGACAAGTCCGTGAAGGGGTTACGGGACATTGGCAGGCGTGGACCCGCGGACGGACGCTGACGACGGGATGGCTGAAGGCGGCGGCTATATCGGCCGGAGCGCTTCTGATGGCGGAACCGGGGGAGGCTTCGTGGTAGGGATTCGGCAGGTGCTGCTCCTGCTTCTTTCCGCCCATGCCTTCAACCTGCTGGATGTGCGTCCGGGTAGGGCACTGAAGGCTTTTCTGCCGGGAATGGCACTTCTGCTTCCTCTAGGCTGGGAGCTTGGGAGCACAAGGGTCTGGACGGATGAACATGGGCTGTGGGCAGCTTTTTATGCCGCCTGCGCGCTTGCCCTGTTCCCGCACGATGTAAAAGCAAGGGTCATGCTGGGGGACACCGGCGCCAATCTGCTCGGCTTTGTATTCGGCTGTACGGTCGTCTGGTTTACAGGGCCCGCGACCGAGCTCACGGTTCTCACGCGCGCTGATCGGACTGCATGCATGGGCATGGAACCGGTCGCTTTCACGCCTGATCGACGGCAACCGTTTGTTGCGCTGGGTGGATCGGGCGGGCCGGGGGCAAACATAAAAAAGAAAGGGAGAGACGCTAAATGGCTTACGGCGTCTACTCCCTTTTGCGCTTTTTGCGGAAGCGCGGCGCTACATAATTCCGCTTGCGGTCGCGGAAAAAGATCCAGCCGCCGAGAAACGCGATGCCTGCGGCAAACAGCAGCGCCCCCAGAGCAGCTTGCCCCATAGAATGTGCGGGTCCGGCACCGTATGGTCGAATTGGGCGAACCAGGCGTCCTTCATGGCGAGAAATCCGTAGGTGGCGGCCAGCCCGGGAATGACGAGCAGTAAAATGGCGATAAAACGGGAAGCGACGGTTCTCATGTGAAGCTCCTTTTCATGTTCAGCTTAGCTTATGTCTATTCTTTAAATTAACATAAAAACTTTGAAATTTCATGTCATGGTTTCGGAAGGTTTGTCGTATGCGGGGAAGTTCATCCCATTTTCGGAAATTGGACTATATTTCTGCGTTCGGATAAGGTTAAAATAGGAGAATCATAGAAAACCAGCAGGAGGAAATGAAAAATGACGCAAGCGTTTGATGTGATCGTCCTCGGGGGCGGCATTGGAGGGTATACGGCTGCAATCCGTGCGGCTCAGCTCGGAAAGACCGTAGCTATTGTGGAAAGGGACAAGCTGGGGGGCACCTGCCTGCACCGCGGATGCATACCGAGCAAGGCGCTTCTTCGAAGTGCGGAGCTGTACGCGACCATGAAGGAGAGCGGGAAATTCGGGATTCAAGCGGAGTCCGTCCGTTTGGATTTCGGCCAGGTGCATGCCCGTAAGGCGGCCATCGTGGAGCAGTTACATACCGGCGTTCAATACCTGATGAAAAAAATAAAATTGAGGTGTTCCAAGGCAGGGGTCGCTGCTCGGCCCTTCGATCTTCTCTCCGCGCAGCGGGACGGTCTCGGTGGAGCAGGAGGACGGCGAATTTCTCTCGCTCGTGCCGAATACGCTAATCATCGCCACGGGCTCGCGGCCCCGCATGCCTGCCGGGACTGGAAACCGACGGCGAGACGATCCTGAACAGTGACGATGCGCTGCGGATGGAATCGCTGCCGGCTTCCGTGCTGATTATCGGCGGGGGCGTGATCGGGGTGGAATGGGCTTCGATGCTGAACGATTTCGGCGTGGAAGTCACCGTGGTGGAATATGCACCGCGGTCGCTTCCCGGTGAGGACGAAGACGTTTCGCGGGAGCTGGAGCGGCCGCTGAAGAAGCGGGGGTGAAGATCCAGACGGGAGCGAAGGTTCTTGCCGAGACGGTGCAGACGGTCGCCGGGGGTGTAAAGCTGCAGGTGGAACGCAAAGGGGAGACGCTGGAGCTTTCGGCTGAGAAAGCGCTGGTCTGCGTAGGCCGCCAGGCTAACGTGGAAGGCATCGGGCTTGAAAATACCGATATCAAAGTGGTGGGCGGCTTTATTCAAGTGAACGACTACATGCAGACGGCGGAATCGCATATTTATGCCGTCGGCGATTGTATCGGAGGCGTACAGCTGGCCCATGCCGCCGCTCATGAAGGAATCATCGCCGCCGAGCATGCAGCTGGAGGAAGACCGCATTTGTACCCGGCAAGCCGGATTCCCCGCTGTGTGTATACAAGACCGGAGACGGCCAGCGTAGGCTGGACACAGCGGCAGGCCGAAGAGCAGGGCTTTGAGGTAAAGACCTCCAAGGTCCATTTCAAGGCGCTCGGTAAAGCGCTGGTTGCCGGAGAAACCGACGGCTTCGTCAAAATTATTGCGGACCAACGGACGAACGACATTCTGGGCGTGCATATGATCGGGGCTCACGTGACCGATTACATCTCGGAGGCGGCACTCGCACAAATGCTGGAAGCGACCCCTTGGGAAGTGGGCCAGACCATTCACCCGCACCCGACCTTGTCGGAAATTCTCGGCGAGGCGATGCTGGCAGTAGACGGGAAGTCCATCGGATTTTAATCCGGAATTGTGTTCATATTCCAAAGCGTTTATAATATAGATATAGGGTCAAGTATTAGGACCTGGTGATAATAAATCGTTTAAAACGGGAACCGAATTAAAGGAGGCGCTAAAGCCCATGTCCATCGGTCAAATGATGAAGCACCGGCGGCTGGGATTAACCGATCAGCAGGTGATCGATATGTATACGCTTATGCTGACGGGGCGCATGTACGATGAACAGCGCCTCGTGCTGCAGCGGGCGGGGAAAATCGCATTCCATGTTTCAGGCATCGGCCAGGAGACCGCTCAGGTCGCCGCCGCTTTTGCGCTGGAGAAAGACAAGGATTACTTACTGCCGTATTACCGCGATTACAGCTTTGTATTGTCCGTCGGTATGACGTTGAAAGAACTGATGCTGGCCGCCTTTGCGAAGGCGGAGGATCCGAATAGCGGCGGACGGCAAATGCCCGGCCATTTCAGCCATAAGAAGCTGAATATCGTCACCGGCTCAAGCCCGGTAACGACGCAGGTTCCCCATGCCGTAGGCTTTGCGCTGGCTGCGAAGATGAAGAGGAAGGATTTCGTGGCGTTCACCACGTTCGGGGAAGGCTCGAGCAATCAGGGCGATTTTCATGAAGGCTGCAATTTTGCGGGCGTACATAAGCTTCCGGTCATTTTCATGTGTGAAAATAACCAGTACGCGATTTCGGTTCCCCTCCATAAGCAGGTAGCGGGGAACATCGCCGAACGGGCGATCGGTTACGGCTTCCCGGGCTATAAGGTGGATGGCCGGGATCCGCTTGAGGTATACCGGGTAGTGAAAGAGGCGCGGGAACGCGCTGTTCGCGGCGAAGGGCCTACCTTGATCGAGGCCGTCATGTACCGGATCCCGCCACACTCGACGTCGGATAACGACCTGCTGTACCGGACCAAAGAAGAGGTCGAGTACAACAAAGGCCAGGACGGACTGCCGAAATTCAAAGAGTACCTGATCGGTGCGGCTTATGGAGCGAAGAGCAGGAGGCATCGGCGACGGAACGGATTAAGAAGGAACTGACCGAAGCGATCAGCTATGCCGACCAGTCGCCGTATCCGAAACCGGAAGATACGCTGAAGCACGTGTATGCAGAAGGCGGGGAGGAGTAAAGATGGCGGTCATCACTTATTTGGAAGCGATCCGTACGGCAATGAAAGAAGAGATGGAGCTCGACGAGAACGTATTCGTGCTCGGGGAAGACGTGGGGAAAGGCGGCGTCCTGAACACAACGAAGGGACTGCGCGACCAGTTCGGCGAGGAGCGCGTCCTGGATACGCCGCTGGCCGAGTCGGCGATTGCCGGCGTGGCCATCGGGGCGGCGATGTACGGGATGAAACCGATCGCCGAGATGCAGTTCGCCGATTTTATTTTCCCGGCGGCCAATCAGATCATCAGCGAAGCTGCAAGAATCCGTTACCGCTCGAATAACGATTGGAATTGTCCCGTCGTCATCCGGGCTCCCTATGGCGCTACCGGCGGGGGCGCATTGTACCACTCCCAATGTCCGGAATCGGTATTTTTCGGGACGCCGGGGCTGAAGATTGTGGCTCCTTCGAACCCTTATGATGCCAAGGGGCTCATGAAAGCAGCGATCCGCGACGCGGACCCGGTGCTTTATTTCGAGCACAAGAAATGCTATCTCGGCATTTCCGGCGAAGTGCCGGAGGGAGATTACATCGTGCCGATCGGCAAGGCGGACGTGAAGCGGCAGGGAACGGATGTCACGGTTATTTCGTACGGGATTACGGTGCAGTACGCGCTCCAAGCGGCGGCGGAACTGGAGAAGGAAGGCATCAGCCTTCATGTGCTCGACCTCCGGACCTTGCAGCCGCTGGATAAAGAGGCGATTCTTGAGGCGGCCTCTCATACCGGGAAAGTGCTTATTGTGCACGAAGACAATAAAACGGGCGGCGTCGGGGCGGAGGTATCGGCGATTATTGCGGAAGAGCTCTTGTACGATCTCGATGCGCCGATTACAAGGCTCTGCGCTCCAGACGTTCCGGCCGTCGGCATGAACCCGCCGATGGAGAAATTTTTTCTGCTGAGTGCGGATAAGATCAAAGAAGCGGCGCGCAAGCTGGCGCTGCACTAGGCAAGCGGGAGGACCGGAAAATGAGCGAAAGAAAGACGGGAACGGAAATCACGGTTCCCCATTTGGCGGAAAGTCTGGTATCGGCAACGATCGGCCAATGGCTGAAGCGACCGGGAGACTATATCGAGCAGTACGACGTGCTGTGCGAATTGGTAACGGATAAAGTGACAGTGGAAATGCCTTCGCCGGTTGAGGGCCGGCTCGTCCAGCTCTTGGTGGGCAACGGGGACACGGCGGCCGTCGGGGAAGCGATCTGCATCATCGAGGAGCCGCAATCGACTGCGGTCTGCGGCGTCAGGAGGCGGCGACCAAGCGGCGGCGGCACTGCGAATCCGTCTGGGGCTGTGGAGACGGAAGGCGATCAAAGCATGCGCGGACGGTATTCGCCCGCGGTGCTGAAGCTGGCCGGCGAGCATGGCATTTCGCTGGATGAAGTCCAGGGCACCGGTCTCGGCGGACGCATTACCCGGAAGGATGTGGAGGCTTATATCGCGGCCGGTCCGGCCGCAAGACCGGTCGAGCGGCCTGTAGCTGAAGCGAACAGGGCGGCATCGGCCGCTGCAGCGGATCAAGGGATCTTCGTGCCGAATCCGCCGAAGGTCCCGGTTCGATCGACAGGCATTCATTTGTCGGAGAACCCGCCGCTTCCGAAGATCGAAGTGGAAGGCCAACAGCTGGAAGGCCGCGGCGAGTACCTAATCGATGTCACGCCGATCCGCAACACGATCGCGAGCCGCATGCGGCAGAGCGTGACGGAAATTCCTCACGCCTGGACAATGATCGAAGTGGACGTGACGAATCTGGTGCTGCTCAGGAGCAAGCTGAAGGACGAATTTATGCGGCAGGAAGGCATCAACCTGACGTACCTGGCCTTTTTGCTTAAAGCGGTCGTTAACGCCATCAAGGATTATCCGATCATGAACTCGGTTTGGGCCGTCGACAAAATCATCGTGAAGCGGGATATCAACCTGTCCCTGGCGGTGGGTACCGAGGACTTCGTCGTGACGCCGGTCATCAAGAAGGCCGATCAAAAAAATATCGCCGGCCTCGCCCGGGATATTGATGAACTGACCCGAAAGGCGAGGGCCGGCAAGCTGTCGCTCGACGATATGCAGGGCGGTACGTTCACAGTGAACAACACCGGCTCGTTCGGATCGATTCTTTCCTACCCGATCATCAACTACCCTCAGGCGGCGATTCTGACTTTCGAATCGATCGTCAAGAAACCGGTCGTCATTCAGGATATGATCGCTGTCCGCTCCATGGTCAATCTGTGCTTGTCCCTGGATCACCGAATCCTGGACGGCGTCATCTGCGGGCGCTTCCTGCAGCGGGTGAAGGAGAATCTCGAAGGATATAACCAAGATACGAAGCTTTATTGAATTTGAAGCCGGAGCTGCGCCAAGCGGACGCCGGCTTCGTCTTACATACCGGACTGCCGGGCGAGGCGGGCTTACAGGAACGAACTGATCGTATACATGATCGTACTCAGCAGCATGGAAGCGAGCATCAAGAAGACGACGATGCGGAATAACTTACGGTTGCGCATGATTTCACTCCTCTTTTCAGAAAATAAACCGGGTATTTACGTTCGGATTGTCTTCATTTTAACCCAAACGGGGCATGGGAGGAAAGTTTATGATTAATCAGAGACGGTTAGTCGAGGAATTTATCGAATTGGTTCAGGTGGACAGCGAGTCGGGACAGGAGCAGGAGATCAGCCGCGTGTTGAAGGAGAAATTCGCTTCGTACGGTCTGAAGGTGGAAGAGGATGATTCGGCGGCCAAGACGGGCCACGGCTCCGGGAATCTGATCTGCACGCTGCCCGCCAATTCGGCCAGGAACCTGCCGAAGCTCTTCTTCACCTCGCATATGGACACCGTAACTCCCGGCAAGGGCATCAAGCCGCAGATCGGGCAGGACGGCTATATCCGCAGCGACGGTACGACGATTCTCGGCAGTGATGATAAAGCAGGGCTCGCCGCCATGTTCGAAGCCCTCCGCGTGCTGAAAGAGAATAACATCGAACACGGCCAAATTCAATTCGTCATCACCGCCGGTGAGGAAATGGGCCTTAAGGGCTCGCGGGCGATGGAAGCCAAATGGATCGATGCGGATTTCGGCTACGCTCTGGATTCCAACGGGGAAATCGGGAATATCGCCGTTGCGGCGCCGACCCAGTCCAAGGTCTATATCACGTTCACCGGGCGTTCCGCTCATGCGGGGTGAACCCGGAAGACGGCGTCAGCGCCATTACCGTGGCCAGCAGAGCCGTTTCCCGCATGCCGCTCGGCCGCATCGATAAGGAGACGACCGCCAATATCAGCCGCTTCGAAGGCGGGGTGACGGGAGCTACGAATATCGTCGTGGAGCGGGTACGGCTGGAGGGCGAGGCCCGCAGCATCACGGATGAGAAAATGCACGCCCAGGTACAGAGAATGCGGGAAGCGTGCGAGCAGGTCTGCGGCGGAGATGGGGGCACAGCTCGATTTTCAAAGCGAAGTGTACTATCCCGCTTATATGTTCGATGAGTCGGCGCCGGTCGTGAAGCTGGCCATGAAAGCCTTGTCCGCTGTCGGCTGCACGCCGAAGACCTTCCACTCCGGCGGCGGCGCCGACGCCAATAATTTTAACGGGATGGGGATTCCGACCGTGAATCTCGCGATCGGCTACCTCGATATTCATTCGACGAAGGAACGCATTGCCATCGCCGATCTGGTCAAGACGGCCGAAGTGGTTGTATCGATTATTCAAGAGGTGGCCAAGGGATAATACAAAGCCCCGGCGCATACAGATGATAGCATGAAGGAATCGCTGCTTATCTCCGGTCTTCTCTCCCGGGAGAGGCGGCGATTTTCACTTCAAACGAGAAGAATGAAGAAACTCATGGGGGGCATCGTCCTTGGCTATCCGGTGGGGAGTGGCAATGATGGAGGAGATAGAGGGGCGGCAAGGGGACATGCAGCGGTGCCGTGTACGAATGCCGGACGGGAGCCTGGCTTCGGCTCTGCACGATGTAAAGGCGTTTCCGCCGCTGAAGCCCGGGGACGTGGTTCTGCTGAACACGACGGCGGAGGACCTGGGTCTGGGAAGCGGCGGAGCGCATTATGTGCATGCCGTTCTGCCTGCGCCGGTCGAACCTCATGTTGTATCGCGGGAGAAGGCTCCCTTAAGCAGGGATCAGGGCCACATCATGAAGCTCCGTTATACTTCTTTGCAAAGAGCGGTCCTGGCGGCGGAGGAGCCGGCCAGTCCCTACCACGACGTACTGTCTCGGCGGCGGCGGCTGTACGGCATGCCGGTGCTGATCGGCGAGCTTCACAGCATGCTTGCCGGTGGCGGTCGCATGGCTGTACGAGCTTTCATGCCGTTCCCATTCCCCGCTTCCCCGGATCGTCTACATCATGAGCGACGGGGGCGCCCTGCCCCTTGGGATCAGCCGCCACACCGCCCGGCTCAAGGAGCTGGATTGGCTGGCCGGTACGGTCACTTACGGGCAAGCCTACGGCGGCGATCTGGAGGCGGTGAACAAATTTACGGCGCCGCTTGCCGCAAGGCACGTCCTTCATGCCGACATCGCTATGGCTGTTCAAGGACCGGGCCTTGTCGGAACGGGAACGGAATACGGTCACTCCGGCCTTGAAACCGGAGAACTGGTAAATGCGGTTCATGTACTTGGCGGTAAACCCGTTGCGGTTCCGAGGATCAGCTTCGCGGACCTTCGCGACCGGCATAACGGGCTCAGCCATCACACGGTGACGGCGCTGAGAGAGGCGGCGCTGTCGCGGGCGCTGCTGCCGCTGCCCGTCCTTCCGGCAGAGCAGGGGCGGACCCTGTTTCGGCGGCTGCAGGCTTCCGGTCTTGAACGGAAGCACGAGATCCGCTGGCAGGAAGCGCCGCCGGTCGAGGCTATGGAAAGGGCGCTGCTGAGGTTCGGCCCGGTTACTTCAATGGGAAGGGGAGTACGCGCCGATCCTGCGTTCTTTGCTGCGGTTTGCGCTGCGGCCGGGACGGCTCTGGAGTTGCTTCGGCCGAATCCGTCCTGACCGGCGGGCGGCCGTTGTCGAGCTGCCCGTCCAGGTAATCGGACAGCCGGATATTAAGGGCCGTCTGCCGGAGCGCGTCCCGCAGGTAGCTTTGAATTTCCCAACCTTTTCCTACAAGCCGCAGGCGATGGAAGGCGGTATAGCTTTTCATAGTCTATTCCCCGATCAAAAATAGATTAATAGATTGCCGATACTCCAACCTATGCGGGGTATTCCCGGGATATGCCAACTCGGGTCTATTCTGCGGTGCTTTGCAAAACATGCTATAATGCGAAAAGAAGTCTATACCCTTTACTAACTCATTTTACAAGGAAAGGAAACACAAAATGCCCAAAAATGACCATAAAAAATTTGAAGAAGTCACTTTAAGCACTCAGCCGGTCTTCCAAGGCAAGATCATTTCGCTGCAGGTCGACACCGTTAGACTCCCGAACGGGGAAACCGCCACCCGCGAAATTGTCCGCCACCCGGGCGCCGTGGCCGTGCTTGCGCTGGTCGATGATAAAATGCTGGTGGTCGAGCAGTACCGCAAGCCGATGGAGAAAAGCCAGGTGGAAATTCCGGCGGGGAAGCTGGACCCGGGAGAGGATCCGATGGAAGCGGCCGCCCGGGAGCTGGCCGAGGAAACCGGCTACCGCAGCGGACCCTTGAAACTCATCAGCTCCTTTTACACGTCCCCGGGATTTGCGGATGAAATTATCCATCTGTACTTGGCCGACGGGCTGACGGAGGGAGTTGCCCGGCCGGACGAGGATGAATTCCTCGAAGTGGATGCCATCACGCTGGAGACGGCGCAAGCGTATATCCGGGAAGGGCGGATCAGTGACGCCAAAACGATCATGGCCGTCTATGCCTGGCAAATCATGAAGCTGGGCGGGTCGCTTTAAGATGAACGCTTACTACGCCGACCTGCACATTCACATCGGGCGAACGGAAGAAGGACAAGCCGTCAAAATCAGTGCGGCCGACAACCTGACGTTCTACAACATCGCGCGGGAAGCGTCGGAAATCAAAGGCATGGACATTGTCGGCATCATCGACTGCCATTCGCCGGGCGTACAGAAGGACATGCTGAGTTATCTCGATCGGGGAGATGGAGGAGCTGGCCGGCGGCGGAATCCGCTATCACCGGACAACCGTTCTCCCAGGCTGCGAAATCGAGGTCCGCGACGAAGGGATGGGAACCGCCCATCTGCTGGCTTATTTTCCCGGCATCCGGGAGATGCAGGAGTTTACCGGATGGCTCGGCAGGCACATGAAAAATGTGCAGCTCAGCTCCCAGCGGATCTACGTCCCGGCCCGCATCCTTCAGGAGGAGGTAATCGGACGGGGAGGGATTCTGATTCCCGCTCACATCTTCACCCCGCATAAAAGCATCTACGGCAGCTGCTCGACCCGCATGGCGCATTTGCTCGACCTGGACGGCATCGCCGCCGTGGAGCTCGGCCTCAGCGCCGATACGGAGATGGCCGGCTATATCAGCGAGCTGGACCGCTATACGATCCTGACCAATTCGGATGCGCATTCGCTCCCGAAGATCGGCAGGGAGTATAATAAGCTGGCTTTGGCCGAACCGACCTTTGCCGAATTCCGCAAAGCGCTGGCCGCTGAAGACGGCAGGAGCGTTCTTGCCAATTACGGTCTCGATCCGCGGCTCGGCAAATATCACCGCACGTACTGCGCCGGTCGCGGCTCGATTCTGGACGATTCGACGGAGGCTGTAACCGAGCGTCGCCTGTACTGCGGCAGTCCCAAGATCGTCCGCGGCGTCATGGACCGCATCCTGGACATCGCCGACCGTACGGAGCCGGTAGTGCCCCAGAACCGGCCGCCGTACGTTTACCAGATTCCGCTGGAATACATTCCCGGCCTCGGGCCCAAAACGTTCCGAAAGCTGATCGAGCGCTTCGGTACGGAGATGAACCTGCTGCACCGCGTCAGCTTCGACGAGCTTGCGGAAGCGGCGGGCGAAACGATCGCCCGTTACCTGACGGAAGCCAGAAACGGCCGTCTCCGGCTGATCACCGGGGGCGGGGGCACGTACGGCAAAGTGAAGGCCTGAAGTCATATTGGGAAGCGGCCCCTCATATCTTGTATTATTCGGACAAGGGGGGCTGCAGAGTCATGGTTCGGAACCGAACGCTGGAGCAGTATATGAAGGAGCATTTGTCGTACTATATTTTCGTAGGCGTCATATTCGTAACCGGCGTGATCTTCGGAGCGGTGATGGTGGGCGCCTTGTCCCTCGAGCAGAAGCAGGAAATTACCCGCTATTTGGGCAATTTCTTTTCGTCGGTGGAGCAGGGGGCGCTTACGGGCGACGTCCAGTCTTCCTTCCGTGAGTCTTTTTCCATGCATATCAAGTGGATTCTGATCATTTGGATTCTGGGGCTGTCCGTGATCGGGTCGCCGCTGATTCTTATTCTTGATTTTCTGAAAGGCGTGCTTGTCGGGTTTACGGTAGGCTATATGGTCGGCACCATGTCCTGGAAAGGACTCTTGTTTGCGCTGGTTTCGGTCGTGCCGCAAAATTTGATCGTCATTCCGACGTCGCTGGTCTGCAGCGCCACCGCCATTGCGTTTACCGTCCATTTGGTGAAAAACCGGTTTTTTCAAAAAAGGGAGCACTCTATGAGCCGTTTATGCGTTTCTCGGCGACGGTGCTCGCTTCCGGCGTTCTGCTTGTAGGTGTCGCGTGCCTTGAGGCTTATGCTTCACCGGTAATGATGAAATGGGTTACTCCGATGCTGGTGGCCACCGCCGCCTCTTAAAAGGTTTGACTTTCCCACAGACCTCCACCTATAATGGAAGCATGCGGCCCTGTAAATCCGCCTTTTCTCGGTGTGACTTGCGGCGACCGGATGCTTTCGAAGCGGTTTTGTTTGCGCAAAACCTAAGTAGACGCTTTCGAAGTGGTTTTGCTTGCGCAAAACCTGAGCATATGCTTTCGTAGTGGTTTTGCTACGCAAAACCTGGGGGAGGAGCATGGAATCTCGCATCGAAAAAATCAAACAGCAACTGCAATCGCAAGGATATAAGCTGACGCCCCAGCGGGAAGCGACCGTCCGGGTCTTGCTGGAGAACGAGGAAGATCATCTGAGTGCCGAAGATGTCTTTATGCTGGTGAAGGACAAGGCACCCGAAATCGGGCTCGCCACCGTCTATCGTACCTTGGAATTGCTCAGCGAGCTGCATATACTGGAGAAAATGAACTTTGGCGACGGTGTTGCGAGATACGACCTTCGCAACGACAGTACTCATCACCACCATCATCATTTAATTTGCGTGCAGTGCGGGGCTGTGGATGAAATCATGGAGGATTGGCTCGGACCTTTGGAGGAGCGGCTCGACAAGGAGTTTAACTTCCAGGTGCTGGACCATCGCCTGGATTTCCAAGGGATCTGCCACCGCTGCAGGGAAAAGAACAAACAATAAACGAAAACCTTCGCTTGAGCTGGGATCAAGTATGAAGGTTTTTTGCTTTACCCACATATTCCGGGCCAAATGGCAAAACCTAGACATAGACCTGTTTTAATCATTGGATTTGGAGGCGGCGAAGCATGATCATCGGAATCCCGAAGGAAATCAAAAATAACGAGAACCGCGTGGCGCTCACGCCCGGCGGGGCAGCGATGCTGACGGCGGCGGGCCATAAGGTGCTGGTCGAGACGGGTGCGGGGGCGGGCAGCGGCTTTGCCGACGAGGATTATGCGAAGGAAGGGGCGATTGTTCTGCCGGATGCGGCGGAGGTATGGGCCAGGGCCGAGATGATTATGAAGGTGAAGGAGCCTCTCCCGGCGGAATACGGCTTTTTCCGGGAAGGATTAACGCTCTTCACCTATCTGCATCTGGCGGCCGAACCGGAGCTGACTGATGCGCTGCTCCAAAGCAGAGTGACGGCTATCGCCTATGAGACGATACAGCTCCCCGGCGGAGGTCTTCCTCTGCTGACGCCGATGAGCGAAGTGGCGGGACGGATGTCCGTCCAGGTGGGGGCGCAGTATTTGGAGAAATCTTACGGCGGACGCGGGATCCTGCTGGGCGGCGTTCCGGGAGTGCCTCCGGCGGACGTCATTATTATCGGCGGAGGAATCGTCGGTACGAATGCAGCCAAAATGGCCCTCGGGCTCGGCGCGAACGTCGTCGTCATTGAGCGGAACGGAGAGCGCATCCGGTACTTGGACGATGTATTCGGCGGCCGGATCCGCACGCTGATGTCCAACCCGTACAATATTGCCAATGCGGTGCAGAAGGCCGATCTCTTGATTGGCGCGGTGCTTATTCCGGGTGCCCGGGCGCCTAAGCTGGTAACCGAAGAGATGGTCAAACAAATGAAGCAGGGCGCGGTGATCGTGGACGTAGCCGTGGATCAGGGCGGTTCGATTGCAACGGTCGACCGGGTGACTACGCACAGCGCGCCAACCTACGAGAAGCACGGCGTTATTCATTACGCTGTTGCGAACATGCCCGGCGCCGTGCCGAGGACGTCCACCTTCGCGCTGACCAATGTCACCATTAATTATGCGATGGAGCTGGCAGGACGGGGCATCACCCGTGCGCTCTATGGAAATCCTTCGCTGAAGCTGGGCGTAAACACTTACCAGGGCCACGTTACTTATGGCGCTGTGGCGGAAGCGGTCGGCAAGCCTTATTCGGTGATCGATACCTTGCTTCCGATCAGCTGACGGGACGCTTTCTTTCATAATTGCAGATGAAGGATCATAGGTTAGCTTAAGAGGGGATGTCCCGCCGGGGAGACGCTAACGGATTCCTGAATTTTAGGGCTTTTCTTTACTTGAAGGAGGCATAACCCATGATCTTTCATCTCCGCAAATGGAAGGACCGCTTCCGGTTCGTGCTCTTGTTCGCTGCGTTCACCTTCATCATCTATCATATGCTCCTTTTGGTATCGCGCTGGATCGAACCGGTACAGAAGTATAAAGAGCCGGCCGGCGCGCGGTGAAAGTGTTTCAGGACGAACAGCTGACCCTTAGAGATTCGGTTTCCATGGGGGAACGGCTGAAGCTGTTTTATTGGATCGGGGAGTAAAAGGTTTGGTATGTCGGCAGGAATATGAATGCAGATGTGGAATAGGTTAAAAGCAAGGAAGCGCATATACCCTTCGGGGGCGTTCTGCATAACATTAAAGGGGACTCGACCGTGCATGAAAAACGATTTGCAGACGTTTATCCGTTTTCTTTCCGATGAACGGGGCTTGGCCCGGAACACGCTGGATTCGTATGAACGCGACTTGTTGCAGTACATAGAGTATTTGGATGCGGCAGGGATCCGCAACCTGAAGGAAAGCGGTAAGGTGCATATCGCCGGATATTTGCTGAAGCTGAAGCAGATGGGGCGGGCCACCGCGACCGTAACCCGCAGTATGGTGTCCATTCGCGCCTTTTACCAGTATCTGGTGAGAGAGCGGCGTCTGGACCAGGACCCTTCCATGCACATGGAGATTCCGAAGCTGGAGAAACGGTCGCCGAAGGTGCTGACGGTGGAGGAAGTGGAGACCCTGCTGCAAGCGCCGCCTTCCGCCACACCGAACGGCCAACGCGACAAAGCGATGCTTGAGCCGCTGTACGCGACCGGGATCCGGGTTACGGAGCTTATCATGCTGGATGTGGACAGTGTGAATCCGGAGATGGGATTTATCCGCTGCATCGGTAAGGGAGGCAGGGAACGGGTCGTTCCGCTGGGGGGCATCGCATCCGAATGTTTGAAGGAATACATTACGTCGACGCGTCCCAAGCTGATGAAGCATTCCGCGGAGGAAGCGGCGCTGTTCATAAACCACCTCGGTACCCGCATCACGAGGCAGGGGTTCTGGAAGATCATCAAGCGGTACGCGGCCGATTCCGGTATCCGCCAAGAGATTACGCCGCATACGCTCCGCCATTCCTTTGCCACGCATCTGCTGGAGAACGGCGCGGACCTGCGTTCGGTGCAGGAGATGCTCGGGCATGCCGATATCTCTACGACGCAGATTTATACGCAAGTGACCCGCAGCAAGCTGAAGGAAGTATACGACCGGGCACATCCGCGCGCCAAAGCGTAGCCCAAGCAGAGGCCAATGACAGAGGCTCCTCTCAAGACCACCCGCCAAGGGCGGTCTTTTTCACATTATCCGGACATTTAAGCCGGCTTGCGCGTTCTGCGCAGGTTCATGGTCATATACAGCAGAAAAGGAATCACGATTTGAAAAATCGTAAACACCTTGACGCTGACTTTTAAGCCGATCCAAATATGCATCGTATAGTTCGGCTCCAGGAAAGAAGCGGCGAAGATCAGGATCCCTAATACCATCCCCCTATTTTAGAAGAAACCGGCGTCAGTTCGGCAAGTCCTAAGGCGGCGCACATATGAAAGGCCATCATCTTGATCAGGAGCCCGACGAACAGGAGCAGAGCCATCAGCACGTCCATTCGTTCGAACACTTCCGCCAAGGAGATCAGTTGGACGGATTCGAGCAGGGGAATCGTGCTTATTCCGGCTAAGGCCGGTCCCAGAATGGCCAGGTTGAGTACACTCATAAAGATAAGAAAGGAAGCCACGCCCAGATAACTGAATACCGACGTACTGGAAAGCTGCTCCTTGTTTTCGACATACCGCCAGAACATAAGGAATATCAGCATTTGGCCGAAGGGAAAGGAAACGATGTCGGGAAAAGCGGCGCGGAGCACAGGGCCGATTCCATTCTCCAGCACGGGGGCCAGTCTGCCGAAGTGAACAAGATCGGTAAAGCTGAATAAAAGGATAAGGCCGGCGTAGCTGAAGAGGACCAGAGGAAACAAGATTTCGGGAAGACGGAAGAAAACCTCCACACCTTTGCTCACCCCATACACGGACAGGATGACGACGGTTAACATAATGACGGATTTAGGTGTATCCGATAACAAGGTTAATCTGACCAGCTCCCCGAAATCTCTGACGTTCCGCATCGATTCATAGCTGAAGTAGACGACATAAGTCCAGCCGAGCAGCGAACCGGGGCAGCCGGCCGAAATATTTCTTCAGCATGCCGAACAAGCTGAGCTGAGTTTCTTTCTTCTGCAGGCCCAGAAATAAAAATAATAGAACAAGGCCTATAAGTGCGGCGGCGGTCATGGCGAGCCAGGCATCCTGCTTGGCTTGAATGCCCAATGCGAATAAGGGCGTGCTTCCGATTTCGAAGAGTACAACCATGAAGATGATTTGAGTATTTGTGATCTTTTCCCCGTTCATCCGCCGCCCCCTCCTTCCAGCATATGCTTCAACCAACGGCTTGCGGGCAGAAATAAAATACGGTGCAGAGAAGCGAGTGTAATCAGCGGACCGTGAAACAGCATCGCCAGATTCAAATAAGCACACCATCCGAGAAGGAGGCCATAAGTGATCGCATCCGATTTCCGCCGCTTTTTCCATATTTCGCGCAGGCCCCAATAGAGCAGTATGGCGTAGCCTGCAATGAAAAGCGCAGCCAGCATCTAATCACCCCCGTCCTTCTTGTTCAGAAGCTTAAACGATTTATTGCTCAGACCGACATGCTCAATAGAGATTTTGATATGCGGTTCAATGGTCATGGAAGCCAGAGAGGAATCCCAATCTTTTTTAATCTTTTTCCATTCTTTCGGGAATCGGTGGTGAATCGCTTCGGCGAAACCCATGATATCGACCTTCATCCCCTTGGTTTTCTTCCAGGCCAGGTCTATTTTTCTCCGCACGTCTTGAGATGCCAGTTCCTCCAATTGACTGATGCTTTTAGGGTCGTTGAGGTCCAGGGAACAACCCGTTTCCATTAGAACGCCCTTCCCCTCTATGACGATCTTCATCTTGAAACGGCCGTTCTCAAGCATGGGGGTAAGCTTGGTATTGGAACGTATAACATGAACCGTGTTCTGGTTGCTTCCCTCCGATTTCTGATTACAGGCAAACGTGATGCTTCCGGATCGGAAATTATCGGACATGAAAGCAATGCCCTGGGTTTCGTTCTGCTCCAGCCAGCCGATCATTTTTCCTTCTTTTAGTACGGCCAGCCTGCCCAGCTTGAGGGCCGAGGGAAGATTGGTCTGCTTCAGCATATCCATGTTTGAATTTTTCGCCTTTCCCGATATGTAAATTTCCGGGATCATGGAGCTGTGGGATTCCCCCACCACCGATTGAGCCAGCTGATAGACCATCACATTGGGAAGAACCGACTCGTTTTTGGCCTCCATATCGATGATGCGCTGTATGGCTTCGCCGGGAATTCTTTCAATGTGTGTCAGTTGCTGGAGGATGGTTTTAGGGGCTTCTTGGGTAATCAGAACGTTGACCGTTTCTCTGGCGTCCGGGTTTCTTAAATAAAGGTCCAGGATTTCATCGATGCCTTCCCGGGCCACCTTCTCGCTGATGATCAGCACGCGGTTATGCGCAAAAAACAGCCTCCTCGGACTTTCCCTGAAGCTTTTGGAGACCGCTTCCCGGACGGTTTTCCCTCTCGTGGAATAAACGATGACCGGCAGGGAAGGGCCGCCGCCCCCGCTGGTACCCATCCCGGCGGAGATGGCCGAAGGGATGACCACCTGGTACGATACTTCCCACTCTCCGTCAAGCTTTTCAAAGGCAGTGCCCGATGTAATGGACAGCTCATTCAGTTCTTTCCGGTTCCAGCATCCGGTAAGGAAAAAGCAGATGGCAACAGCCAAAAGGAAGAAGGATTGTTTTTTGAGCATACTACCCCTCCCGGTTCAGCGTCTTATTTCTCATGAACAGCAGCAGCACCCACAGAATGAACGGAAGAAGGACATTCGCAATCAAGCCGCCAAACGGATCCAGGTAACCAATGTAATAACTGAGATCCGACTGCTTGGGAAACGAGAATAAGGAGGTGAGAATCATATAAATCCCAAATATCACCAGTAGTGGTTTGTCGCTCTTTAGCCGCAAAGAACGAGAGAAGGCCAAATAACCCGCATACACCAAGCAAGCCATTTTTACATACATGGTACAAATCCAAATGGAAATATAGAGCACATCGACCCGCTCTACGAAATTACTGATTTTGACGAGCCCGACCAGACTGAAGCTCGGATAAGTATAAAGCTTGGTAAGCTGAGGTCCAAACACCGCAACCGATACGACCACCGTTAGAAGCAGCTCGGCCCCCGACAGAGTGACTCCCCATACCGCAACCTTCCTGGCATCGGACGGTTTCTTCAAATGATGGACGAAGAATACGACGATGGATACCATGGACAGCCAATTGAGTGGCGCGATGGTTCCCTTGAACAGGTCTTTCAATGAATGCTCCCCACCGGAAGTAAATACGGAAAGTGAAGGTTCCCGAGCTGAAGCAGCATGCTGATGACAAAGAGCAGATTGGCTCCCATAAAAATAAATACGCCGACACGGGCGATCACCTCAATCCCATGATATACGGCATAAAGCACAATGATCATTCCTATAATCATGGTCAAATACCTCGGAGTTTCCCCCAGAATATTGTCGGCAAGAAAATTGGAGAATTCCTGAAGGACCTCCGCCATAACGACGACGTAATATTGAGTGAGCAATAAGCCGACAATGACAGTGGAAATCCGTCCGATCCGGCTCTCAAGGAACGGAATGAAAGCCATTCCTCCTTGACGTTGTCCGATTGCTCCGAATAACATCGCAAGAAGCACACCCATCATCGTAGCTAGAAGCGTGGAAATCCAGGCGTCCTGCTCGGAATAATTCGTTATGAGATTAGGGAGGGTTAGGATGGCCGTCGGCGTAATCGTCTGGACGATCAGGACGATGGCCTGAAAGGACGATATTTTTTGATTCATCTGAACACCCTCCTATTCTATGGTACTGTCATCAGGCGGATCCGGTTTTTGACCTCTGGGTCGCCGCTGCGCATTCCTCGTGGAACCGATAAGCCGCGGCCTATGAATCATGCCCCACCAAGGGACCCGGATGAATAAGTCTTTCAGATTTGTTTTGAGTAGTGGTGCCAGCGGCGTAAGATAGGGTGTTCCGAAAGAGCGAAGCCCAGCCAGGTGAATGAGCAGGAACATCAGGCCCGACATGATGCCGAAAAGTCCGAGCGTCGCAGCGAGCAGCATCATGACGAAGCGGATAAGTCTTGCCGCAATGGCCATATTGATGGCCGGAATAACAAAGTTGGCTATAGCGGTGAAAGAAACAACGATGACCATAGCGGCGGAAACCAGACCCGCTTGGACAGTCGCTTGCCCCAGAACCAGGGCGCCGACGATCGAAATCGCAGGCCCAATGACCCTGGGCATGCGAACCCCGCTTCGCGCAGCACCTCGAAGGTAATCTCCATGATCATCGCTTCCATAATCGCCGGGAAGGGAATACCCTCCCTCTGTGACGCCAGGCTGACGAGCAGCGTACTCGGAAGCATTTCCTGATGGAAGGTGGTGACGGCGATATACAGCGAAGGCAAAGCAGCATGGATACGAGAAACGAAACGTACCGGATCACCCGCAAAAAAGTGGCGATATCGTAACGTTGGTAATAATCTTCACTGGATTGGAAAAATTTGAAAAAGGTTACGGGAGTCTGCAAAACAAACGGCGTCCCGTCAACGACGATGGCGATTTGTCCTTCCAGAATGCCGGCGGCCGCCGCATCCGGCCTTTCCGTATTCTGAATGGTCGGGAACGGAGTAAAGGTGGCGTCCTGAATATATTCTTCGATATACCCGCTCTCCAGAATGCTGTCCGTCACAATGGAATCCAGTCGTCTGTGAACTTCCTGCACGATTTTTTCGTTTGCAATTCCCTGCAAATACACGACCGCAATATCGGTTTGCGTTTGCGTACCGATTTTTTTGACCTCGATCCGGAGGGAAGAAGATTTGATTCTTCGCCGAATCAGGGAGAGATTGGTCCGAATGCTTTCCGTGAAGGATTCCTTGGGCCCCCGGATTACGGTTTGGGAGGTCGGTTCTTCCACGGAACGCTTCTCGCCGCCGGAGGCATCCGCCGTCAATACGGATGAAATACCGCCGATCAGGATGACTGCTTTCCCTTCGGAAAGAGAGATCGGGATCTGCTCGAAGGTATCGATATTGTTCACGCGCCCTGTGGCCAGCGACTGATCCTTGAGATGGCGGAACAGCTCCCCGGCGGTTCCCGAGGCGGGCCATTGCTTCAATTCGCCGATCAGGGAATCCGACAGCAGATCCGAGATCGTATGGGCGTCCACCAACCCGTCAATGTACACCAGTGCAAAGCCGCGGCGCAGGGTTGTTCGGAGCCGAGATGATACGGATGGCGATGTCCGGACTATTCCCGAGCTCGTTGAGGAGCCGCCGCAAATTGCTGTCCAGGTCCTCGGACAAGGAATGCGTATCGGGGAGGAAGCCGGAGGCTTAACCTCCGTTTGGCCTCTCTTATAGCGTCTTGAAGTAAACCAGAGCATGATGAAGACGTCCTTATTTCCATGGATTAGTGAATCACTGCAACTCTATTTTTTTCCATGAAGCCTGATTTCATGCGTGCCGTGCAGGGAATATTGACAATGGGAGCTGCATCAACGGCCTTTTGCAAAGAAGACGCCGATTTGCGATAATAACGGTAGCTGCTTAAGCTAGGGGAGAGAGGTGAACTTTTTTGAGATATAAACGGATTTGTCTGATTGTTCTGGACAGCGTCGGCATTGGGGAGTCGCCTGATGCCGAGCGGTTCGGGGACCGCGGGGCCCATACGCTCGGTCATATTGCCGAGAAGGTACCCGGGCGCGCGGTCGCCGAATTTGCAGAGGCTTGGGCTTGGAAATATAGCGCCGCTTCAGGGCATTGCCCCGGCGGACCGGCCGGCGGGCAGCTACGGCAAGATGGCCGAGGTTTCCGTCGGGAAAGATACGATGACGGGTCACTGGGAAATTATGGGACTTCGTGTAAATATTCCGTTCAACGTATTTCCGGACGGCTTTCCTGAAGAGCTGATTCATAGATTCGAACAAGAGACCGGACGAAAAGTCATCGGTAACAAACCGGCTTCCGGGACGGAGATCTTGGACGAGCTTGGCGAGGAACAAATGAAAACCGGCGCATGGATCGTATACACGTCCGCCGACAGTGTGTTCCAGCTGGCCGCGCATGAGGAGATTATTCCGCTCGAAGAGCTGTATCGCGGCTGTGAAATCGCCCGCAGGCTCACACTGGATGATCCGTACGCGGTGGGCCGCGTGATCGCCCGTCCATACATAGGGCGACCGGGTTCTTTCAAACGGACACCGAACCGTCACGATTATGCGGTGAAGCCGCCTGCGCCTACGGTCATGAACCATTTGAAGGATGCGGGCCTTGACTGTATTGCCGTTGGGAAAATCAACGATATTTATTCCGGCGAAGGGGTAACCCGCGCCATTCCGACGAAGAGCAATCTGGACGGCATCCGGAAGACGCTTGAATGCCTCGGCGAACCGTTCCAGGGCCTCTTGTTCACGAACCTGGTCGATTTTGATTCCTTGTTCGGCCATCGGAGGGATCCCGAGGGCTACGCAGGCGCACTGAACGAATTCGACGAGTGGTCGCCGAAGCTGATGGAGCGGATCGGCGAAGAGGATCTGCTGATCATAACGGCCGATCACGGCAACGATCCGATTCATCACGGGACGGATCATACGAGGGAGTATGTGCCGCTTCTCGTCTACAGCCCTTCCCTCCAAGGGAACGGGCCGCTCGGCATTCGGGAGACATTTGCCGATGTGGGCGCCACGGTGGCCGATAATTTCGGCGTAGCAAAGACCGGCAACGGAACCAGCTTCTTGAAGCAGCTGGTTAGACAGGTTTGATACCTATTGGGAAGGGTGAAATTCATTATGGAAGACAAATTGCTTCTGGAGAAAATCAAAGAAGCTGCGGCCTATATCCGCGACCGTTATTCCGGACAGCCGGAGATCGGACTGATTCTAGGCTCAGGCCTCGGCGTGATCGCTGACCTCGTGGAAGATCCGGTGGTCATTGAATATCAGGACATTCCGCATTTTCCGGTGTCCACTGTGGAAGGACACGCCGGCGAGCTGCTGCTCGGCACGGTGGCGGGCCGCCAAGTGCTGCTCATGAAGGGCCGTTTTCATATGTACGAAGGTTACGGGGTGGACACCGTTTCGTTCCCGGTGCGCGTCATGAAGGAGCTTGGTATCCGCGTACTGCTTGTTACGAACAGCGCCGGCGGAATCAACACCTCGTACAAGGCCGGCGATCTGATGCTGATCCGCGATCATATCAATTTTACATTCCGCAATCCGCTGATCGGGCCGAACTTCAGCGAGCTGGGCGTGCGCTTTCCCGACATGTCGGAGGCTTACAGCAAAAGGCTGCGCGAAACCGCAAAGGCCGTTGCGGCGGAGCAGGGGTTGCGCTTCAGGAAGGCGTCTATATCGGGCTGCTGGGGCCATCCTACGAGACGCCCGCCGAAATCCGCATGATGCGGACACTGGGTGCGGATGCCGTCGGCATGTCCACGGTTTCCGAAGTGATCGTCGCCCGCCATGCGGGAATCGAGGTGCTCGGCTTCTCCTGCATCAGCAACATGGCTTCCGGCATTTTGGATCAGCCGCTCTCGCATGAAGAAGTGATGGAAACGACGGAACGCGTAAAGCAAACGTTCCTGCAGCTCATTCTGGGGATCATTCCGAGGGTGTAAAGCGCATCGATACCTTTTTACGGGAGAGGGGAACGGATCATATGGAGCCTTATTACGTGCAAAATATACAAGAATCCGCCCAATGGATCGGCGACCAGATCGGCCGTCAACGTCTGGACATCGGACTTATTCTCGGTTCGGGACTTGGTGACATGGCTGAGCAAATCGAGCAGGCGACCGTTATTCCTTATTCGGATATTCCGCATTTTCCGGTGTCTACGGTGGAAGGGCATGCCGGCCAGTTTGTGATCGGCAAACTGGAAGGGAAGAACGTCATTGCGATGCAAGGACGGTTTCATTACTATGAAGGCTACTCAATGAAGAAGGTCGTCTTTCCGGTGTATGTGATGCGCCAGCTAGGGGTTAGGACGCTGGTGATCACCAACGCGGCGGGGGGGATGAACCGCTCCTTCCAGGCGGGCGAGCTGATGCTCATCTCCGATCATATCAACATGACCGGGGACAATCCGCTGATCGGCGTGAACCATCCGGAGCTCGGGGTGCGCTTTCCCGATATGTCAGAGGCTTACAACCGTGGTTACCGTGCCTTGGCGAAACGAATCGCCGAACAGATGGGCGAGGAGAGAGGAAGTGCCGTCCGGCTTCAGGAAGGTGTATACGCGGGGATCAGCGGACCGAATTACCTGCCTCCGGCGGAGCTTACGATGCTGGCTAGGCTCGGCGGTGACGCCATCGGCATGTCCACGGTCGGCGAAGTCATAGCGGCAAGGCATGCGGGGCTCAAGGTACTGGGGATTTCCTGCATTACCGACATGGCCGTCGGCGAAGAGCTGGAGCCGCTGACGCATGATCAGGTGGTCGCAGTGGCGAACCGAACGAAGCCGGTATTTATTGAGCTGGTGAAGCGCTTTGTGCGCGAGGTGGATTCGGAAGCCTAATCCAATAGGAGTTATGAAGGACTGCTTCTTTCAGGAAAGATCGAAAGAAGCAGTCTTTTTTGCGTTTCAGATCATTTGGATTTTTTGGCCCCTCGATCGCTGTTTCGCGTGGTCGTGTTTTGATTGCCGTGTCCTTGTTGTTTGGCCATTGGAGCTAACCCTCCTCGTTGTTGTACTTGCGGGCTTCCTTAGTATGGGCTGCACCGCGCGAGACATTCGCCGAATCATGCCCCAGCATTAACGGTTCTTGGCAAGAAGGTCTGCGGATGAACGAAGGATAAACAAAGCTTTAGCAAAAAGCATGTTCTCAAGGAGTGTGTTTGTGTTATAATGGGTATAAAGAACTATATGAATGATTCGTAAGGATGATTATCCGGGTGAATCCCAGTGCTAAAGGTGTGATTCCAAATGACCATGCTGAAAGTGGACCATTGTCCGAAATGCGGCAAAGTGTATCAAAAGAATCTTCGTAATCTTTGTCAAAGCTGCATCGATTCCTATGAAGATGACTATAACAGGTGCAATGCTTATTTACGGGACCACCGGAAATCGACCAATGCGGAGCTGTCGCAAGCGACAGGCGTGAGTGAAAGACAGATTATAGGCTTCATTAAAGAAAATAAATTGCCGATCGGCAGTTATCCTCATTTGCATTATCCGTGCAGCTCCTGCCGTGCGCCTATAAGACAGCATCATCTTTGCAGTTCCTGCAGTATTCGGATTTCAAAGGAAATTCGCCATTTGCAGGAGCAGGAAGCGAAGAAGGAACGGGGAAGCGGCTTTCAAATCCGGGAGCGTATCTGGCGGAGCTGAGCCCATACTTTTCACAGTTGCCTCATTTTTGGTATTGTCCCGGTTTTGTGCTAAAATAACAGAGGAGTTCCGCCTGCCCTGCCAAATTTTGAATTTGTCACAAATTTTTCACCGGAATATCTGGAAAGGGCATGTGTAAAACGCTGCTGATTTTGTACAATAAGACTAAACGTCAAAGTGTTAAACAGTAAGGGGTGAATAACGATGCACAAATGGATTATGTTTACGCTGTTCATCATTGCCTGTCTGCTCGGTACGGGTGTGCTGTTCCAGAATATTTCGGCCCGTCAAGCGGAACAAGCCAGCGAAGCGGCTGAAGGCCCGACACTTAAATTTGTGGCGACCAACTACCAATTCGATCAGCCGGAATATACCGTGAAAGCCGGCCAGAAGGTGAAGGTTTCTTTGCTGAACAAGGAAGGACTGCACGAACTGGACATTCCGGATTTGAACATCAAATTGGACAACAATAACAAAACGGCTGAAGTCACTTTTGACAAGCCGGGTACGTATGAAGTCCATTGCGGTCTGCCTTGCGGTCCGGGACATCCGAATATGAAGACGAAGCTGATCGTTCAATAATTCAGCGCCAGAGGAAGCCGGGGATTCGCCCGCGCTTCCTTTTCTTTTTCTACTTCGCATCATATAATACGGGGAAACGACCAATATGATGAGGTGAACCAGGGTGAGAACGGTAGATATCATACATAAAAAGCGGGACGGCGGAGAGCTAACCACCGAGGAAATCGATTTTTTAATCGACGGGTATACGCGGGGGCTTATACCGGACTACCAGATGTCAGCCTGGGCGATGGCGGTCTATTTTCAAGGGATGAACGGCCGGGAAACGGCCGATTTGACGCTGGCGATGGCGCGTTCCGGCGATCAAGCGGACCTTAGCTCCATCCCGGGCGTGAAGGTGGATAAACACAGTACGGGCGGAGTGGGGGATACGACGACGCTGGTCGTCGGGCCTTTGGTCGCAGCGGCCGGTGTCCCTGTGGCCAAAATGTCCGGACGGGGACTCGGTCATACGGGAGGGACGATCGATAAGCTCGAAGCGATCCCCGGATTTCAGGTGGAAAGGACGCGAGACCAGTTCCTTCAGCAGGTGCGCGAGATCGGCGTGGCGGTGGTCGGTCAATCCGGCAATATGACGCCGGCCGACAAGAAGCTGTACGGGTCGCGGGATGTAACGGCGACGGTCGAATCGGTGCCGCTCATTGCAAGCTCGGTGATGAGCAAGAAAATCGCTTCCGGCGCCGACGCCATCGTACTCGACGTGAAGAGCGGCCGGGGCGCGTTCATGAAGTCGCTTGAGGCGTCCATCGAGCTGGCCCAGGCCATGGTCGACATTGGAACGGAAGTGGGCCGGGAGACGATTGCCGTCATTACAAACATGGATGAGCCGCTCGGTCCTTCCATCGGCAACGCTCTGGAAGTGGCTGAAGCGATCGAGACGCTCCAAGGGCGCGGGCCAAAGGAGCTGACCGAGCTCTGCCTGGAGCTGGCCGCCCATATGATCCGGCTCGGCGGACAGGCGGGGAGCGAAGAGGAGGCGAAGCGCAAGGCGTCGGAACTGCTGTACGGAGGGGCGGGTCTGGCGAAGCTGAAGCAGTTCATTGCAGCACAAGGGGAGACTCTCTTGTCGTGGATGAACCGGACCGGCTTCCTGCCGCGGGCTATAAGGTCGAGGTGCCATCCCCGGCTCATGGTTATGTAGCCGCCATCGATGCGGAATCGCTGGGGGTCACCGCCATGCTGCTTGGTGCGGGGCGGGCGACCAAGGAGGATACGATCGATCTGGCGGTGGGCATGAAGCTGCGTAAACGGGTGGGAGATGCGGTGGAGAAAGGGGAGCCGCTGGCCGTGCTGTATATGAACCGCAGCGATTCGTCCGAAACGCAGCAAATGATGCAGCGGACCGTTTCGGCCTTTACTATTCAGAAGGAAGCCGTACCGAGGCCTTCCTTGATCTACGCCGTTGTCACGAAGGAAGGCGTACGCCGTTACTCCTGATTATTGTATAAGCCGGGGCATACTCCATTCCTTCTAACGATACTTTCTTTCACACCCCAGCCGGGACCCAGCGCCCCGGCTTTTTTGTTTTTCCAAAGATGGGTCCGTACGGAATATTTTGTTCCAAAAGCGTCAACACTGTTTATCAGCACTGGAAACTCATTTACAGTTCAATCAGGAGGGGTAGAACAGGCAATGACGAGTAAGGTTTTCAAATGGTTCTTGGCTTTGCAGCTGGTCCTGCTGCTTACACTGCCTGCGGTATTCGCTGAAGAAGGCAAGGGGGCACCGCCGATCGATCTGGCGCCGAACGCGGCCTCCGCGGCCTTGATCGATGCGGATACGGGAACGGTGATCTTTGAGAAAAACAAGGACGCCAAGCTTCCCCGGCCAGCATCACCAAAATTATGACGATGCTGCTCATTATGGAAGCCTTGGATCACGGAAAACTCAAAATGGATGAGAAAGTGCGCACGAGCGAATATGCGGCCTCTATGGGCGGCTCGCAAATTTTTCTGGAGCCCGGGGAAGAGATGACCGTCCAGGATATGCTGAAGGGCATTGCCATGGCTTCGGGCAACGATGCTTCGGTAGCGATGGCCGAGAAAGTGGCGGGCTCCGAGGAAGCCTTCGTCCGTATGATGAATGAGCGGGCGGCACAGCTCGGCCTGAAAAACACGCATTTCTCGAATCCCAACGGACTGCCGGCCGAAAATCATTATACCTCCGCCTACGATATCGCCATCATGTCCAAGGAGCTGCTCAAGCACGAGGAGGTTACGAAGTTTACGGGCCTTTACCAGGATTACCTCCGTAAGGATTCGCCGAAGCCGTTCTGGCTCGTGAATACGAACAAGCTGGTCCGGTTCTATTCGGGTGCCGACGGTTTGAAGACCGGCTACACCAGCGAAGCGAAATTCTGCTTGTCCGCAACCGCGAAGCGCGATCATTTCCGGATCATCGCCGTGGTGATGGGCGAGCCGGATACGAAGACCCGCAACGCGGAAGTGACCAAGCTGTTCGATTACGCCTTCTCGCAGTACACCAATCTGCCGATTTATAAAACCGGCGATGCCATCGGCGATCTGAAGGTCGGTAAAGGTGAGGTGCCGGTCGTTCCGCTGACCGCAAAGCATCCGTACAGCGTCTTGCTGAAGAAAGGCGATGCGGCCGAAGGAATTCGCCATGAGGTACAGCTGAGGCAGGATGTGAAAGCTCCGCTGGCCGCCGGCGAGCCGATCGGCAAACTCGTTGTTTACAAAGGCAACCAGGTGCTGACCGAGTTCACACTGGAATCTCCGGTGGACGTGAAGAAAGCCGGCTTCTGGACGCTGACGAAGCGCACCGCCAAGCGCTTGTTCTTCATCGATTAGACAGCCATCACGAAGGCATCCGGAATCCCCGCAGGACGGCTTCAGCTTCCTCGGGGTTTTCCGCATTCCGCGCGGTATGTCGCATTTCTTCTATTTCTAGCGCATTTCTTCTAGTTTTGTCGGGGGGCAGGAAAAGCTTTCCTCAGCGTAGAAATGAGTCTGCAAGAAAGGGAAGGAGTGAACAGCTTTGAGTTTGCAAATCGAACTGGAGCATTACCGCAAAACGCTGATCGTCCGGCTCCGCGGCGAGCTCGACCATCATACGGCGGATACGGTGAAAGCGCGGATGGAAGAAGCGATCCTTCGCGGGAACAGCGACCACATTGTCCTCAGCCTGAAGGAACTGACCTTCATGGACAGCTCAGGACTGGGCGTCATTCTCGGCCGCTATAAGCAAATTACGGCGAAAGGCGGCAAAATGGTCGTTTGCGATGTAAATCCAAGTGTATTCCGTTTGTTTGAAATGTCAGGGTTGTTCAAAATTTTGTCCATCCAGGATAACGAAAGACAAGCGCTGCAAAGTTTGGAGGTCGTATCATGAGTGAACGAAATTTTATGACCCTGCAATTCGCCAGCCGGTCGGAGAACGAAGCGTTCGCCCGCGTGACCGTGGCGGCTTTCGTCTCGCAGCTGGACCCTACGCTTGATGAGCTGACGGATATCAAGACCGTCGTCTCGGAAGCGGTCACCAATGCGATTATACACGGGTACGACAACCGTCCCGACGGCATCGTGACCATCTCCGCCGAAATCGAACACGATATCGTGCGGATTACGGTGGAAGACCGCGGTACGGGAATCGAAGATCTGGAGCTTGCGAAACAGCCCTTGTTCACGTCAAGGCCGGAGCTGGAGCGTTCGGGAATGGGGTTTACGATTATGGAAAATTTCATGGATGAAGTGGAAGTGACCACCGCCCCCGGTGAAGGGACGACCATCCGCATGAAGAAACGGATCGAATCGAAGAAAGCGTTGTTTAACTAAAGTGTCCGATGAACGATGGCAAGACTGGAACGCGAATGCTGCGAAATGCTCGACCAATTTTGTGCACAGCGGTGCAACATTTAGGGGTCTGATCTCATGGATGTGGATTTGAAGCACGCCTCTCACAGCTATTTGGACGATGCCGAGGTCAAACGTTTGATCGCCTTGAGCCAGACGGGCGATGCCTTGGCCCGCGAAACGCTGGTCAACTGCAACATCCGTTTGGTATGGTCGGTGGTGCAGCGGTTCCTGAACCGCGGCTATGAGGCCGAGGATTTGTTTCAAATCGGCTGCATCGGCCTGCTGAAGTCGGTGGATAAATTCGACCTGTCGTACGATGTGAAGTTTTCGACGTATGCCGTCCCGATGATCATCGGCGAAATCCAGCGGTTTCTGCGCGATGACGGAACGCTTAAGGTAAGCCGATCGCTCAAGGAGCTGGCCAACAAAATCCGGAAGACGAAGGATGAACTGTCGAAGCGCAACGGCCGGTCGCCGACCGTAAGTGAAGTCGCGGAGGAGCTGCAGATTACGCCGGAGGACGTCGTATTCGCCCAGGAAGCGAATAAGCCGCTGTCGTCCATCCATGAGACGGTCTTCGAGAATGACGGGGATCCGATCACGCTAATGGATCAGATTGCCGACGAAGCCCAGGACAAATGGTTCGACAAGCTGGCGCTGAATGAAGCGATCGGGGCTTTAAGCGAAAGGGAGCGGCTTATCGTATATCTGCGGTATTTCCGCGATCAGACGCAGTCCGAGGTGGCCAGCCGTCTAGGGATTTCCCAGGTTCAAGTCTCCCGGCTTGAGAAAAAAATACTGCAGTCCATTAAAGACCAGATAGCTCAATAAGCTGTCTGGTCTTTTTCTTATATCTGAGAGGCTGTTTTGTTTTTAGTGTTGGACCGGATTTCCCTTTTTATACAGCCGACGCAGAGTGAATTATTGGCAAAGGGACGGATGATTATCCCATTGTTGTTTTATTCATACTACTACGGAATAAATGCGTGGATAGGAGGGACCGCTAATGGAGCCTGCTCTGAATCCTGTGCTTTATATCCGATTGCGCAAAAGAATCCGGGTGCGCCGCGGGCAGCCGGTTTACTTGGGTCAAACCGCCCAGCCGCTTACGGAGCCCGAATACGAAGAACGTTTATCCCGGATCATCCTGTGCCGTCCGCAAGCCCAAGACGGGAATATCATGCTGATCGACATGCTGCAGGTCGTCCGCAAGGTCAGGGAAGCGTACCCCTCATGCAGATTGAGCATTTTGGAGAGCCGCATGCCCTTTTGGAAGTCTATGACAAGGTAAAGAGGCCGAATCTGCTGCTTCTGGCGGTTGTCTGGTGCTGCTGTTTATTGGCTCGGGGCTTGCGATTATGAATTTTCATGCGGATGTCAGCATGGCCGAGGTTCACAGACAAATTTACCGCTTGCTGACGGGGGAGGTCGACGGAGCATCCGTCGCTCCTGCAAATCCCTTATTCCCTTGGCATCGGGATCGGGATGATCGTCTTTTTCAATCATTTGTTCAAGAAGAAATTCAATGAAGAGCCAAGCCCGCTGGAAGTCGAAATGTTCATGTACCAGGAAAATGTCAACCGCTACATGATTACCGAGGAGTACGGCAAGCTAAGCGGCGAGGAGGAGAAGGCTCCTTGACCCTGGCGCTGACATGGCTGGTGCTGATCTTTATCGGGCTTGCCGGGGGCATAGCGGTAGGAAGCGGTATGGTCGCTTTTTTGGTCGTACTCGACATCATTCCGCGGCTGGCACAAATCACGGGATCGTACAAGCAGATCCGGAAGTACGAAGGCGCGGTGGTGCTGGGCTCGTTGTTTTTTACAATTACCGATCTGTTCGATCAGAGCTTCGCGCTGTTCCCGATGTCGGCCGCTTTGTTCGGGCTGTTTGCGGGCCGCTTTGTGGGAATGCTCGGTCGCCGCACTGACCGAGGTCATTAACGTCTTGCCGATTTTGGCGAAGCGCATCGGAATGGAAGCTTACATGATCTGGTCGCTCATGGCCATGATATTCGGTAAAGTTGTCGGATCGTTAATCGACTGGCCGCAGGTGCTGGGCTGACTGGCCGGCTCCGATGCCGTCAAGAAACGCTTAAGCCGGGAGGCGGAACATACATGTATAAGGACAAACAGGTACGCAGAGCCAAGCTGATCAACGGGGCGCAGGTGAAGCATGCGAAGGTGCCGGGCGGCAGTGACCACCCGGACGGGGCCGAAGAGAAGCTTGTGATCGACCGGGAAGGGAATATCCTCGACCGGCCGGAGCCGCTGCATGCGAAGAAGGCCTCCAAGGATCAGCCGAAGGGCGATCCGGGGAAGAAGAAAAGCGGAGCGGAGGCAAAGGTGAACGGGGAGACCGAGATTCCGGCTGATTTCGACGAGCTGAAGAGCAGGCTGGAGCAGTACGTGGGGCTGAATCAAAGCTTCGACGTGATCTTTCGGGAAATGGTGTTCGGCGGGCAAAAAACCGGTATTTTCTATTATAACGGCTTTGCCAAAGATTTCGTGCTTACGTCCATTCTGGAGCGCCTCTCGTATGCCGACCAGGTCCGACGCGAAGAACAGCATCATGTCCGGCGCTTAACCCGGGATGAGTCGGGCCACCTGTCCGAGGAAAAAGAACGGAAGCTGGATGTGATCAAGCTCTTCGACGAAGCGCTGATTCCTCACATCCAGGTGAAAAAAACCGATAAGCTGAAGGAAGCCGTCGATAATGTGGCGATGGGCGGCACGGCCTTTTTCTTCGAGGGGCATAAGGAAGCCGTTGTGGTCGACGCCAAAAACTTCCCGGTCCGGACGACGGAAGAGCCGGCGTTGGAGCGTGTGGTTCGGGGAGCAAGGGACGGCTTCGTCGAGACGTCGCTGACGAATGTAACGCTGGTGCGCCGCCGGATCCGCGACCCGAAGCTCAAGCTGGAAATCATGCAGGTCGGCACCCGGACACAGACGGATATCTGCCTCGCCTATATTGAGGACATATGCGACATCGAGCTGGTGGAAGCGGTCCGGGATAAGATCAAACAGGTGAAGGTGGACGGCATCCCGCTGGCTGAGAAGCAGCTGGAAGAGGCGATTTTTAACAAGAAGTGGAATCCCTATCCGATGGTGCGGTTCTCCGAAAGACCGGACGTGGTTTCCGCCCATTTGCTGGAGGGGCACTTGATCCTGTTCGTCGATACATCGCCGTCAGTCATGATATTGCCGACGACCTTCTTCCACCATGTGCAGCATGCCGAAGAATACCGCCAGACGCCCATTGTCGGTACGTATTTGCGGTGGGTGCGGTTTGTAGGAATGCTGTGCTCGCTCTTCCTCTTTGCCGCTCTGGTTTCTGATCGTGTCTTCACCGGAGTTGAAGCCGGCGGGGCTCGAGTTTATCGGCCCGCAGAAGCCGGGAAAAATCCCGCTGCTCGGCCAGTTTCTGATCGCTGAGATCGGCACCGATCTGATGCGGATGGCGGCGGTCCATACGCCTACGCCGCTGGTGACGGCCATGGGCCTTGTAGCCGCTATTCTGGTCGGGGAAATCGCGGTCAAAGCCGGGCTCTTCGTGAACGAGGTCATCCTGTACCTGTACGCCGCCGCCATAGGCACGTTCGCTACTCCCAGCTATGAACTCAGCCTGGCCAACCGGCTCGCCCGTCTCGGACTGCTGCTGGCGGCGGCGATATTCAAAGTGCCGGGGCTGATCATCGGTTCCACGTCGCTGATCGTATTCCTGGCGCTTCAGCGGGCCTACAATGCGCCGTATTTATGGCCGTTCATTCCTTTCAACGCGAAGGCGATCATCGAGATCATGCTTCGCCGCCCGTTCCTTACGATGAAGACGCGGCCCAGCTTGACGAGGACGCTCGATAGTTCGAGACAGCCGAAGTAGCTTAGTGATCATCGCAAGCTTAACAGGGTCCTTTCCGGTTTTTGGGCTGGAAGGGGCCGCTTTTGCTTGTTGTCATCCTGCCTTCCGATGTGTTACTTTAGAGATAATGTCTCGCATGGGAAAAGGGGAAACAGACGATGTATTTACACGGCACAAGTACGATCAACGCACAGGGGCATCTCGAAATCGGCGGGTGCGATACAACCGATCTCGCTCAGAGGTTCGGTACCCCGCTGTATATTATGGACGAGGCGCTGATCCGTCAGCGCTGCCTGAGAGTATATTGAAGCATTCCGGGCTTCCGGGTTAAAATATCAGGTTGCGTATGCAAGCAAAGCATTCTGCGTCATGGCCATGTGCCGCATAGCGGAGGAGGAAGGCCTGTCGCTCGACGTGGTTTCCGACGGGGAGCTGTTTACCGCACTGCAGGCGGGATTCCCGGCCGAACGCATCCATTTTCACGGCAACAACAAAACGCCATATGAAATCGAAATGGCGCTTGATGCCAAGATCGGTCGCTTTGTAGTCGACAATTTCGTGGAACTGCGGCTCTTGAACGCCATTGCCGGCGAGAAAAGAATGAAGCCGAACGTGCTGCTGCGGATTACGCCGGGTGTTGAAGCGCATACGCACGAGTACATCTCGACGGGGCAGGAAGATTCCAAGTTCGGGTTCGACCTCGGCAACGGCGCCGCTTTCGAGGCGGTCAAGGAAGCTTCGGAGTCCGCCTAACGTGAAGCTGCTCGGCATTCATTCGCATATCGGCTCGCAAATCTTCGAGGTGGACGGCTTCCGGCTCGCGGTCGAGAAGGTCACGGACTTCGCGGTCCGCGTCCGCGGAGAGCTGGGCGTTACGTTCAGTGTCCTCAATGTCGGCGGCGGCTTCGGGATCCGTTATGTGGAAGGCGATACGCCGCTTCCGGCGGCTGAATATATCAAGGCGATTGCGGAAGCGGTCAAAGAGCGCTTCGGTGCGGCAGGCTATCCGCTCCCCGAGATTTGGACGGAGCCGGGCCGCAGCATCGTCGGGGATGCCGGCACGACGCTGTACACGGTCGGCACTTATAAGGAGATTCCGGGCGTCCGCAAATATGTCGCGGTCGACGGGGGCATGACCGACAATCCGCGCCCCGCCTTGTACGATTCACAGTACGAAGCGATGCTGGCCAACCGGGCGAATGAAGCGGCCGAAGAAGTCGTCTCGATTGCCGGCAAATGTTGCGAGAGCGGCGACATGCTGATCTGGGATGCCAGCCTTCCGGCCGTCCGCTCAGGCGACCTGCTTGCCGTTGCATGCACGGGGGCCTATAATTACGCTATGGCGAGCAATTATAACCGGATCCGCCGTCCGGCGGTCGTGTTCGTGAAAGACGGGCAGGCCGATGTCGTCGTGAACAGGGAAAGCTACGAGGATCTGATCGGCAACGACCTCATTCCGGAACGGATGAGAGCGGCCGTAACCAAGTCATAAATATAATATAGGTTTGCCTAAGAGACGCCGGATGGACCCGCTGCAGGGGACGTAAGGCGTCTCTTATTGCGCATACATGGGGTCGGAAGCGCCGGGCATTTGTATATGGACGGGTTTCATAGTAAAATAAGGTCGGTTACGAAGAGATGCAGCTAAAGGAGTGTTTATAAACAATGGCTAAACAAGCGATCATCAAATTGGCCGACGGCAATGAAGTAGTACTCGATCTGTTCGATAAGGACGCTCCGAATACGGTTGCGAACTTCGAGAAGCTCGCGAACTCCGGTTTCTATGACGGCCTGGTATTTCACCGCGTGATTCCCGGGTTCGTAGCACAGGGCGGTCGCCCTCACGGCACGGGTACCGGCGGTCCGGGCTACACGATCAACTGCGAAATCAACCCGAACAAGCATGAGCGCGGCACTTTGGCTATGGCGCATGCGGGCCGCAACACCGGAGGCGACCAGTTCTACATCTGCTACGAGCCGCGACCGCATTTGGACGGACAGCATACGGTATTCGGCAAGGTGGTCAAAGGCATGGAGCATGTGGATGCTTTCAAGGGCCGTGACAAAATGGAATCCGTTAAGGTCGTCGAGGTTTAATCCAAGATCGGAACGGTCGCCCTTGAAAACAATTTTCAAGCCAGCTCTAGACAATGCGTTCCATTCCGAGTATACTGGTAGGAAAATAAATAGCTTGAATCCTTCGGGGCAGGGTGAAATTCCCTACCGGCGGTGATGCTTTGCGGCGCCTAGTCGCTAAGCTCAGTCCGTGACCCGTGCGGCGGATGTTGTGCGAACGTGCGCTTCCAGCGCCGGTGGACTCGGTGCAATTCCGAGACCGACAGTATAGTCTGGATGGGAGAAGGAGAACAGCGGATGCGTTTGATTGGAGTCCGCCTGCTTTTTCTGCACTTGTGTGATTTTTCACATATTGCGCGGTTTCATTTCCTATGCTCGCGTAAAGTACATGAGGAAGCGGGTTCCAACCGAGCTTGACACGTCCCTAAGCCTGTAGGCTCAGGTGTGTTTCTTGACGCATTCGCGATTCATACGATCCTGTAATTTCCACGCCCCTTTTCCCATGAAAAGGGGCGTTTTGGCGTTCAAGCGGCATGAGGAGGATGCAAGGTGGAGCAAATTAGCGACGAATATTACATGCGCCTGGCGCTGCAGCTGGCTTCATCGGCGACCGGCCAGACCGGCATCAACCCGGCCGTCGGCTGCGTTCTCGTCAAGGATGGGCGGATTGTCGGCATGGGCGCCCATCTGAAGCGCGGCGAAGCGCATGCGGAGGTGCATGCGCTGAATATGGCGGGAGCCGAGGCGAAGGGAGCCACGGCATACGTCACGCTGGAGCCGTGCAGCCATCACGGCCGAACCCCGCCCTGCAGCGACCGGCTCATCCGCGAGGGGTGAAGCGGGTCGTGGTCGCGGCCACGGACCCGAACCCGCTCGTGGCCGGGAGCGGGCTCGAGCGGCTGCGTGCGCACGGCGTGGAGGTGACTCAGGGGCTCCTGGAGCGGGAGGCGAACTTGCTGAACGAAGCGTTCATCAAGTTCATCGTCACCCGCCGCCCCTTCGTCACCTTGAAGGCCGCCAGCACGCTGGACGGCAAGATCGCCGCGAAGACGGGCGACAGCAAGTGGATCACGAACGACGCCTCGCGTTCGTTCGTGCATACGCTGCGCCACCGCCACCAGGCGATCCTGACCGGCATCGGCACCGTGCTCGCCGATGACCCGCGGCTCACGACCCGGCTCCCCGTGCCGGGTCTGAACCCCACCCGCGTCGTCGTCGACTCGACGCTGAGGTCGCCCCCGCACGCGAAGCTCGTGCGGGACGGCGCGGCGCCTACGGTCGTGCTGACGACCGAACGGGCGCCGCAGGAGCTCCGCCGCGAGCTTGAGGCGTGCGGCGTCACCGTCATCGACTGCGGCCCGGGGCCCGCAGTCGACTTAAGCGCCGCCATGGCGAAGCTCGGCGAGCTCGAGATCGGCTCGCTGCTCGTCGAGGGCGGCGGCAAGCTGAACGGCGCGCTCCTCGAGCAGCGCCTCGTCGACAAACTGGTGCTCTTCTTCGCACCGAAGATCATCGGCGGCGGCCCACTTGCCCCGGGCAGCTTCGACTTCACCGGCTTCGACCGGATGGCGGAGGCGGTCCGGCTCGAACGGGTAACCGTCGAAAGCTTCGGCGACGACATCTGTCTCACAGGCTATCCGCAGTACGACTTAGGGGAGGGGAGTAAGATGTTTACCGGGATTATCGAAGAAATCGGCACCCTGCGGCGGATTGCGAAGCAGGGCCAGGCGATGGTGCTGACGATCGGTGCGAGACGCATCCTGGAGGACGTGAAGCTGGGGGACAGCATCTCGGTGAACGGGGTATGCCTCACGGTCATCGCGTTCGACGCCCACTCGTTTACCGTGGACGTCATGCCGGAGACGTTCCGCCGCACGAATCTGGAGCGTCTCGCCACCGGTTCGCCGGTGAATTTGGAGCGGGCGATGGCGATGAACGGCCGGTTCGGGGGCCATATCGTGCAGGGGCATGTCGATTCCACCGGCCTCATCACGGCCCGCACGGCGGAGGAGAATGCGGTGGTGTTCCGGATCGCACCGAGGGATACGGGCATTTTGAAATACATTATCCCCCACGGCTCCATCACGATCGACGGCATCAGCCTGACGGTGGTAGATGCGGACGAAGGCTCGTTCTCCGTATCGATCATTCCCCATACGCTTGCCGAAACGGTGCTTCAGCATAAGAAGCAGGGGACGAAGTCAATCTGGAATGCGATGTGCTGGGCAAATATATCGAACGCCTCTTGACCTACGGGAACGGACCGGGAAAACCGGCAGCAGGCGGCAGCAAGGCTTGACGGCGGCCTTTTTATCCGAACACGGTTTTTTGTAAATCATTATAGAGAAGGAGTGAGAGAGCCATGTCTAAACCGTTCCAATTCCACACGATCGAGGAAGCCATCTATGATCTGATGCGGGGCAAGGTGATTATTGCGGTGGACGATGAAGACCGCGAGAACGAAGGCGATTTTATCGCGCTGGCCGAGAAGGCGACGCCGGAAGTGATCAATTTCATGATCAAGGAAGGCCGTGGGCTCGTTTGCGCCCCCATCACGGAGGAGCGTGCGCAGGAGCTCGATCTGCCGCCGATGGTGCAGCATAACACCGACTACCACGGCACGGCGTTCACCGTTTCGGTCGATCATATCGATACGACTACCGGCATTTCCGCTTCGGAACGTTCACGCACCGTGCAGTCGCTGATCGATCCGAAGACGCGTCCGGGCAGCTTCCGCCGTCCGGGGCATATCTTCCCGCTGATCGCCAAGAAAGGCGGCGTTCTCCGCCGAACCGGTCATACCGAAGCGGCAGTGGACCTGGCGCGCATGTGCGGCGCTTATCCGGCCGCCGTCATCTGTGAGGTCATTAAAGAAAACGGCGAAATGGCCCGTGTGCCCGAGCTGATGGAAATCAGCCGCAAGCACGATTTGAAGATCATTACGATCCGCGATCTGATCACCTACCGGAACCAGAAGGAAAAGCTGGTCGAGCGTGAGGTGGAAGTGCGGATGCCGACCGACTTCGGCGAGTTTCATGCCATCGCTTACTCCAATCAGGTGGACAACAAAGAACATGTGGCGCTGATTAAAGGCGAGATCGGCGGCGATCAGCCGACGCTGGTCAGGGTGCACTCCGAATGCCTGACCGGCGACGTCTTCCACTCGCACCGCTGCGATTGCGGTCCGCAGCTCGCCGCGGCGCTCAAACAAATTGACGAAGCAGGATCGGGCGTGCTGCTCTATATGCGGCAGGAGGGCCGGGGCATCGGCCTGATCAACAAGCTGAAGGCTTACAAGCTGCAGGAGGAAGGGCTCGATACGGTGGATGCCAACCTGAAGCTGGGCTTTGCTCCCGATCTGAGGGATTACGGCATTGGTGCGCAGATTCTGAAGGATCTCGGCATCAGCAAAATCCGGTCGCTGACCAACAACCCGCGTAAAATTCGCGGCCTTGAGGGCTACGGGCTCGAAGTCGTGGAACGGGTGCCGATCCAAATGGAAGCGAATGAAGACAACACGAATTACCTCCACACCAAGAAGGCGAAGCTTGGACATCTGCTGGAATTCAATATTTAACCGGAAGGTTCCGGAACGGGTTGAATGCTTTTTTAATAAAAAATAATTCGAAGAAAAGGATGTTGACACGTTATGGCGAAAATATATGAAGGACATTTGGTATCGCAAGGGTTAAAATACGGCATCGTCGTGGGCCGCTTCAACGAATTTATCACGCATAAGTTGCTGGGCGGGGCGCAGGATGCGCTGAAGCGTCATGGCGTTCAAGAGGACGAAATCGAAATCGCCTGGGTTCCGGGAGCCTTCGAAATTCCGCTGATCGCGCAAAAAATGGCTGAAAGCGGCCGTTATGACGCCGTTATTACGCTCGGCGCGGTCATCCGCGGATCCACGCCGCATTTTGACTACGTCTGCAATGAAGTCGCCAAAGGCGTGGCCGCAGTAAACCTGAAAACCGGCGTGCCGACCGTCTTCGGGGTACTGACAACCGATTCCATCGAGCAGGCGGTTGAGCGTGCAGGCACGAAGGCCGGCAACAAGGGCTGGGAGGCGGCCGTCACGGCGATCGAAATGGCGAACCTGTCCAAACAATTTTCTTAAGAGGTCTATAGCCGCTTCGCCGCGCTGTGGATGCTAAGGGGAACACACAGTAAAGTGAAAGTCACGGTAAAACTCGAAACCTTCGAAGGCCCCCTTGATTTGCTGCTGCATTTGATCGACAAGGCGGAAGTGGACATTTACGACATTCCGATCAAAGAAATTACGGATCAATATATGGAATACTTGGACGCCATGACAGAGCTGGAACTTGAGGTCACCAGCGAGTTTCTTGTGATGGCGGCCACTTTGCTGTCCATCAAAAGCAAGATGCTGCTGCCCAAGCCGCCGGTGGTCGACCTGGAATTCGATGATTACATGATGGATGAGGATTACGACCCGCGCGCCGAGCTGGTTGCCAAGCTGATCGAATACCGCAAGTATAAGGCGATTGCCGATCACCTGCGGGATAAAGAGGTCGAGCGCAGCTTGATCTATACGCGGGAGCCGGAGGATTTGGCGCCTTATGTGCCGGCGATCCAGGAAAATCCGGTCAAAGGGCTGCATGTCGGCGACCTTGTGCACGCCTTCCGTAAGGCGATCCGGCGGATGCAGAGCCGGCAGATGGTCGCCAAGATCCGCAAAGACGAAATATCGGTTAAGGACCGGATGTTTGAAGTGCTCGAGGCTTTGGGGCAGCAGGGCGGCAAGCTGTTCTTCTCCAAGCTGATCGACGAGCATGCGACGCGGGATACGATCGTGGTTACGTTCCTGGCTCTGCTGGAGCTGATGAAGGTGAAGAAGATCGTATGCTTTCAGCATAAGCTGTTCGACGATATTGTGATTCAGGAAAGAAAGGACGGAGCACCCGATGGAGTTTGGCCGGATGAAATCAATTATTGAAGGTTTGCTGTTTGTAGCCGGAGACGAAGGTCTCAGCGTCAAGCAGCTGGCCGAAGTACTGGAGGAGGACGCCGGATTTGTCGCTGACCTTGTGCAGGAGCTTCAGGCCGACCTGAAACGTGAGGGCCGCGGCATTCAGATCGTAGAGCTGGCCGGAACCTACCAGCTGGCGACGATCCCGGAGCATGCCCCTTATTTTGAACGTCTGGCCTACTCTCCCTCCCGATCTTCCCTATCGCAGGTCGCCCTTGAAACACTGGCCATCGTAGCCTACAAGCGAGCCGATCACCCGTGTCGAGATCGAAGAGATCCGCGGGGTCAAATCGGATCGGGCTCTTCAAACACTCGTTGCCAAGGATCTCATCCAGGAGGTGGACCGGGCGGATCAGCCGGGGCGTCCGATTCTGTACGGAACGACCAAGGCGTTTCTCGATCATTTTGCCTTGGCCACGCTGGACGATTTGCCGGAAACAACACTGTTCGAGAACGAGGACAATCTCGAAGAAGAAACGAGACTTCTCTTTGAAAAGCTGGATGGCCAGCGACTGAGCTTCGATGAACTGGCTCTTCCGGAAGATTCATAAAAGCCGCATGATTTGGCAATCATGGGTCATACTAACTCCTGTAGCGCGAGAACGAGCTATCCGCTCTCGATATACGGGAGTTTTTTGCTTTTGCATGGACGCGGAAGAGGTGTGGCTTACGAATGGCTTGGGCATGGTGGACGGCCGGGGCTTTCCTGCTAATTGGATGGATCGTGCTTACCAGTCATATGAAAGTGTTATTCGGCTTTACTCGGCTGGAAGGCAACGACGATATGACTTTGGATCTTCACGGGTTATACGGGCTCCGCTCAAATTTCGCTATACGATACCGATTCTGAAGTTCAAAACATGGCTTAAGGGAATCGAGCTTAAATCGGAAAAAGTAAATAAGAACGAGGCCGATCTGCTGCAGGATCAAAAGCAGAACATTACCGTCGATAAAATCAGGCAGGCCTTTGAGAATGCGAAGCTGCTGATCGCCCACTGCTTCGGTTTCAACAGCTGGCTGGAAGGAACCCTGTCCAAAATCCGCTGTACTTCCGTGGTATGGAAGACCTCTATCGGGATTGGGGATGCGCCGGAAACGGCTTTTGTTGTCGGCCTGCTGTGGAGCCTCAAGAGTTCGCTCGCTGTCTTATGTATTCCGGCGGATCCGCCTGGACACCCAGCCCCGGCTTCAGGTCATGCCTGCTTTTAACGAGCTGCAGTTCACGACGGAAGTGCAGTGCCGCTTTGAAATCCGGGTCGGGTACGCGCTCCTCGCGGGAATTCGTCTCCTTCTTCGGATCATGAAAGTGAAGGACGGTTTGCGTGTATGGCAGAAGGTGCTTTTCCGAACGGAGCCTTCGAATACATAAGATCACATGACCTGGACCGGGGGCTTGCACATAAAAGGTCGGGGTAATGAGCAAAATACGATTGTATCAATAGTATGTCTAAAAAAAATCGAATAATGAAGCTTTATTTACCCAAAGGAGGAGAGCATATGACTGATCATCCGATACAAGGCTTGATGAAAACGGCCATGGAGAACATTAAAGAAATGGTCGACGTTAATACGATTGTCGGCGATCCTGTGGAAACACCGGACGGCAGTGTGATTATGCCGATCAGCAAAGTCGGCTTCGGCTTCGCCGCCGGCGGCAGCTGAGTTTGTTACGGAAGAATCGGCGGGCGGCGGTCTGCGGAACGATGCGGCTCACGCCAAAGTGGAGCTCCCGTTCGGCGGCGGCGGCGGCGGCGGGGTCTCGATTACACCGATTGCCTTTCTGGTCGTCGGCAAGCACGGGGTTAAGGTGGTTCCGCTGGACAATCAGACTCATTTGCTGGAACGCATCATCGACTCGGCTCCCGGTGTCGTCGACCGCATCCAATCGATGATCCCGCGGCGGCGGCCAAACCGGTACGACGGCAGGGGGAGCCACCAGCGTAACGAACAACATCGAGAACCAGAACTTTATCGTATAAATTTACTTAAGCTGTCCCTCGGGGCAGCTTTTTCCATTTTATGACGTTTCGCTTATTGCTCTTTCCGAAAGAATCCACTATATTTATTTTTAGGTCATATTTAATGGGTCATAAGTCTTAAGGAAGAAGGGTAAGCCGTGCGTTTAATTCCTACTAAGTCTTGTCCGCCGGGAATGCGGCTTGGGAAATGTATTTACAATGAAGACGGCATCATTCTTCTGAATGAAGGGGTAGAGCTTACTGTGGGCCTGGTCGGGCGGCTGCAGCGGCTCGGTATCGATTTTATATATATCCACGATCCGGTTACGGATGATATTCAGGTGGAAGATCCCATCAGCGACGAAACGCGTATCAAAGCGCTTGCCGAGATTCGGACGAACTTTGGTCATTTTATGGAGAACGCGAGCAAATCCAAGTTTTCGAAGAGTCATACGCTCGGCCGGGCCTTCGGCGGCGTCATGAAGATGATTATTGACGACTTGAGCGGCAAACCGGATACGCTTCTCATGCTGATGAATATGAATGTGATGGGGAATTATTTATATCAGCATTCGCTTAATGTCTGTATCTACGCCACTATGCTCGGGATGGTAAGCGGCTACAGCAAAGACGAGTCGCTTGCCCTGGGCCTTGGGGCCTTGCTGCATGACATCGGGATGACGAAGATCAAAACGGAGCTGATTATGGCTCCGCGCAAGCTGACGGGGGATGAACTCCAGGAGGTAAAGCGCCATACCGAGATCGGATTCAAGCTTCTCAAGGATGAACCGAATATCCCAGCCGCTGGCCGCCCACTGCGCCTTTCAGCATCATGAACGGGAAGATGGAAGCGGTTATCCGAGAGGAATACAGGGTAAGGATATTCATGAATACGCCAAATGGATCGCGGTTGCCGACAGCTATGACGCCATGACTACGCACCGCCCGTATCGTTCGGCCATGCTGCCTCATCAAGCGATGGAAGCTCTGTTCGCCGGAGTAGGTACATGGTATGAGCAGAAGAAGGTGGCTTTATTCCGGGACAATGTGGCGCTTTATCCGCTGGGGTTGTCCGTACAGCTCAGCACCGGGGAATCCGGTGTCGTAGTGAGCATTCATTACGCAGTACCCCACCGTCCGGTCGTTCGGGTCCTGAAGGATGCGGATGGGCGACCGGTAGCCGCGCCTTATGAAGTGGACTTATCGCAGAAGCTTACGGTGTTTATCAGCCATGTCGACGATTTGTAAAAGGAGGGATAGCGATGTGCGGTCGCTACACCATCACCGTCACCTGGGAAGAGCTGGTCCTGAGATTTTTACTGGATCCGCGTCCCGCCCCCTATCAGCCCCGCTATAATGCCGCCCCGGGTCAGTGGATTCCGGCTATTGTCGGCGGCCCGGATGAAGGAGCGGGCAAGCCGCGGCGCTTCGGCGAGCTTCGCTGGGGGCTTGTGCCGTCCTGGGCGGAAGATGAGGCCGGCGCTTACCGTCTGATCAATCTCCGGTCCGAGACGGCGGCGAATAAGCCTGGCTTCCGGCGGCTGTTGGAGCGCAAGAGATGCCTGATTCCGGCCGACGGCTTTTATGAATGGAAGAAGGAAGGACGGGGCAAACAGCCTCAGCGCTTTGTTTTACGGGATGGCGGATTGTTCGGCCTGGCGGCTTTATATGATATATGGATGGCACCGGACGGGACGAAGCTGTCCACCTGCACGATTCTGACGACCGAGGCGAACCCGCTTGTGGCGGAAGTCCACGATCGAATGCCTGTCATTCTGAACGGGGAAGCGGAAGCGGTGTGGCTGTCTCGTGAAGAACGCAACGACCGGGTACTCACCGGGTCGCTAAAGACTTATCCTGCGGAAGATATGAGATATTATCCGGTGGATGCCCGAGTAGGAAAAGTGCAGCATGACGAGCCGGATTGCATTGAACCGATTTCAAGTTGATATAGCGGGACCCTAAGCTGTTGGAAGACGGTCGCAGGGTCCTTTTGTCATTGTTTAATGTAGGATTTATTCTGTTTCCGGGCTTGGACATATAACCGGGGGCGATAAGCATATACATGAACAATGAGGAACAGGCTAAGACTTCTTGGGTGACAACGAACGAGAGATCGGGAGGATATCAATGAGAAGACGATGGTTGCTTGGACTGGCTCTGGCGCTGGTTTGGACCGGGTGGGGGGCTCCGGAAATGCGGAGGCGGCGCCTGCGGTATCGACCCATGCGGAAGCCGCGGCATTGGTTGATGTGGCGTCCGGGCGTATCCTGTACAGCTCCAAAGGGGATAAAACGATGCGTATCGCCAGCCTGACCAAAATCATGACGGCGATCGTGGCCATCGAGCATGGGAATTTGTCGGACAAGGTGAAGGTAAGCAAAAATGCATTCGGCAAAGAAGGTTCGTCGATTTACTTGAAGCTGAATGAGGAAATGAATTTGAAGGATCTGCTTTATGGCATGATGCTCCGTTCGGGCAATGACGCGGCCACCGCCATAGCCGAGCATGTAGGGGGAAGCGTGGAAGGCTTTGCTTATATGATGAACGAAGAAGCACGCCTGATCGGGATGACCGGCTCCAGCTTCAAAAACCCGACCGGTCTGGATGAGACGGGGCATTATTCGACAGCGAATGATATGGCCAAGCTGACGGCGTATGCGCTCAAGAATCCGGTATTCGCCGAAATCGTGAAGACCAGGGTGAAAAAAGCACCGAACCCGAATGAAAGCTGGGATTACACCTGGATCAATAAAAATAAAATGCTCTCGATTTACGACGGCTCCGACGGCGTGAAGACGGGTTATACGAAGCTGGCCAAGCGCCGCCTGGTTTCTTCGGCTACCCGGGGGGCCAGCGCTCGCGGTCGTTACGCTGAACGATCCGGATGACTGGCTGGACCATTCTAGGCTTCTCGATTACGGCTTCCGGAATTACCCGCCTGCTTTCACTGGTGAATCAAGGCGAGACGGTTGAAGGTACGTCTTATGTCGCGGGCGCTTCGTTCGTTTATCCGGCCGAGACCTCGGAGAAAGACCGTTTCAGCCGCAAAGCGGTTTTGAACGACGCTTCCTCGCCCGAGTACCGGCTGGGAGAAATGGGGCGGTCGCAGCCGCTGCTGGACGGCAAGCTGATCGGCACCGTTCCCATATACGCAGCGGACAGCCCGAGACTGAAGCTGAAGGACGGATCGGCCTTTTCCTTCCGGGAAACCGGCGGGCAAGACCATACCTGGGCGCAAAAGTATATGTATATTCTGCAGGCGTTGACCCGTGTTTTGTTTACCGGAAAAGCGGAGTAATGCCCTTTACGAAGCAGTCTTCCTTCAGAAGACTTAAGCGAATGCTTCCGAAGCAGTTTTCCTTCGGAAAACTTAAGCCTATGCTTACGAAGCAGTCTTCCTTCGGAAGACTTAAGCGAATGCTTCCGAAGTAGTTTTCCTTCGGAAAACTTGGAGGTGAAAAAATCATGGTCAACTTCATCTGGCTCTTTTTCATCGTTACCGGCTTTATCGCGGCGGCCTTTCAGGGGCGCATCGAGCTGGTGACGGAAGCGGTATTCGACGGAGCGAAGAGCGGGGTTACCGTTTGCTTCGGCCTGATCAGCATCATGGTCTTCTGGCTCGGGATAATGCGGATCGCCGAAGATGCGGGACTGCTGCAGAAGCTGGCGGTGCTGCTTCGGCCTGTGGTACGATTTCTGTTTCCCAGCGTGCCGAAGGATCACCCCGCGATTGGCTATATCATGTCAAACATGAGCGCCAATATCCTAGGCCTCGGCAACGCCGCTACGCCCATGGGAATTAAAGCGATGCAGGAGCTCCAGAAGCTGAATCCGTCCAAGGATACGGCGAGTCCCGCCATGTGTACGCTGTTGGCCCTGAATACGGCCAGCATCACGCTCATCCCGACGACGCTGATCGCCATCCGGATGAGCTATAGCTCCGCCAATCCCGCCGATATTGTCGGCACCACGCTGCTTGCGACCGTCGTTTCCACGCTCGCCGCCGTGTTGGTGGACAAGTGGTACCGGAAGCGAAGCACTCCGATCCAATCGGGGAAAGGATGAACCGCCTTGATCGAATTCGTCAACTTGATTTCCTCCTGGGCCATCCCGGTCATCATCGTATTCATACCTCTTTATGCCGCATACCGCAAAATCCCCGTCTACGAGTCGTTCGTGGACGGGGCGAAGGACGGCTTCGATACGGCCATCCGCATTATTCCCCACTTGGTCGGCATGATGGTGGCGATCAGCGTGTTCCGGGCTTCGGGGGCGATGGACCTGTTTTTGGGCTGGCTCAAGCCGCTCTGCCTGAAGCTCGGGATACCGAGCGAGGTGCTCCCGCTAGCTTTGCTGAGGCCGATTACCGGAGCGGGGTCGCTTGCCTTTACGACGGATCTGATCTCGCAATTCGGCCCCGATTCGATGATCGGCCGGATCGCATCGACCATTCAAGGCAGCACGGATACGACGCTCTATGTCATTACGGTCTATTTCGGCGCGATCGGCATCCGCAAAGCCGGCTACGCGCTGAAGGTGGGTCTCATTTCCGACGCCGTCGGCTTCGTCGCCTCCATCCTCATTTGCTACCTCGTCTTCGCCTGACATCCCCGCTTTGCACCCCTTTTTTCTCCGCACATATACTGTACCAGTGAACCGGAAAGAGGTGACCTGCGTGCAGTTTTACGGCATCGTCATTCATCACTCCGTCTGCCCGTCCATTAACGGGAAAGGCTACGATTTCTTCATCACGAGGAACGGCACCATACTGCCTTCGTCCGAACAAACCGATCCCCTGTACATCCACATCTGCCTGGAGGGCGATTACTCCGTCCGCCGTTTTGAATATTCCCCTTCCGAAAAGGAGCAGCTGTTTTTGCTGGGAAAGCTCATCCTTCATCTCTCCAAAGAGCACGGCTTCAGGCCCGATGACATATTTCCGCATACCGTTTCTTGCCCCGGGGCTTTCTTCCCATGGACCCAGCTTGTGATTTCTCCCGAGGATAGGTATCATTAGCTTGAGGTGAATACGTAAAAATGGAAAGATTGCAGAAAGTTTTAGCCGAAGCGGGTGTGGCCTCCCGCCGCAAATGCGAGGAACTCATCACCGCCGGGCGGGTCGAAGTGAACGATGCGGTAGTCACGACCTTGGGGGTCAAGGTGGATCCGAACCAGGATTTTATTAAGGTGGACGGCAAGCCGATCCGCCGCCAAGCGAAGGTGTACGTGCTGTTCAATAAGCCGAAAGGGGTTATTACCAGCGCGTCGGACCCGGAAGGACGGAAGACCGTCACTGAATTTTTCAAAAACATCAAGGAGCGCATCTACCCGATCGGCCGGCTCGATTACGATACCGAAGGGTCGCTGCTTCGCTTACCAACGACGGGGAGTTTGCGCACCTGCTTACCCATCCGAAGCACCATGTGCCGCGGACTTATTTGGCTACGGTCAAAGGGGTTCCGCACGGAACGCAGCTGGACAAGCTCAAAAACGGAATTGAGCTGGAAGACGGATTAACGGCCCCGGCCGAAGTCGAGTACCAGGATGTCGATCCCGATAATAAGGAAAGCATCATCAAAATCACGATTTATGAAGGCCGCAACCGTCAGGTCCGCCGGATGTTCGATGCGATTCACCATCCGGTCGTGAAGCTGAAGCGGATTCAGTTCGGGCCGATTCTGCTGGCCGGTGTGGCAAGGGGCAAGTACCGTCATCTCACGCCTCAGGAAGTGAAAGAGCTGAAGCAGCATGCGCTGGAAGCGGGCAAGGGGCGGACACATAAAATTCAAAATCCCGAATAATTCCTTCCGCCAATTTTCGCTATAATGAAGAGGAAAGAGTAGGAAGGACATTCGATAGTTTGAAGGTGCATAAGGATGGGAAAAAATAGAAGATGGATCCAAATCGCCATTTTTGCCGTCATCGTCGTTGTGGGTGCGCTTACGCTCGCCAACAATTTGTTCTCGAGCGACAAGAAGCCGGCCGTAGGCGACAATGCTCCGGATTTTACTTTGGCGGGACTGGACGGAAAGACGCATAAGCTGTCCGACTACAAAGGAAAAGTGGTTATCGTCAACTTCTGGGGCACCTTCTGCGAACCCTGCCGCAACGAAATGCCGGCGCTGGACCGGCAGCGTGCGAAATGGGCGGGCAAGAACGTCGAGATCCTTGGACTCAATCTGAATGAGTCCAAGGTCACCGTGCAAAATTTTATCGATCAGTACAAAGTGGGCTTCACCATTCTGTTCGATCAGAATGAGGTGATGCGCAGGCGTTACGGCGTCACGCAGTATCCCACCACGTTCTTCGTGAAGCCGGACGGCAAAATCGGCGTGATTCAAATCGGCGAGATGCAGGAGCCCTTCATCGAGAAAACGATTGCTTCTTTACTGAATTCATAAGGGCGACCCTATCGGGCCGGCCCCTGCATGGCACGAGGAGGACACATGATTGACAATACCAAATGCGAATGCGGCCACCAGAATCATGTCGGCACCGTTCTCTGCGAATCCTGCGGCAAGCCGCTGACGGAAGACGGGGAACGGGGCCGCTCGAGATGAGATATGACGGCGTGGCCCGCCGCTCCCAGCGGGAAAATCCGGGACTCTTGGACCGGGTCTGGAACTTTTTCTCGTCGGTGAAAATTGCGATTTATCTGATTATCATCACCCTGCTGGGCTCGGCGCTCGGTACGATTTATCCGCAGGAAAACACCTTTTTGAACATGGATCCTTCGACCTATTACAAGGATACCTACGGCACACTGGGTGAAATTTATTACATGCTGGGATTCTCGCACACCTTCGAATCCTGGTGGTTTATCACGCCGCTGTTCATGATCGGTACGTCCCTTGTCGTCTGCAGCCTGGATCGGGTGCTTCCGCTCTACCGTGCCCTGAACAAGCAGCAGATTCGCAAGCATCTGAACTTCATCGGCAGGCAGAAAGTGACCTACTCCGGCATGATTCCGGAAGTCCAAGCGTCCGGCGACGCCGAAGCCGCCGCCATATCCTGGATATCGAGGGTCACAGCCGTGCTCAAAAAGAAAAATTACAAGGTGCATACCGACGGCACAGCACTCTTGGCTGAGAAATACCGTTTCAGCAGATGGGGCCCTTATATCAATCATATCGGTCTTATCATTTTTCTTGCGGCGGTGCTGATGCGGAGCATTCCGGGCTGGTACATGGACCAGCACATCGCCTTTCCCGAAGGACGTGCGGTGAAAATTCCCGACACGCCTTATTATTTGAAAAACGAAAAATTTACGCTTGAGTTCTACAAGCCGGAGGAAATGTCGGAGAGCTTCCGCGCCAAAGGTCAGGATGTGCCGAAGACGTATGAAACGGACGCCGTGCTGTATACCTGCAAGGCGGACTGTGATAATCCTTCGAAGGAGCCGGTGCTGGAAGAGGTGCACAGGCAGAACATCATCGTCAACGAGCCGCTCGAGTATAAAGGGCTGATGGCTTACCAATTCGACTTTAAACCGGAGCCGATGCTGATTTCGGTCAAGCCGTCGCTGAAGGACAAGAAAACCGGGGAAGTATACGGCGCGCTTCGATCTGTCCATGAACAAACCGGCCGATACATACCAGGCGGGACCCTATACGCTCAAGCTGAAGGCTTACTTCCCGGAATTCGCGCTGGACGACAAGGGATCGCCGATCACCAAATCCAATGAGCCGAAGACGCCGGCCTTCGTTTTCTCCATTACCGGCCCGGGGCTGAAAGAAGGGGAGAGCCTTATCTCTATTTCCCGCGCCAGGTGGATAAAGTGAATTTCCGGCAGGACGACATCAACGGCGCGCTGGCCGGCAAGCTCGACCTGTCCGTACAATCGATGGACGACGTGAGGTTCTCCGAATATGTCAGCTATCTCAATATCCGGATTGACCGGGCGATGCCTTACATCTGGGTGGGCGCCGCCATATCGATGATCGGTCTCATCATGGGCTTTTACTGGCATCACCGCAGAATATGGCTTCGGATTGACGACGGCCGGCTGACGCTCGGCGCCCATACGAACAAGAACTGGTTCGGGATGCGGCAGGAAACGGCTCAGATTTTACAAAAAAGCGGGATAGCTGTGGATCCCAAATCGTTGGAAAGAGGGGCGGTCCGCTCGTGAGCAGCACGTTTTTGCTTATAGCCTTTTGCACTTACATTATTTCGCTACTGGTCTTTGCGATTGCCATCACCGGGAAGAAGTCGGTTCAGGTTTCCGATCCGGAGGCCTATGCCAGACGCTGGGGGAACGCGGGGTTTATCCTGACCTTGATCGGCTTTGCCTGTCAGGTAACTTATTTCTTTACGCGCTGGGCGGAAGCGGGGCATATCCCGAACAGCAACATGTACGAGTTTATGACCATGCTCGGGATGATGATCGTGCTTGCTTTTATCATCGTCTTTTTATTATACCGCGCGCCCGTGCTCGGTATTTTTGCCCTGCCGGTGGCCGTCATCATGATCGCCTACGCCTCCGTGTTTCCGCACGATGTCGCAGCCGCTGATCCCGGCGCTCCAGAGCTACTGGCTGAAAATCCACGTGACGACGGCGGCGCTCGGCGAAGCGTTCTTCGCGGTCGGATTTGCGGCAGGCCTCATGTATTTGCTGCAAAACGTCAAGTTCGGCTCGAATGATCCAAAAGACCGGAAGGAGCAGCGCGGCGTAGAATTTACGCTGTTTACTCTGGTAATGATCATCGCCTTCGTTGCCGCCATCTTCAGCTTCAACTCGGCGGGCTACCACGCGCAGTTTGTCAATGACGTGACCGTGACGGGCAAGGATGACGTACAGCAAACCGTGAAGCAAACGGTCGATTATGTGCTTCCTCCGCTGGTTAAGCCTTATCAGAGCGTCCAGGTCAATATGACGCCGTTCCTCGGTATGACGGAACCGTTATTCGAGGCCCCGTCGTGGATGAAAGGAGCGAACGCCGGACGCAAATTCAATACGGTCATCTGGTCCGTGCTGTGCGGCGCCATTCTGTACGGCATTCTTCGCCTGATTGCGCGGAAGCCGCTTGGAGCGGCTCTGCAGCCGTTTATGAAAGGTATCGATCCGGAGGACATCGACGAAATCAGCTACCGCGCCATTGCGATCGGCTACCCGATCTTTACGCTGGGCGGACTCATCTTCGCGATGATTTGGGCCGCCGAGGCTTGGGGACGCTTCTGGGGATGGGACCCGAAGGAAGTATGGGCGTTGATTGTTTGGCTGTTCTATGCGGCCTATCTCCACCTCCGCTTTTCCCGGGGCTGGCAGGGCAAACGGTCGTCCTGGCTGTCGGTTGTCGGCTTCCTGGTCGTCATGTTTACGCTGGTCGGCGTGAATCTCGTCATCGCCGGTTTACACTCTTATGCCGGTGTGTAACAATGGAAGAGTATTAGAAAAAAACGTTATCTAGTACCACACAGATAGGCAAGCCATTTGCCCATTTATAAGGGAAGAGGGTCGTTGCGATGTCGGATATCAAAATGAAGATTTTGGTTGTGGATGACGAAGAGCGGATCCGCCGCCTGCTTCGCATGTATCTGGAGAAAGAAAATTATATCATAGAGGAAGCCGAGGACGGCGAGACGGCGCTGCGCATGGCGGTCGATACGGATTACGATCTGATTCTGCTCGACGTCATGCTCCCCGGGATCGACGGGAATGAAGTCTGCGCAAGACTGAGGCAGGTCAAATCGACGCCGGTCATCATGCTTACGGCCAAGGGTGAGGAGACGAACCGGGTGCAGGGCTTCGAATCGGGTGCCGACGATTATGTCGTCAAGCCGTTCAGTCCGCGCGAAGTGATCTACCGGGTCAAAGCGATTCTGCGCCGTTCTTCGGTCACCGCTTATTTATCCAAAGAAGTTAATTCGAGCAACAATATCGTATTCCCGAATCTCATTATCGAGCATGATGCGCACCGGGTTACCGCAGGTGGACAAGAGGTGGCGCTGACGCCGAAGGAGTACGAGCCGCTGCATTATTTGGCGGTATCGCCGGATAAAGTGTTTTCGCGCGAAGATTTGCTGAAGGATGTCTGGAACTATGAATTTTTCGGCGATTTGCGGACGGTCGATACGCACGTGAAGCGGCTTCGCGAGAAGCTGAACAAGGTGTCGCCGGAGGCGGCCTCCATGATTACTACGGTCTGGGGCGTAGGCTATAAGCTCGAGGTGCCGAAGTAACGTGTTCATACTAAAGACGGTTGTCGGAAAACTGTGGATTACGATTATCGGGCTGGTGGCCGTCGTCATGCTGACGCTCAGCCTCTTTTTTATTTCAATTTATCGAGACCTCGTTCCCCAGATCGCAGGATCAAGCCGATAATCTGACCAAGCTGGCGGTGAAGGTGGCGGGGAAATCTCGCTGCATAAGGATGAAGGCCGGTACCTTCAGGTCGTAAACGAACTCTTGAGTGCGCAGGATACGAACGTCCTGATCATTACGACCGATTATAAGCCGGTGGATGCCCCCGTCGGTCAATCCAAAGACAAGAGCTTCCGTTACAGCGATTTTTTTCAAAAAGATGATCTCCAGAGGGTGTTTGCCGGTCAGACCATCGATAACCGGAACCGGAACACAGCCCCGAGCAAAGCGTTGAACAGCCAATATACGGCGGTGGCGGTGCCCTTCATGAACGGCACGCAGGACAAGATCGCCGGGGCGCTGATCATGTATCAGCTTACGCAGTCGTCGGAGGTAACCCAGTCCTACGTCAAGAAGCTGTTCGTCGTCGTAGGGGTATGCGGCTTTCTGATGACGACCTTCTTCGCTTTCTTCCTGCTCACCAAGATCACCCAGCCGCTGCAGCAGATGAAAAAGGCGGCGGATTTGATTTCAAAGGGAGAGTACGGGACGCGGGTGCCGATCATCTCCTCCGATGAAATCGGGGAGTTGGGCAAAACCTTCAACCGGATGGGCGAGGAGCTGTCCGATACGATCAAGGCGCTGAGTCACGAGAAGGAGCATCTGGCCAGCATTCTGCGTTCGATGGCGGATGCGGTCATTACTTTCGATGCGGATGGACGCGTTATTCTCACCAACCCGCAAGGGGATAAAATCATCAAGGATTGGAATTCCATCGAATGGCCGGAGGAAGGCCCTCAGGATGGAGCGCAGCTTCTCGGGGGCTATTCGCCTGCAGATGAAGTGCCCGAGCCGATGCGTCCGATCTTCGATGCCGTAATCTCGGAATCGAAGGAAATGACAGCTAAGCTGCATGTGAAAAGCGAAGTCTGGTCGCTTGTCATGGCGCCATTGTATTCGCGTGATATCGTGCGCGGCGTTGTTGCCGTGATGCGTGACGTGACCGAAGAGCACCGGCTGGACAAGCTGCGCAAGGACTTTGTGGCCAATGTTTCGCACGAGCGCGCACGCCGCTTTCCATGCTTCAGGGGTACAGCGAAGCGCTGGTGGATGATATTGCGGGTTCGCCGGAAGAAAGGAAAGAGATGGCTCAGGTCATCCATGACGAATCGCTCCGGATGGGCCGGCTCGTAAAGGACCTGCTGGACCTCGCCAAGCTGGAGAACGGCAACCTTGAGCTCCATTTCCGGGAGCTGGAAGTAAACAGTTTTCTCAAGCGGATTCAGCGCAAATTCGCCGCGTTGTCGAAGGAGAACGACATTTCGATTACCTGCATCCTGCCGGAAGGCGATCTCTTGCTGGAGCAGGCGGACGAGGATCGGCTTGAGCAGGTCATGACGAACCTGCTGGACAATGCGCTGCGCCATACGCCGGCGCATGCGGGGATTGAGATCAAGGCCTCCAAAGAGCAGTATAAAGGCGGGGATGCGGTACGGATCGAAATTTCCGATCAAGGCTACGGCATTCCGGCTGAGGATTTGCCTTATATTTTCGAACGCTTTTACAAGGCGGACAAGGCCCGTACACGCGGCGCGTCCGGCGGGACGGGTCTCGGCCTCTCCATCGTCAAAAACCTCGTGGAAGCCCATCAGGGAACAGTCTCCGTACGAAGCCAGATCGGACAAGGAACGACATTTTCCATCATGCTGCCCTGCCGATTAACGTGAACAGCAAACAAAGAAGCCTCCGATTTCGTCGGAGGCTTTCCTTATTTGTAGAACAAACCGATTTAATCTTGTTGTTCGTGAAACAATTCAGACTAGAGCGACAATTCGCGCACTTGTGTGAGCTCCGGCGGCTTCTCGAGCCGCTCCAGTACTTCCTTGGTAGCCGGCTTGTCGATGGTCAGTACCATGATCGCCGAACCGCCGATAACTTTCCGTCCTACCTGCATCGTAGCGATGTTCACATCATTGTTGCCGAGCAGCGTACCGACTTTACCGATAATGCCCGGTTTATCGTTATGCGAAATGAGCAGCAGATTGCCGGACGGAGTGACGTCGACCGGATATTGATCGATTTGCACGATCCGCTCTCCGTAGCCCGCCAGCAGGGTGCCTGCCACTACGCGAGTTTCGTTCTTGGTTTTTAAAGTCAGCGATACGAGATTGGTGAAGGTTTTCGAAGCCGGCGATGTTTGCGTAACGACATTCACGTCGCGGCTCTTGGCCAAATGCATCGCGTTGACAATGTTCACACCTTCCAGCTGGTTGCCCAGAACACCTTTCACAATATAACGGGTGAGCGGCGTCGTGTCCACATCGGCGAGATCGCCCGAGAAGCTGACGACGATTTCGTTCACGGCACCGTTGATCGATTGGCCAAGGAACCCGCCGAGCTTCTCGCCCAGTCCGAAATAAGGCTGCAGCTTATTCAGCACATTGGCCGGTACCGAAGGCATGTTGACTGCGTTTTTAAACGGCTCATTGCGCAGGATATGAAGTACTTCTTCGGATACGTCGATCGCTACGTTCTCCTGGGCTTCAACCGTGGATGCGCCAAGGTGAGGCGTAACGATTATTTTCGGGTTGTTCAGGAACGGGTGATCCGCTTGCGGCGGCTCCTGTTCGAATACGTCGAAGGCGGCTCCGGCTACGATGCCGGTATCGATCGCTTCCACCAGCGCTTTTTCGTCGATGATTCCGCCGCGGGCGCAGTTGATGATGCGGGCGCCTTTCTTCATGATTTCGAACTGCGGACGGGAAATCATGTGCCGTGTTTCATTCGTCAGCGGCGTGTGCACGGTGATGAAATCGGCTTTGGCGCAAATATCGTTGACCGAGCCGAGCTTCACGCCCATTTGTTCCGCGCGCTCTTCGGTCAGGAACGGATCGTAGCCCATTACCTGCATGCCGAAGGCTTTGGCCCGCTTGGCCACTTCGGCGCCGATCCGGCCCATGCCGAGAATGCCGAGTACCTTGTTGCGAAGCTCAACGCCCACGAACGTTTTGCGGTCCCATTCACCGCCGACGGTCTTCTTGTAGGCTTGAGGAATCGAGCGGGCGATGGACATCATCATGGCGAACGTCAGCTCGCAGGTTGCGATCGTATTGCCGTCCGGCGCATTGATAACAACAATGCCGCGGTTCGTAGCGGCTTCCAGGTTGATATTGTCGACACCGACGCCGGCGCGGCCGACGACTTTGAGCTTCGGCGCAGCCGCCATAATGCGCTCGGTCACCTTCGTTGCGCCGCGGACGAGAAGAGCGTCATACCCGCCGATAATCTCAACAAGCTCATCCTCCGACAAGCCGTTCTTTTTGTCCACCTCTACATCGGGTGCATCATACAGAAGCTGAATCCCCAAATCGCTGATGCCGTCCATGACCAGTACTTTAAACATAGTTTTCATCCTCCATCACGTAGTTAGTTTTTGGAACGCAAAAAACTCCCCAATCCCGACACGACTAGCGTATACAAGGGACGAGGAGTTATGCTCTCGTGGTACCACCCTATTTCGCCGCCCGCTCACGCGGACAGCCTCAGGGGTCAACATTTGACCCGGAAAGGTAACGGTTTCCGGCCGGCCACGCCTACTTAAGTTCAGTGCGGCAACTCAGGAGTGCTCCGCAATACGAATGGGCGTCCGGTTCACACCAACCACCGGCTCTCTGAACGATTCGTCATTGCTTGGCTCCGTCATCGTCAATGTGCTGCAAGTGAAATTTTTCATTAGCGTAACATGCGCATTTCAACCTTGTCAATAGGTGCCCTGCAGTTTGCCAAATACGAAATATTTGTGAAGATTTATCCCGTAACGTTCGGCTGTGAAAAAGGACTGCACGGTCGCGGCTTGAACCTGAAGCCGATTTTCGATATTCTTCTTGTTACAATCGGATGCCGCGCATTGTTGCGGATAAAACTAGGAGGAGCGGTTATGGAGGAGTTCGAATCGATCGAACCGGTACAGTTTTATAAGAAGTTGAAACAGGGAGAACTGGAGGGGGCGAAGCTGATCGATGTTCGGGAACCGGCGGAATGGGACTATTATCACCTGGATGAGCTGGAGCTTCTGCCGATGAATACGATACCTTCCCGGCTGGAAGAGGCGCCGAGGGACCGTCCCATCTATGTGGTGTGCGCTCATGGAGTGCGGAGCGCGCATGTATGCGCCTATTTGAAGCATCACGGGTTTGAAGAGGTGGTCAATGTGGAGGGCGGCATGGCGGCACTCGCTCAGCTTGGCGGGTTTCAATACGACTGATTCGGAAATAACAAAATGCCCGGCTCCGTAAGGTACCGGGCTTTACACCGATTAATTCGTGAAGAAGGGAAGCTGGGGCAGCGTTTCCTTCGCATACCAGCGGTCCTTGTAGCGCAGGAAGTCCCCAGGCCGCACGGCATCCGTAGCCATCAGGACGTCCGCTACCTGCCGCGCGTCGCCAAGATTCATTTTTTTCGACTGCCCGCTTGCGATCATCTCGTCGATCCGGCTGGTCAAATCCTGCGGCGTAAACGCCTTGAACTGCTTCCCGGCGAGCAGCATTTGCGCGGCATAATCGTTCTTCCTATTCAAGCTGAGCTGACTCCAGTCCGCCAAGGCAAGCGAATTGCCGAATTCGACCGGTTTGAGCTGGGGATTCACGGTTTCGTTCCACTTGAGAATCGCATCATAAAATTCTTTTTCCGCTTTCAGTGAGAAGTTCTTCGCCTGGGCGATATAGGAGTCGTTCTCAAGCTGGGCTGTCAGCTCGGCACCGGGTCGCGCATTGGCCTTGGGCGTATAGCTGCGAAGCGCCTCGCCGAACAGCTTCAAACTCTTCCTGTAGTCTTGAAGCGAATCCTGCAGCAGGGGAGAGGAGTCGGGCATCGCTTTGTCCGATAAGGTCGCATAGGTGTCCTCCGCAAGCTTGGCCAAATCCTTCGTCAGGAGCGATGCATCCGCCGAACGGTTCGCGGAGATCCCGTCCATGGTTTCGAACCACTTCTTGTGAAATTCCCTGTAAGGCTGATAAATGGTATGATAAAAAGAAACCAGATACTGCTGATCGTAAGACGTATACCCTTTGGGGGACTCACTGCGCCTCGCGTTCTGTTCTTCATATTTTGCGGCGGAGCGCTCTTGACCGACCTTAAGCCCGGAGAAGAAGGCACCCAGAGCAAGAACCAGCATAAAAATAAACATGACGGCAAACAAATAGTCCGAACGCGACAGACTCTTTTCCATGACGAAAGCACCCCGAATTTTCTATAATCTTGGCTGTAAGACTTAGGTGAAATTGCTGAAAAAGGAATAAATTCATGAAAAAAATCAACTTCAAATCCTTCCGTTTGCGAAAGGTGAACCCCGACGAGCTGGACGAACGCTTCTTACTGGTGAACTTGTATGTAACTCAACTCCTTGTACTCCTTGTCGGCGCGGTCATTCTTTTTTTCGCAAACCGAAGCTGGCGGAGATGTTCTCCTTCGAGCCTGCCGGTACGATTCTTTTGTGGGGGCTGCGTTTGCCGTGCTCGTTCTGGCGGTCGATTTCGGCATTTCCAGGTGGGTGCCTCCGGAAGTAACGGATGACGGCGGGATCAATGAGATGATCTTCGGCCGCCGGCCGCTTTGGCATATCGCACTTTTGTCGCTTATCGTCGCTTTTTGCGAGGAGTCGCTGTTTCGCGGCGCCATTCAATCCTTTTGGGGGCCGTACTGGACAAGCATTCTGTTCGCGGCGATTCACGTCCGCTACCTGCAGCATTGGCTGATGACCGGGCTTGTCTTCTGCATCAGCTACGGCCTCGGATGGATTTACCTTCAGACCGGCAGTATCTGGACGCCGATTTTCGCCCATTTTCTGATCGACTTCATCATGGGCTGCATTCTGCGCTACAGGAGAGAGGAACAATGAATGTAAAAAGGGCCCCCCTTACAACAAAAGAAGATCAGCATGAGCCGGGAAGGGCGGCAAGCGCCGAGCACGATGAGCATTATCTTCCGCCGCGCAAAACGGTGCATCCGACCGAGAAGGAAAAATGGCTTCGTTTCTTTTATCGGTCGCTGCTCTGGATTTTTATACTCCTCGTGGCAGGTCTGCTCGCCTGGGGCTGGAAGCTGGTTAAAGCGTAGTGTCGATCGTTTCCGGATCTACGAAGCCGTAGCCCTGCTCTTCCAGCTTTGTCAGCGCTCGTCAAGCGCTTTAACGGTCCACGGCGGCTCGTGCATCAGGATATTGCTGCCCGAACGAAGCTGCTCCAGCACATTCGAGATGACCTGCTCGGGATGGTTGTTCTTATTAGTCATTTCCCAGTCCTTGGAGCCGTTGGACCACGTCATATAAAGCATGCCTTCCTCCTTGACTTTGGCGCGTACATCCTGATTCCCCGATCCGTACGGCGGGCGGAAGAATACGGGAGCCTTTCCCGTCAACTCCTTAACGAGTGACGACACATCCCCGATCTGATGATCCAGCTTATCCTTGCTCTGCTTGCTCAAATCGTCATGATCCCAGGCGTGGTTACCCACAGCCATGCCCCGGGAAGAGACGAGCTTCACCAGTTCAGGCTTCTGCTTGATGCGGTAGCCGTTCATGAAGAAAATCGCCTTCGCCTTATGTTTATCAAGAATGTCCAGAAGAGCCTGATTCATTTCGAGCTCCTTCGGCCCGTCGTCGAAAGTGAGGAGCACCACCTTTTTATTCGTGGCGGATGGATCGATCGGGATGATATCGTAGCTTTTCGGATTCATCTTGTACAGTTTCTTCACTTCCGGCGGCTTGACCGGTTCCGCCGGTTTGGCGGGTGCGGTTTCCGCTGCAGCAGACGGCGTGGCTCCGCCGGATGTAGAGGGCTGTTCCTTCCGTTCCTGCTGAGCCGGAGCGGACGCTGCAGGCTGGCCAGTCGTACCGGAAACGGTTGGTGCCGGTTTGGCGGAGCAGGTCGCCAGCAGGACTGCGGCCATAGCGAATACATAGAGGTGCTTGGATGTAATCATGTTGATTTAACTCCTGTTCGGTATAATGTGATAAGCTGGGCTGTCGTTTCCTTATTTTATCATGCATCGCCCTGCCCGAGATAGCGAAAAATACGCATGAATACCAATTACGGAGGGACTTTCAATGAGAATAGGCACTTTTCTGCTTGGCGGACTGGTCGGCGCTTGCGCCGCCGTATATTTGTCCAATCGGGCGAAACCGATGCTTTGGTCGGCTATCGCAAACAGCACAGGTCTAGGCAATGTCATGAATCAGGCCCGAAGCAAAATGGGACAAGCCGCCTCCGGATTTACCGGGTCCCAGGCCGCTTCCCCGCAAGCGGTTCGAAGCCGGCGCCCGGTTCGGAGCAGCAGCAGGCCGGAGGTTTGGACAAGGTTCAATCGATGGTGAACCAGGATCCGCAGGTGAAGGCTCAGGTCAACGAGATTTTAAACGCCGGCGGCGCGGATACGGAAGGCGGCCGCCTGCAGTAACGGCTTAAGCGAAAGACACAGATACCCGGGGAATGGGGCGGCTGTGTCTTTTTTCTATATTCGGGGGAAAATTAGGGTTATAACCGTTCTTTTCTTTTACGTTTGTGATATAATAGTCGTATAATTGAATACAAGCCTTGAATTATCCTCCCTCTTGGGATGGGTATCCGTTTAATGGCTCACCTTTGATTACCCTACTTCATAAGCTGTTATTACAGTCGGCAAGGGAGGAATCCAGTATGAAAATGGAGCGTTTAAGTCAAGACAAGATACGGATTTTCCTCACATTCGATGACTTAACGGAGCGCGGCATCCATAAGGATGACATGTGGAGAGAGATCCCCAAGGTGCATGAGCTGTTCAGCGAGATGATGGACCAAGCCTACATGGAACTTGGCTTTGACGCTACAGGCCCGCTGGCTGTCGAGGTACTGGCCATGCCTGCGCAAGGAATGGTTGTAATTGTCACCCGGGGCAAGATGAATCTCGGACACAGCGAAGATGCCTTGGAAGAAGAAATGGAAGAAGTTTACGAGCTCGAAGTGACGATGGACGAAACCGACCAGATCACTTATGCTTTCCATGACTTCGAAGATCTGCTGCGCATGGCGAAGGTTATTAATCCCATGCTGATTGAAGGCGGAACCCTTTATTCCTACAAAGGAAAATGGATTCTGCTGCTCGATGCGGTGGAAATGGAAGAAAATCGATTGCAAGCCGTGGTTGCCGTGCTTTCCGAGTTCGGTGAAGCCACTTCGGTGACGCAGGCGGTTTTGGAGGAATACGGGAAGACCGTTATCGAGTCTGACGCGGTGAAAGTGCTCTGCTCTAAATTTTAGAACAGTCGCATAAATTGAACCAAAATAATGAAGGCATTCACAAAAACGACACGTTTTTGAGGAATGCTTTTTTTGCGGGTGAAGCGGCGAATTACGGATGGAATCTGTAATATGCATCAGGCCGAAGGGAAAGTGCAAGAATACAGATGATACCGTCTTATCCGGGGAAAGGATATCTCAAGGCCCGGCCGCCGGATTTCTGTGCTTGCCATGTAACGATCGGTTTCCCGGACGGGAGCATTCAAGCAGATCAGATAAAGGGTGGGTTACTATGAGCGAAAATTTGAACGTCCTCTTATCCACGCAATACATTATCGAACAGGCGCTGACGAAACTCGGTTATTCGCAGGCGATGGTCGAGTCGCTGAAGGAGCCGATGCGCGTTCTTACCGTTCGCATTCCGATCCGCATGGATGACGACACGGTCAAGGTATTCACCGGTTACCGGGCGCAGCATAACGATGCGGTGGGTCCGACGAAGGGCGGCGTTCGCTTTCACCCGGACGTTAACGAGGATGAAGTGAAGGCTCTATCGATCTGGATGAGCTTGAAATGCGGAATCGTCGATCTTCCTTACGGCGGGGGCAAGGGAGGCGTCATTTGCGATCCGAGGCAGATGTCCTTCCGGGAGCTGGAGCGGCTCAGCCGCGGGTATGTCCGCGCCATCAGTCAGCTCGTCGGTCCTGCGAAGGATATTCCTGCGCCGGATGTTATGACCAATTCGCAAATCATGGCTTGGATGATGGACGAATACAGCCGCATCCGCGAGTTCGATTCTCCCGGTTTCATTACGGGGAAGCCGCTGGTTCTTGGAGGCTCGCACGGCCGGGAGACGGCAACCGCCAAAGGGGTTACGATCATGATCGACCAGGCGCTGAAGAAGCGGGGGATTCCGCTGAAGGACGCCCGTGTCGTCATTCAAGGTTTCGGGAACGCCGGAAGCTATTTGGCCAAGTTCATGCATGAAGCCGGCGCCCGGGTTGTCGGCATTTCCGACGTATACGGAGGATTGTACAGTCCGGAAGGCCTCGACATCGAATATTTGCTGGACCGCCGGGATTCCTTCGGTACGGTCACCAAGCTGTTCAAGAATACGCTCACCAATAAAGAGTTGCTGGAGCAGGAATGCGATATTCTGGTTCCGGCTGCGATCGAGAATCAGATTACGGAGGAGAACGCCGCCCGGATCAAGGCATCGATTGTCGTAGAGGCCGCGAATGGACCGACAACGCTCGAGGCCACCCGCATCCTCACCGAACGGGGCGTTCTGCTGGTGCCGGACGTACTCGCAAGCGCCGGAGGCGTGGTTGTTTCCTACTTTGAATGGGTTCAGAACAATCAGGGGTATTACTGGACGGAAGAGGAAGTGCATTCACGCCTTCAAGAAATGTTGGAAAAAGGGTTCGAGAATGTCTATAATATGCATATGACGAGAAATGTCGATATGCGTCTCGCCGCTTATATGGTTGGTGTTCGCAAGATGGCCGAAGCCGCGCGATTCCGCGGCTGGGTTTAATGATATTCAATGACGGTTTCCTCTTAAGGAAGCCGGAGGGAGGGGGACACTATGAGCGTGTTGCCTGTGCTTATGGTCGCGGTAGCGCCTGGTGTCGCTCTGCTGTCCTATTTTTATTTGAAGGACCGGTATGACCCTGAGCCGATCTCTCTTGTACTAAAGCTGTTTCTGTTCGGGGTGCTGATCGTTTTTCCGGTCATGATCCTGCAAAGAGCACTGGTTCAGGGCCTGGGGGAGAATCCGTTTATTTACACCTTTGTGATTTCATCCGGGGTGGAGGAATTCTTCAAATGGTTTCTGGTTTACTTCCTGATCTTCAAACACACTTCGTTCGACGAGCCCTATGACGGGATTGTTTATGCCGTGGCGGGAGCTCTCGGTTTCGCCACGCTCGAGAATGTATTTTACGCCTTTCTTAACGGTTCGACCTTCTCCGAGCTTATGATCCGGGCGCTCCTTCCGGTATCGGGTCATGCGATGTTCGGTGTCATGATGGGCTACCATCTGGGAAGAGCCAAGTTTACGCCGGAGAAGGCCCGCAAACATTTGACGCTGTCTCTGCTGCTTCCTATCTTCTGGCATGGCGTCTTCGATTATACTTTGCTCGTCACGAAAGCCTACTGGATCTGGTTCATGGTGCCGCTTATGTCCTTCCTGTGGCTGCGCAGCCTGTGGAAGGTGCAGAGAGCCAATGCCAAATCGCCGCTTAGGGTCGCTCATCAAGAGGAACGGGTTAAAATCTGACCGTTTTGTCCATAATGGGGATATCCGCCCAGTTGGGCCAAATCGGAGGGAAATCATGACACTCGCATCCCCGCGCGTCAAAGTGACGATCCGCTGCAGAGCCTGCGGCGAGAAATTCGTTCTTAAAGGACGGAGAGACAAAGGCAGGATCGATACCGGCTTTAAGCAGTGCATTTGCAATAATGAATCGGAGTTCGATATCGAAACGCAAGATATGTAGGAAAAAGTCAGCCGTGAGGCTGGCTTTTTTATTTCTGTATAATCCTCCCCCTCTCCGGCGAAAACTAAGCCCAAGTTTGGCGGATGAAGGGAGATTTAACGAACATGTACAAAAGATTGAGCATGATCATGTTTCCGATCCTTCTGCTGGCGCTGATGGGCACCGGGGTGTGGGGGTATTTGGAGCATCAGGAGAAAAATTCGGTGTTGATCAAAGCGGAGAACCAATATCAGCGCGCGTTCCATGATCTGTCCTATCACATGGAGAAGCTGCATTCGGAGCTCGGCAATACGCTTGCTGTCAACTCGACCTCGCAGGATGTATATAAGAAAGGGCTCGTCAATGTTTGGCGGATTACGAGTCAAGCGCAGAATGAAATCAGCCAGTTGCCGCTGACGCTGCTGCCTTTTAACAAAACGGATGAATTCTTAGCCAACATTTCCAATTTTTCTTATCGAGCGGCGGTCAGGGATTTAAGTAAGCGACCGCTGGACGAGAATGAGCTGAAGACGCTCAGTACGCTGTACGATCGCTCTGCGGAAATATCGAAGGAGCTCCGCAGCATGCAGTCCAAGGTCATTCAAAACAATCTTCGCTGGATGGATGTGGAGCTGGCCCTTGCCACCCAGAAGGAAAATCACGATAATCTGATTATCGACGGATTTACGAAGATGGACAAGAAGGTCGGGGAATATCCGGAGATCAATTGGAGCCCGACCGTTATGAACGTGAGCCAGACGCGGAATGTGCAAATGCTCAGCGGTTCGGAGGTTACGCCGGAGAATGTCAAAGCGAAAGCCGCTGAGTTTCTGGGAACACCGGATACGTCCGCCTTCAAAGTGGTGGAGAACGGTGCGGGAACGGAATACCATTCGTACAGCGTGTCCGCACCTAAAGCGGGGTCGCATGACGGCATTCATATGGATTATTCCAAGAAAGGCGGGCATCTGCTCTGGTACTCCGCATCGCGGGACGTGAAGCAGAAGACGCTTGACGTTCGCGGAGCCCGGGATGCGGCGACTCAGTTTCTGGATGAACACAACTACAAGAACATGACCGCCGTCAGTTATGATGAGTTCAACAATATTGCCAACCTGACGTTCGCCGCCCGCAATAAAGACGTTACCAATTATTTGGAAAAGGTGAACGTTAAGGTCGCTATGGATAACGGAGAGGTCACCGGTCTCGACGCATCCGATTATGAGTTCGATAAGAAGGACCGGCAATTCAAGGAGCCGCGGCTTAGTGTCGATGAGGCGAAGAAGACGCTGAGTCCCAAATTCCAGGTCGACAGTGTGAGTAAAGCGCTGATCCGCAACGATATCAACGAAGAGGTGCTTTGTTACCAGTTCGTCGGCCGCGTCAACGGCGGCAATTACCGGATATTCGTAAACGCCGAAAGCGGAGCGGAGGAAAAGACCGAGCATCTCGGCCCGGAGCAAACGCAGACCCAGGCCCAAGCGCCGGTGCCTAATCAAACTTAATAACGCCTTACAGAAATAGCTAGAGTCCTTTTCCGTCATGGAGAAGGGCTCTTTTTTGCCGGAAAAGCCATTTCCTTGGATAAGTTGGATAAGCTCTTCAATAAGTTCTCCACTGCTTCAACCCTAGTCGATTGCTTTAATTAGTTACTAAAACCTTCGGATCGGAGCGGATACGGGATGAGAATCCACTCACGGGATTTAGTCGCTGCAGAGACCGCTGTTCATAGAAAGCGCCGTCTAAGGGGGAGGGGAAGGCGCTTTGGACAGGGCTGATCTTTTCACTCGCCGTCATTTATGCGGCTGTAGTGCTGTTTAATTTAATTAAGCCGCTTCCGGCGGGAATCTCTTATGAGGGTCCGGTCCACCGGGTGAATCGAGTAGGATTTCTCTATGACCTCACCTATAAGCAAGGGGGGCGGACCGTTCACGAGCAGCATATTTTTGACCGGATTTTTCAGGCCGTTGACGAGGCGGAGCGGTTCATCGTGATCGATATGTTCCTCTTTAACAGCTTCACGAATGCCGATCAGGATTACCCCAAGCTGAGCGAGACCCTGACGGCCAAGCTGATTGAGCGCAAGAAAATGTACCCCGGACTGCAGATCGTATTCATCACCGACGAAGTCAATACGACCTACGGTTCCCATACCACGCCGGAATTCGAAAGGCTGAAAGCGGCAGGCATCCCCGTCATCCTGACCGATCTGGATGCCCTACGCGATTCGACGCCGCTGTATTCGGCCGGATGGCGCATGTTTTTCCGCTGGTTCGGACAGTCCGGCGGCGGCTGGATACCCAACCCTATGGCAGGAGCCGCACCAAAAGCTACCTTGCGTTCCTACCTCAAGCTTCTCAACGTAAAGGCGAATCACAGGAAGGTGATCGCGACGGAGAAGACGGTCATTATTCCTTCGGCCAACGCGCACGATGCCAGCGGGTTCCATTCGAATACAGCCTTGGAGGTTAGCGGAAATGTGATCTCGGATGTGCTGGAGAGCGAGCAGGCGGCCGTACGGCTCAGCGGACAGCTGAAGCTCCCTTCTTATCCGGCTGGTCTGGGAGGGGAAACCGGTCCGCTGTCCGTCCGGTCGCTAACAGAAGGCAAAATTTACGCTTATGTCCTGCGGACGATTTCGGAAGCGAAGCCGGGGGATACGATCTGGCTCGGCATGTTTTATTTGGGCGATGGACGGGTGATCCGGGAGCTGATTGAAGCGGCTTCCCGAGGCGTGAAGGTCCGGCTGATCCTGGATCCCAACGAGAATGCGTTCGGCAGGGATAAGATCGGGATTCCGAACCGTCCCGCGGCGGAGGAGCTCACCCAGAAGTCGGGCGGGCGAATCGGGATCCGCTGGTACAATACCGGGAAGGAGCAATTTCATACCAAGATGATGCTGGTATCGGGACGGGAGCATTCCACGCTGATCAGCGGCTCCGCCAATTTTACACCGAGAAATCTGGATGACTTTAATTTGGAGACGGACCTGGCGGTTGAGGGACCGGCCGGCGCCGAGGTCTTTCAAGAGGCAACGGGCTATTTCGACCGGCTCTGGAATAACCGGGATGCGGAATATACATTGGATTACCCCGCCTACAAAGACCAAACCGTACTGATCAAAGAATGGCTCTATCATATCCAGAAATTTTTGGGTTTTACGACATTTTGAGCAAAGGTCCTTCCCATCTGTTTCCCACGTGTTATAATATAGGGTAGCCTTTGACGAGTATAAAAGGACTGCGAGGACACGACCCGGGGGGTGCACTTTTTTTGCTGCCATCGATAAACCAAGTGCTGCATATACAAGTCAATTCGATCGACGAAGAAGAAGCGAAACAAGAGTACAAGTCCCGGATTTCGGAAATAACGGGCAGCGCCATCAGCATGGAGGTGCCGATCAACGAGAAGACGGGACGACTCAAACGGCTGTATCCCGGGGACGAGCTTTCCGTTTATTTCATTTCGGAAGGCGGCGTGAAGAATTATTTTAACTCTTCGGTGCTTGGTTTTACCAATGACACGATACGCCTTGTATTGATCAAAAAGCCGGATCCCGAGGCCATCACCAAAGTGCAGCGCAGGAACTTCCTGCGGGTCCCGGCCGAGCTGGAAATCGCAGCCAAATTCTCCGACCAGCTGCAGTTCGTATCGATAACGGATGATGTAAGCGGGGAGGCATCTCCTTTGTTTGCGACGGATACATACCTGTTTCTTCAGGCAGCACCCTGAGCCGCTGGTCGCTTGTCCCCTTTAAGAACGGGCAGATTGAGCATGTGCCTTTCCATGGCGAAATTGTCCGCGTCAATCCGTCGCCGAACGGGAAGCAGCAGGTGATGCTGCGGTTCTCCGAAATCACCGACCGCGACCGGCAAAAGATTATCCGGTTTTGCTTCGAGCGGCAGCTCGAATTGCGCAAAAATTAAGATTACCGCAAGAATAAAATCATCATGACCCGGGCAGACTACTTTCCAAATTGTGGATAAGGGGTCGCCGGAATGAATCAAAATAATCGAGATGAAGCGGCGGATAGGTACGAGGACTTATTTTTGCTGTTTTCCTACCGCATCGAGAAAATCATAGCCATTGTTCTGCTCATTCTGCTTGTGCTTGCTGGTCCTCTCCCAACTGCTTCTGCAACATCCTTCGGTACGATATTTGCTCGTCAAGGTGGAGCAGCTGGAAGGAAATCCATACACGACCGCAACTTCCGACCTATCGCACGGGGGTTGAAGATTCGTGGATTTTGCAATATCCGATCGGGCTATGGTATAATTTTCTTTGAATGAAGGCTACGGCCTGTTTTTTTTTCGATCCGCTTGTCCGCTTCATTCTTGTTAGGAGGCCGCATCTTGGAAAAGTTTAACATCGCCATCGATGGCCCGGCTGGGGCGGGGAAGAGCACCATCGCCCGTCTCGTGGCAGGGGCGCTAGGATTTGTCTACGTAGACACGGGCGCCATGTACCGAGCCGTCACTTGGAGAATCCTTCGGGAAGGGCTGGGTTCGGATCAAATACCCGAGATGATCGCACTGGCCGAACGGATGGATATTCGTTTGATGCCGGGCGAGAACGGCCAGACGGTATTTGTCGACGGTGAAGATGTCACCGGGATGATTCGAACCGCCGAGGTAACGGGTAATGTATCCCGTATAGCCTCCATTGCCGAAATCAGAAGCATTCTAACGGCGAAGCAGAAAGATATGGCCGTTTCCAAGGGCGTAGTCATGGATGGTCGCGACATCGGCACGCATGTGCTTCCCGATGCGGAGGTCAAGATTTTTCTCACGGCCAGCGTGCGGATCCGCGCGGAGCGCCGTTACAAGGAGATTCGCGACTCGCAGCCCGGCATCACGCTGGAGCGCCTGGAGAGGGAAATTGCCGAGCGGGACCGGATGGATGAACAGCGTGAAGCCGCCCCACTCGTTCAAGCTCCCGATGCGGTGCTGCTGGATACGACGGAACTGACGGTTCCCGAGGTCGTAGACCGTATTCTAGAGCTCTGCAAGTCGCACGTCGGTGGAGGGACATAAAATGCTGTATCGTACGGGACGCTTTTTGTTTCGGATTTTTTTCGGCATCCTCTTTCGTTTGAAAGCGGAGGGCCAAGAGAACATTCCGAAAGAAGGTGCCGTGATCCTCTGCGCCAATCATACGAGCAATTTGGATCCTCCGGTTCTGGGAACACCGCTTCGGCGCATGGTCCATTATATGGCCAAGGCGGAATTGTTCGAGCTTCCCGTTCTGGGGACTATCCTCCCCAAGATCGGAGCATTCCCCGTAAAAAGGGGAGGCGTCAGCAAAGAATCGATCCGCCTGTCTCTTCAACTGCTGCAGGAGGGCAATATGCTCGGGATTTTCCCCGAAGGCTCGCGCAGCAACGCCGGCGGGATGGGCAAGAAGGGTGCTGCCAGTCTGGCCTTGAAATCGGGTGCAACGGTGATTCCGGTCGCCATTGTCGGGGGCTACAAGCTATTCCGGCAGGTGAAGGTGATTTACGGCCCGCCGGTTGATCTCAGCGAGTTCAAAGACGCCGGTTCCGAAGGGCTGGAGCAGGCCACCGATAAGATCATGACCACGATCCGGGCGATGGTGAAGAAGCACGAATCGAAATGAGACATGGTGGAATACTGAAGTAAAACCATGAGAATGAAGTAAATGTTTTATCCAAATACATTTTGTTGCCAGGTTGTTAAGGAGGGTATTGGACATGTCAGAAGAAATCAAAGACGTACAAACCGCAGAAAGCAAGGAAGTATCCCAAGAGGAATCCATGGCGAATGTCAACATTTTGAAAAAAGGCGATGTCGTCAAAGGGAAAGTGATTAAAGTGGACGCCGATCAAGCAATTGTCGACGTTGGCTACAAATATGACGGCGTCATTCCGGTTCGCGAGCTGTCTTCCGTCCAGCTGGACAATGCGTCCGAAGGCGTGGAGGCAGGCCAAGAGCTGGAGCTCAAAGTCATTACCATTGACGATAACAAGGAGAAACTTGTTCTTTCCAAGCGTGCTGTAGAGGGAGAGAAGGCTTGGGATAAGCTCAGCGCCCATATGGCCGACAAAACGATTCTTGAAGCCAAGGTGGCTGAAGTCGTGAAAGGCGGTTTGGTCGTCGATGTAGGTCTTCGCGGCTTTGTCCCGGCCTCCATGGTGGAACGCAATTTCGTCGAGGACTTCAGCGATTACAAAGGCCGCACGCTTCGCCTTCGTGTGAAAGAAATGGACCGCGAAAAGAACAAGGTCATCCTCTCCCAGAAGGATGTACTGGATGAAGAGTTCGAAGCCAAGAAGAAAGAAACGCTCTCCAGGCTGACAGTCGGCCAAGAGCTGACCGGCACGGTTCAACGCTTGACGCAGTTCGGCGCTTTCGTCGATATCGGCGGCGTGGACGGTCTGGTTCATATCTCCGAAATGGCTTGGCATCACGTGGAGAGCCCATCGGAAGTCGTCAAAGAAGGCGACCAAGTGAAGGTTCAAGTGCTGAAGGTCGATCCGGAGAACGAGCGTATCTCCCTCAGCATCAAAGCAACGCAGCCGGGTCCGTGGCAGCAAGTGGCGGACCGTATTCAGATCGGTTCGGTGATCACCGGTACGGTCAAACGCCTCGTTCAATTCGGCGCATTCGTCGAAGTGGCTCCGGGCGTAGAAGGCTTGGTGCATATCTCGCAAATCTCGCACCGTCATATTGGAACGCCTTCCGAAGTGCTTAAAGAAGGTCAAGAAGTTCAGGTGAAAGTGCTGGATATGAATCCGGATGAGAAGCGTATTTCCCTGAGCATCAAAGAAACGGAAGAGGCCCCTGCCCGCGAGCCGAGACAGGAGCGCGAACGCAGCCCAAGAAGAGAAACGGTAGTACATGAGGAGAACCAAGGCCTCAACCTGACGCTGGGTGAGCGCTTCGGCGACAAGCTGAGCAAATTCAAGTAAGTCATTAGGCAAAGTGAGGATTTCGGATGCGCATTTCAAGGAAGATGGAGCATATCCATCATGCGCTCCGGCTCGGCCAGAGCGGAGACCAGGGCTTCGGCGACATCAAGCTGATCCCGAATAGTCTGCCCTGTACGGCCTCCGAACAAATTTCATTGCATACCCGAATCGGCGAACTCAATCTGAGCTCGCCGATTCTTATTAATGCCATGACCGGAGGAGCGCAGGAGACGGAGGAAATCAACAGAGAGCTGGCGGTTGCCGCCAGGGAAACGGGACTTGCGATGGCGGTCGGATCGCAAATGTCCGCCTTGAAAAATCCGGAGACGGTGCCCAGCTACAAGATCGTCCGGAAGATGAACCCGGACGGCCTCGTATTCGCCAACCTGGGCAGCGAAGCTTCCGTTGAACAGGCACAGCGGGCTGTGGATATGCTGCGGGCGGATGCCCTGCAAATTCACTTGAACGTCATGCAGGAGCTGATCATGCCGGAAGGGGACCGGGACTTCCGCGGCATGCTGGATCGGATTGAGGCGATTGTCCGGGAAGCGGGCGTGCCGGTCATTGTGAAAGAGGTGGGCTTCGGGATGTCGCGCGAAGACGCTTCCCGGTCGCTGGAGACCGGCGTGCGGATCCTGGATGTAGGCGGAGCCGGCGGTACTAATTTTGCAGCCATTGAGAACGCACGGCGGGACAGGCCAATGGATTGGTTGAACGACTGGGGCTGCAAAACCGGTATCGCCTTGCTGGAGGTGCTGGATGCGGCAGACAGACAGGGGGATCAAGTGTCTGTCATCGCAAGCGGCGGCATCGCCGGCTCGCTCGATATATGTAAAGCCTTGACGCTCGGTGCATCGGCGGCCGGGATGGCCGGAGCCATGCTGAGGGTGCTGCGGGGCGAAGGAACCGGGGCGCTGATCTCATATATCGGCAGACTGCATGAAGAATTGATCCTCCTGATGACGGCGCTGGGCTCTAAGAATATCGGCGAGCTGCGGTCGCGCCCAGTGATCATTTCCGGCGAAACGGCGGAGTGGTGCGCCCTCCGGGGGATCGACTTGGCTTCGTATGCACGCCGAAACGGATTTTTACAGCAGGACTAAAAAGAAAGAATTCAGCCATACTAAGGAAAAAGTCTGACATGCTTTTTCTGTGGGTGAATGCGAATGAACGCCGGATATTTAACGCCGCTGCTCATGCTGGTGGCTCTTATTTTATTCGCAAGCGGCTGGAAAGACATCATATTAAGAGGTATTACTCCTACGAGTCTACTTCTTTTTTTGTTTTTTGGGCGTTTGCCATGCGCTGGTCCGTGGATTGGAACGGCGTGAAAATTTACGGTCGCCTTGTCCCGATTGGCTTGGTGATTGCGGCAGGTCTTTACCGTACTCGAGGCTGGCTTCTCCGGCTGCACTTGCTGTCCGTAGGGCTCTTGATCGGATCGATCTCTTTCTTCCTGAAAGAGACGGTCCGGATGATGCCGCATCTGCTGTGGCTTGGCAGCAAGCTGAGTGACGGGATCTTGTTCGGCGGCTTGACCGCAGTACTGCTTCGTACCCCCATGACCCAATTGGCCGCGGTTTCGTTAGGTCTGCTCGCAGGTGAAGGGTTGTACGGTATTTCTCATCATCATGATAAGCCGATGGTGTGGGGAAGGCCGGAATTCCAGGACGAATGGTGGATGACCGTATTTTTTGTCCGGGGATTTTCTCTGCTGATGACCGGCGCAGCGCTCTGCTGCCAGAGGCTGTGGGGACTGGCGAAAGATCGGTTCGTGACAGACGAAGCGGAAACCCCGGAGGAACGTTCGGAACCCTCGAAGGGAGGCGGCATTTGATGTGGGCTTGGCTGATCGAGCAAAAATATACGGTAGGCATCCTCGTTGGCGTATTCTTCGGCATCGCTTCACGCATCAGTATGCTGCGAACCGATTACAGGCAGTATCCGACCTACCCGCACGGAAGGATCATCCATCTGTCCCTTGGCGTCATTGCCGCCGGGCTCGGTGCGGTCGCGGTTCCGTCGCCGCTGGATAAAAATTATACGGCGATGACGTTTCTGGCCATGGCGGCCCAGCAGTTCCGCGATGTACGCAACATGGAGCGCCAGACGTTAACCCAGATCGACAGCCACGAGCTGGTGCCCCGCGGGGCGGCCTACATCGAGGGAATCGCGATGGTATTCGAGGGGCGGAACTATCTGGTTATTTTCGCCGCGTTTATCAGCTCCTTTTGCAGCATTGTTTGGGCCTGGTATTGGGGAGTACTGGCAGGCATTATCTCCGTAGTGATTACGAATTACTTCAAGACCGGAAAAAATATTCGCAATATCGCCGATGTCTCCGTCGGAGAAGTGCGCATAGACGGCCCTAACTTATATGTCGACGACATCTACATCATGAATTTGGGGCTTGCCGATACCCAGCGGGTGATCCGGGAACGGGGAATGGGGCTCATACTGAAGCCGAAAAACAATAACGCACGCGTAACGATTGCCAACCCCGGACAGCGGCAGGCGCCGCTTCACGATGCTTCGACCATTCTCGGCGTATACCGCGATGAAGGCGAACCTTCCCTGCTTCCGCTGGCCAAGCTGGATATGAAGGACGGCCGCCTGGGCGTTCTGCTGCTGCCGCAGGATTATCATCCGGAAAAAGCAAGGCAGGTGCTGCTTAATTCCCCGATCCTGGAGAGCGCGATACGGATGCCGTCGGAAGCGGATGTGAACCAATCGGGAAAGGCGGGAGGCTGAAGAATGGGACAAATCATGGCGGTGGTGACGATGGACAAGAATAAGGTAGGCGGGGAGCTCCGATTTTTATCGTACAGGATGAAGAGGAGCAGCAGAAGGTGGCTTTCTCGCTGGAAAAGATCCTCGACGCTTCGGCGCACGACTTGCAGAACGGAACCCTGATCGTCGTCAAACATACATAGGCACAAACGTAAGAGCTGGGCGGCTAACTATTTAATAAAGACTGCTGCGCTTGAACCTGCCAAACCCCTAGCTTGTGAGACGGTTCATTTACTATCGCACCAGTTTTTGTTATAATGTCTTAGCTTTGTTTGTGCGAGAAAGAAGGGAATGAAGGGAATGTCTAGGCCCATTGTGGCAATTGTTGGAAGGCCGAATGTAGGCAAATCGACCATATTTAACCGGATTATCGGCGATAAGCTTGCGATCGTTGAAGACAAGCCGGGAGTAACCCGCGACCGGTTGTACGGTACGGGGGAATGGCTGGACCGCGAATTCAGCGTAATCGATACCGGCGGGATAGAGATTGAAGGCGAAGATCAGATCATGCGGTCGGTCCGGATGCAGGCGGAGCTTGCGATCGAAGAGGCCGATGTGATCGTCTTTATGGTCGACGCCAAAGCGGGAGTAACTCCGGCCGACAGTGAGGTGGCTGAGATGCTGTTCCGTGCCAAGAAGCCGGTGGTCGTCGCCGTCAACAAAGTCGATAATTTGCAGCGGATGGACGATATTTATGAGTTTTACAGCCTGGGCTTCGGGGTGGTTGTCGGCATCTCCGGCGCACACGGGACGGGGCTCGGCGATTTGCTGGATGAGGTGATTCAGCATTTCCCCGATACGCAGGAAGAGGAGTATGGCGAAGACGTCATCAAGGTGGCGCTCATCGGGAGACCGAACGTCGGCAAATCGTCGATGGTGAACGCCATTCTCGGCGAGGAACGCGTTATCGTCAGCGATGTGGCGGGAACGACGCGGGACGCGATCGATACGCCGTTCGAGAAGGACGGACAGAAGTACGTCATTATCGATACGGCTGGCATGCGCAAGCGCGGCAAAGTATACGAGACTACTGAAAAGTACAGTGTCATGCGGGCCATGAAGGCCATTGAGCGCGCGGATGTGGTCCTTGTCGTAATCGACGGGCAGGAAGGCATCATCGAGCAGGACAAGCATATCGCCGGCTATGCACATGAAGCGGGTAAAGTTGCCATCTTCGTCGTCAACAAATGGGATATCGTGGAGAAAGACGATAAAACGATGCATCAGTTTACCCAAAAAATCCGCGACCATTTTCTGTTTATGACCTACGCGCCTGTCGTCTTCGTATCAGCGAAGACCAAGCAGCGACTGCATAAGCTGTTCCCTGTCATCAACAATGTCGCCGAACAGCACGCGCTCCGCATCCAGACGCATGTCCTGAACGATGTGCTGTCCGATGCCGTGGCGATCAACCCGCCGCCTACGGACAAGGGCAGGCGGCTGAAGATCAATTACGGCACGCAGGTCGCGGTGAAGCCTCCGACGATCATCTTCTTCGTGAACGATCCGGAGCTGATGCATTTCTCCTATATGCGTTACCTGGAGAATAAAATCCGCGCAGCGTTCGGCTTTGAGGGAACCCCCTTCGTCTCTTTACGCGGAAAAAATCAGACGATGAATAGGAGAGATGGAGTTTGTTAGCGTATGTATCGTCTGCTGATCGGATATCTGCTCGGTTCGGTCAGCTTCAGCTATTTGGCGGGTAAGTTGCTGAAGGGGATTGACATCCGGCAGCATGGGAGCGGGAATGCCGGCGCGACGAATACCCTGCGCGTACTCGGCAAGGGACCGGGAATCGCAGTGCTTCTGCTGGACGCTCTCAAGGGTGTTGCGGCCGTATGGGTTGCAGCACTGATGAGCGGGGGTACCCCTTTGATCGAGGTGCTGGCGGGGGTATGCGTCATTGCAGGCCATAATTGGCCGGTTTTCTTCGGCTTCCGCGGGGAAAGGGGATCGCCACCACCATCGGGGTGATGGCGACCCTGGCCTTCTTTCCGGCGCTCTATGCCGGGATCATCGCCATTATTGTCATAGCTCTGACAAGGTATGTTTCGCTCGGCTCACTTCTGCTTACCGCACTGCTGCCCCTTTTATATGGATCATGCATAAGCCGACGGAAATCCTTGTACTTAGCTTGGTATTATTCGTTTTTGCATGGGTAAGGCACCGCAGCAATATCGTCAAGCTGGTGAAGGGTAAGGAAAATAAGCTCGGAGCCAAAAAAACGGCCTGACTCATCATCCAAGGGGTGGACGCAGAATGCCTGAACAAAGAAAACAGCCGTCCTCGTGGCCGGCGCCTGGGGGACGGCGATCGCCTCCGTGCTGGCCGATAACGGCCGCGAGGTCGTGATGTGGACGCGCAATGCTTCGCAGGCGGCCGAAATCAATTCCGCGCACCGGAACAGCCGCTTTTTAAGCGATGTTCTGTTATCTCCGGGAATAAAGGCGACCGTTTCGCTGGAGGAAGCGCTCTCGGACGCCGATGCGGCCGTTGTTGTAGCTCCTTCTTCCGCCATGCGTGAAGTGGTTTCCGGTATGCGTCCTTACTTTAACAAAAATGCGCTCCTGATTCACGCGACGAAAGGTTTCGAAAGCGGAACGATGAAGCGGATGAGCGAAGTGATCGCTGAAGAGCTCCCCGAGTATGATCCAAGCCGTATCGCGGTTCTGTCCGGGCCAAGCCATGCGGAGGAAGTGATCCGTCGCTGTCCGACCACCGTGGTGGTGGTCGCCGGCAGTCCGGAGACGGCCAAGCAGGCGCAGGATCTCCTAATGGCTCCGTATTTCCGGGTCTATACCAATGATGATGTAACCGGGGTGGAAGTCGGCGGCGCTTTGAAAAATATTATTGCCCTCGGCGCGGGACTCTCCGACGGGCTTGGTTTCGGTGATAACGCCAAAGCGGCACTGCTGACGCGCGGACTCGCGGAAATCACTCGTCTTGGCACGGCCATGGGCGGCCATCCGCTTACGTTCTCAGGGCTCGCGGGTATCGGAGATCTGGTCGTTACCTGCACAAGTCAGCACAGCCGGAACTGGAGAGCGGGCTCCCTTCTGGCCACAGGACTTCCGCTGGAAGAGGTTTTGCAGAAGATGGGGATGGTGGTAGAGGGCGTCCGCACCACCCAGGCGGCCTACCGCTTGTCGCAGCAGTATGATATTACGATGCCGATCACGGCGGAACTTCATCAAGTTTTGTTCGAGGGCAAGGATCCCAAAACGGCCGTAGAGCATCTGATGGAACGGGACCGGACCCACGAGATCGATGCTTTCCCCGACATCTTCCCTGACGCGGCCAATTTCAATTCGCCCGAATAAGTAGACGGGCGCCTACACGGGAAGGCGCTCGTCATCATATAATACCTCAGACTAGACGCGAATCTGCCGCATGGCGCCTACAACGCAGTCTGAGGAGGTATGGCGATGCCTGATAAAAATATGCCCAAAGACGTACTCAACGTCGTCAAGAAGAAAACGGGCAAAACAGTCTCGGAGAAGGACATTTACAAACTGGCCAGCGGCGTGAAGCCCTCAACCATGCAAAGCGATGCGCAGCTGCGCCAACTGATCAAGCAGGTGTCCGGTTTGGTGAACATCCCGGTATCCGAGCAAACGATGAATGAGCTGATTCAAGCGATCAAAAGCAGCAAAATGAATACGAACAACATGGAGCAGCTCATGAAAATGATCATGAAAAAGTAAGGGCCGCGCTTTAAGGCATGAGCCGCCGGAAGGTGAGCTTGTGCTTTTTTTGTCCAGGGGGACGGACAAGCCGGTATCGTCATCGATACCGGGCTTTAGTTATGTTATGATGGATACATATTTATGGGGTTCGGGAGGTCGAAGGTTTCTTATGTCGCCAATGGACAAAATGTGGGCGTCCTTTATTGCAATCGGACTGATGGTCGCGGCGTCCTTCCTTATTACTTTTGCCAGGAATAAAACGAAGGGAATTCTCCGCTTTGTTTTGTCGCTGGTGGCCTTTTTACTGTTCATCCCTATCTTGCTGTATATGATGGTTTCGATGTTCTGACGCGTAAAGGAGAAAGATGCAGATGCTGACTTTAAAAGGGCGAAGGGTGCATAAAACGGTTGAGCCTGAAACCGGCTGGTCCATTCTTGATACGGCTTTGAAGCACGAGATCGATTGGGGCTTCTCGTGTATGCGTGGTACCTGTTCCCAGCGCCGTCGCCTTGTTTCGGAAGGCATGGAGCTGTTAAATCACCCTACGGAAGAAGAATTGGACGCCTTGGAGCCGGAGGAGCTCGCTCAGGGTTATCGGCTGGGCTGTCAAGCGGTGATTAAACAGTCGGGCGCGATGACCGTAACCCATAAACCTTATTTCTAAAATGTAAAGCAGGATGATCTTATGAGTACAATGGAAATGGACAAGCTGTCCGGGCCGCCGCGGGATGCTCTTGCCGAGATCCGTGCCCGGACTTCCACTCTTCCGGCCATTTGGCTGGTCGGCGGGAGCACCGGTTTACTGCTGCAGGGCGTGCGGTTGTCGTCACCTCCCCGGGATCTGGATATTTATGCGGACCGGCCGGATGCGGAGGCTCTGCACCAGGCGCTGAAGGAAAGGTCAACGGACGAGCAGGCGGAGAGCCAAACGCCAATCTATCAATCGGTTTTGAGCCATTACGAGATCGGCGGGGCCAAGGTCGAACTGGTCGGCGCCTTTGAAGTGAATGCGCTAGGTCGCCGCTACGTGGTGGAAGCGGGCTTTCTTGAGAATACGTATTCGCCGATATGGGAGTCCGAATTTACCGGAGGGCAGGGGATCCGCCTGATGCCGCTCGCCCATGAGTCGCTGTTCAATATGCTGAGAGGCCGCAGCGACCGCTACGAAGCGATCGGACAGGTCTGCAGGGAGCATCCGGAGCGGCATCTGCCCGTACTTGAGACCCTGCTTGCCCGCAACCGATTCACGCGGGAAGCGGCGGACCTCGCCCGGCGTCTAATCGGCGGCAAATAACGAGAACCCAGTTGGAGGAAGAACGGGAATGCCTCTCATTACTTTTTTACCCGATACCAAATCACTGCAGGTCCGCCCCGGAACCACGGTTCTGGATGCCGCAGGGAAGGCGCGCGTCCCGATTCGGGTACGCTGCGGAGGCAAGGCATCCTGTCTGATGTGCAAAGTGACCGTGGACCCGGAGCAGGCAGCGGGTCTGGCTTGTCCCAACCGGAACGAAGAGCTGAAGCTCGGAAGCCTGCTGGAACAAGGCTACCGGCTAGCCTGCCAGGCCAAAATCATCGGGGATACGGTCGTAACGCTTCCGGAAGATCCGCTGAAGAGCGCGATCCGGCGGCAGTTGGAACGCCAAAGGGAGGAGGATAACGGCATATGAAATCCGGTTTGAGCGCCGCTATCATCCTTGTATTGATGATAGCCTTAAGCGGATGCATGTACCCGAACGAATTGAAGAAGCAGAACCAGATCGCAAGCGGTGAATATATCGTATTGGTGCAGAATGCGATCGATCAATACAAGGCGAAGACGGGTGTGCTTCCGATCAAGAACAGCGACGAAATGACGCCGCTTTATGAGAAATATCCGATCGATTTCTCCAAGCTTCGCGGACGCTACCTAAGCGAAGTACCCGCCAATGCCTTTGAGAACGGCGGTTCGGCGATGTACGTGCTCGTCGACGCGGAAACGAAGCCGACCGTCAAAATGATGGATCTGACCTCATTCCAGCAGACCGTGGAGCTGCAGAAGCAAATTGATGATTATAAAGCACGCACGGGCGAGTCGCCCTTCGGCGAGCCGGTTGCCAAGGGTTTCCACTTCATCGATTTTGACAAACTGAAGATGAAGCCGGAGCAGGTCCGCAGCGTTTATTCGCCTCAGCAAATGCTGCCCTTCCTCTTGCACGATTCCGGGCGCGTCACGATTGACTACGCTCCGGAAATCATGAAGCTGATCGACAAAGAGAAGCTTCAAAGCAAGCTGGACGGAAGCGAGGATTTACGGGAGCCGCTGGTCAAGGAATCCCCGTTCGTACCCGCCAGGTCGTACGCATACCGCTGGCAGAACGGGACGCCGGTGCCGATCACGGCCCCCTAGCGAAACGAAGCCTCTATCAACCTTTAATTTCAGGTGATAGAGGCTTTTCTTTGTTTTCAGCTAGAATAACCTGCACAGGGAACACATATATTTTGTCAGAGATGAAGCCTTGAGGACCTGCGAGCAGGGGATTCCGGCAGCGACCTGACAAAAATAAAAAATAGAAAGGGGTCATAATCTTGAAATTCAAACATATATTTGTACTAGTCCGAAGCATGTACGAGTTTCGTCTTAAACCACCTGTAGGAGGGATTCTCATTGGAAAAAGTAGATATCTTTAAGGACATTGCAGAGCGTACTGGCGGGGATATTTACCTGGGGGTCGTTGGAGCGGTCCGTACGGGAAAATCAACGTTCATCAAGCGCTTTATGGAATCGGTTGTCCTGCCCAACATTCAAAACGAAGCCGACCGTATAAGGGCAACCGACGAGTCGCCGCAAAGCGCGCGCGGGCCGAACCATCATGACGACGGAGCCGAAATTCGTACCGAACACCGCAGTTCAGCTTCATGTTGCTGAAGGACTGAATGTTAACGTACGTCTTGTGGATTGCGTCGGATACGTGGTCGAGGGCGCTAAAGGCTACGAAGACGAGAACGGGCCGCGCATGATCAATACCCCTTGGTTTGACGAAGCAATCCCTTTTCAGGAAGCGGCTGAAATCGGCACGCGCAAAGTAATCCAGGAGCATGCCACGCTCGGCGTCGTCATCACGACGGACGGCACGATAGCCGAAATTCCGCGCTCCTCTTATGTCGAGGCGGAAGAGCGGATTATTCATGAGCTGAAAGAGGTCGGCAAGCCCTTCATCGTCATCGTCAACTCGACCAAACCGCAGAGCGATTCGGCCCAAGAGCTCCGCAGACCAGCTGCAGGCTCAGCATGACGTGCCGGTTGTCGTTACGAGCGTTGCCAATATGAATGAAGACGATATGACCGGCGTCCTGCGCGAAGTGCTGTACGAATTCCCGGTACACGAAGTGAATGTCAATCTGCCGAGCTGGGTGATGGTGCTGGAAGAAAATCACTGGCTTCGTTCGCACTTTGAAACGTCGGTGCGCGAGACCGTGCAGGACATTCGCAGGCTTCGGGACGTGGACCGGGTGGTCAGCAACTTCGAAGAATATGAATTTATCGACCGGGCGGCGCTGGCCGGCATGAATATGGGCCAAGGCGTGGCTGAAATCGATTTGTATGCCCCCGACGAGCTGTACGACCGTATTCTGATGGAAGTCGTCGGCGTCGAAATCCGCGGCAAGGATCACCTGCTGCAGCTCATGCAGGACTTTACTCACGCCAAGCGGGAGTATGATCATTTTGCCGAAGCGCTGGAGATGGTCAAGACGACAGGCTACGGCATTGCGCCGCCGACCCTCGCGGAGATGGCCCTGGACGAACCCGAGCTTATCCGTCAAGGCGCGCGCTTCGGAGTTCGCCTGAAGGCGACGGCTCCGTCGATTCATATGATCCGCGTCGATGTGGAATCCGAATTCTCCCCGATTATCGGGACAGAGAAGCAAAGCGAGGAGCTTGTACGCTATCTGATGCAGGATTTCGAGGACAACCCGCTAAAGATTTGGGAATCGGACATCTTCGGCAGATCGCTGCATTCGATCGTCAGGGAAGGCATCCAAGGGAAGCTCGCCATGATGCCGGACAATGCGCGCTACAAGCTTCAGGAAACGCTCGGCCGGATTATCAACGAAGGCTCAGGCGGGCTCATCGCTATAATCCTATAAAGCGTCAAATTGGGTTAAAATGCACTCCTGCGGGTGCATTTTTATCTTTTTACTTGAAAAAGCTTTAGTCCTGTATTACTATAAACTTGATTTCTTTGCGGGAGTTCGCATGGAATGTATATTTTTCTCTGAAACGGTTAACAAAGAGATGTAAGAGTAAGGTTTTCTCGGGGGAGGTGAAAGTGGCATGAATAAATCCGATTTGATCAATAAAGTGGCTGAGAGCTCCGAGCTTTCCAAGAAAGATGCAACCAAAGCGGTTGAAGCGGTCTTCGAAGCCATTTCCGAGGCCTTGCAAAACGGCGATAAAGTACAACTGGTCGGATTCGGCAACTTCGAAGTTCGCGAGCGTTCCGCCCGTAAAGGACGCAACCCGCAAACCGGTGAGGAGATCGAAATCCCTTCCAGCAAAATCCCGGCGTTTAAGCCTGGCAAAGCGCTGAAGGACGGAATCCAATAATACGTTAGCAATGAAGTTCTACATAGTGGAAGGGCGTCCGGACGATATAAGCGTTCGGGCGTTCTTTTTTTCGGTGACGTCTTTACAAAGTCTTTTCATTGTTATATAATTCTCGTTGCCGGAAAATTATTGTTCTGGCAACCGCATATCGGGGTATGGCGCAGTCTGGTAGCGCGCACCCTTGGGGTGGGTGAGGCCGTGGGTTCGAATCCCGCTACTCCGACCATGAGAAGAACACCGTCGATGCCGGTGTTTTTTTAATTTTCCCCGAACCGTCAAATTTGACATCCGATTGTTAAAAAATTGTGAAGCATTTTTCGTTTTTATTTGTTATACTTAGGTGAATTTATTTTTATGGCTAGGCAAAGGTATAGGGGAATTGGAAGGAATGAGCGCTAATTTCAAGAGGTGGGCAGCATCGAACGACTGGACGATGTACGGTATTCTCGCCTCAATCTTTCTGGTCTGGCGGATCGGCGTCGTCGGCAACTGGAGCATCGAATGCTGGATACTGCTTCTTATCTGTCTGATGGGCATCCGGAAAGACCAAATCGATGTGGATTGGAAACGTTTTTTTGTAGTAGGTATTCCCCTGCTTGGCATATTTTATTATTTCTACGGCTCCGGCAACGGACTCTGGTGGAAAATCGCGAATTGGATGTTTGAGAACAACCGCCATCCGTGGAAATGGGACGACATGATGAACAGTATCCCGCTGAACAACGCGGCATGGGCCCGGGCCTTTCACCATCCCATACTCGACAACGTCATGGCTTGGATTTATAATTACGGCTTTGTGCTGTCTCTGTGGATTTGCTTAATTCGCAGCTACTGGACGAAGAGCATCAAGAAGATGATGTCTTACGCTTTGTCCGGCCATCTGCTGCAGTTTCCGCTGATTTTGCCGTTTTATAACCTGATTCTTCTGCGCGAAGTCTGGTGGGTAAAAGGACAGCCGGATCTATTGAAACGTCATTTTGCTACAGAGAACGATATGCTGGTGAATGTCATGAACTGCTTCCCGAGCATGCATACTTCGATATCCTTTGCGATGCTGCTCCTGGCTCTGCGGGAGAAGGACCGCATCTTTAAATACATGATGGTGACTTATTGCGCCGCCATTATTTATTCCACGATGTATCTGCAGATTCACTGGGTGCTTGACGTCATCGCAGGGATGATTTTTGCTTATGTTACGGTGAAAATCGCCGACTTCCTGATCCATTGGGCGGCGAAGCTCGTACCGAGCCGTTTCAAGGGCTTTTATAACCGCAAACAAACGGCTTATGCCAATGAATCGGTCGTCGCCTAAGGGCAGCGATTTTTTTGTAGGGTTAAGTTGACATCGGTATATTTTTTTTGCATCATTAAGGGGAGAGGCAGACGAGCGGAGAGGAGAGAAGAGCATGGATACAAACCAGGGTGATTTCTTTTTGATTAAAGCCAAGGATAACGGGGTGCAGGTCATCGGATTAACGCGGGGACAGGACACCAAGTTTCATCATACGGAGAAGCTGGACAAAGGCGAAGTGATGCTGGCTCAGTTTACCGAGCATACTTCGGCGATCAAGATTCGCGGGAAAGCCGTAATTATGACCAAATTCGGCACGGTCGATACGACAGAGGAATAATTTATTAACCGGTGCAGGCATAGCCTGCTTTTTTTCGTTGTACAATGATAAAGAAAAGGCTGGAGGCCAAGCATAAAGATACCGGCAAACTCGAAGGAGGATCCCGCTCATGAAATGGGTTACGCGGTTGGCGATTACAACTTTCCTTTCCATAGCCGTAGCGTTCGGGCTGTCGATGGTATCGCGGCTGGACCAAACGGTCAGCGTATTCAGCACGGTCAAAGCGCGACCGGTGAGTGAGAGCAATATCGTGGACGTGGTATCCAAGCTGCAGCTTCATCTGCGAATCCGGAGGGTGGAAGTCAGCCATTCGATTGTCAGTATCGACCTGTCCGCCTCCAAAGCCGCCGAGAATACGGATATCATGAAGGATTTGTTCGAAATTCCGAAGGGCATGTTCGCAAGTTCCACCAACATCAACCAGGTGCTGGTCCGCGTTCTGGACGCTTCCAACGAACAGGGGGAGCGCACAGCTTCTCGTTGCAAGCGATGCCAGGCGGGAGAAATGGTCGCCGAACGAGCCCAAGCTGAATCCTCAAAGTGCAGACGAACTCCAGGAGTATCTGGAAACCCATTACCGGATGACCTATACGCCCAGGTGGCAGGACCGGCAAAAGGAAAAAAACTGAAGTCTGAAAAATATGCGAAACCGATCCGGTTATGCTATAATAGTTTGGATGGAGAACGAGATTGAACGTACGGTTCGGAGGCTTACATATGAACTCTTATCGAATTCCGGAAATCGCCAAAAAATATATGGAACACGACATGATTCAAAAGCATACGGATCTGCCGCAATTTCCTGATTTCCGAACACGGCTGTTGTATGCTTTTTTGAATAGACACAGCGTACTGGCCGGACACAGCGAGCTTTATTCGCTCGTGACCTCGCTGGTTCAGCTCGGGCTGGATACGCATGAAATGGTCAGCACGACCAACGACCAGAAGGAACAGAAGGCGGCTAGGTCGCGGCAGTTAAAAGTGCTGGCCGGCGATTACTTCAGCAGCTGCTTTTATTATTTGCTGTCGCATGCGGGGCATATCGATCTGGTCGGCAAGCTGTCGCAGGCGATCTGCGAAGCCAACCGGCTGAAGATGAATTTGTATATGCTGATGAAACAGCTGAAAATGACGGCGGACGATTATATCCGCCACACGGTAGAAGTGAAGGCGCAGGTTTTTATGTCCTTTGCGGCACTGCTGGAGGATCGGTTTCATGCGGTATGGCCGGAGCTACTTCATCTGTTCACCCGCTGCGAAGTGCTTCTCCAGGAGATTCAGCGGGCGGAATCGGCGCAGGAGTACAGGGACAGCTGGGGTTATTGGCATGTGCTTCAAACGGGTACCAAGGAAGAACGGAAGCTGCTTCAGGCAGGGGAAGCCGACGCTTCGAAGCTTCGTTCCCTGTGGATGAAGTACAAGGTGACGCCCGCAGCTGTACCAGCCGCTGAGCAGCTGCATAGATGAACTGCAGGATAAGCTGCAGGGGCTCGATTCAGATAAGCTGAGCAAGGAATTGCAGCAGATCGGGGAACCGTTCCGCCGCTATCTATCGGCCCCGCGCGCTATTGAGGAAGTTTGAGGTGACCTAAGAATATGCAGGGCAAGTCCAAAGAACAGTTTGTTCATTCGGTCTTTGAGAGCATTGCGCCCAAATACGACCTGATGAACGATATTTTAAGTTTCCGGCGGCATAAGGTCTGGAGACAATTCACCATGAAGCAAATGAACGTGAGGCCCGGCAGCTCGGCGATCGATCTTTGCTGCGGCACCTGCGATTGGACGATCAGTCTGGCGCAGGCCAGCGGAAATGGCCCGATCGTCGGGCTTGATTTCAGCCAAAACATGCTCGATGTGGGAGCGGACAAGGTGGAGAAGCTCGGGCTGGACAAGCAAATCCGGCTGATTCAAGGCAATGCGATGGAACTGCCCTTCGAGGACAATTCCTTCGACTACGCGACGATCGGGTTCGCCCTCCGCAACGTCCCCGACCTGGTGAAGGTGATCGAAGAAATGCAGCGCGTGGTAAAGCCTGGAGGGCTTGTCGTCTCGCTGGAACTGTCGAAGCCGACATGGCGACCGTTTAAATCCATTTACTATTTTTATTTTCAACGCGTTCTGCCCCTGCTCGGCAAGCTGATCGCCAAACGCTATGAGCAGTATAAATGGTCGCCCGAATCGCTGATTCATTTCCCGGATCACAAGCAGCTGGCCGATATTTTCCGCAAGACGGGACTTGCCGAAGTGAAGGCTTATCCTCTTACTGGCGGCATCGCGGCACTTCACATCGGAAGGAAACCGCAATCGGACAACCAAAGCTGAGGGAGATGTAGGACATCATGATATGGAGAAAGACGAAAATATTTCTGGAAATGATCAAAATCGAACATACGCTGTTCGCACTGCCATTCGCGTTCATGGGGGCCTTGCTCGGATCGGTAGTGAAATTTCATCATCTTCCTTCGTGGCCACAGATCGGCTGGATTCTGCTGGCTATGATCGGAGCGCGCAGCGCGGCAATGGGACTCAACCGGGTCATCGACAAAGTCTTTGACGCCAAGAACCCGAGGACGTCCATGCGGGCGATTCCGGCCGGCCTGATTTCATCGAAAGAAGCCATTATCTTTGTTATCATTTCTTTGATTGTATTATTTGTGGCCGCTTATAATCTGAGTCCGATCTGTATCAAATTGATGCCGATCGCCGTGTTCCTGTTAGTTTTTTATTCCTATACCAAACGGTTTACATGGGCGTGTCATATCTATCTGGGGATGACGGTAGCTTTGGCTCCGCTGGGAGGCTGGGTCGCCGTAACGAATGAATTCTCCTGGACCGCGATTGTGTTCTATGTGGCCATTGTCTTCTGGCTCGCGGGCTTTGATACGATTTACGCTACCCAGGACGTGGATTTCGACCGGAAGGAAGGTCTTCATTCCATCCCTTCCAAATTCGGCATTCCGAAGGCGCTGCTCATTGCCCGCTGGTTTCATATCGTCACCGCTGCAGGTTTCATCGGCCTGTTTTTTTAACGAACTTGAGCTGGGTCTATCTCGCCGGGGTGCTCATCGCTTATGCGCTGCTCATGTACGAGCATTTGATCGTGAAGCCGACCGATCTGACCCGCCTCAATACAGCATTTTTTACGCTGAACAGTACGTTAAGCATCGTCGTCTTCCTGTTTACGCTGATTGATTTGGTGGTGTTTAAGGGATGAAGAAGCCTTGGGTTATCGGCATGACCGGCGCCAGCGGTGCGGCCTACGGCGTTCGGTTGTGCCGTTTTATGCTGTCCCGGGGTGAGCATGTGCATCTGATCGTGACCGATGCCGGCTGGCGCGTGCTTAAAGAAGAGCTGGGCTGGGATACGGCAAGGAGAAGCGATACGCTGGAGCGGCAATTCGGCGGACTGCCGGGCAAGCTTGAATATTACCCGGTGCTGGATATCGGAGCCAAGACCGCCAGCGGCTCTTTCCTGACGCAGGGCATGGTCGTCGTCCCATGTTCAATGGGGACGCTGTCCGGCATTGCGAACGGCGCATCGGACAACCTGCTTGAGCGGACGGCGGATGTCATGCTGAAGGAAGGCCGCAAGCTGATCCTTGTTCCGAGAGAGACGCCGCTGCATGCAATCCACCTGGAGAATATGCTGAAGCTGGCCCGGATGGGCGTCAGGATCATCCCCGCCATGCCGGCCTTTTATCAGGGTCCGCAGACGCTGGATGATATCGTCGATTTTATGGCAGGAAAAATATTGGACGCAATGGAAATCGAACATCAACTGTTTAAAAGATGGGGTATGCCAAATGACGAAGAAACCGACGATCCGCATCGGCCGCATTGATTTTACGAATGTATGGCCGCTCTTTTATTACTTTCCGTTCTCCGCATTCGGGGATGAGCTTGAAGTGATTCAGCAGGTGCCGACCGGGCTTAACCGGGCCATGGCCCGGGGTGAGATCGATTTGGGGGCAATTTCTTCGTTCTCCTACGGGGAGCACTTTGACGAATATATGATCTTTCCTCATATGTCCGTCAGCGCCTACAGCCATGTAAAGTCCCTGCTGCTGTTTCACCGTAAACCGCTTGAAGAACTGAACCAAGCGAAGGTTATCTTGCCGACCACTTCGGCGACGACCGTCAACCTCCTGAAGATCATTCTGCACAAATTTTACGGGGTGCAGCCGGAATATGTGTACGCCGCGCCGGATCTGGATACGATGATGAAGACGGCGGACGCCGCGCTTCTCATCGGCGATCATGCGATCAAGGCTAGCTGGGAGGAACACGGCTACCTTGTTACGGACCTCGGGGCCGAGTGGACAAGGCTGACGGGAGAATGGATGTCCTTTGCCGTCTGTGCCATCCGCAGGCAAACCGTGGAGCAGTTTCCCGATCTGGTGCGCAGGGTGTATAACGGCATTCTGGAGAGCAAGGAAAAATCTCTTGCCGACCTGACGGGGATGGTCCGCGATGCACAGGCATTATACGGCGGAACAAGCGAGTATTGGACTCATTATTTCACTAATTTATGCTACGATTTCGGACCGAAGCAGTGGTCCGGACTTACGCTTTATTATCGGTATGCGGCCGAGCTCGGCTTCTTGGAACGTGAGGTCACGCTGCACATTTGGGAAGATAATTCTTTAGTACGGGTGACGGAATGAAACTGTTGGATTTGTACGCCAAATTAAAAAAAGATATCGGATATATCGAGAAGGAGCTCGAGCGGAGCATTGATGTCGACCATCCTTTGCTTCGCGAAGCTTCGCTCCACTTGCTGAAAGCCGGGGGCAAGCGGCTCCGGCCGGTGGTTGTTCTGCTCGGTGCGAAATTCGGGAAGTACGATCTTGAGAAAATCAAGCACGTCGCCGTTCCGCTCGAGCTGATCCACATGGCCTCGCTCGTTCATGACGATGTCATCGACGACGCTTCCACCCGCCGGGGACAGCTTACTGTCCGCTCCAAGTGGGACAACCGGATCGCCATGTATACCGGAGACTATATTTTTGCCAGAGCACTGAATATCGTAACCCGGCTCCCGAATCCCGAGATTCATCAAATCATGTCCAAAACATTGGTGGAAATGAGCATCGGCGAGATGGAGCAAATCCGCTTTTTCTTCCATGCCGGTCAATCGGTCCGCGATTATTTGCTGCGCATCCGCAGAAAAACCGCCTTGCTCATTGCCAATAGCTGCCAACTCGGGGCCCTTGCGGCCGAAGCTCCTGAAAAAAGCTGTCGACAGCTGTATTCTTTCGGCTATAATGTAGGCATGGCTTTCCAAGTGCGCGACGATATCCTGGATTTATGCGGTACGGAGAAGGAGATCGGCAAGCCGCCGGGCAGCGATATAAGGCAGGGGAATATTACAATTCCCGTGATCTTTGCGCTGCAGGATGACAAGCTCCGGCCCAGATTGCTGGATGAAATCGCCCGTATTGAGGCCGCGGACGGACAAACCGATATCAGCGGTTTCCTGAACCTGATCCGCGGAAGCGACGGAATCCGCCGGGCGGAGGAGGTGGCTTCCAAATACATAGACAAAGCGATCCATGCACTCGAGGGTCTGCCGGACATTCAGGCCAAGAAAGATCTGATCAGCGTCGCTCACTTCGTCGGAAACCGTTCATACTAGCCGTTCGTCGAAGCCGCAGCAGCTTTTCTTTAACATGATCCCATCCACTGGACGAGAGGAGCGCGTTTTATGGAGAAAACATTTTTGATGGTAAAGCCCGACGGTGTTCAAAGAGGCTTAATCGGGGAGATCGTGCGAAGGTTCGAGCGCAAAGGACTCAAGCTGGCCCGCTGACCAAGCTGCTCCAGGTCAGCCGTGAACAAGCGGAAAGACATTACGCCGAGCATAAGGGCAAGGACTTTTACGAGCGATTGATTGAATTCATTACATCCGGTCCTGTGTTTGCGATGGTGTGGGAAGGGGACCGCGTCATTGCGCTCACACGTGCCATGATCGGCAAGACCGATGCGCTGGAAGCGGCGCCGGGAACGATTCGCAGCGACTTTGCCGTACATACGAATTTAAATTTGATTCACGGATCCGACTCGCCGGAAAGTGCGGAAAGGGAAATCGCCAATTTCTTCTCGCCGGAAGAGCTGGTAGCCTACGGAAAAACGATACAACCATGGATTTAACGGAGGAGTTTGGATGGACGACGACAAGGATTTTCAGCTTTTTGTCAAGAAAGTAAAAGATTATACCTCCATCGATCTGGCTCAGTATAAGGAAGCCCAGATGAAGCGCCGTCTGACTACGCTGCGGCAGAAGAAAGGCTATACGACATTCGTCTCTTTTTTCGAAGCGATGACGAAGGATAAAGAGCTGTTTTACGAGTTTCTGGACCGGATGACGATCAACGTTTCCGAATTTTGGCGCAATCCCAATCGTTGGGAAGTGCTGGAACAGCGGTTTCTTCCCGAGATGCTCCGCAAATCGCGCAAGCTGAAGTGCTGGAGCGCCGCCTGCTCCACCGGCGAGGAGCCCTACACGCTGTCCATGATCCTGGAAGAACTCGGTGCGCTGAAGGATGCCGTGGTCATCGCTTCGGATATTGATGAAGGCGCGCTGGAAAAAGCGAAAAAAGCCGTCTATTCCGACCGTTCGGTCCGTGATGTTCCGGCCAACTATCTGAAGAAATATTACCGTCAGGAAAATTTGACATATCATATTGCGGACTCATTAAAAAAGGCCATCCGTTTTCAAAAGCAAAATTTGCTGACCGATCCGTTCGATACCCAGTTCGATTTAATCATTTGCCGGAATGTGATGATTTATTTTACGGAAGAAGCGAAGCATCTGCTCTATCAAAAGTTTGCCGGAGCGCTGAAGCCGGGAGGTGTCTTGTTTGTCGGCAGCACCGAGCAAATCTTCTCTCCGGGGCAATATGGCCTGGAGCCGGCGGATACGTTTTTTTACCGCAAAGTGCAGTAGCAAGTATATCCGTTTCCATGGATGCCCATAATTAAGAATAAACGGTATGTCCGGATCCTGCTTCGGCAGAGACGGGCGGAGGGGGCTCGCATGGATAAACGTAAAGTTATAACCGCCTACAAACGCGGATTCATCACGTTGCAGGAATGCGCCCAGATCTTAGGGATCGATTCGCTGCAGGTTATGGGAATGGTCAACGAACCCGAGCCGGCTGAGCTTGCACGCGTACTCGCCAAAAAGTCCGTGAACAGCTGATCCGGCCGAGGAAGCATACCGGCAAGAAGCGTCGCCTTGGACCCATGGTCCGGGAGGCGCTTCTTTTTTCACCGCGGCTTTCTTGTCAAACCGTGGGAGCTATACTATAATTAGCACAGGAATGGAGTACATGAAAGCGCTAAAGCGCGAAGGAGCGGCAGGCATCGCATCCGGCGCGGCTATGGCGGCTCTTTTTTGGGGATAGGACGAAAGGGGACATACCGGTGAGATACTTAACAGCAGGGGAAACACACGGTCCGCGGCTCACGGCCATTATCGAGGGCTTTCCGAGCAATGTGACCGTTAACTTTGAAGAGGTGAACTTTCAGCTTGCCCGCCGCCAGAAGGGGTACGGACGCGGACGCCGTATGCAGATCGAGAAGGATACGGCGAGAATTGTCGGCGGGGTGCGCCACGGTAAAACGACCGGAGCTCCAATTGCGCTTGTCGTGGAGAATAACGACTGGAAGCACTGGACTTCGGTAATGAATATCGAGCCCATCGAAGGAAGCGACGAAACGAAGCGCCGGGTGAACCGGCCGCGCCCGGGTCATGCCGATTTGAACGGGGGCCTGAAATACAATCAGCGCGATCTGCGCAATATTCTGGAGCGCTCGAGCGCCCGGGAGACGACGATGCGGGTGGCTGTCGGTGCCATGGCGCGGGAGCTTCTGAAGGAGTTCGGAATCAAAGTGGCTGGCCAGGTCATTCGGATCGGCGAGGTAGAGGTTAGCCGGAAGGACATGCCGATCGACGAATTGATCCGTGTCACGGAAGAATCCCCGCTGCGCGTTACCGATCCGGAGGCCGAAGCGAAGATGATCGCCGCCATTGATGCCGCCAAGGAAGACGGGGATACGCTCGGCGGGATCGTGGAATGCATTATCGAGGGCGTTCCGGTAGGTCTCGGAAGCCATGTGCAGTGGGACCGCAAGCTTGACGGACGGATTGCGCAGGCTGTGGTTTCCATTCAAGCGTTCAAAGGCGTAGAATTCGGCATCGGGTTCGAGGCGGCGGAGCGCAGGGGCTCTTCCGTTCACGATGAAATCAATTATGATGAAGAGCGCGGCTTTATCCGGGCTACCAACCGGGCAGGCGGGTTTGAAGGCGGTATGACGACTGGCGAGCCGATCGTGGTGCGCGCCGTTATGAAGCCGATCTCGACGCTGTACAAAGCACTGCAAAGCGTGGACATCGATACGAAGGAATCCTTCACCGCCCAGGTGGAGCGTTCCGATACGTGTGCGGTGCCAGCAGCAGGCGTGATTCTGGAGAATGTTGTGGCATGGGAAGTGGCCAAGGCGTTCATGGAGAAATTCGGCGGGGATTCGATCGAGGAGATCCGCAATAACTATAACAGCTACCTGGAGCAAATCAAGCAGTACTGATTCACCGGGGGCATCTTAACAAGTCGGACGGGGGAGCCGGATATGATAAAAGAGCTGAAGGTGGATTTGGGCGACCGCTCCTATCCTATCTATATTGGTGAAGGCCTGCTGGACGAGATCGGCTCTTATTTCGACAAGCATGGGATCAGTAAAGTCTCCCCCGTCGCTCATCGTCACCGATTCTCAAGTCGGCCCCAAATATCTTGAGCGGATAACGGACAACTTGACCAAGGCCGGCTACAAAGCAGTGTCCCATACTGTGGCGTCGGGCGAGAAATCGAAGTCGCTGGCAGTTCTGGAGGAGGTTGTTACGACCGCACTCGAGGCGGGCCTCGACCGGAAATCGGCAGTGATTGCCCTAGGGGGCGGCGTAGTCGGCGATTTGGCCGGCTTCGTGGCTGCAAGCTACATGCGCGGCATCCGTTTCGTACAAATTCCGACAACGATCCTCGCGCATGACAGCGGCGTGGGCGGCAAAGTCGCCGTCAACCATCCGCTGGCCAAAAATATCATCGGCGCCTTTCACCAGCCGGAGATGGTGCTGTACGATACGCGGACGCTTCAGTCGCTCCCGGAGCGGGAAGTCCGGGCGGGCTTGTCCGAGATGATCAAGCACGGCCTCATCTGGGATGCGGAATTCACCGCATGGTGTGAGGAGAACGCCGACCGTCTGGTCGGACTCGACCCGGAAGCGCTGCAGTATGGTCTCTATAAAGGCTGCAGCGTGAAGGCGGCCGTCGTCTCGCAGGATGAGCGGGAGAACGATTTGCGTGCTATTTTGAATCTGGGGCATACCATTGGACATGCTTTGGAAGCTGTCGGCGGGTACAACGAGCCGCTGCACGGCGAAGCGATTGCCATCGGCATGGTGGGAGCCGCCAAGCTGTCAGTGGCGATGGGCAACCCGGAGCGTGTTTATACGGTAACCAAGCGGATTTTCAAAAAATTCGGCCTTCCTACGCGAATCCCGGCGCATCTCGATACGGATGCCATTATGCGGGCCATGATGCATGACAAAAAATTCAACGAAGGCAAGATGGTCTACATTATTCCTACGGATATCGGCCGGGTGGTCATCGACAAGAATGTTTCCGCCGAGTCCGTTAGAGAAATAGTGGAACAACTGAAACGGGAGGACTAACGGATGTATGTGAGGGGAATACGCGGCGCAACGACCGTGGAGCATAACGAAGAGAATGAGATCCTGAACGCCACCACCGAGCCGCTGCATCAGATTATTGCGGAGAATCGCATCGTTCCGGAAGAGATTGCGAGCGTTTTTATCACCGTTACGACGGATTTGACGGCTGCGTTTCCCGCCAAAGCCATCCGCTCCATGACCGGTTGGGAGCTTGTTCCGCTGATGTGCTCGGTGGAGGTTCCGGTGGAAGGCGACCTGCCATTATGTATCCGCCTGATGGTGATGGTGAATACCGAGAAGAAGCAGAATGAAATCCATCATGTTTATTTGAATGAAGCGATGCGTTTGCGGCCTGATTTATTGACAAAATCATAATAAAGATAGTATAGTTGTTTTTAGGTAATTAGGATTCGAGTTAGAGTAGAGCCGAGTTTAGTTGAGTTCAGTACAGATGAGATGAGCGAAGGTTGCTTTTTGGAGTTACGGTATCAGGATACGGTATGCGCGGGAAGATCGTTATCGGACTTTTCCCTTTGTGATTTTGTTTTTTTGTGCGTATTCGTATGTTGATGTTAAGCCCGTAATTCGTCATCTGCTGAATAAACCTGCCTCTACTGAGAAGTAGAGGCTTTTTTTGTTGAGATACCAGCTCGAGTGGAGAAGAGGAGAGATGTCCATGTACACACCGGAAGCGAAAGAAGTGCTGCGGTTGGCCAAACAGTACAATTTGATCCCGGTCGCCCGCAATCTGATGGCGGATACGGAAACGCCGATACGCATCTTCCAGCATTTTTATGAGGAGAAGAGGGCGTTCCTGCTCGAAAGCGTGGAGGGCGGCGTCAAATGGGCCCGGTACTCTTTCATCGGTACGGATCCTTTCATGATGATCCATGCCAAGAACGGCAAAGTGCATGTGGACGGTCCGGACGGGCGGATCACTTCGGAGGAGAAGCCCGTGGATGTGCTGAAAGCTTACCTCCGTGCGTATTCCAGCCCCTCGCTCCCGGATTTACCGCGCTTTACGGGCGGAGCGGTAGGATTCTTCGGTTATGACCTGCTTCAGTATTACGAGAAGCCGCCGGCGCACCGCAAGGACGATCTGCAAATGAACGACATCCAGTTTATGTTCTGCGATCAGGTCATTGTGTTTGATCATTTCAAGCAGCAACTGAAGGTAATCGCGAACGTGCATGTGCCGAAGCATGGAACGGACGCGGACATTTTGGCGGCTTATGAAGCCACCTGCGCCAAGATTGACGCGACGATTGAACGGCTGAAGCGTCCTCTGCCTTCCTTGTTCACGGGCGGCAATCCGATTCCGGACGATGTGGAACTCGGCGAGGTGAAATCCAACCTCACGAAAGAGCAGTTTATCGCGAACGTCGAGCAGGCGAAAGAATACATCCGTGCCGGCGACATTTTTCAAGTGGTGCTCTCGCAGCGGTTTGAGATTGAGACGGATATTTCGCCGCTGCAGGTTTACCGGGTCTTAAGGACATTGAATCCTTCCCCATACATGTACTGTCTCAAGATGGACGAGGAAGTGATTGTCGGCACGTCGCCCGAGCTGCTTGTCCGGGTGGAGGAGGAGAAGGTGGAGACCCGCCCGATCGCCGGTACGAGGCCGCGGGGAAAGACGCCGGAAGAAGATTTGGCGTTGGAGAAGGAGCCGCTGGCCGACGAGAAGGAACGGGCGGAGCACTTGATGCTGGTCGACCTCGGTCGCAACGATATCGGCCGCGTCTCGGAATTCGGCACCGTGAGATGTGATACGTTCATGGAAATCGAGCGCTATTCGCATGTCATGCATATCGTATCGAATGTCTCGGGGAAGCTGGCGCGCGACAAGGATTTCTACGACGCCTTCATCTCCTGCCTGCCGGCGGGTACCGTATCGGGGGCGCCGAAGCTGAGAGCGATGCAAATTATTGCGGAGCTGGAAAATGAAGCGCGCGGCGCTTATGCCGGTGCGATCGGGTATCTCGGGTTTTCGGGGAATTTGGATACGTGCATTACGATCCGGACGATTATTTTCAAGAACGGCAAAGCCTACGTGCAGGCGGGAGCGGGAATCGTATGGGATTCCGTGCCGGAAAGCGAATACCAGGAGACGGTGAACAAAGCCAAAGGGATGCTGAAGTCCATCCGTATCGCCGAAGCGGTATTTGCCCGAAAGCCAAGCGAATATGCGCTGATCAACCAGGATTACTATATCAACAATTGAAGTACGAGGGTCCACTTCAAGTGAATGGAATATTGGGGAGGCGTTAAGGATGGAGCAGCAGCTTACGGTACAGCAGGCGATTCAGAAAGTGATCGGTTTGCAAAAATCTGACCCGGGCCGAAGCCCGGCTCGTGATGTCCGAGCTGATGGAGGGCCGTGCCACGGCGGCGCAGATCGGAGGATTTCTGACAGGTCTGCGTATTAAAGGGGAGACGATCGAGGAAATCACCGGCTTCGCGGAGACGATGCGGGCCAAATCGAACCGGGTGATGACCCGGCAGACGAATTTGCTTGACACCTGCGGTACGGGGAGGGGACGGAGCCGACACCTTCAACATTTCGACGACCGCAGCGATTGTGGCGGCGGCCGGCGGAATCCGCGTAGCCAAGCACGGCAACCGTGCGATGTCGAGCAAAAGCGGCAGCGCGGATGTGCTGGAAGCACTCGGTGTGAACATCCAGCTCGGTCAGGAGCAGGCGGCCCGGTGCTTGGAGGAAGTCGGCATCTGTTTCATGTTCGCCCAGCTGTATCATCAGTCGATGAAGCATGTGGCAGGACCTCGGAAGGAGCTTGGGGTTCGGACGGTGTTCAACTTGCTGGGGCCGCTCACCAACCCGGCCGGGGCGGACCGGCAGGTGCTCGGAATCTTCGATAAAGGCAAGACGGAAACGATCGCCCATGTCATGCAGGCGCTCGGTGTGAAACGTGCGCTGGTTGTAGCCAGCCTGGACGGGCTGGATGAAATCAGCATTTCCGATGCGACGCAGGTCACTGAGCTAAAGGACGGGGAGATCCGGACGTTTGAAATTAACCCGGACTTTCTCGGACTGCGCACGTATTCTTTAAAGGAAGTGATCGGCGGAGACGCGAAAGTAAACGCGGAAATCATCCGCGGCATCTTTTCCGGGGGGACGGGGGCCTGCCGCGACGTTGTTCTGGCCAACGCCGGAGCCTGCTTCTACGTCACCGGCCTTGCCTCAACACTGCAGGAAGGCGTGAAGATGGCGGCGCACGTGATCGATTCGGGCAGGGCGATGCACAAACTTGAGCAGTTAGTTCAATGTACGGGAGAAATCAGCCATGTTTCTTGATAAAATCGTAGCAACCAAACAGCAGGAAGTAGCGATGTTAAAAGAAAAGGTCACCTTGGCCGAAATGGAACGGGCGATAGCGGAGCTTCCGCCCTGCCTCGGATTCGAGCGTGCGCTGTCCGCCGGACGGCGCAACCGTCCGATGGGGCTGATCGCCGAGGTGAAGAAGGCTTCGCCGTCCAAAGGACTGATCCGGGAAGACTTCGAGCCGGTCCGGTTGGCTCAGGCCTACGAGAAGGCCGGAGCGGACTGCATTTCCGTGCTGACGGATATGGACTATTTTCAAGGCTCGAATGAGTATTTAACCCGGATCCGCCAGGCGGTGAACGTTCCGTCGCTGCGCAAGGATTTTACGATCGATCCGCACCAAATCTATGAAGCCAGGGTCATTGGAGCCGATGCCGTGCTGCTCATCGCCGCCATACTGACAACGGAGCAGCTCCGGGACTATTCCTCATTAGCCCGGGATCTCGGGCTCGACGTCTTAATCGAAGTGCACAATAAAGAAGAGCTGGACCGGGTGCTGGAGCTGAAGCCGTCCTTGATCGGCATCAACAACCGCAATCTCCATACCTTCGTAACGGATATTCGTACGACGGAAGAGTTGGCCAAGCATATTCCGGCCGGAACGACGATTGTCAGCGAGAGCTCCATTTCCAAAGCGGAGGAAATCCCTTGGTCGCTGTCGGTCGGAGCGCAGGCGGTGCTGGTGGGCGAGCATTTCATGCGGCGACCGGACGTATCCCGTGCTGTCAACGATCTGCTGGGCGAGTCGCCCTCGTCTTCGCTGATGGCGAAGGAGAGCTGATTGGCCATGACCAGTGTGAAAATATGCGGCTTAAAGTCGGAGGAACAGGTGCTCGCTACAGCCGCTCTTCCGGTAGATCATATCGGCTTCGTCTTCGCCCGCAGCAAGCGGCAGGTAACCGCGGAGCAGGCCGGGGCTTGGATCCGTAGCCTGCATGACGCATACCCGGTAGATCGGCGGCCTCTGACAGTGGGGGTGTTTGTTAACCCGACGCGGGAGGAGCTATATGCGGTGATGAAGGAAGCGCCGCTGGACGTGATTCAGCTGCACGGGCAGGAGGATGCGGAATACTGCCGCTGGGTGAAGGAGACGTTCCCGGGCGTTCGGATCTTTAAAGCATTGTCCCTTCCTGTCGGGGCTGATACCGGACAGTCAGCGTTTGACAGCGTGCTGCGCGAACAATTGCAGCCGTTACGTCCTTATACGGATGCTGTGCTTCTGGACACCTACGACCCGGTTTACGGCGGGGGCTCGGGCAAAGCTTTTCCCTGGGATGCCATTCCGCCTTTCCAAGCCTGGTGCCGGGAAGCGGGGATTCGTCTTATTGTGGCCGGAGGTCTTCATCCGGATAATGTTCGCGGGTCGCTGGATACCTACGGACCGGACGGAGTGGACGTGTCGAGCGGTGTGGAGACCGACGGTGTGAAGGATATAACCAAAATCAAAAGCTTTGTTGAAAGGGTGAAACGCATTGTTTAACGGACCGGATGAGCAGGGGCGGTTCGGCAAATTCGGAGGGCGCTATGTTCCCGAAACGCTGATGAACGCTTTAATCGAACTCGAGGAAGCCTTTAAAAAATATGCAAAAGACGATAAATTCCAAGAGGAATTAAATTACTGGCTGCACCGCTATTCCGGCCGTCCCACTTCGCTCTATTATGCGGGCCGTCTGACCGAGCATCTGGGCGGGGCCAAAATTTATTTGAAGCGCGAGGACTTGAATCATACGGGTGCGCATAAAATCAACAACGCGCTCGGACAAGGCCTGCTCGCCAAGTGGATGGGCAAGAAGAAAATTATCGCCGAAACCGGCGCAGGCCAGCACGGCGTAGCGACAGCCACGGTTGCCGCTTTGCTTGGATTTGAATGCAAGGTGTTTATGGGCGAAGAGGACATCAAGCGGCAAGCAGTTGAATGTGTTCCGGATGAATCTGCTGGGAACCGAGGTGGTTCCGGTTACGTCGGGTACGCGGACGCTCAAGGATGCATGCAACGAAACGCTGCGCTATTGGGTGAGCCATGTCGAGGATACGTTTTACATTTTGGGCTCGGCTACCGGACCGCATCCTTATCCGATGATGGTCCGTGATTTCCAGCGCATTATCGGGGATGAATCACGCAAGCAGATCCTCGAAATGGAAGGACGTTTGCCGGATGCGGTGCTGGCTGCGGTCGGCGGTGGAAGTAACGCGATCGGCATGTTCTATCCGTTCGTGAACGACGAAGGCGTACGTCTGATCGGCGTCGAGGCGGCGGGCCGCGGTATCGATACGAAGGAGCATGCGGCCACGATGACGCTCGGCAGTGTCGGCGTATTCCAAGGCTCGATGAGCTACCTGCTGCAGGACGAATACGGCCAGGTTCAAGAGGCGCACTCGATTTCCGCCGGATTGGATTACCCGGGGATCGGTCCGGAGCATTCGTATTTGCGCGAGACGGGCCGGGCCGCTTATGTGCCGATTACCGACCAGGAGGCGCTGGATGCGCTGCAGCTTCTCAGCCGCAAAGAGGGGATCATTCCGGCCCTCGAAAGCGCCCACGCCATAGCGGAAGTGATCAAGCTGGCGCCGACGATGAGCAAGGACCAAGTTATTGTGGTCAGCCTGTCCGGCCGCGGGGATAAAGACGTGGATGCGATCATGAAATATTTGGGAGGTACCGTCAATGAATCGCATTGATCTCAAATTTGCCGAACTGCGCGAAAAAAGCAGCCCGCATTCATTCCTTTTCTGACGATCGGGGATCCGGATTTGTCCACCTCAGTGGACATCATCAAGGAGCTGGAAAAAGCAGGAGCATCCATGATCGAGCTCGGTGTACCTTATTCCGATCCGCTCGCCGACGGTCCCGTCATTCAGCGGTCCAGTGAGCGGGCGCTGAAATCCCACCGGGTCTCGATTATGGACGTGATGCATACGGCCCGCAAGGCGCGCAGTGAAGGCTCTGAGCTGCCCTTCATTCTTTTTACTTATTATAATCCGGTGCTTCAGACCGGTCTGGAGCGGATTTTCCCGTCGCTTCAGGAAAATGAGATCAGCGGTCTGATCATTCCCGATCTGCCGATGGAAGAAGACGCAGAGGTCCGTGATATGGCCGAGAAGCATGGTATCCACCTGATCCCGCTGGTGGCACCTACCTCGAACGAACGAATCCAGCGGATCGTTTCCAGGGCCAGCGGCTTTGTGTACTGCGTTTCTTCGCTGGGAGTTACCGGTACACGGACGGATTTTTACAGCGGCGTTGACGATTTCCTCGATACGGTTAAACGCTCCACCGATTTGCCGATTGCCATCGGCTTCGGGATTTCCACGCCCGAGCAGTTTGCACGCTTTGCGGAAAAATGCGACGGTATCGTCGTAGGCGGCGCTTTGGTGCGGCAAATTGAAGAGAATCTCCCGCAGCTGGCTTCCGAGCAGAGCAAATCCCAGGGATTGGAGCAAATTCACCGGTTCGTGCGGCAATTGATCGGAGCTTGAAGCATATACGAACCCCGCCGGGCTTATCCGGCGGGGTTCCGTTGTTAGGATCTTGCGAATGGCTTTATTGCTGATCTTCGTTCTCTTGCCCGTTGTTCATCACTTGATTCACCAGGTTTTGGGTGGCATCCTGAGCACGCTGTGCCAATCCTCCCGTAGTGTCCACGGCATTTTCAACGGCGTTCTGAACATAGCGCATGGCCGACTGGGCGGCATTCGTGACGGGGTTCGCACGGTCGTTCTGACCTGCACCGTTCTGTTCCTGAGGCATAGGTGATCTCCTTCCATTAAGTCATCATAAAGCGGCTTCCAACCAAGGGTAGAGTCCCCCAGAAATTCCCTAATTATTCGCGCATACGTCCGTGATATGATGATTTTGGTGATGTTTATGTTTATTCCTCCTATGCTCCTTACGCCGGCGGATCAAGCCTTCTCGGATGCTTCCTACGTGTATGAGCCGATGATGGACGGCGTCCGGCTCATCCTATCGCGCAAAGGGAAAGAAACCCGGATCTGGACAAGCGATCGGACCGAATGTACGCGGCAGTTCCCCGAGCCGCTGAGCGTCCCCGTGGAAGGCGATGTCATCCTGGACGGCGCCGCCTGCTCTATCAATCCGGACACCGGTTTAAACGAGGTTAAACTGGTAAAGGACCGCCTCCGCCTGAAGAAAAGCGGTCGAATCCGTTCCTACGCCGCCCAGCGGCCCGTAAGCTATGTCGTCTGGGACATCTTGTTCTATAACGGCCGTGACCTCCGGAGGCTCGCCGCTGATCAAAAGGCGCTCCATCCTCGAAGCCGTAATGCGGTCCGGCGGCAATTACTCCTTGGTGTCTCAGGTTGAGGACGAGGGAGAGGCTTTGTTCCAAACCATTGTCGAACGATCGATGAAAGGCATGGTCGCCAAGAAAAAGGATAGTTCTTATGTTTCCAGGCCGTCCCAAGATTGGCGGAAAATCATGAATGATGCATTTCAAGGCAAAGGTAAGAGTTCGGCATCGGACCCGATACGGCCTGCTGCAGTCTCGGGATAGCGGATTCTGACGCTTCGGCACCCGTGTAATGTTCTATACGATTCCCCGGCGTGACCGATGGGCAGGGGCTTTTCGGTTTGCTGCCGCAAATTAAACTGGAAAGCTTCCCGGAAATGCTTTAGAATAATGCTTAGTTTTTATTTATCCTAGCAGTTCAGCCTTATTCTTCATTCATTCCATAACGAGGTGAATTCGCAGTGCAGCCTAAAAAAATATCGTGCACCTTCCGGTTTTACCAACCCGGGAAGCCGATTGACGAAGTGAAACGCGAGCTTGGACTTAGCGAAGTGATCAAGCTGGCTTCCAACGAAAATCCGTTCGGCACCTCGCCGAAAGCCAAAGAAGCGATTGCCTCGCCGCTGGATCTGACCAGCATCTACCCGGACGGCGGAGCCGTCGATTTGACGGCCGGGGTAGCGGCCCATCTCGGCGTGGAGCCGAACCAAGTGATCTTCGGGGCGGGATCGGATGAAGTCATCCTGATGATCTGCCGCGCGTTCCTGGTGCCGGGGGATGAAATGATCACGGCTTGGCCGACCTTTCCACAGTACAAACATAATGCGGAGATTGAAGGGGCCGTCACGATCGAAGTGCCGGTCGATGCGCAAGGAAAGCATGATCTAGCGGCGATGCTGACCAAAATCAGCGATAAGACGAAGATCGTTTGGATTTGCAACCCGAACAATCCGACAGGAACGATGAACACGGAATCGGAAATCCGCGAATTTTTGAAATCCGTTCCGCCGCATGTCCTGGTGGTCTTGGACGAAGCGTATGCGGAGTACAATGTCAGCGGAAAGTACCCGGACGGCGTCGCTCTTCTGAAGGAATACGGGAACATCGTGCTGCTCCGCACCTTTTCAAAAATTTACGGCCTCGCTTCCCTGCGTGTCGGTTACGGGGTAGGCCGGGCGGATGTCATCCGTTCCATCAATCAAGTCCGCGAGCCGTTTAACACCAGCAAGCTTCGGGCAAAAGGCCGCGCTTGCAGCACTGCAGGACCAAGGCTTCATTGAATTCTGCCGTGAAGCCAATGCCAAAGGCATCAAGCGGCTGTGGGCCAAGTTCGACGAGCTGGAGCTTCCGTACTTCGACGCGCACGGCAATTTCGTCATGGTCGATGTGAAGCGTCCCGGGGGCGTCGTGTTCCAGGAACTGCTCAAGAAAGGCATTATCGTCCGTCATGATCCGGCTTGGGGCTACCCGACCATGATTCGCGTTACGGTGGGCAGCGAAGAGCAGAACCGCAAATTCCTCGAAGCGCTGGAGCAGGTTCTGGGCGAAGTGGCGGTTTCATGACCAAAATAACCATTTTCGGTGTCGGATTAATCGGAGGTTCCCTGGCTCTATGCTTCAAGGGAAAGCCCGGTATTACGGTAGTAGGGCATTCCAATAATCCGCACTCGGTTGAAAAATATAGGAACCGCGAGGTCGTCGACCATGCGACAACCTCGTTCGAGGAGGCCGCGGAGGGAGCGGATTTCATTTTCCTCTGCGGCCCGGTCAGCAGCTTGGAGCCTTACCTCGAGAAGCTGTCGAAGCTGGAGCTGAAGCCCGGCTGCATCATTACCGATGTCGGCAGCACCAAGGCTTCATTGACCGCCTTTGCGGAGCGTTTGAACTTGGGCGAAGCCGTCTTCATCGGCGGGCATCCGATGGCCGGCAAGGAGAAATCGGGCGTAGAAGCGGCCACTTCCAGGCTGTTCGAGAATGCTTTCTACGTATTGACGCCTCCCCCAATACGCCTCAGGAGCCGTACGAACGGCTCGAGCGGCCGCTGCAGTGGACAAGGGCTCATATTATCAAAGTGGACCCGAAGCTGCATGACGAGATCGTAGGTGCAATCAGCCACCTGCCTCATATTATCGCCGTGGCGCTCGTAAACCAGGTGGCCAAGTACAACGAATCGGACGGGCTGTACAGTGATTTGGTCGCGGGCGGATTCCGCGACATAACACGGATTGCTTCCAGTGATCCCGTGATTTGGCGGGACATTCTGATCAACAATAAGGAAGTGCTGCTGCGGCTCCTGAAGGATTGGAACGCGGAGATCGCCGCTTTCGTGAAGCTGCTCGAGTCGGAAGACGGGGAAGGGATCGAGCGGGAATTTCTTTCCGCGAACCGGTTCCGGAACGGCCTGCCGGAGCGGCGCAAGGGCGTCATTCATTCGTTCTACGATATTTACGTCGATGTGCCGGACCATCCGGGTGTAATCGGACAGATTACAATGCTGCTCGGCGACCACCGGGTCAACCTCAGCAATATTCAAATCATTGAGAGCCGCGAGGATATACCCGGGGTCCTCAAGCTTTCCTTCAATGAAGAGCAGCATATGGACAAAGCGATCGAGCTGCTCAAAAAAGACTACGCGGTTCACGTGTAGTCTTTTTTAAAATTTTGGGGAAACGTTTTCAAAAAAACCGTTGACATTTTGTAAACGGATACATATAATAAAAGTACAGTATGGTTTCTCTCCACTCCTATCCGAATAATGGCACTCTGTGCAACCGCCTGAATCCTCAGGCGGTCTTTTTTTGGCATGCCGCCTTGATTGATACATATATTGGTAAAAGTGCACACCTTTTCTTGTAAATTGTTCTGAACCGTGTCGGAAAAGCAGGATTTTTGACCACTTATCGCGAATGATTCAAATAAAACAAACTATACCTAATTTTTTTATAAAAAGTGCGCAACTTTTTACTCCCCTTCATAGTAAAAGAAATTAGCATCGCTGGGAGTAAGCAGGAATGACAAGGAGGGTCAGAGCTGCATGACCGATTCCCAGTTGATCAGAGAGATCAAAGACGGCAACGTTCAATTATATGACGAATTGATGCGCCGCTACGAACGCAAGATATTGGCATTCATTTACCATATGCTGAAGAGCGCGCAGCTGGAATCCATGGCGGAAGACCTCTGCAACGAGACGTTTTATAAGGCTTACCGGAGTCTCCATTCGTTTCGGGAGGTCGAAGCGACCTTTTCCACCTGGCTGTATACCATCGCACGGAATACGGTTCTAAGCGAGCTGCGTAAAAATAAAAATATGAAGGTTTCCCTGGAGCAAAGCGGCCATACGCCGCAAACGGCGGTTGAAACGCTGCCGGAGCACACGGTGCTGCGCAATGAGAAGGTGTCCATGGTAAGGGACGCCATCAATAATTTGCCGGAGAAGCAGCGGTCCGCTTTGATTCTGAGGGAATATGATCAACTGGATTACCAGGAGATCGCGAACATCTTGGGACAAACGGTAAGCTCGGTCAAGTCATTGCTGTTCAGAGCAAGGGCAAGCGTTAAGCTTCAGCTCGAACCCTACTTTCTTGAACCGATCTTTGAGGAGTATGAGGGGATGAATCGAAGATGAAATGTGAAGACATCCATGAATGGTTCGGTATCTATTGGGACCTGCCGGAAGGGGATTTGAAACGGCAGGCTGTGGATGAACATATCAAACGCTGCAGCCAGTGCGCGGAGGAATTTGAAATATGGCGGGAAAGCAATCTGCTGATCCGCTCGGCGGCTGAAGAAGAAGAGCCTGTGTATTCAAGGGGCCCGGTATCGGCCAGCGTCATGAAGCGCATTTATGAGGATGAATCGTGGCGCGTTCCAGTCGGCGACCGGTTGTATCACTTTTCCTATAAGCTTCGCCGCAATCTGACGGCCGTGATCGCGGCGTGCCTGGCGCTTTTTATATTCACCTTCTTATTCTCGGTTATGGACAGCCCGAAGGGGGCTGAGCAGGCGGCGAGCGCCGATTCTTCCGTTTTCGGCCGGATCGGCGATCCGGTAGTGATGGCCAGCGGCGGTCCGGAAGATTCGATGAACGGCCATTCGATGCCGACGGCTGTCGCCAGTCTGAAAGGATTCAGCAAGCCGTTTACTTATCATGTAGGACCTATTCATACGGTGCAGGACTACTTGTTGTTCGTTTCCCTGCTGGGATTAACCTGTACGCCGCTTATTATGAACTGGCTATCGCGGACCCGAAGCTGACGCCGGACAACGGTGCTCTTCGGGGCTTTTTCTTAAGCCGGCAAGGAAAGGAATGGGACGATGACTACCTTGGGATTGATCCGTCACGGAACGACGGAATGGAATTTGGCCGGCCGGATGCAGGGGCAGATGGACACGCCGCTGGCGGAGGTCGGAAGAATCCAGGCGGGGCTTCTGGCGAAGCGTCTGGCCGGAGAAGGATGGGAAGGTATCATCGCAAGCGATTTGACCCGGGCCAGGGAAACGGCGGAGCTGATCTCACAAACGACAGGGGCTCCGCTGCTCGGTTTGGATCCCCGGCTTCGCGAAAGATCCTTCGGGCAATTGGAAGGGACCACGCACGAGGAACGGGTTCAGCGCTGGGGCGAGCACTGGCGCGAGCTTGATCTGGGCATGGAAAGCGATGAGTCGCTCGCTGCGCCGCTGGGATTCATTCCTCGAGAATGTGGAACGGGAACATGGAGGCAAGCGGATTCTGCTTGTATCCCATGGCGGCTTCATCGCTCCGGTGCTGGCCCGTTACCGGGGCGGCCAAATCGACGATCATTTGAAGAACACCTCGCTCAGCATCATTCAGCGGGAGAAGGACTTGTGGAATTTCCTGCTCCTGAACTGCACGCTTCACCTGGACGAATTGAATGTATGACGGTCGCCGGCAGAGAACCTTGTAGGTTCGCTTGCCGGTTTTTTTGTTTTCGGGGTAAGGGGAATGAAAAAAAAGAAAGTCGGCACCGGTTGTTTAAAACGGGAACATTTTCCCATAATGGATAGTAGCACGCCAACGGAGGGATTAACGCATGAATCTGGCCGACATGCTCAGCTACGCGGACATCCATGATTTAAGCCGAATCGCCGATACCTATCAATGCGAGTGCAACGGACATTCCAAGAACGAGCTGATCCAGTCCATCCTCTCTACGGTAGGCCGCAAAGAAGTGTTTCAAAGGCAAGTGGATGCGCTGTCCATTGAGGATATCCGCTTCCTGAATTCGCTTCTGTTCGATCCCCGGGGGAATTCAGCCTGGAGGAACTCATGGCCAGGGGGCAGCAGAGCCGATTCGATAAGGAAGACGCTCAGGACTCCCAATGGAACCCGAGAGAGCTGATCTCCCGCTTCAAGCAGCGGGGATGGCTGTTCAACGGCCACTCACAGCAAACCCGTTATTTGTTCCACGTACCGGCCGATTTGAAACGCAGGTTCGTTCAGGCACTCGGCCGCCAGCTCGAGACCAGACTGCAGAGGACGGAAGAACCGGAAGCCTACCGGGACGAGCAGAAGCTGATCCTGGAGGATATATGGCAGTTCCTTCATTACCTTCAAGGGCAAGAAGTGATACTGACAGCCGACCATGTCATGTACAAGCGGAGTCTTCAGCAAATACTCGAGCGGTTTAACGTCAGGGAAGAGCCGGTGGGCAAGACGGCTTGGCGGTTCGGATACGGGCGCATGTTCCGCGAATACCCGAATCGGTTCTCGTTCATCTATGATTACTGCTTCTTTAATGACCTCATAACGGAGCATAATCAAGTGCTGGCACTTACGGAGAAGGGGCAGGCGCAGGTGAATGAGGGACGAAGGGAAGATCCAAGACAGGTTTATCGTTTCTGGTCGCGTCTGTACAGGGGGCCGATTCCGAATCTCATGTCGCTCGTGCACTGGCTCCATCATTTGGGAGGAACCTGGGTGACGGCCGCCTCGATCAAGAGTGCGCTTGAACCACTCATCCGTCCTTTCTATTATGATACGCCGGAATCGATCATGGATCAGCGGATTATCCAGATGATGATGCATCTGGGTCTTCTGCGGGTCGGGGAGGACGACCTTTTCGGACGCGTCATTCAGGTGACGAGGCTTGGCGCGAGCATCATCGAAGGCACCTATGTATCGGAAGAGGAACGCATCGTCATTCCGTTTGACAACCCCGGACGCCGTTGATACAATCACTCCACCAATGAAACCGAGGAGTGATATGACGCTATGACACTGCACAGCTATAACGGAATTTACCCGCAAGTCCATCCCACCGCTTTTATCGCACCCGGGGTTCAAATCATCGGGGATGTGGTAATAGGGGAACAAGCAAGCATTTGGTACAACACGGTACTCCGGGGAGATTTAGCGCCGATCCGCATCGGCCGCCGGAGCAATATTCAGGACGGATGCATCGGGCATGTGAACGTCGATCAGCCGCTAATCGTCGAAGATGAAGTCTCTGTCGGACATGGAGCGATTATCCACGGATGCCGCATAGGCAGAGGCACATTAATCGGAATGGGGGCTATTGTACTTAACGGCGCCGATATCGCTGAATATGCTTTAGTAGGGGCAGGCGCATTGATAACGGAGAATAAATCGATTCCCGCTCGAACGCTTTCTCTGGGATCTCCCGCAAAAGTGGTCCGCGAACTGACTGGCAAAGATTTGGAGCGAATGAAGCGCACCATGGAAAGCTACTGTCTTAAGGGCGAGGAGTACCGAAGGGAACAATCGAAGCCGTAACGGTAACCATTCAATCATAACCCGGTTTGGAGGTAGGTTCTCATGGGCAAAATGAATGTGACAAGCGATCATATGCTGAGTTTGTTTGCGGAGATGGTGCTGGATGAAGCGCTGCGCAAATACAAAGAGCAATTTTTGTACAGAGAGATTGACGTTGCCTTGGCCAAGGGAGATGAAACAACCTTTCTTGCCCTTACTACAGAACTGAACTCGCTGAGATCCCTGGGGAAATGATGTCTGTTTGCAGCAAATATGACGTTTTTATGAAAGGCATACGGATCCTTGTTCCTATGCCTTTTTTTGTGCTAAAGTGGGAAAGAGAGGAAGGTGTTGGATCTGAAATTCAGTGAGATTGAGAAAGAGGGCTGGGACGAGTCTGCGGCCTTACCTGGACACTTGCCTATTGCCCGTTACGGGGCTCAGGGGAACGGAACAGCCGTGGGAAGCGACCGAGGCGCTCGAGGAGCTTAGAGACGCGCTCGATTTGCTGGAAATGCCGTTCAAGGGACGCGTAGTGACGTACCCGGCCCTTCATTTTATTCCGGACGATGCCGCAGGAACGAACGCACTGCTCCGGCAGGTCTGCAGCGGTATAAGACAAGCCGGCTTCCGGTTTGTCGTGCTGGTGACGGCCAAGAGCGAATCGGAGCTTCCGATAACCGCCGAGAACGCGGATCTGCTGCTCCGGTTTACGCCGGAAGATTTGCGGAACGGGCCTGAGGAATCAAAGCGTTCCGCTTCCGAATGGATGACGAAGCTGTGGTCAGCAAGCCATTCTTTGTGAAGCATGTATGATCTTAGGCAAACCTGCAAATTCTAAGAAAGTACCTTTTGATAGCGGTTCATTTCCATATGTGACAATTTCGTTAACAGTGTCTAAACCCTTGCGCGGAACGGCTCTGAAACGCTTGTCTCCATTCTTGACGCACCAAAGGACGTAGGCTATTATTAGTAATGTCCTAGTATCTGGTGTCAAATTTATGTCGAACGACTGATATATGTGGCAAAAGGGGGTAGAACGAGAATGAACGATCACACGAATCAAGAGGCGCAGCATGGAGAGAAGCCGGTTCGACGCCGTGAGATGTCCCGGCGCCAATTTCTTTCCTATACCCTTGGCGGAGCCGGCGCGTTCATGGGTGCCGGAATGCTGGTTCCTATGATTCGGTTTGCAGTGGATCCGATCCTTCAGCCAAAGTCTCAAGCCGCTTGGGTGAAGGTTGTCGAAGAAGCTAAGATTACCGATGTGCCTACATCCTTCAAGTTCAAAGTGCATCAAGTGGACGGCTGGTACGAAAGTGATCCCGAGCTGGAAGCATGGATCTCCAGAGGCAAAGACGGCCAGATTTTTGCACTCAATCCGACATGTAAGCATCTTGGCTGTACGGTCAACTGGAACGCCAATCCGGAATACAAGGATCAGTACTTCTGTCCGTGTCATGGCGCTCACTATACGGCTGACGGTAAGAACCTGGCAGTAGCACCTGCACCGCTAGACCAGTACGACCTCAAGATCGAAAACGGTTTTGTATACCTCGGTCAGCTTGGTCCAAACAAACGGGTGAAATAGGGAGGCGTAACATCAGATGTTTAAGGGTGTATATAACTGGATTGATGAACGTCTGGATATCACGCCGATGTGGAGAGACGTGGCGGACCACGAGGTTCCGGAACACGTGAACCCGGCGCACCACTTTTCCGCATTCGTGTATTGCTTCGGCGGGTTAACGTTCTTCATCACGGTTATACAAATTTTGTCCGGTATGTTCCTGACGATGTATTATGTGCCGGATATCATCAACGCATATGCGAGTGTCGACTACCTGCAGCATAAGGTAGCCTTCGGTGTCATCGTTCGCGGTATGCACCACTGGGGAGCCAGCTTGGTTATCGTAATGATGTTCTTACATACGCTCCGCGTGTTTTTCACCGGATCCTACAAGGCGCCACGTGAAATGAACTGGGTCGTAGGGATGCTGATTTTCTTCGTAATGCTGGGTCTCGGCTTCACGGGATATCTGCTTCCTTGGGATAACAAAGCTTATTTCGCAACGCAAGTAGGGATTAAGATTGCCGCATCCGTTCCGTATCTCGGTGATTATATCAAGACCTTCCTGCAGGGCGGACAAATCGTAGGGGCGCAAACGCTAACAAGATTCTTTGCTTTGCACGTGTTCTTCTTGCCCGGCGCGCTGCTGGCGCTCTTGGCCGGACACTTCTTCATGATTCGTAAGCAAGGGATCTCCGGGCCGCTATAAGATTTCGCTGGACTTGCAGTACTGCACTGAGAAAACGAAAAGGAGGGGCGATTCGTGGCTCACGGACATAAATCTGACGAGAAGATCGTCTACGTCGGGGATTCTCGCGTACGCGCCAAATCCTCGCGCATGATTCCACAGGATTTCTCGGCTTACCCCGGGAAATCGGAGGTTTTCATTCCGAACTTCCTGCTGAAGGAATGGATGGTAGGGGCCGTCGTTCTGGTCGGTATCCTGACCCTGGTGATGTCGGAAGCGGCACCGCTCGGTTACCCGGCCGATCCGACGAACACCCAGTTCATTCCGATGCCGGACTGGTACTTCCTGTTCTTGTACCAGTTGCTGAAGTATCCTTATACTTCGAACCATTTCGTCGTACTCGGAACCCTTGGCGTTCCAGGCGTTGCGTTCGGCGCGCTGCTGCTCGCTCCTTTCCTCGATACGGGGAAAGAAAGACGCTTCTATAGACGTCCGATCGCAAGCTCCCTGATGTTACTGAGCTTGATCGCATGTACTTACCTGACGGTAACTTCCTGGCACCATTATGAGCTGGAAATGAAGGAAAAGAACTTGATTCCGGAGCATATTAAGCGAGAAGAAGAGCTGCATGCAAACAAAGGCAAGGCGGGCGGTGCCGAAACCGGCGGTGCGAAGAAGCCGGGCGCACAGGCCGCGGCGATTGTGGCGCCAGACGATCCGGCGGCGCAAATTTACCAGAAGGCAACTTGCGTATCCTGCCACGGCGGCGATATGAAGGGGATGCCTTCCGCAGGAATCCCTGCGCTTCGCGGAGTCGGCGACAAGCACACCAAAGACGAAATTATGGGCATCATCAAGAACGGGAAAGGCAATATGGTCAAGCAATATGATGACAACATCAAAAAAGGCTTGACCGATGCGGACCTGGACAAATTGGCCGATTGGCTGTCCAAGCAAAAAGCCCAATAACCTCAAATCGAACCAACCTGACCGCTAACCCGGTCAGGTTTTTTTTAAGAGTCAAAGCATGCTTCGCTTTGTGCAGAAGCTTATCTTAACCATGCGAACATCGGGAGGTTAGCGGGTTGTCCCATTGGAAGCTTTCATACTTTGTTTCACGACCATTTCTTGGCGGTCGCCTCATGCTCTGGAGCTTGTTCTGGATTAATTTACTGGGGACGATCTACGGCTACGAATGGTATGGCAAACAGCTTGTTTATACGGCCGAAGAAATGTCCCCGCTTTACCTTCCTTTTGTCCCGGACAGTCCGACGGCCAGCTTGTTTTTTACGCTGTTCCTTGTCTATCTCCTCGTCGATAATTATAGGTCCCTGAAGAGCAGGAGGGATAGGAAGCGTGGGGCTCTGAGAGGATTTGTTGAAGCGTTTGCGCTTGTTACTTCCTTTAAATACGGGATATGGGCGGTCTCAATGATTGTAGCTTCCGCTTATCAAGGGGACCCGCTGGTTTGGCAGGACTGGATGCTGATGGGTTCGCATCTGGGGATGGCGGCGGAAGCGCTTGCTGTATTTCGGCTTATATACTTACAGCTGGCCTTCCATCCTGGTTGTCGGTCGCTGGTCATTTTGGAACGATTACATGGATTATGGGGTCGGTGTATTTCCCTGGCTGCCCGATGCGCTTCTGGATGATTTGCCGGCGGTGGAAAGCTATACGATCGGGTTAAGCATCATAAGCATTCTCCTCGCCGTCGTTTATTGGACGCTCCGGGAATGGAGAGGGGATTCGCGAAGAAATTCGGTCTAAGTGTGGACATCCCTCCATAGGATGAAAATAGGAGCTCAGGCGCTTAGAGAGCGGCAATGCCGTTGGCAGAGTCCTTAAGCGTCAGCTTATCATCGAAGCTTTGCCTGCAGTGAAGGGACGAGCATTGCTGTGCAAAGTACGGAGGGGAGTCCGATGTTCTTGGAGCGGAGAAGCAAGTGGTTAGGGCTCGGATTGATGCTGGCGGTCTGCACGGTCATGCTGTTCGGCTGCAGTCCGAAGGAAAAGGGGCAGGCGGAAGCCGTCTTAAAGCCTGCAACGGAACAGCTGCAGAAAGTGGAACTCTTGAATCGAACGGCCGACGAGATGTATAAAAAGGTTATGCAGGGGGACATCGCCGGGGGGAGGGCATCCCTTCAGCAAATGAACGACCAGTTAACGCAAATCCGTTTCGAAGGTATAACCTCTGTGGACGGTATGCATGCGCTGACCGATACAATGCTGGAGGCGACCAAAGCCTTCAATGCGGTGAACTACAACCGGGCCGCGGGACAAGTAGCGGCGGTGAAGCTCCGGCTGGCGACCGATGCGCTGACTCATGCGAATCAGCCGATGTGGCTGCAGTATTACAAGCAGCTTCAAGAGGATATCGGCAAGGTGGAGCAGGCCGCCAAGGACAAAAACAAAGCCCGGCTTCAGCAGGCGGCCGGCGAGCTGTCGCAGCATTACGGGATCGTGCATCCGAGCCTCCTGATCAGCCGGAACCGGACCGATGTGGAGAAGATGGACTCGCTGACGAATTTCGTTAAGATGCAGGCCGGGAGCGACGAAGATCCGTACAAGAATGTGCTGAATGCGGTCCCGCCCCTGCAGATGACCCTGGATAAGCTGTTTATGAAAAAGGAAACGACAGCCTACCTGCCCTACACCGACCAGCAAAACCCGATTCTTTGGACCCTGGTGATCGGCTCGATTATCATGGCGGCGCTCTCCTTCGCGGGATGGCGCTTGTCCAAGAAGGACGACGGGGTTTACCCGATCCGCCGATCCGGGGACGCTTAAGCTTCATTTTATTCCGGCTTAAAGCCTTCGCCGACGACGTCGTGCACCTCCGAAATGATGATGAACGCCCGGGGGTCGACGGAACGGATAAGGTCTTTGAGCCTTTTTGTTTCGCTCCGGTAAACGACGCAGTACACGACATTTTTCTGCTGTTTGGAAAAGGCGCCGATAGCAGGGAACAGGGTAACCCCACGCTCCAGGTTCGATGTGATGGCTTCCGTTACGGCCTCCGAAGCATCCGTGATGATCGTAAACGCCTTGGCCGCGTAGGCCCCTTCAATAATAATGTCGATCATCTTTGAGGCGATGAAGACGGCGACAAAGGTATACAGCACTTTTTCCTTCGGAATGAAAAAGAGGGACGAGCCGATCACGAGCACATCCGACAGCAGGATAAACTGGCCCATGCTCCATCCTCTCAGCTTCTGCGCGACCCGGGCTATAATATCGGAGCCGCCGGTCGTCCCGCCATACCGGAAAACGATGCCTAGCCCGCTCCCCAGCGTAAATCCGGCGTAAGCAGTCACGAGGAAATAATCCTGCGTATGGAAAGGCACGATCCACCCATGCCGGATCAGCGTTTCCATGACCCAGAGGAAGAAGGAGAGCAGCAGGGTACCAATGATCGAGTAGACCATCGATTCTTTTCCAAGGATTCTCCAGCCGATATAAAAAATCGGGATATTGATCGCCAAAGTGGTTACGGAAGGCGCGCGCCCGAATATGTAATTAAGCAGCAGGGAAATTCCCGTTATTCCGCCTTCCATCAGCTCGTTGGAGATCACGAAATAATGAAGGGCAAAAGCGTAGATAGCGGTCCCGACAGCGATCGGAAAAACTGCGCGGAAATGTGCGGACAACGATTTGGCTGACATGCTCGTCCCTCCTCTGACAAGGAATTGGATAATAACGGCGAATCGGTACGTTTCTTAGCTTTGCCATTCCTTTATAAAAAAATTTGTCATTATGCCGTGTTTTGCGTTAACATGGTACTGATACACTCAGCCCGGATACCGGTGCTAAGAAAAGTATAAAGGTTTCCGGCAAAGCTGACTACTTCAATTCATCGAATTCACGATAAGGTTGGTGACGACAGACGCCCATGACGCAAAAAACGCTGAAAGACCTTCAGGATGAGGTGCATGCTTACATATCACAGTATAAAGAAGGGTATTTCCAGCCGCTCAGTATGCTGGCCAGGATGTCGGAGGAAGTCGGCGAGCTGGCCAGGGAAGTCAACCACCGGTTCGGAGAAAAACCGAAAAAACCGACGGAGGAAGACAATTCCATCGAGCTTGAACTCGGGGACATTCTGTTCATTACGATTTGCTTCGCCAATTCGCTTGGCATCGATTTGACGGAAGCGCATAATAAGGTCATGCACAAGTTCCAAACCCGGGACGTGAACCGCTGGACGAAAATCAACACGGATAGCTAGCGGTTTTCATATGCTGTACCATCACTCTAAAAAGGGAGACACGGTTCCTTGAGGCCACTTGGCCGAAAGCCAGAGCTCTGGAGGGATGGTACATGAACGGGGAAGAAGCCATAAAAAAAGCTTATGAAGCGATTCTTAAGCATGATTTCGACCAGGCGATCGCCTGGTTTGAGCGTGCCATCGAAGCGGATCCCGGCTGCGCCGCCTATCATTATAAGCTTTCGATTACTTATTCGCGAAGTAATAAACTGGCCAAAGCGATCGAGCACGCCAAGCAGGCCGTGGCGCTTGATCCCGGCGATGAGCATTATCAATTTCATTATCAGCATCTCCAGGCCAGGGAGCTGATGCACCAGGCGGAGAAGCTGTTCGAAGAATCGTCGGATGGCCGCTTGTGGCTCGCGGTAGCCTTGCTGAACCAGGCTATCGATCTGGACCCGCTGGCGATAGAAGCATTCCTGCTGCTTTCCGTCGCCTATGCCAGGCTTACGGAGTACAGCTCGGCGATCCGGGCCGTGAAGGAGCTGCTGAAGCTGGACCCGAATCATACGATCGGGCGCAGGCTTCTGCCTGAATATGAACATAAATGGAAACAATATATGCAAATGAGTATCGGAACGGTTGCGGAAAGGGACGGATAGAACGATGAGTGATACCAAGATTAAAGTTGCAGTTGCCGGCGCAAGCGGCAGAATGGGACGAGAGGTCGTCAAGATGGTGCTGGCCGATCCGGAGCTTACGCTCGCGGCCGCGGTCGCCCGCAAGGCGACCGGTACGGATGCGGGCCGGTTCGTGGGTCTCGATGTCTGCGGCATAACGGTAACGGATGATTTGGAGCTGGCTTTGGCGGAATCCAAACCGGATGTGATGGTCGACTTTACGACGCCTCAATTGGCGGCGGCCAATGCTAAGCTGGCGATAAGGCATGGTGTGCGCCCGATTATGGGGACGACCGGATTCACGCCGGAGGATATCGCCGAGCTGGACATGCTGTGCCGGGATGCGCAACTAGGCGGTTTGATCGCCCCCAACTTCTCAATCGGCGCCATTCTGATGATGAGGTTCGCCGCGCAGGCGGCAAAATTTTTTCCCCATCTCGAGATCATCGAATACCACGGCGATCAGAAGCTGGACGCGCCTTCGGGTACCGCCGTCAAGACGGCGGAACTGATCTCGGAAGTTCGGGAGGAGCTGCGGCAGGGCAATCCGAACGAGCACGAAACGATCCCGGGCTCCCGCGGCGGAAACTATAACGGCTTCCGGATTCACAGTGTGCGTTTGCCGGGGATTTTTGCCCAGCAGGAAGTAATTTTCGGAGCTTTCGGCGAAACGCTCAAGATTCGTCATGATTCTTTCGACCGTGCCGGCTATATGCCGGGAGTGAATACGGCGGTCAAAAAAGTGATGGGCTATACCGGTATGATTTACGGTTTTGAGCATCTTATAGATTAAGGGGCAACGCCGTTATTTAAAGCTTCAACCAGGATAGAAAGAAATAAGAGGACAAGAAACGAGAGCGAAGATTTCGTTTACATGTCCTCGTTTGCGTAGGAGAGGAGCCGTCCAATGTCGATGAAAATTGCTTTAATCGCCCATGACCGCAAGAAAGAAGAAATGGTTAACTTTGTAACAGCCTATGAAACGGTGTTCAGGGATCATGAACTGTATGCGACCGGAACGACGGGAACGCGCATCATGGAAAAAACGGAGCTTAAAATTCACCGCTTTATGTCCGGCCCGCTGGGCGGCGACCAGCAGATCGGCGCGATGGTGGCGACCAATGAAATGGACCTGATCGTCTTCCTGAGGGATCCGCTTATGGCGCAGCCTCATGAGCCGGATATAACCGCTCTGCTTCGGCTTTGCGACGTTCAAGGCATTCCCTGTGCGACAAACATCGCTACGGCGGAAATCCTCGTCAAGGCACTGGCCCGGGGAGATTTTGCTTGGCGGGAGCTTGTCCACAAATATAAACCGGGGGTCATCGAGGAATGAACGGTTCACTCGATCTGCTGATTTTCGGAGCTCATCCGGACGATGCGGAAATCGGGATGGGCGGAACGATCGCTAAACATACGGCGGCCGGTCATCGGGTCGGCATCTGCGATCTGACGCTTGCCGAAATGTCGTCCAACGGTACCGTAGAGCTCCGCCGCAAGGAAGCCGAGGAAGCTTCCCGGGTACTGGGTCTGGCTATGCGCAGCAATCTGGAACTGCCGGATCGGGGATTAACCCTTTGCCAAGAACATATTGACAAGATCGTTGCCGAAATTCGGCGCTGGAAGCCGCGTGTCGTCTTCGCGCCCTATTGGAAGGACCGTCATCCCGACCATATCGCCTGCAGCAAGCTGGTACAGGAGGCGGTCTTTAATGCAAAGCTGCGCCGCTATATGCCGGAAACCGAGGCGCATTCGGTAGTGGATACTTATTTTTACTTTATTAATGATCTGGATACCTGTGATGTGATAACCGATGTCACTGAGGTTTACAGGCAAAAAACCGCCGCGTTAGAGGCTTACCGCAGTCAATTTATGGCGGCCGACGCAGGCAATGATTATGTGCGGACCCCTTTAAACCAAGGGTATCTGGAGAGGGTGGAAGCCCGCGATCGCATGCTGGGGCAAAAACGGATGGTTCCGTACGCCGAAGGCTTTGTGAACAATTTGCCGCTGCTCGTTGATTTATTTTAAGTTTCCGGGAGAAGGGGAGGCAGAAGGATGGACCGGTTGAAGATTGGCATTACATGTTACCCTACCTTGGGCGGTTCAGGGGTTGTCGCCACGGAGCTGGGAAAGCTGCTTGCGGAAAAAGGCCATGAGGTCCATTTCATTACGCACAGCATGCCCTTCCGTTTGGGGAAGTTCGACCGCAACATTTTTTATCACGAAGTTGAAGTGAACGATTATTACGTGTTTAAATACCCGCCTTACGATCTTTCGCTTGCCAGCAAGCTGGCCCAGGTGGTCAAATTGGAGGAGCTCGATCTGCTGCATGTGCATTATGCGATCCCGCATGCGGTTTGCGCGTCGCTGGCCAAGCAGATGGTCGGAGAGCATCTCAAAGTGGTGACGACGCTGCACGGTACGGATATTACGGTGCTGGCTCAGGATGAATCGCTCAGCGACTTGATTCGCTACGCCATTGACCAAAGCGATGCGGTGACGGCGGTATCGGAGGATCTCATCAAGGAGACGCGGGAGCTCCTCGGCGTGGAAAAGCCCATTGATTTGGCCTACAATTTCGTGGACAAGAGGGTGTATTATCCGCGCGAGGTCGCCTCGCTCCGTAAGGAATTCGCCCATCCGGACGAAAAAATATTGATCCATATTTCCAATTTCCGTCCCGTGAAGCGGGTGACCGATGTCGTGGAGATTTTCGACCGGGTCCGCCAGGATATCCCCGCAAGGCTTCTATTTGTAGGGGAAGGTCCCGAGCTGTCGAAGGTGCTCTGCAAGGTAAAGGAGCGTGGGTCGCTGGACCGGGTTACCTTCTGCGGGAAGCAGGATGACGTAGCTCAGTTGCTGTCGCTGTCCGATTTGATGCTGCTGCCATCGGAGAAGGAAAGCTTCGGACTCGTCGCGCTGGAGGCGATGGCCTGCGGTGTGCCGACGGTTGCTTCTTCGGCGGGCGGAATTCCAGAGCTGATTACCCATGGAGAAACCGGCTTCCTTGCGCCTATCGGCGACGTGGAGCAAATGGCGGACTATGCGCGTGCGCTTCTGAAGGATGAAGCCGCTTATCAGCGGATGCAGGAAGCTTGTCTGTATCGCGCTCGCTATACCTTCTGTAACGATGCGATCACCCGCCAGTATGAAGAAATTTATTACCGGGTATTGGGACGCAAGGCACCGGAAGCGCTTAAATCGAATCCGCTGAATTGCTGAACCTAAGGCCCTGCCGATTGGAAGCTGAACGAATGAAGGATTTGCTGGAACAAAAGGCGCTGCACATCATCCGCCGCCTGAACGAGCACGGGTTTCAGGCTTATCTGGTAGGCGGATGTGTGCGGGATAAGCAATTGAAGCGGCCGGTCAAAGATTATGATATCGCGACCTCTGCCCACCCCGAGGAGGTGCAGAGGCTGTTCGAACGTACAATCCCGACCGGCCTTCAGCACGGCACGGTAACCGTGCTCGAGGGACGGGAGCCTTTCGAGGTGACCACTTTTCGCCGAGAAGGCGGGTATGAAGCTTTTCGCCGGCCGACCGAGGTGGAGTACATCGACAGCTTGACGGAAGACCTCCAACGCAGAGATTTTACCATGAACGCGATGGCGATCGATGCCGAAGGCCGGTCGCTGGATCCTTTCGGGGGGATGGGCGATCTGCAGGCCGGGGTGCTGCGCTGCGTAGGAGAGGCTTCGGAACGCTTTCGGGAAGACGCGCTGAGGATGCTCCGGTGCATTCGTTTTGCGGCGGAATACGGCCTGCGTGTCGAGGAGGGCACATGGAATGCCCTCCGGGAGAATATTCCGCTCTTGCGGCATATCGCCATGGAGCGGGTACGTGCCGAACTGGAAAGGATGATCGAAGGCGACCGGCCCGGCGAGGCGATCCGGTCGCTAGTTTCAAGCCAGGCACTCCGCCATACCAAAAGCACGCTCCTGCTTACTTGTATAGAGGAACAGACAGGTAGGACGGACTGGGATGGGCTTCAGGAGGCGGACCTGCGCTGGACATGCCTATATTTGCAGCTGGGGGTTACCCGGGCGGATGCGGAAGAGGATTTAAAGAAACTGACCTTTCCCCGTTGGCGGATCGATCGTGTGGGGGGCATGCTTGGAGCGCATGCTTTTTTATGGGAAAGGATACACAATGTTCCTGATACGGGAGCAGCAGCGGAGGCCCGTTCGCCGGGGAGCGGAACCGCTGCATGATGACGATTTGCGGCGGATATGGATTCTTGCAGCGCTGCGCTTCGGACGTCCGGCTCTGGCCGGGCTGGCGGAGCTTTACCGCATTTGTGGCTGTTCTTTGGATAATCGGGAAGAACAGGGACGCCATCCGGGGATGAATGCGGCGGTTTATAAGGCACTATCGGAACAAGGTCCGCGCTGGCTGACAGAGCTGCCCGCGGCGGAGCTGTCCGATCTGCCGGTTACCGGGGATGATCTGATCAAGTCGCTGCAGGCGAAGCCCGGTCCATGGCTGGGAAGGCTGCTTCAGGCATTGCTCCAACGGGTGGCGCTGGGCGAGCTTCCGTGTGATAGAGAGGTTCTGCTGCAGGCGGCCGAAAGCGAATACGAAAAGATTCTGGGAGATCGATAAGTATGACGGATCAACTGTTGGCGCTGTTCGAGGAATCGGACGGCCATTTTTTATCGGGTGAGGAGCTCAGCTCACAACTGAAAGTCAGCCGGACCGCCATTTGGAAGCAAATCGAAAGGCTCCGTTCGCAAGGCTACCGGTTCGAGGCGGTTCCGCGCAAAGGCTACCGGCTGATCGGCAAGCCGGACCGTCTTGATTTAAAAGCCGTCCTCACCAATCTGACAACGAAAAAGCTGGGCCGGCAGATCAAATACGTGGAAGAGGTTGGTTCCACTCAAGCCGCTGCGCTGGAGCTCGTGGCCCAAGGCGCGGCGGAGGGTACGCTCGTGGTGGCCGAGCGGCAAACGGCCGGGAGAGGAAGAATGGGGCGCAGATGGCATTCGCCGAAGGGTAAAGGGCTATGGATGAGCCTTATCCTCCGCCCGAGTATTCCGCTCAATTTCACTCCCCAGCTTACCTTGATGGTAGCCGTTGCGGTTTGCCGGGCGATCCGCGGGCTCGTCCCGGTTCCCGTTGGAATCAAATGGCCCAACGACCTGCTAATCGAAGGCAAAAAAGTATGCGGCATCCTGCTCGAATCCAGCGCGGAAGACGAGCGGCGCAGCATGTCATTGTCGGCATCGGCATCAGCGTCAATCTGCAGCCGGAGGATTACCCGCCGGAGCTTGCGGGAATCGCTACGTCGCTGGCAATCGCATCAGGGAGGAATGTGAACCGAGGCGAGCTGCTCTGCCGCGTAATGGGGAGCTGGAGCAGCTCTATGAGCTCTACCTGGAGCAGGGCTTTGCCCCCGTCAAGCTGCTCTGGGAGGCGCTCTCGGTTACGCTTCAAAGACCCGTTCGCGTGGAAACCCCGCAAGGCGCGGTCGAAGGAACGGCGGAGGGCATTGAAGACAGCGGCGCCTTATTGGTACGCTTGCCTGAAGGAAATCTGGTAAAATTGTACTCGGGCGATGTCGAAATGAGATGACTTTTTATGTCACTTTTGCTATAATGTTCACAGGAGGCGGTATCTTCGGAATTGCACTCCTGTGAAACACCGGACGTTTGGAGGCTGTAACTCTGACGTTCCAAACAACTGAACAGCACTACCCAATATGTTGGATTCTGCTCTGAGCCGTTCGGACCGAGACAGAAGGATCATATGAGATGCGGACATGTGAACCTTTTAGCCTCCTTTTGACAGGGCTGAAAGGTTTTTTTGTTGTTTGCAACAAAGCGGCGGCCGAACGCAATACTAAGAGCAGAAAATCTTAAGAAAGCAGGTGAACGGATGGAAACGCGCAAACCGGTCACGACGGCCAAGCTCAGAAAAATGAAAGAAGACGGCAAGCCGATAACCGTCATTACCGCTTACGACTACCCCTCGGCCATGCTGGCGGAGCAGGCGGGCGTGGACGCTATTCTGGTAGGCGATTCGCTTGGGAATGTGGTACTGGGCTACGACTCCACCATTCCCGTGACGCTGGAGGACATGATTTATCATTCCAAAGCCGTTACGCGCGCAGCCAGAACCAGCTTCGTCATCACGGATATGCCTTTTATGACCTATCACGGCAAGCATCGATTCCGCCCTGCGGAACGGGGCCCGGATTATGCAGGAAGGTCTCGCCAAAGCGCTCAAGCTGGAGGGCGGCGCGGAGATCGTCCCCGCGGTGGAAGCGCTGGTTCGTGCCGGCATTCCGGTCATGGCCCATATCGGGCTGACGCCGCAGTCGATTCATCAGATCGGCGGGTACAAGGTGCAGGGCAAAAACTCTGCTCAGGCCAAGAAGCCGCTGGACGATGCGAAGGCGCTGGAGCAGGCGGGGGCATTCGCCATTGTGCTTGAGCTGGTAACGGAGCAGCTCGCGGAGCATGTAACGGAGCAGCTCTCTATTCCCACGATCGGGATCGGAGCGGGAGCCGCCTGCGACGGACAGGTGCTCGTCTTCCACGACCTGCTGGGATATGGAGCCGATCTTCACCCTAAACGGTTCGTTAAATCTTACGCCAATATTGGGGAGCAGATCCGCAGCGGCATCGAGAATTATGTTAAAGACGTAAGGGAAGGCCGCTTCCCGGGTACGGAGCACGGCTTCCAAATGGAAGGCGAGGTAGCCGAATATTTGTACGGCGGGCCTGCAGCGACAGAGAAATCGGAACCGGTTAAAGCCGGGGCCTCACAATAAATTTGAAAAAAGCTGCCGAAACGGAGAATTTATTCCTATGGACATTATCCAAACCATTTCCGGGTCTGCGGGAGAAAATCAAGGCGGTAAGGGCGGCGAACCCGTCCTGCCGCGTCGGCTTCGTGCCGACGATGGGCTTCCTGCACGAGGGGCATGCATCTTTACTGGAAGCGGCCCGGAAGCAGTGCGATTTGGTTGTGCTGAGCATTTTCGTCAACCCGCTGCAGTTCGGTCCGAATGAGGACTTTGAACGCTATCCGCGGGATGAAGCGAGGGACCGCGCGATTGCCGAGCAGGCGGGAACCGATATTTTGTTTTTTCCGCAGGTTGCGGAGATGTATCCCGCACCGACTAAAACGGTCGTCACGGTCAAGGAGGTAACCGAACGGTTGTGCGGCGCTTCCCGGCCGGGGCATTTTGACGGTGTGGCGACGGTAGTCACGAAGCTGTTTAACATCGTCCAACCCGACTATGCCTTCTTCGGCTTAAAGGATGCCCAGCAGGTAGCGGTGATCGAACAGATGGTGGCGGACTTGAATCAGCCTGTAACCATCGTCCCGTGCCCGACTCTCCGGGAGCCGGACGGTCTGGCCAAGAGCTCGCGCAACGTATATTTGAATGCGGAAGAGCGGCGGCAGGCGGTCGTATTGAATGAAGCGCTCCAAGCGGCGGAGGATCAGCTTCTTGGTGGAGACGGCGACCTCACGCCCGCAGAACTAACGCAAACCCTGATCCGGCGGATTCAAACGGCTCCTCTGGCCGTAATCGACTATGCCGAGGTGCTTGCATATCCTTCGCTGGAGCCCGTAAGCCGCTTGGCGGAAGCCGAACGGATCATTATGGCACTTGCGGTCAAATTCGGGGGCACCCGCCTGATTGACAACCGGATCGTAACGATCCGGCCATAGAGTAAATTGTAGGAGGCGAGAGCCGTGTTTCGAACCATGCTGAAATCCAAGATCCACCGTGCCACCGTGACTGAGGCCAATTTGAACTATGTCGGCAGCATTACGATCGACCAGGATTTGCTGGAGCTCGTGGATATGCTGCCGAACGAGAAGGTGCAGATAGTCAACAACAATAACGGGGCGCGTTTTGAAACCTATATTATCCCCGGTCCCCGCGGTTCCGGCGTCATCTGCCTGAACGGGGCGGCCGCTAGACTAGTGCATCCGGGGGATACGGTCATTATTTTGTCTTATGTCATGCTGGCGGAAGAGGAAGCCCGGAAGCATACACCGCAAATCGCCATTATGGGAGAGAATAATACCGTGATCAGCGTATTGAAGGAAGAAATTCATTCCACCGTTTTGTAAGGAGAATGAAACCGGACGGGGCCGCGCACAATGTAGATACAATTCACGAAGCAGAGGTGGGATGCCGAATGTTCAAACATCTTTTTGCTTCCATGAACGAAGTGCTGCATGAAACGATGGCCGAGTACCCGTCCTCTTCCCCTTCCAGGAAGCGGGAGCTCGAGGAGAAGCTGCGTGCGCTCAAAGCCATGAGCGATTCGTGTATTGAAGAATGGTCGCTGTTCGAGGAGAAGATGGGCCATTTTCTAAGCGAACACGGCATCACTTCCCTTTCGGGCGCCCCTTCCGATCCGCTGGATCCCGAGTTCGCCGGCAAGCGAAGCGATTTGTTCATCCGCGGGCAAGGCTATTATAAGCTGCACATGTTTGACGAGGCGATTCGTGCCTTCGACGAGCAGCTTCGGTCGCAGCCCGATTTTAATCTTGCCCGTATCTACCTCGCCATGTCTTATTTGCGTAAAGGCGAGGCTTCGGAAAGCTACAGCCACTTCCATTTCTTATCCCAATTGACGGACAATCTGCAAATGAGGGCCATCTCTTATAATGCAATGGGGTGCATTCAGGCACAGAAAAAGAATATCGAGAAGGCCTGTGAATTTTTTAACATGGCTTACCGGACAGATCCGAGCAGTGTACAGCCATTACTTGATTTGGGCATATGTTCCGAGAAAAAGGGCGGTCTTAAGTTTGCCTTTTCCAGTTCCCGTCCGCCGGTTTAAGATATAGAAAACAAGGAGCACAGGAAAGTTTTCTATTTCCTTTTCCCAATAGTATTGGTATGCTTAGGGGAAGAAAGGAAATGAAGGGATTGACGTGAGCACCAATGAAATTTGCGGTACTGGATTTCGAAACGACCGGAAGCACGGCTCAGGATCGTATTATCCAAGTCGGGCTTTTTATTATAAACGATCAGGAAATAACCGACAGGTATACTTCACTCGTCAATCCGGGCATGAGTATACCTTCTTCTATTACCGCGTTAACGGGGATCGACGATGAGATGGTCAAAGAGGCGCCTTCGCTGGATACCGTGATGGCCGCCATGGTCCCGTTACTGCAGGATTCCGTGCTGGTTGGGCATAATGTCGCGTTTGACCTCGGTTTTTTGCAGCGGGCTTTGGATGAAGAAGGCTACTTTTCTTTCGATGGAAGAGTACTGGACACGATGGACGCGCTGCGCGTGTTATTCCCGGGACTATCGAGCCTGCAGCTGTCGATGGTATGCCAGGCTTTCGGCATTGTCCATGAACGGCCTCATCAAGCGGACAGCGATGCGGAAGTCACCGCCAAGATTTGGCTGAAGTGCCTGGAGCGGTTTCAAGAGCTACCGCTTCTGACCTTGCAAAGACTGGAACTGGTGTTTGCCGATTCCGCCAGTGATTTCGGTTGGTTCCTGTTTGAAATGAGGCAGTACAAAGAAATTCATTCTCCGTTGGATCCGGAAGCCGACCGCTATTTTCGCCAATTTGTATTGAACGTCGGCGATTGGGGGGAGGAGGAGGACGTCCGGGATGCCGACGATGTGCGATCGATACCGGATGATTTCGAGACCTTCTACGAAGGGCTGAAGCAGGTGCTGAAACAGCGATTTGAAGCGTATGAGGACCGCGAGGCCCAGGTGCAAATGCTTGGCGAGGTGGAAAAAGCGTTCGAGCAGGAGCAGCATTTGATGATCGAGGCGGGGACCGGAACCGGGAAATCGCTCGGTTACCTTATTCCTGCCCTTTATTATGGGATTAAGAACGATAAGAAAGTCATTGTCAGCACACATACGATTAACCTGCAGGAACAGCTGAGAGAAAGGGACGTGCCGCCGCTTCACGATTTATTCCCGATCGGCTTCCAAGCGGCTGTGCTGAAGGGGCGCAGACCACTACTTATGTCTTCGTAAATTCGAACAGAAGATGAATCTGCTTGATTTTGAGAACGGCAAGGAAGACCGGATTACAGCGGGACAAATGCTCGTCTGGCTGGGGAAACGAAGCACGGGGACGAAGAGGAGCTGCATTTTGCCGGCCGCGGACAGCAGTTCTGGCATACGGTGGAAAGTGACGCGGATTCATGCCTTAACCGGAACTGCCCCTGGTTCAAGAAATGTTTCTATCACCGTGCGAAGCAGAATGCCAATACAGCGGACGTCATCATTACGAACCATTCCCTGCTTTTTACCGACATGAAGGCCGAAAACCGGCTCTTGCCGGGGTACAAGCATTTGATTATCGATGAAGCGCACCATTTTGAAGAAGTGGCCAGCAAGCATCTGGGGATCGAGCTGCATTATTATACCTTGCTGAATACGCTTCTATGGCTCTTCAAAGACAGCCGTTCCGGACAGCTGTCCAACCTGAGGTTCCGCCTTCAGAAGCATGAGGAAGAGGGCGGCGAAAAGCTGAAAGGATGGATCGAATCCATCGACCGGACCTGCGAGATGCTCGTGGAGCTGAAGGAAGAATGGGATCAGCTGACAGAGCTGCTCTATCAGCTGCTCTCTTCCCGCAGCGACCCGTCCCAGTCGGAAGGAAACCAGCTGGTTTTTCCGGATCAAGAAGGATGCGCTTCCCCCGGCTGGGAAAAGCTTCAGGGGATCGAAGAGAAAATGCATCACCTCTTCAACGAATCATTGAAACGCCTGGACAGGTTGATGTCGGAAATCAAAGAGGTGCAGGAAGTATATGACGCGCAGAGCGCTTTAACGGATATGGGCGGGACGGTCAAAGAACTGACCCGTCACCGGGACTCGCTGCATTATTTCATGACGATGCCGGATGAGAATACGGTCTATTGGATGGAAGCGGGAACCTATAACAAGAGCCGTTCGCTGCAGCTGAACTGCGTGCCGATCGATGTCAGTTCGCTTCTGCAGCAGTACTTCTTCGATGCGAAAGACAGCGTCATCATGACTTCGGCAACGCTCTCCGTGGGGAAATCGTTCGACTATACCTGCGAGCAGCTGGGGCTGCGATCCGAAGAGAAGGACGGCAAGCTGAAGACCGTTCATTGCCATCACCGTTCAATTATCGGGAACAGGCTCTGGTTGTCATTCCCCGGGATTTTCCGACCTTGCGGGGCGGGAGCGGGGAAAAGGATTTTATCCAGAAGCTCATTCCTTCATTGGCCGAGGTTGCGCTGGAGACGCGCGGCCGCATGCTGGTGCTGTTTACGTCGAACCGGATGCTGAAGGAGGTCCATGCCGGTTTGAAAGAAATGCTGGGTTCCTTCGGCATCCAGGTACTGGGCCAAGGGGTCGACAGCAGCAACCGCAGCAAGCTGACCCGGCTGTTCCAGAACAGTCCCGCTTGTGTGCTGCTTGGCACGAGCAGCTTCTGGGAGGGCGTCGATATTCCGGGCGAAGCGCTGACCTGCCTTGCCATCGTGCGTTTGCCGTTTCAGCCTCCGAATCACCCGCTCGTTGAAGCCAAGACGGAGAATCTGAAGAAGCGCAACCTGAACCCGTTTATGAAGCTCTCCGTGCCGCAGGCGGTCATCCGCTTCAAGCAGGGCTTCGGACGTCTCGTTCGCACTGCATCCGATAAAGGGATTGTCATTATTTACGATACCCGCGTCATTGATACGACATATGGAAAATATTTTCTATATTCGGCGCCGGGGCCGAAAATCGAGCATATGAGCACGAACCAGCTGGTACCAAGAATAAAGCAGTGGATGGGTGAGAATAGAGCATGAAAACGATGAAAATATCCGAGGCGGTTGTCCGAAGGCTCCCGGTGTACCTCCGATTTTTAAATGAATTGAGCAAGAAGAATGTGACCACCGTTTCTTCGCAGGATCTCGGTCAGAAGCTGGATCTGAACCCGGCGCAAATCCGTAAAGATTTGGCCTATTTCGGGGAGTTCGGCAAGAAGGGCATCGGCTACGACGTAGATTATCTCATTGAAAAGATCAGGCAAATCCTGAAGCTCGATAAGGTGATTCCGGTCGCTTTGGTGGGAGCCGGCAACCTGGGAAGAGCTTTATGCAATTATAACGCTTATCTGAAAGATAATATGAAAATCGTTGCCGTCTTTGATGCCAGTGCTTCCAAGATCGGCGAATCGATTAACAATCTGAAGGTCAAGCCGATGCATGAACTAAAAGAAACGATCCAGGCGCTGCAGGTGCGGATCGGGATCATCACCGTTCCGGCCGCGGAGGCTCAGCAGGTGGCCAATCAATTTGTTGAGGCGGGAATCGAGGCGATCTTGAATTTCGCCCCCTGATCATTAAGGTACCCGGCGACGTGCGGGTTCATCATGCGGATTTTACAACGGAGCTGCAAAGCCTGGCCTATTATTTGGATTAAAAGCGGCAAGCCCGGGATCAATAAGACCCCGGGCTTCTCATTTTGATTCCAATAAAAAAGTCCGGGCCGCGGGAGCACCGGACGAACCGTTAACTGGAAAACATGAAAATGATTTTATAGATCAGGAAGGCTAGTACCATACTGATCGGAATCGTGATGACCCAGGTCATTACCATCCGGGTGACGGTCGCCCATTTGACGTCATGGAACCTCATCACGGAACCTGTTCCAATAATGGAAGAAGAAATGACGTGTGTGGTCGATAGCGGCATCCCCATAGCCGTAGACGCTTGAATAACAATGGAAGAGTTCAAATCGGATGCAAACCCGTTGATCGGTTCGATCTTAAGCAGTTTTTTGCTCATCGTCTTGATAATTCGCATCCCGCCGATCGATGTACCGAGACCCATAGCTGTAGCTGCGCAAATTTTTACCCAAAGAGGCACGTCCAGCGTCGTTTGGTGACCAAGGGACACCAGGGCGAATACGATAATTCCCATCGCCTTCTGAGCATCGTTGCCGCCATGAGAGAAGGAAAGGAGTCCGGCCGAGAAAATCTGGAAAACCTTAAAGGAACGGTTCAGCTTGGTCCGTGAGGTATTCCCGCTAAGCACGATGATCTGCCGGATAATCCACATGATGATGAATCCGGTGGCAAAGGCCACGATGGGGGATAGCACCAGGATGATGACGATTTCTTTAAACCCGCCCCAATTGAGCGCCTTCGTACCCGCCCCCGCGATAACGGCTCCGGCCAAGGAACCGATCAGTGTATGGGAGGAAGAAGAAGGAATGCCGTAATACCAGGTGATCAGGTTCCATATAATGGCGGAGAGCAGCGCCGCGATGACGATCTCCATCCCGTGAGGGATATGCGACGGGTCAGCTACTTTCCCGCCTACCGTCTTGGCTACCTCGGAGGAGTAGACCGCTCCTACAAAGTTTAAAATCGCCGCCATAAAGACGGCCACCCGGGGAGAGAGAGCCCGAGTCGATATGGAAGTAGCGATCGCATTCGCCGTATCGTGGAAACCGTTAATAAAATCGAAAAGCAGGGCGAGTACGACGATAAGTAATAAAATGGTTACCATAATTTCCTCCTGAATGGTTATTCCCGCGCGCTCGGCGGATCAGGAATACCTTAACACGACACTTTCCAATATATTGGCGACGTCCTCGCAAGCGTCGGTTGTTTGCTCGAGCCGCTCGTAAAGCTCTTTCAGTTTGAAATCATGGTAGGGATCCTTCGGGTTCATGAATATTTCACGAATGCCTTCACGCATAAGCCGGTCCGCTTCGTTCTCCAGACTGTTGATCTGTACCGTATGCTCCGTAATCTGCATATATTTCTTTTTGGACAAGAGCTTGAACGCATCCAGAATATGCTGGCAGCTTGCAACAATCACCGCGGAGAATTCCTTCATATATTTATCGGTCACGGAGATGTTCAGATAGTCGAAACGGGCGATGGTAGCTTCAATCCCGTCGACTACATCATCAACCTTGGAGGCCAGTTCCATAATATCTTCCCGGTCCAGCGGCGTAATGAACACTTTATTCAAGCCTTTGAAGATCGCATGGGTGATTTGATCGCCGTTATTCTCCAGTTCCTTCAGCTCCGGAACAAACTTGGCCGGCGGTTCGTCCCCATAATCGCGTTGCGGAACATTTGTGCTGCATTCAGCATGTTCTCCGACGCTTTGATCAGCAGGAGCAGGAAGTCAGTATCGTTTTTTTTGGTGAAAAGCATGGATGGAAGCCTCCCAGAATTTATGAAAATTTACAAAAAAACGTTGAAATGGAGAGAAATATATAGAAATTTTGTGGTCCTTTTCACACCAAAAATAAAAATAACACAATGCGACAACGAAAAGCAATCCTAGTTTATGCAGTTTACAAACGGTTCAATACAGTCCGGTTTTGTTCCTTTTAAATGGAAGCTCTTTCATTGTTATGCTTTGTCGCGGCGCATATGTCGGTTAAGACCGTCCCGCCTGGGATGTCCGCTTGATTTTGGAAGGCCGAAGTTGTACAGTGAAAAGCGTAAGCCGTAATCGGAGTCGGGAAGGATGGATCACGTTGAAAAAAACGCTAATCAATAACGCCATTATGATTACCATGAATGAAGAGCGACCGGTTGTTCACGGCTGTATGGTGATTGAGGGAAGCACCATTACATATATCGGAGAGCAGGAGCCGGCCGCAGGCACGCAGTACGACGAAATTATCGATGGAACACATAAGCTCTATATGCCCGGATTCGTCAATACCCATGGACATGCCGCCATGTCGCTGCTCCGCGGCTATGGGGACGATATGGCCCTTCAGGTATGGCTGCAAGAAAAGATGTGGCCGATGGAAGGCAAATTCACCGGCCAGGACGTGCGTGCGGGAACAATGCTTTCCATATTGGAAATGATCCGTACGGGAACGACCACATTCGTCGATATGTACGACCATATGGACCAGGTCGCGGAAGCGGCCGCGGAAACGGGGATCCGGGCCTGTCTGACCCGCGGGGTTATCGGATTATGCCCACCGGAGGTGCAGGATGCCAAGCTGGCCGAAGCGGTCCAGTTTGCCAGCTCCTGGCATAACCAGGCGGACGGGCGGATTACAACGATGATGTCGCCTCATTCTCCTTATACTTGCCCGCCGGACTACATTGAAAGAATCGTTCAGGCGGCTCATGATCTGAATTTGCCGATTCATACGCATATGTCGGAGACCGCCCGCGAAGTACAAGAGAATGTGGAGCAGTACGGGGCAAGGCCGGTAGCCCATTTGGAGAAGCTGGGGGTCTTCAGCCGTCCGACAGTCGCTGGCGCACGGTGTTCATTTGACGGACGAAGAAATAGCGGTGCTTGCGAAATACGACGTTCGCATCTCCCACAATCCGGGGAGCAACCTGAAGCTGGCCAGCGGTGTGGCAAGGGTCCCTGAGTCGCTGAAGGCAGGCGTTATTGTTTCTCTTGGCACAGACGGCGCAGCCAGCAACAATAACCTGGATATGCTCGAGGAGGTACGGCTTGCCGCGATGCTGCATAAAGGGGTATCCGGCGATCCGGTAGCCATTCCGGCATGGGAAGCGCTCAGAATGGGCACACTGGACGGCGCCCGTTCGATCTGGCTGAACGATGTAGGGATGCTGAAGCCGGGGATGAAAGCCGATTTTATTGCGCTGGATATCGACCAGCCGCATTTCTTCCCGCGCACGAATTTTATTTCCCACGTTGTCTATGCCGCTTCGTCGCGCGACGTAACGGATGTGTGCGTGGACGGGCACTGGATTGTCCGTAACGGCGCTTGTCTTACCATCGATGAGGAGAAGGTGAAGTTCGAGGCGCAGCGCTGCTTTGAACGGCTGACTTCGGGGTAAGTCCCGCAGGAGAAAGGAGAGCTTCGGTGCGAAGAAAATGGAAAATCATCCTTGGTTCCGCCGCCGTCTTGGCTGTCCTCCTGTTCCTTGCCGCAAGGCTGTTCTCAGCCGTAATGGACGGGGAATGGGCGGCGCAGCGTTCGGCAGTAAGCGAGGCCTATACTAAGACCATATTGGCGAAGGTAAAAAAGGTGGACCGCTTTGTCGGGGATAAGTCGTATCAAGTGATCCAAGGGGAAGATAAGATCGGCCAGCCGTTAATCGTGTGGGTGGACGGCGAAAACATTCATACGGAAATGGCGGCCGACGGCATATCCTCCGAGAAGGCGGAAGAGAATGTGAAAGCCAAGCGGCCCGTCGCGGAAATTCTCAGAACGGTGCCGGGCATGATGAACGGACAGCCGGTCTGGGAAGTTTTTTACAAACTCAGAAGCGAGCAGGATAAAAGGGATCATTATTTTTACGATTATTATACCTTTAAAGATGGTGCACTTATCGATACATGGAGACTGACGATCCAATAGTTTAACAGAACGTTCATATTTTAGAAGAGCCGCCCGTGATCAGGACGACAAACCCGTATCCATACGCTGTTTGGTCTGTTAACGAGGGGCTTTTCTTTATTCCGGGAACATAACTCAACCCATAAAATCAGGAATCGGGGGATAAACCCGAGCGGACTTCCACACATTGCAGGCCGATATTGAAACCTAAGTATGATATAATCCGTATAGAAGATTTGATATACGTCACATCTGCCTGTTATTATATATTCAAGGCCTTATTTTTAATAGAAAGGGGGGACGTTCAACTGATGAAGTTACGTCTCATACCTATCGTCGTTAGTGTGTTGATATCAGCCTCCTTGTTGTTCGGCGGCTATTTTGCATATCAGAGTTATGCGATGGAAAGTCCGCTGCAGAAGACCGTATCCTCGATTCCCGGCGTGCATCTTGTTTCGATGAATCTGAACGGTACCCAGGCATCGATGGACCTGAAGCTTGATCCCGGCGTCAGCCTTCGGGAAGCCTATGCCCAGATTAAGAAAGAGGCGGCCGCGGTTCTGGGAACGAAAGATCTCAAGGTGAACGTTGTAAACGACTCTTCTCCGGAGCTTGAGAAGTGGTGGTCCTCCGCCTTGTTTGAAGTGGCTCAGGCCATGGAAACAAAGCAGTACGCGCAAATCCCCAAGACGCTGGAAGCACGGGCCGAAGCGGCCGGAGGCGGCTTGAAGGTGAGCACGGAAATGGATGACAAGTACGTGTACGTTACCTTGACCCAGGGAAATGCAAGCAAATATATCATGCTTCCTCGGACACCTGCCAAGATGGGGGTGTGGCCGAATGAGTAAGTACGGTAAAGAGATTTTTATCGGTACGGTTCCGGTCGTTATTTTATTTCTTCTGTTTATCGGCGTTAACGTGATCCCCATCGTCTTTATGGCGGCCATTGTCGCTACATTCTTCTTCATGACCAAAGCGCGGAACGGAATGAACATCGGTTCCGACCGCAAATCGCGCAGCAAGGCGGCTCCGGCCTATATGACCTTTGACGATATCGGCGGACAGGAACGCGCCAAGCGGGAGCTGACGGAAGCGCTGGATTTTCTCATCCGTTACGAAGATATCAAGCGTCTCGGTATCCGCCCGCTGAAGGGCATTCTGCTGACCGGGCCTCCGGGAACAGGTAAAACGTCGCTGGCTAAGGCTTCGGCTCATTATACGAATTCCGTATTTATGGCGGCTTCGGGCAGTGAGTTTGTGGAAATGTACGTCGGTGTCGGCGCCAGCCGGGTCCGCGATTTGTTCAAAGAAGCGCGCAATCGCGCGATCAAGGAAAATAAGGACAGCGCGATCGTGTTCATCGACGAAATCGATGTCATCGGCGGCAAGCGCGACGGCGGACAGCACCGCGAATATGATCAAACGCTGAACCAGTTGCTTACGGAAATGGACGGCATTCATACGAGCGAGCATCCGCGGGTATTGATCATGGCGGCTACCAACCGGAAAGAAATGCTGGACAGCGCGCTGCTGCGTCCCGGCCGTTTTGACCGCCATATCGAAGTGGATCTGCCCGATAAGAAGGGGCGCCTTCATATTTTGAACATCCATGCGAAAAACAAACCGCTTGCGGAAAACGTCAACCTTGAGCTGATCGCCCAGGAGACCTTCCATTTCTCCGGCGCCCAGCTGGAGAGCGTCATGAACGAAGCGGCGATTTACGCGATGCGCGACGAGTCGCCATATATCGAGCAGAAGCATCTGTCGCTCGCCGTTGACAAAGTCATGATGGGCGAGAAGACGGACCGCGAATCGACGAAAGAGGAGCGGGAACGCGTTGCGCTTCACGAGCTGGGGCATGCGATTGCCGCAGAGGTGCTGCGTCCGGGCTCGGTATCTCAAGTGGCGCTCAGTCCGCGCGGCAAAGCACTCGGTTACGTTCGGCACAATCCGCAGCAGGACCAATATTTGTATACGCGGGAACAAATTGAGCATCAAATCATGATCGCACTCGGCGGTGCGGTAGCCGAAGAGATGTTCTACGGCGGCCGAAGCACCGGTTCTCGGAACGATTTCGAGCAGGCGCTGAACATGGTGCGCACGATGATGGATTCGGGCCTGACCAAGCTCGGGATTGTCGATATGCAAATGGTGACGAAGCAGGAGCTGATGAAAGAAAATGCGTCGATCTTGGACGAGCTGACGGCGGCTACACGAACGATGCTGGAGCAGTACAGACCGGTATTCGAACAGTCGCTGGATATCCTGATTCAAGAGGAAGTGCTTTCGGGAGATCAATTCCGCGAGTCGCTGGAACGGACGAAAAATATTCAAATCGCTTAAAAATGCGATATTAACGGACTCTGAGGGCTTTATGCCTTCAGGGTCTGTTTTTTTATGAGAAAATCATCAAATTTCGTCGGTTGTGCAACTTTTTTGCGAGATTTCAGTCTAATATATTGGTAGATTTCGCCATGGTCCTCCTTTTGTCGGCCGGGAGTTTCACAGACTTCCAGCTTTCTACATAGATTTTTCCAAATTACATCAAATACGAGGTGCAGGATGAAGTTTATTACGGCTTGGTTTACTCTGCTGATCGTGTCGCTCTTGTGTATGGCCGCTTCCGTTTCCGCCGCGGCTTCCCCGATCGGGTTATTTTTGAACGGCAAGCCGCTGGCTCCGGAGGTGGCGCCGAGGATCGTGAACGACAACACCATCGTGCCTATCCGCATTATCGCTGAATCGCTCGGCTCGAAGGTTTCTTGGGAGCCCAAAACCCGTGCCGTAACGGTTACGAAAGGAAACACCAGCATTCAACTGATCATTGACAAGAAGGACGCCGTAGTGAACGGCAAAGCTTATAAGCTGGAAGCCGCGCCGACGATTATCGAAGGCAATACCATGCTTTGCCTGTGAGGTTCGTCAGCGAGCAGTTCGGCGTGAAGGTGACTTGGGACGAAACGACTCGCTCCGTTAACTTAATTAACCAGGATCAGGACATCAAGAAACAGGATCCGCCATCGGAAGACAACAGTACACCTGCCGGCAATGGCGGCGTAACGGATGCGACCTACGGAAAATCGGAGCAGCAGGGCGACAGGCCTGCGGCCGATTTCAAGCCTAGCGAGCCCGTGAAAGCGGGAGACGCTCCAAGCGGAGTCCCGGCGGGCGGCAAACCGGTCGGACCTCCGGCCGTCGTCCAGGGAGTGCTGCTGAAGGACGACAATCTGACGTTCCAAACGACGGGCGGGACGGCACAGCCGAATATCTTTTATATGGAGAGCCCCGAGCGGATCGTGATCGACCTGTCCAACGCTCAGCTTGCCGATGCCTTGTTTCAAAAGCTGAACCCGCAAGGGGAAGGAAAGTCGCCGGATAAAAACGGGTTCGTCTCGCAAATTCGGTATTCCCTATTTTCAAAAGAAGCTTCTATCGTTAGAATAGTAATAGATTTGCCGCAGAAAACTTCGTTTAAACTGAACGACAAACCGGGTGCGAACGAAATTTCCGGCAAATTGATTCCGGTGAAGAATCGTTACAAAGTCGTGATCGATCCAGGGCACGGGGGCAAGGATACGGGAGCCATCTCGGTGACGAAGCGCACGGAGAAGGAATTCGTACTGGCGCTCAGCACCAAAGTGGCCAAGCTGCTCTCGCAGGACCCCGCTATCGATGTAAGAATGACCCGCGGCGACGATACATTCATTGAACTGGCGGACCGGGCTTCCTTCGCCAACGATCTGAAGGCGGATTTGTTTGTCGCCGTACACGCCAATTCCGCTTCGAAGGAAACCATCGGAGGAACGGAAACGTATTATTATTCGGACCAAAGTCTCCCGTTCGCCCAGTTGATTCACAAGTACTTGGTCCAGGCGACCGGATTTGCGGACCGCAAGGTGAAGCAAGACCGCTTCTATGTCATCAAAAATACGAATATGCCTTCCGTCTTAGTGGAAGTCGGCTTTTTGACGAACCGGGATGAAGATTCGCAGATGTATCAGGATGCATTTCAAGATCGGGTTGCCGCATCCATCGTTCTTGCCATTAAGAAGCAGTTGAATCTAGGCTGAGGAGAGGGTAACGATGCAACAGAAATGGCTGAAAGGGATGACAGCGGCGGCTGTTCTCGGAATGCTGCTGGCAGGTCGCGGCCAAGCGAAAACTCCTGCGCAGGGTCCCGCTGTGGAACCGCCGACGAAGCAAACGCAGGGCTCGGGAACGGATCAGAACAAAGCGCAGGCGCCGCAAGGGCAAACAGGCGGCACGCAGGAGCAGCAAAGCAAGCAGTCTAAGGTCAAAATTTATTTTGGCGACGATCAGATGGAAAATCTGGTGGAGAAGGAAGCGACCATTACTTACAAGCAGGATACGGACAAGTATGCGGCAACGCTGAAAGCGCAGGCCGGGGACGGGGACAGCAAGACGACGCCGCTCTTTAAAGGCTTTACGTTCAAATCGGTGACCTTCAAGGACGGTTTGGTTACGGTGGACCTATCCATGTCGCCGGAATCAAGACTGGGGTCGGGCGGGGAAGAACTGCTTCTGTCCGCGCTGAAACGTTCCTTATTCCAATTCTCCGAAGTGAAGTCGATCAATGTCTTGGTTGACGGCAAAGAGGAGGAAAGCCTGATGGGTCATATGGATCTGCCCCATCCGATCAAGCGCGGTCAAGATTGACAGCTTGGGATTTTCGACAACAGATGATTACTGAGAGGAGCCTTTTCATGAAAGGTAAGAAGCGAAAACAAGTACGCCGACTTGCAGCGGCCGCGCTTGCGCTGTCCGTACTTATGAGCAGTCCCGCATATGCCGCCGAGCTCGGCGGCTCGGGCTCCGTTACGTCGGGCTCAGCATCTACGGGCACCACATCAAGCCCGGTGCTCAGCTTCACCGATGTAAGCGCGCAGCATTGGGCGATCAAGCACATTACGAAGCTCGCATCCATGGGCGTAATCCAAGGCTACGAGAAAGGGGAATATCGTCCGGAGAACTCGGTCTCGCAGCAGGAAGTGATCGTAATGGCGCTGCGTCTCATGGGGCTTGAAGGCGAAGCGCTGAAGAACAAGACCGAGACCGTACTGCCTTTCGTCGTGGATTCGTATTTTAAGCCTTATGTAGCGTATGCTTTCGATCGTGGATTGATCGATCTGAAAGAGGAAACGCAGGGCACCACCAGCAGCACCGCTTGGGGAGCGCGTGAAGCATCCCGGGAATGGGTGGCGAAACTCGTCATCCGCGCGATCGGCAAGCAATCGGATGCCCAACAGCTGGCTTCGTCTCCCGTTACGTTTAAAGACAGCAAGGATTTCTCCTCCTGGGCTTCGGGCTACGTGAATGAAGCTGTTGCATTAGGGATCGTACAAGGGTTTGAAGATAACAGCTTCCAGCCCAAAGGCAAAGTAACCCGGGCGCAGATGGCAACCTTCCTGAGCCGCGCGGACAAAAACCTGACAAGCCGTACCGATCGTGTGACGACGGGCTATGTTATGTCTTTATCGGACCGCAAAATCAGCGTGATGAACGCTAGCGGCGATACGAAGGAGTATAACTTGAGTTCGGATACGGTGATTTATAACGCCAAGGACGATACCCGGATCCCGATATCCAAGATCAAATTGACCAACGAAGTGTATCTGGTGCAGAACTCGGGGAACGCGTTATACATAGAACTGACGAACGAGCAGCAGAAGCTGGAAACGGTGGAAGGGACGCTCAAGAATGTATTTGTCAATCAAATGATGGTGGTGCTCCAACAGGGCGGCACCGAGAATGTATTCAATCTTGATCCGAAAGTAACGGTAACGGATAAAGACGGAAGAGGCATGAGTCTTAACGATATCGCTCCCGGAAGCGTCGTCCAGCTTCAGCGCAACACTCTGCTCAAGGAACAAAAGTATTCCCAGATTATCGTAACCCAGGTGCCGGTCAGCAAGGTGGCGGAAGGTACGGTTCTCAGCATAGACAAGGACCAGGGTAAAGTTTCGTTCCTGGAGAAAACGACCGTGCAAACCGAAACTTATTCCATCGGTTCGAAAGCCGTCATCAAACTGGCCGACGGCACGGCGGCCGATCTGAGCCGTCTTCATGTCGGAGATACGGTTTCTTATGAAATCAAGACGAATGAGCTTGTTTCGGTAACGGTTAAGAAGGCTGACCGATGTCGGCAAGCACCGTCACGGGCACGCTGACCAGCCTCAGCGACGACAAGAAAATTCTTACGATTACCCGCACCGGCGGTGCGACGGGACTCGCCGCTTATTATTTGGCGGACAACGCGATCGTCAACATCGACGGACTGTCCAACGCCAGTCTGTTCGATCTCGTGCCGGGGATGAGCTCAAGCTGGATCTGCTGAACGATAAAGTGGTCGGCGCTACGGTAACGAGCCGTTCCGTGAAGGATTTGGTGTTCGCATCCATTCTGAGTTATGATCCGAATTCCAAAGTGCTGACCGTCACTTCCGACAACGGAGACCCCAGCGCATTCAAATTCACGGACGCCACGGCCATTAAGTACAACGGCGCGTCCCTTCCTCTTTCCAACTTCCAATCGATGTTTATCGATAACGGGATTGCGAGCAAGTCGAAGCGTGTGAATTTGAAGGTATCGAATAAGAATATCGTACAAATTGAATTTGCGACGCAAATTAGCGGTACGGTAGCACAGGTCAATACAACAGGCAATCAGATTACGATCCGCTCCTCCAGCGGACAGAACCTGACGTTCAGCACTTCCTCCGGCATTGGTGTCGAAATGATGGACCGTACGGGAGCGACACTGGCCGATCTGAAAGTCGGCGATTCGATTACAGCTACGCTGAACTTATCGCAGGACTTTGTCAGTGCGATTACTTTGAAGAAGGTCGGCGTGTACAAAACGATCGTGACGAATGCGACCACCCGTCAAGTCAGCGTAAGGGACGAGAACGGAACCCTGCTTACGTTTACCGTGGACACGAATGACAAGATCGCCAACCCGGGCAAAGCGACGCACGCGTTCGAGGACATTCAGATCGACGAGTACGTGAAGGCGACGTTTAACGGCAGCAAACTGGACAACATGCAGCTCGCTGAACACCCTCCGCGGCAAAGTGACAGCGGTGGATCCGACGGTTGGCACCCTGACGGTGCAGGATTTCCGAGGGGGCGTTCAGGTGCCGCCGGTAGGCCAGCAGTTCGTCATCCGGCAGAACGGCACTACATCCGCTGCGCTGACGGCTCTCAAGGTGAACGACCGGGTGGAAGTGATAAAGGATGCGAACGACAAGCTGATCATTCAGGTAGCGAACGCTTCCAAGCGGGTCATCTCCTCGTACGACACCGTGCTCAACCAGCTGATGCTGAAGCCGACCGGGAACGGGGACAAAACGACTTACAACTTCTTCGCCAAAGCTTATTTGCATAAAGGCGCCCAGCAGGTCGCAGCAAATGCCTTTATGGAAAACGAAGAAGTCAACATCTATCTGATCGACGATAAAATTATCGAGATCGAGAAGCCGTAAATTTTTGCAATCATTGTAACTTTTTTAACGAAACCACCGTCTATGTTGTAGGCAGTTCTACGGCATGGACGGTTTTTTTTGTTTATCCGTGTCGAAATGGCGTCCGGGACAAGCCGAAAAATGGAAAGGATCAAGGAGAAAAGCCTAAAGGTTTCGTAAAATGTTCGCATTTTGTCGGGTGAAGTCATTGATTCGACGTTCCGGATTGGTTAAACTGTAAGAAATGCGGAGGAAAGAGGGAGAACGGGACATGAATCAAACGAAGGTTCGGCATATCTTGGATACGATCGCCGAAATGTTCCCGGACGCCCACTGCGAGCTTCACCATTCGAATCCGTTTGAGCTGACGATTGCGGTACTACTGTCCGCTCAATGCACGGATGAGACCGTGAACAAGGTCACCGCAGATTTATTTCAAAAGTACAAGCGGCCGGAGGATTATTTGGCCGTCCCCTTGGAAGAACTGGAGCAGGATATCCGGCGCATCGGCTTATTCCGCAACAAGGCGAAGAACATTCAGGCTTTAAGCGCCATGTTGTTGGACAAGTACGGTGGGGAAGTGCCTCAAGAGCATGAGAAACTGACGGAGCTGCCCGGTGTGGGCCGTAAAACCGCGAACGTGGTCGTATCGAACGCCTTCGGCGTTCCGGCGATTGCCGTGGACACGCATGTGGAACGGGTATCCAAGCGGCTCGGGCTGGCGAACGAGAAGGATTCCGTGCTGGAAGTCGAGAAGAAGCTGATGAAACGGGTTCCGAAGGATGAATGGACACAGACGCATCACCGGCTTATTTTCTTCGGACGCTACCATTGCAAGGCGCAAAATCCGAATTGTGCGGTTTGTCCGTCGCTGGATTTGTGCCGTGAAGGAAAAAAACGTATGAAATCGGAACAACATAGGAAAACTATACCAAAGACGGTAAAAAACAAAGCCTGAGATTGCAGCTTCGGATCGGCATGAGATGGAGCAAAAAAGAAACAGTTCGTATAGGAAAGGTTGGGAACCATATGAAATGCATTTCCGTATATACAAGCGATTTTGAATTGTTCTCCGATATTTATGAGAAGATCCTTGAAACCCCGCTTCAGGAGAACGAAGAGAAGCTAGTCGAGGGCGTGACGGTAAGCGAATCCGGCGGCGTGCCGGAAAATTACTTGAACCGGATGAAGCAGCGGCCGGAAGTCGTAGTGATGAAGGTGCGCGATAAGGACATTACGATCCTGCAGCACCGCGACGTGTTCGAAATTTTTATCCCTGAACGCGAAAGTGTGGTACACTAAAAACCGAAGCAATTCGGTTTTTTTTGTTGTTACCATGATGTTAGAGAGAACAGGGGCAGGAGAGAACGGATGAATAACGGAATACTGTTGACAGGGGAACGGGGGACAGAACCGTTCCAAGCCGGGGATGCCATGGCGGAAGCCGTGCACCGTCTGCTGGTGCAGTCCGAACAAGAAGGGGACAAGGAGAACAGCCGGAAATTCCGGCGGCTCTTGGACAAGGCGCAGAGCGGGCGTCTTTATTTGGCGTTCTGCGGACATTTCTCGGCGGGAAAATCCAGTCTGATCAACCGCTTATGCGGTCACCCGCCGCTGCCTTCGAGCCCGATTCCGACGAGTGCGAATATCGTGAGCATTGTGAATGGGGAAAGCGGGGCCCGGGTGATTTACCGTCAGGCCGAAGGGGAAGAGGAAGAACGTTCGGAACGCGTGCCGCTCAAGGATTTGGCGGAGCACTGCCGCAACGGGGAAGCGATTGAGACGGTGGAAATTTCTTATCCGATCGCGTTTCTGGGAGAACACGGGGCGCTGCTCGATACGCCGGGGATCGATTCGACGGACGATGCGCATCAACTGGCTACGGAATCGGCGATGCACCTAGCGGATGTCGTGTTTTATGTGATGGATTATAACCATGTGCAATCCGAGCTGAATTTGGCTTTCGCGAAAAAGATGATCGAATGGGGCAAGCCGCTGTATTTGATCGTCAATATGGTCGATAAGCACCGGGAGCAGGAGCTTTCATTCGCAGCATACCGCGAAGGGGTGCGCGAAGCGTTCGCGAACTGGCATGCGGTGCCGGACGGCATTCTGTTTACGTCGGTGAAGCGGCCGGACGATCCGAACAGCGAATGGAACAAGCTGGATTGGTCGCTGCAGCAGCTGATCGGGCAGCGCGAAGCGCTGATCCGCCTCAGCCTGGAGAAGTCGGCGAGGGCTTTGGCTGCGGCGCATGCCGCCAAGGTGGCCGAGCGCGGGGAGCCGGCCAAGGAGGCGCTGCGCGCCCGGCTGGCGGACGACGAGGGACTCGAGTCGGCGCAGGAGCTCGCCGCGCAGAAGGAAGCGGAGCTGGCGCGGCTGGAGAAGCCGCCGCACGAGCTGCAGGAGGCGGCGCGCAAGGAAACGGCGGCAGTGCTGGAAGCCGCCAATGTGATCCCGGCCGTGACGCGCGACCTCGCGCACGCGTATTTGGAAGCCCGGCGCCCGGGCTTCAAGGTGGGGTGGTTCGCCGGCGCAGCGAAAACGGCGAAGGAGACGGAACGCCGGTTGGAGGCGTTCCATCATGATTTTGCCGCGCAGGTGGAGACCCAGGTGGCGCGGCATGTGCAGCAAACGGTGAAGAAGGCGTTTGCGGATCAAGGGTCGCCGGGTGAAGCGGTCACGCAGGCGGCGGATGCCGTACACGCGGCTGTGACGCCGGAGTGGCTTGCTGCGCAGGTGAACCCGGCGGCGGGCTTCGGCGGCGAGTACACGCTGAACTACTCGAAGCAGATCGCGGCCGAGGTGAAGGCGCAGTACCGCAAAGCGGCGTTCGCGACCATTGACGGCCTGGCGGACGCGCTCGCGGCGGCGCTGGCTCCGCGGCTTGCGGCGCTGCGCGCGGAGCTGGCGGCGCTCGGCGAGCGGCTGAGCGGCCTGCGCGAGCTCGAGCGGCTCGCCGAGGCCGACGCCGCCTACGCCGCGTCGCTGCAGGCGCGCTGCCGCCCGCAGGCGCGGCCCCGGCGTCGCCGGACCCGGCTGGTGCGCCGGCGGCGCCCGCCACCGGCACCGCCGTCGCTGCGCCGGAGCGCCCGGCGCCCGCGCCGTTCGCGCCGGGCGCGGCCCGCGCCGCGGACGCGGCGGCTCCGCCGCTGGCGGCCGGCGGCCACCGCAAGCGGCTGCGCGAAGCCGCTGCGCGGCTGGACGCCGCCGCAGCGGAGCTGGCCGGCGTCGCCGCGCTGCAAACCATCCGCCGCTCCCTGCAAGAGAAGGCCGAGCGGCTGGCGAACAACCGCTTCACAGTGGCGCTGTTCGGCGCCTTCAGCGCGGGCAAATCTTCGTTTGCCAACGCGCTGATCGGCGAACGGGTGCTGCCCGTGTCGCCGAATCCGACCACGGCGGCCATCAACAAAATCCTGCCGCCGGAACCGGAGCAGGGCTGGCCGCACGGCACGGCCAAGGTGAAGGTAAAATCGCGGGAGCAACTGGCAAGCGACGTACTGTATTCGCTGGAAGTCCTGGGCCGTCCGGCCGCAGGCCTGGACGATGCTTTGCGGAGCATCACCCGCTTGAAGGCGGAGCAGGTGCCCGGTAAGGGCAAGCCGCACTATACCTTCCTCAAGGCGGTGGAGCGCGGCTGGGTGACGATGGAGCCGCATCTGGGCACGGAGCTGAAGACCGATCTGGAGGGCTTCGCTTCCTACGCGGCGGATGAAACCCGGTCCTGCTTTGTGGACGGGATCGAGCTGTATTATACGAATCCGCTGACGGAGCAGGGGATTGTGCTCGTCGATACGCCGGGAGCGGATTCGATCAACGCCCGCCATACGGGAGTTGCCTTTGAATATATCAAGAACGCGGATGCGATCTTGTTCGTTACTTATTATAACCATGCCTTCTCCCACGCGGATAAGGAGTTTCTGCTCCAGCTCGGCCGGGTGAAGGACAGCTTCGAGATGGATAAAATGTTCTTCATCGTCAATGCGGCCGACCTGGCCTCTTCCGCGGAAGAGCTGGATGGCGTCGTGCAGCATGTAGAGAACAATCTGCTGCAGCACGGCATCCGCCATCCGCGAATATATCCGCTCTCGAGCTATTACGGGCTGGAGGCGAAGCTGGCCGGGGATGCGGAGCAGGTGGCGCTTACGGGCATGCTGCGCTTCGAGCAGGAGTTCGTCCGCTTTACATTTGAGGAGCTGACGGAAATCGCGGTCCGTTCCGGGGACGCCGATATCCGCCGCGCCGCCGACGTGCTGGAGCGCTGGATGGCCGGCGCCCGGGCGGATGCGTCGGAGCGGCAGCGTCAGGCGGCCGAATTGCGGCAGGCGCTGGGCGAGGCCCGGAAGCTCCTCGAGCAGACGGATCCGGAATCGGGTATCCGCGAGCTGTCGAAGGAGATCCGCGAACTGCTGTATTACGTGAAGCAGCGGACGTTCTACCGTTTCGGGGAGCTGTACAATCTGGCGTTTAATCCGTCTTCTTTCCGCGACGAAGGCCGGGATGCGAAGTCGATGCTGCAATCCGCCTGGGAGGATCTGAAGCGGATGCTGAGCTTCGATCTGTCGCAGGAGGTGCTGGCGACGACGCTGCGGATCGAGAACAAGATCAACAAGCTGGCCGCCGAAGCGGCAAGACGTTTGACGGAGACCATCCGGGAAAGCATCCCGTCATTCGAGCCGGAGGCGTTCGCACCGTTCAAGCTGCAGACGCCCGAACTGCAAGGGACGCTGGAAGCGGACGAAGTCACGGTCAAATTCATGCTGGGCTATTACAAGAACGCCAAGCAGTTCTTTGAAGGCGACGGCAAGCAGGCGCTGCGGCAAGAGCTGGAGGGCAGACTGAACGGGCCGATGACGCAATTTGCCGAAGCGCAGGCTGCAGCACTGGAAGCCGTTTATGCGCAGCAGCTGCGGGAAACGTACACGGCGGTGACCGGGAAGCTGGGTCAAGAGCTGGAGGAACTGGCCGAGGGTCTGCTGCAAGCGCTGGAAGAAAAAGTGAACCTGGAAGAGCTGCAAAAAAGGCATGAAAAGTTATTGGAATATTTCGAATAAATCGACAAAACAGAGCAGGCAATAAGGGGGCTTCCTTTTGGGGAGCTCCTTTTCTATAGACTTTTTTGAAAGGGTTTTCATCGGTAGGGATTGCGTGCTAGGAGGGTGAAAAAGGTGGATTGTGTCCCCAAAATGTGTCGATTTGGAGAATTTTTCAGGCTTAAGCAAAGCAATACGGAGATTTGTTATTTTGCCGCTCTATGGAGTTGATGCTACACTTCATTTCATAGCTGAAACGCTTTCGAGGCAATTTTTTCCGCTTCGAAAGCCATTTTGCTTTATGGGCGGAAATGCCCGTTATTCATCGTGCCGAGCAAATGGAAGTGCCTGGGGGAATGGTATCGAACCGGTTAACCAGGTGGCCTTACGGCATGCTCAGCCGAAGGAGGGTCTTCATGGAAGTTTTCAGGCAGTTGAAGGAGTTTTATTGGTCGGAGCGCAAATACTTGTTCGCATCCATCTTTGCGCTCATGGCCGCCACCGCGCTCGGGTTGGTTTATCCGAATCTGCTGCGCTATCTGATCGACGGGGTTATTGCTCAAGGGAATTTCAGCGCCGTCCCCTACCTCGCTCTCGGCGTTGTAGGCGTCATGGTGGTCAAAGCGTCGTTCATGTTTTGGCACGGTTCCTCAAGCGCCAAGCTCGGCAACAAGACGGCTTACAATCTCCGCAATGCGCTGTACAAGAAGCTGCAGTACTTGTCGTTTCAGTATTACGATCAGGCGCGGACCGGCGATTTGATGTCGCGTCTCACGGCCGACCTGAGTGCGGTCCGGGATTTTGTCGGCTTCGGCTTTGTACAGATACTCAACGTATTCATGATGGTGCTGTTCGGTTCGGTGATGATGTTCACCATTAATTGGAAGCTGACGCTGATTACGATGGTGACCATGCCTTTTCTCGCCTGGACGGCCATCCGCTTCGAAAGCCGCATCCATCCGGCCTTCCGGTCGATCCGCAAATCGATGAGCTCGATGACGACCTCGGTTCAGGAGAACATCACCGGCGTCCGCACGGTGAAATCGTTCGCCCGCGAGCCTTATGAAATCGAGAAGTTCACGGAACGTAACAAGGACTACAAGCAGAATAACGTGAATACCTCCGGAATCTGGGCCAAATTCTTCCCGCTGATGGAGCTGTTCGCCAACCTGAGCGTCGTTCTGCTTCTTGCGATCGGCGGCTGGATGGTGATCCGGGAATCGATTTCGCTGGGAGAGCTGGTAGCCTTCTTCAGCCTGATCTGGTACATCATCGGTCCGATGTGGGGCATCGGGTTCCATATTAATAACTATACGCAATCCAAAGCCGCCGGTGAACGATTGCTGGAGCTATTGCACCAATATGTGCATGTAAAAGATAAGGAACACGCGGTGGCACTTCGCAACGATGAGGTCCGGGGGCATGTGCGATTCGAGCACGTTACCTTTGCCTATACCGATAAACAGCCTGCTTTAACGGACTTCGATCTGGATGCTCCGGCCGGCTCGGTAATCGGGCTCCTCGGCGGCACAGGCTCGGGCAAATCGACGGTGATTCAGCTCTTGATCCACGCCTATAACGTCAAGGAAGGCCGAATTACGCTCGACGGCCGGGATATCCGCGACATTACGCTGGAAAGCCTGCGGGAGCAAATCGCTATTGTGTTTCAGGAGACATTCCTCTTCTCCTCTACGATTCGCAACAATATTGCCTATGGCGTCAAGAACGTGTCGATGGACGAAGTGATCCACGCGGCCAAGCTGGCCAAAGCGCACGATTTCATCATGGAGTCGCCGCTCGGTTACGATACCGTCGTCGGCGAACGGGGGCTCGGGCTTTCCGGCGGCCAGAAGCAGCGGATTGCGATCGCCCGGGCGTCGCTTAAGAATCCGAAGATTCTGATCCTGGACGACGCTACCAGCGCCGTCGATATGGAGACGGAGCATGAGATCCAGCGCGGATTCCGCGAGGTGATGAAGGACCGGACGACGTTTGTGATCGCCCACCGGATCTCCTCCTTGAAGCATGCGGATGAAATATTGGTCCTGGACCAGGGCCGCATCGTGCAGAGGGGAACGCATGAGGAACTGATGCGCCAGGAGGGGCCGTATCTGGAAACCTACAAAATTCAATACGCCGATCAGCCCGATGCTTCCTGGGATGAGCCCGCCGCGCCGATCGGGGAACCGTTGGTCCGGGAAAGCCGTCCATCCGGAGCGGAGACATCCGGAGATGAACGGACCGAGCGCGAAATCGCCGTCTCGGGGCAAGCCAAATTGAGGGGGTCGTGCATTGAGCTCAGCGCAAGAAAAGAAGTCTTCCGGCCGGCAGGCCGAGGCTTCCGAAACCGTGAAGTCCCGCTTCGTTTACCAGGACGATGAGGAGCTGGACAAAGGCTTTGACTGGAACCAGATGAAACGTCTGGGCAAGTATATGCGCCCTTATGCGAAGCAAATATTGCCGATGATTCTGCTGATGATGGCTGTCGGAGCGCTTACCAAGCTGCTCAACCCAGCCGCTGATCGCCTATGCGATCGACCATGCGCTGAAGGGAAGGGACGGCCGGTCGCTGGCGCTTTGCGTAGCCGGCATGCTCGGACTCTTCGTTATCCAGTGGGCGGCGAACAGCTTCCGGATCCGGTATACGAATAATATCGGGCAAAAGGTGATCTACGACCTGCGCCATGATTTGTTCAGCCACATTCAGCGACTGTCGTTCCGCTTCTTTGACAAGCGCCCGGCCGGCTCGATTCTGGTGCGGATTACGAACTATGTCAACTCGCTTCAGGACCTGCTGACGAACGGCGCCGTCAACCTGATGATCGATTGCGTGCAGCTGATCGGCATCATCGTGATCCTGCTCTTCTTCAATGTCAAGCTGGGAGCGGCCATCATCGTCACCGTGCCGATCATGTTCCTGGTCTCGACGAAGTCCGCGGGTGAAAATCCGCAGGACCTGGCAGGTGTTCCAAACGAAGCAGTCGCGGATCAACGCGCACCTGAACGAATGTATCTCCGGGATCAAGGTAACCCAGGCTTTCACGCAGGAGAAGGAAAATATCGCTTTCTTCGACGAGATGAACAAGGACAATCACAAGACCTGGAACCGCGCATCGATTCTGAACCAGTCCTTTAACCCGATCATCGAAGTGACAGGGGCTGTGGGATACTTTATTTTGTTCCTGCTGGGCGCGTATTTGATCCAGAAGGGAGAGATCACCGTCGGCGTTCTCGTCGCTTTCGCGACCTACATCGGCAACTTCTGGGAGCCCATTAACCGGCTGGGGCAAATGTACTCGAACATGCTCGTGGCCATGGCTTCCTCCGAGCGGATCTTCGAATTTATCGACGAACAGCCGACCGTAGCGGAGAAGCCGCAGGCGGCGGTGCTCCCCAAGATCGAGGGGCGCGTTTCCCTGAAGGGAATCGAGTTCGAATATGAGCCGGGCCGCCATGCGCTCAAAGGAATCGATCTGGAAGTGCAGCCTGGCCAATCGATCGCTTTGGTCGGCCATACGGGCTCGGGCAAAAGCACGATTATCAACCTGCTGTGCCGGTTTTACGACGTGACCGAAGGCAGTATCCGCATCGACGGGCACGATATCCGCGACGTGACGCTGCAATCGCTCCGCTCGCAAATCGGCATTGTGCTGCAGGACACCTTTATTTTCTCCGGAACGATCCGCGACAACATCCGCTTCGGGCGTCTTGACGCTACGGACGAGGAAGTGGAAGCGGCCGCCAAGGCCGTGCGGGCGCATGATTTCATCGTGGGTCTTCCGCAGGGCTACGACACGGAGGTGCAGGAACGCGGCAACGTGCTCTCGATGGGGCAGCTGGCGGCTGATTTCCTTCGCCCGCGCGCGCTGGCGGATCCCCGCATTCTGATCTTGGATGAAGCGACGGCCAGCATCGATACCGAGACGGAGCTGAAGATTCAGGACGCGCTCAAGACGCTTCTTGCCGGCCGGACCTCTTTCATCATCGCCCACCGGTTATCGACGATTCGTCATGCGGATCATATTCTTGTTCTGGATCACGGGCGGATCATGGAGCAGGGCGATCACGAGGATTTGATGCGGCGGCGCGGGATATATTACGGCCTCATTCAGGCGCAGTACAGGCGCTGCAGCAAACGGGTTGACGGGCTTTGGACAGACGGCTTATGTAAACCATATTCTTCCAAGAATCTTCCTTTTCCTCGCTATCAGCGGGAGAAAGGAAGATTTTTTTGTCTTATCTCCGGGCGGGGCACATATACTTGGCTAGGGAGTTAAACCTAGGGGCGCTGAGACGCGGTCCCGTACCGGGGAGGTAAGGAACGTTGATGAAGAGCGAACGCAGGATGTTCCGGTTGCTTGGTTTCATTCAATGGTCTGCTGCCTTTATCGTGATTGTGGGGCTTGCGGTGTCGGGCAAATGGTTTGCGAAGGCGCAAACGCCGAGCCGTTACGACGTCTTTTTGGACGAAGAACGGGTGGGTACGGTCAGCGACCCGGAGACGGTCAAGCATTGGAAGCAAATGCGGTATGAAGATTGCCAGCAAAAATACGGAGACGGTGTGCGTGTAACCTCGAATATGGAGAAGCTGCGCTTTGTGCCGAGCGTATCAGGTCAAGATCCGGTCGATCCCGATGCGGTGATCAAGGTGCTGAGCGAAAGGCTGGAGATATCGGCATGGGCGGTGGAAATCCGGATTGACGGCAAGCCGGCGGGTTACCTGAAGGATCAACTGGAGGCACTTGAGCTTCTGGAGCAGGTGAGGGCGCCGTATACGGTGAAAGAAAAGCGGGTCACCGCTCTTTCGGGCGAAACGGATCTCTTGGCGGCCAAGGATACGGTGAAGCGGCGGGCGGAATTCGTGCAGCGCGTGGAGCTGGTCGAGAAGGCCGTGGCTCCGGAACTCTTGGAAACTGCGGAGAGCGTTTGGAAGAGAATCGTGGACGGCGATAAGAAGCCTTTTGCCTACAAGGTACAGCAAGGAGACTGCATCTCGCTTCTTGTGCAGAGGTTCGGTATTCCGGCCGAAACGATCTACCGCAATAATCCGGAGATCAAGAACGACTTGATCCGGGTCGGTCAAATGCTGAATTTGACGGTATCCGAGCCGCTGTTAAGCGTAAGGACCACAGAGGAACGGACAGAACGGGTCAAAATTCCGAGCGGCATCGTATACGAGAAGGATGCGGAGTCGCCTACCGGGGTGATCCGGATCGTATCTCAAGGCAAGGCGGGCGTCAAAGAGCTCACGTATGCTGCGATCAAAGTGAACGGCGTGCAGGTGGAGGAGCGGTTAACGGACGAAAAGGTGATTGAAGCCCCTGAGCAGGCGGTTGTGAAGCAGGGGACTAAAGCCGTACCGGGATCCGGGACGGGCTCCTTCGCCGCTCCCGTAGTCCATGCTACGGTAACGAGCGAATTCGGCCTTCGGTGGGGAACGGTGCACTACGGCACCGATCTGGTCTCGGATGAGAAAGCCATTCTCGCCTCGGACAGCGGAACGGTTACCTTTGCGGGAGTGAAATCGGGCTACGGCAACTGTATCGTCATCGATCACGGGAACGGCTTCGAGACGCTTTACGGCCATCTCAGCAGGCTCGAGGTGCGAAAGGATGACCGTGTCAAAAAGGGAGAAAAAATCGGGATCATGGGGCGGACGGGCAATGCGACGGGGGTTCATCTCCATTTTGAAATCCATAAGGACGGCCGCCAGGAGAATCCGATGAAATATTTGCGGCTCTAGCCCTGCTTGACTTTTAATGGGAACGCATGTTTGGTATAATGAAACCTGTACATTTGCAAAAACCCCTGTAAACCGCTACTCTAAAAAGGGAAGTGCCTATTCCTTGCGCACTTGATGAATAGAGGAACTGGGGGAGAATGCATTGCGATCCACACGATGGTTGTGGCGGACAGTCGGAACGGGGGCGGCGCTGGCGACGCTGCTCTGCTTATTCGGCTTCGGCTATGCGGTGAATCAGATTATGTTTCCGAAGCCGGCCGCCTCGGACGCCGCGGGTGAAGCGCCGCCTGCCGCAACGGAAAAGCCCAAGGAGGATGTGTGGGAGGCCAAGCCCAAAATCCAGATTGTGGCGCTCGGCGATTCGCTTACAGCCGGAACCGGGGATTTGACGGGGAAAGGATATGTCGGTCAGACAAGAGACCTGCTTGAGAAACAGCTGGGCAAGCCGGTTTATGTATATAACAACTTTGCGATACCCGGCTTTCGGACCGCCGACGTTCTAAAGGATTGGGATGCCAAGAAGGATATCGACAAGTCGCTGGCGAATGCGGATTTGGTCCTGCTCACGATCGGGGGCAACGATTTGTTCGAAGGTGGACAAGGCATATTTACGAACACCGACACCGGCGAGGGCTTCAATCCGAAAGCGGCCGCCGAGCGGATTCCGGGGGCGATCAAGCGCCTCGGGGATATCTTCGACCGCATTGCCAAAGCAAATCCGAAAGCCCGAGTGCTTTATGTCGGCCTTTATCATCCGTTCCTGGATCTGGATACGAACCGGGCCGGCGTCGCCGTCGTGGAGCAATGGAATACGGCGGCCTTTGAGCTTGCGAACCGGCATCCGAATTTCGTGGTGATCCCGACTTACGATCTGTTCGAGCTGAACTTGAACAAATATTTATACAGCGATCACTTTCATCCCAATCAGGACGGCTATTTAAGGATTGCCGAGCGGGTTGTCGAAGCCTTGAAGTAGAAGCAAGGGTCAAATGCGAACAAAAGGGGCGGGAGCCGTGAATCAAGAGCACGTGCCGGATATCGTGCTTTCCGTGAACAACGTCAAGAAAAGAATCGGAAAGCGGCTTATCATTAAAGGGATTTCCTTCGACGTGCGCGCAGGCGAAATCTTCGGTTTCCTGGGCCCGAACGGCTCGGGCAAAACGACCACGATCCGCATGCTCGTGGATCTGATCAAGCCGACCGAAGGAACGATTCGCATCTGCGGCCATGATGTACATAAGGAGCATAACGAAGCGCTTCAGCACGTGGGCTGTATTGTTGAGAATCCCGAGCTGTACCCTTACCTGAGCGGGTGGGAGAACCTGGAGCACTTCGCGCGCATGCTTCCCGGCGTGACGGACGAGCGGATCCGCGAGGTCGTTGAAATCGTCGGCATGGATCAGCGGATCCACGACAGGGTCAAGACTTACTCGCTGGGCATGCGGCGGCGTCTCGGCATTGCGCAGGCGCTGCTGAACCGGCCGAAGTCGCTGATCCTGGACGAGCCGACGAACGGCCTCGACCCGCAGGGGATCAAGGAGCTGCGCGAATTTATTAGACGGCTTGCGGAGACGGGACTCAGCCTGTTCATCTCCAGCCACCTGCTGAGCGAAATTCAGCAGATGTGCGACCGGGTTGCGATCATCAGCCGCGGTGAGGTGATCAAGGTCGGCGAGGTTTCCGCCCTGATGGACGAATCGGCCAGCACCGTCGTTTGGAAGGCTGAGCCGGTGGAAAAAGTGCTGGAGAGCCTGCGCTCGCGGGCCGAAGTGGAAATTATCGATACCCTAACGGATACGGAAGAGGAAGCGGGAGCCGGCGGGGAGCTGCGCATACCGCAGATCCTCACCCGACTGAATCCGGAGGCGATCCCGTCCGTCAGCCGTCAGCTGGTGGAAGCCGGCGTGCAGCTGTACGGGATCGAAATCAAGCATCCGACCTTGGAGGATCTATTCCTGGAGCTGACGGAGGGTGAGCGCATTGGTTAGCCTGTATCCGCTGATCAAGAACGAATGCATCAAAATCGTCAAGAAAAAAAGGTCGCTGGTTGTTCTGCTGATTCTTGCCGCCATCATCCCGATGTTCACCTATGCCCAGCTGAAAGTGGCGCAGAACAACCAGAAGCAGTTCGGCACGACCGACTGGCGGGCCGAGCAGCGGCAGAAAATCGTGGACTATACGCGCAGCCTCGGCAGACGCCCGCGTCCCGGAGGAATGGAAGCAGTACCGGCGGGTGGAAGTAAAGCTCGCACAGTACTATTTGGATAAAGATGTGAATCCGTCGGCGCCGAACGGGGTAACCTTTACAAGAGAGTTTTTGAAAAACGCCGTCGGTCTTTTCATTCCCCTGATGGTTATGGTGGTCGCGGCCGATCTTGTCTCCGGCGAGCATACCGGCGGCACGATCAAGCCGCTGCTTACCCGGCCCGTTCAGCGGTGGAAGGTACTGCTCAGCAAGCTAATCAGCATGGTGCTGTTCGTTTCCGTGATCGTGATCGCGACAGGCCTGCTTTGTTATCTCATCTCGGGTCTCGTTTTCGGATTCGGCGGATGGGATATGCCCGTCTTTTTCGGCTTCAAAATCGTAGGAACCGAAGTCGATCTTTCCTATGTGCGCCCGGTGGAGCAATGGCTGTATCTGATCATGGAATTCGGCCTGGTCTGGTTCTCCGCACTGATTGTGGCGGTAATGACGCTCATGGTTTCCGTTCTCGTCCGCTCTACGGCGGCGGGGATGGGCATCATGCTGGCGGTACTCATTTCGGGCACCATCTTGACAAATATGGTATCCTCATGGGAGACGGCCAAATATTTATTTATGGTCAACTTGCGTTTGACGGACTACCTTTCCGGCGACCTGCCACCGATTAAAGGCATGGATCTGCCGTTCTCCTTGGCGGTTTTATCCGTGTGGGGTCTCGTCTCCGTCATCGTCTCTTTTGCCGTATTCACAAAAAAAGATATATTGAACTAATGGAATCTAATGTTATAATGCATGTTAGCTGAATGGAAGACTCAGGATTGATTTAGGAGGCTGCGATGACGGATCAACTTGATTTATTTGCAAATACCGTAGCAGCGCCGGCGGATTACGGTGCGGACGACATCCAGGTGCTGGAGGGTCTGGTTGCCGTACGGAAACGTCCGGGGATGTATATCGGCAGTACAAGCTCATCCGGCTTGCACCATCTCGTGTGGGAGATCGTCGATAATGCCGTGGACGAGCATCTTGCCAAATACTGCACACAGATCGACGTCACGATCCATAAAGACCAGTCGGTTACGGTACAGGACAACGGCAGGGGCATTCCGACCGGCATGCACAAAATGGGCATACCGACGCCGCAGGTGGTTTATACGATTCTGCATGCCGGCGGCAAGTTCGGCGGCGGAGGCTACAAGAAATCGGGCGGCCTGCACGGCGTCGGTGCGTCGGTTACGAACGCGCTGTCCGAATGGCTGGTCGTTGAAATATTCCGTGAAGGCAAGATACACCGCCAGCGGTTCGAATATTGGGTGGATGAAGAGGGCAAGGAGCATGTGGGCGAGCCGGTAACCGGTCTGGAAGTCATAGGCACGACCCGGAAAACAGGCACCAAAGTCACGTTCAAGCCCGACAAAAGGGTATTCCAGGGCGGCATCGCTCTGAATCACGATACATTGTATGAGCGCTTACAAGAGATCGCCTTCCTGAACTCGGGTCTCAAGGTGACCTTGACCGACGAGCGCACGGATAAGCAGGACGTTTTTCAGTATGACGGCGGCGCCAGCGAGTTCGTTCAATTTCTGAACGAAGAGAAGACGGTGCTTCACGATGTAATTCATTTTATGGCGGAGAAGGACGATATCGAGGTCGAGGTGGCGCTGCAGTATAACGACGGCTACACGGAAACGATCGTTTCGTTCGTCAACTCGATTCCGACCCGCGGCGGCGGAACGCACGAGACCGGGTTCAAGACGGCCTATACCCGGGTGATGAACGACTATGCGCGCAAAAACGGCATGCTCAAGGAGAAAGAGAAGAACCTGGACGGCCAGGATTTGCGCGAAGGCATGATGGCGGTCATCAACATCAAGATGAGTGAGGTCGAATTCGTCGGTCAGACGAAGGACCAGCTCGGCAGACGCGTCAGCGCGAAGCGCTGTCGATTCCGTCGTCTCCGATAAGATGGCGGTGTTCCTGGAAGAAAATCCGCAGGTGGCCCAGCTCATCATGAAGAAGGCGATCCAATCCGCGAAGGCGCGGGAAGCCGCGCGCAAAGCCCGCGAGGAAGTGCGGAGCGGCAAGAAGGGGCGCAGCGAGAGCTCGAACCTCGGCGGCAAGCTGACCCCGGCCCAATCCAAGGACTATGCCCGCAATGAGCTGTTTATCGTCGAAGGCGATTCGGCCGGCGGATCGGCCAAACAGGGCCGCGACTCCAAGCATCAGGCGATTCTCCCGCTCAAGGGGAAGCCGATGAACCCGGAGAAATCGAAGCTCGCCGATATCTTGAAGAACGATGAATATAAAGCGATCATTACGGCGATCGGTGCGGGTGTCGGGCCCGAGTTCGAGGAGTCCGAATCCAATTACGGCAAAATTATTATCATGACCGACGCCGATACCGACGGCGCACACATTCAGGTGCTGCTGCTGACGTTCTTTTACCGCTACATGAAGCCGCTGATTGATGCAGGGAAAGTTTATATCGCCCAGCCGCCGCTCTTCAAAGTGACGAAGAAGGCCGGCAAGAACAGCACGGTGCGGTATGCCTGGACGGACGATCAGCTGGCGGCGCTCACCAAGGAGCTCGGAAGAAACGTCGAGCTGCAGCGGTATAAAGGGCTCGGCGAGATGAATCCGGATCAGCTGTGGGAGACAACCATGGATCCGGCGACGCGGACGCTGCTTCAGGTGCAGATCGACGATGCGGCCAAAGCGGAACGCAGGGTATCCACGCTGATGGGCGATAAGGTCGATCCGCGGAAGCGATGGATTATCGAGAACGTGGACTTTACGGAATTTGAAGAATAAACGGGGGCCATACGTTTGAGTACACAGGAAAACTTTTTGCCGGCCTTTCTGGAAGAAGTGGTCGGGGACCGGTTCGGCCGGTACTCCAAATATATTATCCAAGACCGGGCGATTCCCGATGTTCGCGACGGGCTGAAGCCGGTACAGCGGCGGATTTTGTACGCCATGTACGACGCGGGGAATACGCCGGACAAGCCGTACCGGAAGTCGGCCAAAACGGTCGGGGACGTCATGGGCAACTATCACCCGCACGGCGACTCTTCGATTTATGAAGGCATGGTGCGGATGGCGCAGTCCTGGAAAATGGGGCATGTGCTGATCGACGGCCACGGCAACTGGGGCTCGATGGACGACGATCCCAGTCTGCGGCGATGCGGTACACGGAGGCCAGACTCTCCGACATCTCGATGGAGCTCCTGCGCGACATTGAGAAGCGGACGGTGCTGTTCAAGGATAACTTCGACAATACGACGAAGGAGCCGGTAGTGCTTTGCCTTCGCGTTTTCCGAATCTGCTCGTGAATGGGGTCAGCGGCATTTCCTCAGGCTTCGCGACCGAAATTCCGACCCATAATCTGCGGGAGGTCATCAATGCCTGCATAGCGCTGATCGACCGCCCGGACAGCACGCTGGAGGATTTGATGGGGGTCGTTCTGGGCCCCGATTTTCCGACCGGCGGTATTATCATGGGCTCCGACGGCATACGGGAAGCCTACCGCACCGGCCGCGGCCGCATTTATTTGCGGGGACGCACAGCGATTGAGGATCTGCGCGGCGGGCGCCAGCAAATCGTCATCACCGAAATCCCGTATCAAGTGGTCAAATCGAGGCTGGTTACCGCCATGGAAAATATCCGCCTCGAGAAGAAGATCGAGGGCATCGACGAGGTTCGTGACGAGAGCGGGCGCGAAGGGTCGCGTATCGTTGTCGAGCTGAAGAAGGGTGCCGATGCACAAGGGATTTTGGCTTATCTGTTCAAGAAGACGGACCTGCAGGTTGCCTACAATTTCAATATGGTGGCGATCGTTAACAAAACGCCGAAGCAGCTTGGCCTCATCGAAATGCTGCAGGCCTATATCGAGCACCAGAAGGAAGTCGTTACGTTCCGCTCGCGCTATGAGCTGGAGAAAGCCGAGGACCGGGCTCATGTGCTCGAAGGGCTGGTCAAGGCGCTCAATATTTTGGATGAAGTGATCGCGGCGATCAAGGCTTCCAAGAACCGTCAAGATGCACAGAACAACCTGGTGGCGCAGTTCGGATTTACCGAGCGTCAAGCGGATGCGATTCTTACCCTGCAGCTCTATCGGCTGACGAATCTGGAGATTCATTCGCTGGAGAAAGAGCTGAAGGATGTTCAGAAGACCATTGCGCATCTTCAGGGCGTCCTGGGCAGCGAGAAGAAGCTACTCGGTGTGATCAAGAGCGAAATTACGGAAATCCGCGATAAGTACGGCATCGACCGCCGCTCGGCCATCCAGGACGAAGTGGAGGAGCTGAAAGTAGGCCTGGAGGTTATGGTGACGGCGGAAGACGTATTCGTCACCTTGTCTCACGAAGGCTATATCAAGCGGACCGGGAAGCTGTCCTTCATCCGCTCCGGCGGGGAGATCGACAAGACGGGAGTGAAGGAAGGCGACTACCTCCGTTACCTGCTCGATGTCAACACACTGGAGAATTTGCTTATTTTCACGCAGAAAGGCCAGTACTATTTGCTCCCGGTGCATCAGATTCCGGAATATAAATGGAAGGATAACGGGACGGCTATCGTCAATGTGATCCCGATTCCGAAGGATGACCGGATCGTCCACGTTCTTCCCGTCAAGGATTTCGACCAGCCGGGCAAGTCGCTTGTTTTCATTACCCGCAAGGGGCAGGTGAAGCGCACGGAGCTCAAGGAATACATGACGAACCGGTCGATCGGGATTGTCGCCTGCAAAGTAGGCGAGCAGGATGCCCTGGCGGACGTGAAGCTGAGTACGGGAGAGAAGGATCTGCTTCTGGTCACGAAGCAGGGGATGGCGATCCGCTTCAAGGAAGAGGAAGTGAACCCGATGGGGCGCGCGGCCGGCGGTGTCCGGGGCATTCAGCTGAAAGAGGATGACGAGGTTCTTTGCCGCCGAATGGCTCGATTCGGATGAAGGCGAAATTCTGGTCGTATCGGATCTCGGCTACGCCAAACGGTCCCTCGTTGCCGATTACCCGGTACAAGGGCGCGGCGGGAAAGGAATTTTCACCTTTGAGTTTAAGGAAGGCAAGCGGGTGAAGCCCAACGGTACGGCGCTTGTAGGGGCTTTTGCCGTGAAGGAGCCGTTCGACATAAGCGCCGTCATCAGTACGGGCGAACGGGCAACGATATCGACCGAGCAGGCACCGATTGAAGATCGGAAAGCGCCGGGTAAGCAGTTGATCCCCGTAGGCAAGAATGACAAAATTACAGATCTGTTGAGATTTGTATAATTGAAGCTTTCCCGATCGCTGATGACAGCGGAAAGGGGCCGCAGGCTGGAATACGTTCCAAACGGCGGCCCCTTTTGTTGCACGATTGGACCGATTCATCGGTGTCCTGCTTTATGCTTCCACCAAATGCCGGCACATTCCGGGACACGGACCCACTGATGGTCCCGGATTTGCTGAACCAGCTCATCTCCGAAGAAGAAGCCGGTCAGCTCTTCCGCCTCTGCCTGGCTGGCAAACTGGTAATCCATCCGTATCCAGCGGTGAAGAAAACCATACTCTTCTTCAAGGAGACGAAAATAGTTATGTAAGAACGGCGGAGGATAGGGGCTTTCATAGCCTGTTCCCATCGTTTCCAGGATCACGAGCGTTCCGTCTTTCCTTAAGATTCTATCCGCTTCCTGCAGCACCCGGGTGAGGTTCTCCCGCCAGCCGGGCTGATCCGAGTTGGCCAGATAACCGATGCTCCAGCCGGATACGACAAGGTCGGCGCTTCCGTCCGGGATCGGCAGGCTTCGGTGATCGGCCACTACGGTACGCCAACAGCCGTCTGCCCGTAACCGGCTGAGTTTATCCTCCAGCCTGCCGAGCATGGACTCGGAAGCGTCGGTAGCAATAAGGGAGTTCGCCTCCGGAGCGATGAAAGCGGACAGCCGGCCCGTCCCGGCGCCAAGATCGACGACGTCGAGCTTCCGAAAGTCTCGGATTTCGCGGATAATACCGGATAAATCCGGCTGCACCGAAATCATTTTCTCATAAAGTTCCGCCTGATTCTTATAAACTTCTTCGTGGTTCGGCATTGATGACCGCCTCCGTCTTTGTTTTTTTCATAGCTTAATCTATAACGCGGCGGCAAGGTCAATGCTATTTTTTTAGAATCCGCCCGGAAGCATTCAATCATAGCTGTCATAATCGGCTTCCAGCTTTTCAAGCTTATTCATCCATCTCAATATCAAGCTCAGGACCGCCCAAGCCGGCATCGGTTCGTCCAATCTTTCCAGCCAATCCGGATCGTCAATGATCCCCTTCCGGAGAGCTTCTTCCCCCAATCGGCGCTTCCAGGCTTCCACCTTTATTCCTCCCCGTCCCACACGGATAGACAAGCTTCGCCGTATAGGCGTTTACCCTCGGTGCAGTATATGTTGAACGGCGTCTAAAGGTACCTTAATTTATCAATTGATGTCCTAAAATATTGATGGCGTTAACCTTTTTTCGACCTGTGAAATGGATATAATAGAGTTAAAGATTGGAATAATGGGAGTGATCCGAATTGATTACCCAGGAATTTGCCAAGCTGTGGTGGAAATTGTCCAAAGATCTTCATCTTCATATGGAGCATGCGCTTGCCCCGTCCTTGACGGAGGGACAGCTCACCGTCCTTGAACTGCTATTGTCTTCGAATCAGGACAAGATGAAGCCGTCGGATTTCATAGAATATTTGAATACGACGCCGGCCGCCATCACGACCCTGTTCGACCGGATGGAGAAGAGCGGCCTGATTACAAGGGAACGGGACGAGAAGGACCGGCGGATCGTGTGGGTGAAGGCAACGGACAAAGGGCGTGAGGAATGCGAAAGGGGCCTGAAAATCCGCGAGAGCTTCCTGCAAAACTACCTCGGACGGATTTCGTCGCACAACCAGCAGCTGCTTGTGTATCTGCTCGGAAAAGTGGCGAACGCCTAGTACTTTTGTCTCGATTTACGAATATATGTTCGCATTTTTGTTCGTCTATGGTATAATGTGGATACAATAGAATCGGCTTTCAAGGGCGGTTGGCGCACCTGTTCTTCATACCGGCTTTCCGGCGGGCGGGAAGGAGGTGATGCCATGGAAGTAAAGGATTCTCTCTCCCTGATGTTCATGTTCGGCATGTTCATCTTGGCCTTGCTTTCCTACTTGAAAAGAAGTAGACCTCCCTTGAGCCTGGAAGCCGGGAGGTCATCGTATAGGATTCCTGTATGCTGATCGCCCCTTGAGAGGCAATCTATTGTAAGGACCGCGGATGCTGCCAACATCTGCGGTCTTTTTCAACGTGATGGAGCTTTCTGTAATCCATGATAACACATTTCCATCGGTTTTGAAAAGATGATTCGCCTGAGGTCATGGTTTCACGTCCCATAAGATCCACGGAAAGCTCCGCATAGGCTCGGAGGTAAAGCGCAGCGTCTCTTTGGTCGTAGGGTGCTCGAACTGCAGCTGAGTGGACCACAGCGCGATTTGCTGGCCCGGCTGGGCATGAGTCCCCCCATACCGCTGGTCGCCGACCAGCGGGCAGCCGATCGCCGAGAATTGGACGCGAATCTGATGCGGACGGCCGGTATGCAGCTCAATCCGGACGAGAGAGAGGCCGTCCTGGCTTCCGAGCACGCGGTAATCCAGAACCGCTTCCTTGGCGCCGTCCTTGCCCGGAGGAACGACCGATACGCGGTTCGTCTTCGAATCCTTGAGCAAATAATGCCTCAGCGTGCCTTGCGGGTCCTTGGGACGGCCGTGAACGACAGCCGTATATTCCTTGCGAATGGAACGGGTCCGGACGGCGTCGGACAGGCGGGAAGCCGCCTTGGACGTCTTGGCGAACACCATCACCCCTCCGACGGGACGGTCCAGACGATGCACCAGTCCGAGAAAGACGTTCCCGGGCTTGCCGTGCCGATGCTTCAAATCGGCCTTCAGCAGCGTCAGCATGTCCGGGTCCCGGGAATCGTCCTCCTGCGACGGGACGTTCGGAGGCTTGACGACGACGAGGACATGATTATCCTCGTACAGAACGGGAATGGCGGGGGCCATCCGCTACGCCTCCCAACGTCCGAGAATGCCGCAGGGGAGCGTCAGCTTCGACGCCGTGATCGGCAGGCCGATTTCTCCGCAGGTGATGGAGCCCCCGAACGAACGGCCCATGGAGAGCGACAAAATATTGTGCAGCACGGTAGCCGAGATGCCTGTCGTATAGGAATTGATCAGGAAAAACAGCGGCTTGTCCGTGAGAATGCTCATGCAGGATTCCACGAACGGATACAGATTCGTCTCCAGCTTCCACGTCTCGCCGCTCGGCCCGCGGCCGTAGGAAGGGGGATCCATAATGATCGCGTCATACTTGCTTCCGCGGCGCTGCTCGCGCTGCACGAATTTGAACACGTCGTCGGTTATGAACCGGACTTTACGATCGCCGAGGCCGGAGAGCTGGACGTTCTCCTTCGCCCACTGGACCATGCCTTTGGCTGCATCCACGTGGCATACCTCGGCTCCGGCCGAAGCGCAGGCGACGGTGGCGCCCCCCGTGTAGGCGAACAAATTGAGCACGCGGATCGGGCGGCCCGCTCCGCGGATCTTGTCCATCATCCAGCTCCAGTTGACCGCCTGCTCGGGGAACAGCCCCGTATGCTTAAAGCCCGTCGGCTTAATGTAGAAGGACAGCCCCTTGTAAGAGATCGTCCACCGCTCCGGAATATCCTTCTTATATTCCCAGGTTGCCTCCGCCGCTGGAGCCGCGGTGGTAGTGCGCATCGGCACTGCGCCAGGCTCCCGTTTCCTTCACGAGGGGCCAGATGATCTGCGGGTCCGGGCGTCTTAGGACGATCGTGCCCCAACGCTCCAGCTTCTCGCCTTCCCCGTATCGATTAATTCATAATCCTTCCAATCCTGTGCTGCAAACATGTCGGCAATCATCCTTTATGTACAAAATCTTGGCTTCAAGTCGTTCCATCAAAGCCCGTGCTGTTCACATTCTACACGATTTGGTTCCCCGATTCCACTTGGCGGACGACCCGGCGGGATAGAACAAGGGACCGGGCTAATTGCGGCCCGGTCCCCAAGGTCGATCCCCGATTTCTTATTTCGGTAAATTCTTGCTTTGAATCATGGCCGGCACGTCCTTCGTCAGGAACGAAGTCAGCCGCTGATTCACCAAATCCGCCTGCAGTCGCTGTTTCGCTTCGTCGAAGGTTTGCGTTTTGCGGGCTTCGACTTTGAGGATGTGATAGCCGTATTCGGTTTGGACCGGGTCGCTGATTTTATTCAGCTCGATGTCCATCGCCGCTTTGGCGAACGCAGGAGTGAAGAACTTCACCGGCGCATCCGGATACAATCCGCCGTTCGCTTTGGAGCCAGGGTCATCCGAATAATCCTTGACGACTGCGGCAAAGTCGGTTCCGGCCTTGAGTTTATCCTGCACTTCCTTAACCTTCTTATCCACTTCCTCTTTGCTGCGCGCCGTTCCGTCGGCATTGTCGTTCGAGATCAGAATATGGCGTACCGTGACGATGATGAAATCGCCGGTTTTGTCGGCAAGCCTCTGGTCATATTCGGCCTTGAGCTTGTCATCCGTGAAGTCGGAGGTAATGAGGTTGTGACCGTAGACGGCCTGTTCGACATAACTTCGCAGATCCGATTCCTTCAGCCCGGCGGCGCTGAGTTTGGCTGCATAGTCCGTGTCCGGCGCCTGGGACTGCGCGGTCAATTCTTTCTTGATTTGAACCATATACCCGTCGACCGTCGAAGCGGAAGCCTTCTTGATTTCATCCGTCACGCGGGCGGACAGCAGCTTGTATCCGATCAATTGGTCCAGGATCTGATCCTGGTATTTCGGATCCTTGGTATTCTTGGCGTCGTCGGGGTTCAAGAGATTATCAATGGCCACATATTTCTCGTATTCGCCCTGCGTCACTTCTCCGCCGTTGTAGGAGGCGACGACCTTGCTCAAATCCGCCTTGCGGCCGACCCAAATCGTCCCGCTCTCATCATCCCAGCCCACTTCCTTGCCGAGCGCTTCGCTGACGAAGCGAAGGGGCACATAGGTCGTGCCGTTGTAGATGAAGCCTTGTCCCTGCTCGGCGGTCGGTTTTTTCTCCACACCGTCAAACATATATTTCAGACTTCGGAAATACACTTCAATTTGGGTTCCGCTTGCGTAGGCCACGGTTCCCGTCAGCATCACGCCGAGCGACAGGCCGAGGACCAGGCCTTTAACTTTGTCATTCATCTTGGTTAATCCATCCTTTCAGGTTGTCCTACCAAGTATTCTACACGGGGAGGTCGATTCCTTCTTTTTCCCTGACGCCTCTGCAGCTTTATCCGGGTACGCCCCTGTTTTCAAACAATTCATGAAGAAAATGTCACCCTCGGAAAGGAATTTTCGGACGTGTGTAGTATTGTGTTTTATAAGGGGCTAACCCGAAAAAAATGCATAAGAGGGGATGAGAAGACATTGATGAGTGTGATCCCCGGTCCTGAAGACCTGTATTTATTCCATGAAGGCAAAGCTTGTTTCAGAGCTACCGCGTGCTGGGCGCGCATCCGGCGGAAGTCGACGGAAAGACCGGCTACCGGTTTGCCGTATGGGCCCCTCACGCCCGAGAGGTACGGGTGGTCGGCGATTTTAACGACTGGAACGGCTCGAAACACGTGATGGTGAAGATCAGCACGTGGGGCGTCTGGTTCCTGTTCGTGCCGGATGTGCTCGAAGGGGAATATTACAAGTACGAAATTGTGACCGCTTCCGGCACACTGCAGTACAAGGCGGATCCTTATGCATTTTGGTCCGAGCTGAAGCCCGGTACAGCCTCCCGTGCCTACTGTCTTGACGGCTACGAATGGAAAGACGCGGAGTGGCAGGAGCGCAAGGCGAACCGGACTGTTTACAACGATCCGCTCAACATCTACGAGGTTCATCTTGGTACCTGGAAGAAGAAGCCGGACGGCGGATATTACACCTACCGCGAGCTGGCTGACGAGCTGGTGGCTTATGTGAAGGATATGGGCTACACCCATATCGAGCCGCTGCCGCTGGCGGAGCATCCTTACGACCGGTCCTGGGGTTACCAGGCGACGGGCTATTATTCCGTAACCAGCCGTTTCGGGACGCCGAAGGACTTTATGTATTTCGTCGACCGTCGCCATCAGGCCGGAATCGGCGTCATCATGGACTGGGTGCCCGGCCATTTCGTGAAGGATGAACACGGTCTGCGCCGCTTCGACGGCGAACCCCTCTTTGAATACAGCGATCCCTTGAAAGCCGAGAAGCCGGAATGGGGACGCTGACCTTTGATTTTTCCAAACCGGAAGTAAACAGTTTCTTGATCTCCAACGCCATCTTCTGGATGGACATGTTTCATATCGACGGTCTGCGCGTGGACGCGGTGGCGAGTCTCTTGTATCTGAATTTCGGCAGGCCCCGCGAGCAGTGGATCAAGAATGAACACGGCGGAGACGAGAATCCGGATGCCATTCAGTTTCTGAAGAAGCTTAACCGGACCGTATTCGGCTATTACCCGAACGCCCTGATGATGGCGGAGGATTCCAGCGATTGGCCGCTGGTAACGGCTCCCGTTCATGAAGGCGGGCTTGGCTTTAACTACAAGTGGAACATGGGCTGGATGAACGATATGCTGAAATATATGGAGATCGATCCGTATTTCCGTCATGGAAGCCACCAGCTGCTCACGTTCAGTTTTATGTATACGTACTCCGAGAATTATGTGCTCCCCTGTCGCATGACGAGGTGGTGCACGGGAAGAAGTCGTCGCTGAACAAAATGCCGGGCGATTATTGGCAGAAGTTCGCCAATCTGCGGGTGCTGTTCGGGTATATGATGGCGCACCCGGGCAAGAAGCCGCTGTTCATGGGCGGCGAGTTCGGTCAGTTTGACGAATGGAAGGATCTGGAAGACCTCGATTGGGAAATGCTCGGTTATGACAGCCACCGGAGCATGCACCGCTACGTCCGGGACCTCAATCATCTCTATCTGCGGGAGCCGGCCTTATGGAAGCTGGACCACCGGCCCGAGGGCTTCTCCTGGATTGACCCGCATGACAGCAAGCAGAGCATTACCACATTCATGAGAAAGACGGAGAATCCGGAGGACAGCCTGATTGCCGTTTGCAATTTTACGCCGGTGTATCATGAGAAATACAGGATCGGCGTTCCGTACGAAGGCGTGTATGTCGAACAGTTTAGCAGCGACGCGGGAGAATACGGGGGCTCGGGGAAGCTGAATTCCGGGAAGCTGAAGACCGAAGCGGTATCCTGGCATTACCAGCCGTACAGCCTGCATATTTCGCTGCCTCCGCTCGCGGCCGTTCTGTTCAAGCCGATTGAAATCAAGCGAAGAAGGGGATCCGTTAAAACGAGGAAGGGGTAAAGCCGATGCGGAAAAAGGAATGTGTAGCCATGCTGCTCGCCGGCGGCGAAGGAAGAAGGCTGGGGGTTCTTACGAACAAGTTGGCCAAGCCGGCCGTTCATTTCGGAGGAAAGTACCGTATTATCGATTTTACGCTCAGCAACTGCACCAATTCCGGGATCGACACCGTCGGGGTGTTAACCCAGTACCAACCGCTCGTTCTGAACAGTTACATCGGCATCGGTTCCCCTGGGATTTGGACAGGCGGAACGGCGGTGTCACCGTGCTGCCCCCTTATATGGAACAAGGCGGCGGAGATTGGTACAAAGGCACGGCCAATGCCATTTACCGCAATATTTCGTTCGTGGAGCAGTTTGATCCGGAGTACGTTCTGGTCATATCGGGAGATCACATCTACAAGATGGACTATGACAAAATGCTCCGTTTTCATAAAAGCAAAGGCGCCGACGCCACCATTGCCGTCATCGAGGTGAAATGGGAGGAAGCCAGCCGCTTCGGCATTATGAGCACCGATGACAACGGCCGGATTACCGAATTCGCAGAGAAGCCGAAGGAGCCGCAGAGCAATCTCGCCTCGATGGGCATTTACATTTTCAATTGGCAAGTATTGAAGGATTATATGATCCGGGACGATGCGGATCCCGAGTCGAGCAAGGATTTCGGCAAGGACCTGATTCCGGCCATGCTGCGGGACGGGCAGAACATGATGGCTTACCCGTTCGAAGGCTACTGGAAGGATGTCGGCACAATCCAAAGCTTGTGGGAGGCCAACATGGATCTCCTCGAGAACGAGCCGAAGTTCAATTTGAACGACCGCTCCTGGCGCATTTATTCGGTGAACCCCTGCCAGCCGGGGCAGTATGTTGCCTCAACGGCGCAGATCCGCCGCTCCCTGGTAAATGAAGGTCGCTGCGTGTTCGGCGAAGTGGATCATTCGGTGCTGTTCTACGGCGTCCAGGTGGGAGAGGGGAGCCTGATCAAGGATTCGGTGATCATGCCGAACGTGACGGTCGGCAATAACGTGAAGATCTACAAGGCGATCATCGGCGAAGGGACGGTTGTGGAGGACGGCGCCGTTATCGGAACCCCTGAAGATGAAGGCCCGCAGGATATCATCCTGATCGGAAGCAACGAACGGATCGGCATGGCGACAAATTCGACGAGAGGATGAGTTCTCATGAAGCGAATGATGGGGGTAATTAATCTGGTGAACGAGCCCGACGATCTGGAGGAGCTGACGTATACCCGCTGCGTGGCTTCCGTGCCGTTCGGTGCGCGGTACCGTTTGATTGATTTTACGCTGTCGGGTATGGTCAATTCGAATATCGAGAACGTGGCCGTATTTACGCAGCACAAGTACCGTTCCTTGATGGACCATCTCGGCTCCGGCAAGGAGTGGGACCTTGACCGCAAACGCGGGGGGCTGTTCATTCTGCCGGCTGTGCTTCATGAGACGACGGGCATGGCCCGCGGCGACCTATTCCAATTTTACAGCCACCGGGACTACTTCTACCGCGCCGGCGAGGAATACGTGGTGATTTCCCGCGACCATATCGTCTGCAATATCGACTTCAACGAGGTGCTCGATTACCATATCGCGAAGAACGCTGACGTGACGGTCGTCTATAAGAAGGCGGACGAAGACGAATATGCCAAGTTCCGCCGGCTAGCCGTTAAGGAAGACGGACAAGTGACCGTGATCGAGGATCATTCGGGACGCCTGAGGACCGACAACATCTCCATGGAAATGTACGTGATGAACAAAGAACTGCTGCTCGATATGGTGGAAACCTGCCTTGCCCAAGGCTACGATCATCTGGTCCGGGACGGCATCATGAAAAATATCGACAAGCTCGGCGTTTACGGCTATGAGCATAAAGGCCATGCCGGCATCGTCAACACGATCCAGAGTTACTATAAACACAGCATGCAGCTGCTCAATCCGAAAATATGGCGTGAGCTGTTCTTTCAGCGGAACCTGATCTATACCAAGGTCAAGGATGAACCGCCGGCCCGCTACGCCGAGAATGCGCTGGCCAAAAATTCGCTCATCGCCAACGGCTGCGTGATCGAAGGAAAGGTCGAGAACAGCATCCTGTTCCGCGGCGTGAAAATCCGTAAAGGCGCTTACGTCAAGAACAGCATCATCCTGCAAAACTGCGAAATCGAGGAAAATGTCATCATCGAGAACGCCATTCTCGATAAGGACGTGTTCATCAACCGAGGAAGAGTGCTTACCGGAGACAAACAAGCACCGTTTATCGCTTCCAAAACCAAGGTCATCTAATTGGTTAACCAAGCGCGCCAGGCCGGTCTTTGGATGGTTTGGTTCAAGGGTGTTAACCTATCACGCCAGTGTTAGGGGATAAGTATCCGGCGGAAAGTTTACGTGCCGCATTTGAAATCGTGTCAAAACCTATGCTTTGTTTACGATCAAATGACACGATTTCAAGAGCGGCTGCAGCGGATACTTATACCCGGAAAACCCGGCGTGAAGCTGGTTTCCTTTTGGTAAAACCATCCAACAACCACCCCGGCGCGCGAAAATATAAAGGAGTGGTAGGAAGCCATGAAAGTGTTATTTGCCGCATCTGAAGCCGTACCTTTTATCAAAACGGGAGGGCTTGCCGATGTCATCGGTTCGTCGCCGAAGGAGCTGGCCAAGCAGGGAATCGATGTCCGCGTCATAATACCCAAGTATGAAGACATTCCTGATCGCTTCACCGAACAGATGGAAACCGTGGCTGTCTTTGAGCTGCAGATGGGCTGGCGCAACTTGTACTGCGGCATTCTGAAGCTGGTACACGAGGGCATCACTTATTATTTTGTCGATAACGAAGCTTACTTCCGCCGCCGCGGCTGTTACGGCTATGGGGATGATGCGGAACGGTTCGCCTTCTACTGCAGGGCCGTTCTGGATTCGATGCTGCACATCGATTTCATGCCGGACATCATTCACTGCCACGATTGGCAGGCGGGCATGATTCCGGTGCTGTACCGGGCTCATTTCAGTTATCAGCCTGATTTCGCCGGCATCAAGACGGTGATGACGATTCACAACCTGAAGTATCAAGGCGTCTTCGGGCAAGAAAAGTTCAGAGATTATTTTGCGCTCGGGGACGAACATTTCTCGGGGTATGCGCTTGAGATGCACGGAGGAGCGAGCTTCCTCAAGGGAGGACTCCTGTACAGCGACTTTATCACTACGGTAAGCCCGACATACGCCGAGGAGATTCAGACACCTTATTACGGCGAGCATATGGACGGTCTTCTGCGCAGCCAAAGCCACCGTCTCGTTGGGATCATCAACGGCATCGATTACGACGAATTCGATCCGATGACCGACCCTTACGTCGAGGTGAAATACCGCGATTCCTACGTGAAGAAGCAGCAGAACAAGCTGAAGCTGCAGGAGCGGCTGGGACTGCCGGTGAACAAGGATGTGCCGGTGATTGCGCTCGTAACGCGTCTCGTGGATCAGAAGGGGCTCTCGCTCATCGACCGGGTGATCACGGAGCTGATGGCGCTGGATGCGCAGTGGGTCATTCTCGGCACCGGGGAATACCAATTCGAGCAGCTGTTCAAATGGGCCGCGGGCCGATATCCGGACAAGATGTCGGCGAACATTCTGTTTAACGAGGAGCTGGCGCATCAGATTTATGCCGGGTCGGACCTGTTCCTCATGCCCTCCCTGTTCGAGCCCTGCGGCATCGGCCAGCTGATTGCCATGCGCTACCGCAGTGTGCCGATCGTTCGCGAAACCGGAGGTTTGCGGGATACGGTGCAGGCGTATAATGAGGAGACCGGCGAAGGGACGGGCTTCAGCTTCACGAATTACAACGCGCATGATATGCTGTATACCGTCGAACGCGCCGTGAGCTTGTACCGCGATCCCGAAGTGTGGTCACGGATACTTGCCAATTTGAAGAAAAAAGACTTCAGCTGGCGCAAATCCGCTCAGCAGTATGCGGCACTTTACGGAAATTTGGTTAATGAATCATAGTGATGCGAAAAACCAATGCTCCCCGGGAGCGTTGGTTTTTCCGTAACAGGGGATCCGCGAGTGCAAATAGCCATCCGATTGTCTGTGTCAGGTGAAGCGGTCAAAGAGGCCGTTATTTCCGTAGAGGACGCCAAATTCGAGGAGTTGTCGGACGAGGAACGGGAAAGCGCCGTCGAAATCATCGTCCGGAATTGGGCGGATCATCATTTGCGGCTGGAATGGGAAACGATAGAGGATGAACGGATGGGGAAGAATACTGAAACCGAATATTATCGTAACCGACCTGGACGGGACTTTGCTGCGTTCGGATGCTACCCTGTCGGATTATACCAGGAAGGTTTTGGCCGAGGGGTTGGCCCAAGGACATATGATCAGCTACGCTACGGCGCGAAGCTTTATCAGTTCGTGGAATATCGTTTCCGCTATTCCGTGGCGGTACCCGGTGCTGCTTTATAACGGAGCTCTCTTGTATGACCCGGTCCTGAGAAGGAAGATCGACGGCCGTTTTTTAAGTGCGGATGTAACGGAAGCCTGGATTCGGGTGGGGAAAGCTTTTGGTTTCAGTCCTTTGGTTTTTGCACTGGGAGCGGACGAGCGGGAATGGGTTCTGCATGAACGGCTGCAGCGGGAAGGCGAACGACGTTTTTATGCAAGCCGGCCCGGCGATCCCCGATTTAAAGAAGTGGAGAGCTTGGAGAACGGCCTGCCGCCGTTTCCTATGATGCTGACCTACATCGGGCTTCCGGAAGAGCTGCAACCATTGATGGAGGCAGGGCTTCGCTCGTTTGGTTCCGAGGTTCATGTGAACTTTATGCCGGATTCATATATTTCGGGTCATTATTTTCTTGAAATCAGCCACCCGCTTGCCAATAAACGCGACGGTTTGGAGCTTTGGGCCCGCCACGTGGGGTGCGCTCCCGGGCAAATTACCGTATTCGGCGATAATTTGAACGACGTACCCCTGTTCGAACGGGCCGGCTTTCGAATTGCTGTAGCGAATGCGCATCCAACACTAAAATCCATGGCGGATGCAGTAACCGGGGCGAACGATGAGGATGGCGTGGCGCCTATTTAGCGCGGCATCTGTCCGAAAGCCGGGTACAAGCTCAGAAAGAGAAAACGGGTGGCATGTAAATGTATCAAGGAATGACAAGTATATTCCGGAGGAGAGCGGGCGTAAGCTGTGAAGGACAAGATCAGTTACTCCTCGATGGAGGATCAGCAAGGCCAAAGGCAAAGTCGGAATAAGCCGCTAGAGGCGGTACACGGGGCCAAACCGGCCTTGGACCGGATTGCGGAACTAGCCGCCAAGGGGTGGAATGCGCAGACGGGGCCGCTGACGTTGGTCACGAAGGAGGGGTACGGGTTGTTTCATCCTCCGGCTTGCCGGAGCCGCCCAAGCTATCCCGCCTTCTGGAGCAGGAGGATCCGGCCGGCCGGCTGGTAGCGGATGCCGGGATGCCGCTGATTGTAGAGGATATGCTGGAGGATCCGCGCATGGAACATACCCGGCTCGTACGGGAATGCGGCATCCGCTTTTATGCCGGTGTTCCGCTCGAAACGGCGGAGGGACGCGTTCTCGGAACATTATGCGTGATGGACGGAGCACCCCGGCGGATCATGGGCGAGGAACCGACAAATTTATGCGACTTGGCCCGCTGGGCGGTGAGCGAGATTGAGCTTCAGCGATGCTTGCTGGAGAAGGAGCAATTCATCCGGGAGCTGGCCGAGGAGCGCCGCAAGACGCATGAACAGCTGGAGCTGGTGGGCGGCTCGTTCGAGTCGGGACAGGAGGGGCGGCTCGCTCTGCGATGCCGAGGGCAATATTCTGCTGCATAACAAAAAGCTGCTTGAGCTGTTCCTGGTCAACCCTCATCTGTATTCTGACGTATGGGAGTACTGGAAGCAGGTTCAGCAAATCGGTCAATCCGAAGCTCCGGCATTAACCCGGAGGCTAAGGGAGCTTTTTGACGGGGAGGGGACGGCCTTTACCGAGCCCTATGCGGCGAAGCTGTCCGGGGAGGATTGGCGCTACTATGAGGTCAGCGGCTCACCGGTATCCCGCAAGGAGGAAAGCTTCCCGGCACAGCGCTTCATCGCCTTCCGCGACCGGACGGAAGAAGTGATGACCGATCAAATGAAGAAGGAATTTATCAGCGTCGTGTCTCACGAATTAAGAACCCCGTTGACAAGCATTCTCGGTTTTGTGGAAATTCTGCTCGACCGGAATCCGGATGCGGAGAAGCGGACGAAATATTTGCAAACGATCCACCGTGAAGCGGAGCGGCTGACTCATCTGCTGAACGATCTGCTCGATCTGCAGAAGATGGAATCCGGGAAGCAGCAGTATTTGTTCGCTCCTACCGATTTGGCCGAGCTCGTCAGCGAGGTGCTGGATTCCTGGGATGAGGAGAAAAGCCACCGGATGGTCGTCCATTATGAAACCCGTCCTTTATATGTGCTGGCGGATGCCGACCGGCTGAAGCAGGCGCTTCATAATCTCGTCAGCAATGCCGTCAAGTACTCCCCGGGGGCCGACCGGGTCGACGTGGAGGTGGTGGAAGAGGATGGGATGGCCGTCGTGCGGATCCGCGATTACGGACTCGGCATACCGGAGGAATCCAGAGAGAAGATGTTCACCAAATTTTACCGTGTGGATAATTCGGATCGGCGAAAGATCGGCGGTACCGGCCTGGGGCTGGCGATCGTCAGGGAAATCCTGATTGCGCACGGGGAACCGTCGAATTCGAATCGGTCGCCGGAAAGGGGACAACCTTTACGATCCGGCTTGAAACCCTGCCCCCGGATGCCGTAAGCAGTCTCGAGTGATCAACGCGAAAAGACAATGTCAGCAGAAGCTCATCTGCCGGACATTGTCTTTTTTTCATGGATCTATTCAGCGGCTGAGCTTAGCCGGCGATGGAGGGATCCTCAAAATACATCGTCTCCTTGTTAAAAGTCCGGTTGATGGAGAGGAACGTATGCATCAGTTCGAACATCTCGGATTGGGTCAGTATCACTACGGAATCCTCCTCCGCTGCAGCGCCTCCTAATTGAAACCGGATGGACTTCCGCTCCGGATTGACTTGAATTTCCAACTGCTCCTGCTTCAGCACGCTTTCCCACATCAAGAATCACCATGTCCTTTCGGTAACCGCTTTTTATCGTCCAATGCTTTGGACGCCGAAATTAAATATATGCGGAAGCCGCCGGAAAAGAACCCAGCTTTCGTCAAAACATACATATTCCGCATGGCTTCCGGTCATAGTAAGAAAGATACGGCAGGAATCACAAGGTTTGTCAGTACGGGGGTGTCTTATGACAATCTGGGAGTGGGTCTTAAAACGTAATCACCAAAAGAAGCGTTCCCGGAAGCAGGAGCCTCCTGTCCGGGATTCTTATATGGAATCAAAGGATACGAAACGGATTTCCCCGGATTTGGAACGGAACATCCAATTTATCAAAGAGCTTCTCGGATTCAGCGAGGACCTTATCCTGCGGCGGTTTCAAATCTACGGGCACTTTCAGGTCGCCATGTTTTACTTCTGCAATATGGTGGACGAGGCGGCGGCGAGCGTAGAAATTTTAAAGCCTTTGATGTATACGCCTCCTCATTTGGCAGGGAAGCGGATTCCGCTGAACGATCTGAAAGAAACGCTGATGAACGATGCGATTTATCACAGCAAATGCTCTTTCGAAAACGGGCAGGCCAAAATCGTAGAAGCGCTTCTGCGTGGCGGGACGATCGTCTTTATTGACGGCTTGGAAGAAGCCATCATGCTGGAAACGAAACAGGTGGAAAAACGGGCTATCCAGCAACCCGATACGGAGCAGGTCATCCGGGGTCCCCGCGAAGGGTTTATCGAGCAGCTTGCGACGAATATATCCCTGCTGCGATACCGTCTTCCCACAACCGATTTCCGGATGGAATCGATGGTGATCGGCCGGATTACCAAGTCGAAAGTAGCGGTGTGCTACCTCAAAGGCATTGTGAACGAGGCGCTTGTAGAGGAAGTGAAGACCCGGCTGTCCGCGATTGACATTGATGGCGTGCTGGATGTCGGCTATCTCGAACAATTCATTGAGGACAACCATTTTTCGCCGTTTCCCCAAGTGCAGAACACGGAGCGGACGGACAAGGCGGTCGCCAATCTGCTCGAAGGGCGGGTGATTATTCTGGTGGACGGTTCCCCGTTCGCCCTCATCGTTCCGACGGTCTTCAATCAATTCTATCAGACGGCGGAGGATTACTCCGAGCGTTTCCTGATGGTCAGCTTCATCCGGCTGTTCCGGCTGCTCGCGCTCGCGTTCTCGCTGGTTACTCCCTCGCTTTATGTAGCCATCATTTCTTTCAATCCGGAGCTCATTCCGACGGAGTTTGCGGTAGCCGTATCCGGCGGCCGGGCAGGTGTTCCTTTTCCGTCCATTGTGGAGGTGCTGGTTATGGAGGCTTCCATGGAGGTACTGCGGGAAGCCACACTCCGGTCGCCTCAACAGATCGGGGGCGCGCTATCGATTGTCGGCGTTCTGGTCATCGGGCAGGCGGCGGTATCCGCGGGCTTCGTCAGCCCGATCACCGTCGTGGTTATTGCACTTACCACCATCGGCTCTTTCGCTACACCGGCGTACAATGCGGCCTTGGCTTTAAGGTCGCTCCGCTTCCCTCTGGTGATTTTGTCGGGCATGTTCGGATTGTACGGGGTGATGGTCGGGTTGATCGTCATCGCGAACCACCTGCTGTCGCTTAAATCGTTCGGCATTCCATATCTGAGCCCCGTCGTACCGGGCAATTTTGACGGGATGAAGGATACGGTGGCCCGTTGGCCTCTCTGGTCGATGATAAGACGCCCGACCATGCTCCATACGCCGAACGATCACCGTTTGGGCCAAGAGGTTCTGAACAAGATGGAGGAGGAGCCGAGCAATACATTAGACCCATTGAAGGTAGGCAATCGCACGAAGGAGGATTCGAATGGAATATCCCCGGCAAGTCACGGCGATTCAGGCAGCGGCGGTAATCATTAGCACCATCATCGGCGTCGGCGTGCTCCCGCTCCCCTTGTTTGCGGTGGAAGCGGCGAATACGGGGGCGCCGCTCGTTACGTCGCTGGCCATTCTGTTAGCTTATTTCGGCTTATGGCTCGTTACGAAGCTCGGCATGCGTTTCCCGAACCAGTCGATTATTCAATACAGCGACACGCTTATCGGCAAATGGCCGGCTTGGGTCGGCAGTCTGCTGATTATCTGCTTCTTCGGAATCCTTACTTCCCTGGCCGCGCGTGAATTCGGAGAAGTGGTCATCACCTCGGTTCTGAAAAAGACGCCGCTCGAGGTCACCGTCATCGTCATGCTGATCCTTGCCACATTCTCCACCCGCAACGATGTAACGACGTTTACGTACATTCATCATTTTTACCTGCCGCTCATCGTGTTTCCGGCTGTCCTGATCGTGGCCCTCTCTTTGAAAAATGCGGACACCATTCATCTTCAGCCGCTCTGGGGGAACGATCCGCCGCACATGATCAATGGCGTGCTCGTCGTCGCCGCTTTGTTCCAAGGCTCCTTTATCTACACGATGGTGATTCCGGCCATGCGTCGTCCGGATCGGGCGCTCATCGCGAGCTTCTGGGGGATGGTGATCGCCGGGGGCCTGTATCTATCCATCGTGGTGGCCGCGGTGGGCGTGTTCGGCTCGGAGGAAACCGGCAAGCTGCTCTGGCCTACGCTGGAGCTGGCCAAAACGACAACCCTGCCCGGCAATATCCTCGAGCGGCTGGATGCGGCTTTTCTTGCCGTTTGGGTTACCGCGGTGTTTACGACACTGTTTTCTTCGTATTATTTCACCATCCATTCCTTAAGCAAGAAGCTGGGGTTGCGGGATCATAGGTCGCTGTCGATGTTTGTGCTGCCCTTCTTATTCGCCGTGGCGATGGTTCCGCAGAACGTGCTCCATATGTATGAGATTATCAGCATTGTCGGAAAATGGGGGCTGGTCTTAACCATTCTTTATCCTCTGCTGCTGTTTATCGTAGCGGTCATCCGCAAGAAAAGGGGGATTCCGATGGGGGGCGGCTAAACTATAAGAAAGGGGGCCTCCCTCTCCTTCTCTTGTTGTGCTGTCTCACGCTAACCGGCTCGCTGGGACCGGATGGAAATCGAGGAACGGGCCGTGGTGCTCGGCATCGGGATCGATAAGGCGGAGCCGGAGGCGGAGAACAAAGAGTCGGAAGTCACCCATCTGCACGGGTCTCTGCCTTCGCCGAAAGGCGATATGCTCCGGGTCAGCATCCAGATTGCCGTTCCCGGCCGCATTCCGCTTGGTCCCGGCGGCGGCTGGCGGCGGAGGGGAATGGGCGGCGGAGGCGGGCAAAATACGGTTTGGGTCGTGGACGGCGTAGGTCATACCATTGACGACGCGCTGAATAATCTGCAGCGGCGCATATCGCCGCCGCTTTTTTACGGGCATCTGCGGATCATTGCCATTAACGAGGAAGTGGCGAAGAAAGGTATTGCCAATTTGAACGATTTCTTTCGCCGCAATCCCGATGTCCGCCGGATGAACTGGATGTTCATCAGCGAGGACAAGGCTTACGATCTGATGAAGGCCTCGCCCCAGCTGGAACGGATCCCTACGATTTACCTGATGAACACCATGGATGAATCCGTCAAGATGGGCCGGTTCCCCAACGATTTCGTAGGGATTTTCTGGAGTGCTTCCTCGGCGAAAGGAAAGGAAGGGTATCTGCCCTACATCAGGCTGAAAACGAAAGATACGGTGGAGCTCAGCGGCCTGGCATTTTTCAAGGATGATAAAATGGTCGGCAAGACGGCGCCGCTGGAAATCCCTCTGTATATGGGGATTGTCGGCTTGAATCCGGCGGGCGGGCAGGCCTTCATGAAAATTCCCGGCAGCTCGGAGTTTGTGATGTTCGGGGCAAGGAACCGCAAATCGCTCATTAAGCCTTCGATCCGCAACGGCAAGCCGCAAATCTCGGTTAAGATCTACCTGGAGGGCAACATGCTCGAGAAATCGAACGAACAGGTGCGCCTTTCGAACGACGTGATCAAGGTAGCGGAGCAGCAACTGAGCAAAAATGCGCTCAAGGGGTACCAGGATTTAATTAAAAAGACGCAGGAGAAGGGATCGGATATTTTCGGATTCGGCGAATATATCCGGGCGAAGGAATGGCGATACTGGAATAAAGAAATCCGGACGAAACAAAAATGGCAGGAAATGTATAAAGAGCTAGCCGTTGATGTCAAAGTTGAAATTCATATCCGCCGAATCGGAATGAAAGCAAGATAAGGCACTGGGCGTGAAGGCTTGAAGGGGAGGAGACGGCAATGGCATCGGGATTTTCCATCGGTTACTTGAATTTCACGGCGTTTTTGCTGCTTCTCTCCGGCATTGGCATGCTGCGTCTGGATGTCAAAAGCTACGAGAAAGCGAAAATGGAGAAGGAGCGCAAAACAGCCCGGTTCCTGGGATGGTTCAATATCGCGCTTGGCATCGTCGTATATATCGGGGATTGGATTTACCGCAATACCGTTTAGGAGGTTTTTCTTGACTAATCCGGGAGCTTGAGCTAAGATGATGTCCATAAGAATGGGGCGATGGAGTTCGCCGTAACCGCCCGCGGGCTGATGACTCCTACCAGCGTTTGAATCGGCTGGTAGGGGTCTGTTTTTTTGTTGCGACGAGGGGGATGGAAGTCAGGATGTCTGATGGAAGCAGGGGTAGCGGATTTGTTAAAGAAAGATGGGGGACCTTTAGTTTATTCAAACGGGTCCTGTTTGGAGCGCTGGTCGGGCTGCTGGCGGGATCTGCATCCGCCATTTTCTTGATCAGCCTGGAGGCGGCGACGGAGCTTCGAACCGCACATCCATGGCTCTTGTTTTTGCTGCCGGCGGGAGGAGCCTTGGTCAGTTACTTCTATATGAAGTATGGCAAGAACAGTGCCAAAGGGAACAACCTGATTCTGGAGCAAATCCAGGGGGAAGGAGGGCATTCCTCTGCGGATGACACCGCTCGTGCTGGCCGGGACGGTGCTGACCCATTTGTTCGGAGGCTCCGCCGGGCGGGAGGGGACGGCGGTACAGATGGGCGGCGCCTGTCCGAAGCGCTGGGACAAGCTTTCCGCATTGGTGCGCCGGACCGTAAAATCCTGCTCATGTGCGGAATCAGCGGCGGCTTCGGCTCCGTCTTCGGCACGCCGCTTGCCGGGACCATGTTTGCTCTGGAAGTGGTCGCCATCGGGCTTATCCGGTATGAAGCATTGATTCCCTGTTTTACGGCCAGTTACGTAGGACATCTGGTGACCACAGGGTTATGGAAGGTGCAGCACGCCCATTACTCGGCCGGAGCGGTTCCGGAATTAAGCTGGCTCTTGCTGCTCAAAGTCCTGCTCGCCTCCGCGGTCTTCGGATGGATGAGCCTTATCTTCAGCGAGCTGACGCATGCGATGAAGCGGTGGTTCGCCCGGCTGTTCCGCCATCCGGTTGTGAAGAGCGCCGCCGGGGGTGTCATCATCATCGTCTTGGTCTATGCCGCCGGGACGCGGGATTATATCGGGCTCGGGCCGCCGCTGCTCTCCCAGTCGTTTACCGAAGCGGTATCGCCGGCGGCTTTCTTATGGAAAACGATCTTTACCTCCATTACACTGGGAGCCGGATTTCAAGGCGGGGAAGTGACGCCGCTCTTCGTGATCGGCTCGACGCTCGGCCATGCGCTGGCCGGATGGCCGCAGGTACCCGCTCCGTTCTTCGCCGCCCTCGGGCTGATCGGCGTCTTCTGCGGGGCCACGAACACGCCGGTCGCGTGCTTTCTGATGGGAATCGAGCTTTTCGGCTCGGAGGGAGCGGTATACATGTTTATCGCGTGCATCGTCAGCTATTATGTCTCCGGTCATTCGGGGATTTATACCTCCCAGCAGATCGGCGTTTCCAAGCGGCCATGGATCATCGTCCCGCCGGGCAGTACGCTGGCTTCATTCCGAAGTGAAAGGGAGCGCGGGACGGATACCAAGGAACGTTAAACGGGCAAAGGCCGTATGCTTCAACAGACGAAATTCAGTCGAACATGAAATCGAACCGGTCGTATTTTTTGCGAAACTTGCCCGGAGGCATGCCGAAATATTTCCGGAACACTTTACTGAAATAGTTCACGTTCATGTAGCCGATGCTCTGGGCGATGTCGTCCAGGGAACGTTCTGTGTTGCTGAGCAGCTCCACCGCTTTCTCCATCCGTTTGCGGGTGAGATATTCAATCGGCGTTTTACCGACCATACGGCGAAACAGTCTGATCAAATAATATTTCGAAATGCCGAGCGTTTCGGCCAATTCGTCCAGGTGGGAGATTTCGCAGTACCCTTCGTCCAGCAGGCGTACGGCCCTTGCGATGACTTCGGGCCAAACGACGGGGGTGCTGTAGCCTTTACAGAACCGGTACAATTCCATTAGAAATTGATAAGCCATCATCGACAGCCTATAGGTGTCGGTGATTTTTTTTGTTTTGGCCTCCTGAAACATATGCCGCAAATGCCGAATCGGCTGAGAGTGCTCGGTGAGAATCAGAACCGGTCCCAGCGTACCGATGATATGATTCCAGCATTTTTCGGCTTCGGGGCCGTCGAAGGAAATAAACAAGCATTCGTAATGACCGCTGTCCTCCGGCATGTAATAGTGATAGTCCGAAGCAAACGGGACAAGGAAAGCCTTGCCCTGATCGAGTGGAAATACCCGGTCCCCGATGCGGATTTCGGCATACCCGGATACGGTATATTGAAATAAATACGCGCCCCCGACGTCTTTTCTCGTAAACCCTTTAAAGCTGTAGTCTGATGTCTTGGTCTCGAGGCCGATGGAGTGGACGGAAACGGCCAGCGGAATAACCGCTTCCTGAAACCGGAAGATGAAACTCGATTTTTCATTGATTCCCTTCAAACGCCGAAACCCTCTCATGTGTGGAGTATTTGTAAAGCAATATATTACCCTTTTAGAACAACATCGTTAATTGCCCGCCTATATTCCTGTTCATATAATTGTAAGTAAGCGGTTGCTGGTGGAACCGGGTTCAAAGGACAATAAAGTGCATTTTATTTCACATTATATCAAAAAGGAGACAGACGACAACATGTTGATCCGCGCCGAGGATTTCGGCATCGTTCCGGATTCCCCGGAGGATGTCACGCTTGCCGTGTATCGGGCTATCCAGCAATGCCGGGAAGTCGAACGTCCGACGCTCGTCTTTCCGAAGGGTACCTATCACTTCAAGCCGGAAAAAGCGTTTGAGAAGCAGCTGTTCATTACCAATCACGATCAAAAGGGACTACTTAAAATTGCTTTTCCCTTGATAGGGATGGATGATCTGACGATCGACGGACAAGGATCGGAGTTTGTTTTCCATGGCTCAATCATTCCGTTCCTCGTTGAAAACAGCCGGACCGCCCAGCTACGCCATTTTACGATCGATTGGGAGCGCCCGATGTTCGAGCAGGGCGAATTCATTCGCGCGACGCCCGATTCGTTCGACATTCGGCTGTTCAACCCGCATTACGAATGGAGCGGCAACCGGTTGACTGTGGAGTATGACGGGAAGAAGGAAGCCATCTGGGGGATTCACGAGGTCGACCCGGAGACCGGGGCGCACGTCTACGGCGGCTGGCGACCGGCTCAGCTGGGGCAGCTTCAAGAAATTTGAGCTCGAGGAAGTCGGAAGGGGCGTCATCCGGTTTTCCGGAGAGCTGAGACACATTCCCAAGCCGGGAAGCGGAGCCGCTATGAGGCTGGGCCGCCGGGAGCACCCGGGTATTTTCCTCAAAGACTGCAGCGGTCGCCTCGTCAAAGATGTTACCGTTCACCATGCTCCGGGGATGGGGCTTGTCGCCCAACGATGTGCCGATATTGCTTTGCACGGTTTCAACGTCATGCGGAGGCCGGGGGCAGGCCGGTGGGTTACGGCTACGGCGGATGCTGTGCACTTCACGTACTGCCGCGGCCAAATCGAGCTCGAGCATTGCCTGTTCGAAAACCAGCTGGATGATCCGCTGAATGTCCACGGCATTTATGCCCGGATCGAGGAATGTTTATCCGGAGACACTCTGCTCGTCCAATTGATTCACGACATGCAGGTCGGCGTCGACATCGCAAGTCCGGGCGACACGATTCAATTTGTCGATAACGGTTCGCTGCTTGCTTATGCCGAGGCCGCCGCAGCATCCGTGGAAAAAATTGAACGCCCGCTACACCCTCATCCGCTTTGACCGCCCGTCGCCGGACACCGTCAAGGCCGGAGATGTGCTGGAAAATCTAACGTGGAGCCCCGATCTGACCGTCCGTCACTGCACGTTCCGTTCGAACCGTGCAAGAGGGTCGCTGATCACGACACCGGGCAAGGTGCTCGTTGAGCACAACGTGATCAGTGCCCCCGGAGCGGGAATCAAAATATCGGGGGATGCGAACAGCTGGTACGAGTCGGGTGCCGTTAGGAATGTCGTCATCCGCAACAATACGTTTCTCGACTGCAATTACTGTTATCCCGACTGGGGAAAGCGGTCATCGACATCGATCCGGAGATCGAACACCCCGAGCGGTATTCCGAATGCTATCACCGCAATATCCATATCGAGCATAACGAGTTTCATACATTCGATTCCGCGATCGTTTCCGGCCATTCGGTGGACGGCTTCGTATTCCGGCATAACCGGATTCGCCGAAGCGGATCGTACCCTCCCAATACCGGCCGGGTATACGCTATCGAGCTCGCCGCAAGCCGCAACGCGGACATTACCGATAACGTCGCCGACGACGGGTCTTTCATGGCTTTGGTCGGGACCAACGTGCTCAACGGCTTGACGAAAGCGAAAACGATGTAAGACGGCGGGAATCACAATTCCTATGGAAGTGGGGACCGGACGATGCAACAGCTTGCAGAAGAAGGGAAAAGAGCGATTCCTTTGAAGAAGAGCCGCTCGCACCGTGCGCTGAGGAGGCTTAGGCAGGACTGGCGGCTGTACGTGCTCATTTTTCCGGTAATCGTTTATTTTATCGTCTTTCATTATGTACCGATGTACGGCATTCAAATTGCGTTTAAGAACTTTATCGCGGTCGACGGCATCTCCGGCGGTCCCGTGGGCGGGCTTCGACCATTTCAGGCGTTTCTTCAACAGCTATTACTTTTGGAGGTCGCTGCGCAATACGCTCGGCATCAGCCTGTACGAGCTGGCCGTATCGTTTCCGGTCCCGATCATCCTGGCGCTTATGCTGAACGAGGTGAGAAGCGAGCCGTTCAAACGGTTCGTCCAAACGGTCACATACGCTCCCCATTTTCTATCGACTGTGGTCGTCGTCGGCATGATCGGGCTGTTCCTTTCGCCGAGCGGCGGTCTCGTGAGCCATTTGCTGAAATGGTTCGGCATCGCTCCCGTTCCTTTCATGACCGAGCCGGGCTGGTTCAAGTCGATCTTCGTATGGTCCGGCGTCTGGCAGCAGATGGGGTGGGGCTCGATTATTTACTTGGTCGCCTTATCCGGCGTGGACCCTCAGCAGCATGAAGCGGCGATCATGGACGGGGCGAACCGCCTGCAGCGTGTGCTTCACGTCAATATCCCGGCGATTATGCCGACGATCGTCATCCTGCTGATCCTGAACATGGGCTCGATCATGAGTGTAGGCTTCGAGAAGGTGTACCTGATGCAGAACTCCAAGAACATCGAGGCGTCTGACGTCATTTCGACCTATGTATACCAAACCGGGATCCTGGGCTCGCAATACAGTTACGCGGCGGCGATCTCGCTGTTCAATTCGGTCATCAACTTCGTCCTGCTCGTCGGCGTCAACGCGGTTGCCCGTCGGGTGAACGAAACGAGCCTGTGGTGAGGAGGGGACCCCGATGAAACACGAGACGTTCGGCGACCGCCTGTTCGGAACGGTGAATACCGTTTTCCTTACACTGATTGCATTCATTGTCATTTATCCGCTGATTTTCGTCCTGATCGCTTCTTTGAGCGAACCGGCTGAAGTCCTGAACGGCGAGGTATGGCTGTATCCGAAAGGCGTGCATTTCCATGCTTACGAGCGGATATTGGAGCAGGACGAAGTGATGAACGGCTACTGGAATACCATCGTGTATACGGTTACGGGCACAGCGGTCAATATCGTTATGACGGTGCTCGCCGCGTATCCGCTGTCACGGGGCCGGTTCGCCGGCAAGGGCGTCATTACGGCGTTTATGGTGTTTACGATGTTTTTCAGCGGCGGGCTCATTCCGACGTATTTGCTCGTGAAGCAGCTCGGCATGGTCGATACGATCTGGGCGATGATTATTCCCGGGGCGGTGTCCGTCTACAATATCATCATCATGCGAACCTTCTTCCAAACGGGCATCCCGAAGGAAGTGCAGGAGGTCGCCCATATGGACGGCTGCAACGATTTCCAGCTGCTGCGGATCATCGTGCTTTGCCGCTGTCGATGCCGATTATCGCGGTCATGATATTGCTGTACAGCGTGGGCCACTGGAATTCGTACTTCAGCGCGCTTATCTATTTGTCCGACCGCGGCATGTACCCGCTTCAGCTGTTTTTGCGCGAGCCGCTTGTGCAAAATCAGACGTTCGAGACGATCGCTTACTTTAACGAAGATTTGACGAAGCGGATGATGGAGGCGGAAGCGATCAAATATGCGGCGGTGATTGTCGCAAATTTGCCGGTGCTGCTGCTGTACCCGTTTCTGCAAAAGTATTTTGCCAAAGGCATGCTTGTCGGCGCTATTAAAGGCTGATGCTTTACAATCAAAAATGGGCAACCCCAAGAGGAGGTCAACGAAATGGTACATCGCAGAAACCTGGCGCTGGTCATGGCCGGCGTGCTCTCGCTGTCGCTGATTATGTCCGCCTGCAGCAAGTCCGCATCGAACAAAGATAATCGCGGGACAGCGGGTCCGGCGGAAGGGAACGTGAACGCGTCGGGCTTTCCGATCGTCAAGGAGCCGATCAAGCTGACGTTTTTCGCCAGCAAGTCCGCATCGAATCTCGGGAACTGGAACGAGGCTTTGGTTTGGCAGGAGTATAAGAAGATGACGAACATCGATGTCGACTTCCAGCTCGTTCCGGTGGAGGCGCTGGCCGAGAAGCGCAATCTGGCATTTGCAAGCGGCACGTCGCCGGATGCATTTCATACCGCCCGGTTATCTTCGGTCGATTTGGCCAATTACGGCGACCAAGGCTTGCTCATCCCGCTGGGTGGCCTGATCGACAAGTATGCGCCGAATTTGAAGCAAATCATGAGCAAATACCCCGAAGTAAAAAAATCGCTGACGATGCCCGACGGTAAAATTTACTCCTTCCCCACGCTGCAGGATCCCGAGTTTTTGTCCGGCATTATCGGCTCGCAAATGTGGATCAACAAAAAGTTCCTCGACAAGCTCGGCATGAAGGAACCGGAAACGACAGAGGATTTGTATAACTATTTGGTAGCGGTCAAGACGAAAGACCCGAACGGCAACGGGAAAGCGGACGAGGTGCCGTTTGCCGCCGTCGGTCTTACACTCATCTATGATCAGCTAAAGGGCGCTTGGGGACTCGGCAACCGCGGCAATATGCATCCGAGGGTGGACGTCGATCCGGCCTCGAACAAGCTTCGCTTCATTCCGGCCGATCCGCGGAATAAAGAAGTGCTGCAGTTTTTAAACCGGCTTTATAAAGAAGGGTTGTTTTACAAGGATGCCGTGACCGTGAACGGCAACGAAGTGAATGCGATATACCCGCAAGGCATTGTCGGCGCATCCATCGGTCTCAATCCGAACGCGACGATCGCCGGCGTATCCGGTTATGTGGGCGTCGGGGCGTTGAAGGGGCCGCACGGGGACCAGATCTTCTCCCGCGCAAGGTCGTTTATGATCCTGCCCGGGGGCTTCGCGATCAGCAAGTCGAACAAATACCCGGAAGCCACCGTGCGTTGGATCGACTACTTCTACAGCGACGAGGGCAACAAGCTGTTCCGGCTCGGAGTGAAGGATGTCAGCTATGTCGAAAAGGACGGTAAGGTGGAATGGGCCGAACCGCTCAAGAAGGATCAGAGCCAAATCGGCAAATATGTCACATGGGCGGGCGGCTGGTACCCGAGTATGGATCGGCAAAAGTACGTGCTGGCTTCGGAGAACGATCCGGAAAACCTGAAGGTATCGGAAAAAATCAAACCGTTTTATCCGAAGGAAGTATGGCCTGAATTTACATATTCGAACACGGAAGCGGCCGAATTCAAAGCGCTGGAGACCGATATTTTGAAATACGTCGATGAAATGAGCACCAAGTTCATCACCGGAGACGCGCCGTTCAGCCAGTGGGATACGTATGTCGCTACGCTGAAGAAGATGGGGCTCGACCGGTATATGAGCATCTACGAAGCCGCTTACAAGCGGTACCAGGCGAACTGACGAGGAGGGCTCTCATGGGTTTTGCTTCCGGCTTTCCGAAATTATTCATCACCGATCTGGATGGAACGGCGCTCGGCGGAATCCGGCCCTATGCCCGGCTTCCGGATGAGCTGTCCGGACTGCTGGACGAGTTGAACCGGCGAGGTTGCGCGTGGGCGACCAATTCGACTTGGGACGTGAAGCCGCAGATGCAGCTCGTCTATGCCAGCGCTGTAACGAGCCGCCCGACCTACCTGATCGGCGGGGCGGGGCTGCAGCTTTGCCAGGTGTCGGGGGATGAGATCCATCCCGTCGAGCCTTATTCAAGCAGGATGAATACGCTTCTCGAGAAGGTCGTTCAGACGGAGCTGCGCCGTTCATCCGCGAGATCTGCGGAACGTTCTCTGCGCAGACGATGAGCTTCAACGGATTTTGGTTTGCGATGAAGGCCGCCGAGGAGGAAGCGGACGGGCTGATGAAGCTACTGGAGCAAAAGGCAGGTCAAGCTCCGGGTCTTACGATTGTGTGCATGCCGCAGGAACAGCGTTTTTACGCTCACCCCGCTTTTATGCGCAAGGGCACAGGTCTCCGGGCTATTCTGGACATCACGGGCTTCGCTCCGGAGGATATCATTGTCGCCGGGGATGAAGCAATGGATCTCGACATGATGAGACCGGAACTGGCCGCACATGTCGTTTGCCCGTCCAATGCACATCCGATGGTGAAGGAGCGGGTTATGCACATGGGAGGAGCGGTCGGCGGGGAACCCTTCGGCGCAGGCGTTGTGCAGGCATTCCGGGAATTAGCCGAACGGCGAGGCTGGACTGTTTAACAGTGGCGGCGGTGCCCGTGTGCAAGACGAATCCACCAACCATTCGAAAAGGAGTGTGTTTGGATGTACAGACGGATATCGAAAGTATTTCTGATTTTGGTATTGGCCGTATCCTTGATGTTTCCGGCGGACATCTGGAGTTCAGGTCAGAAAGCGTATGCCGCTTCTGCGCTTCCTGCGCTTACCGTGACGGAAATCGTCGCGAACTCGTCAGGCGACTCCGGCTCCGATACGGATTCTTACGAGTATGTCGAGCTGAGGAACAATACATCCGGAGCGATCGATCTGAGCGGCTACAAGTTGGTGTTCTGGTATACACCGGCCGCCTCCGTTACCTGGGATTTGACGGCGGGCCAGACGATTCCGGCCGGCGGTGTCCGGGTCGTATGGATTAAAAATACATACGCGCAAGGCAAGACGCTTGCGGATTTCAATGCACACTACGGAACAAGCTTCACTTCCTCCACCTTGTACACGCTCGATTTGGGAAGCGGAGGCGGGCTGGGGAATACGGGGATCAAAAAGCTGATCGTTCAGACCGATTCGGGTACGGACATTTGCATAGCCAAATACAATGATCAAATCTACAACAGCACGACGACAAATGAAGACGCCCTATCGGAGAATACCGCCATCGTGTATGAATTTCCGCAGTATTTGGTGGAAGGCAGCATCACGATGCGCAAGGTCGCCGCGAACCAGCGACCAACGCCCGGGACGGTTCCAACGGCACCGGCGCTGTGGATTACCGAGCTGCTTCCTAATCCTTCCATCTCCTCCACCGACTTAAACGACGCTTACGAATACGTGGAGCTGTATAACAATACCGCATCCGCGATTGATCTTGCAGGCTATATGTTCCGGTATTATTGGGATCCTGCCGATCCGGCCCGTTACGACAACTGGGATATGACCGCAAGCAAGAGTATTCCCGCTTACGGCACGATGATCGTCTGGCTGAAGGGGACGCAGGCAAGCGGTAAGACACTCGCCGACTTTGCCGCGCATTATAACCTGCCGAGTACCTATTTGACGCCCTCGCTGGTTTACGAGCTCAATGTTACCACTCCGCAGAGCATGGGCAACGAGGGGAAGAAGACGGTGGAGCTGCGAACGGACGGGGAACCGTCATCTGCTCAGCCACATACAACGACGGGACGTCCAATGACGGCACGTCGAGGATCGACGTCGATCCGACGGATACGAGCATCGCTTACGGCTACCCGGTCGACGGCACGAAGCGGATGCGCAAGCTGGCAAGGGGTCAATACCCGACACCGGGCCTGAAGTATAACTGGTTTACCGGTCAAATGCACGCCCATACGAAATATTCGGAGAAAGATGCAGCGCAGACGTCAACCAATACGCCGCAGGGCGCATTGGCCGCAGCGATCAGCCAAGGCGCGGACTTTATGGGTTTGTCCGATCATTCGGAGCAGCTCGATGACGGAGACCCGACCGTGGTGAACGGGGAGTGGGCCGATACGAGACTGCAGGCGGACTTGGCGACGGCCCCGTACGCGTTCTCCGGGTTCCCGGGCTGGGAAATGACATACAATACGACGACGGCGATCTGGGGACACGCGAATGTGTTCAATACAGATTGGTTTGCCGACCGGTGGGATACGACGAACGGCAGACAATACCATTTTCACGATCTGTGGAACGATCTGTCCAAGTATCCGGAAGCGGTGCTTCAGTTCAACCATCCCGGGGCCTATTGGGGGGACTTCGAGGATTTTGCGTATTATAACCAAACCGCGGACGACCAATCGGCGCTGCTGGAATTCAACCCGGATACCGCTGCGAACTCGGAAAAGTTCGACCGCTACATTCGGGCGCTTGATCGGGGATGGCACGTCGCGCCGACTTGGAACGGCGACGTTCATAACGGAACCTGGATGCAGGACAACAACCGGCTCGTCGTACAAGCGGAAATCAATACGAGAGAGGCGGTCATGGATGCGATCCGCGACCGGAGAGCGTATGTCTCGTTCGGGGACCGCGACCTTAAAGTCGCCTTCGAGATCAACGGCAAGCCGATGGGCTCCAGGCTCTCGAACCCGGGTATGCTTAACATTTCCGTAATGGCCGCCAACCCGACGAACGATGTGATTTCCCGAATTACGCTGTATGGCCCCGGAGGCCAGGTGCTCTCCACACAAACCTACAATTCCCGGCTTGCGCATTACACGGCATCCTTGCCCCCGCAGCACGGGTACTACTTTGCCAAGATTGAACAGGCGGACGGCGGATGGGCGATCACGGCGCCGATCTGGATCCAGGATCCGGCTCCGGTTCAGCTCGGAATGAGCACCCAATCGACGGCGGAGGCCGGGGTGCCCGTACAGGTGAACGCCAATGTGAAAAATACGTCGGGAAGCACGCTCAATAACGTAAGAGTTGAATTTTTCAAGGACGACTACTTGACGACGGACGACAACTACACGGCTGTGAATAAAGTGGGCGAAACGACCATCCCCTCCATTGCCGCCGGTGCGACGGCAACGGCATCGACGACATGGGCCCCCGCCGGTGGGGCGGGCACATACCGGATATTGGCACGGGTGACGGCACCGTCGGGCGGCAGTGCCAAATCGGTGACCGGAGGCCTACATTTGCCCGAGCTGTATATTACGGAAATCGTGGCTAATTCGCCCGGCAATACGGGCTTGGACAACGGCTACGGCGATTATTACGACGAGGACTACGATTTTGTGGAAATGTACAACAACTCCAAGAACGACGTCAATTTGAAAAACTTTAAGCTGCAAGATACGTACAAGGCACCCTACGATATAACGACAGACTACATCATTCCGGCGAAATCCGCAGGTTTGATATGGGTGAAGAAAAAGAACAGCACGAAGTCGCTGACCGATTTCAACGCGGTATACGGTACGAGCTTCGCTCCGGGGCAGGTGCTGGAGCTCTCGTCAGACGATGTGAATGGGGGACTGAGATTCAACGGAGAGACGTGGGTCGACCTCGTTCGGGATGCGGACGGAGCACGCATCTTCCGGGCGAAATATAACAACGGCACGAACATCCGGGAAATTCACGGGCCGGCCGGCACGCACGGGGCCGATCCATCCGTCGACGGCAAAGCGGTCCGGTACACCTATCCGACCGACGGGTCCTATTATTTAGCCAAAATCTCAAGCAACACAGCCCCGACCCCTGGCACGGTGCAAAACGATCAGCTTGCTCCGTAGCCCAATCGTACTCCGGATATTAAATATCTCTTGGGGCGCCGAAAGCCGGCGCTCCTTCCATTTTATACAGGAGATGAGAATCATGCCGATAACCGATGCCGAGCTGCAGTTTGAAACGCGCTGCATCAGCTCGCTAGCCAAAGTATTCGCCGACGGAGAGCTTCTGGAGCGGCCGTTCCGGGAAGCCTCCGCGCTCGCGAACGAAACGTACTCCTTTCAAGTGGCGTACCGTTCGAGCCGGCTGTTGAAATCGTTAACTGTCCGGATAGAGTCTCCACTGCAGGAGTGTATTATGTTTCGCAGCGTGGGGCTCGTTCCTGCGGAGCTCGCCGATTTACGGGGATCATGACGATAATGTGGTTCGAGCCGCCCCGGGATTGTATCCCGATCCGCTGTACCCCATCCGGCCAGGGCGACCTGTGGCCGCTTTCCCCATCAATGGCGCTCCATTTGGATCACCGTCAGGTTGGATGGGAAGGTGGAGCCCTCCGTTTATCCGATCCGCTGCATCTTCAGCATAGATGAAGGACGAACCTGCGAGGAGACGTTCGAGCTGATCGTACTGCCGGAGCGGCTTCCCGGGCAGCGGCTGATCCACACGGAATGGTTTCACGCCGACTGTTTGGCGACTTATTACGGGGAGGACGTGTTCAGCGAGCGTCACTGGGAGCTGATCGGAAATTATGCGGAATGCTGCGTCCGGCATGGCATCAATATGATGATGACACCGCTCTTCACGCTTCCTCTCGATACGGAGATTGGAGGCGAACGCCCTACCTTGCAGCTTGTCGATGTAGAGAAAAGCGGGCAAAGCTACAGCTTCGGCTTCGATAAACTGCAGCGATGGGTGGAGCTCCTTGGCCGATGCGGCATCCGGTATTTTGAATTTTCCCATCTCTTCACGCAGTGGGGTGCCAAGCACGCGCCGAAGATCATGGCTCTGGAACACGGCGAGGAAAAGCGGATCTTCGGTTGGGAGACGGACGCCGCCGGGGAAGAGTATGCCGAATTCCTCGGACAGTTCTTACCGGCGCTAGTGGAATTTATTAAGCGGAACGGCTTGGAAAGCCGCAGTTACTTTCATGTAGCCGACGAGCCCAAAGAGGAACACCGGGCCTCATATGAAAGCGCATGCTCCTTGATGCGCCGATACTTGGGGGATTTTCCCATCATCGATGCGCTATCCGACATGGACTATTATGAGAAAGGGTTGGTTACGAAACCGATTCCTCCTACCGACCGGATCAGCGTTTTTCTGGAGAAAAAGGTACCGGACCTTTGGACTTACTATTGCTGCTTGCAATACAAGCAGGTGGCGAACCGTTTTATGTGCTTCCCGTCGGCGCGTAACCGTATATTGGGCATGCAGCTGTATAAGTATGAAATAGAGGGATTTCTGCATTGGGGCTTCAATTTCTGGTTTACCCAGTATTCCAAATCCGCCGTCAATCCGTTCCAAAATACAGATTCGGGCTTCGCCTTTCCGGCGGGCGACGGGTTTCTTGTATACCCCGGGGCGGACGGCAGGCCGATCGAGTCGCTTCGTCTGGAGGTACTCTACGATGCGCTGCAGGATCTGCGGGCTCTTGAGCTGCTGGAAAGCCGGATCGGCCGCGCCGCGACGGTTGAGCTGATGGAAAAGGGGCTGGAGCGGCCGATCACTTTTACAGATTATCCCCGAGACTCCGAGTGGTCGCTCTCCTGCCGGGAGCGGATCAATCAAGCCATAGCCGATGCATCGATAGGCTGATGGATTTTGCTTGAGTTAATGCTGTCTGAAGAACGAGATCTGCCATTAAAAATGACTTTGTTGTTCATGAACGATACATGTATAATCATGGTAACCACAGGATAAGGGGGATGAGGAATGTCGATTGATTCCGAAGAGGATTTGCTCGCGCTGAAGCGAATCGGACACATTGTCGCGACCGCGCGCGAAGAAATGCTGCGGGCCGTACGGCCGGGCATTACGACGGAGGAGCTGGACCATATCGGCGCCGTCCTGCTGCAGCGATATGGCGCGACGCCGGCGCCGAAGAAAGAATACGGCTTTCCGGGCACCGCCTGCATCAGCGTCAACCATATTGTAGCCCACGGGATACCGGACTCGACCGTGCTGAAGGAAGGGGATCTGGTCAACATCGACGTGTCTGCGGGAACTGAACGGTTTCTATGCCGACACCGGAGCGACCATGGTGGTACGCCCCCATGATTCGGCGCTGAAGGAGAAGCTTTGCGGGTATGCTGCAAGTGCTCTCCGGCAGGGGATTGCCAAAGCCAGGGCGGGAGCGAGGCTGAATCAAATCGGCAGAGCCTTTGAGCGGGAAGCCAGAGCGGGCGGCTTCACCGTCGTAAAGAATTTAACCGGACACGGCATCGGCCGCAAGCTTCACGAAGAGCCCGAGTATATTCCGGGTTATTATGATCCGAGCGACAACCGGCTCTTGAGAAGCGGGCTTGTCCTGGCTCTTGAAACCTTTGTATCCACGGGGGCCGAGTTTGTGGAGGAGGGTTCCGACGGCTGGGCTTTTGTCACACCCGATGGTAGCCTCGTGGCCCAGTATGAGCATACGATCGTTGTGACCAAGAACGAACCTATCATCTTAACGGCGGTTTGATGCCGATTCGCCTAAGCCATTCTTCCGCAGGCAAGTTAATCGTGCGGCAGGGATGGCTTTTTGGCTTTGCCTATACTCGCAAATTGCGTTTCTCTTTCACTATGGTACAATTTACTCTATAGACTATTTCCAGGAGGGAAGCGCCATGATGAGGGATTTGCTTGGAAAGGCCGTATCGCTTGGCCTCGGCTTTGCCGTTGCCAGCAAGGAGCAGGCCGAGAAGCTGGTGGACGAGCTGGTACAAAAAGGTGAGATCAGCAAGTCGGAGTCCAAACAATTTGTCGATGAGCTTGTCCGTAAAGGTCAAGAGGCGCAAAGCTCGCTTGAGGAGAAGGTGCGGGGCTATGTCTCGCAAAGACTGCAGAGTATGAACGTGGCGACTAAAGAAGATTATGCCGAGTCGCTGCAGCGCATCGACCGGCTGGAGCGCCGGATTGCGGAGCTGGAAGGCCGAACGCCGAATACAGGACAGACGGAGCCGCCTTCCGAATCATGAGTCTTGGGCGCAAGATCCGGCATCTCCAGCGGTACCGGGATATCGCCAAAGCCTTCGTTCGAAGCGGTCTGGGCTTTATCGTAACGGAGCTCGGTTTGCCTGATATGCTTACCATTCCCCGCATTGGCCTGGCGGAGCGGCGGGAGGCGCAGACCCGCTCGATCGGCGAGCGGGTCCGGATGCTGCTGGAGGAGCTCGGGCCGACCTTTGTCAAAATCGGTCAAATCGCAAGCACCCGTCCCGACCTGCTGCCGCCCAGCATCATCGACGAGCTGGTCAAGCTGCAGGACCGCGTCCCGCCGTCGCCCTTCGAGAAGGCCCGCTCCCTCATTGAGGATGAATTCGGCGAGCCGCTGGAGCAGCTCTTCGCCGAATTCGACGACCGGCCCATCGCCGCCGCTTCCATTGGCCAGGTTTACCGGGCCCGGCTGCATTCGGGTGAAGCTGTGGCCGTCAAGGTGCAGCGCGTGAACATCCGGGCCACCGTCGAAACGGACCTGGAAATATTGGAGGATCTGGCGCGATTAGCCGAGAATCGCCTGGAATGGGCGGCCAAATACAGCGTGCGGGATATGGTGTACGAGCTCGCCCAGTCGCTGCGTGCGGAGCTGGACTACACGAATGAAGCCCGGAACGCGGAGCGAATGGCGAAGTCGCTCGAACATAGCTCCGATGTACGGATCCCGGCGATTCACTGGGAATATACGAGCCGGAATGTACTGACAATGGATTATCTGGAAGGCGTCAAAATTACCGAAACGCTTCAGCTGGACGAGCTTGGCATCGACCGGAAGAAGCTGGCCGAACGGATTGCCCGCACGGTGTTCGGGCAGATCTTCGTGGACGGCTTCTTTCATGCCGATCCGCATCCGGGCAATTTGATCGTGTTTCCGGAAGGGGTGGTCGGTCTCATCGATTTCGGGATGGTCGGCCGCCTGACGCCGATGATGAAATACCATTTCGGATCGCTTGTCATCGCGCTCAGGCGCAATAATACGGATGGTGTGATTAAAGCGATCGAAGGAATGGGGGCCATACCGGAGGACATCGACAAGGATGCCTTCCGCGCCGATGTGGACGAGCTGCGCGAGAAATACTACCATATTCCGCTCAGCCGGGTCAGTCTCGGAGAAACCGTGAAGGACCTGCTCTCCGTTGCTTACGAGCACCGCATCCGCATCCCGTCCGATCTGACGTCGCTGGGCAAGACGTCGCTGACGCTCGAAGGCGTCGTCACCTCGCTGGATCCTTCGTTCAGCGTCGTCAGCATAGCCGAGCCGTTCGGCCGCAAGCTGTTCGCCGAACGGCTTCATCCCCGTCATCTGGCGGAAAGTGCCTGGCACCAGCTCAGCGAATATGCGGAACTGATGACGGGCATGCCGGCGACCCTGCGCGAATTGTCAGCCATGCTGAAGAAAGGCAGGATCCGGCTGGACATCTCCATTATCGAGCTGGAACCGTTCATGAAGAAGATGGACCAGATCAGCAATAAGCTGTCCTTCAGCATCGTGCTGCTCGCGTTCAGCATTATCATGGTCGGACTCATCATCGGCTCTTCGCTCGGCAGGCAGTCCACGCTGCTCTGGAAATTCCCGGTGATCGAAATCGGGTTCTGCGTAGCTTCGGTCATGTTCGTGTGGTTCGCTTTATTCGATCTTCAAATCCGGCCGGTTTTAACGGGGCGTCCGTATCCGGACGCCTCTTGCCGTGTCAAGTTAAGACTCCCGCCTGCTGCTCCAATAAATATCTGGCATAACCCATCGGCTTCGCAAACGAGGCCTTCCATTCCTTGTTCATCCCCGCCTGCTGAAAACTTTTTCTCGGATCGTTCCAGAAGCAGTCCAGCCAGTAGAGCACCCCTTCGGGAGTAAGAGCCAGGCGGAGTCCAAGATCCGCGAGCTGAGGCAGCTTTCCGGCCAAATGCCGGGCGGAACGAAGCGCGAAGGACTCGATGTCCGCCTTGATCTCCGCCGCCGTCCGGTCCGTTGCCAGGCCCTGCAGTACTGTGTCAAGACCGGGAGCGGGGCGCTTCTTGGAACCTGCATCAGGAACGGTAAAACGGTAAGCGGTGCCGCTGAGTCAGCCAGTTGCCGTTCTCACCGCGCTGCACGCAGACATGCAGCTCCCATGGGCGCTTCCGGTACTCTGGAAGCGGCATGTGCTTCCGGACAACGAAGTCTTCCCGCCGCGACCAATGCAGCAGAAGTGCGGGCAGCTCGGATTCCGTGAAGTGCCATTGATTCTTGACAAGCTGTCCGGTTTTGGAAGTGACGGGATAGGACCACCGCCAAACGCCGTCGCTTACCCGGGTTAAGCTCATTTCTTCCGCGGCGACAGCCGTTCCCTTATCGGGAATCAGTCTAAGCTTATCGTGCTTCCGCATGATCAGCAGGAGATTTCCCGGCGAAGCGCCGTACTGTTCGGGCAGATGGAACAGAAGATTCGCATCCTCCTTCAGATGATCATATATCTCCTGCCGCCCGTAGCCGTTCCACCGGTTGTATACAAGCTTGCCGTCCCGGCACCAATCCTCCAGCTTCCAATAGTCTTCCGGCGAGCCATGGTGGATCCGGTTATAAATGACCCGGGGAGCGGGGATGCACGCCGCTGCAAGCCGGCTCTCTTTCAGAATGAAGGCATTCACCTCTCTTTGTTCCGGGTCGATATCCTCGAGCCGAATAAAGCAGGGCTGCAAACCGTATCGGCGGCAGGCTTCCGCATACCCCCGCGACTCTTCCGCCGACCGGGCTTCCTTGGAAATCCGATCCAAAACATGACTGTTTACCAGTATCCCAACATAAGGATCGCTCACCCGTCGATTTCCTCCTTTCATCCGTTTCATGCAAGCTAAGGCGCCCGGATCGTTATACAGCTTATGCCCTTACGGGTGGGAGCGTATAGACGAATGTGGCGGCCCAGACGTGTTCCGCCGAGATATTTGCCCCCGGGAAGCGCCGTTCTATACGGCTGTCATCCGCCGGGTCGCCGCCCAAAAGAGCAGGGCCAGCGCACTTACCGAAGCGCCTAACAGGCAAACTCCGGACCAGCCATAGGAAGCATACATTCGGGTTGAGGCGATGGAGCCCAGAGCGCCGCCGATGGAATAGAACATCATATAGGCTCCTATGAGCCGGCTCCGCGCCTCGGGACGAACGTTAAAAATCAGGCTTTGGTTCGTGACATGAACGGCCTGCACGGCCAAATCCAGCAGGATAATGCCCGCGGTCAAGGTGAGGAGCGAAGTGTCGGCATAACGGATCGGCGACCAGGATAACAAAAGCAGCGCCAGCGCGGTGCCCGTTGTCCTTTGACCTTTTCCTTGATCGGCCAGCCGGCCCGCCCGGGCGGTCGCCAGCGCTCCGGCAGCGCCGGCGAGACCGAACGCGCCGATGGCGGTATGCGAAAGAGACTGCGGCGGGGCGCTGAGAGGCAGGACCAGGGAGGACCACAGAATGCTGAACGCGGTAAATACCAGCAGTGCGAGGATGCCGCGGATCCGCAGAATCCGTTCCTCCACGAACAAGAGCAGTACCGAACGGAGCAGCTGCGGATAAGAGAGCGCTGCTCGTTTCCGCTCCATCGAAGGCATCACCCGATACAACATCCCGGCCGCCAGAAGCATGAAGCCACCCGAAACGAGGTAGACGGAGCGCCAGCCGGCCAGGTCCGTCCATATTCCGGCAAAGGTCCGTGCAAGGAGGATCCCGATCACAATGCCGCTGGTGACGAGGCCCACCACACGCCCGCGGACGGAGGGGGCGGCAAGCGTGGAGGCGTAGGCAACGAGCGTCTGTGTCACTACGGCAAGGAGCCCCACGGCGACCATGCCGGAGAGCAGTACTACGGTAGCCGGGGCTAAGCCAACGGCAAGCGGCGCAAGCACGGACAACAGCATGTGGCCGATGATCAGCCGGCGCGGATTCAGCAAATCGCCGAGCGGCACCAGCAGCAAGAGACCGAGGGCATAGCAAGTCTGGGTAACGGTAATCACTATGCCGATCACGGAATGATCCATGCCGAATTCGGCTGACAAAGCGTCGAGCAGCGGCTGGGCGTAATAGATACTGGCCACAGCCAGGCCGCATGAAGCTGCAAACAAGAGCACGGCCTTGCGGGACATAGCCGCCCTGGCCGGGCGGGCCGCGCCTGAAGCGGACTTGTTTCCATCCCTTTCCGTTCATCGGCGCTGCGGGATGCTGATTTCTATTCTCCATCACGAATGCCTCACACTCCTTTTTTATACCGAACGATATAATATACCGATTGGTAATTTATGATCTAAAATGAAAGTATATCGCTAATTCGGCTGTTGTCAAGAGGATATGAAGATCGAGCTGACAGGAAGATTGACAAAATTCACTCGAAGTCTTACAATCATAACATACTGAATGGTAAATTTAATGCTACCGAGTTGAAACGAGGGTCGGATGATGGTCAGAAAGCGGGAATTTGATGAGGATCAGGCGCTGGATTCAGCCTTGAAATTATTTTGGCAGAAGGGCTATGAAGCTACTTCTCTAAGCGACTTGACGTCCGGCATGGGGATTCAGCGTCCGAGCATCTATGCGGCCTTTGGAGATAAGAAGGAATTATTCGAGGCCGCACTGCGTAAATATACGAGAACCCATGCTTCCGAGGTGCGGGCAAAGCTGCAGAGCAGTTCATCCGTGAAGGAGGCGTTCCGCCGTTTATTTGAAAGCCTGGTCATGCGGAAGCGGAAAGGGAAAGAGCGGGCCTCGGATGCTTCTGCGTCAATACCATGGTAGAGCTGGCGCCGCATGACGAGCGGTTTGAAATCCTCACAAGGGAGCATCAAATGTATCTTTCGGCCCTCTTCCAGGAATTCATCGAATGGGGCATTAAGTCAGGTGAGCTCTCGGCAGATACGAACGCCAAAGCCTTGGCTCAGACGCTGGTCGTTTCGCTGATCGGGCTTACCGTCATGTTGAAGTCGCGTCCTGAGCGGTCCTTTATCGATAATGCGATGGAGGTCACGCTGTCGTTATTAAAATAACGCATCTGCAGGAAAAGATTTTTCCAAATGGCGGAAAATCCAGGGTTGACAAGCGGCTCGCAATGCCATAAAATAACCAATACATTCATATCCAAATGTGATGATTAGAAATAGTAGAAGGGAAATGACTTTTCAGAGAGCCGTTGGTTGGTGCGAAACGGTATAGTCGCTCGCTTCGAACTCGTCTATGAACTGCTGCCTGACATGTAGGGTAAGCCGGAATTCCACCGTTACAGGGATAGATGGTGATGGCCATCGAAAGAGCTCATTTCTTCAGGAAATGAATTAGAGTGGTACCGCGGGTTCAACCTCGTCTCTATACGTAGAGACGGGGTTTTTTTGTTGATTAAAGTCCGGGTTTAATCAGCCCCGCTTCACATAGATGCAAAGCTTAAGTTGTTCACTAGGAGGAATTCGGATGAGCCGAAAAATTATTGTATTCGACACCACTTTGCGCGACGGCGAGCAGGTTCCGGGAGCGAAACTGAACCTGCAGCAAAAACTCGAGATCGCCCAGCGGCTGAAGCGGCTTCATGTAGATATTATCGAAGCGGGTTTTCCCGCATCGTCCGCCGGCGATTTTCAGGCGGTGGAGGCTATAGCCCGTACCGTTGGGGACAGCGTGGCGGTCACGGCACTGGCACGCGCCGTCAAGAGCGACATCGACGCCGTATATGAAAGCGTCAAATTCGCCCAAAACCCGCTCATCCATATTGTGCTGGGCACCTCGAACATCCATGTGGAGAAGAAGTTTAACCGTTCCAAGGAAGCCGTACTGCAGATGGGCGTCGATGCGGTGAAATATGCGAAGACCCTGCTTGCCTCAGGTTCAATATTCCACGGAGGATGCATCGAGATCGGATTTCGAATATCTGTGGAAGACGATTGAAGCCGTTGTCCGAGCCGGGGCGACCATGATCAATGTGCCGGATACGGTGGGCTATGCGGTTCCGGAGGAGTTCGGAGACCTCATCCGCCGGATCAACGAGCGGCTCAAAAACTTGAACGAGAACGTGATTCTCAGCGTCCACTGCCATAATGACCTTGGACTCGCAACAGCAAACACGCTGAGCGCAGTGAGGAACGGAGCCGATAAAGTCGAGTGTACCATTAACGGACTTGGCGAACGGGCGGGGAATGCCTCCCTTGAGGAAGTAGTCATGGCCCTCAAAGTAAGGGAGAACTTCTTTGACTGCCACACCGGGATCCACACCAAGGAGCTTCATAGAACCTCCAGGCTGGTGAGCCACTTGACGGGACTGGACGTTCAGGTGAACAAAGCGATTACCGGCGAGAACGCCTTCGCCCATTCCTCGGGCATTCATCAGGACGGACTGCTCAAGGATAAGCAGGTTTATGAAATCATGTCGCCCGAGGAGGTCGGAGCGGAGAGCATGGAGCTCATTCTGACCGCCCGTTCCGGCCGGCATGCCTTCAAGAACGCCGTGGAACGGATGGGCTTCGAGACCGGTGATGCGGAGGATTTTGAACAGCTCTTCGGGAAGTTCCTCACGCTCGCCGACGCGAAGAAAGAAGTTTATGACCACGACGTCTTTTACCTGGTGACCCAGCATCGCACGGTGGAGGCGATTGGCAAGCATCTGTACGAGCTGGAATCGTTTCAAGTCGTGACCAATGATTTGTATCCGACGGCTACCGTCAAGTTGAAAAAAGGGGTTGAGACGGTAAAAGGCAGCAGTGTCGGAGACGGGCCGATCGACGCCTTGTACAGCGCCATCAAGTCGCTGGTGGGCCTCGATGTTCAGCTCAAGGATTATAAAATCAACAGCCTGTCCAGGGGCAAAGAGGCCATCGGCCGGGTCAATATCCGGATCGAGTATGAAGGCAGAACGTACTCCGGCCGCGCGATGGATACGGACATCATTAAAGCGAGCGCCAACGCTTTCCTCAACGGGATTAATGCCGTCCTGCTCGATGCCGTGAAAGAATAAAAATTCCTTTACAGGAACATTTTTCATATGATATATGTAAAGCGTGGATCGCCGGTTCGCAAGTGAAGGAGTCCGCTGTCCGCTGATTTGATGATGTCTTCCGCAGATATCATCTCTTTTTTTTGCTCCGCCAGGGGCAAAGTTTCGGGAACAAAGCCACATCATACAAAGGGAGGAAGCGGCTTTAAGAGGCTAGATCAACCGTCCAGGCCGCATAGGAAACGATGATTTTTCAGGTTCATATCCCTAATCAACCTTTGTCCTTGTTCGTTGATTATATGTGGTATTCGGACGGCTGCAACCCGCCGGGCGCGAGGGAGCTTAATTTGCCGGAAGGCTCGGTCGATCTCCTGATCGATCTGGAGGAAAATCATGTCCGCATGCAGGACCGGAGCAGCCTCAGCGTGAAGCTTGGCGCCTCCGTTGTTTGCGGTCCGCAATCGGATTATTTCCTGATGGATTCCGAAGGCCGGCGGGTCCGCATGGGAGTTCACTTTAGGCCCGGAGGCGTCGCCGCCTTCCTGGGCGTCCCGGTCTGGGAGGCCTACAACTCGCATGTTGGGCTGGACGATCTGTGGGGAGCGGGGGCGGACGCGCTTCGTGATGAGCCGCTGTATGCCTCCACCGTACAGAAGCGTTTCTCGATTCTGGAGAGACATCTGTCGGCCCGCTGCGACGGGTCCCGCTCGTCGAATCCGGCGATAGCCTATGCCCTGAAACAGTATATGAACCCGCCTTCCATCCAATCGGTCGGCGATACGACCCGGGAGTTGAACCTCAGCCCGAAGCGTTTTATAGAGCTGTTCCGAGAAGAGGTAGGCATGACGCCGAAGCGGTTTTGCCGCCTGATACGCTTTCAATTGGCGCTGCGGATGATCAGACAATGCCGGGAGCCGGATTGGGCCGATATTGCGCTGTCCTGCGGCTATTACGATCAAGCTCATTTTAATAAAGAATTTCAAGCTTTGTCCGGGCTGACCCCGACGGAATACCGGGAGAAAAGGGGCGTCCACCCCAGCCATGTGATGCTCTTCCGGTAGGTTCGGAAAAAAATTTACAATACGCCTCCCTGCGGAGAACGCTACAATACGTTCAGATACTCGTAAGGGAGGAACATGGAATGGACTTGATCAAGGAAAGCAGCGGAAGGCGACCTATCGTGATTGTAGGCGGGACGGGAAAAACGGGGCGGCGTCTGGCGCAGAGGCTCGCGGGGCGCGGATTGGCGGTACGAATCGGTTCCCGCAGCGGCAATCCGCCCTTTGATTGGGAGAACCGGGCTACCTGGGCGCCGCTGCTTCAGAACGCGGGGGCGGTATACGTTACGTATGCCCCCGACCTCGCTGTACCGGGGGCGCCGGAAGCGATCGGCGCGTTCTCCCGTCTGGCTGTGGAGCAAGGGGTGCGGCGGGTGGTGCTGCTGTCCGGCCGTGGGGAGGAAGGAGCCCTGCTCAGCGAGCAGGCTCTGCGCGATTCGGGGGCCGATTGGACGATCCTCCGGGCGAGCTGGTTCTGCCAAAATTTTAGCGAAAGCTTCCTGCTGGACCAGGTGCTGAGCGGTACGGTCGCTCTGCCGGTGACGGATGTAACGGAGCCGTTTATCGATGCGGAGGACATCGCCGATGCGGCGGCCGAGGTTCTAAGCGGAAGCGGCCATATCGGGCACGTCTATGAGTTGACCGGACCGCGGGCGCTGACTTTCGCCGAGGCGACCGAAGCGATCGCCCGGGCGAGCGGCAGGGATATTCGCTATCTCTCGCTTTCTTCAGCACAGTTTGCTTCGGCCCTGAGTCAGCAAGGATTGCCTGCCGAAGTGTTGGCGCTAATGACCGAGCTGTTCACGGTCGTCCTGGACGGCCGCAACTCGGGTATCACGGACGGCGTTCAGCGGGTATTGGGACGGAAGCCGCGCGATTTCTCCGAATATGCGAAAATCACAGCGGCCGCCGGTGTCTGGGAGGGTGACGAATGACAGACCGCATTCTTTTTCTTTTCACCCTGGCTTCGGCACTCGGTTCAGGCTTAACCGCAGGTTTGTTCTTTGCTTTCTCGGCATTTGTCATGAACGCACTTTCGCGAATTCCGCCGGAACAGGGCATAGCCGCCATGCAGTCCATTAATATCGCGGTGCTGAATCCCTGGTTTGGCGTCGTATTTTTCGGAACGACTCTGACGAGTGCCGTCCTCTGCTTTGTCTCCTTCTTCCGATGGGGGAAGCCGGTGCGTTGTATCAATTAACCGGCAGTTTGCTGCTGATCGCCGGTTCTTTTCTTGTTACGGTTATGTTGAGCGTTCCGCTGAATGACAGGCTTGCTTCGGTGGAGCCGGGCAGTCTCGATGGCGCCCGCTTATGGGCTCAGTATGTCGTCCGTTGGACCGCTTGGAACCACGTTCGGACGATTTCGGCACTCGCCGCTTTGCTATCGTTCATCTTGGCGCTGAGACAAATCAGGTGAATCTGCCGTCCGGGCGGAGGATCGGAAGAGGAAGGTTAAAGCCATACCTTTCCGCTGCGCTCAGTGTCGAGGCGGTAATCGGAATACCGGCGCTCGAACAATTCCCGGCCCAGCTGCTCCGGCGCCGGGATGGACGAGTTCGGATCCTTTGCCACTTCGCCCCGGCTGTTGCCGATCCCTCGCACCACCCCGACAAACTCGGAATGGGTATAACGGGAAAATTCCTGAATTTGATGGATGATGCCGAGCGCCGCTCCGGGATACGTCTCCTCGGAAGCAAGTGCAAGGCCAATGCGCTTCCGTGACATGCCTTCCATCACTTGGGCCGCACCGGGGTAGGAGCTCGCGTAATAACAGAAAGTGCGGTCGAAGAACGATTTGGTCTGTGCCGATAAACCGTACCAGTACACCGGCGAACAGAACACTACGCCGTTAGCCGGCAGAAAGTCGTCAAAGAACAACGTGCGGAAACGATCCTCAATGGCGCATTCTCCGTCGGGCAGCCGGCAGGTACGGCAGTCCCGAAGGAAACTGGAAATATAATCGTCAATGAAGCGTATTTTCACCACCGTACCCGCCTTTTCCGCTCCGCGCCGCACCGCCTGGGCCAAAGCGGCGGAATTGCCTTCTCGCCGGGGGCTTCCTGTCAGAACAAGCAGAGTTTTGGTCATTTGGTTTGCCATGATCATCCCATTCGCCGCCTTCTTCAGAGTGTCGGAGCTCCATTAAGTTCCGCAGCGACATTATACTCCGGCATGGGAAGGCACGTACAATGATTCGATTTGATGAGGGCATCACTCATTTTGATATGTAGCTGTGGAACAAGCTTAAATATGGAAGAGTGCCTGTCATAGACCAGGCACTCCGGGCAAGCTATTCATTACCAGCATTTTTTGTGCATCTTGTGCAATCTCTTGTGATGACGCTTGTGTTTCTTAACTACCAGCACTTTTTCAGCTTTAAGAACGACGATGACATTCTTTTTCACTTTCTTAAATTTCTTCTTCTTATGGTGGCAGAAGCAGCTTTCTTTCAGCATGAGGGCTCACCTCCTCTTAAGAAGATAGAATATTATATGTGGACACAACGAAAAGTAATGGACGGCTACCTTGGGGAAAGAGTTTGAATTCTTTGCGGTCAGAGGGGGTATTTATCCTGTTTTGGAAAGGCTGAAACAAATGGCCGGGTTGGATCGTCCATGAAGTGAACCGAATTCAATGCGGGAATGGCGGCTCAGCCGATACATGAGGAGGATGAACGATGATCGCCAGAAAATGTACAGCCGCTTATTTCACTTCGTGGACAATGGTCATCTGGCTTTCCTTTCCTTTTATGGCCGGGGCGGGGGCTTCGTGGCATGCGGCAAGAGACTATATGTCCTGGGCTTCGATGATCGCGCTGTATGCGCTGCCCGGCGCCTTCCTCTACGGCATCCTCGTGTCATCGCTTATCGATTGGGCAATTGGGAAGCTGAGACGGTCCGGTCCCGGCGAATGGGTGCTTTCCGGCTTGCTTCACGTCTTTATGGGCTTTTTGTTCGGATGGATCGTTCAATCCTCCCTGTTCAGCATGATGGGCGGGACGGCGGCGGTATTATTCTTCGTTTACGACAGGCTGGCTCGGGTCTTCTTACCGCGCCTCCGTCAGAAGGTTCGGCTGATCTTGCTGGCTTCGCCGGTTCTTGTATTCGTACTCATCATCGGAGCTTTGTACTTGACTTCGCCGCACAAACCGCCGTTTACGGCTGAGGATGCCGTCCGGTTCGCGACATCAGGCACCGGATCGGCGATGGACGATTTCCCCAAGCTAGCGGGGATCACGAAGCTGCAGGTGGAAGGGTATGATGTGGAGAGGGAAACGAGAGTGGACACCGTCGCCAAGGAGAAGTATCTCGTTTATTTCATTGAGCGCTGGCGAAAAGGGGAGAACAGCGGGGAGCACCGGATGATCTACGAGGTGACCCGCGGTTCGATGGGAGCGAAAGGAGGAGGGGAGAGACGCCTCCCTATCGCCGCCCAAGCGGCGCTTACCGGCCGTGACATGAAGCTAGAACGGCTTGGACAAACCATCATGGAGCAGGGCAATGCCTTTGCGGATGTCGTCCGGCTCCAGATGGCCGTAGCCCAGCAGCGCCTTGTTCACATGCTCGCCCTTCCGGATGCAGTGGTGTTCCACCGGGGTTACCCGGATTCCCTTTTGCATGATTTGATTCATAAGTGCATGGTCAAAAATCATTCCCGGAAATTCGACGGCCAGATGCAGCCCTGCGGCGTCCCCCCCAAGGGCGCCAAGTATCCCCGAAGTACGCTTCCAGCGCGGAGAGCAGAACCTGCCTGCGTTCCCCGTACAGCTTCCGCATCTTCCCGATATGTCTGTCAAATTTCCGGCTATGCAGAAATTCAGCCAACGCCGCCTGGTCGAAAGGCGGATTCTGCACATCGGTATGGGTACGCAGATTGCGCCAGCGGCTCTGAAGCTTGCGGGGAAGAACCGCATAGCCGATCCGAAGCGCCGGGAACAGGACCTTGCTGAAGGTCCCGACATAAATCACCCGCCCCGGGTCCATCGTATAGAGCGGGGCCACCGGATCACCGTAATAACGGAACTCGCTGTCATAATCGTCTTCCACAATGTAGATATCGTGGTCCCGGGCAAAACGGATTAATGCGGCACGCCGGCCTGCCGGCAAAATGCCGCCGAGCGGAAATTGATGGGACGGCGTAACATAAACCGCACAGGCGCGCCGCCCGTCCAGGTATTCCGTCTGCAGCCCTTGAGTATCTACGGGAACGCGGGCCACCGGATAGCCTTTGTTGAGAAATACCTGCAGCATGCCGATATTGCAGGGATCTTCCACCAGAATTTCATGATCCTCGCGGTACAGCAAATCGGCTATCAAATGAAGCGCATGGGTGGCTCCCGCCGTAATGAAGATATCCCGGGCATCTACGGTCAGCCCCTTGCTTCGAAGCGACCATGCGGCGATTTCCTCGCGCAATCTCGGCAGTCCTTGCGGTCCGGTATAACCGAACTGATCGGAAGTCAGCTCTTGGAATGTCTTCAGCAGGATCTGCTGCCAGAGATAACGCGGGAAGCGCCGCAAATCGGGCTGGCCTGTCCGGAAATCGGCCGATAGGGATGGCGCAGCCGGTGCCCCGCTTAAGGGTAAGCCTTCCGGCTTCGTCTGGAGGTTCAGCCCTTCGGCCACCCGTGTGGGCGCTCCCCGGCGGCTCAGAACGTATCCTTCGACAATCAGCATGTCGTAAGCTTCGTTGATGGTATTGCGGGATACCTTCAGCTCTTTTGCGAGCTCCCGCGTAGAAGGCAGTGCTTCGCCGGCTTTCAGCTCCCCGTTCAAAATCCGCTCCCCGCGGCGCTTGATAAATTTGGCGCTTCATCGGGATTTCACTTTCCCTTTGCAGTGCAATTCCCCACATAGGTCCTCCAACTGGTCTGTATGGATTCAGGCTGAACTGGTTCTTTCACCATACCGGTTTCTTTCTTATGATTATAGCATCCTTTTCTGCCAAAAAAATCTAAAGATGGATCGGGGGATGTTCTGGATTGGAACGCTTGAAGGGAATGCTTTATTTGCTTTGCGCTTTTTCGCTTGCCGGCACTTCCGTAATAGCCGTACGGTTTGTTAACGGAGGAATGGGGACTTTTACCATAACGGCGGTCAGCTTGATGATTGCCCTGCTTTGCCTGCTGCCTTTCTGCTGGAAAGCGCTGGCGGAGACGGTGCGCTTATCGACGCTAAAGGACTGGATGCTCCTCGCGTTTCAGGCGCTCTTCGGAATTGTGCTGTTCCGGATGTTTCTGCTTTACGGGCTTGTCCATACGAGTGCCGGAGAGGCCGGGATCATCACCGGCGCTACGCCGGCCGTCACTGTCTTGCTTGCCAAGCTTCTGTTAGGTGAAACCGTCGACGGGGCCAAGCTCGCCGGAATTCTCAGTACGATCGCAGGAATTGTGCTCATTCAGGGCCTGATAGCGGAAGGGAGCCCGTTCTCCATGAACCATCTGGGGGGCAATGCACTGGTTCTCTGTGCCGCGGCATGCGAGTCGCTTTTTAATGTCATTTCTCGTACCGCCGCCGTGCGATCTGCATCCTCCCGCCGGGCAACGATGCAGCCAATGGTGCAAACGACGCTTGTGACCGCCATCGCAGGGGGCTTTGCACATTCCCGGCGCTCCGTGAGCATCCGCTGGCCTCGCTCTCCGCCTTGGGATGGGAAGGGTGGCTCGCGCTGGTATGGTACGGGCCGGTCGTCACGGCACTGGCCTTTGTTTGCTGGTATGCCGGCATCAAACGGAACCCCGTGTCGACGGCGGCGGCATTCTCCGGGATGATGCCTTTCACCGCACTGCTGCTTTCCGTACTGATCCTTAGGGAGCATGCCGGGTGGCAGCAGTGGTCCGGCGGCATGCTCGTCATTCTGGGGATGATCCTGATCGGGACGGGTCCTTCCCGGGCGGCCAAGAGGGCCGTTCGTAGTGCATGAAAGAATGATGCTACCTATCCACGAAGCGTTTCAGCTGCGCGACCTTCTCTGCATCCAGCGGGCCGGAGTTGTCGAGATAAAGGATGGAGTCCGCGGGCAGTTTCCATTTGATTTGTCTGCGGCCAAGCGACGGGCGGAAATGCTCCCAGTTCTGCAGCTTCCAGGCATCCAGTACGGAACCCCGCTCGATCAGCCGCCGGCGGTAATGCTCTTCGCCAGGGAGGTAGACATAGACCGCTTTGACTTTGATTTCATGGGACCCGGCACACCGTACAAGCTCCGTCTCCAGCCATAGCGGATCTTCCAGTTCTTTGGTGAAGGGACCGATGACGTAGGTATCCAAGCCGACCGATAGATTGTCCAGCGCCGCGTCCATGGTGATCCTGTATCCCAAATCGCGGCAGTGCTTCTTATATTCGGGCGAATCGCGGTCGTTCGGGTCGTGACCGATCAAGGTCATGACGGTCTCGGCGGCAGGCCGCAGCAGCGTGTCCATGTCGAGGAGCGCTCCGCTGCGGCATGCGGCGAGCGCTTTGGCGAGCGATGTCTTGCCGGAAGCGGCGGGTCCAAGGAAGAATACAAGTTTGCTCATCGGTGCGAGCTCCCTTCGCGGATATATTCCTCCTCATTGTATCGCTTTGAAAAAACAACAATCAATAGGAATCCGGCGGGGCGGGCGAACGAGCTGCAGATGTCCGGTGAGTCTTCACCCGCTCTTATAGGAGATCGGCGACCTATTGTTCCTGCTGCTCGGAATTCATTCCTTCGTTGGATGCCGTGCCGCTTGCACTTCCCCCAACCGCATGCTGCTGCTTCGTATTGGAGCTTTCAACCGCAGCGTTCGTGCCGCTGGCGCTGAAGAGGCCTCCGCCGCTCGCGACCTGGGTCGCCGCCGAAGTAGGGGAACTGTCTCCGCCGACACTTACCTGATTGTTGAGGACAATCACAATTTCTTCTTCGTGCTTCCGCTTGATATGCTTCGTATCGCATTCCGTTTGCTTGCGCCTCATGCCGCTGTTTCTGGCTTGCCCTTCCGCTCCCACGCTCTGCTGCTGCTGCGTATTGGAGGAATCAATCGCGGCATTATTGCCGGCTGCACCGCTTCGGCCTGCCCCGTTTGCGATTTGGGTGGTATTGGCCGCATTGCTGAACTGGTTGTTCATCACGACCACCACCCTCAGCTTCTTGGGCATCGGGTACCGAACGGACGTTTTCTTCCCGTCAATGACTACACGCAGGGTCAGTTTTCCCTTCTTGCGTCTTGAATGCCTCATAAGTCACGCTCCTGTATTGGCTTGGATTTGCTGATATATACGTATGTCATAGGAACAAATTGGAAACGGACAAACACCCAGCGGTTTGTACGCTCCCGGCATAAGAATGAATGTCCGCATGACGCATTCCTCAAAGAGGCCGAACTTGACACCTACCTTCGTTCATGGATATTATAGACAAAATAAGTCCATAAATGAGGTGCGGTCATTGAAATTCTCCAAGGCGACGAATTATGCTCTTCACACCATGCTGACGCTTATCGCCGCTTCTCCTGCGAAGCCGGTCGGTGTTCAGCAATTGGCGGAGGTTCAAGGCGTTTCCCCGACCTATCTTTCCAAGATTTTAACCAAGCTGGTAAAAGCCGGGATGATCGAATCGGTTTCGGGAGCTAACGGGGGCTACCGGCTTTCCCGGAAAAAAGACGACATCTCTTTCCTGGATATCATTCATGCCATCGAAGGCACCGCCTCGTTGTTTGAGTGCGATTTTAACCATGGGGCCGAATGCCTGATTCAAGCGGTGATGGTCCAGGCTGAAGAAAAGATGGAGCAGCATCTCAAGCAGACGAAGCTGTCGGACTTGGCGGATAAAGTAAGCGTAAGCTTAGGTTAAAGACACTGGCGAATTCTTCTAGAATGCCCTAAGTGTGTTTCAAAGCAGGTAAATTGGGGGTACCCTATAGACAAAATCCTTTGCAAGGAAATCATCCGGGAGGCGATCGTATGGAAAAAGGAATGAACCGTTTAAGCGAAGAACTGGTTAAGGCGCTGCAGGGAGAGAAGATCGTTACACTGGCAACCCTTGACAGCCAGACGAATCTTCCACAGCTCAGTGCAGTTTCCTGGGTGCTCGCGGCGGAGGACGGAACGAAAGTGAGGATTGCCGTAGGGCATAAAGCTTCTACTGTGGACAATATCGGACACAACCCGAATGTGGTCCTTGGCGTCATCGGGGCGGGCAGCTATTACTCGGTTCGGGGCACCGCGGAAGTCTCGGATATTTACGAGAAGACCATGAAGCTGCGCATCATCACTGTCCACGTAGAAGAGGTGGAGGATGTGATCTTCTACGGCGGCAGGATCACGGTCGAGCCGGCTTATGAGAAGACGTATAATCCGGAGCTTGCCAAGAAGCTGGATGAAGAAGTCTACGAACTGTTAAGACAATAGTCGGTTGTATTCGGCAATTCATGGGAATCGGTATCCACATAAGGAAAGGAGCTGCTCCATGATATCCTTCAATGAAGTCCCCGTCGTCAAGGCGGAAATGCTGATTCGGAGGCCGGTCCGGGAGGTCTTTGAAGCTTTTGCCGACCCTGCGGTGACCACGAAATTCTGGTTCACCAAGAGCAGCGGCAGGCTGGAAGCGGGAAAACGCATCCGCTGGGATTGGGAGATGTACGGGGTAGGGGATGACATTTACGTCAAAGCACTCGTGCCGGATAAGCGCATCCTGGTCGAATCGTCGGACGGCACCGAAATCGAATGGATCTTCACGCCACGATCGGGCAACGAGACGTATGTCACCATTACCAACTCGGGGTTCACAGGAGAAGGAGACGATATCGTGAGTCGGGCGATCGACTCTATGGGAGGATACACCATCGTTCTCTGCGGGCTGAAAGCGCTGCTTGAGCACCAGATCGTCCTGAATCTTGTGGCGGACAAGGCTCCTGATGCCCATGTAAACCGTTAAAAGAGTAGATCCCAATCCGGTCATCGCTTATCCGTCGGCCGGTTGGACTTCCGGCGGATAAGCGGCCTTACGGCGGCGGCATGCATCCTGATGCCGCCGCCGTAATTTATTCAACTACCGTTCTCCCCGATTTACAGCAGGGAGTCGCTTAAGGCTCGAACCTGCGGCTGATGCCTTTCGACAGGTTCGTGACCTGATCCGCACCCGGCAATTCGTACCACACGCCTTGACGGTCAACATAGCCGAACGCGCCGGCGTCGGCATCGGCGATTTTCGTGAAGCTTCCGTCCGAGCGCAGGATGTAATACGCTCCCCGGCTTGGACCGGAACCGGATGAGTGGCCGCCGCCGCTTTCAGCTCCGCCCGGGTAGGCTTGAACCATCAGTTCCTCTGGGTCGGCACGGAGGACCCGCGACTGCCCGGACTGCAGCGTGTTGTTCCACAGGCGTGCGCTTCCGTTGTTATCAACCCACAACACCAAACCGTATATGCCGCTGCTCCGAGCCGATGTGGAGGTAGTGGCGGAGCTCCACAGCCACATGCCGCCAGCCGACAGCCGGTAGGATCGAATCGTCTTGTTAAACGGCGCCAGCTCGGCGGCCTTTCCTGCTTTGATCAGATACGTATGCGTATCCGGATCGTTCGCCACGTTCGCTTTCGCCGTTCGGAAAGCCAGATTGACGACGGTCAAACCGGCGGGACTTGTTATCGTCTTCTCATTGTACTCGATGACGGCCCCATCCGCCGGCTTGACAGCGTTATATAGCTCGGGATGTTCGGCGCGGTGTGCAGCCGCATTCACGAGCTCCGTCCCTTTGTAATATACGCTGTCGCCCTGGATAACCGTATCCCTGGTCTCGGGAACCGGTTCCTCGCCGTACGCCGCCGCCACCTCTCGAAGCTTGGAGCTTTGTTCCGGTGTGAATACCTCGGCTTTCCCTTCAAAATCTTTCCTGAACCGTACGATGCCATATTCCCCGTTAGAAAAGCCCTCTGCATACAGGAACGCTTCATCGTCATAGATGATGCGATCCAGCACCAAGCCCGTATAAATCGAATACCCGAAACGATCGTCCCATGCCGTTTTCCACCCGAATTTACCTACCGTAAAATCCCAGGTCATCGGGAAATAAGTGACGTCGCGGAAGACCAGTAACGGAAAAGGCTCTTTCCCGTTATCGGCCGGCATGCCGTCGATCGTCACTGGAAACCGGGGATACGGGCCCGGTAGGACGCTTCCGTATTCAGCGGCCCGCCTTCCATGGATAATTCGCTTTGCTTAGGTTTATGGGAATTAATCGTAAGCCCGCTGTCCGCGCTCCAGGAGATTTCAAGTCCCAACCCTTTTCCCACATTCCAAGTCAGCGGAAAATAGGTGACGCCATGATAATTGATCAAGGGATACAGCAGACGGCTGTTATCGATCGTCTTTCCGTCCACCCTCACCGCATAAGTCGGCAGATCCACCGGAACCTCACCCGCATCCGCTCCGGCCTGTGCGTAGGAAGCGCCTTGGGCGGCCGTCAGCCAGACCGCTATCAAACCGGCCGCCGCAAGATTCTTTTTCCAAGGATTCATGTTTGCTACCTCATTTATGAAAGAATCATTCCAGCTTCCATAATATCACAGGAAATTTTAGTGAATCTACAATAGCATGAGAGTTGCATGAGGTCTATGGAACAGATCTCCAATGACACTTGACAAATTGATAATTCCCGATATGATTATATGTATGGATCCTATTGAAATTTTCAAAGCGCTGTCCAACGAGTCGAGATTGCAAATTTTGCAGTGGTTGAAAGAACCTGAACAACATTTTAAGCCCCACGAAGGGATTGATATGAGAAAAACCGGGGTATGCGTCAGCCAGGTCACGGAGAAGCTCAACATGACGCAATCGACGGCGTCTCAGTATTTGTCGATTCTCCATCGAGCCGGGCTGATCAAGACGGAGCGGATCGGCAAGTACACGTACTATACAAGGGATGAGGAAAAAATACGGGAAATCGGTGCTTTTTTCAACAACGAAATATGATTCTGTAAAACTGAATGCTCTTCGTGAGAATTCAGTTTTATTCAAGATAACATATCAATATATTACGATATGTATTTATGATCGGCTAACACATCGATAATTCATAATATATAGATGTGAATTTATTTTAAGGAGTGGTGGTTTCTATGTCGAGCACATGGAAGGTGTATTTCTTGGCATTGATCAGTTTTTTGGTGGGCACGTCGGAATATGTGATTTCCGGCATCCTGGATAAGATCTCCGACTCGCTGGGCACTTCGATTACGGCGGCAGGGCAGCTGGTGACTATTTTTTCGTTGGTCTATGGCATCTGTACTCCGGTGTTAATGGCATTGACAGCGAAATGGGAGAGGCAAAAGCTGCTCTTAGGCGCGCTAGGAATTTTCGCTGCAGCCAATTTGCTGAGCTTCGTTCTGCCTGGATTCGGTCTGTTTGTAATCGCCCGCGTGATCATGGCGCTGGGAGCGGGAATGGTCGTCGTTACCGCGCTGGATATAGCATCTAAGATCGCACCTGCAGGCAAGCAGGCAAGCTCTATCGCTACCGTCGTTATGGGATTTACCGCATCGTTAATTATTGGCGTTCCCCTCGGACGCATAGCGACCGCGGAATATGGATGGCGCTCCGTCTTTGGTTTCATTGCTTTGGCGGGACTTGCGGCCATCATTGTCCTATACTTCACGATCCCCCGGATCAAAGGGGATGAGCCCGTGCCTCTCACGAAACAATTGTCGCTGCTCAGAAACAAAAAAGTCCTGCTTGGCTTATCCATCACATTCTTTTGGCTAGGCGGATATTCCTTGGCCTACACCTATATTTCTCCTTATCTTCTTAAAGTCGCCGGCGTACCGGACGGGATGCTCAGCGGAGTGTTACTCGCCTTCGGCATTGCGAGCTTAATCGGTTCGAAAATAGGCGGTTTCAGCACAGACAAGTGGGGAGTATCCTCCACGCTGCTCGGGGGTATGGTCCTGCACATCGCGGCTCTTATATTACTCTCCGTAACGGTTTCCCTACCGCATAATCTGCTTGCGGTATGTTCCATACTGGTTTTATGGTCTTTCGCCGCGTGGTCTTCCGGGCCTACGCAGCAGTACAATCTGGTCCGGATTAAGCCGGATCACTCCGGGATCATGCTGGGGCTTAATCAATCCATGATGCAGCTGTCCATGGCGGCGGGGGCAGGACTAGGGGGCATTGCCGTAGATCGGCTGTCCTTGTCGTCCATCACATGGTTCGGTGCGATAGGCGTGGCCATCGCCATCCTTGCCGCTCTGAGATTAAACGCCGTGATGAAAGAAAAGGATGGGGTTGTGCAGCAATCTCGCGGCCTGCAGGAACAAATATTCAAGAATAATCCGTTATGAAGATTAGCTCGGTACGTAGGGTGTTTGGCCGATATTGGCGGGAATGAGCGGGTTTGGGGATGGTGACAGGTCTGCGGGTGGCTCCTGTTACCGTCCTTTTTTGCTGCATCACATGATTGACTTAATATTTCACTACCGTTATATTACATATATGAAATATTAAAAGCAAGGAGTCTCTTCATGAACCAACTTTCGAATGCCGAATTTATGCTGCTGCAGCTTATCGCGGAATGCAAACAAGCTTCGGGTTACGAGATCAATAAGTTAATCGATCGGCGCGGCTATCGGGAATGGGCGAATATCGGCACAACTTCGATTTACGCAGGACTGAAGAAATTGAACGATAAAGGAATGATCGAATCCGAAGATGCCGGCGAGAAATCCGGCAAAGGGCCGATGCCGACCCGATATGTAATCACGGAAGCGGGGATGACAACGTTAAGAAAAGAAGTCATCAGCGACCTATCCTCTTCACGAGAGCGCGATAACCGGTTCGATCTCGGATTTGCCGCGTTACCTTTTGTCGAGAAGGGGAAGCCATGGATGCTTTGCGGAAGCGGCTGGATTTTCTTGGGGAGGTATACCAACAGATAAGGCAGAAGTACGAATCGCAGGGCGGCGCCCGTCTGCCGCTGCACGTAAGGGTTCTTTTCCTTCATCCGATGCGTCTTATCGAGAGTGAGCAGGTGTTCGTCGTAAGTCTAATCAACGAATTGTTGGAGGAGGGGAAGGAGCATGTCTAGAATCATTGAAGGTTTCGTGCCTTACTCAGGGGAGCATTGTGAGACGACAGCCCTGGGCAATTTGCTTCAATTTGCGGGAGTCTGGCTATCGGAGCCGATGCTGTTTGGACTCGGGCAAGGGCTCGGTTTCATTTATTGGGATTCCAAGGGAATGGACTTTCCTTTTATAGGGGGAAGGGTCAAGCCGGATGAAATCACTTCCTGCCTCGTATCCCGGCTCAACTTAACGATCAAGGTGGAAGAAACCTCGTCCGTAGAAAAAGCGCGGCTGAACGTGCAAAGTTTCATAGAACGAGGAGTTCCAGTGGGGCTTAAATTGGACTCGTATTATTTGGATTATTTCACGAACAAAGTGCACTTTGCAGGCCACTATGCCGTGATCTACGGCATGGACGACGAATACGCCTACATGGCGGATACCAAACAGCAGGGGGGCTTGTGAGGACACGTTTGGATCATTTGGCCATGGCCCGCAACGCCAAGGGACCTATGAGCTCGAGGAACCGCTCCTTCACGATCGAACCGGTCGAGGGCTTTCCGCCGCTTGCGCCCGCTATAAGGTTATCGCTAACCCGGAACGCGCATGACTATTTGAATCCGCCCATTCGCAATATAGGGAATAAAGGCATTGTAAAAATGAGCGGCGAAATCTTAAAGTGGCCTTCCCGCAGCAAAAACTTCGAGCACGACCTATGCTTGACGGCCTTGTTGATGGAAAAAGCGGGAACCGGCGGCGCTTTATTCCGCAACCTGTATCGGGATTTTCTAGAAGAAAGCGCGGCTCTGTTGGGAGACCCCAAAGTCGAACAAGCCTGCTTGCGGTTTACGGACATCGCTCCCCTCTGGACCCACGTATCTTCTTTGATCGATCTTGCCGGAAGAACGGGAAACCCTCAGGAGCTGGGCCGGGTCTCGGAGCTTTTGCTCGAGATTGCGGACAAAGAACGTGCGGCTATGGAGTTGTTGTTGTTGTGATTAATGTTAGGGTAGGGATGGGCTTGACCAGAGAAAGAGGCTTTCTTCAGCCTCTTTCTGCATTTACAGAATTCAATTAAGAAATATGTCTCTCTGTGGAACCGACCGACCTCTCCGGATTTTTCCTGGTTATGGAGATAAATGCTGACAAGACGGCTAAAATCACAAGGAAGGCACCAACCCATGTAATCGTCGTTACAGCATAATGATTTACGATCATTCCGCCAACCATTGAACCCAAAGCGACTCCAATATGCAGGGACGATGTGTTGAAGCTTAACTGGATATCGGAGGATTCCGGAGCAGCTTGAATCAAGTAACTTTGAATGGCAGGACTTGGCGCCATATTGAATGTGCACCACACAAAAACCACAATAAGTAATAACAACATGGAAGATGTAGCGTAATGTAGTAGGAATATAGCCAACGCATGAAGCAGGAGTGTAATGATGATTGTTCTTTTACTCCCGAGCTTATCTGCAGACCATCCACCAACCCATCCTCCGGCAACTCCGGCTAATCCATATACGAATAAGACCAGGCTGATTGTGCCGGTAGACAAGTTCATTGTTTCATGAAGAAATGGAGTGATGTAGGCATAGACCGTAAATTGTCCGGTCATTTGCAGGATCGAAATGAAATGTGCGGATACGATTTTCGGATTATTCAGTGTGCGCAGTTGTTCCCGCAATGGAATCATAGGTCGCGAAGCAACCTCTGGAAGAAATCTCACAATACCCCATGTAACGATGAATGAAAGGACCGCGACCAAAGCAAAGGTGGAGCGCCAACCCCACATTACGCCGATCCAAGTACCGAGAGGGACTCCGAGCACCAATGCGGCGATGATGCCCATGAAAATGACCCCGATAGCCCGGCCCCTTAATTCGGGAGCTGCTATATTTGAAGCCAAAACAATGGAGAGAATAACGACAATGGAACAACTTGCAGCAAGAACGATCCTCGATAAGAGAAGAATAGTAAAATTAGGACTAATCATCGAGACGATATTTCCTGCAAGGAAGACCAGCATCGCATAAATCAATAATTTGCGTCGTTCGACTTTTGAAGTAAGGGCAATGAGGACGGGGGATCCAAACGCAAAAACCATTGAATAAACTGAGATAAGCTGACCTGCGGCACCGACAGAAACATGCAGGTCCTGAGCAATCATATCAATAATGCCGGCAATAACAAGTTCTACTGTTCCGACTACAAACGATGCAATAGCCAAAATCCAAATTCTTTTATCCATATTTTATTGCTCCCTGGTTTAATTCGTGTTCTATTCTTTTTCTTGTCGATACAAAATCATGCCGGCATGGTATAGAGTATCCTCGCGAAATTCCCCGTCGGCGATAAATCCGGTGTCGTCTACATAATCAATTCGGTTGCCTGCAATTTTGTAACTTCCCGTATAGGCGCTTTTTCTTTCGCCTCGGGCTTCATCATAACGGCCGTTCGGCAGAAGTTCTTGTCGAATATACCCGTCCTTTGTAACCCACATCCCGACATAGGGGTGCGGCTTAGCGTTTCTGTTTTTTTGCATTTTTGCTTCTCCTCTATTTTTGATGTTTAGTTGTAGCCCTAGAAGTAAATCGGGTTCCTTTTATTGTGATACAATTTCGGATGGGTGAGATAGCCGGATTGCTGCAAGTTATTGCCTAATCCTATCAAACGAGTTGAATTTGATATCCAATAAGGATTATGATTGTGCCATACCTCAATGCTTAAGGGGAGGGGATGTTCATATGCCGCCGATGGCAAGGGGAACGATAACTCACTGATGAAGAGCCAGGCTGAGTTATCGAGGCTAATTAAAAAATATACAATCCATGACGGGGTTCATCCTACTATTGTCCCTTCGCTTCAACTGATACGCGACTCATCTACTACATTGCCTGTTTTAAGAGTTCATGAACCGGCCCTTTGTATCGTGACGCAAGGTTCAAAAGTCGTCATGCTTGAACAAGAGAGCTACCCCTATGGGCCGTCCAATTATCTTGTCGTATCGGTTGATCTGCCGATTTCCGCACAAATTACCGAGGCTTCGCCTAATAGGCCCTATTTATGCATCCGTCTTCAATTTGATCCTTTGCAAATACTTGACATCATGAGAGATTCGGATTTGCAGTCAGGCAAGAAGGGAGAAGTTCGGAGAGGCTTGTATGTTAACGAAGCAAGCGATTCTTTATTGGATGTTGCCGTTAGGCTGCTCCGGCTATTGGAAACGCCGGAGGACGTTTCCGCTCTGGCACCTTTGGTCATTCGGGAAATTTTTTATCGGGTCTTGAAAGGAAAGCAGGGGGGATTTCTAAGGCAAATTGCTGTGAACGGGAGCACTTCGCAGCGTATTGCAGCGGTCATCGATCAGATAAAGAACGATTATGCAAAACCATTGCGAGTTGAAGAATTGGCGCTTTCCGTGCATATGAGCCCTGCATCGCTATTTCGCCATTTCAAAGAAGTGACGGCTATGAGTCCAATGCAATTTCAGAAAAAGATACGTCTTCTAGAGGCCCGGCGCCTTCTGTTATCGGAGACAATGGATGCCGCCGAAGCGGGATTTAGGGTGGGGTATGAAAGCCCTTCTCAATTTAGCCGCGAGTATGGAAGATTTTTTGGAAAGCCTCCGATTAGCGATATCAAACATTTGCGAGAGCCTTTGGTGGAGTGAAGACCAAACCCTTTACAATCCAGTCGAGTGGTTCCCTTGATACGACGAAGCGTTTGAGAAAGCAAAACGCGAGAACAAGCCCATCTTCCTATCGATCGGGTATTCCACCTGTCTAAATCATCCAAAAGTAGGTGGTAACAAGCTGTGTGCGGAAGTACGAGACTTATTCCCGGATCAGTTTGTACTGTTGGAAGAGAATGATTTATGTAAATTGGACGATTCAACTATCCTCATGACAATAATTGAAAACGAACTATTTAATTTATTCAAAGGCAATGTAAAAGAGCAACTGCTATTATATAAAAATGCTTATCCAAATTGGCGCAGAAGTAATTACCAAAACCAAAACTTTGTCGTCTATTCCGAAAATGTATAAAAGTTCTGTAGACAGATTGATCGATTCTGTTAGGAAAAAGAACATTGGACACGAAGCTGACGAGAATATTAACCCTTCAATATTCTAGTATCGACATTCTGTTGAGCTAATGTTAAAAGGAATATTAGTAACGGAATACTTGACGGAGGAAATTGATTTTTCAAAGATACAAGAAAAACCTTTCATGACGACTATGTCGTCACCACCAAACATGAAAATATAGGCGTTCTAGCGCACAATTTACCTTTTCTAATTGATCTGAGAGTTTTTTTGTTTTTTGGGGTGCAATATGTTACCCCAGAAAAAAGGAAGAGGGGTATGATCCCTCTTCCTTAGTTATTTTGCTTTATTTTGTCGAATATATTTGCCACAGAAGATGAATAATGGTAAGGTCACTAGTATGACCCAAGTTTCCAGTAAACCATTATAGGTTAGAAGAGCCACGATTATAATGGCGATTGCAAAAAAAAGCTGCGCACTTCTTTTATAGAGATATTTTGAACGCTTATGAATGAAGTAAAGAATTCCCCAAGCCACCAGCACATAAAATCCTAAAAATGATAACACCAGAATGAGAGATCCGGTTACTGTGATTGGCATGATGTTACCTCCCGTTCTTATCTAGTAATAAATAACCTTAGCTGTTTAGTTTTTGTTTACCGTATAGTAGGGGCAGGCAACCAATGAATGTTTAAAGTTACTCCATTTGGATTGTTATAAAAAGTAAGGCTATTTGATACCACAGCAGCGCCACAAGCGACAATTGCACTTGCAGCGGCGGCGGCCCAAGGGATTGGGTTAGGTCCCATTATACCTCCGATAGCCCCTGCAACAACAGTTTGCTGCGGTATAGGTTTCTTTCACCTGCTGAAGAGAGTATGCTAAAGTTTTGGTTTCATCCTCAGTCATTGTTATTGCTACACCCCACCAATAGGTGTTTGAGTATGCATTAGGTGACATTGAGGGAGTTTTCAAACTTGGTTGTTGAACTGTTACTTGCTTAGGTACTACACGTTTATTTACAGTATCAAGGACAACACTCCCTTCCTTAATGGCTGTATTAATGATTGAAACACCATTAGCAGTAGTATTAAATAACTCAGCAGAAACTACATTTCGACCAGCCTCATCCAAATGTAGAAGTCCCTCTTTAGTCACAGTCATATATGGATCGAGTAAATTAGTTGAAGCGAGATCAAGATTTTTAAGCGTTTGAGTAATACCATTTCCATTTACTTGCAGAAGATGGTCAGTTTGAGACTGTGAGAGCTTTGAATCAATCACCCCTGATGTTGCTGCAGAGACTGAAACAGGTGCTAATAATGCAACTGTCATTCCTAATGATAACACGACACTGGTAACTTTTCCAATTTTTTTAATCATCTTCTAATTCATCTCCCATTTATAATTTTTACAAACATATGCTAGCAATTACAAATATTAAAAGATTTATCCATATAATTCCATGGACCACAATACCCAAAAATTACCTTTAATTCGACAGTTGGTAAATTAATTTTTGCGGCTATATAAAGTAAACTTTAGATTAAAACACAACGTATGTATCTTGTTATGCAAATTAATGGGATTTTTTTCATATAATAATACAGAGTGGATATGCGTAAAAGCGCAAAAAAACGTTCCAATGATGCTGGCGGTTTGTTAAAGGTTGGGAGAGTTATGGAGAAGATACGGGAGAAGAGTCCGTATATTAACTTAGCGCAGGTCACAACAATTGGAAAGAAACTACTGATTGAGAAGAAACAGAAGCTAAGTCCTAATAGAATGGCACATGTAGAAGATTATTTGGATCGATCAGCAAAACGAAAAGCCCTTGAGGTGCTTGAAGTGCACCCCTTAGAATAGACATTGGAAAAACCACTAGGTTAATCCGATGAATTCTAGGGTGTGCATTTTTTATGGCAGTCAGGGGTCAGAAGTTTAGAACGTATTCAGAGGAATTGGAGAAAGAAGCAATTCGCCTTCATATGGAGGAGAAGTGGACGTATCGGCAGATTATGGAGCACTTAGAGATTCATGACAAGGATCGGGTCAAGAAGTGGATGCGGAAGTATAAGCAATTAGGCGAGTTTGGACTCCTGGATCAACGAGGACGTCGTGAGGAGTACTTGGATCAAGATCGTTATGTAGCGAAGCTCAAGCGGGAGAATGATGTTCTAAAAAAGTGTTTGCAAATCTGGAAACAGGGGAGTGAACGGCAAGTACAGAATCATCTTTGCAACAAGATTTTAATGCGACTGGACCGAATCAAAAATGGGTAACGGATGTAACTCTATAACGAGTATTTGTGGATCGCATCTATTTATCCGCAATCAAGGACCTTTGGAACGGTGAAATTGTTGCCTACCACATCAGCAACCGTAATGACAATCCTCTTGTATTAGAGACGTTCAGGAAGGCTTTTGATACGCATAACAAGTTTTCATATTTACACATAATCTCGTTTTTCTTAATTTGTTGGTCAGAGATCCTGCAAAAGATAAAATAAATAAAATCACTCGGTTATCGAGTCAAGTTCATATTGAAGCGAACAAAGCGTTAGATAATATAAGTGCTATGAAAGAACGACATAAGGAAATAACTAGAAGAATCCAATTATTCAAACAAAAAAGCGAATTAGATATTTTAGAATATGAACTTCGAAATGTATACGATTTAATGAGCGGATATCTTGAAGATTATGTAGAACAAAAACTTTTGAGCGGAATAATATCTCGATATCGCCCTAACATTAGAATGAACAGTATTGTCTCTCTTAAAGGTATTAAAGATGAACTGATTGATGAATTGTGTGAATTGTATGAGCAAACGAGTAGGAAAGGTTCGTGGCATTCCCAGCCATTAGGGGCTCCTAAACCCTCATTCGATGAGTTGTTAGTTCATTTTCAAAACCTTGAACAAAGATTCAAATTTTCATAATTGACTTGAAGTTAACAATCGTTTGTGAGCAGAAGCATGCTTCTGCTTTCAAACGATTGTTTTAGTTTTATATAATTTCGGGAGTATTACTTTTCTCGTAAATTGGGATTATTTCACGCATTAGGGTAAAATATCTTTAAGTTCAAATCAGTAATATTCAAAAACGAAAGAGAGGTGGTGTCCCATGACAACGAACAGCAAACCCAATAGATTAGCCAAGGAAAAGTCACCCTACTTGCTCCAGCACGCATATAACCCGGTCGACTGGTTCCCTTGGAGCGACGAAGCGTTTGAGAAAGCGAAACGTGAAAACAAGCCCATCTTCTTATCGATCGGGTATTCCACCTGCCATTGGTGTCACGTCATGGAACGGGAGTCGTTCGAGGATGAAGAGGTAGCGTCCCTGTTGAACCAGGATTTCGTGTCCGTCAAGGTGGACCGGGAGGAGCGGCCCGACGTCGACCATCTCTATATGTCGGTGTGCCAGGCGCTCACAGGGCAGGGCGGGTGGCCGCTGACGATCGTGATGACGCCGGAGAAGAAGCCGTTCTTCGCCGGTACCTACTTTCCGAAGCAGCGGAAGTACGGCCGCTACGGCTTAATGCGAGGCTGCTGCCGCAGCTGGCGGGCAAGTGGAAGGAGGACCCGGAGAAGGTAGCTCAGATCGGGGAGCAGATCGTGGACGAGACGCAGAAGCGAATGATTGCGAACCTGGAAGGGGAGCTCTCCGAAGCGCTGCTTGACCAAGCTTTTGAAACGTATGTAGAGTTGTTCGATCCGGTAAACGGCGGCTTCGGCGATGCGCCGAAATTTCCGACCTCGCACAATTTGTCTTTCCTGCTGCGTTATTGGAAGCGGACGGGGAACGAGAAGGCGCTCCGCATGTTGGAGACAACACTCGAGGCGATGTGGCGCGGCGGCATGTATGACCATGTCGGCTTCGGCTTTGCCCGGTATTCCACGGATGTGAAGTGGCTGGTCCCCCATTTTGAGAAGATGCTTTACGATAATGCGCTTCTGACTATGACATACATTGAGGCTTATCAAGCGACGGGGAAGCCGCAGTATGCCCGGGTTGCCGAGCAGATCATTACCTATGTGCTGCGGGATATGACGGATCCGGACGGCGGATTTTATTCGGCGGAGGATGCCGATTCCGAAGGCGAGGAAGGGAAGTTCTACGTCTGGACGCCGCAGGAGGTGCAGGAAGTTCTCGGAAACGAGGATGCGGAGCTGTTCTGTGACGTCTACGATATTACACCGGAAGGTAACTTCGAGGGTCACAGCATTCCGAACCGGATCGAAAGGCATCCGGTCCGTCCGGAGGAGGAGGAACGACTGGAGGCGGCGCGGCTTAAGCTGTTCGAGCACCGCGAGAAGCGCATTCATCCGCATAAGGATGACAAGATTCTTACCTCTTGGAACGGGCTGATGATTATGGCTCTGGCTAAAGCGGCGAAAGCGCTGCAAAAGCCGGAATACGCAGGGGCGCGGTGAAAGCGGCGGAGTTTGTGCTGAACCGGTTGCGGCGGGAAGACGGGCGGCTGTTGGCGCGCTACCGCGACGGCGAAGCGGCGTATTTAGCCTATGCGGACGATTATGCTTTCCTCGTATGGGGACTCATCGAGCTGTTCGAAGCGACCCATGAGCCGAAATGGCTGCAGACGGCGGTAGAACTGAACGAAGAGATGCTGCGTTTGTTCTGGGACGAAGAAAAGGGTGGGCTGTTCTTCTACGGGCATGACGGGGAGCAACTGTTTACGCGGCCGAAGGAGATCTACGACGGTGCGCTCCCCTCGGGCAATTCGGCCGCGGCGCTCAATCTGCATAAGCTGGCGCGTTATACGTTCAATGCGGCCCTGGCCCAGAAGGCCGATGAGCAGCTTCGCGCCTTTGCCGGCTCCGTAGAGCGGTATCCTTCCGGTCATGCGCTGTTCCTGATCGCTCTGGATTTTGCCGTGTCCGCCCCGGCGGAGATCGTGATCGCAGGGGACCCGGCGCGACCGGATACGCAGGAGATGCTGTACGAGGTGCAGCGGGCATTCCTGCCGCAGGCACTGACGATTCTGCATCCGGCGAAGTCCGAAAAGGCCGCGGAGCTCGCCGCGCTCGTGCCTTGGGTGCAGGATAAGTCGCCGCTTGGCGGCCGGGCGACGGCTTACGTATGCGAGAACTATGCCTGCCAATCGCCGGTGGGCGACGTGGAAGAGCCGCGGGAGCTGCTCGGAACGGCGCAAGCAGGGGAAGGCGAGTCTGATTAATTCTTAGTAAGGCTCGTCGGCAAGCGCCTTGCGATAAATTAAAAAGGCTGAGAGAACACCATGGTTCTCTAAGCCTTTTGCATCTTATTCAGAAGTCCGTTATTTATGCTGAATCATCGTTTTCCAAATATCCGGTGTATCGTAGCCAAGACGCCAAATCGCAACTCCGGCGAGATCGTATTTCTTCGCGATGTCGATCCGGGCTTTGACGGTATCCTCATTCTCCAGCCAGAAGACATTGGTGAACCCGTTCTCGGCGTACTCAACCTTGTACTGGTTGAAGCGGCTGTCGAAGGTGAGCTTCGGATTCTTGGAAGCGATCAGAGCCGGCAGGTCCTTCAGCAGCGCGCCCGGTTGCTGTCCAGCGATCCGTTCGCAGCGACCTTCCATTCTCTCACATAGAACGGTATGCCCATGATCAGCTTATCCCGCGGAATCCCGTAGGACAGGAATTCCTGCACGCCCTGCTCCACCCACTGCAGGCCCGCTACCGAACCGGGCTCCGTGCTGCCCTTATAGTATTGGTCATACGTCATCGTGATGACGTAATCGACCGTCTGGCCCAGCTTTTCGTGGTCGAAGGCGCTGTTTGCGTTCCATTTGACACTGCCGCGGGGAAGATCGACCGAAACGGTCAGCCCTTTTTGGTGGGCGGTCTGGGTGAGCGACTGCATGAATTTGGTGAAATTCGCGCGGTCTTTGCCCGCGACGCTCTCAAAATCAATGTTGACCCCGTCGACCCCAATGGTCGCGGCTTTATCCGTCAGCGCTGCGATGAATTTGTTCACGGCATCGGCGTTCGACAGGAACTGTGTGGTTAAAGCCTGGTCGAACTGATTGTTCACCAGCGGGTATACGGTAAAGCCCTGCTGCTTCAGCCAGGCAACGGTATCTTTATTTGACGTATCCGTCATGCCGCCGGAGGCGTCCGCCAGCTGAAAGTAGGTCGGCGAGACGACATCGAGCCCCGCCGTATTCGCAACCTGCGCCCGGACCGTGGTATCGGCCGAGCCGCCGTTCCAGCCCCAGAACTGAAGGTTGTGAAGATTGCTCCAAATCGTTTCGTTCCCGTCGTACAGCCGTATGGAGGCGTTGGAATAACCCATGGCGTAGCTCAGCGCAGCCCCGATGGTGGAGAAGTCCCCGATCCAGCTATTATTTTGAAATACCCGGTAGTAAGGATAATTATTCCAGATGCCGCTGCTTTTGCTTTCCGCCGTAGGGGCGTTCTCGTCCGTAATTTTCGTATGATCGAACTGCTCCGCATAACGGATCGCGGCATCTACGCTTAAGAAAGAGGATAAGAGCTTATCGTACTGATAGACTTTGTATGTTCTGTCGTTGGAGAAAACCGTCTTTCCGGTGACCGTGTTGACGATCCTCGAACCACCCCATTTCAGCGATTCGTTCACCGCATCCTCGAGCGAAGCAAAGTTCCACTCCGGAGCGGCATAGGTGCCCTGCATCACTTGATAGATCGGCGTGCCTGCGGCACGGAGCGACTGTTTATCGGCGGCAGGGATATTGTCCCATACCCAGGAATGGTCCGTCAGGTCGATGATGTGGGCGTTCGACCATTTCCTTGCTTCCGCCAAGGCTTGATTCAAGGTAGGAAATTCCCAGGAATCCAGGGTGACTTCGCCTTGGTACACGCGGTATTTCGGATAGTTGTTCCATACCCATCCGCCGGACTGCAGATCGCGGATACTGGCGTGCCCCCAGCGCGAGGCTTCCTGGATCGCTTGATCCAGCGTGGCGAATTCCCAATTGGAGGTGCTGGCGCCGTTCTGGTAGACTTTGTAGCGGGGATAGTTGTTCCACAGCCACTTGCGCGTACCGATTTCTTCGACGTGACTATCGGCGAATCCTCTGGCGTAAGCTTCGGCCGATTTGTAATCGGATGTTTCGGTCAGCGACTTGTCGTCCTGGTAAACCCGGTATCTGGACGTTTTATCCGCGGCGAATGCCGAACCGGAGGAGGACAGGAAAAGGGCCAGGGCAGAGAGTAGCAGGGTGGTCTTGCATTTCAATATGTATCAGCCTCTTTCTGGGTCGATCTACTCTATTAAACGCAGCTGCGCTCCTGGAAGTTGCGTAGGAAAAAAGTAGAATCGGTGAACAGAAAGAGCCGAAAGTACCTAAAGATCCGGAACAACAAACAACCCCGCATCGGCGGAGGGCTAATATCCGGTATTCTATTCAGGCAATGTCGGCGACAATTTCGTCTTCGAGCCGCAGATGAATCTGATCGCGGAAGACGCGCAGGTTATGCTCTTTGAGCAGGTAGCGCTCAATCGCTTCCAGCATATTCGCGGCGACAATAATCTGGTCATGCGGCCTTCGGAGAAGACTTCGGCGGAGAAGCCGTAATCCTCGTCCCACATCAGCTCCACTTCCACTTGGGAGGGATGCAGCTGTTTGCGCTCGGCCATATGCAGGCAGACGGCGTTAATGATGTCTTGCTCGGATAATCTCATCGCTTGTGACCCTCTTTGAATATATTAGTAGTGTTTCGGCTCGGAATTATACTTCTTGCGGTCCCGGAAGTACACGAAGATTTTACGAATGACAACGAGCAGGACGACGATGGCGAGCACGTTGATCATCATGCCGAGGATGTTGCCCAGGAAGCCCATGCCTCCGAACAATCCGCCGAACAGAAGGCCGGCCAGCCCGCCGATCATCAGGCCCTTCATCAGGCCGCCGCCGCTGAAAAAGCCGCGCTTTTGCGTAGTCTGAGCTGCGGTGGAGGCGGAGTAGGGCGATTGCGTCGTCGAAGTTTCGCTTTTGTTGATCCCGCTGTTCTGCGTTGGTGTCGTCGTGCTGGGGCTGTAGCTCTTCTTAGGCGATTTGTAGGATGCCTTCGCATCGGCAACGCCGCCGGCCGAGAAGGATAGGGCGATCGTGCAGGCAAGCATCAGCATCGAAAGTTTTTTCCACATGACTGGTTTCATCCTCCATAAAAGCAAGTTTTGTTATACACTTCTCATATACGTATAATGTAGGCAACGGTTTCAGTTTTCATACGATCTTGTTACAATAGAGTTATCAGCTTCGTAGAAATGGTGCCTTAACGCCCACGGAGGTCAAACGAAATGCAGTCTTATCCCGATGCTTATATCGAATATTTGAATTATTTTCATTCGGCGCGAGATTACTTCGAGTGTCATGAGGTGATGGAAGAATTCTGGAAGGAACATCCCGACGATCCGCTTCGCGATACGTACGAGGGGCTGATTCAACTGGCGGTGGCGCAGTACCATCACCGGCGGGGCAATGTGGCGGGAGCGGTAAAAATGCTGACCTGTGCACTCCACAATATGAAGCCGGAGCATTTGGAGCGGCTGGGGCTCGAACCGGAGACCCTGCTTGATCTGATGCGGGTTCGGCTCTCGGCATTATCCGCCGGGAAGACCGATTACAGTGACCCGGATCTTCCTCTGAAGGATGCGGAGCTCCTGGAATTATGCAGGAAAGCCCGCGGGGAAGAGGCGGATGGATGGAGCAAGCCGAGCGATATGAACGACGCTTATCTGCTGAATAAGCATACGCTGCGTGACCGCAGTGCAGTGCGGAGGGAGCGGGAGCAGCAGTTCAGCAGGAAACGCGAGCTTCGGGCCAAGAGGGATGAAGGATGAACCATACGGCGCTCCACAAATTTTAATAGTCGACGACGAACCTCATATTGCCGAAGTCATCCGCCTGTATCTGGAGCACGCCGGTTTTGTTCCGCATCACGTGGAGCGCGGGGGAGAAGTGCTGGAGGCGGTCAAGCGACTGTCTCCCCATTTGATTCTGCTGGATGTCATGCTGCCCGATGTATCCGGCTTTGAGCTGTGCGGCGAGATCAAGCGGCTCGCTCCTCCTCATGGAACGATTCCGATCATTTTCCTGACGGCCAAGGGGAATCGATCGACAAGCTGCGCGGCTTCAATCTGGGCGTCGACGATTATGTCGTGAAGCCCTTCGATCCCAATGAGCTGGTGGCCCGGGTGAAGGCCGTGCTCCGCCGCACGATGCAGGGCGACCCTTCAGCTGTAACCAAGCCTACGGAGGAAAAACAAAAAAATGTACGCATCCACAATCTCTCCATCGACCTCGAACAGTATAAAGTGACGGTGGATGGGGTCCGCGTCGATTTGACGCCCAAAGAGATCGAGCCGCTGCATTTCCTGGCGGCGAGCCCGGGACGTGTATATACACGCGAGGATCTGCTCGGCTATGTGTGGCATTTTGATTTCAGCGGGGAACCCGCACCGTGGACGCCCATGTGAAGAACTTGCGCAAGAAGCTGGGTACGCAAAGCGGCTGGACGATTCAGACGCTGTGGGGCATCGGCTACGCCTTCGAGGTGCGGGAGCATGGTTAAACGATGGTCTGCGCAGCCTGTATATTCAGATCTTCTTATCATTTCTTGCAACCTGTATCTTGTTTTTCGGCGGGCTTGCGGTGTTCTGGAATTATTATTTTACGGATTATTTTTACAAGGGGAAAAAAGAGCTGCTCACCGCCCGCACCGACGAGGTGGTCAAGATGCTGCCTTCTTACCAGGAAGGAACGATGTCGACGCGCGAGCTCCGCTTCGGAACCCGGCTCATTTCGCGGAGCATCAATGGCATGGTATGGCTGGTGGACTCCAAGGGGACCATCATGAACGGCTCCTCCGGCGCGGAAGGGCAGAAGATTCCGAAAGCGATGGACCCTATGTTCATCGACGGCCTGCAGGGGAACAGCAGCTTTGCTTCCACGCAGAACCCGTTCGACGTGCAGGCAAAGGAAGGTCTTCTTACTTATTATACTCCGGCACAAATCAACGGGAGCCGATCGTCGTCATGCTCAGTGTTCCGGCTATCGAAATCAGCGAGACGATAACCGCCGTCAGGCTGAATATCGTCGTGCCGCCGCTGTTCTCTATGGTGGCTGTCGGCATCATCCTGTACATTCTCTCCCGCAAGCTTGCCGGTCCCCTACAGCGGATGAATAAAGCCGCGCTGGAGGTGGCCGGAGGGGATTTCTCCACCCGCGTACCCGCCGATTCCAACGATGAAGTCGGGGAGCTTGCGCGCAGCTTCAATTTTATGATAGATCAGCTGGAAGAATGGGAAGATACCCGGCAGGAATTTCTGGCCAACGTTTCCCATGAGCTGCGCTCTCCCTTAACGACCCTGCGGGGTCTGATTACCGGCATGATCGATCAAGTGATTCCCCCGAGAAGTATGCACATTACTTGAATATATGCAATCACGAGGTGCAGCGGCTTCAGCGGCTGGTCAGCGATCTGCTGGATCTGGCGAGGATTCAGAACGGTGTGGACGTATTCCGTCTCCGTCCGATGGCGGTGGGCGATAAAGTCGCTGAAGTGCTGGAAATCATCCGGAGGCCCGCTTCCGAGAAAAAGGTTCATCTAGTAACCAAGTCGCCTGCCGGGGGCTCGCCGCTGATCTGCGAGCTTGACCCGGACCGATTCGCCCAGATCGTTCAAAATTTGCTCTATAATGCGATCCGCTTCACTCCGTCGGACGGAACGGTGACCGTAGAGCTGCGGCGGGAGAACGGCGAGGCGGCCCTGTATATCCGCGATACGGGAATCGGGATGAACGAAACGGAGCTGCAGCGCATTTGGGACCGGTTCTATAAAGCGCAGGCCTCGCGCTCTTCAGCAGAATCGGACGGAACGGGTCTCGGGCTCACCATCGTTAAGCATTTGGTCGGCGCCATGAAAGGGACGATCGGGGCCGAGAGCGAGGTAGGGGGCGGTACGGTGTTCCGCGTCGCTTTTCCGCCGCTATCGAATGCCATGCTCGAAAAGGGCGGGGCTTAAGCCGGAAGCATGATTTTACACTTTTTTTACAAAGCTTACACAGTTTAATCAAACCTATGCCTTATGCTGTCCTTAAACAGGGGACGGCGTTGTTCCCGACGGGAGGTGGCGATGTGGTCCGCAGGCGCATGCTGGCCGTAAGCTGCGTTGTGCTGATGCTGGGCGGTGCAGGTCTCAGCGGATGCGGCGAATCGAAACAATCATCCTTTGAAGCGTCTTCGGGCACGTCGGTACCTGCTCCGGTGAAGCTGGAGGAGATGCAGAGCTCAAGCGAGCGTCAGCTCGTGTTCCTGTTTAAGGCGCTGATCCAAATGGATAAAAAGGAAGGGCTTGCCTTAACCCGGGCACAAGCGGAGAGTCTGCTTCCGATCGTTCGTAAGAATACGACGGAAGGGGAGCTTCCACAGACGGATGTTGCCCGGATTCTGGAGAAGCTTACAACAGAACAAAAACGATACTATGAGGATTTCCAAGATAAAGCAAGTAAGCTGAAGAAGCCGGATGGGGTGGAGAAGAGGGCGGACAGCGGTCTGTCCAAAGAAGAGAGGGAGAAGATGATTGCCGCGTTCCGAAACGAGCGGCGGCATGAAGCCGAGGCCGATCCGCAGCATATAGAGCCCCGGCCCGGAGACCCGCCGGACGGCGGACCGTTCCTTCCGGGCGGAGGCAAGAGTGTGGAACAGTCGCTGATCGAACTGCTGGAATCCAAGCTGAAATAGCTTCGGAGGCCGGGCGAATCAGGCCTCGACCGCTAAAGCTTCATAACCGTCGGCAACGACATCCAAATGACCCGTTTCCGGATGAATAATCAGTCCGTGAACGGGTAAATTTTTGGGCAGCGGCGGGTGTTTGCGGATGACATTGACACTGTTCAGCACGCTGTCCTGCACGTGGTCGAAGCCCGTCAGGAAGCGTTCCAGGTCGATGCCGGCATGCTCCAGGGTGTCGATCATGTCGGAAGAAACGCCGCGTTCCCGGGCCTTGTCCAGGACATTCTGTGCATTGAGGCCGGTCATCCCGCATTCATAGTGGCCGACGACGAAGATTTCCTCGGCACCCAGCTCGTACACCGCTACAATGATACTCCGCATGATGCTTCCGAACGGGTGGGAGACCAGCGCTCCTGCGTTTTTAATGATTTTGGCATCCCCGTTGCGCAGATTCATGGCCCGCGGCAGCGACTCCGTCAGACGGGCGTCCATGCAGGTGATAACCACCATCCGTTTATCGGGGAATTTGGTGGTAATGAAGGGCTGATAGGATTTGGATTCGACGAATTGTTGGTTGTGTTCGATCACATTGGATAATAAAGACATGGCCTATTTCTCTCCTTTTTCTTTCATTATACCATTCCATTACCTTGCACTTACGGCTTGTCTTTTATCAATCAAGCTCATATGCGCGTTATAGATTTGTCCGCTGCTTTTCAGCACGAAGCGAAGTCCTTCCTGAACATAATCCACCGTCATGCGCTCCTCGAAGAATACCTCATGCTTCTTGTCCATCAGTACGCTGTAGGGTGAACCGTCAATGGTGATGTCGTGAGCTCCCGTCTCATCGACAAGCCACAGCGTCGGTACACCGCTTACGGCACAGCCGCGACCTTCCGAATCATACACGAGCTTCAGCCGCCCGGGCGAACCAGGACCCCAGATGCGTTCGATTTCTTTAGCGACCGTTTCTGTAAACGCAATATGCATCTTTCATCACACTCCTTTCCTATATCATAACTTATTTTTATGAAATTTGCTTCTCCTTTCAAGACGAAGTATGATCAAGTTATTCCAATCTTGGAAAGGGGTATGCCCATTGACCGCTGCGAATTGGGAAGAGAAGCTGAAGGAATTCAAGCAGTATCTGAAAAAGATGAAAAGCTACGAGGAAGCTGTCGGACTGATCTACTGGGATATGCGCACCGGCGCGCCGAAAAAGGGAATCGCCGCCCGTTCCGAAGTGGTCGGAGAGCTGTCGGGCGAGCTGTTCCGGATGGCCGTATCGGATCGTATGGGAGAGTTCTTGGACTACTTCTCGCGCCCGGAAGTGAATGAGAAGCTGAACCGGATCGAACGGAGAATCGTCAGCGAATGCGCGAAGGAGTATGAACGCAGTAAAAAAATTCCGCCCGACCTCCATCAGGCATATGTCGTGCTGACCTCGCAGGCCGAATCCGCCTGGGAAGAGGCGAAACATAAGTCGGATTTTCCGGGCTTCCAGCCGTACCTGGAAAAAATCGTGGATATGAACCTGCAGTTTATTGACCTGTGGGGGTACGAAGGCCACAAATACAACACACTGCTCGATATGTACGAACCGGGCATGACGGTAGCGAAGCTGGATGAAGTGTTCGGCGCGTGCGGGAGAAGGTCGTTCCACTTCTGTCCGCGATTCAGGAATCGCCCAACCGGCCGGACACTTCGTTCCTGAGACAGACATTCGATAAAGAAAAGCAGAAGAAATTCAGTCTGTACATACTCGAGCAAATGGGCTATGACTTTGAAGCGGGCCGGCTGGACGAGACGGTTCATCCTTTCGCAACCGGACTGAATCCCGGGGACGTTCGGATTACAACGCGCTACCTGTCCGACGATGTGAACAGCGCGCTGTTCGGAACGATCCATGAAGGCGGACATGCGCTGTACGAGCAGAATATATCGGAGGAGCTGCTCGGCACGCCGCTCTGTACCGGCACCTCGATGGGCATCCATGAATCCCAGTCCCGCTTCTGGGAAAATATGGTCGGCCGCAGCCGCCCGTTCTGGAGCCGCTATTATACGGACCTGCAGAACAATTACCCGGGGCAATTTGGCAGCGTGAGCGTAGAGCAGTTCTACCGTGCGACCAACGAGGTGAAGCCGTCGCTGATCCGGATCGAAGCGGATGAGCTGACCTATAATTTGCACATTATGGTGCGGTACGAGATCGAGAAGGCCTTGTTCAGCGGAGCCGTCCGGGTGGCCGAACTGCCGGAGGTTTGGAACGCCAAGTACAAGGAGTACCTCGGCGTTGAACCGCAGAATAACGGCGAGGGCGTCCTGCAGGATGTGCACTGGTCCGGCGGCGCGTTCGGGTATTTCCCGTCTTATGCGCTCGGCAACATGTATGCGGCTCAAATCGCGAGAACGCTGCGCCGGGAGCTATCCGATGTGGACGGCCTCATTGCCTCCGGTCAGCTGCTGCCGATCAAAGATTGGCTCAGCGGGAAGATCTACCAATACGGCAAATCGCTCACGCCGACGGAAATTATCACGCAGGTCACCGGCGAGGAGCTGAATCCGGAGTATCTGGTGCAATATTTGACCGAGAAGTATTCGGATATTTACGGCCTTTAAGCGGGCCAACTCTGTTTAGTACTCCAGGGGATGCCGCTCCTCCGCTACAGGGGATACCTCCCCGCCGCTATTTGCATTTTTCACATATCCGGGTTTTCCGGGCACTCCGAGGATGGCTGAATGCCATCCTCTAGTCATACCTTAAGCGTTCCCGGAACCGGATACGGTCGAATGGCTCTATGGAATGTCGGGGAACCTGCTTACCGACGCGAACCATCAGGCAATTGACCGGGTGGGAATGGATTTCCATCCAGGGTTCATTCTCGTCCCCGTCGCGAGCCGCAATAATTCTGCCCTCCGGAAGTGCCGCAATTTCCTCAAGTGCCCGCAACTGATCCTCAGGCTTGCGATAAGTACTCAGGCCTGCATGCATGTGCATGCCCCGCAGTTGTTCAGCCGGAGGAGGTCCTTCCACCTTCCATGAGTTCAACCCGAGAATCAGGCCGACTATAAGGTTTGTAAAAACATATGAATCCGCTCCAAAGCTTCATCCAGCTTGACCTGGGATGTGGCGTAGGAGCAGCGGATGAACCCTTCGCCGCCCGGACCGAAAACATTGCCGGGTACGGCAACCACCTGGGCCTCCTCCAGCGGCTTCTGGGCAAACTGTTCCGAAGTTAACCCGGTATGCGCAATGGAAGGAAAGGCATAGAAGGAGCCGAACGGCTCGTGGCAGGGCAGACCCGATCTGTCTTAATCCCTTAACGAAGCTTAACCGGCGCCGGTTATACGACTCCATCATGCGGTCCTTCTCTTCCATGCCTTGCCGCAGGGATTCGAGGGCGGCGATCTGACCCAAGATAGGCGCACACATGATCGTATACTGATGGATTTTCAGCATGGCGGCAATGATCTCTTGAGGGCCGCAGGCATAGCCGACTCTCCAGCCCGTCATCGCAAAGGCTTTGGAAAAACCGCCTACCACCAGCGTGCGGTCCCTCATGCCCGGGAGGGACGCGATGCTTACGTGCCGGCCGTCGTAAGTAAGTTCCGCATAGATCTCGTCCGAAATGACGAATAAATTGCGCTCCTCTGCGATTTTGGCGATCGGTATCCAGTCCTCATAGGTCATAATGGCTCCCGTGGGATTGTTCGGATAGCAGAGAACAAGCACTTTGGAACGAGGTGTCAGTTTGGCCGTCAGTGCCTCTGCCGTAAGCTTGAACTGCTGCTCCGCACGGGTTTCAACCGGCACGGTAGTTCCGCCGCTTAGACTGGTAATCGGAGAATACGAAATATAACTCGGCTCGGGCACAAGGATTTCATCGCCGCTCGTAATGAGTGCACGCAAAGCGAGATCTATCGCCTCACTGCTTCCTACGGTTATTATCACCTCGCCGGACGAATCGTAGGGGACCTGAATACTTGCATCCAGATAATCGGCGACGGCTTCCCGAAGCTCGGGCAGTCCGGCATTTGGCGTATAAGTGGTTCTTCCTTGTTCCAGCGCGCGAATACAAGCCTCTCTTATAGGTCGCGGCGTTACAAAATCCGGTTCTCCGACACCGAGTGAAATCAGCCCTTGTTTGCCGGTGGTCAGGTCGAAAAACTTGCGTATGCCCGAAGGCTGCATTTCCCGTACCGCCGGGGACAGAAAATCCGAAGTAGAGAAAGAAGATTGCCTCATTTCACGATTCCTCCTTTTTGAAAAAACAAAAAAACCCGCCCCCAAAGGGACGAGTCTGCACCCGTGTTACCACCCTAGTTCCGCCATATACAAAAGCGGCACTCTTCTACGTATCCATCAATACGCGTTCCCTGTAACGCTGGACCTGCGGCAGAGCTTACTGGAATTTCAGCCTGCTTCTCGGAGACGGCTTCGGTTAGCGCCTGATCGTTGGTTTTCACCATCCCCAACTCTCTGTGGATCAGCCGGATAACGTACTCTTTCTCTTCATCGAATTTCGGTTGGATTCAATTTGAATTATTGCCCATTATAAGTTCAATATTTTATCTTTGCAAGTTTTTTTTGATTAGGCATAATTCCGTTTGAAATCAATCCATACGGTTAAAAAAATGCATAATCGCTTCTGCAGCTTGCTTTCTCGGTTCAAAAACGTCATGCCCGGCCCCTTGAACATAAACGATTTGAGGGTGATATTTTTGAAAAACCTTGATTTGTTCCTCGTTCAAGAGGGAGCCTTCTTCTTTCCCCTTTAGAATCAACATCTTGCCGCTGATATAGCCCAGAGCTGACGCAAGATCACAATCTTCCGATTCCCGTGCGAGCCTTGCCGGAAAATCCTTCAAGTATCTTTTGCGGATTCCCTCGGGTGTTTCGACGTAATATTGTTCTTTTTTCGTCTCAAACGCTTCCCGGGTGATTGCCTCGGTTAAGGCTATTTCTTCAAACAGCGTATTCCAGGAAGCATACCGTTTGTAGGAATTTATCATTTTTTCGGCCCATTTTTCGTGGAATCGCGTGTTGTAAGCCGGGTGGTCGCCTATCACCATACTTTGAACGCTCTTAGGGTTTCGCAAAGCGTACTGGAGAGCATAGGCAACACCTCTTGAATAGGCAATAAAATGAGCCTTGCCGAGTCCTAACTGACACATTACCGTCTCGATATCCGCATGACCATATGATGCAATGTGAAGCCTTGTTCAGGCATCCCGCTGTCCCCGCGCCCTCGAATGTCTATGGCGATCACATGCCTCGGATGCTCCATTTCTTCCGAAGAAAGGTTCTCGCCGATCCATTGATACATTCTTGCATTGGTGAGATTTCCATGGATGCAGACGATGGGAAGCTTGTTGCCCGTTTGCTTTGGTTTCCATTCCAAAAAGTGGATGTCAAACCCGTCCGGACTTTCTACGAAACGGCCCTGCATCTTTGAACGGCCCCCTCTGTAACCTTTTTCCAAATTATACGCCACTCCTTGGAATTTGCCTATATGCGAAAATCTCGTATGGAACCACTTCATAGGTCGCTGCATAGACTGACACCACAAAAGAATTGCAGAGGTTATGCAGGCAGGGAGGGACTGGCCTATGCGAAGACAAGGATGGATGGCGGCGCCGCTGGCAGGCATGCTGGCGTTAACGGCCGTGGTGGCGGGATGTGGTTCCAAGGGGACGGGGGAAACGGCCAAAATCAGGCTCGGCGAAGTGACCCGTTCGATCTTCTACGCACCGGAGTATGTGGCGGCGAGCAAAGGATTTTTTAAAGAGGAAGGCCTGGATGTGGAGCTGACGACGACGTCGGGCGGAGATAAAACGATGACGACGCTTCTTTCCGGCGGGATCGACGTAGCGCTGGTGGGCTCGGAAACCTCCATCTACGTTGCACAGCAGGGAAGCGACGATCCGGTCATCAATTTCATGCAGCTGACGCAGACGGACGGTACGTTCCTCGTCTCAAGGAAGCCCATTCCGGGAACGTTTGACTGGAATGCGCTGAAGGGCAGCACCTTCCTTGGCCAGCGGAAAGGCGGCATGCCGCAGATGGCCGGCGAATTTACGCTGAAGAAGCACGGGATCAATCCGCAGAAGGATCTCAATTTAATTCAAACGGTGGAATTCGCCAACATTCCGACCGCTTTCGCTTCGGGCACGGGTGAGTATGTTCAGCTGTTCGAGCCCCAGGCGACCATGTTCGAGAAACAGGGCAAAGGCTACGTCGTCGCCTCCTTCGGTGTGGAAAGCGGACATCTGCCTTACACTGTATTCATGGCGAAGAAAAGCTTTATGGATAAAAATCCCGGCACGGTTCAAAAATTCGCCAACGCCATCCAGAAAGCGCAAAACTGGGTGCAGCGGAGCAGCGTGGAAGAGATCGCGGATGCGATTACGCCTTTCTTCCAGGATACCGATAAGGCCGTTATCCAAGGCGTCGTTAAGCGATATAAGGATCAAGGCTCCTTCGCGACGGACGGGATCATTGACGATACGGAGTGGAATAACCTCCAGGATGTGATGGAGACGGCAGGCGAGCTGAAGAAACGCGTTGACGCCAAACAGCTGGTCGATAACCGATATGCCGAGAAAGCGAAGCAAAACGTGAAGTAATACGCGAAAGAGGCGTTCGTGGCCGGCCGGATGGCCGGACGCCTCTTTTTTAACCGTTGGGAAAGGAGGGGAAAGCTATGGCCATGGTGAAGCTGGAGGATGTATCGCAGGTATACGTGAATGCCAAGGGAGCGCATGTGGCGCTCGAGCATATCCATCTTACCGTGAATCCCGGAGAATTCGTCAGTCTGATCGGCCCAAGCGGTCTGCGGCAAGACGACGCCGCTGTCGGTCATCAGCGGACTCTTGCCGCCGACTTCGGGAACCGTCCGCGTTGCGGGCGAAGCGATTCGCAGACCAACCCCGAAGGTCGGCTACATGCTGCAGCAGGACTATCTGTTTCCGTGGCGCACGATCCGCGAGAATGCATCCATCGGACTGGAGCTCCTGGGACGGCTCGATTCGAAGTCGGAAGCCTATGTAGAGGAGCCGCTTGCCGAAATGGGTCTTGCTTCCCATATGGAGCGGTATCCGCATCAATTGTCCGGTGGGATGCGGCGCTGGGTGGCGCTCGTGCGGACGCTGGCGACGGAGCCGGACCTCTTGCTGCTGGATGAGCCGTTCTCGGCGCTCGATTATCAGACCAAGCTGCAGCTGGAGGATTTAATTGCAAAGACGCTGAGGACAAGGGGAAGACGGCCGTGCTCGTCACCCATGACATTACGGAAGCGATCGCCATGAGCGACCGGATCGTCGTGCTCCAGCCGAATCCGGGACGGATCCGTACGGAGCTCGCGGTGCCGGAGCACATCAGGAAATCCCCTGCCGCTGGAGGCGAGAGAGCAGGAGGGATTCCACGAGCTGTTTCACCGGCTATGGGGGTATTTTGAACCGACGGACGGGAAGGGAGGAGAGAAGGGATGATTACAAAAGCATGGGAAAAAACCGGCCGGCCGGAGGGGAGCTGGCTGAACGGGTTCTTGCCGATTACCGCAGACGGGAGCGCCGTCGGGCGGCCGCCGTCCGGTGCACGCAGGCAGCTGGCCGCTGATCGCGTTCATGGCGCTCTGGGAGATCGCTTCGCGGCTGAAATGGATCGACGGTCTCCTGTTCAGCTCGCCAAGCCGCATTTTTCAGCCGCTGTACACCAAGCTGATGGACGGTTCGTCGCTGGTCCATATCGGCGTTACGTTATGGGAAACGATTGCCGGTTTTGTCCTGGGCACCCTGCTTGGAACCTTCGTGGCGGCCGTGATCTGGTTTTCCCCTTTTTTATCCCGCGTGCTGGATCCTTATATTGTCGTTCTGAACAGTCTGCCTAAAGTGGCGCTCGGCCCGCTGTTTATTGTCGCACTCGGCCCGGGCGTTCTCTCCATCATCGCTACGACGCTGTCCATTACCGTCATTATTACGATTCTTGTCGTCTACAACAGCTTCCGCGAGGTCGACCCCAACCTGATCAAAATCGTGCGGATCTTCGGGGGCGGCCGTTCGGTGGTATTCCGCAAAGCGGTGCTGCCCGCCTCGTACCCGACCATCGTCTCTACGCTGAAGGTCAATGTCGGTCTGGCCTGGGTCGGCGTCATCGTCGGCGAGTTTCTCGTATCCAAGCAGGGACTGGGGTATCTGATTATTTACGGATTCCAGGTGTTCAACTTTACGCTGGTTATCGGCAGTGTCCTGATTATCGCCGTTGCGGCGGCCGTGATGTATCAAGCCGTCGCCTACCTCGAGGAAAAGCTGATAGGAAGACAGTAGAGCAGCGGCCGTTCGGACCGCTGTTTTCTATTGCTCCGGGGCTGAATCCCTTTAAAAAGAAGGCGGCGCCTTCTGGATTCTCGTCCACTACAATCCTATGACCCTCTCATATAGTAAATCAAGGTTGTAACTGAGAAGGGGAGGTAGTGTGCTATGTATTCGGAAACCTACAGCCGGGATTTCCTTCCGGCTCTCATGGAAAGGATCAGGCCCTCGGACAGCATATTGGACGTGGGCAGCGGAATAGGCCTCCTGCTGCAGTATTATGAATGCCCGATCATCCTGGCGTTGGACGCGCATCGTCCCTATTTGGAGAACCGGGTCAACCGGTCCCCGCATATTATTCCGATTAACGCCGATGCGAGGGACATGGGCAAGATGTTCGTGCCGAAGTCGGTATCGACGGTAGCTTTCATCGATTCCATCGAGCATTTCACCAAGCCGGAGGGGCTGGCACTGCTGCATGAAGCGGAAATCATCGCGAAATCCCGCGTGGTCGTCTTTACCCCGAGGGGCTTTTTCCCGCAGAATCATGTCGACCATTACGGAATGAGCGGGGAGTTTTATCAAAGCCACCGCAGCGGCTGGGAACCGGAGGAATTCCTGAACCGGGGGTATTACGTCCTGGTGTTCAAGCATTTTCATGATGCCGCCAATCCGGCCTTCGTACAGGCTCTCGGGAGCGGACATCCTCCGGTGGATGCGATCCTGGCCGTTAAGTATCTGGGCTGACCACTCCGTAAGAAGGGTCGAGACGAGGCGAAAGGGTGCCTGGGCGCAGCCGTCCTTTTTTCCTTCGGATAGTTGTGCGGAAAATTAAAAAACGCTAAGATGAGGTTACATTCACACCTATACACCACAGTCAAGCGAGGAAATTTCCATGGGATTTCGTGTTATCAAAACCGCAGTGGCCGTCCTGGCCGCCATTTACATCTCCGCCGCCATCGGTCTGCAAACGCCGAACGCCGCCGGGGCTGCTGGCCATTCTGGGCGTTGACGTAACGAAGAAGAGGGGCTGCGCACCTCTTTCCAGCGGTTTGCCGCCTCGCTGCTCGGCCTGTTGTTCGGAGCCGGGCTTTTTTGGGCGCTCGGGTTTCACGTCTGGGTCATCGGTATTTATATCCTTGTCTTATACCCGATTTTATCCCGGTTAAAATTGAGAGACGGCGTCGTGACAAGCTCGGTCGTCTTGTTTCATGTGTTCAATGCGGGCCGGCTGGAGCCGCAGCTGCTCTGGAACGAGGTGGCGCTCCTCATCGTCGGTCTCGGCACGGCTACCGTCATCAATCTGCTCTATATGCCGAAAGAGGACAAGCGGCTTACCGAGTGCGGGACCGGCTGGAGCTCTTGTTTTCACAAATTTTCACAGAAATCGGCCATCATTTGAGAGATAACACCTATGTATGGAGCGGACATCAGCTGCTCGAAGCGGAGGACGTGCTGGAAGAAGGCCGGAAAGCGGCCCAGCGGGTCAGCGAGAATACGCCGCTGTCGGGCGAAACGGCTTGGGGTGTCTACTTCTATATGCGCAAACAGCAGATGGATTCGATTCAGCGCATGGTCCAGCTGGTCGCGCAGGTCTATGAAACTTTGCCGCACGGCGAAATTCTGGCATCCGTCTTCGACGAGCTGAGTGTGGACGTGACGGTAAAATACTATACCGGACGGTCCGAGAAGAAGCTGCTCCGGCTGCAGGAAGATTTCAAGCAGATGCCCGCGCCGCAGACGCGGGAAGAGTTTGAGGTGCGGTCGGCGCTGCTTCAGCTGATGCTGGAGCTCAAGTTTTATCTTGCCGTAGCCAAAAGGGAAAAGCCTCCTGCGCCGGAGCGCGCCTCTTAAAGAATCTAAAAAAGTTATCACACTAGACGAATGTCCTGCATACAAATGTAATGAATGATTGTATGGAGGAGGTTAGAAGGATGTCATTAGATAAAGATTTGCAGTGCAGAGAGATCTATACGAAGGCTGTCTGTGGCAAAGGACGCAAATTTTCGCAAGTAACCAACACGGTCACTCCGCCTCACGCTCCGACCAGTATTTTGGGTGCTTGGATTATCAACAACCAATATGATGCGGTGAAGTCGGGGAACACGTGGAAGTGGTAGGTACTTACGACGTCAACATTTGGTATTCTTATGACAGAAACACCAAAACGGACGTGGCGAAAGAAACGATTTCATACGTTGAAGTAGTGCCGCTGCATTACCTGGATAAGAGACACAAACCGTCGACCGCGGAAGTGTCGGCCATTGCCACCCAGGAGCCGAACTGCGTGGAAGCGAGCATCTCCCCGCATGGAGATGAAGTCCGGCTCCGCGTCGAGCGCGAATTCAAGGTGGAAATGATCGCCGAAACGAAGGTCTACGTCTTTGTCAATCCGAACGGTGCCGAGGATCTGGACGACAAGCACATCGACTTCGACAGCCATGACGACGGCGATTACGAAGATCTCGACCCGGATCTTCTGGATGAAGAACTGAACTGATTCCTGCTTCCAGTATATGTCGGATGAATCCATCCTGGCAGAGGGCGTCCGCCCTCTTTTTTGTTTACCGGGGTTGTTCGGTGAAAAATGGGCTCCTGTGCCCGTGCAGCGCTTCGGCAGACGACGCGCCGGATGGGGTAAAGGCCCAAAGGAGGCTTACTATGCACGCATTCCTGCTTCATTCCGGCGAGCCCGGCATAGAGTCGCTGATGGAGCGGCTCCGCTTTGCCGGAGGCACCAGCCTGCCGGAGACGAAAGACGCCGGGACGCTCCTCATTCAATGGGGCGTCTATCAGCCCGAGCATGGACGGAAGAATGTGCTGCAGCCGGTGAAAAGCATGCTGCTGGCCTTAAATCCGGAACGGGCCGCCTCGGTTCTGCGAATGCATGGAGTGGACTGCACATGGGACACGTCCGCCAGCGCCGGCCGGGCGGGACTCGCCCCTGAGCAGCGGGCCAAGCGGCCGGAGGCGGCCGGCATGACGGAACGGAAGGTCGCCAAGGGCGGGGAACGGGCCGGTGCGGTGACGGCGGAACGGGCGGCGGCAGGGGAGCGCCCGATGTCCCGCGGCCCCAAGGCCGGATGAAGCGGCGCGGCTTGCAAGGCAAGGATCAGAATCAGGAAAGCGAGACGCGCTGGGCGCACGAATACCTGGTTCCCGTGTTTCACCTGCAGGCGCTCTCCCTGTTTCATAAGACGCTTGGCGTCTACTATGGGGAGCTGCCCCGGCAGGGGTAAAGGTTCCGGAGCGGAATGCGCAGCCGTTCCGTGAAATCGGCACGGAGCAGCCGAATTATCACGCAGCAAGGGCGATGCGGGAGGCCGTGAAGGCGGTCTATGCCCTCGGGCTTGATTATGCCGTCGTCCGGCTCGGCGTACGCCCGGACGGCACAATGGCGGTGCGGGAGCTTCAGCCGGTGCCGGTGCTGACGCCAAGGCTCGCCGAGCTGTTCGCGGAGGCGATGAACCGGCTGGAGGAGGAGCTGGCTGCGGAGGCTTTGAAGCCGGGCGGGGAGGTCATGCTGGGGGCGGATCCGGAATTTTGCTGCGCAACGGGCGGGGAAGGTGATCTTCGCTTCGAAATATGCGGACAAGGAAGGGCCGTTCGGCTGCGACTCGATCGTGCTGGCCAGCCGGCGCAAAATTTATCCGCTCGCCGAGCTGAGGCCGCGACCGAGCACCGACGTGAAGCGGTCGCTGATGAACCTGCACCGGACGATGCAGCTCGCCGCCCGGAAAATAGCCGACCCGGATCTTGAATGGGTTGCCGGAGGCATGCCGGTCCGAGGCTTCCCGCTCGGCGGACATATTCATTTCAGCGGCATTCGTCTGAGCAGCGGGTCGCTGCGGACTCTGGACAATTATATCGCGTCGCCGCTGACGCTGATCGAGGATACGACGACAGGAACGCGCAAGCCGAAATACGGTTTCCTGGGCGATTTCCGGCGGCAGAGGCACGGCGGATTCGAATACCGCGTGCTGCCGAGCTGGATGGTGGCGCCTGCAGTAGCGAAGGGAGTGCTTGCGCTGGCCAAGCTGGTAGCGGAGCATTACCGCGAGTCGCCGCAAAGACCGCTCTCCGAGCCCGAGGTGCAGAAGGCGTATTACACCGGGGATAAGGAGAGAATCCGTCCGCTCGCTGCCGCCGCTGTGGCGGGATCTCGAGAGGTCGCCGGATTATAAGCGTTACGAAGCGTATTTGCTTCCTTTGCGGCGAATGATGCTTCAGATGAAGCCGTGGAAGGAAGGGGAGGATATCCGGCCCAAATGGAAAATACCTCCCTACCGTCAGGAGGGGTAATCTGCGGTGTTTCATGCTATAATATTTTCATAGATTTGCCTAATATGATTTATACATAGATTACGTGTGGACGTTGGAGGATGCAGCATGGCCAAATATACGCCGATGATTGAGCAGTATCTTGCCGTCAAGGCGCAGGCGCAGGACGCCTTTTTATTTTTTCGCCTCGGCGATTTCTATGAAATGTTTTTCGAAGATGCGGTGCTTGCCTCACGTGAGCTTGAAATCACGTTGACCGGCCGGGACGGGGGCGCGGAAGATCGGATCCCGATGTGCGGCGTTCCCTATCACTCGGCCGAGACTTATATCGCCCGATTGATCGAGAAGGGCTATAAGGTTGCCATCTGCGAGCAGGTGGAGGAGCCCGGGGAGGCCAAAGGGCCGGTCCGGCGGGAAATCGTGCGCATCGTGACGCCGGGAACCGTCATGGATGCCAGATCGCTCAGCGAGACGCGCAACAATTATATCGTTTCGGTCATCAGCAAGGGCGGAGGCTATAGTGTCGCCGCCTGCGACATCTCTACAGGCGAGCTCTATGCAACCCGGCTGGACGGTTCCTTCGAGCTCTTGCTCGACGAGCTGAACGTCTACAGCCCGTCGGAGCTGCTCGGGGAAGAGCCGCCGCTGGAGCAAATCCGCAGCGGCTCCGCAGCGTGGCTCAAGACGGCGGTGATGACCCCGCGCGAAGCGGCGAAGTCGCCGGGGGCGCTCGCACCGGAAGGCCATTTCTCGGACAGCGAGCTGGCCAAGCTGCCCGAGGGCGGGCGGGAGACGGTCGCCCTGCTGATGGGCTACCTGATGGAGACGCAGAAGCGTTCCTTGGCGCATATCAAGCACATCCGGGTGTACGAGCCGGACCAATACCTCATCATGGACCCGTTTACCCGGCGCAACCTTGAGCTGACCGAGACGGTCCGGGACCGTTCGAAGAAAGGCACGCTGCTCTGGTCGCTGGACAAGACCGTTACGGCTATGGGAGGAAGACTCCTCAGGCGGTGGATCGAGAAGCCGCTGACGAATCCTTCGCATATCGGGGAGCGGCTTGAAGCGGTGGACCGCCTGTATCATCAGCTGATCGTCCGCGACGAGCTCCGGCAGGCGCTGCGCGAGGTCTACGACCTCGAGCGCCTGACCGCACGCATCGCCTAGCGGCGCGAACGCGCGCGACCTCGTCGCGCTGAAGAGCTCGCTGCAGCAGGTGCCGCAGCTGCAGGAGCTTTGCGCGGCGAGCGGCTCGGCCACGCTCGCGAAGCTGGCGGCACGGATCGATCCGTGCCGGGACCTGATGCAGGCGATTGCGGATCGCCTGGTGGACGAGCCCCCTGTCTCCGTACGGGACGGGGGCATGATCCGGGCGGGCTGGAACGCCCGCCTCGACCAGCTGCGCGAAGCCGGCGCGAACGGCAAGCAGTGGCTGGCGGAGCTCGAGCGGAGCGAGCGCGAGCGGACGGGGATCAAGTCGCTGAAGATCGGCTACAACAAGGTATTTGGCTATTTTATCGAGGTGAGCAAGGCGAATTTGGGTTCGCTCGAGGAAGGCCGCTACGAGCGCAAGCAGACGCTCGCCAATGCGGAGCGCTTCGTGACCCCGGAGCTGAAGGAGAAGGAAGCGCTCATATTGGAGGCGCAGGACTCGATGGTCGATCTCGAGTATGAGCTGTTCGTGGAGTCGCGGGACGAGCTGGCTTCGCATATCTCCAGGCTGCAGCAACTGGCGGAGCTGATTGCGACGGTCGACGTGTACCAGTCGCTTGCCCAGGTCAGCGCCTCGAACCGTTATGTGCGGCCGGAGGTCGGCGAATTTTATGAGCTGAAGGTGGAGGAAGGCCGCCATCCCGTCGTGGAAGCGGTGCTCGAGGACGGCGTGTTTATCGCCAACGATACCATCCTCACCCGTGAAGAGGGCAGCATGCTGCTCATCACGGGGCCGAACATGGCGGGTAAGAGCACCTACATGCGGCAGGTGGCGATCATTTGCCTCATGGCGCAGATCGGTCGCTTCGTGCCGGCGAAATCGGCCAGGGTGCCGGTCCTCGACCGGATCTTCACGCGGATCGGCGCGGCGGACGACTTGATCGGCGGGCAAAGCACGTTCATGGTCGAGATGATGGATATCCAGGTCATGACGGAAAAAGCGACGGCCAAGAGCCTGGTCATCATCGACGAGCTGGGCCGAGGCACCTCGACCGGAGAGGGCATGGCGATCGCCCAGGCGGTCATCGAGTTTTTGCATGATCAAAAGGGCTGTAAAACGCTTGTCTCGACGCATTTTCACGAGCTGGCGCATCTCGAGGAGAGCTTGAGGGATCTGCGCAACTTCCGCATGGCGGTGAAGGAAAGCGACGGCCAGGTCACCTTCCTGCGAAGACTTGTAAGGGGAGCGGCCGATACGAGCTACGGCATCTATTGCGCGCAGATCGCGGGGCGCCGTCCAGCATCATCGAGCGGTCCTACGAGCCGCTGCATGCTTTCGAGGGGAGAGCCGAGATTCGCCAGGCCGGGATGCAGGCGGCCGCAGGTCTCGCGGATCCGGGGACTGCGGCCGCTGCAGACCCGGCGGAGCGCACCGGGTCCGGCGGCGCCGGCAAAGCAAAACAGCCGCAAATGGCCGTTCCAGCGGCGGCCCCTGCCGAAGCGGTGCAGCCCGAAGCAGAAGGGCAGGCGAAGGGGTACGAGCAAGCGGAACGCGCCGCCGAGGTTCGCGAAGCCGCGGCCGTCGGCGCCACAGCCTATTCTCCGGGAGAAGCGGTCGTTCAGCTCAGCCTGTTTGCCGAGGAGCAGAAGCAGGACAAGCCGTCCAAGCGGGATGCGAAGAGCGAGAAGGTGCTGGAGCAGCTCCGTGCGGCGGACCTGATGAACATGACGCCGATGGCGGCCATGAATTTAATTTACGAGCTGAAGAAACAGCTTTCATAATTTCATAAGATGAAGATTCAGATATAGCAGGAGCTATCAGGGGAGAAGAGGGAAACCGATGAAGATGAAAAAAATGCGCCGCCCGTTGTGGCGGTATACCGTACCCGCCGCTTTGGCGCTGATGCTGACCGTTCCGGCCGCTGCGCCGGTCCTGGCGGCAGACCAGGCGAACGTGACCGCAACCACCGGTTCGCCGACCGATCAGGTGAAGGAGGCGCTGGATTTGCTTACGCAAAATCACGTGAGCGCCCCGTCCGCGGACAAACTGTCGGATACGGCGATCCGGGCGGCCGTAGACTCGCTCAAGGACCCTTATACGCAGTATTTCACACCGGATGAGCTGAAGCAGTTTAAGGATTCGCTGCAGAATCAATATGTCGGCATCGGCGTGCGCATCGCGTTCGACCCGGCAGGCGTTTACGTGGTGGAGGCGTTCGACGGATCCCCGGCCAAAGAAGCCGGAATCCAGCCCGGCGACCTCATCGTTGCTGTCGAAAAACAAAGCGTCATAGGCCAAAAGCTCGACGACGTGACGTCCAAAATTTTGGGACTTCCGGATACTTCCGTGAATTTGACGATATCGCGCGACGGCGCGGAGCGGGAGCTCACGATCAAGCGGAAACGAGTGCAAATCCCGACCGTCGTCCGCAAGACGTTCGATCCGGGCATCGGTTATATCAAGGTGACATCCTTCTCCAGCGACGCCGATGAACTGACCAGCCTGGAGCTGGCGGCATTGAAATCGCAGGGCATCAAGAGCCTGGTCGTCGATCTGCGCGATAATCCAGGCGGTCTGCTCGATTCGGCGATGAATATGGCGAAGCTTTTTGTGAAGGAAGGCGTGCTGATTCATACGAAGGACCGGAACAATACGGACGATCCCGTAACCTTCAGCGGGGAACGACGCAGAATATCCCGGTTTATTTTCTGGTGAACGAGAACAGCGCCAGCGCATCGGAGGTGCTCACCGGGGCACTGCAGGACTACGGGGCGATCAAAGTGATCGGGACGAAGACGTTCGGCAAGGGCAGCGTGCAAAATTTGTTCAACCTCCAAGCCGGCGGGGCGATCAAAATTACGATTGAAGAGTATTTGACCCCGAAGATGCGCAAGGTCAATAAAGTCGGCCTCGACCCGGACATCCAGGTGGACGGGGAAGTGCCGCAGCTGCTCGAGGCGCTTCGTCAGGCGGGAGAGAACCATTTTGATGTGACGCTGGACCGGAGGAATGTCTCCGTGAACGGCGTAAGCGTTACGGACATGTTCGAAGCGATCAGGCAGAACGGCCAAACGCTGGTGCCTGTGCGGATCCTGGCGGAACTTGTCGGCGCGAAGACGGTTTGGAACGAGGAGACCCGGTCCGTGCAGGTGGTTTCGCAGGACGGAGCGGTTACTTATACGCCTCAAGGCGAGAATGAATTTGTTCTGAAGGACGGGACGAGCTACGTGAATGTCGAAAGCTTCCGTCAAGCCTTTAGCGGTTTGACCTGGTCGGACGACGGCAAGAAGCTCGTGCTGAGCGTAAAATCCTAAATGGTCAGGGGGAGCGGTATGGGAAGAATAACTGTTCTTGACGAGCATATCGCGAACCAGATTGCGGCGGGCGAGGTGGTCGAACGGCCGTCCTCCGTCGTGAAGGAGCTGGTGGAAAACGCCGTGGATGCCGGGAGCACGCGGATCGACGTGGCAATTGAAGAAGGCGGCCTGCAGCTCATCCGGGTAACCGATAACGGCGGAGGGATGGATGCCGAGGATGCGGAGACGGCTTTTTTCCGCCATGCCACGAGCAAGCTCACCAGCGCCCAGGATCTGTTCGCGATCCGGACGCTCGGCTTCCGCGGCGAGGCGTCGCCGAGTATTGCGGCTGTGGCCAAGGTGGAGCTGACGACCTCGCCCGATACGAGCGGGCTGGGCAGCCGCATTGTCATTGAAGGCGGGACGATCCGGGCGAAGCAGGAGGCGACCGCGCCGAAAGGAACCGACATTTTGGTGCGGGAGCTGTTCTTCAACACGCCGGCGCGTCTCAAATATATGAAGACGATCCAGACCGAGCTCGGTCATGTGACCGATTATATGTACCGGCTCGCAATGGCCCATCCGGGCATCGCCTTTACGCTGAAGCATAACGGCCATTTGCTGCTGCAAACGCTTGGCAACGGGGACTTGCTCCAGGTGATCGCCGCGATTTATGGCACAGCTACGGCCAAGAGCATGCTGAAGATTCAGGGCGAATCGCTGGATTACCGGCTCGAGGGCTATATCTCGAAGCCTGAACTGACGCGGGCCAACCGGAATGCGGTATCCGCCGTCGTGAACGGGCGCTACATCCGCAATTTCGGCTTGGTGCAGGCTCTGCTGCAGGGCTACCATACGCTGCTGCCGGTTCACCGGTTTCCGGTGGCCGTGCTGCACCTGCAAATGGATCCGACGCTGATCGATGTAAACGTGCATCCGGCGAAGCTGGAGGTGCGCTTCAGCAAGGAGCCGGAGCTGCAGCGACTCGTCGAGCGGCAGGTGCGCGAGGTACTCGGCCGGCGGCGGCTCATTCCGTCGGCGGGTATGCCGGCGGCCAGGACGCCGCGCGAGCCGGTCGTGCAGGAGCAGCTGGAGCTGTACCGGCCGCAGGCGCCGCAGTCATCAGCGGTGCCACAGCCCGGCGCGGACGTGCAGCCAGGCTGCTGCGGCCGGCGAGCGGGCCGGCTACGCTGCGGGAGCCGGAGCACAGCCGCCGGCGGCTTGGCGCGAACCGGTCGCGGGCGGCAGCGCGCGTGAAGCGGCCGCTGCGCCGGCGCGGGCCTGGGAGGCGCCGCAGCGCGTGAGCGGCGCGCCTGCCCGGCCGGCGGGCGGTCCGCCGCGCGAGACCGCCGCGGCCTCAGGGGCGCCGCTGCGCACGCTGGCTCCGGCGGCCGAGGAATCGCCGCCGGCGCTGCCGGCCTTCCCGAAGCTGCATCCGATCGGCCAGATGCACGGCACTTACATCATCGCGCAGAACGAGGAAGGGTTGTTCCTTGTCGACCAGCATGCGGCCCACGAAAGAATCAACTACGAGCGTTACTACGAACTGTTCGGCCAGCCCGCCGAGGCCAGTCAGGTGCTGCTCGTTCCGATTACGCTCGAATTTACTTCGGCCGAGGCCACGCGGCTGATCGACAAGCTGCCGCAGCTGGAGCAGGCCGGGGTGGAGCTCGAGCCGTTCGGCGGCTCTTCGTTCCTAGTCCGTTCATACCCGCACTGGTTTCCGCGCGGCGAGGAGCAGGCGATCATCGAAGAAATGATCGAATGGCTCCGCTCAGCGAGCGGAAGCAGGTCGATATCGCCAAGCTGCGCGAGAAGGCGGCGATTATGTGCTCCTGCAAAGCTTCGATTAAAGCGAATCAGAACATGGGGACGCTGGAGATCGAAGCGCTTGCTGGACCGGCTGGCCGCCTGCCGCAATCCTTATACGTGCCCGCACGGGCGCCCGATAGTCGTGAGCTTTTCCACATATGAGCTGGAGAAAATGTTCAAAAGAGTCATGTAAACGAAAGCGCCGCCCGCTTCTCTCTACCCGGGAGCGGCGGGCTTTTAACGTCATAGCCTTGATGAACACGTTTTCCTTGAAAATACATGGATGATATGCCCGTTCACCTTAGGCTCCTGTATGCGAATTCCAGCAGGATTTGCAGTAGAGAGCCGGGAACTGATAAAATGCAGTAAGGCCGGGATAAGCGCATGCCTTTACCGCGCCGGATGTTTCAGTCGTTAACAATAAAAAAGGGTGATCCCGGTGTTCGTCACAACCTCCTACGACCCGAACGAAAGCCAGCTGAGCGAAGCCCGCAGGCTGGCCCGCGAGCTCGGCGGCCGCTGTCTCCAGCGCAGGCGCATGACGCTTGCCCAGCTTCGGGAGCGGTTCGGGGACGAGGACATTTTACTGATTTCCAAAGAACGGATCGAATATCATCACGGGCAGCGGCGCCCTGTTCTTTCACCCGAGCACGGCGGCCGTCCGGATTAAACGGTCGCTAAGCGGGGAGAGCGACCCGCTGCTCAAGCTGGCGGGGGTGAAGCCCGGCGACCGCATCGTCGACTGCACCGCGGGCCTTGGCTCCGACGCGATCGTCTTCTCGTTCGGCGCCGGACCGGAAGGGACCGTGACCGCACTCGAAAAAGCTCGAATTCCGGCTTTTTTGCTTCAGCAGGGTCTTAAGTCTTATGAGTCCGACGTCCCGGGCCTGAATGAAGCCATGCGGCGGATCGAGGTGCGGGCGCTGGATCATCTCGATTATTTGCGCAGCCAGCCGGACGGGAGCCTGGATATCGTTTATTTCGATCCGATGTTCCGAAAGCCGATTACCGAGTCGGCTTCGATTAAGGCGATCCGCGGCATAGCGGACGACCGCCCGCTCTCGGCGGAGGCCATTGCCGAAGCGAGACGCACAGCCCGCCGGGCGGTGATCATGAAGGAGCACCGCGACAGCGGGGAGTTTGCCCGGCTCGGCTTTGAAGAGGTGCACCGTTCATCGACGAAAATAGCTTATGGAGTGATACGATGCTGACATCACCGTCCGGCAGCAAGCCGAAGTCTGCTTGTGCTCGTCGGCCCTACCGCCGTCGGTAAGACTAAGCTCAGCCTGGCGCTGGCCGAGGAGTCGCGGGCTGAAATCATCTCGGGCGATTCCATGCAGGTATACCGCGGGATGGATATCGGCACCGCGAAGGCTACGCCGGAGGAGCGGGCCCTCGTCCCGCACCATATGATCGACATTCACGACCCGGATTACCCGTTCTCGGTCGCCGAATTTCAAGAACGCTGCGTTTCCTTGATCAAGGAGATCGACGGACGCGGGCGGCTTCCTTTTATCGTCGGAGGGACGGGGCTTTATATTGAGTCGGTGTGCTACGACTTTCAGTTCGGGGAAGGCGGTGCCGACGATCATTACCGCGAGGAACTGCGGCAATTTGCCGAAGCCTATGGACCGGAAGCGCTGCATGAGCGTCTTCGGGAGGTGGATCCGGAAACGGCCGAACGGCTGCACCCGAACGATCAGCGAAGGATTATCCGGGCGCTTGAGATTTTCCATGTCACGGGAGAACGGCTGTCCGACCGGCTCAAGGTACAGAAAAGGCTTACGCCTTACGAATTGTGTATCGTCGGGTTGACAATGGATAGAGGTTTACTATATAAACGTATTGAAGACCGTATCGATCAAATGATCGGGCAAGGGCTGGTTGAGGAAGTGCAGGGACTGCTCGAGAAGGGATATACGACGGATCTTATTTCCATGCAGGGCCTGGGCTACAAGGAAATCGCCGCTTATCTTTTGGGACAGGGCACCTTGGAGGAAGCGGTTGAATTATTGAAGAAAAATACGCGGCATTTTGCCAAAAGACAGCTGTCGTGGTTTCGCAGAATGAAAGACATTGAGTGGGTTGATATGAGCGATTTGACAGATTTTTCTACCCACTACCGGAAAGTTCGTGCTATAATATCAGGAAAGCTGTTACCTGACCGTTAACTATTATGAGGGGGCCCATGATGAACAAGACGATCAATATCCAGGACACATTTTTGAACCAGCTGCGGAAAGAAAACATTCCCGTGACCGTTTACCTCACGAATGGGTTTCAGATTCGCGGCGTCATTCGCGCGTTCGACAACTTTACGATCATTATTGACAGCGAAGGCCGTCAGCAGATGGTGTACAAGCATGCCATCTCGACGTTCACCCCGCAGCGTCCGGTATCTTTGATGCAGCAGCAGGACAGCGGCGTCGAGTAACCGCGAGCCAAGACTTAAGCGTTAACGGCGCAGGTCCCGGGCATGCAGGGATCGTGCAACATTTTCGCATGATTCCGCGTCTAAATGAATAACTCTCATAAAGAGCAACCCGCACCCAGGGTTGTTCTTTGTTTAAACAGCCGTACCGGCAAAGGGTTCATGGTCCGCCCAGCGGTTTAAGAACCTTTTGACAACAGACAGAGAAAGGGAGCCGGAGTATGCCAGGAACAAACGGAAAGACACCCGGAACACCTCAAAGACCGCCGGGGACAGGAGCGAAGCCGAAGAAACCGGCTGGAAAGAAGAAAAAGAAATCTACGATCGGCAAATTTTTTGCCTGGACTTTTGTCGTCGCCGCGGTTGGCGCGATTTGCGCGATGGGCCTTTATATTTTCATTATTATCAACGGCGACCGCATCTTGAAGCAAAATATGAACAAATTGGACTTGGATGAATCGTCCATTGTTTTCGACAGCCAAGGCAATGAAGTCGCGGCGCTGGCTGCAGACAACCAGATCCGGGAGAATGTGACTGCTGCGGACATTCCGGAGAAGATGAAGCAGGCGTTTATCGCGACGGAAGACAGACGGTTCGAGGAGCATGCGGGGATCGACTTTCTTGGAATCGGGCGCGCGCTGGTCAAAGACGTCGTAGCCCGGAGTATGGTGGAAGGCGGCAGTACGATCACGCAGCAACTTGCCAAGAACCTGTTCCTGAACGCCGATAAGACGTTCTTCCGCAAAGGGACGGAAATGTCCATCGCCGTTGCGCTGGAGAATAATATGTCCAAGGACGATATTCTGACGCTGTATTTGAACCGGATCTATTTTGGCAACCGGGCATACGGGGTGAAAGCGGCGTCGAAGAAATATTTCGGCATCTCCGATCTGAAACAGCTTCAGCTGTGGCAGATCGCGACGCTGGCCGCCATGCCGAAGGCGCCGAATACGTACAACCCGATCTCGAACCCGGAGAAATCGAAGGAACGCCGCAGCGTGGTGCTGAAGCTGATGCAGGATCAAGGCTATATTACCGAAGCGGAGCGGATGGAGGCGGAGGCAAAGGATTATGTTGCGCCGCAGAACAGCACGAGCAGCAGCAATTATCAGACTTATGTCGATTATGTGCTGCGGGAAGCGCAGGATATGTATAAGCTGGACGAAGACAGCATTTTGCGCAACGGGTACAAGATTTACACCAACCTCGATACGACCGCCCAGAAGACGATGGAGCAGACGTATGCGAACGACAAGTTCTTCCAGAAGGACGGCCCGCAGCAGAAAATGCAGAGCAGCATGGTCATTCTGAACAATAAGGACGGCGGCATCGTGGCGATGATCGGCGGCAGGGATTATGTGGCCCGCGGCTTGAACCGCGCGGTTCAGCGACCGAGACAGCCGGGCTCGTCCTTCAAGACGCTCGTCGCCTATGCGCCTGCTCTGGAATCGGGCAAATATACGCCATACAGTATGCTTTGCCGGACGAAGAGCGGACTTATCCGGGAGGATACGCCCCGCGCAACTATGACGGTGTCTACCGCGGCCAGGTGGATATGTTCGAAGCGATCAAGCGGTCGATCAATGCTCCGGCCGTGTGGTCGCTGAACGAGATCGGCGTCAAGACCGGGACGCAGTTCGTGAATAAGCTGGGCATTCAGCTCGATCCGAAGCAGGATAACAACCTGGCGATCGCGCTCGGCGGTTTGTATAAAGGCGTAACTTCGCTGCAAATGGCTCAGGCATACAGTGCCTTTGCCAATAACGGCGACCTGAATCAGGCGCATGCGATCACGAAAATCGTGGACGGCGACGGCTCGACGGTGGCCGCCTTCAAGCAGGAGCCCAAGACGGTCATGAGCGCGAAGACCGCTTGGTACATGACGGAGCTCATGGAGGGCGTTGTGGGGCCGGGCGGTACCGGCACGGCGGCAAAGTTCGACCGGCCGGTAGCGGGTAAAACCGGATCCACGCAGCTGGATCTGAAAGGACTGGAGAAGTACAACCGCGACCTGTGGTTCGTCGGCTATACGCCGGAATGGACGGCGGCGGTTTGGATGGGCTTCGATAAGACGGACTCGAAGCATTACGTATCGATGAGCAGCGGCGCGCCGGCGGCGATCTTCAAGGAAGTCATGTCCAAGTCGCTGGCCGGACGGCCGATGACATCGTTCAAGAAGCCGGACGGCGTACCGGATATCAGCGAAAGCAAGCCGCCGGAGCCGAAAGGGATCGGCGACCTTAAGGCCGATTATTTGAAGGATAAACACACGATACACCTGACGTGGACCCCGGTGGGCGACAACATGAGCTACCAGCTGTTCCGGAAAGGCAGCAAGGACAGTGACTTCCCGTTCGCGCCTCTCCTCACGACTGCGACAACGGATGTGAACGACATCAGCGCCATCAACCCGGATACGTACCAATACATGGTCGTTCCTCTTAGCTCCGACGGCACCGCGGGAGCACGGTCCAACGTGGTGGAGGTTACGGTCGGGGCGGACAACGGGACGACGAATCCGCAGAACCCGCCGCAGGGTACGGGGCAGGGGGCGAACAATCCGGGCGGTACCGGTACGCAGCCGGGGCAGCAGCAGGGAAGCAAGCCGGGTCAAGGCGGCCTGCCGGGAAGCGGCGGTACGGGGACGGGCGGCGGTACCGGCAGCGGAAGTGGCGGTACCGGAGCCGGCGGAACCGGGACAGGAACGGGAATTGGCGGTACCGGGGCCGGCACGGGAACGACTAGCGGAAGCGGCGCAGGTGCGGGCACGGGCAACGGTACCGGAGGCGCCGGGGCCCTTCCGGGGAACAGCGGCCAGGGTACGGGAATCGGGGCCGGCACGGGAAGCGGCGGCTGGCGCCGGCAATCCGGGCACCGGCGGAAGCCAGGGTACCCCAACGAATCCGGGCACCGGAACGGGCTCGACCGGCGGCACGGCCCCGTCCGGTACCACGGCTCCGAGCGGCGGTACGGGAACCGGCGGTATAACGGTGCCGGGCGGCACGCGGTGATAGAAGCACAGCGGATTTTCATTTTTCGAAAACGGCGTAGTATAATAGAGTGTAGGGACTTCCCGGAATCTAAGGCACAATTGGAGATGAATCGAACCTATGAAAGCAGCTGATCTGAAGAAACCGGCCTTATGGCTCTGTACGGCGGCTCTGCTCGCAGGACTGTTATCCGGTCGCGGCACGAAGCCGGCACCGCAAGGCAACTCAACGCAGGGCTCGGCGGCCGGCGGCGGCCCAGCCATCTGCGCAAACGGGCGGCACGCAGACGGAACGTAAAACGTATTCCCAGCCGCCGGAGATGAAGATCGACGCGAACAAAACGTATCAAGCGACGGTCACGACCTCGAAAGGGACGTTCACCATCGACCTGTTCGCCAAGGATGCCCCGAAGACGGTGAACAATTTCGTTTTTCTGTCCAAGGAAGGCTTTTATAACAACATTACGTTTCACCGCATCATGAAGACGTTCATGATTCAGACCGGCGATCCGAACGGCAACGGTACAGGCGGACCGGGCTATCAATTCGCCGACGAGCTGTCGAAGGCTCATACCTATGAGCCGGGCATCGTCGCGATGGCCAATGCGGGTCCGAACACGAACGGCGACCAGTTCTTCATCTGCACCGGGGAGGACAGCAAAGCTTTGAACAAATCCCCGAACTATACGATCTTCGGGAAGGTTTCCCAAGGCATGGATGTCGTGCAGAAGATCGCCGACACTCCGGTGAAAACCGATGCCCGTGGAGAACCCAGCTCCCCTACCGAGAAAGTGACGATCCAATCGATCTCGATCACGGAGAAATAAACAAGGTATCGATCAAGACAGCGTGGTCCGCCACGCTGTCTTTTTACGAAATCAGCAACTGGATGGAACAAAAAGCTGCTGCCCACCGTCTATGGAGAATAGGAGAGATGCGGAAATGAGCGAAGCGTTAACTCAGCTTGACCGATACCGCGGTTGTTTGCTTGGTCTTGCCGCCGGGGATGCCCTCGGGACCACGCTGGAGTTTAAAGCTCCGGGCACGTTCGAGCCGATCCGCGACATGGTTGGAGGCGGTACGTTCGAGCTGGAACCGGGGCAATGGACGGACGATACCTCTATGGCCTTGTGCCTCGCCGAAAGTCTGATCGAATGCGGGGGATTTCATCCGCTCGACCAGATCCGGCGTTACGTCAGGTGGTACCGGGAAGGGTATCTCAGCAGCACCGGGACCTGCTTCGATATCGGCACGACGGTACGAACCGCGCTCGAAAGGTTCGAACAGACCGGCGAGCCGTTCAGCGGGCCAATCGGGCCGAGGACGGCCGGGAACGGTTCGCTGATGCGTCTGGCTCCCGTACCGATGGCTTATGCGCCTTCGCCGGAGGAAGCGATCGTACGTTCGGGAGACAGCTCTCTGACGACGCATGGGGCCATTCAGGCAGTCGATGCCTGCCGCTACTTCGGAGCCCTGCTCATCGGCGCTTTCGCCGGGGAGGAGAAGGAAACGCTGCTATCTCCGCACTATACGCCGGTTGCCGGATTGTGGGAGAAGCTGAGGCTGGTGCCCGAGATCGCGGAAGTGGCCGCAGGTTCTTTTAAAGACAAGCGACCTCCCGACATTCAAGGCGGCGGTTACGTCGTCCGCTCCCTGGAAGCCGCGCTGTGGGCGTTTTATCATGGAAACAGCTTTGAGGAGGGTGCTCTTCTGGCAGTGAACCTTGGCGATGATGCCGATACGACGGGGGCGATTTACGGGCAGCTCGCCGGAGCCTATTACGGTGCGGATAGCATCCCTCCGCATTGGCGCGCCTGCCTCAGCATGGCGGATCGGCTCGAGACGTTAGCCGTTCAGCTGTTTGAGATGGCGGGGAGAGAGCGAAGCCATGCCTGAACGCCACTGTCTGCTGCTGCACGGATTTACGGGCGGCCCTTTCGAGGTGGAGCCGCTTGCCGATCATTTAAGGCGGCACGGCTTCGAATGCACCGTCCCCACGCTTCCGGGACATGATGAGGGGCTGCGAACGCTGGGACGCGTCCATTGGTATGACTGGCTGGATGCCGCGGCATCCGAAACGTACCGGCTGACGAAAGCCCACGGCGCGATTGATCTGGTGGGCTTTTCCATGGGGGACTGATCTCCGCTTACCTGGCTAACCGGTTCCCGATCCGCCGGCTCGTGCTGTTGAGCGCAGCGGTCATTTATGTGAGCCCGGTGCACTTCGTCCAAGACCTGGCGGAGAGGGTGCGTACCCGCCGCTGGGAGCACTTGACGAGAGTCAAGCGTATGCCGCTTCAAGCGACCCTCCAGTTTATGAGGCTTGCCCGTTATGCGCGGAAGCTGGAGCCGCCGCGGGTGGCGGTACCGACGCTGATCGTACAGGGCGAACGCGATCAAATCGTCCATCCGCGCAGCGCGCACTATATTTATAACAAGTTAAAAGGGGAGCGAAGGCTCGTCCTGCTGCCCCAATCGCGGCATATGATTTGCCTGGATACGGAAGCGGAAGAGCTGTTCGCCCAAGTAGCCCGATTTTTAAATGAGGACAAGCTCTGAAGTCTTGCGGAGGTGAAGCTTCATCAAGGCAGGCGTGAAAGCGATAAGAGATTTTTCCGTAAAGCGGGACCTCTTCCAAGGGGCCAAACGGCTGGGCCGGGCGCTTCTTGCACTGGCGGCGGCCGCCATGCTCTGGATCGGTTACGTACAGTGGCTCATGGCTTCCCTGCCGGATACAATGCCGCGACCAAAGGAGGCCGGCATTGTGCTGGGAGCGGCGCTGTGGCAGACCACCCCCAGTCCCGCGCTTAAGGAGCGTTTGAACCGGGCCGTCCAGCTGTACCAAGCCGGAATGATCCGCCACATTATTGTTACCGGCGGTTATGATAGTCCGAATTCGAAACTGACGGAAGCGGAGGGCATGCGGGACTACCTGCTGGAGCAAGGCGTGCCGGTCGCGGCTATTCTTCTTGAGAACGAAGCGAGAAGCACATACCAGAACTTGCTGTTCAGCCGGCGGCTGATGCAGCAGGAGGGGTGGAGCTCCGCCGTGATCATCACCCACCGTTACCACGCGGTCCGGGCGTTGGATATAGCTCGTTACCTTGGCTACGACCACCCGGCTGCAAGTCCCATGGATTCGACTGTTCTCGTCATGTCCTGGCATAAGGGCCGGGAAACGCTGGCTTATACCAAGTGGCAGTGGGATAAAATCATGCTGCTGTTCGGCATCGAGCCTCAAGGCTAGTCGCCGGATCATTAAAAAAGCTCCCCCGCGGCTTGATACGATCAAGCAAATGTGGGCAGGGAGCTTTTGCTGTGTTCTCCTCTTTAACCGTTGACGATGACACCGCCGTTGACGTGCAGGATTTGCCCGGCCATGTACGACGCGTCGTCGCTGGCCAGGAAGACATAGCTCGGAGCGATCTCCTCCGGCTGACCGGCCCGCTTCATCGGGACGTCGGTGCCGAATTTGCTCACCTGGTCCGGGTTGAATGTCGACGGAATAAGCGGCGTCCACACCGGGCCCGGAGCAACGCCGTTCACGCGGATACCGCGGCCGATCAGCTGCTGGGACAGCGAGCGGGTAAAAGAGACGATCGCGCCTTTGGTGGCGGAATAATCGATCAGCTCCTTGCTGCCCTCATAAGCGGTGACCGAAGCGGTATTGATGATGGCGCTGCCCTGCTTCAAATGCGGGAGTGCCGCTTTGGTCAAATAAAAATACGAAAACAGGTTGGTACGGAATGTCCTCTCCAGTTGCTGTGCGGTAATATCCTCAAGCCGGGCCTGCGGATGCTGCTCGGCCGCATTGTTGACGAGAATATCGAGCTTGCCGAGTCCTTTGACCGTCTGAGCGATCACTTGGTTGCAGAACGCTTCATCGCCCAAATCGCCGGGCAGCAGGATACAGCGGCGTCCTTCTTCCTCGACTTGACGTTTGGTCTCTTCGGCATCCCCGTGCTCATTCAAATAGACGATGGCCACATCGGCGCCTTCCTTGGCGTAGGTAACGGCTATAGCCCGGCCGATACCGCTGTCGCCGCCGGTGATCAGCGCCGCTTTGCCCGTCAGCTTGCCAGCGGCTTTATAGGCGCGGTCCTCGAAGGCGGGCCGCGGATTCATCTGCGATTCAATCCCCGGTCGCTCTTTGCTGGTGCTGGGGCGGAAAGGCGGGTGGTGCAGGGGTTTGTGTGGTCATGGGATGACTCCTTTCGGTCGGATGGTTGGAGCGGCAGAGCCGTCCCTTTTAGCATTTGATTCCAGACCGGATTTCATCCCTGTAAAACCAGCCTACATCCCGGAAGCCGCTGTCCGGTAATGGTAGCCGAACAGCCTGCTGAATCCCGCTCCCGTGTACAGCTTCATGGCCGGAACATTGTCCGCAATGACCTGCAGATAAAGTTGTTCCGCTCCTTCCTCAAGGCTCCAGCAGGCAAGCTCGTGAATCAACCGCCGGCCGATGCCCTTTCCCCGAAACGCCGGGTGAACTACGACGCCGATGAACCCGGCCCAGTCCTCCTCGGCGACAGCGCATCCTGCAGCGGCGCACCGCTCGCCGTCCATCAGGCGAAGGAAAGCTTTGGCCGGTTCGATCCGGCGGTAGAGCCCGTCATAAAACGGACGCACCTCCGGGCTGTAGCCCTCTAGTTCCAGGAAAGCATCCATCCACGCGCTTGTCGGCTCCGGCTCGACGACGGCGGTAAGACCCCTGGCCGCTGGCGTACAGGAAGCCGTAAGCCGCACGGTATCCGCGGTTTGCGCGGTCATCAAATCGCAAGGGACCTCCTTTAGGTATCCACGCTCTTCCAGCCATTCATCCAGTCCGTCCGGAGAGGCATCGCTCAGATGAAAACGGCTGGCCAGCCCCCGCTCGGCATAAAAGGCTTCCGCAAGGTGAATCCGCCGCAAATTTTCCTCTGTTTCCTCCCAAAGCTCGCTACCGTCTGCGGTCCACACGCTGTTGGCTCGTTTCGTTACGCCGCCGGATGCCCGAAGCAGCCAGGAGCCCGAGCTTTCCGCCGTTTCCGCCGGCCATGTGCGCAGGGCAAGCCGTTCGAGATGGGAATAGAGCGATTTCCGGCTTATCAATCCAATACACCTCCATATGGAATTTATGCATAAATATACATTATAAATGATTAATATTCAATTCTTTTTTCGGTTCAGCCCTTTCGATTCGCTTTACTTCCTTCCGGGTAACTAATGCACCTTGGGTTCAGTTCTTAAACGGCGACTCATTTTATACTATAATAAGGTCAAAAAAGAAAATGGAGGCGTTTTCATGGAACGAAGGCCACTGGGTCAGACGGGTATGGAAGTCAGCATTCTCGGTTTTGGCGGCGCAGAGATCGGTTATGACGGAGCCTCTCTTCAGAATGTGGAGCGGCTCCTCGGGAACGCGCTTGATGCCGGACTTAACGTCATCGATACCGCGGAATGCTATAAGGCAAGCGAAGAACTGATCGGACAGGCCGTCGGGCACAGGAGACAGGAATTTTACTTATTTACGAAATGCGGACATGCTTCCGGCCTCGGGCTCCCCGACTGGGATCCTGACATGCTGGCGAGAAGCATCGACCGCAGCCTCCAAAGACTCCGGACCGACTGCCTGGACCTCATCCAGCTGCACAGCTGCTCCGAAGATCTGCTGAAGCGGGGGAGGTTATCGAAGTGCTGCTGCGCGCCAAGGAGGCGGGCAAAACACGCTTCATCGGCTACAGCGGCGACAGGCAGGCGGCGCTCTATGCGATTCGGTGCGGCGCTTTCGACACGCTGCAGACCTCGGTCAATATCGCCGATCAGGAAGCGGTGGAGCTCACACTGCCCGAGGCGGTCAAGCGGGGTATGGGCGTCATTGCGAAGCGTCCTATTGCGAATGCGGCCTGGAAGACCCGCGAACGTCCCGCCAATCCGTACCATCAGCCGTACTGGGATCGCCTGAGGGAGCTGAATTACGACTTTCTCAAAGGCGATTTGGAGGCGGCCGTCGGAACGGCGCTTCGCTTTACGCTCAGCCTGCCAGGGGTCTGCACCGCAATTGTCGGCACATCGAACCCGAACCGCTGGCTGCAAAATGCGGAGCCGCTGAAGCAGGGAATGTTAACCGCAGCGGAGCTTCAAGCGATTCGGGAGCAGTGGCTGGAAACCGCACCGGCCGGGATTGGAAGGGGCAGGGGTGAGTGCACGGATACAGATAAAGCCATGGCGGCGCAACCTTTTACGGTCTGCGCCGTATTTGTGTTAACAGGTTCTTTTGTCATTGAAACCATATCTTTTTGTCGCCGATTTGTAATAAAAATATCACTGTTCAAGAGCTGGGGGTGCATAGTAAAATAACCAATACATGGAAGGAAGGATGGGCTTCATGATCAAAGCGGTTGTGTTTGATTTCGACGGACTGATTCTCGATACGGAGACCCCGGAATTTGCTTCGTTTCAGCAAATCTATAGGGAACACGGCGCCGAGCTGTCGCTGGCGGTTTGGGGAGATTGTATCGGTGCAGGACCGACGGGCTTTAATCCCTACGAACACCTGGAGCGCTGTATTGGCCGCCCGATTGAAAGAGAGGCGGTGCGCGCACGGCGGCGGGCCTTGTTTGAGGAGACGATGCGGACGGCCGACCTTCGTCCGGGAGTTCAGGCATATTTGGACGAAGCCCGGGATTTGGGGTTGTCTATCGGCCTCGCTTCGAGCTCTAAGGAAAGCTGGGTTCGCGGGTATCTGGACCGCTACGGCTTGACGGACCGGTTTCACTGCATCCGGACCGCCGATCACGTCTCCCGGGTTAAGCCGGATCCGGAGCTTTATCTGACAGTGCTCCAAGCGCTGCACGTGAGGCCGGAGGAAGCCGTCGCCTTCGAGGATTCGCCGAACGGGGCTCTGGCCGCGGGGCGGGCGGGCCTTCGCTGCGTTATCGTGCCGAACAGCATCACAGCGCTTCTCGCTTTCGGTCAGCACGATCTGCGGATCGAATCGATGAGCGAGATGAAGCTGGGGGACGTGCTGAGACGGCTGCAGAACGAAGAGGTGCTGAAGCTTGGCGATGTCTAGGGTGATGGTAATCGGATCGCCGGGCTCAGGTAAATCGACGTTCAGCAAGGCACTGGCGGCGGCTACCGGTTTGCCGCTGTACCACTCAACAAGGAGTTTTTGAAATTTTTACTTTTTACTTGGCGTTTCCCGGACCGGGGGTCCGAGCGGATCGAGAAGGCGCTCAGCGAATTTGCTCAGGGCAAACACATCCTAATCCTGCGCTCGGACCGCGAGGCTGCGAATTTTTTGCATACGTTGACCGATCCGGCAACCGGCGAACCGCCCGAAGGAGGCAACCGATGATTCATTTTTATTTGATCCGGCATTGCGAAGCGGAAGGACAGCCCCTGAAGCTGCGCTCACGGAGCTCGGATGGGACCAAGCCGAGGATCTGCCGGCATTTTTTGCGAATATACCGCTGGATGGGGTGATTACGAGCTCGTACTTAAGAGCTCAGCTGACAGCGGAGCCGCTCGCGAGGGCGTTCGGTCTTCCTGTCAGGGTAGACGACAGGCTCGTGGAAAGGGTGCTCAGCTCGGAACCTTTACCCCATTGGCGGGAGTGCCTAAGGCAAACCTACGAGGACGAGAATCTGCGTTTTCCCGGCGGCGAAACCTCCGAAGAAGCCGCATCCAGGGGAATGGCCTGCCTAAAAGAGCAAGCGCTTTCGGGCTTAAAGCATATGGCTGTCGTGACGCACGGCAATCTGTTATCGCTCCTGCTGAAGCGCATATCCGGCCAATTCGGATACGAGGCCTGGAGCAAGCTTACGAATCCGGATGTTTATCATGTATCCTATTTCGAAGACAAATGGATGTACCGGGGACGGATTTGGCGGGGAGACGCCGAAGCGCCTCCGGCCAAAAGGTTAATAAGGGCTGCACAGCCGGGGAGGGATCAATGAACACGCCGAATTGGATTGTGGGGAACGGCCGGTAATGTCAAGAACGTAGGGGGTGAAATGGTGTTCAAAAAAGTCTCTTTATAAAAGCTTCCGCCGCAGCCGGAAGGGTGCGCTTCGGGCTGGAGACAAGCGCAATCCGCCGTTCCGGGAGCGGAGGGTCCACGGGAATTTCGATCAGCGTGCCGGCACGCAGCTCCTTATCCGCGAACCGGCGGTTGATTAAGGCAAGACCGAATCCAAGACGGGTCAGCTCGAGGAGCAGGTCAACGCCGCCAACTTCCGTTTCGGGCTGAAGCTCCAGCCCGTACGAGGCAACCAAACTTTCCGCATAACGCCGGGAGCCGCTTGCAGCGGATAAAACGATCATAGGCATTTGAAGCAGTTCGGCCGGATGGCCGGGCTGCTTTTTGATGCGTAATAAGTGGGGAGCAAATAAAGATAGGTTCTGTACTCCATTCCGCATGGGTGATGAGGTCCTGATCTTCTGCACCGTGCCGGTGAATCATCCCGATGTCGGCGCCGCCTTCTTGAAGAAGCCGCCGAATGTCCTCCGTTCTGCCGTGACGGAAGCGAAAGCGGATCCGCGGGTAAGCCGAATGGAAGGCCGCAATGGAATCCAGCAAATAATGCTTGATCAATGCTTCGCTTGCGCCGACCCGGATTTCGCCCTGCTCCAGCTGACGGTAACGCGCTACCGCTCTTTGCCCCTCTTCCAGCAGATGAACCGCCGGCCGGACGCATTCCAGCAGGGCGGCTCCCTCCGGAGTCAGCTCGACCCCTTGGATTTTCGGAGAAACAGGGCGGCGCCCAGCTCCTCTTCCAGCTGTTTGATCGTGTAAGTTACGCTGGGCTGTGTCATATACAGCTGCTCCGCCGCCCGGGTGAAGCCGCCGGAGACCGCCGTAATATAGAAAATATGATATCGGTCCAAGTGGCTAATGATATAGATCACCTTAATATGAAAGATTTAAAATATCAATTACCTTAATATCATTATCATCATTATACTGGAAACAGCAGACGGCACCAAGAATCCGCAGCACATTTCCGATAAAGGTGGAGAGGGCGCGATGGAATTTTATAAACCGCTTGTGCCGGCAAGCGTCATTCTATTGAACGAGAACAGGGAGGTGCTCCTGATCCGCGGCCGAAGAGGCTGGGAGATGCCGCAGGGCTGTGTGGAGGGCGGCGAACCGATCCGGGAGGCGGCGGTACGCGAAGTGCTGGAGGAAACCGGCATTCATGTGGAACTGACCCGGTTTTGCGGGGTTTACCACAGCTTAACACGGGGCTTGTGCAACTTTCTGTACCGCGGCCGGACGGTAGGCGGCACGCTCACTTTCAGCTGGGAAAGTCCGGAGCTCGGATTCTTTCTTTTGAAGGAGGCGCTTAAGATGATCACTTGGGGCAATTTCCGGGAAAGGATCGTCCGGACGCTCGAGACGGATGATACGCAGTGCCGTTCTTGGTGGAATACCATGATTGAGCCGAAGGCGGTTTTATTCGATCTGGACGAGACGCTGATGGCGAGGGGGCAGGCGATGCGCCTTTTTGCGGAACGGCTGAGGGCGGATTATGGCGCGGCGTTCGCGGTGAAAGAGCCGGATGCGGTTATCCGAATCGTGCTTGCAGCGGACGGCGGAGGCTACCGGCCCAAACAAGAAATGTATGAAGAGATCGTACCGTTCCTGGGATGGAAGGGAGCGCCGGAATGGCCCGAGTTTCGGGAATATTATCGCAGGATCTATCCGGCTTGTGCGGTGCCTGAGGAAGGGATGTCGGAGATTCTCCGCTATTTTCAAAAAGCCGGGCTGAAGCTGGGACTACTTACGAACGGCGAAAGCCGGGTGCAGTACGCCAAGATCGACCTGCTGGGTTTGCGCGAAGCTTTCGATCGCATCACCGTTTCGGAAGAGGCCGGCTGCAAGAAGCCGGATCCCCGCATCTTTGCGATGACGCTGGAGCCGCTCGGCGTTCGAGCCGAGGAGGCTTGGTACGTCGGGGATCACCCGCACAATGATATCTTCGGAGCGAAAGCCGCCGGCTTGACCGCAGTATGGAAGCGGGGCTCCCAGCCGTGGGATGATGCGTGCCGGTCCAGCCGGATGCAGTCATTACCCGGCTTCAGGAGCTTGAGACGCTATACGAGCTGAACACTTTTGCATCACAATAACGTCATGCCGGAACCGGGTTCATTCTCGAATCCGGTTTTTCCCGTTTATATAACGGGGTAAGAAGAAAGAGAAGCCTAATCTGTATGCACAAGTTTGATTATATTCAAACGGTCCGTCCACCCCGAAAACGGATTGTGGTACAATAAGGCGGCGCACGATTTTGAAATTCCGCCAAATGGTTATACAATAGACAAAGAAAAAAGACTTATTCCCCCGGGCTTCCGCGTATAATGCTAACACTATCCTGAAAATTTCATTCAGGTCGGCATGCCGTTCATTCCCGTTGTCCGGACCGGCTCGGGAGCGGCATCGCCTTCTTAAGCAAAGAGGTGATGGCATTGAGCGGACGTTCGAACCAGGCAGACGGCATTCAAATCACGAAAAACGCGCGGCAAATCAATGTGGTGCTTCGAAGTCCCGAACCCACCGTCCCGATCTCCGAGACCGAGCCGCAGCTTCAGAACAAGCCTCTTTCCGTGCAGGGCCAATTCGGTGAAATCATGAAGGAGCTCGACCGGATGGTCGGCCTTGATAACGTGAAGGAGCTTATTTTCGAGATTTATGCGCTGCTTCGCGTAGCAAGTATGCGCGCCGAGGCCGGCCTATCGGCCAATTCACAGGTGTATCATATGGTCTTTAAAGGCAACCCGGGTACCGGCAAGACGACCGTAGCGCGAATCATCGCCAAGCTTGCTGCAGACGATGGGGGTGCTGACCAAAGGCCACTTGATCGAGGTGGAACGGGCGGACCTGGTCGGAGAATACATCGGACATACGGCGCTGAAGACGCGGGAGCTGATGAAAAAGGCGCTTGGCGGCGTCCTGTTCATCGACGAGGCGTACAGCCTGGCCCGGGGCGGCGAAAAGGATTTCGGCAAGGAAGCGATCGATACGCTTGTAAAAGCGATGGAGGATCATAAAAATCAGTTCATTCTGATTTTGGCGGGTTATTCCGAGGAGATGGAGCATTTTCTGCAGACCAATCCCGGGTCGCCTTCCCGGTTTCCGATCCAGCTCGATTTTCCCGATTATACGGTCGATCAGCTGATGCAGATCGCCGAGCTGATGGTCAAAGAACGGGAGTATGCGCTGACTCCGGCGACGGAGCTGAAGATCCGCCAGCAGATCATGGCGGAGAAGCAGCAGGCGGAGCTTGCGTTCAGCAACGCCCGGTTTGTGCGGAATTTAATTGAAAAAGCGATGCGCAATCATGCCGTAAGGTACGCTGAATCAAACGCACCAGCGGCCAAACCGGCACGATTTGATGACGATACGGCCGGAGGATGTGAAATGGGACCGAAAGCCGGCAAAGGAGGCGTTTAAATACCCATGAGACATACAATGCACGAAGTGACGCCGGATACGCAGGAACGGGCCGTCCTGGTCAGCCTGATTACGCAGCGGCTGAAGAGGGAGGATCACTATGATCCGGACTATTCGCTCGCGGAGCTGATCCGGCTGGCCGAGACGGCCGGGGTGGAGGTGCTGGACACCATGACCCAGAGCAAGGAATACGCCGACAGCAAGTGGTTCATCGGCAAAGGAAAAGTGGAGGAACTGAAGCAGAGAATCGAGGAGCTGGGAGCAAATACGGCCATCTTCGACCAGGAGCTGTCCGGTGCGCAGGTCCGCAATCTGGAGCAGTTCCTGGATGTGAAAATCATCGACCGGACGCAGCTGATCCTCGATATCTTCGCCCAGCGCGCCAAGACGCGGGAAGGGATAATCCAGGTGGAGCTGGCGCAGCTCAGCTACCTTCTTCCGCGGTTATCGGGGCACGGCAAGAACCTGTCGCGGCTCGGCGGCGGCATCGGTACCCGGGGTCCCGGCGAATCGAAGCTCGAGACCGACCGCCGGCATATCCGGAACCGAATCAGCGAGCTGAAGCGGCGGCTCCAGGAAGTGGTCAGACACCGCAGCGTGCACCGCGAGCGCCGCAAGAAGACCGGTGTTTACCAGGTGGCGCTGGTCGGTTATACGAACGCGGGCAAGTCCACGCTCTTGAAGCAGCTTACGCAGGCGGACGTCCTGGTAGAGAATCAGCTGTTCGCCACGCTGGATCCAACTTCCAGGTCGCTGAAGCTGCCTGGCGGTCAAGAGATTGTAATCACAGATACGGTGGGCTTCATCCAGAACCTGCCTCACGACCTGGTCGCAGCCTTCCGTGCAACGCTGGAGGAAGCGAATGAAGCGGATTTGATCCTGCATGTCGTGGACAGCGCTTCCGACATGATGGCGACGCAGATGAGGGTCGTCGACCAGGTGCTGGAAGAACTTGGTGCTCACGGAAAGGATCGCGTTACGATTTTTAACAAAATCGATCTTTGCACGCCGGAGCAGGCGGAACTATTGACGTCGGAAGGGGAGTTCCTGCGGGTTTCCGCCTACCGGGAGGAAGATCTGGACCGGATCAAAGGGCCGCTTGAAGCTAGGCTGATGGGAGACAACCGGACGTTCCGGATCCCGGCCGACAAGGGCGATGTCATCTCCCTGGTCTACCGCGTGGGCGAGGTGCTGGAGAACGAGATGGACGGCGGCGATATGCTGTTCAAGGTGCGGGTCAACAACAAGGAATTCGACAAAATCGGTTACATGCTGGCCGCTTATGAATCGGCGCGGCTGGCATCGCAATCGATCGAGGGAGAGACGACAGACCATGTTTAATGAGCAGGTGCTTGGCTGGATGGATGAGGCCGAGCGTCAAATCGAGGGAAAATTGAAGGAAATCGACCGGGTGATCGACCGCAATCAGTGGAAGGTTATCAGGGCGTTCCAGAAGCATAAGGTGAGCGATTATCATTTTGCCGGATCGACCGGATACGGCTATAATGATCGCGGCCGCGAAGTGCTGGACTTGGTGTATGCCGATATCTTCGGCGCCGAGTCGGCGCTGGTGCGGCCGCACTTTGTGTCCGGGACGCACACGATCGGAACGGCGCTGTTCGGCGTGCTGCGGCCGGGAGACGAGCCGCTGATGATCACGGGCCGGCCGTACGATACGCTGCATAAAGTGATTGGCAAACCCGGAGACGGGAACGGGTCGCTGCAGGACTGGGGGATCGGCTACGGCGAGGTCGCCCTGCTGGAGGACGGATCGCCTGACTATGCGGAGATCGGACGGCGGATTACGCCACGGACGAAAGTGATCGGTATCCAGCGGTCGCGGGGCTACTCCTGGAGGCCTTCTTTCACTGTTGCGCAAATCGCGGAGATGGTCCGCTTCGTGAAGGAGGTAAACCCGGAACTGATTGTCTTTGTAGACAACTGTTACGGCGAGTTTACGGAGCTGACCGAACCGACGCAGGTCGGCGTCGACCTGATGGCCGGCTCGCTCATCAAAAATCCGGGCGGCGGGCTTGCGGCTTCCGGAGGATATATCGCAGGGAAGAGCGAATATGTAAACAAAGCGGCTTACAGGCTGACGGCTCCGGGGATCGGCGGCGAAGTGGGCGCGATGCTGGGGACGACAAGGTCGATTTTTCAGGGGCTGTTCCTGGCGCCCCATTTGGTGGGACAAGCCGTCAAAGGGTCCGTGTTTGCCGCTTCCGTGTTCGAGAGTCTCGGCTTTACGACGCACCCCCGCTGGAACGACCCGCGCACGGACTTGATTCAGGCGATTCAATTTACCGGCGCGGAGCACCTGATCGCTTTCGTTCAGGGCATTCAGCAGGCGGCGGCGGTCGATGCGCATGTCGTTCCGGAGCCCTGGGATATGCCGGGCTACGAGCACCCGGTTATCATGGCCGCGGGCACGTTCATTCAAGGCGGGAGCCTTGAACTGTCGGCGGATGCGCCGATCCGGGAGCCCTATATCGCTTATATGCAGGGAGGATTGACCTACTCCCACTGTAAAATGGGCGTGCTGACGGCGCTGCAGAACATGCTGGACAGGGGCTTTTGACCCTCGGTTAAAGCGGCTGGCGGGCGGAAGGGGGCATGAATTCCGTGTGTCCGCTTTGTACAAGCCTGACCTTTTGGAATTGTAATCTATTTTTACATATGGCATAAACCTAACACAACTTGACACGTTTTTCTATCAAGGTTACAATACAGGTAAGGTTCTTTGTGCACAGGAGATGATGGACATGAGCGATGAGATTCGCCGGAATATGGCGCTGTTTCCCATTGGCATCGTGATGAAGCTCACGGACTTAACCGCAAGGCAAATCCGCTATTATGAGCAGCATGAGCTGGTGATTCCCGCCAGAACGGGAGGAAATCAGAGGCTCTATTCTTTCAACGACGTGGAGCGGCTGCTTGAAATTAAAGATCTGATTGAGAAGGGCGTGAATATCGCCGGCATCAAACAGGTGCTGCTCCCGGTCTCGAAAGATTCCGAGGATGCGACGATACTGAACGAGCATACGGAAGTGAAACGCCGCGAGCTGACCGATTCCCAGCTGCATAAGATGCTGAAACAGCGGCTCCTGGGCGGCGGGAAGCGGCCGGGTCAAGTTTCCTTGATCCAGGGCGAGCTGTCCCGTTTCTTCAAGAAGTAAGGCTTGGCCGGATCATGCCTGGCCCGGTGTTGTCACGGAAGCGGGCATGCTTCGTTAACTTTTGCAACAGTCCAAGGAGGAGATTTCACCATGTCCGATAAGAATTATTCCAAACAAGACATTCTGCGCATCGCCAAGGAAGAGAACGTCAGATTCATCCGTTTGCAGTTCACCGACTTGCTTGGGACGATCAAGAACGTGGAGATTCCGGTAAGCCAATTGGAGAAAGCGCTTGATAACAAAATGATGTTCGACGGCTCCTCGATCGAGGGTTATGTCCGGATTGAGGAATCGGATATGTACTTATACCCCGATCTCAGTACTTGGGTCGTATTCCCTTGGGTGACGGAAGACCGTGTTGCCCGGTTGATCTGCGACATTTATCTTCCCGACGGCCGCCCGTTCCCGGGAGACCCCGTGGCATTCTGAAGAATGTCCTGAAGGAAGCCGAGGAGATGGGCTTTACTTCGATGAACGTCGGTCCGGAGCCGGAATTCTTCCTGTTTAAGACGGACGAGAAGGGCAATCCGACGACGGAGCTCAACGACCAGGGCGGGTATTTCGACCTGGCGCCGACGGATCTCGGCGAGAACTGCCGCCGCGAAATCGTTCTTACGCTGGAGGAGATGGGATTTGAGATCGAAGCCTCCCACCACGAAGTGGCGCCGGGGCAGCATGAGATCGACTTCAAGTATGCCGATGCGATCAAAGCGGCGGATCAGATCCAAACCTTCAAGCTGGTTGTTAAAACGGTGGCGAGACAGCATGGGCTGCATGCAACCTTTATGCCCAAACCGCTGTTCGGTGTGAACGGCTCCGGCATGCACTGCCATCAGTCCTTGTTCCGCGGGAATGAGAATGCATTCTACGATGAGAACGACAAGCTTGGCTTAAGTACGGTAGCAAGACAGTACATGGCCGGCATTCTCCGCCATGCGCGAGCTTTTGCCGCCATTACGAATCCGACGGTCAACTCCTACAAGCGTCTGGTTCCGGGCTATGAAGCCCCTTGTTATGTAGCCTGGTCCGCCAGCAACCGCGGCCCGATGATCCGGATCCCGGCTTCCCGCGGTCTCAGCACCCGTGTCGAAGTGCGCAACCCGGACCCGGCGGCGAACCCGTACCTGGCCCTCGCGGTCATGCTGAAGGCGGGACTTGACGGCATCAAGCACAAAATGCAGGTTGCCTCCTCCGACGGACCGCAATATTTATGTCATGACGGACGAAGAGCGGGAAGAGCAGGGCATTCCGAGCCTGCCGGTCGATCTGAAGCAGGCGCTCGAAGAGCTGATCCGCAACGATGTCATCTGCGATGCGCTTGGCGATCATGCGCTTGCACACTTCTACGAGCTGAAAGAAATCGAATGGGATATCTACCGCACGCAAGTGCACCAGTGGGAACGCGAACAATATTTGACCTTGTATTAATATAGGTGAGAAACCGCCTGTCTGCAGAATCGCTGCGGCAGGCGGTTTTTTTGTGCGAAAAAAGCCTTTCCTTGGAGCATGGTAGCGTCCGAAGGAAAGGCTTATGTTGTTCATCCCTTAGTGGATATCGCGGAATACGCCGATGACCCTGCCCAAGATGGTGACGTGCTTCAAGCGGATCGGCTCCAAAGCGGGATTCTCCGGCTGCAGACGGATGTGGTCCTTTTCTTTATAGAAGGTTTTGACCGTCGCTTCGTCATCCTCCGTCATGGCTACTACGATCTCCCCGTTATTGGCTGTTTGCTGCTGCCTTACGATGACGTAATCCCCGTTATGAATACCCGCTTCGATCATACTGTCTCCGATGACGCTGAGCATAAACACATTATGATCGCCGACAAAGTGGCTCGGCGGCGGGAAATAATCTTCGATATTCTCGGTGGCCGTAATCGGCGTACCGGCAGTGACCCGGCCAATCAAGGGAACGCGTGAAACCGAAACGGAGAAGGCGCCGTCGCCGGTGCTGCCGTCAAGGATTTCAATGGCGCGGGGTTTGGTGGGGTCGCGGCGGATGAGCCCTTTCTTCTCCAGCCGTTCGAGATGCCCGTGTACGGTGGAGCTGGATGCAAGGCCGACGGCTTCGCCGATTTCGCGAACGGAAGGCGGATACCCCTTATCTTTCACTTCGTTCTTGATAAAATCCAAAATCGCCTGCTGGCGATTGGAAATTTTGCTCATCGCGAATCACTCCATTTTTGGTAATCATTACTTGAAGTATAACACAGAACCGGAGTTCGTACAAACAATTGTTCGAAAAAACCGTTGACACAAACAGGTGTTCGTGTTACATTGGGAACAGAACAAATGTTTGGGGAGTGTTGATCATGTATCAGAATACACAGCTCATCGGCCAATATAACGGAAATCATAAGGAAACAGCACAGCGTGTTATACATACAGGGAACGGCTCTAAGAGAACAAAGGTCAGAATGTTTGTTCGCATGTCGGGTGCGGGTCTATTTATCGCGATACTGGTATTGGTCTACGGACTGCTGGCGGGAGGTCTTGGGGATCGGGATGCTTTTGCGGCTTCCGAACATGCTTCGCCGCTTCGAACTATGTAATCGTTGCGCAGGGGATACGCTTTGGGCCATCGCCTCCGAGCACAAGCGGAAGGGACAGGATGTCCGCGATTACGTCGACGAGATCTTAAAGGTGAACGGTTTGAAGAGCCCCTCTTTGCGGGTGGGGCAAAAGCTTCTTCTGCCTTAACCTGATCCGACCGGTTATCCGCCGCTTTCTCTTGACAATCGTACCTGGTAATGTCAAAGTATTAATGTTACAGGCAGTACTTGACTTTACAGGAGGTTGGGCATGAGCGAAGCGGATCACGAAGCAACCGTCAGACGAATCAACGAGCTTGCCCGCAAAGCCAAAACGACAGGGTTAACGGATGAAGAATTGGATGAACGCAATGAATTGCGTCGGAAGTATATCGATTCTTTCAAGTCGTCTTTGCGCTCGCAGCTGGACAATATCAAATTCGTTGATGAGAACGCGGATGCGGAAAACAAAGGATAACTGAGCGAATAGGGGCAAACACATGTCACGCAAGTGGGAACGGATGGTTAAGAAGAATACGAAAGTCACCAATGCCCGTCGGAAGAAGACAGGAAGTACGCTGATAGCGGGAGGAGGCGCGGAAGATTCAGTCGTCTTTAAAGGACGCAGTTGGATGTTCCCTTTGCTCCTCGTGGCCGTCGGTGTTTTCTGTTTTATTAGCTTCCGTAATATGGCCGGGCAGGATCAGCTGTATTGGGTGACGGGTGCCAGTTACTTGTTTCTGGCGGTGATCATTTACTGGGTACGCCGGCCTTTTTTAAGAATCGGCAAGCAGTCTCTTACTTCCCGGCGTTTCGGCGGGGACCGGACGGTAGATGCATCGCAAATCAGCCAAATTTTATTCAGCAAGGATGCGGTGGTTGTCGTTATTCTGCCTAAAAATAACCGTTGGGCGTTTACACGTTTGTACCACCAATTCCCTATTGAACAAATGAAGGAAACATTAAAGGAATTTGCGGGGAAGAACAACATCGCTATCAACGAAGAGTAATCAGTCATACCATGATTCATGGATATTCCGGGGAGAAAGAGGAAGCAGTCGATGACCATCAAAGCGGTTCTTTTTGATTTGGATGATACTTTGCTGTGGGATGAACGCAGCGTGAAAGAAGCATTTCGGGCTACTTGCGGCGAGGCGGCCAAGCATTATGATCTCGATCCGGACAAGCTGGAGGAAGCGGTTCGCCGCGAAGCGAGGGCTCTATATGAATCGTTTGAAACCTTTCCTTTTACGAAAATGATCGGGATCAACCCGTTTGAAGGCTTATGGGCTCATTTTACACAGGGCGAGCAGCCGGAATTCCGCAAGCTGCAGGCTCTTGCTCCCGGGTACCGCAAAGCTTCCTGGACCCGGGGACTTGAGGCTCTCGGCATTCAGGATGAGGAACTTGGGGCTAAGCTCGCTGAGATGTTTCCGGCCGAACGACGCAATCGTCCTATTGTTTATGAAGAAACTTTCGAAGTGCTGGATCAGTTGAAAGGGAAGTACAAGCTGTTGCTGCTTACCAACGGCTCACCTGATTTGCAAAAGGAAAAGCTGGCTGGCGTACCGGAGCTGGCCCCTTATTTCGATCACATCGTGATCTCAGGAGAATTCGGCGAAGGCAAACCGGCCGCTTCGATTTTCCGTCACGCCATGAGCTTGCTCGGAATCACCGCTGAGGAAGGCGTGATGATCGGGGATAAGCTGACGACGGATATTCTGGGCTCGGGTTCTGTTGGGATGCGGAATATGTGGATCAACCGTCATGGGATCGAGCGGAATGACGACATCGTTCCTGCTTTTGAAATCAAGAATCTCCACGAGATTCAAAAGGTGATCGATTCGCTCGAATAAATCAAAGGCCCGTCGGCTGCAGCGACTGACGGGCCTTTTTCAGTTGATAAGAGTTTAAAAGATTCGGTCCGGTCCTTGCAAAACAAGGACAGCGTAGCTATTTATCCTAGTATATATTAAGCTTTGATGAAGGCAGGGTCGTCGAACGGATGAGCAATCCAGCCCTCGGTCTCAATGAAGAGGCGAACGGCAACGATTTGACGGTTTTCCATCAGCGTGAAGAAGTGCGGCTTGCTTTCCGGAACGGAGATGACGTCGCCGGCTTCGAGCTCGACATCGAAGTAGCCTACATCGTCGGTGCCTTTAATGATGAAGATGCCCTTCCCTGCAGTGATGGCACGTACTTCGTCTTCCGTGTGGGTATGGACCTGCTCGAATTTTTTGAGCAATTCGTCGAGGTTCGGCGTAGCATCGGACAGGGCGATGATATCCCAAGTGCGGTAACCGCGGCGCGCCGCCAAATCTTTAATCTCGGCATCGAACGTTTCGAGAATCCGGCCTTTATCCTCATCGGTCAGTTTGAAGTTCTCTTGCAGATCTGCGGGAAGCTTACTGGCGTCCCAATGCTCGTATAATACCTCTTGTTTATCCAAAAATGCTTTGACATTCGCTTCGCCGCTAATACGCTCGTTCGTGTTGCGGATGCGGATTTCTGCCATGTTCATCCCTCTTTCTTTCACCATATAATAAAGAGAATTGGTTCTTCTAAGCAATCATTATAATGGAAAACCGGGTATCTGTCGATGGATTAACGTTGACAAATCCGATGAGTAATATAAGAATTGTAATGAAGGGCCTGGTTTAAGTAAATAGGATATGTTTCATTCTTTTCATCATGTTACGTTTCTGATACACTAAAGGTTAAATTGTACGCGAATCCTGTTGATTTTTGCGTTATAGCCGGGACTTGCCCGGCCTGTTCGGCATAGGCAGGTTGAGAGGGGATCATACATGAGCAAGCCATCATTAAAAGAACAATTACAGAAGAAGATCCTGATTCTGGACGGGGCCATGGGCACCATGATTCAGCGCGAGAACTTGACGGCCGATGATTTTGGCAGTGAAGAACTGGATGGGTGTAATGAAATTCTGGTCGTGACCCGCCCGGACGTGATCCGGAAAATTCATGAAGCTTATTTTGCCGCTGGCGCGGATATTATTGAAACCAATACGTTCGGGGCGACCAGCGTCGTGCTGGCGGAGTATGACCTCCAGGACCGGGCGCGGGAATTGAATCTGGCGGCGGCCAAGCTCGCTATGGAAGCCGCGGAGAAGTATTCTACGCCGGAATGGCCGCGTTACGTTGCCGGGGCGATGGGTCCGACGACCAAGACTCTGTCGGTAACCGGGGGGTCACGTTCGACGAATTGGTGGACAGCTACTACGAGCAGGCGCTGGCTTTGATGGAAGCGGGCGTCGATTGTCTGCTGCTTGAAACCTCCCAGGACACCTTGAATGTCAAGGCGGGGAGCATCGGAATCCGCAAGGCGTTTGACAAGCTGGGGCGCAAGTCGCCTTTGATGATTTCAGGAACGATCGAGCCGATGGGCACGACGCTGGCCGGTCAAAATATCGAATCGTTCTATGTCTCCCTGGAGCATCTGGAGCCGGTTTCGATCGGCCTTAACTGTGCGACCGGACCGGAGTTTATGCGCGACCACATCCGGACGCTGTCGGAGATCGCCGGTACGGCCATCAGCTGTTATCCGAATGCCGGGTCGCCGGATGAGAACGGGAATTACCACGAATCGCCCGAATCGCTTGCGAAGAAGATGGCCGGCTTCGCCGAGCAGGGCTGGCTGAATATTGCCGGCGGTCGCTGCGGTACGACGCCGGATCATATTCAGGCGATGGCCGAAATGCTGAGAAACTACGAGCCGCGCCGGAAGTTCGGCACGCACCCGCCGGCGGTATCCGGTATTGAGACGGTGTACATTGAAGATGCGAACCGTCCCTACATGGTTGGGGAAAGAACGAATGTTCTCGGTTCCAGGAAGTTCAAGCGGCTGATTGTCGAAGGCAAGTATGAAGAAGCCTCCGAAATCGCAAGAGCCCAGGTCAAAGGCGGGGCGGCCGTAGTCGACGTTTGCTTGCAGGACCCGGACCGCGATGAAATGAGCGATATGCAGAAGTTTCTCGAGCTCGTCGTGAAGAAGGTTAAAGTACCGCTCATGCTCGACTCCACGGATGCCCGGGTTATTGAGCTGGGCCTGAAATATTCGCAGGGGAAGGCGATCATCAACTCGATCAACCTCGAAGACGGAGAGGAGAAATTCGAGAAGGTGGTGCCGCTCATTCACCGTTATGGCGCCGCGGCTGTCGTAGGTACGATCGACGAGCGGGGGCAGGCCATCACAGCCAAGGATAAGCTCGAAGTCGCCAAGCGCTCCTATGATCTGCTGGTGAACAAATACGGTATGAAACCGAGCGATATTATTTTCGATCCGCTCGTATTTCCGGTGGGAACGGGGGACCAGCAGTATATCGGTTCGGCCAAGGAAACGATCGAAGGGATTCGCCTGATCAAAGAAGCGATGCCGGATACGGAGACGATTCTTGGACTCAGCAATGTCTCGTTCGGGCTGCCCGAAGCCGGGCGCGAAGTGCTCAATGCCGTCTTTTTATACCACTGCACCAAGGCAGGCCTGGATTATGCTATCGTGAACACGGAGAAGCTCGAGCGGTACGCTTCGATTCCGGAGGAAGAGCGCCGTCTGGCCGAGAGCCTTATTTATGAGACGAATGACGATACGCTTGCAGCCTTTGTGGCACACTTCCGGACGAAGAAGGTTGAGAAGAAAGAGAAAATCTCGAACCTCAGCTTGGAGGAGCGGCTCGCTTCGTATGTTGTCGAGGGGACCAAAGAGGGCTTGATTCCCGACCTGGCTGAAGCGCTTCAGAAGTATACGCCGCTCGAGGTCATCAACGGACCGCTCATGCGCGGGATGGAGGAAGTCGGCCGCCTGTTCAACAACAACGAGCTGATCGTAGCCGAGGTGCTGCAGAGCGCCGAGGTCATGAAGGCCTCCGTCGCTTACCTGGAGCAGTTCATGGAGAAGACGGAGAGCGCGGTGAAGGGGAAAATCATCCTCGCTACGGTTAAGGGCGACGTACACGACATCGGCAAAAACCTGGTGGAGATCATTCTCTCCAACAACGGCTACAAGATTATCAACCTGGGGATCAAGGTACCGCCGGAGCAGCTCATTGAGGCCTACCGGCAAGAGAAGCCGGATGCAATCGGGCTGTCCGGTCTGCTCGTCAAATCGGCGCAGCAGATGGTGATCACGGCGCAGGATTTGAAAAATGCGGGCATCGACGTGCCGATCCTTGTCGGCGGCGCGGCGCTTACGCGCAAATTCACCAAAACGCGGATCGCTCCGGAATACGACGGCATTGTGCTTTACGCCAAGGACGCCATGGACGGACTGGACCTCGCCAACAAGCTGAGCGATCCGGCGCAGCGGCAGGCGATGATCCGCGAGCTGCGGGAAAGCATGGACTCCGATGTGATGGAATCCGGGCGGAAAGAGGATGCGATGCCGCAGCTGACGCGGGTGAAGTCCTCCAATGTGGACCGTACGGTGCCGGTACAGGTGCCGCCGGATCTGGAGCGCCATGTGATGCGGGATTACCCGATCAGCCACTTGATTCCTTATGTGAATATGCAAATGCTGCTCGGCCACCATCTCGGACTTAAAGGGAAGGTCGAGAAGTCGCTGGCGGATAAAGATCCGAAAGCGGTGCAGCTCAAAGAGACCGTGGATCAAATTCTAGCGGAAGCTCAGCATGAAGGGATTATCAAGGCGCAGGGCATGTACCGGTTCTTCCCGGCTCAAGCGGACGGCAACGACGTTATCGTCTATGACCCGGAAGATCATAGCCGTGTACTGCAGAAGTTCTCGTTCCCGCGGCAGGATACGGAGCCTTATCTGTGCCTGGCGGATTACCTGAAGCCGGTTGACAGCGGCGAAATGGACTACATCGGCTTCCTGGTCGTCACGGCGGGGCATGGGGTCAGCGACCGCGCGACGATCTGGCGGGACCAAGGCGACTACCTTCGTTCTCATGCGGCGCGAGGTCGCCGCACTGGAACTGGCCGAGGCGTTCGCCGAGCGGATTCACCAAATGATGCGCGACGTATGGGGCTTCCCGGATCCGGCCGGCATGACGATGCAGGAGCGGTTCGGCGCCAAATACCGCGGACAGCGATTCTCCTTCGGATATCCGGCGTGTCCGAATCTGGACGATCAGCAGCGGCTGTTCCAGCTGATGAAGCCGGAAGATATCGGGGTTCAGTTAACGGAAGGCAGCATGATGGAGCCGGAGGCTTCCGTATCCGCCATCGTATTCGCTCATCCGCAGGCGAGATATTTTAATGTAGACAAAAATTAGGGTATGCTATAGGGAGTGGAGCGCTGAAGCTCCACTCTTTTCCATAACATATCAGAATCGAACGGAGTCGATCGGGTTGGAGTTATATTTTCTCGGCACGGGCGCAGGCATGCCTTCCAAGGAGCGCAACGTCACCTCGGTGATGCTGAATCTGCTCGCCGAGCGCAATGTTTATTGGATGTTTGACTGCGGGGAAGGTTCGCAGCATCAAATTCTGCGTGCGCCCGTTAAAATCAGCAAGCTGGAAAAGCTGTTCGTGACGCACCTGCACGGCGATCATATTTACGGGTCGCCTGGGGCCGCTGTCCAGCCGTTCCTACCAAGGCGGGGACACCCCTTTTATTATTTACGGACCCAGGGGCATCAAGGATTGGATTGAGACGACGCTGAAGCTCAGCGATTCTCATTTATCCTATGAAATATCGGTTGTCGAGCTCGAACCGGAGAGCAGCGGTACGCTGTTTGAGGACGAGCAGTTTGAAGTGTCTTACGGTCCTTTGGTGCACCGGGTTCCCTGCTTCGGTTACCGGATTGTCGAGAAGCCTCTGCAGGGCAAGCTGGACGTAGAGAAGCTGAAAGCCCTTGGACTTACGTCAGGCCCCCTGTTCGGAAAAATCAAGAAGGGTGAACATGTGACGTTCGCCGGACGGTACGTCGCTGGACGCGCGGCAGTTTATCGGCCCTTCATATGCCGGGCGCATTGTAACGGTTCTGGGCGATACCCAGCCCTGCCCCGCTTCACTTGAGCTCGCGAAGGACGCGGATGTGCTTGTGCATGAGTCGACCTTTGCCGAGCACCGCAAGGAGCTTGCGGTCCGCTACGACCATTCCACAGCCAAAGACGCCGCCCGGACTGCGAAGGAGGCGGGGGTCAAGACGCTCATTCTGACGCACATCAGCTCGCGCTATCAAGGGCCGATGGCAGATCAGCTGGCGGAGGAAGCCAAGGAGATTCACGGGCAAACCTACCTGGCCCACGATCATTTCCGTTATGAGGTTCCCGGCAGGAAAAGAGACTGAACATCGATTCGGTAGGGAGAGCTACGAAAAGCGGCGACCTCTGCGCTGACTTAAAAGCCTCCGAACCTATATGGATAGGGCCGGAGGCTTCCTTCAGGAAAAAGGACTATTCATTGTCGTTTTGATAAGCGGCTTCGTCCTTAATTTCGGAGCGGAAAGCCTCCAGGCTGTTGCGGCGGCGTTCGTTTTTCTCTTCCACCTGTTCCCGTTCCCGCGGGCTGATTTCGTCCGCATGCTCGGACAAGTAGTCTTCGGCTTCCTCGAGATTTTCAATCGTATGGTTGATGTTTTTTTGCAGATGCTCCACATTGTCGGCACGGTTATCCGGCTTGGCCATGGGGATCAGCTCCTTTTTTAGTAGAAATAGGTGTGATCGTTCGCACTTTACTTACGATGCCACGAAGCGCTGCAGAATATGCAAAGCTTGAACCATCATGGAAGCGAGGGATACAAGGAATGAGCGTCTTACAAATCCGGCCGTTGCCCCCTTATGATTTTGCCAAAATGCTGGGCAGACTGCAGGGGTCAAGCATGAAACTTATCGTATTCGGGATGGTGCGTTATCCCGCATGTTACGGACAGACAAAGGGGTCTATCTTGCCGAGATTCGCAGCACGGGGACGACGGAAGAGCCGGTGCTCGAGGTGCGGATTTCCGGACTCCAGGAGCCTAACCCCTCGGAAGTCCTGAAGCTGAAAACGAGGCTTGAGCGGATGCTTTCGGCGGGGGTGGATTTGCAGCCGTTTTACAGCCATATGCGCTCGCTGGGCCCGGAAATGGAGGCGCTTACGATGTGGTTCCGCGGTCTTCATCTGCTAACCGAAGCGGATCTGTTCGAATGCATGTGCAAGACGATCATTGGCCAGCGACTGAACCTGGCGTTCGCTTCCGAGCTGACGAAACGATTGATGGCCGCCGCCACTGCGCCTTATGCTGCAGACGGCATGGAATACCCGGTCTTTCCCTCTCCGGAAGAGGTCGCAAGACTGGATTACAAGGAGCTGCAGGAGCTGCAGTTCAGCCGCCGCAAAGCGGAATATGTGATCGATTGGGCGCGTAAAATAGCGGATGGCTCCGTGGAGCTGAATCGTTTAGAGGGACTATCCGACGAACAGATCATCGAGGAGCTGACGCGGCTGAGGGGGATCAGGCGATGGACCGTCGAGTGCTTCCTGCTCTTCGGCCTGGGCCGTACGAATTTGCTGCCGGCGGCGGATATCGGGCTGAGGAATGCACTGAAGAAGCTTTACGCTCTTACGGATCAGCCGACGGAGCCGGAAGTGCGCCGTATGGGAGCGGAATGGTCGCCATGGGCAAGCTATGCGACCCTGTATTTGTGGGAAAGCCTGCATGCACCGGAAAGAGAGGCGTCTGAATGATCGGTTTTGCCGTTTTGCTGCTTTATTATTTCATCGGGCTGGCGCTGCAAACGGTCTTTCAATTGCCTTTGCCGGCCAACGTCATCGGACTTATTTTATTTACGTTAAGCCTGTTCCTCCGGATTATAAAGGTTGAATGGGTGGAAGAAGCCAGCGCATTTCTGGTCCGGCATATGATGCTGTTTTTTGCTCCGTTCGTGGTCGGAACGATGGTTTTCTTCCAGCTGATCGGGAGCCAGGCGGTTACCATTCTGGTCAGCCTGTTCGCCAGCACCTTCGGCGTGCTGCTGTTCAGCGGATGGACGGTAAAGCTGCTCGGCCGCCGCAGCCGTAAGGAGGCGAAGCATGAGTCTGCATGAGTTGACCGGGCTTCCCGCGTTCGGTATTACACTGACGCTGGTCGCCTATGCCATCGCCTTGAAAGCCCAAGAGTGCAGGGGATGGCTTCATCCGTCGCTGATCTGTTCGGTGCTGATTGTCGCCGTCCTGCTTTTGCTGCACGTTCCGTATGAGGCGTACCAAAAAGGCGGCGATATGCTGACGTTTCTCCTCGGACCGGCCACGGTAGCTTTGGGCGTACCTCTCTACAAAAATGCCAAGCGCATCGGCGCCAGCTTCGTCCCGATCTTCTCCGGCATCACGGTCGGCTCGGTCAGTGCCCTGCTGCTTGCCGCGGCGTTCGTCTGGGGCCTCGGAGGCTCCCGGGAGCTGATCGTCACGATGATGCCCAAGTCCGTTACCTCGCCGGTGGCGCTGGAGATATCGCGCCAGGCCGGAGGCATGCCGGAGCTCACGGCGGTGTTTACCGTGCTGACCGGACTGCTCGGCGGCCTGCTCGGCCCGGGCCTGCTCAGGCTTGCCGGGGTTAGGGACGATATCTCGATCGGCGTGGCCATCGGTACCGCATCGCACGGCATCGGCACCGCCCGAATCATCCGCGATTCGGAGCTCGCGGGCAGCGTCAGCGGCTTTGCCATGGGCGTCGCGGCCATCCTGACCTCATTTTTATTTATACCTATTTATCATATCCTTCGCGGGTGAACGATTCGAATTAAGTCGCCATGCAGAGACCGGTCTTGTGCCGGTCTCTTTTTTTCGTACTCATTTCCTGGGTCTCTTCGGCTTTTCTTATCAAAAGCTTAACAACGCGCAGACGCTCCCTTAATAAATCGATGCTACTCTGGAATCAAGCGGGAACCCCCTCATTTTCCAAGGAGAAAGGCGTGTTGAATATGATCCGAGCGGCAAGCCCTGTCACTCCGCGACCGTCACAGCTTACCCTCAAGCTGGCAGAGAACGAACGGGATCTGGAACAAGTGTTCCGTTTAAGGTATGAAGTGTTTGTGGAAGAGGAGAGAAATCTTCAGTTGCTGAGTGCTGAGGGATTGGAACAGGATGCATACGATGCTTACTGCGATCATTTGATCGTGAAGGATCTGGAAACGGACCTCGTGGTCGGCACCTACCGCCTGCTGCCTGGGGAGAGAGCGGTCCGGGAGATCGGCTTTTACTCGGAGACCGAGTTCGATTTGGGCGGGTTTGCGGCTTACAAAAGGGAGACGCTGGAGCTCGGACGCAGCTGCGTCGCACAGGCCTACCGCGGCGGGAAAGCGATTCAAATGCTCTGGGAGGGCATTGCCGCTTATATTACGGAGCATCATTACCATTATCTGATCGGCTGCGCCAGCGTGCATATGCATTCGGTAGAGGAGCTGAACCTGATCTACACGATGCTGAGACAGAAACAGGTCATCACCGACCGGTTCGGGGTCCGGCCGCTCGAGTCGCACCGGATCAAGGGGCTGCAGAAGGTGGAAACCGACCTGAGCGAGAAGGATATCTTCCGGAGGCTCCCGCCGCTGATGAAAGGCTACCAATGGCTCGGCGCGGAAATCGGCGGAGATCCCGCGTACGATGCGCTGTTTGATACGGTGGATTTCTTCATTATTCTGGAAAAAGACCGGGTCACCCGGCGCTATAAAAAGCATTTTCTGAACGGATAGAAGGGGGCGGCCTCATGTATGACTGGATCGGACGGATCACCTCGAGCGACAAAACGCTGAAGCGCTGGGCCCGGGTATGCGGGTGGTCGCCGGAGTTTGTAATGCTGTGGGCGTTCAAGGCGGCCGCCCTACTGCTATTTGTCGTCGCGCGTCAAGGGGTCGGAAACCGGGTGCAGAGGAATATGCGAGATTTGCTGAAGCTGACGGATGCGGAGCTCAGGCGCAAGATCTTCCGTTTTTATGAAAACGTGGTGATCGCGCTCTACGAAATTCTCGTGGATTCCTACCGTCTGGACGTAACCGGCAAACGGCGCCTGCAAGCGGAAGGGGAAGAGCATCTCGTGCAGGCGCTGCGGCTGGGCCGTGGGGCGATTGTGTATACGCCGCATACCGGTAATTTTTTTTATTACTACTGGTATTTATGCCGCAACTATTCCTGCTTGACCGTTGCAACAGGAGGCGCCCGGAGCTCAGGCCCTTGTATTTAAAGTTTCTTAACCTCGGCTGTCCCGGGCTCGACTATGACAATACCCCGCCGCTTGAGCTGTACCGCAGGCTGAAGAAGCATCTGGCGGCCGGAGGGGTCGTCTTTTTGCTGGGTGATTTTTGGCGGCCCTCGTTCCCGGTTTCCCGGTTCTTCGGAAGGCGCACGCGGACGCCGGAAGGCGCGGCCATGCTGGCGATCGAGCAGCAGGTGCCGGTTGTACCTTTTTACGGGTTTCGGGAGCGGGGCTTTAGGCATAGACTGATCTTCAAGGAACCGCTGTACTTGTACTCTTCCTTTACGAGGGCCACGCGGACGGATGCGGCGAACCTCTTGAACCGTTTCATGGAAAGGGTCATCCGGGAACGGCCGGAGGGCTGGTTTTATTGGTTCAATGCGGAGGAACGCTGGGAGCCGGAGCTTCCGCAGGATACCGCACGGAACGGACGGTCCCGGCACCATACAGCATGATGAGGAGGATGAAGTCATGGATACGGGAAGCCATTTGCTCTTCGGCGCCACGCTCGCGGGACTGTCGTCGCTGAGTCCTGCGGTCGCCCACGAGCCGCGCCTGTTTCATGCGGTGCTTACCGCCGCGCTGGTCGGCTCGCATGCTCCGGATTTGGATGCGGCTGCACGTCTGAAGAGCTATGCCGCCTACATTCGAATTCACCGCGGATGGACCCATTCGCTTCCGGCTTTATTCATTTGGCCCCTGGTCCTGGCTTGGCCGATCGCTTGGACCTTCGGCGTACCGGAGCACGGGTACGCTGCTCTACGGCATCACGTTTGCGGCCGTCGTGTTTCATGTGCTGCTGGACAGCTTCAATGCATACGGTGTCCAGTGCCTGAGACCTTTTTCGAAACAATGGCTTCATCTCGATGTGCTCGCCTTGTTCGAGCCAGTCCTGTTCGGCATCCACGCGGCAGGCCTTATCGTCTGGCTCGCAGCGGGTCTGAATCCGGGATGGATGTTCGCAGGCATTTATGCAGCCACCTTCCTCTACATCGCCATAAGGACGGTCCATCATGCCAAAGTTGTGGCGAGGGTCGGAAGTGAACTGCAGCTCGAGGGCATCTGTCATGTCTTGCCGTCGCTGCACTGGTTCCGCTGGCAGTTCGTCATGGAAACGGACGGTTATTTTTATACCGGTCTGGTTCACGGCCGAGAGGTGACGGTGCAGGACGTTTACGCCAAGGACGGTTCGAATTCGATTGTGGAAGCGACGATGGCGACGGACGGGGTGAGGGCTTTTCTGCAATTTGCCCAGCGCATTCATGTCAGCTACAAGGAGCTTTCCGACGGGTACGAGGTGGAGTGGAGGGATGTGCGGTTCTGGTACAACCGGCAGCTGCCTTTCGGGGTGGATGTGAAGCTGGACCGGAATTTGAAGGTTGTAAGCGCGAGGCTCGGCTGGAAGAAGAAGACGTGGGATCCCCTTTTGTATAGCGACGGAGCGTCTTGAAGCGGGGATTGTGGAGGGATTCGGCAAGCGGAAGTATGAAAAGGCTGGAAATCGGTAAGAATAGATTCCGTAGGAATCAAGCCTTGGGAGGGATTGCGGCATGGACTTCACCAGCCAGGATATCGCCGTAATAGAGCAAGCTTTGCAGATTGCAATCCGCAAGCAGGAAAGCGAATCGAAAGCCTATCCGTTTCAAGAAGTGCTATCGAAGCTGAAGGTGAACGCATCGGCCGCCATGAATTATGAGCCTCATCGGACGACGGCGGCGCTGGACGGCTTCCGGTACGATTATGACGATTCTTCGGATTTGCTTTAGCTTCTACCCGCATCTCGGTTTAACTTTTCCCGGGAAAGCGCAGAATCCGACATCGCTGACGGTATCTTTTCCTTGAATTGACAGCCTTTCAGACGGAAATTACGACAGAAACAGCCATAAGGGACCAGCTCCGGACAAAATACGGGACTGGTCCTTATTTTTTGCCGGCATAGGGGAGCGGTTATCCTTTTTCTTCGCTGCGCTTCCATAAATACAAAATGCCGAGCAGCAGCACGTTCAAGGCGGCCGGCCACCATAGCTCGGAACGAACGGCTAACGTCAGGAAGAACGCTTCCAGCGTCAGCAGCAGCATGGCGGGAATGAGCTTGGAGTCGCCGAAGCGGCTGTCCGTTTCCGCAAAATATTCGTCATGCAAATAATTAATGAAGTTAATGATCACGAGAGCCATCGCCCACCAGCAAAAAAAACGGCCGAGCGGGATTTCATACAAGTCCGCCATGCTGTCCGGTCCGGCCGCCGCTCTCCCGTTCCCGTTCGAATAGTTGACGGAAACAGGGCTCAGCAGCAAATGTACGGAAGTGATAAGCGCCGCCCCCCAAAGTCCGGGAAGCCAAAAGCTTCTTCTGCGGCGCCACTTGCGGGAACGGAGCAGTCGTTCCTTCCCCGGCGATTCGAACTCGGTCAGGCTGAGACCCTGCCAAGCCTGACGCGGCGACCGGACCGGAGCAAAGGCTTTGGCGATAATAAGGAGCATGCACCAGGCGAAAGGAAGAGCCATCGGTACGCCGAACACCAGTGGGGTGAGCGAAAGACCGGAGCCGCCTTCTCCGAACAAGCGTCCGCTGTGCGAGCTGATCCAATCGGCCGCGTAAGAGACGCTCGCGCTGATGACGAACAGGAAAAGCGTCTGCCGGTTCCCGTAACGCCCGGCATACCAGAGAAGCGCCGTCGTTCCTCCCAGTATCATATAAGCGCCGTTCGCCCATTCGAACCACACCGGGAGCGACCCGCCCGCCGCAATCATTCCGCCGATAAAGATCAGGCCATACAGTACGCCGACACCTTGCACCAAGCGCATTACCATGTAGAGGAGCCCATCCCTTTCGCTTCCGGTAGCCGGAGGATGGAGGGTCGCGGAGAGCCGCAGACTTGCGGGCGTATTGTCGGGTAGAGTGCCTTGCAAGCGGCTGGAAGCCTTGGGTTCATGTCTTTCACCTCGGTATAGGAATAAGTGATATCGGGATGAAGTCGCCGGCTCGTCTCTTTCCGGTTCCTTATTTATGTATATAAAGAAGTGGGACAAATGATACGAAGTTTCCGGCAAAGCACCGACGAACTTAGGGATTGAACCCCGAACATGCATTCGATATAATGGGAATGACGCTACGCTAAAGGAGCGAATTCTCATGAACCGTTTAACCGGAAAGGTTTCTTCCATAGATGAAATGATTGAATTGATCCGTGCGACTCCGGAGCTGATGTCCCAGGTGACTTACTGGCATACAATTCCTCCGCGCGAAGGCCGTTATGCGGATTTCCCGGAGGGGCTAAATCCTCTGCTCAAGGAGGCGCTCGGGGCCAAAGGCATTTCCCGTCTGTATACGCACCAGGCGCAATCGTTCAGCGAGGTGCGGCAGGGCCGGCATGTCGTTACCGTGACCCCGACGGCCTCCGGCAAGACGCTGTGCTACAATTTGCCCGTGCTGCAGGGCATTTTGCAGGACGAGAGCGCGCGTGCGCTTTATTTGTTTCCGACGAAAGCCTTGGCCCAGGATCAGGTGGCGGAGCTGCAGGAAATGGGGAATGTCATGGGGGCGGACATCAAGACGCATACCTATGACGGCGACACGCCTCCGACCGTCAGGCAGGCCATCCGCAACGCGGGGCATATCGTCGTGACGAACCCGGATATGCTGCATTCGGCGATTCTGCCGCATCATACGAAGTGGGTCAAGCTGTTTGAGAACATTAAATTCATTGTGATCGACGAGGTACATACATACCGCGGGGTATTCGGCGACCATGTCGCCAACGTGATCCGGCGGCTGAAGCGGATTTGCCGGTTTTACGGCTCGAACCCGCAGTTTATTTGCGCTTCGGCGACGATTGACAACCCGAAGGAGCATGCGGAACGGCTGATCGGCGAGCCCGTGTCGCTTATTGCGGATAACGGCGCGCCGGCGGGGAGAAGCATTTCGTGTTCTATAATCCGCCCGTGGTGAACCAGCAACTTGGCATCCGCAAGAGCAGCGTGCTGGAGACGCGCAAGATCGCCGCGATGCTGCTGAAGCAGGGAGTGCAAACGATCGTATTTGCCCGCTGACCGGGTGCGGGTGGAAATCCTGCTGACCTACTTGCAGGAGCTGGTGGCGCACGAGCTCGGCTCCAAATCGATCCGCGGCTACCGCGGCGGCTATCTGCCGAAGCTTCGGCGGGAGATCGAGCGCGGCCTGCGCAGCGGCGAAATCCGCGGCGTCGTCAGCACGAACGCGCTGGAGCTCGGCATCGATATCGGCCAGCTGCAGGCGTGCGTGATGAACGGCTACCCGGGGACGGTCGCCAGCACGTGGCAGCAGTCCGGCCGCGCCGGCCGGAGGCAGGAGAGCTCGATCACGTTCCTCGTGGCGAGCAGCAACCCGCTGGATCAATATATGATCCAGAATCCGCACTTTTTCATCGAGCGGCCGCCGGAGCGCGCGCTGATTCATCCGGATAATCTGATCATTCTGGTGGATCATGTGAAATGCGCCGCTTACGAGCGCTGCCTTTTGAAGAGGGGAGAAGTTCGGCGACGAGTCGCTGAAGGATATCCTGGAATTTTTGACGGAGGAGCAGGTGCTTCACCACACGAACCGCCGCTGGTATTGGATGGAACAGTCGTTCCCGGCTCATAATATCAGCTTGCGTTCAGCTGCTCAGGAGAATTTCATAATCATTGACATATCGAACGGCTCCCGCGTGCTCGGCGAGGTGGACCGTTTCGGCGCGCCGACTCTGATTCACGAAGAAGCGATCTATATTCATGAAGGCGTGCAGTATCAGGTGGAGAAGCTTGATTACGAGGAGAAGAAGGCTTACGTCCGCGAGGTGAACGTCGATTACTTCACGGATGCTTCTCTGGCCGTGCAGCTGAAGGTGCTGCATGTGAACCGCGAATCGGCGGACGGTGCGCTGCACCGCCAATTCGGTGAAGTGACGGTGAATGCGAAGCCGACGATTTTTAAGAAAATCCGGCTGCGGACCCACGAGAACATCGGTTCAGGGCCCATCCATCTGCCGGAGGAGGAGCCGCATACGAGCTCTTATTGGTTCACCTTCTCCGACGAGGTGGCCGCGAGCATGTCCACCAACGATATGCAGTACGCCCTGCTCGGGCTGTCGAACGTTCTTGTCCATATCGCCCCGCTGTACCTTATGTGCGATCCGCAGGACATCCGTGTCGTGCCGCAGGTGAAGGCGGTACATAACAAGAAGCCGACGCTGTTCTTCTACGACCGGTATCCTGGCGGCGTCGGGCTCAGCGAGAGGCTGTACGAGGTTCACGGCCAGCTGATCGACGAGGCGAAGCGCCTGATCAGCGCCTGCGGCTCGCCTGAGCGGTTGTCCCGCCTGCGTCGGGCCGATCGAGGAGGTCGGCCTTACGGGCAAGGAGCTGGCGCTCGGCCTGCTGCGGCGCGTGGAGGCGGGCCGATGAGCTTACTCCGCGAAAGGTCGCTGCGGCATAAGCGGGACGATGCCGCGGGAAGGCGGCAGGAGGAGAAGACGGAAGGCGAAGCTCCGGCCGGGGCCGCCGCAGCGGGAGCGGAGGGATCGGTCCGAGCGGCATCGGCTGGGACGGCTTCTGGTCCGGGCGGCCCGGCAGAGAACGACGAGTGGGCCGTCGTCGGAGCATCGATGATGCACATCGAAGCGGGAGCCTTCGTTATGCGCCGCCGCACCTATGAGCCGGGATTCCGGCATGGGCATTATGTACTGGCCTCGCTGCAGGGGAAGGGAGCGGGACTGAAACCGCTTCTGCTGACAGGACTGCCGGAATCTTTAACTTCGGAAGAGGACTCGTTCCACGAAAAGCTGCTGTTCCTCGATACGGAGACGACGGGACTTGGCCTTGGGGCGGGAAACGTGCCATTTATGATCGGGGTCGGCTACTTCGAAGGCGGACGGTACACGGTCGAACAGATGCTGATCCGCCATCCCGGAGAGGAAGCGGCGATGCTGGCTTATCTGCAGGTGCTGCTGGAGCGGCATCCCTTGCTGATTTCCTATAACGGCAAGTCGTTCGACTGGCCGATCCTGAAGAGCCGCTACATCATGAACCGGGTGAAGCTGGAGCGGGAGCCGGAAGGACATATTGACTTCCTCTACCCGTCGCGAAGCTTGTGGAAGCATACGTCGCCGTCCTGCAGGCTGGGGAAGGTGGAGGAAGAGCGGCTAGGCGTACACCGGGAAGACGACGTGCCGGGGTCGCTTGCGCCGACGCTGTATTTTCAGTACTTGGCGGAGCGGAAGCCGGAAGTGCTGAAAGGCGTCTTCCTTCACAATGAGCTGGATGTGCTGTCGCTTGCCGGGCTGGCGGTCCATTTTGCAGCCGTAACGGAAGGCAGTGTGGACTGGGAACGCATCCGGGAAGCGGGCAGCGAGGAATGGTTCCGGCTCGGCCTATGGCTGGATAAAGTGGGACTGCATTCGATGGCGGAAGAGGCAATGGACCGGCTCGCTGCAGATGGTAACGCAAGGCACGGTTGATACCGGGGAGGAAGCGGGTGAGCCGGAAGCCGCAGCGGATGGGTTCGGACCGGAAGCTGGCTGTCTCCTGCCCCTGGCCCAATACTTTAAGCAGCGCGGGCGGTATGCCGAGGCCTGCCGTTTGTGGCAGCAATATATTGCGGATAGAGGGGAGCGTCCCACAGCTTCCCTGGAGCCGTTCATCGAGCTGGCCATGTACTATGAACATAAGGAAAAATCTCTCAAGACCGCACTCCGTTATGCCGAGCTGGCGCTGGATAAATTGTGGCAGAGGAACGCCTTAAAGCGCAGCGGACGGGGCGGCCACGCCAGGACAGGCGGACGTTCGGGAGCCGAGGACAAAGAGCTTGCCGAAGGCATGGCGCTGGAGAAGCGGATCGAACGATTGAGAAGGAAAGCGGCGGCGGAAACGGAGCGTACCCGTAGGTCGGGTACGGGCACGGGGTCGGGACGAACCAAGCGGAAGGCGGAAGCCGCGGGCCAGTCCGTTCTGCAAAGCGTTTCGCAGCCTGACCGCGGTGAGGGACACGAAGCGTCATTCCTTCAGGGGGCCGGCGGGGCCGTGGGCAGATCCGGTTCGCCGAAGCGTCCGAAGCGCATCCCGCGGACTCCGTTATCCGGTCGCTTGCCGGAGCAGCTCAGTCTGCCGTTCGAACAGAACGTATAATTCCTCCTTGAAATGGAAATGGATTGGAAAGATCATCCATGAGGAGGGAATGGGTATGCCGGAGCTTCCGGAGATGGAGAATTACCGGATCCTGCTGAGCGGGCGCATGGCGGGGAAGACGATTACGGAAACGGAAATCGAACGAGAGAAGTCGATCAATGTGGAGCCGGAGCATTTTCGCAGGGCTCTGGTCGGTCAGGCCGTCCAAAGAATTGAAAGGCGCGCGAAGCATCTTTTGTTTCACTTATCGTCGTCCGATGTGCTGGTACTGCATTTAATGCTCGGCGGCATGATGTATTACGGGCGTTTGGAGGATAAGCCCGAGCGTTCGGTCCAAGTGCGGCTCGGCATGGGCGGGGACCATCTCTTTTTTATCGGTCTGCGGCTCGGCTACCTGCATCTGCATCCGGCGGAGGAAATCCCTGCGCTTATGGCCAAGCTCGGCCCGGACCCTTTTGCTCCCGAATTAACGGAACCGGTCTTTCGTAAATTGTTTCGGCAGAGGAACGGCACCTTAAAGGCTTGCCTGGTCGATCAAGGCGTCGTCTCCGGTATCGGCAACTGCTATTCGGATGAAATCTGCTTTCAGGCCGGTCTGCTTTGCCTACGCGCCGGTCCTCGGATTTAACCGAACAAGAAATGGCGGGATTGTACCGTTCGATGCGTGAGGTGCTCGAGGAGGCCATCCGCTGGGGAGGCTACATGGAAATGCCGCTGTTCCCGGGCGATACGCTGACCGGCGGCTTCGACAGCCGGTGCAGGGTGTACGACCGCGAAGGGGAACCCTGCGTCCGCGCGGGCATCCGATCGAACGAAGAGATACATCTTCCAAGAAGTCGTTCTGCTGCCCGGTTTGTCAGCATTGAGGAGGTGGACTGCGAGATGAAGGTAGGCTGTCATATCAGTACCCGCAAAGGCATGCTGGAAACGGCCCGGACAGCCCTCAGGCTGGGCGGCGGTTCGTTTCAGTATTTTCCGAAAAATCCGCGCAGTTTGGCGCTTAAGCCCCGTATTCCTCCCGATGCAGCGGAGTGCGCCCATTTTTGCCGGGCTGAAGGCGTGGTATCTATTGCGCATTCCCCTTATCCGACGAATTTGGCAACCGAGGAAGGGCCGCTGCGGCAAGCGACCATTGGCTCCCTGCGCAACGATCTGGCCATCGCCGATGCCTGCGGATCGCTGGGAGTCGTCGTTCATTTCGGCAAATATAGAGGCAAAGACCCGTTACAAGGATACAAAAATATTATACAATGTTTAAATGACGTACTGGCAGGTTATACCGGCAAGGCGTTACTATTGATTGAGAATAAAGCCGGGGAAGGGTCGGCAATGGGAACGACGCTCGAAGAGCTCGTTCAGGTCCGGAGCCTGTGCGCGCGTCCGGATTTGATCGGCTTCTGCTTCGATACGTGCCATGCTTTCGCTTCCGGCTTATGGCCGGCCTCCCCCGGAGGCTGGAAGCAGCTGGAGGAAAAGGCCGCGAGGCTCGGTTACCTCGAGCATCTGAGAGCACTCCATCTCAACGATTCCATGTATCCGTGCGGATCGGGGAAGGACCGGCATGCGAACATCGGCAGGGGCGAGATCGGTCCGGAGCGCTTTCGCGAAATGCTGACCTCTCCTGGGATCGCCGGGAAGGCGGAGTCGCCGGCGGTGCTGGAAACCTCCATCCCGCGGGGCGATACGCATGCGGCGGAAATCGCTTTTGTAAAGGAGCTTGCTGCAAGATGATCCATGTTTATCTGGACGATTACCGTCCCTGCCCGAAAGGGTTCGCGCTGGCGAGGAATGCGGAGGAATGCATACTGCTCCTTACGGAATGCGATGTGGATATCCTTTCGCTGGATTACGATTTGGGCTGGGGCCAGCCGAACGGCATGCAGGTGGTCGGCCGGATTCTGGAAACGGGCCGGTTTCCCCGCCGTATCTATTTGCACACCTCCAGCGACGGGGGACGGATGAATATGTACCAGAGTTTATACACGGCAAGACCGGAGGGCGTACAAGTGTTTAACGGACCGGTGCCGCCGGAATTGCTGCTCGAAATTGCCAAAACTGTTAAGGGATAGGTTGTGATCAGGTGTCGTCTGTCGTACTGCTGGAAAATATCGATTTTATCCGGGAAGAGCGGAATATTTTATCGGGCGTGGACTTAAACATTCAAGAGGGAGAGCACTGGGTTGTCCTCGGCAAGAACGGATCGGGGAAAACGACGATTCTTGAGTCGCTCACCGGTTATCAATTTCCTAGCCGGGGAAAGTTCGGGTGCTCGGCAATACATATGGAGAATGCGATGTCCGTGAAGTGCGCAAGCGGATCGGCTACATCAGCCAGTCGCTCTACGAGAAGCTGACGCCGGCCGATACGGTGTGGGAGGTTGTGGCTACGGGCGAGTTCGGCTTTCTTCGTTTTTACGAGGAGATTCCCGCAGGCGTTCAAGAAAGAGCGCTCCGGATGCTCGAGAGCTTCAAGCTGCGCCATCTTGCTTTTCAACCGCTCGTTACCCTGTCGCAAGGGGAACGCAAGAAAGTGATGCTGGCCCGATCCTTGATGACGAAGCCGTCGATACTGATCATGGACGAGCCGTGCTCCGGTTTGGATCTGTATGAGCGCGAAAAGCTGCTCGAGCAGATCAACGAGCTGAGCGGCCAGCAAATGACCGTAATCTATGTAACGCATCATATCGAGGAAATTATGCCGATGTTTACCCATCTCCTGCTGATCGACCAGGGGCGGATCATCGCCTCAGGGAAGAAAGAGGATGTCCTTACGGAAGAGAATTTGCATAAAGCGTATCAGGTACCGGTCAAGCTGGAATGGTTCGGCGACCGGCCGTGGATCAAGGTGCTGTAATGAGTCAGTCGATTTGGATCGGTACGGCTAACCGGGGCTTTGCCCAGCAGGCGCAGGAAGAGATCAGGCGGCTGTTCGATACGCCCGTTCGTTTTGAATGGATCGCGGCGGGTGAGTTGTTCAAATTTACAGTGGAGGAATGTCGGGAGCAGGTGGTACGGACCATTTCGGAGCAGGAGCCGATATTTTTACGTCATATGCAGCCGGTGGATGCGGAGGCGTCCTTCGGGAATGAGGGACTGGACAGCATCGCCGAATGGGTACAAAGACAGCTCAAGGAACAAGCGCCGGCGGCCGGGCGGCGGATTGCGGTGCAGGTGCGGAAGACGGAGGAAGGCGGTCCGGCTGTGTCCCCTTCGGAGCTGAAGCAGGCATTGGACGAGCGGCTGGAAAAAGAATGGCAAGCCGTACCTGTCGTGAAGGATGCCGATGAAGTGCTGTCACTTCTTATTGCCGCTTCGCAAATCTATATGGGGCGTTCCCGTCCGGAGGAGAATTTAAGCGATTGGTCGGGCGGCGCCATCCGTTTCCGCAGAGAAGAAGGACAGATATCGCGCGCCAAGTTCAAGCTGTTGGAAGCGGAGCAGGCGTTCGGTCTTGACTTGTCCGCCTACCATGCTGCACTGGATATCGGAGCGGCTCCAGGCGGCTGGACCTCGCTGCTGCTGGAGAGAGGGCTTGAGGTTACGGCGGTCGATCCCGCCAAACTGGACGCCGGTCTGCTGCGCAACCCGCGCCTCCGATATTTGCAGAAGAATGCGGCTGATGTCGTCTTCGCTTCGGGCGAGTTCGATCTGCTGGTCTGCGATATGAGCTGGAGCCACCGCCAGATGGCGAAGCTTGTAAAAAGCCTGGTCTACGCGCTTCAGCCGGGCGGCACCGCCATCATTACGGTGAAGCTCATGCATAAGAAGGCGTTTCAAACGATCCGGGAAGTAACGCAGGATCTGTCTCCGGAGCTGTCGCTGCAGAAGGCGAAGCAGCTTTTCCACAACCGTGAGGAGCTGACGCTGTTTTTGATGCGGACTTAAGCCTTGGACATCAAGGTTGATCAAATCAGGGGAGCTGGCTTCGATTGACTGACGCTTTATTTTGGGATGAAATCTTTTCGGGGCTGGATGCCTCCAAGGTGCGTTACGATCTGTGGCTGGAGCCGTTCGCGGAAGAGCTTGAGAAATCCGCGGGCATTCCCATGATCGACCTCGGCCGCGGTGCCGGCAACGACACACTATATTTGAGCGAGCGCGGATACGAAGTCATCGCCTGCGACCATTCAACGGCGACTCTGCAAAAGGTGAGCGAGCTTGTCCCGAAGGCGCGAACGCAGATCATCCGCATGCCGGACCCAGTCGCCGTTTCCCGATCGATCGGCACAGGTCGTCATCGCCGATCTGAGCCTGCATTATTTCGCTTGGGCGGATACGCTGAAGATTGCGGCGGATATCCGCCGCATCCTTCGTCCCGGAGGGGTGCTGATCTGCCGGTTGAACTCCGTGAAGGATGTGGAGTACGGCGCCGGCCAAGGCTTGGAGCTGGAACCGAATTATTACGAACTGGACGGGAAGCGGAAACGGTTTTTCGATCGCGACCAACTGGAACGTTTATTCAAAGGTTGGAAGGCTTCGGTGATGGAGGAACAAAGCATGAACCGGTACGACAAGCCGAAGGCCGTATGGGTGGCGACCGCACATTCTTAATTCATTTCCCGGGGGGCACTGAATGAAAGCAGGGATTCCGTATAAAATGAATACGGCCGGCTCATTCCGGAAGGAATGGGCCCGAGCCTGCCCAGAAGCACCGTCATGATCTGGCGAAGACTACTTGTTCCAATGACCCTCATGGCGACCATCCTGGGTCTGGCGGTTGTGATTCTATCCATCCGTCAGACGGGTGCGAATGCAAGGTCTCCGTCTACACCCATGCCGCCCCCGTTGAGGCGGGGATTTCGGTCTCGACGAATGATTTTGCTTTGCCTAAGGCGACCGTATCCAATCCTGATGAAACCTATCGCCCGGCTCCATCTTTTACGTGCGAAGGTACAGTGCCGAAGACAAAAGATCCTGCCCTGCGTCAAATCGCGGTCTCGGTGGCGACGCTTTGGAAGGAGCCTGGTCTTTCCCGCTCGAAGGATCGTCCGTCGCTGCAGAACCCTGCCGATCTTAGGGCGTGGCTGGCTCCGATGAACACTGCCGATAAGCTCTGGCTTGTCGGCAAGCTGGAAACGGAAGTGCTGCTGGGGACGCAGGTGAAGCTGCTGGAAGTACGGAATGATTGGGCGAAGGCGGCTGTGGCCGAGCAGGGTAAGCCCGGCTCGCCTGATGGTTATACCGGCTGGTCGCCACGATCGCAGCTCTCGGACAGCCTGACCGATTATTCGGCATGCCCGGTCGCCATGGTGATCAAGCCGACAGCGATGCTGTATGAGTTAGCCCGGGATCAAGATCCGGCAATGGAAATAAGCTTCGGCACCCGCCTCCCCGTCGTGCTGGAAGAAGGCCCGCGCTGGGCTGTCGCTGTGCCGCAGGGAATCCGCTGGGTGGACCAAACGGATGTACTGCGGGAAGCCGGCGACCGGGCCGCCATGCAGCAGGAGTCCGCAGTTACCGGCCCCCAGCTTGTAGAGACGGCACGTCAGTTTGTTGGACTTCCGTACCTATGGGCGGGGACTTCAGGATTCGGATTCGATTGTTCGGGATTCACGTATTCCTTGTATCGGTTCTACGGCATCGCTATCCCAAGGGACGCCAAGGATCAGGAGGTCGCGGGCACCAAGGTGAAGCCGGAAGAGCTTCAGCCCGGCGACCTGTTGTTCTATGCGCATAATAAAGGCAAAGGCCAAGTACATCACGTGGCTATGTATATCGGCGAGGGACGAATGATCCATTCGCCCCAAACCGGGCGGACCGTTGAAATCATACCGGTATCTACGCCGGAATACAGCGCCGAATTTGCCGGTGCGCGGAGGTTCATTCCGTTGAAACCAAAGGCATGAAGGGATGAAATGGAACGAAAGTATTGATTTTCCTAACACTTATGCTATAATACGAGTACATTATCATATGGCAAAGCGGAAGCACCGCTGATTGAAGAAAATCTTCTTCAACCAGTGCGTGCTTTTTTTGTTTGTCTGAAAGAGGTGTCGCAGCCGTTAGATATCAGGACCGATGCGTAACAAGAAGGAGGCGGGGCCGCACGTTCTTTATTACGAATACAAAGGAGGCAGTGCCTTATGGCAAAAATGAATTTGGTGCTGCTCGACGAGGATCCTTATTTCGGAGAGATGGTTTCCGCTTATATCCGCACTTCGGAATATGCGGAGCTTTATGGGATCCGGGTCTTCACCACGGCCGAGCAGGGCAGGCTTTTTGTCGAGCAGAATACGGAGCCTTTGATCCTCATGGTGCATGAATCGCTGATGCCGCTCACGGATGCGGTATACGGGTTAAGGCCGGGCTGTACGGTGATCATCAGCGATCAGGCGGTGTCCGGCGGCGTGTTGGAATATCCCGTCCTATGCAAGTTTCAGCCGCTGGACCGGTCGCTCTCGAGCATTACGGCGCATTACAACGAGTACTGCGCAAGCCGGCCGATCACAGGCCGGAAAGGTACGACGATTACCGCGGTCTACTCCGCCGCCGGCGGTACGGGCAAGACGGTGACGGCAGTGCACCTGGCCCGCCAGCTGGCAGTGCAGGGCAAGCGGGTGCTGTGCGTTTGCATGGAGCTGTTTCCTTCTCGAGGGTGGTATGAGGCAGACGGGAACGGGGAAGGAGAAGCTTTTTCCCAACTGCTGTATTATGCCAAGACGAACCCGAAATGGATTCCTTCGAAGCTCGAAGCGAACCGGAAGAAGCATCCGTTGTGGAAGTTCGATTTCATCCCTCCGTCGCCGAACGGCGCTGAGCCGCTTGAGATCGGAGGGGAAGAGATCACCCGACTTCTTACGGGATTAACGGAGACGGGGAATACGACCGCGTCATTCTGGATCTGGACTCGGCCTTGCTCCCTTTTCAAAAGAAGTTTTTGCTGCGAGCGGGGAGTCGCTGTGGCTCTTCACGGACGATTCGGTGCATCTGGGCAAAACCCGGGAAAAGACCGGGTGTCTGCTTGAAAACGGATGGCTGGAACCGGCTGATCTGCGCGGCAGAGTGAAATACGTCCATAACAAATGGGTGGGGAGCCCTGTCAACGATTTTGCGGCCTACGGGATTTATTCCGACTACAGGCTTCCGTATATTCCGGATTGGAAAGCGGTAGCCGGCACCGGCACGATGTTTTCCACCGAGTTTGCGGAGCGTGCCGTGCGTTTGTTAACGGATGAAGCGGAGGTGCCGGCCGGTGCGGTCCGATGAGGTGAAGCAGCGTTTGAAGCAAAGCATCCAGGAGAGCCTCGACCTCGGGATGACCTTGTCCGACGAGCAGCTCATGGAACGGATCGAGCAGGAGGTATTTGCTTACTCGCGGAGCTCCTATTTGACGGCCGGGCAGAAGCAGAAGCTTTGCCAGGAGCTGTTTCACTCCTTCCGGGGACTGGATGTGCTTCAACCGCTTGTCGATGACAAGAGCATTACGGAAATTATGATCAATGCCCACGATCAGATCTTTATCGAGCAGAACGGGCGGCTGATGCAGACCGATATCCGGTTTGAAAGCCGGGAGAAACTGGAGGACACGATCCAGACGATTGTAGCCCGGGTTAACCGGATCGTGAATGAATCGAGCCCGATCGTGGATGCGAGGCTGGCCGACGGCTCCCGTGTCAATATCGTGCTGCCGCCGATCGCTTTGCGTGGTCCCGCGATGACGATCCGTAAGTTCCCGGAGAACCCTATGACCTTGGACGATTTAACCGGCCGGAATGCGTTAACGAAGGAAGCGGCGGATTTTTTGATTCGGATGATCCGTGGGAAATACAATCTGTTCATCGGCGGGGAACGGGGTCGGGGAAAACCACGTTCCTGAATGCGCTGGCCCAATATATCCCGGCGGATGAGCGGATTATTACGATCGAAGATTCGGCCGAGCTGCAAATCCGGGGAATCCCGAATATCGTCGGACTGGAGACGCGGAATGCCAATACGGAAGGGCGCGGCGAGCTGACGATCCGCGATTTGATCCGCTCCTCCCTTCGGATGCGGCCGAACCGCATCATTGTCGGGGAGGTCCGTGGTGCGGAGGCGCTCGACATGCTGCAGGCAATGAATACCGGGCATGACGGCGGCTTAAGCACGGGCCACGCCAACTCCACGCGGGATATGCTGAGCCGTCTCGAGACGATGGTACTGAGCGGAGCTCCGCTTCCCGTTGAGGTGATTCGGCAGCAGATCGCATCGGCTCTGGACATTATGGTCCATCTGCAGCGGTCCGCGGGACCGGTCGCGAAGAGTGACGGAGATCAGTGAAGTGCTGCGGGTGGAGAACGGGGGAGGTGAAGCTGAACCCGCTCTTCCGGTTCCGTGAAACAGGCGAATCGCCGGACGGCAAAGTGCTCGGAAGCCTGGAGCCTACAGGGAATGAACTGCAGCAGGATTGGAAGCTGAAAATGGCCGGATTGGCCTAAAAGGGAGGAGATGCCTTGCTCAAATGGCAGGCTGGTTCCGGAGGAATCGGGCGGTTCCAAAGAAACAAGTGGATTTCGGAATGGGCCGGAATTTATAGACCCTCGAAGAAAACATCCGCTCTTCCGGATTATAACGAGTATCACATGAAGTCCTCGGAGATCGCCGTTTCCGTTGTTTGCGGGGCTGTGGTCATGGGTGGGGTCGCCTTTGTCTTTTTTAAAAGCATTCCGGCGATGCTGGTCCTCGCTTTATTCGGCTTGTACGCGCCTGTCCTGAGCCGGCGTCAGCGGATTGTGAAACGGAAGGCGCAGCTTAAGCTGCAGTTTAAGCAGATGCTGGCCGCTCTTTCCTCATCGCTCAGCGCGGGCAAATCGGTGGAATCGGCCTTCCAGGACGCGCCGCTGGATGTCAGGCTCGCTTTATCCGAGTCCCGAGGCTATGATTGTCAAAGAACTGGAAATTATCGTCAGACGCCTTGAAAACGGCGAAACGGCGGAGTCCGCACTGTTTCTGTTCAGCCGGAGAACGCATATAGAAGAAATTATTCAGTTCGCCGACGTGTTCGTCACGTGCAAAAGGACGGGAGGCAATCTCGTGCAGGTCATCCGCCGGACGGCCGGTATCATTCAGGACAAGCTGGACATTGAGCAGGACATCCAAGTGGGCATTGCGCAGAAAAAATTCGAGTCCAACGTGCTTGCCTTCGCTCCGGTTGTCGTGGTAGCCGTCCTCACCTTCAGCTCGGCCGATTATATGGAGCCATTGTACCGCGGAGGCGGCCGGCTCATCATGGGCGGCGCGCTGATCGTCCTGCTCGCCTGCTTCGCGCTTACGCGCAAAATCATGAACATTAAAATTTGAGGAAAAAACGTCATGTGGATCCTGTTGATTGTAGAAGCGGTTCTGTTCGGGGCGGCCGCCGGTTATACGCATCGTGAGTACGCCCCGTGGCTGCGCGGTTTGCCGGGCTGTCAAAATGAACTATGGCGTTACTGCGGACCGCCGGCACTCTGGATGATGGACAAAGCCGGCATCGCCGAACGGTTCCCTGAAGCCGTAGGGAAAGTGCATCATATCATGATCGGCTTGCACGGGGCGAAGGTAGCCTCGGCTTACACGAAAGCTTTTATCGCTAGCCTCATCCTTTGGATTTACGGGCTGTTCAGCCTCGTGACGCTTCTGGCCTGCGTTTCGGACGGAAACGCGGAAATGCTTGCCTACGGGGCTCTGCTGGCTGTCTTCGCCCCTTTTCTGCTGTACAAGCAAATCAGCGACCGGCTGAAACGAAAGAAACGGCTGATGCTTCTCGAGCTGCCCGAGCCGCTGAATGAACTGACCCTGCTTGTGAACGCCGGGGAAACTGTGCAGCAGGCGCTGACCCGTTCGGTGGAAGCGAAGGGTCCGGAATCCGGCCCGCTCCTGGCTGAATTGACAACCGCCGTGCAGGCCTTGAAAATGAATGCCTCCTTCTCGAAAGTCATGGAGGATTTCAGCAAACGATGCGCACTCCAAGAGGTCTCTTTGTTTACAACGACCCTGCTGCTCAACTACCGGAGGGGCGGAGAAGAGCTGGTGATGTCTCTGCGCGAGCTGTCGGTCACCTTATGGGACAAGCGCAAAGCGCTCGCCCGGACGCTCGGGGAAGAGGCTTCCTCGAAGCTCGTTTTCCCGATGGTGCTGATCTTTTTTGTCGTCATGGTCATGGTGGCGGCGCCGGCATTAATGATGATGTCTTAAGAAAAAACAAGGAGGAAGAAAGATGAAACAAGCGATTGCAAACGCCTGGAACCGATTTTGGAAGGAGGAGGACGGCCTTGGAACACTGGAGATTCTGCTTATTGTGGCGGTGCTGATCATTATCGCGATTGCGTTCCGCAAATGGATTATGAAGTGGCTTAAGGCACTGTTCGAATCCGCAGATACGGAGATTACGGATCAATCGGGATCCATCAAGACCGACGCGGGAAGCTTAAGCCCTAAATCGCCGTAAGCGCATGAAAGAAAAATATAGGTTACGGAAGAGGGCTTATTATACTCGTATCCGCCGGGTACTGGCCCGGATCTGGCGGATGGAGTCCGGCCAGTTTACGCTCGAAGCGTCGCTGACGGCTCCCGCCATTTTACTTGCTACGGTGCTGCTGCTGTTTTTGGCCTTATTCGCGTATTTTCACGCCAACGTTTATCAAACCTCCGCCCTGACGGCGGAGCGGGCGGCATTTGTTTGGGATAACTCGAATAAAGACCCGGTGACGGGAGCGGTGGCCTCCGGTCAGCACGACGGCTTGTACTGGCGGCTGACGAACGATCATGTGAGCGGTTTGTTCCGTTTTCTGCCTCAAGCGGATGTACGGGTCGCTCTTCCTGCGGCAGAAGCGCCTTCGTCCGGCAGCCGGTCCGGAGGAGAAGCTGGAGCGGGCGGTTCAAAGCTTAAGTCCCTCCATAGAGGGAGAAGCGTTGTTTTCCCATTGGGGTGTCTTGCGAAAAGTAAGCTTACATATCAGCCGGTCGATCCGGATGCCCTTCAGCTCAGCGGACGGCGGCTGGGGACCGCGGCGTATGGAGGCGGATGCCTCGTCCTTCATTACCGATGCGGCGGAAACGATCCGGTTGACCGACTTTACCCGCACCTTTATCGGTGAGATAAAGGACCGGATCAAGCCCAAGGACGCCTTAGGCGTGATGAAGGAACCGGCCACTGTACCGAAAGAGCCTGTCCGCATCTCAAGCCATGCGCAAGCGGCCGCTTACCTGAGAACGCTGGTTGGGGGAGAAGCGACGGTGATGCAGGTGAATCCGGGGACGAAGAGAGAAGTCGACGCGCTCGATGCGAACGGGGTTGCCCATCAGGCTTACTATACGTTCAACGAGAAAAACCTGCGCGAAGTGCAGATGCCGAAGGATGCCGAGTCGCTGAAGAGCGGCACGCAGGTGAAGGGCGTCGTATGGCATTTCTTCAAGCTGTCCAAAGAGGACCGGGTCAAGCTGACGCAGACGCTCAAGCGGGATTTGGAAAGCCGCGGCATCGTCGTTATTTTTCATGAATGAGCCGGGCGGCCGCCGGCCAAACAAGGAGGTGACATTTTGTCCGGACGCAGCGGACTTAGGCAGAGCGAGCAGGGGGCGGTATCGATCTACTTGATGCTGATTCTGCTCCCGGTGTTTTTGTTCTGCGGCTTATTGATTGATGTGGTTCGCTGGAAGACCGCCGAGAAAGAAACGGAGAACGCGGTGAAGGCGGGGTTCGCTCGGCGCTGTCGGCTTTCTCTCCTTCACTCCAGGCGTACGGCTTGTTTGCGCGCCGCCTGACCTTGGGGAAGCCGAGCGGGCGTTTGCCCGAACCGTGGAGGGAAGCCTTTCCGGGGCGGTGGACGCGGCAGAGGGAGGGTTCCGCTTTATCGACAGCCGGACCGAGCCTGCGGAGGAGCGTCTGACGGCACTTTATCCGCTGGCGAACCATGAAGTGTTCAAGAGGCAAATTTTGGAGGAGATGAAGTATCGGGCTCCCATGATTTATTCGCTGGAGATCGCGGATAAATTCAAGAAGAACGGTTTGGCCGCGAGTCTCGGGCAGGCATCCCGGTTTACCGAGAATGCGGCCAGGATCGAGAAGCTGCTCGAGGAAAGAGATGATCGGCTGGACGAAGCATGGGAGGCCTTCCTCGTTATCCGGCAAAAAGCGCTGGATCTGCATCCTTTTTACCAGACGCAGCTGCGCGATCTGAACGAGCTCAGCGGGCGGATCGGCATTCATACGGTGGAAGAAGTGCGCGGCACGCTTTCCAATGCGAAATCCCAGGTTCAGGCACTAAGCGACCAAATCCGGGGGTTGACGGCTCGATTGCATCTTTGGCCCGGGCCGGCCCGGCCGCTGCGGAATCGATCAGGCAGCTGATCCAGGCGAAGCAGGAGCTGATGAACCAGCTGCAGCAGGCTTCGGGCATCGTATCCCAGTACGAGCAGCTGCTTCAGGATCTGCTCCGGTATGCGGAGTCGCTGGGGATTCTCAAGCTGAAATCCGAAAGCGACTTTGCTGACCTGGCGCAGAAGAAGGACGTATTCCAGGAGGCGATGAAGGCCGGGAAGAAGGCGAATGACGAGCTGAATGCCGAAATAGGCCGCGTAAAGAGCGATTCCGGCTCCCTTGCAGCGGACCAGGTATTCGGGCAGATCAAGCTGTTCAGCCGCGAGGATCTCGACCGCTATGAAGCCGATGTGGGAACGGCGGTGTCGCTTTATTCCAGCGTTCACGCGCAGATCGGGGACGGGGTGCTGTTTACCCAGCAGAAATATAACAATACGCAGACCGCGCTGGATTCCTTCCTGCAGAAGGTTCAGGAGATTTATTCCCGGGAAAATGCGGCCCAGACCGAGAGAAGCAATCGGACCAGCGCCAATAAAACAGCCAAGAAAGAGCAGAGGGCCAAAGCCCAGACTTACTTGGATCAGATCAAAAGAGGGCTCGGCGACTGCAGTATTATCGACTCCGTCGATCCTTACCGGGAGCAGTACGCAGCGCTGCAGGGGGACCCGGCCCAGCCGGGAAGCAAAGGTTACTTCCAGGCATATCTGGAGCTGAATCAGGCGCTGGCGGACAGTGCGCCGCCCGTCCCTCAGGTGGATCTGAAGGATGCGGATAAAGCGGGCTTAAGCGCAATGAAACTGGTAGCTTCGCTAGGCGATTTGTTGACCGATGTAAGGGACGAGTTTTACGTCGACGAATTCGCCGTCAGCAAATTCAATTACCGTACGTTAGGTCTCGAAAAAGACGCCAGCGGGGCGGTCAAGGTATCGAAGGAGCTTTCCCGTCCGGAGCAGCATCCGCTGTCGGGCCAGGAGGTCGAATACCTCCTCTACGGCTCTTCCACCTGCGCGGGGAATCAATCGTTCGCCTACGCCGAGATGTTCGCTTTCCGTCTGGCCGTGGGTATGACCGAAGCGATGCTGAAGCCGCGAAATGAAATGCTGGCCGCCGGATCGCCGCCGCTGGTGGTGCTGGTCGCTGTGGCGGAAGGCGCCGTTCAAGCACAGAAGGATATGTCCAAGCTGATTCAGGGTGAGACCGTTCCGTTATCCAAGGAGCTCGGCTCGGCGCTCATGCTCGGCTATAAGGATTATTTGCGTCTCTTTCTTCTGCTGCACAGCCGGGAAGCGACCTTGCTTTCCCGCATGCAGGCGCCGCTGCAGCTCAATACCGGCATGGATTTGAACCGGACGACGACCTATGTGTCGGGGTCCGCGTCCACTTCTTTTCGCTTGTGGTTTATGCCGCGGGTCATGCATTGGATTGGAAAAAGCGGGTTCTCCGGCTGCGAGACGGAAGGAAGCCGCCGCCGCATGACGAGGACGGCGGATTTCACTTACTAGTTACTGGAGGTACGTGCCATGCATCGCTTGTGGAAGCAGCAGAAGGGCAGTGTCGTGCTTGAAGCGGCGCTGGTGCTGCCTTTCTTTTGGCCTTTATATTACTGCTCGTCGTGTTTATCCGGGTTTCCATCGCCGAAATGGCTTTGCAGTCCGCCGTATCCGAGTCGACCAAGGTGCTCGCCGCCAATATGTACCCGGTGGAGCCGCTGGTGGAGGAAGCCAAACGGAAGTGGGACGGAACGCGTGTCAGCGGCTGGTTGAGCCAGGCTGTGTCCCAAGCGGAGTCGGTTAGGCAGAAGGCGGTGGACGCCGAATCGTTCGCCGAGGAGTATGAAAGATGGATCCCGGATCCATTGATTGAGCTGATGGCTTGGGAAAAAACAAAGCGCGAGCAGCTCGAGGCATGGGGAGGCGATATGGCGGACGAAGGGAAGAAGCAGGCGATGGACAAGCTGGCGGAAGCCGCAACGCCGATTGTGGCCGGCTTTGCCGATCAGCGGAGACTGAACCCTTCCCGGTTAAAAGTAACGAAATTGACTTTTCCGGATTTTGAGAACAAGGAGGACGCGTTTGTGGGCATCGAGGCGCAGTATGAATTTACCTTTGCCGTCCCGTTTTACCGGAAGACGGTTACGCTCCGAAAGCATGCATTGGAACGCGCCTGGGTAGGGGCGCAGGATCATGACGGCGGTCATACTCGGGATTGTTCTGGCCATCGCTTTTATAACGGATATTACGAAGCAGCGGATACCGAACGCACTGAACATCGCCGGCATGGTCGCGGGTATCGTATATCACGGCTGGCAGGGGGCTGGAGCGGGTTAGCCTTCGCGTTGACGGGGCTCGTCTGCGGCTTTCTCCCGATGCTGATCCTCTATCTGCTGAGGGCTGTCGGTGCAGGGGACGTGAAGCTGTTCGGCGCGCTGGGAGCGGTGGCGGGAGCCGTTTTCACCTTGTATGCGATGTTTTTGTCGCTGCTGTTTGCGGGCATTCTCGCTCTGTTCGTGCTGCTGTGGCGAAGCGACAGGCGGAACCGGCTGCAGCAGCTGGGCTGGAGCCTGGTCCGGTCGCTTATGTTTAAGGAGCTTGCGGCATGGCGTACGATGACGGCCCGTGAAGGGGCTCTGCGCATTCCGTTTATGTGGGCGGTCCTGCCCGCATTCGTCTATGCCTATGCCGCTCCTCCCTTACTCGGGATATGAATTGAAAGAAAGGAGGTCGCTAATAATGCAGCGTTTGTACGGGCTCCAGGTGGATTTTCTCAATCAGCATGGACATTTTATGGTTTTAAGCGCGCCGGAAGGGCTGAAGCGGGAGGGGCTGTCTAGCTTCCAAATCCAGATGCTATCGGCGAACAAAATTCCGAAGCTGCTGGAGCCGCAGGTCGAGGAAAAGGATGGGGAGACCCTTCTATTTTACAATATTACCGGAAAAAGGATGCTGACGCACCGGTCGCGCGTACCGAGAAGCTGACGCTGCAGCGTTTTTATTCCTTGCTGCTCGAGATTGCCGACGTGCTGGACGACAGCAAAATTTATATGCTTCAAGCAGGACGGTATATTCTGAAGGAGGACTTCATTTTTTGCGGGAACGGGCTGGAGGACCTCCATTTTACATATGTGCCCAAAGAGCAATTAGACAGCAAGGCCTCAGTCGCCGCGGATTTGCAGCGACTTGCTTCCGCATGGATTCACCGGGTCGAAGAGCTGCAGGGAAAAGGATTCCAGGAACTGATGAGCTACCTGCAGGAGGAAAATTTCAATCTTCCGGAGCTGAAGCAGCTGCTCCTGAAGCATCTTCGCCTCCTGGTCGACGAGAATCCGCCGGCGGCGGGGAAACGGCCTGGTCCGGCGGCTCCGGCGTTCTCCAAGCCGGCCGTACCGGCAGCAAACCAGGCAGCTGCTTCGGCAGAGCTCCGGGCATCGGAGGTGCCCGGCAAGAAGCCTGAGTCCATGTGGACGCCGGAACCGCCGCCTTCATTTCCGCAGACCGCCGCATCCTTATCGGAGGGGATCTCCAATTCGTAGATGTCGAACCGGAGCGGGACAAGCCCAAGAGGAACAAGCTGGTCATCGGGCTGACCGTTCTTGTCGGTCGCGGCTTCTTGTGGAAGTGGTACCTGGACGAACCGGGTCCGGTGACGCTTGCCCTGTGCGCCGGCCTGACTGCCGTACTGGCCGCGGCGGCCGTTCTGTTATTGCGCAAACCGGGGAAGCTTAAGGACAGGCACGATCCGGCCGACAAGGAGACGGACGACTGGCTGGCGGGATTCGCGAATCCGGGAAAGGATGCTTTCCGCACATCGGCTGAGCCTGCGGTCGCCGCTTCCGGAGCGGACTTTTTATCCGGGCTCGGGTTGGAAGCGGGTCAGCAACGAGCGCAGCCGGAACCCTATGAGCCGGCGCCTATACAAGTCCAAAGGAAACGCGTCCTCCCAACGCGGAAATGAAAACAACGCTGTTAAGACCTGCGGATGCGACGGTTTTCCTGGGAAGCGCCGGAAAGCATGTCCAGTCCGCTGTGCCCGCTTTAGAATACGCGAAGGACGGCGACCGGGAGCGGGTGCCGATCACAAAAAGCCGGTTTATTATCGGGCGCTCGGAGAGCGAAGCCGATCTGGTGCGGGAGGAGACGGGCATCTCGCGGATTCACGCCGAAATCGTCAAAGAGGCGGAGGGTTACTCGGTCCGCGACCTCGGTTCGCGGAACGGGACTTATGTGAATGGCGTGTTACTGGCACCTTACCGGATGCAACTCCTGCAGGAAGGTGATATAGTTAAGATCATTACGACGGAGTATACGTTCAAAATGGGGTCTTAACGAGTGAAAAACAGGATTGCCGTGTACTGGCAGTACGGAGCGACCACCCATACGGGGTGGTTTCGTACGTTGAACGAAGACCGCTCCCTGCTGCGAATGGGAACCTCGGGCGGCGGGACTCCTTATGCGGCCGCGGTTCTGGCGGACGGAATGGGCGGAACGGAAGACGGAGGCCTCGCCAGCGAAACAGCGGTGCAGATGGTAAAGGAGTGGCTCGATGCGAGGTCGCCGGGCCTGTGGGATGCCCCGAACCTTTGGAACGCGATGGAACGGGAGCTGCGCGGACTTTTTCTAGCGATTCACATAAAGCTGAAAGCAAACGGCGACCGGCTTGGGACCACGCTTACGATCCTTCTGTTGTCGGGAGGCTCGTATTTCGTTGCGCATATCGGGGATTGCCGGGTGATGCACGTTCGGGACGACGGCCGCTATCGGCTTCTAAGCCGCGACCATACGTGGGTACGGACAAGGCGAATTCCCTCTTCGAAGGCTGTGCGCCATCCCAAACGGCATGTGCTTACGCAGTCGCTGGGGATGCAGGGCATGCCTTCCGTTTATTTCCGCTCGGGGGTTTATATGCCCGGATCCTTGTTCCTGCTTAGCAGCGACGGTTTTCACGGTCGCTTCACCACCCGGGCTATTGCCGCTATGCTCCAAAAAGAGCTGCAGCAGGAAGGCGATCTTCAGCAAGCCTGTGACCGCCTTATGGCCAGGGCCCTATGGAGACAAGCCGGCGATAATATAAGCCTGTTGTCGATACGGCCCATGGGCGAAATCCCGCCGAGAAAGGAGCTTGTACGGCTCTATCTGCAGCACGGCCTCCGGCGGCTGAAAAAAATACATACACTTATTCCTGTCTTCGGCCGAAAATGATATAATGAAGTGTCTATGTGTCATTTTATAATAAAAGACAGGAGCTATTGACATTTCATGAGTTTGCTCACGGTTGAAGATTTAAGCCATAGCTTTGGCGGCCGCGTATTGTTTAAGAATGTATCCTTCCGCCTGCTTCCCGGCGAACATGTCGGGCTGGTGGGAGCGAACGGAGTCGGCAAATCGACTCTGATGAATATATTGACCGGGCAGCTGCTCAAGGACCAGGGGAAAGTCGAGTGGACGCCCAAGGTGCATTACGGTTATTTGGACCAGCACACGAAGCTGACGCCGGGCAAATCGGTGCGCGAGGTGCTGCGGGACGCGTTCCTGCCTTTATTTGAGCTCGAGAAAGAAATGATGACGATCACGGAGCAAATGGGCGAAGCGGATCCGGAACAGCTGGAGCTCTTGCTGGAACAAATGGGTGAGATTCAGGACCGGCTGGAGAACAGCGGGTTTTACCTCTTGGACGTAAAGGTTGAAGAGATGGCCAACGGTCTCGGACTCGACGCCATCGGACTGGACCGCGACGTAGCACAGCTCAGCGGCGGACAGCGGACCAAGGTGCTCCTAGCCAAGCTGCTGCTGGAGCAGCCGACGGTGCTGCTGCTGGACGAGCCTACGAACTATTTGGACGTCGAGCATATCGAGTGGCTTACGGAATATTTGCAAAATTATCCGTACGCGTTCATCTTGATCTCCCACGATACGGAATTTATGAATAAAGTCGTGGGCGTGATCTACCACCTGGAGTTCGCCAAGCTGACGCGCTACTCCGCTAACTACGAAAAATTTCTGCAAATGGCGGATATCAATAAACAGCAGCACATCGACGCATACGAGAAGCAGCAGGAATATATCAAGAAGCAGGAAGATTTTATCCAGCGCAACAAAGCGCGTTACTCCACGTCCGGCCGGGCCAAAAGCCGCCAGAAGCAGCTTGAACGCATTGAGCGGATCGACCGCCCGGAAGAGGCGCCGAAGCCGACCTTTGTGTTTAAAGAATCCCGCGCCAGCGGGCGAATTGTCTTCGAAGGCGAGAATCTCGAGATCGGCTACAGCCATGCGCTGCTGCCGCGGATGAACGTGACGATCGAGCGCGGGGACAAAATTGCGATTGTCGGCTGCAACGGGGTCGGCAAATCGACATTGCTCAAGACGATTCTCGGGAAAATTCCGCCGTTCAGTGGGAAAACCTATTTGGGCGATTTTCTGTTTCCCGCTTACTTCGAGCAGGAGGTTAAAGCGCCCAACCTTACGCCGATTGACGACGTATGGAATGAGTTTTCGCATATGAATCAGCACGAGGTTCGGGCCGCTCTGGCGCGTCGCGGGCTGACCAACGAGCACATCACCCGTCCGATCAGCATGCTGAGCGGGGGCGAGCAGGCAAAAGTCAGACTGTGCAAGTCGCTGATGCGCGAGAGCAATTGGATTCTGTTCGACGAACCGACGAACCACCTAGACGTGGCGGCGAAGGAAGAACTGAAGCGCGCGCTGAAAGAGTTTAAAGGAACCATTCTGCTGGTATGCCACGAGCCTGACTTTTACGAGGACTGGGTGACGAAGGTTTGGGATGTCGAGGAGTGGTCGACGGCCCAAGCCGCGCGGTAACAAGCTGCGGCGAACCTAAGGATCCTGGTATAAGGGAGAGATGAGAAATGTTGACTCACGTTGTGTTTTTTAAACTGAAGGACCGCAGTCCGGAATCCGTGCAGGTCACCTATGACGTGCTGAAAAATATGGAGGGCAAAATTCCGGTACTGCGCCACATTGAGGTAGGGAAAGACGTGCTTCATTTAGAGCGCTCCTACGATATTGCGCTGATTACGAAATTCGATTCGGTAGAGGATCTTAAGGTGTACGACAACCATCCGGTGCACGTCGAAGTGAAAGAGCATATGAAGAAAGTGCTTGACGGCACCAGCATTTGCGTCGATTTCGAATCCTGATCACCAAAGCGCCGGCTTCATGATCATCAGCCAAAGCATGAGGAAGAGGACAGCCAGATACAAGTACAGCGCGCGGCTGAGCTTTCGAAGCAGAGCCGAGCGGTCCTGATCGGGCTGGCGGAGTCTCCGGATCGTCGGCGAGAAGGCGCGGGCCATAAAGAACAGCGACGCGAACAATACGACGAACGTGCCGAAGATCCAGGGCGTCGACCACGGCCAGCCGCCTAGCCACATGAGCAGCAGACCGGAAGCTACCAGCACGTGTCCGGAATGCTTGGAGAGACGGACGGCAAAGGTAAAGGAGGCCAGGTAGGCTTCAAGCACCTCGCCTTCGGACGATTGCAGCTTTCGAAGCAAGGGAATCAGAATGAAGAACGGTCCGATGGACGCCATGGCGCTTACGGAATGAATAAAGACTAGCCAAGGATACATGGAATGAAGTGCCTCCAAGCGGATGGGAAATGAAAAGGTAAAACAGTGTAGCGAACAGGACTACACTGTTTTTTGCATATTAGACGGCGCGGAATTCGTGCACCCAGACTTTCATGTGCGGCGACCAAGGCATACCGGCGTGCATGGAAAGAATGTAATTTTTATAAGCCTCGACGTTCTCGAAGCCTTCGGCTTTGACCGCCTCGTCCGTCAGCTCGCCGAGAGACTGCTGATACACGCGGGTCACTTCGAACTTATGGCCTCTCAGCTCCATGATTTCGCCGGGGTCGGCATACCGGCCGTTCCGCCGGGTGGCTGTTTTCTCGCCGCTGATGACTTTTGCGATGTCGTCCTCCACGGTAACAAGACGATCGATGGAACAGGTCTTCGGGGGTAGGGTTTCGGACATGATCTTTGCTCCTCCTTCAATAAGGGATTGGACTAAGTTTCCAAGGGAAAGCTTACACGAAAACAGGGGAAGAATCAAATGAACGGAGAGTGAACGAACGCATGCCTTCCATCAATCAAACTTATATGCTGGGGTCGCTGGAGCAGCTTCTGAACACGCCCAGTCCCAGCGGGTATTGCAGTGCCATTATGAAAAAGCTGAGAGCTGAAACGTCCAAGCTGGGGTATGCCATGGAGCTGACCCCGAAGGGGTGCGGCATCATCCGGGTTCCGGGCAAGCGGAAGGGCCGGACGATCGGATTATCGGGACATGTCGATACGCTCGGGGCGATGGTCCGCTCAATCAAATCGGGCGGAACGCTCCGGTTTACGCTGGTTGGCGGATATATGCTCGGCTCGGTGGAGAACGAATACTGCCAGGTCCATACGCGGGACGGCCGGGTTTATGACGGGACCATTTTGTCCACGAAGCCTTCCGTGCACGTATTTCCGGATGCCCGTGAAATGAAGCGGGAAGAAGCGGTGATGGAAATCCGCCTCGATGAACCGGTACGTACGTCGGACGATGTGAAGGCGCTCGGTATCGCGGTAGGCGATTTTATCTCTTTCGACCCGAGGGCGCAGTTCAAGCCGAACGGGTATATCAAATCCCGCCATTTGGACGACAAAGCCGGCATTGCCGCGCTGTTTGGTCTGCTCGAGCTGCTCCGGCGCGAAGGCCTGGAGCCGGAATTCCCGCTTCAAATCCTGATCAGCACGTATGAAGAAGTCGGACACGGCGCCTCTTGGATTCCGGGGGATATAGAGGAGCTGATCGCCGTCGACATGGGGGCCATGGGGGACGATCTGAGCTGCAGCGAAACGGATGTTTCCATCTGCGCCAAAGATTCCTCCGGCCCTTACGACTATGCGATGACGACCAAGCTGATCGAGCTGGCCCAGCGGGAAGGGTCGCCCTATGCGGTGGATATTTACCCGCAGTACGGCTCGGACGCTTCCGCTGCGCTGCGCGGCGGAAACAATATCCGCGCAGCGCTGATCGGTCCGGGCGTCCACGCCTCCCATGCGATGGAACGCACGCATGCGCAGGCCATCTGCAACACCGCCCTGCTGCTGGCGACTTATGTAATGGAGCCGGCAGAAGCCTACGGCCACCAAGAGTAACCGGCGTCCCGCCATTCGGAGAGGAGTTGAACGAAGCAGTGAACATTTTAACCGTGGAACAATTAGTGAAAACCTACGGCGAAAAAACGCTGTTTGACCATATCGATTTTCAAATCAACGAAAGAGAGCGGATCGGGCTCGTCGGCGTGAACGGAACGGGGAAGTCGACGCCGCTGAAGATTATGGCCGGGGAGGAACCAATCGAAAGCGGCAGAATGCTGCACTCCAATCATTTTCGCGTAGAATATTTGCCGCAAAATCCGGCCTTCGACCCGGACTCGACTGTGCTGGAGCAGGTCTTCTATGGCGATACGCCCCTCATGCGGGCACTTCGTGAATACGAATGGGCGCTCGCCGAGCTGCAGCTCGATCCTGCGGACGAGAAGCGCCAGGCCAAGCTGTTCGCCGCCCAGCGGCGCATGGACGAGACCGGCGCCTGGGAAGCCGCGACCCTGGCTAAAACGGTGCTGACCCGGCTCGGCCTTCACGATTTCGGCCAAAAGGTCGGAACGCTCTCCGGCGGTCAGCGCAAGCGCGTGGCGATGGCCCGCGTGCTGATTCAGCCCGCGGATCTGCTGATTCTAGACGAGCCGACCAACCATATCGACCATGAGACGGTGGAGTGGCTGGAGGAGTTCCTCAGCAAATGGAAGGGCGCGTCGCTGCTCGTGACACATGATCGCTACTTCCTCGACCGCGTGACGAACCGGATTTTCGAACTGGACCGGGGCAAGCTGTACAGCTACGAAGGCAACTATGCCGCCTTTCTCGAGAAAAAGGCCGAGCGTCTGGAGCGGGAGGCGGCCGAGGAGGATAAGCGTCAAAACCAGCTGCGGCGGGAGCTCGCCTGGCTGCGCCGCGGAGCCAAGGCCCGGACGACAAAGCAGAAAGCGCGCGTCGAACGCGTCATTGCGCTGCGTGACCGTAAAACCGACGGCCCGGCGGCCGCGATGGATATGGCGCTCGGAGCAAGCCGGCTCGGCAAGAAGATCATGGAGCTGAACGATGTCTCCAAAGCGTTCGGCGGGCGCAAGCTGGTCGACGATTTCAGCTATATCGTGCTGCCGGAAGACCGCATTGGCATTATCGGTCCGAATGGCGGCGGCAAATCAACCTTTCTGAACATGCTCGCCGGGCGGCTTACGCCCGATCAAGGCTCGATCGAGCTCGGTCCGACGGTCAAGCTGGCTTACTACACGCAGGAAAATGTAGAGATGGACGAGAAGCTTCGCGTGATCGAATACATCAAGGAAGCCGCGGAGGTCATCCGTACGGCCGACGGCGAAGCGATCACGGCGGCGCAGATGCTGGAACGATTCTTATTCCCGCCGGCCCTGCAATGGACACCGATCGGCCGGCTTTCCGGGGGAGAAGCGTCGCTTGTACCTGCTGCGCACCCTGATGGGGGAGCCGAATGTACTGCTGCTGGACGAACCGACGAACGACCTCGATATTCAGACGCTGACCATACTGGAGGAATACCTAGAGGACTTCCCGGGCGTAGTGATCACCGTATCCCATGACCGGTACTTCCTGGACCGGACGGCGGACCATCTTTTTGTATTTGAAGGGGATGGCCGGATCCGGCGGTTCTTCGGCAATTACAGCGAATTTATGGAAGCGGCGAAGCAGGAGAAGCGACCGGGAGAACAGGAGCGGAAGGTAGTCCGGGACACGCAAACGGCCAGCACTCCGTCCGCTGAAACCGCGGATAGACGGGAGCCAAACCGCCCGCGCAAGCTTTCCTATAAAGACCAGAAGGATTGGGATGAAATCGAAGATAAAATCGCCGGACTCGAAAGTAAGCTCGAAGAAACCCGCAAGCAGATCGAACGGGCAGGCAGCGATTTCGGGAAAGTAAGCGACTTGTACCGGCAGGAGCAGGAGCTCTCGGCCGAGCTGGAGCAGGCGATGGACCGCTGGGCGGAGCTCTCGGAGCTGGTTGAGCAAATTGCTCAAAATAAATAATTGCCTCGAATGAGTCTCTTGGCTGACACCCGGTGGGAACTTCACGGGAATTGTGGTATAATTTACGATCGGAAGACATTTGCACTGGCAAGAAGCAGTTCGTTTTCATCGAATTTACTAATAGAAGGCAGGTTTTCAACCGAATGATTACTGTTTCAAACGTTTCTTTGCGATACGGCAAGAGGGCGCTCTTCGAAGACGTCAACATCAAATTCACGCCGGGCAACTGCTACGGTTTGATCGGCGCGAACGGAGCGGGGAAATCCACGTTCCTCAAGATTTTATCCGGGGAGATGGAGCCGAACAAGGGCGAAGTCAGCATTACGCCGGGCGAGCGCATGGCTGTGCTGAAGCAGAACCATTTTGAATATGAAGAAATGGATGTGCTGAAGACGGTTATCAAAGGGCATGCCCGCCTGTATGAAATTATGGAGGAAAAGGATGCCATTTATGCAAAGCCTGATTTCTCCGAAGAAGACGGCATGCGTGCGGCGGAGCTGGAAGGCGAATTCCAGGAGCTTGACGGCTGGCAGGCGGAATCCGATGCGGCGGAGCTATTGATCGGTCTCGGCATTCCGAAGGATCTGCATGACGTGAAAATGAAAGAGCTGGACGGCAACCAGAAGGTCCGCGTCCTGCTGGCGCAAGCGTTGTTCGGCAACCCGAACATCCTGCTGCTCGACGAGCCTACCAACCATTTGAACATCGAATCGATCAACTGGCTGGAAAACTTCCTTGCCAAATTTGAAGGCACCGTTATCGTCGTATCCCATGACCGTCACTTCCTGAACCAGGTTTGTACGCATATTGCGGATATCGACTTCGGTAAAATCCAGCTGTACGTCGGCAACTACGACTTCTGGTACGAGTCGAGCCAGCTGGCAACCAAGCTCATGAGAGAGCAGAACAAGAAAATCGAGGAAAAGCGGAAAGAGCTGGAGGCGTTTATCGCCCGATTCAGCGCCAACGCTTCCAAATCGAAGCAGGCGACCTCGCGGAAGAAGACGCTGGAGAAGCTCACACTGGAGGACATCAAGCCTTCGACGCGGAAATATCCGTTCATTAAATTTAATCCGGAGCGTGAAGCCGGCAAGCAGATTCTGACGGTCGACCGTATCAGCAAAACCGTGGACGGGCAAAAGGTGCTGAACAACGTCAGCTTTGTTGTAAATAAAGGGGATAAAATCGCACTCGTCGGCCCGAACGGCATCGCCAAATCGACCTTGTTCCAAATTCTCGCTGGCGAGCTGGCGCCGGATGAAGGGGAATACAGCTGGGGGGTTACGACTACACAAGCTTACTTCCCTAAGGACAACTCCGAATATTTCAATACGGACATGAACCTCGTGGACTGGCTGCGCCAATACTCCAAGGATCAGGACGAGTCTTACCTACGCGGTTTCCTTGGCCGTATGCTGTTCTCCGGCGAAGAAGCGCTGAAGAAGGCAAGCGTACTTTCCGGAGGCGAGAAGGTCCGCTGCATGCTGTCCAAAATGATGATGAGCGGCGCCAATGTGCTGATGCTCGACGAGCCGACGAACCACTTGGACCTTGAATCGATTACCGCGCTCAACAACGGGCTGATCGACTTTGACGGAACGATGCTGTTCGTATCGCATGACCATCAATTCGTGCAGACGATCGCCAACCGGATTATTGAGCTTACGCCAAGCGGTCTCATCGACAAGGTCATCACCTACGACGAGTATCTGGAGAACGAAGACATCCGGAAGCAGCGCGAGGCGCAGTACGCTTAAGGCACGGCTCGCTTCTCCCGCAGCTTGGATGAAAAAAGGATGAGCCGCTTCCCTTAAGAAGCACTCATCCTTCTTTTCCGCTTGAAGCCGTTTTTTAGCTTCCGCCGGTGCGGCGCCGCTGATTGTTCGGCTTTTTGTTGTTCTGGCTCTTCATAACCGAGTCGCTGCCCGGACGCGCCTGGGAACCACCTTTGGCATCCTGCTGAGACTGTTTTTTCTGAGCGAGCTTGTTCTTGATGGCGTCAGCCAAGCTGACCTTACGCGCCTCGCCTTGCGATTCGGCGGTCGCGTCCGTGCGGTTGGAATCGGATTCCGACATATGTAACACCTTCCCTGTAACGTATGTTTTCATTGTAAAGCTTTCAACCGGGGAAGCAATATCTAAAAAGACGGGAGGAGTCCTTGCCATGCCCCTGCAGGAATGGACGGAAGCCGAAATCCTCAGACGCGCCGGGGAAGGTGATGCGGGGACGGAGAAATCAGGCGCTTCCGGCGTTTGGTTCGTCTATTTTTACACGCCTTTCTGCGGAACCTGCAAGGTCGGCTTGCGGATGCTGGATATCATATCGGCGATCCGTCCGGAGCGCAGAATCGGAAAGTGCAATATTCATTTTGCTCCCAAACTTACGGCATGGTGGCAAATCGAGAGCATTCCCTGCCTGATCAAGCTGGAGAGAGGCATCGTACGAAGTAAACGTTACCGTCTTGGCGGCATCGATGACGTGCTGGGGTGGATGAACGGAGAGTCCAATTAATTATCGAAAAAGAGGTGGAATTTCATGCAATCACAGGAGCAGACGTTAGCCGTAGGCACGCGGGTCCGCGCCGCATACAAAACCGGCGAATACATCGGCGAAATCGCCGAAGCGCCTTCCGCCGTCAAAGCCGCGGTGCGGATTCTTGCCGTTGTGAAGCACCCGACGCAGGGGGATTTACACAACCCGATGGATCCGGATGTCGGTTTCTTTCACCAGCGGCGCGCCCTCGCGAAAGGGGAAATCGCGCTTATGCCGCTCGAAACCATCCGGCCTTATCATGGCGAGGTGCCGGACTATGAGGAATCGCTTCGACAGGCGCTTTACTTTGAACTCGAACGGATGGACCGGATGGCCCGTTGGGCGGCCCAGTCGCCGGCAGGAGCTGGAGCAGCTTAAGACGGAATACCGGTTGTAGCATGAACACCGGCAATGAAAGGAGCGTGAAGGCGATACTGTTCGTGCTCATCGGATTATGGACGATCGGTCTGCTGCTGATCATGACGGATCCCAAACGGACGACTACCCGGTGGATCAGCAGCATCGCCTTTACCGGCGGTTCGGGAGGACTGTCGGCGGTGATCCACGATGATCTGAATCCGATGCTGTTTGATTACGGGATGCTTACGGAACCGGTGGCGAACCTGCTCGCCAAAGCGGAAACGGTCAGCTCTTTGACCTGCTATTACGGCCTTCCGTATACCTTCCTGATGTTTGCAATCGTTTACTACCCGGATTATCCTTTATGGACCTTTCGGCGCAGGTCGCCATGGGTTCTCCTGGTTCCCGTGCTTCTATCCTTTGCCTTTCAGGCGAAGCCCGGGGACCCGATTCCGTACAGCTACGTCACCTGGTGGGCTGTTCTTTACATAACGGCAGGAATCGCACTGCTGGCCGCCGCGGTGGTCAAGGAGCGCAATTCCTTTCTGCGCCGGAGCCGGCTTCTGACGTTTGCCGCCGCCGCTCCGCCGCTGTTTTTTGCACAGTTTACGCTTTATTTGCTGCCGACCTTCTTCGGTTTGTATGAATGGTGGCGATATAACGCCTGGGTGATTGCTTTCACGCTCGCCGTCATTCTCGTGTCCAGCTTCCGTTATGGGTTTATGGGGCTGCAAATCTCCATCCAGAACCAGCGGATCGATTATACGCTGCGCGCCATCACTTCCGGTACGGCGATCCTGAACCATGCGATCAAGAATGATGTCGGGAAAATCCGCTTGTTCGGCGAGAAAATCCGGCAGGAGGCTCAGTCCGGTCATACGGAGCCGGCCGAGCTGGTCGCCGATGTAGGGGTAATTATGAACGCCTCCAGGCATATTTACGAAATGATCGACCGGATCCAGGGGCAGACGCAGGAAACCGCACTGAAGCTGGAGGAAGTGAAGCTGGCTGGGCCGCTGGGCGAATGTCTGCGCGCGATGGCGCCGGCTTTTACGGGTATCGAGCTGCAGGAGCACTACGCTTGCGAAGGCCTGATGCAGGGTGACCGGGCGCAGCTGACTGAAGTGGTCACCAACGTGCTGGCGAACGCAGTGGACGCCATGCCGCAGGGCGGCACCTTAACGGTGAAGCTGACGGAGACGAAGCGCAGCCTGGTTGCGGAAATCAAGGACACGGGCATCGGCATGGATAAGCAGCAACTGAAGCGGGTATTCGATCCGTTCTATACGACGAAGAATGGCAAGAAATTAAACTTCGGCTTAGGGCTCTCCTACTGCTATAATATAGTTCAGAAGCATAAAGGAACGATGAACATGGACAGCAAGCCGGGGCAGGGGACCAGCGTATTCATCCTGTTCCCCAAGAAGAACCGCCGTTCGGCCGGAAGGGAGTTCATTTAATATGGAACAGCCACTAGTCCCGATCCGCGTGATTCTGGTTGAGGATGATCCGGATTGGCGCCGCGGACTGACCAGCTATTTGCGCAAAGAACCGGACATCGAGGTGATCGGCGAAGCGTCCCGCGGGCAGGAAGCGGTGGAGCTGCTGGAACGGCTGGAGGCCGACGTCGTCCTGATGGACATCATGATGGCCGATAGTCCCGAAGGGCTGTGGGCTGCAGCGGAAATCGTCAAGTGCAGCGGGGCACGCGTCATCATGCTTTCTTCCATGGAGGAGAAGGATATGATCTTCGGCGCCTTCAAGGCGGGTGCGGTCGATTATATGGTGAAATCGAGCTTCGACGAGATTCCGCAAGCTATCCGCAGCGCTAATGCCAACCGCAGCGCGATCCATCCGAGCGTCGCTGCGCAAATGCGCGAGGAATTCCGCCGCTTGAAGCAATTGGAGCATGAAATCCGGGTGAAGGAGCTGCGCAATCTTCTGACGCCGACCGAGCTTCAGGTGCTGGACCTGATCGAGAAGGGCCATACCCAGACGCAGATTGCCGATAAGTTCGTCGTGTCCATCCGCACCATCAAAGTGCATGTCGGCAGCATCCTGAAGAAACTGGGCGGCAAGAGCAGCAAGGAAGCCGCGCAGAAAGCGAAGGATATGGGGATTTTATAGCCGAACGGCTGGGCCTTATGATAAGATGAAATGCAGTGTATCAATATGAATCCAAACCGGCCATACCGGTAAAAACGGGGGTTACAACGGACTATGGGCTCTAATGAAAAAGTGCAAATCGGCGTCATCGGCGCCGGCAATATCGGCAACGTGCATATGAACGAATTAAAACAAATCGACCAGTGCGTCCTCACGGCGGTGACCGACGTGTTCCCCGAGCTGGCGCATACCCGTGCGAGAGAGCATGGCATTCCGAAGGTACACGACAATTACAAGGCGCTCTTGGCCGATCCCCATGTGGATGCTGTCGTGGTCGCGGTCCCTAACGAAATGCATGCGCCGATCGCGATCGAAGCGCTGGAAGCGGGCAAACACGTCCTGTTAGAGAAGCCGATGGCCTTCAATGCGGCTTCCGCCAAAGATATCGTTCGTGCTTTTCTGAAATCGAAACGCGTGCTGATGATGGCGCATCAAATGCGCTGGGAGCCGCTCAATATGCAAGTAAAGGAACAGATCGAGAAGGGGGAGCTGGGCCGAATCTACAACGTGAAGACCGGCTGGATGCGGCGCAAAGGAATTCCGGGCTGGGGCACCTGGTTCACGCAGATGCATAAATCCGGAGGCGGCCCGCTCATCGATATCGGCGTTCATATGATCGATTTGTCGCTTCACTTGATGGGCGGCCCGAAGCCGGTCTCCGTGTACGGCACGACCTATGCGGAATTCGGGCCGAAGAAGCGCGGCATTGGAACCTGGGGCAAGCCGGACTGGAACGGGCTCTTCGATGTTGAGGATTTGGCGACGGCCTTGATCAAAATGGATAACGGCAGCACGCTTTCCCTGGATGTAAGCTGGGCGGCCAACACGGATTTTAACGACAACCAGCCATACGTTTATTTGATGGGCTCGGAGGGCGGCGCCTCTCTGCGCGGAGGCAAGGGACGCTTTCATAAGGAAGTGTTCGACCGCACGGCGGATGTGGAATTGGTCATTCCTCCGGGGGACGAAGGCTCCCGCCGGCGCATGAGCCTGCATTTTATCGAATGCATCAAAGAAGGCAAAGAGCCGATCACTTCCGCGATGACCGGACTTACGAACAGCTTGATTCTGGAAGCCATTTACGAATCGTCCCGCACGGGTCAAGCCGTGACCCTGGACTGGAGCCTGTAAGCCGAACGCATGGACTCATTATTGGAACTGAATTTGCAATTTTTCAGCATTATCGGGACGATTGCTTTTGCCGTGTCCGGCGCGGTAGTTGCCATGGAAGAAGAATACGACATTCTGGGTGTCTTCGTACTTGCTCTTGTCACCGCGTTCGGCGGCGGTGTCGTGCGCAACCTGCTGATCGGGATCCCGGTTACGACATTATGGGAGCAAGGCTTATATTTGAAAACGGCGGTGATCGCTGCATTCCTCGTGTTTATCGTGCCGGTGAGCTGGATCCGCCGCTGGAAGACGTGGGAGGCGCTCTTCGATGCAGTCGGATTATCCGCCTTCTCGATCCAGGGAGCGCTGTATGCCACGCAAATGAAGGTGCCGCTCAGCGCCGTGATTGTGGCCGCCATGATGACGGGGATCGGCGGCGGGATTATCCGGGACGTACTGGCGGGAAGGAAGCCGCTGGTCCTCCGGGATGAAATCTATGCGGTCTGGGGCATGCTGGCGGGGCTTACCGTCGGACTCGGCTGGGTATCGGGGACGTGGCCCCTGCTCCTGCTCTTCGCCGCGGTAGTGGCGCTTCGGATGCTTTCCGTCACCTTCAAGTGGCGTCTGCCCCGCCGCGCGCTGAAGCTGCAGGACGATGCATGAAGACACCGCCGTTCCATTGGGGCGGAATCCGTTTTTCCATAGAGTAAGGAGGCCGTAGGCATGAGCGATTCATGGAAGGAAAGCAAGATCGTTTCTTCGCAGTCGCTTCAGGACCGGCTGGAATCGGTTCGTTCCTTAAGCAGCGATGAATACGAGCAGTATGAGATTGCCAAAGACCGGGAGACCGGCGAGCATTACCTCCATTATGCGTATCTTCACCGCAATTTTGCCGCAGTAGGCCCCGGGGCCGGAGAAGCGGAGGTATTTCACCATCTGATGCCGCTGGACAGCGATGAGGTGCTCGGGCCGCTGTTTAACGATGAGCCTTATCAGTACCCTCAGCATTGGACGAAGCCATTTCTGCGGAACGGCCCGGAAGGGGATTATGTCTGGTTCGATCCGTCTTACGCCGAAGACCAGGAAGCGGATGAAGCCTTGGCGAACACGATCGCCGAGGAGCTGGCCCGTTTCCGCGAAGCGGGAGATTTATCCGAAGAGGCGGTCCGCAAATTGCTCGAGAAGATTGACAGGAGCAAGGAGAAGGATTCATAATCCCTTCTCACCCGGGCAACCCGTTAATATGAGCCGTTCCGGCAAACGCCGGGACGGCTTCTTTTGTTGGCCTAGGACATGATGTGAATGATCATACGGTTTATAGCTCGGAGAATTGTTCTGCCGGACGGCGCATATTTTCCCTGCCGCGTATCATCCTAACGTTGAGACGATACCTAAGCAACGCCAGAATGCAGAAGGAGCGACTAGGGATGATGCTTACGACTTGGTATAGAAAAGCGGCCTTGATCGGGATGGCCGGCGACCTGCTGCTGCTTGGGGCCTGCTCCGGAAATAAGCCGGATCCCGGCCGGCCGGGCGGCGGAATGGAGGACTACCGGCAGGAGGCGCTGTACGACCGGGACTCCCGCAATAACGAAGACGCGTCTTTGGGGGTAAAGAAGCGCTGGACGGACGAGCAGAACCAGCGGACAGGCCCCGAATATGCAGGCCGCACCCAGCTTGACATGAGCAACCCCCATTTGGCCAAAACGATGGCATTCGATCCCCGCATTGCGGAAAGAATCAAGCAGGTTCCCGGCGTGGAGCAGGCACAGGTGCTGATGACGGAAACGAATGCATATGTAGCCGTTGTGCTGAAAGGGCATTCCCCGGACGCGGAAGCGAATCCGGAGATGATGAAAAATCAGTTTACTCCAAAAGGGGGCTCCGGTCTGTTCGCATCCGATAAAGGGGCGACGCGGATCAATTGGACGGAGCCGGGAGGGCTGACGACAAGCCAGGCGGCCGCGATCTCAAGAATCGTCGGAGCCGCGGCGCCGACCAATATTCAGCGGGTTTACGCCTCGGCCAACCCGAATTTCGTGCAGCGGGTCCGTTTCTATGCGAAAGAGGAGCAGGAACGGGGAAATTTATCCGCGTATGTGAATGAATTCAACACCATGATTCAGCGCGTGTTCCCGCAGGATACCAATACCCGGAAGTAAGTAAACCACGGTAATAAAATGGGGGCGGTATCGGCATAAGGCCGTTGCGCCGGCGAATCGCCGCTCCCGCCCCAACAAAAAACTCCTTAGGCCTTGGTTAAGGCTTCAGGAGTTTTTTGGTCGCCCGTGGGACAGTCAATCTGAAAACATCAAATTTCGAATTTATAACCGACGCCCCATACCGTCTTGATATATTTCGGTTCCTTCGGGTCGGCCTCGATTTTTTCCGTAGATTGGTGATATGAACGTCCACGGAGCGTTCGGTTACGAACGAATCGATTCCGCGGATTTTGTTCAACAGCTCCTCACGGGAAAATACTTTGCCGGGATGGAGCCAGAAATTTTTCATAATTTCAAATTCCGAGTACGTCGTTTCGACGGGCTGGTGATGTAAATAAATACAGCGCTTCTCCAAATCCAGCATGATATCTTTATCGCTCTCCGGAGCCGGGGACGTCTCCGCCGGCTTCCCGCCGCCCTGCATGGAGGAACGGCGCAAAAGCGCCGTAGTCCGGGCCGCCAGCTCCCGCATACTGAATGGCTTGCATAAATAATCGTCGGCCCCGTTCATCAAAGCGTTGACCCGTTCGGATACTTCATTCTTGGCGGAAACAATCATAATCGGTACGGAAGACACCGACCGAAAATGCTTGCACAGCTCCAAGCCGTTCGTATCCGGCAGCATCAAATCAAGGATGACGACGTCCGGCTCATGCTTCTGAAACATGATCTTACCCTGCTGACCGTCGGATGCGCAGAAAACGGAATAATCCTCTTCGCTCAAATAAATGGATATCATATCCGCGATACTTTGATCATCCTCAATCAGCAATACTTTAGACATGAACCGCCACCCCAAATGTTAAAGAAATGTTAGGAAAATTCATCAATTATAAATCAAGTTCTGCTACTTTTTTAAAAGCTCTGGTTCATAATAGGGTTAACAAGCGATGTGATTATTTCCGATTTGAACCGGGTAATTATTACTGTAACGGAAATCCGGCTATTGCACAAGATGACTTTCGTCGGTCTTAAGTCCTAATTGTTCGCGATTAAGTACGGAGCGAGGTGAACCGACCATGGGATCTAACGACAAACTGCAGCAGCAAATCCGGGGTTGTATCGACGATCTGAACGATTTGGTAACGGGACAAGGGTTTGCCTTGACCGATCCGGATGTCGTCAAGAAGAGTATGGAGCTGGACAAGCTGATTCTGCTCGCGATGGCCAGCCAAACCAGCCGGAAGCGGATGGCATACCACTGACACCTTCTCGCTGAGATGCGGATAGAATCCGGACTATGGAAGCATCCTAAAGCTGTACCGAGCCGCGGACACGACAGGTTATAGGAGGCAGGCAAGATGAACAGCTGTTACAAAGTGCGTGCTTGCTGCAGCGCACCGGATTGCGATTATGCCGTACATAAGGATGTGCTACAGACGATCAATCATGAATCGTCTTTTTCTTTTTCCATGATGCTGAATGAACTGAACGGCGGCTGGGTTGACGATGAAGTGCCCTAGGTGCGGAGAGCTTTTATATTTTTACCCGGTGACCTGGATGAGCGAAGTGCTTTACTCCGAATAACCCCCTCGAATCTTACCCTTTAGACAATAAGAAAAACTCCTTATCGGAGTCTTTTCAAAGATGCCAGACCTTCGGTTTGCGTAGCAAACCTGCTTCGTAAGCAGGAAGTTTTCTTGGTTCGTAAAGTTGCAGCAGGCTTTATCGCTTTAGCAAACTTAAAAATTCTTTAATGTTAAGAAAAACTCCTTATCGGAGTCTTTTCAAAGATGCCAGACCTTCGGTTTGCGTAGCAAACCTGCTTCGTAAGCAGGAAGTTTTTCTTGGTTCGTAAAGTTACAGCAGGCTTTATCGCTTTAACGCACTTGTAACTTTCTGCATCGTTAAAAAAAGCGCAGGCCGGCTGTTCAGACCCACGCTTCGCCCCACTGCTGCACGGCTTCCATCACCGGCTGGAGCGCTTTGCCTTTTTCCGTCAGTTCATATTCGATGCGGACCGGGGTTTCGGGGTAGACATGCCGGGCGATCAGCCCCGCAGCTTCCAGCTCCTTAAACCGTTCCGCAAGCATCCGGTCGCTCATGCCGGGTATCATTTCGGATATATCCTTAAATCGGCGGGGACCCTGAAGGAGCCCGCGTATAATTAAACCTGTCCAACGTTTCCCCAAAATTTCAAAAGCGGCCTCGAATTTGGGACACATTTGATGCGGATGCCCTTCCATAGCTATCACCTCTTCTGCTTTTATTTTAACATAAGATACTTGTTTTACGTAAGCTTTTTTGTTTCTATATACTTACAATTAGTAAGTTGTCGTGTTCTTTCATTATATTCGTTGTGAGCTCCGGGTTCAAGTAAGCCGGGGAAGAATGTTTCTAATGACCTATCGCTTCGTTACCGGATACCGAATAGGAAGTTTCGGCTTGAAAAGTCGCGCAAAGTAAAGTATAACAGCCATAGACTCATAAAAATTTGGAGAGGAACGTCACCCCTGCATGTATATGAATTATGACCATCCGGACGAGCAGGAGCTTGCCGGTCTGCTTCCCGGAGAGCTGGCGGAAGCCGTGATTACGCGCCGGCGCGCGAGACTGCTGGAGCTGGAGGAAGAAGCGCTGTCCCTGATCGGCGCCGGCGGGTATGTATCGCCGGAGGCCGATGCCTTGGCGGATGCCGCCCTGGCCCTGGCTCTCGGCAAGAACGTGCTGCTTCAGGGGCCGACCGGCTCGGGTAAGACGAAGCTGGCGGAGTCGCTGTCGCGCTTATTCGGCCAGCCGCTTCACGCCGTCAACTGCTCGGTCGATCTCGACGCCGAAGGGCTCGTCGGCTTCAAGACGCTTGCGCTTCGCGAGGGCAAGTCGGTGATCGATTTTATTCCCGGGCCGATCGTGAATGCCATGAAGAGGGGCCACTGGCTTTATATCGACGAGGTGAACATGGCGAAGCCCGAAACGCCGCCGCTGATCAACGGCGTGCTGGACCACCGGAGGACGATCACCAATCCTTTTACCGGCGAGGTTGTGAGGGCCGCGGAGGGGTTCGGTGTGATCGCCGCCGTCAATATCGGGTATGTCGGCACCGTGCCGATGAATGAGGCATTGAAAAACCGCTTTGTGGTCGTCGAAGTGCCTTATCTGGAAGGTGCCAGGCTGCGTCAATTGCTGTATGATCAATCCCGGCTTAAGGATGGAGAGCAGCTGGACCGGTTCGTCCGGCTCTCGGCGGACCTGCAGGAGCAAATCCGCTCCGGGCCGCTGGCGGAAGAAGCAGGATCGATCCGGGCGCCGCTGGATGCATGCGATCTGGCAGCGTTTATGGAGCCGCTTCGGGCGGTTCGGCGGGCGATCGCGGACAAGCTCGAGGATGAGCGGGAGCGGGCGCTTGTGACCCATCTGGCGGAGACGCTGTTTTGACTGCGGTCCGCTAAAGCATGAGAAGGGAAGGGAGGAAGGCGACTTTGCGCTTTCTGGAAAATGAAGTGGACTCCCTGCAGCGGATGCAGCTTACGGACCTGGCCAGGGCTTTCAGCGGCGACCCGGAGCTTAGGCTCGAGATATCTTATCTGTCGTATTATGATGCGGCGGCAAGAACGGCGGCCGTCAGTGCGTTCTGGAAGGATTACCCTCAACCGGAGGCGATGGCCGGCATGAAAGCCGATCTGTACTTAAGGACTTACGGCAGTGCCTGGTACAGCGACGCACAGGACATAGCCGCTTTTCTGGCCTGGTCAGCGGATTCGTTTCGCTTCCCTGAGCTCGCGAGGCAGTTATTTGCCTTGGGAGAGGAGCACCGGCTGGAGGCGGTCTGTCTGCTGAGACGGCCCGGGATGCGGCGGGCGTTTGCCGTAAGGAATCGCCGGTACGGTTCGTACTATGCCGCCAAGGCCGGGATGCACCGCGGCCGCAGGGAGGTCGCGGACGCGCCGCTCACCGCGCTGGCGGCTTACCGCTGCGTCTGTGCGGCAGGGGAAGACCGGCTGGCGGCGGTTTCGTTGCTGCGTGAGTGCTGCCGGGAGGCGGGAATGCCGGACGAAGCGGCCGAGAGGTCGCTGGACTTTCCGGACCGCATGCGGCGGCAAGAAACGACGGCGGAGGCAGCCCGCGAATGCAGGCAGGTCCTCCTTGCGGCTGTGCAGGCCCTGATTGCGGCAGGGGGGCCGACTGCAGAACGGTCTATTTTAACATCGCGGAAATGGCCGGCACTGCGGAGGCTTTCCCGCTTTCTTACATAGGCGAGCTTAAGCGGACTCGCAAGACGAAGCCGCAGGCGGCTCCGCAGGGAGAGCAGCCGGCGGAGCATCGCCCGAAGGCCGGGGAGCGGTCGCCGACCTGGCACCGGGATACGGCGAAGCGGGAAGAAAGCCTGCTCCGCTTCGACCTGGAGCAGGGCGGCGCGACCGGCCGCATCAGCGACCATGTGCGGGAAGGCGACCCGGGCGACCAGGCGCTGGGCGTGGTGCAGGGCGCGTCGGGCGCCGCGGACCGCCAGGAGCCCGCCGGCGCCGATGAGCGACCGGAGCGGATCGACAGCCCGGGAGGCGCTGCGGCGGGCGCTCATGCGCTTCCGCTGCACCGCAAGGTGCGGGCGGAGTGGCGCGAAGCGGCGCCGGCGGGCGGCGCGGAGGAGCTGGCGCGCTACCGCGCGCTCGTGCAGGAGGCCGCGCCGATGGCAAAACCGCTGCAGCGCACGATCCGGCTCACGCTGGAGCAGCGGCGGACGGCCCATCGCAGCGGTCTTCCCGCCGGCAGGCTCGGCCGCAAGCTGCACCAGGCGGCGTGGGAGCCGCTGCCCCGGCTGTTCGAGAAGAAGCGGGATCCGGACAGGCGGACCGGATGCGGCCATCGCGTCGCTGATCGACTGCTCGGCTTCGATGTTCGACAAGATGGAGCAGGTGAAGCTGGGGGTTACGCTTTTTCATGAAACGCTGAAGACGCTGAGAGTACCGCATGAGATCATCGGCTTCTGGGAGGAGGCGGACCGCGTTACGCCCGAGTCGGTGCCGAATGTATTTCAGGTGATCGCGGACTTCGCAAGCTGCTTTCAGGAACGGACCGGACCGAAGATTCTGCGGCTGGAGCCGGAGCAGGACAACCGGGACGGCTATGCCATCCGGGTCATGACGGAGAGGCTCCAGCGCCGGACGGAGCGGCAGAAGGTGCTGATGATCTTCACGGACGGCGAGCCCTCCGCTTCGGAATATCACGAAGAAGGGATTGTCGATACGTCGGAGGCGGTGCTTCAGGCAAGGCGCCGGGGCGTCGATGTCATCAGCCTGTTCCTCGGCAGGGGCGATTCGGTCCGCGATACGGAAATCGTCGCCATGCGGAACTTATACGGCCGCGGGTGTGTGCTGGTGCCGGACGTCGGCGGCTTGGGCGCAGGACTTGCACCGGTGTTGAAGCGGTCGCTGTTGAGGCGGCTGCAGACCTAATTTTCATAATCCAACACATTAGGGGAAAATGTACCATGTACGGTTCACCGTTATCGGCTAAGGCCAAGAAAATGATGCTGCTCGGCTCGGGAGAGCTGGGGAAAGAAGTGGTCATCGAAGCGCAGCGGCTGGGAGTGGAAACGATCGCCGTAGACCGCTATGCGGATGCGCCCGCCATGCAGGTTGCCCATCGCTCGTATGTCATAAACATGCTCGACGGTATGGCGCTCCGCAGCCTGATTGAGCAGGAGAAGCCGGATGTAATCGTCCCGGAGATCGAGGCCATCGCAACCCCGACGCTCGTGGAGCTGGAGCAGGAGGGGTACCGCGTGGTGCCCACGGCCACGGCGGCCAGGCTGACCATGGACCGCGAAGGGATTCGCCGGCTTGCCTCCGAAACCTTGGGGTCGCCGACCGCAAGGTATGCCTTCGCCGACAGTCTGGAAGAGCTTCGGCAGGCTGTGGCCGATATCGGTACGCCCTGCGTGATCAAGCCGATCATGAGCTCGTCGGGGAAAGGACAAAGCGTCTGCCGCAGCCTGGAGGAGGTGGAGGCTTCCTGGGAGTATGCGATGTCGGGCGGCCGCGCCAAGCAAACGCGGGTCATCGTCGAGGAGTTCATCCGCTTCGATTCCGAGATCACGCCGCTTACGGTCCGTTCGGTCAGCGGCACCGGCTATTGCGCCCCGATCGGCCATATTCAAAAGGACGGCGATTACATCGAATCGTGGCGACCTCACTTCATGAGCGAGCGGCGACTGGCCGAAGCGCAGGAGATTGCCAAGGCGATCACGGATGCGCTGGGCGGCGCGGGAATTTACGGCGTGGAGCTGTTCCTTGCCCCGGACCGCGTATATTTCAGCGAAGTCAGCCCGCGGCCGCACGATACGGGGATGGTGACCATGGTCTCGCAGGACTTGTCCGAATTCGCGCTGCACGTACGTGCGATTCTCGGCTTTCCGATCCCGACCATCCGTTTGCTTACCCCGGGGGCTTCCTACACGCTGAAAGCGGATCGGGAAACGTCTGACTTCCAGATCGCCGGCGTGGAAGAGGCGCTGCAGCGACCGAATACCCAGGTACGCATCTTCGGCAAGCCGGAGACGAAGGTCGGAAGGCGGATGGCGGTGGCCCTCAGCACGGCGGAGACCGTAGAGGCAGCGCGCTCCCAGGCAAAGGCAGCGGCCGAATCTCTCAGGATCGAATACGGGCTGTAACAAGTAGACGGGAACCGGTTCATGAAAGCCGAGCCGACACCGCCGCCTGTGTTTCCGGAAGACCGCCTGTTTTGGAGACGGCCATGGAGCCCTTCGAAGCTTCGGATAAAAGCGGGAGGCCAAGCGAAACGCGAAGCCTGAAGGCCCGTATAAATCTCCGAAAGACACCGGTGAAGCCGGGAAGCGGTTTTGCTTTCATAAGGGTATATTTTTAGGCTAAGGGAGAGGGTTACGATATGAACGCGCATGAAATCGATTATCAAATTGTCGGCTCCGAGATGCAGTACGTGGAGATCGAGCTGGATCCGGGGAGAGCGTCATCGCGGAAGCCGGCGGCATGATGATGATGGACCAGAATATCCAGATGGAGACGATCTTCGGCGACGGTTCCGACCAAGGCCGCGGCTTCATGGGCAAGCTGCTCGGTGCAGGCAAGCGGTCGCTGACCGGGGAGAGCTTGTTTATGACGGTATTCACCAACCGCGGTCATGCCAAGGAACGGGTCAGCTTCGCTTCGCCTTATCCGGGCCGCATTCTGCCGATGGATTTGTCCGTCCTGGGCGGCAAAATCATCTGCCAGAAGGATGCCTTTCTCTGCGCCGCCAAAGGCGTATCGGTCGGCATCGACTTTCAGCGCAAGCTGGGTACGGGCTTCTTCGGGGGCGAGGGCTTCATCATGCAAAAAATCGAAGGCGACGGGCTGGCGTTCGTTCATGCCGGCGGCGCCATATGCGAGCGCGAGCTGCACCCCGGCGAGCTGCTGCGGGTGGATACAGGCTGTCTCGTCGCGATGACGCAGGACGTCGATTACGACATCGAATTCGTCAAAGGCGTTAAGACAGCGATTTTCGGAGGCGAAGGCTTGTTCTTCGCGACGCTGCGAGGACCCGGGCGGGTATGGATCCAATCGCCGCCGTTCAGCCGTCTGGCGGACCGGGTACTCAGCGCATCGCGTGCGGGCGGACGCAAAGAGGAAGGCAGCATTCTCGGCGGAATCGGAAACCTGCTTGACGGGGATGACTAAAAAAAGCTATCATTCTAAATAAAGTCCGACATGGCAACACAATTTTGAAAAGAGGTGCACATCATGGCATATCAGCCTCAGGTCATCGATGCCAAAATCGTTAGTCACAATCCGAAGAACGGGTTGTTTGAAATTGTAGCTCAGCTTAAAGACCGCACGGTATGCCGTTTGATCTATGAGACGGATGCAGCGGGACAGCCGCAGGCGACTCACATCAACCGATTGCTGAAGGAGCCCTGCCCGATCTGCAGGAAGGATTTTCTCTGCAACTGCATGACCAAGTACAAGGAAGACATTTCGGCCCAAGCGTTGAACTTGGCCGGAGCGCCTGCCTGAGGTAGGTTTCCGGCCCGGCTTTCGCCGGAGTGGAGCCTTGCCCGATTCAGACCCCCTGAGCGTCATCTGCGCTCGGGGGTTTTTTATATGTTTTCATCTTTTCTAAAGAAACAATAAAATTTACTTATTTTGTATGATACGTTACAGATTTTTTCGCCCATATCGTCTAAGATAGACTTACTTGGAAAGCGATGAAATCAAATCTGTATCTGGGCACTTGGATTTGATGGAGCGAGTAGTGCAACCGACCACGAAGCAATTTTGATTCTGCCGAGGGGGAGTGGGAGCGCCGCCATGATTACCATTACATTGGATTGTGAACGTATCGTAGAACTTCTTGGGATCGATCCTGAGAAATTCGAAGAATGGCTGAGAGATAACATCCAACCACAGAAGCCTTGAGGGTCGCTGACTTGATCCCGGAAGTCACCCGGGTAACAGCGGGTCTCTGCTGCAATAACGCCAAGCTGTAAGCTTTGGCGTTATTTTCCATTTGTACAAACACGGGCCGGAACGATTATAATGAGTATAGAAAATCTTCCCTGAATGGTGGATGAAACGGAACTTCTCCGGTCCAAACCCTCTCAATTTTTTTCATTCCTATGCTATAATATGATAGATCTCAGACTGTATAAAAACGGGGAAAAGCGATGCTTAAGAAGTTCAGCGACCAAGAATTGTTTAACGTATATTCCAAAAGCTTGGATGAAAATTTAAGCGCTGATTTTAGGGATATTTTAAAAAAGAAATGGAACGGCGAAGAATTGCTGTCGCCCCTAAGCAGGAGTTGATCCCATTGACCTTTGGAAAATCCAACCTGGACTTTTATCAGATGGTAAAGTATTCGTTGGATAGTTATTTTGTCTTACAGGACCATCAGGTCATCTATGTGAATCAGGCCGGGTTCGATTTACTGGGATTAAAATACCCCGAACAAATCATCGGCGTCACCTTTCACCGGTTTTTGCACCCCGATTATCACGAGTCGTTCAACCGCCGCCTGGAAATGGTCGTGAAAGGCAAAGCGACCGAGCTTTCGGAGAAAAGGATGATCCGCACCGACGGCGAGCTGATTGACGTGGAAGTGATGGCGGCTCCCTACATACTCGACAATCAGATTCTGGCACAAGTCATCGTGCGGAATATCTCCGCGCGCAAGCTGACGGAAAGACGGCTGCACAATTTGGAGAAGCTGTCCTCCATCGGTCAAATGGCCGCCGGGATCGCCCATGAAGTCCGAAATCCGTTGACCGCGGTGAAAGGATTCCTGCAGCTGCTCGAAAGGGAAGTGAGCCATTCTTATTTGCCTATCATTGTCGAGGAATTGGACAACGCCATCAAGACGCTCAACAATTTGCTCCAGGTCTCGAAACCGGATCTGAATAATGAGCCCGACGTCTCCATCAATCTCTGCTCGGAGCTCGAGTCGCTCATTTTCCTGTTCCAGGAAAAATTGTACAAGGTGACGGTGTACAAGCATTTTCAGGATACGGATAAAGAAATTCGCGGCAAGAAAAATTTAATTCTGAAAGCCTTCTTCAACCTGATCAAGAACGCGATCGAGGCCATCGACGGCAAAGGCGAAATCATCGTTGAGCACTATTACAAGAACGGCATGATCCATATCAAAATCAAAGATACGGGAACCGGGATTCCGGCGGAAAAAATCAGGCTTCTCGGAACGCCGTTTTTTACGACCAAGGAAGACGGCGTCGGCATGGGCCTGACGCAGGTGTTCACGACCATCCATGAGCACGGCGGCCATATTCATGTAGAGAGCGAAGAAAGAAAGGGCACTGTGTTTCATATTCAACTGCCTGTTTGAGAGAACAGGAACTGATTTTGCAAATGGTACCGTTATGGTGCCATTTTTTCATAATTCGATCGAATCCCCACCTTTTCGGATGAAAAGCGGTCTGTTATGATTAGTGGGAAATGTTTACATCATAATTGGAGAGCGCTTACAATTGGATTAGACAGGGGGACGTGCCATGGTACATATGCCATCCCGGGTAACGGAGGAGTCGCCGATTATTGAAGCGGCGGGGGTCGCGCGGACGTTCGGCAAAGGGCCCGGGGCCGTGCATGCGCTGCGCGGTGCGAATTTGAAGATTGCCGCGGGACGGCTTGTGGCGCTGAGGGGCAGATCCGGCTCGGGGAAGACGACCCTGCTGAATATGCTCGGTTCGCTCGACAGGCCGACGGAGGGTGCCATTTATTTTAAAGGCAAGGAAATTACGGCTTGGACGGATAAGCGGCGCAATGAGCTGCGGCGCAAAGAGCTCGGGCTGATCTTCCAATCCTTCGCGCTGGTCCCGTTCATGTCCGCGTATGAGAATGTGGAATTCGGGCTGCGGATCGCCGGCATCCCGGCGGGCGAACGCCGTCATGCGGCCGAGCAGGCGCTTGACTTTGTAGGCCTCAAGGCGCGGATGAAGCATCGGCCCTTCGAGATGTCGGGCGGGGAGCAGCAGCGCGTAGCCATCGCCCGTGCCATTGCCCACCGGCCGTCGCCGCTGCTGGCGGACGAGCCGACGGCGGAGCTGGACAGCAAGATGGGGCCGCAGGTCATGAAGGTGTTCAAGGATCTCGTGCAGAGCGAGGGGATGACGATCATTTTGACGACGCATGATCCGGCCATTATGGAGATTGTCGATCAGGTCTATGCATTGGAGGATGGGCATATTGCAGAAGAAGGGTAACCCGGCCGGCGGATGGAAGCCGTGGGTCTGCTCGGCTGTCTTGCCGCTGTCGCTGCTAACGGGCCGCGCCTTGCTGCCGAAGGAAGAGGAAGCGCTTAAGCCGCCGCTCGTGAAGCCGGTGAAGGAGAATTTTGAAGTCTATGAAGTGAAGCGCGGCAGTATTACGAAGCAGGTCAGCGGCGTGGGGACGCTTGCGTCGGACCGGCTGCAGTACCTGTATTTCTCCGAATCGGGCGGCCGGCTGGCCTCGTTGAACGTATCGCTCGGCTCGGAGGTGAAGGCCGGCGATGTAATCGCCGAGATTGATACCGGGGACCTGGCAAGCCGGATCAGGCAGCAGGAGATCGCGCTCGAGAAAGCGCAGATCGTACTGGAGCAGACCAAGGATGAGAAGCGTGGGGACGCCATGGCGATCCGACTGAAGGTGCTGGATGTCGAGAAGGAGCGGATCGCTCTGGAGCAGCTGCGCCAGCAAGCAGGAGAAGGCGAAGCTGGTCTCAAATGTCGGCGGCATCGTGACCTATATCGATCCCATTAAGCAGGGCGATCCCGTAACCGCTTACAAGCAGCTTGTGACCGTATCCGATCCGAAGCGGATGAAACTGGTGTATGAGGTGATGAACGTGAACGACCTCATCGGCATTCAGGTAGGGATGGACGCGGACGTCAAGTTCAAGAACAAGGCGCTCAAAGGCAAAGTCGTGCAAATCCCGGCCACGGCGCCGCAGTCCGATGTGAAGGCGATAGCCGAGAAAAATGCGAAATCGGTTGTGATTTCGGTAGAGGACCTGCCTCCGGAGGCGGCGATCGGGAATAATGCGGACCTGACCATCGTGACCGAGAAGCGGGAGAATGTCCTCGTCATTCCCAAAGTGGGCCTGCGGACTTATTTGGGACGTGATTATGTACAGGTGCTCGAGGGGAGAGCCGCAAGGAAATCGACGTGGAGAAAGGCGTCGTTTCCGCTACGGAAGTGGAGATCCGCAAAGGGCTTAAGGAAGGCCAAAAGGTCATTTTAAACAATTGAGGTGACGCTCCGTGGCTTTATGGGTCATGATGATGCGCAAAATGGTGAAGAACAAGTGGCTCGAGCTGAGCCTGCTGCTCGGCCTCGTCATCTCCGTCGGGCTTGCCGCCAGCATGCCGATTTATACGGGCGCCATTTTGCAGCGGTCGCTGATCAAGGATTTGGAGCTGCTTCAATCGGATACCCAGCAGTATCCCGGCGTTTTCTGGGCGTCCGCCTATGCCTCCGACCCGGATCCTGCTGATTCCGTGCGCAAGCCGCGGCTGGCGGACGAATATATGACCGGGCAGGCGCATCCCCGCTTTCAGCCGCCGGTAGGCACCTTCGTTACGGAACGGGCGACCGACCGGTATAAGATGCTTCCGGCCGATCCTTCGCGCGTCGATCCGAATGTTAGCCGTTCCGCCGATCTTGTCGCGCTAAGCGGCATGGAGGAGCACGTGAAGCTTGTGGACGGAGAGTGGCCCAAGCCGGAGCCCGTGAACGGGGTTTACGAGGTGCTGGTGGTGGAAGACGCGCTGGCCAATTTCAAGATGGTGGTCGGCAATGAGTTCACGATCTCGGACGAGGAGCAGATCAAGCGGACCGATTCACTTCAAGGTGGTTGGTGTCATCGACCGCAAATCGTACGACGACCTCTACTGGTACAATTACATGTCGAGCTACCGCAGCAGCCTTTCTTCTTCCGTATTCCACCTTTGAGAAGGCCTTCATGGAGGAAGGGTCGCTGCGCGTCCGGTCAACGGTGTGGTATACGACGGTCGACTACTCGCAGATGTCCCTCGATTCGATTCCGCGGTTCCTATCGACTTATCAGCGGACGGAAGCTTATTTGGGCGAGCTGTTTGAGAATACTTCTTTGAAGGCGCCGGCGCTGCAGACGCTGTCCGGTTACTACGCGAAGGAAGAGAAGCTGCGGCTCATGCTGTGGTCTCTCAACGTACCGGTCATGATGATGCTCGCGTATTACTTGTTCATGGTCTCCAACCTGATCACGGAACGGCAGAAGACGGAGATTGCCGTACTGCGGAGCCGGGGGCGAGCAGGCTGCAGATCGTCCTGGGCTATTTGATGGAAGGCTGTATCCTGGGCGCGATGGCGCTGGCCTTGGGGCCTTACCTTGGGCTTCTGCTTACAAAGATGCTGGGGGCTTCGAGCGGCTTTCTCGAATTCGTGCAGCGCTCCGCCCTGAAGGTGAAGCTGACCGGCGAGGCGTATCAGTATGGTCTGGTTGCCGTACTTTGCTCGCTCGTGATGACGATTATGCCGGTCCTTCTGGCGACGCGCACGACGATTGTCGGACATAAGCAGCAAATGGCCCGTCAGCAGAAGGCTTCGTTCTGGCATAAGTACTTCATCGATGTCGTGCTGGTCGGCGTTGCGCTGTACGGGTGGCAAACCTTCCGCCGGCGGATGGCGGATCTTCAGTCGCTGGGACTCGAGGCGGCCGATCTGCAGATCGATCCGCTGCTCTTTCTTGTACCGGCGCTGTTCGTGCTGGGCTGTGCTTTTCTGCTGCTGCGAATCTATCCGTTCTTCATCCGGCTGATCTATGCGGCGGGACGCAGGTGGTGGCCGCCCTCACTTTATTCCACGTTGCTGCAGGTAGGGCGCTCGGCACCGCAGTACCAGGCGATCATGGTGTTCCTCATCGTCACCTTGGCCACCGGAATGTTCAGCGCCAGCGCCGCCCGGACGATCAACAAGAATACGAGCGAGAAGATCATGTATGCGAACGGCGCCGACATCGCGATGCAGATCAAGTGGGAGGACGATGCGCCCCCTCCGGGCATAGGGGAAGGGGAAGGGGCTTCCAGCGATGCTTCGGGGGATGGGGCCGCCCCGGCTTCCGCGCAGACGGTTCCCGAACCGAAGAAAAAGGTTCAATTCTCCGAGCCGCCGTTCCTGCCTCTCACGCAGCTTCCGGGGGTGGAGCATGCGGCGAAGGTCTTCTTAAAGAAGGATGCGGCTTTTTCGGTGGGGAAGGATCGGGGAAACGCCCTATTGATGGGCATTGACACCGACGATTTCGGGCAAACCGCTTGGCTGAGAGAAGGACTGCTGGATCATCATTTCTATGATTATCTGAACCTGATGGCTGGCGATCCCTCCGCTGTCTTGATCTCCCGCACCTTGGCGGACGAGTATCATCTGAAGGCCGGGGATCATTTGTATGCCGGCTGGAACGGAGTCGAAAGCGCTATGTTCAATATATACGGCGTGGTTGACTATTGGCCGTCCTGGAACCCGAATCCGAATTTCAGCGACAAAGCCGCCGTGTCCGTTCCTGTCGGCGGAACCGGCGGGAAGAACGCCAAATCGAACAAAGTCAAATATCCGATGCTGATTGTCGGCCATTTGTCTTACATTCAGAATAACCTGGCACTGGAGCCGTATGACGTCTGGCTTAAGCTGAAGCCGGAAGCGGCCAGCCAGCCGCTGTACCAGGCGCTGGAGGACAAGAGCATCCCGGTCGCCAAGCTTACCGATGCAAGGCAGCAACTGATCCGGGCGAAGAACGATCCGTTCCAGCTTGCCGTTAACGGCGTGATGACGCTCGGGTTTCTGATCTCCATGACGATCAGCTTCTGCGGCTTTCTGCTGTACTGGATTTTATCCTTGTCCGGCCGGGTGCTGCAGTTCGGCATTCTGCGGGCGATGGGGCTTTCTTTCCGGCGGCTTCTCTTGATGCTGACCGGCGAGCAGCTCATGACGTCAGGGGCGGCTGTCGCCATCGGACTGCTGCTTGGCACGGCGGCAAGCCGTTTGTTCGTGCCGATGTTCCAGCTGTCGCTGCAGTCCTCCGCTCAAGTGCCGCCTTTCCAGGTCATTTTCGACCCGCGGGATCAAGTGCAGCTCTTCCTGATTGTCGTCCTAACGCTGGGGATCGGCTTGTTTATCCTCGGTTCCATGCTGTCCCGCATTAAAATTCATCAAGCCGTCAAGCTCGGTGAGGATTAGGAGGCAACAGCCATGATACATTGCGATAATTTGGTCAAAATTTACAAAGTGGCGGACCTGGAGGTCGTGGCTCTTCAAGGATTGGATCTGCACGTCGAGGCCGGCGAATTGATGGCGATCATCGGTAACAGCGGCGGCGGCAAATCGACCCTGCTGAATATGCTCGGCGGGCTGGACCGGCCTTCAGCCGGACAACTGCTCGTGGACGGCAAGGACCTCCTGAAGTTCACAGAGAAAGACCTTGTGGTATATAAGCGGGAAACGGTCGGCTTCGTCTGGCAGAATAATGCGCGGAACCTCATTCCGTACCTGACCGCGCTGGAAAATGTGGAGTCGCCGATACTGCTTAAAGGCCGGCGGAGGAGGGAGCGGGCGCTGGAGCCGCTGGAAGCGGTCGGTCTCAGCCACCGCCGCGGCAACAAGCTGAACCAGCTGTCCGGCGGGGAGCAGCGGCGGGTGGCGATCGCCATTGCACTCTCCAACCAGCCGAAGCTGCTGCTTGCGGATGAGCCTACGGGCTCGGTCGATACGCGAATGGCGAATCAAATCCTCGATTTGTTCCGGGAGCTGAACCGGAGTCTGGGCCTCACGGTCGTTATCGTAACGCATGATCCGCGCTGGCGAAGAAGGTGGACCGGGTCGTGGCGATCCGCGACGGCAAGACGTCTTCCGAGATCATCCGGCGAAAGTCCTACGCCGATGAACTGGCGGAGCTGAAGCTGGGGATGGGTCAGGAGGAGGAGGAAGAATCCCACGTCGAGTATGCCGTGCTGGATAAGGCGGGACGGATGCAAATTCCTGCGGAAATGCTGCAGTCGATCGGGATGCGGGATACAAACAAAATTAAAGTGCAGCTGGAGGAAGGCCGCATCGTTCTGCTGCCTCCCGATCCGAAGGGAGGGAAATCCATTTGACAAGGACAAAACGGTTCCAATGGATTCTGCTGGCGCTGCTCGCTTCGGTACCGGTCTCTGCGCTTCTGCCGGCTTCCCCTTCGGCGACCATGGGGAAGCCTACCAAAGGGACGCTTTGGCCCAGGAGCGCGGCTCGCTCCGGTGCATGCGGACGGGAAGCTCTTCTTCGAGCTGAAGAACGCCGTGATTTTGCCGTCGGAGAACGGGCCGACACTCTTTTTCACCATGACGGTGACGAATACCGATTCGAAGGAAATTTCCTTTCTGGACTACTGGGTGAAGGTGAGAGGGGCGTCGGATTCCGAATTCAAGGCGGACCTCCTTCCTACGGATAAGCTGAAAAAGACCGTGCCGTCCGGGCAAAGCATCGACTATTCGTTCTACGCCCCGGTGAACAGCTCGACCCAGCTGGGAGAGCTCCAATTTACGGTCACCCGTTGGAATTATGACAGCGCCGATCTGGAGGAAGAGATAGGCGATATCCGCTTTCCCGCGGACGGGCCTTCCGTGCTGGCTTCGGCCGCTTCCAGCCGCACCTTGCAATTCGGCGGCTTTCCCGTAGAGGCCGAGGTAAGCAAGCTGTATGTGCAGCCCAAGGAGGCATTTGTAACGCCCCGCCTGCTGCTCAAGCTGACCAACCGGGGAACGTCGAGTCTGAAGCTGCCTGGACTGCTGTACTCCCTGCGCACCGCCGGCGGGGCCTACTATCCGCTTGAGGCGGTCATTCCCGAGGGCAAACAGCGATTGAACCCGGATGTGCCGGTGGAGCTGCAGCTGACGGGTTCGAAAATTCCGCCCGGGACGCAGAACGGCGATTGGCGACTCATCATCTCCCAGCCGGTTGCACTCTCAGGGGATCAGAAGCTGAATTACCCGATGGCGGCGCTTACGATGCCGGTTTCCACTCAGGATACGATCCCGCTGGGCAGCCCGATCGAGTACACCAATACGAACGGAACCTACCGGCTGCAGGTGGAGAAGCTAACCCGCATGCCTTGGGAGGATCAGGACATCTTAAGCGCGAACCTGAGTCTGACGCATCAGGAGGCGGAGGCGCTCGCTTTTCCCGATCTGAAGGCTTACTTTGTTCTGGATGACGGTGTCAAGGTGGAGGCGAAGGAGATCCGTACGGATAAAGCGGTCGGTATTCCGCCGGGAACGCCGGTCCATACCGAGCTTGCGGCCAAGATTCCTTACCTTTATCCGTTCTCCTCGGTGAAGCTCGTGGTGCAGGAAAAGACCGGGGAGCAGACTTCGGCGGATATGGCGCAGTTTGATCTTCCACTGAGCGGCACCCACATGGCGGTCGTAGCTCTGGGCGGGGTACAGCCGATTACCGGAGCGGGACGCAGCGCCGTTTATTACCCGAGAGCGGTTCAAACCTACAAGGATGACACCTCGAAGCTGTTCGAGGTTCAGATGGAAATCATTAATTATGAAAAGCGCCCGTCGGCGGTTCCGAAGCTGGCGGCTTATCTCAAGACGCCGGACGACCGGATGTTCCCGGCCAAGCTGCGCGAAGTCAAGCAGAAGCTGAATCCCTCGGGAACGGCACTGGAGTCGTTCACGGCCAAAGCTGCCGCCGGACATGGACACGAAGGGGCTGAAACTCGTGATCGGCGAAGCGGTGACGGACCAGCACTTCAGCGGAACCGACGAGAAGCCGGATGCTTATTTGAACGCGGTGGAAATGGCGCTTCCCGCTGAACGAACCGAAGTGCAATCGACCCTCAAGAATATCGACTTCTTCCCGTACCGGATTTCACTCGGGCATGTTCAGACTTGGCTGGACCGGAAAGAGCTTCGCGTCAATTTCAGGTACAAGCTCGAGAAGGACAATTACTACGAAACGAATTCGGAGGGAACGAGGCTCATTATCGAGTTTGAAGATATGAAGGGAAATGTCAAGCTGAGCGAAAGCTATTATTTGGAGACCAAGCCTGACGATGACGATGTAAAGCTGGATTTGGGCGAGCATGATACCAAAATTACCTGGGCGAACCCCGATCTGGTCTTTCTGGTTGAGCAGCTTAAGCAATATAAGCTGTCGGTCTATACGGAGCTGCAGGGAAAACGGAAGTCGCTGGCTTCGCGGACCGTAGACTGGTTTACGATCCTGGAATAATCGGAGAAGCACCCTTACTCCTGAACGGATATGGGTGTTTTTTCTTTTTCGGGCGGTATGTTAAAATGGAAGAATGAACCTCAAACGAAGGGAAGTGGCTTCGCATGCGCATCGGTGTAGTGTCGGACACCCATATGTTTTTCGCGGGCGAAGGGGCTTCCCGCCGCACTGAAGCAGGGCCTGGCCGGCGTCGAGCTGATCCTGCATGCCGGCGATTGGGTGGACGAAGAGGTAGTCGAGCTGTTCACGGAACTCGCTCCGGTGGAAGGGATCGCGGGAAATAACGACGGTCCGGATATCGTCCGGCGTTTCGGCCGGCGCAAAGAGCTGGTGCTTGCCGGCCGCCGCATCGGGATGGTGCACGGGGACGGGGGCGCTCCGCACCGGACATAGCCTTCCGCAGTTTCCAGAACGCTGCGGTGGACATCGTCGTCTTCGGGCATTCCCATATTCCGTTCAAGGAGCAGCGGGGCGGTATGCTTTGCTGTTCAATCCGGGCTCGCCTACCGACAAACGGCGGGAGCCCCGCTATTCGTTCGGCATCCTGAAGCTCGGGGAGACGGTGGAAGCGGAGCACCATTATTACGAAAGCAAAGAGCCGTGACGTACCAACGAGCGGTCGAACCTTAGTCGCAAGGAAAACAGAGGAGGCAGATGAATCATGGCAGAGTGGAAAGAAATTACGACGAACGAAGAATGGAACGAGCTTTACGAGCGGTCGGCGAGCAAACCGGTCGTTGTGCTGAAGCACAGCACCGCTTGCCCGGTCAGCGCCAACGCACTGAACGAATATGAAGCTTATTTGGGGAAAAAGCCGAATCCGGACATCGACTATGTCATGGTGAAAGTGATCGAATCGCGTCCGGTGTCCAATCAAATTGCGGAAGATACCGGAGTCAAGCATGCTTCCCCGCAAATTTTATATATCAAGAATAAGGAGACGATCTGGAACACCTCGCATTGGGCCATTACCGAGGAGCATATTACGGCCGTATTGGATTAAGCGCCAGAAAAACGGTCAGAGAAAAGGGGAATCATCCATGAGCGTGCGGCCTTTTCCGTTTTTTTCAGGAGCTTTGTATTCCCGCAAAGTATGCAATGTCTATCTTCCGCCCAGCTATCATACCTCGGAGGATCGGCGTTATCCCGTCATCTACTTGCTTCACGGCCTGTATGGAAGCGAAGCGCACTGGTCGCTGAAGGGCGATGCCGAGGCGACCCTGGACGGCATGATCGCTTCCGGCCGTCTGCGGGAAAGCATTGTCGTGATGCCGAGCGACGGGGGATACGGTCAGGGGACCTTTTATGTGAACTGGTACGACGGGTCGGGCCGGTTCGAGGATTACTTCCTGTACGATCTCGTTCCGGCCATCGACCGGGAGTTTCGCACCATCGCGATGCCGGCCCGGCGGGCCGTCTGCGGCTTGTCGATGGGAGGCTACGGCGCCTTCGTGCTGGCCTTGCGCAACCCGGACGTCTTCGGAGCCGCCTCCAGCATCGCCGGAGCGCTTACGTCCACAAGCCAGCTTACGGACGATCTGATCCGCTCGGAGGTATGCCGTATGATCGGGCCGGTGCAAGGGCCGTATGCCAAGGAACTGGATCTGCATGTGCTCGCAGCCCGACGGGTGAAGGAAGAGACGAAGCCCGCTCTTCACTTTAACTGCGGCATCTCCGATTCGCTCTATCCGCTCAATCTGGCGTACAAAGCGCCGCTGGATCAAATCGGTTACGAGCATGAATACATGGAATTCGAGGGTGAACATAACTGGGATTACTTCGGCTCGCATTTACCGGAAGCGTTAGACTTTATCGAACGGCAGTTTAGCGCGTCTGCAGCGGACTGAGCCGAACCAGGGAATTACGGACAAAGAAGCTTCCATCGCCACTTTCGGGTGTTGATGGAAGCTTCTTTGGTTGTAAATCTTACTCTCTTTAAACCTCCAATGCTGTTCTCACGGCTTCGGGAGCGGATTCCAAGGCCGTTCTCTTCTTGAAGTAAACCGTGAAGGTCGTACCGTTAAATTCGTCGGACCGGCATTCGATCCCGCCGCCGTAATGCTGCAAATAGCTGTTGGCGATGTGAAGCCCCAGGCCTGAATTGCTCGATTCCGGCTTGGTGGAGAAGCCTTTATCGAAGATCCGCTGGCGCTGCTCTTCCCGGATGTAGGAGCCGGTATTAAATACGGACAGCTTGTAAAACTGCTCCTCTTCCTCTATCGACAGCTTCACGGTTCTCAGCGTGTCTTCTTCAGGAATGGCTTCGACCGCATTTTTCAAGAGGTTGTGTACAATGCTTGAAAAATAGCTGATCGGCGACGTCAGCTCCTCGAAGGTACAGTCCAGCATGCCGCTGACCTGCAGATCGATCTTGCCGGAGATGCAGTGCAGCGACATATTGCTCAGGACGACGCCGAGCACCGGGAATTTGACCGAGTTCACCACAGACTGCTGTACGATCTCCTTGCACCAGACGGAAATATACTCCTTGGCCATATCGTGCTTATTCATCATCAGCGGCGCATGGACGGTCTGAACGTTGTTGATGAGCTCATGTTGGGCTTTGCGGATATTGAGCATGGTCGCCTCTGCGGATTGAACCCAGCGTTCCTTCTCGTCGAGCCGCTGACCTGACATTCTTCTCTTGTTCCTCCAGCGGCTGCAATTTATAATCTTTATCCTCCAGATGGGCGTATAGCTTAGAATTTTCGATCCAGACCGCGACCTCCGAGGCGAGCAGCTTCAAGGTCTCCCAGAGCTCCTCATGAAATACATTCCCGGCCGAACGGTTCTCAAGATAAAGAACGCCGGTCAGCCGGCCCAGATTGATCACCGGCAGACAGAGCACCGATTTGGGGCGGGCGTACTGCATATACGGATCTTTACCGAATATATCGTTCTGCACGGCATCATCCATACCAATGGCCTGTTCCGTCCTTGCGGCGTACTGCAGCACGCTGACGGCAACGGAATCGCACTCCTCCAGAGGCAAGGAATGCATTGCGGTCAGCGGCCTGTGCAGGATTTTCTCCGCTTCGACATAGAGACGGTTGTCGCGGGCCAGCACAAGAACCCCTTTATCCGCGCCCGCATGCTCGAGGACGATCGTCATGATGCTGTCCAGCATGTTATGAAAGGCCGCCTCGTTTGAAATTGCCTGAGACGCCTTGACCATGGTGGATACATCGATCGCCGGATCCCCGGATGGGCCCCGTGTGACCAGAAATGGGTATTTCCGCTCCAGATCGGCGGCCTTGCGTACGGCCCCCCACTGAGCGTAAAGCGTCCTTGCCTCCTGCAGGTAGGTTCTTGCTACCTTAATCCGGCCGATCTCCATGTAGTACCGCGCGGCGCATTCGTTAGCCATCGCTTCATACCCAAGGAACCGGTTCTTGCCCGCGTAATACATGGCTTGCTCATACTTTTCCATAGCCGCGTTCCCGTTCCCGTTCACACGGTCCCACTCCGCTTCGGCAAGCAGCTTCTGGTGCATGAAGTTGTCGGGCGAGTGACGCGCCCATTTGTCCAGGAAGCGAAGACTTTGGCGGATGATCTGGCGGTACTGGATCTTTTCCGCAGCGGACGCCTTCGGATATAAAGCGGAATATACCATCGCCCGGTTGAAATAATGCAAATTAATAAAGATCAGGCCGAACACCGATTTCAAGCTTTCTTCCGTCAGCTCGCAGAATGTCTTCGCTTCTTCCATCCGGCCGAACATATAGAAGGTGAGCACCTGCAGAGTGTAATAGGTATGTACCGTCGCTTTGTTGGAAAAGCCTTGCAGCTGGGTTATTTCTTCTTCGTCCATAAACCGCTTCAGCGGGCTTTCCTCCGCCGCTTCCAGCGGCGCCGGGTCGTCCTTCATAAACATAATAAACCGCTGCAGCACCGAAAAGATGGAAATCGTATCCTGGTCCTGCGCCTTATAGATAAACCCCCGATACTGCTCGGATTCCTTCAGTACATCGGACAAATGGTCGCCTTTGATCAATCGCAGGAAGAAGCTGAAGGTGATCGAATAACCGGCATAGACAAAATCGCCGGATTCGAGCCCGAAACGGTATGCTTTGCGCAAATATTCGACATTCTGATCGATGTGGTCCCGCAGGTTGCTGGTAAATGCGCCGTAGCCGAAATACACCTTGCATTTGATCGCCCCGTTATCGAAAGCGTCGCTCAGCTTAAGTCCGAGGAGCCCGTAGTCCCAGCCGGCTTTCAGACGTCCGAAGACGGAACTGAGAATGACGCTATACGTGGAGTAGGCGTAGGCGGATCCCTCGGATTGACCGTGGATCAACGAATAATTGAACATCTTCAGCATCAGGAAAATATATAGATCCGAATCCAAATAATAGGTCGGCGGGATCAGATTGACCATCAGCCGCATGACGCATTTGTGCATGGGATCGGTCATCACCGGTGCGTCCAGCAGATCCTCCGGCTGCTTCGAGCCCATATTCCAGCGGGTCTTCAACATTTCCCAGAGGATTGAGGCTTTGCTGGCGGACGAGGGAATCCGCATGCCCAGCGACCGAAGCCCTTCCATTCCCATCTGCAAGGCTTGTTCATGCTCTCCCATATTGGTGTACAGCACCATCATCGAATTGTAGGCTTCCGCTTTTTCCAGCTTCGAACGGGCGTACTCCACGACGGTTTGGAACGTGAGCCTCGCTTGCTCGAAATGACCGCATAAATATTCCAGCTCGGCGAGCTCCAGCGTTAAAGCGAAGGCCAGCGGATACTGCTGCGACCAACGGGTGGATTTATCCAGCTGATTGAGGCCGTAAGCAGCGTATTTTAAGGCCGTGTCGTAGGCTGCATTGCATTTGGCTTTGCGGCAGGCCTGCAAATTAAGCCGTGCCAGGTCTTCCTCTTCTTGGGCCGAGATGAGCTGATCCGCCCCTTGGTTCAGCTGATTGGCAATCTCAAAGATACGTTCCTTCTGCTCTTCGGGCGTCCATATTTGCTGATAGAGCCGTCCGAGCTGGACGTGCAGTTGTTTTTTGCGATCCGCCGGGAGCAGGGAATACACCGCCTGATGAACCCGGTCATGCATAAATTTATAATTCCGTTCCGCCGGCTGGCCCGGGGAGAACATGGCGAGTACCAGTCCGTCTTTCTCCGCTTGCCCCAGCGGCTTCGCCGTCTCGTCCTCCGGCAGGTCCGCCGCCAGAGAGAGGAGCGAGGCAGTGAATTGATGGCCGATGCAGGCGGCATACATCAACAGATGCAGAAGGGGCTCCGGCAGGCGGCGTATTTTGTTGATCATAAAATCGGCGACATTATCGGTAATGTGCAGCTCCTGAATCTTGTCCGCATCCCATTCCCACACACCGTCATCATAGTTGAAATAAAGCAGCTTCTGGTCGTATAAGGAACGGAAAAACTGCTTCGTGAAGAACGGATTGCCCTTCGTCTTGCTCATGATCTGTTCGGACAGCTCGTGCACGGGCCGGCCGACCGGACGGAGCGTGTCGAGCACCATCCGTTCGACACTCGACGGCGCAAGCGGCTCCAGCGCAATGTGCAGGGCGGGATTGCCCGGATTCCGGCTAAGTTTATCGATAAGCCCGCGAAGCGGATGCAGCCCGCCGACCTCCTGATCACGGTATGCCCCGACGAACATGACATATTGACCGGATGAGCGGAGTGTGAGGTCCTGAATCAACTGAATCGATGCGGGATCCGCCCACTGCAGGTCGTCCAAAAATAAAATAAGCGGCCGCTCGGGAGAGACAAAGACGGACAAATATTTTTCCACGGTCAGAATAAACCGGTTGTGCGTCTCGGCCGGCGGCAGCTTGGACAGGGGCGGTCGCTTGCCCAGGATGAGCTCCATCTCAGGGCTCATCTCGATCAGGACCTGTCCGTTAGGCGCAACGGCCTCCAGAATGCGTTCCCGCCAGCATTGAAACTCATTTTCATTTAACGACAGCAAAAATTGAAGCGACTGTTTGCCGGCTTGATAAATGGCCTGGTAAGGCAAATCCTGCTTAAATTGATCGAATTTCCCGCTGATGAATAAGCCGGACTGCTGCTGCAGCGATTTCTGAAACTCGTGAATCAGATAGGACTTGCCAATGCCGGACAATCCGCTTACGAGCACATTGACCTGGTTGCCCTGTTTCACTTTGGCATAAGCGGTTTGCAGCGCCGACAGCTCGTCATCACGGCCGTACAAGGTTTCGGATACGTAAAATTGGTCCGACCCTGCGCCTGCTCCGATTTCGAAGTCGGGGATAGCTCCCCGAAGCTCCAGATGCCTCAAGCAGTGCTCCAGATCCCTTCGAAGCGCGAATGCGCTTGGATACCGCTGCTCCGGGTGCTTGGCCAAGCATTTCATCACCATATCCGACAGCACTTGGGGCACGGAGGAAGCAAGCTCCGCCGGGGAACCGGTGCCAACGCCACGTGACAATGGGCGAGTTCGTTGAGATCGCTGCTGCGGAACGGAGGGGAGCCGGTCAACATTTCGTAGAACACGACGCCAAGCGAATAAATATCGGTGCGGAAATCCACCTTCCGGTTCATCCGGCCGGTTTGCTCCGGGGCCAGGTAAGTAAGTGTTTCGGCGGTGCTGCCCGGGCCGGCTGACATCGGGTCTTGAGCTGGATCGGAGAAGGGAAGAGCCGCATGGAAATCGGCGATTTTCACGCTTTTTCTATCGGATTCGACAAAAAAAGCGTATGGCGAAATTCGCAGATGCGACCAGTTCAACCGGTGGAGCTTTCGAACGGTCTCCGCCATGGCGATGGAAAGCTGCAGGAACAGCTGTAATTCCAAGGGTCCCGTGCGGAGCATAGAAGCAAGGGGCTCACCTTCAACATATTCCAGCATTAAAGCGTTTTCTCCAAGATAGGATACAAGCTCCAGGGAAGCGACCCGCTCCGGAAGAGAGAGGGAAGCGGAGACTTCTTTCTCGCGCTGGAGCCAATAAGCCTCGGACTGCCTCTGATCGTTTCCCCTTAACATCTTCAGCAGGCGTTTCTCGTTCGTCGTGGCGTTCTCCGCGCGATAAAGGACAAACGGACCGTTCTCATATAGACGGTCCAGTGTAATTCCGTTCATATTCCACATGCCTTAGAAGCCCTCCGATACTTGCTATTGCCTATATTTTACTTTCTTGAGGCGGAGGAAGCAATATCATAATACAGAGTCTGAGGAATTTTGTTCCACCCTGAGGGCGGGTTCCATCCCAAAAGGTCGGGGCCTTGCCCCTCAGGATTTCTTCGGGAGCGCTCCGGCCAGCCGCTGCATATACTCGACCAGTCGCCGACGTTCCGCTTCCGTCAATTGTTCGAAAGGCTCGGATAACGATTCCGCCCAGAGCGATTCCGTATGCCGGATCAGATGAAGCCCTTGCTCCGTCAGCCGGACCAGCCGTACTCTTGCATCGGGGCCCGTACTTTCGCGGAAGACGAGACCGGATTTCTCCAAGCGGTCGATCATCTGCGTCATCGTGCTGGGACGCACGTCGAGGTGGGCGGCAAGCTGGCCTATGGTTCTCGGGCCGCTGCGGTTCAAATGGCGCAGCAGCGACCATTGAACCCGGGTGAGCGGGGTCTCCTGCTGGTCGAATACGTTGGACCGGAGGAACCGGTTGATGGCCTGCATATAGGTGATGAACTGCTCTAGCGTTTCTCTGGTTTCCATAAGCTTAAGCCTCCTGCCCAAATTATATAGTGAAAGGAAAGCGGCTGACAATAAAAACCGCTTTCGGCCGGACGTGCGGCGAAGAGGCTCGATAAAAAAAAGGGCCCGCGACCAACCGTAATTGGCGCGGACCGGGAGGGAAGCGGCGCGGCTAACGCCGGACGGCGTCCCTGGAGGGAGTCAGCCGCTCAGAGAACGTATGAAGCACCGGATTATAGACGATGCGGATGCCCATCACCTTCTGCAGATCGTCGAGCTGGATCTGGGCCTTGCGGCCTTTCTTGATCACCGGCTGGGACAGTGTCAGCATTTGGTCGCCTAACGTTACAGTAGAGCTGTCCACCCGTGTCTTCCAATGATGATTATGATAATAGAAGTTGATCGTTTCGTCTTTGTCCTGAATCATGGTACCGCCCACTTGACCTACCGTATCGCGGAACGGAACGTAGTCGAAGGTCTGCTTCAGATCCACCGCCTTGCGAAGGATGGAACGGTTCAGCTCCTCGGGGGAGATGCTCGGATTGCCGGCGGTAATCCTCGGGATCTGAAGCGGATCATCATCCCTTGTCGCCATTTCGCTGACTACCGTGAAGGCATAGCGGATGCCGGAACGGCTCAGCAGGGAGGAGGCTTCTGCATCATAAGTGCCGAACGGATAAGCGTAAGCGTCGGCGCGCGTCTGGTAGATCGTTCTGAGCTTGGATATGCAGGCGCGCGTATCACTTAAGATGCGCTCGTCATGCTCCGCCGCGGTCTCGGTATGTCCGTCCCTGGTCAAGAGCGTGGTAAGCAGGGGCTTACCGTCCGCTTCGCCGTGAAGCTGGTCGGAGTGGCACTGAAAGTCGATGCCTTCCGAGCGGACACGGGTCATTTCCTTCAGCTCGTCCATGGAGGCGTACGGGATGTTGCCGCTGTCCGGGTGTTCCGCATAATTGGTAATTATGAAATTCACAGCCGGAATGCCGAGATCCTTCAGGATCGGGTACCCGATATCGTGAAAGCTCTTGTATCCGTCGTCGAAGGTGACCAGTACGGCATTATCCGGTACGGCCCCGCCGGCCATATAATGCTCGAATTGGCGCAGTGAGATGAAATGATAGTTTTGCTGCTGCAAATAAGTGAGTTGATCGCGGAAAAGCTTCGGGGTTATCGTAACATTGCTCTTGGCGGTGTCGCTGAGATGGTGATACATCAGGACGGCGACCTGGTCTTTGTAGATATAATTCGGCGTTCCCGATCCGATAAAGGGAAGCGTGCCGAGACCGATCAGGAGCAATAGCATCACTTTGGGAAGAAAAGTCCTCACTCTCAAGTCTCCTATTAAGTATGTTGGAATCTATCAGCCGATTTCAGAGAGTCCAATCCGATTATATCCAAACGGCCTGAGGGTGTAAATTGGTTTTATCAAATATTTATTTTTTTGAAAGCGGACAAGTTTGTTATATAATGAGGGACACGGACATTAACTGGATGAGTGAGGGAAGCTTCTATGAAAGTCGTTATTACGGGCGCCTCCGGCTTCGTCGGCCGGCACCTGACGGAATATTATTTGCAGCAGAAGGCTACGGTCATTACCGTATCCAGGCAGAAGCGCCGCTCCGACCAATCTCTGCTCCGCCATATGACATGGGAAGAGCTGGAGACGAACATCAAGCCGCTGGAAGGTGTGGACGCCATCATCAACCTTGCGGGAGAATCCATTAACCAGCGCTGGACGAATGCGGCGAAGGAAAGGATTCTGCAATCGCGTCTGGACGCAGTCGAGCGGGTGCGGAGCCTTATTGAACGGCTCGACCCGAAGCCGGTGCTGGTGAATGCCTCGGGTGTATCCATCTATGGAACGTCGGAGACGGATTCGTTCTCGGAGGAAAGCGAGCTGAGGACGGACGATTTCCTGGCCTCCGTCGTAGACCAGTGGGAAGCGGCGGCCGAACAAATTCCCGATACGCGGGTTGTCCTGCTGAGGGTCGGGATTGTACTCGGCCGGGACGGGGGCGCATTCCCGAAGATGAAGAAGCCTTTCGAATTCGGGCTCGGCGGTCGGATCGGCAGCGGACGGCAGGTTTTATCGTGGATTCATATTGATGATATCGTGCGCCTGATCGACTTCTGCGTCCGGAATCCGGAGATCGAAGGTCCGGTCAATGCCACGGCGCCGCAGGCGGTTACGAACGATGAGTTCGGGCGTACCCTGGCGAAGGTAATGAATAAGCCGTATGCCTTTCCGGTTCCGGCCTTCGTCATGAAGCTGCTCTTCGGCGAGCTTGCCGCCCTGCTCCTCGAAGGGCAACGGGTGATTCCGTCGGTAGCGCTGAACCGGGGCTTCGAGTTTCGTTTTCCGATAATCAAACTCGCGCTTGAGGATTTGGTTAAAACCGGCGCTTTGGCGAAGAGGTGACCTACGCATGATACGATACGGCGCGGAACAGGTGCAGGAGCTCCGGTTCGTCCGGCCGCGGGCGACGGTGGAGCCGAGGGACGGCCAGTGGATCGATGTGGAGGTCCGCTTCGGTCTGGAGCCCGGCACGGATTTGCCGGAGGAGATCAGTGACCTCACCGGCCTCATCATCTGCACGGCGGCCGGCGATATCGTCCAGATCGTCCCGCAGGACGAAGGGCGGGACTGCGAGTTTCAATTCACGGAGCAGGAGAAGGAGCGGCTCCGCTCGTTTTACGAGCGGGAGGTCCGTCCCTTCCTGCCGGAAGCGGAAAAAGCTTGATGACCTTTATGGTCATCAAGCTTTTTTGTTCGTTTGCCCATCGTGCCGGGCAGCGGCTAACCGTCCTGCTGCAGCTTTTCCATCGCGAGCTTCAATGCGTCGCCCAGGCTGGATTTCAGCTCCACCTGGTCGCTGTACTGCTTCACGAGCTGGGCCTGCTGGCGTTTCGCCGCTTTGCCGCCGCCGGACTCGCTCAGCATTTCCACCACGTTGCAGGGCCTGCACTGGACATACTTGCCGGCTTTGCCCGTGTGGATTTCCATTTTCTTATGACACTGCGGGCACCGCTTGTTAACCAGCTGGGCCTCCGCGGCGCGTTTGTAGGAGCATTCGCGGTCGCTGCAAACAAGCATCTTCCCGCGCTTGCCCTTGATTTCCTGCAGCTGCTCGCCGCATTCGGGACAGCGGGAATGGGTCAAATTGTGCGGCTTGTACTCCGCCTCACTGGTTTTGACCTCCTGCACAATCGCGGCGGTCTGCTCCCGGATCCGGCTCATAAAGGCGCGGGCGTCGCCCTGCCCCTTGGCGATCCGTTCCAGCTCCTGCTCCCACTGCGCGGTAAGCTCGGGGAACGGAGCGCAGGCACGACAAGGTCGATCAGCTGGGCGCCCTTTCCGGTCGGCTGCAGCGTGTTCATCCGCCGCTCGATCGTATCCGACTGCAGCAGCTTCTCGATAATGTCGGCGCGGGTCGCGGGCGTTCCCAGGTTATGCTTCTCCATGGCGGACAGCAGTGCGGCTTCAGTATACCGCCCGGGAGGCTTCGTCATTTGCTTTTGCAGCGAGAGCTTGATTTCCTTCAGCTCCATGCCCTGCTGCAGCGGGGGAAGCGTCTGAACGGAAAGAGGCTCCTGTTCGTTCGCGCCGTCCTTCTCCTCGTCGTCATCACCGTCTGTGAATACCTCCTGGCCGTAAACGGCTTTCCAGCCCGCGTCTTTGGCGATCCGGCCCTTCGCATAGAACAGCTCTCCTCCGATATCCACCGTAACGGACGTTTCGTCATAACGGTAAGCCGGATAGAACAGCGAAATAAACCGGCGTACGATCAAGTCGTACAGCTTGCGCTCATCCGCCGTGAGCGTTCCAAGCCTGCGGCCGCTCGTCGGTCGGGATAATTGCATGGTGATCGGACACCTTGCTGTCGTCGGCGATCCGTTTTGTAACGGGCAGCTTGGTCCTGAGCAGCGGACGTACAAGCGGAGCATACGGCTGCACGTTCAGCGCCTCGAGCCGGTCGCGGCGTAGAGACCATATCCGACGTCAAATAACGCGAGTCCGTCCGGGGATAAGTCACGAGCTTATGCTGCTCGTACAGCCGCTGCAGCACGTTCGAGGTTTGTTTGGCGGTGAAGCCGTAGCGTTTGTTCGCATCGCGCTGCAGCTCGGTCAAGTCGTAAGCGAGCGGGTGGGGCTCGCTCTTCTCGCTTGTTCTCAGCTGCGCCACCTTCGCGCTGCGCACCTTGCCGAGCCGCTCCAGCAGCGCGCCCGCGGCCGCTTGGTCGAATATCCGCCCGACCGGTCGCTGCTTGCCTCTCCAGACGGCCTGGAAGGAGCCAAGGCCGGCCCGCGGCGTCCAATAATCCTTGGATTGGAAACCCCGGATCTGCTGCTCGCGTTCCATCAGAATCGACAGGGTAGGGGTCTGAACCCGCCCCGCAGCAAGCTGCGCCTGATGCTTGCATGTCAGCGCACGGGTCGTATTGAGCCCGATCAGCCAATCGGCCTCGGCCCGGCATACCGCCGAGCGGTACAGCGGATCGTAAGCGGGACCCGGCTTCAGCGCTTTAAACCCGTCGCGGATCGCTTTATCCGTCTGCGAGGAAATCCAAAGCCGCTTGAACGGCTTCTTCCAGCGGATCAGCTCCATGATCCACCGGGCCACGAGCTCGCCCTCGCGTCCGGCGTCCGTGGCGATAATCAGCTCTGACAGATCGTTTCGTCCGGCGAGTCTGCTGGATCGCTTTGAACTGCGGCGTCGTTTCGCGGATGACCTTGAGCTTCATGCGCTCGGGGAGCAGGGGAAGATCGTCCAGGCTCCACGTTTTATATTTCGAATCGTATTCCTCCGGCTCGGCCAGCGTGACCAAATGGCCCAACGCCCAGGTCACGACATAGTTCGGTCCTTCGAAGTAATGCTTGTGCTTTTGACCGCAGCCGAGCACCCGTGCAATTTCTTTGGCGACGCTCGGTTTTTCGGCCAGTACGAGATCCTTCATAACGGCTCCTTTCAAAATAAAGCCCCCTTGGCGGGGGATAAACGTTAATTTCAATCTTTCTTAGCATAACAAAAAAAGCGGCCGAGGTCATGCCTTGCCGTATTTCGGCGGATATGGGAGCTCTTCGGCTCATTCCCTCCGGTAGAGCTCCCGGTACTCCGTCGGCGTCATGCCTTCCTGCTCCAGAAACCGTTTGTTGAAGTAGCTGGTACTGGGGTAGCCGGCTTCGGCGGCAATTTCACGCACGGTCAGCTCCTGCTTCTCGAGCAGCCACTGCTTGCTCATCTGCAGACGGCACAAGGTGATGAACGTCATGGGGGTCATGCGCGTCGTCTTCTTGAACAGCTTGCAAAAATAGTACGTGCTGACCCCGGCCTGCGCCGCCCAATAGTCCAGGTCGAACGGCTTGCATGCGGCGGCCTGCATCAGCGGCAGGAGGGGCGTAATTTTATCGGGGGCCTCCGGCGCTTTGCCGGCGGATTTCGGCTCCGCCTGCGCCACGAACTCGGCCAGCACCGCAAAGGTAAGTACGGATAAGCGCGTCGGCCTGAGGAAGGCGTGCTCTTCCGCTTCCTCCAGCAGCTCGGTGAGAGCCTGCTCGAGCCCTTTGCCCTGACGCACCGTCCATACGGAGGAACGGCGGAAGCCCCGCTCAAGAAGGTAATCCTTCAGCGTATGCCCGTAGAAATGCGTCCACAGCACGGTCCACGGCTCCTCGCTGTCCGAGTAGTACCTTTGGGCGTCGAGCGGAAAGTACAGGAAGGCGTCTCCTTTGCCCAAAGCGATCTTCTCGTGCTCCGTCTCCAGCCATCCGCGGCCTTCGGCGAGGTAGTGAATGCTGAACGTATGGAGCGCTCCCGCCGAACGGCGGACGTCGTGCTCGGGAAAGTCCCAGTACCGTCCGACCGATTCCGGCAATATGAAATAATCATGCTCATTCAGCGTTGGCAGATGGCTTTGTCTTCTCACGCCCCGGGCTCCAATCCAATGACAAAATAATGTTATCTAATTGCAAAAAGCTTATATTTTCATTTTACCCGAGCTTAAATATAATGACAATATCATACTAATCCATCAAACCAAAGGAGATATGCCGCATGGGTGACAAGAAGCTTCGCTGGGGCATTATCGGCACGGCGGGTATTGCCGTTCGCTCGGTGATCCCGGGAATTCAGCAGTCGGAGACGGGAGTGGCGGCGGCGATCGCCAGCCGCGATATCAAGAAGGCGGAGGAGACCGCGGGGAAGCTCGGCATTCCGAAAACGTACGGACGCTACGAAGAAATTGTGGCCGATCCGGAAATTGATGCCGTTTACATACCGTCGCCGAATCATCTGCACAAGGAATGGACGATCCGCGCGGCGGAAGCGGGCAAGCATGTGCTGGTCGAGAAGCCGGCGGCACTGAACGCCGCGGAGACCGTGGAGATGGCCGAGGTCTGCCGCCGGGCGGGGGTGCAGTTTGCGGAGGCGTTCATGTACCGGTATCATCCGCGCTACGCGATGATCAAGGAAATCATCCGTTCGGGCGAAATCGGCGAGCTGCGCGGGTTCCACGGTGCTTTTACATTCAATAATGCGGGCAATACGACCAACATCCGCTACAGGAACGAATGGGGCGGGGGCTCGCTGTACGACGTGGGCGTATACCCGATCAGCGCGGCGCGTATGATCACGGAACGGGAGCCGGAAGCGGCTACGGTCCACGCCTTTTTCTCGCCGGGGCATGATCACGTGGATATGATGGCCTCCGGGTCGCTGGAGTTTCCGGACAGCCTCGCGCTGACTTTCGATTGCGGCATGTGGGCGTCCGGCCGGAATACGTTCGAGGTGCTCGGAACCGACGGCCGGATCGAGGTGCCTTCCGCTTATGTGGTGCATCAGAACGAAAATGACGACTTCTTCGTGATCACGAAAGCCGGGCGCCGCCAGGTCGAGGTTCCGCGGGTGAACCAATATGCCCTTCAGGCGGATGCTTTCGGGCGAAGCGTGCTGTACGGGGAACCGCCGCGCCTTACTCCCCGAGGATGCGATCCGAAATATGCGCGTAATCGACGCCTGCCTTAAGTCCGCCAGAGAACGCAAACGTGTGGAAATCGGTTAATGAAGTGAGAGTCCCCAAAAAATGCATCGGGAGGTTCGTTAGCTATGAAAACGATTCGCATTCAAGGCTTGGATAAGCCGGTATCCTGTTTGATTCAAGGCTCGGACTTTTTTAAGCACAACGTGTACGACAAGGTATGCACCGTTCTGGACGGCTTCTTCGCCGCCGGCGGGAATACGATTGATACGGCGCATATTTATTGCGGAGGGGAAAGCGAGGAGACGATCGGCCGCTGGATGGCGGAGCGGGGGAACCGCAGCGAAGTCATCATTCTGACCAAGGGCGCCCATCATGATAAAAACGGCCCGAGAGTTAGCCCCCAAGCCATTGAGAGCGATTTGATGACGAGCCTGGAGCGCCTGGGTACCGATTACATCGACCTGTATGCGCTACACCGCGACGATCCTTCCGTACCGGTGAGCGTCATTATCGACACGCTGAACGAGCATGTCCGGGCCGGACGGATCCTAGCCATCGGCGCATCCAACTGGAGCGTAGAGCGGCTTGAGGAGGCCAATGAATATGCCGCCGCGAACGGACTGGCCGGGTTTACGTTCAACAGCCCGAACCTGAGTCTTGCGAAAGCGAACGAGCCGTTCTGGCCGGGCCGCGTATCCGCCGACGCCGATTACTGCACCTGGCATGAGCGCCATCAGCTTCCGCTCCTGTCCTGGTCCTCGCAGGCGCGCGGCTTCTTCACCGGCCGGTTCACCCCCGAAGTGCGGGACAACGCCGACCTCGTCCGCGTCTTCTACAGCGACGCCAACTGGGAACGTCTGCACCGTGCGGAAGCGCTCGGGAAGCAGAAGGGGGTCAGCACGATTCAGATTGCGCTCGCTTACGTGCTGAATCAGCCTTTCCCGACCGGCGCACTGATCGGCGCCCAAACGCCGGAGGAGCTGGAATCGTGCAGGCAGGGAGCCGAGATCGTATTGACGCCGGAGGAAGTCCGCTGGCTGGAGTTCGGCTGATCCGGAGCTTTGTCCGGTTCACGGGTAATGCTTTAAGAGCATAACCAACGAGAAGACCGCCATGGGACCCATGGCGGTCTTCTTAACGATAAAGATTTTATAAGTTCGCCGAAGCAATTAAGCGGACTGCAAAATTCTTTACCAAGAAAAACTTCATCTAAAAACGGTCTGGCTACTTTGAGGGGCTCCGATAAGGAGTTTTTCTTATGTCCAGCATCAGATCACAACGTCCACCACAAGGATGAACACCAGAGCCACGACGGACAGAATCGTTTCCATCGCCGTCCATGTCAGGAACGTTTCTTTCAGCGACATGCCGAAATATTCCTTGATCATCCAAAACCCCGAATCGTTCACATGCGACAAGATCAGCGAGCCCGCTCCGGTAGCCAGCGTCAGCAGCTCCAGGTCCGTTCCCGGCGATGCGGCGGCGATCGGTGCGACAATGCCGGCGGAGGTCATCATGGAGACCGTGGCCGAACCGGTGGCTACGCGGATCAGCGCGGCGATCGTCCAGGCCAGGATAATCGGGGAGAAGACCGATGCTTTGGCGAGCTGAGCGATATAGGCGCCGACGCCGGAATCCTTGAGCACCTGGTTGAAGGCGCCTCCCGCCCCGATCACCAGCAGGATCGTCGCCGTCGGGGCCAGACACTCGTTCGTGAATTTGAGGATTGCGTCATGCTTGATGCCCTGCATCAGCCCGAGGCTGATAAAGGAATACACCGTGGCGATCAGCAGCGCGACCACCGGGTCTCCGATAAAGTCCAGGGCGTGCCGCGCCTCGCTTGCAGCCGGAAGCCGTACATCAGCCAGGGTGGCCAACAGCATCAGGAACACCGGCGAGCAGGATGGTGATCATCGTATTGGCAAAGCCGGGCAGCGGACGTTCCTCCGTCTTCTGGATGAGTTGCTCGTGAATATCCGGCGGAACGGTCTTCACGATTCGCTTGCCGATCCATTTGCCGTAGAGCGGGCCGGCGATAATGGCCGAGGGGAGTCCGACCAGCAGCGCCAAAAAGATCGTTCTCCCTACATTAGCCCCGTAGATGCCGACCGCCGCCATGGCGGCGGGATGCGGGGGACGAGACCGTGAACGATGGACAGGCCCGCGACCAGCGGGATCCCGACGGTGACCAGCGACATGCCGGTTTCTACGGCGATAGTGAACACCAGCGGGATGAGCAGCACGAACCCGACCTGAAAGAACACCGGGATGCCGACGAAAAAGGCGACGACCATCATCGCCCAGTGCACGTTCCGTTCTCCAAAGGAGGCGATCAGCGTCTTAGCGATCCGCTCGGCGCCGCCGGATTCCGCCATCATTTTGCCCAGCATTGTTCCGAGTCCCAGCACAATCGCCAGGAAACCGAGCGTACTGCCGAGCCCGTTCTTCACGGAGTCAATAACGGAAGGGGCGTTCTTGGAAGAAAACAGGGGCATGCCCGCCGCAAGCCCCACCCCGATGGATGTGACAATCAGGCTGATGAACGGGTTCAGCTTAATCCAAGTAATCAGCACGATCAGAATGACGATAGCGAGCAGCATCAGGAGCAGCAGCATAGGTTTACCTCCACAGGTGATTTCTACCTTATGCTCTCCTTTTCGTCCCTATCCTATAACAAGAATCTTACCGGGACGGATGCATTATTCATGGCCCTCACTGGCGGAAGCCGCCTTTCCTGCGGCAGGATGCAGACTTCTCCAGAGATAGAAGACGGCATAGGCTTCCCAATACTTCCACGGGGCGAAAATAACGCGAATCTCGTCATGGGAAGGCTTCCCCGGCAGATTCAGCCGCTCCTTGAGCGCATTGTGCAGCGCCGCGTCGCCGATAGGGAAGGCGGCCGGTAAGCGCAGACACCGCATCATGACATAATGCGCCGTCCAGGGGCCGATCCCCCGGATCGAAGTCAACGTTCGTTCGGCCGTATCGAAATCGCCGGAGGTCATGAGGGACTCCTTACTCAGCGCCCCGCTCTCCATGAGGCCGGCAATATGGATCACGTATTCGGCTTTCTTGCCGGTAAACTGGAGCTTCCTCAAATCGTCAACCCGGGCGGCGGCAATGTCCTGAGGCTGAGGGAACAGCCAGTAAGCATGGCCGTTCCACATTACCTGCCGGCCGTAAGTCTCCACGAGGCGTTTCTTTAACGTATAGGCGAAGGCCAGATTGACCTGCTGTCCGATCACCGCCCAGCAGAGGGCCTCGAACAGATCGGGCACGCCGATAATCCGCAGTCCGTAATAATCGGCCGCCAGCTTTCCAAGTAAGGGATCAGTTTCCGCCATCCGGTAGAAGGGGGTCAGCTCCGTCCGCAGATCGAACCAGTCTCGCACATAATCCGCAGCGGCTTCCCAGGCGGTCGGACTCATCGGCTTGCCGTCTACCCTGCGAAGCTGAACAGAAGAGTCCCCGGCCTCGCTGATTTCTATTAATACAGGACCGTCCTGCAGCTCCAGCAACTTATAGACCTTGCGGTCCGCCACCTGATGCAGGCATTCGAGCGGCGACCGGGTCAAATAGATCAGCGCCTCGTCAAAGCTGAACGCTTCGGGCACAGGGATGGATAAGGTCTGCGAACCTGCGTCAAAACTGAAATCTGGCATGTCCTTTGGCTGTAAAGTCATGGAATCCCTCCAACCCCAGCAGCTTTTCTTTCACCTGAAGACCGCCTCGGAAGCCCGTCAGCGCGGCATTCTTGCCGATGACGCGGTGGCACGGAACCACAATGGGGATCGGGTTCGCGCCGTTCGCCGTGCCCACCGCCCGGACGGCGGCGGGACTGCCTACCGCTTCGGCGATATCCGAATAGCTCCGGGTTTGGCCGTAGGGAATTTGGGTTAACGCCCGCCAGACGGACGTCTGGAAAGCGGTGCCGCGCATATCGAAGGGAAGCGTGAATTCCGTCCGCGTCCCTTCGCAATATTCCTCCAGTCGCCGGATATATACAGCCATCCGTTCCCGGTCCCGGATCAGAAGCGCGCCGGGAATTTGCTTGTCCACCCAGCTCTGCAAGACATCGAACGATTCGTTCGGCCAGGTGATCCGGCATAAGCCCTGGTGGGTGGCGGCAGCGTAGAGCGGCCGGTTTCCAAGCAGCGGATGGGTCCATTCATCCCAATAAACTTCGGTGATTGCAGGATTTGACATGTAACATTCCTCCTTCTTATGAATCCGTTCGTTGCCGGTTTTTCTCCCGGTATTCCATCGGACCGCAGACCGACCGTTTTCTGAAACACATAGGAAAAATGCGACGGACTGCGAAAGCCTACGGCCGCTGCGATCTCGGCAATGGGCAGATCTTCCTCGGCCAGAAGCCGCTTCGACCTTTCCAGCCGGGTATGAAGCAATTGCTTCGCCGGGGTCGCGCCGGTCGACCGCTTAAACACCCGCCGCAGGTGGAAAGGGCTCAAATTTAAAGCCGCCGCCATTTCGCCGAGCGTTAAATTCTCGTTATACCTCCGCTCAATCAGCTCGGTTACGGCGCGGGCGATCTCGGCATCGGGACCGTGCGGAGCGGGATGGTCCGGTCGGCATCTTTTGCATGGACGGAATCCGGCTTGACGCGCTTCCTCGATGCTTCCGTACACCTTCACATTTTCCGGCTTCGGGATCCGCGATCGGCAGGAAGGCCTGCAGAAAATACCGGTCGACTTGATGCCGACGTAGTACCGGCCGTCGTATTTGGTATCTCGCCGCAAGATCGTCTCGTATACCGACTCAAAAATATCGTCTTCCATTCGGCAGTCACCTCGCTTACATTCATTATAAACGAACATCTGTACCCTGATAATACGAAGGGAATAGGACAGCAAGATTTCGATAGCGATAGGTTGCGACATTTTTGCACGTTTGTCACAGGAATAGCCCGATCGAGTCATGTTTTACAGGACAGACCGTAATATTATGATACAAAGGCATCAGGCTCAAGAGGATCAAAGAAAAGGAGCTGGAAGTATGAAGCAACGATGGATTGTAGGCATACTGCTGTTTGACGAGGTGGAGGTGCTCGATTTTGCCGGTCCCTTCGAGGTGTTTTCCGTGACGGCATATGCGGACCAGAGCCCCGGCGGCTCCCCCGATGAGAAGCCTTTTCTAGTGAAAACCGTTTCGGAGAACGGCCAAACGGTGAATGCACGCAACGGGCTGAAGATTGTTCCGGATTACAGCTTTGAGGACGCTCCTGATTTCGACATCGTCGTCGTTCCCGGCGGATGGGGGACCCGCAAGGAGATCGAGAATGAACGGGTGATCGGGTGGATCCGGGAGCGGAATGATCAGGTTCAGCTTATGACATCCGTCTGTACAGGGGCATTGCTGCTCGCCAAAGCGGGCCTGCTGCATCAGAAGAAGGCAACAACGCACTGGGGAAGCTACGATTGGCTGGAAAATCAATTTCCGGATGTGAAGGTACAGAGGAACGTCAAGTTTGTGGATGAAGACCGGATTGTGACGTCGGGAGGGATCTCGGCCGGAATCAATATGTCTTTTCACGTCGTCAAGCGGTTGTTGGGAAAAGAAACCGCACAAAGGACGGCGAGGCGCATGGAGTACGATATCGACTTGGATGACATTGTGTAAAATTTATCGCAGCACGCAGGGAAGGTGATCGTTACTATGGATATGGCCACGTCGCCCGAGCTCGACAGGGCTTTTTTAGCTCTATTTTTCATTATTATATGTTTGGTCATAGGGATCATTTGGGTTGGATGGAAAATGGTCCGGCGGCATGAGGATGAGCGTTAATTCACGCTATGAGGGAACAGGTTTGCTGGAATGCATTAAGGGCAAACATATCCTTCTTATCTTAATTAATCCAAAAACAAGGGTCAGCCTGCAACGGCTGACCCTTGTTTTTGGAAGTGGTTCTTCAAAAATGAGATAGATACGGAGGTGGGGTATCTGCTGGAGGAGCGAAGCGTTCGCCTTTGTCTGCAGGAAATAACCGCTGAAAGGCGGCTTATAATCAAATTTCCTGCAGACAACAGCGACCGGAAGCGGATACCCCACCGTCTTGTAACCTCTATCTCCTTTAATGTCCACTTCCAAGGGTCAACCCGCCACGGGTCGCCCCTTGTTTTTGCCCGCCCTGAACTTCCGCCAGCCAAAAACCAGCGACTGCCCGAGCAAAGCGGCTATATTGATAACAAGCAGGAGCGGTGCCGGGTGAAGCAGCGACCGGATCCGCTCGGCGGCGGTCGGGGTCTGAACCGCGAGCAGCACGATCCAATACAGCACGTAGGCATATAGCGACCACGACAGCCAGTTGAATACGTTCCGAAGCAAGCCAAGCAGGGCCAGCAGATTGACCTGCCGCTGCAGCGCGCCGCCGCGGCTTCCTTCCACAATAAGGGCCGGTTCACTGCATCGACCACCAGCCAATAACCGTCTCCCGGGAAGAAGGGGAATAGTGCGGCTCCCATACGGAACCACTGCATTACGAGAAATGTCCAAACAGCCGCATGAAGCGGTGGGAAGAGAAGGCCGAGCAGGGCGGCGGCGCCCGCTGTCACCAGGTCCATGCCGACACCCGCACAATCGATCAGAATCCGGCGGCGGCGGGAGAGCTTCCAGGCATCCGCCGATTCGATGCTGAACATGGGCAGAGGCCCGGCCCAATCGAGCCGGAGCCGGGTTCGGCCGCGACCGTGAAGGGCCCACCAGTGCCCGAGCTCGTGAAGCACGACAGCGCCTGTGAGCGCGGCCGTCACCGACCACTGGGCCTCAAGTCCGGAGGCAAGCACCGGCGGATAGGTGAAGGCAAAGCCAAGCTGAAGTCCGGCGACGAGCAAGAGAATGCATGTTGCAGCAGGAAGCGCCCATTTTCCCTGTGAAGAGGAGGCTTGAACCGACGGGTCTACCGGTATCGCAACCGGCAGTTCCTGCGGGCTTAATGCCCCTGCACCGGCATGGGAGAGAAGGGCTTCAAGCTGCAGCGGCTCCGCTTCGTCCCATTCGCCCTCCCGGGCGATATCAGCACACGTTTCACCGGCAAGCAGACGTTCTGCGACCAGCCGGGTGTCCTCATCGATTTGAAACATTCGTCCGTCCGCCAGCTGCAGCCAATAGGTCCCGGGACTCAGGACACCAAGCTGCACGGAAGGAAGGGATTTGTCGGATTCGGCTGTCGAATAATTCCGAACCGCAGTCATACGGGAATGCGGTGCTTGCCGCGTTCTTTCTGCTGCAAATGTGCGGTTTCAATTAAGTAACGGGCGAGCTGGGAGACGACCGAAACCGGTGCGACCCGGTCAAAACCCTCGAACATCGGGCTCGGATTGCACTCAATGAGGACGACGGAACCGTCAGGCCTCAGCTTCAGGTCGACTCCGCTGAACACAAGGCCGAGCGCGTCGCAAGCGTTGACGCAGAGCTCCGCCACGTCGGGAGCGATGGAAACGGCTTCAAGCCGCGTCGTATTGGAACGGTAATCGACGCCCTCCCCGCCGACGAGAAACGCGGCGATCGCCTGCCGGTTCAGGACGAAGACCCGAAGATCGTCTCCGGGGATATATTCCTGAAACTGAACGGGAGCCGTCTGCAGTGCGGACAGTCGCTCCGCGTCGAAATCCTGCGGCGTCACCAATCGACACAAGGCACCACCGGCGACAGGCTTGTACACCACCTCGCGCTGTTCGCAAAAGGTGCGCAGCTCCTCCGGCCGGCTGGTCACCAGCGTTTCCGGCACGGGAATACCCGCGGAGCGCAGTACCTCGATCTGGTAAGGTTTGGCAAAATGAAGAAGCAGCGTATCCACAGGATTGACAATGGCATGTCCGAAGTAAGAAGCGCCTTTCAGCCATGAGAGCCAGGCTCGCATAGCGTTCGCGCTCCGCGGCGTAAGCGGCATACCCTTCGGTTCTCATGAGCTCCGCGACCGGTTCGGCATCAAAGGCGGGGGACGGGATGAACAGCGTCCGGAGGAAAAAGACCGGCGTCCCGGCAAGCGATTGCTCTTCATATAGGCATTCGCCGTCGCGGATTGTAAGGGGAAAAGGAAGATAAGGATTGGTATCTATCAGAAAGGGCTGGGCGCCTTGTTTTTCGATTTCATTCGACAAATACTGCGTGTGCCGTTCCTGCTGCGAACCGATGATTCCAACGGAAAGCGCGTTCATACCTGCGGCTCCCTTCGCATAGGTCGAAATTTTGGAAAAAAGGCACGCCGCAAAAGGTATCACAGCCGGATGATCCTTTCAGGCGTGCCCAAAGTACTACCTGATTGGAGGAGGGGGGCATCCGCCTTCTTCGCCTACCAGGAAGGACGTCACCCAATGGTTCGTGCCGCCTTCTTCGCCAATGGCAAAGGTGGTGGCATGCACGCCGCCGCCTTCTTCACCGATCGCCTGGGTGGTATAGTGACATCCGCCTTCTTCGCCGAGTGCCATGGTCGTAGCAATCAGACTGGGATCGGCAGGCGCCACCAGCAGGGGAGAACTGGATTTGCGTACCTCCAGCTCCTCGATAAACAACCGTTTTTTCACCTGAATCACCTCCTCGTTTTAAAGGATCCGTGCTCTGGGGTGTAAAAAATTTCCTGCAATGAGAATGATAAAAGCATAAATCGAAATTTGACAAGCCCCTTTTTTGCTAAGATTTTATGAATGCCGACAGAAACCGGGCTTAAAAATTAATTAACAAGAACGTTGTCGCTTATGGGTTGACACTGTCAAATGATCTGGGGTATAACTAAAGCGAAACGACTGGAAAAAATTCCAAATAGGCCTAACCCGATGGATTAGACCTTTCAAACGGCATAAGATTCGCTTAGCAATTGGGAACGCCGCATCCAAATCAGCTTGTGACGGGGCATGTTTGGATACGGCGAGGTGGCACCTCTGTTTTTGCATGCGCAAATTTAGGCGCCAATAATTATTTTACTCGAAATTGACAGTTTTGTCCATGATTACTATTCGGATACGAAATCGGGTTCAGGCCCGAAAATTTGAGGCGGGAGTGGTTCGAAACATGTTGTCGTCCTGGACAAGCTCGGAAGCGACCTTCGTTTATCTCAAGCATTCTCCGCACCGGCTGATCGCGGCCGGCCATCACTGGGATTGCGGCTGGCTCCGGGCCTACCTGAAGGACCGCGGACTGTTCACCGTCCAGTATGTTCAGGAGCAGCTATCTACGCTATACGAGCTGGCGGACGATCTGCTCGCCTTAAGCGATCCGGTGATCGTGCTCTATGCCGATGCGGGCAACCTGCGGCTTGTCCGGGCGCTCACCCGGCGACTCAAAGCGGTTGACAGCCGGACGTGTCTCGTATGGATCGGGCCCGCAGTCGACGCCGGCGGAGAGGCGCTCCTGGAAGAGGGGAAGCGGATGCGGCGGTGCGGTATGGCTCGGAGGAAGCGCTTTACGGCCTGCTGACCTCCTCACCCGAGGCTTGGGGCGAAGTGCCGGGGCTCTTGATCCGGGATGGGCAAGGAGGCGTGCGAATCACGGGCGAAGCTTCCTTGCTCGATCCGGATGCGGCAAGCTCGCCTTACCGTGAAGGCCTGATTCCAGTGGAACGGGCGGCGGAAGCGGGCATCCGGCTGGAACGGCACCGGTCGTCCGGGAGTCTAAGGATGACGCCGGTCCGGGCGGCAGAGGAAATCGGCTGGATTGCCGCAAGGTTTAACGGCGGGATGATCCCGGTATGGGATACGGATTTGTTCGAACACGAGGCGGGGCTTGAATTTATTGAACTTTTAGCTGATAGAGGTTCGCTTGTCCGGCTGAAAGGGAACGTTTCGGCTCAAGGCCTAACATCGTCCTTGGCGGCCCGAATGGTCGCGGCCGGCTTCGCCGAACTCACGGTTACGGTGAACGATCCGTCGGCGCCGGGCGTACTTGGCAGCGATACGGAGCTTCAGGCCATCCGGCGAGTCGCCGCAGAGGGCGCGATGCGCCTGGTCTTCCGCCTGCTGTGCGGGCCGGATGAGGCATCGCAGGCCGGGGCGCTGGAGCTGAGGCGAAGGTCGCTCGCTCACGGAGTGGCGGAGCCGGGTGAGATCCGTCGCCTGATGATCCGTCCGCTTGCATCCCGCAGCGTTATGGAAGGGCCCGAACGGTTTTACCTCGCCGGGAATGAGGATGCTCCCGCTGCGCTGCATGCGGATCAAGCTTATGCCCCGCATGAGCAGGCGTTCATGAACGGCTTCATGTCTTACATGACCGGCCTGTACCCGCACGATCTGCTTCGGGGCAGCGTGAAGCATGTGGCCGGAACGGCCGATGCGTTCACGGAAGAGAGCTATCAGCGGTTAAAGGAATTCATGAGCATCAACAGCGCCGTGATCCTGACGGATCCGGTCATGAAGGAATCGGAAGCCGGGGAGGGTTCGTTCGTCGAGGCGGATTCCGAAACGATTGTTCGCGAGCCTAACGGCGAATTTGAGCATCAGAAGGACTTAGCGGAGCGTGCCGGCTTTTATTTATCCCATTTGTACCGCATTCATGGCGCTGGGAGGACCGGGGACTCCGGCTTCAAATCGATGATTATGCCGAAACGGGACATACGGCATTCGACATTCGCGCTTACCGCGAAGCGGAGCTCTATGGGGCCGGGACGAAGCCGGACCGGACCCGTTATCTCGAATTGGCGGACGAATGGGATGTCCAGGCACTGCTTCAGGATGTAGAGCATTACACCGCCACCGGTACGTTCCGGGCGGATTACGAGCTGGATTCGGTGATGGTGAACGGTCGCCGGTTTGCCGGTGCCAATCAGTGCCGTCTATCGCAGCCGCCGAGGTTTCAGCTGGAACCGGACGGAGCGATTCTGCCCTGCAGCGGCTGTTCCCGGAGCATCGGCCATCTGGAGGACGGATATGCCACAGTGGCGCAGCAGGCCGCCGTCTTGTCCGACGAAGAGCAGCTGGTAAGGGATTGCGCCGGCTGCCCGGCTAGGGATCGCTGCTCCAAATGCGCGATGCTGCCCGATTTTCTAAGCCGGGAGCAGTACTGCGAGATTCAACGTAACTACCACATTCAAGACTACTTCCAGATCATTCACATCATCAAAGCGCTGAAGATGAGCACCCAGGCTCTCAAAGACGTGACCTTCCAGGATCTTAAAATTTCTTCTCGCAGTGTAACGCATTATCTCCCTAACAGCATGGAATCGACGGAAGCTTCATCCGTATCGGAACACGTATATTTGCTGACTGTAAGCGGTTCGCCGCTCATATACCAAGGAACTACCCGCAAGATGCTGAAAATCAACGAGGCGACAGCTATCATTTTGGAATCGATGATCAAAGGTGTCGATAGTGAGACCTTGAAGATGTTCTTCGCCGAGAGGTTTCAGGTTTCTGCGGAGGAAGCGGGGCAGTTTATCCGGCAGGCGAAAGAGAGTTTGCGCCAAGCGGGGCTTGCCAAAATGAGTGTGGCGGTGTAACGGGTCGGCCCAACTTTACTGCTGCACGGAAGGAGGAGGACATGACGGTTCCCGTAACGACATATCCCATGATCCATCCGCTGAAAATCGTAACGGCCGGAAACGAGTGTACGACGCTTGTCCAGGGCGAGCGGATTTACGTCCGCGACACCGAAGGCCGCACTTATATGGACGGCATCAGCGGATTATGGAATGTTTCGCTCGGCTACGGCCATCCCGCTTTGAAAGAAGCGATCATTCGGCGACTTGATCTGCTCCCGTTCGCTAATCCTGTGGATCACAGCGACCTGCCTGCGCTGGAATTTGCCCGGCGGCTTACGGAGCGGCTGCCCGAGCCCTTGAATTACATGGCCTATACCTGTACGGGCTCGGAATCGGCGGAGCTGGCCATCAAGCTGGCGCGCAAGTATCAGCGGTCGCGGGGAAGAGAGGAGAAGCACCGGATCCTGGCGCTGGATAAATCGTATCACGGAACTTATTACGGCTCCATGTCGGCGAGCGGCATTGACCAGGAGATTTCCGAAGGGTATGGCCCGAAGGTGCCCGGCTTCCGCTTCCTGCCGGTACCGTACTGCACCTGCTGCGATCCGGAGGACGCGCAATCCCCCTGCCTTCAGAGGCATTTGGAGGAGCTGGGGCGGTATTTTGCAGCGGAAGGAGATGAGACGGCCGCCGTCATACTGGAGCCGGTGCTCGGCTCGGCCGGGGTGATCCCGCCGCCGGAGCTCTATCTGATCAGGGTCAAGGAGCTCTGCAGGGAGTACGACGCGCTCGCTGATCTTCGATGAAGTGGCGACCGGCTTCGGCCGGACCGGAACGCTGTTCGCTTTGGAGCGGACGGCGGCGGCGCCGGATATCGTCTGCTTGTCCAAAGGCATTAACAGCGGTTATTTGCCGCTGGGCGCGACGGTGTTTCACCGGCGCATTTACGATGCGTTTGCCAGTGTTCCCACACATATTGAGCATTTGTCGACACAGAACGCGAACCCGCTTGCCTGTGCGGCCGGTCTTGCTACGCTGGATACGATTGAGAAAGAGGGGCCGCTGCCCCGCGTGAACGAGCTGGGCGACCTGCTGGCGCAGGAACTGGCCGAGGCGCTCCAGGAACATAAAAATTTTCTGGAAATCCGCGGCAAAGGACTCATGCGGGGAGTGGCACTCGTACAGAGCCGAGTGAGCAAAGCGCCTCTCTCGCCGGAGCAAACCTTATGGATCGTCCAAAAGCTGAAACAGCGCGGACTGCTCGTGTATCCGTTTTACACGCTTCCGCTGACGGCCGGGTTTCACCTACTGCCCCCTTTTATCACGACGGAGCAGGAGATCGCGAGGATGGTTCAGCTCATCCGGCAGGTTATGGATCGTACGGTGTTTTAACCGCACCGTTTCGATATAAAACAAGCCTTGAAAGGAGGTGAAACTATGAATCAAGCACTGGCTCTTCAGCTCGAGGAAGTGGAGCAAATGGACGCTCCTCTGGCCTGGTATTGGTATGTTGGCGGCGCGATCGTCGGCTTCGGCGCAGGCGTTGGCGTAGGCATTCTGCTCACTTAATTCCAGTTTGCTTAGGCGAAAAGGAGATGTGTTCCATGACGAACAGGCTCGCTCTTCAGCTCGATGAGATGGAGCAGATGGAAGCTCCTCTCTCCTGGTGGCACGTGGCCGCAGGCGCACTTGGCGGCTTCGCCATCGGCATAGGCGTAGGCATTGCGCTTACGTAATCACCCGGACTTGTACGTGAAATAATCAACCCAATTCATTTATTAATCGAAGGAGGAACTTTCCATGAATAACCAACTCGCTTTGCAATTGGAAGAACTGGATCAAATCGCAGCTCCCGCTGAGGCTCATTTCTGGCTTGGCCTGACTGTTGGACTCAGCTTCGGCGCAGGTATTGCCGTCGGCGCGCTGGTATTGACCTAATCGAAATTGAACCGGGTCCCCATAACCCGTCATCTCATCCAATAAGGAGGAAATTACCCATGGAAAACTTGTCCCTTCAACTCGAACTGCTGGAAGAGGTTGAAGCGCCGAGCGCCGCTCGCGACTTCATCATGGGCTTCGGTCTCGGCCTGAGCATCGTTGGCGCCATCGTCGGCATTTCTTTCACTTAAGATACAGGTTATCACCGCATAAGGCCTGCCTCGGACCCCATCCGGGGCGGGTGTCTACCCACTATTACCCACTTTAATTGATTGTTATGCAAAAGGCGGGATATTCATGACCGGCATCAGCCATGTGGAAATCCGTGAAACGGAACCGGGCGTCTTCTTCGTCAAGAATACGCTGAATTCCAAATTTGTAAAGATGGGTATCAAGGAAGTCGAATTTCTGCGTCTCTTCGAATCGGGAGCCGATGCCAAAAGCTTGTATCAAGGCGAGCTCACGGAGGAGCAGCAGGACTTTCTGACGGCCAAATTCCGGGAATGGGGCTTCATCGAGCCGCAGCAGCACCCGGACCAACCGACCGAGAAAACGATGATGGCGCGGCTCAGCCGGTGGAAGCTGTCCGATCTAGCGATTATCCGGATCGTTACCCTCGATCCGGACCCGCCGCTGAACCGGATCGCTCCGCTGATCCAAAAGCTGTTTCACCCCGCGGCGATTATGATATATGTACTCCTTATGATGACGGCATACGGGTCGCTGGCCGGCAGGATGGAAGTCCTGTTCCGGCTTGCCGCTTACCAGTTCACCTGGCAGGGACTGGTTCTGCTGTATGTGCTCGTCATCGGGACCACAATTGTCCATGAGCTGGCTCATGCGCTGGCGTGCAAGTATTACGGCGGGCAGGTCCGCCGGCTCGGATTTATGCTGTTTTATCTCAATCCGGCGATGTTTTGCGATGTGAGCGATACGTATTTGTTTCCGCGGAAAGGACCGAAAGCCGTCGTGCTGCTGGCCGGTATCATCAGCCAGTGGATTCTGTCCGCACTCGCTTGTCTGGTTTACTTTCTCATGGAAGGGACGGGACACCGGGCGGAACTGCTGCTTTATTATGCGGTGACCAATATCGGGCTCAGCCTCATCAATTTGTTTCCTTTTGTCAAGTTGGACGGCTACTGGCTCGCTCAGCCAGCTGCTCGGCATCGTGAATTTACGGGCCAAATCGTTCGCCTATCTGCTGTCGTTCTTATCGGGCGATTCGGGGTACCGCGAGCAATTCACGAAGGAGGAACGACAGGCGTTCCTGTGGTACGGCATCGGCGCTTCGCTGTTCACGCCGCTGCTCTGGGGCACGGCCATTTACGGGCTGCAGCGCTGGATTGCCGGTTATTCGCCTTGGGGCGGAGCGGCGGTTGCGGCCGTGCTGATCCTACTGCTTCTGGTGTCCTTCTATCGCTTCATCCGGAATCATTTGACCCGGATTCGCGGATCGGCGGCGGGACTTCAGGCTTGAATATGCTTTGCTGAACGAAACGGCGACCAGAAGAACGGAGGCTATCTTAACGATGACATTGCAAGTGGAACAGCTCGGCAAGTTGTACGACGGGAAGCGGGCCCTGTACGGCCTTTCCTTTTGCGCGGAGAAAGGCAAGGCGTTCGGGCTGCTCGGAGGCAACGGCGCCGGCAAGACGACCACCATTCGGATCATTCTGGGACTGATGGCGGCGGATGAGGGCCGGGTAGCCTGGGAAGGGCGCGAGCTGAGACCCCATTCGCCGACGATCGGCTATTTGCCTGAGGAGCGGGGACTTTACCCGAAGATTAAGGCCGGGGAACAGCTCCATTATTTGGCCCGGCTCGAGGGCATGGAGAAGGCGGCCGCCCGCAAGGCGGTAAGCTTCTGGCTCGAACGGCTCGGCGTACCGGAGCATGCGGATAAGCCGCTCGAGCAGCTTTCCAAGGGGAATCAGCAGAAGATTCAGCTGGTCGCGGCGCTCCTGCACGACCCCGAGCTCGTCATTCTGGACGAGCCGTTCAGCGGACTGGACCCGGTCAATGCGGAGCTGCTCGCGGATGTGGTCAGAGAGCTGTTGGGGCAGGGGAAGACGATTGTGTTCTCCAGCCATCAAATGCGGCATGTGGAGCAGTTCTGCGACCAGATCTGCATTCTCAGCCGGGGACAGACGCTGCTTGCCGGGAATTTGCGAGAAATCAAAAGATCCTACGGCCGTACCCAGGTTATGGTACAGACCGATGCGGATATCTCGGAGCTCTTGAAGAAACGGGGCTGCGAGATCCGGACGCCGGCAGTCGGCGAATACAGTATTCAAACGGAAAGCGAGGCGGATGCGCATGCGTTGCTGCAGGAGCTGGTCGGAAGCAGGGTGCCTTTATACAAATTCGAACTGGCGGAGCCCACGCTGCATGAAATTTTCATCGATAAGGTGGGACGGGGAGCATGAGGACGCTCGGTACGATCATTTCCTTTACTTATACGGAGCGGTTTTGCGGTCCAAAGGATTTCTATGGACGACCTTGATTACCGTCGTTCTGATCGGGTCGCTGCTGTGGATACCGAAGCTCGTGTCGGAGTTCTCCTCCGGTGAGAAGGGCACGGTGTTGGTGGAGGATCCGCTGAAGCTTGTAAGCGGCGCGGAGGAGCTGAGCAAGGGCGTTTCCGCGGACTACCGCTGGGAGCCGCTGAACGGAGACAAGCGGGAATCCGCGCTCGAACGGCTTAAGCAGGAGGAGGAGGTAAAAGGGGTCGTAACGCTCGGCGAAGCGGGAGGCCTGCCGGTCCTGGATATCGCCGTCCGGAAGAAGGACGACCTGCCCTTGGTGGAGGAGCTGACCCGCTTCGTCCGGGAGCGACTCACGCTGCGCCAGATGGATGAGCTCTCGCTGACGCAGCGTCAAAAGGAGCGAGCTGACGGCGCCGCCCGAGGTGAAACTGCAGGAGCTGACGGCGGGGGCGAAGTCGAAGGAAACGACGCTGGCGCCGATTTATTTTATGATCCTGCTGCTGTACTTCATGATCATCTCTTACGGCGGTTCCGTCGCGTCGGCGGTAGCCGTCGAGAAAGGCTCCCGGATTAAGGAGGTGCTGATCACCAAAGTCCGGCCGGTTCAGTCGCTGTTCGGCAAGGTGATCGGCGTCGGCCTTGCCGGCCTGACGCAATTTCTGCTGATCGTGCTGGGCGCTGTCCTGTGGTTCCTGCTGTCCGGCGGACAGGCGGTGCGGATCGGCGGACTGTCGCTTGATTTATCGGCCGTGTCCGGAGCGACGCTGTTTTATTTTGTCCTGTTCTTCCTGCTCGGCTATTTCTTCTATGCCTCCTTGTATGCCGCGCTCGGCTCGCTCGTCAGCCGGGCAGAAGAGATGAATAACGCGACGATGCCGCTGTCGATCCTGGTGATGCTTGCTTTCTTTGCCGGGATGGTCGCTCTCGGCTATCCGGACAGCGTCTGGACAGCCGTGGCTTCTTATATTCCGTTCTTTACGCCGATCCTCATGTTCGTCCGGGTGGGGATGACGGATATTTCACCTCTGGCCGTGGTGCCGCCGACACTCATCCTGCTCGCCTCCGTTGCCGGCGGATGTCTCTTGGCCGCCAAGATTTACAGCGTAGGGGTGCTGCTGTACGGCCAGCGCCCTACGATGAGAGCGGTATGGAAAGCGATGACCTATCGATGAAAGGAGCCGTTCAATTGCGGACAAGCCAAATGGTGGAACAAGCTTTGCCGGTAGAGGACTATGCCGCCCCAGCGGCTTCGGCCCGTCCGCCGCTGCATCACCGGGGCATCATTACGGGGGCCGGACGGGGCATCGGCGCTGAGCTGGCGGAACGGTTCGCCCGGGCGGGCGCCTCGCCGCTGCTCACGGAGCTTCCGGGAGAGATGGAGCGCCTGACGGCGCATGCGGATAAGATCCGATCGCGGTATGGAACGCCGGTGGTCTGCGAGACGCTGGATGTGCGGGAAGCCGGACAAATCAAGTCCGTCGTACGGATCGCGGAGGAGCAGCTGGGCGGGCTCGAGCCGCTTATCAACAACGCCGGCGTCAACCTGCTGGCGCCTTCTCTGCATGTAACGCCCGAGCAGTGGGATTGGGTAGTAGATATTAATTTGAAGGGCAATTTCTTCATGACGCAGGAAGCGGCCAAGCTGATGGTCAAGCGGAAATCGGGCTCCATCGTCTTTATCGCTTCCCAGCACGGGGTGGTCGGCAACGAGCAGCGGGCGCCTTACTGCGCCAGCAAAGGCGGTCTCGTCAATCTGACGCGGGCGCTGGCTGTCGAATGGGCGCGCTATGGCCTGCGCGTCAATTGTGTATCGCCGACGTTCGTCCATACCCACGGTAACGACGATGTGATGAACGACGCCAATTTTCAGCGGCTCAACCTTCCGCGTATCCCGCTGCGCCGCTTTGCCCGGCCGGAGGATGTGGCCGAAGCCGTGCTGTTCCTTGCCTCGCCTTCTTCCGGCATGATTACGGGCCATAATCTGCTCGTGGACGGCGGTTGGACGGCTCAGTGAACTCGTCCGGCAAGCCGGACATCGGGGAATCAGATGGAGACTCTACTCCACCTGATTCAAGGCCCACCTATAGAGGTGGGGTCTTAACCCGATAATTAGTTTATCGGATAACGCGAATTACCAAACAATGGAGGGAAGCAGGATGGTGGTCGAAACGATGCCCTATTTCGGTTTGTTCAAGCAGCTTCGGGAGCTGAACCTGCCGAATACGGCGGACTATGATTTATATCAAGGCTATTACGCGCAGTTCTATGAAGCGGTGACGGTGCGTACCGACTACGATATTCCCATTTATCTGGAGCAGGCGAAGCAGACGGGCGGTCCCGTGTTGGATCTGGCCTGCGGCTCGGGCCGGGTGCTGATGCATCTGGCGAACGCGGGATACCCGGTAACCGGCGTTGATTTATCTGCGGACATGCTTCAGCTGTGCCGGCGGAAGCTGCAGCAGCTGCCGCCCCGCATCAAGGAGAACGTCTCGCTCGTGCAGAGCGATATGACGGAATTCGAGCTGGGCGGTACCTTCGGGCTGATTGTCCTGTCGGCGACCAGCATCACGCTTCTGGATGATCTCGGGAAGGTGGAGCGTCTGTTCCGTACGGTTCACCGGCATTTGTCCCTGGGCGGGCGCTTCGTCTTCGATCTGTCCAATCCGCAGGAGCATGCCCACCAGACGCTTAGGGACGGCAAAGCATCAACATTTTTACGATGAACCAGAGCGCCGTGCACAAGCAGTTTGTTCTCGTCGGCGAAGAGAAAGAGAACGGCGGGGAGTCGGGCCTGATGAATTTCTATGCGGAAGTGATCGAGGGGGAACGGACGATGCGGTTCTTCGGCTCGACGCGCAAGCACTATCATCCGGAGGAGCGGCTCTTGGCACTGGCGGAGCCGGTGGGATTCCGGCTGCTCGAGGAGCGGAAGCTGACCGTAGACCAGGAAGAGGTTCAATTTTTTATTTTACAAAAATGACGACAAGGGGCGCTTCGAATGGACGTGGCGATTGCATTGCTTCATTTTGACGACAAGGCTTATGCCTTGATGGAAGGCCAGCTCGCGAAGCTGGGACTGACCCCGGTGCGTGCGGCTTCCTATGAAGAAATTCCGCCGAATGCGGCTTTGTGCGTTCTTTACGAGGCCGAACGATACGGGGCGGAGTTCAACCGGATCGCTTATGAACGCGGATGGAGCTGGTTCGCCGGTGCAGTTCTCGCATACGGTCGGCCGCATCGGGCCGCTCATTGTTCCGGATGAAACGTGCTGCTACGCCTGTTACGAGCTGCGGCTCCAATCGAACGGCGCATCGGGTCTAACCCAGCGGCCGCAGGTGTTCGATCTGTCGCAATCCCTGGTGCTGGGAATCGTGTCGCTGGAGATCGTCAAGTGGCTGTCCCGGGATAAAAATACGTTCCTGCCGCTCACCCTGGAGCATTCGCTGGAATTCGACGCCTTTTACCTGCAGGGAGATCTCCAGCCGGTCTACCGGGTGCCTAGCTGTCCTGTGTGCGGCGCCCGTTCCAAGCCTGAAGCGGCCCCGCAATCCTGGATGCCGGGGACGCTAGCGAGGTGAGCCTAATGAACAAGCGACTGATCAAGAAGAACGACCGCTATGAGCTCGCCCCGTCGCTCGCCCGTGCACTCGGTTCGCGAGGGGGCATCGTGCGGAGCCTGATGAGCATGTCGCCGGATGCCGGGGACCCGCCGCTATTCGTCAGCGTAGCCGCGCCCGCCAATCCACGGCACTTGGTCGCGGGACGCCACGGGCTGATCGACCACTTCGCGAGCGGAGTGGGCTATACGCTCGCGGAAGCAAACAATACGGCTGTGGCCGAAGCGGTAGAACGGTACTGTGCGGCTTACGATCTGCCGGAAGGGACCGTCGCAGGCTCGTGGAAGGAACTCGGGGAAGAAGCGCTTCACCCGGACGAGCCGCCGCTGTTTACCCCGGAGCAGTACGGTACCTGGAACTTTCCGTACACCCTTTTCGAGGAATCGACCCGGCTGCGCTGGGTGAAGGGGCGGAGTCTTACGACGGGCAGGGAGAAGTGGGTGCCGGCTGCTTTGGCTTGGGACTCTTACCTGCCTATGGAGGCGGGGAAGCGCAGATTTGCTTCGGCTTCATGACAGGCTCGGCCTGCGGAGCCACGATGGACCAGGCCGTATTGAGCGGGCTGCTCGAGATTATCGAACGCGACGCTTTTATGATCATGTGGTACAACCGGCTGTCTCTTCCCCGGCTTGATTTGGCTTCGTGCCCGCGGCTTGCGGAGCGGTTCCGGGTCTATACGGAGCAAAGCCGTTTCCAGCTTCATCTGGTGAACACGACGTCGGACCTCGGCGTGCCTTCGGTCTTCGGCGTTCTTAAGACGCGCGACGGCAAGGTATGTATCGGCGGGGCCGCCCGGCTCACGCAAGAGGAAGCCGTCAAGAAGACGCTGTTTGAAATTTCGCAGCTGTTTATGGGCAACAAGCATGTTTTGTATCAAGCCAGCCCGAAATCGATGCTGCCGTCGGATGTTACGGAGTACGGGATGCGCCTGGATTACTATGCGCGACCTTACGCTTCCGAGGAGCTGGAATTCACCTATGCCTCCCCTATGCTGGAACCGATCGGCTCGGAGCCGGTACTGCCGGATGAATCCGTCGCGGCCCGGGTGCAGGGGCTTGTAAGGCGTCTTGAAGCGTGTGGATTGGAAGTCATCGTCGTCGATCTGACAACGGAGGAAGTGCGGAAGCTGGGCCTGACCGTCGTGAAAGTCATTGTGCCGGGAGCCGTCGAGCTCGCCCCGCAGCGAAAAGGAACGCGTCCTCACTAGCAGGCGCATTTACGAGGTGCCCGTGAAGCTTGGGCTGATGGAGCGGCCTCTGGAGGCCTGGGAGCTGAATCCGAGCCCGCACCCGTTCCCCTGACGAACTATGGAAAAAGGAAGCGTGATCCCATGCAGCTGAAATTTATCGATTGGCGTGCCGAATACGAAGGTGAGCAGGATCATCCGGCTCACCTTTATCATATCCAGTCCCGGCGGGGTGCCCTGGATTCGTGGAAGGAGCGGTCCCGCCTGAAAACGCTCAAAGCCTTCGCAGCTCACGCAGGGAAAAACATTCATGCGTCGAAGCGCTATTTTTCCGCGCCGGGCTATTCGCTGGCATCTCCGGAATCCGCGCCAGCGGGTCTGCGCCCGGCCCTTGCGGTACTAGCCCGCCTGCACGCTTCGCCGGAAGCGCCGCTGCTGGATTACGCGCCGCTGGAAGAAGCGCTGGAGCCGCCTGCCGATGCGCTGCACCGGCCTGATCTGTATTATCTTGACCTGAGCGAGGGTGAGGCGGCGCTTTACTATTACTGCGCCCCGACGGCGGAGCTGCAGTTCGTCCGTTCGGCCGAGGCGGGTCAGGCCGTCAGATGGTTTCCGGCTCGCTCCGCCGCAAGGCGCCGAAGGGCTGTTCCTGTGTACGGCGAATCTCCTGCGCCGCCAGAAGCTGTTCGGCGACCGGGGCTACCGGATCGCTCTGCTGGAGGCGGGTCGCCTGAGCGGACGGCTGGCCGGCTGTGCGGAAGCATCCGGCGGCCTGGCGGTGAAGCCGACTGCGGCCTTTTACGATAAGGAAGTGAACGGGCCGCTTGGGATGGACGGCGTATTCGAGGCGTGCCTGATGGTGGACTGGTTGGTTAAGACGGAGTGAATGTAAAAAATATTTTAATATAGGTTAGAAATACTTTACTTTAAGTTAGAAATATGTTACATTTCTGCTGTAAAGCTTTCGAAGCGGTTTTGCAAAGCAAAAACCAAGATTAGAGAGAAACAAGATAGAAAACCGAAAGGCAAATAGGCTGAGTATCCCCTGCAGGAGCGAAAGCGCCCGCCTTTGTTATCGGAAAATTTCCGCTTACCTGCGATTCATTTGAATATTTTCCGATAACAACAGCGGCCGGAAGGGGATGCTCTGCCGGGGAAGTCAACAGATTTCTATCCTTTGGTTTCTCCTATGCTTTCGAAGTGGTTTTTGCTACGCAAAACCAGGCAGATGCTTACGAAGCAGTTTTGCCTACGGCAAAACTTGTAGGAGGGATGTAACATGAAAAAACAGGGCAGGCTCGAAAATCAACTCCATGTGCTCCGGGCCGAAAAACGCTGGTCGCAAAAAGATGTAGCCGAAATGCTGAACGTCAGCCGCCAGACGATCCTGTCCATCGAAGCGAACCGGTACAATCCGTCGTTGATCCTTGCATTTGAAATTGCCGATTTGTTCGGGAAAGACATCGGTGAAGTGTTCCGATACGTGAAAGATGAGCAGGAGGGTGAGTGACATGACATTCAGCGCGTCGGATATTTGGTTTGTACTTGTGCTGCTGCTGTTTATCGCCGCTTTTTTGGTGATGGTGACGTTTTATGCTAACGAAGGAAAAGACGAACGGGGCCGCCATATTGTAAGCACGGCCGCAGGCTGGACGTATCCGGTGCTGCTCATCGGGTGGGGTCGCTGGAAATCGGCTACCGGCTGTTTCATTTCGAGCTCGAAACGTATCATTCGCTCGTGTTCGTCCTGGTAGCGGTCTGCTACATTGTGCAGGCTTTGGTCCTGTATGTTTTGAAAAAACGCGTTTAACGCTTCCAATGACGATCGGCGGGTCGCCGTTTCGCTTAACCTGAACCTGGATTGAAAGGATGGATTTGGGCCATGAATCATCTTGTCGGTGTAATGTTGTCTCCGGGAAAGACCTTCGATGCGATCCGCTCCAAGACGTCTTGGTCCGTGCCTCTGATTGTACTTCTGATTCTGTCCGTTGTGACCGTCTGGCTGCAAATGCCGGTCATTCAGAAACTTGCGCTGCAGGCGCTGAAGGATGCGGGGCAGCCCGAGGCGGCCGTCGGCATGACCCTGACGATCACGACGGTGTCCAGCTACATCGGTGGCGTGGTGGGAACAGCCGCCCTGGTGTTTATTGCCGCCTTTCTGCTGCTTCTGGTCAACATGATGATCAAGGGTGAAGCGAGCTACATGCAGCTTGCCCGGGTGTCTCTCTTTTCCTATTTTCCTGCGGCGATCGGGGCTCTGCTGACGGGAATCCTGATGCGGCTGAACGACGCGCAGACCTTGCAGGACGTAACCTTAAGCGCTGCGGTCTTTTTGACGGAGAAGAAGGGTCTATTGTTTAACATTGCGCAGGCGGTTAACCCCTTCAGCATTTGGAGTCTGGTGCTGATGGTCGTGGGGACGGCGGTCGTTACGATGCGTTCAAAGGCGGCGGTGGCCGCATGGGTTGTGCCCGGCTGGCTTCTGTTCTCGGTGCTTTCAGGATTCTTGCAGAAATAATTCTGGCAGAAATATTCGGGAGGCCGTATGTGGAAAAAAGCCGCTTTGGGCGCCGTCATCCTCGGGGTGATCGGCGTTCTCATCTTTGCCAACTTGCAGAAGTTTCAAAAGAATATCCCCGTACAGCTTGCGCAGGTGACGGAAGGTACGGTACCGGAAGCGATCTTCGTGAACGGCAAGCTGGAATCGCTGCATGAGGTTACGATCCATCCGGAAGTGACGGGCACGGTCAAGCAGGTCTTTGTGAAGGCGGGCGATTCGGTGAAGAAGGGCCAGCTCCTCTTTCAACTCGACACGTCGGAGCTGGAGGAGCAGCTGAAGAAAGAAATGAACAGCCTCAGTCTCACGGAGCAGGAGCAGCAGAAGCAGCGGAAGGAGAATTTCGAGGCTTTTAAAAAGAAGCGCTTCGAGGAAGGACCCTCCGCCGTTCAGGATCCGACCAGCAAGCCGGATAACGAACTGTTCGCTTTGCAGATCGAGTCGCACCGGCTCGCCATCGATGCGCTGCGCAGCAAAGCCGAGCAGTATGCCGTTAAAGCGTCGGAGGACGGCGTGGTGACGGAGGTCAAAATAAAGGAAGGGCAATCCATTCCAGGCGGTACCCCTGCCGTGCTGCTCACGGATCCGAACCAGTTGCAAGTTCGCGCCCGTCTGAACGAGCTGGACGCCAACAAGGTGTCGCCGGATATGCAGGCCAAGGTGACGGGCGACGCCTTCGCGAAAAGCTATGCCGGCAGGATCCGTTTCGTTGCCCCGCAGGCCTCTCTCGCTTCAGCGCAGGCCAAGGAGCAGTCCGTCGAGCTGCTCGTGCAGCTGAGCGAGACGTCTCCGGAGCTGAAACCGGGTTACTCGGCGACGGTCGAGATTGATCTTCCCGGCAAGCCGCGGCTGGTCGTGCCTGCATCGGCCGTCAAGCAGGAGGGCGACCAGGCATATGTGTACCAGGTGCGGGAGGGTGTTGCAGTCAAAGCGCCCGTGAAGGTGGGCAAGCAGGATGACCGGCAGGCCGAAATCCTCGAAGGGCTGAAGGCGGGGGATGCCGTGATCGGATCCGTACCGGCCGTGCTGACGGAAGGCCGCCGGGTGACGGTCTCATGATCCGGCTGACCGGCATCAACAAGACGTACCGGATGGGGGATACCGAGGTCCGCGCCTTGGCAGCGGTCGATCTGTTCATCGGTAAAGGGGAGTTCGTGGCGATCATGGGCCCCTCGGGATCGGGCAAATCGACGCTGATGAACATTCTCGGCTGTCTTGACGTTCCGACGGAAGGCGTCTATGAGCTCGACGGCCAGCAGGTTCAGTCGTTAAACGAGGTCGGTTTGGCCCAGGTGCGCAACCGGAAAATCGGGTTCGTCTTTCAGAACTTTCATCTGCTTCCGCGCCAAACGATTCTGCGGAATGTGGAGTCGCCGCTTGTATACGGCGGTGTCTCGCGCTCCGACCGTTCCGAGCGGGCCAGGATTTTGCTCGAGAAGGTAGGGCTCGGCCAGCGGCTGAAGCATCTGCCGAACGAGCTGTCCGGCGGCCAAAGACAGCGGGTGGCGATCGCTCGGGCGCTGGCGATGAACCCGGCTATTGTGCTGGCCGACGAGCCGACCGGGAACCTGGACACGAAGACTTCGCACGATATCATGGAGCTGTTCGCCCGGCTCAACGAGGAAGGCGTTACGGTGATTCTAGTCACGCACGAGCCGGATATCGCGGAATGCGCCAAGCGGATTCTGCGGTTCGGCGACGGGCGGCTTCTCGAGGATACGGCCGGCAGTAAAGGCGGGGATACGGGATGAATTTGTGGGAGAGTATGATTTTATCCATCGAAAGTCTCAGATCCAATAAGCTCCGTTCGTTCCTCACGATGATCGGCATCGTCGTCGGCGTCAGTGCGGTCGTCATGATCGTCTCCGTCGGCCAGGCCGGCAAATCTTCCGTCGTATCGGATTTGGCCAAGTATGATAAAGGCTTCTTCGTTCTGTTCCCCGATACGTCTTCCGGGCAGCCCGGCGAAGGGGTGCTGGATCTCAGCGATCTGGATGAGGTGCGCCGATTCCCGGGGGTGAAGATGTCCACCGGCATTGCGTCCGCCGTTCTGGATGCGAAGCCGGAGCAGAGCCGGGCCAAGGAACCGAAGAAGCTGCTCGTAACCGGAGCCACGCATGAGGTGGCCCGGCTGGAAAGCGTCAAGATGGAAGCGGGCCGTTTCTATACGGCGGAAGAGGAGCGGGCGAGGCAGAAGGTCATTGTGATCGAGTCGGATTTGGCCACCGTGTTATACGGTTCGCCGTCGCAAGCGCTTGGCAGGAAGCTGTCCGCAGACAGCAGCTATTACCGCATCATCGGCGTAACGAAGTCGGAGAAAAGCTTATTCAGCACTTCCTCCGTGAAGCAATATAGTGCGTATATGCCCCTGAATCTCCTCGTAGATCTGCAGGAGGACGGTGGTGGGCGGCTGTCGGCTATTTATGTACTGGCCTCGGACAGCGATCCTGCGAAGCTGAAGCCGTTCATGTCGGAGCTGAAGACCAAGATCGCCAAGCGCCATAACGCGCCGGTATCCTCCTATTTTACGCAAACCGGGGAAGCGGCGCAGGAAACCGTGTCGTCCGTGTTTAACGTGCTGCAGACCATCATCGGCTCGATTGCCGGCATCTCGCTGCTCGTCGGAGGCATCGGCGTGATGAATATTATGCTGGTTTCGGTAACGGAGCGGACGCGCGAGATCGGGATCCGCAAAGCGGTCGGCGCAACGCCCGGCGTCATTATGAACCAGTTTCTGGTGGAGGCGGTGTTTCTGTGCCTGTTCGGCGGCATGATCGGGACGGCTCTCGGCCTTCTGGGGGCGTATATCTTTTCGCAGTTTACACAGTGGCCGTTTTTCGTCTCCTGGGGGCCGTGGCCTTGGCCTTCGGCTTTTCCGCAGCGGTCGGCCTGTTCTTCGGCATTTATCCGGCAAGCAAGGCGGCCCGGATGCAGCCGATCGAATCGCTTCGCTATGAGTAGCTTTGCTATGCAATGCTTGAGCTTGCTCAGAAAGTGCTAAACCGGACGATAGAGGTTAAGAGGGGGTGGGGTATCCGCCTCCGGTCGCTGTTGTTTGCGGAAAATCATGATTAGAAGCCGCTTTACAGCGGTTATTTCCCGCAAACAAAGGCGAACGCTATCGCTCCTCCAGTGAATACCCCACCTCCGTATCTATCTCTATTCATATCCAATGCACTTTCATCGACATCTGCAGCTTTGCTGCGCAAAGCTTGGTAATTATGTTAAGAAGTCGGCTTTGCATTCGCAAAGCCCAAAGTTAATGCTTACGAAGTCGGCTTTGCAATCGCAAAGCTTGGAGTTAATGCTTACGAAGTGGCTTTGCTCCGCAAAGCTTGGAGTTAATGCTTACGAAGTGGCTTTGCTCCGCAAAGCCCGGAGGAGGGAACCATGAAACGAAAACGCCAGGCACGCTTCATGATCATTCCGCTTACGCTGGCAATAGGCTCGGCTTTCGGCCTGCCGGCCGTACCGGCCATCCCGGTCTTGGCTGCGCCAATCACCGGGGCTCCGGCAGTGCAGCAGGTCTGGACCGCTCCCGCGCTCGGGAAGGTACCGATCCGCACCGGCAGTTATATCGAACTGAAGCAGATCACGGTGCTGCCCGATCAAGGCGGCGATACGGCGGCTTTTACCCTATATGTGTATAACGGGGAGAAACCGAGCTGCTGTTCTCGGATTACGCCGTTCGGCTGACCGGTCCGCAGGGGGCCGAATTTGAGGCCGCGCTGCTGCCCGAGGATAAGGCCAGGAACCGGATTTCGCCCAAAACGGGGGAACGGTTCCGGTTCAGCGCCGTCGTCTCCGGCGGCTTGGCGCCCTCCCAGCTGGCGCTGCAGGTGATCGAATGGGACATCAACGCGCCGGATTACGAGAAGCCGGTAGGTACGATAGCCGTTCCGGCCGATTATACGTTCGTTACACCGCCCGGCGCAGGCCGCACCATCCGTATGGCCGGCACCGATGTGATGACAGATGTCTACAAAATACGCATTAACCGGAATGAAAAATACAATGTGCCTTCCATCCAGCTGAGATTGAACAATGTCGGCGGAAAGAGCAGCGAGCTGCCTTCGTATGCAGCGTACCTTCGAACTACGGACGGAACCCTGTATCCGATGAAAATCAAGCCGTGGAACGATAAGACGCTGTACCCGCTGACGCCGAAGGAGCTGGAGCTGAGCGCCTCCGTTCCCGTAGCCGTTCCGGCTGAGGGCTGGGAGCTCCTGCTCACGGAATATCATGAGAAAGAGGGCGTGCATTTCCCGATCGCCTTTTACCGGCTCCCGGAAGCTTCCATGACGGAAACCGGCTCACTCGGCACGGATTATTCGTTTACGAACAGCGACGGCGTCTATACGGTGCGGATGAATTCGCTGGAACGGTCGCCCTGGGAGAACAAGGACGAGCTGTCCGCCGATTTGACGTTATCCAACCAAGGGGCCGAGCCTCTTCCGCGCCGGAGCTTCAGGCTTACTATATGCTCGACGATAAAGTGAAGGTGGAAGCCAAGGTGATCCGCACGGATGCTTCCATCGGGCTTCAGCCGCAAGGGGAGGCCAAACTCCAGGTCATCGGCCATATTCCCTACACGGCTGATTTCGGAACGGTTAAGCTGGTGCTTCAGGGCAAGGACAAAGGGGCGGATAACACAGAGAAGCTCGAAGATCTCGTAGAGCTGTCGGCGGCGGCGTCATCCTTTGAAATCCCTGCCGTTCCCGTCGGCGAAGTCTGGTCGCAGAGGGAGAAAGGCCGTTCCTACGATCTGCAGGTCAAGTCGGTGGATACGTACCAGGGCAGTACGGCCGATACGCTTGCCATTCAGCTGGTGATGAGCAACCGGGAACCGAGGCATCAGCAGGTCGGTCAACGCGTTGCCTTCCTGAAAACAGCGGACGGAACATTGTTTCCGGCGAAGCTGAGCGAGGTCAAAGACAAGATCGCACCGGAAGGGAAGGCACTGCTGCTTGCATCGGTTACTCTCCCCAAGGGATACCGGACGGACGGAGCGCAGCTCGTTGTGGGTGACGCCGTGGTCGGCGGGGCGATATCCGGAACGGATGTCGGCCTGGCAGGTCCTACAAATTCCGCCGATACGGCTTCAGCCGCATCTTCCGCAGCAGCATCGGCTACGACGGCAGCATCCGGTTCAACCGCAGCTTCAGCATCCCCGCCCGCCGCAGCCCCGGAAGCGAAAGATACGTCGTTGGACGGATATATTCATGCCGCCGCCTTTGGACTGCCTCAGGAGGTGACGGAGCCGAAGAGCGGAGTGAAGGATATTGATCTGTATCCTTATACGCTATCGCTCCGGCAGTTCGCCACGTCCGTCAATTTTATAACGAACGAACTGAACGTTAAATTTAAATACAAACTCGACAAGGATCCGTTCGTCAAAGCCGATACGGCAGGTCATCGCATTCAGATGGAAGTGGTGGACGGCGGCGACACGGCGCTTCATTTCTCCGAGACCATGGACCTGGAGAATCCTTCCGGTACGGTCAGGGAGGAGGACGGAACGACGCCGGTCGGCATCCTGAAGCTAGGCGAAGAGAGAACCTTCCAGTTTACGAAGGTCGATAAAGACATCGGCTTCGGCCTGCAATATTCGCACCAGTATACGATCCGCATTTATCACGTACTTCCTTCAGGGGATAAAAAGTGGATTGCCGCACAAAAATTCGACTGGTTTAACGTATCCGAATGATCCAGGACTCCTGCATCCAAGTGACAAGCGCCCGGCTGCTTCAGCCGGGCTTATTTGCATTGCGGGTCGCTGTTATATCAATATAACAGTCTATAACCCAATTGTTGGAAGAGCACACTCCAAATCGAATGAACGGCATATCCATGTATTGTTAAAAAAATATGAAAGTGGGATTCCATTGAACATCGGTAAAATGATAAAGCATGAAGAAATGCTGAAGGTGCCCGCGCTCCGCAGACATTTGCTTGAAACCCGCTGGTTTTTCACGCAAAAGGATGTTCAGGATGCTGAAATCGTACCGGATCGTTTTCATCAAGCCCAATCACGGCGGCGGAGGGGCCGGCATCATCAGGGTCAAACGAAAGCAGGGCCGTTATGTCGTCCGCTACGGTTCCCTGCGCAGGGTGGTCAGTTCAGTCGCCTTATATAACACGGTACGATCCTTCCGGAACCGGGCCGACAGATATCTTATCCAGAGAGGGGTTCGTCTCGCCCGGTATCAAGGCCGAATCTTCGACGTAAGAGTCTATCTGCAGAAGCCGCATGCGGAATGGAGCATCTCCGGCATGACGGCCCGCGTAGCCGCACCGCGCCTTTATGTAACCAATTACCAGAAGGGAGGACACGCGAGGCCCCTGGGCAAAGTGCTCAAGCACCTGTACCGCAATAAAAGAAAGGCGATGGAGCGGATACATCAAATCTCCGCCTTGTCCCTGCTCATTGCCGAAACGGTTCAAAAACGAAGACCCACCCGTGAAACCGGAGTTGATCTTGGTATCGACAGGAGCGGCCGCATCTGGATCATTGAAGCCAATTCGAAGCCCGGACATATGCTGTTCACACAGCTGCCCGATAAGACCATGCTGCGCACCATCATGCGAAACAAACACTTGATCCGGAAGCTGAACCCCTGATTTTGCAATGAAGGAGAGCTTCTATGAGAAAAACAGAGAAATTAAGACAAATGATTGCTTCTCCCGGCCTGGAGTTTCTTATGGAAGCCCACAGCGGCTTATCGGCCAAAATCGTAGAAGAAGCCGGGTTTAAAGGGATCTGGGCGAGCGGATTGTCCATATCCGCCGCCATGGGCGTCAGAGACAACAACGAGGCTTCCTGGACGCAGGTGCTCGAGGTGCTGGAGTTTATGAGCGACGCTACGAGCCTGCCGATTCTGCTTGACGGGGATACGGGCTACGGGAATTTCAACAACGCCAGGCGGCTGGTCAAGAAGCTGGAGCAGCGCCGGATAGCCGGCGTTTGTATTGAAGATAAGCTGTTTCCGAAAACCAATTCCTTCATCAATGGAGCCGCCCAGCCGCTTGCCGATATCGAGGAGTTCTGCGGTAAAATCAAGGCGATGAAGGATACGCAGGCCGATGACAGCTTTACGGTGGTCGCCAGGGTGGAAGCCTTGATTACGGGTTGGGGACTGAAGGAGGCGCTGCGCCGGGCCGAAGCTTACCGGCAGGCGGGCGCCGACGCGGTTCTAATCCACAGCAAGCGGTCCGATGCTTCGGAAATCGAGGCGTTTATGAAAGAGTGGGGCGGAAGACTTCCCGTAGTGATCGTGCCGACCAAATTTTACTCCACCCCGACCGCCAGGTTCCGCGAGCTGGGGATCAGCCTCGTGATCTGGGCCAACCATAATCTAAGGGCCTCCCTTCAGGCGATGAAAGCCGTTTCCGGACAAATTTTTCGGGAGGAGAGCCTGGCTGGGGTCGAAGGCAGCCTTCCCACAGTGGAAGAAGTATTCCGCCTTCAAGGGAATGACGAGCTGCAGGAAGCTGAACGGAAATATCTTCCCTCGAAGAAGGGGTAATAGGGTGACGAGCCATGCTTAGTACAAGACTGTTCGGTGAGGAGCTGAAACAACGCGGATATACGCTGTTCAGCGGGGTCCCGTGCTCTTTTTTAAAGGATTTGATCAATTACGCCATTAACGAATGCGAATATGTTGCCGCCGCCAATGAAGGGGATGCGGTCGCCATTGCAGCCGGCGCCTGCCTGGGGGAAGGAAGCCGGTTGTTCTTATGCAAAATTCGGGTCTGACCAATGCCGTATCCCCTCTAACCTCGCTGATCTATCCGTTTCGGATTCCGCTGCTCGGGTTTGTCAGTCTGCGCGGGGAACCGGGGGTTCCCGACGAACCGCAGCACGAGCTGATGGGCCAAATTACAACGCAGCAACTGGATTTAATGAAGGTGGACTGGCAGTTTCTGTCGGACGATCTGGAAGAAGCGAAGCTTCAGCTTGCGCAAGCGGATGAGCGGCTGGAGAAGAACAGACCATTTTTCTTTGTCGTCAAGAAGGGGACCTTCGGTAAAGAAGCGCTGCAGAAACGGCAAACGGAAGTTCATCCGAATCGGACGAAAGTGAAAGCCTTGGGTGAAAATCAGCGCCCTCACGCTGCGAAGCGCTTGCCGTGATCAACTCGGTTAAGGACGATCGTACCGTCCAGCTGGCCACCACAGGGAAAACCGGCCGGGAGCTCTGTGAAATCGAAGATGCCCCCAATAATCTATATATGGTCGGTTCCATGGGCTGCATCGGTTCGCTCGGACTCGGGCAGGCGCTGACCCGAAGGGACAAGGATATCGTCGTGATCGACGGGGACGGCTCTTTGCTCATGCGGATGGGAAGTCTGGCGACGAACGGGTATTACCATCCCGCCAATATGCTTCATATCGTGCTGGATAATCATGCGCACGAATCCACCGGCGGCCAGAGCACCGTGTCCCACAATGTCGATTTCGTAGAAGTAGCCGCCTCCTGCGGCTATGCGAACTCCATTCATGCACATAATCTGGAGGAGCTGGAAGCCTCGGTGAGGAAGTGGAAGATGAGCAAAGGATTAACCTTCCTGTATTTGAAGATCACGGCGAGCTCAAGGCCGCAACTGGGCCGGCCACAAGTGAAGCCGCATGAAGTGAAAGAACGGCTTCAGCGGTTTATTAACGGACCGACTGACGAAGCGTAAGGAAGAGGGAGAAGCATGCGGGAGAACAAAATCAAGCGAAACATACTGCTGAATCCCGGTCCGGCGACCACGACCGATACCGTGAAATGGTCGCAGGTCGTCCCGGATATTTGTCCTCGCGAAGAACAATTCGGGCAAGTCATGGAAGAGGTCTCGACGGAGCTGGCCCGGCTGGTCGGCGATCCGGAACGGTATGCGGCCGTATTGTTCGGCGGGTCGGGTACGGCCGCTGTCGAGGCTATGCTTACTTCGGTGGTTTATGACGGCACGGTCCTGATCCTGAATAACGGAGCTTATGGAAAGCGGATGTGCGAGATCGCCGAAGCCTACGAAATCCCATATATCGAGTTCGAAAGCGTTCCCGACGATGCACCCGATTTGGCGGCGCTGGAGAAGGCGATCCGGTCGTCCGTTCAGCCGGTGTCGCATCTTGCCGTCGTTCACCACGAGACGACGACAGGGCTGTTGAACGATGTGAAGGCCATCGGCGAGCTTTGCGCCCGGTACGGGATCGAGCCGCTCGTGGACGCGATGAGCTCGTATGCGGCTGTCCCGATCGACATGACGGAAATGAATATCTCCTTTCTCGTTTCCAGCTCCAATAAAAATGTGCAGGGGATGCCCGGGGTTTCTTTTGTGATCGCGGATAAAGGCAAATTGGAACGGCTGAAGCATACAAAGCCGAGAAATTATTATTTAAATTTGTATGCGCAGTATCAATTCTTTAAGGAAAGCCGGCAAATGAGGTTTACGCCGCCTGTGCAAACCATTTACGCGCTTAGGCAGGCCTTGGAGGAGCTGAAGCTTGAAGGCGTGAGCGGCCGGTATGCCAGGTACGCGAAGTCGTGGGACACGTTAATCAAGGGAATATCCCGGCTTGGGTTAACCCACCTTGTTCCCGAAGCCTGCCATTCGAAGATCATTACTTCGATTGTGGAGCCGGATTGTCCCCGGTTTGATTTTCGCGAAATGCACGATTACTTTTACCGCCGGAACATGATGATTTATCCGGGCAAGGTAGGGAGCATGAGGACCTTCCGGATCGCCAATATAGGGGACATTACTTACAAGGATATCGAGACCTTCATAGTCCTGTTGGAGCAGTATCTCGCGAGTATCGGGTATGGCCCGGGGAGAGGAGAAGAAGCTCATGTCAACGGCAAAGAATAAATGGCTGAAATACCGCTATCTGAAAAAATCCCGGTCCCTCGGACCGCACATGCCGAAGACGAGAGTCATGTCGCGCAGGGCGCTGTGGAGTCTTATCCGCAAGTACGGTCATGTGATGGTGAAGCCGGTATGGGGCAGCAGGGGACGCGGCATTATCCAGGTCTCTTCGCTTGGCGGCCGACAATATGCGCTGCATTATGAGAATACCCAAACAACGCTGAAGGGGAAAAGCAGCGTCTACCGGTATATCCGCAAGAGAACCGGTTCCGCGCATTACATGGTGCAGCGCCTGATCGAACGCCCGACCATCGATGGCCGTCCCTTCGATCTGCGCGTCATTATTCAGCGGAAGAAGCATTCCGGCTCTTGGGTGGTGACGGGAAGGGTGGCCAAGGTGGCGGGGAAAGGGTACGTGGTCTCGAACCACGAACGAAGCAAGGGGCAATTGCTGACGGTACAAACCGCGTTCCGTCGCTCCACCATCGGGCATCTCTCACCGTTAAAGCTGACGGCCGAGGTCGATAAAATCTCTTTGAAATCCGCCCGGAAATTATCGAAATATTTTCCGAATCACCGCATTTACGGGCTCGATATTGCACTGGACGGGAAAGGCTATATCTGGATCATTGAAACGAATCTTTTTCCGTCCCTATCGCATTTCCGCAAAATGACGGACCAGTCGATGTACCGCCGGATCTTGTCCTACAAGAAGGGCTGAAGCCCGCCGGCTGCGAGGAATAGAGTAGTGGGGCGGGCGCCGACCGCATTAGAATCGATCAGCCAAATAACGGGCGAAGCCTGCGGTGAGCTCCGTGGCGCGCCGCAGCATTCCCGGGGTGAGCAGGTCGCGGCCCGGCACCTCGTTGAAGTCGAGAAGGTAGATTCTTCCATTCCGGTCAACCGCGACATCGATTCCGAGATGGCTGAGCGTCGGCCTGTATTTCGTTAAATACCGGGTACGCCGCGATCGCCGGTTTCTCGAGCTCGCCCGCGGCCGGAAGCGTGCTTTGCCGGTACGGCGTGCCCATCGCTCCAGCTTCTCCCAGGTCGTCTTCGTGCCTCCGGCATGGCTGTTCGTTACCATGGAGCCCGCTTTGCCGAGCTTCGGCCGGATTCCGGCGGAATGCCAGGTTCCGCGCTCGCCCCGGTGGACGACTACACGGAAGTCGATCTTGCGGTCTCCCATCTTCAGCGACTCCAGTCCCCGCTGCACAAGATATTTGTTCTTCTTCAGCAGCACGTTTGCAAACGATTCGAACTGCTTCGCGGTATAGATTTGCAGCAGCGACCGATTGCCGCTGAACTTATCGGATTTCACCCGGACTTGATTCCGGGAAATCCGCCTGACTTCGATAATGCCCCTCCCTTGGTATCCGTTTACGGGTTTGAGATAGATGCAGCCGTGCTTTTTCAGGAGTCCGGTCACATCCGATACCGTAACGGCCGGCTTACCGTCGGGCAGGTAAGGGCGGAGGAGAGGGCCGCGGATGAGGAGCTTGTGCAGGGCGGACTTGTTAAAAAAGACCGGGTTGAACACCGGAATACCCAGTCGCCTGATCCTTCGCTTGACCGCCAGGGCTTTCTTGCGGAAGCCTTTTTCCCTATCGGGTAATTCTCATATAATACGTCCGGCGGCGGATACCAGCTTCGCTTCCAGCCCGACAGCCCGTTATCGGATTGGGAAGACCAGGCATGCACTCTGCGGCCCCCGAAATCCACGTCCTCCGCGCGGAAGAAGAGGACCTTTAGTCCGTGTTTTTTTCCAGCCGTATGAAATAATCTCCATGTAACGGTAGGGACGTAGGAGGAGCCTGCCGATGGGATTGAGCCTCTTGCCGGGAATGACGATTGAAGTATGCCGAAACGCTTCATAAAGCCGATTCCACCCCCTATCTACACGGTATGACGGCGGCTTTCTTTGGTGATTGGAAAGAAGCCTCCGGCCCCACAATGTTTAGTGGAGCCGGAGGCTTCTTAAGCCTGCGGGCGGCAGGAACCTAGCTCTCCCGGCCGACGGGCCTGCAGGAGTTGCGGACGATCAGCTGGGTATCGATAAGCGATTTGGTTTTGATCGTATCCCCATGCTCGATCATGCTCAGCAGCTTGGACACGGCGAGCTCCGCGATTTTTCCTTTTTCCACATGGATCGTGGTAAGTTCGGGGGAGATGACGGTCGATTCCTGAATGTTGTCGAAGCCGATGACGGAGATATCGTCCGGCACCCGGATCCCCAGCTCCGCAAGGGACTTGATGACGCTGATCGCGATATAGTCGCATTCGCAGAACAAGGCGGTGGGCAGATCCCCCTTCAGGCCGGCGACCTGCCGTTTGAACTCCTCCTGCGAGGTGACAACGGTAGGGGAGACTGAGAACTGGTGGGCTTCGCTTACCGTTACGCCTTCCTCCTCCATCGCCTGAAGGAAGCCTCTTTTGCGGGAATCGAAGTTGTACATCCGGCTGTTCGATTCCACATAACCGATCCGGCGGTGACCCAGCCCGAGCAAATGACGGCCGGCCTGGTAGGCGCCCATCACGTTGTTCATCACGATAAAATGAACGGCGAGCGTCTCGTGACAAGTGTCCAGTACGACCAGGTTAGGTCGCCGGCGGGCGATGAGCTCAACTTGGGATGCCGTCAAATTGGTTCCGAGCAGAATCAGACCGTTCGATTCATGCTCCGTTTCCAGTGCCTGAACCGCCTCCTCGAGGTTATCGCCGTCGATGGAGGAGAAGAATAAGGAGTATCCGCGCAGGCGGCACTGCTCCTCGATATCATGGATGAGTTCCATGAAGAAGGGTCGCTTGTAATACTGCTCCAGAACAATGCCGGAATTGGTGCAGGCGACGAACCGCAGCGTGTTGGAGATGCCGTATACCTTGTCGGCTTTTACCATCGATCGGGGCAAGTAGCCGCTTTCTTTGACAATGCGCAGAATCTTCGCCCGGGTTTCCTCGCTGATCCCCGGTTTGCCGCTTAACGCCAATGATACGGCCGATTTCGATACATTCGCCATTCTGGCGATATCTTCCATCTTTATCTTCACGTGAACGCTTCGCTCCTTCGGATAAACATCTGCAGTAAACTAAACAAATTTAGTTTACTATGATTATGTTCAGGATTCAAGCTTTAAGTCTGCTCCTGTTTTCTAGATTGCTAGAGAGTAAACAGAACTTGTTTAGAGAGCTGCATAGCCGGGGAGTGGAATATTTTAGCTGAATGGTTATAATTTAATAAATTTATTTATAAAACCAGGTTGACGCGTTTAGGGGGCGGTGGTATGATTTGGGTAAACGAGGCACCTGTTAAATGCTGTAAAACGTCGTGTTTATCGCTTGGGGGAAGTTGAGTTTCCGCTGCTTTCGAATAGATGAGAAGGAGGCTGAGAACCGTTTTAAGCTAAAATGAATGCGTTTACATATGTTTAATTTATTTTATTTCTACTGAAATTGTTTAGTTTTTTCTTGGAGGGGGAAAAGGTATGAATCGAAAAAAACTCGGATTTTGTGCGGTTTCGTTGGTAACGGCGGGCGTTATGCTTACCGCTTGCACACCGGGCGGCGGCGGTCCTGCGGGCCAAACCGGCGGGGGCGCTTCCTCCGGCTCCGGCGGCGGAACGGCCGAGCTGCGCATGACGTGGTGGGGCTCCCAGGTGCGCCACGACGCTACGCTCAAGGTTATCGATCTGTTCGAGAAGAAATATCCGAACATCAAAATCAGCGCGGAATATTTGGGCAGCGACGGCTATTGGGATAAACTCAACACGCAGATTGCCGGAGGGAACGCTCCGGACTTGATCCAGCTCGGCAACAACTATCCGGATTATGTCGCCCGCGGTGCGCTGCTCGATATTGCCCCTTACCTCGGGAAGGAGATTAATGTCAGTGATTTCGACCAAGCGACGGTCGATTCCGGTAGGCTGGACGGGAAGCTGTACGGCATCAATTTAGGCTCCAATGCGTTCGGCATTGCTTACAACACGGCGCTGATCAAGAAGGCCGGGCTGCAGCCGCCTGCGGGCAATTGGACCTGGGAGGAATTCGGCAAATACGCGCAGGATTTGACCAAAGCGCTGGGCAAAGGCTACTACGGCGCCGTCGACGAATCCAGGTCGCCGCTGTATTTGAACTATATGGCACGGCAGAGCGGCAGAACGATCTACAAGGACGGCAAAGTCGGTCTCGGCAAGGAGGACATCGAGAAGTGGTTCACCTTATGGGACAATTACCGCAAAGCGGGGAGCGTGCCCCCTGCGGAAACGACGTCGGCTTACACGGAGCAGCCTGATAACTCCTCCTTCGTCGAAGGCAAGACGGCGATGCATCTCATTTGGTCCAACCAAATGAACGCTTACCAGAAAAGCATGAAGGACGAGATCAACATTGTGCTCCCGCCGACAGGGGGCTCCGGGGCGCAGCAAGGGCTGTGGCTACAGCCGAGCCAATTCATGTCCGTCAATGCGAAGACGAAATATCCGAAGGAAGCGGCGATGTTCATCAGCTTCATGGTGAACGATCCGGAAGCGACGGCGATTCTCGGCGCCGAGCGGGGTGTGCCCGGGTCCTCCAAGGTTCGCGAAGCACTCAAAGCGAACGCCACGCCCATCGATAAAAAGATTTACGACTACATCGACCTGGCAGCGAAAAACGCCCGAACCCCGGACCGCGAAATCCCGAACGGGAAAGAATTCGAATCGTCCATTGTCGGGCTCAGCCAGAAGGTCGCTTTCGGCAAGGAAACCATTCCGAATGCTTCCCAGGAGCTGTTCTCCGTCGCGGAAAAGATCATCAACAAAAAATAATCGGTATAGCCGGACGGTCCGGGTGCCCAGGCTCCGGATCCGTTCTTCATTCTCCCGGAAGGGGTGACTCCTCATGAATCGAACGGCTCGCTCAGAGCAGGACGGGAACCCGGACCTTCGGGACCGCCTTATCCAAGCTGTGGAAGAAGAACGCCGTCGCTTACTTGTTTCTCTTACCCTGGTTCATCGGCATCTTCGTTCTCACCATCGGGCCGATGATCCAATCGTTTTATTATTCCTTGACGAAATTCGACGTGATATCACCGCCGCAATATATCGGGCTGGACAACTATAAAACCATGTTTACCTCGGACGCCCGGTTTCTAACTTCACTTAAGGTGACGATCATCTACGTATTTACTTCGGTGCCGTTCAAGCTGGCCTTCGCGCTGTTCGTCGCGGCGCTGATGAATCGGGGGCTGCGCGGACTCGGCTTCTACCGTACGCTGTATTACCTGCCGACCCTGCTCGGGGGCAGCGTGGCGATCGCCGTGCTCTGGCGCAAAATGTTCGGCGGCTCCGGGGCCTTGAACCGGTTCCTGCTGCTGCTGGGTATCGAAGCGCCGGATTGGGTCGCCAACCCTAAATATGCGCTTTATTCCATCGTGGCCTTGTCGGTATGGCAGTTCGGTTCCTCCATGATTATCTTTCTGGCCGGACTCAAGCAGATTCCGCAGGACTTCTACGAGGCGGCACAGGTCGACGGAGCGGGCAAAATCAAGCAGTTCTTCCACATCACGCTACCCCTCTTAACACCCGTCATCTTTTTCAACCTTGTCATTCAGCTGATCGGTTCGTTCCAGGCCTTCACCCAGTCGTTCATTATCAGCGGGGGGCAGGGCGGGCCGATGGATTCCACGCTTTTTTACACCTTGTACTTGTATATGAAAGGCTTTACGTTCTACGAAATGGGCTACGCGTCGGCGATGGCCTGGGTGCTGCTCGTCATTATCGGGCTGTTCACGGCACTTATTTTCGGTTCATCGAAATTCTGGGTGCATTACGGGGATGGGGGAGATAGGATGGCACTTCAGCGTCAAGGCAGCAAGCTGCTGCTGCATATCGTGATTCTGGGGCTCGGTTTATTCATGCTTTATCCGATTCTATGGCTGGTCTCGAGCTCCTTCAAGCCGTCATACCTCATCTTCACCGACCTAAGCTTATGGCCGAAGGAAGTGACACTGGATAACTATATCAAAGGCTGGGCGGGGATCGCCCGGGTGCGGTTCTCCACCTTCTTCGTCAACTCCTTCATCGTTTCGGCGCTTTGCGTCGCGGGCAATCTCGTCTCGTGCTCGATGGCGGCTTATGCGTTCGGGCGGCTGGATTTTTCCTGGAAAAAGATGTGGTTTTCCCTGATGCTCGTCACGATCATGCTTGCCGCATCATGTCACGATTATTCCGCAGTACATCTTGTTTAAGCAGTTTAACTGGATTGATACCTACTATCCGCTTACCGTGCCGAAGTGGCTGGCGACCGACGCGTTCTTTATTTTCCTGATGGTTCAGTTCATCCGCGGCCTTCCGAAGGAACTGGATGAATCGGCGACGATCGACGGTCGCGGCCAGGCGCAAATTTATCTGCGGATTATTCTCCCGCTGGCGGTACCAGCGCTGATTACGACGGCGATCTTCACCTTCATCTGGACGTGGGACGATTTCTTCAGCCAGTCTGCTGTATTTGAACACGGCGAAGCTGTATACGATCCCGCTGGGTCTTCGGCTGTTCATGGATTCCTCGGGGGATTCCTCATGGGGTGTCCTGTTTGCGATGTCGGTGCTGGCGCTGGTCCCAAGTCTGGTCATTTTCTTCAGTCGCCAGCGGTATTTCGTTGAGGGGATTTCGACTTCCGGCATTAAAGGATGAGCGGATTGCCCGTTGTGAAAATAGATTTGGGGTGATATGAATGATAGAAGAGCGTAAGCCGGATGCCGCCCAGCGGTGGGGCCGGTTTGAACTTCGTTTGAAAGGCCCGGATGCCGGGAACCCGTTCCAAGACGTGCGGCTGGAGGCAGAATTTCGGCATAAGCACCGCAAGGTCCACGTGGACGGCTTCTACGACGGGAGCGGCGTGTATAAAATCCGGTTTATGCCCGATGCGGAAGGGGGTGGCTTTATACCGTCCGCAGCAGCAGCGCCGAATTGGACGGGGTGAGCGGCCGGTTTGGGTGCACCCCCGCGTTCGCAGACAATCACGGGCCTGTGCGTATACGCGATGCCGACCGGTTCGTATACGAGGACGGGACGGCCTATCGCCCTTTCGGCACGACCTGCTACGCCTGGACGCATCAGGAGGAGGCTCTGCAGGAGGAGACGCTAAAGACGCTGGCCGGCGCGCCTTTTAACAAAATCCGGATGTGCATTTTCCCGAAACGCTACAGCTTCAACACGAACGAGCCGGACTCTTTTCCGTTCGAGGGCTCCAGGGAGCGGGGGTTCGACTTTACCCGGTTCAATCCGACCTACTTCGCCCGGCTCGAGCGGCGGATCGAGGATCTGCAGCGGCTCGGCATCGAAGCGGATTTGATCTTGTTCCATCCTTACGATAAAGGCCATTGGGGCTTTGACCGGATGGATGCGGAGACCGATGCATTTTATTTGCGCTATGTGATTGCCCGGCTCGGCTCATTCCGCAACGTCTGGTGGTCCCTCGCGAATGAGTTTGATTTTATGACCGCGAAAACGATGGATGATTGGGACCGTTTGTTCCGGGTTGTGCAGGAAAATGATCCATACCAGCATTTGCGCTCGATACATAACGGAACGAAAATGTACGATCCGACGAATCTTGTCCTTTATGATCATGGCAAGCCTTGGGTTACTCATGTAAGCATGCAGTATTGGGAGCTGTCTCCGGTGACGACCTGGCGCAAGCGGTACCGGAAGCCTGTCGTAGTGGACGAGTGCTGCTATGAAGGCAACCTGCCGCAGCGCTGGGGCAATATCTCGGGAGAGGAAATGACCGCGCGCTTCTGGGACGGTTTCACCCGGGGAGGCTACACGGGTCATGGCGAGACGTTCCTTCATCCGGAAGAGGTGGTTTGGTGGTCCAAAGGCGGGCAATTATACGGAGAGAGTCCCGCTCGCATCGCGTTCCTAAGGCAGGTGATGGACGAGATGCCGAATGACGCTGCGCCGCTGGACCGCTTTCGCGACGCACCGATGCTGGGGATCGAAGGGGAGTACTACTTGCAGTATTTTGGCATTCACCGCCCGGCTTACCGGGAGCCGCCAGTCGCCGGAGGACCGGCGTTTCCGGATCGAGATTCTGGATACGTGGGGAATGTCGATTCACGCCTTGGAAGGGGAGTTCAGCGGACTCACCCGCGTGGAGCTCCCTAGAAAGCCGTATATGGCGTTAAGAGTTCGCACCGTCGGGAGCTAACAGTAGGAAGAACGCAGGGAGAAAGAAGTTCCCTGATATGGAGGAGAAGAGCGAAGTGGACATCCATCAGCAGGTTGAACAGTGGGGCGTATTTGAGCTAGGGCTGTCTGATGCGGCAAAGGAAAGCGCAGGAAAGCCCGTTAAAGCTATATTCACCAACGGCCGCCGGGTCAGGGAAGCCTACGCGTTCGAAGATGGCTCAGGTGCCGGCCGGATCCGGTTTATGCCGGACGAGGTGGGGGTATGGGAGTATGAAATCGCTGGAAGCTCCGCAGATCAGCCGGTTCATCAAGGCAGAATCGAGTGCACGGCGCCCCATCCGGGGAATCACGGTCCGGTACGTATTGTAAGCGATAAAGATTTTGCTTACGCGGACGGCACGCCGTTTATTCCGTTCGGCACGACTAGCCTGAAGTGGTATGACGGGGAAGCTTTTGAAGAAACGATCGCCGCTTTGGCGTCTTCGCCGTTTAACAAAGTGAGAATGGCGGCAGGTCCCGCTGATTCGGATATGGAAAAGCTGGAAGCGGCGATTCGCCGCCTGATGGAGCTGGGAATCGAGGCCGATCTGCTGCTGGACTGCCGGGAAGGGGGCGCTGAGGCGGAGCGCTTCCTCGCAGAGGCCGTCGCGCGGCTGGCCGCCTTCCGCAACGTATGGTGGTCGCTCGTCCTGCCGGAGGAGCTTGATCCGCCGGGCAGGCAGGAGAGGCTGCGGAGGTCGCTTCCGCTCCTTCAGGAGCGGGATCCTTACCGCCATCCGCTAACTGTACAAAGCTCCGACCCGATGAGCGATTTCAGCTTTCATCCGATCACTCACGTGAGCTTGCGTGCTGGCGATCCCAGCCAGGTTTCGCACTATGCCGGGATGCACGGGAAGCCTGTGCTTGTCGAGGAATGCGGCTGCGAAGGAAATGCGCCGAGCCTGTGGGGGAGCCTGCCGCCGGAGGAGCTGGTGAACCGCATCTGGAATGCCGTCTGCCGGGGAGGCTATGCCGCCCATGGGGAGATGTTTACACGGTCCGGCGGAGCTTCATGGCACTCCCATGGAGGGAGCCTGACAGGCGAAGCGGCACCCAGGCTGGCTTTCCTGCGCGGCATTCTGGAGGAAGCTCCCTTGGGGCTCCGGTTTATGCCCGCGTATTACGACGCGGCCACGATCGGGCTGGAAGGAGAGTACTATCTGCAATACCACGGGATTCACCGTTTTTCGACCAAACAGCTTCGGGTGCCAGAGGGGCGGTACGCGGCGGACCTGATCGACGTTTGGAATATGCAGATCACGCCGTTCTCCGAGGAATTTGTCGGCAGCGAGGTGTTCGTCGCGCTTCCGGAACGGACGAATCTTGCGCTCAGGATTCGCCGCGTGGACTCACCACTGCAGCAGGCACCGAGAAGATATGATACGGCCCGGATCACGGATCCTCCTTTGCTTGCCGATCGGCTGCAGGGTCAAGCGGATCGCCAAAACACGATAAGTCCGGACGAAGAGAACGAAAACTTTATTTCCGAGAGGGAACGAGCGAATAAGAATCGCGGAGGTAGGTCGGATGCGCAGCAGTGAAGCGAACGGACAGATCGTGACGGTGGAGCGTTGGGGGAGATGGGAGCGCAGCTTCTCCGGCCCCGAATCGGGGAATCCGTACCGGGAAATCACGCTTCGGGCGGAATTCCGGCATGGTAACCGGCGAATCGTGGCGGACGGCTTTTACGATGGGGAAGGGATCTATAAGCTTCGCTTCATGCCGGATGCCGAAGGCGTGTGGCAGTATCAAACTTACAGCGGCTGCAGTGAGCTCCATGGACTGGAAGGCAGCTTTGAAGTTGTCCCGCCATCTTCGAGAAACCATGGACTGGTACGCGTGAAGGACCGATACCGGTTCGAGTATGCGGACGGTAAACCCTATTTGCCGTTCGGAACGACGCTGTACCATTGGTGTCACTTCGGCGATGAGGCGAAGGAGCGGCAGACACTGGATACGCTTGCCGCCGCCCCGTTCAATAAAGTGCGGATGTGCATCCTGCCTACCGGGGATATGAATCCGCCAGTGATTGCTTTTGCGGGAAATCGAAGCGAAGGGGTGGACGTCACCCGGTTCAACCCGGAGTTTTTCAACCACTTGGAGAAACGGATCGGAGAGCTCCAGGAGCTTGGGATTGAAGCGGACGTCATCCTGTTCCACCCTTATGATAAAGGCGTTTGGGGCTTCGAGCGCATGGAGCCGGAGACGGAGGAGGCCTATATCCGCTATGTAACGGCACGTCTGTCTTCGTTTCGCAACGTATGGTGGTCGATCGCCAACGAATTTGATTTTAACAAGCATAAAACGATGGAGGACTGGGATCGCTTATTTCAGATCTTGCAAAGGGTAGACCCTTACGGCCATCTTCATTCCATCCATAACGGCACCAAAATGTACGATCACACCCGGACCGCAACCTATGACTATTCCAAGCCTTGGGTCACTCATCAGAGCGTTCAGCACTGGGAGCCCGCGCTCACGGACAGCTGGCTGAATAGGCACCGCAAGCCGCTCGTTCTCGACGAATGCTGCTACGAAGGGAACGCTCCGCGCAGGTGGGGCAATATTACAGGCGAAGAGTTGGTGCGCCGATTCTGGGAGTGCATTGTGCGAGGCGGGTATGCCGCTCATGGGGAGACTTACGGGACGCCATCCTGGATTTCCCAAGGGGGGACATTAACGGGCGAAAGCCCGGAGCGAATCGCCTTCCTGCGCCGCTTGATGGAGGAAAGCCCGCCGGATTTGTGGAACGCGGATAATGCGCGGCGGTGCTTCTGGCTTTATTTCGGACTCAGCCGCCCGGCGTATTGGGAGCTGCAGTTGCCGGCGGACGGACAATATCACGTGGACCTGATCGATACATGGGAGATGACCGTACGAAGGCTTCCTGAATCTTACCACGGGACGGGGCGGGTACCGCTTTCGGGCAAATCTTACATGGCGCTTCGCATGACCCGGATCGATTAGGGAGGAACGACCGAATGAATCTCGGCTGAGACAATGGGGAGGTAATGCACGGATGGAGGAAATTCACGCACAATACGCGGCTTCGCTGCGGAGCTATATCCGCGGGCAGGTCCATGTCATACTGAAGGAACCGGCGCATTATTTGAAGCATCCGTTTGTCGATCCCGGCTCGATCTACGACGGCAACCTGTGGGACTGGGATTCCTTCTGGGCCGTCTACGCCCTGCTCAACCTGGCGGAAACCCAAGAGGAGCATGAGCTTTATTTGCGGCATGCCAAAGGAAATATCCATAATTTCATGGATCACCAGCTGGAAGACGGATATATTCCGATGATGATCGCAAAAGGGGACAGCCCGGAGCCGTATCTGATCGAGAAGCATAAGCAGGGCGAGATTCTGAATATGCACAAGCCGTTCCTGTGCCAGCAAATCGCCCTCATCGGCGGCGTCTGCGGCGATTTCGAATGGATGCGGGGGTATGCGGATGCGCTGGAGGCGTATTTCGCCTGCTACGACCGGCATTATTATCATGCCTCGACCGGCCTTTATGTGTGGGCGGACGATGTGATGATCGGCATGGACAACGATCCGGCCACCTTCGGCCGCCCGCGTTTCTCCACGGCGAACACGTTCCTTAACGCTTTTATGGTAAGCGAACTGCTCGCGATGGAAGTGATTGCAGGTAAACTGGGAGATAAGAACCGCGCGGCCTATTACCATGCCAAAGCCGAAGCGCTGGGCGAGGCGATCCGGACCGAATGCTGGGATCCGAGGGACCGCTTCTTCTATTCGGTGGATGTCGACATCCGTACCCGTCCGTACGACTGGTTTCACAAGGGCCTCGGCGTCTTCTGGAAATCAGCGCCGATCAAGATCCGCGCCTGGTCGGGCTTCATCCCGCTCTGGTCGGGAGCGGCGGATGCGGATCAGGCCGCTTTCCTCGCAAGAGTGCATGCCGTTGACCGCAATACATTCAGCGACCCTTTCGGCATCCGTTCGCTGGCCCGCGATGAGAAAATGTACGACATCTCAGCCACGAACAACCCGTCCAACTGGCTCGGTCCGATCTGGATCGTCGTGAATTACGTAGTATTCCGGGGGCTTATGAACTACGGCTACCGTGAGGAAGCGGGGACCATTCACCGGCAAACGCTCGAGCTGCTTGGAAGCGACTTGGAGAAGACGGGCACGCTGCATGAATACTACGATCCCGATACCGGCCGGCCCGTCATGAACGGCGGATTCTTGAACTGGAATCTGCTGGTGCTGAATATGGTGGACGAATGGAGTGGCAAGGAGCCGTTATCCCGGCATATAACCGAGGATTCCGGTGTAATTCAGCGAAACATTCCCGTATCCCCGAAAGGAGTCAGCTTATGAACCGAAATCGGGTATTCAAATCACTCGGTCTCTTGACCCTTTGTATGGTCGCCGGCTGCAGCGGCAATGGAAATGTGGAGTCCGGTAAGCCGGAGACTCCCAAATCGGCGGAGCCGGTGGAGATCACGGTCTTTTCCGCTCCAGGTGATTCGGAGGATTCCTGGAACGAGAATTTTGGTAACGCTATCAAGAAGAAGTTTCCGAATTATAATGTCCATTTTATCAACCCGCGCGGCAATGACTCTTTAAGTCTCCGCAACCAAATCGTGGCCGGGCAGAACATCGACATCTACTATGAATCGATCGGCGGCTTTTTCTCCAACGTGCCCGATAACAATTTGCAGTTCGATATGTCCGAGCTCATCAAGAAATACAATCTGGACCTGAACCGGTTTGAGCCTACCGCGATCGAAGCGATGAAGCAAAATGCCGGGGGTCAATTCTGGGGACTGCCGGTATATACGAACAATATGGTCCTGTATTATAACAAAGACATTTTCGACAAATTCGCGGTGCCTTACCCCAAGGACGGCATGACGTGGGACGAGGTGCTGACGCTTTCCCGCAAATTCAACAAGCGTGACGGCGGCAAGCAGTACACGGGACTCGCCGTTTCGCCCGCGCATATCATCAAGATGAATCCGTACTCGATTCCTCTCATTGACCCGGCAACCGGGAAAGCGACGATCAATAAAGACGAGCGGTGGAAGCAAATGTTTCAGACCTTCTTCGTCGATCCCGCGTCGGAAGCGGACTACCGCGATGCGATTCAGGCACTGGGCAACAAGTTTGCCGTATACGGGGCAGTTTGTAACGGACGGGACCTTGGCCATGTTCGAAGTGCTGTCGAATCTGCCGACGATCGTTCCGGAGTTTTCCAATATCAACTGGGATATGGTGTCCACGCCGACCTTCAAGGATTTGCCCGGCGTAGGCTCGCAGAGCTATCCGTTCTACTTCGCCATTCCGAATTTCAGCAAGCATAAGGAGGAGGCGTTCCAAATTATCCAATTCTTGACCTCCGATGAGGTGCAGAAGGAGAACGCGAAGAAGGGAATCATGTCCGTGCTGAAGGGCGAGGAATTCAAGGAGGTGTACGGGCAGGAAAGCAAGTTCCCGGGCAAAAATTATAAAGCGGCGTTCTACGACAAATTCCCCGCGATCATGCCCAAAACCCGCTACGACACTATTGCGGAAAAGGCTTATACGAAATCCATCGTGGACCTGTCCCTCGGTAAAATCGACCTGAACACGCTGCTGCGGACGGCAGAGGAAGAAGCGAACAAAGGGATTGATTCGGCAAAAGTGAAGTAGGCCGCTCCTTTCCGGTCTGGGGCGGAAAGCCGGCTTATCGCGATTCGACGCGCGGTAAGCCTTTTTGAGTGGATAAGACTTGATAAGTTTTCGCGGGCTTTTAGCTTGGCACGGGCCTTGATAAAAGCGCTGTCCTTGGAAGGCAAGGACGGAGTAACCGTTTATCCTGGTGAGGCATGCTCGCAAGACAAGCTTCTTTATATGCCGCGAATGTAGCTGCATTGAAAGGGCTTCAGCCAGAAGCTTTTCTTCTACCGCCGGCCTTGCCGGCGTTTTTCCACTTCTTGCATCATTATTTGCTTCATGCTATACTCTGTTTGAACGTTCATTCAATTCCCGTTTCGGAACAGGAGAGCATCATGACAGAGAACGATAAACGCGAGAAAATCATTGCCGCCGCATATCAGGTCCTTGCGGAAAAGGGCTACGACCAGGCTTCCACGAAGGAAATCGCGCGCGCGGCCGGTGTGGCCCAGGGGCTGATCAATTATTATTTTCCAAGCAAGGATTTGTTATTTGCCGAGGTGATCCGGGCCGAGTCCGAAAGATACTGCGAGTCGCTGTCTTTTCTTCAGAGCAAGGGGCGGGAGAAGCTGTCCGAAGAGTCGCTGAAAGAGGCGCTGGAGGTACCGAAGTCCAGAGCCGTTAACGACCCTTCCTGGATCCGCCTTCGCTATGAGCTCTTTGCCCTTGGCATGAGGAATCCGGCCGTTTCGGAGTCGCTCAAGACCACGCTGGCCGGTAAACGCGAGCATCTCACCCGGCTGATCGGAGAGATTGCTCACCTGCCGGAAGAGCAGGCGCGGCCGCTGGCTTCCATCCTGCATGTCGTCTTCGACGGGCTCGGGTTCCAAAAGCTGAGCGATCCCGCATTCGACTACGAAGGCGCCTATGATACACTCGCGGCTATGCTGGATTCGTACTTAAAGACCCTACATAAATCATAACAATACGTTCAAGCTCATCCATTCTTTTTTTTGAATTGATTTGTTTGAACGAACAAACAATAACTTGGAAAAGGAGTAATTTGGAATGCAAATCATCGAGGAAAAGCACCGTTCGAACAGAGGCTCCATGCTCCGTTCGGCCGGACGTCTCATTGTACGTTGCCGCTGGCTGGTCATCATTCTTGGGATTCTTGTCATGCTCGGTGCAGGCTTTATCGGGGCGGGAACGGTAGGGAAGCTATCGCTCAGCCGCTGGGAAGTGCCGGGCTCCGAATCCTATACGGCAGGCAAGCTGCTCGAGCAGAGGTTTGGAGCGGGAGCGCCCAATCTCGTCCTTCTTGTAACGGCCAAGGAAGGAACGGTAGACAGTCCGGAAGTTCGCCAGGCCGGCTTATCGTTAATGCATCAGCTGGTCGCTGAGGCCGCCGTGCAGAAGGCGGATTCCTACTGGGCCAGAGGCGATACGCCCACGCTTCGAAGCAGCGATGGGAAGCAGGCTTTGATTCTCGCGCACCTTAAAGGCACCGTCACGGAAGCGCGGACGGCGCTGGCCGAACTGTCGCCGAGGTATCAAAGCGAGAGCGGGCTGATCAAGGTGGAAGTGGGCGGTCAGGATGAAATTTTCAGGCAAGCGGCCGAATATGCACGCAAGGACTTCGTACGGGCGGAGCTGATTATTCTGCCGGCTGTCTTCCTTATGCTTCTGCTGGTATACCGGCGGGTGAGAGCCTCATTGCTCACGATCGGCGTCGGATTCTTTGCGATGGTGGGAACGCTGACGGGACTGAGAGGGGTTGCGGAGCTGACGGAGGTTTCAACCTTTGCGTTGAATCTTACCCTAGTGATGGGACTGGGGCTCGGGATTGATTACAGTCTCTTTATGATTGCCCGTTTCCGCGAGGAGCTTGCAGCCGGTAAGACCGCGCTGGACTCTGCTGTGCGAGCGGTGGAAACCGCCGGTCGGACCGTGATCTTCAGCGGGGTGACGGTGGCGGCGTCGACCGCCGTGCTGTTTGTCTTTCCGTTCCCGTTTCTGCAATCCTTCGCTTATACCGGCGTACTGGTAGTAATGACCAGCATCATTGGAGCGGTTGTTATATTGCCGGCTGTACTGGCGGTGTTAGGTGAGAAAATCATGCCGAGGGGGCGCAAATTTCCTGCTTTGCCGCCCTGGGGAGGGATGTGCTCCGCAGCGGTCTGTGGTACCGGAGCGCCATGGCGGTCATGCGCCGTCCGGCGATGTACGGCGGGCTTGCTCTTGCCGTGCTGCTCGTGCTTGGATCCCCGGTCACGAACCTGAGGTTCGGGTCGCCGGACGACCGCACCCTGCCTGCCGGCGCTTCGAGCCGCATCGTGGAAGAGCAGAAGCGCGCCGGATTTGCCGCCGAGGAGACCGATGCCATCCGGATCGCAGCGCTATCCTTACGGAACCCGGAATCCAAGCTGCAAGACATTGCGCAGTATGCCGCCGACGTTTCCAAAGTGCCGGGAATCGCTCAGGTCGATTCCCTGGCCGGCTCGTATGCCGAAGGCCGCCGGACTAGTGAGCCGGCATCCGCACACAGCCGTTTTAGCGCAGGCGGAGAAGGCACCTGGCTGTCGGCCGTTCCTTATGCCAAGGCGCTGGAGGACGACGCGCCGAAGCTGGTGAATGAAGTCCGGGCAGTATCTGCGCCCTTCGATGTACTGGTCGGCGGCTATCCGGCCGATATGACAGATTTTCGCTCGGCGCTGCTGAACCGGATCCCCTGGCGGCCGTTCTGATTCTCGCGATCAGCTTCGGCATTCTGTTCCTGATGACCGGCAGCATCCTGCTTCCGCTCAAGGCTACCGTGCTCAATGTGCTGAGCCTCACCATTATGTTCCGGGTCGCTGGTGTGGATTTTCCAGCAGGGTCATCTGTCCGGACTGCTTCAATTTACCTCCAGCGGTTCGACGGAACCGAGCATTCCGATCCTGATGTTCTGCATTGCGTATGGGCTCTCGATGGATTATGAAGTGTTCATTCTGTCACGGATCAAGGAGGAATATGACCGAACCGGCGATTTGACGGAAGCCGTCGCCGCGGGAATCCAGCGGAGCGGCCCGCTCGTTACAGCCGCCGCGGCGATTCTGGCCTTTACCTTCGCCGCATACGGAACGGGGAGCATCGTGTTTCTGAAAATGCTCGGCGTCGGCATGACTCTAGCCGTCCTCGTCGACGCCACGTTGGTCCGAGGCGTACTCGTACCCGCCTTTATGAAGCTCGCGGGCCGGGCGAATTGGTGGGCGCCTGCACCGCTGCGCCGCTTCCACGAGCGGTACGGGATCTCGGAGGCCGAAGCCCCAGAGCCTGCGGGCGGAAGGGAAGGCTCCGGTACGAATGCGCTCGTGCAGTAGGGTTGAAGCCTCACTGAACGGCCGAGCGTAACGCAGCTTTGCTCCGGTTACTTCACATACGCCCCCCGGTTCGCCGGCTAAGCGGCTCCGCGCCGATCCAGCTGCAGGCTCCAGAGGGTAAGCAGAATCCCGATGGCTGTCACGAGCGAGGCGGTCCAGGGCACGGCGGGCAGGCCAAGCTTACTGTGAATCACCATGCCTCCGACAAAGGCCCCAAGCGCGTTGCCCAGATTAAAAGCGGATATGTTCAGTGCCGACGCGAGGCCTTGGGCGTCTCCGGCCTTCTGCAGAACCCGGACATTCAGCGGTGTCATGATCATATAGGTTCGCCGCTCCCCAGATCAAGATAGTGAGGACGGCGGCCGTTTGGTTATGACTGGTCCAGGTGAAGACCGCCATGGAGACGGCGAGCAGCGACATACCGCCGAGGAGAACGGCCGCCAGATGTTTGTCCGCGAGCCTTCCGCCGAGCAGGTTGCCGATGGCGGAGCCGATCCCGAAGAGAAGCAGCAGGGAAGAGACGGCCTCGCCGGAAAAACCCGTAATTTGTTCCAGGATAGGGGCAATGTACGTAAATGCCGCGAAGGTTCCTCCATTGCCGAACACCGTCATCAATAAAACCAATAAAAAAGCCGGGTCGCTGACGGTGCGGATCTGGCTGAAGAGGGGACGGTCTTCCGCCTGAGGCAGCGCCGGTATGAATTTTAGGAGCAGCAGTAAAGAGGCTGCGGCAAGCAGGGTAATGACGAGGAAAGGGGCACGCCATCCGAACTGCTGTCCGATCAGCGTCCCGAGCGGAGCGCCGAGAATGACCGCTACCGACAGCCCCGACCCTACCAAGGCGATGCTGGCTCCTTCCTTGCCCGGACGGCCCAGGTCCTTGGCGGCGACAACCATCGCTCCGAACAGCGTGCCGTGAGCCAGGGAGCTGACGATCCGGCCGGCCATCAGCATCGCATAGGAGGAAGAAAAGGCGCAAAGCGCGCCGCCGGCAATAAACAAACCGAGCAGCAGGCCCATCAGCGGCTTTCGCGGAACCGATCCGGTTAACGCCGACAGGAGCGGTCCGCCGAACACGACACCTAGCGCATAGGCCGTAACGAGCATGCCCGCGGCCGGTACCGTCACACCGGTATCGCTGGAGATCGGCAGCAATAGGCCCATCGGAAGCAGCTCGGCGGTACCGATCACGAATACGCTCATCGCGAGTGTCATCAAAGCGACGGTTCTTCTTTGCCCACTCAGACGGTTCATTGCAGACAGACGAATTTCTCCGGTGGACATCATCTTTCACCTCCTTCCGGGAAGGCGTCTTCGATCGGCATTTGGCTTTCCGTTACATACACCGGCCCGCCGTCATCTTGGGGAGATATGAAAATTTCTCTGGCAGGCGCCTTCGGACTTATGCGGTAGCCGTTCTTCTCAATCCACGATCCAAGATCCAAGCTCACCGGCGTATCGGCATCCGGCCGGCTGAGATGAGTTACGGACGCCACCGTCATTTCCGGCATGATCCGGCTCCGGAATCGGGATGTCTCCGGCGGCGGGCGGGGGACCGGACAGGCGATCTCCAGCCGAATGCTGCTCTCACATTCCGGACATTCGTGCCATAATACGATATGCGGAACCTGCGAAGGGACGCCGGACCACTGCAAGTATTCGTCGATCTCTTCGAACAAGCACGGAATTCTGGACCGGTTTGTTGTCTCTTTTATCGATACGACGTTCTGCGGCTCAACCCGCTTGACAAGAACTTCATGATGGGGAAGACCGCCGTCCCCGCGTTCGATCTGCTCCAGCCTTGCTTCGATCCGCATCAGGCGTTCCTTCTCCGATTGGATCAGCGACTGGACTTCCGCCTGCTTGAGCCGGAACATGCCGCGGATTTCGGCCGGCGATACATTTTCCTGGAGCAGCTGTTTAATTTGCTCCAGTGTAAATCCAAGATCTTTAAAAGCCAGAATCCGATGCAAGCGGAGCAGCTGATCGCTGGTATAGTAACGGTATCCGCTCTGCCCGTCCGTATAAGCCGGCTTCAGCAGATCGAGCTGATCATAAAATCGCAGCGTTTTGGCCGGAACCTGGCTTAATTTTGAGAATTCGCTGATTTTGAACACGCCTGTTCCTTCCTTTCCATGAAAATATGCTTTTTCTTTTCTTACTATAAACCTTCCCTATAGGGGAAAGTCAAGGGGAGAAATAAATTTAGGAGCGCTGGTACCGGAAACGAAAAGCGGACGGGGGAAGGGGCAATGAGGGGATAACAAAGGGGCGGCTCGATTCATCTTCTCTTCTTCAAGAAAGAAATAAGGGAAGGAACAACCATAAAGCACAGCAGGAAGAAGACGATAACGTATTCGGGTACCGTCATGATTTGGAAAGGGCCTGTCATATTTCTTAAAGAGGCGGAAAGTCTCATTCCCAGAAGGAGATCGGACAGGAAAACAAAGCCCAAATGGATGAGTACTAACAGCAAAAAATATCCTATTATTTCCACGTAACTGCACCTCTCCGAATGAAACGACATTTCGATTTCATTTCAAATTTATGACTATTATGGGCAAGCGGTACATCTCAAAATACATCCTTAAAGGGTATAAAAACAAATTCTATCGTGAATAAATGTCATGTATAGAAGGAGGGTTCCGCATGTTCGATTGGAGGCAGCTGCTTAAACAAAAGAACGGGGAAGCACGAGCCCACCAGGAAGAAATGATCGGATATTCGAATAAAAGTGTCCTCCACCCGGATTTACAAGAGAAACTTGAGCGGATTAAGCAGGAACTTGGAAATAGTCCGGATGTCAAAATCCGGGAATTTGAGATTGGAAGCCTTCAAGTCCAAGCCGCCGCCGTTTTTATCGATAATTTAACCGACAAGACGATCGTCGATGATTTTATCATGCGCTCCTTAATGATCGAAACCGCACAGGGGGTCTTCAGCCATACGGCGGCGGATAGGAACGTCTTTGATTTTATTTATAAAAATGCGCTGGCCGTAGGTGAAATTATCGTCATCAAGGATTGGCATACACTCATGATGTCCATTTTGTCAGGCAATACGGTCATCATGCTACAAGGCTTTGCGGAAGCGATCAGCGGTGATACGAGAGGGGGCAAATCGAGGGAACCTTCGGAGCCGACGTCCCAAGTCGTCATACGGGGGCCTAAGGACGGCTTTACCGAGAATATCGCGACCAATGTCTCCCTCATTCGCCGGCGGGTCAAAAGTCCCAACCTTTGGCTGGAAACCTTCCGAATCGGCAAGGTGACATATACCACTGTCGCGATCATGTATATCAATGGCATCGTCAACGATCAGCTCGTGCAGGAAGTGAAGCGAAGGCTGAATGATATACAAATCGACGGTGTCTTGGAATCCGGGTACATTGAAGAGCTGATTCAGGACACGTCCTTCAGTCCCTTTCCCACCATATACAGTACCGAACGGCCGGATGCTGTAGCCGGCAATTTATTGGAAGGACGCATAGCTGTTCTTGTGGAAGGGACACCGTTTGTTCTGATCCTGCCTACGACGTTCTTTATGTACTTTCAGTCCGTTGAAGATTATTATCAGCGTTTCGATATCGGAATAGCGATTCGGTTGTTAAGGTATTTGACTTTCTTCATTTCCTTACTGGGACCTTCCATTTATATTGCGGCCATTACTTTCCACCAGGAGATGATCCCCACGCCTCTTTTGGTCAGTTTGGCGGCCCAAAGGGAAGGCGTTCCTTTTCCGGCTTTCGTCGAGGCGTTCATCATGGAGGCCAGCTTCGAGATCTTGCGGGAGGCCGGCGTTCGCATGCCGCGGGCTGTCGGACAAGCGGTATCGATCGTAGGCGCGATCGTCTTGGGACAAGCGGCGGTGCAAGCGGGGATCGTCTCATCGGCGATGGTGATTGTGGTCTCGATTACGGGGATCGCCAGCTTTGCCACCCCGGCATTCAATATGGCGATATCGGTGCGTTTGCTCCGATTTTTGCTCATGTTTTTGGTCGCCACCCTCGGCTTTTACGGTATTGCTGTCAGCAACATTATGATTGTCGCCCATCTATGCAGCTTGCGTTCATTTGGGGTACCGTATATGGCTCCGCTCGCTCCGTTCATTCCGGCGGACCAGAAGGATGCCGTACTGCGTCTGCCGTTATGGTCATTCCTTACGCGCCCCCGGTTGATCAGCCAAAAGAATGTCAACCGAATGGAGCAAGATATGAAGCCTTCTCCTCCGAAGGAATAGAACAGCACGGGCACTGGGAGGGTACATATGAAAGTGAAACGGGGTATCCGGGTCCTTGTGTTTTTCGGGATGGTGCTGCTTCTGACAGGTCGCTGGAACAGGAGAGAACTCAAAGATCTGGCCTTTGTTTCGGCTATAGGGATAGATAAAGCACCGGAAGCCGACGAATATAAGATATCCTTTCAAATCATTAATCCGAGCTCGGTTTCGGCGGGAGGAGCATCGGGAGGAGTGGGAGGACAAACGCCTGTTCCGATCACGGTCTATTCGGGGACGGGAAAGACCGTTTTCGAAGCGATCCGCAAAACATCGAAAAAAGTACCGCGTCAGCTATTCTTTGCCCATATGCAGCTGATGATCATTGGCGAACCGTTCGCAAGAGAAGGCATTCAGGAGCTGTTTGATTATTTTGAGCGTTCCCACGAAATCCGTCTCACCACAATGGTGCTCGTCGCCAGAGGAATCGAAGCCGGGCAAATTGTCAGGATGCTTACACCGCTGGAGAAGATTCCGGCCAATTCGATTGCAGGAAAACTGAAAATGACCTCAAGACTTTGGTCTGAAAATATTAGAGTCGAAATAGATGAGGTGATCAAGGCTCTGGTAAGCGAAGGTGAGCCCATGATCAGCGGGGTGATCATCGCAGGGGACCCGGAAGCCGGAGGGAAGAGATCCAACGTGCAGGAATCGGAGCTTCCGGCTCAGCTGGATATATCAGGTATCGCCCTGTTTAAAAACGGAAAGCTAAATCGATGGCTGGATGGGGAAGCGGGACGAGGGGCCTTATGGATTCGAAATAAAATGAGGAGCACCGTTGTCGAACTGGATTGCAATGATAAAAAAGACGCCGTCGGCATTGAAATTGTGCGATCCCATACGAATATTGAAGCGGAGATTCAAAACGGGAAACCGGTATTCCATATCACTATCAAGGAAGAGGGGAATATTAGCGAAGCAAAATGTCCATTGGATTTGAGTAAAACCGAAGAAATCGCCAAGCTGGAAAAACAATGGGTAGCGGAGACAAAGAAGGAAGTTATGGGCGCAAATGAATGCCGCCCGGAAAGAGGGAAGCGACGTCTTCGGTTTTGGGGAAGCAGTGAACCGGACAAACCCGAAAGCATGGAATAAAATGAAAAAGGAGTGGGACAAGATCTTTGCCGAGAGCAAGGTGGACATCAAGGTGGATGCATTCATTCGGCGTTCGGGCATGCGCTTAAAGCCTTATCTGTCAGAACAAGAGGGAGCCGGAAAAGAATGAGGGGCAGGGGGATATGGAAAACGCGAGAATTAACGTAAACCAACTGTTTGCTTTAATCGTTTTGTTTGAGTTTGGAACCGCTATTGTCTTGCCTATAGGATTTGTATCGGAGCAGAGTGTCTGGATATCGATATTACTGGCGCTGGTCGGCGGTCGCCTGTTGTATCTTATCTATGATTATCTTTATCGCCAGTATCCCAGTCTGCCTCTCAGCGGTTATATCCGGAAAATATTCGGCAACTGGATCGGTTGGCCGGTAAGCCTCTTATATCTGGGGTTCTTCATCCATAATGATGCAAGAGTTTTGCGGGAAACCGGCGAGCCGCTGGTCACTACGGCATATGATCAGACGCCTTTATTCGCAATCAATGCATTTTTGATGATTGCGGTTATTTATGTGCTGCATAAAGGGATAGAAGTATTGGCAAGAACGGGAGAAATCTATCTGCTGATCATGATTGCTTTAGGCTTTTTCGGGAATGTATTCGTTTTAATTTCCGGTGTCATGAACATTGATAATCTGTTCCCTATATTTGGCGAGGGGTGGAAGCCTGTTGTGGAATCCGCTTTTCGCAATATCCTCATGTTTCCCTTCGGTGAGATGATTTGTTTTGCGACGATTTTCCCCTACCTGAATAAGACGCAATCGGGAAGGAGGACGGGAGTGATCGCCCTGATCTGCAGCGGGCTCATATTAAGCTTCACCCATGCCATTGAAATTTCCGTGCTGGGGGCCAACATTTATGGCCGGTCCACTTTTCCTTTATTTTTGATGATTACCAAGGTGAACATTGCGGATTTTCTGCAGCGTATGGATGCCATCGTCATTCTTACCTTGATCATCAATGCTTTCTTCAAATGTACGATTAATTGTTACGCCGCCGTCAGCGTTGCCGCTGATTTATTCCATGTGAAGAAGCCGCAGAAATTAGTAATGCCCGTAGGACTAACGATTCTTTTCTCCTCGATGATAACAGCGGGCAGCTGGACAGAGTTTGCGCTGAAAGGGAAAGAATTGATCATGGGCTTCTTCTTGCCTCTTCTCAGCGTGATCATTCCTGTCCTGCTGCTGGCAGTCCATCAGTTGCGTAAACGTTTCGGTCTATACCGGACCGATTCCAAGGGCGAATAAATCCTTTCGGCAAGGCTCTGTATCCGCTGCAATTTTACTCCGGCGCCGCATAGCAAAAACCTCCGGATTGTCATCCGGCGGCAAACTTTCGCCAATGCGCTAATGGCTGATGCTTCGCCCCTCTGCGGAGTAATCCGCTTCTTTGCTGGTGAAGAGCAGTAAACAACAGCTGATCAGCATGACGACGGCGGCGACGAACCAGACGGCCGACATGGCGTACTTTTCCGAAAGCATGCCGGCCACAACGGGAGATACACCGCCGGCCACCATGCCGATATTCATCACGAAGCCGACGGCCGACCCGGTAAGCTGCTTGGGCACCATCTGTGAGGTGACCGCCAGTACAACCGGTGTGATAGGGTAACCGAAGAAGCCGAGCAGCAGGATCAGCACCGTGATGAGCCAGACCGGGAAATCGATGACGAGTGCCGCCATCAGGATGCCGCTGAGCATGGTGATCGCGACAAGCACCCATTTTTTCCGGAACAGCGAGCCCTTGTCGCAGTACCGCCCGATGAGATACCCACCGACAGCGCCGGATAAACCCAGGAGGCTGGCGATGGTACCGCCCACCCCGAGACTCATGTGCTTCACATTCATCAGGAACGTAGGCGCCCATAGGAGAACGATCCACCAGCCGGACAATAAGATAAAATAGTAGATGGCAATCAAAATCACGGAAGGATGCGAAAAGATCCGGCTGACCGGGAGTTTGTCCTCTGCGGGTCGCTGATCTTTGTATGCGTTTTCAGTGGAACGGTCGTTCTTCACCAGGATCCCGTACAGCACGGCAATGATAAGACCGAGCAGGCAGGCGACGTAGAACACCATCCGCCATCCGTAGACGGGCCCGATCACGGCGCCGAGCCAGGTGCCGAAGAATCCGCCGATCGGATACCCCGACCAATAGAGCGCCATGACGGTGGTACGGTCGCCGGTCCGTCGTCACTTTGGCGACCTCGAAGGAAGCGGCCGGCCAGAAGATGCCTTCCCCGATGCCCGTAAGCACCCGGAAGACCATCATCGTCGTGAATCCGGCGGTCATCCCGGTAAGCCCGGTCGCGAGCGAGAACAAGACGAGGCCGAAAATCAGAATCGGTTTGCCGCTGAGCTTGTCGGACAGAATGCCGGCGATAAAGAGGAAGGCGATAAACCCGTAGAAGAACGAGCTCAGAAGCAGTCCGGACAAGCCTTTATCCAGCCCGAATTCCTTGGCGATTAGGCCGATGGATGATGACATGACCATTCGGTCCACCGAATACATCATATAGCCTAGTCCGCATAAGAGAGATACCAACACCATTTTTCTCGTATCCATTCCATCACTCCCATCGGTTATGGTCGACGCCTAAGATTCATATTAATGAAAGGGAAAAGCCGGCGTCTTATTAAAATGCGAAGGAAAGTTGCAAAAACGGAAATGGTTTGTAAACGCTTTACTCTCGTGAAAAAATCCAATGGTTTATTCATTATTACAAAATTTAGGCTTTACAAAATGCCTGTCAAAGGGTTAAAATTTAATCAACTAAATATTTTATTGTCGCTGAGTTTTCTTTCTGAAAAACGGGGAACCAAGTAACATGGGGTGAATCCTCTCGGCACGGTCCATTGTGCCGGAGGTAGGGCGATTTCTCACCGCCCGAATCCGTCAGCTAACCTCGTAAGCGAATGTGGGAAGGATAGATTTGTTAAACAAACACAAGGTCTAGCCTTGTGTTTTTTAGTTGGTGCGAATTTATAAGTTATCGTAATTTTTCGCATCAACCTCGGTAAACGCGCTTGTCCTTCCAGATAAGGTCAGCGCAGACCGTTTACCCTGGTTTCCAAATCATCTGGTTCTATTCCTGCATATAAGAGCACCGTTAGAGGTTTCTCCGTTCCCGCATATGTATTTTGAGAGGAGGATTGGCTATGGTCTCTAAGGAAAAGCTGTTCGGCTTGTTCGATCTGCTGGATGAAAACGATCAAAAAACCGCCTACGAATTCATGCAATTTTTGGCGAAACGCAATGGGAAAACGATGGAAGAGGAAGACGTAATAGAACTATTTGGAAAAAATTATTACGTGGTTCCGGATTAATACAGCGAAGCGGCTTCGAAGGAAGCTGCTTTTTTTGCATTTATGGAAGTTTTGTCCAAGCCGCCACCAGCCTGTCTAACCCAAAGGCGCTGATCATCATTCGTTCCTTTTTATTGCCGAGCAGCGCCTTGGACCAATCGACGAAGCCGCCGTCCCCGATCATCAGCTCTTCACCGCCAATCGTTACTATTATGCTGAATTGCAAGCCTTGGTAGTAGCGGTTATCCGCCTTGTCTGTATGTTCATTCCTAATAACCGAAACTTCCGGTAATTTCTCTTGGATATATTCGATCACCCTGACTGCAAGCCCTTCGCTATCCGTATATCCGCTTCGGCTGTTGAAGCTGACGGTAATCTTGGTTTGGAAGAGTGTCTGGAAGATGCTTTGGTATAACGCGATGTGCTCCAGGACGGCTTGTTTCTCGAAGGCATAGGAGCCTGTATCTTTCCCTGAGACAACCATGCAGAACAAATGAAAATGGGGGAGAAGGCCGGGATGATCATAAAACTGGGCCCTGACATGCCGGTGAGTCGTGCAGTACCTTATAAGCTCTTCACGGGAATTCGGTGTCCCTCTTTGAATGGAATCGCAGATATGAAGCGCCAATAGATTGGTGGCATCCGCTACCACTTCCGTTCCTCTTAAGGCGGAGATCACGTTATTTTGGTCGACGGGACCCACGATGGAGCACGAACCTAAGGGAGCAACCGGCGATAATTGGATGGGAGTATAGGAAGCGCTCTCGGCCATTTCCAGAAGCGTCAGCTCCAATCTCTTCAGCTCCAGCGGATGGGTTCCGGCTGGATGAACGAACCGGTTGGCCCGATAACGGCGAAGCAGCTCGGCCGCGGAAGCGGTTCTCGTTCTCTGTCTGAAGACTTCCAGCAGTAACGTGCTTAAATCGGATAACGGCGACCCTTCGCTTAGCAGCGTCAATACTTCATTGGAGCCCAGCTTTTTTACAATCCTCTGAATTTCTTTCGTCTCCTCGATGCTCATGGTTCGCCCCCCATAATCGAAAATTGGAAATGAATGTTTGTAACATTATACAAGAAAATGAGGTTATCTGCTATCCTAATTACAGAGTTTCCGGCCGGAAACTGCCTATTTTCGTTTAGAAGACGCCATATACGGCAAAGCTAGGAAAGATTTGCGCGAATCCGGCCTCAGAATGAAATGGAGGGAACATTTATTTGAGACAAAAAATCATTCTGGACGTAGACACGGGAATTGACGACGCATTAGCGATTGCCTATGCCGCAGGCTCTCCGGAAATTGAGCTGCTGGGGGTTACGGTAACCTATGGAAACACGCCGCTGTCTAACGCTTTTCGCAATACAGTTGAAATCATGAAACTACTGAAGCAGGAAGCGCGAGTTTTCAAGGGAGCGGAGAAGCCACTGGAGCGGACGAAAGAGTACAGCGGCAAATTTCACGGCTCGGACGGACTCGGCGAAACCTTAGGCCCTGCGACGAAATCCGGGACAAGCCCGATGACGGCGGAAGATTTTATGATAGAGCAGGTTCATAGGTATGGGCCGGAGCTGACGATCGTTACGACCGGGCCGCTGACCAATCTCGCGAAGGCAATCAAGAAGGATCCGTCCATCGCAAGCAAGGTCTGCCAAGTGGTCTCCATGGGCGGGGCTGTCATGTCTCCCGGGAATGTCACCAAATTTGCCGAAGCCAACATTTATATGGATCCCGAGGCGGCGCAAGCGGTATTCGGCTCCGAGTCGCCGATAACCTTAGTTGGTTTGGATGTAACCCGGAAAACGCTGCTCGCCCAGGAGGATATGCTGCGATGGAGAGGCATAGAGACGGAGGCGGCAAGGTTGTTCGCCGATTTCACCGAGTATTATCTCGATGCGTATAAGCGGAATTATCCGTATTTGCGGGGATGTGCGCTGCATGATCCCCTGGCGGTTGGTGTGGCCAAGAACCCCGGCTGGGTCCATACGGTGCCGATGTATATCCAGGTCGATTTGGAATCGGACGCGCTCGGAAGAACGATGGAGGACCTGCTTCGCGAACCGAAGAGTAAACCGAACACCCAGGTCTGCGTTCAGGTGGAGGCGGAGGCGTTTATGAGGGAATTTTATCAAATCGTAGAAAAGGCGATAGGGTGAAAGGGAGAGTTTCTCTTTGAAACTCCCGCTACGCAAAGCGTTTCAGCAGTACGCTCAATATATAGTAAGTTTATTAGGAAAACATGGATTTCATCAAACATGACGATCCGGTGCGTCAAAGAGAGCCGTAGACAAAAAAGGCGGTTCTCGTACGGCTCTGCACGTTGTTACCGACTGGCCTGGATAATTTCAAAAAATAACGAGTTGTTTGGAAATCATTGGGTTGAATAAACACAAATAAATGTTGTATTATTATCCGGTAATACTTTGACAGTCGAAAATAACTTCATATTGAGGAAACAGGTGTTGGCCGGAATATTCGTTCCGGTCAAGCTTAAAAGGGAAGTTCGGTGCAAAGCCGACGCGGACCCGCCACTGTGACAGAAGAGTCGCGGCAAACATGCCACTGGTTGTATCAACGACCGGGAAGGTCGCTGACGATGATGACGCTGATAGCCAGGAGACCTGCCTGTTTTGACAGCACTGCTTTAACCTACGGGAGATAGGGAGGTGTTAGACATTAACCAACGCACCCGCGATGGGCGTCTTTCCCTTTGTTTATTTTTAAGGGAGAGACGCCTTTTTATGTTTGCAGATGCCATAAGAGCTAGGATGGGGAGATTGAAATGACAACCTGGAATTTGGAAGGGATGAAGCATCACCTGTTGATTTGCAATGGCGGAAGCTGCATGCGGAACCAAGGAGAACAAGTAACGCAGGCGATTCGCGATGAGATTGCCCGTCATGCTGGAGATGCCCTTATACATACAACTAGAACGCGATGCAATGGCCGCTGCGAGGACGCCTGTGTTGTCATCCACTACCCCAAGGGAGTCTGGTATCGGAAGGTATCGCCGGACACGGGGAGAAGGATTGTGAACGGGCTTCTATCTTCCGGGGATTCATTGAAAGAGCATGTATCCTACACGTATGAAAACAAATTGGCGGCGGCCCCGGAAACGCCGCGGGGGATTCTTAAAAATCAAATAAAAGCAGAGGAGTAAATGATCGTTCTGGAGCCCGGCGATGCTGCCTTTTTGCGGCGCGATCTCCTGAAAGACAATCATAGGCTTCATCGCACTCCTTCGATATGACAACCGGATTCCATCTTTAAAGGGAGCTTATGCAGAGCGCAATACGGCGGAAATCGTGAAGTGCTATGTGGATGCAAGCGTGCGAAGAAACGGAATAGGCAGTGAGCTTGTGAAAGCTGCGCTTGCACTCGCCGCTCGGGCAGGATATGAAGTCTTATACCTGCATACGCACCGCTTTTTGCCGGGGGCTGTTTCGTTCTGGCGGCGTCAGGGGTTTGAAATCAGGCTGGAAACGGGTGACGAATTGCAAACCGTCCATCTGGACCGTTACGTTCAAGACAAGCATCCTTAGACCCGCAAATCGATATTAAAAACAGAGAGTCGCCGCAGCTGCGGCGACTCTCGTGCGTTCCGGGTCCGGGCGAACAGCCCGGGACATGGTCTGAGCCAGCTAAGTATTCGCCACCTTGTCTTTGGACAACTTGCGTACTTTGCTTCTCTTGGTCAGCTTGATGTAGTACTTTCCGTCTCTGCTCTTCAGCAGACGACACCCGAACACGTTCAATACACTGTGGTAAACCGCCATTTTCCAACACCTCCTGCTTCATGCTTATGCAGCGTACCAAATGTCCTAGACGCCTTTCGTGAAAATTCGAGCTTGTTCCTCCATTCAATCAATCGGAATGGTCAGGTAAATGGCCGTGCCCCAGCCGAATTTGCTCCGCGACCGAATACCGAAGCTCTCGCCGTAGGTCAGCTTCAGCCGTTTCTGGGTATTAATCAGGCCGATGCTGCGGGGCGGGTCCGCACTTTCGTCTTCCAGCCGCGCACGCAGCTGAGCCAGCCGTTCCGGGAGGATCCCGACGCCGTTATCGATAACGGCGATGTGAAGCCGTGAGCCGCTGGTCCCGATCCGGATTTTGATCCGGCATTTTCCTTCTTTTTCCTTGATTCCGTGGTAAATGCTGTTCTCGATTAAGGGCTGAAACATCAGCTTGTGAACATTGTATTTTAACAGCTCCTCCTCGTATTCCCAAACGACATCGAACTTTTCCTTGTACCGGATTTTTTGGATTTCAATGTAGTTTAAGGTGATAGCCATCTCGGTTCGGAGTGCAACTAGGCTGCATGATCCTTCCAAGGAATAACGCAAGATATCGGATAAATTCTCGATGATCACGTTGAGCTCGCCCGGTTTGCCGACAAGGCTGGCGGCCTTCCAATTAATCGTATCCAGCGTATTGTACAGAAAATGCGGGTTCAGCTGGGACTGCAGAGCGGCAAGCTCCAAGGCCTGTGCCTTGAATTTCCGCTCCGACAGCTGGATGCGCAGGTAATTATGCTCGATAAAATTGGAGATCAGGCTGTACAGGATGTACCGGTACACGCTCTTGCCCTGCCCGGGCAGAGGGGGAGCGGCCGGCCGTTCTTGGCGGAGTCCAGTACTCCGATGATGGTTTTCAGATCCTTGTGGTTGTTTTTGGTCAAATAATAAGCTAGTACAGTTCCGCTGAGGAAGGAAAGCAGCAAAGCAGTGTTAATGTGAGCTGATTCAGCCGGTCCGGCGCTCGTACAAGGAGGCTTTGGGCACTATCGATAGGAAGGTCCACCGGTACTTATCCGAATGCAGCTTATTGACCACCAGCGTTTCATTCCCCGGGCTCCATTCGAAGGCCGGTTCCTGACGTGCGTTGAGATAGGCTAAACCGGGACGGTTCAGCTCGACCGTGTCCCGGCTTTGGGTCAGCACCTCGTTGTCAGGGCTCAGAATGAGCAGGACTTGTCCGGATTGCGAAACCGGGCCGCTCAGCAGCTGCTCGATATAGTCCCGCTTGACGTTCAGCACGATGAGCCCGTCTTTTTCATCCGAAACGGAGATTCTCCGGTACAGGGTGATGAGCCCGGTATCGACGGTGCCGTTTCTTATCGTCGGCCTGCTGACTGTACGGCTCTCGGTCCACATTTCCTCTTGAGGCGAATGCGCCCGGTAGCTATCGTACCAGCCCTGATCGTAATAATCTCTCAAATCGACCAGCCCGCCGGTTGTGGATGAAACAAAACGGTTTCTGCTGTTGTTTACATAAATATAGATCGAATCGATATACGGCCTTCCGATGGCCGGAGAATCGATGAAGTTTTTCAGAGAAGCGAGCCGCCTGTAATCCTCGGGGTCGGGGTACGGCTTCTCCAGCATGCTTTTCAGACTGATGAATTCAACGGCGCTGGCGATGATATGCAAATGTAATGATTCCTGCTCATTGAATACAAGCTCGATGTTTTCTTTGGTTTGTTGAAGCAGATGGATGTTGGTAGGGTTGATCTCGTTCGTGACGAACCGCTGAATGATTACGCTCGACAGGGTACCGAGGATCAGAATGGGGATGAGCATCGGAATCAGAAAGGTCAATAAGTTGCGCACGAAGAATACCCGAGTCGTTTTGCCCATAGACGCCGTCCTTTTACTCCATATTCCTGAACTCTTTGGGGGATTGCCCGAAATATTTTCGGAAGGTGCGAGTGAAGTTTTTGGCGCTGCTGTAGCCGACCATTTCGCTGACCTCATAGGTTTTGTATTTGATATCTTTCAGCAGCTCGGCCGCCGTATTCATGCGGATACGGGTTAAGTAGTCGGAGAAGTTCTCGCCGGTTTTGCTTTTGAAATATTTGCTTAAGTAGTAAGGATTCATGTAAACGATTTGGGCCGCCTTCTCCAGGGTGGCTTCTTTGTAATGCTCGTGAAGGTATTCTTTTACCTTAAGTACGGCTTGAGCCGAAACGCCGCTGTCTTCTTTAGCGACCGTTTCAGAGGCTGATTGGGAGGGGACGGGTGATGGGGATTTGCGAGAAGCTCCTCTTTGATCCGTCCGAACAGGCCGCAAATTTCGGAGTATTTGGGCGGCTTGAGGAGGTAGCTGCGCACGCCGAATTCCAGCGCCTGCTGCGCATATTCGAACTCCTTATAGCCGCTGAGCAGTACGATCTTTACCGGAGACTTCTGCCCGGCCAGCTCGCGCGCCACATCCATTCCCGACATGATGGGCATTCGGATATCGCAGAGGAGCACGTCGACCGGATGCTTGCTCACGAAGTCGAGCACATCCAGTCCGTTCCCGAGCCGGCCGATCACCTCGAAGCCCATATCCGCCCATGGGACATATTCGCTCAGACCGTTGCGGATTTCAAATTCATCATCGGCAATTAACAGCTTAAGCATGAACGATCACCAGCCTCGCTATAATATATGTAATATATAGTAACATGAATATCGCTTTTTATGACGATTATGGAATTGATTAAATAACTCTAAATGTAATATTAATGTTAATTAAATAAAGAGGTTTATACTTTCTATTATAAAGAGAAGCGCGACTTATTCAATGTTTTGTTCGGATGTTGCTTCAAGTTCCGGCGCAATAACGGTTAAGAAAAGAGAACAAAACTAAAGTTCAGCACCTTTTTGTCAGTGGGCATATTTGTTAAATTAAAGTTAGTAAATATAACATTAACAGACATATAAAATAACACAAAGGAGGGCCGTTCCCGCGAAGTCGTATCATTGCAGACGCTCAAGCATCGATTTTCATTTCTAACGAAAAAGGGAGAGGATTATCGAATGACCCAAGTACAAAGCATCCCGAATACGGTGCATCGTATTGCCGAACTGGTGGAACAGAAGAGGGAGCCGCTCATCGAAGTCAGCGAACGGATCTGGGAATTTGCCGAAACCCGCTACGAAGAGAGCCGGTCGGCGGAGCTGATGAGTGCGGTGCTGGAGGGGAAGGCTTCGAGGTGCAGCGTGCGGCAGGGGGCATTCCAACGGCGGTCGTAGGCGGCTATGGCCGGGGAAACCGGTGATCGCGATTCTCGGCGAATATGATGCTCTGTTTGGATTAAGCCAGGAGAAAGGCGAGGCCGTCAAGAAGCCGGTCGTACCGGGAGGCGGCGGCCACGGTCGCGGTCATAACCTGCTCGGCACCGGCGCACTCGCCGCGGCCGTCGCCGTGCGGGATTATATGATTGAGCACAATCTTTCCGGAACCGTCCGCTACTACGGCTGTCCTGCGGAGGAAGGCGGAGGCGGCAAGGGCCTGATGGCGCGAAACGGGCTGTTCGACGATGTGGACGCCGCCTTGACCTGGCACCCGGGAACGGTCAATAAAATTTCCACCGAAAGCTGTCTGGCGACCTGCCAGGTGTATTTCAAATTCAAAGGTCGCAGCTCACATGCCGGCGCCAGTCCGCATTTGGGACGGAGCGCACTGGATGCGGTCGAGCTGACGAACGTGGGAGCCAATTACCTGCGCGAGCACCTGATTCCCGAGGCTCGGCTCCATTATGCGATTACGAACACCGGCGGCATTTCACCGAATGTGGTACAGGCGGAGGCCGAGGTGCTGTATAAAATGCGCGTTCCCGAAGCGGCGCAGCTTGCGGATATTTACGAGCGGGTGTGCAACATTGCGCGCGGGGCCGCTCTGATGACAGGTACGGAGCTGGACATCCAGTTCGATTCCGGCTCCTCCGAAATCATCCTGAACCGGACGCTGGAGAAGCTGATGCACGAGAAATTCGCGCAGCTTGGCGTACCCGTATTCGACGAAGATGAGGACCGGTTCGCCGCCGAAATCCGCTCCACGCTGAGCGAGGGAGAGAAGAGCTTCCATCTCCCGCCGGGCCTTGAGGGCAAGAACCTCTCCGACCGGCTCGAGCCGTACGAGGAGAAGACGGAAATCATGAAGGGCTCGACCGATGTCGGAGACGTCAGCTGGAAGGTACCTACCGTTCAGTGCCGAACCGCCTGCTGGGCGCTTGGTACACCGGGACATACGTGGCAGGTTGTAAGCCAGGGAGCCACGTCCATTGGTCACAAGGGCATGCTGCATGCCGGTAAGGTGATCGGAGCGGCCGCACTTGAGTCGCTGCTGCAGCCTGACCTGTTGGAGCAGGCCAAGGCGGAGCACCGCAAGCAGCTGGCCGGGCGGACCTATCAATGTCCAATTCCGGAGGGCGTGACGCCGGGACCGGTAAAAAGATAAATCAGAACGTACAGAGGGGGCCAATCGATGACGGCGCGAACCATGAGATCTGGGATTTGGATTACACTTTGCGTTTTTTCCATCTTGACGCTCACGGCCTGCGGCGGTACGCCGAATGCCACGCAGCAGGCGGCGGGTGAGGGGGAAGCGCCCCGGCGGCGACCGGCAGCAAAACCATCAGCATCGGCATTACGAATGCGCCGCTGATGTTCAATCCGATCGATGTGACGGGCAATACGGAGCACTATATCACCAGCATGCTGTTCCAGCCGCTCGTGGAGCTCGACGAATCCATGAAGTTTATCCCGATGCTCGCGGATACTCTTGAGACGACGGATAATCAGACCTTTACCGCCAAGCTGAATGCGAAGGCCAAGTGGACGGACGGTCAGCCGGTAACCGCCGACGATGTCCTGTTCACCGTTCAAATGATCGGCCACCCGAAGTCGATTTCCTCCATCGCCAATAACTTTTCGATTATCAAAGGCTTCGACGAAAAAGGGAAGGCTGCCGGAGGGAGCGAAAGACATCGAAGGCGTGAAGAAGGTGGACGACCGCACCGTTCAGTTCATTACGAAGACGCCGGTCGACCCGAGCATGTTCAATGAGAAAATCGGCAAGAACTTAAAAACGATGCCGAAGCATGTTCTCAAAGACGCTGACCCGGAGAAATTCCAGCAGAACCCGTTCGTGCAGAAGCCGGGCGTATCGAACGGCTCGTTCAAGTTCGTATCCTACCAGAAGGATCAATATGTCGAGCTGGAAGCGAATAAGGATTATTTCAAGGGTGCTCCGAAGATAGGCAAGCTGTATTTCAAAATCATGCCGTCGGCGAACATCGTTGCGCAGCTGCAGAGCGGCGAGATTCAGATGAACTATCCGGGAATCGGCACCATCAACGTACAGGATTTCGACAAAGTGAAGAATATGTCCAATGTCAGAACGATTCAAGGCAAGCCGTTCAATTATCAGATGATGGCGTTCAATACGAAGACGATCCCGGACGCCCGGGTCCGGCAGGCCATCGCTTACGCGATGAACCGGGAGATGATGGTCACCAATCTGCTCAAGGGCGAGGGGGAAGTGGTCGATACGCCTTTTACCTCCAACCACCCTTACGCGAACAAGAATATCAAGCCTTACCCGTACGACCCGAAGAAAGCGCAGCAGCTGCTGCAGGAAGCCGGCTGGGATTTTAACCGCACGCTGAATCTGGTCGTTCCGTCGGGTATCAAGACGAGGGAGCAAACGGCGGATATCATCGTAGACAACCTGAAGGCGGTCGGAGTCAAGGCGCAGATTACGAAGTACGATCTGGTTACCGTCGTACAGAAGGCGCGAAAGCAGGATTTTGACCTGGCCATTATCGGATTTTCGTTCCAGCTGGACCCGGATGTGTCGAGTTATTTTAAAAGCGGCCTGATCACCAACTACTCGGCTTACAGCAACCCGGAGATGGACGATCTGCTGCAGAAAGGGATCAATGAGCCGGATCCGGCCAAACGCCGCCCGATCTATGACAAGGTGCAGGAGCTGATTGAGCGGGATTTGCCGCAGATTACGCTATATTCCGATTTCAGGCTCAAGGCCGTCTCCAAAAAGGTGAAGGTCGGAGAGCCGAAGGACGTCGGCACCCTGATCAATGTGCATGAATGGGATATCGAGAACTGATGCTTTGCTTGTTCCATCACAATTCCTTGAGGAAGGATTGATCGATTCATGGCGGGAGAACTGGGGCTCAAAGTGAACATAGCGGATATCATCGAGGAGAAGAAGGACGTCTTCATTCGGGTCAGCCGGCAAATCTGGGAATATGCGGAAACGCGCTTCGAGGAATATCGCTCGGCCGAGCTGCTGTGCAGGACGCTGGAGGAGGAGGGCTTCCAGGTCGAGCGCGGCGTCGGCGGGATGGAAACGGCGTTCATCGGAAGCTTCGGCACAGGCGGTCCTGTCGTTGCGGTGCTTGGGGAATACGATGCACTGGCGGGTTTAAGCCAGGATCAAGGCGTGGCGGAAGAAAGTCCCGTCGTCCCGGGCGGGAACGGACATGGTCTGCGGCCACAATCTGCTCGGCTCCGGCTCGCTCGCGGCGGCGGTGGCGCTCCGCTATTACATGGAAGAACATGGCATTCCGGGGACGGTCCGCTATTACGGCTGTCCGGGAGAGGAGGGAGGCTCCGGCAAAGCGTTCATGGCCCGCGAAGGGCTCTTCGACGATGCGGATATTGCGCTTTGCTGGCATCCGTCGATCGCGAATCAGATCATGACCGGCTCGTCCCTCGCCAATTACCAGATTTATTACAAATTCAGAGGCCGCACCTCGCATGCCGGAGGCAGTCCGCATCTCGGCCGAAGCGCGCTCGACGCGGTGGAACTGATGAATGTCGGCGTCAACTACCTGCGGGAGCACATCATTCAGGAAGCGCGCATCCATTATGCGGTGACGAATACCGGAGGCATTTCCCCGAATGTCGTTCAAGGGTATGCGGAAGTGTTGTATCTCATCCGCGCGCCGAAAGCCGGGCAGGTTGAAGAGATTTACCAGCGCGTCTGCAATATAGCCCGGGGGCCGCCCTTATGACGGGAACGGAGGTCGAGATCGTTTTCGATAAAGCGTGCTCGAACCTGGTTCCGAATTCCACGCTGGAAACCGTAATGTACAACAACTTCAAGGAGCTCGGCATTCCGCGGCTCACCGATGAGGATATCGAATTCGCCCGTGCGATCCGCTCGACGTTAACGGAGGAGGATAAGAAATTCCGGGTGGCGCCGGAGCTGGCAGGCAAGGACGTATGCGACATCATCCTTCCATATACCGAGGAATCGGGGAAGAAGATGATGTTCGGATCGACGGATGTCGGAGACGTGAGCTGGATTGTTCCGACGGTGCAGGTGAATACCGCCTGCTGGGCAATCGGAACGCCGGGGCACACCTGGCAGGTCGTTACGCAGGGAACGCTTCCGATGGCGGAGAAAGCGATGCTTCACGCCGGCAAGGTCATGGCCGCCACCGCGCTGGAGGTGCTGCTGTATCCGGATTTGGTCGATAAGGCGAAGGCGGAGCTGAAGGAACGACTCGGAGGGGAATCTTACGTCTGCCCGATCCCGAGCGATGTGAAGCCGTCGGCACGCAAATAAAACTGAAGAATCGTGGTGATGACATGAAGCCTTTATTGGAAATCAGCCATCTGCAGACCGCCTTCCAAACGGACCAAGGGGAGGTCGTTTCCATCGACGATGTCAGCTTCCGGCTGAACCCCGGAGAGACGATCGGAATCGTGGGCGAATCCGGTCGCGGCAAAAGCGTGACCTCGCTGTCGATTATGAAGCTGCTCAGCCAGCGGGGACGGATCCGCCAGGGAAGCATACTATTCGGCGGAGAGGATCTGGTTCAGGCGGGAGAGGACCGTATGCGGGCAATCCGCGGCAATGAAATCTCCATGATTTTTCAGGAACCGATGACGTCGCTCAATCCCGTATTTACGATCGGGCATCAATTGATCGAAGCCATCCGCCTGCATATGAAGATGAGTAAAAGCGATGCCCGCGCCTATGCGGTGGAAATGCTGAAGAAGGTCGGCATTCCCCGCGCCGAAGCGGTTATCGATGAGTATCCGCATTCCCTCTCCGGAGGGATGCGGCGGCTGGGTTATGATCGCGATGGCGCTTTCCTGCAGACCCAAAGTCGCTTATCGCCGACGAGCCGACTACGGCGCTCGACGTGACGATTCAGGCGCAAATTCTCGAGCTGATGAAGAGGTGCGCGGGAGGAGTCCGGCACTGCGATCATGCTGATTACGCACGATTTGGGCGTCATGGCGGAAATGGCGGACAGGGTCATTGTCATGTACGCGGGACAGGTCGTCGAAGAAGCGGATGTCTACACGCTGTTCGATAACCCCAAGCATCCGTATACGCAAGGCTTGATGCAGTCAATTCCGCATTTGGATGCAGAAGATGGAGAGCGGCTGGCCTCCATTCCCGGTACGGTTCCATCGCTGCATCAGATGCCGAAGGGTCGCCGGTTTCATACCCGCCCCTTCTCTAAGGAACGATGCGAGCAGGAAGCGCCGCCGTCGCTTACAGCAGGCATGGAGCATCGGGCCAGATGCTGGATGGTGCAGGCGGAATCCGCAGCGACCGAATTGGAGGTGAGCTGAAATGGCGGTACTGGAGGAGAAGCTGAAGCCGCCACTGCTGGAAATTGAGCGGTCGCGGACCTATTATCCGATCCGCAGGGGATTGTTTCCCGGACCGTCGGTCATGTGAAAGCCGTCGATGGCGTCAGCTTCTCCATATATGAAGGGGAGACGCTGGGGCTTGTTGGCGAGTCCGGCTGCGGCAAGTCGACGATCGGGCGCTCGATCATCCGTTTGGAGAATCCGACGGACGGGAAAATCATGTTCGGCGGCGGCGACCTGACCCTGCTTCCCCGTCGGAAATGAAGCGGGTGCGCCCGGCCATGCAAATGATCTTTCAGGATCCCTACTCATCGCTTAATCCCCGGAAGCGGATCAAGGATATTTTGGCTGAACCGATTAAGGTTCACCGGATTGTGCCGGCGGAGGATATCCCGAAGCGGGTCGATGAACTGCTTGGCATGGTAGGTCTCCCCAAAAGCTACAAAAACCGGTACCCGCACGAATTTTCCGGCGGGCAGCGGCGCGGATCGGCATTGCGCGCGCCTTATCGCTGAATCCGAAGCTGATCATCTGCGACGAACCGGTATCGGCACTCGACGTATCGATCCAGGCTCAAATTCTGAATCTGCTGAAAGACTTGCAGCAGGAGCTGAATCTGACCTACCTGTTTATCGGTCACGGCCTTGGCGCGGTGCGCTATATCAGCGACCGGATCGCGGTGATGTACCTTGGCAAAATCGTGGAGATCGCGAGTACGGCGGACATCTTCCGCGACCCGAAGCATCCGTACACAAAGGCACTGCTTAGCGCCTATCCTGCGCCGAATCCGCGGCTACGCAGCAAGGAGAAGCTCGTGATCCAGGGCGACCTACCGAGCCCGGCCAACCCGCCGAGCGGTCGCCGGTTCCATACCCGCTGCCCGCTCGCCAAGGCGATTTGCCGCGAGCAGGAGCCGGAGCTGAAAGGACGGGAGCACGCCGCAGCCTGCTTCGCCCTGGATTAATTCATCGCAGAAAGGAGGATGTGCCGGTGTTTTCTTACATTGTCCGGCGTTTGCTGATTGCCGTCCCTGTGCTTTTTGGCGTAACGATTGTGAACTTTATCATTATCAACATGGCGCCGGGCAGTCCGGTCGACATGCTGATTGATCCGAACATTACAGCGGCGGATATCGAAGCGAAGAAAGCCGCGCTCGGGCTCAATCAGCCGCTGTATGTCCAGTATTACTATTGGATGGTCAACCTGCTGCAGGGTAATCTCGGCTTCTCCTTCAGCTCCTATCAGCCGGTGGCGCATATGATCGGCGAGCGGCTGGGCCCGACGGTGCTGCTGATGGGGCTTTCGATTCTTCTGGGCATTGCGATTGCCATCCCCCTTGGGGTAATGAGCGCCACCAGACAGTATTCCAAGCTGGATTACCTTGCGACCGGCGGGTCGTTCATGGGAATTTCCATTCCGCATTTCTTTCTGGCGCTAGGACTTATTTACATTTTCTCGCTCAAGCTGAAATGGCTTCCCTCCGGAGGCATGGTTACTTTAGGCGGCGAAGGCGGGTTTACCGACCGAATGCTGCATCTGGTGCTGCCGGTGATGGTGCTCGGGATCGGGCTCGCCGGCAAAAAAATCCGCTACGTCCGTGCCAGCGTTCTGGAAATTCTCGGGCAGGATTATCTTCGGACGGCGCGGGCCAAAGGGGTACGGGAATTCCTTGTCGTGAACAAGCATGCGCTGCGCAACGCTTTGATTCCGATCATTACCGTCGTCGGCCTGGAAATCCCGATGCTGCTGGGCGGAGCGGTGATTACGGAGCAAATCTTCTCCTGGCCGGGGATCGGTCAGCTGACCATGGCGTCGATCATGTCCCGCGATTATCCGACGCTGATGGGCCTCAACCTGCTGGCGGCGACCATGGTGCTGGCCGCGAACCTGCTCACGGATGTCGTCTACTCCATAGCGGACCCGAGGATCAAATACAATTAAAGGAGGTGCCGCTCGTGTCAACGGCAGAAATGAACATGGACGGAAGCCGGGAAATCGGAGCCCAGCTCCATCCTGCGGAGATTCGCCAGGATCCGGAGGAAAGCTACTCCAGGCTAGTGATGCGCAGGTTTGCAAAGCATAAGCTGGCAGTGGCGGGGCTGGCCGTGATGACCGTATTGGTGCTTATGGCCGTCTTCGCACCATTCATCGCCAGGCATGATCCGTATCAAGTGACCGGGTCCTTCGAGGCGGAGCCGTCCTGGGAATATTGGCTGGGTACGGATCAGACCGGGCGCGACGTCCTCAGCCGTCTCATCTATGCTGCCCGGGTATCGCTTACGGTAGGGATCGGCTCGGTCGTAATCAGCGTAGCGATCGGAACCGTCTTGGGGCTGGTTTCCGGGTTCTTCGGCGGCTGGGTGGATATGGTCGTGATGCGGATTACGGACGTATTTATGTCGTTTCCCCAACTGATGCTCATTCTGGTGGTCGTTAGTATGGTCGGGCCTAGCCTGACGAATGTGATCCTGGTTCTGGGTCTGCTGGGCTGGACAGGGGTGGCGCGGCTTGTACGCGGCGGCGTCCTGTCGGTGAAGCAGCTGGACTTCGTAAAAGCGGGAGTGGCGCTGGGCCTTGGCGTGCCGAGAATTCTGTTCGCCCACATTCTGCCGAATGTGACGGCGCCGATTCTGGTTCATGCGACATTCGGCATCGCCGGAGCGATTCTGGTGGAAGCTTCGCTCAGCTTCCTGGGTCTGGGCGTTCAGCCGCCGACAGCGAGCTGGGGAATATGCTGACGGACGCCCAGTCGCTGACCGTCCTGACGTCGCAGCCGTGGCTGTGGGTGCCGCCGGGCTTTATGATCATCCTGGCCGTGCTGTCCGTCAACTTTATCGGGGACGGCCTGAGGGATGCACTTGATCCGAAAAGTCTGAAGTAGTACCTTTTTTTTAGCCAGGATATCCTTATCAACCGAGGAAAACCCGGGAACGGTTAGCCGTCTCCGGGTTTCGTTGTGCTATGGATTCCTATCAGCGTCCGGCGTCCGGAGCCTCTTCTTTCTCCTCCGGCACATCGTACTTATTGATATGGGCCACGATGGCTTCCACCGCCTCGCCTGCATTGGTGGATGCAGGTACTTCCTTGACCTCATCCTCCGTCGCGTCCAGGAAATTCTGCTGATCGGCGCGGATGGCGTCCAAGCTGTTGCTCATACGGTTCCCTCCTTCCTTTGGTTCATTATCAGTCATGCCGATGCTAGCTTGTGTAAATTGAGGTGATTTATGCAAAAAGTTGGAACTTTTTGCGCCTCGATCTGTCTAATCCATAGAGGTGGTTGGATGGAGGAGCCGCATTACCTGAAATATTTGGCGGGCGGTTACGATAAAGATGCCGTTTTGCGTGAGCTGATGACCGATTACGGGGAGGATGTATGGAATTTCGCCTATTTCCTGACCCGGCGTCGCGAAGCGGCGGACGATCTCTCCCAAGAGGTATTCCTGTCGGTATATAACCGTTTGCACACCTTCCGGGGCGATTGCACCGTCAAGAGCTGGTCGCTGACCGTCACCCGGAATAAATCGCTCAATTATTTGCGAAACGCTTTTATCCGCAAAGTGACCTTGGTAGAGTATGTGGTTCGAAAGGAAGGTGTCCGGTCCGCTGAAGCGGAGCTGTTCGACCGCATGGAGACGCGGCGGATCTGGTCGCTCGTCATGAAGCTCCCGCGGAAATACAGGGAGGTACTGTTAATGGATGCGCATTATCAGCTTGGCATGCGGGAGATGGCGGCCATGCTTGAGGTTACGGAAGGTACGGTTAAATCCCGCCTGCACCGGGCAAGGAGGAAGCTGTCCGCAATGCTGGAATCCGACCGATGCGAAGGAGGGCATGGCTTATGAACGAAGAGCGGCCGCCGTGGTATGATGCGCTGTCAGGATCGCCGTTCACACAGCGGCATTTTACCGATCGGCGAAAAGAAGGGATCCTTACAAAAGCGAAGCGGCAAGAGGGACCAAAGCGGATGAGAACCATCGCCATTTCCGCGGCGGTTATTTTATTATGCGGGGTATGCCTATGGATGGCGGTGCCCCAACCTCCGCTAACCGGACAGCCGGCGTTGTTGTCCGGCGGCGCAAACGATCCCTGGCGTGAACGTCCCGAATACAAGCAAGGCAGCGAGACGCTTTTTCGCATCTATCCCGATCCGAATCTTGCAGCTGGGAAGCCTTTTGGTTACCTTTTTAATTTTCAAGCTCCGTTCAGCGTGTTTGCCGGAAAAGAATTAACGATTACCGCTCAGCATAAAGAGACCGGAATGAAGTTGACGGCATTGGGCCCAAGGACGATTACCGAACCGAGCCCCGGCTATCCGGGTCTTCAGCGCTTCGGAGTTAACTTCGGCGCCGCTCGGCGGGTTGTGGCGCTTCGAAGTGGATCTGGACGGCCGGTTCTACGGCGATGCGGTCCTGCCGGTGGCGGAACCGTCCTGGGAGGTCAGTCCGGAGTTTGTTTCCGGAACATACACCATGCGCGGAATAAGCAAGAAAGTCGGGTTCATCGATGCCGGTTTTACCGCCGGGAAGCCGAATAAATACATGTGGCATTTCTGGGGGACGGAGGAGGAGCTGGACGGTCCTTTCGCTGTGAAAGCTGTGAAGCAGGGGAGTACGGATATCATTGACGTGTTTACAGTGGATGCTTTGGCCGGAGAGTTGAACGGTGCGGATCGCCACGCTCCATCTACGATGGTGCTCCCATCGCCCGGACGCTGGCTGTTGATGGCTTATGTGGGTGACCGGCTGTTCGGCGGCGTGGTGGTGGAAGTGAAGTAGAACGCGGTATCTTCCGCTAAAAACGGTCTGGTTTTTTATAGAAGGACTTCGATAGAAGTTTTTCTTATTGTCACCAGAAGCTTCCGGTGGAATAATGGAGGAAGACCTGAGATCGGCCGTTAGTTGGTTCAGGACCTTAGCGGAAAGAAGGCTTTCCTCGTGCAGAATAAGAATGTAGTGATTCTGGCCTTGTTTTATGCGTTTATTTTTATGAGCACCGGCTCGTTCTCCTCGTACATCGGAGTCTATTTTACGGAAGCGGGGATCGGGCATACCGAGATCGGGGTGCTGACTTCCATCGGCGCCGTGGTCGGCTTGGTTGCACAGCCGCTTTGGGGATTGGCAGGAGACCGGTCGCGGACGAAAAACCGGATTCTTATGGTTTGCACGTCGCTATCCGGCTTGTCGGTGTGGCTGGTGCCCTGGGCGGGGACACTCTTCTTGCCGCTGCTTCTGGCCATGGCGCTGTTCAGCCTGTTTCAGATCGCGATTAACCCGCTCAGCGATGCGATCACGCTGGAGCTGTCTTCCCGTGGCGTCGTGCGCTTTTCCACCATCCGCACCTTCGGCTCGGTCGGGTATGCCGTGATATCCATCTTCGCCGGATGGCTGTTCGCCCGTCATATCGATTCGATTTTCCTCGTCACCTCGATGATCATGCTGGGCTGTTTTGCCTTGTCCTTCGGCATTCCACAGGTGGAGGGTCATCAGAGCGGAAAGAAGAAAGTACGGATCACAGAAATTTTCAAAAACCGGCGGCTGGTTGTGCTTTACGTCTATACACTTGTCATGTCGACAACGCTGGGATTTATCTGGGCGTTTCAGGCGATCTACAGCAAGGAGCAGGGCATCAGCATGGAGGTCATCGGCATCGGACTGGCCATCGGCTCGTTCGCTCAGTTTCCGTTCATGATCTTCTTCCAGCGGTTTTACGACCGTTTCGGGATTCGCAATATTTTGCTGTTTTCGGGGCTGATCCATACGTTGAGATGGGGGCTATACGCCTTCAGCCTGACACCGTTTACCTATTTGCTCAGCTGGGTCATGCATGGGGGAACGTACATATTGTTTTACATGTGCCTGGCGGAGTATGTGAACAAGCATGTGGTGAAGGAGCTCAAGGCGACCGGCCAAATGCTTAATTCCGTCATTCAACTCAGCGTGAGCAAGATTATCGGTGGCATGCTGGGCGGGTTCTATGCGGCCAAGTTCGGCTTCCATAGTGCGTTTGTACTGCTCATGGTAATCGCCGGGGTAGCGACGATAGGATTTTATGCGGTCAGCCGATTTTTACCTGTGTATGCCAATGTTACGAGATCTTCGGTCGAACCCCATACGGTTCAGCAAACGAGATGAGGCTCCCGCTAAGGGAGCTTTTTTTGCGATCTTTTTACCGGCAAAATAAAAAAACACCGTTCAAGGTGTTAGGCTTTTGTACATATGAAAATAAGAGTCTCAAAACGATATAAGTTGAATAAAAAGTGTATTTCCTTGTTTCCTATAATATTAGTATAGCAGAAAGAAAAGGTTAAGTCTACCCCTTTAGGAAAATTTCGGATATATTTTTTTGTGCAGTTCATTTTCCTGAAGGAGGCGTTTCATGGTTAGTTTTGTTCTGGCAAGAAAAGCATACCTGCAAAATAGGCAGTACCGGACCGGACATGCGATCCGAATGGCCGGCAGTGTCATCATCGGGATGATCTACATTTCATTGTGGGCCAGAATCGGAAACGGCAAACCTCTCGGTGAATACGGATTAAACGGGATGGTAAGCTATATCGCATTCAACCAGTCGTGCATCTGGCTTCTCATTACCACGTTCGGACTGGGCTTGGAAGAAGCGGTGCGCACAGGGCAAATCGCCCTCGATTTGCTGCGGCCCCTGAATCTGTTCGTGCATATGGTGAGCCGGGAAGCGGGAAGAACCGTTTATTTCTTTCTCTACTGCTGCATACCGATCTATACGGTCTACGCTCTGTTCATTCCCATAAGGCAGCCCGAACGCCCTGAAACCTGGCTGTGGACCGCGATTGCGCTAATCGGTACCGCTTATATTTCCATCTGCATCTCGTATATGATCGGGATTACCGCCTTATGGACGACGGAGAGCCGGTTCCTTCATTACCTCCATCATGCTTTGAACACCCTATTATCCGGATTTCTGATCCCGGTCGAATGGATGCCTTCCTGGCTTCAAGCGGTTAGCCGCTGCTCTCCTTATCCGTTCCTCCAGTACCATCCCACGCGAATTTATATGGAAATGGAAGACCCTCACATGCTGATCGGTTCCATCGGTTGGTCGGCAGGCTTGACTGCGGTTTGTTATCTGTTGACCCGCATCGTGAGAAACAAGGTGGAGGTGCAGGGAGGATGAACCGGAGCCGGCACACGAAGGGCGGTCGTATGACAGGAATGCTAAAGCTCTATATTCAACTGGCCAGAGCAAGTATTCGCAGCCGGATGCAGTACAAATTCAATTTCGTTTTGTCGTCGCTGCTGACATCCTTTATTACGGTTGCCGAGTTCCTCACCATTGCGGTTGTCCTGCTGCGCTTTCAAACCATACAGGACTGGAACATCTACGAGATTGGTTATTTATTTTCGGTATTAAATCTGTCCCGCTATTTGTACCGCGTGCTGGCCGCCGATATCAACGGGTTTGAGAAATACATGGTTCAAGGTCTGTTCGATCAGTCGCTGCTTAGGCCCGTCCCGGTGCTGCTTGTGCTGATGACGCGGAACTTCCGCCCGATGGCCGGTGAGCTGGCGCAGGGGCTGACCGTGTTCACCGTTTGCATTTGGCATTTGATCGCATCGGGGCAGACCACCTGGCTGGCGATTCCCTTAACGGCACTCACGATTATAAGCGGGACGGCTATTGTCTTTGCTGTCGGGTTGGCAACGGCAACCTGCGGCTTCTGGATTCAACGCATCGAAGACCTGCAGGTGCTGACCGATAACGCACCGACGCTAGCCTGCCAATTTCCGCTAAGCATCTTCCCGCAGTGGATTCGCACGCCGCTGCTCATCGTCGTGCCGTACGGATTCGTTGCCTACGTACCGTCGCTGTACATTTTGCGTGGAGCGTACGGACCGTGGGCGCTGGCGGGAAGCTTTGCCGCCGCGGTTTGTTTTCTGGCGCTGGCGCTGCGGCTCTGGAAATTTGGCATTGCGCACTATCAAAGCACGGGAAGCTGAGCCACGGCTTTTATAACGGGGAATGGGGAGGAAAATGAGTCTGATCGAAACGAGGAATCTTCAAAAAACATTCCATATTCCGGTAACGAAGCCAGGAGCTTGGTCCGGCTGCGCACGCTGTTTTCAAGGGAAACCCGGAGGGTGGAGGTGGTCAAAGAAATCAGTCTGCGGATTGAAAAAGGGGAGTTTGTCGGCTGCATCGGCCCGAACGGGGCGGGAAAATCGACAACCATCAAGATGCTATGCGGGATTCTTCACCCTTCCTCAGGTGAAGTATACATTGGCGGACTCCGTCCGCAAAGCGACCGGATGCAGGTCGTCCGGCGGCTTGGCGTCGTCTTCGGGCAACGTTCGCAGCTGTGGTGGGACTTGCCGGTTAAGGATTCCTTCGACATCCTGGCCGCAATGTACGGTGTAGATGCAGCGGTATATGCTAGGAGAGTCGCCATGCTGACGGAACTCTTGGATATGGACGATTTCCTGCTGACTCCGGTGCGCAAGCTCTCGCTCGGACAGCGGATGAGAGCCGACTTGGCGGCTTCGCCGCTGCATGACCCGGACATTTTGTTCCTGGACGAACCGACGATCGGTCTCGATGTAAACGCGAAGAAGCAGATCCGGGAGCATTTGAGCATGCTGAATGCGGAAATGGGAAAAACGATTCTGCTCACCACCCATGACATGGACGACATTGAGCAGCTGTGCACCCGTGTGATCGTGATCAATCACGGTAGTCTGATTTACGACGGCACCACCGGCGAACTGCGAAGCCGGATCGGGCCGCCGACGGTGCTGACGGTTTCGTTTGCCGGATCGTTTGCAGTGAAGGACGCGGAGGAGGGGGCGTCGCCTTTTCAAATCGCCGAGCGGGGGCGGACTATGTGAAGCTGCACTGCAACCGAGGGGAGGTATCCGCCGCCGACATACTCAGAATGATCGAGAGCTGGGGAAGGATCTCCGATGTGCATATGGAGGAGCCGGATTTTGAGGAGGTCGTCCATCGGATTTACTAGAGGATACTTTTCTTCAAGTATTTAGACCCGGATCAGGGGGCTGAACTCCCTTGATTTTCCGGACAAGAGGAGTACAGCGTCTGAACCCTTTTTTCGTATTCTTGAAAGGCCTATTCCTATCTTCATGACGCGCCGCTTTAAATTTGTTAAGCTCAATATATTTTCCGGTATGATCATACTTCATCCTATTCATTACATCGCACGACCTCAGAATGTTACTCCTTATCAGTAATTTCAAAGAGAACCATGGAAAAGTAAAGAAAGCCGCAGCGATGCGGCTTTCACTCCATAGTGTTCTTGTTTTCCGACAGTTTTGCAAGCTGTTAAAAAGAAACTGTCTATAGTTTAACTCCAAGTAAGAAGTGCAGGGATACACCACCCGTCTGATTAAAAAATAATCGCGTTTAAAGCACGGGTCTGTGCTGTAATACTGCTGATTCCTGTAGCCGTTATAACCTCAATCGTGACTGTGTATGTGACAGAAGCAGAGATATTGTCATTCCAGGTAAGATTGGGAATTTCGGTAATAGTACTTCCGGACATATTTGCATTACTATTCCGGCTAATTTGTAATGTTGCTAAAGGACTAGCCAGACCACTTCTTCTTAAACGGTAATTAATAAAATAATTAATAACAGGAGACCCCGTATCAATTAGTAACTCCACTGTTGAATCCAATTTCACCCGGCTGGAAACGGTCGGACTGACCGCAAGGGTAAGAACAGTGACCTCCCCTGCACCAATCAGGTTTGCTGTTGTCGTTTCTGTAGAAGTTGCAAAGAAGGCTAACGGTATAGGTCCTTGAGGTCCTTGCTGCCCCTGAGGTCCTTGAGGCCCTTGCTGGCTCTGAGGCCCTTGCTGTCCTTGAGGCCCTTGCTGTCCTTGAGGCCCTTGCTGCCCTTGAGGTCCTTGTGGCCCTTGCTGGCTCTGAGGCCCTTGCTGTCCTTGAGGCCCTTGCTGTCCTTGAGGCCCTTGCTGCCCTTGAGGCCCTTGCTGTCCCTGAGGCCCTTGCTGTCCCTGAGGCCCTTGCTGTCCTTGCTGCCCTTGCTGCCCTTGAGGTCCTTGCTGGCTCTGAGGCCCTTGCTGCCCCTGGGGTCCTTGTTGTCCTTGAGGCCCTTGAGGTCCTTGCTGGCTCTGAGGCCCTTGCTGCCCCTGGGGTCCTTGTTGTCCTTGAGGCCCTTGAGGCCCTTGAGGTCCTTGCTGGCTCTGAGGCCCTTGCTGCCCCTGAGGCCCTTGCTGCCCCTGAGGCCCTTGAGGCCCTTGCTGGTTCTGAGGCCCTTGCTGTCCCTGAGGCCCTTGCTGTCCTTGAGGTCCTTGCTGCCCCTGAGGCCCTTGCTGTCCTTGAGGTCCTTGCTGCCCCTGAGGCCCTTGCTGTCCTTGAGGTCCTTGCTGCCCCTGAGGCCCTTGTTGACCTTGAGGCCCTTGCTGCCCTTGAGGCCCTTGCTGGTTCTGAGGCCCTTGCTGTCCCTGAGGCCCTTGCTGTCCCTGAGGCCCTTGCTGCCCTTGAGGTCCTTGCCGGCCTTGAGGTCCTTGCTCTCCTTGGGGCCCTTGAGCTCCTTGCAGCCCTTGAGGTCCTTGCAGCCCTTGGGGTCCTTGCAGCCCTTGAGGTCCTTGCAGCCCTTGAGGCCCTTGCTGTCCCTGAGGCCCTTGCTGTCCCTGAGGCCCTTGCAGCCCTTGAGGCCCTTGCAGCCCCTGAAGTCCTTGCCCTCCTTGGGGTCCTTGCTCTCCTTGGGCCCCTTGCTGCCCTTGAGGTCCTTGCAGCCCTTGAGGTCCTTGCTCTCCTTGAGGTCCTTGCTCTCCTTGAGGTCCTTGAGGTCCTTGCTCTCCTTGAGGCCCTTGCTGTCCTTGCTGTCCTTGAGGCCCTTGCTGTCCTTGAGGCCCTTGCTCTCCTTGGGGTCCTTGAGGTCCTTGCCGGCCTTGAGGCCCTTGTTGACCTTGAGGCCCTTGTTGACCTTGAGGCCCTTGCAGCCCTTGCAGCCCTTGAGGTCCTTGCTGCCCCTGAGGCCCTTGTTCTCCTTGGGGTCCTTGCTGCCCCTGAGGTCCTTGTTCTCCTTGGGGTCCTTGCTGCCCCTGAGGCCCTTGCTGTCCTTGAGGCCCTTGCAGCCCTTGAGGCCCTTGCTGTCCTTGGGGTCCTTGCAGCCCTTGAGGCCCTTGCTGTCCTTGAGGCCCTTGCTGCCCTTGAGGCCCTTGCAGCCCTTGAGGCCCTTGCTGTCCTTGAGGCCCTTGCTGTCCTCGAGGTCCTTGCTGTCCTTGAGGCCCTTGCTCTCCTTGAGGTCCCTGCAGCCCCTGAGGCCCTTGCAGCCCTTGAGGTCCTTGTTGGCCTTGAAGTCCTTGCTCTCCTTGAGGGCCTTGCTCTCCTTGAGGTCCCTGTTGCCCCTGAGGTCCTTGAGAGCCTTGGGATCCTTGAGGTCCGGCGGCTGGTCCTTGGGGACCCTGAGGCCCTTGCTCTCCTTGAGGTCCGTCGGCCGGTCCTTGAGGCCCTTGCTCCCCTTGAGATCCCTGCTGCCCTTGAGGGCCTTGTTCACCTTGTTCTCCTTGAGGCCCTTGCTGTCCTTGCTCTCCTTGAGGTCCTTGAGGTCCTTGAGGTCCTAGAGCTCCTTGTTCTCCTCGGGGCCCTTGAGCTCCTTGCTGTCCTTGCTCTCCTTGGGGCCCTTGCTGTCCTTGCTGCCCTTGAGGTCCTTGGGGCCCTTGCTGTCCTTGCTGCCCTTGAGGCCCTTGCTGCCCTTGAGGCCCTTGCTGTCCCTGAGGCCCTTGCTGCCCCTGAGGCCCTTGCTCTCCTTGAGGCCCTTGCTGCCCTTGAGGCCCTTGCTGTCCTTGAGGCCCTTGCTGTCCTTGAGGCCCTTGCTGCCCTTGAGGTCCTTGCTGTCCTTGAGGTCCTTGCTGTCCCTGAGGTCCTTGCTGCCCTTGGGGTCCTTGCTGCCCTTGGGGTCCTTGCTGTCCTTGCTCTCCTTGAGGCCCTTGCTCTCCTAGGGGACCTTGAGGTCCTTGCTGTCCCTGAGGTCCTTGCAGCCCTTGAGGTCCTTGCTGTCCCTGAGGTCCTTGCAGCCCTTGAGGCCCTTGCTGTCCCTGAGGCCCTTGCTCTCCTTGGGGCCCTTGAGGCCCTTGCTGTCCCTGAGGCCCTTGTTCACCTTGGGGCCCTTGAAGTCCTTGCTGTCCTTGAGGCCCTTGCTCTCCTTGGGGCCCTTGAAGTCCTTGCTGCCCCTGAGGCCCTTGTTCACCTTGGGGCCCTTGAAGTCCTTGCTGTCCTTGAGGCCCTTGCTCTCCTTGGGGCCCTTGAAGTCCTTGCTGCCCTTGAGGCCCTTGCTCTCCTTGGGGCCCTTGAAGTCCTTGCAGCCCCTGAGGCCCTTGTTCTCCCTGAGGCCCTTGTTCTCCTTGAGGCCCTTGCTGTCCTTGAGGCCCTTGCTGTCCTTGAGGCCCTTGCTGTCCCTGAGGCCCTTGCTGCCCTTGAGGCCCTTGCTGTCCCTGAGGCCCTTGCTGCCCTTGAGGCCCTTGCTGCCCCTGAGGCCCTTGCTGCCCTTGAGGCCCTTGCTGTCCCTGGGGCCCTTGCTGCCCTTGAGGTCCTTGCTGCCCCTGAGGCCCTTGCTGTCCCTGAGGCCCTTGCTGTCCTTGAGGCCCTAGCTGTCCCTGAGGCCCTTGCAGACCTTGAAGTCCTTGTTGCCCCTGAGGCCCTTGCTCTCCTTGGGAACCTTGAGGTCCTTGCTGTCCCTGAGGTCCTTGCTGTCCTTGCTGCCCTTGCTGCCCTTGAGGTCCTTGAGGCCCTTGAGGCCCTTGCTGCCCCTGGGGCCCTTGCTGTCCCTGGGGCCCTTGCTGTCCCTGGGGCCCTTGCTGCCCTTGAGGTCCTTGCTGTCCCTGAGGCCCTTGTTGCCCTTGAGGTCCTTGCTGTCCTTGAGGCCCTTGCTGTCCCTGAGGCCCTTGCTGCCCTTGAGGCCCTTGCTGTCCTTGAGGCCCTTGAGGCCCTTGCTGTCCTTGGGGCCCTTGGGGCCCTTGAGGCCCTTGCTGTCCTTGGGGCCCTTGGGGCCCTTGAGGCCCTTGGGGCCCTTGGGGCCCTTGAGGCCCTTGCTGCCCTTGAGGCCCTTGCTGTCCTTGCTCTCCTTGAGGTCCGCTGGCCGGTCCTTGAGGCCCTTGAGGCCCTTGCTCTCCTTGAGGTCCGTCCGCCGGTCCTTGGGGCCCTTGGAGTCCTTGCTGCCCCTGAAGACCTTGCTCTCCTTGGGGCCCTTGCTGTCCCTGAGGCCCTTGCAGCCCTTGAGGACCCTGCGGCCCTTGAGTTCCTTGCTGAGCCTGAGGCCCTTGCTCTCCTTGGGGACCTTGAGACCCTTGCTGCCCCTGAGGACCCTGCGGCCCTTGAGTTCCTTGCTGCCCCTGAGGCCCCTGCTCTCCTTGGGGACCTTGAGGCCCTTGCTGTCCCTGAGGCCCTTGCTGTCCCTGAAAGCCTTGCAGCCCTTGAGGTCCTTGCAGCCCTTGAGGTCCTTGTTCGCCCTGAGGCCCTTGCTGTCCCTGAGAGCCTTGCAGCCCTTGAGGTCCTTGTTCGCCCTGAGGCCCTTGCTGTCCTTGAGTCCCTTGGGGCCCTTGAGATCCTTGCTGTCCTTGAGGCCCTTGCAGCCCTTGAGGCCCTTGCTGTCCTTGAGGCCCTTGCTGCCCCTGAGGCCCTTGCTGTCCTTGAGGCCCTTGCTGCCCCTGAGGCCCTTGCTGTCCTTGAGGCCCTTGCAGCCCTTGAGGCCCTTGCTGTCCTTGAGGCCCTTGTAGACCCTGAGGCCCTTGCTGTCCTTGAGGTCCTTGCTGCCCCTGGGGCCCTTGCTCTCCTTGAGGCCCTTGAGGCCCGCCGGCCGGTCCTTGAGGCCCTTGAGGCCCTTGCCCTCCTTGAGGTCCGTCAGCCGGTCCTTGAGGCCCTTGGAGTCCTTGCTGCCCCTGAGGCCCTTGCTGTCCTTGAGATCCTTGCTGCCCCTGAGGCCCTTGCTGTCCCTGAGTTCCTTGCTGCCCCTGAGGCCCTTGCTGTCCCTGAGGCCCTTGCTGTCCCTGAGGCCCTTGCTGTCCCTGAGGCCCTTGCTGTCCTTGAGGCCCTTGTTGCCCCTGAGGCCCTTGCTGTCCTTGAGATCCTTGCTGCCCCTGAGGCCCTTGCTGTCCTTGAGATCCTTGCAGCCCTTGAGGTCCTTGCTGTCCCTGAGGCCCTTGCTGTCCCTGAGGCCCTTGCTGTCCCTGAGGCCCTTGTTGCCCCTGAGGCCCTTGCTGTCCTTGAGATCCTTGCTGCCCCTGAGGCCCTTGCTGTCCTTGAGATCCTTGCAGCCCTTGAGGTCCTTGCTGTCCTTGAGGTCCTTGCTGTCCTTGAGGCCCTTGCTGTCCTTGAGATCCTTGCAGCCCTTGAGGCCCTTGCTGTCCTTGAGGCCCTTGCAGCCCTTGAGGCCCTTGCTGGCCTTGAGGCCCTTGCTGTCCTTGAGGCCCTTGCTGTCCTTGAGGCCCTTGCAGCCCTTGGGGCCCTTGCAGCCCTTGAGGCCCTTGCAGCCCTTGAGGCCCTTGCTGTCCTTGAGGCCCTTGCTGTCCTTGAGGCCCTTGCTGTCCTTGAGGTCCTTGCAGCCCTTGAGGCCCTTGCTGTCCTTGAGGCCCTTGCTGTCCTTGAGGCCCTTGCAGCCCTTGAGGTCCTTGTTCTCCTTGGGGTCCGCCGGCCGGTCCTTGTTCCCCTTGAGGCCCTTGCTGGCCTGTAGCTCCCCTGCGGTCCCTGAGGCCCTTGAGGCCCTTGTTGGCCTTTTTCTGCATTTAATAGCTCTTCCGATACGATTCGATGGGCAGCTACCAATTGCCCGGATGAATCTTTACCCCATACAGAAATTTCAGTTTCGTCCTCTGCTGCTCCGCCTGTAGTGAAGACAAATTGATAAGCATCGAAATTTGCGAAATAGTTTTTGGTTATAACCTGATTTGGTGCTAACGAGGTCAATTCTTGTACGTACATAGTTTTGATGCCGTTTAAATAGAACCCTTCAATTAGTATGGTCGAGAAATTTGTTGTACTTTGATTATCGATTTTGACGGTGACAAATTGTGTAGGTCTTACACCAGCAGTAGGATTATTGGCTATGGGTCCGGTCGACAGTACGGCCATTTAAGTACCTCCACTTGTTTGCTTTCCTTTTTTTGGAGAGGATTGATTCTCACGTGGATTACCGTACATGTGGTCTTTGTCCGCCATCGTACAAAGAAGAACGAATGGCCAGCACTTCTGACAACGACTGATCTTGTGCTTCTCGTCTAGAAAGCAGGCAAGAAGCTTTCGGCGATGATTCAACGTCAACTCCAGCAATGGATGTCGGTCTTACCTAGCTATATCAAGGCTTGTTTGCCGAATTCATTCTGCGAAAGTTGAGTCAATAATTCCTTGCCGACAACAACCGTTATGAACTGGCGCTGGCGTTTCGGTGCTTCCGTTAGTCTCTAAACTGAAAATAACGGTGCCTGCTAGCCCTCAAATCTCGGACTACTCTTAATAAGTCCGATTGATAACGCCAACGCCAGTAAATCTATTAGAGTACTTCCCCTTTCAACGTATTAATGATTCTTTTCCCATGCTTGTATATTTGACCCGTGAAAATACATTTTTATCGCGTATTTAGGCGTAATTTATTCGAAATACCTAAAAACCGGATCTCTTACGTTATAAGGAAATCGGTTTTTTGCAATAGCGACTTAGTGAGAAGATCAATTCCCTCGGTATTTTAGTCGTACGGAATATCAGCAAGAAGAAGGGGGTTCTTATGAATTAAATGTTAAACCCTCATAATTTGCATACCTGAGACATGGAATTGGGCGCCGCGGGAAGCGTGTCCTTTTTGTAAGATCCGGCAATCATAAGCCAAATTGATTTCTAAAATTGAGAAGACTTGACCGGATTCGTATTATATTTTTAACATAAATCATGTTTAGACCAAGGAGGAGAACTATGAATCCGCTCAAAGTGGCTTTAATCGGGATCGGCGGGGTCGGAAAAGCGCACGTCCGAACGATAGTGCAGTTGGCGAGGGAGGGCGTGTTATCCTGCGTGGCGTTTTGCGAACCTAATGTGGAGAAGGCTAAGGAGCAGAAGGAGGAGCTGGAGGCGATTGGCGCCCGGCATTATACGGATTACCGGGAGATGCTGAAGCATCCCGGTTTGGATTTTGTTGCCGCCGCCACGCCGATTCCTTTACATAAGCCGATGTGCATCGATGCGCTGGAGCAGGGGTTCCGATATTGCTGGAAAAGCCTCCGGCCGTGGCCATTGAGGACCTGGACGCCATGATTGAGGTCCAGCGGAGGACCGGAATTCCTGCAGGGGTATTCTTTCAGAACACGTCGGGGAAGGCGTTCCGGCTAATGCTTCAGAAGCTCCGTGAAGGTGTCATCGGTGAATTGAAAACGGTTACCGCCGTTGGGATGTGGAAACGAACGCAGCAGTATTACGAACGGACCTATTGGGCGGGTTCTATCGTATACAATGGCCAGTATGTGCTGGACGGCACTCTGTGTAATCCGCTGGCCCACTTGGTGAATAATGCACTGATTTCCGCAGGTGCGGGCGATCCCGGGCAGGCAGAGCCGCGGTGGGTGCAGGCGGAATTGTACAAAGGCCACGATATCGAATCGGAGGATACGGCCTGTGTAAGGGTCCAGACGCAAAATAACGTGCAGGTTCACCTCTATACTACCTTGTGTAACGACCAAAATGACACGCCCTATATCCGTCTGGAAGGAACCGCCGGGCAGATGCACTGGTCTTACGATAATAAATTGACGTTCACCGGACCGGAAGGACAACTCGAGAGCTTCCAGTTTGAAGAAGAAAGCCTGTTCCGCAATATGTACGTCAATATGTGCGAGTATTTGCGGGGAGATGCGGAGAGACTCTACAGCTCGCTGGCTGATTGCCGAAGCTTCGTGATGACGGCTAACGGCGCCTTCACCTCGACAGGCTCCATCCATTCCATTCCCAAGGATGCTTTGGACATTCGTCCCGAGAATGATACGATAGCCACGACGATCATTGGGGTGCAAGAGCTTTTTGCTTCGGCTTCCGGGAGCGGTAAGCTGTTCTCCGAGCTGTCCGTCCCATGGGGCGTGCAGACCACGAAGGTTGATATGAGCGGATACAAGAAGCTTCAGCTCGGCATGTTAGGCGTGAAATGACAGATGAGGAGGTCGCCGAAAGGCGGCCTTTTTAGCTTGACTTACGACGGAATACCTAACGGGTTCATCGGATCGCAGGCATTTCTGCTGACGGAGGACATATCTTAGAATAAGAAGGCGCTTTCATCATTTACAAATCATTTATGTGCAATTAACACGGAACAAACACTAACAAGCTATCTTATTCCATGTGGGAACGTTCCCGGAAAGGAGTGAACTGCAGGTGTTTCTTGACATAAAGGGCCAGGTGACCCCGGCGTGTTCCCGAAGTCACATCAGCTACAGCTTCCATCTGGAAGAGCCGGTCAGCCGGCTTATAATCCGGTTCTCCTATTCGCCCAAGCGCCTGGAGGATGAGGAGCAGTCCCAACGCCTAATTATGCAAAGTATTGATAAATATACCGCCGCTGAGCATAGGGAATACGCCAAGGCCAAATGGACCGCGTACCTGCCGCTGCAAAATCTGATCACCGTTTCCATGGATGATCCCGAGCGCCATCGGGGGGCGGGACACCGCCATGATCCGGAGCAGGTGCTGACGATCTCGGAGCGTGAAGCATCGCCCGGGCTGGTCAGCGGACCGCTCCCGGCGGGATGGTGGCGGCTGACGTTAAGCCTCCACGCCATTGTCACCGAAACCTGCTCGTACGAACTGCAGATAGAGGAAGGGGAAGGGGAAGGAAGCTGATGCGCTGGATCGCTTGCGAGCTGCATACGCATACGTTTCACAGTGACGGGAAACAGACACTCGAGGAGCTGGCGCAAGGAGCCGCGGCGCTCGGCTTTGAGTGCATCGCCTTGACGGACCATAATACGATGACCGGCTTGAAGGACCGCCATGAAGTGGAAGAAAAGACCGGCATCCGGATTATCCCCGGGATGGAATGGACGACTTTCTTCGGCCATATGGTGACGATCGGCCTTCAGGATTACGTCGATTGGCGGCCAGTGGGCCTGAAGGATATCCATCGGGGCATTGCCGAGGTTCATGCGAAGGGCGGAATCGCGGGAATGGCTCACCCGTTTCGGATGGGGACTCCGGTCTGTACCGGTCGCTACTGGGAGTACGAGATCAGCGACTGGAACGATATCGATTATATCGAGGTTTGGTCCGGCACGTTCCCTTCCATCAAGAAGGACAATGCGAGAGCGTTCGCGCTATGGACGGACCGGTTGAACGCCGGATACCGGATCACCGCCACAAGCGGCCGGGACTGGCATGTGCAGAGCAGTACCGGGGAGCCGATCTCGGTTACCTATCTCGGTATTGAAGAGGGAGACGGCCAAAGCTTGGTACGGCAGGCGGTTAAGGCCCTGTCACAGGGAAGGGCGATGCTCACGATCGGCCCGCTTGTCACGATGGAAATTCATAAAGAAGGCACCGTATACCGGATGGGCGATGAAGTACCGCTAGCCGGTTCAGAGGAAGGGCGGGAACCATGCGAAGCCGCTGTTCTGGTTGATTTTACAGTCCGAAAGGGACAATGGGAGCCGCCGGAGCAGGACTTTGCACTGCGAGTCACGGGAAATACCGGCCTGCTGGGGGAGCTGACGATTCAGTCTTCCAACGAGTTTTGCCGAATACCGATCCCCTGTACCAATGTATTATGGGCCAGGGCCGAACTCTGGGGGACCGTTCAAGGGGTAAGAACGATGATCGCTTGTACCAATGCCGTTTATTTTGGGGTGAGAGACGAATGAAACCTTTTCCGCTGATTACCGCCCATTCCGGTTGTGAGGGAACTCCGGACCATACCATGCTGTCCCTTGAGACGGCTTTAAGGCTCGGTGCCGATGTTGTTGAAGAAGATATTCGCGTGACCCGGGACGGTGTTCTCGTTCTGGCGCATGACGATGCCGTTCGGCTTCCGGACGGCAGCGAATACCGGATTTCCCGGACGCTCTATGATGATCTTCGTGAGTTGGAGATCGCAGTCCGTCATGGGGAGCTGGAATCAACGATTCGCCTTCTTCGGCTGGAAGAGATCCTGCCTTTGATTCAAGCCTTCGGCAAAATCATCAACCTGGATCTGAAGGTGGATGAAAGCATCGAACCTGTCTCCGTTGTAATCGAGAAGAATGGTTTGTATGACCAAGCGATCCTCTCGGGGTGCGAAATCGACCGGGCGCTGCAGGTTCAGCGCTTCAATCCGAAGCTGAGGAAGCTGCTCAATGCCGATATCCAATTGTTCCATACGCTGGAATATATGGATGCAGTAATCCAAACCTGTGAAGACGCATTACGCGCATCCTGCTTCGGAATCAACATCCATTACCAGTACGTCAGACCCGAGTCGCTGCAAGCGGCGGAAGAGCGAAACCTCCCGGTCTGCGTATGGACCATTAACGAAGTGCCCGAGATGAAACGATTCATCGAAGCCGGCGTCCACTCCATCACGACACGCAGCGTATCGGCTTTGTCCAAGTTAAAAAAGCAATACTTGCTCGGAGGATTATAAGGTGAGTTATACGATCAAAGAAATCGCCGAACGGGCCGGCGTATCCAAATCCACAGTCTCCCGGGTCATTTCGGGCAAAGGATATGCAAGCCCCGAAGCAAGAGAGCGGGTGCTGCAGGTCATCGGGGAACTGCAGTATAAGCCCAATGCGGTAGCGAGGGCGATGGTGTCCCAGCGGACGAACAACATCGGCGTCATCATCTACCGCCAGCATCACCCGATCGCTTCCCATCCGCTGTACGGCAAGATCCTGGATGCGGTCCTGACCTCGGCGGAGAAGCTCGATTATTCCGTGTTTGTGATGACGGACCAGGAGATGTCGCTTCGCTCCACCGACTTTATGCTGGAAAAACGGGTGGACGGATTAATCCTCATCAGCCGCTTAAGACAAAATGTCCTCGACTACATCAACAGCTTCAAGGTTCCCTACGTCATGGTGAACGGCACGACGGATAGCGATGAGGTGATCCATATCGTAAGCCGCGATGAGGAAGGAGGGAGGCAGGCGGCGGAGCATTTGCTGCAGGCGGGACACCGCAGAATCTACATCTTCGCCGGGCCGCAGGAGCATCGGAGCCACAATTTGCGTCTCAAAGGATTTTGCGGATATATGGAAGGCCAGAGGATCCCGGTGGAAGAAGGCTCTGTCATATATTCGCCGGAATCGACCTTCGAGCAGGGGTACCGCCTGATGGCCGAGAAGTGGGGGCACTTCCGGGAGTCCGGTTTCACCGCCTTGTTCGCAACGAACGATATGCTGGCGCTTGGTGCGATGAAGCTATTGCTGGAGCGATCCGTCCGTATTCCGCAGGAGGCGGCCGTCATGGGCTTCGACGATATCGATTTGGCCGCGATGTACTCGCCTTCACTGACTACGATCAAAGTGGAGAAAACCCGGATGGGGCAGGATGCGGTTCGGGTGCTCGACCGGCTGATCCGGCAGGAGCCTGTGGTCCCGAAAAGAATCGAACTCGAGACGGGGCTTATTGTCCGGCAATCGACCCAGCCTTTATGAATTCTTCATTTGGCGATAATATTCCGCGAATAGTAGGGAGCTAATTTAGTAATAACAGACTGCTTGTCTCATGGGAACGGTCTCACATGGATGAAGGAAGGAGCGATTCTTACCGCATGCGCTGGTATTTCAAAGCACTTGGCACCCGCAAAATCATTGAGTTTGTGCTGCTCATCATCTTCGTTCTGTTTTTTCTCGGTCCGTCGCTGAACCTGGCGGTGCTGGCCTTCAGCGGGCAGTGGAACTACCCGGACTTGCTTGCCGCATACCTGGTCACTCAAATGGTGGAAATTCGTACTGCAGCAGGAGGACATTGCGAAATCGATCGGGCTTTCCTTTATCATCGCGTCGATCGTGACGGCGTTAGCCATCGTCCTCTGTATCCCGGCGACTTATGCTTTTGCCCGGATCCGCTTTCCGCTCAGCCGGTTCTTTCTGTTTTCCTTTCTGCTTACCCATGCTTTTCCGAAAATGGGGCTCTACGTTTCGATCGCGGTGCTGTTCTTTAAGCTCGGACTGATGAATACGATGGCGGGCGTCGTCCTGATTCATATCATCAATGTGCTCATGTTCATGACCTGGATCCCCTACCGCAGCGTTCCGGAATGTTCATGCCGCCCAGGAGGAATCGGCCAGGGATGTCGGTGCGAGTCCGCTCCGCGTCTTCCGCAGCATCACGCTTCCGATGGCGATGCCGGGCATCATTGTGGCCTCCGTCTTTACGTTCCTAAATTCCCTGGACGAAGCCCAAGGGACGTTCCTCGTAGGCATCCCCGATTTCAAAACGATGCCGGTCGTCATGTACTCCATTATTGCCGACTTTCCCAGCAGCGCGGGCGCGGTGTTCTCCATCATCTTGACGCTCCCGACCGTGATTCTGCTGCTGGCGGCCCAGCGCTTCGTCAGTGCGGACATTATGGCCAGCGGCTTCCAAACCAAATGACGGGGACGGATATTTTAACCGGGAGGGAATCATGAGCATTCAATTATCCATTCAGAAAATGACCAAACGCTATAAAACAGGGGAAGGCGTGTCGGATATTTCGCTCGACATCCGCAAAGGGGAGCTTGTTACCCTGCTGGGTCCTTCCGGTCGCGGCAAAACCACCGTCTTGAGGAGCGTCGGAGGCTTCCTTGAGCCCGATTCGGGAGATATTCTCATCGAAGGCCGGAGCGTCGTCAAGCTCCCGCCGGAGCAGCGTCCGACCTCGATGGTGTTCCAGGGCTACAACCTGTGGCCGCATATGACGGTTTACGATAATTTGGCGTTCGGCTTGAAAATCCGCAAGGTCAAAAAAGCGGATATCCGCGAAGCCGTAACCGACGTGCTGCAGCTGGTCCGGCTGCCCGGCGTCGAGAAGAAATTCCCGAGCGAGCTGTCCGGCGGACAGCAGCAGAGGATTGCGGTGGCCCGTTCACTGCTGCTGAAACCGGCCGTGCTGCTGCTCGACGAGCCGTTCTCGGCCCTTGATGCCAAGCTCCGTCACGAGATGAGGGAGGAGCTTCGCGAGATTCAGACGAAGACCGGGCTCACCATGGTATTCGTCACGCATGACCAGGAGGAGGCGCTGTCCTTGTCCGACCGGATCGTCGTCATGAATCACGGGCGGATCGAGCAAACGGCGGCGCCGCAGGAAATTTACGATGAGCCCGTATCCCTCTACGTTGCGGAGTTTATCGGGAAAATGAACTTTTTGAAGGGGGTGGCGGAAGACCATCGGCTTATGGCAGGGCAGTTAACTTTCCCGAATCCCAAAGCGCTTTCGGGCGAAGTGACCTTGGCTGTCCGGCCGGAGGATGTGGTGATGAATCAGGAAGGGGAAGGGCTTCAAGGCCTGGTCAAGCAAATCATGGTACTCGGTCATTATGCGGAAGTTTCACTCGATCTGAAGGAGTATGGAACGATCAAAGCCTTTCGGCCGCGGGATTCGGTTAAAGCCATGCAGCCCGGGGACAGGGTGTCGGTAACCTTCACCAAAGTCATTGCTTATCCCAAAATGGAACAGCGCTAAGGAGGAAAAATTGATGATTCGCTTGAAAAAGACACTGCCGCTTCTGTTAACGCTCAGTTTGCCGCTCGCGGTACTAGCCGGTCTGCGGCGGCAATACAAATAAGCCGGTCGCCAGCGGCACAGCCGCAGCCGACTTCTTCCCAGGGAAGCGGAGGCGGTTCCGCCCAGCCGGTCGAATTCTCCTTCTACTTCACCGGTTCGCAGAACGTCAAGGATCTGTGGGATACGCTGAAGCCGATGTTCGAGAAGCAGAATCCCGATATCAAAGTCAAGATGGTATATATTCCTTCCGGTACCGCGGCGCAGCCGACCTACGACCGCATCCTGGCCGCCAAGCAGGCAGGGAAGGGCTCCGGCGGCATCGATCTGTATGAAGACGGCGTAGCGACCATTACCAAGGGGCAGAAGGAAGACCTGTGGGATACGCTGAACGGCACCTCAATCCCCAACATCAGCAAGGTAGACCCGCAAACGATGAAGGACGTGTCGAACCTCGCGGTACCTTACCGCTCCTCCGCCGTCGTTCTGGCCTATAACGGGGATAAAGTCACATCCGCGCCGAACACGCTGGATGAGCTGTACGACTGGATCCGCAAGCACCCGGGCAAATTCGCCTACAATGATCCGTCCACCGGCGGTTCCGGCGACTCGTTCGTGCAGACGGCGATTTACAAATCAGCCGCCGCCGGAAGCGATTCACAATTCGGATCCGAGCATCGAGAAGCAATGGGATCAAGGCTTTGCGCTGCTCAAAGAGCTGGGTCAGTACGTATATGGAAAAGGGATTTATCCGAAGAAAAATCAAGGCACGCTCGACCTGCTCGCCAGCGGCGAAGTGGATATGATTCCGGCCTGGTCCGATATGGCGCTGGAACAAATCGACAAAGGCCAGCTCGCCGAAATCGACCAAGCTGAAGCAGCTGAACCCGGGCTTCAACGGCGGGCCGACGTATCTGATGGTACCGAAGCTGTCGGATAAGAAGGAAGCCGTCTATAAATTCCTGAACTTCGTACTTACCCCGGAAGCGCAAGCCGTTATCGTTGAGAAAATGCACGGCTTCCCGGGTATCCAGCTCTCGAGCATGCCTTCCAACATTCAGGAGCAGTTCAAAGGCGTATCGGACGGCTTCCGCAGCTTCAACATCGGCGATCTGTCCAAGGATCTCAATAAACGCTGGCAAAGCGAAGTCGCTGCGCAATGAGAAAAGAAGTGAAAATGGGGATCCTGGGGCTTCTTCTCGTGATCCCCTCCTTCCTGGTGCTGTTTGTCGTCGTCGTGATTCCGATCCTTCTATCTTTCGTCGAAAGTCTGCAGAACGATTCGGGCGGCTACGATCTGGCCCGGTATCAATATTTGTTTACCGATAAGGCGATGCGTTCGAATATTATTTTCACCCTGGAAGTCACGATTGTCTCCGTTCTGCTGGTGCTTATCATCAGCTATGCCATTGCGGTCTACTTGCGATTCAGCTCCGGTATACTGGCAGAATTGATCCGCAAAACCTATATGATCCCGATCTTCATTCCTTCGGTAATCGCGACTTACGGTCTGATCAATCTGCTCGGCAACCACGGATGGCTGTCGAGGGTGCTGCTCCTGTTCGGTTTGGAATCGATGCCGCGGATCATTTTTGATAAAAAGGGCATCATCATAGCGAACCTGTGGTTTAATATCCCATTTACTACCATGCTGCTCAGCTCCGCGCTGTCCGGCATCTCGAATTCGGTGATCGAAAGCGCGAAGGACGTCGGGACGGGGCGGCTGGGTCTGTTCTTCCGGTTTATCCTGCCGCTGACATACAAGACGTTCCTCGTTGCGGCCACGTTCGTGTTCATGGGCGTCATCGGTTCGTTCACCGCGCCGTTCCTGGTCGGGCCGAATGCGCCGCAGATGCTGGGCGTGTCGATGGAGCAGGTGTTCAGCGTCTTCCAGCAGCAGCAGGAGGCGGCCGCGATCGCGTTCTTTACGTTCATGCTTTGCTCGGTCATGGGGTATTTCTACATCCGCACGATGATAAAAGAAGAGGGAGCTTGAAGATGAGGGGGCGGCCGTTAGGGCCGTCCTTATTCATTTGCCGGTTGACAGTGGTTTCCATGATACATCTTGGCAAGGCATGGATGAAACGGGGTGGTACCAGGTGAGTTATGACTCTAATCCCTTTTTGGGGATGAGAGTCTTTTTTTCTTTTACCATATTGCCTGAAAATAGGAGGACGCTTACCATGAGAAGTAGAAGGGCGTTAATAAAACCTTGAAGAATGTAATCTCCTGGAAAGACAGCTGCACAATTCCCTCGTAATTGACCAGGATCATCATGCTGAGTTTATAAATACTTATTATAAAAACTTACAACCTCAAAGTGGGTCCCAATACTTTTAAGTTCGCGATGACTCAAACCATTGTAGAGTATGCTGTTACTAAGACCGATTTTCATCTTATTCTTTGCAACTCAAATCGTGTCCGTAAGCATCGTTTGGATATGTTAGCACATTTTCATAATAGAGGGTTTACCAGTGTACTTGTAAATTTTGATATTCCGGACGAAGTTCTTCAAGCGCGGGTTGCAAACAGCCAGCGCAGCAAAGCCATTTTTAGGACTGCTTCATCTTTCGAAGAAGTTCTTGTTCGGCGAACAGGAGGATTCACATAAGGAAGAGATGTCTGCTCCAATAGAAGGGGAAGCATTTCATCTTTTTACAGTTACAAATAACGATGAAGTTCATTCTGTTATTCAAGAATTTGTCAGCATGGCTAAGAAACTATCCCAGTCTGATAGATGACAATGGAGATTTTAATTGTACCTTTTTCAACTCATTCACATCTTCTAGGTTAGAGTAGAATGAACTTAAGCTAACTCAGTGGAGGGGATCGAAGGATTTTCGCTTTCGCTGCCTGGCTTTCGTTGAAGACGCTTATGAACGAAGCAGCGGCATAGAGTTGAGGGGAGGCGGCAGTGCGCAAGAATCCGCTGAGTTGTACGAAGCACCTTTATTACTCGTAATCTCAAGGAACTTCAGGACGAATTGATAAACTCGAATGTAAAAATTGTTCGCCCTTTGACGGATACGGATTATAATAATTATGAATTTGTGATCGATGATGTGGGTGGAAGATGGCTGGGATTTGGAATAAAGGTACTTAACCAAGTGACAGGAGATTAACGACGTGAGAAAAGATTTAGTAGCGACGGTCCATTCCTTTCCCTTTCATGAAATTTCGCTGGGATATCGTACGGTAACCTTATTTGCAGAGGAACAGTTGGAACAAGCACAGGTTGGTTACAGTATTGATTTGAAGGGACAATCTCTTTGCGGAACAGAAGAGGGCAGTTGGCTTGCTCAGTGGCTGGTCATCGGATTTGAGGATGAGACGGGGGATCCCATTTTCGTAGATGTTCATGATGAACAATTTCCGGTATACAGCGCTGTACATGGTCAAGGAGACTGGCGGCCCTTTCAAATCGCAGTTTCTTTAACGAAATTCGTGACGGCATTGGGATATATCAAGGAACTCTCGCATGGAAGAGAAAATCCTGTAGCCCTGGAACAGAACCCGATCCCGAGTATAAAACGGAAAGAAGTTCTTGATCGGATCTCTCAGGACAACCAAGGGATCGATATAGAGTTCTGGGAAACATGGTTGGAGGATATCGTGGAGTAGCAAGTGCTTCGTTAACACGTTAGTTTACATAAATGAATTTGATCCCGGAGGAGCAGTCGAATTTTTGGGTGTGGTCGTATAGCTCGGACAAGCATCTCGATCCCTCATGGCGGTCTAAAATGGAGCAAACTGCCGAGCTGCGTTTCGTATGGGAGGATTCACAAGGATGGCATCAGGTCCAAGGACATTTGCCTACCCAGTATTACGGTCACAGCTATTTGGCCAAGGATCTAACACCCGCAAAGGAAAAGTAAACAAAGAAGTCCGCCGCCCGCAATGGTCGGCAGACTTCTGAACATGAGCAGAATGTGACGCTAACCTAATTTCTTGCTGCGAGCTCCTTACGGACCATCGGTGCGACTTTGGTGCCGAGGAGCTCGATCGCTTTAAGCAGGTCGCGGTGCGGCATCGCATCGGTATCGATGTGCATAAGGAAGCGCGTCAAGCCGAGGTTCTTATGCAGCAGTACGATCTTCTCCGCAACGTATTCGGGATCTCCGACATAAAGGGCGCCGCGAAGGCTCGCGGGCTGCATCGAATGAATCGCGGGTATACGGAGGCCAGCCGCGTTCTCTACCGATTTGGTTCATTTGATCGACTGTGGCCGCAAAGTACCGGTCTGCGGCTTCTTCTGCCGAATCCGCGATGAAGCCGTGCGAATGCGTTGCGATCTGCAGCTGGCTCGGGTCGTGCCCTGCCTTCGCGGCCGCTTCCTTATAAAGGTTAACCAAGGGCGCGAACCGTTCCGGCATCCCGCCGATGATAGCGAAGACGACCGGAAGTCCGAGCGTGCCGGCGCGAATGGCTGAATCCGGGCTGCCCCCTGTGCCGATCCAGACCGGCGGCGGATCCTGCTGTGCACGCGGATAGACGCCCATGTTGTTAATCGCAGGACGATGGCCGCCGCGCCAAGTCACTTTCTCCGAAGCCCGTATTTTCAGCAGCGGCTCCAGCTTCTCCTCGAACAGCTCGTCGTAATCGTTCAGGTCATAGCCGAAGAGCGGGAACGATTCGATGAACGAGCCGCGCCCGGCCATGATCTCGGCTCGTCCGTTCGACAAGCCGTCCAAGGTTGCGAAGTCCTGATATACCCGGACCGGATCGTCCGAAGATAATACGGTTACCGCGCTGGAGAGCCGAATCCGCTTCGTTGTGGCGGCCGCGGTCGCCAGAATGACGGCCGGGGACGAGCTCGCATAGTCGATGCGGTGATGCTCACCGATGGCGTAAACGTCGAGGCCGACCTGCTCGGCCAATTGAATCTCCTCTACCGCTTGGCGCAGCCTCTCGGCATGCGTGATGCCTCCGTTATCCGTCTTTGCATGAAGAAAGGTGCTTAGACCGATCTCCAGCGTATTTGATTGACCGCTCATTACATTTCTCTCCTTACTGAATTAGGGAATATGGACATTATACTATATAATATACTGTTACTCAACAAAAGTAAGTTAATAAAGTCTTCATTTTTGCGATTGGTTCCTCTCCGGCTGGCAACCGAATCATGAAAGTGGTAAGATGGTGCAGCCGGGCCGCTTCAAGCATGGGAATTTATTCTCCCAACCGTGCATATGAACCCCTTTCGCGGGTAATGGATAAGTATACATCTTAGAGAAAGGCTACTCCACCCATGAAAAAAAGCTTACTGGTTTGCAGCTTATGTGTTTTCACTGCCCTTACATTAATAATTCCTTCTCACATTACCGTGGCCTCGAATGACAATAGTGAAGTTCAGCGCTTTTATAATAGCCCGAAGGCCGGAAAAACAATCGACTTTGTCGGCGACAGCACGACGGAAGCAGCTTCTGAATTGTTTGAACGCATTGCCGTTGCATACGCCGGCGGGGAGGACCGCTGGAAGGGGTAAAGATCAATAACCGCGGTACGAGCGGCAATACGCTCCACAAATTTGTTAATAACAAAGCTGACAATGGGAATACGATCGATAAAGTCATCCAGGATAACGCGGATTTATATATCGTGTCTTATGGGATTAACGATATCCGCTGCGCAGGGGGAATGGCGGGAAGCGGCCCGGAGCAAATTAAAGCGGATCTTAAATTAACCGTAGACCGGCTCCGCTCAACGAAACGAAGGGGAATATTCTGCTTCGGATTCCGAATCCATTCCTTACCGTGAATCCGCCGAACCTGACGTTGGTTTCGCCGATTGAACATGTGCAGTTGTATTCCGATCAGCTGTGGGATGTCTACGAAAGCTTCAAAAACTATAACACCCGTGTCGATATTATAGATATTCCCAGTCTGGTATTCGGCCGGCAAGCCATGCCGGAGCATCCCTTCATGCATGATACCCTGCATCCGAATGGGGAGGGTTACCGCGCGATTGCCGACGCTCTAGTAGACCGGATTACCGGAAAAACGAAGGATGAGGCAATCTCCCAATCGTTCGCCCAAGAAACGCCGGTGAATAAAACCATTGCCATTCTACGCGAAGAAAAGCTATATAACGGCGTTCCTTACGAACCCGGGGCGGGCAGTGCATTCTCAGGCGCGACCATAGCTCCCCAGACCGTGCAGGCCGTTGCCCGGCTGAACGGATATTATAAAATTAAAACGTGGCTCGGAGAGAAATGGATTAATCCTTTGGGCGGGATCCTGGAAATAACGCCGGCTTCGGAGGGAGAAACGCTGCAGCTGACCGAAAATACTTTCTTGTTGGACAATCCTTATGCAGTGAACTCCGGAAGGGAAGGCGGACTGTTCCTTACACCGCAGCAAGTTAAGGTGCTGGGCCGATGGAAGGGATACGTCTATTGGGATGAAGGAGAGTATTACCGTATTCAGACCTGGCTCGGACCCAAATGGATAAATTTAAAGTATTCCTTTCCAGGCAGCGTAGAGCCGACTACAGAAACAATTGAGGTAAGCGGCGTCACGGATTTAAATAAATATCCTTGGCCTGATTCGTATGAGCTGGGGAAGATTGCTCCGCAGAAAGTAACGGCTTTCGAGATGGCGGACGGCTGGTATCATATTCATTCTTGGGCGGGGGATGCTTGGATTAAGAAATAATCAACTTCCGGATTTCAGCCTGAATCCCTGCATGATTTCATCCCAAGCCTGGTTGGAGCCTTTCCAATCGGTTCCACTCGGCACGGATACAGAACAGACCCCATGCAGTCCCCAATCCTCGTGTCTTACCTCGTGCAAATGAGCCGTGTTATTCACTATTAATAGTCGAAAGTTACCGGCTATCACCGTATTTAACGCGGCAAGAAGCTGCTCCGCTTGCGGCTTTGTCGTTTGGGTTCTGACCAGACAAATGGGCCTGCTCTTTGCCGCTGTTAAAAATGCGTGAATCCGCCGGTCCATTTTTTGTTTAAAGGCGGGATACGCATCTGTCCATTGGAATACCGGCAGGCTTAACGGAAAATCATGATAAGAAACGATGTTATACTTATCATCCCTAACGACATAACAATCCAGATCCGTACCAAGAAGCCGGAGCCGGTTCAATTCCATAAATCCGTCAAAGCGGTTTCGGATCAAGCGGGCTACATCGGGGACCGAACTGGAAATAAACCAATCGAGCGGACCGGCAAATTTCCGCAAACCGAGTCTTCTCAGCTGATAAGCGGTTTGACAGTTAGAACCCAGACTGATATATGCCTTGTAAGAGCCTGTACAATCTTTCCATTTCATCCGGATCACTCCTATGCCTTGGTACAGAAATGGAGCTGACATCTTTTTAGCATTATATAGTGATTCTTTGGGGGACGTCCGGGCGGGGAAGACAAAGTAGGGAAGCCTGTACGGGCTCTTTTTTTTCGTAAATTTGCGGCTAAGCAATTATAAAAAATGTTTACAGGGGAACGAACGTTTGGTAATCTAGGAGTAAAAAATGGAAAACGTATCCTGTTCAGGGGAAGGTGCGTGACTTTGAGTACACAAAGGATTTTAGAAAATATGGACAAGGGCAGGATACAAAAAATTTCCAGCCGCCTTCTCCAAACTGAAATGGGAATGGTTACGGATTGGCGCTGTGATTCGATTGGTCCGGCGAACCGCAACTTTGTGACCGGCGGGATCTACCGTATATCGGGAACGAGCGAAATGAGCAAAGGTCTGAGCCACTCTTGGTCATTCATACTAAAAATCGTGAATGCCGACCCCAACCGGGATGACCCGTCTCATTATAATTTTTGGCGGCGGGAAGTTCTGGCTTATGACTCCGGATATCTTCAAAATTTGCCGGCGGGTATTACCGTTCCTAAATGCTTGGCGATTGATGAAAAGGATGACGGATCGGTTTGGTTATGGCTTGAGGATTTCAGGCATGAGCCGCGGCGGTGGGAGTGGAACGATTATGCATACGCTGCAGAGAAGCTCGGAGAATTCAACACAGCTTACCTGCTTGGGACGCCGCTGCCCGAATATCCATGGGTGAATCGGCAATGGATGCGATCTTGGATCAAGGAATGTTTTCAATACCGCTATGTACCTGATGAAACAAGCAGAGAACTTTTACAATCCCATAAAAGAGTGTCGGAGATCATCCGTCAGTTCCGCGCGTTGGAAGCTGCAGTCTTTTACTGGGTGGCCGATCTGGAGCAGCTTCCGAGAACGTTTGCACACCAGGATTATTACGAAGTGAATATGATTTTGAATGCCGATCTGCAGCAAGAAGGGAAGCTGGGCTTAATCGACTGGCAGTTCGCGAGTATTTCAGGGGTAGGCGAGGACCTGGGCCGATTCTTGGGGTTGGCAGTCAGCCGGGGGCAAATACCTATGGAACAATTTGACGAGTTCCGGGAGCACTTATTGTCAGCTTACCTCCAAGGAATGAAACGTGCAGGATGGCTTGGTGACGATAACCTCCCCGCTTCGGTCGCCTTGCCGCTTTTGCCATGCGTTCCATATGGGAAGTACCGAAACTGCTAAAGACACTGAGCCAAGACCCGGACTCGGCCGAATCCCTTCAACTGATGTTGATCGCGGAACGGCAAATGGAAGCGGCGAAGGGAGCAGCGCGTTTGCGGATGAAATTCAGGCGAAGAGCGGAAATATTAGTTAAAAAGGAGCGAACGGGAGACACCTGAAACAGGAGGAGGATATGGTTGTTTTCGCTTTCAGCGCCGTATATTTGGTACCTATATTTAGTTTTTTATTTGTGTTTATTTTTCTGAAGGCAATAGAGAAAATCGTCCACAAGAGGAGCTATCATATGGAGTTATTTTGGAGCTGCACCTTGTTTGCTTTAACCATGTGGAGCATTAGCGTATCGATCACCTTGCGCTGAGGGAGGATATGCAAAGAGAACGCCATTCGTTAGAATTCTTATAGTAAGCCAAAATGAACTGAGGTCATTGAATGAAACGATACAAGGTGATCCATGGCAAAGCAGCGATGATGGTATCCCTAGCGTCCATATTTTTTACTGTACTGCTGGTATTCACCCTCGGACACCGTTCAGTATTTATAAAGCTGGAAGTCACATTAGGAATACTGGCGTTGGTACTTTTTTGTTTTTTCTTCCTCGGCTTGTATATGGGGATTCGATTGAAGAATGAGCCCTTTTTCAAAGAAGGGTGGAAACCTTTGAAGGGAAAGTGGGATTCGTTAGATCTTTTCCCTGCAGGCGACACAGTCGCTGTAGAGGCAAGAGAGGGAATATGGGGGGGGTCTTCTTTCAGTTCTGTTCTGGATCGTGTTCTCTCTTATTCTGATCCTGCTGCTATTTCTGATCGTAACATGCTTTGGGGCATCATCTTTTTCTCACCGGAATGCTGTATTGGCTGTTTTACAAAGCATACCGGAACGTCTTTGTAAAAAGTCGTTATTGCCGAAATCGTGTAGGGCGAAGTCTTGCTTATAGCAGTTTGTATACCGTGCTCTACACAGGGTGGGCTTTTTTGCTGCTCCAAATCGGGGGATGGGTGATTTACAGGCATTAAGGGGATTAGATTTAATTTTGAACGAGAGTAATCACTGACGGGAGGCAAGGGTCCATGAGCACGACTTTCTTTCTCGTAAGGCATGCTATAAAAGAGAAGGCGTTTGGCGATGTCTCGATCACCCCCGAGGGGATAATGCAAGCTCAATTGACAGCAAAACATTTTTGTACTTTGCCTATAACGGCCATAGTTTCAAGTCCGCTGCAACGAGCGAAGGAAACCGCCGAATATATTGCATTGGGGGCAACAGCATCCATTGAGGTGGACGCTCGTTTGCGGGAACGTGCCAATTGGGGAGACTTGCCGGGGCAAACGTTTGAGGAGTTTGTTGCCATGTGGGATCGATGTACACGTGAACCTGAATACATGCCGCCCGTAGGCGATTCTGCAAAGCAAGCCGGGCAACGCTTATCCTCTTTATTATCAGAATTAGCCGAGCTGCACCCGCCTCAAAGCAATATTGTAATCGTTACCCATGGAGGCTTGATAACCGACTTTCTTGTCGGAACCTTGCCTAAGGAGCAGACTTTGAGGCCTGGCATCCAAATTTTGTTGAAGTACAGAGCGAGCTGGTCCCGGAGTGTTCGATAACAACGTTAATTTATGAGGACGGGAAGTATAAAATTAAAGATTTTGCTTCGGTGGAACATTTGAGATCACTGCGTTAACGGTTTCACTAAATCGGAAAAAATAAAATAATAAGGGGGCGATTTTTTCTTGGGGACAAAATTTGCAAACATACATGTACAAACTTACGATTTAGAAGAAATAATATCTTACTTTAAGTCATTGGTTGAGGAAACCAGTGATAAATCAAATTCGGAACCTATTTTCGAAGTAAAATTATCTCCAGAGATGGATAAAGACCTAGAATTTTCTGCTTTACTCGAAAAATCCAGTTTTAAATTGCCTCGGCCAAAACCACAGCAATCGTCATATTGAATCAGTTTGTAGCACTGAACCCTGATCCAATGCAATAATTAGGCTTTTCAAGCTTAATACCCCCTTCTAACAACCGTCGCTGCAGCATATATCCATACGTAACTAATAAGCGGAAACGAAAACCAATGTCTTTCGTATTTACCGGAAACGGAAGGATAACGCAGGTTGAATGGAGGAGGAACGGATGAAAGCGATCGTATACGAGCGGTACGGCCCGCCGGATGTGCTGGAGCTGCGTGAGGTCCCTAAGCCGGTACCTAAGGACAACGAGATCCTGATCAAGATCTATGCTGCAACGGCGACTACGGGGACTGGCGCTTACGTAAGGCGGATCCTTTCCTCGCACGGCTGTTCAACGGTCTATGGAAACCCCGGCGATTCCAAATTCTTGGTTTCGAACTGGCGGGTGTGGTCGAATCGACGGGCAAGAATGTGACCAAGTTTAAACCGGGGGATGCCGTCTATGGGGCGTGCGGTATGAGCTTCGGCGCGTACGCCGAATATAGATGTCTGAGCGAGAATGCCAGCATTGCGCTTAAGCCATCGAACATGACTTTCGAGGAAGCGGCCGCGGTTCCGGTCGGCGCCTATACGGCCTTGCAATTTCTGCGGAAAGGGAACATTCAACCAGGCAAGCGTGTGCTCATCTACGGAGCTTCAGGAAGTGTCGGGACTTACGCGGTGCAGCTTGCAAAGCATTTTGGCGCTGAAGTGACCGGGGTATGCAGCTCGGCGAATGTGGAGTTGGTCAGATCCTTGGGCGCTGACCGAATCATTGATTATACGAAAGACAATTTTGCAGATGATGGTCAGATCTACGATATTATTTTCGACACGGTGGGGAAGAGTCCGTTCCAGGTTTGTACCAGGCGCCTGACACCGAACGGCTTCTACCTGCGGGCGGTCCATTATAGTCCTCAAGCGATTCTTCGCGGGGTATGGGTCAACTTAACAAGCGGAAAGAAGGTCATTGGGGGAACAGCGAAGGACACCGCGGAAGATTTGATGTATCTAAAGGAACTGATCGAGTCGGGGAAGCTGCGTTCCGTCATCGATCGCCGATATCCGCTGGAACAGGCTCGCGGATGCCCATCGCTATGTCGAGCAGGGGCATAAGAAAGGCAACGTGGTTCTAACCGTCCGGCAAGACTAGTGGGTCCCAGGCCGAAAAATAGTGTAACTCCTGCCGTTATGCTAGAATAGGGTAAAACCAAGCTATGGAAGTGACACTAAACTTTATGAGTTATCAGTTTGTTCTTGAGAGCGGTAATTACGAGGACTTGGCCAGCGGCCGGGTGCTGTATAATATGCAGGGCACGACGGCGTTCCCGGTACGGCTGGCGAGCGAGATTTTCCTGCGGGGCAAGCGTTTGCTGCAGCAACGGGGCAACAGCGGTCCTTACCGGGTATATGATCCATGCTGCGGCGGCGGTTATCTGCTTACGGCCATCGGTTTTCTGCACGGTGAAGATATCGCAGCCCTGACGGCTTCCGATGTGAACCCGGCCGCCTTGGAGCTGGCCCGGAAGAATCTCTCGCGCTTACGAAGAACGGTCTGAAGGAACGGATGACTCAGCTTGAAGGTCTGTACGAAGCATACGGGAAGGAATCGCATCAAGCGGCTTTGGACAGTGCGCGGCGGCTCGGGGGAATCCTGGAGGACAGCGGCAAGGCGGTTCCTGTACACTGCTTTACATCGGATATTACGGGTGACAAAGCGGTTGAAGGCCCGAAGCATGACTTTATTATTTCGGACATTCCCTACGGACAGACGGTGGAATGGAAGACGGACAGGGAGGATCCGGTCGGAGCCTTGCTGGCGAACCTTGAAGGCCTCCTGGCGGAAGGCGGGATCGCAGCTTTGGTATCGCCGAAGAACGCGAAGATTCAGCATGACCGCTACATAAGATTATCCAAGTTTCAATTGGGCAAACGAAAGATCACTTATTTGTCCTTGAAGTAATCCACGCCGTTTGAGCCGAGAATCCACCTGACGTCGCATGAAGTCAGCCCAACCGGAGCCTGTAGCTTTAGTGAAAATAAACACAGGCCCGGCGTAATCTTTCCCATATCCATCCCGGCAGCGAAGAATGTATGTTGGTAATCGAAAGCGATTACGAAAGTGCATTCCAATGGGATGGGGAAGGGCGATGAAGGCAATCTTGGTCGGAATCGGCGGCTTCGGCTATGGCTGGTACCGCAGGTTAAGAGAGCAATACCGGGAGGTGCAGCTCGTTGTTGTGGATGTGGATGCCGGTCAAAAAAGCAAGCTGGGGGCGGACGATGTTCCTTTCTACACTTCGCTTCAGGAAGCGATCGAGCAGGAACGGCCCGACTTTATCATTAATGTGACGCCGAAGCAATGTCATCTTCAGGTGAATTCCGTCGCATTCGATCATAAGCTGCCCGTCTTCTCGGAGAAGCCGATTGCTGATAACTACGAGGACGCGGTCCGGATGGTGGAGCGTGCGGAGCGGGAGGGAATTCCGTTCATGATCGCGGAAAATTACCGGCGGTTTCCTGCCGTAAGAAAGCTGAAGCGTCTCCTCGAGGAAGGCGCCGTAGGCGCTATCCGGTCGGTCGAAGGTCAATTTTACCGGCACAGCGACAACAAGACGGAGGATAAGACGAGCCTGCTGGAAGAGGTGGTCGTCCATCATTTTGATCTGGTCCGTTATTTGACGGGCCGGGAGGTGGGCCAGATCTTTGCTGCTTTCCGTCACCGGTCGCATATGGTCATGGAGCTTCAGGCCGGAATTACGGCCACCTTCAGCTTCTCTATGCACTCCACAGGGCCGCAGACGGATTGGGCCGGAAATTGGCGGATCGAGGGCACAGACGGTCGCCTGGAGCTCATCGGGAAGCAAATTCATTGGACGAAGAACGGGGAAACCGCAGTGATTGATTATTTCAGCGATGTACCGGCACCCGGGCCGTTCAGCGAATTCCTGCAGTCCCTGGAAGAGAACCGCGAAGCCGAAACGAGCGCCAGGGATTATCTTAAGAATCAGGCGCTTGCGCATTATGCCCGGGAATCGATCACAACGAACCGGATGATCGATACTTCCGCGAGCTGGGGGTATGGTCCCGTGATCGTACGCAATTTCCTTGAAGGGGAGCTTAAAGAATCTGTGAGTCATCGGGGAAGGGCATGATCCGGGCTACAAGGCTCTACGGGCAGGAAGATTTCGACACGCCGATCCGGTTCTTGAGCTATACCGAAATCCCGCCGGGCACTTCGATCGGTTACCACGGGCACAGGGAGGATGAAGAAATCTATATCATCCTGGAAGGCTCCGGGGTCATGACGGTGAACGGACAAACGCTGCAGGTCCGGCCGGGAGATGTCGTTCTGAACAAACCCTGGTGGAAGCACGGGCTTGAAACTACCGGGGATACACCGATCAAGGCCATCATTTTCGAGGTGGTTAAAGCTTAATCGTTAAAGTCCGCCGGCAAGGCTGTTCCAGTAGAGCACCTTGCTTTTTTCGTGTCGTATCTTTTTCTCAAATGCCTGTTCGGTATTGCTAAATATATCCTCCCCTGCTATGATCGCGTTAAGTTATTAAAGAGATTTAATAAGTTACCTGTAAAGGAGGGGAAACCCTGTGGCCGATTCGCTTACAGATCCGAAAGAACTGAGAAAAGCGATCCTTCGCGAGCTCCGTTCCCAGCTTCTCGCTTCCGGAAACGCAACGAAAGTGGAGCTTAGCCGGAGAACCGGCATCAGCTTTCCGACCGTCAGCAAGTTCCTGGCACAGATGGAGACGGAGGGGAAATCACATCGGCCGGGCTTGACGAATCAAGCGGCGGCAGGAGAGCGAAGAGATATGCTTATAATCCGGAGTATAGGCTCGGGCTGGCCTTATTTTTGGAGAAAACGGAAACGCATTATTCTATTTCTAACAGCTTGGGAGAAATGAAGGAGCAGGGAAAGACTTCGAGTGTTCTAACGGATGGCGTACCGGGCCTTACCAAGCAAATCGGGGAAACGATTGCAAAATACCCCAAAATCCGGTCCATAGCCATCGGTGTGCCGGGGGCGGTTAATAACGGACGGATCATTTATATCCCCGGTTACGACTCTTTTCAGCGACTGGATTTGAAAGAAGCCTTCGAAGAGCGGTTCTCGATTCCCGTCGTTATAGAGAACGATATGAACGCCGCCGTTCTTGGGTATCATGCCAGAAGGCCGGGAAAGGGCAATACCTCGCTTGTTTATCTGTATTTCGGACAAAACGGACCTGGCGCAGGCATTCTGATCAATGGGGACGTGGTTCGGGGGAGCACTTATTTCTCGGGTGAGGTTTCCTTCGTTCCCCAGTATGATGACCGGAATTTTCTGCAGGCGTTGAACGGCGAAATGTCACCGGAAGCTCCTCATCGGCAGGACGGGCGGATTGACGCCGTTGGCCGGCTGGTGGCGACTTTTGCCGCTATACTTAATCCCCATGCGGTTATTTTTTGCAAGGATGAAGTGAACGGGCAAATGTTAAACCGTATTGCGGCGAAGAGTGCGGAATATATCCCTGGGGCGCACCTTCCCGAGCTGATCTTAAGCGACTGGAAGCAGGATTATTTGGCCGGACTGCAAACGCTCGGACTTGGCCTTATGGTTTCCGCAACAAGCAGTTAAAATCAAACAGCGGCGGTGAAGAAAAAATGGTGACTTTGTTTTTGGCGGTTATTTATTTGGCCTTTATCAGCTTGGGCTTGCCGGATTCCTTGCTTGGATCGGCGTGGCCGGTCATGCAGCCGGAACTGGGGGCGCCGCTGGAGACGGCCGGGTCGCTATTTATGGTTATCGCCGTGGGGACGATCGTGTCCAGCTTGGCCAGCGGAGCGGTATTGAAGCGGTTTGGGACGGGGAAAGTCACCCTTGTCAGCTGCATCATGACGGCAGTCGCTCTCCTCGGCTTCGCTTACGCTCCCTCGATTGTATGGTTATGGCTATGTGCCATACCGCTGGGATTAGGTGCGGGCTCGGTCGATGCCGGACTGAATCATTACGTCGCCGCTCATTACAAAGCACATCATATGAGCTGGCTGCATTGCTTTTGGGGTGTTGGGGCCACGCTTGGGCCTGTCATCATGGCCGGATTTATAGCGGGGAAACAGCTGGCGGTTTGGTTACTTCACCGTTGGCGGCATTCAGCTTGCGCTGGTCGTCATCCTTCTCCTCACGCGCCTTTATGGGATCGCGTGGCAAGAATCAATAACGCCCGTTCAAACGTAGAACCGGAAGGGGAAGCGGAACCGGGGATATCGAGGAGACTCAACCTGTGAAGCCGCTCCGGGTCAAGGGAGTGAAGCTGGCGCTCACAGCCTTCTTGTTTTACTGCGGAGTGGAGGCGACCGTAGGCTTATGGGGAAGCAGCTTCCTGGTGGACCTGAAGGGGCGCCTGCGGCTACAGCGACCGGATGGGTGTCCCTATACTACGCCGGCATTACGGCAGGCCGTTTCGTTACCGGTTTTATAACGTTCAAGGTAAGCAACCGGCATCTGATCCGTGCAGGTCAACTTACGGCACTCGCCGGCGCGGCGCTTCTGGTGCTGCCTTTACCGCCTGCTTTCTCACTTACGGGCTTTATGATCGTGGGACTGGGCCTGGCTCCGATTTATCCGTGCATGCTGCATGAAACGCCGGAGCGCTTCGGGAAGCGGCATGCCCAAACCATCATGGGCTACCAAATGGCTGTCGCCTATACAGGCAGTACGCTGATGCCGCCGCTTCTCGGATTCCTTGCTTCCTCTTTAGGGATGGGCCTGTTTCCGTTCTATATCGCCGGTTCAGCGGCGCCTATGCTACTGCTAACGGAGAGATTGAATGTCTATTTGAAAAGGGGCCGTTCCGGGAAGCAGCAGCATACGGAATTCACGGTAAATTAGAAAGCAGACCGACCGATAATTCTAATGGAAGGCCCCACTCTTTCCGAAGCTAATCAAGCCACTGCTCACTGATATTCATCAAGCGATATGGCTTTTGCCAACGAGGAATTTGCACTGGCTTCTGCAGCCAAGCGGGATAACCGCAAGGAGGTTTTAAATTAAGTGATTCGGAGCGCTACTTTCAAATCTTTCGAGACCGGGAAAGGCTTCTTAGGGCGTACATTCGCCAGGAGGTGATATGGCTTGGATTACCATATAATGAGTGAGCGGTTCGCTTCGTGCGGACGAGATGGCGGGAAGGCGTGGGGCTCATTTTGAAAAATATCTGACTAACGGTGATACATCAAGCGAGAACAATGAGGTGCAGTGAAATCGGAGAATGGGACCCATTTGGCCGATATCTGCCAGCAGAGATCAAGGTTATACAGGCGCAGCACTCGGCGTTCTTACGATGGAAACCGCGAATTCTTAAGAGCGTAATGTATAGCACATTGACAGGAAAAGAGGAGTGAACGGAATGATCTCTAGAGGGCGCATACGGCCTAGCAAGGCTTCTTCCTTGATGGGGATGATTGTCGGTGGAGTTTTTGTAGTGATCGGGTTGACGGTTATATCGAGCTTCGGTTGGTTCGGAGTCTTTTGGACGCTCATGGCGCTGGGGATTACAATCGGGCATGCCGTAAATTTTTTCGGCAAGCGCGGAATTTCCTCATGGGAGGTGGAGATGCAGCCGCCAGAGCAGCGTGCGCCTCACCGCGAATCGGCAGTAGACTTCGAGACGAAGCTGCGCCGGCTGGAACGACTGAAAGCTGAAGGTCTTATTACGGAGGAAGAATATCACAGGAAGCGGGCAGAGATCTTAGCAGAGAAGTGGTAATGGCTTTGGTGATCAGGGGCTTCCGTGATTGGCACGCGGCGGCTCCCCATATTTTTCTTGTAAAATAAACCGGTTTCAACATATACTTAGTTTGGTTGTTCCGCATCATTTCCAGTACCCATCATTCGAAGGAGTGGTAACATGAAATTAGCTGCACAACTGTACACGTTGAGGGAATTTCTCAAAACGCCGGAAGACATTGCAAGCGCTCTCAAGAGGGTCAAGCAGATCGGCTTTAACGCCGTACAAGTTTCCGGGGTAAGTCCCATCGATATGACGGCGCTTAAGGAAATCACGGATCGCGAAGGGCTGACCATTTGCGCGACACATATCGGCTATGGAGACTTGACGGACAACGTCGAGGAAGTCATTGAAAGGCACAAGCTCTGGGGCTGCAAATATGTGGGTTTGGGCGGTCTGCCCCAAGAATATCGTACAAGCAAGGAAGGCTATCAAGCCTTTGCCAAGAAGGCTTCGGAAATCGGCCGCAAGCTGAACGAAGCGGGGCTGAAGTTCATTTACCATAACCATGATTTCGAATTGGCGAAGTTTGACGGCACAACCGGACTGGATATTCTGATCCAGGAGAGCGATCCGGAAGCCGTCGATTTTGAAATGGATGTCTATTGGATTCAAGCCGGCGGCGGGGATCCGGCGGAGTGGGTGCGTAAAGTGAACGGCCGGATGAAGGTCGTACACTTGAAGGATATGGCGGTCACCTCGGGCCGGGAGCAGCGTTTCGCGGAAGTGGGCGAGGGCAATATGAACTTCGGGCGCATCCTGGAAGCCTGCAAGGAGATCGGTGTAGAATGGGGGCCTATCGAACAGGACCAATGCTACGGCAAGGATCCGTTCGAATGTCTTCAGGTCAGCTTGAACAACTTGAAGAAAATGGGGATAGAAGCATAATTTTAAGCTAATTGCTTGAATGGCTTAAAGGGAATAAAGAGAGGTCCGCATCCTATGTTGTTCTGCATCTGGGAGGCGGACCTTATTTTTGTATGGGATGCATTTGGACTTAAAGGGGAAATCCATGAATACCTACATTCAAGAGATGAGAAGGCATATCGGCCGCAAGCCGTTGTTATTATGCGGTGCCAGTGTTTTGGTGTTCAACGGCCGGGATGAAGTGCTTATGCTGAGGCGGTCGGATAACGGACAATGGTGTTTTCCCGGCGGGGCGGTAGAACCGGGGAAACCACGGAGGAGACGGCGGCAAGAGAGCTGGCGGAAGAAACGGGATTAGCAGCGGAGGGACTTGAGCTGTTTCAGGTATTCTCCGGTAAGGATCTGCACTACATATATCCGAACGGAGACGAAGTCTACATCGTGGATGTGGTCTATCTCTGCAGAAGCTATAAGGGGAGGTGCGGGTAGACACTGAAAGCCGGGAATACCGTTTCTTTCCTGCTGCGGAGCTGCCCGGCGACATCAGCCCGCCCGTATGGCCGGTCGTAGAAGCGGTAGGAAGAACATTTGCCAAAAATGAATAACAGACGGGCTTGGATCCGCGCTTTATAATCCCGCCGCACTGTGTTAGTCTGATAAAAGCATGGGATGGACGGGGAGTGTCGGGTTCGTGAAGACCGTATTGGTAACAGGCTATAAAGCAGCGGAGCTGGGGATTTTTTCACTCAAGCATCCGGGCATTGCGATTATTAAGAAAGCGTTGAAAAATCAAATCCTTGCCTTGATGGAAGAAGGTCTGGAGTGGGTGATTGTCAGCGGGCAGTGGGGCGTGGAGCTGTGGGCGGCGGAAGCGGTCCTTGAACTGAAGGAGAGCGGCCAAGAGCTTCAGCTTGCCGTCATCACGCCGTTCCTGGCGCAGGAAGAGAATTGGAGCGACGAGAAGAAAGAAATCTACAATCGCGTCATTCAGCATGCGGATTATGTCAATAGCGTGACCAAGAGCAAATATGACGGGCCCTGGCAGTTTAAGCAAAAGGATCAGTTTCTGCTGCGCAACTCGGACGCGCTGATCCTGCTCTATGATGAGGAGAATGTAGGCTCGCCGAGATTTATTAAAGAGCAGGCCCTGCATCATGCCCGAACGGGTGAATATCCGATCTACAGCATCACGGCCTCCGATTTGCAAAGCATTGTGGAGGAAGAGCAGGCAGAGTACTACGAGTAAGTTGGGGAGAAAGCTTAATCCGGTCGAAAGGAAGCTGATCTCATGCACGGACCTGTCTTTCTGGTGGAACCATCCACCGATTATCAGGAAGCGTATATTTCATTTTACGAAGAATGGAAACAAAGTGGGGAAGACATCGTCCCTTGGGTCGTTACCAAGGATCCGTACGATTTTTCGGGTATGGTCCGGTTCTTGAGAGAGGGAATTCAGGCAGCTTCCGAGAATCTGGTACCGCATACCACCTACTGGCTGGTCAACGAAGAGAAGAAAGTGCTCGGCGCTGTCAATATCCGCCATCGGTTAAATGCGAAATTACTTAACAGCGGAGGGCATATCGGTTACGGTATCCGGCCGTCCGAGAGAAGAAAAGGCTTAGCGACGGCCCTTCTTCATTTGGCTCTGCAGAAGACCCGGGAGCTCGGACTTGATCAAGTTCTTGTCGTTTGCGACAAAGGAAATATCGGCTCGGAAAGAACCATTCTAAAGAACGGCGGTGTGTTCGATTCCGAATATATGGAGCCGAACGGGAATATCGTAAGGCGGTTTTGGATCCCCTTATGAGAAAATAAGAAATCGGGCCTTCCGGGGCCCGATCTCTCTGGGAGTGTCACTATGAGCGCAGCTGGCGTCTGCAATAATATAGTATGCGAGATGCTAGATTTGTTATGGACAAAAGATAATCGCTGTTCGCCTTTTTTGTTAAGGGGCAGGAAGCCTTTAATTCTTACGTTCAAATAGCCGGATCGGCCGGCGGATTTCCGCGTAGTTTTCCTCGATGTCCGATTTGATCGATTCTAGGAGCTGCAGCGCTTCCCTCTGCTTTTTCTCATCGTTAATAGACTCTATCAAGGTCTGCAGGTAGTCGAGCCTTGTTTTGGTTACCAGCCTCATGTCGTGTACCTCTTGGTTAGATTAAGAGCATCCCCTTACAAAATTCGTGACGCTGACCTTCTTTAAGGCCGAAAGGTGCGTTTTTCCGAAATGTCAGGCAGAAAATAGCTGCGGAGCAGAGAAATAGATGTGAATTCACGGTAAAAAGAAATGAGGATATGTCGTAGCGATAAACTGGGGTTCACTCTATAATGGCATGCAAGAGGCGGCGTCAAGCTTCTTCATTACCTATAGGGGGATCGCCATGGGGCGAAAGCCGGGTTATCTTATATTAAGTATGGGTTTAAGCGCGGCTGTAATTGTAAGCGGTTGCAAAGGTGGTGGCGGAGGCGAACCGAAGAAGGATAGCGATGCGGCAGGCACGGGAAGCCAGGAGGCGGTTACGCTTACTTTTTTCACGGCGCAAAATTCCGTTTATGCGGACGAGAGCGGCTTCGAGAATGAAATCGGCCAGTATATCAAGAAGAAATTTCCGAACGTCACGATTCAGCACATCCACCGGGGAAAAGGGCAGGACTATGCCGATCTGATCGCAGCGGGAACGATTCCGGATATTGTGCTGGAGGCCAGCAGCAATATTGTCTCGAAGGTAAAGGAGTTCGATCTGGCAAGCGACATGTCGGACCTGGTGAAAAAATACAACTTCGATCTCAGCCGGCTTGACGAGGCGGCGGTCGCGCAGGTCAGGAATGCGGATCCGGAGGGCCGGCTGTACGGGTCGCCTTTTACACTCAGCAATATCGTGATGTTTTACAATAAGGATTTGTTCGATAAGTTCGGAGTACCGTATCCGAAAGACGGGATGACCTGGGACGAGATATACGAGCTCGCGAAGAAAATGACCCGGACGGTGGACGGCACGGGTTATAAGGGATTTTCCGCACATCCGGGCGTGATGATGGCTTATAATCAGCTTTCTTTGACTCCGCTGGATTTGAAAGAAAATAAGGCGGCCGTGGGCACCGAGGAGTGGAAGAGGCTGGTTGAGAACTTCAAGCGGTTTTACGATATCCCCGGCAATGAGTATACGAGCGTCGACGATTTTCCAAAGGGGCAGACGGCTATTGCCGTCCATGTCGCCGAGAAGGTTACCAGCTGGTACAACGCGAATAAGGATTTGAAATTCGATCTGGCTTCGCCGCCTTCATTCAAAGAACTGCCGGGCACCGGCATGCAGCCGAATACCTATTCCTTGTTTATTACGAAAGGCTCGAGGTACAAGGACCAGGCATTTCAGATCATTCAATATTTGCTGTCCGACGAGGTGCAATCGGAGCTGTCCAGGCAGGGGATCGTGACTCCGCTGAAGAGCAAGGCGGTCCGTGACCTGTACGGTCAAAGCCTGCTTCAGCTGAAAGGAAAGAATACCGGTGCGGTCTACTACAGCAAGAACGCGCCGCCGCCCGCTCCCCGGCAGTCCGGCCTCGTCTACTATGCGGTGAATACGGGGAAAATATTCGACAACATCTATAAAGGCGGAATGGATCTGAACACGTCGCTTCGGTCCGTGGAAGAAGAAGCGAATCTGGCGATCCAGCAGCTGCTAACCCAGAAAGGGGAAAAGAAATAAAACCTGGAAATTCGGATTTAAATAAAGGCCCGTCTTGCGGTAAAATGAATGTAGTCTGTCCTGCCGGGCATGCGGATGCAGGCGGTGATTCAGCAATCATATCAACCTTCAAAGGAGCTTAAGATCGTATGAAGCATTTTGCCGTTTTCTTACCTATGCTGGATGCGGAGAAAAGCCAGCAGTACCGCACAGATCATTTGGAATACTTGGCGCTTCGGGAAAGTGAAGGCAGAATCTTCGCGAGAGGCCGGTTTGTGGACGGGGCAGGCGGGCTCGTCATATATCGGGCGGAGTCCGAGGCGGACGTGTTGGAATGGGTCAAGCAGGACCCGTATGTTGCCCGGGGAGCAAGAGGATATCAGATTCATGAATGGGATATGGTGACTGAAGCAGTGCTTCCGTCCAAATAGCCACGCTTCAAAGAGTCGCGGATTCGTCCGCGCTCTTTCTTGTGATGAGGAGAATAGGCTTGAGATCATCGCGAGTTCGTCGTTTGAGACTGAATCATCGAGAAGGAAAAATGCCGGTCCAGCGCATAATTGACGGCGCCAAGCGCACCGCCGATTTCGGCCAATGCAGCCGTCTTGACGGTAATGCCGGCGGAAAGGGCGGTCATGGAGCGCTGGCGCATCACTTTGGTCGCGTTTTGCACATAAGTGCCGCACATGGCTGGGATGCTCGCCGCCGAGAATAATCGCCTCGGGATTGAGCAGATTCACCAGATTGGCCAGGGCGATGCCCAGATAGCCGGAGGCCCGCTCGATAATTTGAACGGCCAAGGCATCGCCTTGATCGGCGACCCGGCAGACGTCTTTTGCTTGAAGCGGCTGCAAGTCATTGCCGGGAAAAGCTCCGGTCAGCATGCTCTCCGCGTATCCGGCACGCAGAAGCCGGCGGGCTTCCTGTTCAATCGCCGGGGCGGTGGAATAAAGATGCAGACACCCGTTGTTACCGCACGGACATACGGGCCCGTCCGGTTCCACGGTCGTATGCCCGAGCTCGCCGGCTCCGCCGAAGGAGCCGGAAACAAGCTGGCGGTCGTTAAAGATGCCGGCGGCAATCCCCGAACCTACCCCCACATAAATCATGTGCCGGAACCCGGTGCCCGAACCGAAGCGGCATTCGGCAAGACCGCGGGCCCGGTGCCGGTTCAAAGCTACGGCAGGCCAGCCGAGCGCCTTACCGGCCATATCCTCGATATCGACCTGATGCCAGCCCAGATCCGTCGCGCTCTTGATCACCCCGCGGCTGGTGTCGACCAGCCCCGGCACGCTTAAACCCAGCAGTTTAATCTGACTTATGTCAAAATCTTTAATAAACTTGTCCGCGTGCACCGCAAGCTCCCGAACGGCGGCCTCCGGGTGAACGGAGGTTACCGGTATATTGACCCTACGAAGTACGTTGCCGAGCAAATCGAAGGCGCCCAGCGTCCATTCCTGATTGTCCAAATCGGCGCCCAGCACGGCGTGGGAGCCGGCGACAAGCTCCAGCGCAGTCGCGGGACGCCCTCCCGTAGAAGGAGCTTTTTCCGTTTCCTGCACCAGATTCAGGTCGATCAGCTCGGAAATGACGGAAGATATCGTAGCCCGGCTGAGCTCCGTAATTTTGGTCAATTGGATCCGGGATATCGGGCCGTGCATCCGCAGAGCCTGGATAATGCTGGTTTTGCTGCCCTTTTGATCTCCGGCTTTATGGGGGCTGATCATTTCGGTTCACCGTCTCTATATCAATGTGAAGGTCCAAAAACAGAACTAAGCATGCCAAAATTATATGCCAAATGATCGAATTGATTCAAGTAAAGTAAAAACGAGAAGAGACTTAATTTAAATATTGACTAAAGTGGGGCGCTGATTTATGATTCCTATATGGAATTTGAAAACGCTGCCACGGAGGTGTTTGAAAATGAATGCAATGATAGTACTGGGCGGTAACATGTATGATGATTCCACCATTGAGCATTTTTTGGCGGATGCGGCGGCGATCGGCTACCGGGGCGTGGAAATTCGCGGCGTCGGGGAGCTGAAGGACGGCCGGATTCCTCAGGAGAGAGCTGTCCATATCAAGCAACTGCTGGACGGCTACAGACTCACACCGACCAATCTGTCGCTATTTGCGGGGAATTTCGCCTGCAATACGGAGGAGGAGAACCTGGTCGAGTTCGACAAATGGGAGAGATACCTCGATTTCGCATCCGTGATCGGTCTGCGGCATGATGCGGCTTAACCCGGGGTTTCAGCACTCGGATGAAGTATCGCCCGAAGACTTCGCGAAGGCGGTCCGCTGGTTCCAAAGATGCGCCGATGCGGCGAAAGAGCGCGGGATCAAGGCGGTGATCGAAATCCATCACGGTACGCTCTGCGACCATGCGGATGCCTCCATCACTTTCCTGCAGGCTGTTGGGCGGGATAACGTGGGCCTCATTCTGGATCCGGTCAATATGTACCAGGTGCCGACCGATTACGGCATCGAGACGATCAAACGGCTGCAGCCCTATCTCTACAACGTACATATCAAGGACATCGTGCAGCTGAAGGGAACCCGCTACCCCTGGGCGTTCGAATACAGCGACTACGTGCCTCATATCGGACGTTACCACCGGGTCATCCCGAAGAATAATAAAACCTGGGAGCGTTACTACTGCCACCGGCTCATCAACCAGGGGGAATCGACTGGTACGAGGTGTTCCAGGGGCTCGAGCAAATCGGCTATAGCGGTCTCCTGACCGTGGAGAGCGTGAGTAAGCCGGGCTCCGATCTGCCGGTTCATGCAGCGCTGGCACGGCAATGCTATAACGACGTGCAGCATCTTCTGAAAATTACGCAAACGAACGTAAGTGTATAACGAAGCATCCACCAGATCCAAGGGGGAACGAGTTCATGGATACGCAGGGTGAAGCGGTTTCTTTTTCACTGTTTACCAAGCATTGGAAAGATCAATCGGCACCGGAATTAGCGCGGTTTGTAACCGGAATCGGCTTCGACGGCATAGAGTCGCCGGTACGAAGCGGATTTCCAGTAGAGCCGGAACGGGTGGGGCGGGATCTGCCGGAATTCGCGAAACAGCTCCGGGAGTATGGAGTGAGCATCTTCAGCGTAGCCGCTCCCGTGAATGAAGCCGTGTTTGCGGCTTGCGCCGAGGCGGGAATTCCGATGATCCGCATCATGATCGGCATCGGGCAGGACGGCTACAAGGCCAGCGAGCTCAGAGCTAAGCAGGAGCTGGAGGATTGGTCGCCGCTCTGCGAGCGATATGGCGTGAAGCTCGGCGTTCAGCCACATTGCGGGAACTACGTTTCGGATGTCAACGGGCTGATGCGAATCATAGAAGCGTACCCGCCGGCTTATGTGGGAGCCATATGGGATGCCGCTCACGATGCGCTGGCCGGGCAGCGCCGGAGTACGGCCTGGATATTGTCTGGTCTCATCTTGCTATGGTTAATTTGAAGAATGTATTCCTGGTTCGCTCCAACGGTCCGGAGGCTGAGCAGGCGGAATGGAAACGGCATTATACGACCGGACGGCACGGATTCGCCTCTTGGTCCCGGACTGCAGCATACTTGAAGAATAGACCGTATACCGGAGTCGTCTGTTTGACTGCAGAATACACGGATCTGGAGCGGAAAGACTGCTATATCGCCGAAGATCTCGCTTACGCCAAGTCGCTATTCCGATAAAGGGAGGTGCCAGGGACATGGCCTCGCAAACGCGCTCCCGCACGGGTGCCATCCCCTATACAGCGCAGCAAAGCCGGTGGAAACCCGTCTGGACCGCTCTTCGCCGTGATAAATTTCTGTATTTGCTGATTGCGCCCGGTGTCCTGTTTTTCCTTATCTTCAAGTTCATTCCCATGTGGGGTATCGTCATCGCTTTCCAGGATTACTCGCCGTATATGGGGGTGATGGAGAGCCCCTGGGTCGGTTTCGACCACTTTATCCGGTTCTTCTCGAACCAGGACTTCCAGCCGCTGTTCCGCAATACGATGGCGATCAGCTTACTCAACCTGATTTTCTTCTTTCCGTCGCCGATCCTGCTGTCGCTGATGCTGAATGAACTGCGCAGCGAGGTTTATAAAAAGTGGATTCAATCGATCGTCTACATGCCGCACTTCTTGTCGTGGGTCATTATCGCGGGCATTACGTTTCTGCTTCTTTCCCAATCGTCGGGCGTGATCAATCAATTGCTGGAGCATATGGGCTATGCCAAATATGATTTTCTCACCAATGCTAATGTATTCTGGGGCCTTCTGACGGTGCAGAACATCTGGAAGGAGACGGGGTGGGGGACGATTATTTTTCTTGCGGCTATCGCCGGCGTCGATCCCCAGCTCTATGAGGCGGCCAAAATGGACGGAGCAGGACGCTTCCGTCAGGCCTGGCACGTTACGCTTCCCGCGATCCGCAGCGTGATTATCGTGCTGTTCATCCTACGGCTCGGCCATATGATGGATGTGGGCTTCGAGCAGGTATTCCTTATGATGAACGGCGCGGTCTCCAATGTGGCGGATGTCTTCGAAACGTACGTATACCGTCTGGGCATCCAGCAGGGCCAGTTCAGCTTCAGTACGGCCGTCGGCCTGTTCAAGTCGGTTGTGGGACTGATCCTGGTTATTGCGGCCAATAAGGTTGCCAAACGTTTCGGCGAAGAGGGGTGTATTGACCGGCGGTGCACGTTTGGAATATGTGAATCGGGGTGATCACCATTGAAGCAAAGCTTGGGGGACCGGCTGTTCCAAGCCGTCAATGTGCTGGTGCTGGGCGCTATAGGACTGATTACGCTTTATCCCATTTACTACGTGTTCGTTGTTTCTTTCACGGATCCGACCGAGTATATCCGGAAACAGGGATTCGTCTTGTTTCCGGAGCATTGGACGCTCGGCGCTTACCGTTACCTGCTCTCGACGCCTACATTTAAGGATGCGACGGTCGTCAGCGCTTTCCTGGCTACCGTGGGCACTGCTCTGAGCTTAATTGTAACGGCGGCGCTGGCTTACGGCTTGTCCCAGAAGCGGCCGCTGGGAAGACGGGTTCTAATGCTGATGATTCTGATCACGATCCTGTTCAGCCCCGGGCTCATTCCGCCTTACATCTTGATTCGCGATCTGGGGCTCATTAACAGTGTCTGGTCTTTGATCCTGCCGGTGCTGACGAGCGGCTGGTACGTGATTCTGATGAAAAGCTTCTTCGACAGCATTCCGGTGGAGCTCGAAGAATCGGCCGTCATGGACGGCGCGACCGACATCGGAACCTTCTTCCGCATCATTCTTCCGCTGTCTCTTCCGGCGCTGGCGGCCTTCGGGCTGTTTTATGCGGTGGCTTATTGGAATACGTTTTTCAATGCGGTGCTGTATATCAATGATCCGGCCAAATGGCCGCTTCAGCTCGTGCTGCGGAACATGCTGATCGACTCCTCGACCCAGGCGGGCGGCTCGGCCGCCGCCGAGATGATGGCCGAGCAGCGCATTCCGGCCGAAACGCTCAAAATGGCGGCCGTCGTCATCGCGACGTCGCCGATTTTATGCGTATACCCTTTCCTGCAAAAGCATTTTGCCAAAGGTGTCATGCTGGGCTCGGTCAAAGGTTAACCCCCGGCATACCCATGCTTTTATACCACAAGGAGGGTTAGTATGAAGAGAATGCGTTACCCCGTCAAGAAGGTATTGCCTGCTTCGGTGGCGTCAGCGGCTTTTATGGCGGCCCTATTGTCCGCCTGCTCCGGCGGCAGTCCATCCGCCGGCGGAAGCACCGGCCCCCAGGACAGCGGCAAGCCGACGGAGATCAGCATCGTTACCGAATTCAGCACGGCGGAGCCGCCCGGACCGGACAATCCGGTGACGAAGGAATTCGAGAAGCGGACGAATACGAAGCTGAACATCACCTGGGTTTCGCCCAACAGCTGGACCGATAAGCAGAATGTGCTGCTGGCGTCCGGGGATATGCCGGATTTGATGAAGGTCAGCGATCTGAAGAACACCCAGATGCAGCAGATGGTGCGGCAGGGTGCCTTCTGGGACCTGACCCCTTTTCTCAAAGATTATAAGAACCTGATGGAGTATCCTAAGGAAATATGGGACAAAACGAAGATCAACGGGAAAAGCTACGTGATCCCGTCGGTCCGCCCGCTGGAGGGGGCCAGCTACTTCGAGATCCGCAAGGATTGGCTGGATAACCTGAACCTGAAGATGCCGGAAACGATGGATGAGTTTTACGAAGTGCTGAAGGCTTTTACATATAACGATCCTGACAAGAACGGCAAGAACGACACGTACGGCTATAATATGAAGAATTATTCGAAGGTGCAGGATATTTTTAACGGCGGCAACGGCAAGTGGAAGGTTGCGGGCGGCAAGCTGGTCGACACCGATCTGGAGCCGGGAACGAGGGATGCGGCCGCTGTGGCTGAACCGGCTGTATAAGGAGAAGATCGTTCCCGAGGACTTTCCGGTGCTGAAGACCACCCAGTGGGAGGACATGGCCAAAGCGGGGAAAGTCGGGGTCACGCAGGATACGGTCGAAGGCATCTGGCGGGCGAACGAAGAGGCACTGAAGCTGGATCCGAAAGCGAACTTCCTGCCGTTCACGTACTTAACGGGGCCGTTCGGCAAGGTGGTGCCGCAGAACTCGGGCATCGGGGGCGTATACCTGATTCCGAAGAAGGTGCCGGAGCAAAAGGTGCGCAAAATTCTCGAGCTGATGGATTACGGTGCTTCCGAGGAAGGCTTCGAGCTTGCCTGCTACGGGATCAAGGGCGTTCATTTCAATGTGGTGGACGGGTTTAAAACGACGACCGAGCAGGCGATTAAGGACAGCGTGTCGCAAAGCTCCTTCGGGAAAATTTTCGAGCGGTACGATAAGTATTTATGGGCTTACCGTGTAGGCATGCCGAAGGAAGTGTTCGAGCGCAACAAGAAAATTATTGACGAACGGTCCAAAATCAGCATTGTCGATCCGTCCATCGGCCTGACCTCCGATACCGACTTGAAGTACGGCCCGGATTATACGAAGAAAATGGACGATTTGAAGGTCAAAATCATTATGGGCAAAGAGCCGATTGAAACATGGGTTGCTATGGTGAAACAGCTGAAAGCGGACGCCAACTATAGGAAAATCACAGAAGAATACAACAAATCGTATCAAGACCGACTGAACGCAAAATAGGAGGGGCGCATATGCAGCGTAAACTGCGCTTGGCCGTCGTCGGATTGGGACGGGTATCGAAGTCTCATCTGCCGGCCTTAAGGAAATTAAGCGATAAAATTGAACTGGCTGCACTCGTAACGCGGGATGAGAACAAGCTGCGGCAGGAAGCCGGGGAATGGGGGAGGTCCGGACCTATACCTCTTACGACGAAGCGCTGAGGGATGACGGAATCGATGCGTATCTGCTGCTCTTTGCCGCATGATCTGCATGCGGAATATTCGATTAAAGCGCTACAGGCAGGCAAGCATGTACTGGTCGAGAAGCCGATGGCGATGAATGTGAGCGAAGCGGAGGAGATGACGGTCGCCGCCGAAGCCGCAGGCGTCACCTTGATGGTCGGGCAGAGCCGCCGCTTCTTCCGCCCGGTGATGGAATCCGTCCGCCGCGTCCGGGCCAAGGAGATCGGGGAGCTTATCAACATCAACGCCCTGCTTGCTGGCGCATATGGATAAGCCGGCGACGGACTGGTGGAAGGACGAAGCGAAGATCGGCGGCTTCATCATTCCGCTCTGGGGCGACCACATTCTAGACTATATCTTATGGGCCTACGGAGAAGCACCGCAGACGGTCTATGCGCAGGGGCACTCCAATAATCCGAACTGGAGCGGGGAGGACGAGGTGGCCATCTCGCTCGGCTTCGGCGACGGACGGATGGCGAACGTCCTCATGTCCTTCAACGCCGGCCGCCGGCCGACGGACGAAGACGGTCTGACCGGCAAGCGGATTTGGTCCACGCAGAACAGCATTTACGACCGCTATCTCATCGGCTCGAACGGGATGATGCAGCTGAAGGATGAGTACGAGCTGTGGCAGAACGGGGAAAAGATTGACGAATGCGAAAGGTCGAACGATAATTTCACTTGGCGGCTGGAGGAGTTTGCGGACGCGATCCGCGAGAAGCGGCGACCGCTTGCCGGCGGCCGGGAAATCCTGAGCGTCATGAACGTGATGGACGGTCGCTTTGAGTCGATGCGTACGAAGCAGGTAATTACGCTTAAGTAAGCCTTAATATCCTAAGGGGGACATGAACCATGAGCAAGCTTAAAGCGCTGGTGCTTTCACCGAAATCCAGGCTGGACGAGGTGTGCTCCGAAGCATGCCGGAACAGGCTTAACGACTATTTTGACACGGAATGGAATGAAACCGGGCGAGACTACACCCAGGAGGAGCTGGCCGGGCTCGTTGCGGACGCGGAAGTTATTATTACAAGCTGGGGCTCGCCCGGGCTCACCGACGAAATACTCGAGAAAGCCGTCAAGCTGCGTGCGATCGGCCATGCGGCGGGAACGGTGAAGCACCTGGTGCCGAAGCGAATCTTCGAGCGGGGTGTGAAGGTGTTCTCCGCCGCTCCGCGTATCGCCCAGAGCGTGGGCGAGTACTGCCTGGCGGCCCTGCTCTCATCCCTGCGCTATCTGCCGACGTTCGACGCCGCCATGCGCGAGGGCAAGTGGAAGCTGCCGGGCTTGAAGGGCAGGGAGCTCGCGGGAAGCACCGTCGGCATCGTCTCCGCCAGCTCCACGGCAAGGGCATTCATCCGTCTGCTTGCGCCGTTCCAGGTTAAGGTTCTCGTCTATGATCCTTATTTGTCCGAGGAAGCCGCCGAACGTCTGCATGTGACAAGAGCTTCGCTGGAAGAGGTTATGAGCTGTCCGATTATTTCCGTGCATGCACCGAAGCTGCCCGCTACGGAAAGAATGCTGACCAGGGAGCTCCTGAAGCGGATTCCGGACGGGGCGGTCTTCATCAACTCCTCCCGGGGAGCGTCCTTGACGAGCAGGCCTTCCTGGAGGAGCCGCAGTCCGGCCGTTTCTTTGCGGCGCTCGATGTGTTCGAGAAGGAGCCGCTTGCTGCGGACAGCCCGATCCGATCGCTTCCCAATGTGCTGCTGACGCCGCATATCGCCGGCGCTTCGGTGCAGGGGCATTTGGCGCTTATGGAGGAAGTGGTGGAGGATATCATCCGCGACCTGGAGGAGGAGAAAACCACCTACGAAGTGAGCGAGCGGATGTGGGAGCTGATGGCTTGAGTGGGAGAGACAACGAAGGCGGGCGCTTAGGCCCGCCTTTTTACGTTTGTCCGTTCAAACCTTCTCCAGCTCCGTGATTCGCCATTCGTTCCTGAAGCTGTCCTGCAGAATAATATCCTCGCCCTGTGCGGATTTGGTCTGATCGCGGTAAGCGGAAGGGGCTATGCCTTTCTTCTGCTGAAACAATCTGGAAAAATAATGGGTGCTCCAGCCGAGCTTCTCCGCGATTTCCGTTATGCTGAGCGAGGTGAACTCGAGGTATTCCTCGGCCTTCTGCAGGCGGACGTGCTGTAAATACTGAATCGGCGACATGCCGACGCGCTCCTTGAACATGCTGATCAAATAATGCGGGTGAAAATTAAAGGCTTCCGCAAGCCGGTTGACCGTCACTTCCTCCGCGAGCCGCTCCCGGATATATTTGGCGATCGGGAACGATTCTTCATTCATTCGAAGGGAAGCGGTCTCCTGATGCCCTGCCGAGCCGGCCAGCAGAGTCAGCAGCGTTCCCTTAAAGCCGGAATCGAGCAGCAGAGGCAAATGCGGCCGGGGATGTCTGCGGTGCAGCGGCGACAGCTTGAACCAGTGCTTAAGTTCCGAGACGGCGGTCCCGCCTGAAGGACCGTACAGCGGATGGGAACCTATCCATGCCTCCAACCCGGCGCACGGGACGGCGAATTTGAAGTCAAGTGTAACCGCTTTCGAAAGGAAGCGAAAATGATGCTCCACACCCTTCGGAAAATAGACATAATCTCCCTTTTGCAAGAAAAAACGATCGTCGCCGATCCGGCCTTCCGCTTGACCCTCCAAGAGGACCAGCAGCTGGTGAAATTGATCATGGCTGTGCGAAGCCACTCCTTTATTCCGGTCATAATCGATCCGCGCCGTCCAGTACAGTACGAGCTGTGTGTCTCTTGGAACCTCGGTCATGAGTTTAAGCCTCCCTTTTTTACTGGAATGACAATCTTTATCTACATTATACCTGAATTTCGGTTAAATTGTTATGTAGTTTCGGCATCGCCGGGATGGGTGTCATGCGATTACAATGGTATCAAACAAGGATGAAAGGGGTCATGCCTGTATGGTAAGGAAAATGTCCGTCCCGGCAATGGAACTGGTGGATTACGACGGTCCCGGCACCCAGATGTGCGTGGTCATGGACGAGATCGGGAAAATCAGCATGAAGCGGGCATTGATCCCGGAGCCGAAGGAAGGCGAAGTCCGGGTCAAGGTCAAATGGGTCGGCATCTGCGGCGCCGACGTCGAGGTGTTCCGGGGAGCGCGTTCGCCGGAATTTATCTCCTATCCTACCCGGCTCGGGCACGAGGTGGCCGGAGTGATCGACAAGGTCGGCCCGGGCGTCATCGGCTTGAAAGAGGGGGATCATGTAGCGCTCAGGTATGTGTGGGGCGCGTTCGCGGAATATGTGTGCTGCGGTCCTTTCTCCGTTAATGTCTTTGCCTAAGGAGCCGCCTCTCATCGAAGGCTCTTTAATTGAAGTGCTACCGGGTATTCTGCATGCGGCGGAGATCGGGGACATTGCACCGCATAAGAATGTTCTCATTATGGGGCAAGGGGTAAGCGGGCTGGTGCTGACCCAGGTGATCAGCCTTTTCAGTCCGCGCAGTTTGGCGGTTACCGATTTGTTCGACGAGAAGTTGGCGCTCGCCCGCAAATACGGCGCCACCCATACGTATAAGCTTCCTCACGCCCATGCGAGGACGATGGACGCCGTACGCCAAGACTTCCCGGACGGCTTCGACGTCGTCATCCCTTGCTTACTCGAAGGCTCGGGCATGGTGGATGCAATTGATGCGGCGGCGCAGAACGGCCGGATCGTGATGTACGGCTGCATCGGCACATGCCATGAGCCGGTCGACTTCTTTAAAGTGCACAAGAAACGGCTGGACATCTTCTCCACCGAACCGAAGCGGGATATCGACAACCGGCGTTACTTCGATGAGGGGCTTAAGCTTGTCCTGGACGGCCTAGTCAATACGGAGGAAATGATTACGCATGTCGTGCCTCTCTCCGAAGTGGAAAGGGCGTTCCGGTCTGCGGAACGAACATAAGGGAGACACCATTCACGTCATGATCGATTGCGAAGCTTGAACGTTTGAGATGACTTAGAACACAAGGACACCGTTTGGGGTTCTTGTGTTTTTGTTTGTTGCGGGTCATTCGGACGAAAAAGTTGAAGACTATGACAGTATCTGGCATAGTTCATGGTATAATGGAAATCCTAGCGTATCAACGATTGGGGAGGCGTTACCCATGTCCAAATCCAAAAGGCTCGTGTCGCTCATGATCGCCGTGAATAAGAAGCGGAAATTTACCGTCAGAGAACTGGCGGAGGAATTCCAGGTATCGCCCCGGACTATCATGCGCGATCTGCAGTCGCTGGAAGAACTCGGTCTGCCGCTGTACGCCGAATACGGCCCTTACGGCGGCTACCGGGTGTTGAACGAACGGATGCTGCCGCCGATCATGTTCTCGGAGGAGGAGGCGACGGCGATGTTTTTCGCGTACCAATCGCTGCAGCATTACGGAGCGCTTCCCTGGAACGAGGAGTCGGTCACGGCTTTGAATAAATTTTATTATTATCTTCCTGACGATACGAAGCGGAAGATCGACCAAATGAAGGAACGCGTCGTCTTCTGGTCGCCGAAGCGGGCCGCGGTGCCCCACCTGCGGCTCTTGCTTGATGCGGCGCTGCAGCGGCGGCCGTCGCTAATTGTTTATCATTCGCGCGATGGCGCAAAGGAGCGTACGGTTCAACCGGTCGGCGTCTATTCCCATAACGGATACTGGTACAGCCCCTCCTATGACTTTGCGAAGGAACGGTTTCTTTTATTCCGGGCGGACCGGGTGCTTCAGGCGGATTGGGCGGATGATGAGCACCGAGCCATGGACCTCGGCGGGTTTCCGATATCCGACTGGTTCAAGCCGCCGGAAGAGCAAGGAAGCCGCTTGTCGGATGGCTCCGGAAGGCTGGAACTGACAGCTCGGCTGACAGCCGCAGGTGTGCGGCGCCGCCAGTGGGAGAATCGGTTCGAGGACTCGCTGGAGGTCCACCCGGATGGGACAGGGGCAATTAAGCTGCGGTTCGGCGAGGAGGAGCTCGATCATTTTGCCTCCTATTTCATCAGCTTGGGGGCCGATGTCATTGTGGAGAAGCCCGATATCATGGTGGAGCGGATACGGGAGGAAGTGGCGCGGCTTCACGCGGCTTATAATGACGGGGAACCTGGGTTAAACAAACCTGTCACGGATAAGAAAGCGTAGACTGGCGGGTAACGGGGCGTGCTTTTTTGCTGGACCCGGTTCCAGTATCAGGTAAAGCCGGCTCTGTGAGAACTTTCCAAGAATTGTTCTTGTTTACCATATGAAAGTCGTGTAGGACATCTTCACCCATGCTGTCAATCTTTAAATGACATGTGATTTTAAAGTTGTTGACATTCGATAGCATTATCCACGTTTAAATCCTCTGCGGATTCTTCGCAAGATTTGATACAGGATCGCAGGATTTCGGGATAACGCCGCAGCTTCTTCCTGTGATAAGATGGGAGCGGCAGGGATAACATGGATACAAAGGATTAAATGTAAGCGATTACAAATTACCGGGAGGTCGTTTAGCATGTCCAGCACTCCGCTAACCGTTCTGATTGTCGACGACGAGCAGCCGCTGCGCGAAGAGCTTCGGATGGTTCCCTGGCCGAATTTCGGTGCCGAGCTGGCAGGGGAGGCCGAGAACGGGGAAGAGGCGCTCCGTCTATGCGAGGTTCTGCAGCCCGATGTGGTCATTACCGACATCACGATGCCTGTGATGGATGGACTGGAGCTGGCGAAGCGGATCCGCGAGCCGGTACCCGTTGACCCAGGTCGTGCTTCTCACCTGCCACAGCGAGTTTGGCTATGCGAAAGAGGCGCTCAAGCTCGGCGCACTGGAATATTTAATTAAAATTTCGTTGGAAGAAGAGGAAATTGACACGGTTCTCGGCAAAGCCCGCGAAGCGATCCGGCGGGGAGCAGATGCATCGCCGCAGCGAACGGGAGAGCAGGCGATGGGAGCTGTCCAAACGGCTCACCCGGCTGATCAAGGAAGGACCGGCGAAGACAAGGCCGGAGCACGGCCTGTCCGATTGGACGGGAACGGTCCCGGACGTACCGGTGATTGCGGCAAGGCTGCATGCGGCGGCCGGGCCGGAAGACCGGTTTGACGTTAGGCTCGCATTAATGCAGGCCCTAGATCGGCCCGGTATGCTTCCGGAAAGCGTACTGGAGTGGATCCCGCAGGGGAAACGGATTATATGTTATGGTTAAATGCCGGAGAAGGCGGCCCCGACCGGGCGGACCAGGAGCTGCAGTCTATGACGGAGTTGATGGGCAAACTGGAAGCCGAGCTGGAGCGGCGGCTCCCGTATCTGAGCGAAGCGGTGAAGCTCATCACGATCGTTAGCGATCCGATTGCGAGCGTAGAGCAGTTATATTCCGCGCTTAAGGAAACGACCCCCAGAGAAACCGCTTTGTTCTACCATCGTTCGGGCCAAGCAATAGCCGTTCATACCGCCGCCCGCGAGACGTCGTTAATCAGCTTGAAAGATAAGGCTGATGTGGAGCGGCGCTGGACTCAACTCGCGGAGCAGCCGGGCGAGCTGGTCGCTTATGTCCAAGAGGAATGGGCCGCCTGGGCTGCGTCGCACAAGGTGCTGCCGGCCGAGTTAAAGGCTTGGGCTGTGCAGCTCTATGGCCGGGTCTGTGCTGCGTCAGGGCGGGAGGAGCCCGAGCCTGAAACAGGTCTGGCGCGGCTTCTGGAAGCCCAGTCGGTAAGCCAATTGGCCGGTGACCTGTCCGGGCTGATCGAAGCCGTCCCGGGAGAGCCGCGCAAATGCCGCAGGGAAGTGAGGCTGGCCAAGCGGATCCTCAGCGAGCGTCTTGCCGAGCCCCTTACGCTGACCTCGGTTGCCGAGGAGGTGGGTCTCAGCTCCTTTTACCTCAGCCGCCTGTTCCGGGAAGAGGTGGGAGAGTCGTTCAATGCGTATTTGACCCGGCTTCGGGTGGATAAGGCGATCCGGTTGCTGCAGACGACCCCGCTGAAGGTCTATGAAGTAGCCGAGCGTGTAGGAATTCCGAGCTACCGGTATTTCTCCGTTCTGTTCCGCAACCGAACCGGGGTATCGCCAACCGATTACAAGAAAGGCTGATGCGGAATGCTGCGGTGGAACCGCTCCGTGAAGAGCTGGAGCATAGCGTTGAAGCAGTTTTTGTTTTTATTTACAGGCACCCTCCTGCTGTTCGGCATTCTGGCCTGGGCAACCCTGCGGGATGCGGAGAGCTTGTTCCGCAAGCAGGTGATCAGCGACTCCGAGGTGATTATCGACCGAACCAATCTGTATTTGAACGCCTACCTGGATAACGTGCAGAACATGCTGCTGATGCTCTCAGCGCGGGAGGAGCCGCTGGACAAGGGGAGGGAGGAAGAAGCGGTTAAGGTGCTGCGGCAGTATACCGAGAAGAACGGATCACTGTATAAAACGCTCTATCTGGTTCGCGCCGATGGGAGCGTGCTGTCGAACACGCAGGTTTATTACGACATCATAGGCAATCCGCATTTACAGATGCTGCTGGAGCAGGCGAAGTCCACTTACGGCGTCTTTATTACGGAACCGTACGAATCCCCGCTGTCCGGAAGAACCGCGGCTTTTGTACTTCCGCTATCCGGACAGGGCGGCTTTCGGGGCATGGCGGTCGTGGAAATCGACCTGGTCCGGCTGACCTCCATGCTGTCCACCTTCATGAACTCCAAAGATCAAACCTTTGCGATCATTACGAACAAAGGCAGCGCCGTCCAAACCTTCGATTCCACCTCACCCATGAGCTTCTACCGTTTGCTGCCTTACCATACCGGTGTTTTCCCGCCGGAGCTCGATTCGGGATTCCTTGCGCGCATGGCGGATCTGCCCGTCGGTGCGGCCGAAATCGAAGGGCCCAGGGGAAAGCTCGTCGCAGTAAAATCCGGGATGAACCGGCTTGGCTGGCATTTCATCGCCTTCTATGAGGGAAGCTACTTCTACCAAAACATTATCAGCTTATATGACAATTACCGCACGGTCGCCCTGGTCTGGATCGTCATTCTGTTCATCAGCTCGTACATGATGAGCCGTTATTTCACGCATCCCCTGCGGACGCTGGTCGCCAAGATGGACCGGGTGCGCGAGCTGGGCGTCTTTGCCGTACATTGCCGTTACCCGCGAGGACGAAATCGGCAGGCTCGCAAGGAGCTACAATGCCATGATGGAGCGGATTCAGCTTCTCGTTCAAGAGATCAAGGAAGCGGAGAGCCGCAAGCAGCAGTTCGAGTTGAAGATGCTCCAGAGCCAAATCGCGCCGCATTTTCTGTATAATACGCTGGCCTGCATCGGCAGTCTGGCCAAGCAGCACAAAACCGACGCCGTCCGCGATACGATCAAATCGCTCGTCGGATTGCTCTCGTTCAGCTTCGATAAGAAAAGCGAGTACGTCACACTCGCCGAAGAGCTGGAAGGGCTCGCCATGTACGTTCACATCCAGCAGATGAGATACGGGGATAAATTCAAACTGCAGATGGAAGCCGCACCCGAGACGCTGGGCTGTAAAATGCTCAAGCTGACGCTTCAGCCGCTGGTGGAAAATGCGATTTTCCACGGATTGGCGCCTTTGAAGCGGCCGGGCCTCATCCGGGTACGGACCAGGCTGGTCCGCATGAAGGTCGTGATCACCGTCAGGGACAACGGGACGGGGATGAATTCGGAGCAGCTGGAGAATGTCTTCTCTGAGCGGCGGAAAGCACCCAGCAGGCACCGGTTCACCGGCCTCGGGGTGATGAACGTGCAGGAACGCATCCGGCTGCATTACGGGCAGGAATACGGTCTGAAGATCGCCAGCAGGCCGGAGACGGGGACGCTGATCCGGATTGAGTCGCCGGCGCTTGCCTTTGAGGAGGGTGCAGGTTAAACGGCTGCAAGAATTGGAACACTTTCGCAGGATTGCTGCATAGATGGCCCTGTAAGCGCTTGCTATACTAAAAACAAGCGATGAAAGCGCTATTCAAACTCTGTGAGGTGATCCGATGGATGGAAGGCGACTTACCGTTTCTTCCGTACCGGCCGCCAAGGCCAAGCTCTCCCGGCTGAAGCTGCTGAGAAAGAACCTATGGGCCTACCGTGCCTTTTATCTGATGCTGCTGCCCGGCGTAGTTTATTACATTGTCTTCCGCTATGTGCCGATGTATGGCGTCATCATCGCCTTCAAGGATTTCAATATGCTCGAAGGCATTGTCGGCGCCGGCTGGGCGGATCCTTGGTACAAGCATTTTGCCGCCTTTTTTCAATCTCCTTACTTCGCCCAGTCGCTGACCAATACGTTCCTGATCAGCATCTACAAGCTCGTCTTCGGCGTCGTGCCGCCGATTCTTATGGCGTCGCTGCTGAACGAATGCCGGCTGAAGTGGCTGAAGACGGTCGTACAAACCCTGACATACATGCCACACTTTCTCTCCTGGGTGATTATTTACGGCATTCTCATTGCGTCTGCTGTCGCAAACCTCGGGGCTTGTGAACCGCTGGCTGGTGGAATCCGGGGCGGACTCGGTCCCGTTCCTGACCTCAACGGATTACTTCCGCGCGATTCTGGTCGGTTCGGAAATTTGGAAGGACCTTGGCTGGGGGCCATCATTTATTTGGCGGCGATGACGGGCATCGACCCTACGCTTTATGAAGCGGCCAGAGTGGACGGCTCCGGCAGACTGCGCATGATCTGGCACATCACCCTTCCCGGGATCCGCAATGTGATCGTGCTTCTGCTGATTCTTAGGCTTGGACATATCCTGGACGCGGGCTTCGACCAAATATACATTCTGTATAACATCCAGGTGTATGAGGTGGCGGACATTCTGGATACATGGGTGTTCCGTACCGGCCTGCAGCGGCTGAATTTCAGCCTGGGGGCGGCGGTCGGATTGTTCAAATCGGCCATCGGGCTGGTTCTCGTTCTCGGCTCCAACCACTTGTCCAAGAAATGGGGGAGGGCATATGGTAAAAGGCTGGGAGGATCGTCTCTTTAATGCACTGGTTTATCTCATTCTGGGGTTAGCGGCCTTCGCTGCGATTTTTCCGCTGATGTATGTTGTGTCCGTCTCAGTTACACCTTTCTCTGAGGTGCTGAAGAACGGCGGATTTCTCCTTATTCCGAAGTCGCTTACCTTCGTCGCCTACCAGAAGCTATTCAGCGAGACGGGAATTCCTCAGGCCTTCGGGGTCACGGTATTCATTACGGTGGTCGGAACGCTTATTAATCTGGTTGTCACCGCGTTGATGGCCTACCCGCTCAGCCGCAAGCTCCTCCCGGGCAGAAGCGTATTCCTTCTGATGGTGGTCTTCACGATGCTGTTCGGCGGCGGCATCATCCCTACTTATCTCGTGGTAAAAGCGCTGGGGCTGGTGGATACCGTCTGGTCGATGATTTTGCCCAATGCGGTGTGGAGCTTCAATGTGCTGATCATGAAAAGCTTCTACGAAGGCCTCCCCGAGGAGCTGTTCGAATCCGCCCGCATGGACGGGGCGAAAGAATTCCGCATCCTGCTGCAGATCGTCGTGCCGCTGTCCGTTCCTTCGATGCTGACCGTCGGGCTGTTTTATGCGGTGGGGCATTGGAACGAGTTCTTCCAGGCAATCATGTACGTGACCGACCGCACGCTGTTTCCGCTGCAGGTGATCATCCGCGAAATTCTCATGATGACGCAGCGACCGCTCGAGAATGCGGAGAACATGCTTTGCCTACGGAGACGATGCAGATGGCGTCCGTCATCACCGCAAGCCTGCCGATTATTCTGGTGTATCCGTTCATCCAGAAGCATTTTACCAAGGGGATGCTGCTCGGCTCCGTGAAAGGCTGATTTCTTAAAGCAACGATATATGAAAAAGGAAAGGGGTAGCGTCCCTATGAACAAGAAAGCCTCTATCACGGCATTCGCCCTCCTGGTGCTTGGCGGCACGCTTCTGGCCGGATGCGGAGGAGCGGATTCCAAATCGCAGGCCGGCGGCAAAGCGAATGAACCGGCGGCTCCCGCTTCCTCGGGCAAAGTCAAGCTGGACATCATCGAGACCGGCAACGGGCTCCCGTCTCCGGATCAGGATGTCATCAAGCAGGAGCTGGATAAAGCGCTCGGTACGGACCTCAACCTGACCGTGTACGCGTCGGGCGACGATTACAAGAATCAGCTCAACGTCCGCATGGCGTCGGCCAACTTCCCCGATCTGTTCATGGTGGACCGCCAGCGGCTGAAGCAGTTCTCCGAGCAGGGGCCGCTGCTGGACTTGACTCCGTACCTGGATAAGCTGAAGCCGGCGAAAGATTTTGTCGGGGAGGAAAGCATCAAGAAGGGCACGCTGAACGGCAAAATTTACGCAGTCGCCAAGACGCCGCAGATTCCTTACTCGACGTATTGGATCCGCAAGGATTGGCTGGACAAATTGAACCTGAAGATGCCGGCTACGATCGACGAGTTTTATACCGTGGCCAAAGCCTTTACGGAGCAGGATCCGGACGGCAACGGCAAGAAGGATACGTTCGGCTTGACCGGAGGGAAAACGGCCGCATTCAATACGATCTTCGGCGCATTCGGGATCGCCTATGACGGAGGACCCAGTCTCTACATCCGAGACAATAAGCTGGTGAACTCGCTCTATGATCCGAACATGAAGGAAGCGCTGGCCTTCCTGAAGAAGCTGACGGACTCCGGCTCCGTGGACCCGGAGCTCATGGCCAATTCCGGGCTGCAGCATCAGCAGAAGGCGATCAAAGGCCAGGCCGGCATCGTCTATCTAGACTGGCCGAACATGACGAAGGATCAATTCGTGGAGCAAATGAAGGCGGTCAACCCGAACGCCGGCTGGGTGCAGATGGAAGCCCCGAAGGGTCCCGGCGGCCGGTATGTCAGCGCGCTCGACATCGGGAGCACGGCAGGGCTGTATGCCATCCCGAAAGCGCTCGAGAAAAAGCCGGAGAAGCTGAACAAGGTCATTGAGTCGCTGAATTATGTATCCAGCCGGGAAGGCTCGCTCCTCGTACAGTACGGTGTGAAAGGCAAGCACTTCAACCTGGAGGGGAATAAAATCGTCCCTACGGACTTGCTTGCCAAGGAAGGCGCTTACTTCTGGCTGTATCAATTCACGGGCCGGCCGGAAATGGAGTATTTGCAGGTGAAATTCGCCAAGCAGGCGCAGTTCATGGAGTTCGCCAATAAGCGACCGCACATCGAGGCGTACAACGGCTTCATCGATTACCCGAACGGCTACAATGCCGCCGATGCCGGCCGTTACATCGAAGAGGAGATGGCCAAGTTTATTTACGGCAAACGGCCGCTCGGCGAATATGACGCCTTCCTGAAGACGCTCGAGTCGTCCATGAACTACAAGGCTTATCTGGATGCAGCCGAGAAACGGCTGAAGGAACTGGGTTATTTGAAGTAAACAGGGAGGTTACCGAGATGACACAAGCCCGGCTGGACATTCCGGCGCTCGCGGAGCAGTTCAACAGGGAGGGGTACCTGCTGCTGAAAGGGATTCTCCCGGCGGATCAAGTGACCCGGCTCAACAAGGCGGTTGACGAAATCATTGCACAGGAACCCGACGCGCTGGCTTATAACATCTATAACAGCGTAGAGCGGCACGACGAAATTGCTTCATTGATCGATCAGCCTACGCTGCTTCCGTTGATCGTTCATCTGCTTGGCTATAATATTCAGCTGCATATCTCTCATTTGACGATCCGAAGGCCCAATCCCGGCGATGTGAAAACCGAAACGAACAGCTTCATCAACTGGCACCAGGACGGCCCACATCCGCAGTTTCCGGCGATTGGCTGCGTGACGTCCACTTACTACATCAAAACCTGCTATATCCTGAGCGACATGTCCGAGCCGGACCGGGGCAATACGAAGGTCATTCCCGGTTCCCACAGCCGCCCTTACCGGCCGGAGACGGAGAATGTGCGCGACGCAGTGCCGGATGAAGTGCAGGTCTGCGGCGAGCCGGGGGACGTCTTCGTGTTCGCACAGAACCTGTGGCACGCAGGCGCGCCGAACCGCTCCACGTTTACCAGGCGCCAGCTGTTCCTCGGTTACAGCCCGCTCTGGATGCGGCCGATCGATTACCGGACGGCGTCCGAACGTCTGCTGAGGGACGCAAGCCCGATCCGCAAGCAGCTGCTCGGCGTCATCGACGACAATCCGTTCAAGTACTATGTACCCGAGGAATCGATGGTGCCGTTAAAGCGACTTGCCGCGGAAGTATCGGGAAAAGGATGAGAATCGAACAGGGCGGCCGAATCGTTCGGTCGCCTTGCTCGCGCTTCTTGGCGTATTCGTGGTGACAACCCATTCGCTGTCTGGTATCATGGGTTTCATAAAATATGGTAATTCCAATATAGCCCATGAACGGAGGTCTGTTATGAAAGTCAAACGAATCGTCGCGAACATCGCTGCGCGGGAGCTTGCGGCGGCTGAGCGGTTTTATCAGGATGTACTGGGTCTGGATATCTTGATGGATCACGGCTGGATCACCACTTACGGCTCCAGTGAGGAGATGAGCGTTCAAATCAGCTTCACCTCGCAGGGAGGCTCAGGGACGCCGGTCCCCGATCTCTCGATTGAGGTGGATGATGTCGATGAAGCACACGAACGTATGCAGAAAGCCGGGTTTGCCATTGAGTACGGTCCGGCGAACGAGCCTTGGGGCGTGCGCCGGTTCTTTGTGCGCGACCCGTTCGGCAAGCTGGTGAACATTCTCGCTCATGTATAAAGGGACGAGGTGACGGCTTTTGGAGCCGTAAGGAAATTGGGCGGATGATCCGGCAGGATGAATGAACTTGCAAAGGATGTGATGACTTCGTGATCCTATGGATCAACGGCGCATTCGGCTCCGGCAAGACGCAGACCGCCTATGAGCTGCATCGCCGAATCCCCGGTTCCTTCGTATACGATCCGGAGAATGCCGGATATTTTATCCAGAGAAACATGCCCAGAGCGGCGAGAAAAGACGATTTTCAGCATTATCCCCTGTGGCGTGAAATGAATTACTCCATGCTCCGGCATATGAGCAGCGAATCCCGAAGGCGTCATCCTCGTACCCATGACGATTGTGGATCCGCCTTACTTTCATGAAATCATCGGCAGGTTAAGAGCGGATGGGGCCGCCGTTCATCATTTTGCATTATGCGCTTCCCGAGATACGCTGCTGAATCGGTTAAAGCGGCGGGGGGACGGACGGGATTCCTGGCCGGCGCGGCAAATCGAGCGGTGCATCAAAGGCTTGTCTCATGAATGCTTTCAAACGCATATCGATACCGACCACATGACCACCGAACAGGTTGTGGAGCAAATCGCAGCGCTCTCGGCGGTTCCATTGGTCCCGGACCGCAGAGGAAAGCTCGGGAGAGCCCGCGACCGCATCCTCACGCAAATCAAGCACATTCGATTCTTTTAACCCGAAAATCGGCAGTAAAATCCATTGCGGCGGGGGTCCGGAGCACGGCAAGTGTTCCGGTCCCCGCCGCTTTTAAGCTTTCGGGAAAGAAGGGCAAACCGTGGTTTTCTTTCCTTTTCGATGGTATAATTGACGAAATTACGCCATATTCGGAAGCGAAAGGGCTTGTGGCATGAATCTCAGCGAACAGTTCGGCAATATCGATATTTATTTGTTCGACCAGCTGCTCAAGGGGCGGATCGCTCCCGGAATGAAGCCGCTGGACGCGGGTCTGCGGCGACGGGAGAAACCTGGTCTATTTTCTCCGGAACGGTTATGACGTCTACGCGGTGGACCGGTCGGAAGAGGCCGTTCTTGCCGTCCGTAAGCTGGCCTCCCGGCTGGCGCCGGAGCTGTCCGCGGAGGAACGGTTCCGGCAGGAAGCGGTGGAGAAAATGAGCTTTGCCAACGACAGCTTCGACGCGGTGATCTGCTGCGCCGTACTGCATTTTGCCCAGAATGAGCGGCATTTCCAGCAGATGACGGCGGAGCTGTGGCGGGTGCTCCGGCCCGGCGGACTGCTGTTTGCTAGACTGGCCTCCTCCATCGGCATCGAGGAGCGGGTCATCCCGCTGGGGAACAGCCGGTATCTGCTGCCGGACGGTACGGAGCGGTATCTGGTGAACGAGGAGGCGCTCGTCACTACGGCGGAGAGGCTTCACGCCCAATTCGCGGAGCCGGTCAAGACCGTGAACGTCGCCGGACAGCGGTGCATGACGACATGGTGCCTGAAGAAGCCGCATATTTTATTCTTCGATCCGATTGAACAGGTGGATTCGGAGGAAACGGAGCCCCTAGCCGAGTTGCCGTTTCCGTTTCAGACGAAAGGGGATCATCATGAAGGTTAGAGCTTCGGCAGTACAGTATCATTTACATACGATTTCGGATTTTCAGGATTTTGCCGATCAAGTCACGCATTATGTGAAAACGGCCGAAGAGTTCGGCTCGGACGTCTTGCTGTTTCCCGAGCTGTTCACGACGCAGTCGCTGTCGATCGGTCAGTCGGACGCATCCGGCGTCAGGCGGGCCCTTCCGATTGAGAAGCTTCCTTCCTTTACGGAGCAATACACGGATTTGTTCCGGTCGCTGGCGCGGCAAAGCGGCATGCATCTCATCGGCGGGACGCATATTATCAGCGACGGAGGCAAGCTGTATAACGCTGCGTACCTGTTCTATCCGGACGGGCGGGTCGGAGAGCAGCGCAAGCTCCATATCACGCCGACGGAGGTCAAGGAATGGAACATGGCTTCCGGCGGCGGGCTGGAAGTGTTCGATACGGCGTTCGGGCGGATCGCGGTTCTGATCTGCTACGATGTGGAGTTCCCGGAAATCGTCCGCATGGCCAAGGCCCGCGGGGCCGACATTCTGTTCTGCCCTTCCTGCACGGACGACCGTCACGGCTTCCACCGGGTCCGCTATACCTGTCATGCCCGCGCCATCGAGAATCAGATTTACGTTGTCACGACGGGAACGGTCGGTTCAGCGCCGACGGTGGATTTCATGCGGGGCAACTACGGGCAGGCCGCGCTGATTACGCCGAACGACGTGCCGTTTCCGCCAGGGGGCCTGATGACCGTCGGAGAAATCAACAACGATATGGTCATTACCGGGGACCTTGATCTGGACCTGTTGTATCAAGTGAGGGAGAAGGGCTCGGTAACAACCTGGCGCGACCGCCGGACCGACCTTTATCCCGATTGGAGTTAAGCTAAGGAGGAAAGAACTGCAGTGCCCTTGTATCGCAAAGAACTGTACGTCTTTGAAGGTGACCGTCCCGTGGAGGCGGTCATCCGTTCTTATACGGAAGCGGATTTTCCGGGCCTCATCCGGATTCAGCAGGAGAGCTTCCCTCCCCGTTCCCATCCGAGCTCTGGTGGAACGAGGAGCAGACTGCGGAATCACATCAACTTATTCCCCCAGGGAGCGCTCTGTGTGGAAATTGCCGGAGAGCCGGCCGCCTCGGTTACGGGACTGATCGTGAACTATGATCCATCACACGGCGATCATACCTGGGAAGATATTACAAATTCGGGCTATATCCGAAACCATGATCCGAACGGCAATACGCTGTACATCGTGGATATCGGAGTGAGGCCGTTTTACAGGAAGCTCGGGCTCGGCAAGTGGCTTATGCAATCGATGTATGAGGTCGTTGTCCAGCTTGGCCTGAAGCGCCTGCTGGGCGGCGGACGGCTCCCGGGGTACCACCGCTATGCATCCGAGATGCCCCCGGAGGCTTATGTGGGCGCGGTGCTGGAAGGCAAGCTTAAGGACCCGGTCATGACCTTCCTGCTTCGCTGCGGCCGGACTCCCTTAAGGCTCGTTCCGAACTATCTGGAGGACGAAGAATCCTTGAACTATGCGATGCTGATGGAATGGAAGAACCCGTTTTTGGCCGAAAAATAGACCGGTTCAGGTTTAACCCTCTGGGAACTGGATACAATGGACTACTGTATTTTCACGTTTCCGTTGTAACGGAGGAGGGTTAAGCATGAACAGAGTTGGTAAAGTGGCGTTGACCGCCGCAGCCTTGGCTTTCGTTCTCAGCGGTCGCCATGGGGAGCGCACACCTGGTACGGCGCGAAAGCGAATGAGGACCATTCGGCCCATACGCAGGCATCGTCCGACAGTGCAGCGCCTGTCATGGTCGCGGATGATCATCAGAATACGGCGGTGTCCGAAGCGGCCGGGTCCGTTACGGTGGGCCTGATCAACGCCAAAGGGATGAACATCGGCAAAGCGATGCTGAAGCAGGAAAAGGAAGGCGTGCGCATCCAAGTGGACGCCGCTTATCTTCCCGAAGGCAAGCACGGCATTCACATCCATGAGAACGGGAAATGCGCCGCGCCGGATTTCAAAAGCGCCGGCGAGCATTTTAACCCGGACATGAAGAAGCACGGCTTCCATAACCCGCAGGGCTATCACAACGGCGATCTGCCGAACCTGGTGGCGGGTGCCGACGGCAAAGCCAAGGCCGATTTCGTAACGGCCGTCGTCACACTCGAGAAAGGCAAGCCGAATTCCCTGCTCAAGCCGGGAGGCACGGCCTTGGTCATTCACGAGAAGGAAGACGACTACAAAACCGATCCTTCGGGCAATTCCGGCGCGCGCATCGCATGCGGCGTCATTCAGTAACTTAAACGCACAGAAGCAAATCCAAGAGAGTGCCGATTCGGCGCTCTTTTTTCATAAGGAAGAAATATGCGAAGCATTTTCCGGCGTATGCCGGGCGGTGGAAAAAATAAGGTATAATAGGGGGCGATCATCCTTTATTCCATCTTCCCTAAGGAGCGCTGCAAATGAAGGTACAGGCAGTATTGTTCGATTATGACGGAACATTGGCCGATACGCTGGGGCTGTCGATCCGAGCCTTTCAAACCGTGTTTGAGCGTTATAACCGCGCCCGCCTTCCGCATGAGGAAATCATCGCCATGTTCGGACCGACGGAAGAAGAGATCGTGAGGGTCGGCTTGCTGGAACCGGCCGCCGCCGCGCAAGCGATTGAGGATTATTACCAAGTTTATGAAGAGGGGCACCGGGCCGGGATAAGCGCCGACAGCGAAATCGCCCGTATGCTGCAGGAGCCGCGGTCTAAAGGCATCCGTCTCGGGGTCGTGACGGGAAAGAGCCGGAGGGCCTTTGAAATCTCTTCCCAAGCGCTGGGTTTACCCGATGTTTGGGATGCCGTGGTCACAGGCGACGATGTGGACAGGCCGAAGCCGGATCCGGAGGGCATTCACCGGGCTTTGCGCCTTCTGGACGTTCCCAAAGAGCATGCGCTGTTCCTTGGGGACAGCGCGGCGGATATCGAGGCTGGGCGAAGGGCGGGGATTCGTACCTTCGCCGTTCAATGGATGAACGTCTCGCAGAGCGCCCTTTTTGGGGAGCCGCCGGAGCGGATTTTTACGAAGGTCGGAGAGTTCAAAGCCTGGCTGGAGGAGAACGCGAATTACGAGCCGAAGTGGCTGGATTGGGCCAAGCAGATTCAGGCGATCGCCCAATCGGGTCTGACGTATGCTAGAGACGTATACGATCTGGAACGATACGAGGCGCTCCGCAGGCTCAGCGTGGACATTCTGCATCAGTATACGGGGGTCGGCAAGGAGCGGATCCGGCTGACCTTCGCCAGTGAAACCGGCTACGCTACGCCCAAGGTGGACGTGCGGGCCGTCGTTTTTCAGGAGAACCGCATTCTGCTGGTGAGGGAGAAGAGTGACGGAGCCTGGGCGCTGCCCGGGGGATGGGCGGATATCGGTTATTCGCCTGCGGAAGTGGCGGTGAAGGAAATCAGGGAAGAATCGGGCTTTGACGCGGCTCCGGTCCGGCTGCTCGCCGTATTGGACAAGAAATTTCACGGGCATCCGCCGGAGCCGTATCATATTTATAAGATTTTTTACGAATGCCGGATCACCGGAGGAGAGGCCGGGGGCGGCGTAGAAACAAGTGAGGTCGGCTTTTTCGAGGAGGACGCTCTGCCGGAATTATCGCTGGAACGGAATACGGAGGCGCAGATCCGCATGATGTTCGAATGGCTGAGGCATCCGGAGAAGCCGGCGCTGGGGGATTAAACGGTCCCGTTGATATGTATAATCACTTTCTTATGGTGAATAATGGAAAATGCTACCTAATTCCATGTTCCTGTAGGAGGTTAACGTTTGAGGCTGGAGCGTAAAAATTTGTTTTGGGGCGGATTCATTCTCGGGTTGGGGGTCCTGGGGGCGCTTGACGGCATCGTCTTTCATCAATGGCCGCAGTGGCACCATCTGGTCGACAGCCCGGATCACCGGCTGGAGCTGATCTCCGACGGGATCTTCAATCTGCTCGTTACCGTGCTAATGGTGTGGGCCTGCGTTAAAATATTTGACGCTTCCCGGAAAGATCGGCTGTCGCGGGACCCGCGTCTGTTCTGGGGAGCCGTGCTAACCGGCGGCGGGGCCTTTAACTTGACGGAAGGGCTGGTCAATCATCAAATGCTGGGGCTGCATCATGTAAAGCCGGGAATGCATCAGTTCCAATACGATATGCTGTTCCTATTATCCGGGATCGTGCTTATCGCAGCCGGGTATCACCTGTCCTCTTCAGGCGGCGGAAGAGCAGCGGGTCTTGCGGGAGGCAAACGGCCGGATCAAGGCGCTTTATAACGAGAACCTTCTCTGTCGGTGTGGACAGGGAAGGTTTTTTTTGTCCGCCGCCACGCGTGCCATAGGGCTGTCCGTATTCGGGTGGCAATAATGCACTTTTTTTGCAACCTATTTCCCCGAAAGTCGTCTACTTTATATAATAGGACCATGGGGAGGAGCATTATTTATGAAAAAAACGTTCAATATCGCTTTGTATACACTGGCCGGATATGTGGCCCTGGGCAGCGCCGTGCCGGCCGTTCATGCGGAAAGCGTCCAGCCGCCGTCAGCGGCGTCCGTCCAAGTTCAAGCGTCCCGGCGGCAGCTGGCCGAATCGCAGCCGGTGCAGGTCACGGCCAAAACCGTCAAGGAAGAGACCGATCAGGTGACGATCGATTTGAGTCTGCCGGTCATTCAAGGGCTGAAAGACCAGCGTTATCAGAGCGAGCTGAATTCCAGCATCGAAAGCCAGGCGATGAAAGAAGCCGAGAACCTGAAGAAGCAGGCGGCCGAGGATGAGGAGCAGGCCAAGCAGTCCGGTTATCCGTTTCGTCCGTTCGGTATAACCGTGAAGTACGAGGTGAAAGCGGAGGGCGGCGCGGCCGATAACGGCATTTTCTCGTTAAAAGTGGTTACGTATACGTATACCGGAGGGGCTCACGGGATTTCGCGCGCGGATACTTATACTCTGCGGAATGAGCCGCAAGCAAAAAGTCTGACGTTAAAAGATTTGTTCGGTCCGGATTACCAGGCGGCGGTCAATAAGCAGATTCAGGCGAAGATCGACGAGAACCCGGAGGATTACTTTAAAGACGCATTCCAGGGCGTTTCGGAGACGACTCCTTTTTATATTGAGAAGGGGGACGCCGTCGTCGTATTCCAGCCTTATGAAATCGCGCCGTATGCTGCGGGGATGCCGGAGTTCCGGATTCCGCTCCCGCCGACGGGAACGGACGGCGGCAGCAAGGAACAGGCGACCGTCCCTACCTTGAACGGGAAGCCGCTGGATGCCGTGGACGCTGCGGTGTACGAGGAGAGCGGGATTAACCGGATGGTACCTCTCCGTGAGGCGGCTGAGGAGCTTGGGTATGAGGTGAAGTGGAATGCCGAGCTGCAGGCGGCGGAGCTGAACAAAGGGGCGCAGTGGACCTCCTTGCGTGCAGGGAAGAACGTTTACAGCTATAACCGGATGGCTCCGATTTCGCTGAGTGCGGCTCCGGTCATCAAGGAGAACGGGAAAATGTATGTGCCGCTCAGCTTTTTCTCGGAAATTCTGAAGGCGGAAGTCAAGACATCGAGCGCAGCGATCACAATTAAATAAAGAAGATCCGTTCAACCCTCTTTCCAACACGGAAAGGGGGTTTGTTTTCCTATAGGAACCTACCGGAAGATTTAGTATACTAATAGGCGTTCTGTTTTTATGGAAGCGACACAATTTTACCAGCGCAGAGGAGAATCGGGAGCATGAGGTTTGACGTCGAGTGGGTATCCTTTTTCGTGATTCAAGTGGATGGGGAGGACGGACAAGGGGGCAAGCGCTGCAAGCATTATCAGACGCTGGACGGCGAGGATTATGCGGAGAGCGAGCTGAGCGACTTTCTGCACGGGGAATTCGCCAAAACAGCCAAGCGCAAAGCGGAGCTTCACCCCAAGGCCGAGCAGGTGCCGACGAAGATCGGACGCTTCGCCGTTGAGCCGGGGTGCGGGCTGGAGACGAATCCGAACTATAATTTGTTCGCCCGTTTGCGTACCGCCGAGACGATGAAGGAATATACCGAGGAAGCGGAAGCGCTCGTGCGGGCTTATATGGACACCAGCGCGATCCGCGGCGGAGCGATGTTCGTGGCGCGGGCGAGGCTCAGCGAGTATTTTGACGAGCCGTTCCTGTTCGTGTTCAAATGCGATTTCGAGCAAAAGATTGCGCGGATTACGGATGAGCGCAGCCTGCTGAATAAAGTGGAAATGGCGATTCACGCGAAAAATCTGAAGTCGATCATGTACCCGCATATGCCGGAGCCGGGGATGATGGAGGTCGGCGAGCTGAAGATTCATCAGTCGTCGCATGCGCGGTATTTTGAGGACTTTCTGAAATATGTCGAGTATGAGAAATCGGTGCCTGAGCTGATGAACGACCAGGTGCTGGATTTCGTGCATCAATATGTCGAGCAGGTGTTCGAGGACAATCCGGAGGCAAAGGAACGGGAGCTTGAGGAGATCGAGCTGTGGGCCTGCAGCGAGAAGCGTGAGCTTCAGGAAAAATGGAGCTCCGAACAGGTCGTCGAAGCGGCCCAGATCATGGTGGAGCAGAAGCCGGATATCGAAATGAAGGTGAAGATCGGCGACATGTCCGTGCGGGCGCTGCTCGCGGATTTCGGCGACCGGCTCCATATCGCGAAGCTTGGCGACCGGTACGTCGTCGTGCTGGAGGGGACGCCCTGCAGTTCGACCGCGGCATTTCGCCTGTGGAGCCGCTGGCTCCCGAACCGCTGGAGCAGCTGGTGGAGCGGCTCAAAGAGAAGGCGCTGGAGGCGGAGCCGATAGGGTGACTTAAGCTTCCGCTCTCGCTGTACTTCCGACCATTCGCTATATTCCACGAAAACAGGTTCTCCGTGCAACCTTACACGCCCGGGAAGCGTCAATAAGTGTGCACGAGGAAATATATGGAATTAGAGAAGATAGGGAGGAATGGAGATGCATCGGGAAGTAAAAGCGGATATTGCCATAATCGGCGGAGGCGTAGGCGGCTGCGCGGCCGCGCTTGCGGCTTGCCGTATGGGGAAGCAAGTCGTGATGACGGAAGAATACGACTGGATCGGCGGCCAGCTGACGAGCCAAGCGGTACCTCCGGATGAACACAAGTGGATCGAGCAGTTCGGCTGCACCCGCGGCTACCGGACCTTCCGTAACCGTGTGCGCGAGTATTACCGGCTCTATTTTCCGCTGTCGGACGCCGGCCGGTATGCCGTTCACCTGAATCCCGGCAACGGAGGCGTAAGCCGGCTGTGCGCCGAACCGAGGGCCATGCTGGCCGTGCTGCAGACCATGCTGGCTCCCTACGTGAACAGCGGGCTCGCTCCGGATCGTTACCCAGCGCCGCCCGGTCGGAGCCGAAACGGACGGCGACCGGATCCGCTGCGTTACCGTAAGGGAGGCGGACGGAGGCAAGCTGACGATTCATGCGCCGTTCGTGCTGGACGCGACGGAGTGCGGCGACGTGCTGCCGCTGGCAGGAGTCGAATATGTAACGGGGGCCGAGTCCAAGCGGGATACGAACGAGCCCCACGCGCTGGACGGCCCGGCCGATCCTTGCGACATTCAGGCATTCACGCATGTCTTTGCCATGGATTATATCGAAGGCGAGAATCATGTGATCGACAAGCCGAGGGACTACGACTTTTGGCGCAGCTTTCAACCCGCCGGATGGCCGAATCCCTTGCTGAACTGGGTTTCTCCCGATCCGAAGACACTGGAACCGACCGAGGAAACGCTGTTTCCGGGGACGGACAAATACCCGCTCTTCATTTATCGCAGGATCATTGATAAAACTAATTTTGTCCCGGGAACATATAAATCCGATATTACGCTTGTGAATTGGGTTCAGAACGACTACGTTCTCGGCAATCTGTACGATGTCCCGGAAGGGGAGGCGCGGAGGCACCGCGAGCAGGCCAAGCAGCTCAGCTTGTCGCTCCTGTATTGGCTGCAGACCGAGGCTCCCCGTCCCGACGGCAAGCAAGGCTATCCGGGGCTGCGACTCAGACCGGACGTCTTGGGAACGGAAGACGGGCTGGCGCAGGCGCCGTATATTCGCGAATCGCGCCGTATCAAAGCGGAATTCACCGTGCTGGAGCAGCATGTGAGCACGGCCGTCCGCGGCGAGCAAGGGGCGGAGGTGTTCCCGGACAGCGTCGGGATCGGTCGCTACCGGATCGACCTGCATCCGAGCATGACCGGGCGGAATTTCCTCGACATCTCCTCCGTCCCGTTTCAAATTCCGCTCGGTGCCCTGATTCCGCGGCGTGTCGACAACCTCCTGGCCGCCTGCAAGAATATCGGTACCACGCACATCACAAACGGTCGCTACCGCCTCCATCCGGTGGAATGGAACATTGGCGAGTCGGCCGGATACGTGGCGACCTACTGCTTGGACCATGGAGTTAGGCCCAGGGACGTCAGGGCGAATCCCGCCAAGCTGCAAGAACTGCAGCAGCTGCTGACGAGCGAAGGCGTCGAGCTGGCTTGGCCGAAGGTCGGGCCGGTGTAAGACGGCCTAATGCTGAACGGTACCGCGACTTGGCGGGTGGCGAGACGTGAACGAACGAAGTAACTAAAAGTTTCCGGCCGGTCCAAAGTGAGGGGTTGGTCCAAAAGTGGCCTAACGGTGGAGACAATCCGGATTTCAAATGAAGAAGCTTCAGCCCCAGCCCACCAACCGGCGAAAACAAAAAGGTCTGTCTCCAAGGATTGTTCCAGCGGGGTCAGACCTTTTTGTTTTAAACCCGAGTCGGTATCAAAAGAAAATAAATCTATGTAGATATTTTCGCGAGATCATTCATAACGGTTTATTTTGAACCAATCCGCGATTTATTGCTTCCCACAGGTATAATGATACAATCGTAGAATAAGGCCTCCAGTGGGGATGTTTACGATGAAGTTGAGATTGGCTACTGCTTTTTTCTGATGCATAAAGCCATTCTGCAGCACGCTTAAGTCCGCTATCCCCAAAGGATAGAACATCCTGTCGTCCAAGATAGAAAATGAGAAACATCTCGGAAGTCCATCGGCCAATTCCTTTTATCGAGGTCAACAAACGAATAATTTCCTCGTCATCCATATCGCCCAACTTTCGAAAATCGAGAACCCCCTCCTTCACATGCTCGGCAACGTTCCGGATATAACTCAGCTTATTCTTGGATAATCCTACGGATCGCAAGTCCTCTTCTGAAGTGGACAGAATGGCATCCGGCGTAATAGTCCCACATAATTGTACTAATCGAAGGAATATCGTCTCTGCAGCCTTGGTCGAAAGCTGTTGGCCAATTAATGACCTCACTAGGTATTTAAACCCGTCCTGCTGAGCAGGTATGCGGATATGTCCAATCTGAACTATCAGTTTGTTTAGTAACATGTCGTTATTGCCCAATTCACGCACATAACTATGGTTTGGATCAATATCGAAGAGATACTGCAATCTAAACATCCTTTCTTGTTGCAGCCCATCCGAACAAGTGGGAATCAACAAGCATGTGAGCCGCTCTGGAAAAGTTTTCGGGGTTAAAATCGGCCTTTTTTAAATAAGACACGGTGATGGCACCATTACATAACATGCGTAGTAGTTCTGCCAACTCGAACGGATGAATAGCACCGGCTTTTTCAGCTATTCGTGCAATGGCTTTCCAGTTTTCTTCTGTCCCTTTTACCGCGTTAATATGATTGTGATGAGAAGTATCCGGAAATTCGACTGCAGTATTTACAAAGGGACATCCTCGATAGCCGGGGCTTTTTTATTTTCTGTACAAATCTGTCAATTAGTGCATGTAGCTGCATGGAGGCTGAATCCGGATGTTGAAGCCTCACTTCCTCCAAATCTTGTGCATTTAAATCTTGGTGATACTCCAAATAAGCTGTAACCAAATCGTCTTTAGATGCAAAATTACGATAAAAACTCGCCTTGGAAATCCCCGATTCAGCAATAATGCGGTCGATCCCTACCGCTCGAATACCCTCTCTGTAAAACAAATCCGATGCTACTTGAAGAATTTGATTCCTAGCTGATTTTCTCGGCAATATAATCACCCATTATTCCAAAATTAAACATTTCAACAGCATGATAAAGAAACAGAATTGTTCCTTTATATACTACAACAATAAGGGGATGGGTGTCAATTTCATTAGTTAAAACGGTAAAAATGACAACTTGACAAAGATTTCTAGTTGCTTTAGTATCGATGAAAAGAGACAGATCTGTAACTATATTTAGGATGCAGTCAGTCTACTTTGAAAATTCAAATTGGAAGTAGTTCTGAATGATGATAACAGAGTGGTATGTGGATGCATGGGATTCCTGCTTTGACAAAGAGAGCGGTTGGTACCCTTCGCTTGAACGTGGACTACACGGGTTAACAGTTGCACAGATAAATTGGAGATTAGATGGGAAAGAAATGAATACGATTTATGAATTGGTCAACCACATCTTATTCTACAAGTCCACGTTATTATCCGGACTTACAGATGCTGGAGATGCTCCATCCTCAGATACAAGTTTCAGTAACGTCCTTGCCGCCAATACCGAAGAGGAATGGGAGGAGACTATTGCAAAATTGAAAAATATACATACTCGCATTCGCGAAAAGTTGGCGAGGATGAGCGAACAAGATCTGCAAAATGAATTGGATGGGGTCACCATTTCCCAATGGGTATCTGATCTTGTTCGTCATGATATCTATCATACTGGGCAAATCATTTTTATCCGTAAATTGCAAGGCTCATGGACGGCCTGATATTAATTGGATAAATAAACACTTCGTGCATTAACTTTGAATCGCCGTACTCGATACACGATGTAATAACGGCGTCATATTGGGAGGGGAAGATCTATGGCAACTATCCATCGTGAACTCGAAATTGATTGCAGTCTTGATAAAGCTTGGGTCCAGCTTCGGGACTTCGGAAACGCCGCTAGATTATTCGCTGGCGTACTTGTGGATTGCCAGGAGGCCTCGGGCCAGCGAACTGTGACTTTCGACAACGGATACGTTGCACAGGAGCGACTTGTAAGCATAAATGAGGAGACTTACCGCCAGGCCTATACCGTAGTGAACGGTGATTTCACCCATCACAGCGCGTCCATGCAGCTGCTCCCGACTGCAGGAGGAGTGCGATTCGTCTGGATTAGTGACTTTTTGCCGGACGAGGCTGCGCAGCGCGTCGAACCCCTAGTCGAGGCAGGTTTGCCTTGCAATCAAGCGATTCCTCGAATCCCTCTGAGTCTGATGGTAGACGCGGGCTGCATTGCAGGGTTTGAAATTAGCTTGAAACAATCGTTCCTAAGTACCTCTTCTGGAAAGTTATTCAAAACTCACCGTTACAGACAGCAGGAAACCATATAAAGGCTTGATCATTCCGCTCCCTCGAAATGACGTTAGTTGAATAAAACAGCGACAGTGTAGAACTTTATTTTCCAGTCCATGGCTGTCGCTGTTTCTATTTTCGGGGTCAGTCTGATACTTTATCTTCTCAACACAGCCGGGCGCCGCCGGCTCATCACATCAAGCAGCAGCGCTTCGCTCTGCTGCGTTTCCCAGGTGGCGGCGAAGCGCACCTGGTGGGACACGCCCGCGATCTCGTAGCGCTGGGCGAGATGCTGGCGCGCCGTGCCCACGATCAGCGTGTGCAGCCGCGCCTCTTTCTCCTGGCCGAGCCGCCCGAGCTGCTCGCGTACCGGCGGCGACACCGCGCCGACGCCGTCCGTCACCATGACGAAGTCAGCGTCTTGCCAGCGCGGCTCCGCGGAGACGAGCTCGATGCCGCGCTTAAGCGGCGCATCGAAATGCGTCCCGCCGCCGAAGGCGAGCTGCGACATGGCGTAGAATGCCGGCCAGTCGGGCTTCCGCCAGTAGAGCGGCTTCTCGATGAGCTCGCCGCGGGCGCCGAACAACAGCAGGATGAAATCGCGCTGCTCCACCAGGCTGAACGCCGCGAACGTGGCGATAAAGATCTGCGCCAGGCGAAGCTTGGCCCCTCTCATGGAGTGGGAGGTGTCAAGCATGCAGATCACCGGGCCTTTCTGCGGCTCCTCCTCGCGGCCGGATATCTCATAAGTAAGCAGCTTGCGCTCGAGCCATTTGACCGTAAAATACGCTTCGTATTCCGGGTCCGCCAGCAGAATCGCTTCGCTGGGCAGCATCCGGGCAATGTCGCCGGACTGGCGCAGATCGTCGAAGCTTTCCGGAATTCGCGGGGATTTCCGCTTGCGCTGCTCCGCCTTCAGATGCTGCAGATTCCGTCCGACCTCCCGGAGAAATTCGACCAGGTCCGGATGCTTTTTGAGCTTCTCGATCCACTCCATATAGCTTGAGAAAGCCTGCCGGTGCAGCCGGCCGAGATCGCTGCCCCAGCGGCGATTAGCCACGCGCTGGCTCGCCTGGAGCAGCTCGAAGACGTTCAGGCTCTCGGCATCCTCGCGGCCGAGCGTCTCCTTCAGCGAGCGGTTCAGCCAATCGCCAAGCTGCTCCTCCAGCTGGCGCATCGCTTCCTGCTCGCGGCGGCTGAGCCGCTCGAGCTGCTTCGCCCGCTGGGCCAGCTCGGCTTCCGCCTTCTGCAGACGGGCCCGCAGCTTGTCGCGCTTCAAAAATTCCGTCCGCATTTCCTCCTGCAGTGAGCGCACCCGCTCTTTCAACGCGGCGATTTCCGCTTCGACCAGCGGGCGGCTGTCAAGCGCGGCCTGTTTTTCCTCCACATGGCGTTTGCCCTGCTGCAGCGTATACCCGACAAGCTTTAGCTGCTCCAGCCGCTTCTCGGACAGATGCTCGCTCACCTGCACCTGATCCTGCCCCTGCTGCTTCTGCGTATCGTCCAGACCGATCGTCATCAGCTGCTTTTCCTCCTGCTTGCGCCGTTTCACCTCATCGGCGAAGCTCTCCGTCAGCCACATCAGCGCTTTCAAAGCGGTTTTGAACGCGGCATTCACCTCGCCGGCCGTCCGCGGATGGATCGATAGGTAGAAGTACTGCTTCCGCAGGGCATCCACAAGCCAGCGGTGGAAGGGGGAGGCCTCCTGACCGCGGTCGATCTCCGGTCGCTGCAAATAGAAGCACATGAAGAAATCGGCGAACAGCTCCGTCGTAAACCAGGGCGCCGTCCGGCGGGCTTCCCGAATCCATTCCTGCGCCGTCCGCGAGGAGTGGACATACCCGTCAAACACGTAGCGGTCAATCCGAGCACAGCGGATAATCATGGTGCGAGCCTCCCCTCAGTTAGAGCGTGTAATTGTACTCGACACCCGGGATTTCGCGGTCGAACAGCGTGCGGTACAGCCCCTGCAGCGACTGCAGGATCCGTTCGCCCTGGATGCGCAGATGCGCGTATTTGACCGCGTACTGATCGGTATGAAGCAGCAGGAAATTGCGGTTCCGGATAAACCCGGGCAAATCCTTCTCCCGCTGCAGCCACTGCACCAGCTTGCCGCGGAGCTCGCGCGCCGTTTCCTCCAGCTCATGGCGGCAGTCCTCCAGCTTGGCGCGTGCCTTGTCCAGCTCCTCCTGACTCATGCGCGGTCCGACTTCTTTCTTAAACTGGAAGGCGTGCAGCTCGTCCTCGTAAGCGAGCCAATGCTTCGCCACACGGTCGTAGCGTCCGAGCGGAAGCTCACGTTCGGTTTCCTGCTTGAGCGCTTCCTGGAATACCTTTTGGAACAGCTCCTGCAGCGGAGCGAGGTCCTCAGGGAAATCCCACAGCATATGGGGCGTGAATACCGTATCCCAGACGTTCACTTCATCTCTTCCGTTGAGTGCGGCGGACGTTTTCCAGACGCGGCCGATTTTATGCCAGCGGCGGTCCGAGAGCTTGTATTCCTTGGCTTCCATATCGGTTTTCAACCGGTAGAGCATATAGATGAGCGATTCGGGGATCGTCACCTTTTCAGCCGCCTGCCGCACCGCATCGACGTCCTTCAGGGACAGAAGCTCGGGCAAAGGCTCGTCCGGCAGCCTGAAACATGCGCTCGTAGCTGGACATGTGCTTCAAATAATCGACTTCGTAACGGATGAGAAAACGGTCGTACAGCGCCGCCAGCTGTTCGTTCTCCTCGGGCAGCTCGTTCGAGGCGGCGATCAGGAAGACGAGCGGAACCCGCCGCTTGTCCTGCCCGTTGAAGAAGATCCTTTCGTTCAATATCGACAAAAGCGCATTCAGAATCGCACTGTTCGCTTTGAAGATTTCATCGAGAAAAGCAAAGTCGGCCGAGGGCAGATAGCCTTCCGTCTGCCGGACATATTGATCCTGCTTCAGTTGCTGCAGGGAGACGGGGCCGAACATTTCATCCGGCGTCGTAAAACGCGTAAGCAAATAATCGAACCAGCGGCCGCCGCCGAACAACTGCGAGACGGCGCGGGCAAGCTGGGATTTGGCGGTGCCGGGTGGACCGACAAGGAGCGCGTTCTCGTGGCTCATCAGTCCGAGCAGAAGCAGGCGGATGAGCTCCTCCCGTTCCAGGAAGCGGGCTTCCAGCAGGGAAACCGCTTGTTCTATTTTTTCACGTATAGTCTGCATCTCGTTCATCGATTGTTTGCAGGCATCGGCTCTCGGGCCGGATGTCCCGCGTTCCTCCTTTTATGAATCGGGATCGGTGGTGCGGTATAGGGATCAATGGATTATATTTTATCAGACTGCGCGGCAATTCTCTAATCGGAGAATGGATTTTAATTCCACTCCCAAACATGCTACAATCGAAAGGAAGTCTATCATGGACAAGGAGCGATCTTATGTCGGTATATTCGTTCTCGGTCGCTACGATTGACGGCGAACCCAAATCGCTGGAGGATTACAAAGGCAACGTGCTTCTGATCGTCAATACGGCCAGTGCCTGCGGCCTCACGCCGCATTACAAAGGGCTTCAAGCTTTATACGAGAAATACAAGGATCAAGGCTTTTACGTGCTTGGCTTCCCGTGCAACCAGTTTGCCGGCCAAGAGCCTGGGACGGAAGAGGAGATTAAACAGTTCTGCGAGTTGAATTACAATGTGACGTTCCCGATGTTCGCGAAGGTGGACGTAAAGGGCGAGCATGCGCATCCGCTCTTTACTTATCTCGTAAACAACGTGCCGGAGCCGTACCGCACCGGTGACATCGAGTGGAACTTCGTCAAATTCCTGGTCGACCGCAGCGGGAATGTCGTGAAGCAGTTCAGCGCCCGAACCGAGCCGGAAGCCCTCGAAGAAGACGTGAAGAACTACCTGAATGCCTAGAACAAAGGGCAGTCCGCCGTATGGCCGGGCTGCTTTTCTTTGCTCTTTTGGCAAGATGGTCTTTTTCAAATCGGAAAAAGGGTCTATAATAGACGCAAGCGGGGAAAGTATCGTTCCCTGCAAACGTGTGCATTGCCAATAGGGCAGGCCGTATCGTTCGGGCGAACGGCTACATAAGGAGGGTTATGCGATGGAAGCCTTGGAGCTGACAATAGAGCAGAAATACGAACGGCTGGGAGAAATACTCCGGTCGATGGACAAGGTGGTTGTTGCGTTCTCCGGGGAGTCGACAGCGCATTCCTGCTGAAGGCCGCACTGGAATTTATGGACCGCGACAAGGTGCTGGCAATTACCGCCGATTCGGAAACATACCCGGAGCGGGAGAAGCTCGAAGCCATCGAGCTGGCCAAAGAGCTGAACGCGCCGCATGAGGTCATTCATACGAGCGAGCTGAACATTCCGGGCTATGCCGAGAATCCGACCAACCGCTGCTACTTTTGCAAAAACTCGCTGTTCGATCATCTCATTCCGATCGCGGAAGCGCGCGGCTTCCATCATGTCGTGTTCGGGGCGATTGCCGACGATCTCGGGGAGCACCGTCCGGGACTGCAGGCCGCTCATGAGCGCGGGGTGAGGGCACCGCTTCTCGAAGCCGGCATCAAAAAATCGGAGATCCGCCACCTATCGCGCAAGTTCGGTCTCCGTACCTGGGATAAGCCGTCCTTTGCCTGCTTGTCCTCCCGGATTCCGTACGGCGAACTGATCACGGCGCAGAAGCTGTCGATGATCGACCAGGCCGAGGATTTCCTGATCCAGCTCGGCTTCCGTCAGGTCCGCGTCCGCCAGCATGACAACCTGGCCCGTGTGGAAGTACCGGTATCGGATTTGGCGGAGGTGCTCGCTGTAGCCGAGACGGTACACGCCAAGCTGAAGGAGATCGGTTACGCCTATGTCACACTCGATTTGAAGGGCTACCGCTCGGGAAGCCTCAACGAAGTGCTGCCGCCGGAGCAGCAAGCGGTGAACGCAGCGGCAACGGTATAGGAGAAGCTAAGGGAGGCACGCATCCTGATGGGGAAACCGAAGGTATATATCACGAAAAAAATTCCGCAAGAGGTGCTCTCCTACCTGGAGGAGCACTGTGAATGCCGGATGTGGGACGGACAGGGGACGCCGTCCAGGCAGGGGCCGCTGGAGCAGCTGGCCGAGGTGGAAGGGTCGCTTACGTCCGGCGGCCCGATTGACCGGGAGCTGCTCGCGCATGCACCGCGGTCGCGGGTCGTCAGCTCGATCTCCGTCGGCTACAACCACTTCGATATCGAAGCGATGAAGGAAAGAGGCGTCATCGGCACGAATACCCCGTATGTGCTTGATGATACCGTCGCGGACCTGGTTCTCGCGCTGATGCTGGCTTCGGCGAGACGCATCCCGGAGCTCGACGCTTTCGTCAAGCAGGGGAACTGGCAGAAGGGAAAAGGGCTGACCGAGGAAGACTTGTTCGGTCTCGATGTGCATCATGCTACGCTGGGCATCATCGGTATGGGCCGGATCGGCGAAGCCATTGCCAAACGCGCCGTTCACGGCTTCGACATGAACCTGCTTTATTACAACCGCAGCCGGCGCCCGGAGACGGAAGAGCGGTTCGGCGCACGGTATTGCTCGCTGAACGAGCTGCTGGAGCAATCCGATTTCGTTGTGCTGATGACGCCGCTCACGGCGGAAACGCAGAAGCTGATCCGCAAGGAGCATTTTGAACGGATGAAGCCTTCCGCGTTCTTCATCAATGCTTCCCGCGGGCAGACCATGGATGAAGAGGCGCTGATCGAAGCGCTGCAGAGGGGAACGATCCGCGGTGCGGGGCTGGATGTGTTCGAGACGGAACCGGTGAAGCCGGACAACCCAGCCGCTGCGGATGCCGAACGTTGTGACACTGCCGCATATCGGCTCGGCCACCGCCAAGACGCGGCTCGATATGGCCATGGCGGCGGCACGCAATCTCGTGGCGGGGCTGACCGGAGGCAAGCCGCCTTATGTGGTGAACGAGCTGAAGCATTTGGTGGAAACTTAAGAGGGGCCACCCCAAAGGCCGTTAGCAGAAACAATCCCGGATTTTCAAAGAAAAAGAAGCTTCCAAACCACCGTGAATGCGGGGATGGAAGCTTCTTTTGTTTCGATGCTTATACCTTGATCTTCCTCGCAAATTCGCCCTGTACATTGGCTATAAGCGGTGAAGGTTCGCCGCTGTAATAAAGCTTCAGCTCGTGCAGCGCCCGCGTGCAGCCAACATACAGCAGCTTGGCGTCCTGGGGCACCGCTGCGTAATTCACCGAATCGACGTCGACGATCAGCGACTTGTCGAATTCGAGTCCCTTGGCCATATAGACCGGCAGCACGGACACGCCGCCTTCATACTGCTGCTGCCCGGGCAGAATGAGATTCGCCTCACAGCCCGCCGCGGCAAGCTTCCGGTGCAGCTCCCGGCGGCGCTCCTCGGAGCGGGCCAGCACCGCCAGCGTACCGGCTTCGCTGCTCCGCCGGTGGGCGGCGATCTCCTCGGCGAGTTGCGTCAGCAGAGCGGCCTCGTCCGCCTGCGCCAGCGTGACCGGCTCGCCGCTGCGGAACACCGGTACCGCGAGTGCCGGCGGCTCGGCTATGCCTGCCTTCAGCACTTCATTAGCGAAGTAGATGATTTCCATCGTTGACCGGTAGCTGCGGTTGAGCGTGAAGTAAGCGCTTTGATCCGGCGGGAACAGCGACTGCAGTTCTTCCCAGCTGTTCACGCCTTGGTAGGCATGAATCCCTTGCGAGAGATCGCCCAGGATCGAGAACGAATGGTTTTTCGTATGCAGCGCCAGCAGCCGCCACCTGGAACGGCGAGAAGTCCTGCGCTTCGTCAATCACCGTATGATCGAACCGCAGGTCCCCGTGAATGCCGATGAAGCGGCTGCGGATATAGAGCAGGGGAGCCAGATCCTCGGGCTCGACCTTCTTTTTCTTCGCGTGGGCCGCGGTAGACTTCCGGATCTCTTCAGGAACAAAGCGCCATTGCTCCTCGCTTAAGTAGGAAGGCCGCTTCGTTTCGTCAAACAACTCTTTATAAAATGTAAAAGGCGTATAGCCCGTCCAGAGCTTCGTATAATCCCGCAGCTTGGCGGAGCCTTTCTTCTTATATTCCTTCTTCAGATGGGCTTCCCATACTTTGTCGAGCTCCATCTCCATCCACCGCTTGATCCGCGCCAGTACGCGCTCGCGCCGTTTCATGACCGGCTCGTGCTTGTACTCCACGTTATACCATTCCCGGATTGTCTTGACCGGGAGCTTCGCGCGTTCCCAGGGGATGAATTCGGCCTCGGGCACCGCATTCGCCTCGTAGGCGTCCAGCACCCCGTCCAGCCAGTGCATGTAGGCGGTGGCGCCTTTGAAGCGGCCCGGGGCGGAGTCATCCATCGCCGGCCGGTCCGCACCGAACCAGTAGCGCAGCCGGTCCGCGGCATCCGTCAATTGGACCTCCTGCTCCAGGAGCTCGAGCGCCCAGTCGGTAAAGGTCGTCTGCTGGATATGTCCGACGCCGAGCTCGGGCAGCACGCCGGAAATATAGTCGAGGAACATCCGGTTGGGGGCGAAAATGATCATTTTCTCAGCCTTCACCTGATCCCGGTAATGGTACAGCAAATAGGCCAGCCGGTGCAGCGCGACCGTCGTTTTTCCGCTGCCCGCTACCCCTTGAATGATGAGCGCGTTGTTTTTGCCCGCCCGGATGATGGAATCCTGCTCCGCCTGAATGGTGGATACGATATCGCGAAGCCGGTTATCCTTATTCTCGCCGAGCCGGTACAGCAGGAACTCGTCGGTGACCGCCACCGCATCGCCGCCGCGGTCGAACGTATCGACAACGCGCTGGAGCAGCCTTTTGCGGATCACGAGGTTCCGTTTGAGATAGACCAGACCTTCGACCGTTCCGTCGGGGAGATGTAGGCGGCTTTATCCGTGCCCCCGGTAAAGGAATAAAAAAGGCTCGCGACGGGGGCGCGCCAATCGACGACGAGCAGCTCGGGGGAATCGGCTTTCTCCACGCCGAATTTGCCGATATACAGCGGAGTCGGTTCGGGCTTGCCGTCTTCCTGGAAATCCAGTCTGCCGAAGTACGGCTCCGGCCCGGCCTGGGCCAGGTTTCTCCGCTTATTCTCGCGAATCGATTCCAGCACCTGCTCCGTCGGGTCGGGCCCGGTGTAAGCAGGAATTTTCTGAAGCTCCGCCAAATGGCGGTTCATTTCTTCAATCGTTTGTTCCAAACGATTCAATTCTTCTTGATACGCACTCTGCAGTCCGGATTCCAAACAGCAAACCTCCGTTTCGTACGAACAGTCTCCTTTTTTTAACAGGAGATTTAATATATCATAAGGAAGGGTGGGCTTCAAGCCTGATTTTTGAAACAAAATCCAGGTTTGGCTCGTATAGGTTAAGGGGCCTTAAGGGATGGGGCAAGAAGGATAAAAAAGCAGCGCAGAGGGCGCAACAAGTATGGGAGTGAAGAGATGCTTGCAAGGAAACGAATGATTTGGGGAATCGCACTTGTGATTGTACTTGCAGCGGCGGCCGCAGGCGGCTGGCTGTGGTGGAAGAAGAACGGCACGCACGGCACCGCCAAGCAGGAAGCGCTGACGCCGGTGAAATCGGTAAGCGCGGTGAAGGACAGCTATGACGTCATCGTAACCGGCACGGATCCCGAAGGGATTGCCGCGGCGGTATCGGCTGCCCGCAACGGGCTGAAGGTGCTGCTCGTGGACGGCCGGAACCGCGATATCCTCGGCGGGCTGATGACGCTGGGCTGGCTGAATACGCTGGATTTGAATTATGCGCCGGATAAGCCGGTGATCCCGGGGAAGCATAATTTTTTGGACAAGGGGATATTTCAGGAGTTCTATGACCGGATCGAAGGAACGTCGTTCGATACCGTGACGGCGGCCAACGTCTTCTATGATATGGTGCGCAAGGAACCGAACATCGATCTCTTGATGAAAGCGAAGGAAATGAAGCCGCTGACGGAAAGCACGGCGGAGGGCAGCCGGGTGACCGGGCTCGAGCTCGTGAAGGAAGACGGGACGCGGCAGACCGTCAAGGCGAAAGCCGTTATCGACGCCACTCAAGATGCCGATATTGCCGCCGCGGCCGGCGCGCCGTTCACGATGGGCCGGGAGGATATCGGCGATCCGAAGTCGCAGATGGCGGTGACGCTCGTCTTCAAGCTGAGCGGCGTGACGCCGGAGGTGTGGCAGTCTTTCCGCAAGCAAAGCGATTCGTTCGACGAGATGAGCGCGGCGGGGTTCAGAGCTATGAAGGATTACGTCTCGACGAACCCGGAGCGTGTCCGGATGCGAGGCCTGAATATCGGAAGGCAGAACGACGGTACGATCTTGATCAATGCGATGCAGATTTTCGGTGTCAATCCGTTTGACCCGGAATCCGTGAAGGACGGCATCGCCATAGGACAGAAGGAAGCGCCCCACGTCGTCGAATATATGAAGAAACACTACAGCGAGTTTAAGGATGTGGAGCTGGCGGGTACCGCGCCTGAGCTGTATGTCAGGGAAACCCGCCATCTGATCGGGGAATACCGCCTCTCGATGACGGATTTGCTGGATAACCGCGATTTTCCGGATGCGATTGCCTACGGGTCCTATCCGGTGGACATTCAGAGCACGAATGCGAAGGACAGCGGCGCCGTCATGATGAAGCCGATTGAATACGGCGTACCGTTCCGCACGCTTGTTCCGAAGAAGGTGGACGGGCCGCTTGTGGTCGGACGGGCGGCGAGCTTCGACTCGTCGCCGCATGGCAGTGCACGGGTCATCCCGCTGGGCATGGCGACAGGCCAGGCCGCTGGAGCCGCCGCGAAGATGGCGATCGACAAAGGGATCACGTTCCGGCAGCCTATCGCAGTCGAAGGACGACATCGCCGCCCTGCGGGACAAGCTGGTGCAGCAGAAGATGGAGCTCAAAATGTACAAGTTCGATCCGCCGGAATATACGAAGCATAAAGCTTATCCGGGCCTGAAGACGGCGGCCAGCATGTTCCTTACGGTAGGCGGCTACAGCAACAAGGAGTGGGGGCTGGACGATGCCTCCAATGCGCAGCGATTCGTCTACAGCATGGCGGGCGTGCGCAGGATTCTGCCGGCCAAATTCCCCGGCGACCCTTCGGCCGCGCTGGTCGGCAAGAAGGACCCGGCCAAGGAGCCGCTGACGCTGGAGCAGGCGGCGCTGACGATCGGTTCGGCCGTGGGCCTGAGGCCTGAGCAGAGGACACTGGAGGAGCTGAAGACGCGCGGCTGGCTGAGCCAGGATTCGCTGTCCAAGATCGCGGATCCGAATAAGCTGACGAACGGCGAAGCGTTTCTGCTCATTCACGATATTGTGAAGAATTATGCAGGTGTAAGCTACGATTAATGCAAGTAGAGTCCATCCGGTAACCCATGGGGCCGCCGGGCGGGCTCTTTTATTTGACAGCCTTTCCGCTTGTCCGTGAATTATAGTATGCTAGACATATAAGGGAGGAGAGGAAATATATGGTGAAACAACTGATCATCGGAGACGCCATGCATGAGCTGGCCATTACGCGACGCATCCTGGAGCGCTTGCCCGAGGAGCATATGACGTGGAAGCCGCACGCGAAATCGATGACACTAGGCGGGCTGTCCACGCACATGATCAACCTGCTGAACTGGCAGGTCGCGATTTTTCTTTATCCGGAATTCGATCTATCGACTGTGCCGCATCGACGTGAACCTTTGGTAAGACGCGTAGAGGTGCTGGAGGAGTTCGACGCGAACGTCGTCAAGCTTGAAAAGCTGTTAGCCGAATGCGATGAGAAAACGCTCGGCGAGGAATGGACCTTGCGGAACGGCGACCATATCATCCTGCGCAAGCCGCGGGCGATCGCGCTTCGTACCTTCGGGTTAAGCCACATGGTCCACCACCGGGCACAGCTCGGCGTTTATTTGCGGCTTCTCGATATTCCGGTGCCAGGTCTTTATGGCCCCTCGGCCGACGAAGAAAGCAAATGAACTGAGACGCGCCAACAAGTCGCAGGGCATCGGCATGACGCCGGTTCTCTGCGGTTCACCGTGCCGTCCAAATTTTTTTTACATTCATATTCTACTTTGAGGCGGTTTAGGTGAAAGGGTATGATTAACCTAAACCGTTTCAGAAAGAAGTGAGGAAATGATCGAGATTACCGTTGATCTGGTACGCCGATTAATCGAAAGCCAATTTCCGGAATGGAAGCATCTAGATCTAAGGCCCGTTGAAAAAAGCGGCCATGATAATCGCACCTATCGGCTGGGCAGCGAGATGACCGTTCGTCTGCCTTGTCATGAACGCTACGCCTCGGCTGTTGAGAAAGAATGGACGTGGCTTCCTGTTTTCAAGCCTCTTCTGTCCTTGCCGATTCCGGTTCCCGTTGCAAAGGGGGAGCCCACGGACGAATATCCGCTTCCTTGGTCCATCAACCGGTGGATTGACGGCGCCACCGTCACGTATGAGAACATACGCGATTTAAACGAATTTGCCGAAGACCTCGCGAGCTTTTTGAAAGAGTTGGAGGCGATCGATGCAAGCCGCGGCATACCGGCAGGCGTCCAGAATTTTCATCGAGGGGGAAGCCTTGCAGTTTATGATCAGGATACAAGGTCTATCATCGAGACCCTTTCCGGCCAATACGATCAAAAGTCGCTAACGGAAATATGGGAGCTCTCTCTTGCGACAAGATACCTATCGGCGCCGGTATGGCTGCATGGGGACGTTGCCGTTGGCAATCTGCTCGTGAGGGAAGGACGTCTGTGCGGCGTCATTGATTTCGGAACCATGGGCGTGGGCGATCCTTCGAGTGACTTGGTAATGGCCTGGAACTTTTTCGACGACGCCAGCCGCGAAACATTCCTGAATCTCATGAATTTTGACGAGGATACCGTTCATCGCGCACGCGGCTGGGCCCTGTGGAAAGCCCTCATCACCTACGCTTGGAATGAGAAGGGAACGGAAGCTTCGAACTGGGGAAAGCATGTGACGGATACCATCATCCGAGACTACAAGCGGCAATAAGCGCACGAAGCTCCGACGTCCAATTAGGGGGCATCCTCCTGCCGGGATGGCCCTTTCTTTAAGCTCACTTTGTTAACTATCTTCTGCGCCAGGTTAACGATGTCTGACGGAAAAGAAACTTATGACGCTCTAGCAATCCTTAAGCGGAATGGAAAATTCAACATAAAAAGGATGAAGTTCTTCATTCAAGCAAAGCTCAATTCTTTGCTTGAAATTTCCCCAATTCACCATCTCTAATGCGGTTTCGATTGGGTAAAATCCTACTTCTAAAGACTCAGGGGTAGTGGTTAATTCTCCTCCGACGGGCCTGCCTAAAAATAAAGTGTTACAAATACCGGCACTTACATTTTGAAAAACACCACAAAACTTTGTCACTTCTATATCGATACCGCTCTCTTCCTTTGTTTCCCTTATCGCTGCATCTTTCAATGATTCTCCTTCTTCAACCTGCCCTCCCGGCATTTCCCATCCCCGTTTAGGTCCTTTTATCAATAATATTTCGTTACGCTCGTTAAGTACAATTGCTGCTGCAGAAACGATATGTTTTGGAACCACTTTATCGTCCTCCCCTTTTTTGAATCCACAAAACTAGACTACCACTAATTTCCTATTAATGTATACGGCCCGTTTAACAACGAATTTGCCAGCAAAGTGTGCTTGGATTGGGCAATCCATTCTGCTTATCCTGGTATCGGTATTGTTGATTGCGTAGTATTTTATGAGTTTAATAATTGCCATAGGGAAATTAATATGCTACGATAATGCTAAATTCCATATTCAGGGAAAGGGGGGCAGATGAAGTTGGAGCCAACCTCAGAACTGGAAGATGCATTGTCCCATCTTCAATGTGTGCTCGTTGCCAGACGTACGAGGATCAATCCGGAACAGATCACCTGGGCGCAATACGACGTGCTGGAGCGCTGCGCATCCATGGGCCCATGATGCCTTCGGCCATCAGCGACGCGCTTGGAATGTCCCGCTCGGCCGCATCAAAAATTCTCAGGGGTTTAAAGGACAAGCAGTTGATCGGGCAGACGGCGCGGGAGGAGGACCGGCGGGAACAAACGACGACGATTACGGAGCTGGGGCGAGAGTTCCTGGCCCGAGCGGCCACGAGCCGCCGGGAAGCGGCGGAAATTGCCGCCTCCGTTCTATCGCCGGGAGAACGGGCGATCTTCGCCGAGCTCTGTCAGAAGGTTGCGGATGCTCTATATGATCAGCATTCCAAATCGGTTTAATAGTTGCCATGTGGAAATTAATGATTTGTTAATCTTCTAAAATCTGGAGGGGAGACGCAGGTGACGGATTCATCCTTTGAGCCGGATCGCAGATCCGATATGCTTCATGTCGTAGGTGCAAGAGAAAATAACCTGAAGAATATCTCGGTCCGCATTCCGAAGAACCGGATCACTGTATTTACGGGAGTATCCGGCTCCGGCAAGTCTTCGCTGGTATTCGATACGATTGCAGCCGAGTCGCAGCGTCAGCTGAACGAAACGTTCAACAGCTTCGTCCGCCATCGCCTGCCACACTACGGGCAGCCGGATGTGGATTCGCTGGAGCATCTGTCCGTTGCAATCGTTGTCGACCAGAAGCGGCTGGGCGGCAATGCCCGTTCCACGGTTGGAACGATTACAGATATATATTCGCTGCTTCGTCTGCTGTATTCCCGGGTAGGGAAACCGTTTGCCGGGTATTCGAACGCTTTTTCGTTCAATGATCCGCAGGGGATGTGCGAGCGTTGCGAAGGGCTTGGAACCGTAGCTATGGTAAGGGTCGACCGGCTGATCGATAAGAGCAAATCGCTGAACGAGGGGGCAATTGATTTTCCGACCTTCCGGCCCGGCGACTGGCGCTGGAAGCGGTATGTCTGCTCCGGCCTCTTCGACAATGATAAGAAGCTTGAGGATTATACCGACGAGGAATGGGATACGCTGCTCTACAAAACGGATGTGAAGATCAAGAATCCGCTCCCCGGCTGGCCGCCGACTTCCAAGTATGAAGGCATTATCCCCCGGTTCGAACGGAGCTTCCTGAGCAAGGAATCCGAAGAGGCGAAAAGCCGTTACAAGGAAGAGTTCGACCGCGTTATCACGAGAGGGGAATGCCCGCTCTGCAAAGGAGCCAGGCTCAATCTGCAGGCGCTGAGCTGCAAAATCAATAACCGTAACATCGCGGACTGTACGGCCCTGCCCATCCGTGAGCTCGTGGAGGTGATACGCGAGGTTCGGCGACCGGTGGCGGCCCCGATCGTCTCCGCCATCGTCGAACGGCTGGAGCATCTGGTCTCCGTCGGATTGGGCTATCTCAGCCTGAACCGGGAAACTTTCACGCTGTCCGGAGGTGAATCGCAGCGGGTCAAAATGGTCCGCCACCTCGGCAGCAGTCTGACGGGTATCACCTACATTTTCGACGAGCCGAGCATCGGCCTGCATCCCCATGATGTTCGCCGGCTGAATGACCTTATGAAGCGGCTCCGCGATAAAGGGAATACGGTGCTGATCGTCGAGCACGATCCGGATGTGATATCGATTGCCGACCATGTGATCGACATGGGACCGGGAGCCGGATCCAAAGGCGGCGAGATCGTATACCAGGGCGATGTGCCGGGTTTGGCGGCGTCAGGGACGCTGACCGGCAAATTTCTCAGCCATCGGCCGAAGCTTAAGACTTCGCCCAGAGAGCCGGATGGTGCTCTTGTTATCGAACACGCTTCGCTGCATAACCTCAAAGATGTCAGTGTCCGCATTCCGCAAGGTGTGATGACCGTTGTCACCGGGGTAGCCGGATCCGGGAAGAGCACGCTGATTAACGGAGTCTTGCCGGTGCATTATCCGGAAGCCGTCTATATCGACCAGAGCGCTATTCGCGGTTCCAAACGCTCCAATCCCGCCACTTATACCGGGATATTGGACTCGATCCGCAGCTTGTTCGCCCAGTCGAATCGGGTAAGTCCGTCCTTATTCAGCTTCAATTCCAGCGGCGCGTGCCCGGAATGCAAGGGGCTCGGCATCACGTATACCGATCTGGCCTTCATGGACCCGGTCGTCAGCCGGTGCGAGGTTTGCCAGGGCCGCAGATTCACGGACGAAGTGCTGGGTCTTACCCTGCGCGGCAAAAATATCAGCGAAGTGCTGAATATGCGGATTGCGGAAGCCGGAAGCTTCTTCCATGAAGAAACGATCCGGCCCGTCCTGCAGCGGCTGACGGATGTCGGGCTGGACTATATTCAGCTGGGGCGACCGCTGAACACGCTCTCCGGCGGCGAGCTGCAGCGCCTTAAACTTGCCGCGGAGCTTGAGAACAGCGGCCGGATTTACGTATTCGACGAGCCCACAACAGGGCCGCATATGTCGGATGTCGCCCGCTTGATCGGATTATTGAACCGGCTTGTCGATCAGGGCGGCACGGTGGTCGTCATCGAACATAACCTGGATGTCATCAGTCAAGCGGATTGGATCATCGATATGGGACCCGGGGCCGGGCAGGAGGGCGGGAAGGTGGTCTTTCAAGGAAGGCCGCACGAGCTCATCCAACACGAGTCCTCCATCACGGGCTTTTACTTGAAGCAGCACGTCGAACCATCTTTTTGTTAAGAGCAGGTCGATTGGGGTAAAATGGAAGGAGGTTATCATCATACCCGCTTGCTCGCGGTAAGGAGGAGAAACGATATGGAATACCGGGTGGAAAAAGATACGATGGGCGAGATCCGCGTACCGGCGGACAGGCTGTGGGGGCGCAAACCCAGCGCAGCAAGGAGAATTTCCGCATCGGGACCGAGCGCATGCCGATCGGACTGGTCCGCGCCATGGCGGTGCTGAAGCTGGCCGCGGCGCAGGCCAATCTGAAGCTCGGCGTACTCGATAACGAGAAAGCCGAGGCGATCACCGGAGCGGCCAGCGAAGTGTGTGAAGGGCGCTGGGACGAGGAGTTTCCGCTTGTCGTCTGGCAGACCGGCGGCGGGACGCAGACCAATATGAATGTGAACGAAGTGATCGCGCACCGGGCCAATCAGCTGCTCGAATCGAAAGGAAGCACCGTCCGGATTCATCCGAACGACGATGTGAACCGCTCGCAGAGCTCCAATGATACGTTCCCGACCGCGATGCATATTGCCGCTGTGGTAGCTGTGGAGGAGAAGCCGCTTCCCTCGCTGAGGGGACTGAAGGCTACATTGGAGCAAAAGTCGCAGTCATTCGCCGACATTGTGAAAATCGGCCGTACGCACCTCCAGGACGCAACTCCGCTGACGTTGGGGCAGGAGATCAGCGGCTGGGTATCGATGCTGGAGCACACGGAAGGGATGATTCGCGCCGGCTCGGATGCCATGCGGGAGCTGGCGATCGGGGGCACGGCGGTCGGAACGGGCCTCAACGCGCATCCGGAGTTCGGGGAGACGGTAGCGGAAGAAATCAGCCGCGCGACGGGCCAGACGTTCACGTCGGCGACCAACAAGTTTCACGCGCTGACCAGCCACGATCAGATCGTGTACGCTCACGGGGCTCTTAAAGCGCTGGCGGCGAATTTGATGAAGATCGCCAACGACGTCCGCTGGCTGGCGAGCGGTCCGCGCTGCGGCATCGGGGAGATTACGATTCCCGAGAACGAGCCGGGCAGCTCTATTATGCCCGGGAAGGTGAACCCGACGCAGAGCGAGGCGGTGACGATGGTGGCCTGCCAGGTGATGGGCAACGATACGGCGATCGGCATTGCGGCGAGCCAAGGGAATTTCGAGTTGAACGTGTTCAAGCCCGTGATCATATACAATTTCCTCCAGTCGGTCCGGGTGCTGTCCGATGCGATGGATTCGTTCAACGAGCACTGCGCCGTCGGCATCGAACCGAACCGCACGGTAATTGCGCGTTATCTGGAGCAATCTCTAATGCTCGTTACGGCGCTGAACCCGCATATCGGGTATGAGAAGGCGGCATCCATCGCGAAGACGGCGCACAAGGAGGGCCTCACGCTGAAGGAGTCGGCGGTGCGCAGCGGCTATTTGACCGAGGAGCAGTTCGACGCCTGGGTGCGTCCGGAGAACATGATCTCGCCGAAGAAGTGATGAATCAGCGGCTTGGGGCCTTAAGATCCCCATGCGGAGTAACGGATATAGGAGACTGCGCCTTACGATTCGAACGGGGGTGCGGTCTCTTTTTCTTTCATGCTTTGTAAACCGGATGTCCGAATTTCATATATTGTTTTGACCCGTCGCCGGAGGGTATAGTAAAAGCATAGTCGTTATATGTATACGCTTACAAACAGTGAAGCGCTTTATTCGGCTGCAATCCGCAGAGCTCGCGGCTTTTACTCCCGGTTGTTCCGCAGGAATGAGGTGGTTATGCCGATGATGATTTCTAGGCGTCGGGGCTCGCAGGCCGTCCGGACTTATTCGCTCAAACACCGGCTGATTCTGATCTTGTTCGCCAGTTCGCTGATCCCCTTGGTCCTGATCGGCGGCATCTCATATTTCTCGATGTACGCGATCTTGAAGAATAAGGCGGATGCGGGTGTCCGGAGCAGCCTTCATCAGGAGAGGCTGTCTCTGGACCATATGATCAGCCAGCTGAACCATACGTCGCAGCAACTTGCCTTCGACGGAAAGGTGGGCAAGAATCTGGAAAATTACCTGACAGCGAATATATACGAAAAGAAGCGGCTGACCGATGAAATTCGAAGCGAGCTCGGGCTGATTCATTTTACCAATCCTTCCTTGGGGCTGATGTTCTATTACTTTGCAGATGAGCGCCGAATCCTGTTCGAAAATTTCAGCGTCAGTCCGGGATTCGATCCGGCCAGTTGCCGGTGCTGATTGGGTTCAGCAAAATTACCTATTACGGTCCGCATATTTCGCTCAATCCGATCGACGGCCATATCGTGCTTTCCATCCTGAGGCAGGTCGAGGCGCCGGACCGCGACGATGTTTACGTCTATATCGAAACGAATTTTAAGCTGGCCGAGGATGTGATCAAGAACGACCCGTTCGGCGAGAAGATGACTCATCTGATTGCGGACTCTACCGGCCGTATCGTGTACAGCGAAGATCCGCAGCAATTTCCGGTCGGAACGGTGGCTGCGCAGGATGACGGGTTGAACAGCGGCTACTATTTCTTCGAGGAGACCAGCAACCAGCCTTGGAAGCTGATCGCGGCGATCCCCCGATCCGTGTACCGCCTGGAAATCGACCGCTGGATCCGTCAGTTCGCTTTCTTTGCCGTGCTGACGCTCACGGCTAGCTGTCTGATCGCCTGGCTGATCTGGAGGACGGTCTATCGTCCACTGACTCTGCTGCATAAGGACATCCGAAGCTTTAAAAACAAATACGGCCGCTTCCCGCTCCGGGAGTCCAGGATTCAGGAATTTGCCGTCATTCACAGCGAGTTCGCGGCCATGCGGAGCCGGATTGACGAGCTGATCTCCGAGGTGGAGCTCAAGGAACGGGGGAGGTCCCGGCTGGAGATCGAGAAGCTGATGGCCCAGATCAACCCGCATTTCATCCATAACACACTGGATACGGTCCGCTGGCTTGCCCGCGCGAGCGGCCAGAAGGAGATCGACCGGCTCGTGTCCACCTTGAACAAAGTGCTGCATTACAATCTCGGCAAAGGCGGGCAGGCCCGGATCCGGGATGAAATCGAGGCGCTCAAGAACTATGTGGAGCTTCAGGGCATCCGGTATAATTTTCAATTCGACGTGAAGATTCGTGCCGACGATGAAGCGCTGGAGTCGCCCATTCCCCGGTTCATTCTGCAGCCGCTGGTTGAGAATGCCCTGTATCACGGCCTTGAGGATCAAGGCGTCATCGAGGTGGAGGTGGAGCGGGACGGGAGCGCGCATGTCTTGGTCAAAGTAAGGGATAACGGGGACGGCATGCCGGAAGCGGAGATTCGCAGCTTGATGAATATGGATACGGACACGGGCAAAAAAGCCGGTATGGGTATCGGGCTGCAATACGTCTACCGGATGATCCGGTTTCAATTCGGGGCTTCCGCCGGTTTTCATATCGATAGCCGTCTTGGCTTCGGAACGACGATTACGCTTCGTCTGCCCATCCACCCTAAGGAGTTGAACCAGGTATGATCAAGGCTCTGATCGTCGATGACGACCATCTGGTCCGCAAGGGCTTCATAGCCATGATGCCCTGGCAGACGCACTGCATCGAAGTGGTCGGCGAGGCCGGCAACGGCCGCAAGGCGTTGGAATTTTTGGCGGAGCACGAGGTTGATTTGCTGATTACGGACCTCGCCATGCCGGTCATGTCCGGCATCGATTTGATGCGGGAGGTGAAGAAGCGCTATCCGCAGGTCTCCGTCGTAGTTCTAACCTTCCATCAGGACTTCGAATGGATTCAGGAGGCGCTCCGGCTGGGCGCGCTGGATTATATCACGAAGGTGGAGCTGGAGGAAGAGCGGCTCGAGGAGGTGCTTCGACGAGTGGTTGAACGATTCCGCGAACGAAAGGTTCCGGCCGCAGGTCCTGCCATAGAACCGAAAACAGACAAGGTTGAAAAAAGGCCGACAGCATCCACCGTGTCTCTGAAAAGCCTTCACGAGCTTGGGGAACGCTGGGCGGCGCCGGACTGGATGATGGAGGATAACGCTTTCCGGCAGCTTGCTCTCGATACGCGGCGGATGGCGCTTTCCGGCCCGCAGCTGGAGCAGCTGTTTTTCATCGCTGTCGATCGTTGGAAGAGGCTGTTCGGAGACGGATTTCCGCCTCAGGTTCCGGACCGGCGGTTCGAGATCTGGGAGGATTGGGTCCGTTGGCTGGAGCGGGTTCGCGCTTCCTACCGCGATTACAGCGAGCCTTCGGATTACGCACCGGAGGTGAAGGCCAGCGTATGGAAAGCGGTAGAGATCATTCAGCAGGAGCTGGAGAAGGGGCTTCCGCTCCCCGAAATCGCCAGGCGGGTCCATATGAGCCGCGGCTACTTCAGTCGTTGCTTCCGGGATATCGTCGGCATCACCTTCAACGACTATGTCAGAGCGGCCCGGGTAGAGCACGCCAAAGCGCGCTGCGTCAAACCGGCAAAACGATCGGCTGGATCGCCTCGCAGTCCGGTTATCCGAATGAAAAATACTTTTGCCGCGTCTTCCGCGAGGTCACAGGGATGCTGCCGAGCGAATACCGGAAGCGGAGCAAGCTTCAGGCGGCGGACTAAATGCCGCTATTTTTCGTTGACAAGAATAGCGGTTGGTGATATTTTATAATTCATATAAGAATACTATACTTTCTACCGTACGAACGGAGACCGATGCTTTTTTTGCCGGTCTCCTTTTTGCGTTTCAAGCGGGTCTACCGGATCAAGCGGAGACTCTCCATCGCATACGTGAGGGGCAAGTAAAGTCATCCTTAGGATAGAGAAAATAGAGGCGGGGAGAACGATGAAGAAAAAGAAGACGAGGGCGGCGCCGCCGGTGCTGGCTTTGGCGCTGCTCCTTACGGCATGCGGGGGGCAGCAAACGGCATCAAGCCCGGCGGCGGAAGAGAAGGCCGCGGCAAGCGAGGCTGGCTTAGCCGGTGTGAAGGACGGGTTCATTCCGGCTTCGGACCCGTCGAAGAATCCGGAGACGGCCAGAAAACGAACGAATACCTTTATCTCCGGAACCCAGACCCCGGAGGGGATCTTTAACCCTTACTTTTACCAGAACGGCTGGGACGGCAACATCACCAGCGTCATTTTTGCCTCTCTGGTGACCAAGGACGAGACGGGCAAGCCGGTACCCGAGCTGGCGGAACAATGGGATACTTCAGCGGATCAATTAACGTACACCTTCCACCTCAGACCGAATCTGAAGTTCAGCGACGGCTCGCCGCTTACGGCCGAGGACGTGGCTTTTACGCTGACGCTGCTCCATGATCCGGCCTATGACGGAAGAGTGGATATCGCTCAGGCGAACATTAAGGGAGGCAAGGCCTATAAAGAAGGGAAGGCGGATCGCGTGGAAGGCATTCAGGTGGTCGATCCGCTGACGCTTAAGGTCGCGACCGAGAAGGTCAGTACCCTGGCGCTCCCGCTGATCGGCGGGGAGGTTCTTTCCAAAGCGTATCACGGCAAAGACTACAAGCAGGGCAACCTCGATTATATCCGAACGCTTCATGACAAGCCTCTCGGAGCCGGACCTTACAAGTTCGAAAAATTCGTTAAGGGCCAGGAAGTGCGGTTTACGGCCAACCCGAATTATTACGCAGGCAAACCAGCGGTGGAGAATTTCATTTTTAAAATCACGAACAACGATACGAACTTCCAGTTCATCAAAGTGGGGAGACGGATTACGACCGGTTTACGGCGAATCGAGACAATTTCGACCAGCTGAAAGCGCTGGGATTTGTCAACATTAACACGTTTACGGCTACATCCTACGTTTATCTCGATTTTAACAGCAGCAGTCCGTTCTTGAAGGACAAGAGGGTAAGGCAGGCGCTGTATTACGGGCTCGACCGCCAGAAGTTTACGGATATTCTGTATCAGGGCTTCGGCGAAGTCGCCAATGTTCCCGTATCTCCAGCCTCCTGGGCCTATACGAAGGACGTAACCCCCTATCCGTTCGATCCGCAAAAAGCGAAGCAGCTGCTGGATGAAGCAGGCTGGAAGGCAGGTCCGGACGGCATCCGGGAGAAGGACGGGAAGAAGCTGAAGCTTCAGTATTTGGGCCGCAAAGGGTATAACATCGACGATGTGCTCATTCCTCTGGCGAAGGAAAATCTCAAGGATATCGGGATTGCGGTGGAAGCGGAAATCCTGGACTTTAATGGCCTTGCTGGCCAAACGGAAGAAGGGCGATTTCGACGTCGCATCGTTCACTTCGACCAACTTCTCGGACCCGTACGACGGCGTGAAGAGCTTCCATAGCAAATATAATGTCAGCGGCTATTCGAATCCGAAGGCGGATCAGCTGATCGATCGGAGTACGGAGACGCTGGATGTAAACAAACGAATTCCGATCTACTACGAGCTGTTCAAAGAGCTGAAGGACGATCCTCCGGTTCTGCTCTTGTCGTATTTGAAAATATTATCGGCACATAATGCCCGGATTCAAGGCATTTCACCCGACCCGGTGTCGATTCTGAACCGATCGATTCCGAAGCTGAAGATCCAGTAATCGCCGCGCGGCGGCAGAGTTCCTTAGGGGGCTGTAACTCCCGTCTGTTGTCGTCTTGAAAGGAGGGAAAAGGCAATATGCGGGGGTACATGGTGAAAAGGTCGCTGCATTTGATTCCAACGCTGTTCGGCGCGTCGATCGTCATTTTCTTCATCTTCGCGCTGGCTCCCGGCGACTACATCGATTCCGATGTGAACTTGACCCCGGAGCGGGCGGCTGAACTAAAAGCCCTCTTCGGCTTGGATAAACCGGTGCTGGAGCGTTACTTGATCTGGCTGTGCAATGCACTGCGCGGCGATTTGGGGTACTCGCTCCAGTACCAGCGACCGGTGATGGCGGTGCTCAAGGAGTACATGCTCAACTCGTTCCTAATCGCAAGCGTGTCGCTCATCTTGACCTGGATCATCGCCGTGCTGGTCGGCGTCTTCTCCGCCACGCGGCAGTACTCCTGGTACGATTCGCTCATTACACTTGCCGTCTTCGGCGCGATGTCGTTCCCCTCATTCTTCATCGGGCTCTTGATGATCAAATGGTTCGCGGTCGATCTGGGCTGGTCGCCGATCGGCGGCCTGCAGGATACGGGAAGTCAGTCCACCGGCTTCGCTTATTTGGCCGAGGTGGCGCGGCATATGGTGCTCCCCGTCACGGTGCTCACCATGCTCAGCGTCGGGTCACTGACAAGACATTTTCGGGCCAATATGATCGATGTCATTAAGCAGGATTTCGTCCGGACAGCGAGAGCCAAGGGGCTGAAGGAAAAGACTGTCGTATACAAGCACGCCCTGCGCAATGCGCTGCTGCCGGCTATTACGTTGCTGGGGCTGGAGCCGCCGGGACTCTTTTCCGGGGCGATCATTACGGAACGCATCTTTACTTGGCCGGGGTCGGTTATATTCATATGGAAGCTATTACGAACCGGGACTATACGATCCTCATGGGATTTACGATGTTTCTGGCGCGCTGACGGTGGTCGGGAATCTGCTGGCCGATTGGCTGTACGCGGCGGCCGATCCCCGCATTCGTTTACATTAGGAGGCGTTCATCATGGCGCTGAAGCACGAAGAGGTGCTGAATGCCGGAGTAAAGCTAGGAGGGCTCGCGAACCGCCGCCGCTTCCAGGTCTCCATGGAGTACGGCATACCGGCGTATCCGGAAAAATAAACTGGCCTTGTCCGGGCTGGTGTTTCTGCTGGCGATGGTGCTGTTTTGCTTTATCGGGCCGCTCTTCTCCGGCCATACGACCGACAGGGTGACGGTATCGCTTATCAATAAGCCGCCCGGCGCTGCGCACTGGCTCGGAACCGATAACCTGGGCCGGGACGTGCTGGCAAGGCTGATGCAGGCGGGCCGCATTTCGCTGCTGGTGGGACTCGTCTCGATGGTGCTGTCCATCGTCATCGGATCGGTGCTGGGGACACTGGCGGGATTTTACCGCGGATTCGTCGATCATCTGGTGATGCGTACCGCCGATATTCTGTTGACCGTGCCGGAAATCCCGATTCTGATCATCATCGGCGCCATTCTGTCGGATCTGAAAGTGCCGTCGGAGTACCGGATCTACTTCGTCATGCTGCTGATCAGTCTCATGGCGTGGCCGCAGTTGGCCCGGCTCGTGCGCAGCCAGATTTTATCGTTCCGTGAGCGGCCGTTCATGCTGGCGGCCGAAGCGCTCGGTCTTCGCGACCGGCGCAAATTGTACCATTTGATGCTGAACGCCGTGCCGGTCATTATCGTCGTGGCGACGCTCACCGTAGCGAGAGCCATCCTCAGCGAATCGGTGCTGAGCTACCTGGGGCTGGGCGTCGTACCGCCGACTCCGTCGTGGGGCAATATGATGGCGTCGGCCAATTCCCTGATCGATTTCCAGACGAGGCCGTGGCTGTGGATTCCGCCCGGTACGGCGATTTTCCTCACGGTGATCTCCATTAATTTGCTCGGCGACGGCCTCCGTGATGCACTCGATCCGAGAACGAAGAGGTAGGGTGATGGATTTGACCCGCAAGGTATTGGCGGAATTTAAGGATTTGCATACGTATTTTCATACGGAGGAGGGGATTGTCCAATCGGTTAGCGGCGTAAGCTTCCGCATTCATGAAGGAGAGACGGTGGCGCTTGTCGGCGAATCCGGTCGCGGCAAGAGCGTGACGGCCCTGTCCATGATGGGACTCATCGAGCAGCCTCCGGGCAAAATTATGGGCGGAAGCATCCTGTTCGAGAACGAAGATTTGCTTCAGGCGAACCGCAAAACGATTCACCGACTGCGGGGCCGGAACCTCTCGATGATTTTCCAGGAGCCGATGTCGTCCTTGAACCCGGTGCTGACGATCGGCGAACAACTGGCGGAGCCGCTCATCGAGCATTTGCATCTAAGCAAAAAAGCGGCCCGCGCCCGGGCGGTCGAGCTGATCGAGCGGGTCGGTATTCCCCGGCCCGAAGCGATTGCCGCCGCCTACCCGCATGAGCTGAGCGGAGGCATGCTGCAGCGCATCATGATCGCTATCGCGCTAAGCTGCGATCCGAAGTCGCTGATCGCCGACGAGCCGACGACGGCGCTGGATGTGACGATTCAGGCGCAAATCCTGGATTTGCTGCGGGAAATGAAGGAGGAGCGGGGATGTCTATGCTGCTGATCACCCATGATCTCGGTGTGGTGGCGGAGATGGCCGATTATGTCGTCGTCATGTACTGCGGCAAGGTCATTGAGGAAGCGCCGGTGCTCTCCCTTTTCCGGAATCCGAAGCATCCGTATACGCAGGGGCTCCTGAAATCAAGGCTCGTGATCGGGCGGAGAGCGGAGCGTCTCTATTCCATCCCGGGGCAGGTGCCGAGTCCCGTCGGTCTGGGCGATGCATGCCATTTCAGTGACCGGTGCGGGCACTGTATGGATATTTGCCGGTCGAAGCGGCCCCACTGAGGGCCGGGGAGGATCATCGGGTCGCGTGCTGGCTGTATGAGGAGGAGGGACGTCTTGGCGGAAGAGCTCTTACAGGTTAAAGGATTAAAGAAATATTTCCCTATCCATCAGGGCGTCTTCGGCCGAAAAAGCGGCGATGTCAAAGCCGTCGACGGAGTCGATCTCTCCATTCGGCGCGGGGAAACGTTCGGTCTGGTCGGGGAATCGGGCAGCGGCAAAAGCACGATCGGCCGTACGCTGCTGCGCCTGTCGGATAAGACGGAAGGGCAGGTGACGTTTGACGGCACCGATCTGTTCGCATTATCCGTGAAGGAGCGCGCGGCACATCCGCCCGCGGATGCAGATGGTGTTCCAGGATCCGTACGGCTCCTTGAACCCGCGCATCCGTATTGGCGATGCCATCGGCGAGGCGCTGCTCGATCACGGGATTGCCTCCAAAGCGGAGGTGCGGGAGCGGGTGCTCGAGGTGTTGTCGCTGTGCGGACTTGCGCCGTATCATTACGACCGCTTTCCGCATGAATTCTCGGGTGGCCAGCGGCGGCGGATCGGAATCGCCAGAGCCATTGTCCTGAACCCGGAATTCATTGTGGCCGATGAGCCGGTCTCCGCTTTGGACGTGTCCATCCAGGCACAGATTATCAACCTGCTGCGCGATCTGCAGGAACGCAGCGGCCTGACTTACTTGTTCATTTCGCACGATTTAAGCATTGTAGAGCATTTATGCTCCAGAATCGGGGTGCTCTATTTGGGCTCGCTTGTGGAACTCGCGGATCGGGACGATCTGTTCCTGCGTCCCCAGCATCCTTATACGAAGGCGTCGCTGTCTGCGGTACCGATACCTGACCCGGCGGTCAAACGGGAACGGATTGTCTTAAAAGGTGATATCCCTAGTCCGGCGAACCCGCCGAAGGGCTGCAAATTTCATACGAGATGCCCGGTAGCCGCCGAGATTTGCCGGGAGCAAGCGCCATCGTTCCGAGATCTGGGTGGGGGACATTTTGCCGCCTGCCATCTTGTTTGAAACATCATTGAAAGCTTAGAAGGGTAGGTGGGAATCCATGCCGAGGCCGAAACTGCCGCGACCCGTTGGTATCCGCATTGAAATCGCCAAAGCCGGCGGGCTGACCGATAACGAGTTGATCAGCTTGATCCAAAGGGGGGACTATTCCGCTCTGCGGCAAGCCGGTCCCGACCAGCTGTCCTGGGATATCCTGAAGGAATACGCCGAGGAGAACGGAACCGCGCTCGAACAGGCGATTCGGGAAGGTTATACCTTTTCCTTTCTGACCGTCCGCGGCCTGATCCATTACTTGCTTTACCGGTTTGGCCTGAAGCAGCAGCAGGATTTTCAAGTGACCGAAGGCGCCTTGGATGGAGTCGCTTTGACGGGCGCGGAGGTCGCCGATCTCCGGTCTACCGTTCCCGCGTTCTGGCATTTAACAGAAATCGGCACAGCGCATGGGTCAAAGCCGGATTCGAGTCCACCGGGCGGGAACGAATCGAAGGTCTTCCGGATTGAGCGGCTGAACTATCATTCGATCCCCTTAGGGGAGGTGAGACCGGATAACCGGGAGCCGGCGACATCTACGCTGAAGGCATGAATTCAAGTAAATATATCTTCTACTTAGGAGCGTGTGAACGAATGAGTACTTTGAATGAATATTTGCTGCAAAAGCGGGAAGCCTCGATCGCCAGACGGGAAAAGGCACTGAATACGCCGAATCTGGAACCCCACCGCTTCGGTGCGAAGGTACGGGCCAAAGGACGGAGCGGGGTGCGGGAAATCCGCATCCGCGATTTTCAAATCATCAGCGACAGCCCGGCGGATTTCGCCGGCTACGATCTCGGTCCGAGCTCGCCGGAGCTGCAGCTCGGTGTTCTGGGCAGCTGCATCACCCACATCACCTTGATTCAAGCGGCGGAGCGCGGGGTGAAGCTGGACTCGCTCGAAGTCGAAGTTACGGGGCAGCAGCATCCGCTGGCCGGCAGACCGGGATACGAGGACATTCCGATCTATCCGCACAATATCCAGTACAAGCTGCATATCGTCTCACCGGAACCGGCGCAAACCATCGCCGAACTGCACGAGGCGGTGGAGAAGGTGTGCCCGGTCCTGAATCTGCTCGCAAATCCGCAGATCATCATTGGTGAAGTCATTCACACGAGCCCTGAGGTAAAGCAGGAGCAAGAAGCGTAGTCCGCTGAATAAAAAGCATGCCGAACCTTCTGCAGGTCACGGCATGCTTTTTAACGATTTGCTCATTTTACATCGTGAAAGGCAGGTCATTCCACAGAAGTTAAATTTAGACTATTGTGTGTAACGGAAATATCCGGTACGATAGGCTTGTCTAACAGTAGGGACTACTTACCAAGGGGTGTAACCGGTGGCTGACCTGCAGGAACGAATAGAGCACTTACGATCGGAACTGGTAAGAATGGTTGAGAATGCGGGGAACTTTGTTGACGTCAGAGTGGTTTCACTTAGCCAGGAGCTCGACCAAGCTCTATTGGAATTTGAATTTATGCTGAAAGAAGTTCAGGCTAAGAAGCGTTATGTAGTTTCTTGATCAGTCGCTGACCGCAGAACCCGGCGTGATGAATAACCCCGCTAAAGTTAAAAAATCCCGATTGAAACACGACCTCGTTCAAATAAGATTCTTTTGCATGCAGCTGGTGGCACTCAATGCAGTAATACATTGCCATAGGATACTTCCCCTTTCATAGAGAACTTTCATAGAGAAATGTAACCGCTTCCCTATTATAGTCCAATTGGTTTCGAGATGTAAATAGTAAAACTTATAATTTACTTTGTAAAGTGCATGAACAAAGAAGGGGCCCGGTCATAAGGATTCCCCTCCGATCGGAACGGTGAAGTAGACGGCTGTCCCGTGCCCGTGCTTGCTCCGGATCGTCATTCCGAACGAATCGCCGTAGAGCAGCTTTAGTCTTTTATTGGTATTGTATAGTCCGATATGGTCTGTGTCGCTCATATCCCGCTCCAGCCGTTCTCTGATTTGCCGGAGCCGCTCTTTCCCGATGCCGATGCCGTTATCGATCACGGCGAAATAGAGAAGTCCGCCGTTCTGCGAGATCTTCACTTTGATCCGGCAGGCGCCATCTTTCTCCTTGATGCCGTGGTAGATGCTGTTCTCGATCAGCGGCTCGCAGCACCAGCTTCGGCACAGGGTATTTCTTCACCTCGTCCTCATATTCCCAGATGACATCGAATTTTTCCTGATACCGGACCTTCTGGATGTCAATATAGCTTAATGTGTACGCGATTTCCTTCTGAAGAAGGACCGGCTTGTTATGCCCTTCGAGGGAATAGCGCAGAATCGCGGCCAAATTCTCCACCATTTTATTCAGCTTCCCGGGTTTACCGGTGAGACTGGCGATCTGCCAATTGATCGTTTCAAGCGTATTGTACAGAAAATGCGGATTGAGTTGCGACTGCAGGGCGACAAGCTCCATTGCCTGAGCTTTATATTTTCGTTCGGACAGCTGAATGGACAAATAATTGTGTTCGATAAAATTGTTCAGGATCCGGTGGATGATGTAGCTGTATACGTCTTTGATACGGGAGGGCAGCGGAGGCAGGGGCTTGCCATTCTCGGCCGATTCCAGAATCGTCACGATCGATTTCACGTCCCGGTAATTTTTCCGGGTCAAATAGTATGTCAGTCCGCTGCCCAGCAGGAAGGAGAATAGGAGCAGCAGTCCGCTGGTCAGATTCAAATCGTCCGGAACCTGGTAGAGCGACGATTTGGGTGCGATCGACAGGTAGGTCCAGCCGTATTTGTCCGAGTTCAGCTTGGACACGATGTAGGAGCGGCCCTTCAGATTCGTCTCGTAGAACGAACGCGGCTCGGCCACGAGTTCATTCCAGTTCAAATCGTCCCAGTAGGACGGTTTTTTATTTTTAAACATTACCTCGCCGCCGGGACCGAGAATGATGAGCGTCTGGTCCTGCAGCGTGGACAAATTGGACAGGTGGTATTCGATATATTTGACGTCGACATTCAGCACAATAAGACCGTCCCCCTGGTCGCGGGACAGCTTGCGGTACAGGCTGATCAGCTCGACGGCGGAGTTTTCAAAGTTATACTTCCCCACGATGCGGTTCTCCGTCCAGACCAGTTGTTCGTCATGCAGGTGCTTGTTGTAGCTGTCGAACCAGGCTTTATCGTAAAATTCGCCGACATCGATCAATCCGCCGGAGGTCGTGGAAAGAAACCGGTTCTTGTCGTTGTTCAGGTACACATAGACGGAATCGATGTACGGCATGGCCATCGCGGGCGCATCGATCAAATTTTTGATCGTAGCCAGCACCTTGTAGTCCTCAAGCTCGAGCGACGGCTTCAGCATGAGGCTTTTCAAATTGGCGAACTCGATCGCATTGGCCATGAAGTGCAGGTTCAGCGAGTCCAGCTCGTTGAAGATCAGCTCGATATTTTCCTTGGTTTGCTTCAGCATATTGGCCGTGTTGTGATTGATTTCTTCCGTCACATACCGCTGGATAATGACCGTAGACAGGGTACCCAGAATGAGAATAGGCACCAGCATCGGGATCAGGAAGGTGAACAAATTTTTCAGAAAAAAGGCGTGGTAGGTTTTCATCCGGCTCATCACGTTCCTTAAGTCCCCAATTTATGCGTTTCTGAACTCGCGCGGGCTTTTGCCGAAATATTTTTTGAAGGTGCGGGTGAAGTTCTTGGGATTGCTGTACCCGATCATTTCGCTGATTTCGTAGGTTTTATAATCGATTTCCTTCAGGAACTGCGCCGCCTTCTGCATCTTGACGGAAATGACGTAATCCGAGAAGTTCTCTCCGGTCTTCTGCTTGAAATATTTGCTGATATAATAAGGGCTCATGTGAACGAGCTCCGCCGCATCCTCGAGGGCAGCGTCCCGGTAGCACTCCTGCACGTAATTCTTGATCACCGCGATCACTTTGTCGGAGACGCTTTCTTCTCCGGGAGCCTTCTTCCTTTCCCGGTTCAGTTCCTCTTTGATCCCCATGAAAATATGATACAAATCCTCGTAATTTGTAGGTTTGACGATATAATTTTTGACCCCGTAGATCAGCGCCTGCTGGGCGAATTCGAAATCCTTGTATCCGCTTAAGAAAATCACTTTCACCGGGGAGTTCCGGCTGTACAGCTCACGGGCGACTTCAATTCCCGTCATTCGGGGCATCCGGATATCGCAGAGAAGGACATCCACCTCGTGCGTTTCCGTGTATTCGATCACCTGCGGCCCGTTCTCCGCTTGACTTACGACTTCGAAGCCGACATCACTCCATGGAAAATAATTGCTGAGGCCGTTCCGGATCTCATATTCGTCATCGGCGATAAGGAGCTTATACATGGGGACCCGCCTCTCTATAGGAAATGGGATTGCCCGTACCGGAAACCTTCGTCCCGGAATTCAGGACAACGCTTTCATACAGGCTTATTATAGCATCGATTGTCCTGTAACGTACCCTGATTTGCTCAAAACCGCATGGATTGATTCCATTTTGACAAGAGATGATACTTCTGAGGCCAGTGCGGTCTTAAGGAGCCAAGAAATGATACCTATTGCTGAATGAACCGCCTTTTCTTTCCCGGGGCATCTTTTATAATCAAGATATCAGGCTTGAAAGCGTTTCCTAATTATCGAAAGGATGATAAAAATGATCCGAATTTCCGTCACGACCGCCATAACCGACCACCCCGACAGTTACTTGAAGCAGCTGGTGCAGCTCGGCGCCGATTGTCTCGATTTTGGCAATGGCGCCAGCTTCGCCGGAGTGAAGGAGCAGGGCTACCCCGATCTCGATGCGCTTGCTGAAGCTAAGGCGCAGGCTCCGCTCCTTCGGGCTCGATATCAACCGTGTGACGCTGCCCGATCTGTCGGAGAGATTCATGCGCAATCTCCCGGGATCGGAGAAGGAGCTGGACAATACCGTGAACGCCATGAAGGTCTTCGGCGAAGCGGGCATCCCGATCGCAAGGCGGCGGTTTGCCGGGGATACGTTCGATCACCTGATGACCCGATATGAGGCGGTTCAGCGCGGCGGGTATATCTCAAGGGGAGAGCCTGGGGCTAACGAAGGAGAAACGGGAGGCGCCGACCTACGAAGAACTGGAGGCTTGGTGGCAGCAGTTCCTGGCCGTCTACAGCAAGCTTGTTCCGGTAGCCGAGGAATACCATACAAAGCTGTCAATGCACCCCTCGGATACACCGAACGCGGACACGCCTTTCGGGGGACTCGGTTTTCACCGGATCATCGATGCTTTCCCCAGCAAGCAAGTGGGCTATATCTACTGCGTTGGCACAAGGGCTGAAGCGGGCGGCTCCCGGCTCGTACTGGACGAAATTCATCAATACGGACGGAAGGGCCGTATCCATCTGGTTCATATGAGGAATGTCCGCGGCAGTCTGCCGACCTCGGGCGGCTTTGAAGAAGCGCTGCTGGACGACGGGGACTTGAATATGTTCCGGGTGCTGATAGAGCTGAGAAAGATAAACTTTGACGGCTGCATCAATCCCGATCATATTCCGTTCCTTGAAGGGGACGACCGGGAGCGGCATAGCGGCGACCGCCGGACGGCGTGCGGGATCGGTCTCGCTTATTCGATCGGCTATCTCAAAGCGCTGCTCTGCGCCTTGTATTCCGTGTAAATTCAAACCGGTGGGGAGATGAGACGATGAAATGGGGAAAAACAGGTTATGTGATGGCCTCCGTTATACTGTTCGGGGCCGTCGCTGCAGGCTGCTCGGCAGGTGGTGAGAAGCCGGCTTCATCGGATACCGGTGCAAACGCCGGGGCGAAGGAGAAATTCGTCTTCTGGGATAAAGGGGAATATACCCAGGCTTACAACGATCTGATGAAAAAGCGGGTGGAGGAGTTCGGGAAGGCGAACAATATCGACGCCGAATACGTGGTCGTTTCCCAGAACGACTTGAAAACCAAGCTGCTCGCCGCCATCGAGGCCAAGAATCCGCCGGATCTGATCGTAGCGAACGATCCGGTCGCGAAACAGTTCGTCGCCTCCGACCAGCTGGTGGACACGTCGGACATCATCTCGAAGATCAATTTCACGGATGGGGCCAAGAAATTTTCCGTTGTCCAAGATAAATATTACATGGTGCCGCAGTCGTTCCAGATGGGCGGAGCTTATCTGCGCAAGGATCTATGGGAAAAGCACAACCTGCCGATCCCGAAGACGTGGCAGGAGCTGTACGAGCAGGCCAAAATCGTCAATGATCCGAAGAACGGCATATATGCTGTTGGCCTGCCGCTGGGCCAATCCGGCGGCGGCGATGCCGAAGGTGTCGTAAGGGACGTCATTCTGGCCTACGGCGGCGCGATTGTCGATAAGGACAACAACATCGTGGTCAACTCCAAAGAGACGCTGGAAGCGATCACGTTCCTCTCGAAATTCTGGAAGGAAGGCCTCACGCCGCCCTCTTCCGTGACCTGGGACGATAACGGCAATAACAACGCCTATCTTGCCGGCACGGTCGGTTTCGTCATCAACAGCGGCAGCATTTACGATCAGGCCAAGAAGGATAAGCCCGAGCTTGAGAAAAATACGCTTCTCATCCCCAAGCTCGCCGGGCCCAAGGGCGACTTTATTATCGGCGGCGGGAACGTATTCGCCATCTTCAAGAATGCCAAAGGCACCAAGTGGGCGAAGAAATTCGTTACCGAGTTTTACGATAAGGATTTCTATAATCAATTCGTGGAGGCCATGGGCGGCAAATTCCAGCCGGTGCTCAAGGGCTCGGAAGAAATGCCTTTCTGGAAGGATCCGAACAATAAAGCGGCCGGCTGGATGAAAATGATCGATACCGTCGTCGGCTCCAGCAACTATCCGGGGCCGGAGGACGATCTCGGCTCGAAGGCCCGGTCCATGCAGCTCGCCACACGGGCTGTGCAGCGAATCGTCGTGGAGAAGATGGATCCGCAGAAATCGCTCGATCAGCTGGAACAGGAGCTGAAGCAGCTGTACGGCAAGAAGTAAAGGGTGCTGATGTAAAGAACAGGGTACTGGGTGTATTGTCCGGTTGGAGCGGACAGCGCCCAGCGCCATGGTACAAAGTTCATTCAGTCAGGCGGTGTTCTCCTGCATGGAACAATTAAGCAGAAAATACGACCGGTCTTTAGGCTATATTTTGATCCTGCCGGTGGCCTTCGTCATCTTCGTGGTCATCGGATTTCCTTTTCTCAACGCGATCTATTTAAGCTTTACGGACAAGGTCGTCGGGGTGGAGCCCAAGTTTGTCGGCCTGGACAACTATATCCATATTTTAACGGATAAAGAATATTGGAAGGTACTGAAGAACACGTTCATCTACATGATCTTCAGCGTAGGCATCAAATTGGCCATCGGCCTGATACTGGCCGTCGTGGTCAACGAGTCGTTCTTCGGGCGCGGACTGTTCCGCATGATCCTGCTCATTCCGTGGGCGCTCTCCGGTATGGTGGCCGCTATCACCTGGCGCTGGATGTACGACGATACGTACGGCATCATCAATTCCCTGCTGATGCGCTGGCATATCACGGAGACGCCGATTCCATGGACCTCGGGCGTCCATATGGCGCTCATCTCCGTTATCATTGTGAACATTTGGAAGGGACTTCCTTTCTTCATCTTCAGCTTGCTCGGCGGCCTGCAGACCATCGATTCGCAAATGTACGAGGCGGCTACGATCGACGGCGCGGGCTGGATAAGACAGTTTTTTGCCATTACCATCCCTTCGATCATGCCGGTCATTACGATTACGACACTGCTTTCCTGCATCTGGACCTTCAACAATTTCGAGAGCGTGTACCTAATCACAGGCGGCGGCCCTTTGAACGCATCGGCGGTCATTTCCACTTATACCTACGAAGTCGCCTTTCAGCAGAATCTGATGGGCCGGGCGCTGGCGGTTGCGGGTTCCGTCGTTCCGATTCTGGTCGTCATGATCGTCGTTTCCATGAGAAAGATGAAAGCGGATGAGTAGGGGGAGCGTAAGCATGAAGCCGAGAACGATAAGGAAGCTGAGAAAAAAGACGCTGATTTACGCTATTGTGCTCATTTTTACCGTTTGGACGCTGTTTCCGGTGTATTGGATGGTCAAGTCTTCCTTCACCCCTAACGAACTGATGTATACACCGAAGCCATCATTAGTACCCGATTCTTGGACCTTGGCGCATTACAAGGATTTGTTTCAGAAAACCAAGTTCATGAATTTTGTGAAAAACAGTCTTTACGTCGCCTCGCTCGTTACCGTCATCTCGGTGAGCATCAGCATCCTTGGCTCGTACAGCATGACCCGGCTTCGGTACCGGGGGCGGATCTTCTTCTCGCAAAGCATCATTTATACTTATCTGCTGCCAACAGCCGTCTTGTTCATTCCGATGTATGTGGCGGTCAGCCGGCTTGGACTCAGTGACAACAAGAACGCTTTGCTGGTTGTCTATCCGACGATCATCGTCCCGTACTGCTGCTATATGCTGATCAGCTATTTTAAAGCGATTCCCAAGGAGCTTGAAGAGGCCGCGATGATTGACGGCTGCACCAGTTTGCAGTCCTTGTTCCGCATTATTCTGCCCATTGCCGCTCCCGGCATTGCGGTCGTATCGACTTTTGCTTTTACGCTGTCGTGGAACGAATATTTGTACGCCTTGGTGCTGACGACAAGCCCGGCTCAGCAAACGGTCAATATCGGGATTTCGGGCTTCAAGTTTTCCGACCAGGCCGTCTGGGGACTCTTGATGGGCTCATCGGTGATCGCCTCGCTGCCCGCGATCTTCCTGTATTTCCTGGCGCAGCGCTTCTTAAAAAGCGGCCTCGCCGCCGGCGGGGTTAAGTAGAGCGGAAGGGGTTAGCAGCGTGAAAATATCGGTAACGACGAACACCTGCGATCTGACGGATCGCGATTTGAAGCAGATGTGCCAGCTCGGCGTGGATTATATTGATTTCGGCAAGGGTTCGTCCTTCCCTGGCGTGCAGGAGCAGGGCTATCCGGATTTGGACCGGCTGTTGAAGCTGCAAAAGCGCGTTCGATCCTTTGGTCTCGAGATGAACCGGGTCACGCCGCCGGATCTCACTGAGCGATTCATGAATCATTTGCCGGGGAGCGAGAAGGAGCTGGAGCATGCGGCGAATGCGGTCAAGGTTTTCGGCGAGGCGGGCCTGCCGATCGTCCGACAGCGGTTCGCCGGGGATACTGCGCCGGCCCTGACAACGGGCTATCCGGCGGTTCAGCGGGGCGGGGCTGTCGCCAGGGGGAAAGTCTTGGCTTCATGAAGGAGAAGCCGGCGACCCCAAGCATGGAGGAGCGGGAGGCATGGTGGAGCCGTTTTACCGAAGCGTTCCGGGTACTGGTACCTCTGGCTGAGGATTACAATGTCAAATTGACGGTTCATCCGTCGGATACGCCGAACCATGGAACGGCCTTCGGGGACTCGGTTTCCACCGGATCATCGATGCATTTCCGAGCCGAAACATCGGCTTCGTCTACTGCGTCGGTACGCGGGCGACGGAAGGCGGAAGTTCCTTGGTTATGGATGAGATCCATCATTACGGGCGCAAAGGGAGGATCTTCCTGGTGCATCTCCGCAATGTAAGAGGCAGTTTGCCTACCGCCGGGGCTTTTGAAGAAGCACTGCTCGACGACGGCGATTTGAATGTGTTTAAAATATTACTCGAGCTGCGGAAGGTAGGCTACGACGGCTGCATCAATCCCGACCATATTACACAGCTCGAAGGCGACAGTGTCGATTTGGACCGCCATTGGGCTCATTCGGGCATTGGCTGGAAGCCCTCCAGCATCGGCTGGGGATATTCGATCGGCTATGTGAGGGCACTGCTGGCGGCGCTGGCGGAATTCGAAGGAAGCCGCATATGATGGAACGATGAAACGCCTTGCTGGAACATCGCCTGCTGCGATGGTTCAAACAGGGCGTTTTTTTACATACCGAAGAAATACGACTGCAGTCGTAGAGGGCGTCAGCTCGCTGCCCGATGACAAGCCATCTTGCCATCTGATAAGATGAGGAAGCATAAACCTCGGGAAAGGGGGCGATGGGATGAAATGGAGAAGAACAACCGGCTTCGCGCTGCTGCTGCTTGGCGCATTGATTATATTCATCATTTTTCCTAAAACCGGGGTTAGCCTGGCCGCCAAAAATGTTCAGGTGCCTCTAACGAATACAACGGAATTGATCGCGATTCACGCTTCGAACATGGATATTAGCCTCATACCCGAGGCCAGGGCGGATGTGGAAGCCTATTTGCAAGGCGGCGGTAAAGTGTCCGCCGCCATGGCGGGTAGTGAGTTCCAACTGGATGCCGAACGCGGCCGATTCACGTTATTGCCGCTTAACTGCACGCTTGTCGTCCGTATTCCCCTCGCCTACCGTAACCATCTAGCCATCACCCTGGACGATGGAGATATCGCCGCAATCGGCCCGTCAGGGGAAGGAAAACTATCCTTTTCGCTGAAATCACTCGCGATTCAGGCGAAGTCCAGCAAGACCGAGTTAAACCGGCTGGAAACCGGACACCTCACCTTTGATGCCGCTTCGGGAACGTTCCGGGCCCGGAACGTTCAGGCGGACCTCGGAAAGATCACGATGACGACGGGTTCCATTCAACTGCAGAATTATTCGGGTAATGTGGAGAGCCGGCTTGAATCCGGAGAAATCAACGCTTCCGGCATTCGGACCGGTACCGGCTCCTTTGAATCGACAAGCGGCGAGATTCATCTGGAGCATTATAGCGGTAAACTGCATGGCGTTTTAGGCGCAGGGGAGTTCCAGGCCGGCTTCGATCTGCTTTCCGATACGGTAGATGTTGCCGTTGGCCGCGGACGCGCGGAATTGACTCTGCCGGCAAAGGCGGATGTTCGTCTGGAAGCGGACATCACCCGCGGGAACTCCGATATCCGCCGCACTTTCGACCGCGTCACCAAGCAAACAAGCAAAGAATTTGCAGCAATAAGCGGCGCGGCACATTCCCCGTTAAAGTCCATGTGAATGAGGGGAAGTCACCCTTAAATAATCAGGAGACGCTATTGTATTGGAAGGAGGGCCTGAATTGGCTGTACGTCATTTATTGTTCAACCGATTAACCGGGTATACCGCCGTTTTTGCCGCTATATATGCAATTGCTGTCAGGTCAGGCCTCGCAGAATGGCTGGACCCTTTGTTCGGGCTTGGCGTTGGTCTGATCTTCTATCGCTACGTATCCCAATGGCTGGCGATGGTCCCGTGGGCATATGCGTCCATTCAACTGGCAATCATCTTCGGACTTCCCACGGCAGGTGCCGTAACGGCGATCCTATTGATGTGCTGCGGCTACCTCTTGCTGCTTAACCCATCTAGGTTTGCAGGGAAGCTGCGGATAGGGGACCTTCGCCTCCAGCCTTCCGAAATATCGGATATCTGCATCGAGCAAGGCATCGGCGATGTCCATATTGATTTTTCAGCCGCTTTTATGCCGCCCGGCGGGTTTCAAGTGGCGATTCATCGCCTTGTGGGCAACGTGGTTATCTATGTGCCGAACGGGCTGGAGGTGGAGGCGGATTTACAGGTGATGGTCGGCGGCCCGGAAGCCTTTGGGCGAAAGCCGCTGCGTTTTCGTCGCCATCTTCGCACCGAAACCGATCGCTACGAAACCGCCTCGAGCAGACTGCGCCTCATGGTAACTACGGTCATCGGCGATGTAAGTGTGAGGTATTTATGAACCGCCAACGATTTGCCGGTATCCAGTGGAAAACTGCCTTATTCTCGCTGGGATTGTCGTTCTTTATTTCGGTCATCTCCCTGATTGCGGTGGTATCGGCTTATAGGCTCGAATGGAGCGTTATATGGTCGTTTCATCCGTCACGGCTCGTTATGCCGCTCCTCCTGATCGCTTTCCTAGGATTGCTCCCCGGGTACTTCTTCGGAAGCCGCTTGAAACGGCGGGTGCGGCGACTCGGCGAATTCATTTATTTTATTGAACGCGGCGACTTTACCAGCAGGGTGCCGGACCGGCTCGTTCACGAACGAGACGAGCTGGGTATCATCGGGGGACACCTGAATCGAATGGCTGTACGAATCGAACGACAGGTAGCATCTCTGCAAAAGTTGGCCGCAGAAAACACGGAAATGACCGAACAGCTGCAAAAATCGGTAATCCTCGAAGAAAGACAGCGGATTGCCCGTGACCTGCATGATGCGATAAGCCAGCAGTTGTTTGCGATTTCGATGATGACATCAGCCATCCAGGAAAGCGGCGATCTGAACACGGATAAGGTCAGAAAGCGGATCGCCATGGTTCAATCCTCGGCCGGAGAGGCCCAGAAGGAAATGAGAGCGCTTCTGATGCAGCTCAGGCCGGCTGCGCTGGAAGGCAGGGACCTAAAAGAAGGGATTCAAGAGCCGCTGAGGCGACTGGAGGACAAGCACGACATTGCAGTGAATGGGGAATTAGACGATATCCCGGCTCTGTCGAAAGGAATAACGGATAATCTGTTCCGCATGCTGCAGGAAAGCCTGTCGAATGTCATTCGGCATTCGCAAGCGTCGGTGGTGACGGTCCGGTTGAGCCGGTCCGGCTCCTATATCCATTTGAGTATTGCCGACAACGGGATAGGCTTCGAAACGGAGGAGGCAGGGTCGCTTACCTACGGAATGAGAACGCTGCAGGAGCGTGCCGGTGAAATCGGCGGAACCGTAAGCGTGGTATCGTCTAAGGGCAAAGGCACGCAAATCCATGTCAAGGTGCCGGTCATCGATTGGGAGGAGGAAGTTAAGCCATGATCCGAGTGCTGCTGGTGGACGATCATGAAATGGTTCGTATGGGCCTGTCCGCCTATTTGGAAATGCAAAAAGATATCGAGGTCGTCGGGGAAGCTTCGAACGGAAGCGAAGGCGTGCGTCTGGCAAAGGAGCTGAAACCGGATGTGGTTGTGATGGATCTCGTTATGGAAATCATGAACGGTGTTGAGGCGACTAGGGCGATTTGCCGGGAGAACGATGCATCCCGAATCATTGTGCTGTCCAGCTTCTTGGACGACGATCAAGTGTATTCGGTCCTGGAAGCAGGTGCGCTCAGCTATTTGCTCAAGACCGCAAAGGCCGAGCAAATCGCCGAGGCCATTCGTGCTGCGGCACGAGGGGAATCCGTTATGGAATCGAAGGTCACCGGCAAAATGCTGTCAAGAATACGCCGCCGTGAGGAGCCTCAGCTCCATGATGCGCTGACGTCCAGGGAGCTGGAGGTGCTGCGCCTGATCGCGGAAGGCAAGACGAATCAAGAAATTGCCGAGGAGCTCTTTATAGCTATGGGGACCGTCAAGACGCATATCACGAGTATATTTGCTAAACTGGAAGTGGAGGACCGTACGAATGCGGCATTGTACGTGCATCGCCATGGATTAAAGAGTCAGAAGAAAATATAGTATTAGACCTCCATGCCGCTAAATCGGCACTATCAGATGATGAAAATAGGCGGATTGCGACATAACTTACTTACGGCTGGCGAAGGGAGGTTGGCAGTCAGTAGTGCTTCGAGCCCGAGTCTTAGACAGACCCGGGTGACCTGGTAAACTACAGAGCTTGCACCATCACACCTGAAGGCAAAGAAATCTGAACGTTTGGCACCTGACGGACCTCAAGCGGAAACAGCCCTGCATCGAACTTGGTCCGAACTATTACGAAGAATGAAAACGCGACGTGATTATCAAACATGGATGGGGCTCTGTATAATTCAATTCAAGCCCGCAATCATCCGTTTGAGGGTATGACTACACTTGAATCGATAGAAATTCGTCTAAGTGAGCAGGAATGAACAGGTATTCTCGAATGAATTAAAGTAAAGTTAGAATGGAGATAGAAAAATTGTAATGATTGCGGTGTTGTCAAGGAGCAAATACCTTCGTATGAAAAGGAGGGCACAGAGATGGAGAGCTTGATGAAGCATTTTTGGTTCAAACGCCTGCCAATCCTCAGATGGAACGCGGCGACATGGGTTTCCCACATGGAGCAGTACTGGAATACGGATCTCTTCCGTCCGCAAGACGCAATTTCAACCCATGAAGTACGACTTCTTCTCGATCAGTTTATGCCTGAACTGCTACCTGAATTTGAATCCCTACTATCTGCATCGCCAGATGTTACAGGTCAAGCCCAACTGCTCGCTATGTATAACTTGCCACCTTTCTTCTCAGGTTGTAGCAACTCGATTTCCCATCGTTCGGGTCATCCAACCTTAATTCGAAATTACGACTTCGGCATTGATGAGTTCAGTGGCGTTTTCCGGTACGAACCTTTGCCGGATGGGGGCTGGATCATCGGCTCCGCAGAAGGCGGCTGGGGCTATCTCGATGGTTTGAATCACCAGGGTCTTGCTGTGGCCATCACATTTGGCGGGAACTTTAAGGTGGGCAACGGCTTTAGCATACCATTGATTGTGCGCTATCTCCTAACGACTTCAAAAACAGTTTCAGAAGCATTAGAACGACTACGCGCAATCCCGCATCGCCTTTATCAAAACATTTCTCTATTAGATCGGGAGGGGCGTTACAGCGTTGTATACACTTCACCAGAAGGAGTGTCAGCAGATCACGCTCTTATCTGCTGCACGAACCACCAGAGACATATGGAGAATTCGGCGCATGTTGAACACCGTACAGTGGAACGGTTTGACCATCTCTTCAGGATGGCCGGAGCCGTGTCTCCGGAGGATTTTCTGGAAGATCCCCTGTATAATCGTCAGTTCTCGGAACACTTTGGCACACTTTACACCGTCGAGATCGATCCCATATCCAGGACCGTTCACTATCGCTGGCCTGAGGGGGAGGCAGTTGTTTATCTCATCTGAGTCGCCAGAGACTGAGATAACCATTCCGTTGTTAGGAAAGTAAAGATAAGACAAGCAGGAGGTGCCCGGATTGGATTGGCTGGAAAGGATGAAAAGTGCGATTGACCTCATCGAAAGCAAGCTGACTGACAAAGTTGATGTAGAGGAAATTGCTAAGCAGGTCTATTCATCCTCGTATCACTTTCAGCGAATGTTCCACTTGCATACGGGAGTTACAATCGGCGAGTACATTCGCAAACGGAGACTCACTTTTGCCGCGCAAGATCTGGCCATGTCGTCGGTAAAGGTCGTGGACATTTCCCTTAAATATGGGTACGAATCGCCGGAGTCCTTTGCCAAAGCGTTCCGTAAAGTACACGGGATTACTCCTTCTGAAGCACGCATGCAAGGAGTAGTGCTGAAAGCTTTTCCTCGCATTTCTTTGCATTATTCACTGAGAGGCGATCGGGCTATGGATTACCGGATTGTGAATCGAGATGAATTTCAAGTTACAGGGAAAACGATTCGAGTTTCATTGGAAGATGGCGAGGACATGCGGCTCGTTCCCCAGTTTTGGCATGCGTGTGAGTCGGATGGTACTGTAGAAAGACTTCGTGCGCTTCATTTGGACAGGGTACTGCTTGGCATTTGCGCTACGGATTACCAAAGGGAAGAACTAACGTATGCGATTGCTGCGGAATCCGATGTCCCGACGACAGATAAAGAGCAGGTTTCATTACATATTCCCTCTTCAACTTGGGCTGTATTTACTTCAATCGGTGCATCGCCAAGTGCTATTCAAGGCGTGTGGAGGCGCATATTCGAAGAATGGTTCCCAGCAACAAGTTATCAGCACACTGAAGGGCCGGAGCTCGAAGTTTATCATCCCGGAGATCCCCGATCCGATGATTATAAGTGTGAAGTATGGATTCCAGTTAAGATTTAAAAAGCAATGGATAACAGACTGACATTACAGTGAGGGAATCTATCCATTTTTTTGAACAGAAGCGATTGTTAAAGCACGATTTAATACGATAGATCAATGAGGCAGTCTAATAATACATAAAGGCACGGAGGTTGTTCGAGAGGTTTTTTTGGCTCCCGGACGGCCTCTTATTTATCGCCAAAGGTATGACCCCCGGGTAAGACTAGAGTCGTATTCAAAATACAGCCATGGCGCGTTTTGGAAATCCCCCTCTCCCTTAATATCAAAAGTGTAAAAACACTGAAGGAAGAGGGAAATGAAATGAAATTAAATCGGAAAGTCATTCAAAAAACAATAGGATTCATACTCACATTGCTGCTCTTGCTCACTTGGATGCTGCCTGCGGCAAAGGCCGCTTCGCCGGATTACAAGGAAGAGAATGTCAAGTTTCAAAGTGGCGATGCTGCGCTGGAAGGAACCCTTCTTCTGCCGTCTACGCAAGGTCCTTACCCTGCCGTCGTGCTCGTACACGGTTCCAATTCATCGGACCGGGAAAAATACCGCGGGGAAGCGGAGATGTTTGCGAAGGCCGGTATCGCCGCCTTGATCTTCGATAAGCGGGCCGACGGCTTCAGCAAATCCCGCGCCGGGGGCCGTTCCTATGCGGTACTGGCAGATGATGTGAGTGCAGCGGTTAGGGCTCTGGCCACCCGCGCTAATATCGATCGAACATCGATCGGCTTATGGGGAATCAGCGAAGGCGGTTGGGTCGCCTCGCTCGCCGCCGCCAAGCCGCAGTCGAACGTTTCCTTCCTGATTACGGTAGGCGCCGTCGGGGTAAAACCGGTTCAACAGCAATCGTGGCGACTGGTCAACCGCTTGTACGACCAGGGCGTAACGTCGAACTCCATGATCCGCTCGGTCGCGCTGCACGGGCTGCAGCTGGCCGTATCCGCCGGTCTGTTTGCCGAAGCGCTGTACGACCCCGTACCGGTATTTGAGAAGGTGAAGCAGCCGGTACTTGCGATCTGGGGAAGCAGCGACCGTGTGGAACCCCCGCTCGAAAGCTCTCGCATCATCCAGGCGGCGTTGGAGAGGAGCGGCAATGATCGATACACATTGCAGTTTTTCCCGAATGCGGGACATCTTCTTCGTACCACGCCGGACGGAATTAAGCAATCGGATGCCTTTGCTCCCGGATATGCAGAAGCTATGACATCGTGGGTACATCAAGCCGTTCGCGGTCAAGCGCCGGTCAAGTCCGTCGTCGGATCACCCCCGCGCCAAGATCACCTATCGCCCGCTGGAGTCGATCGCCTCGCGTGGTACAACACCGCATCGGTGCAATTAGGGTCGGCACTCGTGCTGATGATTGGGTTTGCCGGGTATATGGTCAAATTAGCGGTTCGCCGTCTGCGGAAAAAAGGGGTGGGGGTGGAGCAAGCGTCCGTTCCTGCACACCGCTCTAAATTAGTCTTGTCGGCGGCGGGCTTCTTCTCGATCGTCGGTTTCATCCTGTATTTTGGGTATTTGATGACTTCCGGCGCCAAACATCTTGCACCGGTTATAGGAGACCGCACATGGGTATGGATCCTTCTGCAATGGATGGCGCTGGCCGCGGGTGTTGCCACGATCTTAGTCATCCGGTCCTGGTGGATAACGCGTTCCGCATCGGCCGGTACGGATAAAGTAAAAGGTTATCTTTTGCCGGTCGGAGGAATCTTGTTTATCGGCTGGGCACTGTATTGGCAGCTGCTTCTTCCGTAACAATATCCTCCTAATGTACTACCGGGCGCGTTCGGCAGCCTTCTTCAAGCTATCCCTCACTCAGTCGCCGGTCCGCTTCACCCAGTACTTCACCGATGGAGGAGTGGATCACCAGGTCCGCGTAATGATCAAGAGGAGTAGGTTCCCGATTGACAATAACGAGCTTGGCGCCGCGCTGCTTTGCCTGCTTGGGCAATTGATTGGCCGGGCTGACTTGGAGCGATGAGCCCAGGACGATAAAAAGGTCGGCGCTTTCCACTAAACGCTCGGCAAGATCAAGTGCAGCGTGCGGGAGCATTTCGCCGAACAAGACCACATTCGGACGTATAAATCCTCCGCAGCTGCAAACCGTTAAGGGATCCGGGGGCAGATAGAGCCGTGATTCGTATTGCTGTTTGCACATCATACAGCGCAAGGTTCCGAGATCGCCGTGCAGCTTGGCAATATGCTTCGTACCTGCCTGCTCATGATAATTCTCTACATTTTGAGTAATGACGCCGCTAATCCGCCCGTTCTTTTCCCATTTTGAGAGAATATGATGTCCCGCATTGGGCTCATGGTTCATCATCTCTTGAATGCGCCATTGATAAAACCGGATAAACTCGGACCGGTTCGACTTCATGGCCTTTGTACTTGCAAGCTCCAGGGGATTGCGGTTATTCCACATGCCTCTGTCGGCCGAACGAAAATCCTGCAGCCCGCTTTCCGTGGACATCCCCGCCCCGGAAAAAATGACGGCGGAATTTGATTCTTTAAGCAGCTTGGTCAGCAATTGCAACGGTTTCACCTCAGTAGTACATTTTTTATCGACTCGATGGCCCGGTTCTTTAATTCCTTCTCCGTTCGCCATCTTCGCGGATGGGAGCATCGCCCCCGATCGTCAACAGCATACACCCGCCGCTGGATTTGGTCTTCCGACCAGTCAAGGATTTGCTGCATTTTATCTGCAAACTTCCCATCTACAAAACCCATGATAACAAATCTTGATTTAATGCACTCCCTTAGAAAACGCTCGCGGGAATGAGTGACCGGATCCTCCAGCAGGTGAAGCCGATCGGAGGGGACGATTTTTAAAGCCTGCTTATGATACGCCTCGGCCTGTTTTCCATCCGGTTGGCGTACGTTTGAAAGATTATAGATCCGTATAATCCCGCTCGGTTCGGAAAGTCCTGCAGTTTCATGTCCCCTCCGGATGACCTCAATAACATTCTGCATGGATAGATCCGGAAAATCATCGGCGACGAACGTTTCCGAGGTGCCCGCTCCCATTTTAAATTCATGCCAACCCGGAGACTTGTTAAATTCAAACTTGCCGGGATTGGTCATGATCACCATACCTAAATGTTCGTTGGAACTGCCTAATTGAATGGCAGTGGAATGACGAAGCAGCAGAATATCCTTACCATCCGTAAATCGAGTCATGGAGGCGGTCACTTTCTCCGGGTATTTTCGCGGCACTCCCATTCCCCTCCCGCAGGTATGGTTTTCCTTATTATACCAAAGGCAGCGGTATCGGAAACGCAAAAAATCATTTCAAAAAATGGGCCGGGACTGTAAAATATAGTAAATCGTCTTCAGATGAATGAAACGGAAAAAGAAGGTTACTTAAATGGGTGGAAAAGATTCGCTGTTCAAGCCCAAGACCCTGCTCCCCATGATTACGCTCTTGTTCATACTTGGTTTCTACGTTTATCTGCAATATATCGGCGGAACCCGGTTCACTGCCATTTCCGCCGCGCAAGCGCAGCCCGAGGTTGGTAAGGAGGCTGTAGTTTTTGATCAGTTGGATCTTCCATGGGGGAAAGTTTTTTTAGTAAATACAGCTCGTGGAGAGAGGACCGTGGTGGTTCGCAAGAAGGGGCCTTTTTGGCATTCCAATGGTGTCATTACTTTTGAAAAATCGAATGCCGCCGATCCCATCAGAACCATTGGCTGGCTGAATTATGAATACACCGGCGTTCATCCTCCCGAGTCCATAACGCTTATTTCCATCATCACTACGGATCCGCGCGTCGCCGCGATTGAAGTCGGAGACGGAACCGATCGAGTGAAAAAACACATAGAGCCGAATAAACCGCTGTTAGTGTGGTGGCCCAAAACATTCATCGGGTCCCTGCTGAATCCGGTAGCTCTATCGTCTGACGGGAAGCCGCTTTATGAATACCGTTATACTTATCCCAATATTACGGATTCATCCTTAAAATGGTATCCGGTAGCTCAATAATATGGCTGGCTGGCGCAGATTGTAGAATCGTTGCAAACTAACTTCGGAGGTGGGATTTATCAAAGAATGTTACGCTGTGTACAAGGCAATGAAGGATATTAACAGATCCTGGGCTGTAGCTGGCGGATGGGCAATAGATCTTTTCCTCGGGAGGGCGACACGAGAACATCATGATATCGAAATCCTGATTTTTAGACAAGACCAAGTAAATCTCCGTGAATATCTTCAAGGATGGGACTTTAGGAAGGTTGTCGCCGGGGAGGTCAAGCCTTGGAGTCCGGGTGAGTGGTTGGAATTGCCGATTCATGAAACGTATGCTGAGAAGTCTGATCAGAAAATTGAAATATTACTCAACGAATTCGACGGAGCAAATTGGGTATACCGCAGAGATAAAAGAATTCATATGAATTACATAAATGTGGTTTCACAAATGAATTCGGAGCAAAAAGATTGGCTTCAAAATTCGCTTACAGTCATCTATGGAAGACATCCTTGGGTCGAAAAATTAACTTGATTTTCAAATTGGCTAGATCAGTAATAAAGCTTACGAGGAGCCGCTGTGTTAAACAGGTCAAGACTTTAGAATTCCTAGCGGGGGCGATATGTTGGATAAGAACAAGCAGCTAATCTATGGGATTATCGGCTCATTAATGTTAATTTTCTTAAAGCATCCGTTAAATCTATACCTTTCATCCGGAATATTTATGGGTTATGTTACCGATTTTATTGTAAGTATCTTGGCATTCATTGGGTTGGTCTGCTTGGTTTGGTTTAGCTCGATCTTAATCATTGACACCGTTAAATCCCTCAGAAAATAGGAGGTCCATCTTGGATTACAACAAATTGACACAACGTATAGAGCTAATCGCTCAGCGAATTAGGGAAATCGGTGGGGAAGTACAAGAAATAAGAATATCGGAGGATTGGCAATGGATTCCATTCACAACCGATAAGAACAGCGGGATTGTTCCAGACGGTAAGGCGACTGAAGATTTTAGATCTCTTAGGAAGCTTGAGCTTTGAAGAAAGTCAGATTTATGAATCGTAAGAAAATCATCGTCTTGACGCTTTTTCTAGCCATTGCCATTGCTCCGTTTCTTTATGTGCATATCAACAAAATGATCTACGTCCATCGAGTTACTAATGATCTGGTTAACGTAAAAGGATACAAGATAGAGGAAATCCAATCCGTCAGAGGGGTATGGGGAATAAAGGGACCGCCATTCTTTGCGGTTGTCGTCTTTAAGGACGAACCTCTTGTCGAGTACATCTATTTTGCACATAATCAAGTACTTCAGTCCAGTTATCACATTACGGATCAGGGAAAAAAGCAAGGAATAACGGAGGCGGATTTAAAGCATTGGGTTCCTTTTGTTCCGAACCACTCAGGATCATCTGACTCCGTTCTTCCTGTGGCTTTTCTTATTGACTAAACTTGTAATGCGATGTATCTTGTATTAAAATTTACATACTAGATTGGAGAGGATTTCATGGATAAAGAAATGATGAAAGGCAGTATCGATATATTACTGTTGGCCGAACTAAACAGGTCCGATTCCTATGGATACGAAATTGTTAAAAATTTAAAGCAAAGAAGCAATGACTTTTATGATATGAGCGAAGGAACTCTTTACCCGGCTTTAAGGCGTTTGCAGAATAAAGCTCTGGTGGAATCGTATTGGGGAGAGTCAATTGATGGAGGAAGGAGAAAATACTATCGCATTACGGAGATCGGGAAAGCAGAACTTGCCCGGAAGCTAAGACAATGGAACGAACTCCACCTGATGATTCTAAATGTTACGGAGGGGGCATTATGAGTCCAATTGAAAGGTACTTGCTTCAACTATGTTCTCAGCTTCATTGTAATTTGGGAACCAAAGAAGAACTGAAGGAAGAATTTAAAGATCATTTAATGCTGTTAAAAAAGAGTATTTGGAAAAGGGGCTTTCCGAAGAGAACGCCGAAAAATGCGCGGTTTACGACTTCGGAGAATATAAATCGCTGCAGCAGGCATTAGATAAAACAGTAAATCCATTTAAAAAGATCCTATACGGGTTGAATTGGATACTTATGGGTGTATACATGTGGCTTATAATTATGGCCTGTTTTATAGGCAAATTTGATAATTTGTCGTACGTAAACAATGAAAGAGGGGTCACTTTAAGATTCGATGGGGGATTTATACTAGCCATAACCTGATTCCGTTTAAAAAGATAGGCAACGAAATTTTTCAATCTATATTTTGGGTTGCCCATCGGAATGCGTTTGACATTACCTTCTTCACGACGGCCTTAGGGATTGTTGTTCTGTTCATTCCCTTAGGAATTTTTCTTCCTGCACTATTTCAGGTCAATTCTCTGAAAAAAGCAATAATTTATTCTGTAACTGCAGGAGTATTTATTGAAATTGTACAATTTTTAACGGGCACCGGCATTTTGAATGTAAATGATCTTCTATTTTACGCTAGCGGTTCGGCATTAGGATGGTTAATATACTCTTCCATTAGAAAATTCAACATTCCGAGCCTTCGAAAGGTCCAGGCTTGAATGCGGAATTCCTTCGGTTAAAACAAAAAAGCCTCAGCTCCGCAGCTTTAGCGGGTATACTGAGGCTATTGCTTTAAGGGTCGCCTACGTTAATCAAGGCGCGAGATTAAATCATACAAATCCTGCGACCGGCCCTCGGCCAGCTTGAACGAAGCGGATTTCAGCCGTACCTTCGCTCCGCTAATATTGAAGTCGGCGCTGACCAGGATGAAGAAATACCTCGATTCCCCGATTCCGACGTTATACAGCATCTTCGAAATTTCCTGGACTTCGCCTTTGTCGTTGTAAATTTCGAGATGCATATCGATATCGCTCCGGTTATAAGGCATATCCGTTGCGGCGAGCGTTCCTTCAAGCCCGACATGCATAGGTCCAGCAGATTCATAAGCGGGGAACGGATTCGGCGTCACTCCGACCTGTACGTGCTTGCCGCTGTCCGTCATATCGAGACTTCGCTCATCCTTTACCCGAAGCCAGCCGTCGCCCGCCCATGTATGCACATGGATCCAATCGCCGGCCCGCTCGAAGCTTTCAACCTCTTGGGGAGCGGCCGCTCCGAATGCCGGTACAAGATCGAACGGGTATTTATGGATCGACGTCGTTCTGGTCAGCCGGTAGGTTTTTTTCTCCGGTACGATCTCAGCAGGCATTTGCAGCCGCGGGTTCACCCAAGCGTCGCCGCCTTGCTCTGTACGCACATGATACCAGGTGGTGTTGAAATTGCGGAAAGCCACTTTTTCAAAGGCCTGAATGGGTTGCGGCGCGATCATGCCATTAACCGGCAAGTTGGTGAAGGTATGATCGAACATCCCTCCCGGCCCGGAATCCATCGCAGCGGTCACCCCTCCGAACAACAACGTATAAGTATTCAGAGTAACGGTTTCGTTGGTCCCTTGCAAGAAGGGGAGATAGCGCTTCGGGATAATCCACTTTTTGCCGAGCCATGTATCGATACGGACCGCTCGGAACTCCCAATACATCTGCTCCCCCGGATTGTATACGTAGGCGATGGCGTCTGCATGTACCTTCTGCGGCGAGATGCGGTAACGCGTTTTCGTCGGCTCCGACGGATAATCGTATAGAGGGGTCTCCTCATATAATTCCAGATCGAACGGCTCCGTCTTCTTGACCGAGCCTTGATAATCGAAGCTCGGCGAAATCCATTTCGGACCGAGCCATGTCTTGACGTTAAACCATTTTCGCCCGTTCGCTTCCTTCGTATCAAGCACCTGAATCGATTGCGGCCCGACCTTACCTTCGACAGTGGCACTTAGATTTGGGGTATCATACAGCGGTAAATCCTCCACTATGGTTACGTACTCCGGAAGAGGCTCCGCACCGGCAGGGCTCGCAGATGTCCATGGCGCCAAAGCCGCCAGACAACCCATGCCCCATAAAGCGATGCGAAGGCACATTTTTCTCACTAAGCAGCACCTCATTTCTCTTGATTGTACGTTTCTTTAACGCTCCGGACGGGCCTAATGTTTCTCATCGTTACGATTTTTTTTACCCCATTGCCACGAGAGTACTTCATTCTTTATTATTCTTTATTCAACCCTAATTTTTCGGTGAGTACAATGATATTTACTTTCTTCGGACCTTTCTCAAATGTAAACTTAGCCCCCATCTGGTTTGTTTCTTTCCAGCCGCCGTTCTCGATTTGCTGCCGGTAGTGGTCAGGTAAACCATCCTCTTCTCTCAAATGCTTAACGAAATATACTTCTGAGGTGGATGTGGCATTTTCAAGCTTGGCGTTAGCGGGTACTGGAAATTCGGGTTCGATTTTAGAAAAGATATAGCTGGTTTCTTTGTCTGTACATCCCAGGATGCACCATAATGCTGAAATAGAGATCAACAAGAATAGGGATTTAGCTTTGGACATACAGCTGCTCCTTTTAATGGGTAAAAATGGTATATTTATAAAATAACCAGATTCGGACCAATCTTCAATTCTTTGTACGAAAAAAGAAGAAACAAAATCTTGATTGACCGATTAAAGGAGGCCATACCTTTTTACCTGTCGGCGGTATCGAACTGGGGAGTAACACAGAAATCATAAAAATCTCCAGCGTCTACAATCCTGATGAAAGAAGGATGAACAAAGAAACATATATTAAATTCTATTTAAGTAATCAGATCTTTTCTAGCGCGGGAGTCCTTGGTATTCAAGGGCTTTTTTGTTTTTCACGCGGGTAGAGCGCTTTACCCAATCTTTACATCCATTTAACGCATTCCGGTGGATTCTCCAAAATGGCTGTGCTGTAATAGGGATGTAGCGGGACAAGTCGCGGGTTAGAAAGCGTCTTCAATTTCGTGCACTTTCGTCTCATTTTTGGTTCCCGGGCTGGAGCTCAAGACCAAAGGAATCCATATCTCGGATGGAATCTGACGCCGGCGGGGCTGCGATTTATTATGATGAAGAGGAACGATAGTCAAAGGGAGGGGCCCATGTTGAGGAAAAGGAAAGCGATCATTTCACTTGCTGTTATCGCGGTGCTCTTATCTGCATGCTCCGGCAAGGATGCGGGGCCGGCCAACGAAGACGGCGGGCAGGCGGCCGGTCAGAATGAGAAGGCGGATCCGTTCAAGCTATCGACCCCGATTGAGGTGACGACCTTTAAAAGCGTATCGCCGGGCGCCAAGTCGCCTGAAGGGGATACGGCGGAGAATAATCAATATACGCGCTATATCAAGGATAAGACGAACATTTCGTTCAAGTTGCTGTGGTATGCTTCAGGCCCGGACTACACCCAGAAGCTGAATTTGGCCGTGGCGAGCAACGATATTCCGGACATGCTCCTGGTCGATGAGGCGACGTTCCTGAATCTCGCCGGCCGCGGGGCAGCTTGAGGATTTGTCCAAGGTGTATGAGAAGTATGCCTCGCCGCTGATGAAAGAGCTGTACGCCTCGACGGACAACAAAGCACTGGAGAAAGCGAAGTATAAAGGCAAACTGATGGCGATTCCGAATATCAGCGTGCAGGCGGATGCGATGAGCTTCCTCTGGGTGCGCAAGGATTGGATGGAGAAGCTGGGGTCGCCGGCGCCGAAGACGGTTGACGATATATCCACGATCGCCAAAGCGTTTGTCGAGAAGGATCCGGACGGAGACGGCAAGGCGGATACGATCGGTCTCACCGGATTCGAGAAATCGTTCGACAACGGCGGCAAGGCCGGCTTCCATAACTTTAAAGGCTTGTTTGAAGCCTACAACGCTTACCCGGCAAACTGGGTGAAGGACAGCTCCGGGAATGTCTCGTACGGCTCCACCCTTCCCGAAACGAAGATGGCGCTCGGCAAGCTGCGCGAGATGTATGCCGCGGGCCTGATCGATAAGGAATTCGCCATCATTAAAGACGGCAACCAGAAGGTCGTCAGCGGTCAAGCCGGCCTGTTCTTCGGTCCGTGGTGGGCGACGGGGATCATTTCCGACACGTTCACCAATAACCCGAAGGCGGATTTCACCCCTACCTGATCCTGGACAATAAGGGCCAGAAAAACAATCTCATGGTTCCCGTCAGCAACCGCTTCATCGTGGTGAAGAAAGGCATGAAGCATCCGGAAGCGGCGGTCGTTTATGCGAACAACTTTATTGCCGCCCAGCGGAAGACCGACCCGGATGCACTGAAGCTGGATTTCACGATTGATGCGACTTACTGGCCGATTGGCAACGCGACTTATGATTATGCCGACGCCGTCGAGCGCAAATCCGATATGCTGAAGAAAGCCTTGAACAACCAGATCAAGCCGGAAGAGCTGACGCCGGAGATGAAGGATATGTACGATAAGGCGAAGCGGGACCTTGCCAATCCGCGGAAGGACGTCAAGGACTGGAGAGCCTACTGGGGCTACACGGTTCCCGCCGAGCTGCTGAAGCAGAAGTATAACAAAGTATACAGCGAGTATACGGCCGTGACGAGAACGATGGAGCGCAAGTGGGCCAATTTGCAGAAGCTGGAGACGGAAACGTTCTTCAAGATCGTGATGGGCGATCAGCCGCTGGACGCGTTCGATAAATTCGTCGCCGACTGGAAAGCGCAGGGCGGGGAGGAGATCACGAAGGAAGTGCGTGACGAGCAGAGCAAGGCGGCAGGCAAATAACAGGCGCTGCGGAATAGAGCATCACCCCCGGCTTTCAAGCCGAGGGTGAGCTTCTTTCCATAAGGTAAGGAGGCGAAAGACGGCTGTGAACATCAAGTCTTATCACAAGCACTATCACCTGATGCTATTTCCGGGCATCGTCCTTCTGATCATTTTTCACGTGATTCCAATGTTCGGGATTGTCATTGCCTTCCAGGATTTCCGGATCGGAAGGGGCATTCTCGGTTCGGAGTGGATCGGGCTGGAAAATTTCAAATATTTGTTTGAAATCCGGGACAGCGGAACGATCTTTTTCAATACGGTATTCATTTCCTTGTGTAAAATCGTCGCTCATCTGATCGTTCCGCTCGTATTCGCCGTGCTGCTGAACGAGGTCCGCCTCCTTGGGCTCAAACGGTGGGTGCAGACCATTGTGTATTTGCCCCACTTCCTGTCTTGGGTCATCCTGGCGGGAGTGATGATCGACCTGTTCTCTTTGAACGGCATGATCAACCAGACGCTCAAAGCCGCGGGACTGGAGCCCATCATGTTCTTAGCCAGCAACCGCTGGTTTCCCGCCATCATCATCGGCTCCGATATTTGGAAGGAATTCGGCTTCGCCGCCATCGTCTATCTCGCCGCCTTGGCGGGAATTAATCCTGCTCTCTATGAAGCGGCCGAAATCGACGGCGCAGGGCGGATCCAGCAAATCCTGTACATTACGTCGCCGAGCCTGATGACTACAACGGTGCTGCTCGCCACACTGAGCATCGGCAACATCCTGAACGCCGGATTCGATCAAATCTTTAATTTGTACAATCCGGTAGTGTACGAGTCCGGGGATATTATCGACACGTATGTATACCGCGTCGGTCTGGTCCAGGCGCAGTACGGCTTCGCGACCGCGGTCGGGCCGCTTAAATCCGTAATCGGCTTAATTCTGATCGTTCTGTCTTACCGGATCGCTTACAAATACGCGGGTTACCGCATCTTCTAAGAGAGCGGGTGAGTACGCCATGGTACGGAATAAAACGCTACCGGTCCGAATCGGCGAAACGGCTTTGATCCTGCTGATGATAGTGATTTCGCTGCTGTCGCTGGCGCCGGTGCTGCATACGGTTGCGGTGTCCTTCAGCAATAACTCGGCGGCGGCGGGAGGCCTTGTCAAATTTTGGCCGGTGGGCTTCAACTTCGCTTCCTATCATAAAATCATAGAAGAGCCCCATTTCATGAACTCCTTCTTCGTTTCGGTCAAGCGGGTGCTGCTCGGGGGCAGCGTGAACTTCGTTTTGACCGTGCTGATGGCCTACCCGCTGTCCCGAAGCAGCAAGGAGTTTCCGCTCCGCAATATCTATATGTGGTTTATGCTGTTTACGATGCTGTTCAGCGGCGGCGTGATTCCGCTTTATTTGACCGTGAAGACGCTCGGTCTGTTCAATTCGCTGTGGGCGCTGGTGCTGCCCGGAGCCGTTCCGGTCTTCAACGTCGTGCTGCTGATGAATTTCTTCCGCAATATGCCGAAGGAGCTGACCGATGCCGCGTATATCGACGGCGCCGGCCCCTGGTATATGCTGCTCCGGATTTTTCTGCCGCTGTCGCCGCCGTCGCTCGCCACCGTCACCCTGTTCAGCGTAGTCGGCCATTGGAATGCTTTTTTCGACGGCATGATCTTTATGCGCAGCACCGAGCATTACCCGCTGCAAACTTATATCCAGCGGCTCGTCGTGCAGCTGAACGTATCGGTGCTTGACTCCAGCCAGCAGGAGCTGCTCTCCAAAGTATCCGACAAAACGCTGAACGCCGCCAAAATCGTCGTCTCGATGGTGCCGATCCTGGCCGTATATCCGTTCCTGCAAAAATATTTCATTCACGGCATCATGCTCGGATCGGTCAAGGAATAAAATAAAGCGTCCAGTCCCGGACCGGGGTCTTCACTTGTACGGCGCGATTCTCACCAGACCCGGTACGGTGCGGAACGTGTACCCTTCCCTGTGCAGCGTCCGAATCGTGTACGGAAGGGAGTCAACCGTATCCTGCAGGCTTTCCCCGACGCCTCCGGCGCTGTGCTGCAGGATAATGGATCCCGGGCGGACATGGGAGAGTATATTGATCGAGACCTGCACGGCGGTGAGCTTCGCCCAATCCAGGCTGTCGACGTTCCAAAAGACGATTTTATCCTTTAGCTTCATAATCTCCCGAATGACAGGTTCGTTTAATGCGCCATAGGGCGGACGGAACAGGGCGGGCCTTACTTTACCCAGCCGGAACATGATGTCATCCGTCCTCCGGATCTGGGCATCCACCTCGCGGATGGAGATTTTGGTCAGATTGGGATGATCCCAGGTATGATTTCCGGCAACATGGCCTTCTCTAAGTATTCGCTGGAAGACATGCGGATGCTGCTCGATCCGCTGCCCCACGCAGAAAAAGGTCGCTTTGACCCCTAACGATTTCAGCACATCGAGCACTTTCGGCGTCCACTCGTCATCAGGTCCGTCGTCGAAAGTGAGAGCGACCTCTCTTCTCGCCGGGCCGTGAAGGATAATCTCATTCGGGAAGCGGCTGGCCCAATCGACATGCACGGTATGGGGCGGGCGTTCTTCCGGCCGTTCCGGGCCTCCCGTATGCGGCGGAGCGACTCTTGGTTCTCTAAGCAGCATCGGATAGACCGGATAAGGAACGTAAGGTACGGGTAGACGGTAAAGCTGTGGATCCGCGTAGGGATGGGGTATAAAGAGGGGGCTATATCCCATCGGGTTCATGTCATCACCTCATTTTTTAACAGTCAACTCATCATATGAAAGGCGATGTCAATGGGTTCGTGTCCCTATGGAGCGATGATTTCATTTATAAATTCGATGGGTTTGGATAACGTTTTCTTCACCGGGCAGTTCGCTACTTTGTTCAAGACGATTCGTTTGACGTCTTCATCCAGTTCTCCTTGGATATCGATTCGGTAGTTGAAGACGGTCGCCGCTTCGTCCCTTCGGTCCAACTCCACCTGCACGGTAACGCCATCGTAAGGCGCCTTCATGGAATCCAATACCATTCGTGCGGTAATGTTCAAGCAAGCGGCATAGCCGGCCTCGATCAGATCATGCGGCCTGAAACCGTTTCCGCTTCCCCTTTATCCTCGGTTACATCTGCAAAAATGCTCTTCTTTCCGTTAAAAATCTCCGTAAGGTAAGCTTCGCTGCCGCTTCTTGCGGTTACCATTTCCACTCATCTCCTCGTCTAATAATCCCAACCCTTTCTCTGATTATCCCGTGGTCAACTTTATTAGTAAAATATATAGAAACAATAATGATAATAGGTATCGTCTATGAATGTTGGGTGTTTTAGGAAAAGCTGTGCCTCCTCCGGGCGACTTGTGATAAAATAGCATTGAATTCCTGCGGAAGCCGTCCGCAGGATGTTCGTCCCGGGAAGGGAATCCGAGCAAGGCCACGGCAGGAGAGGAAGAATCTATGAAAACGCTCGTTATCGCGGAAAAACCGGACATGGGGCGCAACATCGCCGCGGCGATCGACCCGAAAGCGAAGAATCACCGAACGTATATTGAAGGGGAGCAGTACATCATCACTTGGGCGATCGGCCATCTGATCGGACTTGCGGAGCCGGATGCTTACGATGAACGATATAAACGATGGAATTTCGGCGATCTGCCGATCATTCCCGAGCAGTTCAAGCTGGTTCCGAACCCGAAAACGAAGGACCAGCTGAAGGTTATCGCCGAGCTTGCTAAGCGAAGTTCCGCACTTATCAATGCCTGCGACGCCGGGCGGGAAGGGCAGCATATCTTCTCGCTGATCCAGCGGCATCTGAAGCTGAAGCGACCGGTGAAGCGGCTGTGGATCTCCGATCTGACGCCGGAGACGATCCGGCGGGGCTTCGCGGAGCTGAAGGAAGGAGCCGAGTTCGAGAATTTGACCCGGGCAGCCAAAGCCCGCAGCGAAGCGGATTGGCTGATCGGTATGAACGGCTCGCGCGCTTTTACAACGAAGCACAATGAACTGCTGTCGGTGGGCCGGGTGCAAACGCCGGTGCTGGCGCTGCTCTACGACCGGCAAAAAGAAATCGAAGCCTTCCAGTCGAACAAATACTTCGAGGTGGAAGCCTGGTTTACGCAGGGAGAGACGCGGTACCGGGGCATGTGGCAGGGCGAGAAGCTGACGGACGGGGAGAAGGCCGGGGCGCTGGCCGCCAAGGTCAAGGACAAGCCCGGGCGCATCGCGGAGTACGAGGTGAAGGATACGAAGGAGTATCCTTTCAAGCTGTACGACCTGACGTTGCTGCAGCGGGAGGCGAACGCGAAGTTCGGCTTCTCCGCCAAGAAGACGCTGGATCTCGCACAGGCGCTGTATGAGAAGCATAAGGTTATCAGCTATCCGAGGACGAATTCGAACTATGTAAACGAGCAAAATATCCCCGAAATGCACCGGGCGCTCGATCAGCTCGGCCGGACGGAATACGCTTCGTTCGTGGAGCAGGCGGACAGGCGGCTTGTGCATAAAAATAACAAAGCGGTCTGCAATCCGGCCAAGGTGGAGGACCACCATGCCATCCTTCCTACGCATAAGATCGCTTCAGGTCTTACACCGGAGGAGCAGAAGCTGTACGACCTGATCGTGCGGCGGTTTTTGTCGCATTTTTATCCGGCGGCGACCTATAAGGTGCATTCCATCCTCACGGTGTGCGAGGAGGAGACGTTCAAGAGCAGCGTGAAGCAGCCGCTGTCTCCCGGCTGGAAGGTGCTGTACGCGGACGCCAAGAAGGAGAAGCCGTCCCGGGGCCGCGGCAAGGCCGACAAAGAGAAGGACGCCCAGGACGCCGACGAACCGGCGGAGGAGGAGATCAGCACGCCGTTCTCGCTGAACGCGCAGGAGGGTGTCCACTGTGCGGAGAGCGCCGCGAAGGAGAAGGAGACGCGACCGCCGAAGGCCTATACGGAAGGCACGCCGCTGAAGGCGATGGAAAGCGCCGGCAAGCAGATCGAGGACGAGGAGCTCCGTGATGCGATGAAGGATTCGGGCCTCGGCACGCCGGCCACGCGGGCGGCGGTCATCGAGCGGCTGAAGCACGTCGGCTACGTGACGATGCAGGGGAAGCGGATTGCGATCACGCAGAAGGGCCGCACGGCCGTTGAGCTGATCCGCGGCGCGGGCGTCGAGTCGCTTACCTCGCCCGAGATGACCGGGCATTGGGAGCGGCGGCTGAACGAGATCGCCCGCGGCTCCGCCTCCGACGAGACGTTCATGCAGAACGTCAAGAAGTTCGCCGCCCTGATCGTCGAGAAGGTGCGGCACCAGGCGCGCGCGTCGAAGCAGGCTTTCGAGGGCGATGAGCCCTCGAAAGGCGCGGGACGGCGCAAGCGCGCAGGCGCGGGCGCAGCCGGCGGCGAAGCGAAGCCGCGCGGCAGGCGCAGGGCCGCCGCGGCGGAGCCCGGCGGCGACACGCCGGCGCAGCCGGCGCCGGCACGGCGCGCGAAGGCGCAGGTCGCCGCCGCAGCGGAGCAGGTCGCCGCCGCAGCTGGAGCAGGCGGCTGCGCCGGAAGCGCCGCGGCCCGTGCCGGCGGCGCTGGCGCCATGCCCGCGCGCGGGCCGCGGCGGGCGCATCATCGCCGGGCGGCGCGGCTACGGTCGCAGCGAGTACAAAGCCGGTCGCGGCTTTGTGATCTGGAAGGACAGCTTCGGCGCCTCGCTGACGGAAGCGACCGTCCGCTATTTGCTCCAGCACGGTCGGACGGCGCTGATGCAGCTGAAGGACGAAGACGGGCGACCGCTTCAGGCCCGAATCGTCCTGAAGGATAAGAATACCGGGAAGCTGGAGCTTGAACCGGTGACGGCATCGTCGTCCCGGGCCCATTCCTGAAAGAGGGGTTGAAGGTTTCAATGCCTAATGAAATTCCTTTGCCTTATGTCCGCACCAACCAGGCGGGCATCGTACTGCTGGTGCTGCTGGCCATTCTGCTTCGCCAGCCGGCGATAATCGCCGCCTTGTGGGCAATTCAAGTGATGAATCTTTGGCAGGGCGTCCGGGCCAACGTGTTCGTGATGCTTGCCGCGCCGGCGCTGCGGAACCGAATCGCAGGCGCACCCACCGAAGCCCGCGAGCTGCAGCGCTTCAACAATTCGATCGCGGTCATCCTGCTGACCTTGTCGCTTCTGTTCTTCTGGCTTGATCCGAGCGGACCGGCAGGATACATTCTGGCCGGTCTGGTCGGTGCGGCCGCGCTGTCGGCCATTTGCGGCTACTGCATCGGCTGCACGCTGTATTATCAGTTCAAACGGCTGCGCCGCCGCCGTTAATCGTTCTACAACGAAAGAAGCACCCATTAGCCGCGTACGGGCTTGTGAACGTCCGCGCGGCGCAGGGTGCTTCTTTTTTTGACTTCAGACCGGAAGTACGTAGAAATAGACGGCGGTAAAATGACAAATGCTCCCGGCCAGGACGAACGTGTGCCAGATCGCATGGTGATACGGAATTTTCCGCCACAGGTAAAAGATCGTTCCGAACGTGTACAGCACGCCGCCGGTGACGAGCCAGCGGATCCCGGGCTCCGGCAGCTGCCGCTGCAGCGGCTGGAAGGCGAAGAGGATCATCCAGCCCATAGCGATGTAAAACAGGGTGGAGAGCAGATTGAACCTTTTCACAAAGAATAGCTTGAAAATCACACCAGCGAGCGCAAGGCCCCACACAATGCCGAACAGGCTCCAGCCGAGCGGCCCCCTCAGAGTCACGAGCAGGAAGGGCGTATAAGTGCCGGCAATCAGCAAATAAATCGCCGCGTGATCCATGATTTCGAACAGGTCGATCCATTTTTCCTGACGGGCGCTGTGCAGCAGGGTAGAGCAGACGTACAACAAGATGAGCGACACGCCGAACACGGAAAAGCTGATCACGTGCCAAACGGTTCCGCTGCTCAGCGAATGAATGAGCAGCAGCACGAGTGCGGCTATGCTGAGGACCGCCCCGATGCCGTGGCTGATGGCGTTCGCGCGTTCTTCCTTCCAGGATGAAGTGGTGATGGCAATCAACTCCTTCGGGTGGGAATGATAGATAGTTTTTCCAAACGGATGCCGGTTATGTAAGCTGGAAAGTTATCTATCATTGTACACCTTCTCCGAAGAAATGACCAATGTTCAATAGAGGTCGGGCACTTCGAAGACGCTGTCCGCGGGCGTTTCATTGCATGGCTGATTCGGCAGAAGCCATAAGGAGGGCGTATCCCGGATGGTCTTCACCCGGATCGACAAACCTTTGGCCGGGAATGCTTCGGCCCTTAGAATGGCGCGGTTCCCGTCCACCTTCACCGCCTGCAAGGCCGGCTCCAGCTTCCGGCCGCTTTCGTAGCATGTGTAATTGCGGGAATCGGCCGCCGTTTCCGGGTCGATCCGTTTGCTGAACTCGAGCAGAATCCGGCCGGCCCCTTGCCTCTCGGCCCTAACCGGAACAGGGGGCTCCGTATACATATAATGACCGATATGGTATTCATACGCCGTCCACATCGCATAGCCCAGCTCGCCGGTCGCCGCGGCAAACCGCCGAAGCCACTCCCGGCTGCGCCGGATCGGACGGATCGATCCGATATCGGCCTGCAGGCCAAGCGGAAGGGAGGGGTGGGATGCGCGGATCTGGTCGATGAAGGGGCGGTAGGCTTTGGCATAATCCGGCGCCAGCTTCGCACGCATCCAGTCCGGCCAGTGCGTCTGCACCACGTGCAGATCGGGACGGACCGTACGGATCATCTCGGCCGCATCGATTCCCTGCTCCTCCCGCACCCGGCTCAACGCATCCCTCGCGTTCACGGCCACAGACCAGGTCGCTACGCGAATATCCGGCTTGGTCTCGCGAACACCCCCGGCACCGTTGATCAGCTCGTTCAGGAAGCCGTTCACGGCTTGAACCCGAAACTCGATCCATAGCAAGTACCGCCCGACGTCCTTTTTATAATAGTAAGGGGAGGAACGGTAGCGGAATTCCGGCATTTCACCCCCGCTGAACCGCCTGAACGCCGCCCTGGCAAAAGGCCCGACATCTCCGTAAACACCGGTCTGCAGGCCGTTCCATTCGGGGAAGTACGGCTCCGCAATCTCCACACCGTTAAAAGGCACCGTCCGAATCAGCCCGGCCAACGCTTGCTTCTTCCATGTGATGTACCTGTGGCTGAACGGGGAGAGCCGGAAGAAGCCGTCCTGTACGGGCTTCAGCAGCGTCATCTGCCATTCCGGCCAGTCCGCGGGGAGGTGGGAGGTGCTGTACACGCCGTTGCCGAGTACCATCGCCCAAACCTGCATGCCTCTGGCGCGCATGGCCTCGACCAGCCGCCGGTTCACTTTCCCCTCGTCGGTTACGAAATAGCGTACGGTCCGGTAGCCGGCGAGCTCCAGCTCGGACGCAACGCTTTCTTCGGAACGGTTCAAATAATACGCAAAGGAAGGATCGATTTGGATCGTGGGCTGTGCGTTCATGGCCGGGCCTCCTGTCTTATACAGCTTCGCTTCTTATTCATAATGTATTGTAGCAGGCGGGAGGCTCATACGCATTTCGTATTAATCGTAATAATTACATATAATTGACAGCCGGCCGCGCTTGGACGTACAATTTAGGTAGCGGCTCTCCGCGAATAGAACGAACAGAAAGCGGTGGCTTAAATGAAACCGATCGTACCCGTACACATTTTATCCGGTTTTCTGGGCAGCGGGAAAACGACGCTGCTCACCCGGGCTCTGGATTATTATAAAGCGCAGGACAAAGTGCCGGCCGTGCTGATGAATGAGCTGGGGGAAGTCAATTTGGACGGCATGCTGGTGGGCGGCGAGGTTCCGATGGCGGAAATGCTGGGCGGCTGCATTTGCTGCACGATCCGCGGAGATCTCGGTCTTGAACTGAAGGAGCTGGTGGAGACCCACCGGCCCGATGTCGTCTTCGTGGAATGCACCGGAGCGGCCAATCCGATCGAAATTCTCGATGGCGTGACGGACGCTTCCCTGCTGACCGAGATGGAGCTGCGCTCCGTCATTACCGTGGTCGATGCCGGCCAACTGTCCGAGCGAGCGGCGCAGCCGAAAGGGAGAACGTACCGGCTGATGGAGGATCAGATCCGCTGCGCTACCGTCATCCTTTTGAATAAGAGCGATCTGGTTCCGCCGGAGGAGCTGGCGAAGCTGGAGCAGTCCATCCGCGAGCTGAACCCGTCGGCACCGATTCACGTGACCGTACGCTGTGAAATCGACTATACGCTGTTCGACCGGCTGGATGCGGGAGGAAGCGTGACGCCGCCCGCGGATGGGGCTGGCCTTTCATGCGGCTGCACGGAGCCGGGCTGCAGTCACGACCATGAGCATCACCATGCCGGGGAACACGTGCATGACCATGCTCGCAGCCATTCGCACGATCATGCCCAGCCGGGCTCGCTTCATCCGACTCACGAGCATGTGATGGTGCATACCCATTATTTCAGCGGTCCCATTGACAGCGAACGGTTCGAGGAGCTGATCGGCCGCCTGCCGAAAGAGATTTACCGGGCCAAAGGAATTCTTCGCTTCACCGATACATCGACACCGTTCCTGTTCCAGTATGCTTACCGGGAGGCCGATTTTATGAAGATCACGCCACAGAGCGAAGTGCCGAGCGTAGCCGTTTTTATCGGGGAGCATTTTGACAAAACCGCGCTGGCCGCGGAACTCGAGGAGCTGGAGAAGCAGACGTCTTGATTTCGGGAGTAAATTCCTGCATTATTATAATGTAATGCTTACGAATTAGAGGGCAGCATCAGAGCCGGATACCCGAACGGGTGAAATCAACGAGACTGCCATCCTGAAACGGTCTTCAGGATAGAGAAGAGGTTTATTATGGCAAAACACGAGCATGAGCATGATACAGCGGCGACCATCCAGGATATCGTGGTCGCGATGTCGTCCAAGGGCTGGCGAATCACCGACCAACGCAAAAGCCTGGCGACGCTGTTTGCCGAATCCAGCGGTTATTTGTCTCCGAAAGACGTTTACGAGTATATGCGTCAGAAATATCCGGGCGTCAGCTTTGACACCGTGTACCGGAACCTCCGGTCGCTCAGCGAGATGGGGGTCCTGGAGCAAATTTATTTGAACGACGGCTTGAAATTCCGGGCGCGCTGCGAGACGCATCACCACCATCATTTGATCTGCCTGCAGTGTGAGAAGACGGTTCCTTTTGAATTTTGCCCAATGAAGCATATGGCGCAGGTGCCCAAGGATTTTGAGGTCATCAATCACCGGTTCGAAGTGTTCGGCTATTGCAGCGATTGCGCTTCGGTGGCATCCGACCGGCATTAACGTATAGTGCGGATGGCATCCTCCTGACAGAAGGGGGCTGTCCGTGCTTTTTTTGTGTAAAAAAACGTTGATAAGAAAGTGTTCCGTTGACGAAGAAGCGGCCTTATAGGCACAATGAGATACAAAAAGGACAAGCAGGATGGAGGAAGCATAGATGGAAACCGCAGCATACGAGCAGTTTGCACAGCTTGATATCCGGATCGGTACGATTCTGACAGCCGAACCGTTCCCAGAGGCTAGGAAGCCGGCCATCAAGCTCACAATCGATTTCGGCCCGCTGGGGGTCAAACGGACAAGCGCGCAAATTACAAAGCGCTACGAGCCTGAGGGACTCGTCGGTCGCCAGGTGGCGGCGGTTGTTAATTTTCCGCCGAAGCGGATCGCCGGATTCGTTTCCGAGGTGCTGGTGCTGGGCGGCATTCCGGAGGAAGGGGACGTCGTGCTGCTTCGGCCGGATGAGCCGGTGGCGAACGGTACGCCAATCGCCTGAAGCTTCCCGCCGGCTTACGGGCCAAGTGGGAAACATAACATGAACAACGCTTCTGACGCTTTCTGGCGAGAAGCGTTTTTTTTGCTCCCCGTCCGCGCAAAAATTCCTCGTCCCGCCTCTGAGTTGTACCTTGGGCAAGCTTGCAAAAATCATGGAAAATATTTTCTAAAAACCGATTGACAGCGTGGAAAGACGATGCTAAGATACGGAATATAAAACATAGTATATTTATCGGAATTATGTTTAATTAGCCGACCGGACCGCCGGAGCAAAGCAACCAAGGTCGCTTTTCGTAAACAGAAATAGCCTTCGCCGATACGCTATGTTGAACCGAAGCTTTTCAATTTATAAGGATTGTTTATAAAAGGGGAGAGTTTTTATTATGACAACAACCCGGTTCTCTTTGCTCCATTCGATTCGGAAATGGTCCGTGTTTGGTGTTCTTACCGTATCGCTCGTTGGTCTGTCCGCTTGCGGCGGCGGATCCGGCTCAGGCAGTGCCGGCGGAACCACAACCGCCGCTGACGGCAAATCGGCCGCTTCGTCCAAACCGGTGGAGCTATTGAACGTTTCTTACGATCCGACCCGCGAGCTTTATGAAGCTTACAATAAAGCCTTCGCCGCTTACTGGAAGGGCAAAACCGGCCAGGATGTGACTGTCAAGCAGTCGCACGGCGGCTCCGGCAAGCAGGGGCGTTCGGTCATCGACGGCCTGGAAGCTGATGTCGTCACGCTGGCGCTCGCTTCCGATATCGATGCCATCAAGGATGCGGGGATCATTAAAGACGGCTGGCAGAACAAATTGAAAAACAACAGCACGCCCTACACCTCCACCATCGTGTTCCTGGTCAAGAAGGGCAATCCGAAAGGCATCAAGGACTGGGACGATTTGATCAAGCCGGGTGTGCAGGTCATTACGCCGAATCCCAAGACGTCGGGCGGCGCACGCTGGAACTACCTTGCCGCTTACGGGTATGCGTATAACAAATACGGCAAGGACGACGCCAAAGCCGTCGATTTCCTGAAAAGCTTGTTCAAGAACGTTCCGGTACTGGATTCCGGTGCACGCGACGCGACAAACACCTTCGTACAGCGCGGTATCGGCGATGTACTGCTGGCCTGGGAGAACGAAGCGTTCCTATCCTTGAACGAGCTTGGCAAGGACAAATACGAGATCGTGGTCCCTTCGGTCAGCATACTGGCCGAACCGCCGGTAGCGGTCGTGGATAAAGTCGTCGACAAGAAAGGGACGCGGGAGGTGGCGCAGGCTTATCTGGAGTATCTATACTCCGAAGAGGGCCAGGAGATCGCCGCGAAAAACTACTACCGTCCGCGCCTCGAATCGGTAGCCAAGAAATACGAGAACCAGTTCCCGAAGATCAGTTTGTTCACCATTGACGATCCGATGTTCGGCGGCTGGACCAAGGCACAGAAGACGCATTTCGCCGACGGCGGCGTGTTCGACAAAATTTATCAGCCTAAATAAGATTTTAAGCGGCAGGGAGAGACGGATTCATGGCAAAAGCTTGGAAAGAGCGCAGTATTCTACCCGGGTTCGGTTTATCCATGGGTTTTACTGTCCTGTATTTAAGTCTCATCGTTCTGTTTCCATTATCCGCCATCTTTATCAAAACCTCGGGGATGGGCTGGGAAAAGTTCTGGCACACGGTGCTGGATCCCCGCGTCCTTCATTCCTACCAAGTCAGCTTCGGCGCTTCCTTCGGAGCGGCTCTCATCAATGCGGTGTTCGGCTTTATCGTCGCCTGGGTACTGGTGCGCTACCGGTTTCCGGGGAAGAAGCTGATCGACGCGCTGGTCGATTTACCCTTCGCGCTGCCGACAGCGGTGGCCGGGATTGCACTGACGACCATCTACTCGCAGAACGGCTGGGTCGGTTCGCTGCTTGAGCCGTACGGTATCAAAATCGCCTATACGCCGCTCGGGATCATGCTGGCGCTCACCTTCATCGGTACGCCGTTCGTCGTACGGACGCTGCAGCCGGTGATCGAGGAGCTTGAGAAGGAAGTGGAGGAGGCGGCCGTGAGCCTCGGAGCGGACCGCTGGAGAACGTTCCGCAAGGTAATCTTCCCGGAGCTGCTGCCGCCGCTTCTGACCGGCTTCACGTTGGCGTTCGCCCGGGCTGTCGGAGAATACGGCTCCGTGGTGTTCATCTCGGGGAACATGCCGATGAAGACGGAAATCGCGCCGCTCATGATCATGACGAAGCTCGAGCAGTACGATTACACCGGAGCGACGGCCATCGCTATGGTCATGCTGGTCATCTCCTTCCTGATGCTGCTCGTCATCAATTATTTGCAGTGGCGCACCCAGCGCCGCCTGCAAGCGGCGTAAGCCGGAGAGGAGAGGATAACGATGGCCGGTTATGTGGCGACAACCGTAAAGTCCGGTCCGGCGGCCGTCCCTCGGCCCCGGCATGTGACGGAATCCCGGGTGACGCAGTGGGTGTTGATCACGATCGCGTCGCTGTTTCTCGGATTCCTCCTGATTCTGCCTTTAGCTTCCGTATTTACTGAAGCGTTCCGCAAGGGCTTCGAGGTCTATAAAGCATCCTTGACGGAAAAAGACGCCGCGACCGCGATCCGCTTGACATTAACCGTCGCGGCGATCACGGTCCCGTGCAATTTGATCTTCGGCTTAGCGGCGGCTTGGGCCATTACCAAATTCAGATTCAAAGGCAAGAACCTGCTGATCACGCTGATCGACCTGCCTTTTGCCGTATCGCCGGTCATTTCGGGTCTCATCTATGTGCTCTTGTTCGGGGCGCGAGGCTGGTTCGGCCCGTGGGCGCAGGATCACGATATCAAAATCATTTTCGCCCTGCCGGGGATCGTGCTCGCAACGGTCTTCGTCACGTTCCCGTTCGTAGCCCGCGAGCTGCTGCCGCTGATGCAGGCGCAGGGGACGCAGGAAGAGGAGGCGGCGGTTACGCTCGGCGCAAGGGGCTGGCGCATCTTCTGGAAGGTGACGCCGCCGAGCATCAAATGGGGTCTGCTGTACGGCATTATCCTCTGTAATGCCCGGGCGATGGGGAATTCGGGGCGGTATCGGTCGTTTCCGGACATATTCGCGGATCGACGAATACAATCCCCCTCCATATACAAATCCTGTATAACGAGTATAACTATGCCGGTGCCTTCGCGATGGCTTCCCTGTTGGTTTTGCTGGCCGTGGTGACGTTGATCGTCAAGAGCATCGCCGAATGGAAATTTCAGCAGCACAGCGGGGAAGGGGAGTCTTAAGCCATGCATATCGTTGCCAAACACTTGACGAAAAGCTTTGGCGGCTTCCAGGCTACCAAGGATGTCAGCTTTGAGATTGAAAAAGGCAAGCTGATCGGTCTGCTCGGACCGAGCGGAGGGGGCAAAACGACGATCCTGCGGATGCTCGCGGGTCTTGAGGAGCCGGATTCCGGCGAAATCTGGTTTGACGGCCGGAAGGTGAACGATCAGCCGCCCCAGCAGAGAGGCATCGGCTTCGTCTTTCAGAATTATGCGTTATTCCGTCATATGAGCGTTTACGATAATATCGCCTTCGGCCTGGCGGTGCAGAAGCGCACCAAAGCCGAAATTAAAGCCAGGGTCCAGGAGCTTATGGAGCTGACCGGACTGAAAGGGCTGGAGAAACGGCTTCCCGGCCAGCTGTCCGGGGGACAGCGTCAGCGCGTGGCATTCGCCCGGGCGATCGCTCCCGAGCCGCGGCTATTGCTGCTCGACGAGCCGTTCGCGGCGATCGACGCCAAGGTTCGCAAGGAGCTCCGCACCTGGCTCAAGGAGATGATTGACCGCGTCGGCATCACCACCATCTTCGTCACGCACGATCAGGAGGAAGCGGTGGAGGTCGCAGACCAGATCATGATCATCAACCAAGGGCGTCTCGAGCAGCATGGCGCGCCGATTGACATTTACAAACAGCCGCAGACGCCTTTTGTCGCCGGCTTTATCGGAGAATCAAGCACCGTGGAAGACATCAAGTCCTTCAAAGGCTTCGAGGATCACCCGCTGCAGGAAGCGAAAGCGATGATCCGGCCCGAATTTATTGAAATCGGTCGTCCCGGCGAAATTTCTTTTCCTTCAGCGGCTGAGCGGGGAAAGGTGAGAAATATTTTCTTCCGGGGTACCAACTGGCAGGTGGAAGTCGAAGTGGAAGGCGAGTCGCTCTTCGGCTACCGCTCGCTGGAGCGGCCGGAGCTGCATCCGGGCGAAGAAGTTCAGGTGCTGATTCACCGGGTGTATTTGTTTAACGAAAAGGAGCATGTGACGCTGGAAAACGGCCTCAAGATCGATCCGCTTCCCGTCCATATCTAATCACAAGGAGAGGAAGAGTTGTCATGGAGCATCAGATTACAATTCGAAGCGGGCAGGAAGAGCTGACGGCAACTCTTCACTACCCCTCAAGCAAAGAAGGGGTCCCGTCGGCCCGCTGCAGCGGAGAACGTTATCCGATCGTGATTATAGCACACGGGTTTCTGGGCTCGAGAATCGGAGTGGACCGCTTGTTCGTCAAGGTCGCCAGAGATTTCAGCCGTCACGGCTATATGGTGCTGCGCTTCGATTATGCCGGATGCGGCGAAAGCACCGGGGAATATGGGGCGGGAGGGCTTGATTCCCTGATCGATCAGACCCGGCATGTCCTCGACTACGCCCTCGACATCGACTGCGTCGACCCGCGCCGGGTGATTCTGCTTGGGCACAGCCTGGGCGGAGCGGTCGCCCTTCTGACGGCCGCACGCGATAAAAGGGTGAAGACTCTCGTCATGTGGGCGTCCGTCGCTTATCCTTTCAACGATATCGTGAATATTACCGGGAAGAAGGTCTACGAGGATGCCGTTCAATTCGGATCAGCGGATTATTTGGGTTACGCGTTCGAGCCTGTGTTCTTCGAATCGTTGACGAGGCATCAGCCGTTCGAGCAGCTGCGCAAGTTTTCGGGCGATGTGCTGCTGATTCACGGTACAAGCGATGAGGTCATACCGGTCGATTACTGCTTCCTGTATCAGAAGCTGTTCTGGCTGAGATCCCAGGGACAATGCGATAAAGAAGTCATTTTTCAGGCGGATCATACGTTCTCCTCGGCTCATGCCAAGGAGCAGCTGCTGTCCAAAACGAGAGACTGGCTGCTCGAGCTCGATAACAAGAAGAGGGAATGGAACGATTGGACAATCTAAAGCTCATTTGTCATTTAAAACCGACTTATCACATAGGAATAAAATAATTTATATCCGGAGGGATGCATATGGCTAAGCCGCTTGATGTGGATGAGCTTTGGATTAAACGTATTGTGCAGAGTGTGAACGGACTGGAGTACGGCACCGTACAAATCGTCGTTCACGACGGGCGTATCGTCCAAATCGAACGGACCGAGCGCCGGCGTTTCGAAACGGATTCAGCCGCCGGCCGTCAGCTGGCGGAAGCCAAGCCGCCCAAACGATAGGTGTTTACGGAATCGGCCGGACCGCCGGAGACTTCCTAAGAGCTGCATGTATGCGGCGTAGGAAGTCTTTTTGTTTTACGATCAGTCGCATAATGATGAAGGAGTGAGGCCCTATGGCAAAAGTTGTCTTGATTTCGGGAAGTCCCAATCCGGGATCGCGTTTAAACGGAGTGCTTAAGTACGCGGAGAAGTCGCTGCTTGAGGAAGGCTTGGAGCTGAGATGGATCCATGTCCGGGACCTGCCTCCGGAGGATCTCATCTACACCCGCTTCGACAGCCCCGCGATCGCGGAAGCGAACCGGATCCTCGCGGAAGCGGATGCCGTCATCGTCTCCAGCCCGATTTATAAAGCCTCTTATACGGGTGTTCTGAAAACGTTCCTGGATTTGATCCCGCAAAAGGGCCTGGAAAACAAACCGGTCCTGCCGATCGCGATCGGCGGATCGCCCGCCCATCTGCTGGCCATCGATTATGCGTTCAAGCCGGTGCTGTCCGCTCTCGGCGCACGTTATCTTAGCGCGGGAATTTACGCTGTGGATACGCAAATTACGCGCAGCGACGACTTGCGGTTTACGCTGGATGAGGAGCTGACGGAGCGAATCCGGAAGACGGTGCGGGAGTGGACAGGGGAAATCCGCTTACGCACGGCCGCGGCGCTGTGACCCTTGAAATCGAGAGGAGGAATACCTGTGCTAACCTCGGTCAGAAGCATCCGGCCCCATCGAAGAAGAGACGCTTCAGCTCCCCGATCTGCAATTTGTGAACCACTGCTTCCGGAAATACGGTTTAAACCGGGGCATCTACAACACGATAGACGAGTGGCTTTACCGTAACGGAACCCGCGAGGTCATCCGGCGCCGGCAGACGATCCTTGATTTTCTAAGCTCCCTTCAGCAGAGCGAACCGGGGCGGAGCACCTTTCTGAAGTTCGGTAAAGGAGGGCTAACCAAGCAGCTGCAAGAGTTCGTGCTCGAACGGCAGGGAGGACGTACGACATCCAAGTGAGAAGAACAGCATATCCCATTTAGGCGGAGATTCCTCGGAGAGAAGGGGGGCTCCGCCTTTTGGCATTGAGCATAATATCTAGTTGTAATGGTAAAATCATCTATTTATTCCGCGAGAGAGTTAAAATGTTTGTCACATCCTCTCACGTGCTGTTGTTGTCAAGACCGGGCTCCTATTATATAATGTGTAAGTTATATTAGAAAGGAGAATTAACCGATGACCAAAAACAAGATGTTGATCATGATGTTTTTGAGCTTGGTGCTCTTGGTGGCGGGGTGCGGAACGAAACCGTCGCCGCAGGCGGAAGCCCCCAAAACCGGCGGAGACCAGTCGGCCGCTCAAACGCAGAAAGAAACGAAGCTGGATCAAATTAAAAAAGCGGGGAAAATTATAGTAGGTACAAGCGCAGATTACCCGCCCTACGAGTTTCATAAAGAAATCAACAAGAAAGACGAAATCGTAGGCTTCGATATCGAAATCGCCAAAGCGATCGCCAAGGATCTCGGCGTGCAGCTGGAAATCAAGGATATGAAGTTCGACGGACTGCTCGCGGCTCTCGATTCCGGCAATGTCGATTTTGTAATCTCCGGGATGACGCCGACGCCTGAACGCCAGAAGAGCGTAGATTTTACCAAAGTCTACTATACGGCGGTTCAGAAGGTAGTTGTCCGTGCGGAAGACAAAGATAAAATCAAGTCGGTTGACGATCTGAAGGGCAAGAAGGTCGGCGCGCAGAAGGGCGCAACACAGGAGCAAATCGTGAAGGAGCAAATGCCGAATTCGGAGCTGAAGGCGATCTTCAAAATCTCCGATCTGATGCTGGAGCTGAAGAACAAGAAGGTCGACGCTCTGGTAGTGGAACAACCGGTAGCCAATGCCTACCTTGCGAAGAACAAAGATCTTGTCGTTTCCGATATCGCCCTGAAAACCGAGGACAGCGGTTCGGCGATCGCCGTGAAGAAAGGCAACGCGGACTTGGCTGGGGCCATGAACAAAACGCTGGACAAGCTGATTGCCGATAAGACGATCGACAAGCTGGTTACGGAAGCCAACGAACAAGTGGATCAGCAGCAATAATTTGTGACAAAAACCTGAGCGGATGCGTCCGGCGGGTTTTTGTTCGGTTCGGACCCATTTTTAGATGAAGGAGGGGAATGGATGGATTTTTCATTTGTTACAAAGTATTACCAGTTCTTTATTGACGGAGCCAAGGTAACGATCATTTTGTCCATTTTTACCGTGGTGCTGGGTGTGATTCTCGGTATCTTCCTGGCGATGATGCGCGTGTCGCGGATTTCCGTTCTGAAGTTTATCGCAACGTCTTATATCGAGTTCATCCGGGGTACCCCTATTCTCGTGCAGCTGTACATCATTTACTACGGTCTGCCGAAGATCGGTATTACGTTTCCGGACGTTCCGGCACTGGGGAGCGCCTTCCCGGACTTTATGGCGGGTGTGCTGGCGCTGTCCATCAATAGTGCGGCCTACGTCGCCGAGATTTTCCGCGCCGGGATTCAGGCCATCGACAAGGGGCAAATGGAAGCGGCCCGTTCGCTCGGTATGCCGCACGCCATGTCTATGCGCTATATCATTCTGCCTCAGGCGCTGCGCAATGTCTTGCCGGCGCTCGGGAACGAATTTATCGTGGTGATCAAGGAATCTTCCATCGTTTCGATTATCGGGATCGGCGAGCTGATGTACAAGGCGGATACGGTTCGGGGCAACATCTTCCAGCCGTTCGAACCGCGCTGCTCGCGGCGCTCATTTATTTCGTCATGACCTTCACGCTGTCGAAGCCGCTGGGTGTGGCCGAGAGGAGGATGAGGACTTCTGATTAAGGTAACGGGACTTGAAAAATCGTTCGGCAAAAATCACGTGCTGACCGGAATCGATATGGAAATCGCTAAAGGCGAGGTCGTTGTGGTCATCGGTCCGAGCGGCTCCGGCAAAAGCACATTCCTGCGCTGTCTGAATCTCCTTGAGCGACCGACCGGGGAGAGATCCTGTTCGAGAATGTCTCCTTGACCCGCGGGAAGCAGGACATCAACAAGCTGCGCCAGCGGATGGGCATGGTGTTCCAGCAGTTCAACCTGTTCCCGCATATGACCGTGCTGGAAAACATCACCTTGGCTCCCCGTAAGCTGAAAGGTCTGAGCGGGGCGGAGGCGGAACGTATCGCTTACGACCTGCTGAAGCGGATTGGGCTGGCGGAGAAGGCGAAGAGCTTCCCGTCGCAGCTCTCCGGCGGGCAGAAGCAGCGCATCGCCATCGCCAGGGCGCTGGCCATGGCGCCGGCGGTTATGCTGTTCGACGAACCGACGTCCGCGCTAGACCCCGAGATGGTGGGAGAGGTGCTGGATGTGATGAAGGAGCTCGCGGCGGATGGGATGACGATGGTCGTCGTTACGCACGAGATGGGCTTCGCACGCGAGGTAGGCACCAGGCTGGTGTTCATGGACGGTGGCAAAATCGTCGAGCAGGGGAAGCCGGCCGAGGTGTTCGCGAATCCGCAGCATCCGCGGACGAAGGAGTTTTTGGGCAAGGTGTTATAATCATAGAAAAACCGGATTCACCCGCTTTTCATAAAGCGGAGAATCCGGTTTTTTGCTGTTTTGTTAAGCTTGGCGGGAAGCCGCAAGACTCTTCCGGAACTCATCGCGGATGGAGCGCAGAACCTCCGGATTTGTGATAGCATCATAGGCGGTAAAAGCCAGCGCCTTGGCTCCCAGCAGCATTCCCTCGAAGGCGCGGTCCTTCATGGAGAGATCGCGGAACTCCTTCGTATGCAGCAAATGCTTCTCATCTACCACTTTCACATACGGATGAATGGCAGGGCAGTGACGGGATACGTTGCCGAGGTCCACGGAGCCGTGGTCTTTTCCGATTTCAATTTCGCTCTCCGGTATGCCGAGTTCGCCCAAATTGCGGGTGAACAAATCCGAAAGCGTCTCGTTCGTGATCAATTCATCGTAAGAGTACTCGTAATTGGACGTCTTGAGCGTACAGCCCGTCTGCAAGGCGGCCCCTTCGGCGCAGCGCAGCACCTTCTGCACGACCTCGTCCGTATAAGGACGGTTAGCCGAGCGGATATAAAACTGGGCCACCGCATAGTCCGGGATAATATTCGCGGCTTTGCCGCCTTCGGTAATAATACCGTGAATGCGCGCATGGTCGCGAAGAAGCTGCTGCCGGAGCACGCTGATGGAATTGAACAGCATCAGTACGGCATCCAGTGCATTGACGCCTTCGTACGGCGTGGCCGCCGCGTGGGACGCTTTGCCGAAATATTCGAATTGGATGGCATCCATAGCCAGCGACTCGCCCGATTTTTCATAGGTGTAATAAGGATGCGCCATCAGTGCGATGTCCACGTCGTCGAACAGGCCTTCCGCGGACATCGGCACCTTTGCGCCTTTCGTTTCTTCGGCCGGCGTGCCATAGACGCGGATCGTGCCGCCGATTTCGTCGATAACGGATTTAAGCCCTACGGCCGCGGCGAGTCCCATCACGCAGATCAAATGATGGCCGCAGGCATGGCCCAGCTCGGGCAGCGCGTCGTACTCGCACAGGAAGGCGACGGTCGGTCCCGGCTTCGCCGAAGAATAACGCCCGATGAAGGCGGTCGGCAAACCGAGTACCGGGGATTCGACCTCGAACCCCTGCTTCCGAAGCTCTTCCATAAGTCGTGCCGATGCTTTAAATTCTTCGTGCCCGAGTTCCGGGTTTTCGCCGATATAGCGGGAAATCGCCGTAAAAGCTTCCGCTTGCCCGTCGATCACGGATGCAATTTGCTGTTTCATAGGGTATTTCGCTCCTTCGCTAGGGATCCATTGGTTCCATTATATCGGAATCGCAGCGGAAATAACAAAACCCCGCTACCGGCGTTCAGCCGAGTGCGGGGAGTGAAGCGAAACCTTTTACTGAAGGGTCCGTCTCGCGTCTATAATTTGCTCTTCCAGTTGCTTCTTGATCTTATGGACGGCTTCGACTTCCAGCTGATGATTTTCACGGAATCGGACCCCGTCAGGGCCAAGGCTTCATTCAAGGTCAACTCAACGGAAATTTTCTTTTCCTGCAGTTGCTGTGCATCGTTTCTCATTACGCATCGCTCCTTTAGTATGGTTTGCCTGGTATAAATGTAATCGGATACAAGGCCTTGGAAAAAGTGCGATTTTTGCGAAAACCCTTGATTTACCTCGGTTTTAATATAACACATCATGTTAACTTTTTCAAGTGCAAGACAAGCCTTAAAATAAAAAAGAGGCGTCGGATTCATCCCGCCGGCCTCGCATATTTTTTATTTATGGTGAACCCTTAGCTTCTGCATGGCGAGGATCAACCGGTCTATTTTCTGACTTAATTCCACAACTCTCGGATCGACAAGACTTCCCGTTTCCTCCACCAGCAGGTACAATTTGTGCTGAAGCGTCTCCAAATTGTGTTTCAAATCGACTTCGTCCATTCCTCCATAACCCCAATTCCTATACGAGATATAAGCCGTACCGCCCTATTATAATATGAAAGTGTTACAAAATATGTAAATCTCTGTCGATAAGTATATTAAATTTTCATGACAAATGTTGGCGAACCCGTATAATTCCGGATGAATCCAGGCAGATTATACGGTGTGGGAGGTGAAAACAGCATGGATAACGCGAAACAGCACGCGAAAAATAACCCGAATTACAAAGAAAACAAGTTCACCGAGGAAGAAGCGGTCATGCATGCCGATAAAGCAGGCGACTTCCCGCCGAGCTTGAATGAAATTCCGAAAGAAACGAATCCGCAGTAACAAGCGCAAACCGGAGACACGATCCGAAAACAGGCCGCCATCGAGCTTATGGGGGTCTTTTTGCATTGGGGGTCGAATTTTGCGGGAAATCATGGTAACATTCTAACGATGACCACAGGCGGCGGCGTTCGCCTCCTGTGCGGTTAGGCCCGTAAATTTCCCGAAGCGGGTCTGATTTTAAAGGGTAAGGAGCAGCGCGAATTGAAAAAGAACTTATGGATTTCCTCTTTTTTATTGCTTTCCTTGGCGGGGGCGCACAGCGCTTCCGCGGAAATTACAGGGAAAACGGTAACCTTGGTGCTGACAGATCGCCAGGCTGAGGCTCAGGTGGACGGACAAGCCGTGCTGCTGGACGAACCGGCGCAGATCGTGGAAGGGAGTTTTTACATCCCTCTGAAATGGGTCGGTGACAAGCTGGGGATGCCCCCGGAATGGCACGAAGAACGGCGGGCGGTAGGGCTTAAAACGCCCAAAGCTTATATCGAATGGAATTTGGATAAAGGAACGGTCGCGGTGAACGGCGAAACGTCGCCTCTCGGGGAATCGGCCAGAATCAGCGGCGGGAAGTCGCTTGTGAAGCTGACCTGGATCGCTCCCTACATGAATATTCACTATACATACGAACCAAGCCCGCCCAGGGTCGAATTGAAATATGTTACGCCTACGGGCGAGCTGTATAAGGAATCGGGCTACCCGGAAGATACCCAGCCGAATTCCCGGCCGGTGGCGAAATTTGCACCCGACAAGCCCGCCTACCGGATCGGAGAGCCGGTCAAGCTCGTCGATCTGAGCTATGATCCCGACGCGGAGGGCCTGCCGGATTACGAATGGAGCGGCAAGCAAGAGGCTTACTTCGCTGCGGGCACATATGAGGTCACTCTTCGGGTCCGCGATGGCAAAGGCCACCTCAGCGACCCGTACACGCATACGATTGTGGTCAAGCCGGAGCTTTATTTAAGCGGCCGCCGAGTATCCGTGGTATTATGCGCCGGTCGGCAGTGTAGTGCCGGACCGCGGCGGCCAGATGGCGGCTAAGTGGAACCAGGCTCCGCAGCTGCAGGCGACCATCCGGCGACCGGAGGACCGGAAGCTCGTGGTCGGTACGGACGGGAAGGGGATTGGAAGTACCGGCCTCTATTATCGGGACCGGTCATGGGGAAAAGCGAGACTTTATGCTTATCCGGTTAATGCGGCGGGCGTGCCGCTGCAGTGGGGAATCACGGTTAGCAACCCTTCGGCCGACAAGAAAGTTACGGTGAAGGCTACGAAGGAAGGGAAGCTGAACCCAACGCTGTTCTCTTATTCCGCCGCATCGCAGGCGGTTATGGATTACATGTCGTACCGCGGCGAGGGAAGAACCTTGGAAGTACCCGCCGGCCAGACGGTATGGCTGGATGCGGTCCGGCTGGAACCGGGTCAAGGGGCCGTGCAGCTGGCGGATATCGAGACGGACGGCGACGCTATCGTCTCGTTTGCCGCGGCGAAGCCGGAGGACAGCGCGCTGCAGGCGGTAGGCTACCCGGCGCCGAAGCGGCGGATGCGGCAAGAGGAACGTATAGATCCGCCGATCATGCATGGGAAGCGGAAGCCGGCGACGAGGTGTTCCGCGATTTGCGCAAATGGACGATCGGCGAAGGCTCCTTGGAGCCCCCGGTGCAGGGTCTGGATGCCCTGGCGGGAACGGTCAAGTCCGCCAGCGCCGCCAAAGGAAGCGACTATTCGCTGCGATTGAATCATCCCCGTGCCGCCGCCGTCGCTGTAAGGCCCGTAAACGGCGTACTTACGGGAACGGTGAAGGTGAACGGCCAGCCGCTCGTTCCGCCGGCGGGCGGCATTGCCGCACAGGACGGTGCTTGGCTTATTGCCCGGACTACGGGAAAAGAAGCGGTGCTGGATATGGAATATATCCCGTCACCCGGATCGGCGGAGACGGTGGAATGGCTGTTGTTCCCGCTCGAGGATCTAAAATAGTGGAGAGGACAAGGACGATGAAAGTTAGGGGTTCAAAATGGTCCGCTTCTGCTTGGTGCGGCAGGAGCCATCTGGAGCGCTTCCGGGGCCGTATACGGAGCCGAGGCGCCGAAGCAGACGGATGTTCTGCTGTATTTCAACCAGCCGGACGCCTATGTGAACGGACAGCCGGCGAAGCTGGAGGTTCCGGCGGTGCAGAAGGACGGCAAAGCTTATTTGCCGGCGGCGGAGCTCGGGAAGCTGCTCGGATTTCCCGTCCGCTGGGACGAGGCGAAACAGGCGGTGCTGCTGACGGCGCCAGCCGCTTTTATCGAGTTTTCCCTTCCGGATAAGAAGGTGTATGTCAACGGGGAGCAGGTGCCTTGGTCGACCGCGGCCATGCTGTGGCAGGACCGGCTGTATATCGATAGCGTTTGGCTGAACCGCTATGCCGACTTCAAGGCGCAGACGGATGCCAAGCTGGGGCGGATGGTGCTCCGTTATATTCAAGCTCCGGACGGCAAGCTGTTCCGTAACGATACGCTTCCCAATATGAAGCCGGTCGCCAAGTTTGTCTTGGATAAGCCGGTATACCGTTTGGGTGAGCCGATTACCTATACGGATTTGAGCTATGATCCCGACGGGGATGGAATTGCGCATGCGGAATGGACCGGGAAGGCAGAAGCGATCTTTACACCGGGATTATATAAAGTTACGCTCCAAGTGACGGACGGCAAAGGCAATGTCAGCGAGCCTTTTTCAACGAATGTGGAGGTTTCGGATCAGCCTTATCTGGATGCATTCGAGTATAAGGTCTATCATGAACCGGTGGGCTCCTATGTAAAAGAGGAGGAAGCGGTGCTGCGCAAGTATTTGCGCGGAATTCCGCAGCTGAAGAAGGACGAGTCCCGTCCGCAGGACCGGCCGCTGATCGTCAGCGACAGCCCGGAGAGCTTCAAGGAGAAGGGCTTCCTGTACCAGGAGAAGGTGAACGGCAAGGCAAGGCTCTATGGCGATCACGTAAATGAAACCGGGCGGAAAATGAAGCTCGGCATCATCGTACGCAATCCCTCGCCCGACCGGACGGTAACGATCAAGACCACCCGCGAAGGCGAAGTGTATCCTTCGATTTACGCCAACCTCATTGGCAACGAAGCCACGGTCGAGTTCCTGCAGGGAGAGCGCCCGCAGGGGAACGATACGATGACGCTTAAGCCCTATGAAACGGCCTATTACCGGGTGATGCCGAATTTTTATCCCGGGCAGGGGATGAATGTTATTTACGATGTGGAGACCGACGGCGATGTCTTCTTCTCCTTCGCTGCGATGGAGCCGGAGGACGGTCTGGATACGATCGGGATCTATCCGCGACTTCCGTTCAGCGGCAATGTGCGCGGAACCTTCATAACCTCCGATGTGATCTGGAATATCGATGCATCCGATTTGAAGAAGCCGTCCAGCTTTGCGATCGCTGATGGGACAAGCGATCCGTTCGTTACCGGTACGGACTTTGCCCTCCAGCAAAAGGCGGATAACATAGGTAATTACGGGGTCGAATATAAAATTCACATTAACCATCCGCCGAAGATGGCCGTACTGATGCTCCCGCGGGGAGGCGTCTTCAGGGGGCCGTTCCTGGTCAATGGACGTATCGTTCAAGCCCCGCCGTCCGGCATTATGATGGATTACTCGGGTTACTCGATTCTGGCCCGTACGGAGGGGACGGAAGAAGGCCTCGATATCGCGTTCTCCCCGGCGGCCGGCTCGGCCTTCCCGATCGATATCATCCTCTATCCGATCCCGGATAAACCATAAAAGGAAAGAAGCGCAGCCTACTGAGGCTGCGCTTCCGCACCTGCCTGCGCCTCAAGAGGCGCCGCTTCATTCTGGAGCTCACTCCAGCTCATCGTCATTATGCCCCTGTACGAGGCTGACGATTTCCTCGTTCGTTTCTGCCGGCAAACGGGTTTTAAAATAGCCGATGACCGCATCCACCGCTTGATCCGCCTGGCCTTCGGTAATGCCGGACTGCTCGCAAACGAGCTTGATTAACTGGTGCTTCATCTTCCACCACTCCTGTTCTATAACAATGGATGACGATTCATAGGATGCGCCCCGGATATGGTTTTTATGTGGCAGGACATGTTATAGTTAGAAAAGAATTGCGACTGGATGAAGAAAGCAAAGGAGAATCGGACGGATGATCATCGTACGCAACTTGAGCAAATCGTACCCGCCGGACCGCCGCATTCTGGACAAGATCAGCTTTCAGGCTGACGAAGGCGAGCTGATCGCGCTGCTGGGAGCCAGCGGAAGCGGGAAGACCACCTTGTTCCGCTGTCTGATGCTGAAGGAAAAGTGGGACGACGGACAATACATATACGGCGGTAAAGATATCACGGGCATTAACGCATGGGAGAAATTCCAGCTGCGCAAAGAATGGGCGTATTTGGAGGAAAAGCCCGCCTTGAATCCGAAGAAATCCGCTCTCAAGAATGTTTTGAGCGCTCTTTTGTTTAAAAAATCTTGGGTACGCTTTCTTACGAATACCGTCTCGGAAGACGATCATCTGGAAGCGATGGATTATTTGGATAAGGTGGGGTCGCTGGACAAGGCACATGAGCCGGTGGACAAATTGAGCGGCGGGGAGAAGCAGCGGGTCGCCGTGTGCAAGGCGATGATCAAGGGGGCGAAGATTATCTTCGCCGACGAGCCGGTGTCGGGTCTGGACCCGGAGGCGGCCGCACGGGTCATGGAGGATCTGCAGTCGATCTGCCGGAAGGAGAAATTGCTGATTTTCTGCAGCCTGCATCAGGTGGAGCTGGCGGAGCGTTTCGGCGACCGCATATGGGGGCTGTCGGGTGGGAAGCTGACGGTCGATATTGCCGGACGCCGACTGACCCAGCGGGAAAAAGATCTCATTTTTTAAATATTTATTGTAAAAGGACGTCTTGATTTGTCCGAGACGTCCTCAAAATAAGAAAGTGGTTTTTGAGAAGATATAAGATAAATACAGAGGGGGGTATCCACTGTAGGAGCGCCAGCGTTCACCTTTGTCTTCGGGAAATAACCGCTGTAAGCGGCTTCTAATCCAAATTCCTGAAGACAACAGCGACCGGAAGTGGATACCCCACCGCCTCGTTACTTCTTATTTCTCATTGGACCACTTTCCGGGCAAACTCAGGACGTCCTGAAATTTTCAGGACGTCCTTTTGCTTCGTTCGGAGGCCAGATGGCGGGCGATCGACACTCCATGCAGCCGGCCCGTTTCGATGAACACTTCATTGGCATCGGCGCCGGAAGCGGCAACACCCGCAATATAAAGACCCGGCACGCTGGTTTCCATCGTTTCGGGGTGGTACACCGGCGTCTCGTCCGGATCGGTCAAGACGGCGCCCGCCTGCCTTAGAAGCGAACGGTCCGGCCGGAAGCCGGTCAGGGCCAGCACGAAATCGTTCTCGAGCGTTTTCTCCAGTCCGTTCTTATTGACGGTAATCTCCGACTCGGTAATCCGGGTCACCCGGGAGCCGAACAGCATCTTGATCCGGCCTTTGTTCACCATGCTCTCAAAGAGCGGCCGGACCCATGGTTTAATATTCGGGGAGTAGCTTGCTCCGCGGTACACCACCGTAACATCCGCACCTGTCCGCAGTAAATCCATCGCCGCATCGATCGCGGAGTTGTTGCCCCCGATGATGGCGACCTTCGTTCCGGTATAAGGATGTGCCTCGCGGTAATAATGGCTTACCTTCGGAAGCTGCTCCCCGGGATGCCGAGCAGATTCGGACGGTCGAAATAGCCGGTCGCGATGACAACGTTCCGCGCTTCGAGCTTTGATTCGGAACCGGTGCGGCCGCGGACCGTCAGCCGGAACGTGCCGTTTGCGGGATTCGGCTCTAGTCCCGTAACCTCCTGGTAGGAGCGAATATCAAGCCCGCCGCGGGCTGCAACATTCCTGTAATAATTCAGCGCTTCAATGCGCGTCGGCTTATCGTTCGGCGTACTGAAGGGGTAACCCCCGATTTCCAGCAGCTCCGGCGTGCTGAAAAACTGCATATAGGTAGGATATAAGTAAATGGAGTGAACGACGCACTCTTTCTCCAGGACGACCGGACGAAGGCCGGCTCTTTGCAGCTCGATGGCCGCAGACAGGCCGCAGGGACCTGCTCCGATAATGACAACCTCTTCCATATCGATACCTCGCTTGTTCCACGTTTATGTATAAAAGCATTCCATTTCATAGTAACCTATTCGCCCGGCGGTTGCCAATCGGAGAAGGATTTCGAACCGGCTGATTGACAAATGGTACCGCTTCCCCTAGCATAAACTTGAATGCATTCCAAAGATTCGGAGGTTGATAGTCATGCTAAAAGGAATTCCCCCGATCCTTTCTCCCGAGCTGCTCAAAATATTAATGGAAATGGGTCATGGAGACGAGCTGGTCATCGCGGACGGCAATTTCCCCGCGGCCAGCCATGCGCAGCGTCTTGTCCGCTGTGACGGCCATGGCGCATTAGGGCTGTTGGAAGCGATCCTTACCCTTTATCCGCTTGATCAATATGTGGACCGGGCTGTCGCTTTAATGGCCGTCGTGCCGGGCGATCCGGTTAAACCGACCATTTGGGATGAGTACCGGCAGATTGTGAAGAAGCATGAGCCTAATGCGCCGGAATTCGAGTTTATGGAGCGCTTTTCCTTTTATGACAGGGCCAAGAAGGCCTATGCCATTGTAGCGACCGGAGAGCGGGCACAGTACGCCAATCTGATTTTGAAAAAAGGCGTGATCGTCCCGGGGTAAAACTATCATACGGCTTTCGGTCTTTTCATAGACTAGAGTACAAGCGTTCACGAAAGAGCGTTCTTGAATTTGTCCGGAAGGGGAGTCCCCATGTTTGCCTTGGCACGGCACGGCCTGCCGGTAGCCCGTTCACGCTATTTTCAGCCGCTGGCGGCCGGATTTCTGTTAGGGAACGTCATTGCCTTCGTCCTGTTCGGGCTCTGGCCTGCGCCGGACCGCTATGTATCCAAGTATTATACATACGCTGTTTATCATGCGGCGGGCGGGGTGAAGCTGCATGCCATGCGGACGACACCGGATAATATCGAGCTGAAGCACATTACCTCCAATGTAACCCTTACGCCGGAGTTTGGGATCAACGGGGATTCTTCTGGAACGGCGATCTGCTCAGTATCGCGGTGATCAACGACCGACCTCTTAAAGGACAGCCGAACGATTACGGTTCCGGTTGGTACAACATCGATTACCCGAAGGGGACGCTGGTATGGGACGGTGTGACGAGGAAGTTCAGCGTTCAGGTGGTGCAGGAGGCCGGTGAGCTGAAGGTGACGGACAGGGCGAAGTACTGGGCTCAAGGCGGCGTGAGCATGTCGCTGCAGCGTGACGATCTGTGGGCGGAGCAGGCGCTGAAGGAGGATATGCCGGCGTTCGATGAGGCGCGGCTGCGCTCAGGCGTGGTCTACGATAAGCAGATGAACGTCTGGATGGTGGTATCGGACAAGCCCTGCACGGTAGAGCAGTTCCGTTCGGCAATAAAGGAGGTCATTGCGCGCGGGCAGCTCGTGGACGGTGTCTTACTCGACGGGGACGGGTCCTCGCAGATGAGGTGCATGCAGGCCGAACTCAAGGGAGATTCCCGCGAAGTTTATCAAATGATGGCACTGAAGGAGAAGTGAGAGGCGAAGCGACAATCGGGAGGGAGTCCGGAAGGGCTCTTCTTTTTTTTTGGACAAAAAATGGGTTTTACAACCAAATTATGCAACTTATACAGCATTATATGCGTATATACCAATGAGTACCAAAACGCGGAAGAGGTGGAGCGGCATGGTTGAACTGTATTGGGGATTGCTCCTGATCGGAGTGCTGTTTGCCGTGATCAGCGTGTTGTTCGGAGATTTGCTTGGAGGCGCCTTGCACGGAGCCTTCGATTTTTTGTCCTCCGATTCGCTTCATTGGTTCCAGCCGATGGTGCTGTTCAGCGGGCTTACCGTGCTTGGCGGTGCCGGTGTGCTCCTGACACGGTACTCTCCTTTGTCGGCGGCGGCCGTTCTGCTGCTATCCATCCTGCTTGCGGCGACCATCGGGGCGGCTCTTTACCTGCTGTATGTGAAGCCTCTCCGCGGCGCCGAGAATTCCGTAGCCTTCTCGATGAAGGATCTGGAAGGTCGCATCGGTGAGGTTTCGGTCTCCATTCCGGCCAAGGGCTTCGGCGAGGTGCTGATGCGTATCGGCGCCGGAGTCACCAACCAGATTGCGGCCAGCTATGACGGGACCCCGATCGCCGGAGGGGTGCGGGTGGTGGTCGTCGAAGCGAGGGACGACACCTTATGGGTTACGGCCATGGAAGAGAATGAACTAACAAGGAGCGGTGCAGATGAGTGATGCTTTGGTAATCCCTATAATTGTCGTCGGCGTGATCGTGGTGCTGGGGCTTGCCTTTTGGGCTCGTTACAAGACGGTCAGTCCCGACGAGGCGATGATCGTAACCGGTTCCTTCCTCGGCGACCGGAATGTGATGACGGACGATTCGGGGCGCAAGATCAAGATTGTCCGCGGCGGAGGCGCCTTCATTCTGCCGGTGTTCCAGCAGGCGGAGTTCCTGTCGCTCTTATCGCATAAGCTGGACGTCTCCACTCCCGAGGTCTATACGGAGCAGGGTGTTCCTGTCATGGCGGACGGCGTGGCGATTATTAAAATCGGCGGCTCGGTGGAAGATATCGCAACGGCGGCCGAGCAGTTCATGGGCAAACCGACGGAGGCGCTTAAAGGGGAAGCGCAGGAGGTGCTAGAAGGGCATCTGCGGGCGATTCTCGGTTCGATGACGGTTGAGGAGGTTTATCGGAACCGCGACCGTTTCGCTCAGGAGGTGCAGGGCGTAGCGGCCAAGGATCTGAAGAAAATGGGGCTGCAGATCGTTTCATTCACGATCAAGGATGTACGGGATAAGCACGGCTACCTCGATGCGCTCGGGAAACCGAGAATAGCAGCGGTCAAGCGCGACGCGGAAATCGCTGAAGCCGAGGCGGTGCGCGATGCCAGAATCCAGAAGGCCCGGGCCGAAGAAGAAGGGCAGAAGGCAGAGCTGCTGCGCGATACGAACATCGCCGAAGCGGCCAAGGAGAAGGAGCTGAAGGTCGCTTCGTTCAAGAGGGACCAGGATATGGCCCGCGCTGAAGCGGACCAGGCTTACTTCATCCAGGAAGCCCGCGCCAAGCAGAGCGTAGTGGAAGAGCAGATGCGGGTGGAGCTGGTCCGGAAGGAGCGCGAGATCGATCTCGAGGCCAAGGAAATCCTTCGCCGCGAGAAGCAGTATGATGCGGAAGTGAAGAAGAAGGCCGACGCCGACCGGTATGCGGTCGTTCAAGCGGCGGAAGCGGAGAAGGCGAAGCGGATCAACGAAGCCGACGCGCTGCAGTACCGGATCGAAGCGGAAGCGAAGGCGCAGGCGGAACAGAAGCGGCTCGAGGGCTTGGCCGTCGCGGATGCCGAGCGGGCCAAGGGGACGGCGGAAGCGGAGGTCATCCGGCTGCGAGGCTTGGCCGAAGCCGAGGCGAAGCAGAAGCTGGCGGAGGCGTTCGAGAAATTCGGCGAGGCGGCCGTGCTCGACATTATCGTGAAGATGCTGCCGGAGCTCGCGGGCAAGGTGGCGGAGCCGATCAAATCGATCGACAAGCTGACGGTCGTCGACACGGGACATGGGGAAGGGGCCGCCCGCGTCAGCAATTACGTCACGTCGCTCATGGCCACCGCCCCTGAAATGCTGAAGAGCGTCAGCGGTATTGATCTGGGGCAGCTGGTGAAAGGGCTGACGCAGGGCGCATCCGCAGCTGCGGCTCAGGCAGCTCCGGTCGCCGAAACGGCACTGGCGGCGAAGGCCGTCAAGCTGACGGATCCGCAGTCATAAGATAGCAAGCCGGTTTACGTTCATTCCTTTCTGAATTATAATAGAAAAAGTGACCATATAAACGAGTGAGGGCAGCCGCTGAGGCTGCCCTTCTCGCCGCCGGAGGGGATTGTGCATTGTCCGCATCCATGCCGAAAAAAGCGAATTTGACGGAAGGGCCGATCGGCAAAAATCTGCTGTTGTTTTCGCTGCCCTTATTGATGAGCAACATCCTGCAATCTTTGAACGGTACAATCAATTCCATCTGGGTCGGCAGTTATTTAGGCGAAAGCGCCTTCGCCGCCACCTCGAACGCCAATAACATCCTCTTCTTCCTGCTGAGCCTCGTCTTCGGCATTGGCATGGCCTCCACCATCCTTATCGGTCAAAGCGTCGGGGCCCAGAATCCGGAGCAGGCGAAGAGAGTCGTCGGCACGAGCGCACTGTTTTATGCTTCACTAGCCGTCTTGATAGCGCTTGCAGGATTTCTCGGATCCCGTGCCATTCTCGGATGGATGCATACGCCGAGCGATGCCATGCCGCCGGCCGTCGCTTATCTGCAGATCATCTTCATCGGCATCCCGTTCATGTTTTTCTATAATTTTATTATGATGGTCATGCGCGGGGCCGGGGATTCCAAGACGCCGTTCTACTTCATGATTCTCTCGACCGCGCTCGATATTGTGCTGAATCCCGTATTCATCTTCGGCCTGGGTCCTCTGCCGCGGCTGGAGACCGCCGGAGCGGCCGTCGCCACCGACATCGCCCAGTTCGTGAGCCTGCTCGGTCTTATCGCGCATCTGTACCGCAAGAAGTATTTTCTGCGCATCACCCGGGAGGACCGGCATCTGGTACGCTTCGACCCGCAGATCATCGCTTCGCTAGTCAAGAAAGGGTCGCCGATGGGCCTGCAGATGATGGTTGTCTCCACCAGCGCCATCGCGATCGTGAATCTGGTCAACAGCTTCGGATCGGCCGCCGCGGCCGCTTACGGCGCGGCGATGCAGCTGTCCAGCTACGTGCAGATGCCGGCGATGGCCATCGGGGAGCCGTGTCCTCCTTGGCGGCACAGAACGTAGGCGCCGGAAAATGGGACCGCGTACACAAAACGACGCTGCTCGGCATTATGTTCAACTTCGTCATGACCGGGGTCTTGGTAGGACTCATTTATTTATTCAATCGGCAGGCGATCGGGTTGTTTCTTAAGGACGAGGCGGCGGTCGCCATCGGAATGAATATCAACCACATCACGCTGTGGGCGTTCATTTTATTCGGAGTGACCTTTGTACTTACCGGTGTTGTCCGTTCGACAGGCGCCGTCATGGTGCCCCTGCTCATCACCTTCGTAACGCTGTGGTGCATCCGCACACCGCTGGCTTATTACTTGGGGGATCATTACGGACTGCAGTCGCTGTGGTGGAGCTTTCCGGCCGGGTTTATCATTAACATTGCGGTTACAGGCGGTTATTACCTATGGGGCGGTTGGCGCGAAGCGAGAATGCTGCAGCCGGACCGGTCTGCGGAATCGGTATAATATAGAGACATAGGCAAACCCCGGGACGGTCGTTCCGGGGCTTGTTCGCATTTTATTTACTCCATTAAATATTTCGCCGTTAGAATAGAAAGCAGCTCAATGCCGACTTCGTTATGCCCGCCTTCGGGGATGATCAGGTCGGCATACTTTTTGGACGGCTCGATGAAGGCTTCATGCATCGGCTTCACCGTATTCAAATATTGGTCATATACGGACTGGATCGTCCGGCCGCGCTCGTTCATGTCCCGCAGCACCCGGCGCAGGATGCGAACGTCAGGATCCGTGTCGACGAATACCTTGATATCCAGGATGTCGCGAAGGTTCTCGTCGGACAGCACGTGCAGTCCTTCGATGATCACGATTTTATTGGGCTTCAGTTCAACCGAATGCTCCATGGAACGGGCGTGGTTCGCGAAATCATAGACGGGCGCCTGAACGACTTGTCCTTTTTTCAATTGCTTCAAGTGCTTCAGCAGCAGCTCGTTGTCGAAGGCGAGAGGATGATCGTAATTGATCGTTTCGCGTTCCGAGAAGGAGAGATGGGTATGATCCTTGTAGTAATTGTCCTGTGAAATAAACGTGACTTTGCCGGCTCCCAGCCGGTCGATGACGGACCTTGCTACCGTGGTTTTCCCCGAGCCGGTGCCGCCTGCAATCCCGATGATCAGCATAAATAAACGAAAGCCTCCCGCAGATGTACGTTTTACCGAAATCATTTCGATATTCAATTTCAGTATTGTAGCACAAAACGGGAGCAAGATAAAAGACGGCGTCTTCCGGAATCTTCCGTTCGACCGCCGTCTTGATGAAAGGGGCACTCAGTCGGTTGTTTCGATGGAGGCATCTCCTTGGCATCTTCCGCTGGTGCAGGTTAAGACCAGCTTGGCATTATGCTGATTCGAGCCGTCTAAAGGAAAATCTGCGGTGATGTTATGTTCGCCTGAATTCGGATAGCCGAACACGTTCAAGGGATTCGTGGCAACACCGCTGGCAATGACCTGGGAGTAGCCGTCCACGAGCCGCCATTCGATATCCCCCCAGTTGCCGGTGGGAGCACTGTTATTTACGTTGATATAAACATGATTTCCGTAATGATATCTCGATTCCACGGTGGTCGGGCTGTAATCATACACATCGAGGTACTGCGAAGAAGCTGCGTAAACCGGTAAAGCGGTAAAAACGAGCGAAGCGGCCAAAGCGAGGGAGGAAAAGAAATGTTTTTTCATGATCCGACTTCCTTTCATGAGAATTGAATTGGTAAATTTTTATCGGCTGGCTCTCCTTTCCGCGGGATTTGGTTTGCAGCTTCATGTTAGCATGAACGAAAATGGAAAAATATAGGTGGAAGGAATCCGGATTAACACCCGGTTGCGAGTATTCGCGAAACGGACCGGGGAAGAAGGTTGATCCCATCTTTTTCCCTCTCCAGGCTTTGGGACAAAGGTGTGGCGCGGCGCGAAGCATTTGTGGTATGCTCACTCTAAGGTTTTTGCAAGAGGCACGTTCATACTATTCCGGCCGCAGTGCTGTACAAGCGGCTCATGGAGGAGGAAGGAACGATTTGAACGAATCATTTATCAAGATTAAGGGGCTGGAAGGGGAACTGAAGATTTCCCACAAGAAGCGGGATTTCGGCCTGACCGTCTCCACCAAGGAGCTCGTTTTCCAAAAGCCTCACGTCAATTATCATATTAAGCTTGAGCATATTGTCAGTATTACCCCGTTCGAATTGCCGCTCGGAGCCCGCAGCATCCGCTTCAACAGCGACCGGTCGTCGGGTACCGAAACGGTGAATCTGGATCCGGGGTTGAGCCATTACCGGCTGCATGTCAGCGAAGCCGTGCTTCACAACCGCAGCGGAATTTATACGCTGGGAACTTCCCAGTTCATTCTTCCGATCATGGACAACCTGCTGCTGGCGATTTCCAAATACGGCGGACTGAACGCCATTGTTTAACGATCGTGCTCCGGATGGAAGATGGAATTCCGTCTGGGGCTTTTTTATGTGGGTGGTAGGAAAACTATGGAATTGTTGGGGTTGAATGGGTAAAATAAACGTTAGAAACGACTCTTCGAAAAGAGGGGCTTTCATTGAAAGCGAAATACTCGCTTAGCGGTGTAGTCGCTTCTGCGGGGTTAGCCCGATAAGGCTTGCAAATAACGCGAAAGAAGGGATTCGTATGTCAACCCATTCTGCTTTCCTTGAAAAAAGTACAAAAGCGGTTAAGAACTTCTTTCGTCGCCTAAGGGGAATGACGATCGATGTAGGTTAATAAGGGAATTGCATGGAAAGCGGGGTGGGAACGTTGAATTACCTGATGTCCGTACTGGTGTTCATTGGAGCCGCATTACCGGCTTACTATTATATCAAAATCCAAGGCTGGAAAAGAAAGCTGTAGCTTTAGCAGCAAATCCAGCCCAAAAGGCCGGGCGAGTTTATAAAAAACGACTAGGCGGCTGAGGCACTTCTCTTTTATAATAAAATGAAACGTTTAAATCATTCGAGGGGGCCGAACTGTGGATCAAGGTGCGATAGACCGAAAAAGCTGGGTGGAGTGGCTCGATCGGATTGCGAAGCCGGTGCTTGAGTCGCTGAAGGAACGCAGGTTAAAATTAACCATGCCGGTGCAGGCGATTACAGAGGATAGAGAAGATTATACCTACCTGGAAGCGCTCGGGAGGTCGCTGTGCGGCATGGCGCCGTGGCTGGAGCTGGAAGGACTCAGCGGGGAGGAAGAGGAGCTTCGCCGGTGTTATGCAGACTCAGCGCGGGTCGCCATTGATGCGGCGACGGATCCGGAATCGCCGGATTATATGAATTTCGCCTTCGGCTATCAGCCAATCGTGGACGCGGCTTTCTTGTCCCATGCGCTGGTCCGGGCGCCGCGCGAGCTCCTGGAGCGGCTGGACGAGCCGGTCCGCCGCCGTCTGGCCGCCGCGCTGAAAGCCACCCGTACGCGCAAGCCGGGCTTTAACAATTGGCTACTGTTCGCAGCGATGACCGAAACCGCACTGTACCTGCTCGGCGAAGATTGGGACCGGATGCGCGTCGATTATGCGCTGAGGCAGCATGAGCAGTGGTATCTGGGAGACGGGATGTACGGGGACGGTCCCGAGTTTCACGCCGATTACTACAACAGCTTCGTCATTCAGCCTATGCTGGTGGATATTGTCCGGACCGTGGGCAGCACGCATGCGGACTGGCAGGCGGCGGCGAAGCCGATCTTGAAACGGGCGTCCCGTTACGCGGTTCAGCAGGAGCGCCTGATTTCGCCCGAAGGGACGTTTCCGCCCATCGGCCGCTCGCTGGCTTACCGGTTCGGAGCGTTTCAGATGCTGGCGCAGGCCTCGCTCCAGGGGATGCTTCCAGCGGAAGTGAAGCCGGCCCAGGTGCGCTGCGCGCTGACCGCCGTGATCCGGCGAACGATCGGGATGCCGGGCACCTTCGACGCGAACGGCTGGTCGCGGATCGGCTTCTGCGGCGATCAGCCGGGTATCGGCGAAGGCTATATCTCGACCGGCGCCTTGTATTTATGTGCAGCAGCGTTCCTGCCGCTCGGTCTGCCGCCCGCCCATCCGTTCTGGCAGGGTGAGGCGGACTGGACCGCCAAGCGTGCTTGGGCGGGAGAGCCTTTTCCGATCGATAAGGCGCTGACATAAGACTTTCTGCGACAAGGGCAGTCGGAACCAAGATCCATTGTTCCGGTCGCCCTCATGTTTTTACCTCAAATCCTGGGACAGGCGCACCATATCCATGAGCTGCATCCCGTTTTCATAAATCGGTTCGTCATAGTGCCGGATAAAGAAATCCCTGTCAATCCCGGTCATGCGAAACCCGCATTTCTGGTACAGGGCCAGCTGAGCCACACCCGTACTTCCGGTACCGACCTCTATCGTTTTATACCCCATCTCTCTTGCCGTGTGCACCGCATGGGCAACGAGCTGTTTGCCGATTCCTTTGCCTTGCTCGCTTTCTTGAACCGCCACATTCACGAGTTCGACGGTCTCGGGTCTCGTCGGCAGCAGAACGTAGACACCGATCATCTTGCTATCCTTCTCGGCTACGAAGCATTGTCCACGTAAGAGATAATCCTCAACCAGCGGCCGGGAGGGGTCGGCTAATAAAAGCAGCTCCATCGGAGGCTCCTCCGGCGGAACCCAGGCTCTAATGATCATGATGACTCTCCTTTGCACAAATTTCGTTCTTTTCTTTATTCCTCAACTGGACTGGAAACTCCTGTTATTCCAATCTCCCCGGTGTAAAATTAGAATTTTTTCCTTCCCAATAGAGCGAGGGGAACCTCATGGATACAAACAATCGTCCAAGCCTGTGATTAAAATGTTATGTAATATAACATAAACCAACGAAATGCCGTAGATATTTTTATTAATGTGATGTAATATAACATATAAGAAAAGCGGAGTTGATGATACGGTTATCCCGGAGCCTCGCCCGGCCATGACAGGAGGAGGGAAAAGCGTGCATATTACCGTCGAACAAGCGCTGACGATTTATCCTTTGTCCGAAGGGAAGCTGATTGCCGGCAAAGCCGGTACTTCCCGGATTGTGAAGTCCGTCAATGTGATGGATGCGCCGGATATTACCGATTGGATCAAAGACGGCGAGATGCTGTTTACAACCGCTTATTTAATCAAAGACAGCATCGACGAGGCCGTCCGGCTGCTCCGGAAGCTGAACCAGCGCGGCTCGGCCGGTCTCGGCATCAAGCTCGGCCGGTTCTGGTCGGATGTGCCGGAGGAGATTCTGGAGGAGGCGGACCGGCTTGATTTTCCTTTGATCGAACTGCCGTTTCAATTCACATTCTCCGATCAAATGAAGGGATTGTTCCATGCCGAGATGCAGCGGAATACGAAGGTGCTTCATTCGGTCCTGGATAAGCAGAAAAAGCTGATGCAGTTCGCCTTGAAGCCCGATCCGCTGAATAATTTTTTTCATGCCATTCTGGGTATTGTCGGGTATCCCTTGGCGGTGATCGGCACGCGGGGACATATTTTATTCAACTCCACTTCACATCCCGATTCGCAGCTGATCCGGCAGTGGCCATGGAAGGAAATCTGCCAATGGGTTTACACCGAGAAGGGGCGATATTATCGCGTACCTCTTTTGGAGAAAGAGCAGTGCATCGGTTACGCGTTGTTCTTTCCAACGGATGAACAGTTGATGAAGGTGGAGGAAGGGCTGTTTCATCAGGCGGCGGAAATCATATCTTATCATATGGGACACATATACAAAGAATATACGGACCATTCCGTGCAAAACGACCTGGGCTCGCTGATGGTCCGCTATTTGAAGGGGAGTCATTCGGCTGACGGTCTGAGAGAGGAGGCCGAACGTCTCGGCATTCCGCTGTTTCCGGGTGCTTATCAATGCATGCTGACCGTGGCGTCGGACGAAGCCGGACCGGCGGCGAAAGAGCGAGTCGCTGCGCGGCTTGAGGGAAGAATTGCAGATGCATCCGGAGCTGAAAGAGCGCCAGGTGCTTCATTTTTACATGGAGGAGGGTGTGTTCTCGCTGTTTGAAGCCGCTGCGTTCCCGGGCCATGTCAAGCTGGCGCAAATCGTGTCGGCCTGCGTCAAAGAGCTGGGGGCGGCCGAGGGCCGGACTTCGCTCCTCCGGATGGGCGTAAGCAACAAGAAGCTGAAGCCCGATGCACTGCGCCAGGCTTATCGGGAGTGCGCTGAAACCTGCAGGCTGGCTGACAAGCTTCAAATCAAGGAGCCGGTGGTGCAGTTCGAGACCGTGGAGCTTGCGTACTTGTTCCAGCATGTTCCTGCGGATCGGATGCAGCTGTACTGCGACGAAGTGCTGGGACCGCTGCTTGCGAAGGATCCGGAGTACTCGCACGAAATGCTGCGTACCCTGGAAACATTCCTGGAATATGACGGCCAGGTGAACGAAACCGCCAAGCAGCTGTATATTCACCGGAATACGGCGGCTTATCGTTTGGAGAAAATCGGTGAAATTCTGGAAGTGGACTACAAGAATATGAACGACCTGCTCCGGCTCAAGCTCGTCTTTGTGTTCAGACAAATGATGAACTCGGCATAACCGGTAGACAAAGAGGGGGACATCCATGCCGAAACTACTGATTAAGCAAGCGCAAATTGTAACCATGAACGCCGAGGATGAGATCCTGACGGGGGATGTATGGATTGAGAACGACCGGATCGTCCATATCGCTCCGCAGCTGAACGCGCTGGAGAAACAGGCGGACCGGATCATTAACGGCAAAGGGAGAGTGCTTCTCCCGGGATTCGTGCAAACGCACATCCACCTGTGCCAGACACTGTTCCGCGGACGGGCGGATGATCTCGAGCTGCTTGATTGGCTGAAAAAGCGCATTTGGCCGCTGGAAGCCGCTCATGACGAGGAGTCCGTCTATTATTCGGCGCTGCTCGGTATCGGCGAGCTGATCCGCAGCGGTACGACGACGATCCTCGATATGGAGACGGTCCGGTACACGGAGTCGGCGTTCCGGGCTATCGAGGAAAGCGGGATTCGCGCCGTATCCGGCAAGGTTATGATGGACCATGGCGACGAGGTGCCGGAGCCGCTGCGCGAGGATACGGACGCCTCGCTTCAAGAGAGCGTTGAGCTGCTTGAGCGCTGGAACGGACGCGCCGGCGGGCGGATCCAGTACGCTTTCTGTCCCCGTTTCGTCGTCTCGTGCACGGAGCGGTCGCTGAAGGAAGTCCGTGATTTATCCGCGCAGTATGGGGTAAAGGTGCACACCCACGCCTCCGAGAACCGCGGGGAAATCGAGCTGGTCGAAAGCGAGCGGGGCATGAGGAATGTGGTCTACCTCGATCATATTGGCCTTGCGAGCCCGCGCCTCATTCTGGCACACTGCGTTTGGCTGGATGAAGAGGAGAAGCGGATCATCCGCGAGCGCGGTGTGAAGGTGACGCATTGTCCGGGCTCGAATCTGAAACTGGCTTCCGGCATCGCGGAGGTGCCCGATCTGCTGTCCGGGCATGTACATGTAGGGATCGGGGCGGATGGCGCACCCTGCAACAACAATCTCGACATGTTTCAGGAAATGAGAATGACGGCGCTGATCCAGAAGGTGCAGCATGGGCCGACCGTGATGGACGCCAAAACGGTACTTCGGATGGCGACGATGGGCGGCGCGGAGGTACTCGGGCTGGAGAAGGAGATCGGCAGCATTGAATGCGGCAAAAAGGCGGATCTCATTCTGCTCGATTTAAACGATTTTCATACGTTTCCTTCTTACGACGTCGATCCTTACTCCCGCATCGTCTATTCGGCGACCCGCGGCGACGTGGATACTGTCTTGGTCGACGGCCGCGTCGTCATGGAAAACAAGCGCCATTTGACGATGGAAAAGGGGCTGGTGCTGAAGGAGGCGGACCGCTCGGTCAAGCGGTCGCTGGCAAGAATATAGTTTCCCCAGGGAGGTGCAGTCCATGGAAATGCATGAGCTGTTGACTGTGTGGATGGAGTCGGGACGTTCGGGGGTGCTGGCCACCGTAACGGAGGTGGAAGGCCATGCCTACCGGAAGAGCGGCGCTTCCATGCTGCTGCTTGAGGACGGGAGGCGGTTCGGGAGCATTAGTCCGGGCTGTCTCGAGTCGGACCTGGCGGAGCGTGTGCCGGAAATGCTGGGGCATGCCGCTGAGGAATGGGTGGAATACGATATGAGGCCCGAGGATGATCTGTCCTGGGGGAGATGATCGGCTGCGGAGGCCGCATTCGCGTGCTGCTCGAACCGCTGTCCGGCGTCTTCGGGCGGCTCATGACGGAGCTCAAGCGGCGGCTGGACGACGGGGAGTCCGCGGTGTTGGTCCGTTCTTTTGCGGATACATGGTCGGTGGCGGGCCGCAGGCTGGAGCGGATGACGGATTCTGAACTAGGCGATGGGAAAGTGCGAATGGCTCAGGGACGGGAAGGCGGCATCCTGACGGCGGCTTACCATCCCGCTCCGAGACTGCTGCTGTTCGGTGCGACCGACGATGCCGTGCCTCTAGCCGAGCTTGCGGCCAGGAACGGTTTTCGCGTGTTTGTCGGTGATTGGAGAGAGGGGCTGTGTACTGCGGATCGATTTCCCCGGGCCCATCGTTTTATCGGCTCCCCCGAAGCGTGGATGGAGGAGGTTGGAGTTGCGGAAAGGGATTATGCAGTCGTCATGAGCCATCACTTTCCGAAAGATCGGGAGCTCGTAGGACTTCTTGTGGGACGGAAGCTGAAGTATGCCGGGATTATGGGCTCGGTCACGCGGACCGGACGGTCGCTGGACGGTTTTCCGGTACCGGAATGGCTGCACTACCCGGCCGGACTCCGGATCGGGGCTGAGGGCCCGGCGGAGATTGCCGTCAGCATCATGGCGGAGCTGATACGCGTTCGAAGGCAGGGAGGACTACGCGAAGGGAGGAATGAAGCCTGTGGCGGCGGAGGTAACCGGGATCTATTTGGCGGCCGGAGCCAGCCGGAGGATGGGCCGCTCCAAGCTCTCCATCGAGCTCGGGGATGGCGTAAAGCTCGGCGCTTTAGCCCTTGAAGCCGCGCTTCAGTCGGAGTTGAACCGTTTGATTGTGGTGACCCGCTGGGGGGACGCCGGCGATTGGTCGCCGGAGTCGTTCACGCGGGCCGTGAAGGATGGGCGCGGGTTTCGAACGGTATGTGCGGATGCCGAGCTCGGGATGTCCCGCTCGCTGCAGTGCGGGCTTCGGGCTGCGGAGGCGGGCGGCAGGCCGGATGCCGTCATGGTGCTGCTCGGGGACCAGCCCTTTGTCGGAAAGGAGTTGATCAGCCGTCTGGTTCACGCCTTCCGTACGGCGGAAGACGGGTGCGATTATTGCGCGGCTTTGCACCGGGCCGTACCTCGTCCGCCGGTGCTGCTGGCTCGAACTATGTTTGACGCGGTGAAAGGGCTGGACGGCGATGAAGGGGCGAGGTCGCTGCTGCGGCTTAAGGAATATCGCGGAATGCTGCTGGAGGATACGGCTCCGGAACGGTTTTGGGATGCGGATACTCCGGAGAATGCGGAGGAGATCCGCGTTTTTTTTTCAAAAGTACATGTGAGGTATATGTATACTTGCACAACATCCATCCTGAAATTCAGTCTGTAACACAAATTTGCGTCATGATTATTGACTTAATGGTGACACAAAACCTATATTTGGCATATGAATTGATTAGAGGAAGACCGGAGGGCGGGGCTGTGCGGACGATTGTGGAATTGGTGCAGCCCTGGCAGAGTGACTACGGCACCGCTTCCGTCCCGGCGGACGGGACGGAGATCGGGAATGCGGCCGGGCGTGCGAACCCGGAACAAGCTGCATGGCCGGCTGTTCTCACAAGGCATGCCGTACATTAGAGAATTTTGATCATGAAAGGCCGGTTCCGGCGAAAGGAGGCTGCACACCATGGCTATTGGCGTTTATGAGTTTTCTTCCGGACCGCAGGTGTGGCGGCCTTCCACACTGCATGAGGCTTGGGAGCTTGCGAAGACCTTGGGGGAGCATGCCGAATTCGTCGCCGGTTCGACGCTGCTGAGAACCCAGTGGGAATCGGGACTGAAGGCGATGGCGCCGCACTTCATCAGTCTGGAATACGTTCAGGAGCTGCACGGAATCAGCCTGGAAGAGACGGGGCGGGTTCGGGTCGGTTCGCTGGCCCGGTTGTCTGAGTGCCGTGAGCAGAAGGTATTGCCTCTGCTCGCGGAAGCAAGCCGGAACGTTGCGGCCCCATCGATTCGAAGGCTTGCCACGCTGGGCGGCAATATTGTCTCCGGCACGGGCGATGCGCTTCCCGCGCTGCTCGTGCAGGATGCGGAGCTGGTGTGGTTTGACGGAAAGGAGAGGCGGACCGGCTCTCTGGCAGACTGGCTCGCCTTAAAGGCAGAAGGGGCAGAGGAAAGAGGGATAAGGATCCTCGTCGAGACGGTGGTCGAAAGAGAGCAGGGCGCTGTGCCGGACGGCCTGCGCCTGGGCTTCTACCATAAGGTGGGGCGGAGGGAGATGTTCGTTCCTTCCCTCGTCACTGCAGCCGGATACGGCCTCTGGCATCGGGACGGAAGCTGCGCCTGTGTGCGCCTGGCGGTCGGCGGCGGTTCCTCCATTCCCCGGCGGCTGTTGGAGACGGAAAGGCTGCTCGCATCCAGGACTTTAAATTCCGGTCAGCTGAAGCAGGTGCAGCAATCGATTCTCGAGGAGTCTATCGGATGCTCGGATGCTTTTGCCACGAAGGAATACCGCAGGCTTACGGCGGCGAACCTGATCGTCTCGGAGCTGTGGAAGCTGCTGAAATCTATGGATGTTTGACCTTGTTAGGAAGTCCCGGCTTCAGAAGGAGGAGATCAATATGCTGCTGGATAAAACAACCTCCGGCGAGCGCTGGCGCGTGCGTCCCGACGGTCCTGCGAAGGTGGGCGGCGGCCTGGAGTACCTGACCGATAAACGGACGGAAGGGATGTTATACGGCAAAATCCTGCGCAGTCCGTATGCTCATGCCCTGATTCGTTCGGTGGATACGGAGCGGGCGGAGCCGCTGCCCGGTGTCCGGGCTGTCATTACATGGAAGGATGTGCCCGGCATGAACCGGTTCGGGATCGCCATTCCCGACCAGCCGGTGCTGTGCGAGGACCGGGTGCGCTATATCGGGGATGCGGTGGCCGCCGTGGCGGCGGATACGCCGGAGATCGCGGAACGGGCACTGGAACTGATCAAGGTGGATTACGAGCCGCTCCCTGTGCTTGACGATCCGGAAGAAGCGCTGCGCCCGGAGGCGCCGAAGCTGCATCCTGCAGGGAATGTGCTGCACCGGACGAACTATAAACGGGGCTCGGCCGGGGAGGCATTTGCAAGCTGCGCGCATGTTGTCGAGGAAACTTATTACACGCCCCGGCAAATGCATACGTACATGGAAACCGAGGGCGGTCTGTTCGTTCCCGAAGCGGCCGGCCGGCTGGCGGTATTCGCGCCCACACAGCACGGCTTTAAAGACCGGATGCAGCTGTCCCGCATTCTGGCCGTTCCGGAGGAGCATATCCGCGTCGTCTCCAGCCCGATCGGCGGTTCGTTCGGCGGGAAGGATGAGCTCAACATCCAGCCCTTCGGGGCGCTCCTTGCGCTAAAGAGCGGCCGCCCGGTGAGAATTCATCAGGACCGCTGGGAGTCGGTCCGTGCCGGGCTCAAACGCCATCCGATGAAAATCACGATGCGTACGGGGACGGATGCCGAGGGCCGTCTGGTCGCTCATCAAGTGCGCATCATAGCGGATACCGGGGCCTATGCCACCCTCGGTCCGGCGGTGCTGAATTTCGCCACGGAGCATACCATGGGGCCTTACCGGATTCCGCATGTCGATGTGGAAGGCGTGTCGGTCTATACGAACAACGGCATTTCCGGTGAATTTCGCGGCTTCGGCGGCAATCAGGTGATTTTTGCGCTGGAAGGTCAGATGGACCGGCTTGCGGAGAAGCTCGGGATGGACCCTTGGGAGCTGCGGCGGATCAATCTGCGTCATAAGGATGACCTGGGTCCGATGGGGCAGCGGATTGTGGCTACGGACGGTGCTGCACAAGTATGGGAATCCGTCGCGCAGTCGCCCATCTGGCTGCGGCGGGAAGCGGTGAAGGAGAAACCGGAGTCGCCGTGGATCCGGCGCGGGATCGGCGCTTCGATCGCCATGCACGGCTCGGGCCTCGGCTTCGGGTCGCCGGACTTCGGCGGCGGGCGGCTTACCTTGAACAAGGAAGGCAGGATCGAAGCGGCCTTCGGCTATGAGGAGTTCGGTCAAGGCCTGCTGGCGTCGCTGGAGATCATGCTTTGCTGGAGCATTTCCAGCGCCGGGCAGACGATATCGCCATGGTGATCGGCGATACGGACCGCGTGCCTCACAGCGGCTCCAGCACCGCCTCCCGGGCGACGACGATGATGTGGCAGGCACTGCAGCGCTTGAAGCCGCCGTTCCTGGCCAAGCTTCTTGGGCAGGCCTCCCGGCTTCTCGGGGTTCCGGCGGAACGTCTGGCGACCGGTCCGGGCGGGATCTGGCTGGCGGAGGATGCGGCCGGCACCGGCAGTCCGGAAGGGCCGCCGCTGAGCTACGCAGAGCTGGCGTCGCGGGCGGCGGAGCCGATCCGGGCGGACTGCCAGTTTCATTTTCCGACGACGCCGGATGCGGTGATGGGCGGACATTATTTATACACGTATACCGGCGTTGCTGTGGAAGTGGAGGTCAATACGCTGACGGGCCGGGTGAAGGTGCTGGACCAATACCATGCCGTGGCGACCGGGCCGGTCGTGAACCCGATGGGATACAGGGGGCAAATCGAGGGCGGCGACCACATGGCGATCGGATTTACGCTGATGGAGGATGCGCTGATGGCCTCGGGTCACTATATCACGCAAAATCTGGATACGTACTTGATCCCGACCCTTGCCGATACGCCGGATTTTCAGCTGCATGCCATTGAAGAGCTTCCGGAAGGCGATCCTTTCGGACCACGAGGGATCGGCGAGGTCGGCAGCGTCGCTTTAGCGCCTGCCATTACTTCAGCTGTTTATCATGCGGTGGGGAAATGGGCCCCTAAGTCGCCTATACCAACAGAACTTCTGATTGAACCATTCGACGTGGAGGAAGGAGCGTGAAGCCTCGTGAAAATCGAATCCGCCGTGCTGCGCTGTTCGGTCAACGGAGAGTCCGTTTCGCTCCGTATCCCGCCTTCCAGAAGGTCGCTGGACGTGATCCGTGAGGATCTGCAGCTGACGGGGACGAAGGTTTCGTGCGAAATGGGGCGCTGCGGCGCGTGCATGGTGCTTGTCGACGGAAAGCCGGTGAACAGCTGCATTACGATGGCCTACCAATGCGAAGGTAGGGAAATTACGACTATCGAAGGGCTCCCCGGCCCGGAGCGGGATCCGGTGCAGCGTTCGTTTCTTGAGGAAGGCGCGTTCCAATGCGGCTACTGCACCTCGGGCATGATTATGTCCGTGAAAGGTCTGCTCAGCGAAAATCCGTGTCCGTCCCGCTGCGAGATCGAAGAGGGGTTAAGCGGCAACCTGTGCCGCTGCACGGGGTACGGCGCCATTGTCAAAGCGGTCGAAAGAGCGGCTTCTTCATAGAGATGAATGTACAGTTTAGATGACAGTCTTGCTCGTTATTCAATGGAGTGAGGCTGTTTTTTTCTTCTCTATGAGCAGAAAAAGCAGGAATGAAACAAGCATATGTAATTATATATAACATAATAATGACAAAATGAATGTGCACCAAGCACAAAACCGGTTTTTCATGTTATATATGATTACAAAAACCAGCCTTTTAGGTTTACCACTGTTAAGATGCTCCTTTACAATGAGCTCATGGAGGTGCTTGATATGATGCACGCACGTTATTCGGGAAAAGCTTGGGACGACCGTTTTTTACCACGGCTCAGCAAGCTGGAGGTCGAAGGGATTCCCAAAGAAAAAGCGCTCGTTATTTTGCCGGTTGGTGCCGTGGAGCAGCACGGGCCGCATATGCCGGTGTTTACGGATACTCTGATTGCGGAAGCTTTCCTGACATGTGCGTTTGAAGAGCTTCCGGACGATGAGCAAATTTGGTCGCTGCCTGCACTGCCTTACGGCAAAAGCACCGAGCATCTGGGCCATCCGGGAACGATCACCTTATCGGCCCATACGCTGATGCTGGTGCTGCTCGATATTGCCAAGAGTCTGCAGCGCAGCGGCTTCCGGAAGCTGGTCCTGTTCAATACGCACGGGGGAATACCGACCTCCTGAACATGATGGCCCGCGAAATCCGCATCGAAACCGGACTTGCCGTATTCCGGCTGGATCCCGGCGCTCTCGGTCTCGGAGATACGTGGATCACACCGATCGAGAAGCAGGTCGGCATTCATGCGGGCGATGTGGAAACCTCCCTGCTGCTGGCGATTCGGCGCCACTGGGTCCATCCGGAGCTGGCGCCGTCGGAGTCGCCGAATTTTCCGGAATCGCGCTACCTGCAGTTCCGCAGCAAAGCCTTCGCCTGGATCACGGACGATATCTCGGCCACGGGAATCGCCGGTGACGCCAGGCAGGCGACGGCGGAGAAGGGGAAGCGATGCTCGCCCTTGGAGGACGGCGGATTGCGGATGCGCTTGTGGAGATGGCCCGATTTGAAATGTCCAGCTTGCGGAGCGCTGCGGCGGCCGCTCATCCTTAAGCCGAGGAGGTGCCTACTATGACAAATCAAGTATCCGGCCCGCCCCTTGCGACCGGCAGTACACCGGTGCCCGATTCGTTCGACCGGAGTCCGCTGCTCGTACGTATGAAGCATCTTTCCAAGACGTATCCGAACGGAACGATCGCTCTTCAGGATGTGAACCTTGACATCAGGGAAGGGGAGTTCCTCTGCTTCGTTGGACCCTCCGGCTGCGGCAAGTCGACGGTATTCAAGCTGATCACGGGCCTCAGCGGCCCGTCCTCCGGCGAACTCGACATTATGGGCATGACGCCGAAAGAGGCGAGGAAGGAGAGCGAAATCGCTTTTGTCTTCCAGGATCACACCGCCGCTGCCGTGGTGCTCCGTGCTCGACAACGTAACCCTTCCGCTCAGCCTGCGGGGAGGCGTGCCGAAGCGGACGCAGAAGGAAGAGGCGGAGCGGGTTCTCGAGCTGGTCGGCCTGAAGGATTATATGAAGGTCCTCCCGAGACAGCTGTCCGGCGGGATGAAGATGCGGGTGTCCATCGCCCGGGCGCTTATCTCAAGGCCGAAGCTGCTGCTGATGGACGAACCGTTCGGCGCGCTCGATGAAATTACACGCCAGACATTGCAGGATGAACTCCTGAACATCTGGCAGCAGGATAAAAAGATGACGGTGCTGTTCGTCACCCATAACGTGTTTGAAGCGGTATTTCTATCCACGCGGGTCATTGTAATGACACCCCGGCCGGGTAAGGTATCGGCGGCGATCGACATTCCCGTTCCATTCCCGAGGGACGACCATTACCGCACGACTGCCGAATTCGGCGAATGGGTGCGGCTCGTTTCCGGGGCGCTTAAGCATTAAATAGAAAAGGAGGCTTCCGTATGGCCATCGGCTGGGAGAAGGAAATGTTCGAGCTTGTTGGAGAAACCGGCTTGCTGCTGGATAACGAGTCGAAAACACGGCTGTCCAAGGACTATTATTGGTATTCGCCGGTGCTGGACCGGCGGCTCAAGGAAAAGCTGGCGGACGGGATCGTGCTGCCGGCGGAAGAACGCGAGGTACCCGTTGTCCTCTCCTTGGCGTACCGGCACCGGATCCCGGTGACCGTGAGGGGAGCCGGAACCGGCAACTACGGTCAGGCGGTTCCGCTGGAAGGCGGCATCGTGCTGGACCTCAGCAAGCTTGACCGCATCCTGGAAATCGGAGAAGGCTATGCCCGGGTCCAGAGCGGCGTCAAGCTTGGTGTTCTGGAGAAACGCGCCAGGGAGGCGGGCCAAGAGCTGCGTATTTATCCGAGCACGTTCATGAAAGCGACGGTGGGCGGCTTCGTCAGCGGGGGCTCCGGCGGGATCGGCTCGATTACATGGGGTAACCTGTGGGACGGTAATGTGCTGGAGGCGGTCGTTTATACGATGGAGGAAGTCCCTAGAAGATTGGTCGTCACGGGAGACGATCTCTTCAATTATATCCACAACTACGGGACGACCGGCATTATGACGGAGGTTGTCATTCCTCTGGCGCCCAAGACCGAATGGGAGCAGACGGTTGTGCAATTCGACACCTTCGAGCAGGCGGTGGCTTTCGGAGAAGCGCTGGCGAAGGAGGACAGCATCCGCAAGCGGTTGATCAGCCCGATGGAATGGCCGATTCCTTCCTATTTTCTCCCCTTGGCCAAAGTGCTGGAGCCGCATACTGCAGCCGTGATGGTGGAAGCGACCGACGGTTCGGGTACGGCGCTGAAGGAGCTGGCCGGCCGTTATGCCGGGCGGATCGGGCACATCATTCCGGCGAGCCAATACCGCAAGACAATCGGCTTATCCGATTTTACCTGGAACCATACGACGCTCTGGGCGCTAAAGACGGAGCCGACGGTCACTTACCTGCAGGCGGGCTTTTCGCCGGACAACTACCTCGAGCAGGTGCGTACGATCAAACAAAAGTTCGGGGACGAGGTGCTGCTGCATTTCGAATGGGTTCGGGGCGGCGGCCGTATTATTCCTTCTTCACTACCCATTGTCCGTTTCGTAAGCGAAGAAAGGCTGTACGAAATCATCCGCTTCTTCGAATCGGTCGGCGTCCGGATCTTCGATCCTCATACGTGGGTTCTCGATAACGGCGGTCGCGGGGAAGTCGGCGGGATGGAGCGGAAGAAGCGCGAGAATGACCCGCGAGGGTCGCTGAATCCAGGCAAAATCATCTACCGTCCGGTGGAAAATCAAACGACGTAAGCGAAAGGAGACCGATTATGGCAACGGAAGAAAGCTATCTGCAGAGAATGTCGGATGAAATCCACCCGGCCCGCTCCCGGGCCGTCCGGACGGATAAACAGGGAGGCGGAGCAGCTCGCAGCTTCCCTATACTTCAGGCACTTCGCAGGATGCTGCCGCCGGTGATCGCATTTATCGTATTTGTGGGCGGATGGGAAATCATCGTGAAGCTGATGGGGGTGCCGCCTTACATTTTGCCGAAGCCATCGGATATTATCGCGGCCCGCGGCCGAGAATGCACACGGCCTGTGGGTATCCGTGATTACGACCATCAGCGAAGCGGTGCTCGGGTTCCTGCTTAGCATCCTGCTCGGCGTTTCCGGGGCGGTACTGCTGGCCAGCTCCAAGCTCATTGAGAAAAGCGTGTATCCGTACGCGATCATTCTGCAAACGATCCCGATCGTTGCGGTGGCGCCGATTATCGTCATCTGGTTCGGGGCCGGCATGAATGCGATCGTCATCATCGCGTTCCTGATCGGATTTTTCCCGATGCTGTCCAATACGCTGATCGGACTCAACTCCACGGATCATAACATGAAGAATTTGTTCTATCTGTATAATGCAGGCTCGCTGCAAACCATGTGGAAGCTGCGCATTCCGGCCGCACTGCCTTACATCGTCGCCGGGCTCAAGATCTCCTGTACCCTCGGCGTGATCGGGGCGATCGTCGGTGAATACATCGCCGGGATCGGCGGCGGCAAAGGCGGCTTAGGCTACGCCATTACGGTAGCGGCTTCCAGACTGCAGACCCCGTATTTGTTCGCCTGCGGCTTGTCGGCATCCGTTCTCGGCATTGCGTTCTTCCTGCTCGTGAACGCCTTCTCCAAATGGATGCTCAGCTCCTGGCACGAATCGGAGATGCGGACGGACAACTGATAAGATTACTGTTATTAAATATTAATGATTTAAAACGTTAACTTCATTAGATAAATAGGAGGGCGGGCGCATTGCCGAAAGAGGTTCAGGATCCGGTGCTTCAGCAGGAATGGTCGCCGGCCGCCTTTGCAGATGCTGTGAAGGAAGCTCCTGTCAGCGTTAACGTGATGGGGGAGAGAATCGTATTGTTCCGCACCTCGCTCGGCGTCCGGGCGTTCCAGGATTTATGCATCCACCGCGGGGCGGCTTTATCGCTCGGCCGGTGTGCAGAAGATACGCTCGTATGTCCCTACCACGGCTGGCAGTACGACGCGGACGGACACTGCATCCGCATTCCGCAGCGACCTGAGGGCCAGGCGATTCCTGCGAAAGCGAAGGCGAAGGTATACGCCTGCCTGGAAGCTTACGGCATCGTATGGGTTCATCTCGGCGATCCGGCGGCGGTCTCGGCCGAGCTTCCCGTCTACCCGGAATATGAAGATCCGGCGTATCGATCCGTCATTTGCGGACCGTATGATTTGAACGCTTCGGTTCCCAGGGTGATCGAGAATTTCCTTGATGTGGGACATTTGGCCTTTCTGCATGAAGGCTATTTGGGCGACCCGCAACAGTCGGAAATTTCCGACTATCAGGTGTTTCAGGACGAAGGCGGCATCCGCTCGGGCGAGATTGACGTATTCCAGCCGAATCCGGACGGAAGGGGCGCAAGCCGGATGAACCGCTACGTCTATGAAGTGCTGAAGCCTACCGTAGCCCGGCTGAAGAAATCCGACCCCTTATCAGGGGCTGTGTTTACGATGCTGTTCGCCGTCCTGCCGGTGGAGCCGGTCCGTTCCAGGGTATTCGCCCTTGTTACGCGCAATTATGACCTGGATGCGCCGGGCGAGCCGTTCGCCGCCTTCCAGCAAATGATTATCGACCAGGACGCGTTCGTCGTCGAGAGCCAGCGGCCGGAGCTGCGCCGCTCGATTTGCAGGCAGAGCTGCACCTGAAGGCGGACCGGCTCAGCATCGCTTACCGCCAGTGGCTGAAGGAGCTCGGAGTGTCTTGGGGTACGGCATAAAGATAAAACGGGGGGATCATCATGAATTCAAAGACCAAAGCGCAGCGTCTCAAGAGGCACTCTTATACGGCCGTTTCGCTCCTGCTGCTGGCGGCGGGACTACTATCCGGATGCGGCCAATCCGCGAAGCCTGCGGCATCCGGGGCCGGCGATAAAGCCGCATCGGCCGAGAAGCGACCGGTCGCTGTCACCCAGGTGACCAACTGGTTCGCCCAGCCCGAGCACGGCGGCAACTACGCCGCTTTGATGAAGGGCTTTTACAACGATGCAGGTCTCGATATGACGATCCAATCGGGCGGGCCCGGCATTTCGGCGACACAAATCGTGGCGTCCGGCAAAGCACAGTTCGGCATGGGGCAGGCGGACGAAATTTTGTTTGCAAGGCAGAACGGCATCCCCCTGGTGGCGGTCATGGCTATTTTTCAGAAAAATCCGCAGGGCATCATGGTCCATAAGGAACAGCCGATCAAGAGCATGGCCGATCTGAACGGGCACAAGGTGTATGTGGGCAGCGGTGTGGCTTACTGGGAATATCTGAAGAAGGCGTATAAACTCGACAAAGCCGAGGAGCTGAAATATACCGGCCAGCTGACCAACTTCGTGAACGATCCGACGACGGCGACGCAGTCTTACATTACCTCCGAGCCTTATACGATGAAGAAGCAAGGGGTAGAGGTGAACGTGCTGCTGAACGCCGATTTCGGTTATAACCCGTACGCGAACCTCATGTACACGACGGAGAGCTTCCTGAAGGAGCACCCGGATACGGTCAAAGCGTTCGTTGAAGCCACTGTCAAAGGTTGGAATTACTATAAGGACAACTACAAGGAAGTCAACGCGTTTATCAAGGAGAAAAATCCGGATACGCCGCTCGAGCAAATGGAATACAGCGCTACGGCGCTGCAGCCTCTGGTGTTCGGTGAGGACGCCGCGACCCAAGGGGTGGGCTACATGACCAAGGAACGCTGGGAGACGCTGAATAAGCGACTGACCGAAATCGGGCCGCTTAAATCGGCGCAGGATGTAAGCAAGGTCTTTACCACGGATTTCCTGCCGAAAAAATAAGCGACCGCAGAAGAAAGGAGGGGCTTGCCGCATGTATGATTTGGTATTCCGCAATGTCAGGCCGCTGCAAGGCCTGGATCCCGCCGTGAACGAAACGGGCTTCGGCGGTGAAGCCTTAACCGAACCTTCGCCCCTGATCGATATCGGCATCCAAGGCGGTACGATCGCGGCGGTCGGCAAGCTTCCCGATGCTGCGGCCTCCAAGGAAATTGACGGCGAAGGCCGGCTCGTTCTGCCGCCGTTCGTCGAGTCGCATGTTCACCTCGACACCGTATTGACGGCCGGCGATCCGGCTTGGAACGTGTCCGGGACGTTGTTTGAAGGCATTACCCTCTGGCGGCGGCGGAAAACGGCACTAACGCGTGAAGATGTGCTGGAGCGCGCGGAAAAGGTGCTGCGGTCGCTGCTGAGCCATGGTGTGCTGCATGTCCGCACCCATGCCGATATTTCGGAGCCGGGTCTGACGGCATTGCGGGCGTCGCTGGAGCTTCGGGAACGGGTGAAGCCTTACATGAACCTGCAGGTGATTGCATTCCCGCAGGACGGCATCCGCGCTTGTCCAGGGAATGCAGCCAGGCTGGAGGAGGCCCTTAAGCTTGGGGCGGACGGGGTCAGTGCGATTCCTCACGGGGAAGCGACCCGCGAGGAGGGTGTCCTATCGCTTGAAATCTGCTTCGATTTGGCGGCGCGGTACGGGCGGGTCGTACACCTGTTCTGTGATGAGCTGGACGATCCGCATTCGCGGTATCTCGAATGTGCGGCCGATCTTGCGATTCGTACCGGGCTCGGTGAACGGGTCACCGCGAGCCACGTGAACGCAACGGCATATTATTCCGACGCCTACTTCGGCAAGCTGCTCGGCCTTCTGGCCCGCTCCGGCATCAACATCGTCTGCTGCCCGCTGATCAACAGCGCCATGCAGGGCCGGTTCGACGCTTATCCGAAAGGGCGAGGCATCGCGCGGATCAAGGAGATGTGGCAGGCCGGCGTCAATGTCAGCATTGCCCATGACGATATCCGTTCCCCGTTCTATCCGCTCGGCTCGGGCAGCCTGCTGCAAGCCGCCCATATGGCGGTTCATCTGGCTCATATGACGGGGCGGGAGGAGCTGTTGGAGGCCTTGCGGATGGTTACCTACCGGGCGGCGAGGACGCTTGGCACTGCGGGAGATTACGGGATTGCGCCGGGTAAGCCGGCCAGCTTCGTCATACTGCCTGCGGGGATCCCGCCGGGCTGCTCTCGCAGCGACCGCTCAGCCGGTATGTCGTGAGCCGGGGACGCATCGTAAGCGAGACGATCCCCGCCCGAACGGAGCTTGGGCAAGATATTTTTCCTTCCATAACGGAAGATGTGGAATATGCGGAAGAAAACAGGTGATGTATTTGAATTGGACCTTAGAGGATATCAACGAGATGGACCTTCCTCAATTCGTTGAGGCGCTCGGCTGGATCTTCGAGCATTCCCCTTGGGTAGCGGAACGCGCTTTTCCACACGGGCCGTTCACTTCAATTGACGCTCTGCATTCCGCCATGGCGGAAGCCGTCCGTTCGGCTACACCGGAAGAACGGCTGAAGCTGCTGCGGGCCCACCCCGATCTGGCGGGCAGGCTCCAGATGAGCAGCGCATCCGTGAGCGAACAGAAGAACGCCGGCCTCAGCGACCTGACACCGGAGGAATATGCGGATTTTACCGCCTGCAACAACACTTATACCGGCAAGTTCGGCTTTCCCTTTATCATGGCCGTCCGCGGCCAGAACAAGCATTCGATCCGGGAAGCGATGCTTCGCCGGCTGGATAGCACCCCCGAAGCGGAGCTGGACACCGCTTTGCAGGAAGTTGCGAAGATCGCGCGCTTCCGGTCGCTGGATCTGCTTGCCCCGACGGGCGAATAACGGATTGGAGGAATATACGATGACTACCCCTGCTTCTGCTTCCCGTACGATGTATTACGGAAAAGGCGACGTGCTTGTCTACCGGACGTTCGTCAAGCCGATGACCGCCTTTACCCCGATTCCGGAATCCGGCTTTGCCGGACACGATAATGTGATTTTTGCCTTCAACGTGAAAATCGCGGTACGGGGCGACGCTTTTCTGCCGTCCTTTACCGAGGGAGATAATTCAATGGTCGTCGCGACCGATTCGATGAAGAATTTCATCCTGCGCCACACCGCTGATTTTGAAGGCACGACGATGGAGGGCTACCTTTATTTTATCGCCTGCAAATTCCTGGGTACTTACACCCATATGAGCTCGATTGAAATCAGCGCCGACCGGCTTCCGTTCGATATGCTGCAGGTTCCCGGAGCAGGCGGGCTGACGGACAGCGGCCTCGTCTACCGGCGTTCCCACAATGACCATGCCTCGGCGTCCATGACAGTGGAGCGTTCGGGGAACGGCTATGCCGTCGTGCGACATGACTGCCTTGTATCGGATCTTCAGCTGATCAAGGTAAAAGGGAGCTCCTTCGCCGGCTTTATCCGCGACGAGTACACGACCCTTCCGGAAACGTCGGATCGGCCGCTGTTCATCTGGCTGAACATCGGCTGGAAGTATGAGGATGTTTATAACGGAATCGATCCTGCAGATGGGGCTTATGTGGCTTCCGAGCAAATCCGTGACATCGCGCACTGCCTGTTCCATGAGAAAAAGAGTCCCTCCATCCAGAATTTGATCTACCATATCGGTCTTCGCATCTTGGAACGCTTCCCCGACTCGCCGAGGTCCGGTTCGAATCCAATAACCGCACATGGGAGACGATCGTCGAAAGCGTGCCGGGTACGGAAGGGCGCGTCTATACGGAGCCTCGACCGCCATACGGCTTCCAGGGATTTTCCATGACGAAAGAAGACCTGGAACGGGTCAAGGGGAAGCCTCGGCGGATGGAGCGGGAGTCGTATCGGTATGAGCGGGCGGCTGACAACCCATGTGCTCGACCTTACCGCCGGAAGGCCGGCGGACGGGATGAAGGTGGAGCTGCGGCGGGTTGGTGAGGCCGCGGCTGCGCCGCTTCGAACGGCCGAAACCAATGCGGACGGACGGCTCAACGCGCCCTTGCTGGAGGGAGAGGAGCTGGCAACCGGTGTGTATGAGCTTGTATTTTACGTCGGTGATTACTTTCGGGCTAAAGGCATGCCGCAGCAGGACCCGCCCTTTCTGGATACGGTTCCGATCCGTTTCGGCGTAAGCGACAAGGAAGCGCATTACCATGTTCCTCTGCTGGTGGCGCCGGGCGGATACAGCACTTACCGCGGAAGTTAAGAGGGCCTGTTCGGCCGGTCTGCCCGGGGCCGGCGTCTACATTGTCCTGTATAAGGAGGAAATTTATGAGCGGACCGTTCGATCTTATCGTACAAGACGGCAATGTCGTTCTGCCGGATGAAGTGCGAAGGCTGGACATCGGCATCCGTGACGGCAAAATTACCGCGCTCGCGGACCGCTTGGAGCCCGGACCCGGAGGCGGCGTCCTTTCGGCCGAGGGGAAATGGATATTGCCTGGGGTTATAGACGCCCACGTTCATTTGAATGAACCGGGCCTTGGGGGCTGGGAAGGCTTCGCCACCGGTTCCGCGGCTCTTGCCGCCGGCGGCTGCACTACGTATATCGATATGCCGCTGAACGGGCGGCCGCCTACGGTGAACACCGAGGCCTTCAAGCTGAAGCTATCCGTCGCCGAAGGCGCATCGTGTATCGATTACGCGCTCTGGGGCGGACTCGTACCCGGAAACGGCGATCAGTTGGCGGCGCTGGCCGAGGCCGGAGCCGCCGGCTTCAAGGCGTTCATGTCCGACCCGGGCGGGGAAGGGGAGGACATTTTCCGTGAGGTGGACGACTTGACGCTCTATGAAGGCATGAAGCGGATTGCCTCGATGGGCGGTATCCTGGCTCTGCATGCGGAAAGCGAGGCGCTCGTTTCCGCACTCAGCGAGGAGCGGAAGCGTTCCGGCAGGACCGGGCCGATGGATTATGTCTCTTCGCGGCCGGTGGTGGCGGAACTGGAAGCCGTGAACCGGGCGCTGTTCTATGCGGGGCAGACCGGCTGCGCGCTTCATTTTGTCCATATCAGCTCGCCGCAGGCGGTTCAAGCGATTGCGGTCGCCAAGCGCCAAGGGATGGATGTGACGGCGGAGACATGCCCCCACTACTTGATATTGACCTGCGATGACCTTATGGAGATCGGTCCCGCGACCAAATGCGCCCCGCCGCTCCGCACCCGTGCCGAGCAGGATGGCTTGTGGGAGGCGGTCGCCTCGGGCGCGATCGATCTGATCGCATCCGATCATTCCCCGTGCCCGGCCGAGCTGAAGCGTCATACCGACTGGTTTCAGGCTTGGGGCGGCATTGCCGGCGCCCAGCATACGCTGGAGCTGATGCTGCACGAAGGTCACCTGCGGCGCGGGATTCCGCTTACGCGGATTACGACAGTCGCTGTCGGAGCAGCCCGCCCGCCGTTTCGGCTTATACCCCCGAAAAGGGGCTATAGCCGAAGGCTTTGACGCCGATCTTGCCATCGTCGATCCCCGGCTTTCTTACACGCTTAGGACGGAGGATCTGTATCACAAGCATAAACACAGTCCTTATATTGGAAAAACGCTGGACTGCCGCGTAGCGGCGACCCTTTGCCGCGGGACCGTGGTCTACCGGCTTGGAGAAGGGGTCGTGGCCCAGGGCCATGGAAAGTGGCTCGCCGCCGGACCCAACAAGCCGGCGCCGCCGGTATCCGTGACCGTACCCGGCCCGCTGGAATGATCGATCCGATCTAAATTCCAAATACGAAGATAATCCCAAGCAGAAGGAGGAAACGCCCTTGATCGATCCGAACCGTTCGTATGCCTCCGCAGACCGCCTCGGACTCCGAAAGTTTGATTAAGCCCTTGACCGAGCTATTAGACGAGCTAGCGTTATGCGGCGCCGATCCGGCCGGGGGCGTCACCCGGTCGCTGTACGATCCGTCCTGGAGAGAAGCACAGCGTCTGCTCGCCGAACGAATGGAGAAGAGCGGGCTGCATGTTTATTACGATGATGTGGGCAACTTGTTCGGCAGGCTGCAGGGGACCGACCCGACGGCCGGAACGCTGATGACCGGCTCCCACATCGATACGGTCAAGCAAGGCGGCCGGTTCGACGGCGCCTATGGCATTGCGGCCGGCGTTGTCGCCCTGGAGTATCTGAAGGAACGTTACGGCACGCCAAGACAAAGCATCGAGATCGTCTCGTTCTGCGAAGAGGAGGGCGACCGGTTTCCGCTCGCTTATTGGGGCTCGGGCAATATATCAGGGCGTTATTCTCTGAAGGCGGTCCCCGGGATCACGGACACGGAGGGCATCAGCTTGCGGCAGGCCATGACCGCCGCCGGCTTCGGACCGGGGCTTCACCGGCCTCCGCGCAGAACGGACATTCGTTCCTTCATTGAACTGCATATCGAACAGGGCATTCGTTTGGAACGCGAAGGAATGCAGCTCGGCATTGTTGAAGGCATTGTTGGCCAGAAGCGATTTACCTATACGGTGGAGGGCGAGTCCAACCATGCCGGGACGACGCCGATGAACCTTAGATGTGATGCACTCGCCGGTGCATGCCGCATCATTAGCGGCATTGAGACCGCCGCACGGGAAAAAGGCGACCCGCTCGTAGCCACCGTTGGACGGATAGAGGTATCGCCGGGCCTTTCCAACGTGATTGCAGGCAAAGCCGTGTTTTCTCTCGATGTCCGGCATGCCGACGCAGGAGAACTGGATGATTTCTGCCTGCTTGTGCAGGAGGAGGCCGAACGGATCGCCGCCTCCCGGGGGTTAAGCGTCCGCATCGAAGAATGGATAAATGTCCAACCGGCTCCGATGCATTCCAGGCTATCGAGCTTATTGGAGCAGCTGGCGCTCGGCAGGGGCTTCGGTCGCCGCCGGATGCACAGCGGAGCGGGGCATGACGCCCAACTCATGCAGCGGATCTGCCCTACGGCGATGCTGTTCGTTCCGAGCCGTCGAGGGATCAGCCATTCACCCGAGGAATATACCTCACCGCAGGATCTGGCGGCCGGTGCTGCCGTGTTGACCGATATTCTTCATTTACTGGCCTATAAAGGGGGTTCCCTGTGAAAAAATACCGAGACTTATCGCTGTCCTTTCGAACGATTATGACCCCCGGTCCGGTAGAACGCCATCAGGTACCGCTCCCTGCCGGTGACGCCGTGCAGGCCGCGCTGGATGTATACAAGGGGGCGGAGCTATGAACAACATGATGCCGCTGGGCCTTCACGCCATGGTAGCCGCTCCGCATTATTTGGCGACTCACGTGGGAGCTTCGATTCTAACGGCAGGAGGCGGCGCGTACGATGCTTCCGTGGCCGTCAGCGCCGCATTGGCCGTCGTTTATCCGCACATGACGGGACTTGGCGGCGACGCCTTCTTCCTTATGTACGACGCGAAGGAACGCCGGTTCGAGGGCCTCAACGGCACAGGCCGTTCAGGCAGGCAAGCTGTCCCTGCTGTCTATATACAGCGCGGTCTGAATAGCATACCGCATCGTGGAGCGCTCAGCGCCATTACCGTTCCCGGCATGGTGGACGCCTGGTGGGAGGTTTGGTCGAAGCGCGGCCGCCTCCCTTGGGAGAAGCTGCTGGAGCCGGCGATCCGGTTCGCGGAAGAAGGCTTCCCGATCTCGCGCGATCTCTCCCGCTGGATGGTCCGGGACGAAGCATGGCTGCGCAACCATGAGCCGCTTGCCCGGCTTTACCTGCACCAAAGCCGGCTCCTGCCCGAAGGGTCCCGCCTCAGGCGGCCCGAGCTGGTCGCCACGCCGCGTACGCTGCAGCTTCAGGGGCGCAACGCCTTTTACCGCGGACCGCTGATGAAAAGCATGGTCGCCGCCATTGAGCGGGATGGCGGCCTGCTGACGGAGGACGACTTCCCGCGACCACCGCAGCGACTGGGTCGAGCCGATCTCAACCATCTACCGGGGAGCGAGGTGCTGCAGATGCCGCCGAATTCGCAGGGCTTCTCCGCTCTCATGATGATGAATATGCTGGAGAGCGTGGAGGTGTCGCGCATTCCGCGGAGGTCCGCCGAGTACTATCATCTGATGGTCGAAGTGGTGAAAAAAGCGTTCCGCGACCGCGACGCCTATTTGACGGATCCCGCATTCCGCTCCATCCCGCTCGAGCGGTCTGCTCTCCAAGACTTATGCCCGCGAGCCGCTTCAAGATATCCGGCTTTCGCCGCCGGGGACCGCCGCTCACCTGTCGCCGGCCAGCGGCCAGGATACGGCTTACGCGGCGGTAGTGGACGAAGAGGGCAACGCCGTCTCCTTCATCCAAAGCCTCTACTTCGATTTCGGATCGGCATATGTGGCAGGTTCGAGCGGGGTGCTGCTGCAAAATCGTGGCTCCTTCTTTTCGCTGGATCCGCAGCATCCGAATGTACTGGAGCCGGGAAAACGTTCCTTCCACACGCTTATGCCGGGGATGATCGCGCGGGAAGGCAGGCCGTATGCATTGATCGGCACGCAAGGCGGGGAAGGGCGACCGCAAACCCAGCTGTCGCTTATGACCGGACTACTCGACTACGGCTGCACGATCCAGGAGGCGATTGCGCCGCCGCGCTGGGTGTACGGCCGCACCTGGGGGAGGACAGCGACAAGCTGCGGCTGGAGAACCGCGGCTTTGAGGCGGAAGCCGCCCGGCTTGCCGCGTGGGGACACGAAGTCGAGCTCTTCGGCCCTTGGGACGGCATGATGGGCCAGGCGCAGGGCATCGTGCGGGACGACCGGGGCATTCTTAGCGGAGCGGCCGATCCGCGCGGCGATGGGCTCGCCATCGGCTGGTAGATTGCAAGATTTGGTTACGCATTTGCTTATGGACAAGAGTGCCGGGACTTGCTTTCGTACCGGCCTCTTTCTTTGTTTTTCCCTGTTTTCACAAATATTGTTGCTTCCATCGGGATAATGTATAATTCATGATACCGATTCCCGCAGCAGGTTTTTAATGTGATTGTCTATGAATGTAGGAGGATTTCACCGACTTGCCATTGAAGAGCAACATGCTCTCGTTGGAGCGATAAAAGAAAACGGTTTCCGATCCCAAAAATTCTTGGTGTGTTAAACGATATTCAAGAACCCCCCAAAATCTGAACGACTCAATATAGATTAAGATTGTACTATAGGAGGGTGCTTGCATGAGCGATCCACAGTTGGATTTAGAACGTTTTACAAACCGTGTTGATCACATCCCTGTCATTTGGTATGAACCGCGAGTTCAGTGTTCGAAACGTCAACTTGTTATTTTTCTGCACCATCTCGGCGGTTCCAAAGAAACCACCGAACATTTTTTGCAAGATCTTGCGGCACGAGGATATGTAGCACTTAGTTTCGACGCTTGGCAGCATGGAGAACGAGGTACAGAAACGCCGCAAGAAATTATGGAGCGGGTTTTTGGGAATTTTAGGCGTCACATGTGGGCTATTTTAGGTCAAACCACATTGGATGCACTTCGGGTGATTGACTGGGCAGTATCCTCTCTGAAGGTAGAACCTCACGTATATTTAGGAGGGCTTTCAATGGGTGGGGACATCGCTGTTACCGTCGCAGGCATCGACCCCCGAGTCAGTCGTGTGGTTGCTGTTGTTGCAACACCTGACTGGTTGAGACCTGGAATGGAAGACGTTCTAAATCCGGGTAACTTATTACCTACCGGGGAACCAGACAGCTATGCCCAATACTTCTACGACAATTTAAATCCTTTAACGCATTTAGCCTCGTATGCAAATTCGCCTGATATTCATTTCCTGTGTGGTGAGATGGATACCCATGTACCACCGGACGGTGCATTACGATTTGAGTCAGAACTGCGGGAAAGATTTCCAGAGACAACCAACAAAGTAACAGTTACTCTTATTCCTAGGTTGAGACACCTCGATGTCCGAGATAGCAGCAAATGGTGGTCTGATTGTTTGAATAGCCTGATTCGAAGTTAAGCCTTAGTGAGAGAATGGCGCGCCATTCTCGCTATCAATTCATTTGTCAATCTAGCGGATTCGTTCCTTCAACAAGCAACAATATTTACGAAAACAGCGTTGTTTTTTCAGCCATCTGCGCTTTATAACGTTCGAAATGATAACGCTTTCAGGATAGTTTTTCTAACCGATTCATGCCATAACTCAGAGAAAGTTAACATAAACTTAAGAATGTGTTGGGTTTCCATATGAATCTATCATGCATCGTTCGGTTTTCTATCATTTTTTATAAAAAAATCTTATAAATGAAATATGAGGAAACGGTGGAAAACTTCTATGCGGCTGGAATAGAAACTGCTATACTTATTCGTAAGCAATTTATAAATCCTTCCAATTATCAGAGGGGAGTTGAACTCATGAGGGTTCTACCGAAAACGAACGAACTAGGCTTCTTTGAAATTCGGCTCGAATCCATCGGCGGTCTGGGTGCGAACCTGGCGGGCAAAATGCTGGCGGAGGCAGGCGTCGTTGGAAGCGGATTCAACGGTGTGAGCTTTTCTTCCTACGGTTCCGAGAAGAAGGGGTCGCCGGTAAAAGCGCATATCCGCTTTTGCGATCTAAATACGAACATTCGCGACACGACACCGGTGGAACGTCCGCATGTAGTCGGTGTATTCCACGAGAATTTGTCGAAGACGATCAACGTCACGAGCGGCATCTATGAAGACAGCGTCGTGCTCGTCAATTCTTCGAAAAGCCCGGAAGAGCTGAAGGACAAGATGAAGCTGATCGGAGGGACCCTGGCCGTCGTCGACGCCACCGGTATAGCACTCGAAGAGAAGAACCGCGTCAACATGGCGATGCTGGGCGGATTGTTCCGTCTTTGCGACTTCCTTGATTTCGAGCATATGAAAGGCATCATCCGGAAATCGCTTGAGAAGAAATATCCCGGTGCCGTCGAGCCGGCGCTTAGAACGTTTCAACGCGGCTACGACGAGGTGAAATTCCAAACCTTCGCGCTGCCGGAAGGCGTAGAGATGCCTCTCCCCAAACGGTGGGACATCCCGGTTTACGGTTACGAAACCCAGCCGATCGGCGGTACGGTAACGAATCCGGGCAACAGTATTCTCAAGGACCTGAGCATTTCGCGGAACGGGATGATGCCGCATTTTGACGATGAGAAGTGCATCCACTGCGCCGCATGCGATACCGCCTGTCCGGACTTCTGCTTCGTCTGGGACGAACAGCCCGACAAGAAGGGCCGTCCGCAGATGTTCCTTCAAGGCATCGATTACCAGTACTGCAAGGGCTGTCTGAAGTGCGTGGTGGCTTGTCCGACGGAAGCACTTTCCGCGAACAGAGAGACGGAGGGCTATGGGGAACAGCACCGCGTACCGCACCGTTTCAACTTGGCGAACGTAAACTAACCGTATAATTTAGAAGATTCGGGAGAGGTGAAACCGTATCATGGCGATAGAAATCAATAAAGAGGTCAGCTCGGGCACTGTAGAACAGCGGATGGTATACGAATCCGGCAACGAGATGGTCGCTTATGCGGCGCACCAAATCAATTACCACATTATGGGCTATTTCCCGATCTCCCCTTCGACGGAGGTCGCGCAGTTTCTTGATTTAATGAAAGCGAACGGCCAGCACGACATCAAGCTGATTCCGGCCGACGGCGAACACGGTTCCGCAGGTATTTGTTACGGGGCTTCCACAGCAGGCGGACGCGTATTCAACGCGACCAGCGCGAACGGATATCTGTACATGCTGGAGCAGATGCCGGTTCAATCCGGAACGCGGTTCCCGATGGTCATGAACCTTGTCTGCCGCTCGGTGTCGGGGCCGCTCAACATTCACGGAGACCATTCCGATCTGTACTATGCGCTGAACACGGGCTGGCCGATTCTGATGTGCCGCGACCCGCAGGCCGTATACGACATGAACATCATGGCGATCAAGCTTGCGGAGGATCCGGAGGTCCGTCTTCCGGTTATCGTGGCGTCGGACGGTTATTTCACATCCCACCAGAAGCGCCGGGTGCAGACGTTTGCTCATAGAGAGGACGTTCATGCTTTCATCGGAGAGCGACCGCAAAACTTCCCTCACGTGCTCGACCGCAACAATCCGATTACGGTCGGTCCTTACATGAACGAGCCCGATTACATCAACAACTGCTACCAGCAGTCCGTCGCCATGTATAAGGCGGGCGAAGTGTTCGACCGTATCCGCCAAGAGTATAAAGTCCTGACGGGCCGGGATTATCCGATCCTCGACCTGTACCGCATGGAAGACGCGGAAGTGGCCGTGTTCCTGATGAACTCCGCTTCGGAAATCATCAAGGACGTTGTTGACCAGCTTCGCGAGAAGGGGGATCAAGGCCGGCTCCATCGCGCCGAATATGATTCGTCCGTTCCCGGCCAAGGAAATCGCGGAAGTGCTGAAGAACGTCAAGGCCGTCACGATCGGCGACCGGGCCGATTCTTACGGCGCGCACGGCGGCAATATGACGCTGGAAATCAAAGCGGCCCTGTTTACGGCAGGCAATCGCGACACGAAAGTCGTCAGCCGCGTATACGGCCTCGGCGGCAAAGACTTTTATGCCGAAGACGGCCACCACTTCTTCGAGCTGGCCATTGAAGCGGCGAATACCGGCCGCGTGGAAGTACCGTTCGATTACTACGGCCATACGCCGGGCGACCCAGACAAAGCGCCGAAGCGCGTCATCGAGCCGATGAAATACGAGGATCTGAAAACCGGTCTTATTACCGTCGACAAAGACGAAGCCACAGGCCAGCTGAAGGTGAAGGTACCGCCCATCCGCCAGCTGACCAAGAAGCCGAAGCGTCTCGCTCCGGGTCACGGCGCATGTCCGGGCTGCGGCATTTTCTCCGGCCTTGAGCTGTTCTTCAAAGGCATCGAAGGCGACATCGTCGCACTGTTCCATACGGGCTGCGCGATGGTCGTTACGACGGGCTATCCTTATTCGTCGCATAAAGCAACCTATATCCATAACCTGTTCCAGAGCGGTGCCGCTACGCTGTCCGGCGTGGTCGAAATGTTCTGGGAGCGTAAGCGCCGCGGCGAACTCGATCACCTGAACCTGCCTGCGGACTTCACCTTCGTCATGATTACCGGCGACGGCGGGATGGATATCGGGATGGGACCGGCGATCGGCGCCGCGCTCCGCAACCACAAGATGATCATCCTCGAGTACGATAACGAGGGTTACATGAATACAGGCGCGCAGCTGTCCTACTCGACGCCGCTCGGCCACCGGACTTCCACGTCCAACGTCGGCAAGCATCAGGGCGGGAAGCTGTTCCACCACAAGGATACGCCGCAGATCATGGCGGCAACGAACATTCCTTACGTGTTCACCGGCTCCGAGGCCGCTCCGCAGGATATGCTGAAGAAAGCCGCCAAGGCCCAGTATTACGCACAGAACGAAGGCCTGGTATACGGCAAAATCCTGATCACCTGTCCGCTGAACTGGCTGTCCGAGGAGCAAATCGGCCAGACGCTGATCGATCAGGCGGTCAACTCCTGCTTCTTCCCGCTGTATGAGGTGGAGAACGGGGTAACGACCATTACCTTCAATCCGGAGGAGAAGGGCAAACGGATCCCGGTCGGCGACTGGCTGAAGAACATGGGTAAGACGAAGCACTTATCCAAGCCGGAATATGCCGAAGCCCTGCAGGCGTTCGAGAATGAAGTGGAACGCCGCTGGAGCCGCCTGAAAGCCAAGCACGAGAATCCTTATTTGTAAGGACCGTACGGGAGGGCGCAAACTCGAACAGGGCTTGCGCCTTTTCTTTTCCATACGATGGAATAAAGGGGTAGCCCGATGCCTTATGTACTGAGACATGAAAGTACCGGTGAAATTCTCGCCTGCATACAAAAAAATATATACCGGCTTGATTATTACGGCATTAAATGGTGGGAGACTGAGGAAGAGGCGGAAGCCGCTAGGCCCGAGGTGTTGGAGCAGCTGAAGGTCCCGGATCCCCATAGGTGGCAAATCCTTCGCGTGGACGAACATCGTCTGAAGCTGTTCAATGTGAAGCTGAAGAATAATCCGAACCTGCTGCTCCGCATGGACAATCAGGGCACACTTCTCGTAAGTCCGCATGACGGAATGCCGCTAACGCCAAAGAACGGGGAATAGCGAACATGAAAACGAACCCTTTTGTACAATTCGAGCAGGCGGATAATGAAGAGTCGCTGCGCGAGTTCCAGGAACGGATCCGGAAGGACGGCTTTACCGGCTTCAGGCTCTTTCTCGAGGGCTTCAAGGAAAAGCTGAAGCGGTTCGACGAACCGGAGCTTGCGCAAATGCAAAGCCTGATTGCCAGAGCAAAGCAGCTGTTTCCCGAGCCCGGCGCCTTCAGTCCTTCCTGGGTAAAGGTATGGGATGACTTCGAGCATATGATCGCTTTCAAAGGGCTCGTCTTCGAAACGATTGCGGAGCCGGAGAGGGAAGGGGAATGGCAGATCATCCTCGATAACCCCTACACCCATCAGGATATCGTCTGCTATCCGGGGCTGACTTTTCTGGAAGGCGCGTTCCTGTACGCTTACTTCCGGACGGATCTCAAGCAGAATGAATACATCCGGCTGCAAAAAATTCAGAACGTCATCATGGCCTTCGGCAGCGAACGGCCGGAGACCAAGAGAAAAGAGCAAGGAACGTGATGACCGCGTTCTTTGCTCTTTTTGAACGATAAAGAATTTATAAGTTATCAGCGGAGCTGATGAATTCTTTATCACAAGAAAAACTTCCACTAAAAACGGTCTGGCATCTTTGAAGGACTCCGATAAGGAGTTTTTCTTTTATACGAAGAACGATTCGCTCCTTAGCAGACGGACGGCTCCGCATGCATTTGCGCCAGTTTGGCTTGAACTTCGGAAACCAGCCGCTCCGCATCCGCCTCACGTCCGACGACATCCGTCCGGTCCATATCCACAATCAGCACTTCCGACGCGTGATAATGGTTCATGACCCATTCGTCGTAGCCGGACCAGAGCTTCCGGTAATAATCGACTAGCGCGGGATCCTGTTCAAAATCGCGTCCGCGCATCCCGATCCGCTCGAGCACCGTCTCGAACGATCCTTTCAAATACACCATCAGATCCGGAGCCTTCTTCGGCGGCTCAGCGAGCTCCTCCATCATGTTGGCGGCCAGGTTCTCATAAACGGAGAATTCCAAATCGCTGATTCTTCCGAGCTCCCGGTTGACCTTGGCAAAATACCAGTCTTCGTAAATGCTCCGGTCAAGCACGTTATGCTTATGTACAAGCGCCTTCTTAATCGCTTTGAACCGCGTATCCAAGAAATACAGCTGGAGCAAAAACGGATATCGGTGCCTCTCGATTTCCTCCGGCGTGGCCGTATAGAACAGCGGCAGAATCGGATTTCCCTCCACGCTTTCATAGAACACTTCCGAGCCCAGCGCCTTTCCGAGCAGCGCGGCTACCGAGGTCTTGCCCAGACCTATCATACCCCCGACGACAATCACGGCCATACTTCCCCTTTCTCCTCTGCGAAAAAAAATGACATTAATCCATCGATTTGTCGAATTTTCCTGCAACCGGATTATTATATCAGGTCCCTTACCCGAAAGCACTAACTAACTTTTCCATTTCAGGAAAATAAGGAATATGGATGTCCCGGCCAGGAGACGATAAGGGGAAGAAGATCCGGCTGCGGAGCTGCGGACCGGATAAATATGCGTATGGAGATACTGCCGATGACCGCATCGATATTACTGATCGAAGATGAGAAGCATATTGCCCGGGTGGTCCAGCTCGAACTGCAGCATGAGGGCTATGAGGTTACCGTGGCCGAGGATGGGTTGAAGGGCTTGGACCTTGCCGTATCGGGCCCTTGGGATTTGATCCTGCTGGACGTCATGCTGCCGGGACTGAACGGCATGGAAGTGCTTCGCCGGTCTGCGGCAGAAGGATTGCCTGGTGCCGGTCATCATGCTGACGGCGAGGGATACGACTTCGGATATCGTCAGCGGATTTAACCTGGGCTCCAACGATTACATTACCAAGCCCTTCGCTACCCCGGAGCCGCTGGCCCGGGTCCGGAATCTGCTTCAGCTGACGAAGAGGAAGGAGGAAGAAAAAGAGCTGCTGCAGGCTGCGGACCTGAAGGTCGATCTGAAATCCCGGAAAGTGACGAGAGAGGGTGCCTGCATTGAGCTGACGCCCAAGGAGTTCGACCTTCTTCAATACCTTATGGTCCATAAAGGACATGTGGTCAGCCGCGAGCAGATCATTTCCGATGTATGGGGCTATGATTTTGTAGGGGACACCAATATCGTCGACGTCTATATCCGGTATTTGCGCCAGAAGATCGATAAGGGCCGGAAGCCCAAGCTGATCCGTACTTCCCGGGGGTAGGCTATGTCCTATCGGAGCAGGAAACATGAGTCTGCGAACCAAGCTGATCGGACTGGCGGCTCTATGGGTCCTGCTGATTCTCATTTTCGTGAACATCTTCATCTATTTCTATATTCAAAAGCAAACGACTATGGCCGAGAACCGCCTGCTGTGGAACAAAGCGCAAATCATTCTCAGGGATCCGGAAGTACATCATCCGGGGAATTGGACGAATAAAACGCTGCTCATGGAGCACGCGGCTGAGGATACGCTGGTCCGCATCATTAAGCCGGACGGCGGCGTACCCCTGCAATATGTCTCGAATGAAAGGCTGGGCGCTTATCCCGTCGTCTACCGTACGGACTACCACTGGGCGACGATCAACGAGACCGGCTTCCGCATGTTGTTTGTCGAGGTGCCGATCCTTGAGCACGGGAAGCAAGTCGGGCCGCTTGAACTGGGCAAAGCGCTGGATGTCGTTAACTTTCTCATGGATGTCGTAGGTACCGGGCTTTCGATCACGACGGTCGGCGTCGTCTTGTTCTCGCTGATGATGGGTTATGTGTATACGAAAGTGATGATCCGGCCTCTTCGTCAGCTTGTGGAGACGATGAACACGATCCGGAGCAAGGGAAGCTTCGTTCAGCTGAGTCCGGCCATCACCTCCAAGAAGGATGAGTTCGGGAAGCTGGGGCAAACGTTCAACGAAATGATCGTCAAGCTGCAGGAAAACGATTATAAGCAGAAGCATTTTGTCGCCTGTGCCTCGCATGAGCTGAAGACGCCGCTGACGGTGATCGAAAGCTACACCTCGCTGCTTCAGCGTTGGGGGAGCGAAGATCCCGCCATACGAACGGAAGCGATCGACGCCATCCTGTCGGAAACCCAGCGACTGAAGAGCCTCATTCAATCCCTGCTGAAGCTGGCGGAAGCCGAGCAGGCGCCGGAACGCGAGCGCGAAACATTTGATCTGTTGAAATTGGTCCGCTCCACGGCCAAGCAGCTGAGCCTCGCGGCCAAGCGTGAAATCAAGGTATACTGCGGTTCTGCAGAAATCCCGATCAGCGGTTACCCGGAACCGATGAAGCAGCTTCTCATCCTCCTGATGGATAATGCCATTAAATACAGTCGGAAGCACGTAGAGGTGATCGTCGAGCGGGAACCAAACGAGATTCTGCTGTTCATCAAGGATTACGGCATCGGCATTCCGGAAGAGGATATCCCGCATCTGTTCGAGCGGTTCTATCGTGTGGATCCGGCCCGAAACAGCGGAACCGGCGGCTCGGGTCTCGGTCTTTCCATCGCCAAGCCGATCGCCGAATTGCACGGCGGAAGCATCTCGATTACCAGTCAAGTCGGGGAGGGGACCACAGTCACCGTACACCTGCCCAAGCCTTCCGCAGGCCGTTCCTGAACCCGTTTCTCATGAAATTCTAATGAAAGCGGTTAATGCCTTACAAAACCCGATGCTCAGGGATTTCTGGAAAAACCCGCCTCCTGCGGAATATGTTATATTGGGCTTAGGCCGGCCAAACAGAGGGAGAATGTACCAACCGACCGGAGTCTACCCGCTGAAAAAGAAGGCTTGTTACGAATCGTTTGGCGCGCGCCAAGTTACCGGAAAACTGGGAGGGATCAGGCATGTCCGCAAGACGAACGCTTGTACCGAGCAAGAACCTGGACGAGAACTGGGTCGATCTGATGATCGCAGCTCGCGATTCGGGGCTTTCCACCGAGGAAGTCCGGCAATTTTTCCGCGAATGCAAAGATGACGATGAAGATGAGTAGTACGGCATATCTTAGTGATCACGGCACTTCGAACTATCGTACAAATGGACTGCATTGAAGGACTCCGATAAGGAGTTTTTTCTTTACATTTGTTGAAAACGGTTACAATATGCGGATAAAAATAGATATCCACAGAATGCAAATTTTTTGTTAAAATATGATTAATAACGCGTGAAGCTAAAGGGGTCGCTAACATGATCGGCACAATTGTGAAGAAGCTTCGCCTGGAGCAAGGCTATTCCCTGACCGAAATGGCGGAACGGGCCGGAGTGGCCAAATCGTACCTAAGCTCGATCGAACGAGAGGTCCAGTCCAACCCCTCGATTCACTTTCTGGAGAAGATCAGCACCGTCCTGGGCGTTCCGCTGGAAACGTTTATTCAGCCCGAGGCTCAGCCCCATAAGCGGCTGGACGAGGAATGGCTGGACCTCGCCAGGGAAGCGATGGAATCCGGAATCAGCAAAGAGCAGTTTGCTGAATTCTTAGAATATAACAAATGGCGGATCAGGCAGCAAGCAGTCCAAATAATCTATCTGTATGCTAGTCCCGTAATCTATGAGAGTTCTCATGGTTACGGGGCTTTTTTGCTTGCTCATCCCTTACTCTATCAAAGAATGTGCAATTCTACTCTATTTTTCGTACAGACAACTCTATCACGCCGACATACATGAATTAACTAAAATGAAAGGATGTGAAGAGACATGTCATCCAGAAGCAGAGGCGACCGTAGTGCAGGCAACCGCAGTGTAGGTAATTCCGTCGCTCGGATCTTGTCCCGAATCAGCATCGGCACAACCATCACACTGAACTATGATAGCAGTATTAACGTAACCGGTATATTTCAAGGATTCGATAACGCCGGCAACGTACTCATTCGTGTAGGTGCAACGCTCCGCAGAATTTCCCCGACTCGTCTTAATTCTATCACTACTTGATGTGCATGGCCGCCAAGATAAACGAATAGGGACCCGTTGATATGTAAAAGAGCTGCTCAGGGCAGCTCTTTGTTCATGTTGCGGCTTCTGCAATCAAACCGGTGTACGGTTGAGGCTTTCCGTCTAGGCGGATTCGGAGACCTCTGCCGTGTCTACCGTAGCGGTTTTACTTGCGTTCTTTTCGTCGCCGCTTTGAAGAAACAGCCACACGCCGAGCAGCAGTATGGCACCCGCCGCAGCCTGCAGCCAGGTGAGCGCTTCGCCAAGCAGCAGGTAAGCCAGCAGAGCGGCTCCCGGCGGCTCGCCGAGCACGCTCATCGAGACGGACTCGGGCCGCATATATTTCAGCGACCAGTTGAACAAATAATGGCCGAACAAGGTGGGGACGACAGCCAGCAGCAGGAAGATGCCCCATTCCTTGGGCGGGTAGCCGGTAAAACGGGCTCCGGTCACAAGGTTATACAATGCCAGGACGAAGGTCGCGGACAGGAAGACGAAGAAGCTGTAGATAAAGGCGGAGAGATTCGTCCTCAGGCTTTTGCCCAGCAGCATATGAACGGCAACCGTTACCGCTCCCAAGAGGGACAGACCGTCTCCGATCCAGGCCTCCCCGCTTAACGCCCAATCGCTCCAGCCGATGAGAGCCGCGCCGACGATGGCGGTCAGCATGCCGGCAAGCGCCAGCGGCCTCATGCTTTGCTTCAGGAACAGACACGCCCCGAACAGAACGAAAATCGGCTCAAGCGTCAGAATGGCGGTCGAATTGGCTACGGTGGTGAATCGCAGTGAAGCCATCCAGAACAAAAAATGCAGGCCAAGCATGGTCCCCGACGTGATCAGGAGCAGCCAATCTCTTCTGCTGATCAAGCGGATGGCATGCCGTCGCTTCCAGAGGAAGGGCAGCATCAGCAGGGTCGTGAGCCCGAGCCTGTACATAGCGATCACGGCAACCGGGGCATCCGACCAGCGAACGAAGATGGCCGAGAACGAAATCGCGATGATTCCAACCAGCAGAAGAAGCCACAGCGGAATGGGAAAGCGTTGTGTGGAATTTGTCATAAGTGACCCTCCGAATATAGGAAACCACATGAAGCTCGTTGTGTTTGCATCGTATGGTCTTGTGTCCAATCTCATCAGCATAGCCGCCATTTCGTCAGGTGTCAAGAGAGCCTCCCGCAGCTTGTGTCTCAGGATGCATCCCGAAACGGAAGCGCTTTTTTCACTGCCGGAATGGACATTTGGCTGTAATTATGTTATGAAATAAAATAGGCCGGACGAGGGTACGGTACAGATGCAATAAGTAAGGGGAACAGGACCATGTCCCGGCGTTTTGTGATCGAAGCGGTGCTCGTGGCGATTTACGGCGAGCTGATGCTTCCCAGTCAGCCTGTACAATATGTAATCCCGTATTCCACCATCATGGAATTATATGAAATGAAGGACAGTCCGGAACCGGTGATGCCCGAGGCGGACGATGACGCGTACGTGAAGCAGAGAATCGGGGAGCTGATCGAGTTCTTCGACGATACCTTCAATAAAAAGAAGCTCGAGCGCGCGCTGCAGGCCCCTTGGCGGAGCAGTCCGCCGCCGCCGATCAATGAGAATGTCAGCTTTGTCGTCATCAATGCGATGGAGAATGCCCAGTACGGCGAAGGGTTCGACCCGATCGAGACGGAGCCGCTGCTGGCATCCATAAGGGAGCAGGCGCCGGTGCTGACCGACCAGGTTGAACTGATGGAGAAGGTCATCGAAGCGGAGGTTCCCGTACAGGTGTACGATGTGTACGATTTTGAATTTGCCGTCGAACAAGGTATTTCAGCAGATGACTGGATGACGCCTTAACGCGGTGAATCAATAACTAGGAAAAGTCCCTTAACGGGACTTTTTTGTAGAAAGAGGTGCGTCGTAAGATGAAAGCCTATATCATTACCGGAGCTTCCAAAGGGCTGGGCCTCGCACTCCTGAGACGGCTCATGGGGAGGATTCCTATCTGATCGGACTCTCGAGGACGATCTGGGCGGATCTGCAGGCGGAAGCCGAGGCCGCGGGATGCCGTCTGCTGCAGCAGTCAGCCGATTTCCGGCGGCCGGACGGACTGGACTCGCTGATGGCACGGATCCTGGAGCCGCTCAAGACGGAACCGCCTGAAGCAATTACGTTAATTAACAACGCGGGGATGCTGGAACCGGTCATGCCGCTCCAGGAGGCAGAGGCTTCTTTGCTCACGGACCACCTTCATGTCAATCTGCTGGCGCCCGTTTTGCTGACCTCCGCTTTCCTTCGGGAGACCCGGGCTTGGCCGGCGGAAAAGACAGTGGTAAACATTTCCTCCGGTGCGGGCAAGAAGCCTTATGCCGGTTGGAGCGCTTACTGTACGGCCAAAGCGGGGCTCGACATGCTGACCCGCTGCATCAGTACGGAGCAGCAGGATCAGACCTTCCCGGCCCGGGCCGTCTCCATAGCGCCGGGGGTAGTGGATACGGGAATGCAGGAACTGATCCGCAGCACGCCGCCGGACCGTTTTCCGCAGGTGGATCGGTTCGTTCGTTTGAAGGAACAGGGGAGCTGCTCAGCCCGGCCGAGGCGGCCGACCGGATTGTAATGATCCTGCAGGAGAACCTCTATCAATCGGGCGATGTGCTCGATGTCAGGACCTATTCATCCGGATCGGGATCGTAACAGCCGCCGGCCCAGGCCGGGTTAACGGTTCCGTCTTGCTGTATAATCGCGAACCATTTGTTCCGTTACCGGTTTCCGCAGGGGAGAGATGCCTTGGCCTGCATGGGCATTGATCTGCGCGGTGATCGCATTAATCCGTTCCACGCTGAAGGACAGCCCCTTCTCGCACAGACTGACGGCTTCCTCGATAGCCCTTTCCCGGGCTTCATCGAGCTCTAGGAAGCGCTCCAGGTGGGCATGCTGCTTTCGAGTATGGGCGGTGATGGCTTCGTGTACTTGATTCATCGGGTATGTGCTCCTTTAGTTCAATAAATTAATAATGGTACATATTGTACCCCACAATCAGTCTGATGTCAGCGTTCAAAATAAACTTCGAACGGCGGAAGGAGACTAGGGCATGCGCATTAACCATATTTTGATCAGCGGAAGGCTTTATCGGGAGCTGCAGCCGCCGCTGGCCCACCGGAAGGATAAAGAATTCCGTTATGTACCGGAACATGAAGTGTCTGCAGACGACTTCGCTTGGGCGGACGCCTACGCGGGCTTCCGCCCGGTCCCGGGATTCGATCCCCGTCAGCTGCAGTGGGTTCATGCGATGGGGGCGGGGATCGATGCTTTCCTGACCTCGTGCGAATGGCCGGGCGATGTCCCTCTTACCCGCACCACCGGAGCGTTCCGGGGCCAAGATCGGTGAATATTGCCTGGGCTATATGCTGTCGGAGCTGCAGCATCATGTGAAGTTTGCCCGCGACCAGGCCGCCAGGGCCTGGAATCCGGTTGCTGCGGTACCCCTTAGCGGACAAACCGCGGTGATCTTCGGAACGGGGACGGTGGGGAAGGGGATTGCCCTGCGTCTTGCCGCATTCGGGGTTCGCGTCGTGGGCGTGTCGCTGAGCGGCCGCCCGAGCCCTCATTATGACGAGGTTTATTCGTTGGCAGAGGCCTCTTCCGCGCTGCAGGAAGGGGATTGGGTGATCAACACGCTTCCGTTGACGCCGGCCACTTCCAAGCTGTTTGACCGCGAACGGTTCGCTCACATGCGTCATGCCGGATTTATCAACGTAGGCCGCGGAGGCTCCGTCGATTCGGAAGCGTTGCTCGATGCATTGGAATTGGGCAGCGTAAGGACCGCCGTGCTCGACGTCTTCGAAACCGAGCCGCTACCGCCGGAATCGCCCTTATGGAGCCATCCGGCCGTTCGAATTACGCCGCATATCTCCGCCGTTACAAGCCCCGAAGAAGCGGCAGAGGAGCTCCTAGCAACGCTTGACCGGATCGAGGGGGCGAGATTCCGCTCCCCAACCGGGTCGATCCGGAGCGGGGATACTGATTATGGCTGCGAAGGGGAGGAACTATGATGAAATCTCAAGAAGAAGTTTTTGATATATTCGACGCTTCCATGCGCCCGATCGGTACGGCTACACGCAAGGAAGCGCATGCCAAAGGCTTGTGGCATCAGACGTTCCAATGCTGGATCTGGCAGGAGACTGCCGAAGGTGTAGTGTTTCTGTTTCAAATGAGGCACCCCGGGAAAGACACGTTCCCCGGGCTGCTCGACATTTCGTGTGCCGGCCATCTGCTGGCGGGGAACGGGTTGAGGATGGGACCAGGGAGCTGGAGGAGGAGCTTGGTCTCAGCGTGCCGTTCGAGGAGCTGTTTTCCTGCGGAATCTTTCCCGAGGAAGATGACTTGGGTCCACATGGGTTTGACCGCGAGTTCTGCCACTTGTTCTTGTACAGATGTGACAAGCCGCTGGATGGATTCCGGCTGCAGCCGGATGAAGTGACGGGGCTGTACCGTGTGCCGCTCGAAAGTGTGAGGCAGATGGCGGATCACACGTTCACGGAATGCCGAATGGAAGGTGTCAAGCTGGAGGAGGACGGAACGCTGACAGCGGTTCGGACGACGGGGAAAGCGGCGGAATTCGTTCCGCATCCGGCAGCATACTACGGCCAGTTGCTGAAGGCGTGGGACCGCTATAGGGAAATGAATGATGCGGCAAGCGGGAAATAAAGAAATAAGATAGCGGCTCATTTCCCGGGTAAGCGCAAGACTCGATGATTTTTTTAAATATTTCGACAATTTACGGCTTCTTATGCTACGAGCAAAGAAGTTCCCGTCGACAAACCTATCAAAGCAGGCTGGATCCCCCGGGAAATGGGGATCCAGCCTGCTTTTGGTTTGGTATATGCAATGGATTGTCTAAAAGCGATTCGAAGCCAGACAAGGGATATAGCTAATGAAATTAAGTATTAATGTGTTTAATAAGAATTAATCTTCCGCCGCCATCGTCAGAACCGTGTTCAGCTCGCCGTGGGGCGGGACGAGAACAAGCTCCTCTTTCCGGTTCAATTCATTCGTTCTGGCCATCCAGGGCTCGACGCATACGAAGGGTTTGCCGGCGACCGACCACAATACGACGTACTTAAACTCGTCCCCATACGTCATTCGGATGCGCTGCTCAGCGGGCGTGAAGGCGATTTCCCGCTTCTCCGCCCCCAGGAACACGACCGATTCCACAAGCGGCTCCAAATCCAGGGGACCGCCGTCATAGCTCTTATCCCGCTCATCATTGTAGTCGAAATAGCGGCTGGCGTCCGTTTCATAAGCCAGACTCTTGCTTGATGCGGCAAAATAGGGATGGAACCCGGCATAGACCGGCATTTCGCTGCCAGACAAGTTCCGGTACGTTTGCTCGATCGTCACTGCACCGCCACGTAAAGTATAGGTAAAGATCAGCTCAAACTCGAACGGGAAGGCCGCCCGGGTCTCCTCATCGGCGGTCAGCCGAAGCCGGACCGACTGGTCGTCCGCATGGTCCACCTGCCACGGGCGGTTCCGCGCGATCCCGTGATTCGGCATCCGGTATACGGTGCCCTTCCATTCGTATTCGCTGTCCGTCAGCTGCCCGCTGATCGGGAACAAGACCGGAACGCCGCCGCGGACGTTGGCTTTCGGGTTATGGAACGTTTCTTGGTCCAGATACAGCAACTCGCGGCCGCGCGCAGCCCAGCCGATCAGCATGCCTCCGCGCTCCGGAGCGATACGGATGCTCGAGCCGGTGTCCGGATCGGAAAGCTCATAAATCTTGTAATGATCCTCGTAAATTCGAAGTCCCTTCGTTGTCAATTGAAGTCATCTCCATTCTTTTCCAAATATCTTCCTCTAGCTATCAAGCATAGCATATTTGATCGGGAACTCCTACTTTCAGGTCTTTTGGAATCTGCTGCATAATATGGGCCTCAGGGGAGGATACTGGAAAGAAAAACCGAGGTGGCCTACATGTGCGAGCGCTTTGCTTTAACCGCCGATTTGTCCGAGCTTACCGGGCAGTTTCAAATCGGCAAAGTCCTGTTCAGCTATAAACCCCGATATCAAATCGTCCCGAAACAGCAGGTGGCCGTCATCGTCAGCGATGGAGCGGGCAAACGCCTGGAATCGCACAGATGGGGGCTCATTCCTTTCTGGGCCAAGGATGCGGTCAATGCCGACAGCGAGCTGGCGCCTCAGAAGCCGGCTTACCGCAGGCTCTTCGCGAAGCACCGGTGCCTGATTCCCTGCAGCGGCTTTTACGGCTGGAAGCAGGAGGGGAAGGTGAGACAGCCGGTTCAGATCGGCCTGCGTCATCAGGAGCTGTTTGCCGTCGCCGGACTCTATGAAATCTGGAAGGATCCGCGCGGAAAGGAATTCCGCACCTGCACCGTACTGACGACCCCTACGAGCCGTATGCTGGAAAATTACAACGTGAGGCTCCCGGCCATATTGGACGATCGGGGAATCGACATCTGGATGAACCCCGCCGAAACCGATGTGGATTTGCTGCAAGCCCAGCTGCGTCCTTACCACGCCGACTTGTTGTCCGCGAGTCCCGCACAGCTCCAAAACGATGAACCGGAAGCGGATGAGGAAAAAGAAGGTTTGGAATGGTTCGGCAAATACGCAATGATCAAAAAATAACCGCGATTCCACGTACACCCATCGTGCGGCTTATACAGCTTTCCAGGTCAGCCGAATGCTCCGGTTGGCCTTTTTTGTGCGTCTTTCTATCAATGTCAAATGTCGGATCAGGAAGGATAATAGTGGAAAAATAGCCGATAGCGGCGGAATGTCTAGTACCAGCTATCCGGGAGATACATATAAATACAGTATCCCTATCTTTGAATGATAGATACGCCGGAGGGTAGTTTTCAGAAGGGAGGCAGGCTTCATGATATCTTTTCTCATCATCTGTGTATCCGGATTATCCATCTACTGGTCGCTGAATCCCCGTGCGGCGCCGAGCGAGACGCCAGCATCAGTCCAGCTTCCGGCCGAGCGGCCGGAGCGTGCGGATGCCGAATTTCACGAGTCCGGACCGCCCGCGGTTATCCCGGAGTAAGCCGGCTTAAGAAGATTTCACGCACAAGCGAGGTGATGAACAGTTGAGTATTTCCGCGCCGGTGGTATTAACCTTATTTTCCTTTCTGTTTACCGTCTTTCTTATTCTGTGGAGACCGCGGGGAATGAATGAAGCCGTTCCCGCCACCTTCGGCGCCGTTCTTGTGCTCATGAGCGGAACGGTCTCCTTGGCTGACCTTGGCGTCATTGCGACGACGGTCAGCGGTGCGGCCATCACCATCATGGCGACGATCGTGATGGCGATTGTTCTCGAAAGCTTCGGCTTCTTCCTTTGGGCGGCGAAGGGACTGGCCATTCGGGCCAATGGCTCGGGGATACGCCTTTTTTGGTATGTGAACCTGGTTTGCTTTCTGATGACCTTGTTTTTTAACAACGACGGAAGCATCTTGATCACCACCCCGATCTTACTTATCATGCTTCAGCATTTCGGGCTGAAAAATCATCAGAAAATCCCGTACCTGCTCTCCGGGGCACTCACGGCAACCGCTTCCAGCGCGCCGATCGGGGTGAGCAATATCGTGAACCTGATTGCATTAAAGATCGTCGGTATGGATCTGTACATGCATACGCTGATGATGTTCGTCCCGGCTACGCTCGGACTGCTTTTTCTGGTATTCCTGCTGTTTCTCGTCTTCTACCGTCAGTCGCCGGCCCAAATTCCGCATCAACTTATCGTCCCGAACCGTCCGGGCAGAGGAAAGAAGCATCCTTTAGGCGACCCGGCCGCCTCACCCTCCCCCTTGGAGGAAAAGCCGCACCTGATGTACCGGATTCTGCTCTTCGTCTTTTGTGTCAGGGCCAGCTTATTTCTGGCGTCGTATGTGCATCTTCCGGTCGAAGCGGTCGCCGTACTCGGTTCCTTGCTGCTGCTGGGCTGGCGATGGTATTACCTGCGCATTCATCCGCTCGATGTGCTGAAGAAAATCCCGTGGCATATCCTGGTGTTTGCCTTCGGCATGTACGTCATTATTTACGGTCTGCATCATATTGGCTTGACGGAGCGGCTTGTCACGCTCTTTCGTCCCTTGGTTTCGGGGGACCCGCTTAATGCCAGCCTGATGATGGGGGGACTGCTTACATTCCTGTCGACGTTCTTCAACAACCATCCGGCCTTGATGATCGGCACGCTTACCCTGACCCAAATGGGGCTGGATCCTTTAACGTTAAAAATAGCCTATTTGGCCTCCGTAATCGGCAGCGACATCGGCTCCTTGCTGCTGCCCGTCGGTACGCTGGCATCGCTCATCTGGATGCATCTGCTGAGGCGGCACAAGGTGAAGATCGATTGGAAAGAATACGTCCGGGTGACCGTGGTGGTTATTCCGCCTACGCCGCTGTTCACATTAACCTGCCTGGCGTTCTGGGTATCGTGGATTTATTAATTTGGGAAATTTCACTTATACACATACGCGCTCTTGAAGCGGACGAGGATGGCTGACACAATGAAAGGAAACGAAGCAAAGATCCGCCACCAGCCGAAAAAGAGGTGATCAGCCCTATGAAGTCTATTGCGGAAGCTTCCATTCGGGAGCCTGCAGGCGCGGATGAAGCAAGGAGCATGGACTTCCTTCGGGATCGTTCAGCATTACATGGAGAGGATCGCGGAATTTGACCGACAGGGACCCGGGCTGAATTCGGTCCTGGAGCTGAATCCGGACGCGCTGGGACAAGCGGAGGCGGCGGATGCGGCAAGAAGGAGAGGCGGGACCGGCGGGCCGCTGCACGGAATTCCGGTGCTGCTCAAGGACAACATCGATACGGCGGACCGGATGCATACGAGCGCCGGCTCCATCGCCTTAAAGGACCATTATGCGCAGAAGGACGCTTTTCTGGTCGGTCAACTGCGTAAAGCGGGAGCCATCCTATTGGGAAAAGCGAATATGACCGAATGGGCGAATTTCATGACAAAGGGAATGCCGGGCGGCTACAGCTCCAGAGGCGGACAAGTGCTGAATCCTTATGGGCCTGGCCGGCTCTACGCCGGCGGCTCGAGCACGGGCTCCGCGGCCGCGGTGGCGGCGGGCTTAGCGGCGGCCGCGGTCGGAACGGAAACGTCCGGCTCGATTCTGAATCCGGCCGTCCATAACTCCGTCGTCGGTATTAAGCCTACCGTGGGGCTGATCAGCCGCAGCGGCGTCATTCCGCTGGCCCACAGCCAGGACACGGCCGGTCCGCTTGCCCGGACGGTAGCGGACGCCGCTCTGCTGCTTGGCGTCTTAAGCGGTGCGGATCCGGAGGATGCCGCCACCGGACTGCCTTCTTGGGACGAGGCGCCGGATTATACCGCTTGCCTGGACGCGGGCGGCCTCGAAGGAGCGCGTATCGGCATACCCCGCAAGGTGTTTCACGACGAAGTGACGGGGGAGGAGCGGCAGCTGGTTCAGTCAGGTGCTTGAACTGCTGGCTGAAGCCGGAGCGGTCCTGGTCGACCCCGCCGAGATCGAATCGATCCGGGAGCTTTATTCGTACCGTTCGTCGGTGCTTCTGCATGAATTCAAAGCGGATCTGAACGCTTATTTAGGCAAGTTGCCGCCGGGGCTTCCGGTGCGTTCGCTCAGCGAGCTGATTGCGTTCAATGCAGCGCATCATGAGCAGGCGCTGAGTTTCGGGCAAACGACGCTGATCGAAGCCGATCAAACGTCCGGCACCTTGACCGAGCCGGTCTACATCCGCGACCGCTTCAGGGATCTCCGCTTATCCCGCCGGGAAGGAATCGATGCGGCGCTTCGGAAGCATCGGCTCGATGCCTTGCTGTTTCCGGGCTGCACCGGGGATACGATCGCAGCGAGAGCAGGCTATCCGTCCGTAGCCGTACCCGCGGGTTATCTCGACGACGGCCGGCCGTTCGGGATCATGTTCACCGGCACCGCCTTCTCCGAGCCGATCTTGATCAAGCTCGCTTATGCCTTCGAACAGCTGGGTCCGTGGAAGAGGCCCCCTGTGCTGGAATAAAAAAAGAGGCCGGATCCCTTAGTGAGGGTCCGCCTCTTCCACCGAATGTGAGCTTAAGCCTGTAAAATGCCTTCAATCCGCTCCAGCACATCACTGCTCAGCTTGATGCCGGATGCGCTGCAGTTCTCGACGACCTGCTCCGGCCGGCTGGCTCCGACGAGGGCGCTGGCCACATTCTCTTGACGCAAAATCCATGCGAGCGCAAGCTGGGACAACTTGAGGCCCAGTTCCGCAGCGATTTTCTCCAATTGCTCCACCTTGATGAGCTGGCTTTCCTGCAGCGCTTCTCGCTCCAGTTCTTGCTGGCGGCGCGGCTTTCCGCGGGGACGGCTTGCCCGCGGCGGTATTTGCCGGTGAGCAGGCCTTGCGCCAGCGGGGAGAAGACGACTTGGCCGATGCCTTTGGCCAGACCGGTCGGAATGACTTCTTTTTCAATATACCGGTTGAACATGTTGTACACCGGCTGGTTGACGACGATCCGGTCGAGCAGATAGCGTTCCTGAATACCGAGCGCTTCGACCATCTGGGCCGCCGTCCATTCGCTGACGCCGATGTAGAGCACTTTGCCCTGCGTTACGAGATCGTCGAGCGCCCGCAGCGTTTCCTCGAGCGGCGTTTCGGGATCGTAACGGTGGCAGTAATAAATATCGACATAATCCGTACCTAGCCGCTTCAGGCTCGCGTTGCACTGCTCGATCACGTGCTTGCGGGACAGGCCCCGGTCGTTCGGACCATCCCCCATCGGCCAGAACACTTTGGTCGCGAGCACATAGGAATCCCGCGGATAAGCGCCGAGAACTTGTCCGACGACCTTCTCCGCTTCACCCCGCTCGTACACGTTGGCCGTATCGAAGAAGTTGACGCCGAGATCATACGCTTGTTCGATCGAGCGGACCGATTTTTCGTTTTCTACATAGCCTCCGTAGGTCATCCAGCTGCCCAAGCTGATTTCGCTTACTTTGAGGCCGCTTCGGCCGAGCTTGCGATATTCCATGCTGCATTCCTCCCGAAATTGTAATAGCTTCCGCATCCAGTGCCAACGTCATCTTAACAAAAGAGCCCGGGGGAGGAAAGTAGTGAAAAGTTATTGCCTTAGTTACGTCTGTGTTAGCAAAATTACTTGTGCGTAAGCTACTTTCGCCGAGGAAAGTAATGTACAATGATTTCAGCTCTTCTTCTTTGGACTGTAATTTAATAGAATAAAGAAGAAAGATCATCACCCGTGTGCAGCCGTCAGAAGGAGAAGATGAAGAAGATGACACCCTCGTTTTGCATGAAGTGCGGCAAGCCGCTCGAAATTCGTTCCTTGGGCGGAGCGGACCGTTTGGCTTGTACAGGCGAAGGCTGCGATTTTGTCCATTGGGGCAATTACAGCATCGGCGTAGGAGCGCTGGTCGTCCGGGAAGGCAAGGTGCTGCTTGTCCGGAGGGCGATTCAGCCGGGCCTGGGCAACTGGACCAACCCGGGTGGATATATCGAGCAGCATGAACCGATCGAAGAAACGATTGTCCGGGAGGTGTACGAGGAAAGCGGAATCCGGGCGTCCGTGTCGCGAATCGTAGCGCTTCGGGATCAGCCGAGAGATATTCATAATGTATACATCGGCTTTTTGATGGATTACGTGGATGGGGGAGCCGGTTCCTGACGGTGTGGAAGTGGACGGAGCGGGATTCTTCAGTCCCGAGGAAATGAAGGAGATGCAGGTGGCGAACTTCACCCAGTGGCTCGTCGATATCGCCCTGAACCGAACACCCCGGGAGGGTGGCGGCCTTGGGCCGGATCTTAAGCCGATCGTGCCGATCAACGGCACCGGGTTTGCTGCGCTCGAATAACCGAAACCAAGGAGGAATTCGTTCGATGCTGAAACGCAGAATGGAATCATTCCAGTTCGACAGCTCCGTCGTCATGTTCGGTGCCGCCAAGCTGGGACAAGTGACGCAGGAAGAAGCGGACCGTTCGATTACCTTTGCTTTGGAGAACGGGATCAATCATTTTGATACCGCCGCCAGCTACGGACATGCGGAAGAGCGAATGGGGCCCCTCATGAAAAAGCACCGCAGCGGGATTTTCCTGGCCACCAAGACAGGCGAACGAACGAAAGTGAGGGCCAAGGAAGAGATTTACCGCTCGCTGGAGCGGCTGCAGGTCGATTACGTCGATCTGCTTCAGCTGCATGCCATAGGCGATTTGACGGAGCTCGACAAGGCGCTCGGGTCCGGCGGGGCGATTGAAGCGGCAATCGAGGCGAAGGAAGAGGGAGTCATTAAGGCAATCGGCATCACCGGACACGGGCATAAGGCGCCGGAGACACACCTCGAAGCGCTCCGCCGGTATCCGTTCGAAACGGTACTGACTCCCTTGAATTACCGGCTGTATTCCATGCCGGAATACCGGGAGGCGTTTGACGCACTGCTTGAAGAGACCGGTAAACGCGGGGTACCGCTTCGCGTCATTAAAGCGATTGCAAGGCGGCCATGGGAAGAGGGGGCGCAGCGGAATTACGCCACCTGGTACGAGCCGTGGGATGAGCAGAAGGTGATCGACGCCTGCGTCCATTTCGTGCTCTCGTTCGAAGGCATTGCCGGCTTTGCCAGCGCGGGAGATATTCACCTCCTGCCGAAGATCGTCGATGCCGTGAACCGGTACGGCGAGCTGACGCGGGAAGAGGCCGAGAGCATCCTGAAGCAGGCCGCGAATTACGAAAGCCCGTTCGGATCTCCTACCTCTATTGCCTAATCTTGCACATTCACGCATGGCCCGCGGGAAACCGCGGGTTTATTCGTGTTTCGCAGCAGGCGGATGTGGTATGATGAATGTAAGGTTTTGGAAAAATTGAAATGAGTTTTGAAATAGGGAGCGTGCGAGTTGTGAAGTTTATACCCCATCCATATAACGAATCCATTCGAAGCATCGACGAGCGGCTGTTGGGGCTGATCCGGGAAAGAAAAGCGGCGGCGGGCGGGAAACCGTGGTTTCCCCGAAGGAGCCGCTGGAGGAATGGTCTGTACAGTATGGGATGAAGACACATGAAATCGGCATGCTGCTTCACAGCTTGAATGCGGGGACCCGGCCGGAGCTTCCGGATGAAGCCGGAGAGTCGCTGACAGTTTTGCCGATTATGAAAAGGGCGGCGGCGGACGGTTACGAATATACGATTACGCATGCTATGCAGCATGAGAAGGCAAGCATCGTATCCGTTGAAGTCCGAACTGCCTATGAGCGGCAGGACCGGCAGCCTTCTTCCTACCTTTATGCTGGAAATTACCGCAGAAGAGCCTTATGCCGTAAGCAGACATACGGCTTACGGCGGCTCGGGCCGGGCCAGTGCGGAATTTCAGGTGTCGCCGCGTCTGCCGGAGCGGGTGGAGGAAATCCGTTTTTCACTTATTCCTTACGGGTCGTCGATGGAGGGGAGGCTTACCGAGGTCATCCTGGCCCCTTATGTGGAGTTTCATTAATGATCCAAATGCGCAGGGTACGAAATAAAGTCTACATAATAAATATTATGTCAACTTAAATGCGGACTATTCGTTTTGAAGGATTTCATCTGTAAAGAAGGGGAATCGCCAGCATTCCGGAAAGGAGCTTCTTATGTTTGTCGTGAGTGCGAAAGAAATGCGGGATATCGATGCCTATACGATCCGGGACATCGGTATTCCTGCTTTGGTTCTTATGGAAAATGCCGCCCGTGCCGTAGCCGAGCAGGTGCTTCGTTTGGCGAAAACCGGCGGAAGCCGGTGGGTCGTGCTGGTCGGAAAAGGGAACAACGGGGCCGACGGAATTGCTGCCGCACGGCATTTGCAGGATGCGGGCCTTAAGGTAAGTCTGCTGTATGCGGACGACCCGATGAAGCTTACAGGCGAAGCGGCCACCCAGCGGGATATCGCGCTGCGTTATCCGTTGGCTTCCGAAGTTTACGTACCGGGCGAATTCGATTGGAGCCGGGCCGACGGGTTGATCGATGCCTTGCTCGGAACCGGAAGCCAGGGGCTCCCCGCGGCAACTATGCATCACTTATAGACGAAGCCAATGCCAGCGGCTTGCCTATCGTCGCCGTCGATATCCCCAGCGGGCTCAATGCCGATACAGGGGAAACCTACACTCCATGCATTCAAGCTGCTGTGACGGTTGCCCTCGCTTTTACCAAACGTGGACTGGAACAGCATCCCGGTGCCTCGGTGGCAGGGGAAGTGATCGTGGGCCCCATTGGAATACCCGTCCGGCTGGCGGATGAGATGGGCGTAAACACCTTTACGTTGAACGAAGAAGAAATGAAACAAACGATGGGCCTGGAACTCTTTCTACACCGAAAGCCCGATACGCATAAGGGAACGTATGGTCATGTGCTGATTGCCGCCGGAAGCCGTTCGATGAGCGGAGCCGGGGTATTATGCGCAAGGGCCGCCCTGCATGGCGGAAGCGGGCTTGTCACCTGGGCGCGCCGGAAAGAGTGGGCGATGCGCTGGCCGGCGTCGTGCCGGAAGCGATGATCCGGGCGCGCCTGACGGAGGAACCGGAGAGTGGAGCGGCGTGCGGGCCGTTGATTTGACCGCATTGGCGCGTGATAAAGATGCGCTGGTGCTGGGGTCCGGGATGGGGCGCTGGGAAGGGGATGCGGATTGGCTTAGGACGGTTTGGGAACAGACGGCGGTCCCACTCGTGCTGGATGCCGACGGGCTGAACATGCTGGCTTCCTCCGCAGACCAGGGCCTGTGGCCTGTGCGCACCGGTCCGGTAATCCTGACGCCGCATCCGGGCGAAATGTCGCGGCTAACCGGTTTGTCCACGGCGGAGGTGCAGCGGGACCGCATTGAGCTTGCCCGAAGCTTCGCCGTAGACCGCGGTGTCGTCCTGGTGTTAAAGGGCTCCCGGACTGTTATTGCCGCCCCCGACGGCCGGGTATACATTAACCGTACCGGCAATCCGGGGATGGCCACGGGCGGAGCCGGTGATGTGCTTGCAGGCCTCATCGGCGACCTGCTGGCCCAAGGCTTCCCGCCGGAGCAGGCCGCCGTGCTGGGGGTCTTTCTGCACGGGCAGGCGGGAGACCGGGCTGCCTCCGTCAAGCGGGAATACGCCTTGTCCGCTTCGGATATCGTGCAGTATTTATAGGACTAGCCAGTTCCGATATAAACTCATCCGCGGTCCGCAGTTTGCCGATTCGCGGGAAAATATATTTGCAGGTCGCCTCATGTTCTTCCGGGGTTATCGCGGTCATGGCGTCCGTTATGAAGACTTGATTATAGCCATGCTGGAAAGCTTCCCGGGCGGTTGTTTCCACGCCGATATTGGTGGAGATGCCGCACAGCACGATCGTATCAATCCCTCCTGCGGCGCAGCTGAAGGTCCAGATCCGTACCGTAAAAGGCGCCCCACTGGCGCTTGGTCACGATATGGTCGCTGTTCTGAACCCCGAGCTCCGGAGCGAAGTCGGCCCAATCCGCCGGCCGCTCGAAATGGGCGGGCGGCTGGTCGGTCTCGTGCTTCAAGGCATCCTTGCCGTCCAGGAAGCTGACCCGTACAAAGCTGATGAACCCGCCCTTTTCCCGGAAGACCTTCAGCAGCCTTCTGCGCCTCTGCCACCACTTTTTGCGCTCCCGGAAAACTCACAATGCCTTTTTGCAGATTGATTAATACAAGGGCCGTCTTCTGAAAATTCAGCTGCAGCGGTTTCATGATGTAGTCTCCTTTATTTTAGAAGATGTTCTCACCGGGCTCGTCATTTTAGCGATCTTATCGGCCTTATTTTGGCGGGATGCACTCCAAAATATTCCTTCGTCCGGTCTCATTTTATGATACTATGGATGTAAGAAAACCGTCCATGCTGCTCATATATGCAAGACTGGGCTGCGACGGGTAACGGGATCGTTCGGACAAGAGGGGAAGCATGACCGTGCCGTTTAAAGGGGGAAGATTACTCGGCGTTACGGGTAGCCGGTTGAATAGGGGAAACCGTACGCTCCCGGCCGATATTATCGGATGAAGCCTGCCGGCCGCTCTGCCGGGTGGACCCCGGAGCATATGAAGAGCCTGCAGCAATATGCGGGCAATCGGGCGCTGCAAATTTGGTTAAAGCAGTTATCCGGATCTAAAGCACCGAAAGAATCGAAAGAGAATGCGCTTACACGAATTCTTGCATTATGGCGCCTGCTGCAGAAATCCGTCCTGAAGGCGGATGAACGGGTTCAAGACTTGCGAAAGTACAAATCGGACTCCGAACCGGAAATAGGTCATCTGCTCCGCCAGTCCTCGGAGATGCAAAGGGCCTTCGGCGAGTTCCTGGAGCTGGCGGATAGGTTCTTCGGCAAGCGTGGGAACCTTAGCGGGATGGAGCGGGAATCCAAGTTGAACGAGGCCTTCGCCAAGGCCGGACGGGTCTTGCTCGCGTGCAGAGGTGTGGAAGCCCGATGTGAGCGGGTGAGCAGAAGCATCGGCGCTGCCCGCCTAGAGCCTGCCGTAGGCCGGATGGCCGTTCCGCAAGCCGTACCGCTGCCTGTTTTTCTTGAACAGGGGCTGTCCGGCGGGCAGGAAGAAGTGGCTCTGAAGCCTTTTTTGTCGGCCCATCCTGAATACCATGTGACCGAGATCCGCTCGAAAACGGTCCAGGGTACTACCTTGAGGCTCTATAAGCAGTACATTTGGACTAAAGGCGGGCGTCCCCCCGCCGTAAGCAATATATCCAACCGTCCTGCAGCGGCAAGTCCGGTTCCGGACGGCTGGGTGGAAGCGAAGGCTCGCAAGAGTACGGCTGAGAATCTCGCCGAATGGCTTGACCGGGGAAAGATGCGGTTCACGAATGGAAAGGTTTTCGTCAAGGAGAGCTGACACCTTCCCGGGAATGGAACGGCTTTTCCGTCTATTGAAAATAGGACGAAAGCCGCGTCAAAAAATGGCGAAAAATGTATTGCACAAGGATTTCTATTGTGTCAAAATCAAGTTAATTGGGAAAAAGGTGTGATCCTATATGACACGGTATGCACCCTTTGAAAGGAAATTGCAGCCCGTTTCTTCGTCCTCTGTGAAATCAGGCAGCGCACCGGGGCCAACGGGGCATCCGGTCGCTTCCGGAATGAAGGCGCTGCAGCGGATGTCGGGCAACCGCGCCGTTCAGCGAATGATTTCCGGCCTTCCGGCGCAGCGGATGAGCCTGGACGAGGAAGAGCTGCAGATGAAGGCAGCACCAGTGACACAGCGAATGGAACTGGACGAAGATGAACTGCAGTTAAAGGCGGTACCGGCGGCGCAGCGGATGAGCCTGGACGAGGAAGAGCTGCAGATGAAAGCGGTATCGGCAGCGCAGCGGATGAGCCAGGACGATGAGGAATTGCAGCTCAAGTCGGCACCCGCCGTCCAGAGAAAAGGCGGAGACGGGATGCCGGATCTTGTCCGCGCCAAGATGGAGCAAGCCTTCTCAGCGGATTTTTCCGACGTGAAGGTGCACGTGGGAGACAAGGCGGGGCAGGTTGGTGCTCTGGCCTACGCTCAAGGCAGCGATATTCACTTTGCGCCCGGCCAGTATAACCCCGAGTCCTCCAAGGGGCAGCAGTCGCTGGGCCATGAGCTGGCTCATATCGTTCAGCAGAAGCAGGGACGGGTTAAGCCGACGGCGGAAATCAACGGCGTCGCGGTGAACGACGATCCTTCCCTGGAGCGGGAAGCGGATGAGTGGGGGGCCAGAGCGGCGCAGATGAAACTGGATCCCGTTCGTTATAACGCCAGCTTCGGAAACCGATGAAGCCGGGGGACGGGACAACGACAATGGATACACCCGTTTACAGAACGGCTTGGGAGCATTACGGGCAGGAATGGGCAAGGCTCGATTTGCGGCTGGCAATCCTGATGAAGCGGATGGAGGGGCCGGATACGCATACCGATCCGTCGATGCTCCCTTTCAAGGGCCTGGTGCTCACGGAAGAGGAAATGCACCGGTCGCTATATGACGACGACGGGCGGGAGGAGGATTCCGAGCTCGCGGAACTGCGCCGGCAGTTGGCCGATATGGATGCGGAGCTTGCACGGAAGCGGCGCGCCGCCTTGGAGCAGGACCTGTTCCTGCCGGTTCTATACCTGTCGCAGGTTTTTGGACTGAATGAATTTGAAGAGCAGACCGTGCTGATGGCGCTTGCTTTGGAGGCGGACCGCAAGTATGAGAAGCTGTACGCTTATGTCCAGGACGACGCCACCTGCAAGTACTTAACCCCTGAGCTGGCTATTCGGCTGTACGGTTTATCGGGATCGGAAGGGCCGGGGCCGCTGAAGGCTTTTATGAACGGGAGCCGGCTTCAGGAATGGTTCCTGCGCAGCGAAGGCGGGACACCGGAGTCTGTGAGCGGTTCGCTGCTCTCCCGGCCTTTGCGGCTGGATGAACGGATGACCGCTTTCCTGCTCGGGATCGGGTATACGGATCCGTCTTTGCGCCGGTACAGCCGGCTTTACGAAGCGGGGCGCGACCTGCCGGATTTGGAAACCGGCCAGGAACTTCAGTCGAAGCTGCGCGCTTACCTGGAAGGGTATAAGGCATCCGACCCGGTTCCGGTATTTTGCTTATGGGGACCGCCGGGCTCGGGCAAAAAGCTGCAGACCCGACATGCGGCGGCCTATTGGGATAAGCCGCTCCTGGTCGCCGATATCGAAGGGTCGCTGCGGGATGAACGGACTTTTTCCGAGCTTATTGCGAAAGTGTTCCGCGAAGGGATGCTCTATGGAGCCATCGTGGCGTTCGAGCGGTTTCATCTGCTGCTGGGAGAAGACGAAGGCCTTGGCCGCAAGCGCCGGGAGCCGCTTAGCCGGATCCAATGGATGCAGGGGCCGATCTTTCTCCTGTCGGAGCAGGCCTGGCACCCGGAACCGCTGCAAGGCGGGAAATTGTTCCTTGAAGTGGAGGTTGGCGTACCCGATGCGACGCAGCGCAAGCGGCTGTGGGAAAGCTGGAGCACGGAGCGCGGGCTGGGACAAGCCGCCGACTGGGGAGCGGTCGCCGGGAAGTTCCGGTTCTCGCCCGGACAAATCGCAGGCTCCCTGGATTATACAGTGCAGCTGCTCCGCTGGAACGGGCGTTCTCACGGCAATGTAGATGAATCCGCTGTACTCCACCGCGCCTGTTATGCCCAGGTCCAGCACAATCTGAAGAAGAAGGCTGTCAGAATCGAGCCGAAATACGATTGGGACCAGGTGATTCTTCCCCCGAGCAAAAGGAACAATTGAAACATGCCTGTGCCAGGCTGCAGTATCGCGGGACTGTGCTCGGCGATTGGGGATTCGATCGTTCGCTCGCCTACGGCAAAGGCGTCAGCCTGCTGTTTGCGGGCCCGCCGGGAACAGGCAAGACGATGTCGGCGCAGGTGCTCGCCAAGGAGGTCCAGCTGGAGATTTACAAAATCGATCTTTCCCAGGTTATCAGCAAATACATCGGCGAAACGGAAAAGAACTTGCATGAGGTGTTCAGCGAGGCACAGCTGAGCAATGCCATTCTGTTCTTCGATGAAGCGGACGCGCTGTTCGGCAAACGTTCCGAAGTAAAGGATTCGCATGACAAGTATTCCAACGTGGAAACCGCGTACCTTCTGCAAAAGATGGAGGAATACGACGGAATCACCATTCTGGCCACCAATCTTCAGCAGAATCTGGATGAAGCGTTCATGCGGCGCTTTGGCTTTATCGTGAAATTTCCGTTCCCGGACGCCGGACACCGTGAACAAATATGGCGCGGGCTGATCCCGCCCGAAGCGCCGGTGGATGACGACATTGATTTTCGCTTCCTGGCTTCCAAATTCGAGCTCGCAGGCGGCTATATCAAGAACATTGTACTATCCGCGGCCTTCATGGCGGCGGAGCAGGGATGTGCGATCGGCATGAAGCAGCTTCTGGTATCGGCGCGCAGCGAGCTGCGGAAGAACGGCAAGATTTGGATTCGCGAGGAAATGGGAGAGTACGCCGATTTGGTGGATTGACCCAGTCAGGTGCGAAAGGAGCTAGGGATCTTGGCCGATTATACCGTGATTGCCGACGTGGGCCACACGCTGGTGAAGCTGCTGCGGGAGCATTTGACCCCCGTACTCTTGTCCCAGCCGGAGTCGATCGGCCTGGCTTCTCCGACGGATAAGGGCGATTTTCAGCTGACCCTCTTTTTATACAGCATCCAGGAAAATGCCGACAACCGCCGCACGGAAATGATCGGCCGGGGGACGAATACGCTGCAGTTTCCGCCGATGGCATTGAATTTATATTATCTGATCACCTGCCATTCGGCTTCGGAAATCAGTACCCGCTCTTTGGACGAACAGCGGATTATGGGGAAGGTCATGCAGGTGTTCCACGATCACGCCGTGCTTCGCGGTGCCGATCTCCAGGGGTCGCTGGCGGGCAGCGATGAAGAAATTCGGATCATGCCGCACCCGATCAGCATGGAAACGGCGGTTAGTCTGTTCTCGGATACGCCTTATAAATTATCTCTGGGCTATATGGCGGGACCCGTTTATCTCGACTCCACCCGTACGAAGCAGACGAAGCGGGTTGCGGACGCGCACTTCCAGCTCGAAGAGCGGGAGGGACGGTAAACATGGAGCGTCTTAGAAGCGAGTTCACCGTCAAACTGGCTTTGGCCGTTATCCCCGTGGATGTGGTAACCGGACAGGCACCGGCATCAGCCGCACGATTGACATTGGAAGGAATACCCGGCAGGCCGGTCCGCAAACCGGACGGCACTTTTGTGCTGGAAGGGTTGCCTAAAGGCGAATATTCAATCGTGCTGACCGCACCTTATTATATGGACAGCAGGGCCGTCGTCGATACGCGGGTGCTGAATCCGCTTGAGCCGGTGCTGATCCCAGTCGCTGCCGACACCTTCTTACCCTTTCGCTGAAGGAGCGGCTTTACTTCGCGTCCGGGTAAGGGCGTCGGGCGCACTTACGCCTGGGGATACGATTCTGCGGGCTGTGGTGACGGACATGGACCTCGCGCGGGCCAAGCTACCCGGGGATACGAATCCAGGTGAGACCCGGCTTCCTATCGGAGCCGCGAATCGGCTCGTCAGCGGCAGATGCTACTATGTACTCGATAAGGATCCGGCTCAAAGGGAGTTTATCCGGATCAAAGCTATAGATGAAACCGGCCGCAGGATGAACTTGCAAACACCGTTACGCTTTTCTCACAGCAAAGGGACGGCTCTTGTCGATGTAGCGGAAGGGTCGGGCGACGGCCGGGGGAATGGGCGGCGCCTTCCCGCCGCAGGGTGTGAAACATTTCAACGCCGATGTTTATTTGCTCGGTTCCGATGAAGAGCCGCTTATTCTGGCCAGGGAGGTGCACATGGAGGAGGGTCAGCCGACACAGCTTGGGCCGATCGCTCTGTCCGATTAACGCGAATGTGGTTTAAGCAAGGTATCGATACATACATGATCGGCATCCGGGAAATCGATAGCACGGAAACACCAATGAGGATTGGGAGGAGGGAACTGATTTCGGACGAATCGAATGTCCGGATCAGGAACAAATGGCTGAATATTTATCGCCTGGAGTCTATGTGGAAGAGTTCGACAGCGGCGGCGTGCCGCTAGGCGGGGTAAGCACCAGTACGGCGGGATTTATAGGGCTTGCCGCCAGGGGCCGGTGGAAGGGTCGCCGCAATTTGTTTCCAGCATGAACGATTTTACCAGACAATTCGGTGGGTATCTGGCGGAGAACGCCTTCGGATCTTACCGGTATCTGGCTTATGCCATCGAGCATTTCTTCGTGAACGGCGGCTCGCGCTGCTATGTGATGAGGGTGGCTCCTTCGGATGCGAAGGCCGCTTCGAACGGTACGGATTCCGTGCTCAGGCTCACGGCCAAAAATCCGGGCGAATGGGGCAACCGGGTGCGCGTCGTATTAGAGCCGGCAAGCAAGGCGAAGACGCAGATTTATGAAGTGCTGGGTGAAGCCGCTGAATCCAAGAAATACCGCGTGAAAAGCAGCGCGGGCTTCCGGGCCGGGGACGTCGTAGCCTTCGACGACGGTGTGAAGAAGCAGTATAGCCGCATCGTGTCCTCGCAGGATAATTTGATCGAACTGGAACATCACTTGGCGGGTGATGAAGAGGTCGCGGACAACAACCTGCTTCCGGTGAAGGTACTTACGACCTGTGAGTTTACCCTGTCTGCGTACTACGGCGACGAAGCGGAAACCTACGAACGCGTTTCCCTTAACATCACAGCTCCCAATTATGTGGAAAAGGTGATCGGCAAGTCCAATATCATCAGTGTATCTAGTGAAGGCGAAGACCACGGCGCCGTGCCTCCGTTCACCGTAATTTCCGGGCTGAAGGAAGAGGAAGGCAAGTTCGTGATCGAGCTGTCGGGCGGCAGTGACGGTTCGGCCGACGCCTTGTCGGCGGGCGACTTTATGGGGCAGGATCTCGGTCCCGGCAAGCGTACGGGCATCCAGGCCTTTATCGATAACGATGAAGTCAGCTTAATGGCTGTACCGGGCGTAACCGATCCGAACGTGCAGCTGGCGCTGGTGGCGCACTGCGAGAATCTGGGGAGCCGCTTTGCGATCCTGGATATCCCGAGGGATAAAACGAAGATCGCCGACGTGATGTCTCACCGCGATATCTTCGATACGCAGTATGCCGCGATGTATAACCCGTGGTCGCAGGTGTTCGATCCGCTGGACAAACGTAGCATCTATATCCCGCCGTCCGGCTCCATTGCCGGCATCTATGCGCGCAGCGACAATACGCGCGGGGTTCACAAGGCGCCTGCGAACGAAGTCGTGCGCGGCTGTACCGGCCTCGACTGCCAGTACAATAAAGGCGAGCAGGATATTTTAAATCCGCGCGGCGTGAACCTGATCCGTTCCTTTACAGGCCAAGGCATTCGCGTATGGGGCGCCAGGACGCTTTCCTCCAACGGGCTCTGGAAGTATGTCAACGTCCGCCGCTTGTTCATTTTCGTGGAAGGGTCGATTAAGAACGGTACGAACTGGGTTGTCTTCGAGCCGAATGATGAGAAGCTGTGGGCCCGCGTCCAGCGTACGATCGATGCGTTCCTGACCCGCGTCTGGAAGGACGGCGCGCTGGCGGGGACAAGCCCGGCCGAAGCGTATTATATTCAAATCGGGCGCAGTACCATGACGCAGGACGATATTGACAACGGACGTCTGATTTGTGTGATCGGCATCGCTCCGGTGAAGCCGGCCGAGTTCGTCGTGTTCCGGATAACGCAAAAAACGGGCTCGGAATAAAATATGACTACAAAGGAAAGGGGTTCGGCACAGGATGGCCGTTCAACGTAAGGATCCTTACCGCAAGTTTAGATATAGGGTTGAAATGGAAGGAATTCAGCAGGCCGGCTTCAGCGAAGTTTCCGGCTTTGACGCATCGCTTGACGTCGTAGAATACCGCGAGGGGAACGAAGTGATCACCCCCGCAAGCTCCCGGGACTGGCCAAATACGGCAACATTACGCTCAAGTGGGGCGTAACCGATTCCATGGATATGTACAACTGGATCTCGGACTGCGTTCAGGGCAAAGTCGCCCGCAAGAATGTAACCATTATCGCCATCAACGAAGAAGGCCAGGACGTGGCCAGCTGGCAGGTTATCGAAGCGTGGCCGTGCAAATACACCGCTCCGGACTTCAATGCTACGGCTTCCGAGGTCGCCATTGAGAATTTGGAGCTGGCCCACGAGGGCATGACCCGAAGCAAGTAATTTTAGCCATTATTCATTAACCCTATTTATATTGTTCGAAACCTCTTTTTGAAAACAAAGGGTAGCGGGGCTTTTCCTTCTATCTTTTGTTTTCATCAAGCAGGCTTTTTCAGAAGGAGGACGCCATGGCATTCCAGACAGAGTATGAATTCGAGCTTCCGCGCGGCTATGTCGACGAAAGCGGCACTTTACATAAACGGGGCGTCATGCGGCTGGCCACGGCGGCCGACGAGATCCTGCCGATGCGGGATCAGCGTGTGCAGCAAAATCCGGGTTATTTGAGCATCATATTGCTTTCCCGGGTCATTACCAAGCTGGGCGATTTGCGGATGATCGATACAAGGGTAATCGAGAGGCTGTTTACGGCGGACCTTGCTTTTCTGCAAAACTTTTACCGGCAAATTAATGAAGTGGAAAATCTCAGCGTACGCACCGCCTGTCCGAAATGCGACCATGAATTCGAGGTGGACATCTCTTTTTTAGCCGAGACGGAGGGGGCCTAACGGTCTATCCCGCAGATCAAATTTACGAGGAAGCCGCGTTCCTGGCTTATTATTTTCACTGGCCCCATGACGATATCATGAATATGGAGCATCGCGAACGGCGGCGCTGGTGTTCGGAAATATCGCGCATCAACCGGAGCCTGAATGATGAGCCGGACAACCCCTTCGACGTGTTTAATAAGAGGTGAAGCCTATGAGCGCCGCCGAACCGGAAGTATTCGGACAAGCCTTTCGATTTATGGTGGAGCTGGACGGCATGCTGGTCGCCGGCTTCTCCGAGGTCAGCGGACTGCAGTCGGAGCTGGAATACGAGGAGGTTGCCGAGGGCGGAGTCAACGGATATACCCATCGCCTGCCGAAAGGGACGAAGTCGCCTCCGCTTGTGCTGAAACGGGGAATCACGAAATCGAGCGATTTGTGGGATTGGTATTTTAATTCCGCCGGCGGCAGGATTACCCGCAAGAGCGGGTCGATCATCCTGTACGACGAGTCATGGCAGGAGATGGTCCGTTGGAACTTTTTCGGATGCTACCCGGTGAAATGGTCGGGGCCTCAGCTTAATGCGACAAGCGGCGAGGTTGCAGTCGAGACCATCGAGCTGGTGCACAATGGCCTCAAGGCGATTTATGCCAGATAGCGAAGACGGATGCAGCGAGAATAGATGCAAGGAGCAGAAGCATGAGAACGACGGAGCATTTCAAAGCCGGGCCGACGCTCAAGACGCCGGAGCATCGCAGGTTCGCCGAACAAATCACGGAAAAATACCGCTTTGCCCCCAAGGATTATTTGGGAAGGCTGCCTCTGCTCCTGCTTAGGGCCGAATCCCAGGATTCTCCGGTTCAGCATGTCTCCCTGCATCAATACACGCTTCAATTGAAGCTGAACCTGCAGCTGTTGAAGCAGGAAGAGCGGGTCTTGCTCCGGACGCATCAAGTGACGCTGCAAATGCTGGAGAAGGTAGCTCAGCGCCACGAAGCGACCGAACGACAGGCTAGGCGTCTTGCTTCAGCGGAAGCGAGGCTGACGCAACGATTGGAAGCGGGTTCGGGAGGCAGGACTGCAAGAGGCAGACCGAAAGCGAAAGATGCTTCGTCGTCACGATGGAGTTCCGATAGGCCAGGAGGTCGCCGCAGGCAGACAGATCCCTTCCAAAGATGGATTCCGGTTGGACCGGCAATTCTCTTAGCACTGCCGCTGCATCGGATAGACTTCCTGCAAGAATGCCGCCTAGCCAATCGAACGGAAAGGCCGCTGGGCATGAATCCGGTTCTATTGGTTCCGAAGATTCAAGCCGTTTGCATTTGGTATTAAAAGGAACGATTAGGGTGCCCACGGACATCAATCAGGTCTGCGGGAAAACCCGGCTTGGAACAAGCGCTTAACGGTATGCGGGAGCAGTCTGCCATTCGTCCGCTTGAGGCTTTCCGGCGTAACCGGGGAAGTGAACGAGCGGCCATTCAGTCTGTTGAGACCACTGAATCCGTTGAAACCATTGGGCAGAGGCCGGGTACAGCTTTGCCTCATTTTGTGGTGATTCGCCGTTACTCCGGGCCTTCAATCCGTTTTCACTTGTCGGATTCGGAATGGAGCTTGCCGGTTGCTTCGGAAAGAATACCCTTTGAAACAAGTGGAGCGGCTGCAATAGCTTCTCTAACAGAGCCGGTGACGGCAAACCGTTTGGCCGGGTCTTGGCGCCCCGTACAACGCCGAATAAAAGCGGAGCTACTCACGCTGAGGAGGAATTTCGGGTTTACCGGACGGCTGGGGGAACGCTTCCTATCCGGAGAGCGGGTTCGTCAGGCCAAACGGAAGCCTGAATCCAAGGCGGCCCCCGTAGTAAGGAAACGTGCTGCGGCGATATCGTCCGCCCCAAGAAGGGAGCATCCGGTAGTCCGCGGCGCCGATGGGCCCCGTAGCGTTCTTTCCATTATGGGAGGACGCAGACCGGACGCTGGTTCAGCGGATATCGGAGCATGCGCCGGACTTGCGGTTGGGCATCACTTTCGGCGGCGCAAGAAAGCGAGGTTCCGAGGCGGGAGATCGGAAGTATGGTCAAGGGCTAGAGACTCAGAAGGTCATTGTCATTGACACGGGAAGAAACGGTCCCGCATTAAAGCAGGGGTTAAACTTCGTACAAAGCTTGGGAGATCAACAGGGACTTGCGGCTTTGCCGATTCCCGCCCCCATCCTTAGGGGAAACGGAGCAACATCAAGCTTAAATTCCGTCGTTGTCATGCAGCGGGCCAAGAGTGCCTGGGTCGAAGGAGCGGATCAAGGAAATCCTCTGTCCCTTTCTTTCAGAAGTCCGGGATTATCCCGACCTTATCTTACTGCCCGTAAGATAAGTGATTTTTATAACAAGCATGTTAGATGGACGTTATCTTGGGGTTCGATTCTAGCGCGGTTTTTCCCTGAAAGTGTTTATGCAGCTACCCCGGCTGCTCTAACACAGACGCCGGTGCGTTCCGTTAATTCTTCAAACCCTTTAGTTTCGGGAATCAAGAGCAACGCTGAACGAAGTACGGGAGCTAAACTTCGAAGGAGCGTATCGGATCGCAGCCAACATGAAGCCGTACAGAAGAACACGCAGCGGGATGGCATGGGAATGCGTGGTCTTGCTTCATCCGGTCCATGGAGGGCAGCTTCTTTGCCCGGCCAGAGGAAGTTGGAAGCAATAAGGGATGACAGCGGGAAAAGGCGGGCAGCCCGTTCGATAGATACGAGCAGACTAAGTACGTTGCCCGGTTCGGAAACTGCTTCGAGTACACCTGTTCTTTCAACGATCATGGCCTTTTCCCGGGGGATAACTATACCTTTATGGCCCGAAATTGGGAAACAGGTTGAGCCGGCCCGGACGCCGAATCCTCCGATGACTGGGCTCCTCCCGTACACCCCTCAGGCAGCTGGACTGGCGTACCGGGAAGAAGGGAACGGCAACTACCTCCCGAAGGATTCACGCCGTCTTATGCAACGGAGGGTAGGAGGCCGGGAAACGGCGCCATCATTACCTAATCCGCCGGAAGGCAGTGTGTCGCGCGCCGAAGCGTTCCCTATCGAAAATCAGGGGAAGACACGCCGGCTATCTCTTGCTTGGGAGTTTGAAAAGTCGGTCGCGGGCCATTCAAAAGCCTTGGTTCGGGACCGGAGGCCGATTTACCGAGTACAAGTTTCGCATTTTCCCGCGTCCATACTTGCGACTAGGCCCTTGGGAATGGGGGAGGTTTCGGATTTGCCCGTTCAAAGGGTGAACTCGGCTGTCCATGCTGCTTTATGGAATAGGGCGATAACGGCGAAAGACGGGTTGCTTCCCGCGGAAAGAACCGTTAATCCGGCGCTTTCGTCAATGGGCCGAACAACCCTGCGATCTGCAAGCAGAGGAATGATCGGTTCTCCGGCCCCGCAAGATGGGAACAGGGGAGAGACCTTGGGAAGGCAATCGCGTTCGATAGATCCATTTGATATGAACCGGCCCGATTACTCCGCCCAACAGGCTCAACGGGTCCATGCATTTACTGATTCAGCCTTTTCATCAACTGGAGAAAACCCGGTTTATGCGGGCAGTCCGGCGAAAGAAGCAGCTTCACAGATATTCCGTCGCCAACCCGGTGCAAAGCCCGCTTCCCAGGTCTTCCCCGGGCACGATACGGGGTCCATGGCGGCGGATGCCTCGACACAGAGCATGAAAGCGGGGTGGCCCCGCCCATCGGATGAAATTACCCGTAATCCGGCGGTTTTACCGCGAAATCCGCTCCAAAAGATGGCGGAAGGATACAACCGGACTTCATCGGGTCGTACATTGACGCTGCAGAAGTATATCCAACCGGAGCGACGGTTTACGAACGCATATGCACTTTCATCGCGGTTAATGAATACCCGAAATGCTCGATCTGCGGGAACAAGGCTTTCAACCGGGTCCCGCGAGGAGGAATGGACCGAGCATCGTCGGCCGCCAGGTCGTCATCCGCTTCCTGCGCACCGTTTCGATCCAGCCGACCGGAACGTTCGTCAAGCTGACGGACCGGGAAGCCGACTCCGGACCGGCGGCCCAGCTTCGCAGCCTTCGGCACATAAAGCTAGAGCCGTATTTCCAGGCACCCAGGTTGACAAACCGCCTGCGTATTCCGAGAGTATCAGGAACGTCCCGATACCGCAAATTCACCCGGTTCAAAAGATACCGTCGGAAGCTGCAGCATCAGCTGTCATGGTTCATCCTTCCGTTTCCGTGCCGGAACTCAGACCGTCGGGGACGCAAGCACGGGGTCTGACCACCCGCCGTGCAGCGCCACAGCGTGAACCGGGAGAGGCGCGCAAGGGGAAAAAAGCTGTATCCATCGTTGCCGGAAGCCGCACCGCAGCCGCTTTTGCTAAGCCGGCCGCACCGCAGCCGCCTGTGCTTACGCGCTTATCGCAAGGAATTTTGCGTCCGCTGATAAGCCGGCATAGGGCTCCGGGTTCGGCTCAGCCTTCCGAAGCCGCGGTACAGAGTGCGCTGAAGGCGCCTCGGACACCGCACACCACAAGTGGCATTCAGCCTTCGGCATTGACGCCGCTGGCGCTGCAAACCCGGGCCGTACGGCCGCCTGCATCGCAGAACGCCGGTACTGGCGCTTCAATCACAACGCCGCGATCGCCCTTCAGTACGACACGCTCGGAGATTGAGTACCATAAGAAGCAGAAGACGGATCCCGGGGCCCTTGTAAAGCAAGCGTCGGCACAGGCCGTGAGCCAGGTTTCCACGCAACTGGAAGCGATGAAAATCCAGCTTGCGCAAGACGCCAGGTCGTCGTTGCCGGATTTAGAGCGTTTTGTCGACAAAGTGTATAAAGAATTGGAAAAGAAGATAAGGTTCGAGCGGCGGCGCAGCGGACTTTAATTATCGGTTACCGTTATTTAATGGATCGGCTCCAGTAAAGGATGAGACGGCATGTCCCTAACGAAAGCGAAAATTATAGTGGAAGGCAGCGACCGGCAGGAGATCGAGGTGCTGTTTAACCCGAAAGAATACCGGCTCGAATCCTCCAATAAGTTTGCGTGGCAAACCATTCCCGGCTTGAACGCGCCGATCGCCCAGTTCGTCAGCGGCGAGGCGACTACGCTGTCGATGGACTTGTTTTTCGACACCTACGAGCAGGGCTCGGATGTGCGCACCCATACTTCCAAAGTCGTAAAGCTGCTGGAAGTCGATAAGGATTTGCATGCACCTCCGCCGTGCCGATTTGTTTGGGGCTCCTTGAATTTTAAAGGCGTCATTGAAAAGGTTTCGCAGAAATTCACCATGTTTCTTGATTCCGGTATTCCGGTCCGGGCTACGCTGACAGTCAGCTTCAAGGCAGTCATGAGTATGAAGGAGCAGTTTCAGCATATTCCGCGCCAGTCTGCCGACCGCACGAAGCAGAAGCCGTTTAACCAAGGCGACCAGCTGTGGATGATGGCCGCACATGAATACGAAAATCCCGGACTATGGCGAGCTATTGCCAGGGCGAACAAGATCGATAACCCGAGACACATCGAAGCGGGGCGCAAGCTGATCGTTCCCAGGCTGGACTAGCTCTTCGCCCATAGTTCTGACCGATACATTTTGACGGAGGAGGCGAATGGCCGTGGCGCTGGAAACCGCTACTTATACGTTTGACGAGCTGGAAAGCAAATACCGGAATTTTTACGCACCCGCTTACGAAATTTATATCGACGGTTCCAATATGGTCACCGAGAGCATGGCTATTCCCTCCATCACCGTGACTACCAGTGTGGAGCCGAAGGCCAACTACGTCAATTTTACTGTAAAAAATGCGTACGATCCCGTAAAAAGGGACTTCAATTGGCTGACCCAGTATTTTGTCCTAGGGAAAACGCTGGAAGTAAAGATGGGGTATACCGATAAGCTGAGAACCGTATTTTACGGCATTATCACCTCCGTTACCGCCGATTATCCGGGGCAGGGCCATCCTACGCTCAAGATCCTGGGCATGGATAAGTCGACCCTGATGATGAAGGGCTCCAAGGCCGGCTATTGGATTGATAAAAAGTACAGCGACGTGGCGAAGGAAATCGGACAGAAATACGTGCCGGATGTCGTTGTGGACGATACGCAAACTGTAATCAAGACCATTGATCAAAAGGGAATGAGCGATTTTAAATTTCTCGAATATTTGGCGCTCGTCTGCAATTATGATTTTTTTCTCGTGGATAAATCGATGTATTTCCGAAAACCGCTTACGGCCACCTCCAGCGTGCTGACGCTCAGCTACGGCAAAAATTTGCGCAGCTTCTCTCCCGACATGAACATTGCCGACCAGGTAACCAAAGTGACGGTGCGCGGTTGGGACGACAAGCAGCAGAAGCCGATCGTGTCCTCGGCCTCGGAGATTACCAAGCTGGGCTCGGGCTCCAAGACGGGGAAGGATTTACTAAAGACGCAGGGCGATTTCGAAGAAAATATCTACACGAATGTGGATTCCGTGGAAGAGGCAAAAGCCAAGGCCGAGGCGATTATGAACAAGAGAGCCATGAAGCTCGTGTCCGGCGACGGCGAATGCATCGGGCTGCCCGAAATCTGCGCGGGACGGTATATCAAGCTGGACGGACTCGGCCAAGTCTTTAACCAGTCCTACTATATTGTTTCCTCTACGCACCGGATCGACAGCTCGGGCTATACGACCTCTTTTAAAGTTCAAGGAAATGCGGTGGGATAGGATGAACGAATTTCCTTATATAGGCCCGAACGATTCGCTTGATTCGCTCACCCCTAAGATTAACGGCGTGATGGTGGCCGTCGTGACAGACAACAAGGATCCGGAGAATTTGGCCCGAGTCAAGCTGAAGCTGCCGCTCCGCGAAGGGGAGACGGAAACCGATTGGACGCGGATCGCCACCCTGATGGCCGGCAAAGACCGGGGGTCGCTGTTTATTCCCGAGGTTGGAGATGAAGTGCTGGTCGCCTTTCACCTCGGCGAAGCCCGGCGACCATATGTCATCGGTACGCTGTGGAATAAGAAGGACCCTTCACCGGCAGGAATGAACGATAAGAACGACATCCGCAAGTTCAAATCGAGAGCGGGCCATGAGCTGATTTTTGACGATAAAGACGAGGAAGGTAAAATCACCGTCAAGACGAAGAAAGGCCAAATCGTAGAGCTTCTGGATAAAGACAGCACGCTCAAAATCGCCGATTCGAGCGGGAACAATTCCGTTGTGATTCAAGGCGGCTCCGCTAATGAAATCAAGATTAAGGCCGGCGGCTCCGTCATTTCTATGAATGCCAAAGGCGATATTCAGATTGAAAGCACGAAGCAGATTACGGTCAAATCAACCCAGGTGAGCATCGAGGTCGCCGCCACACTGGCTCTGAAAGGCAGCGCTTCGGTTGACATCAAGTCGGACGGGGTCGTGAACATTAAAGGCAGCATGGTGAAAATCAACTGATCCGGGAAAGGAGACCGCACCCATATGAAGTCGTTCTTGGGGAGGGGCTGGAAGTTCCCCGTCGAAGTGGATGAGGCCACCGGCCGGATCCAAATGTCCGAATATGAGGAGGATATTGCCGAAGCGATCCGCATTATTCTTTGGACCGGCAAGGGGAACGGATGATGAGGCCGGACTTCGGTCGCGGTGTGGAGAGCTTTCTCTTCGGCTCAACGGACGAAACGACGCTGCACCTGCTGGAATCGAATGTTGAGGAAGCGATCCGGGTCTGGGAGCCCCGGGTGCATGAAGTGGAAGTCCGGGCGGAGCCGGATCCCGGCAATCCGGGCAAAGTCATGATCCGCATCCGTTACGAAGTCCGGGCGACGAACAACTTGTTTAATCAGGTGTATCCTTTCTATATCCATGAAGGAACAAAATAATCCAAGGCCGGGGAAAGCTTTGGAAATGAACGGACAGGAGGTGTTTCACGGATGCGGGTTCCTCCGATCGATCCCCGGGATGTCCCGGCGCTGATCCGTCAGATGCAGGGGATGGTTCCCTTTTATACGCCCGAATGGAGATTCACGCCGGAAGACCCTGATCCGGGAACGGCGCTGTTTCTCCTGTTCGCAAGGATGCTGGGAGACAATATCTCCAGGCTTAACCAAGTTCCGCATAAAAATTTCGTCGCCTTTCTGAACCTGCTGGATGTAACCCAGATGTCCTCCCGGCCGGCCAAGGCCTATCTGACGTTTTATTTAAGCGAGGGTGCGCGGGAGACGGTGCTCGTGCCGAAGGGAACCAAGGTAGCGGGAACGCCTGCGGAGGGCGGAGATCCAGTCCTCTTCGAAACGGAGCACCCCATTATGGTTACACCGGCACGGCTCACGGACTTGTACGGTGTCAGCGATCTTCAAGACCGGATCGTGCGACTTAACCCCCTTTGGGAGAGAACCGGCCGGTGGCGCTGTTCCGTTTCGGCGCGGAAGGCGACATCCAGGAGCACAGTCTCCTGCTGAAGCACAACGATTTGTTTCGGCTGGCGCACGGGGCCCGGATCGAACTGGAGCTGACCCACTCACGGAAGCGGTACACCGAGGCCGGACTGGCTGAGCGCTTGGCCGACAGCCGGTCGGTGACGTGGAGTTACCGTTCGGGCGGCGCTTGGGTTCCTTTTGACGAGACGATAAGCCGGGGAACCGTTTGATTCTGATCAAACGCTCCATGGCTCCATGGGAAGAAGCGGAGCTTGTGGAAGGAGTGGGCCGATGGTCGCAGTGCAAGGTTCATTCCCTTGCCGAGGCGGGGGGACCCCGATTTGGCTGGGCTTGAGCTCGACGGCTTGCGGATCAAGACGGATTATGAGGATCTGCACGGCCAAGGGGGTATGGAGCCGGAGCGGATGTATGCCGGGGACATTCAAATCGATTCCTCTGGCGGGTATCCGTTCGGTGAGCTGTTCGCCCCGTTCGGCGCGTTCTACGCCGCCTGCGGGGAAGCGTTCAGCAAACGCGGAGGCCGGATTACGGTAAGCCTCAGCCTGTCATACCGAGAACACCGGATTCTGCCCGAGAAACCGCCGCAAATCGACTGGAAGCTTATCATGAAGAAGAAAGATGTGGATAAGGTTGACCTGCCCGACAAGGTTACCATCACCCGCGTCATATGGGAATATTGGAACGGTTCCGCATGGGTAAGGCTGCCCGTGCCGGCGGAAGCGGAGACGATGTTTTACAGCCCCATGGAAGGCGACCGTGAATTTTCGTTTATTTGTCCGGCCGATTTGAAGGAAACCTTCGTCAATTCGGAATGGAATTATTGGATTCGCGCCCGGATTATGAACATCGAAAATTTATATTCGGCGAACCCGCTTTATTTGTCTCCGTGGATCGAGCAGGTTCGGCTGAAATACGCTTACGACGAGCCGGTTTATCCGCTGGAAGCCTGCTGGGCCCGTAATAACGGGGAGAGCCGGCAGCATTTGAACGAAGCCGGAGACCGGAGGCTTCCTTTTACCCCGTTTCGGCTTCCGGGGAGCGGTCAACCGGCCGTTTACTTTGGCTTCGACCGGGCTCCCGAACGGGGGCCGATCAGCCTTTATTTCTCGGTACTGCCGCAAAAGACAGCGAAAGGGAGTGCCCCGGCTATCGAATGGGAGTACAGCACAGGAGGCGGAAGCTGGCGGCCGCTGAAAACGACGGATGAAACGAACGGGTTTACCCGAAGCGGGACCCTTCGTTTCTACGCTCCATCCGGCATGGTGGAAGAACGGATGTTCGGGAGCAGCAGGTACTGGATTCGCGCGGTGAACCGGGATGGAAGGTTTGATTCATCCGACCGGCAAAGCCCCTGCCCGCTGATTCAAGGCATCCATTTGAACACCGCGGCGCCTATTCAGCAGGAAACCGTGGAGAAGGAAACGCCTCAGGCGGCTCCATACGATGAATTTACGGGCGAAGTTCAACCATCGGCGCCTTAGCCCGTACTCCGGTTGTATCGGAGCAGGTCTGGGTGGATGAGACGGGCCATTTATCCGGCGAAGAGCTGTCCGGGCTGGAGCGGGAAGAGGGCCGCACCGAGATTTTGCGCGATTCGGAAGGACATGTTATGAAATGCTGGATCCGGTATGAGCCGGTAACGAATTTATTGAATTCCGGCGCGGCGGACCGCCATTACAGGATAGACCGTTTGACAGGACGGCTGTATTTCGGAGACGGCGTTCACGGGAAGCGTCTGCCGAACTCGGATCTTGAACGGGTAAGGGTGAGTTATACAACGGGCGGCGGAGCAAGAGGCAATGTGGACAAGCTGGTGATCAATCAGCTGCAGACCTCCATTGCGTTCATCCAAAGCGTGTCGAACCCGGAGCCTGCTTCCGGGGGATGCGACCCCGAACCATTGGAGGAAGCGCTGAAACGGGGCCCCCAGCTGATCAAGCACCGGGGCCGGGCCGTGACGGCGGAGGATTTCGAATGGCTGGCTCGGGAGGCTTATCCCGACATCGGACATGTGAAATGCTTGCCGGGCCGCAATGTCCGGATGGAGAAAGAAGCGGGCTGCATCACGCTGGTTGTCCTTCCCAAGACGGGGGGTTACGATCATGCGGCTTTTTCGGAGATTAAGCAGCACTTGGAAGCCTATCTCCGTGAACGTGCGGCGTTTCCGCTCGCGTTCCCGGGAAAAATTCAGGTGATCCCCCGGCGTATCTCGAAATCGGCGTGCAGGCGGTGCTGGCTGTGAAAAACATGGAGGAAGCGGCTGTGGCGGAAACGATGGCCCTCAAGAGACTGGGCCGGTTTCTGCACCCGCTTCACGGAGGCTTTGACGGTAGCGGATGGGCGATCGGCAAGCCGCTTCACCCTTCTATGTTCTATGCACTGCTGAAATCCATCGGCCCGATTCAGTACGTAGACCGTCTGACAGTCACAGTTATGAAGCTGGAGGAAGGGGAAAGGACAGAGCCGCTGCCCGAGAAGATGGCCATGATTCCGCACGGAATCGTCACGGGAGGAAGTCATAAGCTGACCGCTCTGATCGTGTGAAGGAAGGGAGGTGAGACGGCATGCTCAAGCTGCCGAATTTGGACGACCGGATGTACGAGCAAATGGTGGAGGCGGCGCGAAAGCAGATTCCGGCCCTTTATCCGGCTTGGACCGACGAGAATGCGCATGACCCGGGCATTACGATGCTGGAGATGCTCACTTGGCTTATCGAAATGCAGCAGTATTATTTAAACCGGGTGACGGAGAAAAATGAACTCAAGTTTCTCAAGCCGCTTGGCGTAAAACCCCGGGGGGCCGTGCCGGCTTCGGTGGAGGTTCAGTTTGAAGGCGTGACCGCGAGAACCAAGCTTCCCCGGGGGACCAAGCTGGCGGCAGGCGGATTGATCTTTGAGACGGCCGAACCGCTCCTCCTGGTTCCCGCTATACCGGACAAACTGATGGTCCGCACGGAATCGGCGGTTGTCGACTACACGTCGTCCAATGAAGGGCGCCATGTGACATTTCCGGCCTTCGGAGCCAAGGCGGAAGCGGGGAGCCGGCTCTATATCGGCTTTGCCGACCCAGCGCCGATGGATCAGCCGCTCACGCTGTCGATTCAGCTGTACGAGAATTATCCAATCGTTCCGGTAAAGGATGTAAGAGGAGAACGCATTCCTTCAGCCAAGCTGGAATGGCAAATGTTCGGCGGCGAAGACGACCGCCCGGCGGACTGGTCGCCGCTCATTCTGCTGCGGGACGAGACCAATTACCTGTCGCAAAGCGGCAAGTCGCTGTTCCGGTTGGACCGGCCCATGAAGCCGAGAGGGATAGGTTCGGCTGCGGAACGGGAACGTTATTGGATCAGCTGCGTCGTCAAGGAACCGGGTTTCGAGCTGCCTCCGAAGATCGAGCATCTTGGGCTTGGCGCGGTCACCGCCTTCCAGCACGATACTTGGAGCTTAACGGAGGATTTTGATTGGGACGGCGTGTCGGAGCGGACGCTGGAAATCAGCCATTATCTTGCCTATTTCGGCATCGTCCGGGTTCAGGTTCAATCTGAAAGCCGGGAGGCTTGGGAGGAATGGAGCGAGAGTGCGGAGTCGCCTTCCGCGGGAGACGGTCATAAGACTTATATGTTAACCAGGAGCAGCGAAAATAAGACGGTCCGGATCACCATTGCCGGGAATGCGGACGATCCAACGGCCGTAGCCGGCACCCGGCGGATCCGGGTGATTTGCCATACCGGAAGGTTTGACGGACAGCGGTACATAGGCACGGCCAACGGGTCGCCGTATCAAAGATGCGAGCTCCCGAAGGTTTCCGTCATTCCGGAAACCTTCAAGCTCCAAGTCGGTGAAAAAGACCCGTTTACGGGGGCGGCTTTGGTATGACTGGCACCGGGTCGACGATTTCGATCACTCCGGTCCGGAGGACAGGCATTTCCTTCTGGACTCGCTTGAAGGGACCGTTAGCTTCGGGAACAACGAGAAGGGAATGGCGCCACCGGCATCGGAGCAGCCGAATATTGTGATTCTTTCCCTTCGATCGACGGAGGGCGCCTCCGGTAATATCAACGAGGCCCTGATCCGGCGCTTCGCCGAGCCATGGCCTGAGGTGGAGACGGTGCGGCCTTTGAACCGGACGGTAGGTTCCGGAGGAGCCGCACCGGAAACGCTGGAGGAGGCCAAGCTTAGAGCAAGGCGTGAGCTGGAGCGGCCCGGGGCCGGCGTAACGGCCGAAGACGTGGAGCGGATCGTGCTGGAAACGCCGGGGCTCCGCGTCGCCAGGGCGAAGGCGCCGCCGCTGTTTCGCAAAGGGATGAGATTGTATCCGGCAGAGCAGGCACCCGCCGTCCTTTCCGTTGTGGTGGTACCGTATAGCGAAGCGCCGAAGCCCATGCCGAGCCGCGGTTTTCTGGAAACCGTTAGACAGCATGTCAATAAGCACCGGATGATTACGACGGACATTCACATTCTGCCGCCCGAATATATTGAGATCAGCGTGCATGCCGTTATCGCCGTCGAGCCTTCGTTCAAGGATGAAGCGGCGGCGGTCATCCGTGAGCTGAACCGACTGCTGCAGCCTTTCGATACCGGGGACGGCGGAGGCGGATGGCCTTTTGGACAGACCGTTCAAAAAGGAGATATTTACAGCGTTATTCACCGCATACAAGGGGTGAGCTACATACAGGATTTATGGATTTCAGCCGAGGGCAAGGGCTTCCGCAAAGAGTCCGACGGCGATATTCATATCCCGCCGTATGGTTTGGTTTATTCAGGGCAGCACGACATTGAACTGATCAGCCTGACCGATTTGTAAACCGTTAGGGGGATACGGAGTGGAGCCTTTTCGTTTTTTCTCGCTGAATAAACCCTCGGATTGGGCACGGGGCCTGGCTCATAACCTCCTAAATGATGCATCCGGACTAAGGTTGGGGCAGACCGAGGAGTATGGCGTAACGGCCAGGATTTCGTTGACCGACTGGGGCAGCGAAGGACCGGAGGCCATTGTGGATCTGGCTCCAGGCAGGGAGGACCGTTTATATCTGCTGGATGAAGCGGCCGCTCTATGGCTGTATGATCCGGATAACCGGCATTTGGAACTGATTCTTCCTGCGGGGCATGGAGCATTTGCCGCAACCGCCCGGCTGGCGGCTCTAGGAGAGATCGTGCTCGTGGCGGACGTACTGGCGGATACGCCGCTGACCGCTTATCACGCTTCGAACAGCCAAGCGGTTTGGAGCTATAACGACTACAAAGGGGAACGTTTGTTTCCTTTGGCTGTGACTGAGGCGGGGAGAGCATTCCACCTGCTTGCCATGGTTGGCGAGGGGAGACTGCTGCTCCTCAGACTTGCTTCCTCAGGACAGGTGCTGTCGGAAACGGAAATAGACCGGGAAAGAATATTTCCTGATGCATCTGGAAGCGAAACGGCTAAGATGGACCCGGCTTCCCGGACCGGGCCGCTGCAGTACCGATATCAGATGGCGGCGTCGGAAGAGGGGACCGTCTGGCTTTTGGATACCGGTTCAGGGCGTCTGCTTCGGCTGCCCGATGGGGCTGAACCAGGTTGGTTTGAATCAGCGAATTACAGACCGGCCGTTCCTTCGGGCCTTGTGATTGACCGGCGGGACAGTTTATTGATCGGAGACATCTGCGACGATGCGGCCGGCGAAGATCGGCGTCTCCTGATTCGGACCGAGGGATCCGGCGATCTTGCTTCCATTCTTCCCATTGCGTCCTATCATGGGCGGTCCGATAAGCTTGTGAGAGACGGGCGGGGAAGGATCCTCGCCTGGGATCGAGCCGAAGCCGCCGTAAGCGTGCTGGAACTGCTGCCCTACACGAGTACCAATGCGTACGGCCGGTACGAAGGGGCCTGGATTACCCTGTCGCTGGACAGTATGAACATCGAGAACGAATGGCATAAGGCCGTATTGGATGCAGACCTCGTGGAAGGCCAGCGGCTTCGCTTGTCCTGGTTCGCCTCGGACCGAAGAACTGTCATGCTGGAAGGACAGCCTTTGGAGTTGGACGCCTTCCTCGCTGACGTCGCCGTCCCGGCCGAGCGGAAGCTCGATGCTTTAAGTCCGCTGTGGACGCATTCCCTCACGAACCCGAAGGATGCGGCCGCTGGTTTCGGCAAAGGGGCGGTATTTATGGCTGAAGCTGGAATGGATCGGCGGCGAGACGGCATCGCCGCTGCTCCGCCGGCTTCGGATTTATTACCCCCGCATGTCCTACCTGTCGTATCTTCCGGCCGTCTACCAGGAGGACGAGAAGAGCCGGAGCTTTCTCGAGCGTTATTTATCGCTGTTTGCAACGCTTATGGAAGACATGGACGAAACGATCGCCGGCATCGCCCGTTATTTTGACCCGGAAGCGGTGGACGGTCCATACCTGCGGTGGCTGGCAACCTGGCTCGGCCTATCGCCGGAAGAGCATTGGACGGAGCAGCAGCTGCGGCTGTGGATGCGGGAAGCGCCGTACCTGTACCGGTACCGGGGCACACGAGCCGCCATATCGAGAATGGTGGAAATCTACACCGGCGAACCGCCGCTCATTATCGAGCATTTTCAAATCCGTCATCTGCTCGAGAACGCTGAATTCCGCGAAACCGCGAGCCGGTTGTACAGCGACGACCCTTATGCGTTCTGCGTTTTGGTGAAGCCGGAGCACGCCCCATCGGATAAGCACCAATACATCCTGCAGCGGCTGATCGACGCGCAAAAGCCCGCCTTTACGGATGCTCGGCTCATCGTGCTTGAACCCTGGATGAACATGGACGCACATACGTACCTTGGCATTAATACGACCTTAACCGAACCGTCCTACCTCAAGCTGGATCGGCATGCCACCCTGCCTTACCATACGATGCTGATTGACGTGGACCGCGACAACCGCATGGACCTTCACACGAGACTCGGTCTCGATTCGGAGCTGGAATGACAATAAATGACGAAAGAGGAAGCGGAGCATGAAAAAGTCTAGGTTTTTTCCGTTTGAACGCAACCGGTACTTTTACGGCAAGTCGCTGACGGTCCGGGATTTCGAATCCGAGCAAAAATATTTCAACGATAAGCGGCGCCTACTGAACCGGTCGCTGTTCGGCGGCGGTGTGGTGGCGGGTCTGCAGGTGGTCGCCGTGGACGATAAATCGGTATCGGTGCAGTCGGGACTAGCCTTGGACGGTCTCGGACGGGAGATCATTGTTTCCTCGCCGGTTACGCTCAAGCTGTCCATGATGGAAGGCTTTAATAATAACGACTATGCGAAGAACGTCTATCTATGCATCGCATACGATGAGAAGGGGAAAGAGCCTGTTCATGCGGTGGCGAACAGCTCCGGCCGTCCGGACGAGATCAGCGAGTACAACCGGGTGGTGGAAGGTCGCCGTTTGTACATCCGTGAGGATGCGCCGGATCCGGGGGAGTTCGAGTGGAATGAGTTTGCCTTCTCGACCGTTGTTCTCTATGATGACGGTCAGGTTCGCGTGCTCCAAACCGTACCACGCTATGTAGCGGAGGGCGAACCTTTCGAGATCGAGCTCCGGGTGGAGAAAACGCTGCAAACCCCCTCGGTTTCATTCGAATATGAGCTGTTGGACGGACTTTTTCCAGTCACAAACGGGCCCGGCTATTCGGCGGACGGACGAATCCGGTTCGATGCGCCTTCCGGCGGTACTGCCGATGACTGCACCCTGCGGTGGACGGTTAAGGCAACCGGCCGCGCAGGAGACAAAGGGGACTTCGGTCCGAAGCCCGGCTCGGCGGTCCTTACGATCGGAGACCGGCGCGTGCTGGCGGAGTCGGCTCGGCCGCAGTCCATCGAAATTGTTGCGGACGTAGAAGAGAAGCTATGGGAGACGTACGCCGCCCGGTCGATGGATGAGGCGATCAGCACGCCGGCAGAGCCTGCCGTCGTGCTGGCCAAGATCAGTCTCCTGCAGATGGGCCCCAGCTACGTGATCGACCACGTAACGCCGGTCGCCTTATGACGAGCTGATCGCGAATTCACCGCTGCTCGCTCGGCTTTCACAGCGAAAAAGCGTCTCGGCTCCTTCCGGGAGCGGTCCGGTCCTTACGGTCGGTACCACTGTGCGGAACCTGGGACCGCAGGAGCCGCCTCAGTTCAGCGCAGACTATAAAGCGGGCGCGGGACGCTTGGACCTCACGCTGGGACTGCCTCAGCCGAAATCCGCCCGGGACGAGGTGGGCGACGGAACAGTGGATATCCCTCTTGTGGGTGGTATAAGCCGCGGCGGGATCATCTCATTCGGCAAGCAAGAGCGAAGCTATTATACGGAAGAAATCAGTCACGGTCTCGGCCCGGGCCAAGTTCTGGTTACCGTCGGACTTGAAAGCGCGGACGGCGACATGATTTCGGATCTGCTGAATGTAAACGAAAGTGTATTTTACGGGGCTTCCGATGTATTCCAGGGGAGCGAGTTTGATGCCGGTCTGCCCAGGGTGTCCATCGGCACGATTGTATATCCGCGAAAGGGGACGTTCCGCATCGGTTTGAAGCTGTTGTCGGCGGCGGAAGCCCCAAGCCTGCGGATGAGATGGTGGGCGGTTCGCAACAGCAGGGAAGCGGATCACGCCGAGGCGGAAGCCGGGTTGACTTCCTCCGAACAAGAGGCGGCGGCCGGTACGGACCGAAAATAAACGGGAAGGTGAGATCCGGATGACGTCGCGAACGAAACCGGTACAGAAGTGGGCCGTGCCCTCCGAAGATTCCGGCAGAGCCAGGAATACGGCAGGTACGGCGGTTCCCCTGGGTCTCTTTCTGCGATCCTTCAGCTTCAGAAGAGAGCGGGCAACCGTGCGGTTCTTCAGCTTCTTCGTAATGAAGCAGCGGCTGTCGCGCAGCTGGAGACCACCACAACCAAAAGGAAACGAAAGCAAGTCGATGAAGATTCGGACTATCATGCCGATACGGATAAGGGAAAGAAAAAGCAGAAAATCATTAAATCCCGGAAGGTGAAGCGAAAACTGAAGAAGCTGGAAGCGCCCAATGAGAAATTGGAGGCCAAGCGCAAGAAACAGTCGGAGGCGGCCAGCGCGCGTTTGAAACGGAAGAGAGCGACCTTCAAGAGCGCGACGGAGAAACTGAATCAAGGCCTGACGGATTCGAAGTGGAAGCATACCAATGTAAGTCTCGCCGGCGGAGAGATTCATAAAGTGCCGCTTACTTTCGCCACGAAGGCGGAGAATAACGCGGGTCCGGAGCAGGAGCACGTGAGCAGCAAGGATTTATACAATGATAATAGGGCATCGCTGGTTCCCCCAAGAGCTACGCCAAGAACAGGACGGAGCAGGTACTGCGCTGGATTTCCTCGGCTTTTTACCTGAAGCTGAAAGCCGACACGCAAGAGGTTCAGTCCGGGTTCTTCGACGATGACCGGTTTTATCTTGCCGCCAATGAGAACAAGCACATAAGAAACCTCGTGAAGAAGAATAAAAAGAATAAAGACTTGGACGAAAGCGGGATGACCACAAAAGAGTTATTGGCGAAAATCATAGCCGACTATGATGAAGCGGACGAGGAAGACTTTCCCAGCATGATGCTGGAAGTGGAGGAGCGAGTGAAGCGGCATCTGGAAAATATCAGGACGCACCTGCTTTCCGACGAGTCGCCGGTGGATTACGCCCATTTGGAGAAAGCGCTGAACGCCAAGCCGATTGTTGCGATGGAAAGGGAAAAGCATAGCGGGAAAAACGTGGACCTTCATGCCGAACGACGGATCAAGAAGTATTTAAAGGACGACGAGAAGTTCAGAGCGGGACACGTCCGGGGCCTCAAGAGACCTTGTTTAATTTGCATGATGGCCAACTACGGGGACTTTAAGGAAGACAATGACGATTGGCAAGAGAAATGTCCCCATATCCCCGGAACGCAGCGGTCCGGGGTGGCTCAGCGAGGCCGCGACCATCGGTTACGATGTGGAAAAGAATGCGGATACCATCAATAAGCTCATCCCTCGAACCTATGCCAGCATTCCTAAGTCGGAACAAAAAAAGATGATTAACGATCCAAATTATGTGCCTAATTTCTCCTATAACATTGATACCGATTCCGAATCGGAAGTGAGTGAATCGGAAATGGACGAGGAAGAGAAAGCCGACGATTTCTCCGATGATGAGGTCGCCGCTTGGATGGATGAGGAAGAGAAGTCCTTGATGGACGAGGAAGAAAAGAGTACGATGGATGAAGATGAGGAATACGCACGAAATATGGAAGAGGTCCTGGATCAGGGCATGGATGTCGTTTAACACTAAGGAGGCCAGAGGTAAAGCATAATGAACTTCCACACGACGAACGAATGGAATGAGGCGCTGTGGCTTCAAGCGGAACCTATCTATCACCAGGCGTTCCCGGAGCACGGCAGGAAGAAACGGGAGATCATTCGCCGCATGTTCGAAAGACGGCTAAGCCTTCTGCATACCGCTACGGATAAGGAAGAGGTTGCAGCCATGGCAATCAGCGGAATCGACCCGGCAACGCATGTCATGGTCGTCGATTATCTTGCCGTCCGGAACGATTACCGGGGGCAAGGCTGGGGACGGCGGTTTATGGATTATATTAAAGAATGGGCGGAGTCAGAAGGGGGATGTAGAGGCATCGTCATCGAGGTGGAAGCGGAGCCTACTCCGGAGAATCACGCCAGAATCCGGTTCTGGGAACGCTGCGGTTTCACGCTTACCGATTATGTGCATGAGTACATCTGGGTACCTGAGCCGTATCGAGCGATGGTTTTGAACTTGCACACCGACAACCCCTTACCCGCCGACGGGAAGACCTTGTTCCGATATATCACTGATTTTCATAAAAAAAGCTTACAGCCGCAGCTGAGTAGGAACAGCGTCACTATGTACGTGTTCCGTAGCTGCGGCTCTTTTACGCTATTTCTCGGGTTTAGGCGGCCCCGGTTTCTCTACTGCTGTGACCTCAACCTCTTTCAGCGTATGGGCGGGCTTGTAGAGGAAACGGTAAAAATAAGAGCCGGTTGTATAAAGGACACGGCGTTCGTCCGGCGATACGCTGACGATGGATTTCACCAGTTCCGTCTGCTTCGGATTGTCCTTGATCAGCTTCAGATAGCGATCGCCAAAAGCGGTTTCAGGCCGGTCATCGCATCCGTTCCGGTCAGCTTCACTGATGCGATGTAGGTCTCCTTGGGATCCGCTTCGGATAACCTGACGGTGAAGCTCATCCGCAAATCGCGGTAGTTCATCAGCAGCTCGGGTCGCCCGTCGGCTGAATCGGATACGGCCGTTTCCGGCGCTTTCCCCAGCGGCTCTTCGACCTTGCCCCCGGTCATGCCTAGAAAAGCCGTATAATCCGGCTGGCCTTGCGTAAAGTAACCGATAAAGGTCGGCTTGCCGTCTTTGCCGAGCAGCCGTCCCAGGCCCTCGTACTTCCCGGCCGCAAACCTTCCTTTATATATGACAAGCCCATCCTCTGAATAGGCTTCTCCGTCCCCGCTGTACGTGCCGGCAACGAACCCGCCGCTGTATTTCAGCCCGCCGTTCTCGTAATAGGCTTGTCCCGTGCCGCTGTAACGGCCGGCCAGGAAGGAGCCTTTGTATTTGGCCGTTCCCGATGGATAGTACTCGGTGCCGTCGCCTGAGAAGAATCCGCCTGTAAATCCGCCTTCGTAAAGAACCGTCCCTGATTCCCCGAGAAGCTTGCCCGTACCGTTATATTTTCCGGCAAGGAACTGGCCTTGGTATTTTACCGCGCCGGCCGAATCATACTCCGTCCCGTCCCCGGAATAGAGGCCTCCGACAAAGCCTCCCTCATAAACGACCTTGCCGTTCTCATCGAACGCCTTGCCTTTGCCGGCGGGCTGGCCGCCCTGGAACTCGCCTTGATACCGGATCCGGCCGTTCGGGTAGAACAGGGTGCCTTCACCCGAGTACAGCCCTTCGGCAAAGCCGCCGCGGTAAAGCAGTTTGCCGTCCGGAGCTAGATCCTCACCGGTTTTGAGCTGTCCTTTATCAAATTCCCCTGCAGTTTGAGCCGGCCTTCGGGGTCGTACAGCTTGCCCGCGCCCTGGAAGATTCCGTCCGTTAAAGCGCCTTCATACTTGAAACGGCCTTCCGTATCATATACCTTGGCTTTGCCGGTATACGTAAGGGCCGTTCCGGCCTGCTCATGAATCACTGGGACCCATCCGAACATCCGGTACACGAAATTGGGTGGTTTGATCCAGATTAAACAGACGAGTGCCAGGAGAACCAGTGCCAGGATCGCGATCAGCTTCTTTTGCACATAGTAATTGCCGATGAGGACATAGTTCTGTTTCCCGATTTCTTTGGCGGCAAACAGTGTACCGGCGACTTCCGCCAATTTTTTAACTGCAAGCTTGGGCAGTTCAGCCGTTTGCTTCAGCGGACCGGCTATTTTCTTCTGAAGCGGGGCTATAGGCGGCTTTACGAAAGGTTCCATCGCATGCGGTCGCTCCTTTAGGGTACTTGAATGGTCGCTTGGCCGGGTGCCGCAATATCAATCATGCCTCCCCAGGAGCAAACCAGCTTCGAACTGTTGTTCAGTGCCGGCATGCTGCCGATGAGAACCGTCGGAGACCCCGGCGCCCATGGGGCTGAAGTCACGGGTACACAGGGCATGGGGGTCATGACACCGAGATTGGCTGCGGTTGCGGCGGCTACCTGCGGGTTGGCCATCGAACTGCACATACCGAATGGAAGCACGTTGACCATCGGCTTGTTGTCCATAATATTGGCAATCGGCGTGGAAGTGGTGACCCGGTTCACAGGCAGCACCTGAAGGGTGCCCGGCGCGTTCCCGAAGCTGCACCGGATCGTCGCCCCTCCGCAAACGAGTTGTCCCATCTCGCATTGCCCCTTTCGCTGTTTCGACGTACGATTAGTTAAATTTATACTACTATACCGGTCCGAATCGGGCAATCGAAATTCGACATTTTTCTAGCATAAAATGGATGTACGGATTGGTTATTTGTAGTAGTATGGAATCATAGGACAACGGACGCGGGAGGGGTAGATTTGAAAAGGCTTCAACAGGCTGCAGCGGCGTGGACAGCGGCGGCGCTGATCCTTCAGTGCCAGCTTCCCTCACAGGCTCTGGCCGAGGTAAGATCCATCCCGCTCGAGGAAGCTCGGAAGCTCGCGGCTGAGGAATCCGGGGAGCTCGGACAGGCCCGCATCCAGATTCAAACCAAAGCGATGGAGCTGACGCAGGCGCAGAGCGCTTTAGCGCATCAGGGGAGAAAGACGGCGACCTGTTTGCAAAGCCGCACAGTCTGTCCCAAGATCTGGACATCCGCCTTAAGGTGCCGGCGCTCAGGGAGCAACTGGGCGAGGCGAAACGGGAGCTGGCGAGCAAGGAGCTGCAGCTTCGGTCGGAGGTGGAGAAGCTTTATGATACGGTGCTCCAGACGATGGATAATGAAGCGCTGATCACGCAAAAATGGCGACTGGCGCAAAAACAGCTGGAGACACTGGAGACCAAGCGGAAGTTCGGCATCATCCAGCAGGAAGAGGCGGATAAGGGAAAGGAAGCCGCGGATCAGGCGGCATCCGAGCTAAAAGTAGCCCGGCTGGCGGTGAAATCGGCTAAGCTGCAGCTTGGGGAGAAGCTCGGCATCGACCCGGAATCGGATTTTACCCTGGAATCGAAGCCGGTTTATATCGTACTGACGCAGGCTCAGATGTGGAAATTCGTTGCATATGCGGAGAAGAATGACTTCGAGCTGTATAAAGATACGGAAAGCCGGAAAATGGCCGAGGAGAAGGTCAATCTTACGCGGAAATTGTATGCGAGCAAATTCGGTGAGAAGGAAATGCGTCTCCTTGAAGCGATGTATTCCGCACCTGCAATGGACTACAATCTGTTCATGGCGAATTACGACAATCTGTTAGCCGAGATCGAGCGGAAGTGGGAGGGGATTTTCATGATCCCGGTCCCGTTCGTTCCGATGATTTTGCCTGTTCCAAAGGTGCTGCTCCAAGGGGAATATGACGGGCTGCGCTATTTCGACGATGTCCGGTATTCGCTTCCGGTGTCGATGCTGGAGCTTGATAAAGCGCGGCTGAAGGAACAGGATACCCGCAAGAAGCTGATGAACAAGGTGAAGAAGTCGTACCTGGACGCCAAAACGGCAGAAGAAGCGTATGCACAGGCACTAAGGCTTGCGGATCAGCGAAAGGCGGAGCTGGAAGCCGCAGGGAAAAAGCAAGCCGTCGGTTGGATGAAGGAAGACGAATACGAGAAAGTGAAGCTGGCATCCGAGGAGGCGCAGAAGGGGGCAATCGCAGGCTACTATGCTTATAAAAGCGCTCTATCTTCACTTAATATCGTATCCGGCGGTGCACTTGACAACGCCTGGAAGCCGGGGCCGCCGCCGTACCGCGATATCGACGACGGTCTTGCACCCATGACCGAGCCGTCGCCCCGAACCGGTGCGGAGCGGACCTTCAGCGGCCGCTGGACGGTAAAGGATGCGGTGGAAGGGATTACAGCCGAGCTGTCGGTTCAAGTGCCGAAGGAGCTGGGCGCGACCCATTACGCGCTGTTTACGAAGGAAGGCAAGCCGGTCGGCGGCAAGGTCCCGCTGGACGGAAAGATCGTGCATTTGAACCAGGTGTTCGCCGGTATGAGCAATTTGACGATCCGGTTCTTTAAAGATAACGATGCGATCGCGGAAGCGGTTCCGGACGGCTACGGTTCCTCGGGGACGCTCGCCATCACGCTTACAGGAAAAGGGGAGTAGCCATGCAGAGGCAATCAGGCGTAAAATGGATCGCCGCCTCCTTGGTCCTTGGAGCCGCACTGCTTGGCGGGGCTTCGCCTGCTGCAGCCAAGCTGCCGCCCGAAGCGGCGGACAAGCCGGGGTATCTGATTATCGGCACCTATCTTCTTCACAAGGATGCGCTGAATAAGGACAATTTCGCTGCGGCCAAGAAGTCGATGGACTCCTCCGGACAAGGGATGTACTATAAGTCGGAGTTCGCGGACGGGACTTGGTTCGATTTATCCGGCAGCACGGAGCTCAGCGATATTTCGGATGCCAAGGGGAAAAAAGCGGTGCCCGTATCCCGGGTTGAACAACTGGATCTGCAGATCTGGATTGACGAGCAGGGTCAGCTTCACAATCTGATGAACCCCGATGTAATAGCTAAACAGATCGAACAGCTCAAGCAAGACATCGAGAAGCTGCAGAAGGACAGCCGGACCGCCGTAGAGGAGAATAAACAGAGCGCGGTATCGCGGCTTGCGCTGGAGCAGAATCAGCGGGAAGCGAGCCTCGCGTTTCTGGAGGCGCTGACAGCGGGCAAGCCGGAGGAAGCGAAGAGCATGCTGGGGCGGATGGGCGACCCTGAGGCGGCGCTTACCGATTTGCAGAGGAAGGCGGCCGAACTCGCCGGAACGCTTGGTGCGGAGCAGAAGAAGCTCGAGGCACAGCTCCAGGAAGCGGAGAAGGCGGGCGATACGAAGCTGGCACAGGAGCTTCAGGCAAAGCTTAAAGAAGCGAAGATGGCGGCCGGACCGCTCGGACAGCCGCAGGATGCGGCCGCCGCGGCCGCTATGGTGGATGAGCTTAAAGCGAAGCAGGCGGAGCTGAAGAAGCTCGCTTACGCGGCGGCGAAATCCGGAGGTTCCGAGCTGATCGCGGAGCTGCAGACTCAGGCGGCGGCCAACCAGGCCGCCTTGGATGCCGCGAAGCAGGAAGCTCAAGTGTTACTGACGGCCGAGCTGAAGAAGAAGGCCCTTGATCTTGCCCCGCAGCTGGCCAAGGCGGCGGTAGAGGGGATACCGCTCTGGAAGCGAAGCTGCTCGCACAGTCCGTTCATACCGAGGCGCAGCTGAAATCGATTGAGAGCGGCCTGACGGAAAAGCGGGAGACCTTGGAAGAGGCGATGAACGAGCTGCAATCGGCATTAAGCGACGGCGCCGGAACAGGCGGTTCGGAGGGCGGCGGCGCACAACCGGATCCGCAGGTGTCGGCGGCAGCTCTGGCCAAGCTTCGGCAGCAATGGACCGGTCTGAAGAAAGCGGAGCTGTTTCTTGAGCTGGATCTGGCCGAGTCCCGGCCGGGTGCGGCCGCCGGAACCGTGGCATCTCAGATCGTAAGCGAGCTGAAAGCGTTGGAGAAAAGCCTGTACACGGACGATGAATACAAGGCGCTCGTTCAGCTGTCTTCACAAATCAGCCAAGACTTGGAAGATCAAATCGTTCCTCTGCCGGCGGAGAACATTTTGACGGATACCGTCTCCCTTAAATTTGAAATGCCGCCTGTCAGGATCGGAGGAGCAACTTACATTCCGATCCGTCCCGTTTCCGAGGCTTTCGGAGCAGCGGTAGTGTGGAACGAGGAAGATAAGACGGTTACGATCAGCAAAGCCGGAACGGTTCTTGTCTGCCGTGTGGACCATCCGGAGGCCTATTTGAATGGAACACCCGTAACGCTTGACTCTCCACCAAGGCTTGTCGAAGGCAGAACCATGGTTCCCCTGCGATTCGTGGCCGAAGGATTGGGGCTTGGCGTAACATGGCATGAACCAACTTCGACCATCCGGATCGACGGATTCGGCGGATAGGGGAGAATGGAAAGCGAATGAACAAGAAATTAGCGCTATCGCTGCTCACGGCGACCATCCTGCTGACCGGGTGGGGAATGTACCTAACTGCCGGTCAGGCCTTTGCTTTGCCCTGGGTTCGTCCCGCGGCTCTGGCAGGTATATCGGACGTGACCGCCGATCCGGCCGGCAACCTTTATTTCATCGGCGGCTCCAAGCTAACGTTAACCAAAACGGACAATGAAGGACATATTCTCTATTCCATCACGGAAGAGAAGGAAACTTCAGACGGAATGAATCATTTCGACGGAGCGGCCGCCGATCAAGAAGGCAACGTCTATGTGCTGAATACGCGGCTGGATCCGTTCGGGCTGTATGTTACGGGGAGCGACTCATCCAAATCAGTGCGGACGGAAGCAGCAAACAGATTTTGACCGAATACCGCTATGACGGTGCAGCCGAGCCCAGACTTCGGGTCGGGAAGATCAAATCGCTAACGATTAAAGACAACCGGCTCTATTATTACATGCTGGATGGAAGCGCTCTGACGCAATATGCTCTGCCGTTAACCGGGGGCCAGGCGGAACAGGTATTTGCGAAAACGCTGCCGGAAGACGTTGGACTGGCAGAAGCGGCGGGTACGGATCCGGATGCCCGCTTTTACTCCACTAAAAAAGGTCAAATCTACAGGCTCCTCCCTTCAGGCGAATCCAAGCTTATCTATCCGGCCGCCGGGGATGGACAGAACAAGCAGAGACATCCCCTTGTCGCTTCGTGTGGATCCGCAGCAGCGTCTCGTATTTATCGACGAGCTGCGCAACGAGATCAGCCGAATCGATCCGAAGGAGCCGTACATTGTCGAATCCAAGCTGAATCCGGTCGCCTTTGAGAAGACTGCATTGGGCGAGCTGGAGAACTTGACGTCCGTTTATGTGTTGGCCAATGGCGGTATTTATGCCGTAAGCGAGAAACAATTCGTACAGCTCGACCCGGACGGAACGATTCGGCGCTCGTTCGCTTCCTGGGGGGTTACGCGGCAGGAAGCGACCAAGGGCTTCCTGTTCTGGTGCCTTGTGCTGGTGGGGATGATTCTGCTGATTTGGCTGCACCGGTTCGTTTACGTATATTTGCTGAACCGGAAGGTGCCGCTGATGCTGAAGTTCATCCTCGCTTTTGTGCCGGTGGTCGTCGTGTCCATGCTTTGGTTATCCGATGTCGTCTACCGGAATGTGTCGGAGAAGCTGAAGCATGAGATCGGCAGGAGCTTCCTCCTCTTGGCCGCAGGCGGCAAAGATGTAGTCAGCGGCGACGAGCTGGAAAAGCTGAAAACCCCGCTGGACTACATGAACCGGGAGTACCGGTCGATTCGCAGCAGCATTGACGAGCTGTACCGCTCGCAAGGCGTCATTCGCGAAGGACAGTATACGACCTTATACAAGCTGGAGAACGGCAAGCTCTTCGTTGTGATGGACGATGACAGCGGCGTGCCGATGTTCCGCCCGATCAAGCTGCAGCCGGATTACCGGCAGGTGATTGAGAAGGGGAGGTTGTCACCGGTACGACGGACGACGCCGGCGGGTATTGGATTTATGCGCTCAGCCCCATCTACAACTCTTCCGGACAAATGGTAGGGATTTACGAAACCGGGAAAGATGCCAATGGAATCAAGGAGCATAACCAAGAACTGAAAATCAACATCATTTGGGATATGGTGCTGATCACTCTCGTGATCCTACTGCTATTTATCGTCATCGCACTGTCGGTTTCGCTTTCCATCCGCCGGTTGAGAGCAAGCGTCAATGAAATCGCGGGAGGCAAGTGGGAGGTTGCGGTCGATATCCGGTCGCGGGACGAGCTGGCGGACCTGGGCGAACGGTTCAATATGATGGCGCAGTATATACGCAATTACATCGGGGAGATCACGCGGTTCAGTGAAGCCTACTTCCGATTTGTCCCGCAGCAATTTCTTAGGTTTATCGGCAAAGACAGCATTGTGAATGTGAATCTCGGGGACCAGGTCCAGCAGGAGATGAGCATTCTCGTATCGAATATGAGGGACTTTTACCGCTTTTCCCGCAGCCTGTCGGCGGAGCAGAATTTCAATTTTATTAACTCGTATCTGAAAAGATTCGGACCCGTGATCCGCCAAGAGGACGGGTTCGTCAGCAAATATTTGGGTGCAGGCTTTCTTGCACTGTTCCCTTCGCAAGCGGACCATGCGCTAAAGGCGGCGCTTCAAATGCGCAGAACGCTGGAGGAATACAACGCTCACCGGGCTCAAACCGGCTTTGCTCCAATCGACATAGGGATTGCTATTCATTACGGAACCGTGATGCTGGGAGTGATCGGTGAGGAGAAGCGGATGGAGGGGGCGTGATCTCCGAGCATGTGAACCGGGCAGGGCAGCTGGAAGCCTTAACCGGCAAGCTGGGGGTCAGCATTCTGATTACGGATGAGCTGTATAGGAAGCTCCCGAATCCCGCGGATTTCGGAATTCGTTTCATCGGTTTGGTGCTCCCATACGGTGAAGACCGCCCGCTCCGGCTGTATGATGTTTATGCAGGGGATACGGCGGAGGTGCGGAAATTAAAGAATGAAACCCGTTCCTCCTTTGAAACGGCTGTAGAGTGGTACCGGAACGGAAGATTTTATGATGCCCGGGAGGCGTTCCTCCAGATCATCAAACGCAACCGCTGGGATCAGGCGGCCCGGCTTTATTTTTACCAGTGCGACGAATACTTCCAGAATGGAGCCCCGGCCGATTGGGACGGGACCTTAATCCTGACTTGAGGCATCACTATCGAAAATGCGTTCTAGATAGGGCAAGAGACGGTAGACCGAGGAGGCTCTAGCGTCTCTTTGTCGTCTTTCCAAATCGAATTGACCCGGCGGATTAGAAATTCCAGCCGCTGGCAAATCATCCTGTAGGAAGAACGTTAGTTTAAATAAGGTACTGCCGTTTGACGAGTAATCGGCCGCAAGCAGCTTATTTCACTGGACATAGTGTGGCTTTGAGCGATGCTTCATTTGGGGGCAAATCCTTGCAAGAGCAGCAGTTCATACGTTGCACTAACGCCGTTAGGGCCGCCGTATCGCGTCTCGTAGTGATGGAACATGTCGTGAAAAAGACGGCGCAGGCTGATCCTGCCGGAAGGGGAGGCTTCCGAAGCGCTGGCTCCGACTGCTTTTATCGAATGCAGAAAATCACGCACCGTCGGGTACCGTTCGATGCGAAGGCTTTGGCGGCGCTGCGGGTTTATAAACCCGGCTGCAGCCAGCATCGCGTTCCACTGCTCCGCTGTACGCGGCGACAGGCCGTGGCGCTGCGGATTCAGACCTTGCGTGCAGTAAGCGAGCTCGAATGCGGTATGCGGCTCATGAAACGTCTGTGCTCCGAATGTCGTAAAGGCCAGTATTCCGCCTGGGCGCAGCGACCGCTTTAGCTCGCACAGTGTCTCCTGCGGGTAGGCAAGCCATTGAAAACAAGCGCTCGACACAATGAGATCGAAGCGGCCGGAGGGCGCTTCTCGCGCCCAAGATTCTACATCGGCATGCAGGAATTGTACATCCGGTTTCAACGTTTTACCGGGGAGGTTTGTCTGGGGGACCTCCGCTCGAAGCCGGCGCTTCGCCTCCTCCAGCATGGCAGGCGCAACATCAAGCGCCATGATTTCGGAATTCGGCCAAGCGTTACGCAGCATCAGGGTCAACGCTCCGGTTCCGCAGCCGATCTCCAATATTTTCGCAACTTCCATACCGTTCCGTACGTCATGACCGATTACAAGTTCCGCCAGCGACTCGGCCATGGCCCGCTGTACATTGGCGTGTGCATCGTAATCTCCTGCGGCGCTTCGGTTAAACCGGCGCCGTATCATGTCCAGTTTACCGCTCATCCCACCAGCTCCTTATGGCATCGGCCGTCTCCGTCTCCCGTCCCAGAAATGGGATGTGCCCGCAATCTTCCACCACAAGCAGCGACCCCCGCGGAAGCGACTTATGAAGCTCCTTTGCTGCGCCGAACGGACAAACAGTGTCGTCCAAACCGTGAACAACAAGCACGGGACACGTAATACCAGGCAACAGCAACCTGTGGTCCTCATGCCTGAGCAGCTCCAGCCCGGCCAGCATCGCTTGATCCGGCCACCGGCCGGCCGTAGGCAACAACCCTTCGAGGCCGCGTTCAAGCTCGCGCGGCGTAAAGAGGGTTTTGCGAAAGCGCCGCTCGGTCTTTGCGCGATCGTGCTTCAAAGCCGAGCACATCTGCCGAAGATAAGCTTCAGGCCAGCCGAGTTCCGATTCGCCTCTTGGACGAACAAAACGGGCGGTTGTGCCCAGCAAAATGAGACCGTCCGCTCCAAGCTCTCCGGCCACTCTTAACGCCAGCAGACCGCCAAGAGACCACCCGGCGAGCAGCGGCGGGCCGCCGGATGCCTTACGGCAAGCGTATACCGCCTCTTTCACATATGCGTACATTTGCTCCGGTGCTTTGGCATCGTAATAGAGGGTCGCCTTATGGCGCCACGCCGGCAACCGGCTCCGCAACTGTTCCCTTTGCGGATTGAATACGTCGTCATCGATGCCCCATCCGGAGAGCCACAATATGGTGCCTTCGCTATTCAACCGCATTCACCCCCAGTGCCCGGCCGATCTCGCAAATGCGCATGGCGGAGTCGTACAGTTCTTCGTATGTATGCGCAGCCGACAAGGAGAAGCGGATGCGTGCCGTCCCCGCAGGCACGGTCGGCGGCCTGATTGCCACGGCGGCAATGCCTGCATCTTCCAGCGCTTCGCTGAAACGAAGGGCCGCGGCGTTGTCTGCGGTGATGAGCGGAACGATCGGCGAGTCGCCGCGAATGGTACGGAAGCCGGCATTCGCGAGTGCAGAGCGGAAACGGTCACTCATCGCAGCAAGCCGCTTGCGCCCTTTATGCTCCGCCTGCACGAGCTCGAGCGCCTGCAGAATGCCTGCTATGACATGTGCCGGCAAGGCCGTAGAGTAAATGAGCGGCCGCGCTTTGTTCGTCAGCCAGCGGATCAGTGTTTTACTGCCGCATACATATGCGCCATAGACGCCGAACGCTTTGCTGAAGGTGCCTAGATGCACGTCGACATCGCGGTTTATGCCCAGGGCATGGCTAAGCCCTTCGCCATAAGGGCCATAGAGGCCTCCGCTGTGCGCCTCGTCGACCATCAGGATCGCCCCGTACTCGCGTTTGAGCTCCGCGAGCTCCCGGAGGCGGGCCGCGTCGCCGTCCATTGAAAAGACGGCATCGGTGACGATCAGCTTCCGCCGCGTGCTGCGGTACTTTTCGAGCGAGCCATCGCAAGTGCTCCATGTCATTGTGGCGGTAACGGGCATGCTCTGCCCGGCTCAATCTAATGCCGTCGACGACGCTCGCATGGTTAAGCCGATCGCTGAACACGACGTCGCCCCGTCCGGCGAGTGAACTGATTACGCCGCAGTTTGCCGTATATCCGCTTGAGAAAGCAAGTGCCGCTTCACATTGCGCCATTCGGCAAGCGCATGCTCCAACCGGCCGAATAGGGGCTGGTTTCCGGTCACGAGGCGGGACGCTCCCGAGCCCGAGCCGCCGCCTGACTCCAGTATTTCCCGCATCGCTCCGGCGATGGCCGGATGCTGCGACAGACCGAGATAGTCGTTGCCGGACAAGTTCAGCAGCATCCGTCCGCCGCGATTCACCCAGCCCGGCCGACCGGGAACGGGCACGGAGCAGCGGAGCGTTCTTTCGAGCGTCTGCTTCGCCAGCGTCTCTAGCTCTTCTTCCATCCATCTCATGACTATTCACCGCTCTCCCAGCCTCAAAGGGCGCACTCTTCAATTTCGAAGCCCAAATCTTCGATCATTCGGTGATCGGCCGTCACTTCCTGGCCTTCCGTCGTCAAATAATCGCCGACAAAGAGCGAATTGGCTGCGTAGAGCGAAAACGGCTGCAGCGAGCGAAGATTCACTTCCCGACCGCCCGCGATGCGAATTTCCTTGGAAGGGCAGATGAAGCGGAACAACGCTATCACTTTGAGCGCCTTCATGGCCGGCGTTCGGCGCGCATCTTCGAGCGGCGTGCCCGGGATGGCGTTCAGGAAGTTGATCGGAATCGAATCGGCATCCAGTTCGCGAAGGGAACAAGCCATCTCGATAATTTCCTCGTTTGTTTCACCCATGCCGATAATGACGCCCGAGCAGGGCGACATCCCGTGCGTTTTCACCTTTTTGACCGTTTCGACCCGTTGATCGTAAGTATGTGTCGTCGTGATCGACGGATAGTTGGCTCTGCTTGTGTTCAGGTTGTGGTTGTAGCGGTGAACCCCGGCTTCCGCCAGCTTCTCGGCTTGGCCGTCCTTCAATATGCCGAGGCACGCGCATATTTTGAGCGGCATCGTTTCACGGATTTCTTTAACCGCTCGGACGACCTGCTCGAGCTCCTGGTCCGTCGGGCCTTTGCCCGCCGCCACAATACAGTAGGTGCCCGCCTTGCGGTTCATCGCTTCGCGCGCTCCGGCAAGCAGCGTCTCCTTGTCAAGAAGCGTATATTTGGGGATGGGCGCTGTCGAGACGCTCGATTGCGAGCAGTACCCGCAGTCCTCCGGACAGAGGCCGCTTTTGGCATTGATGATCATGTTGAGCTTTACTTTCTTGCCGTAAAAGTGCTTACGTACCAGGAAGGCAGCATGCAAAATCGGCAGCACCTCATCGTTGTCCGCTTCCAGTACCGCAAGCCCTTCCTCCCGCGTCAAGCATTCCCCGTTCAGCGCCTTCTGCGCCAGCTTCCGCCAGTCATTCTCCGCAGCTCTCGTCTTCATCAAAGTTCTTCCTCTCCAATTTCGTTATGTAAGTACCGAACAGCCGAAACCGCCTGGACTGCTGAAAACAGCTTCCTTAAGTGCGGTCAAATCTAACGTGCGCCGCGCGATTTCCGCCAGTTCCCGCGGCCCAAGCTCATGCGCAAGGCGCGGAAAGCGGCCGAGCACTTTGAGCCTGCCATACCGTTCAATCAGCTCGGCATTGCTGACAACGCTCGGATCATCCGTCCCGCTTGTCGCGGCGTTGTCCGCCCCTTCGTTGAGCACAACGCCGACGATGGACAGACCGGACTGACGGAGGTAGGATGCGGTAAGCAGGGTATGGTTGATTGTACCCAGTCCCGACCGGGCTACGATCAGCACCGGCAAAGCGAGCCGTGCGGCCCAATCCGCCACGAACGCATCTTCCGTAAGCGGCACGGCGACGCCGCCCGCTCCTTCGACAAGCGACCCGTCATAGCGCCGGACAAGCGGCCCGCCGGCTTCAAGCATTGCCGTAAGCGTCAGCTCGACGCCTTCGCCCCGGGCAGCGAGCAGCGGGGTGAGCGGTGCGGTGAAAGTAAACGGCGCTACGGTCTCAGGCCGTTCGTCGATGCCAGTCGCCGCGCAGCAACCGCTCGGCGTCGGTCAAACCGCGTCCGAGCGGCGCACCGGACTGTACCGGCTTCCAGACTCCGACATTCAGCCCGTCCACCCGCATCGCAGCAGCGATCGCTGCTGTCACCACCGTTTTGCCGACGCCGGTATCCGTACCGGTGACGAAAAGCCCGCGCAGCCCGCTCGCATTCATCCGTCCCAGCCCCCTTCGGTCACGTCGCGGATGGCGGAAGCGAGGATATCCGTCATCTCATCCAGCTCATCTTCCGAGCTTGCGAGCGGTGGAATGAAGACGACTACGTTCCCGAGCGGCCTCGTCAGCATGCCAAGCTCGCGGGCGCGCAGCGAGGTTCGGACACCGATCCGTTCCGCCCAGTCGTAAGTCTCTTTCGAGGCTTTATTCCGGACCAGCTCAATGCCGACAAACAGCCCCTTTTGACGGATGTCGCCAACGTGCGGCCCATCCGCAAGCGGCGCGAGCTTGCGCGCAACAAGCTCAGCTTTTACGCTGACACTCTCAACGACACGGCGTTCCTTCATCAGCCGCAGGCTGGCGAGTGCAACTGCGCAGCCAAGCGGATTGCCGGTGTAGGAGTGGCCGTGGAAGAAGGTCTTCCGATCCTCGTATTCAGCATAAAAAGCATGGTACACCTCATCCGTCGCCAGTGTGGCGGCGACCGGCAGATAACCACCGGTAAGCCCTTTGCCGACGACCATCAAATCCGGAGACACTCCCTCCAGATCGCAGGCGAACATAGCGCCGGTTCGGCCAAAGCCCGTCGCGACCTCGTCGGCGATCAACAGGACGCCATATTCGCGGCAAAGCGCCGCGATTGCGCTCAGGCGACCGTCCGGCATAACGATGATGCCGCCGGCCCCCTGCACGATCGGCTCCACGATCAATGCGGCAGTTTCTTCGGCATGGGCCGCCAGCGTGTCGCGGAGAACGCCGAGCGTTTCCTCCATCGCGCCCGCTGTACCACCGGGATGACGGTAACCGTAAGGGTACGGAACGATTCGCGAAGGAAACAGCATCGGGCGGAATACGTCATGATAAAGCGGGATCGCACCGACGCTGACGGCCCCGATCGTATCGCCGTGGTAAGCCTCTTTCATCGTTATGAACGATTGCTTCCTGCGCACACCTCGATTATGCCAGTATTGAAAGGCCATTTTGAGCGCAATCTCGACACCGGTCGCTCCGGAATCGGAATAAAATACTTTCTTCAATCCGGGAGGCGCAATTTCCGCCAGCTTCGCCGCCAGCTCGATGGCCGGCACATTGGCCATGCCGAGAAGCGTGGAATGGGCGACCAGGCCAAGCTGCTCCTCGATGGCTCGGTTCAATTCCGGGACATTGTGCCCATGCACATTCAGCCACACGGATGAAAACCCGTCGTAATACGAGCGTCCCTGCACATCGTATAACATGACGCCGTCCCCCCGCTCAATGATAAGCGGATCGGAGTTGGCGTAGTCTTTCATTTGCGTAAAGGGGTGCCATAAATGGGCCTTGTTCATCGCTGAAAGCTGATCATATGTGATTGCCACAGCCTATCACTCTCCAATCTGCACTACGAATTGTTAACCTACCATATTCAATAAAGGTTAACATTAATGCTAATGCCATTTTAACAATGCACAGGGACCCTGTAAAGTAAATGTTAACCTGGAATGTTGTTTTTAAGTTAACAAATGTTCTGTTATCCCATACTGCTTGAATTTCATGCAGCCGTTAGGTTATACTATCCATTAAATCACTAATAATCGATATCATGCCTATGAAGAGCTTCCAACTCAGAGGCGTTCTCGTCAAGGAGAGTGCTTGCCTTTCTCCCTAAGTTAACCGGGCCCGCCCGTTACCGCGGAACGAAAGTGGACCAACCCTTACCCGGGTAGGTCAATTTGGGTGGCACCGCGAGTCAGAGCGCTCCTCGTCCCATACGGATGAGGGCGCTTTTTGTATTTTTATGACAAAGGAGTGCGGTGCCATGCTGGACATGGGGTGGATCAGACAACATCACGAAAGGGTTCAAAAAGCCGCCGATTCGAAGCGGATCCCGATTTCGATCTCGGAGCTGCTCGCTTGCGATGAACGGAAACGCCGGCGACTTCAAGCAACGGAAGAGCTGCGTCAGACCCGAAACAAGCTTTCGGAACAAATTCGCAACTTGATCAACGAGGGGAACACGGATGAGGCGGAACGGCTGAAGCAAACCGGGAAGGAAATCAACTTACGGCTGGCTCAGGCTGAGGAAGAGCTGGCAGAGCTTCTGCGGGAGTTTTCCCGTCTTATGATGCTTGTGCCGAATGTGGTTTCAGAAGATACGCCGGAAGGCTTGTCCGATGCGGATAATGTGGAACTGAGACGGGTAGGGGAGCCGCCGTGCTTTTCTTTTGAATCGAAAGATCACGTGAAGCTTGGAGAGCTTCATGACCTTCTGGATCTTCGCCGCGGCGTCAAGACGGCCGGAACACGCCATTATTATTTGAAAGGTGCAGGCGTTCTTCTCCATCGCGCCGTTCAGCGGCTGGCGTTCGACCTTCTCTTAGGAAAAGGCTTTACCCCGCTGGACGTACCGCTAATGGTGCGTACCGAAGCCATGACGAACACCGGATTTTTTCCGCTGGGGCTCGACCAGACCTACCGGCTAGACGCCGAGGAGAAGTGGTTGGTCGGCACTTCGGAGGTGCCGCTCATCTCCTATTACTCGAACGAAATTGTAGAGGTCACCGATCCCATCAAGCTGGTCGCCGTCTCGCCGTGCTTCCGCAGCGAAGTAGGCTCGGCCGGCAGGGATGTACACGGACTGTACCGCGTCCATCAATTCGCCAAGGTAGAGCAGGTCGTTCTCTGTGAAGCCGAGCCGGAAATATCGGAGAGGCTCCTGCTGGAGATCACCGCCCATGCGGAGGAGCTTCTTCAATTGCTGGAGCTCCCTTACCGGGTAGTCGCCGTTTGTACCGGGGACATGTCGCAGAAGACCTACAAACAGTACGATATCGAAACGTGGATGCCGAGCCGGCAGGCATACGGGGAAACCCATTCGTCTTCGAATCTGCACGATTTTCAGGCCCGGCGTTCTAACATCCGTTACCGCGACGCCGCCGGCAGGCTGAGGTTCTGTCACACGCTGAACAATACGGCTGTTGCCTCGCCGAGGATCCTGATTCCGCTTTTGGAAAATCACCAGGAGGAGGACGGCTCCGTGCGGATTCCGAAGGCGCTGCACCCTTATATGAACGGCATTACCCGGTTAGTTCCGAGGTAAAAGAAAAAAGAGGAGCTTGCATCCGGAAGCAGGCTCCTTTTCAATATTCTCGTTGAAAATTATTCTTATCATTAATAGTTAGTATCATTAATCATTAACGGCATTACTGAGTTTCTCTCTTCTTATCGATAGCCTGCTCCATGGTCTTGTCGGTTAAGTGGGCATAAATCTGGGTCGTTTCCGGGGAAGCATGCCCGAGTTGTTCCTGGGTTTTATAGAGATCGTTGCGCAAATAATAATCGGTGGCGAACGAATGCCGCAGTTTATGTACCGACAAATACGGTTTGCCGAACCGTTTGGCGTATTTGATAACCATCTCCTGAATCGCCCGCTTGGTCATCCGTTCGCCTTCTTTCTTCCCGTTCGCGATCGCCAGGAAGAGTGCTTTCTCCTTCTTTACCGGCTTATATCGGTCCTGCCGAAGCGCAAGATACTGGTTTAAATCGTCAACGGCTTCCTCACGGAAATAGACGGGGGTCTTGAACGTGTCGTCATTTTTCCCCTTCCGGTATACGTGGACCAGCTTCTTCTTCATATCGAGGTCATCGACGTTCAAATTATAGACCTCCGACATTCGGAGCCCGGAATTCAAAATCAGGCTGATAATGCAGACATCGCGTACTTTATTGAGCTCGTAGGAGTACAGCGCCTGCTTGTTCTTCGCCACATCCTGCGGGTAGCCGGTCTTGATATAATGAATGAACTCGACGATTTCCTCTTCCTGCAGCAGCTTGCCTTCGAGCTTCGCCGCGGTATCCTTTGGCTTGTGCGTCCGTTTGATCTCGACCTTCGCCATCACATTGCGCTTCAGCGGCGGGTAAAAATCATCATCCTCGGCAATCTGGCTCAAATAATGAAATAAAGAGCGAAGCGACGAGAGCTTGCGCGACACGGTCGTTCTCGTATTGGCATTCTCCTTGCGGGAGGCCAGGTACATTTTAAAGTGATCGATGCTCTCCATTCGCAGCCGCTCCAGATCGGTAAGGGGCAACTCCTTGATCGAACCGGCCGAAGACAAGCCCTCCGCCAGCGACCAGGAGAAAAACGTCTCATAATCCCGGATATATTCGAGCAGGGAGGAAGGGGAGAGATCCGGCGGCTTATAGTTAATGAATTGCTCCACATACCAGGGCATCGAAGGAAGCTTCTTTTCCAGCTCTTGGCGGTCTTTGACTTTAATGATGTTCATTCGGGTTCATCCTCCGGCAATTAGGGGTAAATACAGGTATGACTGATTCGGAATCGGTAAAAGCTATTATAGCCAAAAGAAGCATTGGTCTCATGAAAGGAGCGCGGTTCCCCATGACGGACAATAAAGAAGTTTACAACGAAACCTCGAATACCGCCGCCGGCATCAACACGCCGCCGGACCAGGAGGACTGCACGGCGACGGATATGATCAGCGAAGCGGTCGAACAAATGATGGATGAAATCCAGCATACGTTTATAGGCGATGACGAAAAAAAGCGTTAGGCTTCGAGTCCAGGAATCAGGCACCGGCAGGTGTCTTTTTTTGCGGGTCGAAGACAAGGGATTTGTCCTCGAATGTCGTCGCTAGAACGATCAGCGTCGTGGAGAAGCCGTATGCGCTGCAGCTGTCCAGAAATTGGGCCAGCGTTTCCGTCGTTTCGGATACGATCTTGAGCAAGAAATTGTACTCGCCGCTGATCCGGTGAAGCTCAATCACTTCCGGGGATTCTTCCGCGAACTGAACAAAATCCTTGCAGTTATTCGTTTTAAACATAATAAAAGCCGTCGTATACTTTCCCAGCTTTGTAGGGGATAGCTCAACACGGTAGCCCGTAATAACGCCTTGCTCTTCGAGCTTACGAATTCTTTCCGTAACGGCGGGCTGCGACATAGCGACGATCCGGCTCAGCTCGGCAACGGACATTCGGGCGTTGTCATGCAAGAGCGAGAGGATTTTACGATCGGTTTGATCCATATTCATAACCGCCTTTTTTTCTAAAGTTTCAATCCGCGAATAAATTAATTTTGAAGTTATTTGGCTTCCATTTCATTAAGATTCTTATGTAAATTATATCGTTTTGTTTATAAAATGTCACTATCAAGCCAAAACAAAGCAAAGGAGCTTAAGCCTATGACAGTGACATTAAACCATCCCATTTCCATTGGAAGCCTCACATTAAGGAATCGCCTGATCATGGCCCCGATGCAGCAGTATCAAGGTACGCCGGAGGCTTTTGCCACAAGCCATCATATGAATCATTACGGCAGAAGAGCCAGACATGTGGGCCTCGTTATATTGGAATCAACCGCGGTATCGCCGAACGGCCGGCTGCAAATCAAGGACATCGGAATCTTCAGCGACCGGCATGTCGAGCCCTTGAAAAGAATAACCGATGCCGTTCATGCCGAACATACGCCGGTCTTCGTTCAACTATCGCATGGGGAAGGAAGTCCTCGCCGGATACGACGAAGCGTCTGATCGGGCCGAGCGCCATCGCCTTTGACGATTTCTACGGCACGCCGGAAGCCTTGTCCTCTTCAGGAATCAAGGAAGTGATTGAGGAATTCCGACTGGCGGCCGGACGCAGCAGGGAAGCCGGATTTGACGGCATTGAAATTCATGCTGCTCACGGATTTTTAATCCATCAATTCCTGTCGCCATTATCCAATGTGCGGGAGGATGCTTACGGCGGCACACCGGAGAACAGAGCGCGGCCGCTGAAGGAAATCATCGAGGCGGTCAGAGAGGAAGTGGGACAGGATTATCCGGTGATCGTCCGCGTATCCGCCACCGATTATGCCGATGGAGGACTCACTCCGGAAGACTTGGGCCGCATGCTGAAGCCTCTCGAGTCCGGGCTCGATGCCGTCCATGTGTCAACAGGCGGAGTCCTGCCGGTACAGCCGGAAGCGGTGCATAACGGCTACCAGGTCGCCGCATGCTTCCATCCTGAAGCAGCATTTGAACATTCCGGTCATCGCCGTCGGAAAGATTTATACCCGGGACTTCGCGAACCGCATTCTGGCCGACCGGCTCGCGGATGCGATCGCCATTGGACGCCCGCCGCTGGAAGACCCGGATTATGCGCAGAAGCTTCTGGAGCCGGCTGAAGCGGATCAACCTGATGAACAGGCGGTGATCAAATGAGCGGTCAAAGGGAGGAACTGCTGCATCATTTAAGCCGCGCATCGGAATGGCTCGAGTCGGCTTTAAACGGTCTGACAGAGGAAGATATCTCTTATAAGCCTCAGGCAGATAAGTGGTCGATCCATGAAATCATCCTGCATGTCACGGATTTTGAGCTTGCGCTTTCCTACTGGATCCGCGATATCCTGGCCGGCGGTCAGCCGGTCATTCCCCTGCAGGCCGTCGATACGGAAGGGTGGGCGAAGGAACTTCATTATTCGAAGCTCAATGTAAGGGCGGCTTTAGACCGGTTTAAGCTTTTGCGACAGGCCAACGTAGAGTCGCTGCAGCGGATCACGGACGGGGATTGGCAGCGAAGGGCGTCGCATCCTTTTCTGGGAGAGATTACGCTGGGAGAGCTGATGAAGGTGCAGGTGGACCATATTTCCTCGCATCTGAAGCAGATCGAAAGAAATTTGGCGGGCAAAAGGGAAGAGCCTGCTAAATTAGCAGGAAAGAGGTAAGCCTTTCTAAGAAAATCGGCATTAATAGACATAACATATATTATGTTAACTATTTTGGGCAGGGTTGACAAACAGGATACCGTTGTAGTAGAGTTATAAATGATTCATCAAGTTACCCCATAAACTCGTGGCACTTGCGGGCCACGGCGTTAAGCTTTTATAACCTACGACAATGGATACTGACGATAAACAATAGTTGTGCTGAGGGTTGGACACAGTAGTTAACTAATGGAAGGTTATGAAGGCTGCTTGATTCGAGCGGTCTTTTCTTTTTGCTTACAACTTGGATACAGGGAAAAGATCAACGGCCAGCAGAAGGCCTGTTTATAATAAGGACCGGAAGCGAAGTCTTTCGGCCCATGCGGAAGAAGGAAATGATCATATAGGCTCGCTGCATGAACGGCGGCTGACAGATGGAACCTAAGAGACAGTGGGGTATCTATCCGCTTTAAGGGAATGCGGCTCGTGGGAGCCGGAGCGTGTGTCTTAGGAGCACCGCGGCGCAGGTGAGAGTCCTGCCTTCCCATTCCAGCTTGCGAAGCTTACAGGTAAGCATCCGGGTTCATCCGGAAGGAGATGGTTCGAATCCATCCGCAGGCATACAGCAAACAAGCCATTCCTTAGCAATCGTTAAGGAATGGCTTTCTTTTTAGCTTGCCGTGACCGAGCCTCCCGCCGGTACCAGTGAGTACAGCTCAGGGTCTACCGCAGTGACAAAAGGGGAGAGCTCGCCCACGGCGTATAACCGCAGTCTGTGCATTGCCCGGGTGCAGGCGGTATAGAACAGCTTGCGTTCGCTTTCTCGATGGTACACGGATTTCGAGGCGTCGTAGAGCAGCACCGCATCGAATTCGACTCCCTTGGCCAGGTAAGCGGGGATGACCTGAATGCCTTTCTCGAACGTCGCTGTCTCCTTCGTCACGAGCCGAAGGTCCAGCTGATCTTTAAGCGCGTGATATGCCTCCAGGCTTTCGGCCGCCGTTTTGCAAATGATGGCCAGGGATCCCATGCCTTCCGCTTGCAGATCCGCGACATCCCGGACAATCTGACGGATTCGTTCCTCCGGCTGAGACGCCTGAACGGCAACCGGTTTGCCGCCGTCCCGCTGGAACGGTTCAATCGCTTCGCCGCCGGGCAGCATGGCCCTTGTGAATTCGACGATTTCCCGGGTGGAGCGGTAGCTGCGGGTGAGAACGATTTTCTCCGTTTCTTCCTCGCCATACAGCTTGGCAACCGGCGTATCCTCCTGTAGGGAAGTGGCGTGCGCAAAGATGGCCTGGTTGAAATCGCCGAGGACCGTCATCCGCGCCCGCGGAAAGAGCCGCTTGATGAATTCGTATTGGAAAGGCGAGAAATCCTGCGCCTCATCGACCACTACATGGCGTACGACGGTATTCGTCTGGAAGCCTTCCACCAGCTCCTTCAAATAAAGGTATGGGGTCGCATCCTCGTAAGGCGAGCTGCGCTTGTTCCAGCTTATCCAGAGTAAAGGCGCAGATCTCATCCCAGTGCTCAGGAAGCTCCTGCCCGCCTGCCAGGGAGCGGAACAGATCCTTATTCTCGAACAGCTGACCGTAAAGGCCTCGCACATCGACGAAACGCAGACGCTTGATCTTTGCCCGAAGCGGTTTAAAATGCTCCTGAACGATCATGCGCCGAAGCAGATCTTCCTCATGAACCGCTTCGTTGAAGGCGGGATCCTTCTCTTTCAGGCGTTTTTTCATTTGATTGTACGCCTTCTGGTACTGTTCGTTATCCAAATAATCGAGCTCATCGCGCACCCAATCTTCTTCGCGTTCCGCTACCTCCAGCCTTGCCAGCTCGCCGCGCAGCCATTCCTGGAGCAGAACCACACGGTTGGCCAGCCGGATCGAGGAATCATAGCTGTAAAATTGCTTCTTCATCTGTTCCTTGGAGATCAGCACGCGGCCGCGAAATTGAATGCTCTTAAAGCGCATGTCGCTCTGCTCCAAATGCTGCTTGTATTGCTGAATAACCTGGAGAAAATCGGCGGACGCTTTGTAGCGGATGCCGCTGCAGCGGGCCGGGTAACCGGGTTCGTTCTCCGCAGTGAGTATGTACTCGATCTGCTCGAACGGATCCTCCAGCCCGAATTGGCGTCCCAGACGATGTTCCAGGTACTCCTGGAACGTCGTTTGCTGCATATTTTCCTCACCCAGCTCCGGCAGAACCGTCGATACATAGCTGTTGAACATCGGGTTGGGGGAGAACAGCACCATTTGATCGGCCTTAAGCGTCTCGCGGTATTTATAAAGCAGATAAGCGACCCGCTGCAGCGCCGCGGAGGTTTTCCCGCTACCGGCGGCACCCTGGACTATAAGCATCCGGTGCGGTCGTTGCGGATAATGCGGTTCTGCTCCTTCTGGATCGTGGCTACGATGGTCCTCATTTGCGAATCGCTGCCTTGGCTGAGCACCTGCTGCAGAAGGTCGTCCCCGATCGTCATGCCGGTATCGAATACGAAACGGATGGCCCCGTCGCGAATGACGAATTGCCGCTTGAGCTGCATTTCCCCTGGATCAAGCCGCCGGGCGTTTCGTAGGATGCACGACCCGGCGGATAATCGTAATAGAGGCTTGCAATCGGCGTACGCCAGTCATAGATCAGGAAGGTCTCTCCGTCTTCGTCCAAAAAGGAAGCCACGCCGATATACACTTTCTCCGCCGGGAGCCCGTCTTCCTTGAAGTCGATTCGTCCGAAGTAAGGGGAGGGGAGAAGGCGGTTCATCCGTTTCAGCTGGTTGTAGAGATGCCGGTGACTGCGTTCGCGCTCGGACAGCGGCTCCGCCTGCTGCTTCAAGCTCAGATAAGTTTCGAGCACGTCATCGTCGGTGCTTAAATTTACCGTGACGTCATCCCAGAAACTTGTCCGGATATCCACCACCTGGGATTTAATTGAGCCCACGGCCGGTTCGATTTCAGCAATCCTTTCCTTCAGCTTCCGAATCACCAGATTCACGCGATCTTGTTCTTGCTGACGTTCCGTGTTCGAAATGGACATTTCATCACGACTCCTTTGAAAAGGGATGGTCGCCATCTAATGTTTGACAAACCTCTGAGAAAGTGGTATGATGATGAAGAAAAGAAATACAAGTGAGGCTACTTTTTTTTTTGAAACTCACTAATTTCTTCATTTTAGCATTTTCTTTTTGTTTATGCAATCCTAACAACGACCGATCCTTTCAAGGATGGTTTTTTAATTTCAACGATTAATGGGGTGGAAGGTGTAATGTTCTTTTTAACGACTGTTCTCATTCGGAAAATGGCTTAAACGGGAGAAGTCTGCCCATTTTTAGCTTTAAGCCAACCGAAATAGAACAGCGATTAAGAACATTATTCCTTCGCCGGCTTATCATAGAACGGATATGCTCATGGGCAGGGTGCGTGTTCACCCTGTCCATTTTTTATTTCCCAAAAGAATAATGCTTTCCATGCTGTTCTCCCGGTTGCGCTTCCATATGAAGCCTAAGGAGAGAATGGAAATGAGTATTGTAAACGTAGAGCGACTCACGCATACGTATGGAGATAAACCGATTTTTCGCGAAATTAGCTTCCGATTGCTGAGAGGGGAGCATGCAGGCCTGGTCGGCGGCAACGGTGCCGGCAAATCGACGCTTCTGCGCATTCTGGCAGGGGATCTTATTCCCGATGCGGGGACAGTAGAATGGTCGCCCCAGGTGAAACCCGGGTACCTCAAGCAGCACATCGATTTACAAGCGGGAACATCGATCCGGCAAACGCTGCAAAGCGCCTTCCGGCACTTGTATGAGCTGGAACGGGCCATGCTGCAATTAGCGGAGAAGATGGCTGGGGGAGGCGGCGACATCGAGCGTCTCTTAGCCCAATATGGAGATTTGCAAATTAGACTGGAGCTGTCCGGATTTTATCAGCTCGATGCCAAGGTGGAAGCCGTCGCAACTGGACTGGGCCTCATGGAGCTGGGCCTGGAGCGGCCGGTAGAGCGTCTGAGCGGCGGTCAGCGGACGAAGCTGCTCCTGGGCAAGCTCCTGCTGGAGGAACCGCAAGTCTTGCTTCTCGACGAACCGACGAATCACTTGGACGATGCTCATATCGATTGGCTGATCGGATACCTGAAAGGGTATGAACACGCCTTCCTTGTGGTGTCGCATGACGAGCGCTTTTTGAATGAGGTGACTCAGTCGATCTTTCACTTGGAGCATCAGCGGCTGAGACGGTATACAGGGAATTACCGAGCCTTTCTTCAGGCATATGAGCAAAACAGGCAGCAGGTTCATGATGCCTATGAGCGCCAGCAGAAGGAAGTTCAGAGGCTGGAGAGCTTCATTCAAAAGAACCGGGTCCGGAAGGCGAAGCAGGCGAAGAGCCGTGAGAAGGCGCTGGAGAAGATGGTCCGGATTGACAGGCCGGCCGGAGAGATAAGGCCCCGCTTTACGTTCCCGCTGCAGATGCAGTCGGGGACCCGGATCGTAGATGCCAAGCAAATTCAGATCGGCTATGGCAAGCCGCTCTTTGCTCCCCGGGATCTGCAGATCAACCGGGGCGATAAGATCGCCATTACAGGCGGCAACGGGATCGGAAAATCCACGATGCTGAAAACGCTGCTGGGCCGCTTGAAGCCCCTCAGCGGTTCGGTTCGTTTGGGCGAAAACGTCCGGATCGGCTACTACGCGCAGGAGCAGGCCGCATCCACCCAAACGCCGCTTGAACATGTATGGACGCTGCGCCCGGATTTGACACAGAAGGATATCCGCGCATCGCTGGCCATGGCCGGCCTGACAGATCGGCATATTCGGCGCCGATGGAGCGGCTGAGCGGGGAGAGCAGGCCAAGGTTCGTTTGTGCGAGCTGATGCTGACTCCGAGCAACGTTTTGGTTTTGGACGAACCGACCCATCATTTGGATGTCCTGGCGAAGGAGGCTCTTCAGGAGGCTCTGGCGCGATATGAGGGAACGATTGTACTCGTATCCCACGAGCCGTCCTTTTACGCGCGGTGGGTGACGGGGATCTGGGCGATGGATCAGTGGTAAAAACGGCCGAAGGGCCTGGAACATATTGAATCATAAGAGACATAGGCGGCTGCCCGATTTGACGGGTGGCCGCCTTTTTATTTAGCGAGAAAAATTAAGCTCTTGCATTAAATATATATATGCGATATATTGCATATAACAAATGAACCAAGGATGATGACCATGCCAGTACCTAAAAATTTTGTTTCGCCGGTGCGGCTGTCGGCAAAGGAAAGGGCCTTATCTCAGATCCAGCGATGGATTATCGACGGCACGCTGCAGCCAGGGGAGAAGCTGCTCGATGCCGAATTGGCGGAGTCGCTGGGCGTCAGCCGGACACCGATCAGGGAAGCTTTGCAGCCGCTTGAAGTGCAGGGTCTGGTCACGACCCATCCCGGCAAAGAGACCAAAGTGACGGAGATTGAGAAGGATGACATCTTCAAGATGTATTCCACGATGGCCGCTCTTCACGCTTTGGCCGCCGAAGTGACCGCGCAGGTAATTGACCAAGAGCAGATCGAGCAGCTTCGCGCAATTAATTCGGAGTTTGAAAATGCCGTCAAGAGCGGCCAGCCTTACCAGGCGATGGAAGCGGACGAGCAGTTCCATAACCTCATTGTCGAGCTGTCGGACAATCCTTATGCCGCTTCCTTCAGCGCCCAGTTGCTCGTCCATATCCGGCGGTTCAAATATGTATTCTTGAAGCGACCGATCGCCGCGACACAGGCTTCCGTTGACGAACATGCTGCGATAATTACGGCATTCGAGCAGAGAGACAGTGTACAGGCTCAGGCGATGATGAAGCGGAATTTTATCCGACCGATGCAGGAACTGCACGGCATCTTATAATGACAGGAGCGGGGTTCGAATGGCGGAAAGCAAAGACTTACGGATTCGCAGCAAGGTGATCAGCGAAGGGGTAAACAGGGTGCCGAACCGGGCGATGCTGCGTGCCGTCGGTTTTACCGACGAGGATTTCAAGAAGCCGATGATCGGGGTAGCCAGTACATGGAGTGAGGTCACCCCGTGCAATATGCACATCAACGAGCTGGCTGTGAAGGCCAAGCAAGGGGTCCGGGAGCATGGCGGCGCCCCGTTGATTTTCAATACGATTACCGTGTCGGACGGGATTTCCATGGGACATGAAGGCATGCTGTTCTCCCTGCCGAGCCGGGAAGCCATAGCGGATTCGATTGAGATTGTTGCGGGAGCCGAACGCTTCGACGGGCTTGTTGCGATCGGCGGCTGCGATAAGAACACACCCGCCTGCCTGATGGCGATCGGGCGAATGAATATACCTTCCGTCTATGTCTATGGGGAACGATTCAACCGGGGCATCTTGACGGCAAGAACGTCGATATTGTCACCGCTTTCGAGGCGGTCGGCAAATACCATGACGGGCAGATGACCGATGAAGAGATTCATAAAGTGGAATGCAGCGCCTGTCCGGGTCCCGGTTCCTGCGGCGGAATGTATACGGCGAATACCATGGCCGCCGCTGCGGAAGCGATGGGGATGAGTCTCCCGGGATCCTCCTCTACCCCGGCGATTTCTTCGGACAAAGCGGCGGAATGTGCGGAAGCGGGAAAACAGGTCATCGCGTTGCTGGAGCGGGATATTTATCCGCGAGATATCATGACCAAGAAAGCCTTTGAGAACGCGATAACGGTTGTCATGGCCTTGGGCGGTTCTACGAATGCGTTCCTGCATTTGCTTGCTATTGCGCATTCGGTCGGCGTGGATTTGACGTTGGATGATTTCGAGCGGATCCGCCTGCGTGTTCCCCATCTGGCCGATCTGAAGCCTAGCGGTCAGTATGCCATGCAGGATTTGAACGATATCGGAGGTGTTCCGGGCGTAATGAAGCTGCTCCTGGCGGAAGGACTTCTTCACGGCGACTGCTTGACGGTAACCGGGAAAACATTGGCGGAGAATCTGGCCGAGGTGCCCTCGCTCCGGGAAGATCAGGAAATTATTCGCCCGCTGGATAAGCCGCTGAAGCCGAACGGACCGCTCGTTGTACTGAGAGGCAACCTTGCACCCGAAGGAGCCGTAGCCAAAATGTCGGGCATGAAGAAGCTGAGGTTTGTAGGGCCGGCGAAGGTCTATGACAGCGAGGAAGCTGCAACGGAGGCAATTGTAAAGGATGAGATTCAAAAAGGCGACGTGCTCGTCATCCGTTATTGCGGACCGAAGGGCGGACCCGGCATGCCGGAGATGCTGTCGGTCACGGCGCTCATTGTCGGCAAAGGGCTTGGCGGGGAGGTCGCGCTGATTACAGACGGCAGATTCTCAGGCGGTTCTCATGGGTTTGTGGTCGGCCATGTATCGCCCGAAGCGCAAGTGGGCGGACCGATCGCACTCTTAAAGAGCGGGGATAAGGTCATCATCGACAGCGAAACGCAGCAACTTTCGTTTGAGGTGTCGGAGGCGGAGCTGGAAGCCCGTGCGAAGACCTGGGTGAAGCCTCCGCTCAAAGTATCTTCCGGTGTGCTTGCCAAGTATGCACGGCTTGTCGCTTCCGCTTCCAAAGGGGCGGTAACGGATCTGCCTGAATAAAGAGAACGGAAAATGAAAAGGACAAGAGCCGCCGCGGCCGGCAGGTTCTTGTCCTTATTTCGTACGGCTGGAGGTTGGTCCCGCCGCTATTACCCTACATCCTCATACGCTTGCTCAATAATCCGCAAGTAATCGTCATAGCCGATCGGCCGCACGTTGCTTGGCGTCGAATTGTTCAGAACGGCGAGCTCGGCGATCCGCGAAAAATCTTCCTCGCGCACGCCTGGCAGATCTCTAAGCTTGGGAATCTCCAGATGTCGTGTCCACTCCCGCACGCCTTCGATCAGCGGCTGCGCGGCCCGGTCATCCGCATCGGAGTCCCCAGCAAACTGCATATGCCGGGCCATGTCGGCATGGACGGCGGTCTCCGTTTCCGCATTGAACTGGAGCACATAGGGCAAGAATACCGAGTTCGCCACCCCGTGAGGCGTATCGTACAAGCCGCCGAGCGCTTCGGCCAGACAGTGGACGGCGGCGACATCGCTGGAGCCGAAGCAAAGGCCGGCCATCATGCTGCCCTCCAGCATGGCATAACGCGCCTGTTCGTCTTGTCCGTCGCGGAAAGCCTTCGGCAGGGCGGCGACAATTGTCCTCATCGCTTTGGCCCCGAGCGCTTGCGAGATCGGATTGTTTACTTTGCACGAATAGCCTTCGATGGCATGTACCAGCGCGTCCACGCCTGTTGCGGCGGTGACGGCTTTCGGCACGGTGAAGGTCAGCTTCGGGTCAAGCACGGCCAGCAGGGGACGCAGAGCGGCGTGTTTGAGCGTAAGCTTCCGGTGAGTAGCGGATTCGGTAATGACCGAGGAGCGGGTCACCTCCGAGCCTGTGCCTGCCGTAGTCGGTACGCACACGATAGGAGCAATGCCGGCATACGGCCTTGTTCCATCGATATACTCAGCAGGAGTCCCGCCGTTCGGACCGAGCAGGGCGATGGCTTTTCCCGTATCCATCGCGCTGCCCCTCCAACCGCAACAACTGCATCCAGCCGCTGCTCGGTAAAGAGCTTCGCCCCGGCCAGGCATTCGGTGTCCCGCGGATTTTGCGAGAGCGCATCGAAGAGCACTACGCGATATCCCGCCGCCTCAAGCCTTTCCTGGATGGGCCGGACGATCCCGGCTTTCACGATGCCCGGATCGCTCACCAGCAGAATCGACGGCTCGATCTGCACCGACTTGAGCAAATCGGGCAGTTGTTCCGCCAAGCCCAGCCCCATTTCAATGCGGGTATTGCAATAATAGCTGAAATTCTCCAATTTCCTCGCGGCCCCTTTCCGGAAAATCCGTTCTAAATTAAGATCTCGACGTTTGGAAGGATAACGAACACAAGTATACAACGATAAGACCCTCTGCGACAATTTTTACCGGCTTGACGTCATTGCGAAGAGATGCGGCAACGGAGACCCAGTGGTTGAGGGACCGTTTAGACTGAAGCGGGCGAAGAGCGGCAGGTTGACAAACGGTAAAAGTACGGATACAATCAATTTCATGTTTAGTGATTTAGTAAATTACTAAATTGAAATAAACGAAAGAGGGAAAGATAAATGAAAATACCGACGACTTTAAAACATAAACCGGTGATCGTGTCGGAAAATTATGAGAAGGTGGACGGCCGCCTCGCCGGGAATACGGATGCCAAAGGCCTTTCTTTGGGGCTTGCGCAATGGAATGACCGGGGAAAATCGATATCTCGGCTAAAGTATGGAGATACACGGGAGAGAAGTGGTCCAGGCAATCGGAGGAGTCGCCGCTTCACCGCGTACTCGATTTATCCATTCTGATTTGCCGTACCATGGCGCACTTTCGCGAAGCCTACCGGTACGAGCATTTGTACGATCCCCAGCAACCTGTGATCGACCGCGTTGGCCTGCAAGGGGACGCCATGACGGTGGCGGTATGCACGGACAATGAAAAAATCGACGAAGATATCAAGCTGTTCAGCCAGGCGCTCAGCAGCGACGACGAGCTGATCGGGGAAAGGCTTCGTACGTTATCGAGTATTTTGAAGGATATGGGATACTAATTGCCGGGAAGACCAGGGAACTAGTCGATGCAGCGGGGAGGAGAAAAATCGATGGATAAGAGCAAACGCAAGGAATTGATCGAGGAATTCAAGCAGATGAAGACCTACATGGGCGTCGTTCAAATCACGAATCAGAGGAACGGTAAAATCTTTATTGACAGTTTTTCCAATCTGAAAAATAAATGGTTCACCCTCAAGATGCAGCTCGATATGGGGAGGTTCGCGAACGCCGAGCTGCAGAAGGATTGAAAGAGCATGGCGCTGAGGCTTTCACGTATGAGGTGCTGGAGCAGAAGAAGACGGACGATGTGACCGACATGCGCTGGGAAGTGAGGCAAATGTTGAAACCGTGGCTGGAAAAACTGCAGCCTTACGGGGATAGAGGCTACAACAAGCCGCCGAAAGAGTAATAGAAGAAAAGGTGCCCGCCGATCGATGAAGTGCACTGCTTGGAATTTACATTGAGCCTTCGTGTCTGCCAATGAAAATTCCAGAGGGTGCATTTTTCATGCGCCCGGGGTTGTTAGCCTTGAAGGGGTTTCGGCCGCCTAACCATGTTATAATACATTTAAGGAACGGCAGCGGATTCTGAATGGTCCCGGCAGCAGCTGCACAAGCTCCGTTTTCTTTGTTGAAAATGAATGAAGAAAGGTGATGACTATGGCACGCGTTTTGCTGATCAACGGAGGTTCCGAAGGACATATCAATCCGACGCTGGGTGTGGTTCAAGAGCTTGTCCGCCGCGGCGAAGAGGTGGTTTACTTTGCAGCGGACGCCTATCGCGAACGCGTCGAACAAACGGGCGCCGAGGTGATCACGCTCGATGGAGGCAAAATGGTGGAGGCGTTCCTGGCCGGAGGAAGGAATCTTTGGGGACGGGTGGGGGGACTGCTGCGCACCGCCGACATTGTCATTCCCCGTGTCCTGGAGCAGACCAAAGGAAGACGGTTTGATTACATCATTCATGACTCGATGTTCGGTCGCGGGCGTTTGCTTGCGCAAATCCTTGGCCTCCCGGCCATTAACTCGTGCACCAGTTTTGCCGTTCAACCCAGCGGCTTTGATGAGCTGCACAATCGCCTCTCGAGCCATTTTCCAACAGACGTAAACGAACATGCCAAACAGGAGTTTCACCGGCTGGTCGATCACGTGCAAGCAAAATACAATGTACAGGTCGGCTCCGCTTACGAAGTATTGAGGAATCCTGCGCCGCTGACTATCGTTTATACGTCGAAACGCTTCCAACCGGGTGGAGAAAGCTTCGATGATACATACAAGTTTGTCGGGCCTTCAATTGTGCCGCGTTCAAGCGGTCCATTCGATTTCTCATCGATCGACACGGAACACCTGATCTACATCTCGCTGGGCACGGTTTTCAATCAAGCGGTGGATTTTTACAAGCTCTGTTTTGCAGCGTTTGCCAAAACGAAGTACACCGTGATTCTATCCGTCGGCAAACAAACCCGGATCGAGGAATTGGGAGACATTCCGGCGAATTTCATCGTTCGCAGCTATGTCCCGCAGCTCGAAGTGCTGCAGCAAGCCCAATTATTTATCACACACGGCGGCATGAACAGCACCAGTGAAGGCCTGTTTTATGGTGTGCCGTTAATTGTCTTCCCCCAAAGCGCCGATCAGCCGGTTATAGCGCGGCGTGTGGCTGAAGCCGGTGCAGGCATCCAGCTGAATCAAGAAGGCTTAACGGCGGGGAGCTGAGAGAAGCGGCGGAACGCGTACTTGGGGATGCATCGTTTCGAAAGGTATGCGAGGAGATCGGCGATTCGTTCCGAGCTGCGGGCGGGTATCAACAAGCTGTAGAAGAAATTTTCTCTTATAAACAAAGTTTGGGTATAACTAATTAAATGAGATCAAAAAACCGATTCTTCCTTAGCGCAGGAAAAATCGGTTTTTTATTTGATCAAATGGCGCTCGTTTGCAGCCTAGCGGCTTTCTTCAGTGTTTATTTCCGCATCCAGCCGGCGCACTTCCGGGGAGGACAGGGTCCATAGAACGCCTAGAAGAAGCAGGAGGCCGCTGGCGGCCAAGATCAGTCCGATGCCCGCTCCCGGGCCATAACCAATCAAGGTTTGCAGCCGCGGCCATAGCTCCTCGAACTGAGGTTTGCCGCCGCCAATGATCTGCGAGCGGACCCGTCACGAGAAAGGACAAGGGAGCTGTAACGGCGCAAAGCTGGCCATAGGCGGCAAACACCCTGCCTTGCAGAGGAAGCGGGGTTCTTCGCTGCAGCAGCGAGTGAAAGAGCGCCCCTGTCATGGCCAGGGGAGCATCAGCAGGAACATGGCGGCGCCCATAATCCAGGTATGCCGGCCCGTTCCGAGAAGAATAAACATGACGGAGGTGAGCACCGAACCGGCAAAAATGAACCTGATTTTATATCGAAAATGCCCCTGCCACACAGCCGCCGCGGCTCCCGTCAATGCCCCGGCATTCATGGCCCCCAGTAGGATGGACGCCGTGTCGGTGCTGCCCGTACGCTGCAGAAAATAGGGAATGGCAAGCTCCAACGGACCGTTCAGGACAAAGTTCCACCACCCGAAATAAAGGAAGAGATACAATAGCGGCTTCTGCTTCCAAACGAACCGGTAGCCTTGAACGGCTTCTTTCCACAGTCCGCCACCGCCTTCCTCCTGAGCTTCCGTACGTTTGATTTCAGGCAGCGGCAGAAAGGCGATAACCCCGTCCCGATAAGAAACGTCAGAATATCCACGAACAGGATGCCGGTCATCCCATAGGGTTCATACAGCATGCCCGTCATGGAAGGGGCGATCACGCCTGCCAGCGGGAACAGAAGCTCCTTCAGGGCATTCATCCGATCCAGCTCCTCCTCACGTACCATAAGCGGAATCATCGTCGCCGTTGCCGCGCTCTGCAGCGCCATGAACATGCCTTGCACAGCGGCAATGCCATAGATCGGCCACAGCACGGGATTTTCACTGTTCAGGCAAAGGACGAGCAGAGCCGTGCACAACATTTGGCCCGTATCTCCGGCAAGGATCGCCGTCTTCCGCTTCCACCGGTCCGCCGCGATGCCGATCCAGGTCCCGAAGAAGAGGAGGGGCGGCTCGTTAAACAGCGACAGGAGTAGAAGGGGAGTCGCTTGACCCGTTTCATGAAACAGCTTGATCCCGACCGCAATGGAGGTCATGCGGCTTCCCATCAGGGAAATCCCCTGCAGGCTAAAGAAAAGGTAAGGTAATTTATTCGAACGGCACATCTCGAATCTCCTTTATACGCAGCAAAAAAGCTTCCGTGGAACTATACAGATCCAAGGAAGCTTCTAGTTCGGTAGAAGGTTATGCCGATAGCGGCGGAACCATCTGGTACCGAAGAACTGCTTATTGTTCTGATGTTCTGAAGAGGAGAAGCAGGTCAGCCGCATGATGAATCTAAGCTCTGTCGATGGACAGAACCCCGGGACTTGCGGGCAATCCCTGCTTCGTATGCAATTAAGCGTTCTCTTCAGAGCAGCCAGTGAGGAGCATGTGCTGTCGATTCCCCTTTTTCAAAATACCGTTTGGTTTCGATTGGAATTATTTTAGCACAAAGCCTTGCAAAATGCATTGGCCTAACCGATCAAGGATGAAGGCTTGCATAGTGAAATTGGACTTATCATGAAGCGGGACGGTTATCTTGCCCCGGCGGCACGTCGATTCGTGAACCATGTTCAAGATATGTGCAATCGTTACACGGGTTCATAAAGAAGACATAACATATATTATGTAGACTATATGGACCGCCGTCTTTCACAAAAGCTCTTAATCATGTTATTGTTATATTGATACAATTCAGGGAAGGGAGATCGATATATTGCCAAAACGCCGCCGCCTCCATATGATGCAGTAACAAGCTTCACATGCATCGACGGATACACGGCTATTGGATTACGATATGCAAACGATTATGTTACAAAGAATTACATTTTCGCTCTTGCGCTCCCGGCGCGGGGGTACGAGTCATTTCCACGGGAGAATTTTCATAAATTAATCCTAAGCCTCTTATTAAGGACGTGAAGCCATGAGGAGATATCAATGGATTAGGTGGCGTACATTCCTCCTCAGGCTTGCAGCCCTCGTGATTTTGGGCGTGCTGTTATGGGCGGGAGGTCCGACCTATTGGGATATCGCGTTAAGCATTGTCGGCGTCATTCTGCAGCTGCTTTTCGCCATCCTGTTCGTTATCATTCAATTCGTAGCTCTATTCTGGTTCCTCGCCAGGGGACGAACGTACTGGATTCTGCCCGGCGAGACCGGAACCAATTGGGACGATTACCGCGGCAATCCCGAGATTGTCGATAATGCCAAGCGGATCGTGACCCTGCTCAAGGGTGTGAAGGAATTCAAAGAGATGGGCGGGGAAGCCATCCGGGGACTGCTCCTCTGCGGGCCTCCCGGGACAGGCAAATCCTATCTCGCTCAAGTCATCGCCAACGAAGCGCAGGTACCGTTCGCTTACGCCTCGGCGCCCAGCTTTCAAAATATGTTCTTCGGCGTCGGGAACCTGAAGGTGATGAGCCTGTACAAGAAAGCCCGGAAGCTGGCTAAAGTGTACGGCGCCTGCATCATCTTCATCGATGAAATCGACGCGATCGGGATGAACCGGCAGGGGGCGGCGGTGCCGGAGCCTTCCTCGGCATGGGAATGGGCGGGGAACCGGCCTGCTCAACGAGCCTGCTGCTTCAGATGGACCCGCCGAATATCGATAACTCGCGGATTGCCAAGCTTCTCCGTTCGCTGGGTCTCCGTCGCAAGAAGGCCGAGCGGCTCGCGGTGCTGACCGTTGCCGCTACGAACCTGCCGGATGTCCTTGACCCTGCACTGCTCCGGCCCGGACGGTTCGACCGCCAGCTGTGGGTCGATTCCCCCGATTACGACGGAAGGGTGGACGTCTTCCAATATTATCTCCAGAAGGTCAAGCGGGACGATTCGCTAACTCCGGAGCGGGCGGCGCTGGATACGATCGGCTACAGTCCGGCGCAAATCAAACATATCGTCAACGAGTCCGTGGTCATCGCGCATCAGCGGGGCGCTCAGGTGGCCAGCTACGAGGATTTCCGCGCTGCGATGGAGACTTACGAATGGGGTCTGAAGCGAGCCGCTTCGCTCCATGAGCGAGGATGAGAAACGGAACGTCGCCTACCATGAAGCCGGCCATGCGGTGGCACAGTACCTGCTGAAGCCGCACGAGCGGGTTTGGAAGGTAACGATCATCCGCCGGGGTGGGGCGCTGGGTCTCGCCGCGACGAAGCCGACCCAGGAGCGGTATAACCGCAGCGACAGCGAGATCCTGGCGGAGATCCAGGTATGTCTGGCCGCGCGGGCGGTGGAAGAGGAGTTTCTGGAGAAGAAGCTCAACGGCGTGACTTCCGACCTGCAGCAGGCGACGGAGCTGGCCGGCGCCTATCTCGGCATGGTCGGCATGGGGATGAGCTGTTCAGCTGGCTCGCGTCGGGAGGTTCGAGGGCCGACGCGCTCAAAGCGCTGCGTCCCAAGATCAACGTGCTGCTGAAGGACCAGATGCACCAAGTGAAGAAGCTGGTAAGGGAACACGCAGACTTCGTTCACGCGATCGCGGAGGAGTCGCTGCAGCGGGGCGATTTGACCGGCGAAGAAATCGAACAAATCTATGTCCGGCTGTACGGCCATACCCGGCCCGAACCGCCGCAGGTGAAGCCTCAGGCGTTAACCGAGTCGATGGAGCAGGCCGCTCCGGCGCAGGAAGCAGGCTATGATCAGGCGAAGGAGAATGAATAAAGCCGAGGATTGGCATTTATTTTTATTCATGTAAAACGGATGAATTTTATGTAGGTCGCCGCGACGACGGCGGCCTTTTTTCGTTATATCCTCATAACGGCTATGCACCCTATCTTTCGGAAAAACACAATAGCACTGTAAAAAAGCACATACCGGATTCCGCCGGACAAGGGTACAATGGGGTTGAACTACGACGTCAAAACGAGGTGGTCGAGATGAAAAAAACGATGGGGCTGGCGCTTGCCTGCGTAATGACGGCAGGGATCCTGCCCGGATGCGGCGGTGAATCGGCGGCTGACGGGAAAACGGCAGACCAGCCGGGCTCGGGCGGGAAGCTGAAGTTCACGATGTCGATGACGACAAGCGGCAATAAGGTCGCCGAAAAAACGGCGGATATCAATCAGGAAAAATGGGTGAAAAAGCTGGAGGAGGTCACCCATACGGACATTACTTTCCGGATGTTCCCTCTGAAGGATTTCGACCAGAAAATGTCGCTCATGTTCGCCGCAGGCGATATTCCGGATGTCGTGCAAAATGTGGGGGCGCCACGACCAAAGGTATGTCCGGCTCCGTGGAAGCGGGAGTGTTCATGCCGCTTGATGATTTGCTCAAGCAGTACGCGCCGACGATTATGAAGCTCGTGCCGAAAGAGGCATGGCAGGAAACGAGCTATAACGGCAAGATTTACGGGATTCCGGCCTGGATGTCTACGCCTTCTCGGCGCGCTTTGTTTATTCGTTCGGATTTGCTCGCCAAGACGGGCTTACCCGCTCCGAAAACCGTGGATGATTTTCTGAACGTCATGAGAGCGATGAAGAAGCTTGGCGTGGAAAATCCTTATCAGCTTCGGGAAAATTTTAAATACTCCGACACCGTACTCGGCGCATTCGACGTCATTCCCTCGCAGTTTGAGCTGAAGGGCGACCAGGTCGTACCTAAGTTTTTTGATACCGAGAATATGATGAAGGCGCTTGGGGTTTACAAGACGATGTTCGATGAAGGGCTGATTTCGAAAGATTTTGCATCGATCAGTGTAACCGATTACACGAAGAACATCGAAGGCGGCAAAGCGGGCATGTGGTCGGCGAACGCCCAGGGGCTGAACAATTTCCGGAATAAAATCAAGAACAATGTGCCCGACGCCAAGGTGGATATTACTGCATCGCCACGCGGTCCGGAAAACTTTGGCGGACACATTTTGTATTCGAGCATCAATACATCGTACTACATTAACAGCAAGGTGCCGAAGGACAAGGCGATTCAGATCATTAAGTTCTTCGAATGGATGACGACGCCGGAAGCGGAAACGTATTTCTCCTTCGGTGTCGAAGGCGATACCTTCACGAAAGAGAACGGCCAAGTGAAATTCAAGGAGCCGGTGACGCCTGACGAGATCGATCAGGACGGCTTCCGCAGCATGTTCTGGTTCGTCCATGACGCCGCATACAACAAGGCAAGAGAAGAGCTGACCCAGAACGGCCGCGACATGATTCAGGCGATGCAAACGGTCGTGGCGAAGGAGGGTCTCGGATCCGTCCGTTTCGTGCCGCGGCTCGAGGCGTTCGCCAAATATCCGGATGCGGCGCCGCAGGGCGACGATGTCGGTCCGAAGCTGATCATCGATCATATGGTCAAGATGATCTACGGGAAGGAACCGATTTCCGATTGGCCGAAGGTGATCGAGGAGTACAAAGCGAAGGGCGGGAACGATATTGTGAAAGAGGCGACGGAACGCTATAAGAAAGGCAGCGGCGTCATCGTGACAAACAATCGCAGCTGATTTGAAACGCTTTGATTCCTAAGCTGCAGAACCGAGGCCTGCGTGCAGCAAACATAAGCTTGGGGCAATAACCTGAAGAGGTGAAGAGCATGAGCTTAGCTGAGCAAGTAGTACGTGAATCGGAGATTCGTCTTCGGGAAGAGCAGTGGGAGGCGCGCAAAGGCGTCTTCCTTCAGCCTCCGCAGCATATTCCGACCGGCAAATGGACGGATGCGCCGCTGCTCGGGAACGGGGATGTCGGCGTCGCCATCGGCGGTGGAGCGGAAGAGCAGACCTTGTATATCGGCAAAAACGATTTCTGGGTTCAGCCTCACCTTGGGGAAACGGAAGAGCAGCGGCGCGAGCGGTCGCTCAGCGACAACGGGCGAAGAACCGGGGCACGCATCATCACGGTCGGACAGGTGACGCTGCTCCTGCCTGGGCTCCAGGGGTCGGAATACCGGCAGGAGCAGCATATCCTGGATGCGGAGGTGCGAGGCTCATTCCGGGGCGATACAACTGAAGTGCGGCTTCAATCGTGGGTTGCTGCCTGCGAGAATGTGCTGGTTACCGAGCTGGAATGCCTCCGCGGTACGCTGGATGTAAGAATCAGACTCCATGCCGGCGAAAAATCGACCGACGAAGTATACAACTACGACAACGGGACGGAAGACGGGCTGATGTGGTTCCGCTATGCGGCGAATTCCGCCAATGTGCCGGAAACGAGACGGGTGGCTGTAGCCACCAAAATCATGGGGGCCAGCGCCCGCTATGAATGGCGGTTTCAGAACGTGGAAGCCGAAGTCTCGGTATCGGCCGGGGAGCGGATCGCCATCGTTACCGCGATTGTCAGCAATCGGGATCATGCCGACTACTTTTCTTCAGCCCGCGAACTGGCCGTGCTCTATGGAGCTGGGGGATGGGATGGAATCCGGCAGCTGAAGGTAGCGCATCGGCGCTGGTGGCGAAGCTTCTGGACGGCGTCGGAGATCGAGATTGGCGATCCGGTGCTGGAGAAGTTTTACTACGGTTCGTACTATATTCTCGGCTGCTGCACCCGTCAGGGAAAGATTCCGCCGGGACTGTTCGGCAACTGGATCACGACGGACCGGCCGGCCTGGACCGGCTCTTATACGATGAATTACAACTATGAAGCTCCGTTCTGGGGTCTGTACGCAGGCAACCGGCCGGAGCTGGCGGCTTCGTACTGCGAGCCGCTGCTTGCTTTTTTGCCTTGGGGCAAGCTGTTTGCCCGGGATAAGCTGGACTGCCGCGGCGTTTATATGCCTGTGGAGCTCGGACCGGACGGAATGATCTGCTCCATGTTGTTTCACGGGCAAAAATCGAATGCGGCGTTCGCCGCCGTCAACCTGCTGATGCATATCGATTACACCGGTGACATGGACTATGCACGCGAGGTGTACCCTTATCTGCTGGAAGTAGCGAATTTTTGGGAGGATTATCTCGTCTTCGAGGACGGCCGTTATGTCATTTACGATGACGACATTCACGAAAGGTCGCATGACCGGAAGAATCCGATCTTGTCGCTTGGATTTGTCCGCATGATCCTGACAGCGATGCTGAAGCTGAGCGAGGAGCTGGGGACGGACAGCCGGCGGAGGCCGAAATGGCGCCATATTCTCGACCATCTAAGCGAATATCCCCTGATGGAACGGGGCGGAAGGACTGTGTTCCGGCTGACCGAGGAGGGCAGAGACTGGGGGCTTCGCAATTCTTTAGCTGTTCAGCATATTTTTCCGGCGGGCGTTATCGGTCTGGACAGCAGCCCGGAACTCTTGGAGATTGCCCGGAATACGGTCGATGAGATGCAGCGCTGGAGCGATTTCAACGCCTTTCCGACCTATTATGCAGCGGCGGTGAGGGTCGGCTATGATCCGTGCGTGATCTTGGAGAAGCTTCGCCTGGAATGCGAGCAGAAGTCGCTGCCGAACCTGTCGATCCATCATGGCGGCGGCGGGATTGAAGACGCCAGCGGCGTGCCGGTCTGCCTTCAGGAGATGCTGCTGCAAAGTTATGAGGGCATCATGCGGCTGTTTCCCGTATGGCCGAGGGAGCGTCCGGCCCGGTTCCGCAAGCTGCGGGCGGTCGGGGCGTTTCTTGTCAGCAGCGAATACGCGGACGGGGAGATCCGGTACGTTGTGATTGAAAGTGAAAAGGGACGGCCATGCCCTATTCAAAATCCATGGCCGGGACGAGGCGCCGTCGTATACCGAAACGGGCGAGAGGCGGAGCAGGCAACGGGCGAACGATTTACGCCGCCGACCGCCGAAGGCGAACAGCTGGTCTTGCTGCCGGCCGAACGACGAGAAACGGAGGATGGTCAATGAACGCAAACGCATCTGACACGGATAGGCTCAAGCTGTGGTACGAGAAGCCGGCAAGCAAATGGGTGGAGGCGCGCCGATCGGCGGCGGGCGGCTGGGCGGGATGGTGTTCGGGGGGCTCGCGCAGGATAAGCTTCAACTGAACGAGGACACCATCTGGTACGGCGCGCCGAAGCAAGCGGACAATCGGGACGCCCGAGAGTACCTGCCAGAAATTCGCCGGCTGCTCTTCAGCGGAAGGCGGCGGGAAGCGGAGCATTTGAGCCGAATGGCACTGATGTCCGCACCGAAATACTATTCGCCTTATCAGCCGCTCGGCGATTTGCTACTGTGGTTTCTCGATCATCACCTGCCGGCAGAATCATATGTTCGCGAGCTGGATTTGACGACAGCGGTGGCTTCCGTCCGCTACCGGCTGGGGGAACCGACTATGTACGGGAATATTTCAGCAGCGCGGCCGATCAGGTGTTGGTCGTACGGCTGGAAAGCGGCCGTCCCGGAGGACTGACCTTCAGTGCCAATCTGATGCGGCGTCCTTATGATGCCGGAACCCGGTCCATCGCTTCGGATACGATCCTGATGGCGGGCGAATGCGGCCGGGACGGCCTATCGTACCGCTGCGCGGTGAAGGCCGTTGTGCAAGGGGGCGGCGTACGGACCATCGGCGACTGTATATCGGTTGAACGGGCCGACGCCGTTACGCTGCTCGTTGCGGCCGAGTCGACGTTCCGCTCGGAGGAGCCGGAGAAGGTCGTCTTGTCCAGGGTGGAAGCGACCGCCGCGAAAGGGTACGATCAATTGAAGAGCGATCATATAAGCGAGTACGCGGAGAAGTTCGGACGCGTATCGCTTCGTCTTGGCAACTGGGCCGTACAAGGTGAAGCTCTAGAGGAGCCGCCGACAGACCGAAGGCTGCAGCGGGTAAAAGAAGGCTCCTCCGATAACGGATTAATGGAAATCTTTTTCCAATACGGGCGTTATCTTCTTATTTCTTGCTCGCGTCCGGGCAGCCAGGCCGCCAATCTGCAGGGCATCTGGAATGACAGCTTCACGCCGCCGTGGGAATCCAAATATACGATCAACGTGAATACGGAAATGAATTATTGGCCGGCGGAGTCCTGCAATCTGGCCGACTGCCACGAGCCTCTGTTCGAGCTGATCGAACGGATGCGCGCGAACGGACGGCATACGGCGCGGGAGGTGTATGGTCTGCGGCGGATTTGTCGCTCACCATAATACGAATCTATGGGGGAGACGAGGATCGAAGGCATGCTGGTCTCTTCCTCGATCTGGCCGATGGGAGCCGCCTGGCTGTCCCTGCATCTGTGGGAGCATTACCGGTACGGCATGGACGAAGTGTTTCTGGCGGAAAAGGCTTATCCGGTGATGAAGGAGGCGGCGCAGTTTCTGCTTGACTATATGGTCTTGGACGGGCAAGGGCGGCTTGTGACCGGCCCGTCGATCTCTCCCGAAAACAAATTTGTTCTTCCGGACGGGAGCCAAGGCCATTTGTGCATGGGCCCGGCTATGGATACCCAGATTGCGCATACACTGTTCGCGGCTTGCAGTGAAGCCGCTCATCTCCTTGGCGGCGACGAGGATTTTTGCCACAGGCTTGAAGCGGCGATCGGGATGCTGCCTGACATCCGGATCGGCAAGCACGGACAAATCATGGAGTGGCTGGACGATTATGACGAGGCGGAACCGGGTCACAGGCACATTTCGCAGCTGTTCGCACTGCATCCGGGCGAGTTGATCGACAAGCACCGTACGCCTGAGCTTGCGGCCGCCGCGAAGCGGACGCTGGAGCGGCGGCTGGCCCACGGCGGCGGACATACCGGCTGGAGCCGGGCATGGATCGTCAACTTCTGGGCGCGGCTCGGTGAGGGGAATGCCGCTTATGAACATCTCCGGGAGCCGCTGGCTTCCTCCACTTACCCGAATTTATTCGACTGTCATCCGCCGTTCCAAATCGACGGCAACTTTGGGGCGGCCGCCGGTATGGCGGAGATGCTTTTGCAATCCCACGGCGGCGTGATCGAGCTGCTTCCTTCACTGCCGGCGGCATGGCCTGACGGTGATGTGAGGGGGCTACGCGCCCGCGGCGCATTCGCCGTTGACGTCAGCTGGCGGGATGGCACACTGAGCCAAGCGGAGATTCGCGCCGGCCGTTCCGGAACCTGCCGCCTCCGTTATCCGCTTCCGGTCATCGTAACGCGAGAGGATGGCATGGAAGTCCCATGCCTTAATGACGGGAATATTGCCGAATTTGCCGTACAAGCCGGCATAAGGTATCGTGTCGTACCCGAATCGCGTATCCAGGCATCGGATGCACATTAGCACGGCACTAATAACCCACAAAACCAAGGAGTGAGGTCATTGTACAAGCAATCGCTGACCGGTTTGGCGGAGCGGTCGCTCCCTGCGCCGAAGAACGGGGGCTTCCGCATGGAAGGATACTGGGTATGGTGCGGCTCGGCGGTGAAAGGAGAGGACGGACGGTTTCATCTGTTCGCCTCCCGCTGGCCCAAGTGGTCGCCGATGCATCCGGGCTGGCTCGTCGGCTCGGAAATTGTGAGAGCGTCGGCGGATACTCCGGAAGGCCCCTATACTTTTGAAGAGGTCGTACTTCCGGCGCGCGGCGCGGAGTACTGGGACGGCCGCAGCACGCACAACCCGCATATCGTGAAGCATGGAGATAGGTATTATCTTTATTACATGGGGTCCACCCACCCGCTTCCGGACCCGCGACCGGGCGAGACGCTGGCTCCGGACGATCCGCGGGCGATCGTCGCACGGGCGGGGAAGCGGGTCGGCATCGCCGTCTCCCACAGCATATTCGGGCCGTGGGAACGGTACGACGCGCCGATCCTAAGCACGCGGCCGGGCCGCTTCGACAGCTTTCTGACCTCCAATCCGGCTCCCTGCATTCATGAGGACGGCTCCGTGCTGCTGATCTATAAGGCTCGCAGGTACGAGGGCAACGTACACGGCCGGATGACGATCGGCTGCGCTGCAGCGGAACAGCCGCTGGGCCCTTACCGGGTTTTGTCGGACGATCCCATCTTTCCACCCGAGCGCTTTCATATCGAGGACCCGTTCATTTGGCGAACGGAGAACGGCTACGAGCTGATCGCCAAGGATATGGAAGGGACGCTGTGCGGCGAGAAGCATGGCGGAATTCACGCCTACTCTGCGGACGGCCGGGATTGGCAGCTGTTCGCGTCGCCGAAATCGTATTCGCGTACGATCCGCTGGGACGACGGGACCGTGCAGACGATGGGCAGCTTGGAGCGGCCGTTTCTTTTATTTCAGGACGGAAGGCCGACCCATTTGTTTGCGGCGGTAGCGGACGGGCCTGGCGGATTCCGGGCGGCGAGCCATACGTGGAATCAGGTCATTCCGATCGGCTAAAAAGAGAGCTGCTCAGCAGGCGGATTTGTACGAGATGGGCATTGTCCAATTCGCTCAAGCGTATTAAACTGGAGATACGGCTATAACATTCCGAGCCGGTACGCGGAAGGTGGTTAACCAACATGAGACTCATGATCGTAGATGACGAACCGATCATTCGAAGCGGATTGCAAAAGATGGCGCAGAGCTACGCGCAAAAGTTCGAGCAGATCGAAACGGCGGAGAACGGAATCGTGGCGCTGGAGAGGATCGCATTGTCGGAGCCGGATTTGCTCTTGACCGACATACGTATGCCGAAGATGGACGGCCTGGAGCTGTGCAAGCAGGTGCACGAAAGGTATCCCCATATGCTGATGGTCGTCGTCTCGGGATACGACGATTTCGATTATGCGCAGAAGTGTCTGTCCTACGGGGTCAAGCATTATTTGCTCAAGCCCGTTACGCCGCCGGATTTGCACGAGGCGTTCGATCAAATATTGAAGTCGCGGTCGCAAGGGTACATTCCCTTTTCCCGCTATGTCGATTGGCTGGAACGGGTGGAGCAAAGCATCTGGCTGCAGCAAAAGGAGGAGCTCTCCAAGCACTTGGCCGAGTGGCGGGAAGCATGCGCGCATTTGTCCGCATGGGAGCTTAAAGACGTGCTGCAGGATGCCGCTGCGATGCTATATAAGCGTTTTCAAGACAAGAGCCGTCCGATTACGCCCGCATTGACCAAGCCGTTCGAGGTCGCTACCAAAGCGGAATTGTTCCGGGAATTCGCGGACCGGCTGCACAAAGTCGTCAGCGATCTGCTTGCCGCCCGCCGGGGATTCTTCAAGGACCCGATGGAAGAGGCCAAAGCATACATCGATTCGCATTTGTCGGTCGAAGTGACGCTGAAGGAAGTGGCGGACATGGTAGGCATTACGCCGACGTATTTCAGCACCTTGTTCAAAAGAATGACCGGCGATACGTTCATCAGCTACCGGATTCACAGGCGGATGGACAAGGCCCGCGAGCTGCTTTCTTTGCCGCATCTGCGCACGGTGGATATTGCCGCCGAGGTGGGGTATGACGACTACCCGCATTTTACCAAGACGTTCAAGAAGATCTTCGGTCTCTCGCCGTCCGATTACCGGGCCAAGCTAGGGATCAAATGAAAAATCTGAATTTATTCCAGAAGTTGTTTCTGTCGTACTTAATCGTCATTCTGCTCTCCTTGGCAACGGTCGGCGTCTTTTCTTACCGGTCCGCTTCAAGCGAGCTGAATCAGCTGGTGGAAAGCCAGCTCTCGCAGGTGGTCGGCAATGCCGTCAATCATACGGACCTGTATCTTCGCGCTTATGAGCGGTCGATGATCTCGCTCTTCAACAACAATGATGTCAAACGTTTCATCGACCTGCCGGCGGGGAGAACGGGTATCCTTATTATGAGCTCCATTCGCTGATCCGGGATATCGGCATTCAGCCGGCTCTCATCCGCAATCCGGAGATCGCCGACATCTTCTTGATCAGCTATAACGGCAATGCGATGTATTTCTATAATGACACGAACGGCGAGTCGTTCAGCCGGGAGCAGATCCTGCAGCAGATGGTTTTTTTCAAAAGCGCTACCCGCCCGGACGGGAGCCTCAGCGTGCTCAACCACAGCATCCTGACGGGGCAGCAAAATTTGATGCTGACGCTCGTCCGCCGCATACGCGGCCTATCCTCCACCGAGCCCGCGGGCATTCTGGCGATTGAATTTCGCGCTTCCGAGCTGGCGGAGCTGTGGAAGGGGATCGAGCTAGGGCAGGGAGGGTACTTCTTCATTGCGGATGACGGCGGCAAATATGTGTATCATCCCGACCCGGAGCGGATCGGAACCGATCTGCCGGAAGCGATTCGCGGACCGGTGCTGAATGCGGGAAGCCGTGCTTTCACCGCGACTGTCGGCGGCAGCAAACAAATGTTCATGAGCCGCCGTTCGAACTACGGCAGTTGGCGGCTCGTCGTGGCGATGCCGGTGAAGGAGCTGAGCAAACCGGCCGATACGATACGCATTTCAACGATGATCGTCGGCTGTCTCACGCTGGGGCTTGCCATGTGGCTGGCCTTCCGCTTCGGCAAATCGATCACGGGCCCCATCCGGGTCCTCAAAAGCGCCATGCGCCAAACGGAAAAAGGGAATTGGGCGCTCATCCCGCCGCCGGATCACCGCGACGAAGTTACCGAGCTGATGAGCCGGTACAATTTAATGGTCAACCGGCTCTCGGAGCTGATCGATAAAGTGTACCAGGCGGAGCTCCGGGATCAGGAAAGCCGGATCGAACGGCAGAAGGCGGAGCTGCAGTCGCTGCAACTGCAAATCAATCCGCATTTCTTGTATAACACACTGGAGACGATCGTCTGCTATGCGGTCGTTCAAGATTCGAAGGAAATTACCGAAATTGTCAAGGCTTTGGCATATATGCTCCGTTATTCGGCACAGACGAATTTGGAGGAAATTACGGTCGCCAACGAACTCAAGCATGTGCTGCATTATTTTGCCGTGCTGAGGCACCGGGTCGGAAGGGAATTTGAGGCCGACGTGGCCGTGCATCCGGATTATCTTCTCCGAAGCATGGTGCGCCTGACGCTTCAGCCGCTCGTGGAAAATGTGTTCCAGCACGCTTTTCCGGACGGTGTGGAGGACTACCATTACATCCGCATCGATGCCGGCGAAGACGATGATGTGTTCTGGGTCAGCGTGGAGGACAACGGCGCGGGCATCGACACGGAGAAGCTGGCGGAGCTTAGAGGGAAGCTGAGCGCCAACCGGCTCGCCGACAAACCAAGCGGTTCGTCTTCCGGGGTTGGCGGAATCGGTATTGTCAACGTGCACCGGCGTATACAGATGGTCTTCGGGGAACAGTACGGCCTGAGGATCGAAAGCGCCGTGGACCGAGGTACGAAAATGATCATGATGATGCCGGCCTCAAGCCGAATGAAGAAAGGGGAGTAACACAGCATATGGCGGAACAAGAAGATTTGCTGGATAACGCGGAGGATACGGCATCCGCCCGAAGCTTGGCCGCAGACGAGGTTTCCGATTCGGCGGCCCGTCATGACGCGAGAATGGCGTGGTGGCGGGAAGCGAGAGTCGGTCTGTTCATTCACTGGGGCCTGTACTCGCCGCCGGGAGGCCTATGGAAGGGGCAGGAAGTGAAGGCCTCCTATGCCGAGCATTTGATGCTGCGGGCGAAAATACCGATCGCGGAGTATGAGACGATCGCCACTTCGTTCCGGGCCGAGCATTTTGACGCGAAGATGTGGGTTCGGGCGGCGAAGAAGGCGGGGTTCCGCTATTTAATCTTTACGGCCAAACACCACGATGGCTTCGCCATGTACGATTCGAGCGTGTCGGATTATAACATTGTCCGGCGCAGCCCCTTCGGCCGCGACCCGCTTCAGGAGCTGGCGGAAGCGTGCCGGGAGGAAGACGTGAAGCTGTGCATCTACTACTCCCATTCCATGGACTGGCACCACCCGGATTCGCAAGGCAACACGTGGGACTATCCGGGGAATATCGGCGCCTATGATGAGGTCGAATCCTGGATCGGGGACGAAGACAAGAGGACCCGGTACGAACGGTATTTGCATACATTCGCTCTGCCGCAGGTGAAGGAGCTGCTGGAAAAATACGGTCCGGTCGGTCTCCTATGGTTCGATTGCGGCCATAAACTGACGGAGGAGCAAGGCAAGGCTTTTATCAGCCAGGTACGGCAGGTTCAGCCGGATTGTCTGATCAACCGCCGTGTATGGAAAGAGCCCTACGGGGATTACGCCAACACGTCGGATAATCAGCCGCATGTTCGCGTGCCGCGGAAGGACTGGGAATCGATCGCCACCTTGAACGATTCGTGGGGATATAAAGCGACCGACCACAATTGGAAGCCGGTCGAGGTGGTGCTGCGGCAATTGATTGACGTGGTGAGTCAAGGCGGCAATTTCGTCGTCAATGTCGGTCCGATGGGGGACGGTTCGTTCGATCCGAAATCGCTTGAGCTTCTGGAACGGATCGGGGACTGGCTGCGGACGAACGGAGATGCCGTTTACGGGACGGATAGAAGTCCGCTCGGCAAGCCGCCGTGGGGATTATGTACGATCAAGGGCAGCACGGTCTATTTGCATGTGTTCGATTGGCCGCGGCATGGGCGGCTTGTCGTTCCCGGCCTGCGCAGCCGGGTGGCTGAGGCGTATTTGTTGGCCGATGCGGAGCGTAATCCTCTGCCCGTGAGGCGGACCGGGGAAGAGGACGTTGTGATCGACGTACCGGAGGCCCCGGGCTTTTCGCCGATACCCGTGATTGCCGTGGAGCTGGCCGGCGAATGCGACGCCAATCCTGCACGCCGGCTCTTTCCGGAGGAATATCCGAACGTGTTCGGGGCGTTCGATGCCGAGATCTCGGGACCGTCGCTTCGCTATGATACCGGTAAAAAAGACCGCGACAACGTTATGGGCTGGAGCAGTCCGGCCGACGAAGCCTCCTGGAGGTTCCGTGTTTGCGAGCCGGGAAGCTATAAGGCTGTTGTCACCTGCGGAACGGAAGCGCAAGGGACGGACGGAGCGGCATTCGAGCTTACCTTAACCGTTGAGCGTCGTGATCAAGAAGTGGATCACCGAACCGGGATGATTCGGCATTCCGGCGGGCTGTACCAGTTTGAATCGTACGAAATAGGGAGCTTAACCGTACCGGAAGCGGGAGAATACACGATGAAGGTGAGGGCGTCCGCGGTATCGGACGGAGCTTTGCTGTGCCTGAAACAAGTCGTGCTGGAACCGGATTTCGGACCCGAAGCGACCGGAGATTGAACCTCCGCACCAGTTGATGATTGCAAGGGAGAGCCGCCATTGCGGCTCTTTTTTTTGCTGACTTATCGTAAAAAAACACAGCTGGCTCCAAATTTAGCACATGGAAGCGTTTTGCCCGCCCATGTATGATAAGGACAAACCACTACAACATAGAAAGGAGAGCTTCATGTGGCTTCGAAAACGGATACTTCCGGACAAATCGTCTACCGGTTCGCTCACGCCAAGGCCAAGAGGGCGTTCATGTTCAAGCACTGGCCCCTCTATTTGATTTCCATCCCGGGTATTCTCTACTTCGCCTTGTTCAAATACGTTCCTTTGTTCGGATCGGCGATCGCGTTCCAAAATTACAACATCTTCAAGGGAATTACGGGCGGCCCGTGGGTCGGCTTCGAACACTTCAAGCGGATGTTCGCCTATGACGAATTCCTCGTCATTTTAAAAAATACGCTGTTGATCGGCGTATACGATCTGGTGTTCGCTTTCCCGGTTCCGATCATCCTGGCGCTATTGCTGAACGAAATACGTCACGGCGGTTACAAGAGGGTCGTGCAGACGGTCGTGTACATGCCGCATTTTCTGTCCTGGGTCATTGTCGGCGGCATCATCGTCGGCCTCCTGTCCCCGACAACCGGGATTGTGAACCAAGTCCTGGCTTGGTTTCATATCGAGCCGGTCTACTTCCTGGGTGAGAATGGGTACATCCGTTCGATTCTGATCGGGTCCGGCATATGGAAAGACAGCGGGTGGGGGACGATCATCTATTTGGCGGCCATCGCGGGCATCAATCCCGATCTGTACGAGGCGGCTGAGATTGACGGCGCCGGGCGCTTCCGCCAGGTGATGTCGATCACACTCCCGTCGATCGTGCCTGTCATCGCCATCCTGTTCCTGCTGCAAATCGGCCGGTTTATGGACTTCGGCTTCGAGCGCGTCTTCGTCTTCCTGAATCCGCTCAACAGCGCGAACGGCGAAATTTTGGACACCTACGTTTACCGCGCAGGTTTGATTGACCGGCAGTACAGCTACACGACGGCAATCGGCCTGTTCAAATCATGCGTCGGTTTGGTCCTGATCCTTATGGGCAATACGGTCAGCAAGAAAATGACCGGCGAAGGCCTGTACTAACTTTAGCCAAGGAGCTGAGACGCATGATTCTTACGAAAGGACAGCGCGCTTTTCAACTGTTCAATACCGTCTTCCTGTTTATTCTGGGTCTGGCCATGGTGCTCCCGCCGCTGCACGTCATCGCGCAGTCGTTCAGCAGCGCCGCCGCCATCAACAGCCGGGCCGTGTCCTTATGGCCCGTCGGGTTCACGCTGGAGAACTACCATATGATTCTGAAGGATCCGTCCATCTGGGTGGCGTTCCGCAACAGCGTGCTCATTACGGTCTTCGGCACCTTGATCAATCTGGCGGCAACGGCCAGCTTGGCTTACCCGCTGTCGAGGCCGGAATATTTGTACCGGAAGTCGGTGCTTATCTTCGTGCTCATCACGATGATCTTCCATGCGCCGCTCATCCCGAATTATTTGCTGCTCAAGAGCTTGCATATGCTCAACACGCTGTGGGTGCTCATCATTCCGTCCGCCATCAGCGCCTACAATCTGTTTGTCATGCGTTCGTTCTTTGTCAACCTGCCCGGCGAACTGCTGGACTCAGCCAAGATCGACGGTCGCAGCGAGTTCCGGCTGATCTGGAATGTCGTCCTGCCGCTGTCCAAGCCGGTCATGGCGACAATGGGCATCATGTACGCCGTGGCGAACTGGAATATGTACTCGCAGGCCATTTACTACATCGACAACCGGGCGCTGATCCCTTTGCAGGTACGTCTCCGAGAGATCGTGATCACGGACGATATGGGAGCTTCGGATGTCACGTCCGAGCTGCTCATGTTCGTCTCGCCGGAAGGCCTCAAGATGGCCGTTATCGTAATTGCGACGATCCCGATCCTCCTCGTCTATCCATTCCTGCAAAAGCATTTTATCAAAGGCATGCTGGTCGGATCGATCAAATCCTAGCGGCATAGGTGTTCTTAGACCAACCGATTTTGAATGGAGGAAAAGCTGGATGAACAAACCCATCGTGGTTTCACTGACTGCGGCTATGGCACTAAGTGCACTCGCCGGTTGCGGGGGCTGGACCCCAACGGAAGGAACGCAAGGAAAAGGGGACGCCTCGGGAAAACCGCTTAAATTCTCGCTGTCCCTGCCGGTTACCACGACTACCGGCTATCAGGCCAGAGTCACGGACTGGAGCAATGATAAATTGGTCAAGCAGCTGGAGAAGCTGACTCACACGGAACTGTCGATTCGCATTATGGAAGACTCCAAAATGAGCGTCATGTTCGCCGGCAACGACATTCCTGACGTGGTGGGCAGCATCGGGACGCCGACAAGCAAATCGATGGCGGGCTCCGTGGAAGCGGGCGTGTTCATGCCGCTGGACGATTTGCTGAAGCAGTACGCGCCGAACCTACTGAAGAAAGTGCCGAAGGCCGCATGGGACGCGGTCTCCTTTAATGGCAAAATTTACGGTATTCCGGATTATTTGAGCAATCCGTCGCGAAGAGGAACGTACATTCGTACCGATCTTCTGGAAAAGGCCGGCCTGAGGCCGCCCCAAACAATCGATGAGTTCCTGAACGTGCTGAGAGCATTTAAAAAAATGGGCGTAGAAAATCCATATCAAATGCGCGACAGCTTTAAGTATGCCGATCTTGTGCTTGGGGCCTTTGACGTACTGCCTTTTAAAGATCAGTTTGAAGTGGTGGGCGGGCAGGTTCAGCCGAAGTTCTTCGATGTGGAGAACATGGAGAAGGCGCTGCAAACGTATAAGACGATGCTGGATGAAGGGTTCATCCCCAAAGATTTTGCCACCATCAGCTCCGCGGACTATTCCAAGAGCATCAATTCGGGCAAAGCGGGCATGTGGTCCTCCAACGCCACCGGGCTCATTTCGTTCCGGACACCGATCCGCCAAGTCGTTCCGGACGCCAAAGTCGACATCATCCCGTCCCCGAAAGGGCCGGAAGGCAAAGGCGGCTACTTCTTCTACACGCCGGCCGTACGCACTTTCTACATTAACAAGAACGTCGACAAAGAGCGGGCGATCGGCATCGTGAAGTTTTACGAATGGATGACGACGGAGGAGGCGGAGAAATTCTTCACCTTCGGTATCGAAGGCGAGAACTACACGGTGGACAACGGGAAAATCAACTACAAAATCCCGGCGACGAAGGAAGAGCAGGAAGAGGAGAGCTTCCGTCAGAGCACGCTGTGGATGGGGCAGGACGCTACGCTGAGCCCTCCGCGCAAACGGCTGGAGCTCGATCAGAACGGGAAAGACGTCCTGAATGCTTTTGACAACGTGCTGGATAAGGAAGGGCTGCCCGGCATCGGCTTCTATCCGGACTTAGCCGCTTTCGCCAAGTATCCTGACCTGGCTCCGCCGCGACCGGATGTCGGACCGAAGCTCATCATCGACCATATGGTCAAGATGATCTACGGGAAGGAACCGATTACCGATTGGCCCAAGGTGATTGAGGAGTACAAGTCGAAGGGCGGCAACGAGATTTTGAAAGAAGCCAATGAGCGTTACAGCAAAAAAGACGGCGTATTAGAGATCAAGAGGTAACGGGGAAAAGAGCTTGTAATCTATTCATAACGGGTTCCGTTCACGCAGGTGAACGAAGCCCGTTTTTTTCGTAAAGAAACACCGATTGCTCGTTTGGCTCCAAGATACCCCGATATTTACCGGAAACTGAGATCAAGGCGCCGGAGAACGAGCCGGAGAGGACCGGAACCCGGTACTTGAAATAAGGATATCCAAGCTGTATATTTTAGACAATAAGAGTCTCAAACTGCAATTGTTACATTGATCATTTATAAAAAGAACTCTCCAGACGCGGAGGGTTCTTACCTTTTTATCCATGTGTTTGCGGGCGAAGGATGAGGGGGGCCTTAGGAAAATCTTAAGAATTTCTTATGCGAGAAATCATAAATTTAGTTACCGAATTTAGTAAAATAGTACAATGTTGAGTTCTGTCTAAAAAGGAGCTGAAAATCATGTGCGCTAAAGTTATCGTTGTTGACGACGAACATGAAATAGCGGATTTAATAGAAGTGTATCTGCGAAATGAAAATTATGAAGTGCTCAAGTTTTACTCTGCAAAGGATGCTCTTTCCTGCATTGAAACGACGGAGCTTGACCTTGCCATTCTGGACATTATGCTGCCGGACATCAATGGTTTTCAGCTTTGTCAGAAAATACGGGAACAGTATACCTATCCCATCATTATGCTGACGGCCAAAGATGAAGAGACGGATAAAATTACGGGTCTGACCTTGGGTGCCGACGATTACATAACCAAACCGTTCCGTCCGCTTGAGATGGTAGCGCGGGTAAAAGCACAGCTCAGGCGCTATAAAAAATACAACACGATCCAGTCTGCGCCTGTCACAGAACCTGTAATCATCCATTCAGGTCTGGTTATGGATGTAAACACGCATGAGTGCCTACTGAATGAAAAGCCTCTTGTACTGACACCCACCGAGTTTTCCATTCTCCGCATTTTACTGGAGCGAAAGGGCAGCGTGGTGAGTGCCGAGGAACTATTTCATGAAATTTGGAAGGACGAGTATTACAGCAAAAGCAACAACACGATCACCGTTCATATCCGTCACTTGCGTGAAAAAATGGGCGACACGGTTGATAAACCAAAGTATATCAAAACCGTATGGGGGGTAGGCTATAAAATTGAAAAGCAATAAGAAGGGCAATTATGCAAGGCTGAAGCAAAAAGCTTTTTTACAGATGCTCCTGATTATTGCCACTGCTGCTGTTAGCGTCTTTGTGTTACGGGATATTTTGCGTGGACAGATTGGAGATCGCATCGTTCAATTTCTGGCTCATACTTTTTATCTGGACAATTCCATTGCACAGGCAATCTATCAGAGTGTATTTCGCAATAACTTGGAAATGATTCTGCTACTTTTGACACTGGTGTTTCTGGTTATTCTTTCTCTGTTCTCTATCTCCTGGTTTACCAAATATTTTGATGAAATCAGCTCCGGCATGGATCGGCTTGTCGAAGATTCAGAGGATCGAATATCCCTCTCTCCAGAGATGGATTTCATGGAAAATCGTCTGAATACCATAAAGGACAACTTGATAAGACAGAAAAAGGCTCGCTCAGGAAGCGGAGCAACGCAAAAATGATTTGGTCGTTTATTTGGCCCACGACATTAGGACTCCGCTTACCTCTATCATTGGTTACTTGAGTTTATTGGACGAGGCCCCCGATATGCCCATGGAGCAGAGAGCTAAATATACTCGCATTACGCTCGACAAAGCCTATCGGTTGGAGAAACAAATCAACGAATTTTTTGAAATCACCCGGTACAACTTGCAGCAAATCAAGCTGGAAAAGGAAACGATCGACCTTTACTACATGCTTGTGCAAATGACAGACGAGTTTTATCCGATCCTATCCGAAAAAGGAAATACCGCTGTCCTTCACGCAGACGAAAATTTGACCGTGTACGGCGACCCGGTGAAGCTGGCGCGGGTCTTCAATAATATTCTGAAAAATGCGGCCGCATACAGCTTCCCAAACACGGAAATCGATATTTTTGCCGAGGAAACTAAGGGTTATATCAAGATCGTTTTTCAAAATCAAGGCAATACCATTCCACCGGATAAGCTGGCCGCTATTTTCGAGAAGTTTTATCGCTTGGATGAAGCGCGCACGGCGGGCACCGGCGGTTCCGGGTTAGGGCTGTCCATCGCAAAAGAAATCGTTACCCTGCATGGCGGAACCATTGTGGCCCAAAGCAAAGATAACACCGTTGCCTTTACGGTATCCTTACCTGTTACACATTAGGAAAACATCTATCTGATGTTAGGATTTTCTTAGGAATTAAACAACTCCATATTAATAAACGGCCTTTCCGCTTTTGATAACATGGTTTTATCAAAGCAGAGAGGCTTTTATTTTGCAGAAAGGAGAATGGGTTGCCCAATGGAGAAAACAGGGATCACGATTTACGGATGTGAAAACGACGAAGCGGATATGTTCAGAAGGTATTCACCCCATTATGGTGTTGAACCGACGATCATTAAGTCGGCGGTATCGGCAGACAACGCCGCGCTCACATCAGGCCGTTGCTGTATAAGCGTTAGCCATAAAACGGAAATCGATCTTTCCACGCTTCGCGCCCTCAAAGAAAACGGCGTCGCTTACATATCCACAAGAAGCATAGGCTGCAATCACATTGACATGGAAGCGGCTGAAAAACTCGGTATTACGATTGGGAATGTAGCTTATTCGCCGGCCAGCGTAGCAGATTATACTTTGATGTTGATCCTCATGTCTATTCGAAATGCAAAGTCGGTTCTGTGCAGGGCAGACGTCCATGATTACAAGCTTTGTGCTGTACCGGGACGGGAACTGCGCGACATGACGGTGGGGGTACTCGGGACAGGCCGCATTGGTCAGGCGGTTATTGATCGGCTGAACGGCTTCGGATGCCGCATACTCGCTTACAACTTGTATCCGCAAGCTACTATGGCCGAATATGTTACTCTCAGCGAACTGCTGCGGCAAAGTGATATCCTGACGCTTCATATGCCGCTGAGTGCCGATACTTACCATATACTGGACCGGGAGCGAATCCAAAGCTTGAAACACGGGGCCTTTGTTATTAACACCGCACGCGGTTCTCTTATTGACACTGAGGCGCTGATCTGGGCACTGGAAAATGGGAGGCTGGGGGCGCCGCACTCGACGTCGTTGAAGGCGAAGAAGGTATATTCTATCACGACTGGACAAACAAGCCGGTCCATAATCAGCATCTGCTGCGACTGCAACAATTGCCGAATGTGATTATTACGCCGCATACCGCTTTTTACACAGATCACGCGCTGCAGGATATCGTAGAGAATACGATTCAGAATTGCTTAGAATTCGAAAGGGGAAGAAGATAAATGAACAAGCTCAAGATTGCCGTTTTATTCGGAGGCTGTTCGGAAGAACATGCTGTCTCCATCAAATCCGCACAGGAGATCGCCAGAAACCTTAACCCGGACAAATTTGATCCGCTTTACATCGGGATAACCCAAGCCGGTGAATGGAAGCTCTGCGATTATCCGGATGCGAATTGGGAGAGCGGAAATTGCATTCCCGCCATATTGCCGCCGGACCGAAACGTCCACGGGTTGATTGTGCTGGAGCAGGGAGAATACAAGATCATCCGCCTGGATGTGGTGTTTCCTGTATTGCATGGAAAAATGGGAGAGGACGGCGCAATGCAGGGACTGTTGGAGCTTTCCGGCATTCCCTACGTAGGCTGCGATATCCAGAGCTCGGCGCTGTGCATGGACAAATCTCTGACTTATGTGATCGTAAGAAACGCAGGAATCGCTACTCCTGATTTTTTGGCACTCAACCAAGGTGACATGCCAGACGCGGAGCAATTGGTTTATCCTGTCTTTGTTAAACCGGCCCGTTCCGGATCGTCTTTTGGTGTCAGTAAGGTAGGCCATAGGGACGAATTGCCGGAAGCCATCGAGCGCGCAAGGCAATATGATACAAAAATTCTGATTGAGCAAATGCTCTCCGGCAGCGAGGTAGGCTGCGCCGTGCTCGGAACCGGGCGCGACTTGATTGTTGGTGAAGTGGATCAAATCCGGTTGTCACACGGCTTCTTCCGAATCCATCAGGAAGAAAATCCGGAGGCCGGTTCGGAGAACTCTACGATCAAGGTTCCAGCCGATATTTCAGACCAGGATAAGAAACGGGTACAGGAAACAGCGAAGCTGATTTATCGGGCTTTGGGCTGCAGCGGGCTGGCTCGTGTGGATATGTTTCTGCAGGAAGACGGGCAAGTCGTGCTCAATGAAGTCAACACAATGCCTGGCTGCACCTCATACAGCCGCTATCCAAGAATGATGGCCGCCGCCGGCTTAACGCTTGCCGATGTGATCGAACGCGTAGTTGCATTAGCGATGGAGGGATAAGGATATGGAAAAAGGATTTGTATTCCTTGATGAAGTTCTCCCCGGAATTCGTTGGGACGCCAAGTATGCCACATGGGACAATTTCACCGGAAAACCGGTCGACGGTTATGAAGTCAATCGTATTGTCGGCACCAATGAATTGGTCGCCGCGCTGCGTGCGGTACAGGAGAAGGCGACTGATCTTGGGTATGGCCTGCTTCTCTGGGACGGTTATCGTCCGCAACGCGCTGTGGATCGATTTCTACAATGGTCTGAAGAGCCTGAAGACGGGCGTACAAAATCAAAGCATTACCCTAATATCAACCGTTCCGAAATGATTGAGAAGGGTTACGTAGCGGCTCAATCGAGTCATAGCCGCGGATGTGCAATTGATCTGACTCTTTATCGATTAGATACCGACGATCTTGTTCCGATGGGCGGTGATTTTGATCTGATGGATGTCATCTCCCATCACGAAGCTAAGGGAATCACTGAAGCTGAAGCTGCAAACCGCCGGTTATTGCGTTCGATTATGGAGTCCAGCGGTTTTAACTCTTATGATTGTGAATGGTGGCATTATTCTTTGAAAAATGAACCATATCCCGGTATCTATTTTGATTTTCCTATATCACTGGACAGTGAAAAGTTGTTGTCCCGTTATTCGAGGTGACATGGCATGAAAATCATCGTCTTTACCGGAGGGGTTCGGCGGGACACATCACGCCGAACATCGCGCTGATGAACAAGCTTCGGCAGTTAGGCTGGGAAATCCACTACATCGGTACAGCCACCGGTATCGAGAAAGACATGATCGAGCGCGAAGGCGTTCCTTTTTATCCGATTTCCTCCGGGAAATTGCGCCGATATTTCGATCTCAAAAATTTCAAAGATCCTTTCAGAGTCCTTAAAGGCGTTTACGAGTCTTATAGATTATTACGTCGTTTGAAGCCCGCCATCGTTTTTTCGAAAGGCGGGTTCGTTTCCGTCCCGGTCGTTCTTGGAAGCCGGATGAACAAGATCCCGGTCATTATCCATGAGTCAGATATGACGCCGGGACTTGCCAACCGAATTTCGATTCCTTTTGCAACGAAGGTTTGTGTCACGTTTCCGGAATCGATGCAGCATGTGCGGAATCAAAAAGCGATTTTAACGGGACTTCCGATTCGCGAGGAAATGTTAAACGGCCAAGCTTCAAAGGGCTATCAATACTGTAATTTTCATTCCCGGAAGCCTGTTATTCTGGTCATGGGCGGCAGTCTTGGCTCTCAAGTGATTAACCGGGCCGTCAGGGATCATCTGGACAGGTTGCTTGTGCAATTCCAAATTGTACATATTTGCGGCAAAGGCAATGTCTCCCAAGATCTCGCCGGCAGGAGAGGGTACAAACAATTCGAATATATTTCTGACGAGCTTCCGGATGTCATGGCGATGGCGGATTTGGTGATTTCTCGCGCGGGAGCCACTTCGATTTATGAATTTCTCTTCTTGAAAAAGCCGATGCTTCTCATTCCACTCTCGCTGCAGGCGAGCAGAGGCGATCAAATTTTAAATGCTATATCGTTCCAAAAGGCCGGCTACGCCGATGTGCTTCCGGAAGAAGAGCTATCCTCCGAATCCCTCGTTGAACGAGTTGAAGCGCTTTATGCGAAGCGGGAAGCCTACAGAGAAGCCATGTCATCCCGAAATGAAACGAATGCGGTAGAAACGATTGTCAAGCTGATTGAAACGTATAGCGAAACATCCTGATTTCGCGAAAGCGGATAGGCGATGGTCATACGAACCATCTGTTTTCTTACTTCATACACTATTCTCAGTTTCTAAATAAGGTGGATGCATAGATGAAGAAGGTGTTTTTGGATGACAAACGACCTGCACCAAAGGGATTTCTACTGGTAAAATCAGCCAAACAATGTATTAAGGCGTTAAAGGAAGAAAAGATAAGCGTGATTTCGCTGGACTATAATCTAGGGAGAAGAAAAGCTACCGGGTATAAGGTCGTCGAATACATGGTGCGTAAGAAGCTGTTTCCAAAAAAAATTATCATTCACAGCAATAGCGAGCGCGGGAGATTGAAGATGTTTCATTTACTCATCCGACATAAGCCCGAACGAGTACCCTTGTACATCCGACCATTGCCTACGCCCAGGCGCCGAGATGTGCAGCCTAGCGGAAAACAGCTGTGGCCGGGCCTCCGTAAAATATAAATGGCGGCCCGAATTTCATTTCCAACCTCCCCGTAAACGCGTAAAATAGAAGCAGAGGCGCGGCTCCCTTGGGCAGCGCCTTTCTTCTTTTCATTCATAGGCCGATAGAGGAGTCAAAGGGATGTGGAATAAATTCGCCTCTCACATGTCGGGGATCCGTACGATACTGCTGCTGAGCTAGCGTCCAAGTGAAGAAAAGGTTTGAAATCGAAATGAGATAGAAGAGAAGCGGGTGATCTTAAAGTGGAACTACCAAAAATTGATACCTCGAATTTATGGGACAAAACGTACAGCATATTAAAAGATCAAATTATACGCCGGCGCTTCACCCGCTATTGCCAATATGGAAAAAATACTCCAGCGTGCCTCACAATGGATTGAAGCCGAGCCATTTGATGACTATTTATCGGCCGATTACAACATGGCATTCCATATCGAGTTTATGAAAGTCGGACAGAATCAAAAAAATATCGATTTTTACATAAAGTTGATGGATTACCGCTACATTACAATGAAACCGTCCATCGTTACCTTGGAAATGGTGAAAGCAGCACAGGTTCAGCATAGGGAAATCATCGATGCCATGAAAAGCGGCAAAATAGAGAAAATCCGAAATATAATCCGATTGCATCTGGAAGACTCGCGAGAACGGTTGATGAAGGTTATAACTGATAACGGAGGGGTGATATAAATGATATCACGCGTACCGGTCTATAGAATGAAGCAAAGCAGCTTAAAGCCATCGCTTCTTGAACCAGACGCGGTAGACGACATAGACGAACGCCAAAAAAAGGACATACACACCTACGGACAAAACGAGCTTTACGAACCGATTCGATCAATTGGTTGAAATTGGTTGACCGATAGATATGCGGTATGTCACTATGGGAGTGGCAATTAATTATAGGGAGGGGAAAAGAAACGCGTGGAAGTTAATCGTCGTCATCGATATTTGTTTATTTTTAAAAGAAAGAATGCCAAACCGTCAGGGATGCTTATGCTGCTCGTTCTCTTAATTGCAGGGGTGATTACGCCAATGTTTGGGGGGGATGTCTATGCAGCTGTCCAGTTGCCTACGTCTTCACCGGTTTCTGTATGTGAAAATACTAGTTTATTAAGCGGTCCTAAATCTGCTCCCGCCGGTGCCGTGGTCGTGCCCGCCGGGGATAATAGCGCTTTCGACTTCAATCGTCCGGGTGCGACGTTTTGGTTCGAGTCGGGATCCCACACGCTCGCAAATGATATTTACGGACAGATTAATACAAAGGAAGGAACGACCTATCTCGGAGCTCCGGGTGCCGTTCTCGATGGCCGGAACACGAATTTGTATGCATTTACCGGCGACGTTGCCAACGTAACCATTAAGTATCTCACGATCAAAAACTTTGGCCGAGGCAATGATAACCAGAATGAAGGCGTCGTCAACCACGATTCCGGTACAGGGTGGACCATCCAATATAACACGATTTCCGATAATGACGGCGCAGGGGTATTTCTGGGTACCGATAATGTCGTCAGCTACAACTGTCTGAAGGATAACGGCCAATACGGCTTTAGCATGTTTAAAGCTCCGGTTGAAGGGGAGTCGGCCATTAAAAACATCGTGCTTGACCATAACGAAATTGCCGGCAACAACACGGATAACTGGGAAGCTCAGATTCCCGGTCGCGGCTGTACGGGCGGGGGCAAGTTTTGGGATGTGAACGGTGCAACGGTAACCAATAACTACGTTCACGATAACAGGGGAACCGGCCTGTGGGCAGATACGAATAATATCGACTTTCTTTTTGAAGGCAACTATATTGACCATAACGACGGAGAAGGCATTTGGTATGAAATCAGTTACAACGCGACGATCCGTAATAATATAATCAGCCGAAACGCTTGGATAAGCGGCAGAAACAATCAAGGCTCGCCCGGTCCAGCTATTTACCTTTCCGAATCCGGCGGTGATTCCCGGCTCCCTTCAGCGGTCAGCGGTGCGCCGAAAATCCGCATCTATGGCAACTCATTCGTCAATAATTTCTCAGGCGTTTCTATCTACGAAAATGCAAACCGTTTCTGTAATTCAAACGGCAATACAAGCAAGGGATACTGTACGCCATTCGTGAGTCCCACGCTGCTGCCTGATTCTCCACGCAGCTACGATTACCCGAATCCCATTAGCGGCGTGCATCCGTGTTACACCGATATTTCCTCCGAGCCATACAAAACGGACTGCCGCTGGAAAGCTCAAAATATAGAGGTATTTAACAACGAGTTCCGTTTTGAGGACAGCGTCGTACCGTGTGCGGGTACATACTGCGGCGTTCAGGCTTTGACGGCTACGGGAGCCGACAATATGCCGTGGTCGCCATATACAGTTGCCGGTATTCAAAGTGATGTGATGTTCCACAACAATAACAGTTTTCACGATAATCACTATTTCGGTAGATGGCGCTTTGCGAAAGGATATGGAGAGACCGTCTCGTTTCATACGTGGAGATCCGCGCCATACACCCAAGATGCAAACAGCACATTCGCCGATGATCCTAATAATGGCGGGAATGGCGGTGACATTCCTCAACCTGCGGTTGCATTAAACGATTTGGACGGAAACACGGCTACTCTTGAGGGTTCCATCGGCCAATGGGAAAACTGGTATTCTGAAAAAGTCTCGCAGTCCACTTATGAGGCGCATACCGGAACGCACAGTCTTCGTGTTGATGTTACTGACCGGTGGGGCTGGGGATTGCAGACGGCCAACTGGCCTGGATTTACCACAACAGCGGGTGTGAAGAAGATAAGCTTGTGGGGCAAGCTCGGCTCGGGAACAAACCTGCAACCCAAGATGGTGGTAAAATGGCTGGATAGCAGTAGTGCCGTTCTGCAAACGAACGATGTGACATTGCCTACTCTGACGACCATGTGGCAAAACGCTACTGCCACGGTTGACGCTCCGGTAGGAGCGGTGACGGTGCTCGTAACGCTCAACGGATCGGGTAATCCGGGAGACTATTTTTACCTCGATGATATTGTAGTAGGCGATGCTCCGAATGTACTTGATGCTGCTACTGCCGGCGGCGAAAGCTCAACCGGTGAGTGGCAATCCTGGTATTCAGCGACGGTCACGGCATCGACATACGAAGCCTATCGCGGTAATGGCATCCTTCGGGTCGACATCACGGATCCATGGGGGTGGGGATACAAACGGCCAATTGGCCTGGATTTTCCGCAAGTGCAGGCAAGACGCGGGTAAGTTATTGGGCTAAACAAGGGAGCGGTTCCATTTCGGAGGTGACGCCGCGGGTGAAATGGTTCGATAACAGCCAGACTCTTCTTCAATCCGACCTTGTACCATTAAACGGCTTAACGAATAGCTGGCAGCAAGTTATTGCCAACCTGGTCGCTCCAGCCGGGACGGCCACAGCTTACCTGGACCTATACAGTCCGTCAGGCAAGGCGGGCGATAGTCTCTACTTAGACGACGTCATGCTTACCGATGCCGATTAATTTGAAAATATGTAAGAACCCAATCGATCGCAGTGCACTCGGTTGGGTTCGCGTTGAAAAAAGGTAAAGACTCTGGAATATGCAATGAAAAAGGTATGTTCGAAGAAAAAAGATTGGTGTCCGACGACACAAAACATAATGTGCATAACCGAAACATATTTGCATTATCATGGATTTAATTTGGCGATTAATTGAGCATTAAGAATGACCATCGGTAAACTCATACCAAACCGCGAGTAATACCACATAGCACTTACCTGGACCTATACAGTCCGTCAGGCAAGGCGGGCGATAGTCTCTACTTAGACGACGTCATGCTTACCGATGCCGATTAATTTGAAAATATGTAAGAACCCAATCGATCGCAGTGCACTCGGTTGGGTTCGTTGAAAAAAGGTAAAGACTCTGGAGTATGCAATGACAATGAAAAGGTATGTTCGAAGAAAAAAGATTGGTGGTCCGACGACACAAACATAATGTGCATAACCGAAACATATTTGCATTATCATGGATTTAATTTGGCGATTAATTGAGCATTAAGAATGACCATCGGTAAACTCATACCAAACCGCGAGTAATACCACATAGCACATGAATTTATTACATATTATGAAAAAAATGCTGCAACAGGCAGAAGACAAGTAAAGTATGAGTTGATTGATGAATGCCCAGACTCCGACTCTATATTACTACTTCACAAAACTCGTATTTTGTACATATGTATATAAATCGATCTTGTTATTCATGTCGGGCCTGCTGTTGTTGTCGGACAAGAACATTATGACAAGAACCTTACGTAATTTCGTAAAGATATTTGTTGTTCTGTTTGAGGCTTATCGAAATTTCTCATAGATGTCGGGAATGAGATAATGTTCTGGGGTTTTGACAAGAACTTTATCCCATAAAATAAAAATGCCGCGATTTACGCGGCAATTAATGAGATAATGTTCTTGTCCACCCGACAAAAATTCTTTACCATATCATCTTCATGCGCCGCGGCCGAATGTACTCGCTCCTCTCTCTCCCATGTGCAACTGCTAACTAATGTGGTTACGTCCTTAATGTCCTTAAACCGATGTGATCAATCACCTCCAAAGGGCTCGTATAATATCGCTTGGGGTCAAGACCTCAGGCCATAATTTTTAATTCAACTGTTTTCTGGTGCATACGTATGTGTCTCTTTTCTTGTTCACTAACCCATTAAGAGTGAATCTTTACGTCACTACTTCCTTTGAAAAGGTAATCTTTGTGTCGCAAAATCCTAATAAGGGGTATATTTCATGTCATTATGAGTCCATCTTATTTACTGCTTCATGACAGAAAGTTTCCTTAAAAATAGAAAAAACCCTTGATAAACAAGGATTTTGGTAGGGGTAATCTTTATGTCACTATACACGTTCCCCTGCAAGCCGTGCATTCAATACGGCCATTCTCGAACGGTGCAGCGTGCCTGGGACATTATCTTCACTTGATAGGTGCCCATGATCGTCAGTGGGCGGCGTGGTTCTACTCTTCCGCTCGCAGCTCCAGCTTGAATTCTTCGTCGCGGTCGCACACCAGGACGCCGTCGATGACATGAAGCCGTGCCGCTTGAATTGAAGAGCGTTGCATGGCATAAGGGTTGATCTGCTCCCAGTCGCCTTTGCGGTCCGGATGCGTAAAATAGAAGATATAAGCTTCGTCATCCTGTACAACGACATCGGCATGCAGTCCGATCGTGCCGTCGTCTTCGCGGCTTCCGGGCTTGTCGAGAATGAGGCCGTTCCGCTCCCAATGCTCCAAATTATCAGAGCGATACACTCCCTGTCCCCGCCATTCATCGATAATCATCCAATAGTAGCCTTTGAGCCTGAAAACGTTCGGTCCCTCATGAGCGCGATGGGTCAGGATCGGGCCGACGACCTCCCAGTCATACAGATTTGCGCTGTCCGCGGCATAGGTGGCCGAACCGTGGGCCTCGTCCTTGTACCACATCCGGAAGCGACCGTCCGGCATTCGGTATATGCATGCGTCGATCACGCGATCTGAGCTGAGCTTGATTTCGGAATGATAGGTCCACTCGAGTAGATCGGGGCTTGTATAGAACAGCATGCTGCGTTTATGACCGTCCCATCGATCCGGTACGCCTTGAATGTAGCTCACATACATGTGATAAAGCCCTTCGTACCAAATTATTTCTGGCGCCCAGAACGTATTACGGCCCCATTCGATATCGAGGCCGGGAAGCGTGCCCCGGTATACCCAGGTATTGCCGCCGTCTCTCGAGGAAGCGATACCGAGATCGGTCCCATGCACCCAAGAGACACCCGGGCCTTCCGCAGTCGCTCTGCGGTTCGTATAAATCATCCACCATTCCTTGGCTTGCCGATTCCAGATCACAACCGGATCTGCTGCTCCATCAAAAATTGGATCTCGATATAATGGCGCTTTCATCATAACCTCCAAAGTCTTAATTGCGTCAAGCTATTTTAGTATAGACACTAACAGCGGATGATCATAAGGCACGGGTTGCCCCAAGCTTTTCTTTTTGCTGTCATCGATAGCGTAAAATGCTCGCTATCGATCGATTCCGGTTCAGCAGACCGCCCGGCGACATCGCCGAGCGTGTTCTTCCATCGGTACATCGATTCGGAGTCATCCGCAAGAAGCCGCGCTTCGTATTTCGTCAATTGGTCCGATGCGGCCGAACAGGTCGCCCATCTCCGCTCTGCGGTCTTTCGTATTTATGGTCAAAGTCCCTTGCAAGCTCATCTACGCTCGTTTTCTCATGCTAGATTTAATTCGAATTCTTTTACCGCTTCCATGCCCACCCGGCGCAACACTTCAAGCCTGAAGGCTGTCGGCCACGCCACCAGCCATTGCGAAACGTTAAACTTATCTCCCCGACCTGCCTTAGCCAGCCGTAAGTAAATTATATCGCATACCTACCATTTTCATCATCTGATGGTGCCGCGTTTACGGCATGGGCGTCTAAAATAATATTTACTCTTTCTTTAACGGTATGATTTCCCTCAATCCTCAGGACCGGACAAATTAAATCTGACATCCAATGTTCATGTAAAGACTTACTTCTAACCTCTAAACCGGCTTCATCATATAGCGATGCCCATTCTACCCCGTCTGTCGCATCAGATCCGCATCCTGATCCCACATGAGGCGCTCCCAATGCTCCGGATAATAATCTACGCCCATTTTATCATAAGCATCCCCCCACCGATTACTAAGTTAAGCACTGTTTCAGTGTAAACCGTTGTTTCCCGGCTTCCGTACTAATTCTCATTTCGGCAGCAGGGAGTCCCGCCGCATCCAGGTTGATCGTGCCGCCGGTCGAATCACAGCGACAATTGTGACTGCGCTTTTTCGTGTACCTCCCTATTTAACGATCTATGTAAGCGGTGCATTTTTATTTTAACAGCATGATGTTTCTGTTTAATACAACGAAAAACAGTCTAAAAATCACGTATAAATTCAATTATTTGTATTCGGACATGGCCCAAGTCATCGATCTGACTCCACCCGGCAGTTTGCCCTTCCGTTTACTCCAATGTTTGACGCGTCTTTGCAAAAAAAACAGCCGGGCAAGGCCCCACCCGATCAGCCGCTCAAAACCGAGCTTTTCCAGATCCTTCATGAAGCTGTCCCATACGGCGTCGAAATGGTCCGGCTTCACCATAATCGCTTCCGGAACGCCGCCGGTCTCAACGATAACCCCTCAATTCCGCGTACACTCAAATCGTTCACATCCTTTCAAAGTGGCAAGCAATCACCTCACTGAGATTGCTTGTCCACCGTTGAATAAAAATATAGAAGAGGGGCGCCCCTCTTCACCGCTTCGTCTTATAAAACTCATGATATAGCTTCATGAGCGCCCGCTTCTCTATCCTCGACACGTACGACCGCGAGATCCCGAGCTCTCGTGCAATTTCCCGCCGCGTCCGCTCTTCACCGCCGGCCTCAAGACCAAAACGACCAACCACAACTTCCCGCTCCCGCTCGTCCAGTATATCCAGATTTTTGTATATTTTTGAACGTTCAATCTTTAGCTGCACTTTGTCCACCACATCGTCGGCCTCTGAGCCGAGGATGTCAATCAACGTGATCTCATTGCCTTCCTTGTCAGTCCCGATCGGATCATGCAATGAAACGTCCTTGCGCGTTTTCTTCAACGAACGCCCGTTGTGTTGTCGGGAATGGGATAATGTTCTTGTCACTGGGAATTGACAAGAATTTTATCCCATAAAACAAGAAAGCCGCGATACACGCGGCAATAGCGATAGAAGGGTACGGCGGCAATCTTGGTTGTCCCGTAAGATTCCTCGATACTCTGCTAAGTAGCGCTCAACGAGCTTGACAACCAGTTCGGCGACCATTGGCTCGTACTGATAGCCACCTTTTTGGCCGGCAAAAATAGTCTGCCCAATACGGAGAAAGACACCAGTCGGATCCACTGGAACTAGGTACTGTAGTGTCTCAAGTAGATGGTGTGTGACCATGGCAAAGGGGAATTCAGCCAGTATATCAAGCACCTCTTTGGCTTCTGCATAGAAGAGTTTTTGACTGTCAGGACTGAGAGAAGTTATATTTGATTCATTCGAAGCTCGCTTGTTATCGAACGCACCCGACGAAAAATAGACTTCCATGTTTGAGTAATCTACGATTTGGGCTAATTCCCTGGCTTGTTGCTGTAACTGATCGGAAAAAACCGCCTTGTTCTTGTGCCAGTGCCTCGAGGGCCCACCACTGTTCTCTGGCTTCTTGTAAGACCCGGTGTAATGCAGTCCACGTTCTCGCCCGAATAGATATGTGATTCGGGTTGGTGGGCTTCACCAACCCGATCGTCAACGTGTTACGTAACCCGACCACGAAGTGTTGGCATTCGGTAGAGTGGATTAGAGGTTTCGTGATGATTGATTGAATCATCTCACCGGCGCCCTCATGGGCCTGGTGTATAAACAATCCCTTGAAGATCTCCACACATGTCTCCCTGAGTGGGATGCCGGAAGGTGTGCGTTCGTAGATCTGTCGCACCAATTCTGTTACCCCCTAATACCATTGCATTTACGTCATCGGAGTTAATCAATTGATTACAAAATTCATCTCTTACTGTATTAAAATATCGGTCATAGTTCGTTTTGGTCATAGCCTTTCCTTGAAAAATGCCATGTCGCGTTCCACTACATCTTGCTTTGTAACCGTCTCTTCGATACCTTTCTTTCTTGAACAACAAAGAAAACAGCCGCCGTGTCTCGCGCGCTGTCCGTTTCCCCGTATTAGTTGCTTTTAACCCGGTAATGATTTCGATAGCCTAGCTCTTTCGAGATGAGTTCGGCGTATTTTTTCGTATAATAGCTGTACCTCTCCACGTTTTGGGTGGTAAACCGGAACGAGGGGCCGGCGCAATTGATGGAGCCGATGACCGTGTTTTCATAGGAGAAGATCGGCGCACCGATTCCGGTCGTCCCGTCCGTCGCTTCCCCTGAAGTCATTGCAAAGCCCTGCTTGCGGATCGTCTCGATTTCTTTTTCGATATATTCGCGGTTCAGCGGCTTCAAGGAAGGAACGGACGACCAATCCACTTTCGATAACAGTTGGTCCCGCGTTTTTTGCGGCAGATAAGCCAAAATGATCCGGTTGGAAGCCCCGATGAACAACGGGAGCCTTAAGCCGATCGGCTCGGAAATTTTCAATATTTGCGGGGAATCTATGCTATCGATATAAACGCCTTCCTCGTTTTCCCTCGTGGCCAAATAAACGGTTTCGTTTGTCTTCTGGCAAAGCTCTTCCATGAAAGGTCTTGCTACTGAACGGAGCATCAGGCTGTCCCACATCAAAAACCCGTATTTCATTACCGACAAACCGAGCTTGTACTTTTTCGTCTTGCCGTTCTGCGCAACGAATCCGTGCCTCGCGAGCGAGACCAGGATCCGGTGAACGCTTTGAACCGGCATATCAAGCTCCCTGCTGATTTCGGTAACACTCATTTCCTTTTCGCCGCCTTGAGGAACCAAAATATCCAGAATACAGATTGCCTTTGAAATGACGCCGGACATGTGCCTCACCTCGCAAGTGTCACTTTACATGACATAACTATATCATGAATACCACAGCGAATAAACCGGTTTTTCTCACATAACGGGAAATCTGCATTATTTCACCGTTCGACATTCCGTAAAGTTTGTTGTAGGAGTAATTCAAAGGCACATTAATTTACACCATAGTTACACCATGGGTAACATAAAACCGCGATCTGCAACGCTCTACCAGATGATCGTAAGGAAAAGCCGTCGCAACAGCGCGCCGGCTTCAAACGTTTACAGCGACAAAGCCGTAAAAACCCCCACACACAATACGCCCACAGAAACGAAACTGCACAGATAAGTCCGATGCGTGGCGCCGCTCCGGTTTTTCCACGCCAACGAGAGTCGCCGTCCCGCGAAATACATGCTGACCAGGTTTACGATAAAGACCACCAGCATCAACAACTGCATCAGGGTTGAGCCGCTTCCGCCCATATCGTGCTGATGCTCCATATGCATCCCGACAGCGGCCGCACCCATCAGCAGCGGAGCCGCCAGCCAATGAACGAGATGAAGAAGGAATACCGCAGCGAGGGATAGAACGGATAAAGCCGAATATTTCGTCTCCTTGCCCATGAACCGGATTTTATGCAGCATTGCCTTCACTCCTTTAACTTTGGCTGACCGTTCGTTTTCATCGCGTTTGCTGCAGTAATTTTTCTTCGGCGACGGCGGAAGGTCGATTGCCGGGCTTTGACCAAAGAAGCAGACCGGCTTAAGCATGAATCCGATATAAGCGGCAGGCATGACCGGCCAATCTTCCGGACGCGGAACATGCGTATGTCCCATCGTATACCATACGACTATGTCCGTATTGTTGATAGGGCGGTCCCGCTCGACCCACGAAGCCAATCCGTCTCCGCCAATATGCTGGTTCGGATATTTTCCGGACGCATACAATTCGTCTTCGTCATACGGTGTTACCCAGAGATGATGTTTAATAAATCCGGCCCGCTTGAGCAGGCTCGAGTTGTCGGACGCGAACGGGAAGCAGTTTTCGCCGGTCACCATTTTGTAGCCGACGGACTGCCCCAAATCGTTCTTTACGTTGTCGTTGACGATTTTCCAGTAACGGGCCGTTTCCAGCTTGATGTCCCGTTTTGCCTGCTTTTCCGTCTCCAGCAGCGTCGACTTCGCGTAAAACGCGTTCTCTTGCGGATTGCCTTCCCCGAGCTCTTCCGGCACGACATTTACTTCGTAGACGGAATTTTCATTGCCGTCGATTTGCATATCCATGCGCACGTTGAAGAAATGCTGGTGGTTCGGCGCGTACAGATCCGGTCCGACCATCGTGCCGTATTTCGGCGTTTCGCCCGGATGAAGCCCCGCCGTCGACAAAATGCCGGTCAACTTGACTTCAAATTGTATGTTGCCGTCTTGATACAAATACCAGAAAAAGCCGTATTCGTAGTTGGCGACCGTGGAAATGGACGAAACGACCAATCTGCGCGAACGTCTGACCTCCACGTCGTTCGTCCGCCAATCGGTATGCTTCCACAAAATGCCAAAGTCTTCCTCGTGCATACAAATCGCGTTTTTGATAACCATTAATTCGCCCTTGCTGTTCGTCATGACGCCGTCGAAATATTTGATATAGCCGACGCAGTCGCAGCCGAGCTCCAGGCTGTTGGCGAGCTGGCCGATGCCGTACTCCCCGCTGTCAAAAGCGTTTTTGCGGTTTTGAATCGGCCCCGGATCGCCGTACGGCACCACCATCTCGGAAAGAGCGGCGCGGTACAAAACCGGGCGCTCCCGACCCTGATCCTTGTAAGATACCGTATGAAGCGTCAACCCTTCCCTCGCGTTGAAGCCGATGCGGAATTTCCAGTTTTGCCATTCCACCTCATGGCCGTTGATCGTAAAGCTCGGGCCTTCCGGCTCGCGTAATTTCGACCGGCTTGATGCCGCCTCGCAGCGGACCGACGCGATCCGGCGTATAGTTCGCTTCCTTCATCGGAATTTTGCTGTACTCATATTCTTCTACACGCAGAACTTCCATTTTATTCAGGTCCACGATCGGGACAATCGGCGCCGGGCGCGCATAACCGTTATCCTTCTCGTCGCTGCGAAGGAAACAGAGCGGGCGGGCCAACCGCACCGTGGCGTCTTCTTCCGTCCCCCAGTTGCCTGCCGACCACAGGTCGACCATGACAAGCTCCGGCGAATCGATACCCAGCCGCTCCAGCGCATCCAGAAAATCCGGGCTCGCCTTGACCGCCGCCTCGCATTCGATTTGCTCATCCAACATGATCATCGGCTGAACGCCCGGAACGTACTTCCACGAGACGACTTCCATCCGGCTTAGCGAAACGACCGCTTCATAAGTGGCGTTGTCTTTGCCGTTCAGAATAACAATGAACGCTTCACGCTCAAACGGTTTCGCGCCATCAAATCCGAGAACGACTTCCTTCTTCGGCTCCTTCAGCATGACCGATACGAAACGATCCGCATCGCCAAGCTGCTTTTGCTCCTTCAGCACGCGTACGGCAGTCAAAATCTCCTCTTTACTAAGCGGCTCCAACGGATGATTTCCCAACTTTACGGTTAATTGTGTCATTTTCGTTCCCCTCGCTTCTTAAAATTTGGTGTTAACTTATGTGACAATCGTATCCGCTAATTCGGCATCTCCAAATACCGCTATCCCGAATAATGGGATACAGGACATCTTTTTCAGCGTCATCCCACTATTCGGGATAAAACCGCCGGACAGTCGTCAACGACGCTCCACCCCTCCAAAAATATGAAAGGAATTTGAAAATTTTCTCCTTATCTCAAATAGTGAGATGCAGATGTATGATGACACGTTTTTTTCGTGTGATAATCGCGTTAGATAATATAACGTTAAATTCAGGAGGGAATGCTTATGCTGGTCAAACAAAAGAAATGGTTGTTATCCATCGCTTCATTTTTCGTCTTTAGTCTCGTTTCTTTTCCTCTATCCGTATTCGCCGACAGTCAAAAGCCTGCCGTCGACACGGGGGATACCACATGGCTCCTGGTTTCGTCCGCGCTCGTCATGTTCATGTTCATGCCGGGGCTGGCGCTTTTCTACGGCGGTCTGGTCGGACAGCGAAACATTCTATCCACAGTCATGCATAGCTTGAGCGCCTTCGTCATCGTCACGCTGGTTTGGGTCCTGTGGGGGTACAGCTTTGCGTTTGGTCCCGGGGTCGGGGGCATCTTCGGAGGATTCGACTACATCGGATTCCATCAAGTCGGACCGGATGCGAAAGACGGTTTGACGATCCCCCATCTCATCTTCGCGATATATCAAGGCTTGTTCGCCTCCATCACGACAGCGATCATTTCCGGCGGCGTCGTAGAACGGATCCGCTTCTCGGTTTGGGTCATCTTCTCCGCGATATGGGTAACGTTCGTTTACGCCCCAATGGCCTATTGGACATGGGGCGGCGGGTGGCTGTCCAAGCTGGGTGGGCTGGATTTCGCGGGAGGCACGGTCGTCCACATTCTTTCCGGCGTCAGCGCCCTCACGGCTGCGATTGTCATCGGAAAACGGCGGGCCTTCCCGCACAAGACGCTTCCGCCGCATAACCTCATTTTCTTCCTGATCGGTGCCATGTGCCTCTGGTTCGGATGGTTCGGCTTCAATGCCGGCAGCGCGCTCGCATCCGGCGGCTTGGCCTCGATTGCCTTTGCCACGACACAGATTGCGGCATCCGCGGGCGGCGTCGTATGGTCGCTCATGGAATGGGCGCTGCGCAAAAAGCCAACGCTTGTCGGCGGCGTAACCGGCGGCATTGCCGGACTTGTGGCTATCACGCCGGCCGCAGGCTACGTTTCGATCATGTCTTCCATCGCCATCGGAGCCCTCGCGAGCGTCGTCTGCTATTGGGCCCTGAACGTGCTGAAAGCGAAGCTGCAATACGACGACTCCCTCGACGTATTCGGGGTTCACGGGATCGGGGGGATTTGGGGCGCCATCGCAACCGGCATTTTCGCCAGCAAGGAAGTCAATCCGGCCGGCGCCGACGGCCTTATTCACGGGAATCCTTCACAGGTGGTCACTCAATCGATTGATGTGCTCGTCGCCGTACTGCTCGCAGCGATCGGTACATTCGTCATCCTGAAGGCGATCGCCTTGTTCGTTCCTCTGCGGGTCACGGAAGAACAAGAAACGACGGGGCTCGATATCAGCCTGCACGGGGAATATGCCTACAATACGTTCGAAGCCATGAGCAGCGAACCAGCCTACTCGTCTCAAAGCGAGTTCGTGACGGGCGGAGCTACCACGGTGAAACCCGAAATGAAAGGAGTTTAAACGATGAAATTACTCACGATTATTATCCGCCCGGAGAAGCTCAACAGCGTAACTGCAGCTCTGCATACAATCGGGATCAACGGGATGACGATCAGCGACGTCCGGGGGCAGGGCATTCAGAAAGGTATCCGGACGATCTACCGCGGTGTCGAGTATCAAACCGATTTTATTATGAAAAGCAAAATCGAAACGGTCGTGAGCGACGAGATGTGCGAGAAAGTGCTGGAAACGGTCATGGACGCCGCCTGCACCGGCCAGGTCGGCGATGGCAAAATATTCGTATCGGACGTCCATGACGCCGTCCGCATCCGCACCGGCGAGCGCGGCAACAATGCATTGGGGCTCTAGGACAGCCAGCCTTCCGTATCCAAAACATTGAATCGAGGATTGAGGATTAACCTGAGGAAAGCGATCGGGAGGCTGTAACCCTCAACTATCGTACCCCGATAGCTGAGCGAGCGCCGTACGACAACTCACCCTTCATCTCTATTGTTTTCTTTCAACTTCAATTCTGTGACCATTCTTCTGAATAACCGGACCATACTTCAATTTTATTTTCATCAGGATCAACAAATTCAAAAACAGAACCCCAGTTATGCCGAACGATTTCCGAAACAGCTATACCTGCATCACCCAGTCTGTTATGTAGTTCGTCAACATCGGACACGCAAAAACCAATAATAGGACGGGATTTACCATCCTGAAGAATTTCAATTTTGTTAGTATCACTAGTCTCAATTAAAGTAAGAAGAACTGTTGGTGTTATACATAATTCCATCCTCGATTTGGTTTTATTTACCAAATGAAACGTAACATATATACATTTTTATGACAATTACTATTAAACAAATCTGCCCGTTAGCGCAACGACAGTAGCCGATCTTTTCCGGCCGGCCACCGTCGTGATCCGTCGGAAATGAGATAAAGTTCTTGTCAATTTCGGGAATGGGATAAAGTTCTTGTCATTAAAATTTGAAAAGAACTTTATCCCATAAAATCAAAAAGCCGCGATTTACGCGGCAATTAATGAGATAATGTTCTTGTCACCCGACAGTATATAGTGACCGTTGAAGTGAAATTGGTTTGCATTGGTGAATCAAAATAGGTTGCATTCCCTTTTTTTTGAAGCAAAAGTAGTTGCATTGCCCTCACGCCGGCTTCTCTAGCGATCTCCTCAATAATTAATTCCACGGCTCTTCTTGTTAACCGTTTCCCTTGTTTTTCTGAAATAAATAACGCCGGTTCCTCTGTTCTGTTTCGTTTTTGGAGGATCTTTTGCCGAGCTGGCTTATAATTCTCAAGAGCTCGAATAATTTTTGGCGTCAAGACGAGTTTTCTTTCCTTATTCCCCTTACCAATGATTGTGAGTGAACCCTCATCTTCGTTAAAATGCTTAACATCGATACTTACAAGCTCGGAGACCCGCAGTCCGGGCAATAAAAATAACGTGGTGATTAATGAATCTCTTTCTTTAAATATACGTTTCGCGGCGAATTGCTCAAATTTCATTGCATCTTGTAGTGAAAGACTTTAGGGAGCCATTCACCGAGTTTTGGATTCTCAATATACTGGGACACGTCGTACTGAAGATATTGTTGTTTAATCGCCCATTTAAAAAACTGTTTTATAGCGGAAACGATGCGTGCTCTTGTCGTGGCCGCTTCTTTGAGCCAGGATGCAAGCCTTACAATAGTATAGTTATAAATTTCAACGGTTCCTTTAGCGTAGTTCTTGTTGACTTCAAGATATACTGTAAAGGAATCGATCAAATTATCGATGCTGTGTTTAGTCATGAGCTTTCACCCTTGGCGGACTAACGCTTTTCTCTACCGTCACCACGCAACAGTCCTTGTCATAGCTGATCTGTAATAACTCGTTTATTCGGGCGCCAGTTTTTTTTGGAATTGTATTTGCTTTTTGAGTAACATTATCTGACCAATATGATAGGCATTATGAATACATAGATTTGATACTACTCCCCACCACGGGGAATTGAAATATGAGGGAATTAATGAAATAAGTTTGGAATCTTCACATTCCTCCAGTGACTCTTTCCACCTTCTAAAAACTACCTCAAGTCGGATTAATGTTCTCCTCCACTCAAAATCGTTGATATCGTTTGGATTTATGTAAAAAGTGTCATTGTTGTCTATGGTATTATTTAACTCAAATTGTTCAACATTAAATCTCTCAAGCCATTTCTCATTCCAGAAAATAAGATGATTCACAATCTTCCATATTGATTGTTTGCTTTCATTTTCCAACGCAGCTTGTACTGCAGTTACATCAATAAGAGTCTCTTGAAGAGGAATAAACCAGCTCTTGTCGTTATAACAGGCGGTTAATTGGTCTATCAAAATGGATTTGTAGTTCATTCTTATTCCTCTTTTCCTATTTGATTCTTCGGTTCTTTCGGATAACGTCTTTTTTGCGAACTTCGAAATTCGCCGTGCCTAAGGTATTCGGCGAAATGATTTAACTATCCTGCCCGTTAGCGCAACGATGGTAGCAGATCTTTTCGGGCCGGCCACCGTCGTGATCCATCGGGAATGAGATAATGTTCTTGTCAATTTCAGGAATGGGATAAAGTTCTTGTCATTTGATTTTGACAAGAACTTTATCCCATAATATAAAAATGCCGCGATTTACGCGGCAATTAATGAGATAATGTCCTTGTCACCCGACATGTCGGAACGCGCTTTGTGGCTTTGCTAAGATTTTCCTCATCCGGAACGATGGTCAGTTCTTCTGACGAGTAGCCCATTTAGCGGAAACATCCGCGGGCGACTCAAAGCAAGCATTGGCTGACGCTGGCGTACAACAGGACCCCGCCCCTACATCCTGTAAGGCGATTTCCTTATACCGATTCCGAACGTTTTGACGAATTTTATCATTACTCACTTGATCCATGAAGATCACTCCTTCGTTTTTTATAAAATCAACAGCGACTCGTAGCGCAGCAAGCCGTTGGTGTTGCATGAATGTTTTGGCCGTCTGCTAAAGAATCGGCCCGATTGCTTTTGCGTGTCGTCTGACCATTTCCACGCTTCTTTAGCGGATCGTTTGATTTCCCTTTGGCGTTGTTTCATGAGCATTTCCGCAGTAAACCAATTGAGGTTCATTGTCGGTCCCATCCTATTATTAGAAAATGTGTTATGTTCACCTTCGAGGGTGAGCAATCTATACAAGTACACTCATGGCTTTCGAAAAATCATATTCGGTAAGGCTACATAAGCATTCAGTGTTTAAGATGATACAAAAGCTTTTTCACAACAAACTGCGCGTCCGGCCCCACCCCCTTAAGGTCGCAGAAGCAAAGGAACGTTGCCCTTCCAGCCCCACATAATAAAGCCCCGGAACGTCGCTTATGCCTGCTTGATGTAACGGCTTTCCTTCCGCATCCAGCGCGCCAATCGCTTGAAGGTAGGGAAGATACGGCCGGTATCCTGTCGCAAAGATCACCGTATCCACCGGCTCTTTTGTCCCGTTCGGCCAAATGACGCCATCCTCATAAAAGGACGTGAACATCGGTTGTTGATCCGGTTTTCCCGCCGCTACTTTCTCTTTGTACCCGCCCGAATCGTTCACCGCACTTGAACTCGGCGCGGTTTTCCCGAACCGCCAAAATGGAAAGGTGTCAAACCCAATGAGTCTCACCCAAAAATGCACATCCTGGCCCCATACCTTTTGTTTCACGAACTGAACCGGCTGGAGTACCGCTAAAGACGTCTTGCTCATTTCGGCGAGCTCAACTCCGATCTGTACGGCAGAATTTCCGCGGCCGACGACCACCACGCGTTGATTGCGGAATGGCTCCGGATTTAGGTATTCGGAGGAATGAAGTGTGCGGCCTTGAAACGCCTCCTGTCCCGGCAAAACTGGCGTATAGGGATTGTGAAAGGAGCCTGTCGCATTAATGAGAGTGCGCGCCCGAAACGTATCCTCTGCCATCGTGCGGACCGTAAACCCGTCTCCATCCTTTTCGACCGATACTACGCGCTGATTGGTTTGAACCGGTAATTGAAACTTTACCCGGTAATCCTTTAAATAACGAATGACTTCATCACGCTTGGGGTAACCATTCGGATCGCCGGGGAACTTCATGCCTGGCATCGACGAAAAGCGTGCCGGAGAGAACAGTTTGAGACTATCGTAACAACGCGGCCACGAACCGCCCGCCTCGTCGCTCGCGTCCAAGATCAGAAATCGAAGTCTTTTCTTTTGTAGATGATAGCCGGAAGCAAGACCCGCCTGCCCCCTCCAATGACAATCGTATCCCATACCTCATTCATACCAAACATCCTCCGATTTATTTGCAAATTGCAAGTATAAGAGAAAAGAAATCACCCGATGGGGGTGGAACAGCAAAGGCTGGATTTCGACATCGCTTCATTCAAAAGCTTAATGGAGCGAATGACGGTTTCTTTTTCAAAATCGTTCATGTGAGAGAAAACTTCAGCTAAATAAGCGTTCATTTGCTGGTCAATCGTCGTGGCCACGTACTTCCCTTCTGTCGTGAGCGAAAGCACATACACCCTGCGGTCGTCCGGATCGGTTGATTTTTTGACCAAATTCATTTTAATTAACGATTGGATTTGTCGGCTAAAGGTCGTAATATCGGTCCCTAACGCCTCGGCTACCTGCTGAATAGACGGTTGATGCTGACGATCGATCTCGTAAAGAATATGGCTTTGCACTAAAGATATATCGCGACCACCGGCCGAGCAGCAATTTTTATTAAGAAACCCAAAACGGCGTGTCATGATTTGAAATAGTTCGCGAACATTTTCCACTGTGGTTCACCTCATGACTTAGTTATACAATATTTATTTGCAAATTGCAAATGTTTTAATCACAAAAGAAAACCACTCGGCTGAGTGGTCTCCTGATTGCTTATTTGCCGGGATATAATTTGTGCAACGATTCTCTCTGGGAGGGTTTAATATCAATGATGTTGCGAATGCTCTTCGCCTTGGCCTCGGCTTCGTCAAGCGTATCACTTAATCCCAAGGCAAGTAAGGTGCCTGCGGCTACCGTACCGGTCCGACCTTTTCCTCCGCCACAATGAAAAGCCACTTTCTTGTTTTGGTGGTAAGCTTCGGTGACGGCCTGGATCGCTTGCTCAAACGCTTTTACTTGCGGCATGGCGGCATTATCCGCTAACGGAATTTGAATCCATTTCGCATTTGCCGCTTGGTAGGCACATTCCGCCGCTTCGCCGCGCAAATCCACGATCACGTCGATACCTTCAATTTTCACCATCGATTCCACATCAGTGGCCGCGCCCATGAAAATCTTATCCGGAATCAAAGCATGGTAGGTTTTTTCAGACGACATGGACTATACTCCTTTTTTAAACGATCCAAACTCAATCGGAACCGGGGTCGCTGGTGGTGTACAGCACAAGGACAAATCCCTGGCTTCTCCGGCCGATTCGAATTCGGAATCTTCTTTGGTGTAAAAAATCTCCCAAGCGTTGCCGTCCGGATCGTACACCCAAACTTTATCCTGTACCGCATAGCAGCATGTGGTATTCATCTCGTCAATCAGCAGCAGTCCGCTTTGACGAAGCCTCTCCCCATGGCCAGCACTTCTTCCGTATTATTCATTTGAAATCCCAAGTGGTTCAGAACACCCTTTTGTTCGAAGGGACGTACATTGAGCGAAAAATGAAGCGCCGGTTCTTCTAACTCAAATTTGGCGTAGTTATCTTTAATCTTACTCGGTTCCGCCCCAAAAAAAGCGCGATAGAAATCCAAAGACTTGTTCAGTTCCGTACAATTTAAAGCAACGTGCATTCGTTTGATCATCGTGCCACTCATTTCCCTTTGACGAATTGTTCAATCCGGCTCTTAATCGAATCGCGAACGGTGCGGAACTGGTTCATGATTTCTTCTTCCGTTCCGGTTGCTTTTGCCGGATCGTCAAAACCCCAATGCCATTTCGTTACGTTCTTGTTGGAGATCACCGGACAATGCTCGTCGGCGTGGCCGCACAAGGTAATGACATAATCAGCACGATTCAAAATGTCCGGATCGATCACATCGGAGGTGTTTTTGCTAATATCCACGCCAGCTTCTTGCATGACCTGCACCGCACGCGGATTCAGTCCGTGTGCTTCAAGACCTGCGCTTTTCACTTCATATTTGTCGCCGCCTAGCGCATTTAAAAACCCATCCGCGATTTGGCTTCTGCAAGAATTTCCGGTGCACAAAAAATAAATCAACGGTTTTTTCTCCATGGTGAACAATCTCCTTTTGATTTCAATTGGTTAATTGCCTTGATCAACTCTTTTCGCTTGTTTACTTCCCATAATAGACTTCATGATCATGGCAACCACCGCCAGGACTACTACAATCACCGAAATACATAGCCATACATTCACCTGCAACGTCTGGAGAACATAAAGCCATACATAAAGTCCAGTGAGCGTAATGAACAACGTGGGAATGGTTAACAGAATGCCGACTTTAAAATAATAGCCCCATCTGATTTTTACGTTTTTCGTGGATAGCACATGCAGCCAAAGCAGCGTGGCCAGAGAGCCGATTGGCGTAATTTTCGGTCCTAAGTCCGAACCGATTACATTCGCATAGATCAGCGCCTCACGAATGAATCCATCTTTTTGTGTGCCTTGGATGGCCAGCGCATCAATCATGACCGTTGGCATGTTGTTCATAATGGAAGACAGGATGGCTGCAATAAAGCCCATACCTACGGTAGCCACAAATAACCCTTTGTCTGCGACCGCTTGAATGACGCCGCCAAGTGCATCTGTAAGTCCGACATTGCGCAAGCCATAAACGACCACATACATGCCGATAGAGAAGATCACGACCGCCCAGGGAGCGCCTTTTACCAGTTTCCAAGTATGAATTGCAGGGCTTTTTCTCGCCGCGAACAAAAAGGCAATCGCTGCAACCCCGGCAATAATGGATACAGGGATCGAGAAAAATTCGCTGATGAAATACGCAACAAGCAGCGCGGCTAACATGACCCAAGATAACTTAAACAGCCGCAGATCCTTGATGGCTTCCTTCGGCCCTTTCAGTTGCGAAAGATTGTAAGTGTTCGGGATACTTTTTCGGAAATACAGATACAGCACAACGAGGCTTGCAATGACGGAAAAGAAATTCGGAACAATCATGCGGCTCGCGTATTCTGCAAAACCGATGTTGAAATAATCCGCAGATACGATGTTAACCAAGTTGCTGACGACAAGCGGCAAGGAAGCCGTGTCCGCAATGAAACCACTGGCCATAATAAACGGCAGGATCATCTTGTCATCAAACTTAAGTGCCCTGACCATGGCGAGCACAATCGGGGTAACAATCAAGGCCCCGCCATCGTTGGCAAACAGGGCGGCAACCGCCGATCCCAGCAAGATGATAAATATAAACATGAGCAGACCGTTTCCACGTGCCAGCCGCGCCATATGCAATGCAGCCCACTCGAAAAATCCGATTTCATCCAACACCAGTGAGATTAAAATAATGGCCACAAACGCCAAGGTCGCGTTCCACACGATGCCGGTTACGGTGCCGACGTCCGCGAAGCTGACCACGCCAAATAGCAAAGCAAGGATCGCTCCGGCACTTGCCGACCAGCCGATATTTAATCCTTTCGGTTGCCAAATGACAAAAAGCAACGTTACCAAGAAAATGAAAATCGCCACATAAACCATATGCTTCCTCCTGAACTACGTACAACAATCATTGGTTTCGCAAACGGCAGGCTCAATCAGCGCGGCTTGCGAAGGAATTTCTTTTAGAATATCCAAAATATAAGGCTTGTCTTCCAGACAGAGCGAATAATAAACCCACTGTCCCCTGCGCGACTCTTTGACCAGGCCCCCGTCCCGCAGTTTGCGCATATGCTGACTGATATTGGGCTGGCTCGTTTTCAAAATGTCCACGATCTCGCACACGCACAGTTCTTTCACCTGCAGCAAAGCTACGATGGTCAGCCTGTTCCGGTCCCCCAATAGCTTCAAGGCATCCGCTACTTCTTCCAGTTTGCTCAACTGCTTCACTCCTTTTAAGCGACGGGAATGTCCATCCCTTTTAACAACCCGATCACTTTCTCCCGAATCTCGTCACGCACTCTCTTCACGTCTTCCAGGTTGCCGCCGTCTACGGCCAGCGGATCAGGGATGTTCCAATCGACGTTCATGATCTTGATCGGTACGATGGGACAACGCTCCACAATCTGTTCGCACAGCTTGACGATGGCATTCGACGCTAGAAAAACCTTCATATCAATTTTTTTGCAAACATGCTAGGGAAGATCGATACCTACCTCGCGCATGGCTTCAATGGTGTAAGGATGCACTTCTTCGGATGAATTTAATCCAGCACTCTCCACCATGATCGCCGCCATAAAATTTGGCAAAAGCTTCGGCCATCTGACTTCGGCACCGATTTTGCCCGCAAAGGAAATAAATCCGTTTGACTTCCTGTTTCACTCTCCCACACTCCCCAATCCAATGTAAATAGTAATATAATTATTTGCTTATTAATGTTTTGATCTTACATGTCGAGTGTTATCGCAGTATTAACGTTGAAAAAGAAAAAAGCGACCGCCGGGGAAGGAGCTGCGATCATTGTTCCCAATACGTTTCCACAAATTATCCGTCGATCTCCTGCTTGGGCCGACCGAATATAACGCCATCCGCCCGGGTAACCTCGATCCCTTCCGCCTGCCGGCGCCGGTTCTTCTTGCACTCTTGCTCGGCCACGTATGCCAGTAGGCTTAAAAATTGATCTTCCATTACCTTGCCGAATTCGCCCATCGTTTTAAACTTTCGGGGGTCAAACAACGTTTCGTTATCCAGGCATACGATTGCGCCGACCTCCCTCGTGATATACTTCCTTCGGTAATAATGCCATCGTAATCCCGGCCAAGCCGGTCCAGCGCATCAATAAAAACCAAGTCAGACGCATAGCCTGATAGCGCGGGCGGTTGAAGTCCTTGCCGCTCTGCTTATCGACACAAATAATCCGATCTTCAATGTCCAGTTCCCGGAACTTGACGAGTCGCCGTTCCGGATTTTGATCTTTAGATTTGAAGTTTTGCTCGGAAGCAAAACCCCGTGTGCATAATTATTCAGTTGTAATAAGAAGGACATGTGATTTTCATCTGGTTTTAAGAAAAGCAGTCTATAATGACCCTTGTGAACCCCTTTTAATATATAGCATCAACCCCACAGAGCCCTTTGATTGTGGGTTTCTTTTTTGGTTTGTCAGCGGCAAAGCATTGGTTGTATGACGCTTATACGTAAAGATAGACGTTGGGAGGATGAATTTTTGCGAATACCTGTTGTGGTCTTGAGTGGATTTTAAGGCGGCGGGAAAACGACATTACTGCTTCGCATTGTGGGAGAGGCTAAGGCCATACAGAAACTACTCGACGGTTGTGCATGCTGCAGTAAAAATAGTGAGCTTGCAAACGGCTTGAACAAGCTACAGCAGCAGAAGCCTGATGTCATCTTCATCGAGCTTACAGGCGTAGCCAATCCGGAAGAAATCGCCGATGCGCTGGCAGAGCCCGTACTGCTTCGTTCGATGCAGCTGAAGCAAATTATAACGGTCCTTGACTCGGAGAATGTACTAGATTGCAACAGCGTCTTTTCCTCGGATAAACAGTTGGTTCACACCTTACGTCGCCAGATAGAAACGGCTGATTTTATTATCGTAAACAAAACGGATCTCGTTTCATCAGCCGTCGGCATTCGGAACAAATTCTTGTCATTGAACAATATCAATAATTTGTTCCGATAAAAAAAAAACCGCGATTTACGCGGATTGTTATCGGCCTATATTCTTGACACTCGACAGATGACAAGAACATTATGAAGCGATATCAATGCTTATTTTCTGTAGCTTCTGTAATAAAAGTAACTATCATTTTCCATATAAAGTTGGTTATCCCCTATAGGCGTTCGTTTTTCAAGCAACTTAAATCCGCATTTTTCAGCCAATTTGTTCGAGAGAACATTGGCACAATTAATTGTCAAGATTAAATACTTAACATCAGATACCTCAAAGCACCATTCTGCCAAGGCACTTATCGCTTCTCTGGTATATCCGTTCCTTTGATGTTTTTCCGACATGAAATACCCCAGTTCGATTTCATTTAGCTTCTCTTTAAGCCCCACCCCTATCATACCAATCATCTCATCGGTATTTGGCAAGGCAATCGCGTAGGAACGACCAATGGAAATATCCGTATTATCCGATTGCTTTTGATACTGATCAATCAATCCATAATAATCCTGCGGATGTGCACGTCCGTCAGCCCAATCTGGCATATAACGGTATACAGTCGATTCCCTGGCTATTGAATAAAACCTTTTAGCATCTTTTTTTTCCAAGGTTCTTATAACAACATTTTGAGTTTCTATGTGCATGGCGGATACTCCTTCTAATACAAATTTTTTTCGATGCTCATTTGTTTACTTATCATAACATACACACACCTTGAACACCGTCCCATGCTATACAAATCGTAGCTTTTCAGCTGGAAAATCTGTTGATATGAGCAAATTGTAGCATTAATAATAAAGATAAATAAGGGTGACTTTATCTAAAACTAATCTGCCCCTTTAGCTTAATACTACGTTCCAAATGATTGATTGAAGGAAGCTGGTCGGAATAAGCTTTTTGGCACTAATCTTCGTCATTAAGATGCTATGTAACCATTGTCGGGAATGGGATAATGTTATTGTCAATTTCGGGAATGGGGTAAAGTTCTTGTCATTGAATTTTGACAAGAACTTTACCCCATAAAACAAAAAAGCCGAGATTTACGCGGCATTCAATGAGATAATCTTCTTGTCACCCAACACCTGCCGGCTTCATCCTCCGAACCACCTCCGAATACGAGCTCGGCTACCGGCAAGCCGGCAAACAGCCCGTCTTCCTTGACATGAATGTCCACCGGAATGATCGTCATGGTCGTAATATCGCCGTTTCCGAAGTCTTTCCTCCTGCCATCCCGCAATGCTGCGTTTCGATCGTTCGCGTTTGATCTCAAGCATCTTGAATGCATTCCTCCAAACGGCCCTCCTCTAGCCGGTAGACGATATGCTTCACCCAGGCATCGCTTCGCTGCGGATAATCCTCGCGGAAATGGCCGCCGCGGCTTTCCCGGCGCAGCAGCGCCGCTTTCGTAGTTAGCATTGCACAGATGAGCAAATTGGCAAATTCATACTCCTCGCGCTTCATCAAAGCATAATCGAAGAAGGCCGACTGCCGCTTGAGCTCATCCAGCCCTCTTTGCAGCCCGGCGGCGTCGCGCTTCATTCCCACTTGGCGAAGCATGACTTTCTGCAGCTTGAGCTTTTTCTCGACGACCGCTTGCTGCGGCGGCTCCTTCCGGTGAACTGCAACCTGCAGTTCTCTCGGTGTACGGTTCAGCGGCGGCAGCTCGGCGATCCGTTCGATGATGCGGCGGCCGAAGACGATCGCTTCCGACAGCGAGTTGCTAGCCAGCCGATTGGCGCCGTGAACGCCTGTCGAGGATACTTCGCCACAAGCAAACAGCCGACTGACGGCTGTTTCCCCGTGCAGGTCCGTTTTCACGCCGCCCATCATATAATGTGCCGCAGGAGCGACCGGGATCCAGTCCGTCGTCAAATCGAGCCCATACCGCAGGCAAAATTCGGAGATTGTAGGAAACCGGTGCTTGATCAGTTCTTCGGTTTCATGCGTAATATCGATGTAAACGAACGAGACCTTTGTCTCTTCCATCTCGGTTAGAACAGAGCGGGCGACGACATCGCGGGGGCCAACTCCAGTCGCGGATGATATTTATCCATAAATCGCTCGCCTTTGATGTTCCGCAGAATCGCTCCTTCCCCACGGACAGCCTCGGAAATGAGAAAGCGCGGTGCGCCTGGGTAACACAATGCCGTCGGATGGAACTGAATGAACTCGACGTCCCGGATTTCCGCACCAGCGCGAAGTGCGATGGCGATGCCGTCCCCTGTGGCGATGTCGGGATTAGTCGTATACCGGTACAGTTGGCCTGCGCCTCCGGAGCATAGAATCGTCGCATCCGCTTCCACGAACACGCGCTGCCCGTCCGGCTTCTGCACGAGCGCCCCGCGGCACTCCCCGTCCTGAGTAATCAAGTCGATAACATAATGGTCGTCCCACAGCTCGATGTTCGGATCCTGTTTCGTCCGTTCCGACAGCGAACGCACAATCTCCGCACCCGTCGCATCCCCGTGTGCATGCAAAATACGGCGATGGCTGTGAGCGCCTTCTTTGGTCAGCGCCAGCTCGCCATTCTCGATGTCGAACTGCGTCCCTATCCGAATCAGGTCCTTGACGCCGTCGGGGCCCTCATGCACGAGCACATTGACTGCTTGTTCATCGCAAAGTCCCGCACCCGCCACCACGGTGTCCTGCATATGATACTCCGGGGAATCTTCGTCGGAGATGACCGCCGCGATGCCTCCCTGCGAATAACGGGTATTGCTGTCGAGCAGCGACTTCTTCGTAATCATGATTACTTTCTTCGTTTCGCTAGCCTTGACCGCGGTGAACAGCCCTGCGATCCCGGCTCCGATGACGATGACATCCGTCCGGACGCGGGGAAGCCGCTGCAAATCGAAATCGACCAAATACCGAGGAAACATCGCAACCACACCTTTTAGTTCAATTGGGAATTACATATTCTAAGGCTCCAAAAAAACCTTCTCAACTGCATCATTAACAATATTTTCAATATAACTCCACAGGATGGCAGAACCATTCTCAATTCTTCTATTTCTTGATAATACTTTTTCTCTTGAGACACCTAACTTTTTCCATTGTAGGCCACTAGTCCTATAGTTATGGAGGATAGGCATAAAGCTGTCCATTGCTTGGGCAAATCTTGCTTCAGGAGTTTCTGCTTCTTCATATTCATTCCAGATTTCCTTTAACTGATTAGCTTGGTCATTTGGTAATATTCCAAATATTCTTTCTGCGGCTTTTTTTTTTTTTCAGCTGTTTCCTGCCAGTTCACAATACCATAAGCAAATGTATCTCCAGCATCAATTTCCCCAATATCATGGGGCAAAATCATCTTAAAGACCTTTAACATATCCAAATTACTTTCATTGGCATATTCAGACAATATCATAGCTCTTACAGCCATAAGCCATGTTTGTTCAGCATCATTCTACAATAAACTCTATTTGTTATTAAACCTTTCAATATCCATTTAGCTACCTCCTATTATGCATTCTTCAAGGGATGAATTCCGTTCGATTATTGGTAACTCATATACTTCTCTCCCTCAGTTGGTATTTTCTTATTATCGTGTCGATTCTAACTTCACTCATAAATTTAAACGCGCTATCGTATAAAAAAATCGGCCCGATTCATAAATATTCCTTCAATCTTCTCAATTATGGGCCCGCTTTCCTCGGATGTGCGTTTCACCTCGATCCATTCCGGGTCTTGTAGAAACGCACCCCACAGCCGTTGCCGTTCCTCCATATCCTTATATTCCATCACGTAATATAACTTCGGAAGCCCCGTCTGGTCGATCCAGAAATCGTACACCTTCATTCCCAACCGCTCGAAAATACTAAGTGTATGCTGACGGAAACGTTGCAGAATCGCTTCCATTCTCCCCTCATGCATGGTATAAATGCGCAACTCGTAAAGCATGCTCATTCCCTCGCTTTCTGTAAATCGTAGAGTTTTTTCGTTGATCATTGCCTACTCTCAGTACTATTTTTCCATTATATGCGCTTTAAAAATGTCGGCCATCTTGCGGAAACGATCGTAGTTCAGGTTGCGCATGTCCATATCTTCATGCTCGACGAGATAATACAGCCGATTCTCACCTCGTCCCAGTCTTCCCAGAACTGCGTCACGTTCATGCCGTGCTTCGCGAACAAATCAATGGTATGGTCACGGAACCGTCCTGGATCGCCTTCATCTTGCCGGGATGAATATGATTGATTCGCAGTTCGTATAACATTGTTCTCACCTCCTCGTACGGATTCACTACTATAGATGTCTCCAGATCTCCAGCTGATCGTCGCTTATTCAAACATTTCGTTTACCTACTTGTATTGCCGTCACGATAGGCCCGAATCCGGTCCATCTGTTCCTTCAAATCGCCGATATGGCGGTCCAAAATCTCGATCCGTTTAAGCGGCGTCTGCGATACGTCATATTCCGGCATGTCAGGATTCGTCAGCAAGCATCCGTCACCTGTGAAGCCGGCAATGTCCTCCAGTTTCATGCCGGATTGCTTCAGTCCGTGAATGAACCGGATCATCTGCAGATCCGCGTCGCTCTATGTGCGGATGCCCGCGTCCTGTCCGTTAAGTCGTCGGGGCTTCGGCAACACGCCGATTTTCTCGTAGTACCGCAGCGTATACGCCGTAATTCCGGTCAGAGCCCGAGCGAGGTTGCGATCATGAGGCCGCCGATCAAGGCCCCGCAAGTGTTGCTGAAGTTGAAGGCGCTGATGTTCAGAATCGAGGCTAGATTCGGGGCCTTCTCCGCTGTCCGCAAGATGTTCATCAGGAACGTGGAGATAATGCTCATGTCGCGATTCCGAGGAAAAAGATCACGCTTATCCGGCATGTTCGGTATGATTGAATCTTAGCACGATAACGTTTATGCTATGAATGCAGGCGAGTTCGTACGAAGAGTTCGTGTAAGTTCGGGTTATCGGGAGGAGAATAAATGGCGAGTAATCAAACGGAACGGGTATGGCCGGAAGAGATGATTCGCAAACTGCGGCAGAGACCGGGCCCGGCCGGAAAGGCGAAGCTGCGGCAGATTGATTTGTCCAAGCGGATCGGGGTGGAGACCAGGACGATTCAGCAGTGGGAGAATGGTGAACGGTCGCCCAGTGCTCATAATCTGCAATTGCTGATTCAACTCTTTGTAGTTGAACAAAAGTTTCTTCGCGGTTCCGAGCGCGCGGAGGCTCAGTTACTGTGGGAGACAGTCCGTCGATTCCATGACGACAGGTCAGGAAATAACCGGATGTATCCCCTCTTTGACGAACAATGGTTCGAGGCGATTCTTGCGGATGCTTCTGCAGGTAGCGATTCTATCGTTCACTCCGGATTCCGATCGGAAGGTTCGCCGGTTCACAGGACCGATGAATCGCCGCGAAAAACGAATCTACCAAGCAGAATGTCCTCGTTTATCGGCCGCCTCGAACAGATCGGGGAGATTCGGCAATGGCTTGCCGACTCCCCTCTCGTCACGCTTGCGGGTCCCGGGGAAGCGGCAAGACGCGTCTGGCGTATAAGGTCGCCTCGGACGCCTGTCTTTCTTATCCCGACGGCGTCTGGCTGTTTGAGCTCGCGTCGGCGATGGATACGCTCTCAGCGCTGAGAACCATCACGTCGGTACTGGACGTCAAGGAACAGAAGGAAAGGCCGCTCATCGAGTGCTTGCTCGACCATATCCGTAACAAATGCATGCTTCTCGTATTCGACAACTGCGAGCACTTGATCGATTTCTGTTCTTCTCTCATCGAGCGATTGTTGTCGGCCTCCCCTAGGGTCGGCATTTTGGCTACCAGCCAGGAGCCTTTGAACATCGGCTTGGAGCGCGTATGGAGGATTCCGCCGCTCACTTTCCCCACGGATAACGAGTCGCGGGATCATATAGGACATGATGCCATTCTTTCCTGCGAGTCCGTTCAGCTGTTTATCGAGCGCGCGACCGCCGTATCTCCCACATTCCGCGTTACGGAAGAGAACGTGAAGATCGTCGGACGGATCTGCAAACGCCTGGAGGGCATCCCGCTGTCCATAGAGCTGGTCGCCGCCCGGACGAACGTGCTTAGTATCGAGCAAATCGACGAACGGCTGTCCGATATGTTCGCCGTCCTTACGGCTGGGAAGAGAACGGCCGCCCCCCGTCATCAATCGCTACGGGCCACCCTGGAATGGAGCTTCGCCCTGCTTACGGAGCAAGAGCGCGCGCTGCTGCGGAAGCTGAGTGCTTTTACCGGGGGATTTGAGCTAGAAGCGGTCGAACATATATGCACGGATGAAGAATCAAACCCTTCCCTCGGACAGTTCGATCGTCAGGAATCCTTGAACTTGGTTGCTAGCCTATACAATAAATCGTTTCTATCTGTTGATTCGGCAAGCGGCGGACCTAGACGCAGATATGCGATGATCGAGGCAATTAAACAATTTGGATGCGAACAATGGGAGCGGCACTCCACCGATGAGGAACGCGAACGGATGATCCGTCGCTTCGTCGAGCACTACTGTCGGTTCGTAGAGAGAGCGGAACGGGGATTTCGCAGTCGAGACCGGGATGCCGCATTCGTTGCAATTCGGCGGGAATACGCCAACATTCGCTCCGCGCTGCGAATAGCCTGCGATCATCCGCGGGAGGTGGGAGCTGCAATACGAATGGCATCCTGCCTCTATTATTACTGGCTGCATGAAGGAACTTTGCAGGAAGGATCCGCGCAGCTTCAAACGGCTCTGACGAAGCACAGCCAAGCTTCCGTTCAAGAACACGTGGTCAAAGCGAAGCATGGTCTTAGCGTGTTGTTATGGGTCATGGGAGAAGTCGAGAAAGCCGAAGATTTGGCCAGACAAAGCGCGGATGAAGCTCGCAAGCTCGGACACCCGGCGCTCCTGGCATCTCAGCTTCGCATGCTGGCTCAGCTGGCATCGCGTTCGGGCTTAGCAGACGAAGCGATCCGACTAGCGGAAGAGAGCGTGCTTCATGCCAGGGATTCAGGTGACGATTGGAGCCTCGCGTCATCCTTAAGCTCTCTGAGCAACATTCTGGTGGTGCAACAGCTTTGGGAACGGGCTGAACCCTTGCTGGTCGAAAGTGCCATGCTATTCGAGAAAGTAAAAGACGATTTGGAGTTGTCGGGACCTCTGCGGGCATTGGGATATATTGCTTTAAACCGGCGGAAGCCCAGAGAGGCGTTGGCACTCTATAAGAGAAGCATCGCCATCTGTCAAACGTATCAGGGAACGTGGTTCCTCGCTCGAGGAATCGAGGGACTTGTAAGCTCGTTGTGCGAGCTGGAAGAATACCGGGCGGCCGCTACGCTTATCGGAGTCTCCGAGAAATTACTAGCGAAGCTTGGCTCCGCGGCTCAGCCCCAGTTTCAATTGATTTACGAACAGGTGAAACGAACCTGCAGACTAGAATGCGGCGATGAGGCGTTTAACGAGGCCATTGCGATTGGAAGAGGAATGACGAGAGAGCAGGCCATTTCTTATGCGTTAGAGGTATAGGGGGACTCTCCGGAAGCCGGGTCCGCTCGACAACCCATTCATCGCATCCCCTTCGGTAGATTGCTCCCCATTGCGCATTTGGTTCACACTCCGTGTAGCCGTCGCTGTGGGTTCGCGCTCCGTGCTCGAGGCGTTCTTGCGATTGCCGCGAATGTGCCTCAGGTTGGTCACTTTTCCGCTGACCGCAGCGACCGCCCCGGCGGCTTCTGCCTACCGTCCCAAGCTCGGACGCTAACACCGTAAATAGCAGCTTACATCGGGGTCGCTTGTATTTGTTATACTCAGTTTGTCTCGTAAACCATGCTATTCGAGACATAATAATACAACTCCACAGTAGGAGTAGCTATCATCTACGTTTTGAAAACACCTAATGACCACCGGAAATATTCTACAAATGAGATATTCCAGAAATAATAAAAACGGAGCCCACTTAGCTCCGTTTTTATAACTCATAAATATATAAAATTTGAAGCCCGCCGCGGCGAAAATCCCGAGATTTATTGCAGAATTCGTTAAAACGCATCCACGTGCTTACTAATTTGTGCTTTTTGAGTTGAATAGACAAGAGTGCGGCTTTTTTGCAAAGTCATTATATCAAAAGCCGTCCCATATTTAGCTGGAACTGGTGACCATATGAATAGGCATACTTAAGTCTTTCCCGTTTTTCAGCATAGCATCCCAGCTTTACTTAGCAAGGCGGACCAGACTGGCCGTCATAGGATCATAGGTAACATTGGTAATCGAGCCATCCTGAATACGTTTCACCGCTTCGTCTATCACGTGCAGCGGCACCAGAAACCATTCCTTTGGTCGTACAGGTCGGCCAAAGCGGTCATGAACGGTGAGGTCGAGTTGAGCCGGGGCAAAGATGCGGTGAAATATCCCTTCTAGTTTTGTGCGATTGATCCCGGCCAGTTTATAGCTCGCGACGACTTCTACATCCGCCAGCAAGTAGGTGGCATCGTTTGCCGCATTAGCTATACGGGTTTCACCTTTTCCGCCCGTAACGCCAAACTTATGAATCAGTTCGCGGTGCTCCGAAACGAATGGGTGATTGGCTGTGCAGGACATATATAGTACCACTTTGGATATCACCATCGTCCCAGGTTGCGCTGAACAACGGCCGGTCAATCGGCTCGGTCAAACGGCGTCCAGCGTCATCTTTGCATTCGATTCGCGGAAGAGGTCAGAAGTTACCACCACCCGCTTTTTTGCAATGCTCTTAGAATCTCCTACCATTCCCGATTGTTATCATGAAAAATGAGTAATACTTTCTTCTTGGATAGATATCGACTTTAAAATATGAAGGACTATTGTCCATACGAAAATGTACCAGGCAGTTTCAAAAACTGGCTCTTTACGATTTCATTTGTGCAATTAGTCTTCTAAGGGATAACTTACGTTTATTGGTTTGAACAAAAAAACATCTAAGGCGCCGGTCAGTATGGTAAATATTGTTCGTCTTCCCGTCTTTGGCCAGAATCAGCTCTTTTCGTTTATATAATTAAAACGTAGTATATATGGTTTCACATTCTTTCGCGGTCGGTTGATAAAAACAGTGCTTCTTCCATCGTCCCACGAGCGGCTGATTATACCAAGTTGGAGGACAGGGTCCGGGATTTTCGAACGTTCCCGGGCGGAAATACCATAGGGAGAATTTGGCTGGCCAATTCCGCTCCCCATTCACAGCTCGTTGTGCCAGACGGCGTTCCCTCTCTCTTGCTTTTTGATAGTACAAACCATGTTGCAACGCTTCGAACGCATGCGGCTGATTGATCATTTGGGGAATTGTCCGAATTCCCTTAAAATCGGAGCAATTTGCTCTTATTCGGTTAATGCCAACATTTCCAACAAGGATCATACCCATTTCGCCTTCGGTCTCAGCTTCAGCTCGAAGCAACCTTGCCAACATATCAATATCCTGTTTCCTGGCTTTTACGACTGCCATAGGCTCACCTCTTTAGATTTCTAGACTCATCATATTGTAGGTGAAGCCGATGTGTTACTCTGGCAAAATAGAGGCGATAATCAATAGCCGTTCCACCACACTCTTCTGCCCGTTACCTCAATCAACCTCAAGAAGGAGCTGTCCCTTGCGTGGCTTCTGTCGGTTGTGCCATTCCCGATTAGTTAATTCAAAAAACGGCCCCCTTGCCCGGCCCTAACGACGTAATCGTCAAACTGAGTGTTGCGTTCCTGAACGATACTTGAAAATAGCTCATTTTGCTTGTTTCCTGGTTAAGAATTTCTCCAGGCAGACCAATTCCTTTTTCAGTACGCTGTGGAAAGACTCGATACAAGCGTAGTCGTAGCAGTTTCTTTTCCGGCTCATACTGCCGATCATCTGGTATTTCAGGAAACGAGAAGCTCATGTTACTGACCAACCGACCTTGATCTGCATCATATCGAGATGGAGCCGGATATATTTGGTTCATGTAGTCACCTACTTTAAGGATTGTTTTTTAGATGCTCCAGTTAAGTTGCTTCCCCCATTCAGCAACTGGGATTAACCAGCTCGAAGTAACCTTGGGTGTCGACGTCAACCAAAGCAGCTGATTTAGCAACGTAAAAAACTGATTAGACCAACAACGCCAGTCTATAACTTTATTATCACTTTACAGTTGCAGACACTGAAGCGAGTGCAGATCCATTGAATCCTTTTACGATGAGCCATACTGCTAAGATCATTTCATTAGCTGCTACAGGTAGTGCCAAAATAGAACCCCAAACAGAAACTTGCTGAATGACACCGAACATGACTAATAAAGCTTCAAGGAAAACAAGAGTTGCCCCAGTCATACCTAAAATGGGTATAAATTGGGGTACAAGCTTGGTTTTATAAAATATATAACTATACATCATGGTGTTAATGCCAAGCATAAAACTAGGACCAAGTAAAAATGTCCAGTCATGTATCGCTTTTAATGCCGTCCCTGTTGCTTGGAAAGAAGCAATGTTCGGAGACGCTGTTGCTGCAACTTCCCTGCTTAAGGTCAAAAGAGACAAAACGCTGATGATCCCAACCGTAATAATAACGGCTTCAAGAAATCTAAAGCAAACATGCCAAAGAGCAATCGTTTCATTGTACTTTCTTAGATACGGAAACATCGTTGTTGAAGTGCCGACCGCAGAAACGACAAGAATTAATTCCAGTAATGCTCCAACGATCACCTGAGTGGCATGCTTAGAACCTTCGATCAGGTAATTGGGATCTTTTAGGATAGGATTGTATAAAATTAGACCTATTATTGCTGCAATTGCTGCAAGTATAAAAAGTACACCTACAATGAATGCACTCTTTTTGATAGAAAAATTCATTTGCTTTGTCTCCTTCATTTCATAAATTTATAGTCAGTACAAGATAATCGCAGTTCTTACTCCTTTGATTTATCCCCGTAAAAGAACACCTCTTCCAAAGGTAAGTTGAAGGCGTGAGCAATGCGAAAAGCCAGCTCCAGAGAGGGGAGTAATTACCCTTTTCCAGGGCAACAATAGTTTGTCTTGTTACGCCCACCTTGTCAGCCAGTTGCTGCTGGGTCATTTCATTATGGTTGAACCGTAATTTTCGGATGTGATTGCCGACAAGATTTTTGCCCATATTAGACTCCTTTCCTGTAATGGTAAAGTTTCGTAATAGAGCCGGTCACATCGGAAATGAATCCTGAAGCGATCAGGATCATGAACATCACCTGTGACGGCTGATCAATGACCAGCGAACCCATGGCAAGAAGAAAGCCGAGAATAAACACAAAAAATGAGTTTCGGAAGGCTTTCAAGTCAATAAGCTTATCCAGCTCATCCGCAAATGTCGGTTCCTTTTCTCCGGTCGTTAACCTAAAGGCTATGTTAAAAATAATGCTGATAACGATATGCGCGACGATTGAAACCAAAGTCAAGATGAGTACAAAGGAACCCCAATAACGAAAGGTTCCCGTCGACTCCAGCCCCTCCTTGGGAAACTGCGGGTACATGTACGCACAATAAGATCCGAAAATGATTATTGCGCTGATCAACGATACGATGCTTTTCTTTTCTTGATAGGTCATGCATTACACCACCTTTACATTTTTTAAAGTTAAGTTTGATATACACAATGTAATGAATTCCATTCATTATGTCAAGTTTACTATACATTAAAAGCCGGACACCGCCTAATAAGGTTCCAGCCAAGTCAAAGTAAGGAAAATGCCACGGAGGAAAGAGTAAGAACCACCCGCTTACGATCTTGGATGATGTAAACCCTATCCCGTTATTTTACCCGTTTGTTGAGTAACAAAACGCAAGTCCTACAAAACCCGCAAAGGCAACAAATATCTCCGTTCCGCTCCCAACGAAGCGGCCCAATCCATACGGGGGACCACACCAAGACGCCATCGACAGACCGTTCGGAAGCTTGGAAACCTTGGTACCTAAGGGGTTCTAATCCCCTCCAAAACAAAGAAGACGCAGCTTTTTAAAAACTGTATAAGCTGCGCCTAGTTTCGTGTTGTCTTTTTTTAGGATAATCACAACGAGTTACAAATGGCGGCAGATCTCTATATGATTGCCGCCTTTCGACATTTTATGGTTTCCTCAGGCTATATTCTATTTGTACAACTTCATATTACGCGGGAAACTTGTGTGCAAATGGTACCAGGGAACTGGAAATATCAGTTCATAGAAGCTATCGAAATCGTCTCGCATCCGTTGAATAATGCGAAATTTTGAAAACAATTGTTCAAGGCTGTTCGTAACTGCTTTGTTGGCTTTATGCCGTTCTCGTACCAAATGTTTTTAACAACGAGCGTCCCGGCTTTTCGCTCCGCGATGACCTCGGCTCGTCCGATGAGGCTTTCTCCGTATAAGAGAGGCAGCACATAATAGCCGAATTTCCGTTTGATTGCGGGCGTGTAAATCTCCCAGGTGTAATCGAAGCCAAACAATTCGTTAATCAGTTTTCTGTCCCATATGAAATTATCTAATGGGGCAATCAGCTCGCAGCGCAATTTCGGCGCCGGATTTTGCAGGACGGCTTCAATAAGCGGCAAATCCTCCGCGCGGCAGTACAGTATATCCTTCATTTGTTCAACGGCAACAGCAACAATGCGAGCCTCGTGCAACAGCTGGCGGAAAACCTCGTTGCGCTGCTCTGCTTTCAATCCCCATATGTTCAGCCAGGCATCGGATGCGCGATTCCATAAAAGACCAACAGCGCCGATTCGACGCAATACCCGCCACTTATGATGTTCAAGCTCGCCCTCCAGCGGCTCCGGCGCATTCAGCAGATTTGGCTCTATGTACTTGCCGGCGATATCGTAATATTTACGCGTTCCTTTTTTGTGATGGATAATCAACTCGCCCGTCGAGTACATCTGCTCCAGCACCGACCGGGATGAATTGTTTCCGCTGCTCCAGTGGATGGCGGATCGCCAAGCGAAATTCCCATCCAATTTTAGATCATCCGAGCTTAGCGCACCATGATTTTGGATTTGAATCAGTACTTGCTCTGTCAACGTTTCCATTTCGGGATAACGCTTGGCATGTTGTCGGGCGACCTGCCTGTACCGCTCAAAGTACGGCCAATCCTCGACAGGGATAATAGCCAGATTCTTGTCTGGATAATCGACCAGAACTCTATCTTTATACAGCAACTCGTCGAGCATGTTCTTGGTAAATCCTTTGATTCGCGACTGCAGCACCAGTTCGGCGTTTTTTCCGCAAACATCGATGGGATCGTATTGAATACAGCCGACCTGCCGCACAAAATCCAATACTCCCTGCTTTCCAGTAAATTGATATTCGCCCAACAGCCCGTGCTTCATTAACAGAAATTGTCGTGCCTGGCGGTTCGTCAATTGGATCATGTACGCATTGGCTCCTTAACGAAACAAACGGGAGCCGCTTGCACATGATGATGAATGGCGAGGTTGATTATCTCAATAAAGGTACTATTTGCCACGCCTACTCCCCCTATCCGTTGGAAAATACACAAAAACAAACACATGTTCCTACCAAATTCTACTATTGTCTGGAGTATAAAACAAGAGCTAGTGAAAATAACTGCCCATTAACAGAACTACGGCGACCGATGATCTAGGCCGGCTACCGTTGTTTTATGGTTGAGCTATTGTTCCCGTTGCCGTTAGTTCGAGGCGGCTCCCAGACACATGAGTGAAATGCGCTAACCCGGTTTCCTGATTCTACCACAGTCCCACAAATGGTCGACACTAGGATTTTCAAGTCGGCGACGGGCCCCCGCTTTACCGCTTGACCCAGAACGTATTCACAAATACGGTCTCAAACCCGGCCTTCCCCATGTTGTTATGACTTACCGACCCAAACTCCACATCGGTATATATGTCCTCCGCCCCAAGCTCGGCGGCGGCGGCCAGTCTATGACGCAGCAGTGCCGTCTGACATCCCCGTCCCCGGAAAGCTTCGAACGTATAATCGTTCGCCAAGTAGGCTTCTGGCCCATGCAGGAATAGAGATCCCATCGCAGCGGGCTCTCCCCGATCGTCAACATGTAATTCCGGAAATCGGGACGATAGAAATACTTCTCCACGCGCTTCACCACATGCGGGCTGAACTCGGTTCCGCCTTTGGACAAGCCGATCCAGCGGATGAACTCTTCGGCATTCCGTTCGCCGACTTGTTCGATCCGAAGCGAAGTCTCGCGATCCGCTTCTCCGATCCAGGGAGCCGCCCTCATAAATGCCAGTCGCTGCACCGGCTGATAGCCTCTCTCGATCAGCGCGGATGCGGTTTCGGCCGTCAGCCGGTCCGGCGTCATATCCACAACAGGAGCGTTGTTCTCATCATAATGGGTCAGCAGGCGGTCCACATGCGCCGCATCGGCCGGGCCGAAGCCTTTAATCCGGTTGTAATACATCGACGCCGGGTCGTTCAAGTCGCGAAGCAGTGTGCAGCTGCCCGACACCGTGACCTCGAGCCGGCGCTCCCGCTCCGTTAGCGACCGTGCCGCGTTCAGCTTCGTCAGTTCCACCTCAATATGCTCTATTCGCTCTACATAATCCAGTACTTTCATCTTCACGCACCCGTCTCCTCTGCTCGAGCTTCCTTCATTCCCCATTATACCATTTTGGGCCGCCATCTTTCTTGTTGCGAGGGCACCGCAAAAGGGTACCAAAGCCAATGTAATAAATCTTTAATTAGCTTCTCCCCCACTACTTTTTTTGCATCATTTGAGGAGACTCTCTCCCGTATTTTATCTTTTACAAGTTAAGGTATTTGTTGATGTTTTCTTGATTTTTATAATATATATCACCGTTCTGGTATAATGAGCTGATGCACTATCCCGCAGGCCGAATTTATCCCCGTAATATTCGGATAATGCCCGAAATGATTTCTTCGGCTCCCATTTCCCGTCAGAATGAACCTTAACCAAACCGAAGCTTGCCATATCCAAATCGTAAATAAGGTTTTTATCGTAAGGATATTGCGTCTCAATGAATTCGAAGACAAAAGCAGCAAAGATGTCCATCTCGTCAAAAATAGTAAGCAGTTCAATGATGTAGTCGGACTGAACACCTTCATCTCTCGTATAGTTTCCTTTGATTGGAGGTCTAGGCTGGTTCCAGTCAATTATTTCGAAGCTCCAAGCCCCTTTATCCTGAGAGCGTGAATAGCTTCCGCATCCAAATTCAAGCACAGCTACAGCTTTGCCCGATCCGATAAACTTCTCCAGTCCTTCTCTATATACGGACGAGTTATAAGCATTTCTGTAATAATTTAGGCCAATGACGTCGAAATGCTCCCAATTCACTTTCTCCCAATGTCCTGCAGCGTAGGTAACCGTTCCTTTGAAAATTTTCCTAACCGCCGCTACGGCCTGATATAGAAAAAGATTTAACGATTCGTTGTAGTTTTCAATTTTACTTTGAAACAGACGAGCCATTCTTTGATAAATCGTTTCTCCCTCAACAATGCCGTAAAGATCTAACGTCGATTCCGTAGCAATGACAAACACGATATTGGGATCTTCTTGCCTAAGCTGCTCTAATTCCGTTGCGCATTTCTGGATATACGCCAATGAGTCTTCTTGGGATGCATTCGTAAGCCGGGGTGAAGCCCAAACTTCAGGCCCTTTTTTTAATGCAATTTTCGAACATTCGATGAGGGTCCAAATCTTGTCCGTAGATTCTGATTGCATTGCAATGCAAATCGTTCTTTAAGATTTCACACACTCTCTCCATCGTGTCGCGGTTCAATCCCAACCGTGTATTGGAGTCAGGCGTATACTTCATCCCGATGTCATAATTGATTCCTCTTTTTTTCAGCCCTTCTGCCTAAATATAAAAGCCCTGAGAGTGAATCCTACTCTCAGAGCCTAATGTATTCGAAAAAATAACTAAAAAGCAGTAAAGCAGCGATAAACAACGCTGCTGAGGTGACGTTATATTGTTGTGAAAAATAGGCTCCTAATGGCATGTCGTAATATTGGTTTTTTAATAAATGAGGATAATATTCGTAGCTTGGAAACCAGACAAAAATGATATTTTCCAGGTGGGACGCAAGTGAACCAACGAAAAAATACAATACCAGAAGTTTCATGTCATCCGAAGGTGTGTTCGTATTTAAATGAACCCATTCACCCCCTCTCTTCTCACTAAGGATGTTCCTCGCCATTTCGGCCGTTAGAGACGTTAAACCTTATCCGTCCAGTTATTCCTTCTACCTTCACGGTAATGACGGTTGTACCCGGATTCGATGCAAATATGATTCCTTCCGGCGATACAGAAGCCACTTGGTTATTACTGCTTTTGTAATAAAGATTCTTTTTCACTGGGAAGACCGGAACCCCGTTATAAGTTGCTGTAATCACCGTCGGATAAGATTGGCCCGCCCTTCCTGCTGCTGGAAGCCCCCCTATCGTCAAGCCGTTCACAGCCATAGGAGTGACGAAGAGGTCAGGGGATTTGACGGATTCTACAAACTTGCCGGGCAGCAACGCTTTTCTTAAGGTTGTCACATGAATCTTATAGTTTCGGTTATTCTCCAATCCTCCCAGGCGATAATCGTAGGTGTTTGCCGCCACGGAGGCCTCGAACCTGCTTGCCGTTTGATCCTCAACATATATTTTATACCCCGAGGAAGGGCCGGGAACCGGATCCCAGCTTATAAATACGCTTTGATCCCAGGCCTGCACCTGCAGATCGTTAGGCGGTACAGGCATCGGCGGAACCTGTCCGGGGAGCAGGTCTCCTGGCGTAGGGCGTTGATGCAGTGACTCCGGGACCTTACGAACGAGTTCCCGGCTGCTCCAGTCCAACGTATCAGGGTAATAATAAACGATACTTTCTCCTTTATCGAGGTCGCAGTTCTTCCCTCTCGCACATTTGCCGGTTCCAGCATCAGCGTTATAACGTACGAATGTATACCGATCGTGAATTTTATCTCCCCGTGGCCCGACAATGGCCAGAAAACGTTGGCCGGTATAGGAGAAACCGGCATTGGTTACGTAAACAAATTTATCATCATTCATGTTCGTACCGTAGGCCCGATTGAAATCTTGAACCGTCTTGTTCGGATCGGTAAGGATCCAAATGATTTTGGTGCTGTAAGATGGAATGACCGTATCTGCCGCTCTGCCTGCGGAATGAATCAACAATTTATCCACGCCATATTTCCATGGTTCGGCGTATTTCGGCTCATAGTAATAATAAATGCGATGGTCCGATAAATCGATCGGCTGTCCGCTGTCATTATACAGTTCAATGTAGCTGAAAGCACTGCCGGTATCCGCCGAATCGATTACAGCCTCCGTGATCAGAAGTCTTCCCGGCTCTGTTTTTAAGGGAGGCGGGCCGGAAAGAAGAAGGTCTGTATCCGTAATGAATATTTTATCTAATGGATAATCACTGTTTAAATAAGCGGTAGCGCCTGATTCGAATAACGAGTACAGCTTGCCTCCGTGTTCGAAGATTCCTTCGGACATTGGCGGTGCCATCATACTATTCGCTAGATTCAAATCGTCCAAGAACCAGACCGGTACCGGGTCCGTTCCGAATTTCTTCGTTTGCGCATGCGGTGCTTCCTTTAACGTAAACCGATAGGAAAGAAAATCACTGTCATTCGATATCCCATACGATTTGCTCAGGATCACGTGATCACCGAACATGGCCATTCCCTGAATCTCGTCCGGTACCGATAGGATATAATCTGGAATCAATACGTTCGATGGGGTAAAAATTTTGGTTTTATTGAGCGTATCGTCGTCATTAAGCCGATATCCGGAAACCCAAGCCGAATGCTCCTCGCCATTCCGGTTTATCATATGGTGCGAAACATCCGTCACGTAATCGTATCTGGCAAATTCCCCTACCCATAAAACACCGTTCGCAATCGATAAAAAGCCGCCAAGCGTTTCCGTCCGCATGGTATCGGACATCATTAGTTTCCCCATATGGGGCGCATTTTCGATATCCTCAAGCTTGAATTGGTAAACGCTACGCCCCGAAGCGATCCAGGCATGCTTACTGCTTATCGCTACGCCTGCAGCATGCTCCGTATAGGGAGTGTTGGCATCCTTATATAAGAGCAAGGCCTTGACCATTCGTCCGCTGGCCAAATCGACGATCGACAGCATACTGGGTCCTCCGTCTTTTCGATAATACGAAATGAGCATCCAATTTTTTTCGAGATCATACGCTAATCCTTGGGGAATATAATCCTGGCGTAATCCCGGAATGACGGGGCCCTCCGTACTGATTTCAAAAAAACGCTTGTAGTTCATCGAATCCTTCCTTGAAACGTCCCCTATCTCCTCCTGAGTCACCGGTGCGGGCGATTGGGGCATCTCGCTGATGAACATAGCGGATTCCACTCCCGCTGCATCCGCTATAAACCCGTCGCCCAAGGGATAGATAAACTGCAGAACCAGTATCATCGAAATGATAGCGCTTACGTTTGCAAGTCTATACATAGTGCTTCCCTCCTATTTCAGATTACTTATTCTCGGATTCGATCAATTTGTTTATTTTTTCATCCGCTTCCCGCAAAGCCGTATTTACGTCCTTGGCACCCTCCACGTACTCGATAAAGCCGCTTACCAGGATACCTCTTGCTTTGCTGTAATATTTCGAGTAAGCCGGTGCCGGAGCGGGTTTGCTTTTAAAAATACTCTGGATCCGCTTGTCTTTAAATTCCGGTATATCCTGCAAATAAGCTTGATTATACTTCGGATCTTTCATAACCGGCAGCTTTCCGGCTTTCGAGCTTAATAACTGAATCTCATCCGAGAACAGAACCTCCAGGACTTTCATCGCTTCTTCCTTATGTTTGCTTGTTTTGGCAATGGTGATGACATGCAAATCGTACATTCCGTACGTGTTCGGACGTTCCTTATAGCTCGGGAACTGAACTACATCCCAGTTGAGATCAGGGGTCTGCTTCAGTCTGTCCAAAATATTGATCGTTGAAATCATCCCGATGTTCTTATCTTTAGTGAAGCGGTCCACTGCACTTCCCTTCATTACTTCGGGAGGCCTGTTGCCTTCGATATCGTAAATAGACTTTCCGATTTCAAATACTTTCTTATAATTCTCGCTATTCACGTTCGATTTATCGGTCTTCCCGTCAACAATGTTCAAGGACATCGGCGTCAGCATCCGTGTCAAATAATCGGGATCCAGACCGCGATATTCGACTCCGCCCTCCGTTCGTGTGACCTTCCTAGCGAGCTCAATCGTATCTTCCCAAGTCATGCCGTCTTTAGGGTAAGGAACGCCAAAACGATCAAAGATCTCCTTGTTGTAATACAGCGCGTTAAACTGGAGCATATTGGGCAGGCCGATGAGCTCGCCTTGATCGGAAAGCGCCTTGATCGAATCGAGAGCCCCTTGGTCAAAACGGGATAAATCAAATTTCAGTTTCTCCGCCAAAGGTGAGATATTTTCGAAAATGTCAAAGTCTTTATAGTAAGGCATGTTGCCATTCCATATGGCGATTAGATCCATTGGCTCATCGGCGACCAATGCTTGCTCCACATTTCCTTTGGGCATAAACTCTATTGTAATATGCGGATATTTCTTCTTAACCGGCTCGGCGATTAGCGTATTGAAATCCTGTTCGGTCCAAAGCGACTGGATTTGATACATTTTTAACGTTACGGGCTCTGGTGGCTTAGAAGCTGTCTCTCCGGCGCCCGGGTCCCCTTGGCTTTCTTCCGGTCTGGACGAACAGCTCGCAATTAAACTGGCGGATAGCAGCACCATAAGAGCGGTATGAATCTGTTTTCTTTTCAAGATAAACGCCTCCCGTGCTATATTATAATTCGATGATAAGTCCGTCGTATGCGCATACCACGCCTGCTTGCTGGAAGTAGGCCTCAATTTCTTCATGCGGGTCTACACATTGATGAGAGAAGTGAGTGGCGAAGATGCGGGTCCTTGGTGTCACCGCGCCGATCAAGCTCATTTGCTCCAGCATAAATTGAAAATCGTCAAAGCTAAGGTGTCCGCGTCCTTGTTGACGATTGCCTAGGGTCGCTTCCATAATGACGGCATCGAACCGGGTCCCGGCTAATTGCTCCCACACCTGCTCTTTATATTTGCCCGTATCCGATGCAAACAGAAGTTTTGTTCTTCCGTCGTCAATGATGAAATTCATGGCATCGCCGATACTTGGCATATGCGACGCCTCAATGGCTCGCACGGAATAGGGCGATAGTTCGGCTTGTTGTCCCGCAAGTAAAGGCATCCTTCGTAACTCGGCCGGTTTGTCGCCTGTTCCCCATGTCGTCCATACCGAAGGCCCGGTCGCCATCGTTAATTCAGGAAGCTCCGTTTCTAGACGGAACATCTTGGCCCGGAGCTCAAGGTTCAGTGCATGAAAGTGATCTCCGTGGCTATGTGTAACAAGCAGATAACGCAGTCCGGCTAGCGATATACCAAGATGGGCGCATGAAGAAAATAAATCGGGCCCGATATCAATTAACAAATCATCGTTGATTAGCAGCGTCTGCCGTTTGCGTATATTTCTGCCTTTATGGGTTCTGGCGTGCTTGCAAGTAGTACAATTGCAAAACGGAAATGGGATCCCTTCCGCTGCTGCCGTTCCTAAAAAAGTGATTTTCATGTTTTTTCGCCTCCTTGTCTATGTAATCGTTTACAAAATATAATGATTCTGTCCGGGATTCTGACCATCCCTTTCATCTTGCGAGCTCACGCAACCGTATGTCACTATATGAACAGTATAAAAATTCTTTTTCCCTTCTACAATCTAACCATATTAAAAAAGTATAACAATATGAAATGAGGAGGATATTGGCGATGGATATGATACGGTACGGCAACGTCTACATGACCATTACGGAACTGGAACGCAAATTGCCGCTTTATTTAACATGTGTCGGTAAATGGCATAATCAATATCCATTGGAGAGGAGCGAGGGATTCCCGGACTTCCAGTGGATTCAATGCACATCCGGAGAGGGCGTCTTGGAAATAGGCGGAACAAAGCATACCGTAGGCGCCGGACAAGGGATGCTTCTGTTTCCTCAGGAACCGCATCAATATTACGGACGTGTCGAGCCTTGGGAAGTTCGATGGATGGCTTTCAACGGATCGGGAGCTGAGCAAATTCTCCGCTCCTTGGATTTTACTGGCTCCCGCGTTATTACGTTGGCGAATTCAGACCCTGTACTTAAATACATGTACGAACTCATCTCGGCTCGCTGAGTCTACAGATCCGCTCAAAAGCCTGCATTGTTCCGCGATCATCTATAGCCTCCTTCTGGAGCTTTTCCGTTATGGATCCAATCTGGACTTACGTTCGAAGCAGCAATATTTTGATCAATTGGCACCTGCTTTAAGGTATATTGAAAAGCATTACTCCGATCCGTTGACACTTGACGATCTTGCGGGAAAACTGTCAGTCAGCCGGCAATATACGTGCAGCTTGTTCCGTCTTACGCTTGGGATGCGTCCTTTCGAATACATTACAAACGTACGTCTTCGCAAAGCTAAAGAGCTTTTGCTGCGCGATATCCGTCTCGGCGTAGCAGAAATAGGCAAGCGAGTTGGTTATGAAAGTACAAGCTACTTTATTAAAATATTTCAGCGGAACGAAGGTATTACACCGCGCGATTTTCGAAAACAATACTGTAATGAGAAGTAAGGTGAATGCCATTGCGGAGACGCGTTGCCGGCTATCGTGGGCCTCGTTACCAATGCAGACGTCATCGGTTAAAGGGGATGTTTATGTCATGGACCTCTGACACAAATGGCCGGCAACGACACTTGTCTCTACAATCCAATTACAGCGGCCTGTCTCGACTGATTTTCGTTCACTTCAGCTTGCGCTTTCGGCCCGCTATTTTGCCGTTCAGCGCTTAAGGCTGCACTACGTCCCCGATCGCTCGCGTCTACTCTTGCCGGTACAAGCTGTCGTAATCGTCCGGGTCCAGGCTGTACGGGTCGCGTAACGGGCTGTCCCGATACAATATCGGCCGCCCTTGTGTACCGGAACACGCTGCTCCGCGCCGCGAGCACGGCTGTTTCCCGGCCGGTTGCCTTCAGCGGCTGCATGTACTCGAAGTCGCGGATGCCTCGCTGCGACCACTTGTACCGGAGCGATAGCGACGGAGCGCCCCGGCGTCCGGGATAAACGAAGTTCGTATCCCCCGCCGGCCAAACGGAAGCGCGGTAGCGTATGCTGCGCATCGGTTCGTCCGGCCAAACGGTATAATTCCAGCGCATCATTCCATCGTATCCGAGTTCCTCGGCAAGCCACGGCAGCGACCGCGATTCGACCGCCGGCGAGCGGAGAAACGTATTCGGCTTATCCGGATAGCAGCATACGTAAAACAACCGTCTGCCCGGAACGGATGGCGGACCGCCTGCAAACCTCATGTTCTCTTCGAGGGCGCAATTCAGGAGCGGCACCGCATCATGCATCCCTTCGAGCGGTTCATGCAGGAATTCCTTATGATTAATCGCCACCTTCAGGCGAAAGGAGGGCGCCAGCCTGCGAAGCCGCTCCGTCCGCGACCGAAACAACTCGACGTCGGCCGGTTCATCGGCAAGAATGCGCACACGTTGCGCCCAGCCCTTGGCCGCGAAATGCGCCTCCAGCGAAACGATATAGCGCTCAAGCTGCTCCCGTTCGCGAATGAACTTGTAGCTTCGGTCCGCTTCGTCATAGTAGCGGATGCGGATGCCGTCGGGATAACCGTCGACAATCGCGCCGTACATGTCCTTTTGCCAAATGTTCAGCAAACCGAACACCTCGATCTCGCTTGAAATGCCGTGGCGCTCCCCTAATTCGATATACCGGTCCAGCGCCGAATAATCGTACGAAAACGTCCCGTCCTTCCGGCGAACGGTCCGCACGATGCTGTATTCAAACAAGTCGGACGGCTCCCCGTCCATATACGAAAACTGCCCGGACCACGGGATCTCCGACACGACGACGGACAGCGCTTTTTGTCCTAGGGCCGCTAGGCTTGCCAGGTAGCGGTCAAGAATGGCGAAGTGCTCCTCCGACCACAGCCCGGCGTCGTATTTGCGGGCGATGTTCGAAGGATGCTGCCACAAATCGAGGTAAAACCGGTAGTCTCTCGGTTCGGGCAGCGTATCCTCCCTGACGCGGACGGTAAAGCTCAGCTCTTCCAAAAGCCGCTCATCCTCAAACATCGTATGCCGGTACAAGCGAATCTTTCCCTCGTACCTCCCCGGCGGAACACCCGCCCCGGCTTCCAGCTCGATCCATACCTGCTGCACCTGCCGCGCCGCGACATAAAGGCTGCTCTGCTCCAGTAGCACATCGGATTTATGGAGTCCGTCGTCATCCGGGGTGAGCCCGATCAAATGGACCTTAACCTCAAGTGGACTGTCCATCTCGACCTCCAAGCGGACAATCAGCGGACGGTCCGCCTTTCCAAAACAATGCGTCCTCCGATACCGTGAGGAGGAACGGTTCGTCCGCGCTCACGACCGCTTGAAGTGCCGCGCTGTCCCTGCGCAAACAGACCAGTTCCTTGCGTTTACAGGCTCGCGGCTTGGCGGTGTTCCTCCCATCTTCCGTAACCATGTGCGTATTTGTAATACATTGACTGCAATCCGGCGTACACACGTATCCACGCTCCTTATGTTTTAATGGGCCGCCGGAGCTTCCGACAGCCCGTGTTCCGCTCATCTTGCGGGCACAGCGCCGCGCGCGTATTCCGGCCGGCGGTGCCGCTCAGCGCCTTCGGCCGGCCGGAAAGCCTCTTCACCGGCACGCGACCGGTTGCTTACTGATAGTTCGGATTCATAATGCGCGCTTTATAAAACACCGCGCCGGTGCGGGTTCGGGTGGCGTCGGGCAGGAACATGTCAACCGAGTCCGTACACCAGTTGTTGACCGTACTGCATGCCCCGGGAGGAGATTTCGCCGTATCGGTCACCGTTTCCACCACCTGGCCCGATACCTGGTTGCCGACGGATTTGACGCCGACACGGCTGATGCTGCTCGCCCCCGTATACGTAAGGTCCAGCGAATTCGTCGATTTGACATACTGGTATACCTTCCCTCCGGAAGCTACCCACAACCGATCGGTATCGCCGTATACCGGCTGGATGTCATGACCGTTCAACTTCGTTACGTCTAACCGCACCTGTTCCGTAAGCGTCGGTGCGGCGGCGGTGCCGCCGACCTTAAGACCAACGATCGCCGCGTTGCCGATCGTCCACAGCGACTCGCTGGCCGGGTCCCACAGTACGCCGTGTGCGGCAGGCAGCGAGTACTGGGCATAGGTCGCTGACGTGCTGCTTTGCGAGGACGTATATACCCGGACCCAGCCGTCCGTGCTGGCGGCAATCGCCACGTTGCCGTTCGGCAGCAGCTCGGCCGCATGCGGGTTGCCCCCACATTCGCCGCCCAAAGCTTCGCGTTGCCGGCCGGATAAGGAATGATGCCCGCCAGCCCCTTGGAGTCGGTCACGAGCATCACCTGTCCGCCGAAAAAGCCGCTGTTTCTAATCCTCCCTTCGGTCGGAGTTCCCCAGTAAGCCGTCAGGCCGGAGAAGCCGTTCGAGGTCGTCGGTGCCCACGACCATTTCACCGCGCTACTGCTGTTCCAGTCGGCCGCGTTCGGGTCCATCACGATGATTTTATCCGTACTTTGCTCGCTCATCGCGATATCGTAATCCCCGTACCGGCGTTCGCCGGGCTCGGTCCGATTCCTTGCGGCGGCCCCGACAGCGTAACGGTGGCGGCCAGCATGACCGCAAACCATAGCCTCAGCCTCGATTTTCCGATCCATTTCATCGCTATGACCTCCTGCATTTGTCACCCCGAAGTAACAAGACTCCAAGGGGTAGTTTGTAAACACAAACAAGAGAGCTTCACAACCGAGGTCCTGCAGCTCTCTTAGAATGCCAGTGATATGGATCGGCTTTCCGCAGGCCGTCAGGCGCCGAGCGGCATTGGCCTTTCGGAATACGCGCGCGGCGCTCTGGCCGCAGAAGTGTTTCGGTCCGTCGGATCCGGATCGCATTGCACCAACCTTTTGCAGTTTTCAACCCGGAGTTGGAATTTCGCCTTGCTTCCACCAGCGCCGTCAGCCGGAAGCCTTATCCCGCGTTTGCTTGTAGTCATGCAGCGACCGGCTCCAGCAGTCCGCCACCTCGTGCGGGTCGGGATTTCGCACCTCGAACAGAAAAGGCCCGGAGTAGCCTTGTTCGGACAGCGAGCCGATCACTTCGTTCCAGCGGATGATCCCTTTACCCGGCGACCAATGCCGCTCGTCCGTGCCATCGTAATCGGACATATGCACCGTGACGATGCGCCCGTAGAGCCGCCGGATGAAATGCTCGGGCGGCTCCTGCAGCAAATGGTTCACGTCGACACATACGCCAAGCCGCTCGTCGCAGCCGATCAGTTCGAGCATCTCCCCGCTTGTGTTGCCGAGACACGTCCGCGGCAAACATTCCGCGGCGATGCGAACGCCAAAGCGCTCGGCTTCTCCGGCCAGAACCGGCAGCGCCAGCCGGCATGCCGCGATGCGCGCGGCCCGCTCCTCTGCCGGAACCGGCTCCCAGCTCGGGTGCAGCACCGCCCTGCCGACGCCCCACTGCCCCGCAAGCTGCAGCGACCGGGCGTGCAAGGCGATCGCTTCGCCGCGCTCCGCTTCGTCCGAAGCGGAGACGTCCCACGCCGTCCCGTAGGGCAGATGTATCGTCCATACCTCGATGCCGAGTCGCCGCGCACGGACGATCAGCTCGAAGCAGCAGCGCTCGTTCTCGGGCTCGAACATGTCGAAGGCGGCGCCGCGCCAAGCCAGCTCAATGCAGCGAATGCCTGCGGCGGAGAAGCGGCTGAGGTCTATGCCTCCTTGCTTCCACGCTTCGAGCGACAGAGAAACGCCTATCGGCCATTGGGCCGGGTCCGACTTCTCCGGAAAGCGTCCGGCCCCTTGGTTTCCTGCCATCGGTAAGCCCCCTTCACTCATAGTCCGGATTCAAAATCCGCGCCTTGTAAAAGGCGGCTCCCTCCCGGACCCTCTGCGCTCCCGGCAAAGCAAACTGTACCGTGTCCGTCGTCCAGTCGTACAGGTCGCCTTTCTTGGGTACGGTGACAGCCACCGTTCCGAACAACAGATTGCCCACGCTTTTGACGGCGGGCCGGCTGATCACATCATTGCCCGGATAAGACGAATCGAACGCGTCCACCGACTTAATATATTGATATACGCGGGTACCTGTACTGATCCACAGCCGATCCGGATCGCCATGCACCGGCTGAAGATCGTGGCCGTGCCGGGTCGGGAGCGCCGTCTTTCGCACTTCGCGAAGAACCGGCCTGGCGGCGGTCCCTTCAGCCGCCAAGGCGACGAGCTCGTCGTCGCCAAGCGCCCAAAGCAGCTGCAGGCGCGCATCCCAATGTACACCGTGCGCGCCGGGGAAGCGATATTCGGCGTATGCGGAGGCGGATGGCCCTTGCGACGAAGCGTACAGCCGCACAAAACCGGCTGTGCTGGAGGCAACGGCGATATTGCCGTCCGGCAGCAGCTCGGCCGAATGCGGGTTGCCGCCGACGCAGAGCGCCCATCGCTTGTGGTCCCCCGCCGGATAAGGGACGATGGCCGCAAGTCCCTTCGAATCGGTGACGACCATCCATTGGCCGCCCCACTTCCCGTTCGTTCGCACCTTCGCGTCGGTCGGCAGACCCCAGGCGGCAATCAAATCGTCGTCGAACCCGTTCGAGCGGCTTGGCGACCACGCCCACCTCGCCGCCCGATCTCCATTCCAATCGGAGTCCGCCGGATCGAATATCAGAATTCGGCCTGAAGCCTGATCGGTCCCGGCGATGAGACCGTCTTCGGCACGCAGCATAACGTTTGTCCCTCTCTCTACTGATAGTTTGGATTCCATACTCTTGCCTTGTACAGCGCGCTTCCGTCCAAGCTTCGTTTCGCATCGGGCAGAAAGAAATCGACGGTATCCGTGCACCAGCTGTTCGCGGTACATTTGCCCGGCGGTTTCTTGGCGTTATCCGGCACGGTTTCCACCACCCGGCCGGACGGCTGGTCGCCGATGCTTTTCACCCCGGCCCGGCTGATTGCCTCGTTCCCCGGGTAGCCGCTGTCGAAAGCGGAGGTCGACTTCACGTACTGGTACACCTTGGTGCCGGTCGCAATCCATAGCCGGCCGGAATCCCCGTAGACCGGTTCCACCGCATGCGCATGTTTGGTCGGCAGTGCGATTTTCCGAGCCTCGCTCAGCTTCGGTTCGGCGGCGGTTCCTTCCACCCGCAGGGCGGCCAAATATTCGTCCCCGGCGGTCCAGAGCAGCTTCAGCCGCGGATCCCACAGCACTGCATGGGCTCCCGGCAGGACATACTCGGCGTAAGACTCGGATGCGGGGCCTTGCGACGAAGCATATACCCGCACCCATCCCCCGGTGCTTGCGGCTACTGCGATATTTCCGTCGGGCAGCAGCTCGGCGGAGTGGGGGTTGCCGCCGACATTCAGCCCCCACTTCTTGCCGTTCGCCTTCGGGTAAGGAATAATCGCCGCCAGTCCCCGCGAATCGGTGACGACCATCCACTGGCCGCCCCACTTCTCGTTCTGGCGCACTCTCGCGTCGGTCGGCGACCCCCAGGCTGACATCAGATCGGCGAAGCCGTTCGATTCGTCCGGAGCCCACGACCATTTGGCCTTGCTCCCGCTCCATTCAGCGGCATCCGCCTGAAACACGAGGACGCGGTCCGAAGCCTGATCGGTTACGGCGATATCGTAATCCTTAACGGGCTTTTTCCCCGATGACGGGTCGCCGCGACCCGCGACGGCCGCTATCGCGATAGCCGCTATGATGAGCATCATGATGGCCAGCTTCGGTTTCATGCCTCTCCCCCGACCTCCGCCCGGAATGGCTTTATTTGTCGAGTCCTTGCTGCTGTACGGCATCGTTCACTTCCTTGATCGCCTGCTGCAGCCCTTTGCTGTCATAGCCTTTCACGATGTTGTCCCACATCGGTCGCCGGATCGTCCTTGCCCAGCATGACCTTGATCACGTCCTCCGTCGCATTGATCGCGCTCAGCTTCGATTTGGCAGGGGTGTATAGCAGCTCCACCTTGAAATTGGTCGGCACCGGCTTCAGCTTCTCGACATTGTATTTCATCGCCTCATGCGATAGCGCCCACAGCTTCTCGCCGTAATTGATCCGGGCCGTCTCCGTGTCTTCCAGCTCCAGTTGCTGCCACCATGCAGCCAGGGCACCGAACAATCCGCCGTACGACGGATACAAGCCGCCGAGCGATTTGTACTGGCCGTTCTCGGTTTTCTCGCGCAGGATCGTAATCTTGTCGCCTTCTATTTTATAATCCTTGCCTTCCATCCCGTACCGCTTGAACGTCTTAAACTCTTCCGAGAGCAAATAATCGTAGATTTGCAAAATCCGGTCCATTTTTTCGTCGGTCACCTTGGAGCTGAAGTAGCTCTCCGACCAGAACGTCACCGCATTGTACCGGTACCGGGATCCATCTTCCGCCGCCCACGAAACAGGCAAAATTTTCACCGATTCCTCGAATTTCTTATCCTTGACGTATTTGTCCCACGAAGCTTTCAGCGCGGAGAGGGCATTCGGAGTCGCCTGTACGGAAATGGCTCCTACCTTGCCTTGGCCGAATTTTTCGTAGCCGTCATTCGGCTTCATGATCGCGAAGTCGGGATCGATCGCGCCTTCGGCATACATTTGCCGCAGCTGCTTGACAACGGTTTTCATTTGGCCGGATGCATAGTACGGGATGTATTTGCCGTTTTCCTTCACCCACGAGCTGTTGATGACATGGGGGAACGAGCCTCCCGCTATAGGCAGCAGCATGCTGGAGGTCGAGCGGAACGTGAGGCCGATCGTGTCGTTTTTCCCGTTGCCGTCCGGGTCTTTCTGCGCGAACGATTTGTACATGTTCAAATAATCGTCGTACGTGACCGGCTCCTTGAGCCCGAGCTTATCCAGCCAATCTTTACGTACTACGACGGCGCGCTCGATCGCCCATTGGTCCGGCTCGAGGTAGGTCTGGCGCGGGATCATATAATACTTGCCGTCCACGTTAAGCGGCTTCGTGTCATTTAAGTTAAGCACCTTCTGCACGTTCGGATATTTGCTCAAATCGGACGGCGGCGGCCGGATGATGCCTTGCTTAATCCAAGAATAATATCCTTCCGAGTTGATGTTGTCGTCGCTGAACACGTCCGGCAGGTCCCCCGAAGCGGCCCACAGCTGATATTTCTCCTTATAGTCTGCGTAACTGATCACCTTGTCGACGATGTTGACGTTGAACCGGCTTTCGATCATTTTCAGGAACGGATCGGAATTCCGGTCCGGAAACGCTTTGCCGATATTGAAAAACGAGATGGAAATATCGAGCTTCTTCGCATTTTTCGAAGCCCCGTCCCCGGTTTGCCCCGCGGAGGGAGCCGGTTTATTGGATTCGCTGCATCCTGCGATCAGAGCGGCCGGCATAACAAGCGCTAACATGATGGCTGCATAACGTTTCGTTCTGTTCATTGTGTGCCTCCCTTTTTTGACCGTGCCTGTTTGATAGAGGTCATTCCTTCACCGCACCGAGCGTAACCCCGGCGGCAAAATACTTTTGCAGAAACGGGTAAACGAGCATGATCGGCACCATCGTAATAATGACGCTGGCCATCTTGAGCCCGTCGGGGTACGTCTGGCTCAGCTCCGCCAGCATGGCGTCGCCCATGTCGTCCCGCCTCATCTTGGTGACGTCCTGCAGCATATTGCGTAAAAACAGCTGCATCGGATGCATTTTCGGATCGTTCACGAACAGCATCGCGAGATACCATTCGTTCCAGCGGGATACCGCGTAAAACAGCGTGATCGCCGCCAGCGTCGGCTTCGAAATCGGCAGTACGATGCGGAACAGGATGAAGATGTCGTTCGCTCCGTCCATTTTTGCCGACTCTTCCAGCTCGGGGGGATGGAACGAAAATGGTTGATCAGAATGATCAGGAAAAACGTATTGACCGCGACCGGCAAAATCATGACGCTGTAGCTGTTGATCAAGTGCAGGCTTTTGATCGTCAAGTAATACGGAATAAGTCCCCCGCCGAACAGCATCGTGAACACGATGCCGGCCATCATGGCGCTGCGGCCCGGCATGGTTTTCTTCGACAAGGCGTAAGCGCCGCATGCGGTGACCAGCATATTGACCAGTGTGCCGGCCACGGTTATGATAACCGAGTTGGCCAGCGCCTTGCCGACATAGCCGCCGTTCAGCAGCAGCTTGTAGGAGACCAGGCTGAAGCTGGTCGGCAGCAGGTAAAATTGCTGCTTGACGATGGCCGCCGGGTCCGCGAACGAGGTGATGAACACGTTGTAAAACGGCAGCACCGTGATCACCGCAAGCAGCATCAAAAACGAATTGATCGCATAATCTCCCCAGGTGTGGTACTTCATCCGGGCACCTCCTTTATCATTGGCATTTGGCTTAGTAAAGACCATCCTGACCCAAACGTTTGGTCGCCTTATTGGCGGTATAGAGCAGGACGAAGTTGATCACCGACTTGAACAAGCCGACCGCGGTCGAGGTTCCGTAGCTGGAGCCGACAGCGAAAGTGCGCCGGTAAATGTACGTGTCGAGAATGTCCGACTTTTCGTAAACCGCAGGGTTGTACAGGTTGAAAATTTGGTCGAACCCCCGCCGCCCGAGCTCATCGTCCGTCCGATTTGCAATATCAGCAAAATGACGACGGTGCTCTTGAGCGATGGCCATGTAATGTGCAGCATCTGCTGGAACCGGTTCGCCCCGTCGATGGAGGCCGCCTCGTACAAAGCCGGGTTGATGCCGGCAATCGCCGCCAAATAAATGATCGTGCCCCAGCCCATGTCCTTCCACAAGCTGCTGCCGTAAATGAGACCGTGGAAGTAGTCCGGATCGACCAGCAGGCTGACTTTTTCGAGCCCGACCAGCACGAGCAGCTGGTTCAACACGCCGAAAGCGCCGAGAAAGTTGACCATAATGCCGCTGACGATAACCCATGACAAAAAATGCGGGAACGTGTAAAACGACTTGGTAAAACTGCTTCAGCCTCATGCGGCGGACTTCGTTGATCAGCAGCGCGACCGCGATCGGCACGGGAAACTCGAAAACCAGCCGGCCCAGCGAGATGATGAGCGTATTGCGGAACGCCACCCAAAAATCCTGCAGACCGAAAATTTCCCTGAAGTTCGCGAGCCCGACCCATTCGCTGCCCCAAATGCCCTTAGCAAAGTTGAACTCCTTGAACGCGAGGATAATGCCGTAAAGCGGGACGTAATCGAACACGATGTAATACGCAAGCAGCGGCAAGGCAAGTAGGTACAAATATTTGTGTGCGGCCATCTGCTTCCATAAGCTTCTTCCTGTTGCCAAGCGAACACCCCTTTCTCTTTGAAATCGCATTCATATCTGCTTTTAGTATAGCCGCCCGTCTTGCGCCGCCATATGTATATTTCTAAGCGGTTCTATGTATTTTTTTCATCAGTTTGTCTTCGGAAAAAAAATACGCCCGTTCGGCACCGGCAGTCGATTAGGATCGGCTCGGTTCCAAAGCGGGCGCAAGGCACACGGCGCTGCAGCCGTCAGTTGCCGTTGCGGTACGCCGTAGGGGTTTTCCCCGTTTGCTTCTTGAACAATTTGGCAAAGTAAAAATAATCGTGATACCCGACCTGCTCGGCAATCTCGCTGACGGTAAGCGAGGTGCCGCGCAGCAGCTCGCAGGCGCGCTCCATGCGGATCCCGGTCAAATATTTCGTAAAATTGACCCGCGGCTCCTTCTTGAACAGGTGGCTCACGTAGTTGGGGTGGATGTAGAACTTTTTGGAAATGTCCTGGATGGACACGTCGCTCTGGAAATGCTCGTTCACGTACCGCACAATTTGCCGGAACGTCTCCTCTCCGCGCGAATCCGCCGCTTCCGCCCCGGCGGGTACGAAGCTGCTCTCGATCAGCCCGTACAGCTCATCGCACATCTCCGACACGTTGCCGAAGACCCCCGCCAATTGATCATAGTCGGACATATACTGCTCCGTATAATCGCCCGCCGTCCGGTAAGCAAAAGATAGCATCACGTTGTACAGCCGCAGTGCGTGGCGGATCGTATACTCCCCGACCGGAACAGCGGCAGCAGCCTGTCCAGACCTTGGCGGACGAGTGCCCCGTCCTTCTGCTGCGTTCCTTCGTCCAAGAGGCGCAGCGCCTCCGGGGTCAGCTCGGTCCGCCTCTGCGGAACCGGTTCGGCTTCTCCTAGCTTCCGCCCCTCTGCGGTAAAATAGCGGTATGACGCTTCGCTTGCCGCCTCAATCCGCTCGCGTAAAAGCGATACCCCATGAAATACGCCGCCGATGCCGGCTCCCCGGGTTTGCGGCGGCAGGCGGCTCTCCAGCAGGCTCTGCACTTCCGGCCGGTCGCGTTCTTTCAGCAAATACGCGGTCTTGCCCCTCCCGATCCGCAGCGGGATCGCCGCCGGACCTTCCGCGAACGGATGGCCGCCGCCCTGTACGACGACCGCGAACATCCCTTCTTCCCGTTCTCCGGCCCGGCCCGGACGGAAATTCAGCTTCTCCAGCGACCGCCCGATTTCCGCAGCGGATGCGGAATCCTCTGCATCCTGCTCGTAAATGGCCTGCAGCGACTCGTGGCGAAGCGCATGATCGGCCTGCACGATTTTCTTTTTCGCCGCCATCAGCGACTCCATAATCTCATCCCGTTTGAACGGCTTCAGGCAGTAGCCCGCCGCCCCGTATTGCATCGCCTGCTTGGCGTATTCGAATTCCGCATACCCGCTTGCGACGATGCAGTGCACCGGAATTTCCGCTTCCTGCAGCCGGCGGATCAGCTCGATTCCGTTCATGCCGGGCATCCGGATGTCCAGGAAGGCGATATCCGGCCGGACCCGGGAGATGAGCTCGAACGCTTCGATGCCGTTATACGCCTCCCCGCGATCCGAAAGCCGTGACCGTCCCAATCGACAGTCCCTTTCAAGCTTTCCAATATCCATTTTTCGTCGTCCACCAGCACGATCTTAAACAAGTCTGCCACTCCTTACGGGAATTTGGAGGATAACTTCCGTCCCCTTGTCCGGGGCACTGCTCACGGACACAATCCCATAGTCCGGTCCGTAGGCGAACTTCATCCGGCTGTTTACGTTCATCATACCAATATGCCGGCGCCCCGCGGCGTTAAGATTATTCGAAGATGGCTCGCTCCGCCAAGTCGCCGCGAATCTGCTCCAGCGTTGCCGGATCCATTCCGACGCCGTCGTCCTTCACCCACAGCAGCAAATTTTCCCCTTCCCTCCTGCAGCCGATTTGCAAGCGGCATTTGTGAAGGCATGGCTCGATGCCGTGGAACACGGCGTTTTCCACGAGCGGCTGCATGATCATTTTGATCACCTCAAGCTCCCGGCATGAGTCGTCGAATTCGTAAATCGCGTCAAACCGGTCCGCAAAGCGGATTTGCTGAATGGAAACGTACGCCTCGACCGTCTCCATCTCCTCCTTCAGCAGCACAACCTCGCCGCCCTTCACACTGTAGCGGAAAATGAGACTGAGCGCATCCGTCATGTCGCGGATCTCTTGTACGCCTTTCACATAAGCGATGCCTTTGATCGTTTCCAGTGTGTTGTACAAAAAATGCGGGTTGATCTGGCTTTTCAAAAATTGCAGCTCCGCCTGCTTCTTCAACAAGTTCAGCTCGAAAATGTGAGTCCTCGAATCGATCAGTTTGGAGGCCAGATCGTCGATTTCGTCCAGCAGCGAATTGAACTGTCTCGCCATGATGCTGATTTCCGCATATCCCTCCAGCGCTACGCGTTTCTTCATATGATCCAGCCCTTTGGCTCGCAGTCCGTAGACAAACGTCATAAACGAGCTGATCGGGTGCAAAATGTTGCGGCTGATCGCAATGTAGAACGCGTACATCACGACAATCAGCAGCACGAACATGCCTAGCATCAGCCGCTTCACTTCTTCGAGCCCGTGGAACAGCTCTTCCACCGGGAACACGCTGACGATCATGCCGCCGATTTCCGGAAGCGATTCCTTCTGGATGATAAATTCCTCGCCGTTTCGGCGAAATGATGCCGAATTCCCTTCATCTTCGATCCGCTTCTCCACATCAGGCGGCGCCGCTGGCCCATCATCGAAGGGTTGTTTCCGGAGCTGATGACGCGATGGCGATCCAGCACGTAGAAGCTCCCCGCCACCGTCGTCGGCATGTTGTCTATTTTCGGGGCGACGGCCTGCAAATCGAGCACCATGACGGCATAGCCGATCTTTTTTTCCGAGGACGACGGATGGCGGATATCGTAAACGGGTACCCCTACGTACATGACATGACTTTTATAATAAGGGGAATAATGCACCCCCGTGTAATAAGCGTTCGTGCGCTCGGGGAACTCGGAGAACGGGATCATCTCCCGGCAGCCTACGCAGTTATAGGAGCTGATGCCTTCACCTAGCAGAACGACACCCAGAATGCCCTGCTTCATCGACTGCAGGTTGACAAACAGCTTCTCGAGTTTGTTGTTCAGCTCGTATTGCTTGAGCCGGTCCTCCTCCAGCAAGTACTCCTGGACCAGGTCGTTGTACGCAATGTTCGGCAAAATCCGGTTGATCGTATCCACATTGGAAGCAATGCTTTGTCTGATCGCAGAGATGATTTCGGCTGTATACTCCTTGTTACGTTTATACGTGATATTCGAAATTTGTCCAAAGCCCCAGACCGCCGTCGCCGACAAAATGAGCAAAATAATGATCCCCAGGCAAAGCAGCTGCAGCCGAATCGAATATTTTCTTAGCAAACCGAACATGCGCTTCCCCCTCGCCGCGCTTAACTTACTGTTTTTAACCTATTCTCGCAAAGATGGCCGCTTTCCTCTTTTGCAGCGTGATTCCGGAAAACCAGGATAACCGGCCACACCGAAGCAGCAACGACTTTCCCGTTTCATTACTGGCTTCATTCGGTTGTATAAAAACAAAAATCATCGCCGTGAAAGCGATGATTTAAATCATTCCAAATATCCCATACCCGCACTCAAAGAGTAAATTCTCTCATCAACCTATATTCTTTGCGCACTCGCCTGGTATTGGTCATGCACTTCGAATCGTCATTATCATTCATATTCATTCATGGCGACCCTTTTAACGTATTGTTGTAAATTTACTGCAATGACTGACCTTGGCGAATCTCTGTATCGTGCCGACCTTGTCTTGATAACCATAGGGAAAACCCGGCTGCAAGGAAAGCGAGCAATAAACTGATCGCTCCCATCCAGCCGACATGCTTCTCGGAGAATAGATCGACCGTAAAGCCGCCGATTGCCGCGCCCAAGGCCATACCCAATTGAAGGATGGAATTATTCAAGCTGAGCATGACATCGGAATAACGGGGCGCAAGCGTGATCAAATAGTATTGCTGAACCGCTACGGTAGACCATGCCGACAGAGCCCAAACCATTAGAACGAGCAACGTGACAATAAGAGACTTGGCAAGAACGGTCAGAAGCAGCAAGACTGTGCCATGAACCAGCAGTCCGGTTAACAGTGTCCGGGGAACCCCCCATTTATCCGTACCGAATCCTCCTAGTCGAGCTCCGGCGATGCTGAATAACCCGAAGGCGAATAATCCCATACTGACCTCGCTTGGATCCAGCTTCACCACCTTTAATAGAAATGGTGAAATATAGGTAAAGGCAACGGAATATCCCATAATCCAGAATAGAGTCGTCAAGAGCGCGCTTGTAATACGCAGTTCTTTAAAGAGGGCAAATTGCTGCTTGAAAGGAATCGGTGCTTGACCGGGTATCGCAGGGATACCTTTAATAATCGAGATAAGTATTGGAATCGTAAGCGGCCCGATCCCCGCAAATATATAGCGCCAATCCGTATGAGTGGCTACCAGCCTGCCAAGCGGCACCCCGAGCACGAGAGCGGAACTGAATCCCATGATGACGGTGGCGATCGCCCCTCCTTGTTTTCCGGGGTCGCCAGATTCGAAGCAATCGCCAGCGATACTACGAGATAGACCCCCATACTTGCGGCGAGCACCACTCGGGAAACCATCATGAGTTCGATTCCCGTACTTACGAATGAAATCAAATTGCCCAAGATAAATACGAGCAGCGTATAAATCAGCAGCTTTTTGCGCTCCATTCTGGATGTGACCGCAACTAAGATTGGAGCGCCTATCGCGATCACCAACGCAAAGATAGTAACCAGCTGACCAGCCAGGGCTACGGATACATGAAGATCGGATGCTATCACATCCAGGATGCCGGCGATAATCAGCTCAGACGTCCCGATCAAGAAGCCTCCTAAAGCTAACAAGATAATTTTCCAAGTATTCGACATACTTCTCATCCCCTATTTAGTGATTTGTTTTGCTTTTAACCTCTTCATTTTTCAGATCTGCCATCCCTGTTTGTTATCCTCATCTTAACTTATCTGCTTCCCGGCTTCTTGTAAGTTCTTGCACGCTTTTTGTACGAAATGAGTATTGCCGAATCAACCATGCACCAATTGCATATCTGCAAAAATAATTCGGTATTCCCGAACGCGAAACGTATACCATACGAAGAAAACTTTCTTTGCCGGCGCTTCACTGATTACGAGAACCCGGATTCCGTTCGGGAGAGGCCAACTGTCCAGCACCCGGTATCGACAATGGATCACTTTGCGGCTCGCCCACGCCTTAATCTCAGATGTGCCTATGAATTCGCGGCTTCCATCGAGAATGACAGCCGTCTCGGAGAAACACGCCGCCAAAGCATCCAGATCCCCGCCATTGACACTTTCAATAAAAGCCAGGACGGCAAGAGGAATTCCCGATCCTCCAAAGCCCGGTTCGTTCGGTAGTTCCTCCATTTTTTTCACCTCCCTATTCCGAAAAACAATGGATTGTATTTTCAGTATAGAGAGCTGTATCGTTTGAATATTGTACGATTCGCGTAAGTTTTTGTATAAATAGGGCAAAAGAAAAACCACAGGCTCCGTGGAGTGCTGTGGTTAAGTCACAAGCTGGATATTTAACGTGAGAGGAGAAACGCTCTGGGAGACAAACCTGTGATCCGCTTGAAATGCCGGTTCATATGGCTTTGGTCCGTAAACCCAAGAGTGGCAGAGATTTCCGCCATCGTAAAGTTGCGGCTTTGAATGAGGGATTTTGCCTTATCGATGCGGATATTGATCAAGTATTGATGAGGACTGAGTCCGGTAGCATGCTTGAATAAACGGCTCAAATAAGAGTGGCTCATATTCGTAACCGCCGCGAGTTCCTCTAATGAGATTTCCCGATCTAAATTGGCGTGCATATATTCGATAGCCCGCGAGACTTGCTGTTCCGTCATTTTGCTGGGCACGGACGCCTGTTTCTTGGAGGTCGACGTATAATTTTGCAGCAAATGGACTGTCAAGAGGTTGGCCAGCGAGTCGATATAGAGCTTGCCCCCTGCTCCGTCGCTTTGAAGTTCATCGAGCGACCATTGGCTTAAATGAAACAGCTTAGGGTCGTTGATACGGAGTTTATGGTTTAGTTCAATGTTTCCGCCGGAGGTCATAAAGCCGGAATGCTCGGCAACTTTCTTTACGAATACAGGATCGAGTTCCAGACGGAGAAAAGAAAGGTCGTTCTCCCACCTGCAATAACTCATCTCTCCTTCGGAAAACAGGTTGATGTCCCCTGGTCGAGCGGTCCCCTCTTCGTTAAACCCGTCTCCCCGTTCAAACACCTTGACTGGTCCGGGAGTGGTATGGATGACGATGAGATGCTTGGATAACGCTGGCTCATAAGCTTCCTGAGGGGCAACGCCTTGCCATTTGGAAAGTGAGATTTGATCCCATCCCAGATTGCCGCTGGATAGAAGCGGCCCGTTCCGTATGGGTTTAATTTCCTGTAAATCAGATGAGTTCTTCACGACGAATCCCCTTCCGGATATCTGCCTAAAGTATTCTCCATAACTGCTGCTCGACTTCGATCCATTGCCAGGTATTACCTAAAATGAACACAACAAAATCTTACGATAGCTCCACAGTCAAGTCAATCATTGAAACTAAAAAGGACAAAAGACATTAACAAATGCGGTACTCATCTTCATGTATTTATACTTTTCAAACTTATCGCTATTCACGACAGACATCACATCGATAATCGCCCTCTTTCGGCTGACTGCTCGCCTGGAGAATTTTGCAGGCCTTCTGCAATACGGCTTCTTTTCCGGCAGGAATGGCGATTCTTCAAACGATGGTCAACGAATACGGGATAAACGACGGCAAAATCCCCCCTTCCTCCATGAGCCTCATCTTGATAACGAACAACATCACAGCGGCGCTGGGACCGGTCTTAGGGGGATATCTCGTTACGGATGCCGGTTGGAAGTCGATATTTTGGATTAATGCCCCGATCAATGCGGTGATTTTCGTCCTGTATATGCTTATGGCTCGAACGAGTGGAAGGGGTCGCCCCGCAAACCGCCGGACTCATCATGCTGCCGCTGCTCGGATTTGGCGTGGTCGCGACCCAAGTGGCTGTCCGTCTTATCGCCCGTTTCTCCTATAGGGTCCCTATCGTTAGTGGCTATCTATTTCTCATTGCAGGCTCTTTACTGTTGGCGTTTGTTCAGCATTCCACCCCTCTGGCCGTTATTTTGCTTGCGCTGTCCATTCTCGGCATTTCAAATGGGCTTACCAACATGGGATTACAATCGGCCTTGTACGCACATGCTGGACCGCAGCAAACAGGCATGGCTTCCGGTTTGTTTCTTACCTTCCGGTCACTCGGCAGCATTTTCTCCACAGCTTGATCCTTAAGGTGAATGCAGAAGCCAGCCCCGCGTATTGCCCGCTTCTGCGCCTTTTTCAGAGTCTGCGGCGAATCCTGTTATTCATTCCGGTTGCCGGACTGATCTCATCGTTCGCAGGACGCCGTAAATTCCGTTAGGCTTATCTTCCGGTACAAACTTTACTTCCACGTATTCTTTGCCGGCCGTCATCGCCTCCGGAATCGGGTAGGTTTTTGTTACGAATTCGCGTCTTCGTTCCAGGGCGGACCGCTCGCTGGCAAGCAGCTGGCCATTCGCATAAATATGAATAAGTCGGTCATGATTATTTGAAAAAAGGTCACCTGAAGCAGATTCTCCATTCCCGGAATCACTTTCAGCTCATAGCTGAACCATCCTCCGGGATCCGCCTTTCTTCCATTCTGGCCATCCCATGCTCCAGCGACCGTCTCTTTCCCTTTAATGGCATGCTGCAGTTCGTACTGATCGTTGCCGACTTGAACACGGTCGATTGTAGCTTCATTCACGATCCGCTCCATTCGGCTTTGCTCCATGTGCCGCTTCCATTCAACGGAATCCACTTCTACAATGCCCCAGTAAATTCCGTATCTCTCTTGATGCTGCTTGTAATGTGGGGTGAAGCTGAGCCGCTCGTCCTCGTCCGTATTTCGCAGCTTGAATACCAGCTCCTGGCCTACTTTCACAAGATGCCGTTTAATTCCTTCCAACCACTCATCCGGATTCATTCCCGTTGGAATCAGGAAATCCTTAACTTGCATTCTTCGGGTCGGCACCTGCACCATAATGCCCGTTTGGGCTTGACTCAAATCCTCTGTACCCAGAGCGGCACTAAGAACAACAGGTCCGTATTGAAAACCTACCGCATACGGATTGTCCGGCGACCGTGAAACAAGTACTTTCATGGGCAGCGTCAAAGTAAGCGTGTCACCATCCAGCCATTCCCGGTTCATTACGATTTGATGATCTTCCATATCCACCGTGACCGGCTCGCCGTTCAATCGGACTTGGATATCCCCTCTGACCCAATACGGAATGCGAATGTGGAGCTTGAAGATTTTGGCTTGTCGATCTTCGGTCTCGATCTTAAGCGTCACTTGATCGGTTTCGGGGATGCCCGCACGCTGTGTCAGCTTAATTTGCTTCTGCCGCCAGTCCAGGGTCGAGCTTATAAATTGTGTCACATAAAGCTCATCTTCTTTATGATAGTAGATGCTGTCGTTCAGCTTCGTAAAACTCTCCATCCCCGTGCCTGTACAGCACCAAAAGTGGTCGAAGGGCGAGCTGTAAATTTTGAAGTACCCCGTCGCCATCGGTTGGAAGTACATGGTCATTCCGGTTTCCGGATGCTGGGAGGAAAGAATCGCATTGATATATGTTTTCTCGTAGAAATCTGCGTATTTTCGATCCTTCGTGAGCTTGTACAATTCACGGGTCAGCTTCAGCATATTGTAGCTGTTGCAGGTTTCGCATGTAATGTCCGAGCGTCTCCGATCAAGCATATCCGGCTCGCCGAAATGCTCCGCCTCACTGTTGCCGCCGGTTATGTAGCTGTGATGACAGACCACGATATCCCAAAACTTCTTTGCGGCTTCAAGATAAAAGGTTTCGCTTTCCCCCAGCGCCAAATAACGGTTCAGTGCTCCGATAAACTTGGGAATCGTCGTGTTGGCATGCTTCCCGGCCAGAACATCCTTGCCCTGCCGGATCGCTTCAAACAACGGAAGCTCGTCAAATTGATGAGCCGCCTCCAGATGCTTAGGATTGCCGGAAATCTTGTACAGCTCATAGAGACAGTCATTCATCCCCCCGTATTCCACTGCGAGTACGGTAGCCTTGAGCTCATCTGTCCATCTTGATGTACGGGATTCGACCCAATCGCCTAATCGTACAACAACATCGAAAGCCGATTGCGATTGTGTTGCATGATACACCGCAATAAGCCCCGCAATGATTTTATGCATCGTATACCAAGGAACCCATGCCGGCTGTTTCCTCTCGATATTGTCGATGAGCGTCTCGGGAAAAGCCGAAAGATATCCGCTATCCAATTGGCATTGTGATAGCTCGGACACGATATACGACAGCCTCTCCAAGAGGGCCGGATCTTTCGTACAGCCGTAGGCCTGCGCTAACGCCGTCATATAATGACCGAGCGTATGGCCCCGGATCTCCGTATTTTCCCAGCCTGGGTATTTCTCGGCCTTGGGCGCCCATCCCCTGGTTTCCCGGAATCCGGACAGCAAGCGATCGACTTCGAAGCTGCGCAAGTATTGAAGCTCTTTTTCAAACGCATTAACGTAATATTCCCCGGTAAGCTTTACCTGATCCAGTTCAAAGTCTTGCAACGCGTCCTGAATCAATGCAGCATGCATATTTCTGTTCCCTTCCTTTCACTCTATGTATCAGCGCGCTGACCAACTTCAGATTACCGTTAAGCGGCCGGCATCGTAAATGGCAAAACGATCGAAATCGTGTAAAAAAGTCAGTTTTACGGATATGACGCAAGTCAGGTCAATATGATTGAGATCGCGACAATACCTTGATATACTTAGAACACGCATCCTTTTTTAGATGTCAAAAAGTCAGTGGGAGGCCGAAGCGCCATCATGATCCATACTTTCAAAGTAGAGAAACCCCTTCAACTGGTCATGACGGGGAAATTCGTTGCCCCCTCTTCCGATTGGATGCACATGAGAAGAATTCTAAGGGATTATGAATTATTCGTGCAGACCAAAGGGACTTTGTACATCGCGGACGACCGGGAGAAGCACGTCTTGCATGAAGGCGATTATTTGCTCATGCCGCCCCGGACTAATCAGTATGGCTATCAAGCATCCGACTGCAGTTTTTATTGGCTGCATTTTGTATCGGACGATCCGAGGGCCATATCCAGTCAAGAAGAAGTATACGATTGTCCGGCAGGTTTCATCGCGATTCCGCGCAAAGGCACATTACGCAGCGCGGACAGGATCATTGTGATGATGAAGCAATTGCAAGATTCTATTCGAAGTTATCAAGATCAGACGCTGAACAACTATTTGGCAACGAGTATTTTATGCGAGTTATGCAATCAAACGTTCCGAGGCAAGCAAGCCCCCGGCCAAGGTTGAAGCAGCTGCAGCTATATAACGACATCGTTGATTACATCAAGTGGAACCGGGGGAACAGCTTAAGACCTCACATATTGCGGAGCACTTCGGTTACAATGCCAAATACTTATCGCATCTTTTCTCTAAAGTTGCCGGGGTGCCGCTCAAACGATTCATTCTGCAGCAAAAGATCGAGGCGGCTTCCTCTTTGCTGACCGATACGAATATGACAATCAATGAAATCGCGCTTCAGCTCGGTTATAATGACAGCCAGCATTTCATGAAATCGTTCAAACAGATGACGAATCTTACACCGACCGGCTTCCGCAATGCGTCTGCCAATCGATTATTGTTTTATAAGTGATTTTGTGTTTTATAAAGCTCAGAAAAGGGGCGCCCTCGGCCACCTATGGTGACTTAAGGGACAGCCCCTTTTGTATTTCTACGGCTTAACGGATTGGACGTGCTTTTTTTCGATTATTTTACTTTCTTAGTTCTTGTCGCCCGACAAGTGTCATGCAGAATGATATCATACCCTATATATCTCCTTTTTAGGGTTTATAAAAAAAGTAAAAAAAAACCGCCAAAGGCGGTTCGTTTTTTGGACAAAATGTGATTAGGACGCTCCCATCGGTTCTTTAAAACGGCTTAATGACCATAAGCACCAATATGGCAATCATCAGCGGCTGTCTTTGCCGCCTCAATGGGTACGATCTTTTTTATCAGCAGTCCGAACTCGGCAGGTATTTCATTACCCTGGTCTTGACTTTCAGATAGGATCTTTATGATCTTTTTCATACGCGGCTCGATCCATCCGTCGATCATGACGACCACGAGCAGCGATAAAAGGAGTGATACATTCAGCCACATTTGGGATAACCCCATCTTGGTGATGATCATAAGCCAAACCCCGGTTATAATAAGTATGGTTCCGCCAATTTTAGGTATTATGGCAAATTTGGTCGTTATACCAATTACAAAGTGCAGCTGGCCGACGGTTCTAGCGGATCTTCGAATGATGGGCATCACGAAAGCGGGGCCAATGAAGGCGATCGCACCCAATATATGCAAAACAAGCAGTATTCCAAACAAACCCGTTATCCCCCTTCCCCTCAGCGCCCCGTAATATTGCTTTGATAGGCTAGGCCGACCCTTTTTCTTTTAAACGCTCCTCCGAGTTCAAGATGGTCCAACATACACTTTGCGACATCGTCATAAGCAACATTCAGCTCTTGAAATCGGCTGAACAAGTGACCGGCTATCTCCGCCTCGGAATATGCCTTAATCGTCTCCGAAATCGGAACGGGCAAAGTTTCCGTTGTTATATGGAGATGAACCGAATCCGGATGCTCTCTCGAATCCATCATGGTTCCCGGACACATCATGGACCAATCGAGCCCAGTCTGTTGCAGCCTTTCGAAATTCCGGTTGTGATTTCTATACTCAGGCGGGAAGCCGGGTAAATTATTGCCGATAAGATTAGTAAATGGAATATCCAGCAGGCCGGCTCCTCCCATGATCCATACCCGCCCGGAGAAGCTAGGTTGGAATTCACATTGGCTTATAATGTTATCGACGATACGGACAAACTCTTCCCCTGACCCGCATTGCCGGCTGCAATAATAGCGGCGTCTTGATGCGCGAGCGCCTCACTGACGCTCACCGGGTCCATTATATTGTCCACGATCACCTTCACATGCTTTGCGGAATGCTCGCCTAGTTGATCATAAAGCTTCTCCGAATTTCGCACAAAAGCGGTCATTTCATGCCCCATTTTTATCCCTTGTTCCAGCACTCTTCTCCCTGTATTCCCCGTCGCTCCAAAAACAATAATTTTCATTGTTCTTTCCTCCTCTTTAATGGACCCCAATATTTGGTTAACTCAAGCTTAGCATCGCTTTAGAATTATGTTAAGAACCCACTTTAAAGTAGGGTACTTACTTAAAAGTAAGCAGGACAGAAAGGGATCCATTATGTTGGGGGGACAGGAAAATTTTAAAAGACAAAAGCTGCCCGGAATCCCGTGGCAGCTTTTGCTTTGAGTTGATTGAATTCGTGTACAAGTTCATTGAACCGGCTTTATGACGCTGACTCTTCATATTTCCGTTTATTATGATTTTCTCCCCAAGCACACATGACTTCTGCTACAGGAATCAATGTTCTGCCATATTCACTAAGAGAATATTCTACTTTGGGAGGGATAGAAGGGTAGACCGTTCTATCGACTATGCCTTCTTGTTCCAAATCTCGGAGATGTTGTGAAAGCATTTTTTGTGAAACATCAGGTATAAGCTTTTCCAGATCGTTGTATCTCTTTTTGGATTCAATCAAATGCCATAAAATCAATGGCTTCCATTTGCCGCTTAAAACATGAATGAGTGTCTCAACTGGACATTCACGCTGATGAATCACTGATAAATCATCCCCTTACTTATAAGTAAGTGCATTACCTAAAATTTTACGATAGGGGCTACCATTAAGTCAATCATTGATGTTAAAACCCATCGGAACCGTCGCCGGGTCGGTTCACAACTCAGATGCGATGCATTTTAACGCTTAAGACCAAACTCATTGAAATCATATTCGTTAATAAAGAGTCGCCCCCATAGCTGACAAAGGGCAAAGCGATTCCGGTTAACGGCATCAAACCGATGTGCATAGCGATATTTTCAAATATTTGCAGAGTAAACATCGATATTATGCCAATAATCACATAGGTCCCTTCGATATCCGGGCAATCGATGGCAATCCGAATCAGCCGATAAATTAATACAAAGTAAAGCAGTAAGAGAACGGATGCGCCGATAAAACCGAACTCTTCGCCGATGACGACAAAGATTGAATCCGCATAATCATAGGGAATGAATCCGCCTTGAACTAAATTTCCGTGTTTGAAACCTTCCCCGTCGAGCGATCCTGAAGCTATAGCTTTTATCGAATTGAGCACATGCCAGTTGCTGTCGGGGTCGGCCGTGGGATTGATGAACGTTTGAATACGTTTCAGTTGATGCGGCTTTATAATTTTAGAAAACAGTGGAGAATTCGTAAGATACATGGCGGTTAGGGTACCTATCAGCACGACAAGAAGAACGAGACCGGATAATGCATGAAGAAGCCGTACATTCCCTATCCAGAGCATGCCTAAGAAAATACAAATAAAGACGATCGACGTGCCGAGATCAGGCTGCTCCAGTACAAACAAAAAAGGGACCAGGACGATAATAAACATTGGAATCAAATCTTGTAACAATCTTAATTTTTGGCCTTCACGTCTTTTCATCATTTTAGCCAACAGCAAAATAACAAAAATTTTCATAATTTCTGAAGGCTGAAAGGCCATCCCCAAATTGATCCAACGTTTGGAACCGTTAATGCTGATCCCTTTGAAAACGACCAAAATCATCAACAAAACGCCGATAATATATAGAATGACGGAAAAATGATTGACTATAACACGATAATCCAGTAAAGATAACAGAATCATTACTACAAAAAGAACAGAAAAGGTTATGGCGTTATTCATGTGAAGTCCTTGGAAGCTGGTGCCGGAAGTTGCGCTGTAAATGACCGCCGTGCTGATGACAAGAAAACAAAGAAGAATAAACAGGATTGGATAATCAAGCAACTTCAGTTTATATTTCATGTTGTTCATCTCCGTAGTTTATTGGCCAGAAATTTCGCCTGGTATATTCGATCGGTTCAGATACTGATGCCGAGACATGCTCAGCAGCATACCTATACTGGCCATAGAGATCATCAGGGAAGAACCCCCATAGCTTATTAAGGGCAAGGGGACACCAGTGATTGGAATGCTGCCGCTGACTCCGCCTAAATTGATCAACGCTTGAATACCGAAGGAAGAAATTATGGCGAGCGCCAGAAGTGAGCCGAACGAATCCTCACATTTTACCGAAATAAGTATCCCTCTCCATAGAAATAACAAGAAACATATTATAAAAAAGGTGCATCCCAACCAGCCGAGCTCTTCTCCGACAATGGCAAAAATAAAATCGGTTTGGGCTTCTGGCAAATAGCTGAGCTTCTGAACGCTGTTTCCAAAGCCAGCTCCCATCCACCCCCGTGGCCTAGAGCATATAAGGATTGAATAAGTTGATAAGAAGAACCGCTCGTATCGTCCCAAGGATGAAGAAAGGATGCGAATCTTTGAACCCGGTAGCTTTTGGCGGTTACAATATACAGAATCAGCGGCGAAGTGCACAGCGCGATGATGAGCAGATGCCTCCACCGGACACCGCCGGCTATAGCGACTATGAAAGAGCAAGCAAGGATTATAATGGAAGACCCAATGTCAGGCCGCAGCATAATAAGCCCTACAACAAGCCCGATGATAATAAGTACAGGCAGGAATCCCCTTTTAAAATCGGAAATCCTCTCTCCCTTCTTGCTGATGAGAGCGGCCAAGTACATGTACAAGGAAAGCTTGGCCATTTCAGTCGGTTGAATGCCGAAGGAACCGAAGCCGAACCAGCTCTTATGTCCATTGATGCTTGTCCCGATCATTAAAACCAGTACCAGCAGGATGACCGTAAACGCGAAAAACGGACGAAACCATTTGATGTAGTTGGTATATGGAATATTCATGAAAGTGAACATGACCAGAAGGCCGAATATGCACCATACGGCTTGCCTCTCGGAAAAATACCATGGGTTGTGATACTTTACGCTGGCCGTCATGGCGCTGGCGCTGAAGACCATGACAAGACCGAATCCAACCAAGGCAAACGTTAAAAACAGCAGTAAAAAATCGGGGCGGCCTCTTCGTATGGTATTCATTCCCAGTTGTTCCTTTCCCGCCAGCATTACGCGTTTATTTGTTTTCTCTACCTTATTTAACTTTTGCATCCATCATGATGTTAACAGTTCGAGTGGCATCCACCCAATCCACCCTTGCCCCTAGCGTCTCCGAAATAAAACGTAATGGGACAAAGGTTCGTTCACCGTTTTTCTCTGCTGGGGCCTCAACTTCCACGTCTTTGTTATCCACCTGCATTGTTTTGTTGCCGATACTGAAGGAGATCGTCTTGGAACCCATTTTTACAATGACGGTTTGAGAGTCAGCGATCCAATCTACTTTTGCACCAAGCGCTTCGGAAACGAACCGAACAGGAACATAAGTTAATCCGAGCTCGGACTTAATATAGGGTGGCTCGTCGCTCTGAATTACTTTGCCGTTAACATAAACCTTAACGTCATAGACTTTCTTGGGGCTGGCATTTGGTAATGCCAATGTGCTATCTGTCGTTGTAGCTGAAACAACAGCTGACGTCGACCCTCCAGCCACACCTACCTTATAATAGTAAATCGAATTGGGACTTAATCCGGTGCTGCTATAAGATGTTCCCGAAATTGGCGCACTGTTCATCTTAGTAAAAACTCCATCTGCTGTTGTGGAGCTATATATGTTATAACCCAGTGCTCCTGAAACTTCCGTCCAACTCAAGTTGATTGTATCCGAGCCCGCCGCCGTGGCTGTCAAGCCCGTTATTCCGCTTAAAATTTTCCGATTGCTCAAGCCATCGGCCTTTGCTGCATCCGGTGTATACAATAAAGTAGCAAGCGGGTAATCTTTTCCTGCAACTTCCGGCATCCTTGTTTCATAGGCATAGGCCAAGTATTTGTACTTTTCTTGGGTCATATCCCGTTGTTCGATATATTTATAATAGTTATATAAAACGCTGTAGAAAGCATCGATTCTGCCCCTGGCGTCTGGATTGATCGTATCAAAATATTTAATATTCCTTTCTTGGTCAGCCCATCCAGGCGTCCATAACTCATCATATCCCAGATGATACTTTAGAATATAGGTCGTGCCTGCAAGCAACCGGTCATCCAGGAAGTTGAATACATTTACAGCGTTAGCGACCGAAGACATCGTTCCATTTACCGGGTCAACTTTCGTACCTTGGGCATAGATGGTCTGCGCCAATGTAGATAGTCCGGCGACGTCATCGTAAGAATGCCCCACATCCCGCCCCATTTCCATTTCCTGCACGTGATAATCCGACGGAGCCAGCGGTGCTCCTGTTTCCTCGTTTTGCGTCATCATACGCATCTCATACTTAATCGAACCGTTTCTACCGCCTGGTTCACCTGCGGAATTCACCGTCGTTGCTTCAACGGCCTCCGCATAAAGCTTCAAGTCATTGGTAAAGACGGCTCTTCCGATAGTTCCCATCACATTAAACTGATGCTGATTCATAAAAAAAGTATGCGGATTATACGTAACCGTCACCAGGTTCAACGCATGGATAAGATTCTGAGTATCCGTCTCCGTCCATTTCAGACTCTGCGTTGGAGTGTCGGAATAGCGTAAAATTTCTGCCGCCGCCGTTAGCAAGTAAGTCATCGTTGCAAAACGGAAACTTATATGCGGGGCAACCGACTGGATTGCAGAATAATCTCTGATGATCGCCATGGCATTGGCACGATACGTTTCATCGCCGGTAATATACCACATAATGGCTTGTTTAAAAGCAGTCAAAGAATCCGTATTTGCACGCGTTCCTACATAGTCGCTGGGATTAGGCCAATGCTTCCCATTGGCGTCGGTAAACGCCCATGGACCACGAATATTTACGAATAAGTCATTTCCGTTTTCGTAGTATATTCTTGGATTTTTTCTGGACTCAGGGTCGCTGGAAAATGCATGAAATGCCGTATTCCAAGGCTCGTCTCCCGCTCGTACATGATCACGCATATGATCCAAATCTGCCTGTCTCATGGCAATACCCGGATGGTGAAAGGTTCCTGATATCGTGCTCCCGGAGGCATCCGTATAGGAAACACTTGCATCGGTATTTATTACCTGCGGCTTATAAGAAGTAATCAGCGATGAAATCGTCGCCGCTTTCGCTGTATTGCTGCTCCCACAACCAGTCAAGCTTGTCATTGCCATAAAGAAACAAAGTACACTGGGAAGAAACCTGTGAAACCGATGTTTATTCTTAAACAGATTCATCTAATGATCCTTCCTTTTTTTATAGAATAGTATATGATTCATTTATGACATTTGCATGACAAAAAACCGTGCCATCTTCCGTTCGTATCCCGTCGCTATGAACTTTTTTGTGTCGGTCCCCTTCGCCGGCTTCACAAAACGCAAAAAAACACGCTTTTGTTGGCGTGTCTCATATGTGCATTTGGTGGAGGCAAGGGGCACAGCCCTTTAGAGCAGCAATTAAACCAAATGCGATACCTTAATGTCTTTCTTATGGCGGTGCAGATACTCCGCAAGCAATCGTCTATGGCATTGATGAGGTTTATCCTCGCTGCATAAAAAGCATGTTACCTCGTCGGCCAATATATCATCGATACGATTTTCGATTTTTCTTTTTCGAGCAAACCTAAGTATCTCTTCTCATACTCTCCCCAAGTTATTTGGTTTTTCTTGTAGGCGTCAAGCAGGTCTTCAGTTGGCGCCAGCGATAAATCATGGATATAAGAGATTCCAACAAGCTTCATGACATAATCAAGATCGCCTTTCTTTGCAAAGCCGGACAATTGTGAAGTATTATTGAATCGTGTATCGACAAGATGAGTAACGCCAGCACCTTTCAGAAGTTCTACAAACTGCTGCAAGCTTTTTTTCGCAAAACCAATAGTACAAACGTCTTGTCTCATCATGGATCTCCTTAAATAGCGTGATTGTTCAAAGTAACCGGGTTCAATTGCTTCACCTGGACACCTATTTATTGTGGAAACTCATTCCATTCCCGACCATCTAGAAGTCTTCCGTTTTTAAGCTTCATTACACCGCCCCACTGCTTAAAAAAGAAAGGGATCTTCGCGGCTTGGCATTGATTTAATATATCACGAACCCAGCTCGCATCAATGGGCCTGGCACCCGGTCCGGATTCCCCGCCAACAATTACCCAATGAATATCTTGAAGATTTAAATTTTCTAAAGCACCTAGTAATGGCTCACAAGACAAGAATCGTATCCTTGATGGTATAAGCCTAAGTGCGTCTATTCTGTCAACAACACGAGAGTTTTCAACACTTGTTCCCAGCCAGATGTTATCTGTCCATGTAAAGCGATCTGCTATAAGAGCAGCTCTTTCCGGTCTCTTTGTAAGGATCTGATAAGTATGCATGGGAGTCTTATTCATAACATCGAATACTTTCTTAATAAACGGTTCCGAAATTGCTTCGTGAAAAAGGTCGGACATTGAATTAACAAAAACTTTGGTAGGCCGTTTCCATGAAAAAGGCAACGCGAGCGCATCGGGATGCTCCCGGGGTTCAAAGCCATTAATATACTTCGGATTCCCCATTGCATGCAGTCGCTTTGCCATTCGTTCAGCATAACAATTCTTGCACCCATCACTGACTTTGCTGCAGCCAGTCGTCGGATTCCATGTCATGTCAGTCCATTCAATTTTTGTTTCAGACATATTGACGCCCTCCTTGTTGGGTCCGTGATCTTGATCAATGAATGTCGCATTGGTCATGATCCAGCGGATTGCAATCCTATTGCAGCCAAAAAAGAAGAGCCTGTGGAGGCTCTTGCATTGCCAAACTTCTCGACCGGCCGATTACAACGGGGCTTCCATTCCGCTCACGGCCCACTCTTCTTTGGAAGGACCGTACACGCCGGTAACGGGAAGTCCCGCCTGGCGCATCAGGACGGTCAGCTGGCCACGATGGTGAATCTCGTGCTTGATAAACTGATCGAGCGTAAAGCCGTTTTTCCACTGTTCACCGAAAAACGGAGCCGTCAGCTGCAAGCTCTCGTCCGTCCATTGTGTTTGCGCCGCCTCAAGCAAAGTCTCGGACATTTTGCGGTAAGTCTGCGCTATCAAGGAAGCCGACGTTGGTCTTTCGTCTTGTTCGGCAGGGAATTCAAACTTCAGGCCGGTCGGCTCCAAAAAATTGCCGCACGTGCACAGATGCCACGCCAGGTGGCCTATCGTCCGGTAACCCGGAGTGACCTCCTGTTTCAAGGATTCGTCGGTCAGCGCATCCAGCAGCTTTTGCGTGCCTCCGGCTTCAATCCGATAGTCTTCGATAAAGCTTTGTACGGTTTGATATACCATATTCGTTACCTCGCCTTTTTCTGATATATTTTGAGTCGCCCCATAAGCGGGCCGCTTCTATTTGTACAGTACACCAGCCCAACTGACAACAGGTTGTCAGGGTTTCACCGCCCCAAAATTTTTTACTCGTATTGGCGAAAAATTCGCTCCGCTTGCGCCTTGATCGTGTCCGCAAGATGCTTCGGCTCTACCACTTTCACATCCGAGCCATAGCTGAGCAATTGACCGTATAGCCAGTTTTCCACGGGATGTATGGCCGTCACCAATAAGTAGCCATCCTCCTGGACCTCTATCCGATCCTCCCCGAAATATTCTTCCACCCTCACTCTTACCCGCGGATGAAAACGCAGCACCATACGCACATATTCTGCCCGCTCCCGCTTCAACCACCTCGCATCGAGATCCTCCAGCTTCACATCCCTGCGCAGGAAATGTTCCATCCCGATGCGAAGCTGTTTGATTCTCGACAGCCTGAACGTCCGGTAATCGCCGCGCAGCCGGCAATAGGCATACAAAAACCAGGCATATGCTTTCCAAACCAGACTGATAGGCTCGACCGTCCGCTCCGCTGCGATCCCCTCCGCATTCGTATATACAAACCGAACGACATTCCGGTTTTTTGCCGCCTGCCGAAGCTGCGTCATCGTTTCTTTCTCCGCCTGTCCTCCGCGCCATGGCCTTGCATCGAAAATCAAGGGCTCCCCGGTTTCCTCCAGCCGGTTCTGCTCGGACTTGGCAACGAGCGCCCCCACCTTCGCGAGCAAATGATCCATATCCTTATCGTCGAGAGATGCTTGCATCCCCCGTAAAGCTATTACGATAGAATGCAGTTCCTCCAGAGTAACCATTTGTCTGTCAATCCGGTACTGATCCATAATTTCATAGCCGCCATCCGCTCCCGCATAACTAATTACGGGGATTCCCGCACGGCTGATCGTCTCCAGATCGCGGTAAATCGTGCGCAGCGAAACTTCGAACCGGTCGGCCAGCTCTTGGCCGCTCATCCTTTTCCGACTGAGCAACAGCATCGTAATGGCAAGCAATCTGTGAAGCTTCAAGCAAAGACACCCTCCCGAATAGACCATTTATCCGAACCTGCAGCCGATGGCTCGTCTTTCCATTATTTTACGGTGACTTCCCTGCCGTGTCGACGCTTTTTCGCAATGCCGATCAGGAATGACAAAAAAACCGCAGGAAAACGCCTCCTGCGGCTTACTCGATCGGCTGATCGACCTGATTGGAATGGTCTTCCAAACTCAATTATTTATCAGGATATAACTTTTTAAGGGATTCTTTCTGTGCTGGCTTAATATCAATAATACTGCGAATGCTCTTTGCCTTGGCTTCGGCTTCTTCAAGTGTATCACTTAAGCCTAGAGCTATTAAGGTCCCCGCAGCTACTGCGCCGGTCCGGCCTCTTCCTCCATTGCAATGGAAAGCAACCTTCTTATTTTGGCGGTAGGCTTCGGTAACGGCTTCTATCGCTTGCTCGAAGGCTTTTTCTTGGGGCACGGCTGCATTATCCGCTAACGGTATTTGAATCCATGTAACATGGGTCGCCGGATAGGCGCATTCCGTCGCTTCGCCGCGCAGGTCCACAATCACATCAATATCTTCATTTTTTACCATCGATTCAACGTCAGCAAACCCACCCATAAAAATTTTATCAAGAATCAAAGCATGGTAGTTTTTTTCGGATGTCATGAACTAAACTCCTTTTTATATAATGATCCAAACTCACTCGGAAACGGTCGATGCCGGAGCTCAGCCTAAGGGTATCATCCCCCTGCTTCAAAAGGGGTTGTTTAGCGCAGGTAAACTCACTTTCTTATTGATCATCGGAAATATAATCGAAAATAATTTGTACAAACTGCTCCCAATTATCGATAGTTTGGTTAGTATCGTTCCCATGGTCGCGCGTTTCCAGCAGCACCTTGTCTCCGTCCATCCCCATCGCTCCCATGCTGTAATCGGGCTCCATGCCTCGATATCCTTCCGGAGGAGACAGCTGATCCTTCTCGTAATGGATTTCTTTCGGCTGTTGTCCATCCTTCCTCTCTTTCTTGTTTATGCTTTTCTTCGCATCTTTCCTCCCCTTCTTGCTGTCTTCGTCGACCTGCTCGCTGTATCCGTCCGTGATCGATGTAAACCATTCGGATATCGTAAGTTCATTCGTTTCATTCTTCTTCTCTTCGCCATTCCATTGGATGTATTTATTAGTGAACACTTTCTCTGTCATCACGCGCCCAGCCATCTCCGGAACGCTCGGCGACCAACGAATGAAGTTAGCCCGTTCGTTCTCGTTCAGCGATTTGAACATCGAATGAAAATCGGTCCTGCTCATGGTAACTAAGGCATTCTTCGGACCTTCGTCCGCCTTCGAACCGTTCCACGCACCGAACGTTTCCAAGTAAAGCACAATAAGCCGGATCAGTCCCGCAACCTTCGCATCGTTAATCTTTTGTTCGGCACCGTCCACATTTGTTTGTCCGAGTAATTCCGTCTCCTTATTGGCCAGTGAATAATTTCTCTTCAAATATTTCTTCATATCCTGCAATTTAACGCCTTCCGTATGTTGAACCGTCGCTTCCCATGTGTCGTCGTGCACATAAACTTGGTACTTGCCTTTCCATTCCTCACCATTTGCTGTATATCTATTATTCGTTTTATTTTTCTTATTGGACATCCTGAAAGCTTCGTTCTTTGCGCTTGTCACTTTCGCTAATGCTTCCTCAACGTTCTCCGACGGCTTAATAACGAACTCCAACCCATTGCCCGTGTTATTATCCTTAGTCGTTGCCGTATCGGCATCAATGCGAAACTGCTCATTCTCCATCACCTGTTCCTTGGCGGACGCTCCTAATATAATATTGCCCGTTTCAAACTCAAAGCCGACTTTCCGCTGAATAATGCCGCTATCGGTTCCGGGCGAGGAGACCTTTCGGGAATCCAACTGCCGTTGTATGAGCATTCCTGTCATTCGATTTCCATACACGCGCTGCATCTGGATAATCGATTGTGGAGCCAGCCCCGTGTATTGTTTCCGCGGCTCAAGCGCGCCTGCTATCCTCGGTTGTTTGCCGGCGCGGTCATTCGATCTTTCGTGGTTCTCCTTCGTTCTCGTTCCCATGATTGTCCTCCCTTCGTATCTGCGAGTTGCCCTCCTTCCGTTCCGGCTGCAGTTTCTCCCCCAGGGATTTCTAATTGCTTTCATTGTAACATAATTTAATCGACAAAAGGGCAGTGATCGGGAGTAGAACTTCAACATTCTCAGGATATGGCATTCAATGCCTTGAAGAATTAGCAGCACCGAATATAGGTACACAAGGGTAAATTTCATTGGATGCAGGATTGATGTCTGCCTATCCCAGCTTTTAAGATGAAGTTGATTAAAAGAAATTCCTTAAAAACGAAATGAATGAATAAACGCCGGGATGCATCAGCCAAGAGTGCAAACTCTTGTAATGCCCGGCGTCTTTTTTGTGTTCGGGTGGTACTGCTGGTAATGCAAGCTGTCGTGAACGAATGGATAGCCGCTTTCGTCGCACTGGATATCGTCTCCGCCTACGCGATTGATTACCACCATCTATACCCTTGCTCTTCCGGCGACCGGTTCGCTGCTTCAGGACCCATGGAACCCGACGGATACATGTGCAGCGGTACGAGGCTTTCCTCGAATGCGTCTAATACCGGCTGTACCCATCTCCATGCAGCCTCGACTTCGTTCCAATGAGCGAAATAGGTCGAATCCCCTTCTAACGCATCGTGAATTAGGTTCTCGTACGCTTCAGGGACATCTTGGTCGCTGCTGGAGAAGTTGACGGCAATCGGCTCGAGATGGTTGTTATTCATTGGATTCTTAGCATTTAATTGCAGCGCGACACCTTCATCCGGGTTGATACAGATCGTCAGTAGATTGGGGTGCGGTGTTTCATTTTGGTTCTTATATAAATCGCGGAGCGGATTTTTAAATTCAATGATAATGCGTGACGATTTCGCCTTCATTCTTTTGCCGGTGCGTATGTAGAATGGAACTCCTTCCCAACACGGATCATCGATCCATATTCTCGCGGCAAAAAAGGTTTCGGTCCCTGAAGAAGCATCAACGCCCGGTTCCTGTCTGTACCCAATCACGGCCTGCTGCTGGATTTCACCGGCATCATATTGGCCGCGAACGACGTTATTCGCTACCTCTTCTTTCGATAAAGGACAAAACGACTCAATGATTTTTTGCTTCTCCGAACGAATGTTTTGGGCGGTTATTCGTTTGGGCGGATGCATCGCGATTAACATCAGAATTTGCAGCATGTGGTTCTGGAACATATCCCGAATCGCGCCGGTATGGTCGTAGTAACCGGCCCGCTCTTCTACACCGACCGTTTCACTTGCCGTAATTTGCACATTCGCAATGTACTTATTGCTCCACAGGGCTTGAAGAATGGGATTGGCGAACTCCAGCGCTTCCAGGTTTTGAATCATTGGCTTGCCCAGGTAATGATCGATCCGATACACTTCGTCTTCGTCAAAGGAGCGGCTTAGCTTCTCGTTCAGCTCCTGAGCCGATTTCAAGTCGTGTCCGAACGGTTTCTCTACAATGAGACGTTTCCAGCCTTGAGTGGAACCCAGGCCGCTTTTTTCTATATTCAATGCGATAATGTCGAAGTACTCCGGTGCAACAGACAAGTAAAACAGCCGATTTTCCGGAATACCCAACTCGCGCTCACGACGCTTTACGAGATCCAGCAACTCCGTATACCCTTCTTGCTTCGAAACATCTTGCGCTAGATACCGGATGCTGCTCAGAAACGATTTCATATCGGGGGCGCTTTCCGGTTTCCGTCTGGAGAAGGACTGTATCGACTGCTCCACCTTTGATTCGAATTCAAGCTCAGTGAAATGTTCTAGTCCCACACCGACAATAGATATAGGGCTCGGGAGCTTGTGATCCAAATACAAATTGTACAAGGCCGGGAAAATCTTTCTTTTCGCCAAGTCGCCGGTTGCTCCAAACAATACAATCGTCATTGCATCCAAATGAATTCCTCCGGTTCTCTCTAAATGATCAATCCACTTCACGGGCCGTTTATTTAGCCATTTTCGCCAGATTTGAATGAATCTAATCAAAAAAGGAGAAGAAAGATGCGGTTTGGATTTCCTTCCCGACCTGCGTCTGCATCCGTTTCAGCTTCACGCGGTGATCATCGTACTCTGGCGCGTAGCAAGGAAATACTTGACCCAACGGAACATTCTGTATACCGAGGCCGTCATCGCCATGCGCCGCACACACAAAAGCCCATCCGAGCATTCGAATGAGCTTAAAGGAACAGATATCGGCATACGCCGCCTTATGATTGGCTTTTTCTTCCGTAAACAAAATACAAAGTGATCGACGACATGATCATCAAGATGACCGTATAGACCAAGGTTAACGCTTTCGTATCAGCCAAAGCCTGGGCATCGGTACTGTTTTTTATCACGATCCCAAGAGGCTGGTATAAGGGATGATAAAGGAATACCGTCAGATCGTAATCCGCCAAAATGCCGTTGAAGTTCAAGGCCAGAACCGCCAGCGTCGAGGGAAGGATGATCGGCAGCAATACCTTCATAAACGTATAAAAAGACTTGGCGCCCAAGTTTTTCGCCGCATCCTCCAGATTGCTGTCCAAGCTGAAGAAGGAAGCCTTCACCATCCGCAGCGTGAACGGAATGTGCACGATGACATAAGCAAGAAACAACATCCAGACGCTCCCTGCGAGAATGAAGTTTCCAATAATGAGTCTTGGCACGTTAAAGGTTACGATAAGCCCAATGGCAATTAATGTCGAAGGCAGCATCCACGGGATCAATAGGGAGTATTCCAGCGCAAGCGTCCACTTGTTCTTATACTTATGCATCATTCGCGACGCGGCAAGTGCCAATGCCACAACGGCTACCGATGCTGCAGCCGCATACGTAATGCTCACGAGGTAAGGCTTGAACGCGGACATGCTGGAGAATACGTTAATGTAATTCGTAAGAGAGAAGCTGCTTAAATCCAGTGTCGACGTCGATATGCTGCTTGAATCCGTAAACGAAAAAACGACGATGAGCACGACGGGTATGACATAAATGAGAAACAAGATGTACGCCAGCACATGAGCGGCAATATTGCCGAGCTTATTGTTGATCTTCTGCTTGACCAGTTCCGACTTCACTTTGGACACCGACATGTAATTGCCCTTTCGTTCGAACTGGATCATCAAGGTCAGCAGGATCAAAGTGGCCAAGCCGAGAATAAGCGCCAGGAGTGCCGCCAAATCTCTGGACGACATACTCTTCGAGAAGGTCAGGATCATGGGGGTGATGGTTTGAAACTCGATGCCGCCCAAGATCAAAGGAGCGGACGTTGCAGCGAGGCCCGTTAGAAAGACAAGGATCGTCAGCGCGAACATCGTAGGCTTCAAGACCGGGAGAACAACCCGCCGCAGTATATAAAAGGTGGACGCCCCCATGTTTTTCGCCGCTTCTACGGTTTGAAAATCAATTTTACGAATCGCATTGCTTAGAAATAAAATATGGTTTGACGTACAGGCAAAGGTCATGACAAATAAAACGGCCCCGTACCCGTGAAACCAGGTTGTATCGATGGAAGGAAACAGATAAACCAGAAGCTTGGTCATAAACCCGGTCTCGCCATATACGAATTTATACCCGGATACCAAGACGACACCGCTATAGATCAGTGTTGTAAAATAACCAAGCCGTAATATTTTCGCGCCTTTGATATCGAAATATTCGGAGATCAATACCAAGGTGACGCCAACGATATTAACGGTAAACACAAGGGAAACCGCCAGGATGAAGCTGTTATACAAGCTTTTCATCGCACGCTCGGACGATAACAGCTTCTCTGCCGCACTGAATGAAAGCTTGCCGTCTTTAAAGAAGATTTCGTAATAAATATTCACGTTAGGGTAAATCAGTAAAGCGATAATGAACCAAGCAAGCGGCGCGTATAAAATCCATGTGGTCAGATTGACGGATGCCAGCCTGCTTTTTATTCCCTGTGCTTTCAACCCGCTTCCCCTGCTCCTTATATTGAAGAATATCGCTCGCCTGGATATAAATCTGAATAACGTCGCCGGCTTTATGCTGAGCAAGTCCGCTCTCCTTCTCGATCGTCTTCAGGAGCCCACCGCCTTGAATTTCGATTACATATTTGCTGTACAGCCCATAAAACTCCTGATCGACGATCGTCCCCTTCAATGGAATGGCATCGGTACCCGGGAGAGGAGCCAGGCTCACCTTCTCGTTGCGGATATAGGCTACCTTGCCCGGATCGATCACTTCCTTCAGGCGGCTGTTGCTAATCATCCGCGGATCCAGCTTGTTGATATCCCCTATGAAGTTGCAGACAAATTCCGTTTTGGATTGATTATAGACCTCCTGAGGGGTGCCGACCTGCTCTACGATGCCATGATTAAATACGGCGATGCGGTCCGATAAAGTCAACGCTTCTTCCTGGTCATGAGTGACATAGATCGTCGTGATGCCGAACTTCTTCTGAAGATTTTTCAGTTCGTTGCGCAATTGCACTCTAAGCTTGGCGTCCAAATTGGACAAAGGCTCGTCGAGCGCCAAAATACTCGGCTTCAGAACCAAGGCTCTGGCGATAGCTACACGCTGCTGCTGTCCTCCGGACAGCTCGGATACCTTTTTGAAGAGCTGGTCTTCCCGTAAATCCACCTTATGGGCGATATCTCTCACCTCGCGGTCGAGTTCCGCCTTCGAGGCTTTTTTCACTCGCATGCCGAACGCGATATTTTCATAAACGTTCATCGTCGGAAACAGCGCATAGCTTTGAAACACCATACCGATTCCACGATTTTCGATAGGTACATGGGTGATGTCCCTGTCGTTTAGCATAACTTGCCCGCTCGTAGGCGTAATAAATCCGACCAGACTGCGGAGAATTGTCGTTTTCCCGCACCCGGACGGACCGAGGAATGTAAAAAACTCGCCTTCTTGAATATGCAAATTCAGGTTTTTGATGGCATGGAAGTTTCCGAATTTAATTTGAATATCCTGAAATGTTATCATGATGGACTCCTATACCTTTTATTAAAAAACGACTGCATATCGAACCTTCAATATGCAGTCTTGTATCATTTCCGGATTATTTCATGATCTGCAGTTCAATCTTTTCGACCCATTTTCCAACATTGTTCGCAATGAAGCCCCAATCCAATGGCTGTGCCTTTAAGTTTGCGTAGAGCGCCTTCACGGAATCATTAGCCTTTGCAGCCGCTTTGGTATTGGCAGGCATGGAATTAAATTTTGCTGCAAACTCGCCTTGTACCTCGGCGGATCCCATCCATTCGACGAAGCGTTCCGCTGTCGCCTTCTTTTTGGTACCGTTAATAATCGCCACTTGCTCTACAATCATAGGCACACCGATTTGCGGACTAACGATACCCGCCTTCACCTTGTACTGCTCTTCCTTTTTGCTGAGCGTACCGGAGACCACTGCGCCGAGCGGCGTTTTTCCGCTGGCCAGGTTCGCATAGAAGTCCTGCCCTTCAACCGCTCGGGCACCGTTATCAAACAGTCGCTTGACTTCATTCCAGCCTTGCTGCGAAATGCCAAGCTCGCCCTTCGGATCCTGGTATCGGGTCAAAATCCCCGCAACGACAAGCTGGGGCGTAATTTGTCCGAGCAGGGTTGGAGCCTCATATTTGCCCTTAAATTCCGGATTTTTGTAAAGATCCGTCCAATCCTTCGGTGCCGTCTCGGCTGTGAAACTTTTCGGATTATACCCTAGCAGAATCGCTTGCTTCACCAGACCGTGGTAAAAACCCTCCGGGTCGTTTAGGCCGGGCTCGATTTCTCCCGCCCACTTAGGGACGTATTTGGTTAACACGTTTTGCTTTTTCAAATTTTCATAGAGCATATTGTTTAGGCCAAACACCACATCCGCAATCGGGTTGTTCTTCTCGGCAATCAATCGATTCGTTAAGTCGGCGCCGCCTGCGCCAACCAGTTCAATCTCGAAGCCGGCGCTTCTGGCTTTTTCAATAATCCATTCTCCGCGACCGTCGGAATTTGCATTCGTATAAACGATCAGCTTCTCGTTCTTAACCGGTTCCTTCGCTCCGGATGCGGATGAAGATGGCGTGTTGGCCGGCGCTGCGGCGCTTCCGCCGTTATTGCCGCCACCGCAAGCAGTTACAGCTAAACACATGATCGACAGCAAGGATACACTTACCATTTTTTTTAACATTGGTTTGACACTCCTTTGGATTTATCCATGATTGCTAAATATGAAGAATGAGTCCGTCATAGGCGACCACGACGCCGGCCGGCTTGAAAATCGCTTCAAATTCATTGTGCAGAAGCTTCGAATTATGGCTAAAGTGCGTTACGACGATACGTCCGTCCTCTTTCAGTATGTTTTCTTTCCGGAACTCACGCTGAGCCTCGAGTACCGTCTCGATACACATGTGGTTGCGGTCGCGGGATTTTCCAGTGTATCCGTGCGTGCAGTCGAGTATGGCGCAATCCACATGCTTGTCCTTCAACCATGCCCATGTCGCATCCGGGAACCAGCCTGAATCATGACCGTATAGCAGCTTTTTGCCGTCCTTTTCAATCACATACAGCAAGCATGTTTCCATTTGGTCGTGGTCCGCCAGCGGCGGCGTGACAAGAGCATCGCCCACCGTTATGGTTTCGAAAGGACGCAGCAAATGGAACGCATACCGTTCGCCCACAAAACGGCCGATGGCGGCTCGGGTATGGTGCATCACGGCATCGTTCCCATAGATATGAAGCGGATGCTGAAGCCCGTGTGCGATTCCCGTTCTGCGGCACTCCAAATCGTAAGCGTTATAATGATCGGAGTGCGTATGGGTGACCAGCAGGTGCTCGATGATGCTGAAATCAATGTTATCGCGAAGCGCCTGCATGAAAGAATCCGGCGAGTAGTCGAATTTAATCACATCGTCAATCATAGCCGAGCTTCTTGTACGAATATTCTTCCCGCCCAGCTCCCGTGCTTTGTTGCAGTACTCACAGCGGCAAAACGCATTCGGAAAGCCCTCAGCCGCCGCAGTTCCGAGAAAATGAATTTTCATCGTAGCTCCCTCTCTCCGCATCTATAGAACGGATTTTCTCTCTACAATCGATGTTTGAATTTTTATCGTAATTTGTTTCTCGTTCGAATGATTGACGCGCTTCATCAGAAGATTAAATGCCGATTGGGCGAGCTGCTCGGTATCCTGTCTGACCGTTGTCAAAGGAATCGGAGTTAACGCAGACAGGTGAATATCGGAAAAGCCCACAATGGACAGCTTGTCCGGGATCGGGATATTCATGCCGAGCGCGGTGTATAAGGTAGAAATCGCAACATGATCGTCCCCGCACATCAGGGCGGTCATCTGCGGATTATCGCGAATAAACTGTTCCTGCTCCGGGTCGCTCTCATTCATGCGGCTTGGGTCACAGGGCACGCTTCTAAAATGAATATATTGCGTTTTTACGGGAATCGCATGGTCGAGCAGCGCTTGGATATAACCTTGGTAGCGTTCCTCCCGGCTCGTGATATTTTCCATTTCATTGGAGGTGTAACCGATTTCACGATGTCCCTTGTCGATCAAATATTTGGTCATCTGATAGGATCCTGCGAAGTGGTCGTGATAAACGCAATCGATCTGGACCTCGCGAAAAATCCGGTCGATGATGACTATCGGATACTGCTGCAATTTCAGTCGGAGTACCTGGTCGCTGCATGTTTTTCGCCCCTGGGGAAATAATACGATGCCGCTGGTTCCCCGTCGACGAGCCTCTGCAGGCAGCGATCTTCGTCGTCTTTACTTTTACTGATCTTGAGAATCAGGTCGCAGTCATGCTTGCGCACTTCATTCTCGGCCGCTGCAATAATCCTGGATGTGTAATCGGATATATGCGGCACGATGAGCGCGACCTGCTTGGAGCGCCTCTCCTGTGAAGGAGCGAGTTCATTCTCCGGCGAAGTTCGTACGTTGTCAGGCACCGCCTCGTGCTGTCCTGCCAGGAAGGTTCCCCTTCTCGGCGGCCGGTATACCAGTCCCTGCTCGGCAAGCCGTTCCAGCGCCAGCTTGCTGGTCATCCGGCTGACACCGAACAGCTTTGCCAGCTCTCCTTCCGAAGGAACGGGATCATGCGGCTGAAGCCGGCGGCTTTGGATGATGCCGAGCACCTTTTCGGCGATTTGCAGGTACAGCTGTTGATTCACTTTTTTGGTTACTCGTACATTTTTCAATTCAGGTCATCCCTCGTTTTTTTCAAATTGCAACTAGGAATCGCGATCCATATTATTGATCTAGGTTGAAGCATAATATATGTCACTGACACATTCAATGGCATATTCATTAATATTTTGTAAACCGAGAAACCAAGCCGTTACCATCGGTGTGAATGAAACGAATTTTATATCAGAGATCATTTCACACATTAGGGCACGGAGTTTCGCCGGATCGGGAACAACAAAAAAGCAATAGGGCATCCCATTGGGATGCCCTATTAGCATGTTCTAACGCAATCAACCTTGTTGATGAGAAATCGACTCTTTCAGGACCTCTCTAAAACTCATTGGGGGGCGACCGATCAAATCAGCTAGGGCGGGATCGACTTGAGCAAAATCGCCCTTGCGGCTCGCCAGAAACATTCCCATCCGCATATTTACACTCGCTTCCGGCACACCTTGAGACATCATTCGGTCCCGAAACTCTTCGTCCGACACAACGATATGGCGGATCGTCCGCCGTAAGACCTCGGAAGCAATGGCCGCAATCCCTTCCATGTCAATGGCTTCGGATGCCGTAAGATTCGGAGTCATGCCATCTAATTTCCGCTCGCTTATGATCGCCGCCGCGGCTTCCGCCAAGTCGGAGTGGGCTGTCCAGGCAACCGGACCGTCCTCTGGAGCGATCAATTCCCCTGTTTTTATTGCTCCGCCGATCAACATTAGCGCCGATGCGGCGTAGTAGCCATTACGGAGCGACGTGAAGGCCATACCTGAAGCTTTCAGCAGGTTTTCCGTAGCCGCATGGTGAATCATAGGAGCGAAGTGAGAAGTCGGGGAAGTGCCCATGTGACTTGTGTATAGCACCCGACTGGCCCCTGCCTTCTTTGCCGCGTCAATCGCTGTTTGATGCTTTGCCGGATACCATGCGGAATACCAGCCTCACCCAGGATGCCGGACGAAACGATGAGGACCTGCGATGCCCCCTCAAAAGCATGGTGCAGACTCTCGGCATCGTCGAAATCGCCCCGACGGACACGAACTCCACGTTCCTGAAGCTCTTGTGCCTGGTTCGGATCGCGGACGCTGACACCGATCTGCTCGGCAGGTACACGCTTAAGTAATTGCTCTACCACGGCCCGACCTAATTTCCCGTTCGCTCCGGTAACGATAATCATGATAACAACATCCTCTCATATTGTTCTAATTTGCTGCTTACACTCTTTATCCGCGAACAATCTTTCCGTTTCTAAATTGCACATGGGGAAAGAAGCGCCGGCGATCTCATGCTCCGGTATCGCTTCTTCGATTTCCCTGATATCATCTTCAGTCAGATGAAAATCAAGGGATTGCAAAGCTTCTTGAAGATGAGCCGGCGATACGGTACCGATGAGCGGTGTGATGTCTTCGCCTTTGGATAAGATCCATGCAAACGCCAGTTGGGATAACGTCATTTGTTTTTTTGCGGCGATCTCACCCAGCTTCTTGGATAAGGAAACGTTTTTTTCTATATTCTCTTCAAAAAATAACGGAACGTAGCCGCCCTTGCTCTTCTGGATTCGTTCGTCTGTCCAATGGCCGGCAAGAAGTCCATGAGCCACCGTCCCAAAGGCGATGACGCCGATTCCGAGTTCCCGTGCAGTCGGCAAAACATCTTGTTCGATGCTTCGGTTAAAAAGCGAATATTCGGCTTCCACCAAGCGGATCGGATGCGTGGCATGCGCTCTTCTTAGCGTCTCCGCATCGACCTGGGTAACCCCGATATGCTTCACATAGCCGGCTTGGACCAGCTCGGAAATTGCGCCGATCGTTTCTTCAACAGGGATGCCCAGATCGATTCTTGCGGGCTGATAAAGATCGATATAGTCAAGCTGGAGTCGTTTAAGCGAATAGGCAAGATAGTTCTTCACATGATGGGGGAGACATCCAGTCCGTACAAGGAGCCGTCAAGTGTATTTAATGCCCCAAACTTCAGCGATATAAAGTATTCATCCCTTTTGTACCCCTTCAACGCTTCGGCTATGACCATCTCGCTCCCGCCGGCACCATAAAAATCCGCCGTATTGAGATGATTGATTCCACCCTCGAAAGCGGCATGAATGGCGGCAACACCGGCACTTTTGACAGCTTCATTCACATTTGACATACGATCGCAACCGAGTCCGATTCTGGACAGATCCAGTCCGTGTTGTTGATCATTCATCGGGACAACCTCCTGAATTTTATTATTTCAATTATGTAGCCGTCTACTTATTTGTTTAAAAAAATTTGCTAGTACATGTAAAATTTATCACTTCGACAGTTGCTTATCAACGTTTTCAAAAGCACGGGTCAGCAGAGAAACAAACATGGCTTTTTCGGCATCTGACATCCCTTGAGTGATCATTTCTTCAGATTTTGAGAAGGCATCACTCCTCTCACTCAGAAATTGTTTAGCTTTGGCCGTTACATCTATACGGAGGCTGCGTCCGTCGGCAGGGCTGCTGCTGCGCGTGATAAATCCGGACTTCTCCAGACCGTTCAATAAGTTGGTCACAGACGGGCCGCTTAAAGCCATCGTTTCTTCAAGAAACTTTCGGTTGATCTCTATATGCTCCTCTATGGATTGATGAATATGGACCAGAAGAATCGCTTGTGAGCTGTTCAAGCCATGCTCCTTCAAAAGCTGGTCGATGATTTCCCGAACCTTTTGCGCGATAAGCTTGATGTATAGGCTGTAGGGGTACATGTCAAAAACACTTTGCATAGGTATCTCCTTGAATTCATGTAGATGTCTACACTATATATTCGGATGCTGGTTTTGTCAACAATAAGTTTCAGAAGTGTCGTCTCTTCTCATTATAGACGGACAAGGTGGAAAAAACACTGTGACCTCGCTCAGTAATCAGCATGGCGGCCTGCGACACATCGTTGGTTCGAAGCCTCACCAGCACCATACACCTCAGTTGCCCCGGATGGTTCAGGAGCTCGGCGGCCGGCACCGCGATCGGAACCGGAACGCCGCACCCTTTCTCTCGTCACACTATTAGCTGTCAGAAAGCGGGGCCCAACTGTAAACGTAACCCCCGTCTTCGATCGCATGGGCCTGTTTGACGACCTTCAGGGGACGGAAGGTGTCAATCATCACGGCCAGCTCCTGAGTTTCTTTTTTGCCGATGCTTTCTTCGATTTTACCGGGGTGCGGCCCGTGCGGGATTCCGGACGGATGCAGCGTCACTGAGCCTTCTTCGATCCCTTTACGGCTTCCGAAGTTTCCTCGTACATAGTAGAGCACCTCGTCGCTGTCCACATTGCTATGATAGTAGGGTGCTGGAATCGACCGTGGATGATAGTCTAAAAGCCTGGGGCAAAACGAACACACCACAAAGTTGTTTCCTTCGAATGTCTGATGAATCGGGGGAGGCATATGAACGCGGCCGGTAATGGGTTCGAAATCCTCGATATTAAAAATCCACGGGTACAAATAACCGTCCCATCCCGCTACATCAAGCGGATGATGGCCGAGCGTATGGGAGTGGATCATCCCCCTTTTCTCGTCCGTACCTCGAACTCCCCTATATCTGTGAACGTTTCCAATTTTTCAGGCACGCGGATATCCCGTTCGCAATAAGGGCTATGCTCCAGCAACTGTCCATATTCATTGCGGTAACGCTTTGGAGGCGTGATCCAGCTGTTCGTCTCCAGTACCAGCAGCTTCGACTTTCCGGCCTCGGAGACCAGTCGGTAAATCGTACCGACAGGCAGTACAATATAGTCGCCGGGCCGGTAGGATAATGTACCGAACATCGTTTCCAGCTTTCCCGTACCCTCATGCACAAACAGCGGCTCGTCTCCGTCCGCGTTGCGGTAAAAATAATTCATGGCTTCGGCCGGTTTTACGATCCCTATCATCAAATCTTCATTGCCGAGCAAATACTGCCTGCCGGAGACCGCATCCCCTGCTTCCTTGATTCCGTTCGTCCGGAAATGCCGGTGGCTCAGCGCCCCCCTTCCCTCGTATTCCGGTTCGCACGATGACAGCAATTGGACTTTGACCACCTCCGTGGGCGCATGGTGATGGTATAGAATGGATTGGATTCCGGAGAACCCCTTCGTCCCCATGACCTGTTCCCGGTACAGCCCGCCGTCCGGCTTGTGAAACTGGGTGTGCCTCTTCGGCGGAATCGTGCCCATGCGATGATAAAACGGCATCCTTTCCCCTCCCTTCGTTTACAGAACCGGATTTCTCAGCACTCCCAACCCGGTAATCTCCAGTTCTACCACATCGCCGGGCTCCAGCCACCGATGCACCTCTTCGCCGAGCTCGAGAATACATCCCGTGCCCACAGTCCCCGAACCGATCACATCACCCGGATATAAAACAGTGTCCTCCGAGGCCCGCTCAATCATCTGCCCGAACGAATAATAAATATCCCGGAAGTTACCGCTCGATAACCGCCGTCCGTTGACGCTTGCCGTCATGGCAAGCCGATATTTATCCCCTTCGCGATACGGCTCGAGTTCATCCTTTGTCACCAGATAGGGCCCCAAAGAGGTGGCAAAGTCCTTGCCCTTGGCCGGTCCCAACCCGACCTTCATCTCCTGGCGCTGGATGTCTCTAGCACTCCAATCATTCATGATGCAGTAGCCCAAAATATATTCGTCCGCTTGGCCCGCCTGAATATTTCGCCCTTCCTTACCGATGACGCAGGCCATTTCCAGCTCATAATCAAGCCGCTTGCATTTAGTCGGTCGCTCAACGGGCGCATCCGGCCCCACAATACTTTGGTGATTGGAGAAATAGAACGCGGGAATTTCGTACCATTCCGGGATCATCTTTAGTCCCCTCTGCGCCCGCGACGTCTTGACATGCTGTTCAAATGCATAAAAATCGCGGACACTGCGGGGCCGGGGAAGCGGGGCGCACAAGGCAACCTCGGATAGAAGGCGGCTGCCCTCGCGAATCCCTGCATCCGGTTGAGGCGTTTTCTGCAAACGGCTCACGATGGGCAGGTATACTTCAGAGTGATGCAAAAAATCGAGCATATTGTCCGGCAGCTTGCCGCCGCTTACGAGCTGCATGTCGATCACTCTGTCGCCTTGAAGCCAGCCTGCTCGCTGCTCTCCTTTTTTATTCATAAACGTAACGAATTTCATCCGCATGACCCTCCGCCCTTATTCAAGCTTATTTCTGCGTTCCAGCTCGAATGTATCGGAAACCGCCCGGGTAAAAGCCTGCCCCGCCAGCCGGCCGATCGGCCGCAGCTTCCCGGTATTGATTTTGCCGTTTTCGTACAATTCGTCATTTACATGCAAGAGCACGACCCGTCCGATCACCAGACTGCCGGCACCCGGTTGTTCGCCGAAGGACACGATTTGATGCAGCTTGCATTCGAGGTGTATGCTGCACTCTTTAACGCGAGGGGGATCGACAGAATCGCTTGCGATTTTCGTCAGCCCCGCTTGTTCGAATTCGTCCACACCCGGCGCAAATTCAATCGCACAATCATTCATCTGCGCTGCGATTTCTTCTCCTACGACGTTGATTACAAACTCGCCGGTCGCCTCGATATTCAGGAGCGTATCCTTTTTATTCCCGTCCGTTCCGCGGATCATCGGAGCAAAGCAAACCATCATCGGCTCTGCGCAGATCCCGGTAAAAAAGCTGAACGGGGCAAGATTGCACCGCCCTTCCGGATCGACAGTGGACACAAATGCGATAGGCCTTGGCACTACAGAGCCAATCAGCAGCTTATACGCATCTTTCCAAACTAACGTGCCTGGATCGATTTTCATTAAAGGTTGCCTCTCCTCGCCTGCTCCCGTTCGATCGATTCGAACAGCGCCTTGAAATTGCCCTCTCCAAATCCAACCGCACCTTTACGCTGAATGATTTCAATGAATAACGTCGGACGGTCCACGATCGGCTTTGTAAAAATTTGCAGCAAATAGCCTTCGTCATCCCGGTCCACCAGTATATTCAGCTCGCGCAGCTTGGCGATATCCTCTTCGATTGTCCCGACGCGGTTCGTCAGCATTTCATAGTAACTGTCAGGCGTGCTCAAGAAATCAATGCCGTTCTTTTGCAGCGCGGATACGGTCGAGACGATGTCATTGGTTAATATCGCGATATGCTGCACACCGGCCCCATGATTAAAGTCAAGATACTCCTGAATCTGCGATTTCCGTTTTCCTTGCGCAGGCTCGTTGATCGGAAACTTGATGCGCCCGCCGCTGAACATGACCTTCGACATGAGGGCCGAATATTCCGTGGAAATATCTTTGTCGTCAAAATGGATCATTTGCTTAAAGCCCATCACCTGCTCGTAATACCGGACCCATTCGTCCATGCTTTCCACATTGCCCACCACGTGATCGAAGCCGATCAATCCGGTGGACTCATGGGGGATATTCAATTCACAAGGCTCATACTTCGGCAAAAAAGACCGTTGTACCCGCTGCGGTCAATCAGCGTATGGATCGTATCCCCATAAGTGCCGATCGCCGCCATAATCACTGTTCCGAATGCGTCGGAATATTCCCGCGGCTCAAGCGGCGCGATCCCCCCGCGGGATATTGCTTCCTTGTAAGCCCTTTCCACATCGGCCACCCGAAGCGCAATATCTTTGACACCGTCGCCATGCTTCTTCACAAACTCGGCGATCGGCTGATCCGGAGAAAGCGCGCCGGAAACGACCAGCCTTGCTTTATTTTGTTCGAGCACATAGGACGCCTTGCCGGTTTCCCCGTCTCAAGCCCGGAGTACGCAACGGTCCGAAATCCGAAGCCTTTGCTTAAAAAATGCGCGGTTTGTTTGGCGTTGCCAACGTAAAACTCCATATAATCGATGTCCTGCACCGGAAAAAAATCAGCGGCATTTCCTTTGATTTGCCTTTTTCTTTTCATGCTGAATCACCTCTATTCCTAATCTATTCAGCATGAACAGAAATGCGATGCCTTACCCGGATCGCGGAAGAGGACATTTACCCGCTTCGCAGTGACTGGGATCTACTGCATTATCATCGAATGTAAAGCAAGTACTTACATTTTTACAGCCGTTCTCTTATATAAAACCGGTATGCCCGTCGCTATAAGGAACATACCCATAATAGCGGGTGCGGCATGACCCAGCGATACATAGATTTGACCCCCAATGATAGGCCCAATCATTCTTGCCAAAGCCTGAATCGATTGGTCGCCTCCTTGAATCCTTCCTTGTTCACTGGAATCGACAGACTTCGAGAGCATCCCATTGAATGAAGGCCCGAAGATCGAATCGCCAAAACCAAAAATAAACATTCCCGCGATAAAAAGAGGATAATATGAGACCAAAGCCGATGCCGCAATAAGACTGTAGCCTATAATTTCCGAAACCATTCCAAGAATAGCTAACTGTTTATCACTAAGTTTGATCAAAAGCTTGGGCATAATGAAACCTTGTGAAATGATGTCCTGGACGCCAATAATTGAAAACATAAGTCCGATTAGTGCAGGCTTCCAACTGAAAGTATCCATTGTAAATTGTGAAAAAACGGCCTGAAAAGATCCGTTGGGGATCCAAAGTAAGAACGCGGAGACAAGCGGCCTATTTAAATTTTTCATGGAAAGTACGTTTGCAAGCTGTGTAAATGGATTCATCCTTACAAAGGTAATCTCTTTCAGTCTATTCTTCTTGTCAAGGCTCTCAGGCATAAAAAAGAACCCATAAACGACATTCAATAAGGTGATTATTGCTCCAAAATACATGGGGGCAGAATAACCAAACTTGGCAAGTAATCCGCCTAGAGTCGGGCCAATGACGGTGCCTACACCTACAACCGCGCTCACCCATCCAAAGTATTTGGTTCTCTGCTGCGGAGGAACGATGTCTGAAAAATAGGCGAAGATCGTGCTTATGGTACCGCCTGTTATACCTTCTATTATGCGTCCCGCAAATAGTACCCATAGAGCTCCGCCTATGCCAAAAACCAAGTACCCGATGGCGGAACCCATAAGGCACACTAAGAGCAATGGACGACGGCCATATTTGTCGCTTAAAGCTCCAAGTACGGGAGCCGCAAGAAATACGCAGACGGCATAAACAGAGGTCAGCGGCGTAACCGCTATAGCTTGTTCACCCGGATTGCTCGTATAAGGCTGCACTAAGAACGGGACGACAGGTGCTATGATACTGAAGCCAATTCCGCACAGAAACACAGAGATCAGACCGAATATGAAAGCGTGCTGATCTACGGTCTGTTCAGTGTTCGGTTCACCCAGCGATCTAAATTTGAACACTTAAATTCTCTCCTCAAGACTCGTAATTTTGCTTCCCAGGAAGCAAAATTATCGTATCATGTTTTTGCTTCCTTGGCAACAAAATGAAAAAAATGCAGCCGGGCTCATAGAGCCTGGTCGCCTGTAGTTTGATTGTCGTTATCCGATTTTATTCCGACTTCATATCTAAACCCTGTTTCTTTATTTCTGCATCCAAATGCCTGCTATACTTGTCCATGAAGCTAAGCATACTGTCAAATTGTTCCTCGGTTACCTGCTCAAATACGGCTTTATCCCGCTCTTGAAACTCTTTGTGCAGTTCCTCATGGATTTTATAAATGACTTTCCCTTGCTCAGTAAGCCTAAAATAGATTTCTTTCTTGTTATCCGGCTTCCGGTAGCTTTCGATCAGGCCTTTTTTTATGAGCTTCTTGGTTATTTTACTTATGGCGCCGCTAGTCATATAAAAGGCCTCCGCAAGTTTTGTCACGTTGGAATCAACATTTTTTTCAATGTATTCGATGCAATGTACTTCAGAAGGCTTATGACCCTTAAGATGGTCTTCCATCTTAAACTTATTAAGGTAAACCATCTTGTTTAATAAGTCCCTGAAACCCATGATGACCTGTTCTTCTTTGTTCATGGCCTGTCCTCCCGCCCGTTGGTGCATTTCACAATATTAAAATAATTATTTTTAAAATGAAATTGACCTTGTTCCTCGGTATCTTCCATACGCAATTTTCAATGTCCTCGCTCGTAAAGGAAAAATCGTTTCAGACTGGTCGTCTCCATACCTCTACCTTACCAAAAACAAAAACGGAGTGGTAGTCCTGCTCCACCCCGATAATTTCTAAAATCTATCAATTTAAATTAGGGAGCACAATAAGGTGTTGTGCTCCCTCCAACATAGTTAACATAATAAATATTATGTATACTTATTCGCTTCATACTAAATTCCAACCATCCCACAAATTGGAATCCATGAGCACGGATTGTTCTTTCGTCCCTAATCCGATACTCGCGCCCCACATTAATCACACAGCTTTACGTTTGCAACCCCCGATCAGCCTTTGCCAACGATCTTTGATCGCGAACGGGTCCGGCTTGCGGATTTCGTGCATCATCACCCCGCGGTAACCCTTGCCGGCGAATGCTGCCAGCACTTCCCTCCACTCAATTATTCCTTCGCCGGGCAGCCAGTGCTTCTCGTCCATGCCGTCGTTGTCTGAAATATGCGTTGTGACGATGCGGTCGCCGAGCCGTTCAATAAAGTGCTGCGGCTTCTCCTTGAACAAATGGTTGACGTCGCAGCAAATGCCCAGTTCCGGGTTGCCTGCCGTCAAATACTCCATCTCGCTCGCCGAATGGCCGAGACATGTCCTCGGGAGACACTCGGTCGCCAGCCGGATGCCGTACGACGCTGCATCACGGGACAGCTGCCCGAGCGTTTGCCGAGCGGTCTCAAGCCGCTGAGCGCGCTCTTCCGGCAAGATCGGCTCCCAGCTCGGATGGAAGACCGCCGTCCGAATTCCCCATTCGCGGGCATAAGAAAACACTTGACGCACTTTGTTTATGACTTGCTCACATCCGGCGGGGTCGGCGCTGGACGGGTCCCATTCCGTTCCGAACGGAATGTGCAGCGACGTGACTTCGAGCCCCATTTTTCGGGCAGCGGCTACGACCTGGTCGCATTTCCATTTCACTTCCGGATCGAAAATGTCGAGCGGTCGCCACGTCAGCTCGATGCAGTCGAGTCCCGCCCGCTTCACTTCGTGCAAATCGATCGGATTCGCGACACTGAAAGATGTGCCTACTTTCCAGCGGGTGAAATTTGGTTCATTCGCTTGGTTGCAGCCAGTCTCACAGATGAGTTCGAATCTCCCGCCATGCGGCAAATGATGTTCCATCCCATCCGGCAAAACAACGCAAAGCGGCGTTCCCGCAGGCGATTCGCCCGCTACCGCCAGCCCTTCCTCTGTCCGCTTCCATTCCACCTTTACCGGCCCTTTCGGCGTTATCGCCTGACCGCTCATGTGTTCCATGCTTAAAATGTTCGGCTTAATCCGAATCGCTTCCCAGCCCGGAGCGGCCGCCTGAACGCCGAGCAGACAGCGGGTGAACTCGAACAGCGGTAAAGCGCCCCAGCCGTGGCAATCGCTTCGCTGCATGAACGGGTCCTCCGGCCAGGTGGTCAAATTCAATGCCAGCAAATTCCGCCAATCCTGCCACAGCCTCTCCGTCTCGGCGTACAAGCCGACCTTCTCCAGCGCCCGGAACAAATAGAAGGACATGGCGTAGGAGCAGCGAAGCAGATCGTCCCGCTCCAGCATCCGCTGCATGAGCAAGCGAGCCTCCTCGCCTGCCGCAAGTCCGGTTAGTACCGCCCACACCTGCGCGTGCTGGCTGATCTGCTCGAACTCCGGCCCTTCCCGGTACAGCCCTGCCGGTTCGGACCAGCAATGGGCGCGAACGGCCGCGAGCACATCCGCCGCCCGACGACCGTATTCAGCCGCCGTTTCATGCCGCTGCGTAAGCGCGCTGAGACGCGCCGCCGTTTGCAGCGCATAGGCGTAGACGAGGTTATGGATCGTGGACGGGCCGTGCAGCGTTGCCTCCGGCGCTCCGTTCAGCTCATCCCACTCCGGGACCCAATCGATAAACTCCCAGTAACCCAGCCGCTCGACAAGCCCGAAGCCGCCGATTTTACGGTCGAACCATTCCAATACGGAATCGATCGTCGCCCGATATTTCCGTATGATCGAGGGATCGCCCGTCTGCCAATAGTAATCTTCGAGCATAAATATCCAGTGCAGCGAGAACGTCGGAATCACCTGCGATTCCATGCACGGATACCGTGCCTGCAGGATGCCTTCGGGCAAAAGCGACGCATGGTAGTCGTCAATCGCCCGCAGTGCGAGCCGTGTGTCGCCGCTAATCGCATAGGTGAATAAAATTTGCAGCCGGGTATCCATCGTATACTGCAGCTGCTCGTAGTAAGGGCAATCTTCGTACGTCTCGTGCATACATCGCTGCAGCGTCCGAACGCTGACGTCCCAAAGCGGCCGGATCCACGAGGCCGTGGATTCGACCGCCGAGGATACGGCCAGCGGATAACCTGTCACCCGATATTCCAGCGGGTACAGCAGCAACGGCTCGTCGCCGGTCTCTACCGTGATTTTCACAAAGCGGAACGTCCGAAACCAGAACGGCTCGTAGACGTCCTGGCCGCCCGAAGGCCGGTATACGTCCTCGTGCCCGATCAGATCGAACCGGTCGGCATCGTCCCGTTTGCCTTTGATCGGGAAGCCTCGCTCGCGTTTGGTGGAGAAGCTTTCCGCGTACAGCGGCGTGACCCGGCTCCCTTGCCCCTGCTCGACGCGGAGCCGGACATACCCCGTCGTCAATTCTCCGGCGTCGAGAATGACGGTTTTCAAAGAATCGGCAGGAATCACGACAGGATTCCGAGGCATGCCGTCCGCGCCGAATGAAATCGTCGCTTCGCCAGGCTGGCGGGTGGGGACGATTTCGCGTACAAGGTTTCTCTCCTGTTCGAATAAAAGCGGAATCGGCCGTTCCAGCGGCGGGAAGGGCGGGATGATGCCATACGGCCTGCCATCCGCCTTCCATCGCCGGACCGGAACTTCCCACGTCCCGCCCGGCTGACCGGTACAATTCCACCCTCGTGGCGGCTTCGTACCGTCCACCCGTTCCATCGCCCCGACGAAATAGGCCGGCGAGTACGCCTCCCAATCAATCGCTTCGTCTATGCAGACGAGCCATCCGTCTTCCGCTGCGCCCGTCGTGACGTCGGCAAGCACGGTACCGTCGGCGGACAAGCATTGTCCGCCGGCGATCCAGCAAGGGCCGGCCGCATTCGCCATCACACTGACCGGGCCGCCGAATCCCTGTCGCAGGGATTCGTACGGGCCATACGCAACCACTTTCGCGGCAATGACATTGACGCCCACCGTCAAATAGGAGCTGACATCGATCGTCTCGTAGTAATGCCGCCACCGGTCCCCTTTACACGGGCCCGAACCGACGGGCTCGCCATTTATCCATAAGCGGTACCGGCTGTGCGCGCTGACCGATAGCGCCAGGGATGCAGGTTCCGACAGCGCAAACACACAGCGAAAATAAGCCGTTTCGTTACTCGACCCTTTCCCCGCGTGACCCGGTCCTTGACCGTCGGCCCGACGTGCGGACAACCAGTAAGCGTCCGTCAGCTTCGTAGTCACGTCCATCGCTCAACTCCCCTTTTTGCCGTGATGATATTCCAGCTTCACCGGGCCGAACAGCCCGCCGTCTTGAAGGATGGAGAACATCTCTCGCTTGTCCTTCCAGCCGTCACCCGCATTTTCCAGCTCTTCGGCCCGGCTCATGCGGTTGGATACGACGTTCGTGATTTGAACCGCAAACCGGTTCAGCCCCGGCTGAAGCGCCTCCGTCACATCAAAACGATACGGCGGAATAAAGCTGCTTCCGGCAGGTGTATCATTAACGTGCAATTCCGCGATTTCCTCGACCCGGCCCAAATCGAGGATAACTCTAACATCGGTCGCCGCCAACGCTTCCACTGTCGTATCGGCAAGGTCCAAATTCCACGTGTAGGTGACCGAACCGGAAAAGGCGGGATCCAAGCTGAGCCACGAAGGCAACCCCGTTCTTGTGGCCTCCTGCCATTGAAATTCGATTCGTTCCTCCGGAACGGAAATCGTCTGTACCGCATCCGTGCCGGTCGTGTAAGCCGCAGGCCGAGGCCTTGTCTCGACGGCTTCCCCAGCCGCTGGGCCAGCCTCTGTAATCAGCAGCGATCGGTAAGGCGGCAGTGTAACATGGAATTCGCTCCATGGCTCCGTCTCCGATCCGCCTGCTGCACGTTTCGGCGACTCCCAACACTCCCCGTCACCGGCTCCCAGGCGAGAAGCGAATCGCCGGAAGCCATGCTAGGCAGGCGCACCCAGCCGGCAATCGCCACGCTCACATCTTCATTGCTCAAGAACCACACATTCCGGCCATCTCTAACCCGGTGAAGCAGGCGGAGATGCTCACGCCCGTTACCATGAAATACGATCTGCGGCCCCACACCTGCTTCCCGCAGCACGAACGGCAGTCGGGAGGGATTCTCGGACAAGCGGAAGCTTGCCGCATCCAGCAGCGAGAGCCATTGTTCCGGATTCAATTCACGCTGTACGACTCGCGACGGCGACCGGTCGGCGAAAACTACCGGAATTCCCGCTTGCGCGAACTCCGCCAGCTTCTCGAGCAATTCAGGCGTCGCCGACTCCAATCCGGGAACGACGATTCCTTCATACGTCTCGTTCCGCAGCTCAATTCCGCTCCCGACGACCCGCGCCTTCTTCGTCAATTCGTCCGCCGGGACGAGATCGTAGTCGTACTGATGTTCCTGCAGCATCTGCTGTACATCCTCAATCGGTGTCGACACGCCCGCATACCCTAACGCCCCCGGATACACCAGCAGCAGCGAAGCGACGTGCCTTCCCCGCGCAGCCAATCCGAGAGCCGGTTCACATAGCGGACATACTCGGCAAAATAAGGCCACTGCGGATTGAGCCCGCCGTCGTAAAAGTAGGGCGGGCAGTCCAGATCCGGCCACCTTGGGTTGAAGGCATGCAAGATGAAATGGTTGATCCCCCTCACCGCCTGCCAGTCGGTCAGCCATTTCATCATCCGCAGCCCGAGATGCCATCCGTACGCTCCGAACGTCTCGGACAGCGCCAAATCGTCCTGCACGCCATACACATGAGCGGCGGAGCTGCCCAGCTTAGGCAGGCCCCAATAGTCCCGGTTGCGGTGCCCCGGAATGACTTGATTGCAGACGAGATCGATACCGCCCTCGTCCATAAAGCGGGACACCTCAAAGAAGTCCCCGGCCCTTCCGTCGTCCGCTCGTGGAACATGTAGCGTTCTCCGTGCCGCGGGCATGCTTCATGCTCGTACCAGTGTCCGATATATTTCAGCCCGTGCTTGCCGCACCATTCGTGAATCGGCCGACAGTATGTGTCGGCATAAGCCTTGTTCAGGAAATCGTAATAATCGTACGTGAAGAAAGAAGCCGCCCGGCTTTCCCGTTTCAGCCAAAGAGCCGGCAGGTAGGGCAGCGGGTCGTAGCCTTTCGCCTGCATAAAGCGTCTGCGGAGGTCATACCCCCATGGGACTTCCTGCTCCTCATTGAAATAAGCCGGCTCGTCAAAGAAAAAGCCGCGAATCGGGCTCGCCAAAATAAGCCCCAAGCTGCGTCTTCGAGGATTCGTATACACGCTCGATGAACGCCCCCACCGCTTCCGGGTGCAGCGGATCGATATAATTGTCCGCCCGGTCCTCGACGACGAAGCATACGATCCAATCTCCCGGCGGAACATCCCACTGCACGCCGTGAACAATCCCGTGCATATGCGGCGAATCGCGGCGCTGCAGCCGATCCGTCAGATCGACACGCCGGGCGTAATCGATCCCCTCATCCGTCTCCGGATACGCGGATACGCTTACAATGGCGGATCGGCTGTGCTGCGTCCACGGCGGCATGAGGCTGATGCGGGCGAGCGGCCCGCGGTAGCGCACATATTGGAGTCTCAGGGACGAGCGCCGGAACGCCGGGTCGAGCTTCTGGATCGTGTTGCCCGCCACCCCGCTCGGATACCATTTCTCGTCGAACAAATAGGCGCTGACCCCGGCTTCCCGGCACCAGTCGAGCAGCAGCATCAAGTCCGCCCACCACTTGGGGCCCAGATAGTCCCAATGAGGCCGCGATTCGAACGTCATTTCCCCAATACCCTGAGCGACGGCAAGGTCGAACGTGTGCCGCGACTCCGCTTCGCTCTCCGTCCCATGCAGCCAAAACAGCGTGCCCAGCAAGTGCGGCGGCCGCTCAAAGCGCTGTCTCCATTCGGGCGTAATACCCATCATGCACCCGCCTCCACTCCGAAGTTATCCTTTTACACTGCCGAGCACGATACCTTTAATAAAAAATCGCTGCAGCGGCGGATACGCAAGTAAAACCGGCAACGCGCCCAGAATAATTTGTGCTGTCTTCACCGTTCGCTCCGAAATGTCATTCAGTAAAGACAAGTCGGTGGATGTCAGCATCGTCAAGTCTTGACCGACGATGATCGTGCGCAAATAGCTTTGCAGCGGATAATTGTCCGGCGTGTTCATCAGAATGAGCCCGTCGAACCAACTGTTCCAATGCCCGACGATGGTAAACAGCCCGATCGTCGCGAGCGCCGGCAACGAGAGCGGAGCATAAATGCGCCACAGCGTCGTCCAGTGCCCCGCCCCGTCCATAAAGGCGGACTCCTCCAGCTCTTTCGGCAGTCCCCGGTAGAAATTGAGCAGCAAAATGACGTTGAACACCGGCACCGCCCCCGGCAGCACCAAAGCCCAAATCGAATCCAGCGGCCCCAGCGATTTGATCGTCATATACCACGGAATGAGACCGCCGTGAACCAGCATCGTAATCACGAACAGCCATGCATAACCGGTTCTCCATTTGAATTTCGCCTTTTCTTTCGCGAGCGGATATGCCGTGAGCACGGTTAGGAACATGCTGATCGCCGTGCCAAGGACGACGCGTTTCAGCGTGATCGACAGCGCCGTTAGGAATTCCGGCTTCTGCAGCACGAAACGGTACGCGCTCGTCGTAAACTGTACAGGCCACAATTTCACCAAGCCGCCCATCGCCGCCGCGCTGGAGCTGAATGAAACCGCAAGCACATGAACGAGCGGCGCTAGACAAAGGACGGCGAGTCCGATCAGGAACGTATAGTTAAACACGGCAAATAGAATGCGGCCTGCCCCCGAATGGCGAACCATCTCTTCCCCTCCTCGTCAAAATATGCGGTAGCCGGCGAACCGATATGCGAGCCCGTACGATACGGAGATCAGCAGCGGCGACACGAGGGATTTGAACAGTCCGACGGCGGTCGCCACGCTGTACTGTGCATCGATCAAGCCGATCCGGTACACGAACGTATCGATAATGTCCCCGCTGGCGTACACTTGCGGGCTGTACAGATTGAACACCTGATCGAAACCGGCGTTCAGCACGTTCCCGAGGCTCAGTGTGGTCATCAGAACAATGACCGGCATCATTCCCGGAATCGTAATTGTGAGTGTCTGCCTCCAGCGGCCGGCCCCGTCCATGACAGCCGCCTCGTACAGCGTTTGATCGATGCCCGTGAGCGCCGCCAAATAGACGATCGTACCGAAGCCGAAATCTTTCCACGTGTCTGTGGCGACAAGCACATAAGGAAACCAGCGATTATCGCCCAGAAAATAAATGGGCTGGATCCCGGCCAGACCGAGCGCATCGTTGACGATTCCTTTCAGCGACAGCACGTCGATCAAGACGCCGCCCAGAATGACCCAAGATAAAAAATGCGTCAAATAGATCAGCGTCTGGACAGTCCGCTTGATGCGCTCCCGCGCCATTTCGTTCAGAAGCAGCGCAACTGCAATCGGAACGACGAGTCCTGCGGCGATCTTCATCACGGCGATAAACACCGTGTTATACAGGATTTGCAGCATGTCCGGCAAGTGGTAAACGTAGAGAAAATTTTGCAGCCCCACCCATTCCGAACCGAAGAAGCCTTTGGTCGGGTAAAATTTCTGAAACGCGATGATGATGCCGACCATCGGCCAATAGCTGAACACGGCGAGGAAGACCAGCGCCGGCAGAAGCATCAGGTGCAGCGGCAGTTCATGCCGCCAAGTTTTAAACCTCATGATAGCGCCGCCCTTTCTATGGGAGTCCGCTCTTATTACTGGACGGATTTGACCCAGTCGTTCACTTCTTTCGTCATGTCGTTTCCGCCGAGCTTCTTCCAGTCCTCGGCAAATTTGTCGAAGAGTTCGATTGAATCGCCCATGATGATTTTCGTGAAGGTCTCCAGCTCCATCTTGTCGAGCGTTGCCTTCTTGTCGCCCATGCTCTTGGTCGGGGCGCCGAAAAACTGGTTCATGAGCGGCAAATTGTTGTTTTTGTACTGGTTGATAACTGCGAACGAGCTTGTTTCCCCGAACACCCGCGCTTGATTCCACTGCTTGTTATCCCCTGCGTTAAACTGCTTGATTTTGTCGTAAACCGCTTTCTGCTCGCCGTTCAGCTTGGAAGTGTCGCCGGTTTTCAAGCTGTTCGTCACCGATAAGTAAACGTCCAAATTTTTTGTCGGGGACCAGGCGTTAAACGGTGCATGCTTAAACAATTCAATACCGGCTGGCGAGCCGAAAAAGTGGTCGAAATCCTGCTTCTCGCCCCAGCCCTTCTCGATAAACAAATTGACCATTTGCATAACGGCTTCCGGATGCTTGGCGTTTTTCTTGACCGCATAATACACGAACACCGGATTCCCGACTTGCGGCCTTGCCGGACTCGAGTCGACGGAGACGATCGGGTACGCCTTCCATTCCATACTCGGGTCGAGGTCTTTCCCTTTTTGCAAGGGGTTGATGGGATTCCACATCGCTCCGTAATACAGCCCGACTTTGCCGGCGACCGCATCCTCTGCCGTTTTGTTGCCGTCCTTCACGCCGAATTCCTTGTCTAACAGGCCCGCTTTATACATGTCTTGCAGTTTAAGCAGCGCCGCCTTCGTCTCGGGCTGTATGGAGCCGTACACAATGCGGCCGAAAGCGTCTTTCACCCAGGCGCCCGGATAGGCATGGAAGCCGTTGAAAAAACCGCCCAGCCCCATAATCCCGCCGCCGATAATGCCTTTGTTGATGCCAAGTCCGAACGTATCGCTCTTTCCGTTTCCATCCGGGTCCCGCTTGGCGAAAGCTTCCGCGATCTTATACACGTCGTCCATCGTCTTCGGCTCCGGCAAATTCAGCTTTTGCAGCCAGTCGGTGCGCACCCACAGAACATTGGCACCGTCGATGGATGCGTTCGTATTCGGAATCGCCATCAGCTTGCCGTTGAACTTGGCCGAATTCAGTTGCTCCCCATCCATGAATTTCTTCGCGAGCGGAGATGCATACTTAGCGTAAACGTCGGTCAAATCCGCAACCATTTCGGCATCCACCAGCTGCTTGAGCTGCCCGGCCGTAACCGGAATAATGTCGGGAAGATCGCCGGATGCGATCATGACGTTCATTTTTTGAGTCGCATCTTCCCCGCTGGTCGCCACCCATTTGTATTTCAGGTTGATACCGAGCTCATCCCTGTACGCCCGGCTCCATTCGTTATCGTCGACCGTATCGTCGCCTGCGAATTTGACGGAGGGGTCCACTGTGCGGACCGTCGTCACTTCGATCGGCACCGCGTACTTGCTCAGCGGCCCGGCGGGAGCGGCCTGTGCCGCAGCATCGCCCGGATCTATGCCGGGAGCCGGCGGAGAGGAAGACGAATTGCAGGCGGAGACGGCGATCATCGAGCTCGCGGAGAGAAGGGCCAACGCAGATTTCACATACTTCATAAGTAACCTCCCCAATGGTAAGTATGGCTAAAATGTGCTCCTCAGGCATTGCTTCCAGTTTTTATTATAGGGGCGTTTTGCTTCACCTTCCTATACTAACAATTGCACATTCATTGTCCGAATTGGAGAACTTTCAGTTTACTGCCCGGACGAGCTGAGGCGGTACAATTCGCGAAACTCCTGTGGCGTGCAGCCCGTCTTCTTCTTAAAGATGCGGGTAAAATAGGCCGGCGATTCGAATCCGACTTTCCTGCATATTTCATGCATTTTCAGATGGGAGCGGGTCGCCAGCTCCTTCGCTTTCTTGATGCGCTCTTCGGTAATATAATCCGGCAAATTCATGCCGGTACATTGTTTGTAAAGCCTCGACATGTAGTAAGGATTCAAGTGGACAAGGTCGGATAACGCCGTCAAGGAAAGATCGGCATCCAAGTGCTCCGTAACATATTGGTTCAGCGTATCCACCACCTGATTCGTGTGATCCGTCTTTTCGCTATCCCGCACCTCGAACAGCCGCAGCGCCGCGTGGATCAAATAGTGGAAAGCGTCCCTTCGGGTCGCATGAAGCTGATAGTGAGACACTTGATCCAGCTGAATGTCCGAAGGCGGCTCATGCTGCTCGCCCCAGCGGTTCCATTGCGCCAGCAAGTGAGCGGCGAGCGCGTAATACACTTCCAGGAAGAAGCCGGTCTCCTCATAGAAGGGTTCCAGTTTCTCCGCCAGCTCCGTGAGAAGCTTGAGGGTTTCTGGCTTACCCCCGGTGTCATAGTAATAGTCGGTTCCCGTCCATTTGCGCAGCAAGTTCCGGATCGCCAGTTTCGCGTTTTCACTCTCGCCCTGCGCTTCATCTGCCGCCGGCCGGCGTTCCATCACGATCGTTTCCTGGCCAATACCCAGTCCACGGCCTAATCCAGCCCGCAAATGCTCGTAGCAGGACGGAAGGTGCCGCCATTCGACCTCAGCGTGGCCCGACGCGATCGAGATCGGCACATTCAACAGCTCCAAACTTGTCGACTGAATCATCTCCAAGTCGCCGTGGACGAGCCGAACTGCCCGGTCCCACAACGGCTCGGCCGAGTCAGAACGGAACTCCACAAGTGAGGCCGTCGGCTGTATCAGCCATAGAAACCGGTAATGCTCCAAATTCACCGCCTGCAACGTACAGGAATCCAAATATTCCTTGGCAATATTATGAATGGCGAACATCATCAGCGTTTTATCCGAAGCTTTCGCGATCCGATCGGGCCAGCAATCGACCCGTCCCATCACCAGCATCACCTTATCGTCCAGCCGCAGACGGAATGTGCAAATCTCGCAGCAGACTCCGGCTTCAAGGACGGCAGCTGGCCGCGTGCCTTCGCACAGCCCTTGCAGCAGTTCCCGCTGCAGCATCGGCACAGCCAATTGAAACTGCTCCGAGGCTTTGTCCACAAACTTGGCGCTAAGCCGTTCGGCGTCAAGCTGCGCGATCGCCTTGCGTACGCTGCGCAGCACTTCCTCGTCGCTTTCGGTCTTCAGGATGTAATCGACACTTCCGCCCCGCATGGCGGTTTGAGCGTATTCAAAGTCGGGGTGGCCCGTGAGAAAAATCATTTTGCACGCCGGCCACCGTGCGTTGATATGCTCCTGCAGCTCCAGCCCCGACATCCCCGGCATCCGAATATCGGACACAACGATGTCGTACCGCATCAAATTCAGCTTCTCCAGAGCCTCATCCCCACCATAGGCGCGGTGTACGTCCAGCTGCAGTTCTTCCTCTTGCAGCGACCGGTACATGCCGTCTACGATAATCGGTTCGTCGTCAACGACCAGCAAGCGATACATTTTCCGCCTTCCCCTCCATTGGAATCGCAATTTCCACTCTCAATCCGCCCCATCTTCCCCGTGCAAGGCGCAAGCCGAACCGTTCTCCGAATTGGAGCTGGATTCTGCGATGGACGTTAATCAGACCCGTCGTTTCCAGCGGTGACCGTTCCGACAGCAGCTTGGCCTGCAGCTCCCGCAAACAGCCATCCGACAGTTCATCCCCATTGTCCTCCACCGTGATCGTCACTTGATCTTCACGCTCCGCAATCGTCACTTCAATCAGGCCATCCTTCTTCTTGTTCGCCAGCCCGTGATTGTATGCATTCTCAATGATCGGCTGCAGCGTGAGCCGCGGAAGGTTCAGCTTCCGGAATGCAGGCGGCAAATCCGCGAACTTCACTTCAATGCGAAGGGAGAAGCGGAACGCTTGAATATCGACGAACGTCTTCGCGAAATTCCATTCCGCCTCGAGCGACACTTCTCTTGCTCCGTCACGAGTGATGAACTGGAAATATTGCCCCAGGTATTGGGCGAACTTCGTCACGCTTTCATAGTCCTCGTTCTTGGCGATACGAGACAGCGTAAAGAAGCTGTTATACAGAAAATGCGGGTTGATCTGCGCCTGCAGCTGCCGAAACTCGGACACTTGCGCCCGGTATTTCTGCTCATATACTTCGTGGATCAGCACCCGGATATGCTCGAGCATCGCGTTGAATTGGGAATACAAATACGAAAATTCATCCTTGAACCGGTACGATACCGTGTGGCTGAAATTCCCTTGCTCCACCGCGCGAAAAGCTCTCACCAGCGTCCGCAGCGGCCTGTGAATCAACCGATAAATAACGTAGGAAAAGTACACGACAATAAATATGGAAATGATTGAAAAAATCCAAAACCAGACCCGGTACGTATCCAAAGGCCCGAGGACGCTTTTCTCCGGCAAATAGGTTATCAGCGTTGCGTCCAGCGTTGCCGAATTTTCATACCCGATAAAATAGCGCTGCGAGCCGATCTTGAAGGATTCGACCCCCTTCGTGGCGCCGGAATTTATTTTCCCGGCAACCCATTCCCGCAGCATGGATTCCGTCTCCATCCCGGACTCACTCGCTATGCTCCAGCGGAAGTGATTGTCTAGCAGCAGGGCGCCGCCGTCGGCGTTGTCGGTAATTTTGCCCAGCATTTGCCCGATTGCCGTCTTACTGATCTCAATATCGACGAGAAAGGAAGGTGGACCCTCGGGCAGCGCATATTCCGGGTACGGATAGCTGATAAACAGGCGGTTATCCCAGGCGGCGAACGGAGAGTTGTAACGGCCCGACGGGACGGACAACGCTCGAAACTCGTCCAGCGGAATGTGTCCCACCTCGTCGTTCGACGAGATCGACCGGCCAAGCATCGGAATATGAATGCTGGCGTTGGTGATGTAACTGCTGGATGTTTTCAGCAGCACCATCTGCTTTTGCAAACGCAGCATCGCTCTCGTCCTCTCATAATCGGTCATGACGGAAGCCGCGACGCTGAGCTTGCCGATATCGTCGTCCGGAATAACTTGCCTGCCCAGCAGCATCACTTTGCTGAAATCCAGCTCCAGCGGCGCCATGTAGAAATGGACTTTGGCCAGCATGGAATTGGCGATTTCTTCCTTAACCGACTTTTCGCCGACGCGGTTCATTTGTGTAGTGACCGCATAGAGCGGGGTTAAGACGAACATAAAGGTCAAGACCAACCGCAAATAAATATTCCATTTGAGACGTTTGATCAGCGGCACGGTGTCCCCTCCTTTTAGTTCATCTTACAAGAAAAACAAAACACCAACCAGCCGCTAATTGAACTGGTTGGCGTCGGTTGCAGCCGCAGCCGGCCCGCGCGTATTATTGATAATCGGAATTCCAAACACGGGCTTTATAGAAAGCTCCGCCGGTTACGAGCCTGTAGTCGTTCGGCTGGTACAGATCGACCTGATCCGTCGTCCATGTATACTTCGTGCCCGCTTTCTGGTTCGTTAACACCACTTGACCCGACGGTTGGTTGCTTATGCTCTTCACCCAATGGTGATCAATGTCGTTCGCGCCCGGATAGCTCTCCGACCAGGAGTCCGCCGATTTGCTGTACTGGTACACCTTCGTGTTCGAGGTAACCCAGAGCTTGTCGGTATCGCCGTAGACGGCGAACAGGTCATGGCCCCAATTGGTCGGTAATCGCGACTGGCGTACTTGCTCCAGTATCGGCGACTCCGGCGTTCCTTTCACTTCGAGCGCAACGAGGTAATAGTCGCCGACCGCCCACAGCACGTTCTTCTGCGGGTCCCAGAGCACGCCGTGCGCACCTGGCAGCGAGTACTGCGTATACGTTGCCGAATCCGGTCCTTGCGAAGCCGTATACACGCGGACCCACCCGCCCGCGCTGGCGGCAACGGCAACGTTGCCGTCAGGCAGAAGCTCCGCTGCATGCGGATTGCCGCCCACGAGGGCGCCCCATGCCCGGCTATTCCCCGACGGATACGGAACGAGCGCGGCGAGGCCGTTGGAGTCGGTCACCACCATATATTTTCCGCCGGTCTTGCCTTCCCGCAGTTTCACATCGGACGGAAGGCCCCAGCCGCCGGTAAGGCCGGCGAAGCCGTTTTTATCCGAAGGGGCCCACGACCATTTCAGCGCGTTTTTGTCGTTCCAGTCGGATTTCTCAGGGTCGTATACCCGAATTTCCTTCGAGCCTTGATCTGTGACGGCGATCCAGTAATCTTTGTGCAAGCCGGGATTCGCCGAGGAGCGCTGGCCATAGCCGAGCAGCAGCGAGACGACGGCAAGAGAAAGCAGCAGTCCGGCTTTGATGCGTGTTTTTTTCAAGTTCATTGGTAGACCTCCTATGGGTAGGTTGCGGGTTTATTGGTAATCGGGATCCCAAACCCTTGCTTTGTAGAAAGCCGCGCCGGTTACCGTCCGTGTAGTATTCGGACCGTAGAAATCAACGGTATCCGTGCACCAGCCGTTCAAAACGCATGCCCCGGCCGGCGATTTCTTGCTGTCCGGCTTCGTCTCCACGACCTGGCCCGACGGCTGGTTGCTCACCGCCTTGACAAAGCTGCGGTTGACCCCTGAGGTCGCGGCTTCGAACGATTTGGTTGATTTGGTATAGAGGTAGACCGCCGAGTTGGTGCTGACCCACAGCTTATCGGTGTCGTAATAGTAAGGCTGCACGTCGTGTGCATAGAGGGTCGGCGGCGCAACTTTATACAGCTCCTTGATCGTCGGAGATGCAGCCGTCCCGCCGACTTGCAGCGCAACCAGATCTTGGTTGCCCGCCGCCCACAGGATGCTGTTTGCCGGGTCCCACAAGACGGAATGCGCCCCAGGCAGATCGTACTGGGTATAGACCGCCGAGTGGACACCTTGGGACGATGTGTAAATCCGCACCCAGCCGCCGTCGCTTGCCGCTATCGCGATGTTGCCGCTCGGCAGCAGTTCCCCGGAGTGGGGATTGCCTCCTACATTCAAAGCCCAGCTCTTCGTATTGCCCGCTGGATACGGAATGATCGCCGCGACGCCTCTGGAGTCGGTCACAACGAGCCGCTGGCCGCCGAAGAACGAGCTGTCTCGCAGCCTGGCATCCGAAGGCGACCCCCAGCCGACCGTGGGGTTCGTAAAGCCGTTGGAGGCGCTCGGATACCAGGACCACTTGAGGGCACCGCCGGTGTTCCAATCGCTGACTGCCGGGTCGTACACTTCGATCCGCTGTGTTGCCTGATTGGTCGTTACGATCCAGCGACCGCACGGAGTCGATGCTTCCGCCTGCCTGGGAGTCAGCGCGACCGCAGGCAGACGGCGACTACAGCCAGCAGGACCCATGCCGATGCCGCCATCCATCTGAACCGGAGTTTGTTCATCACACACATCCTTCCATTTTTTGGTCTGCAACAACCTTTGCGCCTTCATTGTAAGGTCCGTACGTTCCCGTCGCTATAGTAAAATTTCGTTATTCATTGCTCAATTTGCAGTAAAGTCGAGCAAGGCAGGGAGCTTCGGGAAAAATCCAGTTTATGCCAACTTCAATGCTTACTTTCCCCCAACAAAAAAAGCCGATCGGATTTCGATCGGCGAGCAAAGTTACTTCTGAATGGTTTGAATAAGGTTGCCAGATGTATCGTCGAAGACGGCGATTGTGAATTCGTCCAATGATGTCCTTTACTAAGCTTACCCAGTGCTATTGAAGGTACGACTCGTTTGCCAGCCAGGCTCCTCCTTCGTCCGTGCTCCGGTAGAACATCGTTGCCGATCGAAGGGCCCCTTTTACTGCAGCCTCCATGGTAGAAAAGCGGTTTTCCTCGGAAAACTCCGGATCAGCTTGATCCGCTCCCCTGTAATAGTGCCTGAGCTCATAAAAGTAATCGTCCGTCCGGTTTCTTAGAATCCGAATTCCAATTTCTTTTCCATCAATGCGAGCTTTAAACGACGCAACGATTTCGAACACGGCTTGGATATCCGCATGAATATGTTCAAGCTCCGATAAATCGAACATATGGTTCCCCTCCCTTCCGCCGCCATAATCTGCTTACATTATTCCTTCATCTACGAGCTTTTATACTTCCGCATGCCTGCCGTTAGCGCCAACGAAGTCGATTGCATTTTTCCGCCATTTGCAAATAAAACGGCGGCCGATCGATATGGCTCGTCATGTTGTTTAAACTATCGTTATTCTGGAATTTTTGACTTATTCCGCTCTTAACATACGTTATGAAAGGGGCGGCTAAGCTTGCCGGTAGATCCTTTACGTCACCAATTCGGTGCTATTTTCGTATCACTCCTCAAATGATCAATGGGGTTGTACGGTTATGACGGCCCGTAAGTTTCCTGTAACTATAATGGGGCGACCATCCAGGTCTGCCGCAACAGTCCCTCAAATGTATACGTTTGAATCTCTCGACCAAAACGGTAAGGCTCTATGTCTGGGCGAAACCGTCATACTTCCGGATGAGATCAATTCCTTTATTTCAAAACACCGGCAACACGGCATTCTCATAACTGCACTCCACAATCATTGGCTGTACAATCATCCGCAAATCATGTTTATTCACTTCCAATCCATTGACAATCCTTTATCGTTTGCGCACAAAGTTCGCGATGCCCTAACTGTTCTAGGTCCATAAACTGACAAGTTAGCGGTTTTATTTCAGCTTTCCAAGGCCTTAACCCATAAGTTCATATCTTCAAGCTTATCGAAAATATAACAGTTATTCGTCAACCTCCCGGTGTACCCGTATCCGAGCTGATGGAACACCGCATTCATCCCATAGGAAAGTGCGCGGGAAAGCGAGTAAACACAGCCGATGCGCCGATGCTTCATTTCTTGTTCCAATGCCGCCAGCAGCAGCTTCATGAAACCAAACTTGCGATATTCCGGCGGCGTTGCGCAGTCGGTCATCTCCGCATTGCGGTATGATTCGTTCATTTCTGCGGAAGCTGCGCTTACGATGGAGCCGTTACAGTCGATGACATAAAATACGGTTCCCTCCACAAGCACTTTGCGGACATAGTCCGCATCGAACATCGGCGTCGGATAGACCTCGAACACCGCAGCATATAAACAAGCCAGAGCGCGGGCATCCGCTTCCGCCGCCGGCCTGAGCCGGAATTCCGGCGGAAGCTCAGGCAACTGAGAATGACGTTCCCGCTTCAATACCTGCTGCAAGATTTCATCCTCCTGCATCCAATAATTGCTCATACGTCTTTCATCGGATGCGTAGAGGGCGACGCTATAAGCAGGCTTTCCCCGGAAATAGCCTTTAAATACCCCTTCCAGCATATAACCACGGGCAAGAAAAGTCTGCCAGTCGGCTTCCTTCGCCTTAATGAACGCTTTCGTCAAGCCGCGTTCCTTCATCAGCGCGTACGCCTCGTTCGCAATGGAGTCCGCGTTCCCCTCGTAATCGTCTACCCGAAGCCTTCGGTTAAACGGATCGAAAAAAACGTGCATCGTATAATCGGTACCCCGTAACACCGTACAAGTCATGGATGAATCCCGCCCGTCATTCCAGATGAAATAGCCGAATCAGGCGCGCCGCCGACGGGAAGCACCCAGCCGCAATCCTTCACCGCCCCCTTTACCTCCTCGCCGCCGCACCATACGCAATCCATCACTTCCCGTCCTCCTCTCACCAATGTCAATACATCGGTCCATCAATTGGCATTCATTTTCTCCTCTTGTGACTTCATCAATTTCTCCTTCATTTCATCCCGCTTGTCTCGGCGGTCCTTGAGCGACGTATGATCGGCGGAAGCCTGGTAAGCTTGCCGTTTGTCCAAGCGGCGAAGTCCTTCCGGGATAAGGTTGAACAGCTGATCCTTCATGAGCGCCGCCACCCCGACCGTCTGCGGCTCGCTTCCAATACCGTAAACTTCGTTGAAGTAAGCATCCGCCCTGCCCGGAACATAATCTTTTGGCTCGGGATAGGAAGTAATGACGCCTTCGAAGTTGCGCAGCACCACCTTATCCGGACTTTGAGATATCAGATAATTGGGCGAGAGCGCAATCTTGCCGCCGCCGCCGGGGGCATCGACGACAAAGGTCGGGACGGCATAGCCGGATGTATGGCCCCGCAGATTCTCGATAATTTCCAGCCCTTTGGATACGGGGGCGCGGAAGTGGCCGATCCCTTCGGACAAATCGCATTGGTAGATGTAATAAGGCCTAATGCGGGCTTTCACAAGCTCATGCATCAGCTTTTTCATAATGTGAGTGCTGTCGTTAATGCCCGCCAGAATCACGGCCTGATTGCCGAGCGGCACTCCGGCCATCGACAACATGTCGCAAGCTTGTTTGGCCTCCTCGGTCAGCTCCAGCGGATGGTTGAAATGCGTGTTCAACCATAACGGATGATATTTTTTCAGAATGCTGCATAGATTATCCGTTATCCGCTGCGGGAATACGACGGGCGCTCTCGTTCCGATCCGGATAATTTCCACGTGAGGGATGTCGCGCAGGTTTTTCAACACATATTCGAGCACCGTATCGTTGATAAGCAGTCCGTCGCCGCCGGAGATCAAGACGTCGCGGATTTCCGGCGTCTCGCGGATATAGCTAAGCGCCGCATCCAGCTGCTTCTTGGGCACACCCATCCCGACTTGGCCGGAAAAACGGCGGCGTGTGCAATAACGGCAGTACATCGAGCATTGGTTCGTTACCAGGAACAGCACACGGTCCGGATAACGGTGCGTGAGGCCGGGAGTCGGTGAATCTTCATCCTCGTGCAGCGGATCTTCCAGGTCGTACTTGGTCTTCAGCAGTTCCGCCGACAGCGGGACGGACTGCAGCCGGATCGGACAGCGCGGGTCATCGGGATTCATCAAGGAGGCATAATATGGCGTTATATTCAGCGGGATTGTACGAGTGGATATACGCACCCCCTCTTCCTCCTCCGGAGTCAGATTCACAACCTTCTTCAAATCGTCCAACGTTCGAATCGTGTGGGTCAGCTGCCAAAGCCAGTCGTTCCATTGTTCATCGGTAACGTCCTTCCAAAGCTCGAACTCCTTATAGTGCCGGCGCTTCATCGCCGGGTGCTGCTTTTCCGCCGAACCGATCATTTGTGTCATGTTGATTTCCTCCCCTGAACGATTAGAATAAAAGACTTCTTACTCTAAATCATGCAATTTTCGTGCCAATTGCTTCAGAGCTTCAACATGAGGGTTAACGGGACAACGCGGGGCCTACGGATGCAAAAAAAACAGGCAGACGGTCAAAAAATCTTGCCCCTGCTTCTACAGCGAATGCCGGAGTCGGGAAGACGGAATCCTCATCTCGTCGCGGTACTTCATCACCGTTCTTCGCGAAATTAGAAACCCTTCCCTCTCCAGCTCCCGCATAAGGTCCTGGTCCGATAGCGGGCGATTCTTGTCCTCGCTCTGAATCAGCTCCCGGATTCGCGCTTTGATCCGCTGCGAAGATACGGCTTCTTCCTCTGCGGATGCAAGTCCGGTCGTAAAAAAAGCTTTTAACTCCAGCGTTCCGCGCGGGGTAGATACATATTTATTTCTTGTCGCCCTGCTGACCGTCGATTCGCTTAACTCCAGCCTGCCGGCAATCTCCTTCAACGTCAGCGGCCGTAGAGAGCCGCCTCCGCAGAGAAAATCGCGCTGATACTCCACGATGCAAGCAATGACCCTGTACAAGGTTTGATTCCGGTATGCCAGATTATGTATAAGACCTCTGGCCGCCTGCAGATTATCGCGCAAATAACGGCTTGTCTCGGGCTCCGCGCCCCCTAAATGCTTGAACAGAGCGCAATAGGAATCGTTAATCCGTAAAGACGGGATCAGCGTGTTGTCGAGGATAATCGCGAATTGGTCCCCGCCCGGTTCTTTGACAACTCTTGCATCGGGTTGAATGAAAGGGGATCTGCAGCTGAATAGGCGAGTCCTGGATGCGGGTTCAATGTTCGGATCTGATGAATGGCCTCCCGCGGCTCATCGATGCCGCAGTTAAGCCGCTTGGCAATCTTCTTAAGCCTGCCTCCGGCCACATCCTCCAGATAATCGCGGATGATAACCGGGCACAACGGAGGAACGGCGGAGAACCGTCCTTCGAGCTGAAGGAGCAGGCATTCCCGCAAATCGCGGGCGCCTACGCCGGGCGGCTCCAAGGATTGCAGGACCTTTAACCCAAGCTGCGCTTCAGTCATGGAGATACACAGCTTGCTGCATACTTCCTCCAGGCTGATCTCGAGATAACCGTTCTCGTTCACGTTGCCGATCAAATATTCCGTCACAGCCAGGAGCTTTCGATCCAAGTCCATGAACCGCACTTGTGCGCGCAGCATCCGCTCCAGGCTCATCTCCGGACCGTGAACGCCATCGGCCAGCTGTTCGATCCTATTGGGCTGATCGTTATGGGGGAAGTCGAGGACTTGCGTCGGGATGGGACGGCGCTGTCATTCCAAACGAGGTCCAGCATCGGATTTCGTTCCTGCTCCCGGACGATCAGCTCAGCCACTTCTGCCGAAGACAGCTGCAGCGACTCGATCGATTGCTGCAGCTGAGGCGTCATGGCGATGCTCATTTTCTGCCGGGCGGATAAATCCATTCTCATGGGCATTCCCCCGTTTCATGGCGAGCATTGGCGTTATCGGCTGCGAGGATCGGGAACCCGAATAGCCGGACCCGAGCAGCGGCTTTATCGGATGCTCACGCACCATCCTGCGTTCCCCCTTCGCCCGCTGAATTTTATATTTGTCCAGCTTATACTGCAGCGCCTGCCGCCGAAGTCCAAGCGCCTCGGCCGTTTTGCTGACGTTGCCCTGATATTTCTCCAGCATGCCGACAATGACGTTGCGCTCAAGCTCGTCGAGCATTCCGGGCAGATCGATTTCCTGCGGCAGCGACAGCGGGCGGGTGAGCGTAAGCTCCTCTTTGTCCTTTCGGAAAACATACGCAGGCAAATGATGCTCCTCGATCAGCTCTTGACCGGCATCCATCATATTGAACGCCGATTCCAGCGCATGCTCCAATTCACGGATGTTGCCGGGCCAGTGATAACGCATCATGCCCTGCAGCGCCGGCTCGCAAATTCCCTTCACATCCATACCGAACATCTCGTTGAAGCCGGCGATGAAATGGTCGGCAAGCTCCTCGATATCGCCTTTACGCTCCTGTAAAGAAGGAAGGACGATGGTCACGACGTTGAGCCGGTAAAACAAATCGGAACGGATGATTCCGCTTTGCAGGGCCTCGTCCGGCGATACGTTCATGGCGGAGATGATTCTGACGTCGACCTCCTGTTCGGAGCCGTCGCCGACGCGGCGCACCTTCTTATCCTGTAGAACGCGAAGCAGCTTGGATTGAAGCGGAAGATCGAGGCTGTTCAGCTCGTCGAGGAAGAGCGTTCCTTGATTCGCCTGCTCGAATAGTCCCGGCCGGTCTATCGCTCCGGTAAATGCCCCCTTTGCGTTCCGAAGAGCAGTCCTTCCAGCGGCTCTTTCGGCACCGCTGCACAATTGAGTGCCAGAAACGGCTTATCGCGGCGAATGCTGGCATTGTGGACGCTTTGCGCAATCAACTCCTTGCCGGTACCCGTCGGACCGCAGATCATGACCGGCGACGGAGTTCGCGACGCTTTCTTGGCCTGCGCTACCGCCTGTCGAAATATAGGGTCGGAGCCGATTAAATCGTCGAAATGATAGGTCGCCGTGCCCAGCGACCTCTTCTTTCGTTTCGCATCGATCAACGTCGCCCTCAACTCGACAATCTGATCGTGCATATGCATCATTTTCGTGACGTCTTTCGCAATTTCCACCGCGCCTATAATTTGGCTTCCTTCGTATAACGGGAAGGTACTGTTGATCGACGTAATCTTCTTTCCTTTAATGTTCACGTAGGACTGAATCGATTCGCTCGTGCTGATCCCTTTATCAAGCGCTAAATACAAGGTGCTGGATTCATTGGTCAAGGACGGGTAGAGGTGGAAGATGTTCTTGCCTAGTACCTGTTCCCTCTCCATGCCGTCGATCTGCGCCATCATTTCGTTGTAAAATACCGTTTGACCGCTTCGGTTAACGATATGTACGCCAACGTTCATCATTTGAAGAATCCATTCAAACTGCGGTGACCAGTGGCTAAATGAAGATTCCATTCGCGTTCCTCCAAAAGTCAGATCGCCATGCTTAGCCTATACACAAGTTTTCGTAGATAACGGCGATTCCCATCCCGCCTGCCATGCACAGGGTCACCAAGCCGTACTTGACCTTGCTCCGCAGCATTTCATGCATCAGCGTCACGGTCAATTTCGCACCCGTCGCACCGACCGGATGGCCGAGGGCGATCGCCCCGCCGTTGACATTCACGCGCTTTGGATCGAGATCAAGCTCGCGGATGACGGCGATCGCTTGGGCGGCAAACGCCTCGTTCAGCTCGATAAGCCCGATCTGTTCCAAACGAAGGCCGGCCTTATGCAGCGCTTTGCGAACCGCCGGCACCGGTCCGATCCCCATCTCCTGCGGATCGACGCCCGCGCTGGCGTATGCCTTGATTTGAACCAGCGGATTAATGCCCCTAAGCTCTGCCGTATCGCGCGACATCAGGAGGACGGCGGCCGCTCCGTCGTTCATCGGGCAGGCATTGCCGGCCGTGATCGTTCCGCCTTGCCTGAATACCGGGGCTAGCCGGCTTAACCGATCCAGCGAAACGTCCGGCCTGACGGATTCATCCCGCATAAACATACGGGTTCCGCTTCGTTCCGTGATTTGCAGCGGGACGATTTCCTCGGCAAACCGGCCGGCCCGCTCGGCTTCGCTTGCTTTGAGGTGGTCGCCGCTTGCGAACCGGTCCTGCTCCTCCCGGGAAATGCCGTAACGTTCCGCCAGTCTTTCCGCCGTCATCCCCATGTGCTCACCTGCAATGGAACAGATCAATCCGTCCGACAACAGCGCATCGTCCATCTGGAGATGACCGAACTTCCCTCCCCAACGGTTCCGTACCAAATACGGCACGCCGCTCATGCTTTCCACGCCTCCGGCTATGACGATGTCGTCCTGCCCGGAAGCGATGGCGGCCGAAGCCGAGGCAATCGCCTGCAGACTGGAGCCGCATGCTTTGATGATCACATGGCCGGGAATTTCCTTCGGGAAACCGGCCATAATGGAGCTGATTCTCGCCGAATTTAAGCCGCCGCCGTGTACGTAGCCGTGGCCGAAAATAATTTCATCGACCGCGTTCTTAGGCAAATCTACTTGCTTCATCAGTCCTTCCAGCACTTGACGCCCGAGCTCTGCCGCCGGTATGTCCCGCAGTGCCTTGCCGAAAGCCCCGGCGGCGGTCCGGACCCCGGCCGCAATGACGACTTGCTTCATCGTTCCATCTCCCTTCCCGCTCTCTCAGTTATACCCTGCGCGCCGCTTGATCTGCCGATTCGGTCATAGAAGTAAAATGCCGCCGCGACCATCATGAAGCACATCAACATCGTGATCAGCATGACCGGCGGCCGGAACCGGTCATACAGCAGTCCCCCGATCAGCGGTCCCAGCATGCGCCCCGCCGATGCGAACCCGTTCGCGATGCCTTGATACAATCCGACTTTCCCCTTCGGCGCGAGCTCGGAAGCGGTGGCCGGAACGGCCGGCCAAATGAAGACTTCGCCCATGGTAACGATCACCATCCCGGCCACGAATCCCCAGTAACGCTCCGTTGCCAGCAGCACCGCAGCGGAAAGGATAAATAATAAGCTTCCTGCGAGCAGCTGTGACCGCTGAGTGACGGTGTAATGCATTTTCATCCAAGCGATGAACGGCTGCGCTGCAACAATCAAAATTCCGTTGATCGTCCAAAGCAGGCTGTAAGAGGAAATCGGATACCCGAGATCCGTCATATATTTTGAAATATTGGCCCACCACTGGGAATAGACCACCCAGCAGTTCATGAAGCCAGCACATAGAACAAGGAGCGCGGCCAGCTTGGCTTTGCTCTGAACATCCGGCAGGGAGTTTGGCTCCGCCGGGCGTTCGTCCCCAGCCCTAAGAAGGGAGCGCTCGTGTCCGGCCCCTCGCAGACCGCGGAAGATCAGGAGTGTAAAAGCGGCATACGTGATACCGTTCACGACGAACACGGCCGTAAACGAATGCTCGGCGATAAAGCCGCCGAAGGATGCGCCCGCCGCCATCCCCACGTTTTGTGCGATATAGATTAAATTAAAGGCCTTGAGTCCCCCTCCGGCCAGACTCCGCCGACGGATGCATACAGCACAGGGGCAATGAAACCCGCGCATATGCCCAGGATGATCATGACCGCAACGTAGGCGGTGAAGTGCTGGTAGAAGGCAAGCAGCAGCAGGCAACCGCTGGACACGCACCCGCCGATCAGGATCGACGATTTGCTGCCGATCTTGTCATAGGCATAGCCGCCGATGAAGCCGCCGGCCGTTTCCCCAGCGATTGGATCATCAGCACAAAGCCTGCCCATGCAACCGACCGCCCGAAGCTTTCGGTGACAAAAATCGTATCCGCAGCGGCCACATAAAGGAACTGCCGGCGCTTCGGATCAGAGCGGCCGCGGCAAATATCCGCATTTTTCCGGGATAGCGCGTCTTCATGGTTTAATAGTCCATCACCCGGTAATACCTTCTCATATCCAGCGAATGATTTCTTTCACGCTCCAAGTAGACACTGATGCGGCTGACTACCGCCCAATGGACACTGACGGCAAAATATTTGCGGAACGTTTCGTGAATGCCGTTCAAAACAAAATCTTTCGTATCGATGACCGTGAGCTCGTTTGTAATTTTTTCCGCAAACTTCTGTACGCGGTCTGCAAGCGGCCGGCTCTCGTCCTCCCCTTTCATCAGCATGACACTCATGCCTGGTTCCAGAAGCTCGAGTGTGCCATGGAAAAATTCGGCGGCATGCACGGACTTCGTACGGATCCACTGCATTTCTTCGAGGATGCACATCGCGAAGGAGTAAGTGTTGCCCCATAAGCTGCCGGAACCGATGAGCATATGGAAATCCGTATCCTTGTGCCGGATTGCAAACTGCTCCGCCCGGCTGTCGAACACCTCCACCGCTTCGACAAGCGCCTTCGGCAGCGACTCCACTTCTTTCGTAAATTGGTCGTAAGGGACAAATTCGTTGTTGTTGTGCATGAAACGGAAGGTAAACATGTATAGGAACAGAAAGAAGGCATCGAAGGAATGCTTCTGGTCGCCAGTCGTGACACAGTAGTCGACGGCCCTAGCAAATGGCGTGCCCGGTTCGGCTGCGAGCCCGATCGTCGTCGCGCCTTTCGTCTTGCAGAATTGGACTGCGGCCAATGTCTCCGGCGTCGTTCCGGAAACCGAAGCGAAGATGCATACCGATTCCTTGGTTAGACGCTTGCAGCCGCTGGCAATGAGTTCGGCGGCGATTTCCGCATGGACTTCCAACGTGGAATAGGACTTGAGCATGTATTCGTAAGGGTACATCAGGGCGATGGTTCCGCCGGCACCGATGAGAAAAATGTTTTTATATCCATTAGCGCATATGTCGTCGACGATCTGTTCAATACGCTCTCTCTGCGCCAGACCGACGTGCCCTACGATTCTCATAAATAAATCCGGGTCAAATTTCAGCATCATTCTGCCTCCTGGTAGATGAAGATTCTGTTCCTTGACTTCGATTCGCCTCGGGCAGCCTCCGTGCCAAATAGGCAACGCACCCGATGCAGAGCAAAACCGCAAAAAGAAAAACGAAGATGAGCGCGAAACCGGTCTGAAGCCCGCGATTCGAAGAGACCGCGCCGATCACCGAGTTGGCAAGCAAGCTCCCGATGCCCGAAGCGGTAAAAAGATACCCCAAAACCACCCCCGCATCCTTCGCGTGCAGCGTGCATGCGATGGACGTGATCGTTGGGAAAATGGTGGAAAAGCCGATTCCCGCCGCAATGATGAACGGCGCGCACTGTTGCTCCCGAAGACGGCGATCCCCAGCGAGACGATGGCGGCGCATACGCTGAGCAGAACCGCCTTTAACTGGCCGATTCGGTTGACCCACCAGTGCCCGGTCAGCCTGCCCGCCGTGAAGACGAGAAAAAGCCCGATAAATAATAGGAGGCTTCCGCAATCGAGAGACCTCGGACCTCGACCAGGTATGTCGGCGACCAGGTTGAGAAACCGACTTCGGCCATCACATAGGCGCCGATGGCGGCGAGCAGGCTGATGAGCAGGTACGACATCGGCAGTCTTGAACGGGAGCGGGACAGCGTACCGGAAGTGGGGACCGATTCCTGGCCCCCGGGCGTCAGCTTCCCATAGCGCAACAGCGCCGCCATGGCGGCAATGCTTCCCAGAAAAGCGAGCTCCGCCCAGTAGCCGCTGCGCCATTCTCCCGTTGACAATGCCCGGGCGCCGATCAATGGCAGTCCTGTGGCGCCCAGTCCGTAGAAGCCGTGCAGCCAGTTGAAATAACGCGTCCGATCTTTAGCCGAAGCGACCACCGCAGGCACGGCGCCGTTCAAGCCGATTTCGAACACCCCGTTACCGAAGCCGGCGATGACGAAGCCTGCGATGAAAGGAAGGGGGCTCTTGAACATTAAGTAGATGAAGATTCCCGCTCCGGATGCCGCTGCGCCGACCAGTGTGGCCGTCTTAAGCCCCGTCCGGTCGACGACCAGGCCGCCCGCGAAGGAACCGGTCAAGTAACCGACCGAACCGGCCGTAAAAGCGAGGCTGATCTGCCAATAGTTCAACTGCAGATCCGTCTGAATCATTGGCGTTGCTATGCTGCGAAGCGCGTCAATCGTTCCGAAGAACAGCATGCCGAGCAGGGAAATCCCCAGAAGTCTGCGTTCGAAGCTCATCACTTTTTTCAACTCCCGGTTGTCCCCCTTCCTTGGAACTTTAAAGCTTACTTCAATGTTTCCGGATCCGGTTCAATGTTAAACCACTTCTTGTAAATGGCGGTCAGCGTGCCGTCCTTCTTCATGTCCGCCAGTGCCTTGTCGACGGCATTAAGAAATTCCTTGTTGTTCTTTTTCACGGCCATCCCCATGACGTCTTTGTAAAGGACGCCGCCTACGAGCTTGATCGGAAGGTTGTGCTGCTTGATCTGGTAAGCGAAGCTCAATTCGTCCTGAATGATCGCATCGATCCTGCCATTAATCAGGTCCGTCGTGATATCGGTCGGCGAGTTGTATTCTTTGACCTTCGCGCCTTCCACCTTCTTGGCCTCATCCAGGAACGTCGTGCCGGAGCCTGCGCCGATCGTCTTGTTCTTCAGGTCGTTGATCCCCTTGATGTCGCTGTTCTCTTTGACCCCGACTGTCGCCCCGTTGATGGTATAGGTTGCGGTAAAATCAACCTCTTTCTTCCGCTCTTCCGTCGCTGTCATCTGGGCGATGACGATGTCGAACTTATCGGCCTTGAGCCCGCCGATGAGGGAATCGAAATCCGTCGCAATAAACTGCGTCTTCACGCCGATACGCTTGGCGATTTCATTGGAAATATCGACGTCATACCCGGTGAATTCGTTCTTGTCGTTGGTCATGTTGAACGGCTCATACTTGCCTTCGAAGCCGACCTTCATGACGTTCGATTTCTTGACGCGATCCATGACCGATTCATTGCTTGCGCTTGCTGCAGGCGCTGAACATGAGAGCCGAAGCCATCAGCAGCGTAACCAGCCTCGTTAACTTTTTACCATAACGGTTCACACGAACCCTCTCCCTCTTCAACATGGTAATTCCTTCCGTCACATGCCGATCGAAAACGCCGGAATCATCCGCTGACCGTTTCATCCTGCCGCCTCCTGTCTTATGCTTCTTTCGGACCCAGATGATGCTCAACGCGGTACAGGAAGCGGCGGGTTCGCTCTTCCCGAGGATTCTTGAAGATCTGCTCCGACGGTCCTTCCTCGACGATCACCCCTCCATCCAAGAAAATGACGCGGTCCGCCACTTCACGGGCAAACTCCATCTCGTGGGTAACAACGACCATTGTCATCCCCTCCTTGGCGAGGTCCTTCATGACGGTCAGCACTTCCCACACCAGTTCCGGGTCTAGTGCGGACGTCGGCTCGTCATACAACATGACGACCGGCTGCATGGCGAGCGCCCGTGCGATGGCCACCCGGCGCTGCTGTCCGCCGGATAGCCGGGATGGATAGACATCCTGCTTATCGCCGAGCCCGACTTTCCCGAGCATCTCCACCGCCAGCCGCTTCGCCTTGTCCTTCGGCATTTTCTGAACCGTAATCGGCCCTTCCATCACGTTCTCCAGTGCCGTCTTGTGAGGAAAGAGGTTGAACAGCTGGAAAACAAACCCTGTATGCTGCCTCATCGCCCGAATCGTGCTCTTCTTCTCAGCGGTAAGCGGCGCAGCCGCATCGATGACATATTCCCCTATGCTAACCTTGCCGGCATCCGGCTCCTCCAGGAAAGCCGCACACCGGAGCAGCGTCGACTTGCCCGATCCGCTCGGCCCGAGGATGCATATGACTTCCCCTTTCCGCACGCTCAGATCGACGCCCTTCAGCACCTCGTTCTCCCCGAACCTCTTCCTGATTCCCGATAAATGGATCATTCTACATTCCCCCATCCTTACTGCCTAACATGGCGATTGACTCGCACTTCCAGCCGCCTCTGCACGAAAGCGAAAATTTCGCTCAGCACCCAATAAATCACGGCGGCCAGCAAGTAGTACGTAAACGGCTGGAACGTTCTCGCAACAATCAGGGCCGTTGCATGAAGCAGCTCGGAGACGGTCACGATCGAAACGAGGGACGTATCCTTCAGCAGGCTGATGTACGTATTTCCGATTGGAGGCACTGCGGTACGAATGCATTGGGGAACGATAATGCGGCGCATCGCCTGCCAGTGCGTCATGCCCAGCATATACGAGGCTTCGAACTGGCCTTTGTCGACCGATTGGATCGCCGCACGGAATATTTCCGACAAATAGGCTCCCGTATTAATACTGAGCGAGAGTATACCTGACGTAACCGGGTCGAAAGCGATGCCGACCTGCGGCAAGCCGTAGTATACGATATAGATTTGCACAAGAAGCGGAGTCCCCCGGATGATGGAAATGTAAGCCGATCCCAGGATGTAAAGCGGGCGATTGCGTGAAATCCTGGCAAGCGCGATGAGCACGCCGATGATCAGCCCGAAGAACATTGAGGAGATCGCTAAGGAAACGGTAACCAGGGATGCCTGCAAGAGAAAGGGCAAGTCGTTCAACATCGAATGTTCACTCCAAACCGTCGGATAATCATCTTCTTACACCCTTGTCGCAACATACATCTTAAAATCCGGAAAAGTCTCCTTCGTCAGATCCACGCCCTTCCCGATGGCCAAGCGATAGGCCAGCACTTGGAACGGTACGACGTAACCGAGAGGGCTGATAGCTTCCTCGGCGACCGCCTCAATCATGACATCGCGCCCGTCACCCGAACCGCCGATTCGATGATCGATCACGTAATGATACGGAGTAACCGTGTCTACAAAATCCCGCGACCGGCGGATTCTCGCCTCCCCGCTCCTTCCGAGGCGATGAAGAACACGCAGCTTCTGCCGTTTAATTCGATATGCGGCCCGTGCATGAATTCCTCGAGCTCATACGCGGAGACTGCGCAGCGGAACGTCTCGCTTATCTTGAGACAGCCTTCCATCGCCGTCCCGACATTCGGCCCATAGCCGACGATCATCATGCGTTCGGCCCGCAGCAGGTCGGCCTTGTTTCGCTCCACCCATCGATCCGCGTCAGCGATGTTCCGGTCGTATGCCGCAAGGGTTTCGGCGATGGCAGCGACCTGCCGGTCGTACTCGGCTTTGTCGATCTCCTTGACTGCTCTGGCGGCCTCAAGCGCCATGAGCATCAATGTCAGCACGGTAGACGTGTACCCGAGTGTGACGTAATCGACACGCTCGGTTCCGCACCGCACGAGGATGGTGTGATCGGCCGCACGGGTGATTTCACTGTCCGGAATCGTCGTGACTGCCGCCGTCGCAAAGCCTTGCGCTCTTGCCTTCCGAAGCGCCTCAAGGACAGCTGTGCTTCTGCCGCTTTGGGAGATACCGATCACGAGCGTAGCCGGCTCAAAGATCGTTTCGTAGTTCACGAACATAAACGGAGCTTTCACCTGGACTTCCTTCTTTAGCCGCTTTTCCATGTAGTACCTGCACGCCAAGGCTTCGTTATAGGAAGAACCCGACGCAACGAACAGGATTCGTCTCACCTGCTCCGGGTCGTACGCCTGCAGAAACTCGGCGCCGATTTCCTCTCTTTGAGCCAAGATTTGCGGCAGGACAACCGCCTGCTCCTTTATGTAGTCGAACATGGTCATCGTCATTAGTACGTCCTCCTTTCCCCTCATTCCCCTATGATCGTAATCTTGTACGTCCGCTTGGCGGGGCCGTCAAATTCATAGAAGAAGATATCCTGCGCGCCCCCGCCTCGATCCTCCCGTCCACGATTGGAAAGAGGCAATGATTACCGACCAGCATCGACTTGAGATGGCCCGTCGGATTCCCGGCCGTGCTCCCGTAGGAATGAAGCATGCGCGCATGGATATACGGCATGTCTTCCGGCACCAGCCGCTCCAGCGCTGAGCCGATATCTGCCGCCAGACACTCCAGGTATTCGTTGACGGTGATGCCTGTCGTCGTATGCATGCTGATTACCGCAACGATACCGTTTGCGACGGCCGATTCCGCAACGGCGTTTCGCACCGAATCCGTGATGTTGATCATCTCGTTATACTGCTCCGTCAGGAGGGTCACCGACTTATGGACGATCATGCCAATCCCCTCCATTCCGAGGAATCGAAGCGCGTTCTTCCCCTTGATCAGCTCCAGCGTCGAATCCCGCAGACCCCAGCTTACCCAGCGAGCTCAGCATACGGATTTGTTCGAAGCGCGGATTATTTGAACCGAATAGAAGCTGATGCCTGAGACTGCGGTCGATCCACGTGAGCTCCAGATCCTTGGTGAATACTCGTTCGTAGAACTCCCTGGCCGAATCAAAATACAGCAGCGCCGTATCGGCATAGACGTTCGGATATTTCAGCAGGAGCGCCGCTGTTTCCATCACCCATGGCCAGCCGAAATGGGCGAGGCAGATTCGCAGCTCCGGATACCGGTAGGCCACTTTCTCGAACAGGATCGGCCGCGAATACTCCGACAGCGCATCCGGCTCCCAGGATAGGCCCGCATGGAACAGGATCGGCTTGTCATACGCGAGGCACAGCTCGTAGATTGGGGCCAGCCGTTCGCCTGCCGGATCGAAGCTCTGCTTGGACGGATGCAGCTTGAGTCCGGCCAACTTTAAGTCCCTGAACGCATGCTCCAACACCTCCACGGCATCCGGCCGGTTGGGGTCGACGCTCGCAAAGCCAATAAACCGCTCCGGGGCCAGATCGACGAGCAGCTTGATCTCCTCATTGGATACGACCGTATCGCCGCAAGCGGCTGTCAGATCCAAGGGCAACAGCACCAGCTTGTCGATGCCGGTTCGCCTTCATCTGGTTGAAGATATGGCCCAGCGGAGCGCTGCCGCTCTTCGGATACCCGAGTAATTTTTTCCGGAAAGCAACCCTGGCTTCATCCTTGCAAATCGGCTCGAAGAAAGCCGGATGGGTATGAATATCGATAACGATGGACGAGTTCATGCTATCCCTCCCCGCCGAGCATATCCCGGACGCGTTCGATGGCGAGCGCCGAGTACAGCTTGGGATCGTTCATGTACATGGTGACGAGCTCGATCGTGACATAGCCCCGATAGCCCGACTTCGCGATCTGCCGCACAAGCTGTTTCATCGGCATTTTCCCGTCACCTGGAACGAGGTGCGAGTCGCTCGCCCCGTCGCTGTCGACTAAGTGCACGTGCGCCAGCTTGTCGCCCAGCTTGTCGAAGTATGTCATGACCGGTTCGCTCTGCACGAATGGCGGGCATACATCGACCATGCTCAGCGACCTAGGAGACTCTAACTCTGCGAACACGCGAAGCAGATCGTTACAGGTGCAGATCACGTTCGTCTCGTACGGTGTAAGCGATTCCAGGATCAGGTCCATCCCGATCTCCTCCGCGTAAGCGGTCAACTCCCGCAGGTTCTCGATCAGCCGCTTCCAGATTTCCGCCGGCGGCGTCAGATAGCCGGCATGGGCCGCGGAGATCATCGTGAAGCCGGCGCCAAGCTCTTTCGCCATCTCCATGCTGAGCTTGATGAGGTCCAGGCTCTCTCGCCGCATCCTCTCAGCGCCGATCATCATGTTATACGGATACGCATTCGTCTCCGGCGTGAAGCCGATGATGGGCATGCCGTACGCCCGGATCAAGTCTTTTACATGCTTCAGATCCCCGGCTTTCAGATCGGGAGCGAAGGCGTGAGGCCTTCCTCCCCACAGCTCGATTCCGTCGTAACCGAATTCCCGCGCGTCCTTGAAAGCTTCTTCAAGCGTGAAGCGCTGGTACCCGCTTGTGAACATTCCGATCTTCATGGCATTCACCGCCTTCAATATTCCACAAGGCCGCCGTAGTAACGTCGGTCATCCGGGTTATGATCCTTATAGATCGACAGATAATAACAGAGCCACTCCATCGGCACGAACATGACGAACGGAGCCAGCATCGGATGCAGCCCTTGACTGATCTCGGCGTAGTCCACAACGATGTATTCCTTGTCGTAACGCTTGACGAAGCTGATGGCCCGCTCGGTCGTATGCCGGCTCTCATCGGTGCCAAGCAGGAAAATAAACGGCACGCCGTCCTCCACTACTTCGAGCGGACCATGGCGGAATTCGCTGCTTTCGATGACCGACCCGTGCGTCCAGGTAAACTCCATCAGCGTCACGATGCCTTCCTTGTAGGCAAGCGGACGAAGCGGACCGGCAGACGACCGTGTAGATCATGGGCCAACGGGACGCTTTCTCGCCCAGCTCCCGGCCCTTCTCCTCCCAGTTGTTAACGAGATGGCCCAGCACAGCCGGAAGCTTCGGAATATCCCGCATGATCTTCTCAGCTTCCGGGTTCGGCTGCAAGCGCTGAATAAGCTCGAGCGCGAACGTATAGCAGATCAGAAGGTGAACTTCCCAAATACATTCCGCCTCATACGCGATTACGTAGTCGCCGGCGCCGAAATCGGATTTTTTGAATCCTTGGTAACCGCGACGGTCAAGGCCCCGCACTCGCGGCCGAGCTCAAGCCCGCGGATGACTTCTTCCGTACTGCCGCTGTCAGAGATGCCAATCACCGCGCACCTCTCATCGATCCGGAAAGGAGGATTATCGAGGAATTCCCATCCGGAATACGGGAAACACGGGATGCTGGAGTATCGGTCAAACAGAAACTTCGCGGTCTGGGCCGCGTTCAGCGGGGAACCGCAGGCGACGAAATAGATGCGATCCACGCCGCGCTCGATCATTGCCGACACGATCTCTTGAATCCGCGGGACATCCCGCTTCAATACTTGTTCAACCTCTTGAACCATGTTCTCCGTCACGAGGAAATGGACGGTGCTTTTGTCGATCTGCAGCAAAGGGGTCCCCTCCTAACAATATTCGCAATTCTTAAATCTCAAAAAGGCTCGAACATGCTGACCACTTGGGAGGCCAGGCGCGCCCCCGCATCCAGACAATCGCGGATCGGCCGGTCCTGCAGCATCCCATGCATGAACCCGGCGATGAACGAATCCCCCGCTCCCACCGTATTGACCACTTCGGTTTCGTACACGCCGAAATCGTGGAAAGCCGCGCCATCATAAGCAAGGCTGCCCCGGCCTCCGAAAGTCGCGACTGCGACCCGTGCTCCTCGCTTCGCAGCATCCTTCAAGAACTGCTCGATGTAAGTGTCACGGGGCTTCGGGTAGGAGAAGAACGCATAATCGACATAGGGCAGCGTCCTCGCTACGAGCGGATCGTTCAGCTTGGTTGCGTAGTCGAACGAGATCGTTGGGCCGGCGCGCTTGATCCGCTCCAGATAGGGGTCGGCTTTTCCCCAAAAGGCAGTGTGTACATGGTCGTGGGAAGCGGCAAAAAGGATATCGTCGTCCGAAAAAGTCATATGCTCGAGGACGCCTTCGACATAATCGCCGTGAAGCCGTTCGCGGTCACGGATGTCCATGTACGTGACCGCTGTGGCCCCTTCGGTAATATGCAGCCTGCTCAGATTCAGTCCCTCCCGGGTCAACGCGTCCAGCATGACCCGCCCGTTGTCGTCGGCCGCCGGTATAGCTGATAAGGGAAGTCGGCACACCCATCCGCCGCATATGCACGGCGAAATCAACCGCGTTCCCCGTGGGATAGCTGATCTGCTGTCTCGGATAGACATCCATGCAATTGTCGCCGATCGCTGCAACGCGCATTTCCCCCCTCATTCAAAACATTTTTTAAATACATGCTCGACTGGAATAACGCGCGGTGCGGATCCGTCAGATAGATGGAATCGTTGATCTCGAGTGTGACATAACCCTCGTAAGCGTTTTCTTCCAACGTTCGGATATAGTCATTGATCGGCAATGTCCCGTCGCCCAGGATGTAATGTCCGGACGGATCGCCATCCGCGAGATGAATATGCCGAATCCGGCCGGGAAGCCTATCGAAGAATACTTGCAGCCGTTCGTTCACGACAGCCATCGCCACAACGTCTACGCAGCATTGCAGATACGGGGAGTCGACCTCCCGGACCATCCGCTCGACATCGTCGCACGTGGTCACAAGGTTGGACTCGTACGGCTGCAGCTGCTCCATGAGCAGCGTGATACCGGCCGCACCCGCTCGCTCAGCCAGAATGGAAAGCGATTCTTGGGAGCGCTTCCAAGATTCTTCCCGAGGCTGGTCCCGCAAGCCGACACCCGATGTAATGAACAACTTGTCGGTCCCGAATTCCCTGGCGTATTCCATTTGTCTCGTAAAATAGTCGATGCTTCTTCTTCGGAGACGATCCTCAAACCCCGCGATGTTGATCGGGTAATTCAGCTGCTCGGGCGTCAAGCAGATTACCTTCATCCCCCGGTCGTCCATCTGCCGCTTCATCTCCCGGATCCGGCGCCCCGATTCCGCCAAGGAAGTGTAATCTTCGTCGCAGAAGTGAGGCGCCCCCGTCCAAAGCTCGATGTTGCGGTAGCCGCATCGTTCCATAGAGCTTAGAAAGTACTCGAATGAATAATGAACGTATGGGACGCTCATGACCGCAATCCGGTCCATGGTTATTTTCGCCACCCCATCCAAGCCCCTTTCCCCCGGAATTCCGGTTTATCTCAGCGTCACTTCGAAGTTGGTGCTGTCGCCCAGCGTGTAGGACTTGGTGTATTCGACGAGCCGTCCGTGTTGGTCGCGGCTGGTATAAGTGAATGCGAACACCGGGTGCTGCGGAGGAATACCGAGATATTTCGCTTCCCGGTCGTTAATCTTCTCGATCGTAAGCGACTGAACGGATTCCTTCACGACGATTCCTTTCTGCTCCATGTACTCGAATAGGGAAAGGACCTCGAAGTCCTGCTTCTCGATGTCGTCAGCGAAGAGCTCATATGGAACATAAGTATCTTCCAGGGCCAGCGGGATGCCGGAACCGAGCCGCAGACGGAGCAAACGGAACAAACCCGCTTCTTCTCCCAGCCCCAGCCGCCGATTCATCTCAGCGAAGGCTTCAACGACGCCGCTTTGGATGACCTTGGAGGAGGGAACAAGCCCTTTGTCCTGGATCGTGGCGCTCAATCCGGTTAGCGTCTCCAGGTCTCTCAGCATTCTCGTCCGGACGACGAACGTGCCTTTTCCCTGAACCCGCTTTAAATACCCTTCCTCTACAAGCCGGTTCACGGCATGCTTCACGGTCATCCGGTTGACCCCGTAAAGCTGAGCCATCTCCCGCTCCGATGGGATCTTATCCCCCAGCTTGTATTCCTCGTCCTCGATCTTCTGAAGAATCATTTGTTTCAACTGAATATGAATAGGTAGTCTGTAATCCATCTTCTCCATCGTCTACCAGGCTCCGAAATATTGTATGGTTTGGCTTGCTTTGTCCGTCCCGCTCTTCAGGCAGCACGGGATGCTCTTACCTTGGGAGACGGCCACCATGAATCCGGCGATGAACGAATCCCCGGCCCCCATCGTATCGATAACGTTCACCTTATGGCTGGGCTGGACGTGAAACGTTTGGCCGTCGAAGGCGATGCTGCCTTTCTCCCCCAGCGTAGCCACCGCCGCTTTGGGGCCGTACGACGTCAGCGTTTGCAGAAGACGCCGAATCTCGAGATCGTCATTCGTGTAAGAGATAAATGCATAATCGATGTTCTTGCAGATTTCTTGCATGTAGTGAGGATCTTGTTTGGTCGCGAAGTCGAAAGAGAGGATAGCGCCGTGGCGATGCAGTTCTTCGAGGTAAGGTTCACATTTGCCCCAGACGGCGGAATGAATATACCGATGCTGTTTGATGTACGCGAGCTCTTCGGCCGTAATAGAGAAGTTCGAGAAGACGCCTTCATCATAGTCTCCGAATATCCGTTCTCCGTTCTTCAGCTCGACTTTGGTTACCGCCGTTCGCCCCTTCACCACACGAACCCGTGAGACGTCGAGACCTTTGTGATCCAGGGAGCCAAGAATGATCCGGCCGTTGTCGTCGCTGCCCACGAAGCCGAAGTAGGCCGATGGCGCGCCCAGTTCCTTGGTATAGACGGCGAAATTGAGCGCGTTGCCGCCCGGGAATTTCCTGTTGCTGTCGATGTAGTCATCGATGCAGTTGTCGCCGATGGCGATAAAGGTCATGAAGACGGCTCCCTTCTCGTCAAAATATTGGTGAATATACAGCGATCTCCCCGGGTAAGCGACTCGCTGTACTCTACCCTCCTGCCGTCCCGATCCACCGTCTCGCTCTTCAGCATTAGAAGCGCTTCACCCGGCCCGGCTTCCAGCAGCCGGCTTTCCTCGTCGCGGGCGAATACCATCGATATCTCCTGGCTTGCTCCGCAGAGGTCGATGCCATAGCTTTCCTTCAGCACCTTGTATAAAGACTGGTTTTCCAGATCGTACCGTTCAATGCCTGGTACGGCATCCGCCCGTAAGTACGATGTCTCCAGGGCGAACGGCTTCCCCTCGACGATCCGCATCCTGCGGATGACGGCTAGTTTCGTTCCGAGCGGCACTTCCAGATGACGAGACAGCTTCTTGCTGCACTCGGCCGCATCGAGACGAATGAGACGGGTGACCATTCGCAAGCCCTGATTGTTCATCATCTCCGTAAGGGATTCGAAGCGGATCAGGTCGCGGACGAGCTTCTTCTCCGCAACATAGAACCCGCTCCTCGGCGGCGGGTATATGATCCCCTCATTCTCCAGCCGCTTGAGCGCAGACCGGACGGTCAGTCTCTGGACGCCATACTGAACGGCCAGCTCCCGGTCGGACGGAATCCGATCCCCTTCCGTCAGACGGTTCCGCGTGATGTGGTCTCTGATCTTCTCCGCAAGCACGATATCCAGTGTCACATTCTTCATCATCCGTGCCTCCAGTGGTTCATGTACTAATCCACTTGCTGGTTTTATTATACCAATTAAATCATTTATTGCAATCGGTTTCAGAGCGAAAATTCAGAAAAATTTTAACTAAAAACGGCGACCGAGCAATGATCGGTCGCCGTCGTATCTTCTTTCAGCTATCGTTCCCGGATTCAACGATATCGGTTATTTCTTCACGTAAAGCTGTCCGCATGCCGCGTTAATGTCCGATCCGAATTGCGTTCGGATGGTCACTTGGATACCTCTTGACTTCAAGACCCGGGCAAAGCTTTCGATCTGATTAGCATCAGATGTCCGGTAACTTTCCGGAGTAACTTCGGTTGCGTTGTAGGGAATCAGGTTAACGTGATAAAGACGTTCCCCAGGCCCCCTTCCTTATCGCAATCCTTCTCCAGAATAAGTCTTATGTCGGAGTGCGCTCCAAAAGCAGCTATTCGATCTGCATCCAAGAAATGAATTCGACAAAAAAAAGAGCTGCGAGAAAGTTACCTTTCCTGCAGCTCAAAAAATATGTCTATTTCAACCCGAACGAGGGTATTAAAAGGAATATTTTCTTTGTTGCAACGCCCCGATTTTTAGATTATCCTGCCCAGCGTTTAATAAGAACTGTTGCCCCTGACAATAGGATAGCCATTCCTTACCAAGGATTTTTGATGCAAATTGGAATTTTTACCTCTCACACAGAAAACAAAAAAATCCCGCCTCCAAGAACGATGTCTTGGGGACGAGATTTCGTCGTGGTGTCACCCCAGTTCGCTAATCTGTCTTCAGATCAGCCTTATCGAGTACGGCATGACAATGCTTGCTTATACTCTAGCTTTGTAACAGGAGCTCCTGTCACACCATCCCCTGAACCGGCTCAAGTTCCGTTGTGATGCTCAGAGACTTGGTTCAATAAGGTTTCCTTACTCCTTTTCAGCTACCGGAGCTCTCTGATAAAGTACACCTTGATAAGCAGGTAGAATAGCTGCGTCTTATAAGGTGCTTGCAGCCTGCTTTATATATCCCGACAGCATATCGGTGTCGATGGATTGACCACTGCGAAATTTGATCGTCTTTCTTTCCGGGGGACCTTCGAACAAATCCTCGGGCAGCTCAAGACCTTTAGCGTTGAATATGACGAAGCTTACTGCATCTTTAGCCGGCGAAATTACGGCAGCATACTTCCCGTTCTTCAGAAAATGTGGCTTTTTATACTGCATGCGCTCCGTAGCGTCAGCGATCGCGTTATGGACGACTTCACGTAACTCCGTGCATAACTGCACTTGCCAAGGCTCTTTCAAGCCGGCGATAAATTCCGTTACTTCCTGATTCATTGGATTAACTCCCTCCTCTAGTTTTATTGTTTTACGATTTGCCAAGTGATGCCGTAGCGGTCCACGACTTCCCCGTAGTAAGCCCCCCATGGTCGCTGATCGAACGGGAACTGGATCGTCCCTTCCTCAGCGAGCTTTGAATAGGCATTACGCGCTTCCGTTTCATCGTCAAAGGTTAGGGAAAGGCTCATCTTTCGGTCGCCTTCCGAAGGCTGGAAAGAGTCGGACAAGAATAACGTATTTTCCCCGGCTACGGTGAGGACCAAATGCATGACTTTATCTTTGGCCTCTTCCGGCGTCCCCGGAACTTCGCCCAACGTTTTGACAAAAAGAATTTCGCCGCCAAGCGCATTCTTGTAAAACTCCGCCTGCGTTCTTGCATCCTCCGACATCAAATAAGGAACCAATTTTGCTGCCATGTTCATCAACAACCTCTCAGTTTTTTTAGGAGATCACCTTAACGACGAATGCCAAACGAAAGAATCGACAACCTTCAAAAAAATTTTTTGATTTTTTTTTGGATATTTAAATTTGCTCCCGTAAATTCCTTTCCATGGCCATGATGATTGGATCGGAATAAGTTTCTACCGGGTCCGCCAGCTGGCGCAGCTCGACGGCGACTTCTCCGCGTCCCTTGGGAACGGGAAGCTTAAGCGCCCACTCCGTCGCTTCGTCCATGGAGCACGCATCCATAATAAGAAACCCTTCCATCAGGCCGCTCTCCGCGGAGAACGGTCCGGTCGCCACGCAGGCCCCGCCTCCGTCCGGCGGAAACGTGATCCTGAGCCCGCTCGAGCTCGGAAGCAGCGATTCGTCGGCGAGCAGAATCCCTGCGCTGGCGAGGGACTTGGCATACGCCGCCCGGCGGGCCGCGAAATCCGGATCATATTTCACACCCGTTTCTGAAAAAGCCGTCGATTTGAACATCAGTAAATATCTCACAAAGCACGCTCCCTCAGGCAGGGATCGGATTTGGCAAGACACTGCCTTTCACCTGCCTCTATCTGAACGACGAACGCGAGAGCGCCGGATCGACAACCGGCAAAAATTTATTTTTCATTCGTGCATTCGGATGCGCGTGCGAGCAGAAGATCCCTTTCGCGGCTGTTTCGGGTCAAGGAAGCCGCCCGTTCAAACTCCAGGCGCGCTTCTTCGAACCGGTTCAATTTGTACAAAAGATCGCCGCGTACGCTGGGCAGAAGATGATATGTCGACAACAACGCCTCTTGGTTCAATTCATCGACGATTTGAAGGCCGTAAGCCGGACCGAAGGCCATGGATATCGCTACCGCACGGTTCAACTCCACGACCGGCGAAGGCATGACACGCGACAAAGCTTCGTACAGGGCGGCGATTCGGACCCAGTTCGTATCCCCAGGCGTCACCGCTTTTGCGTGACAAGCGGCGATGGTCGCCTGGAGCGCATAGGGGCCGTACGGCTTCCCTGACTGCTGGCAGCGCTCAAGGGTACGCCAGCCCGCGGCGGATTAGGAGCTGGTCCCACCTGGCCCGGTTCTGGTCCATAAGAAGGATCGGCTCGCCGTCCATCCCGACCCGCGTCCTCAGCCGCGAGGACTGAATTTCCATCAGAGCCGCGAGCCCATGCACTTCAGGCTCGGCAGGCGCAATCTCCGCCAGCATGCGGCCCAGCCTTAGGGCTTCCTGACAAAGAAGCGGACGGACCCAGTGTTCTCCCGCGGTTGCCGAATAACCTTCATTGAACATTAAATAAATGACTTCCAGAACCGTAGCCAACCGCTCGTTCAATTCCTCGCCTGCGGGAACCTCGAAGGGGACCTTCTTGGCACTAAGGGTGCGTTTTGCCCGGACGATCCGCTGGGCAATCGTCGCTTCGGCCGCCAGAAAGGCACGGGCGATCTCTTCCGTCGTGAGCCCGCATAACAACCTTAGCGTGAGAGCCACCCTTGCCTCCTGCGATAAGACCGGATGGCAGGTCATGAAGATGAGACGCAGGAGATCGTCACCGATCTCCCCGTCCAAGTGGCGGTCCATATCTTCTTCCGTATACAATTCGGCGCTGCGGGTCAGCTCTTCGTATTTCCGGTCGCGAAGCTTGTTTCTTCGCAGCAGATCGATGGCGCGCCGCTTCGCCGTCGTCATGAGCCATGCTCCCGGGTTACCTGGGATTCCCGACACCGGCCAGCGCTCAAGCGCGATCACCAGGGCGTCTTGGGCCAGATCTTCCGCCAGCCCCACGTCCCGAACCATTCGCGTTAATCCGGCGATTAACTTCGGGGACTCGATCCGCCAAATGGCATCGATCGTTCGTCCTGTATCAGCAATGCTCACAACTTAAACTGCCCCTTTATCTTTTCTTGTGTTTCTTCATTCGAAGACAATTCTTCCGGATCAAAGATTTGCCTCAATTCAATCTGGCCTTGCCCGCCCCCATGCGGATCAGGCATGCGCATCGCCCACTCGATCGCTTCTTCTCGCGACTTTACTTCGATCAGTGTAAATCCTGCAATGATTTCCTTGGCCTCCGTAAACGGGCCGTCCACCACTTTCGGCTTTCCGCCCGGCTCCGGATACGAAATCCGAATGCCGCTGGAGCTTGGCTGCAGCCCGTCTGCGGCAAGCAGCACCCCCGCCTTTGCCAGTTCCTCATTATATCTCAGCATGGCATTCAGCGGCTCCTGGCTTGGCATTACGCCCGCTTCCGAATCCGTAGTTGCTTTCACGATCATCATAAACCTCATGTTGAATCTCCTCCAAATTATTAGTGGACCCGGGTTTCGTTCGATTCAAACCGCTCTAACAGGCCTCTATTGGAACAACGAATGAATACGAGACATATCGACACAATTAACAAAATTTATTTATTTTAGACTCATTTCTTTTCGTGATGTTCTCTCACGCTCGCTGGTATTACCCCATCTTATCCGTCCAGCTTGGGATTCCCCCCATTGAAGGTGGGAAAGCTCCTGAAGATGAATTTCCGACAGCTCATATAGAATGTCTTGTCCCTTCGGCGTTAACCGGATGAGAACACTTCGGCCGTCCTCCGGATTGCGGCTCCGTTCCAATAAGCCCTGCCCCTCGCAGCGGCTGATCAAGCCTAAGCAGGCATGGTGAGTTAACTGCAATCTTTCCGCCAGCTCGCTTGGGGTAGCGTAATCCCGCCCAACAAATCCCATAATGGCCAGCATCAACTGATGCGCCTGGGGCGTGATCCCGATGGAACGAGCCGCTTGCTCACTGAAATGGAGGAATTTCCGGATTTGATACCGGAATTCGGCTAGTTGTTCATAGACCGCTTTACTGATCGGCTTGTTCATAGGCATTTTTCCTTTCGACCTCGGAATATATATCTCAATACGATATATTTTACCACCTAAGGAGGAACTCACCTTGCAATCATGGAAGGATCGCTTGTCCGATTTTCGTTTTGGCCCAAGCAGCGCTATTATTGCCGGCATAGCCGTCGTTGTAGGAGCCGCGGGTGCGGGGATTGCCATCATCCTGCAGAAACTGATCGGCTTTTTTACCAATCTGTTCTATTTTCATCGATTTTCCCTCGATTTCGTCGCCCCTTATCCGAATCAGCTCGGTTGGATGAACGTACTTGACCCGGTTATTGGTGGACTTATTATCGGTCTGATGGCCCGTTACGGATCCGATAAAATACGAGGCCACGGCATACCCGAGGCGATGGAGTCGATCCTCATCGGCAAGAGCATCGTTTCGCCTAAAGTAGCAGTTCTCAAGCCGATATCTGCCGCGATCTCCATCGGCGCGGGGGCCCCTTCGGATCTGAAGGCCCGATCATCATGTCAGGGGATCGTTGGGGTCAGTGATCGGGCAATTTTTTCACCTGACCGCCAGCGAAAGGAAGGTTCTCCTGCTGTGCGGTGCAGCATCGGGTATGAGCGCAACCTTTCATGCCCCCATTGCCTCAATTTTCTTCGCCGTCGAGCTGCTCGCATTTGAATTTCGCCCGCGCAGTGTCATCCCGGTGGCCATTGCCAGTGTCGTATCCGACTTTCTACGACAGTATTGGATGGGCGACGCCCCCGTATTTCCCAGCTCGGTCGTTCCGGGCAGGCATAGCGAAGTTATATGGACTGCCGTATGTCTTGGCGCAGTGGGTGCAGCGCTTGCCTATATTTTAACAAAAGCCATCTACGGGACGGAAGACTTGTTCGAAAAGATTCCCATTCATTGGATGTGGTGGCCGGCTATCGGCGGGGTGATGATCGGAATTGGCGGGATTCTTCAGCCAGAGGTACTTGGCGTGGGCTATGACTCCATCCGCTCCCTGGTTACGGGACAATTTCCGGTCCAAATGCTGCTGTCGTTTCTAATCATCAAGTCGATCATTTGGATTGTCGCGCTCGGCTCCGGCACCTCCGGCGGAATCATGGCTCCTTTGTTGATTATAGGCGGGGCTAGCGGAGAAGCGTTGGCTTTGCTGTTTCATGCCCCTGACCCGGCGGTATGGGCGATTGTCGGTATGGCCGCCGTCTTCTCCGGCGTGACACGCTCGCCTCTTACGACATCGGTATTTATGCTTGAGCTCACGCACGATCTGGCTGTCATGGCGCCGGTTTTGCTGACCTGTGCTATTGCTACAGGCGTATCGGTTATTGCGCTCCCGCGCTCCATCCTAACTGAGAAGCTGGCCCGCCGGGGACGGCATATCGCCCGGGATTATGCAGTGGATCCCATGGAGTCAATGAAAATCTCCCAGCTGGAGTTTCCAAGTCTTGCCTCGTTTCCAGATAACCAGACTGCAGCGGAGGCTTGGTTAAAGATTCTCAAAGAGCCTGAAAAATACCGTTACAAGGCTTACCCGGTACTGAACGATAAAGGAATAATCACCGGAGAAGTCCGCTTCAGCGATTTGCAAATAGCGGTTACGGACCCTGAACAACGCTCTCGCCCTCTTGCCCATTTGGCTTGCAAGGATTACCGTCAAATTTCGGTCGATCAGACCATCCAATCCGCGCTTCATGTCATGCTTGAGAGCGACCGTTCAAGAATCTTTGCTGTGGATCGGGAGGGAAAGCCCCTTGCCATGTTGACCAGACAATCGATCGTGGCGGCGAGCCGGAAAATTTGGGAAGAAGAGCATTGCAGAGAAAAATACCTGAGCTTTTTCCCGCGAGAAAAAAAACTGCCACGAAGGGCCGTTCATTCTATACCCGAGCAGCAGGTTGATCAAAAAATGAGCTGATCAAATTTAACCATTACGGAAAATAATGCACATTCATATATTAGCATAGCTTTCAGCCCTCTAGCGTAACAAGGTCGCCATATTTGTGGCGACCTTGTGGTGTTCCTTTTAATACTCTCCTTTAATTTCAAGACCTCTTAAAGTTTGCGGCTCTCCGGACGAAGTGCCCACGAGGCGATATTTAGTGCGGCATAGAAAAGCGGAAGGATAAAATTAAAACCGTAATCACCATAATCGTTAGCAAACGCATGAGATAAAGCCGCACCGGTCATTAAAAAAAGATACCGGCATAAGCCCATTCCTTAAGCCGAGGAAATCCTGGTACGACGATCGCAATGACTCCAAGTAATTTCCAACTCCCTAGAATGTTCGTGACGTATAATGGAAAACCAATATGGGTCACTAACTCGACATTCCCCCATATCGCATCAGCTGCCCGATACCGCTTAACGTAATAGATATGGCCAGAAATAGGGTGACCGTCCAATAAGCAACCTTTTTTCCTTGGGGCCGGGTTACTACTTTCGCCCTTGTTTCTGCACTGATCATCTTACTCATTTGCTTTCCTCCTCATATTTGTTTTCAAATGAAACTTTATCAGGTTCCAAGCTTATCAAATGACTAACTGCTGATTGGACACCATTTAGTGTCTATTTTATTATAGGACACCATATGGTGTCCTGTCAACAACATTGTTAAACTCCCTCCTGATTAGCTTTCTTGCGCGGTCGCCGCAAAAATTTGCGCGAAGGTTACCAAATATTGCGGTTTTCGTATTCTTGTTCTGCCGTATGATAGGTTCATCGGTACCGGCAAATTCGTAAAGGGCCGATAGTTCATACCTAAGTGGTCAGAGGAGAATGCTAAGATGAAGTTTTTATTACGCGTCGTTGTCTATGTAATGACGTTCGTTATCCTATTCGCCGGGATCGGTGCGTTCGGGTATATTCACTCCAATCATGCATATTGGAATCCCACTCGGCAAACACCGGTGCCTGCCTTACAAAACGTGAGCATCCCGGAGCATCATCCGAAAAAACCTACAGTAGCTGTCCTTTTATCCGATCCGACGACAGAAGTGTTCGATTTTATGGTTCCGTATGAAATGTTCGCCATGACGGAGTCTTACAACGTATATGCAGTGGCCCCGGACAAAAACGTGAAAACACTCTCCGGCGGTTTGGATTTGATGCCGCACTATTCTTTGGATGAACTGGACCGATTATTAGGAAAAAGTCCCGACCTTATTGTGATCCCGGCTATGCCTATGGTTGACGAAGCAAAATATAAGCCTGTCCGGGAATGGATCCAAAAACATTCGGATACGAAGTTGTTAAGCATTTGCGCTGGAGGATTGAATCTGGCCGATACGGGTTTATTAAGAGGAAAAGAAGCAACTACCGACTGGAAAAGTTTCGATTATCATGAAGTCGATAAATATCCCGAAACCAAATGGCGAAGGGATGTGCGTTATGTCGCAGACGGGAACATCGTCTCTTCAGCCGCTCTCACTTCGGGAATCGATGCCGTCCTCTATGTGATCTCACAGCAATTAGGCGAACCTATGGCGGAGAAAATAGCGAAAGAGATGAATTATCCTTCCTATCATTTCGTAAAGAATCCGAAGGCAGACCCTTATGGTGTGGATCGAACCGAATGGGTATTTACGCTTAACCAAGCATTCCAATGGAACAAAAAAAGCGCAGGGGTCTTGTTATATAACGGGATGGATGACGGAGCACTTGCAACGATTTTTGATACCTATGCCGCTTCCGGAACAACAAAGGTATACACCATCTCAGACGCCAAGCGACCTATCGTTACGAAGCATCACCTTAACCTGGTCACCCGATATCAAATGTCGAATGCGCCGAAGCTGGATCGATTGTTTGTTCCAGGAGTGGGAGCGGAGTCTTTAGCTGCGGCAGATGTCAAACAGTGGAACAATATGGGAAATAACGCGGTGCCTGAGTTCATTCACAGAGGCTCCGCTGACCGATTTATCTTTGATGCTCCACTTGAAGATTTAGCCAAGCAGGAGGATGTTCGAACCGCACAATATGGTGCCAAGCGATTGGAATACCGTGCGGCCTATCTGAAATTCGAGGGCAAACCTTTTTCCTATGAAGCTTTCGGCATACCCGTTTTGCTTTGTTTAGCAGCATTGCTTACTGCATACTGTATTGATAGACGATTCATTCGCCGTCATCTTACTTCCAACAAATTACACATCATTCCGATCACGGGGTTTTCGCCGAAGTGAGTTCTTCTATACCAACGAAAAAGATTGCCATCTATTCGACCAAGTAGGCCTGGCAGGTGGCAATCTTTATTTGTCGACATGACAAAGCGCCAGGGACAATTCTTTAGGGTTTGCCGGATCCTTCATTAGTGGCGGCGTTAGCGTACCGCAAAATTCTCTTATACATCGTCTTGTCCCGTAGAGCGTTAAAGATACTCTTATCCGGCATTGTATTAACCTCCAGAACCCATGGCTTCATCCTGGAATCAATCGCAATATCGACTCCGAAGGCCGGTTTGCTCCGGTAGCTTTTTCTAAGCACTTTGCCGGCTCTTTTGCCCAACGCTTCAAGCTCTTTAATATATCTTGACCGATCTTCTCCGCGGAGATGAGAGCTGAGAAGTATTTCAACCGGCAGTGGCCTGCCCCCGCTGTGGAAGTTGGTTACAATTTTTCCCGGCTTGGCCAGCCGCCCGACAATACCCGTCGCCTTCAGGCGTCCGCGCTTGTCTTTCTGCACCATAACTCGAATATCGAACGGGCGATGATTATGCTTCAGCGGCTCAATCCCCCGTTGGGCAATATATTTATCTTTGTACGGCAATTTACGGAACGAACGATAAAGTGCGTCAAGCGAAGCGAACCGCTTGGTCACGGTCCCGCTCTTGGACACGAAGCCACTGCCGCTTTTGGTTATCTTATAGATACTGAATCCCCCGGTTCCTTTATCAGGCTTCACGTAAAGCGCCGAATATTTATTCAGCATGTCATCTATGTTCGATTTCGTCGCCAATCGGGTCTCGGGCAAATAGTCAGCGACTTCGCTATATTTTCTCATAAACTGGTATTTGCCTAATTTTCCGAGCTTGTATTTCACATATTTCACAATATCCCTCCCCTCATCGCCCTAGTAATATATGCGCGCGGGATGATGGACGAAACAGGCCTTAAAGGTTTTTTTGCCGAAATATGATTTAATAAGGACGACAATTCCGATTGAACGCTTATTTCTGCATCAACCATCTTTTTTATTATTGGATGGAAACCTCGAAGTGTTCCGCCAATTCCTCAGCTGTCACTTTCTTCTTATGGAGCCGCATATAAACGATTTCAAAATGCTGCTTAAAGGCATAAGAACCTCACCTTTCTTGGAAGCTGGCCAATACAAAAGAGCAGCGTATCTCCGTAAGATAAGTTGCCCCTCTTCCAAAGATTCTTTCTGTTCTTAATCATTGAGCATAACTGCATGGCACACGGCGCCGATGGCCCGGCCGTCCTCCGATGCCTGAGCACATGGTCCGGAATATCGAAACATTATTCTTTGCCGACATGCACGAGCATCTTGCCCAGATTCGTACCCTCGAACAGCTCGAGGAAAGCCTGCGGGACCTGCTCGAATCCTTCCTTGATCGTCTCCTCATACTTCAGCCGGCCTTCGCCGAGCCATTTGGTAAGATCACGTATGCCGTCCTCCGTTCGGTTCGCATAATCGCTGAGCACGAAGCCCTTCATAAGGGAGCGGGTTTTGATTAAGGTGGGCTGCACCCGCGGCCCAAGATCGGCGCCTTCTTTGTTATAGGAAGAGATTGCTCCGCAGACCGGAATTCGCGCATAATCGTTCAGCAGGGTCATCACCGCATCAGACACCGGACCGCCCACATTGTCAAAATAAACATCGACGCCGCCCGGGCACACCCGCTTCAGCGCTTCCTCGAGCGATGTCTCCGTCTTGTAATTGACGGCCGCGTCAAAGCCCAGCTCGCTTGTCAGGTATGCAATCTTGTCATCCGTACCGGCAATGCCCACGGCGCGCGCGCCGTGGATCTTGGCGATCTGCCCGACCATCATGCCCACCGCGCCGGCCGCTCCGGAGACGACGACGGTCTCCCCGGCTTCGGTTTGCCGATGTCCAGCAGGCCGAAATACGCCGTCAGACCCGTCAGGCCCAGGACACTAAGATAAGCCGACAGCGGAGCGGCCCGGTCATCGACCTTGCGGACAGCCGAGGCATCGGCGACATTGTACATTTGCCAGCCCAGCATGCCGATAACCTTATCCCCGGCTTGCAGCCGGTCGGACCGGGATTCGACGATCTCCCCGACAATGCCGCCCGTAATGACCTCGTTTAGGCCGTACGGAGGAATATACGATTTGGTCTCGTTCATCCGGCCGCGCATATACGGATCGACCGAAAGGTAGATCGTCCGAATCAAGACCTGCCCCTCGCCCGGCTGGGCGGCAGGCTCTTCCTGGAATTCAAAATCGGACGCCTTCGGCATCCCAATTGGGCGGGATACCAGCACTATTTTCTTGTTGGGAAAGGTTTGACTCATGCGCTAATTCCTCCCGCCAGAATTTCACCAGCTCTACCAGCCGGTCCCACTACATAAAATGTCCAACTCACTAACACTTCATGCCTGGCAGGCAGCGAACGTATGCAAACCTCTCCCACTGCTGCTCAAGTGGACTTGATGATTACATCAAGTAATTTCCCGTGATCGACTGTTCCGCATGGATGATCTGGGAAGGCAAGCCCTCGAACACCACCTGGCCGCCCTTGCTCCCTCCGTCCGGTCCCATATCGATGATCCAATCCGCTTGGCTGATAACCTCCAGGTTGTGCTCGATGACGATCACCGTATTGCCGGCATCCACAAGGCGGTTCATGATATCCAGAAGGTGACCGATATCTGACATATGCAGACCGGTTGTCGGCTCGTCCATCACGTAGATGCTGCCTTTCTTATGCAGCTCGCTTGCCAGCTTGATGCGCTGGCATTCCCCGCCCGAGAGCGTGCTGAGCGGCTGGCCGAGTGTAATATAGCTCAGCCCCACATCCTTCATCGCCTGGAGCTTGCGCACAACCTCTTTTAGCTGAAAAAAATCCAATGCCTGCTCCACCGTCATCTCCAATACTTCTGCAATGGACTTGCCGTTCAGCTTGTACGCGAGCACCTCTTCCTTGAACCGTCTGCCTCCGCATACTTCGCATGGAAGCTTTACGCTGTCTAGGAATGCAAGGTCTGTATACACAACACCCAGCCCCTGGCAATTCTCGCAAGCCCCCTTGGAGTTGAAGCTGAACAAGCCTTGGCTAACCTTGTTCTCAGAAGCAAATGCCTTGCGCACATCATCCATAATGCCCGTGTAAGTCGCGGGATTCGAGCGTGTCGAGACACCTACCGCCGATTGGTCGATGACGATCGCATCCGGATGCCGGCTGAGGAATACTTCGTTAATCAGCGTACTCTTGCCCGAGCCGGCAACACCCGTAACGACGGTCAGCACTCCGGTTGGAATATCTACACTCACGTTCCGCAGGTTGTGCAGTGTGGCATCCTTGATGGACAGCTTGCCGGATGGTCGCCTGTAGTCTTGCTTCAGCTGGAGCGGCCGCTTCATATAAGTACCTGTCAATGTACCTGACTCCAGAAGGCCCTGGAAGCTTCCTTCATACACAATGGTACCGCCGCGGTCGCCGGCGTGAGGCCCGACGTCGACAATATGATCCGCCACCTTGATCACATCGGGATCATGCTCGACAACAATCACGGTATTGCCCTTGTCGCGCAGCTTCTGAAGCAATCCATTTAACCGGTGTACATCGCGGGGGTGCAAGCCGACGCTGGGTTCATCGAAGATGTAAGTGACATCCACCAGACTGCCGCTCAAGTGCTTCACCATCTTGACGCGCTGAGACTCACCGCCGGACAGTGTATCCGTCTCACGATCCAGCGTCAAGTAGTCAAGTCCGATATCCACCAGATGCTGCAGCCGCTCCGTCAGCGCCCTCACGACGGGCGCAGCGATCTCGTCATCCATCTCCCGAATGACGCGAATGAGATGTCCGACCTCCATGGAGGACAGCTCCGCAATGTTGTATCCATTGATTCTGCAGCCCAGCGCAGCCTGACTGAGTCGCGTACCGCGGCGACTGGGGCAGGTACCCTCGGTGATGAACGGCGCAACAGCTTGTTGTGTGCGCTCCGACATCGTCTTTACATCCCGCTTGATGTACTTGTTGGTGAACTTCTCAATGGCGCCTTCCACCGTAATGTTTACCGTCTTCCCGCCGAACTGTATCGCCACTTTCTTCGCCTTGGCGTACAGCAGCTGCTCCAGCTCCTCCTCCGAATAATCGCTCAGCTTCTTGTCGGGATCGAAGGGCCCCGACTGGACGATCATCGTCCAATCCATGCTGTTCACCGTATAGCCCGGGAGCATGATTGCGCCTTCGTTCAACGACTTTGACCTGTCCAGCGCCTTGCTCATGTCGACGCGCAGGTCGCGGCCGATCCCGTTGCACTCGGGACACATGCCTTGCGGATCGTTAAAAGAGAACATATGTGCTTGTCCAACATAGGGCTGACCCACCTTGGAGAAGAGTAGACGGAGAATGGGAGAGATATCGGTAATCGTGCCCATCGTGGAATGGGAACCGCCGCCCAGCCGCTTCTGATCCACAATAACAGCCATGCTCAGGTTCTCGATTGCATCTGCATCGGGCTGTGGATAACGCGGTAGAAAGTTGCGGACGAACATGCTGAAGTTTTCGTTCAGCAGGCGTTGGGATTCGGCAGCAATGGTATCGAAAACAATCGACGACTTGCCTGATCCGGATACCCCGGTGAAGATCGTGATCTTCCGCTTGGGAATGCGCAAGGATACGTTCTTGAGATTATTTTCCCTCGCACCCGAGATGACGATATACTCCTGATTGGATTCGCTCATGCTTACGGCCTCCTTAATCAAAATGAACGACTCGTTTCTCATCCGCCGACATGAGCGCCCGCAGGCACGCCTCCGTCACGTAAAACGAATCTTCGGCACTGACCAAACAGCGCCCTTCTCCGTTAATTTGCCGAACGAAGTCGGCGAATAATTCGCGTTTGGGCACAAGCGGCGACTCCTGCACGCCGGTTTGCCGCGCATTGATCAGCAGCACCTGCTGATCCCGGACCTCGAGCACGCCGGCCGTTCCGGCGATCCGAATCCGGTCGTCGCCGTGCGACGGCGCCTCGTTCGGACGCAAGTAGTCGATGCTGACCGAGGCGGCGGTTTCGCCGGACATCGTAAATTGGCACTGCGCCGTGAGCTCCAGTTCGCCATGTCCTTCATTAAACAAGGTGGAATGCGTCGCGTACACCGTTTCAAAACGCCGGCCGCTATACCAATGGACCCAATCGATTGCATGGTCGCCGACCCAGGGAATCGTGCCGCCGTAGGTATGCCGCTTCGTAAAAGGATCTCCCCGGCGGCCAAGCCGGTATGACTTCTGCGCCTGCAGCAACCGCACTTTACCCACCGTCCCGTCTTTAACCGCAAGCCATGCCGCCAAAAAAGCCGGCTGATATCGGATGCCGAGCATTGCGGCCAGATGCACGCCTTTGCCCTCCGCAACGGCATAAGCCTCCCTCAGCAGGGCCAAGTCGTCCAGCGTCGTCGCGACCGGCTTTTCGACAAACACGTGGATGCCTCGGCGCAGAGCCTCTGCCGCAATTCGGGCATGGTCGTGAAAATGACAAGCGACCGCCACGATCTCCGGCTCGACTTCGTCCAACAGCTCTATGTAATCCGCATAAACAACGGGCGAATGGCCCTCCCTTTGCGCCGTTTGTGTAACCTTGTCCAATGTCTCCCCGGCGGATCCGACAGCCATGGCGGCCAGCTTGACCTCCGGCGGCTCGCGCAGACCGGCGAACACATAATTGGTGTGCCCGGTAGCACCGATCATCGCTAATTTCATCATTGCAACACCTCTATTTATTATCGATCCGGAAGAATAAATCATATCGTCACGGAGGTCTTTTTCAATGGAGATTTATCACGCGATGGCAAATCAATCCGATCCGACTCATCATTGATAGTAACATAATTGAATTGCATAATATACAATTTATTCCACAATCCTGCAAGTCGGCAAAGCCAGACAAGCCACCTGCCTTTATAATAGAAAGACAAGTGGCTTCAGCCGCTCTCCGTTATTCAACTATGCTATCCCAGCGGCCCAAGCGCTTGCCGGAGCGCTCCAATGCGTTTAACGCATAATCGAGATCCTCCTGCGTATGCCCGGCCGTTACGATAAAGCGTACCCGGCCTTTGTCCATTGCGACCGTCGGGTAAACAATACCTTGCGCGTAGACGCCTTCCTCAAGCATTAGGTCGGAAAGGCGCATCGTCTTCGCCGGGTCTCCGACAATAACCGGGACAATCGGCGTCTCGCTCGCGCCGGTATCGAACCCGAGCGCCTGCACCTTCGAGCGAAAATACGCGGCGTTCGCCCACAGCTTCTCAATCCGCTCGCCGCTTTGCTGAAGCACTTGAATCGCGGCAAGACAGGTGGTCGCCACCGCAGGCGTCTGCGAAGTGCTGAACAGAAACGGGCGCGCCTTGTGAATCAGATAATCCTTCAATATTTGCTCGCATGCAACGTAGCCGCCGACGGCGCCGACCGCCTTGGACAGCGTGCCCACCTGGATATGCACCCGCCCGTGCAGCCCGAAATGATCGGTTGACCCTTTGCCGTTCTTACCGAGCACCCCGCTCGCATGGGCGTCGTCGACATACACGAAGGCGTCGTATTTCTCCGCCAGCTCCACGATGTGAGGCGGCGGGGCAATGTCGCCGTCCATACTGAATACTCCGTCCGTCACGACGACGCGTTTCTTAAAGCCTGCGCAATCCTTCAACACAGCCTCCAGCTGGTCCATATCTTTATGTGCGAATATACGCCGGTGTGCCTTCGTCAGCCGAATGCCGTCTATGATGCTGGCATGGTTCAGCTCGTCGCTGATGACGACGTCGTCGGGACCGAGGACGGACGAAAGCACGCCTTGATTCGTCGTAAATCCGGATTGAAACACAAGCGCCGCTTCCGTCCCCTTGAACCGGGCCAGCTCCCGCTCCAGCCGGTCGTGAATGTCCAGTGTCCCCGTAATGGTACGCACCGAGCCGCCGCCGACGCCGTACTGCTCCACGGCCCGGATCGCCGCTTCCTTCAGGTCCGGGTGATCGGTGAGCCCAAGGTAGTTGTTCGAAGACATTTGCAGAAGCCTCCGGCCGTTCAGAGTCATCCAAGTGCCCGGACGGCTCTCCCAGACCGATATCGTCCGATGCCGCCCTTCTCGCTTCGCCTGCTCGAGCTCATCCCGCAGTAAATTCCAATTGGCCATGAACTTGCTCCCCTTGCTCGTAGAATGAGTATCTCTATCATGATAGAACACGATTTTGCCGCATTGACCGGAAGCCCCCAGCGCAAAGGCCTCCTCGTACTGCTCCAGCGTAAAAGTATGCGAGACGAGCTGCTTCAGATCGATCCGCGACCGGTCCAGCAAGCCCTTGAGCTGATACCAGGTATGGTACATCCGCCGGCCGGTAATGCCTTCCACGTGAAGACCCTTGAAAATAATATGCCGCGCCAGGTCTAGGGTGACCTCCCGGGCCGGAATGCCGAGCAGCGAGACGCGTGCGGCCGGAGCCGCCGCTTCGAATCCTCCGCGGATGGCGTCCGGGTGGCCGGACATTTCCAGCACAACTTCCGCTCCCTCTCCGCCGGTATGCTGCATGATCGCCTGTACCATGGACGTCTCCTTGCTGTTGATCGCAATATCAGCTCCCATCTTAAGGGCCAGCCCCAGACGGTAAGCGTTTACGTCCACCGCCATCACCATACCCGCTCCGCATGCTTTAGCCACCGCCGCCGCCATCAAGCCGATGGGTCCGGTACCGATGACAGCTACCGACTTGCCGACAATGTCTCCGGAAAGCACCGTCTGTACGGCATTACCAAGCGGATCCTGCAAGCAGGCGAGCTCAAAGGGCAGGTCCGGAGCGTTATGAATCACATTCGTCGCTTTGACGACGGTATAATCGGCGAAGCAGCCCGGTGCCGTAATGCCGAAGCTTCTTGTGTTCGGACAGACATGCGCGTTGCCGGTCCGGCAGGCTTTACAGATGCCGCAGACGATATGCCCTTCCGCCGATATGTGTTCCCCGGGCTTCACGTTCGTTACCCGGTCGCCTACAGCCTCGACAATACCCGCAAATTCATGGCCGAAAACGATTGGCGTAACTACCGTTTGCTCCGCCCAGCTGTCCCACTGATAAATATGTAAATCCGTGCCGCAGATAGACGTCGTTTTTACCCGGACCAGCACTTCATCGGGACCGTACACCGGAATGGGAACCTCCCTCAGTACTGCGCCGAACGCCCGTTGCTCCTTCACAAGCCCTCTCATGGTTCCCATGATGCATCCCTCCGCCGGAAGTTGTATAATATAATAAATATTTGTATGTTATGACGCACTTATATTAGATTATACATCTGTGCGCGATATTGTACATGGGTTCGAGCCTGCATTGAAATATTTTTTCTTTCGCCGGTAAGCCCGTGCGTTATGAGTCCTGCGTTTGTTTAAAATGAAGAGCAGCAGCATAGGAGGAAATCATGGAGCACGAACAAATACACAAAAAATCGGCAGAACTCTGCAAGCCATCCGCAAGGCGCGCTCGCTTAGTCTCGACCAGGTGGCGGATATGACGGGGGTTAGCAAAGCGATGCTCGGGCAAATCGAACGGGGAGATTCAAACCCGACGATCTCAATCCTATGGAAAATCGTTAACGGACTGCGGATCTCGTTTACGTCTCTGATTGAAGAAGACCCGGTCAAGGTGACGCATTTCCGCTTCGAGCAATTGGAGCCTTTTGTAGAGGAAGAGGGCCGGTACCGGGCGTTCCCGCTCATTCCCTTCGACCAGCAAAAGCGCTTTGAAATTTATACCGTGGAAATGGAACCGAACTGCGACCACATTTCGGAGGCGCATAACGAGGGAATCGAGGAATATATCTTGATGATGCAGGGGAGCTGGACATCACGATCCAGCAGCAGACTTACACGCTGAAGACAGGAGACGCTCTGCGCTTTACTGCGGACCAAAACCACGTCTACACGAACCGCACGGATCAGAAGACCATGTATCATACCATCATCGTGTACCCTTCTTAATCCGCCAATACCTGTCTCTCTCAGCATCCCGTCCTAAAAAATGACGTACTTCATGGAAGTTAGTTCCTCTGAGGTACGTCATTTTCAAAATTGAGGCATCGCCGATTGAACCGCAACTTGCGAAGCGTCAGCTTCGGCTCTGTGGCAATGACTGTTCTTGTGCATATTTGAATAAATCTGCGATCCACTTCCCGAGCACCCCTCCAATAAAGTAAAATAGGAACAACTGAAAATAATTTGCATCCAATAGCCGAAATAATCCCAGCAACGAAAGCAGCGGTTTAAAAATAAACGCAAATAAAATCGAAAGTATTAAGAGGTACAAATAATATTTCCATTTCTTGTTCAACGAGATTTGGTAAATGAACATATACGTTACCGGTATTAACGAGGCATCCATATTTAAACCGATCGGTGGATATGGAGTGATTTTATGTGGATATCCCCATAATCGATGTGTGGTTGCATATAAATCCGAATAAATTGCAATCACATGAATAGCAAATCCGTAAAAGCCGATTTGAAATGCATGCTTTTTATTGATTAAAAATGCTAACGCAATAAGCGGGGCTATAAACAAAATTAAAACAACCCAAAATTGCCACGTTCCCATATTAGAATATGTTTTCCAGTAAGAAGACCAGGTATTGGTTAGGTCGTATGCTTCATTGACTAATTGAAGGAACATTTCTTCCTGTTTCTCGGGCATTAAGAACTCCTCCTTTGCATTTATAATGTCATTAATATAAGAAATATATGCAATTCTGTTATTTTTAGGGGAATAAAAAAACCGCGATATTCGCGGTAAATGCAGGTTTACATTAAGACGGAAACGAAGGCTTCGAAAGCGGACAGTCGGGAATCATGGGGAAATCCCGGTTAAAGTCCGACAACTTTCTTAAGAAATAGCACGTTTCCGGGATGTGATGCTCCAGAAAGCGGAGCGTTGCCCGGTTCAATACTTCCGAGCCTTTGTACAGAGCGATAACCTCCAGAACAAGCTTGTAGAAGGCGGCCACCGTTTGGGCAACCTGCCCCGCGAAGCGGATTTGCAGCGGAAAGTTGGGAGGAGTAAACCGCAGAAAACCTTTCATGTCCTGATTTTTGACCAAATGTGCCTGAAATTCCTTTATAGCCGTATGCGCTCGCTCAATGAGCGGAATTTCCGCAGGGTCGATAACGTTCGCCACCAGTAAAGCGTGGCCCAGCTGATCCTCGAGCCATAATTCAAGCAGCGAGACCAATGGAAGCGGGTCGGGAAGCATGCCGCGCACCAAAGAAGAAAGCATCCGCAAGTATTCGGCATTTTCGTTTAATGTGCCATTCAGAAAAGACGGGGTCAAATTCAAATTGATCCGGTTAAAAATTCGCAGATGCTGCATATATCCTTCCAACCGGTAGTAACCGGCGGTCGCGGAGTGGCTTTCACCGGCGAATTGAATCATCTGCGGGGAAGATGGAGGCAGATCCCTTCCCAACGCCTCAAGCCGCTCTCGGAGCCGGCGAAACTCTTCGATATAGGACTCCGCCGCATTGACCCACTTGGTTTCTTCCGGAGACATATAATCCCTGAGGAAATGGGCATGATCGGACAATATCTCGAGCCAAAACCGGTGCTCTTCCCAAACCGGCAAAATGTTAGCCGCCTGCATACTCGTTCCTCCCCGGCACATCATCGCCATTATATGCCGCGAAAGATCTTGTCATGTCAAAAAAAGAAGAGGTCGTTACGACCTCTCCCTTTTAAAACATACGACCAACAAAATTGAACGGGTTGTTTTTGTTCATCATTGAATATGCAATGACAGCTCCGCCTGCTACGACACCTGCCGCAATCAATGAATACGTCATTGTCCGTCTCACAAGCACACCCTCCTGCTTTTTATTAGTCGTACGTTTATAATATCTGTTGGCAAGATCATTTTATACATTATATGGTTCAAATCAATTCATAAAGACTGCTATTGTCCATTACTTGGGCGAAGGTACCATGTAAGGTGGCCATAAAAGTATCATGAACGGTAGCGGCAGGAATCACGGTATCATTCCATTCCAAATCTTGGGTGGTACACGCTTCATTCAGCAATACGACTTCATAGCCCAAGCGATGTGCAGTTCTCACTGTCGAATCGATACACATATGGCTCATCATGCCGCAAATGACCAACCGCGTTACTTTTAGCGATTCAAGATGATTTTGTAATTGCGTTTGAAAAAAACTATCCGGCGTATGCTTGACAACCACTTTCTCGTCTGGTTGCGGATGTACACTTTCATGAATTTTGATCCCTTCGGTATCGGGAAGAAAAAAGGTGGCATTTTCCTCCAGAAGAATGCACTGAATATGAACAATTGGCAAATTCTTTTCCCGGAACAGCGACAAGGCTTCCTGTGCACGGGTTGACGCTTTATCGATATTGAATAACTCGTTTCTGCCCCCTTTGAAATAATCATTCTGAATGTCTACCAATAGTAACGCTGTGTTCATGGTTCATGGCTCCTCTACCTTGATTTAAGTTGTTTCAAAAAGAATTATAATCGCGGTATAGCGAGCGGTGAATTACCCACTTTTTTGTGGGTACGGATTTTTCATTTCTTATAGCTGATGCCTTTGCGATCAAGAAGTTCGGTTTGCCCCCATTCCACCATGTATTCAATACCGATCTCTTGCATAATCAATACCGCATCCAACAGTTTTCTCCCCGGTCGGTAAGATAGTATTCTACGTGCAAAGGGTAACCTTCCGTTTTGATTTTATCAACGATTCCACAGGATTGAAGTTCTCTTAAATGCTGTAACAGCATTTTTTGAGTGATCTGGTCAATATCCCGCTCCAGTTGAGCCAAGGACGTATTCCCATTTCCCAGTTGAAATACGATCATGGTTTTCCATTTACCCTTGATAATGTCATGAACAATCTCCAATGGGCAGGTACATTTCTCTCGAATGATCATGGAACTCACCTCTAAGAATTTATAATTCCACCGTTTTTTCAAGAACCCTTTATGATGAAAGCAAAAACACCTCCAAGGCTGTCTCCATATCTTACGACATGGTCGCATTCTCTTGAAAGTGTTTTAATCTCAGCTTTCTACTCTTAACGTTATTATCCCTTTTTGGGAGAAAGCTGTACCGTATTGGATGGGAAGGCATGAACGGTTAAATCGTTAATGTAATATTCTATATTGGTATAGCCCATTCCGCAGTAGTCTCCTCTGGATTCCAGGGTACCGTCAGATGCATAAGCACTGTTCGGATTAAGCCCTCTTGCTTTCTCCCAATCATCCGGCATACCATCTCCATCTGTATCCGTTGGTGCACCGGTCCACACGGCATCGGGATATTTATATTCAACACCGGTCGCAATATTGTATTTATCAAGTTCCTCCTTCTCTTCATCTGAAGCGTCGGCATAAGGTCTTGCACCTGTAAGCGATCCTTTACCCGTTCTTGTTTCGAGAACTACCTGCTTGTCAATATCCGTCCTTTGAACCGCACTTACCGCCGCACCGGCATAATGCAGCACATGATTGTAGGAATCCTCCGCACTCTCCGCATAGACCGCTGTAGAAACATTGACACCGTTTACAAGCATTTCAAAAGGCACGTCCGAACGGGTATTTTCTTCTGTTTTTCCGGAGCCATAGCTAATGCCTGTCCAGTTATCCGAGGTAAACGTACTGTAGTCTGTGTTGTCCCGATTAAGAAAACGATTCCCCTTCAGATAGATAGAGTAGTTCTCAGGACTTGTTCCACTATCGCCGACACTTATATAATGTAAACCGCCTTTGGTTGAAACACCCATTTTCAATGTGTTATTCACATAATTTTCATGCCCAAGCGTTCCATAAGCCGTTTGATATCCCCAGTTGTAGATCACGTTATTGGTAAAATCAATGGGATTGGTCCCTACCACTTTTCCTCTAAAGTTTCTAGAGACATTGTGAACAATGAGATTATGATGCCATGAAGCATTAGCCCGGCCGAGCATAACCCCAAACCCGTGAATGCCCTTGGAATGGTATGAAAATGAATTCGATGGACCGATGATGGAATACTGAACCGTGTAATTATTGTTATTTGAATAAAGTCCCCATTGTTCGTCATTGGCCCAGCCTATGGAAACATGGTCTACGATCGAGTTACTTCCGTTGGAACCTCCAAAGGCATCATAATCCTTCCAAACCCCTCTTTCACCGGGCCTTGAGCTGATAAAGCGAAGGATAATATTATCGCCGCCAAGACCGATTTTATAGTTTTTGAGTGTAATGCCTGCGCCGCCGGGTGCCGTCTGTCCGGCTACAGTCACATTGGATTTGACAACGACATCGCTTTGTAATTCAATGGTTCCTCCGACTTTAAAAAGAACGATTCGATTGGGTGTGCCTACTGCTTCTCTGAATGAACCCGGTCCGCTGTCATTCAGATTGGTGACATAAACTACATCACCCCCACGTCCGCCTGTTGCAAATTTACCTCCGCCTTCCGCACCGGGAAAGGCAATGATATGGTTTGCAGCGGCTTCTACCCTGTTGACATCGTTACCCGTCGTCCAGAATAACGATAAAGCGAGCCGATAGGAGAACTGAAATTCCACATATCCTTTTCATTTTCGGCTTATTCCCTTTGAACATCAACACACTCTCCTTTACATTTAAATAACCGCCGCTTGACGGTTCCGGTTCAAATTTCATTATACCTATCATTTCAAAATACAGATGGGGGCGTATATCTTAAGTTATAGGGGAATTACCTTATTTTCCATGGAACGCCTGTTTGGTTGTCTCTCATTTTATTTTCCTCCTTGGCGCTGGGGGAAATAACATTAGACGTCAGGTCTAAAAACACTTTCGGTCTATGTTAATGTCGAGATAGCGCAGAAATGCCCGTCAAGCTGAAAAAGGCACCTGGTCCATACGGGCCGGATGCCTTTCACGGTGCTCTTCATTTGTGAAGTGTTGCGATGTCAACATTATCTAAAAGCACTATTTTTTTGTTCGAAACATGTTTTAATGATACGTTCCACGTCTTCGAGGCGTACCGGCTTGCTAAGGTAATCATCCATCCCTGCGGCAATATACTTTTCGTGGTCACCCGGCAAGGCATGCGCAGTCACGGCGACGACCCAAGGCTTCGTTTGCTGCGCCTTGATCTTTTGCATGGCTTCCACGCCGTCCATCCCCGGCATCTGCACGTCCATGAAAATCAGGTCATAAGGCACACGGGCCGCCGCTTCAACCGCTTCGTATCCGTTTTTTACAAGCTTCGCATGATAACCGATTCGCATAATCATGCGATTGAGCACCATTTGATTCACTTCATTGTCTTCAGCAATCAAAATTTTGAGCGGACTCGCGGCGGGTTGGCTCTGTTCCATGTGCGCTGACCATTTGCGAATCGTCCTCCCGTGCCAGCATTTTCACGGTAAATACAAATGTTGATCCTTGCCCGTGATCATTCGGCTGATATTTAATATCCCCGCCCATCAGCCGGACGAGCTTCTTACAGATCGCAAGCCCGAGCCCCGTTCCTTCCGCCGAGCGCGTCATGTAGTTATCCGCTTGATAAAAGGGCTCAAAAAGTCGTGACTCCCTGTTTTTCGGGATCCCGATGCCAGTGTCCTCGACCTTGAACTGAAGGTGCACGAACGGGCCTTCTTGTTCCACCTTGTCCACCCCAATGGTTACGGAGCCGTTCGGGGTAAACTTAATGGCATTATTGATGAGATTGATCAGCACCTGCCTAAGTTTGGTCACATCCCCTACGACATATTGAGGAACGTTCGGACAAACCGAGGTGGTGATTTCCAAGTTTTTCTCAAAGGCCTTGGGCATGACCAAATTCAGCGTATCCAGCAGAACACCTCTTACACTAAAGGATTCTTCGATTAAGCTGGTATTGCCCGATTCAATTTTTGAAAAGTCCAATATATCATTGATGATGGCCAGAAGCGTAGCGCCGCTTTTTCTGATAATCTCGACATACTCTTCTTGTTCCTTGCTCAGCTCGGTTTCCAGCAACAGATCCGTAATACCGATAACCCCGTTCATCGGGGTACGAATCTCGTGACTCATCATGGCTAGAAATTCGCTCTTGGCTTGGTTCGTTTTTTCCGCCGCTTCTTTCTCAATAATCAGCCTTTTCTGTTCGGTCATATCTTTAGCGATCAGGTAAAATCCCCTGATGGACTCCTGAATAACAATGGGAGCCAGCGTAGCCAGCACCTCGACGAAATGGCCCTCCTTATGTCTGATTAAATTAATCTCTTTTTCGACCATTGCAGAACAGTTTACATCCGCAAGGATGCTTCGTAGATGCCTTTCCCCACCAGTCTTGAAATAGGAGTTCCAATGAGCTCCGGTATCTCATAGCCGGTCAATTTTTCTGTCATTTGATTTCCATTGATGATATTGCCGTCAAGCCCGAACGAAACGATCGCGTCGTGGTTGTATTTTTTAAGCGAGGTATACCGCTCCACACTTTCAATCAGTTTTTGTTCGGTCGCTTTGTTGTTGGTGATATCGATAATTTGGACGATCATGTTCCGCGGTTCCCCGTTTGCCGGATCCCGCAGCAGCGAAACATGAATGGAAGTCCAGACGACATGCCCCTCTTTATGTACAAATCGTTTTTCCACTTCGAAATTCTCTATCTCACCGTTCAGCAATTCTTGAACCAACGCATCCGTAAGATACATATCATCCGGGTAAGTGATATCAAAGGTCGTGCGCATCGAAAGCTCTTCCATCGAATACCCAAACATTTTACAGATTGCAGGGTTCACCTCTACCCAACGCCGGTCAAGCGAAAGAATCGCTATCCCCATTGGCGCATGCTGATATACATGTTCATAAACCATCATTTTTTTGAATAGCTCCCTGTTGCCCATCATCGGCTCCCCTTGTATAAAAGATTCGCGCAAATACTTATAGTTACCCCGGAAAGAGGGCGATGAAACATGTTATAAAGAAAAGCGATTCAGTCGGCTCCCATCAAGAAAACCTGTCAGGTACCGGCACCTTTTTGTGATAAAATAAATGAAAAAAAGTAAGGGTTGAGATAGGAATGCATAAATCTCAGCGTTTAATTCGATTAATTATGATCATTAACGCACGAAAATCCTTCACCATCGGCGAGCTAGCCTATGAGATCGGCGTGTCTGAGCGAACAATTTCCCGTGATTTGGTAGATTTAAGCGAGCTTGGCGTCCCTCTCTATTCCATCCCCGGGCGTGGAGGCGGCTTCAAGATCTTAAACGAACGCGTGCTTCCTCCTATCGCTTTCACAGAGAGTGAAGCCATCTCCATCTTTTTTGCAGCGCAATCCTTGAAATTTTTTGGCTCGCTCCCTTTTGGCGAAGGAACGGAATCGGCAATGGATAAGTTTTATCATTATTTGCCGCCCGATATCAAAAAACAGATCGAACGTTTAAAGGACAAAGTCGCCATCTGGAGTCCCAACCGATATATGTCATCGGCTTGCCTTCAAGTTTTGCTGCAGGCCATAATGATTCGGCGGACGGTCACGATAGCATACGATTCAGGAAGAGAGTCCGAAACGAGGGATATTCAGCCGGTCGGTCTTTATTCCGACCGCGGGTATTGGTATTGTCCGGCATATTGTTTCACCCGACAGGCCTACCGGCTGTTCCGCGCGGATCGGATCCTCTCCGCACAATTGAACGAAGCCATTTTATACCGTGAAGAATTGGATCTGAAGTCCCTGAACGAATGGCTAAACATGGATAGTGCGGATCCTGATAAAACCGTACTCATAGCCCGCTTAACCCAAGCCGGTATCAGAAAGCTGGAGTCGAACGGCAGGCTGTATCCTTTCATCCATTCTCATGACGATGGCGGAGGAACGCTCACCATATCAATTCCCGTTCGGCAGTTGGCGTTCTATGTGGATATGATATGGGGAGTCGGCTATGACGCCAAAATTGTAGAACCGGAGGAAGCCATAAATATGATCGAACGAAACATTACATTGATGAGAGAACAATATTTTAACGTCCGTCCGGCTGATGAAATCTGACTTGCCCCCTTAAATCGTTCCCTTTCATTTTCCACATGCGTCCCGCGTTGAAATATGTTTTAATATACCAAAGGAGAGTGATACAGGTGGACATCAAATCTTTTCTATATCCCAAGGACGAGGTCTCTTACATCACGACATCCTCCAACATGAAGGAAGCCCTGGACAAATTGGAGGCATGCCAATATACGGCCATTCCGATCTTGGACGAAGATGGATTGTATTTCGGAACGCTTTCCGAGGGAGATTTGTTATGGAAGATGAAGGCCACGCCGGGCCTTCATTTCGATACGATGCACGAAATTCCCGTCGTCTCCATCAAAAAACGGTTGAAAATCGAATGCGTCGCGATCGGCGCCGATTTGGACGATATGCTGGCACTGGCGGCAGATCAGAACTTCGTTCCGGTCGTAGACGACAATCGCGTCTTCCTTGGTATTATTCGCCGCAAAGATATCATCGAATACTATACCCGAAATATTACGGATTAATGAAAGAGACCCCGTCATGTAAAAATGATCGGGTCTTTTTTACGGGCATGTTCGCCCAAGAATGCAATAGGATGAAGAATTTCTATTTCACTCTTTGCCTTCTCATCCATTGGGTGGCGGCCCATTTCTCTCCACGGATGACTGGTGCTCCTCCATGAAGGGTCAGCTCGTTCAAGCGGTTGTCCTGATAGAAATACTCGAAGTAAACCGCCATTCCCTTATGCGGGCAGACGGAAAACTGAAGTTTGGGAAAAAACGTTTCTCCGCCGCGCTCCACATCATTTAAATATATGACGAGCGTGCTTATCCTGGAGTTGCCTCCGGCTTGACCTCCCACTGAAAAATAGTCGTAATGAGCTTTGTATTCCTGCCCTGGTTTGTAATTTAGAATTTGCAGGCCCTCGCCATGCTCGGCAGGAATGCCCATGATTTGCGAAATTCTTTGTTCAATCCTGTCTACAATGTCATATTCCCCGTCCTCAAAGAACATGCTGCTGCTGGTTCTGATTTCATTCACCTCACGGGAGGCTCCTATTTTGGATCGCTTCATCCGGTCTTTGGACAGACGAATCAGTTCGTCGCATTCCTCATGACTTAAGACATTGCCTAAAATCACGATAAGCGGTTCTTCGAATCGGGCAATGATGGGGATGTCCCTGTCGTCCGTTTTAATGAGATTGCCCGTGTGATGAAAAATCGTTTGTTCCTTGACGATAATTTCCTTCGCTTCCATTTCCAGCGTCAACTTGATCCGCCCCTTTGGATTAGACTCTTAATCTTCGCCTTCCTTAGATCATGAGAATAACGAGGGAACCACCGGCCGCATTGCTGCGCAAAGGTTATTCTGGCAGTGAATACAATCTTCTTTTATTTTACAAAAAAATATTCCATTTGTGTGAGGTATACTTTATATGAATTTCACTTTCTTTAAATGGATTTGTAATGTCAGAAAGTCACGAAAGCTTGATAAAGAAATAGAGCGTTGTCCATTCTTATCTATTGGGCGTTGTTGAATATACTGCTCAAATGCTTCAGCGAATCCGTTAATGTCAACCACTTTATCTTTACACATTATTTTGACATACTGCTTCAAGTACGCCTTCCCCTTGCTCCCATTCTGAGAAGTATTTCTTCGTGTTCCTTCATGGTTTGCTCCCTTAAAGATTTGGTTAAAGCCGGTCCGGTCATCGGATCATGCCTGGTTATAATGCTCGTGCAGTGCGGCAATGGCGCGATTCCGGATGTGTGGATCATTTTACATATTTCTTCTTCTTCTGTCCAAATTACTTAACACTGCCTATGCCGAATATTTTCAAGAAAATTCCTCTTGAAATACGAATAAACGTTCGCTATTCTGTGTATAATATAAGAACAAACGTTTGTATAAATGGAGGCGGTTTTCATGTGGAATACCCTTCAAAAATACACAGGCCGTACCGTGGAAATCATTTATCTGGGCCGCGATAACCGGATCACACAGCGGCGGATTGAGATCCGGCTTGTTGAAGATGGGATGGTTAAGGCGTATTGCTTGGAAAGACGGGCGCCTCGGACTTTTCAAGCAAGCCGTATTTTGGCCGTGCAACCGGTGGGGAGGAAGACGGCATGAACAAGGCGACACCCGGAGTTCGTAGGCCGGAACGGAGTGAGGAAGAACTGCAGGCAATGTTCGAGCGGCTCAAAGAATCTCGCCTGAAATACGTGAAGGTGACCATTACCGTTGACGGAGTACATGGAAACCGGCAATACACCGGGATTGTAACAGGACTTGACCCTCGCCTCTACCTCGTGAAGATGCAGGTGGGCCATGACTGGATGTTATTCGAATTTACGGACATGATCGAGGTGGAATATGCCGTTTAGAACGATAGCCGCAGTTCCATCGGCAGCGGTATCGGCATCGGCGGGCTCCATAGCGACTAGCTTAAAGGCCATCCTGCAAGGGATGGCCTAATCTCAATCAATTCGCCTTTTCGCCTGCATCACTCATCTCGTCCTTTAGATAGGCTCCATGTACTTGAGTCCACGTCCACATGGCCTCAAATATCGGCTGCAGACCCTGCCCGGCTTCGGTAAGTTCATATTCCACATGCAGCGGCACGCCGGGATAAAGAGTGCGGGTGACGATTCCCTTTTCCTCCAACAGCCGCAAGCGGTCTGTCAAAGTTTTCGGACTAATGGGATGCAGCTTACGGCGTAGTTCGCCAAAACGCCGTGTCCCGTTAAACAATTCGAACAAGAGTAGAAGCATCCATTTGCCGTCCAAGAGCGCAAGGATTGGTTCAACGGTACCGGGACAGGATCGATCCATCATCATGATCACTCCGTAGTTCATTTTATGAAACAATTGCACGATTTTGTAACTGCTATTCAAAAGTACCACAGTCCCGTTCATATGTAAATTGAAAGGAGAACCAATCCGGGATTTACGGCTGAACGGCGCTCTTCAGGTTTTCCACCAGCCGCTTGATCTTCTCCTCCGTCTGGCCGATCGGGGTGTTAATCATCACCTGCAGGCCGGGAGCATCGCTCACCTGGAACGTGATATATTCCAGGATCAGTTCCCCGGCTTCCGGGTGGAAATAATGCTTGTTCCCTTCCGATATCGGAAGAACCTCATGTTTCGCCCACCACTCCCGAAATTGTGGACTTACCGCGGAAAGTTCGGCGATGAACTCCTCCCACCAAGGGTCTCCGGCATAAGTTCCGTAACTTGCTCGGAACTGGGCCAGTCTTACCTTGGCATGCTCCTCCCATTTGCCCCGCAGCAGCTTGCCGCAAGTAAGGTGAGGTGAATGCCCTCCATACCATGTTTCGCTCCTGTACCGGCATGACCCGATAATCACCGACCACAGCGCACGCCGACAAATTCCATGCTACCACGTTCCAGCGCGCATCGGTCACAATAGCCGGGCTGTACTCAAGCCGGTCCAGCACATGCTGCAGCTTCTCGCTTACCACGGTTCGTTCCGTCTGCAGAACATCCGTGGGCGGCTGTCTCATCGCCAGCAAATACAGATGCTTTTTTTCGTTATCGTCCAGCTGCAGAGCTTTTGCGATGCTATCAAGCACCTGTGCGGAAACCTGAATATTCCTCCCCTGCTCCAGCCATGTATACCAATCGACGCTGACCCCGGCCAGCATCGCAACCTCACTGCGCCTTAGGCCCGGCGTCCGCCTTCTGCCGTCGTTGGGAAATCCCATCGTCTCCGGCGTTAGCCGCTCTCTCCTTGTACGCAGGAAGTGCCCCAACTGCCCGAGCCTGGCCGCATCCGTCGTCTGCTCCATCTCTTATCCCCTCTCCCTACGGAGACGCCCGTCTTGGTAGGAGTACGAATCCTATGACGAACCGTCATCTCGTCAGCCTGTTTTCTTCATTATACAATCAACCTGCTTGAATAAGAAATTAGGAGGTTCGTTATGGCAACATCGGCTCAATCCACTTCAACATCCGCTCCACCTTCGGATGCAGCTTCTCTAAAATTAGCGGCCAAAAGAAAAGCTCTCGCTTTGTTCGGGCTTTCTCTCGGCTACTTCATGGTGCTGCTCGATACGACGATCGTAACGGTGGCCCTGCCCGCCATTCATTCCGATATGGGTGGAAAATTTACGTCACTCGAATGGGTGGCCAATGCTTACACGGTCTTGTTTGCCAGCCTGCTGCTCAGTATGGGCTCGCTGTCCGACCGGTACGGAGCTAGACGCATGTTCACCGGCGGGCTCATCCTGTTCGCAGCCGCTTCCGCCTTGTCCTCTATCGCCCCTTCGTTAGGCTTATTGATCACGATGCGGGGGTGCTCGGTATCGGCGGTGCGGCAATGACATCGGCTTCTCTGGCACTGATCGCTTCCATCTATCAGGAACCGAAGGAACGGACGAAAGCGCTCGGCGTCTTTGCCACCGTTTCGGGCGTAGCCTTGGTCGCCGGACCTGTCTTAGGAGGGTCGCTTGCCGATTGGATCGGATGGCGAAGCATCTTTATTGTGAACATCCCGATCGCCCTCTTGAGCTTATTGCTTATCATTTCCAACGCCGGAGAGACCAAGCGCAATACAGAACGCAGCCTTGACCTTGCAGGGCAGCTGACCGCAACCCTCTTTTTCCTTGCGCTTACTTTCGCACTTGTGGAAGGAGGACCGGTAGGCTGGGGCTCCCCTCTCGTCCTATCGTCTATTGTCGTGGCCGCCGTCAGCCTGCTCCTGTTTGCCGTCGTCGAGGCCCGCGGCAAATCGCCGATGTTGCCTATCCAGCTGCTTCGGCAGCGCAGTATCTCGGCGGGACTCGCCGCGGGGCTGGCCGTTAATTTCGGGTTGTCCGGTCGCCTTTTCGTGCTCACCTTCTTCTTTCAGCAGGGCCTGGGCTATTCCGCGCTGTTGACCGGACTCGCGTTCCTGCCGCTCACCTTACCCATGATGGTAAATCCGATATTGACGAGCCGTATCGTAAACCGCATCGGTGTAAGGTCGCCGATGATATGCGGCTTCTTCGTCACCGCTATCGGTACCGCCATGCTGACGGCCGCAGCCGGCTCCTTCTACTGGCTGTTGTTCGTCGGATTATTCTTCACCGGCTACGGCCTTAGCTTAACGATTCCGCCACTCGTAACAGCTGTCGTTACCGCGGCTCCTCCCGGTCAAGCGGGCGTTGCTTCCGGCGCTCTGAACTCGATCCGACAACTCGGGGCCGCTCTCGGCGTTGCCGTTCTCAGTTTATGCATGAACGGCGCCGGCGAACACGCCGAAACCACTGCGTCGGCAGCCGGGGTGCATACGGCACTTCTCGTCTCGGCCTTGGTGTTTGCCGGCGGGGGATGATTACACTCATATTCATCGGCCGGAAGCCGAGAAAGAAGCAGGCCTAGGGGACAATACCCCTGGGCTTCCGGGCTTCATAAATCCGAATGGAGATTGCACAAGACAATATTTTCCACCTAATTCATCAATTCCGCGTACTGCGAAAGCGCTGTCATCCATATATAATGATGTTGATTTTATCAATGTCTGGAGGGATGGACGAATGTTTAACGGACGCAGGAAGAGACTCGGCAAATGGATGCTTGCAATCTTCATAATCGGCAGTCTTTTATTGGGTAATTTGACACCCGCCCAAGCGGCAGTGGACAACAACTACAAAGTGTCCGTCATGCTTAATTTGGAGGACATCACCGATTTCGCCTCATTCGACAAGCAGCTGGCGACCTTAAAAAACAACGGAGTCAAAGTGGTTGAGGTCGATATGTGGTGGAACCATTTTGAACCGAATGCCCGAAATCAGTTCGATTGGAGTTATTACCAGAACGTGTTCGCACATATCAAGAGCGCCGGATTACTGATCGCACCTATCTTCTCGTTCCATCAATGCGGCGGTAATGTCGGGGACACTTGTAACTTCCCTATACCGGGCTGGGTATGGACGCTCGGTACACAGGACCAAATGCAATACAAATCGGAAACAGGCTACTATGACCACGAATACGTCGCTCCGTTCTTCTCCCTTTCTTACACGCTGTATGAAGAGGCTTTCAAATCCTTTGCAGCGAACATGTCAGCGTTCAAAGGATCTTTCTTTAAAATTTACATCGGTATGGGACCGGCCGGCGAGCTCCGCTACCCCAGCTACAACGCGAACGACGGCTGGAGCTACCCCGGCCGCGGCAAGCTGCAAGCTTACTCCGGACCCGCGATCAGCAGCTTCCAGAATGCGATGCAGAACAAGTACGGGACGATCGGCGCCTGAATAAGGCATGGGGAACGAGCCTCAGCGGATTCAATCAGGTGATGCCGCCTTCGAACGGCGATTCCTTCTTTAACAGCGGCGGCTTCAAAGGCACGTACGGTAGCGACTTTTTAACATGGTACCAATCCGTGCTGACAACGCATATGAGTAGTGTGATGGCCAAGGCGCATGCCAATTTGGATGGGTTCGGCGTTCGGCTTGGCGGCAAAGTGCCGGGGATCCATTGGCAGTACTCTAACCCGAGTGTACCCCACGAGGCGGAATATACGGCAGGTTTATACAACTATTCCACACTATTGGATCAGTTCAAAAGCAGCAATGCCGACCTGGCGTTCACGGCGCTTGAGCTGCAGGACAATAACGTCTACCCTTATTACAGCGAGCCGCAGGAGCTGGTCCAATATGTAGCAGGCCTTGCGAACCAGAAGGGAATTCCTCATGACGGGGAGAATGCGCTGGCCATCAGCAACAATCAACAGCTATATGACAGCACTGCGATTAACACGTTCAATCTCGGTTTTGACGGCTTTGCGCTTCTGCGCTTGCAATATGTAGTGAATGCAGACGGGACGCCGACCGGCGAACTCTCTCCCTTTACACAGACATTGGCCATCCAGCCCCAGAAGGTCACGGTTACCATTAACAACGCCAATACATCCTTTGGTCAAAATGTTTATTTGGTCGGGGATCGCGACGAATTCGGTGCGTGGAATACTCAATATGCGGTACCGGCTTCTTATGTCGGGAATGGTGTCTGGCAGGCTACATTTAATTTAGGCGCGAACCACTCCTATAACTTTAAGGCGATTAAAAAAGACAGCTCCGGCAACGTGATCTGGGAGAACGGCAGTAACCATTATTGGTCGGTGCCCTATATTGCGGGAGGCACGGCAACCTTTACACTAAACTGGCAGTACTGATTATATGGGGAGACTTAAAGCCCGCTCGACTTGCCCGCACCATTGATCGTGATTTTCGTCAAGGACCTCATCCCCGCTGAGTGCGGATTTGAGGTCCTTGGTCGCTTACTCATTCGGCTGAACAACAGACACCGCTTCATTCGTCCGCGTTCCGTCTTAGCGTCAGTACCTTCTCCCCATAAGCGACGGTCAGCGCCGTGCCCTGAAGTATGGCAGTCGGTTCGGATAAGGAAGCACCTCCTGTTTCGCTTTCCGCATTTGCCGCGGCCGAGCCCACCAAGACGAATACCACTACGGCTAACAGCCAATGTATTTTCCAATGAACACTTATCAATATGAAGAAAAGCAACTTTTACGGCGAACCTTGCGTTAAAGTTAGGTAGAACACTTCATCTTAGAAAAGGAGATTTCCTACATGAAACGATCATTCCTTGCTGCGGCGCTGGCTGTTCCGATGCTGTTCGGCTCTGTGCCCGCTTATGCTGCTGCGCCGAAACAGGTGAAGGTATCGCTGCCCGATTTTCCCATTGTTCTGAACGGAACCCCGGTAGATAATATCCACAGCCAATACCCCTGCTCCTCTATAAAGACATCACTTATTTTCCGATGACCTGGGACTATGCGCGGGCCCTCGGACTCACCACCTCCTGGGATGCTCAAGCGGGACTTGGCATAATTAAGCGCGAGCGCGCCGAGGAATTAATGCAAACGTTGAAACCGGAAGGCGGCATTTTATCCGGGGAAACCGCGATGCTGCCCGATTTCCCCGTTCAGGTGAAAGGCAAGCAGATCGACAATACGGCGGAGCCTTATCCCCTGCTCTTATTCCGCAATATCACCTACTTTCCGATGACATGGCGCTTTACGCACGACGAATTCGGTTGGAATACGTCCTGGGACAGCGTAAACGGCTTTCGCATCGATACGGCGGGATCGACGGAGGACGCGCCGCCGGCCGCCGCAAGCGACAATTTCAATTTGAACAATGGCGGCCAACTGGCTGTATCGGGTGATTGGATATACTACAATCCGAACAACAATTACTTCGGGCCTAACTACCTGTACAAAATGAAGCTGGATGGCGGCGGTAAGACGAAGCTCACGGACGACAACGCCGGTTCGATCCATGTGGTCGGGGATTGGATCTATTATACGGTTACCGATAAAGAGAGAAATCTTCATCAGGGTATTTACAAAGTGCGTACCGACGGTACCGGGCGGACTCTGATCTCCGACACCCCGGCGGCGCGCATTATCGTGGACGGCGATTGGATCTATTATGCAGACCAAGTATTATCCAGTCCGCCGCAGAATACGGTAGCTTTTTACAAAACGCTAGGCATTAAAAAGATCAAAACCGATGGGACCGGCGAAACCACCTTGTTCCAGGGAACTGCAAGCGAGCCGCTCCAGGATTCTATTACAGGCTCCATTCACGTCCTTAAGGACTGGATCTATTTCGTACAGGCGGGTGATGCGGAGCATCCTGCCGCCTTGAGCAAAATCCGCAAGGACGGGACGCAATTGACACCTCTCGCCACCGGCCATTTCAGCAATTTCGTGATTGCGGGCGGCTGGATTTATTACGGCGACGACAACGAGTTGTTCAAAATGAGCCTGGAGGGCTCGCCCGGCATCCCGCTCCGTAAATTTGATAAGCCGGTCAATTTTAATACACTGAACTATCATGACGGATGGATTTACTACGTCAAGGGGATGTTCGGCATTATGGGATCGGCCGATATTGAAAAAATCCGGATCGACGGCGGCGAACTGACGCCGGTGCTCCGTGGCGTTCGTGCGGTCAGCCTGTACTTTGCGGGCGGACAGCTCTATTTTGCCGGTGCATTCGACGGTAACGCTCCGCTCTACGAAGCTTCAGGAGCCGATAAGGCCAAATCGCTTCAAGAAGATTAGGAAGCGAACACAGAGCCGCATCCAGCTCTATTATCCATCGAGGTGCTAAAATTAGCTATAAAGGAGGCTTACGCATGAATCGTGAAGTTGAACAAGCTTTGCAGACCGTTTTACAGAACTGGAACTCTATGGCTCAAGCGGATTACGAGGATTCGGAAGCGGCGGCTGACACTTTTGAATCTTCCTTCTATAAGTTCATCGACACCGTCCGGGAATGGGCTACCGGTTTAGAGCCGCATGACCTCAGACATTGGAGGAATTCTTGGGGCTTCCTCTGGTACAAGATATCGTTGAACAGCTTCCAGCCCCGCTCTATCTGAATTTCGAAACGGAAGCTGAGCTTATTGTACAGAAAAAGTTTCGAGTCGAAGAGGATAAGTATGACTAGCTGATCCGGTAGCTGGGACAAGACAGCCGATCGATCGGACGACTATTCGAGAAATCCGCGGCTTCCTCGATGGGTTTACCGGAATATAGCCTATTGTTCAAAAGAAAAAGGCGGAGCGCTGCCAGTTTTTGATGAATCCGCTGATATCCTTATCTCCGTGAATAGCATTCAATAGAATGAAGAGAAAAAGTTTAGGAGATGAGGAGAATGGCATTTGAAGTCAGCGGCTCCGTCAGTGTGGAGGATTTCACGCTTCAGCCCGGTTTCAACAGCACTCGCCAGCATATCGCCGTCAGAATCCCCGCTGGTAAGAAGCTGGTGCTGGTCAATACCAAGTTCTGTTTTGATGATACGAAAAACCGCTTTCTGATTACTGCTCAAAGGCAGTACCGTTCGAAATCGAATTGTTCGGAAGAACGTCCGAGGCAAGCCTTGTTCACCAATACATCGAAAAGCAGCACGCTGGTTAAGATCTTCTTCCAAATTGAAAACAGCAGCAGGACTCAGGCATCGACTGTCTTCAGTACGGACGGCTGGTGGGCCAGATTCAATATTGTGTAAGGCTACCGGATTCGGCAATAACGTTTCGTCATTTGGCTATGGGCACTTCAAATACTTTAACCAACCCAATAACAATAAATATGGATATGCCGTATGCCCATAGAGGTTTCTTGTCATGCAACCGAATCATCGGAACGGCGATACCCATCAGCAAGACGGACCACATGAAATTCCATCCGTTATGATAGGTTATTTCACCGATCTGCAGCTCGATCCATTCCACCACCGCGTATATGAATACCCAGAATGAGATCCAGAGAAGTTGACTGAGAACCTTTGTCGGGTACAACCCCAAATAGAGAATCACCACACCAGGGTTAATGGTAAGGTCATAAAACAAGGAAACGGCAGTATGACTATGAAATATGGTATTCGGCGGATACTCCCACATGGAATAATCATGACAAAGGAAGTTATACAGAAAATTCCCGGCAATTACAAAAAGGATGCTGGATTGATACTTTCTCCAATTCCTCCAGTCACCCCAACGGAATAATATAAATACCCACAAGACCGCTCGCAACAAGATGAACATATTCCGCCACCGTTTCAATCCCCAAAATCAGATGTCTTCCTAATTTACCCAATCATGAATAGTCCTACACCCATTGGAAAGTAACGAAGTGCAACAAAAAAAAGCCCCGCAGGGCTCTTCCCTCCATCCGTGTTATAAAGATTAAAACAGCGTATCTTGAGCTCAAGGGCTCTATTCTATCTCTTCTCAACGATACTGAGCAACTCTTCGGCCTCTTCTCTTTGCCATTCGGGTATGGTATCCACCCATTCAAGGAGTGCCGACCGAACGTCGCTTTCGGTAAATATCTGTGTATCCATGATGCGCTGTAGCTGTGGCGGCAGAGCCAGCCCTTCCTGTTCGCTGATATCCGCGGCCATGCATACAACGGTGGCTAGCTGGCACCGGTGATGGTCCGCAATACTGCACTCTTGGTTCAAGTAGTATACTTTTTCAATTTCTAGTTGATTCATAGGATTTACCTCCCCAGGCTTGAAGTACGTCCTTGCGGAATCTTGAATTCAGATCCGCCGCTTCCGCTTGTACCGTCGTTAATAAGTGCGGATCCGTTTCCCCATTGACTTTTCGAGAGATTTCTGCAAAACGGGCCGCCACCCATTCCAGGTCGTCCGGTGTCACAATGCCGTTCAAAAGTTTATGCCGCGCTTCGCGGATTTCCGGCAGGATCTGTTTAATTTCCTCGCGCATCTTCGGTTCCAGACGCAGCAGATTCTCCGGTGCGAAACGAATTCTCTCCAATCCGTTCACATGCTCTTCCGAACGTTCAAGCCTCAGCTGCACTTCGGGATGGAAGATTCCATCCGCCCTGGCGAAGCGCATCGCCTCTTTGAGTGACGCTGCGATCGATGTTAATTCCGGAACCGGTTCGGCAAGCTTTTTTTGTATGGAGGTAATCTCTTCCGCATATTTGGCTAATACCTTACGGTCGTTCTCCGGTGTCGCGTCCAGCTTCTCCGGCGTCAAGTCATACTCCATAAGCGCGGCAATCTCCTCGCGGGCCGTCTGGACATCTCCCGCCTTGAGAGCGACCGAGAGCGCCGATAAGTGAGCTCGGGTACAAGGGATGCAGCCGACGGATACGTGCATATCCGGCGCATACTGGCTGTAGGGCTTCTCATTCTCCGGCGCTTTCGCTACTTCTGCAATATTCAAGTTCTCGGTTTTCATAAAATAGCCTCCTAGTATTTAATTTCCAAGTTGAAGGTAATACCATGTATTCCAATCAATTTACTTATTTTTCACATGTAAAAAAACCTCCTGTCTATATGGAATAAAAATGAACAGACGGAGGTTTCCCGTCGTATTCGGTAACTGGCTGGCATCTTGGCATTCGTTGCCAAATTAGCCCCTGTAGCTTTGCGTCCCCACTTTTCAATGGGTTTGCCATTATCGTACGAAACATATTCTGTTGTCGTGTAATGTAAATTTACAAGAAGTTGTGAAAATTTGGAATAGTACTTTGGTATTGATTGATATCCAACATATAGGAGTTTGTGCCTAATATTGTGTTAAATTAGTATGAACAAAGATAAAACAAGACTTTTTTAGGATTTTGGGTCCGAACTGTTGAAGGCATCCGATGGGTACACATCCGGGCCGATGACGCTGACCATACCATCGTAAGCGCAAACGATTCCCATGCGCGCAAGTATCTGTTTCGTCTCCTCATACGGCTCTACGCCTTGGTGGGAGAAGTGGGTGGCGATTTTCACGGTACGGCCGGTGACGGCGCCTATCGACTCCAGTCGCTCTATCATGAGCGCCAGATCGGTGAAATTGAGATGCTCTTTGCCGGATGGGCGAAGTCCGATCGTAGATTCCATCACTATCGCATCGAAGCTCAGCCCCTCCAGTTCCCGCCAAACCTTCTCCTCGTACATCCCGGTATCGGACGCATAAAGAACGGTCGTTTCGCCGTCATGAAGGATATAGTTCATCGCATCCCCCATCCGCAAATGATGAGAAGCGGCGACGGAGCGCACGGTGTATGGCGTGAACTCGCGTGTTTCGCCTGGCAGCAGCGGTACCCGGACAATACCCGCCTCGTTGTCGCGCCCTCCCGACAGCTCCCATTTCATCCAAACGGACGGACCCGCGACTACCGTCATCTCAGGCAGCTCCGTCGCCAGCCGGAACGGCTTCGACCGCAGCAGCAAATTTTCCGGGCTGAAATGATCCAAATGGCTGTGCGTGACCAGGAGGTGCCGAACCTCCGTCAAGGATAGCCCCAATGAAGCGCAAGAGGCGAACAAATCGGGACCAATATCGATCAGCAAATCGTCATTGACAAGAACGCATTGCCGTTTGCGGACATTACGCCCGCCTTCCCGCCTTGCATTCGTACAAGTAGCGCAGCTGCAAAAAGGGCTTGGAATCCCTTCCGCCGCTCCCGTTCCAAGAAATGTAAGCTTCATGGTTCAGCACCTCTCCTATTGTTTCGAAATAAAGCGGAAATGATCGAAATATAGCGTCTTTGGAGCGGCCTGCTGCCACATCCAAAGCTCGATCCCTTTCATCTGCGTCAAATCCAGATTCACTTCATTCAGCGGAATACGGATCGTCGCTGCCCGATTCGGTCTGACATACTGAATGAAGGTATCGTCCGTCTTCCCGTTCGTCTGATGAAATTTGACATAGAAATTCGCCGTTTCTCCCTCATTGTACACATCGAACTCCATCGCCTCATACCCGGACCAATCCGCACTCGGGAAGCCTTTGCCGGCATCGAACAGCCGAATGTTGGGGAACTTGACTCCCGCCCGATACACGGCCTTCAGCGAGTGTGAACCGTAGGTCGCATGCTCGACCGACGAGCTGAGATCGACCGTGGATGTCGTCCACTTTTGTATATCCTGCGCCGTTTCCGCGTCGTTCAACATGACTGTATAAACAGGGTCGCTCCCCCGAACCTGCAGCTTCTTGACGATCTTCTTCACTTCGCCATCTTTGCTAACGGTAACAGCTACTTCATTGAGCCCGTCGTGTACCGGCACGGCGACCGTAAATTTCGCATAGGCCGTACCTTGCTCTGCGGGCGGAACGGTCTGACCGCCGATTTGTACCCGGGCTCCCGGCTCCGTATACACGGTCACAGTGCGACCAAGACCATATGCAGCGGAAGTTACCGATACCAGGGTACGCCGGACCGCTCTTCATGCCTACGATATCCTCGGCCACATCCTGGCGGACGCTCAGCAAGTTGGCCGGATCATCGGCATACGAACGGATATCGCGGTAAAGACGGTCGTAATAGATCTGAAGCGCATCGTGATAAGGGAATTGGTTCGCCACGCCCAGCTTGGAAGCCGTCTGCTTCAGCCGCTGCTCGAGCCGCCACAAATATTCGTAGTCTTCCATGCCTTCCCGGATCGCTTCCAGCCGTATCGTTCCGACCGGACCGTCGATGCCGAGCCCCGTGCCCGGATAGAAGAGGAAACCGTCGCCGTTCGCCCCGGGGAATGCCATGGGATCGGTCCAGACGTCGCGGGGGACGTACTGCTTCCCGTCATATTTCTTGAAAATCGTCGTCGACCAGAACAGATTGCCTTCCACGCCGTAATCCTTCTGCATCCAGGAAAGCAATCTCGCGCCAATCAAGTTGTCATCGATATGATAGCTCGGGTAGGGATGCTTAGGATTGACGCTCGTATACCACCATACATGATCCCCCGCCGCTTGCCGTTCCTGCGCGAAGCTTTTATCATATTTATTGATTAGCGCCACCCAGTTCGATACGTCGGGAACCAGCTCGTCAACCGGCTGTGTCGTGACGAAATGACGCACGTCCGGAGCGATTTCCTTCATTTTGGCGGCGTACTCGCGAACCTTCGGATAGACGGAGGGCGCAGGCTCGTCGATCTGGCTTCCAAGATAGAAGAACGCTTTGGCCAGAAGACCCTTTTCTCTCATCAAATCGACCAACTGCTTCGTTTTGCTCCAATCCGGTTGTTTTTGCGCGTCCAAATACAAGGGAAGGCGATACGCAGAAACCTTCGGATTCGTAATGTACGGGACGGCTAGCTCGGCGAAACGGCTCACGTCATCGGCCGGAATCGGCAAATAGCTCGGTACGATCCGGCTGTCCACGGAGGCCCAGTAGTATTTATCCATCAGCTTCCAGAACTCATCGCCATGCACATTGTTATGCGCGAACGAAATCTGATCTCCCCACAGCGTGAAGGCCGTCTCCGAATGGCTCTCGTCCGTCATCTCGAAATCCCATACGGTCAGCGTGATCGGGATCCGAACCGGATTGCCCGTTTCATGAAGCGTCATTTCGCCGGTATACACCCCCGCCGCCTGGCCTTTCGGCACTTTCACTTTGATCCAAATGCCCTGGTTTTGACGGGCGGGTACTTCGAGTAAACCGGACAGCGGAATGAGGGCGTCGGGATACCATCCTGCGGGAAAATAACTCGTCGTCGGCTTGGTTACCTGAATATAGTGCTCCCGGAAAAGCTCGATGTTCTCATTGCTGATTTTTTCATTGCCGTCCGTTTGCTTGAGCTCGCTGACCGATACTTGAAGCTTCCTGAGCGGGGTATCTCCCGCCTTGACAATAACTTGACCGCTTTCGTATTCATTGCGGGCGGCTCCCATTAGAAGCGTTTGCGGCTTGCCGGCGCTTTCGGCCGGGAACGGCTCATCCCGCATCACTTTCTGTGTATTCGTTGGTACCCATACGGTAAATTCGGACTCCGTCTTCGCCTGGGCGACCGGCGCGCCAAATTGAACAACAGAATAACGGGGACTATTCGCTTCAACAACCTTCGGATCATGCCTCTTCACGCCTCCATCCCGTATCGGGTTATTTTTTGCTGTACCGTTCGTAAGCCGCTGTGTAGATTTTCATGTAGTCTTCGAGACCCATCTTCTTTAGCGTCGCAATATAATTGTCCCATTCCGAGAACGGCGCATTGCCCATAATGAATTTGACCGTCATCTCGTCGACATACTTATTGATATCGTTGCTCAGCGGTGTAAATCTAGTCAGCTCTTCTTGGGTATATGTAAAAGCGGGCCATACTTCCTTGGGATAATACGGTTCGATCTTCTTGACCGCTTCAAGGTTCTCCGGGTAGCTCTCGCCGCCGAAATAAGTATTTTTCGTCAGCATGGCTGGATAGAAACCACCGGCGAATGTCACATACTTCTTCTGCGCTTCTTTGTCCTTCTTGATTTCATCGGAATAGTCCAGCGTGCCGTCCGGCTTCACCACGTAGCTCTTGTCCTTGATGCCCATGAAGAACATCTTGCTGCCCTCTTCGCTGTAGAAATAATCGACCCAGCGCATGGTCGCTTCGGGATGCTTGTTCTTGTTCGTGATCGCAAAAGCCCCGATATCGATGAGCGGCGATCTCGCCCGCGAGAATACTTGATCTCCATGCGGCCCTTTCAAGGCCGTCAGGCCGACGTAGCCGCCAGTCTGGGTACCGAAGCTCGCGCTTTCGTTAATATGAATAAACGATCCGTAGAGACCCTCCTTCCCCTTGGCCAGCATCTCCGGCCCTTTGATCGTCATGATGTCCGGGATGAACAGATCTTCTTTATACAGCCGGTTCAGGTACTCCAGCGGCTCCTTGTAGCCGGGATCGGCCGGCTCGAACCGCAGCTTGTTCGTCTTCGGGTCGACGTCCACTCGGCTGTGCGTATTCCCGCGGTTGCCGAGCCCCCATGCCCCCTTCAACTGGTCGACGATCCCAATGCCGCCCAGCACGCCGCTTGCAGCGAACGGGATTTCGTCGTTCTTGCCGTTCTTGTTCGGATCCTGGGTCTTGACCGCCTTCAAATATTGGTAATATTCTTCGGTCGTGGTCGGTTCTTTCATGCCGAGCGCGTCTAGAAACTTCTTGTTAATCCAGAATTCCGAACCGATAACGACCGACCGGAAGCTTGGATCATAGAAGGTCGGCAGCGAATAGATGTTGCCGTCCGGCATCGTGAGTCCTTTCTTCACCTCCGGGTTGCTATCCAGCAGCTTCTTGACATTCGGGGCGTATTTATCGATCAGGCCGTTCAGGGGAATGAGCAGACCTTGGTCGCCGTAGTTCGCGATATCGGTGCTGCTGAACCGGGCGGTATGGAACGCATCCGGCAAATCCCCGCCGGCCAGGATGACATTGCGCTTCTGCGCCAAGGCCGCCGGATCGGACGAGGGAGTCAGCCGCCAGTCGATCGTGATGCCTGTCATCTTCGCATACTCTTTCCAGATCTCCACGTCATTCCAGTTCGCCGGAGCCGAATCCGCCTTACCGGCGAAGAATGTCAGCTTTAGCGGCTCTTTGACGATCGGAAAGCCGGTCGCATGGACATCCTTCGCTTCCGAGCCGCCCGGCGCGGAGCCGTCCTTGCCGCCGCCCGCCTGCTGGTCTGAGCATCCGGCGACCAAGCCGGCTCGCGGTGACGAACGCGAGCATCGCGGGTGAAACCCTTTTCCAATCCATACCGTTTGAACCTCCTATGTAAAGGTTTATCGTGAATAAGGAACGCCTTCATCCCTTAATTGCACCGATCAGAACGCCTTTCACAAAATACTTCTGCAGGAACGGGTACAGTACGAGAAGCGGTAAATTGGCTACGATGACCATGGCGTACTTGATATTTTCCGTCTCTAAAATTTGCTTCATGGAAAATTCGCCTGTCGTCAGCTCGTTGAATTCGCCTCGGACCAGAATTTCCCGGAGGAACAGCTGCAGCGGAAACTTGCTACGATCGTTTAAATAAATCAGGGCGTTAAAATACGTGTTCCAATTCCATACGGCATAGTACAGCACCATCACGGCGATAATCGGCAAGGACAGCGGGAGGACAATCCTGAAGAGCGACCGCAGGTCGCCGCGACCGTCCATCGACGCGGATTCGATCAGCTCGGGCGGTATGCCCTGCTCCAGGGACGTCCGCATGATGACGATGTTCAGCACGGAAACGGCGGTTGGAATGATGATCGCCCAGAACGTATTGATCATATGCAGGCTCTTCACCAGCAAATAGCTGGGAATGAGTCCGCCGTTAAAGAACAAGGTGAAGGCGAAGAATGCGGTGATCACGCCCCGGCCGACGAAATCTTTGCGGGACAACGGGTAGGCGGCCAATATCGTCATGACGATGTTAAGCAGCGTCCCGCTGATGACGTAGAAAATCGTGTTGCGGTATCCGATCAGAACATCTTTGTCATGCAGCAGCTTCTCATAACCGGCGAAAGTGATATCCATCGGGTACAGCCACATTTGCCCCTTAACAACAAGCTCAGGGTTGCTGATCGAAGCGCTGAGCACGTACACGAGCGGATAAAGCACCAGCATGGCAACGAAAGTCAGGCATACGAAGGTGATTGCATCGAACGTCCGGTCACCCGCCGTTGGTTTCACCTCATGTCCCCCCTTCCAAGAAGATTCTTACCATAAGCTCGTTTGCCCTACTCTTCTAGCCAAATAGTTGACCGTGACCAGCAGACCGAAGTTCACGACCGAGTTAAACAGCCCGACAGTCGCCGCAAAGCTGTATTCCGCGCCGCCGATGCCGGTACGGAACACGTAGGTGCTGATGACGTCCGAGCTCTCGAGGTTCAGATCGTGCTGCATGAGAAGCAGCTTCTCCAGGCTCCCTCCGCCCATTAAATTCCCAACGTTCAGAATGAACAAGATAACTACGGTAGGCATAATGGCCGGAATGTTGATGTGCCATATCTTCCTTACTTTGCTTGCCCCGTCAATCGTGGCCGCTTCGTGCAGCTGTGGATCGACTCCGGTGAGCGCCGCGAGATAAATAATCGAGCCCCAGCCCATTTGGTGCCATATTTCGGAACCTACATAGATCGTTTTAAACCACCAAGGGTCTGTCATGAAGGCGATGGGGTGCCCGCCGAATTGCCGGATGGCATGATTGACGATGCCTTTCTGTGTGGAAAGAAGCGCGAATAAGATGCCGACAACGACGGTGAGTGATAAAAAGTGAGGCGCATAGGTGACGGTCTGAACGAAATTTTTGAACCATTTTATTCGGATCTCGTTGATGAGAAGGGCAAGTACGATGGGAACGGGAAAACCGGCGATCAAATAATAGAGACTGATTTCGATTGTATTGGTAATCACCCGCGAGAAATAATAACCGTGGAAAAAACGCTCTAAGTGGCCGAATCCGATCCAGGGACTGCCCCAAATGCCTTTGGACGCGACGAAGTTCTTGAATGCGATTTGCAGTCCGTACATCGGCACGTAACAAAAGAGAATAAAGTAAGCAATCACCGGTGCAATAAGCAGATACAGCACCCATCTCCTTCGTATGGAGGTGAAAAGCGCCTTCCATCTTGCACTGAGGACCGGCGTCCTCCTCGCGCTATGTACGATCCTATTCTCCAAAAGAAATCCTCCTTTCGGAAGCGATCGGAACGGCCTGGATCGGTCGCGGTACGCCGCCGCCGCTGTAGCCTGCGCCGTCCGGGCCAGCGGTGCCTCCCCTCGCAGCCTCAGTGGCTCAACCGGGACCGGCGTCCCTCCCGAGCGCATCGATTTCGTAGCCGCGCAGCCGACGGCAACGCTCATCCGTCCGTCGATCGGCGAGGCGACAGGCTCCTTGCCGTCCAGAATCATGCCGATGAAGTCTTCGCATATTTTCGGATCGGCTCCGTTATGCGAGCCTTCGGCTTTCTTGATCTCATACACCCGGTCGGACAAGCCGCTTAGCTTACCGGAGTTTCTCGACTTCACATATACTTTGCCTTCGAGCTCCGAATTTTCAATCCTTCCTTCCGTGCCGATGATCGTGTAGTTGCGCTGGTAATCCGGCGTGAAATGGCACTGCATATAAGAAGCTTTAATCCCGCCATCCAGCTCCATGATCACCATGCTGTTATCTTCGACATCAATTTCCTGCCGGAAGGCGCACCGCGTTAACGCACCGAATCGCGCTTCCGGGCAAACGTTCTTCTCCCGGCAGTCCGGGCAAGTAAGATCGTTGGGCCTCTCCCCGCCGAAATAGTCGAGACCGCCGAATGCGGCTACTTTCCGTGCGTATCCCCCGGCCAGCCAGTGAATGATGTCAATGTCGTGCGAGCCTTTCTGCAGCAGCAGCGACGTCGTGTTTTGCGATTGGCCGTGCCAGCTGTGGTAGTAATAATCGCTTCCTAGGCCGACGAAGTGGCGAACCCATATTGCTTTTACTTCGCCGATATCTCCGGAATCGACAATACCCTTCATGGTCCGGTACATATTCATATACCGCATATTGAATCCGATCATGAACTGCTTCCCCGATGTCCTCCACGCCTCCAGCATCCGATCGCAGCCTTTGACCGTAATGGCAAGCGGCTTCTCGCAGTAAACATGCTTGCCTGCCTGAAGCGCCGCAACGGTATGCTCCTCGTGGCAGGAATCCGGTGACGTGATGACGATCGCGTCGATGTCTTTTCTTTCCAGCATCTCCCGATAATCCAGTGTCACGGTCGCTTCCGGATTAATCCGTTGGCGATAACGTTCAAGCCGCTTCGGATCAGTGTCGCTTCCGGCGACGATGACGGATCGGCCTTCCGGTTGATGCCAGTATCTGGTTACATCTCCCCGCCAACCCAGTCCGATGACCCCGATTCTAACCTGTTCCATACGCACATCCCCCAGAGCGTAGATTTGGCCCCAAATTTATATGGCATTTGGTTATCCTCCACAACAATCAGCACCGCTTCATTCTCCTCTTATGAAATCGGAAGATTGCCGGATGATGAGCTCGTACGGCATGAATAATTTGAACGGCGCCGGGTGGCTCTCCGCCATTTGATCGATCAGCACCTTAGCCGCCATCATGCCGATTTCGAACTTCGGAATATGCACGGTGGAGAGCGGAGGCGATGTGAACTGGGACACCTCGATATTGTCGAGGCCGACGAAAGCGACGTCTTCGGGGATGCGCACCCTCTCTCCATCACCGCTCGCATGGCCGATATGGCCATCATATCGCTCGCTGCGAATACGGCGGTGGGCTGATCGTTCCGCTCCGCTTTCATCAGCTCGGCCATCCGTCTATAGCTTTCGTTCACATCCCATTGAGCGTTGATCACCCAATGCGGATTTACGTCAAGGCCGGCCTCTTCCAGCGCATATTTATAACCTCTGTACCGCTTCTCCCTCTCCAACTCTCCGGTAAGCCCGGCGCCGCCGATAAAACCGATGTTCCGGTGCCCTCGATCAAGGAGGTGCTGTACGGCCGATTTCGCCGCCTGTACGCGGTCGTAAGTGATGACCGGGACGGTTGGATCGGAAATGTCGATGCCGACCACGGACGGGACGACTTTCTTGATATAGCCGTAAAGATCGGCCGGGATGCCTTCGACGATGATGATGCCGTCCAGCTTCGTTTCCCGCACGAGCTTCCCGAGAGCCGCTTCGCTTTGAATCTCCTCGAGCGACAATACGTAAGCGAGCGAACACTCCTTCTCGGTCAGCTTCTTCTCGATCCCCGCCAAAATCGGCGAAAAATACGGATGATTATACTTGTTTTGCGTAACGGAAACGATGCAGCCGATTTGGCGGTTCGCTTTGGCCGCTTTTCCCGCTTGTTTTCCGGCAGCTTTCCGGGCCGTATCACTCGGCTCATAGCCCAGTTCCTTGACGGCTTTCCATATCTTTGTCTTCGTTTCCTGATTGATATGTCGGCTGGTGTCGTTGTTGATGACCCTGGATACGGTGGATATGGAAACCCCGACATGCTCAGCGATATCTTTTAGTTTCGGCAAAATGATCCAGGCTCCTTTATCCGTTATTTCAACTGAGCAATTAGCCAAAAACCGGTATTTGCCCCAAACGTTTTCCTGAATAAAGTTTAACAATGACTGGAATAAAGTGTCAATGCTTTTGCGGAAAATTTTCAAAATATTTAATCATTTTGGGCCCAAATAAAAAAAGATGATCCGCTGCAAAGATCATCCTAACGAGAAGCCACTTTTAGATAAGCGGCTGTTTACCATTCTTCGATTCTTTTATTTTACGCCTGTATAGACAAAAGCCCGAATAATATGCCGCTGCGCGAAGAAGAAGGCAATGAGGATCGGCGTTACCAGGATCATGTTGCCGGCCATCAGCACGTTCCAATTGGCTACCCCTTCTTCCTCACGGATCTTGGCAATGCCCAGAGGCAGCGTTCTCGCCGCTTCATCCGTTGTCATCACGAGCGGCCAGAAGTAATCATTCCAATGCGCAATAAAGCTGAACAAGGCAAAGGTCGCCAAGACCGGCTTGGCCATGGGGACCATCAATTTCACAATAATCTGCCACTCCTTGGCCTGATCCAGCCGTGCCGCTTCGATGAGTTCCTCCGGAACCTGTTTAAACGATTGCCTTAACAGGAAAATGCCAAACGCGCTGGAAGCAAACGGAAGAATAAGCGCAAGATGCGTATTCAGCAGCTTCCAGGTACTTAACTGCAGATAAACAGGCAGGAAGATCAATTGGGACGGAATCATTAAGGTGACCATCACCATGCCGAATAGAATCCCCGCCCCCTTGAAATGATAGCGCGCGAAGGCATAAGCCGCCGGAATAATTGTCAGCATCTGCATAACAAGAATGCCAAGCGATATAATGAGGCTGTTGGTAATATAGTGTAAAAACGGGCCTGAGCCCCAAGCTTTTGCATAGTTGCTCCATATGAAATGCTTCGGAATCCAATTCGGCGGAAAAATCATCGTTTCCGGCAGCGTCTTAAGCGAAGTGGACAGCATCCAAGCAAACGGCATGGCAAAAACAAGGACCAGAAAAACCATGCCCAGCACACTTACAACGCGGAGAATAAAATGCAGTGACTTCGAAACGATTTCCTCTTTGCTCTTCACCTGATATAAGGCACGATTGGAATCCATCGCCTGTTCTGCCTTCAATGGGTTCACCGCTTCCTATTGATAATGTACGCGTCCCGACAGCAACTTGAAGTAGATAATCGTTAAGATCCCTACTATGAACAGCAATATCACACCTGCAGCAGAGGCGTATCCGATCTTAAAGAATCGGAAGCCGTATTCGTAAATGTAATAAACCAAGGTATTCGTGGAATTGACCGGTCCTCCCTGCGTCATGATGGCGATCGTCTCGAATACCTGGAATGAACCGATCATGTTGATGATCACCAGGAAGAAGATCGTCGGCGACAGCATGGGAAGAATCAATTTGTAAAAGCTGGTCCAAGGCTTGGAACTGTCCAGAGCGGCCGCCTCATGGATATCTTTAGGGATGCTCTGCAGCCCGGCAATAAATACTAAGGTATTGTAGCCCAACCCTTTCCATACGGCGACAATGACCAGCGAGATCAGAGATGTGCTTTGAGAGGATAGCCAGGCCAGTTTGCCGAAGCCGAACAATCCGATAAACCAGTTTAACAACCCATACTGGGGATCCATGACCCACGTCCAGATCATGGAAATCGACACCCAGGAAACGATATGCGGACTGAAAATGGCGCCTTGGACAAAGTCGCTGAACATACCGCTTCGATTAAGCCAGAGGGCGAGCAGCAGCGAGAGTCCAATGGTGAGCGTTACCGTCAACAGGGTATAGACGGTCGAGTTGGTAATGACTTGAATAAAATCTTTTTCCTGCAGAAGGTCGGCAAAGTTCTGGAGTCCAACAAAGTTTTTGGTCGGGCTAATAAAGTTCCAATCATACATACTTAAGTAAATCATATAGAGAATCGGATAAATGAAAAACAACGAAAACACCGTGATCGCCGGAGCAACCATCGCATAAGGACGCAGCTTTTCCCACATGGACATATTACACACCGCCCGCCGTGACCAGCGTTTTTCTCTCCGGTGCTTCCTGCCGCATCTCGTAGGTGCGTATTCTTTTGCCGTCCGTATCAAAATAGTAGAGCCGGTCATACGGAATCGTCACCCGGATATGATCTTTTGTCTCCAGGGCTTCAAGAAAGGTTTTTACGAAGAATATTCCCGGCCCCGATTTGATCTGATAAATATTCTCGGCTCCGAGGCTCTCCCGGGTAAGGATTTCCCCTTCCAGTATCAGTCCTTCCGTCCGGTCCTTCGGGCTCATGAGCACATGCTCGGCCCGGAAACCGACGTAACCGATCTTGGATGCCGTCTCTACCCTTAAGCCGTGCGCATCGCCGAAATTGAAAATATTCATCGCCGGCGTTCCGATAAACTGGGCGGTAAACACATTATCCGGATCGTTATAGAGCTTGAGCGGCGAATCCACCTGCTGAATAACCCCTTTATTCATCACGACGATTTCGTCCCCCATCGACATGGCTTCCACCTGATCATGGGTTACATAGACGAAAGTCGTGCCGAGCCTTTTATGAAGCTGGATCAGTTCCGTCCTCATTTGATTCCGCAGCTTGGCGTCAAGATTGGACAGCGGTTCATCCAGGATAAACACCTTCGGCTTCTTGACCATGGCCCGGGCAAGAGCAACCCTTTGCCGCTGCCCGCCGGACAGGTTTTGCGGTTTCTTATTCAGGTGAGGCGTTAACCCGACGATTTCGGAAATATCGCCTATCAAGGTTTCCCGTTCCGACTTAGGAACCTTTCTGTTTTTTAGACCGAATTCAATGTTCTCGCGCACCGTCATGGTCGGGTAAAGTGCATAGTTTTGGAAAACCATCGCCACATCGCGAGATCCGGGCGGCGTCTCGTTGACGCATTTATCGCCGATCCATATTTGCCCGTCGCTTTGCTTCTCAAGCCCTGCAATCATCCGCAAGGTGGTCGATTTGCCGCAGCCCGACGGGCCTACGAGAACCGTAAAAGACCCGTCCTTGATGGTAAGATTCAAACCGCTGATGATCGTTTCATCTTTATATTTTTTGGCAATATGGATTAATTCAATTTTCGCCATAAGGTCAACTCCTTTAGGTCTCTTCGTATGGCCTATCCCTATACCGATGTTATTTGCCGAGCAGTTTGTTCGCTTTTTCGGCCGCCTCGTTCATGGCATCCTGCGGTTTGACATTCTTCTCGAGGATGGCTTTGGTCATGGCATCCAGCATCACTTTCGAAACCTCGGGATAAGCGCTGGCATTAGGACGCATGACGGCGTATTGCAATTGATCCGAAGCCACCTTGTATTGCGGAAACTCTTTGTAGTAGTTTTGCAATTCATCGCTTTGTAAAGCGGACAGACGGTTCGGCAGGTAACCGACATATTTGTGCTGGTAAATCGTGTTTTCTTTGGAAGTCATAAATTTAATAAATTCCCAAGTCGCCTCTTTCTCCTGCTCGCTAAGCTTCGAGGTCATGGCCAGATGGCAACCGCCGGTCGGCACGCCGTAGGATTTGTTCGCAGGCATGAAATCAGTCGCCATTTCGAAGTTGTTGCCCTTAGCCACTTCCAGGCTTGCCGAGACTCCGGCCGTAGAGCCGATTTTGAAGGCGGAAATTTGGTTGGACCAATCCTTGTCGGCGTCCGCACCCGCTGTCTTCCCAACGACAAACTTGATAAGCCCCTCATCGGACATTTTCTTCCAGAATTCTACAGGCGCGACGCCTTCCGGAGTGTTGAATAAAGCTTTCTTCCCGTCATCGCTAAGCACCTTTCCTCCGCTTTGAGCAACCAGAGCCTCATACTCCCAAACACCGGCCGCCATTGTCATCGGGGTCTTGCCTTTCGCTTTCAATACCCGGGAATACTGCTCGAATTCCGTCCAATTCTTGGGACCGGCCGGGTCCAGACCGGCTTCTTTCAGCATGGTGACGTTCTTGTAGAAGATCGGTGTACTCCGCATAAAAGGAATGCCGTAAAGCTTGCCGTCCACATAGGCGTTGCCCATCAGACCCGGGTTAAAATCTTTAATATTGAGCTGAGCTTCATCCCTGGCGACCAGAGGCGTCAGATCGGTCAACATGCCAGAGCGGGAAAAAATACCGGTCGATGCGATTTCGAGGTCAAATACAGCCGGTGCGTTGCCGGCGGCGAAAGCGGCTTGTACTTTGGCATGAAGATCATCATAATTTCCTTGATTCGCTTCCTGCACTTCGATGCGGTTCTGCGATTCGTTAAATTTCTTCACGAGGTTTTGTTTGGCCTCTTCAATCTTGCCGCCATTGGCTGTCCAATACTTAATGACAATTTTACCGCCGGCCGAGGCGGATTTGCCGGATGCACCGCCAGTGCCGCTTGTGCCACCCGACCCGCAGGCTGTGAGCATCAATACTGAACCAAGGGCAACGATGGACAAACTTTTTTTCTTAGACATGTTGAAATCCTCCTTTTTAATATGAATCCCAAAAAGAAAGAAGCCTTAATCGGCCGCCGACGTTACGTCAGCGACTATCAAGGCTTCTCCTTCGCTCCAACCCATTGCTATTTACTTGTCATCATCAATATAACGGTGAAGTATTAAGCGGGTGTTAACCGGCTATTAAAATTATGCAAACTTCCACGCTTACAAAATACTTTGATAGTTGTTCTCCAGCGATACATAAGGTTCGCGCCACAATTCCGTTTTGGATGTAGATACAGCGGTCGCCCCTTGTATGAGGCATTCCACGATATGGGTTGGCTCGAGCAGCAAGCCGCCTGTAATGATCGGAAGCGAGGTGAACTTCCGGATCTCTCGGATCATTTCCGGAATCCGGGCCGGCATCACCTCAATGATGTCAGGCTGAATCTGGGCGAGGCTCTTGGATATATTCTCCAGCCCTTCGGTATCCACAAGAAAGAAACGCTGAATGGTGAACAATCCCATTTTTTGGGCTACCTTCACCACATTGGTTTTCGTCGTAATAATGCCGGTCGGCTTGATCGCTTTGGTCAAATAATCCAGTCCATAAGAATCGGTGGACAACCCGCCGATCTTCTCCAGATGCAAAAAAACCGGCACCTGATGTCTCTTGAACAAATCTACATACCCATGGATGACGCCGATATGCCCGGTGAGCAGAAACACCCCGCTCAATTGGCTTCTGAGTGATAAAGCCGTTTCTATTTGTTTCGGTTCTTTAATGGAGGCGACCATCCTGTAGGTGTTTAATCTTTCGAAGAACATGGCATTCTCATCCATCCTATGTCTCTTCATCATAATCCCCCTTTTTTAAAGCGAATTTACTTTAGAAAGACCTCGCCTTGCATCGGTTGGGCAGCTAACGATAAGGAGACGATACACTCCCGATCCTCGTCCTTGCCCCGGGCATTCGGATTATGCTTAAAGTGTTTCATATGGAGGTATAGCGTCTCCGCAGTCTTTGGAAGGATAGGATCTGTTATATCAACAGCGGAAACCCGAATCTCATCTTGGTCTACCTCCACGACCCGCATACCATGCTGATCCAGGCAAGCGGACAGCTGAACAAACGTCCAGTTATTTTGCCGAACAATAGAGTCTACATGGGTATGGCCGTTGAAATAAAGGCCCACTCCTTCCTTCAGGCTGAGAATCTTCCACATCTCTATGCTCGGATGAATGGAGCCTTTATCCTTGGTTGAATTGGTTGTTGTGTTGTAAACCGGGTGATGAGCGAAGATGAGCAGAGGTCTGGTTCCGGACGCTTTCACCATCTCTTCCATCCACAGAAGCTGCTCTTCGTCAACCCAGCCTCCCCAATCGGCAAAATCCATCTCCTTCGCCGTGTCGATAAACAGAAGAACCGCCTGCTCGGTGGTTATCGCATGGTAACGGGGTTGTCCGCTGATTTCAAGAACTTCCCTTCGGGTCGAGCCATACAGATCGTGATTTCCGAGCACATGATAAAACGTTCGATTATGCTTCCGAATGATGTCATAGACTTCCTGCAGCTCCGAGGCATACCCAAAATTCGTTAAATCGCCCAGTGAAATATGTACATCGGCTTCCGATTCCAGGAAACGGTTAAGAAAGGTGCGGTAGAAATCATTACGTGCTTCCAGCCATCCCGGGACCGCATCCTCGACTTCGTGATAATGTAAATCCCCCATCAATGCAAGCTTCATAAGATTCCTCTCCCTCAATTAACATATTTGGTATTCTTGTCCACCCCTCCATCGTAATTCATCATTGTTAACGGTAGGTAAAGTCATCGTCCGATGTTTGTTAAGACGGTAAGTATAAATTGTTAATACAGCGTAAGCGCCGCATAACAAATTTGAATAGACGCATGCAAACGCATGCGCCTCTCACTTCCATCCCCTCATGCAAGATAGGGTATGCCGTTCTTCTACAGAAGGTTAATTCCGCCGGATGAAGTCTGCGATGAGGCGTCCGATCTCATCCGGCGCATCCTCCAAGCAGTAATGGCCCACGCCTGTAAGTCTGTGCACGGGAGCGGTTGGAAACAGCTCTGTGAAAAGCGGGAGAAAGTGTTCGGCACCAAGCGTGCGGTCGGCTTCTCCCCAAATGGCAAGCGCAGGCTTCGTACGGATCGCCCGCACAGCTGCGGCATCAGGCGTCTCAAACCGGTGAGCGCCTATAGCGAACCCCTTCGCCCAGCCGATCGCCCCGAGACAGTCAGCCGGACTCGCGAAGCGCGACCCATAGGCCGCGATCCAGGTATCGGTGATCAATGCATGATTCTCGAAGCCGTTGAGCTTGAGCGTGCTGAGAATGTTGAATCCGAGTTGACCCAGAACCGGTTCAAGGCTCCCTTCCTTCTCCGCCGCCAAAATCCATTGGAACCATGGTGAGTCGCCGGCATTGGCGGTTAACCGATCGGCAAGACCAGGCTGGCCGAACGGTGTCGGCCCGTTGGTGGAGATGAATCTGCGAATCCGCTCCGGATGACGAGCAGCCAGCCCCATGCCCACCGGCCCGCCAAAATCGTGCATGACAAGCGTAATCTGCTGCAGGTCGAGCGCAAGAACGAACCGTTCGAGATTGTCGATATGGTCTTGCAGCCAGTAGCTGCGGTCCTGCGGCGTCGCGCTTTTGCCGAAACCCATATGATCGGGGACGACAACGCGGTAATCTTCGCTCAATACCGGGATCAGATGCCGGAACAAATAGCCCCAGGTCGGCTCGCCATGAAGGCAGAGAATGATTTCAGCTTCGCGCGGCCCCTCGTCGACATAATGCATAGCGAAGCCGGGGGCGTCTGTGAAATGCGGTGCAAATGGAAAAGTACCGTTAAAATTCCCGAACTGATCACGGTTGACAATATTGGGATTAGACATGGGAAAGCCCTCCTTAAGGGTTTGTTTTCAAATCGGACTTGGCGAAATGACCTAACCTCCTTCTGCTACGGGTCTGTGATGGGCAGCGCCGCTGGGTTCAAAGACCGTCTTGCCATATTCATACTGATCGTTATATAATACCGTTCAGTACATTATCGACTTCGTTAAATATATACTGCAAATTCGCGGATTGTCAAGAAATATTTGGAATAAATTCGACACTTTTTCCGGCAGAATTTAAGACCATAATATACTGATTGGTATGTTAAGGAAGCAGCAAAAAAGCCAAAAAGTCAAAGGAGACACGACTTCATGGCTTTTCATTTACATCGCCTATACTGAGTGAGAGCTCTCCATTGTCTAAGGCCGTTCTTCCACATTTCGATCTGCAAACACGGTCACAATGACGCCGTCCATGTTGTTTCCCGATATTTCATAGCGGCGGTCGGCCGGCACCTGAAGGGTCGTATTTCCGGAAACCGGATAATAAGTGATCTCGTATGCGGTCCCTTCCAGCGTCGTCGAAACCGTCTTTTCCGTCTTCAGATAATCCAGGTATTGTTCCAAAGTAAAATGGTGCTCCTGCATAATCGCACTGTGCGGCAAACCCACATAGCGAAAATGCCACGGTTCGTACTGAATGCCGGTAATGTCCGTTTTATCCTTGGGATAACGTAAAACAAACCCGTACTCCCATGCATGATTCGTCAGCCATTTCCCTTCCGGCGCACGGTTCATCTCCATTTGCGTAGAGCCGATATCAAGCGACAGGCCTAGGTTATGTTCGCTATAACCCGCGGGCAGTGCATAATCGGCGCCCATTTTCCGATAGAGCTTGTCCTGTTCCTTGGCATCCCGATAACCGCCGCTGATTAGAAAATGTCGAACCCCATCTTGGGCGGCGGCATCGACCATCTTGGAAAATTGCTGCGTTACGCTTTGCGACAGCCGAATCGTGTTATCGAGCAGACCGTAACCCTTAACCCATTCCTTATGCTGAAACAGGTTGACCACATCGGGTGTTACGCCCTCTTGATGCACCGGATACGCCTTGTTAACCAGCAGCAGATTGCCTTGGTATATCTGTTTTTTGTCCACCTTTATCGTCCGAACGTTCCTTGGAGGAGCTTCCTCTTGAGCTTGGTCGTTCACTTTGCTTTGTTCATCGTTTGCGGCTCCCGGTTTCTGTTGAACAGCTCCATAACCTAACAGCAAAAAGAGGACTACGGCCCCCAAAAACCACTTCTTCATCTTCGTTCCTTCCTTACCTTTCTTTACCGGATTCAACCTATTATAGCGCAAGCGGCAAGGGCAAGAACATGAAGTGAGAGTTACAATTCACTTACGCATGAATGACGCCTATTTCGGTGGTATACAGAAGGCGATTTACAAAATTTTTGCTTGACGCACCCATGGGATTACCGGAAAATGGAAGGTGCAGGCGATATTGTTTAATGCCTGTCATGTAACGGGTGGAGACGATGAGAAAACCCGGATGTTACATTCCCTCCTTGCGGTGTGAATGCTGACGTCCGGTTTTTTTATTGTCATCAGGCCTGTTAACCGCGGAAAGGAGGAAATCACGAACGTCAATCATGAAACAAGGATGAACGGGACGGCCGATTGATCGGTGTAACGGTCTTGCGTTTTCCGGAACTGTATAGTGATATGGTCATTTTGATAATGGAGGTATCAATGATGTTTCAAGTTCAAGTGAGGAACTTTATGAAAAGACAATTAAAAGTACTCGCCTCTGTTGTTCTCTCCGTTCTCATGTTCGGAATGTCAGTATTGCCTGTACTTGCGGCCTCTCCCGAGAAAACGGTGAATGCCTCGGCAACACTCGCGTACAATCTCAAAGGGCTTAAACACAATGCGGCGGTCCAGAAGGCTTACATCGCTTCAACTTATGTTTATGTAACTCAGCGGTCCGGGGAACATGCTATCTTTCCAGACTGCTCATCAACGGAAGCGATGCCACATACGTGGATGAAATGACCATCACCAATGCCGGACATTGCCAAACCCTGGATATGTATACTTACAATAATATCAACTACTTTTATTTCAGCTCCAAGGCGGATTCTTCCACCACATATTACTGGTCGCTTCAGGTGGCAAGACTTCAATACTCGGCCGGCACGACCTTAGATTACACCGATCTTCACCGGTTTACCTATATGAATTACGCCGATCAGACCGGTGCAAGATTGGGAGACACTTACCGTGTCGATGGCGGCGGTAACAGCACCTATACGGTTTTCCGCGTACAAACGACCGATGGCAATGTAACCTGGTCCATTTACGACACGGTCGCATTGAACAAACTTCTTGACAGCAATGAGCAGGTACGAATGGACAGTGCGGAGGCGGTCAGCGCTTGCGTAACCAGCTTTACGCAGTCGGGCGATGCGATCGTCAGGCCGAACGGATCATTCCAGGGCGTGGATATGCTCGATAAAACGGAAATCTACACATCAGGCGGCGCGGAAGGCGACACACCGCAGATTGCTATGATGTCGAATACAGGAGCATACAAAACCCTTGTGAAGATTACCAATGTGGGGACCCATGAAATCGAGGGAGTACAGACAAAAAACAGTAATGTTTATTTTACTATCGTTACCGACCCGGTAAACAAACAAAATACGCAGAAAATTTATTACGTTCCGGATAGCATTTTTAACTAAATGACGGTGCTCAACCTGGGCGATTAGAGGATGGCCTGGGAAGCTGTGATAAAATCCTTAGTGGGCATAAAAGGAGCCGTCCCCCTCCTTTTATGCCTTTGTTTCCATTCCTAGCCTTTAACGGCTCCGATCGTGATCCCTTTTACAAAATACTTTTGAAAGAACGGATAAGCTGCAAGAATAGGTATGACGCCGATGACCGCGATCGCCATACGAAACGTTTCCGCCGGCAGCGCCGCGAGCGCCTCGCTGGATTGGGGGGCCATAGAACTGTTGCTCGACAAGAACTGGATATCGGACATAATCCGGTTCAGGATGCTCTGAAGGCTGAAGAGCTTCGGATTCGTAATATAGATCAACCCGTTAAACCAATCGTTCCAATAGGCTATGCCTTGAAACAAACCGATGGTCGCCATGATCGGCATGGACAAGGGCAGTACGATCTTATAAAAGGTGGTGAACTCCCCTGCGCCGTCAATATGGGCCGACTCCAGCACGGGAACCGGAATGGTGGTCATAAAGAAAGTCCGCATCAGAAGCACGTTGAAGCCGTTCATTAACAGGCCGGGAATGATGAGCGCCTCGATCGTATTCTTGATATGAAATACCTGCGTATAGATCAGATACGTCGGAACCAGGCCGCCGTTGAACAGCAAGGTGAAGAATACGAAAAAGGCGAGCGAATTGCGCATCGGAAGTTCACGGCGCGATAACGGATAAGCGAGCATGGAGGTGATCGCCAGGCTGGTCGCCGTTCCAACCACAGTCACAAGGATCGTAATCCCGTAGGCCCGGAAAATCTCGGTCGACTGGTTCCACAAATAAGCGTAAGCGCCAAAGCCGATCTTTTCCGGCAGGAAGGAATAGCCGTTCTTAACGATGGTGGTCTCATCCGTAATCGAAGCAATGAATAATAGCAGAAAAGGCAATATACGAGGCTCGCGGCATACGCCCATAATACGATATGACCGACCCATTGCCATGCGCGGGTTTCTTTGTTGGCCATCTGATTGATCCTCCTAAGAGTTTTCCGAAGGAAAACTTTCTTCGTAAGCATAAGCTTAGTTTTGCTTTGGCAAAACTACTTCGTAAGCATAAGCTGAGTTTTCCGAAGGAAAACTTTCTTCGTAAGCATAAGCTTTAAAACAAAGCGTTCTCTCTGTTGATTTTACGTACGATAAAATTCGAGACGAGCACAAGAATAAATCCGACCAACGATTGGTACAAGCCTGCGGCGGAGGACATTCCGATATCCCCCAGCTGCATCAGCCCCCGGTATACATAGGTATCGATCACATTCGTGGTATCGTAAAGCGCGCCCGAATCCATCGGCACCTGGTAGAACAACCCGAAGTCGGAATAGAAGATTCGGCCGATCGCCAGCAGGGTCATCATAATAATGACCGGTGTGATGAGCGGGATCGTAATTTTGCGGATTTGCTGCCATTTGGAAGCCCCGTCCAAGGTAGCGGCCTCGTAATATTCCTGGTCGATCCCGATGATGGCGGCCAAATAGACGATGCATAAATAGCCGGCCCCTTTCCAGGTGTGGATGAACGTCAGAATATACGGCCAGACCCCCGGCTCATTATACCAAGAGATCCGCTCCATACCGAGCATCGGCAGACCGTTTTGTTCATAAACCCGTTATCCATGCTGAGCATGGCGAAGACCAGATAGCTTACGATGACCGTCGAGATCAAGTACGGCAGTAAAATAACGCTTTGATAAAAGCGCGACAAGAGCTTATTCTTGATTTCATTCAGCAGAATAGCGACTCCCACGGCCACGATCAGATTGATGATGATGAAGGCGGCGTTATATAGAATCGTGTTCCGGGTGATGATGTAGGCGTCCGTTGTTTTGAAAAGGTATTCAAAATTTTTCAGGCCTACCCAATCGCTGCCCCAAATGCCTTTCGCAAAATTCACATTTTTAAAAGCGATGACGATCCCGAACATGGGCAAATAATTGTTGATGATCAGGTAGACGATTCCCGGGATCATCATGAGAAAAAGCGGCAAGTATTTGTTTATCGTTTTCCGCGTTCTGATGCTGCTCACAACCCTTTCCCTTCCTTCTCTTATATACTTTGTTGTTACTTACATACTAAGAAATCGGCGCCCTCCTCACTACTTGCCGTTCGACTTTTCATTAGCACTTTTTCGACTTCATACAAAAAAGGAGCATGTCCTCGAAGCAAAATAGCTTAAAGGACAGCCCCATCTATGATCTTTATCGACCGGAGACTGCATAGCGCCCGGTGTTACTTTCGCGCATGCTTGCCGGTAATCGCTTGGATTCCGATCCGTATGTTTTCTGAAAACTTTCGTGAAATGGGAAAGATTATTAAACCCTACGTGCGTAGCCACCTGGGTTACCGGCATATCCGTTTTGCTGAGCAGTTCCCTAGCGATCCGCATTCGTTCGTGAAGGAGGTATTCCTTCATGGACATTCCCGTCTCCCTCTTCAGCATCCGATCCAAGTAATCCGGGCTCAAATAAACTTGACTTGCGATCGTTTCGCGGCTTAAGTCCTGGTCATAATGCTCGGTAATGAAACCCTTTATTTTCTCAACGACCGAAACATGCCCCTCCACCTCGCTCACCTGATCCATCGCCTTGATTACGATATGCCGGATCCATTCGAGCAGGTCCGAAACGGAATGACCGGTCTGCGGCGGATAATTCGATCGATTGGCTGTCTCGGAAGAGCTGGTGGGCTTGAATGCCTTTTTCCTTTAACACCGAATAGACGATTTGCAGGAAATCTTGATGGAATTGATGCAGGAACGATGCGTCCAAACCCGGATTTTGTACGGCTTTGATCAAGTACTCTTCGACTTCGGAAATCACCCGGTTTGTCGAACCCTGCAGCAGCATGACGGACCACAGCTTCATATCGGGCATGGCGGCGGAAACCGCGACTTTGTATTCTCCGCCGGGCAGGAAGACCTGATTCGTATAAGCGACATTGTTCTTCCTTCGGGCCTGCAGTGCACTGACCTTACCCGGCGGCTCATGAACGAAAACCGGTTCTCCGATGTAACAGGAAAGATCGCAATAGAAGTACCGGTAACAGGAGGAAACGTACGACTCCAACCTGGATTTCAAGTCTTTCATGTCCGGATTCGTGTCATGGGAAAGCAAGAGGACGGCCAGGAACACGTTCCGGTCCAGAGAGATCAGCTGAGCGTCAACCCTGATCTCCCGGATCACTTCCGCCGCCGCATTCTTCAGCCCGTATTCCAAAATCCTCTCGTCCCGTAAACTTAACGGCTTGTGCCAGCGCTGCACATGAATCATTACCGGCAATACGTTCAAGTCGCTGGAGTAAGCAAACTTCCTCTCCTCCATCGCCTTCTCAATGGCTTCCGGAAGGGCTGGAATAACCAGATTTACGATATCGAGCCATAGCCTTTCGGCGAACAAAGGATGATGCTGCACCCAGGACAGGCTTTGCTGCGCAAGCTCTCTTTCTTCTCGGATCTTCCGGGCCGCTTTGACCATCACGGCTTCCAGATCTTCAGGCGGAATCGGTTTAAGCAAATAATCCAGACTTCCGAGCTGGATCGCCTGTTTGGCAAAAGCAAAATCGGCATGGCACGTTAAAAAAACCGTCTCCACCTTCGGATAGCTCGCCCTCACCCATGATAACAGGTCGAGGCCGCTGTCCTCCGGCATCTCAATATCGCACAGCATAATATCGATGGGGTGTTCCGCGAAAATTTCTTTCGCTTGTGCGGCATGATAAGCCGTGTAGACGGATGAAATCCCGATTTTCTCCCAAGGGACCGCCGATTTAACGCCTCTAACGGCCAGAGGCTCGTCGTCCACGATCAGCAGGTTCAACATCTCTTTCAGCCCCCTCGGCAAATGAAAGCTCCGGTTCCAGCGGAAGCTTGATTTCGACCACCGCGCCTGCGGGCACCCCGTTACAGAATGAAATTCGGGCACGATTCCCATACAACAACCGGAGCCGGTGCCATACATTCCAGATCCCGATATGCTCCCCTGTTCGTCTACGATACGGGATCCCTCATTCAGCTGTGCAAGGATGCCTTCCGGGAAACCCCGTCCCGTATCCCGAATCGTGAACCGGATATGAGGATCCGTCACGGACTCTTCCAGTTCGAGGCGGATATATAGAGAAAGGGGCGTGCCTGTACCCGACGCATGCTTAAAGGAATTTTCAATAAACGTCTGTATAACCAGCGGCGGCACATGTACCTTGGCCAGATCTCCAGCCGCTTCAATTTGGCAGTTGAGATGCTGCTGAAATCGCAGCTCTTGAATCCGGATGTAATTCCGGACATGCTCGAGCTCCTCCGCCAGCGGGAGAAAGGTCAGATTGCTTCGGAACATATACCGAAAATACCGGACCAGGCGGAGCGTCATTTCTTTGATCAGCTCGTAGTCCTGCACCAGAGCCAAATTGTACAGGATGTTCAGCGTATTCAAGAAAAAGTGCGGTTTCATCTGCAGCTGCAGATGCTGAAGCTCCGCCTTTTGTTTGCTCAGCTGTTCCTCGTATATATTAATCTTCAGCTCTTCGATTTGAGTCATCATTTTGTTAAACGTCGTATGGAGCAAATAAAATTCGTCGGAAGCCGGATAAGGCTCGACGCGAAATTTCATATCCCCATCCCCTATCCGCTTCATAACGGATACAATGCGCTTCAGCGGGAGCAGCAGCGTTCTTCGGATGAACAGCAAAAATCCGGGTAACAAAAGGAGTCCCAGGAATGAAATGACAAACACGATCCGGTTCAAGTAAGGAAGATTTTGCAGAATGGTTTCATTCGGGATGAGGGCGACCAGACTGAAGTTCCCTTTCCTCGAGGGCTCGCCGGCAACCAGGTAATGATTCCGGTCCCCCGTCAAATAATATGAATCCAGAGGCCGGCTTAAGTCGATATGCTTTGCGGTCATTGAAGCAGCGTCCGTCATTGGCTCGCCGCGGTCGGTGATGAACAAGGACGTGCCGTTCGGCCCCAGATGGATGAGAGTCAGCGGCAGCATCAAGGTTTTAACATTGACATAGGCGCCTACATAAAGATCCCCTGACTTCTGGATTCGGAAGAGGTAGTAGCCATTGTTAATTTGTTTTGTAAACCATGTCTTGAACGGAGCTTCTCCAAGACTTGACAACTGATTTCGGATAAACGACCTTACGGATTCCTTATCGCCCGAATCGATCCCTTGGCTTTTGCCGACATCCAGCAGATCGTTCTTACCGGCGGAATAAATAAAAAAAGAATCCGCTTTATACATCAGAATATCGTTCGTAAGCTTGTCCGACAGGTGCACTTTGGCCAGCATGTAATCATCTTTCGATTGGGGGCTGCCCATAATCTGCAGATCGAAATTGGCGGATAACAAAGAAAAGATATATTTATCCGTTTCATCCAGCCCGCTGTCGATCTGTCCCATGTACAGCGACATCATATTTTTATTCGAAACGGCGACCTGTTCGCGGACCACATGAATGGCATACATATTATTGTAGAAGAGCAGCGCGATTAAGGGCACCGTTACGGCCAAAAAGCTGATGACCAGCTTGAAACGGATCGAATTCCAGGGAATATGCAGATGGGGCAGGCTCATGGTGTCGTTCTCCTTTGATCTGGCCGGAATGAAAAACAGGAAGACCCGATTCCTGTATGTCCCGGATAGGGTCCTCCGTTCAAATTACTTGGATTGCTTGGACCATTCGTCCAGTCGCTTCTGTTTCTCGGCAATGATTTTGTCCATACCCGACGCTTTCAATTTCGATATGAACTGCGGAAGTACCGAATCCGGGTCCACACTTCCCGTTTCAAGCGCCATTTTAAATTGGCTGACGACGTTGGTCACGGCGGCATACTCCGTTTTAACCGGTGTCGCATCGAAGGAAAAGCCGAGCGCTTTCGATTTGATCGCCTGCTTATTGAAATCATTCATTTTGTTCCAAATTTGCGGGTCGTCTCCGTTAAACACATAGGACAGGAACTGATTGCCGAACATCCAGCCTTGGTTCAGATTGTAAGCAACGGATTTGGAGTCGACGCCGGGCGGATAATCAATGAGGCCGTCGGACTTTTTGACATAGTCCTTGCCTTCCATCCCCCAATCCAGCAGATTGACAATGTCTTTGTCGGCATACATCAGATTCAGGAACTGCATCGATTTCTGAGGGTTTGTCGCGTTTTGCGGAATCCCCCACATGATGTTTGAAACCGACGATGTTGTGGCATAGGCCGGCGTAAGCGGTACGGTAATTATCGGTGTTCCCGCCGCTCTCGTGTCCTGCAGGTCCAGACCCGGTTTTTGATTGATTAGATAGGCCATCCCTTTATTCGCTTTGATTAAAGCCGTATTGCTGTCTTTGTTCGTCGCTGCATCCTGCAGGATATACCCTGCCTGGTACCAGCTTCTCAGCTTCTTCAGGAAAGCGGCGTACTCCGGCGTTTCGTAGAGGTCGACTACCTTGAGGTTATTATCGTAATTCGGCAGCACCCCAATGCTGTCACCGAGCGAATCGTACCATCGGTAGCTGTCTACGAACGAAATCCCCGAGGCTTGCGGAACGAGCGGGGTCATATTGGGCTCGCCGCTCTTGACCGTTTTAAACACGCTTTCCAAATCGTCAATCGATTTGATGGTGCTGACATCGATTTTATATTTGTCGACCAGGTCTTTCCTGAAGTTGACTCCATAGTTAGCGGCCAAGTCCCGATTCGAAGGAATTCCGTAAATGCTGCCGTTTACTTTGCTGGCATTCAAGTAACTCGGGTCGAACACTTTCTTAATGTCTTGTCCGTACTGGTCCAGCGGCGGATCCAATTTCACTAACTGCCCTTTGGAAATCATGCTTGCGTAGTTTCTTCCGGATACGTACATGAGATCCAGCTTTTCATTGCTGGACAGCATGAGATTGGATTGCTGGGTCCAGGAACCGATATTGATGGGCGTAAGCTTCACCGTGGCGTTGATCTTGCTAAGCGTGATCTTGTTAATGGCTTCCTGGACTTCCGGCAAGTTGCTAGGAATCGGATTAAATACGGCGAATGCCACGTTGAGCTCAAACGGCTTCTCCTTCCCGGAAGTACCGCCCGCACCCTTGGCATTCGGATCGGACGACCCGGCGTTGTCCGAACCGCAAGCCGTAAGCGTTATCATGCTGCCGGCTATTACTGCAATAACCCACTTCTTCGATCTTCTCATGGTATTCCCCGTTACATCAGATTTAGTCGATTCCCCTAGAGGCAGGGGTGACCAGGTTTGGTCCCTGATTTGATTGTACGGTTGTACCATAAGTTACGCTTACAGCAAAATCGACTTTTTACTTGAACAAAATCGACTTTCGGTTCCAGCCGAATCAAACCCTTGTCATCCTGACGGCCATGTACTGCTTGCCCGGAAACTCGATTTGAAACGCTCCTTCATAAGTTCCCTCTTGTTCTTCGACCGTCATGTTCCATGTATCGATTACTTCCACTTTATAACGGATCCCCGGCTTCATACTGTAGCGTCTGTAGCGCGGCTGATTGAATCCATAGTAGAACAAATAGTATTCGTCCGCGATGCCCGCACACGGTGCATCCCATTCGGATCTAAGGGGATTCAGTCCTCCGGACGGGCCTTCTTCCATGATCCGGCGCAGAAAGGCGATCCGTTCCGGGCTGCTTCCGTACAGCTTGCCCCCTTTGGACCACCAGAGAATATCCTCGGGGTGCAGATACGTTTCGCCATGGCCGACATAGCCGCCTCGAACGGCCCCTTCCCAGAACCGGCGCACCATTTCCTGCCCCGTAATGTTGCCCCAGCCAAGATCAATGTCGCCTTCGTATGCGCATTCGTCGATAACAATGGGTTTATTCCATTGGCTACGCCATTCGGTCGTATTTTCGGCCGTCTTGTATACATCGATCCGCTGGATGCTGCAGTGGGTGATCCAAGGCCGGCTGTAATCGTAGAAGCCAAAGCAGTTATGAACCGATATCAGATGATGATGCGAATCGTTTGCCATTATAATCTCTGCGAATCGTTCCCAATCCTCCGGTTCCTTCGCCCACATCAAATCGTATTCGTTAGCCAGAGACCACCAGATATGGCGATAGGCCGACAAACGTGCCACGATATACCGCAAATAGCGGTCGTCCTCCGACTTCTTCATCTCCGAGAAGCCCCACCGGTCATAGGCGTGAAACAGGATGAGGTCCGCTTCAATGCCCAGCCTGCCGAGATCGGCAATCCGTTCCTCCAGATGCCTGAAGAACGCCGGGTTAAACCGGGTGAAATCCCAGCCTGTCTCCACGGACCCATCGTACGGATAATAAACCGGCTCGTTCTCATTGAACTGATAGGATTTGGGGAAAACGCACATGCGCAGCTTATTGAATGGTGAAGCGGCCAGCGTTTCCAGCGTCTGTTTCTCCAGTTCGTCCCCTGATGGGACCATACATAACAAGTCGTTCCGACAGGGACATAAGGCGTGCCGTCTTCGTATGCAAAATGGTAAGTGTTGGCCACCCGGACCGGACCGTGATTCCCCTGCGAAGGACAGGTACAGACGAATTGTCCCTCAATCGCGTCCAGCGAACGGGCGTTACTGCTCGTCCGGTATGTCCAAGTCCCCTCTGTATCCGGCATAAATCGAATCTTGTAAACGCCTTCGCCGTCATAGAAGCCCAAAGTTGGCAGAACGCGTCCCCCGGAAGTAAATTCAGCGCTGAGTGTCACGTCTATATAGGGATTGCCGTGACTGGGGCCATGAAGCGTTAACTCGAATACGCCCCACTTCTCCGCTTGCTTCGGTGCATGAACCTTCGCAGACCCTATAGGTACCGATAGGCTCTCGTAATCGGGATGCGGAGCTGTTTCCGCATCTTCCTCAGGCTCATCCGGCACAAATGCCAGCTCGGCCAGCACAGTCTCCAGCAGTTCCGGCGTCCAGGTCCATGCCTGGTTGGAAACGGCAAGCTGCGGCGGCGTACTCCTCTTGATAAACGAGAGGTACGGCGAGTTCGCCAGGTCCGGAACGTGCTTCAGCAACACGGCCCGAGCCGCTTCATTCGACCAAATCTCACCGATTTTCGATTGTTCTGTAAATGCCATGAATCATTCCTCCGATCGAATTCACCTGATAACGTTCCATTCCGTTCCACAAGAAGTTTAGTTTTTTTATATAAACTGTTTATTTCATAATCATAATTTACCATCAGCTGCATAGGGCGTCAATCGATTATTTTCCTTTGTCGAAATGAATAATGCTTAAGTTTTCTCAATTTCATGGAATTGAAAGCCGTTTTCGAAGGAAATAAACTAAACAATTTCTAAATTTACTAATATCTTTTAGTTAACAAACTAAACATCTGGCAAAATATACTCGCGACGTCATTCTGTTGAACTCGTGACGCTCCCTACGAACACGAAAAAGCGGCCCCGCATTCGGAACCGCTTCTCCCATCGATGTTATTTTCGCTCGCAATTCTAGCGGGGAAAAGCCCGCCAAGCGGACTCTTCCCAGTTCTCATTCCCTTGGGCCTATTGGATGCCCTCTTTGACCAGGGTCCACTGCTGGCCGTTAACGCCTGTATCGCTCCAGATGTCTACGTTCGCCCCATCCGCCGTAGAATTTTGATACACCTCGAGCAGCTTGGTGGTGTCGCTCTTGTTTTTGATCTTGTAATACCCGGTATCGCTAGGCGCCAGACTCCACTGTTGTCCCGCTGCGCCCGTATCGGCATTCTGGTTCACGTTGGTACCGTTCGCCGTTCCCCGCCGTCCGTCTGCATGAGCTTGCCGCTGCTCCAGTTGACCACCTTGTAGAAGCCGGCGCCTGCGGGATTGAATGTCCACAGCTGGCAGGCGCACCCCGTATCTCCCCACTGGCCGATGTTCGCCAAATTCGCTCCGGAATTGCCGCTGACCTCCAGCGGCTTGCCGCTGTTTCTGTTCACGACTTTAAACGGCCCGTTCGCCGCTGTCCCCGTTTGGTAGACGGCAATGGCATCGAGTTCGGCATAGGTTCCGTTGTAAGCGAATTTGATCGTATTCGCCCCCGCATTCAAGTTCGCCGTGAATTGGACCCACTGATACCTGCCCCAATCCACCGTTGCCGGATAGTTCAAAGTAAACGCGGAGCCGCCGTTGACACTGACCAGATGGGAGCTGTTTGCCCCGGCGCCGTTATCGTATCTCACATTGACGGTGTACGTGCCGGAGGAAGGCACCCGGACGGTAAACTGCACATAACTGTCGGAGTAGTTGATATAACCGACCTTCGATCCGCCCTCTGCATCGACGTGGGATACGAGCTGAATATGGTTCGTCGCTGCTTTTTCCGCCTCGTATTGAACCTGGTTCAAGGGAATCGAGCCTACCCGGATGTCGTTGTAGGTGGTCGTTTTATTTTCCACATTCGTGGCCTGGAATAAGGTTTGCCCGTCGACGCTCGTATCGAACGCTTGGGCAAAGCCGGAGAAATACCCGCCTTGCGAGTCGTTGGCGTCGTAGGTGACGGCAAACGGCAACCGCTCCCAAGGTCCTTGGCCCAGGTTGTAGTTGACATAAAAGTTCTGTCCTCCGCTGATTTGCCCGGTCGCTGTCGAGGGCCCACTTGGACGCCACGATGACCATCCCGTTCGGGCCGCCGGCCGGAACCCATTTCACATAGGGGAAGAACCGATGCCGCGCCCATTGCTTAACTGGATCGGAGTACCCAGATCGTTCGCCGTCCAGGTCACGCCATCGTCAGAAAACTTATAGTAAACCACCGCCGTGTTGAGCGATTGGCTCGGACGGTTCACTACCTCATAGACCGCCATATACTTGCCGTTCGGCGACCTGGTTACCGTAATCATGCCCGGACGGTCGCTTTTGTTCGGAATTGCGGCTACGTTCCCTTCCGCTCCCCATGTAAGACCGCCATCGGTCGATCTGCGGTAGGAGACGGCTTGCAATATGTTATTCGCCTTCTGCCGTTCGTCGGAAAAGTAACAAACCAGATTACCCGAGCTGTCAATATTCAGCGACGGCTCCCAAATCGTTGTTGTCGTCGAAGTCGGACTCGGGTCGTATACTGCCGGACCGCCGGTATCGACCGTGCTCAGCAGAGACCAGGAAGTCCCTTGGTTCGTACTCTTGTAGATGACAATCCGCGAAGTCGACCGGTCGGCTTTCATAATGTTGCCCGCGAGCAGAATCGTACCGGCCGCAAGACCGCCCACCGTCTGCGGAACCTCATACAGAAACGGCTGCGATGTTAACGTTTCCCCGGGAAAGTTCTGGCTTGGCACAACGTCGGTTACGTGCGTCCACGTCGTTCCGTTATCCGTGCTTTTATAAATCGGATACACTTGAACTCCATTCACGTAGACGAGCTGATCATATGTAACCAGCAAAGTCCCGTTGGCTGACCCGTTATTCTTGAGCGTAATAATCTTGGCATACGTCGTGCCGGCCTTGTCGAAGGAGGAACCCGGTCGCGGGCGAATAAACGAGCGACCCGTTTCCGGTGGTGACGGCCTCCGCGGTTCCCGGGCCGGAAACTAGAGTAACGGCGGAGAGCAGCGACAAGACCAGCGACCATGCACATAGCCTCATTCTCATAATTCTTAGCACACAATTCCCTCGCTTTCATCCAACTTGTTTTTGATCAGACCAATGACCGGTTTTGCTCGAAATGATGTGTAGGAACATCCTCACCTCCTCTCCGGTGTATAATCAGCGTTGGCAAACCCGGTGATCTGGAGCCCATGGAACCGTCTAAACTTTGCTTGACGTTTGAAGCCGGATCACATTCCAGGAGTACGGCTCCAGCCTTGCGGTAATAAGGCCTTCGTCCACCGTGGTGAAGCGGCTAGTGCGCGGGCTGATTTCGAGCGGATGCTCGGCGGAATTGACGGCGTCGAGACGTTCATGGTTCAGCACAATATGCTCCAGTACCGAGAGCGATTGGAAATCTCTTGCATCGACGGACAGCTCGACCGGCTCTTCTCCACGATTGACGGCAAATACGGTAAGCTGATCTTCAGCCTCATGATGGACGGCGACCGCATCGACAACCGGAACATCGGTGTATACGGCTGTATCGTATTTGGGCGAATCGAGGATCGTTTGCAGCACCCTCCCCTTCCATAACGGGACACATGCGCGAACGGATAATAGGTCGGATTGCGCCAAGCCTTGCCGTTCTTCTCCGTCAAGATCATCGGAATCGTATTCACGAGCAGCGATTGGCAGGCGATCTTGATGCGGTCGGCGTGCTTCAGCAGCGTCAGCATGGCCGATCCGAATACTAACGCATCCTCCATATGGAACTTCACCCAATCGAACGGATAACCGGTTTGCCAGGGGATATATTCGATATCCGGCGCTCTCCATACATTCCATTCGTCGAAGCTGAGCATCATCGTTTTGGAGCTTCGCTTCTGGGCCTTGACATAATCGCATGCCGCGATAATCTCCTTGATTTGCTTCTCCATATCCAGCGGCATCGCCAGATAGCTGGGTGTATCGTGTTCTTTCTTCGCAATATAATTGTGAAGCGACAAATATTCGACGTGCTCGTACGTATGAGTAAGCACGGTTCTGTCCCATTCCGGATAAGAGGACAAATGGCGGGCTGAACTGCCGACCGCGACGAGCTCGATGCTCGGATCGACCCATTTCATCACCTTGGCGGTTTCGGCCGCCAGACGCCCGTACTCGTCGGCCGTCTTCCGGGCAATTTGCCATTCCCCGTCCAATTCATTGCCCAGGCACCAGATTTTGATGCCGTAAGGCTCCTCTACGCCATGCGCACGGCGCAGATTGCTCCACTTCGAGCCCTGCGGAAAATTGCAGTAGTCGACGATGTTCTTGGCATCCTCAATGCCGGCGGTCCCGAGATTGACCGTCATGATCGGGTCGGCGCCGACCTTGCGCGTCCAGCGCATGAATTCGTCCAGACCGAAGGTGTTCGGTTCGATCTGCTTCCAGGCTACATCCAGCTTGGGCTGGCGCAGCGCTTTCGGTCCGATTCCGTCCTCCCATCGGTAGCCTGAGGTGAAGTTGCCGCCAGGGTAGCGGACAACGTTCAGCCCAAGCTCCCGAACCAGCTCAAGCACATCCGTTCGGAATCCGTCCTCATCGGCGGAAGGATGATCCGGTTCGTAAATGCCGTTGTATACCACACTGCCCATATGCTCGACGAACGAGCCGAACAGGCGCTCGTCGGTTTCCCCGACAGTGAAATCTTTGCTAACGATCATTCGCGCTTTCGACATGTTTTCTCTCCTCTTCGCTCCGGATACGGAGCGGTCTCTTATTTTAATCCTGAAGTGGCGATGCCCTGCACGAAATATTTTTGCGCCGCCGCATAGATCAGCAGCGGCGGCAGCAAAGCGATGGCGGATGCCGCTAAGGTCGGGCCGTATTCGATCGTCCGCTGCCCGACGAACATCGCAAGACCCGCCGACAACGTTCTCATCTCCGTCGAGCTGGTCAGCATGAGCGGATAAATCAGGTCATTCCAGTTATTCATCAGGTGAAAAATCCCCAAGGTGATCATGGCTGACCTGCACAAGGGCAGCATAATTTTCCAATAAATCCCCAGCTCACTGAAGCCGTCAATTCGTCCCGACTCCTCCAGATCCTTCGGCAGGGATACGAAGAACGACCGCATCATGAAGATGCCGAAGGCTTTGCTGGCCCGGGGCAGAATCAGCCCCCAATACGTATTCAAAAGGCCAAGCTTATACAGCTCAAGAAACAGCGGGATCATCAGTACCTGAAACGGAACCATCATCAGCAGCAGTACGAGACTAAACAGCACCTTGCCTCCCTTGAACCGGATTCTGGCGAACGCATAGCCGGCCATCGAGTCGAAGAAGACGGACAGCACCGTTACTCCGCCGCTGAAGATCACCGTGTTCTTGAAGAAATCCAGCGGCGGGATGCGGCTCCAAACGCCAATGTATTGCTTAATCGTCCATGCTCCGCCGAGCAGGGACGGCGGGTACGCCATCAAATGCTGCTCCGTCTTGAAGGTGGATACGAACAGCCAAATAAACGGATACAGGACGAAGAGCATGAGGCCTGCCAATACAAGTGAAGAAGCGGCCCGGGGTAAAGTGAATTTGTTGTTCATGACCGGCCTCCTATCCTGCAGCGGTTTCGTTCTTCATGAAATATCGGTTCATCAGCAGCACGATGACCATAATCAAGCCGAACAGCACGACCGACAACGAGGAGGCGTAGCCCAGGTCAAAAGGGGGCCAGCCTGAAGCCGACGTCGTAAATGTAGGTGACTACCGTCTCCGTCTTGTTCATCGGGCCGCCTTGCGTCGTCACGAAGATTTGGTCGAATACCTGCAGCGCCGAAATCGTTGTCGTAATAACGCAGAAGCTCAAAGCGGGAATGAGCATCGGCAGCGTAATCCGGACAAATCGGCTGAACGCCCCCGCCCCGTCGATTTGCGCCGCCTCGTAATAACTTTCCGGAATAGCTTGAATGCCGGAGACGAGAATGATCATGGTATATCCGAAGCTGCGCCATAGCGTAATCAGGATAACGGACGGCATCGCCAGCGACGGATCGCGCAGAAACTGCAGCTGCGGCGGCCGAGCTTGACAAGCGCGTACGGATACATCCCCATCTGGGGGTCCAGGAGAAACGACCAAACGATACCGATCGCCGTCATCGAGCAGATGGAGGGCAGGAAGAAGACGGAACGCAGAAATTTGCGGGTCAGCGTATTCTTCGAAACCACAACGGCTGTGAACAACGCGGCAATCAGCTGAAGGGGCATCTCGACCAATGTAAAATAAACCGTGTTGCCCAAGGCATTCCAAAAACGGTCGTCATGCCACAGCCTCGCGTAGTTATCGAGTCCGAGGAAGCGGATGTCCTGGAGGAAAATATCCAGCTTGAGCAAACTGATCCAGAGTGTCGATATCAGAGGAACTGCTGTGAACAGCAGCAAAATAAGCAGGGATGGCGTTATAAACAGATAGGCGGCTCTTTCCGGCTTATTCCAATACTGAAACAAGCTTCTTCCGCTGAATTTCATGGCATTCACCCACAATTCAAGATTCGGTCGCCCGCCGCAAGAAGATAGCTGGATTGGCGGTCGTTCGGAGGGCGACCGTGGAACGGCCCGTGCTGCGTTATTTCTCCGCCTTGAGCGCGTCGTCGATTTGGGCGGACGCTTTGGCTGTGACCTCGGCCGCCGGCTGCCCGTTCTCAAGCGCTTCGATGGCCGGGAATAAAATGTCATTCGTAATTTTCCCGGCGCTCGTCAGATTAGGCAGGTAAGGCTGGGCCGCATCGCCCATATTGGCCATTGCCGATACAAGCGGATCGGCCTTTACCTGCGGGTCGTTGATTACCGAGTTCAAGTAGGGTGGAAAGCCGTTCTTGAGCGACCATTCTTTCCCAATCTCCGTGCTGTTCCAATATTTAATGAAGTCATAGACCGCTTTCTTCTGATCCGCCGGCGTACTGCTGGGTATGGCGAAGCCAATGCCGCCGAAGGATGTATACCGGGCGGCGTCGCCTTTGGGCGGCAGGGCAATGCCGAACGAAATATTGTTGCTCTTCAGGCCGGGAGCGAGCCAAGGACCATTGATGTACATCGCAAGCTTCCCGCTCTGCATCAGCTTGTCGGTGTCGGCGCCTGTCGCCCCTTTGGGGCTGACCTTCTTGTTCACAACCAGGTCCTGAAGCCATGTAAACGTCTTCAAATTGGCCGAAGAATGAAGCAGCGACTTCTTGGCCTGCAGATCGACGATATCGCCGCCGTTGCCCATCAGGAATGACGCAAAATATTCGGGAGCCCCTTTGACCGGCGACCCCAGGCCAAACTGGTTCTTCCCCGGATCGGTCAGCTTCACCGCATATTCGGCCAGCTGCTCCATCGTCTCCGGCGGCTTCTCCGGGTCTAGACCGGCCGCTTTGAATAAATCTTTGTTCCAATAAAGGTATAGTCCGTTCATCTGCATCGGCAGCAAATACTGCTTGCCGTCCTTCTGCCCCATCTGCAGCGAGGCGCTCGTAAAATCGGCTTTGTCAGCGCCGGTGACCGAGAAGAAATCGCTCATATCCTGGAAGGAGCCGTTCTGGATGTACGGCGTGGCGAAACCGCCGATCGTCATCACGAAGCTCGGGGCCGTTTTCGTCGCAATCGAAGGCGGCGACTTCTGGTTGAGCTGATCCCAGGGCATGATATCCATCTTGATTTCCACTTTATCGCTGTTCTTCTTGTTATAACCGTCGACGATCGATTTCAGCAGTTCCCCGTCGGGACCGGTAAATCCGTTCCAAAGCGACAGAGTCACTTTCTTCCCCGCGACCGGGGTCTCAGCCGTCCCGCCGGGCGAACCCGAGCCGGCATTACAAGCCGTAAGTCCGATGACGGACAAGGCCATTGTTCCCGACAACAGCATGCGCAGCGTCCGATTGACCATAGATGTTGATCCTCCCTTTTTTCCCCTTGTTGATTGATACGGTAACGCCATGCAACGATCACACGGGACACCACCCCCCAAAGATTTAAATCGTTTTAAATTTTACTTAAAAAAATTAAGTGTTTGCTGCCCCGCATGATTCACGGATGATGAGCCGGGACGGAACGACGGTCTTCTGTTCCTCCACCTCTTCATTAGCCAGCATAGCGGTCAGCTTCTTCGCAGCAAGATAACCCATATGGCGGATCGGCTGGTCAATTGTCGTCAAAGCGGGGGTAGTCACCTCAGACATATCCATATTGTCATAGCCCACGATCGCTACATCCCGTGGAATGGATACGTGCCGCTTCTGAAGCTCCCGCATGGCTCCGATCGCCATCCTGTCGTTCGCCGCAAAGACGGCATCGAAATCGCACTGCCCGCTGAGCAGCTTCTCAACTGCATCGCGGCCCGACTCCATCGTAAAGTTCTCCTCGATGACAAGCGACGGATCGAACAGCACTTTATGATCCTGAAGCGCCATCCTGTAGCCCTCCAGCCGGTCGAGACTGACCTGGTAATCCAGCGGTCCGGTGATATGCACAATCTTCCTTCTTCCCAGCCGCAGCAGATGCTCCGTCGCGTGATAAGCTCCTCCGACCTCGTCCCGCTCCACCGTCATCACCTCCTCGTGGTGCCATTTGCCAAGGTAAACAAGCGGAAAACCCGATTCCACGATGCGCAAAATATTGCGGTCCTTGATCGAAGCCGGCCAAAGAATAATTCCGTCCGCGCGGCGGTTGCGCAATATTTTATCGTAGGAAGCGATCTCTTCCTTCGGAGAAGCCGAGACGATCAGATGCATCCCGTTCTCCACCAGTACCTCGGTAATGCCCTCGAGCAGACTGTACGAAATACGGGTGAGTGAATGCATTATGGGGTGTGTTAGGAAAAATAAGCGCTACCGTATCCGATTTCTTCGCCCTTAAACTGCGGCCGATTTCGTTCGGGACATATTTCAGCCGTCTCGCTACATCCTCTACGGCTTGTTTTGTCTTCACGTTGACGCGGGGATCTCCGGCGAGCGCGAGAGATACGGTTGCCGGCGATACTCCGGCGATTCTGGCAATATCCTTCAAAGTAACATGGGTGTCCAATTCTGCTCCGCCTTTTTTAAATCGATTTAATAACCCAATAATATAGCGTTTTCATTTGTTCGTCAATATCCTTTTTTTAAAGGTAAGCAAGTTTAAAATAAATACTCCCCTTGGCTTAACAGCGGCTAAGGGGAGATAGAGGATCGGAACTTTACTCATGCTGATTAGTAATCGTACTTAATTTTGTAAATTCATCGTCTATAAAATTCATCAATCCGATGATTTCTATCTGCGTATTGATTTGGGCCAATGCAGCGGAAGCCTCGTTCAATTGATCGACAAGGCTGTGAAGTACATTAGCTTGAAGCTTGTTTTCGGTTAGTTCTATGTTATCCAATTGTTTTTCCAAGGATAAAGGAATGGTCGCTGCAGGATATTGACTCCACATTTGCAGCGTCGGCGTTTCATTTGCACCTTGTACCGCATGATGAATCGGATGTGCTCCGGTTAGTGCAAGGCCTTTGAGCTTCTCATCCGCTTCATGAGACGCGGCAAGTACCGGAATTCCAGCTTTATCTTCCACTTTATGGGATACAGCCTGCGCTGCACTTTGCACCTTCTCATCCGGTTTACGTGACACAGTGGGCACCGAAGGCTTAGCCTTCTCTTCTACCTTATGAGGCGCGGCTGCAACCGGGCTTTTGACCTTGTCTTCCACTTTATGGGATACAGCCTGCGCTGCACTTTGCACCTTCTCATCCGGTTTACGTGACACAGTGGGCGCCGAAGGCTTAGCCTTCTCTTCTACCTTATGAGGCGCGGCTGCAACCGGGCTTTTTACCTTGTCTTCCACTTTGTGGGATAAAGCCTGTGTCGAACCTTTCGCCTTCTCCTCCGGTTTATGAGGCACGGCAGGCACCGAAGGCTTAGCCTTCTCTTCTACCTTATGGGGCGCGGCTGCAACCGGGCTTTTAGCCTTTTCTTCAACCTTATGAGACAAAACTTCAACCGGATTTTTAACTTTGTCTTCTGCTTTATGAGGCAAGGTTACTACATTGTTCTTAACATCCGTTTTATCCGGCACGAGCTGAATATGGTTTCTTTTGTTGTCCGGTTCCGTTTTCTTAACACTGCCGAACTCTCTCGTTAAATCGACCGGATGAAGCTCCTGAGCCGCTTCGATATTGAATGCTTCCTTTAATGGATGTGGATGCTCCCCAGTGCGATCCTTATTGTCATTAGTTCTTTCGGTGTTAGGAAAACTTCTCCAGGAAGCAATTCCGATCACAAGAGCAATCAATAAGAAGATAAATACGGTCATTAGCATTCCCATCATTTCCCTTTCATCTTCGACATTCTTAAACCAACTGGCTTTACCAATCCACGATAACTTGTCCATGTCTAAAAAAGGGTTACGCCGAAACGCAACCCCATATTCGTTCCAATTCGGGATTAGTGAGTTTGGTTCATGCTCATGTTGCTTTGGTTCATGTTCATGCTGCTTTGGTTCATGCCTTGCTGATTCATTTGGTTCGCCTGATGCTGGGATTGCTGAATCAACTGCTGCATTTGGCTCAGCATTTGGAACGATTGAACGGTTTGGTTGGCTTGGTTCAGCCTTTGGCTGGCTTCCTGAATGGATTGCTGCAGGTTTTGAATGGCTTGCTTTTGCTGGCTTTGAACCTGCTGATTGAATTGGTTCATTTGGTGCACAAGCTGACCCAGCTGTTGTTGATTTTGATTGGAACCCATCGAAGAAGAAGTGCCTTGAGAAGGGTTCTGCACCTGGGTTAAAATCTTTTGGATTTGGTTAAGCTGGTATTCCAAAGGGGTCAATTCACTGGCGATTTCTTCTTTTACCTTATCGGCGATTTGCTCTTGAGTTATGGCTTCTTTTTTGGTAGTCATTCTGGATCCAGCCTCCTTAGGATAATGTGTTGTTCTAAGAACACAACAGGTATTGTGCCTTTCTTAAGAATCCTCTATCCTAAGAGAAAATTTGTTTATAATGGGAATCCTCAGGGGAATATAAATTCCAGCAGCATCATGGAACTTCAAGGAAAATATGCTCTTTAACTTTATAAAATATACATGTAGTCCAAGACATTTTTCACTATAAGGTCAAGCGCCGCCAAAATAAATAGGAAGCTTACATAAGAACCCCTTTTATATAATTAATCTTAGAGCCTATTAATGTGCGGATAATGAAGTAACTTTTTCGCAAATTGTGACAGGACACGCCATGTTTGCTCTTGTCTACTAGACAGGATGTTTTGACTACGTGTAATCGAACAGCGGCAGTTGCGGGCGGGAATGAAAAAAACTGGACTGCTGTTATCGTGTTGTAGTATATACTACAACTATGTAGTTCAAAAGGAGGTACTCCTGTGGAGGGAAAGCAGACTGACATTTTATCCAAGCTGTTGGGGCCATTGGAGCTTCAAGTCATGCGCATCATCTGGGACCAGGGCGAAGCGCCGTACAGGATGTTCTCGAGCGGCTCAGTCAAGAAAAGCAATACGCCTACACGACGATCATGACCATCATGAGCCGCTTGGCGGAAAAGGGAGTGCTTGAACGCGTCAAAGCCGGACGGCAGCACAAGTACATCCCAGTCGTTACTGCGAAGGAATATGTGGAGCAGATGTCATCGCAGGCAATTCAAAACGTGCTTGCCGACTTCGGCGATACCGCGATCGCCCAATTCGTTGGCAAGATTAGCGCCAATCCGAGAAAGATGGAGCAATTGAAGTCGTTAATCGAGCGGCTGGAAAATGGCGAGGAAAATGAACAGTAATCCATTTTTCACCCTGCTGTTGCCGGCTGGATTGTTTGGCATCGGTCTGTTGATCGCTCTGATTGTTTTCGCCGATGCCGCTGTTCATACTGCCTTCGATGGAATGGCGAGCTTTTCGGGATTCTCATTTTCGAATAGCGGCGTCCCCATTTCTTTTTACGTCTTCGTGTTCCTGATCCTTGTTATGGTTATTCTGTTTATGGCGAGAACGACCCAGGTCCTGCGCAAAACGTATCGGTCGCTGAAACCTTTTCAGTCCCGTATGGCTAAAGATATTCCTTCGGCCGTGAAAGCCTTTTCAGCTTCCAAAAACATTCCAGTTCTGGTTACGGAAGATGCAGAACCGATCGCTTTTACGTACGGTTTCATATATCCGCGAATCATGATCAGCCGAAAGCTTCTTCAAATCATCGAAGGACCGGAGCTGACCGCGATCCTGGAACACGAATATTATCATTGCGTGAAAAGAGATCCACTTCGAATGTTGATTTCTCACGGGATATGCTGCTCTATGTTTTTCTTCCCCGTCCTTCGCCGATTGCGGAGCAGGTACTTCCTAGGGAAAGAACTTGCCGCCGACGCATATGCCGTCCTCCGCGCAGGTAAAAAAGCTTTGGCGATCGGTTTATTCAAACTGTCAGAGATCCATGCTGCGACTCCGTCATCTGCCTTAGCGATCCCTGGATTCGACGACTTGCTCGCATCCCGGATCGATGCGCTCGTGTCCAATCAAGTTAAGGTCGAGCTGATTTCAATCAAAGAGTGGATTGTTTCGACGATTAGCTTTATGCTGATCCTAGGTCTTCTCGCTCATCTCCTGCTCTCTTTATCCCCTATTGTCTAAGCCGAAAGAAGTTGGAGCAATTGCTTGACAAAAGATCTAATGAATTACTACAATGATGTAGTAGTTTGTTGGATCTTTTTTATTTTGGAGGTATCAAGATGACTCATCAGCCGTTTGAATCGAATTCCCGTATCTGGCAATCGCCTCATGTTGCAGCTGCATGGCGGCGTCAGTCTGCTATGCGGGAGGAAATCATGGGACCGACTACGCAGCACATGCTTGAAGCGGCCGGTATAAAACCCGGAAGCCGCGTTCTTGATATAGCCGCAGGTACGGGAGAACAAAGCCTTGCCGCTGCTCGCATCGTGGGAACGAGCGGTTTCGTGCTCGCAACGGACATCTCGGAGCCGATGCTGAATGTGGTCGCGGAGTCGGCCAAGCAAGAAGGTTTAACGAATATGTCGACTCAAGTCATGGACGCGGAAAACATTTATTTGGAGCCTGGATCGTTCGATGCAGTCATATGCCAACATGGTCTCATGTTTATTGCACGTCTTGATCTTGCCCTCTCCGGTATTTACAAAACACTTCGAAAGGGCGGCAGATTCGCAGCCGTCGTATGGTCTAACCCGGAGCAAAACTTGGCGTTCTCCGTTCCTATGTCCATCCTTCTGCGCGCCGTTGGACGAAGCTCTTCTCTTTTGGAATCGACTGGAATTTTCTCCTTGGGTCGCCCGGAAAAGCTCATTTCCTTGTTTCAAACTGCCGGTTTTCACGATATAAAGGTACTACCGATCCCGCGAATTTACCGGGCATTGGATGCCAAAACGTTCCTTCAAGAACGAATTGCAATGGCCTCCGGAGGAACGGCTGATCTTCTTAACCAATTGCCCGAAGTTCAGCTTAATGCGGCTCTTGATGAAATCTTGGAATCACTCCGGGCGTTCGAAGGAACGAATGGTTTTGCCGCACCGTGTGAATCTCTTCTTGTATACGGAAATAAATGAATCAAAATTTAAAGGGGGATTAAAAATGACGCTGAATGGTCATGAAACTGAGCAAGCCATATTGAGGAATTGAAATTGGAGGAAAAAGCAGGGGGACTGCAGCTTAAACCCCGCTTCTGTTGCTTCCGGTGCCGGTTGAAATAAAAAATCCCCACGTCGCGGGGATACCTTTGTTTACATTCTTTTATATAGTTTCAGGAAATCCCTTCCGGTTTCCATAATAATCTGGCCATCTGATTAATATGCCGCCTGCTGATTCATCGTTTGCTCGGATAATTCTTCATATCGTTTATTTATGGCTTCCACCGTAGCCGTCATCCTTATTTCACTTTGTTCCAAGACGTCGTAAATTTTCTGCGTAAGGATCTGGATCATATTGCGAAGTTCCGCCACTTCTTCGGAGACGCCGTTATAACGATGATTCATGGCTTCCGCCAAGGCGATCATCCTGAGATCTCTTTGTTCCAAAGACTCATGTATTGTATTCGTGAGGATTTGGATCAAGCCGCGCAGCTCCGTCACTTCCTCCGAAATGCCGTCACACCGTTTATTCAGCGATTCTGCCGTAGAAGCGATGATTTCATTGTTCGTGCTGTTTTCTAAAGCTTCATTGATTTGCTGAATGATGGTGCCCAGTACCGTACGAAATTCCATGACCTCTTCAAAAACGGTGTCATACCGCCTATTCAGAGATTCAATCGTGCTTGTAATGATATCCGTTCTGACGTTATCTTGCTCGGAGACCTCATGGATCTGTTGAACGATGGTGCCGAGTGTGCCGCGCAGTTCCATGACTTCTTCAGAAAGGGTGTCATACCGTTGATTCCATGAATTCGTATCGGCCGCGTTGAGATCGGTTTCGATCTTTTCCGGTTGCGATACCTCGTTGATCTTCTGCGTGAGCACCTGGATCTCGTTACGCGGCTCCGTCACTTCTTTATTGAGTTGAACGTGGGGATGATCAAATATATGCGAATAAGATATCCCTTCCTCTTTATTCGTATCTTTCTTTAGCGAAAGAATCTGGATTACTTCACGCACTCCTTCGTTTCTTTGCTTAACTGAACGCTGGGGCCCTGAGGAGGGGAGGCGCCGCCGGCTTTTCCTCCTCCTTTACCGCCGCAAGCTCTTTATTACGCATGTCCTTTAAATGGTCCTTTATATGCGAGAGGGATTTATGGGAATGCTTCATTTTTGAAATGATTTCAAAAATCTCTATAGCCTCTTCTGTATACCTAAGGGAATCGCCAATCGTTATGGTCGGAAGAAATTCGCGAAATTGATTGGACCAATCCGCCAGAGTGGATCGCGTGATTCCGAGTTTGCCGGCAATCTCAGTAAGCTTATATGTCCTTTTTTTGTCACCTGCCGTCATCCTTTCGTGCTTGGTAAGTACCTTGTCGGTTCATAGGCAATAGCTGTATTCATTTTATTCAGGACGCTTTATAAATGACAAAGAAAGGGATAAGCAAACTTTTATTTTATAAGATCAGCACGTAGAAGATTGAGCCGGAGGTCGGAAACCCGCCTTTAAGCATGGGGGCTGTTTACTGCTTCTATGACCCGCTCCAGATGGGTTACATCTTTATGAAAAGGGGTCATGATCGTATAAACGTCGCTCAGCCCCTGTGCAAGGTTGTGTTTAACAAAATTCGCGAGCGTCCCCGAGGGACCCAAATCGATAAAAACCGCACCATCCGCAGGGTTCAAACTCCTCAACGCGCTGCGAAATTGGATCGGTTCCCGCACGGCCTTCCATAAATAGTCCGATTCGAAGGTCCCGCATCTATCCCCCAGGAAGCCGGATACCAATGGAACTTGAGGAGGTTTCAATGAAACACCGCCTAAGAAACGCTTGTACGGGGCAGCGGCTTCATCGATCCATCCGGAGTGGAAGCCGTAATTTACCGGGAGCCGTTGATAAAGGATTCCTTTACCCCTCATGCAGGCTTCGGCTTCCGACAGCCCCTCCGCTCCGCCGGATACGACAAAATGAGACTCATAATTGACGGAAGCAAGCTCCGTGTTCCGGTTCAGCAAAGGTTCCGTCTCATACAGCGTGCAGCTGTCCAGAATGGCCGTCATTCCTCCCGGCCTACAGTGCTCCTCCACGAGCTTCGCCTGCACGGTCAAGCATTCCAAAGCGGTCTTATAATCCAAGGCCCTCGCGGCCGCAATCGATGCAAACTCGCCCAAGCTCGTTCCTAGGACGTAATCGGGATAGATCCGGTTTTCCATCAGCACTTGAGCCAAGGCGTATTCCACCATAAAGATAGCGGGGTGCGTATACACCAGCCGGTCGAATTTGCTGCCGATTTCGCGGCTGTACAGCTCATCTACGACCGATTGCCCGGAAATACTGTAATACCCATTGTCGAGCAATTGCATCCAGTGGCGGAAAAGGTCATGATGCAGGTAAAGCTCCCTGCCCATCTGGTAATATTGCGACCCTTGTCCGGAAAATAAAAATACGATCGGTCTCCTCATGCCATTCGCCTCCGGTTAACGAAAATTGAGTGTTGTTCGCTGCTTCGGCCGCATTCGGAACGCGACAAAATGAGACAGGGAATCCATTTGAAAGTAAATGTTCCGCTTCATCAGCTCTTCCATCGTCTCTCCGGGGTCGGCACCGAAGGAATGTCCCGGGTATACGCGCAGGTGAGGCGCGGCCGCTCGTTTGATCCTTTGGATGCTCTCAAACATTTTCTCCGCAGAGCTTCCCTGGAACTGGCATCCCCGTGACCTTCTATAAACACGGTATCGCCTGTAAACAAATAATCCGCGGCAAAATAACACATGCTTCCCGAAGTATGCCCTGGGGTATGCATACAGGCGACGGTGATTTCCCCAAAATCGATGACCTCCCCATCATGCACCCCCCTCAGGTTGAGGCAACCGAACCCGTAATCTTGGATTTCCACCGCTGACATATATACGCCGCATGACCATAAATCTCAGCTAATGCCGGAGCTAGATTCACATGGTCGTAATGGGAATGGGTTAAGAGAATTCCTTTGAGCGCAGCATTTAATGCATCAAGCTCGCCCAGAATCGTCTGCAGCTCCCAGGAGGGATCGATTAACAGAGCGGTTCGGTTCACCGGTTCAAACACAATATAGCAGTAATTGATATAGGGATGAGAAACGGTTCTCAGCGGAATCACATCGTAACGAGCCATGGGTCCTCCTGTACGCTTCGGAAGCCGGAGCCTCCCGGCCGGGACGGATTGCTGGCATCCCCGCCGGGTATTCCCCGTACTTGCCTTATTTCAAAGCGGTCAACTTGCTTCCGTGGAGCTTTTTCGTCTTGCTCTTGAACGCTTGAAGAAACTTCGGTGTTATCCCTTTGCCGGAATACAGCTTTTCGCAAAATTCATAAATCGTCTCATACGCTTTCGGTTCGGACAGCAGTACCATATGATTGGACACATCAATATCGAACATGTGCAGGTTCGGGAATTGCCGCTCCCATTCCGTCCAGTACTGAGCCCTGTCCAGAGCAGACGAATCCTCTGTGGTGGAGAAATAAGGCTCCAGCTCCCCGAAAATCAGTCCCCCTTTATTGCGGAAATAGTAGCAGGTGACGGCCTCAGGGTCAGGAAGCGGCATAATGGAAAACCGGTCAAACTGGTAAGCGTGCTGAATCTTGATATTGGCTGCGATCATCGTAAGGATCTGATCTTCGGTCTTGGTCAGCCCGCGTTCGTTTCCAAGCTCGATCAGTCGCCGCAGCGACCTCTCTTCCCCGGCGTTCAAATCCACCTCGTCTCTGTGGATTAAAGTTTGCGCGAATTTCTCGGGCTCATGAAAATGCCTGGACGCCAGTGCCAGATTCACGGCTTGCAATACGGCGGACGGTCTGGAAATTTCTCCTTGTTGGAATTCTATGCCAAACGGCGAATCGAGCATGACGACCGTATTTACCGTTTTGTCCAGCTCCTGCAATTGGCGCAGCACCTCATAAGCCAGGACCCCTCCTAAGGAGTAGCCCCCAAGATCATAAGGTCCTTCCGGTTGGACCGTTTGAATGATATGCGCATAATAAGCCGCCATCGCTCCGACTCCCTGCAGGGGAGAACGATCGGTGAGCCAGCCCCTGGCCTGGATGCCGTAAAACGGCCGACGGCTCTTCTGCGCCAGCGACTGGTACATTTCCACTCCGCCCAGTCCGCCATGAAACCAGAAGACGGGGGCGCCTTCCACTCCTTTATTCAGCAGAATAAGCTCGGGAAACTGCGGCCAGCGGGCCGGAACCAAAGATAAGGGCTGCGATGTCGGCGGCTCCGGGTTCCTTATCCCATACGGCTGCACTTTACTGACGATATCCCGCACCGTTCTGCATTCCTGAAGTCCGGCCAGATCGAACGCCGGATCGATACGGTTTTGCAGTTGCTGCAGCAGCTGCATCAGCAGAATAGAGTCCAGGCCGTATTGGTCCAGCGGGATGTCCGGATGAATTTCTTCCGGCGCCATTCCCAGGAGACGCGATAAGATGTCGGTGACATGGCCGTCTGCGGGGCTGGCGACCATTGCCGGACTGCCTCCAGCCTCTTCTGTACGTACGGCCGGGTTTACATCGGCTTCCCGTTCTGGCTCCGGCCGGGGAGTTGGCCAGCAGCGCCGCGCTTCAAATGGATAGGTAGGCGGCGGCAATCGGCGGACACTTCTCCCATAATGAAGCAATTCCCACGGAATTTGGCCTCCCTTGGTCCAATACAAAGCCAGCTCCTCCAGACGATGTTCAGCCAGAAGCTTTTGCACATTTTCCCCGTTTGCCTTGCCATGGCCGGGAGTTCTTGCATCTCCTACATAAATGGATACCGAAGCATGGACCTTCAGTTCCTCGCCCCATGCCGCTTCCTCTCCGACAGCGGTAAGGAACTCCCTGAAGCCGTAAATGAGTTCCTCCCTGCTGCGGGCCGCGAAGGCCAACCGGGATTCCATCGAGTCCCTCCCGACCTGCAGTGTATATGCGAAATCCGCCAGCGAGAATGCCGGTGCTTTCTCTGCAAATTCCAGCATATGGCGGGTGTACGCCTCCAAGCGATCCGGATTTCTCGCTGAAAGCACCACAAGCTGAGGCCTGTCCGCCGGTACCGCCGGAACGGCGACCTCGGAAGGAATATACTCTTCCAGTATGATGTGTGCATTCACACCCCCGATACCGTAGCTGTTAATGCCAGCCCGGCGCGGCAGTACCCTGCCCTCGGCATCCGTTAACGCTTCCCAGCTGCGGTGCTCCGCTGAAAGGCGGAACGGGCCGCCCTCGAGCGAAATGTACTCGTTCGGGGAGGTGAATCCCGGTAGGCCCGGAATCTGTTTATGACGAATCGCCAGCACGGTTTTGAGAAGGGCCGCCATTCCGGAAGCGACTTCCCCATGGCCGATCACCGGCTTCAAGGTCGCCGATGTAACACGGATGATCCGCAAGGGCATCAGAAGGATAAGAGGCCGAAATCTCACGGTACCCCGATTTTAAAGCATTGAACTCAACGCCGTCGGCCATCGGAGAAGCGATACCATGGGCCTCTATATAGGATACGGTTCGCGGATCCACCCCCGAGTCCTTAAAGGCTTGGGCCATAGCGGCTTTCATTCCTCCTGCGTTCGGAGACGTAAGCGACATGCCGGAGCCGCCGTGCGCGACCCCCGTTCCTTTAATCAGCGCATAAATCCGGTTGTTGTCCCTGATCGCCATGGACAACGGCTTAATCAGGATCGCGCCGACGCCTTCGCTCCTCACGAATCCGTCAGCACCGGCCTGGAACGGCTTGACCTTCCCTTCGGGGCTCAAATACCCCATCGCATCGAAGCCTTTGAAGCCGCCGGGAGCAAGCAGCAGGTTGACGGCGCCCACAAGCGCCTGTTCGCATTCGCGGTCGCGAATCGATCGGATGGCCCGGTGCAGGGCTACCAATGTTGAGGAGCAAGCTGTCTCGTAATACTCGCTCGGTCCCTGCAGGTTCAGTGCATACGAGATCCGGTTCGGAATCAGGGAGGGAACAAGGCCGGTCATCGCCTGCGGATCACCCTCAGCAATGGACACAACGCTCATATAGTCACCCGGGCCGGCGGCGACGAATACACCCGTGGAGTGCTGCGACAACGATCTCGGAGCGATGCCGGCATCCTCTATGGCTTTCCAGGTCTGAATCATCAATAGACGCCGCTGGGGATCCATCCTTTCCGCTTCCCTCGGGGAAATGCCGAAGAACAGCGGATCGAACAGTTCGACTCCGTCGATGAAGCCTCCCCACTTTACACCGGTTTTGGAGTGGATATCCGCCAAGCCCTTCGTCCAGTCCCAGCGCTCCTTCGGAATCTCTACGATACAATTCTTGCCTTCCACGATGTTGCTCCAAAATTCATTCACATCCCCGGCCATGGGAAACATGCCGCTTATGCCTACGATCGCAATAGGCTCCGGGATACCCGGATCAGATACCGGCGGCACAGAAGGCATGGATGACGATGATGCTGATGCCACAGGGCGGACAGCCTCATGGAAGGTCGTAAGGCCACGCGGCTTTCTGCGAATCAGCGGCTCTTCCTGTACAGCCTCCACAGCCTCGGCTGCTTTCGGCTGCTCGGTCTTCCGGACTGCCGGATCGTCCGCCGGAAGCGTATCAGGCACCGTAATCGACGCGAAAGCTGCCCGGTGCTCTTCCAGCAAATAGCTGGAAAAACCGCTTAACGTCGTGTACTCAAAAAACACAGTCGGCGTCAAATCGAGCTTATACTCTTCATTCAGCATGTTGGCAAACTGCGTAAGGGTAATCGAATCGAACCCGTATTCGCTTAATTCCGAATCGACGTCGATAACCTCCGCCTTCACCTTGAGGAGCTTCGACACGGTTTGAATAAGCGTTTCCTGTACTTTGTCCAGCAGATTTGCGGCGGTATTCGGTCCATGGGAAGCGGCAGGAACCGAAGCGGCGACCGATGCAGCCGCGGTCGGCCTAGATGGCACGGATGCGGAGATCGCATCAGGGATCATTCTCGGTCTTATGCGTGACAGCATGCCTGCCATGATTAAGACCTGGGCTTTACCTGAAGCATATCCCCGATACAATGCCCGGATACCGTCCGGGGTCTGCATAGGCACCGTGCCGAGGCTCTGCAGCATGATCTTCTCAACTTCGGCGCCGACGCGCATCCCTCCCGCTTTCCAGAGCGGCCAGTTGACGGCAAGCATTCGCCCATGTCTTAAGCCCTGAGTACGCCAGCTCATTTCGATAGGCGGCATACGCATCCATGAACGCATTGGCGGCGGAGTAATCCGACTGACCCGGATTTCCCAGCGCTCCGGCCACGGACGAGAAAGCGATCAAGAAGTCCAGCGGCATATCCTTGCTGGCTTCGTCCAAATTCACCAGTCCGGCCGCCTTGGAGGACAGGACCTCCCGCAGTTCCTCCGCCGATTTCTTCACGATAAGATTGTCGCGGATGATCCCAGCCGCATGGATGATTCCATTCAAGGCGCCGTGCTCCTCGCGGATACTCTTAAGCAGGCTTGTCACCTGCTGCAGGCTCGTTACATCGGCCTGCCTGTACTCCACTGCGGCGCCGAGAGCCCGAAGCTCATCCAAGCCGGACTCCTTCTCAGGAGAAAGCGGTGAACGTCCTGTGAGGATCAGCGCCGCTCCCCGGGCCTTTTCCGCAATTTCTTTGGCAAAAATGAGACCAAGTCCTCCCGCTCCGCCGGTAATTACATAAACTCCGTTATCTTTCCACGGAAGGGCTGGCTCCTCCGGCGCGGTCAATTCATTCCAGACGGCAATCCACCGTTTGCCGTTCCGGTACCGGATTCGATGATCCGAAGGGCACCGACTGTTCTCTACCAGGGCGACCGCAATATCTTTGATGCCCGTCTCCATCTCGATGACCTGGCCGACCAGCTTAGAGTTTTCCGACTGAGCCGCTTTCAGCAGGCCGGCAAGTCCGGAGAAAAGGTCGCCGTTCACCCTGCGAGAATACGACAACCTGAAGCAGCACTTTCTCCTTCGGCTTCTCCGCGAATACGCTCTGGATTACTTCTAAGATGCGCCCGGCATAGGTCATGTAGCGCTCGCCAACGCTTCCGGGCCGGGATTCCAGACGGATGCAGCGTGCCCCGCTCAGCCGTTGTTCTACACCCTCGCATAAAGCCGGCTCCGGCTCGCAAAGGAACACAAGATGCTTGGCATACCCGTGGGAGCTCGTGTCCTGCACGGGTTCCCGCTCTACCCAAACGGGCTCCAGCATCAGGATTCCGGAAGCTTCCGCCGCTCCGGACGAACCGGTGCCGCCACCCAGCATCCGCGTAGAAAATCCCTTCATCCGCACAAAGACGTTTCCGTTATCGTCACACAGATCGATGTCCAGCTTCTGAACCTTGCTGTCAGACTTATGGCCCTCGCTGTACCGGATCAGCGCCCAAGCCTCGGAGGGACAGTCGCCGAACAGCTCCAGCTCCTCCAGTGCAAAAGGCAATCCGGCCTTGATCGGCGTGGAATCTTCATGATCCAGGTTCATCATAAGGCAAACCGTCGCCTGCAGGGCGGAATCCATCAAACTCGGGTGAATCGCAAATGCCCCTCTCGACTCCGCAGCTGCGGGGGGACCGACAGCCTGGCCATCACCCGGTCTTCTCCGGCCAGCACTTTCTCGATTCCCCGGTGTGCCGGGCCATAGTGAATTCCCATCGCCTGATACAGGTCATAGATCCGTTCCGGCGTAATTACGCTTCGGCTGCATTCCTCCAGCACCGCCTTCATATCCAATACCGGAAGCGGCTGTGCGGCGCTTAATACGGCGCTTCCCTGGCTGTGCAGTACCTGCTCCTCGCCCGTCCCTGCTTGGCCGCTGCAAATTTCGTAAGCAATCTCCCCGCTCTCCTCGGCGAACAGATCGATATGCACCTGCACCGGCCGATCCTCCACAGCTATAGGCCGGGCCCATACGACATGTTTGAGCCGCACAGTTGTCCGGCCAGTCGCAGGAGCGTGTCCGGCTTGCTCTACAGCCGCTCGCGCCATCTCCAGATAAGCCACGCCGGGCAGCACCGGCTGTCCCTTCACGACATGATCGGCCAGGAAAAACTCCTTGCCCGTAAATACCGAGCTGAAGCGCACACCCGCAAGATCGGATGTATTCCGGTGCAGTAAAGGATGAATCGCGGAGTTCTCAGGAGCCGCTGCACCGCTACTGCCGCCGGCCGCGCCTTCGATCTCGGGAATCCAGTACGGCTCCCCGCTGAAAGGATAGGCCGGCAAGCTGATGCGCCCGGGCTTCTCCTCGCCGTAGAGTTCGGTCCAGTCTACAAACAGCCCTTTCACCCACAGCTGAAGAAGCTTGGCATGCTTACCTCGCCGCACCCATTTCACGACCGCTTCCCGGATTTCTTCATCGGCTTCGAAGACGGCCATCGTTTCCTTGTTGCGCTTGACCTGTCCGCGGAAGATGTCAAGGTTCTGCTCCCGGCCGTTAATCCATTCGGACAGCTTGTCTTCAAGCTCCCTGAGGGAGCCGACCAGCAGGGCCAAGCGTTCCTCCATCGCCTCGCGACCGACCTGAAGAGTAAACGCGATACCGGCCAGGTCGGCATCCGACAGCTGGCGCTCACGGATAGCGGCCAGCGGCCGGGAAGCCTGCTCACGGAGCGTGTCCTCGTTCCTGGCCGATAAGACGATCATCGCCGGATGGTGCGGGCTAACGGAAATTTGCGGCCGCCCGTTTGCTTCAGGCCGCGGAACATATTCCTCAATAACGACATGCGCGTTAGCCCCACCCGCGCCGAAGGACGAAATGCCCGCCCGTCTCGGAACCTCGCGACCATTCACCTCGGGACGCTTCCAAGGCTCGGTTCTATCCTGAACGACAAAGGGGGTTCGCTCAAAATCGATATTCGGGTTAAGCCCGGTCGCCGTGCATTACATTTTTCACGAGCGTCCGGTGCTTTAATTGCAGCAGCACCTTGGTCAGCTGAGCGATTCCCGCCGCCGCCTCCGCATGGCCGATATTCGATTTGACGGAGGAAATCGAGCAATATCCCGTCTCTTCCGTATATTTGCCGAACACATCGGTCAGACCTTTAATCTCAATCGGGTCGCCTAAAGACGTTCCGGTGCCGTGAGCTTCAATGCAGCTGACGGTTCGCGGGTGAATCCCGCTTTGCTGCAGGGCCGTTTCAATAGCCAGCGACTGGGACACCGGACTCGGCACCGTGTACCCGTTGGTTCGGCCGGCATGGCTGACGGCGGTGCCTTTGATGACTCCGTAGATGAAGTCGTTGTCCTTAACCGCTTCCTGCAGCGGCTTAAGGAACACGGCGCCTACCGCTTCAGCCGGAACGTAACCCGTCCCTCCTTCGGAGAACGCCCGGCGACGCCCGTCCGACGCGCTGAACTGTCCCTGCGACAAGGTGATGTATTTGCTCGGATGCAGCGACAAATTGACTCCGCCGGCAATTGCCATGCGGGACTGGCCGTTCCGGATGCTTTCGCAGGCCAGATGAACCGCATACAGTGACGACGAGCAGGCCGTATCCACCGTCAGGCTGGGACCGGTAAAATTCATGATATAAGAAACCCTGTTGGCGATGGAGAACGTTTGGCTCGGCGCCATGTAGGCCGGTTTCCCGGCGCGAATGGCGGCTTCCGCCATAAACAGCTGGTAGTTATTGAAGGTCGCTCCGGCAAAGACGCCGATTTGATTGCCGTATCCGTCCCTTTGGAGGGATTCCCGGGTGTAGCCGGCATCTTCCATACAGCTCCAGGCGATCTCCAGAAACAACCGTTCCTGCGGGTCCATATACATCGCTTCCAGCGGCGAAATGTTGAAAAAGAGCGGATCGAAATACTCGATGCGGTCCAAAAATCCGCCCCATTTGCTGTAGCTGAGGCCTTTCTTAACGGCTTCGGTCCGGTTCGGTTCGAAGAAGCCCTCCAGCTTCCAACGGCCGGGCGGAATTTCTTCGATGCAGTCTTTTCCTTCCAGCAGGTTCCGCCAGAATTGGTCCAGCGTCTCCGCCTTCGGGTACCTGCCGGCCACACCGATAATGGCAATATCCGTACGAGCTCGGGCGTCAGGAACAGCACGAGCCGCGGGACGGATAGCAGACTGGGCCGGGCGGGCGGAAACTGAGGCGGTCTTCCCGGCAGGCAGGCGTTCCGCGGACGCGGGTACCTGAAGGCCGGCTTGTGCGGCGACCGCGTCTTTGTATGCTTCAGCCAAATAAGCGGCCAAAGCTTTTACATTGTTGTATTTATAAAACAAGGTGGCGTCCAGGCCGCCTACCCAGATCTCAACTTTTTTGTTCAGAGAGGCAATCATCAGAGAATCCAGTCCCAATTCTTCAAAGGAAGCATCGTCCTCCAGCCTGCCGCCGGGAATTCCGGCAACCTCCTTAAGCAGCTTTTTCAGATGCTCCACGGCCGCGGCCGTCAATGCTCCCAACTCCATGTTACGGGAAACTTCGGGCAGCTCAACAGGCTGCACCTCATCCGGGACATACCACCTCGCCTCCTCCATCCGCAAGGGCTCCGGCATTTCGTACGTCTCCTCAGACGGTTTTACCCAATAGTGCTCTCTTGCAAAAGGGTATCCCGGCGACCTTACCTTGCGGGGCTTCGACTGGCCGAACAGCAGATCCCATTCAAGCTCGTACCCCTGACAATAAAAATCCGCCAGAGCGCCAAGCGTTTCGCGGTACTTGTCCCTCTCCGCCTGATCTTCCCGGCACTTCGCGAGAAGGCCGTCCGCATACTCCTGAATCGTCTTCTGCCCTTTAAAATCCCTGGGAACCTTGCCTTCAAAAAGTCCACTAGGCTTCTCACCGGCCGCGATCCGCTGCAATTGATGCACAGCGTCTTCTAGGTCCTTCACGACGATCGCGCAGCGTTGGCTGAAATGATGACGCCCTTTCAGCAGGGTATAGCTGATGGGCAGCAAATCTTCCTCGCGAAGGCCCTTGGCTTGCAGCGCCTTCGCCATATCGCGGATTTTTTCCTCCAGCGCTTCCCCGTTTTGGCCGATAGTGCAAGCAGATAATAAGGGTGACGCTCCTTAGACACTCCGGACCCGCTGCTCCGGTAATGCTGGACCACCAAATGCGCGTTCGTTCCGCTCATGCCGAAGGCGCTGACGGCGCCGGTCAGGGCTTTTCCGTCCGCCTCAAGCCAGGGCTTCCCCTGCTTGTTAACGTAGAACGGGCTTCCTTCCCACTGAATGTATCCGTTTTCCCGCTCGCAGTTCAGGCTGGCCGGTATGAATTCATGGCGCATGGATAGTACGAGGCCGACCAGGCTGACCAGGCCCGAAGCGGCAAAAGCATGCCCGAAATTGGTCTTGGCCGAGGTGAGAGCGCAGTAGCCTTGTTTCTTCGTATAAGCTTTAAATGCGTCGTTCAATGCGTTGATTTCCACCGGGTCGCCCAGCTTGGTTCCCGTTCCGTGAGTCACGACATACTCGATATCTTCGGGATGAATATGGTACTGGTCGTATACCTCCTTAAGGAGGTTCATTTGCGCTACCCCGCTCGGGGCGGTAATACCGTTCGTTTTGCCGTCGTAATTGACGCCGCTTCCGCGGATGACCGCATAGATCGGGTCCCCGTCCGCTTCCGCCTGCGAGAGCCGCTTGAGCACCACGGCGACAACCGCTTCCCCCGGAACCGTACCGTTCGCCCGCTCGTCAAAGGCATAACATTTGCCGTCCTCGGACAGGATGCCCGCCCGGCTGATTCCCATATAAGCGTCGGGGTAAGCAGCAGGTTGACGGCGGCGGCAATGGCGGTGTCGCTCTCCCCGCTGCGCAGGCTCATGCATGCCTGATGAACGGCAACCAAGCCGGAGGAGCAGGCGGTGTTGATGGCCATATTCGGACCGGACAGGTTCAGGAAATATGACAAACGTGCCGCTAAAATCGCGCTGTGAGTGGAGGTGATGGTTCCCTTGTCTTTGACGAGCAGGTGATAGTCGCCGTCCTCCACTCCTACGAACATTCCGATTTTGCCGGATTGAAGCCGGTCTGCCCCATACCCCGCGTCTTCGAGGGCCCTCCATGCCTCCTGAAGCAGAAGCCGCTGTCTAGGGTCCATCGTTTCGGCTTCCTTGGGAGGGATTTCGAAGAACATCGGATCGAACTCGCTGACGCCGGGAACCGTGCCGGACCATCGGCAGTGGATGCGGTCCGACTGATCTTCACCGTCCCGGACATAACGCCGCCAATCGAACCGGCTCTCCGGCACTTCCTTCACCGCGCTGTTCCCTTCCGCAAGGATGCTCCACATCTCGTCTATCGTTCTGGCTTCCGGAAAACGGCCGCTCATTCCTATGATGGCGATCGGCTCGTGTTCGGGCTCTGCTTCTGCCGCCTTGCTTTTCCGATAAGCCTTCCATTCGGATTTCCTGGCACCTGATAGACTCAAAGCGGCGGGAGAGCCGGAAGTGCTTGGCGAAACCGTCCGCTCCTCTGGACTTTCCCGGTAAAATGCCTTAAGCAGTTCCCCGTGCTCGCCGGCAAAATAGCGGATCAGCTTCGCGATCGTCGAATATCCGAAGAACAGGGACGGTGTAATCTCCATTCCATAATGACCGCTAAGAAGGGATGCAAATTCCGCCAGCCGGATGGAATCAAAGCCGAAATCGGCCAAATTGTCTTCCAAATCCAGCTTCTCGCGGGGAATTTTTAGCATTCCGCCGATCTGCTCCTTCAGATCCCACTCGAGACACTGCTCAAGATCCATGCCCTTCATTTCGGCACGCCATCCTTTGCCTGCAGGCACGGACAGTACGTTCCCGTCTAGGGGCTCCGGTACACTGGCGGAGACGTCATGGGCGTGATCGGCTAGGTCGGCCAAACCCAGAAAACGATGCACGCGGCTCGGCAAACCTGCCAGCACCAGATACTGGGTAGAACCGCCCGAGAGGATGCGCTCGAAGGCTTCCAGGCCTTCATCCGCTTCCAGCAGGCGCTGACCGCTCGACTTCAGGTACATCTTCGTGTTCTCGCTGTCGCTGAAACCCATGCCGCCATCCTTCCATAGCGGCCAATGGATAACCACCGTTCGGCCGCTGAGCCCCCGCTTGTTCCGGTCCTGCGCGTAGGCCATCTCAAAACGGTTGCCGACCGCATAATCGCAAGCTCCGAAGTCCCCTAATACGGCCGAGGTGGAGGAGAAATAACAAATGAAATCCAGCGGATCTTCCTGTATGCACGCATCCAGCGCCAGCGTGCCTTCGATTTTAGGTGCCAGCGTTGCTTGAAAATCGGACGGATCCTTGTCCAAAATTGTATGAGGTCCCGTTACGCCGGCGGCGTGAATCACCCCGTGAATCGGACCGAAGCGTTCCCTTGCCGCGCCGAGGCTTTCTGTCATCCTCAGCGTATCGCATACATCCGCCTGCACATAGATGACCCGGCCACCCAGCTTTTCCAGCTTCCCGATGCGCGTCTGCTTTTCATCGTTCAGCGGCGATCGGCCCGTAAGGATTAAATTTGCGCCATATTTTCCGGCCATATGCTCGGCGAACAGAAGTCCAAGCCCTCCGCATGACCGCCCGTGATCAGGTAGGTTCCCCCTGCCTCAGCGGACTTTCTCCCTGCTGCGTACGGACGGGTCTGACCCGGCTGACATGTCGTCTTCCTTCCCGGTATAAGACGCTCTGTTCCGTACCGGAAAGGAGCTCCGCCCACAGCTTCTGCAGTGCGTCCTTCACGGCCCATTCCCGCTCATGACCCTGCGGCCCTACTTGCGGCTCCTTTCCCGATTCAACCAGTACGACACTCGTCTTAAGGCCAGGCATGACAAGACCCAGCGAACGCTCGAAGCCGATCCATGAATCCAGATGACAGCGCTCCAGATGGGTTTCATATCGGCCGGCGAGCAGCGACCTTCTCGGCTTGAGTCTTGCGGCGCTGATCGCCTTGACCAAGCGGACAATAGAGGAGTAATCCGCAGCATGCCCGGAATCCTCGACAGCCCGCAAATACAGCACGGCATCGATGCCCTGATGATCCTCCATGACACTTCGAAGCGCCCGTTCATACGATTCTTGATCGGCGTCCGGAATGCTGTAATCCAGCGGAGAGTTCTTGGCGTACGCGGCACCTTGCGAAATAAAAATCATCTTGGCATTTGCCCCGGCAGCTTGCACGATGTCTCTTGCCGCTTGCTTGCTTTCCGGCCGCGAGAGGAAGCAAATGGCCGTTTGGACGGCTCCCGCCGGAGGTTCCGTTATTGGCTGTGGTTCCCAAACCTCTTCAAATGTCATCAGCTCATAGGCTTCTTCCGTACTGCCGGCCGGACTGCTTATCTGCTGCGTCTCCCGTACTGCTGCCTGAACCCCCTGTTTGCTTTTCCCGTTCCTGAGGCGCAGGCTTATGGACCTGCCTGACGAAGAGCGGGACGCTTCCGATGCCGGTGCCGATACCCAGAAATACTCCCTTGCAAAAGGGTAAGTCGGCAAACGGACGAGGTGAGGCGAGGAATTCCCATACAACTCGTTCCCGTCCAGCTCGTAACCCTGGCAGTAAAGGTCGGCCAACGCATACAACGCTTCCCGGTATTTAGCCGGATCGCCAAGCAGCGTTCGGGCTTGCCGCTGAAGCTTCTCTACGTACTGCGCAAGCATGCTCTGCCCGGTGAAATTACGAGGCACGGTCCCTTCGAACCGGTTCGGCATAGGATCCCGCTCTCCGCCGAGGCCGGTCAAAGCGAATACGGCCTCCTCCCGGCTTCTTGCCACGACGGCAATCCGGTGATGGAAGTGCTGGCGTCCCTCCAGCAAGGTATATCCGATATGAAGCAGGTCTTCATCCGCCCCTTCCCCGCTTTGCAGCATGGACACCATGTCCCGGACTTTTTGCTCAAGCGCTTCTTTCGTTTTGGCCGAAATCGGCAAAGCAGGAAATAAGGGGGCGTATGCGATGGAACCTCTATTTGCTCCTTATCATAGCTTTGAAGCACCATATGCACGTTCGTTCCGCTCATGCCGAATGCGCTTACGGCGCCGAACCGGTGCTTCGGGCCGTCAGCCGGCCATGGCCTATTCGCTGTATTTACGTAGAAAGGACTTTCCTTCCAATGGATATAATCGTTCGCCTGCTCGAAATTCAGGCTTGCCGGAATCGTCTCATGGCGGAAGGCCTGGACCAAATTGATCAGGTTCACCAGCCCTGAAGGGGCGAAGGTATGGCCGAAATTGGTCTTATTCGAGGTAATCGCACAATAGCCCTGTTTCGCCGTATACGGCTTGAACGCCTCATGCAGAGCATGAATTTCAACGGGATCGCCCAGCCGGGTCCCCGTACCGTGAGTCACGACATATTCGATGTCGCCCGGATCGACACCAGATTGTTCGTAAACAGACCTCAGCGGCTCCGCTTGCGCCGCGCCGCTGGGGGCCGTGATGCCGTTCGTTTTTCCGTCATAGTTGATCCCGCTTCCCCGGATGACGGCAAGAATGGGGTCCCCATCCCTCTCCGCCAGGGACAAACGCTTCAGTACAACGACGGCGACCGCTTCGCCGGGAACGAGCCCGTTCGCCCGCCGGTCGAAGGCAAAGATTCGGCCGTCCTTCGACAGCATACCGGCCTGACTCATCCCGATATACGGTTCGGGGGTAAGCATCAGGTTGACCCCGGTCGCTATCGCGGTATCGCATTCGCCGCTGCGCAGACTAAGACATGCCTGATGCACCGCTACCAGACCGGAGGAGCAAGCCGTATCCACCGCCATCGCGGGACCGCTCAGGTTGAGGAAGTAAGACAGCCGAGCCGCCAAAATGGCGTTGTGGTTGGACGTAATGCCTCCTTCACCCTTGGTCAGAAGCTGGTAGTCTCCTTGCTCCGCCCCGACGAACATGCCGATTTTGCCGGCCTTGAGCCTTCTTGTTCCATACCCTGCCTGCTCGAGAGCATTCCAGGCTTCCTGAAGCAGCGACCGGCCGCCTGGGGTCCATCGTCTCCGCTTCCCTGGGCGAAATCTCGAAAAACAGCGGATCGAATTCGCCGGCACCCGGAAGGCGACCGCACCATTTGGAATCGGTTTTGCCGGGAGCCTTTCCGGATTCGCTGTAATAGGCGTGCCAATCAAACCGGTCCGATGGAATTTCTCTGACCGCATTTCTGCCTTCGGCCAGAATGGACCACATTTCCTCGATGTTCCTTGCATCCGGGAACCGTCCGCTCATGCCAATGACGGCAACCGGTTCGGGAACGCCGCTTTGCGGTATGCTTTTTTCGGCGGTCATCCGGCGTGCCACCGGGCTTTCCGGTGCCTCGTGTACGGTCGAAGCCATCTCCGGTTCGAAGTAAAATTCGCGTATCTCTTCCCCATGCTTTTCCAACAAATACTCCTTGACTTTAGTTATCGAGGAATGGCCGAAGAACATGGCCGGAGAGATTTCGATTTCAAAATGCTTGGTCAGCCTTGCCGCCAAATTCGCCAGGCTGATCGAATCGAAGCCGAAATCCGCAAGATTTCTTTCGTTCTCCAGTCGCTCAGGCGGAATTTGCAGCAGTGCGCCTATATTCTCCTTCAGATCCCGCTCCAGGCACATCTCCGTGTTTAAGCCCTTCATTTCAGGCCTGCGGCCTTTGCCTGAAAAAAGCCCTTATGCGGCTTGCCGTAGCCGGTGTTTCTGTCGGGAGCTGAGCCCGTACGCTTTCCTGACGGATAGCGGCCGCTGCGCCCTCTTGCTCCGCAATAAAATAGCGCTCCCTTGCAAAAGGATACGTCGGAAGGCTGATGCGGCGGGGCTTGACGTCCCCGTAAAGGCTGTTCCAGTCGAAATGCATCCCGCGAACCCAGAGCTCCGCGGCTCTTCTGCGGCCGTCGGGCTGGGCACCCCAATCCACCGTTCCCATATGTCCCCGCTGGGCCCGCCTTTATCGGCGTCCTTTCCATCCGGCGCAGCTCTTCCCGTATAAACGCCTTCCATGGCTTCACGGCCCTGCACATAGGCTTCCAGCTTCTCCTCCAGCTCCTGCATGGAGCCTGCGACGAGAGCCAGCCTTTCCTCCATGGCTTCCCGCCCCACCTGCAGCGTATAGGCCATATCGGCCAGACTGCCGTCCGTCCATGGTTCGGTGCGGATATGCTCCAGGAGCTGTTCCGCTTTTTCTTCCAGCTGTGCCGGGGTCCGGGCAGACAGCGGGATAATCGCCGGATTCTCAGGAGAAACCACAATCCTGGGAACTCCCCGTCTTCAAGTACAAACTCCTCCAGAATCACATGCGCATTGGCGCCGCCCGCCCCAAAGGACGAAACCCCTGCGGTTCTCGGATATTCTCTGCTCTCACCGTCCACGGGAATGACCGGCCGCTTCCATTCCTTCAGTTGCTGCTGGACGACAAAGGGCGTTTTGGCGAAACGGATATTCGGGTTCAGCTCCTGGGAGTGCAGGCTCGGCACAAGCATTTTGTGTTTCATTTGCAGGACGATCTTGGTTAACCCGGCGATGCCTGCCGCCGCTTCCAAATGGCCAATGTTGGATTTCGCGGAGCCGATGGCGCAAAAACCGGTGTCCTTCGTATCCTTGGAAAAAGCTTGGGTAAGCCCCGTGATTTCAATCGGATCACCGAGGTCGGTGCCTGTCCCGTGTGCTTCGATATAGCTGACCGTTCTGGCATGGATCCCGGCTTTGTCCAGCGCGGCCCGAACAAGCTCGCCTTGCGCGTTCGGATTAGGCACCATATAGCCGTTCGTTTTCCCGCCGTGATTCACGCTGGTGCTGCGAATGACCGCATAGATCGGGTCCTCGTCCGCGATGGCGCGTGCCAGAGGCTTGAGTACGATAACGCCGACCCCCTCCCCGGGGACGAAGCCGTTAGCGCCTTTGCCGAAGCTCTTGCACCTTCCGTCCTGCGACAGCATCTTCTGCGCGCTTAGTACATAATAGTTCGACGGATGCAGATACAGGTTGACCCCGCCCGCCAGCGCCATTTCACATTCGCCCCGGTAAAGATGCTCGCAGGCTTCGTGAACTGCAGTCAGCGAGGAGGAGCACATCGTATCCACCGGCATGCTCGGTCCGTTCAGATTGAAGAAGTACGATACCCGGTTGGCGACGGAACTGAACGACGTATACGGATTGACAGGCTCGCCGCGTTCCCGTAAACGGGAGCCGTATAAATCGTAGCCCGTTTTCGTGATCCCCGCGAACACGCCGACCCTGCGGTTATGCCTTGCAGCCAGCATCTCTCTAGTGTATCCCGCATCTTCCAGCGCTTCCCAGCAGGACTCAAGGAACAAGCGCTCTTGGGGGTCCATCATCATTGCTTCGCGGGGCGAAATATGAAAGAACAGCGGATCGAATTCGGCAAAGCCCTCCAGAAAGCTCCCCATTTGCTGTAGCTAATACCTCGCGCAGCCGCCTCTTCCGGGTCCGGGTCGTAGAATCCGTCGAGCGGCCAGCGGTCTCCGGGGATTTCGCTAATGCAGTCCTTACCGGCCTTCAAATTTTCCCAATACTGCTTCAGATTTCGGGCATGCGGGTACCTTCCGCTCATACCGATAATGGCGATGGGCTCCCGGCCGCTCTGCTGCGGCTCCTCCCATTTCTTCGTTCCATACGCGGGTTCACGGGTAAAAAAGGCGCTCTTCTGCTTCTTCCGGTCCTTTAGCGATACAAGCACAGGAAATCCAGTCGCCGTCCTCTGCAGCCTCAGGGACGACGAAGGCTTCATCCGGGCCCGAACGCTCCCTGTCCTGCCGGTCCAAGCCGGTCCATTCCGCGCAGCGATCCGGATGCTCCGCAAGCAGGTGCTCAATTACGTCCCCTAACGTTTGATACTCATAAAACAGCGTTTTCGACAGCTCCCCAAAAATTTGCTCCAACCGTCCGTTCAGTTGGTTGATCAGGATGGAGTCGATGCCGTAGCTCTCGAGAGGCTCCCGGATATCGATTCGGGAAGCGCTCATACCCGCAACCTCTCCGAACAGGGTCTTGAACCGGCTCACCGTTTCGGCTTTCAGAACGGCCGGATCTACCGCAAGCTCCGCCTTCATACTGCGCGCTGTTTCCTGCCCTGCCGCTGTCCCTGTGGCCAGCAGCTTTTCCCTAATTCGGCGGGCGTCCCCGGCAACGACAAGCACCCGGTCGCAGCCGGAAGCGAGTCCTTGGTAAAACACGCGGATGCCGGCTTCCGTCTCCATCGCATGCATCCCCCAGCTGCGCAGCATCCGGTCCTGCGTCTCCTGGTCCGTGAGCATCCCGCCTTCTTTCCAGAGAGGCCAACCGATGGACAAAGTCCGCCCTTGACGCCGGTTGACGGCCGCAAGCGTATTCCGGTACCCCGCATATGCATCCATAAAAGCATTGGCGGCGGCATAATCGGCCTGCCCCGGGTTTCCCAGGCTGCCCGGCGCCGAGGAGAAAAGCGCGAAGAAATCGAGCGGCATATCGCGCGTCGCCAAATCAAGGTTAACAAGTCCCGTAACCTTTGGAGCCAACACCTGATGAAGCTCTTCTGCGGTTTTCCGCAGCAGGAAAGAATCGCGAACCACGCCTGAACTATGGATCACCCCGTTCAGCTTCCCATACTGCCCCTTGATGCTTCGGATCAGACCGTCCGCTTGTTCCTTGATGCTGATGTCCAGCTGTTCATATTGTACGCGGGCACCGAGGGACCTTAGATCATTCAAGCGAGCTTCCTTCTCCCTGCTGAGAGGTGAGCGGCCGGCAAGAATCAAGACGGGGCGGGGTGCGCGCCGGGCAATTTCTTCCGCGAATATTAGGCCGAGCCCCCTGCGCCGCCGGTAATGAGATAAACGCCCCCGTCTTTCCAGGGGACGGCGGCTTCTACTGAAGGAACAGCAGCTTCGCGCCAGCCCGCGACCCGGCATTGTCCTCCTTGATACCGGAAGGCGCCTTCCTTCCGCCACTTGCTGCATTCAAGAAGACGGCTTGCCAGCCCTTCGGCCGTCACATCCGGCTCCGTTTCGATCAGCTCGCCCCACGATCCGGGGATTCTCCAAATGCGCCGTTTGAAGGATGGCATACAGCCCGGTGAACAGACGGTGCTCCTCTTGACTTGAAACAGCCAGCTGGATTAAAACATCCCCTCTGGGCTTTTCCTCCAATAGACGTTGGACGACCTCGAGTATCCGGGACGCAGCGACCTGATATCTTGCATCCATCCCAGAACCCGAAGACGGCAAGCACGATACATTCCGCGCCGGATATCCGCGTACGAATACTTTCCAGGTCCATAGGATCCAAACCGCCAAGCAGCACAAGATGCCGGCTGTAGCCGGGTGCCTTAAGCTCCTCCGTTCTTTCCGGTTCCCTCCAGTATGGCGTCAATAGCAGGGTTTCGGAGGCGGCCGCGAATCCGCGCGAATCCGCTAACAGGTCCGGTCTTCTCATTCTTTATCCCTCTCCCCTCTTGATTCACAACAATTGGAAAGCAAGCTCTCTATGGGCTGACACCGGCGCTCTGGTCGCCAGTCCCTTCATTCTGGCGAATACATTCCCTTGACGGCTGCAAAATTCCAGATCGAGCTTCCCGGACGGACCGGCTGTTTCGCTGTAATGTACCAGCACCCAGACCGGCCCGGCGGAAGCCGCCTCAGCCGCTCCACCTGCAATCTCGAGCTCCTGCAGGGATAAAGGCGCGACAGGCTGGAATAATTCCTTGCTTACATGCCCGCCGGTTAGCTTTAATGCTATGGATGCCTGCAAAGCGGAATCCGTCAAACCGGGGTGCAATAGCAACCCGCTTGATTTATCCCGGATCGAAGCCGGCGGCGATAGCTTGGCCAGCACCCGGCCCTCCCCTACAAAAATCTCCTCGATCCATTGATGCTCCGGACGGAATATAAATCCGTTTTCCTCAAAGGCCGCGTACCACCTTGCCCCGGAGAAGTTGTTTAATGTGTACTGTGAGCGCAGGGCAGCCAAATCGCGGAATGCCGACTCGGCCGTTGTCAGCGCCGATGCACTTCCCTGGCAATGGACAACTGTCTCCGCACCGTCTTTACCTCCGCGAGTGTAAATTTCATAGGAAATCTCATGGCCGTTTTCAGGGAAAAGCTCGATGTGCAGTTGACCGTCCTTCAGGCCGGCGGGACTTGCCCATACGACATCCCTCAGGCAGATTCCCGAACGGTCGTCTCCAAGCAAGGCTCCTCCGGATATTTCCACGGCGGCCCGGGCCATTTCAAGATAAGCCGTCCCCGGCAAAACGGTTAGCCCCTTCACCGTATGAGCGCTCATATAGAATTCCCTCCCGGTAAACGACGAGCTGAAACGCACACCGGTAAGGTCCGACGTATTTCTGTGCAGCAATGGATGGAGGACCGAGCTGTTTTCCGGGGAGGGAAAGTGCCTGCATCGATGATCGTTTGCTTCCTTTCCGGAACCCAATATCGTTCATCGGCAAAAGGATACGTCGGCAGCGAAACGGTGGAGTACTCCTCCTCCGAGAATAACGGCTCGAAATCCAAGTCATATCCTTGGGCATACAGCTCCGCAGCCGCCGACAGCCGTTCCAGATACTCGCCGGCTTGACGGATAAGCCGGCAATCTCTAATGCATTGATTGCCGTACCGTTTCAGGGACAGCTGCTCCCGGCGGTCGTTCTCCCTCGGCTCCGAGGCGTAAACCTGAGACGCTCTTCCTCCGTCAAGCCACTCGTTTAAGCAGGCGGCCAGCTCGTCGGGACTTCGCACAATGCACGCCAGCCTGCACCTGAAATGCTTTCGGCCCAGAAGCAAGGTGTAGCTCATATTGCCGCAGTCCGTTTGCGGGTTCCGCCCGCAGTACTCGGCAAGTTGCTCCGCTTGCCGCCGCAGCTGCGCCGGGGTGCGTGCCGACAGTACGATGAGATACCCTGGCTTTTCCACAGGCCCCCTTACCATCCCGGGAGCTTCCTCAATCACAATATGGGCGTTGGTACCGCTAAAACCGAAGGAACTGACAGCCGCACGTCTTAATTCGTTCGGTTCAGTTTCCCACGCTCTGAGCGTCGTATTGACATAGAACGGACTGTCTTGAAACGCAATGTTCGGGTTGCCCTTCTCGAAATTCAGCGTGGCCGGGATTTGCTTGTGCTGCATGGAGAGAAGGATTTTCATGATTCCCGCCACTCCCGCTGCATGGGCGGCATGCCCGATATTGGTCTTGATCGATCCGATCGCACAGTATTGGTTTTTATCCGTATATTTCCGGAACGCCTTGGTAAGAGCTTGGTATTCAATCGGATCCCCAGCTTCGTCCCGGTTCCGTGCGCCTCGACGACCTGGATTTGGCCGGGGTCGATGCCGAACTCGTCGTAGACGGCGCACTCCAGCTTTTCTTGGGAAATGGCGCTGGGCGCCGTAATTCCGTTGGTCGTGCCGTCCTGATTGATCCCCGATCCGCGGATGACCCCGTAGACGTGATCCCCGTCCGCCAGCGCCTCGTTAAGCCGTTTCAGCACGAGCACCCCGACCCCTTCGCCCGGAACGAACCCGTCCGCCCGCTCGTCGAACGTATAGCTGTGTCCGGTCCTCGAGAGCATTCCCGCCTTGTTGGTCCGGTGGTAATACCATGGGGTGGACTGGACGAATACGCCCCCGCGAGCGCCATTTCAGTTTCTCCCGCCCACAGCCCCTGGCAAGCGAGATGTACGGCCACGAGCGAGCTGGAGCAGGCCGTGTCCACGGCAATCGCCGGTCCCTTCAGATCCAGGTAATAAGCAATCCGCGCAGGTATGACGGACCCGGCGGCGCTGCCCCAGAACGCTTGGGGCGGGGCTCCCTCATCAAACAGCTGGCTGTAATCCCCGCCGCCTCCCAGACACCCTACATAAACGCCGCATGACCGGCCTTGGATACGCGCCCCGGCATAGCCGGCATCCTCGAGCGCCTTCCAGCTTTCTTCCATAAATAATCGCTGCTGCGGGTCCATGTACCTGGCTTCCAGGCCGTTAATATTAAAAAAGGACGCATCGAACTTATCAATATCCTCAACGAACCCTCCCCGGTCGCAAAACGCAGCATCCCTGAGACGGTATTCGGACAAATTCCAACGCTGCGCCTCCTCAATCAGCTCTGCACCTTCAGACAGATGCTTCCAGAGCTCAACCAGCGAATCGGATTTGGCGAACCTGCCGCTCATTCCGATAATGGCGATGGGCTCTTTGGACATAGGGGGTATATCAGCCATCCGCGCCGGCTGTCCGAGTTTTGAACCGGGTCCGTTATCGGGCAACGGGCCGGCCGCCGCCATGGACTCCGGCTCGCTTACAGGCTCGCGCGCACCGCTTAAGCTGACGGCCGCCCCTCTGACGGCGGTCTTCCAGGCCTGAGCGGCACCCTCCCCATGGTCGGAGAGAATATAGGCGGCAAGCCGGTTCACCGAGCTGTAATCAAATAAGCTGGTCGTCTCGAGCTCAATGGACAAAGACTGGTTCAGAACTTGCACCAAATGAACGCCGATGATCGAATCCAAACCGTAATCCGCAAACGATTCGTCGGCATCGATATCGCGGATATCCACTTTCAGCGCTTCGGAAAGCTTATTTGTGATAGTCTCCTTCACATACTTGTCCATCGTTGGAAGATCCGAGACGGTCGCTTCGGAAGCCGCGGGGTTTTCCCCGTTGCTTGGAGCCGCCTGCGCCGGCAAATCCGAAACGGATCGTTCGCGACTGGCCGCGTTTCTCCCGGATAAAGACGCAGCTTTGCTTTTCGCACTGGCTTCCGGCCACACCGTACGCCGGTTCGGAGCAGTTCGGACAACCCCGTTGCTCTCGGCCGCGATAATCTGCTGTCCGAGCTCATGCGCTTCCTCCGCCGGGAAGTATACGGACCGATACCCCTCGGATTCAAGCACCTCCTGCCAGGTTTCCGGGGTCAGGCCGGGACATCCCGGGATACGTAAAGCCTCATCCTCATACAGCCACCACCCCTCCAGAAGGCCGAAGGTCAGGTGGGTAAACAAGCTGTGACGGCTTAGCTCGTTGATGAGAACAATGCCGTTGTTCTTCAGTACCGCCTTGGCATTCCGTAAGGTTTGCCGGATATTCCGTGTGGCGTGAAGCACATTCGTTGCCACTGCGACGTCAAATTCGCCCCAAAGCGCACGGCTTCCGGATGAAGGAGCTTCCACGTTGAACATTTTATAGGTCAAATATGGGTTGTCCGGGCCATATTCCTTTTCGGCAAAAAGCAAGAATGCTTTGGATATGTCCGTGTAGCAATATTCTTCGATATGTGCCTGGTACGGCTTCAGCTCCCGGAAAAGCAAGCTGCTTGTGCCTCCGGTTCCGGCCCCGATCTCGATGATCCGGATCCTGGCGGAAGGATCCTCCGTTATTCGTCGCCTAATGTAAGCCAGCGGCGTATCCGCAAGCACCTCGTTAAAGTAATCCGCAACCGGATTGTTTTTGTATATGCCTTCCACCATCCGCATGGAGGAGTCGGGGAACAGGAGGTCGGTGGCAAGCTTTCTGCCCGTCAGAATATCGGGCAACGCCCTAAGCACCGTCCCGGCCAGAACCATCCAGGCCCGCAGACTGGAATCATGAAGCCATTCCTCTTGCCTGAGTTCCCATTCGTTCCAAAGGGCTTCCCTGTCCGTCAAAACTCCCTCAGATAGCCGATAGCTTACACCATCCCGGGTAAGGAAGCCGCTTTGTACCAGCGAACGGATGCTTTCCTCGAACCATCTTCCATACAAGGGAGCAAGCCCGATCCGCCCACCCGCCTCTTTCGCCGAAACGGCTTTTTCCCCGAAAGCGCCCATCGACGACAGCTCTCCCAGGAGCAGTCGCGAAAGAAGATCGGCCATCTTCCGGTGCCGGTTCATGCCTCGCTTCAGGACATGAATCTCCCCGCTTCTGTCAGGAATATGCTTACTGACAGTTTGGATAAAGGAGGGGCCGCTTCCCGCAAGGAGAGCGACACGTTCCGTGGGATTCATGCCTTCCACAACCAAAGGCTTGGTCGTTGTAATCATCGCCAGCTGGTCCGCAGGTCCCGAAACGAGCACTTCCAGAGCCCCCATGCCAGCTTCCGGTTCAATAAGGCCCATACCGATCCGGACAAGCTGCTTCACATCGTCTGAAGAGGCGGCATCCTCGCTGCTCCAATAGCCCCAATTCATGATTTTCACCTTGCACGGCCACTCGGCCGCGAGCCGGTGAGCGAACGCATCCTTAAAGGTACAGCCGGATGCATAGTGGCTCTGCCTCGGATTTTTGATCAGCGCGATCAGAGAAGAGAAAAACAATACGAAGTCGAGAGGCTCCTCTCTGAATACTTGGGCCACCCGGACGCTTACATCCACCTTGGCCGACAGTCCTGCCCTGAATTGCTTCTCGTCCATGTCCGCAAGGCTAGTGTCCGTTAGGACCATGGCCGAATGAACGATGCCGTCAATCCGCGAATATCTGCTTTTGATCGCTTGATATGCTTCCCTGAAGGCTTCGAAATCGGCGGCGTCAGCCGAAATGTATCGGGGCTCCGGGCCAAACGCAGCGATCCTCTGCGCTTCGGTACGGATGCCGTCGTCCAGCGGCCTGCGGCCAATCCAGACGATCTGCGCCTTGTAGGTACGCACCATGTACTCGCTCCAGGCTTTGCCGATCCCCCGGCGCCCCCGATAACGACGTATACCCCGCCTTCTTTATAGAGTGTTTCCGCCTTCTCCGGAGCATCCGCCGGTATCAGTCGCCGTCTGTACCACTCCCCGTTCCGGTAGGCCCAAGGTTGTCCGCGCCGGTCGGCGGGCAATGCAAGCATAGCATCAGCCGGCCAATCGCCCGACGCTTCCAGATCGATGATCCGCGTACTCCAGTTCGGATATTCTTTCGCCATCGAACCGGCCAGCCCGTGAAGACTCGCATGTAGCGGATTCACCGGATCCAGCCGGGTTACCGCCTGAGTCTGGAAGGTGACGACCGTCCAGCCCAGCTTTCGTGAGGAATACCCCAGCCTGATGAGCGCTTTTATCATCTTGAAGCATGAAAGCACCCCCCGCTCCTGTCCCTCTATCCATGCATCGTCCGTTACGGATGCCGGGGAGCCCTCTTCTTGTATCCATAAAATATGGTCAACGGCGCCCACCGCCTCCAGCTGGTGCGCTATCTCTTCGATGGTCTCATCCGGCCGATGCCCGAAGAAATACGCTTCGGGATATGCATCCCGTACATCCCGCCTTCTGCTTTCGTACGCTCCGGCAACCAATAGTTTGTCCTGCGGCAAGGGTACCCTTCCGCCCCGCTCTACCGGAACGGAATCCCATACCGGATACAGGAGAACATTCCCGACAGGCGGTCCGTCCGCTATTTCCTGCTGAACGGACGCGGACGGATGGCCCGCGTTGAGATCTCCTTCCAGCACTCTTGTTGAAAACCCTTTCATTCTAATCCGCACATTCCCTTGCTCATCGCATAAATCGATATCGAACTTCCGTGTTTTACCGGCCTCGCCCCGGCTTTCGCCGGTTCGAATCCATGCCCACATCACAGGGGTGCAGCGCCCCAGAATTTCCAGCTCCTGCAATGCAAAGGGCATGAGCGGCTTCAGCAGGGCAGGCGCAGCGTCCCCGATGCTGAGTTCAAAGCCAATGGTAGCCTGCAGTGCCGAATCCATCAGACTGGGATGAAGCTCATACTGCGTCAGCGTATCCGAAAGGTGCGGCGGCAGGCTCAGCTTCGCCAGCAGCTGCCCCTCTCCCCTGTACACCGCATCCAATCCCCGGTGCCCGGGCCCGTAATCCATCCCCATGGCTTGGAACGTCTCGTAAAGCTTGGAGGAGGAAAAGGATGCTTTGCCGCACTGATTCTTTAAGGCGCCCAGATCCAGAACCTGGTCTGCTGAAGCACTAATCTGCTCGGCGAGCCCCGGCTGTGTACGGTTAGCTCCACTTCTTCCTCTCCGCTCGTGCTGTATATTTCATAATGAACACTTTCGCCATCTTCCGGCTTCAGCCGAATACTTACAGCAGACGATGAGGCCCCAACGGCAAGGGGCCGAATCCAGACGACCTGCTTCAGCCGGAGGCCTGAGTTCTTGTTCCTGGCGGCACCAGCCGACCGTTCCACAGCAATCCTCGCCATTTCCAGATAAGCTACGCCCGGCAGCACCTTCCGCCCTTTTACCTTATGATCGGACAAGAAAAATTCGCTTCCGGTAAAAGTGGAGGTGAACCGCTGTCCGGAGAAATCCGAAGTATTCTTATGAAGCAATGGATGCAGAGCCGAATCCGTTACCTCGCCTGCCGCCGCAACACCTATACCGGCGGTACGGGAACCGGAAACGGGAATCCAGTACCGGTCCCTTGCGAACGGATACGTCGGCAGACCGATCCGGCGGGGCTTGCTCCCGCTGTACAGCACCTCCCAGTTCACCTCGACGCCGCGTACCCAGCGCTGCGCGAGCTTGTCCATATCGTCTTCATAAGTCGAACCGCCTACGGACTCCACGAGTTCGCTTGATTCCCCGCCTGGGCGGGACAAGGAAGGCTCATCCTTATGGGACTTGAGCTGATCTGTGTAGCAATGCTCCATGCCGGCCTTATTTTGCAGGAAATCCTCCAGGCCTTGAATCAATTCGGGAAGGTCCCGAACGACCCAAGCGGCCCTCGCCTCCATCGCCTCCCGCCCGACCTGCAGCGTATACGCCAGATCGTTGAGCGCAACTCCGCCCGAGCCCGCATCCGGTTCGTTCCAGAGGGCCGTTTCCGCATGGGCCGTAAGCACTTCCTGATGGTCATCCAGAAGATATTCGGCAACGGCTGCAATAGAGCCCCTCCTAGCCACTTCGCCGATATCGATCTCGACTTGCAATTGCTCGAGGAGCTGTTCCACGAGCCGCCGAATATGGACTGACTCAACGCCGTAGTCTTCCCATTCGACCTTCATCTCGACCGCTTCTTCATCGACATGAAGAATGGTGGCCAGCATTTCGCGGATTTTGAGTTGGACCATTTCCTCTAGCGCCGCTCTTCCGTCATCAAGTGGCTGCACCCCGCTGGCAGGGAGTTTCCGCAAATACTCGAGCAGCTTCCGGGCATAAGCCGTGAGCCTGTCTTTGTTTTTGGCGGATAACGGGACAACCGCAGGTCTGGGGCCCGCAGCTTGACTCGGCTTGCTGTCCCTTTGCACGGTTTGCTCAACATATTCCTCCAAAATAACGTGAGCGTTGGAGCCCGTAGCGCCAAAGGAGCTTAACCCGGCTCTTCGGGGGTACGTTACCGGCCGGCCGTTCTCATAGACTGCCGGTCGCTTCCACTCTTCGGTTACACGCTGTACGTAAAATGGTGAACTTTGGAAATCAATGTAAGGATTTAATTCCTCCGAATGGAGCGACGGTACCAGCGTTCGGTGATACAGCTGCAAAGCGGCCTTCTGAAGCCCGATGACACCGGCCGCAGACTCCGCATGCCCGATGTTCGATTTCACCGAACCGATGGAACAAAATTGCCGCTCCTGCGCCCCTTTCCCGAACGCTTTCACGAGACCCTCGATTTCGATGGGGTCGCCGAGCGAGGTCCCCGTACCGTGGGCCTCCACGTAGCCGATCGTCCGCGGCTCGATGCCTGCTTTCTCCAGGCAGGCCGAAATGACCTCGCCCTGCGCAACGGGACTCGGCACCATGATGCCGCTTACGGTACCGCCGTGATTGACGGCGCTGGCTTTGATCACCGCATAGATGCGGTCCCGGTCCTCCACCGCTTTACTCAGCGGCTTCAGCAGCACGGCCGCCACGCCTTCCGCGGAAACGTAGCCGTCGCCGTCCTTGCCGAACGTATGGCAGTAACCGTCGCTGGAGTGCATGCCCCACATGCCGTAGGTCATGTATTTGGCCGGATGCAGCGACAAATTGACTCCCCGGCCAATGCGACCTCGCATTCGCCGCGTTTGATGCTTTCCAGCGCCAGGTGCACGGCGGTTAGCGAAGAGGAGCACAGGGTGTCCACCGTCATGCTGGGCCCGTGAAAATTGCAAAAGTACGAAACGCGGTTGGCAATCGGACCGCTGCTTAACGAGAGCGGAAACGTCTGGCCATCGGATAATCTCTCCGCTCCGATTAGGGCATAGTCCTTGTGCATGACCCCGGCAAATACCCCGACGCTGCGTCTGCTGCGGCTGTCACCGGAGGCGGTCAGCGTCCTCGGCGTATACCCGGCATCCTCTATCGTTTCCCAGCACGTTTCCAGAAACAAACGCTCCTGCGGATCCATCGTTTCCGCCTCGCGGGGATACCCTGAAAAATTTCGGATCAAAGCAGTCCGCATCTTCAATGAACCCTCCCCATCTCGACATGAGCTTCCCGGAGGGGGACTGGATGCCGGCAAGCTTCCCCTTGTCCCAGCGGCCTTCCGGGATTTCGCCGATGCAATCCTTCCCGGCAAGTAAGTTGTCCCAGAACTCCTGAAGGTTTCCGGCTCCGGGATAACGTCCGGCCATTCCGATAATGGCGATATCCCCTTCGCCTGCCGGTGTAACTTCCCTCTGGGCTATTGTACGGTCCGCAGACGTGGCGCCGTCCGCTTCCAACACCGTCGGACCGGCGCTGCGGGTTGCCAATGTTTCCGGCCCTTCACCCGCCCGCCCGAGCTCGGCTCGCGTAGTTCTCCCGAAGGTAAGACGCCAGTTCGGCAATCGTCGTGTATTCAAACAATAAAGTCGGGGAAAGCGAGACTCCGATTCGGGATTCCAGCGCCCGCACCATCCCGAGCAGCCCCGGCGAATCCAGCCCCATCTCGTAATACCCGGCTAAGGGATCGATGTCTTCCGCCGGCCGGTTCAGCATCTCGGCCATCAACCGGCGCAGCGACCACTGGGTGGAATCTCCCGGCGGCACTCCGCCGTCCCGATTCGCGGAATAAGCACGGTCCGGCTTCGCCGTTTGAACCTGCACCCGATCCTCTGGCGAATGCAGGGATATTCGTTCCGGACGAATCAGCCCGGCCTCGCGGACCAGCTTGCCCGTCAAATTTTTCAGTTCCGCGACCTTTCTTCCCTGCCCGTTAAAAAACTCCATCGTCCAATACAGCGGCTCATTCCTGTGAAGTACGGAAGAGTTCAGGACCTTTGTGACGCACCGGTTCTGAAGCAGCTCGGAAGCACGGAACGCCTCGTAATACAGGGGCAGCAGCAAACGCCGTCCCCCTGGGTCCGGCGGGGCGAACAGCTTCAAAGAACCCACACCGCGCCGTCGACAAGAACGGGGTGAAACATGAACTGTTCCGATCCGGGCAGCGCTTGCGGGCCTAGACCCAGTTCCATCACGGTCGCCGAACTCGTCTCATAGACCCTGCCTTCCGCCTTCATAAACCCGCTGTGCACCAGCTCCCGGCTGCGGAATTCCGCGTATATTTCTTCGAAACCGACCGTGCGGACAGCCGACGGCTTGAATGCGGCAAGGTCTAACGTTTCATCATACGATACGGGAGCGATTGAATGCATTTCAGCGGTCGCATACAGTATGATCTCCGGCTCCAGGACACCGTGGTGTTGATTTCTTCCCTCCACGCGGATCTTCCATAATCCTTCGGCTTCATTCTCACAGCGGACGGCGAGTCTGACGGAGCGGCCCTCCCCTGCGATCAGCGGCTTATAGATGCTTAAATGGCGAAGCTCAAGCCGGTCATAGCGGTATCCGTGCTTTCTGAAAACCTGGTACAGCATATCGATATAGGCCAAGCCGGGCAGTAATGGCTGTCCGTAAACCGTATGGCTTCCGATCATCGGATTTTGGGCGGACAGATTGAATTGTTCGTAAATCACTTGAGTCCCTCCTAGCCGAAAGTTTCCCAAACCATTTCTTGCAATTGTTCGGACTTGGCTCCGTCATCCCAAATCCGTTTTCTGTTCAATGGGGAAGCGGTATCGGGCGTCTCACGACCCGTTCCCCGTCCGGTTGGGCCCACTCCTCCAAAATGGCATGGGCGTTCGTGCCACCGTCGGCGAAGCAGTTGATGGCGGCAATCCGGGGGCTTCCAATCCAGCTGCTCGACTCTCTGCAAAAATAAAACGGGGAGCCGGTCATATCGTAATGATTCATCGCCTCCTGACCGGACAGGAAAGGAACGAACCGTTTATGCTGCATCATCAGCACGACTTTAATGAAGCTGGCAATGCCTTCGGCGCATAGCGGGTGCCCGATATTGGGCTTCATCGACCCGAGTCCCAGAGGAGCGCCGCCGGCAGAACGGTACACGGCTTGAATCGCCTTCAGCTCCAATAGGTCGGTTACCGTCGTGCCGGAGCCGTTCGTTTCAATGTAGCTGATATCCTCCGGCTTCCGCCCGCTTTTGAGCAGAGCCGTCTGCAGCACTTCCTTCTGAGCCTGAATATTCGGCGTCGCCGGACCTGCCGTTCTTCCGTCATTGTTGATGGCAAGCCCTTTCAAGACGGCGTAGATGCGGTCCCCGTCGGCAATCGCCTGCTCCACCGTTTTCAGCAAGACCATCCCTGTGCCTTCACCAAGCACTACACCCCCGGCACGGCGGTCAAACAGGTGAAAATCCCGGCCCGGGGCTAAAATCCCTCGCTGCTCAAAGATCCGGTGGGCCTCGTCCGTCGTTAACAGACTGGCGCCCCCGACCATCGCGGCCTCAATATCCCCGGCCTGTAAAGCTTGCACCGCCATATTCATGCCAACCAGAGCCGAAGAGCATGCCGTATCCACAACGACGCTGGGTCCCCGCAGGTCGAAAAATTGCGAGATATTGGCGACCAGATAGTTTTGCCCGATCGCGACAATAGGGTTGCGGGTGAGCTGCAAGCTCGCTTCTCCGGGCTGATGCCGGCTTCGCGCTCCGAGGTACACCCCGACCGGCTTCCCCTTGATTTCCTGCGCGGAATATCCGGCGGCATAGAGCAGCTTCAGGCTCTCCTCCAGCACCAGTAACGCCTGGGGATCCATAGCCTTGGCATCCGCCTCCGGAATCAGGAAATAGGATGGGTCATAACTGACGATATCGTCAAGCATACCCGCATAGAAATCGCTGAAATACCCCCACCGTTCAAATGGAACCGGCCCGATTGCCGACTTCCCTTCCGATAACATCTTCCAGTATTCCTCCGCTGAGTCCGCACCCGGGAAGCGGCACGATAGACCGACCACCGCAATGTCCGCTAAGTCGGCTCCGTTCCGTCTCCGCTTCGGTCCCCGCTCTCTATAGACTCCGGCCGCACGGGAGCGCTGGCGACCCGCAGCCGCCATGTCCGGTCGTCTGCTCTCCGGCGACTCCACAGCCTTCGCCAGCTTGGCGGGGTACGTACGAACGAGCCACGCCGCCAGCGATTCCGCGCTGGGGTATTCGAACAATACCGTAGGCTCCAGCTCCTCCGCCAGTCGCCGATTGATCCGGCTCAGCAGCTGGGCAAGCATGATCGAGTCCACCCCGTAATCCTGAAAGGCCGTATCGGGCTCAAGCCTGGACGGATCTATTTTCAATTCTTCGGCCAGCGGCTGCAGAAGCCAAGTCTGCGTCATGACCGGAAGGCTTCCCCGGCGAAGGAAAGGTTGGCCCCTCCGCTTTCAGCGTGTTGCCGGTTACTTGCGGAAGCTCCCGCACCGTATGCTGCATCAGCTTGGCCGGATTCCATAAATCCGGGTTCACCACGGCGGGAAGTACGACCGGTCCTTGCTTATTTGACAGCATGCGATCCAGCAGATCCAATCCCTCTTCGCTCGTTATGCTGAGCAAGCCTGTCTGCTCGTAAGCTTTGCTTTTTACCTCTCCCATGCCGGTTTCTTTCCAGCTGGGCCATTGAATGCTGACGATCCGTCGTTCCCCAGCTTTCGCATCCGCAAAATAATCCATATACGCATTAGCCATGCTGTAATCGCTTTGCCCCGCTGCAAGAGACGGAATGATGGAAGAGACCGACGAGAAGAGAGCAAAAAACGCCAAAGGCTCGTTCTGCATGCTCCGGTAGAGCGCATTCAGTCCGGAAACCTTCGGTTCCAGTACCCGGCGAATGCTGTCTGCGGATTTCCTAACGAACGCCGGATGTTCGAGATCAATGAGACCCGCGCTATGGATGACGCCTCCGATCGGACCCATCGTCCGGCTGACCTCGTCGATATGGCGGCGAAGCTTCTGTTCGTCCGTTAAATCCGCAGCCAAGACCTTCACTTCCGCATGGAGTGCCTCAAGGGCCCGTATGCCGCGGATTTTTTGCGCCGCCGGCGAACGGCCGTCCGGCTCGAACGAGCTCCACTCCTCCCGTGGGGGCAATTCCTCGCGACCCGTAAGCACGAGCTTCTTCACGCCATACCGCTTGACGAAATGCTCAGCGCACACATATCCGATCCCTCGCGTCCCTCCTGTAATCCAGAGCACATGGCCTTCCGGAAAAACAAACGGTTCGCCGCTCCCGTCTTCCTGCTTCTCGGAGAGAGTAGCTCTGTACCGTATGCCGCCCCGGTAACTAACCTCCGCATCCCGGCTGTCCATCGCAAACTCGGAAGCGATCTGGGCAGCCAGTTCCTCGTCGCTGCAGGCGGCATCGGCATCCAAATGGCGCGAGTACAATCGCCCATATTCGCTTTGCAGCATCCGGTACAATCCGGCCCGCTCGGCACCGGATAGCCGGACGGCCGAGTGGAGGTGTGCCTCGAGCCCCTTCGTGACGCCCAGCGACCTAAGGCCCTCTTTCTTCCCATGTTCGATCAGTCGCTGAAGCCAGACCATCCAGACCTCCGGCTCAGCCCCTCCGCTTCCGCAGACCAACCAAGTCGATGCAGCCTTCGTAACGGTTCCAATCGTCTTCCGTCTGCCCGAACGCATGCTCCAATTCCCCGATATCGATAATCCGGCTCTTGGCAAAATGTCCGGAAACGAGTGCGGCAAGTGCGAGGGTTTCCTTATCCGCCAATATGGCAACCGTCCCGCTTACCTCCTTGGACGATTCCGTCTCGCACGGCTCCCATTGTTTGGTCAAAAAGCACGTCCTTCGCCGGATCGGCCGATCCTTAGCGGGCGGTAAGCTTTCTTTCCCTATCTGCGCCTGGTGGACTATCGCACCATCCGACGCATCCAGCTCAGGCACCCAATAGCGCTCCTCAGCAAACGGATAGGTCGGCAGGCTGATCCTGCGCGGCTTGACCTCACCATACAGCTTGCTCCAATCTATCTGCAGCCCCTTCACCCATAGGCTTACGAGCTTGGCATATTTTTTGCGCTGCATCCATTTGACTATCGCTTCCTCCAGCTCTTCGTCCCTTACGAACACGGACAATGCGTCTTTGTTTCGCTTGACCTGCCCGTAATGCACGCCTTCCGCCTGCTCCCGGTCTTGAATAAAGCTTCTTAGCTTCGTTTTCAGCTCGCTCACCGAGGCGACAATGACGGCAAGCCGCTCCTCCATGGCTTCGCGTCCCACCTGGAGCGTATACGCCGCGTCCATCAGACTGGAGTCGTCGAACTGCCCCTCGTCTATGGCCGCCATCAACCGCTGCGTCTGTTCGACCAATTGAATTTCGTTTTTGGCGGACAGCACGATAATAGCCGGATTTTGAGCATTGACCACAGCCGCCGGTACGTCCGAATCCCGAGGAATGTATTCCTCGATCACCAGATGCGCGTTCGAGCCTCCCGCACCAAAGGACGAGATGCCGGCGATTCGCGGATATTCCTTGATCTCTCCGTTCGTCTCAAGAATAGGCCTCTTCCATTCGGCAAGCTCCTGCTGGACGACAAACGGCGTATCCGCAAAATCGATATTCGGATTCAGCACCGAGGAATGAAGCGAAGGCACCAGCCGCTTGTATTTAAGCTGAAGCAGCACCTTGGTTAATCCCGCAATGCCGGCCGCACTTTCGCAATGCCCGATGTTCGACTTGACCGAGCCGATCGGACAGAACTGCTTGTCGCCGGTGTACTGCCGAAACACGCCGCTTAAACCGGCGATTTCAATCGGGTCTCCCAGAGAAGTGCCTGTACCGTGGGCTTCCAGGTAGCTGATCGTCCGCGGGTCGATTCCAGCCTCCTTAAACGCTCGTGCGATGACACTCGCTTGAGCGTGGGGATTGGGAACGGTGTAGCCGTTCGTTTTCCCCCATGATTGATAGCCGTTGCCTTAATGATGCCGTAGATGTGATCCCTGTCCGCGATCGCGCGGGACAACGGCTTGAGCAGTACGGCTCCGACGCCTTCCCCGGCACGTAGCCGTCGCCCCTTCGCCGAAGCTTTCGCACCGGCCCTTGCCGGAAATGAATTTGCCCTGCGAAAGAAACAGGTATTTATTCGGATGAATCGAGACGTTCACCCCGCCCGCAACCGCCACCTCGCATTCACCCCGGAGCAGGCTGTGACATGCGAGATGAATCGCCGTCAGCGAGGACGAGCACATCGTATCCACCGTCATGCTCGGACCGTGAAAGTTGCAGAAATAGGAGACACGGTTGGCGACGGAAGCCGGAAGCCCGTACAGCGTCACCGGTTTTCCCAGCATTTGCTGCTGGGCTCCGTACAGCTGATATTCCTCATACATGACACCCGCGTAGACGCCGACATGGCCGGGCAGCCCATACTGGCGGTTCAAAGCCAGGGTTTCCCGGGTGTACCCCGCATCCTCTATCGCTTCATAGACGCATTGCAAAAACAGACGTTCCTGCGGATCCATCATTTCCGCTTCGCGGGGCGATATATGGAAGAACAGGGGGTCGAAGCGGTCCACCCCATCGAGAAAGCCTCCCCACTTGCTGTAGGCTTTCCCCGGCTTGTTCCGGTCCTCGTCATAGTACAAGCGGTAGTCCCAACGGTCGCCCGGAATCTCGGTGATGCAATCTTTGCCGTTTCGGAGAACGTCCCACAATTCCCGCACGCTTCCCGCTCCGGGATAGCGGCCGGAGATGCCGATGATCGCCACATCCAAAGGCCGGACAGACGCTTCCTCCCGTTCCCGGGGCAGTATAGGCGCAAAGCGTGTACGTCTTCGGCTCGCAGGCGCCGGGACGGCCGGCTTCGCTTCAGGAACAGATGCCGCGGCAGTTGGTGCAAGGGCTTCCGGCCTTTCCTCCGCTCCGAGCAGCTCTACCATTTTGCCGTGATACGCTTTCAGGAAATACCCTGTCAAATCGCGAATATTGTGGTATTCGAAAAATAATGTTTTCGACAGCGAGCCGAACGTCTTTTCCAGTTCGCCGGTCAATTGGGTCGTCATGATGGAATCGATGCCGTAATACTCCATGGGCGCATCCGCATCGATCCGCTGTACGGGAAGCTTAAGTACGCCCGAAATCAGCTTCTTCAAGTAATCCACAGCCCGCTCCGCAAACACGCCATCGTCGGAAGCAGCGGCCGTGCCAGCTTCCGGAGACGGTTTCGCTCCCGCAACAAATAAGGCACCGTTCGTGCCCTGCATAACGTTTTGTTTACGGTTAAGCTGCGTATGGAACAACTCGGCGTTGCCTTCCGCGACCAGAATCCGGTTCTTGCCGGACGCCCAAGCCCGGTAGAAGGCGCTCAACCCTTCGGACGAATCCATAGCGGCCATTCCGAGATCGTGCAGCATCCGCTTCTCGGTTTCGGCGTCCACGCGCATCCCGCCGTCTTTCCACAGCGGCCAGTTCACAGACAATGTCCGTCCCTGGCGCCGGTTCAAGCGGGCGAGTTCACTGCGGTACTCCGTGTAAGCATCCATAAACGCGTTGGCGGTGCAGTAATCGGCTTGCCCCGGATTGCCCATCGGACCGAATACCGAGGAGAACAAAATAAAGAAATCGAGGCCGATCTCCTTGCTCGCCCGGTCAAGGTTGACCGTCCCTGCAACCTTCGGTGCCAGCACTTCCCGCAGACTCTTCCGTCGTTTTTTTCAAAATAAAGCTGTCCCGAATGAGTCCTGCGCTGTGAATGATGCCATGTAGCCCGCCGAACTCCGCCGTAATGCCTTGAATTAAGTCATGAACCTCCCCGCTCTTCGTTACATCCGTCTGCCTGTATTCCGCTCTGGCCTCCAATCCTCTCAATTCTTCAAGCTCCGCTTGCTGTTTCGCTCCGAAGGGAGAACGCCCTGCAAGAATCAGAGTCGTCTCCTTGGCGCGTCCGGCAATCTCCTTGGCAAACAGAAATCCGAGACCACCTGCGCCCCCGGTAATCAGATAAACGCCCCCGTCTTTCCAAGGAATATCCATATCACTACCGGAGTCGCCCCATTCGTCCCAGCTCATTACCAGACGCTCGCCACCACGGTACCGGATCCGTTCGTCCCCGGAGCCGCTGTTTTCCTTTACTATTTCCGCCAGCCTTTCCGGCGTAACGCCCGGGTCCACCTCGATCATCTGGCCTGTGAATTTCGGATGCTCCAATGCTGCGGTCCGCAGCGGCCCCGACAATCCGCTCAGAAGCGCAAGCTCCTCCTGGGACGGGCTCACCATCTGGATAAGCACCTTATCCTTGGTGCCGTCTTTGAGCAGCGCCTGAACTTCCTCGAACACCTTGGACGCATAGACTTGAAAGCGCTCGCCGATTCCTTCCTCTCCGGATGGCCATTGGAGAATTCGGGCACCGTGCAGTAAGGTCTGCAGCCTTCCTCCCGCCGCTTCGTCCATTCCGCAAAGCACTACAAGATGCTCGTCGTATTCGCGAAGCCCGGTATCGGAGGCGCGCACCTGTACGTTCCAGACCGGATGCAGCAGGAAGGCTCCGGCGTTCACCCGCGGCTTCAACAAAGTGGCCTCGTCAAGCGCTCTCCACGATAATCCCTTCATCCGCACGCATAGCGTACCTTGGCCGTCCATAAGGTCGATATCGACCTTCTCCGCCCTGCCTTCGCCATGATACCGCACCAACGCCCACATCTCCGAAGTACATGGATGGAAAATATCAAGCTCCTCCAATGCAAAGGGCAGATACAGCCGCGCCGGCGCACCGCCTCCGACTCCGGACAACAAACCCGCCATATCCCCGCCCGCCAGCAAAATGATGGCCGCCTGCAAGGCCGAGTCCATCATGCCGGGGTGCAGCATAAACGAATCGCCTGAATCACGAAGCGGGTCGGGCAGGCTCAGCTTGGCCAGTACACGGCCTGCTCCCGCAAACACCTCTACGATCCCCGGTGGGCGGGACCGTAATCGAGTCCCATCGCCCGGAAGGCTTCGTAATATTGCACCGCCGAAGAACAGGGCTCGACGCAGGAAGCTCTTAGATCCTGAATATTCAGCTTGGCCGCTTCGCCGGCCGGCCGCAGAACGGCCGTTCCCTGGCTATGGACTACAGGCTCCCCGTCTGCCTCCTCGGGCTTGCTGTAAATGTCGTATACGATTTCTCCATTTTCCTCCGGAATCAGCCCTATATGTACTTGGACGGCCTGCTCGCCAACCGCGATGGGCTGTGTCCAAACGATATTTTTCAGGCGAACCGAGGTATCCTCCCGGTCAGAAACCCCGGCGGCTTTCAGGGCGGCGATCCGTGCCATCTCAAGATAAGCTACTCCCGGCAGCACCCTTCGTCCTTTCACCACATGATCCGCCAGAAAGAACTCTCCGCCCGTAAAAGTTGAAGTAAAGCGTTGCTCCGTGAAATCGGAAGTGTTCCGATGCAGCGGCGGATGAATCGAAGAGGCTGGGGAAATTCCGTCCGGCAAGCACGCCGCGCCCCTCGTTCACACCCCCTCCTCTTCGGAAATCCAATAACGCTCTCTGGCAAAAGGATAAGTGGGCAGATGAACGTGCCGGACCCTTCCCCGCGGGAACAAGGCCTCCCAATCCGCCTCATGCCCCTTTACGTACAATTCCGCCAGCGCCATGAGTTTCCTGGCGTATTCCTGCTCGCTAATCGCCAGGTTAGACCCAAGCTCATGGATCAATGCCTTGCCGAGCTGTTCGAATAGAGGCTGGGCTTTGGCCCCGTTGACCGGTATATGCTCTTGAAAATACCCTTCGGCCTCACCCTGATCCCGAACCCTCGCCATTTTCTCCCGGAGCTCCTGCATGTCCTTCACGACAAAGGCCGCTCTCACGCCGAAATGCTCTCTGCCGAGAAGCAGAGTTGCGCTGACATCGCCAAGCTCGCAGTCCTGCCCTTTATTATCGAGCCATAGCATCAGGTCGAGCATCCGCCGCCGGAGCGCTTCTTCGGTTTTAGCGGATAAGCAGATCAGGCGACCGGGCAGCCTTTGCCCGGCAACGCGGCCCGTGTCCGGCGCTTCCTCCACCACAACGTGCGAGTTGGTTCCGCCAAACCCGAAGGAGCTAATGCCCGCCCGCCTCGGAAACGCCGGACCCTCCTCCGTCTGCGGAAGCTCCCAATCCCGAAGCCGATCGACCATGTAAAACGGACTGTCTTCGATCGAAATGCGATGGTTGAGCTTCTTGAAATTTTGCAATCCCGGCAGCTGTTTATGCTTCATGGACAGCAGCACCTTGATCAGGCCTGCGATGCCCGCCGCCGATTCCAAATGCCCGATATTGGTTTTGACCGAACCGAGCCCGCAGTAGTTCCGTTTGTCCGAACCCAGCATTCGAAACGCCTTGACCAGGCCCTGAAATTCCATCGGGTCGCCTTTGGGAGTACCCGTTCCGTGAGCCTCGATATAGCTGATGCTTTCCGCCGGCACTCCGGCCCGCCGGTGCGCTTCCGCAATGACTTCCGCCTGGGCATCGGGGTTCGGATAGGTCAGTGTATGCGTTTTGCCGTTATGATTCACGGCGCTCCCTTTCAGAATCCCGCAGATCGGGTCCCCGTCTTCAAGCGCTCTTTGCAGAGGCTTAAGCAGGACAACCCCGGCGCCTTCGCTCCGCACATAGCCGTCCGCGCTATCGTCGAAGGTTTTACACGAACCGGTCGGAGACAGCATACCCGCTTTGGAAAAGGAAATATGCCGTGACGGCGTCAGGATGAGACTGATTCCGCCGGCCAACGCCATGTCGCACTCTCCGAGGAGCAAGGACTGGGCGGCCGAATGAATCGCGTTGAAGGAGCTGGAGCAAGCCGTATCGATAGGAAAGCTCGGACCCTTAAAGTTAAAATAATGGGAAATCCGGTTCGCGATCACGGCGGAAGCCGTTCCGATGGAATGGTACGTTTCGATGGTCCGTTCCCTGCTCTCCTGCAATCCCTTATAGTCAAAATTAAAAACGCCGATGTATACGCCGACCTTATTCCCGGATAAACGGGACGGGCGCACCCCGGCATCTTCAAGGCAGGACCATGTTAACTCCAGCATAATCCGTCGCTGCGGATCGGTCGCCTCCACCTCCCGTGCGGACAGCCCGAAGAAGCCCGGATCGAAGGCATCCACGTCGTCAATAAAGCCGCCCCACTTGCTGTTGCTCTTGTTCCTCTCCTTCTGGGGATCGCCCCAATAAGCCTTCCAATCCCAGCGATCCTTCGGGATCTCCTGAATGCTCGACCGCCCCTCCTTCAGGTTCTCCCAGAATTCTTCATAGTTCCGGGCTCCCGGAAACCGGCAGGCCATGCCGATAATCGCAATATCGTGATTCATCGCAGCTTGTCCCTCTCTCCCCATGGCTCTCCAACCTCCCTTTGCAGATTTACTGAGCAGCGGCAGCGACCATCCGAAAATGGTGAAAGCGTTCGTTTAACAGCCTGGCGGTTTCGGTCATCAGCTTCTCCGCAATTTCATCCACATGCCGGTTCCGCCAGCTTTCCAGATCTGTCCCCTTCACCCATTGGTTGAATGCGCCGAGAGCCGGGCCGCACTGAATCTGGTAGTCCACCTTGCTCTCCTCGTTCCCGCTTAAGGCGAGACGCGTACTGTAAGCAAAGTACCATTTGAAGATGAGAGCCATTTTGTGCTTCGGATTCCGTTCGGCTTTCTCTATGACCTCGGGGGGCTGGTACGCTTTCACGTCGGCGTAAACACTGTCGAAGCTTCGCTTGAAATATTTTTCCTGAATCTGCTGCTTCGTCTTCTCGTCGATTTCTTCAATCGAGTTGTACTGGCGGTAGAGTTCGTACAGCTTATTGGCCCGCGCCGGGAAAAACAATCCCTTCTTCAGCACCTGAACCTTGGCGCCCATCTCGAACATATCTCCCGCAGGCGCATAATCCGTATCCTGTACGTTCATCTGCTGCAGCAAATCCTTCACTTCGTCGCTTGTCCCTGCTTCCACCGTACATTGATTGATCGAACCGGTTACCACAAAGTCCGCTCCCAGGGTAAAAGCCGCCGATACCGCGTCCGGAGTGCCGATGCCGCCGGCCGCCCCGACCCGGACCTTCTTGGGGTATCGGTACTTGTTCACCATGTCGTCCCGCAATTTAATGATGGCGGGCATTAATGCGTAAGCGACCGCACCGTCGGTATGGCCGCCCGAATCCGCTTCCGCGCAGAGATCGTCAGCAACGGCAATCTCTCTTAACATCAGGGCTTGCTCCGGCGTAATTTTGTGCTCCTCCAGCAGACCTGGAGACGATCCGCTCGGGTGCCGGGCTCAGGAACGCTTCGGCTACCTCCGGACGGGAGATTTTGGCAATGATTTTGTGGGATGAAACGACGTTCCCGCTGCGGTCGCGCGTTAATCCCATCGCCCTGTACCTCACCAAAGCGGGGGTTATCGTCATGAACGCCGCCGCCTCGATCACCTTTACGCCGTACCGCAAGTACAGATCGACCGTCCGCTCCTCGATATCCGGCTCCGAAGGATCGTGCACCAGATTCATTCCGTAAGCTTCTCCCCGGTCAGTTCATTCTGGATAAAATGAATCGCGTCTTCGATTTGCGGCATTTTGAGACCGCCGGTTCCGAAGAAGCCCATCATTCCCGCCTTTCCCATCTTGACGACAAGCTCTTTGGAAGCGATGCCGCGGTACATGCCGCCGGTGACATAAGCGTATTTCAGGTTATAGTCTTTGCGGAATTCGGCGCTTCCGAGCGAGGAGGGTACAATTTCCGCGAATCCTCCGGGAAGCGGCTTATTTGCTTCAGCCGGTAATGCGTTTGGAGGCACCATTTCCTTGGAAACCGGTATGTCCGGTTCCTCTATATCGTCTTCCACGATCAGCGGCACCGCTTCCGCCTGGATCCGCGCGATCAGATCGGTCAGCACCCGGCCCGGTCCGACCTCTTCGAATACCATGTCCCCCGTCCCATCAAATAGCGGATGCTTTCGGTCCATTTCACGGAATGCGTAATCTGCTTGACCAGATTGTCCTTTATCTCGGATGGCTTATACGGCCTGGCGTATACGTTGGAAATGACCGGGATCGCCATAGGACCGAATTCCACGCCGGACAAGAAGGCTTCGAATTCTTTGGCGGCTTCCGCCATATAACGGGAATGAAAAGCGCCGCTTGTTCTGAGCGGAATGTACATTTTCACATCCTTCATCCCCTCGAATACCGTTCTTGCATGCTCAATATCCGCTTTTGGCCCCGAAATGACAATCTGGGACGGACTGTTGAGATTCGCAATGTCCAAGCTGGACAGACGATGCTGCTGCAGAGCTTCCCGAATCCGGTCCTCGCTTAGCCCGACCACAGCGACCATCCCGCCGCCGGCTGCACGGCTCATGAGCTCTCCTCTTTTTTGAACCAGCCTGAGTCCGGTGATGAAGTCGAAGGCTCCCGCCGCTAGCGGCGCATTGTATTCACCCAGACTGTGTCCTGCTACGAAATCGGGCTTTATCCCGGTTTGCCGCAGCTTCTGGAAGTAGCTGAGGGCACCCACCGTGTAGAGCGCGGGTTGGGTATACTCGGTTTGGTTCAAATGAAAATCCGGGTCCTCCAGGCATAGTCGCTTGATGGAATAGCCCAGAATATCGTCCGCCTGTGAGATCAGCTCTCTGAACTCGTCAAACAGCGATTCCCCCATTCCTTTTCTTTGCGCGCCTTGCCCCGGGAAAACGTAGGTTATCATATGCCTCTGCCAACCTCCAATTTCAAATTCATACGGGTACCTGCAGGCCCCTTTTCAGCTCATCGACGTTTACCTTCACCCCTTTCGGGTATGTCACCGAGCAGACATAGGAATGAAAGAAGACGGATACGGTCTCATATTGAAAAAAATTTTCAAACGCGCTCACCCAAAAACCATCCCTGCTCTCCAGCCGGTTCAGCTCGTAAATGCGGAATGGCGCCGTAAGGCCCGTTCGAAGCGCTTTGGATAACGCCTCCTTCGCCGACCACAGCAGTGCCAGCAGGCTTTCCTTCGGATAAGGCGCGAGCGAACCATGTCCATTTCCCTCAAGGTCGCTTGGCTTTCCAGCACGTCCAGCCTGTCGCTCCGGATTTGCTCGATATCGATGCCCATGGGCGACTTCTCGGTAAAAGCGACGGCGGCGACCACTTCCTCACAGTGGGTGATACTGACCTGAACGCGGCAGGGACCGGCGACGACCGGCTGTGAAAATATGCCTTGGTCGATCCATATTCGATTTAGTTCACTGTCCCCTGCATACAAGGAAATCGCCTTCTTCGCCGCATACCTGCCGGCTAAATAACTTCGGACTCTCCGTTCAAACCGGAGGGAATGAACGAACTTCAGCTCTTCCGGATGCAGGTGCCGGATCGCCAACTCGAACAGGTCTTCATGCGGGATAGAAGCCATATATAGACTTGCTTGATTCCCATGCGGCTTATCCGCCGTCTCCATCAGTCTCTCAACCATCACTTCCATCCGTGGATTTTGTTGTCCCACCGCCTGTTTCCACGCCTCCCTCCCCCGTTTTTTTCGAAAAAAACAAAAAAATGCCTACGGCGGCCTCCTCTAAAGTAGGCTCCGCAAGCATTTGCACCCGAGTCACGAGTAACCTTATGGCCCTTGCCTTACTTAACGCGCCGAAACGTCGATTAAGTCCAAGCAAGTTAATGTTAATTAAGATAACACTTCGAAAATAGTATCATATCTTTTTCCATTTGTAAATCTTCTATCTTTACATGAATTTATTATATTAATAGGAATAATTACCCATATTCAGAGGACTATTGATTGGATAATATAGTTTTGTGTTCCATATTTATGAAGGAGGCTCCGTCTTATGTCATGGTATGCGCTCTTCGTTAAAACAGGTTACGAATCTTATATTAAAAAGTGGCTCGATATGAAATTTGACAACAGCTTGTTATATAGCGTCATACCGAAACGAAAAGTACCCGAGAAAAAGACGGCAAAGCCTACGATGCCGTGAAAACCTTATTTCCCGGCTACGTCTTCATCAAAACAACGATGAATTTCTCCACCTATTATCAATTCAAGGAAAACCCCCACATCATCAGAACGTTAAACTATCTGGGCAGGAAGGATAAAAGCTTCCGCACCGAAAACTCCCCCATACTGCATATGGATCCCGGAAAGCCGGATGAATCCTCATTTTTCAAGGAAATTCCCAAGGAGGAAATGATGATTGTCTTAAAGCTGATTGACGACAAGGAAATCATCGAGTATTCCCAAATCTCTTTGAAGGAATCCAAGGTTGTCGTTGAGTCCGGGCCTTTAAAAGGAATGGAAAGCTTTATTAAAAAAATCGATAAGCATAAAAAGCGGGCTAAAGTTCTGATGAAGATGATGGGAGCGGAACAAATGATCGACCTTGGCATCGAGATCATTAAACAATAAACCGGTACAAGGATACCCGCAGAGCCACCCTCTGCGGGCGGCAAACCTATTTCCACCGGCTCTTCATTCACCTACTTGTCGTGCGGCTTCCGCTCCATTCCGCCTCCGGTAATAATAAGCAACGGTCGCGATTCCCAATGCGATCCCCCATATTGGCCATATCAGCAGGGGGTAGTGGCTCCCCAATTGGGATAAATGCTGTTAAGAGTCAATTCCCGGACGACTTGAATGCCGGTTACGGTGATCATGACGGAGACAAACGCAGCTGGAATAATGGCCAGCGCAGGGGAACTCGCTTCCCGGCCCACAACGGGATCCAACGCGGGAACGTCTCGCCCCAAGGCGCAATAAGGCCGCGTGTAAGCGTCGTGCCGATCAGCGATACCAAGGCGAGGCCTGCTCCGGCCCATACCGCGCCTGAATCCCGAAGGCTTTGAAATAATTCATGCGTAATGCCTAAAGGGATGCCGAGCAGCCACGCCATCCGTGTTATCTCATAATACGCCGGAGCAAGCATCGCAATGCAGGTTGCCCGCCTTCCCCAGCGCGCCGCGGAACCGGTAGAGATCCGGAGGCTTCCATGTTCACATGCGTTTCCCGATTGACGCTGGAACGACAATGCGGTCGCCCCCACAGCAATCCGCCGGCCAGGCAAATAAATTGGTTCACCACCGGCCATGTGACGAAATCGAAATAAGTTTGGATGGGGACCTGTCCGATAAGAGCACCAATCAGGCATATGGGCGCATAAGCCACTGCAATCAGGGCGCGGGAGTCCGGGATCGCGAAGCAGAGAAAGGCGGACGGCGCCCCATGCATAAAGAATGGACACCGATCGAATCAAGCGGTGGGTCCTCAGCTTGCCGACGAATAGTACGACCACCCCCAGAAAGCCGAGAACAGCGATGACGGGCCCTGCGGCCATTCCTGTCACCGACCAATACAACCCGAGCACGCCATAGACGACGGTCCAAATGATCGCTGCGTGCCGAATCCATTCCGGCCGATTCCTCCTTACGCGGACTGACGACGGTGTTGGTTTTGTCTCCGGGTGGGATAAGATGTTCAGGTTTACGGGATCCATCAAGATCACAGCTCCTTTTACCAAGTTTCCCTTAGTATAAGGAACGCCGGTAAACAAGAGGTAAACGGCCGATCAACTTCACCCTAACTTTGCGGCGCTTGCAATCGGATTGAGAGGATCGTCCCTTCGTTCGGTTTACTCTGTATCGTTAACTTGCCGCCGCTCGCTTCAATAAACCTCTTGGCAATGAAGAGGCCCATGCCCGAACGCTCGGCGGATGTTCTTTCCGCATCGCTTTGAACAACGGTCTCGTTGAATCCGACCCCGTTATCTTCGATCCGGATCTCTGTTATCCGATCATGGAGCTGCGAGACTCGAACTACGATTTCGGTGCCTTCAGGATTATGGACGACGGCATTGACAAGCAAATTGCGGATAGCGCGTGTCATCAGCTTCGGATCGCAGGTTACCTTCATGCGGCCCGGCTTCGGGTCCATCGCGAAAAGATAGCCGGACGCCCAAGGAGCGCCGCTGACATCCGCCATCGTTCTCCGTACGAGTTCAACGATATCCGCCTCCTCGGCTTTAAGAGGGATTTGGCCATGTATCGTTTCGTTAAGATCCTGAACCAGTTCTTGCAGTTGAGCCGCTTTTTGCTGAATGACGGACAGGAAATCCCTCTGTTCTTCCGCACTCCACCGATAGTCCGAATTGATCAGCATGGCGGAATAGCCGGATATGTAGGTTAACGGTGTTTTTAAATCGTGCGATATCCCACGAATCCATTCCTCCTTCATTTGCTCCGACTCTTGCAGCGCTTTCTCGTTTGCTCGAAGCGTGCCCGCAAGCATCCGTAAATGCTCGAACAATTCCTTGTAGACGGCATACGGTAGCTTCAGCGTTCCTTTCTTGCGCGAGTGGATCTCGTTCCAGCGCTGGGGAACATCATATTGTCCGCCGGCCAGGCGCCTGATCCAAACCATCATGAAATAAACCGGCTTCCCCAGGTACCAGCCGATGAGGAGCAAGGTCAGAAGAAAAAGCACGGCGCACAAGGCCACCACGAAGATTTCGTATTGCCCCGAACGATTCCCGTACAGCCAAAGCTGCGGCCAAAACATCCAGGCCGCTACGATTACAATCGTTTGAATACAAACAAACAGAACAAAGAAAGCGGTCAAAAGCTGCAATGCGATGCGAAGTGTAAGTTTCACGGACTTAACCTCCTGAGGGCGGTACGAACTTGTATCCGATACCCCGCGACGTAACAATCATCTTGGGACGGGACGGATCGGCCTCCAGCTTCTTTCGGAGTCTGGAAATATGGATAACGACCGTTTTCTCGTCCCCCAGCACCATAGTGCCCCACACTTGTTCATATAGCTGCTCGGCGGTGAATACGCGGTTCGGATGCTTGCAAAAATAAAGCAGCAGTTCAAGCTCCTTGGCCGGACAAGGTATATCCAAGCCGCCTACGGTCAGCTGTCCCGTGGAACGGTTAACGGTAAACGTTTCGTATCGAAATACTTCCTCCGCGTTTACGGCTTCGGAGGAATAGAAGGCGCTCCGTCTCAAATGAGCCTGAATCCGTGCGACAACTTCGAGCGGATTGAACGGTTTGGTGACGTAGTCGTCTCCCCGAGGAACAACCCCTGGAGTTTATCCATATCGCTGGAGCGGGCGGTCAGAAACAGAATAGGAGTGGTAATCGTTTTGCGCAGCTCCGTGCACAAGGTAAATCCATCCATATCCGGAAGCATGACATCCAGTATGATCATATCGAAGCGTGCTGCTCTTACGGCCGTGATCGCTTCGGCGGCGGAACCGGCCTTGGTAATCCGGGTATATCCTTCTTTACGAAAAAGATTCTCAAGCATCGTGAGAATGCCTTCCTCGTCGTCGACCAGCAATAACGATTCATTTCGCACGCCGGCGCCCCTTATCTCTGCTTATCATTTTAGGAAATCAAAAATAATCGCGCTGACAAATAACGATGTAACGAGTAGAACCAAGAATATATAAAGAATAACACATCGCCTCAGGAATGGGCGCAAAATTGAGGAATCCTGCGCATAGTTCCATGCCGCCAGACTGGACATCATCCCCATCACGATAAACCACGGTTCGTAAAAGAAAAGATCCCATAGAATTAATCCTTGGACATCAAGTTCGATCCAGCCGGGGAAATGGATCGTAATGACACCTGCCAAATGGAGGATTTTGGTGGTAACTCCGCTGACTCCATGAGCAATCACGAAAGCACCGCCGATAAGAGAAGGGATTAATAAAAACAGAGGATGCACGTTTCTTCCACCCATCACGGGAACCCAGGCTGGAACGGTTTTCCCCCAAGGCTTAACAAGTCCTAACATGAAAAAGCCGGCAAGCATGACCGCAACGCCGGCGAGATAACTTGCCATTTGAAACCCTTCGGTGTCGGCAAGTCTGCCCGGCAATCCGATGGCCCCGCCCGCAGCCTTGATAAAATCGAACGACAACCGCATACATCATCGCCAAGAGGCAACCGGCATAGCCGGGCCAAACGGATTTGTTGAGCTTATTCATTGTTTCAACCTGCCTCCTTCAATTTCATAAAATCACTACAATTGCGAACGAACGGAATGACGCGTTCTCATCCAGTAAGACAAGGCCGCCATACTGATCGCGATTCCCCAGATGAAAAATCCTCCGTAAACAGGGAGCAGCACCCAAGGATCAAATTCCGGCGTATCCGACATCCGAATGGTGCCGGCGACCAGTCTGCAGAAGGTGATAAGACAGATCATGAAGAACAACATGCCTCCCATGCCCGCCGGCACGAGCAGCGACCAGTGCGGAACCCTGCGTCCCCACTCTTGAACCAATGCGGCCGCCAGCACGGAAGCCATAAGCGCCAAGACAGCGGTTATATCGATGCCCCGGGCATAGAGAAAGGCGCTGATGGGATCAGCGCCGGATTTCATAGAGGCATGGAGCTCCTCGATTCCCCGACCGGTTGCGAGAAGGACGACTCCATGAGCCCAAAGCGTTTTTAGAACCGCGTAAGGAAGCAATGCAACGGACGCCGCATATCCCCATTTCTTTGACGACAACAATCTCTTCATTGTCATAACCGGCCACCTCCTGCTCTATCGTTATGTTAATTTTATGAAAGGCAGGTAAACAGGAGGTAAACGGATCATTAACTTCAGCTTAATTTTGCGCGGGCTCCAATAAAGGAGTGAATCGCCCGTTATAAGTTAAAATCAATTGATGCATCGCCCGGGTACACGCCACATACAGCAGGCCCCTGTCCAAGTCGGTCCGATAGGTCGCGTCATCGGCAAACGGCACAATGACCCGGTCAAACTCCAGTCCCTTGGCCATATGAGCAAACGTAACGACGATTCCTTCATGAAACTGTTCGCTGTTGAAATCCAATAAGCAGACATCGGGAATGGTCGGCTTGATGTACTTGAACACCAGTTCCGCCTGCGATTGCTTCTTACAAACGATGCCCAATGAACGATGCTCTGACGTTTGGAAATCGCGGCATAATTCCAGAATGGCACCCAGTTCGCCTTGCGGACTTTCGGTTGAAAGGATGCGCGGTTCTTCACCATGACGCTCAATCGGAATAATACTGTGGTACGGCTTCAATTGCCGGGCAAAGTTCGTAATTTCGATCGTCGAACGATAACTTTTTAACAGTTCAACGGTTTCCGCCTCCGGAAACACCTTCTTGATTTCCTCAAGCGTTGACGAAGTATAAGGATTCACGGATTGAGCGGCATCACCCAAAATCGTTTTTTTGCAGCGAAACCATTTGGCGAGTACCGCATACTGTATCGGGGTGTAATCCTGCATTTCGTCGACGAGCAGATGCTTGACGAAATCAAACGATCTCGTTCCTTCCAAATGAATCTTTACATAAATAAGCGGAAACACGTCTGCGTACTCCAAGGTTTTGGCCTTTTTCCATTGGAACATTTCCGGTTTGCCCATCGTATGGTAGAAATCTTTGTACAGGGATATCGCGCCTATGCACTTGAACATCTTGTGGACGGCGGATTTGATTTTTTTGGCGGTCGAGGGTGTCGGCCGCTGGCCGTCTTGGTCCCTGCTGTTTGCGATGACGGCCGAGGCGGCTTTTTCGAGCCTTGGTTTGATCGGCAATGCCAGCGCAGCGTTATAAGCTTTCTGTAAATCTTCCTTGGCAATGAATACGCCGTCAACTGTTATATCGGCGGGTATGAAATATTCGGCGTCGATATGAGCAAGGTAAGAATCCAGCCGCCGGACAAAATCCATATCCGCCTTGAACTTGATTCTGGCATTCCGCTTCCTGTCTTCGGATTCGATCAGCTCGGTAACTTGTTCGTTATAGGTCTGAAATGTACACAATCCGTTAAGCTCTTTCGCCGCTATTTCCTCCATATGAATCTCCGCGATGTTTTCTTCCCCGAGCTCCGGCAGTACGTTGGATATATAATCGGAAAACACTTTATTGGGAGAAATGATGAGAATATTGCGGGAGCTCAGCGTTTCTTTGTATTTGTACAATAAATACGCGACTCGGTGCAAAGCGACCGAGGTTTTGCCGGAGCCGGCGACGCCTTGAATGATCAGCTCCTTGGAATCCTCGTTGCGGATGATAACGTTCTGTTCTTTTTGAATAGTAGCGACGATATTTTTCATTCTCTCGTCGGAGGTGGTGCCGAGTTCTTTCTGCAGCACCTCATCGTTAATATTCATCGAACTTTCGATCATGTACTCCATTACGCCGTTTTTGATTTTATATTGCCGCTTCGTGCGAATATGTCCATCGATCTCGCCCGCCGGTGCCGAGTAATATGCCCTTCCGGCATTAAAATCGTAAAACATGCTGGCCACCGGAGAACGCCAATCATAGACCAGATTGTTTTGGGTTTCCTCGTCGGTGAACGAATGAACGCCGATATAGTAAACATCAGGCTCCGCCTGCTCGTCCGTAATAAAATCGACCCGCCCGAAATACGGCGAATGAACGAGCTTTTGAAGCTTCCTGCGCATTGCGATCCGTTTTTCTCCGTGATCGATCGTTAGAGCTATGTCCACGCGGTTGGCCGCTCGTTCCGCGGGATCGAGCTGGGACAAATTCACCCACAAGTATTTTTTGGCATCGATTACTTCTTTGTAAGCGGCTGATATCCGGTCATCCATCTCCTTCAAAGCTTGTTGAAGTTGTTTAACTATATGATCGAGATAAATCCGCTCCGCCGATTCCGTTTCGTTAAACATTCCGACACCATCCTTTCTTCTTTGAATTCGAATACAAGTATAATGAAAAACAAAAAAAAATATAGACTTATTCTTTCCGTTGTAGTATTATATTTTTATCGTGGGTCCAAAAAACCACATACGATTACAGATCGAACTGGTCGCTTAGGGTGGTCCGTTCGTTTTTTATGTCATTTGATGTGCAATTTTCCTATTTCTTCCTATGACAAACAGGCTGGCCTTCAAACGAAGGACCAGCCTGTTTTACTTCCTTTTCCATCCACGCCCCATCTCAGAATGGGAGAAAGACGGTTCAGGTCACCTACTGTTATTTGGTTAAGGATTGCGCGGCCAACCATTCCATAATCGTGGTTTGTTTCCCGTTCATGATCGCAGTACATTCGTTGTTAAATACATAAATCCATGACCAGTGACCGTTATACTCGTAAGGCCGACCGTCCGCTTGCTTGTACAGGCCCGACGTATCATGCACATCGTCAAATAAAGATAATTGGACATTGCGGGCTCCGGCTTGAACTAAACGGTTATATGTCGGAATGACATAACTACTCGGAATTACGATCGGATCGGTCTTGGCTGCAGTGAACCAGATAGGAATGTCTTTCATTTTCTGAATATCCGCATCCGTGATAAGGGTATCCTTCAATGCTTCACAGGTTGGGAACGCAGCCGCAAAATAATCCGGGTAATCGCGGATCATCAGCATGGTCATATAACCGCCGTTGGAGTCGCCGCCAATATAAATTCGTGAAGTATCGATATCTTTATTCGCAGCAACATAATCTTGGATCAAGGCCATAAGAGATTTCTCATACTTGGAGGTGCCGTCTCCGAATCCGGTAAATCCATCCATCCAAAACGTCGGGGTTTGAGGCGCCAAAACATATGCACCGTCAAAATAGGATTGAATCTCCTCTGAAGCGAAATTGACGGCCTTGTTAGCCGCGATGGCAATGGTAGGATCCGTCCCTCCTTCTCCGGCCCCATGCAGCCAGATGATCAGCGGATTCTTTTTGTTATCCTTGGCCGGCGCATAGCTTGCATAGGATAAAGTAATGTTGTCATGGGTTGCTTTACCAGTTGTAAACTCATCCGCAAGCACTCTGACGCCTCCGGCAAAGGTATCTATCACTAACCCTGAAATTTTCCCGGAAGGCGTGGTGATTTCTTTCTGCTGCGTGATTGTATACGTGTTGGTAATCCATGCATTGAATCCCGTTCTCCGGTCATAGTTGATTGGCAATCCCAAGCTTACATTGGGTCCGATTTGCATCTCCAGTACAACATATTTTCCCATTTTGACGGCAGGGTCCCCGTTTTTATCGGAAACATAGGCTTTGGTAACTACCCGATCGCCTTCCTCCAGAAAAGGAGGGGTTAACCTGCTGTCGCTTCGAACTACATGTACTTTGAAAGTATCAGTCGTCACGGAATCCTTCGGAATGGGTGTGCCGATATCAAGAACGACCTTTGTTATCGCAGGGCCCCAGTCTTCAATTTCCGTAACCGTCTGATAAGAGGTAGATTGCATCTTCTGCTTAGCCATCGCACCTGCACCGAAGGAAAGCGTCAAACACGCGGCTAAAGTGCTCAGCATGAAAGCTTTAACGTGTCTTTTCAATGCTTTTACCATTTTGCAATACCTCCTAAATGTTCAAATGAAATACTGCTTCCAAATTGAACCCTAAAAGAATATTTCCTGCCTGCATTCCCCCTTCACTACTATTCATCTAAAGACAGCGCTTACATTTTGAATTATAAACGTTTCCCGCTGGGACTTCTTGTCATTTCTCGACCAATTTATAGTGCTTTTCCGACTACTTTGTTTAAGAATAAAATCCTTATATTGGAGTTAAACTAAAGACGAAACGCAGCCCTCGAAAAGTTACAAATACTTATCAACAAAAAAAAGCCGGCCCCCAAGGGCCGACTTCTTATAAGCGCTAATCCAATCTTTAGGATTGGCCTGCCATCTGTAACCGCAAGCTTTCGTTTAGGCCAAGCGTCCGCGCAGTTGTCGTATGAATTTCGCTAATCAGCTTCGGATTTTTCAATAGCGACACGCCGTAAGAAGGAATCATCTCTTTGATTTTCGGTTCCCAGGCTTTTAAATGCTGCGGGAAGCATCTCTGGATGATCTCGAGCATGACGGATACGGCGGTTGAAGCGCCGGGAGAAGCACCGAGCAAGGCGGCGATCGATCCGTCGGCGGCACTGATCACTTCCGTACCGAATTGCAGCGTCCCTTTGCCGGCCGGCGTGTCTTTGATGACCTGAACACGCTGGCCCGCTACCACGATATCCCACTCCTCGCTTTTGGCGTTCGGGATAAACTCACGAAGCTCTTCCATGCGCTGTTCCTTCGAGAGCATCACTTGCTGGATCAGGTACTTGGTCAAAGGCATATTTTTCGCGCCTGCAGCAAGCATCGTCAAGAGATTGTCCGGTTTGATGGAACCAACCAAATCGAACATCGAACCGGTCTTTAGGAATTTCGGCGAGAAGCCGGCAAACGGTCCGAAGAGCAGCGATTTTTTCCCGTCGATATATCGGGTATCCAGATGCGGAACGGACATTGGAGGCGCGCCGACTTTGGCCTTGCCGTATACTTTGGCATGATGCTGCGCGACCACATCCGGGTTGTTACACACCATAAAGAGCCCGCTGACCGGGAACCCTCCAATATGTTTTCCTTCGGGAATACCGGATTTTTGCAGCAAAGGCAGACTTCCCCGCCGCCGCCGATAAAGACGAAGGGTGCGGTATGGCGTTCGACAGTGCCATTATTAAGATCCCTTACCTTCAATTCCCAAGAGCCGTCGGCTGTACGGTTAATATCATCTACATGATGTTTGTATTTGATATCGACGTTCTTCCTTTTCAAGTGGTCAAACAGCATGCGCGTTAAAGCGCCAAAGTTAACATCCGTTCCCGATTCCATTCTTGTGGCCGCGATAGGTTCGTTCGGTGTCCGGCCTTTCATAATCAGCGGAATCCATTCCGTCAGTTTTCGCGGGTCATCGGAAAATTCCATGCCTTGAAATAATGGATTGTTTTTCAATGCTTCATATCGCTTCTTTAAAAACGATACATTGTCTTCCCCTAGGACCATACTCAAATGAGGCGGCGGCATGATAAAATCCTGCGGATTCCGAATCAGATTGCTATCTACAAGGTAAGACCAAAATTGCTTGGAAACCTGGTACTCTTCATTTATTTTTAAGGCCTTGCTGATATCTATGGATCCGTCCGGTTTTTCGACGGTGTAGTTAAGCTCGCAAAGTGCCGCATGCCCCGTGCCCGCATTATTCCATTCGTTGGAGCTCTCCTCTCCTGCCGTGGCGAGCTTTTCGAACACAGTAATTTTCCAGTCCGGTACTAATTCCTTCAGCAGTGTTCCCAAAGTCGCACTCATGATGCCGGCACCAATCAAGATAACGTCTGTCTTTGTTTGTCTGTTACTCATTTTTACCGTCCCTTATACTCTTAGATTTGCAGAAAGGATGTAGGCGCTCCTGCTTCCGCTCACAGCAAGCCAGGGTGAGACTCTGGTCACACCCCTTGTATAGATTAATTATAAACCTTTAATTAGAACATGTACTACCTATTATATGATAGTTAGGACCTATACGACAAGAAGCGCGTTGAGGAAGCCGAGGCGGATAATCCTTATACGTGTAAGCCAGCTTCCGCTATGACGATTTTTCGCCTTTTTTCTATATTAATTCATTGTAAAAGCAGGATCGCTGCAATGAACGAAGGGTCGACTCGATTTTGTTCTTCAACGTCCGAGAGCCGATCGAGTGCCTCAGCCGCTTCAACCCACTTCTCGTACACGGCATGCGGCTGGCATTTACCGAACCATCGTGCTTGTTCTGCGTTCAAATCCGCTCTCCCTGAGCGGACAGAAGCATTGAGGCCGAATGGGCGTAACAGTACCGTGCCGTTGCCTAGTATACAATTACCTAAAAATCAATCCTTTCCCAAGTCAAAATAACCCATACCATATCCTCTTCCATACATACATTATAACGACGTGAAAAACATCTCGAAAGCAGGTGGTTCTATGTTTTTTGAATCGAAATACGGGTGCAACTTCTGCGGCCGTTCATTCGAGCGTTTCATACCTTGGCCCGACATCTATGACTTTCCCCGGGTGAAGTGGGAAATGTATAACAAGCATACGGCGCTATGCCCATACTGTTACTCGCTGGACAGGGAACGGCTGTACAAACTATACATTGAGAGAGAAACCGATTTGTTGAAACCGGGCACAAGCGTTCTCCATGTCGCCCCTGAAAAAAATTTGCGCGTGTGGCTCTCCTGCAACTCGGCCATCCACTATATATGCGGAGATCTTGAACCAAGCGATCCCGGTATGATCCCAATGGATATTACAAACCTGCCCTTCGAGGATGGCCGTTTTGACGTGTTCATCTGCAGCCACGTGCTGGAGCACGTGATCGACGATATGCAGGCGATGCGGGAATTGCACCGCGTTCTTAAGGTTGGAGGTTGGGGGATCGTTCAAGTGCCGATCGCCCTGAATCTGGAAAGCACCTATGAAGATGCTTCCGTTACATCTCCGGAAGAACGGCAAGAAGTATTCGGCCAAAGGGATCATGTCCGTATCTATGCATCCGACTTTACAACCCGGTTGAAAACAGCAGGTTTTCGGGTTAACATTTTCAATTACGGACAAAAATACGGAATCAGTGAGGCGGAAAAGTGGGGGTTATCAGCAAACGATAATCTTTATGTTGTAATCAAATGAGTCTTTTTTAACAATGGCGGGCACGCCGGCGGCCATGGTATAGCCGGGAATATCGTCTTTGACGAACGCTCCTCCGCCGATCAGGGACCAAGCGCCGATACGGCGTTTCTCCCGGACCGAGGCTCCGATGCCGATATAAGCCCCTTCTTCCACAGTTACGTTGCCTGCCAGCCTAACGCCGGGAGCGATCGTCACAAAATTGCCGATGACGGCATCATGGCTGATGCTCACGCTCCGATTGACGATCACATGCTCCCCGATCTTGATATTGCCCGATAATACGGCTCCTTCAAAGATCATGCTTCCTTCGCCAATGGTATTCCGGTGAGAAAAGCGGACGCGGGGGTGGATCAGCGGTCCGGCGATTCGGAACCCTGATTGGGCGGTGAGGGCCAAGAACCGCTTCTTCAGAGCCGGGTCACCCACCCCTGCGCATACGATGTGTACCTCATGTTTTAGAGCTTCAATATCCGAAAGAGTCCCGAGTACAGGAACGCCGTCTACAACCTGATCTTTTGTCTCGGGCCTTTCATCTAAAAAACCGGCAACGGTTACGCCCAGCTCCTCGCACAACCAGTTGATTTCCCGCGCATGCCCGCCCGCTCCCCAAATCACAAGCTTTCTCTTCATAGCCTCTAGTCTCCCAAGCTCCCCAGCGTTGTCACGATTCTGCGCACAATCGTCTCATCCATCTCTTTCCATAACGGCAAACTTACAATATGTCGTGCCACATGCTCGGTTACGGGAAGGGGGAATTGCGGATAACGCTGGAACTGCTTTTGCTCATGGCAAGCCGGAGAAAAATAGGTTCTGGCCTCTATGGAATTAGCGGCCAAATGTTCTATCACCTCACGGTTGCTGTGTGATTCCGGACTAAGAATAGGCATGAATTGAAAAACAACCGCCCCCTGCATGCTTTGCATGGTCCATCCGCGCTCGAATAATCCGGCTTGGCGCAGCTCGTGAAGGTAGAGGTCATAGATCCCTTTTCGATTCGCCTTCACGGCATGGTAACGGTCGAGCGTAGCCAAGGCAATTGCAGCCGTAAATTCGGATATTTTACTGTTGAGGCCTTGAAGGACGGATTCCCTTCCCGTTGAGAATCCAAAGTTGCCCGCCTGGCGAATACGCTGGATAAGATCGCGGTCCGCGCTGTAAACCAGTCCGCCCTCTCCAACGCCGAACGGTTTGGTGGCATGAAAGCTGAATACGACGGCCCCTTCGAACCCTTTGCCAAATTGCGAGACTTCTCCCGGATCCGTCGATCCAAAACTGGAAGCGGCATCGATGACAACCGGTATTCCTTGCTGCTGAAGATGGTTGTACACGGATAGATCGAACGCCGATCCGAAGGTTGCGTAAGGAACAACGACCGCAATTTGATCTCCCAGCAGTTTAACGGCTTGCTCCAGCTGTTCCTCATTCATCTGCCAGGTCTTAGGATCGATGTCCAGGAAGTAGGGCTGAAGTCCGCACCACTCCGCGGCAAGCGGGGTGGCGGCAAAGGTGAAGCTCGGCATAACCGCATAGATGCCCTGAGACCTCTTGCATTGCGAAATCGCCAGCATGAGCCCAATGGTCGCGTTATGAACGGTCACGGCTGCGCCGGTCCCATCAAACATTTCCGCGATGACACGCTCTTCGAACAAGCCGTTCAAGGGACCGTAATTGGAATAAATTCGAGTCTCATGGATTTTCTCAAAATAAGACACGATATGTTCATTTTTAATCAACTCAGGCCGGAGAAAAGGGATTTTATCCATCAAGTTGACTCCTTTCGTGGAGCAAAAAAAGGCTCATTTTCCGTCTAATGTATGCAGAATCGTTTCGATCCGTTCGATATCGGAGGCAAAGGCCGGGTACCCTTCGATACGTGCACGGTAGGAATGAAGCGCGGTTTTATACAATTCGTCCGTTGCAAGAAAACCGTCCTCCCGCGAAGCGATCATCAGATCGAGCCATTCCGAGAATGCTTTCCAGCCGAGGGTATTGTTGTTCTGGCTCGGATGCAGCCGAAAATAGCTCAGCGCTTCCGGAATATAGACGGCCTTTCCTTTGGACAGCAAGTTAAGCCAAGCGGCTAAATCATTCAGGAGGGAATATTGCTTCCCCTTGTACACGCCAAATGGATCGGTAAGATCGCTTTTCTTGAAGAACACGGTCGTCGGTTCGCCGATCACATTCAAACATCGGGTTAACGCCGCATTAGCCAATACTTTTCCGTCCATAATTCTGGTTTCTTCATAGAGCTTGAGCGTAGCATAAAGCGGCGGTATCCATTCCCCGCTTCATTGATGGTTTGCCGATAAGAGGTCACCAGCGTTATATTGTCAAATTGCTCATAAAAATAGATCATTTTTTTGATTTTATCTTTATGGAACACATCGTCATCCATCAAATAATTGATATATTCGCCCTTGGCTAAATCGAAACACTTGTGCCAATTTCCAAGAAACAAGTTTTTCTCGTTTTTAAAATATTGAATCTGGGGATACGAACGTAAATAAGGTTCAAGCATTTCCTGAACTCCATGGTTTGTACTGTCGTCGCAAATAATGATTTCGATATTCGGGTATGTTTGTTCCAATACGCTGTCTACGGCGATTTGCAGCGTATTCGGCCGATTGTAGGCAGGTATCACTACGCTTACCAGAGGAGCTTCCACATCCATTCCGCCTTTGTTCGTAATTTCTTTCCTGACATACATTTATATGTTCAAGAATAAAAATGATGATAATGTATGGGCATTTTGATTAAAGGGGAATGATCATGTCATCCAATACGACACCGCGCTAACGGTCTTTCTTTGCGTTTCGGGCAAGATCCAAAAAGAGCCTTTGGAGGCATTGGTAAACAGGCTGGAAGAAAAATATATGACCGTCATCCTTCATGGAACGAACGATCCGTTACAAGAGCGAAGCCTGTCAAATCTGCCTCGCGTTTACGTTTCGGTAGGCGGAGAATGGGAAGAGTATAAGGCGCTGGTCAGCCTCCCTTTTCATGAAAAAAAACGCTGGCTGCACTTCCGTTCGGCGGAAGAAATTCAGCCGGATCCTTTATTTTTCTGCTGGCTCCAGGCAACGGAGCCCCTCCCGGAGAATCGGACGCTTCCGCCGACTCGGTTTTCTTCGGACACCCCGCTGGTATCCATATTTACGGCCGCCTACCGGTCCAAGGATAAAATTCGAAGGCCTTATGAGTCCTTGTTAAAGCAAACCTACCAGAATTGGGAATGGGTTATTGTAGACGACTCCGACGACGAAGACGAGACCTATAGGGATCACCTGCTTCCCTTGAAAGATCTTCGTGTCCGGCGGTACCGGCAAGACTCCCGCAACGGCTACATCGGGGCCATCAAACGGTATCGCGACCGGCCTTTGTACCGGCGAAATATTAGTGGAAGTCGATCATGACGACGAGCTGACTTCCGACTGCTTGCAGAAAATCGTCGATGCATTTAAGCAAAATCCCGATTGTGGTTTTGTTTACGGGGATTGTTGCGAGGTGTATGCAGGGAATAATTTTGCACATTGGTACGGTTGGAACACAGGGTTCGGTTATAGTCTTTATTATCGGGTCTGGGTACATGAAATGAACCGATGGCAAAATGTCATGCGGCATACGACCATTAACGGGACTACCGTTCGTCATTTGGTCGGTTTGCCGAATCATCCCCGTGCGTGGACGAGAGATTGTTACCATTTGATCGGAGGCCACCGGGATGAACTGCTCGTCGCGGATGATTATGACATGCTCGTTCGGACGTTTCTATGTACGAAATTTGCGTTAGTGCCGGATCTGTTATATATCCAGTACCGAAACGAACATGGAAATAACACCACATTTCTTAGAAATAAACAGATTCAGATCCTTGTAAACGAGCTCTATCGAAGCTATTATCCGAGAATAGCCGAGAGGTTGAAAGAGCTCGATTTGCCCGAGCCGGTACACTTTTGCCGAATATGGGAGACTACAGGAGATGATCCCGCCCTGAAAACCGCCCATGTGATGCAAGAGGACACTTCCAAAGTGTCCATCCTTTTCCCTATCCCTTATGCATACAAGGAAAAGGAACATAGCCAGTTATTTCAAACCCTCCAAAAAAGTATGGAAGACCACTTTAGAAAAACCGAAATTGTAGTGATTGGTTATATTCCCCCGGAAATCGAAGCCTACGCCTCCAAAGCGCCGAGTGGAGCGATTCGTTGGTGGCCCATGGAACAAGATCACTCATTGGAGGCTTGTATAAACTATGCAAAATTTATTTCAACCTGCAAAGAAAAAGTGGTTGTGATTCCATAAACAAGATAATAAGACCCAAAAGTTACGAATAACTTTTGGGTCTTTTTCGTTTTTGTTTCAGTAAAACGGGTCAAAATTGCCTTACGGTCCCTGCGGTCCTTGCGCTCCTGTAGCTCCTTGAGGCCCTTGTTCGCCTTGAGGTCCTTGTTCGCCTTGAGGCCCTTGAGTTCCTTGCGCTCCTGTAGCTCCTTGAGGTCCTTGTTCGCCTTGCGGCCCTTGCGGTCCTTGAACTCCCTGAGCACCTGTTGCACCTTGAGGTCCTTGTTCGCCTTGCGGTCCTTGAGGTCCTTGGGCTCCCTGAGCTCCTGTTGCACCTTGAGGTCCTTGCTCACCCTGAGTACCTTGCGGTCCTTGGGCACCTTGAGCACCTGTAGCGCCTTGCGGTCCTTGTTCACCCTGAGTACCTTGCGGTCCTTGGGCACCTTGAGCACCTGTTGCGCCTTGAGGTCCTTGTTCGCCTTGCGGTCCTTGCGGTCCTTGGGCTCCCTGAGTTCCTGTTGCGCCTTGAGGTCCTTGTTCGCCTTGCGGTCCTTGCGGTCCTTGGGCTCCCTGAGCTCCTGTTGCGCCTTGAGGTCCTTGTTCACCCTGAGTACCTTGAGGTCCTTGGGCTCCCTGAGCACCTGTAGCGCCTTGAGGTCCTTGCTCACCCTGAGTACCTTGCGGTCCTTGGGCACCTTGAGCACCTGTTGCGCCTTGAGGTCCTTGTTCGCCTTGCGGTCCTTGAGGTCCTTGGGCTCCCTGAGCTCCTGTTGCACCTTGAGGCCCTTGCTCACCCTGAGTACCTTGCGGTCCTTGGGCTCCCTGAGCACCAGTAGCGCCTTGAGGTCCTTGTTCACCCTGAGTACCTTGCGGTCCTTGGGCTCCCTGAGCACCAGTAGCGCCTTGAGGTCCTTGCTCACCCTGAGTACCTTGCGGCCCTTGGGCTCCCTGAGCTCCAGTAGCGCCTTGAGGTCCTTGTTCGCCTTGCGGCCCTTGAGGTCCTTGGGCACCTTGAGCACCTGTAGCACCTTGAGGTCCTTGCTCACCCTGAGTACCTTGCGGTCCTTGGGCACCTTGGGCACCTGTTGCACCTTGAGGCCCTTGTTCACCCTGAGTACCTTGCGGTCCTTGAGCACCTTGGGCACCTGTAGCACCTTGAGGTCCTTGTTCACCCTGAGTACCTTGCGGCCCTTGGGCTCCCTGAGCACCTGTAGCACCTTGAGGTCCTTGTTCACCCTGAGTACCTTGCGGTCCTTGGGCTCCCTGAGCACCTGTAGCACCTTGAGGTCCTTGTTCACCCTGAGTACCTTGCGGCCCTTGGGCTCCCTGAGCACCTGTAGCACCTTGAGGTCCTTGCTCACCCTGGGTACCTTGAGGTCCTTGGGCTCCCTGAGCACCTGTTGCGCCTTGAGGCCCTTGTTCACCCTGAGTACCTTGCGGTCCTTGGGCACCTTGAGCACCTGTAGCGCCTTGAGGTCCTTGTTCACCCTGGGTACCTTGCGGTCCTTGTTCACCTTGAGCACCTGTAGCACCTTGAGGCCCTTGTTCACCCTGAGTACCTTGCGGCCCTTGGGCTCCCTGAGCACCTGTTGCGCCTTGAGGTCCTTGTTCACCCTGAGTGCCTTGAGGTCCTTGGGCTCCCTGTGCACCTGTAGCGCCTTGAGGTCCTTGTTCACCCTGAGTACCTTGCGGCCCTTGGGCTCCCTGTGCACCTGTAGCGCCTTGAGGTCCTTGTTCACCCTGAGTGCCTTGCGGCCCTTGGGCTCCCTGAGCACCTGTAGCGCCTTGAGGTCCTTGCTCACCCTGAGTGCCTTGAGGTCCTTGCTGGCCTTGAACGCCTTGAGGTCCTTGCTCACCCTGAGTGCCTTGAGGTCCTTGCTGGCCTTGAACGCCTTGAGGCCCTTGCTCACCCTGAGTGCCTTGAGGTCCTTGCTGGCCTTGAACGCCTTGAGGTCCTTGCTCACCCTGAGTGCCTTGAGGTCCTTGCTGGCCTTGAACGCCTTGAGGCCCTTGCTCACCCTGGGTGCCTTGAGGTCCTTGCTGGCCTTGAACGCCTTGAGGCCCTTGCTGGCCTTGAGTTCCCTGAGGTCCTTGCTGGCCTTGAACGCCTTGAGGCCCTTGCTCACCTTGGGTGCCCTGAGGTCCTTGCTGGCCTTGAACGCCTTGAGGTCCTTGCTCACCTTGAGTGCCTTGAGGTCCTTGGGCACCCTGGGTTCCTTGAGGTCCTTGAGCACCTTGAGCTCCTGTAGTGCCTTGAGGTCCTTGAACGCCTTGGGTTCCCGTGCCCGTAAGTCCTTGAGGTCCTTGGACGCCTTGAGGCCCTGCGGGTCCTTGAGGCCCTTCTTCTGCACCCAGAAGCTCTTCCGACAGGATTCGATGGGCGGCTACCAATTGCCCGGAAGAATCTTTACCCCATAAAGAAATTTGTGTTTCGTTTGTAGTCGCTCCGCTTATCGTAAAGACAAATTCAAAAGCATCGAAATTGGCGAAATGGTTTCTGGTTATAACCTCATTGGGTCCTACCGTAAAAGCTTCTTGCACGTACAAGGATCTTATGCCGTTTAAATAAAATCCTTCAATGAGTACAGTCGAAGAACTTGCTCCATTTCGGTTATCGATCTTGATGGTAACAAATTGTGTAGGTCTTAAACCATTAACAGGATTGTTGACTATGGGTCCTGTTGACAATACTGCCATTTAGAGAATCCCTCCTTTTTTAAGTTAATCTAAGTTGTTAATTTCCTCTTCGGCAACGATACGTTGAGCAGTGACGATGGCGCCATTACCGTTTAATCCCCAAACCGAAACTTCCATGCTTGCTTCAGCTGCACCGCCGGTGGTAAAAACGAATTCATATGCATCGAAGTTCGTGTCGTATTCTTTCGTAATGACGGCATTGGGAGCTATACCCAATTGTTCTAGTACGTATAAAGTTCTTGAACCATCTAAATAGTACCCCTGGATCAATATCGTTGCGCTATTGACTGCATCGCGATTAACCAGCTTCACAATGATCTGCGTGGACGATCTAACTTGATTGTCGATAGGTCCGGTGGATAATACCGCCAATAAGTTTACACCTCCTATTGAAAGAATGGTGGGTTACTAGAATTCCCTTAATAGCATATTAAAGGATTTTTTCCATTGCTTGTTTATTTGCCCCGTGGTGAAAATACAATTGCAATACTTTCATTTTTAAAGGTATGCGGCATCGATATAAGATGTACTGACAAAAACAAAAACACCTTCCGGAATGGGCAGCGTGGAATTACGTCCCAAACGAAAGGTGCTTCCTTATACAGTATGCTAAAAGCATAGCGTAATGTTCATAAAATGACTTAAAAAATGAGCGCATTGAAAAAAGTAACTCGATACAAAAATGCTTACTCATCGAGCATACTTATGACGGGGACCTGACTTCCCGTCTCACTTCTTCGATGATCTCGAATACGCCTTCTTCGATTAGCTCCGGCCGCGCCCGCGAGATGCTGATTTTTAGAAACTTCTCACGCTGCAGATAATTCGACAAATAACACGGCTTGCCGGAGACGGTAAGGATATCCTTCGCTGCAAGCCGCTTGACCAGGCGTTCAAGATTGACCTTTTGCGGCAGGTTGAACGGCACGTACACCCCCGAGCGGACACCGGTATTTGAATGAAACCGGCATCATTTTGCCGCCGTACCGCCTCGTTCAGAGCGTGGATCCGCGCCGCGTATTGACTGTGTATTTTCCTTTTATGACGTTCGTACATCCCGTTCTGGATATATAATTCGAGCGCCGCTTGGGATAGCTGGGAGGTATCCGCGTATCTTTTGTATTCACTGAACGGCTTGAGCAGCTTTTCCGGCAAAACGGCGGCGCCAAGCCGGAGTCCCGGGAAAATAATTTTTGAGAAGCTTTTCAAATAAACGACGTTCGATGAAGTGCTGTAAGCGAAGATTGGATCGAAGCCCCGTTCTTCACCCAAATCGGCCATATAATCGTCTTCTACGACGTATACATGGTATTTGTTCGCCAAACGGGCGATCGCTTTCCTTTCGTCTGCGCCGTATGAGGTACCGAGAGGACTGTGGTGTCTTGACATGGTATAGAAAAACTTGATTCCGCCATGCTTGAATTTCTCCTCCAATTCCCCCATATCCAAGCCTGCCGTTGTACGGGCGATCCCGCACACCGGAATCCCCTCCGCCTCCAGAAACCGCATATAAATATCGTAGCTCAGCTGTTCGACTAGGATGACCGAATTTCCGTTCGGGAACGGCATCTTCGCCAGGATTTCCAGCGCCTGATTGACACCCGATGTTACAAAGATCTGCTCCGCTTTGGCAAAGACTTGATCTCCGGCCAAATGGGAAACCAGCGTATGACGAAGCGACTCGAGCCCCTTCGAATCGCCGCAGGTGAACAAATCATATTTATAAGTGTCAACCGCTTTATTGAGGCAGTGCTGAAAGTCCAAATACGGAAACACGCTCGGATCAGGCGTAGAAGCGGCAAAATCGATCGTCTTGCTCTTCGGAACCTCCCCCGGTTCCCCGGCTTATCCACCACATAATAGCCGCTTTGAGCAATCGAGTAAATGGCATGGCGTTTCTCTAATTCCGCATAGGCCCTTGCAATCGTATTGGCGCTGCAGCCGTACAGCTTCGCGGCATGGCGGACGGAAGGCAGCTTTTGACCGGAAACGAATTGCCCCTCGCCCATTTTTTGCTCCAAATCGGAGAGAATATCCAAATATTTTTTCATACCTCTCCCCTCGCTTTCCTCTAGCCATCATATTACACTCGGTGAACTGTATCAATACACTTTGAAAAAAACACTATTGTTCCAGGCTGCACATCGGCCTATCATGTCAATTAACGGATTCAAGTTCGCGAACAAGATCCCTGATCTATTTTTTTCCAAAGGAGCCGATTCAACATGTCATCCGCATTGCAAACCGATTTTTTCACCGTTCTCCGTGAACGTCATTCTGTCAGATATTTCGATGCTTCTTACAAACTCAGCGAGCAGGAAATCAAGGAGCTTCTGGAACTGGCGGGCAGCGCCCCATCGTCCTGGAATCTTCAGCATTGGAAGTTCGTCGTCTTTACCGATGCGGCGACCAAGGAAAAGCTGCTTCCTATCGCGAACGGCCAACAACAAGTCGTTGACGCTTCCGTTACCGTTGCCATCCTAGGGGATCTCGAGGCCAACCGCAATGCCGAAGCGGTATACAGGCCCGTTATCCAAGCCGGACAAGATCATGCTTATGCGGGCTACTCTTCGCATCATGTTCTGTTCGATCAAATCGAGGCGGCTTATGCTGTGGACGCCTCCTCCCCTATCGGCGCGACGAAGCGATTCGCAACGCATCCTTAGCCGCCATGCAGCTGATGCTCGCAGCGAAAGCGAAAGGTCTCGACTCGGGCCCGATGGTCGGCTTCGACGCCGACGCCTTCGTTAAGGTGTTCCATGTCCCTCCGCGTTATATTCCGGTCCTGCTGGTAGCTATCGGCAAAGCGGTTAAGCCGGCCCGGCCTACCTCCCGCTTCCCGGTGGAGCAGACGGTCATCTGGAACGGATTTGAGCCGGGTACCGCAACCCTTTGAAGCAAGAGCCTCTCTAAGCCGCGATGATCATCCGAACTGCAAACCAGGATAAACACGGCTACGCCATCCTTGTCTACAAGGACCAGCGCGTTTATCAAGGCTGATGCGAAGCTATAAGTTACGAAACTTATAATTCTAATCAAATTAAATAAAGACGCCACGAGTTTCACGGTGGCGTCTTTACAGTGTGCAGTTTCCAAGCGCAGCGTGTGAACCATGATTTTAATGACCGATGACCCCGGAATCATGCAGCTGCTTGGAGTACTTGCCAAGAAAGGCCGTAAGCGCCGGCTTGAACACGTACCCAACCACTAAAAAGGCGATGAAAAAGGCGGCCAACGTCCGGACATCCCGCATCAGTGCCGGATAGCTTACCCCGGCCAGCGCTTCTCTCAGACCGCTGATGGCATAGGTAAAAGGCAGCATCGAATGAATCGTTTGAAAGAAGGCCGGCGTAACCTGAATCGGGAACGTGCCCCCCGAGCCTGCAAGCTGTAGCACCAGCAGGACAACGCCGATCGATTTGCCGATATTGTTGAACAGTGTGACCAGCGTGTAAACGATCATCGAGAACACTACACAGTAGAACAGCGTGAGTCCAACGAACAATCCGGCCTCCTGGATGTGGATTCTCAGCACGAAGATATCCCCTAGCGAAACGATGAGGCCTTGAAGCACGGACAAGGTACCGAACAAAAGGTATTTGCCCAGGAACTCTTCGTGCGGGCTGAAACTGAAATCCGCCGGTTTGAATTTCACGGTGAGCAGAGACGTGAGCAGCAGACATCCGACCCACAAGCACAGCGTGGTATAAAAAGGAGTCATCCCCGCTCCATAATTCGCGATCGGGAACAGCGGATGCGTGCTCATCGTTACCGGGAGAGCAAGGAAGTTGGAGTCCGCGATGCCCCGGTTTTGCAGAAGCTTGATCAAGTCCTTGACATCGACCGTGCTGTCAATTTTTTTGAATACCGCCACCAGGTCGCTCAGCCGCCGCTGAAGGTTCGGGACGCGCCGCTTAAAATTGCGGATATCGTCCACCGCCACTTTGCCCCCGGATGACAAGTTTGCCATCAAATCTTTCGCTGCGGCCAAATCTTCCTGGGTATTGCCGAGAATCACATTCACATCGGCAAGAAAGAGCGAACCTTTCTGCAAATAGGATTCCGTTTTCGGAACCAGCGTCTGGTCCAGCGAAAGCGTCAATCTGCTGATATCCCCTGCAATGGCGGAATTCAATCGGGTCAGATCCGGAAGCAGTTTGTCCAAACCGGTGTTCTGCGAAATATTGTTCCGCATATCGCCAATCTTGCCCTGCCACTCCTCCAGCCTCTGGGCCAGGCTTTTCAAATCCTTGCTAAGCCGATAAGAGCCGTCGGCGGAGGATTGGGCGAGCGCGGTCGCGTCTTTAAGCGACCGGTCTTCGATGTCGCGCATCGTCTCACTGCCGCTGTACAGCTTGCTGTCCAGATCGGCCTTGGTATAAGCCAGCGTCGTGCTTAAGTTCCTGGTAAACGAGCTGATCCGGGAAGCCAGCTTCTGCATTTGATCCAGGTTGTCGCGCAAACGGGACAGCGTCCGGATATTCAAGGCTTGGTCGACCGGATCAAGCAGCTGGTTGACGGCATTCCGGAATTGGGTGATTTTGTCCAAAATCCGGTCATTGACCGGCTGCAGCTTGTTTAAAATTTGCTCCGCCGCCTTCGTATCCTTGATTCCCGCTTTTAAATCCGTCAGAAGTCGCCGGTACAAGTCCAGCTCTCTAACGATATCGCCGGCGAGTGCGAGGGTCTCATTCGGTACGGTAACGCCGGCTTTCTCCAGCTGCTCCGAAGTATCCTGCAGCCGCTGCTTCAACTCGTCTATGTCCGTAACGGCATTGTCAAGCTGGGTGAGCACTTCCGGCTTATATACGGTCAGCTGATTGTTCATGCCGCCGGTCGTCTCCGCCAGTTGGGTGAATACCGTCTGCAAAAGATACAAATTCTCTTTTAAATCCGGCGCGGATTCCTGCAAGTCGCTGCTCGTTTGGAGCAAATCCTTGCTGAGCCCGTCGTTCAGCTCGATGATTTTGCCGAGCGTATTCTGAACCGCAGGAACATGCTCGGCCGTTTTGTCCAGCTGAATAAACCCGCCTTCCGCCCGATTTAGCAGTTCGTCCAGATTTTGGTTCAGCTTCGGCATATCGTCATTCAGGGTGTAGAGCAAATTTTTGTATTTCTCGATCTGCGGGTACTCCTGGTCCAGCTGAGCACCGGCTTTATTCAGCGTTTCGAACACCTTTCCCGTTACCGTCTCGACGAAGGAAGTGCTGATCTCACGCTGAATCGTGGACGCCCCGGCATCCGTCATTTTCGAGGCGATGGCATTCGCCTTTTCGTTCACATAATATTCCAGCTCCGGCTTCACCGGCTGGTCATTCAGCATCGTACTCATTTTCAGCGAGAAGTCGTCGGGAATGACAATCGTAGCGTACACCTCTCCGTTTTTCGGCCTTGGCTATCCCCTCGTCTTTCGTATTATAGAAGGTCCAGCCCAGCTTGTCGTTCTGCTTTAGCGAGTGTACGATTTCGTCCCCGATATTAAAGCTGAACCCTTTCAGCAAGCCGCCCGTATCGTTGTTGACGACCCCGACCTTAATACCCTTCGTATTGGCGTACGGATCCCAGGAAGCATAAATGTTAATCCAGGCGTAAAGCGACGGCAGCAGAATCAGGCCGCAGACCACCGTCAGGGTAACCCAATTCGTAACAATTCGCCGGATGTCGCGGATAAATATTTTAAAAACGGTCCTCAGATGAACTTTTCGCATCGTCTTCTATCCTTCGCTGTCTCGGGAGAGCGATACTCCCTCTATTTTTACGTATAGTATACAACACCATTTCCGCCATTCGTTCAAGAATTATTGAATAAATCGATAAAGTTCTGCGCGGCTTTGGATAAACGGTGATTTTTAAGGCAGATGATTCCAACGGCGGAAGTCATTTCGGCTTCATCGGATATCCGGTTCACATGGATCGGATACCCTGGGTACCGTTCAAGCAGTGTTTCCGGAACGAGCGACGCGCAAAAATCGGATGAAACCAGACTCATCAGCAGCGAAATATCGGAGCATTCACCCACAATACGAGGCTGCAGCTGCAACCGCGAGAAGGCGTTCATGATCAAATAATGCACCCCGAGTCCCGGCGTACTGGGCAGAAGAAGCGGAAGCCCGCGAATATCGGCAAGCGATACCTCGTGGGCGAACCGGTTCTGTTGATCGGAGGTAATCAGGTAAAACGGCTCCGTATAAAGGTGAAGAACCGTAATCTCATCATCGAGCTGAAGAGGCTGACCGAACGAACGCCAATTCGATGTCCCGGTTTCTTACCAACCGGCATAGCTGTGAGGATTCGTTTTGCTGAATTTTATAAGTCACCTTAGGGTATTGCCTTTGAAAACGATGGAGGGTTTCCGTCAGACCGGCAACCGAGAACGTGTTCACGCCGATCGTCAGTTTACCGTTTAGCCCTTCTCCAACCTCCTTCACCTCCGTTTGGGCTTCTTCCATGAGCTGCACCATTTGCAAAGCGTAGGTATATAACGTTCTCCCCGCTTCGGTAATCTCCAAATATTTTCCGCTTCGCTCCACCAAGGCGGCTCCGAGCTCCTCTTCCATCGCTTTCAACTGCTGACTTAATGGCGGCTGAGAGAGATGAAGTCTTTTGGCCGCGCCGGAGACCGTCCGTTCCTCCACGATCGCAATAAAATATCGCAGCTGTCTGATGTCCATTGCAGCCCCCTATCTATATGAAAAACCTTAGCAAAACGCAAGCGTTTATATATTTTTCATTCAGCACCCTACATGATAACATATAGAACGAAAAAAGAAACTATAGTTAGGAGGAGGTCTGGCGATGGTAAACGATACCGATTTGAAGCATTTGCGACGCTGTATTGAGCTTGCAAGGGCCGCTCTGGAGGCCGGCGATGAGCCGTTCGGTTCCGTTCTTGTCTCAGAGAGCGGGGATGTGCTGGCGGAAGACCATAACCATGTAGCCGGAGGCGACCATACACAGCACCCGGAATTTGCGCTGGCGCGCTGGGCGGCCAACCACATGACCGCTGAAGAGCGGGCCAAGGCGACGGTTTATACCTCGGGTGAACATTGCCCTATGTGTGCTGCGGCCCACGGCTGGGTTGGGCTGGGGCGAATTGTGTATGCGAGTTCCTCCGGGCAGCTGGCCGGGTGGCTCGGTGAAATGGGGGTTCCCGCACCTCGCGTTCGTACGCTTCCGATCCAGGAAGTAATCCGTGATACGGTCGTGGACGGTCCTGTCCCCGAGCTCGCGGAACAGGTTCGGGAGCTGCACCGCCGGTTTTACGCTGGGGGACGCTGAACGCGCGTACACTCCGCTATATACAGCCGAGATAAAAGCAAAAGACTGCGGTCCCGGCCTACTGGCCGGACTGCAGTCGCTATGTACATTCCTCTATTGCCGCATTACTTGCCGATATTCCCCTGCTCGTCCGCTACGGCAAAATTGTAATTTACCGATCGGGTCACCTTTTCCCCTCGGTTGTTGATCCCTTCCACATCAAAGGACAAATTGTAAACTCCCGGCTCTGAAGGGGCATCGAAAGGCGGCTGCAGCCGGCCGTCCGCGACCGTATCCGGCAATTCTTTGCTCATCGCGGCCGATCTGCCGTTCACGGATTTGCTCAGGCGGGGCTTCTTGGCAGAGCCTTTGACGGAGCCGCCGAAATCCACGTTGATCCGGGCCTTCTCCCCTTGGCGGAATACTTTCTTATCGGCCGACAGCCTGGTTTGTCCGGCTCCTTCGATGCGTGCCAGGGCAAAATAAGCGTCTCCGTCTCCGTTCAGCTGAAGCGACCAGCTACCGGACTCCGGTTTATTCACCTGAAATATACGTCGGACCGCCTTGGAGAAGATACCGTCCGGATCCGTCTCCGCCGGGGCCGCCTCCGGACGATACACTTTACCCGATGGGGAAATGAGTGATACGTTCGTGTTCCCCTTCGCGGTCATCACTTCCAGAGAAACCCGGCCGATGCCGCTCTCCAGCGGGAAAACGGCGGATGCCTTGCCTTCTACTTTGCCGCCTCTCAAGATCATGTCGTTATTTTCTACAACCGAAGAAGCCGCTTGAAGCTCAGCGGCGGGAGCGGCAAGCGTCGACATGGCCGTCGCGTTAGTGCCCAGCGAAAGCTTCGGCTGTACGAGACTCCAGGTCTGGGAAGCTTTGGCCATAGCGCTGTGCGAGATATTTTTAGTGAAGCTCGTGATTCCATAAGGCAGACCCAGAGCCGAGTAGAGCGATACGGCGCCGTCATCTTCACCGGGAAGTACGGCATGCGCGAACCAGCCGCCCGTGAACCAGCCGTCGTCGCCCATGCCTCCGGACATATAGGTTTTCGTTGCGTTGTTTTCACTCCTGCTGTCGGTCTGGGCTCGGAAATTCGCCATATACGAGGTTTGCAGCGAATACACGGCGTCGTCCTTTTGCCCCAGGATGTCCGCGAGCCAAGAGGTCCATGTGCTGTAAGCCATGTCGGCAAGCTCCGAGCCCTTGTTCGGCGTGGACAGCTGATGAACGACGTTGACGTAAGGTGCGGCACCGTAGTACACCAGCGCCGTTTGCGTATCGATGCCGCCTTTGGAGTGGGCGATCACGTTGATTTGGGTTACGCCGTAATAGGCGGCCACCTTGCGGATGACGTCCGCCAGGACCGGCCCGTTGGTCCACATATTGCCCCCGGGACCGTCCGCATCCTTCAGCTGCACGAAAGCGGTCCGGTAACCGGCATTGTAGGCGGCTTCATAATAGCTGTCCGTCCCGGTCCAGCGCCCGTAATTGGAGTGAAGCCCTTGAACGAACAGCAATACAGGCTTGCTTGACGATACGTTGGGCGGCGGCTCCCGTGTACCAGTCGCCGAAATGGGCGGAGGCGTTATCATTGTGCAAAACGGGGGCGGGCGGCGCCGCCTGAGCCAAGGCCGGGAACATCAGAGCGGAAACCAAAGCCAGCGGAACCGACAGGCGGGTGAAGCGTTTTTTGAAGGACATCCGTAAAGCTCCTCTCTATGCATTGTGTGGTAAATTATTCCTTAATTAGCATAAGAGGGATTTGTCAACGCCATATTCGGACAGGTTTAATGTTTTGTGAAAGCTTGCCCGGAGAAAATTAAAACTTCATAATTAGTTCATTGTTTGCTCCCCTGCTTTTCGGGTTACCGTTACCCTATCCCCAGGCATCAGCAATATGGAGATCGTGGCAAGGGCCGCCGGGACCATCGCCCATAGAAACGTATGGGATATGGATGATGAAAGAGAGCTGATGAGAATGTCCAGCATCCGGGGCGGGATTTCAGCGCGATGCTCCGGCGTCAATACCGATCGCGGATCGAGCAGTGCACCACCCGGAATTCCACCGGAATCTCCCATAGCCGCACTAAGCTTGCCGGCAAAGGCGTTTCGTTGAATGATACCAAAAACCGTAATCCCGATCGTCATCCCCAGCGAGCGGAGGAATACAACGGACGAAGTCGCGGCCCCCGTCGCCGCAGATCGAAGGGATGAACCGCCGATTGCATCAAAACGGACATCGACACACCGATTCCCATACCGGTTACTATCATAAAAAAGGTTGTCATCCAGCGTGAGGTTTCAGATGGCAAGGTACTAAGCAAATACATCCCTGCGCCAAACAACAAGGCGGAACCGATCATCAAATTCCGGTAGCTGGTCTTCGTTGTCAGCCTGCTCCCCAGTTGGCTGAAGAGGACCCCGGCGATCAGCATCGGCATCAGAATCATCCCCGAACGGGTCGCCGATCCGCCGAATACGCCCTGAATGAAAATGGGAACATAGACCGTAGCGGTAACAAATCCCGTACCGTAAAAGAAGGCGGCAGCGACACTGGCCGCATACAAACGGTTTCCGAACATGGAGAACGAAATGATCGGCGCTTCCGCCTTTCTTTCCGCAAGCACAAATCCCGCAAGCAAGACAGCGAATACAATGGATAGACTGATTAGGATGCCGGAATCCCAGGCATACCTCGTACCGCCAAGCTCCAATACGAACATGAGGCAAATGACCGACCCGATCAAAGTGGCAGACTCCCCACCAATCGATCTTTTGCTTGGAATGCGTCAGTGATTCTTTATAGAACAGGACCGTAAGAAGGCAAGAAACCACACCGATGGGCACATTCACGTAGAAAATCCAGTTCCAGCCGAGATGGTCGGAAATGACGGCGCCAAGCGACGGACCGAATATTCCGGATGCGCCGAACACGGCTCCGGATATTCCGGTGATTTTTCCGCGTTTTTCCGGAGGGAAGATATCGAACAATATGGTCAGTGCAATAGGCATAAGAGCCCCGCCGCCAATGCCCTGGATCGCCCGAAACACGCTAAGCTCTATAATGCTTGCCGCAAGCCCGCACAAGATGGAACCTAGTAGAAACAAGACCAGGCCGAACACGAAAAAACGTTTGCGCCCGTACATATCCGATAATTTTCCGAAAATCGGCGTGCCGGCCATCGATGTCACCATATAAGAGGATGTGACCCAAACGAAGTTCTCAAACCCTCCCAGATCGGATACAATGGTACCCATCGATGTAGCGACAATGGTATTGTCCATCGATGACATCAAGATTCCCAGCATTAACCCGGCAACGGCATAGCCGGTTTTGTCCGCATGGCCTGACATAAGCGATCACTCCTCGCAAGGGATTATTCGGTTCGCAATAACTTCCCTTCGGCCGGATCATGAAGTAATATAAAAATGCAAAGGAAAATTATAATACGTAACCTTATTATTTTAATTTCAATTATAAGTATACTTAGTATTATTCAGTCGTCAAGGAGGAATTTCATGCCCAACCCGCCACTGCCCTCAAACGAATCGGTCTCTTCGGAAGTCGATGTCCTTGATGCACTTATTCGCGCCGCTCATTATATCAAGCGCGAATTTGAGTCGCGTCTGTCCGCCATGGATATCCCTGGTTTTTTAACCGGCCCGAGACTGCGCCTGCTCATCTTCATTTCTGAATCGGAACCGGTCAGAATGAGTGATTTGGTCGCCATGATGGACATCAAGGCCATTACGGTTACTCAATTCGTCGATGCCTTGGAGAAAGAACAATTGCTTGTACGCCTTCCCGACCCCAATGATCGTAGGGCAACGCTCGTCAAGCTGACCGACCTTGCCCCGCCTCTGATTGAACAGGGGCGGGCCGCTGCGAATAAAGTGAAAGAGGATTTGCTGAAGCCCCTGCCGTTGGAGCTTCGAAGCCAGCTAGCCGATATTCTTGCGAAGCTTGTCGACTTGAAAAGTATATGAATCTTCAGAACGAAAAACCCAGCCTCCTCGGGACTGGGTTAGATCTTATATAAGTTTGTGATATAATTCTGAACATGAAACCAAATACACATCTTACGAACCTCAATGTCGCCGATTTCACAATGGTGATCGAAGACCTGACAAGGATCCTCATACGGTCGCCGTCCATTGAAAAACTGAGTTTCACTACGCTTTCCGTCCTGCATACGTTGACCCGCAAGAGCCCGATGCGGCTTACCGAGCTCACGGCCACGGAGCAAATTACGCAATCGGCAATTACCCAGCTGGTTACCCGTCTTGAACGGGACGGACTTGTTGAGCGCCGGTCGGACCCAAAGGATGGCCGCGTGGTTCTGGTGCATATTACCGAACAGGGCACCAATGTCATTCATTCACGCCGCTTGGATCGGATGGAGCAGCTCTCGAAATTCATGGACGGGCTCACTCCGGAGGAAAGACAAGCTATTGCATCCGCCATACCTGCATTAAGGCGTCTGGTCGAGCTGGGAAACGATTCGTAGCTGCGATTCACTGCATTTGCGTTGTTCCATTCCCGGGGGCGTTTGGAACAAACCGCAAATCCGAAAGGAAGGGAACAAAGAAATTCATTGAATCTACCTTCGCCCCCTCTTCCCCCAACGGAGCGGAGTGGGCTATCCGTTCAGGTTTGCTTCCTACTTGGAGATACTAAATTATGCCCATTTATATTAGACACTTATATAAATTGGTGATATAATTTCCTCAGCAACTTAGAACCTCACCAGCCGGCTCAAGTCCTACATTTCATTCTTGCAAGGAGGAACCTTTATGCCAACTGCTCCTTTCGGGCTCGATCCCTGCCCAATCCACGTATCGGATGAGTCGCTTGCGGATCTTAAGCTTCGGCTGAAATCCACGCGATGGCCTCTCGATGCCGGTAATGAAGACTGGTTTTACGGTGTTAGCCGCAACTATCTGGAAGGGCTCGTCGATTACTGGATCAACGAGTTCGACTGGCGCAAATCCGAGCAGGCGATCAACGCCTACGAACATTACAAGGTAAACGTCAACGGAGTTCCCGTGCACTTCATGCGTAAACCGGGCGTTGGGCCTAATCCGATCCCCTTGATCCTATCCCATGGCTGGCCCTGGACCTTCTGGCATTGGTCCAAGGTCATTGATCCGCTGGCGGATCCGGGCGCATTCGGAGGCGATCCGGCTGAAGCTTTCGATGTCATCGTGCCTTCTCTTCCCGGCTTCGGCTTTTCGACGCCGCCGCCGAATCACCCGGACATGAACTTTTGGAAAATGGCCGATCTTTGGCACACCCTAATGACCGAGATTCTCGGCTATGAAAAATACGCGGCGGGGGATGCGACGTAGGCGCTCTCGTAACCGGACAGCTGGGACATAAATACAGTGACGAGCTTTACGGCCTTCATATCGGGTCGGCTTTAAAACTGAGCTTTTTTAACGGTGAGCGCGCTTGGGATTATTCCGGAGGCCATCCCATTCCGGACAACATTCCGGAGCAAATCCGGAAGGACATCTTGAAGTTTGATCGGCGTTTCGCATCGCATCTCGCCGTTCACGTTCTTGACCCCAGCACACTCGCCTACGGACTGAGCGACTCGCCGGTTGGAATGCTCGCATGGATCCTGGAACGATGGGTAAGATGGAGCGATAATAACGGGAATATCGAGAATGTCTTTTCGAAGGATGACCTCTTAACACATGCAACGATCTATTGGGTAAACAATGCTATCGAAACCTCCATTCGCGTCTACGCGAACCATAACCGTTATCCATGGACACCCTCTCATCATCGCTGGCCTGTTATTGAGGCGCCAACCGGCATCACTTTTGTAGGTTACGAGAATCCGCCGGGTGTCACGACCGAGAATCGGGTACAGCACTTTCTGGACAGTGACCGCGCTCCTTGGTATAACCATGTCAACATCACCGCTCACGACCGCGGCGGACACTTCATCCCGTGGGAAATACCGGACAAGTGGGTTCAAGATTTGCGCCGAACTTTCCGCGGACGCCGATGAATTCGTCATGAAATGAGCAGCTATTTTTTTGTTCGTGCGGGACATAAAATGTAATACATGGACATCTTGCGTCCCGATTTCTCTGCAGCAATTATCCTTTGAATGCCGAAGAGACCCGAGCAAACCTGCTTGGGCCTCTTTCGAGTTTTTATATAAAATCCATCATGCCCTGCTGGGCAAAGTCACCCTTAGAATGCTAAGTCCAAGCGAAATATAGATGACGCCCAGAATCTTATTGGAGTACTTTCCAATCTTCGTACTCTGGAATTTCTTGGTCATGCTGGAGGAAAGCTGCACTAAAGCCAAGCACCAAAGGGTCCCCGTTACAATGAAAGTAAAGCCTAATATCAGAAAGGGCAAAGGTCCGAAATGATTTGACGGACTGATGAATTGCGGAAGAAAGGCTAGATAAAACAAGGCGACTTTGGGGTTTAATAAGTTGGTAAGAAAGCCCTGTGTGAATATTTTTATGATATGGGCCTTGGGCTTGTTATCGAGCTCAAACGGTTCGCCGGCTCCGGAGCGTATAGTCTTCCATCCCAGATAAATCAGATACCCAGCACCCGCCCATTTGACCATATTGAAAATCATGGCCGACTTCATGAGAATGATCGATAATCCAAAGGCCGCAAGAAGCGTGTGTACCGCCGCACCTGAAACGATCCCAAGAACGGACATCATCCCGGCCTTCTTCCCCTGTGTGACGGTCCGGCTTAGTATGTAGATGGTGTCGCCGCCGGGTGTAATGTTTAATAAAATCCCCATGGCAAGAAACAAGAAAAAATTCTCGACCCCGAACATTCGCTTCCCTCCTCAAAAGGTATATTCGTTTTTTTTTTGCCTTTTAATGAGTTTAAAGGAATGACAAGGATCTGGCAAGCCGAAATCCGAGATCAGCCCCTATCCATTCCCAGACATTTCCCAGCATATCGTAGAGCCCCCACGGATTCGGCCGTTTTTACCGATTGACGGGAAAGCAAATTGCAAAAGGAAACCGCCTCGTGCCTTGAGACTTCCACAACCGGAGCCTGCAGAAGGTCACTTGAGGCAACGATACTTCCTCGCGTTCCATTCAAGACTTCTGCATCTGCAGCTTTTCAATCGCTTGTTGTTCTGTCGGCAGGAAAAAGATGTCCCTCCCGCTGTTGCATTCATAGATGAAGTCCCGGAGGCTTTGACTTGAATACATGGAGAAATCTCCCACGATAGCCACCTTAACACGATAGTTGATAAACTTCTGCAGGATTTCGCCGGCCAGGCGTGTTTTCAAATCAAAGAAGCCTTCGCTAATCATGGATTTGTCGATTACGATGCGATCGCAGTCGGTTTCATAACGAACAGTCGCCATGAGATCCAATGCGGACTGAACGTCTTCGATCAAGATTTCGTCGCCGCTTACGACAGCGACGGCTTCCCCGCCTGCTTCTATCTTTGAAATTTTCATCATGACCCTCCTTAAGATATGCCGCGCCTGCCGTTTAGGCTGAAGCTTCTAACATAATCCTCGCAAATGGAACGGTTGTCTCCGCCATGGGCAGGCCGAATGTTCGCTACCCGGAAGAAGCTGAGCCCCACCACCATCGCAAGCGGCCCGTAGGCCGCATGGTGCGAATCCTCCACATGCATGTCTCCCGTCCGTTGGCCGTGATCCAATATCTTAGCGATGCCTTGAAAATCAGCCTGATAGCTCCGGGCAAGAACTTCCTGCAGCTCACGGTCCATCGCGGCTTTGGTGAAAAACTGGACAAAGAGCCTTCCTTGATCCTCATAAGGGATAAACATCGCTTCCACTCCATCCAGCTGCGATACGTTGAGCTTCTTCCCTGTATCCTCATGATTCGGAGGCAAAATATGCTTCAATGTAACGTCGATCATTTCCCCGGCTGTCATGCTGCTACTGATTTCCGATTCGATCTTCAGGCTGTAATAAGCCAGGAATGCCTTGAAGGCTTCAATCGTCAGTTGATCCTTATTCTTAAAATAATAAGCGACAACGCCTTTGGAACAGCCCGCGTATTCCGCAACCTTATCCAGCGTCATTCCATCCATCCCATGATGGCTGATGCAGATCAATGTTGCATTGATGACTTCCGCGCGGCGCTTCGGTTCGATTCCGATTCTGGGCATAAGTTCTCCTTGCGCATTTATTTAATCTGACCAGTCAGAATAAATAAAATTTTACCTGAATTTAGATATGTTGTAAATAGCTTCTATGCATGCCGGATGCATGAAACGCAAAAAGGAAGCTGCAGCCCAGCAGCTTCCCTCTTTTTTCCTTGAATCGCCCCAATAACTTTCCTTCCTATGACCGATGAACTTCTTCCTTAGGTTTGTTTAGCTTCTGGGGCCAAATCTTAAATTCGAGACGTTCATATAAGCCAATGCCTGCATTCAGCCATCTCCGGGCCAAGCGAGCACTTGTGAAAATTCGGTGTACACCGACGGCTGCGACGATTCCGAGCAAAGCCCCTGCCAACACGTCCGACGGGTAATGAACACCTGTCCACACCCTTGAGAAAGCGATACAAGCTGCCAGGATGAGCCAAACTAATCCGTCCTTCTTGCGGAACAGCCATATCGTCGTGGCAATGACGAATGCACCGGTGGCATGGTCGCTGGGGAACGAAGCGTTGGCTGCATGCTTAATTAATTGGAACACGACATGAGTGACGAACGGTCTGTCTCGGTAGTAGACCATCCCGATCAAACCGCTAACAGCCAGCCCGAGGCACGCCGCCGTCAAGGCCTGCACAATCATCCGCCGGTTGGATTCCGTTCGAATAAACCAATAAATGATAACGCCGATGTAAAACAAATATTCCGCGTCCTCCGCTAAAAACCGCATGACAGGATTGAAAAAGGATATCGAAGCGGCCAGGCCGTTAACAAGCTGAAAAAGCTGATAATCCAGTTGCTGCACTCTATTCATCTCCTAAGCTTCTTGCTAAGTATTGCATTATTTTATAACCGCTTTCGGAAAGCGAAGGGTTACCGTCGTTCCTTGATGCTCAACACTTGAAATCGAAATTTGTCCGCCATTGCGCTCGACCAGCCGTTTCGCTATAGCCAACCCCAACCCGCTTCCTCCCTGTTCCCGGGTCCTCGCTTTATCGACGCGATAAAAGCGGTCGAAAACATGAGGCAGGTCTTTCGCGGGAATGCCGATCCCCGAATCTTTGATTTTGATTTCAACATACGGAGCCCGTAACGCGCCTTCCACCCAAATGACCGGCCGGCCGGTGGAGTATTTTACCGCGTTATCGAGCAAGATAAGTAAGATTTGCTCCAGCTCGTGCGGTACGACCTCCATAGCAACGGCTTCGTCAAAGTGCAGGTCATCCTTGAATATTACGTCCGGATGTACGGATGCAAACCGTTCAACGCTTTGGCGGACAAATTCGAATGGCTTTATGGTTTCTTTAGGCGCCGGAGCAAGGTCCGTTTCAGCACGGGTCAGCATCAACAGTTCTTGCACGATGCCTTCCATCCGGCGGAATTCTTGCATCGCCGCTTCTAGCGAGACATCCAGTACCTCCGGGTCGCTCTTCCCCATCGCTGCAATAGCGACAAATGTCCTTTCATGATCGTTAAAGGAGTCCTTAATTCATGCGAGGCGTCTTCAACGAACTGTTTTTGCTGCCGGAAGGAAGCTTCCAGTTGATCCATCATGTCGTTGAAATGCTCGGCCAAGCGCGATAGTTCATCATGGTTGTTAAGCGGCTGTACCCGCTCATGAAGACCCTTCAGCTTGATGTTCCGGATCGTCTCCGAAAGCGATTGTATCGGTTGAAGCAGCTGTCTTGACAGAAGCAGTCCGCCCAATCCGCTTAAAAAGACGGCCCCTATACCCGCGATAATCATCACGAACAAAAGAAGGTCCGATATCTGGTCCAAGGTTTCCAGATTATTGATAAGTTCGATCGTACCGCTGAAATGACCCGTGTTGATCGGACTTCTCATGACGAGCAGATGCTCATCCTCATGCCAGACATTAACGAGCAGCGACTGGAGGGAACCCTGCGGCGGGACCCAATCGCCGGGCAATCGGTCCGATACCGCTACGACAGGAAGTCCGTTCTGGTCAAGTACGCGGATGAGCCGCTTTTTCTCTAAGATCTTTTCCAAGTAGCTCCGGCTTTGTTTAACCTGTTCCGTATCCGCATTCCTCTCCTGGTAATAGTCCTCAAGCTGGGCCATACTCTTCTGCATGGAAATCTGCTCTTGATTATTCAGCCAGACGCCGATGGCGAAAAACTGTGCTGCATTATACGCGGCGAATAACAAGCAAAGAATAATGGTGGACCACAGCATGATCTTCCATCGGATCGGCAAACGGGACATAAAAGCACGCAGCGGTTTCATCATCGCATCACATACCCTATTCCCCGAACCGATTGAATCAGACTATCTTGTCCGGGTTCGTCCAGCTTATTTCTTAAGTACCTGACATACACGTCCACTACATTGGTCTCCACTTCGCTATCGAAGCCCCAGATTCGCTCTAAGATAACATCCCTGGCCAGAACCATATTCGGATGCTGCATGAACATCGCCAGCAGATCGAATTCACGCTTGGTCAGTTCGATGGGCTTACCTTCGCGCAGGACGCTGCGGGAATCCAAATCGATTTGGATATGGCGGTAAGTTAGGGTCTCTCGTTCAAGCTCGGCCGACATCTCCAATCTGCGAAATAAGGATCGGATTCGGGCCAGCAATTCCTCAATGGCGAACGGCTTCGGGATGTAATCGTCAGCCCCGCTGTCCAAGCCGGATACCCGGTCCGCTACACTGTCCCGGGCCGTAAGCATGATGATCGGGGTCGTTTTCAAGGCGCGAATTTTCCTGCAAACTTCAATTCCGCCCAGTCCCGGCAAGCATAACATCCAGCAGGATCAAATCCCAATCGCGCGCCAAAGCAAGCTCCAGTCCTGTCTTTCCGTCGAATGCTTTGGTCACTTGAAAGGATTCGTGTTTCAGCTCCATCTCAACGAATAAGGCCAAATTCTTTTCATCTTCAATGAGCAGCACTTGTTTCATAATGAGACTTCCCTTTAACGTAGGATTTACTTAGGATCAAGAGCATGAGCAATCGAAGAGAAGATCCTCTTTTTCAGCAACACGGCAAGGACGATCAAGAGAATAATAACGATGACTACTGTGGGATGATGAAGCCACTTCATGACGCTATGCCAGTGATGTCCTAGATTTCGCCCAAACAACGCGAATAACAGGATCCACAAGAATCCCCCGGCCCCGGCATAGACGGCGAATCTTCGGAAAGTCATCCCGCTGGCCCCGGCAATGAAAGGAGAGGCATGGCGAAGACCCGCAACAAAGTAGCCTAGGGTAATGAAGGCCGGTCCGGATCTTTGAAACCGGAGCGACCATTCGTTCAGTCTCTCTTCCGGAAGGTGAATATATTTTGTGATCTTGCTGATGGAGGAGATTCCAATCGTCCGCCCGAGCGAGTAGTTTACGCACATCCCCGCCATAGCTCCGAGCCAAGCGGTCACAACAAGCCAAATGATTTGCAGTTTCGCCGCCACCACGATGGAGCCTGCAAATAACAGCAAAAACTCTATAGGAATCGGTATCCCGATAACTCCCAGCATCATCGATATAAAAACGGCGACATACCCGTAATGCTGAATGAATGCAATCAATGCCTCTTTCATTTCCTCACCCCTTCTTTAAGCCCGAGATCCTAAGCTGATCGTAATGGTGCTATTGTAGTATTCCCTTGATGAAAGAACGCCATTATTTTTCATTAGTATAGACCGCAAAAATGAAAATTCAATGAGAAAATGAGTGTTTCAGCGAAAAAATAAAAACAACAAGCAGGTTTATCTTGATCGGCTTGTTGTTAATAGATGCTTACAGAGTCAATGGGAAGGGATAAAAACAATCACTTCCGTACCGACATTTTCCTTGCTCTCCATTTCAATGGTTCCATGAAGAGCCCATACAATGTTACGTGCTATGGAAAGTCCGAGACCGGCTCCCCTGTTTCGCGGTGCCGTGACGGATCTGCACGGTAAAACCTTTCGAATACACGTTCCAGATCTTTCTCGGCAATGCCGATGCCCTGATCCTTAACGCGAATTTCAACACCGGAATGTTCGCTCGCCGGGTCGTTTATTTCAGCTAGCAGAATTTCAATTTTTCTCTTGCTGTATTTTAAAGCGTTATCGAGCAAGATCAGCAGGAGCTGTTTGATTTGAATGGGATTCGCCATCAGATAAAGCTCCTGCGCCGCCGACTGAACCGGAATCATCCTGTGGTAAAGTTTGCGAAGCGGAGCCGCGATTTCCTCGCAGAAAGAAACCATCTCGATCTTCTCCATGGCAAGCTTTCGCTCATTCTCAGTGGACGCAAGATCCAGCAGCTGCTGCGTCATCTGCTTCATCCGGACCGCCTCGGCATGGATAGACTCCACTGCTTCCCGAGCATTATGCTCATCCTTGAGTCCCCATCTAAGCAGCATACTGGCGTAGCCTTCAATAACGGTTAACGGGGTTTTCAGTTCGTGCGAGGCGTCGGAAACAAACTGCTTCTGCCGGATGAAGCTGTCCTCGATTCGATCCATCATCCGATTAAATGTGGACGCCATCGCTTTGAGCTCATCCTTGGCGCCTGGATCAATCGGTATTTTTCGGAATACCAAGCTTTGTTCAATGGTTTCCATCGTACTTACCATTCCTGAGATCGGCCGCAGGATGAATCCGGACAGCAGGACGCCGCCAATCAGGCTAAGAGCGATGGCTCCTAACGCCGACAAGCTTAGAATGGAAATAAGAATACGGATATTTTCTTGCAGGGTGTCAAGCTTCTCAGCCATCTCCAAAGTACCGATCTGCAGATTTCCCGCAAGAATAGGGAGCCGCACCATTAATATAGGTTGCCCTCCCAGCTTGTACAACTTCCTTTTCATAACCTTAACCGTCGTGGTTTCCACTTGCGTGATCTGCTCATCCGCCTGCAGTCGCTGAACGACTTGACCTTCGGGATTTACTATTCGAATTAAGCCATAATCCGGCAAATAATCTTGAAGCAGATCTGTACTCGCTCCTTTTATCAGTTGGTCCCCGCCCGTTTTCTCTATTAGCGTTTGCGCCCGGTCCTCCAGCAATTCCGCCTCGTTATCCGTTGTGATCCGCAGAAATGAAACATAAACGATAATGTTGAAGATGAACAGAATACCGATAAGCCAAAGGGTCGTAAGCGATGCAATTTTATGCTTAATGCTCATTTGCCGCTCTCCTTGATGCTATAACCCACGCCCCGGTAAGTTTGAATGAAGTGTTCGTCAAACGGATAATCGATTTTTTTCCGCAAATAACGGATATACACATCAACGACATTCGTATCCCCTATAAAATCATAACCCCATACATGATTAATGATTTGTTCCCGGGATAGAACCTGACGATAAGAAAATCGCTGTACTGGATAATCGATTGGTTGGGGAAGCGCGTACCGAGCTTCGTGATGAGCCATAAGCCAAAGTAGCTTACAAGGATACCGAGGAGCGTAACGAGCGGCCCTCCGGTGTTGGCCGCCTCAGCTGCAAACTTAGGCAGGGAAAGCACACCTAAACCGATACTGGTATTAATGAGTATTGCCGCCGCCTGAATGGCCGTGATTTGCCGCGGATTTTCCACCCGATTCCTCCTTTCCGCCGTGCCCTGCCTGCAATGCTTCCTTTTACGACATCACCTTTGGATTCCTGCCATTTTCTTACTTTGGCCAGGAGCCGTGCGAAATATGGTTTATTAAGAGGATCTGTCGTATGGATTGGCATAAAAAAGAAGACCCCTCATTTTAATAAGGGATCCTCGAAGAGAAACTTTATGTGACTATACGCGTTAGGTCGGATGGCTGAAGCTTATTCTTCCGGCGGCTCCACGTTGTGATAAACCTGCTGCACATCTTCGAGATCCTCGAGTGCATCGACCAATTTCTCGAACTGCACCAGATCGTTATCCGATAGAGTGACAAAATTTTGTGCAAGCATGGTCTGCTCGGCAACGACAAATTCCGTAATGCCCTTCTGCTTGAAGGCGTTTTGGATGGCGTAAAACTGATCGGGCTCGCCATAGACGATGACCGAATCCTCTTCCTCGATAATATCCCGGACGTCTACATCCGCCTCCATCAGCAGTTCCAGCACTTCATCGGAGGTCTTGCCTTCGACACCGATCACGGCCGTCGGATTGAACATATAGCTGACGGAACCGTTAACACCCATGCTCCCGCCGTTTTTGTTGAAAGCCGAACGCACTTCCGCTACCGTACGGTTGACGTTATTGGTAAGCGTATCGACAATAATCATGGAACCGCTTGGACCAAAGCCCTCATAGCGTAGCTCCGAATAACTCTCTTCCGTATTTCCTTTGGCCTTCTCGATCGCACGGTCGATGATGGCTTTCGGTACATTATATGTCTTGGCCCGTTCGAGCACGAATTTTAAAGCTTGATTGGATTCCGGATCCGGTTCGCCCTTCTTCGCCGCGACATAAATCTCAACTCCGAATTTGGCATAGACCCGGCTCGTGCTGGCATCCTTCGAAGCTTTCTTCTCTTTAATATTATTCCACTTACGCCCCATACTGTTACCCGCTTTCCTATGATTTATTCCAACCTGCCGCAAATTGCAAGTCTTGTTGATCCTTACAACATTATATTCAATAAAGCGGTATTTGGACAAGTTTATTAGCAGGGGCAAAGTGGTCTCTATCATCCCTCTCATTCCGGAGATCAAGTCAAACCAAATATTTTCGGATAAAATAGGCCGGCGTGCAGCTCCAGGCATGGCAGTAGCTGTTGATGAGATTCTTTGCCGTATGGTGAGAAGGCTTTATCTTCCGGATGATAAACCTCCCAGAACGTATCCGCTCCGTCCCCGATCATTCCACCCCAGTAGATACGCATCTGCTCTATCGCTCTATCCTGCTTTCCGCTTTCCATTAAGGCCTCGATCAAATGATGGTACATATAGGGCGTATTGATCCGAACAGCCGAAGGTTCATCAAACAGTCGTTCCAAGATTTCGCCGTTCTCCCGGCGGTCTTTTACTCCCGCAAGGGTCATCCAGATTTGTGAGGCCCAGGACACCTGCGCCGCTGGTCCGCTGATAAACCAGCCTCTCTCCTCATCCCACAAATGTTGAAGTGCGGCCTCGGTCACATACTCAATTTTTTCCCGGAGGAAGTTCATTTCATCGGTCAAAGCCTGAGCCTCGGCAAGCTTGAGCCCTTTCTTCAGGCAATAAAGAAGGATCGCCTGGGCGGAGGCCTGCTTGTTCAGCTCCGGCCGCCAATCGATAAAGCACCACCAGGTCTCGTCCTCCTTGACGATCCCTCGCTCATCCAGCCGGCGTAGCCCGATTTGGATCTGCTCCCACGCGACCGGCCATAAATCCAGCAGCGCCTCCCGGTCCCGGGTGGCTTCGTAGTAATCACATAGCGTTGCCACGAAGAATAATGCATAATCATAAAGAAGTGTGTCATCCACATGGGGCTCCGGCTTCTCGAATACGCAGGCTCCCACCTCGCCGCCTTCCAGCAAGCATACCTCCAAACAAATATAAGCGGCGCTTCACCAAGTCGTTGTTTCGGAACGTGTAATAATTCGCCAGCGCCTGCAGCCTTTAAGTCTCCGATCCATAAGCGCCTATCCCGCTTCGGTCCGTCCTCGAACACGGTTTGCATGCAATCCTGCAGCGTCTTTCTCCCGATCCGGTCCATAAGCTTCAGGTCCTGCGGGATATGCTCCGGAAGCGGCTTCGGCTTGGCAACGTCCGCGGAAGTGACGGCCGTGCAGTGAATGTCCGTGAAGCCGACCGTGTATTTCCGGGAAGTATCGAGCACAACGACCCTCAAGAGCCGGAAACAGTAGCGCCGCGGCAGACGGATCTCAGCGGGCAGCACATCGACATACACCGTTTCCTCCTGGAGCCAGGACCTGCTGAGCCAACCGCTGTACGTGTCGAACGATTCGGCGACCTCACACGGCATTTCTCCAAAAATAAGCTTGAGCCCCAGCGGGGCGTCGGGGGCTCCCTACGGCCTTGACGGAAAGCGCAACGTATCCCACCCAGTGATCGCCAAAGTCGAGAATAAAGCTGTCGTCCTTACCGAACGATTGGTCCTTAAACTCATTCCAGCTTTGAGCCTCTTGTATTTTCCAGCCTTGAAAAGCCGCACAGTCCTGAATCACTTCTACCACGCGGCTTGGAGATACCTTCGTTTGAAACAGTTCCGGGGTGAGCTTCTCCGCTTCCTCGACCAACCGTTCGTTTCTTCTCATACGTGCATTATTCGTATTCATATTCATCAGTTTTGTCCTTCCCCGAAATTTTTGCTGGAGCGACCCTTAGCCTTTAACAGACCCCGCCGTCATTCCCGCCACGATCTTCTTGTTGAAAAAAATAAACAGCAGGAGCGGCGGCAGAGTGATGAGCAGAACGTTCGTGAACAAAAGGTTCCACTGGGTTACGAATTGACTTTGAAAGTTATACAGCGTCAGCTGTACCGTCGCATTCTTGGCCCCGGGGAAGAAATACAACGGATTCGTAAAATCGTTAAATATGCTGACCGAAGAGGTTACAATAACGGTCGCCGTGACCGGCTGAAGAAGCGGCAGAATCATCCCGAAGAACAGTCGGAGCGGACTGCGGCCGTCGACAACGGCCGCTTCATCGATTTCGCGCGGAATGGCGGCCATAAAGCCCTTATACAGCAGGACGCAGAACGGAAAGCCGAGTGCGATCTCGACCAGGACAAGTCCGGTCATCGTTTTAAAGAGCCCCAGGCCGTCCAGCACCCAAATCGTAGGTACGATAGCGGGCGGTATAATCAATCCGGCCAAGACGAAGAAGTTAATCCACGGCGTCGCCCTATCCGTTCTTCGCTGCATGACGAAAGCGGCCATCGAACAGACCAGTATGAGGCCTGCGATCGAAAGCACGGTAAGGACGGTGCTGTTAAAGAAGGCTGTCAGCAGCATATAATTGCGGGCCTTGATCACCTCTACGATGTTCTCCCAGAGATGAATCGATTTCGGCCAGGCGAGACTCAGCAGAGATGATTCCTGCTTGTCCTTGATCGCGTTGACTATCACAAAATAGAAAGGGACCCAGAACAGGACAACCGTAGCAAGGACCGCGGATGCCTCGATCAAGAACTGTTTAAGTTTCCTGCTCATAAATCCACCTCCTTTTTGTTTAGGAACATGTACAGCGGGAAGGCGAGCAGCGATACGAACAAGAACAGGATAACGTTGCCGGCTGTAGCCAGTCCGTAAAAGCCGCTTTGATATTGTTTATAAATAATCGAAGCAATCAAGTCCGTCGTAAAGCCGGGACCTCCCTTGGTCATGGCCCATACGAGATCAAATGAACGGAGACCGCCGATAAAGGCAAGGATGATGACCGAATTGGTCGCAGGGCGGCTGAGCGGGACGATGATGTTCCAGAATTTATTGTACGCGCCGCCTCCGTCGATCTGCAGGGCTTCGTAATATTCAACCGGAATCGACATAATGCCGGCAATATAGATGACCGTGGCAAATCCGACGCCCTTCCATACATCCACCAAAGCCACGGACAATAACGCGATCCGCGTATCGCCCAGCCAATCCGGACCGGTTATACCAATGGCCGTGAGAGCCGAATTGATAACCCCTTCCGTCGGATGCATCATCATGCTGAAGGAGATGCCCACCGCAATCGTGCTCAGCAAGGTCGGAAAGAAAATGACGGATCTTAAATAATCCTTCGTACGTATCCGCGAGGTGAGAAATACGCCGAGCAGCAGCCCAAGGACGACCTTCAAGCCGCATGTCACCATAGCGTAAATGAATGTATTCTGAAAGCCGATGACCAAAGAAGGCTCCTTAAAAAAGCTTATGAAATTCTCCAGTCCGGTAAATTCCCATTCCGAGAGCGTCCAGCGGGTCATGCTGAAGAAAAAAGATAATAATGTCGGCAATAAAAAGATGACAAAATAAATAATCCCGGCCGGCAGCAAAAACGCATAGGAATAGTTTCGCTTCATGACTCGATTCATCGGGGCTCCTCCTGTTCTTGAACGGAATCGGCCTTGCTTGGCAGGCAAGGCCGATTCATTCTTAGCAGTCCTATGTGTATGCTACCAGCCGGCAAGTCCGAGCTGCTTCGCCTGCTTCTCAACATCCTGATCGTAGGACTTGGCTCCATCCTTGGCGGATTTGATCCCGGAGCCAACCTCAACCGTAATTTGCGGCAGATTCGGTCCCTTGATCGGGGAGACGAATTCCAACGCGGATGCCGTTTTTCCGGTGTCGAAGTAGCTCGTCATGTCCTTTACCGCAGGAGCTACGTTATCCGTGAGCTTCATATCTTTGATTAAGTATGGACCGGTCGGCTTGGATACCGCAGCAGAGGCCGTCATGCCTTCAGCGGAGGCGATGAATTCCACAAATTTCTTCGCTTCCTCGAGGTGCGGGCTCTTCTTGTAAATGTAGGCGGCATCCGGCATCCAGACAGTCAAGCCATTGGTTGAAGCATCATCGCCGGGCTGGGCAAAGAAGCCGATATCGTTCATCTTATCCGGGAAGTTTTGTTCGAGCGCGGGAAGCGCAAAGGACAGCATCGGATAATGAGCCCCTTTGCCTTCGGCCAGCATCTTGAGTCCGGCGTCATAGGCTGTGGCCAAAAAATCTTTATTCATAAAGCCCTTCTTGTTCAGTTCCTCAAGCTTCTCGAAGCTTCTGAGAGCGGCAGGGTCCGTGCTGTATTTGGCCTTGTTCGCCGTGTAATCATCCGCAAACTTCGGATTTTTCACCTGCACGTTATAATAATCGGCGAGAACCACCAATTGGGCCGTCCAGCTGTCTTTATACGTACCGATCACCGGGGTAATCCCCGCCGTCTTAATCTTCTCATTGTTGGCGATGAGTTCCGCCCATGTTTTGGGAACGGAAAGACCAAGATCCTTATACACTTTCTTGTTATAGAACCAGCCGCCAGCCATAGTCGAGGCGTAAGGCACCCCATACAGCTTGCCTTTAAAGGTGACTGCGGGCTTGAACGAGTCGACCACATTCTTCATGAACGGTTCACCCGTCAGATCCAGCAGATTAAGTTCCGGATTAAGCGCTTGCAGGAGCGAGCCCGAGTTGTAGAAGAAGACGTCGGCCATGTCTCCCGTCGATAAGCGGGTTTTCACCAGGTTGTCGCCTTCCCCGCCGCCCGGACGCGTTTCCGTATCGACCGTAATGTTCGGATATTTCTTCTGGAAAGCGTCTACAATCGCTTTCGCACTGTTGACCGAATCCTGCGTGTTATCGATCAGCAGGGACAGCTTCACTTTTTTGTCGGACGAGCCCGTATTGGACGCTCCGCCGGACTCGCTTGAACTGTTTCCGCGAGCCTGACAAGGCTCCGGTCAGCATGACCGCTGTCGAGAGCAAGGCGATCGTTGTTTTTTTCATCTAAGAATCCCCCTCTTCCGTATTAGGTGGTGGCTTATGATTTCATTGTAGTCCTTCCGGAGGAGGATCGGCAGTGCGTCATTTTTCGGATTCGCGTCCGATTTTTTCAGGTAGGTGTCATTCCCGACGAATACTGCCCCGGCGTAACGCCCGCATATTTCTTGAATACTTCGGAAAAATGGCGATAGGTATGGTAACCGACCTTCTCGCTGACTTCCTGTACGCGAAGCCCCCGGCTTAGAAGACTCTTAGCCAGCTCCATCCGGTACCTCGTCAAATATTTGATATAGGATTCGCCCATCTCTTCCTTGAACAGCATGCTGAAATACGTCGGATTCATCCCCACATGCTCCGCTACCTCCTGCAAGGTCAAATCCCGGCTGCAATACTTCTCTAGATAAATCCTGGCCGCTTCCACCGCGGAATGCTTCGTTTGTTCCCGTGCGGCAATGCTCCAATCGGCCAGCCTCTCGAACTGCGCGCGGAACCACGCGGCGACGTCTTCCTTGCCCGCGAGCTCCCTCAGCTCCGTATGCGGCTTGTAGCTGTCCATGAGCCCGGCAGTTCTGTCGCCCCCGCTCTTCTTCGCTTCCTCCAGCCCGAGATAAATCAGCTTCAGCATTTCGTGTTCGGCGAGCTCCGCATCCGGTTTCCCGGACTTCAGCCAGCTTAAGAAGCTTTCGACCTGTTCCATCAAACCCGCCCGGTTTCCGGAGCGCAGACTCAGAATGATCGCTTCTTCCCGATCGGTAATTCCCTCCGGCGAAGTGATCCGTTCCCCCAGGTCCTCGAAGCGAACGATCCCGGTCAGGCCCAGGAATCGGGCGGACCGCAAAGCACGCTGCGCTTCTTTATAACTGAATGGAGCCTCTGAAAGCCGCATATACAGCTTGCCGCAGCCCACCGCCGTTCCAGCCTGTTCGGCCGCTTCATCCGCTTCCTCCCACAGCTCCTGCCGCAAAGGCCCGAAATGAAACAGAGCCATGATCCGTTCCGCACCGTGCCCCACGTTTACAGCTCTGTAGGCTGCATCCTTCGGGAATGCGCATGAATCGGATTCCATGGCCAGCACGGTAATTCCGGTGACCTGCTCCCATTCCGGGCCGAACGTATCCCGCCAAGCGGTACTCTCTTCCAACCCGTTCAGCAGTAAATCCAGCGTCGCCTTCTCCAGCGACTCGCCGCGGCTCGCTTCCCATTTTTGCTGAAACTCCTGCGCCGCTTTTTGTTTATGATAGCGTTCCAGCACCTTCCCGACGGCTTTCTCAATACTTGGTATCGTGATAGGCTTTTCCATATAATCCGCAACGCCCAATTGAATGGCCCGCTTCACGTATTCAAATTCATTGAACCCGCTGAATACGATGCAGAAGGTATCCGGGGCTTCCCGCATCACCTGCTCTATGAGCTCCAGACCGTCCATTCCCGGCATCCGAATGTCGGTCAGGATAATGTCCGGCTGATGCGCCCGGAACAGCTCAAGTGCGGCAAGACCGTCTCCCGCCGTTCCTACCAGCCGAATTCCCAAGCTTGTCCAATCGATCATTTCCTCTACGCCTCGCAGAACAATGTACTCATCGTCAAATACCGCTGCTTTCAGCATACCATCGGCCCTCCTTGCCCATGGGATTAAAACGCAGTTCGATTCGGGTTCCCCGACCCGCCTCACTCGTGATTCGGAATGAGCTGGATTCGCCGTAATAAAGCTTCATTCTTTCCCGGACATTCCGCATCCCGTAGCCTTGTTCAATGGCCTCCCTGCTCCTCAATCCAACTCCGTCATCCTCTACGGTGAATACCAGAAATGCCCCGTCCCTGCGGCCGGTAAGACGAACCGTCCCTGGACCGACCTTCGGTTCCAGCCCGTGATAAATCGCATTCTCTACCAGAGGCTGAAGCAGGAGCTTCATGATCTCCATACCTTTGATCGAGGCATCAATATCTTCAATCAACTCGAATCTGCCGTTATAGCGGATATTTTGAATGGTCATATAATGCTCGATGTGCTTGAGCTCTTTATAAACCGGAATAAGCTCCTTCCCTTTATTAAGACTGAGCTTAAAACTCTCCGAAAGGGAAACGGCCATTTGTGCGATATCGTGATTTTTTTGCAGCGTGGCCATCCAATAGATCGAATCGAGGGTATTGTACAGAAAATGCGGCTTGATTTGCGCCTGAAGTGCCCGAAGCTCCGCCTCCCGCTCCTTGAGCTCGGAATGGACGAGCCGTTCGCTGAGCATTTGGTTCTCCGACGCCATCCGTTTGAAGGTCTCGCCTATCGCCCCAACCTCATCGTTATCAAAGCGTTCCTCGAAGGTTCGCGCCCCCATCGTCCAATCAATCATCATCTTCTTGATCCGCAGGAGAGGGCGCGTGATGCTGCCCGAAACAAAGATGGAAATCACAAACGCAAAGAGGGCCATCGAACCGGCGATGAAGGTCGTCACCCCTCTGATCTTGTTGGACTGCAGGAGAAGCTCTTTCAGCTGAACCACATGGACGAATGTCCAATCCGTCGTGGGATTCTGATAACGGCTGATCAAGTACCCGGCCTTCTCCAGCTCGTTCAGTGTTGTGGTCATGTCTTCAGCCGCAGGGAGCTCTAAATCGGAACGCTCGTTCGTAAAGATCCGGTGGATCCCCGCCGGCGTTTGCTCCAATGCCATAAATCCCCTAAGCTGTTGCTCTCGTTGAAAATGTCGCCAAACATCGATTTCGTCACATTCATAATGAGCAGGCCGTCGGTTCCCCGCTTGCCGTGGCCGCATTTCGGAACAGCTTGACGGTTGTAAACACATCGTTGTTTTGTCCGAAGACATCATAGCCGACGAACACGACCCGGCCTTGCGCGGCCACCGCTTGCCGGTACCAATCCGATTGCTCGATGAGCTCCTTCTTGGCGACCCTTTCATAAATCCCCGCGTCATCGGACCGGCCTGAGCATATCGTATTAAAGTCATTATTCAGCAGACAAATAGAGGAAATATACCGGGTATCGAATTGGTTGTTGCTGATCGCCTTCTGCAGACGGTTCGCCGCCGAGGCTTCCAGATCCGTCCTGGAGGACAGTTCTTTCGAGTTGCTGTAAATTAACGCCTGCCGAATTTCCTCATTCACCACAATCGACCGGTTAAGCGTTATCAAATTGCGGAACAGCATGTCCGCGACTTCGCTTGACGTTTTCAGGTGATCCTCGAACACCCGGGTATTCGTCTCCATCAGGGTTTGCTTCGCAATATTAAAGGACATATATCCCAGAATGAATAACGGCGGCAGGGAAATGGCGATCATTGCCGCCAGGAACCGCCTTCGAAGCGTTCGGAACCTCAGTCTGGATAAGACGGCGCGGATTTGCATTCGCCCCTCTCCCTTTCTCTTTTTTAGCAACATTATATATCATTTCATAGTTAACCTCGTCAATCTTTTATTGTAGCCGCAAGACTCGCTTCCGTAAGAAAAAAAGCCGCCGCTAGTACGCGGCGACCTGCAAGAATCCCTATTTACTTTAACCCCTGCGCTGCGGAACTCGAACGGGATTCTACCTTAGTTCCGCCGATTTTAAAGACCACGATGCCCCCCACGATGATTGTCGCACCTAACAGCTTGGTGAATGTAAAAGGAACTTTAGCAAGTCCCAGCCATCCAAGCGAGTCCCATAAGATCGCGAACCCAAGCTGCGAAGTAAGAATAATCGAGACGGCATATGTGGGGCCCAGTCTTTTCATCCCTTGAACAAGACAGGTCACTACCCCGATCCCTATCAGACCGCTGAACCCGTACCACGTCTGCATAGGCTGAAAATGGAGCAAAGACGATCCTTCAAACAATAATCCGAGCAGAAGCGACGCCAAGAAACCAAGCCCTAATACTAAAACGGTCGTTGACCAGGTTCCTGCACGCTCGTTTACTTTACTGTTGAATATATTTTGCAAACCGACAAGCGAGCCTGCAATCACCGCCAGCAATAAGCCTGAAAGCATGCTGTCCCTCCTCACTCATTCATAGATATTGTGGCTTACGAGCGACTCCAGCTTTTCCCAATCCCGAATCGCAATGCCGTCTTTGCTGCGAACCATCAGACCCTTCTCGCAAAATTGACGGATAATCCGGTTCAGATGCCTTGGGCTCGTTCCGATCAAATTCGCGGCATCTCTTAGATGTTCGGCACTTATTTGTTTATTCGTACAGGAATTGGTTTCGTCCATGGATACCGACATCAGATAGCTTGCCAGACGAATTTCCACAGGATACAGCAAATTGAAGGTTAAAAAATCGGATTTCAAGCAAAATTTCCGGCTGATGATATCCAGCAAAAATTGCAGCAAAGGCGGGTAGGCTTTACCGTACTGATCCAGCCGGCGATGATGAATCGTGATCATATCGACCGATGATACAGCTTCCACCGTATTAAGGAAACTAATGCCTCTAAGGTATTCAATTTCTCCTATGACCTCAAGCGGATTCTTGAAAGATAGTACGAGTGTTTTGCCTAGAGATGAGGTCGTGTAAACCTTCACTTTCCCTTTGACCTGCACATACATATGATGAGCGGCTTCTCCCTGGGAACAGATCAGCTCGCCGGGATGGAATCTATGAAGCGAGAAATACGGAATCATCGCCTCTGGAAACGTATTCTCGATGTTGTGAACCTGCAAATAATGCTTTATAAGCTCCTGGTCCTCCATGATTTTCATGGGCGGCCCCACCTCCTGTCGCTTCTCATAGCTTGAGAATGACGATTCCCGCTATCATCATCCCGATCCCGATGAGATGCGGCGGCTTTATTTTCTTCTTCTCCATGCCGAACCAGCCATTACTGTCGATGATAAAAGTTAGAGCCAACTGAGCGATAAGTACGGCAGAAATGGTGAGTGTTACCCCGATCCGGTGAATCGCTGTGATGTTGTTATAAATAATGAGCGCCGCAAAAGAACCGCCTGCTTGGTAAATCGCTCTGACATGTCTCAGCTTACGCCAGCCCTTGTCCCTAATGTAAATCACGATGAGCAAGGCGGCTATAAAACCGGTAAATTGCGTAAGCGTGGCCGTTTGCCAAGTTCCGATATTTTGGCTGATCCGTGAATTGGCCACCCCTTGAAGCGTGATGAACGCCCCACCTAATATCGCATAGAAGATCCCGACCATTGTTATGCTCCCTGAATGAATTTTTATTATTGTAACGGGATCCTCGGGTGTTGGGAAGGACATATGTCCTCTGATGCAACAAGATGGACTGTATACAAAAATCCGCGGTATTCGCGGCGGTTACCTGTATACAAAATCGGTTAACGAGCGTATGATGTAGATGGCATGATCAAACCACTTTAAAGGAGTTGAGACTTTTTTATGGGTAGTCGAAGTATCAATGAGCCTGAGCCGGATTTACCAACCGGGGAAGTCATGAATGCTAACTATCGATTTGGAGGTTTGGTTACTTATGAAAAAGTCATCAATCCTATGAAGAAAGGTATGCTGGGTTCCTGACTTCCTCATACTAACTGAGGAGGGATTCCAATGGCTAAAAAGAACTATTACTTCAAAAAGAAGATTTGCAGGACGCTTCCAAAATTCAAGGATTCGATATTGAAATTAATCAGTCGGACGCAAGACGAATTGACCGCCTGGTAGATCATTATGAGAAAAGCATCCTTGCTCATTTGGATGAAGAATATGTAAGGAAGACAAGCTGGGCTGATCGTTTGGCCGATCGAATCGCTTCTTTCGGCGGAAGCTGGAGATTTATCGTTTATTTTGCCGTCTTCCTGGCGTTATGGATTGCCTGGAACTGCTTACCCTTTACCTATCACTTTGACTCGCCGCCTTTTATTCTTCTGAACTTATGCTTATCCTTCATCGCCGCTTTCCAAGCACCTGTCATTATGATGAGCCAAAACCGGCAGGCGACCAGGGATAAGCACGAGTCCATTATCGACTTCGCCATCAATTATAAATCGGAACAAGAAATAGATGATATGCAAAGCCATTTGCACCGAATCGAAGGGGAACTGCTAGAAATCAAAGAGTCTGCTGCTTGCCTTGAAAGAGCCAGTAAAGGATAAAAAATGAGCATCCCTACCAATATGATTCAAAGCACGTTTTTGTCAAGGAGCTTTTCGCTTGATAATAACGTGCTTTGTTTACGTTCAGGCAGCTTTTGCATGACCAAAGCGGCAATGCCTAGGGAAATTCCATCATCAGCGCCGCCAAGAATAATGTAGGAACCGCGGGGAAATAATGGAAAGCAACGACACGTTGAGGAGTGGCACGGCTTGGACCTATTGGATCAATTGCAGACAAGACAAAAGCAGGATGCCGATTTATTCCTCCATCGCATGTTTCTAACCCATCATCCGGTTATCCTTGCCGGGTACAAATCACTGATGGATCTGCCGCAAACCATGATGCTGCTCGAACAGCAGGCTCAGAATGCCCTCGCCGCGGAACAGTCTTTGTTTGCCGTGGCAGTCGGTATGGGTGAATATATGGGACATCCGGACGAGCAGTCCATCATTAAAGCGATCACCGAAGGACATTTGATCGTCATTCAAGAGTCTTCCGGGCTCTGTCTGAAGATCATGCCGGCCGCCCGTTCATTATCCCGTGCCATCGAAGCGCCAACAACCGAAAGTGTCATGCGCGGGTCGATCAGCGCTTTCGTCGAAGATCTCGACATCAATATCGGTATGCTCAAAAAGCATGTGATTTCGGACAAACTGCGAACGAATGCGTACTGGCTCGGGAAAGACGTCCGCAGAAAAGCGCTTCTGTTATACATGGAGGGACAAATCAGTCCCTCTTTCCTGAATGCGGTTCTCCAAAGAATCGAATCCAACTTAGACAAAGAAGTTCCCCATTTGTTGGCATTATCCAAACTGCTCGGGTTCCCCCAATGGACTTTGGTTACCCGGTTCAATACAACGGAGCTTCCCCAAAATACCGCTATGGCGCTAAGGCAAGGGAAATTGGTTTTATTTCTCGACTGCTTTCCGTTTGCCATCATTCTACCAAGTCTGCTCACGGACATGTTTGCTTCGGAGAACGACCGGAATTATCCTTTGGTCATCTTGTTTATCGCGCGGTTATTGCGTTTTATCGGCGTACTGGCCAATATGCTGATGCCCGGCTTGTATGTCGCGCTCGTTTCGGTAAATCCTGATGTACTTCGGATCGAGCTTGCCTTATCGATTGCCGAGAGCCGTGAGAACGTTCCTTACCCGGCTCTTGTTGAAACGTTCCTGCTTCTCCTCATTCTTGAACTGACACTGGAGGCCAGCATCCGGCTTCCTAAGAGCATTGGTCCTACGGTTACCATGGTCGGCGGTATCATCCTGGGGCAAGCCGTTGTACAGGCTATGCTCGTCAGCAACGTTCTGATTATTATTTTGGCCGCAACCACCATCGCGAGTTTTACGGTCATCGGGTTTCATAACGCGATTTCCATCCGGATTCCCAAGTACCTGTTTCTCTTCCTGTCGGCGATGTATGGCGTGTTGGGATTATTCGTCGGCATGGTGCTAGTCTGCGTATACTTAGCCAGTGTGCATACCTTTGGAATTCCTTACCTATATCGGTGGAAAGTAAGGGAGAAAGCAGATGGATAAAAGTTTGCAAGTGGTGGTTATGTATCTCCTGTCACATATTGGGCTCATCTTTTTCATGTATCCGAAGGACATTATCGAAAGCCTGCATGTCGGCCATTGGATCGCAATTGTGCTTGGATTCGCGTTTCATGTCGGATTTCTCAGCGTTTATTTGAAAGGATTAAGTTATTTTACGGCTCACAGCGTAATTGATATTTTTTGGGGCGTGGGCAAAATATTTGCCGTCATCCTGTTGTTTCCCGTCACTCTCTATTTTCTGATGATTATGATCATCACGGTCCGCGCGTATTCGGAAATCATTATGCTTGTTTTTCTGGGCAATACGCCGCTATGGGCGATTATGATTCTTCTGCTGGGGGTTTCCCTTCTAATTTCCGCTCAGGGTATTGAACCGCTACTAAGAACGGGACTTCTTATTGCCTTTTTGTTTCTCCCTCTCCTCATCTTTGTCTTATGCGTATCCTTTCAGAATGCCGATTGGCGTTATGTATTCCCGTTGTTGGATGAACAGGCGGCTTCTCTTTCGTTTATTATCAGCCAACCTTACTTGCTAAGCTTTTTTGCTTTCGCGGGCGGGTTTATGTTCCTTGGTTTTACTCCGCCCCATATCCCTTACAAGCGCCAAATCGTGCTAAGGGCCAGCGTCTTGCTTCTCCCATTTTTTCTGGTTTCGGTCTACGTGCCGCTTCTGACATTCGGACAAAACACGGCTTCCCAGTTTCAATTTCCGTTCATCACGGCTGTCGATACGGTGGAAATCCGTTGGTTGATGTTTGACCGGGTCACGATGTTCTTTATGATTAGTTTGATTTGCTTCGTTCTGCTTTTTCTGTCATTGGTCATGTGGAAGACGTCTTTACTGATTCGGCGCGGAGTCCCATGGATAAAGCCGATCCCTCTGTATCTTTTGCTGACCATAACCATATTTGTCGTTTGTTTAATGATCCAGGATTGGAAAGCCGTCGAACGGTTGTTTTGGTGGAACACCTATCTGCGTCTATACACGGTCATCGTTATTCCGCTAATCACGCTGGTTCTTGGAATTCGTCATCATCGCAAAGGAGCGGCAAGCGCATGAGAACGATGATTCACCTTCGTCTTGCTCTAAAATGGCTGTTCATCTCGGGATTCCTGACCTTATTGTGCGGATGCTGGGATATCAAAGACATCAATCACCGTGCCGCGCCGCTTGTCATGGGACTCGAAAATAAAGACGGCGGTTATCGGGCTTATCTTCTGATCCCGAAAAAAAGCCGGAACAAGACAACTTTGAACGTCATAGCCGATACAGGGGAAACCATTAACGCAGTCGTTGACCGGATTGCCAAAAACATGGAGCTTGAGGTCGATCTGCTCCAATTAAAAGTGATTGTGTTCGAACGGGCCATAGCGGAGCAAGGTTTGGGGGACAGTGTATCCAGTTTAATGCGTTCACGGGAAGTTTCCTCCAAGACCATCGTGGCCATCAGTGAAGGAAGCCTGAAGCCCTTGTTCGACAAGTTGAAATCTTCTTCGACGGGTGCCGGTATGGAAATTTACAACTATTTTCAGAAAGACGCCGGGTTGACCCCTCAAGTTGCACAAACGCGAGTATGGCAAATTTATCGCAGCCTGAACTCGTATACCCGGGACGTGGCTATTCCCCTAATTGAGGCAGGCCAAACAACAGCCATTGCAAGCACCGGCTCGGCCGTGATCAAGAACGGCAAGATGGTGGACCGGATTAACCCGGACGAAACCCTCATGTTCAATTCATTTAACGGATTAAGTACGCAAGGGAAAATTGAGGTGATGGATCATGCATCGGTGATGATCGTTGCCGATAGCCTGACCCACAGCAGCACGTTCAATGGAAGTCAAGCGATCCTGAACAGCAGATTGAATCTGAAGGTTACTGTCGTGGAAACAAAAGGCTCACCGACCGTAACCATGATCAAGCAGGAACTGGACGAGCTCCTGACCAAGAGGTTTGAACGGATGTTCCGCAAACTTCAGGCCAAACAAGCGGATATATTGGGATTGGGTCAATTTTTTTCGGAGACAGATCCCCCGCGATCGGCTGCAATATTGGAGGACCGATTATTATCCCTATATGCGGCTGAACCTGCGGGTCAATACAATCATTCAGAATGAAGGGCTTCTGAAGATGAAAGAGTAATATGCTGGTTCATGAACTGCTTATTGCACTAAAGACCACCCTGCTGGAAATCACCGATCCGTCATCGTCGCTGAAATTCGCGCCCCACAGGCCGTCTTGCGCCGCCCCCCATTGCATCTCGCCGGCAAAAACTTGATTGGGTTCGACGGAGGTTTTGATCCAATCGTTGCCCTTAGGGGACTTTAACCGTACATACAGCTTCTTCTCACCGACATTTTGGATGTAAAAGCGAACCCGTTCCTTTGAACCGTCATTAGGAGCTTTAAAAGGAACAGAGAAAGAGCCTTGTCCGTTGCCATGCGTAGTTTGGTCTAATAAAACGATGCCGGGCAAGTCGGCATGAGCGGGAATGGAGGTTTCACGAAGCTCAGTGACCATCGGCACTTCGGCAGGCTGGCTTGCTGCTTGTCCAGCCGTCTGATCTTGGTTTAAAGCGAGTACATCCACTTGCTGAGCGGCCTGTTTCGTTTCGCTGGTCGCCCATCTATATTCCGCCAAAAATCCTCCGGCCACTGCCCCCACAATAAGCGGCGAGGCAGTAACATACCCTAATTGCTTTCTCTTCATTTGGAAGGTACTCCTACTCTAATTGGATAAGTGGAACATATTATTGCCATCCATATATTACCATAAAAATTCCATTCCCTCAATTTGTTTGGACCGGGCCTACTCATGAATTAAGCCAGGAATACGGGTATAATGGATTCAAGTCATTCATCCCCATCCCAACCGTTTTGGAGGGTTGACATATGACAAATGTTCAAGAATCCGGTTTTAAGATTAAACGCATATTCGATCCGCCCCTTCCGGAGGACGGAGTCCGAATCCTGGTCGATCGTCTCTGGCCGCGCGGCGTCTCCAAGGAGCAGGCGTCCATCGACGAGTGGATGAAGGAGATCGCGCCGAGTCACGAGCTGCGCCAATGGTTCGGACACCAGCCTGAACGATTTGCGGAGTTCTCCGAACGATACGAGCGTGAGCTCGAGGAGGACCCCGCCCGCAGCAGGCTCGCCGAACGTTTGCTCGGCATGGTCGCCGGGCAAACGGTTACGCTGATTTACTCGGCTAAAGACCCGATCCATAATCAGGCCGTCGTACTACAGAATTGGCTTAGCCGCCGACGGGGATAAGATTCGTCACGTCAAGCTTTGGCGGGATAAGCCTGGCAGTAAGCCGGGGATCTACTCAGTCGACGTCGATAGGCTCCATTTGGTATCCCCCGGTTCCATATTCGCTTCATTCGGGAAATACAGTTTATTACCGGCAAAATACAACCCCATTGCACGTGCCGCCGCCAGTTCCTCCCGCGCCGTTCCGTCCACCCGCACCTTTCGATGGCGGCCTCCCCGGAAATGCCGTATCCTCCCTTCGTCAGGTATATCCACCCGTCACGGTAGCTTAGATTGGTGATCATTTTATCCGCCGTGTATAACGGGATGACGATCTTTCCGTCAATGCTCATCTTATTAAGCTGATTCCCATTGCTTTGCACGAAATAAATCCAGCCGTCGATGACAGTCATTCGAAGGACGTCATCCCGAAGCTTCGTCTGCCCCGACCCGTCAAGATTCATCACATACAGATTTGTTCCCGACTCTTCCTGCAAGATGTAGTAGAGCTTGTCGCCGCTAATCACCATTCCTTTATAATTGACTCTGCCCCTGACAAGCTCCAGGTCCCCTGTTCCGTCGATACTCATCTTATGGATCCCGTCCGGCTGGGGCATGTCATAGCTGCCCCCGTATGGATGTAGTAAATCGAGTCGTCCTTTACCCGGATTAATCCGGCGGGTGTTTCCGAGATCCGGGTTCGCCCGGTTCCGTCGTTCTTGATTTTATAAATAACCTTGCTTGAAGCGACCGAATCGGACGCGGTGAAATACAGCCAATCGCCGGCTACGTTGATCCAAGAAGCGCTAGCCACCGTGAGAGTAAATTGTTCACCTGTCGTTTTATTTACTTTGAGTAGCGTATTGTGACTATCCGGATTCATATATATCCAGTCGCCTTGAACCGCAACAAGTCCACCAATGGATAGATTGTAAAAATTGTCCTGCTGATCTTGATCGGGTGCTCGCCCGGAGCAAGACTCGATGACGAATCCACGGGCTTCACTCCAGCTCGTCTTCCAACCGAACTCGTCATGCGTAAAACGCCACGTCATCGGGAAATACGTGATATTGCGATAATGCAGAACAGGATAAGGTTCTTTCGAATTATCGATCTCCTTCCCGTTGACACGGACGGAAAATGGCGTCAATTCTGCAGTTTGTAACGCCCCGTTCGTATTTGATTGAGGTTTTAATACCTGTTCTAATGGTGAGCAAGCGTCTTTCTTCTGTAGAGAGAAGCCTTTATTGCTATCCCAATAAGCCGACAAACCCAGAGCGGCCGCATTGTTCCACGTCATTGGGAGATACGTGACATCCTGGTACACAATGAGCGGATATTCGCTATGCTTTACATCCACTGCCGTCCCATTGACCCTAACGGGAAACTCGGGAAATCTCACGATCACCTGATCAGACTTTATCGCCGAAGCCGCATGTACGACCGACGCTATAGGTAAGCAGAGGAATCCGATTAGCAGAACCCCAAGGGCGGCTTTAGCTTTGTACAACATCTCCAGATATCACCTTCCACGTGCATTTCGAGCGTCATCAGAACAGCGCCGTTGGCTCATCCATAATATACCACTTAATAGCAGGACAAGGAATAAGAGGATGAGGAATACCATGCTTTCTCCTCTTGAAAAACCGTCAAGCCGCGCTTGCCATCTTGACTACCCTTCCCTTGAAAACGACGGAGCTTCGTTCGATCTCCTGGTCTACAAGCCGCCGGGATGATCTTCCCGGCGGCCTGATCCGCATAAGTGATTCGGTTTAATCCTCTCTACTTTCCATCCCCGAATTCGATCTTCGCGATCGATGCCCCAATTCCCGGCTCGTTCGGTTTATTTGCGCCACGCGGCTGATCGAAATTGCTGATATACAGTGTGGTTCCCGCAAAATACAAGCTGGCCGGGAACTCCAGCGGTCCCTGGTTCGAGTTATGCGCCACTTCCGTTACCTGGCCGTCGGTCGATACGCGCACGATCGCATTCCTTTCGTTAGCCGCAATGTAGAGGGCGCCAGCCGGACCGAAGGTAAGTCCGTCCGCCCCGTACAGCGGCGGGCTTTTGGCGACAAGCTCCGATGCTCCGAGGGAGCCGTCCGGGTTAACGGCAAAGCGCCGAACTTCACCCGAGCTCGTATTCGCGACATACAGCTTTCCGTCCTGGCCGAACGCCAGTCCGTTCACTACAATAAGCTGTTCCTGGCGCAAGGGAGCCAGCCCGCTTTTGTAAGTTTCCACCTTCCCATCAGGAGCGACCTTATAAATATTGCCGTTGGCTCCACCGCTTACGTACAGATTGCCCTTCGCATCGAAGGTCAGCCCGTTCGCGCCTTGAACCCCCGATGCGTATGTCTCCACCAGCCCCGGATCGAAGGAATCCCCTTCCAGTTCTTTGGCACTCACTTTGAAAATGACGCCTTCCTGCCCTCCGCTCGCAATATACAGATTGCCCGAGGCGTCAAATGCCATTCCCGTCGCCGATCGCGGGAGCTCGGTCAGCACGTCCTGCTTGCCGCTGTCCGCGGCGATGCGGTACAGCTTCTTCGAATCCATATCCACCGTGAACACGCGGTGCTTCGAATCGGCGATGACGCCCTCGATCCGCATGCCGGCCCTTTTCTCCGGATCCAAATCTTTCAAGATCGAGAGATCGACGGTATGAAATTCGATCGATTGTTTTACCTCCGGCTGAATCGGCTTATGATCGTTACCGACGAGTTGGACCGTCAGCGTATGCTTTCCGGGCTTCAAATCTTTGAAAACCATAGGTTCGCTCTTAAACACCTTGAGCGCGCTCTGCGGATCCAGCTGATCGGAATCAAGCCATACATGGATATGCCCCTCCCCTGTCTTCGGTTCCTTGGCCTGGGCAAAATCCCTCAATGCATAGTTATAAGCAAAGACGGACACTTTTAGCTCTTTGCCGTCTGAATAGCCTCCCGGTGAAATACCGAATACCTTCAGTGAGGGCGCTGCGTCAGCCGATTTCAAGCTTACGGTCCGCGACGGGGCGTCATATCCGATCTGATAGCCGAAGGTCTCGAATAGCAACCGGACGGGAACCAGAATGTTTCCGTTCCAATTTTGAAGCGGAGTAGCTGTGGATTGCTCCAATCCGTTCACTTTATAACTCGTTGAATGCAGGGCAAGCTCCAGGACGTTGCTATCCTTTGTAACCGATAGCTTCCCGGCTTCGGCATCCCATTGCGCTGCAGCCCCAGCTCCTTGGCCGCCGTCTCGTAAGGCGCATACAAGCTGTTGTCCACCAATAAGCTTCGGGAAGCGAACGCCGCTTGCTTGCCGCCCACCAGCACGGACATATCCGATTTGACCGAGTCCGCCGCGGCTGGGCCGGCCGGAACAAGCATCGTCAGGCAGGAAACAAACCCGGCCGCCGCCATCCACCTTCTTCTTCTCATAAATAACCTCCCCGTTTCGTTATGCTTGCACTTTGAAGCATGTTGCAGTACTTCGAATATTCTCTAAATTGTATTATTTTTCCTTCCACCTGCAATGTGTATACAAAAAAAAGAAGCCGGATACCCCAGCCTCCCGTTTCGTAAACCTATCCGATTATGTAGTTCGAAAGTGCTCCATTATTTATAGATATGCTCGATGGGCGCATCAATCCGATCTTTATCATCAATCGTATTGATAAGCTGCTTCAGTACGTTTAGCCCGTAATGTTTACCGTTGCCGTAATTGGTTTTCCGGTGGGCCGTCCAGCCGGTTTGGTCATTCTCCCCGACGGATATCGACGAGTTGGTCGTGATCGCATTGGCGTTGACGGATTCAAAATCGATATGGCTGTTGGACAGCCCTTCCGGCGGCGTTCCGCTGATAATTTGCTTCCGGTCGATAATCGGTGCGTCGATGAAATCCTGATCTTGAACGACGGAGACGTTCCCCGATATATGACAATTCGATGCACTGCCCAATCCGTAATTGCTCTTGCTGTGCGAGCTCCAGCCGACGGCGTTATTGACGCCGATGAATATGCCGGAATTGGTTTCGATGACGTTGACATACAGTTTATTAAAAACGATGTTCACTTGTCTCGATGCAACATTCAAGCCGGCTCCCCCTCTATAGCATTTGATTTTGAGCCGTTGGCGCATTTTGCAAGTCAAATATCGGCGAATCGACTAGATCGTTATCGATAATATTGTTTAATATATTCGCTGCTGCTGAGATGCCGAACATGTTGCCGTTTCCGAAATTGTTTTTGCCGTGTGAGGCCCAACCGGATTGAACCACTTCCCCGATGGAAATCGTCGAGTCCCTGTTTTGTGTATTTACGTTGATGGCGATGAAATTAACCACTACTGCCATTTAACCACCTCCTGGAAGCCTCCTGTATTGTATTCCGCCCAGCTCCAAGTGATACTATTCCGAAAAAAAGGGAATCCCCCGTTTGTCCATGATTCAAGAATGTGGGCAGGGAGTCATATACATAGACATAAGGCGTCTTAGGAAAGGTGGCGGAAACGTTGGAGGACAAACAAAAAAACAATCCGTTTATGGAATGGAATACTCTGCAGACGCAAGTCGGCGGCGTGCTCGGAGAAGATTTTTGGCAGGACATCGCTAAGATCCTTCCGAATTCCGGCCCCAGGGTAGATATTTATTACACTTCGAATACGGTCGTAGTCTTGGCCGAGCTTCCGGGTTTGAACGACCCCAATCTAATCGATATCCGCCTGCAAGGACAGACGCTGGTCATTGAGGGCGAGCTTCCCCGCCTCTATCCGGCACCCGATAACCGGATTACGCAGCAAGAACGCTTCTTCGGAAGCTTTCACCGCGAGTCGCCGATGCCTAAGCCTGTCTCTTCCGATGGTATTCAAGCGAAGTATAGGCAGGGTCTGCTTATTGTTGAGCTGCAGATCGGGCAGACGGAACCGTCCAATCAAGTGCCGATTGATTTTGAGCCATAAAAAAATTCCGGAACACAGGTGATGACCATGACAACGATACGATTCTTAGACCTTAAAATCGGGAACATCAACCATTCGTCAGGGGTTTATTACGGCACCAACAGGCAGTACGGCTTTCAGCACCGGGCTAAACAAAACCAAGCTTTCGGCACGGTCGACGGTGAGCACTGCCATTTATCCGATACCCATTCCTCGTTGACCGATAACGATCATATGGATCATATGGGAGCCAAAGGAAAGCCGGATTCTCCGTGAGATCCTGGTTTAAGAGAACAAGGAACGATCCATCGCAGCTTCTCATCGCCGACTTGGAAAACCGGATTCGGCCGCTGACCGAGCAATTCAACCGCATAGAAGATAAGCTCGAGAATCTCGCAGCCCAGAAGCCGCAGATTACAATCGAGACCGTACATATTCACCAACCGGTTCTGGAGAAAATGGAGTATCGTCTGGATAAACTGGATATCGATACGTTAAGCGGCTCCTTAAACCTGGGGAACAATTTCGGCACGAAATTAAGTCCGGAGCCTCCTCACAAGACAACGCCTTCCCCCTAAAAAAGGCTCCCCGGAGAAAGACACGGCGAACGGCGGCCAAGCCGATATGGAGCGAACGCCGTCCGGGTTCCGGCTGAGAAGGCACAATTAAAGAACACTTCTAAAGGCGTCAGGAGGCGGCAAGCATGCCCAATATACTGTCCCCGCAATTTGTCATCGGATCGATCCGTATCGGTTCCGTTACCAACGCTTCCTGTATCAATATGGGGAATAACTGGCCGACCAATTTTGAAAACCATCAAAAATTAACCCAAGGCTTCGGTTCGGTGAATGGCGACCGGAATCTGGTTAACGGCATTCGCTCTCTGCTTAACGACTCCGATTTCCTGGATATGCTGAATATCTCCGACTCTGAAGTGCCGGAATGGCTGCAAAAGCTGATTGAGAGCGACAGCAAGGCCGGCCGGCCCGAATTTGACGGCCCCATGTCGGAAGAATAGAATTGAGGCGGCTCCTCCCATCCCACGTGCCTCGCGGGCGCCTGTGCCCTTCCCCGTATAGATTACCGGTTACTGGACCTTAGAAAGCGGCTTCACGGCATGAACAATGAATTTGTTACAAAAGCAAACCGAGAACGGATGCCTCAAGCATTTCAAATACTCGCAGGAGAATGCCGCCCATTCCTCCGGGTCGCCGAACGCCTTCTCAAAGAAATTAGTCCCGTTCCTGAATCGTACTTGCAATTGCTCTAGTTCATGCTCTTTATCGTCGCCCCGGAATGTCATCGTTTCCACCCTCCAGGCGGAGGGCATTAATCCGGCTTCATAAAGCAGATAGGGTATCTTCCTGCCGGCAGTGAGATCGAATTCCTCCGCGTTCGCCAATTTCTGCAAGCCGTCGCGGACTCTGGGCGTTTGCGGATACAGATTGATGAAGACCCCGTCAATGTCGATGACAACGAGGGTACCGCCGGGTCTCAGCACCCGCGACCATTCGTCGATGACCCTGCTAAGTCCTTCCGGATCCTGATGGTGCAGAACAAACCGGGAAACGATCAGGTCGAAATGTCCGCAGGGGTATTTCAGGCTTCTCAGATCCTGCTCCTCAAAGATAATGTTGCTCATCTCTCCCGCGACTTCCCGGGCTTTGGCAAGCAGGGACGGAATATAATCGCAGGCAGTTACAAGAGAAGACGGAAATTGTTGGGCCAAATACCGGCTGACAATGCCTGATCCGCATCCCGCGTCCAGTATGTTCGCCCCTTTTTTTACCGTAAGGCCCTCCAGCTCATTGCGATAGTCGTACAAGGGCAGCGTAGATCCCCGTTCGAACCGCTCAAATTCCTCAAGATGTCCAAGCCTGTAGCTCATCACTTGCCTCCAGCATAATTAGTAGGTAAGCTAGACATTAATTTCCATTTTTGGACAAAATAAAACCCCCGTCCAGCTTAAATAAATAGACGGAGGTCCGTCGTATTCGGCGACTGGCTGGCATCGCGGATCGTGATCCACATTAGCCCCTATAGTTTTGCGTCGCCACTTTTCAGTGGGTTTGCTATTGTCGTACGAGATATTCAATTTTACCCGAAGAAAACAGAATTTTGTAATATTACTTTACCCCGAATTCCCATTAAAATCAATGACATTATTCGAGCTTTCGGGTGATGAATTCACCGGGATCTCAAACGAAACCGTCGTGCCCAGGCCTTCCCGGCTTTGAATGGACAGACCGGACCCGAACATTTGCCGGAGCCTCCGGTTCGTATTGAACAGCCCGATTCCGCCCGATCCTTTCTTCAGCGGATGCTCAAGCACGTAGCGGATATCCTCCTCTTTCATCCCCCTGCCGTCGTCGCTCACCTCAATCCGGATCGAATCGCCGCTGCGAATCATGCGGATCTGCACCATCCCGCCCGCGGCACGGCTCAGCACCCCGTGCTTGACCGCATTTTCAACCAGCGGCTGGACGGTCAGCGGCGGAAGGAGCAGTGCCTCTTCCGTGTTAACGTCCCATACAATGGCGAGTCTGTCTCCAAACCGTTCTTTCTCGATATAAAGATAAGCCCGGACAAGCTCCAGTTCATGGGTCAGCGGAACCAGTTTCCCCGTGTTCAGAAAGTGAAAGCTGATTCTCAGGTAGCCGGCAAAGGCGTCGGCGAGCTTGCGCATTCGCTCCGTATCGAGATCGCTTAGCGCCATAATGGAGTTCAGCGTGTTGAACAGAAAATGAGGTTTGATCTGCGCCTGAAGATATGCGGCTTCCATCCGCATGACCGTTCATGGACCGACAGCTTCAAGGCGGTTAGCGACCGGATGCGGTACTTCAGTTCAAGGGCATCAACCGGTTTGGCCACGTAGTCGTTGGCGCCGGATTTGAATCCCGCATAGATGTCGGCAGGCTCACTGCGAGCCGTCAGCAGCAGCACGGGAAGCTCCGAGACGGAAAAGCGCTCTCTTACCTTCCGGGTCAGGTCGTAGCCGGATCTGACCGGCATCATCACATCGGCCACGATCAGATCCCACTGCTGCAGTTCAAGCTGCGCCAAAGCCTCGTCCGCTGACGTGACCAATTTGACGTTATAGGGCTCCGAACGGAGAATCCCGGCAAGCACTTTCAGATTCACCGGATCGTCGTCCACGGCAAGAATGTTGGCTCTCCCTTCCTCGAAGGGCGGCGATTCCACCTGCAGAGAAGAGAGATCCTCCGGGGTCAGCCTCAGGGAGAGCTCTTCCCTGCTGACTGCAAGCTGTTCATCCGGCAGGCTATGGGAGTCCGCCAAGGGGAGCGAGAAGCTGAACGTGGAGCCCTTGCCGGGCTCGGAGCGAAGCGTTATGGCTCCCCGTGAAGCTCTACGAGCTCCTTGCAAATATTTAATCCAAGGCCCGTTCCCCGCCGTCGTCACTGCCATGAAGGCCACGTTCATAGCGCTGAAACACGCGGGACTGCGTCTCTTCATCCATGCCCTCCCCGTATCGGATACCTCAATCCAAGCCTGGCCGTATTCGATCTTGGCCGATACGGCAACCGTTCCTTGAGCCGTGTATTTAAGAGCGTTATGCACCAGATTGAACACGATCTGCACGAATCTCTTCTCGTCGGCAAGCACCGGCGGCATGAATTGCGGAATATTCAGTGCCAGCCGGACCGGCTTGCCCTCCGTCATAAAGCGGAGCATGCCAAGCACGCCGGAAACAACGGATGCGACCGCTAACGGTTCTTTCTTCAGCACAATTCGCTTTTCTTGAAGACGAACGATGTCGAGCAGATCTTCAACCATATGGGACATCCGTCTGCCGATCGAGATGATGAGCCGCAGGTCCTCCAGACTGGGACCGTCCAATGACTGCCTGCGGCCCGCTACGAGATTTTGGGCGATATTCATAATCCCGTGCAGCGGAGTTCTGAGCTCATGCGACGTATTGGCGAGGAACCGGTCCTTCAGCCGGTCCGATTCCCGGAGCTGCTCGTTCAGCCTCGCATTCTCCTCGGCATGGCGGAAGTAGCGTTTAAACCAATAAGCCGAAAAGGCAACAATGGCCGCGATCAGATCGACGGGGAAGAAGACGCTGGTTACTTTTTCGCTAAATTGGAATGTTCCCCAAACGATGCTGGAGGCGATGCTTATGATCGCAAGCAGCAGATAGATGGAATCGTGCTGTCTTTTCAACACCATCCTCACGGCCAAATAAACGAACCAGAGCATCGGGAACAAATACAAGAACCCGAAGAGCATGGCTTTTCTGGAATAATAAATGAGCGGCGGCGACGCGAACAGCACGAATGCGGAATAGGTCACGAGCAGCGCGGTATAGGCGTAGAACCAGCGGCGGCCTTCCTTTTTGCCGTAGAAGGACAAGGTCAGGTACAGGATGAAAAAAGAGACCCCCATGTACGAGAACAGTCTGATTTTTTGCGCCCACATATAATTGATCGGGAACCACGTCTGCAAAATATGATCGTTGTCGGACACGACGGTGAAACCGGCGGTCACCAGCAGGAAGAAAACAAGCGGCGCCTTTTGCCGCGGATTGAACAGGTATATGATCAAAGCGTACAAAGCATGCAGCAGCAGGACGACGAACGTCACAAGCTGGAAGCCTATGGAATACCAGCGCTCGAAGTCGACGGCCGCCTGCGAGCCGAAGCGGACCGATTTGGCTATTCCCCCTGGAAAGGATTCTCGTAATTCGCCACATGGACAAGCAGCTCGATTTCCTTCGCATCTTTCGCGATATAGGAAACGGTGTACGAAACATTTAACGGCGTATAGTCTTCCGGATGCTCCGCAGGTTGGCTTAATCCTTTTTGCCGCTGACCGTTGATCTCCACCGAAGAAGAAGCCTCGATGCTTCGGAACCAAAAGGTGTAGGGTTGGTCCAAAGGCCGGTCAATGAGGATTCGCAGCCGGTAGGTCCCGTAACCGTATGAATTCGTTCCTTCCGGGAAGGCACTTCGCCAATCCCCGGGGACCTGTACATGACGCGGGGGTCCGGCGCTATGCTTCTCCGTATCTTCATGCGAAACGAAGGCCGAGGGGTAAAATTCCCACTCGCCGTTCAGGCTGACGGCATGGTTGTTGGCAAAGTCCCACCCCCGCAGATCGAGGACGCCTTGAACGGGCTGAGGATGCGCCGGGGTGGAGAATACCTCGGACCAAAGCCAGCGGAAGCTTAGAAGCGTGCTGAGCAACAGCGTGATCATGACGGCATATTTTATTGAAGTTTTCGCATCGAAGGTTTTCATATCGGACCTAATTCGACATAATTCTTCAATTTCCTTTCTGTTTGGACCCATACGACAAAATCATGACTCGCTTTACACAGTCAATCGCTCGATGAACTCCGTCTCTATTTCCAGGTGACGCACCTCGCCCTGCGCGGCCAGAAGAAAAAGTTTTCTTCCGATTTCACCTAGTGGAATGGCGAAGGTCGTAATATTCATCACTTTAGCGATAGGCTGGTTATCGAATCCGACAATGGCCAGTTGGCCGGGCACCTCGATGTGTTGATCCCTGCAATAGACTAAGATGCCCGCTGACCACTTGATCGCTAGTGACCAATAGGGCTGTCGGGGATCCGGCATCCCCGCGATCTGCTGCATAATCCATTGCCCATCCTCCATATGAACGGCGTCATAAAAGAAATAATCGGGACGGACGGCTTGATTGCGTTTCGTGTAAAAGTCCCTGTAAGCCGCTTCCCTTTGCATGCTGCTCGTCCCTGTTTTTCTTGCCAGGCAATATCCGATTTTTTCATGGCCCTTTCCGGTTAAATAAGATAAAGCCATCGTGAAGCATTTGTAATGATCGATAAAAATGGAGGAAACCTGCCGTCCGCGCGCGTCCTCCAGCACCACGATAGGACCGTAACGGTTGTATTCTTCCACGATATCCCAACCGCTGGTTTTGGAGCAGATGATCAGCGCATCGATTTGCTTCAGCTTCAGCAGCATGAACGCTTCCAGCTCCCTTTCTTCCTCATAATTCGTCTGGATCAGCATCAAGTTGCAGCCCCATTGCAAGGCTTCGTCGGCAATTCCCTCTACAACCATACCGAAATAAGGGCGCTTGACCGAAGGAACGAGGATGCCGATCCGGTTCGTTCTCCCCTGCTTAAGTGGACGGCATTCATGTTGCGCTCATAATCCAGCGCTTCGATGGCTTCAAGAACAGCTCTCTTCTTCTCCTGCCTTACATAGGGATGACCGTTAAGGACCCGGGACACGGTGGTAACCGATACTCCCGCCCGTTTGGCAATATCCTTGATATTCGCCATCCTTTTCCCTCCTAAGCTGTCTAAGAGCCCTAAGCAGGGCCGCATCCGCATGGTAAAAAAAGCCTTGACATGAAACGCGTTTCATCGTTTACGTTAATCGCGGCAAGATCCAATTCATATAAAAGGAGCAGGACGATGCTGAAATGTATCTTGTTTGACCTGGATGGCACGATTGGAAATACGCTTCCTCTTTGTATCGCCGCCTTTAAAAAAGCCATTGAACCGCTGGCGGGCAGGGCATTAAGCGATCAGGAGATTATCGACACCTTCGGCCCTTCCGAAGAAGGAACCGTTCGCGCGCTCATACCGGATGATTACGATCAGGGGATTGCGGATTATTTGGCTCATTATCGGGAGCTGCATCCCTTGTGTCCCGCACCGTTCGACGGAATGGTGGAGGTGCTCGAGTATGCCTTAAGCCTAGGCATCCGCCTGGGGATGGTAACCGGGAAAGGAAGGCATAGTACGGCCATTACGCTGGATGTCTTTGGCATCGGATCTTATTTTGACGTGATTGAAACGGGATCGCCTTATGGGCCCCGGAAAACGGAAGGAATCCTTAATGCGCTGAACCTGCTGGGCGTTAACCCTCAGGAGAGCGTTTATGTCGGGGATGCGCCGAGCGACATCTCGGCATCCCGCGAAGCCGGAGTGCCGGTGATCTCGGCGGCCTGGGCCGAAACGGCCGACCGGAAGCTGCTGGAATCCATGTGCCCCGATGAGTTCTTTACCTCGGTAATGGAATTGAAGCTATATCTGGAGCAGCGGGCCGGGAATCCATTGGCTTCATCATAACATGCCTTCAGCACCTCACAATATATTTCTATCATATTGTTAAGGAAGAAGCGAAACGATCCTCCAAATAAAATCATAAACCGCCCCGGGAGGCGGTTTATGATTTGCCTGCTGCTTACGACCTTCCGGGCTGCAGGGTTTCAGTCTGTACGACCGCGGCTCCCGGAAGCTCGTCTGCAAACTCGCTCCAATCCATCTGCAATTCTTCATCCGTTAATAAACAGGAGTCCAGCCCGGCGATAAGCTCGTCCCGATTCATTTCGATCCCGATCAGGACCAGCTTCGTGACGCGGTCTCCATAAACCGGATCCCATTCTTCCTTCAGTTCGGGCTCTTCAGCAAGCAGCGCTTCCCGTTCCGCTTCCGGCAAGGCGGCCGCCCAATATCCTGTCGGACCGATCTGAATGGAGGGGCCCGCCTGGCCTAAACTCTGCGCAAGATCATTGCGCGACGCCAGCCAAAAGATCCCCTTTGCCCGCACGACCTCCTCGGGCCATTCCGCCATCCACTCTCTTAACCGGCCGGGGTGAAACGGTCTCCTGCGCTCATACACAAAGGAAGAGATGCCGTATTCCTCGGTCTCCGGCGTATGGTGCTCCTGCTCCAGCTCCCGAATCCAACCGGCAGACCTGCTCGCTTCGTCGAAATCAAACAAGCCCGTATTCAAGATGGAATTCGGATCCACCATGCCGTTCGTTGTGCGAATCAGCTTCGCACGGGGCTGCAGCTTTCGCAGGATCCGTTCCAGCTCATTCAGTTCTTCCGGATCCACCATATCGCATTTATTCAGCAGCAGAACGTCGCAAAATTCAATTTGGCTGATCAGCAAATCCACGACATCGCGCGTATCGTCTTCTCCCGCGTGACCTCGCTGCCTGTCGAGCAGAGTTTCGCCGGAAGAATAATCATGCCAGAATCGGTAAGCATCGACGACGGTGACCATGCAATCGAGCCGGCATAGCTTGGACAAATCAATACCGAGCTCTTCATCAATATATGTAAAAGTATGCGCTACAGGAAGCGGTTCGCCGATCCCCGTCGATTCGATAAGAATATAATCAAACCGGCCGTCCCCGGCCAGCCGCTCTACCTCGCGAAGCAGGTCCTCACGCAGCGTACAGCAAATGCAGCCATTGGACATTTCCACCAATTTCTCTTCTGTCCGCGACAGGCCCCCGCCTTCCTTCACCAAAGCCGCGTCGATATTGACCTCGCTCAAATCGTTTACGATCACAGCTACCTTAAGCCCGGCTCGATTGTTAAGGACATGGTTCAGTACGGTTGTCTTCCCCGCTCCGAGGTAACCGCTAAGAACGGTAACCGGAATTTTCTTGTCATTCATGGGTTAAAGCTCCTTTGTTCTATAGGATAAGAGTATGATTAAGCTCATGTTATAGTAATAATTACAATTTGTAAATAGTAATTATTACATTTAATCATCATATTAATACACAAAAGAAGTCCCGGGCCTTCCGGCCGAGGACCATTTCTCCGATATATACCTATTTCTGAAATGCCATTCTTTTGCTTTGCTAACGGATTAACCCAATTCAACTTTCGGCATTTGCCGGACGATCCGCCGGCTGTTCTTTTTGTTTGCCCTCCGACCGCTGCAGCACGAATCCGAGCAGGATGGTTATTAGGAAAAAGACGGCGAAGAACCGGAAACCAATGTCCGTCGCATGAACCATCGCGCTTTGCGCCGCTGAGTCCGGGCCCATTGCCGTACCGGAAAACAGCTGCGAGGCGACGGTGGCGGAGGAACTGAGCTGGACGATCGCCAGCACCAGCGTCTGGCTTAAGTCCCGGCTCATGTTGAAGACGGTCCAAAACATGCCGGATGCAGCCCCAGCCTGCTCTCGCGGCGCGGTTGAAAGCACTGCTTTCGCGAGCGAAGGCCAGGACAGTCCGCCGGCGGCGGAGACGATCAGCGCGGGATGATTACAGCCCAGTGCGATAGCCGCGGGCCGAGCTGGCCAAGCATCAGGAACGCGATACCGAACGCGAAGGCTCCCAGCACAATCATGCGCACCGGACCGACACGGTCGGCCAGTTTGCCGCCGATAGGGGCCGTAACAAGCTGGGGGGCCGACAATGGGATCAGGAGCGACCCCGCTTCCATCGGACTTAAGCGCTGCGCGCCTTGCAAATACAGAGTCATGAGTGTGGTGATGGAGAAATAACCGACGCAGTAGCTTATCGTGAGCCCGAGTCCGAGTGAATAGCGGCGATAGCCGAACAATCCCAGATGAAACAGAGGGTGCCGGACACGCCGCTCGATCCATAGAAACGCGAACCCGAAAATCAGGGCGGCGGCGAACAAGGCGAGCGTCCGTCCGGACCCCCACCCCCAGGCCTGACCTTCGGATAGTGCGATCAGGAAGGCGAGCAATCCCGAGCCGAACGTTAAGATGCCGGGCCAGTCGGTTTTTGCACGCAGTCCTGCGGAGCTCCTGTCCTTAAGGATGAACAGGCCGGCGATCAGACCGAAGATACCGAACGGGACGACCACGAAGAAAATCGAACGCCAACCGAATTCGCCGATGAGCGCCCCGCCGAGCACCGGACCGATGAGCGAGCCGACCACCCACGAGGTAGAGTTGACGCCAAGCGCCAGTCCGAACTGATTCGGCGGGAAGGTGCGCAGCAGTATCGGGGTGCCCGTCGCCGTGGCCATCGCTGCACCTGCGCCCTGTACGAACCGGGCCGCAATCAGTGCCGTGCCGGAGCCGGCCAGACCGCAAAGCACGGTGGCGGCGGTGAACACGGCCAGGCCCAACAGGAAGATGCGCTTGGTCCCAAACATATCCGACCAGCGTCCCGCCGGAAGCAATATTAAGGTGCTGGAGATAAAATAGGCGGTAATCGTCCATATGCCTGTTTCGAAGGAGAGACCTAAATTCTCCATCAGCGGCGGCAAGCCGATGACCACGATCGTGGCGTCAACATTTGTCATGAACGACACGAGCGTGATGACGGATAAAATGGCCCATTTATTGGGCTGAGCTGCAGTCATATCGTATCCTCCTTGGAAGCTTGAAATGGGTATGCTTTCAATTTACACAGGATGTCTTTTCATGTAAAATGATTAAAAGCGATTTTATGATTCGTTTTTAGTGAATCTTCTCTGATGGAAAGGCGGAGGAAGAATGGAAAGCAGTGAACTGCGCATTTTTCAGGCGGTCGCTCAGGAGGGCAGCATTACCAGGGCGGCGCAAGCGTTGGGCTACGTCCAATCGAATGTGACGGCCCGGGTGCAGCAACTGGAGGCGGAGCTGAAGAAGCCGCTGTTTTACCGGCAGCGCGGGATGGTTCTGACTCCGGCGGGAGAGAAACTGCTGGATTACTCGGAACGCATCCTGAATTTGCTGGACGAGGCGCACAAGGCGCTGAACGACGCTCCGGAGCCGGAGGGCAGGCTGGCGCTCGGCGCTTATCACACGGTTTCGTACATGCTTCTTCCGGGGCTCTTGACGCAGTATCATGCCACCTATCCCCGCGTGGAACTTTCACTTTCAACGGAGAGCTCCGCCGCGCTTGCCGAGAAGGTTCTTCATTATCAGCTCGATTGCGCGTTCGTTTTATCGCCGCTTCACGACGGCCATATCGTGGAGGAGCTGGTTCGCGAGGAGGAGTTGCTGCTGATTGCAAGTCCTGGAAACACCAGCATCGAAGACGTATGCCGGCGGCCTTTTTTGATGAATACCAAAGGTTGCCTGCATCGGGAAAGGCTCGAGGCATGGCTGAAGCTGAACGGAATCGGCTCAGTACGGTATATGGAATTCAATCATCTGGAGGCGATTGTTGGGGGAGTCATAGCCGGTCTGGGGGCGTCGCTTGTCCCTCGTTCCGCCGTCGAGAAACGCGTGGAAGCGGGACAACTGCGGGCTTTTGCCCTCCCCGGGAATACGGCCTGACACAGACGTACCTGATTCGTCATAAGGACTGTCTGGTCACCAGTGCATTGGAGAAATTTCTGGAAATGCTTAAAGCAAGCCCGGAATTCTCCATAGAAAAAGGAACCGTCCGTACGGCGGCTCCTTCATGATGAACCGTTCGTATTATTTTTCAAATCGGAACCAGCCGAAGTCAAAGTTCGAACCCGGGAGGAAGAGGAACGTCACTTTGCGCATTCCCGCGATGCGATCCAGTTCAAAGACCCGCTCTTCATAGCCGTCGGAGTACGTGAAATCGACCGTTTGAGTTCTTTCCCCATCGGGTCCGGCGAACCGGATATGAATCGTATTCCTGTCTATTGGCGATCTTCCGTAAACGATAAGTCTTGAGGCCCCTGCATCGGTAAAATCCATCGGTTCGAATTCCAGGGATACGTTGTTCCCGATCCCTTCGACACTCTTATCATCTCGAATAGTAAAGGCATCCCCGTAAATCCGGTCGCTTTCCGCGGCGAAGTTCCGCTCAAACGCCCTGTTCACCGGCTGAAAGGAGAAGCCTTTGATATGCACCTTCCGGCGAAGGACCAAGCAAATCGATGTGATGCCGCGGAGTCTCTTGGAGAGAAGGTAGGTTTCTTCCTGATATACATTCCATCGGGTCGGTTTTTGGTAAACAACGTCGGCCAGCAGTTCGTCTGCCTTCCTCGTCGGGCATGCCCTCCCAAATCTGCAGAGCATACGGCTCGCTGGTCAAAGCGAAAATAGGCAACGTGATAAGATCGGAGCCGTACGGTCCGAAATCCATGTCGCGGAAGCCTACCTGGGTTTCGCCGTCTCTGCTTGTGGCCACGCCCCTCTCGTTCCCGTTCCCGACCTCCCCTTGCTGTAATCGTATAGGCCTGCAGATATGAATTCATAAGGATTCTTATAAGCCGTGCCAAGACCGGTCGCTTTCAATTCCAGCTGGGAGATGAGCTTCGTCTTGTCCGTTCCATTCTTGCTTGTGCAGCGGAGCCGGAATTCGCCGTCACCCAAGGCTGTTATTTTCGCCTCCTGCCCCATGGACTCGACCCGGGCCAGGTTGGATGGGATCCCTGCATCATTGACTACGCTCCATTCCACTTCCGGATACGAAGTATTCTCCGGGTACAGCTTGGCGCGCACAACAATCTCCTGGGTCGTAGCGTCCAGCGCTTGCCCGGATTCGCTGACCAGCTCGATTTTGCGGACGGGAATCTCCTCCTTTGCTCCCATCACGCACGACCGTTCTTGATTCCTGGTATTCGCAGAAATCCCTTCCAGTGTCTCCGCCGCGACAGGGAAAGTCTCGAATTCCGCAGTCCCGCGCTCCAGACCCGGGCCGGTGACTTCAATCCGAATCCTGCCGGCCGTAAGCGTCGATCCGACGATGGCCATCAGCTTGCCGCTGAACAGCCTTCGGCTGAGTCCCTTATACGGATCGTAATCCGTGCTGTCCCCGTTATCGAGACCGAGCAGCCGACCCGCCCCCGTAACCTCCACATGGACACGATTGTTCGCATTTTCTACGGGATGTCCGTCTTCATCCTCCATGGCAATTTCCACGAAAATGAGATCCGTCCCATTCGCCGCCATGGTTTCTTTATCCGCCTTCAGCCGGATTTTCTTCGCGTCGCCAAACGATCTTCTTACATCGGTGGCAATCGCTCGACCCGTTTCATCGTAAGCTACGGCCTTCAGCTCGCCGGCTTGATAAGGGATCTTCCACCAGCCGACCAGCTGCGTGCCATGAGCGTGGTCGATGTCGTGGGCTCCGACGGAAACCCCGTTAAGCAGAAGCTCGACCCTCGGAGCGTTCGAGCAGACCCGCACATCGATCATTTGACCCGGATTGAAGTCCCAATAAGGGAAAATATGAACCATCGGCTTCGTGCGGTAATCCGTCCATGCCGCCTGGTAGATATAATACGAATCTTTCTTAAACGTCGCCGTATCGATTTGTCCGAAATAGGAGTTCTTCGTATGATACGGGGTCGGTTCGCCGATATAATCAAAGCCGGTCCAAATAAATTGCCCGAGCGAGAAAGGCGTATCCCGTTCCGCCAGGATGCAGGCTTCCGCCGACCTCGCCCCCCAGCTCGTCGGACTGTTGCCAAGGGCGGAGCACTGCTCGTCATCATCGGCCAGGATCGACTTGTCGAACGGGAAATGATAGATGCCGCGGCTCTGGACGACGGAGGACGTCTCGCCGCCGTAGATGATCCAATCCGGATGCTCCTCGTGGTGCTTCCGGTAATATTTCTCCGCGTAATTGTAGCCGGCTACCTTCACGATGTCGGCGCATTTCTGCGCATTTTCCCATGGCATATAGTTCGATCCGATCGTCACTCTTGCGTTTCCTTTCGGATCGTGCTTCAGCACTTCTTCCATGAGCATTCTTGTGATCTCTTGCCCCCGCTCATCGGCATGCGTATCGTAGATCTCATTGCCGATACTCCACATGATCAGACTCGGATGATTCCGGTCCCGACGCACCCAGCTTCTCACATCTTTCCTAGCCCAATCCTTAAAAAATCTCGCGTAATCGTAGCGCGTCTTCGGCCTCTCCCACATATCGAACGCTTCCGAGACGATAAGCATCCCCATCTCATCCGCGAGATCCATCAGCTCGGGTGCCGGCATATTGTGGGCCGTTCGAATAGCGTTAACACCCATCTCTTTGAGAATTTCAAACCGGCGCTTCAACGCCGTGACATTGAACGCCGCTCCCAAAGCGCCCAGATCATGATGCTCACACACGCCGTTCAGCTTCATTTTCTTGCCGTTAAGCAGGAATCCTTGTTCAGGGTCCAAGTGAATGGTCCGAAACCCGATATTTTGCGAAACCGATTCTACCGCATCATCCGCTTCAGCCGGCCGCGACCGAGTGGTCAGCCGGTAAAGATTCGGATCGTCCGTGCTCCACAGAAAAGGATCTTCAACCAGCAGAATTTGCCGGTTGGTCACCGAACCATGAGTCCCTGGAGCAGCCACCCGCTCGGATGCCTCTGACACGGTCCGCCCCTGATGCTCGATCGTATGCGAAAGATACGCAGCTTCATGAAGATTCAGTTCCGTGTCGACCTCGACCTGCCATCCGCCATCTATCTTCTTCGTCGAAACATAGATACCGTCGGTGGCAATATAACTGCTTTCTCTCGTCTTCAGCCATACATTCCGGTAGATGCCGGCTCCCGAGTACCAGCGGCTGTTCGGGCTTTGATGCACTACCTTTACAACAATTTCATTCTCCCCGCGGGTGACGAAATCCGTAATCTCGTGTTCAAACGAGGAGTACCCGTACTTCCACTCCCCGGCCAGCCGCCCGTTCACATAGACGGAGGAATCCATGTATACGCCGTCAAAGGATAACAACAGCCGCTCGGCATCCCCGGAATAAGCAAATCTCTTGCGGTACCAGCCTATGCCGTTCTCATAGAGATCCAGCGTATTGTAAATCAGCCAATCATGGGGAAGGTCCACCGGCTCGAACGTTAGACCTGCGCAATCCGCCGTATCCAGACTGCTTTTCGCAAATTCCCATCCGTCGTTAAATAGAACTTTCCGGTTCATGACCCGTTCCCCGTTTCTCCGCAAACCGGACTTCTTCCCGGAGATTACAGGATTGCCTCGGCTACACATAAATGGCCCTCTTCCCCTCGTCGGGAATACCGGATTTGCGGTAAAAGTACGTATTGATGACATCCCGCCACTGCTTCGCATTGTCCAGCTCGCTTCTCCAGCCTGTGGCCGATATGGCGGAAGCGGGCCCCATCGATCCTGCCTTCCAGGCTCTTCCACCGTTCAATCCAACGCTCGACCTGCTCTACGCCCTCGAAGTGGGTGTCGTAAATATGCTGGATGACCGTTTTGCCGGAACGGAGGCGATGCGTATAAGGCACGTGGTGGAAGAACAGCAGGAGCTCGTCGGGACAGCGGTCCAGGCTTTCATACATCTCGGCATTCGCCCGCACGTACTGCCCTGCATAGCCCGTACCGGTCGCTACCGTCCGGTCCACCCCGATCCCGTTGCGGTCGGCAAAATGATACGTCCCCCATTGGGAATATTCGTAACCGTCCACATCCACCCCGTAATGAATATGCGGTCGTACCATCCAGCCGATCCCCAGCGGCGAGGTGTACTTCTCATAGGCCGGCCACGATTCCATCAGCATTTCCGTAACCGTCTCTATCACCGCCGGGTCCTGGCCGAAGGTCAGACGCACCCACTCGCCTGCAATCTCTTCGGACGTCAGCTCCGGATTCCAGAGCAACCGTCCATATCCATATAAATTCGCCTGAGCCAGGTGATGTCCTGTCCAGTTGTCGTCATCGCCGATATTGGAAACAGCTGTAATCCCGCAATGCTTGTAGGGGTGAATTCGTCCAGCCGCAATTTCCTTAATCGTGCTGCCTTCCCCTTGGATCCGGGTATCGAATTCGAGGACCTCTTTCCACTGCGGAACAAGGTAACAGACATCGATCTGATGGCCGGTGTATTCCTGCGTAATCTGAAACTCCATGATCTGGTTCGTCTTCTCCATGGCCCCGAACAAAGGCGACACCGGCTCGCGAACCTGGAAGTCCATCGGTCCGTTCTTGATCTGCAGCACGACATTGTCCATAAACCTGCCGTCCAGCGGTTTAAAATGGTCGTAAGCGGCACGGGCCCGGTCGGTCGTCCGGTCCCGCCAGTCCTGGTGGCAGTTATAGACGAAGCATCTCCACAGCACAAGACCGCCGTACGGCTCCAGTGCAGCCGCAAGCATGTTGGCGCCGTCGGCATGATCCCTTCCGTAGGTGAACGGCCCTGGCCTGTTCTCCGAGTCGGCCTTCACGACGAAACCGCCAAAGTCCGGAATATACCGATACACGGTTTCCGCCGTTTGCCGCCACCATGCCGCCACCCCGGGATCAAGGGGGTCCGCGCTATCGGTTTCCCCAGCACCAGAGGGCTTGCGTAATTGGCGCTTAAGTAGAGCCGGATCCCGTATTCGCGAAACACATCCGCAATAGCCGCTACATCCGGCAAATAGCGTTCCGTTACCAGCATCGTCTCCGGCCGGTGGACATTCACGTTGTTGATCGCGATGCCATTGATGCCGATCGAAGCCATCAGCCGGGCGTAATCCCGGATTCGCCGGGAACCGGCGAGCACCTGATGATCCCGAAACCATATCGAACGCCCGGCGTATCCCCGCTCAATACTGCCGTCCAGGTTGTCCCAATGGCCCATCAACCGCAGCCCGTATTTCGGCACCTCCGTGACATCCAGCCGCCCCGGGTCCGCACCGGTCTGCAGCGGCCGCAAGAAGTGAAATACGGCATACAGAACTCCCTTACCCGTAGAACCGGCGAGCACAATATATTCCTTGTCCGGTTCCTTTATTGTCCTGATCCGGTATCCCTCGGGCCCAAGCGCGGAAGTATCTTCTCCATGAAGAGCCTTAGCGACAAGTGCCGAGCCCTGCACGGTTCCGATCAGAACGTAACGGCTGCGTCCGGGAGCCGCCAATTCCACAGGACGCTGTCCGGTCATGACTTCAAGCCCCTCGGCCAGCTCGCTCACCGCGGTCTTGAAAGGCCCTTCCTCCGCTGTCCCCCCCGTTACGATTTCCTGCGTCCAAGCTAGAACCGCTTCTTTGGTGCGTCCGGCATCAGGCCGTACTGCAGCCAGCATTCGTATCCGTTATAGTTAATCACGGTAATCCTCCCTGGTTATAAACCTGTCAGCTGTTACCCCTTCACGGAGCCCATCAGGACCCCTTTGGCAAAATGCTTTTGCAGGAACGGGTAAACGAGCAGAATCGGAATCGTGGAAACGACGATGACCGCCATTTTCACGGATTGTCCGTAGAACGCCACTGTCTCGCCCGACGAGCCGCTGTCGCCGAGTCCGCCGGAAGCGAGTACGACAATCTGCCGCAGCAGCACCTGTACGGGCCATTTTTCCGGAGAGTTGATGTACATAATGGCGCTGAAATATTGATTCCAGATGCCGACGGCGTAAAATAGGCCGAACGCGGCCAGCGACGGCAAGGACAGCGGCAGCACGATGCGGATCAATACCGTCAGCTCGTGAGCCCCGTCGATTTTCGCCGATTCGATCAGCTCAAACGGCACGCTGGAGAAAAAGTCGCGCATAATGATAAGGTTGAATGCGCTGATGAGTCCCGGGATCATCAGAGCCCATAATGTGTCGATCATGTTCAGCTCTTTGACGATGAAATAGGTCGGAATCAGCCCGCCTTGGAACAGCATCGTGAATAAGATGAGCAGCATGAACTTGCTGCGGCCCGGCAAGCTGCTTGTACGACAGCGAGTAGGACATCAGCGAGGTCGCGGCCAGGCTGAGGAACGTGCCGATGATCGTAATATAAGCCGATACTCCGAGGCTCCTCAGGAAAGTTCTCGTACCGAAAATATATTGATAGGCCCCTAGCGAATAATGCGTTGGCCACACCTGATTGTCGGAACCGAACGAAGCGACGACAACGTATACGAACGGCAGAAAGGTAAGCAGTGCGACCAGCGCCAGAAAGGCATAATTGACAACATCGAATAGCTTCTCGCCGAATGTCCGATGGATGTTCACGGATGGTTCCTCCCCATTAGTAGATTCCTTCTTCCCCGAACCATTTGGCCACTTTGTTTGCAACCAGCACAAGAACGAGTCCGACCACCGATTTGAACAAGCCCACGGCTGTACTGTAGCTGAACTGCCCCTGCTGCAGACCTACGCGGTACACATACGTATCAAATACTTCGCCGACTTCGCGGTTGACGGGATTGAGCATAAGGAAGATTTGCTCGAAGCCAAGATCCAGGAAGTCGCCGAGCCGTAAAATGAACAGAATTACGATAATACTGCGAATCGACGGAAGCGTAATATGCCACAGCGACTGCATGCGGTTAGCCCCGTCCATCCTGGCGGCTTCATATAACTGCAGGTTCACTCCCGCCAGCGCGGCCAGGAAAATAATCGTCCCCCAGCCGGCATCCTTCCAGATCATCTGGAGCACAATCATCGGCCTGAACCAATCCGTACTGGTCAGGAACTCGACCGGCTCGCCCGCCGTAAGCGCTCACAAGCAGTTTATTGATCACGCCGTCGGAAGTGGACAGCAGCACATACGAAATACCTACGATAACGACCCAGGACAAGAAGTGCGGAACATAGACAAGTGTCTGCACGAAGCGCTTGAACACTTCCTGGCGAACTTCATTCAGCAGCAGCGCCAGAATAATCGTAATCGGAAAGAAAATGACAATATTGTACAACCCGAGGATTAAGGTGTTCTTGAACAGCATCCAGAAATCCGGCATCGTGAAGAACCGTGTGAAATGGTCGAATCCGACCCATTCGCTCTGCAGGAGTCCGATGTAAGGCTGGTAGTTTTTGAAGGCCATGAGCGGCCCCATAAGGGCACATATTTGAACAGGATGAAATAGATAAGCCCGGGAAGCATAAACAGGTAGAGCCACCGGTAAGCCCAGAGCTCCTTCCATCGCAGCCGAAGCGGCATGGCGGTCATCTCCTTTGCTGTCAAATGGTTGTCGATACGTTCGCCGTCGGGTACACTTGGTTTGGATTCAGTCAGCAAGGCTTCCCTAACCTCCGTTTATGAATTATTATTTGTAATAAATCAATCATACGAATAATGAAATTCAGCATACAGGTTTAGAAAAATAGATTGCAGTTGCAGCGATTTTCTATTTCCGATTATAATGAATGCGCTTCATCTTAACCATAGAGGAACTCAAGATGATTTGTAATTTTTAAAGGAGCTGACCTGATGGATATTGCAGCTTATACGCAGATCGTTCCGGACGTACTTCTATTCGTGGACCGGCGCAGCTTTCCCGGTTGGGAGATCATCCGGCAAAAAATCAATTTTCATGACCTTACCTTCATCGTCGGGGGCAGGCGGATTATTACGTGAATGGGGAGAAATTTACCGCTGAAAAAGGAGATATGATCTACATCCCTCCGGGCTGTATACGGGAAGCTCACTCGAATATGGAAAATCCGATGCATTCCTATGCCTTCAACTTCATGCTGTCCCCTTCCAATGAACAGCAGTGCCGTTTCGGACGATCACCAAAAACTTAATTACGAGGGAAGTTTTCGGGTATATAAAAGAATTCAATCAAGTGTGGATGACCAAGCAGAGCGGGTACGAAATTCAAGCCCGAGGCCTATTCCTGCTCATACTGCACCGCCTCCTCGCCGTTTCACTGCTGCGCACCGGGACCCTGCGGCCGGACGACCGGATCGCAAAAGTGCGGGCCTACATTACGGAGAACTATTCGGATGATTTGGATCTGGATACCATAGCGGCCATTGCCGGGCTGCACCCTGTCTATATCAGCAAATTGTTTAAACAGGACACCGGCTACAGCTTCAAGCAGTTCCTGAACCGGATTCGGATCCATAATGCCGAAATGATGCTGATGGCCGGTGGATTTACCGTATCGGAGGTAGCGGAACGCTGCGGCTTTGAGGACATCAGTTATTTCAGCAACGTGTTTAAATCCATCAAGGGCTATCCCCCGTCCACCGTATTAAAAAAGGCGTGAGCAATGAAAGGCCCCAGAAGATTTATATCGCTGAATAATGAACCGACTTTTTCCTTCGAAGCTGGCGGAATAAGCCTGGTTGCTGGCCCCGATTCGTTCGGCCGCTGATTGCGAACGCAGCTTCACTGGCGGTATTCTGTCAGTGAAGCCGCTTATTATAAAAGTATAGAACACGAATCTTTAAGGAGGAAAACCAATGTCTGAAGATTTCCTCTGAAATCATAACGATCCAGGAGGTAAATTATGGTCTATACCGCTCTGCTCCGCGGGATCAATGTCGGCGGAAATAACAAAGTGGATATGAAAATTCTTAAAAAATCATTCGAGCTAGCCGGTATGAAAAACGTCGTAACTTATATCAATTCGGGCAATATCATTTTTACAACCTCCGGCCATTCCAAACATGATATAGCGCAAATTCTCGAAGAAGCGATTCTGAATACTTTCGGATTGCAAATCAAGGTTCTGGTGCTTAGTTTGGAAGACATGAAAAAAGTGATGTCCTCACTGCCCGAATCATGGACAAACGATGACAAAATGAGAAGCGACATCCTTTTTTTATGGGAAGATATCAACGATGAATCCGTTCTCGATAAACTCAGGTTCAAACCGGAGATCGAAACGGTGAAGTACGCTCCAGGCGCGATTCTATGGGCAATAGACAAAATAAACGTGACTAAAGGGAGCATGACAAAATTAATTGGTACGAAATTGTATCAACAGATGACGATCAGGAATGTAAATACGACACGTAAAATATATGAGCTAATGCTGGCGGCAGAAAACAACTCATAGGATGATTGAAATGGCAAATGAGGCGCAACGAAAAAGACTCTGTCTGACTTCATGCGGACAGAGTCGGAATGTACAACAGGCATTCACTCTTTCGAAGCTAAAGCGTCGCGGTTCACGGCTTGCGGAGGCTCGCTCCAGCCAACCGTGATCGATCAGAATATTGGCGCCGTCCTCGACGTAATTTCCGACCTCCAGGATGAACCGTCCGTACTTCTCCGCCACGTCATGCCTTGGACTCATGGATACCGCATTGCCATAAGCTCGGATTCTTACCGCATACATGTCCAGCTTATGAAATAACATCAATTTATCCGAGAAGGGTGCAACCGTGGAAGTGGTAACCAACGGATCGATTAAATTTGGAGATGTTAAATCCTCGTTCTGAAGCACTTTATGCAAGATGTCGTAATGCTTGGTCGCTATTTCCCTGCCTCTCAAAAAATAATTCCGAGCCTGTTCCAACCGTGCTACCTGGCTGAAGCCGATCAGAACCGCTTTACTTGTCGCATTATTCTCCAGATTATCGTACAAATGGGTAATCTCCAAAGCCTGCAGGGGGCGGACATTGCCAAAAAAGCCGTTAAGGTAGCTCTGTTTATGGATAAAATCGATTTTGTCCGGATAAGGAATATGAGCCGGCTTCAGCAGCGGCCCCTTGGAAAGCAAAGCTTCATTGACCTGATTCAAAAATTGAACAGTCTGATCGATGCACTGCGTAAAAAAATCCCTCACATCCGGACGGGTCATCAAAGGAATCGCGATTCCGTATAGACTGATGCCTGCTTTCCCGACATATTTCAAGTAATGAAGATAAAATTCATCCTCGAATAATCTGGGCGCTCCGATATGGACATCCTGTTCCGTGAATCCCTGTGGGATGGGGTAATTTTCCTTCGTATAGAGTTCTTTAATAAACTGCACGAATTGCCGGGACAGGCCGATGGCGTGCTCCAGCACCTTCTTGATTTCCCGATCCTCCACGTGATTCAGCATATAACTCAGCACACAGACCGACATCGTATTACCGACATACGTTGCCCACAGCTTCCCCTGCTCGGCGGAGGTTAATTTATTGTGAGTTTGATCGGAAGCGGGATGCTTCAACGACGATGAGAGCTTGACCGGCTTGATGGTTACCACTAGCATTTTCCTCCCGTTCACTGATTTCCCATTTAGATTCACCACGGAAGACGGGAATTATGCATATTCAATATACTTCAGAGGGGGATGTTCAGATAAGGGAATTTGTTAAGAAGAAATGAATGTAATAAAATGGGAGTCTTTGTCGAAAGCATTGATAAGCATGAATATATTCAATATATTTTATATGTACATTAATGCAGGAGGTGATAATCCTTTCCAGGCATCAATTGGAAGTTCGGCAAAACCAATCCGCGTGAAATGAGGTGTGCACTTGTGATCCGAAAGTTATCAGTTGCCGGGTTCACCTTGATCTGTACTTTATCTCTCTCTTTTCCTGCCTCGGCTTCTACCGAATTAGCATCGTCTGCCAAATCCATCGTCTGGCCGCAGCAGCAGGAGCTCCCGACCTTCGCCAAGCCCAAACAGCTCGATGCCGCCGACGTGTATGACGCGCCCGGCGATATCAAGTCGCTGCTCGCTACCCTTGAAGGGATCGTGAACCGAAAGGAACCCCGAATTTACCTGATCGAGAATAAGGAAGAAGGCAAGACCACCTGGCTGAACGATCTGCATGTGCCTTACCGGGTGCATACCGATTATTGGGAGGTCATCAGGAAATACATAAGCGAGGCCAAGGGAATGATCGTCTACGATCCGAAAGTGCAGGATTCCATCAACGTAGCGACCACCCTTGCCGGACTGAAGGACGGCGTTGTCGTCAGCCCCGAGCTCGCCGAACAGTTGAAAACGCCTCCATTTAACCTGACGGTGCTGGAGGACCTGCGGGGACGATTCAAGGATAAGCTGGATGCTTATACCTGGCAGTACGACCATCTGTGGAACCAGACGACCCGGCGGATGCTGATCGGTTTAGGCCCGAATACGTCCGTACGGATTCCGCCCGGCCTTCCGGCATCGTTCCGGGTCATCGCGGAGGAAACTACACAGGAACGGGACGCCAAGAATCGTAAAACGTACGACCTGGATCTGACCTCCTTTCTCGGCAAGGAAGCCGTTTACCTTCGCTTCGAGGACGCTTTCCCCCAGGATGGCTGGGGTCCCGCCGTTCATCAGGTGACGATCAAGGCGGACGGTCAGGTGATCGCACAGTTTATTCCCGGTACATCCGGTGAAGAGCCGTATCTGTATGACAGGCAAAACTCGCAGGTCTCTTCGGGAAGCGGCGGCCACCGGTTTGCCGATAATGACAGGTACTTCGTCTACCGCTTTGCGCCGCCAGCCGGAACGAAGCAGTTGACCGCTTCCGTGGATATGTGGAACCAGTATAAGGTGTCCGCAGGGAATGTGCAGCCGCCTACTTCCGAGCAGAAGGAGCCCTTCGGCTACCTCCGCGACTACGCCGTAGCCAATAAAGCAATGGTCTTCTGGCTGGATTCGAACGTTCCGGAGCAGAAAGCGCTCTTTGAGAAAATCCTGTCGGATGTCCCGCCGGGCTCCCCTTACCTGGGCTGGTTCGACAATGATGTCAGCGGCGAATTCAGCGGCGTGGAAATCGCATCCCGGCACAGCGTCTATGTGCTTGCAGCGGACTGGTTCAGCAATATGACGGTCTTCTCCGGCACCAAAGTAAAGCCAGAGAAAGCCAAGGCTCCCGAAATGCCGAAGCTGGCGAACAAAATCTACGTCACCTACACGTTCAGCGAAGGAGACAATCTTCAGTACAACCAGCATCGGATGCGGATCCTGTGGGATGATCCGAACCGGGGCAAGGTTCCGATCAACTGGACCTCGAGTCCGTTGCTGTATGATGCGGCTCCCGCCATTCTGAACTATTACCGGGATACCGCAACGGCGAACGACCTGCTCATGGCAGGACCGTCCGGCGCCGGCTACTTTTACCCGAATGCCTGGCCGGATGCCACGTTCCCCGGTTATTTGAAGAAGACGCAAACCTATCTCAAGAAAACCGGCATGACCATTCCCTATGTGCTGAACCGGGTAGACAATAAGGATGTTCCGCTGAGTGATACCAAGGCGGCGGCCTATCAGAAGTTATACAGGGTACCGGGGCTCTTCCTGAGCTGGGAAAACCGGTCCGGCGTGCAGATTCAAAACGGCCTGCCGGTATCCACCATTCATGGGGTCGGTTCCGTTCAAGACGCCAAAAATGCCTTAGCCGCGGCGAAGGCAAACTGGGACGGCAAGTCTCCTCTGTTCGTCTCGCTCGGTCTTCTCGCATGGAGCATGACACCGACCGACGTCGTCTCGATTACAGGTTCTCTCGGTCCGGAATACAGCATCGTCCGCGCGGATCAATATTTTTCCCTCATCCGCGAGGCTGGCGGACTGCCGCCGGTCAAGAACAAGCAGAGCGGCGACGAAGCCGGGGACGAGTAATACGGTAAACGAGGCTAACGCTTGGCCGCGGTCCGTCAAAAGCGGGAAAGCTCGGAAGCATATGCCCATTTATTCGTCAAAATATTTCTCCATCACGACGTACTCGATTCCGCCTTTCATAAACCGGCGGTCCGTCTCTTCCAACCCGAATTTGCGGTAGTACGGGGACTTGTTTTTTCTGGCGTTGCACCAAATTTTCGAAGCACCGGTCGCTTGCGCCTGGTTTATCACATAACGCAGCAGCTCGCTTCCGTATCCTTTGCCCTGCTCATCCTGCAAGGTGGCGAACTTGCGGAACTGGGCGCCGCTTGGCCCGGTAAACAGCGAAATCACGCTTACGAGCCGGGCTTCCGCGAACAGGCCGTAATGGATGCCGTTGTCGTCATCTTGCAGCTTGACGTATGCCAGATCCTGGTCCGGCCACATCACCCGGTGTCTGATATCCCAAGCCGCTTCCTTGCTGATTTTCATGATTTCCATAAGGTAATCCACCGCTTTCCAATGAGAAGTCGCTATCCTAAACCCATATCATATCACATGGCTAATGGGATGAAACAGGCAAAAAAAGAAACCGGGAGCTCTTATCCAGTAAGAGTCCCGGTTTTTCGCTTTACACAAAAAGGCTGATCAAATTGCCGTCCGGGTCCTGCACGATCGCATAACGCTGTCCCCAGAAAGCATCCCACGGCTCGCGATGGCCTTGGTATCCATGACTTGTCATTTTCGTATACAACGCATCGAGGGCTTCGCGGCTGTCGCAGACAAACGCAAGCTCTATCCGGTGACCTGCGGGCTCCTCCCAGCCGCCGTAAATCTCCTGAATCATTTCCCGCTTGTCGAAGGCCAGCCGGAAGCCGCTTTGCGCCACTTCAACGTGCGGCTCATCGTTCGCGGACTCCGGAATGTCCAGACCCAGGATCCGATAGAAGTCCAAAGCCGCCTTCATGTCCTTGACTACAATGCCGACCATATCGAGTTTGATTCCCATGGCTCTCAGCTCCTAGTGCAGATTCATTACCTAGTGTAACCTTTATCCGGCCAGGCAGAATAGTAAAAAACGGACTTCTCTAGTTCGGCTTTAAAATTTGCCCCGGCGACTCCCCGTAGTAGCGTTTGAAGCTTTTGATGAAATGCGATTGATCGCAGTAGCCGTATTCCATCGCAAGGTCGGTCCAGCTGGAACGGGTGCCCCGGTACATTGCCTGCAGCAGGCTTTGAAACCGGACAATGCCCAGCATTTCCTTCGGGCCTACCCCGAATTCCCGAACAAACGTTCTGCGGACATGCCGTTCGCTGAAGCTCAGTTTATCTGCGAGCTCCGCGGTCGAAAGAATCCCTCGGTAAGCATACATATACTGCATGCCCGCCAGCAGCAAAGAAGGGGCGGGCGAACCGCCGACGGACACCGCAGCGTTCAGGCTCCGCTCGATGATTTCAATCATATCCGCCGCGGAGCCCGAAGCAAGGATCTCATCCGCCAGAAGCACCCCTTCGTTCCCCATATATCCTCCAGAAAGGCATGCTCCCCCAGAAAAGCGGAGACAGGATTATGCAAAAAGACATGTGCGAATTCCGAGTAAAAACGAATGCCGAATAAGGACTGGGCTTCCGATAGCTGTAAGGCTTCGAATCGTGTCATCAGCCCTGCAATAAAGGCGACCTTTCGGGAGGAAGCTGAGCGGCGGTCAAAGATAATATCCACGCAGCCATCCGGAATGATCCGGTGGACTTGACTCCCGCGGCCCGGCTCAAAGTCAACGGTCCAATAACAGGCGACATACGGCGCCAGGCTAGGACCCGGGGCATATTCCCGGTAGCTGTAGCCCGGGTGCTGAAGCTCCTGCTGCAGCTTAGGCGGCTGTACGGGACGATATAGGCGCATCGCGGTTCCCCTCCCGATTCTAATAACTCGTAACGAACTTTACTTGCGGCGTTCGCGTCTCGTCCAGCAATTCCCTTATGCCGTCAGCGATCTTGCGGACACCGGCAGGGATGAACTCCTCTTCCGTTTGCGACACGCTCAGGCGGACATACGAGTCTTGCTCCAGCCCGGGAAGGAACATGGTTCGGGCGTCGCCCAAGAGTACATTCCGCTTCTTCATATGCTCAATGAATGTTCTGGATTTCAGCGGAGCCGGCGACCGGATGGTGGAGTAAAAGCCGGACGGCGAGCCCGAATACACAGCGGCAGACGGCAGATATTCCTGATAGGCTTTTTGTAAAATAGCCGCTTTTCTGCTGTAGATCGTTCTCATCCGTCCAATATGGGCTTTGTACATCCCGCTCCTGAGATAAATTTCCAGGGCCCCTTGCGTGAGCACCGGCGTATGCAGATCCGCAGCGAACTTGGCGCGCAGGAATGCGGCCCGCAAAGATTCGGGAACCACAGCCAGCCCCAGTCTCAGACCGGGCAGCATGATCTTGGAGAAGCTCTTCGTGTAAATCACTCTGCCTGAGGGATCATAAGCAAACATCGGGTCATGCCTTAGGTTCGGATCCAGATCGCCCAAATAATCATCCTCGATGATATAGACGTCGTACTTTTGGGCGAGCTCCACCATTTTCCGCTTCTCCGCGTTCGTGTAGCTGTACCCCGTCGGGTTATGAAATCTGGAGACCGTATAGAAGAACTTGATGCTCTTACACTTGAACAGATGCTCGAGACGCTCCATGTCGATCCCGCTCGAAGTGATTTCCACCCCATAGGCTGTCGCCTGCTGAAGCTTGACCGATTCGATGAAGCTGACGTGAGTAGGCTGTTCGACGCAGATGTCCTTCTTGCCGCTCGGAAAGGGAAGCGAAATCAGCAGATGCAGGGCTTGCTGCGAACCCGAAACTACGCATAGGCTCTCTGGCGGCGCAAACACCTGAAGCTCCTGCAAATGCCGGGCCAGCTCCGCCCGCGGCGATGGCGACCCCTGACTCTCGGAATAGGTGAACATTTCTTCTTTATACACGTCGATGGCTTGATTGATGCAGTGCTGGAAGTCGCGATAAGGCATAGCCCCCGGATCCGGGCCTGCGGATAAGAAATCGATGATTCCCGGATCGGCGGGACTCGTCTGCCGTGCCGGAGCCTGTTCCACTACGTAATAACCGCTCCGCCCGACGGAATAGACCGCATGCTTCTTTTCCAGCTCGGAATAGGCCTTGATGACCGTATTATTGCTGCAGCCGAACTTCCGGGCCAGAGACCGGATCGAAGGCGACCTGCTCCCCGGCTTCCATTCGCCCCTCGCGATTTGCCGTTCAATATAACCCATGACTTCGGCGTAGATCATGGTTGTTCGCCCCCTCCTTTCATCTGTACAGGTACAAACCGGTGAAACCGCGATTTACAAGCTGTACAGGTATCGATAGACTCATAGTATCCCGGTGCATTGGGGCTGCGAAAACCGGGTTGGTTCGATGGCCATCGAGATCATTCCCCACAAGAACAATGGGAACTGGAGTGTTGCAGATGAAGAAGATCAAAGGTTTCATGCTGTTTATCGTGACAGCTGTTACGGTGGTTTCGATATTAACACTTACAATGGGAGTCTTTGCCGATCCGAAGATTCACCCGCTCGAGCTGAACGATATTTTCCGCAATACCCAAGGGACGCTGGTCCTGAAAAACCTGAAAACAAATCAAGTATATGCTTATAACCAGGAAAGAAGCAAGGAGCGGTTCACCCCCGAATCAAGCTTCAAAGTGCCGAATGCATTAATCGGGCTCGAAGTCAAAGCGGTTGCCGATGAATACGACGTCAAGCGATGGGACGGTGTGGTCAGGGAGTTTCCGGTCTGGAACCGGGATCATACGCTGGCTTCAGGCATGAGGAATTCCGTGATCTGGTATTACCAGGCCATGGCCCGGGATATCGGACAGGAACGGATGCAGGATTACATCCATAAAATCGGCTACGGCAATCAGGACATCTCCGGCGGAATCGATCAATTCTGGCTGAACAGCGCCTTGAAGATCTCCGCTCAGGAACAGGCGGCGTTTATAGAAAAGCTCGTGGAAGAAGACTTGCCTTTCCAGAAGAAAACGATGAAGACCGTCAAGCGGATCATGATCGACGACGAACAGGACGATTATACCGTTCATGGGAAAACCGGGACCAGGCTGTCGGATATGGGCCTCGGATGGTATGTCGGTTATGTGGAAACGGGGAAAGACAAGTGGGTGTTCGCAACGAACGTAGATGCCAGCGGCTCGGCCGCCAAGCAGCTGACGCTGGACACATTGAAGAAGCTGAAGATTATCAATTAAATCAAAGAAGCCGCTCCCCTGGCCGGGAGACGGCTTCTTCCATGCTGCAAGACCGGGTTAAAGAATCTGAAACAGGGGCTTCTCTGCAATGAAATGTACGGGGACCCCGGGAAACTCCCCGCTCAATTGTTCGGCTAAATACCGCATACCGGGCTCTTCGCTGGCGGCGTGGCCCAAGATCATCAGCGCCTTGCCCCGCCCCTGATGCACCGCGTCGCGGATATATTCCGGCGTCTCCCACTCGGGGCCTTCACCCGCAATGAGAAGATCCAGCTTATGGCTCTCCATGAGAGGAATCGACGTCGCTCCCCTCCCCTGTAGCCGACGAGCAATCCGATTCTCGAACAATGCGTCCCGGAACCGCCGACCGTCCTTACATAGGGAATGCCCAGCTTGCTCTTCACTTCTTCCGCAAGGGTACGAAGGCTCTTTGCGGGCATGCTCACGATACAAGGCGCCGGCAAATGTTCTTCCACATAAGAATCCCAACCCAGTGCGCGAACCAACCCTTCCGTAATGAAGTCCGGGCGGTACCGATGAACGTGATCATGGAACCGGAAGACCGCCATGCCCGATTGTTCGATCCATTGACGTTTGGTCAAACAGACAGGATCTTCCGCCAGCCACCCCTGCGGCTCCTGGTGGGAATAAAATAGGCCTTCATGCGAGATCACCAGGTTGGCTCCCAGGGCGGCGGCCTGCCCCAGCACATCCTGTGACGCAAGGAAGGTAGTAACGATCCCTGTCACTTCCATGCCGGGTGATCCGAACAGCGACCTATCGACCGTCGGTTCCAACCGGCCCGCCTGCTCTTGTAGCTTTTGCAATACCGCTTCGACCGTTAACCGGCCTCCTGCCGTTCCCTTCATTCGTTCCCCGCCACCTGTCGATGAATTTCAGCGGCCCTATTTCGCCTTGGCTTTGGTATATTCCGCAGCATATTCTTCCGCCTGACCTTATCGCCGCCGGCCTTCTTATACTGGGCAACGGCTTGCTTCCAGCCGTTCTCGTCGATTTTGCCCATGACAAATTTCACCTTGGCATCGTTCAGAATCTGCAGAAGCTCCTGCCCCTGCTTGTTCCACGTTTCCGAGATCAGAACCATCGCCGGGTCGACAACCGCATATTTCGCATTATCTGCTTCAATATCATAAGACCGCTGCGTAGCCGGGTCGACATCGCCCGCTGTTTTTATATTCGCCACCGGGATCGTTTCCAGCAGCGACCTGTAAGGGAATCCGACTTCGTTGTCAAAGGCCGTTTGGTTCGTGCGGACCGCTTTCCCGTCTTTCAGCTCATAGTGCGTTCCTTGAATGCCCCATTCGAACAAATCAACCATCGGCTTCTCGGACAGTTTATCGAAGAAACCGAGCAGCTGCTTGAGCTGCGCTTCCGATTTCACTTTCGACTTAGGGAACATCAGAATCCCGTTAGAGCCGCGATCGGCCATCGTCCGCTTGCCTGCCGGCCCTTCAAGCGCGCTGACGCCGTCGATTTTGGCATCTTTGTTATGCGACTGCACCCTTGCTTCAAAAGCGAGCATGTTATTCGTCGTGGCGTTAAGAACGCCGGCCTTGCCGTTCTCGAATTCCCCTTCATACTTCGGCCGGTCGACCGACGCAAAATCCTGGTTGAGCAGCTTCTCGTCGTAGAGCTTCTTGGTGAATTTCAAGCCCTCGAGATATTCCGGCGTCTCTTCCGCTTTGATGAACTTGCCGTCCTTCACCGCCCAGTTGTTCGGAGCGCCGAACATTAATCCGAAATCCGGGCTGAACGAGGTATTGGAGATCATCGATGAAATGCCGTAGGTATCGTTCTTGCCGTTCTTATCGGGATCGTTGTTTGTAAACGCCTTCAGCATGTTGTAAAATTCATCAACCGTGGTGGGCGGCTTCAGGCCTACATTGTCCAGCCAATCCTTGCGGTACATGAACACGTAGCGGGAAATCGGGCGGTACCGCGGAATGCCGTAGATCTTGCCGCCGATTTTCACATTGTCGTAGGAAACCTGCGGCATCTTGGACAAATTCGGATAATCTTTAATGTACGGCGTAATGTCCCAGAAAGCGCCTCCGAGCGCGGCATTCACCAGATAAGGCTGGCTTGGGGCTCCACAGCTCGCAAGAACTTCGGGCATATCGCCCGATGCGATGAGTACCGGCGACTTGGAACAATAGTCGTTGCTCGGTATTTCCGTGATGTTCAGCTTCGTATTCGTGTACTTCTCAATGGCTTGCTGCACCGGATTGTCCGGCTTTGGCTGCTCTTTCCCGCTGAAGTCGAGCATCATGGATATTTTTAGCGGATCCGAGCCCGATGCCTGCTTCGCCGGTTCACCCGCCCCGCTCTTCCCGTCCGGGCTTCCGCATCCGGCCAATGCCAGCGATGTCATGACTACCGCCAAAGCGGCGCTGCCCCAAGCTTGGATTGATCTCTTGTCCATTTGAATTTGACCTCCCCTGTTTTCATCCGCGACATCAATCGCAAACGCTTACAATCAGTACAAAAATAAAATCTTCCACTGCCACAACAATTGTAATTAATGAATATGATTTTCTTGAATTATAAAAAAGAAATTGCAAATTCTCCATAGATAAAGACAAAATTATTTGTAATATTTAAATATCATTAAAAAAAGCCTGAGGCTGTCCCCCAAGCTTTTCCCTCCATATTAGCCCTCAACCTGCAGCGCAGTACGCTTCGACTCTCCGAACTGAATGTAGTAAAACACCAGGATCATTACATGCAGAATCGCAAGAACAAAGTAGATGTTGCTGAAAACTCGAGCCGTTCGCATCCAGGTTCACCGGATTCCACGGATGCCCTGCGCCATACTCCACTACCCGGCTGTAAATTCCCGTTGCCATCCCCCCGGCGATAAAATTTAACATCGACATGAGGCCCATGCCGACGCCGACCTGCTCCTTCGGCAGGGTTCTCGAAATGGTATTGGATAGAGCAATCAGTATAAACGACTGACCGACATTGCCGAAAATGAGAAACAAAGCGATGAGGAAGGCCGAGCCTCCGGTGAAGGACGAAAGCAGGATAAACGAAAGCAGCAGGCCGCCGGACGCGATAAAAAATAAATAGGAGTTCCCTCTTGAGTCGGCCAGCTTTCCTCCGATTCTCCCAAGAAGAGCCGATGCGAGTGCGGCCGGAACCATGGCAAAGCCAACCCATCCCGGATCGAGCGCCTGCACCTTCGCCAGCAGCAAAGGCGTTAGAAAATAAAACGAAAACCCGATTCCGTTCACCAGAAAAGCGACGGTTAAGCCACACGTATAGCTTTTATTCCGAAAAAGCTTGGGCTGAATAAACGGCGCCGGGGTCTTCAGCACCCGCAGGATAAACAGGCCGAGAACGATCAAGCCGATGAGCAGCATCAGCGAGGAACCGCCCGTAACCCCCAAGAGCAGCAGCGCCACCGTTACGCCTAGCAGGCCGCCACCGATCCAGTCGAACATCCCGGGAGTTCCTTCCGGCTCCTCCTTCAAATATTTGCGGTAAAAAGGCAGCGTGACCAGGATCAGCGGCGGGACGGCAAACAACCACCGCCAGTGCGCCAGACTCACGATCAAGGAAGAGACGACCGGGCCCAGCGCATTGCCGAGCGCAAGCCCTACCGCACTCATGCCAAGCGCGGAGCCTCTTCGTTCCGGCGGGAAATACCGTACCGGGATCAGCATCGCCGCGGCCGGAATGGAAGCGGCGCCTGCCGCCTGCAGGCATCTGCCCGCAAGAGCCAGCCAGAACGTATGGGAAGCCAGCCCGACCAAGGATCCGGCTGCGAAGAGAAGCAGACCGAAGGTAAGCAAGCTCTTAAGCTTATAGCTGTCGGCCAGCTTCCCGTAAGTAACCGTACCGATCGCATAGATAAGAAAATAGGCCGATGAAAGCCAGCTTACCTGGGCGATGCCCAAATGGAACTCCCTGCTGATTTCCGGCAGCACGATGTTGAACATCAAGCCGCTCATCATCGAGATGATCAAAGTAAACATGAGAACGCGAATTAACTTATCGCCGGTTGACAGCTGATCTTTAGCCTTTGCATTCATTTTTCTTCTCCACCTCATTTTATTTGTCTGTCTGTACTTACTGACATTTTACTGATAAAAAACTAGGGAGTCAGTCCCCTAGTAAATACGTCCACCCCTTCCTCAATAAACGCCTCCAGGGTCACGTTCGGAAAGTAATTGGCGCCCTTCTCCAGATCGTTCATAAAAGCACCGAAGTTCATCATCATGAAGGATAGGGCGAGCAGTTGCGGGTCCTTGTCAATTACCTTCCCCTTTCCGGCCATCTCGGTAAAATAATTCGTCAAAACCGTGAGCAGCCGCCGGGGTGCTTCTGTGTCGTTTCTTTAAATCCAGGCAAATGTCCCTCATCTTTGATGCTGATCATCACCATTTTCCTATTGCGGTTCATCAGCTCGTGATAGGTCCGGCTGATCAGAAGCAGGTCTGCGTGCAGATCTCCGGTCAGCTTTTCTTGAAAGAGCTTTATCATTTCACCTCCGTAATGGAAACGGTCGAACGCGGTCTCGATCAAATTCTGCTTGCTGCCAAAATAGCGGAACAGCGTCTTCTCACTCAGGCCCGCCGCTTCGGCAATTTCCTTCGTGGTCACACCGTTGTAGCCTTTCTCCGATATGAGATCGATGGCCGCCCATAACAGCTTCTCTTCGTTAGTCTTCGGGTTCTTGTCGCTCATCTTCATCCCTCAATCCACTTGTCTGTCAGTACTTACTGTAATTATTATAATCCCACTGGGAAACCTTGTCAAGAAGGCTACAGCCGCTGGATCCTCCGTAAATCCGGGGTATGTCCAAGCGTCACATGGAACAGCTCAGCGCATTCGGAAGCCCGCTGTCCTTTTGAAACCGAAGTCTCATCCGATCATTGCTCCTTCGAACGATTTAGGCAAATCCGCACAAAAAGGCTGCAATTTCGCAGCCTTCCGCAGACGAACCGTATGACACAGACAAAGTTATTTCGCTGCGGCCTTCGCCGACTCGATATCACTTGCCGCCTGTTCCTGCGCTTTCCGCAGGGCTGAGTTCACATCGGTTCTGCCGAGAATGATATCCGTAAATGCGGCATTGATTTGTTTATCGGCCAAATCTTCGTATTCGTTTCTTTGCGGAATCGGTGCAGGCTTCGCCGGGTAGAAGGCTTTGATGTTCTTGCCCTTCAGCTCGCGGCTTGCCTTCCGCGAAGGAGGCGATGATCTTCTCGTTGTTTTTAATAATAGGGAGCCCGGTGCCGTCTTTGGCGAATTTCATCTGCATCTCTTCCGAGGTCAGATAGGACAGGACTTGGAAGGCGTAATCTTTATTCTTGCTGGTGCTGACGACGCCTGCATAGGTCGGGTACATCTGGGAGCCGACACCGGGAGCGTCCTTAAAGCCGGGCAGCGTCACCGCGTCCAGATTCATATCTTCCGGAGCTCCTACCATCGTGCTGTTAAAATAAGCATACATGGCCAGGGTCCGGCTCTTAAGGAACAAATCGGCTTCGCCCGGCTTCTTGTCTTTGAACTCCCCTCCGGGAATCATATAGAAGCGCGTAAAATTTTCTATCACTTTGCGGAAAGAATCCGTGGCAATCTGAGGTGCGCCCGTCTTCACATCCACATAAGGAATACCCATTTGATTGGTACGCAGCATATGGCTGGTGGACATCATAAGCCCGTAATATTGCGTTCCGCCTTCCGTGCGCGTCATCTTTTTCGCCAATTCGTAGGCCTCGTCCCAGGTCATACCGTCCTTCGGATACGGGACGCCGAACTTATCGAATAAGTCTTTGTTGTACATGAGAGTTTCCGCCGTCGTAAAAATTGGGAGCGCATACATTCCTCCGCCGCTGAAATTCTTCATGTAGTCTACAACCGTCGGCTCCAGGCGGTTCATATCAAAATTGTATTTCTTAATCAGATCGGTATGATCCAGCTGCAGATTGTATTTGGAAAACTGCGGTACGAAAGCGATCGACAGCAGAACGATATCGAGATCGGCACCCGACGTGATAAGCCCTTCGATTCCGATGGATTTGTCGTAAGGAATAAACTTCGGTGTTACATTGGGAAATTTCGCTTTAATGGCATCCCCCATCATCTTGTTAAAGTCATCCTCGGTCGTGGCGTTGAACGGACGATAGAAGTTAATAGTCACCGGCTCCTTGCTTGCGGCCAAGTCCTTCACTTCACCGGTCGCCGCGCCGTCTCCCGGTTTGGATTCCGTGCCTCCGTTCCCGCATCCGCTCATTGATACCGCCGCGGCAATGGCAAGGGATATGGAATATGCTTTATGAACCGACATAGCAGCGCCCCCACTATCCTTTATTAGGATTTTGTTCAGTTTACCAAGAATGCAGGGGGCTGGCTTTAGCCGAAACTGATCCGTTATTGACCAAAACTCACATTTTTGGCTATATCTCGCACGAAAATAGCAAGACCTTCGCTTGCCGCGGCTTTGGCGGATGCGAAGGTCTTGGGCATTCATTTTACTCGCTGGGCATTTCGTTGTAGAAAGCGACATCCTCGATAGGCGACCGGGTCGTCGGATGTCCGGGCTTGGCGGCTTTGCCAATGGCGATCAGCATAACAGGGGAGAATCGCTCCGGAATCCCGAAGGCTTCCACAAATTTGGACCGATCGTACCCCCCATCGGAACGGTGTCATAGCCGCGGGCGCGTGCAACAAGCATCAGCTGCATCGATACCAGCCCGCCATCGGTATATACGATGCGGTGAATGTCTTCCCGAGGCATGGTCTCAAACATGCCTTTATAGCGGGCGACAAACGATTTCGCCGTTTCCTCCGGCATGTAACCCGCCTCGACGGCTTGGCCGTAGATCTTCTCAATGTTCCGGATACTCTCCATGTCTCCAAGAACGGCGATGACGGCCGCGGCTTCAACCACCTGCTGCTGATTGAACGCGATCGGAAGCAGCTTTTGCTTCAGTTCCGGAGAGTCGATTACGAGAAATCTCCACGGCCGCATATTGGCCGAAGACGGAGCCAGCGTGGTCTCCCGCAGGATTTCATTCATTTCCTCCCGGGAAATTTGGACTGTGGGGTCATAGTCGCGGACAGACCGGCGTTCCCGGATCACATTGATAAAAAGCTGTTGGTCCTGCATTTCGGATGATGGTGTAACTGTCATGGTTCTCTCCTCCTAGGTTATGTCTCTGTTATGTACCAAATGGTATATAACCGGTAAAAAAATACAATGAATAATGCCTCAAGCGCAAGACCTCATGCTCGGATGCTGGTTTGGAGACGGGCCTCCTCCCGACTAGGATATGTACTGTCCGTATTATAGGTGGAGGAGCTTACTTCAGCAATCGAAGCAGGACGGTCGCAACGCTTTCCACAAAGGCGCGTTCGGGCCGTGCTTTGAGCATGACGATGAGTCCGACCGTCGAAACGGTCAGCGTTCGGGCAATCCCTACCGCATCCAGCTCAGTCGCCAGCTCTCCGGAACGGATTCCTTGTTCTATCTTCTGTTGAAACAGGTCGGCCAGCTTCATTTCGAAATCTTTGGTCACCATCTCGAACTGTGCGTCATGCGGTGCAAGCTCTACGATCGTATTCACGCAGAAGCTGACCGCAGTTAGGCCCATCACCGTAAGCCCGTTCCATCATCTCGTCAAGGAAAGTGCGGAAGGCTTCCTTTACGGAGGGAATAGCTTCAAACTTCGCTCGGATATTGTCCAGGGTCGTGCCGGAATACTTGTGAAGCGCAGCGGCGAATAACTCCTTCTTGTCACCGAAGGCCGCATATAAGCTCGGACGCCCGATTCCCATCCGCGACGTCAGATCCGTTAGGGAAGTGGCTTCGTAGCCTTTCTCCCAGAACAGCTGCATCGCCGTATCCAATGCTTCTTGTTCGTCAAACTCCCGAGGCCGGACCATGTTGTAACACTCCTTTTTTGAACCGAACAGTACATAACCATCTTATTCAATTACGCGGCACATGTCAATGGGCGAAAAAAAAGCCGGGGGCACCGATGGATGCACCCGGTTTCCTATGGACTGGAGTGAAGCTGTCAGAATAGGAATTGATCTTGTCTTTTGCCTGCTTCGAGAAAACTCGGCCGGCCATTGCCTTTCAGGATCGCGGGCATGCCCGTTCACCAATTCCTGTCACTGAGGTGATTGAATATAATCCGCCATCGAGCTTACAGTGATTCTGCCCGGGTCTGCCGGGATGTCCGATTTGTCCCCGGCCCGGAAGGCATGGAATTCAATGGACTTCGCCATCCCTGGAATCAGGTCGAAGAAATTGTCGCTGAAGCGGCCTTCCGTTTCGGGCGATACCCACACCTGCTTGGCCAGCACATCGGTTTCCAGCGTGAGCCGGATGCCGTTCTCCGTTTGCGTCTGCGTCACTTGAATTACGGGTACGTCCAGGTTGATAGCCTTGACTGACGTGAAATAATGCTCCTTGCTGTCCAGTATGCTCCCATCCTGCTCCAGCCGGGCATACAGCACCGTGGAGGCAGGGTCATGTGGTCCGAGCAGCTCCTGAATGCCGGCGGAGTGAACAAGCGCAGCCGTATTCGCCCCTACTGCCACAGGTACGGACAGCTCCTTCAGCACGCCGCCGGTAAAGCTGTACAAGCCGATATGCAGCCTTCCCCATACCGGCGACAGCAGGTCCGACACGAGATGGAAGTCGATCCGGCCGCCGCTCGTTCCGTCGATGGAGAGCAGAATATCGCTGAAGCTGCGTTTGGCATAGTACTGCAGTGCCTTCCATCGGCCGTAATAGTCCATGCCTGCCCAGGACGCCACCGGCCAGCAGTCGTTCATCTGCCAGTACAGGCTCCCCATGCAGAACGGCTTCCTGCGGCGGTGCGCTTCGATCGCCGTCTTCATCGCCTCCGCCTGCAGCACCTGACTCAGGTAGAGGAAGGACGGGAAATCTTTGGGCCCTGGCAAATACATATCCATATATTGCTTGATCAGCTGATTGCCTCGGCCGTTCTTCTGGTGGGCGAGCATGACCTCCGATTCCAGCGCCAAATCCTTCTCCTCGGCATAAGCGCGGACGGAACGGTATTCCGGGAACGATTGGAAGCCGTATTCGCTCATAAACCGGCCGATGTGGACATTGTATTTCTCGAAGGGTTCTACCGCATGCCACACGCCCCAATAATGAATATCCCCGCTGGTCGTCGAGCTGTGGGCATGCTGCGTACGGTCTCCGGTCAAACCCGTCATCGGAGAAGAAGGCCAATAAGCCGTCCCCGGCGCATACTCTTCCACAGCCTCGGGCAGGATGCGGTGAAAGACCGCCTCGTAATCGGCCCATATACGTTCCCGGAGATCCGCCGTGTACTGCTGCTTCCAGCCCCAGCCGGCCTGCTCGTCATAATGCGACCAAGCCGTATCGATCTCGTTATTGCCGCACCACAGGGCGATGCAGGGATGATTGCGCTGACCGTTTGACATTCTCCTCCGCTTCGGCCCGGACGTTTGCCAGGAACGCCTCATCACCCGGATACATACTGCACGCGAACATGAAATCCTGCCATACGAGCAGCCCGTACTCGTCGCACAGTTCGTAGAAGGCGTCCTGCTCGTATATCCCGCCGCCCCATACCCGCAGCATGTTCATATTGGATTCCACGGCGGCGGCGACTTCGTGCTTGTAGCGTTCATAAGTAACTTCCGTAATAAAGCTGTCGTTCGGGATATGGTTCGCCCCTTTGGCAAATACGGGAAGGCCGTTCAGCTCGATATAGAAGGAGGTGCCTTCGACATCCTGCTGCCTCACGAGCTTCATTGAACGCAGACCGGTTCGCACGCTTTTCTCAGCGACGATCCGATCCCGGTCCAGCGGCTGCGCTTGAAACGTATACAAATAAGGATTGCCCAGTCCCCGGCACCACCACAGCTTCGGTCGCTCCACACGAACCTCCAGCTCCACGCGGTTCATCCCTTGGGCCAGCCGCACTTCCTTATCTGCCAGCAGTCCGTCTGCCGACAGCCGAAGCGTGAATTCCCCTCGGCATCGGACTCGATCTCGGCTACAGCCGTCAGAACGGCTCCGGTCGCCGACACTTGATCCTGCCGAATGTACAGATCGGCGATACGGCTTCCGGACCAGGCTTCCAGTTTGACCTCGCGCCATATGCCGCTTGTTACGAGCCGCGGTCCCCAGTCCCAGCCGTAATGATATGGGGCCTTGCGGGCAAACACACTGACCTTCCGGTCGCCGAGCTCCCCACATCCGACTGGTCGTTGGCCGCCGGCGCTGGGTAGCCCAGCTTCTCCAGCTTCGGCAGATCTTCCCGGATCGGCGAGCGGAAACGAACCTTAAGCGTATTGCTCCCGCTTCGGGCGATATCTCTCACATTCGCCTTCCAGGTGCGAAACATATTATCCGCAGACAGCAAATGCCGTCCGTTTAAGGAGACGTCAGCGTAGGTATCCAGCCCGGCAAAGACCAGGTTCACATGGTTCTCGGCCAGCTGCTCGTCCGATAAGTCGAACACCGATTCGTACTCCCAATCCTTCTTATCGATCCATTGTACTTGCTTCTCGTTCGTACCATAGAACGGATCCGGGATTATCCCGGCGCGCAGCAAATCCGTATGCACGCGACCGGGGACGACGGCCGGCGACCACTCCTCTTCGTCACAGGCTTTAAACCGCCATTCGCCGGGAATAAGCGTCTTTTCATTCATCTTTCTTCTTCCTCTCATCTCTGATTTTATTCTTGCTACCGTTATTTCGGCGATTTGCCCTTCATGAACTGCGAAGCCGCGCCGCCGGAGGATCCGTCTGTTCTTCGTTCCGCACAGCCGGCAGAACGATTCGAACGGCCGTTCCAATGCCGGGCCGGCTGTAAATCGATACCCCGTACTCTTGGCCGTAATAAAGCCGGATGCGCTCGTCGACGTTGCGGATTCCGTAACCGACGGTATTGCCCGCCGGATCCTGGATCTGCCGGACCGTTTCGGGATCGATGCCAATCCCGTCATCAATGACCTTGAATATGACCTTCCCATCGGCCAGCTCGCCGGTAACTCTCATGCGGATGCTGTCCCCCAGCCACGCGTATTTCAACACATTCTCCAGAAACGGTCGCAGTATGAGCTTGATTGTCGTGTACCCGAGAATCCGCGGGTCGATGTCATAGTAGACGGTCATCCGCTCCCCATATTTGGTCTTCTGAATGTTCAGATACGCCTTGGCCTGCTCCACTTCGTCGCGTACGGGGATCAGGGTGCGCCCTTCATTCAAGGCAAGCCGGTAAAACTTGGCCAAATCCCTGACCATCTGCTCCACCCGGTCCAGCTTGCCGAACTTCGCCAGACGGCTTATCGAGGAAAGCGTATTATACAAGAAATGCGGATGGATCTGTGCCTGAAGCGAAGCGAGGTCCGCCTCCTTCTTGCGCAGATTCGTTTCGTATACTTTGCGGATCAACTCCCCTGTATTCTGCCCCATCTCATTCAATGCGCTGGAAATCTGTGTAAATTCGTCATTGCCTTTAAAGTGGATCCGTTTCTCGAAATTCCCTTCATGAAACGCCTCCAGTGCGGAAACGATCTTCGAGACCCGCCTCGAGAAGTACTTGGATATAAAAGCCCCGGCAAACGAGAAGACGATAAAACATATCGCGCAAATCAGCAGGGTCCAATTCCGCAAACGCTGCGTATCCCGCTCCGTGATGTCCGGCGGAACAAGGGCGATGAGCCGCCATTGCGGTTCCGGCAGGTCCGCCTGGATCACAAGCGACGTTCCCCCAGTGTCGCTGCGCCATAACTGTCCGGGCCGGATATCCGCAGTTCCCGTGGAGGTCAGCACCCGCCCCTCCTCGTCCGTTAGGAAAAGCGCGGTCCGTTCGCCTATTTTTTGATAATCGATGCTCTCCAGCAAATCCGACAGCTGCGCGCTGATCCGGATAAAACCCACTTCCTGCAGCGTGCCCGGGTAGCTGTTGTCCACGATTCGCCTCAGGAGCGAGATTCGCCCGTATTGCCCGTCGTCCTCGATCTGCTTCCACTGCATCGTAACGCCGTATTTCTCCAAGGGATAATTCAAATACCAGGAACTCCCGGCGATACGGCGAATCTGGTACAAATCGAACATCCGGTTCTTCGCAGCCATCGGGTCCTGATACTCGTAGGTATGATAAATTTCGGGAAGCGCTGTGTTATGAACATACACGGACAGCCAGAGCTTGCTGCTGGGCATTTCGAGCGCGGTCAGCATCTTGGGTACAATCTGCTTGGTCGTGGCCTCATAGCTGGCCCAGCCTTCGCCGCTGTTCCGCAAATGGTAGATGAATGTGCTGTCAAAATAAAGCATGTCGGACAGCCGGACCGAATCGTGCAGCTTATACGTAATGTTATCCCGGATCTGCTGCAGGGTTCCCGAGATATTGCTTCGGGTCTGTTCACGAATGGAGCTTACAAAAATTGTATTCGCCGTATAGGCGACAAGCAGCGACGGAAGAATGATGAACGCCGCATAAGACAGCATCAGTTTGTAGCCGAATGGCAGAAAGCCTTTCGTTCGTCGTCTCACCCTTGATTTCCACCTCGGTTACAATTTTCTTCTGTACTCAAGCGGTGTCATTCCGAACGTTTCCCTGAATTGTCTGCTGAAATAAGGCAAATAACGGTACCCTACCCGGTCCGCGACTTCATAAATTTTGAGCTTCGTCTGTGATAACAGCTCGCACGCCTTGTTCATCCGCAGCATGATGACGAATTCGCTGAAATTCCGGCCCGTCTCCTCCTTGAAGAGCGTGCCCAAATAGTTCGGCGAGAAGGAAAAATGCTCGGCAACTTCCCGCAGCGTCACATTCTCCTGCAGGCGTTCCTGGACATATTCGATCATTTCGCCGATCAGCTTCCGGTTCTTCTGCTGCCCCTTCCGGTAGAGCAGCTCGGAGAGCTCGAAGATCCGGCGTCTTAACCAGGCCTTCAGCTCGGCAATCGTCTCGAACTCGTGGACAATCCCGAGAGAATTCAAATCGAGACCGAGCAGTTGAAACAAGTCTTCATTCAAGGTCCGCAGATAGTCGTAGAGCCTCATAACAATATAAAAAGCAAAATGGTGAACCGATACCTTCGAGTTCATACTTCCCGCCAGTTGGAACAGTACGTCCAGCTCGTCGTAAACGAGCACCAGATCATAATTCGTCATGGCGGTAAACAAGGCGTCGAGCTGGATGTTCAGGCTGTTCGTATTTTCAATCTGGGTCCCGTCCAAATCCTCATATTCGATGATGTGACCTTTGCCTTTAAACATTTTGAAATCCAGCGCCTTAAGCGCTTGCAAGTAAGAATCGGATAACCGATCCGGTGTACCCGCCGTCCCGCCGATGCCGGCAGTAAGGCTGAAGGAAAGACCGTCCTTGATTTCACGGAAATCATCGCGAGCCCTCTCCACCGCAGCCTGCTCATAGATCAGCGCCAATCTTCGATTGCTCAGCCGGCATATTTGGCGGACACCCCTGAGTGCGCATGCGGACGCGAGCAGGTCCATGCATTCCCCGAGCTCCCGCCGGCGGCCCTCGCTTTCCTCAGGCTCCTTGCCTGGAAGATCATCGATTTCCAGAACGACCGCACGGGCCGGCCAGCGGGTGGAGTCCAAACCATGCTTCGCCGCCGCAGCAGATCCAGCTCGTCCGGCCCGCAGGAGCCTTCGAACAGCCGCAGCAGCAGCTCGTTCTTCACCATCGGCACCATTTGCCGAAAGGCTTGCTCCTGCTGCCTCCGCTCCCGCTCCCGGTCCAATTCGCCGCGTACCTTCGTCAGCGAGCCGATCAATTCCGCATCGTCCATCGGCTTCAGCACATAATCGCAGGCATTCAGGGTGAGCGCTTGTTTGACATAATGGAAGTCCTGGTAACCGCTTACGAAGATCACCCGGGTGTCCTTCGATTTCTCCAGCGCTTTTCTTGCCAGCTCGATCCCGGACATGTTCGGCATGTTCACATCGGTAACCAGAATATCGATTTGCTTCGACTCGAGCACCTTGATGGCGGCAAAGCCGCTGGTAACCGCCTCCACGACTTCGAGGCCGAGCTCTTCCCACGGGATGAATGCCTTCATTCCCTCCAAATCGAGGCTTTCGTCGTCCGCCAGCAGCACTTTGTACAATCTCTTCATCTCCAGACAAATATTACAAGCGAGGGTCATACTTGTATTGTAGTATGCCCTCGCTCCGGAGGCTACCCTCTTGATACTTATTTCTTGCCCAGCTTCTTCACATTCTCCTGCCACTTCTTGGTTTTATAATCCAGCGACTTCGCATAGCCCGCGGCTTGGGCATCTTTCTCCGCCTTATCCAGGATGGCGGTGACCTCCTGGTCACTCTTGGCATACAGCGCCTTGGCTCTTGCTTCCAGGAATATATCTTTTACCCGCTGATCGATGATCCCCTCCGGGGAATCCGGCGCTGGGTTGATATTATTGAATTCAGTAGCGTCCATCTGCGTCTTCCAGGTAATGTCCTGCTGCCAGCGGGTGGCCCAGTTTCGCTTCTCCACCGGAAGCGTGCTCTCGTATTTCGCTTTCGTCGAATCGATATAAACTGTGTTGCCGTTCCACATCAGGTTGATCGAAACCGATTGCAGCTTGTTGAGGCCTGCGGCATCGGTCGTATATTTCTCCGTGAACTTCGGCGTAATGCCGTCCTCTTGCACGCCGTCCCAGTATAATCCCGGAGGCCCCCAGAAGAGCACGCGCTGGCCTTCGGGCCCGGTCTGCCAGTCCAGATAGGCAAAGATTGCTTCCGGATCCTTCGCCGCTCTGGTAATCACGCTGATGTTCCAGCCGAGCTGGTTATAGGTCCCAGTGAAAATTTTATTCTTGTCCAGCCCTTCCTTATGTACCGGCCAGATCATGAAATAACCCGCCTCCGGATCCTTCGCCGATAGCTCCGTATCCCCCTTCAGCCCCAGCTCCGTCGGGCTGGAAGACGCCAGCACCGCGACTCTGCCGGTCATCACTTTCTCGGTCACCTGGTCGAGGGTATGGGTCATCGCATCCTGATCCAGCGAGCTTCTCGCGGAACAGCTTGCTCTCGTACTGCATCGTTTCGCGGAAAACCGGGTCCGTAAAGATCGAAGTCAGCTTATCGCCGCTCGGTACGGCGCGGTTGCCCACATAGACATTAGGGTGATTCTCGGCGAAAGCGGAATAGATCACGTCCAGACCTTGACCGTCCTTGCCAAGATGCGGCTCAAACGGAATGACATTCGGGTATTTCTCCTTCACGGCTTTCAAATAGTTATACAGATCGTCCGTCGTTTCCAGCTTCGGCGAGCCCAGCTCTTTGTAGATCTTCTTATTCACCACATAGCCGGCATTGCCGTTCGGGCGGTTCGTGTACCAGTTGGGGAAACCGTAAATTTTGCCGTCGGACGCCCGGAGCATGTTCAGTCCTGCTTCACCGAGCCATTTTTTCAAATTCGGGTATTTGTTGATGTAATCGTCGAGCGGTACAAGCATGTCCGCGGCCCGCAGCTTCTCCACGTCGCCGCTGCGCTCCAGCCAAACGACGTCCGGCAGATCGCCCGAGGCAATCATCGTATTCAGCTTCTGTGCCGCCGCCCCGCCGGAGGAAACTGCCTTGATATCGACCTTCTTGTTCTCTTTGATCCATTTGGAAGCCGCATCTTCACCCCAGGCCGGCATGTTGTACCAATCGTAGTTCCCGTAGAAGGTAAAGGTCAGCGGCTTGCTGCCCAGCTCGAACGTCCCGCCGCCGCCTGCGGCATTCTTCGGATCTGTCCCGGCACTGCCTCCGGTTTCAGCCGCATTGTTCTTCTCGCAGCCGGCGATCATGGATACGGATAAGATGGCGGCCGCCGCCGGCAGCAGAAGCGTTTTCGTTATTTTCATTCGTTTAACCCCTCTCTGTCCTAAATGATGATTGTCAGCCTTTAATCGATCCCACAAGCACGCCTTTGACAAAATACTTCTGCACGAAAGGATACACCAGCATGATCGGTACGGTAGCCACCATCATGGTGGCCATGGACAGCGATTTGGTGGTCACCGTGCGCATTTGCTCCATACGGCTCTGCGCGGCGGAATCCATCTGCGACATCTGCTCCGTCATAATATTCGAGCTTAAGATCTGCTTTAACAACGTTTGGATCGGCAGCAGATGCTCCTTCGTAATGTAGATACTCGGCAGGAACCAGTCGTTCCAGTGATAAACCGCGGTAAAAAGCGCCAAGGTGGCGATCACGGGACCCGACAGCGGGAGAATGATGCGGAAGAAGATGCCCCAGTTGCCGCATGACCGTCCATTTGCGCGGATTCTTCGAGCCCCGCAGGCGGCTCCTTAAAGAAGGTGCGGAAGATGATCATGTTCCACACGCTGACCAGCGACGGGATAATAAAGACCCAGAACGTATTCATCATGCCCATGCTGCGGATCAGCAAGAACGAAGGGATGAGGCCTCCGCTGAAATACATCGTGACGATGCACAGCACCATGTAGAACTTGCGTCCCATCAGGTGGTTTTTGGACATGCCGTAGGCGAATACCGCTGTAATCAGGATGGATGCGGCGGTTCCCGCAATGGTCCGCAGTACGGAAACGCCGAACGCATTCAGGATCCGTTTATCGTTGAACACGATCTCATAATTCTCAAGGGTGAATACGCGCGGCCAGAAGGTAATGCCGCCGAGCGAAGTATCCGCCCCGCTGTTAAAAGAAATCACGGCGGCATTCCAGAACGGGTAAAACGTGCTGAAAGCGAGCAGCGTCAATAAAACGTAAATCACCCCGCTGAACAGGCGGTCGCCGAAGCTTTGCCGAATCACAGGCCCTCACCCCCTTTTCCAAATCTGACATTCGTTACCATAAGCTGTTGCCGGACCGCCGGGCTGCGAAGTTGGCTATCGTCAGCGACCCCACGCTGATTACGGCCTTGAACAGGCCGACCGCCGTCGCATAAGAATAACGCGAGCTGTTGATCCCGACCCGGTACACGTACGTGTCGATCACATCGGACACTTCCCGCAGTACAGGGTTTCCGCCGAGCAGCAGGATATCGTCGAAGCCCGCATTCAGCAGATTCCCGATGGCCAGAATCATGAAAATGATCACTACCGGAACGATGGACGGCAAGCGTGATCAGAAACATCTGTTTGAGCCTGCCTGCGCCATCCATGGCCGCCGCTTCGTAGAGGTGCGGGTCGATCCCGGCAATCGCGGCTAAATAAACGATGGATGCAAAACCGATTTCCTTCCATACCCCCGTTGTCACCAGAATCGCCCAGAAGTAGTTCGGTATCGAAAGGAAATTGACCGGTTCATCGATCAAATTCAGCTTGCCCAGCAGCATATTCACACTGCCGTTATCCGTCGAGAGCATGGACATCACGAAGCCGGCCACAATGACCCACGACAGAAAATGCGGCAGGTAGCTGATCGTCTGGACAACCCGCTTAAATACCATATGCCTTACTTCATTCAGCATCAGGGCAAGCACGATCGGAGCCGGAAACCCGATGAAGAACTTCAGCAGGCTGATCACGATCGTATTCCTCATCACGTAACCGAATTCGGGGGAGCTGAAGAACATTTCGAAATGCTTGAGCCCTACCCATGGACTGTGCCAGAAGCCCTTGAACACGGTGTAATCCTGAAACGCCATCAGTACGCCGTACATCGGGATATAGCTGAAGATGAGAATCAGGATAAGTGCCGGCCACACCATAAGCTGAATATCGATTTGCTTCATAAACCGGGCAAGCCCGCTTGTCCGCCGCTTGGCGATAACCGCCTGCTTGCTTGCCGCAGGAATAGGATCCATACCTGTCCCTCCGCCCTTTGCCATATTGTTCCGCCTTATTCATCTTACCTGCTCGCAATCGCTTTCACCATCTGCTTAAACAACGAAATTTGATACTTTTCAATTTGCTTTCCGGACAGTCCGGTTTTACTCCGTCTAAAAGCATCTATCCATCCTTAGGAAACAGGGATATAGTAAATGGAGAAGGTCCAAACGGTCAACGCATCCCGGAGAAACGTTTAAGACCAACCGCTGGAGTGGAATATTGGAAGGGGCGATCCGATGAAGAGGTTAATCAGTGCCAAGCTGTCAAGCCTAATACTGATGGTTCTAAACATACTGCTGCTCGGACTGCACCTGCTGATCCTGCTTGGCATTGTTCCATACGCATTCGTATGGGGCGGGCAAATCCACGGTTCTTCTCTGATCCTCTTTGAAGCTGCAGCTATCTTGATCACAGCGTTGTTCCTGTTCCTGGTCGCTTTGAAAGCGGGCTACATTGGGCACGGAAGGTTCCGGAGAACGACAACCATCGGCATATGGGTTATGTTCGCATATCTTCTTCTCAATACTGCCGGGAACCTGGCTTCGCAGGCTTCGATCGAAACCTTGATTTTCACCCCCGTCACCGTGATCATGGCATTATTGGTTCTCCGGTTAGCCCTGGAAAGGTGAACACGCCAGGATAAGCGGCTGCGCCGTCCTTGTCTTGCAAGGGCCAGCGCGTTTAACAAGATTGATGCGAACTAATCAACTAAAAAAGGTCGCCGATGGCGACCTTCTTAGATATTATAAATTATTCATTGGACCAATCGACCCAGTAACCGAAGGCTCGCGGCAACCGGGCGAAGCGGGGCATAGAGCTTCCCGTCGTTCACAATAACCGGCTGGTCGAGGCTTACGGACTGGCCATTCACACGGATGACATTGGAATCGGCTTTCACGATGACAGTGGTCTGATCCTTAGTCAGCGTCGCTTGATTATCCTTGCTTTCCGCTTTGGCACCTACGGCGACCGCTAATCCGCCCACTTCCGCGTAAGTGACTCCATTCTTTACGAGCGAAGCCACATTCATTTTATCCGAGCCATTAACGGCATTGACCCCATTCTTCGACGCCTTCAATTTGCCTGCAGGAACCGCCTTAATCCCCAGCGCGGTAACCATGTTCTTGAACACCTTGGTATTGTCCAGATAGCCGGAGAACAGTTCAGCTCCCGGGCCCGAGGCATTCACCGGAACATCGTCGAACGTATGCACCTCGGTGCTTTCTTCATGCGGCAGATTTCCGTTAAAATGGATACCGTTCGGATCCTTGTCAGGGTTCGCGATGTACCAGGCTTTATCCTTTACATTCGGATCCTGAATGGTGGGGTTCACCGGCTTCGGATTCGTCAGGTAATCCTCGTTATAGTCCGGGTGATTGCCCCAGCCCGCTACAATTTTCCACTGCGAGTCCGGGTTATCCGGGAAACCGTCGCCGTCGGCATCGGTATAGGTCGGGAACTTGGAATTGGCATAAGTGCCGACAATTTCTCTTAACTCCTCGCCTGTCTTCCCTGCCGCAGCGACCGTATCGTAAGTGCCGTTGAGCGTCATGGAATGCCCGTGGTCGGCCGTGACGATGACGAGCGTATCTTTATGCTCCTGGGCATATTGCTTGGCCAGGCCGACGGTTTTATCGAATTCAATCGTATCCCAAATTGTTCTTTCAAAATCCATCGGATGCGCCATCTTGTCAATCGAGGCCCCTTCCACCATTAGGAAGAAGCCGTTCTTATTGTTGTCCAGCGCATCGATCGCTTTGGCCGTCATGTCCATCAAGGTCGGCTGATCCGTATACTTCCCGACGATGTCCGGATTGTTCGGCTTGGTGTATTCGCGGTCGAAGTACACATTCATATTGCCCGGCCGGAAGAGACCCAGGATCTTGTCGCTTTGATTCGCGCTCAGCTCCGTTTTGTTGGTCACATACGAGTAGCCCGCCGTTTTGAAGGAGTCGATCATGCTCTTCCCGTCCGTGCGCTTGCCGCCTTGGTCCTTCGGCAGGAACCACTCCAGGCCGCCGCCCATGAGGACATCCGGTCTCGAGCCGCTTTCGAAGAACATGTTCGTAATCGCTTCAGAGGTACTGCGCTTTCTTGTATGCGTTGCCATCGCCGCAGGGGTCGCATCGGTCACATCGGCCGTCGTCACAATCCCCGTAGCCATCCCCTTCGTCCGCTTCACGAGCTCAACGATATTTTCCACCCTTGGATCGTCGAGCGGGTCCGCCGTGTTATCCGGGTACACGCCTTCGGCATTCACCGCCGTCTTGTGCCCTGTTGCATAGGCCGAAGCGGAGTTGGCGGAATCCGTGACGATGGAATCCATACCGGATGTAGTAATCATCCCCATGTGGTCCATTTTCTCCATCTCGAGCCAGCCTTTAAACTTGCCCTCCTCGATCCCCTTGGATACGACACGTGCAGCCGTGCGAATATTGGCGCTCATGCCGTCGCCGATCATGAGAATGACGTTCTTGGCGTTCTTGCTGTTGCCAACGGCTTCGAATACTTCGTAGTTCACACTCTTCGTAAGGGTCTGGCCGCCTGCCGCGATATCGGCTTTCACTGTATAGATACCCGCTTTATCAAAATTCACGTCCCGGATCGTGAACTCCGCGCTGTTTGCACTAGCGTTCGTCCGTTCCGCCTTTTTGCCAAAGAACTGTTCGGCGTCGACCCCATTGATGGAAACCTTGATATCGTCCTTGTTCGCCGCTCCGTTATTCAATTCAACGCGAAAATCCAGCTTCTGTCCCGCCAGGATCGTGGCCCGGTCTATCGGCAGAATGGTAATCGATGCCGCAGCTTGCTGCGAGCTTGGAGCGTCAGCCGCCGAAACGCTAGGCGAGTTCACGGTTGCGAAAGCAATCGCCGCCGCGAGCACCGCGGAGCTGAGCACTTTGAAATTCTTGTTCATGCTTGTCCTCCTTCAAATGTTCTTCACAATTATGATAGCTTTGAAACATCATCGGAGGGTAAGCGAAACATAAATGGAAAGTTAAACCAATGTAAATGTTTTGTAAAGGTGAAACCGGTTGGGATGCGTAATTTAAACTGCAGCTGCAACTATGATGATATTGACCGCGTCAATGTGCTTAAAGGAGGTATTTTGATTGAAACAACTCACGGTTATTGTGCTTATTCTTGCCATACTGACTGCTTGTTCAACTTCCGCAACGTCCTCTTCCTATCCAAGCGCCTTCGCATGGAATGATGCAATTTACGGGATTTCTGCTGAAGAGGTCCCCGAATCGGAAATCGGAAGAAAGCTTGGCGAAATTAGACATATCGTCAGGCCTAAGCCCCGAAAAAACGGCGATTCCAATGAAAAAACGGGAAGCATTTACGAAATTCTTGGAAGCGATCATAACGAAGTCTTAGCCATCCATTATAAAGATACTTTCTACAAAGCTTCCAAAAACGGACCGTTAATATAAGAAGAATGTTCTTTGTCAGTCCATTGACCCCCTCCAATCACGCCTGGGTATCCGCCCACATACACTAGCAAGTAAAAGGGGCTGATGCGAATGATGAATTACGGATATTTCCCTTTCTGGGGAATCGGAGCCGCATACGGTTATTTTCCGAATATGCATCCAAACCACGTTTATCCTGCCAGGCCGGACGAAGGATTAGTGCTGTTGGACCGGCAGGTTGTGGATGTCACCGGCGACGGCCATCCGGACCAAGTGTCTTTACTGGGGCAGAAATTCAGCCAGGATACCGTATATTATAGGCGACTTTTTATTCAAGTCGCGGATAGGGCAACGCACAAGACCACGCTGATTCCGCTGCAGGGAGGCGGTTACCATCCTGCCATGCGGTTCTGCGATTTTAACGGGGACAGAGTAGCGGACATCTATGTTTCTGCCGAAACCGGCGGCGCTGGAGGAACTTCCGACTATTATATCTACACCGTTGCCCACCATGTTCCCCGGGCTATCCCGGTCCCCCGTCCCTTGACGATCACCGGCCAATTTCTCGATGATTACCGGGCTTCCATTTCGATTCAGGAGCAAAACAAAACTTATACTCTCGATCTGTCGGAAAAAAAGACGTCGTACGATCAAGCGGGATACTACAAGAACGGCAAGCTGGTAAATCCGACTCCGGTTCTTCCCAATGACTATGGTGTACTCCGGCCGGTGGATACCGATCATAACGGAGTTTGCGAGTTGTACGGCGTGCAGCGAATTGCCGGGTTTTACAACGCAGATACCATTGCCTATGCGACTTCTCTATGGAAGTGGGAAAGGGATCGCTGGGCCTTGATCCATGCCGCTGTCCGGAAGCATGTATAGACCCGCGCATAACAATAAGGGATTCCTCCCGGATCTTCACCCGCGGAGAAATCCCTTTCTTGGTCTATACGTACCTTTCGTTACAGGGAAGCACTTCCCGCACCGGTCAGGAGCTGTTCTACTTGCTCCATTTGGGCCTTCGTTAACGGTCCGAATTCCATGGCCTTCGCATTCTCCGTTACCTGCTTTACGGTGCGGAAGCCCGGAATGGGCAGCGTGAGCTCGCTCTTGGCCCAAAGCCAGGCCAGCGCGCCTTGGGCCAGGGTCCGGCCGCCCGAGGTCAAGATGTCCCGCACGGCCTGCAGCTTGCCCATCATCTCCGGAGAGGGGTTGCCGTCTTTAAAATAAGTCAGCCAGTCCAGGTTGCTTCTGCGCCGGATATCCTTGGGGTCCATTACCGCCACCGTTTCGGAGTATTTGCCGGATAACAGCCCCATAGCCAAGGGCCCCCGGTTGATGCTTGCCAATTGATGCTTCTCGCACACTTCCAGCATCGCAGGGTTGTCGCGAAACAGGTTGAGATCGTGCTGTACTGCCGTACAACGGTTGCTTTGCGCAAAAAGCTCGGCGCTTTCGGGCGTATCGGTGGACCAGCCGAAATAACGGATTTTGCCTTCGGCCGCCAGCTCCTCCAGCACATACATTACCTCTTGTGCCAGTTGCTGCGGATAATCGCCGAGATGAAACTGATACAAATCGATATAGTCGGTGTTCAGTCTTCGAAGCGATGCTTCGCAAGCAGCTTTGATGTATTCACGGCTCGCACTTTGCCCCAAAGCTTCCTTGGTCTTCTCATTCGTGACGTAGCCGAATTTTGTGGCCAGGATGACTTTGTCCCGCCGGCCTTTCAGCGCTTGTCCCAGAATGCTCTCGCTGTGCCCTGCCCCGTAGGTATCCGCAGTGTCGATGAAATTGATGCCGCTGTCGAGCGCACAGTGAATGGCCGTTATCGATTCTTGATCGTCAATTTCACCCCATCCGAAAGGTTCTCCTGTTGCCGCATCATGCCATGGCCCGCCGATCGCCCAGCGACCAATTCCCAGGGCGCTTACCTCCAGACCCGATCTGCCTAATTGTCGCTTGAACATCTTCCCTTCATCTCCTTTACGCCTTAAGTTCAGTTTCAGTATAATTGGAATGATTGGCAATCTGTAGAGCCAAAAATGGACTGATTTCAAGAACCAATCGTGAGGAGGAGTGACCGTTGTTCGGATTTGCCCCGACAGCCGATGCCGGATCAGTTACAAAGCAGCTGGCCGACTATTTACGCAGATGCATCGAAAGCGGCGAGATGGCCTGCGGTACCCGGTCGCCCCCGACACGCAAGGCCGCCGAGGAGCTTCACATCGCAAGGAATCTTGTAATCGAAGTGTACGAGCAGTTAACCGCCGAAGGTTATTTGACTTCCCGCACAGGCTCCGGCACCTATGTTGCCGACGGAATCGAGATTCGCCCGGCGCGGGAGCTTCCAACCTCCTCCACAACGGAAACCGCTCCTGTCCCCGACCGGAAGGAGAGGCGGTTTATTGATTTTGATACGGGCACGCCGGACTTGAAGCATTTTCCGCGCAGACTCTGGAGCAAGTATGTGCGGGAGACGATGAATTCGGAGCCCGATCACATCTTTACATATAGCGATATTCAAGGCATGAGACCGCTTAGAGAAGCGATCTCCCGTTATGTATACCGGGTTAAGGGAATCAGCTGCAGCGCCGACCAAATTATGGTTACATCCGGCGGCTCGGAAGGCTTCTTGCTGCTGGCATCGGCCTTCGCGAACCTGTTTCGCCACGTTTATATTGAGGAACCGACAATCGGATTCGTTGCGGATATTTTTCAAAAATGGAATTATGCCGTTCATCCTATCGACGTCGACAAGCAAGGGATGATGATCAGCCGAATCCCTCCTGAGGCCGCCGCAGGCTTAATGATTCTTACGCCTTCCCACCAGTACCCGACCGGCAGCATTCTCTCGATTCAGCGGAGACAGCAAGCCGTGCAGCTGGCCGAAGCGGCCGGACATTATTTGCTGGAAGACGACTACAACAGCGAGTTTCGCCATAAAGGCGCTCCGGTACCGCCTCTTCAGGTGATGGCACCCTCCCGTGTCATCTATGCGGCAACCTTCAGCAAAACCTTATCTCCCGCGCTGCGGATCGGTTTTCTCATCGTTCCCTCCGGCTTGATGGAACGCGTCATGTCTACGAAATCCGAGCTCCATTTGACGACATCCGGCATCACCCAGCTGGCTTTAGCCCGTTTCATGGAAGACGGTCATTACGAGCGGCATATCCACAAGATGAGAGCGGTATATAAACGAAAACGCATGTTCTTGGCGGAACAATGCCGGCGCCTGTTCGGGGATGCGGCGACCATCCTGGGGGATGAAGCGGGGATGCATGTCCAGCTCGCTTTTGATCCGGGGCGTTACGGCCCTATCGATTGGAACGAGCTCGAAACTTTCGGCGTGCGCCTTGGTTCCTTCGATGATTATGCCAGAGTCAAAGGGCGCCACAACGGCAAAATCGTACTGGGGTACGGCAATTTGACGGAAGAGGAGATTGCGGAAGGGCCGCTCAGGCTTCATCGTTTTATGGAGACCAAGGAAGCAGGCCGGTAAATGGAGACGGCCGGTTGTCTGTCCATGCTTGAAGCCCCGTCTCCCGCCTCTTTTAACTGTAATCTTCAATCAGAGAGATTTTTCCGTCTTTGAACTCAAATAGGGATTTGCCTTCGAGCTGCAGGTGATCGCCCGTTTTTAATCCATTGGGCAAATCAACCGCCAGGGTCCCTATATACTCAATTCTTACTTCAATCTTGCTATCTTCGGTGCGGTAACCGGTGATGGTTTGACGACGGGCGGAGAACATCTTGGCCGACCTGTCCGCCAGCTCGCGAAACGCTTGAACTCCACGGGTCTCCATATTCGCTTCGCCATTCGAAATATTCCGGAACACCACATCGTTATGTAAAAGTCGAATCATGCCGTCAACATCGAACGCATTGTAAGCCTCAATATACTTTTCAATGATTTGCCTGGTATCGGCGTTCGTCATTTCCCTGCTCCTTCCCCGATAAAGAATTCGGACTGTCTTTATCCCTGACGGCTTACGAAAGCGGCCTGGTTCCGGTGACAACTGTGGCGTCCAGTTCATCGGAACGGATGACTTGCGGAGTCAATCCGTTGCCGGCGAAGATTCGCGCAGCCTGCGGCGCCTGGTGCTCGCTGGTTTCTACCAGCAGGCGACCTCCCGGCGACAGCCAGCACCCGGCTTCGGCCGCCACCCGCCGCAGGACATCGAGCCCATCCGCTCCCCGTCCAGCGCCAGCCGAGCTTCATACATACGGGCTTCCGCAGGCAGGAGCCGGATGGCTTCGGTGGGCACATAGGGTACATTGGCTAGCAGAATGTCTACACGGCCCCGCAGTGCGGGAGGCAGCGGTTCATAGAGGTCGCCTTCGTACACCCGGCCTCCGGCCTCAGCTGTGTTGCGGCGGGCGCACTTCACGGCGCGGGATCCAAATCGGCGGCATGAAGCTCTATCCCTTCCAGCGCGGCGGCCAGAACGGCGCCCAATGCGCCCGATCCGCAGCATAAGTCCAGGACCACGGCACCAGGCTGCGCAAGAGACACGGCATGGCGTGCCAAAAATTCGGTGCGTCGCCTTGGAACGAACACATCCGGTTCTACGGCGATTCGTAAGCCGCAGAATTCCGTCCAGCCGATTACATGCTCGAGCGGCGATCCGGCGGCGCGCCGGTCCGCCATGGAGGCCAGCTCTTCCGGCCCTTGTGCCGCAGAAAATAGCGACCGCGCCTCCTCTTCGGCGAAAACACAACCGGCGGACCTCAGTCTGGCGACAAGCGGGAAATAGGCGGGATCCGCCTCAAGATTTTTCGGGTTCAATAAACGACCTCCCGTTTCATTTCAAGGTTAGAGTTTATTTTAGCCCTAACCCTTCCGGGCGGACAGGTAAAGAATTGTTATAGGAAATTGATACTCATCGGTCCAGTCCTCTATTTTGCGAAATAAAGAGATTGCGCACTTTGTCGTCCCTGAGCCATATTCCGCCCCAGGTCAGGACCGCCAGATAGACCGGAAACAAAATATGAGTAAAGAGCGGGGCGTCCATCCGAATTTGCGTTGCGATCACGCCGCCGTAATAACCGGTTAACAGCAAAGCGCCCAAGAAGGACGTACGCGGAATCGCATACAGAATCGTCGGAATCAGTCCCAGGATTCCAATGATAACGATATGATGCTCGGCAAATCCGAGGGAGACCGTCCCCTCTATGACCGGGGCCGGTTTGATCAGTTTGAATATGCCGTCGAACAGCATAAATAAAATGGTGAGCCCACTGAGAATTCTTCCCGTCCAGAGACGTCCTTTCGAAATACCGGTAGTCATGAATCATCCGCCTTTTCCATAAATTTGATAAGCTTATCTTAGCATATTTATGGTGGAGGGAATTCTTCTAAATTGCTGTCTTTGCAAAAAGTAGAGGGTATGGCCCTTTAGGATGATCTGATCTTGCCCGATAAGCGCTCCGCCGTTAAGGGCGATGCTGCGTAAATCATGATCCGTAAAGACGGTCTGCCCCGTTTGCTGAAGCGTGAGCTGCTCGAACTCCATCTCTCCGAATTCCGGATTGTTCCACCGTTTATGGCAATCGGCGGCGATCAACACATCATGACGCGGCCAACAGGCGCGGAACCAGTCGCTGGCCTGCATGAATTCATCAATTCGTTCGTTGAATTCGGGATCCTGCTGATACAACGCATAATCCGAACGGAACCGTGCAATGAGGACGAGCGCCTTTTGCTCCCAGTCCTCGTTGTTCTTCCGGACCGCCGGGTCGGTTAAGAACCGCATAAGCCAGTTTGGCCGATGATGCCTATCCCTCATGTATACCGGCAGTCTGAACACCAGCTCCGCCGCCCTGTTCCACAGCAGCAGGTCCCAATACCGGTTCAGCAAGAAAGCGGGATTGGGATCAAGCGCAAATACCGTTCGCTCCAGCCCGGCACTTACTTCTTCCTCCGCTTCATTATCTTCCGGCTCCGGTGGTTTCGCCAGCAGATGCAGGTGGCGCCGTTCATCCGCAGTTAGCCTCAGCGCTTCAGCCAAGCTGTCCAATACCTGCTCTGACGGATTCACTTCCCGGCCTTGCTCCAGCGAGGTATACCAAGACACACCGATATGCGCCAGCTGAGCCACCTCTTCACGCCGCGACCCGGGGTTCTTCGTCTTCCGAAGGAAGACAGTCCCACTTCCTCCGGAGTAAGGCGCTCCCTTCGCGCCCGCAAAAATTCACCCAAGGTGATGTTCGGCATGAACCGTCTCCTCCCGTTTCCCTTTATCCTGACACTACCCATCGTACGATAAAAACAAGAAGGCCGTGCGCTTCAAAACCTGTCATAATGACAGTATAACATCCGCAATCTTGGAGGAGGTACCCGAATGATACTCATTACTGGCGGCCTGGGATTTATTGGAACCCATACGGCCCGGGCATTGCTCGATCAAGGAGTCGCCTGCGTGCTGACACGGCACCGCTCGCTTCAGGTTCCCGGCTTTCTGCAGGACGAGCTTGGCAAGCAGCTATTCATCGAACCGCTCGAGCTTACGGATCCGCTTTCCTTCCGGGAGATCGGAAAGCGCCACAATATTAAGGGCATCGTCCATTTGGCCATGGCCGCTCCCGGCTCTTCGGATGCCATCAATACGGTCCGCGCCCATACCTTAAGTCTGCTTCAAGTGCTTCAATCGGCCGTCGATTGGGGCGTATCCCGCGTCAGCATCGCAAGCGCCATCGGCGTCTATTCCGGGATAAGCGAAACGCCGCCGCGGGAGGATATGCCCCTTCCCATGACCGCTGACAATCCGTTCACGACTCTAAAAAAATGCTCCGAGTTGATCTCAACCTTTATCGCCGGCCGTGCAGGTCTGGAGGTTGTTCATCTGCGCATTTCCGGCATTTGGGGACCTCTCCATGAGGCGAATTCGAACCTGGTCATCGCTCCGAAGCTCGTTCATGCGGCGGTGCGCGGCGGCTCGCCTGATTTTACCGGCCCTCATGCCTCTCCAGTTCTGGATGCGTATGATATGTGCTATGTTAAGGATGCCGCCCGGGCCATCGCCCTCCTGCAAACGGCCCCGAAGCTGAATCATTCCACATATAACGTTGGGTGCGGCCGCCCGGTGACCAACCGGGAATTCGTCTCCGCCATTCATCGCCATCTTCCCGATGCCAGGATCGATTGTCCCGCGGGTCTTCCTCTGAACCTGGCGCTCGACATCACCCGAATCCGTGAGGACACCGGGTTCGTGCCTGAATATGACGTTGAACGCGGAGTCGCCGAATATATCGGCTGGTTGAGGGCCGGTAACGACCGGTAACGGCATGGAGTGACACCGGAGCCAGTCCTAATCCGCTAAAACGAAAGGAACCCGCCGTCACCGGCGGGCTCCACTTACTTATTGAGTTATAAGCTGCTTCATCTTTGTCTTCGTTCGTCAGCTCCCCGCTTCAAAACAGGAACCTTATTCTGCTTCTCGTTATCCCACCACGGTTTGGATAAATTTCTCGAGCGCGGTGACGTCGGTAATGTTCTTGTTGCAGGTATCGCTGTTCACGCACAAATAGTTGCCAACCGCTTTATAATAATCGGGCGAGGCGTTAGCCGGTTTCGTCTTCGTTACCGCGGAGAATAACGCCACTTCTTCATAGCGGTTGCACGCAAAACAAGTGCTCTTCTTATTCGCCGGAGTGAATTTTCCTTCTACGCCGACCAGCTGCCCGTTCAAGTAATAGACGATAAACAATTTATTCGTGGCAATATCGGTCCAGCCCAGATACGTCACATAACGGTAATCGATGGCTTCGAGGTCCGGAACCTTCAGCTTCTTGACCTTGGGAAACAGCTTCTTCAGTCGCTTCTCCGTCACCGGCGCAAATTCCGACATATATGGCTCGAGCGAACGCAAATAGTCTTGGAATTCTCCCGGCGTGCTTAAAGCCGAAATCTTCTCGAGAACGTGCCTTTGATGCTCCTCTGCACCGGAGAACGCTTCGGTTATCCTGGACTGTACGCTGAATCTGACCGATTCCACTACTTTCGGATCGGAAACCGTACTCACGGTTTGCTGAAGCAGAGCGAGCCTGCTTGTGAATCAGATTAAATTGATGGTTTCTAATAAATGGTTGGTTCATTGCTTGTCAGCCCCTTATTTTTATAAAAATTGGAAAATAAGGTGCAAAGCCCATTATTAGAAACGATAAATTTCCAGGGCGACATCTAACGGTAACCGTACGCCCTCATGCAAAGTATCGCCCTAATATTAGGCTTTGCATGAGCCGCTTCGTATTACGGCAAATTCATTTGCCATCCCTATCAACCTCCCTCATATTGGTTCATTATAAGGGAAATCCGCCCGCGCCCGCAATACCGGGAGGTAAATCATCGTGCGGACCGAACGAAGCCGGTTAACCGAGCAGTCGCTGCTGCTGCAATTGATCAAAGATCAATTGGACTACCGGGGATACCCGCTCCCGGTCGGCATAGGTTAACCATGCGAGCTCCGCAATTTCGGAGGCCGGGCGCAGCTCGCCTTCATATTCGGCGGTATAGCATGTCATACGGACCGAAACGCCCTCCGATTTGCCGTGAGCCTGCGCTTCGAACGTTGCGAAATACGAAACGGTATCGGGTTGAATCCGAACCGACAGCTCCTCTTCAATCTCCCGCAGCAGCGTGCCGGTGTCCGTTTCTCCCGGCTCTCTTTTGCCCCCGGCAAATAATAGGCATCCTTTCCTTTGGAACGGGCGCATAAAATCCGGCCTTCTGCTATATGAATCCAGGCGATTTTATCGATCACGTTCATTAGGCAGTGCTCCCTTCCGGCGGAAGCTCGCTCCACTTGAACGATTGCTCCGGCGGCTCATAACGGGCAAGCCGATCCAATAAAACGGCCGGGTCGCTTTCCATAATAAACAGCGCGAGGTTGGATTCCTTCATAAATCCTTCCTGTACGGCATGCTTCATAAGCTCCATTACCGGATCGTAGAAACCTCTGACATTCAGCGGCCCGATCGGTTTCTTATGGATCCCGAGCTGCGCCCAGCTGGCTGTCTCGAACAGCTCTTCGAAGGTGCCGAGCCCGCCCGGCATACTGATATAAGCGTCGGCGAGCTCCGACATTTTGGCTTTGCGTTCATGCATATCCGCGACCTCATGGAATTCCGATAATTCCGTATGGATGACTTCGCTTCGGAACAGCCCCCGCGGCATTACGCCGACCGCCCTTCCTCCCGCTTCCAGCACGGCGTTTGCAACCCGTCCCATCAGTCCGAGCTTGCCGCCGCCATAGACCAGTTCGTACCGGCTCGCCGCCATGGCTCTCCCGAGGTCGATGGCCGCCTTCTCATATTCCGGATGACGGCCCGGATTGGAACCCGAATATACACATATCCGCTTCATACGGCTCCCCCTTCACTCCTTCTGTTTTACCAAGATTATACTGTAGCATAGATTTGCGATTCATGTAACCAGTTGCCGGGCTCCCTTACCCCCTGTCCTTGACCCCCCGAAAGTCAAAATATAGGCTGAACATGAGACAAAGCACGGTGATCCATGGCATTAATCTAAGTTCAAAATCGTCCCAGAATTCCCATCCGTAAAAGAAGCCCATTAGCGAAAAAAGCATCAGCAGTACGGCGATATTGAGGTAGGTTAATTTCAAGGACACGAGAATCCGTAAGGCGTTTGCCGTTATAGCCGCGGCCTTGGTTTTAAGAGGGACTCTTTGGGAACTTGGCGCGGCCCCAAGCTTACGGAGCTTCGCCACACCCCAGAGCAGCGGCGGGAGGAGAAGCCCGGGAAAAATGACATAAAACGTCCAAATTCTCGAGGTCATCATTGTTTCGTAAGCTTTATTAGGAAAAGTGATGATAGAAAGAACGACTGCGATCATGCCCAGCGGGAAAGTGAGCGGCCGGTGATCTTTCAGCTCGAGCGTCTGACTGAGCACCTTAACGCAGGAAAAAAGGTAACCGTCGCCTTAATATAAATGGTCAAAAACCATACGGCGGCCATAATCGCTTCAATCCGCTGCAGGAAGTGACCCACATTAATCTTCTTTACTAAGGCATAGGAAGGATAGGTTTCCCTCGCAGTGAGCTCCGGGCCCAGCACCAGAATGCTTAGAACAATTACCGTAAATAAGGTGCTTGAGCCAACCAGCATCCCTTTCACTAAAGAGCTTTTCGCTTTTTCCGTATCACTTACGTAAGGGATGATCATCAGAAAAAGGACGAGCTCCAAGTAAGGGATACCCACGAAGGGAATCACTGCACGGATAACGGGCTTCATCCCCGCTTCAAAGACCGGCAGAATATGCTCCGGTTCGATCTGCGGCGTTAAAGTCAGGACCGAAAAGACGAAAAACAGAAAAAGCAAGGGAAAGAAAATCTGGACCGTTCGGGCCAAAGGTTCCATTCCGCCCCGGACCCCCATGATCATGAGACAAAGAAAGATGATATTAACCACTTCAACCGGCGTATTCGGCAAATTGTGCGTAACGACAAATTCGCCTATGTCCCTGATCAAGAAGGAAGAAAACAGCAAACAGAAGGTGAAGAACCATAAAGAAATGACTTTGCCTGCCCATTTTCCCAGAATGAGCTCCGTATACTGCACCAGGCTCTTGCCCGGAAACCTCCCGGCGAGAGAGGCATATAGCCGGACCAGCAGCAGTCCGATGCCTATGGTTAGAAGCGCAGCCAGCCAGGCGTCCTGCCCGGCTTCGGCCGCAAGCCCCGAAGGGACGATAAGGATCGAGTCGCCGACGGTAAACATGTTCACAAGCAGGGAAAATTGGGTTGGCGTGATTTTCTCTTTTTCCATCGTCTGCTCACCTTCTTTATTGCGAATCGCCGCTCGGCTCGGGAAGATCTTTGAGAAAGGAGTTCGTCACCGTCCCTACCCGTCTGATGTTGACCTTGGCGCTGATCCGGACGGCGGCTTCGGGAAACACATCCTCGTGCCAGCGTTTCATTAGACCTTTCCAAGCTTTGGGGTCGGCGCGGTGCATCACTTCGCCGAGTCCGAGGATATCGCTCTTAAGACTGCGCGCTTTCTTCAGGGCCTGCTCGATGCTGCTTTTGATCTCATCTTCGGCTTTTTGTTCGAATTGCCGGATCGTCGCTGTTTTAGTAAGATCGATGTCTTTGCATTGAACTTCGCCGATATTGCCTTCCGCACGGACAAGGATCTCGAAGGACGGTTTGCCGCTGGCCATCTTCCCTTTCACCTCCGTATGGTCGCGGATCATTTCCACATTGGCGAATTCCTTTGAACGCATCCCCGCCGCTTTCCCGCTGCCCGCAGGACAGGCAAATTGAATCAGCGTACTCTGGACTTTTCCTTTTTGCGTGAAATGATAGCCTTTCGACTCCTTCTCGGATAACCATCCGATCATTTTATCCGATTTGTTGAATACAGCCATCCCGGAATAAACTACTCTGGCACCAGGCATAATTCTTTGGACATTGTCCGAGGTTTCCCCATTTGCTTGTTGCCCGAGACTTTAATTCCGGTCAGCACGGCGCTTTTGCCTTTGGAGGCCAGTTCGTTGATCAGCTCATCCAATTTTACCGTAGATGTAACCGCCCATTCCCTTTCCGATTTTTCAATTTTCGAGAACATGTTCTGGGAAGGGATTTTATCCAGGGGGTCAAGATGCTTAGAACCGTCCTTGCCGTTTCGCCCTTTGCCACCACAAGATAGAAATCCGTCCGCATTTGGTAGTTCCTCGATAAGTGATCCAGCACTTCACCCATCCCTTCCCTGGCCACCTCTTCGCCGATGATCGCCATCTGCAGATGCGAGAGATAGATGATCCGCGGAGCCTTAACCGACATTCGCTTAATCGCCTCGAAGAGGGTTGCTCCCTTGGCGGAATAAAGGGTTGCCGGTGCCCGTCCGCCTCCCCTCCGCCCCCTTCCTTGGACGCGATTTCTCCGGGATTGACGAATTGCGCGGTTAATTCATATTGATCGCCCGCCTTATCGATCCCCAGGGCGGTTACAAGGCCGATCTCATTCAACTCCCGGCGGTCCCAGCACCCCGGAAGGATAAGGCAGGACAAAACCGTCATTACAAGCATGGCCCGTCGTTTTCCCATCGCACATTCTCCTTTCCCTCAGGAGCCTCGGGGGTCCGGCTTCAGATCGGAAGTCGGCGGGTTTTGTTCCCGCTGGGTGTTGTTTTGATTGATCAAGCGGGGACGGGCAAACATCCCCCACCAAGGGACACGGAAGACCGCATCCTTCTGATCCGCCATAATGAACGGACCGAAGGGCGCCATGTACGGAATCCCGAAAGACCGCAGACTGCACAGATGAAGCACCAGCGCAATCAGGCCTACGGTAATGCCGTACAGCCCGAAGGAGGCAGCGAGCAGCATCATTGGAAAGCGCAGCATGCGGATCGAAATCGCCATATTGAAGGCCGGAAAAACAAAGTTCGCGATCGCCGTAATCGAGACGACGATGACCATGGATGCGGAGACGATGCCCGCCCTTACGGCCGCCTCCCCGATAACCAGCGCGCCGACAATGGATACCGCTTGACCTACGGTTCTCGGCAGGCGGACGCCGGCTTCCCGCAAAATTTCAAAGGCCACTTCCATAATGAAGGCTTCTACGAAAGCGGGAAAAGGAACCCCTTCGCGCTGTGCCGCCAGACTGATGAGAAGACCGGTCGGTATCATTTCCTGATGAAAGGTAGTAATGGCAATATATAAGGAAGGGCCCAGCAGGGCGATACCCAAGCTTAAGATGCGCAGAAGGCGAATCAATACGGCAATATCCGCGCGCTGGGCATAATCCTCCGACACCTGAAAAAAATGGATGAACAAAGACGGGACGAGCAGCACAAACGGCGTTCCGTCCACCAGGATCGCAACCCGGCCTTCCATCAGCCCCGCGGCGATCACATCCGGCCGTTCCGTATGAAAGACGGTGGGGAACGGCGAGTAGCTCGAGTCTTGGATCAGCTCCTCAATGTACCCGCTCTCCAGAATCCCGTCGATGACGATCCGGTTCAGTCTCCTGCGCACCTCCTCAACAACCTTGTCGTTCGCAATCCCCTTGATATACATGATGGCGACATCGGTTTTGCTGACAGTACCGATCACCCTGGTTTCGAGCCATAGATGAGGGTCCTTGATTTTGCGGCGGATCAGCGCCGTATTGGTTCTGATATTCTCGGAGAACCCTTCTCGGGGGCCGCGGACCACGGTTTGGGAGGTAGGCTCGGTGACCCCGCGCTCTTCCCACTGGCCCATTGCGACCGTGAAGCCCTGGGCGTAGCCGTCCAGCAGGATCACGGCATCCCCGGAGAGCAATTGGGTAAATAATGTGTTGAAATCGGCTACATCCCTAATCTCCGAAACGGTAAGCGCGCGGTCCTTCAGCTTCTGCAAGGCGCCGGGAAGTGTGCCGGTCTGTTCGGCCAAAGTCAGCACTCCGTCCGCCATTAGTGCTTCCAAGATGAAGCGGTCCACGGATTTAACGTCGGTCAGGCCATCGGTATAGAGAACCGCTGCGCGTAGCGTTCCTCCTTCTCCGACGGCAACTTCTCTGATGATTAAATCCGTGCTGTTGCCCAGCGTCTCCCGCACCTTTTGCAGATTCTCCCGGAGGCTGGGGCGCAAAGCCGCGTCCGTCCCGAACGGTGTAGCCGGCGGGTTCGGATCGGGCCTGGATGATTTTCGTATTTTTTGCAGCACTTTAAAAAAACCCATGCCTGGCCCCCTAGTCGTCCAAAGGATTCTTGTATTTTATACCATTCCGACCTTTTTCATGTAAGAACGCTTCTAGGCTTATGACTTCCGCTTTTCCACCCTTTGACGGATATGATGGATGATCAGCAGCAGCGGCGGGATGCCGGCCGAGAAGACCGTGAAGATATATTTCAACGATAATTTCCCTTGACTCAAATGCTCAGTAATGTTCCTGGCGATCAAAGTGGAGAGGAACAAAACGATAGTTCCCGTCAAAACCACATATTTTCGCTGATTTTTTACGTTGAACAGATCCGTCAGCCCTGTATAGGCGGCATAATAGAACACGGCCACCTTAAAAAAATCGCCGATAATCAGCGTCAGCACGGCCAAGGCATCCAGGCGCTCGAGAAAATGGCCGATCGTCACTTTGTCGACGGTTTTGAGGAGAGGAAATACGCTATTCGTTACATTCGTGACTCCGAGGGTTGCGATCTCCACGAGGATGGTGATGATTAAGATCAGACCGCTTAAGCCCATAGCGGCAAGCCCGCTTTTTAATACGGCATCCCGCTTATTTAATAACGGGAACATCATGGTGAAGCAGACCGTCTCGCCGAAGGGAAACATAAGAACTTGCGGGTAGGCGGCCGTAAGGACGGGCTTCCATCCGTTTTCCAGTACCGGGAGGAGATTTTCGATTTTGACCGCATTCGAGAAAAAGATCAGTACATTGCCTGTGAATCCGAACAGAATGATGATCATGAAGAAGATCTCTGCCGCCCTGCCAAGAACTTCAAGCCCAAGGAATACAGCATATGCGACAATGAGAATCATTAACGTACTCATCATCAGCAAGGGGGTGTGATAATAGCTAGCTGTGGTGAGCAGTTCGCTGGCGTCGCGCAAATCCCGTGCGGTGCCATAGAAGAAGAAGAGGACATAGAGAAGCCCCACAGGCCAGCCCACCCACTTGCCAAGGATTCGCTGGATATAGCTTGTCAGCGGCAAATCGGGATAATGAACGAACAGCCGGTAATACAGGAGGTATAGAACTAGCCCGCCAAGCAGTCCGAGAAATATGGCAAGCCAAGCGTCCCGCTTGGCTTCCATGCCGAGCGGAACGACGAGCGCCGTGCCGATTTCAAATAGAACGATTAGAGTGAACAGCTGGTTGGGACTGATTTTGGTTTGTTCCATAGGGTGGCTCCACGGGAAGTAAAACTATTGTACTTATTTCGATTTCATAAAAGTCCTCGCTCAAAAATCTTGTTTATTATATCCAATGGATGAAAATAATAACGGAGGTATGTAAGAAATCTTCAGATTAGGGGGCAGTCTATGCTGGGGGTGATTGGAATCGTCTCGGCTTCCATTGTGATCGCAATCATCGAAATCCCCTCTTTGTTGGAGCGGAAGCTTAGGAAAGAGCTGTGGGTTTTCTCTCTGCTCCTGCTTATGGGGACCGCATTAAGCTGCGCGAAGATGCTCGGCGCGAACCTTCCCAATCCGTCGGATTGGCTGACCGTGGTGCTGAAGCCCGTGAGCGACGCTCTGTTTCAACTATTAAAGTAACGGGAGGCCGGGCCATGCAGGAAGAAGTGAGAATCTCAGCCCGCCAGTTCAGGCTCTTGGTTATCTTCTACCTGATCGGCGACTCCATCATCGTCGCCCCCTCCAGCCTGTCCGCCGATGCCAAGCAGGATGCCTGGATTGCCGTTCTCATCGGAACATTGGCAGGCATGCTGGTGGTACGGCTGTATAATGCGGTTCGGCGAATCGCGCCGGATGCCACCTTAATCGAACTGAATGGCAGGCTGTTCGGGAAATGGGCCGGACTCGCCCTCTCCCTTCTTTATACCTTCTTTACCTTCATCTTCGCCTCGGATGTCTTGTTTTATCTGGGCAATTTCCTGACCACACAGGTGCTCGCCGCGGACCCCGATTCAGATGCTGAATATTATTTTTATGCTGGTTGTTGTCATGGGAGTTCGTCTGGGGATCGAAACGCTGGCCCGCGCCGCAGAAGTTATGTTTCCCTGGTTCATCCTGTTGTTTCTGGCCTTAGCGGTATTCAGCTTGCCCCTGATCCGGATCGAGAACATCCAGCCGGTTATGGAGGCCGGAGCGAAGCCGATTCTGCGGGCTTCCATCACGTTTTTGAGCTTTTCCTTTTTTTCGCTTTTTTCCTTCCTCATGCTACCCGCTTCATATATGAACCATCCGAAAAAGGCGGAGAAAGCCTTTTATTCCGGTGGCGTAACAAGCGGACTGATGTTGTTTATCATCGTGGGCCTAGCCATTCTGGTGCTGGGTCCGGACATTACGGCAATAAAAATCTATCCCAGCTATACTTTGGCCAGAAAAATAAGCATCGGGCATTTCCTGCAGCGGATGGAAGCCCTTATTGCAATCATCTGGCTGTTTTCGCTGTACTTCAAGCTGTGTTTGTATTTTCATGCCACGGTTCATGGCGTTTACCGAATATTGAAGTTAAGGGACACCCGCGCGGTAATTGTGCCGTTAGGCATTCTTGTGGCGTTATATTCGCTTGTGGTCTTTCCAAGTACGACGTACCAGCAGACCTTCGATACCAAAATTTGGATTCCGTGCAGTATTCTCTTAGGCTTGGTCTATCCTCTGGTCTTGTTAGGCGTATCGCGGCTGAGAAAAGCAGGCGGCAGCGAAGGTTCATAAAACTATCAATGCAATTCTATGAAAACTCAACGACGCATATGGTCATGTACCGTCTCCCCCTCTATCTTCTTGAATACGATGGATTTTAGGTAGATTTAAAGAGTCTACTTCCATTCCATCATGTATTGGAGGAGATTAGTGTGAGATTTGTAATGAAACTGCGCGGTTATATTGGAAAAAATGTGGAGCTCGTGCTGTCGAACGGAGATGTCGTAAGAGGTGTTCTGATAGAAGTGAACAGTTCCTATGTCATCGTTCGGGCCCCGGGCGTACCCGGCTATGACGGAGAGGAAGAAGTGCTGGTCCGCACCCGTGTGATTGATTATGTTCGGGTTCTTTCCTAAATACTGGAAGATCGCCCGGAAATCCGTCTGCCTCCTCGTCGTTTCGTCACGAAGCCCCGAATCGCTCACGGATTTCGTTACCCGCCGCCGGAATCTGACCTGCGGCTGGAGCGGAATCCAATATATAGGCCCCGAGGCCGATCTGAAGCGTCGTCCGGACCAGGCACCGTCCGGTGAGATCGTTGTGGTAACGGACGACCGGGCTGACATAGCGGATCTGCAGCGGATGGTCGAGCCTCTGGAATGCGGCCGGGCTGACGCAGTCCTGTCCTTATGGAACGGCGGGCCGGGTGCCAACCGTTTATCCCCTTTGCCCCTTTGGAACCGGTTGATCAATGAGTTTGCCGGGTGTCCCGAACTGGAGAGCGCCTCCTTTATGCATGTCCCGTTCGCCTTGACTCGGGACGCTTGGCGCACAGCGGGCGGCCTCCGTATGCTGATGCATCCTGCCGAAGCCCATGTCCGGCTGATCCAGTCCACGCTTCGAATCCTTGTCCACGAAAGCAGCGGATCCCCTTCCTCTTCGTTGCCCAATGCCTTGATCGCCGAGCGGCTGGAGGCCTTCCTTTCTCTTCAGCCTCCTCCCCGGGGACGGTGGACCGACGGTGAAAGAAGAAGGGATCTGGTTGAACGTCTGAATCAAGGCACCCTGCTTCTCCCTCCGTTTCATCGGGGAGCCGACTTCTCTCCGCAGGCGGAAGGCGGGGCAAGGAAGACCTTGTCCGTCATCATTCCGGTCCGGAATGAAGAAGCGACCATCGGGGAAGTGATCCGGGAAGCCCGGAAGCTGGCTCCGAGTGAAATCCTCGTGGTAGTCAACGGATCATCCGACCGGACCGAATCCATCGCCCGTGAACAAGGAGCGGGAACGATCGTATTTCAGGAACCGCTCGGTACGGATGTCGGACGGGCGATCGGCGCATACGCCGCCCAAGGCGAGCTGCTGCTGTTCCTGGACGGAGATTTCGTCATTCCGGGAGACGAGCTCCGGCCTTTCACGGAGCTCGTCTCCACCCGGTGCGATCTGGCTGTCAACCGCTTGAATCACCATTTGCAATTGCGCTATCCGCCCGGTACGGTGACGGCGCTGAAATATGCACTCAATACGGCGCTCGGCCGGGAGGAACTGGAGAATGCTTCCATGGTCAGTGTACCGTTCGCCATGAACCGGCGGGCCTTGGAGGTCATCCATTGGTCTCAGCTGCTTTGCCCGCCCAAGGCTTACGCCTTGGGGCTGCTCGGCGGGCTTCGGCGCCTGCCGGCTAACCGCATCGAGGTCGATCGGATGAACCGGTATCGCCCCTGGAAGCACGCTTCGGCGGGTGAACGCTTTTCGCCTGCCGCTATGCAGATTATCGGAGATCATATCGAAGCCCTGCATGTCATCAAGGATAGAAAAGGAGAATGAAACCGTCATGTTCACACGAGAACCCGGCAAGGTCAGTGTCGTCATCACAAACTATAACCGGGAAGCCTATCTGAAGGAATGCTTGGATAGTCTGCGCCGGCAGACGTATCCGAATCTAGAGATGATCTTGGTGGACGATGCTTCCACCGACCGTTCCGTAGAGGTAGTGCAGGAATGGATGGAAGAAAACGGCGCCGAGGTCATAATCGTTCGCATGCCCAGGAACGCAGGCTTCTCCGGCGCGATGTCCACAGGCTTTTTCCTCGCCCGGGGTGAATATATCGCCGTTCAGGATTCCGACGACTTTTCTCACCCGGCCCGATTGGAGAAGCAGGTGGAATTTATGCAAAAGCATCCGGATGTCGCCCTGGTCGGGACCAACTACGCTTCCTTCAAGGATGGAGCCAAGCGTCATTACGTTCCCGCGAACTGGCTTATGTACGGCGAGTCCATCAGAGCCGTTTACCGGAACGGGGGTCACTGCGTATGCCATGGCACCATCCTGTTCCGTGGAGCGGTCTTCGACCGGATCGGAGGGCTGACCCGGAAGATCAAAGGCGCCGAGGATTATGAATTTATCGTGAAGTTTCTCGATATCGGGGCCCGGATCGAGAATCTTCCCGAGGTACTGTATTACTACCGTTCGCATGAGAATCAGAGGTCTCTGGCCTATTTTGGAAAGAAAGGATGATGGTTTATGACCGCTTCTCCGTTGTCCGTGTTGATGGCGTTGGATCAATTGGCCTCCGCCGGAACGGAGACGCACGTGCTCAGCTTGACGAAGGCCCTGATCCGGAGGGGAAACCGGGTCAGTCTGGTTTCCGCCGACGGTGAGCTGCGTCCCGCGTTCGAGCGAATCGGCTGCGCCGTTTATCTCACGGACCCTCAAGGAACCGGTTCAGGAACTCCTGCGGAACGCATTGCAAAGCTGCAGGAGATCATGAGGACGGCGGGAGTTGACTGCGTTCATGCGCACCAGACGCCGTCCGGCCTGCTGGCGGCGGAAGCGACCGCCGGTCTTGGGGTTCCCGTCATTTTTACCGCTCACGGCATGTATTATCCGAAAGACAGCCTGCGTACCCTGCTCTCACAAACCAAGGCGGCTATCAGTGTGAGTGAACCCGTGAGGCAATTTGTACAGGACATCGGCTATCCGTCGCAGCTGATTCCGAACGGCATCGACCTGGGGGAGTTCTATCCGTCTCCGGGCGCGAATGTACGTTCCTGTCTCGGCATTGCGGGCGAATCGGTCCTCCTCGTCTACGCCAGCCGCTTGGCCTGGGGTAAGGCGACCGCCTGCGACACGCTGCTGCGGGCCATGAAAGATCTGCATCGTTACGGCTGGAACAGGCTCGAGCTGCTCGTGATCGGCGACGGCCCGAAGCGGGAGGCGCTGGAACGGCTGGCCGAATTCATTCATCAGGAAGCCGGCCGCCGATTGATCCATTTCGCAGGCAGGCAAACCCATATGCGCGATTTTTATAACGCTGCGGATATGGTCGTCGGCACGGGACGGGTGGCACTTGAGGCGCTGGCCTGCGAAAAACCGGTGCTCGCCATCGGCAACCACGGCTTTTTCGGCTGGGTGGAGCCGTCCTGCCATGAGGAGGCATGGTCGCACTACTTCGGGGACCACGGCTCTTACGCTCCCCATTCGCGGTATCTGTTTGCCGATCATATCGCAAGAGGCCTCCAGCGGCTGGAAGCGTTAAAGGCGCAAGGCCCGGAAAACCGGCGGTGGGTTGAACGCTGCTTTCCGATCGAGCGTACCGCCGAACAAGTGCTTGGCGTGTATCATTCGGTCGTTCACAATGAAACAAGGAAAGGCGGAAAGTGATGAAACGGATACTTTACTTGGGTTGGATCGGCTTTGGTAATATTGGTGACGAATTGATGTGGTTGCTGTTCCGCGATTTATGCCGAAATCATCTTTCTTCTAAAGTGTATGATGTGATTCCTTCCATCCCGGGGGTGGACATCCGCAATCACGGTCCATACGATACGATTGTCCTTGGAGGCGGCTCGCTCTTAATTCCCGGATATATCGACGTGATGTATCAAGCTGCGGAGAAAGGAAAGAAGGTTCTCATCTGGGGAAGCGGCCACGACCGGCAGGAGTTTCCGCATATGGACGATACCGGCCGGATCTCCACGCCGCTAGCTTATTCCGGCGAGCACCGGCCGACAGGCGGCAAGCTGGCCGAGGTGGCTCGTCAGTCGGTCTTCTTCGGTGTTCGCGGTCCGCTGTCGATGCAGTTCCTGGAGCATTCCGGCGTGCCGCTCGAGAGGACGGTCATCAGCGGCGATCCCGGGTTTCTGCTGCCCTCGCCTGCCCGTTCGGAGAGAAAGGCTTCGCGGCCGATGATCGGAGTAAACTGGGGCACGGCGTACAACCGGATTTACGGAGGCAGCCGAGGAGAACCTGGAACGCCATCTGGCCGAAGCGCTTCGCCGGTTGATATGGCAGGGCTACGACGTTACCATCTTTCCGGTATGGGGTCCGGACCGGGAAGCCTGCGAACGGTTGTACCAGAGGCTCGGGGACCAGGAGCATGTCAAGCTCGATCTCCGTCTCCATCCCTATGAGGATCTGCTGGAGATCATGAAGAATTATGCCTTAACCATCAATTTCAAGCTGCACAGCAATTACCTCTCCGCAGCCGCCGGTGTCCCCTTCATCTGCCTCGGTTACCGCTTCAAGTCCCTGGATTTCGGCTACTCCATTGATCTACCCGAGTATGTGCTCCCTACCCATCACGAGCATTTGATGGAAACGATTCTCGATCGAGTCGCCAAGATTGAGCAAGACCCGGGCTTTATCCAGGAGCGCTACGCGGCTCACCGGGAACATTACCGGGAGATGCTGGAGCCGCCGTTCAGGGAAAAGCTCCTGTAGGCGCGTGGCCGCCCCCTGCATATAAAAAAACATGAATCGCCAAGTTCTGCGCGGTTCATGTTTTTTTGGGCTAAGGGTCCTTCAAACAAAGGCTGTATGGCTGTGAGCCCGGACGGAATCCGTTGCCGGACCGGGTCGAAATCTTGCCCCGCCTGCTCCCTATTTGCGCAAATTGTGCTGGTCGATCAGCTTGTTCTGCTCGCTGTTCAGCTTGTTCGTTCCGGTCGCTTTCTCCTGCTTCCGCTCCGGATGCGTATCGCCGGCGACGCGCTCGACGAAAGCTTTCAACTCTTGAGAGGAATCGCCTTGATGAGGTCTGCGGCGAATTATTCTTGTCCGTACCCATAGGTCCATCACCTCCAAGCCATATTGGGTGTATTCCTCATTACCCCGACGGAGAATGGCGGAAACAACAGTTTTCATTTGGTCTCCATTCGCCGTTTCTGGGCTTCCGCCCGATTTTGAATAAAGGCGCACGCCTAAGCGCCTACCCGTATATAATCTTGTGAAAACCTTTTGAAGAGGAGGCAATACCCAAATGTATCATCCCGGTCCTCAGCAAACCTCGACTTCGACCGCCGCTCACCGGCTGGCCCCCCATGAAACGCTGGAATTGCACGAGCTTTTGGCGTCCAAGAATGTGCATCTTTACAATATGAAGAAAACGTTGCCCCAACTTACCGATCCTGAGCTAAGACAAATTTACCTTGAAAGCATTCACGTATGTGAAGCGCAAATTCGCGAGCTGGCCCAGTTGCTGCAGCGAAGATAATATCTGTTAAGAAAGGAGTGAAGGCAATGCCGTTAACCGATGCGGATATTTTCGCGGCGGGATCTCTTCTGGGCTCTGTCAAATCGGGAGTTCGCAATACAAGCATAGCGATCACGGAAACGTCGTCCCCCCATATTCGGAATGTCTTGATCAAACAATTGTCGCAGGAAATTCATGCGCACGCCCGGATTTTCAATTATATGCTCGCCCGCGGGCTGTACCCGAGCTATCATCTGGACCAGATGATTCAGAACGACCTGAACAACGCGCAAAAAGTATTGAGTATCCCGGTACAGTGAACAAGCGATGGGGATGATGACACAAATCTGACTCCCCTTTTCGACCTGTTTATACATCCTACGCCAATGGAATGCTTTGTTCGAAATGGAAAAAATTTTCCGGATCATATCTTCTTTTGACTTCTTTGAGCTTATTCAGATTCTCGCCATAATAAGCGGCCGGCCAGTCGGAGATGAGGCGGTCGGCATAATCCCGATAAGCGCCGCGAGTGAACGGCAAGCATCGAAGCTCTGAACCGCTCCGTCCAATGAATGTTCTGCGCTTCCTCCCCATCGTGGCTCCAATAGCTCAAGTATTGAATCATGAACAAAGCCCCGCGGTGCGTGAACGCCGATTCGCTGAACGGCATCCGGCGTATCGCTCCCCGTAGGCGTCGAACATAACGAAATTGCTGTGTCCGGGAACCCTCTCCAGATTTCTTATCAGCGTGTCGAGCGCCGCTTCGGGTAAAGGCTCGTAAGCATAGGCAGATGTGTTCTTAAATTTAACCGGCTTCGCATCCGGTACAGACTGGAGCCGTGCCGCTTCGATCCAGGAAGAGGTTCGGACGGATACCGCCAGCGGCGGCGCCACGGCCAGGAACGGGCGAAGAAGCGACCGCAGTTCCTGCTCGCTTCCGGCAAATACACCCCCGGCTTCCATGACGCCATGGTGCTTTGCCGGGATGACGAGCGACGAGGTCAAGCGGTCGTCGGTATGCGGCGCCCAGTGCTGCCAATACTTCACCACCTTCTTCAAGTCGGCAAAAGGCCATGTCAACTTAAAGCGCGTCACATCGCGAATCGGATGCACCCGGAAAGTAAACGATGTGATCACGCCGAAGCTCCCGTCCCCGCCGCCGCGGCAAGCCCACAGGAGATCGCTGTGTTCGCGGGCATCGGCACGAATCCGTCTGCCCTGCGCGTCAATCAGCTCCACACCGAGAACGTTATCGCAGGTCATTCCCATCAACCGGGACAAGTATCCGTAACCTCCGCCCAGCGCCAGCCCGGATAAGCCGACGGTCGCACAGGTACCGGCCGGAATCGTCAGCCCTTCCTTCCACAGGGCCTCGTATAAGGGCAGCGACCGGAAGCCTGCTCCGATGTGCGCAATCCCGCTTGTTTTATCGATATGCAGCTGCTGGAGCCCGCTGACATCAATAATAAGTCCCGCGTCGATGAGCGAAAACGCTTCATAGCTGTGCCCCCGCAGCGAATTCGGAAGGGTACCTTCCGCTTTCGCGCCCAACGCACCGCACTCGCCGCGTCCTCGGCTTGATGGCAGTACACGATGACACCCGGAAATTTGGAGAACCTTGCGTTGAAACCGCGTCTCGCTTGTTCATAACCCCGCGCCCCTTGCAAGATCACGCGGCCCGTCAGCCCTTCCGTCCACCCCATAGGGATCCCCTCTTTCAAAATTTCATTTCCGTGAAGGATTCTTACGTTGCAGGGAGAATTGAGAATATAGATAACATTGGCAGGCTCGCTCTTTTATTTCTTCCGACCGTTAGGGTGATCAAATTGAATATATTCGAGCGGTACAAATACAAAAAAATGCTCCATGGTTGTGATTATATTCTTGCTGGAGAAGTAATAAACGAGAAGTTTCTCAAGGATCCTGAACGCAACGGTTCCATGAGCAGCAAATTGATTGAGAATTATTTGGCGAACCCCGGTCTGAATACGGCTTTAAAATTAATCGGCCATGATCCGATGATGATTTTTTATTTTATCGAATGCAAGGAAACCGGTTTATATACCCGGCAGCGCAAAGCGCACTTGGAAACGGCCGCAGGTTCCGAAACCCGTGCGCCGTCATGGGCGGAATCGGAGAGCGGGCCGAAGAATCCGTCCGGCGGAACAGCAGTCTCCATGGATCCGCAAAGTACTCCATTTCCGAATGTCATTTCTACGCTAATGTATGACTACCAGGAAATTTCCAATCAAATCGAGGAATACAGAAGCCGAATCAACAGAGGGGAAGTCAGCAATTATCACGAGCTGATCAAGCATTACGAGGCGGGCCTGCAAGAATTTGAGGCGGCGATTAAGGTACTGCAGCAGTATCGCAAAGACAAACGCGAGTAAATTCTGCATAACGATCGGGAACGGTAAAATACGCAAAAAGCCCCCGGTGAGGGGCTTTTCAGCATCATGGACGTTCATTCTGCTGCTTCTTATCCACGGCAAAACCGTCCAGGCCTTGTCTCCGCAAATCCTCGGCGACCAACCGGGCAAGCTCCGTGGCTCCGGCCCGGTTCGGATGGAGCGTGTCGCCTTTCATGTACAGGGCCAGCGTCGCTTCCGGCCCGATCGATGTAAAGTAAGCCGAGCTCAGCACATTCAAATCCGCCAGCGGCACGTGTTCTTCTTGAGCCAGGGCGACGATGGAATGGCGGTACCAGCGGTTCACGGAGGAATGAACCCCTGCCGAATTAAAGTCGGTGGCCCGGCCCTGCGGCGTGGACAGGACGACCGTCGCCCCCTTCGCCTTCACCTGCCGCACCATATCCCGCATAATCTCTTTAAACTCGGCTTCCGTCGTAGTGTTCTTGGGGTTCGTATCGTTGATTCCCAGCTGCAGGATGAAATAATCGCCGGGTTTAATGTACTTCAGTATCGCTTCCAGCTGGCCGTCGTTCCGGAAGCCTCTGGCAATCTGTCCGCCCGAAGCCATGTTCCGGATTTGAAAGGTATCCGTATCCACGAACTTCGGCAGCATTTGCCCCCAGCCGGCCTGTACGCCGCTGTCCAGCGGATAGTAATTGCAGACCGTCGAATCACCGCCGATATAAATCGTCCGATTCGTAACCGGGTGACGGGACAGCTTGTTAATCTCAAGCGCGCTCAGCGTAAAGGGGGTGCCCGCCTTGCCCTCGGTTACCAGAAGATTCAATTGCCCGTCCGTGATCGGAATTTGGAAGGAATCGGTTGCATTATTCCCTGTCATATTGATAATTTGATATACGCCTTCCGCCGCCACACTGGCTCTTGCCGTGTTTCCCAGCGTTACCTTCACCTCGTACAGCCCGTTCGGAAGATCCACATTGAAGGTGTTCGCACTTTTGGTACCATAAGTTACAAACTGTACGGCGTCACTCCCCACGCCTGTTCCGGAAGCCGGCACATTCCGCATATTCTCCGGCGTATTGAAGCCGTAGCGCTTCTGCGGATCATACTTATCCGAAGAACTGACTCCGATGTACCCCTTCTCTACGCCGCCGTCGCCAAAATCAAATTTGTAGTTACTCGGTTCAGCCTTCGCAGGAGAACCGGCCAAGCTGACGAACAACGCGGATAGGATCAGCAGCAGACTTAAAGATTTCATGATCAAGCCGTTCATTCGGTATTGCCTCCTTTATTCCTTGTATAGGTTCAATAGACTCAGGGTCGCTTAGCGGCGGCCTGATCGGCAAATTCGAATCGCGAATGGCAGCGCTTACCAGTCTGGCAATTTCCACAGCTCCGGCTTCCTGAAAATGGGTATTGTCCTGAACGCCGTTGGGCCAATTCGGATATACCCCCGGCGCCAGCCATAAGAACAGCGATTTAGTCCCTTCGATGCCGACGGAATTATAGAAAGCAATACTTCTGGCATTTAGGTCGAGCAGCGGCACGTTCTTTTCCGCCGCCACCTGCTTCATGGCCTCGTAATAATCCGGGAAATCGTTCTTGAACCGTCCCGCCTCGTCCCAGCTTCGGCGTCCAACGGGCGTGATCAGGACCGGAACGGCATGGCGCCGCCGCGCCCCGTCCACATACATAGATAAATACTGCTTGTACGTCGTATAAGGATCGGTATGCCGTTCCGGAACGCTCGAGGCATCGTTATGGCCGAACTGAATGAACAGTTCATCGCCCGGCCGGATCTCGGTCAGGATCGCGTCCAGCCTGCCGTCCTTCACGAAGCTCTTCGAGCTTCTGCCGCCGATTGCTTTATTGGTGAACTTGACGCCGTCCGTGAAATAGCTTGCAATCTTCTGACCCCAGCCGGCCTGCGGATAGTAACGCGAGCTGTACGTCATGACCGTGGAATCGCCGGCGATATACACATTCGGGATCTCCCCTTGAACCCGGTTCGGCGACTTGGTGATCGTGAGCGCGTTGATTCGCGGATCGGTTCCGGCAAGCTCCAGGTTCAGCTGGCCGTCGATCACGGCGACGGTAAAGGAGGCCTCCGCATACTGGCCCGCGGCGGACGACAAGGCTTTTACCTTGCTCAGCCCTTCCGCAAGGACATCCATCAGATTCGGAGCGGTCTGATCTCCCGCAAGAAGCGTTACTTTATAATCGCCGTTCGGCAGATCTACGTCGAAGGACGTCCCGTTAACGATGACAAAATCACTCCGCGGCGCATCAGAAGTTCCCTGGTCTACGGATACGACTTTGGTTGGGTCGGCAAAGCCGTACCCGCGCCCGGATTGGTAGCCCGTACTGTCCGTAACCTTCGAATAGCCCGGTTCCACACGCCCCGAACCGAAATCGAACTGGTAAATCTTCGATATTTCGATGGCATTCACGGCAGGATGCACCCCGCTGAAAGCAAGGTTCAGCTGGCCGTCCCGGACCCGTACCGGGAAGCTCCGCTGATCGAAGCTTCCGGCCGCGGAGGCCAAATCCGCCGCACGGCGTCCTTCCGCCTCAACACTGAGCGACGAAGCGGTGTTCATGTCTCCCGAAAGAATCGTTACCTCGTAATCGTCATCCGGCAAATTCACCAGGAAGGAAGTGCCACCGGGCAAACAGAGATCGCCGCGCAGCGCATCGGGCTTGTCCCCGTACGGGAGTCCACCTTGGAAATGTCCTCAAAGCCGTAGCCCAGCTTTTCCGTAAAAGCGGTGCTTGGGAGGAGCCTGCGTATAACCGTCGGCGGTCTGGCCGGGACCGCAGTCAAAGAGCAGCAAGACGCCTTCTTGGCAGGAGCCGCTCTTGCGGAGGGCAGCGCCCATTGCGCGTCTGCGGCGGCCATAGTTGCAATCAAAAGAGCGATTGTGAATAAGCGGCGCATTGTAATTGTCTTCATCATATTTCCTCCTTGCGAATGATGGGATGAGGTAAAATAATTATTCCGTAAGCGGTTTCATATGTACCTGCCCAACGTTCACCTCCTTGTAACAACGAGTATAGTCAAGGTGTAATTTTCCATCAATGAGATATTTTTGTATCCGGATCCAGCGGTCTTTTGACTTTTCTTGATGCGATTAGGATTTTTTTGCATGAGGTATAAACTCGTCCTGCTTTGAAAAAGAGCCGCCTGCTCGGCGGCCCTAAGTATGCTCATCTTATTTCGGCAAAAATTCGTTAACCTTCGCTTTCATGGACGATATCGTCGTTTTCTTATACTGCAGCCCCAGCCGCAGCACCTTGATCTGCTGACGGCGCGACAGCCGCTTAAACCTCGGCTCCTGCTTCAAGAACGAGCGGATAATCGTCCAGCTCCCGCCTGTGAACCGTTCCGGCTTGAGAAAGGAAAGGTCACTGGGCAACTTTCGCTTCCGGCGGAAGTAATAGAGCAAGGAAGCCAGCCCCGAAGCGGCTTTGCTTTCGTCCACAAGACAAGGCACGAAGCTCTTCTTCGTATGATTCTTCAGGTATTCAAAGTTGCTGTTCCCGCTGACGATGACGTATCCGCCTTTCTTTCTGTTTTTCCGGACAATCACCAGATGCATGCAATCCTGCGCCGCTTTACGCAGCTCCTTGATCCGATTCGTTACCTTGGTGGAGAAATCGGGCCTGATCTTGCTTAGAGGTATATACTGCACCGTGTAACGCATAAGGGCAAATTCTCCCCTTCCCTTGTCATCTTATTCTAGTGTATGTCATGATCCGGCAAATGCCACCCCGGGCGCCTGCATGAAAGTTCCATCCCCGTGGAAAACTATGGCTCGTTGGTATGATGACGAAGGAGGTGTTCATGTGGCCAATCCACAAAACCAGGCATCCAAGGAGGATGTCCAATCCACGGAATTGAACAAAATGCCGGCCGAAGGCGAGATGGATACGCAAATTTCCGCAGAAGAAGCGGCTGAGGTATTTGAACAGAATCAAGCTTCGGCAGGCGGCTCCCAGAACCGGGAATAGCAGGTTAAAGTAGAACGATAGGCAGTATAAGAATAGTTAATAGTGCAACTTTCTTCGGAAAAACGGTTGAGCAGCGTTACTGTTTGCTCAACCGTTTTTTTGTGTAGGATGGCGACCTCTGTCGGCATTTTATTTCCACTTATTAGAATTTTCTCTGAAATTATGAGATGATGAGTAGGAACGCCAGCCAATCGGGAAGGAGATTTTTGTTGGGTATGCTGGAACAACTGGAACTGCTCGTCAAATCAGGCTTCTACAGCAAAGAGGAAATTTTCGAAAGATGGACCGAGGATTATGATTCATCCGCCGATGAGGAGCAACTTCGAACGGAAATCAACCGCTTATACGACAGCCACGTGGAAGCTTCGAAACAATGGGCTCACCCTACGGATTTCGAACGGCTGACGGAGGTCTTTGACATCCTGGCCAGCGCCGGGATCGTTGCTCTGCATCGGGCCGGCACCACGATAAGCGACGGCCTAGGCGATGTGAGGGAATGTTATGAAGAACTGGTGGAACGAGGGAAGTTGCCTGCAGGCTACTGTTTTTATCACGAGCAGGATATGGAGAGAGCGATCGAAAGTCAGGTGCTGCCCCTTGCTTTCGGCACATTCCGAGAAAACCCGGAACATGCGGCCAAAGTGGCGGACGTGATCGTTTCGTTCCTTGAAAGCTTTGGTCTCCAAGTCCATTGGAACGGCGATATTGACAGCCGGATGGAGCTTCGGAAATTCGAATGGAAAAAGACGTATAGCGAGCATGACGATTATGGCTTGGAGCGCGCCGTTGAAATCATGGCCGAATCCCATTATGACCTTGCCTTTAATGCTCCTCGTCCTGCGGTTAGGGAAGGCGGAAATGCGGATACGAACATTCCCGCCTATACCCAGCGTACCTTCTCTGAAATCAAACACCTGCTCCCTGCGGATTGCTGGGCTTACTCCCGAAATGAAAAGAACAACGGCGAATTTGAAAATGAAACCGTATTGGTCTATGACGGAGACTTAACCGTAGATCATCTTCATCTGGATGATCCGCTCGGGATGGGCATGGACAATGAATTTGAGCAGCAATGGGTATTTTTAATCCTCATAACAGGGAATCTTACGGTCCATCACTACATATATAACGAAAATACGGACGGTTCGACGGGCTTTATCGTGCTGGGCCATGTACAAGCCTCCAATATGATTGTCGGCGGGCAGGAAATCTATATTGGCGGCCATCTGGAAGTGAAGGAATTGTTTTGGGGCGATTATAATCATGGCCTGCTTCACGTATGCGGAGATGCCGCGGCTCCTCTTTTTATTGAGACAGACGAATACCATGTAACGATAAAAGGCGAACGCCGTTTCAAGAAAATCTGGGTGGATGCGGAGGAACCGGATGGCCGTGCCGTTCAAGCGCTGCTCGAGGAAGGGTGCTGCGATCCTGAACAATATGACGAAAGCGAAACGCCGCTCAGTAGAGAGGGAATGTTCGAAAGATTGAGAGCCGGTCTCCCCTTCTCCAGGCAGAATGGCAGGAAGAGCCTCCGCGGATTTTTGAGGATGAAGAATTGAGCGCGGGCAACGTGCAGCGAATCCTGGCCTCCCCTTATTCGGGAAGGAGAATATATACCGGTTTTATATAGACGATGTCCGCATCAGGCTGAGCAGGCCTTATGTTAATGAAGACAGCAAGGAAGTCGGCGGGCATATTTATATGGTCCAGGATGATACTTATGCGGTATTCATCTATTTAAAAGAAACGAAAAGATTTCTTCGCGCCAACAAAATGTCTCTTGAAGTTCTTTATCAGAACAATGCCGACGAGGAGTGGCAACGGCTGGAAGACTCTTCTCCCGCGCCTTATGCGCAGCTCCTGAACCAATTTTGGCCCAGGATACTTAAAGAAATCACCTTCAGGGAAAGCCTCGGCGACGAAACGATTGCCTATTGGCAGGAGCGACTCCATTCAACCGTAACGGTGGAAAAGATCGAGCGTATCCTCGCTTTGCCGATCGTTACAGAGAAGTACAATGATTATTACGACGACGATAAAAACGGCTATTGGAGCGGCATTCTGTACTTCATTTTCCGTCTGCCCGCGGGAGAGAATAACCCCCGTATCGGAATTGGCAGAGAAAGACGCGATTTATCCTTATTTCCAACCGTTCAAGACCCTTTTGATGTCTTTATTTGTCACTTCGATCTCGAAATCAACGACAATGGCGCCAGGCAGGTTGGTTTAAAATACCAGCCGCATAACGAGGGAAATACCCGCCCGGTGGAAACCGTAGAAATCAAACACATTCAAACGGCGCTGCAGTTCTGGAGCCGACTGGAGCATAAGATTTTCGCGGATAATGATGAATTTCTGGAGGAACAGTCCTAGATCCCCGAATTAAAAAGAAGCTTCCATCTCCCCTGTCAAGGCGGATTTGGAAGCTTCTTCATTACCTTGGGCCGATGCCCCGGTCGCCGTTCCGGCGTCAAGCCGCATCTCGGGACCCGGACAAGAACAGATTGAGCAGAATCGCGGTAATCGAACCGGAAACGATCCCGTTCTGCAGCAGCATCTTCACGAAATCCGGCGACTGATCGAACATCTGCGGAAGCACGGCCGAGCCCAGTCCGACGGCGATGCTGCAGGCGGCAATCAGCAGATTGCGGTCCTTGCGCAAATCCACTTCCGACAGGATCGATATGCCGGAAGCCGCCACTGAGCCGAACATCACGATCATGGCCCCGCCAAGCACCGCATTCGGGATGACCGTGGTTAGAGCACCAGCTTGGGCAGCAGGCCGAGAACGACCATAATGCCCCCGCCGCGAAAATGACGTCTCTGGATTTGACGCGGGTCAGCGAGATGAGGCCGACATTCTGCGAAAAGGCTGTATATGGGAATGCGTTAAAGATGCCGCCCAGCATAATGGCAAGCCCTTCGGAACGCAGTCCGCTGACGATCTGGCTCCGCTCCACCTTCTGCTCCGTGGCCTTGCCCACCGCAAAATACACGCCCGTCGACTCCACCATGCTGACAATATTGACGATGATCATCGTGATGATTGCGGTAATGCTGATCTGAGGCATGCCGAAGTAGAAAGGCCGGGCAATGCTGATCCACGACGCTTCCGCCACGGCGGAGAAGTGGACGATGCCCATCGCATAGCCGATCGCCGTCCCGGCGATCAAACCGACGAGCACGGAGATGGACCGAAGGAAGCCGGTGGCGAGCCGGTTCACGACGAGAATGACCAGCGGCGTGATCAGTGCCAGCAGCAGGTTGCGCGGCTGGCCGAAATCCGGGCTCCCCTGCCCGCCGGCTGAATTATTCATAGCGACCGGGATAAGGGATAATCCGATGATCGTTACGACCGAGCCGGTTACGATGGTAGGAAAGAATTTCAGCATTCTTCCATACAGCGGAGCAGCCAAAATAACGAATAATCCCGATAAAATGATTGCTCCATAAGCGGTCGCCAAATTCGAAGCGGAGGCGACGGCGATGATCGGCCCTACCGCGGTAAAGGTACACCCCAGAATCACCGGCAGTCGGTCGCCGAAATACTTGGTTCCGATGACCTGCAGGATAGTCGCAATGCCGCAGGTAAACAGATCGGCCGCGATCAGGTAAGCCATCTGGCTCCCGCTTAATTTCAGCGCCCCGCCGACGATGAGCGGTACGATAACAGCTCCGGCATACATGGCCAATACATGCTGGAAGCCTAAGGTCAATACTTTTTGTTTGCTTAACATGATGCCCTCTCCCTAGACTTGTGAGTATACTACAGGATCTTCATCTTCAACAAAACGAATCTCGCCCGGGGACATAGCCGCAATGCGGGCCAACGAATGAACACGGACGCCCTTGCTCTCCAGAAGGGCTCGTCCTTCCTGGAAGCTCTTCTCAATAACGCAGCCGACGCCCATCAGCTCGGCTCCCGCTTCTTTCACAATGTCTACAAGTCCGACCAAAGCTGCGCCTGTAGCCAGGAAGTCGTCGACGATCAGCACTTGATCGCTCGGGCTAAGGTACTTCCGGGATATGCTGACCTGATACGTCTCCTGCCGGGTGAAGGAATGGACCGGCGCCGAATACACCTGTTCGGAAAGCGTGACCGCCTTCTTCTTCTTTGCGTAAATGAACGGAACCCCGAGGGCGATCGCCGTCGCCATGGCGAATTGAATGCCGCTGGCCTCAATGGTCAGCACTTTCGTAATGGTCTTATGCCCGAAGATACGTGCGAACTCCCTGCCGATTTCCAGCGCAAGATACGTATCCACCTGATGATTCAGGAACGAATCCACTTTCAGTACGGTGTCGGACAGGATCAGTCCTTCCTCGCGTATGCGATCCTGAAGTAATTTCATGGTGCGCTTGTCCTCCTTTTTGTAGTTAAAAAAAGGACAGGATCCTTGAGCCGTTTCTCTCAAGTGAATCCTGTCCTTCAGGGTTTTTATCCCATGTGGTGTAACACAGTTCGTGCCCGCACCGCTCGGACCAGCCTTTCCTTCCCGGTCGGGAACGAAACGGAACCCTAGATGCGCTTTTTCACTCATAGTCGGTCGATTGCATTGGTCGTCCGGTAGAAACTTATGGGCCATATTCCCAAAATTATACGAGTTGTATGAAGTTTTACCTTGTATATAGTACACGCTCCGGGGTATCGTTTCAACAAATTTTTTTGGAGAAAAAAAAGCACGGATTCATCATCCATGCTTTTCGGACTTCCGGCGGCCCCCAAAGCCTCGGGCGAATCCATACCTCTTTACTTCTGCTGCTGATTGGAAGAAGAGTTGGAATCCGGACCGGAACCCGAACCGGAACCCGAATTGGAATCCGAGCCGGAATTGGAACCGGAGTCCTGTACCGCCTGCTGAATCTGCTGCAGCTGCTGCTGATTTTGCTCCACCTGCTGCTGGATTTGCTCGAGCCGCTTGACCTGGATGTCTTGTGCCAGCTTCTCCGTTTGCTGCGTGACCTGCTCTGCCTGCTGGGCCGTCTGTTCGATCTTTTGCTGCAGTTGCTGATTGTCTTGTTGTGGCATAATTCACCTGACCTCCTAAGATGTTGACCCTCTCATGATTTGTAAAATGATGCAGGTTTATACCAATCAGGATGGGCCTTCCTCATCAGAGATCGGGAATCGGCTTGCGCCCGATAAATCCGTCGTGCCAGCCGTGATAATGGGTAATCCGGTCTTCCCCTGCTTCCAGCACATCAGAACATCCTCCCCGTTCAATACGGCTGGAAAATCAATCAACCCCGGATTGATCATCTTCAGCAGGACCCCTTGCCGCGCAAAGTTTTGAATAAGCAGATCGGCCTCCAGCCGCAGAAAGTCAAGCTCGGCTTCCTGCTCGAAGAACGGGTCGGCCGCTTCCTCCCGGCGGGACGAGCTTTGCTCGTGAGCGACCTTGTCCTTCTCCAACTCCAAATACCGATCCTCAAAACGCTGTACCAGCTCCTGCAGCCGGAACAGCTCCTCTTGCAGCTGCGGCAGCAGCGTTCGCTTCGCTCAGGGTAAAGGTTTTGTTATTCATTTCGCATCGACTCCTCAGCCAAAGTGTACCAAATCGCGCGAAATGAATAAAGCGGGTTTCACCGGGTTGGGTGGAAGAACAATTGGTTTATCTAGTAAAAAGCATCTTTTCACCTGGCATTCCGCACAGAAACCTACCAGCACGGCTCATTTCAATGCCTCTGCCATTTGAGTATCCAGCATCATCGTCGTAAACCAGTTCGGGTACAGGGGTACGGGACGTGTTAATTCCTCCAGCCGCGCGATTTCATCCGTGCTCAGCGCAAGATCAGCCGCTTTCAGATTATCTTCCAATTGGGACATCTTGCTCGAACCTACCAACACGCTGCTCACATGAGGCTGAGCCAGCGACCAGGCAAGTGATACCTGCGCAGACGACGCTCCGTGACCCTCTGCAATCCCGCGAACCGCATCCAGGACGGTGAACCCCACTCCTTGTCATGCGGGAGAAAATCAAAGCCGGCGAGCCGGTTATCCGGGTCCTTCAGATTGTCCCTGGTATACTTGCCGCTAAGGAAGCCGCCGGCCAGCGGACTCCACACCGTCAAACCGACGCCGCCGCCGCTCATAAAAGGCACCGTGTCATGCTCGATATCGCGGCCGACCAAAGAATAATACATTTGTCCGTTGATAAAGGTGGCCCAGCCGCGTTCCTTCTGCATCTGAACCGCTTGGGCGGCCATCCAGGCCGGCCAGTTGGAATAGCCGATGTACCGGACCTTGCCCTGCCGGACAAGATCGTTCAGCGCTTCCAGCGTTTCCTCCAGCGGGGTGAACGGATCGGTTTTATGAACGATATACAGGTCAATATAATCGGTGTTCAGCCGCGTCAGGCTTGCTTCGCAGGCATCGAACAAATGCTTGCGGGATAGTCCCGTTTGTACAAGTCCGGCCCCCATCCGGATGCCGACTTTCGTGGCGATAATGTTCTCCTTCCGACGCTTCCCGAGCAGCTTGCCGAGCATTTCCTCGCTCTGCCCGTCCGCATACGCATCCGCCGTATCGAAGAAATTGATGCCGGATTCCAGCGCCCGGTCCACCAGCTCCTGCGCCTGATCCTGCCCTACTTTGTAAACGCTCGGGATGTTCCCCGACCCGAAAGTCATCGCGCCGAACGCCAGCTTGGATACGACAAGTCCCGAATTGCCCAATCGACCATATTTCATTGTTTAACAGCCTCCCAGTTCTTTTGTTTACTCATTGCTTGTATTCAGTATAAAAGAACAGGGAGGCCATTTTATTGTACGAAACGATCATTCTTTTGTACAAAACGGACTTAGCCGAGCAGCAGATCAAGCCATTCTTCCTTCGTCACTTGGCCGAAATAGTAGGTAAGATCCACGGTATCCAGTACCGCCGACAGCTCGCCGGCATCATATTTTACACCCGTCAGCTTGTCCGTAAATTCCTGCACATCGCCGACGCCGAAGAAATCGCCGTACACGGCCGCGCCGCGGATTCTTCCTTCAGCCACATCCAGCCGCACATCGAACGTGCCGGATGAAAGGCGCTTCGTCTTCTGCAGGTTGAACGCTGGTGAACGCCCGTAATTCCAATCCCAATTCCGGTAACGCTCCTCCGCCAGCTGATGGACGGCCGCCCAATCCGCTTCCGTCAGCTCGCAGGTCTCCGGCTTCGCGCCTCCGAAGATCGAATGCAGCAGATACGCTTTGAATTCGCCGATCGTCATCGGTTTGCTGAGGAACTCCGAGATATTGGCTACCCGGTCGCGTACGGATTTGACGCCTTTGGATTGGATTTTCAAGGGATTCACATTCAGTGCCGAAGCGACATGATCCATCTGCGAATCGAATAGCAGCGTGCCGTGAGAAAACATCCGGCCTCTGGTAGAAAACTGGGCGTTGCCCGAGATTTTGCGCTCGCCCACCTGAATGTCGTTGCGTCCCGTGAGTTCCGCTTGGACCCCCAGCTCGCGTAAGGCCTTAATGACCGGTTCGGTAAACCGGCGGTAGTTATGGAATGATTCCCCATCGTCCCGCGTGATGAAACTGTAGTTCAGATTGCCAAGGTCGTGGTACACCGCTCCCCTCCGGACAGGCGGCGAACGACATGGATCCCGTGTTCCCGGACATAACCGGCATTCACTTCCTCGGCGGTATTCTGGTTTTTGCCGATAATGATGGACGGCTCGTTGATATAAAACAGCAGATAGTCGTGCTCCGAGGGCAGCTTCCTGAGCGCATACTCCTCCAATGCCAGATTAAGCGCGGGATCGGTGATGTTCCGGTTATCGATAAACAGCATGCTCATTGGACACTACTCCTTTTGATAATGACAGTATGAAGCTTGTTTTGTAGACAGCATATCACAGACCGGACATCCTTGCCGAATGGATATCCGCCTTCACTGCCGCAACAGTGTAAACTGGACCAAAGTCCAGCTTCTCACTTCCCCAAAGAAGGGTGACATTTTTTTCCGCGATATGGTAAGTTTAGTTTAATCGAATTGAATATGAGAAGATAAAGGAGCGTTACCAGATGAAAAGAACTGTAATCGGGGCCGTCCTCATCCTGCTCGGGGCGGCTATTTATTTGAACCAGGGGCACCCGGTCGACGCGGGGACGATATTCGGTTATTATTGGCCCTCGATGTTCGTCATTCCGCTTGGCCTGTTTTTTCATTGGCTATTCTTTTCCATTACAGGGCCTCGCGCCGCAGGGCTTCTGATCCCCGGAGGGATTCTGTTCACGGCGGGAATCGTTTGTCAAATTGCCATGCTGTTCGGCGAGCTGGGGCGTGATGTGGCCCGGATTTATTCTCGCCGTAGCCGTCGGCCTGTTCGAGTTTTACTGGTTCGGAGGCCGGAACAGATACCTGCTCATCCCGATTAATATTTTGACGGTGCTGTCGCCGCTGTTCTTCTCGGTCTTTACGCTGGGGACACTCTTTAACTACCTGGTTGTCAGCGGACCCATCCTGGCGATTGCGCTTATTGCGATCGGGGCGTTAATGTTAATCGGCGGAAAAAGCAAGGCATAAGAAAATCCGATATATAAAAGCAAGCCGGAAAAGCCCACGGATCCCCGGGGGCTTTTGTTTGCTTTGCACCGGCCTGGATCGGCCTGCCGTCCTCGCGGACCGGAAGAATCAGGCCTCCATCGCTTGGGCCAGCGCGTCCAGCTTATTCATCGTATTCCAATTGCGCACCGTTACCGGCAGATTCAAAACTTTCAGCTGGGCCGCAAGCTTGGAATCCCGGACGCTGTGTCGGAACAGCAGGTACATGTCCCGGCCGCAGGTCCGGAATTGGTCGGCTTCGCTGCTGTATCCGTTCAGCCGTTCCACCGCATCCGGCACAGGAGCTTCGGGCAGCAGTGCGACATACAGCACCTCGACCTGCGCGAGGGCTTCCGCCTCCGCCACTTCCTCGGCGGGAAACGGGCAATTCGTAACGATCCGCTTCAGCTCCTCGGCCGTTCTCAAGATGACGCTCAGCTCAATGCCGAACACCTTCTCGATCTCCCGTTCCAGCCGAACCTTCAGCGCCTCTTCCGTTTCGCCCGATTCGAACAGCACGTTGCCGCTTTGGATATACGTTTGCACCCGGCTGAGACCCATCGATTCCAGCGTGCGCTTCAAATCAGCCATCTTGATCTTGTTCTTCCCGCCTACATTAATCCCTCTTAAGAGCGCAATATATACCGTCATCCTGCAACCTCTTTACCTTGGTAGATTCACTTGCCGTTAATGACCCTCTCCATGATATCCGAAAGAACGCAGCTAATATTGTAAAAAGGCGACAAAACAGCGATCCGCGCCATGCCGGCTAACCCTTCCGCTCCAGCACCAACACATAGCCGCGTGAACCGTCCAGGCGAATGCGGTCGCCGTCCCGGATCCGTTCCGTTGCGCCATCGACGCCGACGACAGCCGGCAGGCCGTATTCGCGGGCTACCACCGCGCCGTGGGTCATCAGCCCGCCGACCTCCATCACCAGGCCGACGGCCGAATGAAACAGCGGCGTCCAGCCGGGATCCGTGAAGGGGGCGATCATAATCTCGCCTTGCTGCAGCTTCGCTTCCTCCGGCCGCAGTACAACCCGGGCCAAGCCCTCTACAACGCCGGAGGACACCGGTGTTCCGAGCAGAGCGCCTTCAGGCGCATCCTGCCCCTGGCGCCGGCCCGTAAGGATCTCCCCTCGCTCGTCATGAGGCGCGGCGGCGTCAGCTTACGGAATCGCTCAAACTCCTCTTTCCGCTGCTCCAGCAAGCCCCGACAGGTCTGCCGGCCGCTCTCCCTCCGTCAGTTCGAGCAGTTCGCCCAGTGTGAGATAAAATACGTCCTCCTCCTGCTGCAGCACTCCCGCACCGACAAGGAGCCGTCCCTCGGCCAGTAACCCGTCGTGAAAGAGACCGAAGTGCTGCATCATGAGATATTTGGGATGCTCCCGCAGTCCCATATAACCGCGGTAAGAGCGAATCAGCCTCGACATCAGCTTCGCTTTAAGCCGGCCAAACGGCTGAGTACGCAGCCGGTTTAGCAGCTCCTGCGCCGCCTTATCCGCCTCTTCGGCCCCCTGCGCGAATTTGGCACGGTGTTCACCGGGCTTCACAGTACGCATATGGCTGTCAATGGACGGCAGCAGCGAGCCCGGATCCTCCCGCCATCTCGGCCGCGTCACATCGATTTCGCCCGGGGCCCTCATCCCGTAAAGAGCCATGAAGCGGTCCCACGCCGCACCGAAGACGTCTCCCCTTCCACCCCGCGCAAGCTCTCCCGGAACGCATGCGGCCGGGCATGCCGGATAAGCTGAGCCACTCCCGGATAAGGCCTTGCGGCATCCGCCAAATCGCCGATCAATAGTCCCATTTCGCTGGTCACGTTGCCGGGCAATGATTTGTTCAGCACATGGATCACATCCCCATCGCCCAGCCAGCGCCGCGACAGGATCCGGATCGAACGGGACGATAGAATACCCGCCATCGGATAGGGCATCAAATCGCGAAACATGCTCCGCAGCGACCCTCCCGTGAGTTCCTGAATGCGCCTTATCCGCTCCGGCCCGGAAACGCCTGCCAATCGGCTCTGCGCCTTTTGAACGCAAGCTTCGAGATATTGATTTACCGTTTGATGAGCCTGGTGTGGATCGGAGAAAAATACATTCCGCACGGCACGGGCCAGAATCGGACCGAAAAAACCTGCTATGCCGCGCTTCAAACCGGGTACCCGCAGCAACTGTTTCTTGAACGACTCCGTCTGCACAAATTCCATGACCCCAGCCGCCCATCATTTCATCCATATTGCTCAGCAACTTAGGAAACAACACGCGTGCCGGCTTCAAAGACAACAGCGGTGTAATATCTGCATAGACGCGGCCCCCGGCGACCGCCGTATACTGGTTCTCCTCGCGAAGCGACGATTTCCCGAACGGGATCATGGTCCGCAGCAGCGACAAGCCCAGCGGCTTGATCGCGTCCGTCATCATCTGCTGATGGCCGAACGAGAGGAACAAGTGCGGGCCTTCCCCGGTTTCATGCCGGTCTGCGGAACCGGATAAAGCGAAGTGATCGGCCGGCTCTGAACGATATAAAAACGCCCCTGCTCATAGCACCATTCGATATCCTGGTCCGAACCGTAATGCCGCTCGATCCTCTCTCCAAGCGCGGCCAGTTCCAGAATTTGCGGATCGCCGAGCGCCTGCCGTTCCTGCATCTCCCCGGGCAGCTCCTTCGTCGTCGTCCCTCCCTCGGGCAGAGAATATATCGCGAGTTTTTTACGGGCGATTTTCTTTGATAGCAGCTGCCCTGAGCGAACCTGATACAGGTCTGCCGAGACAAGACCGGAGACAAGCGCCTCCCCCAGTCCGAAGCTGGCGTCGATGGACACGGTGTGCCGGTGCCCGCTGACCGGATCCGCGGTGAACATAATGCCTGACACCTCCGGGAACACCATCCGCTGCACGACCACGGACAGCCGGACGGCCCGATGGTCGAAGCCGTTCTTAGCCCGGTATGAAATCGCCCGGTCGGTGAACAAGGATGCCCAGCAGTGACGGACCGCCTGAAGCAGCTGCTCTTCGCCGCGAACATTCAAATACGTATCCTGCTGGCCTGCAAAAGACGCCGACGGCAAATCTTCCGCTGTTGCACTGGAACGGACGGCATAGGCATACTCGCTCCCCGAGTGCCTCAGGCCGCTTGCAACCGCCGAACGGACGGCTTCCGGAATGGGGACGGATAGGAGATGATCGCGGATCGACTTCCCCAATACAGCGATCTCCTGCAGATCATCCGCCTTTATGCCGTCCAGCTGCTTGAAGAACCCAGCCATCTCGCCGCTTTGCTCAAGGAAGGCCCGGTAAGCCTCCGTCGTGACACAGAAGCCGGAAGGCACGGGGAAGCCCGCCCGCGACAGCTCTCCTAAATTGGTGCCTTTGCCCCCGACCAGCGGAAGGTCGCCTTTATCGATCCGTCCGAAATCAAGCACATAAACGTCCATTTCCGGCACACTCCTTTTATGAAGTTCGGTCTGAACGGAGCCCTGTAATAAACAAAGCAAACAAAGCATTCATGACATCCGGCACCGTCACCCCGTGTTTAGCGGCAAAATCCGGCCTCCCCATCCTCTGAATGCTCTCCAGGATCATTGCCGATACCAATCGCGGCTGGATGTCCCGGATCTGTCCGGCCTCCTTCGCCCTTACGAGTAGCTCCTCCACAAACGTGAGCTGACGGCTGCGAAAAGCTTCCATCTGCTTCCACAAAGCCGGCACATACTTCTGGATATCCTCAAGGAATAAGGGATTCAGCTTGACGATCTCGTTCCTGATGCTCTCGAATGTTTCCTGCAGAAGCTGAATCGGATCGCCTTCTCGCTTTAAATGAGCGGTAACGGTGCCTGCAATACGGTCCAGCGTGAGTCGCACGACCACCTCGGCGATTTCTTCTTTGCCGCTGAAGTACACATACAGCGTCTTCTTGCTCATTCCGAGCCGCGCGGCAAGCTCGCTGAGCGTAACGCTCCTGTAGCCTTTGGCATTAAATAAGGCGGCCGCCTCCTGAATGATCCGCATTCTATCCGCATCTTCCAATATGAGACCACCTCCGTTGAACCTTGGAAACCGATAAGGTTTCCTTGGTTTCCATTTTACAAAGCCTTCCTATTCCCGTCAAGATATATCCGCCTTGCCCTGTCTTAGCATCCATCAGTTGGAACGGAAATCCATTTATGATATTCTAAAAACCATGCGTTAATCCCAGTCTAACGGGGTTATCCCGAAAAACAACATGGCGGCGGGTGCAATCGATGCTTACCTTTTATTTACTTCCCATTTCTTATGCGTTTTTAACATTTCCCGTTGCTGCGCTGCTCTTCACTTTACCCTTCCTGATCGTCCAGTACCGGCGGCACGGTTACATCAACAAAATACGGGCTCTGCTGCTCTATTTGTTCCTACTGTATTTGATGAACGCTTTGTTCCTGGTGATTCTGCCGCTTCCTGCTTCCAGGCATAATTCTCCGCCCGATGCGGCTTCTTACGTGCAGTGGATCCCTCTTCATTTTATTCTGGATATTATGAAGGAGACGGAGGTTCGGCTGGATCAGCCGTCGACGTATCTGCATCTGCTGAAGGAACGGGCCTTCCTGCAAGTGATATTCAATATGTTCCTTACCGTCCCTTTCGGCATGTTCCTCCGCTATTATTTCCGGGCGGGATGGAGCAAATGCCTCGTCACCACGTTCCTGCTGTCGCTCTTCTTCGAGGTGACGCAGGTTACGGGCATTTACGGCTTCTACGATTACCCGTACCGGCTGTTTGACGTCGACGACCTGCTGATGAATACCGCGGGCGGCATGATCGGCTTCGTCGCGGCGGAGTGGCTTTCTTCCGTGCTTCCGCGGATCGACCTGCTGGATGCGAACGTGGATCTTAAGCAGAAAAGGGTCAGCTATACCCGCCGCGGCATCGCCTTCCTGCTGGACTGGTCTGCTCCTGCTCCCCGTCCTGCTGCTGCTTGGGGCACTGCAGCTTCCGGCCGCTTACTTCCTGGTGACGGCTGTTTATTTTATCGCGGTTCCCTACATAACGAACGGCAGGACCCTGGGCAAAGGCATTGTGCGCATCCGCATCGCCGGCGGCGGTCCCCGGCTCCGGCTTCGCGAGATTCTGGTACGGAGCGGGTCGCTGTATCTGCTCCTCGGAGGGCTACATGCCTTGTACGTGATGGCCGCCGTCCGGGCCTTGCCGGAAGAACTGCTTGCCGTGCTGGCTGTGGTCGTATTTTTCGCCGACGCGTGGTTTGCCCTACACCTGTTCGTCCGCTTGTTTAACCGCAGCAAGAAGCTGTTCTACGAAGAGCTGAGCGGCACTGCGCATGTCATCACCTAATGCTGCTTTAATCCGGTAGCTTGCTGCAAATAAAAAACAACCGCTCGCCAGGAGCGGTCTGTTTCGTTGAAATAGCGCCTCCCCTATAGGGGGCGCGAATAATTCCAAATCCTCTCTGCCAAGCTCCGGATTTCTTTGACCGTACTTTCTCTCAGAAAATACCCCACCTGTGCAAACGCTATGCCGATGTCCCGATGTTCCCGATGATCGAAGGCGGCAAAATCACTGCGTGACTGCAGCGGATAGATCCAGCAATGTTCAAAGAGATCCTGCATATTGGCATATTTCCTGCCCGCGGGAAAGACGAAAACAGACAAGCTCCCCGGCGCTCAACTAAATAGTACAAGCGACCGTTCTCATACCTGTATGCATGTTCCGATATAGCCTTCCCCTCCCTTCGGCCATTATAAGCAGTGTGCGCTTTGATCCTGGCGATCAGCTCGTGAATACTGGTCCCTCGCCGTCAGCATGAGGATGGGAATATTGATCTCAGCTCGAAGTCTGCGGCACGCCTCGATCCCGTCCGTTCCGGGCATCATGAGGTCCAGCACAATAAGTCCGTATTTGTTCCGATCGAACAAACGAAGTGCTTCCTCTCCGTCGGCCGACGTATCGACCTTGTACCGTTCTCTTTCCAGATAGACTTTCAATAAATCCCGGATTTCCTTGCGTCATCGGCTACAAGGAATTGTATCGTTTCCATATGCTCGCCTTGATTTGCGGGTTTTTCTGTCTCTTCCAAGTATATGATGAACCAGAGAGCCCACAGGTCTCTGCTTCGCCTTCCCTACTCTCATGGCCTGCGTTCGAAAGCAAGCCGGGCGGCAAGACCAGTCAGGACGCTTGCCATAAGCCACCGCTGCACCCGGAGCCATACGGGGCGCTCGCCGAACCACGCGGCCACCCGGCTTGCCGCAAGCACGATCAGCAGGTTGACGATAAAGCTGACGGTGATTTGCGTAAGTCCTAAAGCCGCGCCTTGAAGAAGCAGCGAGCCTTTAGCCGGATTTTCGAACTGGGGCAGCAAGGATACGTACAACACCGCAATCTTGGGATTGAGCAGGTTGGTCATGAACCCCATGAAGAACAGTTTGCGCGGCGATTCAATGGAAAGCTTGCGAGGCTTCAATAGGGGCGCCGCCCCGGGTTTGACCGCATTCCAGGCAAGCCAGAGCAGGTAAAGCGCGCCGAGCCATTTTATGGCTTCATAGACGAGCGGTACGGCCAGGAATAAGGCCGAAAGCCCGAACATCGTTGCAACGATGTACACCACGAAGCCGAGCATCACGCCGCACAACGAGATGAAGCCCGCCATACGCCCTTGCGTAATCGAACGGGATATCAGATAAATCATATTAGGACCGGGAGAGCATACCATGCCGAGCGAGACGAAGGCGAATGCCACCCATGTACCGAAGCTGATCATGACGAACCGGGCTCCTCTCTTCTGCCGAATTTTATAGGGATAAAAGATATTAAGGTACAATATACAATACTTCCAGCCGGATGAATAGCTAAATTTCCCATCCCCTATAAAATAAAAAAACCCGCCTAATGCGGGTTTTTACTCCTCCTCCCCTTCCTTACGTTCCCAATAGCTTCCCTCGCCGAAGAAGTCCTGACAAATCGCGTCCAGGTTCTGCAGCTCTTCGATCATTCCTTTGAGGTCGCAAGTATGGAAGGTGTCCCTCAGCTCCCGGTTTTCTTCGGTAACGGAGTAGACGTGAATTTCCGCACAGCCGTCCCACCTGACATTGACATCGAGACGTTTGTCTTCCGTTTCCAGCTCCAGCGCTACGGTTCCGCCGTCTTCATCTCGTTTGTGTTCGGTTTTAACGATCCACATTCCATTCCACCGCCTTTGCATCTAGGATGGCCAAGACGGAAGGCTTTTAAAAGCTGCGGTTCGCAAAAGCCCATCCCTCAGTCACACAAAGGCTTAAACCGTAACCGATTTAGCCCGGAAATCCAGGATGCGCGTTCGGACGTCGTTTTTCGCAATAAAGAGGGCCTCTCCCTCCTTATCGATGGCGTACGCAATGGGGATCGATACATCGGAGCCCCGGAAAGAACCGTCGGCATGGCTTGCTCCTATGATCATCACTTGCTGCGAAACGGCGATTCGGCGGGCTTCGCGGATCCATTCCTCGAATTGCTCTTCGCTGTACATCCCAACGCCGATCGGATGGACGATCAGGTCGATCTCCCGCTCCTGCCGAACACTTAGGCCCATCTTGATCAGCTCGTCGCACAGAAGAATCCCCACCGTCAGCCCTTCTTCCCTAACAAAGACCGTTTCGCTGTACTTTACCCTATCCAGTACGATCTCACCGGCGCGGTTGATGATCAGGGCTCTGTCCTTCGGTCGCTCCTGCAGTCTCCTGTATCCGCCAATGAAGATGGTGCGATATCTCTTGGCCAGGCTGCACGCCTCTTCCACATTCTCATTCAGATACCCCTCGGGGAATACAAGGATATCCGCATCGGGATGGTTATGCATTTCATCTGCGATCTGCCCGATCGTTTTCTCCAGCTTCGGCTGGATCAATACGATTTTCAAAAGACCCACTCCTGCCCGTTATAAGTTACGTAAATTCTACCATAACGGATGAACATACAGCACTTTCTAAGAAATACTTAAGCATTGCTTAAAGGGATGGACAGTTTCTTGCCTTACAATCTTTTCAAACAGGAATGGAATCTTAGAAGGAGGCTCTGCCGTGTTGTTAACCAAACGAACCATGTTGAAAGGAATGGCCCTAATCGTCTTATTGGTCAGCTTAACCGGCTTTCATCCCCAGCCCGTTCTGGCTGAAACGGAAATGAACATCGAACCGGCAGTCATTGACCGGTTTATTCAGTCGGAAATGGAGAAAACGGGAATCCCCGGGCTGGCCGTGGCGATTGTCCGGAAGGACTGGTCGGTTTACATCAAGGGATTCGGGCAGACAGGAGACGGCCTGCCGGTGACTACGGAAACGCCGTTCGCCATTGCGTCCTTGAGCAAGTCAATCACCGCTCTGGCCGTCATGCAGCTGGCTGAAGCGGGGAAAATCAGCCTGGATGCTTCCGTTACGAAGTATATCCCTTCCTTTCGGACGGCTGATCCGCGCGGAGCGGACATCACCGTCCGGCGGCTGCTCCAGCAAACGAGTGGCTTAACGGACCGGGCTTTGCCGGAAATGGCGCTGTCCAGGCGGCCGGATACATTGGAGGAAGCGATCGCCCGCTTTCAAGCTGTCAAGCTCGCAAGCGATCCCGGGCGGGCGTATCATTATCATAATCCGAACTACCAGATCCTGGCCCGGCTTGTGGAAGCGGTAAGCGGCGAGCTGTTCGGCGATTACTTGCAGAAGCATATTTTTCAGCCTCTTCAGATGAAGAATACCTTCGATGTAGCAAATACCAACCAATTTTATGAACAAGACGGCCATTTCCCGAACGGCCACATTTTCGTCTATGGAAAGCCTGTTGCTGTTAAAGAACCGGCCTGGTTCATAGAAGGCGCCGCAGGGAATGTCTCCACAATAGAGGACATGGCCAGCTGGCTCAAGCTGAACTTGAACGGCGGCATGGCTCAAGGCGTCCGGCCGCTTAGCGCCGAAGGGATCCGCACGATGCATTCCCCGGCAGGGCCGGACAAATCGTACGCCATGGGATGGAGATGGAATGAGCGAGGACGGCAAATCGAGCATAACGGAATTTTATGGACTTACTATGCCGATCAGGTGCTTCTGCCGGAAAGCGGCTATGGCATTGCGGTCTTGTTCAACAGCGGGCTTAATGCGCTGACGGACTATTCAGTTTTCACCCGGGGTCTGACCGATATCCTGAACGGGAAAGAACCGGAGGGATCATTCCTTAGCAAGAAGGCAATGGAGATCATGATCGGCCTGCTCACCGCCGTAACGCTCTTCTTCGGAATTCGCAGCCTTGTTCGGTTACAATCCTGGGAAAACAAAACCAGGCGGCGCCCCAAATGGGTAACCGCGCTCTTGCTTGTACCGGCCCTGATCCCTTCCATCCTGTTCGCTTGCTTGCCGCAAATCCTGACCTTCGTCGGGGGCGGGAGGGTACTCGGCTGGGAGAGGATCTTCCTGATGATGCCGAGTATGTTCATCGGGCTCATGCTTTACGCTCTGGTCTGCCTGATCATCGTACTGGGCAGAATGATCAGGCTTATCCGGATGCGGTAAGCGTTCCTACTGGGAAACGGCATATTTCTGCGGGGTCACCCCGACAAAATGAGCGAACATCCTCGTAAAATGGCTCTGATCGTAAAACCCCGCGTCCACGGCAACGTCCGAAATCGGCCGGCCGCTGCATAAGGCTTTCTTGGCGAAGTTGATGCGGAGCAGATTCTGATAAACATGCGGCGGGATATGGTTCTCTTTCTTAAACGAATGGATCAAATGAAACCGGCTGATGCCGGACACGGCTTCCAGCGTCTCTAGCGTGACCCGTTCGGCGAAATGCTCATGAAGATATTCCTTCACCCGGCGCAGGTGCTGTCTTTCCGTCTCTCCGAGCTTCCGGTGCTCCCGTTCCATGCCGTCATCGTTCTTGCCGTATAGAGCTTGGGTCAGGCGGATCATCGAGGTTTCGATTTCCAGCGGCGTCCCCTTGCTCTGAAATGCGTTCACACACCGGTCGAGCAGCAGCCTGCACTGCCTGTTCTTGTGGTCTTCGAGCAGAAACGGTTTATGGAGATCCGTCTCCTCGTCAAACAACCGGTCGACCCAATCCGGACGGACGAACAGCATTTTATATTTCCAATTCGGCAGGGCTTCCGGAGTGCAGGCATGCGGTACATAAGGGGGAAGCAGATGACCTTCCCCGCCTCCACCTGCGAGCTCCCGTCCGTCGCACCATACCCGGGTGGAGCCTTCATCAATCAAACCGATGGACAGTTCTTCATGAAAGTGCTTTTTATACGAGCCCTTTTGGCCTAGGCACCGTTTCAATTCAAGGAATGGCAAGGCCGGATCGCGGTAAAACAAGATGTTCGACACAATTACACATCCCAACTCTCTAAGATAAGCATCGCCCTACCCATCATACCACAGGATGCGCAAGAAGCCGACCCGGTCGCCGGATCGGCTCATCGCATCTATAATGGTCTATCGTTACAGCTATTCCCCGGCGAAAATAAGACCCGCCGCGCCTTTAATTCCGGCCTCCTGGCCCAGCACGGATTTCACGATGCTCACCTGGTTTCTCATCGTCGGAATGCAGCGCTCCTGCAGAATGCGCTCCACCGCCGGAAGCAGAAATTGCCCCGCATTCATCACCCCTCCGCCGATCACGATCAGCTCCGGGTTAAAGATATGAATCAGGCTTGTCAGCCCAATGCCAAGATAATAGCCCGTTTCCTCGAATGCGCGAACGGCCAAGGGATCTCCGGCGGCGGCCGCTTGAGCAATTTCCTTCGAAGTAAGAGGGAGAACCTGCTCTTCGAGGAACGGGCTCTTCTCTCCTGCCTCCAGCATCCGTTCCACCCGCCTGCCGAGTGCCGTTCCCGAGGCGTAGAGCTCGAGGCGGCCCCGGTTGCCGCACGGGCAGAGCGGACCTTCCGGCTCAATCGAGATATGCCCGAACTCCCCGGCGCTGTCGCCGAACCCCTTGATCAAATGACCGCCGCTGATGATGCCTGCGCCGATCCCGGTGCTGACGGTAACATAGATCACATCCTGATGCCCGCTTCCCGCACCGAACAGCCATTCGCCGACTGCGGCGACATTGGCGTCGTTCCCGATGCGGACCGGGAAACCGAAGGCGTCCTTGATCCATGCTCCGATTGGCGCTTGATACAACCCGAGGTTCGTAGCCTGTACGATGACCGACTGCCTGGAATCAATAACGCCCGCTGTGCCCACGCCTACACCGGCTATTTGTTCCGGGGATACACCGGTTTTATCCAGAAGCATCTGAATGGATGTGACAATTTGCTCCCGGATCGCCTGCTCCCCTTGGTTCGACGGGGTATTCAGAACGACCCGGTCCGTAATCTCTCCCGAATTTTTAATTAATGCGGTTAATAGTTTGGTTCCGCCCAGATCCAATCCGATGGCATACTCTTTGGTACGTTCCACTCCAACACCTCTTGGTCTTTTTACACAAAATAGTACCCCTATTGCCGTTCCTGCCCCAGAATCACTCTCATATGCCGGGCGGTATCGCGAATCATTTGCAGCGGGGCCTTCTTGTAAGGGCTGAGCTCCGCCGTGATCACATCGTCGTATCCGATTTCATCCAGAGCCGCCCGAACGGCGTCCCAGTCGACATCTCCGGCAAGCAGCGGGACAAAGCCGCTGATATTGCCCACCCTTACGCTGAAATCCTTCACATGCACCTTGCGGATCCGCCGGTTCAAGATCCGGATCCACTGCTCCGGGTAACCGAATTGCAGCACGTTCCCGACGTCAAAATAACAGCCGACATGGCTTGATCCCAGCTCGTCGATATACCGGGCCATCTCCAGCGGGGACAGCAGGAACTTGTTCCACACATTTTCTATGCCGATATGAACGCCCGCCTTCTCGGCCAGCGGGATCAGCCTGCCAAGCTCCTCCTGACTAATCCGGTAACAGTCGTCATAGGAAGATTCGGCGTTCACCACTCCCGGCACCACAAGCACCGTATCCATACCGAGCAGTCCGGCCAGCTCCAATTGTTTGGCGACAACCCGGGCGCCTTCCTGCCTTACCGTTTCATCCGCGGAAGACAGCGGAGACTTCCACAGCAGTGACGTCGAGAGGCTGCGCAGCTCGAGACCGTATCTCCTCGCCGCCGCCCCGACCGCCTCCGCTTCGGCCGCCGTCGTTTCGACCGTCAGCCCTACGCCTCCCGCAGGATTCAGATTCAGCTCGACAGCGTCGTACCCGGCTTCCTTCGCTTCCTGAAACAGCCGCTCCAGCGGGGTCCCTTCCGGGAACCCCCATTGATTGATGGCGATGAGCAACTCCGTTCCTCCCCTGTGTTAACGAATGGATACCGGCGTCTTCTTCTCCGCTGCTTTATAAGCGGCTATAGCGACTTCAACCGCCCTTAATCCGTCTTCGCCGGTGATGGAAGCTTGCTTCTTGTTCCCTCTCAAGCTGGCGACGAAATCTTCGATCAATCCCAGATCCATATCATCGCCCCAATAATGATGTTTATAGCCTTTATCGTCGGTATATACATTCAGTTTCTGATTAAATGTATTGACCGAAAGCGTCCCTGCCGTCCCTACAAATTCAAGCGTCACATCGCCCCAGGTCGGAAAAGCTTTATTCCGCGACCAGCTGCAGTCGAGCGTCGCAAAGACCCCGTTCACAAATTCCATGGTGACGATGCCGCAGTCGTCGATCGGATGCTCGGATATGAGGTTCCCGGCTTCCGCAAACACCTCCCGGACCTCCGATCCCATGATCCAGCGCAGCAGATCGACCACATGAACGGTATGGTCCATGACCGCCCCCCTCCCGAGAGTGCCGGGTCGACGAACCAGCCTCCCGGGTTCTGCCCGTGGTTCGTGCCTTTGACCGCAAGAATCCGGCCGACCCGGCCCTCTTCGATCATTTGCTTGGCCCGCCGGATCGCGGGATGGAATCTCACCGGGAAAGCCGTCTGCAGCAGCACGCCATGCTCCCGGCACACATCGATCATCTCCTGCGCATCCTTCACGTTCGTGGACAACGGTTTCTCGCATAAAATGTGCTTGCCCGCCTTCGCCGCAGCAATCACGTGCTCGCGGTGTTTTGCATTCTCCGAGGTAACAATGACCCCGTCCAACTCCTGCTCGAGCAGATCGTTATAATCCGCATAAAAGGCCGTTCCGAACTGCTCCGCATACTTCCTTCCACGGGCCTCGTTCTCATCCGCAATACCGGCGATCTCCACCTCACCCAGCTCCTGCAAAGCCTGGGCGTACGAAAGTGCATGCATATGGGCAAAGCTGATAATTCCAATTTTCATCGGTATTCCGCCTCCTTATACGGTCTGGGGTAATTTAGCCAGCTCTACCGGCTTTCCGGTCTTGATGCTCTCGAGAGCCGCCAGAGCGATTCGCATCGCCTCATAAGCATCCTGCGCCGTGACAATCGGGTTGCTACCCTTCTCGAGGCAGGACAGAAAATGTTCCAGCTCCAGATAATAAGAGCTGCGCTTCAACGGGCTCTCCGGTACGGCCACGCCGACCGATCCGCCGGCGACCTCCCTGCTCGTCGACACCAGAGGCCTGTCGCTCGTGCTGTCGAAATCAATCATCCCTTTCTTGCCGGCCAGTTCAAACTTCATCATAAACCGGTCGTGCGCCCAGGTTCCTTCGACATGGGCGATCGTGCCGCTGACGAACCGCAGCGTCACCAAGGCGTAATCCACATCATAATGCCCTCTGCCGAGCAGGCTCTTGGCATACACCCGTTCCACCTCGCCGAAGCACCAGCGCAGAAAATCGAAGTCGTGGATGATCATATCGAGCACCAGGCCGCCGCTGTTTTGAAAATCCGCATACCAATGGTTCCACGCTCTCGGAAAGCCTCCGCCGCGAGTTGTCCTGACGACCGCTGCATCGCCGATCGCCCCTTGATCCACGAGCTTCTTGGCCTCCCGGTATTCCGGGAAGAAGCGCAGCACATGGCCGACGAACAGCCGGACGTTCTTCTCCCTGCAGAACTCGATCATTTCCTGCGCATCCTCCAGCGTCCGGGCGAGCGGCTTCTCGCAAATGACATGCTTGCCGGCCTCAGCCGCCTTCTTCACATATTCCTTGTGCAGATAAGTCGGCAGGCAGACGTCGATGACATCGATTCGCTCCGACTGTTCCAGCGCTTCCTCCACCGTGCCGAAGACCCGTGTTTGCAGTTTATCCGCGAGCTTGCCCGCCACTTCCTGCCGGATATCCACGATTCCGACCAGCTTAACATGGTTCATCGCCGCATAAGCTTCGGCGTGTACGCTTCCCATCGTTCCCGCGCCAATGACGAGTACGTGATGCATGGTTTACCATCTCCTTATGTTCATTTCAACTAACCCTTGATTCCGTTCATGGCAATGCCTTCAATAAAATAACGCTGGAATACGGTGAACATCAGAATCATCGGCGGCTGTGGCCATCAGCGCTCCGGCCATGAGCAGCGGATAATCCGTCCCATGCTGTCCCTGGAACGAAGCGATACCGATCGTGAGCACCCTCATTTCGTCGGAGCTCGTCATGATGAGCGGCCACAGAAGGTCGTTCCAGGAAGCCAGAATCGTGAAGATCGCCAGCGAGACGAGCGCCGCCTTTGATAAGGGCAGGAAGATTCGTAAGTAAATACCGAAATAAGTGCAGCCGTCGATCTTGGCCGCCTCATCCAGCTCGGAGGGCAGCGTCATAAAAAACTGCCGCAGCAGGAACGTCCCGAAAGCGCTGAAGATACCGGGCACAATCAGGGCGTAGAACGTGTCCAGCCAGCCGAGCTGCTTCATGATCACGAAATTCGGAATCAGCACGACCTGGGAAGGCACCATGAGTACGCTGAGGATCCCGATAAAGAGGATATTCTTCCCCGGGAATTTCAGTCTTGCGAAAGCGTAAGCCGCAAGTGAGCATAATACCAGCTGCCCCGCCGTCCGGCATACCGTAACCCAGATCGTGTTGAAATAGTACCTTGCAAAATCCATTTTATCGATGACCGACTGGAAATTGTCCAGATGAATCACGGTCGGCAGGAAGCTCGGCGGCACCTTCATCGATTCCGCGAACGATTTGAGCGAAGTGGAGACCATCCACAGGAAAGGAGTGACCATCAGTACAGCGCCAAGTATGAGAATGACATGCACGATTAGCTTCGTGTTTCTTTCCCGGACTCTATAAGACATACGGTGCCCTCCCTTACTGGTAATGGACCCATTTCTTCTGGAAAACCATTTGGACGACCGTGATCAGCAGGATCACAAGGAACAGCGACCAAGCCTGCGCGGACGCATACCCCATATGAAAATACTTGAAGCCGTTCTCCCATATGCTGAAGACGACGGTTCGGGTGGATTCGAGCAGCGCATCCTGCTTCCCCATCATGATAAACACGAGATCGAATACCTGCAGCGAGTTGATCAGCGCGATGATCAGCACGAAGAACAAGCTCGGTGTGATCAAAGGCGCGTAATGTGCCAGAACTGCGACCTTGCGCTGGCCCCGTCCAGAGAAGCGGCCTCGTAATAAGAGGCCGGAACGCCCTGCAGTCCGGATAACAGAATGACGGCATGATGCCCGATGCTCGACCAGACGCTGACAAGTACGATGGAGAACAAGGCGAACTTCTCGTCGAACAGCCAGTTCGGCTGGGGCAGATGGAGCGCGCCGAGCGCGTAGTTAATGAGCCCGAACTCGGAATTGTACAGCCATTTCCAAACCATCCCCACCGCGATCGGCATCGTGATGACCGGGATAAAATACAGCGTCCGGTACACGACCATGCCTTTGATCTTCTGATTCAGCAGAACCGCCAGCGGCGTGGCGAGCGCGATGGAGATCGGAACGGTACCGACCGTGTATAACAGCGTATTCAGGATGGAACGGATAAATTTCTCATCCTGCAGCAATGCCCTAAAGTTATCCAGACCGATAAACGATGTGGCCGATACCCCGTCCCATTCCGTGAAGGACACCGCCAGGGAAATGAGGGCGGGAAGCGAGTAAAAGAAGGCAAGCCCGAGGACCACGGGAGCGATAAACAGATAGCCGGTCAAGGCTTCCCTTACAGCCAGCCGTGAGACCTTGCGCCGCGCGGTTACGGCCCTATTGCTCTTGTCTGCCGCCGGGATGGATTGACTCATCGGATCGCCCCCTATTTCTCCTGCTCTTTCGCCAGCACCTCATTCATTTTGGCCGCTACGGTTTTGGTCGCTTCCTCGAACGATTTCTTGCCCAGGAACGCCGACTGGATTTCCTTGTTCTCCACATCCTGCCATTCCGCCGTATTCTTGGATACCGGATAAGCGACACCGTTCTTCAGGCTGTCGACGAACACCTGCAGCTTGAGCGACGGAATCGATTTGATCCAGCCCTCCTCCGTCCCTTTCAGGGCCGGCATGCTGAAGCCCGAATCGGCCAGCAGTTTCTCCCCATCCTTCCCGGAGAGAACCTTGATGAACTCCCAGGCTTCTTTCTCGTACGGCGTATTGCTGTTAATCACCCAGCTTAAACCGTGCACAATGGAGGCGCTCTGCTTCCCTTTGGGCAGCGGGGCTACAGCCAGCTTATCTCCCAGCGGCTTGTAAAGCTCGGGCGCGCTAACGGAAATGGCCGGGAACATGGCCGCCTTGCCGGATCCGAACAGCTGCTTGGGCTCGGTCTCGAGCTGCTGCTGTCCACTCGGGGAGATGCCTTTCTTCATCAGGTCCATCTGCCAATTGAAGGCGGCGAGCGCCTCCGGCGAATCGAAGCCGGATTTTGTCTTGTCGGGACTGATAATGAAGCCTCCGGCCTGATGGATGAAATTGTAATAGCCGTTCTGGTCGCCGATCGGAGCGATATAACCGTAGATTCCTTTTTGCTTATCCGTCAGCTTGGCGCCCATCTCCTGAATCGTATCCCAGGTCCAGCTCTCGTCCGGGTATTTTACCCCCGCTTTATCGAAGATTTCTTTGTTGTAGAAGAGGCCAATGCTGTCCTGAAAATAAGGCAATCCGTAGAGATGTCCTTTGTATGTATACAAATCGACCAGCGCTTTCGTATAATTGCCGGTGTCGAGCTTGTCGGTGTCGATGAGCGTTTGCAGATCCTTGACCAGGCCGTCGGCGGCATACCTGTAAATATTCGGACCGTTCATCCAGAAGACATCGGGCCCGCTTTTACCCGCCAGGGACGTTTTCAGCTTGCTCCAATAATCCGCCCAGGGGTATAGGTGACCTTCACATCCACATTCGGATGGTCTTTCTTGTAAATTTCAATCGACTTCTTCATGACTTCCGATACATTCTCATCCCATAGAGCTACATTCAAGGTGACCTTTTTGCCGGAACTGCCTTCACTGCCATTCGACGGGGAATTTGTTGCTTTACTGCAAGCGGCAAGGGGGAATGCGCTGAGTAACAGCAAGCACGAAAACAAAGCAAGACGTTTGTTCATCCTTTGATTTCCTCCGTTTTCTCAATGGATTTCAAAAGCTTCCTGAAGTCCAACCATGCAACTCGCCCGTTAGGATTCCCTGGATCACCTCCCTAAAGAACTCTCGTTTACTTTGTTTGTCCATTGGAGAAAGTATTTACGGAAAAGCGAAGGATAAAGGAACTCCTTTATCCCTCCTGCTGAACCGACAGTGAAAACCGAAAATAATCCTGCAAAAGAACGGAAGCGGCCCCGATCAATTCGGCGTTCTCCCCTAAGGAGCCGGGATAAATCTGCAGACCTTCGGTGGAGAAGCCGAGCGCATGGCGCCGGATATAGTCCGTTAGCCGAGCCAGCAGCAGAGTATTCACCGCTTCGCCGCCGATGATAATGATGTCCGGGTTGAACAGATTGACCAAATTGACGATCCCGGTCCCCATATAAGAAACGTTCTCTTCCAGGATCGTAACAGCGAGCGGGTCGCCTTCCTCCACCGCACGGTAAAACTCGTCGGGAGTAAGCTCGCTAACGCCGGCCGGAACCCTCTCATAAAGAACCGATCTTGTTCCGCCCGCGACCAAGGCCCCAATCCGGGATCGCGTCGCCGGCCAGCTGATATAATTCTCGATGCAGCCCCGGTTGCCGCATTCGCACGGCGCTCCGGTATTGTTGACAGTCGTATGGCCGAATTCTCCCGCGCCGCCCCGGCTTCCTCTCAGGACAGCATCGTTCAAGATCACGCCGGCCCCTACCCCGCTTCCCACCGAGATATAAATCAAGTTATGGTACTGGCTGAAGTTGCCGATGATTTTCTCCGCGAGCACGATGGCGTTCATGTCGTTCTCAACCCAGGTTTTGATCCCGAAGCGGCTCTCCACCATTTCCTTAAGGCGGATATGCTCCAGCTTAAGCTTCGCGTTATAATGGACAATGCCATGCCTTGAATCAATAATGCCGGGTACGATGATCGAAATACCGATGCATTTCTCCATGTTCGTGCATTCCTTGATGAAATCCCCGATGGAATCCAGCAAGAGCGCGGTTACCTTCTCCCCTTGGAAATGGTCTTCCGCTGTAAGCCGCCGGCTTCTCCGAATCTCTGCCTGCAAATTAATCTCCGCGATGTCCAGGCCGCGGTTGTATACCGAGATCCCGATCAGAAAATGGTTATCCGGCGAGAATTGGACCATGATCGGCCTTCTCCCTCCGCTGGAGGTCCCTTGACCGATCTCGCTGGCCAGCCCCTCCTGGATCAGCTCGCTCACAGCCGAGGCCACCGTCGAAGGACTGAGATGATTTCTCTTGGCGATTTCGCTTCTGGAGATCGGGCCATGTTCCCGGATCATATTAAGGATAATGGATCGGTTTAATTCCTGAATCAGCTTCAAATCACCGGTTCTATGCTTCTGCACCCGACTCAACCTCGCTAACATAAACTTCGTTCGCCCACTGGAGAAAGTTGCTTTGTTGAAATTATAGCCCAGATCTTTACAGCCCGTCAACAAAAAGTTCAGAATTGTTTCACAATTTTAACGGGACAGCTCTCGTCCCGCTTTTTATTTCTTTTCCCGGGCGAACGAATGGAGCCGGCGGCGGATTGACACGGCTTTGTTTCGGAATTACTATATAAGAAAGAAACTCGGAGTTAAGTCAAAATTTGGACTGACTTACTTTTTATTAGGGAGGTTATCGGTATCAGTACCCCTGCTGAGCAAGAACATTCGGGATCCACCATATGCGAAGTCCTGCAAATTCTCGGCGCCAAATGGTCCTTTCTTGTCATATCGGAGCTGTGCAAAGGTCCCAAACGGTTTAATCAGCTGCAAAGAGACGTGGCTGTCATCAAAACCCAGTCCTTGACCGACACGCTGCGTCACCTGGAGCAGACGGGTCTTGTCCGGCGCGAAGTCTTCCCCACCGTGCCCGTCACCGTCGAATACTCTTTAACGGAGAAAGGACTGGATTTTCAAGCCGCTCTGAAGGAAATGGAAAAGTGGGCGGAGAAATGGGCCTCGAAGCCTCCGGCTAAAGCGGCTTCTTCCCAATAATTAGACCGCAGACAAAATAGGAGTTCCTTTCAAGAACTCCTTTTCAACATGTTCATAAATTCCAATAAGGAATGAGATATCCATTTCTTCGGATGGATCATCATTTGCAAATCCAACCGGATATCAGGATGGGCAAACGGAAGGGCTGCGAGATCCCCTCTGCATATCTCCTCTTCCACCACCATCTTGGGCAAAAGAGAGATCCCCGGACCGGTCATCACGCATCGCTTAATTGCTTCCGGATTGCCTAATTCCAGGCCGATGCGAAACGGGATCCCGTTTGCCCGCAGCACCTTCTCCAGCATCGTCCGGTAATTGCAGCTCTCCTCAGGCATGATCCATTCCATTTCTTTTAGCTGATCCAGCTCCACTTTCTCCAGTCCCGATAAGGGATGATACGGACTTGCGATCAGAACCAAGGGCTCTTCTCTGATCGTTGTTATGTTGAGCAAGGAATCCTCCCCTTTCCGATCAAGGATCACCCCGATGTCTATTTCGCCTTCCCTGACTTTCTCGATAATGGCGGCTTCACGATCCGGCTGTAACCGGATGCTTAGATCGGGATACTTCTGCCGAAGTTGCTGGATCAGCGGAGGCAGGCAGTAAGAAGCCAGAGAATCGATGGTCCCGATCGATAAGGTCCCTCCCCTTGCCGGGTCAGCTTTTCCTTGGACTGCTGGTACAGATCCAGCATCTGAACGGCAATCTTAAGTAACTCCTCTCCGGCCGACGTAAGCCGCATGACCGCCTTCCGTAGCGCTCAAACAGTTGTACGCCGTATGCCTTTTCCAATTTCTGAATCTGAGTGGTCACACTGGACTGGGCATAGCCGAGTTCTTCGGCTGCGCGGGTGAAGCTTTGGCGTACGGCAACCTCACGGAACGTTTGAAAATAGATGAGCTCCATTCACTCCACCACTTCAATATTATTGATAATGCTCATCAATTATTATAGATAACACTGATGCGAAATTCCATGTTAAATTAATATCACTCAAATGCAAATGGAGGTCATGCTATGCTGAATGAATCGAATTTGAAAGGCATTTACGTACCTGTGGTCACTCCCTTCCTTCGGAACGAAGCGCTCGATGTGGAGTCGTATAGGGACTACGTTGGAGAGTTGTTAGCACATGATATTCACGGACTGGTCATTAACGGAACCACCGGAGAATCGCCGACGGTTTCTTGCGAAGAAGTGGAAGAGCTCGTACAGGCGACAAGAGATGTAATGAGGGAAAGGAAAAAACAGGTTCCGCTGATCATCGGCACAGGGACGAACGACACTGTCTCTACCGTGAAACGAACCGAGCTCGCAGGGAAGTGGGGCGCAGATGCGGTCCTGGTTGTGACGCCCTATTACAGCCGTCCGCCGCAGGAAGGGATCCTTGAGCATTTTCGGAGGGTCGCGCAAGTCGGGGTACCAGTAATCGCCTACGAGGTCCCTTCCCGTACGGGAATCCGGCTAACGGCCGATGCGTTAAGAAGGATCATGGATTTGAACGGGGTCATTGGTTTAAAAGACTGTTCGGGCGGGGTGGAACTCATCACGGAGCTGTTACGATATAGCAGTAAACCCGTTCTTTGCGGAGAGGACATTCATTTCTGCGAAATGTTAAGCCGGGGTGCCGCCGGCGGTATCCTGGCATCCGCGAATATCCGTACACGCGACTTTCTCCGGGTCTTCCATCTTGCCGGCATCGGTGACTTTATGGCAGCGAAGAAGGAATTCGATCGCCTGGTTCCGCTTATCCGCAAGCTGTTCCAGGAATCCAATCCATCGCCGCTCAAATGGTCGCTGGCCCGGCAAGGCGTTATTCGGGCGGATACCCTTCGTTCACCGATGGGCCCGATAACAAAGGAGCTGCAGCTGGAGTTGGAACAAATTTTGGAGGTGTAACGCCTACTCAGTCGAAGTGTACCGGACCTCTCTTTGTTCAAAAAAGAGAATGAGCCGCGCATCGAGAGGGTGTTCCCCTATGCTCTGCTCATCCCGCAATTAATGCCGCGTGCGGCATGGGATCGTCACACTGTAAATACTTCACTGCCGCTTGACCGGTCGCCGTCCCAAACCGTGCTCGGAATCTCCCGCCGCAGCACCGGCGCCACTTCGGCGGCGAAACGCTCGACCTGCTCGCGCTGCTCCGCCTCTGTTAGCCCATCCACGCTGATGCTGAGCACCTGATGCCCGAACGCCCGATGATAGCGCAGAATCTTCTCGATGACACTCTCCGCGCTCCCTACGAGGACAGGACCGTTCTCGATGTTATCCTCAAGGCCGGTAAAAGGCGAACGGTTATGCTGGGCTGCGGCCGTCGAATGAAACGCTTGGTAATAGGGGGCGGAACCGGCGAATCGCTTCCTCGGGCGTATCCGCAAGATATAAGCTTCCGCCTCCCGCGCCGACGACGGCGTCCTTGGGATCGCGGCCGTAATAGGCCCAGCGCTCGCGGTAATGGTCGATCAGCGCTTTATATTTGGCTAAAGGGTGAAACGTATTGGACGAGAAAATCGGTTCCCCGTACTTGGCGGCGAGCTCAGTGGAGAGCGTGCTGGATGCGCCGCCGTGCCAGACCGGGATCGGCTGCTGGAACGGCCTTGGTTGTGTAGTCACGCTCTCGAGCCGCGGACGGTAGCGGCCCTGCCAGGTTACATTCTCCTCGTTCCATAATCGTTTGAGCAGCGCATACCGCTCGGCAAGCGAATCCCACTGCTCCTCCTCCGTAATGCCGAACAGCGGATAATGGCGCGGGTCGTTGCCTTTACCGATGATGATTTCCAGCCGGCCGCCGGAGAGATGATCGAGTGTGGCATAATCCTCCGCCACGCGTACCGGATCCAGTACGCTCAGTACCGTAACCGTGGTCAGCGACCGGATCCGCGAGGTTCTGGCGGCAATCGCGGTCAAGAGAACCGGCGGCGAGGAAGAAAGAAACGGGGCGCCGTGCCGCTCCCCACCCCGTAAGCTTCAAAACCCAGCTCTTCGGCCAGCACGGCCTGCTTCAGGATATTTTGAAACTTTTGCTGTGCCGTCCAGGCTTCCCCGTTACGGCATTGGGGAGATTCGATACAAGACTGAATAAGGCGAATTTCATCTTCGGCAGACTCCCTTCTCAAAAGAAAAAGGAGACGAAACAATAGAAATTGTTCGTCTCCGGTACGTCCGGTACAACTAACCGAGTATGGATGGATTTGAATATCCCTACATTAGCACACTATTCCTATCGTGTAAAGAGGATTTATTCTTACTTCCCCTATTCGCGTCCGTTCATTTCCCTGCAGAATCCTTCCCGGTGTTCTTGTCCTTCTTCTCTCCGCTGTCCTGAGTAACGGTTGGCATGCCGGCCAAATATCCGACATACCCCGGATGCTGGGCATTCAGCATCAGATAACGGAAACCGCCCAGGTTGTCCAGCGGCTGAAGTCCGGTGGCTTCGCCGCCGGTCGGGACGGAAGCGATGCGGGAAAGCTTCTTCGTATCGATGTTGTAGGCCCAGGTAAAGTTATTCTCATGCAAATCGGAATCCTCCGCGATGAACAGGGTTCTCAGGTCGCGGGGAATAAACCACATTATCCGGGTTGGCGATTTTGTCCACGTTCGCTTGGTTGCCGTCCGGATCCGGCGTACTCAAATCCTCGCCCATGACAAGCCCGGACACTTTGGAAGGAACATACTTGCTGTGAATCTTCTTGCCGTCGCTCGATTTCATGTTATGATCGAACGCGAGTTCAAATACGCCGCCGGCGCTGATTTTCGGCAAGTGGATATCGTCCGCCGGGGCTCCCGGGTTTTCCGTCATCGTATTTTCCAAATAGGAGATGGCAAAGTAGGCTTTGTTGTCCTGCTCGTTGAAATCGATGCCTTCCATTTTGTTGAGCTCCACTGTCGCGCCGAGATAAGCCGCGTAGCGATGCGTTTCCAGGAAGGCCGCCGCTTTCTCCATACCCGGTTTAACCTTGAGCCACTCGTCCTTCTTCCCGTTCCCTGCCGTTCTCACTCTCGTGTAGCCCCCGGCTTGTCCGACTGCAGGATCGTTCGTCGCCTCGAAGATATCGCTGAACTTGAGCGTATCCGCCATCCGCTCGATTTCCTTGTCCGCAGCATGACCCAGGGAGATCCATTCGAGGTCGGCGGCACCTCCGTTATCCGTACCGGTTTGATGCCACTTGGCTGCATACAGCGTGCCTGCGGACAAATCTCCCGCATGGTCGGCTACATACATGAACAATCCGCCGGGATTGCTGTCCACGCCGTAAAGGACCGTCCGCTGATCCGGAAGCACCTTCACTCGTTCAAACGCCATGCGGCCCATGCTATAGTGCTTCACGACATGAACGGAACCGTCCGCCTTAACCGATACCTCGGGTACATGGCCGTAGTAATAGGGATTTCCGATCATCTGAGGATTGTTATAATAGCTTCTGGCAAAATCCGTCGCGGTCGATTTCCCCGGGTTCGCTTCGTGAGCTCTCGCATCGGGTTCGCTCTCTTCCGAGCCCAGATGGGTGTTCCACGGGGACAGCGAACCGGCACAGGGGCTTAGTACACCGTGTACGCTCGAGAAATCGATCGGATTCGTATCGGTCACGGTCAGCTTGCCCGTCTGCTTGTCCTGTTTCACGGTATTCAGAAGCATATTGCTCGGCAGTCTTCCGCCGGTTTCCGACTTGGGCATCGACTCCTGGTGCGTTACCATATAATAAGTGTCCTCAGGCATTCCGGGAACGCTGATCAGCGTGTTAATATCCGGCGCCTGCGTAACATAAGGAGTCCCGTCGGATTTGGTAAAAATATGACCGTACACATCGGTCGTAACGCCCGCCGTTTTACCGCCGATCACGTCTCCCGGCTTGTACAAAGTTTCGTAATGAAGCGGGAATACCTGTTTCGTTCCGTCGGTGTATGTAACTTCCACGGATGCCTTGGAGTACATCTGCGCCTTTTCTTCAGCGGTCTTCGGCGCCTCCATCCCGATGAATTGAACGGACTGAACTTGGACAGGCTCCTCTTTCGGGGCGGCGAAAGCGCCGGCAGAGGACGACAGCAGCAAGGTAAAACCGAGTGCAGGAGCAATCCATTGTTTTCTCAACATCATTCCATCTCTCCTTCATCGTTTTTGTCGTTCGTTATAAAGAATATCCTTGCTGTGTCATCGCTCTGTTAACCAAGCCTAAAGGAATTGTTAAAACAAGCCGTCCCGCATGATTGCACGGCAAAAAGACCGCGCGGCGGCGGCCTTCAGTTAAGCACGATCGTTTCTACCTAGTTGTAGCTGATATTTTTCCCGTAAAAGATTTCGTCCATCTCCCAAATCAAGCTCTCCGTAATGTCCTTCTGTTCCTCCGGGCTGAGCTTGTCTTTCGTATAGCCGAACAAGTAATTGTTCAAATCGAATTCCTTGAGCTTGCATTTGGTATGAAAAATATTTTCCTGATACACATTCACGTCAATCATTTGGTATAAGCTTTTGATTTCATCGGGAATATAGTTCTGGATCGAGCTGATTTCATGATCGATGAACAGCTTATGGCCGTAAATATCCCTGGTGAAGCCGCGGACGCGGTAATCCATCGTCATGATGTCCGTATCGAACGAACGGATCAAATAATTGAGTGCTTTCAGCGGCGAAATTTCCCCGCAGGTCGACACGTCGATATCCGCCCGGAACGTGCTGATTCCTTCATCCGGATGGTATTCGGGATACGTATGCACAGTGATATGACTCTTGTCGAGCTGCATGACGACGGAGTCAGCGGCGGTCCGGGCGACTCGTCGAACGATTCGTGCGGAACCTCGACAATCGGGCCCTCCGACACCAGCATCGTCACGCTTGCGCCTTGCGGCACATAATCCTGCTTGGCCACATTCAGCACGTGGGCGCCAATAATTTCGGAGACGTGGGTCAATATTTTCGTTAGCCGCTCGGCGTTATATTGTTCATCGATATATTCGATGTAGGCTTCCCGCTCTTCCTTCGTTTTGGTATAGCAGATATCGTACATATTGAAGCTTAAGGTTTTGGTCAAGTTATTAAAGCCGTGCAGGGTGATCCGCTGTTCCGGCGTTAGTTTCATGGGTGCCATCCTCCTTTTCGTCCAGTATCTACTCTTTCCATTTTCTTCATGCCTGATTCCGGCGCTTCGAAATTTACTGTTATCTAAATGCTTACCCGATCTTCCTTCTCCTTAACCCTGTCCTGAAACCTTCCGTTCGTTTTAACGTATTACAAGGAAACGATGAAGGAGGAATGAAAATGCTTAAACATTTGCTCCGAAAAATTGTAGATTCCGTAACGCATTCCAAGCATGGTCATCACCGTCACAGCAGCAGCGCGAAATATCATTACGGTCCCCGCCGCTCGTCCAGCAGCAGCGCCGGTTACGGGCACAGACATCAAGGCCACGGATATTACAAAAATAAGTACAGAGGCTCGAGCTCCTGAGGCTTAGCCGCAGCATGCAGCTTAGTTTGTTGAGTAAGTGCCAACCCTTGACAGCAGAGATATATTGGGGCGGTGGGGTATCCACTTCCGGTCGCTGTTGTCTACAGGAATTTGTCATTATAAGCCGCTTGCAGCGGATAATTCCCGCAGACAAAGGCGAACGCTTCGCTCCTGCAGTGGGTACCTCACCTCCGTTTTTCTCTATTTATGTCAAAAAACACTTTCTAGAGCGCGTTAAGCCGCATGATGCGGCTTTTTTATTTATTACTAATTAAATCTTCCAGCGCGGATATAAAGTCCTGCGCGTTTTTGTAAGGTTCATCGATTTGAAGCAAGCGGCGGATCATGTGCTTGGTCGCCGCGGATACCGCCAGCTCCTCTTCCCAGCCCGCCTCCGGTTCCCCGAATCCTTCGGTTCGAAAGCCGAATACAGCATAAACAGCAGAAAATGTCCGACCGCATACAAATCGCTCGATACTTCAGCGGTTCTTCTCCGCCTGGTGTCCTCATCTGCTCCGGATTCCAGGCGTGCCGGCTCTCCAATCCGGGAAGCGAGACCGAAATCGATCAGCCGGATGCTGTCGCCTTGAAGCATTACGTTTGGAATCCGCAGATCCAGATGGACAAAGCCCCGGTCATGGACGAAGCGGACAACCTCCATCAACCGGCGTACCATGGATAGCGCCTCCTTTTCCGAGAAAACCTCCCCCTCTCAAAAATCAGCTCCTCTACCGTTTGCCCTTTTACATATTCCGTCACCATATAAAGCCGCTTTTTGTATTCAAAGGATGCCAGACATTTCGGAATCGCCGGATGCCTCAGCTGTCCCATCGTCTGAATCTCCCGTCTTAACAGCTCCCGGCCCAGAGGCCCTTTGCTTGGCTTTGCCTGTTTCACAACGACCTCCGTCCGGGACGCGGTATCGCAGCATAAATACGTTAGTCCATAACTTCCCATCCCGAGAAAGCGGAGGATCCTGTACCGGCCGGCAAGGACTTTGCCCTCTCTCTCGGGATAGTCGATCCAGGCTTCATAAATTCTTTTGACGGTTGTAAGCAAGTTCCTGACGCCTCCTTCTTACAAGGAAATACGCGACAGAGGCGGGCAGGTTGCCGCACCATTTCTCGTAAAAAAAACACCTCCATCCGGAACCTGCCCGGACAAGGCGTCATCTTGTTGCAACTAATCTATTATCGGTCATGCAGCTGTAGCTTATTCCTTCTCCGGGCTATGGCTCAACACGTAGATCACTTTCTTTTCATTCGGAATCAAATAGGAACGGTCCACATGCTGGTGGATGTAATACTCCTCTTTGGAAAGAACCTTTACTTTTTGTTGTGACTCCCCGCTCAAGGCCTTGATCTCTTGGTGAAGGAACATACAGTCTTTGTTTACCGTCAAAAACAACCGGATTTCCCGCAAGGTATAGGAATGATCCACCAGCAATTCCTTCGGAATTTCGTTATAGCCGTATACGACCATGAACAACACCGCCCATCCCCTAATGTGATTCGGTATGGCCTACCTTACTTTGAATCCGAATTCCTTCTTAAGGAAATACCCGCCCGAAATGAATACCGCCTCATCATCATGCCTGCTGATGACCCCGCCGAAATCAACATATTGGTTCCCGCGCCAAACGGAAATCGGAGTTTCCAAAAACATCGCGTTGTCGAAATCCGCTTGATTTGTAAGAAACTGGTTCTGACTGAACATAACAGACCACCTCCCTTTCTTAGAGTATCGTACCTCATGTCTTTGAAGGAACAGCTTATATTTGCACGCCCTTCTTAAGCATCTTCATATCAGTGTTCGAGTTACCCAATATCGGCAGCAGCTTTAAGCTGCTCTCCATCGGAGAATGACAAATGGGACAGTCCGGTTTCGACTCGAATGCGAAGTTATCGCGCATCCAGCCCTTGCAGCCCTCTTTGGAACAAGACCAGATCTTCGTTGATTCATGCGGCAAATCCTCCAAAGATGGTTTACGAAAATACATGAACAGTCCCTCCTCTATAGAAAAAAAAGCAGCTGCCCTCAACTCAGCGAATGAAAGGCAGCTGCTGCGATACTTTAACCACAAAAAATTCACATATTGAAAAGGTTCCATCTCACAAACGAACACCTTTGGCAATATGTGAATCAAGGTCTGAGTTATATGATTACTTTCATCATAACACACCTGAATCCGTAAAAGCAATGATCCCTGCGCATAAAGGGCTCAAGCCAATATTTTCACGATTCCAACCGTGGTATATAATAGATGGATGGTCGCGGGTCGATGATCCGCCTACTTCATTACAGCAATAGGAGAATGGACATGATAGAAATTGAAACGGCTTTGATTGACGAGGATACGGAGCGGCCCCGCTATCAATTCGACGAGGAAGCGCTGCAGGAGTTAATGCGAAGCATTGAGGAGCTCGGCTTATTGTCGCCGATTAAAGTAAGAACGACGGGGAACGGCCGATATAAGATCATTTACGGAAACCGGCGGTACAAAGCCTGCAAAATGCTCGGCCGCGCTACGATCCCCTGCATCGTATCCGACGCTACGGATGAGCTGGAAATCTATCTGGAGCAAATTGCGGAGAACTTGACAAGGGAAGGCTTCTCCCCGATCGAAGAAGCGGAGGCGTTTCATAAGTCGCTGAACGATCCGAAATTCAGCAGTTCAACGAAGTTTCTCTCCAGTAAGCTCGGCAAGCCCGAATCCTACATCAAAAACAAATGCGAGCCGCTGAAATTCGGAGCAGCGGTTAGGAAGCTCGTCATCAGTGGTACGGAGATAAAAAAAGACCGGCTGACCGAAGACCAGCTGATGCCGCTAAAGGACTTGCCGATCGAACATCGCGATCCGCTCGCCCTGATCATCGCCAGAGACGAGATGCCCGTCAGCGATGTCAAGAAAATCGCCCGCTTGTTTAAGGCGAAAGATATGTCCGACAGCACGAAGAGCAAGCCGCTGTATAAAACCGGGCCCGGTCTGCTCGAAACCTGGTCGGTGTATGAGCATAATAAAGCGGAAAGAGCCAAAACCGATGAGCCGAAGCAGAAGGCGGCGGCGAAGAGCAGCAAGCGGGAGAAAGCGGCTCAGGAACCGCAAGCTGTTACGCCGATTGAAGGCGAACTGGAGCGGCCGCTGGCTTCCCTTCCCATTCACAGCCCATTGCTGCCGGAAATCCTGAATTCCCTCGAAGAAATTGAAGCGGGCGATAAAGCGAACTTTCTGGGCAGTGTCGACCGGCTGATCGAGAATCTGGAGAAGCATTTGGCGGAGTGGAAGCATATCAAAGAACGGACTCATTCAGCCTCTTCTTAATTCTATCTCTTGGAGTAGGTCCAAATTTAGAACAAACCGGCAGTCCGGGACGGATAGAAATCCCTGGACTGCCGGTTTGCTTTATCCCGCGGCCTCACTCGTTGACTTTCTGGCAGATTTGATTTAAAAGCACCATTCTATGGATCCGATTAATGCAGTTCATCATCCCGAACGGTTGCTATCGGATGCAGGAAAGAATGATCGAAACGGTTTAGCGGCCTTCCTTCCTTCACCTTCCTCACCCAATCCGGATTGACCAGCGCGCCGGTTCCGATGGCGATTAAATCCGCTCCTTCGTTTAACGCGGATTCCGCCCGACCCGGGTCACCGAGCTTGCCGTTCGCGATGACGGGCAGCATGCTGTATTTTTTGGCGAGCGCTGCAAGTGTTAGCGGGTCGCCTTCAAATGCCGGCCTTAAGGCATCATATTCCGTTGTATGAATGTAATCGGCCGAAGCGGCGGCCAAGCTTTTAAAAATGATTTTGGCGTCATCCTCCCCATTCTCCCACTTATGCTCGAAATCGTTCACTTTGGATTGAGATATCCGGATGCCGACGAGAAAATCCGGCCCTACGGCGGAACGAACCGCCTCCAGCACCCTGGTGCAAATTCGAATTCGATTGGACACCGATCCGCCGTATTCATCCGTTCTGCGATTCATATAATCCGTGATAAATTGATCCAGCAGATACCCGTTCGCCGCATGAATTTCGACTCCGTCGAATCCGGCCTGCTTGGCACGCAGCGCGCCTTGGCAAAACTGTCAATGACCTCTTCGATCTGAGCCGTCGTCATGGCTTCAGGGAGCGCAAACGGTCCTTCTCCTCCATGTTCCTCCAGCTGCTTTCCTTTTGGCTGTACGGCCGACGGCGCAATCGCTCTCTGCGTGAAGCGGTTGTATTGAACCAAAGCGCCGGCATGCATCAGCTGGCAAACGATACGTCCTCCCTCCCGGTGGACCGCATCAACCACAGGTCTCCAGGCTTCCGCTTGCTCCTCGTCTGCCATTCCAGGCTGATTGGCGTAGCCCTGACTGTACCCTTTGTCCGGGTACGTTCCTTCCGTAATGATCAGACTGAAGCCTCCCGCGGCAAAACGGCTATAGTACCGCACCATACGTTCGTTCACCAGACCGGACGGCTCCGCACTTGTGCGCGTCATGGGCGCTACCGCCAGCCGGTTGGCAAGCGGAAGCGATCCGATCCTGTACTCCGAGAACAGATTAGGATAATGATTCATCGATTTAGTCCCTCCAAGAAAATGAAATTATGATGGTTTACGGAACTCATTATACGGAGGAGAACGCATATCATAAAATGATTGTTATCGATGAATGCATCATTAATAATGATGGATTATCGACACAGAAATTAACTTAAAAAATAAAAGCTGCTTCCCGGCAAATGGATAGCGCCGGTCCCGCGGCTTCTGATCAGTTCGATGATAATAATTCGGAAAGATGGTCCAGTACTTTATCGGAATCGGTTCCTTTGGCCTGGATTCCGATGGACTCGCCTTCCTTCAAATTCAGCATGAAGGTAACCACTCCAAGAATCCCCTTGCCGTTCACCCTCATTTGGTCTTTGCTGAAAAAGATGTCACATTTGCTCGCATTGCAAACTTCTACAAACTCCATGCATTTCTCGAGGTTCAAACTTGTAGGCAGGGTCACTTCCCTATCGGCAACCATTTCAACGCGGCCTCCTTCAGTATAATTGAGACAAACACCTCAAAACTAATCCCATTAATAATTTATATCATTAACTATTTTTACTTAACCTCATTAAATTTTATTCGATATTATTTATGTTAGATTACATTTCAAATTTACTTAAAATTATAGCCTGGTCTCTATATAAGATCAAGATTATGTTATTATATGTAACATTATAATAACATAAAAAAAGCCCGATCCCTATGAAAGGTCTCGGGCTTATGGTTCATATTTGGTTTTGTTACTTCGGCAAATATACCCTCTCTCCATTCTTGTAAGTGCCGGCAACCTGAAACGATTCCCCGGTCTGCTGCAGGAGAATCAGATCGGCAGGAGCTCCTGCCTTCAGTCCATCCGATGCCGGATGACCCACTTTCCGGGCCGGCCTTATCGACGCCATCTCCCACGCTTCACCGAGAGTCGCGAGGCCGCCTCTAACCAGATGCTGCATTCCCTGGAGCAGCATTTGAACGGACCCGGCGAGCAGGTGCGGTTGATCCTTCAGATGCAGCCTCCCTTCCGGGGTCAGTACGACCCGGCCGCCGACAGGCGTATTATAGACGCCTGGCGGCATACCGGCCAGCGCGACAGCGTCGCTTACCAGCATTGCGCGTTCCCCTTTGACCCTCATCACCACTTTGAGCAGCGCATCGGGTAGATGGAAGCCGTCGGCAATCAGGCAGGCCCCCAGTTCGTCCGCTGACCAGTTGCTCCCATAAATAATTCGGATGGCGAGGCAGCAGGAGATGCGCACCGTTGCCAAAATGGGTCGACATGGATGCGCCTGCGGCTATGGCGCGCTTGATCTGATCGGGCGCCGCCGCCGTATGTCCGATGGATACGATGACCCCCGAATCGGTACAGCGGCAAATAAACGCTTCGGCTTCCGGCCATTCCGGGGATAGGGTAATGATCTTGATCCGTCCCTCCGCCGCCTCCTGCCAGCGCTCGAACATGGACCAATCCGGTGCACGAACATAAGCCTTGTCATGAGCTCCCCTCGGCCCATCCTCGGGGAAATAAACGGCCCTTCCAGATGAATGCCCGCGACCGAACGGCCGGTTTCCTCATCTTCCCTACAGGCCTTGGCAATCGCACTCACTGCTTCCCGGATCGTATGATCGGCATTCGTAATTACCGTTGGGAAATAGCCGGTCACGCCTTCCTTCCAGAGGGCCCGTGTGATGCGGGATACGGTTTGTACCGTCAGCGGATAGGTATTGAAATCCATTCCGCCGTACCCGTTGATCTGCAGATCAAACAAACCGGGACCGATCCACGGTAGATATTCTTTAGGCTCGGATTCAGCATCCGCGTCTTCCACACCGGCGATCCGCCCCTGTTCCACCGTGATCTGCACCGGCCGTCCGGTTCGATAATGAAGACCTCGAAGTGTTGTTTTGGAATAAGCCATGACCGGCACGCCCCTTTCTTCAAAAAAGAGCCCGGCGCACCTTTGTGCGCCGGACCCGCACTTTCCCCTGCGCATCCGGTTACTTCTTCCCCGTGCTCAAGGAACGTTCGTAAGCCGTCTTATAGACACCCACGATTTTATCGACGCCTATCTTTTTCAGCTCATCCACGTAGCTGCCCCATTCGCTCAAATCCCGCTGGCCCGTGATGAATTTGGCCAGATTCTGATCGCGGGTCTTCTGCAGCGTCTGCCCTGTCGTCGAAATGATTTCCAGCTCCTGCTGCGTCAGAGCCGGACGCGGTCGCTGCTGGCTGTCGTATTTGACCGCCTGCTTGTAAGCATCTTGGAGCTCGGGCGAAGATAGAGACAGATGAGCGTCGTAATCAAACCAGGTGTACGTTCCGTCGGTCGAGAGCCCTGTCTTTTTCCGCATATCCGACACATCCGCGTAGCCGCCGGTAAACTGCTTCTTGCCATTCTCCTCCTTATACGTCTCGCCCGGTTTGCCCCAGCTGACGAGCGTCCGGCCTTCCTCCGAATAGTAGAAATCCATAAATTGCATAATATCTTTGATATTCTTCGAAGTGGACGTCACCATCATGCCGTTCTCCAGGAACTGCGTATAAGCATTCTTCTGCGGTCCGCCCGGCCAGCCGGCAGGGGTAGGCATGAAGAGAAGGTTGTACTGCGGATTCTGCTTACGCATCGGCAGGTTATAGAAATCCACGCGGCTGATGTAATCAACCGTGACGAATGCGCGGTCGGTTGACATGAGGTCCTGCCACTGCTTCGTGTCGATCGTGAGGAAATCGGGCGGGATCAGGCCTTCCTTGTAAAATTTGTTCAGATACGTAATCATCTTCTTAAAATTGTCTTCAATGGGGCCGTACCGCCATTCCTTCTTATCGAAATCATAATACACGTCGTTTGCGCCGTCATCGGCCGCCGGTGGCAAAGGCCGGGGCCAGGTTGCGCAAATACTGCAGACCGCTTCTCCAGGCAAACGGATAGCTGTCCGGATAGGCCTGCTTCAGCTTTTTCAATGTGTCATAAAGCTCATCCCAAGTGGCGGGTGCGCTTAAGCCGTTCTTCTTGAAAATATCTTCACGGTACATCCAGTTCATCCGGTTCGTCTCCCCGATTCCGTGGTTCGGGAAGATGTACATCTTGCCGTCGGAGGACATGGCGTTCTGCGTATCGGTCGGAAACTGCTGCATCCATTTTTTCAAATTAGGCATCTCGTTCACGTAATCGAGGATATTGACGAGCGCCCCTTGCTGTCCGAATTTATCAGCGGTTTTCTTACTCTGCGTATACAGCATATCCGGCATATTGCCCGAGGCCACCGTCAAATTGAGCGCATTATCCAGCAGAGCATCCGGAGGTACCTGAATATTCAGCGTAACGCCCGTTTTCTCCTTAATGTACTTCCATACCGGCCAATCCTTGTTATAGGGCCAGCTCGCATTGGAATAATCCAGAAACGTGAAAGTCTTCTCCTTCGGCGTTCCGGCCGGCGCTGGTCCGGATGAACCCGAATCGGAGCCGCCGCTCGGATTTGTGCAGCCTGCCAAAGCGGCTGTGGCCATAACCGTTGTGATCCCCATGTGATGGACTTCCTCATAGCACCGTCACCTCTTTTTTCTCAGATTCCTGAACTAACCCTTAACCGAACCGATTAACGCTCCCTTGACAAAATACTTCTGAAGGAACGGATAGACAAGCAGAATAGGTACCGTCGAAACGATGATCGTGGCATATTTCAGCGGCTCGTCCAGCACCTGATTATCTCCGACATTGGCGGCTCCGTTATTGACCATCTGTGCGGACATGACAATATTCCGGAGCACGACCTGCAGCGGGAAGAGCTGATCATTCCGCAAATAAAGCAGAGCCGAGTAGAAATTGTTCCAAATCCCGACGGCATAAAACAAAGCGATGGTCGCGAGTGCCGCTGTGGATAGTGGAAGCGTAATTCGGAAGAAGATGCCGATCTCGTGAAGACCGTCGATTTTGCCGGATTCCTCGAGCTCTTTGGGCGACCCCAGGAAGAAGGTGCGCAAAATGATCAGATTCCAGGTGCTGACGGCACTCGGAACGATCATGGACCAGAACGAGTCGACGAGACCGAGGCTTTTGACGACAAGGAAGGTAGGGATCATTCCCCCGTTGAAAAACATGGTGAAGATGATGAGCAGCGTAAACGGATGATGAAACAGCATTTCCTTCTTCGAGAGCGCGTAAGCCCCGGCCGCTGTGATCAAGAGGGAGAGCGGCGTCCCCACAAGGACATAAAGCACGGTATTCCGGTAGGACGTCCATATTCTGGGATCGCGGAGCACCACCTCATACGCTTTGATATTGAGCCCTTTCGGCAGGAGACTGATTTCATTCTTAATCACATAGACGTCACTGCTGAGGGAAACCGAGATCATGTATAGAAAAGGATACAACGTACTCGCGGCTACCGCCAGCAGAAAGACGACGATGAAAAAGCGGGATACGGACCATTTGCGCTTCATGCGGCGCCCTCCTCTACCACAAGCTCGTTTCGCCGACCCTTCGGCTGACATGGTTGGTGATGTAAATGAAGATCAGACTGACGATGCCCGTAAATAAATCCACCGCGGTGCCGTAGCTGTAGTTGCCGAGGGTCAGGCCCATCCGGTACACGAATGTGCTGAAAATATCGGCCGAATCGTATGTGGCAGGGTTCATCAGCAGAAAGGCTTTCTCGAAGCCGATATCGATGACATGCCCGATGTTCAGAATCAGCATGATGACCATCGCCGGCATAATGCCCGGGAGCGTCACATTCCAGAGCTGCTTCCAGCGGCTCGCGCCATCGATTTCCGCCGCTTCATAGAGCTGGGGATCGATTCCCGTGAGCGCCGCCAGGTAAATGATCGATCCCCAGCCGGCATGATGCCAAATATCCGAGAGGACATAGATGGGCCGAAACCATTCGGGCTGCACCAGGAAATTGACGGGCCGCAGGCCGAGCGACTTCACGAGATGAGCGATCAGGCCGGTCGTTGGGGAGAGGAACATAATCACCATGCCCGCCACGACGACGTTGGAAATAAAGTGAGGCATGTAGCTCACGGTCTGGACGAACCTTTTAAACAGCACATGCTTCAGCTCATTCATGCAGAGCGCCAAAATAACCGGCATCGGAAAGCCGAACACCACGTTGCTGATGCCCAGCAGGAAGGTATTGCGGAACAGCTTCAGGAAATCCGGGCTTTCAAAGAACATGCGATAATATTTGAATCCGGCCCACGGACTGGCCCAAACGCCTTTAAACAGATTGTAATCCTTGAAGGAAATCACGAGGCCGAACATCGGCAAATACTTGAACAGCACATAATAGACGAGACATGGAAGGAATAAAAGCAGCAGGTATTTGCTTTGATTCAGCTTCCTGAAGAACTTGACCCTCCCCGCCCCGGCAAAGAGAGGGCCATGGCGGGTTCCTCCGCGGCTCCAACCGGTTTCATACGCGTCCCCTCCTCCCACTACGGTTGTGATAAACCATTGGTAGGCACAAAACGACGTACTTACGGTTCCAAATCATACGAATCCGTATCCACATACAGACGGCAGGAGGCATGGCGGCGCAGTACGGAAGCGGGGCGGCCCGTCGTTATCGGTCCGTTCAGCGTTCTTCTTACCGCTTCGCGTTTGGTCGGACCGGGTACCATGCAGAACAAGTGTTTCCCGGACATTAGCGCCGGAATCGTTAAGGTAATCGCATGGGTGGGAACGTCCTCCAAACCTGCGAAACAGCCGTCATGAACCTGCTGCTCCCTGCAGGTGCGCTCCAGCTCTACCGGCTTTACCCATGCCTGATCGTCAAAATCCGCAACCGGCGGATCGTTGAAGGCGATATGCCCGTTCTCGCCGATGCCGAGACATACGATATCGATCGGCTTCTGGCGGAGCGACTCGGTATACCTTTCGCATTCGGACCGGATTTCGCTCGAGCTGTCGATATAATGAACCGCTGCGAACGGCACTTTATCGAACAGCCGCTCGCGGAGAAACGTGCCGAACGACTGCGCACTGCCTGGTGGAAGTCCGATGTACTCATCCATATGGAAGGCCGTAATTCGATTCCACTCGATCCCGTCCGTCTGCAGTAGCGCCTCAAGAAATTCATTCTGGGATGGCGCCGCCGCGAAAATCATCCGAAGCTCCTCCTGCCCGTGCAGCGCCTCTTTCATGCACGCTGCGGCTTGAGCGGCGGCCGTCCTGCCAAGTGACTGCCGGTCCGGATATACTTGAACCTCCAATTGATCCGTCCTTGTGGAATGGACGGGCCCGATCTGCTGGAACATATCCTTGTTACCTCCCATCCTTTATTTCCAAATCGAGTTCCCGGAGCATTGCGAGCAAATGGCTCACGCATTCTTCGGAAGCTTCCCGGCCGCCATCGGAGAAAGATAAGCCCATTGGCCGTTTCAGTTGCTCCTCCGTCAGCTTGGACCGAAGCCGGTAATGGGTCTCTACGACGAGGAACCCTTCATAACGGTCCTCGGCCAGCCTCTGAAATAGTCCTTCATAATCCACCTGCCCTCTGCCGATAGCGATCGCTTCCACTCCGGCTTCAGTCTTTACGGCATCCTTTAAATGGATGTGCCGGATCCGTCCTTTCAAAAATTCATAACCGTCCGGATAAGGAAGCTCTCCGTCCGGGTCCCACAGATCGTTCCCGGGGTCATAAAGCGCCTGCACCGCCGGAGAATCGACTTCGTCAATAATCCGCCTCACCTTCCGCGCATTACTGGCATATACGCTGGGGTCGAATTCCAGTACGAAGGTGAGGCCCGCCTGCTCAAAGGACGGCGCAATCCGCTTCAGCCGCCTGACGATTCCCGGAAGCGCCTCTTCAAACGGGGATTTCGCCCAGAAGCTGAAGCCCCGGATGAGACGGGCGTCCAGACGCCCGGCTATGTCGATATACCGGTGAGCCAAAACGATATGTCTTTCCACCTCCGTGGGATCGTCCAGCTCGCATTTGAAAATCGGCGCAGACAGAGCGCAGATGGAGAGCCCGCTCCTTCGAACAAGCGACGCGATGCCGTCAATGGCTTCGTCGTCGAGCTGGTGCAGCAACTTATCGTTCACCGACCGGAGCTCAAGAGCTTCAAGCCCATATTGATGGGCGAAGCGGGTGGCCTCCTGCAAATCCTGGGACACCTCATCCGTCACGATACCAAGCCGGAAGCTTCTCATAACGTCACCGTCCCGCCGGTGGAACGGCTGAGGTTGGCGGCTTCCAGGAAGCGCACGATTTCGAGCGTTTCCGCTATATCGATGACGGGCTCGCCGTCTTTGAACATCTTCATAATATGCTCAAGCAGTCCGGCGTAGTAAGGCTTGCTGTACGCGTTGGTATCAACGAATAAAGTGCTCTTCTCCCAATGGATCAGCCCCCCGAACGCCTTGTTGCCTTTCCGGTTTCCGCGAATCGTCCCTACTCTTCCGTCGGCCCATATGCCTACAGCCAGATCGTGGTTTTCATTCGTCGTTACCGTTACCTGGCGGCCCCTGGGCCCAGCGTGCGGTAAAGCATCTCTGCCGTATGGATGCCGTACCAGAAGAATCCCGGCTGGGTAGGCTGAAGCTCCATCGGCCCGTAATAGTCCGCCCCGATGATTCCGCCAAGCTCCCCGTTCCCGAGCGTCACGTTAAGCGCCTCAGCATACCGCAGCGCCGAGCAGCTCATCAGCGGAAAGCCGTATTCCGCCGCGAGTTCTGCCATAAGACGGGCATCATCCGAACGGACGGCAAACGGTTTATCGACAAACACCGGCTTCCGGAAAGGAGCGATCCGTTTCAACTGTTCCAGATGCACCCGGCCGTCTACCGACATCAGAAGCACTGCGTCGCTTTGCTCGGCCACTTTCTCGGGAGAATTTACGATACGCACCCCATAACTTTCGGTAAGCTCCTTTTGGAACCCGGGCAGTCTCGACCAGCTTAGTTCAAAATCGGGCGAGCCCCCGGGGTAAGCAACGGTCACGCGGCCGCCCGGAACATGATGCTCCTGCTGAGGATCGTTGAGCAGTTTGGCAAAAGCGATGATGTGGGAAGTGTCAAGGCCGATCATTCCGATGTTTAGCTGTTGATCCATAGGGTATCTTTTTCCCTCCTATTCATGGATTGCAATTTCTTGTCCCGTCCGGGCCGATTCATAGATCGCCAGGATCAGGTCCACCGATTTCCTTGCTTCCTCCCCGTTCACAAGCGGCTCCCGATCTTCCTTTACGGCATGAAGAATATCGTCAACGAAAAGGTAATGACCGTCGGAGGTCATATCCTCCAGCTTGGTGGAGCTCATGGTGGAGAGCGCTCCAACCTTCGGTGCCTGCTCCTCGGAATCCAGCGGCTTCCACTGCAGAATCCCACTGTCGCTCACGACGATCGACCCTTTCTCCCCGTGAAGCTCGAAACGGGTTTCCTGCCCCGGATAGACGGAGGTCGTCCCCTGAATGACGCCGAACGCGCCGTTCTTATACTTAAGCACGGCCACGGCCGTATCTTCGACTTCAATATCCCGCACAAGCGGCGCGGCATAGGCGAAGACGGAAGCTACGCCGCCCATCAGATACTGGATCACGTCGACGCCGTGCACACCCTGATTCATCAGCGCGCCGCCTCCGTCCCACTGCCAGGTCCCCGCCAGCCGGCGCTTTTGTAGTATTCCGGGCTGCGGTAATATTTCAAATAGGCGTCGCCAAGCACTAAGGTTCCAAGCTTTCCATCCTGAATCGCCTGGCGCGCTGCGATTACGGACGGCATGAGCCGCCGCTGGAAGACGCACCCAGCTTCACGTGATGGTCGCGGGCGGCTGCAATCATCCGCGACATTTGATCCGGGGTAATCTCGAGCGGTTTCTCGCATAGGATATGTTTTCCCGCTTCAGCCGCCGCAACCGCGACCTCGGCATGCATACCGCTTGGGACGCAAACCGATACGATATCGATATCTTCTCTCTTCAGCATCTCTTCATAATCCGCGTACACGCCGCTTATATTGTAATCTTCCGCTAATTTCCGGGCTTTCTCCGGCACGACATCGGCTATGGCGACCAGCTCCGTCTCCGGATGAGCGGCAATGGCTCTGGCGTGATAGGGAGCAATCACCCCTGCGCCTACGATACCAAAGCGAATTTTTGACATAGGATCACCCCAACGCTCCGATTTCAATTTCCTTATTTGTTTCGTACGACCGATAAACCGCTTCGAGCACTTCATTGATGGTCTTGGCATATTCACCCGAGCATTCGAGAGGGCGAACACCGTCGATCGCATCCACCAAATCCTGCAGCTGCAGCACGAATGGGTCCTGCGCCTCAGGCAGGGGCAATTCCCGGTACTTGCCTTGATCACTGATCCACAGGCCTTTACCGGTTTCCAGCCGCAGCATTCCATGGCTGAAGACCAGATGGGTTGCATTTTCATGAACCCCTTCATAGCCCGATTGAACGACCGTGCAAGGAATGCCGGATTCGCTTTCGAGCCATAATGCCCCGCTCCCCTCGACATCCCCCCGCTCGCCGTAATGGGTTAAATGGGCCTTCACCTTACGGATACGGCTGTCTTGAAGCCATTGGATCTTATCGATCGAATGTGCCCCCAGATTCATCAGAATCCCGCCGCCCGCCTGCGTTTTGTGGAAAAACCATTCCGGTCTGGAGGCCGAATAATAATGCTGGTGACGCGTATCGTTGATCATGACGAGCCGCCCCAGATCGCCCCGCTGCACGATCTCCCTCGCCATCCGGTTTTCCCGAAAATAATGCTGGGTCAGGCCCACCATCAGCTGGACCTGGCAAGCCTTGGCAGCGGCTATCATCTCCTCGCATTCGCGGACGGTGAGCGCCATCGGCTTTTCCATCAGAATGTGGGAGCCGGCTTGAGCACAATAAATCGCGCCTCCCGGTGGAGAACATGCGGCACAGCCACGATGACGATATCCGCGCGCTCCTTGTCCACCATAAACCGGTAGTCGGTATACGCCCGAACTCCGTAAAGCCGTGCCGCCTCCTCAGCCCGTTCCAGCCGCACATCGGCTACCGCCACCGCCTGCAGCCGTTCCATCCGCGATATGGCCTTCATATGTCGCTCCAATATTATGCCTGCACCAACGACCCAAACGCGAAGCATAGAGCACCTCCCTGCTCATTTGTTCCTGATGGCTTAGCGCTTGACTAACTCCAATGTACGGCCAATGACTCCGTTTGAACATCATCTCTATTTCAAATCATGCACATGATTTCGAAAAACCGAAAAACAGTGAAGATTCCACAAAACAGGTGAGCGATGAATCCGAATCCTTTGTTCTCAATGAAGAGAACTTACGGTATAATTTATACCAAGCTGAACAAGCGGAGCTTGTATCTATTGCAAGGAGTGTGGATCCTGCCTATGAAGCTGACGCAGCTTATCCTCCAGTGGAAAGCCAAGACCAATTCGTTATTTATCCGTTTGTTCACCAGCTTCCTCATCGTGATTCTCTTGCTCGTTTCCTTCAATTACATCTCCCTTGCCTTTTCCAAGAACAAACTCCGTACCGAAGTGATTAATTACAATACCTTGAACCTGAAGACTACGACGGACAATTATGAAAAGCACTTTGAGCTCATCAAAAACCAGCCGCTTAATTTTTATTTCAATGAGAACGTGCAGATGCTATATTTTGACCAATACAGTTCTGTGAACTATGAGATTGCATCCAAAACCGTGCAGGACATCCACCAAATGACGCGTAATCCGCAGCTTTATCTGAGCAATGTCATCCTCTACTATAAAAAGAACGCTTTGGTCCTGGATAAGAGTTCCATTACGAAAGAGAGCACTTATTTTTCGAAATTTTATTTCAGCCGGGACTACCCTCTCGCTTTTTGGCAGAATCAATTTCAGGACAATACCCCTTATCGCGTGTATCCGCCTTCTTCGTTCTACGATGTCCCTTTTCATGAAGATTTCAATTTCCTCGGCTACGAATTTCCGCTTCTGGTGAAAAATAATTGGTACCCGGACTTCTACATGGCGGCTTTCCTGGACGTGAAGAAAATGTTTCAAGCGTTTCACCTGTCCATCAATGACAATTTCTTTATTCTGGACGGTGCCGGCCGTAAGCTGTTCTCTTCCTCTCCCGACGCTGGAATCGGGTCTCTGCCGGTATTCGAAGACACGAAGAGCTATATCAAGAAAGATTCGTATTATTTCTTCTATAAAAAGGGAGCCGTATCGGGACTTACTTACGTGAATGTCGTTCCCGATTCGTATGTCGCTTCCCAGGTTCGGCTTAACGTCTCGCTGGTCACATTGCTCATCGTTACGATCGGAATCAGCATCGCAGCCTCCATCCTGTTCAGCATGAGCATCCATCATCCCATCCGGCGAATTCTCGAATCCGTTAAGCAGTTTAATTCGCTAGTACCGATCCGAAGCAAAATTAACGAATTCAATCTCATCGGCCATCAGATTGACCGCATTCGGAGCGATATAAGCCAGAAAAATTCACAGCTGAGGAGCTTCGCTTACATCAGCGACTTAAAAAAAATCCGCAGCAACCTGGAGATGGATTTCAGCGATAAGCCGTTTGTTTTCGTCTTGTTTGACTTAACCTTCAAAAAGCGGAATGAGGACCGGACGGGGACGGAGCAGAATTGGGTCTACTACGTCAAGGAATTTATTGATTACAACTTCAGGCAGCAGTTTCGGGACCCGCTAACCTTACAAATTGAAGCGAATCAAATTCTGACCTTCGTTTTTATGGATGAACCGGATCAGTCGGCGCTCGACGCACTCCTAGAGAAGCTCAGGCAAATTTTTGAATTTGACAAGGATGAAGGATTCGTTACCATGGGGGTCAGCTCGCTTTACTCCAGTGCATCCCGGATGACTGAAGCTTACGAGGAAACACTCGGGCTTATCAAACAGCGCAAGTTAAACGACAGCGACCAAATCATCCGGAGCGGTCCGGCGGCTCTGCCCAATCCCATCCTTCTTCCGCCGCAGCAGGAGCAGGAATTTTATTTGAATCTGCAGGCCGGCAATGAGGCGGAAACCTTGCAGATCGTACAGCGGTTCTTGAACCTGCTCCAGAAGCGGGAAGCGTCGTGCGATCAGTTTTACCGGTTTGCCGAGGAAATTATCCATAAAACGTTAAAGACACTGAGCACCATACAAGCCGATGGCCTGCATACGGTTAAAGCGGACTCTCCCCGGGAGTGTCTTGCCGGCTGTCATACCTTTGAGCGACTCTCCTGTTTCCTTGATGAGTTTCTTAGGGAAGCGGCTGGTTTGGTGAATAAAAAGAAAGAGGAGCGCGACCCGATCACGAGCTATGTGATCGACTACATGGAGAAGCATTATGACGGTGAAGTCACGCTTGAAAGCATGGCCGAGAAGCTGAACATTACGAGCGGATATTTATCCACTTATTTCAAAGAGAAGACCGGTGTGAATTTCCTCGATTACTTGAATGATCTTCGGATTCGGAAAGCCAAAGAAATGCTTCTGCACTCCAGCTTCAAGATCCAGGATGTCGCAAGAAAAGCGGGCTACCACAACATGAACTCCTTCAATCGGATGTTCAAGAAATTTTCCGGGATTACGCCCAGCGAATTTCGGAAGCAAATTCATACATGATGAGTGGCTTCGCACGCGGAACGGATGAAGCAAGAAAGAAACCGCCCCTCACCCGAGAGGCGGTTATTGTTGTTTACAAGGTTCGGATCCACTTCAGGAGAATATTCGCCTGCGCCTCGGTGGGCTTTTTGCCGCTGAGCGCAGCGATCTCCTTTTGCAGGGCGGACAGGACGGCCCGTTTCCCTTCCACGCTCCCCGCTCCTCCGCCTTCTTGGCGGCCGTAAGCTGAGCGCATATCGCTTCGCCCACACCCGTATCGGAAACGGTGAACCTCTTAGCCAATACGCACAAGCTGTCGTAGGTGGCCGAAACGTTGAACGTGAACGTTTTGGCGTTCGTATTGCCGGCCTGATCTCTTGCTTTCACGGTTACGCTGCTGCTGCCAGGGTTCAAGTCGTAAGCAGGGCGGTCGATTAATGCTCCTGCACATGGATTTCCTTCAAGACCGGAGACGGAATCCGATGCTTGACAACCGATGGTGACAAGCTGATCGACCGTAAACTTGTTCGAGCCGGTAAACGACAACGCCGGGGCCGTTTTATCGATCTTGACTTCAAAGGTATGCGGCGTTTCTTTATTGTAAGCCCGGTCCTCCGACATATACGTGACAGCGGTCACCCCTTCAGCTGAAATCGTAAAAGCAGCGGACGAACTCGGGACCGTCACCGGCTGCAAGGTGAAGGCGCCGCTCGCAGAGTAAGTCACACTTGAGACGCCGGTGCCGCCGTCATCCTTGGCCTGGAGGGAGACCTCCACATCGCGGTTCACCCAACCGGCTGCGTTCGGGGCCGGCGAGTAGGTCGCCGTCGTGACCGGGGCCTGCGTATCCTGTACGGTAAACGAGAAGTCATCGTAGTACGCTTCCGCGATATTGTAGCTGGTCGTGACGGCGATTAATCGGGCATACGCCGCATTCCCGGGCGCCGGACCGGACAGCGTGACCGTCTGCCACTGACCGAGCCTGCTTTGATCCAGGTGCTTTTCCAAGGTCGTTATCGTGGCGTTCTTGCTGTCGAAGAACCTGAGCATCACGCTCGGCTGACCGGACTCGATATAAATCTGAACGCTGGAAGTATAGTTCTTTCCTGCCGTGACCGGAATTTTGTCGCTCTGCAGGGCGACGGAAGCGTTCCGCGACCGGTCGATCAGCTTCAGGCTCTTGGAGCCCGAATAGCTCCTCGTGCTGCTGATTTCAAAAGTCTTATCCGTCCCGGTAGCAAATAAGGAGGTCCAGCCGGGAACCGTGCTGCCGGATGCCGTCTCCTCAAAGCCCGGGTTGCTTACAGGCACCGGAATCCCTGCCGGAGGCTCCTTGGTCTCACCGTCCACCTGGATCCGGTACAGAACCGTGTTGGTCGCGGAATCGGTAAAATACAGATTTCCGTCTAGACCGAGCTCAAAGCGCGATGCATCCGTAATTGTACGGGATTCCAGAGTTTCGGGATCGATCACCGTCAGTTTATTGTTGAACAGCACATAGAGAAGGCCGTCCTTCGACCAACGCATCGAATGATGAGCCCATTGCGAATAGTTGAGGCTCGGATAAATCTTCTTGCTCTTGACGATTTGATACGTTTTCGGATCGAGCGCAAAAATATACTCGTAGGCGGCGCCCCAGATCAGGCCATCCGGTCCGACGGACAAATCGCCGATAAAGATCGGTTTGTCGAGACCGGGGACGCGCAGCGGGAATTCTGTGATCTTCTGCTTGGTCACCGAATCCCAGACGAAGATTTTGGCCTCCTCCGCCGTCGGGAGAGAGCCCAGACCGCCGCGAATGGTTGTGGAACCGAACACCTTACCGTCCAGGTAAGCGAGGCTGAGTAAGCTTTGATCCTGCACAATATTGCGGTAGACTTCGTGGCCTCCCTTAGCGGGATCATACACCGTCATGGCTCCGCCCAGCGTCCCATAGGTCGGGATCGTCGCGATATACAGCTTCCCGCCGCCGGAGGTCATATTGACAAGACGCTCCTGCTGTTCCTCGAGAACCAAGGTTTTCTTTGGGTTCTCCGCGCCCGGAGGCGATTTCATGTCGTATTCGAACAGCGCACCTTCGGGATAAACGCCCATGTACATTTTGTCCCCTAACGGATACATGCTGTCCCCTGACCCAAGGAATAAGTGGTCACCGATAAATCCTTCGGATCGATGATGGAACCCCGGCTCGTCTGCACACCCGTAAAGAACAGCTTCCCGTCCGGCGCGGTCTGGATCCGGTCTACGACACCCGGCGTTCCCGGTATGACCGTATTGTACAAATGGACCTGCTTCGTCTCAATATTCAAGATCGCCACACCGCCGTCGTAGCGGACGGTGACCAGATTTTTACCCGGCGGCTCAGGGTTATTCGGGAACTCGACCCAATCCGCACCGCGGAAGCCGCTTCCGTATTCCATCCCTGTCAGTGCCACCTCATGTGTGTTCAAATCGAAGGTCTTCAGCTTCTTGTCGGACATATAATATATTTTGCCGTCCAGCGAATCCGTTTCATGCAGGCCCGTTACATTGTCCAGGACAACGTCCAGCCAGGACTGCGTCTGCGTATCGTAGATATAGCCGGGCCCCGGAACACCGGTGCCGTCCGTATAGCGGGCGAACAAATATCGGTTATCGATGGTGTCGAGATCGTAAACCGTATCGTCGCCCTCCGGCACGCTTAAGCCTTCTGCGATGTTCGTTTTCTCTCCGGTGGCCAGATTTACCCGAACAATTTGGCGATGGGCCGTACCGGCGTAGACGTTCCCGCCTTGGTAAGCGATGGAACGGACGTATTCCTGCGGAATGGCTCCGATGACGCGTCCATAATCCTTGACCTGCTTGGTGGCAGGATCGTACTGGAATACTTTCCCGCCCGGATAGGTGCCGACGTACACCTTCCCCGCCTCGTCCGTCGTCACGCAGATCGGCCAGGACTCTCCTTCGAATACGGCCACCTGCTCCGGTACATGCGTGACCGGGGAATAGCTCCAAAGCCGCGCACCCGATCCGTCAGCCGCCACATAGAGCGTCCCGTCCGGTGCGACCGTATGGGCCCAGGAGCTTTCCGAAGGCGGGATCGGAATGCTCCGGAGAAGCTTGTAATCGGCCAAGTCGATGACATTAAGCAGGCCGGGCTTGCCCTTCGATGTGGCGTACAAGACGGGACGCCCCTCTTCTTGACCTACCGTTCCGTTAAATACGGAAACGGTGTATTTGAGCGGAGGCACGAGCTCCTCCGGGGTTCCGTACGTTTTCTGCGAAAGCTTGCTCTCCTGCGCATATCCTGCTGTACCTCCGAAAGCCGACACGAGAATCACGAGTACCAAAGCCATCATCCATTTGGCGCGCATCCATTCGTCTCCCTTCGTTATTTAGTACTGAAAAAGCGTCCCCATCGCCCCAGGTCGCGTACGGCGGCTTCCATAAGCTTCTTCCGCTTGCTCAAGTCTGTAAATGCCGCTGATCAAGGGCCGGATCTGAATGCGCTTCTCGGCGAGCGACCGGATATATTCCCGGATGTTCCGCCCTTCCGTCCACCGCACATATCCGATAGGATAATCCATGTTATCCCGCTCATAACGGCTGTCGTAACGACCCGGTCCGCCCGCACGGGAAATCAGCACCTGGGCTTCCTTGCCGAACATCTGTGCCCGTGAGAATTCCGTCGTCAAATCTCCGACGATCACGATCTTGCCCCGGTCGCGAATCCACCCGAACGAGCGGTTGATCAGCTCCTCCCCGTTTCCGCTTGCGCAGAGCAGCACGCTGTCCGCGCCATGCCCCTCCGTCACCTCGGCCAGCGCCGCCTCCAGCTCTTCCGGCTTATCGTACACATGCCGTAAACCGAACGCCCTCAGGCTTGCCGCCCGTTCCGTGTTCAACTCGAGTCCTAGCGTTGTAAAAGCGGCCCGCGGCCGCAATCTGGGCCGTAATGTTGCCGAGAATGCCCAGGCCCACGATAACCGCCGACTCCCCGAACCGCAAGTCCGCGGTCCGCAAAGCGTGGATGGCGATCGCGCCGAGACCGGCAAATGCCGCTTCTTCCGCGCTCACGCCGTCCGGCACGAGCGCCGTCAAATTAGCCGGCACCGCCAGCACCTCCGCATGCTTGACGTACGGCCCGCCGTAGCAGGCCACACGCTGTCCGGCTAGAATTCCTGTTACGCCTTCCCCAATCTCTTCAGCGATGCCCACGGCGCTGTAACCGAGCGTTGCCGGCTGTTCGCCGGAGCGCTTAGCCATCGTAAGCTCCGTTCCCGGACTGATGGCGGAGTACTCCGTCCGGATCCGGACATGCCCTGCGGCAAGCACCGGCTCGGGCAGCTCCGTCGTCACTATCGATCCTTGCTGCGCCGCAATCGCTTTCATGATTTTTTCCTCCTGACGGACAGCTCATCCGCCGATGTATTTTTCCGGTACTCGGTAGGCGAGATGCCGTAATATTTCTTGAAAGTGCTCGTGAAAGTAGACGAATTTAAATAACCGGTCGATTCGCTGATTTCGGCAACCGATCGTTCCGTATGCTTGAGCAGCTCCTTCGCATGAGACAGCCGCACCTTGTTTAAATAATCCACAAAGTTGACGCCGAACGCTTTCTTGAAATAATTCGAGAAATATTTGGCTGAAGTCTCATACTTCTCGGCCATGTGATCCAGATGAAGATTAACCATATAATGGGATTCAATATACTGGGCAATGACAGCGGGACTCAGCTTGCTCTTCGGAGCGAGCGTGCTGTTCCGGGCGATAAACCGCACCGCATGAATCAGGGCATCCCGGATGCTCTCGGCATGGGAGGCGCCCTCCACTTGGAAACGAAAAGCTTTCTCCAGCTCCAGCATCGCTTGCGGGCCGATATCGCCTGGTTCCAGCTGTTTGATCAAGTGGCAGTAAATGGCGTCCGCCACTGCAGCGATATGACGGTGATGCACTTTGCGCTCCGCATTCTCGGCAATCATTGCGCCAATTATCTGCTCGCACTCTTCGAGGCTCCCGCCTGCCAGGCAGTTAGCCAACTTCTCGATCTCGTCAAGCGGAAAATAAAGCTTCCAATTGAACCGGATCGCTTCAATATCGATCAGCGGCTCCTCGGCATGCAGCGTCCGGTAGACCAGAGCGTCGTTCAAATCCTGATAAGCCTTCCGGCAATTTTCCGTCTTCGAAGGATACAGCCGGCTGACCGCAGCCGTAACCCTGCACCCCTTCCAGGCTCCGTTCTTTGCCTCCCGAATGAATCGGCGCAATTGAACCGCTGCACGGTCCCTGGCCGAAGGCTCGGAAATCCCGATCAAGGCCAAGAACCGCAAATGGGACGTATAAAATACGACAGCTCCGCCGAGCCGCTCTCTAAGCGCATGTTCCAGGCTCTCCCTAAGCTCATCCACCGGAAAGCACGTTTCCTGACCGGCTTCGTTGTCCGGATGAAGCTGGAAGACGGCCATCAGGAAATACGTCTCCTGGAAAAAGTCAGAGAAATACTGCTGCATCCTGAGCTCCGCTTCCCGGGAATGGCCCGCTTCATCGAGTGCCTGAAGCAGAGCGCTTTTGCGCATTTCCGCCCGGATGACGTCAATTTGCGTCTTGAAGGATTCGTTCTCCTTCTGGATCCGCATAATGCCGGACAAGATACTCCGGAAATCGTTACCTTCCGGCTCCGCGCCACCGACCAGCCTAAGGATCGCCTTGACGGGTTTGTATAGATAAAGGCTGAGCAGCACGGAGATCAAGACCGCGCACAGAATCGAGATCAGCATGATGGTCCGGTTGGCCGACGTGACCGATTGTATATCCGCGAATTCATAAGGCGCTTTATGAATATAGAGAAAGCCGTTATAGCCGGATCGGAAGAAGCTGTATTCTTCATCCTTCTCCTTCACTGTGGCGTTAGGCTTGGCCATGGCGGCGTTCATTTCGTTCAGAAGCTTGACGAAGTCCCACTGCTCTTCCGTGCTCAGAATCACCCGCCGTTCTTCATCCAGCACCGTCAGCGAGGTGCCCTTCATCATGGCGCTCTGGTTCACCTGGCGAAGCAGCTTGTCGGCATCGACAAACACGAGAATGTTCGAGTCGGACAGCTGATTGTTGCCCATAATAGCAAGGAGCTTACGTGTGTGGACGGAATCCTCTCCCATCCCATAAGCCTGCTCCGGAAAGACCCGAAGCGGATGCTTGGCCCCCGAAACGGACTTCCAAAAGTCCAAATTGTAGGCGGTATGACGGTATTTCTGCCGAAAGAGCTCCTGCAGATGGATGGTTCCCTGCGAGGTGATGGCCAGCTCCGACTTGTTGTTGAAGACGACGACATCCTCGATGTATTCGATCGACGAGATCAGGGTGCCGATTTCTTTCTGCATCATGTAGGCATCATGCATATCCAGATCACCGCTGTCGATATGGGCCCAGGCATTGTACGGCAAGCATCTCGGTGGAATGGATGACGTCGGTAATGTCTTTGAAGCTTTCGTCAAACGCCCGGATCATATTCTGGACGACCAGCCGATTATTCTCGCTGACCTGATCGTAGATGCCGGAGATCGAATTCCGGTACACGATATAGTTGGATGCAAACATGATGACAATGACGATCAGCAACGCCGCAAAAATTTGCAGCGGTCCCCGGTTGGTTCTCATTCGAAGTCCCGCCATGCGTCCCACCCCCAAAGTGACCACAGGGCAAACCCGAGAGGTCAGAGTATCCAATATTTCTACAAAAATGGATATTATCCCTTCTCGGAGCCAAGCATAATTCCTTTGGCGAAATACTTTTGGGCGAACGGGTACACCAGAAGCACCGGAATCATGGAGACGAAGATCGTCGCATTCTTCATCGCCTCCGGCGTTAACGCCGCCTGTTCGGCAAGCCCGGTTTCCTTCGCGCTGTCGAAGATCAGCATATCACGCAGCACCACCTGCAGGGGTACAGCTTCGCGTCGTTAAGGTAAATCATCGGCAGAAAGAAGCTGTTCCAGTGTCCCATAAAATAAAACAATCCGATGGAGGCCAGCGCCGGTTTGGACAACGGGATCATGATTTGGAACAGGATCCGGTACTCCGAGGCCCCGTCAATTAATGCCGATTCGCGCAAGGAGCCGGACATGGACTCGTAGAAGCTTTTCAGAATGAGCAGCTCCATCGTCCAAATGGCGTTGGGCAGCACGATCGCCCACATCGTATCGATCAGCTGAAGCTTCTGCACGATCAGATAGGTCGGGATGATGCCGCCGTTCAGAAACAAGGTCAGCACGATCGCGATCAGGAAAAATTTGCGGCCGAAAAAGCCGGGCCTCGAAAGCGGATATGCTGCAACCGCCGTCATGAACAGATTGATCGCCGTTCCGACGCCCGTATAGAGAATGGTGTTCCCATAGGCTCTCGGGATTTTCGGGTTCTGCAAGATCTCCCGGTAAGCGTCCAGGTTGAAGCCCTGCGGCCACAAAAACACTTTATTCTGCACGATGCTCGCCGTATCGCTGAACGAGACCGCTATAATGTAGACAACCGGATAAACGGTGATCAGGGCGACCAGGGTCAAAATAATGGCAAGCGCCGCATCGAACAAAGTCGGACGCCGGGTGAGCGCGCTGCTTTTCACCATAGTCCCTTCCCTCCCGCTCTTCGGCTGACCGTGTTGGAAATCAGCAGCATGACAAGCGCAATCGCCGCTTCAAACAGGCCGACGGCCGCCGCATAGCTGTAGTTCGTTTCGAGCAGCCCCTTACGGTACACGTAGGTCGAAAACACGTCCCCCACTTCATAAGTCAGCGGGTTGTACAGCAGCAGCACCTTTTCATAGCCGATCCGGAAGATGGAGCCCGTCTTGAGAATAAACATGATCACGATGGTCGGCATCATGCTGGGCAGGGTGATATACCGGATCATTTGAAACCGCGTGGCTCCGTCCACTCTGGTCGCTTCATATAATGAAGGGTCGATGCTGGCGATGGCGGCTAGATAAATAATCGCCTCGTACCCCATATGCTGCCAAATTTCCGACGAGACGTAGATGGTCCGAAACCACTCCGGGGAGGTCAAGAAATAGATGCTTTTAAACCCCAGAGCTTGAAGCACCTGGTTCACCAATCCGTGCGTCGGGGACAGGAAATCGATGATCATGCTGCTTACAATGACGACCGACAGAAAGGCCGGCAAATAGCTGAACGTCTGTACGGTTTTCTTAAATCCGATATGACGGACTTCATTTAGCAGCACAGCGAACGCGATCGGAAACGGGAATGCCCAAATCAGCGTATAAATACCCAGCAGGAATGTATTTTTGAACAACAGCCAGAAGTCGGGGCTTTCAAAGAAAGCCCGAAAATGCTTGAGGCCCACCCATTCGCTTCCCAGAATCCCCTCGTACACGCTGTAATCCTTGAAGGCGATAATGAGCCCGTACAGCGGGCCGTAGCGGAATAGAATGAAGAACACGATGCAAGGAAGAAAAAGAATAAGAAGCTGGCGGTCGCGTTTCATATGGCGCAGAACCGAAGCAAGGCGGGTTCCGGCAATACCAGCGGTCTCGGGCCTTACGTTCTCCGGTTGTGTGGTTTGCAAAGGAACCTCCTCCAATCTTCCGGCGGCAGGGCCGGGCTTATTTGCCGGAGTCGTAGCGCTGCTGAGCCGAATTATAGGCTGCGATATACTTGGATGCGCCCAGCTTCTCCGCGCTTTGCTGCCAGTCCTTCCACTCGGCGTCTCCGAACTCCTTCTTCATGACATACTTCGTGCTGAACTCGTTGGCCGCCTTCTCCAGCGTCGTCCGCAGCTCGGCGAGCGTCTTCGTCTCTTCGTCCGTAAATTTCAGCACGGGGTCGGCGGGCTCGAACTTATTGTCTTTGACGATTTTGTCCTGCGCTTCTTTTTCCTTCTCCGTGAAGTTGTAATAGACGCTGCGCCGGTCGGGACGAAGGTACATTCCTTCGAGCCACATGCCGTATTTGCTCTCCAGCGTACTGATATCGACGGGCCCGTCCTTCAGCTCGGGGTATACCGGTTTGTCATTCTCCATTTTGAGATTGACGCCTTCCACACCCAGCGTAACCAGACTTGAGCCCGAGGGACTGGTCAAATAGTCGAGCAGCTTCAAGGCGATCTCCTTGTTCTTGCCGTTCGGTACGACGATGCCGAAGTTATCGATTTTGGGCAGGGTGCGGATATGGCCGGTAGGTCCGACCGGATTCCCGTAACGGAGATTGTACTCCGGATTCTGCGACTTGACCTGGTTCGCGAACATATCCAGTCTTCCGATCCAGTCGAAGGTGACGAACGATTTGTTGTTGGTTGTCATTTTAGCGGTCCAGGACGCATCCGTATCGGTCACAAATTCCGGATCCATCAGCCCTTCGTTATAGAGCTTCTTCATAAAATCGAGCATGTCCTTGTATTCCGGCTGCGTGTAGGCCAGCTTCCAGGTCTTCGATTTCTCTTCGTAATAGGCGGGATAGCTGGCACCGCCCAAGCCCCAGCCGTAGGACCAATCTTTGAAAATCCCCTCTTTGGTCTTCGAAGCGTACGGGTACGAACCGGGGTAAGCCTCCTTCAGCTTCTTGAGCGCTTGGTAAAATTCGTCGGTGTTCGTCCATTCCTTGATGCCGAGCTTGTCGAAAATATCCTTGCGGTACAGGAAGCCGTGGTTCACATCGCGCTGCAGCCCGTAGATCGGCCAGGTGTACATGTTGTTTTTATCGTCGGACCAGGATTTCATGACCCAGTTGTTGTCTTTATTGTCGACATACAGCTTCTTGAAGTTGGGGAGCTCGTTCAGATAATTATTGATCGGTGTCAGAGCGCCCTGTCCGCCCATTTTATTGACCTCGGCCAGCTTCAGCCCGTGAAAAATATCGGGGAGCTTGCCGGAAGCGACCACGACCTTCAGTTTGTCATTGTAGCTTTGAGAGGAATACGCTTGAATATCCAATTTGATGCCTGTGCGTTTCTCGATTTCTTTGACAACCAGCGAGTTATTCAGGTTCGGCTTATCGCTTACGAGCATCCAGGTCAGCGTCGTGGGCTTATCCACGATTGGCGGCTTGATTCCGCCGGTATCCCCGTAATCCGCCGCCGGCGCACCCGTACTCTTCGGTTCGGCCGCCGGGGCCGCCTGCTCCTTGGTCCCTCCGCCGCTGCAGCCCGGCGCTGCCGAAGCGATAAGCGATAAGGTCAGGACGACGTTAAAGCGTTTTCTTCGCGACATTGAATTCCTCCTTTTTAAGATGCTTTAAATGGACGTTGACGGATATCTCCGCCGCTTCTGGGTCCCTGTTCGGTCCTGTGACTCATTATATGACCCTCCGGAAAGGGAGTAAATTTAGCATTCTCCGGCTTCTTCCTATTTTCATTTGCTTTGCTCCAAATAACGCAAAAACCCCGTAAATACAGGGTTTTTGCGGTGTGGAAAATGCTAAAACGGTAGAAAATGCTAAAAACCTTCAAGAAAGATAAGCCGAAAAATTTGCTTCGGCCGCCCTTTGGCCGGGGCTTTTTGTTCGCCTACGGCACGGACCAAATCCGCGTCCGTCCACTGCAGCAGCAGGCGGTGTACGCTCCGCGTCGTAACTCCCAATATGGCGACTAGCTCCTGGGCTGTGTAATCCAGCTGTCCTCTGCGGGATACATGTGCGGACAGCTTGCTTAAATAGGCCAAGGTCATGCCCGAGCTCTCCGCTCTTTCCACCAGCTTCGCATCCGTTAGAGCCAGATTATACTCAAGCGGCGCAGACATTTCCAGTGGGCCGATCACACTTCGATCTTCCCTGACGATAAAGCTGATATTGCCCCCGGCCTCCCTCGCCTGCCGGAGCGCCTGCCTGGCGTGTGTGCCCGCTTCGTTCGCGGAACGGCCGAAACCGACTCCTACGCTGAGCGACAGCCCGAACGAGCGGGCCGCTTCCCGGGCTAGGGGAAAAAATTTGTACCCGCCGGTTTCCCTCTCAAAGATGCCGCGCGTAGTGATGAACAAATACTCGTCGCCGCCCAGGTAGGTGAGATGGCCGTCAAGCGATTCCGCGTAGCCCAGCAGCATCCGGTGAATATCGAGCCTCAGCTTCTGAACCTCGTGCTCGGAGCTTCGCTTCCCGAACAATTCGCCTGTATTGTCCACGGCAATAATGCCGAGCACGATCTGGGACTCCTTGCTTCTTCTCGTTTCCGTCGACAGCGGCGCTCTTTCAAGCCCGACGATAATATCCTGCCGGGTCGGAACTACCCATTCATTGGGGATACCCAGCTCCTTCAAGGCTTCGGAAACCGAGCGAAAGCCCGTAAGAGCCGCCGTGCTGATACCTTGTTCATGATTTCTTCGGTGGTGGCTTATGAGCTCCTCGCGATCGTAAGGCTTAGACCCGGCATACACCGATAGGGCACCGGGAGGCTCTCCCAATTCCTTGAACGCTTTGATCACCATGGATTCGGTTAGCGTATCGACCGAGAGCGACACTAGGCCGGATTTCTTCTCCAGACAGAATAAAGCCCGGTACAAGCCTGTACCGGTCAAATGCAGATAATGGGCGGGAACGGCAAATTTCAGCCGCTCCTTGGCTTTCATATAAGGAAGCGGCCCCGAGAAGAATAGAACCTCCGCTTCTTTCATCAAATCTTCGGCTAATCCCGGGGCCTCGTCTTCGCTGCGATAGGTTCTCAGCAGAGGCTCAAAGTTAGGGAAATCCTTAAGCGCATCCGCCATCGGCCCAGCGAAGCTCTCCGGACAAATCACGCCGATCGGAATGCCCATCTTCTGTCCCTTTCTCTTTGAATCAGACATCAAGCGATACCCCCATATACAGGATTTCTGGCGCAAGAGTAGAAGCTATCTCCCATTGTCTACAATCAAGCTTTGAAAAGCAATAGCCGCCAGAAGAGAGGAACCGAGCGGTAGGTAACAACCTTAGTCCGTCAGCCACTCGTACAGATGTCGCTTCACAAACTCGTCGTCGTTCAAGTGCGGGTAATCGCGGTAAATCCGGTCGATCTCCTCCATTTGTCCCGGAGAAAGCTCTTCCTTCGGATTCAGGCACCATCGCCCTTGAAGCGGCCCCTGCCTGCGAAGCACCTCGTGTATGCCGGGAATGCAGCCTTCAAACTGATGCGCCGGATCGAAGAACGCGGCATTCGCCTCCGTCACCTCCACGTTCCGAGTTAGGCATTCGGCGGGGATTTCGCTGCGGCCGCGCAGTGTTTTAATCTCCTCCAGCAGCTCCACCGCCCGTTTCGTCCAGACCGCCCAATGGCCCAGCAGTCCGCCTGCGATTCGTTTTTCCACCGTCCTTCCCTGTACCTGAAAGCGGTATACCGTCAGCAGATCGTTGATGATATTGTCATCGTTTCCGGTGTAGACAGCGATTTCGTCGCGCCGGTCCGAATAGCATACCGCCCGGATCACATCGATCGTCTGGTAGCGGTTGAAGGGTGCAATTTTGATCGCAATAATGCCGGGGATCCGGACAAACTCTTCCCAGAACCGGTAGCTGAATATTCTTCCTCCGACCGAAGGCTGCAGGTAAAAGCCGAATACCGGGATGATCTCCGCAACCGCCCGCACCCGGTCCATTATTTGCGCTTCCTCCCAGCCCTTAAGTCCCCCATGCTCAGCAGTCCCGCATCGTATCCGAGGCCGGCGGCCAGCTCCGCTTCGGAGACCGCCTGTTCGGTCGGTCCGCAGATACCGGCAATTTGGATAAAAGGCCGCTCTAAGTTCGCTCTTGCGACCTCCTCGGCGACCGCGCGTAGAACCGGCTCCAGCAGATTAATTTCCGGATCCCTTATTTCGAACTGGGTGGAATGAACGCCGACCGCCACGCCTCCTGCTCCGGCCGCCATGTAGTAGCGCGTCAGCGCTCTTTGTCTCTTCTCGTCGAACCGCCTTGCTTCCGTAAGAGCCAGGGGATGCGCCGGAATCGCCAAACCGTCGTGCAGCGCCCGGGTCAGCTCGGGACTTAAATCTTTTCTAGAGGCCATGGCTTAAAATTTCCCCTCCCTCTCTTGAAAATGCGTCGGCTTGTTCCACGTCATGCCGTCTGCCGCTACCCATTCGGCGATCCAATCGATCATCTGCAGAATGGAAACTCTCGGATAACCAAATAGCCGGTTCGCTTTGGATGCATTGCTGAGTAACGCCGTTTCCGCCTCCCTACCTTCAAAGACCGGCTTCACGCCCAGCCTTTCGCCGAATTGCTCGGCCACCCACCGCATGGACAGGGTCTCCGGTCCCGTTACATTGATTACGGCGGGAGGGGTGCTGCATACCGTCAAGCTGCGCAGGGCGATTTCGTTGGCATCTCCCTGCCAGATGCAGTTGGCGTGCCCCATGGTGATATCGATCGGTTTGCCTGCTTTAACCGATTTGGCAATTTCGAGGAGAACGCCGTACCGCAAATCAATCGCGTAATTAAGGCGGTAAATGGCCATAGGAATGCCGTATTTGTGCGAAAAATACTCAAATACGCGCTCCCGCCCCAGACAGGACTGCCCGTATTCTCCATTCGGATTCGCCGCCGTGCTCTCCGTAGCCCCGCCTTGAATGACCGGCGTAAGCGGATACACATTGCCGGTAGAGAAGACAACGATCCGCGAATCGCGGTATTTCTCCGCTACCCTTCCCGGCAAATATGAATTCATCGCCCAGGTGAAATGCTCATTGCCGGTTGTGCCGAACTTGTTCCCCGCCATATAGATCACGTTCTTCACGTCCGGAAGCGCCTCGAGCTCTCGATCATTCAGCAAGTCGGCCGCAAAAGTCCGTACGCCATCCCGTTCCAGCTCTTCTCTTAGGCCGCCGGACGAGAACCTTGAGGCGCCGTAAACCTTCTTCGAGACGCCGGCTTCCCGGATGGCGTTCAGTGCCAGTCTCGCGAGGCTCGGTCCCATCTTCCCGCCGATGCCTAGCAGCATGATGTCTCCGTCTAGCGATGCGATGTCCCGGATCAACGCTTCCGAAGGCTGAGCCAACGCCATTTCTAATTCCTGGACGGTTTTCATATAAATCCCCTTTCGCCACCTTGATACTCTCATTGTATGAAGGTGGTCATATAAAGACAAGTCTTTAAATTGTCTTTATATATCCAATTCAAACATCTCATGTAAAGTTTCTTCCTGTAAGCGTTTTATAAATTTACACAATTTGTTCACTTTTTATTAAGGTTAACTTAAGGTTCGTTTAATATGATTGTAATTGGAAAATTTTATCTCATAAGGGGATAATTTCTTCCAATTCATATCCAAAAGGAGGAAGCTTATGTTAAGTATTCGTGCAATCCTGGAGTTCAATGACGCGTTTGTTCAAGAGAAGAAGTACGCGCCGTATCAGACCACGAAATTTCCGGATAAGAAATTGGTCATTCTCACTTGCATGGATACTCGATTGCTGGAGCTTCTCCCGCAGGCCATGGGCCTGAAGAACGGGGATGCCAAGATCATCAAGAATGCCGGGGCCGTTGTCTCCCACCCCTTCGGCAGCATCATGCGCAGCATACTGCTTGCGATCTACGAACTGAAAGCCGAGGAAGTCGCCGTGATCGGACACCATGAATGCGGTATGGCCAACCTGCAGTCCTCTTCCGTGCTGGAGTCAGCGAAGAGGTACGGCATTCCGGACGACCGGATCGAGACGCCGCTGAATGCGGGGATTGATCTGCCGGGATGGCTCACGGGATTTAAGAGCATTGAGGAAAGTGTGGCCAACAGCGTAAGAATGATCAAGACGCACCCCTTATTCCCTCAAGGCATACCTGTACACGGACTTGTAATTCATCCCGAAACCGGAAAATTGGACCTTGTCATCGACGGGCATGCCCACCAGACGGATAAGCCTCAGCCTGTCGGACATCATCCATAGAGGAGGGTAAAGCAAACAATGATCGCCATGGAAAGGTTCCAAGGGTATAACCTTGACCGTTTGAGAAGGGATTTGATCGCCGGTCTGATCGTCGGCATCGTTGCGATCCCGCTAGGAATGGCTTTTGCCATCGCATCCGGCGTCCGCCCGGAGTACGGACTGTATACGGTCATCATCGCAGGCTTTCTCGTTTCGCTCCTCGGAGGATCCAAATACCAAATCGCCGGTCCTACCGGTGCCTTTGTGCCTATCCTGTTCGGCGTTGTTATGCAGTACGGCTACGAAAATCTGCTGATTGCAGGACTCATGGCCGGTGTCATGCTCGTGTTGATGGGCGTGTTCAAGCTCGGCTCGCTGATCCAATACATCCCCCGTCCCGTCACCATCGGATTTACCGCCGGCATCGCCGTCATCATTTTTTCCGGGCAAATCGCGAATTTTCTCGGTCTCAAGAATGTGAAGAAGCGCGAAGCCTTCCACGAAAACATGCGGGAAATCGGCATGCATATCGAAACGGTCAACTGGTTCAGCGTCATCACGGCCCTCATCTGCTTATCCGTTATATTGCTCGCCACCCGCTTTGTTCCAAAAATCCCCGGCGCCTTGCTGGGGCTGATCGTCTCGAGCCTTGTTGCGATTCTGTTCTTTTCCGGGAAGGTGGACACCATCGGCTCTACATACGGCGCCATCCCGAATCAACTGCCTGAGCTCAAATTTCCGACCATCACCTGGGAGAAGCTCGTCTCCCTCCTGCCGCCCGCCTTGGTCATCGCCATGCTGGGGGGCATCGAATCGCTGTTGTCGGCGCTCGTTGCGGACCGGATGGCCGGGAGCAAGCATAACAGCAATAAGGAATTGATCGGCCAAGGGATCGCCAATATCGTCACGCCGTTATTCGGCGGCATTCCGGCTACGGGAGCGATCGCCCGGACGGCAACAAATATCAAGAACGGCGGGGCTTCTCCGGTGTCGGGTCTTGTTCACAGTATCGTCGTGCTGCTCGTGCTGCTCGTATTCGCCCCTTATGCTTTCCATATTCCACTGGCCAGCCTGGCGCCGATTCTCATGTTTGTCGCCTGGAATATGAGCGAACGCAAAGAATTCATGCACGTGCTGAAGACGAAGACAAGCGATTCCGTCGTCCTTGTCGTGACCTTTGCTTTGACGGTTCTCGCCGACCTCACGATCGCCGTCGGTGTCGGGCTTGTGCTGGCGGCCGTTCTGTTTATCAAACGGATGGGCAGGGTGCTTACGGTCGCCAAGGCGCTTCCCGACCCCGAAGATAAGCTGGTGAAACCGATAGCGGCAGAGAAAGCGAACGCTTGCCCTCAGGTCAGCATGTTTACGATCGACGGGCCGCTCTTCTTCGGCTCGACGCAGGTGTTCAAGGAGTCGATTGCGGAGACCCTCGCTTCTCGTCCGTACCTTCTGCTTCTGAGAATGGGTAAAGTCTCCTACCTCGATACTTCAGGGGAGGCGGCCATCGCCGAAGTATTCGAGCAGATGCAGAAACAGGGCGGAATGCTTCTCATCTCCGGCATCCGCGGGCAGGCCAAAGAAGTTCTGGAAGCAAGCGGGTTGTTTCAGAAGCTCGGAGAGCAGCATGTATTCAAACGCACAGGCAAGGCGATTGATTATGCGATTTCCCGGATTGACGTTGACCGGTGCCGGGGTCGCCGGCAGTTCACGTTCAGTGAATGCGCAAATTTATCGAAGCCGGTCACGAAAACCGAGAAAACCGGCAAAGAACTGCTAAGCTACTAAACTCAAGGTAAAAGGGACCCCGTGCCTTGTCATTCCGAGCGAATGACAGGAACGGGGTCCCTCTTTATGCTGCCGCAGGACACTGCGCTTGGTAAAGTCGGCCGGGTCGCGTATGGGTCAAACGGACGGTTCGTAGGAGAGCAGGCCTCCTGCCGCAGCGTAACCGTTCACGAGTCCAGCTCCGACAGCGGCGTGCAGGGCGGCGCCCACGGACGCCTCTTCCTGGAAAGCCGGCATGAAGAGCGGCATGCCGAAACGGTCGGAGCAGATCCTTCGCAGATGGCGGTTTCGGCGTATTCCGTTGCCTGATCCGACCAGAGAACGGATGCCGGAACGGAGGCTCTCCGGCATTCCGGCAAAGAAGCCGAACAGCTCGTCCGCCATCCCTTCGAGAAAACCCGCCAGCAGATGCTCCGGCGTGAAGTTGGCCGGACCGATGCCTTCAATCGCTCCGCGCCGGTCGGGATTTTCCCGTGTGCCGTAAAACTGGGTCCGGACGGTAAGCTTATCACCCGGCGGACAAGCCTGGTCCAGCAGCGCCTCCATCCTTTCGTAAAGCTCGGGCTGAGGTCCCGCTTGGTCCGTAAACGCTTCAAGCACGGAGCGGAAGAACCTCTCCAGCATGGCGTAGGTTTTTCCGCCGGCCAGCGTCGCCCCTACGAGCAGATATCCGCCGCCGGGGAAAGGCCGGGTTTCCAGCCCCGGTACCGCTGCGAACCGTTCAGAGTAGACGGAAAGCTGGCCTCCGGTTCCGACGTTCAGAAGGAGCGTAGAACGCAAATCCTTCAGTGATCCGAGCACGCTGGCCTGGTTGTCGCCGATGGCGTTGAATACCGGGATCCCGGGGCCATACTCCCCTACTTTTGCTATTGACGGCTCAACCTGCGGCAGCAGCTCCTGAGGGATGCCGACTGCACGGAGCGCTGCTTCGTCAAACCGCCCGAGCCTTACATCAAACAGCCCGAGTCCCGCCGCATTGGAAGCCTCTATGACAGGGGCGCTCCGCCCGGTCAACCGCATCGCCGCATAATCGGCTATCGTGCAGAGCGCAGCTCGCCTCTTCCGGCACCTCGCCGTTCTCCGATAAAGCGGCATGCGTGACCAGTCCATACCCGGTCGATACCGGATACCCGGTCTGGCGGGCGATCCGGTCGGCTACCGTGCCGCCATCCGCGGACAGCTTCAGCCCCCGCCGGTCCTGCCAAGTATACAGCGGGCTGACCGCACGGCCCTCCTTGTCCGTATAAAGTACGCCATGCATTTGTCCCGTGATCCCGATCCCGGCCGGGTTCGGGTACTGCTCCAGCAGGCTTCGGGTTATTTCCTCCAAGGTCCGAACAATAACTTCCGGATCCTGCCTCGTTTCCGACCGGTCGCCCGTGAGAAAGCTTCCGTTCGGAAGCGTAATCGCCCGGAGCAACCTCCCTGCCGGCAGCTCCAGCGCCACCCCGCAGATGGATGTCGTGCCAATGTCCAGTCCTATAACAATCATGCTACTCCCCCAGCTGTGCGGCTCGCTTCGCATTCCGCCGCTTTAGGCCCATTTTACCACAGCCGGGGTTCCACAGTGCAGTCCAGTATCGCCACTTGCCCGATAGACAGGCGGCAATTGGCACCGTCAGTCGATGCAACGCGCACCGGAGAGCAGCGATCGCGATCCCAGCCCAACCGCGTTCAGCCCTTGATCCCGGTCAGTGTCACGCCCTCGATAATGTATCGCTGCCCGATAATATAGATGATCAGGACGGGAATGACCGCGATTGCCGAGCCTGCCATCATCAGTGTCCAATCGGTGATGTACATTCCGCGGAACAAATTGAGCAGAAGCGGAACGGTGAATTTCTCCGGGGTATTCAGGAAGATCAGCGGTCCGAAGAAATTGTTCCACATCCCAAGGAAGGTAAAGATCGCAAGTGCGGCCAATGCAGGCTTGATCAGCGGAAGAATAATGCGCGTATAGATCGTCCAGCGGTTCGCGCCGTCTACAATGGAAGCTTCCTCCAGCTCGTCGGGAATGCTCTTGATAAACTGACGCAGCAGGAACACGCCGAAAGCGTTAAACAAAGAAGCCGGCACAATGATAGACAGATGCGTATCCAGCCAGCCGATCCCTTTCATCATCAGATAGAGCGGAATGATCGTAACCTGGTTCGGAACCATCATGGTGGCGAGAAACAGAACAAAGATCGGCTCACGGAACGGAAAACGGATTTTGGCAAAGGCATAAGCGACCATCGAACAAGTGACGAGTTTACAGGTTACAGAGATAAACGCAATGTAAAAGCTGTTGAAATACGCCCGGCCGAACGGCGCCGATTCCCACGACCGCTTGTAATTCCCCACTCCCAAGGATCGGGAATCCATTTGGGCGGGATCAAGAAAACTTGCGAGAACGGCTTCAGCGAGCTCAGCACCATCCAGACGAACGGAGCCGCCATGATGATCGCTCCTATAATCAAAGCGGCATGCAGGAGCACGGCAGCGACCGGGCGCCCCCTCTCCGGTCCGACCTCAGGAGGGCCACCGCTCGTCTGCTTGAGGATGCCTTCGCCTCCACATTCGCTTCCATAAATTCCCCTCCTCAAAGGGGTGGGGCATCCACTTCCGGTCGCTGCCCATCTACAGGAAATATCGATTGGAAGCCGCGTTACGGCGGTTATTTCCCGCAGACAAAGGCGAACGCTATCGATCCCCAGTGGATACCGCACCCTTTACTACTCTCGAAACTTCTTCGTAAGCCCTCACGCCTTATCCCCCATAATGCACCCATCGCTTGGACATGTACATCTGGATCAGGGTGAGCGTCAAGATCATCGCGAACAAAATAACGGCGGCCGCAGCGCTTTTACCGAAGGTGAAATCGACAAAGGCCAGCTGGTAAATATGGTACACAATGGTATAGCTTGCCTTCGCCGGTCCCCCGCCGGTCATAACGAACGATTGATCGAATACCTGAAAGGACCCGATGATCGACATGATTGTCGCAAAGAAGGTCGTCGGCGACAAGAGCGGAAGCGTAATATGCCAGAACTGGCGGAATTTGCTGGCTCCATCGATTTGGGCGGCTTCGTAGTACGAAGCGGATATGCCCTGAAGACCGGCCAGGAACAAGACCATGTTGCCGCCGAGCCCCCACCAGATGCTGAGCATGGCGATCGACGGGATCACGAGCTTGCGGTTCGTCAGCCAATCGGGGCCTTGTATCCCGAACAGCCGCTTAAGGTAGACGTTAATGATGCCGAACTCCGAATTGAGCAGACCACAGCCAAACAATAGACACCGCAATGGAGCTCGTTACGACAGGCATGTAATAGAACAGCCGGTAAATCACCTTCCCGCGGACTTTATTCAGAGCGACCGCGACCAGCACGGCGAGGAAGATACCGACCGGCACGACCAGGAGGGTATACCAGGCCGTATTGAACATCGCCAGTCTGAAATCCGGGTTCTGAAACTGCCCGATGAAATTGCCGAAGCCGATAAATTCTTTGCTGCCGAAGCCGTCCCACTTCATGAGGCTCAGGGCAAAGGCGGATACGAGCGGAATCAGTGCAAACAAGATCAGTCCGATCATTTGGGGCGTTATGAACAGAAAACCCCAAAGACTGTCCGACAGGCGCTTATTCATAGGTCACCCGCTTTCGCTTGGATTAGGGAGGAAGGACCCCACCGGAACAAGCCCTCCTCCAACGGTCTAACACCCAACCATCTCTTCACTTCCCGGACTTGTATTCGTTGATTCTTTGGTTCGTCTTGACGGACAGCGTCTTCAGCGTATCATCCAGCTTGCCGTCCTTCAGCCAGAGTGCTTCCATCTCGTCGGTAATGATTTTGCTCAGTCCCGGGACACCTGCTTCGAAAGGCGTTAAAGCATAACCGATTTCACGGGCATCGAGAAAATATTTCGCATGCTCCGGCAGATTGCCCTCGAGCACCACCTGGTCTGCCCCGCCGACGGACGGAACCGCGTTGCCGCCTCCCTGCAGTCGGAACATTTGGCCCTCCTTGGAAACGAACTCGCTAAGGAACTGATATGCTTCCTTCTGCGCTTTGCTGCTCTTGTTCAGCACCATGTAAGCGGTGGCGACGGGAGCCGGCTCGATCTTCTTCCCGGTATTCGTCGGGAACGGCACGATATCGAACTGCAGATCCTTGCTCTGCTTGAAAATCGGAAGATACCAGCGGCCGGCCGAAACGAAGCCCACCTGATTGGACATGAACATCGCATCTCCGCCCTGTCCTTTGGGGAGTGAGCCGGCGAATGTAATATTTTTATTCTGCACATTATCGTACAGGAATTTGTAGGCTTCTACGGTCTTCGGATCTTTGTCGGCAACGAACTCGCCTTTATCGTTGTACATCGTCCCCCGTTCGCCGAGACGAAGCCGTAATAACGGTTCCAGCTGTTATCCAGAACGAAGCCGTGCTTGCCGTTCGCCCGCAGCTTCTCCAGCATCCCTTTGAACGCGTTCCAGTTCCACTCGCCCTTCTCGTAAAGGTCGGCCGGCATGACGGAAACTCCGGCATCCTGCAGCAATTTCTTGTTATACCAGAGGATCACCGGATTGCAATCCACCGGCACCCCATATATATTCTCGTTCTTCTTGGCGGCGCCCCACAGCCCCTGGAAGAAGTCCGTATCTTTGATTTTGCTGTCCGTTCCTTTCATGAAAGGCGTTAATTCCGCTATGGTCTGGTTTTCAATCAGCTTCACGATCGTGCCGTCCCCGGAATAAAAGACGTCCGGCGCCGTTCCTCCACTCAGCTGGGTTAATATTTTCTGTTCATATGTATCGCTCGGAATCGGGATCAGCTCGACGTCCACATTCGGATGCTTGGCGTTGTATTCTTTCGTGAACTCTTGAAAGCGGCCCAATTCGCCGGGGTTCCCCAGGTCGACCATTTGATTTTTACTTTCTCTCCCGCTTTCGTTCCGGCCGGCCCGCCTTCCGTACCCCCTTGTCCACCGCCACTGCTGCATGCCTGCATCAACGGAACCATCACCACTGCCGTTGTCAATAAGGCAAGCGGGAATTTCGCTTTCAACTTCATATCGTTCATCCTCCCGATATATAAATTGAATACGCTTTCATTGTATCTGCTTTCCATTCCGGATGGTAACCGTTTATATTCCGAAAAGGTGTCTTGCTTTCCGAAGTTGCAAATTCGCCGGACAGGCCGGACCGGGAAATCTATTCCGCCTTCTCCCGGTACTCCGCCGGCGACATTCTCATCACCTTCTTAAAGACCTTGCCGAAATACTTAACGTCATTGAAGCCGGACATCTCCGCGACCTCGTATACCTTCAGCGTCGTCGTCCGCAGCAGCTCGCACGCCCGTTTCAGGCGGAGACGGATCAAATAATCGATGAAATTCTGCCCCGTATCCTTCTTGAACAATTCGCTGAAATAATTTTTGCTCATGGCCACATGATCGGCTACCTCCTGCAGGCTGATGTTTTGCGTGTAATGGTGTTTCAAATAATCGATGGCCCGCCCGACGATCCGTCGGTGAAAGCCGCTCTCCTCTTCCGTCTCCTCTTCGGGTTTCCATAACGCCTCGAACGCCGCCCGGATCCATCCCTTCACTTCTTCCACTGTTTCGATATAACGCAAAGCTTCGATTTGCTCGATTGGAACGGTGCGGTTATCCTTAAGCAAATGAAATAACGTCAGCGGCTCCTGGGCCTCCCGTTTGACCTGAAGCGGAGCGGGACGATGGCTCGACCAGCGGCGGAACAAACCTTCCAAATCGCGCAGGGCTTGTTCCTTCTCTGCGTCTCGGAGCGATGCCTTAAAGCGGCTCAGCAGGAGCTTGGATTCCTCGATGCCCGCAGCTCCGCCGCAATCCGTCATGTAAGGATAAATGCCGCCGGGTCCTTCATAGAATCGCCGTTTCACGGCATGGCGCCCTTCCGTAATCGCTTGTTTGAACCGTTCGATCCCCTGATACTTCCCGCTGATTCCCAGCGTAAAGGAAAAGCCGCGTGCCTTCAAAGCTGCATGGAAGCAGGTCAAGACGGATTTCAAATACTCCTCCCAAACCGGCGGCTCGGGAACCACCAGCACCAGCTGATCCGCGCCGCCCCTGAACGCTATGCCATCCTCCGCCATGCCGTAAAAGCTTTCCTGTGCTTCTTCGATCATAATCTCCATGAATACGCCGCCGTCCTCGGACCGCAAGTGGCCCGCGCCGTCCAGAAGACACAGAATGATGCGATATCCATCCTTCAGCCAAGGCAGCTCCTCATTCCAGGGCAGCGGGGCCGGTTCCCCGACGAGCAGCTTCGCGAACGCCTTTTCCAGCTCCAGCCGTTTGCCGGACAACTCCTGTTTCGCGTAGAGTTCGTTGATCTTACGGTCTTCCGTGATTTGGTCAACGACCTTCGCGAGCACCTCCTTCAGATCGGCGGGCTCCAGCGTCGGCTTTAGCAAATAATCGGAGGCCCCCATCCGCATCCCTTCCCGGACATAGGCGAAATCGCTGTGGCGACTGAGCAGGATGAATTTCATCTGCGGGCAGCGCTCGCGGGCCGTGCGGATCAGCTCCAGGCCGTCCATCACCGGCATGGCGATATCGGTGATCAGAATGTCCACTTCGTTCCTTTCAATCCAGGGCAGCGCATTTTTTCCGTTCGACGCTTCTCCTACCAGCCGGAAACCGTTTCCTTCCCAATCGAACGTGGCCCGAAGCCCCATCCGGGCGAACGGTTCGTCATCCACGAGCAGCACTCGGTACATAGATATCCCCCTTTGACGGTTTCATCGGAAAGACAAGCTCCACGCGGGTGCCCCGGCCCACCTCGCTGTCCACTTTCACCCCGTAAGGAGCTCCATAATACAATTGCAGGGTTTGATGCACATGGAACAGCCCGATGCGGGTCATGCCGCTTGCTCTTTTGCCTCCATGGCCCGCCAGCAGATGCGGCAATTTATCCCGGGCCATACCGATGCCGTCATCCTCGATCACAATGACCGCATCGTCCCCGTGGGTGCGTACGCTGACTTCGATACGGCCCTTGTTCTCCTTCGGGGCGATCCCGTGAAAGATCGAATTCTCGACGATCGGCTGAAGCAGCATTCTGGGCAGCGTTATATTTTCCATCCCGGGCGGACAATGGATATTCAGCGTAATTCCGTTATGATACCGGTACTGCTGAATGATCATGTATTTCTCCAGCATTTGAAGCTCTTCGCCCAATCGCACGATCGGCCCGCTCCGCTCGAGGCTGGCTTCCAGGAGCTGAACCAGCGTCGAGATCGCGTTAGCCACCTCTTCCGTCCGCTGCAGCTTGGCCATCCAGCGGATGGAATTGAGCGTGTTGTACAGAAAATGCGGATTGATCTGATAGCGCAGCGCCCGAATTTCCGCCTTCTTCTTCTCGTTCTCCTCCTCGGCGATCCGCCGGATCAGGACATCGATATGCCGGATCATTTTATTGAAGCTCCGGCTGAGCTGCCCGATTTCGTTCCGGCCCCCGATGTTGGAGCGGACGGTTAAATCGCCGGCCTCCCCCGCTTCATCAGCTTGCTTAAATAGACAAGCGGGCGCCCGATCCGGTGTGCAGCGTAATAGCCCATCGTTAAGGCCACAAGAACCGAGGCCAGCGCAATCCAGACCGTCAAATCGCGGATTTCTACCGAGCTGGATACGAGCTCCTGTACGGGAACCATACCGGCCACCCTCCAGCCGTTCCCGAGCTCCGCGGGGATCACCATCATCTCCTTGTCCTTCCTCTTCAGCACCTGCGTTTGCCCCGGCAGGCTGAAATCCAGCGTTCTGCCGAGGAGCGAAGCATCGCGGTGGTAAGTGAACCGGTTCTCCCCGTCGACCAGGAAGGTATAGCCGGTCTCGCCGAACCGGATATCATCCAGCGTATCGGTCAGCACCTTCCCCTCACTTCGATGAACAGCACTCCGACCAATTTTCCCGTATCCACATCCTTCAGCGTCCGTCCCAATCCGAATACAGGGATGCCCATATTGACGCCTTTCAAATACGAGGTGTCCGAGAGGCCGAACCATACGGTGCGTCCATCCGCCTCGACGGTCTTCCTGTACCAATCGCTTTCCCAGGGATTGACCATGCTCTGAATCGGAGAGCTGACCACCGAATTCTGCCTGTGGATATCCAGTACGTAAATGTCCATTATTTCGGGCGAGTTCATCATGAGCGAGATAATGAAGTCTTTCGCGTCGCTGTTCATCTTAAAGGATTCGTAGGGCGACGGGGTATTCTCGGCCTGCAGCGCTTCATGTATGGTTTTGTTGCTGAGCGACCGCATCGAGGTATTGTCCAGTCCCTTAAAAATAAAGTTCAAATTATCGCTCACTTGTTTTATGGTTAAGGAGGCGACCTGGCTCACCTGGTCTTCGATCATCCGGGCGGATTTCTTATAGGATAGATATCCGCCGATCAGTACCGGTATGATAATACTGATGAAGAACAACATGAACAACTGGACGGCAATGGAATGTAAGCGGTTAAAAAACGATTCGGAGATCGGCTTCAGCCGGAAGTTGGTCTGCAGCATGCTTATCCTCCATTCGAATAGCGCATATTTGTACGGCAATAAGCTCTTTGCTTCTGTGACTGCGGCAGGGAATGAACTTCATTTATCCGGGATCATAGGAGGAATGGATCATGAATAATTCCGCTGGCAACCCTGAAGCCGGGTGCGGCTGTCCACAAATCCGGGTGTGCGGCGATTTCACCGTAAAGGCCGGCTGGACGCTCGGGCCGAGAACGATCAAGGATTATGAGCTGGTTTATTTTCCGGCCGGCTCGGAGACGGAATACCGGGTGGCCGGCCGGGTCCATGTTCTCTCCGAACCCTGCTTTGTCTTGACAAGACCCGGCGAGGAGCACCTGTACGCCTTCGACTCCCGAATGCCGGTCAGACATCTGTTCGTTCATTTCACGGCCGAACCGCCTGTCGTAAATTGTAATTTAAGCTCGTTTACCGCGTCGGCCATCCCCTCCGTAACTCCCGTCGGACCGGCATCGGTCCTTCCGAGCCTGCTGGGGCATCTGCTCCATTTGGCCGCAGGCCGGCCGGCACGCCGGGAGCAGCGCGCTGCAGCCTCATGCTGCTCACGCCGCTGAATGAGCTCGAGGCTCATGAAGATAGCGGCCATCCGGCAGTGCCCGGCCCTCCCCTTCCGCCGCAGATCGTCCGGGCACTTCACTACATCGAGAGCCGCCTGCATCTCCCTCTGACGGTGGCGGAGGTAGCGCGCCGCGAAGGGTGGACGCATGAGCATTTTACCCGCATGTTCGTACAAAGCCTTGGGATTTCGCCGCAGCGGGCCATCGCCGTCCGCCGCATCGAAAGAGCATGTCAGCTTCTTGCCCAAACCGAGTTTACCATAAAACAGATTGCACATTCTGTCGGATTTAAAGACGAGCATTATTTTTCCCGTCGCTTCTCGCAGATCAAAGGAGTCCCGGCAACGAAATATCGAAGGCAATTCTCCGACCCGCGCCTGCAGCATCTGGCTCCCGTCCAGGAGTACACGGCCGCCTACCCGCTCAACCGCTACTTGGTTTTTCCATAAGAGCGAAGCATATCAAATCAGTCCATCATGATGCGGTTCCGTTCTATTGTAGAGGACGCCGGCCATTTGGGATAATGAGGGCAAAACCACCGGGAGGGACAGCTAATGCTAAGTTTTGCTGGGATCAAAAATCCCTATGCTATAGGAGGCTATGGGGTCGAAAAAAAACGCCAGGGTGCTGCAGCGGTACCGGTTCATCCACGAGAGCCTGCTCCGGATCGCCGCGGGACACCTGCCGGCCAGAGAAGATTGGAACCTGAAGGCCGCGCTCGGCAAGCACTTGTACGAGGATGCGGAAGCCGCAGACCAGCTGCGGAAGCGGATCACCGAGCTGCGCACCTCCCCGCGGTCCTGAACCAGGAGCCGGATGCGGCTCTTGCCCTGCTGATGGAGGAGCTGATCCATGCGAAGAATGACTTGGAGCTGACCGCCGGCATTTACGGAGTGATCAAACCGGCGCTTCTAGCCGCTTACAAGAAGCATATGGCCGCAACCCAGCAAATTGTCGATCAGCCTACGATCCGGATGCTGCGCACGATGATACTGGACCTGGAGGATCAGCTCGCTTGGGGCGGGTCCATGCTCCGGTACTTGGAGGAATCCGGGGTTTACCCGGAGGGAGCCGGTGAATTTCGGAAGAACATGACTGCCTTTCTGGCCGCGGCCGGCGGGATCGACGGCCTCGGAGAGAAGGAAGCGGCGATGCCTTCGCGCTGGCGTTCGCACGAGCCTTACCGGCTCCCGTTAAAGTCGGTGCGGGACCCGCGGACGATGGGCCCCGTTACTTGGGCGCGAACCAGTGTAGCGCAGCCTCCGGACGATCCGGTCCGGCGGAATCTTCTCGCCAAAATGCGCGTCCGCCAGGAGGAAATGACCGCGGCCGAGCTGATTGCCGGCGTCCTTTTCTCCCAGAAGAACATGCCGTGGGAATTTTACCGGGACCTGGCCCGGCACCTATGGGACGAAGTGCGCCACGCGCTGTTCGGCCAGGCTGCGTTAGAGTGCGAAGGCGAGGATTGGATGAAGAGGCCTCAGTACACGTCGGATTACGATATCAACGCGCCGAAAATTCCCGCCGCCCAATATGCCTGGCTCGCCATCGGCATTGAGGAAGGAGCCATGAAGCGGCCGGGCAAAGCCGGAGAATACGAATTTTGCCGCGATGAAGCGAAGCATCCTCTGATGACGCAGTTCCAGGATTACGATTGGGCCGATGAAGTGGTGCATGCGGGCTTCGGCCGCAAATGGTCGCCCGACCTGATCGGGGAGGACATTGGCTTCGTCCGGGAAATCGCGAAGAAGGAGCTCGAGCACTTCTGGCGCGAAGTCCATGCCGCGCAGCGGCTCTGGGACGGAGCTTGATACAATAACGCCCTCGCTGCTTCCGGACCGGAAACAGGAGGGCCTTGTTTTTTCGCGCTATTATTCCATATTGGCGTCAGCTGCGGTTTCCGTTTGGTTCTGCGCCGCCGTACCGGCTTGGCCGCCTAATTGGGAAGCCAACTGCTGTACTTGCTGCTGCGCCTCTTGATCCTCGGCCGCATTCGCTTTCGCTGCATTCAATCCGTGCTGAATTACATTTTGCTCATCTGCCATGGGTTTCATTCACCTCCTTTATTATCCATATATAGAGTATTTCTCTAATCCCCAAGAATCATACCAATAGGGGATCGAAGCCTCGCAAGCGCCCGCCGGATCCGATCTTCTTCAAGCGTTCCCCATGCGAAAAGCACTCGGTCATTCCTTTGAATTTTTATGGAAAATCGATGGATTTGTCAGAGTCAAAGGATTTGGTGTATGATACTTATGCGTAATAATTACTTTTAACTCGGTTATAAAATAACCATCGGGAGGACCGAACGAATGCGGGTACCTGTTGTGGTCTTGAGCGGATTTTTAGGCGGCGGGAAGACGACATTGCTGCTTCGAATGGTGGATGAGGCGAGAGCCAGAGGGCTGAGGCCCGGCATTCTCATGAATGAGCTCGGACGATTGGATGTCGACGGATTTACGGTAAGCGGCCAAGATGATACCGCCATTCAGAAGCTGCTTGACGGCTGTATTTGCTGCAGTAAAAAAAGCGAGCTCGCAGGAAGCTTAAATCGGCTTCAGCAGCAAAAGCCGGATGTTATCTTCATTGAGCTTACGGGGGTGGCGAACCCGGAAGAAATCGCCGATGCGCTGACGGAGCCCGGATTGCTCCGCTCGATGCAGCTAAAGCAAATCGTGACGGTGCTGGATGCGGAGAATGTGCTGGATTACAACAGTATATTTTCCTCTGACAGACAGCTTGTCCATACACTGCGCCGCCAGATGGAGGCACCGATTTTATCATCGTCAATAAAACGGATCTCGCTTCGCCCTCCCTCCTGCAAAAAATCGAAAAAATGGTTCGCAAGCAAAACAATAAGGCCAATCTGGCCTATACGACCCACAGCCGAGTAGAACTTGAACCGCTGTTCCATGGAATGGAGCCTAACCCGGGCGATGCGGTGCCTGGCGGCCGTTTCGTCAGAGGATTCGCATCGTCCATAGTGAAAAAGACGGCTCACGAGCATGAGCACCGGCCGCATGATCCTGCAGAACCGCGTTCATACTCGCGTGTTCGAACCTTATCCCTTCCCTGGCCCGAGTCCCATCCGCCGGCTCGCGACAGACTTGAGAAGTTTCTGCAGCAAAGGCGCGACCGGTCGCTGCGTGCCAAAGGCTACATCGCTTTACCGCCTGCAGGACAGACTTACCTGCTGCAGTATGCGGGCAAGCGGATGTATTGGGAACCCGCAGACTTTAACGGCCCCTCGTATCTGATCGTCATCGGCATTGATCTGGACGAAGAACGTCTGCTTCAAGAATGGAACGTTTTCTGCCAAACGATATGAAATCTTACAAAGGACTCCATGATATGCATATAAAATTAAAAGCATTCTCCACTTATGTTTGCACCCTTGTGCTGATAAGTGCACTAGCTGCAGGATGCGGGACCGAACAACCGTCAGCCCCCGCTACTTCATTAGGGACCGGGCAGCCTGCAGACACCGTATCTGAACCCGGTAAATTCAAGATCGATTCCAACGGTCCTAAAGCAGCGCCTGCCCTGGTGACGAACCCAAGCGATTTGCTCGTTCTGGTAAATAAAATGAACATGCTTCCTCCGGACTACAAGCCGGATGATCTCACGGAGCCGAACGTACCGTTTCTGTTTAAGGAGCACTCGGAAAAACGCCTGCTTCGCAAAGAAGCGGCGACCGCGCTGGAGCAATTGTTTGCCGGAGCCCGCAAGGACGGCATTGCCCTCGCCGGCGTCTCCGCCTTCCGCTCTTATACGACGCAGAAGGCGATATTCGGCCAATATGCCAAGCAGGACGGGATCGTCAAAACGCAAACCTACAGTGCTGAGCCCGGTACAAGCGAGCATCAAACCGGACTCGCTGTCGACCTGTCCGGAAAGGACGGCAAATGCGCGGCAACGGATTGCTTTGACGGTACGGCGGAAGCGAAGTGGATCGCCGCTCATAGTGCCGAATACGGGTTTATCCTCCGTTATCCGAAGGGGGCCGAGGAGCTCACCGGATATCAGTACGAGCCTTGGCATATCAGGTACGTCGGCCGGCAGGCCGCCCTCGACATGGTCAAGAACGGATGGGTTCTGGAGCAGTACTTGGATGCAGTCACAACAAAAGAAGCTGACCGGTCGGCATTAGCTCATCAGCCGCTTAATTTGTCAAAATCGCCTGTATAAGGATTGACGTACGGACTGTCCGGCGCTTTTATTTTACTGATGCTCAGCGCCTCGATTTTCATGATTTCGTTGCCGTTATGCGTCGTTTTACCGATGGTCCCCGTCAGTTTAACCCAAGTGTCTTTTGTAAATTCCTTTGCAAGAGGGGACTCCACCAGAACCCCGTAAGGAACCGAATCCGCCGAACAGCACTGCATGGCCAGTCGGGAAACGACAAATTGATTTTCGGGCATGCCGTCCTCACGGTAAACAAACCCGCTAATTTCGAGCTTTTTGCCGGCAAAAGCATCCTTGTACAGGTCCAGTGAAGTCAATATTTCCATAAAGCCACGCTCCTTTACTTGGATCGTGTCTTTTTTATACAGCTGTATCGCGAGTTTAGCGTACTGCTCGGTGAACTGATCGTACTTGAACATCTCATTCAGCTTCGTTTCTTCGTCCTTAACAAGGGGCTCCTTTGATGCGGCATCCGCCGCCGGTGCGGATTTGCTCAAGTCCGCCGCCGGTGTCTTCGATTCCGTAACGGCCCCGGAAGGAGGAGATTTCTGTACGGTGTTCGCCGTCAAATTCATTCCTTTCAGGGATGCGACGTCGCTCCCCATCACCTTGTCCGGAAGCAGAAAGCCTAGCAGCAAGGGGCACAGAAACATCGTATAGATAAGAATGTGCATCATCGCCGAACGGGACGGCAGGCGCTCGCAGCCGCAGGCCTGCTTAACCGTACCTGCTATGGAGCGGAAAGCCAGGACAATCTGACAGACGGCAATGATAAATAGAATTACGGCGGCGATCTTAACATAAATGGTCATCTGCGGAGCGATGTAATACAGCAGCTTGCCTGATTTCACCAGCAGGGATACATAGAAGGCAAGCCCTATCATGATCCCCGCCCTCAACAGGTAATGGAATATGTACTTCTTCTCTTCCTGCACGTCATGCATCATCCGCACCTCCTGTAACTTTTAATCATGAAGCCATTGATTTTGAATTAGAACCGAACCGGCAAATACCAGCACAGTAATAAGCAGAACAAGCAGCACGACGAATTTGGTTTTGAATACGGACAACATCATTAAGGTGCCTTTGAAATCCAGCATCGGACCGAAGACCATGAATGCAATCAGGGAACCCGATGAGAATGTATTCGTAAAGGAGGAAGCGACGAAAGCGTCTGAAGTCGAGCAAAGCGATAAAATATAGGCCAGGCCCATCATAACGGCCGGTGAACCCAGCTGCGAATGACCGAGATCGACCAATGCGCCTCGAGATACAAAAACTTGAATGGCCGCAGTCAACAGGCGACCGAAAATAAAATATTTTCCGTTTTCAAAAAATTCGCTTCCTGCATGCTGTACCATGGCGAGCATCCTGCTCCCGCGGATATGTACGTGCTCCGAACCGGCGCCGCCTTCTGCCAGCATCGTCGCCCTGCTGTTTCGGAGCTGGTTCTTTCGGATAAATTGATGGATCAAGAGGCCGGCGACCGCCCCTACGGCCAAAGCCAGTCCCATCCGTGAATAGAGCATTTCGGGCCTGGTTCTGAAAGCCGTATAAGTCGCAGCAAATACAATTGGATTGACAATGGGGCCTACAAGGATGAATACGACCCCGACATACAGCGGCATCCCTTTGGCAATCAGCCTTCGAACGACAGGAATTAAGCCGCACTCGCAGACGGGGAACATCACGCCAAGCAGACAGGCGAAGGCAATCCCCGGAAGCGGATGGCGAGGTACCCGCCTCCGGATCCATTCCTCGGATACAAAAATCTGCATAAACGAAGATACCAGGACGCCAAATAAAATAAACGGGAACGCTTCAAGAAAGATACTGATGAACATGGACTTAAATGTTTGCAGAAGGGGGTTATCCGGTATGGAGAGAGACGAGAACATCCCCGGATCCATGGCAAAAATAATCATAAAGCTGATGATTGCGGCAAAGAAAAGATGAATTCCCCATGGGGGTATGGCCGTGCGCAAGCGGTAATCCTCCCTTATGGATGAAGTGACAAGAGTTAAGTTACAGGATGGGATGTACCACCTTATCATAGCAGTAATAATTACACTTTATCAACTGCAGATACCGCCGGGGAGCCCCATCATCTCCCTGTTCATGGCGTCTCGCCAGCCAAACCCTCAACCGGCGGCTTCACACATACACAAAAAAAGCCTTCTCCCCGATTCGAGAAGGCTTTCGTTGAACGCAACGTTAATCCAAACTTTTCAGCCATGCGGCAAGCGCTTCGCCTACTTCATCGGGTGCGTCTTCTTGGGGATAGTGGCGGCCTGGCACAATAACTTCGGTCTGCGATGGCCATGTACGGCAGAAATCGATGTGGGACTGCGGCAATAAGCCCGGGTCGCATTGAATGAACAGTTTGGGAACGGCGCTTTGCACCATCCATTCTCCGTACCCGGTGACAATTTCGGTTACATCAGCCGGATCTCCGTCGAACGGAAGCTGGCGGGCCCAGCTGAGCATAGGACGGCGGCTTTCGCCCGGCTCCAGGAACGGCCTGCGGTATTGTGCCATCTCTTCATCCGTCAGCTTGCGCAATATATTGACCGGCAAATTGAACTCAATGAACGAATTTTGTTCCAATACCATTTGCTCCCCTTCCGGTGTCCGGAGCGCCTGGAAGATCTTGCGTCCATTCTCCGGTATTTCACCCCAGCTGCGCGGCTTAATAATCGCCTCCATGTAAGCGACGCCTTTGACCGCGCCGGGATGGCGTTTCGCCCAATCGAAACCCAGTGCCGATCCCCAGTCATGCACCACGAAGGTCACGCGCTCATGAACACCAAGCTGATCGAGCAGCTCATCTAGATAGCGGCGGTGCTCGGCAAAGGTGTACGCGTGGGGCCCGCTGTCCGGAAGCTTGGCGGAATCGCCCATTCCAATGAGATCCGGCGCAATGCAGCGGCCAAACTTCCGGGCATATGGAATAATGTTGCGCCAGAGATACGAGGATGCCGGATTGCCGTGCAGGAAGACGATCGGGTCACCGCTTCCTTCCTCCACATACGTCATCTCTAACCCGAATACTTGATTTCGCTTTTTCTCATAGGGGAATGCCTCGTTAATCATTTTTCATCTCACCCTTCAATTTAATTTGATCATATTTGAAACGCGCAATTTCAAGGGCATAAGCGACATCCTGCTCGGTATTCAAATAAATGGAAACCCAGCCTGAATCGGGATACCTATGGTGCGGCCTTGCCTTCCCCTCTTCATTCCGCCGATCACGCTCGGATTTCGGCAAAAGCAGGTCGAATAAGCGGTCGCCGTGAAGATGTCCGATTTCGGTGCCGTTCAGTTGAAACCCCACTCCTCCGAACCGATGAGGATGCTTTGTAACGCCGGCCCAAGTGGCCAGTTCTTCCATCAAGTCTGATCCCTGTACCCGCTCATCTTAGGTCTCCTCCTGTTTGGTCAAATTGTGAAGCACGATTTTCAGCAGGCTTAGTAGCAAGTCATACTGCTCATCGGTAATCCCTTGCCGGGTTTTGTTCTTAACGCGGGCCAGTGCTTCCTGCACCTTAGGTACCACATCACGTCCCGAGTCCGTCAAATAGAGCAGATGATAGCGGTTGTCGGCGGGATCGGCTTCCCTCCGCACGTAACCCTCCGCTTCCAGCTTGGAAATCGCTTTGGCGGTCGTTGTTTTGTCGATGAGCAGTTTCTCGCTTAGCGCCTTCTGAGTGATGGGTCGCTGAAACGCAATCGCCATTAGAAAAATATACTGCCCGCTTCCGATTCGATATGGCGCGAGCTCGGCTGAGATCAATATCTGCATGTGCCGGTAGATGGCTGAGATATATTGACCGTGCGATTCCAGTGCGCCCTTGTCATTCTGCTTCCAATGCTCGCTCAAGTGGTCTCCTCCTTCTTTTAATAGGGTGTTATTGCAACTAATTTCAGTTTACACCCAATAGGATGCTATTGCAACTATTTTTTTGTAAAACTTACCCAGACAGCCGATACATATGCTATCTTCTAGTTGAATCAAAATTCCGCATAGGCGGTTCGTTACTTTAACAAACTAGAGCAGGCCGCCGCGGCGCCTGCTCCAGTTCTAATTTGTACCCATACGGTATCTGCGATGGCTCCCCGTGAATCACTCTTGGGAAGCTGACCATCTCTAGGACACGTTAGCGTTTTGATCCACTCGTTTGGCCGGCGATCCGTTCATTCGCTCCCGAATCGCATGCAGGGCAGCGGTGATATGTATACTAATCGTTTCGTTATTGCGGCAGCGGTACATTCCACGTCTTTCCGCCATCGTTCGTTACCATGACGTTCCCGTTCTGCAGTACCCACCCAAAGCCATCCATGCGCAGTAAAAATTGCGAAACGTTTTGTAAAGGAATATCCGGTTTAATCTCCTTCCAGTCTTCACGATTGTAGGTATCCATAGTATAAATCGTTTTACCGTCTTGGGAGATCGCTCTGCCCATAATCAGATTGTCAAAATGGAGAACCGGAATCCCCTGCACACCCTTCAGACGATACAAAAGCGGTGTCCACGTTTCGCCGGCGTCTCTAGTTTCGTATAAAACATAGGTTTTCTCCCCGTCTTGTACGAACTCGGCAATGAAAAGGCCGTGATGATCATTTTCTTGGTCGAAAACGGGCGGGTAGACATTAGCGTAGCCTTTTTGCAAATCCTCCGGGACCTCGACCTGCTGAACCGCCCAGGTATGACCGCCGTCCTGCGTCCGGTAAAGCGGAACATAATCTTGCCCGTGGTACATCGCAGCAATCCACCCCTCCTTTCCCTTGCGAAAGCTGATACCGGTCGGGTAGCCGCCGATGTCGTCGGTGAGATCTCCTACTCGTGTCCACGTTCGGCCTTGGTCATCCGACCGGTATAGCGATTTCTCCATTTGACCCGCAAGCAGGAGAGGAAGTCAGCATGACATATTCCGATTTATTGTATAAACCGGCTGTGTATGGCGTTACGTCAGTAGATGTTTCCCAAGACTTTACTGTCGGTAACACTGCAGATTCCCAGCCCCCCTCATAAAGCCGATGGGAGACTAAGAGCTTCGGCCGTTCATCAGCAGAAAGGTAAAACGCAAATCCCGTATATGGAGCGCTGAAATCAGCGCTAATCAGGTGATCTTTCTCACCGACGCCTTCCGGAACGACGACATTCCACGTTCTGCCCGTGTCCTGGGTATGCAGCGGCTTCCCAGCCCGCCAACTGAAGCCTTCCGAGCCATCCATGCCGACGATGCGAGACAGAGCCTCCTCTTCCACCGTATCCGTATCGTCCATCCAAAGGGGCCCAGCCACGTGTCTATTTGGTACCAATGACCGATCCGAGCCTTAACGGTGACGGTTTGTGGACCGAGTTTGGCTATAATTAACTGATCCGCAGCATAGGGTTGCCTATAAAGGGGTTTGGCGGACTGTACAATCATTTTTTTCTGCATGCTCTTGATCTCGCCAAATAGTAGCCCACGCGCTTTATTCCAACCCGTATCACCGTTGGCTATCCAGCCTCGCTTGCCATCTGCAGTCTGGATGTGGTACCAATTGCGCCAATGTTCGTCGCTGACTGCGGCCTGCGAGTGATCTGCAACTGTAAAAGCATGCTGATCATACTCCGGCGCATCATATAGTGCAGTTTCCATTGGTAAGTACATCGGAATCATTTCTTTGATGGTATTCGGCACCGGATCGATCCCTCCACGGAAAGCCTGAATCCACCTCGGTCCCTGCTCCGTGTCGACTAGAAAACGGTATGAGTTCGTAGAATAACCGCCAACGGTCTTTTCCCGAACATGTATCGTTTGCGGATCGAGCAGTCCAGTTTGTTTTCCTGTATCGTCCAATATTGGAACCTGCTGATGCAACTGGTAATCATCGTCCCGCAATTCATTATATTTAGCTTCGTATGGATGAATCCAACGCGGTCCCAACCAGGTTTGAATTTTAAGCCATTGGGCAAAAGCAGGGGTTTGCGAAGCGTCTCCCTCCCTAACAGATGTTTCTCGCCCTTCACTAAGCACAGTCAAGATTTGCGGGGAAATCCATGTGCCGGTATGAGCGGAATCATCCTGCATCGAATATAGCTCCAATGTTTCCAGTGTATGGATCTTATACGGATTGAACTGCTCCTCATCCGTGACCGTCTTTACAGAAACGATGTCACTTGAGACGCTTGCGCCTTGCGCATATGTTACAGATCCATCGCCGATCCCTGCGATTATCGTCCATGCAGCGACGACGGACACGGCAAAACTATAAAATCCCCGCGGCAAGCAGATATTCCTTTTAATCACACCACCAGCACCTTCCCTATTTTTCCATATAAACGTAATTCCTCTCCGATAGTTTCTTATTTTGAAAGTAATAATTGCACTTTAATAATTTGGCTTACCCTGTCAGGCGGCTGAAAAGGCCACCGATTCAATTGCTGTCGGCGGCCTCCTTGTGTAGAAATATTTAGCTATCGAGATTCCCCAAGGCTTTCCGTTCCCATTCCAGCTTGCCGCTCGACCGGTCAACGCTGAGGGTATCCGTCCACGGAAGCGACAAGCCGATCGTACCGGTGAATTCCAGGGGAAGCACGACATAACTGGATTGATAGTAATCCTTGGCGTCCCACCGGTCCCCGATATACAGATAGTTCGTCGTCTCCCTGCCCTGAACCGGAAGGATGAATGCGGGCTGTGAATCGTAAGTCGTCGGTCCTCCGAGGTCGTAGAGACCGGACCATCTCCCCGTTATACTTTCGGCATAACCGTATTTCCCCTGATTCGGGTGCCACCCCGTACAGCCGGATGTGATCATGAAATACACCCCGCTGCGCTTCACCAGCGCCGGAGCTTCCCGGTATTGTCCGGGCCAGAGTGTCTTGACATGCTCGTCGATTGCAAGATAATCCTCGCTCAACCGGTAAATATGCAGATCGGCGTTATCCCGGGCCGTGGAGATAAAATAGGCGGTGCCGTCGTCATCGACAAACAGCGTGCAGTCCCGCGACATGTGGCCGACGGGACTAAAGTCGCCGTGGTATACATAATCTCCGTCGACCGTATCGCATGTGGCGACCGCGCAGCGGGCGGCCGTGTAATCCTTGCCGTTCTCCCAGTGCATCCACATGACATACTTGCCGGTACCCGGATGATAGATAACCTTCGGCCGCTCGATGTTCGCCCCTCCGCCTGTTTCTTGATCCGTCAACAGCGCCGGATCCGTGCGGGTGGCGATCTTCTCGAAGGGGAATCCAGCGTGAGCACGTCGCCGCGGAATTCCCAATCCTTGAGGTTAGCGGACCGGTAGCACGAAACCCTCCGGCGGCCCACCCGGTTTTCCCCGAACCAATACACGTATTCTCCAGCCTGCAGCATCCCGCCGCCGTGGGCGTGAATAGGGTCGCCGGACGTATCCGTCCATATAATGCCGCTGTTAACGAACATATATGCCGCCTCCTTTAACTCCTTCCGCTTCCGGCTTGCGGACGCCGCTTACTTGCCGGTGCCGGTGTCTACCTGCCGTATATGATTCTGTATCGCCTCCTCGGCCGTACGCAAAGTGGTGTTGACGTCCTGCTCATCCTTCAAATATTTCGCCACTTGTTCGTTTAATATTTTCCCTGCATCCGGGTACTTGTTGGTTGCCGTATAAGCGGGGATATACCGTCCTTTAAAAATAGCCTCGAGGTGCTTTCCCGTTAGCGCCGGCATATCCGCTCCCAGCTCCTTCCGGATGCCCTGATCCTTCAGCACCGATAATTTGCCGGAAGCCCGGGTCAGCTTCTTCTGAACGGCGTCCGAGGTCAGCGTCTCTATTACTTTGAACGCTTCGTCTTTATGCTTGCTTTGCTTCGTAACGAACATGACATGCTCGTCGACCATCCCGGCTACATCCGGTTGATCCGGATGGACGGGATACTGGGCGACATCCCAATTCAGCCCTTTGGCCGCATCCGATTGCAGCAGGTTGAAGTTATTGCCCGTAGCGAACATCGCGAGCGTCCGGTCTTTCATAAACTGGTTGCGCTGATGCACATTCGGCACCGGTTCATTCGCCGGGATCGATTCGATCCGCTTTTGCAGCTCGAGCAGCCTTTTCCACAGCTCGTTGTTCACGTTCGGCTTGCCGTCCTTGACGGCCGGCAGAGCCAGCTGCAGCGCCAGTTTCCCGTAGCCGTCCGTTTCGAGCCCGCGGTAGCGGACGCCCTGCTCCTCCCGGCTCACCCGCTTCGCAAGCTCGATCGTTTCCTCCCAGGTCATCCCGTCCTTCGGGTAAGGCACTCCGAATTTATCAAAGATATCCTTGTTGTAGTAAAGCAGATTGAAATTCGAATCATAAGGCAGGGCCACAAGTCCTCCCTTGTCATACCCCCGGATCGTATCCAGATAAGTGCTTTCAAACCGGCCCAAATCGAGGTTATGTTTCTTGATTAGAGGCGTCATGTCCTCTACCAAATCGAGGTCCTGGTAATCCGGGATCAGGTTGACCCACGTGGCCACCAGATCCGGAACGGTCCCCGCCGCAATCATTCCCTTGATGTCGTCCCCCTTCAGCATCTCAACTTGAATATTCGGGTATTTGCTCTGCAGCGGTTCGACGATCAGGTTTTTAAAATCGGCGTCGTTGATTTCCGACCATTTTTGGGCGAGCAGCAGCTTCACCGGCTCTTGGCTTAATGCCTGGGCCTCGGCAGGCTTGCTTGGCTCCTTCCCCGAATCGGGAGCCGGAGTCCCTCCTCCGCCACCGCGCCCCGCGCCGTGCCCAATGCCATGACGGTGAGCGCCATGAGCGAGATCCGCCTTCTTTTCATCTTGCCAGCCTCCTCGGAACATTCATTTTCACTATGTAAGCGTTTTACTGAAAATATCTTATCATGTTCCTTTAGAAGCCAACAATTTACAAAAGAACGCAAAAATATCAATTTTGCACACGGGAAATTTGGATGATGATGAGAGGCCCGGCGGAGATCGAAGCCATGTTCCTTTCCAAGTAATGAAAAGCCCTAACCATCCATATCCTTTTTCGACGAACTCCCATCGTCTTATCAAAGGAATATGGAGATTAGGGCCATGTTTACAAGCTGAAAGTGAAGAAATTACACAATAAACGCAGTGCTAACAATAACAAGCAGAATGAACAGTACGAGGATAACCCCTGTGGAAGTGAAACCTCCTGCGCAAGAACCAGCGAAGCCCATAGATCCGTACCCCTTTCGCCTTGATACTCCAATATATGTCGGTGAGCAGGGAAGGATTGGGCCAATCACACCGGGGTCGCTAATCCCGCTGGTACCTATGACTAGGGAAACGGATGCGGATAGGGATTAAGCTCCTCGGGTGTTAGTTTGCGATTCATGTACCCAAGCTGCATCGGTACCTCAAGGACTCTTTCGAGCCCCGTGAGCCGGGTAAACCGGTGTCCGAACGTCATGGGCAGCATTCCCGGAATCAGCACTTTGACGCAGTGCAGCCCATTGCGGAGCGTCTCGCTCGATGACTGGTCAATTACAACGACGTCCAGCTGCAGGCTGCGAAAGCGTTGAAGAACCATTTTCAAATCCTCGGTGAGATCGTCATGTGCCGGAAAGGGACGGAACTCCTCTTGGAAAGTACGGAGAGGACGCTGTTCGTCCAGCAAAAAACCGAGCCGGTCTTCCACCTGCGGCAAGCCGTACAGCAGGGCATGGTCCTCCATATGCTCTACCAGGAAGGAATCATGAACCATGGCTTCGGCTTCCTCCCTCCGCTCCCTGAGCCGGTCTTCCACCATGGGAATCGTGACCGCCAGCTCATGCAGTGCGCCCTTGGCGGCCCGGAGCGGATTCAGATGGGCCCCCGCGGTACAAACGAGGTTCGCTTCTTGATCCGCGCCCCCCTCGCCACGGCCCAGATACTTGGAATTCCATTCTCCATGGTAGTATTGAACAGCAGGATGTCATATCCCGTTACCGCCTTTAAACGCTCCACCATAAGCTGCAGCTCCCGGTCACCGGAGGAGCAATCGAGCCGCGGAACCGGAAGCTTCGCGTACCAGGTCATCAAGAACGAATCCCGCTCCACCACCTCCAAAATACCGTACAGGATCGCTTCCTCCAGGCTTCCTCCCACGGCGCAGCCGTTCGAGGTTTCATAGACGAAGCCGCCTCCATAACCCAGGCTGTAGTAAGCGAGCAGCTCGGGAACGAGGAGCGGACGCTCCTGAAGAAACGAATACCCCCAAACCCACGCCATCGGGGAGTCGGGATCGAACGGCAGGAAGGGAAAATCCGGCTCGCCCCAGCTGATCCGGGGCATGGAGTCCAACCTTTGCCGGATCCAGTGCGGCCCCCTTCAAGCGGGTGAAGCTGTCGTACACGACCGTGCGTTTGCCGCGGGGAGCAAGACCTGAGTTTCGCTCCAGTCCCTCCAGGATAGCCGCCAGCTCGCTGTCCGCATAGGACCGCGAACGGCCTCCGGTCCCCTCGTCGAATGTGCCTAATGGAAGATTGACCATCACACCGGCAAACGAGGATACGAAATCGAATTCCTTTTTATTCATAAGTCCCGTTCGGCTGTCCAAATAATCCCGAGCCAGCACCTCCTGCAATTCGCCCAACGAACGGGAGCGGTAGGTGTTCGGACTTACCTTCTTACTCGGTCTTAAGGATATAGCGGTCGCTTCCGGAGTATCATCCGGCATCAGGCCGCAAACCGGACACAGCGAATCCGGCAGAATGTAGTGCAGGGTGGTGTTCAAATTACGCAGATGAACCAGATAAACCCGGCTTTCCGATTGCACACTGCCGCTTCGAATAAACTTAGCCGTTTCTGCCGCGACAATGTGCGCCATATGCCTTAGTCCCTCAGGAGGGAGCTCCTCCGGCGCGCGAGGACGCCCCTTAAGTGCAGCCAGTCTCGTGAGCAGGTCATGAATGTCTTCCTGTCCGCGTTCCGCCGTGGAACGCCGGTGCTGGGCGCATTGGGAGCAACCGTCCGTCCCCGGACGGACCAGCGGACCTACCACCCCCTCCCCGTCCGATACATAGGCCCCCAGCCAAGGGATACCGCGATGCCGCAGCAGTTCTTCCGTCTGAACGTCAACAAAGGAGCCGCCTTGATCCTGCAGCACAAGAACGATCTTGGCGTAGGGCCAATCTTCGCTGATATCCTGTCTGCGTACGATCGGGAACTCCCGCAAACCCATGCAGACCGCATCCGTAAGCTTGCCCCTGCCAACGATAACAATCGGATTCAAGAGGGCTCCCCCTCCCCGAGCCATACGCCGTATATCCTAAACGGACCCTCTTTCAGAAAGGATTCACACCGCATATCCATAACCTCCAGACGTTTACGGTATGGCTTCAAGCTCTGAGCAGCAGAAAGTACCAGGGGTGCATTCATAATCGGAGCGGCGGAAGGGATCGTAACGCTATGCAGCGCTTGGTCGTTCAAAATCACTGGTGAAACGGCGGCCGGCTCTACTTTCCCCAGGGCGTTTTGAAGCGATCGGCGAAGTGCGAGAGTCAAATCAAGACTCACGCCGCCATACCAGGCATCGTCCGAGCGGACCCACACGACCGGAAACCCGAGCAGCGGCTCGCCGGCTGCAACCAGCGGCTCGCCTTCCATAATGCTTAGGGCCTCAAGATAAAAGCGGCGGCGGATATCTTCGATTCGGCTGAATTCCATACGTGTGACAGCCTCCCCGCGGAGAAGAGTCCGCCGGTCCAGCTTTTGGCTTAAACAGGCAAGCGGCCCCGTCCGACCGCTTCGGCGGCCGTGCATCCCGCTCCAATGCCGGCTTCCTCCCGGTGGAATAAGGGGTGCCTGTAACGAACAGCGGGCTTAGCCGGTGAACGTAGGCTTCAAGTCCCGCAAGCCCCGATTCCCGACGCGCCTCTTCATGCGTCAGGCCGCTGCACACCACAGCCGGCAAAAGCCCGGCAGGTCCTTTCGACAACGGATCGGCGGGCTGAACAAGACATTGTGCCAGCGGAAGCTGGTTGAGCTCCCCCTCCTCCCACATATGAAAAATGCCGGAAACCTTCGATGTCAAACGGCCGAAAGCGGTGAACCATTCCTCCTTTTTCACCGGCTCACGGTCATCTGCAAGCTCCAGCTCCAGATGAGTGACTTCCCGTGCTTTGTCATACCCGGACACAAGCGGATGAGGCAGGATCGGATGCCAGCTCCCCGTGAGTGTGGCCGGATCCAGAATATAGCACTGATTTTTGCTGTGCGGTTCCCTGTTTCCCGTATAAGCCTTCTTCCATTCATAGACAAGAAGATTCGATAAGATCGCTGCAGCCGTGCCGGATAATGCCTCCGTCTCCCCTTCCCTGGGAAAAACGGACGTATGGACGCGCCGCCATGCCGACTCCCAGCGTCCCTCCCCGTCGGGATTGAGCCACGGTCCCGCGATACCCATACCTCGTAAGCCCGTCGCGGGGATCATCGGCTTCTTTGCTGCGATGCAGGCGGTCTGCACGTTCCGGAGCTCCTCCCAATCGCCGTGCTGCGAAACATATAAAATAAACGGAAACGGCCGAACGACAGCCTCCCAATCCACCTCTTCATCCCCTGCCCCGTTCAGGATAGCCAAAGAGGCCTCGGAACTACCCTGATGAGCTTGTTCCCTAAGCTTCTTCAACTCCTCCGTATCCGTAAGCAATGGATTCGTTACGAATAACGTCATCTTGGACCATCCGGACTCCAACCATGCCTCAGCAAGCGAGATCAGAAAAGGTCCGGAACCTATCGCCAGTACACCTTCACTTTGGGCAGACATCCGCCATACTCCCTCCTCGGCTTCTTACGCCGCGAAGTTTTGCCGCCAACCCGCCTACTCCGGGCAAGATGCTTCCTGAAAAAATATGTCGCTGCCCTCAGGTTTAGAATAATCCGGACTTCTTGACTTCGTTATAGAAACGGTTAAATTCATCAATATCCAGTCGCTGGGCGGCATCGGACAATGCGGTTGCGGGATCCGGATGCACCTCGACCATAATGCCGTCCGCTCCTGCTGCCAGAGCCGCCTTTGCACAGGGAGCAAGAATATCTTTGCGGCCGGTGGAATGGGTCACATCGACGAGAACCGGGAGATGGCTTTCCTGCTTCAGAATCGGCACGGCGGAGATGTCGAGGGTGTTGCGGGTCGCTTTCTCGTAAGTGCGGATCCCCGTTCGATCAGCATCACCTGTCGGTTGCCTCGGGATACGATATATTCCGCAGCATGCAGGAACTCATCAATCGTGGTCGCCAGCCCGCGTTTTAACAGGATCGGTTTCCGCACCTCTCCCGCCGCTTTCAGAAGCTCGAAGTTTTGCATGTTTCTGGCGCCGATCTGAATAACGTCGATATAGCTGCAGGCGAGCTCCATATGGGAAGGATCCACGATTTCGCTGACCGTTTTCAGTCCGAATTCGTTCGCCGCTTCCTTTAATATTTTCAAGCCTTCCATCCCCAGGCCCTGGAAATCATACGGGGAGGTTCTCGGCTTGAATGCCCCTCCGCGCATCACGGTGATGCCGGCTTGTTTGAGCGCAGCGGCCACTTGACGCACCTGTTCATAGCTTTCGACCGAGCAAGGACCGGCTACCATGACCGGTTTTCCACCGCCGATTTCGATTCCGCCCAAAGTGACGACCGTATCTTCCTTCTGTTTTTTCCGGCTGACCAGCAGATGCTGATGATGATCCGTTTGTTGAAGATGAAGCGATGCCTGGAAAATTTGCTTGAACAGATGACGGATGGTATCTTCGTCGAAGGGCCCGTTATTGCGGGAAACGAGCTCTTCCAGCATTTTCTTCTCCCGGACCGGATCAAACTTGGGGACGCCTTGCTTTTCCTTTTCCTTGCCTATCCTTTGCGCGATTCGCGCCCGTTCCGACAGCGGCTCCAATAGCTGCAGATTAATTACGTCGAGCCGTCCCCTTAATTGCTCCAAGCTCTCCTGAATCACTCATCTTCACTCCTATCTGCGGTTCGAAATACAAAAAGACTCCTCGTGCAAGGGACGAGGAGCCGCGGTACCACCCTTATTAGACATGTATACCTTGTATATCAAGGTATGCGAAGTCTCACTTTAAGCCCTATAACGGAGGCAAGGCGGGCAGCCCTGAGGATGCGGAGGGTCCGCGGCCGTTCGGGTGCCGGCTCAGGAGTGAACTTCGGCGGTCCGTTTGCTCGGGTGCTCTCAGTCCATGGCACACCGTCCCTGTAAGAACGATCATCATCCGCTTACTCTTTCCGTCATCGCCTGTGCGATTTGCATGATATCTAGTTTATGATCCCGGGGCAGCATATGCTCACAGGTCCCGGCCCATTTTCATCCGGAGCATGCACTAAACAGACAGGTGCCTACGCGTGACCGGTCACCTTTCCGCGCCTGAGCGGTATTTTAAGGGAGTTAAGCCGACGTGGTCCCGGAAAAATTTGCAAAAATAAGCGGGCGACGAGAACATCAGTTCATTGGCGATTTCCTGCACGGACAGGGTCGTCTCCTGCAGCGACCTCTTCGCCTTCTCGACTTTGACCTTCGTCAAATAATACTTCGGCGAAACGCCGTAGACCTGCTTGAAGCAGTTCGTCACATAGTTGCGGTGAATGTTCAGACGGGCGGACAATTCCGAGATTTGCACGCTCTCAGACCCTCCCCAGGTTTCCAGCAAATATGCCGCTTCGGTCGCGATTTGCCGTTGCGACAAGGACACGCGGGAGCCGGCACCCGCGCCGGGGATGACGATTTTCTCCAAGATGAACGCAAGGAACTGCAGCATACTCGACTGTAAAATCATTTTATGGGTGAAGTCCATGTCTTCCTCCGTTTGAAACAGTCCGATGAGCCTGTCCATCCAGGCTTTGATTTCGCTTTGAATCTCCGGCGGCTGTTCCGCGCTTACAATGGGCCTTCGCAGCCGGTGAAAGAGGGAATGCACCTCGCGGGGCTCGACGTCGAAATGGAAATTAAAAAAACGGCTGTCCTCATGAGCTTCCGGATAATGGAGCGCCCCCGAGTTGATCAGGATAAAATCCCCCGGCCCGAGGCGGTACTGCACGCCGTTTACCCACTCGCTCATTTGTCCCGTTTCGCAGTAGAGGATCTCAAACAGCGGGTGCTTATGATTGGGATACACCCAGCCCTTCTCCGCATTCCGGTAAAGTACGCTCCAAATATGAAAGGAAGTAAAAAAGCCCGGAAAGTAAAAATGATCTCTCATCCGTCAGCCCTTTTCGCAGCGCGTCCTATGCGCGGTATATCCGGTCTAATCCGGCCGTCGGCAAGATGATCTGCCACGGTCCGGCGTTTAGCGTATCTCAGACTAAATAGGATCGAGTCAGTTCATTGAGCTCTTCAGTACTTATCCCTGTGCCCATTCAAGGCACACCGGTATGATAAAATGGCCTTTTCTCGATTTTGTCATCAAACGTTGTTTTCGTTCTCAAGCTCGTTCATCAATAAAATTTTGGCTTCCAACATTTCATTAAGAGTTCTGTGAATTTGCTCAAATTCGATCTGTTTCTGCTCGATCTCACGTATCTTTTCACGAAAGAGGTCAATGAGTTCAATTCCTTTTGAAATCGTAAGCTTATTCACAGCGTATTCTTGAAAGAGTTCCCTCATTTCGCCTAGAGAAAAGCCAACGCTCTGCAGCCTCTTTATGATCTTCAAATGTTCGATTGTCTCCTCTGAATAGTCACGATAGTTATTTTTCCCCCTAAGAACATGACGACTGTCTAACAAACCTTCCTTCTCATAAAATCGAATGGTAGGGGCTGTTAAGCCTGTTTTTATTGCTAACTCATGGATTTTCATGTCAATCTCCTCTAAATGATTTGCCTTCAAGTTAACTTTATAGTTTATGATTTCATCGTATCACAAATTACCAAGACAAAATGGAGGAAAATCGAAATGAAGAGTTTTGATTCGTCGAGTAGTTATGTGAACAATTCAGCATCAACCACTACGACAATGCGCGCGGTCCGTTTACATCAATACGGCGCACCTGCAGAAGTCCTGCGCTTGGAACAGGCTGCGATCCCTAGCCCCGGTCCCGGGCGTATTCGTGTGAAAGTGCACGCTTGCGGGCTGAATCCAGCCGACTGGGGAATATGCAAAGGTCTGTTTCCCGGTGAACTGCCTCGCGGCATTGGTCTGGACGTGTCTGGGATTGTGGATGCGGTCGGTGAGGGTGTCAATGATGTCGCGATCGGTGACGCCGTCCTAGGCATCGCCGACTACGCCGGTGCCTTGAGCGGCGGCGCGGCTGAACAAGCAATTCTGGACCATTGGGCACGTATCCCAGAAGGTCTCGACTTCGTGCGGGTCGCGGCGCTGCCGCTCGCCGTCGCAACATCCTATCGGCACATTGAAGTACTCGGGGTGAAGTCGGATCATACCCTGCTTGTGCACGGAGCCGGAACCGTGTTAGGCATTGCCGCCGTCCAAATCGCCCTGATGCGAGGTGCCCGAGTGATCGCTACCGCCGGCGATACCTACGCCGACCAGCTCCGCGCGATGGGAGCGAAGGTGACCTCGTACGGCGACGGAATGGTCGAGCGCGTAGCCGAGTTGGCCGGACAGCCGGTGGATATGGTTCTGGATACAGCACCACCGAGTGGAGCACTGCCTGCTCTTATCCAGATCGCCGAAGGTGATCCTCGCCGTGTCTTAACCATTAGCGACTTCAACGCAGCCGCCGAACTCGGTGTCCGCACCACCTTCACAGAGCTCCCCATGGATCAGGCACAGAACTACGAAGTTCTCGGAGAGTTCGCCCGGTACGCCGCGGACGGCAAGTTCACTGTCCCGGTTGCCCAGACTTTCGCACTCGGCGAATGGCGTACAGCACTCGAGATCAGCCAGAGTGGGCACGCCCGTGGCAAGCTGGTCCTCCTGCCTGCCGGCAACTAATGTAGAGATGTGTTACTTTTCCCCGTACATGTTCATACAGGATAGTGCCTGCACGGATCCTTCCTTCGTTATGACATGCTGAATGAAGTAGCACATCTGAAAACCATTGGTTCGTCCCACATGCTAATAGCGCGAACTACAAAGAGGTGCTTTCCCATCCTCGAACAGCTCGGATTGACATCCTCCAAGCGGGCCAGGGATTTATGGAAGCGCGAAGAGTTCGGAACCTTCGATAAGGAATTGGCCTTCGAACTGCCGGCCCATGGGGCCATGTTGATGAGACTGTACTAAAATTGCGGTCTCCCTTAGCAAAAAGACTCGAATCCCGTGACATGCGCGGTTCGAGTCTTTTTTGTTTGTGAACCATCAAGCGTTAGCTTGTCCAGCGGGATCCGCCGGGCAAAGGACAGCTCTTCCCCTTCTGCAGCGCCCTGACCTGAACGATGCAGCCGCAATGCCTGCAGGTGTGGTTCTCAATTAAAGAAGTACAGTTCCTGCAGGCTGCGAGTCTTTGCTCATAGACCGGCTCAATGACACAGTCTTCGGGCCGGCGCCGGATGACGGCAATCATCCGTTCCAATTGGTCTTCCGTCACGGAGAAAGCGTCCGAACAGCCCCGGCGGCGGCCTCCGCGCGTTTCCGAATCCGTATGCGCAGGTTCCGTCATGATTCCAGCGTAAGCATGACTACGGACATCGGCGGCAGAACGGCCGACAGCTCTTGGCCCTCCAGTTTGGCGCCGGCAAACGATGCGGATTTCACGGTCTCCGGGGCGTCGAACGTGTTGTGCGCCTGCATGACCGGCGCCGTTACGATCCGCCCGGATACCTTCGCATCTCCCGAGCGGCCGCGGAGCTCCATGCGGACCGCCGCTTCCTCCCGGTGATCGATATTGCACAGGCTGATATTCAACCGTCCTGCCGCATCCCTGGACGCCGATACGCTTACGCGGGGCAGCGTTTCGCCGTTAAGCGAATACGATTCGCCTGCCTGCGGATGCACCTCAAGCGACTCCGCATTCTGATGCACCTTATACAGTTCGAATACATGGTAGGTCGGCGTCAGGATCATTTGCTCGCCATCCGTCAAGATCATCGCCTGCAGCACATTGACGGTTTGCGCGATATTGGTCATTTGAACACGGTCGCAGTGGTTATTGAAAATGTTAAGATGCACCCCGGCGACAAGCGCGTCGCGCAGCGTATTCTGCTGGTACAGGAAGCCCGGGTTCGTACCGATCTCCGGATCGAACCAGGTTCCCCATTCATCGACGATCAGCCCGACCTTCTTCTCCGGATCGTACTTGTCCATAATGGTGGAATGCTTCGTGATGAGCTCGTCCATAACGAGTGCCTTGCGCATGGTCGTAAACCATTCCTGCTCCGTGAAGTCGGTCGCCGAGCCCTTCTTCTTCCACTCGCCCGGAACCGTGTAATAATGGAGACTTAAGCCGTGCATGTGCCCGCCCGCCTGGCGCATCAGCACCTCGGTCCAATCATAATTAAAGTCGCTTGCTCCACCGGCGATTTTATACACCCGGTTATCGCCGAAATTCCGCACATAGGTTTGGAACTGCCGGTAGAGATCGGCGTAATATTCCGGACGCATACTGCCGCCGCAGCCCCAATTCTCATTCCCGACGCCAAAATAAGGAAGCTTCCAAGGCTCCTCCCGCCCATTCCTCCTGCGCCAATCGGCCATCGGCGATTCGCCGTCGAAGGTCATGTACTCGACCCATTCCTGCATCTCCTGTACAGTCCCGCGCCGACATTGCCGCAAATATAAGGCTCGCAGTCCAGCAGCTCGCACAGCCTCATAAATTCATGGGTGCCGAAGTGATTGTTCTCGACAAGGCCGCCCCAATGGGTGTTGACCATCCGCTTTCGCTGCTCTCTCGGCCCGACGCCGTCCTTCCAGTGGTATTCGTCCGCGAAACAGCCTCCGGGCCAGCGCAGCACCGGAATCTGAAGATGCTTAAGCGCCTGCAGCACGTCATTGCGAATTCCGTCCGTATTCGGAATCGGGGAATCCTCGCCTACCCAGATGCCTTCGTAGATGCAGCGGCCGAGGTGCTCGGCGAAATGGCCGTAAATGTTCTTGTTGATCCTGCCACGGGAGATATCCGTATGAATAACGAGTTGGGTTGTCAAGACGATCTTCCTTTCTCGGGTTAATGGATTGGAAACCGGTTTATGCTTTCAATATCCATACATCCTTGGCGCCGATCGATTGAGATCCCGTATAAGGCTTCTGCTTGTCCGGCGAATCGAGCAAATTCGTATAGTCGCCGCTTCCCAAATCAATGGTCGCGGGTTCGTCGTTATGGTTCAGCACAAAGATATAATCCTGCCCGTCCTTCGTCCGGCGCGTCACCTCCACGCCATGCGGTGTCTTCAGTACCGGAGCGATCTCCCTCTCCCGGCACAGCTCTTCTAGAAAGCCGTCCATGAACCGTTCATCCGGGCTGGAAGCGACGTACCACGCCTCGCCCTGCCCCACCCGGTTCCGGGTCAGCACCGGCATCCCCCGGTAAAAATCCGAACCGTATTCCGCCAGCACCTCGGCGCCTTCGGCATGGATCAAATCACACAGCAGGCTGCAGCTGTACGTGTCCTTAAGGGAGCCGTATGAAGCCTTCATGACCATTTGATTCGTTCCGCCGGGCGGAAGCGCGTCAATCTCCTCGGCCCAGATGCCGAGCAAGGGGCGAAGCTCTCCGGGATAGCCGCCGAGCGTGACCAGATCGTTCTCGTTCACGATTCCGCTGAAGAAGGTGGTGACGAAACACCCGCCCCGCTCCACGAACTTCGTCAATTTCTCCGCATAGCCCGGCTTCACCATATAGAGCACCGGCGCGATGACGATTTGGTAAGACTCGAGCGGCGTATCGACGCCGATCATATCCACCTCGATGTTCAGATCAAATAAGGCCCGGTAATATTTCATAATTTCATCCAGGTACTTGAGCGCCTTGCTCGGTCCGGACGAAAGCTCCACCGCCCACCAGTTGTCCCAGTCGAACAGAATGGCCACCTTGGCGTTCACGCGGGAGTCCAACAGCGTATCGCCGAGCCGCTTCAGCTCTTCACCGAGCTGTGCGCATTCGCGGAAGACGCGGGTATGCTCATGGCCGGCGTGCTCGATGACCGCACCGTGGTATTTCTCGCAGGCGCCGATGGAACGGCGCAGCTGGAAGAACATCACGCTGTCGGCTCCCCGCGCCACCGCCTGATAACTCCACAGGCGCATCACGCCCGGCCGCTTCAGACTATTGTATGGTCGCCAGTTTTGCTGGCTCGGCGTCTGCTCCATAAGCAGGAAAGGCTGGCCGTCCTTCAAGCCCCGCATGAGATCATGGCGCATGGCGGTCACGCTGGTCGGCGTATCGAAGCTCGGATAGTTGTCCCACGAGATGATATCCATCGATTTCGCCCATTTGAAATAATCCAGCGGTTTATAGGTTCCCATCATATTCGTCGTTACCGGAATATCGGGGGTCAGCGCCTTCAGCTCTTCATATTCGCTCTGATAGCAAGCCAGCGACGAGTCGCTGTTGAAGCGGTCATAATCGAGGGAGATCCCCTGGAAGCAGGACTTCCCGTCCCCTAATTGCTCGGTCAAAAGGCTCGGCAGCACAATTTCATCCCAGTCATAGAAGGTATGGCCCCAGAAGCGGGTGTTCCAAGCCGTATTGACCGCATCCAGGGTGCCGTATTTTTGCTTCACCCACACGCGGAACGCCTTCTCGCAGTTGTCGCAGTAACGAGTTCGCCGCCATACTCGTTGTTCACATGCCAGATGGCAAGGGCGGGATGCTTCCCGTAGCGTTCGGCCAGCTTGCGCGCCATCAGCCGCGAATAATGCCGGAAGGTCGGGCTGTTCGGGCAAAAATTATGCCTCCCCCGAATTTTCGCATCATGCCGTCCGAGGTCTTCCTCAGCACATCGGGGTAGCGTTTGGCCATCCAGGCTGGAACGGCGGCCGTCGATGTGGCGAGGCAGGCTTTCATCCCGTTCTGCGCCAGCTTGTCCATCACTTCATCCAGCCACCCGAAGTCGTATGTGATTTCATCCGGCTGCAGCGGCGCCCAGGAAAATACCCCGATGGTCGCGATATCGATGCCTGCGAGCTGGAACAGCCGCATATCCTCGTCCCAAATTTCTTTAGGCCACTGCTCCGGATTGTAGTCTCCTCCATACATCATTTTAGGAAAATTCAAATTTGCCATTCGTTCTTGTACTCCTCTCCATACAGTAAGCGGTTACAGCACCATAATAAACAATGACAACCTTCATCACGTACCGCTCTTTCAGCGACGTACAACTGCATTTTTTGAAATATAGCTTTCTATCGGTACGAATCGTTATGGAATGGTGTTACCTTTTTTAGAGTAAGCCTTTATAATAAGCTTATCAATCCTAATATCTTGTACGAATATCAAGATTTGAAACTGCGGAGGTCCTATGAAACGATGCGTGCTGCCGATGATTACGGATGAGGTGCGGCTCCCTTTCTACGTGTGCACCGTCGGCGGAATGGAGAATCAGAACCAGGTCAGCCGGCCGAACGGCTATCCTTACTATGTGTGGCTTCATACGATCCGGGGAACGGGCAAACTGACACTGGACGGTACGGCTTACGAACTTGGAGCGGCTACGGGAATGCTGCTTTATCCGGACAGCTCTTATGAATACGAAGCAACCGGGGAACCGTGGGAGACGCATTGGGTGGCGTTTCAAGGCTATGCGGTGGAGGAATTTCTTAAGCATCGGGGGCTGCATCGTTCCGGGGTGTTTACCCTGCAAAATATTCAAAAGCTGGATCATCTGGTGGGCGATATTTTCTTAAGCGTCCTGTCTCATCACCCCGACAGTGGATTGATGAGCTCCGGCAAGCTGTACAGCTTCCTGATCGAGCTGGTTCAAAGCATAAACCGGGAACGAACGCACTCCAACGAAAACGCCTACAGCCGTCTTCAGCCCGTGATTGCTTATATGGAAAACCATCTTGGGGGCGATCTGTCGCTGGACGGGCTGGCGTCCGTGATCGGTACGTCTCCGCAGTATTTGTGCCGCATGTTCAAGCATGTTGTACAGATGAGTCCTATGGTGTACTTGACCCGGATTCGTCTGCAGAAGGCCAAGGAGCTTCTGCTGGAGAGCCGTGAGACGCCGATCGCCGAAATCGCCGGCCGGGTCGGCTTTCAAACCGCAAGCTACTTCTGCGCCGTATTCAAACAAAATGAAGGCATGACGCCGGTCGAGTTCAGGAAATCTTATTCTTAATATCCATTTGCTACCAACAGATCCCGACATTTTTTTCCAGATTGCTTGTAATATTGAATGATGTAGTCATCCAGCCGCTGGCTGACCGCCACTACACTTTCATGCGTAAGCTGTTCATGTGCCTGGAATTGATCGCTCATCTCCAGGCGCATATCTTCGATCTTTTGCAAAAGCTTGGTATCCGTCATGGCTTTTCCCCATCCATCCTATAGCATTTTTACAAGAATTATAGTATAGACGAGGTTAAAAGATTGTAAATCCTTGTCGTCTGGATTGTGTCTAAATTGTGAAAATGACTTAGCGGTTCTTTTTCCTGGATTTGGCTTTCATTCCAGCATGCTTTAATTTTCTCGGCAAAGGGATGACATTATCGTTATGCTCTATAATTTCGAGAGACATAAGGGCGCCGCTCAAGCGGCTTAAGATCCTTTCCGCTTCCGTCTTCGTTCTGGAAAATCCGACAATCTTTCCTTTGTAGCTGATAAAATATTTCATAGGCAGGGTTCCTATCCTTGGGTTTTGTTTAGTTTATTGGAGGGATTATTCGGGTATTACATTCCTTACCCGCTATATCGAATCGTGAAACATCCGGCGTCCAGCCCACGGTTCCAGCTATTGACAATGAGTCGGACACTTACTAGAATGAGAAATGTAAGTTATCACTTACATACAGAAGAGGAACATCCATCATGAGCAACCAGCTGCAGCCGGGGATAAGCTTTTGCGTTTCATTACGCCGAGGGAATGACCAGGCTGTTCGTTGAATCTCATCTCCATGGCAGGCCGGATGAGAGGCCGGATGAGAGGCCGGACGAATTTATCGAGGTAAGTGTGCGGAACTTCGCTAGGGCATTAACCCCCTAGCTTTAATAATCCGCAATGTGTAAGCAAGTACTTGCATTCATTTTGACCAAATCAGAGGAGGCATTGGTTCCAATGGATACTTCGATTCGCCCGTTTCAAATTAAAGTCGCTCAAAGGGAACTCGATGAGCTGAAGGCACGTTTGATCCAGACCCGCTGGCCCGATGAAATGCCCGGCCTGGACGGTAACGCCGGACCGGCGCCCGGCTATATGAAGGAGCTCGCGGAATATTGGCGGACCTCGTATGACTGGCGGAAGCAGGAGGAGCGCCTAAACGGATCCCCCAATATACCACTATGATCGACGGGGCCAATGTACATTTCCTGCATGTCAGGTCGCCTGAGCCGAATGCCTTTCCGTTGATTCTTACGCACGGCTGGCCGGGCTCCATTGTTGAATTCCTTGAAATCATCGGACCGCTCACCGATCCCAGGTCCTATGGGGAAGATCCGGCCCATGCGTTTCATCTGGTGATCCCTTCAATTCCCGGCTTCGCTTTTTCCGGTCCTGCTCCGGGGCCGGGCTGGAATGTCAACCGGATCGCGCTTGCCTGGGCCGAGTTAATGAAACGTCTAGGCTACAGCCGTTATGGAGCGCAGGGCGGCGATTTCGGTTCGGCCATTTCCCGCAACCTGGCTTCCGTCGATCCGGAGCATGTCTGCGGCGTACATCTGAACTATTTGCATTTTAAACCGAACGAAGATATCAGCGATTTATCCGATGAGGAGAAGAGACGGCTCGCGAAGGGGAAGGCCTACCTGGCCGCACCTGCAGGGTATATGATTCTGCAATCGACCAAACCGCAGACGGTGGCTTATGTGCTTAACGATTCTCCGGCCGCTCAGCTGGCATGGATCGTTGACAGATTCCTCGATTGGACGGATCCCGCATGCCCCGTTCCGGTCGATTCCATGCTCACGAACGTGATGCTCTATTGGCTTACCGGCACCGCCGGGTCGTCGGCACGTTTATACTACGATAGCGCCAAATTCAAGGGTCAGCCCATCCCCTGCCCGGCACCGGTGGGAGTGGCGGTCTTCCCGCATGATCTTGTTCAGCCGGTGCGCCGTATGGCGGAGGCTCGGTACCAAATCGTGCACTGGACCGAATTCGACCGCGGAGGCCATTTTGCGGCGATGGAGGTTCCCGAATTGTTTATCCGCGACCTACGGGCCTTCTTCAGCCTGTTCCGGTGATCCCCGGAAGGGGAGCCTATTAGCCTATTTCTTCTCGATGAAGAAATGGTATGCAAAGGAGCAAACGAAGATGACAGCCAGCACTAACATGGTAAAGGATGTCCAAACCTTACAGTTTTATCATTTTGGCATGCGACTTGCCAAATAAAAATGACCCATACGGGTCATGAAAGGAAGTATCTGTTCTAAATCCTATTGATCTCAAATGAAGCTATACGCATGCCTTTCGTTAAGTATGGGTAGCCGCTTTCAGTTACAAGCGTCTGTTGCCTTGAGTCAAATACCCTTCCTTGACTTGTCCGGTATTCCAGCTTAACGCCGCATGATATGGAAATTCCCGAAATCGATGACTTTGATTCTTCCCTTGCGGTTGAGCCGCAGATTGCTTAAATTGGGCGTTTTGTAACGGGCTGAATAAATTTCAAAAGGAAGAATCCCGTACCTTTTAAATTTGCACTTGATCCGATACAATTTTTGTCTGTACTTTTTGGAGTGGTTGGGAAATTTGCGGGTATATTTTTTCATGACAACCCAGCCTTTGCCGTATTCAAAAATGCGGCCGAGATATTTCCTGATGCTGGCCGGGCAGTGTTCATAAAGATACACCTCGGTCTTGTTGCTCCGCCTGCCGTATGCATTCTTGGCAATTTTCATCACATGACGTTTGCCGTGATGGAACACGATCCGTCCCCTGCCTTCTCCAATGACCTTTCTGTCTTTCATCTTTAAGACATGTTTGTTCACGGATGAATGCATCCCCTAAAAATGATTTTAACTAATTTTATTCGGGGGTTGGTTTATTAGTGAGGGCTTGGGCATACGGCTATCCGCCGAAATAATCCTTCAGACCGCTGACGATCGCCTCCGCCGCCTGGAGCTGGTAATCCGCTCCCCGCACGATGGCTTCGTCCTTCGGATTCGATAAGAATCCCAGCTCGATGAGCACCGAAGGTCTCCGGTTCTCCCGAAGCACATGGTAATCGCCGAAGGAAATTCCATTGCTTTTGAGCCCGAGCGCCCGGTCAAGCCGCGCTTCGATTTTTTGGGCCAGGGGCATATCTTTGTTTTTTGAATAAAAAAGGTCAATGTCCCGGAAATCGGCTTCGGAGAGGAATTATAATGGATGCTGATAAAAGCGTCGGCCCGCTTGGACCCGCTGAGATCCGATCTTTCGGATAATTCGGGCTTGTCATCGTCTTTATTCCGGGTCATCACCACTTGAGCTCCAGCCTCGCGAAGCTTGTCCGCCAAATAACGGGCCGTTGTCAAATTAATTGATTTCTCGACCGTCCCATATTTCTTGCCGATCACCCCGGGATCGTTGCCGCCGTGTCCGGGATCGACGACGATAATCTTCCCTTTGATCCCTTTCGCTCCGGATTCCGTGGATTTCGCAGGTTCACCGGCCGGTTTCGAAGGTTCCTCCGCCGGTTCGCCGATATATTTGCCGAACACCCAGCCTTTGTCGCCCTCGGCCGTTTGAGCGTGAATCCAGTCCTGCTTGCGGTCCAGGATTTTAAGCGACGTGCCAAGCTCCAGTACGCGCAGGATCGAGCCGCCCGTTCCCGGCTCTTCCCGCATGTGAAGGGAATCCACGAGCACCGACGCCCGTTTCGTGCCCGCAGTAGAAGCCGCAGACTTGACGGTCTGCGAAGGCTTGTCCGCCTCGGCACCGGTCAGTCTTTTTAAATACTGCCCCGCCACCCAGCCGACCGTGCGGCCGGATTTGATCTTGACCCAACCGAAGGATTCTCCGGAAACGGATACGATCGCATCCTGCTTCAAGGAACCGACCACGGACGATTTCAAGTCCGGTCCGTCGCGTACGTTGAGCGAGGTGGCCAGGACTCTGGGCCGCCGCTTTCCTTGGCTTGAATGATAGCCGGATGCAGCCATACCAGGATGAACGCCATGGTGCTAATGACGGTCGCCTTGAAAGTTGCTAGTTTCATGGGCGTACCTCATATTTTCAATCATTGTCGTTTTATGTACAAATATAGCAGGAACCCGGCGTCAGAAGTAGAGTATTTTTGCTTATTTTTCCAATCCGCTCTGTCCAGAAATGGCGAAATTTGGAGAAAAATATAAGACTGCCAGGGACGGTACCCGGGCAGTCTTATGCCTTGCGATGCGATTAGGAGTCTATGCAAACTGAATCGAGATCATTTGATGCCCGTTCAGCTTCGGAAGCAAGAACGAGGTTCGTCCGCCGTCCTGGGTGAATGCAAGCGGAGCCTGTTCGGGGACGCAGGCGACGGCCTTCACCTCCGCCGGCGTCTTCACGCTGACTTTCACGTCATACAGCGGAATGACATCCTCGATAATGTCGATTTCCGCGCTCCGGCGTTCCGGGATGTAGTGAAGCAGATGCACGACATAGCGGTTCTCCGCGGCCTGCTCGTTGACCGCGACCAGCATCGTGCTCGGCCCGTCATGCTTCAGCACCCGTTCCGGAAGCAGAAGGTCCAGCGCATTCAGCAGCAGCTGCTTGCACCAACGGGGCGCATTCTGCTGGTACTGGGTAAAGATCGGGTGGGCAAAGTAGATGACGCGGCCGTTCTTCACAATTCCCGCATAATCCGTCTCTCCTGATGAAGGCGCTTGACGATGGGAGCAGAAGTGGCGGTAGGACCTGTTAAAATAAGACTTGATTACCGGAGCGAGCAGCTCGCTTCCCGGCTCGGCTTCCACTTCCAAACCCTTTAAGTACATAACATGCTCCGTAGCCGGGAGGCCGGCGCCGACCCGTCCCTGCGGCAAAATATAATCGACATAGTCGCCTCTCGGATAGCTCTTCCCGCGTACCGGATGGCCGTCCAAATCCTTGGTTTGCTCCGCCTTCAGCCGGATCCCGAGCCGGTTCCAGGCGACTTCGCTCTTCTGCCCGCTGAGACCCGATTCGAAGGAGGCGATCACAGCCCCTCCCGCCGATACATAGGCATCCAGCTTGGCCGCCAGCTCGCTTGAGACCGGAATGTGATCAGGTAGAATCAGCACTTTAAAACGCGTGAAATCGCTCTGGCTGTCAATGATTTCGAACTGGTGTGCGCTCTCCTGCAGCATGCGGGTCGCCCCCATGGCCGCGGGAGGCATACGCAGCTCCTTCTCGCTGAATTCCTCCGGAGTCAGGACCCCAATGTCGGTAACCGCGCTGGCGTCTATGCACCACGGCTCCTTCTTCTCCACCTGGCTATAGACTTCGCCGATCAGGTCATATACCGGCCCCGAGAGCATCCCGCCCGGCTCGAGCTGGTCTCCGATGCTGCATTTGGCATTGAGGGAAAGCATCTGGAAGCATTCGAATTCCAGTGCCGCCCGATTTTTAAAGGAATGGAAGTCCCCCCAGGATGTGTGGAATTTGCCGGTCATCCCGAGGCAGTCCAGTCCCAGATTACGCGCGTAACGCATCGCCATAGGAAAGTGCATATAGCCCCAGCCGCCGCTCGGAAGCGATTCCAATTCAAAGTGGCTGAAGGCCTCCGGCCGCCTGCTTGTCCGCCACACCCACATGACCCTTATTGTAAAATATGGTGCAATCCGGGTTATATTCACGGATCAAGGCGGTCATTTCCCGCTTAAAATCGTCGATCATCTCAGCGGCGTAACGAAGGCGGTCGGAAGCCCTTCTCGGATCAAGCCCCTTCGCTTCCATGCCGGTCCGGCAGTAGCTGCAGGAGCATTCGATCGTTTTGACGATATCGTAAAAAAGCCCGTCAACTTCGAACGTGTCCAGGATTTCTTTCGTATGCCGTTTCAGAAAATCGCGGTAAGGCGTATTGACGCACAGATGGCGGTAGAAACCGGCTTCATAGATCGGGGTGCCGACCGGGTTCCCTTTCTCGTCGAGCACGATCCATTCGGGATGCCGCTCCGCCGTATACTGATCCCACTGTACCGTAATATAAATCGGGATGCGGATATTGCGCCGGTGACAGGCTTCAATTTGTTCCTTGAGCAAATGCTTGTTGCTGAGTCTGCGGGTGGATCCGCTCCGGATTCTCCTTGGAATCATAATAAATCATTCCGTGGTGGCACCGGGCAAAGCAGGTAATGGAATCCACTCGGGCCTTCTCGAGGACGGCCGCGAACGCTTCCGCATCGAATTCGGCGCCGATGCCCGGGATGCCCGGGCTGGTGTGGAAATCCAGATGCACCTGTCTAAAACGCAAAGGTGTTGTCATAAGCGAGAACCTCCTTTTTTGCCATACGGCTCTATTATTTCAAACCGGAGGTCTCCAAGGGAATATACAATCCTAAGGTCCTTTTGTACTGAAGTAAGATGCCTGTTAATGATGGGAGATCGACTGACTCCGGTTCCAGGACGGTTCCGGCGCCGAAAGCCGGGAAGGAACAAAATACAGCCGGCCGTCCGTTCCCTTCACCGCATAGCGGATATCCTCGAGCCGGTAGCCTTGCTTCGCCGCTTCTTCACCAAGCCGGTATTCCGTCAGGCCGTGCAGATGGAGCTGCGTCTTGAGGAGCTTTCCGTCTACAATAAGCTCCGCCGCGCAGCCCTCCGCCGCTTCCCTAAAGGAGGAAACCGTTAAGGGCCGGTATTCCTTCTTTTTCAAGACGGAGATTTGACCGCCCTTCTCCAGTATCGCTTTCTCCACCTCGTTCGGATCGAAGACTTGCTCGAGCCGCAGCCGCTGCAGAAGCAAGTCCTCTGTAAATTTATGCTTCTCCATCGCTTCCTTCAGAATCTCGCCGTTCTCGATCACCGTGACGGCCTTGCCTTCAATCCATTGCCTTGCCTTCCGCGAACGCATTTCAAAGACGATAAGAACGAGTGTAATGATGCCGAGTACGATCATCGACAGAACGAAAATCCGGCTTTCGATCTTGATGTTGAAGGCCAGATTCCCGGCAAGGGTTCCCAGCATCGTCGCCGTAATCAGATCATGGAAGCGAAGCTGCGCCACCATTCTTCTTCCGGTAATCCGGGTAATCACCAGCATGAGAAAGAAAGCCGTCATCGTCCGAAAGATGATATTCATGGTTTCGCTCATACCGCTTTTCCCCTTCAAGCTTTTTACTGTCTTTACCCTCCTCTCTCCGCTCCTAAACCTCCCGTTATACCCGGTTTCTCCTTTTGAATAAGGCGCCGATTTTTTGAATCAGCGACCAGGTGGCGCTGCACCGTACGGTTATCGTATCCAGAGGCTTTTCGTTTTCGTTATTCTGCATCAAGGGTCGCCATCTCCTATTCTCCGGAAATTTCGTTAAAAAAAACCCGCTATAACCTGAGTTGTAGCGAGCACGGATGGTTTTGCCGGGGGCGTTGAAAACGGCTAGCGGGCTTGTGTGTCCGTGGTTTGCAATGCCTGAGGCGCCTGCATGGCCTTGTTGATCATTTGATTTAACACAGGAGTGTTCACAAGAGCGTTCCCGGCCTGTACACCGATCGTGTGGCCCAGATTATTGCCGAGCACCCCGCCGACGATGGAACCGATGACGGTTCCGACACCCGGCAGCAGCGCCGTGCCCAGCATCGCGCCATATTCAATCCCGGCCATCACACCGATCGCTCCCGTTACATTCCCCGTCGTGTTGACCGCATACTGCTTTTTGTCCATCTGGCCGGTCGTTAAATTCCTGGTATCCGCAATCTGCGAAATACCGCCGGAAATCAGACCCGTCCATAAAGAACCGCCTTGAAACATAGGGATCGCTCCTCGCTATAGAATGGAATCAAGCTGTCTCTATCATTGTTCCCTGTTCGTGAGCGAAAAATCGTCCCTTTTCCCGTTGACTGCATTTCCCTGCAGGAGGTCCTTATTCGGCAGAAAAGCCTGCAGATCCCTGGTTGCATTCTTTAATTGATCGGTCTTGTCCAGTACGGCGCCCGTCCCTTTAACGGCCAGGCGGCGAACCCCTTTTCTTGCTTCCGGCGAAACGGCCAGAAGAACGGCGGCGACCGCTAACGCAATGCCGATAGGCGATTTGATCATCGTAGAAAACCTCCATCCATTTTTTTAAAATTCATCATTCCATTTCTACAAATTTCTATGCATCGGACCCAGCCATCCGCAGATTGAATAAACCTTCCCGCAGGTAGAAATACTATCCAGACATTAATCTGCAGCAAGTGCATTTCATGGGCGAGGTGAGAGGTTCATTGTCTTCTATACAGAGCAAAACCAGATTTTTGCATGCTTTACCAGGAAGACTCCGCATTGAAGTCGGTGGACTCCGGAACAACCGGGAGACGGCGGACCTTCTGATCCGAACCTTCTCCGGTTTGAAGGGGATTCTCAAGGTGGAGCCTTGTATCCATACAGGCCGAATGCTGCTGCGGTACGCGGAAAGCCATATTTCCGCTGAGGAGATTTTCAGGCATATCCGGGAACTGGAGCAGCTTCAGGCTGCACACAGCGGTCCGGAGCCGGCGGCCGAGCCCGCCCCGTCCGAACCGGACGAAGCCAAACGGGAAGCGGCGGCGGCCGTTGAAACGGAAACGAGACTTCCCGGCGATATGAGGTCGCTTCCGCCGGTCCCGGCGGTTGCCGGAAACCAAAGCAGGGAAAAAATTCCTCTTCCCCTTGCATTATCGATGGGCGGCTTAGCCGTCTTGGGGGTGAAGCAGCTCTTTATGGGGTCATCGGCCCAGGCACGGAGCCCGGCGCCATTCTATTTATCAGCCCTGGTTTCCGTCGTGACGGGGTTTCCCTTCCTTCAGCGCGGTATTCAATCCTATTCGGCAGAGCGCAGGATCAATGCGGATTTGATTCTGGGAACAAGCGCGCTCGCCTTGGCACTGATACGTGAGAATTTGGTCGTACTGGCGGGCTTGAGTATTCTGCAATATGTGAATTGGAAGCGAAGTTCGTCGGTCACTAACGGACGGCAGGAACCTGTACTTTCGCCTGAAATCCGTCAATACGGTGAAATCTCGGGCAAATGGGGACTGGTCGCCGCCGGAGCAACCTGGGCTCTAACCCGCAATCCGCTGCGCGCGATCGCCGTTCTGCTTGCGGCCAATCCGCGTCCGGCCCTAATTCCCGCCCGGTGTGCGTGGAATCAGGCGGAGCTGGTTTCCGATGAACGAAAGTATACCGTCCCGGACCATGGCTCCCTGTCCCGGCTGGCCCGAACGAAGACCCTTTTATTCGAGGATACTTCACTTCTGTTCACGCCGCCGGATCGGGATCCTATCGAATGTATCGCCGTTCCAGACGAAGACACCGATCCTATCCTTTGCTCCGCGGCCTCCTTAATGGAGAAAAGCGGACATCCCTGGAAAGAAGCCGTATGGGCGAAAGCGAAAGCGACATGCCGGACGATTCGCACAGCCTTCCATGTGGAGGAAGAGGAAGACGGCATCCAGGGAAAAATAAAAGACAGCCTGATTCTGATCGGTAGTCTCAAATATCTCGGGGCGCACGGAATCGACTGCACCGCCTATGAACTGAAAGCCAAGCGTTTGGAGAAGAAGGGCAGCAAGGTGCTGTTTGCAGGCATCCGGGAGCCGGCCCGTACGGAATGCCTCGGTCTGCTTGTGAAGCATGAGGCCCCGGCCCTGAATGCGCAGGGCCCGCTGGCCGAATCTTTTCTTAAGCAGGGCTGGCGCGTAGGTTTCCTGCAGAACAGCCTGCATTTGAACCCCGCCCTCTTGGCTCAATACCAAATGGATGCAAGCTGGCAGTCAAGGGAACCGGGCGAGGTGATTGAACAGATCGCCGCTCTCCGTCACTGCGGAGAAGAAGTGCTGCTGGTTACGGGTCCCGCACCGGATCCCGTCGGTCATTTTTACAAAGAAGCGGGGCTTCCGTCCCTCCCGGTGGAGGAGCTGAACGGCCTTCAAGAAAGCTTACGCTATGCGGAAAGCATTGACCGGACCGTGAATCGTCATTTTCAAATTACGAAGGGCTGGAATTTGCTTGGAACCGTCATGGCAACGTTCGGAATAATCAGCGCACCGGTTGTCAATTTGGCGGCGGATGCGCTGTCGCTTGTCTTCATGTCCCGCACGCAAAGAGTCAGCGAAGCTTCGTTATCCGGTCCGGCTCACCGCGAGCTTCCGGAAATTGCAGCCGCTTCGGAAGAGGCGCTCTGGCATTCGCTTCCCAGCGAACGGGTGCTTGCCCATTTCCAAATCCAAACGGAGCAAGGGCTGACTCCGGAGCAGGCCTCCGCTCTCAGAGAGCGGTTTGGCCCGAATCGCCTGAACAGCAGGCAGCAGGTGCCCTGGCTGGCAACCTATCTCGGCCAATTCAAGGAATTTACCACCTTGATCCTGCTGGGTACCACGGCTTTGGCTCTGTTTACCGGCGGGTTGTTCGACGGCCTCGCCATGGGGGCTATTCTGCTGGCCAATGCCGCGATCGGTACGGTTCAAGAACGGAAGGCCGAGAAAGTCGTCGAGTCGTTGAACGAATTTCAGCCCCCTGCCTGCAGAGCCATCCGGTCCGGACAGCAAACGGAGATGTCCGCCGCGGATCTCGTTCCGGGCGATATCGTAACGCTTGAAGCCGGTGACCGCGTTCCCGCCGACCTGCGTCTTATCCGGTCCTGGAACCTGCGTGTCAATGAAGCGGCCTTAACCGGAGAATCCCTGCCGGTCGACAAGCAGGATACCGCGCTCGATGCGGACTGTTCTCTATCCGAACGAAGCAATATGCTGTACATGGGAACGGATGTATGCGGCGGCAAAGGGATCGGCGTGGTGGTGCAGACAGGCATGCGGACGGAGATGGGCCGGCTTATGTCCCTGCTGAAGCCCCACGACAAAGAGGTCACCCCGCTCCAGGAAAAGGTTACGTCCATCAGCAAGAAATTTATGAAGGGCGCTCTTCTCGCTGGAGGGGTTGTATTCATTACCGGCCTCTTGCGCGGCAATCCCGTTACGCAAATGGTCTCCACCTCGATTACACTGGCGGCTTCCGCCATCCCGGAGGGGCTTCCCGTAACGATAACCATTGCCTTAAGCGCCGGGATCTACCGTATGGCGAAGAAGAACGCTCTGATCCGAAAGCTGTCTTCCCTGGAAACGCTCGGCAGGACCACCGTCATTTGTACGGATAAAACCGGAACGCTGACCCAAAATGAAATGACCGTCAAGGCGGTTTCTACGCTGAACCGGTCATGGACCGTAACCGGCAATGGATACGACCCTTCCGGCTCCCTGCTGGAGACGGGTCCGGAAGTGGCGGCTTCGTCCGCCCTTGCGGAGCCTAAGGAACTTCAAGGAACTGTGGGGATCCCGATCTGCAGCGCCTCCTTCAAATCTGCGTGCTCTGCAACAACAGTAAACTGGAGCAGCAGGAAGGCCGGTGGATCACCAAGGGAGATCCGACGGAGGGTGCCCTTCTCGCGCTTGCGGCCAAGACGGGATTATGGGACAAAGATCTGTCCCATTGGCACCGCGGATTTGAAATCCCGTTCGATTCGGGCACGGCCAAGATGAGTGTCGTTTGCAAGGATACGAAGGCCGAACAGGAATGCTATGTATTTTCCAAAGGCGCCGTCGAATCGATTCTCCGGCACTGCAGCCGTTACCAGAAAAACGGGGAGCTGTTTCCTTTAACGGATGAGCTGAAAGAGCTGATTCTTCAGCAGAACGGGAAGTATTCCGAGGAGGCTCTGCGGGTGCTGGCCTTCGCCTACAAGCCGGTCGATGAAACAGCCGGCGAAAGCGGCATGGACGAAACGGATCTGATCTACGTAGGAATGGCCGGGATGATCGACCCGCCCAAGCCCGACGTGGAATCCAGCATCCGCGAAGCGTTCGCGCTCGGGGTTAAACCTGTGATGATCACCGGAGATCATCCGATTACCGCGATCGCCATTGCGAGACAGCTTGGAATCTATGACGGCACGCAGAAGGTTTTGTCGGGACATGAACTTGAACGGATGACGGACGACGAACTGAACCGCGTCGTCGAGGAGGTCTCGGTCTTTGCAAGGGTGACGCCGGAGCATAAGCTCCGCATCGTAACGGCGCTGCAGCATCGCGGGCATATCGTGGCGATGACGGGAGACGGCGTGAACGATACGCCTGCGATCAAGCAGGCCAACGTCGGGATTGCCATGGGGCGGACCGGAACGGAAGTAACCAAGGAAACGGCAGATATGGTGCTGAAGGAGGACCATTTCGGCACGATCGTGGATGGGGTTAAAGAAGGACGGACGATCATGGGCAATATCCGCAAGGCGCTCGGCTGTCTGTTAACCGGCAACTTGGCCGAGATTATCGTCACCAGCGCCGCCGTCATGCTGGGCATGCCGATTCCGCTTGTACCCATTCAGATTCTGCTCATGAATCTGCTGACGGACGCGCTCCCCGCCATGGTTCTCGCTGTGAATCCGGGAAGCAAGACCAAACAGACGAAGCGGATGGATATCGTGGATAAGGAGCTTTACCGGAAGGTGATCACCAAAGGCGTGCTGCTCGGACTCGGCTCCCTCGGGTTATTCGCGGCAAGCCTGGCGGCCGGAGCGCCCTTGCCGGTGGCGCAAAGCACGGCCTTCGCGACCTTGGTGGCGGGCCAATTGATCCAAACCTTCTCCTGGCGTCAGGAGGGCTCGAAGGAAACGGTCCGGGATTGGGCTAAAGACCGGTATTTGGTCGGTGCGCTGGGCATCTCGTGGCTGGCTCTGCTTGCCGCACTGTATGTCCCGCCGCTCGCCGGTTTCTTTCATACCGCACCTCTACCGTTAAGGCAGTGGATACCGATCTTCGGGGTAGCGGGCTCCGTCTCGCTCTTGTCCCGTCCGATTCTGTCCCTTATGGCAAATACGGAGCAGCACGGCTCCTTACCGGAGCAGCGGCACACGGCCTATGCCGCGGTCTGACCGCGGCGCGAGGCCGATTCTATTCAAAAACCCAAGGAGAAGAACAAGATGATTCAGAAAAATTTGGACAAATGGATTGTCGGCGCGGCCTTGGCCGTTGCCGCATCCGCTCTTCTTCCCATTGCCAAATCCACGCTTCGGCCCCTGACTTCCAGCGGTGTGCAGGGAGGGTTCGGACTCCTCTCCCGCGTCCGGTCCGTTATTCAAACCGCCCGGGAAGAAGTAGAGGACATTATAGCGGAAGCCCAGTTTGAACGGATGAAGAAGCAGCTCGATCTGGACATTGCCCAGCTTGACGAGGAAGACGACAAGACGCCTTCCGTATCCCATTAAATCTCTGTTTGAGCATGTGAGAGGAGTTTCGTAAATGGCGGAGCAGAATATCGATTATCATTTGCGCGAAGCGATATCTCATCTGGAAACCGCATTAAATCAAAGCGTAAGAACCGTACTTGAAAATGAAGGCGCCAAGAAAGAGATCGGCGGCAAATGGGAGACTTTTCTTGGAGAATTTATCAGCATGGTCCGGGAAAAAGGAAAAAAATCACGAATCAATATTCTCGGATGGATTACCTTCCCGCGTATCCGGTGACCGGCCCAATGCAGCAAAAACGGATGCCCCGGGTTTATGGACCCGAAGAGCATCCGTCTTGATTTGACATTATTTAAGCGACCTTTGCGTAAGCGCCGCAGCGTATTTTAACCCTTCCGGGTTCGCCTTCGTATCGGTCATCGAGGACAGAATCTGGGCTCTTGTGCCGGCATCCATCGCCGCAACGACACCTGCAGCCTTATTCGCATCCGTCTTCATCAGTTCAATTACGAGGATGGCCGCGCTGCTCGCAGGCATCTGGCTGTAGGTCTTTACCAGATCGTCCATGGCCGACGGCGCACTGGGAAGCGAATCCAGCTTCTTCTCCGCTGACGCGCTGTCATTGTAGTCGCCGGGCGGGAAGTCCGCGAGCGCCTTGGCGATTTCGGCCGCCTTCTTCGGATCCGTCTTGGCGAGGATGTCCGAGCGTCGCTGCACCTTCATGCCGATCATGGAGAACACGGCGTCCCTCAGCGACATGTTGCTGATAATCCCGCTCGCCTGCGCCGGCGGCATCTTGGCAAATTGGGTCGCCATTTCGTCTGTTTTCAGCTTAAACTCGGAAGGTCCGGCGGGTTGATCCTGCTGCGCCGCACTGGAAGCTGTTCCCGCCGTATCGCCTGCAGACGCGCTTCCGCCGCCCGCCGCCGAGCCGCTCTTTGCGGCTTGTGATGGCCCGGCGGCCGGCGCGGATGAAGACGAAGAAGCCGGGGCCTGCGGCTCGGCCGGTTTGGACGCAAGCTGGGCAGCATGGCTGACGGCGGACGCCGCTCCTGAAGCCGCCGCCTTCCCGGCTCCCAGAATCGCATCCGAGAAGCTCTTTCCTTTCCCCTGCTGCAGAAGCAGAGTGAACAGCATGAGCAGCAGCAGCGTAAACAGCACGGGGATGATAACAAAATAGATCATTCTTTGCTTCGTGCTTATTCCTGCATGGTCTTGAAGTACCTCATTGTTCTCCATGATTTGAGTTCTCCTTCATACTATGTATGGCGTTCGTTCCAGCGAACATGATTTCAAATGAACACTTGCGACATGGTTCGACTTTATGAATATTATACTACTCTATGAAACGGTAGATTTCAATACAATTCATAGTCTTATTGATTCATTCGGACCATGAAAAAAGCCCTCCCCGCAAAGGAGAGAGCGCATCTGTATTCAATACCCTGCAGGCTTCCCTGCAGTCGGCAAACTCTGTTTCACCATACGGCCAAGCGCTTCCAGCTGCTCCACCTCGAGACGATGGTTTCCCTTCAGTCCGGACCCATCCTTCACCCGGCTGACCGTCGTAACCGGTAAGCCGAGACGGCTTAAATGATATTTGGCGTTCACCGGGTAATATTGAAGCTCCACCAGCGAAGCCGCTCCCAAAAAAGCCTGCGGCCGTGCTGCGGCTTCTTCGTCTTGATTCCATTCCTCAACCAGCCGAACATACAGTTCCGGATGAAAGTTGGCCATGACTCCGCTGAACCCGGCCGCACCCAGCTTAAGTGAAGCAAGCAGCGTCGCCGAGTTGGCATTGAAGAGCTTCAAATGGCTTCCGGCGGCCGCCTCCAGCTTGTCTTGCATTTGCTGCAGGTCGCAGCTCGTATCCTTGAGGAACCCGAATCGGCCCGTTTCCGCACACCATTTCAGCGTTTCCGGAGACAGCGGCCTTTTATAAGGAAAAGGGCACTCGTAGATGCCGAAGACCCCATCCGGGATCGCAGCAAGAATCGTTTCCGCGTTGCGGATCCATACCGCATCGTATTCCCCTTCTTCGGCGAGGCGGTTGCTGACGAGAACCACCGCATCCACCCCCGTTCCCGCGATCCGCTTCAGCTCCTCCACTTGATCCTCGAGCCGGCCGGATATATGTCCGGAGGCAATCACCTGGACCCGTCCCGCCGCCTTTTCTTTCACAAAGCGGGCGATCCCCACCCGTTCCTCCAGCGAGAGAAAGAACATCTCGCTCGACTGGCAGACCGCAAATAATCCGTGTACTCCCTGCCCGATGTACCATTCGATCAGCTGCTCCAAAGCGTCATAGTCGACCTCTCCGGCTTCGGTGAACGGGGTGATCATCGTCGGCCATACGCCGCTTGCAATCGTAAGCTTCATTCTTTGCGCCTCGCTTTCGTAGATTATGCTTTTGTTCCCTATTACAGAACATCGTTCTAAAATTTGGACAAAAAAATATGGAAGTTCAAACTAAGAATCGTTCTTCATTAAAGAACAATGTTCCGAGTCTTCCATTCCATTGTAATGCAGGTTCGCGATGTTGACAATCGGTTCATGACAATTGATCCTCGATCAAACCGATTTTTTCCCTTAATTGTATGGCGTACGACTTGATTTTGGCTTCATCAAAGCGCAAGGAAGGGCCGGAAATGCTGATCCCTGCCGTGACCTGCTTCTTTTTATTAAGAACGGGCATGCCGATGCATTTGATTCCGTACTCATGCTCCATATTATCGATCGAATACCCGCGGGAACGGATGATCTTGAGTTCCTCAAGCGGCTTCTCCCGATCCGTGATCGTATTCTCCGTATAAGGAGCCAGACCCTTGTCCAGAACCGAATCCACCCATTCTTCCGGCAAGTAGGCAAGCATCGCTTTCCCGATTCCCGTACAATACAGCGGCGCTTTCACTCCCAGCATGGATCGGGGGTTGAGCTGGGTTTTGGGCGAGGCGGAATCCAGATAAATGACTTCCCCTTCACTCGGAATTCCGAGGTATACGGTTTCTCCTGTAAGATCGGCCAGCTCCTGCATGTAAGGCAGAATCATCCTCCGGAAATTGATGCTGCTCGAAATGACATGGCCGAGTTCCAGAATTTTAAGGCCGAGCCTGTATTTTTCATTCTCCGGATTCCGCTCCAGGTACCCGGCTTTGACGAAGGTATCGACGATGTTATGCACATTACTCTTATACAGCCCGAGCAGGTCGCTGATTTCGGTAATGCCAAGCTCCGGGCGGTCCACGGTGAAGCAATCGAGCACCCGCAAAGCTTTGTAAAGCGATTTGACTTTAATCTCCTCCGGCATCTTAACCAACCTCTGCACGATGATGTGGATAAGGCCGCCTTGTTCCGCATGCGATAACAACGTTCCGCCTTGTTCCTATGCTTATCTTAAACGACGCCCTCTGATTTATCAACGTGAACCGGGCGTTTGGCCCTGCTGCGTTCCTCCTTCCCTGAATACATTGAAAGCATAGTGCGTTCGTGCTTCAACATTGGTATTACGCTGACAAAGGGGAACTGCCAACATGAGCGGTAAAATAGCGTTACGCGGCTTAAAAAGCAAGTGGGCGAAAACCAAAGTTCTATTGCGAAGCAGGGAGCTGAAGAGTCATGTTCCCGAAACGCGGCCCTTCTCCCGCTCTTCGCTCCGCGCCATGCTGAACAAGTATGAAATGGTATATGTGAAACCGGACGGGGATCCGGCGGTAAAGGCGTCATCCGGGCCGAAATTCTGAAGCCCAACAGGAACCGAATCTACCGCTATCAATTGGGTGAAAAGCCGAGAAGCTTCCTCTCCTTCCCGGAATTCTATGACTCGATGAACCGCCGCAAACAGAAAAGAAGCTATCTTGTGCAGCAGGGTATCCATCTATTAAAAAAGAAGGGCAGACCCTTCGACGTAAGAGTCATGGTGCAGCGGACGGAGGCGCATCCCTGGACTGTGACCGGCATGCTCGGAAGACTTGCGCATCCGAAAAGAATCGTGACGAATTATCACAGCGGAGGCAGGCCGGCGCCCTTGAACCGGCTGCTTCAGCCCCAATTGCGCGGGCCGGCGGCCCGAAGCTATATGACCAAACTGGAGAAACTCAGCATCAAGATCGCGAACCATCTTCAACAGAGCTATAGGGGTTTCGCGAAATCGGGGTGGATTTCGGAATCGACTCGCGCATGCGGCCTTGGGTGCTGGAGGTGAATACGGCTCCGGACGCCTTCGTTTTCAATCAATTGAAGGATAAACGGATGTTCCGGAAGGTACTGCGGTATGCCAGGGCGAACGGAAGATACCGGAAGGCAAAAAGATAGGCACAAAAAGGAGCTTCCGCCGTACGATATACGGCAGAGGCTCCTTTTATCGCCGGGCGAAGTTCCTTTGAATCAATGCTTTCTAGTCTTATAGATCGCTATCAGTCTGTCGGCCGTCTTCTTCCAAGTGAACCGCGAAACCGCGTCTTTTCTTGCCTGCCTGCCTAATCTGGAGGCCAGCTCCCGGTCTCCCGCCAGCATCCCGATCCATTCGGCGTGCGCCTCCGGACTGTTATACCGTGCAACAAGAAACCCGTTGGTGCCATGCTTTACGATTTCCTTGATTCCTCCGATATCGGAAGCGACAACGGGAAGGCCGGAAGCCATCGCTTCCACATTCACCAGCCCGAAAGCTTCATGCCGTTGGGAGGGACATACGAAGACGTCCGCTTTCCGGTATAAGTGGTGGATCCTTCGATGGGATATTCTCCCGGCGAACCGAACCGGAACGCCCTGTTCCCGGGCCAGCGACTTTAGTTTCCGGACATACTCCTCTTTCCCGCCGCCGACAATCGTCAGTCTTGCCCCTGGATGCGTTCTGCGTACGACGCCCATCGCTTTGATCAGGATTCCCGCTCCTTTCCGGGGAACCAGCCGCCCCGCAAACAGAACCCGGAAGGCTCCGGAGCTCCGCGAGCCGCCTGCAGGCTTGAAGCGGGAGGCATCGACACCAAGATAGACCCGTCTTATTTTGGAAGCCTGCTTCGGGAACATCCGCGATAGGTTGCTTTTCAGCGAATCGCTGTTGGCAATGATCAGATCGGCTTTGGCTAAGCTCGCGGACACGGCGCTCGTACGGGGAACAAAGGTCAAGGAATGAAGAAACAGCGCGACCGGCGTATGCGGAAACAGCCTCTTCACTTTGGCCATGTAATGGGGACGATTGTCCACTTGAATGATATCGTAACGTTTACCCTTCGCGTATTGAAGGACGGAGGATATATATTGAAGCGAGCTTCCCGCCGGCACTCGTACGATTGTTAAATTCCCCTTACGGCTGGTCCTCGGTAAACCGGAGCCGCGGCGGCTGACGATCGTAACCTGATGGCTTACCGCAAGCCGTTTCGCGATGGCCAGCATGCAGATTTCCACCGAGCCGCTGCCTGGAACCGGTATTTGTTCGGGCGCAACCATGAGGATCTTCATAGGATGTCCCCCTGATTTGGTTTCTCTCTTTACCATATGCACCCGGAACAAAATTGTCCTCCGCATGACCGGTCACTCGTCCATGCCGCATTTTCTTCCGCCGCCCCGGTTCATAAGAGGAATCATCAGCTGAACTAGCCGGATTGGGCGGCGAACGATTCCGCCGCGGAGCAGAGATAATAAGCGAGTCCCGTCTGCTGCGCTTCCAGCATGCCGCGGTGGAAATCGTCATTCAGGAAAAAACGGGCCGTAGCGGCGAAGCTCGCAGGCGTTGTGTCGTGACCGTGCGCGGTGAGGAACTCGATATGCTTTTGCCGGATCAGCGAGCCTACCTCCTCACCGCTGTGCTTGACTCCCTTCTTCAAGGCGCCGGCCATCCCCTTCAGGAATCGGACGGCTTCCCTTGCCTCTTCATTCAGCGCTTCGGGCTCGATCGGGTTGTTCTCCAGCATGTCGTAATCATACTTTTCTTTCAGATACCGGTTCTGTTCGCTCAGCGCCTGTCCCCACTCCTCTGCATCCGCAAATCCCCGGAACAGCTCCTTCGTTTCCATCCTCTCCCCTTTGACTGCATGCACCAGCGAACGCTCAATCGTCCGAATCAGCTGCTCCAGCCTCTCCTTACGGGCCAGGAGAAGCTCCTTCTGCCGGGTGAGGATTAATGACCGCTCCGGCTCTTCGCCGAGCAGACGCTTAATGTTCTCGAGCGGAATGTCCAGCTCCCTGTAAAACAAGATCTGCTGCAGCCGTTCCAGCTCCTTCTCCCCGTAAAGACGGTACCCCGCCTCGCTGATCCTCGAAGGCAGCAGCAGGCCGATTTTATGATAATGATGCAGCGTCTTGACCGTCACCTTCGATAACTCCGAAACCTCTTTCACAGTGTAAAGCATATGCATTCCCTTCCTTTCTGCTACCAGCATAAACCCTCCTCTAAGGTCAGAGTCAAGACCTAGTTGACTCTCCCCTTGGAGCAGGCTTTATGCTGATTCAGCATGCGATGCAAACATGATACAAAGGAGTGAATGCTTATGTCCGTTTCATCAATCCAAATGCTGATGCGGCATCCTTTCATCGGGAGAGTGTTCCTCTCCAACCTCTGTTCACAGGCGGGGATTTGGATCCGCAATATGGCCGTTCTCCTGTATGTGATGGACCAAACGGGAGGCGACGCCTTGGCCGTTTCGGCGATTTCGGTAGCCGAATATGCGCCGATCTTTCTATTCTCCTTCATCGGCGGCGTCTTCGCTGACCGCTGGCGCCCCAAAAGGACGGTGATCCTGTGCGACCTCCTTGCCGCCGTCTCGGTGGGGCTCGTCCTGATAGCCATCGCTTCGGGATTGTGGCAGGCTGTATTTTTCACCACTCTGATCTCTGCGATTCTGTCCCAGTTCGCACAGCCTGCCGGGATGAAATTATTTAAGGCGCACGTACCCGAAGATCTGGCGCAGCCGGCCATGTCGGCCGCTGCAAGCCGTCTTCGCCGTCTTCACCGTATTGGGACCGGTGGCGGGTACCTGGATCTATCCCATCCTGGGCGTCCAATGGGCCGTCGGCTTAACGAGTGCCGCTTTTGTGCTGTCGGCGACCGCCATGATGCAGATTCCCCGGATCCTTCGCCTGCTTCGAATCAAGCTTCCTTCTTACCGGCTTCATTATGGGAGGAAATGAAAGACGGCATTCGTTATACCGTTTCCCGCCCCGTCCTGCTGCGGCTCAGCTTCAGTTTCATGGCTGTGGGACTCGGAGTCGGAGCCATTTCGCCTCTTTCCATTTTTATAGTAACGGAACGGCTCGGCCTGCCTGCGGAGGATTTGAAATGGATCACGGTTCCCTATGGACTGGGAGAACTGCTAGGCGGGATAGCGGCGTTCCGGCTGGCTTCCAGAATGGCACCGCAGAAGCTGCTCCTGCTCGGCCTCGCCGTGAATGCCTTCGGCATTATGGCCGCGGGGCTCTCCAACGTCTTATGGCTGACAATGCTCGCCCAATTTGGAATCGCCCTCCTGCAGCCGGCGATTTTTATCGGAAATAACTCGCTATTCATGCTGCATACGGAAGCCGGCTATATCGGACGGGTGACCGGCCTCCGCACGCCGCTGATGACCGGGGCAATGGTCCTCATGATGAGCGGATCCGGGTTCCTCAAGGAATGCATCTCGCTCCCGGCCGTCTATTTGTTTGCCGGAGCTTGTTTTCTCGCCGGTATGGCGATCGTTAGGGGAACACCTTTCTCAGCAAAGGAATCCGCTGGATGTCATGACGCTTAACGGCATTCGTCGAGATCAGCGATACCACGTAAGTGAACCATGCCGCGGCGATGGAGCCTGCAACGGTCCACAAGAGCGGAAAGCCGGCATGACTCATGAAGACAAAGGTGCTTTGCCCGAAAATCATCATCGCCGCGCAGCAAAAGCCTACCTTGATCCAGCTCCGGATGTCCAGCGAGAACCCGATGACACGGGAGACGGATAAAAAATTCAGCAGGGCGATGAGAACGATCCCGAAGCTCATTCCCCAGATCACGCCATGAATCCCGAGCTGTGACCCGAAGACGAAGATGGCGGAAGCCTCGATCAAGGTAGAGGCGATAAAATTCCTCATCACGGTATTGACCCGGCCAAGGCCGAGAAGCACGGCATGCAGCGGCGGTTCGAAATAATGGAGGAGGAAGATCGGCGCAAGCAGCCTTCAGAAAGCCGCCGGCCTCCGGCGAATGATACACCGCCGTAGCCAGAGGCACGGCCCAGGTATACAGGATGACCGTACAGGGCGCGCCGATGATGAGCGCGAACCGGATGGCCTGATCCAGCCGCTGGTGAACCAAATGGCGGTTGTGGTGAGCGCCGGCTTCGCTGATGGCCGGAACAAGCGCGGTCGAGAGCGAGTGCATGATGAAGGTTGGAAAAGCGAGCAGCGGGAACGTATATCCTGCAAGCAAGCCGAACTGCTTGGTTGCCACCGCCGTACTGATCCCGGCGATGGCCAGGCTTTTCAAGATCAGCATCGGCTGGGCGGCCCGGTAAATCGAATGAATGAAGCCGTTGCCCGTCGTCGCGCGACCCGATCTTCAGCGGCTCGCCGAGCGTTCGCTTTTCCTGCTGCAGCCGGGGAGATAACGCCGGTCCGATGCGGCTTCGCCTCTTATGAAGCTGCAGCGTCAGCAGAAGATAGAGCAGTCCGGCTCCTTCACCGGCCACCGCGCTGATCATGGCTCCCGCCGCCGCATACTCTACGCCCAGCGGCAGCAGGTATTGAACCAGAGCCGTAATCAAGAGGATCTGCACCACCTGCTCGATCACATCGGAGAAGGCCAGCGGCTTCATGTTCTGCCTTCCCCGGTAATAGCCTTTGATAACGGAAGAAACGGCGACAAGCGGCGCAATCGGAGTAATGGCCAGCATGGAATAATAAGCCCGCGAGTCCGTGAGCGACCAGGCGGAGATGGTTCTCGCTCCGAACAGCGTAACCAGTGTCAGCAGGATGCTGATTGTACCCGTGAGGATCAGCGACACCGTAAGAATGGTTTTGACCTGCTTTGCCGGTCCCCTTTGGCCTCGGCTTCCGCAACCAATTTGGATATCGCAAGCGGCGGCCCCAGGCTGGTCAGCGTCACAAGGATCGGGACGAGCGGATGAGCCATCATGAGCGGCCCCATCCCTTCGGGACCGAGATACCGGGCCAGCACGACGCTTGAAGCAAATCCGATCATTCTCGTGATAAAGGCCGATAGGCTTAGAATGAACGTCCCCCGGATAAAAGAACGGTTGGGCTGCATGAAGGCCCCTCCTCTACGCTGAATACTGGCGGGGCAAGTTGTCCCGTCTTGATTAGTTTATGAGGGAAGGACAAGGGAAATAACAAAAGCTTCCGAATGGAATCTCTATCGATGAAGGATCGAACAAAAAACAGACTGCCGCAGCCTGTTTTAGGAGGGGTAAACAAAGGAAAATTCATCATAGCGGGCGGCGGTGCATTCCCGGCGTACCGCCTTGGTCTTAATCCGGCGAAGCGCGTTATCGACGGCTTTCGGATTCAGCCCGATGGATTCGGAGGCTTCCTTATAGGTCTTTCCCTGAACAATCTCCTTGAACACCTGCTGCTCCGTCCGGGTCATGTTCTTCCAAATCGAAGCGAGCTCGCGCTGTCTTTCGATCAGTTCTTCCTTGTACAAATAGAGCTTCTCCGGCGTCAGTATATCGGAAGCCAGGCGATCAAGCAGCGTCTCCCCTGCAGATTGAGCTCGGCGCTGAAGGAGAGGCAGTTGCTGAGCATTTGTTGTCTTTTCCGGGTCGCCTTCTTCACCGCATTGATGATCGAGCTTTTGATATGGATTTGGGCGAAGGAATGGAACCTTCCCTTATAAGACTGGAATTTCATCATGGCGGTATAAAGCCCTAGGCGACCCTCTTGAAATAAATCATTGCGGTCCAGCCCTTTGGCAAAGTATTTCCGGCAATAGTGATGGATCATGGGGGTGTAGTTTGCCATCAGCTTCGTAAAAGCGTCTTCATCCCCTTGTTTATACAATAGGATCAACTTTTCGTCCGGCGAGGTTTCCATCGGGTCTGTCATAAGCTGCACCTCTGCTGTGTATGAAGTCTATGTAGTATGAAACTTACATCTGCCGTCCCCTCTATCATAAAGCAAAAGCCGGGCCAAGAGTAACCCAAAATGATTTGCGCAAAAGCGAAAATATTATCAGTATTTGACGAATTATGTCGAATTTAGTCTTACATAAGTTTCCACGTAATAAACCATCATAAATCCGTAGTGACTTCTTACGGACGGGTGGATGGTATGAACAAGTCTGGAAAGCTAAAATGGTGGCGGCTTTCGCTGCTGGGGTTGCATGCACGATCGGCACCGGTTTTTTCTCGGGTCGGGCCTCGCCATCCGCATCGGCGGTCCGTCGGCCTTAATTTCATTCATCCTGGCGGCGCTTGTCACGCTGATCGTGTTTGACGTCCTGGCAAAAATGACGTCCGAAGATCCGCTGGAAGGCTCCTTTCGTTCATACGCAAAGAAAGCGTTCGGCCGGTGGGCCGGCTTCAGCAGCGGCTACGTCTACTGGTCTGCCGAGCTCCTGATTATGGGAAGCCAGCTTACCGCCTTGTCGCTGTTCTCGCGGCACTGGTTTCCGCAAATGCCGATGTGGATATTCGCCTCAGGGTATGCGGTGCTGGGACTGACCGTGATTGTGATCGGGACCCGGGCCTTTGAGCGTGTGGAAAATCTGTTCGCGGTCATCAAAATCGCCGCCATCCTCATGTTTATTGCCATTGCGGCGCTGGCCTTGGCCGGGATCATTCCTGGCCATGCGGGCCGCCTCCGGCTGCAGGATGCGTTCTCGCCCTTCGTCCCGGACGGTTTCCGGGGCTGGTGGTCGTCGCTTTTATTCGCTTTCTATGCTTTCGGCGGAATTGAAATTATGGGTCTTATGGCCCTGCGGCTGTCCAAGCCGGAGGAAGCCCCGAAGGCCGGACGGATGATGCTGCTTCTGATTGCGGTCATCTACGTCGTTTCGCTGTTTCTGGCCATGCTGCTGGTTCCCTGGGAGACGTTTCACTCCAAGAAAAGTCCGTTCATGATGGCCCTGGGCCCTTACCGCCTGCCTTGGGTTCCGGATTTGTTCAATGCCGTATTGATCATCGCCGGCTTCTCCACCATGGTGGCTTCCTTGTTTGCCGTTACCCAAATCCTTGTCACCCTGTCAAACGACGGAGACGCGCCCGCTTTCTTCTCAAGAAAATGGAAAAACCGGCCCCTTGCCGCCATCGGGCTGACGACGGCAGGGCTTGCGGCTTCGATCGTTCTGGCTCTGCTCATGCCGGGGCAGGTCTATGAGTACTTCACAACGGCGGCCGGGCTGATGCTAATCTATAACTGGTGCTTTATTCTTGTCACCGCCGGGAAGCTGCTGAAGCTGTCCGCTTGGGGCACGTGGAAGCGTTACGCCGGGATCGCCGTTCTGCTCGCCGCCGTCAGCGGGGCGCTCTTTCACGGCACGAGCCGCCCGGGTTTTTATATCAGCCTGCTCTTTGCTCTGGTGATCGGTCTGGTAACGCTCCTCGTGCATTACCGTCGGAAGGGGCGGGAAGTCGGGCAGGGCCAGCCGGGAGCCGTTCACCGTTATTCACCCGAAGAGGAGCCGGAACGCTTCAAGTCCAAAATAGGCGCCAAAACCGATTAGCGACAACCCGGAGAGGATGGAAATGATCCTCAGCACCCGGTTCGTCAGCCACATGCGGAAGAAGCTGGCGACGCCGGCCATAAGGAAATCCCATATGGCAAGGCCCGCGATCATCGCAAGACTGACGGCGGCGAGCTCATGGAGATCATAGCGGGCCGCCGTCTCCGCCAGCACCGATCCGTAGATGCCGAGCCAGAACAGGATCGTCATCGGATTGGACAAGGACATGAGGAAGCCGGACAGGAACGTCTTCCAAAGCGTATCCCCGCTGTCCGACCTCGTCTTATTCAAATGGCGGGCGGAGATCAGGCTCTCGATGCCCGTGTAGACCAGAACGAAGAAGCCGAAGAGCCACAGAAACGTCCGCATGAACGGTGTGGAAATAAAATGGACAAGTCCCATGTACACGAGCAGCATATACAGAATATCGGCGATCATCGCTCCGATGCCGACGAACCAAGCATGCATAAACCCTTTCTTTATGCCCGTATCCAGCTGTGCCGCATTGATCGGACCGATCGGAGCCGACAAGGACAGTCCCAGGATCAAATAACTGATTAAGACGTTCAAGTACCCGTTCTCCCCTTTCGGATCGGTGTATAAGGATTACTTGTACAATCTATTCAGGGTCCGCCGCTTGTACGACTAAAAAATGGGAGTCTCCTGCTGATCGATCCGGCAGAGCCGTCTGCACGGCGAAAAAGCCGGCATCGGTTCGATTCCCGATGCCGGCATGCCGCCGGTTTTTTTAACATCAAAGAAATTATAAGTTCGTTAAAGCAATAAAGTGACTGCAAAATTCTTTACCAGAAAAACTTCCGCTTAGAACGGTCCGGCATCTATGAAAGGACTCTGATACGAAATTTTTCTTACGAAAATAAAGCTTGCCGTAATACGGACCGGTGTCTCAGTATCCAGCTTGCCGCCCGGGCCCTCCAGGCCAGGCCCCATAACGGCCCCACGCTCTCCGGCGTCACATCCGCCTCGATCGCCTCTTCGGCCGTTTCGCGCACGGCCGCTTCCAGGATGAGATCCGGCGGCCCAAGCCGCTGTTCGGCGCTCACGCCGTAAGCGTCGACGAGCAGACGCAGCCGCCGGGCACGGACCTCAAGCGGCGGGAGGCCAACCCGCACAGCAACATCGTCATCATGCAGCTGGGGGAACAGCCAGCAGACCCGGGCCAGCTCCACCATCGGATCGACAGGGCCCGCAAATTCCCAATCGATCAGGGCGACGGGCATGCCGCCGCGGGTAACCACGTTCCACGGGGCCACATCCCCGTGGCTGTATACGGTGGCGGTACCGCCGAGACCGCGAAGAAACCACGGCTTCCATTCGGCGTCCGGGGCCGGCCGGAATGTTGACGAAGCATCGTGAAGGCGCCGGAGCATCCGCCCGACCTCCTGCAGCGCTTGATCGCTCCATGGACCGGGATGGACAAACTCCCCTTCAATATAGCTCAGCATTTCGCGTCCGTCGGGAGCCGTTCCCGTGCCTGCAATCCGGGGCATGGCCGCAAATCCGGCTTGCTCCAGGTGCCGGAGGAGATCATGGACATGCGCCGTCCACGGACCAGACGGCCGAAGCACAATATTCCCCTGACGGCTGACCGACTTGGCGGAGGACAATACCGTTTCGCTTTCTTGTGACTTGTCTTCCAATTGAATACCCCTTTCGTCATGAAAAGGGAACCCGACACTTTATAGGGCTATGATGCGCTGTTCCCCGTTGCAATAAGCCCGAGCAAAGAATCGCGTGTTTCCATAAAACGCCCCCTTGCCTTAGTGATCCCATTCATTCCCATAGGCCTGCAGCTTAACAGATCGGCTGGGAGCCCACCGGCTTCTTTACACCCGCTCAAGCGGCCGGTGAGGCTCCGGCGGCAGCTCGACCCGGACGGCGTCGCCCGGGCGGACTTCGCCCCCGACCAGCACGATTCCCATGATTCCCGCCTTGCGGATCAGGTTGCCCTGCTCGTCGCGACCGAGTACGGCGGCCATGAGACCCGGTTGGAACCGGTCTAGCTGAGAGCACGGATTACGGAGGCCGGTCACCTCCACTACGGCGGCATCACCCAAATATAGCCGCGCTCCAAGCGGAAGCCCCAGCAGATCGACCCCGCGGGTCGTGATATTCTCGCCCATTTGCCCGGCCGATACGGTGAAGCCGGCTGCATTCAGCTCGTCGTGAAGCTCGGCATGAATCAGATGCACCTGGCGCAGGTTGGGCTGAGTCGGATCAGCCGCCACTCTCGAACGGTGCTTGACGGTAGTTCCCATGTGGGCGTCGCCTTCGACACCGAGCCCGGCCAGAAGCACAATACGCTCCTCATTCGGCTTGCTGAATCTATGTAAGGAGCTTCGGCTGACAGCCGTTACCGTTCCCGTCCCTTCATGCGACGGTATCATGGCGTTCCCCATTTCCTATGTAGATGCAGGCCTAAGGCGAGCAGACAGGACGGCAATGCGGCTGTCGGCGGCGTCAGCCCTTCCGGTCCGAGGCGGTTCCTTTTTTGGCCTCCCGGTAGACTTTGGACAGCCCCTTCTCAATCGCCCTTCTTTCCTCTTCGCTGAGAACGCTGGCAAAATAGGAATAGATCCCTTCCGCATACGCCGGCCAGGTTTCCAGAAAAGCCCGCTTCCCTTCCCGGGTCAGCACAGCGAAGGCGCCCCTGCGGTCCTCATCCGTTCGCTCCCTTCGGACATAGCCCTCGCGTTCCAAACGTTCGATCACCCGCGTAAGCCCGCTTCGCGTAATGACGACTTTGCCGGCTAATTCGCTCATTCGAAGCTTCTTCTCCGGCGATTGGTATAAAGCGACCAGAACATCATAGGTGGTTAGAGGTACTTTCCGGTTCGACGACAAGTCCTGCTCGATGCGTTCGATCACTGCCGCGTAGGCGTTCACAAAGGCTCGCCAAGCGGCAAGCTGGTCCTCTTGAAGTCGCTGCATGACGTCTCCCCTTCCCTTCATTTACCATCCATGATAATGGATTGTCGTTGACTTTACAATGCATTTGCGTTAATTTAATTGCACGAGAAACTATTTCTCAAGAAATTATAATTGCGAAAGGGATGGTCACTGATGGGCATCTGGTTAGGTCTTCTCTCCGCTTTTTCGTTCGGCACCGCCGATTACTGGGCGGGAAAATCCAGCAGGCGTGTCGGAGTCTATCAGACGCTGTTTTATATGCAGCTGTTTGGGCCGCTCCTGCTCACCGCAGCGATGAGCTTCCTGGGCGAATGGCATAAGCTGACTTCCCCTTGCAGCGGCTCGCCGGCGCCAGCCTGTGGATGGGTGTGGATTTGATCGGCATTCTGATGCTTTATAGGGGACTTCAGGTTGGCAAAGCTTCCGTAGTTGCACCGATTGCGTCCAGTTTCTCGGTCGTAACGGTGCTGCTGGCCGTAGGGTCCGGAGAACGGTTTCCAGCGCCGGTGTTCCTTGGAATCGGCTTCACGCTGGCAGGCGTCATCCTCACGACCATCGAATGGACCGGCCGCACCGCGGCGGATCAGCCCCGGGGAAAGATCGCGCAAGGCGCCGCCTGGGCGGTTCTCGCTTCCTTGACGCTGGGAACCGCCTTCTTCGGGCTCCGTTATCCGTCCGAAGCGATCGGCGGAATCGCCACCGCATGGATCGGCCGGGTCCAGGCGAGCGTCGTTCTGCCGCCGCTCATGCTGCTCCTCCGGAGACCTCCTTCCTGGCCGGGCCGGCGAGAGGCAGCAAGGCTTCTTGCCGTTGGCCTTTTTGATGCCATAGCCCTCGTCAGCTACAACATCGGACTCGGCATGGAGCATACGTCGGTGGTCATTACCGCCGTCTCCCTGTTCGCCGTTGTCACGATGGGTTGGGGAGTGATTGCCGGCAGGGAAACCGCCAATTGGAATCAATGGCTCGGCATCGGCTGCACGTTTGTCGGCATCGCGCTGATCGTCCTTAACGAATAACATGAAACCTGCTTCCGCCGTCATAACCTGTAAAGTAATGATCCGGGCTCACCCCCGGTAAGGAAGTGATGCGATGAGCAGAGAGACCGCTTCATCCCGGCGGCTTCAGAGGCCCAATTTCTTGATCTACCTCGTCGACGAAGAGCGGTATCCTCCCGCCTATGAAGGGGCGGAGCTTCGGGGCTGGCGTGAGCGGAATCTCGTTACGCAAGAGCTATTGCGGGCGGGCGGCACCGAGTTTCACCGCCATTATATCGGGGCCGCCGCCTGCTGCCCAAGCCGCGCGACGCTGTTGACCGGGCACTATCCCTCCCTGCATGGCGTATCCCAGACGGACGGCGCCACCAAGAGCGCGTTCGACAGCGATATGTACTGGCTCGATCCGAACACCGTGCCCACCATGGGACATTATTTTCAAGCGGCTGGGTACCGCACCTTTTATAAAGGGAAGTGGCATATCTCCGATGCGGATATCCTTACGCCGGGAACGCACCGGGCTGTGCCGAGCTATGATGCTCTCACAGGAATCCCGGACCCGGACAAAGCGTCGCTGTACCTGCAGGCAGACCGCCTGAAGCCATACGGCTTCGAGAGCTGGATCGGACCGGAGCCGCACGGGAGGAACCCGCATAATTCCGCATCCTCTTCCGGCCTGGGAGCAAGCGGCCGGGATGAAGCTTACGCCGATCAGCTGGTCGCGCTGATTCGCGCTCTCAATCGGGAACGGGAGACGCCAACCGCCTCCCGGCAGACGCGCCCTTGGCTTATGGTGGCGTCTTTCGTCAATCCCCACGATATCGTGTTGTACGGCGCTTTGACGGCGCGTCTTCCCATGTTCCGCTTCGAAGTGGATGAAACCGTGCCCCCGGTCCCACCTTCGCCGACCGACCGGGAGCCGCTTCATACCAAGCCGCGCCGCCAGGCAAGCTACCGGGCGATTTATCCTCAGGCGATGCAGCCGATCGGGGACGAAGCCTATTACCGCAGGCTCTATTACCAGCTGCAAAAGAACGCCGACCGGCAAATGCTCAAAGTGTTTGAAGCGCTGCGGCAGTCGTCATTCTATGAAAATACGATCGTCCTCTTCACGTCCGATCACGGGGAGCTGCTCGGTTCGCACGGGGGTCTGCATCAAAAATGGTACTGCGCCTACGAAGAAGTGGTACATGTGCCCTTGATCTTCCATAACCCCGTTCTTTATAAAGAACCGCGCCGGGTGGAGATGCTGACGAGCCATCTGGATCTTCTTCCCACCCTGCTCGGGCTTGCCGGTATCGATGCGAACGCCGTGCAGGAACGACTTCGCGCCGGCTTCAGCGAAGTTCGTCCGTTCGTCGGCCGGGATCTCTCCCCGCTTCTGCTCGGCCGGGGCAGCCCGGAACGGGCCGGCGAACCCGTGTATTTCATGGTACAGGACGATATTTTCCGGGGACAGCATCCGTACGGGCCGCTCGGCAATCCTTATCCATCCGTACAGCGACCCAATCATATCGAAACGGTGATCGCCGTGCTGCAGCAGGACGGCACGGAGCAGCTCTGGAAATTGTCCCGCTATTACGAGGATCCTGCGTTTGGAATCGTTGACGGAGAAAGGGATATTCCCCGCCCCGCCGCTTATTTCCAAGGCTCTCCCTTAACCTACGATCCCGCTGTTACGAGCTCGGGTAAAGACTTTCCGGTTCAGGAGGAGTACGAAATGTACAATCTGACCGAGGACCCGCTGGAGGCGAGAAACCTCATGTATTCGCCCTGGGCCACCCCGCAAACCATGGCGGCGGCCCGGCTGCTCTACGGGCTTCTGCAGGAGCAGCGCCGCCGGAAGAGATTAACCCCTGCCGGCGGAACGCCGCCGAGTTCAACAAGAACCCCCGGCGGGCCGTCTTGACAACGGACGTTCCCCGGGGGGTTCCTGTTCAGGAAGCCGGTCAGCTTCCTTTGGCTTGCTCTATCTTCTTGTTCGTCTCCTCCTCCGCCGCGCGGAACAAGGTATTGTAGTCCCCGTTCAGGATGACCTTGGGCACGGTCTTGGCATAAGGCGTCAGCAGCAGGCTGTCATACCGCGATTTATTCGGAATCGGGGCGAACTGATTATAGAACGAGGCCGCCAGGTTTTTGTCTTTAAAGACGCTTTCCTGACCGTACATTTTCTTCACCGCGTCGTCCTTCAGGACCGGCATGACGCCGATCTTGGACAGCCTTGACTGCACCTCGTTCGACAGCAAATAACCGATGACATTCATCGCTTGATCTTTCTGCTTGGACATCGAGGTGACCGCGAAATAAGTCGGATAGGCTTGGGAGCCGACTTTCGGCTGGCTTTCGAAGGTAGGCAGGGAAACCATATCCCAGTTCATGGCTTTGAACTCATCCGGGAAGACGAAGACGATGGAGGAGAGCCAGGCAAACATGGCGAGCTCCCGGTCCTTCAGGAACTCGTTCCGGTAAGGGAGCTTCTCCTGATGCGCTCTCATGTAATCGGTGTAACCCTGCGCTTTGCTCGGCCCGACGAAGACCGTATCGAACAGCGTTTTCCACTTCTCATTGGTGAAGATCGTGGCTTTCTCCGTCGCACTGTCCACGAACGGAATGGACAGCTGGTTCATGGCGAGCATATGGGTCTCCGACGAGGACAGGCCGACATACTGCTTCTGGTCGAAGCGGGTCAGCTGGGCCGCCAGTGCGTTCGCCTCGTTCCAGATCATGCCGTCTTTCGGGTAAGGCACTCCGAATTTATCGAAGATATCCTTGTTGTAATACAGAACCATATTGTTGTTGAACACGGGAATCCCGTACATTTTATCGGGGAAATGATTTTGACGGAATCCGCTACGGTCGGCTCGATCTTCGAGAAGTCGATATTATGCTTCTTGACGAGCTCCGTCATGTCGAACTCAAGGCCGTTATCCAGCAGCCCGGAAGCGAAGCCCCCGATGGAATCCCAGTAAATGTCGATCGTCTCGCCGGCCGTCAGCATTTCCTTGATGCCGTAATCCTTCTGCTTCTGCACGTACTTGATCGTATAGTTCGGGAATTTCTGCTTAAGCGCATTGCCGAACCGTTCGTTCCAGCTGTCTACGGAGTCTCCGCTGTTCGAGTAGACGGTGAGCGTCGCGGGCCCGTCCTCCTGACTTTTCCCCGGATCGACCCCCGCCTCCGGCTTCGCGCCCCCTCCGCCTCCGCTGCATGAGCTGAGCAGAACGGAGCAGATGACCGGCATGGCGACCGCCTTTTTTTTCCAGGACCTGCGATTCATCTTGATTCCCCCTGTATATAATTAGGATTTCCTGAAGCTCACGGTTACCGGACCGAGCAGGCCGGACGGAAGGCTGACGCGGTCATAACGGTTCGCCAGGCTGTTCGTCACATCGATCCGCGGCTCGTTCTCCCCTTCCTTCAGAAGAGAAGAGATTTCAAACGAATACGGCTTCCACATGCGGACCCCTGCCGGATGTCCGTTCACCCATACCTCCGCAATTTCATGAGCTTCCCCGAGATCCAGTGTGACCGGGCCATCGGCGCCGCCGCCCGACTCAAACGACTGCTTGTAAGTGAGCGTGCCGGAAAAATGCTCCCTGCCTTCCCATTTCGTCCACGAATCGAGCTGCGCGTTCAGCGGCGGGGTGTCCTGCTCGAAGACCTGCCATGGCCCCGTCAGCGTAACGGTCTCGCCCGTCTCCGTTCCGCCTTCATCCTCTTGAGGCGATCGTTCCCATGGCACCCCCGGATCGATCCGGAAGATCAGACTCTGCCTCCGCTCCAGCCGGATCTTGGCCTGCATTCCTTCCCCGCGGCTGCAAACGGTCGCGGAACGATCGTACCTTCCCACGGATCCCATCGTTCGGCCCCACCCGTCACCCGGACCGTAAGCGTTCCCGAATAGGCCTCCTCACCTTCATTGACCAGCAGATAAAAGTGATTCCCGTCCTTGACGACGTGACTGACCCGGATATTCGGTCCGGTGGGCGACAGCATAGCATCCCGGCTCACATAACGGTCCAGCACCGGAATAATCTGCTCCGGCGACTCGATGCTGTCAGCGGACGGCGACTGATCCTCCGGCCCGTCTTTCAGGTAAACCACGACCCCGCCCTGTTCCATGAAGCGGCTCAATGAAGTGCGGGTCCCTTCCTCGAGACGGCCGGCTTCTTCCACCAGCACGACCAGATACGACTGCTCTGCGATCCGGATTTGCCCTTCCTCGAGCAAACACGAGGAGGTTAAGAGGCGCTCCTCCAAATAATTGAACTCCCTCTGTCCTTGATACAGCTGCTTCGCGAGCCGCCAGGGCAGCTCATCCTCACGGCACAGCACCGCGATCGGCGTCGGGTTTACGCCGCCCGTCATCAGCCAGCTCATTCTTTTCATGTACTGGGCGAAACGACGGTAGTGCGGCCACCAAATATTGTTCGGCCCGACATCGGGCGGGCGTTCGTTTCTCCGGCGCGGATCATCGATGGAATAATAGAAAGCATGCGGGCAGAACAAATTCACTCCCCGGACGGCAAGCCAATCGATGTACCATTTCATGTCCCCGGCGCTCAGCGCCCAGCCGCCGCCGGGGCTGCACACGCCGAGAAATTCGTTCAGATTGCGCTGTCTTCCGCGGTGTCTCGCGGCATCGGAGGAGCACTTGGCCGCCGTGCTGTGACGCCCTTCGAGCCCTTTGCCGTCCTCCGGCGCGACCCAGCGCCATACGACATCCTGGCCGGGAATCTGGAAGTGCTCCAGCGCAGCCCGATATCGTCGCTCGCGGCCGGATGGCCCGTCAAGGCGATCCCATGGGCGGCACACCATTCGCTGAGTGGCCGGTAATAAGCGGCGGAGAGCCGTTCGTTCACTGCTCTGCGGTACATGCGGCGAACGTGAGAGGCTTCCGGCGCGTCGAGCCAGAGGAGCGGAAGGTCAGTTTCGCGGCCGCCGGACTTCCGGAAATCCTCCATAAAGCCGGACGACCAGGCACGGAGCCCCTTGGTGTGGCGCCGCCCTAGGATGTCGGGTTCATCGGTGAACATGGCCCGGACCGTCGTACCGAAGTAAGCTCCGATCCGCTCAAAATACCGTTCATGCGTCAGGCGGATAAATTTTTGCACGGCCGCTGGATTCAACAGGTCCGCGGATGCTGGGGCGTTCGGCTCCCCGTCATCCTCGCCGAAATGGATTCCCCGGATCGTTCCGCCGGAGTACGTCTCCACAAAGAGCAGGACGGACACGTCGCCGCTCCCTGAAGCCGTGTAATCGATGAACCCGTCCTTCGGCTGCAGCAGGACGGCGGTATCCTTCTGCAGTATCCGTTGTTCATCCAGCCGGACCGCTTGCGCCGATACGAGGCGGTCCCCGTCCGGCAAAACATCGGAGAGCCTTACCGGCTCTTCACTTGAAAACTCGAGCATTCGGATCCCTCTGCTCGCGTACTCGGGATTGCCCTGAACGACGCGTCCCTGCGCCGAGCCGGAAGGATACATCGCTTCGTCGTACAGGATGACCTGCATGCCAAGCGTCGCCGCCTCCTTCACCGCGGCCTCGACCAGGTCCATATACGTATCCGACAAGTAAGGAATCGTCTCCGGAATCCCCATGCGCGGATGGATGACGAAGCCCATGACCCCCTTCTCGGCAAAATCGCGGATTTGACGGATGATTTCGCTCTCCTTCAAATCGTCGTTCCAAAACCAAAAAGGAATTGGGGTAAATTCATTGTCCGGATTGATGAATTGGTTATGAAGTGCTGTCTGTGCCACCCGCTCACCTTCCTGTTATTGTTTAAAGGCCGATGCCCGGCCTGCCGGCCGCGACCTTCTGCGCGAATTCCGCCCCCGCCGAGAGGGTGAGCCTGCTGCCCGGCGCCATCGTTACAGCTAAGGTATGTTTCTCCTTTGCCGCTACCGCCGCCCCGCCCTCCGTGTCCCAAGTATAGCTTGTGAGCCAGCTCGGCGACCGGAGCATCATCCTCGTGACCCGATCCGCCCGGAGCTCGGCCTTAAGCGAACCCTTCGGCTTGTTCCAGGCGAAGCTCAGGTTCGCCCGTACAAAAACGCAGCCCGTTTGCTTCCCCTGTCCCCCATGCATCTGGAAGAGAAGGCAGCAGCTTAACGACCTTGGGCGAAACGTAGAGCAGCATCTCCTGCACCGCCGAAATCCAGCCCATATTCGCGTCCATCTGAACCGGCGCCCTGCGGTAAGTTAAGGAGACCCCCATGTTCCGCCAGTCGTTGTGGACGGTATAGAAATTGTTCAGCAGGCAGGACCTGGCGAGAAGCGACAGGCACTCCAGCGCGCGCTCCCCTTCCTCCATCCGGGCATATATATTCGCCAGATGAGCGAAGGACCAGGCCGTCTGGTCGCCGATCCCGATCACGAGCCGCCGCTCGACCGCTTCGGCGAAGGCGCCAAACAGCGTTTCGTTCTTCTCCCTGGTGACCTCGTGCGCCGGAAATACCGGGTAAATATGCGAGATGTGACGATGCCGGTAGCGGTCCTCGAAATCCGGGTGCATCCATTCCTTGACCGCGCCGTCCTCATTGATTTGGTAATCCGGAATCCGGGCGAGCAGGTCCTCCCATCGTGCGATTTCATCCGGGTACATGCCCGCCGCCCGGGCTGCCCTCGATCAACCCTCCGAACAGCTCTTTGGCAATGGCAAAATCGAGCGTCGCATTCATCGCCGTCGGCATCGGATGCGCTACGCCGAACACATGCCCCTCCGGCATGAAATTGACCGGCGTATTCTCCGGCGAAACGGACGGATAAGCCATCAGCTTGCCGTCCTCGCCGGTTACAAAGAAATCTTCGTAGAACAAAGCCGCTTCCCGCATGAAAGGCAGCGCCCGCTCACGGAGAAACGCCAGATCGCCCGTGAATAAATAATGGTCGTAGAAATGCCGGGCGAGCCAGCCGGCCGCCCCAGTCCAGTTCATGATGACCGGCACGACCTGGAAAGGAGTGGCGTTCCCCGGTGTCGTGCCGGACGGGATGAAGATGCCCCGGCGACCGAACAGCTTTCCGGCGTTGTCGCGGAATGTATCCATTCGTTCTTCATAATAGCGGAATAAAGCGGAAGTAAGGCCGGACAAGCCTCCGACATCCGCATGCCAGTACATCATCTGAACGTTCTCGTTCGCCATCAGGTGGCTCCAGACCGCTTTATAGTCTCCACCCCATAGGCCGTACAGCAGGGCGGGCAGCCCGTCCTGGCGCGTCCCCGAGATGAACAGGTATCTGCCGTAGGCCCACAGCTTCTCCGCCATGCCTGCCGGAAGCTCGCCTTCGTAAGCCTTCAGCAGCGGCTCCTCATTGGAGAGGGCCGCCTCTTCTTCGTGCAGCCGGATATCCGCCGAGCGAAACAGCGGGCCATGAATCGCCTCGTGACGCTTCAGCGGCTCGTCGTAAGACAAGGTTACGTCCGCCAGCTCCCGCTGGAGCCGGGCGAAGTCCCGATTTCGCTCGCCTTTAACGAATACTTTGATCAGCAGCAGGACGGAATGCGCGCCGCTGACCGTGATCTTCCCCTGCCCGTCCGCGAGCTCACCGCCGTTCGGAAGAACGCGGAGCACCGCTCCGAAATCCAGTCCGTCGTCGTTCGTCGCCGCATAATAGAGATAACCGCCCTCCGCCGACGCCGAAGCAGACTCTTCCACCGCCTTCGGAATGCCCGAGGAGGATGCATCCCCTTTCTCATGCGGCTTCAGCTCGAGCTCGGCGTCCACCGAGCCGCCTTCGCTGCACCTCAGCTCGCAAACGACGAGATCGTCCTTTCTCGAGACGAACAACACTCTCTCGTAATGGGTCTCGTCTTCCTGCCAGCGGACGGAGATCTCGCCCGTCTCCATATCGAGCGTCCGGCGGTAATGCCGGAAGCCGCCTGCGGACCGGCCGCTGAATCCGGAGGTCGGCGAGCGGAAGCGGTGTTTCCCGGACGGACTCGTAACCAAGCTCCGTCAAGGTCTTGACCAAATGATCGCTCGCCTCGCGGTAATTCCGCTCCTCCATCATCCGCCGCACTTCGGGAAGCGTATGGCGGACATCGGGCAGGTCGCCGACCTTCCCGCCGTGCCACAGCTCCGCATGGTTGATCAGCACCGTCTCGGCCGCCGACCGCCCCGTAGACGGCCGCGCCGACCAGGCCATTGCCGGCGGGAAGCGCTTCCCTCCAAGCATTGCCCCACCAAGAGGCGGGCGTTCTTAGTTCAAGCCGGTTCCTCAGTCTGGAACCGGCCGATCTTTCCGTGGACATGAGCCGTTACCTCCCGATTTATTGTTGCGCCAGCGTCACGAACGGCGGATGGATGTAATCCTGGTATTTTCCAGCCACATCGGTCGCCCCCGTATCTCCCTCGTGAAAATAGAGTCGGTGCCGGTAGCGGATCGTTTGCCCTTTTTGGAACAGCTTGCCGCCGAGGAAGTACAGATTATTGGTCGCCAGCGACCCGTAATCCCGCACATGCCAATACGTCGGATAATCTTCGTTGTCCGGGTGATCGAAAGCGGCGATGCCGAGCGTATGTCCGTCGACCTCTCCATAATAATCGCACCACGGCGCGCGCTGCCCCCAGCACTCTGCTTCGCCTACAGAGCCGAAAGCGTTGACGATCGTCCCGCCGTTCTCCGCCTTCATCGATTCCGCCACCCGAACCCCCAGGGGCCGGCTTCCTTCGTTGCGCCAAACTCCACACGCCCGAGCGCCGTAAGCTCCGAATCGAGATCGATGATCCGCCTGCCGGACGGTGTGCGGTAGAACGTCATGGTCCGTTTCTCCGCCAGCTGGGCCTTCCCGCCGAAGCTGCACCAATCTTGACTTGAGGTCAGCCGGGCCAGGACCGGTCCACCGGCCGTTTCACTTATGGATGTGACGATTTGCCTGCCGTACCGGTCCTTGGGCTCGTTCCACAGATCGATTCCGTTCACATCGCCGACGGCCAGCCAGACGGACCGGTGGTGGGGGTGCTCCTTCGTTTCGAAGTCGAGACGCGTGAAGCTCTCGCCGTACGGACCCATCACCGGACCGAGATACGGCTTCGCCAGTTCGGGCTCGCAGACATAGGACGTAAACAAGCTCCCGTCGATGTGGACGTCGGTCCGGTGTCCTTTCCGGGCCAGCCGCACCCCTTCGGTATCCGGAAAGCCGGCGTCATTACCTGGTTCCACGATATACTCTGCCGTTTCCCCTTTTGTAAACGCTCCACGATCCAATGGAGCACCCACTCGCCGTCCTGCTCTTCCACCTGCAGCGGAACCGGCTGTCCGCCAGGCGCGGTTAACCGCAGTTGATCGGGGCTCGCTCCCTGACAGAGCGGATCCCCCGCCGGCAAACGGAAGGCGACCGGGCAATCCTCCCGGTCATGCCGGCCCGCTTGAACGAGAAGCCGGAATAGTATGGACATGCTGATTCCACCTTTGCTGTAATATGTTCAAAGCCGCATCGTTCGTTTGCAATAACCGGATCAGAGCTTACTTGGAAGCCGCCTCGATGGCCTTGTTCACTTCCTCCTTCACTCCCGCGAGCGCGGTATTGAGGTCCATCTTGCCGCAGGCCAAATCGGGCAGCTTGTTGTTCTCTTCTCAAATGGGTCGTCGTTAGTTTCCGGCGAGCAGCAGAATTCACATCGAGCAAGAGAAAATGATCTGATCTATTTTCATGACCAACGACTTCCCGTTGATCTGCTGCTTCAAGCTACATCCAGGCGTTCAAGCCTTCCCAGCGCACCGTCCAGTCGCCGTCTGCCGGGAATCCAGGCGCGTGCCGCTCCGGTCCGCCCTGCCAGCCTGCAGCCATCATCGCCACCGCCGTCAGCAGTCCGCCATTGCCCGGCAAATAAGCGGTGAGGCCCGGACGCTGGTAGTTGTGCCCGTTCGGGAGGTAGGTGTTCTTCGTCACTTCCATGAGCAGCATCTCGACGGCAAGCGCCCCTTCGCCCAAACGCGCCGCCGTCATGGCCGCCATCGGGTAATCCCATCCCCAGGTCGTCTCCCAATTCCACGTTTCCTTCACCCGCAGCAGCGTACGCCGCATCGTCTCAGGATCCGCCTTCTTGCCCGGAAGCATGCCGAGTGCGCCCAGCATGGAAGGATGGTCCCGGTTATTTCGATCCGAATACGAGTTCGGGCAGTTCTCATGGGCCAGATAAACCCCGTCCGCCTCGGGAAGCTCGGACAAACGGTCGCATACGTGCCGCCAATAAGCGTTAGGCTCCCTGCCAAGGCGCCTCTCCCAGGCCATCGCCGTTTCCAAACCATGCCGCCAATACTCGAGCTCGTAGGTCGGATTCCAGGTTTCCGCAGCCTTGTGCAGTTCTTGCGCCGGAATGACCGGAGGTCCCAGCACATACCTCTGCCCGGCTTCATCCCATTCGGCGAAGGAAGCCATAAATTCGGCCGATTCGAGCACGATCCCGGCGTAGCGCTGCAGCGTCTCCTGCGTCGGCTCCGCCAAATAGCAAAGCTCCGCCATGACGATGGGATGCGGTCGCTGCCAGATGAGCAGCGGAGCGATCGGCGAAGGACTCTGCTCCCCTTCCGGGCCGATCATCTTCGGCCAGCGTGCACCGGTGTAGCCCTGCGAAGCGGCAAGCTCCCTTGCCTTCGGCAGAATCGCGCCGTACCAGCCCATACTGCGCCGCAGCAGATGGGCTCTCCCCCACAGCGGAAAATGAAACGCATGCCACCAGTGCATCTCCAAGTGCGGTTTGCCGAACCAGCTGTTGTAAAGAAGCCCCGTCTCTTGCGGCGGAAGGGAGCCGGCCGAGTGAATCGCCGTCAGAAATTGCGACAGCACAATGCGCCGCTCCAGCTCGGCGGCTCGGGGGTCCCGGCTGTCCGCAAGCTCCACAGCGCCCCCCTCTAACCAAAAACGTTCCCAGTGCATACGGCTGGCCTCCAGCAGTTCATCCGCGGACGACACCTCCGGTCGCCGCTCCGGCGGAGAGAACGAGAAGACGCACTCCAGCCGCTCGGCCGGCCCAAAATCCCGCAGCACAACCGAATGCGGGTCCTCCTGCATCAACTCTCCGGCGGAGTGACGCATCGCCAAGCGGTACCCGTCCTCATCCATCGTGCGCTCGAACAGCACGATCCCATCAGGAGAGCGCTTCCATTCCGTGCGGTGCGAGTCCGCAGAATCCTGCCAGTTTAAAGACACCGACTGATCCCACTTGCGGGAGGTCACCCCGGGCGCCGGAAAGCGCAGCTCCACGGCCAGCCGCCCCTGAGCGATCAGCGGGCTCTCCACCGTAACGCCCAGCTGGTCCGATTCGGGATGGCAAACCGTATGTACGAGAACGGGCACACCCTCCACCGTGTACCGGCTGATCAGGATACCGCCCCATAAGTCGAGGGTCTGCTCGGCCTCCGTGAACGCAGCGGGAAGTAAGCGTTCACCGCTTTCGGAAATAAAGCGGAATCCGATCTGACCAAGCTGCAGCCGGTGCGGGTTCTGCCGAAGCCAGTGATAAGGCTCCTCACGGTCCTCCGCATAGACGGGGTAGCCGCCCTTCTGTTTCTTCTCATCCTTGAACTGCATACGGACATCGCTAAGACTCCAGCGGTTACGCCCCCGCTGGAATGCCATGCCCACTGCGACTGCGTGCCCAGCGGAACCTCGTAATGCTCCGGAAACGTTTGCAAACCTGTAAAATCGGCGGTAAAGGCGAACTCTCCGTTACCGACGGAAAGCGGAGACAAGGGCTCGATCCCGTGGATCACCGGATGGTGCCGGCCGACGAGCGCCTTACGATCAATAGACAACTTGCATCCCCCTTTTTCTTCGTTAGATGCGCCGCCGCTTTCCGGCCAATACACAAAATTATACCAGCTTTAGGGGAGACATATGGGGGGATGACTTTAAGAATGTAGGGGAAATACCTTTTTTCACTTTTTAAATGGGGGATTATGGTATATAATGTGAATTGTAAGCCCTTTCATTTTTATGCGCCAAGAAACGAAACTTGAATCGGAGGTGGCCTGTTTGAAGCCGGTATTTTTGTCCCATCAAAGGTTTCGTCCGGGGATGAACGTATTCGTCAATCGGGCATTCGAAGCGTTCAACATTCCGCAGCATACGCATGACGCCATAGAAATCAGCTTTGTCACCGAAGGGACGGGCTATCAGTTCATTAACGATACCGTTGTTCGCGTGAAGCGCGGCGACATTTATCTGCCGCCGGTGGGCACCTCCCATGTGTATCGCCCGTCTTCCCCGATAAAGTGCGCTCGCTCGGCATCATCAACTGCGTCTTCCGCATCGAAGCGCTGTCGGGCTACGGCGACTTCCCGCCGGAGGGCACCGAGCTGCACCGGGCGCTGTTTCACCCCGAGACCCTGGCACAGCCCTGGTTCCACCATTACGACAAAGACAGTGCGTTTACCGATTTGTTTCACACCATGCTGGCGGAATACCGCCAAAGGCGCCCGGCTACGAAGCCGTCGTCCAAGCCCTCTTCATTCAGCTCATCGCCCAGCTGCACCGCCGCCTGCTTCCCCGGCTTCCGTCGATCACTGCCGCAGCAAGGTGCAGGAAGCGATCCGGTTCATCAAGCGCAACTACCAGAATGCAATCACGCTGAAGCAGGTCGCGGAGCATTCTTTTCTAAGCGAGAGTCATCTGCAAAAGCTGTTCAAGCAGGCCACCGGCGAATCGTTTATCGCGTATGTGCAGAATTTGCGGGTTCACCGGTGCTGCGAGTCGCTGAAGACGACGGGTATGACAGTACAGCAAATCGCCGGATTGGTAGGCTACCAGGATATGAAATATTTTCATGCGCTGTTCCGACAGCGGACCGGGATGACGCCCCGGGAGTATCGCAAGCACGGCGAGCCGTTATCCGAATGGGAGGCGCAGTAACGGGCTTTCCGGGGAGGCTATTCCTTTAGAAAGCCCAGTTGCCGCCCCGGAAGATCGGCTCCCGTGTCCCGTCCTGCCGCACCCCGTCGATGTTCATCTCCGGCGAGCCGATCATGAAATCGACATGAACCAGACTTTTGTTCACACCGTGGGCAGCCAGCTCCTCTTCCTTCATCTCGGTGCCGCCGCTCAGGTTCACCTGATAAGCCTGGCCGAGCGCCAAGTGGCTGGAAGCATTCTCATCGAACAGCGTATTGTAAAAGATAATATTCGCATTGGAAATCGGAGAATCGTGCGGCACCAGCGCCACTTCGCCGAGGGATCTCGCCCCGTCGTCCGTATTCAGCGACCGCTCGAGCGCCTCCCTGCCTTGATCCGCCGAGAAGTCGACGACCTTCCCGTCCTTGAACGTCAGGGAGAAGCCGTCAATGATTTGCCCGCTGTAGTTTAGCGGCTTCGTGCTGCGGACCGTCCCGTTCACGCCGTCCTTATGCGGCATGGTGAATACTTCCTCCGTCGGCATGTTCGGGTTGAACAGGATGCCCTTGGCGTTCTCCTTCGCTCCGCCGAGCCAAAGATGCTGCTCCGGCAGCTCCACCGTCAGACTCGTGCCCGGAGCTTCATATTGAAGCTGCTTGTAACGCTTGCCGTTCAGCGGCTCCACGGTCTCCAGCAGCCGTGCGTTATGCTCCTTCCACGCCGCAATCGGGTCCGGCGTATCGATGCGGGTCGCGTCGAAGATGTGCTCCCACAGCTTCTGCACGGCCGACTCCGGCGACAGGTCGGGAAACACCTTGGCCGCCCACTCTGGCGTCGCGTAAGAGATCAGGGACCAGGAATTCGTATGGGCCATCAAATAGCTGCGGTATTTGTTCAAAGCGGTGGCGCTGGTCTTGTTCGCCGTAGCGATTCGATCCGGTTCCACGCCCTTCAAGAGGTCGGGATTCGGCGAATAGATCGACAGGAACGCCGCACCGTTCTCCGCAAATTCCTCCCAGCCCTTGGCCCGCCACATCGGGTATTCGCTGAAGGCTTCCTTCGGCGCCAGCAAATATTTGATGCGCGTGACCTCTTCATCGGCCCAGTCGACGTGCACGTTCTTGGCTCCGGCCTTATACGCGTGCTCCGCCACCTTCCTGACCAGATCGGCGGCGGCGATCGGCGCCGTCACAACCAGCGTCTGCCCCTGCTGCACGTTCACGCCCGTCTTCACGGCCAGCGCCGCGTATTTCTCCAATTGCTCCTGAGTAGGAACCATGGGCCATCCCTCCAATGAGTTTGATTTAACCCCCATTATATTCCACCTGAAGCCAAAATCCAAAATTAGATTCTCAGTCGCTAAATGGAAAAGGCCGCCCGCCCTATTCAAGCAAGCGGCCTAACCCTTGTATTTCAGTAGTCCCTTCCGGCGCGTCGCTGCTGCTCCGCACGGAGGTCGTACGGGTAACTCACGGGCATGAGGCTCGCCGCGTTAAGACGCTCGACCTGCTCTTCCGTTAAAGACCATCCGGCGGCACCGAGATTGGCGGCCAGCTGCTCCGGTGTTCGTACCCCGATGATGGGCGAAGTCACTCCCGGGCGCTGCAGCGACCAATTGATGGCGGTTTGCGCAGGAGTCTTGCCTGCTTCCTCCGCCACCGCAAGCAGGACATCGACTACGTTCCAGGTATGCTCGTTATTGTAATTCGTCCAGGATTCGCTCCACCCCTTGGCTTCGGCGCTCGCGACGCGGGAGTCTTCCGGAGGCTGTGCCATCCCCCTGTAGAACTTGCCGCTAAGCCAGCCGCCCCGAAGCGGGCTCCATGGAATCACGCCCAAGCCTTCGTTCAGGCAAACCGGGATCACTTCGTACTCGGTGGCCCGGCAGAGCAGATTATACTGCGGCTGCAGACAGACGAACGGCTCCCAGCCGCGCTGCCTGGAAAGATCGATCGCCTTCTGAAGTCGCCACCCGCGGAAATTGCTCGCCCCCAAGTAACGCACCCACCCGCGGCGCACCAGCTCATTCAAGGTGCCGAGCGTCTCTTCCAGCGGCGTCTTCGGATCCCAGGCATGTACCTGGAATAAATCGATATAGTCCGTCCCCAGTCTGCGCAAGCTGGCCTCCACGCCGGCGAGGATATGCTTGCGGCTTAGTCCTACGTCGTTCGGTCCGGATCCCATGGCAAAACGCACTTTGGTAGCGATTACAAGATCGTCGCGGTTTTTCCCCTTCAGCCAGCGGCCGACTATTTCTTCGGAAGCGCCGCCGGTATACACATCCGCGGTATCGATAAAATTGCCTCCGGCCTCCACAAACCGATCCATAATCATCCGGCTGTCCTGCTCACCCGTCTCGCGGCCGAACGTCATCGCGCCCAGGCACAGCTCGCTGACCCGGACTCCGGTATTCCCCAAATGCTTGTAATTCATATGAACTTCCTCCCCTGTCCCGTTGGTTTGGTTCATGCAAGATCACCGTTCCTTAACCATCATAATACAATCCAAGCCAATGCATAAGAACTGAAATCATCGTGCTTTACTTACCTTCAAGTAACGATCCGCTTCATCCGGAGGTTCCCCGCGCACCTTTTGGTTCCTATCGAACCGTTTGGTTCTGCAGCCCACTTAAAAGTGCCGTCTTCCCACCGGACCCAGCCTCCGGCATAATGCAGGTATCCCTTATTTTCAGGAGGAGAAGCCAAATGGAATCATTCGTTAAAGTACATGTCATGCATACGGGATATTTAAAATACGACCGGGCCCTGTCCTTCAAGGAGCTCGATGTCATTCCGCCGGTAAATCAACGGGGCGAGGCATACCAGGAGCAGGTTCCCCTCTCCAGTTATTTGATTGAACATCCGAACGGACGGATCGTCGTGGATGCGGGCTGGCATGAAGATATACGCACCAAGCCGAGGGAGCATTTGGGCGAGGATTTATACCAGTTTATCGAGTATCGTCTTCCTGAAGGCAGCTCGGTGCGGGAACAGCTTGCGGCCCGGCGACTGGCGCCCGAAGACCTGGATGCCGTAATCGTCAGTCATTTGGATGTGGATCATATCAGCGGGCTTGAGCTTCTCAAGGGCGCGAAGAAGTTTCTCGTCAGCGAACCCGAATGGCGGAGCGCGGACCCCTCCAAGCAGGTTTGGTATCCGGGAATCGAGTTCGAGTCCTTCGCCCTGGAGCCCATTCCTTACGGTCCTTACAAGCTGGGAAAAGACGTATTCGGCGACGGCCTTGTGTATCTGGTGTATACCCCCGGGCATACGAACGGGCATGTTTCGGTGCTTGCCCGCGTGGAATCGGGATGGTCGCTGCTGGCCTCCGATACGGGCTACGCCGAGAAATCGTGGAAGGAGCTTCTCCTGCCGGGATTTACGACCGATGACAAAAAGGCGCTGGAATCGCTGCAGTGGGTAAAGGAATTCGCCGAGAGGGACGATTGCATCGCGGCCCTAGCGAACCATGACCCGCTGATTCAACCACGGACGTATTAAACCGGTCGGGAAGAAAAATACCCATCATGCCCGGGCATGATGGGTATTTTTACGGCTAGTTCACTTTCAAGAGCAATTTTCCCCGGGTTACGCCTTGTGCCAACAGCCTGAAGGCTTCCTCCGCCCCGTCAAGCGTGTAGATCCCGTGAACTTCGGAACGAAGCTCCTTCCGGGCAAGCAGATTCAACGCTTCCAAGGCTCTCGTGCCCACAAGCTCCGGATTGAAGAGGCTGTAGGAGCCGATTTGAAACCCCGATAGAATGCGGTTGTTAAACCATAGATCGCTATAAGAGTGCATCGCATCCGGTCGCCCCCGGCATTGCCCAATACAACAAGCCGGCCTAGCGGCTGCAGAACCTCGAAGCTCTTGGTTCTGACCTCTCCTCCCACGGGATCGAGAACCGCGTGCACCCCTTGCTGCACGGTCAGACGAAGCGTATCCTCTGCAAAACGGGAACGGACGAACAGCTCGTCATATCCGAGAGAAGCGGCCAACGCCGTTTTATCGGCCCGGCCGACCGTTCCCAGCACCAGGCCCGCACCGAAGTGCCTTGCCACTTGCCCGAGAAAACTGCCTAATCCGCCCGCGGCTGCATGGACCAGAACGCTTTCCCCTTTTCTCATCTTAACCACATCAAGGATCGTCATATAAGCGGTTGTCAAATTCACGATGGAAGCGGCCGCTTCCTCTAAGGCAAGTTCCGCATCCAGCCTTCGCAAAGGCACGGTAAGCTCGGGTCGGACCGAAACCACGGAAGCAAAGGCTCCAAGCTCCGTTAGCGTCATGGCGGCTACAGGCTCTCCGACCTGGAACCCTTCCACGCCTTCGCCGATTTCCCTGATATAACCGGAAACCTCCAGGCCGGGAACAAACGGCGGCCGGACGTGCGCAAATTCCCCCGGTTCAGCATCACGTCCACAAATCCTACCCCGGCATATTCGACATCGATCGTAATCCTGCCCGGCGCCGCTGCAGGGTCCGGCATTTCTTTCACCCGCAGCATGCTCTCCTTACCGGGTTGTTCCACAACAAGTGCCTTCATATTTTTTCTCTCTCCTCTAATTCATTTGGGCGGTCTGCCCTCTTATTCCGTCTGATCTCAAGATTCAGGCTTAACCCGATCAGCGCCAAGCCGGCAAACGTAATACACGCAGCGAACACCGGAACCGCCGGAAGACCGAAGCGGCTGTCAATCACCGTGCCGCCTAACCAGGCGCCGGCCGCATTGCTGACATGCAGCGCCGATACATTGATCGTTGTGACCAAATTCGGAGCTTCTTTCGCCTTATTCATCACATTCACCGTCAGGCAAGGCAGAATGCCGAAGCTGAAGACACCAAGCATAAATACATCGGTCGCTGCGGCTATCTTGCTGTGGGAAGCCGCCGTAAGCAGAAGCAGGAACAACGCGAGTCCGCCGGTGATTCCGGCCAAGGCGCGGTTCAAATGCCAGTCCGCCAGACGTCCTCCCAACGCATTGCCGAGCGTGACGCCGATACCGAACAGGACAAGAATCCACGATACCGATGGCGCATCATAGCCCGTAATATCCTCCAGGAACGGCGCAATATAGGTAAATGTCATAAATACGCCGCCGAAGCAAACCGCCGTGACGGCGAGTGCGAGCAGTACCGGAGGCCTGCCGAGTACAGCGAGCTCCTTGCGGAAATTGGCGCCTGGAGCGGAAGATTCCCTTGGAAGGAGCAGGGCGATGCCGATCAGGGCCAGCGTGCCGATGACGGTAATAACCGCAAAGGTCGAACGCCAGCCGAAGCCCTGTCCCAGGAAGGTGCCGAAAGGAACGCCGACGATGTTGGCCACCGATGCGCCTCCTACCAGGACGGAAACCGCCCAAGCCCGTTTATTCTCCGGCACCATGCCGGCGGCAACGACTGCGGCGGCCCCGAAGAATGAGCCGTGAGCGAAGGAAGCCACAATCCTGGCGAAGAGCAGCATCTTAAACCCGGCTGCGGCGGCCGCCAGCGCATTGCCTAGGGCGAATAGCAGCATCAGCATGACCAGCGACCGTTTGCGGGAGAGCCGGTTGGTCAGTGCAATCATCACCGGTCCGGACAATGCGACTCCCAGCGAATAGCCGCTAATGAGCATTCCGGTATCCGGGATCGATACCTGGAGGTCTTTCGCGATATCCGTCAGAATGCCCATAATCACGAATTCGCTCATGCCTATTGCAAATGCGCATACCGCCATAGCCAGCGGCGGCAGTCTTGCGGACCGCGTCCGATTCTCTATTGTTTTCACAGTGCATGCATCTCCTTTCCCGTGGTGTCCCTTATCACGTTACAACGCAAGCCCATCGTGAACCAGACCATTTTCTAACTAGTATAAAAGCTACCAGCCTAACTCGGCCCAAAAGAAAAACCCGCCCGAGCGTCATGCTCATAGGCGGGTTGTCATCGCGAGTCCGTTATGCCAGGCGGCCAGCTTCTCGGCGGTCTGCGTCCCCGGGATCGGAGAATAGATGCAGCACATCAGGTGATCGAGGTCGTTGATTTGATTAAACGTAATGATTTCAAAGTGCAGGTCGCCCATTCCGGGGTGCCTGATCTCCACCGTCATCCCGTTCTTATCCGCTACCTCATGCAGGGTCCACCATTCGCAAAATTCTTTGCTTTGTTTCTTCAGCTCTTTCACAAGATCCGTATACCATGCCTCGGAGGCGGACAAATCATAGCTTTTACGAAAGAACGACAGCGCAATCTTGGTCGACTGCTCCCAGTTGACGACCTTGGCCCGGTACGCCGGATGCAGAAAGGAGAGCTTCAGCATGATCCTCTCCTCCGCCGGAATGGCGGCAAAGTCGGTCAATATCTCGCCGGCTATGGCGTTCCAGGCGATCAGCCGGTTGCGGGGTCCGATGACGAAGAAGGGATAAGGCGTCGTATCGACCAAATACCGGAAAGCCGGTGTCAGCCGGTATTCGGATACATCCCGGGGACGGGAAGCATACCGGCCGGTCAGCAGCAGCAAATACTCGCGTTCCGCAGGGGTTAACCGCAGGGCATCCGAAATCCGCTCCAGCACATCGGCCGACGCCGAGACCTCCCTTCCCTGCTCCAGCCAGGTATACCAGGTCAGGCTGACGTCGGCGAGCAGCGCCACTTCCTCGCGGCGCAGGCCCGGCGTCCTCCGGCGCGTGTGCCCTTCCGGCGCCCGAGCTGCTTCGGTGATAAGACAGACCTTCGTTTCTTTAAAAAGTCCCCGATGGCCTTTCTCTGTTGTTGTAATTCCATGCTATGAACTCCTATCCGGGTAGTTTTTATGCTAGTTTTCTCTCCTACTGTTTCAAGTATAGAGGGCGTGCTAACCTCGAATCAAGCCCGCTGCTGCGGTTTCATTCATTTCAAGAAAGAAGGTCCAATCTATGCCGCTTCACGAACAAGCCAAACAATTTCTGCAAGACATCTCCACACTTCCGGCCTCCCATACGATAGAGCCTGCCGAACTGCGCGCGATGGTCGCCGGTACGATCATGTCCGAAACGTATGCCCTTGAATCCACCGAGGATGTGGAGCTCCCAGGCCCGCACGGCCCCTTGACCCTGCGGATTTACCGGCCATTAAAGGACCAGTTGCTCCCCGTCATCGTATTCTACCATGGAGGAGGCTTCGTCCTCTGCGATATCGATAAATACGATCCGCTATGCAGGAAGCTCGCCGCCATGACCGGTCTGCGCCGTCGTCTCCGTCGGGTACCGCTTGGCGCCGGAGTACAAATTCCCCGTCGCCGTGGAAGAAGCCGTCTTCGCGGCGGAATGGGTCTATGCGAACTGCGCCGCCCTCGGCTTCGATCCCGCCAGGCTGATCGCAGCCGGCGACAGTGCCGGAGGCAATCTGGCGGCCGTCGTCGCACAGTCGGCACGTCAAAGCGGCAGGCTGAACATCGCCGCCCAGCTCTTAATTTGTCCTTTGACCGATTGGAACGGGGACTATGAATCCCGCCGGCAGTTTGCATCGGGATACTTTTTGGATGCGGAAATCATGGACTATTTTGCCCGGCATTACCTGCGCGGCGACGCGGATCGATTGAACCCGCTGGCCTCGCCCGCCCTGGGCGATGTCACCGGTTTGCCGCCCGCTTTGATCATCACGGCCGAATGCGACCTGCTGCGGGACGAGGGCGAGGCATACGGCCATCGGTTGGTTCAGGCCGGTGTCAGAACGACTATTAAACGCTATCCCGGGATGATTCACGGGTTTTATGCCATGACCGATTTGTTCACGGACGCCCATGGGGTTTACGAAGAGATTAGAAGGGAGCTTGAAAGCCTAGTCTGCGTTGACAAAAGCTGATTAGTACTATAAAGTTCTACTTATGAAGAACATATCCAATCGCGAGCATGTTGTCCAAGTGGTTTCCGAAATGTTCCTGAAGCATGGCTTTAACACGACCAGCATGGATGATGTCGTCAAGCAAAGCGGCGTTTCGAAATCGAATATTTATTATCATTTCAAAAGCAAGGATGAGCTGGCTTTGGCCGTTCTGGAAGCCAATATTGCGATGCTGGATGGCTTTTATGAACAGGCGTCCGGAGAAACCGGTGCAGCGGGAAAGCTGAGGCGGTATACGGATCTTCTGATCGGGGAGCTGACCGGGCGGGACTGCGCCGGAGGCTGTCCGCTGATGTCGCTGATGGTGGAGGCGGGCAAAACGAACGAGGCCGTTCGCGTGCGCCTAGAGCGGTTTTTTGAGGAGCAGTCCGTCCTGGCGGCACCCTGCTTGAGGAAGGAGCACGGCAGGGAGAAATCCGCAGAGATCTCCCCGCCCGTACGCTCGCTTCTTTGTTCCTGTCTTGGCTGGAAGGTGCGCTGATGATGGCCGGCATACGGAAGGACGCCTCCGCCCTTCTGGAAGAGCGCAATGCGCTCCTCGGCATGCTGAAGGCTTCGCCGCAATCTACCCATTCGGCGTTGCCCGGGTAAGTTCCGGTGCACCCGTACCGGAGCTACTCAAACAACAGATACCAATAAACGGCCGACTCTTCCCGGTCCTTATGCAAGCCTTTGTACAAATACCGGTCGAATCCGCCGATGACAAAGCCGCGACTCTCGTAAAACCGGCATGCTTTGACATTCGTGTTCTGCGTCTCCAGCATGATTCCGGACAGGCCGCGGGATTTCGCCCATAGCGCGGCCTGTTCGATCAGCCGGCGACCGATACCGAACCTTCGATAAGCTTGATCCACCCGGATGTCTTCTACATAAGCATAATGATTCCAGCTTCGCTTCAAATCGATTTGGCCCACCACTTTTTCGCCGGTCCGTGCCAGATAGGTGATTTGATCGGCTGGAGCATCAACCGGAGAATTCCCTGCCGCTTCCGCCTCATCCTCCTCCTCGTAGCTCTTCCTGTAAGCCGGTACCTCTTTAACCTGATACCCGATCTTCCCGTCGGCCATTGTCAGCATCAGAACCGAATCTACGATGAAGTCGCCGTCCACCTCCACCGTCTCGTCTTTGCCCACGCATTCCTCTATTGAAATATTCATTCGTCTACGTCCTCCTATCTTCTCTGCCTGCTTAAGAAAAAATAGGAAGTCACGGCGGACCCCGGACTTAACGAAATACGAAGGATTCGCTCATGCTGAAATTCCTCCCCCATCCCTTGTTTATCCGGCCTGTTCAGCCCCGGCTATCTGCGGCGTCTTGTTCTCGGCGGCGGAGACGCAGCTGGAGCGCTGTCCGGAACCATAGCGAAAGGCGCAGGCTCACGAACCGTCTTCAGGCTTCGCGTTAAAGCCTCCATCAGGTCAATCACTTGCGGAGCTTCCGGCTGCACGGGCTCCATATGATGAAGCTTGGCGTCGATCAGCCGCCTCAATGCAGCTTCATAATCACTACGGTAATCACTTCGGAAAGCCCCGCTGATCTGCTCGATCAATTGGGTGGCCATCTGCAGCTCCACCTCGCCAAGGCGCACCGCCTCTTCAACGCCGGGTACCTCCCGGATCGGCCGCACTTCCGCCGGATAATAAATCATGTTCAGGACCAGTCCGTTGCCGTGCAGGCGGATGACGCTTAAATGCTCGCTCGTTCGAAAAGCAATCTTCGCCACGGCCACCTTGCCCGTTTGAGCCATCGCCGCATGCAGCGACCGGTAAGGCTTACCGCCGTACTCGGCCGGTCCCAAATAATAAGCGCTCTCGTAAAATATCGGATCGATGCTGCTGTGATCCGTAAAGTGAAGAATTTCAATCGTCCGCAGCGTAGGAAGCGGCAACTTGTCCATGTCCTCTTCGGTCAGCGTGACAAACTGCATCGGCGCATATTCATAGCCCCGGATGATCTCCTGCTGAACCACCTCGCGGCGGCATGCAGGACACCATTTCTTATACTGAATCGGTCGCCGGCAATCCTGATGCAGACTGCGGAAGCTGGTCTTATGCTCCTCCGTCGCTTTGTACAGGCTGACCGGAATATTCACCAGCCCAAACGTGATACTGCCCTTCCACATCGATCGCATGCGAACGCCCTCCTGCCATTTTTTCTTACAATTCCCAAAACGGCGGTTCGCTACTCTTCATCTCAGGACAGCGGGGCAACCGGACCCCTGCGGCTTTCGGGTCTGCTGCTTCCTACTTTATCATAGATCAAAAATAGATGGTATCGTTTTCCAATGAGCTGCATATATATCTTTCGTTTGGAATTTAAGTCGCCGAGGTGGTATATGGTGACTGCAGTGAAGGAAATCAGCGGCAAGGAATATGCGATGAGCAAGCTTCAAGACATGGATTTGGATCAAATCGCCAATTGGGTCCGAAGCCTGCCCGAAGACAGGTGGAAGGAGATTTTCATATTTTACTGGCCTGCTCTGGCGAAAAAATGCGGGATCACGGAGGACACGGCATAAAAAACTAAAAATACTACGCTGACGATTCAAAAATGCTTCTCCCAAAAGCAAGCTACGGCAGCAATCTTCTGCATGAACCCGCAGGAACCTTCTCTCGTTTCTGCGGACGGTTGCTACCGATCCGCTAACGAAACCCCGTCCGCCTGCCGGGCCGCGCCTCCGACCCACGCCAAGCCTTGTTCCACGATGCCGATCAGATATTCCGCCGCTTGCGGTTCCCTGTCATAAAGCTCCATTAAAGCCTCCGTCAGCCGGTTCAACCTCCGGGTTAACCGGTTCCTAGCGTCCTCCTCCGCTTGAACATCGATATACAGCTCCTGCTGAAGCCGACTCAGCACCTCAAGCTGAAGGGTCCGGGTTTTTCCGGTTTCCAGTTGGTTTAAGTAACCCGGTGATACGCCGAGCTCCGCCGCGAATTCCGCCACCCCCAGCCCCCGCTTCTCCCGGATATGCTTAACCTGCCGACCTATTTCGTTCATCCGTTTTCACCCGCTCCTCATCACATGCTTCTCCTTCCATTATGGACGGGTTGCCCGAAGGCTAACCCTTCCTGCGGCTAGCGGCAAAAGAGAAAAAACCGCGAATTGGTTTTATCCCAAATATCGCAGTTTTTTTCTCCAGCGGCTCTCTCATCCTCCAAACGGATGGATCTATGTATAAATTAATAATGGCGTCCGGTAATAAAGCGGGTGCTCCAATAGCCTGTATTCATGCTGTAAACGGCGACGCCTTTGGACGGGCTGTTGCCGATAAATTGTCCGTTGCCGATATAGATGCCGACGTGGTCGATCCGGCCCGGCGTGCCTACGCTGAACATCACGAGATCCCCTACGCTGAGCTTGGACTTGCTCGTTACAGGTGTGCCGAAGCCGGTCTGCGCCCTCGCCCCCCATGGAATGTTCATCCCGTTCTTCTGAAAGACGAACTGCGTAAAAGAGGAGCAGTCGAAGATAAGATGCTGGGGATCTCTTGTGCCGTAACGATATTTCACTTGGCCGATATAGGATTTGGCCGTATTCACAATTTGCTGCCCGTGACTGGCATAGGCCTCCTGCGCGGAAGCGGTTTCAACAATGGCGAAACCTATGGTGGAGAATAGCGACGACAAAGCGACGGCAGGAACCAGGAACATCTTTCTCATGAAGTCGTTACCATCCTTTTCGTAGAATTGGTTAAATTCTGGTTGCTAGGATGATTATACCACCCCTGGCAGGCGGTATCCTTAGTAGAAGGATGGTAACGCTGTCGAAATATGTCACATATAAACTTGAAACCAAGGTTCCGTCAGGTGATTTCTCCGGACGGTAAGACGCCGGCTCCTTCCGGTGGTGCCGGTTCGGCAGGAAGCTCCGCGGCCTCCATAACGGGGGCGGCCGGAGGAGTCGGGGCTATGAATGGCGGCTGTTCCACTGCCCATTGATCCATCCAACGGACAGCGTTCAAACGCGCTTCCCACCCCGTATCAAGCTGCCTGAGCTTGCGTCTTCCTCTGCCTTTAGTAACCTGGAAAGCCGTTGACCACGCCTCCCGGGGCGCGCCGGAACAATCCGCTGACGAGCCGCCGTTCCCCGGCATTTAAAGGTCTGACCTCCTCATAGCCCCGCAAAAAAGCCGAGATCAGATCCGGATTAAAATAAGCGGTATTGGAAGCAGTCCTTGCGATTTCCACATACATCGAACCGGGCGCGAGCCCGTCCCAATCAATGAAGGTGAGCCTGCTGTCCGTGAGCATAACATTGGGAATGGTGATATCGCCGTGAACAAGAACAGGATGACGTTTTTCCTCATCGAGAATATGCTTTACCTCGGGCGAGGCAAGCAGCTGCCAGGCTTCCCTGGCCAAAGCCATACATTCGTCGCCATGGCCCCGGAACCACACTCCGGCGCTGCCGCTCCTTCGCCGCACCTCTTTGAACCGCTTCCGGAAAAGCCGTTCCTGCGTGCGGTATTCCTCGATTCGCATGGAGGTATAGGACTTTGAAGCGGGAAGGCTATCTTGGCATGCGGTATGCAGCGAGGCTACCGCTTGCCCCAGCCGGACGTAGTCCTGTTCGCTTGGCTGAAGCAGGCGGCCTTCGATCCATTCGGTCCCGTAATAAAGTCTGCCTTGGGACCGGACCCAAGCACGGCCGGACCGTGTGGTCAGCCATGCCGGCAAATGAGGGAATCCGCTTGCCTGGAGCAGACCGGACATACGAGGCGAGACGGACGATTTGCCGCTTGGGGGTTAATTTCGTTCCGATCACCCGATGGTGGAACGGTTTGATCAGAAATTCGCCGCTGTCGGTAAATACGCGGGTTGCGGCATTCTTTTTGTAAAGGGAATCGTACGACTTCGATCCGCGCAGATGAAGCCTGTACTTGGCCAGAATGGCTCTTAGCTCTGATCTATGGATTCGGCTCGGCAAGGATCAGCCCTCCATTTCCATCGCTATATGATGTTTCCTTCAGCTTATTCCGTTTATCCTTCCTTTGCTTGGACGCCGCCCCGCCTGCCGAAGGAAAGCAAAATGAGGAGCCGTTAGCTCCTCAAGCTGGATTCATTAGGGCCGGTAATAGAGGACTCTTCCCTCATGCGGAGCGAGCGGCTCGAGCCGGATCTTGCCGTGTGATACACCGACTTCCCGATCGGTCCAGAGATCGAAGACCCGGTGGTTGCCGTAAGTATCCACCTCCGCTTCAGCCGGCTCTTCGCCCCAGTTGAACAGGCAGATCAGCCTGCGGTCTCCCAGATCGATCCGGCCGGTGGTGAAGGTGGTATCGTCGAAACGCGCCGCCTTTCCGCTTGGGGGAAGCAGCTTTTTCAGCACCTCGATATTCTCATCGGAGAGGTCGGTAAGCAGATCTCCGCTCAGGATCATTCCGCCGGACGCCGCGGCAAACGCCTTATGGAACTCGAATTCAACATCAGTGAGCGTTGATTTTTTCTCAACGATCTCGCCGCTGGCATTCTTGCTCTTGAAATCCAGACTCTCCAGAACGATGACATCCGGATCGTTGTACCAGAGCCTGTCGTTCTGCCAGTTCCGCCAAAAGAGCTCCCGCGCATTCCCTTTCACATGCTTCCAGTCGCGGTAAGCGTCGTTGGTCACCCGGTTGCCGTGCACGAGCCCGAGAATCGGCCAGAACGGCGCGTTGCAGCCCAGAATGAAGCTGTCGTGCCCGACCTCGTCCACGATCGCCTGGATGCCGCGGCGGAATGCCTCCACCCTGGTGGCGTTTTTGTCGTACCTGATGCTGCCGGGAAGCGCCCCGTAGGCAAGGAAATCGAGTTTGAAGTACCGCCAGCCCCATTCGTCGTGCATAACCCTGACCGCATTTCTTAAATACTCCTGGGCCCCGGGATGGGTGCCGTCCAGCATATACCATTCTCTTTTCCTACCGATTTCGTTAAACGGCCGGCCTTCTTCATCATGGACCAGCCATTCCGGATGATCCCGGTATAGATTGGAGTCCTTATCGATGATAAAAGGAGACAGGTACCCCGCCGCTTCCACACCGGCTGCACGGATGCCGTCGCTGATCGTCTTCAGATCGGCACCGAGCGAAGGTCTCGGGGACAAGAAATCGCCGTTCTTTGTCGCATAGCCTCCGTCAATTTGAATCCGCTGCAGCTCCGGGATTCTCTCTTTCATGGCTTTCGCATTGGCGTAGAAGCCTTCAGCGGTCATCGGACGCAAGCAGTAGTACGAGCACCAGCCGGCCGGAATCTCATGCCAGGTCTTCCGCGGATGGTTCCTGTTCATGGCTTCGGCCAAGTCCTCATACAGCACATTCCGGTCCGGGCCGGAGAAGATCATGAACTCTTCGAGCTCCCAGGACTGGCCCGGTTCAAGCGTAAGATCCTCCGTATCCATGACGATTTCCAAATATTGAGCCTTGAAGCGGAATTCGCCGGAGAAGCGGTGACAGGAAGTAAAGGCCATCAGCACAGGATCCTGCTGCTCCGGGAAGAGCTCCAGCAAATTGTATACCGTCCACAAATGCTCGTTAAACTTCGTCTTCGGAATCCGGAAGAAGTCCCAGTCCGTTCCGTAGGCACCGATGACGTAAGGAGCGTCCAGTGTCCCGGCATATTGGGCCAGCATCTGAAACCCTTCTCCGTAGAAGGGCGTGTCCGCGGCATAAGGCAGTTCCCCGAGAAGAGCACGACTTCTTTAATGCGCAGCGGACGGTCCGATTGATTGACTACACTGGCTTGCAACCGGTCTGCCCGCCCATTCTTTCCGGATGGCTATTGCATGCTTCGGGGCTATTGTGCAGTCCGAAAGTCTGACGCTAGTGTCCATGGCTTCCAAATGTTGCGGATTGAGCATGAGAAACCTCCCACTGATCGATTCTGGCGTTCGTCTAAAACGCTTACAGAGGTTTATTATAGACCTGCCCGCCCGACATACAATAGCCGATGTTCATTTGTTTTTGCCCATAACATAGGTCGTGCGGCGGCCTGTACCGGACGCTGGAGGCGCAGGGTCCCGAATGTTTCCGGTTTGGATTCTCTTGAACCTCAATCTGTGTTTTAATGGAAGAATGACACTATAGATAATGGATGGGAGTTAACACCTGTGAGAAACGCAGACAAATGGATTTACCTGATCTTGGCCGGAGTCGTCGTCTCCTGGGGGCTGAACGTGGTCATGGTCAAATATTTGACGGAATCGGCTCCGCCCTTCCTTGTCGCCGCCGTGCGGATGCCGCTTGCGGGCATCGCTCTGCTGCCTTTCGCCCTGCGCAAATACGGCTGGTACCGCCCGAACGCCAAGCAGTGGTCGCTCTTAACGCTGATCGGCGTCACCTCGATCTTCCTTCACCAGTTGTTTCTGGCCACAGGGGTTGTGACGACGACGGCGACCAATGCGGCGCTCATTCTGGGGCTTAACCCGCTGACAACCGCGCTGCTCGCCGCCCTCTTCGTCGGGGAAAAGATGAACCTCCGGTCGCTGCTCGGGATCTTGGCCGGGTTCTCGGGCGTCGTCCTTGTCGTCACCTCGGGTTCCGGGGAAGCTGCGGTCGGGCTGACCGGCTGGGGCGATTTGATCATGTTCCTGTCGATGCTGGCCTATGTGATCGGCGGGTCGCTTATCAAATCCGTCTCGGCCACAGGGATGCCTACTCTGGTGATTACGGCCTATTCCACCCTGATCGGAGGCGTGATGCTGAATGCCGGCGCCTTTATGAAGTATGGCTTCTCGGCTTACGGAGAAATCCATTTTAACGCGATGGGCTGGGTGGTGATGCTGTTGTCCGCTTGGATTGCCTCGTCCTTGGGCACGCTGGGCTGGAACCATGGGATCAAGCTGCTGGGAGCGGGTAAAACAGCGATGTTTATTAACGGTATGCCGTTTGCCAGCATGGTCGGGGCTGCGGTGTTTCTGCATGAGCAGATCCGCTGGATTCACCTGCTGGCCTTCGTCCTTACGACGCTCGGCATTGCAATCGGCACGATTCGCGCAAGGGAAAATAACCGGCCGGGCCGGGAGACCGTTCTGTTCCGTCCAAGGAACCGGAAGCTCGGGCGCTAATTCAGAGGGCGCCGTCATCCTTCCCCGCGGCCCGGGTTCAACTGGCGGATAAGGCTCGCGCCGCGCCGTCCGTTTGCGTAATCGTCCCGTCTTCCCCAGCGCCTTCCGCATCCCGGGGGATGGGGAACACTGCGTCTTATAATCCTGCAAATGGATGACCTTGCGGTCGCCGCTCCGTTTCCGGGTCAGAAGCCCCGGTGCATATAGCACCGCCGATAGGATGAAGATAAACAATACAACGGCCAAATCCGCATTCATGACCTCACACCGCCCGCTCCAAATATGATGACTAAAGGATTATAGCCAAATCATACCATAGCGCTGCATATAAGAATAATGCATATATCTCATATTGAGTTATATCAATTATGCATAACAAACAGGGTTCTTTGCACCCTGTTTTTTTATTTCTCAAAATCTATCAACGTGCGGCAAAAAAATTGGGTAATTTTTCCGACAAAACGCTTGACTGCGAACAAACGTTTGCTATAATAGAGTCATAGAACAAACGTTCCTATTTCTTGGGAGGGGTGTAGACGATGAAGGTGACGAATGTCAGATTTATTGAGCGCGATTACTATAAGAACATGATGGTTGCGAACGGCGATCACGAAATGACGGAAAGTCAAATTGAGAAGATTCTGGACGCGTCCAGCCAATCATGGGCGGATTTGACCTTCCGGTTCTTCGATAACGGTTCGGTCATCATCATTGACAACCATACAGAGCTGCAGGTCCCTCTCAAGGAACTTAAGGGAGCCGCGTCCGACTTCTTCATCAAGCAAAGAATCAAGATGATCCGTGCGAACCTGGAAGCCAAGATAAGCCAGAGCGCATAAGGCGCTGCTGCACTGTACAAAGGCCCTCGTCGAGTCCGACGAGAGCCTTTTTGCCGAGAATATGGGGTTTTCCACTTTGTTTGCCGAACGCTGACTACCTTTGTCATCCTTGCAGGGGAATGCCTTTCTTCATCGAATATGTTCAGCAGAAGGAGTTGATGAAGATGAAGATGTTGACCACAAAGGATGCGGCGCTGGCGCTCGGTGTCAGTCCGACCACAATCAAACGTTGGGCGTCCCATTTTCAAAACCGGTTCTCCAAGGATGAGAACGGGCACTATGTATTTCCGGAAAGCGACATGGAGAAGCTCGCATTCATCAAGCAGCGGACTCGAGAAAAGATACAGCCTGAGCCAGATTGTATTGGAAGACAAACCTGCAGCAGACTCCGTCCCGGCAAGCCCGGTCCCTTCCGTCTCCCCGGCCGACATCTGCGCGGAGCTGTCCAAACGGCTGGATCAACTCGAGCACAAGCTGTCTCAGAAAGCCGAAGACGTCGTCTCCGTTCAGCTGCTTGAGCACCGCAAGGAGCTGGATGAACTGACCGTTTCGGTCAAGCAGCTGCTGCAAAGCATGGAAACGATCAAAAGAACGTTCGCCCAACTGCAGAAGCAGACGGATTCGTTCACTACCGCTAGCGGTTATTCCAAACCGCCGGAGCCGAAGAAGAGAAGGCTGCTCGCAAGCCTGTTCCAGTTGTAGTGCCGCCTGCAAGCCATGAAATCTTACAATCAGGAGCGTCAGTCATGAATCAGCCTTTATAAGACAGGCCGGGGAAGCATTCGGCCTGTTTTTTGCCGTGTTCGGGCCCCTATTGTTTACGTTTTAATTGGATTAGATGTGATTTCCTTCAAGCTCAGGGAAATTAATTATTAAACTACAAATTGCTGCTTCAAGTCAAGGGGCGAATTCTAATGAATTTCTCATAATCGCTTGCAAGGCCTGATTCCGCCTGAAATAAGGGAACGCGTGCCAATTTAAGGCATTTTTTTATGTGTTATGGTTGTTACAGGTGCTAGAGAACACGCCTTAATCACATAAAAACAATTCCTAAGGAGGAAGTCATGTCTATCAAGAAAATGAGCCGCCTTGGCAAAGCATTAGTATCCGTCAGTCTCAGTGTTGGTCTGTTGACATCCGTCAGCATGTTTACAGAAGCTCCGGCTGCACACGCGGCAACCGTATCGGCTTCGTCCAAAGCGAACAGCATTATCGCTACCGGTAAACGCTACATGGGTGTCCGTTATCAATTCGCCGCTCCATCCGGACGGACCAATGCATTCGACTGCTCTTCTTTTACTCAATACGTCTATAAGAAAAACGGAATCAATCTGCCTAGAAGCTCCAAGCAGCAATCGAAAGTAGGAACCTATGTTCCGAAGAGCCAGCTGAAGCCGGGCGATTTGGTCTTCTTCTACTCCCCGATCCATCACGTAGCGATTTACATCGGGAACGGCAAGATCCTTCACACGTACGGCAAGCCCGGAGTAACCATCTCCGATATGAATTCCGGCTGGTGGAAATCCCATTATGCCACAGCGCGCCGCGTGATTCACTAATCTTGACAATTACAGATGAGAACCCCAGACCCTCTGGGGTTCTATTTATTTTTGAACAGGTACTTGTTTCCTTTTCACGATTTTTCATCAAAATTTAAGCTTTATCGTTTATAGTTAATAGGTTAAGGAAACGGCCCTGCGCCGTTACAACCCAATCATTGTACAGAAAGAGGGATTTTCCTTGGAGCAGAGTATGCCTCTCAAGAATCAGCCGTCTCTACGGAAAAGAAAACCCCGCCGCGGCCGGATAATATATGTATTTCTCTTTTTGCTTCTCCTTATTCTTGGCGCGGCCGGATGGTTTTATTTCACTCCTTCCGGGACCCAGCTGCGCTATATGCTGGCGGATACGCTCATAACGACGCAGCACCGCGACTATGCCAAGTATTTGATCGGGGAAGACGAATTGAACCGTCGGGTGGACGCATACTTGAAGCAATTCGACGAGATGGGAATGGTGGAAGACGATCATCAGGTGAACGTCAAGAACCATCGGGACAATTCCGTAGAGGTCGAGCCTATCACGGGCAAGAAGTATCAGGGCTACATTATGTACGTTCACGATCCCAAAATGATCCGGGTCGTCACGACCAGCATTAAAGGCCAGGGCGAACAAATCCTGAGCATGGTGCAAAGAACCGGTGCCATCGCAGGAGTTAACGGCGGTGCCTTCGACGATCCGAACTGGGACGGCAACGGCTTTAAGCCGGCAGGCATCGTGATGTCCGGCGGTAAGTCGCTGTACAGCGATGTCGGCATGAACGACAAGGTTAACGTTGTGGGCATCGACAGGAACGGCCTGATGGTCGCCGGGCGTTACAAGCCGTCCGAGCTGCTCGATATGGGTGTGCAGGACGCCGTTACGTTCCAGCCGAAATTCATTGTGAACGGCAAAGGCTTAATTAAAAACGAAGCCGACGGCTGGGGAATCGCTCCCCGCACCTGCATGGCGCAGAAAGCGGACGGCACGATCATGTTCGTCGTCATCGACGGACGCCAGCCCGGCTACTCGCTGGGAGCGACCCTGTACGACGTTCAAGAGCTTCTGCTCGACAAAGGGGCCGTCACGGCGACCAATCTGGACGGCGGCTCCTCCTCCGTCCTGGTCAAAGACAACCAGGTAGTCAACCGCCCTTCCAGCGGCTACGGCATGCGCTATCTGCCGACGGCATTCCTGGTGTTCGACCGGCCGGAGAAAGTAGCGGTTAATAATATATGGGAAGGCGTGGACATGGATCACTTTAATTCTTCCTATAAACCGTTCGCTTCCAAGTAACAGAACAAACAGCAGCAGTCCGCTTCCCGGTCGCTGCTGTTTGTTTATGCGGACCAGAATGACATCCCTCCCGCCTTGTTCACACTAGATGCGTTAAAGCCTTTCCTTCCCCGTGGAATTGACAATTCCGTCAGGTTACACTACACTCAATAGTGTGAAAAGAGGCTGTCCAGCCTATAAAGAAAAGGATGAGAGAACCGTGAACAATCCCAAAACCAGCAAACCGGATAAAAAAACGAGTTACAAGGAGCGGCGGCTGCAGGCGAAGAAAGAAGCCCGTTCGCGCAAGCTGACCTGGATTACCTTGGCGGTCGTAGCGGTTTTTATCGTGGGGGCCATTACCGTCCTGGCCCAAAGCAAATCGAAGCCTTTGGAAGTCGCTTACGACCAGTTGCCGGTGCTGGGTGAGAAAACCGCCCCGGTGAAAATCGTCGAGCTCGGCGATTTTAAGTGCCCCACCTGCCAATGGTTCAGTCAAACCATTGAGCCGCGACTGAAGAAGGATTTTATCGATAAAGGCACCGCATCCCTGTATTTCATGAACTTTACGATCATTGGGGAGGATTCGAAAACCGCCGCGCTCGCCGGACAAGCCGTGTTCCATCAAAGCAACGACGAGTACTGGAAATACTACGACGCCCTGTATAAGAATCAAGGCGACGAGAAGGTGGCCTGGGCGACGCCGCAGTTCCTGACCGATGTGGCGCGTAAAGCGGGTCTGAAGATCGACTACGATAAGCTGCAGAACGATATCGTGTCCAAGACGTATCAGAAAGAATTGGACGAGCAGAACGCCTTCGCCGACCGGAACCGTTTTAACGGCACGCCGACACTTCTGATCAACGGCAGAATCTATACGAAGGCGCTCGATTATGCCACACTCAAAGCGGAAATCGAAAAAGCGGCGCAGGAAGCGAAGTAGCCTATGAAAGCCTTTATCAAATCGTACAGTCTCTACCTGGCCTGGCTTGTTTCGATTGTCGCGGTGTGCGGAAGCCTGTTCTTCAGTGAAGTCATGCGCTTCGAGCCCTGCAAGCTGTGCTGGTTCCAGCGCATCTTCATGTATCCGCAGGTCGTCCTGCTCGGCATGGCCTGCTACAAAAACGACCGACGCCAGATTCCTTACCTGCTTCCGCTCAGCTTCATCGGCGGAGCGGTCTCGCTGTATCACTACGCCGAGCAGAAAATCCCCGGACTCGCCAAGCTGCTTCCTTGCACAGTCGGCGTTCCCTGCAATCAGGATTATATCGATTGGCTCGGCTTTATTACGATTCCCCTGCTCGCTCTCACGGCCTTTATCCTGATCATCCTCTTCCTTTGGATCGGCAAAGAAGCCCCGGCGGGGAGCCTGAAGGGAGCTCGGAAGAGAATTAAGCTTGAATCCCCGGCGGGAGAACCCGGCATGGGTCTAATGTAACAAAACGCCCGGCTTGGAGGAATAACCTCTTAGCCGGGCGTTTGACCTTTCTAATGGGAATGTTCGGATTCGTGCGTGTCCGCATAGGTGACGGACAATTCGGCATATAATACGCCCTTCTGGACTTGAATTTTTTGATGAAGCTCTCTTAACCGGTGAAGAATGCCCCGTACCACGATGATTTCCAGGCATTGGTCATGGTTCAAATGTACATGCATCGTGGAGTTGATATCATGATGGTATTCGTGTTGAAGCTCCATCAAGGTCAGCGGCAAATCGCTCACATGATGGTCGTACACCATCACGATCGTTCCGGCGACCGTCTGATCGGAATGCAGGCGGCCGGGCTCCAGCATCGCTCGGCGCACCAAATCCCGGATCGCTTCGGAACGGTTGGTATAGCCCTGCTCCGATATATATTGATCAAACTGCCGCACGAGGTCTTCCGGCATGGAGACGCCGAAGCGGGTCAAGGGTTCCTTTTCCAATCGATTCACCTCAAAAGGTTCGTTACTTGTATTTCCGCCAGTCCTGGCCGCTGTTCTCGAGCAAATAACCGAAATCGTTCTCGAGCCGCTTCTGCTCGGCCTTCCGCCGCTGTTCCGCCTGCTTTCTTTGCTCTTCCCTGCGGGTCTCCGCTTCAGCCTTCCATTCTTCGCTCTGCGCTTTCAGCTTACCCAGCACCTCCGGGCTCAGCAGGTCCTTCAAGGTCGCCGAGGCTTCCCGGGCTTCGGGCTTTGCTGCCGTGATCGGCCTTTTCTTTGCCATGTTCGCTTCCCCCTGTTGCCCTTTATTATAACAGCTTACGGGAAAAGAGAACAGGAGGCGGCGTTCAGGCCTGCGACTAAGGCGGCTCCTTTGCCCGGAACGCCTACGGTCTGGTACTATGGAAATACACAACGATAGAGAAGGAGCTACGGCCGTGGCATACTATGGACGATTAGAAACAGACCGGGATTTTGAAGAGGCCATGCAGCGCCAATCGCGAATCCGCGTGTTCAAGGACGATCATGTAGTCGATGCCGGCGGGATCATCACCCGATTCGACGAGATGACCGTCGTGATTCAGTCGGGTGTCAGCGATGTGGCTTATCACCGCAGGAACGAATGCGAATTTTTTGAGATGAAAAAACGCTGATTCTTCGTGGACGAATGGCTTATTTTGCTCGAAAAATTTTAACCGGAAGTAGAAAAAGGCCCGGCTTCCGCGAAAGCCGGGCCTTTTCCATTCCAGCGCTTATTTCTTCTCCGGCGGATCCGGCGTGATACCGGGCGGATCTTGCGGCTTAATCTCCGGGGGCACCTCCGGTTTGATTTCCGGCGTTACGTTCGGCGAAATTTCCGGCGTCTTGGCCGGCGAAATTTCCGGGGACACTCCGGGCTTGATTTCCGGCGGGACCTCGGGCTTAATCTCCGGGACACCCCCAGGCGTAATCTCCGGCATTTCGGATGAGCTCCCGGACAAGCCTCTGTTGGTAAGCATGGCTTGAACACCTCCCTCATCCTTTTATTACCCCTATTCGCAGCAAGCGAATTTACAATCCCCGCCGACGGCTTCCTTCTCTCCCCTATTGCTAATGTGCCGCGGACCCGAGGATTCGGCGAAGCTGCTCGGCGAAGCTGCTCTCCATTGTGACTTCCGCATTGTTCACAAACAAGAGCTCCCGGATCTTATGCTCCCGGACAAAAGCGTCCAGCGGCCTATTGAACTGCCGGGGGTCGATCACATAAATTTCACTGAAATGCGGGAGCAGGAAAGGAATCAGCGCATTCCCGTACGAATCCTTGATCACAGCGAGTCTTGGTCCGTCCGACTCGGTTGTAATCCGTCCCCACGGACGATCCCCGCTTAAGAAGATCCGGTATTTATTCTTCTTCCCGGCATGACTCATATCGAGCAGCGGCATCCGCAGCGGGCCGCTGTAATGAACGACGTATTCATGCTTCACCGCCGGCTTGTACAGCACGATGGTATCCGGTCGCTCCGCCAAACGCCTGTTTAATGTAGCACTATAGAGGGAGCCGAGAAAGCCGTGCACCTTCTCCGTCGCGTAGGAGGATAGCGGAATCGGCGTCAAGCCGATCGCCTTCACATAAGCGGCGTAAGCATAGTACGCTCCCGTAGCCGTCCAGTGATGATCCGTGCGAAAATGAAGCGGCTCCCCGGCATGCTCACGAAGCGCCGCCAGGGCATCGATGGTCGTGATCTGCCCGTTCAACTGCCGGTATACGGACCCGAAAGCTTCCTGCTGGGAAGAGGATAATGCTTTCCATTTGGGCGAGCGGACGAATTCGGCGGCGGTTGGCGCCAGCAGCACTGCAGTCCGCTCCAGAGGCTCGGGACCGCTTGTCAGCACCTCGCGGATACGGTTCACTGCGTCGGCATAAGCCTTCCCGGCCGCAGGATCGTAGGTGAACAAATTCATCGCCCGGTCGCCGGTGATCAGCACCTTCCCGTGCACCCGGCCCTTCTCGTCCGGTCTGCGGCGGAGCGTTCTCCCCGGGCTTGTCCGCTTCCTTCGGAGGAGCAGCGGCGGCAGGCGGCTCGCTATTCTGCGGAGCCTGCGGCGGCGGGTCAGACGAATTCGGCGGCTCGGCGGTCATGGCTTCCCCGGTGTTATTGGCCCGGGATGCGACGATCTCCGCCTGCTCCCGGCCGGTGTAGCCCTGCCAGGACGATATCCTCTTGCTTACGGCGACCAGGGTATCGCGGAACGCGATATGATCGGCGGCGTAATTATCCCACAGCCGGAAGTAGTCTCCCGATTCCAGAGCCTTAAGGGACAACACCGGCATCGGAGCCAATCTCCGGTTCTCCGCTTCCGAAACGGTGTCGCCCCCTCCGAAGAACAGCATCAGAACGGCTCCCGACAATAGAAATGCAAAAAAGAACCCGATTTGCACCAGCGGTCCGATCCGCATATGGCCACCTCCTCAGAAACGGAAATAGAAAAAGGGCACGTACGTTTTTCCTACGAGCAGGATAGCCGAGAGCACCAGCAGTGTCAGAGAGGCTGCAGGAACAAGCGCATGAGTATAGAGAGACCGGGCCGCCCGGGGCTTCATTCCGCCGGTCAGACGGCTGTGCAGGCGGGCCGGACCGGGTGTAGCGGCTACCAGGGCGAGTGCAATCAGGAACAGATGGTTCTGCAGCTGAAGCAGCGACTCCGTATCCGTAAGGGGGGCTCCGGCAAGCCCGAGCATCACCTGCAAATAATAGATCGCACGGCCGAAGGATTCAAAATAGAAGAACACCCATCCGACCAGCACGGGCGCGGCGAAATAGACATGCCTAGCCCCTCTCGGCCAACGGGACATAAACTGCAGCAGGAAGCTTTTTTCCAGTGCAATCAGGACGCCGAAATACAGCCCCCACAGCACGAAATTCCAGCTGGCCCCGTGCCATAAGCCGGTTAAAAACCAGACGGCGAACAGGTTCAGCCACGGCCGCCTGCGGTTTCCCCCAAAGGAATATAGACATAGTCGCGGAAGAACCGGCCGACGGAGATGTTCCAGCGCCGCCAGAACTCCGTGGCACTGGATGAGATGTACGGATATTCGAAGTTTTCCTTGAAGGTAAATCCGAACATCCGCCCGAGGCCGATCGCCATATCGGAATAGCCGGAGAAGTCGAAGTAAATATGCAGCGCAAACAGCAGCATGCCGAACCATGCCCCCAGCACGGACAGTCCCCGTAAATCCCCATCCAGAAAAAGCGGCGAAATCTCGCCCAGCGCATTGGCGAAGATCACTTTCTTGCCGAGTCCGACGGCGAAGCGACCGATCCCGTAGCTGAAGCCGGACAAAGTCACGGTGCGGGCATGCAGTCGCTCCTGCACATCCGCATAGCGGATGATCGGCCCGGCCACAAGCTGAGGGAACATGGAAATATACAGCAGCAGCTTGGAATAGGAACGGAGTGCCGGCGCTTCCGCCCGGTAGACGTCCGCCAGATAGGAAATCAGATGAAAGGTAAAAAAGGAAATCCCGATCGGAAGACCCGGATCTATATAAGCGATAGGAATGCCGGTTAAGGAGGAGAAGCTTTGCAGCGCAAAGCCGAGATATTTGAAATGAAACAGCAGCAGCACCTGGCAGGCCACCGATAACACCAGCGCGGTCCTGGCGGCGGGAAGGCCGCGGTAACGCTCGATCAGGCGTCCTCCGATCCAACCCGCAAACACGTTGAACAGCAGGATCACGATCCAGAGCGGCTCGCCCCAGGCGTAGAAAAACAAGGAGAACATCAGCAGGATGGCGTTCTTCATTCGATCCGGAGAGGCGAAATAACAGAGAAGCGATAAAGGAAGAAAGGCAAACAAAAAGACGAAACTGGAAAAGACCACGAAAGACACACTCCATTACATGTCCGAATGTAACGTTAGTATGATCCGTCCGCGGCAAAACCATGCAAACCGCCCAGTTGCTGCAAAATGTGATCGAAAGTACGCCGCTGACGAATATCCCTTCCATGCCACCTGTAACCGGAGGGATTGCGGACATTTACGAATCGAGCATTCGGATGACCGCCGCAGGATTCCCGCCGACAATAGCGCCGGCCGGCACATCTTTGGTTACTACGGCGCCGGAACCGATCACCGCATTATCGCCAACCGTCACTCCCGGGTTAATGACCGCCCTGCCCCCGATCCATACATTGTCGCCGATCGTGACGGGCTTGCCGAATTCGGGTCCTGCAATACGTTCCAGGGGTTCAGGGGATGGGCGACCGTATAAATATGTACGCCGGGTCCGATAAAGCAGTTGTTGCCGATCCGAACCTCGCATACATCCAGAATGACGCAGTCGAAATTGGCGTAAAAATGGTCGCCGACATGGATATTATAGCCGTAATCGCAGCGGAAAGCCGGCTCTATATACAAGCCGCCGCCGGTGGATCCGAAAAGCGTCATCAGAAGCTCGACCCGGCGTTCATGCTCGGTTTCCAGGGTCTGATTAAATAAGCGGGTCAGCCTTCTGGCATTCTCTCTTTCACGGGTCAGCTGCGGATCGGATGCCAGATAGAGCTCACCGCTCAGCATCTTTTCTTTTTCCGACTTGACGGTCATTCCTATGCGCCCCTTTCTCAGCCCTATTATTCCTAGGCCGGTTGCTCTTATTCATACGCAGCTGTAAGGTGCTTTCATGACAAGTCAGGAAGAATGTCCGGCCGCGTTCAGAATCGTGCCGAGCAAACCGGGGAAGCGTTCCTCCAGATCTTCCGTCCGAAGCGTAAGGTAATGCTGCGTCCCTTGTACCCGAACCCGAATGACGCCGGCCTCCCGAAGGGTCCTTATATGATGAGATACGGTCGATTTGGCCACCGGAAGGTCGAAGGTGCTGCAAGGGTTTTCGCCGTTCTTTGCGATTCTCGTGACAATTTCGAGCCGGATCGGATCGCTGAGCGCATAAAGAACGGAAGTCAGCTGAATGTCGTCGCGACCGGGATGGTGTAAAATTTTCATGGATGTCGGTTCTCCTTTCGGATGACTATGTATTGAATTGTAACACAAAGCATGCTATATTTCTAATATTCGATAACAATGAAACATTCAAACTTGTAAGGAGGTTTAGCCGTGTCCAACAACAGCAATCCGTCCGCCGAGCTTTCCGGCGGCTTGAAACGGGAAGGAACGATCCTCTCCCTGCTGGCTCTCAGCGTCGTCCTCGTGGTCATGAATACCATGATGTTTAACTTGGCGGCGCCGCAAATCTCCAAGGATTTCGGGCTTTCTTCGGTGGCGGCGTCCTGGATTGTTACGGGCTATTCGATCGTATTCGCCATCTCTTCGATCACCTACAGCCGGTTGTCCGATTTCCTGCCGATCCGGACGCTGCTCACCATTGGCCTAAGCTCGCTTGGTGCGGCGTCGGTGCTGGGATTATTCAGCCATCATTATGGTGTGCTGCTCTGTGCCAGACTCATTCAGGCTTCGGGCGCCGCATCCGTTCCCGGCCTCGCTATCGTACTGCTGTCACGCTACATTCCGCTGTCGCGCCGCGGGAAATCGATGTCCGTCATCATGTCGGCGACCTCCCTTGGCCTCGGGCTGGGTCCGGTGATCGGCGGCGGGATTACCCAATATCTCGGCTGGAACTTCCTGTTCGCCGTTACCGGGATTACGCTTCTGCTCATCCCTCTCTTTTACCGGCTCCTGCCGGCGGAAGCGAAGAAAGAGGGGACCTTCGATTTTCCCGGGGCGGTACTCGTCGGTGCAGGCACAACCGGGGCCGCTGATGTTTCTTACCGGCCGTTCTTGGATCATGCTCGGCGTCAGCCTGGTCGCACTTGCTTTGTTCTGGGTCCGCATCCGCCGGGTGAAGGATCCGTTCATCCAGCCCGCGTTGTTCCGCGATAAGCCTTATATGTCCTTGAGCGTCCTGGGGATCGCCGCCTACATCATCAACTTTGCGACATTATTTGTCGTTCCGCAAATCTTAAGCCATCTTTACGGGCTGACGGCCGGGCAGTCGGGCCTTCTTCTCTTCCCCGGCGCCCTGATCTCCATGCTGGCCTCGAACCGGATCGGCAAGATGATCGACCGCTTCGGCAACGGACGACTGCTCAGATCAGCGCCGTGGTCGCTGCTCGCTTCGACGGTGCTGTTCGCCCTTCTGGCCGTACAAACGTATTACGCCATCATGATCGGCTACGTTGTTATGAGCATCGGCTTCACGGCTCTAACCACCAGCGTTTCCAACGAAATGTCGCGGATTCTGCCCAAAGACCGCACGGGTTCCGGCATGGGTCTGTTCCAACTGACGCAGTTTTTCAGCGGCGCGTTCAGTGTAGCGGTGACCGGCGCTCGCTGGTCCTGCTTAAGGATCAGCCTTTGACCTCTGCTTACTCCGATATTTATTGGGGGATGACGGTTGTCGCGCTGGCGTCCGTGGTATGCTCGCTGCTCTACCGGTCTATGAAAATTGATCCCGCTCCGCCGCTTAAAATGGAAGCCGCTATGCCGGAGTAAGACACACATCCGGCCAAGGCCCCTTCCGGGATACCGGACCGTTGTCAGTTGACCGCCGATTTACCTCGAAGCTCCGAGCCCGATTTCGGGTTTCGGGGCTTGTTTGTTGTCACCGATTCTCCGCGTCCGCATATGATTTAGATTTGGCATGTATCCGGAGCACATTTTTGTAACCGCTTGCATATAGTATAGCAAGGAAGCTTCTCCTCTTCCATCAACCGTGTCGGGAGGTGAACCCTGTGCATTACCGCAACGGTTTATCGGCGCTCATCGGTCTCCTCTTTATGTTTGCCCCTTGGTGGTTCCAGTTCGGCCATGTCGAAGGCGTGGTTACCAGCAGCTTGATCGCGGGCTTTATCCAACTCGCCGCCTCCTTGCTGGCCATCGGCAAAACCGGCTGGAATTCATGGCAGAACTGGCTTGCGCTGCTCGCCGGCGTCTGGTTTATCATTTTCCCGCTGGCTTACATGCTGGATCTGCTGCTGTCGGTCATGTATATCGCACTTGGCATAACGACCGTGCTGCTGAATTATTTTAATATGAACCACGAAGTGGAATAATAGGAAGAGCTTCTGTCTTAGGGCAGGAGCTCTTTTTTTCAAAAAAAGGTGGAAATTTCGACGTTTTTTGATAAGATAGACGAGGTGTTTTTTAAGGAATACATATTGAAGGAGTCGATGATTTGTTATGCGGCAGGAAGTCATCCAAGTCGATGAGCGCCCCCTTTCGTGAAAAGCATCTTTCTCAGCCTGCAGCATTTGTTTGCCATGTTCGGGTCCACGGTGCTCGTTCCCGTGCTGTTCAAGGTTGATCCGGCAACCATTCTGCTGATGAACGGGATCGGTACGCTGCTGTACCTCTTGATTTGCAAAGGCAAAATTCCGGCCTATCTGGGCTCCAGCTTCGCCTTTCTCTCCCCGGTGTTCGCCGTGCTGGGAAGCGGGCAATCTTACCAGGCGGCGCTGGGCGGATTCATCGTATCCGGCGTTATCTTCACCATCGTCGGTCTCATCATCCATTTCGCCGGGACCCGCTGGCTGGATGTCGTCTTCCCGCCTGCGGCTATGGGAGCCATTGTCGCCGTCATTGGACTTGAGCTTGTCCCTACCGCTGCGGAGATGGCCGGTTTTATCAAGCCCGCCGCGGCGGCAACCGACTGGAAGCCGAACATGCAGACGATCACCATCTCTTCCGTCACGTCGCTGATCACCGTACTCGGGTCCGTTGTGTTCCGCGGATTTCTCAAGATTATTCCGATTCTGTTCGGCATCGTCTGCGGGTATCTGCTGTCGCTCGCTCTCGGCGTGCTTGACTACGGTACGGTTCAGAGCGCTCCGTTCTTGTCTCTGCCTACCTTCTACAAGCCTGAGTTCAGCGGATCAGCCATAGCGATCATAGCGCCCGCGGCGCTTGTAGTCATTGCGGAGCATATCGGACACCTGATCGTGACGGGCAATATCGTCGGCAAAGACCTGTCCAAGGACCCTGGATTGAACCGCTCGCTTATGGGCAACGGCATCTCGACGATCCTGTCGGGTTTTGTCGGTTCTACGCCGAATACGACTTACGGGGAGAACATCGGCGTCATGGCGATCAGCCGCGTGTACTCCGTGTGGGTGATCGGCGGAGCGGCCGTGCTTGCTGTTCTGCTGTCCTTCTTCGGAAAGCTGACCGCGCTGATTACCACGATCCCTACTCCGGTAATGGGCGGCGTCTCCCTTCTGCTCTTCGGCGTCATCGCAGCATCCGGCATTCGGATGCTGGTGGAGACGAAGGTCGATTACTCCAAGGCGAGCAATCTGACCTTAACCACCATCGTGCTCGTAATCGGGATCAGCGGGACGGCAGTGAACATCGGCGACTTTTCGCTCAAAGGCATGGCACTGGCCACGGTCATTGCGATTCTTCTAAGCTTGTTCTTTAAAATACTGGAGAAGCTGAAGCTGCTCAACGAGACGAACGAATAAACACGAAAGGCCTGACATCCGGGAGATGCAGGCCTTTCTTCGTTTTTTATCGGCGGCCATTTTTTTAAGTATCATTTGTTAAAAGAGGCCTGTCTGTCATATGATGAATAGAAAAGCCCAGCCGCGCTTAAGGAAGGACTGATGATGTATCAAACCCGCCGAACAAGATTTGGTCCAATACTATGTTGTGAACGAAGAACTCGACATGTCTAAAGGCAAAGTGGCCGCACAGGTTGCTCACGCCGCCACGACCATGACGCTGCACTGCCTGCTGAATGAACCGAAGCGGCATGAAAGAATGCAGGCCTGGCTTGCCGCCGGCCAGAAAAAATTGTGCTGCGCGGCAAGGAACAGGACCTGCAGCAGCTTGTCGAGAAAGGCTGTCTGTCCATTCGCGATGCGGGGCATACGGAGGTGCCGGCCGGTTCCATGACGGTTGTCGTGCTGCCGCCGATGCCGAAAGCCGAAGCCCAGGAGCTGGTCGCCGGGCTTAAGTCGCTGTAGGCTTATGTCCATCCTGCCTCCTCCCCACGCAAAAAGGACGGTCCCGGATAACCGGAACCGTCCTTCCTTTATTAGAACTTAATGATGCCCACCGAGTACAGAAAAATCAAGACGATCAGGATCGGCACGATAATCCGCAAGAGGAACATCCAAGCCTTATACCAGAAGCTCGTAAGTGCCGCTTCTTCCCCGGCCAGCTTCCATGCATATCCGGTAAAGATCGTCACGATCAAACCGCCAAGCGGCATCAGAATATAGGCGGTCGTGTAATCGAACCAGTCGAATATGCTCTTCCCGCCGGGAGTAAAACCGCCGAGCGGACCGCCAATGGACAGCGCCGCCGGAATTCCGACGATGAAGCAAACGGACGATAGGATGACCGAAGCCTTAACCCGGCTCCAGTTCCACTTATGCATGGCGAACGCGACGGGCACCTCCAGAATCGAGATCGCCGAGGTCAGCGCGGCAATAGCCAGCAGCGCAAAGAACAAGCCGCCGAACAGGAAACCAAGCGGCATCTGCGAGAAGGCGGCCGGCGGCGCCATGAAGGCGAGACCCACCCCTTCCCCGGTTCCAGGCCGAAGGAAAATACGGTCGGGAATACGATCAAACCCGCGATCAGGGCGTAAACCAGATCCCCGCCGGCGATGGCCAGCGTCGCTGTGCCGAGCGACTGTTTTTTCTCCACATACGCACCATAAGTCAGCATGCAGCCAAAACCGAGGGACAAGGAGAAGAAAGCATGTCCCAAGGCGATGAGCACGGATTCCGGATCCAGCTTGGAGAAATCCGGCTCAAGGAAGAACTTCACGCCTTCGGCAGAGCCGGGAAGCGTCAGCGCCCGAATCATGAGAATAAAGAGGATCAGCAGGAAGCCCGGAATCAAGACTTTATTGAATTTCTCGATGCCCCCGGAAACCCCTTTGGCAATGACCCAGCCGCAGATCAGCATCACGATCGCCTGCCAGAAGAGCGGCCAAGGCCCCGCCGCAAAGCCTGTAAACTTCTCTTTGTAATCCGCACCGGCTTGGAAGAGCAGCCCTGTAAACGACTCCACGGTATAATGAAGCGTCCATCCGGCTACAACCGCATAATAGCACATAACCAGGAAAGCGGTGATAATCGGCAGGAAGCCGAGGGCGCCCCAATATTTCTTATTCGTCAGACGGTACAGCGCGGTAGACGCGTTGCCCCTTCCGCCGCGGCCGATCGTCATCTCCGCCAGCAGGATGGGCAAGCCCCACCACGATCAGACAGATAATAAACACCAGAAAAAGGCGGCCCCCCCGTGCTTCCCCGTAATGTACGGGAATTTCCACATATTCCCTAAACCCACGGAGTCGCCGATGGCGGCCAGGATAAAGCCCGACGAAGTAAAGCGCTCGCTCTTCCCTTTCTTTTTATTGGTAACAGACGATTCCGCCTGCTGCTGACTCATAAACAAACATCCCCTTCTATGTTAAGTACAACAGTAGATCATAACAGAAATGGGCCCTAAAGTCATATTGTAAATATTGACAGATGGTAAATATTAACCGAACCGGAACCGATTGAAAACGAAGAAGCTTGATATATCCTAGCATTTTTTAGACAAAAAAAGCCGCCTATGAGGCAGCGCCAAATGGTCGTTCACCGGTACTTTCAATTCGTTATCCGAAACATATATTCTTATCCGAACCACCCCAGAATCCAGGGCGCCGTAAACAACGTGAAAAAGGCGGTCAAAATCATCGCTATGCTGGAAATCGAACCGGTCACAGAGCCGAATTCGAAGGCTTTGGACGTTCCCGCCGTATGCGCGCTCGTACCGAGCATAACCCCGCGGGCAATCTCGCCCCGGATCCGGAAGATGCGGATCACCGCGGGGCCGATCATCATGCCGAGCAGTCCCGTCATCAGCACGAATAAGGCCGTCATCGCCGGCAGCCCCCGTTCATACCGGAGATGGCGAGCGCAATCGGCGTCGTCGCGGAGCGGGGGCCAGGCTGTCGATGATTTGCGGAGGGAGCCGCGGCTCCCGGGCAAGCCAGACCGACGAAATGATCGCGACGGTGGAACCGGCAAATACGCTGATGCCGATGGCGAGCGCATGCTTTTTCAGAATGTGAACATTCTTATATAAGGGCACAGCCAGGGCTACGGTCGCCGGCCCGATCATATCGCTGAGCCAGCCCGCTCCGGCGTTATAGGATTCGTAAGGGATCCCGCTCCACAGCAGGATCGCGATTACGGCGACCGGCGTAATGAGCAGCGGCGACAGGATCATGACGGGACGTACCCGGTACAACCGTTTGACCCCCCAGTAGATGGCGACCGTCGCTAGAAAACATGCGGCGACCAGCATCATAACCGTTCCCTCCTTCTCAGCTTCGCGAGGCTCTCCGTCAGCACCCCGGCGCAAACCATCACCGTAACCGTACTGCAAACCACCACAAGCAGGATACGGAAACCGCTGCTCAGCAGCGGCTCCTTGTATTGGATCATACCGGCCGCCGGCGGAATGAAGAACAGCAGCATCTCGGCCAGCGACCACTTGGCCCCCAGCTCGATCCATTCCAGCTTCAAGATCTTCATCTGCAGCAAGCACAAAAACGAGGCCGATCCCCAGAATACTTCCCGGCACCTTCAGGTGGAGCCAGCCTGTCAGGCGGTTCATCAGGCAGGAAACCAGGACGAAGAACAGGATCTGCCCCAAGCTTTTCAATATCGTAACCATCGTTCATGACTCCTCTCAATTGAAAGTGTACATGAACTTTTTTCATTGGTAAAATGAATATATCGAATGATTTACATTCCTTTGATCTATAGAAATGAGGCGTGAACCATGGAAATCCGGCATTTGCAGTACGTTATGGAATTGGCCCGGCTGCGCAGCTTCACCAAAGCCGCGGAAGCTCTGCACATCACCCAGCCCACGCTGAGCAAGATGATCAAAAATCTCGAGGAGGAACTCGGCGTCGAGCTGTTCTCGCGCATCGGCAAGCGCGTGGAATTAACCGATGCAGGGAAGGTGATTTGGAATCAAGGGCAGGATATTCTTCAATCGTTCAACAATTTGACGACCGAGCTCAGCGATCTGACGAATTTGAACAAAGGAACCATCCGGATCGGGCCGCCTCCGATGGCGGGGTCCAGCTTCTTTCCCGGCGTGATGAGCCGTTTCCGGGAGCGGTATCCGGGCCTTACCCTTCACATGGTGGAGGATGGCTCGAAGAAGCTGGAGAAGGAAGTTGCGGAGGGGCATCTGGATATGGCCGTCGTTCTTCTGCCGACGAACGAAGCCATGTTTGAAACCTACTCTATCGTTCAAGAGGAAATCAGGGTGATTGTTCAAGCGGAGCATCCGCTCGCGGAGAGGACCGAGGTAGCCTTGAAGGAACTGGCGGAGGAGCCGTTTATTCTATTCCGGGAAGATTTTGCCCTGCACGACGTTATTACTCAGGAATGTGTTCGGGCCGGGTTTCAGCCTGAGGTGCTCTACCGCAGCTCGCAATGGGATTTCATCCGCGAGATGGCGGCGGCCGGCCTGGGGCTTGCGCTTCTCCCCGAAACGATCTGCCGGACACTGGATCCGGCGAGGGTTCGGCCGATTCGTCTGGCTGATCCGGTGATTCCGTGGCATCTCGCCATGATCTGGCGGAAGAACAGCTACCAGTCCATCGCCGCACGGGAGTGGATACGCTTTATCCAGGACGCCTTCCCGGGAAAAGGCGGGGCGGAAGCCTCCAAATAACGGCTTACCGAGAGAGGCGGCCGTCAAATGCGCCAGCCATTCCCGTTCAAATACTCTTCCCTGAGCCGCTCATAGCCGTGCCCGTATTTCTCCGTCAGCCGCGGGCCGAAATCGGCTTCGATCCGGATCATCAGGAGATCGTGGAAAAATTCATTCTTCAGTATCTCGCAAATTGAAGGATGATCGCTCTCCAGCGCCGAGGGCTTGAGGTCGCCGCCGAAGCCGCCGATGAGTGCGGAACGCGAGTCGCAGAGCAGCGAAAATTTGCGGGGCGTGTCGGCTGTGGCGCCATCAATGCGTTTATGGATAAAGGTTTGGTCCAGCCGGGTCTGCACCGGGCCCAAGCTAATAAGAATGACGTTCACGCCGCGGCGCTGTGCAGCCAGCAAGGAATCCTCCATATGAATCAGATCCTCCGCCCAGACATCGGCGATGATCGTATGCTCCGCATTGGCCGCCAATCTGCCGATAGCCTGCTCGAGAGCGCGGGTTCCCTGCCAATTATAGAAGGATGACGTATCCCGGGCCGGTGCTTTTAACTCTTGAACCAGCCGCTCCGAGGTTTGATCGAATTCGCTTCTAAGGTGCCGGACCAGCTGTTCGATCGGAACGGCGTCGTACTGAACCGGATCGCCTTCGATGAGGCGGCACGCCCCCTTATCCATTAGCGACCGCAGAGCGGAATATACATTGGTGCGCGAAACCGATACCCGTTTGGCCACCTCGTACCCCGTCAGACTCTTCTCTTCGTTCAGCGCGACATAACAGCGGGCCTCCAGGTCGGACAGACCGATTCGCTTGAGCAGATCCAATAACAGCATGATCGTAACAGCCTCCCAAATCTGTGCGTAGTATGCCCCAAGACTACCCCACTGGCGGCATGCTGTCAAGCATGGTCCGCGAGCCGGCGACCCTGCATCCTTCTGATTTGCAGGGACCTTCTTAACGCTTCCTTGCGGAGCATATCGCTTTTTGTCCGGGCATCCGCGGCAAAGAAGGCATGGTCTTTCATGAGCTCGAGAAGTGTCAGCTTAGCCGCCTCACAGGCCATCGCTTCGCTTTGCAGCAGGTAAAGGCAAACTCCGAAGCAATCCGTCTCGTACCTCTTCAATACAGATAACCGCTCCTTTAACTCCACACGAAACCATTCCTGTCTGCTGGTATTCAGGCTTTTTCTCACCGCCGCCATTCGTTCGGGTACCTCCATTGTAAGCAAGGAACATTCGAGCGGATAGTACTATATTTCTCTAGTACCCCTGGCGGCAGGCGGTTGGCCGTATCCAGCAAAAAAGCAGACCGTCATGACGGTCTGCTTCTTACGCAAGCGGGATGACCCGCCCTCCTTAGAAACGCGGCAGATTGGAAAGGTTGTTGCTGGGATCCCCATCCGGGTACGATCTTAAGGTCTTCTGTCCTTCTCTGTTCTTGCCTGTGTTCACGTCCTCGATCAAGCCGGCTTCGGCCATTCCGATGGCGGTGGCAATATCGGCCTCGGTACCGTCCTGAAAGCGGACGGCGCTGATGCCGCCGTTCTCATAGTGGACGGCTTGAATGATCGCCTTGTTCGGATCAATCGTGTGAGGACCTGCACCATACTGCGTCCCGTCCCGCATGAAGGTTCCGTACTGAATCGGCTGTCCGTTCGGGCCGTAGCCTGTATAACCGCCTTGAAAGCCCACGTTGCGTGCATCGGCGTTATTAATCCCCGTATTGCGCTGGCCGTATTCGGCATTAGGATTGCCGGATGCGCCGGGAGCAGGCATTCCGCCTTGGAACGACGGGCCGCCGGTCTGATTCCGGGCTTGCGGCAGGAAGCCCTGCTGTCCGGCTCCCACTGTACTGCCGAGTCCGGTCGCCGGCCATGCGGCGCCTCCTTGCTCCTGAGATCCGTTGGTCGTATAGTGAGGGATCGGCTGTCCGTTCCATGCAAAATTCCCGTTATGTGTAGGTTCCACCGCATTCTCATAACCCGGTGAAGCGCCCCATGGCGAAGGGCTGAAGCCTGACTGCTGGTTTTGACTAATGTTCTGTCCTCTTCTGCGCCGCGGCATCATCGATCAACTCCTCTGCAGTTTCTTGGCTTGGAAGGGGGATCCCCCTTTCATAGCATGCATAGAAGAGCCCCGGATTATCCGTTTATTTGGCGTCGTGGAAGACGATGCCTAGCGTGTATCTCGTGCCGGATGTAACCGTGCCGACCCCATGGCGCAGGGTCGTGCGGTAATAACCCCGCGTTCCAAGCACAGGCCTGTGTTGTGTCGGAAAAATGACGCCCGCCCCCTGTTCCATCGTCAGGACATGTCCCCTGGACTGCGCACGGGGTCGCTGTTCCACCAGCAGAAACTCCCCTCCGGTATAATCCTGCTCCCGCCGGTTCAAAGCAAAGACGACCTGGAACGGGAAGAAGACTTCGCCGTACAAATCCTGATGCAGACAGTTGTAGCCGCCGGTTTCATATTTTAAAATCAGCGGTGTCGGACGGACCTGTCCATGCTCATAGCAACGCTCCAGAAAGGCCGGCAGATCTCCAGGGTAAACCGTCTCGCCGCCAAGACACTGCAGCCAGCGGTTGGCCGTCTGTGCCAGCTCCGGGTACAAGGAAGAACGAAGCTCCTGGAGCAGCGGCGGCGCCGGCGCCGCGAAATATTTGTATTCGCCCTGGCCGAATCGGTACCTTTCCATATCGATCCGGCTCCTGAAATTCGCTTCTTCATCGTACATACCGATGAGCTCGCGGCATTCCGCCTCTTCCAGGAGCACCGGAAGCGAAGCGTAGCCCTGCTCATCCAGCTGCTTCTGCAGCGACGGCCAATCGAGCGATGCGACCCGTTTGGATATTTCTTGAAGCATGCTGCGGTTTCCGGCCATTCGCTATTCACTCCCTCCGCTTTGCCGTTCTCCTCCTTGACTTCCGCGGTTTCGGTATATTTGCCGGTAGGTTGTGGGGGTGCAGCCTATTTCTTTGTGGAACAGATTGGAAAAATAGGCCGCGTTAGAAATCCCTACCTCTTGGGCGATATCCGTGACCGGTTTCTCGGTGGCGGCAAGATCCTTCTTCGCCCGGTTCATGCGCAGCTGCAAGACGTATTCGGCCGGGGTCATCCCCTTAAGGCGCTTGAACGTTCTCTGCAGGTGAAACGGGTCGCCGTGAAACCGTTCCGCCAGCGTTCCGAGCGTGAACGTTCCGGCATAGTTGCCGTTCAACCACTCCGTAATCGCGTCCACCCACTCCTCCTCGGGCAGCCGATTCCCGTCCGGCTTGCACCGCTTGCAAGGACGAAACCCTTCCGATAAGGCCTGCCGGGATTGCTCGAAAATCCGGACATTCCGCGGATTCGGCGTTCTCGACTTGCAAGAGGGCCGGCAAAAAATGCCCGTGGAGATGACGGCATAATAAAACAAGCCGTCGTAGGCCCGGTCGCAGGAAACGATCGCCCGCCACTGCTCCTCGGTCGGAACGGCCGTCACGACAGCGTACATTCTCCTGTCTTGATCTTCTTTTCGAACGACGGTATATTCTAAGGTTCGGCTCGTCATTGGATCACCTCAAGCCCAGTATACCCTGACGGTCGGCCTATAGTAAGCTTTTGGCAATAGGACAGCAAGAATTCGATATCACGGTGCAAAAAAAGCCGCCCGGCAGGATACCGGACAGCCTGGAGGGAGGATCGTCACGTTGCTCCCTTAACGTGCCCCTTGTTTCTTGCGTGTAGAGCTGAAGGTAAATTCCCGGTTCTTGTCGTCATGAGCATGAGGCTCACGTTTCGCACTGACGATCCAGTCCGTGACCGCTTTGGTAAGGATCCCTGTAAGGATCAGTACAAGGAAGGAACCGAAGTAGCTCCAATTGCTTAATGTAATGATGCCCAGCCATGCAAAAACAGGCAAACCGATAAACGCATAGACCGCCGAAATGAGGAGCTGCGAGATCAGAAACTTGCCCCACGTACGGAAGAATTGATAAGCGAGAGCTACGGAAGCCGGAACGAGCGCAAAGTTCGCTGCATTAAACCGGGCCGTAAATACAATCAGCTGGTGCTGGTAATTCCACCATCCGAAGAATTTTCCGATATCGTCAAACGAACCGTCGATAGTAAAACAAACCATAAAAGCAAGGAAAATTTGAATTATTCTTGTCCGGTCGATCAGGAAGAGAAGTAAAGCGAAAAGAACGGCATTTGTCAGCAGGATGACCCACCATGGCATGCTGAATAAATCCCGGGTGAGCCAATAATTGATTTCCAGTTGATGGAGCCTGGAGTACAAGTTATTAATTTCTTGAAACATATCGGTCATCCCTCCTAAAGGAAGTATTTACTTTAACGGAAATCTTCATTCGGAAGGTTGATAGCCTCTATGGCGTTGATAAGACCCGGGTCGATTGCCGGACGCTCAGTTTGCCGGGGAGTACGATTTCTTGATACTCCATCTCCGGATTGCGCAAATGCTGGAACAGCAGCTCGACCGCCATGCTGCCCATCAGCTTCCCGGGCTGATTGACGGAAGTGAAGAATTCTCTGAAGCCCTCCGGCAAAGAGGCATAGGTGTCGTCAAAGGTCACCACGCTGAGATCCTGAGGAATGTGCATCTGTTTTTCGCGGAGCAGACCGATGATGCCGCCGAGCAGATTGGGAGCGGTCACGAATAGAGCCGTCGGTTTATCGTCCCTATCAAGCGACCGGTTCAGGGGACCGAGGTAATCGTCACCCTGTTCCTGCAGCACCTCATAACCCTCCGGCACTTTCACATCATGATCCATCAGCGCAAAGCGGTAGCCCTTGATCCGCTCCCGATGCGTGTAATGCTTCTGCGGGGAGACGACGGCAATCCGCCGGTGACCGAGTTCCCATAGATGCGTTACAAGGGAGACCGCACCTGAGAAATTATCACCGCGCACCTGATGGCTTTCCATCTCTTCCAGCTTTTGGTCTATCAGGACGAACGGGATCCCGCTGCGCTTCAGCATCTCGAAATGCTCCCTTCCCCGCGCCCCCGCTAAGAAGGATGAGACCCTCCACCCCGCGGTTCACCATATTCGAAGTCAGAACGGATTCGCGCCCGCCGACCGAGTTGCCGATCAGGATCATATATTCTTTCTCGAAAGCCTTCTCCTCCGCCCCCGCCATGATGTCGATGCCGAAGGAATTACCCTGGATTTCCTTGCCGAAAGGCATAACAAGTCCCAGCACGGCGCTTCCGTCAGGGGATCTTCTCAGCTCCTGCATATGAAAATTAAGCGCCCGCATCGCCTCCAGCACCTTATCCCGAGCCCCGGGGGACACCGTATCGCTGTGATTGATCACCCGGGAAACCGTTGCTTTGGAAACACCCGCGAGCTTCGCTACTTCAAGGAGTTTTGACATGGGAGCCACCTGTCCTGTTTCTTCGTTTGCTTTAGTTATATAAAGAGAACTTGCGCTTGTCAAATTTTTCTTGAATTTGTAAGCGGATTCATTGTATGATGACAATGTGATGAACCGTTTCTGAAACGTTTCATAAAACATCGCAGAAAGGTTTTGAGTACATTTATGAATTCGGAAAGTAAGATCCGGCACTGGTCTCCCCACATCGCAAGCATCATTTGATTATGGCCAAACCGGCCATACGGTGGCAGGATGCGCTTCCGGGCGGTAACGGACGGATCGGCGCCCTGGTGTACGGCAATATCCAGGAGGATACGATTCTTATTAACCATGAGGAGCTGTGGTACGGCGGAATCACGCAAGACCTCCCCGATTTGTCGCAGCATTTGCCGGAGCTGAGAAGCCTGCTCGAAACCGGAAACTATTCGGAGGCCGACCGTTTCTTCCCCGATCTTATGAAGAAAGCCGGCTACCGCACCCGAACTTCCATGTTTCAGCCGGGTTTCGATCTGAAAGTGCGTCTTGCCCCGAGCGCCGCCTTCACTCATTACCGCAGGGAGCTGGACATGGAGACGGGCGAGATTACCGTGACCTGGAAGGAACAGGAAGCCTGCTTGTCGAAACGCCTCTTCGTTTCACGCCCGGACGATTTGGTCGTGTTGTCCGTCCGTTCCACCCTGCCGGCCGGCCTTCATGCCGACTTTCAGCTGACAGTTCACCATCCTGAGGAAGTCTGCGGCCAAAGGCTTTGAGGAGCACTGTTTGGCGAAGGAAGACTCCGTTTCCGTTTGGGCCGTCAAGGCCGACGAGGGGCTGGAATATAGTGCGGCTGCACGGATCGTCCGGTGGGGCGGAACGGGCCGCGCCCAGGATGGCCGAAGTGTCGTCGACGCCGCAGAGGAGGTACTCGTGCTGGTCAAAGTAAACCCGAAGCGGGGCGGCGCGGACGCGTGCGAACGGTCGCTGGGCGAACTGTACGGAACCGAAGCCGATTATGAGAGGTCGCTGGCCAGGCATATTCCTGCGCATCGCGGCTTGTTTTTAAGCGCGGGGATTGATTTGGAGGCTTCCGCTGAGAGCAGAGCCGCTACGAACGAGTGGTCGCTGCTGGATGCCTATAGCGGAGCAGTACCGACTGCGCTCATCGAGCGGATGTATGATTACGGGCGGTATTTGCTGATTTCCAGCTCCCGCCCTGGCGGTCTGCCCGCGAATCTGCAGGGAATATGGAACGGAGACTATACCCCGGCCTGGAGCGGCGCATTTTTCAATAACGAAAATATCCAGATGAACTACTGGCAGGCGCTGACCGGCCATATGGCGGAAACGTCGCTCCCGTTCTTCGATTTCTTCGATTCGTCGCTGCCCGACATGCGCAGGAACGCGCAGGCCTTCTATGGTCGCCGCGGCATCCTCAGCCCCCTGTTCGCGTCTCCGGAATCGGGGCTGAAGAAGAATCTCCAGCCCCATGTCGTCTATTGGACCGCCGGGGCCGGATGGCTCGCGCAGCATTATTACGATTACTGGCTGTTCACCGGGGACCGGACATTCCTGGAGCGGCGCGCCCTTCCGTTCCTCAAGGAATGCGCCCTGTTCTATGAAGATTTCTTCGTGGAGGGTCCGGACGGCAAATCTATTTCTTATCCCTCCAACTCACCGGAAAACCGGGCCAACGGCGCCTTTGAAGGCAGCGGCGGCGTATCGGTTTGCATCAACGCCACGATGGATTTTGCGGTGGCCAGAGAGGTGCTGACGAACTTGTGCCGTGCCTGCGAAGAGCTTGCGGCCGAGCAGGAATCGCTTCCACGCTGGAGAGCGATGCTGGGCAAGCCGCCGGATTACCAGATCAATGAGGACGGTGCGATCCGCGAATGGATGCATCCGGATTTCGAGGATAACTACCACCATAGGCACTTGTCACATATTTACGGACTGTTTCCGGGCTTTGAAATTACAGCGGAATCCTCTCCCCGGCTGTTTGAGGCCTGCCGCATCGCCGTGGAGAAGAGGCTCGTGATCGGTCTCGGCCAGCAGACAGGCTGGTCTCTCGCCCATATGGCCAACATTTATGCCCGGCTCGGCGACGGAAACCGCGCCCTGGAATGCCTGGAGCTGCTCAGCCGTTCCTGCCTTGGCGACAACTTATTTACGTACCATAACGATTGGCGCAAGCAGGGCATTACAATGTCGCCCGGCAAATCCGTGTTCCAGATTGACGCCAATCTCGGATGGACGGCCGCGGTACAGGAAATGCTGCTGTTCTCGGCCCCCGGGTTGATCAAGCGCTGCCGGCCCTCCCTGATTCTTGGGTATGCGGGAGTTTTCAGCATTTTCAATGCCGCGGCGGGGTTGACGTTTCAATGGAATGGGATATGAGCAGACACTCCGCTTCCGTCACTCTTGCATCGCATCATGAGCAGGAACTGGAAATCGGCTTCCCCCTGGCGGTGAGCGCCGTGGAAACCGGGAATGGCGCGGAACCGCAGACCTTCCGCAAGAGGCCCCGTTACAGGAAAGCGAAGCTTGATAAGGATAAGGCGGTTACGTGGCGGCTCATTTTTCACCGTAAAGAATCACATGAAATCTAAGGAGGTCCTTCATGAATAAGACATTTCGCATGGCCCTAGCCTCTATGCTGATGGTCCCCCTGCTTCCGGGCTGCTCCGGACAGCCTGCGGGAAAGCCCGATCAGGCCGCCCCGGAAGGGAAATCCATCCGTACGGACCCGGTTACCCTCACGGTTTGGGCCAGCATGTCCGAGGAAGTGTTCAGGAAGCAGGTCGTCGAGCCCGTCCAGCTCAAATATCCTCATATCAGCCTGAAGATGGTTTCGACGGAAAATAAAATGGCGGATTTGGTCGCGAGCGGGAACGTGCCGGATATCATTACGGATTCGATTTCTTCCATTCCCAAGTACCAGGACCTTAGTCTTGCCGAAGATTTGGCTCCCTATATCAAAGCCTACAATGTGGATCTCAGCCGGATGGATCCGGTCGTGCTGGATACGGTGCGCCAAGCGTCCGGGAATGGGAAGCTGTCGGGACTCCCGGTATCGGGCAACGCGGTCATGCTGTATTACAACAAGGACATCTTCGACCGGTTTAACGCCCCTTATCCGAAGGACGGCATGACCTGGGATGAGATTTACGAGCTCGCCAAAAAAGTAACCCGTTCCGAAGGCGGCGTAACGTACCGGGGCTTCGACTTCCAGGATAGCTTCCAGTTTACGGCCAACCAGCTCTCGCCGCCCGTTGTGGATGCCGGAACGAAGAAGGCCGTCGTCAACAATGAGAAGTGGAAGAAATTATTCGAAAATTACGCCCGCTTCTATACGATTCCGGGGAATGAAGTGAACGATAAAACGTACGGCAAGGGACTCGACCAGTTTGTGAAGGACAAAACCCTCGCCATGTACGCGACAAGCTCCATCTTCTCCCGGTCGCCGGATGCGGTAAAGAATGGGCTGAATTTTGACGTAGTGACGCTTCCTTCCTTTGCCGAGGCGCCCGGTACGACGACGCAAGTGGACGGAGGCCTGCGGATCGTAAGCACGACCGGTGCGAACAAGGACCAGGCGTTCCTCGCCGTCTCCGCCATGCTCTCGGAGGATGCGCAGCGTTACGTCACCCGAAACGGCGACCTGACGGTGCTTAAAGAAAAGAGCATCATGGAGGAATTCGGCAAAGAGATCGAAGTGCTGAAGGACCGCAACCGTCTTTCGTTCATTAAGAGCAAGCCCGCGGCCCCTTCGCCTTCGTTTACCAAATACGATTCCTCGGCCTATTCCATCGTCAGAGCGCAGTTTAAGAAAATGGTGCTGACGCAAGCCGACGTCAATACGATTCTCCGGGAAACCGAAGATCTGGTTGATAAAGCCATCGCCGACGCATCCAAATAAGCCGATGAAGTACCGTGAACGCGGGTGTTGGACGCAAACAAGCGGCTCGCCCGTGAGGACAGCCGCTTCTTCTCCTGCTGACAACCTTTCAGATTCAAATCATTTCATGCCGGGCCGCTGACCTGGCTCAGGATCGGTTTGATATAATTCAGCGACCGGGTCCGGTCGGCATGATGCTGCCGGGAGTTGCACTCCGCCGATATTTTTCCTTTGTAACCGCTCTCAACAAGCTGTTCAAACAATTCGGCAAAGCGTACCCCGTCGGCCGCGCTCCCGTCCGGGTAGCTCCTATCCCACTCGGCGTAATGGACGTGGGCGAGCAGCCCTTTCTTCACGGCCGGAGAGATCATCTCGTACGATTCGTTCTCCAGATGCATGTGATAAGCGTCTGCAAGCACGCGGATATTCGGCAAATGGAGGTCCTCGGCGATGGCTACCGCTTCGCTTACCTTGTTCAGGACGTTGCACTCCTGGCGGTTCAGCGGTTCGATGGCGATCGTAATGCCGTACTTCGAAGCCGGAAGACTGCACTCCATCAGGAAGTCTTTGATCTGCTCGAGCGCCTCTTCTTGCGGAAAATCGTCCGGTCTTCTTCTCGCCCCGCCGCCGCCGAACACGATGATTTCCCCGCCGACGGCATGAACCCTCTTCAAAGCGCGCTCCGCATAAGCCAGCGCGGCGTCCTGATCCGCGGACGGTCCGGTTAACCTGAATGAAGGCGGAATAAAGCTGTTGAAGGCGGGGATGCGAATTTCGGCCTCATCCAGCCGCTCCGCTTCCCGTGAGAAATCGGCCTCGGACAGCTGCATTAAGGCGCCTACGGTAAGCTCGGCAAAATCGTAGCCGGCCCGGAGCGTCTCTTTGATTTCCTCCGCAAATAGCGACTTCCCGTCATTCTCCTGCACAGCCGCCTGATCACCCTGATACGCAAATGAGCCGGAAGGCAGGCAGCGACCTAATGCCGGCGGACGTTTTAGATTTCTCACTTCGGCCTCTCTCCCTTCATCCTTCGATTATAGCAAATCCGAAAGCGCGAAACCTAGGGGGTTTGCGCGAAGTTTATAGGGCTAATCGATTATTTTAGCAAGGACTAAGGGAGAGACCTGTCGGAAAAAAGCGGCTGCAAGGCAAAAGAAACAAGCCTGCTCTTCAAGAGTCAGGCTTGCTCCAAGTCTTCGCGCACAGCGGGAAGTCAAATCGACGGGCGGTTCGGCGCATGCTTATCCTTATGATACGTAGGCATCGTCGATCCGGCGATATTTTCCACAGCTTGATTCGATTCGGCCCTCATGGACTGCAGCTTTTGCTTCAACCCTCTATTTCTTCCCATGCGATTCCCTCCCAAAGATTAGGATGGTGAAGACGCCTATAGTATGCCACCTGCGGCCCGCCTTGCATGCCCGCAAGCGGGAGCATTATTTGGAAATCAGGTCCGGTACGGTGAGGAAGGAGTAGCCTTCTTTTTTAAGATAGGCGATGATTTGCGGCAGAGCCTCCACGGTATTGGCCAGGTTCCCGCCCTTGCCTCCGGCGCTGTGCTGCAAAATAATGGCTCCCGGCCGCATCTCTTTCTTCAGTGTGGCCATGATGCCGGCGGCGCTCTTCCCTTCCCAATCCTGCGTATCCACCGACCAGCCGATAATTTGATGCCCCGTGGAGACCGCATCCGTGAGGACATCCCGGGATATCGCCCCGTAAGGGGCGCGGAACAGCCTGCGGCGCTTCGCCGGTGATATTCTTAATCACATCGTCCACGCGGACAATTTCCTCCCTCACCTGGTCTTCCGGAAGCTTGCTCAGATCGGAATGGTCCCAGGAATGGTTGCCGATCGCGTGGCCTTCCTCGTGGATTCGCTTCACGATTTGCGGATATTTCGCGGCATGCTGCCCGATCAGGAAGAAGGTGGCGTGTACATGCTGCTCCTTGAGTATATCCAGAATCCGGGCCGTATATTTTCCGTCCGGGCCGTCGTCGAAGGTCAGTGCGACGATCTTCGCCCCCTTGGCCGGCACCGAATAAATCACATTCTTGTTGCCCTTGGCCTGAAACACGCTTTCATCCGGGCCTTGAGCGGCCGTCTTCACTGGAGCGGCAGGCTCCGGCGCCGCGGCTTCGATCTTCGTAGGCGCGGCCTGCTGAACGGCGGTCTGCTGCCCGAGAGCGGGCTTCTCGCCGCACCCGGCTGTCAGCAGTAATGGGGATAATGCGACAATAGACCATAAACGCTTCTTCATTGGACTTCACTTCTTTCGAATGCTGTCGGTTCGTATCTTTCTATTATAAGGAAAAGAACGCCATTTGTCGCTCCTTGAAATATTTTGGAGGCAAAAATAGGCCTTAAGTTTTATCTCCCCGCTCCTTGCGGACCCCAGCACCATCTTTTGTCCGATAGTTTGTTTATTCAATTTACAAACTTCCGCAATAGTGATATGATGGGCTTGAAAACGTTTCGAACCTATCTTATTCCCCTAATCCGGAGGTATGATCATGAGTTATTTCGGCAATGTGCAAAAGATCAAGTATGAAGGCAAAGAGTCCACCAATCCGCTTGCTTTCAAATTTTACAACCCGGATCAAGTGATTCTCGGCAAAACCATGCGCGAGCATCTGCGGTTTGCCGTAGCTTACTGGCACTCCTTCACGGCCAACGGCTCCGACCCGTTCGGCGTCGGCACGGCGGTGCGCGGCTGGGACCGCTATACCGGGATGGATCTGGCGAAAGCGCGCGTGGACGCCTGCTTCGAGCTGCTGAATATCCTGGACGTCGACTATTTCTGCTTCCATGACCGCGATATCGCTCCGGAAGGCGCAAATCTTCAGGAAACGAACCAGAACCTCGACACGATCGTGGCGCAAATTAAGGACAACATGAAATCGACCGGCAAAAAGCTGCTCTGGAATACGGCCAACATGTTCACGAATCCCCGTTTCGTGCACGGCGCGGCTACGACTTCCAACGCGGACGTATTCGCCTATGCAGCGGCTCAAGTGAAGAAAGCGCTGGAGCACGGCAAAGAGCTCGGCGCCGAGAACTATGTATTCTGGGGCGGCCGGGAAGGCTATGAGACGCTGCTGAATACGGATATGGGGCTCGAGCTCGACAACCTGGCCCGCTTCATGCACATGGCGGTCGATTATGCCAAAGAAATCGGCTTCGACGCCCAATTCCTGATCGAACCGAAGCCGAAAGAGCCTAGCAAGCACCAGTACGATTTTGACGCGGCTACGGCGCTCGCTTTCCTGCAGAAGTATGACCTGCTGCGCCACTTCAAGCTGAACATCGAAGCCAACCATGCCACACTGGCAGGACACACGTTCGAGCATGAGCTCCGCGTAGCGCGCCTGAACGGAGCGCTCGGTTCGATCGACGCCAACCAGGGCGACATGCTGCTCGGCTGGGATACGGACGAGTTCCCGACCGATCTGTACTCCACGACCCTGGCGATGTACGAAATCCTGCAGAACGAAGGCGGCATCGGCCGCGGCGGCGTGAACTTCGATGCCAAGGTGCGCCGGAGCTCCTTTGAAACGGTGGATGTGATTTATGCCCATATCGCCGGTATGGATGCTTTCGCAAGAGGCCTTCAAGTGGCGGCGAAGCTGATCGAAGACCGTGTGCTCGAGAACGTGATCGAGCAGCGCTATGCCTCCTTCAAAACCGGCATCGGCGCCGACATCGTTTCCGGCAAAGCCGATTTCCGCTCGCTCGAAGCCTACGCACTGCAGAACAAGCCGATCGTCAATGAATCCGGCCGTTTGGAGCTGATCAAGGCTACGCTGAATCAATATCTCTTGAATGCGTAACAGACCGGAGTTCTTACAATAAGAATATTGCCGCAGGAAAGAAAAAGAATGAAAAAAGGGGCTGTCCGAAAAGTCAATTTACGAATTTTCAGCCCCCACTGAAAGATATAGATTTCACGGATAAAAAAGAACCTTCATCTCCACTTTGCAGGCGGATTTGAAGGTTCTTTTTTTCAAGAAACAAGAACAGGCCCGGGAGATGGCGTAATTATCGAATATTGTCCGCTCAGCGGAATCCGGCGTTCCGATTCTCCCTGTTCAAACCAATGAAGCTGCTCAAAAGGCACGAAAACCGAAGCCGCCGAATGGGGCGGGATACTTACCGGCCGAGGCATGGCGATCTGCAAACGGTGTTGCTGTACCGCTACATGATGGACAAACACCGCTCCCAAATACTCGCTGCGTAAATATTCGCCTTCTATCGTAATGCCGGCTCCGCCGTTAAAGCCGACATCATCCGGCCCCTGCAGGACGGCCCCTTCCGGCCGAATCCCCAGCCAAGCCTCGTGCTCTATGTTCTGCCGTAATTCAGACATCATACCGGGAGGGAGAATAAGCGATTGCCCGGCTAAAACCATTCCGTTATCTCCAATGTGTACTGGCAGCATGTTCATCTGAGGATTACCGATAAACGTCGCCACAAAACGGTTAGCCGGATGGTTATAAATCTCGCCCGGCGTACCGATTTGCTGGACCTGGCCCTTATTCAGCACGGCGATCCTCTGTCCGATCGTCATTGCTTCTACTTGGTCATGAGTGACATAAACCATGGTCGAGGGATACGTCTCATGCAGATCGACGAGCTCATTTCGCGCTCCGGTACGCAGCTGGGCGTCCAAATTCGAAAGCGGCTCATCCAACAGAAAGTACGGGGACTGCTGTACGATCGCCCGGCCCAGCGCTACACGCTGGCGTTGGCCACCCGAAAGCTCCCGAGGCTTTCGTTCGAGAAGAGCGCCCAAACCCAGTTTATCCGCCGCCGCCAGAATCCGCTTGCCGATCTCCGCTTTGGAAAGCTTGCGCATTTTCAGTGAAAATGCCATATTCTCAAAAACCGTCATATGCGGGTACAAAGCGTAATTCTGAAACACCATCGCAACGTTGCGTTCTCTGGCGTCGATATCATTCACCATACGGCCGCCCATATAAATCTTTCCCGTTGCCGGCTGCTCGAGCCCGGCAATCATGCGCATGATCGTCGTTTTGCCGCAGCCCGAAGGGCCGAGCAGCACCAGCCTTTCGCCGCTTGCAATTTCAAGATCCAGCGAGGGAATGACGGTTACCGCTCCAAACTTTTTGCATACCGATTCAAACCGTATACCAAATGGCTGTGGCAATGCCTTCACCTCCAAATAACCTGGCTAACCTTTCACTCCGGTGCTCATAAAACTGTTAATGATCTGCCGGTTTACGATGAGAAAAACAATCAAAGGCGGCAGCTGAGGCCAACATGGCAACGGCCATCATCGGTCCCCAGGAAGTCCCGCCCTCGCCGCTGATAAACAGCTGAAGAGCTAGTGGAATCGTGAACATATTTTTATCGTTGATCACAAGCGGCGGCCAGAAGTATTCATTCCACACGTTGATAAAAATTAAAATCCCCAGCGCGAGGATCGACGGACGCACAACCGGAAACGTAATTTTCCACAGGATGTGCCAATCTCCCGCTCCGCCTACTTTCGCCGATTCAAAAAGACTTAACGGGATAGAGCGGAACGTTTGCCGAAGCAGAAATACACCCATCCCGCTGGCCAATTGCGGAGCAATTACGCCGGCGTACGAATTCAACCAGCCTAGCTTGCCGACCAGCAAATAATTGGGAATCATCGTCACTTCAAACGGAATGAGCATGCTGGCCACCACCACATAGAACAAAAACTGGCGTCCCGCAAATTCAAAGCGCGTAAACGCATAAGCGGCCAATATGCCGGTAAACAATTGGAAAGCCGTCACGATGCAAGCGATAAGCGGCGAGTTGGTCATGTAACGGAGCATCGGCACCGAATTCATCACATAGAACACGTTTTGCAGCGTGAAAGGATGCGGAATCGGATTCAAAAACTCGTTAAAAATTTGATCGGCCTGTTTAAATGCGGTGCTGAACATCCAAATCAAAGGGAAAAAGCTGCACAGCAAGCAGAGCAGGAGAAGGAGGCTCCAGCCATTCACTTTAATTCTCATAATAGGCCCTCCGTTCCAAGTAAAACGCCTGCACAATGATCAAGAGAAGGAAAGTGAAGAACGTGAGAATGGCCGTAGCCGAAGCAAGACCGCTTTTAAAAAATTGAAAGCCGTACTGATATATGAGAAATACCAAATTGCTTGTGGCCTGATTGGGTCCTCCGTTCGTCAGCATTTGCACCGGCACGAATACATATTGGATGCCTACCACAATGGAGGTGACGAAGACATAAATCAAAGTTCCTGTAGATAAAGGAATGATGATCTTTCGCATAAGTCCAAAGCTAGATCTGAGCCCTTGAACCCTTGCGGCTTCCTTCAGCTCTTCAGGCACGGCAAGGAGGCTGGCCATCAACACGAGAAAATTATAACCGAACGTTTTCCACATGACGGATAGGCTGACGGCCCATTTGGCCCAATTCGGATCGCTAAGCCAGTTCACGCCGGGGATGCCGATCATACCCAGAAGCTGGTTGATGATGCCGATGACCGGATTAAGCGACCATAAGAACACAATCGCCGAAACGGAAAGCGACAGGACAGTTGGAAGGAACAGAGCTCCTTTAAAAAAGGAAGCCGCACGGCTCCTGATCTGTGTAACGCCGAATGCCGCAATGAACGGAGCAGCGAATAAACCGATCAGCAGAATCAAGGAATAAACGGCCGTATTTTTAACCGCTGTCCAGAACTCCCCGCTTGTAAGCAAATTTTTATAATTCGCCAGCCCCACCCATTTCGGGTGAGGGCTGACCATATTCCAATCGATAAAGCTGATCTGGAAGGAATGAACTAATGGATAATATACAAAAACAAGCAGCGGAATCAGCGTAGGAAGAATAAAGGCGTAAGGCTTCAGGATTCGCCATGATTTCCTAATGACCCTTCTCATTTGGCGAACTGGCCCTCCAATTCCTTTTCAATATCTCCCGCATGCTGGAGCAGGATTTCCATCGGCGTTTCTTCCCTGTATTCCAGCGTAGCGCGGTAAAAATGTTCCAGGCTTCTTAACGCTTCCCAGACGGGTCGCCAATCGATCGTTCCCTGCCCGACCGGCAAATGCAGGTCGCCGATGCCGTCGTTATCGTGTATATGGACGGCACACAGCCGGGTTCCCAGCTTGCGGATCAGAGACGGGGTATCCCAGCCGTTGATGTGCGCGTGACCGATGTCCACCAAAGCTTTAATCGTAGGAATCTCTTCAAACAATTGAACAAATTCCTCCTCATCGAACAAGGCGAACTGGCTTCCAAAGCCTACATTCTCAACAACCACTTGGATCCCCAGCTTTTGCCCTGCTTCCCCCAGCCTCATGAGATTTTCTTTGGCGCATTCCTGAGATTCGCGGCGCAGAAAAATAGGCGCGGAGTACAGATTCGGATGAATGATGACCTGTTCAGCCCCAATGCTTGCCGACCATTCCACCGACTGTTTATAAACCTCGAAGGAATATTTGCGAATTTCTTCGAAACGGGCGGAAGCCAAATTCAGTTCCCAGATCGGGGCGTGAACACTTTTGGGATGAGAATAGGGTTCAAAGCGCTGACGCTCCAGCTCCCACTCGAGCGGTCGCTTCCAATTCGGGCCGTCCATCAAGATTTCGATGCCGCCGTTCCAACGGTTCAGCAGTTCGGCCGCGTCCTCCATCCGGTTCAAATAGGGCAGCAGGTTAATATGAATTTTCATCTCTTCTCCCTACTTTTCGTTAAATTATTGGAGCAATTTATTGACTTTTTCGGCCGCATTCTTGAGCGCCGCCGCCGCGTCCGTCTTGCCGGATAAAATTTCGTCTCTGGCATCGATTAAGGCTTGTTCGGCTTGAAGGCCGTTCGTGCCGGGGAAATTAACCCAAGGAATGGTATCGTTCATCTGATCCAAGGCCGGCTTCATGAGCGGATTCGTTTCAAGGAAAGGCTTAAGTCCGTTCGGGTCCTCGGCTACGCCTTTACGCGGCGGCAAATAACCGGTTTCTTTGGTCCAGAGAGCCAGCGACTCCGGAGACTCCATAAATTTAATAAACTCCCATGACGCCGCCTGCTTTTTCGCATCCTTGGAGAATACGAACAAAGCATTGCCCCTGCCGGAACGCTGCGCTTCTTATCTCCGAACGTCGGGAATGACGCGGTGCGCAGGTCGAACTTACTCGTGCTCTGCAGACTTGCCCGCTTCCCTATGGTGGTAATGACGAGTGCTACTTTACCGTTCGAAAAAGCCTGCAAGCCTTCTTCCCATTTGGCATGCAGAAGAAGCTTGTCCTTCGCCATGTCGCCCATCATCTGATACACCTGAATGACCGCGGGATTATCGAACGAAGCCTTCGGCTTCCCGTTTTGCTCCGTCAGCCACTCCCCGCCGTTCGATTTCGCCATGGCGTATTGCGCCCAGTTATCCGGCGGCTCTTGAATGTAAAGCCCATAATTGCCCGTCTTTTCTTTGACCATGGCGCTTAGCTTTTGAACTTCCTCCCAAGTCTTGGGCGGGGTATTCGGATCCCATCCAGCCTGTTTCAGCAGATCGGCGTTGTAATACATCACCGGATTACTTACGGCATAAGGCATCCCGGCCAATTTGCCGTCTTTCGTTTTACCTAGGTCGAGGATATTGGAAAGATAATTATCTTTAATAAAGTTCGGTTCTTTTTTATCTTGCTTCGCAATTTCTTCGATCGGGGTATACGGAACGTTCTCCGACACGTAAGTGATGAAATTGTAACCGATTTGCGCGACATCGGGAGGCGTTCCGCCGCTGATGGCCGCCTGCGCTTTTTGAAGCAGTCCCGGATAGTTGCCCGGCTGGAATTTCTCAACGACTTGAATATCTTTATGACTATCGTTGAAAGCTTTAACTAATTGCTTGACCCCTTCTCCGCCAAAATCCTGCGAGTTGATATGCCAATACTCAATCGTTACGGGCGAGGATCCTGCAGCGGCATTCGAACCGGCACCGGACGAGGATGCGCTTGTCCCACTCCCGTTTCCGCATCCTGCAGCGAGCAGCGTAAAGCCCAGTGCAATGCATGAAGTTAATACGGCATTTCGAATTCTAGCCAATCATTTCCACTCCTTTTATCCTATGTCTGTAATGTCTGATTCACTTTTAAATCGTAAGCCGGGAATGTAAGTGAGGTATTAACCCATGTAAATGCAAAGTTAACTGGGTTTAAAGATTAAGTAAATTGGGGGCCGAGGCTTACAGTTTGCCGTATAGAGCCATTTACCATCGGGCAAAAAAATAAACCCGGCCGGAGTAAACCGCTTAGAGCCTATTGTGGTATTGCGGCTGCAAAAGCGTTTGGTTCGGAGGACAGCGAAACGGAAGCCGTTAAAGGTTCCCCCGCATTCACTATTCTCGGATTAAAAGAATAGGTTCCATATGTACTCGAATTGATGACCAAGCTGAATACCCCAAATTGATTTTATCCCTTTAGGTAGATAGATAAGAGACTGAAGTGTTTGGACAATGCCTGTATGGAGAGTTTCTTTGGCATTTCAAATCAGAATGTTTATATCTGCAATCATTTGAGTCGATTACGATAGATTCCAAGCAAAACTAAAAAACCTTAGTCCTGTACCGGACTAAGGTCGCTTAATGTCTTCAGTTTTAATACTGTCTACTTGACGGGGGCAAGATCAAATACAAAGAGCCACTTTTTATAAGTATCGTTGGTTTCACGCTGTCACTCCGCTCCCTATATTTATTGAAGATTATGAGGAATCTAGGGAGAGTCGTACAGCTACCCCTTCAGCAGTTCCTCCGCTTCCTTGACGAGGGAAGCCACGATATCCCCCGCCCGGTCTCCGGCCGTCAGCATCCGCGTTCCCTGTCCCGCCCAGAGGGAGAGATATTCCGGATTATCCGCGCGGGCGGAGGCGTTCCGGATTTCCCTGGTCGCTGCATTCTGCGCCGGAAACGGCAGGGGCTCGGCACCCGATTCATCGAACCGGCGGACGAACTCGTTCTTAATCCCCCGCGCCGGCCGGCCGGAGAATACCCGAGTGACGACCGTGCTTTCTTCCGTGCTCTGCAGCAAGGCCTTCTGGTAAGCGGGATGAGCGCCCGATTCCGCGGCGGTGAGAAACCGGGTACCGAGCTGTGCGGCTTGGGCTCCAAGGGCCAGCGAGGCGACGACCCCGCGGCCGTCCATGATGCCGCCGGCGGCGATGACCGGCACCTTGACCCGGTCCACCACCTGCGGGACGAGGGCCATCGTTCCGATGAGTGCGCCCTGCGGGAGGCTGGAGACATCGAATGTGCTGCGGTGCCCGCCTGCTTCTCCTCCTTGGGCTACGATCACGTCACTGCCGCCTTCCTCCGCAATCACGGCTTCCTGTACCGTCGTCACCATCGTGGTTGTGATGAGCCCGGCTTTCCGTACGGCCTGCCGGTAATCATTCGGGAGCGGCCCGAAGGCGGTGCTGATCACGGGCACCTGCTCCTCCAGCAGCACCTCGATCTGCTCTTCCAGCGTGTAAGACGCCGGCGCCGGCGGGGTATCCGCCGGTTCGAGACCGAGGGAAGCACGCAGCGAGTTCAACACCGGCTTCACTTCAGCGAAGCGCCGGTAATCGTCAGCCGAACGGTCGGCGAACAGATTGACGCCGAACGGAGCGGCGGTGATCTTCCGGATCTCGCGGATCGCCTCGCGGATCTGATCCGGGTTCATATAGGCGGCGCCCAGTGTTCCGAGACCTCCGGCCTGCGATACGGAAGCGACCAGCCCGGCTGTCGTCGGTCCTCCCGCCATCCCCGCCAGGATGATCGGATAACGAATACCCAGCCTGCGGCATAGCTCGGTTTTCAGCGTGATTTTCACCCTTAACCCCTGCCTTTCATGCAGAATTTACACCCAATTGCCCTTGCGGAACACCGGCTCCACCGTACCGTCCGGCAGCACGCCGTCGATATCCAGCTCCGCCGAGCCGACCATGAAATCGGTATGGGCCAGGCTTACATTGGCTCCTCCGGCGAGCAGCTCTTCCTTCGACATCTTGGTCCCGCCCGCAAGCGTGAACGGATAAGCGGTCGCCGAGCGCCAAATGGCATGAAGCGTTCTCGTCGATTCCCGTATTGTAGAAGACGCGGTTCAATTGCGAAATCGGCGAATCGTGGGGCACCAGCGCCACTTCGCCTAGGTAGGATGCGCCCTCGTCGGTGTCAAGCAGCGACTTCAGATGCTCAGCCCCGGTTTCGGCCGTATAATCTACGACCTTCCCGTCCTTGAACGTCAACCGGAAGCCGTCCACCAGCCGCCCGTTCAGATTCAGCGGCTTCGTACTCGTCACCGTTCCGTTCACGCCCGTGCGCTTCGGCAGCGTGTAGACCTCCTCGGTCGGCATGTTGGCGACGAAGGGAATCCCCTGCTCGTTGTTCGCTTCGCCTCCCATCCAGACGTGTCCTTCCGGCGGCTCTACCGTCAGATCGGTTCCCGGCGCCCGGTACCGCAGCTCCCTGTATTTCTTCTCATTCAGCCGGCTGCCGCGCTTTCTTCAAATGCTCGATATGCCTCCGCCATTCGGCCACCGGATCTTCATGATAGACCCGGTTCATCCGGAAGACGGTATCCCACATCGCAGGAACCCGCTCCTCCTCGGGCAGCTCGGGAAACACTTTGGCCGCCCAAGCCCGCGTAGGCGCTTTGATCAGGCACCAGCTGAACTTTTTGCTGCGTACGTAGCCCTGGTAGGTTTCTCTTGCAACGGCCGCCGCTTTCGTGGCTCGCGTTACCTTGCTCGACTCGATGCCGCGGTACAGCTCGGGATCGGGCACTTTGATGTTGAGGAGAGCGCCGCCGCCTTCAGCCAGCTGCTCCATCAAGCGGGCCTTCCATTCCGGATAATAGGAAAAGGATTCGTCCGGCGCATGCTCGAACCGGGCGCGCGTCACCTGCTCGTCGTCCCAGTGCACCTCGACGTATTTCGCTCCGGCGTTGTACGCTTTTTTCACGATTTGGCGGGTCAGGTCGGCCGTCTCCAGCGGGGATTCGATAAACAGGATTTGCCCCGGCTGCAGATTCACGCCGATCTTCACGACCAATTCGGCATATTTTTCCAGGTTGGCTTCGAAAGAACTCATGATTAACACTCCTATGCGGGTATGTACACAAACCTCCTACAAGGTTGGCGCCCATATTATACTCCTGCCGAGGGGGAAAGCCAAGGCTTTTGCTTAGAATCCGGCGGATACGGTGATATAATGGTAAAAAGCAAAAGGAGGGTCGCCCATGCTGGAGCACTATAGGCTGCACAAGGATGAGGAAATCATGCTGGACCGGTTCAATCCGGACGATACGGCAGGCTTCAAGAGGAAGGAAGACGTTCGCGACGCCTTCGAGCAGATGGAGCGGAAGCTGCGCGAGCTGCAGAGCAAGCTCTTCGCCAGCAAAACGGATGCCGTGCTGATCCTCTTTCAAGGGATGGACTGCAGCGGCAAGGACGGCGTCATCAAGAAGGTGCTGTCCAACCTGAATCCGCAGGGCTTCCGCGCCGAGAGCTTCAAGAAGCCGACGGTGGAGGAATCCGCGCATGATTTTCTATGGCGCACCCATAAGGTGGTCCCCGCCAAAGGCTATATTACGGCATTCAACCGCTCTTATTACGAAGATGTGCTGATTACACGGGTGCACAAGCTCATTACGGATGAAGAAGCGGCCAAGCGGCTGAAGCATATCCGCCATTTTGAGGAGCTGCTCTTGGACAGCCGGGTGCATGTCATCAAAATCTTTCTGCATATCTCCCCCGGCTTCCAGCTGGAAAAAATCCGCGAGCGGCTCGAAGACCCGGAGAAGCTGTGGAAATTCGATCCGAGCGACCTGCAGGAGCGGTTATATTGGGACCGCTACAAGGAAGCGTATGAGGATGCGTTCAAACACACCAGCACCGCGCAGAGCCCTTGGTATGTCGTGCCAGCGAACGAACGATGGTTCCGCGATTATTTGGTGCTCCGGATCATCCTGTCCGCGATGGAAAAGCTCGATCTTTCCTACCCCAAGGTCGAGCTGGACGAAGATATCCTGCTGCGGGTCAAGTCCGAGCTGCAAAAGCGTTCTTGATGACGAGAGAAGCCTTTTGCGGAATACGGAAGCGGTCTCGCCGGCCGCTGTATTCCGCAAATCCTCTTCGCCGCTTACCGCTCCCCTGCAGCACTTCCTTCCTCCAGCCGAATCCGCAGGCCCGGATCGCTGGCGGCCAGCGCCGTCCGCTTCGCTTCAAGCGTGGCCCGGTCGAAGCCTGTGCGGAATACGTCCGGGCTCGGCTTAAACGTAATGTTAGTCCCCGTTTCTCTGTTACTCCTATCTCAACTTTTGGAAAAAGGAAAGGCCTTTGAGCACAAAAAAACCTGCTTACGCAGGCGTTTCGTGATCTAACGATTCGATCCTTTCGCTTCCCAGGTTTTGATAAATTCCAGCATATCGTCCAGCGACTGCTTGCCGGTCTGCGCCAGAAGATCGCCCACGCGGGCCAGCCGCTCTTCGATCGTCAGCAGCGTGAACGCCTTCGGATCGGCGCCCTGGCGGACTTCCTCCCAGGTAAGCGGCGTGGAGACGGTCGCTTCCGGCCGTCCTCGCGGAGTGTAGGGTGCGGACAGGCTTTTTCCCGCGGCATGCTGCACATAGTCGAGGTAGATTAGACCATGGCGGTCGTTGACCAGCCGTTCGATCGTAAATAGCCGGGGATGCTTCTCGGACAAATAAGCCGCTATGAATTCCCCTAGCCTGCGGAGCTGCCCGAATGTGTAGCCCGGATGGATCGGGATAACGATCTGAACTCCGGTCGCACCGGACGTCTTGGGCACGGATCTTATCCCCATGGACTCAAGCGTCTCCCCGAGAAGCGCTGCGGCTTCCATCAGTCGCGGCTCCTCCTCCCGGCCCGGATCGATATCGAACACCCATTCCGCCGGCTCTTCGCCCCCGATCGTTTCGAAGGAGGGGTGGAATTCCAGTGTGGACAAGTTCCCGAGCCACAGCGGCGTGGGCAGAGAATCCAGATCGATGTAGCATACTCCTTCGTGGTCGATCGTATTAACAAAGTCCGGCGTAGGACGCGGGGCGTTCTTCTGATAAAACGATTTGCCGTGCACCCCTGGGGAAAACGAACCGTCGTAAGGTACCGGTCCCTGCAGTACGGCAGCAGATACGGCGATAGCGCGACCAGCTTCTGCAGATACAGCGCCTTCGTGATGCCAAGCTCCGGCCACAGCAGCTTCTCCGGATGCGAGATGCGGACTTCGCAGCCCTCTACCGTCACAATCTCAGCCTCGTTTTCGCTCATAGGTCTCCATCCCTTCAATGGACAGCGGCTTCGGATGCCTCACGAGTCCGCTCTCCGTCAGCTCCCTGCCGGAGATCCGCAGCGCCAGCGGCGAATCGAACCATTCGATGTCCGCCTGATGGAGACCTTCCGGCAGAATCGAAAAGTAATCCTCCAGCACGCCCTTCCTCCTCAGCCGGAGCAGGCGGCTTTTGATTTCTTCATTCAGCCCGGAGGATACGCGGCCGAAATACCGCCCATCCCTGCGCATGATCATACTGGATACCCGCCCTTCTTTCCTAATGATGCCGACCGCTTCCGCTTCCAGACGAAGCACGGTCTTTCTTTTATACCAATCCCTGTGCTCCTTTCCTTCTTTGTAGGACGAGGAGAGCCGTTTGCCGACCACGCCTTCCCATCCGTTCTTCGTGACCCAGCGCCAAAGCGCATCGCCGTCCTCGAACAGATCCGTCAGCTGGAACGTCTCGCCCCAATCCGAAGCCAGCGCCCACAGCCGCTCATGGCGGTCCCGGAATGCTAAGCTGCGCAGATCCCGCTCCCCTTCCTGAAGCAGATCGAAGATCACGTACTGGACCGGTCGCTGCCGGGCGACTCTCGCGATCAACCGCTCATCGTTCAGCTTATCCCGCCGCTGCATGCGCTGAAAGCTCGGCTTCCCCGTTTGCGGATCCATAATCACCGCTTCCCCGTCCAGCAGATAGGTGCCGTCCAACCGGGCAAGCGCCTCTACGAGCTCGGGGTATTTATCGTTCTTCGGCAGCTTGTTTTTGGACCACAGCTCCACACGGCCCCCGTCAACCCATGCGAGAATACGGAAGCCGTCCCACTTCAGCTGGTACCCCCAATCCTTCCCCGCAGGAAGCCGGTCAGTCAGAATGGGGGACATGGGTACAAAAGGCCGCATACATTACGCTCCCGTCTTTTTGGCTTTCGCTTTGGCGGCGGCCCGCTTCGGCTTTGATTTGCCGGAAGGCGGCGCTTTCTCCGTCCTTGTCTGTGCCGGCTGCGCGCCTTCCACCTGCTTCAGGCTGGCCTTCAGCGCCTCCATCAGGTCCACGACGTTCGCCGGCTTCTCCTCTGACGCCGGCGTGACTTCGTGCCCTTCCAGTTTGTCCTCGATCGCATCCATTAGGCGCTCCCGATATTCGTCCTTATATTTCTCCGGCTCGAACCGGCTGGTCAGCTGATCGATCAGCATCTGCGCCATCTCCAATTCCCGCGGATCCGCCTCCGCCTTCTTCGGCAAATGGGGGATTTCCTCCAACGGACGGATCTCCTCCGCATAAAACATCGTCGACATCGCCAAGACGTCGCCGATCACCCGGATGGCGACCAAGGAGCTTCTGGCGCGGATCGTTACGTTCGCGATGCCGACTTTCCGGGAAGTCTGCAGCGCTCTGACAAGCGACTGGTAAGCATGAGTGCCGCTTTCCTCGGGAGCCAAATAATACGTTTTCTGGTAGTAGATCGGATCGATTTCTTCCAGCTTGACAAAATCGAGAATGCGGATTTCCCGCGAAGTATGCGAGGCGAGCTGCTCCAGCTCTTCTTTATCGAAGGTTACATACTGTCCCGGCTCATACTCGTAGCCTTTCACGATCTCGCTCCAGCTGACCTCCTTGTCGCACTTCGGACAGGTGCGGGAGTAATGGATCGGCACGCCGAAGTCTTTGTGCAGCATTTTCAGATGAATGTCGTTGTCCTGCGTTGCCGTGAACATTTTGACGGGCACGTTCACGAGGCCGAAGCTGACCGCGCCCTTCCAGATTGTGTGCATATGTACTCCCCCTTCAGGCCCAACAGAGCCATAGAATGCAGGAATCCGTATCACCATTCATTAACCGATCCGGCAGGGAACCAATCAGGCGGTACGGCTGTGGGAAGCTTGGCGAAACCGGAGGCGCAAGGTTATAATCTTCATAAGAACATACATTCTGATCCGGAGGGATGATGAAGTGAGATCGTTTTTAGTTCTGCTGGATGGGAAAAACAAAGGAAGGTTAACGGAGGACTTGCTGCAAAGACATGCCCAGCACTTGGCTAAGCTGCATCGTGAGGGGTGTTTGCAGCTGTGCGGGCCTTTAGCCGAACGGGCCGGGGCTATGCTGGTATTTCGCTGCAAAACCGCCGAAGAAGCGGAACACTTGGTCCGAATGGATCCTTTCATCCAGGAGCGGTATTACGTCTCTTACGAGGTCATCGAGTTTATGGAGGCGAATGAGGAGAACAACTGGTCGCTGAACTAGTGCGAATCGATGCAAAATAAAGAACCCGAGCCTTTAAGCCCGGGCTCTTGCCCTTTTCACATCGTTTTACCGGATGCTGCGGTGACCGTCCCCCCGGTTTGCACCCGGTTCAGCATCCACTGCGACAGCACGGCCGTGACGCAGCCCAGAATGCCGACGAAGATAAAGCCCTGCTTGAGCGAGAACCCGTCGCCGGCCGCCCCCATCACGAGCGGGCCCATGAACATGCCGAGCCCGTAAATCGCCTGGTAGAAGCCCATCGCCGTCGCGCGCTTGTCGTTATCCATATGCTTGATGCTGAGCGACATGAGCACCGGTGAGGCGAAGCCCCGGCCGAACCCGGCGATCGCCTGCGTCAGCATAAGCACCCACAGATGGGTTGTGAACGGAATAACGAGCGTGAAGACACCGCTCAGCACGAAGCCGATCACCACGACGTTCTTGTCGCCGATCCGCTGCGATAAGTGGCGTCCCCGATCCAGGCGGCGGTCGCCGTCGGGAAGGTCGAGAAGAATGTGAGCAGGCCCATGTCCAGCTTGCTCGCTCCGAGCGAAGCGGCATACACCGGTGAGAAGCCGAACACCGTGGCGAAGGTCAGCGGCTGGAACAGGATCGAGAGGAACGAGACCGTCAGCAGCATCCGGTCCCCCGCCACCTGCAGCACGCCGCGTCCGGTAATCTTTTGTGCGCCGTCATCGAACTTCTCTACAACGAAGAAGGCGCCGACGAGGCCGATGAAGCCGACCCAGGCCCCGGCGGAGAAGGCCGACTCCCAGCCGAATGCATCGGCGAACCAGCCGCCGCACAGAATCCCGCCCATTTGACCCAGCGAGTTGTATACCGACAGGGTGCCGATCGCCTTGGTCGTCTCTTCCTTCGTATAATAGCTGGCGAACAGAATCGTAAAATCAACCCAAGTCGCCGCCGCGGCTCCAGCCAAGGCACGAAGGATCAGAATCCATGTCACCTCGTGGGACACCCAAATTCCGGCCCCGGCCAGAATAGAGAACACCAATCCGAACAGGATGAAGAGCTTGCGCTTATGAAACCGGTCGGACAATACGCCGACGGGGATGCGCAGCAGCATCTGGCTCAGCCCGTACATGCCGACGATAAGGCCGGCCATCTGATGGGAGGCGCCGAGCGACTCCACATAAGCCGCGAGGATCGGCACGCAGGTGTACATGGAGAACCAGAACAACAGCGTAACCGCGCAAAACAAGGGGATTCTGTAATTCGTCTCTGAGCTCATCACCATTCCTCCATCCTTCCGCTACAGCATAAAGCGGTATCCGGCGCCCCAGATCGTATCGATGTACTGCGGCTTCGACGGATCCAGCTCGATCTTCTCCCGCAGCTTGCGGATGTGCACCGTCACCGTGCTGATATCGCCCATCGAATCCATCCCCCAGATTTGTTCGAACAAATGATCCTTGCTGAACACCCTGTTCGGATTCGTGGCGAGAAACGTGAGCAGATCGAACTCCTTCGTGGTAAAAGCCACCTCTTTGCCGTTGACGAATACGCGCCGTGCGCCTTTATCGATCTGCAGCCCGCGGATCCGGATCTCTTCGTTCTTCACCTCCCGGTGTCCGAGCAGCCTCTCGTACCTGGATAAATGCGCTTTCACCCGCGCGACCAGCTCACCCGGGCTGAAGGGCTTGATGATATAATCGTCCGCCCCGAGACCCAGGCCGCGGATCTTATCGATGTCTTCTTTCTTCGCCGATACCATCAGAATCGGTATATCCTTCTCGCTGCGGATGCGCCGGCAAATTTCGAAGCCGTCCACCTGCGGCAAGCATCAAATCGAGAATGATCAGATCGTAGCTTCCGGCGAGCGCCTTCTGCAGGCCGGCATCGCCGCGGTGCTCCATATCCACGGCGTATCCGTTAATTTCCAGGTAATCGCGCTCCAGTTCGGCAATGCTGAGCTCGTCTTCGATAATCAGGATCTTTTTCATTGCCTTCCCCTTCCTAAGTCTGCTTAAGCCGGTTCGATTTTTTTCAGTGTGAACAAAATGCTGGTGCCTTTCCCCGGCTCGCTCTCGGCCCAGATCGTGCCGCCGTGCTCCTCGATGATTTGCTTGGCGATGGCAAGTCCCAGCCCGTCGCCTCCGGTAGAGGCGTTGCGTGAGGGATCGGCTCTATAGAATCGGTCGAATATATGGGGCAGCGCCTCGGCGTCGATCCCCTTCCCGTTGTCTTCCACTTCCAATATAACCCTATCACTCATCGGGCGAATGTGCAATCGGATATGTCCATGCTCTTTATCCATATATTTCACGGCATTCTCGATGATATTGACGAGGACCCGTCTTAATTGATTCCGGTCGGCCATCACCCATAAAGGACCGCCTTCTTGAGGGGCCTCCCGCTCCAGGGTCACGCCTCTTTTCTCAATATCCATATGGAGCTCGTCGATACAGTCCTGCAAATAGGAGTTCAGCTCGACGCGTTCGAAATGAAACGGAACCTTCCTCAGATCCAGTTTGGAGAACAGAAACAGCTCGTCGATCAAACGGTCCATCTGGACAGCTTTCGTATAAATCGTTCTTACATACTTATCCAGCTTCTCCGGAGAGTTCGTGACGCCGTCGATAATGCCTTCCACATAGCCTTTAATCGCCGTGACCGGTGTCTTCAGGTCGTGCGAGATGTTGGAGAGCAGTTCCTTCCGGTTCTCTTCGTACTGCAGCTGAACCTCCACCGATTCCTTCAGCTTCCGCCGCATCTCTTCGAAGGCGATGCTGAGCGTGCCGATTTCGTCTCTGGCCATCGGCCTAATTTCAAAATCCAGTTGCCCTTCCTTGATCTTCTCCGCCGCCCGCTTCAGCATTCTCAGAGGCCGGATGATGCTCCGGGATACCCAGTACGTCAGCATGCCGTTCGTCAGAATAAAAATAAGCAGCAGCGAGAGAAAAAACAGCGAGGTGTAATTGCGCAAAAATTTGCCGAGAAAGTTCATGTCCGTCACAATAAAGACGCTTCCCGGACTGCCGTCCGTAAAGCGGACGTCGTACTGCTCGACAATAAGCCAGTAGCCGTGCTCCCGCTCCTTGAGCTCCTTCTTGCTCGCGCTTCCGTAGGCGGGCAGCTCCTGCAGCAGAGCCGGCTTGTTCATTTTTTCGGAAACATACACGATGTCCTGGTTCTTGCGGATAATCAGCTCCATGCGGATCGGCTGAAGCTGCTCTTCAATCTTGTTCGCCACTTCCGGCTTCAACAGGGAGTCCGGCTCCGTGCTCCCGATCAGCTTGATATCGGCCGATACGGCGGCCTCCTGCTTCATGACCTCTTCGATCGGGTTGCGGTGCTTGAAATCGATCTGATAGACGCTTTTCAAGTCTCCGAGCAGGGCGATCAGGAAGATCATCAGCGCGATTCCCGCAAGGATTAAGGGAACCACAAGCATCGCGATATAGGAAAGCACCAAACGGACGCGGATGGACATCGGAGCACCTACAGTTCTTTTTTGTCAAATTGATAAAATCCGGCTGTAAACAATAATATACAACAGGCCAGCAGAAACATAAAGATACTGAATATTTTTCCGGAGGCCACGGAACTGCCGATCCACAGCATATACCAATCCGTGTAGGCGGTCGGTAAGTACACGGTAAGCTGGGGTAGAAAGAACGAAGTCAGCTTGACGAGCGCATACAGCAGAATGCATACCGTCAGCGCCCCGCCGCTGTTCTTGAACCACCCGGATACGCACACTGCGGCAATGCCCAGAACCGCCAGCGGAAGAAGTGCCGCTCCGTAGGCCAGCAGTGACTGCATGATTCCTTTCAGCAAATCCCCTTGACCCCGAAGAACAGACCGGATACGGTCGAGACGACGAATGCGGCCGCCAGGAAGACCCCCGTGAACACGATCAAAGCCGCCAGCTTCGAAGCAAACACCTTGAACCGGCTGACGGGACGGGTTAAGGTCAGCTTCAGCGATTTGTCGCCGAGCTCGCCTGCGAACATATCCGCCGCCGCCATGAAGATGAATAACGGAAGAAACAGTACAGAGAAAGCCTGCAGCATCAAGATCGGGAAGTCCGCCGAAATGACGGCCGCCACGCCGAAACCGGTTTGAAAGCGGGAGATCACGATCGCAGCGGCGACCGGAATGATGGCGGTCAGCGCCAGCGACCATTTGTTTTTGGCCCGGGCGAACAATTTGTGAAGCTCGTTGACGAAGCTGGCCTTATAGCTGTTCAACCTGCTCCAGCCTCCTTTCTTCCTGCACCAGTTTGATAAAATACTCCTCCAGCGATGCGTAGGGACCGTTCAGGATATCCGCCACCGCCTGCTCCTCTACGAACCGGCCTTTATAAAGAATCCCCACCTTGTTGCACATCAGCTCCATCTCGTGAATCAAGTGACTGGATACGAAAAAGGTGATGTTCTCCTGCTCCGCCAGCCGCCGGATCAATTCCCGGATCTCCACCATCCCTTCGATATCCATCCCGTTGGTCGGCTCATCCAAGATCAGCAGCTCGGGCCTGGACAGCAGTGCGGAAGCGACACCGAGCCGCTGCTTCATCCCAAGGGAGTACTGCTCCACCTTCTCCCGCTTGAACGGCGATAGACCGACCAGCTCGAGCACCTCGTCGATCCGCTTCCCGTCCACGTCCGCATAGAACCGGGCCGCCAGCTCCAGATTCTTATAGCCGCTCATGTATTCGTGGGCCGTGGCCGTCTCAATCAGCACCCCAACCTTCTGCATTGCCTTCTCAAAATCCCGGGTCACATCATGCCCAAAGATCCGCACCGCTCCCCGGTCCGCCCGGCTGAGCCCGGTCATGATCTTCATCACCGTCGTCTTGCCCGCCCCGTTCGGTCCGAAGAAGCCGTAGATATCCCCTCGTTTCACTTCTAAGGTGATGTTCTCGATTCCCCTTTGATTCGGGAATTTCTTGGTCAAGCCCGCCGCTTCCAGTACGGTTTCCATAGCGAAGCCTCCTTTACCTTAAAATAAGGGAGCAGCGCCATAGGCCGCCCCCTCCGTCCATGCCGGATCAGTCTTTATGCTTCATATCGATCGTCTGAACTTGTTTGCCCGTGAGGTCGACTTGATCAGGTGTCGTGCTGTCGAAGCCCGACAGACCGAGCTTCGCGTCGATGACCACTTCATGAGCGGTGCCGCTTGCATCCTTGCCTGTCAGCGTCAGTACTGCATCCTGCTCTACGATATGATTGCTGGCATCCACCTTCGCGTTTACCGTGACGGAGCTGATTTTAATGTCCTGCGAGAGCTTCGGCAGGTCGCTTCTCAGCTGCTCCAGGTTCGCGGCCAGCGGCGATTTTCCTTCAATCGCCTGCTGCTCATGACCGTTCAGGCCGTGCTTGATGACCAGCGATCCTACCGCATTGACAGCGGATGGAATTTGGTCGCCGCTCAGCTGGAAGCCGATGGACTTCTTTGCCGTCCTCCTGAGGCGATACCGTCACGTAATTTTTCAAATTGCCGACCAGTTCGTCGATCACATTTTCCACTTCTTGATTTAAGGTCGCATCCATGGCTTGATCCGTCTTGTGGGTTTTCCCCTTCCAATGGTCGTTACCGCTCATCACTTGGTAAACGTTACTGCTGCTCGTCTTAAGAACCTTCTTCCCGTCCTGATTAAATACCTCGAACTGCTCCTCGGTGCCTCCTCCGCTTACCTTGATCTCTGCACTGGCATTTCGGCTGCTCTTGTCTGTCTTCGCGCTGGAAGTGATGTCCAGCAAGGCCGCCGTTGTCCGTTACATGAACGGTCGCATTCTCCGTCATGCTCTTCGCCGCAACCGTAGTTTTGAAGGCGGATTTGTAAGCGTCATAGCCCGGCGTATCCCCGATTCCGGCATAAGCCGAAGATATCAGCAGCACGTCGCCTACCGCCGCGCCCGCTCCGATCCATAAAGACTTTTTCTTCATTCGTTTTTTCCTCCTAGGCATGGTTTGTGAAAGCGGATTGGCTTTCTGAACCCATCTTACCCCCTGAATCTAAACCCGCCGTAAATCCAGCCTAAAAGGAACCTTAAAACATATTAAATAAATATGAAAATGGTTAAAATTAATAAAATCTTAAGCATTGTATGTTAAGCTGGAAACAGCCGAATACCTTGAAGGGAGAGCGAGGAATGAGCTTTGCCGCGTCAATTCAGGAGAAAATCCTTTTCTTTAACCGTTTTATAAGCGCCCCGAAGCAAATCGGAAGCGTCGTTCCCAGCTCCAGATCCTTATGCTCGAAGATGGTTCAATCGGTACCTTGGGACGAAGTGGACAACCTGGCCGAGCTGGGTCCCGGCACCGGCGTGATCACCGGATACATACGGAAGGCGAAGCCGGATCACACCCGCGTCCTGCTGTTCGAGAAAGAAGCGCGCATGCGGAAGCAACTGTCCGAGAAGTTCCCCGAATTCGCCTGTTACCCGGAAGCCTGCAAACTGACGGAGACGCTGCGGGCCGAGGGCATCGGCCACTTGGACTGCGTCATCAGCGGCCTGCCGTTCTTTAACTTCTCCCCTGAACTGCGGGAAGAGCTGCTGAACCAGATTTACCGGTCCTTAAGACCCGGCGGCCGGTTCATCGCCTTTCAATATTCCGTTCAAATGAAAAGTTTGTTATCCGAGCAGTTCGAATTGGAAGGGTCGCGGTTCGTTCCTTTCAACGTGCCGCCGGCCTTCGTCTATGTCTGCCGCAAAGCTTGAAGATACAAAAGACGCCGGCCGTTCAAGGTTGCAGCGTCTTTTTCATTAGCAAAAAGGGGCGCCGTCGGCGCCCCTTCCTGCTAACGATGTTCAATTAACCGACCGATGCCGGCTTTTTCCAAAATCTTACGCAGACACCCTTGGACGCTTCCGCGCGCTGCCCCGTATCCTGAAGGCGGCCCGTTGCCGCATCAATCCGGAAGGAGACCAGGTTTCCCGTCTCCTGATGAGCGACCACCAGAAACCGGCCGTCCGGGGTAATCCCGAAGTTACGGGGAATGCGTCCGCCCGACGGAACGATCTCGACCAGCGTCAGCTTGCCGCTCGCCTCATCGACAGCAAATACGGCAATACTGTCATGCCCCCGGTTCGAACCGTACACAAACCTTCCATCCGGCGAGAGCAGCACTTCCGCCGTCGTGTTCTCCCCCTTGGAACGATTCCGGCAGGGTGGAAATCGACTGGATTTGCTCGAGCCGTCCGTTCGCCGCATCTCGGATATAGACCGCAATGGTCGAGTTCAGTTCATTGATGACATAAACCCACGGTTTGGACGTATGAAAGGCCATATGCCGGGGGCCTGCCCCGGGGTCCGCTGCGACTTCTCCACGTGGTATCAGCTTCATGGCGGCCGTATCCGGCTCGTAAATTTTGATCCGGTCGAGGCCGAGATCCGGCGAGTATAGATAGCGCTGATCCGGGTCTGTGTAGGTAGAATGCGGATGAGGCCGATCTTGGCGGTCCGTCCGCGGCCCCAGCGTACCTTCATTCACGTGCACATCGCTGGCTGCGCCCAGCTTACCGTCCTCCTCTACGGGAAGCATCCCGATCATCCCGCCGGAATAGCTGGCCACCGTCACGTAACGGCCCTGCGCATTGAACTGAATATGGCAGGTGGAGCCGTTCACGGACTTCTGCTCGTTCAAACGCTGCAAGCGGCCCTGCGGATCCACGGCGAACGCAACGACGGAACCGCCGCGGCCCCCTTCCTCCGTCGTCGTTTCCTCAATGGCATACAGCTTGTTCCCCTCGTGATCCAGATCGAGGAAGCTGGGGTTCTTCAGCCCGCTTACGCTGTCTATCAGGGTCATCGCCCCGGTAGCGGCGTCCAAAGTAAAGGAATACACGCCAGGTCCGGCGGGATCGGCATAAGAACCGACGAACATGACGTAACTGGAATATTTCGTATCCTGCGGCATAGTAATTATCCCTCCATCATTTCCCTTTTACCACCACTTTACACCATGAGACCGGGGCTTGTCGAATCCCTTCCGTCTTACCCGAAACGTTTCGCAGCGTGGTGAGGGCGGTCCAAAAACTGCAGGCCGCAGGGATTCGCGGCCCTAAAAGCGGGGCTGAAAGCTACGGCCCCAGTTTAATCTTTTGCTCGACCAATTTGTTCATCGCCTCATCCGCGTCCCTGAGCGCCGTGTTGATATCCTTCTCCTTCTTCAATACGGATTCGAAGGCGTCGGTGACGATTTTGTTCGTATCGCTCGTCGAATACTTCGGTGTATGCGGAACGGACGGCTTCAACTTCGTCATCGCGCTCAAATTCAGGTTTTTCCCCTGCAGCTCGGGGATGGCTTTGCCGAATTCCTGCTTCACCTTGTCGCTTGTAAGTATCGACATCTTCGCGTTCCGCGCCAAATCCAGCTGCACCTCGTCGGATAGCAGGGACTGCAGGATCAGCATGGAGGCATCCTTCACTTTGCTCGGCTCCGTAATCGAGAAGTTCGGCGTATCCACATTGGTGCTGTACCCCATATGGTCTTTATGCTGCGGGTACGTCACGACATCGAAGTTCAGGTCCGGAATCTTGCGCAGCGAGAGCAGCGTTGAGCTGTAGCCCGCAAGCATGGCGAGCTCGCCTTTACCGAAAGCGGTTACATTGTTTGAAAAGTTGATCGTATTGAACGGCTCGTCGGCATTGCCCGGATAATTGTAGATGCTGTTCCAGAGCTCGAAGGCTTTCTTCCACGGCTCGGTCGTCAAGATCGATTTGTTGTTCTTATCCAGCTGCAGCAGTTCGATTTGATTGATCATGCGGTTCACCCCGTCGGGGAAAAAGCCGCGATACTGGATGCCGTCGTACGTCCGGGTAATCTTTTTGCCCAGATCGCCGACCTCTTCCCAGGTCATCCCGTCCTTCGGATAGGGCACGGCGAATTTGTCAAAGAGCGTTTTGTTGTAAAACAACCCAAACGCATTGTTGAACAGCGGCAATCCGGCGTAGTAGTCCGTATCGCTGTTCACCTTGGTATATTCCAGCGTCTCCGGTATGATGCGGTTTAAGTCCAATTGATACTTCTTGATCAGGGGATCCATATTCGTCAGCGGCTTCAGCTCCTTGAGTCGCTTCAGGGTGGCACCGTAGCCTACGACGACGTCGGGTATATCGCCGGAAGCCACCAGGTCGTTCAGGCTTGAGCCCTGCACCGACATATTCACATACTGTACCGTAATGTTCGGGTACTTCTTTGCTAACGGATCCTGAACATACTGCTTGAACTCCGTATCGGAAAAAATGCCTGCCGTCGTCGCAAACTTCACGGTGACCGGATCGGTGCTGATTTTCGGCGGGCCGTCTTCCTCCTTCATCGGCTGGCCGCCTCCCGCTCCGCTGCAGCCGGATAAGACGAGGGCCAGGCTAAGGGTCGTGAAGCTTGCTCTGTTAAGCAATCGTTTCAACGCAATCCCCCAAGATTCGTTATTTGCCGTTCAATTTATCCTGGATCAGCTTATTCATTTCCTCATCGGCCGTACGGAGCCCCGAATTCAGATCCGTCTCATCCACAATGTAGGCGTTGAACGCTTTGGACAAAATTTTGTCGACATCGCCGTCCGGCAAATAGTTGAACGGGGTCATCACGGCAAATTTCAGCTTCGTCATCGCCAGCAGGTTCTTCCCTTTGAATTCCTCGAGCCCCTTGCCGTACTCCTGCTTCACCTTCTCGTCATTCAGCACCGTGAACCGGCCGTTTCTGGTCATCTCCGTCTGCACCTCGCTGGACAGCGCCGTATCCAGCACAAGGAACGCGGCATCCTTCACCTTGCTCGGTTCGGTGATGGACATAATGACCGCGTCAAGCCGCTGACCGATGCCCGGCGCCTTGCGGTGCTGCGGATAGACGACCATGTCCCAATTCAGCTGAGGCGCCTGGCGCAGCGAGTTCAGCAGGTTGCTGTGGCTCGCCGCCATCGCGAGCGTCCCTTCGGCAAACGCTTTTTGGTTCTTGCCTGCATTCGGCACCTTATAGTCGCCTTCGGTCAGGCCGGGTATTTTAAAAAGCGAACCCCAGATTTGAAAAGCTTCCTTCCACGATTCGTTTTGAAGCAGCGACTTGTTCATCGTAAAATCGGCGAAAGGAATGGACAGTCGCTGCTGAATCCGGCCGATGCCTTCCGGGAAGATCCCCGGATCTGCACACCGTTGTCCATGCGGGTCAGCTTCTGCCCGAGCTCCGCCACCTCGTCCCAGTACATCCCGTCCTTCGGATAAGGAACGCCGAATTTATCGAAGATATCCTTGTTGTAAAATAAGGCGAACGTGTTCGTATACAGCGGCGACCCGGCCAAATAATCCTGTCCACCCGCGATTTTTAGCGTTTCCAGAACTTCCGGCGCGAACCGGCCTGTGTCGAACTTATACTTCTTCATCAGCGGTTCCATGTTGTACACCAGCTTGTAGTCCCTCAGATTACTGGCCATCGGGCCGGGGTAATTGGACACGATGTCCGGAATATCCCCCGCGGCTACCATATCGGGCAGCTTGCTGTTCTTGCCGACGCGCTCCACCGTGATCTGCGGATATTTCTTGCTGACCGGCTCCACAATGTACTTCTGGAATTCATTATCGTCGAGCCCTCCCATCATGATTTTAACCGTCACCGGATCCTTGCTCAGCCCGGCGGCGGAATCCGAAGACCCGGTGTCAGCCGGTTCCTTCGGCCCTGCGCTGCAGCCGGCCACAGCGGCCGTACAGCACAAGACTACGGTCCATACCAATGCTTTGTTCACGAGCATCCCCCTCAACTTCATTTTTTTATAATGACAGCGCTTACGAAAGAATTACTCCTCATGTTATCGGGAAATGGCGCACCAGAGAATATGGAAAATTCAGTTCTTTTTGTCTAAAATTCACCCTTCTATCAGGTGAGAACCGGAATCGCGATACTCGTTCCTTCGCATAAAAAAAACCGCCCGGAACCCCGGACGGTTGGAAAAGTGTGAAGTCATTTAAGTCTTTTTTCGAACCGCGAAGGTCACGCAATCCGCTTTCAGCAGCACCGGCTCATCCTCCCGCGTAATGTTCAGCTCCAGCGGCTCCTCGGACACGTGCAGCTCTTCCCAACCGGCATAATTCATCCGAAAGACATCCAGCGCCTTCTCATCCGGCATGACGACCTCGATGAACGTCTCGCGCCGCCGGCCCGTCGTTTGATCCCATTCCTGGATATTCGTATTCATGATCACCGCGTTAATCCCGCCGGGTTTGGTTCCTTCCGCCATGCGGCGGAGCACCTTCTTCAAGGCTTCCGGGGACTTGGCATGCTCCAGCGAGGAAGCGGCGATGATGTAATCGTACGTATTCGCCGGAATCGGATATTCCCCGATATCCGCCTGTTCCGTAACAATGGCCGCGTCCGTTCCATGCTCACGGGCGTACTGCCGCAGCTTCTTCAGCGCCTGATCCAGCAAATCGACGCAGACGACGCGACCCCCGCCCGCTTGAATCTTCCGCGCAATCGGAATGCTGTTCCTCCCGACGCCGCAGCCCAAATCAAGCACCTGCAGCGGCCGGCCGGTATCAAGCCGCTCCAGCAGCTTCAGCAGAACCGGCACCGGCTTGCTCAGCCAGGAGCCCGGCTGGTACAGCTTGTGATGCTCGAAGATCTGCTCATGATAATCGCGTTCCGCCTCGCGGATTCGTTGTAATCGGACCTCGTTCATTGGGATCAGCTCCTGTAAGGAAGTTGGATAGGACTTCTTTCCATTTGCTTACCCACAAACCGTTTCCACTGACGCTCCTAACCATGATTCGCTTAAAACAACGTCAGCACCTGCCCGATCCGCTCCACTATAGCGTCCGGAGCTTCGCCCGCCTCCGGCGGCGGCTGATATCTCGCATCGCCCTGGCGTACCCAAACCGCCTTCATCCCCAGCTGTTTGGCCGGCAGGATGTCGTTATCGATCCGATCCCCGATCATGACGGCTTCCCCGGGCGGACACGACGCCTCCTCTAGGGCCATCCGGAACAACCGGGGATCCGGTTTGGAAAAGCCCGCTTCCGCGGAAGCGCAGCAGACCGAGATGTACGGCGTCCAGCCGTAGGCTTCAAGACGTGCGGCGGTACCCGGACCTTGGTTGGCGATAATCCCGATCCTGTAGCGCCGGGACAAAGCCTCTAGCAGGGCCTCTGACTCCGGAAAGGGCGTATCGAGATCCTTGCGGTATTTCATGCGCCGGCGTACGGCTTCCCTCATCTCGGCCGAAGGAATAAGCCGCTCCATGACCGTCCGCATCGGAAATTCGGCGAACTCACGGTACGCCTGCTGAATCGCCTCGCGCACCGTCTCGGGCGTAAAGCTGTAACCGTATGCGGCGACCCCGTTACGAACTGCCGGATGCTTTCATCAATCGGCGGGGTTTCGTCGATCAGCGTTTCCCCCAGATCGAAAAAGATCCATTTCACTTCTTTCAATGACATGGCGGTTCCTCCTTAAGCCTTAAGTGGTTAAAAGAACGGCCTCAAGCGTCGGTTTCCCGGCTTGAGGCCTCCGGTCATCCGGCGGGCTTCTCTTCCACTCCGTTAAAATGAACGACGATCTCCAAAATTTCCGACCGGTCGCCGAGACGGATCGGCGGTCCCCATGTTCCGTAGCCGGAGGAAACGATCGCGTGCAGATTCCCTTTCCGCAGGTAGCCCCAGTCCAGCTCGAACAGCCTTCGCGTGATCCAGTGATTCGGCGCCATCTGGCCCCGGTGCGTATGCCCCGAGAGCGACAAATCGATGCCGAGGGCGACCGATTGGTCCAAATGATACGGCTGATGATCCATCAGGATGAGCGGAAGCGACCGGTCGACATCCGCCATAAGCTCCTCGAGCTTCTTACGGCCGTCCGGGCGAAACCGCTCCGCCGCCTTGTCTTTTCTGCCGATCAGGACGAACTTATCTTCTATGCGAACCGTCCGGTCCATGAGCACTTCTATGCCGATCGCCTGCATCCTTTCGGCAAATGGCTCGATATGCCCTCCGATATACTCGTGGTTCCCAAGGACCGCATAGACGCCGTACGGCGCACGAAGCTCCTTAAGAATATCCGCCATCCCGTACCGGATGAACGGCTCGATATCGTCGTCGATCACGTCGCCGGGCAACAGGATCAGATCCGGACGGAGCCCGTTGATCCGGTCCACCAGCAGCTTGAGGTAACGGATCCCTACTACGGTTCCGAGATGCAGATCGGATGCCGCTGCAATCCTCAAGGTACGAAGACCCCCGGCCCGTTTGGGGACCGTCACCTCATACCTGCGGATCACGGGATTCCAGGCATTCCAGGAGCCCCGCGCCAGTATCAGGAGCAAGGCCGCAATAACCGCCCAGCCTAAGAGCAGCACCGTCTGATGCCTATCCATCCCGGCGGCGGAAGTAAGAAGCAAGTAGATGAGATCCGCGGCGGGAAGAAGAAGGACGCAGTACTGCAGGATGGCAATCCAATAGGACCCGGTCCATTTGAGCAAGCGGTGCAGCGAGGCAGGCAAATATTTGGAAGCCAGACGAGCGATCAAATAAGATAAAGCGACAATCCAGAAGATGACCCAATAAATCAGGGGATGGTCCAAGCCGAATCCGTCGGACAGCCAGATCCGCCCGTTCCAGCCGATATAAAATTGGATCGAAAAAAGAGCAGAAGCACAGCGGATACGATGGCGGCAACGCGGGGTCTCATGCAGGTACACTCCTCGAATGACAATAAAATGCGATATTATTTCATTTTCTCATATTTTACCGTTTTTCGAAAGAGCACCGTGCGGGGAGCAATTAGAAAGGAGCCTCCGTATGGACGGAAGCTCCGGGCATCAATACTGTTTTATCAAATCGACACGGTTAAGGGAAGGCTCGCGCCCGTGCAGATATTCCTGCAGATTGCGGGCGAAGATTTCGAAGGCCCGCTCATCGTAAACCTCCGTCGCCCCGGAATTGTGCGGCGTGATGATCACCTGCTCCAGCTCCCATAAAGGGCTGTCCGGCGGGAGTGGCTCCTGCTCGAACACATCCAGCCCCGCACCGGCGATCGTTCCCTCCTTCAGCGCTTCGATCAGCGCCTCGGTATCGGTCGTACCCCCTCTGCCGATATTGACGAAATAAGCGGTCCGCTTCATAAGCCGGAATGCATCGCGGCCGAACAGCCGGCGCGTTTCATCGGTCAGCGGCGGCGTCACGATCACGTAGTCGCTTTCCGAGAGTACTTCGGGGAGTCCCTTCAGGTCATACATCCGGTCGACCCAAGCCGCCGGCTCCCCGAACGGCGAACGCCGAGCACCTTCATGCCGAACGCCTTGGCCAGCTTCGCCGTCTCTTCACCGATCGCCCCTACGCCGATAATCCCCATGGTTTTTCCATGAATTTCACCAAGACCCCCAGGGTCGGCCCACCGATGCTCTAATTGATGACGCAGGGACAAATGCACTTTACGCGTCAAGGAAAGGATCATGGCGAAGATCGTTTCCGAGATCGGAAACGCATGCACGCCGCTGGCATTGGTCAGCACCACACCCTTCTGCGCGAAAGCGCCAAGCGGCAACCCGTCCACGCCGGCCCCCCAGTACTGCACCCAGCGCAGCTTGGTCGCGGGCAGCAGACACGCTTCAGCGACTGCGGCGTTCCAGCCTGCGACAATTTCCGCTTCGTTCAAATACGGTCGCCATACCTCTCGGGACCGTCCGTGGACAATATGCCAATCCGGGGCCCATTCACGGATCCGCCCCGCTTGTTCCGGCGTTAACGTCTGCATGATCACCATTGTGCGCTTCATCCTATTCCCCCAGTCGGTCCGCTTCGCAGCCTTTTCTCAAGCAACAAAAAAACCGCTTCTCCAGCGGAAGCAGATCTTGTTCGGTTCTTACTTATTCCAGCGGCCCGCACATCGAGTCGAGCGCTTCTTCTTCATCCCAGCCTTTCGTCTGCACCCGGATGACGGTGCCGCAGCGGATCGGGCGCAGCATCATCCCGAGCATGCTTTTGGCGTCCAGAACGACGTTGTCCTCCTCCAGAATCAATTGAATGCTTGATCGGTAGCGGCTTGCATTCTGCGCGATGGTCTGCAGTTCATTCGGTCGCAGGTCATGAGAAACTTTCACATTATGCACTCTCATTGGTCTCCTCCGTCCCATGAACGGTTGTGTTCTATTCATTGTGTATTTTAATCCAAAGGGTAAACGCTTGCAATAGGGGCTTGCCATTCTTTTTACCTTATTCGCCGGCGGCCGTTTGGAATGGACCCATGCCGCGCTGCGCCTCCCCATTTTTCGCAGCAAAAGAGCCGGGATGCCCATAGCGACCCCAGCTCTTCCTCATGCATTCGGATCCGCATCACTGAGGAGCGGTTCCCGGAGGATCGCGGTACCTCAGGATTCATCGTCATAGCGGGAATAGCGGTCGTCGACTTCTTTCGCGAGCTTGCGGTACTCTTTCGTCTCCTCGGCAACCGGATCGATCTGCGCCTGAATCCGCATCACCGTCTTCGCCGGGAGCTTGCGGCGCGCCGTTTCTTGCGCGTTGTCCCTGCGCATTTCTCCGTTCTCCAGCGCTTCCGCAAGCTCCGCTTCCACCTTCTCACGGTCCTCCATCATTTCCATCTCCTTTCGCATATCCCACACATTCGTTACCCGCTAGTAGTATAACCGAAGAAAGGCCGGATATGAAGTTTGGCAGAGACCGGTTACGTTCACGTAAGTAAGTCGCCTGCGTCATCCCCGGTCGCCAAAGTCCGGCGCGGGTAATCACGAACGCGCGCGCCGCGGAACTCGGCCTTGTGAAAGACGATCATCCGCAGGCATGGAGTAATGAATAAGCTCCGCGACTCCCGCTTGAACCGCAGAGGCTGTTTTTGATTCCAAGGGCTATGGCATGTTAGCGGGTACGGAGCAATACATTGTACCGAAGGAGGGATCCGCCATGTTGTACTATACGCCCCCGCCGGAGATCGATGCGCTTCGTCCCAGCCACGCCCATCACTTCCGCGGGAATACATCCGTTACGATGGGACATTTTCATTTAGCCGATTTCTACGCTTATGCAGCCAACGGCAGTGCGAACGATAAACACACTCACCGCTTGCAGGGCTACACTTATGTGAATGACAAACATTTTCACCGCTACCTCGGAAACACCGGGCCCGCCATTCCGGCGCCTGATGGCTCCCATTACCATATGATCGATATCGAGGTCAATGACGAGCCCTTTATTACCAAGGGGAACTTTTACTCGACCGTCCTTTCCATCGATCGCCATACGCACCGCCTAACCGGACCGACGGGCACCGGAATCGGGTACGAAGACGTGTCTTTTTTCCTATAAGCGGTCATCTTTTATGGGCGGTGAAGACGATACAATCCCCTTTCAGCAGAACGGGGGCGGCCTCCCGGGTAATTTGGAACTGCTGCGCCTTCACACTTCGGCCCAGCAGTTCCCATCCGGCGTAGGCATCGTCGAGTACGTTCAGCATCGAATCGGTCGTGAAATTCAGCTCAAATTGCGGGTCCAGCCGGCCTCCCGTCCGAAGATCCGTCTCTTCGATATTCGTGCTGATCAGCACTGCATGGATGCCGCCTTTCCGAGTACCTGCGGTCATGCGCTGAATCACGCCCATCAGCACGTCTTCAGAGCTGACATGCTCAAGACTGGACACCGCCACGATCAAATCATAGGTGTCCGCGGGAATCGGAACATGACCGATATCGCCAAGAACGCTACGGATATAGGCCTCCACCCCATACTCCCTCGCATAATGCTCCAGCTTCACCAATGCGGATTCCAGCAAATCCACGCATTCGACCAGCCCCCGTACGGCTTCAGTACCTCGGCGATCGGAATGCTGTTCCGCCCGACGCCGCATCCCAGATCGAGCACTCTCATATCGCTCCGCGGCTCCAGCTGCGTTAAAGCCTCCATCACCTTCCGCACCGGCTTGTACAGCCAGGAGCCTTCCACAAAGAGCTTGTGCTCCTCATAGCAGGATTCGTGGTACCTCTTCTCCGCCTTGCGGATCCGTTCAACCCGTCCGAAAGCCATGGGCTCTGATTCGTACAAGGGATCGCCTCCTTTATCCAAGAATTCTAATAAAAAAAAGCCCAGACGCTGAAGTCTGAGCAAATGATGTCTAAACGAATCATCTCAATCCGGCCCTTTGCTTACCCAAAAGGTCACGCTCTCTCCCTTTTCCATCTGGGTCTTGGCCGGAGGATCCTGCTTAAATACGGTCCCTTGCGCATTAGCGTTGCGCTCCAGGAAGAATTGATATTTGAGGCCTGCGTCAATCGCTCTCTTCCCCGCCTCTTCCTGCGTGAGTCCCACCAAATTCGGGGCTTCGATCGGACCGTCGGCGCCTGTGTCCGCCGGCACGGAGGGCTTGGTGTTCTTGTCCGTTTCGGCTGGCGCCTGGGTTTCGGGCGTTGTGGGTGTCGGTGCCGGCTTCTCCAGCTGCAGGCGGTGCGGGCGACACTTCCTTCCGGACAAATTTCCCGTTCACCCAGACTACCAGTCCGCCCATCACAACAACTAAGCAGGCAAGGATAATGCCGAGCCGCAGCATTTTATTCTTGGGTTTGGCTTCGTCAGTGTAGACCCTATGGACCCGTCTTGTCGCAGCCTCATCCTCTTCTTCGTATTCCTCTTCGTCTTCCTGAATTTCGGGAACGGCCTGTGTGGTCCGGACGGCTTCGAATGAATCGAAAGGCGCCGACCTCGGCAGATCCAAAAGCCGCTGCAATCCAAGCACGAACGAGGCCAGCGTTCCCTGTTCGAGCCGGACTTCCCGGATGAGATCCAGCAGAACGGCTTGTTGAGCGGCCGGCAAATCAGTCGAGAAGCGGCGCACGACTCTCTCCACCGCTTCACCGTCTCCGTCCATCAGCTCCGAACGCGAGATCAGCTGCGCGAGCAGCCGGCAAAGACCTGCCGCGCCGCGGGCCCGGGGCTCCCCTTTTTCCCAATAATTGATGACCTTCAGCTGACCTTCCCCGCTGACCCATAAATTGTCGGCCAGTACGGAATAGCCCTGAATGCCGGCTTCCATCGCATCCTGCATGCCTTTGCCAAGTGCGAAGAGCAGACCCAGGATCTCGGAGGTGGACCATGCATGCTGTCTCAGCATCTGAATGAGCGGCTGGCCCCCGAAGATCTTGAGCACGGCAAATACGCCCTGGGTGTCGACTCCCATATCAAGTATGTGCAAAAAACGATTGTCCGAGAAGGAAGCAACGTCTCTCAGTCGCCGGATATAGGCTTGTTTGAAGGCCGGGTCGTCATTCTCCATCAAATGAAGGATGACCTCCCGGTTCAGAGACAAGTCCTTTCCAAGATACATCATTCCGTTAACCACAGGAAGTATCGGCTGCAGGAGAGAATAACGCTGACTGATCTGCTTCTCCATAAGAACCCCCTCTGTGTGTTTATTCTATACTCATTCGTAACGATGCCTCGGTTTTTGTCGATAAGATTAGCCCGTGCTGCAGACGAACACCCTTCTGCGAAGCTTAGACTTGCTTAGGAATCTCGATCCAGCCACGGGAAATCCCATAATAGAAGAGTATGATACTAAGGATGCCGAATACCAGCCAAAGTGTGCCCAAAGCTGATTTTTTTTGAAAATAAAGAACGACGGCTGCGCTGATGAAAGACCCCATCACGATTAAACACAACAGCATAACAATTGTGGCCATATCGACAAAAAGCTCCCCTCATGGGTGGATATTTCAAACTCTTATTATAAACCAAGCGCCGGGACCGCACAAATCATTTCGGTTCTTAAGCAAACAAGCCGCCATTGGGCTGATATTTCCGGTACCGCGCCAGGACGGACTTTACTTTGCTTACACGTTCCTCCAAGCTTCCATACAGCGAAAGATATGGAATTCTCCGCGCGCTCAGATCGGCTTTGATCTGATGATGGAACTCCGATCTCTTCACCTCGCCGGAACGGTCCGGTGTATCCTCATATGGAATGTCGTCCTCGCATACGAAAACCAAATCATAGCGCTTCGCCGCGTGCTCTGCGAGCTCCATCAGACGGGGAAGGGCAAATCCGTGATAGTCGCGGGCAAACATGCAGGTCGTCAGCGTGTTCGTATCTACAAAAAGGAAACGGTTCGCCTCCTGCAGCAGCTTCTCCTCCCGCTCCAGATGCCCTTCCGCAATGTCTACCAGCTGCCCGGGCGTAAGGCGGCGATTCACTTGATGCCGTTCCCAATAGTCGCGTCCATACTCCGGCATCCATACGGTGCCGTATTCCTCGGCAAGCCTGGAGGACAATGTCGTTTTGCCCGTAGAAGGCGCGCCCAGGAATACGGCCGAAACGATCAGATCGCGGTAAACGACGGGATCCACAAACCGCCGGTAGGCATAGGGATTCGCCCGCACGGCCGTACCCGAGACCGGCACGAGACTCCGCGCGGGATCGACCTGACGGTTTACCGCCCCCAGAGCCTCACTCATATGCTCGCCGTAAGGCTCGCTGGAGTAAAAATGCGTAACCCGTGTTCCTTTCAGAAGCTGCAGCATATAAGCTTCGTGCTTTCTTTTAATTTCAGGCGTATAGCCCACTTCAGCGGGGCCGTCCCAAGCTTCGATCACTTCAGCTGACGGGTACAGCGAGCGAATCCAGCCGACCCGCACCGGGAGCGGAATGTCCGTGGTTTCCGGACAATCGTAGATCACGACGATCGTTCGTTCGGTCTCGCGCAGCGCCGTTTCAATCATAAGCTGATGCCCTTTATGAAGCGGAGCGAATTTACCTAGAGTAAGTCCGGTCCGACGCTCCTCCAACCTGTTCACCCCTCCTGAAATCGCAGCACCAAGCTTCCCATTCTTCCGGTCGTAGTCCCGTTTCCAAGCCATCCAACCCGCGATCGCGATACATAGGAAAATGATATACAGAAAAGCCAGCGCATCCAATCCTTTATACGCATACATCCCGATGGAGAGCGCGTCGACCGCTATCCAGACAAGCCAGTTCTCCAGTATTTTGTAAGAAAGAAGATACTGGGCCATCACGCTTAGCGTCGCAATGAACGCATCGGCATAAGGAATGGAGGCATCCGTGTAACGGGAAAGCACATAGCCCCAGCCCCAAGTTGCCGCCGGCAGTGCGGCTCCGAGCAGGATGGACAGCCGGAGCGGGATCCGGCGGGTCGGCCGGACCGGTGCATTTTCCCTTTTCGTCAGCCAGATAACCCAACCGTACACACTCAGAAAAAAAACAGCACCTGCAGCGTCATATCGGCATAAAGCTTCACTTCATAGAACATATAGAAGAAGCAAGCCACATTCACCAAGCCGATCGGCCAAGCCCATACATTCTGACGCGCCGTGAACCATACGCTCAGCGGCCCGGTCGTCGTCGCCGCGATTTCCAGCGGGCCGGATGAAGTATAATAAGCTACGGCCAGCATGGCGGCGAAGAGCAGAAGCATCGTCACCGTCGGCTTAGTCACGGCCCTTGCCCTCGGGCATCGATTGATAGCGATGCACCAGGTCCATCTTCAGTCGCCACGCTTTCGGACTCAGGTCGACGGGATAGACCTGCGGATTCAGCTTCCGCAAATGCTCCGGCCACAGCGGCTTCAGCTGCGAGCGGTGATGAGCGCGGATCGCTTCCAGCGTCGGCATCTCCATCACGAGCTTACCGTCCTGGAAGACCGGCTTCAGCGGCGGGACGGCTTCATAATCTTCAACATATTTGAAGATGTACGGGTGAACCGGATCGAACAGCTTCAGCTTTCGCCCCTTCAGCATATCGTCTTCGTCGCTGAGAGCGACATAATCGGCCTCCGCCTTGCCCGTAGCCCGGTTCACGATTCGAAATACGTTCTTGATGCCGGGAGTCGATACCTTCTCCGGGTTCCCCGAGATTTTGATAACCGGAATATAGGTCCCGTCCTGTTCCCGGGCGACCAGCTTGTATACTCCGCCAAGCGCCGGTTGATCCGCGGCCGTAATCAGCTGTGTGCCGACGCCCCAGCTGTCGATTCTCGCTCCCTGCGCCTTGAGGTTGAAAATAATATTTTCATCCAAATCGTTCGATGCGACGATTTTCACATAATGGAGGCCCGCTTCGTCGAGCATCCGGCGTGCTTGAATTGATAGATACGCCAAGTCTCCGCTGTCCAGCCGGATCCCCTGCATCCGCTTGCCGCGCTGCTCCAGACGCTTCGCCGTACGGATCGCATGCGGCACCCCGCTGCGCAGCGTGTCATACGTATCGACCAGCGGCGTCACCTGATCGGGAAGCGCATCGGCGAACCGGTCGAACGCTTCCTGCTCCGTCTCATGATCCTGCACCCACGCATGCGCGTGCGTACCTTTGGCCGGGATACCGAACATCATGCCTGCCCGCAGATTCGAGGTGGCGTCGAAGCCGCCGATATAAGCCGCACGGGCCCCCCATACGGCGGCCTCCGCCTCCTGCGCCCTCCGGTCGCCGAACTCCATCAGGATATCGTCTGGGGCGACCTGCCGGATTCTTGAAGCCTTGGTCGCGATCAGCGTCTGGTAGTTCATGAAGTTGAGAATCGCCGTCTCCAGCGACTGGGCCTCAAACACCCGCCCTTCGACGCGGATCAGCGGTTCGTTCGGGAAAACTAGCGAACCCTCCTCCGCCGACCATAGGTTGCCCGTAAACCGGAAGTCCTTCAGTTCTTTCAGAAACGCCGGCTCGTAATTTTCCTCCTGCTCGGCCAGATACCGGAGCTCCGCTTCACCGAAGTGCAGTCGCTTCACATATTCCACAATCCGTTCGAGCCCTGCGAACACGGCATACCCGTTGCCGAACGGCGGCTTGCGGAAATACACCTCGAACACTGATTTCTGATTCAAGGTTCCGTTCTTCCAATGCGCATACATCATATTAATCTGATATTTATCCGTATGCAGTGTCAAATCGTTCTCGTACATGGTCCCACCCTGCTTTCCGTGTAGTCGTTATATAATCTCTGCCCCCAGGACCTGCCGCATATGCTTCAGCGCCCACACATGTCCTTCTTGATCGAAGCTGGCCACCGCACCCTCGTGAACGACGATCCGGAAGCCTTTATTATAAGCGTCGACGGCCGTATGCAGCACGCAGATGTCCGTGCAGACGCCGATCAAATGCACCTCATCTATACCCCGTATCCGAAGCTGAAGCTCCAGATCCGTTCCGCAGAAGGCGCTGTATCTCGTTTTATCCATCCAGACGATACGGTCCTTCCGCGCTGCGTATACCTCATCCAGCCGGCCGTATAACCGGCGGCCTTCCGTGCCACGCAGATTATGGGGCGGATAGAGCTTATGCTCCGGATGGTACGTGTCCCCTTCGTCGTGCAGATCGACAGCCATGACGACATGGTCGCCGCGGTCCGCGAAGGTCGCCGTAAGCTCCAGGAGCCTCTCCTCAATTGCAATCGCCGGCTCGCCTACCGGCGGCTTGCCGTTTACGAAATCCACCGTATAATCGATGACCACCAAAGCTTTCATCTTCCATCCCTCCGCACCATTATTGATAGGTTGTCATACCAGGCTCTTTCACATTCGTCACGGTTCAGCCGTAGATGGAGAGAACGGGCACCGTGTCGGTGAACCGGTATAACTGCGCCGCTCTTTGGGAATACCGGTTGGAGAGCTTGCGTTCCCCGCGCGGTCCCTGACCTCTTCGATAATGCCTTTGCGGCTCTGCGTCGAGGTGATTTTCCGGATAAAATTCGGTTCCTCGAAATCCGGCACCACCGTCCGGATCACTTGGTACAGCTCGCTGATCGTAAATTCCTCCGGCAGAAACTTCTTGGCGATGGTCGTCGTGAGCATCTGACCGCGCACCCGCACAAGCGCATCCCTGAGCATGTCGCCGTGATCGAATGCCAGTTCCATGGATAATGCCTCGGACACCGGGAACAGCTGAACCTCGGCCGCATCGGACGCTGCTTTTCGGTGAAGCAAAGCCCGCTCCTGCACCAAGGCATAGAATGCATGAGAGATCATCCATCCCCGCGGATCGCGGTTCGGCGTGCTGTACACATTGAAGTATTCCAAATGGACGTCCTCAACGCCCGTTTCCTCCTTCAGTTCCCTGACCGCGCAGTCGTACACCGATTCCGTTTCCCGGGTGAATCCGCCGGGCAGCGCCCACTGTCCGGCATAAGGCCACTCCTTCCGCCGGATGAGCAGCACATCCAGCTCTCGTTCGGGAAGTGACTTCTTGGCTGTAGGCTTTTCCGTCGTCGTTACCGTGAAAATAACAATATCCGCCGGCGCCCCGTCCGGCGTCCGATAGCTCGCAGCAGAGTAATTCCGTTCGTTGTCCGTTTCCATTCGTGTTCACCATCCTCTGGACAGATCATACTTTCAATTTGATAATATCATTATGACTATATGAAGGGCCGATGTCAAGCGATTGGCGTAAAAAAAGAGCAAGCCATTAGCCTGCTCTCCCTCCGGCCTATACCGTTACACCTCTACGATCGCTTTAATGACGCCGGTTTCCGGCTTAAGCCAAGATTCGTAGGCGCCGATCATTTCATCGAATGCAGAACGGTGCGTAATAAAAGCATCTGTATCGACCTTGCCGCCGCGGATCGCATCGATCACCCGCTCGAAGTCCTCCCGCGTCGCATTACGGCCGCTGAGCAGCGTCATTTCCTTTTTATGAAAATCCGGGTCGCTGAAGGTCAGTTCCGCCTTCACCAGACCGACATAAACCAGACGGCCGCCGTGGGATACGTACGAGAACGCATTTTCCATCGACTTGGCGTTCCCGGTTGCATCCAGGACCAGGGTCGGGTATTCGCCGCCTGTTATCTCCTCGAGCCGCTTGTGCGGGTCCTTGGCGGCATTCACCGTATATTCGGCAGGAGCCCAATTCTTGCAGAACTCCAGACGCTCCTCGTTGATATCGAGTGCAATCACTTTAGCCCCCGCCAGATGGGCGAATTTCATGACCCCCAGCCCGATGGGTCCCGCACCGATTACCAGGGCAAATTCTCCGGGCTGAACCGCCGCTCTGCGCACGGCATGCGCCCCGATGCTGAAGCATTCCACGATAGCCGATTGATCCAGGGTGAGGCCTTCGGTCTTCAGCAGGTGGTCTGCTGGAACCGCCATATATTCCCGCATGCCGCCATCCTGGTGGACACCGAGGACGCTGAGCTGGGTGCAGCAGTTCGTCTTCCCGCTCCGGCAGGCTACGCATCGGCCGCATTCCAGATAGGGCATCACCGTAACGATATCGCCGGCTTTCAGGCCCTGAACGTTGGCACCGATCTCTACAACTTCACCGGCCAGCTCGTGACCAAGTATCCGCGGATACACGAAGTAAGGCTGGTTTCCCCTGTAAGCGTGAAGATCCGTGCCGCAAATGCCAACCCGCCGGATCCGGATTAACGCCTCCTGCTCCCCGCGCTGAGGCATTTCCGTCTCTTTCATCGCGAACCGGTTCGGCTCCTCGCAATAAATCGTTTTCATCTGATTTCGCCTCTCTCCTGTTATCTACTGACAACCCTGGCTCAGCTGATCTATAAGTAAAGTAAGTCTCCACCCGGGCTTGTCTGACAAGTAAATCATCTCAGTAAAATAAAGCGCTGTCAATCCCGGATCACACCGTACTTGTACGCAGGAACAGCACATTCATATAAGCTCATGCATAATCGCAATGAGACAAAATGGATTCAACCGATAATGGACCGGTGCCGGCCTCTATTCCCACCTGCGGAATAATTCCCGGATCGGCGTCATGTATTCGTTGAGAGGCCTGGGCGTTAACCCGCAAAATTCATAGCAGCTATAACGGATGAGCAGCGCCTGGGTAGCCGCGTTCATATCCCCTTCCACAAGCCCCTTGCCGATCGATACCGGAGCAGGCATATCCGGATAGCTTTCCCCTTCTTTGACCTGGGCTACATTCGGTGCGGGAGGAGAATGCTTAAGCTCCCTGGAGAAGCCGCCGTCTTGCCGCAAAAGCCGCTTCATGTTAAGGCACGTGATGCCGATGAGCTCATCCAAATCCCCGGCTTCACTTCCGCTATTCCGGAAGCGAGCAGATCGATAGGATTTCGCACCCAGCACATATCCAGCGCTTCGTCGTTTCTCAGGCAGTGCAAGAGCGTTCTGTAAATCCGCTCCCCGTGCGGCGCCCGCTCTCCCAGCCGCTCATATAAAATATTCAGCTTGAACGTACCGGAAATCCGGATATATAGACAGCCCTCTCCCCAAAGACCGGATTCCGGATCTTGAATGGAAGAGAGGTAGCGGAATAACGCATCTCTGAACGGTTTCCGGGCTTCCTCCGCGAGTTGGCTTAAATACATCCAGCAGCTGCTGAGGTAATCGCAGCCTCTCCAGCTGTTTGCTAGAGACACGCTTTTCAGCCATTCGGTGAAGGCTTCAGGCGAAACCATATAGTCCGGCATGCGTCCGGACAAAGACGGAAGCGGGTACAGCGGCTCCGCCCCCAGACGCTGCAGTACATTCGTACAGTAGCCCAGTGCGCGGGCCACCATGACCTCGTCTTTCCGCATGTTCGGGTCGGCATCGTAAAAATATCCCGTCAACGGATCCTGCTTCTGCTGATAAAAACGCACCAACCGCTCCCGCATGGATGGCGGTATGTCGCCAAGGAGGCCCGATCGGATCAGGATATTCAGCGCCTGGGCCGATGACTCAATATCCGGAGTCCATTCCGGCATCGTCTTGGAGCTTCGCGCATAGTAAAAACCTCCGGTCACCGGATCATATTGCCCGGCCAGCCAATCGTAGTAATGAACGAATAATGCATCCATAGCTTGAAGCGTTTGTTCTGCGGGTGGGTGGATCATGCTTTCGCCTCCATTGATTTCCAGGTCTGTATCCTTCTCGGCCGGGCTACCGTTCGTTCCCTCACAGTACCGCTCCTATCCCGGTTCCCGGCTTTGCTGAGCCGCTGCGCCGAATCTCTAGGCTGCGCCGCGGCTCCCGTTTGCCGTTAATCATAGCAACGGCCAGCCTTACGGGCAATAATCCTGAGTTCACGAAAAACACGGCCCCATGCCGGACGACAAAAAAGCCGGCGGATCGCATTAGACCCGCCGGCCGGCGCCGATTCCTTCAGTTTTCCGATAGTCATATTCCTGGTGCTCCCAATGAATTCCTGTCACTGTTCCCGGAATCGTCCGTACAGCTTCGCTTTAATCTGCTCCGGTATGAACGACGAGCCGGCCCCGCACTTCTCCCTTCAGCGACTGTTCACCGTAATCCAGCGCCTGATCGAGCCCTATCGTCTCGGAGAGAGAGGCTAGTCTGTCCGCCTTCAGCAGCCCGGCGAGACGCTCCCACGCCTTCAGCCTCCTGCCGTAGGAGCAGCGGACGGAATCGATCCCGACCAGCCTCACGCCCCGCAGGATGAAGGGCAGCACAGTGGCGGGCAGCGAAGCGCCGCCGGCCAAGCCGCAGGCCGCCACGCACCCTCGTAAGCGGTTTGGCTGAGCAGCAGCGCGAGCAGCTCCCCGCCAACCGTATCGATCGCGCCGGCCCAGCGTTCGCTGTGCAGCGGTTTACGCGGATCGCCCAGCTCTTCCGGCCGGACGACGGTTGAGGCGCCGAGCGCTTTAAGATAATCGTCCAGCTCGCTGCGGCGGGAGACGGCAGTTATGCTGTATCCGAGATCGGAGAGTAGAGAGATCGCGATCCCGCCTACGCCGCCGCCGGCTCCGGTGACAACTACCTCGCCGCGGGAAGGCGCAATGCCGGCCTCTTCCAAAGCCATAATGCACAGCATGGCCGTAAAGCCGGCCGTCCCGATGCTCATGCTGTCCTTTAAAGTGAGCGTAGGCGGCAGCTGGCACGAGCCATTCCTCCCGGAGGGCGGCGAACTCTGCAAGACCTCCCCAGTAGCTTTCGCCAATCCCGTAGCCGGTAACGATCACCCGATCCCCTTCGGAAAAGTGCTTCGACCAGCTCTTGACCACTTCCCCGCCAAATCCACGCCTGGGATCATAGGAAACTGGCGAACGACCTTTCCCTTGCCTGTTAAAGCCAGCGCATCTTTATAGTTGATGCTCGAATAATGAATACGAACGTGTACGTCTTCCGCCGCCAGCTCCGAGAGCGGCAGCTTCTTCAGCACCGCCGGCTTGTCCTGCTCCTCAACCATCCATGCCCGAAATTCCGTATCCATTCCTCCGCCTCCCTGAACAACGTATCATTTCCGTTTCCTAGGCTGTTTCCCCCACATTATACCAAGATCTTCGCCATGCAAAAAGACCGGGCTCGCATCCACTCAGGGATGAAGCCCGGCCCATCGGTTCGATTATTCTCCACAGCTCGATACTGCGGCGGTTCCTTTTTCCACGGTAATCTTCTCCGAAATCGTATCGCGGATCACGGACATAATGAGCTGCAGCAGGTAGTTGATGTCTTCCTGCGACTGCTTGAATTCGCTCACGATCGGAATCGAATCCAGCTCGTCCTGCAGTTCTTCGATTTCCTTCTCAATTTTCTTGACCATTTGCTGATTCTCGAACTGCTCAAACGCCACGATTTCCTTCTGCTTTTTCTTAATGGCGCTGATTAAAGTCTGGATATGATCGTTATTGTTGATTTGCCGCTCCGCCTGCTGGAAGAATTCCACCTCTCTCGAAGTCGAGAGCAGCTCTGCAAGCTCCTTTGCTTTCGCCAGTATGTCCTCTCGCACGATCATTTCCGTATTCGAATATTCTTCCATACCATGGCAGTTTAGCTTGTGCTCATGCTCTGACATTGTTTCCGGCACGCCCCTAACGTTCTCGAATTATTGTGCTACGGCTTCCCGGACCCATTCACCTTTGATATAGAATGTCGGGGTTTCCGTTATTTTCACTTGAACAAAGGTTCCGATGAGTTCCTTCGGTCCTTCGAAATGCACCAGCTTGTTCGTCCGTGTCCGTCCGGCCAGTACGGCCGAATTATTCTTGCTTTCGCTTTCGACTAATACTTCGACGGTTTGGCCCATCAGCCTCACGTTGCTACGCTTGCTATAAACATTCAGTACATCGTTCAAGCGGATCAGACGGTCGCGCTTCACCTCATAAGGCACATTGTCTTCCATACCAGCGGCCGGTGTGCCTTCCCGTGGAGAGTAAATGAATGTAAAGGCGCTGTCGTAGCCGACTTCCTTCACGAGTGAAACCGTATCTTCGAACTGCTCATCCGTTTCACCCGGGAATCCGACGATAATATCGGTCGTCAGTACGACGTCCGGGATCGCCTTCTTGATTTTACCCACCAGCTCCAGGTAATGCTCCCGGGTATACTTCCGGCTCATCCGCTTCAGGATTTCGTTGTTCCCCGATTGGACCGGCAGATGGATATGCTCCATCAGATTGCCCTTCTTCGCCAGCACCTCGATCAAATGATCGTCAAAATCGCGAGGATGCGACGTCGTAAAACGAACTCGCGGGATATCGATCTTGCGGACTTCATCCATCAAATCACCCAAGCCGTACTTCATATCTTCAAAATCTTTGCCGTAGGCGTTCACGTTCTGCCCCAGCAGCATGATTTCCTTGAAGCCCTGTCTTGCGAGATCGCGCACTTCGGCGATGACATCCTGCGGCCGGCGGCTGCGTTCCTTCCCGCGGGTGTAAGGCACGATGCAGTACGTACAGAACTTGTCGCAGCCGTACATGATATTGACCCAGGCCTTGATGCCTTCGCGCTTCTTCGGCAGGTTCTCGATGATATCGCCTTCCTTGGACCATACCTCGATCACCATTTCCTTGCTGAACATCGCTTCCTTAAGCAGATGCGGCGACCGGTGAATGTTGTGCGTACCGAAGATCAGATCCACGAACGGATGCTTCGTAAGGATCCGGTTCACCACGGATTCTTCCTGCGACATACAGCCGCAGACACCGAGAATCAGGTTCGGCTTCTCTCTCTTCAAATGGCTCAGATGGCCCAGCTCACCGAACACCTTGTCTTCGGCATTCTCACGTACGGCACAGGTATTCAGCAAAATAATATCGGCCTGATGGCGATCAGCCGTAGCCCGGTAGCCCATCTGCTCGAGCATCCCCATGATCGTTTCGGTGTCGTGCTCGTTCATTTGACAGCCGTAGGTTTGGATCAGGTAAAATTTGTCCTTCCCGATCTCCTGCATCTCTTCCGGCACGTTAAAATCGTAATGCACCTCGATCTCTTCTTTACCGCGCTTTTTCGCGTCGCTCAGAGACGGAGGCTGAAAATATATGGAATAATCCTTAACGGGCTTTTTCGTCGTCATGACATCCATCCTCCTGAAAACTTTACAGTTCTGCAAACATGATACCTTTCATTATAGCATGCAGCCCGCAGCGTTTTCAAAAGAATTTCATTCCGTTTCCGGCAAAAACACGCGTAACTACGATAAGATAACGGCCATATCCCCCGTTTTCACTCCGGCCGCATTCGCCTCATCGGTATCAATATGCATGTCCAATGCAAATTGATCGGATACCCGTGCGATGACATCCTCGAAGATCAGCGGCCGCTCACCTTCCGTTCGTACCGTCAGCCGCCGCTTGTCCGTGATCCCCCACTTGGCGGCATCCTCCGTGTGAAAATGGATATGGCGCGCCGCGACGATAACGCCTTCCGTCAAATCCACTTCGCCTGCGGGTCCGATGACTTTGATGCCCGGCGTTCCTTGGGTATTTCCCGATTCGCGGACCGGCGGGTTGAGCCCTAATCCGAACGCGTCCGTACGGGAAATTTCCAGCTGCGATTTGCTTCGGGCCGGACCCAGAATCCGGACTTTATCAAAACGGCCCTTCGGCCCGACTACCGCCACCGTCTCTTCAGCGGCATACTGCCCCGGCTGGGACAGATCCTTCATCACCTTCAGCTCGTAACCCGGTCCGAACAGCTTTGCGATATGCTCCCGTGTTAAATGAATATGTCTTGCCGATACACCGATCGGAACCTGTTTCATCGGTTTCGCCCTCCTTGTTAGCCCATGCTGCATGGACCCAATGACCGCTTTCCTTCCTAATTATACCCAATCCCGATGAAAAAAGCATATGGCCGGGGCCATATGCTTCGGTAAGATTCATAAACTTATTTGAATTCCGCCACCAATTTTTCAAACTCTTGCTCGGTGATCTGGATGTTTTGCTTCGCGAGGCCTTCCGGTTTGAAGCCGTAGACCATATCCTCGTAGCTCTTTCTGGATTTGTCTTGATAGATGAGGCCGGTCACCAGGCCGTTCGTTTCCATGATCTTGTTCATGGCCGCTGCACGGTTGGACGGATCATAGTCCGGCGTTTCTTCGAGATCTACGATGTTCTCTTTGAACCAGTCGTACGTGTTCACTTTGTTGAACGTTACGCAAGGGCTGAATACGTTGATGAAGGAGAAGCCTTTATGCTTCATGCCTTCCTCGATCAGGCTTGTGAGTTGCTTCAGGTTGCTGGAGAACGATTGAGCGACGAAAGTAGCTCCAGCGGCCAGTGCCACTTCCAGCGGAGACAAGGCGGACTCGATCGATCCGGCCGGCGTCGATTTCGTTTTGAAGCCTTCGGCCGAACGAGGCGACGTTTGTCCTTTCGTCAAACCGTAGATTTGGTTATCCATAACGATATATGTGATGTCGATGTTGCGGCGGATGGCATGAACCGTATGCCCCATACCGATCGCGAAGCCGTCACCGTCGCCGCCTGCGGCAATAACCGTCAGTTCGCGGTTAGCCATTTTTACGCCTTGTGCGATTGGCGCGAACGTCCGTGTACACCGTGGAAGCCGTAAGCATTGATGTAACCGGAGATCCGGCCGGAGCAGCCGATACCGGATACAACGGCAAGCTGTTCAGGCTCGAGACCTACACCCGCGACCGCTCTTTGGATCGCCGCTTGGATGGAGAAGTCTCCGCAGCCAGGGCACCAGTTCGGTTTGATATTGTTACGGAAGTCTTTTAACGTTGCCATACAAGGTTCAACTCCTGACAGTAGTTAGTAATTTCAGCAGGCAAGAAGGGGTTACCGTTATATTTCAGCATGCTTTTGATTTTTTCCGCATAGCCGCAGTTCAATTTGATCAAGGAAGCGAGCTGACCGGTAGCGTTATTCTCGATAACAACGACCGTCTTCGCTTTCTCCAAGTAAGGCTTCAGCTCTTCCGCCGGGAACGGATGCAGCAGGCGAACCGTTACGTGGTTCGTCTTCAGCCCTTTGTCGGACAGACGGCGGCGTGCTTCATCGATCGTACCGCCCGTGGAGCCCATGCCGATAATGAGCAGGTCCGGCTCTTCATGAGGAGCGTCAACCAGAATCGGGTTTGTTACTTTCACATGCTTCAGCTTGCCCATCCGTTTATCCATCATTTTCTTACGGTTCTCCGGGCTCTCGGACGGACGGCCGTCTTGGTCATGCTCTACGCCGGTAACATGGTGAATACCGTACTTCTGTCCCGGAATTACCCGAGGAGAAATGCCGTTTTCGGTAAATTCATAGCGCTTGAACATTTTGTTGTCTTCGAGCGCAGGAAGTTCGCCGGTTTGCAGCTTGCCGCGGCGGATTTCAATCTTTTTATAGTCAAGCAATTCGCTCGTTTGTTTACCCAGGGAAAGCTGAAGATCCGTCAGCAGGATGACCGGTACTTGGTACTCTTCCGCCAGGTTGAAAGCTTCAACCGCATCGTAGAAGCATTCTTCGATGGTGGAAGGCGACAAGACGATCTTCGGAATTTCGCCGTGCGTACCGTGAATCATGGCAAGTACGTCGGATTGCTCCTGCTTCGTCGGCAAACCGGTGGAAGGACCGCCGCGCTGCGTATCTACGATAACGACCGGCGTTTCCGTCATCCCTGCAAGGCCGATCGCTTCCATCATAAGAGACAAGCCAGGACCTGCCGAAGCCGTCAGCGAACGAACGCCGGCATAGTTGGCGCCGATGGCCATCGTACAAGCTGCGATTTCGTCTTCCGTTTGAATAACGGTGCCGCCGAACTTAGGAAGCGTCTTGATCAGGTATTCCATGATCTCCGAAGCAGGCGTAATCGGGTATGCAGGCATGAAACGGCACCCTGCGGCTACAGCGCCGAGAGCAATCGCGTCGTTACCGATCATGAACAATTTTTGTTTGCCGTCTGCAGGCTCCAATTGGAACTCGGGCAGCGGACCGCCGTTCAGCTCAAGCACGAATTCCGCTGCTTTGCGAACCGCTTCAATATTTTTCTCAACAACGGCCGCGCCTTTACGGCCGAACTCTTCTTCTACTGCTTTATTAAACACTTCAAGCGGTAATCCGAGCAGTGCCCAGGATGCGCCGGAAGCGGCCATATTCTTAAACAAGGAAGTTCCCAATTCTTCTGCAATCGCCGTAATCGGCACAGGGAACAGTCTAGCTTTGACGCCTTCCGGAACCGTAGGATTCACTTTGGCATCCGCGATGATCACGCCGTTGTCGCGCAGCTCGTGCGCATTGAGGTCAATCGTTTCTTGGTCGAATGCAACCAGAATATCCAAATCGTCGGAAATCGCTCTAATCGGTTTCGTACTGATTCTGATTTTGTTGTTCGTGTGGCCGCCTTTGATCCGCGAAGAGAAATGACGGTATCCGTACAAATAGTACCCCAGTCGGGTTAATGCGGTAGAGAAGATTTTATCGGTACTTTCCACACCTTCCCCTTGTTGTCCTCCGACTTTCCAAGATAATTGGCTAATCACCGTTGTCCACTCCTTTTGATTGTCGCCGCTTCTGCGGCAACCCCTTCAACATCGAACATTTCAATCCGTTGTCAAACCAAATTTTATGACTATAGTAGGTAAAAAGCAAGGGTTTTCGACAAAATGGAAAGATAGTTATTTTAGATGAAATCCATATCGGTTTGAGATCGTTTCTTTTGTCTTATATATCGGTTTCAGATGTTAAGATTTAATGAACGGGAAGCTTTTGCTGCAAAAAACGGAACCAATTGCCGTAAAGAAAGCGTCTGACCAGTTCGTCCGGGTATCTCTTTAATAAAGCCTGGACCAGGTGCCCGTAGTTTCCTGCCTTCTCTAAACCCGGAATCCACTGGCTGATCCCATCGAAGTCCGATCCGAACGTAATCTGATTTTGAGCCCCCAGGGCGCATAAATATTCCACATGCCGAAGCAGATCGTCAATCGTTGCCTTCCCTTGAGCGGGAGACTTCACGAACCACGGAACAAACGTCAAGCCGATGCGCCCGTCCCTTCCGATGATCTCACGGATTTGTTCATCCGTCAGGTTCCTTGGATGCCCGCAAAGGGTCTTAACATTGGAGTGTGTAGCGACAAAAGCTTTACTAGTGGTCTCGGCCACATCCCAGAAGGCACGCTCCGTCAAATGGGATACATCGAGTAGGATACCCAAGTCGCAGCATTCTTTGATAAAAATTTTGCCGCGGCGCGAAAACCCGCCCTGTCTTGGCTCGAGCACCCCGTCGGCCGCCCAGTTCGCATAGTTCCAGGTCGGCCCGATTATTCTCACGCCGAGCGTATGCAGCGTCCGGGTGTATACCGGGTTCCCGCCGATCGCGTCCGCTCCCTCGAGCGTCAGAATCGCCCCCGTCTGCTTCCCGGACATGACCGCTTCCAGATCGCCGCGCGTTTTGATGTGTCTGATCCGTGGATCGGAGGCGATTTTGCGCAGGAAAATATCGATATACTCCAAGTAATGGTCAAAACGCGGCTGGGTTATACGTTCCGGCAAATAAATCGCGAAGCATTGAATTTTCACGCCGCCTTGAACCATCCCTGAATAAGACACATCCAGCTTCGACGTATTCGGATCGAAGAAATCGATTTGCGGATCCTCATACATTTTCAGAAGCACATCACAATGGCCGTCGATAATCTGCATACAGCGGTCCCCCTCCCGTTTTCAAGCGGAATACCACAAAAAGCTCAAAAAAACCTGTCTACAATGTAAACAGGTGTTTTCCGGAACGTATGAAATTGGATGTCATCTAGGCTCAACGATCAGCTTTATGGCGGTACGGTCTTCGCCGTCAATTACGATATCGGTAAACGCCGGGATGCAGATCAGATCAACCCCGCTGGGAGCGACAAATCCTCGTGCGATGGCTACCGCTTTGATGGCTTGGTTGAGAGCCCCGGCCCCGATCGCCTGGAGCTCAGCGGCCCCGCGTTCACGCAACACCCCCGCCAACGCGCCTGCTACGGAGTTTGGGTTGGATTTTGCTGAAACTTTTAATACTTCCATGAAAAGTACCTCCTCGGGAATGATGATAGCTTCCAGTACTAATCATATTCTAGGAATTTGCAGTTAATTCCTTCTCTCCGAAGAAGCTGTTTTCTAAAAAATTCGAATTATCCGTCAATTTAACTCGAATCCTGCAGTTTACTCGAATAGGACACTGTCCTCATCCATTCGAATGAGCTGGATTCGCTGACCGAGCCCGGTGGCCGGGTCCAAATCCACGCATACCGCATGGAAATGCCACTTGCCTTCATCCACGACAAAGCGTACGGGAAGCTGCGTTTTGAATTTCTGCAGTACGGCGGTTCGCTCCATCCCCAGGATGCCGTCCCGCGGGCCTACCATCCCGACGTCCGTCACGTAGGCGGTGCCTTGGGGGAGAATCCGTTCGTCATTGGTCTGGACATGGGTATGCGTACCTACGACAATCGATGCTTTGCCGTCCAAATGCCAGCCCATGGCGATTTTCTCGGATGTGGCTTCCGCGTGGAAGTCAACCAGCACATATTTCGTCCGTTTCTTCAACTGGTCGAGGATTTCAAGCGATTTCGCGAAGGGACAGTCCAGCGGCGGCAGGAAGGTACGCCCCTGCAGATTGACGATCGCCAGCTCCGAATCTTTTCCTTTTAATATCGTAAAGCCTCTTCCCGGCGTCCCTTCCGGAAAGTTGGCCGGACGGACCATCCGGTCTTCCTTGTCGATAAAATCGAATATTTCTTTCTGATCCCAGGTGTGGTTACCCATAGTCATGCCGTGAACGCCCTGCTCGAAGATTTCTTTGGCGATGGCTGATGTGATTCCGCGGCCTGCCGCCGCATTTTCGCCGTTGGCGATGATCCACTGCGGGTTATATTTGGCTTTCAGTTTAGGCAGACAGGTCTTTAAGGCTTTGCGGCCGACCGATCCGACAATGTCTCCGATGAACAGGATACGAATGCCGCTCTCCTCCGTTTCTTTATGGGCGTTAAGTACAAGAGAAGTGGCTTATTCAGCCACTTCTCTTTAGGTAGTGTATGCAATTATTTTGCGTATTCCACCGCGCGCGTTTCCCGTATGACCGTAACCTTGATATGACCGGGATAATCCAGCTCGCTTTCGATTTTCTTCGTGATATCACGTGCCAATCGGAAAGCTTCGGTATCGTCGACCTTCTCCGGTTGAACCATAACGCGAACTTCGCGGCCGGCCTGAATGGCGTACGATTTCTCCACGCCTTCGAACGATTCGGAAATCTCTTCGAGCTTCTCGAGCCGTTTGATATACGTTTCAAGCGTCTCGCGGCGGGCGCCGGGTCTTGCAGCGGACAACGCGTCGGCTGCACCGACCAGCATCGCAATGACGGAAGTCGCTTCGCAATCGCCATGGTGTGAAGCAATACTGTTGATGACGACCGGGTGCTCCTTGTATTTCTTGGCAATCTCGACGCCAATCTCTACGTGGGAACCCTCGACTTCATGGTCGAGCGCTTTGCCGATATCATGCAGAAGTCCGGCACGTTTCGCCAATGTCACGTCTTCCCCGAGCTCTCCTGCCATCAATCCGGACAAATAGGCAACTTCCATTGAGTGCTTCAGCACGTTCTGACCATAGCTTGTACGGAATTTCAAGCGGCCCAGGATCTTGATCAGATCCGGATGCAGGCCGTGCACACCGGTCTCGAACGTGGCTTGCTCTCCGTATTCGCGGATGCGTTCATCCACTTCTTTACGGGACTTTTCAACCATTTCTTCAATGCGCGCAGGGTGGATGCGACCGTCAGCGACCAGCTTCTCCAGCGAGGTACGGGCAATTTCTCTGCGGATCGGATCAAATCCGGACAGGATGACCGCTTCCGGCGTATCGTCGATGATCAGATCGATCCCCGTCAGTGTCTCCAAGGCGCGAATGTTGCGCCCTTCACGGCCGATAATCCGGCCCTTCATTTCCTCGTTAGGCAACGCTACGACGGATACCGTCGTTTCCGCTACGTGATCTGCCGCGCAGCGCTGAATGGCCAGTGTGATGACCTCTCTTGCTTTCTTGTCGCCTTCCTCTTTCGCTTGCTGCTCGATTTCTTTAATCAATTGAGCGGTTTCATGGCGAACTTCTTGCTCTACGTTGGTCAAAATGATGGTTTTCGCTTCTTCCATCGTGAGAGCGGAAATCCGTTCCAGTTCAGCAACTTGATCTCTATAAATCTGATCAATTTGCGTCTGGGTTTCTTCAATTCGTTTCTCCTTGTTGGCGACCTGCTCTTCTTTCTTCTCAAGAGATTCTAATTTTTTATCCAGCGACTCCTCTTTTTGCAACAATCGTCTCTCTTGTCGTTGAATTTCATTTCGACGATCACGAATGTCTTTTTCAGCTTCGGTCCGGAGCTTGTGGATCTCGTCCTTCGCTTCCAGAACCGTTTCTTTTTTCAGTGCTTCTGCCTCTTTGCGGGCATTCTCTTTAATCTGCTCGGCGACCTGTTCAGCACTGGAAATCTTCGCCTCTGCAAGGGACTTGCGGATAAAATAACCAATCCCTAAGCATAGTACACCAACAACGAGAATGACCAGGATCCAGATGAGAGTGTTGTCCATCCAGTTCACCTCCTCGTTGTTTCTCCAAGGGGTAAGCTTGGGATAAATTAGGTTGTTTAATCCGTTCTACAAGCGCTAGAAAAAGTAAAAATTGGCGATTTTACTTTCTGAATCTTCCTTTATTCAGCTCTCAGGAAGATTCTGTGTATAATCAATATACATGCTTATTTTAGCTTTTGATAAAGAAGCTTGTCAAGGTGGTCTCCTCTGGAAGAGAATAATTTCATATTATTAATTATTAATGTCGTGAAATTAATCACTCGAATTCGTTTTCCGCCCAGAAGGCTTCCTCTGTCTCGTCTTTAGCGGAGGAACGCAGTTCGGACAGCACCTTCGAAACAACCGAACCCGGATAACCCCGGCGCTGCAGGAAGCCTGCAATCTTCCGTTTTGCTTTGAGCGGGTCTTTCGCCAGCTCTGAAGCATACCTTTTGGAAGCCAAGCTTAAAGCCATACGATATTCCGTTTCTTCGTCCACCTGCTCCATGGCTTGTCCAATATGATCTTTGCTGAGCCCTTTTTGTTTGAGCTCCTGCTTAATCCAGTGGCGCCCCTTCTTCTGGGATTCCAGCCGCTGCTTGGTCAGTTGGTCGGCAAACAAGCGGTCGTTCAGATAATTCTCCCGTTTCAGCCGTTCCACCGTTTCCTCGGCCAAATCACGGTCGTATCCTTTTTGTACAAGACGGGTCCTCATCTCATATTCCGAGCGCAGTCTGCTCGATAACAGTCTTATTGCGTCCAAATAGGCCCGCTGCTTCTCCTCAGCTTGTAGGATGAGGCCCGCATCTTCTTCCAGTACCGTCTCGCCCTTCACCAAGCGGTATTTGATCAGGACGTCTTCATGTACGGAGAAAGCGAAAACCTCGTCGATATAAATGTTATATCGGTGCTGCGCCCTCTTCTGGCGCTCCACCTTCGTAATAACCCCATGCCTCTTGGTCTCGGCAGGTTCGTTCATCGGGGTACCCCTCCTTAAAAAAAAAGACACCTTTAATTGGGATTAAAGGTGCCTCTCAGCCATGTATTATTCAAAAGGTACCGCCAAATCCTCTTCTTCCTCTTCATCGTCCGTATTCGGACCGATCGCCGTGATCAGGTTGCTGTTATCACGGATTTGCTTTTCGATGGCATCGGCCAGCGCCGGATTTTCTTTCAGGAACTGCTTCGCATTTTCCCGACCTTGACCCAAGCGGTCTCCGTTAAAGGAATACCATGCTCCGCTCTTCTGAATAATATCCATTTCCGTTGCAATATCGACAATGCTGCCTTCTCTGGAAATCCCTTCGCCGTACATGATATCCACGTCCGCTTGTTTGAACGGCGGAGCCACTTTGTTCTTGACAACTTTAATACGCGTCCGGTTGCCCACCACATCGTTGCCCTGCTTAATGGATTCAACACGGCGGATATCGAGTCGAATGGACGAGTAGAACTTGAGAGCCCGTCCGCCCGGAGTCGTTTCCGGGTTACCGAACATAACGCCGACCTTCTCCCTGAGCTGGTTGATGAAGATCGCGATCGTTTTCGACTTGTTAATGGCTCCTGACAGCTTACGAAGGGCTTGAGACATCAGCCGGGCCTGCAAACCGACATGGGAATCTCCCATCTCTCCTTCGATTTCGGCTTTCGGAACCAATGCAGCCACCGAGTCGATAACGATGATATCGACGGCACCACTCCGAACGAGTGCTTCAGCGATTTCAAGTGCCTGTTCTCCCGTGTCCGGCTGGGACAGCAGCAATTCATCAATATTAATCCCGAGCTTGGAGGCGTAAAGCGGATCCAGAGCATGCTCGGCATCGATGAAAGCAACCGTACCGCCGGCCTTTTGCACTTGTGCGATAGCATGCTGGGCTACCGTTGTTTTACCGGAGGATTCCGGTCCATAGATTTCTATAATTCTGCCGCGCGGAAAACCGCCGATGCCTAATGCAATATCAAGAGCCAGAGAACCGCTGGGAATCGTTTCTACCTGCATATGTGTGGATTCGCCCAATTTCATAATGGAACCCTTGCCAAATTGTTTCTCAATTTGACGGAGGGCATTCTCCAAGGCTGCGCGCCGATCTGTCAAAAGACTCACTTCCTTAATTTATTATATTTACATCATAACCTGTTTTTGTTCGATTGCCAAGCTTTTTCTCGAACATACATTCGCTTTCTGAGCCAAAAGAAAACCGTAACAAATGTCCTGGACTTGTTACGGTGCTTCCGCTTACTTTTTATTATATATGATTCTACCTACGAAGGCAACTGGATTTTTAAAGTTTTCCAGAGATGGTATAATGCGCTTTTCGCCGATCTCAGCTTGATCGTTTCCCGGTTACCGGTCTGCTGCACCTTGACAACTTCCGTCCGTCCGTCCCGTACGGCCACCCCGATATATACCAGTCCCACGGGCTTCCCTTCAGATTCGCCCGGTCCCGCTACACCGGTCACCGAAATACCGAAATCCGCACCTGTAATTCGTGTTACATTCTGTGCCAACAAACGTGCGGTTTGTTCACTGACAGCGCCCGGGGCTCCCTCACCTTCCAGAACGTCCATCGGAACCTGCAGCGACCGGTGCTTCACTTCATTCGTATAGCAGATGATTCCCCTGCGAAGGCGGCAGAGCTTCCCGGAATGGCGGTCAGGAGATCGCTCAGCTGTCCGCCGGTGCAGCTCTCGGCTACGGCAAGCCGCTGCCCTCGCTCCGTCAGCATGCGCAGCACCTGCTCTTCCAGCGTGATATCCTCGGCTGCATATAGATGATCGCCTACGCGCCTCTTGATCTCCTCTTCCAACGGCTTGAGCTTCCCGGTTGCCTCCAAGGATGAAGCCGCCCTGGTGGTCAAGCGGATCGCCACCTCTCCCTCCTTGGCATAAGGGGCGATGGTCGGGTCCGTCTGCACTTCGATGAGATCGATCAGCTTGTTTTCAAGCAGCGACTCCCCCGATTCCCGCGAATTTCAGCATAACGGAATGCAGCGGCAAGACGCCATCCATCCGGGCTTCAATCCAAGGCTTGGCATAGCGCTCGAACATCGGCTTCATTTCCCTTGGCGGACCCGGCAGTACAATATAATGGGTCCCTTCCTGAGTTACAGCGGTGCCTACAGCCATCCCCGTATCGTTGGGCAGCGCATCCCCATTTTCCAGCATGAGTGCCTGCCGCGCATTACTCTCTACCATCGGGGTCCCCGCTTGGCGAAGAAATCCTCAATCTTATCCAATGAGGCCTTATGTATTACCAGCTTTTGTCCCAAAAGGTCCGCCAGCACGTCTTTCGTTAAATCATCCTGCGTCGGCCCGAGTCCCCCGGTACAAATAATCAGGTCCGCACGTCCTTTGGCGATTCGCAGCGCTTCCTTGATACGCCCTACATTATCTCCGACAACCGTTTGAAAATAGATCCCTACCCCGATATCCGCGCAAGCCCTGGATAAAAACTGTGCGTTCGTATTGACGATTTGCCCCATCAAGAGCTCCGTGCCGATGGCTATGATTTCCGCTTTCATCTGATATGGCCTCCCCGGGAATGATCCCATTCCCCGAATAGACAAAAAACAATAGGTCCCCCTACTGTTTTTGATCGTCGAAATTAATGACATGCTTGTTTTTGACAAAATAATCGATACCCGAATAAATGGTGATGATCGCCGCCAGCCAGCTGGCAAACAAATCGAACCTGAAGCCGATAAACTCAAAAGGGAAATTGTTGATGAGGAGCGCGATAATGGCCGTAATCTGGGTCGCGGTCTTCCACTTTCCCCATTTGCTTGCCGCCATCACGATCCCTTCCAAAAGCGCAATCTGCCGAAGTCCGGTAATCGCGAACTCCCGGCTGATTATGACGATAGCGATCCAGGCGCCCAGCTTCCCCATTTCGACCAGCGACACGAGTACGGCGGAGACCAGCAACTTGTCGGCGAGCGGGTCAAGAAGCTTGCCTAGATTCGTGACAAGCTTCCGTTTCCGCGCAATGTAGCCGTCCAGACTGTCGGTGCTGGCGGCTACGATAAAGATCAATGCGGCGATGATTTGGTTGTACGTAATGCTGAACTGCTCGATTCGAATTTGCGGGAACTTCACCTGTACCAGCAAAAAAAACATGATGATCGGAACCAAAAAGATTCTTGCCAGAGTAATCTTATTGGCCAGGTTCATGCAACAACCTCCCCGGAAAGATCAAACTCGAAGGAATGCGTAATCCGCACCTTGGCGATATTGCCGATCTGCAGCCGCTTGCCGCCGACAAATACCTCCCCGTCGATTTCCGGAGCGTCGAATTGGGAACGACCCACATACACGTCGTTTCGGCCGTCATATTTCTCGATGAGAACGTCGATGACCTGCCCGATGTGCCGGCCGTTGCGTTCATTCGAAATTTCCCTTTGAATCTCCATAAGCACGTTAGCACGGTATTCTTTCACATCGTCTGGAACCTGATCCGGCAAACGGGAAGCCGGGGTGTCCTCTTCTTGCGAATATGTGAAAACGCCCAGACGGTCGAACTGAACTTCCCTTATAAAAGCTTTCAAATTCTCGAAATCTTCTTCCGTCTCTCCGGGGAAGCCTACGATGAGCGAAGTGCGAAGCGAAACTCCCGGGATCCGTTCGCGGATCTTACGGATCAGCTCGCGGGTGTCGCGCTGCCGGCCCGGGCGGCGCATTCTTTTCAGAATGCGGTCTTCGCTGTGCTGCAGCGGCATATCGATATACTTGCAAACCTTCGGATTATTCGCGATCACGTCGATCAGCTCATCCGTGAAGAAGCCGGGGTACGCGTAATGCAGCCGAACCCATTCGATGCCTTCCACTTCACTGACTTTATTCAGCAGCGCCGGCAAGCATGAAGCCGTCGTAGAGATCCGTACCGTAGTTGGTCGAATCCTGCGCGATCAGACTGATCTCCTTGACGCCTTGGGCGGCGAGTCGCTCCACCTCTGCGATGATCGACTCGAAACTGCGGTCGCGGAACTTCCCCGCATGATCGGAATGCTGCAGAACGTACAGGCGTTGTCGCAGCCTTCCGCAATCTTGACATAGGCCGTATAACGCGGCGTCGTGACTCGGCGGGGCAGCTTCTGCTCATAATTAAACACCGGGTTGCCGACCATGATCGGTTTGCGGCCGCCCAGCGCTTCATCGATAATATCGTTGATTTTATCGAAATCTCCGGTTCCCACGATCCCGTCGATTTCAGGCATTTCGTTCATCAGCTCTTGCTTATAGCGCTGCGTCAGGCGACCGGAGACGATAAGCGCCTTGAGACTGGCGCTCTGCTTAAGCTCGGCCAGATCCAAAATCGTATTGACCGACTCCTCCTTCGCCGCATCGATAAATCCGCATGTATTGACTATGATAACAGTGGCTTCCTCCTTATCCTCGACCAGGGAATACCCCCGCTCGTGGATGAGTCCGGACATGATCTCCGAGTCCACCAAGTTTTTCTCACATCCGAGCGTAACCACTTTAACTTTCTCTGTCATGAAAAGGAAACCTCCGAAATTAGGGTACGATATACGTTAGACGGTTCGTTTCAAGTATAATATAACCCCGTGAAACGTGTCAAAATCGAAGCAAGCCCGCTTGTCCCGATGTTAGCTGTCAAAGGGAAGCCCTCAGGTTCAGGCCTCCCTGTCAGCGGAAGTTAATAAACTGCAGATCAAGCGACAGGTCGGCTTTGCGAAGCAGCTGGATCACCTGCTGCAAATCATCTTTGTTCTTACCGGTTACCCGGATTTGGTCGCCTTGAATCTGGCTCTTCACCTTCAGCTTGGAATCGCGGATCAGAATATTGATCTTCTTGGCATTGTCCTGATCCACACCCTGCTTCACCTTAATGCGCTGGCGTACAGTACCCGATGCAGCCGGCTCCACCTTGCCGTACTCCAAGTTTTTCAGCGAAATGCCGCGCTTAGCCATCTTCGAGTGCAGAATATCCAGCACATTTTGAAGCTTGAAATCGTCGTCAGAGATGACGACCAGTTCTTCCTTATCCAAGGCGATGCTGCTCTTGCTGTTTTTAAAATCGAAGCGGGTCGCGATTTCCTTCTCCGCTTGATTGATGGCGTTGACGAGTTCCTGGGTATCCAGCTTGGATACAATGTCGAATGAGTTTTCCGAGCTCACGGCGGACGGCCTCCTTTAAACCTGATAACATATCATTTTCCTACATTGTAGCAAAAAAGAGCGCTGTATTACAAAAAATCCAAAAGAAAAGACCGTCCATATAAGGACCGGTCTGGCAGAGAAACCTATTCTTTCTACTACGATTGAAAATCAACTTGAATTTTCTTCACGTTCGGCGCATCGCCCAGCGGAACCGGAGTTCCGTTGACCTTTAATTGAGCAGCGCTGGCTTTTCCGAAAATCAGGAAGGCGGAATTCGAGAGATCCCAGCTCTTGGTTACACCATTTTCATATGTCTTAGAGTCCAAAACTTCCTTTTTATCACCAAGCGAGTCTACCTCAATCCAACAGGCGTCTCCGGTGATGGAAAGCTCGATCTTCATCTTATTCGTTCCGGTAATGGTATAATAATCGATCCCGCGTTCGCTCTTGGACAGCTTGACTTCCGTTGCCGGAGGCGCCGGTCGCTGCGGCGGGGAGCCGGGGTCTGTTTCGGGTCCGCCGCATTGGCAACCGCTGTACCGCCATCCGCAGGGGCCGCCGGTTGCGCCGGTTGAACTTTATCGGTAATGGACTTCGGCAAATTTTGGCCGACATCCTGGGTTCCTTTGTAATTCAGGTTCAAATAATAATAAATGATCCCCACGATCAGCACCACAAAGGAAACCATCATAATGCCGGAGGCCCATTTGCTCCAACTTTCCGTATTGCGCACGGTGCGCTTGCTGCGCATCGGCTCGATCGGCTCAGGTTCAGGGGCCGGTATGACATTCTGATACAGCCTGAGCACTTCATTCGGATCAAGGCCGACGGCTTCCGAATAGCTTTTGATAAACGCTCGAACATAGAAGGTGCCCGGCAGTACTTTATAATTTCCTTCTTCAATGGCTTCCAAATAACGCTTGCGGATTTTCGTGGTTTCCTGCAATTCCTCCAGGGATATTTTATTCTCCATTCTGGCCTTTCGCAGCAGTTGACCGAGATCGGACACGTTGTCACCTCTTCCTTATGCCGTTATTGACCTCCCCCAAGCAGGGTGCACAAATCAATAATCGTCAAGCCCTCCGGTAAAGGATTCGTAAGAAATCTCCTCTTCCGGGGTGTTGCGGAGCTCGACGATGCAGTCGAAATCATCGAACGTATACTGCGATTCCCGGACAAAAATATCCGGATGCTCGATGACTTTCGTTGAAGGCATGGCCATAATCTCCTGCAGCAAGCATATAATGCTTCTCATTCGAGCGTAGCGTCGAGACAATGCCGTCAATAATGAATACGTTATTCGGATTCATCTCATCTTCGGACAGCTGGCTTCTTACCGTTTGCCGCAGCAGTGTCGAGGATACGAAAGTCCAGCGCTTATTTGAACAAACACTGCCTGCAATAATCGATTCCGTCTTGCCGACGCGCGGCATGCCGCGGAGCCCAACCACATGATTTCCTTCCCGCTTGAACATTTCACCGAGAAAATCGACCAATAATCCGAGCTCGTCCCGGGTAAACCGGAACGTCTTCCGGTCGTCCGAATCGCGTTCAATATAACGCCCGTGACGGACGGCAAGGATATCGACCAGCTTGGGAGGACGCAAAGCCGTTATAGTTATATTATCCACTTTTTTCAACATTTTACCCATTAATTCAATTTTTTCTTCATCGCTTGTTTGCAGCAGCATCCCGCGGGTACGGTCGTCCACCCCGTTGATCGTGACGATGTTGATGTCCAGCATCCCCATCAAAGAAGCGACGTCGCCGAGCAAACCGGGACGATTTTTATGTATACGGTATTCCATATACCATTGTTTGATTTCGCTCGAATCATTAGCCATTGAAAGTTCTCCGTTCTTGAAATTTGATTTGTGAGTTGTTACAAAGAGATTCAACAATTTTCGCCAATTTCCTCCCTTTGTTCTAAGAAAAATTTTAGAAATTCTTGAGAATGCGCATTTCCTGCTCGGTATAAGTCTGGGTTCCCGGAGCCCAAGTCTTCTTCTCCATCATTTGCTCAAGCCCAGCGAGAATGGCATCCCATTGAAGCTGCAGGGACGTAGCGGCTATGTTCATGATCGGCACCTGCAGATTTTTCATCCGCTGAAGGATCGCATCGTCTACCGGCGCATAAAGTACAATCCAGGAAGGGCCGTGCTGCCGCACCTGGGTTTGAAACTGCGGGTACCAGCCCTGGGCATCGGTGAGTGAAATCGTCTCGGCTTCCTCCGAAGGCGCCCAGTCCGAAGGAATCGGTCTTGAAGAATTGGTGACCCATTCAATCCCTCTTCCGGTAATTTGCTGCTGCTTTACCCACTCGTCCCATTCCGAACGAATGCGGTCCGCCGGAACCGCTTTGAGCAAAATGTTGCTGCTGTTCACCCCATCGGGAGAACCGCCGATCATGTCGTCCAGCAGCACCCACTTGCGGCTGGTGATTTGTTTCGCGGAGGGCAGTACATTGGCTACAACGTTGTGCCCAAGCACAATAATATAATCATAAGGCCGCTCGTTTATTTTATTCAGCTGTTCAGGAGAAAGAGAATCTGTTTTGACCATCCACTCGAAACTTATTTGCTTCTGGTCCCGCCAGGCGATGAGCGTTTTCTGAAGCATATCCGCAACCGGTCGCGGCGGCTCGCTCCCACTTACGACAAGAACCGACATTTTGTTTTGCAGTTGCTCCGTAGTCAGCACCGGCAAATTTTTACCGCGACCGCTGACCGACAGCAGGATAGCGCACCATAACCAAATCCATTTCAACCATTTCATTCGTACTTACAACCTCGCTCTTTTCGCCTTATCGTCATGCTCAACCACCAGTATAGCAAAAAAATAAAAGAAAAGCCTCCCTTAGAAAAGGAGGCTTCTAGGCCGGATGCATTATGTTATTTTACCAATTTCACCATTAATTTGGCCAGCACCTTTTTGTCCTGGTCGTCGCCGGCGTCCCAAAGCTCTTTGAGGATGCGCTCCTCGCCATTTTCCGGATCGACTTTAGTGGACAGGAATTCGCCGATTTGGAATGCCAGCTTGGAGATGGTCTCTTCCGTCATGCCGGATTTTTGAGCCTGCTCGACGCGGTCGCCCAGAAATTCCTTCCAGCGCTCGAATACCTTCAGCACAGTAGCCATGCCGTATTCCTCCTTTTTTAAATTAGAGAGTATCACGTACAAAACTAATGTTTGCAAAAAAGGAGCGAAATATGTGCTTTCAGGTAAGCCAGCCGCCGTTAGGGCTTATGATTTGGCCGGTAATATATCCGGATTCAGGAAGTCCGAGAAAATAAACAAGGGAAGCGATTTCTTCCGGCTGCGCAAACCTTCCGGCCGGAATATCGTTCGCAATGGCCGCCTTCTCTTCAGGGTCGAATCCCGACATCATCAGGGTATCGACGGCCCCCGGAGCTACGGCGTTAACGGTAATCCCGGAAGGCGCCAGCTCTTTGGCCAGTGCTTTGGTAAAAGCGTTTAAACCGCCTTTGGCCGTGGAATAGGCTACCTCGCAGGACGCCCCGGATATCCCCCAGATGGAGGAAACATTGATAATACGCCCGTATTTTTGCCGGATCATGGGCTGCATAAACTCCCGCGTCATCAGGAATGTGCCTTTAAGATTGATGCCCATGAGCTCATCCCACTGCTCTTCGGTTACATCGCTCAGCAGTCCATAGTGGGAGATGCCCGCGTTATTGACCAGGATGTCCGGGATCAGTCCATGCTGCTCCAGCTTCTCTTTCATCCGGCGGATTTGCTCGAGGGAGCGGAGGTCTGCCGTTACCGTCAGGACGCTGGCTCCGGTTTTCATGCAGGAACGGGCGGTTTCGTTGGCGGCTTCATGCGACTGCAGGTAATGGATGACCACATTCATCCCGACGGATGCAAAACGGCGGGCGATCGCAGCTCCTATTCCGCGGCTCGCCCCCGTAATCAATACCGTTTGTTCCGTAAAAGGCTTGTTATCCGCCATTTGCTTCACTCTTGACAATGGAAGCCGCGAGCCGGCTCCAATCAAAATGCTCCTGCAATAGCTGCGAAACCTCCTGCAAGGTCAGCTCTTCATAAACCGGCAATATATCGAACAACTCAATTCCCTTGAATCTGTACTTGGTAAATTCGTTCGCGATCGCCTCGGGCGAGTTCAGCTGGCGCAGGAACGCGCCGATTTTCTTTTTCTTGCTGCGCTCAAAATCGGCCTGGGCAATCCCGTTCGCCTTCACTCGGTCTATCTCTTCCTTCACCCGTTCGATCAGCCGTTCCGGATCTTTCGTATCTCCTCCGATGACGGAGAACGCATAATTTTCGGCGATGTTATACTCGGAACCGAAGCTGTCGGAAATCAGCTGCTCATCATACAGCTTCTGGTAAATGGCGGAGCTCGGACTCACAAGCAGGTCAAGCAGCACCTTCATGGCCAGCTCCCGCTTCAGCATGTCCCGTCCGCGCAGCGGCTGTCCCGGCTCTTTGCAGCCGAACAAGCACTTCGGAAGCGATACCGGCAGTACCGTCACCTTGCGCGGAGCTCTTACCGTATCCGGCTCCGGGTCGAAGAAGCGGGAGATTTCTCCTTGCGGCTGATAGTTCTTGCTTGCCTGGTTGCTGCGCACAAGCTCCATAATTTCTTCGGGATGAACGCCGCCGACGATGAACAAGCTCATATTGCTCGGATGGTAGAATGTATGGTAGCAGTCATACAACATTTCCTTTGTAATTTCACCGATCGATTCAACGGTCCCCGCAATATCGATATGTACGGGATGCACATGATACATCGTTTCGATCAAGCCGAAATACGACCGCCAATCCGGATTGTCTTCGTACATTTTGATTTCCTGCCCGATGATGCCCTTCTCCTTCTCCACATTCGCATCCGTGAAATAAGGATTTTGCACAAAATTCAGCAGCGTCGTCAAGTTTTCTTTAATATGCTCGGTGGCCGAGAACAGATAAGTAGTTCGGTCGAAGCTGGTAAAAGCGTTCGCCGAGGCTCCTTGCGCCGCGAATACGGCGAAGATATCGCCGGTCGGCTCTTCGAACATTTTATGCTCGAGAAAATGGGCGATGCCGTCCGGGACTTTCTTCTCCTCCCCCTTTAACCTGAAAATGATTGTCGATCGAACCGTACTTGGTCGAGAAGGTGGCATACGTTTTTTGGAAGCCTTCCTTGGGCAAAATAAACACACTCAACCCGTTAGGCGACTGCTCCGTATAAAGAGTTTCCTTCACATGAGGATAAGGGATCGCCTGCATTTACACTTCCCCTTCTTGTCGCGCAAGAAATAAATCGTGTCGAGCTTGACCTGCTCCGCCATCTGCTGTATGCGGGCGGTATCGACCTTCTCGACCTCTTCAATTAACGCCGGAACCGTTCTTTCCGCTCCCGACAGGATGTTGTTGAAATCAAAGGCAATCAGCTCGAAGGCCGAGTCCTGCAGCTCACGCAGATGCCCGGTAATCATCGCTTTCGTCTGCTGCAGCTCCGTATCGTTAATCTGTCCGGCTTCCATGGCCTGCAGCTCGCTCTTTGATAATATTGACGGCCTTCTCGTAATTGCCGATCTCGATTCCGGATTGGATCGTCAGAATGCCTTTATGGCCGTCCAGCCTCGAAGAAGCGTAATAGGCCAGGCTTGCTTTCTCCCTTACATTCGTGAACAGCTTGGAATGGGGGTATCCGCCCAGTATCCCGTTATACATCAGGGCGGCAGGATAATTCTCATCGGCATAGGAAGTATTGATCCTGAGCCCCATGTTAAGCTTGCCCTGATTGACCTCGAGCCGTTCCACAACTTCCTTAACCTGAGCCGGCTGACGACGTTCCGGCCGGATGGAATAATCCAGCCGCGGGCCCTCGCCCGGATTGAAAGCTGCTTTCAATCAGTGGGAGCACAGCTTGAAGCGTCGTATTCCCTACCACATAAATATCGATTGGCGAAGCCTCAAGCCAGCCCCGGTACCGTTCGGTGAGCGACGCGGCTGCGAGTCCGTCCAGATCCTGAATTCGCCCGAGCGGATGAAGCCGGTACGGCTCTTCCTTGCACATCTCTTCGATACACCGCTCGGCGGCATAACGGATTTTATCGTTGATGATCGCTTCGAGGCGCTTTTGCAGCGTAGTCTTTTCCGAGTCCACGTACTTGGTGCGTAACTCATTGCCTTCCAAAGCCGGGGACGTGATCGCCTCCCCGCAAATTGAATGGCCTGTTCCAGCAAGGAAGAAGAACTGGCTACAAATTCATCCTGGATGACGTCCATCCGGAATTGAACCATTTGATAATCCCCGCGTTTATAAATATCGAACCCGAAGCCTGCGCCATACAAATCGTCAAGCCGCTCGCGGAATTGTTTCGTCTCCGGATAAGATCGGCTTCCCCGGCGCAGCACGAAAGGAATGAGCGCCGTGGAGGTCACGGTTTCTTCCTTCAACGGGGAGCCGATATAGACCGAAATCGCAAACGTTTTGAACTGCTCGGTGGGCAGCACATGCACCCGGATCTTGCCGGCCGTGCCGCGCTCAAATTGAATTTGCTTCAATGCAGAAACAGCTCCCTTCATCCTCTTCATCCGCCTTTGTTCATGCTATTCCATTATATTCCTGTATAAACAGAAGAAGCAACCGCACAAGGGGTTACTTCTATCAATGCGCTATTTGCAGAAAATATGTTTCCCGATTTGCTTCACCTGCGGACGAGACCAAATCCATTTGGAAGTCGCCGTCTCCGGGTTAAAATAGTACAGGCGACCGCCCGACGGATCCCATCCGCTTAAGGCTTCACGCACCGCCCTCTTGGAGGATTCATTAGGAGTAAGCCAAATTTGCCCGTCCGCTACGGCCGTGAATGCCCCTGGCTGAAAAATAACTCCGGAAACAGTGTTCGGAAAACTCGGTGCCTTTACCCGGTTGAGGATAACAGCCGCTACGGCGACTTGTCCGATAAACGGCTCCCCCGGGCTTCCCCGTTCACGGCATTCGCCATCAAATTCAGATCTTCATTCGATAAGCCCAGCTGATTGGATGGCGTGAGGCCCGTAGCATGTGCCGCGCCGCCGCCTCCAGCCTGACCTGCAGCGCTTCCTCCCTTGGATGCGCCGGCAACCCACGGAGGCGACTCATCGGCTTTGGCTTTCCAATTCTTCGTTGCTTCCCAAAGCTTCAGCTTGGTCTTGCTTCCCGCGATGCCGTCCACCTTTAGACCAAATTCGGATTGAAACCATTTCAGAGCTTTCAGGGTGTTATAGCCGAAATCGCCGTCTACCTTGCCTTGGTAAAATCCGAGATGCTTCAGCCTGCCCTGAAGCTCGTACACATCGGCTGTACCCGAAGCGCCGTAGTGGATTTCAGCTCCGCTGAACGTTTGCTCCACCTTTAACCGGTGCTTTAATTCAAGACCCGCAAACAGAACAAAAACCAAGCAGACCGTAATGAAAACCAACCTTTTGTTCATTTGCCCATTCACCTTTCCCACACAAGAGTTTACAACCTTTTTAAGGTTATTATGAGAAAGGGAGGTGGCTTCTATTCAGTAAAAACAGGGAATCGTTGGCATTCCGAAACGCGGCAACCGCCGCTAAGAACTCATTCGGTTCACTTGGTATTGCTCCATCGTCACGAGTACTTCGCGCGGCTTGCTTCCTTCATAAGGCCCTACGATGCCCCTTGCTTCCATGGTATCGATAAGCCGGGCGGCCCGTGTGTATCCTACGCGCATCCGCCGCTGAAGCAGGGAAACGGAGGCCTGTTTCGCTTCAAGAATAATTTGAACCGCCTGGTCGTACAGTTCATCTTCAAATTCATCCTGATCCTGCTGCTCCCCTACCTCCGGAACCATATCCTCGACATATTCCGCTTGTCCTTGGGTACGCACGAAATTGACGACCGTCTCCACCTCTTGATCCGAGAGGAACGCCCCTTGCACCCGAACCGGCTTCGAAGCGCCCATCGGCAAATAAAGCATATCGCCGCGGCCCAGCAGCTTTTCGGCTCCAGCCGAATCCAGGATCGTTCTGGAATCCACCTGGGAGGATACGCCGAATGCGATCCGGGAAGGAATATTGGCCTTAATTACGCCGGTAATAACGTCGACGGAAGGCCTCTGGGTTGCGATAATGAGGTGAATTCCGGCGGCGCGGGCCATCTGAGCCAAGCGGCAGATGGCATCTTCCACGTCGTTCGCAGCCACCATCATCAGGTCCGCGAGCTCGTCCACGATCACTACGATAAAAGGAAGCGGCGCGCCGGTCTGGGTTTCCACCAGCATTTTGTTGTACCCTTCAATGTTCCGGGTACCGCTTTTGGAGAACAGCTCATACCGCTTTTCCATTTCCACGACGACCTTCTTTAAGGCCAAGGAGGCCCGTCTCGGATCCGTTACAACCGGCGCGAGCAAGTGCGGTATGCCGTTATACACATTCAATTCGACCATCTTGGGGTCGATCATCAGAAATTTCACTTCATCCGGCTTGGCTTTGTACAGCACGCTTGTGATGATGCCGTTAATACAGACGGATTTCCCCGAGCCCGTCGCGCCCGCCACGAGCAAATGGGGCATACGGGCCAGGTTGCCGACGATCGGCTGTCCGGAAATATCCCTTCCGAGCGTAATCGACAGCTTGGACGGAGCATCCTGAAACGCCGGGCTCTCCATCACTTCACGCATCGTAACGACGGAAACCTCTGAGTTCGGCACCTCGATCCCGATCGCGGATTTTCCCGGAATCGGAGCTTCCATCCGGATATCTTTGGCCGCAAGCGCAAGCGCAATGTCATCCGTCAGGCTGACGATCCGGCTCACCTTCACGCCGACATCCGGCTGAATTTCATAGCGGGTTACCGACGGGCCGCGAACAACCTCAAGTACCTTGGCCCGCACGCCGAAGCTCTCCAGCGTCGCTTCCAGCTTCCGCGCCACGGCTTTATAATCGAGCGAATCGGCCCCTTTGCCTGCAGCCGGCTTGGAGAGCAGCTGTAGCGAGGGAAGCTCGTAAGGAACGGCAAGCGGCTTGGTTTTGATGTCAAAATCCTCCGCTCCTTCCGGCCCGCCGTCCGCCGCTGCGTCGCCTTTGGTTTCTTGCTTGATCCCGCCGCTTGACGCCGGTACGTCCGGAACACCCACACCTGCGGCTTCCTGCTGTACCTGCTCCTGGAAATCCCGAATGACCGGAATCGCCGGATCGTCATAGACGGTATCCTCTTCCTCCATCGGAAAGGGCCCGGGAGAAGCGCTGTACACCGTTACCTCTTCCTCCGGCTCGTGCTCCTCCTGCAGTTTGGCTCCCTTTGTCTTGCCGCCCGTCTTCCCCGCTTCCTGCGATTTCAGGTTGATCAGCTCAAAGAACAAAGATTTCGCCTTACCCTGCTTCCGCTCCTTGCGAACCGGTTTCAGATGTTCTTCGTCGAACTCCTCATCCACGGGTTCGGCAGGCACCACCGGCTTCTTCTTGCGTTCCTGAGCCTGGTTCCGGGCCCCGGAAGCCGCCCGTTGTCGTTCAATCAGCATTCTTTTTATGTATTGGCCCAGCAAAGTTTCGGAGAACGGCTTACGCGTTCTCAGCTTCTCCAGCGGCGAGCCTATGGACAAACCAGTAAGCGGCGTAAAGCCAGCTATGAACAGCACATACTGAATCAGTCTTGCGCCCAAATTGGCGAACAAGAAATATAAGGCGGAGTACAGCAATGCCCCGACCATGCCGCCGCCGACTTCATAAGTAAGGATGGCTTGTCCCTGATTCGTCGCTTTCAAACCGTTGACCATGCTTTCCCATGTCTGTGAAAGAATCTGCCCTGCCGTAAATTGTCCTTTAGGGAACCATTGAGCGAACAAGCTGATATGGCTCATGAGAAGCAGCGCAAGCACGATAAGCAGCGACCCTGTTTTCTTGGGCGTACGCCATGCAGGCCACTCCCGCTTCATCATGACATACAATCCGACGTAAATGAAAACCAGGGGCACGATGAAGTCCCAGGTTCCGATTACAAAGCGGAGCAAATACGTCAAGGAACGGGCAACCGAGCCTTCTCTGGATAGAGCGATGATGGATAAAGTCAGTATCAGGATGCCGTACAGTTCGTATTTCAGACTCGTCTTGATGCCTTTGCCCTTTCTCCTGTTCCTGGCCAAGAGCATTCACCCCCAAGAATACATTATACCATAAACTGGACGGGGCTAAAACGAGTCATGAATTTTCTAATCTTCCGAAGGCACCGGCTGAAATTCAATCAAACGGCCCGGAGCAAACCGGGGATTCAGGAAATCCTGAGGATTGCAGCTGATCAGCCTCACAATCGAGGCCTGCTGCTGGTTGATCGGCTGCACCTCCATGGTGACGCCGTTTACGACAAGTTCTACCGTTCTGACGCGGCCTACATCTTCTATGCCGTCCAGCACGGCATCCATCGGCAGGATCGTATAATGGGTCATTGCACCATCGCCCCCGGCTGTGCCTTGCGGCGTTCTTCGATCAAGCGGTTGAGCTCGCGGAGGGCATCTCCTATGCCGCCGAGAGAATCGATCAGTCCGTAACGCACGGCATCCGTACCGACCACCGTCGTGCCGATATCGCGCGTTAATTCCCCGGTTTTGAACATAAGCTCCTTGAACTTCTCCTCGGAGATCCGGGAATGATTGATTACGAAGCGGATGACCCGCTCCTGCATCTTATCCAGATACTCGAACGTCTGCGGAACACCGATCACAAGACCGTTCAGTCGGATCGGATGGATCGTCATCGTCGCGGTTTCCGCAATGATGGACACATTCGAAGCCACCGCAATCGGAACCCCGATGCTGTGACCGCCTCCAAGGACCAGCGTCACCGTCGGTTTGGATAAAGATGCGATCATTTCGGCAATGGCCAGTCCCGCCTCAACGTCGCCCCCCACCGTATTGAGAATCACCAGAACGCCTTCGATCTTCTTGTTCTGCTCCGCCGCTACCAGTTGCGGGATCAAATGCTCATATTTGGTCGTCTTGTTCTGCGGCGGGAGAACCAGATGCCCTTCCACCTGCCCGATGATCGTCATGCAAAAAATATTGGACTCCGCCGTCGGCGCAGACCGTTTGTCCCAGCTGTTGTATGGCTTCCACCGTGGCGTTCTTTCGCTCATCTTCCGTCATCGGCTGGCCGGGCTGAATCGGCTGTCCTTCTTGTTTATTGTTGGTTAACATATTCGTCCACCTTCCCGGGATACTTTACAAGCTCTCCCATAGTATGGTTCCGGCAACCCGAATTATACACCAAAAGAAAAAGCTCCCTCCGCCGCGACTCGCTGGCAAAAGAAGCTTTTCGTATACAAGGTTCAAGTGACTAAATACTCGGTGATTAGACTTCCATGATGATCGGAAGGATCATCGGCCGTCTTCTGGTTTGTTCATATAAGAATCGTCCCAGTGCGTCTTTCACATGGGTCTTCAGTGATGCCCATTCGTTAACGTTTTCATTCATCAAACGGTGTAGCGTGCTCGTAACGATGCGGTTGGCTTCTTCCAGCAAGCCTTCGGATTCCCGAACATAAACGAAACCGCGCGAGATAATATCCGGACCGGACAGGATCGTACCGTCCTGCTTGCTAAGGGTGACCACCACAACCAGAATCCCGTCCTGAGACAGCGGCTTGCGGTCACGAAGCACAATATTGCCTACATCGCCGACGCCCAGACCGTCGATCAGCACATTGCCTGCCGTGACCTTCGATCCCTTGCGGGCCGTTCCGTCTTGAATTTCCACCGTATCTCCGTTGTCGAGGATAAAGATATCCTCCTTCGGAATGCCGACCGACTCGGCCAGCGACCCATGCTGCCGGAGCATCCGGTATTCCCCGTGAATCGGGATAAAGTAGCGGGGCCGCATCATATTCAGCATCAGCTTGAGTTCTTCCTGGCTGGCGTGGCCGGATACGTGTACACCCGTAACCGAACCCGGGCCGTAGATGACATGAGCGCCGATCCGCATCAGCTCGTCTACGGTTCGGCCGACATATCGCTCGTTGCCCGGGATTGGAGTCGCTGCAATAATCACCGTATCCCCGGCAAGATATCGACTTTCCGGTGCGTCGAACGCGCCATCCGCGTCAGTGCGGACATCGGCTCGCCCTGGCTGCCCGTGGACAAAATCACCACACGGTCCGCGGCCATTTTATTGATTTCTTCCGGTTCGATCAGCATGCCTTCCGGAATCCGCAGGTAGCCGAGCTCATGGGCGATCGTAACGACATTCACCATGCTGCGTCCAATGACCGTAATCTTCCGTCTAGTGGACTCGGCTGCGTCGATGACCTGCTGAATCCGGTGCACGTTGGAAGCGAAGGTGGCCACAATGACCCGCTGCTTCGCCTGGCGAAACACATCCTCAATCTTGACTCCGACACTTCTCTCCGAACCTGTGTATCCGGGACGCTCCGCATTGGTGCTGTCGGATAACAGGGCAAGAACCCCCTTGGCTCCGATCAGCGCCATCCGGTGCAAATCCGCATACTGCTCGTTCACAGGCGTCTGATCAAACTTGAAGTCGCCGGTGTGCACGACATTGCCTTCCGGGGTTTCGAGGCAGACGCCGACCGAATCCGGAATACTGTGGTTCGTTCTAAAGAACGTTGCCGTCATACTTCCCAGTTTCAGCTCCGAATCCGCCGTAATCACGATTCGCTTCGTGTCCCCCAGCAGATTCGCTTCCTTCAGCTTCGTCTCGATGAGTCCCATCGTAAGTCTTGTTCCGTACACCGGTACATTGAGATGCTTCAGTACATACGGTAATCCGCCGATATGATCTTCGTGTCCGTGCGTGATCAGAATCCCTCTGACCTTATCCCGATTCTCCGTCAAATAAGAAATATCCGGTATGACAATATCGATTCCGAGCATTTCTTCTTCTGGAAATTTCAATCCGCTATCAATTACGACAATATCATTCGCGTATTGTACGACATACATGTTCTTGCCGATTTCGCCCACGCCGCCCAGAGCGAAAATCGTTAATTTATCTATATTTTTCTTGGACAAGTTCCATAAACCTCCTCAGCTTAATTGACGACGATTCCGTTATGAGCTGCAAACCAATAATTACCGACCAGTCACTTGCCACCATTATACATGAAAAAAAGTTCCATTTACAAGTTGAAGCCATGCCCGCTGTTGTACACGTATTATTTCCAAAAAAATAAAACCGATGCCACGAATGGCACCGATTCGTTAAGACCGCTCATTCAAACAATGAATCAATGAATCGCCCTTCTTCTTCGGTTACATTCAACAAAGGCAGACGCACGCCTCCGACTTGGAATCCTCTGCGCTTCAGCGCATACTTGACCGGTGCAGGATTCGGAACCGGGTGCGGACAGTTGAACAATCCTCTGAAAACCGGCAGCGACTTACCATGTAGTCGGGCCGCTTCCTGCACGTTTCCTTGCAAGTAATAGTTTATCATAGATTGCATTTCTTTTCCAATCACATGGCTCGCAACGCTGACAATTCCATGGGCGCCTACCGACATAGCCGGAAGCGCAGCGCTGTCGTCGCCGCTGTATACTTTGAAGCCCTCGGCCGCCCCGCTTACGATCTGGGTCAGTTGATCGGTACCGGCACAATCTTTGGTAGCCACGATATTCGGGATCTGCGACAACCGAATGGTCGTGCTCGCATCAATATTCACGCCCGTCCGGCCGGGAACGTTATAGAGAATGACCGGAATTTTCACGGACTCGGCGATCGCTTTGAAATGCTGATACAAGCCCTCCTGCGAAGGACGGTTATAATAAGGAGCGACCAGCAGAAGCGCGTCGACGCCCAGCTTCTCGGCCGCTTGGGACAGATGGATGCTGTGAGCCGTATCGTTGCTTCCCGTGCCGGCGATGATTTTGTAGCGTCCCGCGGCATGTTTTACGGCCGCTTCGAACAGCTTCAGCTTTTCTTCCTCAGTAACCGTCGGGGATTCCCCTGTCGTTCCGGCTACCACTACGCTGTCGCTTTGTTGCTCCTCGATCAAATAATCCAATAGCTCTGTAAACCGCTTCCAATCCACCTGCAAATTGTCGTCAAAAGGCGTGACCATTGCTGTAATCAATCTTCCGAAATCCACGCTATTCTTCCTCCTTCAAGTACGCGAAGCAAGCTGCTCCATTCATTGGCTGGTATGATATAAGAAGGCCGTCAGCCTAGACTGATTCAGCGGTTCAACTCGAATTGCCTGTGAAGAGCACGAACCGCCCTGGCCATGTCTTTTCCCTGGACAAGCACCCAAATCGTCGCATTCGAATCGGCCGATTGGAGAATTTGAATATCCTCTTCCGTCAGAGCCTCGACGATACGAGCCATAATCCCCGGCACCCCGTTCATTCCGCCTCCGATAATCGATACCTTGGCGCAATGAGGAGTGATTTGGGGTTCAAAGCCGAGCTGCCTTAGGATGGCTTCCGCTCTCTCGGCTTCATGGTCGAATACGGTATAGACGACGCCGGACGGATTCACGTTGATAAAGTCGACGCTGATCCGCTGTTCCGCCATCGCCTTAAATACATTTAACTGCAAATCATAATGGCTTTCTTTGGACAATACTTGAATCTGGGTGATGCTCGCAAAATTGGCGATGCCGGTAACGAACCGGTCCTGCACTGCGCCCGATTCGCCGCGAATGATATCGGGATGGGTCACAAGCGTCCCCGGTCGCTTGCTGAAGGTGGAACGGACCCTTACGGGCACACCGGCATGCATCGCCACCTCCACCGCCCGGGGATGGATGACTTTGGCCCCGTGATGCGCCATATTGCAGATTTCGGTATAGGATACGACCGATAGCGGCCTGGCATCCTCGACAATGCGGGGATCCGCCGTAAGAATGCCGTTCACATCGGTGAAAATATCGATGATTTCCGCCTTCAGTGCAACCCCAAGCGCAGTAGCCGATGTGTCGCTTCCTCCCCGTCCCAGCGTCGTTACGTCCCCCTCCGCCGTCTCGCCTTGGAAGCCTGCGACGATAACGACATAGTCCTGCTCCAGAAGCTCCAGAATTCGATTCGGACGGATGGAGACGATCTGGGCATTCCCGTACTCTTCGTTCGTGCGGATCCCGGCTTGGGCCCCCGTCAGAACGGTAGACCGTATTCCATGCGAGTTTAAAAGACTGCACAGCGTAGCGGCCGAAATCAGCTCGCCGCAGCTCAGCAGAAGGTCCTTCTCTCTGGCAGGCAAGCGGTTACCGTTTTGTACGATCCAATCCAGCAAAGTATCCGTTGCATACGGCTCACCCTTGCGTCCCATAGCCGATACGACGACGACGGTTTTGTAGTTTTCTTCCAATGCATCTTGAATGTGTTCAATGACATGTGCTCTGGCTTCGGCTGTGGAAAGGGATGTGCCTCCGAATTTCTGCACCAAGATCTTCATCAGATCTCCCCTTTCTTGCCAGGATAAACGGTAACTCCGTCCTTGAGTAACAAGGACCAGCCCATTTATCAAGGCCCGTGCGATAGTGAAGTTGCGAAAACTTATCTAGTCCTATCAACTGAAAAAACGATTGCTGCCATTCCGTTTGGGGAATAAGCAAAGCTTGGCTTCCCGTACCGCACGGGAAGCCAGCTGAATTATTGCTGTTCTATAGCAATATATTCGGCGATTTGCACCGCATTCCAGGCAGCGCCCTTCAGCAGATTGTCGGAGACAATCCACAGGTTCAGCGCACGCGGGTTGCTGAGGTCGCGGCGCACGCGGCCCACGAACGTATCCAGTTTGCCGGCGGCTTCCGTTGCGAGCGGATACTGCTGCTCCGCCGGATTGTCCACCAGTACGAGGCCCGGTGCCTCGGAGAGCAACCGCTTCACTTCTTCCACTTCAAAATCCTGCTTCAGCTCCACATATACCGATTCGGAGTGGCCGTAAACGACAGGAATACGGACACAAGTCGCCGTCACTTCCAGCGATTCGTCGCCCAAGATTTTTTTCGTTTCATTGATCATTTTCATTTCTTCATAAGTAAATCCGTTATCGACGAATTTGTCGATTTGCGGAATGGCGTTAAATGCGATCTGATGCTTTACAGGCAAGGAGGAAACCGGCAAAATCTGCGGCTGAGCCGTCCGGCCTGCGAGCACTTCGCCGGATTGTCGCAGCATTTCGTCGATCGCTCTCGCGCCTGCTCCCGAAACCGCTTGATAGGTGGAAACGATGATTCGCGAAATGCCGTACCGGTCGTAGAGCGGCTTCAGAGTTTGCACCATCTGGATCGTAGAGCAGTTCGGGTTCGCAATGACGCCTTTATTTTCATTAATCTTGTCAATATTCACTTCCGGTACGACCAGCGGCGTCTCCGGATCCATCCGGAATGCGCTGGTATTATCGATACAGATCGTACCGCGCTTGACCGCTTCCGGGACGAGCGCCCTGCTGACATCGCCGCCTGCGCTGAACAGGGCGATATCCACGCCTTCAAAACTGTCCGGACCGGCTTCCTGCACGACGATTTCCTTGCCCTTGAAGGTAAGCTTCGAACCGGCGGAGCGGGCCGAAGACAACAGCTTGAGCTCGTTAATGGGGAAATTCCGTTCTTGAAGCAGACGGATGATCTGTTCGCCGACGGCACCTGTTGCGCCCACTACTGCGACGTTGAAAAGCTTCTGATTCGACATCGTTTTGTCTCTCCCCTGCAGTTGTAAGGATGTATATGTGGGACTCGGTTCAATTAATAATTGAATCGCTCGATCAGCATCGGCTGCAGCTGTTTGCCCTGCAGAGCGGCCTCACAAGTCTCCATAATCAGATCCATCCGGGCCACCAGCGAATTGGGTTTAGCGAGCGGAGCGTCCTGGCCGAAAGGAACGAAATAGATGTTCTTGGTGATCAGGAGCTTGCCGACATTCATTGCATTCAGGCCCAGACCGTCATTCGTGGAAATGGCCAGCACCAGCGGACGCTGATTGCGCATCTGTGCTTTGGCCGCCATCAGAACGGGGCTCTCCGTCATCGCATTGGCGAGCTTGCTTGTGGTATTCCCTGTGCATGGCGCAATGACCATGACGTCGAGCAGCTTCGAGGGTCCGAGCGGCTCTGCATCTACAATTGAAGAAATAATATCATTTCCTGTGATCTCTTTCAACTGTTTTTGCCAAGATTCGGAGGTTCCGAACCGGGTGTCGGTCGTCATTAACGTATTGGACGCAATCGGAATTACACGGGCCCCCGCATCCACAAACCGTTTGATTTGCGGCATGGTTTCTTCGAATGTGCAATGCGACCCGGTCAAGGCAAAGCCTATAGTTTTATCCTGCCAATTCATTGCGCTCTCCTCCTTGTACTTACGTTTTCCATGATAATCCGTATGAGCGTGTCCGCGATGATCCGTCCGGCGGTCTTGGGAGCGACAATGCCGGGGAGACTGGGGGCAAGCATGGCTTTGACCCCCGCTTCTCGGCAAAGCGGAAGTCCGTCCCCCCCGGCTTGGAGGCAATATCAATAATAAGTGCGCGATGCGGAATGCCGGCTATGATCTGCGCCGTCACTATCATGGCGGGAATGGTGTTGAACAAATAATCGACTTGGGCCACTTGCGTCTGCAGCTCTTGCGTGTCAAACGGGTTCAGCCCCATTTCCCAGGCACGCGCGAAATGATCCGGTCTGTTGACGCCGACCCTGACATGCGCCCCCATACCCTGCAGCATACGGGCAAGTGTCATTCCCGTTCTGCCGAATCCGAGCACCATCGTCTCCGAGCCGTGTATCGTAATATCCGTATTCTGGATGGCAAGCATGATGGCCCCTTCGGCCGTAGGGATGGAGTTGTAGATGGCCACGTCATCCCGGTCGAACAGCTCTATCAGCTCTACCTTATGTTTACCGCATAGATTCCGTAAGTAAGGCTTCGCCATGCCCGTAAACACTTGGGCATGCTTCGGCAGTGCAGCAATATGTTCGTCGGTCAAACGCAGTTCGTGCGATGAAAATATGCTATCGACAAGCCCGTGATCGTCCGTACCCACTGCAGGCAAAATGACCGCATCCATCGACTCCAGCGCCTCAGGGGTCAGGTCCGCCTTGGTGATCCCGCCGTACTGGCTCTGCAGGTTATCAAAACCGATCAAGTATACGGAAGCGTCCTGCTCGGAGAGTTTGTTAATCACCTCCAGCTGACGGGCATCACCGCCGATCAAGGTTACTTGAATTCCGGTCAGCATTCATTCTCACCTCTTTCCCAAATCACTCTCGATAAACCATCTTATGCGGCGGCCCAATGATCGGTTCCAGCCCGCCGAGGAAACAAAAAACACCTTCCGTTCCCCGCATCAAAGCGGAAAACGAAAGGTGTGGGTTAATTTATTTATTCACCGCTTCAACGGGTCCCGGTATGGCCGAAGCCCCCGGCGCCGCGAACCGTCTCCCCAAGCTCTTCTACTTCTGTAAGACGAACCTGTGGAACGAGCTGGAACACCATTTGGGCGATCCGCTCCTTGCGGTTCACGGTAAAAGCTTCGCGGCCGTGATTGATGAGCAGTACCTTCACTTCGCCACGATAATCCGCATCGATCGTTCCCGGCGAGTTCAGCGAAGTGATGCCGTGCTTGAAGGCCAGACCGCTGCGCGGCCGAATCTGCGCCTCCAGTTCGGCCGGCATGGCCAGCGCGAAGCCGGTCGGGATCAGTGCCCGGTCCCCGGCCGCAGCACAAGCGGCTCCTCAACGGCGACATAGAGGTCGAAGCCGCTTGCGAGCTCCGACATCTTTTGCGGTAATGGAATATCCTCGTGGCCCGGAAGCCGTTTGATTTGCACTTCGTATAGGCTAGACAAGCTGATCCCTCCTGAATCCGTCAATCGCATCGTCGGTTTGGCCGACCATAGCCAGCGCGAAAGGCGTGGACAGCAGCTCGGCGGTAAGCTCCCGAATATGCTCCATGCTGACGCTTTCGATCTGTTCGATCATTTCATCCAGGCTATAATGCCGGCCGAGCATCAGCTCGTTCTTACCGAGACGGTTCATTCGGCTGCTCGTGCTTTCGAGACTCAGGATCAGACTGCCTTTCATTTGTTCCTTGCCTTTACGCAGTTCGGCATCCGTAAGTCCTTTATGCTTGATATCATCCAGGATCTCCATGGTCACTTTTAACACTTCCGCCGTTTGCTTCGGGGCTGTCCCGGTGTACACGGTGAACATGCCGCCGTCCTGGTAAGAGGTATGATAGGAATAAACGGAATAAGCGAGTCCCCGCTTCTCGCGGATCTCCTGGAACAACCTTGAGCTCATCCCGCCGCCTACGGCATTGTTCAGCAGCACCATGGCGTACAGCCGGTCATCCTTCGCCGAAAGCCCCGGAAGCGATAAGCAAATATGGTTTTGCTCCGTTTTCTTCTGATGATACTCGAGCTCGCTGTGAAAGCTAAGCTTCTGAAGCGGCTCGGGCTCCCCTTTCACCGCAAAGGAACCGAAATGCTTCTCGATCAGCCCGACCGCTTGGTCGTCCACATTCCCTGCGATGCTGATGACCGTATTGGCTATCGTATAATGAGCCTGCATATAGTCCTTCAGCGTAGAGGAGCTCATGGCCGCGAGGTTGTCCTGAGTCCCGATAATCGTGTAGCCGAGCGAATGATCCCTGAATGCGGCTTTGGCGATCAGATCGTGGACCATATCGTCCGGCGTATCCTCATACATCGAAATTTCCTCATAAATGACGTTCTTCTCCTTATCCAGTTCCACCGGATCGAATACGGAACGGAAAAACATATCGGCCAGCACCTCTACCGCGATCGGCAGGTGTTCATCGAGCACTTTACAATAATAGCAAGTGTATTCCTTGGAAGTGAAAGCATTGACGTTCCCGCCGATGCCGTCGAAAATCTCGGCAATGTCTTTGGCGGAATATTTGTCGGTCCCTTTAAAGAGCATGTGCTCGATAAAATGGGAAATTCCGTTGTTTTGTCCGTTTTCATGACGGGATCCGGTTTTAACCCAGATACCGAAAGCTACCGAACGGCAGGTCGGGATTTTCTCAACCACTACCCTCAGTCCGTTGTTTAGCGTGTGTTTATCCAACAATGATGCCCCCTCGGTCATAACTTAAATAGAGTTTAACATTATTGTCCAGCCGACTCAACCTGAGGGACGCGCTTCTCCGACAGCACTTCGCTCACCGTCCCCAGCTTCAGCCCTTTGCTCTTGATCGAGCGGATCATTCCGGACAGTGCTTTGCTGCTGGACGAAGTGGGATGCATCAGGATCAGCGTCCCGGGTTCCACCCTAGTGGCGATTTTGCGGACGACGGACGACGGGTCCGGATTCCTCCAATCGACGGTGTCGAGCGTCCAAAGCACGGTCCGCAGCTTCAGTTCACGCGCAATGTCGACCGTTGCCTGATTAAAGTCGCCTGAAGGCGGCGCGAATAAGGTGTTTTTCACACCCAGTTCTTTTTCCAGCAAGGTTTGCGTTTTTGTGATTTCCTGTACCGCCTGACTGCGGGACAGCTGGCTCATGTTTTTATGAGAGTAAGCATGATTGGAAAGCTCATGGCCTTCCTCCTGGATTTTTCGGGCGGTTGCGATGTTCTTCTTAAGCCAAGATCCGTCGAAGAAAAAGGTCGCTTGCACCTGCTCTTTCCGCAGGACGTCCAGCATGCCCGGAATGTATTCGTCCCCCCAGGCCACGTTGATCATCAGCGCCACCATGGGCTTGTTGGGATTGCCTTTGTAAACCGGGTGGGATCCCAGCTGATCCAGACTGACCTCGGGAGGCACCTCACGGAATACCAGCTTGGGCGGGTCCGGAAACTGCTGCTGCTCGTTCAGCTGCATGGACTGTTCGATATCGACTTCGAGTCCGTTATAGCCCGGGATGGCCTTCCATATCCGGTCCAGCGTGGCATTCACCGGCGCGACCTTCCGTCTCACGGCCTCCGCCTGAATCTTCTCCAACGTCCTGGCCCGAAGCTCCTGCAGCTCGCGCCGCCCCTGAGCCGTATGGATTGAGGCGGCCATGGAAAGATCCGTCTGATAAGATTCGGCCATCGGAATGCCGGAAGCCTGCTGTCTGGCATATTGCACAAACCTTTCCACTCCGGCCGATTGCTGCAGAGCGAGCAGCGCCACACCGAAGCAGACCGAAGCAAACATCCATTGATAGCGCTTCATGATCCTACTCCCCGTCGATTCTTTGTTTGTCCCCATCATATGCGGGGCGGGACAAGATTAGACCGCCCCGGCATCCTGCAAAAGGACAAAACAAAAAAGAGACAGGCTGCGCTGGCTCTTTCTTCGCTTACGCGGCTTGGTGCGAGCAAGCCGCATATATTTTAAGCTTCGGCGGGAATTTGCGCCGTCAGAACGGCTTTGCGGGACAAATTGACACGCCCTTGGTTGTCGATCTCGGTCACTTTCACCGTGATGGAATCACCGATCTTGACCACATCCTCCACCTTGCCGACACGCTCAGTCGACAGCTGGGAAATATGCACGAGACCTTCCTTGCCCGGCAGAATTTCGACGAAAGCGCCGAACTTCTCGATCCGTTTGACGGTGCCGAGGTAAATTTCGCCTACGACCACTTCGCGGACGATGCCTTCGATAATTTGCCGCGCTTTCTCGTTCATCTCCTGATTGGAGGAAGCGATGAACACCCGGCCGTCCTGTTCGATATCGATTTTCACGCCGGTCTCTTCAATAATTTTGTTGATGATCTTGCCGCCCGCACCGATCACATCGCGGATTTTGTCAGGGTTGATCTGCATCGTAACGATTTTCGGCGCATAAGGAGACAGCTCTTTCTTGGGCTCGGTAATGCGCTCCAGCATTTTATTCAGAATGAACATGCGGCCCGTCTTCGCCTGTTCAAGTGCCTGCGTCAGAATGGCGCGGTCAATGCCGTCAATCTTGATATCCATCTGCAGCGCCGTTACGCCTTTGGACGTTCCGGCTACCTTGAAGTCCATATCGCCGAGATGGTCTTCCATGCCCTGGATGTCGGTCAGAATCGAGAAATGCTCGCCGTCCTTGATGAGACCCATGGCTACGCCGGCAACCGGCGCTTTGATCGGTACGCCTGCATCCATCATGGCCAGGGTGCTTGCGCAAATACTTGCTTGCGATGTGGATCCGTTGGATTCCAGCACCTCCGACACAAGGCGGATCGTATAAGGGAATTCCGTCTCCGACGGAATAACCGGCTCGAGCGCGCGTTCGCCCAAGGCTCCATGACCGATTTCGCGGCGTCCCGGCGCGCGGAGAGGTCTGGCTTCCCCTACGCTGAACGGCGGGAAGTTGTAATGGTGCATGAACCGCTTGGTTTCTTCGAGGTCCAATCCATCGAGGATTTGCACATCGCCGAGAGCACCCAGAGTACATACGCTAAGCGCTTGGGTTTGTCCGCGGGTGAATAGACCGGAACCGTGCGTACGAGGCAGCAGATTGATGTCGCATTCGATCGGGCGGATCTCATCGAGCGCCCGTCCATCCGGACGAACCTTATCATGCGTAATGAGGCGGCGAACCTCTTCCTTAACAATATCGTACAGCGTTTCCTTCACATCACCCAGCTTGTCCGGCGTTTCCGCATAGACGTTCACGAAATGCTCGACGGTTTCAGCATTGATCGCATCGATCGCGTCCTGTCTCGCATGCTTCTCCGGAATCTTCACCGCTTCCACCAAACGCGCTTGCGCGAATTCGCGGACCGCTTGATTCACTTCGGGGTCAACGCTGTGCAGCTTCACTTCCATCTTCGGCTTGCCGGCATCCAGTACAAACTGCTCCTGGATCGCTACGATCTTGCGAATTTCATCATGACCGAACATGATCGCTTCGAGCATGACTTCCTCCGGCACTTCTTCCGCGCCGGCTTCCACCATCATGATGGCATCCTTCGTTCCGGCGACAACCAGATGAATATCGCTCTTCTCCGCCTGCTCCAATGTCGGGTTGATGACGAATTGCCCGTCCACCCTTCCGACGATGACCCCTCCGATCGGACCGTTAAAAGGAATATCGGAAATGCTCAGCGCTGCGGAAACGCCGATCATAGCGGCAATCTCAGGCGCACAGTCCTGATCCACGCTCATGACCATGGCCACTACTTGCACATCGTTCCGGAAGCCTTCCGGGAACAACGGACGAATCGGACGGTCCGTGAGCCGGCCGGCCAGGATCGCCTTCTCGCTCGGGCGGCCTTCGCGTTTAATGAAGCCTCCCGGTATTTTACCAACCGCATACAACCGCTCCTCATAGTTCACGGTCAGCGGGAAAAAATCCAAATCCTTCGGCTCCGCGGAAGCCGTTACCGTACACAAGACAACGGTCTCGCCGTAACGTGCGACCACCGCAGCATTAGCCTGCTTCGCCAAGCGTCCGGTTTCGAGGACGAGCGTTCTTCCGCCCAGATCCATCTGAACCTTCTTTTCCATGTGTTACCTCCTCATATTTCGCGCATCGTTCTCATGCACGATCCTCACTATGTACTCTTCGTCACCTTTAAGCATTCTGCATAATGGCTAGTATTTCCTTCTTTTTGCGAAAACATTAGCCGAAAAAAAGCAACCGCGCCGCCTCATGCTTCGTCCGGACGGACCGCAAGCATAAGGACAAGCGGGGTTGCTTTTTCTTTGAAGTGTTCGCGAAGCGATTAACGACGCAGACCAAGCTTCTCGATCAATGCGCTGTAACGCTGAACGTCTTTGTTTTTCAAATACGTAAGCGGCTTACGGCGTTGACCTACCATCTTGAGCAGACCACGACGGGAATGGTGGTCTTTCTTGTGGGTCTTCAAGTGGCTGGTCAGATTGACGATGTTTTCAGTCAAAATTGCGATTTGCACTTCGGGAGATCCGGTATCGTTCTCATGCGTTTTATGAGCCTGGATCAGTTCCTGTTTGCGTTCTTGAGTCAATGCCATGCGGATTCACCTCCATAAATGTATATCCCCTGTGGCCCAGAGACCGTCTGGAGAGTTCGATTCTCCATGCCAAGGTTCATTTGTTTTGCCGGCACCTGTCGTATCGACAACGTTTAACAGTATATCATAAGAGAAGGACAAAAGTAAAACAAATTCAGCGTCAGTCTTGAATATTTTTCTCCGCAAGGAGGATCTTGGCCTGCTGCGCATCGGCGGCAATCTGGGCGATCAGCTCCTGAACGGAGGAGAACTTGCGCTCCGGGCGAATATAGGTGAGCAGCTCCACGTCCATCGTTTCCTCATAGATCGAGCCTTCGAAGTCAAACAAATGCGCTTCCAGGGAAGGCTTCGGCAAACCGTCATGGAACGTAGGCTTAAGGCCAATATTCATTACGCCCCGTAGCGGCGGCCCCGGACAAAAGCCTGAATGGCATATACTCCGTTCGCCGGTATCACATAAGGCTCCGTCACGTCAATATTCGCTGTCGGAAAGCCGATCGTCCTGCCGCGCGCTTCCCCATGGATGACTTTGCCGTGCAGGCGGTAGGGACGTCCGAGCAGGGCGTTCGCTTCTTCCGTCCGGCCGCCGAGAAGGCAGTCCCGAATCCGCGTGCTGCTGACCTTCTCGCCGTTCATATGGAACGGACGCACGACCTCGACGGCAAAGCGCCCCTTTGCCAGCTCGCATAGCAGATCCGGGGTACCGGCTCCTTTGTGGCCAAAGGTAAAATCGAATCCGACGTAGACGGTATTCACCTGCAGCGGCATCAGCATCCGTTCTACGAAGTCCTCCGGCGAAACGCGCATAAACCGCTCGTTGAATTCGACCAAATAAGTCGAATCCACTCCAAGCTCCACCATCAATTCCTGCTTTCGGGACATCGGCGTCAGGAGCTTGGTGTATTTATCAATACCCATGACCTGACGGGGATGCGGATGAAAGGTCATGATCGGCGCCGGAACGCCAAGTTCATGACCGGACTTCACGGCCCGCTTGATCACTTCCTGATGTCCCCGGTGTACGCCGTCAAAGTCGCCTATGGCGAGAACCTGAGGCCTCACGGCCGCTTCGCGCCTTGCAGCGGGTACGACAATTGGAACGTTTCCATGGATGACTCTTCACCTACTATTCTTATAACCAGCCTTAAGAAAAGATTTTGACCGGGACCAGCAGTTTGCTTTCCGGATCCGTTTCGAATATGCCGATCAGCTGTCCTTCTTCCGAATAAGCGGCCACGCTCGAGGGGCTGTCTGGAATGGAAAGATCGGCGCAGCGCACTTTCTGCCCGAGCAGAGCTTTTCTTGTCCGTTCGGGATCGAGCCGGACCGAAGGAAGGTGCGCCGTCGCTTGTTCTATCGGAAGCAGATGTTCCCCCAGGGTACCCGCGCGCTGCAGCTCTTCCACCTGTTCCAAGGTCAAACAGCTCTCGGGGCCGATATTCCCTGTCGAGATGCGCACAAGCTCTCCCATCACCGCCGGAACGCCCAGCGAGCGGCCGATATCGACGCAGAGCGTCCGAATATATGTTCCTTTGGAGCACTGCACCCGGAAGCGAACGCGCGGATAATCGCTGCTCCAATCGCTTTGCAATAGTTCTATCGCATAAATCGTCACTTTTCGCGCTTTCCGCTCGATAACGGTGCCTTCCCGGGCCAGCTCATAGAGCCGCTTGCCGTCCACTTTTACGGCGGAATACATGGGAGGAACCTGCTCGATCACACCTGTGAACCCGGCCAAGGCCGCCTCCACCCGATCGGCTGTCAGCAGTTCTTTTACCCGCTCCTGCCTCTCCGTAACGGTGCCGCCCAGATCCTCCGTATCGGTGGAGAAGCCGAGAATCAGCTCTGCTTCGTATGCTTTGGGCAGATCCTGGATGTACTCGACCAGACGGGTAGCCCGTCCGATGCAAAGCGGGAGAACGCCCGTCACCTGCGGATCCAGAGTGCCGGTATGTCCGATCCGTTTGATCTTGAGAATGCGGCGGACCTTCGCCACCACATCATGGGAAGTGAAGCCTTTCGGCTTCCAAATCGGTAAAATGCCTTCAAGCGTCATACCAGCGCCAACCCTACTTCCTTTACGACCCGTTCGACCGCTTCCTCCATCGTCCCGGTAACGGTGCAGCCCGCGGCGCGGACATGCCCCCGCCTCCGAAGCCTTTGGCCAGCTGCGCCACATCGACTTTCCCGGCCGAACGAAGGCTTACTTTGACAATGCCGGGCTGTTTTTCCTTAAACAAAATACCAACCTCGACGCCCTCTACGTTCCTCGCGTAATTCACGAGTCCGTCCATATCCTCAGAGGAAGCCTTCGTCGCTGTGAGATCCGCCAGGGAGACGGACAGCCAGGCCACCTTCTTGTCATGGGCGAAGGATAGGGTCTTTAGGCTTTCCTTCAAAAGCGAAACCTGGGCGAATGTCATCGTCTCGAGCGACCGTTCGGCGAGCTCATACCCCGGCACTCCGTAACCGAGCAGTTCCGCCGCAATCGTAAGCACTTTGGGCGTTGTGTTGGAATAACGGAAACCGCCGGTATCCGTCAGCGACCCGGAATAGATGCATTGATTCAGCTCCTCGGAAAAAGGAACGTTCATCGTTTTAACCAAATCATAGAGGATTTCGACCGTTGCCGCGGCGTCGGCCTGCACGAGATTCACCTGTCCGAAACCGTCGTTCGTCGCGTGATGATCGATATTGAGCAGCCGGTAACCGTCGCCGAAACACTCATGCACCCTGCCGATCCTCTCAAAATCCGCACAGTCGACAGAAATGATCCGCTCGAACTTGCGTTCGGGCGGATTCTTCTCGTAGTCCGTGATGGATAAAGGCCCGGCCATATACATGAACTTCTCCGGCATATGGCCTTCATTGATTAAGGTAAACCGTTTGCCAAGGGCATGTAGCGACCATGCCGTACCAAAGGTGGAACCTGCGGCATCCCCATCCGGTTGAATGTGGGATACCACAAGAAAATCGTCGTTGTCACGTATAAAAGCAGCGGCCTGTTCCAACTGTAATGTATACGGACTACCGGTCATACGTCTGTATTCCCGTTGTTAATTTGATGAAGAAGCGATTCGATCTTGCTTCCGTAATCGATCGACGCATCGAACTTGAAGATCAATTCCGGAATTTTACGCATACGGATGCGTTTGCCGAGCTCGGAACGGATAAATCCGCTTCCCCGGCCCAGCGCACGCAGCGTCTCCGCTTTTTGCTCGTCATTCCCCAACACGCTTAGAAATACCTTCGCTTGGGAAAAATCATTCGTCACATCCACACCCGTTACCGTAATAAACCCGATCCGCGGATCTTTCAGCTCGGATTGAATGATTTGGCTCAGTTCTTTCTTGATTTGCTCGCCGACCCGGCCAACCCGGATTTTTGCCATATCGGATCACCTCTCTACAGTTTCCATGACGAAGGCCTCAATCGTATCTCCTTCTTTAATATCATTATATTTGTCGAGAGATATACCGCACTCGTAGCCCTGTGCCACTTCTTTGGCATCGTCCTTGAAACGCTTGAGCGAATCGATCTTGCCGGTATGCACGACAATGCCGTCGCGGATCAAGCGGACTTCGGCCGAACGGGTGATTTTGCCCGATGTAACCATACAACCGGCAATGGTGCCCACCTTGGTTACTTTGAAGGTATTGCGCACCTCGGCTTGCCCGATAATGACTTCCTTGTATTCCGGATCCAGAAGGCCCTTCATCGCCTGCTCGATCTCTTCCATCACTTTGTAAATGATGCTGTGCAGACGGATGTCAACCTTCTCCTGCTCCGCCGTATTCTTAGCCTGCGGCTCCGGACGAACATTAAAGCCGATTACGATCGCATTGGAGGCCGAAGCGAGAATAACGTCGGATTCGGTAATCGCGCCTACGCCGTTATGAATAATCTTAACGCGTGCGCCCTCCACGTCGATTTTCTCAAGCGAGCCTTTAAGCGCTTCGGCCGAACCCTGCACGTCGGCTTTGATGATGACGTTGAGGTCTTTGATCTCGCCTTCTTTGATTTGTTTGTACAAATCGTCGAGCGTAACGCGGCTGTTGGCGCCCATCTCCGATTGGCGCAGCGTTGTCGCGCGTCTTTCGGCGATGGCTCTCGCCTTGCGTTCGTCCTCGAACACGAGGAACGGATCGCCGGCTTGCGGCACTTCTGTCAGACCCGTAATTTCTACAGGTGTCGAAGGGCCGGCTTCTTTCAGCTTCTTGCCGCGATCGTTCATCATGGCGCGGACACGGCCGAAGTGTACTCCCGCAACGAAGCTGTCGCCTACTTTCAGCGTACCGTGCTGAATCAGGACGCGGGCAACCGGGCCCTTTCCTTTGTCCAGCTCGGCTTCGATAACCGTACCGCGTGCGCGTTTGTTCGGGTTCGCTTTGAGCTCCTGAACTTCCGCCACAAGCAGGATCATATCGAGCAGGTTCTCAAGCCCGATCCGTTGTTTTGCGGAAATGTTGCAGAAGATCGTATCGCCGCCCCATTCTTCCGGCACCAATTCATAATTGGTCAGCTCTTGTTTGATGCGGTCGGGATCGGAGTCCGGCTTATCGATTTTGTTAACCGCTACGATGATCGGAACCTTCGCCGCTTTCGCATGGTTGATCGCTTCAATCGTCTGCGGCATAACGCCGTCATCGGTCGCCACGACAATGATGGTAATATCCGTAACCTGCGCGCCGCGGGCACGCATCGAAGTGAACGCTTCGTGGCCCGGCGTATCCAGGAACGTAATCTTCTTGTTATGCGTCTCGATTTGGTAAGCGCCGATGTGCTGGGTAATCCCGCCGGCTTCGCCTTCCGTCACGTTGGTTTTGCGGATCGCATCGAGCAAGGTCGTTTTCCCGTGGTCGACGTGGCCCATGATGGTAACGACCGGCGGGCGTTCGATCAGATCCGCTTCATCGTCCTTCTCTTCCACCAGCTCGAAGTTATCCTCTTCAACCGGGATTTTCAGCTCGACTTCCACTCCGTAATCGGAGGCGAGAAGCTGAATCGCATCCAGTTCGAGCTCTTGGTTGATCGTCGCCATAACGCCCAGGAACAGCAGCTTCTTGATCACTTCTGAAGCATCCTTATGCAGGGCCTTGGCCGTTTCACCAACCGTCATCGTACCGCGTACAATGATTTTCTTCGGCGTGTTGTCAATCTTCTGCTTCGGCGCTTCCTGCTGACGCCCGCCTCTCCCTTGGAACCGGTTATTGCCGCGGTTTTGCGGGCCTTTATTATCGTCGAACCGTTTTTGGTTCGGCTTCGTCTTCTTGGTTGTCTTGCCTTTCGACGCATTATCGTCGCCGTCCAGGTCTACAATAGAAGGGACCTTCGGCGGTGCCGCTGCAAAAGCACGGTTGCCGCCGCGGTCGTTATTGCGCGAATCGAAACCGCCGCCGCGGCGCTGGTCGGAACGCTGTCCTTGTTGGCCGCCGCCCTGACCTTGGGGACGCGCTGCATTGCGATTCGCTTGACCTCCGCCCTGTCCGCCTTGGCCCTGCTGACCGCTGCGGTTGTTTCCGCCTTGGCCTCCGCCTTGACCCTGACCGCCGCCGCGGTTATATCCGCCTTGACCGCCGCCTTGGCCTTGACCGCCGCGGTTGTATCCGCCCTGGCCTCCGCCTTGACCTTGACCGCCGCCGCGGTTATATCCGCCTTGACCGCCGCCTTGACCCTGACCGCCGCCGCGGTTGTATCCGCCCTGGCCTCCGCCTTGGCCTTGACCGCCGCCGCGGTTGCCTCCGCCTTGGCCTTGCTGGCCGCGGTTGTATCCGCCTTGACTTCCGCCTTGGCCTCCGCGATTTTGTCCGCCTTGACCTTGCTGCCCTTGACGGTTGTCACCGCTCTGGCGCGTCGAAACCGACTGCACCTGCGAGCCCGGTCGCTTGGTCTCCGGCTTTGGCTGCACGGCGACGGTTTGCTCCTTAGGCTCAGGTCGCGACGCCGTTTGCGCCGGCTTCTCCGCCGCTTTCGCCCCGGATCCGCCTTGACCCCCGTCCCGCTTTGCCGCTGCATTTGCTTTAACATCTTTAAAAAACTTTTCTACGCTCTCCACCGCACCATTCTCCATTACGCTCATATGGTTATTGACCGGAATTCCCAGCCTTTTCAAAATCGTGATAATCTCTTTGCTGCTCATGTTCAGTGATTTAGCGTACTCATATACTCGTAGCTTATCTTTATTGTTGTCTTGTTTAGTCAATACTGTCCACCTCCGTCGATTTCTAAGGCTGATCCTTAAGCATCCGCGCAAATCCCGCATCGGTGACGGCTATGACGACACGCGCTTCCTTTCCGATACTGGCCCCCAATTGATGGCGATCGCCGAATTGTAATAATGGAACTTGGTAAGTATTGCACTTATCACTGACTTTCTTGAGTGTGCCGGCCGATGCGTCGGAAGCCACAATAACAAGCTTGGCGCTGCCCCCGAACCGATTCGATTACGAATTCTTCTCCGGTGACAATTTTACCCGCACGCATGGCCAAACCGAGATTTGAAAAAAATTTATTATTCGTCTTCATCGTCATCCACCGCATCTTTAGCCGCTATGAACTCGTCTTCCACCTTGATGAAATCCTGCTCCAGCGCATCATAGATTTCCGGGCTGACCGCCGTTTTCAGTGCACGGTCCAAAGCCCGCGACTTCTTCGCCAGCCGGAAGCAGGAGGCCTTGCCGCACAGATAGGCGCCACGGCCGGCTTTTTTCCCCGTCAGGTCAATGAGGATCTCGTCGTTCGGCGTTTTCACCACGCGGATCAGTTCTTTCTTGGGCATCATCTGCTGGCAGGCGACGCATTTTCGAAGAGGTATTTTTCTAGGCTTCATTCAAGACCCTCCTCCGCATGGACCCTGAACGTCAGTCGATGCTGACCGAATCCTGATGCATTTCTTCGGCTTCCGTCCTAGGACGGCCGAATTCTTGCTCTGCTTGGGTTTCGCTCTTGATATCGATCTTCCAGCCGGTCAGCTTCGCAGCAAGACGCGCGTTCTGGCCTTTGATCCCGATCGCAAGCGACAATTGATAATCCGGAACGATGACGCGCGCCATCTTCTCCGCTTCGTACACCTGCACTTCGATGACCTTCGACGGGCTCAGCGCATTGGCGACGTACTCTTCCACATTTTCCACCCAGCGCACGATATCGATCTTCTCGCCCTTCAGCTCGTTCACGATCGTCTGCACGCGCATCCCTCTCGGGCCTACGCACGAACCGACCGGATCCACCTCCGGGTTCCGCGAGTAAACGGCGATCTTGGAACGGAAGCCGGCTTCCCGCGCAACGGAACGAATCTCGACGACACCTTGGAAAATTTCGGGCACCTCCAGCTCGAAGAGCCGTTTAAGGAGTCCGGGATGGGTACGGGACAAGACGATTTGAGGCCCCTTCGTGGTATTCTCCACCTTGGTGATGTAGGCCTTCACCCGGTCGCCGTGCTTGAACTTATCGGTCGGCATCAGCTCGGTAAGCGGCATGGCCGCTTCGATTTTGCCAAGATCGATGTACAGGTTGCGCTGATCCTGACGCTGCACGATGCCGTTGACGATGTCTTCTTCTTTATCGACGTATGCGTTATAAATCAGCCCCCGCTCCGCTTCGCGGATGCGCTGGGTAACGACCTGCTTGGCGGTCTGGGCCGCAATCCGTCCGAAGTCGCGCGGCGTCACTTCAATCTCCACAATATCGTTCAGCTGATAGTTCTGGTTCATCTCCCGCGCGGCATACAGCGAAATTTCCAGACGCGGGTCCAGCACTTCGTCGACAACCGTTTTGCGCGCATACACTTTGATTAATCCGGTGTGACGGTTAATATCTACGCGAACGTTCTGGGCCGTGTTGAAATTGCGTTTGTAACTGGAAATCAGCGCCGCTTCGATCGCATCGATCAGCACTTCTTTGGCAATGCCCTTCTCCCTTTCAATCTCATTCAGCGCTTCAATAAAATCCATATTCATTTGAATGGAGCTCCCCTCTCATAAAATGCAGCTGCACTAACCTAGAATAAAATGGCCAACCTGGCGCTGGCGATTTTATTAAACGGAAGGCTGTGTTTCTTCTTGCCGATTTCGATCACGACCGTTTCTTCATCAAAAGAAGCCAGCTTGCCCTCGAACTCCTTCAGTCCGTCAATCGGCTCATAAGTGGTCATGAATACATGCTCGCCGACCGCCTTATAGTAATCCTGGACCTTCTTCAGGGGACGCTCCGCCCCGGGCGAAGACACTTCCAGAAAATAGGCTCCTTCGATCGGATCCTTCTCATCGAGTCTAGCGCTCAAGTATTCGCTGATCCGGCCGCAGTCGTCGATATCGATGCCGCCTTCCTTGTCCACATAGACCCGGAGAAACCAGTTGCCGCCTTCCTTCACATACTCCACATCAACAAGTTCAAATCCGTTTTCTTCTAAAAAAGGTTGAACCAGCTCTTCCACGATGGATTTGATCTGCTGCGCGCTGCTCAAACGATTCCCTCCTGCGAATAGAAGTAGTGTAATGCTGCGTAAAGGCAAATGTCCTTATACAAAATGTAAAGAGTGGGTTTCCCCACTCTCTGAACACGAGTTATTACTTTGTTACCAAAGAAGATTATACCATAAGAGCTCGTTTCATGCAATAGAACCGTAAAGCCGTCCCAGCCCATCCAGGAGCAACGGCTACGCTGTCCTTGTCCTGCAAGGATTGCCGCGTTTATCAAGGTTGATGCGAAGCTATAAGAACTTTCTTTTCAACTAAAATAAGGAGAGCTGGTTCGTCTCCGGCAGACCGCGGAAGCGACCCATGCCGGAAAGAAGTTCGATGATCGTTTTCGACGCCTTGCTCCGGGTCTGAAAATCCTCAATCGAGAGGAACGGCCCGTCGTTCCGGGAGGCGGCGATGTTCTTTGCCGCGTTCTCTCCGATGCCTCCGACGGCCGAGAACGGCGGAATCAGCGAATCTCCGTCGATCAGGAACTTCGTCGCATCGGATTTGTACAGATCGATGCTCTTGAAGGTAAAGCCGCGGGCCGTCATCTCCAGCGCCATCTCCAGCAGGGAAATCGAGTTCTTCTCCTTCGGCGTCGCCTGGAAGCCCTTCTCCTCGATTTCGATCAGCCGCCGCAAGATCGCATCGTACCCTTGACACAGCAGATCGAGGTCAAAATCTTCGGCGCGGACCGTGAAATAAGTCGCATAGAAGGCGATCGGATAGTAGAGCTTGAAATACGCCGTTCGCACCGCCGAAATAACATAAGCGGAGGCGTGCGCTTTCGGGAACATGTACTGGATTTTCTCGCAGGATTCGATGTACCACTTCGGCACATTGCATTTCCGCATCTCTTCCTTCCACTCTTCCGTCAGGCCTTTGCCTTTCCGTACGCTCTCGGTGATTTTGAAGGCCAGCGCCGCATCCATGCCGGCTTTGTAGATCAGATACAGCATAATATCGTCGCGGCGACCGATTACGGTTTTGATCGTACAAATGCCCTTGCGGATGAGCTCCTGCGCATTATCAAGCCAAACGCCGGTACCGTGGGACAAGCCCGAGATTTGCAGAAGGTCGGCGAAGCTGGAAGGCTTCGCTTCCTCAAGCATTTGGCGTACGAACTTCGTCCCCATCTCCGGCACGCCGTAGGTGGCCACCGTCGTCCGAATTTTCTCCGGGGTTACGCCCAGGGCGTCCACCGAGTTGAACATGCTCATGACCTTCGGGTCGTTCATCGGAATCGTGGTCGGATCCACGCCCGTCAAATCCTGCAGCATCCGCATCATGGTCGGATCATCGTGCCCGAGAATATCGAGCTTCAGCAGGTTGGCGTCGAACGCGTGATAATCGAAGTGCGTCGTCATCCATTCCGAGCTTGTATCGTCAGCCGGGAACTGTACCGGCGTAATGTCATTGACGTCAATGTAGTCCGGCACGACCACAATCCCGCCGGGATGCTGTCCGGTACTGCGTTTCACCCCGGTACAGCCTGACGCCAAACGGTTCAGTTCCGCGCCGCGCCACTTTTTCCCCTGCTCTTCCTCGAACTTCTTGACGAAGCCGAAGGCTGTCTTTTCCGCCACAGTACCGATCGTTCCGGCACGAAATACGCTTTTCTCCCCGAACAGCACTTTCGTATAGTTATGGGCATGCGGCTGGTAATCGCCTGAGAAGTTCAAGTCGATATCGGGGACCTTGTCGCCTTTGAAGCCAAGGAACGTTTCGAACGGGATGTCCTGCCCTTCGCCCTTCAGCTTCTCCCCGCATTTCGGGCAGTCCTTATCCGGCAAGTCGAAGCCGGAAGGAATCGAGCCGTCGAGGAACCATTCGCTGAATTTGCAGTGCTTGCAGATATAGTGCGGCGGCGGCGGATTGACCTCGGAAATGCCGAGGAAGGTCGCTACGACGGACGAGCCGACGGAACCCCGGGAGCCTACCAGATAGCCGTCTTCGTTTGATTTTTTTACAAGCCGCTCGGAGATCAAATAGTTCGCCGAGAAGCCGTACTTGATGATCGGTACGAGCTCCTTCTCGAGCCGTGCGGTAATGACCTCCGGCGACTCATCGCCGTAAATCCGCTTCGCCGTTTCGTAGCACTTCGTGCGGATTTCCTCGTCGGCGCCTTCGATGATCGGGGTGAAAAGCCCGTTATCCGTAGGCCCGCCCTTGGTCGGAAACAGCTCCAGCTCCTCGAACCGGTCGGCCAGCTCGCTGGTGTTTTTCACAACGACCTCATAGGCCGTTTCCTCCCCGAGAAACTTGAATTCCTCGAGCATTTCTTTCGTCGTCCGAAAATGAACGTCCGGCTTGCGCATATCCTTCAGCGGGCTGAAGCCCGTAATGCCTTGGATCGTAATATCACGATAAATCTTGTCGCGGGGATGCAGGTAGTGAACGTTGCCGGTGGCAATGACCGGCTTGCCGAGCTTGCGGCCGATCTGCACGATTTTGCGGCTGGCGTCCTCCAGCTGTGCCGCGCTGCCTACGAGCCCTTTATCAACAAGGTGCATATTGACGCAGGTCGGCTGAATTTCCAGCACATCGTAGAACTCGGCCACCGTTTCCGCTTCCTCCACCGACTTGTTCAGTACGGTTTCGAACAGCTCGCCCTTCTCATGACCCGATACGATGAGCAGGCCTTCGCGCATTTCCTGCAGCTTGCTCTTCGGAATGCAAGGCACCCGGTGAAAATATTCCGTATGCGACAGCGACACCAGCGTGAAAAGATTTTTCTTGCCGGTCATGTTGAGTGCATAGATGCAGCAGTGGAAAGGCCGCTGGGTCGCCAGGTTTTTGCCGACCTGGTCGTTCAGCCGGTCCAGCTGGCTGTACCCGCGCTCCGCCGCTTCCTTGAGCAGATGGAACAATACATGCCCCAGCGCGATAGAATCGTCGATGGCCCGGTGGTGGTTCTCCAGATTCACTTTGAATTTGTCGGTTAATGTATTCAGCCTGTGATTCTTCAGCGTCGGGAACAAAAGTCTTGCAAGCTCGAGCGTATCGAGCACCGGATTCTTCACTTCCGGCAGTCCCAGGTCGCTTGCAGTTCGCCTGAATGAACCCGATATCGAACCGGGCATTATGCGCTACGAGCACCGCATCGCCGACAAACTCGAGAAACTTCGGCAGCATTTCCTCCAGCTCCGGGGCGCCTTTAACCATATCATCCGTAATATTCGTAAGTCGCTGAATGTTGTATGGTATGCGCTCATGCGGGTCGATAAAGGTCGAGAATCGGTCGATTTCCTTGCCTTCCTTCATCTTGACGCCGGCCAGCTCGATGATTTTGTTGCTCGTGACCGACAGACCCGTGGTCTCAATATCGAAAATGACATATTCCGCATCGCCCAGCGCGATCTCCGACGGGTTCATCACCACTTTAACCGAATCGTCGATGACGTTGGCTTCCAAACCGTACAGCACCTTAATGTGATGCTTGTGCGCTGCATGATTGGCTTCCGGGAAGCTCTGTATCCCGCCGTGATCCGTTATCGCAATCGCTTTATGGCCCCATTTGGCCGCCGTCTTAATATATTGATCGACGGAGGTGATGCCGTCCATCGTGCTCATCGTGGTGTGCAAATGGAACTCTACGCGCTTCTCTTCCGCATTGTCCTTGCGCTCGGGCGGCGCCATAATCTCGTTGACGTCGGAAGGGATCATGATGAGCTCCGGAATTTGCATGAACCGGTCGTATTCCACCCGGCCCCTCAGCTTCAGCCAGGTTCCGTTTGAGATTAAGCTGTAGATCTTGACATCTTCCTTGGTCTTGGCGAAGGCTTTGATCATCAAAGAGTCTGTAAAATCCGTTATATTGAACGTAAACAGGGTGCTTCCGTTCTTCAGCTCCTTCACGTCGAGACCGAAGACCATGCCCTGCACCGTAACTTTCTTTTCCTCGTCCTTAATTTCCTGAAGCGGCACCGCCTGATCCCGGATGTCGTAGCCGACCATCAGCTTGACTTCGGCGTCCGACTCGGCTTCGGCCTGATTCTCCGCTTCCACCGCCGTCATAATCATGCTCGTGACTTCTTTTTCTTCCTCTTGAATTTGTTTCTGGAACTGCTCGATTACATCTTCTCTGGCGACGTCCACCGTCAGCTTGACCTGGAAATTCACGCCGAAAAACGAGGAAAAATAATTTTGGATCCACTGTGCAATATTTTTCTTCTTCGCCAGCTCCAGACCGATCGTATCAAGCAAATGCAGCGTAAGCACATTCCCGGCTACATCGATCTTGGCTTTGGTCATCCATCCGTTGATGGATGCCGCTTCCCGCTGCACCCATTCGATGAACATCCCCCAATATTCATGCGCCACCGCCTCCGGGGACACATCCGGACTATACTGCAATACGAAGCGAATGGCGGCAATATGTGCGAACTTGTCGCGAATCATTTTACAGAACGAACGGTAAACATCGTGCGGAACGATGACGGTCTTGGCGATATAGAACGTCCATTCCCGGTTTTTTCGACTCGTCTCGACCTTATCGATATATCCGTCCGCAAAAAAGGAACGGACGACGTCCGCCGGTATCCCGGCCTGGTCCATCAGCATTTCGAACCGGTCGCGCTTCGCCGCTGTACTGCTGCTGTTCATCCTGGTCCTCCCCCATGAGTAAATCCGCAAAAGTAAAGAGCATATCGTATGTATGCCTGTACCTTCAAAGAGCCGTCATCCCGGCTGAAACCATTGTAGAGAAAAAGGAAAGGGCAAAAGGAATGAACTGCGTCCCGTTTTGCCCTTATCGCTTTCCCCGAAATTCCTATGCAGGACGGCCATCTCGCAACTAACGCCCTTGTGATAAGGGATCGAAAGAGCGACCCTTAAGTTAATAAGCTCGTCCGAAGACGACGGTATGCTTTGCCGCTTCCCCGCAGGCCAAGCATGTAGGTTTGCGCACTTCCGGCTCAAAAGGTATGTTGCGGCTTGTGGCGCCGGTTTCCTCTTTTACCTGAGCCTCACATGCGTCAGAACCGCACCACCCTGCATAAACGAAGCCGCGTTTCTGCTCGAGGAACGCCTTCAGCTCGTCCATCGTATCCACGTGGGCCATGTTCTCATCGCGGAACCGTTTGGCTCGATCATACATTTCCTGATGGGTTTCCGTCAACAATTTTTGCACTTCTTCTACAAAACGGTCTTGATGAACTATGCGCTTCTCGCCGGTAATCCGGGACACGAGAACCACTTGTCCGTTCTCCATGTCGCGGGGCCCGAGCTCGACGCGTACGGGTACGCCGCGCATTTCATATTCGTTGAACTTCCAGCCGGGGCTTTGGCTAGGATCGTCGTCCACCTTCACCCGGACACCGGCTTGCTTCAATTCAGCGAACAGCTCCTGAACGCGGGCGTTGACCTGTTCGCGCGTTTTCGGAGGACCGATCGGGATCATCACCACCTGCGTAGGAGCAATCTTCGGCGGCAAGCGCGAGGCCGCGGTCATCCCCGTGAACCATGATCAGCGCACCGATGAGCCTCGTGCTGACGCCCCACGAAGTGGTATGGCAGAACTGCTGCTGGTTTTCCCGGTCCAGATACTTGATGTCGAACGCTACTGCAAAATTCGTCCCGAGATAGTGCGAAGTTCCTGCCTGAACGGCTTTTCCGTCCTTCATCATCGCTTCGATCGAGTACGTATCCACCGCGCCGGCGAACTTCTCGGAAGGCGTCTTCTGCCCCATGATGACCGGGATTGCCAGGAAATTCTCGGCAAAATCGCGATAAATTTCGAGCATCTGCATCGTCTCTTTGCGAGCGTCCGCTTCATCTTCATGGGCGGTATGGCCTTCCTGCCACAAGAACTCGCTTGTCCGCAGGAACGGCGGCGTCCGTTTCTCCCAGCGGACCACGTTGGCCCACTGGTTGATTAAGAGCGGAAGATCGCGGTAGGACTGGATCCATTCAGCGTACATGTGCCCGATCATCGTCTCGGACGTAGGCCGGATCGCCAGCCGCTCTTCCAGCTTCTCCCCGCCCGCTTCGGTCACCCAAGGCAGCTCGGGATTGAAGCCTTCCACGTGCTCCTTTTCCTTCTGAAAAAAGCTCTCGGGAATGAACAGCGGGAAATAAGCGTTGCGGTGGCCCGTTTCCTTGAAGCGGCGGTCCAGCTCCCGCTGGATGTTCTCCCATATTTCATAGCCGTCCGGCTTGAATACCATACAGCCGCGTACCGGCGAATAGCTCATAAGATCGGCTTTCTTGATCACATCGATGTACCAGCGGGAGAAATCCTCGCTCTGCGGCGTAATCTCTTTCACAAATTGCTTGTCGTTCGACATCGTTATCCCCCTATCACGGTGAATCCGTGAGAAATCATAAACCGAAAGCGACGCCGATGAGCGTCACGGGTCCGCGTCACAGGCGTCATCTCGGCCGTTTTCGTTATCCTTTGATCAAACGCAAAATATCGTTATACGTAACGGCGATCATCAGCAGCATGAGCATGGCGAAGCCGACGAAATGAACCATGCTTTCGCGGCTCGGGTCCACCGGCTTGCCGCGCAGCGCCTCAAGCAGCAGGAACAGCAGGCGGCTTCCATCGAGCGCCGGAAAAGGAAGCAGGTTGAATATCCCGAGATACAGGCTGAGAAGGCCCGACCAGAAAATATACTGCGCCCAGCCGGCACTGGCCTGCTCGCTCGTAAATTCGACGATCCGGACCGGTCCGCCGAGATCGTCCATTTTGAACTGCAAGGTCACGAGCTTTCCGAAGCTGTCCAGAATCGACATCGTTGCCGACGTCATGCTGGTCCAGCCGTTGGTTAACCCTTCGACGAACGAAGCCGGGCGGGTCTCCGCCGTCAGCGTGACGCCGATCCGGCCGCTGCCCTGATCCTCCGCAGGTGTAACTTCTTTGCGCATTTGCTCTTTATTCCGTTCAATAATCCAGATCATCGGCTTGTTGACCGAGTCTTTAATCAAGTTCGTCAGCTTGTTCCGGTCGGCGCCGATAGGTACCCCGTTGACGTTGAGAATGAGGTCTCCGGCCTGCAGTCCCGCTTTTTGAGCGGGAGAGCCCGCTACCGTATCCAAAATTTTCACCTTATCCGGAACGCCGGCCATAAAAACAACCGTTACGAACAGGACAAAGGCCAGCAGAAAGTTCATGAGAGGTCCGGCAAAGATTGATAAAGCGCGCTGCCCGACGGTTTTGCTGCCGAACTGGCGATCCCAGGGAGCGATTTGCGTTTCTTTATCCTTCGAAACCATCATCGCCTGCGGATGAACGGAATAACGCACCGTTTCCCCGTCGATATCCAGCACCACGTACAGGTTCTTTTCCAGATCAATCTTCTCAACGACACCTTCTACGGCATCGGAACGCTGTTCGAACTCGTTCAAATATAAGTGGGTCACCTGGTTCCCCTGCAGCTGGACGGCAATCCGCTGCCCCGGATTGATCTGCACGATCTCCGGATCTTCGCCGGCCATGCGGACAAAGCCGCCTATGGGCAGAAGCCTCAGGGTATATCGGGTCTCTCCTTTTTTGAAGGAAAGCAGTTTAGGGCCGAAACCGATGGCAAATTCCCTTACCAGAATGCCGGCTCGTTTCGCGAAATAAAAATGTCCCCATTCATGAATCGACACGAGAACAAAAAACATAAGCACAATCTGAAATGCATTCTGCAGTGTAGCCAATGCTTTACGGCCTCCTTAGCACGAGTGGTCATAGTCAGGTCATGGAAGGGCGTTGCTTTCTACTAAGATTAACATTATTTGTGCAGGGAATACAAGCCGCGCCATGATATGAACCTATTCGCATCCGGCCGAAAACATGCTGCTTGGCAAACGGTAAGGCAGGATCTTTTTCACCGTGTGCCGAAGGCTCCCGCCGTTACTCTGGCCCAACAGTCGATCTCCAAAATTTGCTGCAAATCCGGCCGTTCCACCTTCTCGTGTCCAGCCATCACACTGGCGATGACCTCTTCAATTTGGAGGAATTCGATGTCCCCCTTCAGGAAGCGCTCCACTGCTATTTCGTTGGCGGCGTTAAATACGGTCGGCATGGAGCCGCCGATTCGTCCGCTCTCGAACGCCATCCTGAGACACGGGAACCGGTCATAATCCATCTCGCGAAAATGAAGCCGTCCAATCTCCGCCAGATTAAGCCGCGGCGCCGGCGTACGCACCGGTCCGGATAGGTAAGCGCATATTGGATCGGCACGCGCATATCCGGCGACCCCATCTGGGCGATAATACTATGATCCACGAATTCGACGAAGGAATGGATAATGCTCTCCGGATGGATCAGCACTTCGATTTGATCGTAGGAAAGTCCGAACAGCCAGTGCGCTTCCATCACTTCCAGCCCCTTGTTGACCATGGTCGCCGAATCGATCGTGATCTTGGCGCCCATCGACCAGTTCGGATGCTTCAGCGCATCCTCCACCGTTACGCCTTGAAGCTCTTCTCTCTTCCGGTCACGGAACGAACCGCCGGAAGCCGTTAACGTTATTTTATGTATGCGTTCTGCGGGTTCCCCGTTCAGACACTGGAAAATCGCGGAATGCTCGCTGTCGATCGGCAGAAGCCTGACGCCTTTGCGCGAAGCCAGCTCCGTTACGATATGCCCTGCGCTCACCAGCGTTTCTTTATTGGCCAGTCCGATATTCTTCCCGGCCTCCACCGCCGCCAGCGTAGGCCTTAATCCCTGGTCGCCGACAACCGCTGTTACGACGAACTCGGCATCGGTACCGGCTGCGATTTCGATCAGGCCTTCATCCCCGTATAATATTTCGATATCCGCGGGAATTTCCGAAGCCAGGCGGCCGGCCAGCTCTTTGTTAGCAACGGATACCTTCTTCGGTTTGAACCGCCGCGTTTGCTCCGCAAGCGGCTCGACATTATTCCCCCGCCAGGCCTTCGATCGAAAACAGCTCCGGATAATGAGAAACGACATCCAGCGTTTGCGTTCCGATCGATCCGGTCGAGCCCAGAATACTGATTTTCTTCAAACCGTTCACCTCATATTGGATTAAACATGCGGCAATACATTCAGCGACTGGAGAAACGGAAAGACGATGAGCCAGCTGTCCGTGCGGTCCAGAACGCCGCCATGTCCGGGCAGGATCGCCCCTGTATCCTTGATTCCTTTCACCCGCTTATAGGCCGATTGGATCAAATCCCCCATTTGCCCTACAGCGGCGATAAGAAATCCGATCCATACCGCTTGAAGCAGGGAAAGCAGCTCCGGACGGATAAGTGCAAATATGACGGCTGCGACAATAGAGAGCACCACGCCGCCGACTGCGCCTTCCACCGACTTTTTGGGACTGATCGTCGGCCAAAGCGGTGTTTTTCCCAGCCAGTCGCCGGTAAAGTAAGCACCCGAATCGGTAGTCCATATGCAGACAAAGACCAGGAGCGTCCAGAAGAGGCCGCCTTCCTCGATCCACCGTGTCGAAATCATAAAATGGAAGCCGAAGCCGATATATACCATACCGAGGAAGGCCATAGCCGCCTGATCGATCGTTGTTCGATTCTTGGTGATGACGGTGATCGCCATAAATAAAAAAAGGAATATCCACGTTAGCCGCTCCGGCGTCATTCCCGCATACTGCCACTGCATCGTCAAGCAGAATACCCCCAAATAGCCGAACCATTCCAGGGCCTTGTTATCTTTCAGCTTGTTCATACGCAGAAACTCATCGTATCCGACGAAGGACAGCACGAGAATGAGCCCGGCAAACCAATAGCCTCCGAGGAGCAGTAAGGCGATAAACCCCACTCCGGCAATCAACCCGGTAATGATCCGCTGCTTCAAATTCGATTCCTCATTTCCGTTACAACCCGCCGTATCTTCTTGCCCGGCGCTGATATTCTTGAATCGCTTCGTAGAAGTGCTGCTCCGTAAATTCCGGCCAGCAAAGCTCTGTAAACCACAGCTCGGAATAGGCCAGCCGCCACAGCATAAAATTACTGATCCGCATGACTCCCCGCTCGTCCGGATCAGTAGGTCCGGGTCGGGCAGCGGGTCCGTCAGCAGGTACCGGGCGAACAAGGATTCGTCGATGTCCTCCTCGTTTACCTTTTGCTGCTTCACATCCTCCACCAGCCTCTGAATGCCTTTCAGCATTTCCTTCCGGCTTCCGTAGTTCAGGGCGAAATTAAGGATAAGACCCGTATTGTTCTTCGTTTGATCTATTGCATCCTGAATCGCTTTCAGTGTGAAATCCGGCAGACCTTCCTGCCATCCCGTCATCCGGATCTGCACATTATTCGCAATCAGTTCATCGATTTCTTTCGGGAAAAATTCCAATGGAAGCTTCATCAAATAATCGACTTCTTCCTTGGGCCGTTTCCAATTTTCCGTGGAAAAAGCATACATCGTCAGCACTTGAACGCCAATGGCGTCCGCCGCCATCGTGATTTTCTTCACGTTCTTCATACCGGAATGATGGCCTGCCACTCTGGGAAGACCGCGCTTTTGCGCCCAGCGGCCGTTACCGTCCATGATGACGGCAACATGATTCGGAATATTGTCCGAATCGAGCTTCTGGATAAGTTCTTCCGCATCCGGTTTGCTTCCAAACCACCTCTTGAATGGCTTCATTTCCTCTAATCCCCCATTAGGAAAGACTAAAAGCCCCCTCGTTCAAGGGGTCTTCACCTTATACTTCCATAATTTCTTTTTCTTTAGCCGCGAGCACTTTATCGACTTCGGCAATGTATTTATCGGTAAACTTCTGAATATCTTCCTGGTGCCGGCGGGATTCATCCTCGGAGATCCCGTTCTTCTCCAGCTTTTTGATTTCGTCATTGGCATCGCGGCGGATGTTGCGGATCGCCACCTTCGCCTCTTCGCCGAACTTGCGTGTCATCTTAACCAGCTCCGTACGGCGTTCTTCCGTTAGAGCCGGGATCACAATCCGAATCGTGCTTCCATCGTTGGAAGGCGTAAGGCCGAGATCGGATTTCATAATCGCCTTTTCGATCGCAGACATCGAGCTCTTGTCCCACGGCTGAATCATCAGCGTACGGGAATCCGGCGTATTGATGTTCGCCAGCTGGTTTACCGGAGTCATCGTGCCGTAATACTCAACCTGTACCCGGTCCAGCAGGGCCGGGGTAGCTCGGCCGGCTCGCAAGGAAACGAGCTCCTTCTTCAATGCGCCGATCGCTTTTTCCATGCGTTCTTCCGCATTTTTCTTGATCGTTTGTGGCATTCGTTACACGCTCCCTTTTACAATCGTACCAATCTTCTCTCCAAGAACGACCCGCTTGATATTGCCGCTCTCGGTAATGGAGAAGACGATTAACGGAATATTGTTATCCATGCACAAGGAGGATGCGGTGGAATCCATGACGCCCAGGTTTTTGTTGAGCACCTCAAGGTAGGTCAGAGATTCGAACTTCTGAGCAGTAGCGTCCTTGAACGGATCAGCCGAATACACGCCGTCGACTTTGTTCTTGGCCATCAAGATGACTTCAGCTTCGATTTCCGCAGCTCGCAGCGCAGCCGTCGTGTCTGTGGAGAAGTAAGGATTCCCGGTACCGGCCGCAAAAATGACGACCCGTCCTTTCTCCAAATGGCGAATCGCTCTGCGCCGGATATAGGGCTCAGCGACCTGCTGCATCGTAATCGATGTCTGTACCCGCGTAGGAACGTCGATCGTTTCCAGGGCATCCTGCAGCGCCAGCGAATTCATCACCGTGGCGAGCATGCCCATGTAATCCGCCGTTGCACGGTCGATTCCTTTCGCGCCGCCGGCGATGCCGCGCCAAATGTTGCCTCCGCCTACGACAATAGCGACCTCGACCTGCAGATCGACCACTTCTTTGACCTGCCGTGCGATGGATGTAATCATTTCGGAATCGATCCCGTACCCTTGCTGTCCGGCCAAGGCTTCACCGCTTAATTTCAATACGACTCGTTTATATGTCGGACGTTCCAAGCTCTAACCCTCCGTTTCGATCAAACCGCATACCTTTTCCACTTTAAAAAGAAGGAACACTATGTGTTCCCTCGTTCCACTCATATCAATTAACGTTTTACTTGAGACATAACTTCTTCAGCGAAGTTTTCCTGCTTCTTCTCAAGACCTTCGCCCAGCTCATAACGAACAAAGCGACGAATGGAGAGGTTCTCCCCGATGGTTGCAATTTTTTCTTTCAGTACTTCTTCCACTGTTTTGTCCGGATCTTTAACGAACGGTTGCTCCAGCAGGCAGTATTCTTCGTAGAACTTGCTGATGCGTCCGTCAACGATTTTCTCAACGATTTTCTCCGGCTTGCCTTCATTCAGCGCTTGGTTCGTCAAGATTTCGCGTTCTTTATCGAGCGCCTCTTGAGGAACTTCTTCGCGACGAAGGTATTTCGGATTGGTCGCCGCGATGTGCAGAGCCACGTCGCGAACGAACGTGCGGAACGTCTCGTTCTTCGCTACGAAGTCGGTTTCGCTGTTTACTTCTACCAACACGCCGATCCGGCCGCCGGCATGGATGTAGGACTCGATCATGCCTTCGGTTGCAATCCGGTCGGATTTCTTCGCTGCAGCCGCAAGGCCCTTCTCGCGAAGCAGCTCAGCCGCTTTCGTCAAGTCGCCGTTCGCTTCTTCCAGCGCTTTTTTACAATCGAGCATGCCCGCTCCCGTTTTTTCACGCAATTCTTTTACTGCTTTGCCGCACTTACTGCCATGATTTGGCCTCCTTAGATTGGGGTATGTAGCTCTCTACCTTAAAAAAGGGCGGTGAAAGGATTTTGCACCTTTGAACCACCCTTTCTTGTATTCAAACCATTAAGCTGATGTTTCTTCGCCTTGGTGAGCTTCGATAACAGCGTCGGCGATTTTAGCCGTCAGCAGTTTCACCGCACGAATCGCATCGTCGTTACCAGGAATAACGTAGTCGATTTCGTCCGGATCGCAGTTCGTATCCACGATACCTACAATCGGGATACCCAGTTTGCGGGCTTCCGCAACCGCGATGCGCTCTTTGCGAGGGTCGATGACGAACAGTGCGCTCGGCAGGCCCTTCATATGAGAGATACCGCCCAGGAACTTCTCGAGGCGTTCTTTTTCTTTGCGAAGGATGATAACTTCTTTCTTAGGCAAGCACTTCGAACGTGCCGTCCTCTTCCCATTTCTCCAGCGTGTGAAGACGGTCGATCCGGGATTTGATCGTTTGGAAGTTCGTCAGCGTACCGCCGAGCCAACGTTGGTTGATGTAGAACATACCGCAACGCTCAGCTTCTTCTTTAACGGAATCTTGAGCTTGCTTCTTGGTACCTACGAACAAGATCGTTCCGTTCTCTGCTGCGACGGATTTGACGAAGTTATAAGCTTCCTCAACTTTTTTAACCGTCTTTTGCAGGTCAATAATGTAAATGCCGTTTCTTTCGGTGAAGATGTATCGATCCATTTTCGGGTTCCAGCGACGGGTTTGGTGACCGAAGTGTACCCCAGCTTCAAGCGGCTGTTTCATGGAGATTACTGCCATCCTCACACACCTCCTCTGATTTGGTTTTGTGTTGTCCTCCGCCGATCGCATCTCCCAGGCAAAACTCCCGTACGGAAGCACCGTTGCCGAAATTGATCGACGTGTGTTTTTAACACCGAAAATTACTATACCATAACTGAAAATCGGTTGCAACACTTTGTCGAATAAGCAAAAAGAACAAGACCGGTCCCCGGTGTCCCGGAGCCGGTCTTACGGCGTAGTCAGGTTTGAAGTCACTTGGGCAAGCTCCTGCGGACCTTTGAACACATGGACGCCGGCGACAATTTTGTCGTTCAGCTGACGCTTGTACATTTCGTCCTCGAACGCCTTGCGGTCGGTGATGACTCCGCTTTGAAACAGCATATCCCCCACTTGGGCCGAGGTCATTCCTTTGTTCACCAGAATATAGGTTTCCTTAACCGGCGTTGAAGCCTGCTGCGCCAGCCTGTCGGTCTCTTCCTTCACCTTCTGCTGGACCGCTTCATCCACCTGCTTCTGGGTAAACAGCTTCTCTTCTTTATTATAAACGGCGAAATATTGGGACGCGATCTGCTTGATTTGCTTGCTGTCCATCTCTTCCAGAGACTGTCCGGTAAGCGAAGATTTCGCAGCGGCGGCTCCTCCGGGGGCCACCGCCGCATTCATCAGCTGCAGCAGCACGGCTCCGGCGATTAGTCCCGTGCCTATGCCGTACAAGAGCGATTTATTGTTTAGCATTCGATTGTTCCTCCCGCTCGGCAAGCTGTACGATGAGGTTGATTTCCCCTTGTTCATCCCTAGCTTCTTGGCGATGACATCGGTGGATTTCCCTTGGCTATATAATTGAAACAATTCGCTGTACCGTTCCTTGACGTTCATTAAAGAAGCGGGAGCGGGCTCCGGTTCCGCAGCTAGATACAGAGCCGATGCCTGGCCGCGGGCAGCCTCCTCATGACCGGACGGCCCGGAAGAAACGCCTGCTTCCGGTCGCGGAACGGATGCACTCCGGGATCCCGGCTCCCGGTCGCTTAATTCGCCTACGCGCGTCGCTGCAGCAGATCGTTCTGCTTCTCCAGCTGTTCCAGACGAAGGGCCAGCTTTGCGTGATGCAGCTCGTATTCTTTTTTCGTCTCGGCAAACATCTCGATCAATGCCTGATTCTGCTCCTCAAGCTCCGCCGCGAAATGTTCTATCGTTTGTTCCATTTCGCTGAGCATTTTTTCTCCCGGCCGGCCGCTTCTTGTTTTTTCGGGGAGATTCTGGCATACACTATAAGCACAAGGCCTGCCAGCACGATGTAAATCCAGGGCTCGCTCCAATATGTTCACCTATCCTGAAATATGATTCATTCAAAACGGCATTCTTTATAAAGTCAAATCGATATGACGTCCTTTAAAAGGATGCTCCTGGGACCGGACGGCCGGCTTCTCATCCGTTTCAGCAGCGGTTTTTCTGCGTCTGGACGAACCTTGCCCTTGTCCGCCACCCGGCTGGCTGCCCGAATCCCGAATGGCGGCTTGACCGGTCTCTTCCGTCTTGGTACTTATTCTGCGCTCTTTGTGCGTTTGCTTCTCGGCCGCATCAGCCAGATGAGACTGGTCCGAAGCCGGCTTTTGCATCAGCTGATGCTGCTTTAAACCGGCTTCATCGTTCTTATGAAGGGCGAACTGCATTTCGACTAATTTCATACTCACCCGAAACCATCTCCTGCCCGTTTAGCGGATTCCTTCACAGTTTACATCAGGGGCTGCATCGCGATATCGCCGTCCTGAAGCTGAAACCGGACTCTCGGCGAGGTATCCTTAACAAATTTCGTATAACGGCCGATGACGATTTTCGTCCCGCCATAGACATTCGAAACCGCTTCGACCCTGGCTTTCTCCGAATCTTCGAGCGATTTCTCGATTTCCAGAATTCGTTCCTTGACCAGGGTTTGATCTTCCACCGCTTGTTTTTTCGTATGGTTCAACTTGATCCGCATGGCCACCTTGTCGGGTCCTAGCTGACCCGCGGCCGCGAGCTGATCCAGCAAAGTAAGCGCTTTTTCCGTCTTGTCCAGGTTCTCGTTATGCACCCGCAGCTGCGACTTCAATTGCTGGAGCTCATTACGCAGCTCGGGAAGCACTCCGACCTCGATCACGGTTACGGTCGACATGGAATTTCCGATCGTCCGGGCCTCCACGCATTCGCCGGCTTGTATCAGTCCTCCTACGATCAAGCCTTTGGTTCCTTTACAGATCACATGACGGCCTGCGCGGATCTGGGAATGCATGATGCTTTGCGTGACGAACACTTCTTCCCCAGCTTCGACGGTAGCGTCCTGGATGAAGGAGCTTTTTACCCGCTTGCCGGCACGAATCGTCGCTTTGTTATGTCCCAGTATTCCTGCGGAAATTTCGATCGAGCCCTCCGCCTCCAGATCGGCGCCGTCCACGCCGCCCGTCACCCGGATATCCCCGCCGCACGGATCCGGAATCCCGGGAGCACGGCGCCGCGGATCACCACCGTCCCCACAAAATCAATATTGCCCGTATTGTAGTCAACGTCCCCGTTGACTTCGTATATCGGGAACACATTGATCTTATCGCGGTCCGTCTTCGTCACAAGCCCGTCGATCGCTGCGTAGAGCGCCGTCTGTTCCGGATCGGTCACGACATTCTTTCCGAGCTTGAAGCGGGCTTCCTTACCGTCCTTGGCGAACAAGGGCTCGCCGGTGACCGCACGGCCCGCCGTCCCTTGACTGGCCGGCGACCGCTCGGCAATCAGCTGGCCTTTGCGAACGTTGTGAATGGAGGTGACTTCCTTATAATCGACCGTTCCGTCTTCGAGTTCCGCCGGTCTTTTGGACTGGTTATCCACATCGAACATCAGCTTGATTTTGCCATCCTCGCCCGGTTTGGGAGGAAGCCCCGATGCAATCAGCGTCTTTGTCAAGAAAAAAGACTTAGGGTCACTGACAATCGCATCCAGCTTCGCTTCATCGATTCCATACACAATCTGGTAAGATTTCAGAAATTCATCCAGCTGTTCCCTTGACAGCGAAAAGTTCTCTTCACAATTCACAAACTGAAGAAACGCCTGCAGCTTATCATCCGAGAGCGTCACATCCAAATAGTAGCTTAAGGGCAGTGTCGTATCAGGCATAAATCCCCTCCTTTCAACGGCTTTAATCGTGGAACAATTGCGATTTGAACCGGCCCAGGTGGCCTTTCAGCCGCAGCATGGCTTTGGAATGAAGCTGTGAGATGCGGGACGGTGAAAGATTCATGACCTCGGCGATTTCGCTTAAAGACAGCTCCTCGTAATAAAAGAGGGAGACGACCGTTCTCTCTTTCTCAGTCAGCCGCTCGATCGCCTGCGCAAGCATGTCCTTTAAATAAAATTCATTGACCTTCGACTCGGGGTTCTTCGCCTTTTCATCAATCAGTAAGGACAGCCTCGTTTCCGAATCCTCTTCCCGGATCGGATCGTCGATGGAACAAACGGTAGTAATGGCAATATCCTGAACCATTTGCTGAAATTCGCTTACGCTGACCTGAAGATACTCGCTGATTTCCGCATCCGTGACGGAGCGGAGATGCTTTTGTTCGAGCTTCTGATAAGCTTCTTCGATCCGCTTCGCCTTCTCCCGAACGGACCGGGGCACCCAGTCGCCCTGGCGGAGCCCGTCGATCATCGCCCCGCGAATCCGCCAGGAAGCATATGTTTCAAACTGGAGGCCGCGCTGATAATCGAATTTTTCAATCGCATCGATCAAACCCATCACACCGCAGACTGGACAGGTCTTCTTTCGACACATTTTTGGGGAGTCCGATGGAAAGGCGGTTGGATACATAGTCCACCAAGGGCAGATACGATTCGATTAACGCCTGCTTCGCCTCTAAAATCCGCTCTTCTCTCCACTGTATCCAAACGTCGATGTTGGCCAAATGCGATTTTTGTCCAATCATAACCGGCTTCACCATCCTTATTCTTCAGTCATACGACGCACGGCCCGAGCCAGCTCCTCCGGCTCCGCTTCCACTTTCGTCGAAAGCTTGCGCGGGTTCAGCGGAGCAAACCCGGTGTCACCGTCGCTCCCGCCCGATTCGATTCCGCGGCCCAGCATCCTGTGAAGATCCGCGTCCTCATCATCCGGCGTGATCGCGTCGATCGAGCTTCCTTTCAAAGCTTCGTTCTCCGGCACCGTGCCGAGAGCCGCAGGAACGTCCTTGAGGCCGGCGAATGTTCCCAATATCCAACGGCAAGCAAACGTTATTACGAACAAGACGATAAAGCTGTACAAGCTTCGAAGCAGTGTCGTAAGCCAAATATTATGAGTAACCGAGATCATGAAGGTGATGAGGAAGGCCGCCGCACCGACAATAAAATTCAAACGTATCGTTCCGATCATCGCTCACAGTTCCTTGTTTCCGTGCTGTACGCTGCGGATAAGCAAAATTCCGGTAACACAATCAAATTCAATGGTTCTGCCATAATTTCCACCCGTATCTTCACCTTTTAATGGAATCGAATACCGGCTCAGGAGCTCTTTGCAGGACTCCACGTTCCGGGGACCGATCCGCATCGTATCCGATTGAGCGCCGAACGAGAACATCTGTGCGCCGCCGGCCATCTTGGCTTCCATCCGGCGAACTTGTGCGCCTAATGTCTCCATAAGGCGAATCAATTCGGGAATCGCCGTATCGGCATATTTGGCGATGTTCAGCTTGCCTTCCCTTGCGATGTCCGAGCTAGGAAGCATCACATGAGCCATCCCCGCCACTTTCGCCTTGTTATCGTAAAGCGTAAGTCCGACGCAGGAACCGAGACCCGTCGTTTTCAGCACACCTGTTAGATGCGCCACATTCAGGTCGGCCATGCCGACTTTAATCAGGTTGTCTTGAATCATAGAGGCTGCACTCCCAAGGCGACGAATATTTTTTCGAACGACTCGGGATCCGGGATTAAGAAGAAATGGCCTTCCACCTCATCATTGCCGTCTAAAAATTTCGTATCGATTAAAAGCGCCTGATCTCCCATCTGGCCGAATTGGAGTACGCCGTAGCTAAGAACGGCACCCGCCATATCGATCGCAAGCGAGGGTACGGTCGGAGACATATTCAGCATGGTGAAATCGGCGAGTGATGTAAGGTAAGAGCCCGCCAGGATGTTTCCGATCTCATTCAGCGCCGATAATTCCATCTCCGAGTAGGATTCTTCATCAATCACTTCAATGCCTACGAGATTGCGCAGCGCCTTCTTCGCTGAATCCAAAGTAAGAATAAAGAACAGATTGCCCGGCGTCTCGCCTTCGACCCGCAGGAAGATGGCAACGACCACCTGTTCCGCCCCGCCTACGCTGTCTGCAATTTCTTCGAACGGAACCATGCGCACCTTGGGCACCGACATGTCTACAGGCTTGTCCAGCGGCTTGGATAACGCCGTGGCGGCATGCCCCGCGCCGATGTTGCCGACTTCCCTTAGTACATCCATTTGAAACTCAGCAAACGAATGAAATGCCTCCACCGGGACTATTCCTCCAAATTCTCTAATTGGACAATCTCGCTTTTATTCAGCACTTCCTGCAGGTTCAGCAGGACGAGCAGGCGGTCCTCCCCTACCTTCGCAATGCCCTGAAGATATTTCGCTTTGATGCCTCCGACGATTTCCGGCGGGTCCTCAATATGGTCGGTATCAACATCGATGACATCGTTTGCCGAGTCGACGATGAGACCCACTTCGATCTCTCCGACGGCAACGATAATGATCCGCGAGTTATCGGTATATTCGCCTTCCGGAAGGCCGAAGCGCCCGCGCAAGTCAATCACCGGGGTCACCACGCCGCGCAGGTTGATTACCCCTTTCACGAATGGAGGTGTTTTGGGAACCCGGGTCATCGGCAGCATCCGTTCAATCGTCTTCACCTTTTCCACCTCAACCCCGTATTCCTCGTGCGCCAAAGCAAAAACAATGACTTTCAATTCTTCTCCCATAGCCCTAGCCTCCTAATTAAATGTCGTAACCGCGAAACGGCGGTGCCGGTTATTTGATTAAACTGTTCGTATCGATAATCAGAGCAACTTGTCCGTCTCCGAGGATCGTGGCCCCGGATACCGCAAAGAGGTTCGTCAAATACTTTCCGAGCGATTTCAGCACGACTTCCTGCTGGCCGATAAATTCATCGACGACGGCGGCGGCAAGCTTCTCGCCCTTGCGGATGACCACGATTTGCGTATCCTCCAACGCCGAATCAGATGTGCCCGGAACCTCGAGAAGCTGAGCGAGCGGAATTAAAGGTATGACGCTGCTGCGGTATTCCACCAAGCGGTTCCCGTGCACGGTCCTGATTTGCTCCTTCTTGATCGCCATCGTCTCGACGATGGAAGAGAGCGGGATGGCGAATTTCTCATTACGGAGCCGTACCAGCATGGCCGAGATGATCGAAAGCGTAAGCGGAAGCTGAACGGAAAACTTCGAGCCCCGGCCCCATTTGGATTCCACTTGAACTTGTCCGCCCAAGCTTTCAATTTTGGTCTTAACGACATCGAGCCCGACGCCGCGGCCGGAAATATCCGAGATCTTCTCGGCCGTACTGAAGCCCGAGGCGAAGAGCAGCATATATACCTCTTCATCCGGCATGCGGGTCGCCTGCTCGGCGGTCACGAGCCCGTTCTGGATGGCTTTCTTCAGCACGCCTTCCCGGTTGATTCCCCGGCCGTCATCTTCGATTTCGATGAAGACATGGTTCCCGCTATGATAAGCCCGAAGGCTGATCGTTCCCGTTTCGGGTTTACCGGTGTTCAATCGGTCAGCCGTCGGCTCGAGTCCGTGGTCAACCGCGTTACGCAGCAGATGGACAAGCGGATCGCCGATTTCGTCAATTACCGTCCGGTCCAGTTCGGTCTCGGCGCCGGTGATGATCAGATCCACCTTCTTATTGAGCGTTTTGGCCACGTCGCGGATCATTCGCGGAAACCGGTTGAACACCGTATCGATCGGGACCATTCGCAGCTTCAGAACGATATTTTGCAAATCCCCGCTCACCCGCGCCATATGCTCCACGGTTTCCGTCAGTTCGTTCCTGCGGATTTCGCTCGCTAGCTGCTCCAGGCGGACACGGTCGATAAGCGGCTCGCTGAATAAATTCATCAGCGTATCCAAACGTTCGATATCGACCCGGATCGTCCGGTTAGCTACAGGTCCGCCGCTTTGCTGAGCAGGCTTCCTGGCTTCGGCTTTAGGCCCCTCGTCCTTGGTCTCCGCTGCAGAAACAGAGGCTTCCTGTGCCGGGGCGGGAGCCGGCGGCTTGTTCAACTGCTCCAGCTTCTGCTTATCGAGGAGGATCAGTTCGACCTTCTCGATCTCCGAGACGTCCGAAAGCCGCTTGTGCAGGTCCTCTTGACCGATTTGGGAAATATAAAACACGGAGAACGATTGATCGAAACGCTCTTGCTCGATATCCTCAACGGAAGGGCTCGATTTGATAACCTCCCCGTTCTGCTCCAGGATGTTAAATACCATGTAAGCGCGCGCCGCTTTCAGCACGCAATCCTCCCGTACGCTGACGGTGATCCGGAATACGGGAACGCCTGCTTCGATGGTTTGTTCAAGAATCGAGAGCTGAAATTCATCCAATTCGGCTCCCTGCTGTGCGCCGCCCGATGCTGCAACCGGAGCGGAAGCGGATGAGCCGCCTTTTTTGTAATCGCCGGAGACGATCGATTTGAGCCCGGCAACGATTTCGGTAACGTCCGCCTTTCCCGATCCTCCCTGGATAATATCCTCGACCATCGCTTCCAGCGCATCCAAGCTTTTGAACACATAATCGAAGATGAAGGAATCCATCTTGAGCTTATGGTTCCGCACCAGATCGAGAACGTTCTCCATTTCGTGGGTCAAGGAAGCCAGGTCCTCGAAGCCCATCGTTGCGGACATTCCCTTCAAGGTGTGTGCCGAGCGAAAAATATTTTGTACGATGCTGATATCTTCCGGACTGCTTTCCAAACTGAGTACATTTTCGTTCATGGCTTGCAAATGATCTTTGGACTCGTCAATGAACATCGAGAGATATTGATTCATTTCCATGACCACACCTCCATCATAGTTGGTTATGTAACCAAGCCCGAATGTTACTACGGCTTGGCAAGTGCCTCTATCAACCTGCCCGCGATCTCCTGCTGCGGCAGAATATCCGTCACACAGCCAAGCAATACCGCCGACCGCGGCATACCGTAGACAATACAGGTTTCCTCCGATTCGGCAATCGTAGTGACTGCACCGGCTTGTTTCAGAGCCTGCATCCCCTTGGCACCGTCGGAGCCCATGCCCGTCATCAGAACGATGTGGCGCTTAAGCTCCCTGAGCGGCAGAAGCGATTCGAACATAGTGTCAACAGAGGGCCGGTGGCCGCCGCGCGGCTCTTCTTTGGAAAGATGAATTTTGTAGCTTTGGCTTCCGTTACGCGCAACCGTCATATGGAAGCCGCCGGGGGCGATATAAGCCGTCCCCTTCTCCAAAACCATACCGTCTTCGGCCTCCACCACCTTAAGCCGGGAAACGGAATCCAGCCGCTGGGCGAGCGATTTCGTAAACGTCGGCGGCATATGCTGAACCACCAGCACGGGAGCCGGACAATGCTCTGGAATTCCCGAAAGTACGGTATGCAGCGCTCGCGGACCGCCGGTCGACGTTCCGATTGCGATCAAGTGCTCGAAGCCGGAGCCGTTTCTTGTTCCGGCCGCCATACTTCTCCCTGGAGTCGGTAACGGCTTCGCTGCTTGCTTCTCTTCCTGCACCGCCGGGCTCTTGGCCTCCAAGGAAGGCTGTCTGCCGAACTTCGTCATGCTGGTTTTTACGGCAACCCGAAGCTTCTCAAGCAGAAGGGCCTTTACTTTATGCAAATCGAGCGATATGGCTCCCGAGGGCTTGCCTACGAAATCGAAAGCCCCCATTCCAAGGCGCGAATCGTCTCAGCCGCTCCTTCTTGGGTTAGGGTCGCTGAGCATGATTACGGGAACGGGATTTTCCTTCATAATGATGCGAAGCGCTTCTAGACCGTTCATTTCCGGCATTTCAATATCCAACGTGACGGCATGCGGCTTCAGCTTCTTAACCATGTCCACCGCTTCTTTACCGTTTCTGGCAACCCCGGCAACGCGAAACGCAGGGTCTTCGGCGATGAAATCGGAAATCAGCTTCCGCATAAACACTGAATCGTCGACAACCAATATATCGTAAGGCTGCATCATACCACTCCTCTTCTAGTTTGAATAAAATGTGCGATTAGAGGATGCTTGATCATTTCAGAAGCTTCATCATTTTGTTCAGAAACCCTTTGACCGCGCCTGCCGAACTCTCTCCCTGCGGCTGATTGGCGATAAACCCGTCCGCCAGCTCGGCAATCGATCTTGCAGCCCCGCTGTTCGGGAATGCTACGGTAAAAGGCACCTGCTTCTTGACGGCTTTGGAGACATTGCTGTCGTCCAGAACGAAGCCGAGCGTCGGGATGTCGAGGGACAGGAACTGCCTTGCCACCAAGCTGATTTTATCCGCCGTCTGCCGTCCTTCGTGCCAATCGGCCACCCGGTTCACCACGAGCCGGAAGGGCACGCTGTAATCCATGGAATGGACCATTTTGATGATGGCGTAAGCATCCGTGATGGAAGTGGGCTCCGGCGTAGTTACGACGATCGTTTCCTGAGCCGCCAGGATGAACTTCAGCGTCTCTTTGGAAAGACCGGCGCCCGTGTCGAAAATAATGAAGTCGACATGCCCGCTCAGCTGATTTACTTGATCCGCAAAGTAATCGAGCTCCTCTTCCGATAAACGAATCAAATCGTTAAAGCCCGAGCCGCCGGCAATGAACTGAAGACCGCCGTGGCCCGACTGGATGATTTCCCAAATCGTTTTTTCTCTTTTTAACAAGTGGTACAGGCTGTACCTGGGTGAAATGCCCATCAAAACGTCGATATTCGCCAGACCGATATCCGCATCGAACACCAGTACTTTATAGCCTCTCTGCTGCAGAGTGAGTGCAAAATTCAGTGTAAAATTGGACTTGCCCACGCCGCCTTTGCCGCTCGTTACCGTGAGGATTCGCGTTTGTCTTGGACTCTCCGCATTTCGACTAAGGATCAAATTCCGGAGTCTCTGGGCCTGGTCACTCATCCTGCTTACCCTCCAGCATCAAATCCAGGATACGCTGCTCGTTCAGTTCGGCGATATCGTCAGGAACGCTTTGCCCGTCGGCGATATAAGAGGTCTGAATGCCGTATTCGCGGATCAGATTCACAATGGCGCCGTAGGAATCGGTCTCGTCCATCTTGGTAAACAACACTTTGTCCAGCTTGAATTTGCTGAAATTATCAGTGATGGCTTTCATATCTTTGTATTTGGTCGTAAGACTCAGCACTAGAAAAGTCTCACTTTGGCCCCGCGACTGCAGAAGAGCGTTCAGCTCGGATACATACATTTCGTTGCGGAAATTGCGGCCGGCCGTATCCATAAAGATCAAATCCCGATCCTTCAGCTGTTCAAAGGCTTTGCCCAAGTCGAGCGGCGAAAACACGACCTCCAGCGGCACATTTAAAATGGTAGCGTACGTCTTCAACTGCTCTACCGCCGCGATCCGGTAAGTGTCGGAGGTAATAAAGCCGACCTTCCGCTGGTGCTTCAGCACCTGCTCGGCCGCGAGCTTCGCTATGGTCGTCGTTTTGCCTACGCCCGTCGGGCCGACAAAATGCGCAATGCGCGTTTCCCGCGAAATGGCCTTCGGCCTCTCGGAGGTCAGAATTTCTCCCAGAAACCGTCTGGCCGAGCCAAGGGCAAAAGCTTCCGTTATCGGCTCCCCTGCCCCTTCCGCTTCTTCGGCGATGCGGCCCAGCAGACTCCTGAATCAGCTGAGGCTCGACCTCTTGGTCGCGTAAACGCGCCTCCAGCTTCTCCAGAACGGGGTCGACCGGCATTTGCAAGGGATGATGCTTGGCCAGTTTGTTCATCATTTCTTTCATCTGCTTGATTTCTTCCAGCGACCTGTCTTCTTTTCCTAAGATGGAAGCGGGGAAGCCGTCTTGGCAGGAGTGCGAAAATCCGTCTCCGGAGGCAGCACATCCGGTACCTCGGGAAAGCTGAGCTTGTCTTCCCGGCCTGCGGCATACGCCCGGGCGGCGGCTCTTGCCGGGGCCGTAGCGATCGCGGAGGCAGGCGCAGCCGGCTTTAGAACCGGCTTGGGAGGTGCGGCAGACTCCGCCTGTGCCGCCGAATCCGTAGCCGCAATCACTTCGATCTTCTTTTTAGAGAACAGTCCCAGAAATCCACCCGAACGCACTTCCTTCGTATTCAGGATGACGGCATCCTTTCCCAGGTCCGTACGGATTTTTTGCAGCGCATCGGGCATGGACTCGACAACATAGCGTTTTACTCTCATAGATTAACGACCCCCATGCTTTGAATTTCCACATTAGGCTCCAGCTCGCTGTAAGAGAGGACCGGGATGTCCTGCATGGTTCTTTCGAGCAGCCGCCGCAAATACATTCGAATGGTCGGTGAAGTTAAGATAATCGGTCGCTGCCCCGCTTGAAGCAGCTTGGTTACTTGGTCGGTAATCCGCTGGTAAATCGTTTGCGTCGTGCCGGGGTCCATAGCAAGATAAGTGCCCTGATCCGATTGCTGAACCGATTCGGCGATTCTTTTCTCCAGTGCCGGCCCGACGGTAATGACCTTCAGCGAGTCCCCGCTGGTCGTAAACTGCTGCGAAATTTGACGGGACAGCGCCTGTCTGACATATTCCGTGAGCACATCCGGATCCTTGGTGTAGCCGCCGTAATCCGCCAGCGTTTCCAGGATGGTCACCATATCGCGTACCGATATTTTCTCGCGGAGCAGCTTGGCCAGCACCTTCTGCACATCGCCGATATGCAGTACGTTCGGAATCAAATCGTCCACCAGCGCAGGGTAGCTTTCTTTGACATTCTCGATAAGCGCCTTCGTTTCTTGACGGCCGAGCAGCTCGTGAGCATGCTTCTTGATCACTTCCGTCAAATGGGTCGCCACCACCGATGGCGGATCCACCACCGTATAGCCGGAAAGCTCGGCCCGCTCTTTCATCGCCTCGTCGATCCACAGAGCCGGGAGTCCGAACGCCGGTTCCTGCGTATCGATGCCGGTAATCGAATCGTCCTCGATTCCCGGGCTCATGGCGAGGTAATGGTTCAGCAGCAGTTCGCCCCGGGCGACCATGTTGCCTTTGATTTTGATCACATATTCGTTAGGCCGCATGACTGGATGTTGTCGCGAATGCGGATGACCGGAACGACGATGCCGAGCTCCAGCGCACATTGTCTCCGGATGAGAATGATCCGGTCGAGCAAGTCCCCGCCCTGCTGCGTATCCGCCAGCGGGATCAGCCCATAGCCGAATTCGAATTCGATCGGATCGACCTGGAGCAGACTGATGACGCTCTCCGGGCTCCGCACTTCTTCGATCTGCTGCTCTTCCTCCAGCTTCACTTCTTGGGCCTGCCTGCGGGTCAAATTTTGCTGCATCTTGTATCCGGCAAAGGCGATCAGCCCCGCAATCGGGAACGTCGTATAAATATGAATCGGCGTAAAGATCCCTAGCACCGCAATAGTACCGGCCACAATGTACAGCAACTTAGGGTACGAAAACAGCTGCGATGTGAGATCATGCGCCAGGTTGCCGTCCGAAGCGGCGCGGGTCACGATAATACCGGCGACCGTGGAGATTAAGAGAGCCGGAATCTGGCTGACAAGACCGTCGCCGATCGTAAGAATCGAATAAATTTCGCCGGCCTTCGCAAGGTCCATACCTTTCATCGCCATCCCGATGATAAGACCCCCGAGGATGTTGATAATCAGCATAATGATGCCGGCGATCGCATCGCCTTTTACGAATTTGCTCGCCCCGTCCATCGCGCCGTAAAAGTCGGCCTCCCGGGCGATTTTTTCCCGCCGTTCTTTCGCCTGCTGCTCATTGATCATGCCGGCATTCAAATCGGCGTCGATGCTCATCTGTTTGCCGGGCATCGCATCGAGCGTAAAGCGAGCGACCACTTCGGCAACGCGCTCAGAACCTTTGGTAATGACAATAAACTGCACCAGTACCAGGATGATGAAGACGACGAAGCCTACGACGATGTTGCCTTGTGCCACAAACGAACCAAAGGTTTTGACCACATTACCGGCATCCGCATTCGCGAGAATGTTCCGGGTCGTGGACACGTTGAGCGCCAGACGAAAAAGCGTCGTAATGAGCAGGAGGGAAGGAAATATCGAGAACTGCAGAGCGTCCTGGGTATTCATTCCTATTAAAATAATCATCAGCGCGCCGATATGTTAATAATGAGCAGGACATCGAGCAGCCAGATCGGTATCGGAACGACCATCATCAGTACAATGCCGATCACTCCGATCAGTACGACCAAATCCTTGGCTTTCATTGCCGGTGCCCCCTTTCCGCAAATTAATTCGCTTTCCCTTTCACTTTGTAAACATATGCAAGCACCTCGGCCACCGCCTGAAACATATCCGCCGGAATCGAATCGCCGATTTCCACCTGAGCGTACAGCGCGCGGGCCAAAGGTTTATTTTCCATCGTTATCACACCGTGCTCCTTGGCAATTTGCCTGATCTTCAGCGCGATGTAGTCCGTCCCCTTCGCAATCACGGTAGGCGCCTGCATCTTGGATGCGTCATACTGGAGCGCTACGGCAAAGTGCGTGGGGTTCGTAATGATCACGTCCGCTTTCGGAACGTCCTGCATCATCCGCTGCAGGGCCATCCTGCGCTGTTTCTCACGGATTTTGCTCTTGATTAAGGGATCGCCCTCGGTTTTCTTATACTCGTCTTTGATATCCTGCTTCGACATCTTTAAGCTTTTCTCGTATTCAAAGCGCTGGTATAGATAATCGAAGACCGCCAGCACGATCAGTACGAGTCCGATTTTGATACCGAGTTGAAGGGTTAACGATGCCGTAAAGCGCAGCACTTCCTCCAAAGGAAGCTTGGCCAGCTGCAGGATATTGTCTTTCTGCGCCATCAGTGTCGTATACACAAGGATGCCAATGACGGACATTTTAAACAAAGACTTCAGAAAGTCGACGACCGCCCGGAGGGAGAACAGCCGTTTTGCCCCTTCCAGCGGGTTGATCTTGCTAAATTTCATTTTTAATGGCTCTCCGGTGATCAGGAAACCGATCTGCAAATAATTGCTAAGCACGGCAACCACCATACAAATGAGAAATATCGGCCCCAGCGTGAGCAGCATCTCATACATCAGCTTCTTGAACAGCCGCTGGGTGTTTTCCACCGTCACGTTCATCAGCAGAAAGTCATAAAAAATCGACTTGAACATCATCATCAAATGCTCGTTCATAAAACCGCCGAACAAAAAGAACGAGAGGAACGAAAAGAATAGGATGAACGCGGCAGGCAGGTCCATGCTTTTGGCAACTTGTCCCTTTTTTCTCGCTTCCTGCCTTTTCTTGGGTGTGGCGGATTCCGTTTTTTCCTGTGAGAACAGCCGCAGGTCCAGCTTCAGACGTAATGGAGCCACGATTTTCCCCCATCCTAAGCTTTAAATAAACCGAAAAATTGCGTAATCCAAGAAAGCATTTGCTTAAAAACATCCTGGAACAAATCCTCATAGCCCGGGAACAAAATGAGCAGCAGCAGGAAGCCCAGCAAAACTTTGATCGGGATCCCGACAACAAAGATATTGAACTGCGGTGCTACACGGGCCAGAAAGCCAAGGCCTACATCCGTCAGGAACAAGGCAATGACCAGCGGTGCCGCCATCTGAAAGCTGAGCGCAAAAACGGCGGTGAGCGATTTGATCATAAATTCCGACAGATGGCCGCCATACATGACGGCAAAAAGCTCGTTCGACAAAGGAATCCATTCATAGCTTCGCATAATGGCTTCAAGCAGCAGATGATGACCGTTGAAGCTGAGAAACAGCATGGTGGCGATCATATACTTCAAGTTGCCGATCACCGGGCTTTGCGCTCCCGTCATCGGATCGATCACGTTGGCGATACTGAAGCCCATCTGCATATCGATGAACGAACCGGCAATCTGGACGACAGTGAAAAACAGGTACGCCACGAACCCTAACGCGAGTCCCACGAGCACTTCCCTGATCACCGACAGCACATAAAGCGAATCCATGGCAACCGGAGTCGACGTTCCCGCACCCATGAAGGCGATGAAGGAAACGAAGAAAGCCAGGCCGATCTTAAACTGCGCCGGCACATTGCGGGCTGCGAAAATCGGCGACACGACAAAGAACGAAGTGATTCGGCAAAAAAACAATAGAAAACCGGGAAAATACAAGTTCAGCCATTCCATTGCAGCACTGCCTAACCGACGTATTTGTAAAGATTGCTCATCAGGTTATAGGTAAAATCCACCAGTGTCGTCAGTATCCATGGACCGAATGCGATAATGGCTATCAGCACGATCACAATCTTGGGGACGAAAGCCAGCGTCTGCTCCTGAATTTGCGTAGTTGCTTGAAAAATACTGATGATTAGTCCTACGGCGAGTGCCAGCAGCATCATCGGGGCACTGGCTTTCAAGGTGGTATACACCGCTTCCCCGGCTAATCGGATGACAAACTCCGAGCTCATGTAACGTTTCCTCCTGTCGGGTTAGGCTAAGAATTGTAGCTGAGCAGCAGCGAACGAACGACCAAATACCAGCCATCCACCAGAATAAACAGCAGGATTTTGAAAGGAAGCGAAATCATGACCGGCGGCAACATCATCATCCCCATCGCCATGAGCGTACTGGCCACGACCATGTCAATAATCAGGAACGGAATGAAGATCATAAAGCCCATTTGAAAAGCCGTTTTCAGCTCGCTGATCGCGTAGGCGGGAACGAGTGCCGTGATCGGCGTATCCTCTACTCCGCTTGGCGGTGCCGCTTTGGTGTAATCCAGGAACAGCTTCAAATCCTTTTGGCGCGTATGCTGAAACATAAACTTTTTCAGCGGAAGTGCGGCTTTTTCGATGGCGGCCGTTTGAGTCATCTGACCGTTCAGGTAAGGCTGCAGCGCCGTTTGATTGATCTCCCCGAAGGTGGGCGCCATGATAAAAAAGGTAAGGAACAGCGCTAGTCCGATCAACACCTGGTTAGGCGGCATTTGCTGCGTTCCCAAGGAAGTGCGGACGAATCCGAGGACGATGACAATCCTTGTAAAGCTGGTCATAAGCACCAGGATCGCCGGAGCCAGGCTGAGCACCGTAATGAACAGCAGAATCGTAACGGTATTGGAACCCCCTGCCGGGCTGTTCGTCGTACCGATATCAATGTTGATCCCGGGGATCGGGTCTGCGGCTAAGGCTTGTCCGGAGCAGGTAAGAAGCAGCAGCGGCAGCAAAGCCATAAGCCAGTATTTTTTATTCCCATTCATCATTTATCATTCAACCGATCCTGTTTGTTGTCTTCCAACAGCATGTCCTCCAACCTTTTCTTGCGATCGGTCATATGCTGCATCTTATTGTGGAACACTTCCTGAAACGATGCGGACAGCTCCATCTCTTCTTCTTCCGGCTGCGATTTGCTTCGCAGCTTTCGGATCAGACCGCCGATCGTTTCGAAACCTGCACCGGGAACGGCCGGTCCGGAAGTCATCATTTCGGTAAGGTAGGCGACATCCGCTTCATTATCGATTTTTTCCAGAAGCTGCACTTCCTGCCCAACGCCTACGACGTAAAGCGATTTTCCGATTTCCACCACTTGAATGGATTTATTCGGTCCGAGTGCAACCCCGCCTAACGACCGGATGGAACGTCCCGGAAGCATGCGATTTTTTTTCGCAATGAACTTCATAATGTAGTAGAAGATGCCGATAATTAATAGTAGAAAAAAATGACTTTGACAACCATCCACATCGTGTCTGCAGGACTCACACCGGGATACAGATTATCCGGAGTTACAGCGGGTTTGGAACCTTCGTCCGCCCCCGCCTCCCCGAAACACACGGCGCCGAACGCCGCCGATTGCACCCATCCGAACAGCACGCCGATCGCCAGCTTCACTGCGCGTCTATTCAACATGCACATTCCTTTCGCGTAACTTCATCTGACGGAAGGAGAATCGCTCCGGATTTAACTCAGCGTCTTCTTAATCGCTTCAATGACGCGGTCCGCTTGGAAAGGCTTGACGATAAAGTCTTTGGCCCCTGCTTGAATGGCGTCGATAACCATCGCTTGCTGCCCCATAGCGGAACACATGATCACTTTCGCGTTCGGATCAATTTTCTTGATTTCCTTCAGCGCTTGGATCCCATCCATCTCCGGCATCGTAATGTCCATCGTGACCAAATCCGGGCGAAGCTCTTTGTATTTCTCGACAGCCTGTGCTCCATCGTTGCCTTCACCGACAACCTCATAACCATTTTTCGTCAAAATATCGCGAATCATCATTCTCATAAATGCTGCGTCGTCAACAATCAGAATTCGGTTTGCCATGGGTTTCATGTCCTCCTAGATGGTGTGTTGGTTATTGTAATTTTTGAATTCGGTCCCATTGATTCACGATATCCGTGACACGGACGCCGAAGTTTTCATCGATAACGACAACTTCGCCTTTGGCGATCAGCTTGTTGTTCACAAGAATATCGACCGGTTCACCCGCGAGCTTATCCAGTTCGATGATCGAGCCTTGGGACAGCTCGAGAATATCCTTAATGACCTTATGCGTCCTTCCCAGCTCAACGGTTACCTTCAGCGGGATATCCAGGAGCAGGTTCAGGTTCGTATCTTCTGCAGGCGACAGCGGAGTCGGCGTAAAATTAGAGAATTGCGCCGGCTGCACGCTCACATTCCGGTTCGTCGGCACACCGTAATTTGCCGGCTGCGGCGGCATCATAGGCCGCTGATACATAGGTTGTTGTTGGTACATGGGCTGCTCGTACATCGGCTGACCGTATGCTGGCGGTCGCCCGTACGCAGGCGGCTGCATTGGCGGTCGCTGAGCCGCCGGCGGCTGAACCGGTTGACTTACCGGCCGCTGCGCAGGCGGTTCTTGAGCCGGAGGTCGCTGGACAGGCGGTTCGATGGAAGCCTGGGGCGGAGCCGCCAGCGCCGGCCGCGTCTCTTCGGCCGCTTCGCCGCCGCCCATCAGGATCGAAACCATCTCCTTGGCGAAAGGCACCGGCAGAAGCTGCATAATCGTCGAATCGATCAAGTCCCCGATCTTGAGCCGGAAAGATATCTTGATGAAGACTTCCTCTTCAGGCAACCTGTCTTCTCCATCCCCTTCGGGCAAATTCATAATATCAATGCCCGGCGGCGAGATATTCACGAACCGGTTGAAGATCGCCGACATGGATGTCGCGGAGGATCCCATCATTTGGTTCATCGCTTCTTGCACGGCACTGATGTGAATCTCCGTCAGCTCGCTGTTCTGTCCGGTTCCGTCCCCGCCCATCATAAGGTCTGCGATCACCTGGGCATCTCTTGTCTTGATGACCAGCAAATTAATTCCGTGAAAGCCGTCAACGTAATTGACGTGAACCGCCACATGCGGCTTCGGGAATTCTTCGACCAAATCCTCTTTGGCGATGATCGATACCTTGGGCGTCGTGATATCCACCTTTTTACCCAATAGGGTGGATAAAGCCGTCGCAGCACTGCCAAACGTAATGTTGCCGATCTCCCCCAGCGCATCTTGTTCCAACGAAGACAGGTAATCCTCAACATCCGGAGCAGACCCTGAACCGCCGGAGCCGCCGTCGGAAGATTGCCGCAATAACGCGTCAATTTCCTCCTGCGACAAATAATCTTTGTTACTCGTCATGTTCTTCTTCTCCTTCGCCCACGATCTCATTAATTTGGACGGCCAACTTCCCTCGAGTCGTTCCCGGGCTTCCGAAAAACTTCAGCTTCTCGCCGATTCGGATATGAAGCGGTTCGTCAACCGGTTTGTTTAATGTAATCACGTCGTCCACATTCAAATTCAAGAATTCCCTCACTGAAATTTGGGACGTACCGAGCTCGGCAATAATAGGCAGCTTGGCTTTGTGAAGACGCGCCTGCAGTGCCTCCACTTCTTCGGGTGCCCGCGTCTTCTTCTGGGAAACAAACCAATGATGCACGGAAAGTCTGGGCATGATAGGCTCAATGACCACGTGCGGTATACATAAGTTGATCATCCCCGTTGTATCCCCGATTTTGGTACTGAGCGAGATGAGAGCAATGGTTTCATTCGGTGAAACTATCTGCATGAATTGCGGGTTCGTTTCCAAAGCCTCCAAACGCGGACTCAGATCGACTACCGTCTTCCATGCTTCCTGCAAGCTTTCGAAGGCTCTGCTGAAAATCCGTTCCATCACAATAGTCTCAATTTCCGTTAAGGCGTTGATTTTGGCAGGCGAAGTTCCGGTTCCGCCCAAGAGACGGTCCACCATCGCAAACGCCACATTCGGATGCACTTCCAAAACCATCCGCCCCTCCAGGGGCTCCGCTTCGAAAATATTGAGAATCGTCATCTTTGGGATCGAACGAATGAATTCGTCATACGGCGCTGCTCCACCTGAACCACGTTGATTTGCACGAAGGTCCTGAGCTGGGCACTGAAATAGGTCGTGAGATAACGGGCGAAGTTCTCATGTATCCGCGTCAAACTGCGAATATGATCCTTTGAGAAGCGGACCGCGCGTTTGAAATCGTAGGCGCGCACCTTCTTCTGCGTATCTTCCTTTTTCAGCTCCTCCGCATCCATTTCCCCGACGAGAGCGCCGCAAGCAGCGCGTCTATCTCGTTCTGCGAGAGTACATCCACCATGATCGTCACCTCCTTTGCGCTGTTGATGATGCTATGCTATTGCAGAACCTTCTCGGTGATCCAAATCTGTTTCAGCTTACCTTCGTGCAGCAGCGGATTCATTTTATTCATAAGAGCTGAATTGAGATTATCGAAGCCCTTCCCTCCGGAAACTTGATCCGGCGTCATATCCGCAAGCGTTTGAACGATGATCGCCTTCATTTTAAAATCCAGCTTCGAGAATTCGTCAGCGACCTTCTTATTTTCCAATTCAAAGGCAAAGCTCGCTTTAATAAATTTGTCGTTCCCCGCCAGGTTGGTCACAATATCTTTCATAATGACCGTATTTTCCTTCACCTGATCCGGTGTCAGCGGCTTGGCCGATTTTACTTCCTTCGCGGAATTTTGCGCTTGCTCCGCAGAGGATTGGTTTCCTTTGTCCATGTAGTTCCATAGAACGAAAGCGGCCGTCAAAATTAGGGTAATGGCTATAAGGATGGCGACGACCATGATGAATATTTTACTCTTTAACAACTTTCGACCCCTCCGAATTCAGGCTCTTAAGCGTACCGCCGATGAGACCAATCGTTTGAAAATAATGCTGGACTTTTTCGGTCACGTCATGGACCGGCTCCAGCACCATGATTTTCTTACCGGTCACTAGTGTAATCATCGTATCCGGCGTCTCTTCCACGGTCTCGATCAATATGGCATTCAGCGTAATCGGTTTGCCGTTAAGCCGCGTCAGTTGTATCATGAGCTACCTCCAGGGCCGGTGGATGAGGGGAGGCGAACCTCCCCGTTAACTATGCTTGAAATTAGTGCTTCAGATTGACTACTTCCTGCAAAACTTCGTCGGAAGTCGTAATGATCCGCGAATTCGCCTGGAAGCCCCGCTGAGCCACGATCATCTCGGTAAACTCGGAGGTCAGGTCAACGTTCGACATCTCCAGCTGACCGGATACAATAGCGCCGGTTCCTGTTGTTGTGTTCGCGGCTTTTGCATCATCCCCCGTTGGAAGTTCTGTCGTGCCCGGAGGCAGCGCATTCGGTGTTACTTGATACAGATTTCCGCCGATTTTCTGCAATCCGTTAGGGTTGGCCACTTTGACTACCCCTACAAACGTTCCTGTTGGCGTTGAAGTACCGTCGGAGCCCACCGAGATAATCTCGCCGGAACTCGAAATGGAGAATGCCGTGACGGTATCTTCGAGGTGAATTTTTGCACCATCGCTGCTCATGACATACATCCCGTCCGCTGTTACCAAGTCCCGGTTGGAATCCAGCGTAAAGTTGCCTGCACGGGTCAAATACGGTGTGGTCTGCGTGTCATTGGCTTTTATGGTAAAGAATCCGTCGCCGTCAATCCTAAGGTCGGTTGGAACATTGGTCGTCATCGCGCTGCCCGGCGTATGGACCGTATCAATGGTCCCAATCGTAACGCCAAGACCCACCTGCTTGGCATTTACACCGCCGTTCGTATCGGAAGGAGCGGTTACTCCGGATACGGTCTGGCTCAGGATATCCTTGAACATCACACGTCCGGCCTTGAAGCCCACCGTATTCACGTTAGCGATGTTGTTGCCGATCACGTCAAGCTTGGTTTGAAATCCTCTCATACCAGAAACGCCGGAATAAAGAGATCTGAGCATTGCTTCTTATCCTCCCCAGGATCATAAATGGTTGTTTCAATCGGTCCACAACCTGAAGGCCTCCATGATAGGGCCGGCCTTGAATTAAGAAATGATCATCGCGCTGTCGATTTGGGTAAATAAATGCTCCTTCATCGAAGCATCGTCCATCGCAGTCACTACTGTACGATTCTTGATATTGACGATGAGGGCCGTTCCGCCGAGCAGCATGAGCGCATCTTTTGCGCCTTTCGTCGCCGCTTTGTCAACCGCCGATTGCAGTTTGCTGAGCTGCTCGGGTTCCAGCCGAATACCCAGTCGCCGCAAGCGTTCTTCCGCATGGTGGCTGAACTTGACGGTTTGCTCCTTCAGCGGCTCATCGAACGTAGCTCCCGGAACCGTTTCGTTCCGGATCCGTTCTTCGGGCTGATAGCGGAACCTTCGACGGGTACAGCTGTCCAATGGAAATCCGGTCCGACATTTAACTTCCCTCCGGATTCGAAATCCCGCTGATCTTATCGAGGGATACGTCGGTTCCGCTCACTTTGGCATACTGCTCGCCGCTTTTCACAATGATCGATTCGACCGTACCGGTTTTCACTTCATCCTTGCCCTGCGCATTCGTCGCTGTATAGGTTACGGTTTTGCCGATGAGGCCGGAAGCGAGTCCCAGCGATTGCCGAAGCTGCTTTAATTCGCCGCTCATGTTGGTCAGCTGTTCCACCGAAGTGAACTGCGCCATTTGGGCGATAAATTCTTTGTCTTCCAACGGCTGCATCGGGTCCTGGTTTTTGAGCTGGGTAATTAAGATTTTCAGAAAATCGTCTTTCCCCAGACTGCCTTGAGCCCCCGAAGTAGTAGTACCCGCCTTCGACACGTTGTTTGAAGAGTAGTACGGCCAGACATTCTTCGTACCGATAATGGAATCGGCCATGATTTCACCTCCCGCTTAAGCCGTCTGCGTTACTTAAGCCGTTACATCAATCGAGCCATTGTCCTTCACGGACGCGCCCGCCGGCTCGCTCAAGGCTGAAGGCTCCTCTGTAAAATCTTCCTCGATCGCTGCAATCTTGCCTGCCCCCGACTTCTGCTGCTTGCCGGTAAATTGCTGGGATTGCTGCTGTCTTTGCTCCTGGAACATGCCGGATTGCAGGCTTGGGCTCTGGGTCACTTCCAGTCGTTCCACTTGAATTCCCTGATTTTGCAGTGTCGTGCGAAGCTGCGCCAGCTGACTCTCGAGCATTTCTTTGCCGGCCGCGCTGTCCGCTACGAATTGAGCGATCAACTGACCGTTATGCATCGTCAGCTTCACATCCACCTGCCCCAAGTGCTGCGGGAACAGCGATATTTTCGCTTCGGAAAAACCGTCGGCCGTCGTTTCTAACGAGAATGCGTTGACTACGAATGCAGCTGCATCCTTTGCGAAGCTTTCAGCGGGTACTTGCAGCACCGGAACCTTCGGTACGTTATGGCCGGATTGCGCTTGCCTTAAAAACTCGTGCAGCGGAACCGCCTGATTGGCGAGACCGGTCAAATCGGTTTCAGTCTTTGTATCCAGCGGTTCGAACAGCGTATTCTGCTCCGCAGCCGAAGTCGGCTGAAGGTTTGCTGCGAGCGATTTGGCCGAAAGGGCTTCGAGCTTTTGAAGGGCGCTAGGAACAGACGATGCCGCAGTTTGGATTACAGCTTGCTTCGTCTCCGTCCCGCTATTTGTGACGTTCACCCGGGTCCGTTTGCCGGCGTTCGAAACTTTATGTACAGGTTGATCATTTAAGCCCGAATCCACATTTACTGCAGCTTGAGTCGGTTCACTTTCCACAGCGGCGACCTGTTGCACCTGGGACTGAATGGACTGAACCAAATTCGGAAGTCGCTTAACGAGATCAACGGCAGAGGTTTGGGCATCCTTGTTTCCGGATAACAGGATCTGCTTGACATCCTGAAGAAGCTGAACAGCCTGGTTCTTCGTTATTGCCGGCTTCAAAACAGGGCCTGCTGCCTGACCTGCTTTATCCAGACCCACGGATGCTTCCTCTGAAACGATCGGAACAAACAACTGCGGATTCAAAAAGGCCTGCAGCTGCGCGAGCCATGCTTGAAGCTCCGGATTGTCCACAAGCTGCTGCGAAAGCTGGTCATCGGATTGGTTTAACTGCTGAAGCAGCGCATCCAGCTGGCCCGCCAACGGTTCGGGTGTTTGCTCCGGATTGGATTGAAGCAGAGAGATCAGGGGAGAGAGCGTTTGAAGCAAAATCGGTAAAGACGATACTGCCGAACTGTTGTTCGCTCCTCCTTGAGCCGCGCCTCCGGCAACCATTCCCGCCAGCGCGGACAAAAAGTTTCCTGCCGCCGTACTGCCCTGCTGCGCCTTTCCGGTTGCTGCGGTAGCGGTACCCGTGCCAGTCACTGCAGCGGTTTGCGTTTGGATCTCCATTTTTTTGTTTCACCTCCTTTCCATGATGGTTATTGAGCCAGCTTTGCCGAGATCTGTGCGGCGGCTTCTTTCGATTGATCCGATATCGCCGCGATCAATCGCGAACGGCCTGCGCTGTCCATCGAGCCCAGAATCGACAGCACTTTGTCGGGGTTTGTATTCTGCAGCTCGATCAGCACCGTGGCTGCACTCTTTGGCGTCATGTTCGCGAAGGTGGTGGCGAGATCATCTTTGCTTAGCTTTTGCGACTGCTTCGGATCCGGCGCCGCCATCTGGTTCAATCGTTCCTGAAGCGCTGCAATTTGCGTATCCCTGACCGATGTTTGATCCTTAAGCATAATGGAAGCCTCGGCGGCTTTCTTCGGATCCATCTTCTCCAGCACCTTAACCCGGTCATCCGTTTTCATCATGCCGAGCACGAGGATCTGTTCCTTCGGTGTCAGATTTTCCAATATCGGGGCCGCCTTGCTCGGGCTCATTTTGGCGTACATGGTGGCCAGTTGCTGAATTTGCGCCGTATATTCTTCTTCCGACTGGGTTCTTGCTTTCGCCTTCTCTTCCAGCGCGCTGTTCTTTTGCTGCAGATCCTTGATAGTCTGATCCTTCTCCTGCAAAGCGGTTTCCGCTTTCTGCAGCTCCTGCTGAGCCACCGCAAGCTTGGCGGTCAGGTCCGCTTTCGGATCTTGAGCCGGAGATGCAGCTTTATCCTGAGCCGTCCCGCCGGCAGCATCCGTTTTCGGGTCCGCCGCGTTACCTTTCGGTGCCGGAACGATGCTTTTGACAATCGGGATTTTGTTCGCCGCCTTCAGTACATTGTTCATTACATCGTAATCGAATATGGTTAACAGCACGCCCAGCAGCACCGCCGTGAAAACAAACGGAATGAGGAACCAAATCAGAAACCGCTCCATCGCGCTGTATGAAGGGGACTGTTCCGTATCCACTTTTGCCATCACCTCATCTCCTAAGAACAAGCTGTAAACCTAAGAAAGCTTCCGGTAGCGGTTCGTCGCCATTTCGTCCAGTTCCCCTTGCTCCCGCTTCAGCATTTGTGCGGAAAACCGTTCATAAGCACGGTCCTTGGCCTTCGTCCACACTTTCTCCTGCAGCATCTTGCCGTTCAGATCCTCCTGCTTGAGGCGGGCAACCGATCGGGCTTGCTCCAGTTCCTTGCTTTTCAAATGAATCTGTTTCTCAAAATGCTGAACAAAGCTTTGCCGCATCATGATTTCGGATATCGTGATCGTACCCGTCGATGCCCTGTGCAGTTCAAGCTCCTGCTCTTCCTTCGCCTGCTGGAGGCGGCTCAGCGTCACTTCTTCTTCCCTGACCTTCACCATGGCCTGCGACAGCATCCATTCGGCTTGCGTTTTCTCGTTGCTCTTGAGATCTACGATTTTTTGAAAAGCATATCGAAACCGCATCTTTCAAATTCATCCCCTGTAAAATTCTTGGATTAACCTCTCCTGCGCTTCGGCATATGTAAGCTTCTCGTTCACTCTTTGTTTGGTGTAATCCCAAATGGACTGAATCGATTCGAGAGAAAGATCGATTTCCGGATTGGATCCTCTTTGGTACGCCCCGATATTGATCAAATCCTCCGAATCCTTATAGACAGAGAGTAGTCTCTTCAATCGCTCGGCTGCGAGCTGCTGCTCCGGCGGCACGATTTCTTTCATGACACGGCTCACGCTGGAAAGCACGTCAATGGCGGGATAATGACCGCGGTTGGCGATATGGCGGTCCAGCACGATGTGCCCGTCCAGGATCCCTCGCACGGCATCGGCGATCGGTTCATTCATATCATCGCCGTCCACCAGCACGGTGTAGAACGCGGTGATCGAGCCTTTCGGACCGGTTCCGGAACGCTCCAGCAGTTTAGGGAGCGTAGCGAACACCGAAGGTGTGTATCCTCTGGTTGCAGGCGGCTCCCCGACGGCAAGGCCGACTTCCCGCTGTGCCATCGCATACCTCGTAACCGAATCCATCATCAGCATGACATTCAGACCGCGGTCACGGAAAAATTCGGCGATGCTCGTCGCAATCAATGCTCCTTTGATACGAATAAGTGCAGGCTGGTCGGAGGTCGCCACGATCACGACGGAACGCGCCAGGCCTTCTGGACCCAAATCCCGTTCGATAAAGTCAAGTACTTCTCTGCCCCGTTCGCCAATGAGTGCGATAACGTTCACGTCGGCGGAAGTATTCCGCGCGATCATGCCCATCAGCGTACTCTTGCCTACGCCGGAGCCGGCGAAGATCCCGACGCGCTGGCCTTTGCCTATCGTCAGCAGGCCGTCTATGCAGCGGACACCAACGCTGATCGGCTCGAGCACACGCGGTCTTTTTAACGGATTGCTAGGCACATTGTTCGTTGAATAATGCGTCATCCGCGACGGCAGGAAGGTTCCGTCCAGCGGTTGGCCCAATCCGTCAAGCACTTTGCCCAGCGACTCATGACCGACCTGAACGGTCAAGGGCTTACCGGTACCGACTACGTCGCAGCCGGGTCCTATGGAATGAAGCTCGCCCAGCGGCATAAGAATGACTTTATTGTTTTTGAACCCGACAACCTCCGCCTTGAGCGGCTCGGCTCCTTTAAACGGATAAATATAGCAAACGTCGCCGATACTGGCGTCCGGTCCTTCGGATTCCACCGTAAGGCCGATGACCTGGGTTACCTTCCCGTTCACCCGAACCGGGTCCAGTCGCCTCAAGTAGTCGATATATTTCGAAGCTTCCGGTGCTGATCTCATCTAGGTCCCCTCGCCCCGAACCGCGAGCTGCGTCAGCGCATTCTTGATTTCGTTCAGCTGTGTGTCGATCCGGGCATCGATGCTCCCGAAGGTGGACCTTACGACGCAGCCCGTGATCCTGGACCGTAGCATCGGGTATGATCTGCAGCTCGGCTTGGGAATCGATGTGGAGGAGCGACTCGTCCCTTGCGTCCTGCAAATAAGAGAAATGAGCCGGCGATACGCAGAGCGTAATGATGCCTTTCTCTTTACGCCGTGCCAGCACCTGCTGGATTAAGCTGACGACCCATTCGGGTTCAACGGAGAGTTGGCGATGAATAATCTTCTCCGCGATCGAACAGCTGAGCTCGATCAGGAACGGTTCGGATTCCTGTACGATTTGCTGCTTGAGTACATAAGCCTGTTCCAAGATTTGCGACGCTTCCTGGAGCATGGTTTCATATTTTTCCTGAAGCTCCTGCTCGGCCTGCTGAAGACCTTCCCGGTAACCTTGCCTGAAGCCTTCTTCTCTGGCGTGATCGGAGGCTTCCCGGTCTTGAGCCCTACGGTCCTGCCACCACTGTTCGATCTCGGTCTGGGCCTGTTCTTTCAAAGCCGCCGATTCTTCCATGGCTGCACGGACCTGCTCTTCAGCGAAGGTTTCGGCATCCGCAAGCAGCTGCTCTTTCATTTCCATGAGCTGCTGAAGCTCGTCCTGCTGCTCAGGAGACATCCCTTGAGCGGAATGTTCTTGATAAAGAACAGGAGAAGGCGCCGGTTCGACGATTTTCAAATCTTCCAAAGCTACGTACTGGGTAAATTTGATGACATTAGACAATAATATCATCTCCTCCGCCGCGTGCAATGATGATTTCGCCCGATTCCTCCAAACGACGAATTGTCGATACGATGCGGGTCTGAGCTTCCTCTACGTCACGCAGACGGACAGGGCCCATGTATTCCATCTCTTCTTTGAACGTCTCGGCCATGCGCTTCGACATATTCTTGAAGATGGCCTCCCGCACTTCTTCGCTGGCCACTTTAAGCGCAAGCTGAAGATCGGCATTCTCGATGTCGCGGATAATTCGTTGAATGGAGCGGTTGTCGATATTGACGATGTCCTCGAAAACGAACATGCGCTTCTTGATCTCCTCCGCCAATTCGGGATCCTGAATTTCCAGTGAATCGAGAATCGTTCTTTCCGTCCCGCGATCCACCCCGTTCAAGATCTGGACAACGGCGGAAATGCCTCCGGCAGTCGTATAGTCCTGGGTTACTGTCGCGGATAGCTTCTGCTCGAGCACCCGCTCGACCTGGCTGATTACTTCCGGCGAAGTGCTGTCCATGAGGGCAATGCGTTTGGCGACATCGGCTTGTTTCTCCTGCGGCGCCGAGGAGAGAATAATCGAAGCCTGCTCCGGCTGCAAATAGGAAAGAACTAGAGCGATTGTTTGCGAATTCTCGTTCTGAATGAAGTTCAAAATCTGGGCCGGATCCGCTTTGCGGGCAAAATCAAACGGCCTGACCTGCAGTGTAGCGGTTAACCTGTTAATGATATCGAAAGCTTTCTGTGAACCGAGCGCTTTTTCCAAGATTTCTTTGGCATAGGCGATCCCGCCTTGAGATATAAATTCTTGGGCCAAACAAATTTGGTGGAACTCGGCCAGAATCGCATCCTTCTCGGAATTGTCGACTTTCCGGACGTTGGCGATTTCCAAAGTCAGCTGTTCGATTTCCTCGTCCCTTAAATGCTTGAAGATTTGCGCGGACACTTCGGGTCCTAAACTGATCAGTAAGATGGCGGCTTTTTGTCGCCCCGTCAAACCAGGTCGCTGAACTTTAGCCAACAAAGCACACCTCTATTCGTCTACTAACCAAGTACGAAGCAGATTGACAAAATCCTCCGGCTTTTTCTTTGCCAGCTGTTCGAGCTGTTTGCGCACTTGATTTTCATTGTTCACATTGTCGATATCGATGGTCGGGAACTCGATTCTCGGTGAATCCTCCGCGAAACCATCTTCCGCCTCTTCCGCCGCCCGGCGTCTGCGCAGCGACCAGTATCCGCCGCCTGCGAGGAGCGCGAGTGCCAATCCGCCAAGACCACCGTACAGCAGCATTGCGTTGGAATTGGTAAGCGGGCTGGTGTTCGTACGAGCGAACGTATGAGGAAAGACCGATATCTTCTTTGCCAGTTCCGCTTCCGGGACCGGCGGGTTGTTTCCAGCCAGTGCTGCCCGAACGACATTCGTAAGCACCTGATTAATGGCATTGATCGTTTGCGGCGTGAGCGAGTTCGGATCATTGGGATCCGGTGGTTCAACGCCGACATTAATGGTTAAATCTTTTACAATGTAAGGAGTAAGCTCAATCTCGTTCGTAATCCGGTTCACTTCATAATTAACCGTCTTTTGAATTTCCTCGGAATTGGACTTGCCGCTGTTGCTGCTTCCCGGATACCCCGGTACATCGGTTGCTCCCGTCCCCGCAACGCCACCCTGCGGAGCGCCGCTGTCGCTGGTGTAGTTCTTTGTAAGCTCTTGAACGGAAATTTCAAGCCCTTTCTGATCCACCGTATTCGGCGCCGTCACCAGCTGTTCTTTCCGTTTGGTCTGGTCAAAGTTCATTGTAGAGAACACGCTGACGATGACCTTGTCTTTACCAAGGATAGATCCCAGTAATTGCTGGACATTCCGCGTTACTTCATTCTTGAACTGGTTGTTGATCTCGAACTGCTGAAGCGCCAAGTTCGACGAACCGCTGACTTTGCTGTTTCCTTTGGAATAATCCAGCTCGTTGCCGTCCTGATCGGAGATCGTGATGTTCTCGATCGGCAGATCTTTAATGCTGTGCGATACCAGGTTGTACATCGTATCGATCTTGGCCTGATCGAGCGTATAGCCTGGCTTGAGATTGACCACTACGGACGCCGTTGCCTTCTCGGGTTCCGCTCCTTTCGGAAGAAATACGCTTTTTTCCGGCAGGCTGATCAGCACTTTCGAACTGCTCACCGCATTGTTCGAATTGATCATTTGCTGTAGTTCGCCTTGCACGGCATTCACATATTTGACATCGAATTCGCGGTCGGTGTAGCCCAGCATGCTCTTTTGGTCGAAAGATCCGTATCCGACATTCCCCGTCTTGTTGAGCCCTTGAGATTCGACGGCCAGCTTCACGCTCGCCACTTGGCTTCTCGGTACGCCGATGCTTTTTCCGTCATCACTCAGCTGGTACGGGATTTTGGCCCCATCCAGGTAGCTCTTGATCGCTGCGGCGTCGCTCGGTTGTAGATTCGTGTAAGCTAAAGCATACTCTGTCTTGGAAAAATTATAGCTGATGATGCCCACGGTCAGTGTGATTAATATCACAGTTGCGATAAATGTAAATTTTTGCGTTTTGCTCCATTGATTCCAATATTGCTTCGTCCGATTCCAATATTGGAGAACACTCTCATTCACTTTGTCACCCCATCTGAAAGAAACGCTCCCGAATTCTCAAACTAGACCTGAGTTCTCATAATATCCTGATAAGCCTCGATGACTTTGTTCCGAACTTGTACGGTCAGTTCCAACCCAAGCGATGCCTTCTCCGATGCGATCATCAGCTGATGGACGTCCGAGATTTCCCCTTTGACGAATTGTTCGTTTAACTGATCCACTTTATTTTGCTGCTCGTTCAATGAGCTGATTGCTTCATTCAAATATTTTCCGAATTGATCGGATACTTCCGCCGCACTCATGCTTTTTGGCCCGGCAACACCGGCGATCGTTTGCGGCCGCAGTCCCAATTTATCGATCATTAAACTTGCCCCCTGTCCCTATGTATTATTTTCCAATGTCAAGCGCTTTGCTGATCATGCCCTTGGAGGCGTTGAGTGCAGTTACATTCGCTTCATATGAGCGCGTTGCCGAAATCATATCCACCATTTCTTTCAGCACATCCACATTCGGCATCAGTACAAAACCGTTCTCGTCGGCATCCGGATGCGAAGGATTATATACTTGTTTAAAAGGCGACTGATCGTCAATCACTTTGGTAACCCGCACGCCGTCTCCCGCTCCACCGTTCATCGCATCCTGCAGCTTGTCGGCAAAGGACGGTTTATTCGGCTCAATCGTCACGAGCTTTCTTTGATAAGGGATCCACTTTCCGTTGACCATCCGGGCTCTGGTGGAATCCGCATTCGCGATGTTGGAAGAGATCACATCCATACGGAAACGTTGAGCCGTCAGGGCGGAGGAGCTAATATCAAACCCGTTAGTCAATTTCATTTATCAAGTCCTCCCTCCGATAGCCGTTCTCGCCTGCTTGATCTGGTTGCTGACTTCCTGAATCAGTACGTTATACCGGAGCTGATTTTTAGCCATCAGGGACATTTCGTAATCCATATCCACGTTGTTCAAGTTGTTGTTGACCATCGATTGGTTATCCTGAACAATTTGCGGTCCCGGCTGCGCTGGCTTCCCGATGTAAAAATGCCGGGGATCCGTCCGGTATCCCACCAGGGATTTTCCATTCATCTCCTGCTGAAGCAGTTCCTCAAACTTCACTTCCGAGCGCTTGAAGTAAGGCGTATCCACGTTGGCGATGTTGTCCGCGATCACCTTTTGCCTGAGCGTCGCGGCGTCCAAGGAGCGTTCCATCAGTTGAAAACCAGGTTTGCTCAAGATGTTCATTAGGCAGTTCCTACTTTCATGGAATAATCTTGATATCACTATTCAACATGAAACGTACAATATCCTCCTTTCTTCGACACGATTAGTGAAAAAAAATAAGGGGATCATGACAGATAATGTAGTAAACCAGAACTATAATTATATTGAAAGAATTTGAAATTTATTACAATATGAAAAAAGCCCTATATTTTCATATAGGACTTCCAATTTAAACCTTTATATTGAAAAAAGTTGACGGTTTCTTGACTTTTATTAAGACTTTACGCTCTGAATACCGGTGAGCAACTGGTCGTTTAGTACTCTTATATAAGTCCCCTTCATACCGAGAGAGCGCGTTTCGATGACGCCGGCGCTTTCCAATTTCCGCAGCGCATTCACGATCACCGAACGTGTGATCCCGACGCGGTCGGCTATTTTGCTGGCGACCAACAGTCCCTCCTGGCCCTCCAGCTGTTCAAAGATGTGCTCGATGGCCTCCAGCTCGCTGAAGGAAAGCGATCCTACCGCCACCTGGACCACTGCTTTGCTGCGGGCTTCAACCTCGATTTGCTCCGCCTTTTCACGCAAAATTTCCATTGCGACCACGGTGGACCCGTATTCCGCCAAGATCAAGTCATCATCGATGAACCGTCCGTTGTGCTTGGTCAAAATCAGGGTCCCGAGACGTTCGCCGCCGCCGACAACAGGGACGACCGTCAAGTTGAACTCCGTGCCCGCCGCAAGCTCTCCAAACACATCGAGCGGCGACCCCGCTTCCATATTGGAAGAGGTTTCTTCAACCTGCAGCAGCAACTGGTTATATTCCGGGGGAAGCGGTTTTCCTGCAGGAACGCCTCCCCGAGCCCCGCATCTCCTACCGGCGACGCATAGGCACAACCAAGCACCTTTCCTTTCCGGCTGACGACAAAGATGTCGGCATGAAGGATATCGCTGAGCTCCGATGCCATATCTCTGAAGCTGACCGGATTCCCGGCTTCTTTCTGCAGCAAACTTGTTCAGCCTTCTCGTTTTCATCAACAAAGTCATTAACTGTTGCCTCCCATAACTACAATTACAAAATGTATTGGCTCAAATCGCGGTTCTGCACGATGCCGGACAGCTTCTCACGGACATATTCCGGGGAGATGACAATTTGCTCCAGTGTAATTTCAGGCGCTTCAAAAGATAAGTCTTCCAGCGGCTTCTCCAGAATGGTATGCAGCCGGCGGGCGCCGATATTATCCGTATTCTGGTTCACATCCGCCGCGATCTGGGCGATCTCCTCGATGGCTTCTTCTGAAAACAGAATCTGAATCCCCTCCGTCTCGAGCAAAGCCGTATACTGCTTCGTCAGCGCATTCTTCGGTTCCTTCAAAATAAGCACAAAGTCCTGCTTGGTGAGGTCGCTGAGCTCCACCCGGATCGGAAAACGTCCTTGAAGCTCGGGGATTAGATCCGAGGGCTTGGCGATGTGAAACGCCCCTGCCGCAATGAACAAGACATAGTCCGTCTTTACCGGTCCGTACTTGGTCATGATGGTCGATCCTTCTACAATAGGAAGAATGTCCCGCTGCACGCCTTCCCTGGATACGTCCGGACCGCCACCCCTCCCGGAGCTGCAAATCTTATCGATTTCATCGATGAAAATAATGCCGTCCTGCTCCGCTCTGCGGACCGATTCCTGAATCACTTCGTCCATGTCCAAGAGCTTCTGCGCTTCTTCCTGGGTAAGCACCTTACGGGCTTCTTTAATCGGCGACTTGCGCTTTTTCGTTCTCTTGGGCATCAGGTCGCCGAACAGCTCCTGCATGTTCATGCCCGCCTGCTCATTGCCCTGCCCGGCAAGCATGTCGAGCATGGAGGGGGCGCTGTCTTCCACTTCGATTTCAATTTGCTCGTTTTCCAGTTCGCCCCGTTTCAGCTTCTCTTTGATTTCTTGTCTCCGCGACAGAATCGAGGCGTCCGTCTCCGTTTCGGTTTCCGCCGACTGATTCCCCTGCTGTCCGAACAGCATCTCGAGCGGATTGCGCTGCGACTTCGATTTATTAGGATTCGGCACCAGAATAGCGGCAATCCGGTCGTTTGCCATTTGCTCCGCCTTATCCTTCAGTTTCTCGGTCTTCTCTCCTTTCACCATACGGATCGAGGTCTCGACCAAATCCCGGACCATGGACTCCACATCTCGACCTACATAACCGACTTCGGTAAATTTCGTCGCTTCCACTTTAATGAACGGCGCGTTGACCAGCTTGGCGAGCCTGCGTGCGATCTCCGTCTTGCCTACACCGGTCGGTCCGATCATCAAAATATTTTTGGGGACAATCTCCTCCCGCAGCGATTCATCCAGCAGACTGCGGCGATAACGGTTACGCAGAGCGACGGCAACCGATTTCTTCGCCTGCTTCTGGCCGACAATATATTTATCCAGCTCGGCAACGATTTGTTTGGGCGTAAGTGCTTGTGGATTCAAGCGTCACAACCTCCTCGTTTATTCGATCTCTTCGACAATGATGTTGTGGTTTGTAAAAACGCAGATGTCCGCGACCATCGTAAGTGCGGCATGCGCAATTTCTTTGGCGCTCATCTGCGGTGCATAGCGGTGCAGCGCTCTGCCCGCGACCAAAGCGAAGCTTCCTCCGGACCCGATCGCCAGGATGCCGTCATCCGGCTCGATCACTTCGCCGTTACCCGATAGCAGCAGAAGACCCGTTCGGTCCATCACGATCAGCATGGCCTCCAGCCTGCGCAGGACCCGGTCCTGGCGCCAGTCCTTCGTCAGCTCCACGGCGGCGCGCTGCAGATTGCCGTGATGCTCTTCCAGTTTATTTTCGAATTTCTCAAATAAGGTTATGGCATCCGCTACCGAACCGGCGAAGCCCGCTATTACATTGCCGCGGTAAAGTCTCCGGACCTTCTTGGCCTGACTTTTCATGACCATGCTGTTGCCGAACGTCACCTGTCCGTCTCCTGCGATAGCTCCCTTGCCCTGGTGCCGAATAGCAAAGATTGTCGTTGCGTGAAAAGCTTGCTCCATATCCGCTTCCTCCCTTAAATTCAAGGCGAAAACCAAGCCCTTCCGGCCCAGCCACCATAATAAGCCGCATGAAAGAACAACAAGCAGCAACAATAGGTTCGATTGCTGCTGCTTGAATTTAAGCGTCACAAAACATTATTTATAGTAACATAGTCTTGAATTCATTTACAAGCCAAATTGTATTCGTTTTGTGAAAAATTCTGAATTTTCTCAATTGCCCGATGAGCGATGGCTTCGTTTTTAAGCTTCTTATTGCGGATTTTCTCACCCAGCGGCGGGAACAATCCGAAATTGGCATTCATCGGCTGAAAATGATTGAAATCGGCGGTTGTAATATAATGAGCCATACTGCCAAGCGCCGTATCCTGCGGAAGCACGAGACATTCCATCCCCCGGGCGTACCTGGCGGCGTTGATTCCCGCGATCAGGCCGGAAGCGGCCGATTCAACATAGCCTTCCACACCGGTCATTTGACCGGCAAAGAACAAGCTATCCCTGCCGCGGAATTGGTATGTCGGCCGGAGCAGCTTCGGCGAATTGATGAACGTATTGCGGTGCATCACGCCGTAGCGGACGAACTCCGCCTGCTCCAGACCCGGGATTAACGAGAACACCCTTTTTTGCTCGCCCCATTTCAAATGGGTCTGAAAGCCTACAAGATTGAACAAGGTGCCCGCCGCGTTATCTTGGCGCAATTGAACGACGGCATACGGGAGTTCCCCGGTATGCGGGTTGACGAGACCTACCGGCTTCATCGGACCGAACAGCACGGTTTGGCGGCCGCGGGACGCCATGACCTCGATCGGCATACAACCCTCGAAATAAATCTCTTTCTCGAATTCTTTCACCGGGGCGGTTTCGGCGGAAATGAGCGCTTCGTAGAATACGTTGAATTCCTCTTCCGTCATCGGGCAGTTCAGATAGGCCGCTTCTCCCTTATCATACCGGGACGCCAGATATACCTTATTCATATCGATGGAGTCCTTCTCGACAATCGGTGCGGCCGCATCATAGAAATAAAGGTAATCTTCCCCGGTCAGCTCCTGCAAATGCTTGGACAGCGCCGGCGAAGTAAGCGGACCCGTGGCGACGACCGTAATTCCGTCGGGAAGCGACTCCAGCTCCTCATTGCGCACTTCAATCAGCGGATGGTTCCGGAGAAGCGACGTCACTTCTTCCGAGAAGCCCTCGCGGTCAACGGCAAGCGCTCCTCCTGCGGGAACCGCATGTTTGTCCGCTGAGCGAAGGATGATGGAATTTAATATTCTCATCTCTTCCTTTAATACGCCTACGGCATTCGTAAGACCGTTGGCGCGCAGCGAATTGCTGCACACCAGCTCCGCAAATTTATCGGTAATATGCGCCGGTGTTTTTCTCACCGGACGCATTTCGTACAATACTACCGGAACCCCGAAGCTTGCGATCTGCCAAGCCGCTTCGGCGCCTGCCAGCCCCGCTCCGATCACCGTTACTTTAGGAAACTCCTGCAATGTCTTTCTTCCTCCTTCAAGCTAAACACCAAGACAAGCCGTTCTAGCCCTCGTCGCGTTCTTCTTCTTTGACTTCTTCTTTATAGTCACACTGTACGCATTGGACGAACACACCCGATTTATTCCGCTTCTCAATCAGCATCGATCCGCAGTTCGGGCAGGGATGATTCACTGGCTTATCCCATGAAACGAAATCGCACTCCGGGTAGCGGTCGCGACCGTAAAAGATACGTCCCTTCTTACTTCTCCGCTCGATGATCTTGCCCTGCTTGCAGTTCGGACAGGTCACGCCGATATCCTTGACAATCGGCTTCGTATTGCGGCATTCCGGGAAGCCGGAGCAGGCCAGGAACTTGCCGAAGCGCCCCATTTTGTAGACAAAGTGACGGCCGCACTTCTCGCAAATCTCATCCGAAACCTCATCCTGGATTTCGATTTTCTCCATCTCTTCCTCTGCCACTTCCAGCCGCTTCTCGAACGACTCATAGAACTGGTTCAGCACATGAACCCAGTCTTCCTTGCCCTCTTCGACATGGTCGAGCTCTTCTTCCATCTGGGCCGTAAATTCCACATCCAAGATTTCCGGAAAAAACTCGATCATCTGCTGAATGACCAGCTCGCCGAGTTCCGTCGGGACGAACTTCTTCTCCTCGATCGCCACGTAGCCGCGCTTCTGAATCGTTTCCAGTGTAGGGGCGTACGTACTGGGGCGCCCGATTCCCATCTCTTCCAGAGCCTTCACCAAACGCGCTTCCGTATACCGTGGAGGCGGGCTGCGTAAAATGCTGCTTCGGATCGATCTGTTTCTTCTTGACCTTGTCGCCGGTCCGCGGCGGGGGCAGGAACTTCTCGTCGTCTGCCGTATCCTCCGCGTCGTCATTGCTTTCCACATATACTTTGATAAAACCGGGGAACTTCACCTTCGAGCCCACCGCGCGAAAAACGGCCGTTCCGGCAGTGATATCGACCGTCATCGTATCGAGGATAGCCGACGCCATCTGGCTTGCTACGAAACGCTCCCAAATCAGTTTGTAGAGCCGGTATTGATCGCGGCTTAAGTATTCTTTAATCTGGTCCGGTTCCCGAAGCACGGAGCTGGGACGGATCGCTTCATGCGCATCCTGGGCGTTTGAATTCTTTTTCAGGTACACCCGGGGCGTTTCAGGATAATAAGCCTCGCCGAATTTGCTTAGGATAAATTCTTTGGCTTCCTCCTGGGCCACCGGAGAGATCCGCGTGGAGTCGGTACGCATGTAGGTAATGAGACCGACGGTCCCTTCGCCGCCGAGGTCAATCCCCTCATACAGCCGCTGCGCGACCGACATGGTCTTGGAGGCGCGGAAGTTCAGCTTGCGGGCCGCCTCCTGCTGCAGGGAGCTCGTAATGAACGGTGGCGACGGATTGCGGTGCCGCTCTTTCTCCTTGACCTCGCTTACAACAAATTCGGCTTTCTCGATCGCATTCAGCACTTCTTTAACTTCCGCCTCGTTGTGAAGCTCTTTTTTATCGCCCGAATAGCTGTAGAACTTGGCCTCAAATTCGGTCTTGCCCGTGGCGAGCTTGGCTGTGATGGTCCAATATTCCTCGGGAACGAAGGCTTTAATCTCGTTCTCGCGGTCATAGATCAGCTTGACGGCTACGGATTGAACCCGGCCCGCCGAGAGCCCCTTTTTGACTTTCTTCCATAATAATGGGGAAATCTTGTACCCTACCAAGCGGTCCAGAATCCGCCGCGCCTGCTGTGCGTTAACGAGGTCCTGGTTGATTTTGCGCGGGGACTTGAATGCGTCTTTTACCGCCTGCTTGGTAATCTCGTTGAAAACAACACGGCACGGCTCATTCTCGGACACCTCCAGATAATGTGCCAAGTGCCAGGCGATGGCCTCCCCTTCGCGATCAGGGTCCGCCGCCAGATATATTTTTTTCACACGCTTGCTGGCGTCCTTCAATTCCTTGAGTACGGAGCCTTTTCCGCGGATCGTGATGTATTTCGGCTCAAAGTTTTTTTTGATTTCAACGCCGATTTGGCTTTTTGGCAGGTCTCGAATATGCCCCATGGAAGCTTTAACGATATATTTGCTGCCCAAATATTTACCGATCGTTTTGGCTTTTGCGGGTGACTCCACAATGACTAACGAATCCGCCATAGGTGTCTTACCCCTTCAACATATATATTGATCTATCATCAAGGTACGGTGTAGACTGAACCCGGAAGTTCGACGATGCGCCGCATCATTAGTAAATTTATCAGAACTGAATGCAAATGTCCAAAAGTATATTGACTTTCCACCAGCGGCTCGTCAATCGACATAGATCGGCAGGTCAGCAAATCGATGATGATCTGTTCTTCCCGGGTGGCCGGCTTTTTCATTTGGCTATCATTGTTAATGTGTACGTTTTGCAGCCAGGCTATCCTTTCCCGGTATTCATCGACGATGTCTTCCGCACTGGTTACCAGCTTCGCACCCTGCTTAAGCAGCGACAGCGCACCTTGGCTTTTGGGAGAAGAAATCGGCCCGGGGACGGCGAAGACATCCCGCGACTCCTCCAGCGCCTGGTCGGCCGTAATCAGTGAACCGCTTCTCAGCGCAGCTTCCACTACCAGCACGCCGAGGCTTAATCCAGCGATGATTCGGTTCCGCTGCGGAAAAAGTCCCGGATGCCCCTTCGTACCGATAGGATATTCAGATAAAATCAAGCCTTCCTGTGCAATTTGCTCATACAATCTGCGGTTCTCGGGCGGATACACCTCATCGATTGCGCAGCCCAGCACGGCCACTGTTTTACCCGGTCCCTTGAGTCCGCCGCCATGGGCGGCACTGTCAATTCCGCGAGCCAACCCGCTGACAATGGTGAAACGGCATTCGGATAACGCCCGGGATAAACCTTCGGCCGCCGTTTTACCGTAGGCCGTTGGCGTACGAGTTCCGACCACAGCGATGCACGGCTCTTTCGTAAGCGCGAAATGTCCGCGGTAATACAGGATCCATGGCGGCTGAGCGGTTTCTTTGAGCAATTCCGGGTAATCCGGATCCCCTACGGTCATCCAGCCGATTCCTTTATCCTCGTATAATTTCAGCCTCGCTTCAAGCTCTCCCGGACCGAAAGCCTGCAGACCGCGGTAAATTGTCTCCGCTCGGGATGGCGTGAAGCCGAGATCGAGCCACTCCTTGGCGGAATAATCGAAGACTGTTTCCAGCTCCGGAACCAGGGCCATAAGGCGTTCGAGGGACTTCCAGCCAATGCCGGGTATATGATGAAGAGCAAATAAAGCATACCTGTTGTTCATATAGTATATATCCTCCTTAAATGAGAAACAACTTTACGACTCGAAACATGACTTGCAAGGTGCTTTAGGTATACAAAAAAGCCTCTCCGTTCCGCGGACCCGCGGAAGAGAGAGGTCGCTTGCCTATCTTCTCATTCAATATCTTATTTTTTCGTGATGCATTTCTCGAGCAGGCCTTTTTCTTCAAGCACGCTTACAAGCGTGGAGCCCATTTCGGAAGGCGTAGGTGCGACTTTAATGCCGCAGCGTTCCATGGTAGCCACTTTCTCGGCGACTGTACCTTTACCGCCGGAAATGATGGCGCCGGCATGGCCCATCCGTTTTCCCGGAGGCGCCGTTTGTCCGCCGATGAAGCCGACTACCGGCTTCTTCATGTTAGCTGCGATCCATTCAGCCGCTTCTTCTTCCGCCGTTCCGCCGATTTCACCGATCATGATCACGGCGTAAGTGTCCGGATCTTCATTGAAGAGCTTCAAGATGTCGATAAACTCGGAGCCTTTGACCGGGTCGCCGCCGATACCGACAGCGGAGGATTGGCCGATGCCGCGAGTCGTCAACTGATGAACGGCTTCATAGGTGAGCGTTCCGCTTCGGGATACGACGCCTACATGGCCAGGGGTATGGATGTAGCCCGGCATGATGCCGATTTTGCACTCGCCAGGAGTAATGACGCCTGGGCAGTTCGGCCCGATCAGACGTGTTTTCTTGCCTTCCATGTAGCGGGCAACCTGCACCATGTCGAGCACCGGGATGCCTTCCGTGATACAAATCGCAAGATCAAGCTCCGCATCAACGGCTTCCATGATCGCATCGGCAGCGAAAGCCGGCGGTACATAGATAACGGAAACCGTTGCGCCTGTTGCCGCTTTTGCTTCGGCTACCGTATTGAAGACCGGCAGAGAAACCGTCGTTCCGTTCTCGAGCGTAATATCAACGTTCGTACCGCCTTTGCCCGGTGTTACGCCGCCTACCATTTGCGTACCGTAGTCCAAGCCGCCTTTCGTGTGGAACATGCCCACGGAGCCGGTAATCCCTTGTGTGATGACTTTTGTATCTTTATTAACCAAAATACTCATGTCTATTGTTCACATCCCCTGAATTTTTTGACAAAAAAAGCTGATTGTGCACGATCCGTTCGTACGATTATTTCACCAGTGCCACGATTTTTTGCGCGCCGTCCGCCATGGAATCGGCAGACAACGATGTTAAGACCGGATTCGTTAAGAATCTTTTTGCCGAGTTCCACATTGGTGCCTTCCAGACGTACAACCAAAGGACGAGTCAAACCAAGTTCTCTCGCCGCAGCCTACAACGCCTTCAGCGATAATGTCGCATTTCATAATGCCGCCGAAGATATTAACGAAGATGCCTTTAACAGCTTCATCGGAGAGGATGATTTTGAATGCTTCCGTTACTTTCTCTTTCGTTGCGCCGCCCCCTACGTCCAGGAAGTTGGCCGGTTCGCCGCCGTAATATTTGATAATGTCCATGGTAGCCATAGCAAGACCGGCGCCGTTAACCATGCAGCCGATGTTGCCGTCAAGTGCGATATAGCTGAGGTCGAATTTGGAAGCTTGAATTTCCTTCTCATCTTCTTCTTCCAGGTCGCGAAGCGCTTGGATATCTTTATGGCGATACAGCGCGTTGGAATCGAAGTTCAGCTTCGCGTCAAGCGCCATGACATTGCCGTCCCCCGTTACAACCAGCGGGTTGATTTCAGCGATGGAGCAGTCTTTATCAACGAATGCGGTATAGAGAGCAATCATGAATTTCACAGCTTTATTCACGAGCTCGTTCGGGATGTTGATCGCATAAGCCAGCTTGCGCGCCTGGAACGGCTGCAGGCCTACGGCAGGGTCAACAACTTCTTTGAAAATTTTCTCCGGCGTGCGGGCGACCACTTCTTCAATCTCCGTGCCGCCTTCTTCCGAAGCCATCATTACAACGCGACCGGTGCCGCGATCGACGACAACGCCCACGTAATATTCTTTTTTGATATCGCAGCCTTGTTCGATCAGGAGGCGCTTGACTTCCTTGCCTTCCGGCCCGGTTTGGTGAGTGACGAGGACTTTACCCAAGATCTGCTCGGCATATGTACGAACTTCGTCGAGGTTCTTGGCTACTTTTACGCCGCCGGCCTTACCGCGACCGCCCGCATGAATTTGTGCTTTTACCACTACGACCTGCGTACCCAGCTCTTTCGCTGCTTCTACCGCTTCGTCCACGGTGAAAGCGACTCTACCTTCCGGCACGACGACACCGTACTGTTTCAGCACTTCTTTGCCTTGATACTCATGAATATTCATTTAGCAAAATCCTCCTATCAGTAATGGCTTACTATATGGATTCGGCACGCCTGGGTGGAGTGCCGACCGCTAACGGAACGTGCAAATGCCGTGACAAGGCAAATAGCATGTCCGGCAGACACAAACCTTTACTATTGTACCACTTTTTTTCGCGCGCCGCCTTAAATTTTGTAGGAATCCGTCGTTTTTTCAATCAAACTTTTTTATTGCAATACAAAAGAAACGTTATTTACAAATTCATCCTTGGTAAAAATATGCCGACGCTTGAGCCAAAGAAAATCCCTTGGAATGTCCGCTTCCGCACGGTCTTCCGCTTCTTACAGCATGTCTAACTCCAGCCGGAAATATGCATATAATGGAACTTGTTCAAATAAAAACGCACCCTTCCCTACCTTGGGGAAAAGTGCGTGTTTGAATGGTCGATAGCCGGTCTTTAGCTTTCAGAAAAAACGGGGATTGGTCGGCGGCATCGCCCGGGGCTCTCGTTCCGCCTGCTTGATGAACCGCATCTCATTTCCTGTAAAGCTGCAAACCATGCACTGGATTGTAGGTTCCCGGTCTTCCAGTTGCTGGGGTTCACTGAATTCCTGAATCATACCGGACTGGGCGTCCTTGAGGAATTTTTGAGAAAAGCTGGAAATCACACTGAATTTAACCCGATTGGAACGGCAATTCGGACAAAAATACGGTTTATCCTGCATATTCATCACCTCTATAGGCTATTCTAGCCAAATCCCGGGAGCTTAAACCTGCTGTTCACCGAAAACCGCCTGCCGGTTGCAACCGTTCCCCGATCCGTTTACAATAGAGATATTAGGCTGATAAGGAAGCACCTTTGGCCATGAATCGATAATTCATGGGGAAGGTGTTTTTGTTATGTACGGAAAAGTCATCAGCGCTTGCTTGCACGGGGTCGACGGAAAACTGGTGGAGGTTGAGGTGGATCTGAGCAACGGTCTCCCGCAAATGAATATCGTTGGTTTGCCGGACAGCGCCATTAAGGAATCGATGGAAAGAGTAAGGTCCGCCGTGAAAAACTGCGGCTTTCAGTTTCCGCTGCAGCGAATTACCGTCAACCTGGCCCCGGCGGATGTGCGGAAGGAAGGGTCGGCTTTCGACCTTGCCATCGCACTGGGACTCCTCGCTACCAGCGGGCAGATCCCGTTCGATATGCTCCAGAATACCCTGATTATCGGAGAGCTGTCTCTTGACGGCGGCATCCGTCCCGTTCCCGGCGTGCTGTCGATGATGTCGGCGGCACAGGAACATGGCCTGCATCGAATCATTCTACCGGCGGAGAACGCGGAAGAAGCTTCCTGGGTACAGCATACGGAAGTGATTGCTCTGTCCCATCTGAAGCAGCTCGCTCCCGGCTCTGAGGGAGACCAGGCGGAATACTGGCCTGTGCTGACCGAAAGCCCCTTAACCAAGACGGACTCTCAGCCGCTTCAGCTGGCTCCGGATTACGCGGATGTATGCGGCCAGCTTCACGCCAAGCGTGCGCTGATGATCAGTGCGGCGGGGATGCATAATATTCTGCTGATCGGGCCGCCCGGCACGGGTAAAACGATGCTGGCCAAACGGCTTCCCACCATCATGCTTTGCCGATGTCGGAACGGGAAGCGCTCGAGGTGACGAAAATTTACAGCGTATCCGGAAAATTCGCCGACCGACGGCAATTGATCCGTGAACGCCCTTTCCGCATGCCTCACCATACGATCTCCAGCGCCGGGCTCATCGGCGGAGGCGGGGTGCCTAAGCCCGGGGAAGCGAGCCTGTCTCACCGCGGGGTGCTTTTTCTGGATGAGCTTCCGGAGTTTTCGAGAATCGCCCTGGAGGTGCTGCGCCAGCCTCTCGAGGACCGGCAGGTGACGATCGGCAGAGCACGTGCCGTATACACATTTCCGGCGCATTTTCTGCTGGCGGCCTCTATGAACCCTTGTCCATGCGGGTATTGGGGCGCCGAGACCGAGCATCAGTCCTGCATCTGCTCTCCGCTGAAAATCGCCCAGTACCGCTCCAAAATATCGGGACCGCTGCTGGACCGGGTCGATCTTCATATTCAGGTCCCCGGGTGGAATACAAGCAGCTCGATGCGTCTCAGAAGCCCTTATCCTCTGAAGAGATCCGCAGTCAGGTACAAAAGGCCTATGACATGCAGCTCAGCCGGTACAAAGGGACCGGGATTACTTTTAACAGTGAATTAAGCGGTAAAAGCCTGCGGACACATGTGAGATTGGACCAGGAAACATCCGACCTGCTTCAGCAGTCTTTCGATCATTTCGGATTAAGCGTCAGGGCCCACGACCGGATCTTGAAAATTTCGCGAACCATCGCCGACTTGGAGCAATCGGAAGACGTGCGGAAGGATCATATCGCCGAAGCGCTGCAGTACCGGATTTTGGACAAAAAAATATCCTGCCGGCGCCTAAAAGCTAGAACGCCCAGCGGATATGTTCAATTTGATTTAATTCCCCGGCGGGATTCATGTATACCGAGATGACATCAAAGCGTATTTGCCGCTCATGCTGCCCCCGCTGGTGAAGATAAATTTGCGAAGTCTCCATGATTTGCCGCTGTTTGCGCGCATCCACCGATTCCTGCGGAGTGCCGAACCGAAACGCGCCGCTTCGCGTTCGCACTTCAACAAACACCAAGGTTTGGCCATCCATGGCGACAATATCGATTTCTCCCGTCCGGCACCGCCAATTTCGGGCTACGATCGTATAGCCGGCACTCCGCAAATGGGTTTCCGCCGACTGCTCTCCCAGCGCCCCAAGCTGTTTACGGCTCATGGACTGCGGACCGTTCATAAGCTGTTTCTCCTCCAATGCTGCGCCCGTTGATCCGACCTGTAGATAAAGGTAAGAACCTCGGCAACTAAACTATATAGCTCAGGAGGAATCTCCTGATCCAGATCGAGCTTGGATAAAACCTCCACCAGGGAGGCGTCTTCCTGCACCGGAACGCCATGTTCCTTCGCCTTGTCCATAATCGCTTCGGCTACCCGGCCCTGGCCTTTGGCCACAACCTTCGGGGCGGCCGCACTTTCCGGAGCATACATTAAGGCGACAGCCTTTTTCAAACGAAGGGGTTTCTCTTTCATACCCGGATATCCACCCCTTTATACGGTTTTTGCACATAGGCGGAGGGTAATGCGGCCGCCGCTTGCCCGCCTGTGCCTTCCAGGCTTTTCTCAGCCCCGGCCAACTGCAGGACAGGATACGGGCTGCATTTCATCGATAGGAACTGATAACCGATGGAGGCCAGCGCTTCGGTGATTTCATCCTTCCTCGACTCCAGAAGCTCCGCGGTAAAAGGGAGATCGTTGCGAACGTGCAGGCTCACGATCCGGTTCACCACCTGTACATCCAGGAGAGTATTGCCCAGAGACTTCATCTGCAGGTCGAACACCAGATGGCAGTTGCTTGCATCCAAACGCCCGTTCTTCCCTTTCCGCGATTGAATGTGGATCGAAGCCGTTTGTTCGCCGTTCCCGTTCAGCGCGGGACAAACATGGTAATTTGGGAAAAGACGGCATCGCGACCGGGGTTCAGGAGCAGTTGCTGTCCTGTTATTTGCTGAACCGCCTGCTGCGCGGCCTCCTTCATCCCGGAAGGAAGGTCGTCCGCTTGACTCAGCTGGAGAAGCACGCTTTTCAGCGATTCCGCCGATTTATGTTCCGCTGTTGGCAAGGAAGAGCCGGGCGCCGCTTCAGCATCAAGAAGCTTCATTGCTTGATGCTCATGCTCAACGCCAAGCGATTTCATCAACCGGCTGAGCCAGTGGTCCGATTGAGGCGCAGCGCCTGCTCCCGCCTGCGCTGCTCCGCCGGTCGCCGCTCCGCTCGCTACCGCACCTGCTCCCGCCTGCGCCGCTCTACCGGCCACCGCTCCGCTCACTCCTGCTCCCGGCTGCACCGCTCCGCCGGCCATCGCTCCGCTCGCTCCCGTGCCTGCTCCCGCCTGCACCGCTCCGCCGGCCATCGCTCCGCTCGCTACCGCGCCTGCTCCCGCCTGCGCTGCTCCGCCGGCCGCCGCTCCGCTCGCTACCGCGCCTGCTCCCGCCTGCGCCGCTCCGCCGGCCGCCGCTCCGCTCGCTACCGCGCCTGCTCCCGGCTGCGACGCTCCGCCGGCCATCGCTCCGCTCGCTCCCGCGCCTGTTCCCGCCTGCACCGCTCCGCCGGTCGCCGCTCCGCTCGCTCCCGCGCCTGCTCCCGCCTGCGCCGCTCCGCCGGCCGACGCTCCGCTCGCTTCCGCGCCTGCTCCCGCCTGCGCCGCTCCGCCGGCCGCCGCTCCGCTCGCTCCCGCGCCTGCTCCCGCCTGCACCGCTCCGCCGGCCGCCGCTCCGCTCGCTACCGCGCCTGCTCCCGCCTGCACTGCTCCGCCGGCCGTCGCTCCGCTCGCTCCCGCGCCTGCTCCCGCCTGCGCCGCTCCGCCGGCCATCGCTCCGCTCGCTACCGCGCCTGCTCCCGCCTGCGCCGCTCCGCCGGCCATCGCTCCGCTTGCTCCCGCGCCTGCTCCCGCCTGCGCCGCTCCGCCGGCCATCGCTCCGCTTGCTCCCGCGCCTGCTCCCGCCTGCACCGCTCCGCCGGCCATCGCTCCGCTCGCTACCGCGCCTGCTCCCGCCTGCGCTGCTCCGCCGGCCGCCGCTCCGCTCGCTCCCGCGCCTGCTCCCGCCTGCACCGCTCCGCCGGTCGCCGCTCCGCTCGCTCCCGTGCCTGCTCCCGCCTGCGCCGCTCCGCCGGCCGCCGCTCCGCTCGCTACCGCGCCTGCTCCCGCCTGCGCTGCAGAACGGATCTGCCCGATCAGCGTACGCAGGCTTTGCAGCAGTTCCCGGCTCTCAGGGGACAGCTCCACCTCCCCTGTCAACTGCTCCGCCATGGCTTCGAGCCGCCGAAGCGTTTCATGCAGCGGTCGCCCCTGCACCGCTTGGCGAACCGAAGCCACCGTTTCCGGCGTCAGCGGAAGCCCCTTTTGAAAAGCGATCACCGCCGAAGGCATCCAATCCGCCTGTTTTAATTCAGCCGGCATCCGGGACTGCAAATCGGCAAAAGCCTGCACATTCTCTTTGGACAGCTCAATACCGGCGCGGTGCATCATTTGAATCATCTGCCGGTTGTCCGCATTGTCCTCCAGTCCCAGTGTTTTAAGCACTTCCGTCATGGTGCCGTCCGTGATCGGCGCCGCCTGCGAACCGAGCGGCTTCAAGACAACTTGTCCGCCCGCCGCTCCAGGCTGTACCTGCAGCATCGTCGACTCTCCCTGTTTCAAAGGCGTCTCCAGCTTCGCCCTTACCTGAATGCCGTTAATATTGACCAGCGCCTCCTGATCCGGGTAAGTCTGCAGCACAACGCCCCGCACCACCTCGCCTGTTTTCAGCTCCAATACTTTCGGCTCCGCCGCCTGCACATCCGGGGCCAAGCCGCGAATCAGTCCGCTGATGTTCATCATCCAGGCCCTCCTTTATCGTTAAAAAACCGGCCCCAACACGCCCGGCGCCCCCGTTCGGGAGATCCGCGGCGCATTCAGCCGGCTTTGCTGGTTCCCTTATAAACTTTATCGGCAAATGAAGTCCAAAAATTCAGCCCTGGAAAAACCAAACTCTGCCCTTCTAACAGACACAAATGCCGCTATGAAGGGGAATTGAATCCATTCTGATTTCTTACGGACACAGATGCAGTTATTTGTTTCCAAAGTACCCCATTTGACGTAGTTCAGAGCAAATAAGCGCTAAGACGGATTAACCCCCTAAATTTGGACACTAGCCGCCTTCATCCTTGTGCTATCGCATTAAAGCGCAATTTGTTTTGGTGTTATCGTCCCCTCGGACACGAGCCGTAGATATTCTTTTGGCGGCCAATCTTGAAGACTACCATGAATGCGATCGTTATTGTAATATCGAATAAACCGATCTACTTCTCTAAAAGCTTCCTCATAAGTTTCAAAGCAATTCCGCTGGTAACATTCCCTTTCCAAAATACTGTGAAAGGATTCGATGAAGGCATTCTTGTTTGGCGTTTGGTTTGGAATGCGCTCATGCTCAATGCCAGCCTGCTCGCAGAAGGCGTAGAAGGCTTTGCTGACGAACTGAGGGCCGTTATCGGTTCGAAGAACAGGATGATTCCCTTGCCCGTATGCCGCGCGTTTCAGGAGTGCTTTCTGGACGATTCGTAAAATGTCCTGAGTGCTACAAACCTTGCCTCGATGATGGGCGACAATGCTCCGGTCAAACACGTCGATGATGCTGGCCAGGAAAAAATGGCGCCGTTTACCAGCCACATACCCATACTTAATGTCCAGTTGCCAGAGTTGGTTGGGGCCGTTCACAACACGATTGTTAGCTACCTTTTTGGGTGCGGGATTCGTCCTCTCCCGTTGCGGAGTGAGGATGCCCAGCTCTTTGCAAAGCCGGTATACTTTTTTCTTGTTAATGACTAACTTGTATTTTCGCCTTAAGAGGACCGTGAGTTTCCGATAGCCGACTGCAGCGTGTGGACCTCTAATTAAACTTCTAAGGTATCCCTTGATCCGGGCATCCAAAATAACGGATCCATTTTTATCGCAAGAATATCCCGGAATAGGACGGCCCTTACCTGCGGGCTGTTGACGTTCCGGATGCCGAAGGCGGTAGTAATAAGTGGAACGGGGCACTCCGCACAGACGCAGCACCGTACGAACCGGATATCCCTCTCCGATCCAATAGGAGGCTACTTCCAGTCGGGATACTTTTTTTAACCAAATCTCTAAGGATGCTGTTCTCCAGTTCTTTCTGGCCCAACAGTTTCATGGCTTCATCGTATTTCTCTTGAAGCTCTTTGAACTTGGCTGCATCCTCCTTGATTTTCTCCTCTTCATCACGTTTCTTTGCCATAAGGTCGCCCACCTCATCCTGGTATTGACGAACCCAGTTGCTAAGCGTTTTAGGAGCCATGCCATGCTTCCGGGCCACCACCTCTGTACGGTAGCCAGAGAGCACTTCTACTACGAGATCCTTTTTTGCTTGAACCGGGCATCTAAAACGTCTTTTCATGGATTTTTCCCCACCCATTTAGTGTATCTGAAGTGGTTAGGAGTGTCCAAATGGATTAGGGGCTATATAGAAGATGTCCGCTGCAACGGAAGACAGCTGCTTTTGGCAAAATAGCATCGGTATTGTCCCTTAGAAAACAAGGCCCACCGGCAATCCCCGGTCGCCACCGGTTCCCACCTTAAAGCTAAAAAAGCACCTGCTGCTCCACGGCTATCTTTTTCAGAAACGTCTTCCGGTGCATTGCGCTCGGGCCGAATTCTGCGATCCGTTCCCTATGCATCTTTGTAGCATAACCCTTATGTATGGCGATTCCGTATTCGGGATAATCCGTATCCCACTTCAGACACATCCGGTCGCGGGTGACCTTCGCAATAATGGATGCCGCCGCTATCGACTGGCTGAGCGCATCCCCGTGAATCACGGCCAGCTGCTCACAGGCAACCTCCACCTTCTCCGCATCCACCAGCAAATAATCCGGTTCAAGCGAGAGTGCTTCGACCGCCTTTTTCATCGCCAGCCTGGAGGCCTGCTTAATGTTGATCCGTTCGATCGTGGCCACATCGACTACGCCGATGCCGACCGCAAGCGCTTCGTCCCAGATCTTATCGTACAGCTCCTCGCGCTTCTTCGCGCTGAGCTTCTTCGAATCGTCGACTTCCTCCAAAACCAAACCCTGGGGTAAAATAACCGCCGCGGCGACCACATCCCCGAACAAACAGCCCCGGCCGACCTCATCGACACCGGCGATAAGCCGCTTTCCCTGCTGCCAAAGTTCCTGCTCGTGCTCAAGCACTGCTATACCACCTGCCTGTTTCCCATCTCCTTCCCATTATACCTTACGTTGCAGGACCTGCCTATCCCTGGCGGCTTTTTTTCGGTCAGATCTCCAGCTTCGTCCGTAGCTCCTTGACATAATTGCGGCTTACGGGGACCACACTGCGAGAATCGTCCGTCAAATGAAGATCGAACGTGCCGTTCGACCAATACCGCAGCTCGGCGATATGCTCCAGATTCACGAGGTAGCTCTTATGGCGACGGAAAAAGCCGTAACCCAGCAGCTTTTGCTCCAGCTCCTGAAGTGTGAAATGCGCATCGTATGCTCTGTCTTTGGTATGAACGGAAACATTCTTCCCTTCCTTGCTGATGTAGACGATGTCTTTGGGCGAGGCATAGACGATTCCGTGCTCCCCTCCAGAGCCAGCTTGGAGCCGCCGGAAGACACCGCCGCCTTCGGCTGGTCCGAGTCTCCTTCCAGCGCCCGCACTTCCTTCAATACCTGACGCACATCCTCATCGTCAAAAGGCTTGAGCAGGTAATGAAACGCCCTTAATTTGAACGCCTCGACCGCATATTTCTCGTAAGCCGTGCAGAACACAACCTTCGGCTTCAGCCCGAGTTCCGCCAGCGGCCCGGCCGCGCTTAAGCCGCTCAGCTCCGGCATGTTGATATCGAGGAACAGCACATCCGGACGGTGCTCCTTGGTTTTCACAATCGCTTCCGCTCCGCTCGCCGCTTCAATCACTTCCTCCACATCGTCCATTTGACTTAAAATGTAGCTCAGCTCTTCCCGCGCCGGCGCTTCGTCGTCCGCAATTACAATCGTTAAACCCACATCCGTTTCCTCCTCTCTTTTCAAAAATTGTTTTTACCGGTTACTGCAAACGGCCCTATCCCTTGATCCGAAACGAAATCGTCGTCCCTTGGCCTGCCTCCGACACCACATGAAGCGATTGCTGCGAGCCGTAATGGTAGGCCAGTCTCTGCTCGACATTGTTCAAGGCGACACCCGAGTGCGTCTCCTCGGAAACATCCGGAAGCTGCATTCTGGGCCAGGCTTCCGCCATCCCTTTACCGTTATCCGACACCTCGATCCTTACTTCGCTTCCTTCCCGCTTCACGGTGAGCTTTACGATTCCCTGCCGGCTCAGGCCGCTCACTCCGTGGACGACGGCATTTTCCACGAGCGGCTGGATGGTGAAGGGAGGAATTGGGCAATCCAGCGCCTGCTCATCGATCTCCGTCTCAAAATGAAGCTGCTCCCCGAGCCTCGCCTTCGTCAAATTCAGGTAGGAAAGGACAAGATCCAGCTCCTCCCGAAGGGGAATCATCTTCTCTCGGGTAACGGCCATGGTCGTGCGCAGGAATTTGGCCAGCTGGGTCACAACGGTCCGAGCCTCTTCCGGCTTCGTACGGATAAACGACTTGACGGTATTGAGCACGTTGAACAAAAAATGCGGGTGCATCTGCGCCTGCAGTGTACGGATTTCCGCATCGGCTAACAGCTTGGCCTGGCGTTCGGCCTCGACGAAGGCCAGCCGCTGTGACAGCGACTGGGATAAAGACTTCATCATCGTCCGCCGGTAAGGCGTCAGTTCATGCTCCCGAAGATAGTACGACCGGAAGCGGCCGAGCATTTTTTTATTCTCGGTCTCGATGGGAACGTCGATCCAGTACTCCGTCTTTCGTCCTTCGAACGCCTGCGCCTCCCCTTCTGATCCATATAAAATACGCCAATGGCGCTGGTTTCCTCCAGAATGACCGCTGCGACTCCGCTGACGGCCTCATCAAACGGCTTCTTCCAATACGGAAGCGTCCGGTCGGCGATCTGAAGCGCTTTACGGGCATGTTCCGTGGCGATCCGGTCTTCCTCCATTTCCATCGTATGGTACAGGGTGAAGAAGAGCGCAACCCCTACGCTGTTCGTCAGCATTTGGGGAAGCCAGATCAAGGAAACGAGTCCCCACGCCTCCTCGAACGGCCTAGCCAGCAGCAAAATCAGCACCTGCTGCAGCGACTCGGCCGCAAGTCCGACGACCAGGGCCACCTTGACCGACTGCCCCTGCAGCCGGTATCGCTTCATCGTCTTACGGCATAGGCCGGCGAGTACGCCTTGGATGATGGGGGCGATCATGCAGGCGAGCGCCACAAAGCCTCCCAGGCTGTACCGGTGAATCCCCGCCGCCAAGCCGACGATCAAGCCGCTCCTCACCCCGCCGACCAGTCCTGCGATCACGACGCCGACGGTTCTTGCGTTCGCGATGGCGGCCTGCGGCGCAATTTCTCCGATCCACGGCGCCGGGCGGTAGGTCACACTTGTCACCTCAACACCCGAGTACGTGCCCAGCATGGCATAGAGGCTGAAGAAGACGATAAACCGCCAATGATTGCTCCGGTCCGCCGTATAGTTCATATAACCCCGCATCCATCGGCTGCGAGAGATGACAAAGGCCGTTGCAATTAGAAATCCGACCCGCTCAAGCAAATCGACAAACAGCTGCAGCATCGGTATCCCTCTTTTTTGCCAAGTTGTTGTTCCTGATCTTCTCTATTATTTCCGCGAAATGCATCCGTTTTCCTTCCACTTGGAACCGTAAAAGGACCGGCCTACGTCAGGCACGGTCCTTCCATTAATGGCACCTTGATCAGCAGCAGCGCGAAACTTTACCGCCTTTGGCGTTATACCGCGCCTCCTGGGCTTCCCGGAAAAATTCGTCTCGCGATTTCACCGGCTCGCCGGGGTGCTTCTCCTTCATATGCTGCACATACGTTTCATAATGAGGCACGCCGACCAGAAGATCCAGAAACTGCCTGCGGTACTGAACGGCGCTTTTCAACGCCTCAAACATATTTCGGCACCTCCTTGCCGGAGCCGCTGCGAGGAATATAAGGCGTTTCCTCCAGCTTAACCTCTTTATTGCGGATCACCCGGATCCAGATGCGGATCGCGGCGATCAAGACGAGCAGGACGATGATCATGAAGAGCGCGCAGAGCGCGGCATCCACGTAGTCGTTCGTAATGATCTGCTGCATTTGTGCGGCATCCTTGGCCGGAGCCAGGAGTTTGCCTTCCGTCAGCACCGCTTTATATTTCTGGGCGTGGGTCAGAAAGCCGATCGCCGGGTTCTCGTGGAACAGCTTTTGCCAGCCGGCCGTCATCGTGACCACCAGAAGTCCGGTCATTGGCAGCAGAGCAACCCAGGCGTAAGCCTTTTTGCCCATTTTGAACAGCACTGTGGCACCGAGAATAAGAGCCATGCCCGCCAGCATCTGGTTGGAGATCCCGAACAGCGCCCACAGCGAGTTGATACCGCCCAGCGGGTCAATGACCCCTTGATATAAGAAGTAGCCCCATCCGGCGACACAGAGCGCTGTAGCAATGACGTTCCCGCTGAACGATTCCGTGCGGCCGAGCGGCTTCACCACGGTTCCGATAATTTCCTGGATCATGAAGCGCCCTACCCTCGTACCGGCATCGATCGTAGTAAGAATGAACAAAGCCTCAAAGAGAATGGCAAAGTGGTACCAGAAGGACATGAACGCTTTTCCGCCGATCACGCTGGAGAGAATGGTCGCCATCCCGATGGCCAGCGTCGGAGCTCCCCGGTGCGGGACAGGATGCTCGATTCGCCGACATCCTTGGCCAGGCCCGTTAAAGCGTCCGGCGTAATGGTGAAGCCCCAGGAAGAGATCGTGGCCGCCGCTTTCACCGCATCGGCACCGATGACGGTCGCCGGGCTGTTAATCGCAAAGTATGCACCGGGCGTTAGGACGCAGGCGGCGACCAGCGCCATCATGGCGACGAACGATTCCATCAGCATCGCTCCGTAGCCGATAGCCTGTGCATGCGATTCACGCTCCAGCATTTTCGGCGTCGTACCGGACGAAATCAAAGCATGGAAGCCGGAAACCGCTCCGCAGGCGATCGTAATGAACAGGAATGGGAACAAATTCCCGGAGAAAACCGGCCCGGTCCCGTCGATAAATTTCGTAGCCGCCGGCATATTCAGATGCGGCATGACGACAAAGATGCCGAGTGCAAGTCCCACAATCGTACCGATTTTCAGGAAGGTACTGAGGTAATCGCGCGGCGCCAGCAGCGACCATACCGGCAGCGCGGAAGCGATGAAGCCGTAAGCGATCATCATCAGCGCGATCGTTTCGCCTTTAAATGTGAACAGCGGTGCCAGCGACGGGCTTTCCGCTACGTATTGTCCGGCAATCAAGGATACGACGAGCAGTACCAGTCCGATCACGGAAGCTTCGGTTACGCGTCCCGGTCGGATATAGCGCATATAGACGCCCATAAACAGTGCAATCGGGATGGTTGCCGCGATCGTGAACATGCCCCAAGGACTTCCGATAAGCGCTTTCACAACAACCAGAGCAAGCACGGCGAGAAGGATGATCATAATGCCGAGGATCCCCACCATGGCGATCGCCCCGGCAACCGGTCCGATCTCGTCCTTAATCATGTCTCCGAGCGATTTCCCGCCTCGGCGGGTCGAAGCGAATAAGATGATAAAGTCCTGAACTGCGCCGGCAAGAATGACGCCGACAATGATCCAGAGCGTGCCCGGCAAATAACCCATTTGCGCGGCCAATACCGGACCGACCAGCGGCCCTGCACCGGCGATGGCGGCGAAATGGTGCCCGAACAGCACCCACTTGTTCGTCGGTACGTAATCTTTTCCGTCATTCTTTACTTCCGCCGGTGTCTTGCGGTTATCGTCGAGCTCAAACACCTTGCGCGCCAGAAACCGGCTGTAGAACCGGTAAGCTACCGCATAGCAGCAAACCGCCGCTACAATCAGCCACATGGCGTTAATCGTTTCCCCGCGGTTCAGACCGACCACGGCAAAACCCGCCGCACCCAGCAGGGAGATGACGCCCCATAGCAAAATCGACTTCAAGCCTTTAGTCATTTTATGACCTCCAGAAAGGTAATGGGAATGATAGCGTTTACACCACTTCATTATACCTTGCCTTCCCGCTTTCTAGAACGGCTCTGACGCAACATGTAAGATTAAGGCCATAAGATGCTTAAATCGCTGCTTGAAGTGCAGCATCAATTCATTAAAATGCAAAACACCCCCGGATTCCTCCGAGGGTGCCCTTAAACTCAGCCGATTTCTTCCGGCGTTTCCAAGCTGATCCGGCCCAGCTTGCCGGCCCGAAGCTCACGAAGGATGGCCAGGGAAGCTTTTTCCAAGTCCACCCTTCCCCGCTGATCAGCGCTCCGCGCTTGCGTCCGATTGCTTCCATCAGCTCCACCATCGCATCCGTGTCCGACGGATCATCCGGCACAACGTCCACGCCGAACCGTTCTTTCACCGCGCCTGCTGTAATGCCCGGCCAAATACCGCAAAGCAAATAAGGCGATTTCCTCCGGATGGAGGATTTCTTCCTTTATGGCCCCGGTTGCGGCGAGCCGCAGGCCCACCTGCTGATCCTCAAATTTCGGCCATAGAATGCCCGGCGTATCGAGCAGCTCCATCTCCGTGCCTACCTTAATCCACTGCTGGCCCTTCGTCACGCCCGGTTTATCCCCGGTCAGAGCGATCTTCCGTCCGGCCATCCGGTTAATAAGCGTCGATTTGCCGACGTTGGGAATGCCCACGATGAGCGCGCGGAGCGCTCTCGGCTTCATGCCCTTGCGAATTTGCGCTTCGATCTTGGCCGAAAGCGGCTCCCGCGAACGGGTCATGATTTCCTTGACCGGATTGCCTCCGGCTGCATCGATCGGCGGCGCCCTCAGCCCCTGCTCGGCGAAATAATCGACCCACTGCCGCGTGACCTCCGGGTCGGCCAAATCGCTTTTGTTCAGCAGCACGAGCCGCGGCTTGTTCTCCAATATTTCATCGATCATCGGGTTTCGGCTGGACAGCGGAATCCGCGCATCCAGGAGCTCGATCGCCAGGTCGATCAGCTTCAGCTTCTCCTGAATCTGCCGCCTTGCCCGCGTCATATGGCCCGGAAACCATTGTATCGTCATGTTCTTAAGTCACCTCAGCTCTACCCGGGCTCTCGCCCTTTCCCCTTATATGGGTTCTTGCGCCAATGCCCTTGATTTGAAAAAAAGTCCGGTTCCTAGTGGCGAACCAGACTGATTTTGCTGAACGGCCAGAAGATCAGGTCGGCCCGTCCGACAATTTGATCGTATTTGATAAAACCGATATCCCGGCTGTCCTGGCTGTTCGATCGGTTATCGCCCATCACGAAAATCGTTCCTTCCGGGACCGTTTTCTCCTGGAAATTCCTCGTGTTATAGGGTATCCCTTTTTTCGCCGCATCATCCAGCGCCTGCTTCAGATATGGCTCGTCCAGCTCTTTATTGTTGACATACACTTTATCGCCGTCCACCCTTACGGTTTCGCCCGGCGGCGCAATGACGCGCTTTATGTAATCTTTATCCTTGGTCGCGTGGAATACGATGACTTCGCCGCGTTCCGGGTTACCCAGCCTGTAGATGAACTTGCTCACGATCAGCCGTTCGCCCGTGTAAAAGTTCGGCTCCATCGAAGGCCCCTCCACGATAAACGGAGCAAAAATGAGCCAGCGAATAATAAACACGAGAGCGGCCGCGATCAGCAGCGCCTTGATCCATTCCCAAGCTTCGTTTTTGATCGGATTCGCTTTTTCAACGGTTTGATCCTGCTCCACTATCTCTCCTGCCCTTCCGGAAGGTACTGCGTATTTATCGGAACTTAAATTCGTGCTTAGGAAACGAAAAGGAGCTTGGTGGTTAGCCGCAAGCCCCTGTTCTTGTCATTATCGGATTTCTTGAATTCTAGCTGCTTTACCGCGCAGACCGCGAAGATAGTAGAGCTTCGCGCGACGGACTTTACCACGGCGAGCCACTTCAATCTTGTCGATCTTCGGAGTATGAAGCGGGAACGTTCTTTCCACGCCGACACCGTAAGAAATTTTTCTTACCGTGAACGTTTCGCTGATTCCGCCGCCGCGGCGTTTAATAACAACACCTTCGAACAGCTGGATCCGCTCGCGGGAACCCTCGATAACCTTAACGTACACTTTCAGTGTGTCGCCAGGACGAAAGCTCGGAATGTCGCTGCGCAGTTGTTCCTTCGTAATCTCTTGGATCAAATTCATGTATGACTCCCTCCTTCCACACAGGTGTTCATGCCGCCTCTATGGGATGACTGACTCTATTGAAGTTACGCGCAGAGGACCACCGTATTCAAGCAAAAATGCTCACAACGTTTTACATCATAGCATAATTGAAAACGAATTACAACTATCAATTCAATTATGCGGGAAAACGAACGGTAAAGACCGTTCCCGAGCCCGGTATACTCCGTACCTCAATGGCGGCCTCATGCAGCTCGACGATCGATTTCGTAATCGCAAGGCCAAGGCCCGCACCGCCGTACTTTCGCGCTCTTGACGCATCGGCCCGGTAAAACCGTTCGAACAAATGCGGAAGATGCTCCGCCGGAATGCCTGGTCCGTTGTCTTTAACGGCAACCACCGAGGCGCCCGATTTCGGTTCCGCGATCACCTCAATGATGCCCTCCGCCGAATCGGTATGCTGTACGGCATTTTGAAAGAGATTGAGGATCACCTGCTTTAGCTGATCGCGGTCGAATTTCGCCCTGGTGCCCGGGCTCAGCGAAAACCGGACCTCCCTCTTGCCGGCGAGCAGCTGCAGCCGCGGCTCCATCTCCCGGATTACCGCATCCAGCTCCCCTTCCTTCAGCTCAATCCCCGGCCTTTGATCCAGCCTGGCCAGGAACAGCAGGTCCTTCACCAGCTTGTTTAGCCGCTCCGACTCGCTGTGCATGCTTCTAAGCGCTTTCTCCAGCTGCTCCGGGTTGTTCGCCGCTCCGCGCAGCAGGACCTCCAGGAAGCCGTGTATGGACGTTAAAGGCGTCCGCGGCTCATGAGAAGCATCGGCAATGAACCGGCGCATCTGCTCCTTGGCTTCCTTTTCGGCTTCGAAGGAAACTTCAAGCCGTTTCAGCATGCCGTTGAACGACGCGGAGAGCCTGTCGATTTCAAGCTGATTTTGATGGACGGGCGACCTTTCGCCCAAATTCCCGGCGTTGATCTGTTCTACCGTATTCACGATCCGGTTCAGGGGAACGAGTGACTTGCGAAGCACGGGTACAAAAGCAATCCAGCCGACGATGAGCGCCAGCAGCGACAGCGCCCCGTAAATCCCCAGCTCCTGCGCCAGAAGCTGCTCCAGCGGAGCCGTGCTGGTACTGACTTGAACAAGCCCGGCGGTCCGGCTCGCGGTCGTTCACAGGGAACAGGACCACAAGAAGATCCCCTTGATTAGGATCGCTTACAATGCGGTATTTTTTCCCATGGGGAGGGCCTTGAAGCGCTTCACTGTAGATTTCCGGAGAGAGTGTCGGAGAGGAGAGCCGGAACCCCTCATCTTTAATTTCCGTCATCTCCCCTCCGTACTGATGAAGGCCAGCGCCGAATCGGGAAAACGGAAGTAAAGCGACGGATCCCGGGGACCTCCTCCCCGGTTTGCGTATCTCATCCACATCTGCGGCGGAGTCGAGCGGATCTGACTGATAATGTTCTCCACTTTGTTCGTATAAAAGAACTCCTTCATCAGCACATACTGGAAGGCGCCGATCAGGACGAGCAGCGCCGCAAGCACCAGCAAGGATCGGAACAGCGACTGAAAACGCAGGGAATTCGGCTCCAGCCGCCTTTTTGCAGCGTTCCATAAGGAAAGCTTCACGGCAGGTCCACCCGGTACCCCGCGCCGCGCATCGTACGGATCAAACGATGGTCCCGGTCGTTCAGCTTCTCTCTTAAAGAACGGATATAGACCTCAACGATGTTCTCCTCGCCCCCGAAGTCATAGCCCCATACCTTGTCGAGGATGGTGGCTTTGCTCAGCACGAGGCCGTGATTCATGACGAGAAACTTAAGCGGCTCGTATTCCGTCGGCGAGAGCTCCAGCGTCCGGTCTTCGTATCCGATTTCTTTGCGCCGGTCGTCGACGCGGAACGGGCCATATGTCACCTCGCTCAAGAGATGCGGGAACTGGTTGCGGATTCTCGCTTGAATGCGGGCCAGCGGCTCCTCAAAGCTGAACGGCTTGATCATGTAATCGTCGGCCCCTATGGTGAGGCCTCTGACCCGGTCCTCGACCTCCTCGCGGGCGGTCAGCATAATGACGGCGGTGTTGCCGATTTTCTTCAGCATCCGGCATACCTCGAAGCCGTCCATGCCCGGCATCATCACGTCAAGCACGGCGATATGCGGTTGAAACTTGTTGGCGAGCGTGATGCCGGAAAAACCGTCCGGCGCGGTCTGCACGTTAAAGCCTTCATTTTGCAGACCCAATTGTAAAAACTCCAAAATGTTCGGTTCATCGTCAACCAACAGGATCTTGATCCCTTTTGGCAGGTCCATCTTGTTCACCTCAAGCCTTATTGTACACAAAACGAACAGGTTGCGCCTCATCATCCCTACACTTTCAGCAAACATTCAGCTTGGTTTCATGGTGATTTCAGAGCCCCCATGGATAATAGGCCCGTAAACAAATACAGAAAGAGGTTAGAAAAAGAATGAGAAAGTATCGTCAGCTGCATTTGTGGATCGGATTAATTTGCTCCGTGTTTATCCTGGTGGAATCCGTTACAGGCCTCCTCTTGTCGGAGCCTTGGCTTATGGGGTCGCAACAGATGGAACAAAGAATGCCGGTCGCAGCCGCGGCGGCTAACGGAAGTGCTGCGAATACCGCGGCAAGCGAATCGAACATCGGCGGGATGGCCGCAACAGAAGCAAATCCGACGGCTAAAGGGGACAACGGGCAGGCCTCCGGAGCGCAAGCACAGAACGGCCAAGCTCCTGGGATGAAACGGGGTGCGGAAGGGGAGGTAACAGCCTGGTAGGCCTCATCCATGGCCTTCATGAAGGCCGTATCGGGACAACCAATGTGAAATGGCTCGCGGATCTGACGGCCATAGCGATGATTATTTTGACTTCTACCGGCATCGCCCTCTCTATCCAAACCCTCCGGGCTCAAAGCATGAGCCGGAAGAAGCGGCTTCAGGCCTCGATGAAGGCGGCTGAATAAGAAGCTCATGAAATAAAGCTCCCGGTCTGTAACCCGCGACTGGGAGCTTTCCTCTTTCTCCTGCTATTCCTTCCCTTTCCGCTCTTCTTCGCTTTTCAGGGACAGGAGCCACGCCTTTTCTTTAGGCGTTAAGTCCGCCTGTTCGAGCAGCTCGGGGCGCTTCTTCCACGTCCGCAGCAGCGACTGCTTCCGGCGCCATTCCGCAATGTTGCCGTGGTGGCCCGATAACAGCACTTCCGGTACTTCCCAATCCCTGAATTTGACGGGACGAGTATAATGCGGGTATTCAAGCAGTCCCGTGCTGAACGAATCGGTGACCGCCGACGTTTCGTTGCCCAGCACGCCCGGCAGCTGACCTGACGACGCTGTCGATAATCACCATCGCCGGGAGCTCGCCGCCCGTCAGGACATAATCCCCGATCGACAGCTCGTCCGTGACCAGATGCTCGCGAATCCGTTCGTCGTAGCCCTCGTAGTGGCCGCAGATGAAGACCAGATGCTCTTCCGCGGACAGCTTCTCCGCCTTTTTCTGAGAGAAGGGCTCGCCCTGCGGGCACATTAAGATGACGCGGGGCGGTTTGGCGTCCTGGTTCTTGTCGGGATCCTGGTTTTCTTTGTTCCGCTCGCTTCCCTTGCGCTCCAGGAGGTCCTCCACCGCCGAGAAAATCGGCTCCGCCTTCAGCACCATCCCCTCCGCCCCGCCGTAAGGATAATCGTCCACCGTATTGTGCTTGTTCCCCGCGAAGTCGCGGAAATTGACGGTATTCAGCCGGACCAGGCCCTTTTCCTGCGCTTTGCCTAGTATGCTGGAGGTGAATACGCCTTCGAACATGGCCGGAAACAATGTCAGTACATCGATCCTCATCTTACAGCAAACCTTCCATCAAGCGGACCGTAACCTCTTTTTTCTCCACATCGACGCTTAGGATCACCTCATCGATATAAGGCAGAAGCAGCGGCTTGCCCTTCGGACGTTCCACCACCCACACGTCGTTGGCCCCGGGAGAGAGCACCTCCGAGATCGTACCGAGCTCCTCTCCCTCTTCCGTCACGGCCCGGCACCCGATTATCTCATGAAGATAAAATTCGTCGTCCTCGAGCTCCGAAAGGTACTGCTCCTCGACCTTAAGCATCCAGCCCTTATACTTCTCCACCTCGTTGATGTTGCCGAATTCTCGGAACTTGACGATAAACATATTTTTATGATCGCGGGCGCTCTCCACCACGACCGGAAACGTCACCGGTCTGCTCAGGGTGGGCAAACACGAGCTTCGCGCCTTTGGCGAACCGTTCCTCCGGGAAGTCGGTCAGCGGAACAATCTTCAGCTCGCCGCGGATCCCGTGGGTATTGACGATTTTCCCTACGTTGTACAATTTTTCACTCATTATGTACCTCCGGGTGTTCCTTTATAGTAGAAAAGAGTTAGGAGCAGCTCCTAACCCTCATCATTCCCTATTCTGATCCTGACATGCTTCATCAGGACGGCCATACCGCGCCGGCGGCATGGCCCTTTACGAAACGATCTCCACGGAGACCCGTTTCGTTTCCTTCACTGCAGCGGATGTGACCACGGTTCGAAGCGCCTTCGCAATACGCCCCTGCTTGCCGATCACTTTCCCGACATCGTCGGGGTGAACGGACAGCTCGAAGGTAATGCTCCGGTCGTCCTCGACCCGGTTCACGCGTACTTCATCCGGATGATTCACCAACGCTTTAGCGATTACGGTAATAAGATCCTTCATCGTACCCTCCGAATCTTACAGATTACTTCTGCAGTTTAGATTCGTGAAACTTTTGCAGGATGCCTGCTTTGCTGAACAGACTGCGTACCGTATCGGAAGCTTGAGCACCGGTTTGAAGCCATTTCAGTGCTTTCTCTTCGTCAATATTCACAACGGCTGGTTGAGCAACCGGGTTGTAGATACCAATCTCTTCGATAAAGCGGCCGTCACGCGGAGAACGGGAATCCGAAACTACCACGCGGTAGAAAGGAGCTTTGTGAGCGCCCATACGCTTAAGACGAATGCGAGTTGCCATGAATTTCACCTCCCCAATAAAGTCAGTTCTCGTATTTAAAACGGGAATTTCATCCCGCGGCCGAGCTTCTTCAGCTGTTTCATCTGCTTGGCGCCTTTCGGCCCCATCATGCTTGAGAACTGCTTCATCATCTTCCGCATGTCCTCGAACTGCTTGATGAACCGGTTGACGTCCTGCACCGAGTTGCCGCTGCCCGCGGCAAGACGCTTGCGCCTGCTCGGATTCAGCAGATCCGGGTTGGCCCGCTCTTCCTTGGTCATGGATCTGACAATGGCCGCGACGCGGGACATTTGCTTGTCGTCCACCTTAACATCCTTCATGCCTTTGATCTTACCTGCGCCGGGCAGCATGTCGAGAATCTGGTCCAGCGGACCGAGCTTCTTCACCTGCTCCATCTGCTCCAGGAAATCGTCGAACGTGAATTCCGCCGTACGCAGCTTGCGTTCCATCTCTTTCGCCTTCTCGGCGTCGATGCCTGCCTGCGCCTTCTCGATCAGCGTCAGCATGTCACCCATGCCGAGAATTCGTGACGCCATCCGTTCGGGATGGAACGGCTCGGGCAAATCCATCTTCTCGCCCATACCGACGAATTTGATCGGACAGCCGGTCACGGCTTTGACCGACAGCGCGGCGCCGCCGCGGGTGTCGCCGTCCAGCTTCGTGAGGATCACGCCCGTCAGCTCGAGCGCTTATGGAAGCTCTCGGCTACGTTCACGGCTTCCTGACCGGTCATCGCATCGACCACCAGCAGGATTTCGTCCGGATTGACTGTCTCCGCAATTTGTTTGATCTCGTCCATCATGCTGTCGTCAATATGCAGACGGCCCGCCGTATCGATGATCAGATAGTCGTTATTGTGATCCTTCGCATGCTGCAGCGCCTGCTTCGCAATCTCTACCGGGCTTACCTGATCGCCCAGCGCAAACACCGGCGCCTTGATCTGCTCACCCAGCACCTGCAGCTGTTTGATCGCCGCAGGCCTGTAAATATCGGCGGCCGCAAGCAGCGGACGATGGTTTTGCGACAGCAGCGGCTTGGCCAGCTTGGCGCTCATGGTCGTCTTACCGGCACCTTGCAGACCCGCCATCAGAATAACGGTCGGCGGCTTGCTGGCACGGGCCAGCTTGCTTTGCGTACCGCCCATCAGGTCGGTCAGCTCTTTGTTAACGATGTCGACGACAACCATCGCCGGGGTGAAGCTTTGCAGCACCTCTTGTCCGATAGCGCGCTCCTTCACCTTGGCGACGAAGTCCTTTACGACCTTGAAGTTCACGTCCGCCTCAAGCAGCGCCAGCCGCACCTCGCGCAGCGCTTCGTTCACATCGTCCTCCGTCAGCTTGCCTTTGCCGCGCAGCTTGCTGAACACATTCTGCAGACGGCTGGATAGCCCTTCGAATGCCATGGGTCGTCACCACCTTCCTAAAGGAGTTATGCCATTAATCCAGTTCGTTCAAACGGGAAAGCAGTCGCCGTGCTTCTTCCCGCCCCGGCGATCCGAGCTCGCCGATATGCCGGTTCAGCTCTAGAAGGAGCTGCTGCCGCTCTTCATGCTTGGCAAGAAGCTGCAGCTTCGATTCGTAATCTTCCAGCACCGACTCGGCCCTCTTAATATGTTCATATACCGCCTGGCGGCTGATCTGAAACTCAGACGCAATCTCGCCGAGCGAATAATCGTCATGGAAATATTGCTTCAAGAACAATTGCTGCTTCTCCGTGAGCAAACGCTCGTAAAAGTCAAACAGCAGGTTGATCCGGTTCGTCTTCTGCAATGCACTGTCTTCCATCTTTCGTGCCTCACCCCCGTTAAGGTAAAACACTTTACACCAACAACTTCACCTATCATAAAGGAAACTGAAAAGGATGTCAAGCTTTTGTACTTGACGGGTAATACGGCCAGCCGAATCAGCTGCCCGCTTCTTCCTTCTCCGCTTCGGCAATCCATTTGCTGAACAGCGCGTGAACGAACTGATTCGAATCGAACGGCTGCAAATCGTCCATCTTCTCGCCGAGCCCGACGAATTTCACCGGAAGCTTCAGCTCCTGGCGGATCGCAATGACGATCCCGCCCTTGGCCGTGCTGTCGAGCTTCGTGAGCACAAGTCCCGTCAAACCGGATTTCTCGTCAAAAAGCCGGGCCTGCGTCAGCGCATTTTGACCAGTCGTCGCATCGAGCACCAGCAGCACCTCATGCGGCGCTTCCGGTACTTCGCGGCGGATGACGCGGTAAATCTTGTTCAGCTCCTCCATCAGGTTCACCTTATTCTGGAGCCGTCCCGCTGTATCGCAGAGCAGTACGTCCACCCCGCGCGACTTGGCCGCATGGAGCGCGTCATACATAACCGCGGCCGGGTCGGAGCCCGCCTGCTGCTTGATTACATCGACACCCGCGCGGCGGCCCCATTCCTCCAACTGCTCAATTGCACCCGCACGGAACGTATCGCCTGCGGCAAGAAGAACCTTCTTGCCCTGCGATTTGAGATGATGGGCCAGTTTGCCGATGGTCGTCGTTTTTCCGACCCCATTGACACCGACGAACAAAAACACCGTCAGTCCGTCCACCGCCATGTTCAGGCCTGCCTGCTCATCACCCTTGAGGAGTGCGATCAGCATTTCGGACAAAATCGGCTGCAGCTCGCTGGGACTCTCGATCTTACGTTTCCTGACCTCGGCGCGGAGATCCTCGATCAGCTTCATGACCGTATTCACGCCCACGTCGGCGCCGATGAGGATTTCTTCCAGCTCCTCATAGAATTCCTCATCAATCTTCTTGCGCCGGCTGAACAAGTCCTCGACGCGCTCAACGAACACGTCTCGCGTTTTGGCCAGGCCCTCTTTAAATTTGCTTGTGACCGATTCGGTCTTGGTTGAAATCGCTTCTTTCAGCTTTTTGAAAAAACTCAAGGCGTGGCGCCTCCTTTAAACTATTGGATTGGTTGATGCGCAAGCCGCCATGCCGGCCGGTTGCGCCCTATGGTCAGCCCGCCTCCATAATCGCCTCGTCCTCTTCGAGACGAACGGAGACGAGCTTGGAAACGCCGCCTTCCTCCATCGTTACCCCGTAAAGCACGTCCGCCTCTTCCATCGTCCCTTTACGGTGGGTAACAACAATGAACTGCGTCTGCTGCGAAAATTCACGCAAATATTCCGCGAAGCGGGCCACGTTGGCTTCGTCCAGCGCCGCCTCGACCTCGTCGAGGACACAGAACGGCACCGGCTTCACGCGGAGGATCGAGAACAGCAGCGCAATCGCCGTCAGCGCGCGCTCGCCGCCTGAGAGCAGCTGCAGATTCTGCAGCTTCTTCCCCGGGGGGCTGCGCGACAATCTCGATGCCCGTATCGAGCAGATTGTCCGGCTCGGACAGGATCAGGTCGGCCCGACCGCCGCCGAACAGCTTCGCGAAGACGACGACAAAATGGGAACGGATCGCATCGAACGTCGTGCGGAACCTTTTGGCCATCTCTTCGTCCATCTCGCGGATCACCTGGTAGAGCGCCGTTTTCGCTTCAACGAGGTCGTTCTTCTGCTCCGCCAGGAACTGGTAACGCTCGTTCACCCGCTGATATTCCTCAATCGCGCCGAGATTCACTTCCCCGAGCATCGCAATTTCCCGCTTGAGATCGCGTACTTTGTTCTGAGTGGCCGGGACATCCTCCGGCACCGGATAGCGCTCCTTAGCCAGCTCGTAGCTAAGCTCGTAATCCTCGGAGAGCTTCTTCAGCAGATTCTCCAACTCGACGTCGAGGCGGTTCACCCGTACCTCGGTTTGGTGCAGCTCCTCCTCGACCTGCTTCAGCTGGTTTCGCTGCTCCCTTGTCTTGTTCTCTTCCGCCTCGAGCTTGGCCATCCATTCGGCGCGGGCCGCCCGCTTCAGATCAAGCTGCTCGGAGCACGTTTGCTTCTTCAGCTTCAAATCGTTCAGCTGCTCGATCTGGAGCACCGTCTCCTGCTCGTGATTGCCCATATCGAGCTCAAGCTGCGAAAGCAGGTTTCGGTTGAGTTCCAGCTCGCTATTCAGTGCCTCCAGTTCCAAACGGAACCGGCGTTCCTGATCCTGCAAGGACTGCTTCTCTTGACCCTGCGAGGCAACCTTGATTTTCAGATCGGTCAGCTGGGTCTGCAGCTCCTCCTTCTCCGATTCGCTCGCTTTCCGGCGAATTTCAGCCTCACGGATCGCCTGCTGCAGGTCCGCTTCCTGCCGCTGCAGCTGTTCGATGGCTTCAAGGGCGGCTTGCCGGCGCACTTCCAAATCTCGCCGCTCCGCCGTCAGCGACTCGCCGTCGGCACCGTACAACGCAAGCTGCTCGGCCACCTGCTTCGCTTCATTCACAAGCGGCTCCAGCGTGGAACGGATCTGCTGCTCCTCAATGCGGAGGCCTTCAATGGCACCCCGCGGCTCATCCAGCTCCTTGTTCGCATCGGAGATTTCCCTGCGCACCTGCTCCGCTTTCATCCGCAGATCGCGCAGCTGGCTTTCCGACAAGGCGATCTCCTTGTCCATTTCTTCAATCTGCCGGCCGCCGGCTGAGAAGGCTTGTCGTCTTCTTCTGCTGGCTCGCCCCCGGTCATCGATCCGCCCGGATTGACAACGTCCCCTTCCAGCGTCACGACCCGGTAACGGTACTGCACCCGAGCCGCGATCCGGTTGGCCACTTCCAAGGACTCGGCCAGGATGACGTTGCCGAGCAGGTCGCCGACGATTTGCCGGTATTTGTCCTCATACTGCACCAAATCGGCTGCAATGCCCACGAAGCCTTCCATTCCCTGGATTTGCCGCTGCTCGGTGTCCGGTATGGAGCGACCGCGGATGACATCAAGCGGCAAAAACGTCGCTCGGCCAAGTTGCCGGCGCTTGAGGAAAGCGATGGCTTCCCGTCCGTTCGCCTCGTTATCCACGACCACGTGCTGAAGCGCGCCGCCAAGTGCCGTTTCCACGGCAACCTCCACCTGGGCCGGCACCTTCACAAGCTCCGCTACGGCACCGTGAATGCCGCGCAGATCGCCGCGGTCCTTCGCCTTAAGCACTTCCTTGACGCCGTGCATAAAGCCGTCATAGTCGTTCGCCATCTCACGCATCGTATCGCGGCGCGATACCATAGCCTGAAGCTTCTGCTCCCATTTGCGCACGGTGGCCGTCGCTTCCTCGGAAAGCGATTGCTTTCCCTTAAGACCTTGGCTCACCTGCAGATAGCTGTTCCGGGCCGAATCGATCTCCTTCACGACCTGTTGAAGCCGTGACTCCAGCTTCTGCTTGCGCTCCGCAATGCCGGCCTGCTGCTCCTGCCATTTGCGGTGCTCGTCGCCAAGCCGCTCCAATCTGCGCCCAAGCGCTTCGAGCCGCTGGTCGGCATATCTCGCTTCATTGCGGGCATTGGCCATATCGTTCAAAGCTTCCAGCAGCTCGCCTTTCAGGCGGTCTTCCTCCGCGCCGCTGATGCCGCCGGTCACGCCAAGCAGCCGGTCCTCCTCCGCTTTCAGCTGCCCTTGGTAACGGGCAAGCTCCTCGCCGATTGCCTGGATCTTGAGGCGGTATTCGGCCAGCTCGGCTTCTTTATCCGTTAGCCGCTGCTCCTGCTGGGCGATCGTTTGCTGCAGCTGCGTCCGGTTCGCGGAGAAGTTCCTCTTCCGCTCCTTCAGCACTTCACCCTGGCCTTCGCATTTCTCGAACTCCTCGCTCAGGACGAGCAGATGCTCCTGCAGCTTCTCGATCTCTTCCTCCAGCCGCCGCGTCTCCCAGCGGTCCTTCTCCAGCTGCGCATCGTGACGGCTTACAAAACCGGACAGCTCCAGCTGCTCCCGCTTCAGCTTGTCCAGCCTCTGGTTCGTCTCCGTCCAATTCTCATAGATCTGCTCGATCTGATGAACATACATCGCGATTTCATTCGCTTTCAGCTCTTCCTTGAGTTCCTTGAAGCGAATCGCTTTGGCCGACTGAATGCTGAGCGGCTCGAGCTGGTCCTCCAGCTCCGTCACCAAATCGTGAATCCGCAGCAAATTTTGCTCGGTTTCCTGCAGTTTTTTCCGTTTCCTTCTTGCGCGATTTATATTTGACGATCCCGGAGGCCTCTTCGAAAATGCCCCGCCGATCTTCCGATTTGGTACTTAAAATCTCTTCAATCCGGCCCTGCCCGATAATCGAATAGGCTTCCTTGCCGATCCCGGTATCCATGAACAGCTCGGTAATATCCTTCAGCCGGCAGGCCTGCTTGTTGATGAAATATTCGCTGTCTCCGCTGCGATGCACCCGGCGTGTCACGGTCACTTCGTTATAATCGAGCGACAAGGACTGGCTCGAATTGTCCAGCGTCAAAGAAACCTCGCCATAGTTGACCGCCTTGCGGGCGTCAGCCGCCGGCGAAGATGATGTCCTCCATCTTGCCTCCGCGCAAGGAACGGGCGCTTTGCTCGCCCAGTACCCAGCGGATGCCGTCGGAAATATTGCTTTTGCCGGCGCCGTTCGGCCCTACTACCGCCGTAATCCCCGGCACGAACTCCAGCTCCGTCCGATCCGCAAACGATTTGAAGCCGGAAAGCTCAATCCGTTTTAAAAACAAATGCCTCACCTCATACCTATTGTACCATCCGTGCGGTCCGGAAGACAGCATTTTCACGGGTTCTAGGGCTTCTCACCTCTAGCTCTGGAAACCGGAGCCGGGGAACAGCCCGTTTCCATTAAATTAGTAATTATATTCAGCCAAAAAAACAGCGGGACAGCTGTAAGTCAGCCGCCTCCGCCGCATGATTGCCGTACTTCTCCGCTAGCTTTGCCGAATCTCCACTTTAAGCGTTACGAGCGCCTCCGCGACCGCCTGCTGCTCCGCTTCCTTCTTGGACCGGCCGCTACCTCTTCCGAGCAGTTGGTCCTGAAGATGCACCTCTGCTACAAATTCGCGCTCATGCGCAGGTCCCTTCTCGTCCACAATGCGGTATTCGAGCGGACCCATGCTGTGCTGCTGGATATGCTCCTGCAGGAGCGTTTTGTAATCGGCGGTGAGCAACTTGCCCTGCTGCGGAAGGAACGGGAACATCGACCGGCGCAGAAAGCCTTGCACGACGTCCAGTCCCTGGTCCAAGTACAGCGCACCGATGAACGACTCGAATACATCTGCAAGCAGTGCCGGACGGGTACGCCCGCCGGTCAGCTCCTCTCCTTTGCCGAGCAGCACATAGGAACCGAAGTCGAGCTGTTCGGCGAAGCCGACGAGCGAGGGCTCGCAGACAATGGAGGCGCGAAGCTTCGTGAGTTCGCCTTCCGTACGGTCCGGATATTTCTGGAACAAATACTCGGAAACCGTCAGTTCAAGCACCGCATCTCCCAAAAACTCCAGACGTTCATTATCCTTATAAGAGCCGACCCGATGTTCATTCACATACGAAGAATGCGTAAACGCTTGCCGGAGCAGGTCGGGGTCTTTAAACGTAATCCCCAGCTCGGACTGCAGCTGTCTCAAGTTGCGATGCATCTCTTCATCACCTACAAATCGGACAAAATCATGACTCGCGAATCCCGGAGAAAAGCCGAAATCTGCATTCCCGGGACCCCGGTCGATCCCGCTCCTAAGATACATAAAGCGGTAATAGTATAAGCTCTTTGTTCAAATATCATGCAGCCCGGAACGGCCGTTTCTTGTTAACCTTCGAATTTCTTCAGAACGATGGTGGCATTATGCCCGCCGAAGCCGAATGAATTCGACATGACTACCCGCAGATCCGCCTGCCTTGGCACATTAGGCACATAATCCAGATCGCACTCCGGATCCTGGTTGTCCAGATTGATCGTGGGAGGAATTATGCCGTGCTTCAGTGCAAGGGCACAGATGAGCGCTTCTACGCCGCCGGCGGCGCCAAGCAGATGGCCGGTCATCGATTTGGTCGAGCTGACCGCCAATTTGTAGGCATGGTCGCCGAACGATTTCTTGATCGCCGTCGTCTCCGACTTGTCCCCTACAGGGGTGGAAGTGCCGTGGGCGTTGATGTAATCCACATCTTCAAAAGCAATACCGGCGTCTTTCACCGCTTTGGTCATACAGCGGGCCGCTCCGTCCGGATCCGGATCCGTCATATGGTAAGCATCGCCGCTCATCCCGTAACCAATGACTTCGCCGTAAATCTTGGCGCCTCGCTTCTGCGCATGCTCAAGCGATTCCAGAATCAGAATCCCCGAGCCTTCGCCCATAACGAATCCGTCTCGATCGGTATCGAACGGTCGGCTGGCCTTCTCCGGTTCATCGTTGCGTGTCGACATCGCGCGCAGCGCACAGAAGCCGGCCACGCCCGTCGGACTGATCGTCGCCTCGGCGCCGCCGCAGATCATGACGTCGGCGTCTCCATGCATGATGGTTTTAAACGCGTCGCCGATGGAATGCGTTCCTGTGGCGCAAGCGGTAACCGCCGTGCTGTTCGGACCTTTCGCCCCGGTGATCATCGAAATTTGGCCCGAAGCCATGTTCGCGATCATCATCGGTATAAAGAACGGGCTGACGCGCTTCGGTCCTTTTTCCAGCAAAATCTTATGCTGCTCTTCCCAGGTCTGCAGGCCGCCGATTCCCGAGCCTACATAAACGCCGACCCGTTCGGGATCGGTATCTTCTTTCACGTTCAGCCCCGCATCCTCGAGCGCTTTCAGCGTAGCTGCGACGGCGAACTGGACAAAACGGTCCATCCGGCGCGCCTCTTTCTTATCGATATATTCTTCCGGATTGAAATCCTTGATCTCGGCTGCAATCCGCGTAGGATACTCGCTTACATCGAACGATTCGATCAGGCTGACACCCGACTTGCCGGCCAGCAAATGGCCCCAGAACGTTTCAAGATCACGACCGAGCGCAGACATCACGCCTAGCCCCGTAATGACGACTCTCTGCTTCACAATAACCCACCTCTATTTAAAATAACTTTCGTTATGTATCTCGTTTATAATTTTGGTTCGGAATGGAGATAAGTCCCGTTGTTGGTTAAACGGGACTTATAACACCTTAGGTATGAGATTTTATGTAATCAACTACTTGACCTACAGTAGTGATCTTCTCGGCATCTTCATCAGAGATTTCCAAGTCAAACTCATCTTCTAATTCCATAACCAATTCGACAACGTCGAGAGAATCGGCACCTAAATCATCCTTAAAAGATGCTTCGAGTGTCACTTCCGCCTCGTCCACGCCGAGTCGGTCAACGACGATTCGTTTTACGCGATCTACAACATCAGACATCCGGTTCACCTCCTCCATGGTATTATACTGGACTTATGGACAAATTGCCATAGCCATCCCGGTTCGGTGCTAAAAAAACAGGATTTGGCAAAATGCAGTGCGGCGATCGGCCGCGGACTACATATACATGCCGCCGTCCACATGGATCGTCTGGCCGGTCAGGTAAGAAGCGTCATCGGAAGCCAGATACCGGACGGCTTTGGCAATATCCTCAGGCTGTCCCAAACGGGCCAGTGGAATCTGCTGCTGCAGCTGGGAGCGAAGCTCCTCCGAGAGCTTATCGGTCATGTCGGTCTCGATAAAGCCCGGCGCCACGCAGTTCACCGTAATTCCCCGGGAGGCCAGCTCCTTCGCAGCCGCCTTCGTCATGCCGATTACACCGGCTTTGGCCGCCACGTAGTTGACTTGTCCGGGGTTGCCGAGCGCCCCTACGACGGAAGAGATGTTGATGATTCGTCCGGAGCGCTGCTTCATCATCGGACGCGTCGCCGCTTTCACGCAGTTGAAGACGCCCTTCAGATTCGTTTCGATCACCTGATCGAATTCCTCTTCCTTCATCCGCATAATCAGATTGTCCCGCGTAATGCCGGCATTATTCACCAGAATGTCGATGCGGCCGAACGCTTCCAGCACCTGCTTGAACATATCTTCGACTTCCTGCGAGGAACCTACGTTTGCCTTGATCTTGAAAGCCCGGCGGCCAAGCGCTTCGATCTGCTCGACAACCTCCTGAGCCGCCCCTTCGCTTCCCGCGAAATTGACAACCACATCCGCCCCGGCTTCCGCCAGTGTAAGTGCAATAGCCCGTCCGATGCCTCTCGAGGCCCCGGTGACAAGCGCCACTTTATCCGTTAGCATAAGCTGGTTTCCCCTCATTAAACATTCAATCGGATTTTACCGCCTATTCCAGCTGAAACTTCTCGATTGCATCCAGGCTATTCATCGAATAGGTCTTCACGCTGCGGTCGATCTTTTTGACCAGACCGGCCAGCACCGTGCCGGAACCAAACTCGACGAACGTATCAACGCCTTGGGCAATGAGCCATGCCACACTGTCCTCCCATAACACGGACGAGTGCACCTGCTCCACCAGCAGTCCCCGGATTTCATCCGGATCCGTGACAGGTCTCGCGGTCACATTGGCGACCACAGGTACTTGCGCGGGCTGCATGGCAAGACCCGCAAGCACGCCGCTAAGCTTTTCCGAAGCCGGCTTCATCAGCGAAGAATGGAACGGCCCGCTAACCTCCAGCGGCAAGCACCCGCTTGGCCCCGATTTCCTTGCCGCGTTGGGCAACGGCTTGAACCCCTTCCTTGGTCCCGGAAACAACGATTTGCCCCGGACAGTTCAGATTGGCGAGCTCAACGACGGCGCCGCCGGCGGAGATGTCCGCACACAGCGACTGCAGCGCCTCACGTTCCGCACCCAGCACCGCCGCCATCGCGCCGATCCCGCCCGGTACGGCTTGTTCCATGAATTCGCCGCGCGCGCGAACGGTGCGCACGGCGTCTTCGAAGCCGATCGCGCCGGCCGCCACGAGCGCGCTGTATTCGCCGAGGCTGTGACCCGCCACGTAGTCGGGCTTAAGCCCGTGTCTTTGGCGGAACGCCTCCAAATAGGCCATGCTCGTTGTGAGCAGCGCCGGTCGCGTATGATATGTAATTTTCAGTTCATCTTCCGGTCCTTCAAAAGCAATCCTGCTCAGGCTGTAGCCCAGCGCCTCATCGGCGGCGTCTATGATCCGGCGGCTTTCGGCCGCCGCATCGTAAACGTCTTTGCCCATTCCTACGGTCTGAGCGCCTTGACCCGGAAATACAAAAGCCACTTTACCCATGGATACGTATTGCCCCTTTCCAAACAAACAAGCTTACCAAACAAGTACCGAAGCGCCCCAGGTCAAACCGCCCCCGAAGCCAACGAGAACGATGCAGTCCCCCTCGCGAAGCCTTCCGGCTTCGTCCGCTTCAGCCAGCGCCACCGGGATCGAAGCCGCCGACATATTGCCGTACTTATCCAGATTGATCATGCACTTGTCCTCGCTGAGATTCAGCTTCTCCAGAGCGGATTGAATGATCCGGATATTCGCTTGATGCGGCACCAGGAGGTCGACCTCCGATTTATCGATGCCAGCTTTGCGCAGCGCCTCCTCGGCCGAGCCGCCCATAATGCGCACCGCAAACTTGAATACTTCCTTGCCCGCCATGTAGATGAAATGCTGCTTGCCCTCAAGGCTTTGCGGCGATGCGGGGCATCGCGAGCCGCCTCCGGCGATCTTGAGCAGTTCGCCGCCCGCGCCGTCGGCGCCGATCTCGAACGACTTGAAGCCGCGTCCCTCCGGCACGGCTCCCAGCACGGCCGCGCCTGCGCCGTCTCCGAACAAAATGCAGGTATTGCGGTCCGTGTAATCCGTAATCCGGGACAAGCATTCTGCTCCAATAACTAGAGCATATTTATAAATGCCCATGGCAATAAAATTAGCCGCATTGGCCAGACCGTAGATAAAGCCCGAGCAGGCGGCGGACAGGTCGAACGCAGCCGCTTTCTTCGCGCCGAGCTTATCCTGCAGAATGCAGGCGGTGGAAGGAAACGCCATATCCGGCGTAATCGTAGCCACGATGATGAGATCGAGCTCGCTCCGCCGTAATCCCCGCCTTCTTCAAGGCGATCAGCGAAGCCTCGTAGGCCAAATCCGAAGAAGCCTGCTCCGGAGCCGCAATGCGGCGTTCGCGAATGCCCGTGCGCGTAACGATCCACTCGTCGTTCGTATCCACCATCCGCTCCAGATCGTGATTCGTCAGCACTTTTTCAGGCACATATTTTCCAGTTCCGATGATGCCGACCGGCAGTAAACTCATAATTTACATCTCGCTTCCGTTACTGTTTTGCGTAGTATGGCCGATCCCGGTCGAAATACTTTGCACCAGATCGTTCGCCACTGCGATTCTCGCTTGTCGCACCGCATTCTTAATCGCATGGCCGTTCGAGGAGCCGTGGCTTTTCAGGACCAACCCGTTGATTCCGAGAAGCGGCGCGGCGCCGTGCTCCGTATAATCCATTTTTTGGCGGAGCTGCAGCATACCTTTCTTAACTATAGCGACCGCGAGCTTCGTCAGGAAGCTTCGCATGAATTCTTTCTTCAATTCGGACATCAGCACCGAAGCGGTACCTTCCATCGACTTCAGCATGATATTGCCGGAAAAACCGTCGCATACCAGTACATCACACGGCTTGCGCAGCACATCCCGGGATTCGACATTGCCGATAAAATGAACCGGGGCGACCGACAACAGCGGAAAGGCCGCTTTGGTCAGCTCATTGCCCTTCATCTCCTCCGTGCCGACGTTCAACAGTCCGACGCGGGGCTTCGTTACGCCATGCACCTTGCTGCGGTAAATGCTGCCCATCACCGCATACTGCACAAGCTGCTCCGCCGTTGCATCCATATTCGCGCCCAAATCGAGCGCAAGGATCCCCTCGCCGTCCACCGTCGGCAGCATCGGCGCCAGGGCCGGCCGTTCAATCCCTTTGATGCGGCCCACGACCAGCAGACCTATCGTCATCAAGGCCCCTGTATTCCCGGCGGAAATCATGGCGTCGGCTTCGCCTTCCTTGACCATCCGACCGGCGACAACCATCGACGCGTCTTTCTTGCGGCGTACGGCTTTCACCGGTTCATCGTCGGCCTCAATGATTTCGGAAGCGGGGCGAATTTCCAAATTGCGCGGTGCGTCTTTACCGACAAACGATTCCAGCTTGTCTTTGTCTCCGACAAGAATAACCGTTGTATCGGCCCATTCCTTGGCGGCTGCGATCGCCCCTTCCACGTTCGCCTGCGGCGCGTGGTCTCCCCCATGGCGTCAATCGCTATCCGCATGAAGCTCTCCTCCTTCGAAGCGGTCTTTGCTTGAGTGATAAATGATGAAGTTCCCTTGAAAAACCACTTCTTCTCCAACATAGGTGAAAACTTCCACCTTGGCCTTCCCTTTGGAGATCGAGCGGACATACGCTTTGGCAATACATTTCTCCTGCAGCCGGACCGGTCGCACGAACCGGATATCGGCCGCCGCCGTCAGGGCTACCGCATCGTTGATGAGCGCCACCGCCAGCGAATTCGCCTGGGAGAAAATATGGTGCCCCCTCGCGATCTTCGTTCGGGAGAAAACATGTTCCTCGCGAATTTCGAACATCGAGATGCCGCTCTTATCCAGCTGCAAATCGATCACGTCGCCGATCACTTCATGAAGCGGCAGGGAGCGCACCTGGTCATAGGACTGCTCGGCCATCAGTTTCATCCGTTCCCGCAGCTCGGGAATGCCGAGTTCGAGCCGGTCAAGCCGGACGGTCTGGATGCTGACCTGGAACAGCTTCGTTAAGTCTTCGTCGGTTATAAAAGGGTTCTCTTCAATCGCTTTGGCCAGTTGCTGCTGACGCTGTCTTTTCGGAAGGCGTTCGATCTCGAGCACCACCTTTGTTAGCATGTAAAGGCTAGTTTCATCCTATGCGTATGATCTGACACTAAATCTTATGACCAAGTAATAAGAGATAGTATAATGGATTCGTCCCCAAAAGAAAAGCGAGTCCGCTGAAAATGGCACAAAAAAATAGCACTCCAACGTTTGTGAAGTGCTATCTCCCGGATCAGTAACGATTATTGGTTAATGATCTCTCTTTTCTTGTAGGTTCCGCAAACTTTGCAAACGCGGTGAGCCAGCTTCAGTTCTCCGCAATGATCGCATTTAACCATTCCCGGTACTTCGAGTTTAAAGTGAGTGCGGCGCTTGTCGCGGCGCGTTTTGGATGTTCTCCTTTGAGGTACTGCCATGTATCCCACCTCCTTCAACGAATTCAAGGTGCTGCGTATTAACTCTGATCTTTAAAGAAATCCGCAAGTCCGGCCAACCGCGGGTCCACCTTGTCCTGCTTGCAGCCGCAAGCTTCGGTGTTGCGGTTGGCACCGCACACGGGGCATAATCCTTGGCAAGCTTCGTCGCACAGCGGCACGAACGGAATGGCGAACATCACGCTCTCTAATAGATAAGGCGTCAGATCCAGCCGTTCCTCGGTCACATACTCGACGTCCTCTTCCTCCTCATCGTCTTCATCCGGCAGATTCTCCGGCTCGACGCGGACGAAGGTTTCATGGAACGGAATGTTCAGCTTCTGCCGAACCGGGGTCAAACAACGGGAGCAGGCCTGCTCCACCTCGATCGACAGCGATCCGCTGACTTCCGCCGCTCCGGTCTTGTGGTGCGCTTCAAGCACAACCTCCAGCGGTCCGTAATTCAAGAGACTGCCTTTCTTCGGCGGCTCGCCGCCGAGATCGACTTGCTCCTGAAAGCGAATGGTCCCTTTGGACGCCAATTCTTTAAAATGAATTATCATGAGCATCACTCCAAACAAACAAAAATAATTATAGCGAGTATAGCTTCGTTTTGTCAACATTTTCAGTTCATGCTATATTGATTGAAGCAAACTTTATTGGAAAAACACTCCTGGGGAGGAGTAAGAATGCATACCGTCGGACTCATCGTGGAATACAACCCGCTGCACAACGGTCACTACTATCATTACCAACAATCGAAAAAGGTATCGGGCGCGGACGCCGCCGTATGTGTGATGAGCGGCCACTTCCTCCAGCGGGGGAACCCGCTCTCGTCAACAAGTGGGCTCGCACCGAGATGGCGCTGGCCATGGGCGCCGACCTCGTGCTCGAGTCGCCGGTCGCCTACTCCGCCCAGCCGGCGGAATGGTTCGCTTACGGCGCGGTATCGGCTCTCAATGCCACCGGCATCGTGGATTCGCTTTGCTTCGGCAGCGAAAGCGGCGACCTCGGCTGGCTTACGGCTGCAGCAGAGCCGCTGCACGAGGAGCCGGACAGCTTCAAGGAGGCGCTTCAGCGCGAACTGAAGACCGGGCAGCCCTATCCCACGGCCTACAGCCGCGCCGTTGCTGCGCTTGTGCCCGGGACCGAGGAAGCGGAGCTGGCGAAGCCGAACAATACGCTTGGACTGCATTATCTCATAGCCCTGCGGCGGCTCGGCAGCAGGATCCGTCCGCTAACCATTACCCGTACGAAGGCGGACTATAACCAGACCGAGATTACCGACCGGCAGATTGCAAGCGCTACCGCCATCCGCAGACTTTTGTTCGAGGAAGATGATCTTCAGGGTATTTCCTCATACGTTCCGGCTTCTACCCTCCGTATCCTGGAGCGGGAATGGGCGGCCGGACGGGCTCCGATCGGCTGGGAGCGGTTTGCGCAGCCTCTCCTCCACCAGTTGCTGATACATCGTCCGGAGCAGCTTGCCTTATTCCATGAGGTGACGGAGGGGCTGGAGCATCGGATCCGCCGAGCGCTTCCTCTTCTGGACCCTATAGAAGCCAAGGGACGGCTGGTAGAGACGCTGACGGACAAGCTGAAGACCCGAAGGTATACCCGTACGAAGCTTCAACGTGCCCTGACACGCATCTTCTTGAACCATACGAAGGGGGACTTGGCCCCCGACCGGCTGCGCACAGGGGTGCCGTATTTGCGCGTTCTCGGCTTCAGCCCGCAGGGGCGCGAGCTCTTGAAACGGATGAAAAAAACGGCGAAGGTTCCCGTCATCACCAAAGTGACGGGAGACGCTCCGCCGATGCTTCAACTCGATATCCGGGCGACGTCGGTATATGCCTTGGGGTACGCCGAGCCCGGTCCGCGCGACTGGCTCAGAGATTATTACGAGCCGCCCATTGTATACGGGAATTAGCTGTTTTTAGGCGGAAGCGAAGCCAGATAATTAAGCGCATCGTCCATCGTCCCTACCGGGACGATTTTCATTTTCGTGCCGATTTCTTCCGCCCGTTTCTTGGCATCGCTGTAATTCGGGATGCTCTGCCCATTCTGGTTATAATCCTTCGGTGCGAAAAAGATTTCCGCCCCCGCCCGGTCCGCCGCCACGATTTTATGCTGGATGCCGCCGATTACGCCGACATTCCCGTGCTCGTCGATGGTGCCGGTGCCCGCAATTTTATAACCTTTCGTAATATCTGCGGTCGAAAGCTTGTTGTAGATTTCAAGGGAAAACATGAGTCCCGCCGACGGTCCCCCAATCTCTCCGGCCTGGATCTTCACCTGCTGGTTTTCGGCTTCCGCCTTCACGCTCTGTACATCGGCCGGCACAACGCCAAGCCCCGCCCGCTCCGGCTGCCCGGGACCGTCACTCGGCAGCACCTTCAACGCAATTTCCTTCGTGCGGACAACGCCCTTACGCTTGTAGCTGATCGTTACGGAATCCCCCGCTTTTTTACCTTTGAGTTCGTTCAAGAGGTCCTCTCTCGTCCCAATCGCTTTATCATCGACCTTGACGATATAATCTCCCGCCTGAAGCACGTCATGGGCCGGGTAATCCTTGTACACCTGCAGTAAAATGACGCCGTCGTTACTTATCTTATAAGGAATCTTCAGCTTATTGTAAGCGGCCTGAATCGCACTCTCCTGGGAGGTCAGCATAACAACTTCCTGCCGCTGCGTATACTCCGCCTCCGTTTCATTGTTGCGAAGCGCTCCTCCTTCTTATGAAGCTCCTCGTATGGCTGGAAGAAGGCGCCGAGGTAGCCAAAGACCGTGGCATCGCTGACCCTGACGGTCGTTAGCATGAGCGATCCCTTCTCTTCCGTTACCGGCTTGCTCACTTCCACCATCGGCCGGATCGGCTCGGCGGTGCCAGGCATGAAGATATAGTACGGAAGCGGCAGGAAATAAACCAGATAGACGAGAGCCACTCCTATAAATACTGAAAAAACCAGGCGCGAGGCGCGCTTTAGATGTCTGTCCTCTCCCAAGTGAAGTCCCCTCCAACCGCTTCAGTGTATGCCGTTCCTAGAATATGCCCCCAAGGTCTAAACCATGCGGACAAAGCGTAAACATGTACCATTCCAAAAACGCTGGAGTGATTTCGGATGTCACGTATACAGCTCGTTTCCCCCGGACCGTGACGCTGCTGCTCAGCAGCGCGGCGCTCGGCCTGGTCGTCAGCATTATTTTATTTCCCGACGAGGCGTTCCACGCTTCCTTAAGCGGGCTGCACCTGTGGTGGAAGCTCGTATTTCCAGCGCTGCTCCCCTTCCTCATTATGACCGAGCTGATGCGGGGGCTCGGCCTGCTGCACGCCTTCGGTATACTGATGGAACCGCTCCTTCGCGTATTGTTCCGGCTTCCCGGGACCGCCGGGTGGGTCATGGCACTCGGGCTTACGGCCGGTATGCCCGCGGGCGCTTCCGCCGTATGCTCTTTACGCCGGGACGGCCAGCTGACAAGGGAGGAAGGCGAACGCCTGCTGTCCGTCAGCCACGTCATGAGCCCGGTCTTTTTGATCGGCGTCGTCGGTACAGGCTTCCTACATAATCCCACGACGGGGCTGGCACTGGCGATCCTTCATTACGCGGCCGCCATTCTTGTGGCTCTGTATCAGCGGATTCGCAGCGACGGGGCCGGACGGCAGGCTTCAAGGGATGAAGCGCGGGGCAATCTGCTTGTACGTAGCATAGACGCCTTCCACAGCGCCCAGGCCCGGGATGGCCGCACCTTCGGCAAGCTGCTCGGCGATTCGGTGTCGGCGGGAATCCAGCAGCTGTTTATTGTCGGCGGCTGCATGATGATCTTCTCGGTCCTGCTGAAGGTCGTCTCTTTATCAGGGATCCTCCAGAGCCTCAGCGACCTGGCTTCCGTATTAGGCATCACTGGCACCGACGCTCTTGCCGTTCTGACTTCCCTGCTCCCCGGCCTGTTCGAGCCGCATCTCGGCGCGTACGCACTGACCCAGCCCATTCCCCTTACCGGACCATGGCCTTACGCCCTGCTCAGCCTGCTCCTCGGCTGGGGCGGGTTGTCCGCTCACGCTCAGGTGAAAAGCTTCACCGTCGGAACCGACCTGCGCTTTACGGGCTTCATCCGCTCACGAATACTTCACGGCGACCTGGCTTCGCTGCTCACCCTTCTTGGCTGGGAGCCGCTGAACCGGTGGCTCAGCGGTCCTATAACGACCGACAAGACCGTCTTCCTCCCTCGCTTCAGCGCAGGGTGGTCGGACGGACGGGACAGCCTATGGCCGCTCGTCAGCCCGATGATGCTGCAGTTCGGCACCATCCTGCTGCTGCTCACGCTGCTCTCGGTGTTCGCCGCGTTTCTTTTTTACCGGCATCGCAAAAGCCCTTGATCCCTAAACCGGGAATCAAGGGGCTACCGTTCCGCCATCACCGGCCCGCATATTTCATGCGAAGCGCCTGTTCCACTTCCGGGGGCACCAGATCGGAAACCGGGCCGTGAAACCTTGCGACTTCCTTTACGATGCTGGAGCTCAAATAGGAGTACATCGGAGTCGATGTCATAAAAAACGTCTCAATATCCTCGCTCAGCTTCCGGTTCGTGGAAGCCATCTGCAGCTCATATTCAAAATCGGAAACGGCGCGCAATCCTCTTACGATGAGATGCGCGTTTTTCTTCTTCATATAATTGATCAGCAGATCACGGAAGCTGTCGATTTCCACGTTCGGCAGATCCGCCGTCACCTTCCGCAACAGCTCCACCCGTTCCTCCACCGAGAACAAAGGATTCTTGCTCGTGTTGTTCAGCACCGCCACGACCAGCTTGTCAAACACCTTTGCGGCCCGGTGAATAATATCCAAATGCCCGTTGGTAACCGGATCGAAGCTTCCGGGATATACGGCTACCACCGCATTATGATTTAGTTGTCCATTCGCATCCATTGGTACGGTCAGCTCCCTCATGCATTGCCCAGTCTTCTGCTACATTTCGTTTCGGTAAATCGTGACGGCCGTATCCCCATATTCGGCACGCCGGATACAGGATAGGCTTCCTACAGGCTCATCGTGCCGGTCTTCGGCATCATGCTCAATCACCACATAAGCGCGGTCCCGAAGCAGTCCGCCTTCCACCAGCTGCTCCAATAGCCCTCGGATGACCTTCATTTTATAGGGCGGATCCAGAAAAACGAGGTCGAAACGCATCCCCGTTTGGCCAGCGCTTTCACAGCGCGTTCCGCATCGTTGCGGTAAAGCTCGGCTTTCTCGTTCAGCCCCGCAGCCTGCAGATTGTGGCGGATGGTGTCAATCGCCTTCTTATCCACGTCGGTAAGCACGGCATGTTCCATCCCCGGCTCAGCGCCTCGATGCTTAATCCCCCGGTTCCCGCAAACAAATCCAGCACCCGGCCGCCGTCAAAATAGGGCCCGATCATGCTGAAGATCGCTTCCTTCACCTTGTCTGTCGTGGGCCGCGTCCCCATGCCGGGCACCGCTTTCAGCGGCCGCCCTTTGGCTGTGCCCGAAATGACTCTCATCGTGTTGTCAAGCCACCTTTTCACTGCAATAGTAATGCTATCGTATCACAAAAGAAAACTTTTGCACAAAAAAATGAATTTTTTTGGCGGACGATGTATATTTTGTGCGAAAAAGACCCATCCTTATATCATCGACATCCGAAAATGTCGTAGACAACCGCGGAGAAGGCTTACGTTCCCCATAAGCTCTTCGTCCGGTTTCTCCTCTCCCATGAAGGGCCTCGTCGAGAGACGGGGCCCGAATTTATTATAACAGTTACTGAAAAATCCTTTGTTTATGCGGACTTAACATATATAACAGTCATTGTCTTTGTAACTGATACAGTCCCTAAAATGATCATTTGACCACCATTTGATCACCAAATTTAAAATATAGCTTCATTATACAATCCAGAAAAGCATAACTTATTTGTATTTAAAAAAAGTGCTCGAGGTATTATCTCCTCGGAGCACTAGTTAACTAATTGTTTATACTCTTGTTTTACCCCATATATGAGCCTTTCGAGTCCTTGCTAAAGACTTTATGTCAAAATATAAATTCTACGAATGAAGGTATTCGTAGTATTCCGGCCTTTGTCCTATTCCTCGTTTTCACGCGGGCCCGGATCCGCGGCTCCAGGAATACAAAAATCTCCGCTTTCACCGGTTATTTAATTAATTACAAACTGCTCGGAATGCTCTGGCAAGCAGTAGGTGTAACACCGAGCTCAATAATTCCAGCTGGTCGCGATTGCCCGCCTTCCATCACATGAGCCAACCAACCAAGTTCAGATTTCCTGAACCGACGGTATGTACCGCATAGTACTCTCATTTTATAATTTTCAACCAATCTTCTGAGCGGCGGCCCTCGCAAATCGCGGCCGTTCAAACGGAGGACATCGAACACAACGAAATATGTAAATAATTTATCTTTAAGCATTATTTAAAGTTCAGCAACATAACTTGATTAAAAATCGTTTATAAAATTAAATATAGATCAATGAAGTCAACATCTTTTCAAAGAAACTTACTAGACCTATGAAACCAAAAGATGTATTGCTAGGGTTTAAGATGTCATTGAAGCGAGGTGATTATAATGTCAAAGCATCTAACAATCATTATATTGCTTTTATTTACTGTAAGTTGCTCTAGTAGGCAACAAGAAAATGTTACTCCGAATGACGAGTGGATGCCATTACGAACTATTGCTTGGGATCAGGTATCAGAAGAAGAAAAAAAGACGATTACAGGTGATTGGAAGAAGGCAGAAGTAAAAGAGGTAAATTGGAAGGATGTTCCGATGAAGACAACAACCGTAGAACCAGAAAGAGTGTTTAAGGTAACTTTTAAGACAAAAAATGATGGAATGGTTGGTCCTATTGGTATCTACATAGATTTTACAACTAAAAAGATTGTTGGTTATGATGCGAGAAAATAATTTATATATTTTTAAAAAAAGATGGATATGGAATTGACCATTTCCATCTTTTTTGTTCCTAAAAAGGGAATTATAGTATTTAAAAGAAAATTATTGTATTTTATTTACAATATATGTATAATTAAGATTGTAGTATTTTTACAGATTGTAATTTTAGCGCTTTAAAATAAAATTGGGAGGGATTTAAGTGAAAAAAAGAGTCAGATCAATCTTACTTTTTGGAACACTGTTACTATCTACTACATCTGTTGCAGGAGCAACACCGTACTATATCTATCAATCTTACAATTCAAATCATGCGCATTTGAATTTTAAATTTGATCCTTCAATAGACAATTTGGGATATCATGATATAGCTGGAACAGGTTCTTATGCATACGATTCTAGTGATAAGGTTGAAGCATACTATACTCCTAATGCGAATTCACCCCAATGGGATTACCATTTGAAATGGTATGGGGTAAATAACACGTCTGTATCTTGGTATGGCGCAACATTTCATTATAATCCTCCCGGCTCGTATATTGGATCCGGTGATTATGAAAATAAAGCAAGCATTCCTATATATAAATATTCAACCTATGACGAAGTACAACTAAATAAATTTATGATGGATAAGCTTGATGATGTATCTAAACGATATGAAACTGCTTCCCATGAAATGGGACATGTTTTAGGTCTACACCATGACGATTATAATAAAACAACTAACCCTACAATAATGATGCAATATGATTGGTTAGGTAGCAACACCCCAACATGGTGGGATTTTGCAAAAATTAATACATTATATCAATAATCAAAAAATAATAGGAGTGATAGCAAAATATGAAAAAAAGAAAAACAATTTGCCTTCTTGGGATTGGAATAATTGCCATGTCAGCTATTTATCTATCTGGCTTTAATTATAAAAAGGCGGATGCCCCTAAAAATCTTGATTTTACTCTTGCTGCAAATATGGAGGTGGATGGTACAAAAATCAGTATAGCAGAGGGGAAGGCCGACAAATATTCTACTGTTGAGGAACTTGAGAGCCATTCTGAATTTATTGTTAAGGGAAAAAAACATCTGAAAAAGAAGTACTAACGACAACTGATATCGGTACAATAAAAGACATATACACAGAATCGAACTTTGAAATTACAAAGGTTTTTAAAGGTGATTTGAACAAAAAAAGTAATATTAAAGTCGTTGAGCCCGTTGGTACATATAAGGGAACTATTTCTTCATTTGAGGGATATAAAGCAATGCAAAAGGGAAGAGAATACATTTTATTTCTATTTAAAGATCCACAAAATGATAGATACGGTATAGTAGCAATTAATCAAGGTAAACATTCTACGGATGGTACAGTAGAAATTTATTCTGAAGGAAAAGAAGAACCTGAATATAAAAGAATCGAAAAATTCACCAAAGCCATTAATGAAAAGTATTCAAAACCAAGTCTTAACGATTCTCCAAATGTTACCGGTAATGTTTATTCTACACAAAATCCCAAAGGGACTAATAATGTTACAGGAAATGTATATAAATAATTCAAGGTATAGAAATAATTCAATTAACTATATTTTTAATGTTTAGTTACTTAATATCATAAAATTTCTTTTTAGAAATGACTCATAGATTCAGTATTCTAGAAAAGTAGTCGTATATAACGACTACTTTTTCTTTACATTTATCAATTCTTACGAGATCCTCCTTAAAATATAGGTTTTTAGCTTTTGACACGATTTCAATCCAATACACTCGTGATTAATAAAGGTTGCAAATATACCCGTGCCGAGCGCTCACGATATAGCGAATTTGTAGTAAAAGCTTTTTGACCGAATCGGTGCTCACTTGCACCATAGTTAACATGTGGGGAAGCAAAAGCAGTCGCGGATCAGCACAAGTTCGTCTTGTGTCGGCCCTCTGCGAGTGAATGTTGTTTGCTCACCGTTACTCATGCTGTCCTCGTCAACACCAGTTGCACGGCTAAAATGCTATCTGCTTGAAACGTCCGCGGGGCCCGCCGCTCCAAGCAAAACGCTTTGACGATCTCGCCCTTGACCTCCCGGACTTCAATCTGCCGCTGTGTGATCCGGTTGTCGCGGCAGAGATAAATGATCTCCACGGTGCGGCCTATGTATTTTCGAAGGGTGTTCAACATGTAAATTTCCTCCATTTATAAGAACTAACGTTCCTATATTTGTATCCAGAATACAGAACGTTTATTCGTATTTCAAGAGGAATTTTTTAGATAGGCATTAAAAAAGAGCAGCGAGGTTTCCCCTCCTGCTCTCCATTTCAGGCACAATTTGCGATGAAGTCAATATAGCATTAGCTATTATGGTTGTGTTACCTTGTATTCATTCACTTCGAATGTCTCGATTTTACTGTAAGAAATATATTCTTTACGGCTTAGGAAGTTGGCAAGGTTGAAATTTTTGTTAAAAGCATAGACCTCAGAACCAGTACCACCAGCACGACCATTGTACCAATTTATGAAGGCATTTACTTCATCCATGGATAGGTCATATTCCTTTTCAAGACCATTAACGAGTGTAATTACCAATAAAGCTCTATTAGTTACTGGAGTCGCCGGTGTCGCCGATGCTTCGTTTGAATTTGCACTCTCACCCACCGCGTTAACTGCTGTGACTATGTAATAATAAGTTGTCCCGTTTATTACTGCTGTGTCGGTGTACGTAGTTCCTGTAACGTTTGTTGCGATTGGTGTGTAAGGCCCACCTGCTGTTGTTGATCGCTTAACATTATAGCTAGTTGCCCCTGAAACAGCAGTCCAGTTCAAATCAACTTTTGTATTCCCGCCTGTAGCTGTTAATCCTGATGGAATTCCCGGAGGTGGTGTTGTACCGCTATATCCGTCGACCTGTATTTCAAAAAGATCCAGAGTACCCGCTTGTTGAGTGTAAATGTACAGAAGAGCAACGTTTCCTGGAACAGACGTAAAGCTGTATGTTAGCCAACCCTCGTTATTTGTAGCTGTTTTTGTAACATAAGCTCCGATAGTCGCCTGTGAGCTACCTTCAGGTTGAACAACTAATGTCTGAGATGCATTACTACTTTTTGCATAAATTTTCACATTAAACGTCGAACCTGTAGGGAGAGATATGGGTTTAGTTGATATCTCAAACCAGTTGTACTCCCAGTCGATGTTAATGTAGTTGATGTAGTAAGATTGCCGTCTATGGCGTTGCCTGGGGATGTTACTGTACCAACACTTGAATTTGTCGTACTAATGGTATTTGCAGCATATGCAGCTGGTACAACCGACAAGATAAAAGCAAGAATTAATAAAAATGATGCAACTTTCTTTTTCAATTTTTCTCTTCCCCTTCTATGTTTTGTTTATTTCGAATGTAATTTTACAGATTATGTCGTAAAATGTCTAAACATATTTTTCTTAAAAAATCATAAATTGTAATATAAATCAAGAAATTAACCCTCAATACCTAAGTAAAGAGGGCTTTTGAACTTTGCTAGACACTTTACTACTAGGCTAGTTGCCCTGATGCTTTACGCGCTCGTTTGCAGGCCAGTTGTAGTAACTCTGTTGCTCGGTCAATGCTTCAACTGTGCCCTGATCTGCTCCCGCCTTTTTTGCTTCGGCGTCTTGCCAATCCTTAGCTATCCACGTTTCGATTATCGTATTCGCCACACCCGGGTCCAATTGTGCTTTCTGAATGATCGCCATACCTACCATCCACCCCCTGCATCTCCATTTGTTTCGTCCAGGTCAATGCCAATGCCGTTCTGGACGATATCGTTTTTGTACTGGTACATATTAGGGTCGTCAAGCTTGGCCCCGCGGCTCCAAGCGTAGGTCTGCCATACTTTTTTGACAACTCCGCGCTCGAGCATTGATTTGCAGACTTCATATTCCCCGTAGACTGCAAACTCATACCCGGGAATCTGCTCGTCCGCCTCCCGGAGATATGCTTCGATTGCATCATAATGGCTCGCATTCGCATCAAAATCGACAGCAAAGTAAATGGGAGTCCCCTCCGGTCGCCTGACTTCCCGGGCGTATTGGAGAGCCATCTGGCCGTCTTCCTTACCAGCTTCCGCCCCTTCCCCGGCGCGATCCGCATATCGCTCAAACACGGAAACGATCCATAAGCCGCCTCCGTGATTGCCTGCGCCTCAGTTGCCGTTAATCTTTTTCTAGCCTCCGGTGCAGTTTGCTCTCGAATTTAATGTCAATTATCTCAATGCGCTGTTCAGCGCGGCTTAAGGGATGTGAAGACCTGTGTCAATCAATACTGTACCGGAAAGACTCACAGCCTTTAGGGTATATTTGGACGGTTCAACGGATCTTAAGGGCTTGGCGGACATTCAGTTGCCCTCTTTTGAACCGATGCGCGACACTGTAAAGGGTGCCGGAATTGCGGGTGAATATGAATCGCCCACCTTGGGTCATTTCCAAAGCGTGAAGCTGACGCTGAATTGGCGGACAGCCAACAAGGACATGTTTCAGCTTTTGAGGCAGGTCTCCCAGCGGCTTGATTGCCGAGGAGCATTTCAGGAATACGACGCCGCTCGCGGAGTCTATAACGTAAAGCAAATGCGCGTCCTGGTTCAAGGGCCGCCTACTAAGGTTGATCCGGGGAAATTTGAAACAGGGACACCGTCGGGCGGCTCGACGGAAATTGAGGTCCTCTATCTTAAGATCGACTTCGAAGGTGAAACATTCCTTGAATTTGAAATGTCATTGAAGAACTAAAAGATTGTCAGCATTACATGAAAAAGAAAAATTAAAATTAATCGATAAGTGGCAAGGCGGGGACCACACCTTCTTATTTTGTAATGCTTTTGGAATTCCGTATTATCCAAAAACACTCGGAGATCAATGGAGAGCTTTCCATAAGCGAAACCCACACCTTAGGTATATCCGGTTGCATGATCTTCGTCATACGTCAGCTACTCTTCTTATAAACCAAGGGGTACATGCAAAGATTATCTCAAGCCGGCTCGGGCATTCTAACATCGGAACCACTATGAACTTTTATGGGCATGTAATTCATTCAGCAGATCAAGCCGCGGCGAGCAAATTTGACTCATTATTCAGTCCTAAAAAGCACCAAGCATAGCCTTGTGGTTGACAACTAATTGATCACCATTTGATCACCAAACCACTCATTTTTGCTTGGATATCTTTATACACCACCCAATTCAAGATCAATAAAAGCCCGAAAAATCAGCATTTTTCGGACTATAACAGATGATGCCGGGAGGCAAGTTTCACATCTCCCATGAAGGGCCTCGTCGAGAGACGGGGCCCGAATTTATTTGTGTATCAAGGTTTTTTCAGCAATAAATTAATCCCGATGAATTGTTGGAGACGAAATGGGGACGACAAATTACTTCATTATTAATAGGAATTTTTCATCTGAACACGAATCCGCGGCTCCAGTATAAAACAGCCAGATAAATCTTATTAATCGGAGACCCATCTTATATAAAGAAATTTTTAATCTCATTTAACACGAAATTGTGATACAATTAGTATCATCATAATATATGGAGGTGTTTCCATGAAGAAGCAATATTCCAAGCCGCTTGTTGTCTCTCATGAGTTGATCTCGTTCGAGACCCTGCTGTCTTGTAATCCGCCGAATTCCCCAGGGCAAAACAACAATACCGGCCAACAAGTTTGTCTGCGACCCGATGGCTCATGGTTCCCAAGATAAGGTAAAGCATGAAGCCCCACTGAAAAGTGAGGGCTTTTTATTTTGCTCACCCAAGAATAAGAGCGATCCCCTCTTATATTAAGGAACCGCTCTTTTACTATCCATTTATTCCTCTGTGATCTCGATTGATTCAATGACTACTTTTTCAGTCGGATGACTAACCTCACCCGTCAGCTTCTGTTTATCAACCGGCGAATCCGCAATTTTCAGAACCGTATCCATTCCATCCATTACTTTTCCGAAAATGGTGTAGTTAGGAGTTTGATTTAAGTATTTACTGTCTTCTCCTGTACAGATGAAAAATTGGTCGCCATTCGTATTGGGACCAGCATTCGCCATTGCGACAATCCCCGGTTCGTATGTATACTCCGTTTTTAGTTCGTCTTCAAAGGCATAACCTGGGCCACCTGAACCTGTTCCTGTTGGATCACCGGTTTGCACCATAAAAGACTTAATAATCCTGTGGAATATAATATCGTTATAGAACCCTTCCTTCGCAAGAAAAACAAAATTGTTTACGGTTTTTGGCGCTGAGTTCGCAAAGAGCTCGATCGTAAAATTACCTTTGTTCGTTTTAACAATTGCCTGATACGATTTATTGGCATCGATGATCAGTGCCGGCGGACTATTGTATTTCTTTTTTTGAATTGATTCCTCTTTGTTTTGGCTTGTCTCCATTTTTGGTTTTCCTCCGCTGTTAATCGTAGCGGAATGATCATCGTTTACGTTGATGAAGTGGATTGTTGCCGCCAAGATAAGAATAATCCCTAGAAAATTGGATACCATGCTATCTTTAGCTCCTTCTTAAGCTTCTTTTAAGGCAAATGTAAATTAAGGTAAAACATTATAGTGGGATAGATTAAAAAAGTAACGAAACCCAAGGCCGAAGATATGGCAATAGACGGCAGGATAAAGTAGGAAATTACACAACCAACAACCTGTGACTGCCAAAAGAATAAGATCACCAATGCACCGGGACCTAGCTTTGTATAAGAATAAAGAGCAAGCCAATGAATCAATACCGTTATAAAAAACACGCCTACAGTTACGTACAGCAGATTTTTTTCATTTATGTCCCTAAAATCATAACTAATAAACACCAAATTAAGAACAATAAAAATAGTGGTGATCCATATCATCATCGAAAGATCGGCAAAAATAATCGACAATATACAAAGTAATACTGATTAAAGACTTCTTAATTTAAATTTTCGTAGAAGCGAGTTTATCTTCCTCACCTTCGCGATATCCTTAGATTTATTTTAGTATTAATCAAGCCTCGCCGCGGCCTAACGATATTTGCGGAACACTAAATTTACCATTCTCGCCATTCTTCTGTTATATCCTGACCTTCTTCGACTTCGAGTCCAGCTAGCCTTGCCGCCTTAACAATAAATTCAGCTAATTCTTCTCTTTCCATGGTCTCTATGAAATAATCATTATCTTCGTTTAAGTGGTTAAAAGAAATTACTATTTCTTCAACAGATGCCATTACTTTCTCCTGATCGGGATTTCCCTGTAATAAATTCAATTCATTCAAGTACTTATCAATTAGTTTATCGGATAATTCTAATCTTTCAGGTGTAAATAGATCATCTCCATATTCCACCATACGTTCATGCCATTTCTTTGTAGGTTTTTCATTAAAGAGATCTTGCAATTTCATAGAATAAGTCCTTTCTTCTTCGAAGATTTTAAATCAGCATCCTGCCCATTAGCTCGAAAAAGCGCTCAATTGTCGCGGCGTACCCTTATGGTGTGTTTGCCATGTTATACCGTATTCCGTTAGTTCAGAGCCTTCGATTGAGCTTTAGTCCAAAATTCCAGATGCTTTTCCAGCGTTCATTTTCATCAGCAATAATTTGGAATCTGGAAACCCCATCAAAATAAGAGAGACCTTTGCTTATTAAAATTTCCCTTGCGACCTCTAATGTATTTCGAAGTTCATCTTCTGTTGAATATGACCATTCGAGGGACTCGTTATATCTTTCAATTTCATGCTGTTGTGCTTGTGTAAATTGCTTAAATCGTTCGCCCCTATCTTCTATTGAGGACATAATATATTCTTGGTAATAACTCGGAATTTCCAAAATGCTTGGATAAACTAAACGAAGGGAATGGTTATGCGAGAATAAATTTATGTAAAATGTGAACGGTGTAAAACCAGGTAAATTAAATCGGTTTCGTTGAATATATATTTCCTCTTTGTTTCCCTCCCTCTCTCTAAAAAAACGTGTCCCCTTTCTTTTAAACCCATTCTCTTTTAAATTGGGACCAACAATGGACTGTAAATGCTTGGAGAAATTAAATGCTTCCGACAAAGCCCACATTACCTCCGCAAAGACATATTTTATTATTAATTCCTTTAGACTTTCTGCCCTAAGCTCAAAGAGAATGCTGATTTCTTATTAGCGACTGTCCTAGTGTTTATCGATCGTATCTTGTTAGTTTAATCTGTTTCCCTTCCAATCGACCAGCATTAATTGATCCTTTTTAGACAAACACCATTCGATTATTGTCTTAACAAGGCTTGGTGTAATAACGCAATCATTCCAAAAAGGGGTTTGAACTCTTACCCAACCTTGTCGACAATCATCTTCTAGTCCTCCAAACTCAAGTCCCTTAACTACGATATGTGGTATCTGCTCATTATGAGATTGACCTACTGAATATGAAATGATGAAGTTCTTAATCTTCTGAGACGATTTTAAGATTGATTCGCCCAAAATCTTCAGCATCTTGGTGGACATACCAATGATATATCCTACCCTTATCGACAATCTTCCTTTTCTCCTTTGTTCGAACACCCATGGTCATCCCCCTGCAAACCTCAAACAAGATGCTGTATTCCATTTCATCTAATTCAAGACAGCTACAAAACAATCCTGCCATTTAGTGTAATTTTATATGGTATAATATGCCTATTAAAATAAAGGGGACGACGTTTGTTTTTGAAAAAAATGGCCGGTCTATGGGTATATCATCAAGTTCAAGACAGACAAATGCAGAAACTTATTTTTGAAACACAGTCTTCCTAACCATTGAATTATTGAAAGTTGAATATCTCGCCGCTAAATGATAATGGAGGCTAACTATGGAAGCAATCCTAGCATTATTAATCACCTTTTCTTCGATCTATTCCCAGCATAATAAAGCATTTGTCGTTGAAGGTCCATCCATGGAGCCCACTTTGCACGCTCATGACCGAATGATTGTTGATCCGTCCTATTATCAAGACCACAATTATCATCGTGGAGATATCATTGTCTTCCAGGCAACAAAAAACAAGATGTATGTAAAACGGATTATTGCTTTCCCAGGGGAAACCGTGAGAATCGAAGGCGATGCCGTTTACGTCAATAACAAGCTTATAAAGGAACCTTATTTACAGGCGACTGTCGAAGCGGCAAAACAAAGAGGAATGCCCTACAATGTAAGAAATTTCTCCGAAAAAACCGTCCCAGAAGGAACCCTATTTGTGCTTGGTGATAATCGTTCAAACAGTTCAGATAGCCGGGACATTGGCTTTATAAAACTTGAAAGCATTATTGGAAAAGTGAAAAATAAATAAAACTTATCATATGAACCATTCAGCTTTTTTATAAAATGCCGGTACTTGGAGATGATTGCTTGAAATTAATCTTTTTGGATATTGATGGAGTGTTAGTTACAACAAATGTATTAACACCAAGTGACAAGTATTTTGGTCGTACTTTCGATAAAATTTATGTTCAAAATTTGTATGAAGCAATAAGGGGTACTGAAATTAAAGCGTATTTAGAGTGCTGCCATAATGTAGAAAGCTTTGTGATTATTGATGATGAAGGCTTAGTAGCTTGAATCGAAAGCGTCTATACAGACAACCGTTAAACGGTGTTTCCCAGCCAATGATCAAGGTTTAAATAGAATGGTCAGGGGTACAATGGGAAATAACCCTCTTTAAGTAAAGGTTGTGTGTGAGGAATGCAGTGCAGCAAAAAAATATCCGGATATCAGTTGAGCCTGCTTATTTTTACCTTTATCGTATCCACTCTTATTCTATCCGTACCCGGAATCATGGTCTCATTCGCCAAACAAAATGCCTGGCTGTCTGTTCTTCCCGCATCGCTTACAGGAATTGCAAATATTTGGGTGATGACGGCCCTGTCTAAGCGTTATCCCGGTCAATCCATTATTCAATACGCTTCTTCGATCTGCGGGAAGTGGGCCGGCAAACTTTTAGGATTTTATTTCACTTATTATTTATTTTTCTTTATTTCCAGTACCGTAAATGAACACGCCGGATTTCTTAATACGGTGCTGCTGCCCAATACTCCTTCTCTTGTATTGATGATGTCTATGCTGATCTGGTGCGGCTTGGCCGTTCTGGCCGGGATCGAAGCCATTGCCAGATGCAATGAAGTGATCGTTCTTATCATCGTTATCCTGCTGATCCCTATCTTCCTCTTTTCCTTACGGGATGTTGAACCGGCCCGCCTGACACCGGTTATGGCGGAAGGACTCATGCCGGTGCTGAAAGGCGCTGTGGTACCATCCGCATGGATGAGCCAATTCTTCTTCCTGGGATGGCTCCTTCCCTTCTTAAACGGAAAGCCTCAAACGATCCGAACGAATTTGCTCTGGGCCCTGGGGGAGTTGTTTTATTGATCATGATGATCGACATCTATACCATTATGATGTTTGGTCCGATCACTTCCCGCTTGAAGTTCGCCTTTCTGAAAGTGATTCAATACACCAGTATCATCGGCCCATTGGAACGATTGGAAGCCATCGCCATTGCCATATGGATTCTTGGCATTTTCTCAAAAATTTCAGTGCTGCTCTTTATGTTTTGTTTAAGCGCAAGCCATCTGTTCGATACGCCAAACTACCGGAATGCTGTGATTCCGGTAACTTTGTTATCCGCCGTCGGCGCCGTCTGGATTTTCAAAAATGTCGCCGAATTTCAAGCCTGGATCACCTTTACTTATCCGATTCTGGCACTATTCACACAAAGTCTGCTTCCCTTAATGCTGCTCGGCATAGACACTTGCAAAGCAAAAATCGCAAAGTCATGGGGATAACAGCTTTTTTCCGATCGGTTCAAAAACCACTTTGTACGGAACGACAAGGCTCGGCAATGGTACTCCCGCGATCAGAAGAGCGCCTATGACGGCGGAAGTCGCCATGAAGACGGCATACAGCCAAGCCTTCCGCTTCTCGCCTTGTCTTCGGAAACGGCGAATTTGTGAAGAAGTGTAAACACCTATACAGAATACATAGACGGCCGGCAAAGACATACGTCATTTTATGATCTCCTTTTCTTTCCATTGCAAGGAAGGGCCGACGACTCCCGTATTGTTGATCGTAAGATTCACGGATACGGAAATATCGGCGACCGCAAAATATTTGTCCCATTGCTTTTCAACTTTGCGCCACGTTCCGGGATCTTTCCTCTGCAGTCGCTGGCCGAAACCGACGATATCCGCATGATAGCCCTTTTGGATTTTGCGCAAAAACGCCTTCATGTTTTGCTCAACCTGATGCTCCAATGCGGTTTTGACAAGCTCAAAATGCTCTGTATTGCTTACATCAAGCCGGGAGTTGTTTTCAAGCAGGTTGCCCATTCCTTTGATATCGACATGAAACTTGAGACGATCGCCCTTCGTCTCGGATTTGATTTTAATTTTACTTCCGGTGACTATAAACCCCACATTGCCGCGGCCTTCAGGCAGATCGGCAACGATATTGTCCGTCCTTTTATTGTTCTTGAACCAAAGAAATTCGTGCGTTTCCGCATGATTCAAAAAACCGACCAGCGCGGAATTCTTGAAAACAGCCGTTCCATCCAAACGGAACAGCTTGTCCTCTCCCTTTTCCCCCGACCTGAAAAATAGCGCAGGCTCAATGGCCCCGACCGACGGACTTATCCCCTCGCTTGCCGACTCAATAAAAAAATCCCGCAGTGTAGTGGCTACTCCTTCACCTTGCATAATCTGCATTTCTTTCAAGCCTTCGGCGGGGACCAGCTCGTAGGGATAACGGACTTGCAGGATGTCCCCCGCATTCCCTTTTACAACCAATATATATGTTTTCAAACGATTTCGCGGATTGCGGCTGAACGCATCGAGAACATCGTTAATTCCACGTCTGGCAAGTGACTCCCCGATGAGAATAATGCTGCGATGGGAAAAAAACAGCGTTCTGGACATTTTTTTCTGAAGCTTTTGAACTGTATCCGTTGCATTCTTCCCAACCGCCGAGATCAAAAAGAACCGGTCCGTTTCCTTCGATACGCCCCCGGTAGTTTGTGAAGATGGGGAAGGCACGGAAATCTGAAGCGTCGCCCGGATGTTTCCGTCTTCCGCCAGGTCCAGCGCTGTCCCCATAACCAAACCGATATCGTTGATTTCCACGCGATCCCAACAACCTGTGGTGACGAGCGGAATCCATAGCAGCACGATTCGCATCCATCGATTCAACTATTCTCCTCCTTCCTGCCGCGGCACTTTTACCCCCCTTTCGTAAGAGGGTACAGCCTGCCCGCCGTTATTTCGGGGAGCCCGAAGCCATACATCTTTTAAAGCCCTGAACGAAAAGGGAGCCACCGGTGTAAAATAGGGAACGCCGAAAGAATTCAAATGCACGAGATGGAGCAAAATGGCCAAGAAACCAAGCGCTATGCCGTATAATCCCAGCGTTCCCGCAAATAAAATCATCGGAAATCGCAGCAGACGGACCCCGTCGGCAAAGTTAAACCGCGGAATCAAAAAGGTGGCGATCCCTGTCGCAGATACGACGATAACCGTAGGTGCCGAAATAATGCCCGCCTGTACGGCCGCCTGCCCGATGACAAGTGCGCCTACGATGCTTATCGTCTGCCCGATATTCCTCGGCAAGCGAAGGCCGCCCTCCCGTAAAGCTTCAAACATGATTTCCATCAGTATAACTTCGATCATGATCGGCAAAGGCACCGGCTCGCGGGCCGAGGCGATGCTCAGCAGCAAACTGGTAGGTATCATTTCCTGATGGAATGTGGTCACCGCAACAAACAGTGAGGGGCAAAAATCGCGATAAACAAAAAGATAAAACGGATCAGCCTCGTGAAAGTAGCTACAGGATAACGAAGATAGTAATCCTCACTTGCCTGCATGCCGGTCCAGAACGTGATAGGCACAATCATAACAAAAGGGGTATTGTCGACCAGAATCGCTACTCTTCCTTCCAGCAATCCTCCCGCAACAACATCGGGCCGTTCCGTAATTTGAACTTGAGGAAAAATGGGGAACGGAGTGTTACGAATCTGTTCCTCGATGTAACCGGATTCGAGTACGCCGTCGATCCGAATGGCGGCGATTTTTTTCGCACATGATCCACGACCGAATCGTCGGCAAGTCCATCGATATAAGATAACAGCACCTTGGTTTCCGTAATCTCGCCTACGGTAAAGGCCTCCGTTTTGAGGCGCGTGGAACGGATATAGTTTCGCAGCAGCGCTACATTGACCGATTGCCTTTCGACGAAGCCTTCTTTGGGCCCCCTAATGGACGGTTCCGAGGAAGGATCCTCAATGCTCCGATGAACCGACTTGTTCACTGCAAAACAAACGGCGCTTTCTTCCCCGGCGGTAAAGACAACGGCGTAGCCGCGGAGCATCCATTTGGTAATATCCGCCCACTTCGACGACGTTATTTTTTGACTGACAGGCAAACTTTCGTTATCCCAAGCTTCCAAAGAACGGTTAGGCTGGTTGGCGGTCAGTGGCTTTAAGATGAGATCGCTCACTTTTTGTTCGTCAACCAAAGTTTCGAGGTAAACAATAAGCCACTTGGGAGAGACACCATCCGGACGAATGCTGCGACAAATTAAATCCGAGCACCGTTGGAATTGTTGTTTCACATAGGCTTCATTTTGCTCGATATTAGCTGTCAAGGCTTCTTTATCTTGGATAACCCCTTGATCGTCCAGTATCGGCCGTCTGTCGGTCATCCATTTAAGCCACCAAGTCCTCAATGTAACAAGATCCTTCCACTGAAAATTATGCTGTTTATAGATTGTCTTGGAAAATAGACTTTTATCCGTATTTCGTACACCGAATCATCAGGCTAAGATTATCGTGAGCCGACTCGGGCATACTTATATTGGAACTACGATGAAAATTAGTGGACTTCATACTCGGGGAAATGAAGGGGATGGCACTCGCGTTTTTTATTCTCGTCAACATTTTTGTTCTTGCCCTCTTTGTCAAACATGTGAGGAAAAAAATCTTCATGTGCTTGGAGATTACCCTATACTGGTTCAGCACGACGATTCTGGTTCAGAATTCTGGAATGAATGGTTTAGGTTTTTACGGTTAATTTTGTGGAATTCTTCGATTACGCGTTCGCAGTCTGCTCCGGCACATTTTCGCACTTGCGAACATACCTGTACGGGTACCTGGATGGACCGGAGCTGGGTTGGTGGTCTTGGAGAGAGCGAATCAAGCATATAATTGTGGATGCGCCCGATATTGGCGAACTTGATAAAAAAATGCCCGAGAACCATTTTTCGGGCATTTTTTATATTTCTAAAAACATAAAGATTAAATTTGAGACGATTGCATCTCGGAATCAATTAATATGGAAAATCCCTATATCAGAAGCCATCCTCCGCTCATGACCGTCGCTTATGATTTGCCAATAATACGTTCCTGGAGTAAGATCAATAATTTCTTTACGGTAAGTACCTGTAACTCTTTCATTTGCAACATCTACAACTTGAAATCCTCCATCAACGCCTAATTCCGGTTTCCTTGTCACGTTCAAGTAAACTTCTGTTGCTTGTGAAGGTATAGCCCAATTAAGGGTTGCCCTATTCCCAACAATTTCCGAAGACAAAAGGGGTGGGTGCATCCAAAAAGAAATTTTGTCTATAACGGAACCCAAGCCCTTGGCAAAATCATTTGGTAATTGCGCATGAAATGAAAAGTTATTGACCAGTTTATTATTTCTTTTTGTTTCAAAGATATGGAATGCATCTTTCCAATTCGTTACAGCATCGCCCCATTCAGCATTGCCCCAACCAGACGATCTAATCTGATCCAATGCTTCATCCAGACCTTCAACGGGACCGTAGAAACTCCATCCAGGTATCGCGTAAGAGTTTAATGCGGCTTCCGCTGTGCAAGTACTAGGACCGACACCAACATGTGTTAAGATTTTTCTCCGAGGAATCCCCATGTCAAATATAGTTCGAGCAAGTTCTGTTAAATAAATTTGAACGGCACGTGTAAGATCCTGACGAGTTAACTGACCTGAATTGCGGATTCCTGCCGTGGATACGGCGGCATAACCAATTTGTCGCCCATAGTTATAGTTGACGCCAATGCTGATTTCCCAGCCTACTTTAATACCTGCAAAAAGGTATTTCTTTTCCGGGGATAAACGTTTAAACCATTCATTAATTATGGGTACCAGTTCCCTCAATGCTTGTTTGGTCGCTTCAATAACCTTCGGACTTGTCAAGTTGGGATGGGGCTCACTCATAGGAAACGGACTCCCCCAATTTCTTATTCCTCCATCCCGAACGGCATCCTGAGAGTTCCAACTGAACCATTCGACATTAAGTTTATTATCTGGATTATAGCCCGGTTTGTTCGGATCCCACCAATTCCAAAGGTCCGGCCTGCCGCTCCACCACTCGTAACCATCCAACCCAATTAGAACAGGCAATTCCGCCTCTTCTGTTGCCTGCAATACTCTTTTTAACAGTTCTTTGGAATGCTCAATATTATTCCATAAGAAAAATGGAATATGGAAGCTGTACCCAAGCTTTCTATCTGGCGAAAGTCCTGCTGATCCAACCTGTGACTTGTAGGACTTTAATATCGAAGAATTGATGGATGAGAGATCATCGGGATTCCAAGCGGGGTCCGCAGTAGGCCAAGCTATATGAAGCAAATTGTAGTACGGATCAACGCTAATCTCATCGACTATGAAACTTTGAATTGGAGTCCAAACCCTTTCACCGTCGCAATCGGCTGCAAGGCGCCAATATAAAGTTTTTCCTTTTAATTGTCCAAAAGCATTGACATCTTGTGGTATAAAGTAATGTGAACCATCATCAGACCAGTTAACTACATTTGCCGGCTCAACCGTTGGCTCCGTTGAAATATTCAAATAAATGGCATCATTGTTCTGTCCCGGAACCCAGGAGAAAGAAGGGGGAGAAGTTACTACCGCTCCAGAGACAGGAAGGAGCTGTGCCGGTGGCGTTGGAACCCGGTGAACTATCGTATTTGTAGACCAAATGGCATTGCCGCTCTTACCGTAAATAACGACATTTCCATCATTTTGGACGATTAACCGGGCTACATTACTTCCATAAGTACCTGAAGACCATAACGCTTTACCCTCCCCGTAAATAACAAAATTTCCATCCTCTTGAAGAACAGCCCAGTCGATACGATGCCCAAAAGTTCCGCTTGCCCAGAGTGCACTATTACTTCCAGCTCGATATAATACTAAATTCCCATCCTGCTGCATGACTAATGCGAACATTCCGTTTGTTGAAGTGAGTTGTTGACCCGGTTGAATTTTTTCACCTGGATTTAAATGATCAACCAAAATAATTCCTCCTAAAATTAGATATATTTGTATTGTGGTTAAAAATGGAAAAGTTTTATGTTTCCATTTTTACAATATAGTAACTTCCGATTAGCAAAAAACAACCACCCCGACATAAAAAAAAGAAGCTGCACTATTGGCAACTCCTTCAACTGATTGACAACCTTTAACTCATTGATGCTTCTTGAAAATATATTCTCATTTCGAGATGTAAAACGTGTTGTTTTCGAACTTGATGGTAAGCCCCAGTTCCTCTACGGCATATTTCCATGTCATCGGAAAATAGGTCACATCGTTCAGCACCAGAATCGGATACTCTTCCTTGGAATTATCTACCCAGTTGTCATTTACAAACACATTAAAATCCGGCTGTTTCGCGTACAACCTGGATGCCGGGATGCCGTTATCCAAATTCAGTTTTGCTGCCTTGCGGTCGATCTTTCGGATAACAAAACCGGTCTCACTATCCCACTTCGTGTCAAGTGCCAGCGCCTGTGTGTAATTCCACGTCATCGGGAAATAGGTTATATCCTTGTATTCGACAACCGGATACTTTGAGGCGGAGTTAGCAACCTGCTGCCCGTTAACCATGACGTTAAAAGAGGGCATCTGGACCTTCACATAGCCAGCCGGTATCTCTTCCTTCGGTGCAGTGTAAGCTGGGGTTTGCGAAGATGAAGAGGTACCGGAGCCGGTTGAAGACGAACTGGATCTTCCACTGTTGTGATAATGATATTCCCCTTGCTGAAGCCCCCATTTGGCGCAATTCGTCCGGCAGTAATGCCCGCCGTTCGCGTCCGTATTCCCGGGGTGTGCAACGGCAGAGGACGAACCTAACAAAAGGGATGCGAGCCATCATGGAAGAAACTGCTCTCATTCTCATAGATCTTAGCTCCTATCTACAACTAGTTCTTATTACCCTGTAAAATTATGACATACCGTGGCGTATGCTGCAATATTTTTATGCCGAATTTCCTTCGCTTTCTCCCATAGACTTCTTTCATTATTTTTGAAAAAAGAAAGAAAACAGCCAAAAACCGCATGTACTGAAGGACGGATGATATGTAAGCGCTATTATGGGTTGATTTATAGACGGAATCAGGGCACATTCCGGTTTGGATGGTTTTACTTTTGCTCAAGAAGGAAGTAATATTCAGTTCGTACCTTAACAAATTTCATAGCGCTGAATTTTCTTTATGAAAGAAAAGCGGGGGACCCAATCAACGGGGTGAATCCTATGCGGAAGCATGGGAGGGGCAATCTTCTCACAGCCCTAATCCGGCAACTAACCTCGTAAGCGAAGGTGGGAAGGAGAGATGACACAAGACTCTGGCCTTGTGTTTTTCGTTTTTTTAGGGCGACTTTAATCCAAGCTTGAACTGATTTCATTTTATACTTCCTGAGGTGTGCAAACAAATGACGACCGATTCATTAAAAAGAATCATTTTCGGAAGACCGCTTAAATCCAATGAGCTTGAACACGAAAAGATGCCCGTATGGAAGGCGCCGCCGATCTTGTCCTCGGACGCCTTGTCTTCGGTGGCTTACGGCACGGAACAAATTCTGATAGCTCTCGCCGCGGTAGGAACAGCGACCTTTGCTTTTTCCCTGCCCATTGCGATTGCCATCGTTGCCTTAATTACCATCCTGGTGATCAGCTACAGACAGGTGATCGAGGCTTATCCGCAGGGCGGCGGAGCCTACATGGTGTCCAAAGAAAATCTCGGCATGTCGCTCGGCAGATTGACCGGGGTATCGCTCCTAATCGATTACACGTTGACGGTTGCCGTTTCCGTATCGGCCGGGGTCCAAGCTATTACTTCAGCCTTCCCCGCCGCCATTCCGTACATTGTCCCGATCGCCCTCCTGCTGGTTTGGCTTATGGTCTGGCTCAACCTCAGAGGCACGTCGGAATCCGGGACGGTTTTTGCCTTCCCTACTTACTTTTTTATTCTCTGCGTGCTCCTGCTGGTAGGTAAAGGGATGTTCGATCTCATCATGGGGACCGGCCACGCCGCATCGATCCATGCCGCCCCTTCCTCGGTTCCGGCGGGGCTTACGTTGTTCGTTTTGTTAAAAGCCTTCTCTTCCGGCTGTTCCGCCGTCACGGGAATCGAGGCGATATCGGATGCCGTGCCTCATTTTAAGACTCCTTCCAAGGACAATGCCAAGAGGACAGTCGCTGGCGCTCGGGATACTGCTTGCCGTGATTTTCGTAGGGGTAACCGTGTTGACGCTCGCCTACGGCATTGCGCCCGATCCCAAAGGACACACCTCCGTGCTGTCCATGGTGACGGAAAGCGCCTTTGGACGGGGGGCATGTACTATGCCACACAGATCGCAACGATGATGATTCTGACCCTGGCGGCCAACACCAGCTTTAACGGGTTTCCGATTCTGGCATCCATTATGGCTCAGGATAAAAATTTCCCGCGGATGTTCGCCAACCGGGGAGACCGTTTGTCCTTCCACTTTGGGATTGTTACGCTGGGCGTTCTGGCCAGCCTGCTGCTTATTGCCTTCCGGGGCAAAACGGATGCTTTGATCCCTCTGTACGCTATTGGCGTGTTCTTATCCTTTACCTTGGCGCAAAGCGGTCTGGTCCGCAAGTGGCTGCAAGAAAAGCAAAAGGGCTGGGGCCGTCGTGTCGCCATCAACGGACTGGGAGCCCTCGTCTCCTTCGCGGTTCTTATTATCTTTTGCGTCACCAAATTTATCGAAGGCGCTTGGATCGTCATTGTTTTGACGCCGATTCTTTTATGGTTCATTACCAAAATTCACAATCATTACGAGCATGTTGCGGACCAGTTGCGAATTAATCTGGATGAGCCGCTGCCCCAGAAGGAATCGATTATCATTATTCCGGTGGCGGGGATTCATCGGGTCGTCGCCTCGACAATCGCCTATGCCAAGACGCTGTCGCCGAACGTAGTCGCTTTTTATATTTCCTTTTCCGATGAAGATGAAGAGAAGATGGAGAAAAAATGGGAGCAGTGGAATCCCGGCGTACGTCTCGTCGTTTTCCGTTCCAGGTACCGGACCATCGTCAAGCCTTTGGTGGAATTTATTGAACGCATTGATTCGCACGTGAAGGAAAAGCAGATGGTCATGGTTCTTCTTCCCGAGTTTGTGGCCCGCAAATGGTGGCATCGCCTTCTGCACAACCAGTCGGCCTACCGGATCCGTTCCAGGCTGTTAAAGGAGAAGGACGTTGTCGTCGCTACCGTTCCTTTTCATTTGTGTGAGTAACCGTTCGATGGAACCGTGGAAGAGGTCATGAATTTGTCCGTTCCGTGAGAAATTCGACGGAGCGGCGGACCGTTTCGGCGTTTCATGGCAGTGAAACCTCACCAAGTCCGGATATCCCGTATACTGTTGCATGTCAAAAGGTCGCTGTCCGGCGCCTTTTGTATTCCACGAGGGCCCTATTCGCATATCCTTTCACAGTAGCGATAAGATAGCCGGTTCCATGTCCTTGGGCTCGATCGTCGTCTCAAACCGGTCCTTCACCTGGCCGTCCCGGCCGATCAAAAATTTGGTAAAATTCCACTTGACCCCGTCGCCGTCATAAATTTGCGGATATTTTTCTTTCAGAAAGTCCTGCATCCACTGTCCTTCGGCCGTCCCGTTGTCAAATCCCCGGAAAGGCGCTAGCTCCGTTAAATACACGAATAAGGGATGGGCGGAAGCCCCGATCACCTCGATTTTCTCAAAAAGCGGAAACGTCACTCCGAACTGCCCTTCACAATAGGCCTGTACTTCCTCGCTGCTCCCCGGCTCTTTCCCGTTAAATTGATTGCAGGGAAACCCGAGAATTTCCAGCCCTTGCCGGCCATACTTATCGTAAAGCTGCTGCAGACCGGCGAATTGCCGGGAGTAGCTGCACCTGCTGGCCGTATTGACGATAAGGAGAACCTTACCGCGGTAATCCGACAGTTCTGCCGGCTTCCCGGCCGCTGAAATTCACTTGAATATCGTAAATCGACATGGCCTACACTCCTCTCCTGTTCCATGAAGTTCATCATACGCCCCAACCCCTATCGGTCTAATATATAATAGAAATATTTTTTATAGTTAAAAACAATAAATGAGTAAGAAAATCAGCCGAAACACAAAATATCCGTAACCTTTTGTAAAACCGGTTTCCACTTATACATTATCAGGAGTTCAACATGAGAAGACTCATCATGATCAGCCTATGGTTGACCATCTTTATCATGCCGGGTTCGAACGGCCGGTTATATGCTTTGCCGAACCGCCGGTCAGCACCGCAACTTATATTGAAATCGATCCGGTAAAAAACCGGCTGACCTTGTTTATCGACGGATCTCCATACAAAACTTATCCCATTGCTCTCGGCAAACGGGAAACGCCCTCCCCGTCGGCGAACTGAAGGTCATCAATAAGTATAAAAACTGGGGCTCGGGCTTCGGCACACGCTGGATTGGCTTAGAGGTTCCCTGGGGCACTTATGGGATCCACGGAACGAACAGACCTTCTTCCATTGGGAGGGATGCAAGCCATGGCTGCATCCGGATGCTGAACAGGCATGTGGAAGAACTGTATGAGCTCGTAGAGGTGGGTACCCGGGTCGTTATTCTCGGCCACCCGCTGGGAGAACCGCATATGGATGCCCGGCGTTTGGCCAAAGGAGACAGCGGCGCCGATGTACAGCTGATTCAAAGCTTACTAAAAAGCGCCGGTTATTTTCACGGCATTTGCAACGGCCGGTTCGGACCGGCCACCGAACGGGCGCTGAAAGCCTTCGAAAAAGACCATTCCCTGCCGATTGACGGCGTCATGAGCCGGCACGATTACCTGGAGCTTGGACTAATCGAATGAAATCGATCAAAGGGAGCGCCTGCCGGCGCCTCCCTTATATGGTACAATCGCACATTTTCTTCTTCCGCCCAAGCGGGTACCAGGCTAATGCTCATACAATATCGTGTTGATATCGGTACCGGTGACCGGTATCAGGCAAAGAAATTGATCTAAAGGCTAAGGAGGGAAAACTATGAGCTTTGCAGCTGGTTTCGGTGGATTTACTACAACTGGCGTTATTCTGGTTCTGTTCATCCTCTTGGTTATCGTCGCACGTTGGGTATGGATCTAATACCCATACCTTTAACCAATCCTTGGGCAGCAAGAAGGAGCTGCGGCAGAAGCGGCTCCTCCTTTGCTGTCTTAAGGCTGAGGCCCTGCTCAAGGAAAGCTTATTTCCGGCAGGGCCTGCCGGCCGTAAGCGACCATGCCCCAGGCTTGTCCGCCACGTCCGCGCGGGGCCAGGCTCCCGTGCGGCTCACGAAGGTCGTTTCATCGGCGGCGGATTGTGCCGTGCTCAATATCATGACGGACCCGGCGGCGACCGGCCTCCATGAAGCGCATTTTCGACATTACGCAACATTTTTCACCCGTTTACAATCTTGGGCAAATGAAGTCATAATATAAAGGGATTCCCAACCATTCCCAAGGAGTGATTCCATGTCCAGGAAAATATTGATTCTGACCGGTGACGCTGCAGAGGTTTTGGAGGTTTATTACCCTTATTTCCGCGTAATCGAGGAAGGATACGAAGCGGTGATCGCATCACCCGCCAAGAAAGTGCTGCATACCGTCGTACACGATTTTGTTGAGGGTTGGGAAACATATACGGAAAAGCCCGGGCATTTGCTTCCGTCGCATATCGCCTTCGCCGATGTAGAGCCCTCGGATTACGACGGCCTGATCATTCCCGGAGGAAGGGCACCGGAATATATTCGTTCCGATGCGAATGTGCCGCGGATCCTGCGCCACTTCTTCGAGGCAGACAAGCCGATCGGCGCTATCTGCCACGCCGCCCTGGTCTTCTCTGCTCTCAAGGATACCCGCTTCTTCGAAGGCCGTACCATGACGGCGTATTCCGCCTGCCGTTTGGATGTGGAACAGCTCGGGGCGGCTTATGCGGCCGATACGCTTCATGTGGACGGTAAACTGGTCAGCGGTCACGCCTGGCCGGATTTGCCGGGCTTCATGCGCGAGTTTTTAAAGCTGCTTAAATAATTTTAGTTCTTAAAGCCGGAGAATCCTCCGGCTTTTTTACATAAAAAGAGGACCCCTCGCGGGGTCCTGCTTAACGGTGAATGGATTGTTCGGTACTTTGCCTTGAATCCTTCGAAAGCTCAGTCTTACCGATCACACGGTGCAGTAGAACTGCTTAACGTGTCTGCGGCACATCCCCTCGCTAACTAATTAGATTCAAAACCTTCTTCCCTGGTATTTCTCGTCAGATCGCCCAACGGAACCACACCTCTCTTTTCACCGTCGATAATTAGAATGTCTCCCGGCTGAACCTTTTATGCATGCCTTTCGGGATTGAGGGGCGGAACCCCCATCTGGGCTCCTGCATACATTACTGTAAAAACCTCCAAAGGAGCGATTGGATCATGCCTAAAGTCAAAAAGGAAGATTTCGTGCAGGGTTTTGTCCCCCATCACACCCATGGCTCGATCGACTATACGTCCATCGCGGACGGACATGTCCATCAATGCCTGGATGTCACCTCTCCGCCGATTCCCTCTCACGATGGAAGCCACATTCATTATACAGAAGGTTATGTCGTATTTGAAGACGGCCATACACACCATTATAAGGCCTACTCCGGGCCGGCCATTCCCGTCGGGAACGGGATGCATGTTCATTATTACGATTTCTATACGTCGACGGATGACGGCCATCGGCATCATGTCAAAGGTGTAGATATGCCGGCACCGGGTTCGAAATGAATACAGAGAGGCATTATGAAACCGGCCCGCGGGCCGGTTTTGTCATTTTACGGAAGAAAGATATTTTATAGGACGAACGGGCAAAATGTAAGAACCGGGCAAATTTCAGCTCATGCTTACGGACTTAAGGTTTTCCTCGAAAAAGGGATGGGACAAGTTTATAAAACGAAAATTCCGTTTAAGTACTAATAAAAAAAGGAAGGAGCCGAAGCCCCATGTATTACATTGTCGCCTTCACCCTGATTATTGTTGCCGTTATCGCGGCCGGCGCTTGGTACGTCTTCCGTTCTCCCAAATCGAAGGCACGATGAACCGACCCTTTTCTTAGAGGCCGGTTCTTCTATTTTACATGTCCTTGATGCCCGGAAATCGATCCTCCAGGCACCGGATCATCTCGGCATAAGCATCCCGCGCTCCCTGATGGTGATGAGCTCGGGAATGCTGGTTCTCTCCTCTTCCCCGTGCTCTCCGAGGATGCCTTCCAGCCCGTTAAGGTTGAATTTCAAATCCTTATAGGTCTCTCCCAGTTTTTCAACAACAACACCGATTAAGGATGCGTACCGCTCCATTGTCTCACCTTCGCTCTTCGTTTGTGTGCTATCCCAACCATGATATCACCGCTTCTCGTATCGGTGCATCCGCTGTTCTTCGTTCTTCCTTTTCTTCTGGCACTATTCTATAGAAATCTTTATAATAAAGCTACTTATATTACATAAAGGGGAATTATGGTGAATACTAAAGCGGAACGACTCAAGCAAATGACAAGCCTCCCTCAGAACGATCATCCTTACGGGGACCGCCTTCCTCCCGGCCAGGTGCTGACTGAGCGCTTCCCGATTCTGCATGAAGGAAGCGTGCCCGAGTACAATATGACGGCCTGGAGCTTCCGGGTATTCGGAGAAGTCGAGGAAGAGAAGCTGTTTACTTTCGATGAGCTCATGCAGCTTCCGAAATCCAAGCTCGTCTGCGATATCCACTGCGTTACCCGCTGGAGCAAATTCGATACGGAGTGGGAAGGCGTTCGGTTTAAAGACCTCCTCGCCAAGCTGCGCATCAAGCCGGGGGCGGCGCATGTCATGGTTCATGCCGACCATGATTACCAGACGAATGTCCCGCTCGAGGATCTGCTGAGGGACGACATCATGCTCGCAACACACTATAACGGGAAGCCTCTAACCCCGAAGCACGGCTGGCCGCTCCGGCTCATCGTGCCCCATCTCTACTTCTGGAAAAGCGCCAAGTGGATTCGCGGATTGGAATTTATGGCCGGAGACAAGCCAGGCTTCTGGGAAAGCAACGGGTTTCATATGTATGGCGATGCGTCCAAAGAGCAGCGTTTCTCCGGCGAACCTCTGGATATTCCTGAAGACGAGTGGGTAAAGAAGGAGTTCGATTAATCTAGCGAGAAAGAAGGAGGCAGAAACCGCATGAAACAAACCGCTGCATTCCTCTACGCGCACCCGGATGACGAAACGTTCCTGAGCGCATGCCTGATCCGGCAACTGGCCGACGAAGGCCACGTGCCCGTGCAGCCGCTTGCGACCAAAGGAGACGCCGGGAAGAAGAACGGCGACTTCGCCCATCTGACGAACGAAGAGCTGGCCGCCGTCCGGGAACGGGAAATGGCTCAGGCGGCCCGTATTCTGGGACTTCGCACGGTTGAATATTTGGGGTTTCCGGACGGGAAGCTGAATACGGTCGATGAACAGGTTTATCTGGAAGGGATTGTAGACTTCTTGAACCGCCATCAGCCGAAGGTTGTGGTGACCTTCCCGGAAGACGGAGGGAATTTTCATCCCGACCATATGTCGATTTCGAAGATGGCCACGGCCGCCGTGTTATCCGGGAGGTGCCCTTCCGTCCGGAAGTTGTATTATATCTTGTCCGACACTTTGACGAAGGAGGGCCATAAGCCTTTCGTTACCATCGATACGGAAAGCAATTGGCCGATGAAGGCGGAAGCGCTCAAAGCGCACCAATCGCAAATCTTCGCCATCCAAAGGTATTTCGGCAATTTGGAGGTTTTTCCGGCAGCGCGCAGATATGAATCTTTCGTCTTGGCTTGGGAAAGGGGAACCCTATGGCCTCCCTTCCGCAAGGAGCAATCGGTTATGGACGGACTGGAGCCTTAGACCAGGATCAAATCAAAAGTGAGAAAAATCCCCGTATCCGTCGGTGGCGGCGCGGGTACGGGGAAAGCGTTAAAGTTGATGTGTGGGATCAACATCATTCATTATAAGACGCTCTTCTTAAAGGAACCTTAAAGCTCGATTAGCTGCAGATTAAATCTCAGGTCAAGCATCGGCGGCGCAGCGGAAGCCCATATTCCCCGTCGAGCTGTCCGGCGTATTCTGGCTCCGGGCGGCCACACGGTAACGATTACAGTAGGATTTATGGCATAAATAAGACCCGCCGCGCATCACCCGGGTCGTCCCCTTCGGCGGACCCGCCGGATTCACCCGCGGTCCGTTCACATGAAAGGTGGGGCTGAACCAGTCCGCACACCATTCCCAGACATTGCCCGATACCTGGTACAGACCGTAACCGTTCGGTTCAAACGTTTTTACCGGAGCGGTACCGATAAATCCGTCGCTGGCGTTATTCTTCTCGGGGAATTTGCCCTGCCATATGTTGCACATATGTTTGCCTCCGGGCTTGATCTCGTCTCCCCAGGGATACCGCTTCTGAACCAGTCCACCCCGAGCCGCAAATTCCCATTCCGCCTCCGTCGGCAGTCGTTTGCCGGCCCACCTGCAGTAAGCTTCCGCATCATTCCATGAGATATGAATCACCGGGTGGTCGAGCCTGTCTTCGATCCCCGAACCGGGTCCTTCCGGAGCACGCCAGCCGGCACCCTCGACGGCCAGCCACCACGGCGTTTGCCTGGGCGAGCCCACAATCTTGACCCCGGTCGCGGGTACGAACAAATGAAATACGTAGGACCAGCCGAACTTCTCCGCTTCCGTTACATACCCGGTATCCTCTACAAATTTCTTGAATTCCGAATTCGTTACCGTATAGGGATCGATATAGAAAGGACCCACAGTAACGGTTCGCACCGGCCCTTCCCCATCCGAAGGAAAGCCCTCACGATCGTCCGTCCCCATCAGGAATTCCCCGCCCGGCAGGTAAATCATACCCTCCTTGGAATGCCGTGATACGGAGGCCGTTCGCCCCGATTCATTCACCGGATCCCCATCGCCGGTCGCGGAGGCGCCGGATATCGGAATTCTGGAAACGGAGCAGCAAGAAGGCTTCATCGGATCTGTCATATTTCATTGGCCTCACTTTCTAATGATGTGGAATAATCAACCGTTTACAACCCCAACCGGACATACTGCTCGGGCGGAGCTTCGTTCGCTTCCATCAGCCGCTTGAGAAGCCCGATCATTCTCTGCTCCACCCCCGGGTCGCTAATAGGATGGTTCTGGAACGGGTCTTGGACGACATCATACAAGAACGTATCGGCCGTCCGTCACATTGACGTGTCCGCCGTGCAATCCAAAGATCGCGGCCTGGCGTACCGGCTTGTCGCGGTCAATCGTATCCTGAAGCACCTTCCCCTGCATGTCCGCCGGAATATCCTCTCCAAAATAATGAAGCAGAGTCGGCGCCAAGTCAATAGTCTGCACAAGACTTTGCCTGCGTTCGTTCCGTTTGCCGCTGCGCGGATCCCAAATGAATAGAGGCATATGAGCGATTTCATTGTAAAATGGCATGATGGTTTGGCCCACCAGTTATGCTCTCCCAGCAGATAGCCGTGATCGGTACTTACGTTCAGCATCGTATCCTTCCACAGGTTTAGCTCGTCCATCGTATCGAGCACTTTGCCGAGATAATGGTCGCACATGCTGAGCAGGGCCGCGTATTCATACCGGACTGTTAAAATGCTTTCCCGTATACTCGTGAGGATAAAAATCACGGTATTTTTGCGGTGCAAAGAAAGGCTCGTGCGGATCAAAGGTTTTCGATTTGAAGGAACCACCGGTCCTCCGTGGTTTGCACGGATAAACTCCAAGCCCTTCCTTGTGCCTCCTCCGTCCTCTCAGTAATGCTGGTGGTCGGTCACCAGGTGGGTGTAGACGCCATGCGTCTTCAAGAGTTCCGGCATGGAATTCTATACTCATTCTCCAATTTTCTAATTTTTCAGACAATTTAATCGCCGGTTATGGTATAATGGAATTGTAACAGAACCAGTAATCACAAAGAGGTGGTTATGATGCTATTCTCTAACATCCTTGTTGCTTACGACGGTTCCGCTTTATCCAAGAAGGCGCTGGCCAAGGCGGTAGAGCCGCTTAAGGACAGCCCCAATCCAGCTGCACGTCTGGAAGTCATTCATATTCATCACGATGTCATGGTCCTGCCTGGAACCGCTTACGCCATCGATACGAACGTAAGCGCCTCGGTGATCGAAGAAGCAAAAAGCCTGATCCCGGCTTCGGTGAAGGCAAGCTTCACTGTCGGCCAAGGACAGCCGGCCTTCGCCATTCTCCGGCATGCCGCGGAGAGCGGCTCCGACCTGATTGTCATGGGCGGACCGCGGCCTGGGCGCGATTCGCGAGTTCTTCCTCGGCGGCGTCAGTCACAACGTGGTTCAGCAAGCCAAGATCCCGGTATTTATCGTGAAATAAATAAGCTTTAAACCAAAGCATCGGCTTAAAGAGGAGCCGGTGCTTTTTATCATGGAGCGATCACCTCCCGATGCAAAAAAAGCCCTGCGACGTTGCCGTTTCGCAGGGCCCTTCCTCTATTTCTCGTACAGCTCCAGCGGCGGCCCGTCGGGATCGGAGAAGAAGGTGAACTTCTTCCCCGTCACCCCGTCGATCCGCACCGGCTCGACCGTAACGCCCTTCGCCTCCAGCTCCCGGACGGCTTCCTCGACCGAATCGACTTCGAAGGCCAAGTGCCGAGCCCTTGAGCTTCGGGGTAGCTGAGACGCGCCGGCGCATCGGGGAACGAGAACAGCTCGATTTGACGGCCCCCAATCGCAAGATCGAGCTTATAGGAACGCCGCTCCGCCCGGTATGTCTCCGCAATGACGGAAAGTCCGAGCACCTCCGTGTAAAAGCGCTTGGAACGCTCATAATCGGAGCAAATGATGGCGGCATGATGAATATCGTTCAGTTTCATAAGGATCGTCCCTTCCCGGTTAGTAGCTGATCAGCGAGGCCATAAGCGACCCCGAAGCCAGGCTCAAGCACATCGAAAAAATGCCTACAGACACATTGCCCTTTGGAATTTCCTGCAGCACCTTAAACGGCGTCAACAGCTCAAACAAATAAAAGACAATGATTTGAAAGGCGATGCCGATCAGGCCCCAGACGATTAAATCGATCAGGCCGACCGAATGGTATACAGCCGATGCCAGCACGAGCACTTGGCCGATGATTTTGCCGCCCAGATCGTAGGCCGCCGCTTTACCTGCCGCCGCTTTGGACGGATCGGATAAGTCCCCGCCGTCCCGGATGAGCCGGAACTCGTTATACGGCGTCGTCAAATTGAAGAATAAAATGCCGAGCCCCACCAGCGGAACGGTAACCACCAAATAAATTAAAAAATTCAGAATCGAGCTCCACTGCGTCAACTCTATTCAGCCTCCCGCTATGTATTCTCTAACGTCAGCCCAGCGCCGACGGTAAGTAATAGGACAAGTTTCCCGTAATGTGCCCGCCGATACGCGCAATCACCGCCGACGCCTGACCGTCAATCAAAAAGCAGCCCCACAGCGACCGTCCTTCATAAGGGCCTCGCAGCGTTTCCACTTTCACCTTGGGCGGCTCCGTATATTGCTGGTAAACCATGGGCTGGTCCATATACTCGTTCTCCCCGCTCCGGTCGATGGCTACCCCGTCCGGGCCGTAAATCGTCACACCGTCGCCTTCGCGCCCCAGGATCGGTTTCACCACGTAGGATGTCCCTCCGGGAAAGCACGGCTCCATATAGGTCGGCAGCATGTAAGCTTCAATCGTCTCATGCTCCTCCGGGTTGTAGAAGGAACCGGCCTCATGGAGGCTCCAAATCAGCGCCTGCAGCGCCTTCGTTTGCGCGGCGAAGCCTGACGGCGGATTGATAATGGCGAGCCTTCGGTCCGCAATGAGCTGCAGTGCATGTTCCCCGGTCGGGTATCCGTCCGTGTCCCGATCCTCGGCGAGCTTCTCCAGGGCATGAAGCCGGTACAGCACATCAATGGGCCCGGTCGGCCTCGGCCCTTCGCTGTCTTCCGCCAGCTCCAGCCGGTCGCCGTTGACCCGCGGCGCGGCGAGCGGTGCGAAGACAGCCCCCGGGTACCCCGATTGCGAGAGCAGATAGCGCGTCGTCCCCGCATCCTCCTCATGCCAATCCAGCGCGCTGAAGACGATGCGGTCCGCCCGGTACCCGGCCTGACGATAGATGTCCAGCATCCGCTGGAAACCGTCCCTTAGCCGCCGCCTGCAGCCTTCATTCGGGTCCCGCTCCCCGTAGGCCCGGCAAATCCGCCCGTTCACATGGAAAGCCTCGACGATGCCCGTCGGCGTATCGCTGTTGAATTCGAGCATCTTCCAACCGTCCGCCGTCCGTGCAAAATCGAAGCGGCCGATCAGCGTCGGGACCGTCTCATCCAAGCGCAGCCGGACCGCCCCGAACGCCGCCTCCGGCAATCCGAGCTCGGCCCACAGCTCCGGACCGCCCTGCTGCACGACCGCGACGGTCTTTGCGTAAATGCGTCCCAGCGCCTCCGCGGCGCTCCGCATCTCCTGCAGCTCGCCCGCATCCAGCCGGTGCAGGTCCGCCAGCGCGTATTCTTCGCCGTACATGCAGTCCCAAGTAAATATCCCTTCCTCCCGCAGCGGACCGTATAAGGCCTCTCTGCGGTCCGCATAAGCCAAGCCGCCCGGCGGCTTCAGCTGTTCAATCCCCATATCACCGTCTCCCTTCCGTTCCGTCAGCTGGAGCTTGAACCGCTGCTTCCAATGCCCCCGTGCGAGCCCTGGCTGATGCCGGAGGAGCTTCCGACCGTGCTTTTGCCGGAGCCGCCGGACGAGCCTCTATAGTAAGACCCGGAAGAGCCGCCGCCGGAGTTATCGCAGTAGCCGTCGCGGTTTTGATCGACGCAATCGTTCGAGTTCGAGCAGCCGGAGCCTCCGATCACGAGCGCCGTAGCTACGAAAAGCGATGAAATTCGGCGTGTCCGGCCGTTCTTATGCTGTTCCAATGCTTATTCACTCCCGTCCTTCTGGTTGATCCTTGCACCCCCGGCTTACCCTTCGGCCGGCTCGGCATAGAAGACGTAAGTTTCCCGGTCCTCATCGATTTCCGTCGATGTCCGGCTCCATTCCACCCCGTCCACATACAAATAATTCGCCTGCAGATGCAGCATCGCTTCCAGCGTGTCGGCAAAGCTGTAGGTCGTGACCAGCCGGTAATCGGCCGTCCATGATTTATACTCCCGCAGTTCCATCCGGACGCCCCGCGGAAGCCCTTCCTGCGGCTTTCCCCACGGCATTGTCCGTTCATCTTCCGCTTCCTTCACATAAATCACCCAGCAGTCCGCTTCGACGGCGCAGGACGTTTTCTCGTAGACCCGCCCCTCTTTGACGAAATAATCGCAGGCAAACCGCAGCGCCGCCTCGTCCCGGCCGATACGGTCGTAATAATAAAGCAGCGGGAACTCCCGGTCGCCTTCGTTGTATTTGCGGTACTCCAATCGGGCCACCTTCAGCACTCCTCTCTTTTTCCGCCGAACCTGCCGGTCCGGATGCATGCAACCATTTTATACGCGCGGCACGCCAAAAGGATGCGAGGTTTTTCTCCTTATTCTTACAGATCTGGCTCTTTCCCAAGCAAGCAGGCACCCTCCAACGGGAAGGCCCCCTTGATTTTACCGTATTTTCGGCCGATTTCAATAAGTTTCAAAGGAATGCTTTTCCCCTCCACTGTCAAAAATTTCCCGCGTTCGCCCACTTGAAATACGAATATTTGTTCGATATTCTAGATACAATAAGAATATATGTTCGTATTTTTATGAAGGTGAGGAATCCGTATGTATACATCCGGCAAACGCATTATGATGCTCACGGATTGTGAATCGTTTTATGCCCGCGCGGCTGCACAGGCAGTGAAACGCTATGTCTCGTGAGCGTACCATTTTTTTGGTTGACGGACAGTCCTTTTATGCCAGTGTAGAGAAAGCCGCGCACCCGGAATACCGCGATAAACCCGTTGCTGTAGGGGGATCCCGCTAGAAAATCGGGTATCATTCTGGCCGCATGCCCGATTGCCAAAGCGCGAGGCGTTACGACAGCCGAACGGGTCGGCGAGGCGCTGGCCAAATGTCCGGATCTGGTCGTCATTCGGCCGAGAATGGCAACCTACATTGCCGTATCGCTGCTAATTACAGAGATTTATGAATCATTTACGGATCAAGTGGAACCGTATTCCGTCGACGAGCAATTCCTCGACGTGACAGGATCGATTCCTTTATTCGGATCCGCAGAAGAAATAGCTCGTCAAATTCAGACGCGAGTGCATCTTTCCACCGGGGTTTGGTCACGTGTTGGCATCGGGCCAACGAAAATATTAGCCAAAATGGCGACGGACAATTTCGCGAAAAAAGACCGGAGGGAGTATACACTCTCTCTAATGATAGAATCGAATCCGATTTGTGGCCTTTGCCGGTTCACCAGATGTTTATGGTTGCGAGCCGCATGTCAGGTCACTTCATGCGCATGGGCATTCACACCATTGGCGACATTGCCCGGCTCGATTTAGCTGAATTTAAGCAGCGATTACGTCAGCGGATGGGGCGGCAAAGCGATATACAAGCGGAATATTACTGGCAAACAGCGAGAGGGATCGACCCAAGTCCTGTTGTCACGGGCATGAGAAGTCAAATCAAAGTGATAAATAACGGAAGAGCTCTTAAATGGAACCTGTACAGGACGATCGAAGATATTGAACCCCTCATGATTGAGCTGGTCATCGAAGTATGCCGCCGGGCGCGAAAGTACGGTTATATGGGGCGCGTCATCGGAGTGGGAGCCGCTGAAACGGATGGTAACCGGTCCTTTGGTTTTGGCCGGCAAATCACATTGATCCGGCCCACTTATTTAGAACATGAGGTAGGTTCCGCCGTTAAGACGCTGTTTTTAGAGCATTGGCAGGGTATGCCGCTAACTCATCTGCACATCACCCTCACGGGTTTGTCCAGCGATGAAACTTACCAGTTGGACTTGTTCGAAGACCGGGAAAAGCTCATTAGACGCGCCAAAACCGTCGATGCCATTAAAGATCGCTTCGGCCTCACTGCGATTGTTCGGGCGTCATCCTTGCAAAAAACAGCGCAAGCATTCGAAAGAGCAGTACAGATTGGGGGGCATTGGGCATGAGCAAATTGGACGGCAATGAAAGATGGAAGTCGAAAATGGTACTCACGGAACATGTGGAGGGGTACGAGAGGCGTAACGAACCCAAGAATCAGGGGCGGCCCACCGGCGAGGAGCTCACCATGGTCAGAGATTATGTTCTGCTGCCCCTTTTGCTTACGATGGTCCAAAAGGGCTGGACGACATAAAGAATTCCACCAACATCTTACGCCGGCCTTTCTTAGCATATATACAGATTCTTATGGATAGAATCACTAAGGACATGTACGCTCTCCGAAAAGAATTAAGCAAGAGAAATATAAAAGTGGTTAACGATGAACAGATCGACCTGGTCATTTATCACAAAATCATTTGCCGCGGCTACGAAGAGCGATTCGGCATGGTCCGGGACGTGGTCCGATCGGAAATCAGCATTCGATTAACAAAATATTTAGAGGATATGACGAACTCGTTGAGACAGAGCATGAAATAAGCCAAGTCTGTTGCAAATTCGTTAGTCGGTGTGGCTGTGTCCATAGCCTGCTGATGATCTTTAAAGGTTCAGAAGCGGGAGTCAAATAGACAGGAAAAACCAACGGTGTTTGATTGCTTGCCGTTGGTTCCTTCCGCCTCGGACCCCATATATCATGGTGCGCCGGTAACTCGCCTCATAATTTACCGGTTAAAAATTGTGCCTCACCTAGTCCGAAACTCCAGTCAGAATCCGTATTTTCAACGATAGACACCATTAAATCGCTTGGTGCGATACCACACTCGGCTTCCAGCCGTTCGGATAGTAAGGAATAGAATGCTTGTTTCTTCTCTTTTGGCCGGGCTTTGCTCACCATGGATAAAACAACTAAACGATTAGTACGTTGAATTCCTAATCCCGTATCTTCAATAATCATATGTTCTGCCGGGTGTTCATGAACAATTTGGTAACGGTCACGCGGGGAACGTCGAAAACCTCTACGACAACCGTATGAACAACATCTAAAAGTTTTTTCAGGCTTGCTTTGTCTCGCCCTTCTATAAGATCAAACCGAAGTAAAGGCATACATTTTTTCTCCTTTATTATTGAATTATGGTTAGATATCATCTTTTCTTTAAGAAATCTAAATCGTATCAGGTTCAAAAGCTGTCCGATAACTCTCTCTTTTTTCTTGTGTTGGATTACGCCAATAACGCCAATATTCTGCCCGAGCAGCCCATTTCTTACCCAAACCCTCGCTAGATATATTTCCATTTTGGCTGATTATGGCTGTCACTCGATCCGGATGGTTCATGGCTAAACGAAAGCCGATAGGTGCCCCGTAATCAAAGACATATAATGCATACTTAGTAAGTCCCAATCGATCAACAAAAGCTTCCATAATTTCAGTAAGATGGTTAAATGTACTTCTATCAGGTGAGGTTGTTTTGCCCGATTCCCGGGTAATCAGGAGCAATCACGTGATAGTCTTTTGCCAAAACAGGTATTAGATCTCGGAACATATGACTTGAAGCGGGAAAAACCATGCAGCAATAAATTGACCGGTTTGTCGGGATCACCGGCCTCACGGTAAAAAACACTTAATCCCTCTACCTCTAAATCATGATAGGTCGTCAATTTATACCCTCCTATCACAAATAATAACTTAAGCTTTCATATGGTTAGTGAGGAAAACTTTTTAACAAAAGCTTCTGCTTGCTCAATGGTTTGTTTGACGATTGCAGCTGCAGATTGATCTGTGGCTAACCTGAGCCCCTGCCCGGCCCAAAGTGACATATACTCAGGGTCATTCGCTTTTGCAGCTGCCTGTCGAATGTCTCGCGTCATAGCGTTTTGTATTGGGTAGGCAGGAATGGTCCCGGGATACTGATGCATGTCATTCATAAATTTTGTTCGAATACCTCTTGCCGCTTTGCCCGAATAGGCGCGTGTAATTTCGGTGGAGCCCTCATTAGCTGAGAGGATCTTCTGTTTGTACGTTTCATGGGCGCCGCTCTCCGGACACGCCAGAAATGCAGTACCCATCTGCACAGCGGCGGCCCCTAAGGCGAGGCTTGCTGCAAGTCCCCTTCCATCCATGATGCCTCCCGATGCGATGACCGGAATCGACACATGGTCTGCAATCTGTGGAACAAAAGCCATGGTACCAATCAGTGATTCGGAAACATTTTTCAAGAAGGTGCCTCGGTGACCTCCTGCTTCACATCCCTGAGCCACGATTGCGTTTACGCCGGCCATTTCCAAATGTTTCGCTTCTTCAACTGTTGTTGCCGTGCCTATTACGACGGTACCGCGCTGCTTCATGGCTTGGATCACATCATGTGACGGTATACCAAAAGTGAAGCTAAAAACCGGGATCTTCTCTTCAAGCAATACTTGCACTTGCTCCTCAAACGATTCCGAAGACTTCAGAATGGATGGATTTGGAGCCATGCCGAGTTGGACACGGTATTTATTGAGATAATCCGTCATTTGAACGACGGCTTCTTCCGATTCTTCCGGCTGCTCAGGTACAAACAAGTTTACTCCGAAAGGCTGGCCTGTTAATTCTCTGATCTTTTGGATCGCGCCGCGTAGTTGCTGCGGTGTTAAGTATCCGGCTCCCAGATTGCCCAAGCCTCCGGCATTTGAAACGGCCGCTACTAAGTCAGGCGTTGTAGGGCCACCGGCCATCGGTGCTTGGAATAGGGGGTATCGAATGTTTAGCGTACGCGTTAACTCCGTTTCAAACACTGCCCGAACGCCTCCTTAGTGTGTTTTCATGAATGCGAATCCTTTTTGATTTGAAATGACTGCGCCGGTTATCAATATCGTTACAGCGACAACAAGAACCAAAGTGGCAAGGATCAGCGACATACTGTAACTATGAGCGACTTCCAAAACGGTTCCGGCCCCAATCGGTCCTAGGATTTGTCCAATACCAAAAAAGCCCGTCATCAGTGCAATCGACTTGCTGCCACCGGATCGGCTCACCATTCGGGCTGCAGCAATTGCGAGCATAGAGATCCCCATAAACGTCCCGCCAAAAAGAACGGAACCTAAAGTTACACCGATGATATTGGGCAGACATACAGGCAAAATGACCCCGCACGCTTGCAGGATAAGCGCAGTAATTAAAGGTTGGATGTAACCCGCCTTATTCGCCCACCAGGACCAGACCACGGTCGATGGTATTGCCGCGATCCCAACGATCATCCAGCTAAAGTCAGCCATACCGGACATACCGGGCATTTGCTTGACCATCGCTACCAGAAAAGTAGCACTAACGATGTAACCTAATCCTTCCAGTCCGTAAGTTACAAGAAGCCAGCCAAAAAAGATGAATTTGCCGCGGATGAACGTAAGGAATCATCTGCTTTCGCACTTGGTTTCTGCTGGTCTTCTTTGATAAAAGACAACACCGGGACTAATAGAGCAATACTGATAATCGATAGCCCTATCCATGTTCCCCTCCAAGTGAAATGGCTTAGTATGGGAGTAAGAAATCCAGTCAAAGTAATACCGGCCCCAACCCCACCATAAAAAATACCTAACCACTTTACACGATGGCTCGAAAGCAAAGCATCCAGTACGAAGCTCGAGGATAAGACGAAAATAAAACCGCTGCTAATTCCGGCTAAGAAGCGGAAAATAACCCACCAAACATAGGATGTCGTGATTCCCATAAATCCCGTTGTAAGGATGCAGAGCACTAATTGAATCCGAAGGTGAACAGACCTGCGGTTCCCCCATGTTATAAACCCTGCGCTAAAGGCGGCAATAAGGTAACCCAAGTTATTATATCCTGCCAAATATCCGGATTGCGCTGCGGAAAGCTGAGCTTGCGATTGCATCAACGGCAAAATCGAAGTATAGGAAAACCGTCCGATTCCCATGGCAATGACGAGCATCACGAAGCCGGCGATCGTGGTCTTTGTGGATTCCAACTTTTTTGTGTTTATCGGTTCTGAAATCTCCATAAAGCTCACCCCCTTTTCAAAATCCATTGTAACCCTCGGGTGATATTGTGTAAAATGAACATAAACGATGTTTAGCATTAAAATTTTTAATGTTATATATGGAGGGATCGTGGTGGACATTCGAGACATGCAGATTTTTCTTGCCGTTGCAAACGAGGGGAGCATCACCAAAGCGACCGAGAAACTGGAATACGTTCAGTCGAGTATCAGTATCCGCATCCAGCAGCTTGAAAATGAATTGAAAACAGAACTATTCCATCGCGGCAGACAAGGGGTCAGACTCACAACATCCGGCGAAGCGCTTAAGGCATATGCAGAAAAAATTATCTATCTGTCTCAGGAGGCGGAACGAGTCGTATCCGATAATTCCATCCCGCGCGGGCCCCTTCGAATCGGATCGCTTGAAACCACAGCGGCGATTCGTCTGCCATTTATTCTCACCGAGTACCATAAGTCCTATCCGGAGGTCGACTTGACCCTAAAAACGGGAACGACCGAAGAACTCATCCATTCCATTTTAAAGTATGAATTGGACGGAGCTTTTGTAGTGTGCCCCAGTTGAACACGCAGAGCTCGATATTACAGAAGTTGGAATTGAGGAGCTTGTGTTCATATCAGGAGAGCAATTCAGTTCCATCGATAAGCCGGAAGAAAAACTGCGAAATCTGACTTTACTGGTCTTTCGTACAGGTTGTTCCTACCGCCGGAAACTGGAGGATTGGTTGCATATGGAGGGGATTATTCCCGCTAAGATTATGGAATTTGGGACATTGGAGGGAATCTTGGGATGTGTTCACGCTGGTCTGGGGGTAACCCTATTACCCCGCTCGGTGGTCGAGAGGGCCGCGGTTCAATATAACGTGCACTACCATGAAATCTCCGGAAACTTCCTTAGAATTCCGACGCTATTCATACGTCGTAAAGATACTTTTAAAACAGCGACTGTGTCCGAATTTATAAAGGTTTCAAAAGAGAGGTTCAGCCACTTCGATTAGACACGATATCGGCGGTCCGAGGCGGTTGTACCGGGGCCGTATGCCTTCGTCTAAGCCATTCCCAATCACCTGATAATTTGTTAAAATCAGGAGATGCAAGAGCCTTCATGGGAGATGAGGCAGGTTTGGCGGTGAAGACGAAAATTTTTATCAGCTCTGTAGCCCAGGACGATTTCACCCGTTTGCGGCAAACGGTGTTTCATGAGTTGCGGGATTTGGGCCACGAGCCCGTTATGTATGAGGAGAACCTTGGGCCTTGGCCGGCGCATGCGGATCCGGTGAAGCATTGCCTGCGTGCGGTCGAGGCCTCGGATGTATTCGTTCTTTTTATTAAAGACCGGGTTGGCACGTACAAGCCCGAACTGCAGACGACCGTAACCCATTTGGAGTTCCTGCAGGCGTTCGCCAAGAAGAAAACGATCCTGGTGTTCGTGGACGAAGCCGTCACGACGGCTTACTTCCGGAGTGTACGGAGACGGATTATCGATTTTACGGAGAAAAGCCAAAGCGAGAACGGCCGCCCGCCGCGGGCCGGACAGATGCTTGAGATGCTGCGGAGCGAGGACGGCCTCCCCGGTCACGTGGATCCCTACGTATGGCTGTTCGTGCACGATCTGGTGCAGCGGAACATTTACTGCGAGCCGCTGAATGCCGGCGTCGGCATTGATTGGCGCAGCTACTTCAGCGATCTGCTGCGCCGGGGCACGCCGCTGTTGCCGGTTGCGGAGGATTTGCTGCAGAGCCAGCGGCTCGTCGAGCTGTACAATGAATACCAGGAGCTCTCCTCCGTGCTGCTGAAGGAGCTTGACATCCGCAGCATCCGCAGGCTGGACAAGTTCCTGGCCGCCTTTCGCCGGAAGCTGAAGGGGAGCGTGATTTACCGCAGATACGGGGAATATATGGAGGAGCCGATCGGCGAAATTCTTGATTGCTCGGCGGTGACGCTCTACAAACGCGACGGGGATCGGATGCGGCTAGAGGCCAAGGAAGGCGAAGCGGAGGGCGAAGCCTTTTACCGCTTGGATGACCGGGAAGCCTACGTATCGAGCACCTACCATAACCGCGGCAAGGAGCGGCTGTGGTTTTTCCGTGAGGATAAGGGCCTTTTTTACTGCTGCATTCTGGTCCGGGATTATGTGCTGACGCTGCATTTTCCGTCGGACGGTACCTGGGATACGCAGAAATTTGTGTACTACAATGACGACATCAACAATGGTATAATGGAGAAAAGCTCCATGAACGTTGAGCTGGTGAAGACGATACTGGGAGGGATCGCGCATGAATAAAGAAACGGTATACGTCATCAAGAACGGACGCGTGGAAGTGGCCACCGGCGCACAGCCGAAGGATGCGCTGCTCTTTACCTCCTCCGGTAAAAGCATAGCCCAGATCATCCGCGAGCAGAAGGAAAGAATCATGCGCAACGGCCAGTTTCTTCGCTCCCGCGTCGAAGCCGCAACCAAGAGAGGATAAGATCGGCCCCCGATCTTGACACTAAAGAAGAAGGCGTCCTGCCGTCCGCGGCAGAACGCCTTTTTGTATAAGGACTCGTAACTTAAGCTAACGATGCTTCAGAAGCTGAACGGAGGTGAAGCGAACATTGATGCTGCTCAACAAAGGCGAAACCTTATTCCAACAGGGCGAAACGGGACCGCTATACCGCATTCACAGCGGTTTGCTGAAAATCGTCCGTGTCCATGAAGACGGAACGCCGGTGCTTATGAATATCATCGTACCCGGGGAAATCATCCCCCATCATTCGCTCATCAGCCCGAAGGAGTACCATGGAACGGCCGTCGCCTTAACGAGATCCGAGATCGAGATGCTGCCGGCGCAGGAATGGTATGCCGGGCTGGAGCGGGAGCCCGCCAAATACCGCGAGGCGGCGCTGCTGCTGCAAAGCCGGCTGCGCATGATGCAGCGACGGATCGATCAGTTGACGCAGATCACCCCGGCCGCCAAATTCCGCAAGCTCGAGGAATGGTTCGGGCAGTATATCGCACCCGCAGAGCTTACCGAGTCGCTGACGCAGGAAGAAATCGGCCAATTCATCGGTCTGCGGCGGGAAACCGTCAATCGGTCGCTGCGAAGCCGATAGGGCCGCGCCCATAATTTACGACCGGGCAACCGTCTCCTCCGCTTCTTCCAGGCTGCCCGCCGGTCCGAAAAATTCGTACCGGATATCCTCGCGGCGCACCCCCCATTCGATAAGCGCCCGGTTGACGGCCTTCATGAACGGTACCGGGCCGCAGAAGTAAAATACCGCGTCGGTCGAAGGCACCACAGACTTAAGCCAGGCCAGGTCGATCCGCCCTTCCTTATGAAACGCCCGGCTGGCGCGGTCTTCCGCTGTCGGCGACTGATAGCAGTAATGCACGGACACATTCGGATGCAGGTGCGCCTTCTCCGTTACTTCCTCACGAAGGGCATGCGTCCTTCCGCTGTTCGCGGCGTGAATGAAAGTGACACTGCGGCTGGAGTCCGTCTCCGTCAGCGCGTGAAGCATACTTACCGTAGGCGTCAGCCCGACGCCGCCGCTGATCAGCACGACCGGCCGCGGGTCCTCCCGGTCCAGGGTGAAATCGCCCGCCGGAGCCGTCAGCTTCAGTGTATCCCCTTCCTGCACCTTCTCGTGCAAAAAGACCGAAACGACGCCCGCGGGGGTACCGGCGATCCCGTCCTCTCTTTTCACCGAAATCCGGTAATAAGGCTTGCCCGGTGCATCCGATAAGCTGTACTGGCGGATATGGGTATGGGCTTCACCTGGAATTTCCGGCATGGCGCTCACATATTGGCCCGGTTCAAAGGCGGCGATCGGACCTTCGTCTTTCGGTACAAGATAGAAGGACGTGATCACGTCGCTCTCCTTCACTTTGCGCTCTACGCGGAATTCGCGGAAGCCTTCCCAGCCGCCCTCTTGCCCAGCGACCCGCGCATACATCTCCCGCTCGACACCGATAAACACATCGGCAATGACGCCGTACGCTTCTTTCCAAGCTTCCAAAATCGCATCCGTCGCCGCATCCTGAAGCACATCCTTAATGGCTGACAGCAGTGTTTCGCCCACGATCGGATAATGCTCGGGCCGGATGCCGAGACTACGGTGCTTGTGTGCGATTTGCTTCACCACCGGCAGAATGGCCGGAAGATTGTCGATATGGGCTCGCGGCGGCATAGACCGCATTCGCCAGCGCAGTCTCTTGCCGTCCTTGCTTCTGGTTGGCATGATTGAAAATATTCAAGAGCTCCGGATGATTCGCAAACAGCTGCTCGTAAAACCGCTTCGTTATGGCCGTTCCATGGGTTTCCAAAACCGGCACGGTGGACTTGATCATGGCAATCGTTTGTTCGCTTAGCATAACGTGTTTCCCTCGCTTCTATATGAACTGAATTCTTGATGAACCCAGTATACAAAGCCGGGAACCCGCCGCTTGTGATTTCAATCACACCAAATGGCAACAAATTGTGAAGCAGAATTTCGTTGCAAATCGGCTGGCCCGGTGTTATCTTGAAAGCGATATCTTCAAGAAAACGACGGGGACACACAGTCCTTCGAAAGGAAGCATCGTATGGCTGCAGAAGCGGATGTCCAAACCGAAATGAAAAAGAATCGTGGTTTCAAAAAGTGAAGGCGATGGCCAAACGGCTGAAATCCAATCTCATGGTGCTCTATTTGGCTTACCGCGATCCAAGGGTCCCATGGTTTGCCAAAGTATTCGCCCTCTGCGTGGTCGCTTACGCTTTCAGCCCCGTAGATCTGATCCCGGATTTCATCCCCGTTCTCGGCTACCTGGATGATCTCATCCTGGTCCCGCTCGGCGTATATATCGCGCTCCGGTTATTTCCCAGTCATGTTCTTGAAGAATACCGTGCGCAGGCGGAAGAACGGCGGAAGTCGGGCAAACCAAGGAACTGGCTGACCGGCGCCTTGATCATTGCCTTATGGATTCTTGCCGGAATTTGGGCCTGCTTGTATGTTTACCGTATATTCATGCATTGATGGAAAAAAGGCCCTCCGTCTAGGAGGGCCTTTACCGAATAATAGCCATTGGTTAAAATCCGCCGGTCACCGTATCCGTCCCCAGATTCTTCACCGGCTCTCCATTGTTTGCGCCGCTGTTGCCGAATACCGCATTCCCCTGGCGCGGGACGAATCAAGCCGGATCCCCTCGGCCTGACAGCGGAACAGCGTATTCTGCGTTACCGTATTTTGCCGGCAGTAAGCCCCGTCATCCTCCCCGAACGTATCGAGCAGAACCCCGGTCCCCGTGCGCCGCACGTCATTGCCCGAAACTACGTTCCCGTCCGTATTGCGCAGACCAGATCCCCGTCGGGCCTCCGTCGATTTTATTTCCGCGAATGACGTTCCCGTAGGGGCGGTCGTCTCCGGCGGTGCCTTCGCCAAGCAGCACAATCCCCGCTTGGGAGGCCTGCGAAATGATATTATCCTCGATCACATTCTCCGTACAATAATCCTTGAGGCGGATGCCGTGGATACAGCTCGTCTCTCCGTCGGCAAGACCGAGACCGGGTACGATATTGCCGCTAATCCGGTTGCGGGTGCAGGGCGTCAGTTGGGACGAAAGCGAAATCATGATGTCCCGGGAGCCTTCCGACACATTCCCTTCGACCGCCGAATAAGAGCACCCCGCAGATAAATGAATGCACGGCTTATACATCCTTTTAAAGCGGTTATTCGCCAACCGGTGATAAGCCCCCGACTCCGCTACGATCCCGTAGCCCTCCAAAGGGCCGTCCGAGGAAATGATGTCCGAAATTACACATTCCTTCACCGTCACATGCTTGCATCCGGTCAAATGTATACCGCAGGCCGTCATGCTGAACCCGCATCCGGCAATCACTACATGCTCGCAGTCGCCGAGTTCGATCCCGCGCTCCACCTGAGGCCGTTTCCCCGTTGGTAGCGCCCGTCCCTTCGAACGCCAGACCCGCAATGGTTACATGCGTCAGCGAATATCCGTAAAGCAAGGACAGATAGGGCTGCATTCCTCGGAGCACGGAGGCTTCCCCGGTACCGACGATCGTGATCTTCGGGCGCGACCGGATGCCCGTATTCAGCATATATTTGCCCGCAGGGACATACACCGTCCCCCCTGTCAGCTGAGCCGCATCCACCGCCATTTGAAATGCCGGCGCGTCGTCCTGGTCAAAACGGCCGCCTCCGCGGGCGCCGAAGTCTTTGACATTATACCAGGGGCTGTTGTCCGGACGTGCGACCACCGGATCCGCGGCGGAAGCCGTTTGGGTCCAGCTTGTGCCGGCGGCGAGCATCAGTCCGGCCGCCCCCAGCGAGGTAAGCAGCTGCCGGCGGGTCAGCGATTTCTCTTGTTCTTCTTTCTCTGGCATCTCGGGTGGCCTCCCATAATCTAGTAATCTACAAAAATTATAGCTTTTGCCGCCCCATTTGACAATGTTATCCAAGAGAGTCTGTTCCGCGGCCGGGACAAGCCCTCCGCAAGACACAGTGCGAGTCGTTTAACAAGCATGGCGTGTTCGTAAGTTTTATCCTCGTGTCACTAAAAAAGGCACGCTCCGCATCAGCGGAACATGCCCCACAGCTTGATCAGATGAAACGTATTGTTCGGATCGATCTTTTGCGAGATGATGAAATTCACCAGATGCTCGGTCTGCGCATCGGTCATTCTTTCGTTCAGGGCTTTGGAAATGAGCCCAACGAATCTCCGTACCTTGACACGGTCCTGCAGATCGTATTTATTCACGCCCTGCAGAATCATTTTGACGCGTTCCTTGGTCTCGGGGTTCTTCATCTTGATCTTGATGCGTTCCACCTGCGCCGGGTCAAAACCGTATTTCGTATAACTCATGCCCTGCACCTCCGTCATCCGTTGGGAATGGACTTACATCGTCATATACAGTAAGTCTATGTCGGAGGGCTCGGACATGTGTACCTAATCGAGCAGATCGTTATCAAAGATGTGCTCGCGCTGCAAATACTGGCGAAGCGGCATATAAGTCGCCGCCGTCCAGAATTCCGGACGCCGCACGAGCTCCGCGGCATCGTCGCGCGCCTGCTCCATCGTCTCGAAATCCGTCACCATATCGGCGATGCGGAAGTCCGGAAGGCCGCTCTGCTTCGTGCCGAAAAAGTCGCCGGGACCCCGCGTGCTCGAGATCGCGGCGAGCAATCTCGAAGCCGTCGTTCGTATCCGTCATTGCCTTCATGCGCTCCTTGCCCACTTCGTTCTTCGGATCGGCGATCAGGACGCAGTAGGACTGATGCTCGCCCCGGCCTACGCGGCCGCGCAGCTGATGCAGCTGGGACAATCCGAAACGGTCGGCGTCATAGACGACCATCAGCGTCGCATTGGGCACGTCTACTCCAACCTCGATGACCGTGGTGGATACAAGCACCTGCACCCGGTTCTCGCTGAATTCGCGCATCACCTCATCCTTCTCCGCGGCGGACATCCGCCCGTGAAGGAGACCGACCCGGAATTCGGGAAAAGCAAACTGCAGCTGCGCATGCACATCGATTGCATTCTGCACGTCCAGCTTGTCCGACTCCTCAATCAGCGGACAGATGACATAGGCCTGCCGGCCCTCGGTCACCTCGCGCCGGATGAAACCGAGCACCCGGTCCAGCATGGCATGGGTTACCGCATAGGTTTGGATCGGCTTGCGCCCCTTCGGCGGACTCGCGCAGGGTCGATACATCCATATCGCCGAAGGCGGTAATGGCAAGCGTCCGCGGAATCGGCGTAGCCGTCATCGTGAGGACGTCGGGATTCATTCCTTTCCGGCGCAGGATGCTGCGCTGGTTGACGCCGAAGCGGTGCTGCTCGTCGGTTACGACAAGACCGAGTCGCCGGAAGTAAACGTCCTCTTGAATGAGGGCGTGGGTGCCGACGACCACATCAGCCATACCCATCTGCAGCGAAGCGAGCAGGTCCCGGCAGTCGCCGGTCGGTCAGGTCGCCGGTAAGCGGCGCGGTCTGGATCCCATAAGGCTCGAAGAGCCGGTCGAGCGATCGCTTATGCTGCTCGGCGAGAATTTCGGTGGGCACCATCAGCGCCCCCTGGTAGCCCGCCTTCACGACAGCGAACAAGGCGGCGGCGACCACCACGGTCTTACCGGCACCGACATCGCCCTGCAGCAGGCGGTTCATGGCGTACGGTCGCTGGAGATCGTGCAGGATTTCGGCCAGCACGTTCTTTTGCGAGGCGGTCAGCTGGAACGGCGACGCCCGGACGAAGGCCCGCACCGCCGGCAAATCCAGCGGATGGGCGACGCCGTCGGCCCGCTCGTGATTTAAGGCGCGGTACGCCTGCATCTTAAGCTGAAACAGGAACAGCTCCTCGTACACCATGCGGCGCCTCGCCCGTTGTCCCTGCTCCAGGTCGCCGGGCATATGCAGCGGCGCCATCGCCTGCTTGCGCGGCAAGCAGGTTGTACTTCTTGAGCAGCTCCGCCGGGAGCACTTCGGGAATCATCTCGCCGAACTGCAGCAGCGCCTGCTTCATCGTCTGGCGCATCCACTTCTGCGTGAGGGCGCCCGAGACGGAATACACCGGCTGCAAGGTGCCGATTTGCGATTTGCCCTGCCCCGGGAACTCCGACTCCGATACCGTAAGGTGAAGCCGCTTCTGATCCCATTTGCCGGTCAGTACAATCTCGCTTCCCGCCGTCAGCTTGTCCCTCAAAAAATGCCGGTTGAACCAGACCGCGGTAATGAACAGCGAATCGACAACGATTTTGCAGGTCATGCGCGATTTGGTCCGGCCATACATCTGCACTTGCGGCACACCGGCGATGGTCCCTTGAACGGTGATTTTGTCCCCGTCCTTCACCTGCGTCAAATCCCGAAGCGTGTAATCCTCGTAGCGGAAAGGATAATAATCGAGGAGCTGTCCGACGCTAGTAATGCCCAGCGCGAGCAGCTCCTCAGGCTTCTTGCCTTTGACGCCGGACACCTGTGTGACCGGAAGCGCGTATAAATCGACTGCCATCTTAGGCCGGCGCCGCCAGAGCCGCTACGGTTCCGGGTCCCACATGCGCGCCGATGACCGGCCCCAGGTGGGTATACTGCACGCTTTTCACTTCAAAATGCTGCCTGATCAGAGCTTCCAGCTCTTCCGCCGTACTCCGGTCGGTCGAATAGGCCATGGACAAGTGAATAGGCTGACCGTCCAGCTCCTGCCGGAGCAGCTCAAGAATGCGGTTCATCGCCTTCTTCTGGCCGCGCACCTTATCCACCGAGAAAACTTCCCCGTCGTCGTTAATGGACAGAATCGGCTTAATATTCAAAAGCGATCCGACCAGCGCAGCCGCTTTGCCGATCCGCCCGCCTTTTTGCAAATATTCCAGCGTATCCACCAGAAAATAAAGCCGGAACGCCTTCCGCATGACTCGGTAATCCGCTGAAGGATCTCCTCCTTGCTCTTCCCTTGTTTGGCGGCTTCGGCCGCCGCGTTCACAAGAATCCCGATGCCGATCGAAGCGGACTTCGAATCGAAGACCGTAATGTCCGCGACCTCCTCCATCATGGACCCGGCCAGAACCGCGGATTGGTATGTACCGCTAAAGGCGGAGGACAGATGGATGGAGAGAATCGGTCCGTCTTCTTGTTCCAGAAGCCGTTGGTATACCTCCTGAAACTCCGCCGGCGAAGGCTGGGATGTGGTCGGCGGCTGCGCGGGCTCCGGCCAGCTTCGCATAGAACCGGTCCGGGTCCATATCCACGCCGTCCAGGTAGGTCTCGGAGCCGAAGGATACCTTCATCGGCACCAATGCCACGCCCAGTTCCTCTCTCTTATCCGCGGGAAGATCGGCGGTGCTGTCCGTCACAATACGAACCTGACGCAATAAGGTTCACCCCGTCTTTTTTTTTGTAAAATTGTTAGGTTTAAGAAACAGCCGTCACTCGGCTGAAAGAATGTAATGGTACACCGGCTGTCCGCCTTCGTGCACTTCCATTTCGACGTCCCCGTGATGGTCTTCGACGTACTCAATCAGGCGGCTGGTGATCTCCGGATCGGCATCGACTCCGGTGTACAGCGTAAGGATCTCCGCCCCCGCGCAAGCAGGCTGTCGATCAGATGCCGGCAGGAAGCCGTGCAGTCCGGGTCCGCCGAGACGATTTTTCCGTTGTGGATCCCGATATAATCCCCTGCTTGATATCGATGCCGTCCATTTGGGTGTCGCGAACCGCATAGGTTACCTGGCCGGACTCGACCTGCTGAAGCGCCTGCTCCATTTCATCCACATTGCTTTCCAGCGGCACCTCTTCGTTGAAGGCGATGACCGCAGCGATTCCCTGAGGGATCGTCTTGCTTGGAATCACGACGACCTGCTTATCCTCCACCAGCTCCACCGCCTGCTGCGCCGCCAAAATAATATTGGAGTTGTTCGGCAGCACAAACACGGTTTGGGCCGGCACCCCGCCGATGGCTTTCACGATATCCTCCGTGCTCGGATTCATCGTTTGTCCGCCGTGCAGCACCTTGTCTACACCGAGGCTCGCGAAAATGCCCGTAATGCCGTCCCCCGCCGTCACGGCAACGAACCCGTAGCGTTTCGAATGGCCGGGATCTGCGGAAACCGGCTCATCCGAAGCGCGGGAATGCTGGGCTTCCTGGTCCCGAAGCTCATCCATCAGAATATGGGCATGCTGATCGCGCATGTTTTCAATCTTGATTCGGGTTAAGGAACCGTACTGCTGGGCAAGGTTCATGACCGAGCCCGGTCGCTCCGCATGAATATGGATTTTCACCAGATCATCATCGGCCACGACCAAGAGCGAGTCGCCGAGAACGGACAGCTCCTCGCGGAAGCGCCGCTCATCGAAGCGCTCTGCCGCTAGCTTCGACGGATCGAGCCTGACGATAAATTCCGTGCAGTATCCGAATTCGATATCTTCGGTCGCAAGCCTTGCCTGCGCCCGGTGGGGCTCAAACGGCTCCTTGCGGACCTCGGCATCCGAAACCGGAAGCGGCTCGAGAGGCGCTTCCAGCGACTGTACCGCCCCGAAAGCCGCATAAGGCACGTCCGCAGGCTCGCTAAATTCCGTCTCCGCCAGTGAATCCAGCGCGGACAAAAAGCCTTCATAAATATAAATCAACCCTTGACCGCCGGAATCAACGACACCGACCTGCTTCAGGACCGGCAGCATGTCCGGCGTTTTGGCAAGCGCTTCTTCCCCTTGGCCAGCACATCCCGCATGACATCGGCGACCCCCGCATGACGCTTGGCACTTTGCACCCCTTGTTTGGCCGCTTCCCTGGCTACGGTAAGGATCGTTCCTTCCACCGGCTTGACCACGGCTTTATAGGCCATGTCCACGCCATGCTGCAGAGCCGCAGCGAACTCTTGGGCGTTTGCCGATTCCAGATCGGCCACTGCCTTCGAGAACCCGCGGAACAGCTGGGACAGAATCACTCCGGAGTTCCCCGCGCGCCCATAAGCGGCCCCTTCGCCAGCGCTTCCGCCGCCCGGCCGAGGTGAACGGAAGGCCGTCTTCTGAGCTCCTCCACCCCGGAAGTCAAGGTCAACTTCATATTGGTGCCGGTATCCCCGTCGGGCACGGGAAACACGTTGAGCGCATTGACGCGTTCGGCCGTCGCATTCAGCCGCTCCGCCCCCGCTTCCGCCATGCGGATGAAATCTTGACCGTTGATTTGATTTAAGCGCTTACTCAAAAAAACCATTCCCCTTCCTGTATGAAGCCCTGCCGGCCCCGGTGAAGTCCCGGACGCCGGACTGTATGCCATGCTGCTAAACGACCCGGACGCCTTGAACGAAAATATTGACGGTATCCACCTGGAGGCCCGCCACCTCGTTCAGCACGTATTTGACTTTGGTCTGCACATTGTGCGCCACAACGGAAATTTTGGTTCCGTAGCTAACGACGATATATAAATCGATGGCCGTCACGCCATGCTCATTCCGATGAACCTCGACACCCCGGCTTAAGTTGTCCCGACGCAGCGGCTCGGCGATCCCGTCCTTGAATTGGTTGCGCGACGCCATGCCCACCAGTCCGTAACAATCCAATGCCGCTGAGCCCGAGAGCACGGCAATGACTTCATCCGTTACATAAATCTTGCCATATTCTGTCGCCAGTTCGATGGCCATCTCAAGCGACTCCTCTATATTTTGAATAGGTTGGATTATGTTACATTGTACTATATCAGAAGCAAGAAATAAATAAATTCCCCGCTTCCCCGCCAAACCGGCAATCACGCGTTGACGCGCATCATTTCACTATGATATGATGTTTAAGTGTGTTTTTTAAGAGTTTATCACGTGAATGAAAGAACGGCCATAGAACGACCGATCGTGATCGGTCTTCGGAGCTTTAAGGAGGTGTAACCATGTCCCGCAAATGTTTCATTACTGGTAAAGGACCAGGTACAGGCAACCACGTTTCCCATGCGAACAACAAATCGAAGCGCACTTGGGGTGTAAACGTTCAGAAGGTCCGCATTCTGGTGGACGGCAAACCGAAGCGTGTTTGGGTAAGCGCAAAGGCACTCAAATCCGGCAAAGTGACTCGCGTATAACAAGCGATCGCAGACAAAAAGCACCTGTTACAGGTGCTTTTTTTTAGTTTGCGGGCACATGAGGTGGGAACCGCCTAAGTATGAACCTCATGTACCTTCAGTTTTTACTGAACGTATTAAGTACAGCCTTCACAAACCCACCCAAAAATTTCGGAAGCTTGATTGTGTAAAATTTCATTCGTTACCCCTCCCTCTCCCGGGCTTTGATCACAAGCCGTTCGCAAGCATTCGCCTTCCATGAAGAACCGCCGCCCTCAGGAAGGCCTTGATGCATTGTATTCCGTAGTTTCGAAAAATGTGCCTTTTGCCGAGCCGCCTTAAGCCGTGCCATCGAAACGGCATCAAGGCCGGGTTTGCACAGCCCCTCATACTATTACTTATGAAGCAAACGGCGAGAATATAACCCGCGTCCGCTTTCGGATTGCGAAGGAGAGACCGTACGGGACGGGGACGCCGCAGCAAAAAAAGACCGCCTCTTGCCGGGTTGGCAGGAAACGGTCCTTTGCGTAAGTCCATTCACTTTCAGGTCAAGCGGACATCTTCTGAATGGTTAAATAAACGGCGATGACCACCGCAAATATAAAGTAGAAGCATACGGTCGTCACAATAAAAGCAATCCGCATGCCCCGGGCTTCGTACCGCCGGAAAAAATGAATGCCGACGAAGAGTGCGCCGAGCGAGAAAATATACTTGAACACATCCTGGATTTGCGCAAATAGGCTAAGAAGTGCCGCACAAACCAGACTGAAGCCGATGACGGCCAGCGTCCTCATGCCCTCCGTCAGCTCCTCTGCGCGCGAATTTCCCGGATCGCCTCTGCCCGGTCGGACCGGCCGAATATAGCGCGCCGGCTACCAGTACATTGGCTCCCGCTTCAATCACCTGCCCCGCGGTCTCAGGATTGATGCCGCCGTCGACCTCGATATCGACATGGGCCAGCCCCCGCTCATTGAGGCGTCGGCGCAGCTCGGCGATCTTGGGCAGCATGCCGGTGATGAACGATTGGCCTCCGAAGCCGGGGTTGACCGTCATCAGCAGCACCATGTCCAGCGCCTCGTCCATGACATGCTCAAGCGCCGACAGCGGCGTGGCCGGATTCAGTACGACGCCCGCACGCACGCCATGATCCTTAATAAAATGAAGCGTCCGGTGAAGGTGAACGCAGGCTTCCGCATGCACCGACACCGAATCCGCCCCCGCTTTAATGAAATCCTGGACATAACGGTCCGGCTGTTCGATCATCAGGTGCACGTCCAGCGGGAGCCGCGTAACCGGGCGAATCGCCTCCACTACAAGCGGTCCGATCGTGATGTTCGGTACGAAATGACCGTCCATGACGTCCACATGGATCCAGTCCGCCCCTCCCTGTTCCACATCGGCGATCTCTTGTCCCAACCTGGAAAAGTCGGCCGATAAAATTGACGGAGCGATCCGCAGCATGGTCAGTACCTCCTCTTTTTCTCCTTGATTTCCCCTAAAAATTGCAGATAATGCTCGTAGCGTAGCGCATCGATCCGCCCTTCCTCTTTGGCCTGCTGCACCTTGCAGCCCGGCTCATGAAGATGAAGGCGACCGCGGAACCGGCGACCTTCGGCGTAAGGAGCGAATTCGCGGAAGCAGGCGCCGAGCCCCTCGGCGTCCACTTGAAGAAAATCAAGCGAGCTGAAGCCCGGCGTGTCCGCAACCATCCCCCCGTTCTCCAGGGGGATGAGCTCGACATGTCGCGTCGTATGCTTCCCGCGGCCCAGCTTCATGCTGATCGCATTCGTCTCCAGCCCAAGCCCCGGAACCATGGCGTTAAGCGGCGACGATTTGCCTACGCCGGATTGGCCGGCGAAGACGCTGATTCGTCCTGCAAGCCGAGCTCCGACTTCCTCTACGCCGATGCCTTCCTTGGCGCTCGTCTCAATAACCGGATAGCCTATGCTTTCATATAAACGAATGACGGACTCCAAATCCGCGGCATCTTCGGCGTCCGGCCCCTTGGCTCTAAGTAAATCGCGCTTCGTCAGGCAGATAATCGTTTCCAGACCCGCGCTTTCCGTATGCACCAGAAATTTGTCCAGCAGTTGCCGGTTCAAAGCCGGTTCATCGACGGAAAACACCAGAACCGCGAGGTCCACGTTCGCGACCTGCGGACGGATGAGCTCCGAGGTGCGCGGTAAAATTTCATCCACCGTCCCCTCGCCGTTCTCCGTTAGCTCGAACTCGACCCGGTCCCCGACCAGGGGAGACACGCCGCGCTTTTTAAAGATGCCCCGCGCCCGGCACTGGACAGGCTCGGATGCGGGTGATTCGTCCGGAAGGACATAGTAATAACCGCTCAATGCCTTGACGATCAATCCCGTTGGCATTATGGATTTCGGCCTCCTGTGTTCGTCGTATTCCCTCCGCCTGTGCTTCCGCCGTTTCCTCCAGTACTGCTGCCGCCGGTAGTTCCGCCCAGCGCCGCGGTGCCGGTATTCGTGCCGCCGGAAGCCGGTTTGGCCGTCTGCGTCGTGCTGCCGCTTGTTTGTGCCGTTCCGGCCGCTCCTGACGGGGCTTGTGACGTTCCCTGCGGTGCGTCCCGGATTTATTCCCGGCCGGATTCGTCAGGCCGTTCTTCTGCGCCAGGTAATCCTGGTAGGTCACCGTGCGGTAATCCGCTTTTTGTCCGTCTACGTTGACCGTAATCGTCGCATTTTTGTCCGGGGCCACCACCAGCTTGACGTCAACGTTCTCCGTTTTGGTCACATTGCTCAGCGTCTGATACTTGGTATTGTCGATCGTCGCATCGCTGAGATAAATTTCTACGTTGGAGGGTACCCCTTCCTTGGCCGGCTTGACCGGTACGGTGACGGTCATGGGGCCTGCGTCGTCGGGGAGACCGGAGCTGATCACAAGCTTCGTAATTTCCGCGCCCGGGTAGACGTCATCGCCGGGATTAAACGGAAACTGCATAATCACGCGCCCCTTGGACTGCTTGTAATTCGCTTCCGTCGTCACCGAATCCTTGGCCAGCTGCAAATTGCTCTTCTGCAGAATACTTCTCGCTTCCGCTTCCGTCTTGCCGATCAGGTTCGGCATTTTGAACGTCTCGCGTCCCTTGCTGACGGTCAGCTTGACTCTGACGGTAGCCGGATCGATATCCTCGTTCAATACCGGCGTCTGGCTTGTCACCGTGTCAGGGTCGGCATCGAAGAATTGCGGGTCCAGGTCCACACGGTCCTGCGAAATCCCCAGCTGGGCCAAGGCGGCGAGCGCATCGCTCAGCTTCTTTTTGGTGACGTCCGGCATCTTCTGCTTGGGCGGCCCGGCGCTGACGGTGAGCTTCACCTTGGAGTTGACCTTAACGTTCATGTTGGACGGATCCTGCCGGATCACGGTATCTTTAGCCGCATCCTTGCTGGCTTCGTAGCTTACGTCGGGCTGCAGCTTCTTCTTCTCGAGCGCGGTCTGCGCTTCGGCAAGCGTCTTGCCGGTAAAGCTCTCAAGCCATACTTCCGAAGGAGGAGCGATCGATTTGGACACATACTGCACTGCATACCACATACCGACTACCAAGGCCATCAGGATCACGAACCAAACGAACGGCTTGACCCAGCGCTTCTTCTTTGGGGGCGGAGTCTCCTCCTCGTCGTCTTCCTCCTGTACGGCCGGGCGAACCGCCGCTTCATATTGATTCGGGCGGAGCGCCGGCATCACCCGGGTCTTCTCCTCATCCAGTTCATCATCGTCGAAGAACTGGATTTTCGGCTCGTTGCGGCGGTGCGGCAAAGCAGGCACGCATCCAGATCGCTCAGCATATCTTTAGCCGACCGATACCGCTCCGAAGTACTTTTGCGCATCGCCCGCAAAATAATGTTCTCCACGCTTTGCGGAATGAGCGGGTTGACCTTCCGCGGCTCCTCCACATCCTCCTGCAGATGCTTCAGCGCTACGCTGATCGGGCTTTCCCCGAGAAAAGGAAGGCGTCCCGTCAGCATTTGGTACATGACGATGCCGAGGGAATACAAGTCCGATTGCTCCCCGTCGGCGTTCCTTTCGCATGCTCCGGCGAAAAGTAATGCACGGAACCGACAACCGATCCGGTTTGCGTAATGGTCGAAGAGGTGACGGCCCGCGCGATCCCGAAATCCGTTACTTTGACGCGCCCGTTCTTGCCGATTAAGATATTATGAGGTTTAATATCGCGGTGAATAATTTGATTATGATGGGCGTGATCCAGCGCATCGCAAATTTGGCTGGCGATATGCACGGCTTCTTCGACCTGCAGCGGTGCCTTTTCCTTAATCAGATCATTGAGCGTCGTTCCCTCTATGTATTCCATTACGATATAATGAATGTCTTCCTCTTGGCCCACATCGTAAATGCTCACCACATTCGGATGCGAGAGCGAGGCGGCCGCCTGCGCTTCGCGGCGGAATCTCTGAATGAACTCTTCATCATGGACATACTGCTGGCGAAGAACTTTGACGGCGACATGCCGATGTAATAAAATATCCAGTCCTTTATAAACGATTGCCATTCCCCGCCGCCGACCCGTTCGATTATCTCGTAACGTCCTCCCAGCCGTTTACCGATCATTCATGCCTCACCTCGCTTCTTCATCGTGATGTTGTAAAGCGTCCGCCGCGTTGACCATTAAAATGACCGTGACGTTGTCATCCCCGCCGGCCTCCAGCGCCCCGTCAATGAGCCGCTGCACTTTCGCTTTAAGGTCGCCGTCGCCGTTCACCAGAGCGACCAACTGCTCCCGGCTGACCAGGTCGCTTAAACCGTCGCTGCAGATCAGCAGCACATCGTTCGTTTCCCAGGCGATCTCCCGGACATCCACCTCGATGGTCGGCTCCGTGCCGAGCGCCCGGGTAAGCACGTTGCGGCGCGGATGGTGCTCCGCTTCTTCCCTGGTGATTTGGCCGTTCTTCAGCGGCTCGTTTACGAGCGAATGGTCCTCGGTCAGCTGCTCGATCTCCTCGCCGCGGATCCGGTAAGCCCGGCTGTCGCCGATATGCGCGATGACAGCCGTCTGCTCGTCGGAGACGACGGCGACAACCGTCGTTCCCATACCGTGGTAATTTTCCCTTTGCGAGGCGAGTTCGAATATTTTCTCGTTCGCCGATTCGATCGCCGCTCTCAGTCCGCTGCACCGCTCTTCGAGCGGGGTCTCCCGGTTCATCGACTGGAGCTGAAGCTGGATCAGATCGACGGCCATTTGGCTGGCGATGTCGCCAGCCTGATGGCCGCCCATGCCGTCCGCCAAAATGGCCAACGTCAAGCCGTTCAAATCCTCCTGTACGATCGCGCGATCCTCATTGACCATGCGAATTCGGCCGACATCGGATTGATAGGCCAATTTCAGCATCGATTTGTTCACCTCGCACCCGATTCCATATGCTTCGCCCGTGACTGCCCGCAGGCGGCGGCAATATCGCTGCCCTGCTCGCGGCGTATGGTCGCGTTGATTTTATTGCGCTCCAAAATCCGTTGAAAATTAAAAATATCATCCCGTTCGGTCCGCACGAAATTGCGCTCGGAAACGAAGTTGACCGGAATGAGGTTCACGTGCGCATGGGGGAATGTCTTGAGAACCTGGGCCAGCTCTTCGGCATGCTCCGGCTGGTCGTTCACGCCCCCCATGAGGGCGTATTCGAACGTGATGCGCCGTCCCGTTTTGGCAACGTAGTACCTGCAGGCCTCGATCAGATCGGCAAACGGGAACCGGCGGTTCACCGGCATCAGCTTGGAGCGGAGCGCATCGTTCGGCGCGTGGATGGAGATTGCCAGATTGATCTGCGTATCCTCGTCGGCGAACCGGTAAATATTCGGCACGATCCCGCTTGTCGAAACCGTAATATGGCGCTGGCCGATGTTGAGGCCCTTCGGATGAATCATCACCTTCAGGAAAGTCATCACCGCGTCGTAATTCTCGAACGGCTCGCCGATGCCCATAATGACGATGCTGCTGACCCGCTCCTGGGTCGCATCGAGCAGTCTGCTGCGACTTGACCACTTGGGCGATGATTTCGCCCGGCGTCAGATTCCGCTTCAGCCCGCCCAGCGTGGAAGCGCAGAACGTACAGCCCACCCGGCACCCCACCTGGGTCGTGACGCAGACGCTGTTGCCGTAACTGTGCTTCATGATGACCGTTTCGATCGCATTGCCGTCGGACAGCTCGAACAAGAATTTGACCGTACCGTCCTTGGACCGGTAATGGGTCACTTCCGTCAAAGTGACAAAATCGAATTGTTCGGCAAGTTTGTCCCGCATCGTTTTGGGCAGGTTGCTCATTTCGGCGAAGCTTGAGACTCTTTTCACATACAGCCAATCGAAAATTTGTCCCGCGCGAAAAGCCGCCTCGCCATTGTCCTTCACCCAGCGCGCCAGTCCTCGAGCGTATAATCGTAAACGTATGGTTTTTTCTCCGAGATCCCCTGTGTTTCCGCATTGTTCATGGTTTGTATCACAACCCGTTGTTTTCTGAGATTTAGCCCCAATAGGCTATCTTCTATTGTATCATAAGTGATTCCCTGTTGCTCGTTTGCGCAGGCGCGCGATGTAAAATCCGTCGGATCCGAAGTCCTGCGGCAAAATTTGCAGCGAAGCCGGGAGGCTCTTGCCGCTTTCCTGCGGCCTGAATGCGGGCGGAACCGCTGCCGCCGGCGGCGCGTCCGCTTCGAATTCCGGATGCGCCTCAAGGAATGCCTGTACCATGTCCTCATTCTCGGCCCGCTCAATCGTGCAGGTACTGTATACCAGGACGCCGCCCGGCTTCAAGAGGCCGTGGATCGCCTCCAACAGCTCCCGCTGCACCCCGGTGATGCCGGCCAGCTCGTCTTCCGTCTTGTTCCATTTCACATCAGGCTTGCGCCGGATGACGCCAAGACCCGAGCACGGAGCGTCCAGCAAAATACGATCGAAGCTTTCGGCCGGGAACCGCTCCCCGAGCCTTCGGGCATCCACGACCACCGTCGTAATAGAGTTCAGCCCCAGGCGATCCACCTGATCGCGGATCAATTTCTCTTTATGCTCATGCACGTCGCAGGCCACGATCTCGCCGCGGTCGCCCATTTTCTCCGCGAGATGCGTCGTCTTGCCGCCCGGCGCAGCGCAGCAGTCCAGCACCCGCTGGCCCGGTCGCGGGTCCACCCATTCCGCGACGAGCATCGAGCTCTCGTCCTGCACCGTGAACAGACCGGCCGCAAATTCGGCCGTCAGGGCCATGTTCCCGCCGCCGCGCACCGTGACGCCGGCGGGAGCCACAGCGGAGGGCTCCGCCTCGAGCCCTCCTTCCCGCGACCGCTCGGCCAGCGCATCCCGGCCGAGCCGCAGAGCATTCGCGCGCAGGCTGACGCGCGGCGGCTCATTGTTCGCCTCGCAGATCCGCTGCGCGGTCGGCTCGCCGAACTGGCGCAGCCAGCGCCGCACCAGCCATTCAGGGTGCGACGCCGCCAGCGCGATGCGGCGTTCCGCCGGCGACCCCTCCGGCAGGGTGAGCTCGGCGCGGCTGCGCAGCACACTGCGCAGCACGCCATTCACCATGCCGGAGATGCCCTGATGGCCGCGGCGCTTGGCCAGGTTGACCGCCTCATTCACGATCGCGTGATCCGGAATGCGGTCCAAATAATAGAGCTGGTAGAAGCTCAGCCTGAGCAAGCTTCTCACCCAGGGCTGCAGCTTGTCCAGCCCTTTCGAGACGAAGCGTTCAAGAAAATAGTCAATCGTATTCAGGCGCTGCACGGTCCCGTAGACGATCTCGGTAGCCAGCGCCGCGTCCGGCTTGTCCAGCCGGAACGCCTGCAGCGTCTGGTTCAGCAGCAGGTTGCTGTAGGAACGGTCCTGCTCCACCCGAAGCAGCACCTCGAGCGCCGCCTCCCGCGCGCTTCCTTTGCGCGGTGCACCGCTTCGGGCGCCGCCCGGTTCGCGCATACCGCCGCCTCCAGCCGGGGCCGATCCCTGCGGAGCCGCCTTCGCCCCGGCCGTGCCGCGGCTCCCGGAGGCCGCTATCCTGCCGCCCCGCGCCGAAGCCCCCGGCGCAGCCGGACGCGGCTTCGGTCCGCGGCTTCCCCGCAGCGCCCGAACCTCCGCGGGCCGCAGGGGAAGGCGCGCTGTGTTTCCGGTCGTCGCTCATACCGATCCTCCGTCAGGCGAACCGGACTCGCCGAGCACCGTGCCGACGGACACCTGTCCGCCCCGCACCCATTCGGCCGCCGCCATCGCCTTCTTCCCGGCAGGTTGCAGCTCCGTGATGCACAGCACCCCTTCGCCTGCGGCCACCTCGAGACCCTGCTCGCCGAAGCCGACGATCGTGCCCGGCACCGTACCCGGTTTCGCCGCGCCCCCCGGCTCCGGCTTCGCGCAGCGCCAAACCTTCAGCACTTCCCCGTTCCACAGCGTGAACGCACCCGGACGCGGATGAAGCGCCCGCACCAGATTCCAGATGTCCACGGCCGGCTTCGACCAGTCGATCCGTTCCTGCTCCCGGGTAATATTCGGGGAATAGACAGCCTCCGCATCGTTCTGCGGAACCGCCTTCACCCGGCCCTCCAATAGATCCGGGAGCGTGTCCATAAGCGAGCTTCGCGCCGGCGGTGCTCAGCTTCTCGAACATCGTCCCCGTCGTATCGTCGTCGCCGATCGGCACCTCGACCCGGCTGATCATATCGCCGGTGTCAAGCCCTTCAGCCATATACATGATCGTGACGCCTGTGACCTTGTCCCCGTTCATGACGGCATAATGGATCGGGGCGCCTCCCCGGTACTTCGGCAGCAGCGAGGCGTGAATGTTGATACAGCCCAGCTTTGGAATGTCGAGCACCGCTTTGGGCAGAATTTGCCCGAATGCCGCGGTGACGATCAAATCCGGCTGCATCGCCCGGACCGCCTCGACCGCCTCGGGACGGCGCATCCGCTCCGGCTGCAGCACGGGCAGGCCGTGCTTCTCCGCCTCCGCCTTGACAGGCGGCGGCGTCAGCACCCGCTTGCGTCCGACCGGACGGTCCGGCTGGGTGACGACGCCGACCACCTCGACGCGCCCGTCCTGCAGGAGCGCCTTGAGGGACGGAACCGCGAATTCGGGCGTGCCCATGAATACGACTCTCATTCTTCTTCACGTTCCTTCGGTTCGTTTTTATACACCGACTCCGCCAGATCCGTATACAGGACGCCGTTCAAATGGTCGACCTCGTGCTGAATGCAGCGGGCGAGCAGATCCTCCCCTTCAACGACGATCTCGTTGCCGTTCCGGTCGAGTCCCTTCACCTTTACCTTCTGAGCCCTCCGTACGTCGCCGGACAAACCGGGAATGCTGAGACAGCCTTCCGGCCCGAATTGTTCGCCATCCCGTTCAATAATCTCCGGATTGATCAGCTCGATCAGCCCGTGATCGTCCCCGACATCCATCACGATAACCCGCTTCAATATACCGATTTGCGGCGCAGCCAGACCTACGCCTTCGGCATCATACATCGTATCGGCCATATCCTTTAGAAGCTTATGGATATTGGGAGTAATTTTCGTGACCGGCTTGCTGATTTCACGCAGCACCGGATCCGGATCCTTTACAATCATCTTGATTGCCATTTCCTAAGCACCATCCTCTCAAGTCGACAGCAGCAGCATCCCTATTTTTTCCCAACCGGATGGCTGCGTTCCCTCCGTGCCGGAGGCTTCTATAATTTATATATTCCAATGCGGAACATGCCGCTCCGCTACATTAACAATTGAGGATCCACATCGATGCTTACGGTCAGCTTGTGCTGCTTTACCGTCTCGTCCAATATGGCGGCTCCCCGCTGGGCCAAGGCGGATACGTCCGCATCTCCCCGATATTTTATCATGCATTGAAACCGATATCTATCCTTGATCCGTGAGATAGGCGATGCCACGGGACCGAGCACTTCCAGCTCGCTGCCTGACATGCCGAGCTCTTTGGCCATTTCCTTCAGCCGGGAAGCGAGCGCCTCCCCGAGCGGAGCAGCGGCGGCACCTGTTCGTGCGTGAGTGTGATCAGGATCAAGCGGTGAAAAGGAGGGTAATGATGCAGCTTCCGAAGCAGCATCTCTTTGCGCATGAAGCCGAGATAATCGTGGCGGCTTGCCGACAGAATGCTGTAATGCTCCGGCGTATACGTCTGCACGAACACTTCGCCAGGAAGCTCATGCCTTCCGGCACGTCCGGCCACCTGCGTCAGCAGCTGGAACGTCCGTTCCGCGGCGCGGAAATCCGGCAGGTTGAGTACCGAATCCGCGACCAGCGCCCCGACCAGGGTCACATGGGGAAAATCCAGCCCCTTCGCCACCATCTGCGTCCCGAGCAGCACGTCTGCCTGGCGGTTTTTAAACATCGTCAGCCACTTTTCATGGGAGCCCTTCTCCGTTGTCGTGTCCACGTCCATCCGGATCACGCGGATGCCGGGAAACAGCTTGCCCAGCTCCTCCTCCACGCGCTGCGTGCCCGTACCGAAGTGCCGGATATGCTCGTCGCCGCACTCGGGGCAAAGAGCCAGCTCCCGTTCGGCGTAGCCGCAGTAATGGCGACGGATGGTTCGCGAGCTCTGATGATACGTCAGGGAAATATCACAATGGGGACAATCCGCGACGTAGCCGCAGGTACGGCACATGACGAAGGTTGCGTAACCCCGCCGGTTCAGCAGCAAAACCGCCTGTTCTTTCTTGTGTAACCGTTCTTCGATCGCTTTATACAAGGCGCGGCTGAACATCGAGCGGTTGCCCTGCTTGAGCTCCTCCCGCATATCGACGATCTGCACGCGGGGCAGCGGTCTTCCCTCGACCCGAGAAGGCATGGAGAGCAGTTCATAGACCGGTCTCCGGCCGCGCCCCGGATCATCCGCCGCTTCCGGTGTGGTCCGGTACATGCTTTCGAGGGAAGGCGTCGCTGAACCGAGTACGACGGTCGCGCCATGATAGGAAGCACGTGCCGTCGCCACCTCTCTGGCGTGGTATTTTGGGCTTTCCTCCTGCTTATACGTCGCTTCGTGCTCTTCATCAATAATAATAAGTCCGATATTGGTAAAAGGTGCAAAAATCGCCGAGCGCGCACCGATGACGACCTGCACCTGCTTGCGCATGATTTTGCGCCATTCGTCATACCGTTCTCCATTGGAAAGGCGGCTGTGCAGCACCGCCACCCGGTCGCCGAAGCGGCCTTTGAAGCGCTCCACCATCTGGGGCGTCAGCGAAATTTCCGGAACGAGCACAATCGCTTCCCGGCCGATGTCAAGGCACGATTGGATCGATTGCAAATAAACCTCGGTCTTGCCGCCGCCTGTCACGCCGTGAAGCAGAAACACATGCTGCTCCCGATTCGTTACAGCATCCCGGATCCGCCCGTATACCTGGCTCTGCTCCGGCGTCAGCGGCGCCGGGGTCGTCGGGCGGAAGGTGCGGGATCCATAAGGATCGCGCAGCACCTCGACCTCCTCCAGCTTGAGCCACCCCCGCTCGGCCAGCCCTTTGACCGTTCCGGCTCCGACCCCGAGGCGGGATAGCGGCTCCGTCAGCCGGATCGGCTCGGGATTCAGGCGGAAGTGCTCCAGCACTTCCTTCTGCTTGTTCGCCCGTGTCGGGAGTTCTTGGGCCCAGCTGTCCAGCTGGTCCACATCCTCCGGCGGAAACACCGTCAGCGCCTTCTTGGCATTCATGCGGTCTTTGATCAGCTGCATCTCGACCAGATGGCCTTCTTCGATCAGCTGGCGGATGAGCGCGCCGTCGCCGCTGAACCTTTGCATCAAGGCTTCCAGCTCTACGGAATTCTTCTCCGCCACGAACCGGAGAATCTCCTCTTTGCCGTGGGAGCAGGAATACCGCCGCGTCCCGTTCCTCCTGCGAGGCGGTGCGCACATGCCGTTCGTACTTGGCCTTCAAAGCGCCCGGAATCATCGCCTGCAGCGCCGCAATTTCGTGGCACAGGTACGTTTTGCTCATCCACCGCCCCAGCTTCACAAGCTCCGGGGTAAGCGGCGGCGTCAAATCAAGCACCTCGGCAACCGGCTTCAGCTTGTCTTTGTTCTGATCGGTCTCCTCCCGGATCCCGACAACGAAGCCCTGCAGCACGCGGGGGCCGAACGGTACGCCGACCCGGTCGCCGACCGCGATCCAATCCCGCAGCGCTTCCGGCACAATATAATCGAAAGCCCGGTTCGTCTGCCGAGCCGGGACATCCACGATTACTTGAGCGTACATTCACTCTCTCCCTTCTGCGGAGCCGTCCCGGCGCCCGGCCAAGGTACGAATCCGATCAGCCGCCATGTTCAGAATACGGCCCGCCACTTCCGTCTTGGTCATGATGGGAAGTGTCCCCACCAGCCCGTTCGGATCAAAAATACTTACAATATTCGTATCCTTACCGAATCCGGCCCCCTCCGCCGTCACATCGTTGGCTACCAGCAGGTCGCAGCGCTTGCGCTTCAGCTTATCCATCGCATGCTCCTCAAGCCGCTCCGTCTCGGCGGCAAAGCCGATCACGAACTGCGTCGTTTTTTGTTCGCCGATCGCCTGCAAAATATCCGGGTTTTTCACAAGCTGCAGCGTCATCTCCGCTTCTTTCTTCTTAATCTTCTGCTCCGCCTGCTCGGCGGGACGGTAATCAGCCACTGCCGCCGCTTTAACCACGATATCCTGCTGCGGGAGGCGGGACAGCACGGCATCCATCATCTCCATTGCGGATTCCACGCGAACCACACTTACGCCCGGAGGCACAGGCACGGAAGCTTTTCCGGTAACGAGTGTGACCTCGGCTCCCATTCGGAGCGCTTCCGCCGCGACTGCATATCCCATTTTGCCGGACGAATCATTGGTCAGATAGCGTACCGGGTCGATCCGCTCCACCGTAGCTCCCGCCGTCACCAGCACCCGTTTCCCGCGCAGCAGCTGCTCCTCCGCAAAAAAACGCCCCACCGCCGCTAAAATTTCCTCCGGCTCCGCCAGGCGTCCTTTGCCTACATAACCGCAGGCCAGCTGCCCCGTCCCCGGTTCAATATAGCGAATGCCGCGGTCCGCCAGCGTCTGCATGTTCGCCCGGACGGCCGGATGCTCATACATATGTACGTTCATGGCCGGGGCCACCACGATCGGAGCCGTCGTCGCAAGCACTGTCGTGCTCAGCATGTCATCGGCAAGGCCGTGCGCCATCTTGGCGATCATATTGGCCGTGGCCGGGGCGATCAAGACCAGGTCCGCACGATCCGCCAGGTTGATATGCGAGACGACGGACGGGTCCCTCTCGTCGAACGTATCGATCGCCACCTCGTGGCGCGACAGCGTTTGGAACGTCAGCGGCGCTACGAACTTGGCCGCCGATTCCGTCATAATGACGCGCACCTCCGCGCCGGCTTGGGACAGCTTGCTGCATAATGCGGCGGCTTTGAATGCGGCGATCCCGCCGCAGACGCCGAGTACGATCGTTTTGCCGTTCAGCATCCTTATTCCTCCTTTGACTCCCGGTGAGCCCCTATCCTCGGGCAGCGAAAAAAATAACAACCGCGGAGGGTTGTTTATTTTAAGGATTCTTTGGTTTGAATCTTCTCGTAATTGATATGGTCTTCATAAATTTCTTCCAGCGCCAGCCCGACGTACTTGTGGGATTTTCTTTGCCGGACCTCGGTTTTTGCCCCGTCGCGCAGCGACCGTGCGCGCTTCGCCGCCGCAACCACCAGAGAATATTTGCTGTCCACTTTATCAAGCAGCTTGTCAATTGAAGGATATAACATATTAGCGGTTCACCTCTGCCATCCAATGTTTAATTTTGCTCACCATGCGATCTTTGCGGCAATGCTCCGCCGTCAGGATGCTTTGAATCCGCTCGCAGGCGCAGTCGACCTGATCGTTGACGATCGCATAATCGTAATGCTCCATTAGGCGGATCTCCTCCAGCGCGACCGACATCCGGCTGCGAATGGACTCCTCCGATTCGGTGCCGCGACCGACAATGCGGTTCTCAAGCTCCGGCGGCGAAGGCGGAAGCAGGAAAATAAATACGCCCTCGGGAAACTTTTGTTTTACCTTCAGCGCCCCCTGCACTTCGATCTCCAGAATGATGTCCTTTCCGGAGTTCAGCGTGTCCTCTACGAACTTGCGGGGCGTCCCGTAATAATTACCAACATATTCAGCCCATTCCAGCATCTGGTCCTGTTCGATTAACTGCTGGAATTGTTCCCTGCTCTTAAAGAAATAATTCACGCCTTCCGCTTCTCCTTCGCGAGGCGGGCGGGTCGTTGCGGAAACGGAATATACGAGTCCCGGGGCTTTGGCGCGCAGCGCTTTGCAGACGGTTCCCTTGCCGACGCCGGAAGGACCCGACAGGACAATCAGAATACCTTTCTCCGCAGGGGTATAACCGTTATTACTCGTCATGATCATCGTCCTTATTGGAAAGTCTGTGAGCGACCGTTTCCGGCTGCACCGCAGATAGAATCACATGATCGCTATCCGTGATAATGACGGCACGAGTACGGCGACCGTACGTCGCATCGATCAGCATGTGGCGGTCGCGCGCTTCTTGAATGATCCGTTTGATCGGCGCCGACTCCGGGCTGACAATGGAAATGATTCGGTTCGCGGATACGATGTTTCCGAAACCGATATTGATAAGTTTGATCGCCATTAGATGGTGTCCCCCTGGAAACTTTCTTTGCCGTCCGGTGAAACAAGCGGCGGCGAGGAAGCTGTGAATACGAGACTGCGCTTCCGGATGACAAAGAATTGATAAATACTAGTTAGGTTGATTATTCAATATTTTGAATCTGCTCCCGCATTTTTTCAAGCTCCGCCTTCATGTCCACCACGAGGGAGGTCAAACCGGCATGGGCCGCTTTGGAGCCGATTGTGTTCACTTCCCGGTTCATTTCCTGGACTAAGAAGTCCAGCTTGCGCCCGACAGGCTCCGAGGACTCAAGCAGCGCCTGAAACTGCTTGAAATGGCTCTGCAGCCGGGTCAGTTCTTCATCGACATTTGTCCGGTCCGCAAAAGGGCTCGCTTCCGCAGCGAGCCGGCTCTCATCGAGCGGTACCGATTGCAGCAGCTCTTGCATGCGTACGCGAAGCTTGTCCGTATATTCCTTAACCGCCTGAGGCGCCAAAACGGCCGCCGACGCACAGAAACTGCGCATGGCGTTCAGCCGCTGCTCCAGGTCGGACCGGAGGTACGCCCCTTCGCTCTCGCGCATCCGCATCAGATGCCGAGTGGCCTCAGCCGCACATTCGGTAAGCGCCTGCTCCATCTCCTCGTCGGACACCCCGATCTTGTCGTCCGTTACGATGAGGTCCGGAAGCCGCAAAAGATCGCTCAGCCTCAGTTCATCCTGCAGCGATAAGCGGTCGCGGAGCTGCTCAGCGGCAAGCGCATACGCCTCCGCCAGACCCCAATTCACCTGGAATGCGGGCGCTCCGCTCCCCTCCCGTTCGACGGAAACAAAAACGTCCACCCGCCCTCTCTTCACCTGCTGCAGCACCGTTCGCCGGATGGCGTCTTCATGCTTCGCCCATTCCCTGGGCAGCCGGACGACGACTTCGCTGTACCGGTGATTGACCGATTTCAGGTCGATCTGCACCTTGAATCCGGCAATGGAGCGCTCCGCTTGGCCGAAGCCGGTCATGCTGAAAAACATGGCTTTCACATCCATTACCTTATTTTAATTCATTTTGCCAATGGGGACAAGTGGAAATCATGCCGTCCCGCCTTCTCCCATACGTACTTCGTCAGCTGCACCGTCATCTCGTAGGACAGGAACGGAGTCATCAGATAGATGCCTTTGAAATACGCCATCGCCGTATCCAGCGGCTCCTTGGCGATCTGCACGCCCATCGCCCGGCCTTCCGGACCGCTCAACCCCTTCATCCGTTCCCGCACTTCGTCCGATAACTGAATGCCCGGCACCTCGTTGTGCAAATAGTCGGCGTTGTTGCCGCTGGCGAGCGGCATAATGCCGATGAAGATCGGTACCGTCAGATGGCGCGTCGCCTCGTGGATTCTCTCAATCAGCTCGGCATTATATACAGGCTCGCGTCATAATGTAGTCCGCCCCGGCTTCGATTTTTCGTTCCAGGCGCTGTACGGCTTTGTCCAAATATTTGACGTTCGGGTTGAACGCCGCGCCTACTACGAAATTCGCTTTTTTCTTCAGCGGCTTGCCGGAGAAAGCAATCCCTTCATTCAGCCGCTTGATCATCCGGATAATCTCGAACGACGTAAGATCGTATACCGAGCTTGAGCCCGGAAGGTCGCCGAACCGCGCCGGGTCTCCGGTGACAGCCAGCACGTGATCGATCCCGAGCGCATGCAGCCCCATCATATGCGACTGGGTTCCGATCATATTGCGGTCGCGGCAGGCGATATGAATCAGCGGCCGGATTCCCGCACGCTCCTGCACCAGACGTCCGAGGGCCAAATTGCTCATCCTTGTGACGGCGAGCGAATTGTCGGCCATCGTCAGAGCATCCGCTCCGGCTTCCTTCAGTGCGCGCGCTCCCTCCATAAACTTCGTGATGTCGAGGTCCCGCGGCGGATCCAGCTCGACGATCACCGTATGGCGCCGCCGCGCGAGCTCCACCAGATTCGCCTCAGCCTTCTCCTCGCGCTCCGCCGCAGACGGTCCGGACGGTTCCCGCACCGCTTCCACGGCCGCACCGTCGCCGGTCGCCGCGAGATTCTTTACCGCCTCCGGATTCGGATGATAATTCGCAAGCGAAGCGGCAATAGCCGCAATATGCTCCGGCGTCGTTCCGCAGCGACCGCCGATCAGCCGGGCTCCGAGATCCGCAAAGCGACGCGCCGTTTCCCCAAAATACTGCGGCGAGGCCGCATAGGTATACCGCCCGTCTACATAATCGGGAATCCCCGCATTGGGAAACACCGAGAACGGCGGGGCGTCCGGCATACCCGCCACCTTCTCCAGGGAGCGCAAGAGCCCCACCGGACCGCTGCGGCAGTTGAAGCCGACCGCATCGGCGCCTTCTTCGATCAGCCGGCGGAACGCTTCCGTCAGCGGGATTCCGTCATGCGTCGAGCCCGTCCCTTCGGAAGCAAACTGGCAGATGACCGGCAGGTTGCTGGCTTTGCGGATCAGCTTCAGGGCAATGAGCATTTCTTCCAAATCGTAGAACGACTCCAGCAGCGACCCGTCCACCGCCGTATCCGCGAGCACTTCAATCTGTTCGCGGAAATCCTCCGTCACTTGGGCGGTCCGCAGATTCCTTCGTTTCCCCGCACGGATGGAGCCGATCGCGCCTACGACATACGCGTCTTCGCCCACGGCTTTCCGCGCCAGCTCCACACCGGCCCGGTTAATCGCTTCTACTTCCTGCTCGAGGCCGTATTTTGAGAGCTTCTCGCGGTTGGCCGAGAACGTGTTCGTCTCGATGAGTCTCGCCCCGGCCTCATAGTAGCGGCGGTGGACACCCTCGATCACATCCGGCTTCAGCAGATTGAGCTCTTCATATGAGATGCCTACGGGAAATCCCATCTGATACAAATACGTGCCCATGGCACCGTCTCCGATCAGCGACCGGCGCCGGAGCGCTTCCCTCAGATCCGGTTTCATTTCGGCTTCACCTTACCTTCCATGATAAACATTACAGCGTTCCTTTAAACACGGTTTCCGCGGGTCCCGTCATATAAATCCGGTTGTCCGCCTCACTCCATTCGATGAGCAGATCGCCGCCTTTGAGCGAAACGACGGCCTTGCGGTCCATCACGCCGTTCAATACGCCGGCGGCAAGCGTCGCGCAGGCGCCCGTTCCGCAGGCCAGGGTCGGTCCGGCTCCCCGTTCCCATACGCGCATATCGGCGTAATCGCGGGCTTTGACCGTTACGAATTCAACATTGATCCGTTTCGGAAAGAACGGATGCGTCTCCAGCTTCGGACCCCACGTTTCCAAATCAAAACTCACCGCATCGTCTACGAAAATCACGCAGTGCGGGTTGCCCATCGAAACCGCGGTGAAACGGAATTCGCGGCCTCCCGCTTCGATCGGGTAGTCGAGAACGGGATCGGCGTCGACCGTGGTGGGAACCTGCAGCCCGGACAGCACCGGGGCCCCCATATCGACCCGGACGGCCGTTACCCGGCCCCCGCTGACGGTTAGCCGGACCGCCTGCGCGCCCGCTCCGATCGTTTCAATCACAAGGGAATCGCGGTCTGAGGAAACCAGCCCGTTATCATATATATACTTGGCGGCACAGCGGATCGCGTTCCCGCACTGCTCCGCTTCCGTGCCGTCCGAATTGATGATGCGCATCTGAAAGTCGGCGATATCGGAGGGCAAAATGTACACAAGTCCGTCCGCGCCGATGCCAAAATGGCGGTCGCAAAGGCGCAGCGCCTGCTCCCCGCATCGGATGGCAGCCCGGATTGGCCCGAGATCACGATAAAATCATTGCCGAGACCTTGCATTTTAGTAAAATTCATGGTTCGCCTGCTCCCGTTAGAACGTGTTTTACCCCTATCATAACGTAATTCTAGGAGAATGCATAGGGACGGTTGTGAATTTTTTGTGGAGGCTTCTGCCCAAAGGCCAAAAACCGGATATCCGCTTCATGCGGACATCCGGCTCTCGGCTCGGCCGTGATTTTTATCTCGTAATCGGCTTCATCGGTTTCATCGGCTTCGAACCGCCGTTTCCGTAGATCAGGGGCTTCCGCTTCGGTTTGCTCATGACGCCGCCGAAGCCCATGAGGAAGGTCGGAATGCCGGCAAAGACGAGCACGAGCACCCAATCCAACAAACCGAGCGGCACCGTCTTGAAGATCGGTCGGAGCTGCTCGACATACAGCACCGGCAGCATCAGCAGCAGGGAAGATATGACGGCCAGCACCAGCCAGCGGTTCTGCAGCGGATTGCGGTGGAAAATGGAGCGCGAACTCCGGCAGTCGAACACGTGGATCAGCTGGGCCATAACCAGCGTCACGAAGGCGACGGTCTGCGCTTTCATCAGCCCCGTCGGGCTGTCCTCTCCCTGATGCAGTGCGATGACGAACGCCGCAAGCGTACACAGACCGATCAGCGACCCGCGGCTGATGATTTTCCAGCCAAGCCGGCGGGCGAAAATGTTTTCCTTAGCGGGACGCGGCTTTTGCTGCATCAGATCCTTCTCGGCCTGGTCGACGCCGAGCGCCATCGCCGGGAGGCCGTCCGTCACCAAGTTGACCCACAGAATCTGGATCGGGATCAGCGGCGGCGGCAATCCGGCCATCATCGCGATAAACATGGTCATGATCTCACCGACGTTCGACGCCAGCAGGTACCGGATAAATTTGCGGATGTTCTCGTAAATGCCCCGTCCTTCTTCGATTGCGGCCACAATGGTCGCGAAGTTGTCGTCGCTGAGTACGAGGGCGGAAGCCTCTTTGGACACGTCCGTGCCGCTGATGCCCATCGCGATGCCGATATCGGCCGCTTTGATCGCCGGCGCGTCGTTAACCCCGTCTCCCGTCATGGCGACCACGTGACCATTGCGCTGCAGCGATTTGACGATCCGAAGCTTATGCTCCGGCGAAACCCGCGCATAGACGAACACCTGATCGACATGCTTATCCAGCTCGTCGTCGCTCATAGCGCTGAGTCGCTGGCCGTTCAGAGCCAGCCCGTCCTGCGTGAGAATGCCCAGTTGCCTGGCGATGGCCTCGGCTGTCGTCTGGTGATCTCCAGTGATCATGACCGTCTTGATGCCGGCCCGCCGGCACTTGACAATCGCATCGCGCACCTCGCGGCGCGGCGGGTCGATCATGCCCGTAAGGCCGACGAAGATAAGTTGCTGCTCGACCTCCGATTCCTCGGAGGCGCGGTCGGACGGCTTCAAATCCCGATAGGCGAGACCCAGCACGCGGAGCGCATTCTTCGCCATCCCTTCGTTGGCGGCAAGCACCTTCTGCTTCAGCGTCGCCGTGAAAGGAATGACTTTATCCTCCCACAGCACATAGGCGCACTGCTGGAGCAGCACATCCGGAGCCCCTTTCGTGCAGACCATCCGGCCGCCCTGGTGCTCCACCACGACGGACATCCGCTTCCGTTCGGAATCGAACGGTAACTCCATAACCCGGCGGTACAAGCCTTCCAGCGATTGCTGTGTGACGCCGGCCTTGGCCCCGAGTACGACAAGAGCCCCTTCCGTCGGGTCGCCCTTGATGCTCCAGACGCCCGCCCCTTCCTCCTCCGCGCCTTTCTTCTTCTTGCCTTCGGGCCGCTGCTCGAAGAGCGATGCGTTATTGCATAGGACGGACACCTGCAGCAGGCGGCGCAGCATTTGGTTTTTGCGGATATCGACCTGCCGGCCCTGCAGCAGAATGTCCCCCCGCGGCTCGTAGCCTTCTCCCGTGACCTCGAGGAGCTGTCCCCCCGTCCACAAATGCGTCACCGTCATTTTGTTTTGCGTCAGGGTGCCGGTTTTGTCGGAGCAGATGACCGAGGCGCAGCCGAGCGTTTCTACCGAAGGCGGCTTGCGCACAATGGCCTTGCGCTGGATCATCCGCTGCACGCCGAGCGCCAGGGCGATCGTCACGATCGCGGGAAGCCCTTCCGGAATAGCGGCGACCGCGAGGCTCACGCCGGCCAGGAACATGCCGTAGGGCTCCTGCCCGTGCAGGATACCGGCAACCACGACGAGCACCGTCAAGGCGATGGCGACGATAATGAGAATTTTACCCAGCTGCTCCAGCCGGTGCTGCAGCGGCGTCTCCATCGACTCGGTGCTTTGAATCAGGTCGGCGATTTTGCCCATTTCGGTTTCCATGCCGGTGCGGATGACGATGCCTTTGGCCGTGCCCCGCGTCAGCATCGTACCCATGAAGCCGAGGTTGCGCTGGTCGCCGAGCGGAATCTCTTCGCCGGGAAGCGCCTCCGTATGCTTGGCCACCGGTACCGACTCGCCGGTCAGCGCGGATTCCTCCGCATAAGCGCCGTAGGCTTCGACGAAACGGATATCCGCCGGAACCCGGTCCCCGCTCTCGAGCAGCACGATGTCGCCCGGAACCAGCTCCCTGGCCGGTATTTGCAGCACGCTTGCCTTCACGAAGCACCTTCGCATGAGGTGCCGACAGCTCCTTCAGCGCGCGCAGCGACCGCTCCGCCCGGAACTCCTGGACGAATCCGAGAATCCCGTTCATCACAATGATGGCGATGATTGTGATCGCATCGAGGTACTCGCCGAGCAGCCCCGACACGAGGGTCGCACCGACTAGCACCAGCACCATAAAATCTTTGAACTGATTCAGGAACAACGTGATCGGGGAAACCCGCTGTCCGTCCGCGAGTTCGTTCATGCCGCTGGCAGCAAGCCGCTTGTCCGCCTCTTCCGCCGCCAGTCCTTTTGTGGCTTCCGTCCCGGTCGTTTGCAGGGCTTCCTCCGCCGTCATTTGGTACCACTTTTTCTGACTCATCTGCTATTCCCTCCCAGACTTCTGACACTTTGCGTGCGTAACCTCGCTCGAACCATCCCCCGCTGATATTGGGTACGGGGACCGTTCTCCGCCTCAAAAGGTTGTCTAGGGTAAATGTATTCAGACAAGCCGGAAAATAGCACCCCAATCCGGCACTCTCGTTTATAACGGAAATAGCCCTTAAGTTTTTCGCCGAAATATGGCATGATAGGGGTTAACGCATAATAAGCAGAATTGCAAGCAGAAATGGAGTTGTTTCTTGTATGTCGTTAGACGGTCTTGTCGTCCACAGCCTGGTGCACGAGCTGCAAAGTCTGGTTGGCGGCCGAATCAATAAAGTGCAGATGCCCACCGAGAATGATATCATCCTGCAAATTCGCGCGGCCGGAACCGGGGTTAAGCTGCTGCTTTCCGCCAATCCGACGTACCCGCGCTGTTCATCTTACCGAAGCAAGTTATATGAATCCGCTCGAAGCGCCGATGTTCTGTATGCTGCTGCGGAAGCACTGCGAGAACGGCATTATCGAATCCGTCACGCAGCCAGGGCTGGAGCGGGTGATCAAGATCCAGGTGCGCCAAAGGGATGAGCTGGGCGACCTGAGCCTAAAGACGATCCTGGTCGAGATCATGGGCCGCCACAGCAATATTATTTTGATCGACCCGGCCACGGGGGCCATTCTCGACGGGATTCACCATGTCACGCCGACGATCAGCAGCTACCGCATTGTCATGCCGGGAGCGGCCTATGTCGCACCGCCGGAGCAGCATAAGGAGATGCCGACGGAAGTGAACCGAGAGCGTTTCGTCTCGATCCTGACGGAGGCGACCGCCGAACAGGAGGCTCCCGTACTTACGCCGGGGGCGTGGGAGAAGCTGCTCGTGCAGCGCTTCAGCGGCCTGAGTCCGCTCGTTGCCCGCGAGCTGGTCTACCGTTCGGGCGGCGATGCCTCCCGGCTCGAGGATCCGCTTGAGGCGGTCGCCTTGCTCTGGGAGCCTTTTGCCGGTCTCATGGACAATCTGCGCCATCACCGGTATACGCCGGTTATCGTCGAAGCCCCCGGTGGCAAAGCGTTCTTCTCCATCCTCGAGCTCACCCATCTGGACGGCGAAACGAAGCGCTACGACAATGTCAGCCGCCGCCTCGAAGCCTATTATGGGGATAAGGCCGAACGGGATACGGTCAAGCAGCGCGTAGCCGATCTGTTCCGGTCGCTGACGAACGAGCGCAGCAAGAATGTGAAGAAGCTGGAAAAGCTGGAGGAAACGAGACAGGACGCCGAGCAGGCGGACCGATTCCGCATTCTTGGCGAACTGCTGACCGCCTCGCTTCATTTGATTACCAAAGGCGACAAGCAGGTGGAGGTCGTCAACTATTACGATGAAGAGCAGCGGCCGGTCACGATCGAGCTGGATCCGCTGCTCACGCCTTCGGAGAACGCCCAGCGTTATTTCAAGAAATACACGAAGAGTAAGAACAGCCTTATCGCCGTTCAGGAGCAAATGGAGCAGGCGCACGAGGAGATCCGGTACTTGGACAACCTGCTGCAGCAGCTGACAAGCGCGTCGCTCAGCGACATAGAGGAAATCCGCGAGGAGCTGACGGAGCAGGGATACCTTCGGGACCGCGGGGGCAAAAAAGGCCGGCGGAAGAAGCCGAATGCGAAGCCGGTTCTGGCCTGCTACACCTCGAGTGAAGGCATCCCGATCTATGTGGGGAAAAACAACACGCAAAACGAATACCTGACGAACCGGCTCGCCCATCCCGGCGATACCTGGCTCCATACCAAGGATATCCCCGGCTCCCACGTTGTTATCCGCAGTCCCGAATTCGGAGACGCGACCTTGACCGAAGCGGCCCAGCTCGCCGCCTATTACAGCCAGGCCAGGGAATCCAGCGGGGTGCCGGTGGACTATACATTGATCAGACATGTGCGCAAACCGAGCGGTGCGAAGCCGGGCTTCGTCATCTACGATCACCAGAAAACGCTGTTCGTCACCCCGGATGCCGAGCTGATCAAACAAATGCCCGTACAACAAAAATAGCCCGGGAGCAAATAAGGCCGATTCCGTGGACGTTACCCATGGAACCGGCATTTTAATAGCAAATAAAGTTCAATTTCACTAAAGCAAAAGCAGACGTTCTACTCCCAGCAAAGTTAAGCGTTAAGAACCCGTCCTTTGGCGGTGGAAGCCCGCGGACGCCCCACCGACTCATAACGGAAGCCAAGCTCATGCATTCGCTCGGGAGGGAAGCAGTTCCGCCCGTCGATCATCAGCGGCTCTTTCAGCAGGCCTTTCACCCGGTTCAAATCCAGCTCGCGGATACACGGCCATTCCGTAACGATCACCATGGCGTCCGCCCCGTCGATCGCTTCATAAGGATCGTCGTAAACGGTCACGCCCTCGGCCGGAAGCAGCGCTGCAGCCTTAACGCCGGCTACCGGATCGTAGGCGCGTACCCGGCGCCCCGGTCCGTCAGCCTGCCGATAATATCGATCGACGGAGCATCCCTTAGATCATCCGTGTTCGGCTTGAACGTAAGACCGAGTACGGCCACTTCCTTGCGTTCCGGCTCCTCCAGCCGGTTCAGGATTTTGTCTACAAAACGTTCGCGCTGCAGCGCATTGACTTCCATGACCGAACGGAGAATTTTAAAATCGTAATCCGCCTGCTCGGCGAGCCGCAGCCCAGCTCTCGTATCCTTGGGGAAACAGGAGCCGCCATAGCCGATCCCGGCTTGCAGGAAATGCGGCCCGATCCTGCGGTCCATCCCCATTCCTTTCGCAACCAGCTCCACATCGGCTCCCACCTTCTCGCATACGTTCGCCATTTCATTGATGAACGAGATCTTGGCGGCCAAAAACGCATTGGAAGCGTACTTGATCAGTTCAGCGCTTTCCGGATCCGTCATGAGCACGGGCGCATCGAAAGCCGCATACAGCCGGGCGGCGCGTTCCGCCGCTCCCCGGTCCTTCGCGCCGATGACAATCCGGTCGGCCCGGAACATATCTTCAATGGCGGACCCTTCCCGCAAAAACTCGGGATTCGAGACCACATTCCATCTCCCGCCCCCGGGCACCGGGGATTCTTTCAGCAGGCTCTCCACCAGGCGGGAGGTGCCCGGCGGGGCGGTGCTTTTTATAAGCAGCAGCTTATCGCCGGAAACCGCAGCAAGATCGGCGGCGGCGCTGCGGATTTGGCTCAAATCCACCGCACCGTCCGGAAGCGCAGGCGTTCCGACCGCGAGAACCACGATGTCCGAACGCTTAATGGCTCCCATGGCATCGGTCGTAAAATCAAGCCTTCCGCCGGCCATATTCCGTTTGACCATCTCTTCGAGCCCGGGCTCATACATCGGAATTTCAGCTTTTAGCAGGCCCGAGATCTTCTCCGGATCCCGGTCGACGCCAAGGACCCGGTGACCGACTTCAGCATAACAAGCGGCGGATACCAAACCTACATAGCCCGTTCCGATCACTGCAATGCGCTCCTGCATAGCCGCCTCCCGCAAGGTTATAGGATTAAAGCCAACCTTCCACCAGCTTCTTCAAATACGCTTCCAGCGGCCCCTTCAGATCCCCCCGCCTCAGCGCCATCTCAATCGTCGCCTCGATATACCCGAGCTTATCGCCGACGTCATAACGCCGGCCCTCGATCGGATAAGCGGCCATCTGCCGGTTCCTGTTCAAGATGCGGAGCGCGTCCGTCAGCTGGATTTCGCCGCCGCGTCCGGGCTCACTGTTCTCCAGGATTGCGAAGACGTCCGGGGTAAGGATGTACCGGCCGATGACGGCAAGATTGGACGGTGCCTGGTCGCGGGCGGGCTTTTCGACCAAATCCTCGATAAACAGGTGCCCGTTTTCCGCCGCGCCCGGCGAAATCATGCCGTATTTGTCCACATCGTCCCAAGGCACCTCCTGGACGGCAATGACCGACGTCTCCGTCTGTTCATAGAGATCGATCATCCGCTTCAGGCAGGGCGGCTCCGATTCGATGATATCGTCCCCCAGCAGCACGGCAAACGGCTCCTGGCCGATGAACTTGCGGGCGCAAAGCACGGCGTGGCCGAGACCGAGCGGTCGCTTCTGGCGGATATAGTGCACATCGGTCAAATTGGAAACGGAGCGCACAATGCGAAGCGACTCCTCGCTTCCTTTGTCCTCGAGTGTCATTTCGAGCTCCACCGATTTGTCGAAATGGTCTTCGATGGCCCTTTTGTTTCGTCCCGTTACAATCATAATATCCTCGATACCGGACGAAATCGCTTCTTCCACGATGTATTGAATGGCCGGCTTGTCGACAATGGGCAGCATCTCCTTCGGCTGTGCCTTGGTGGCCGGAAGGAAGCGGGTGCCAAGTCCCGCCGCCGGGATAATCGCTTTCCTTATTCTCATGGCCGCTCCCCTTCCGTTCGTACAGCCGTGCTATGACCTCATCGCCGATTCGCTTCGAGCCGATCGGTGCGTGGAAGACGACGCCGGCCCGGGAACCGTGAAAATCCGAACCCGCCGTGACGAGCGGCCCGTGTTCCTCCGCCAGCTTAACATAATGAGCTTCCTGCTCCGGCGTATGGTCTGCATGATAGGCCTCCACTCCGACGATGCCGACGGCGGCGAGCTCCGGGATCAGCGAATCCATCCCGTACAGGCCGGGATGAGCCAGCACGGCCGCTCCTCCCGCTTCCCTGATCCAGCGGACGGCGGTCTGCGGCTCGATGCGCGGCGGATTCACATAGGCCGCCGCTCCTTTGGCGAGATAACGGTCGAAGGCTTCTTTCATCGAAGACACGTAGCCTTTACGCATAAGCGCATCCGCAATATGGGGACGGCCGACCGTATCCTCCGGGTTCTTGGAGGTCTTGAGCGATGCCATCACATCTTCGTATGTAATATCGATGCCGAGCTCCCGAAGCCGCTCCAGCATCATTTCGTTGCGGCGGTTTCTTACCTCTCTCAGCTCGGCCAGCCGTTCCAGAAAGCGCGGATCCCGGTAATCGATCCAGTAACCCAACACGTGGACATCCTGTCCGCCGCTCACGCCGCTGATTTCGACGCCCGGCACGACATCGATGCCGTACATCTTTCCGGCCGAGAGCGCTTCCTCGAGGCCCGCTACCGTATCATGATCGGTTACAGCCATGGCGGTTAGCCCCGCTTCCTTGGCGAGCCGGACATTCTCAGCCGGGGGCTGTGTTCCGTCCGAAGCTGTAGTATGGCTGTGCAAATCGGCAAATCCCATCAGGGAATCCTCCTTTATTCGTATCCTACAACCGGTACGTCTTCTCTGTGTAAAAACCGTTTGGAGGTTGTGTAAACTTTACAACCATTGACTTAAATCCCGTTCCCGCAAAAAGGTCATAAACGTCACCGCCGAAATCGGCAGCAGCGTCGAATTCAAATAAATCGCATGGAAGCTCCGGGCAAAGCGTACGCCTTCGATCTCCTTTACTTTGAGCACGCCGAGAGCCGCTTCATGCCTGACCGAGCTTTGCGACAGGATCGAGATGCCGAGCCCCGCTTCCACGGCCGATTTTACGGCACCGGTGCTGCCGAGCTCCATGACGATCTTCAGCGCGTTCGGCGCATAGCCGGACTTCTCCAGCTCCTCTTCCATGACCCGCCGCGTGCCTGAGCCCTGCTCCCGGAGAACGAACGGATATTGCAGCACTTCCTCCACCGTGATCTTCTCCTGCTCCGCCAGCGGATGCTGTCTCGGAAGAATCAGCTTGAGTTCATCGTTCAACACCGCCTCGGTATGCACGTCCGGATGCGAAACTTCCGCCTCCACCAGTCCGAACGTCAGCTGATGATTCAGCACTTCCTCCAGCAGCTGCTTGGTATTGATCACCTTCATCGAAACCGAAATATTCGGATACTCCTGACTGAACGGACCGAGCAGTCTCGGCAGGATATACTCGCCGATCGTCAGGCTTGCCCCGAGATGCAGGCGCCCTTCCAGCATATGCGTGAACTTGGACATCGCCACGTCGGTTTCCTTCATGAGTTCGATGCTGCGTTTGGCGAACGGGATCAAAGCCCTTCCCGACTCCGTCAGCTCCACCTTCTTGGTTGACCGGGCGAACAGCTTGGTCCCGAAGTAATCCTCGAGCGATTGCACCTGCATCGTCACCGCAGGCTGCGTCATATGCAGCGATTGGGCCGCGTGAGAGAAGCCGCCTTTCTCGGCTACGGTATAAAAAATGTGAAGCTGGTGAAAATTGAGCGCCATAAAATTCCTCCGCCTGCATGGTAAATCCTATTATAACAAAAATGAAAGAGGCATGCCTCCCAAGGAGACATGCCCGGTCTGAAGCGGTATGTACTCTATCCGACTTAATCACTACCTGCGTTTGCGGGAATTCTTGATCAGCGTCATCCGCCGGGAATGGCGAAGCCAGGAATAATAAGAACGGAGGTCCCGAAGCTCCATCGTCTCCGACATCCGGCCGAGGAAGGTGACTACGATCATTTTATAAGCGGCCGCGCCGTTCCCGGACTCTTCTTGAGGAACGGGACTAAATTCGGCCACCATGACCAAATCCTCGTCGATTACGAATACGTCTTCTTCATTCTTATAATAAGGGCGGATCGCGCCCGCCTTCAGTTTTCTCCAAAGAAATTCGGTAATGTTGCGGAAGCCGGTCTTCTCTTCTTCCACACGGTCCGCCCAGCGCGCCCGGGCATGATGGGTGACAACAATTTCCGTTATTCCTTTGCCGCACAGCCGTTCGGGGATGGTTGCGGTTTTATCTAGATGATGCCTTTCACCATCACGCACAAACATTACCTCTTTCCTATGTAATTAGACCCAAAAGCCTATATACAGAACATTAAAGCACTATAAATATTTTACCTCTTTTCCCGTCAGAATCAAATTAAAAAAACTTTAGAAACTTTTTAGAAAACACCAAAAAGAGCCTCTGCGAACAGAGGCTCCCGGCCGGGCATAAGGTATATCAAGTTGCCGCCGCCAGCTACAGCGTGTAAAATCTTGTCTTGTCAGGAACATTACTGTTATACTCGGTTTTGATTTCGTTGCGGTAGGAACGCTCCACTTTCTTGACGAACGGCGGCTTCTGCAGCTGCTTGACGGTTTCCTCAAGCCGGCTTGTATGCACGTACATCGCCGCATAATGGAGCTTCTTGGACAGGAAATGCACGTTGCCGTACTTTTCCAGCTGTTTGGCCGCCGCTTTCAAATCATTAACCCATACAATAATGCCGCTTCGCTCCGTAAACATGCTAACCCTTCTTTCCTGAGCTGAAAATGAGAGGATCGATCAACCATGCCGTCCAATCCCATCGAGTATCAAGCCGATATCCTGGTCGAAGTAACCCGCGGCGGAATGGTGGAAAGCCGTCACCGCGGGCATATCGCCGTTATGGATTACGAAGGAAAGCTGATCGCTTCCTCCGGCAATCCCCATTACTATACTTTTGCCCGCTCTGCGGCCAAGCCGCTGCAGGCCGTCCCTTTGCTCGAAGCCGGGGGCGCCGAACGTTTCGGTCTGAACGATGCCGAAATCGCCCTCAGCTGTGCTTCTCACAGCGGTGAGCCCCTGCATACGGAAACCGCACTGGGCCTCCTTGGCAAAGCAGGCCTCGGTGAAAGCGCTCTACACTGCGGCGTTCAAGAGCCGCTCTATAAGCCCTCTGCAGATCGTTTGAAGGAGGACGGCACCGTCCCTTCGCAGCTTCACAACAACTGCTCCGGGAAGCACGCAGGCATGCTGGCTCTGGCCCGCCTTCTTAACGTCTCTACTGATCAGTATACTCAACCGGAACATCCTGTCCAGCGGAAAATGTTAAAAACGGTAGCCGAATTAAGCGGCATTCCCGAAAGCTCCATAGCGCTCGGGACCGACGGATGCGGTGTTCCGGTCTTTGCCATGCCGTTGTCCGCTTTGGCCTTCGCCTATGCTTCCATCGGCCGACCCGACCGGCTTCCGGCCTCCCGCGCCGAGGCGTGCCGCCGCATCGTCCGGGCGATCCGCCATCAACCTTACTATGTAGCCGGCACCGACCGATTCGATACCCGGCTTGTGGAAGCAACATCCGGCCGCATCATCGGCAAGATGGGGGCCGAAGGCGTCTTTGCCGCGTCCGTGCCCGAGCTCGGTATCGGCCTCGCGCTCAAAATCGAAGACGGCGCCGAGCGGGCCAGCTATCCCGCCGCAGCCGAAGCACTGGAGCAGCTGGACCTGCTCAGTCCGGAAGAACTGGGGCGGCTGAAGGCATACCATCAGCCGCCCGTCCCTAACCGGCGCGGAGAAAGCGTTGGCGTGATCCGGCCGGTCTTTCGGCTTCATCGGACTTAAGCTCCGCCGGCGAACCGCCTTATCCGCATTTGCCGCTGCAGCTTCCGCCGGAAGAGCGACCTCCGCCTTCCGGCGCATCGCCGCCGGGCACCTTGATCGTGTCGGAGACGGCCCGGGCGATCGTCTGCGATACCTCATGCAGCAGATCGTCAAGCCGCTGCTCTGCGTCTTTGAAACGGCGGACCGGCTCTAGGCTGTCGAGCCTAGCCTGAACCTCTTTTACCTGATCCAGCGCTTCATGATAATTCGGGTGAAAATGCCCGAAGCGCTGGGTCTCCTCAAAGAGCTCCTTCTTCCTGTTAAACTCCCTGGCCAGACTGCGGACCTCCGGGTCCGTTTCCTGGCGTTCTTTCCAATATAGATAATCCGCGGAATCCACGGAATGGACGATCATATCGGCGAGCTCATAGGCTCCCAGCAGCAAAGCCGACATATCTAGCGTTTGCTTCTCCGTTACTGCCATGTTCGCAGCACCTGCCTTTTTCCTTAGAATACGATGTGAGACATGTCTATCATACCACATTCCGCGGAAACTTGCGCTGCTTTAGTGAGTGTCGTTGATTCCCGGGACGATCAGCTTCATCTCCTGCCACTCGTCCGCCAGCCAGCGGATCTCGCTTCCCGAGAGCACTGGTGCGTCCCCGGCATCCAGGGATAAAGGCTCCCACCCGGTCAGGCACCACGTGCCCCGGGTTTCCTGCAGCTTGCGCGGCAGGATCCGGTAATCCTTTCCTTCTTTACGGACCTGCACGGCACTGTCTTCATCCGGATCGCCTGCTCGACGATTTCCCTGCGGGTGGAGGGATGGTAGGACCGGTAATCTTTAATCCATCCACCGGGAATCTCATGAAGATCCGGGTACAGCTGGGAAAGTTCGGGAAGGCGGCTCTCCATTTCAAAGTAAGCTACCGTATTTCTCGAGTAGATCAGCCCTCTCTCCCCGCCTTATCAAAAGCAGCTTTGCCTGGAGGATCAACCTGCTCCGCGCTCCCTACAGCAGGCGATACCGGTTCCGCGCCGAGCTTCGGATAGCCGCCTCCCCGGCTCCTTCTTCCGACTCAGGCTTCACCGGCATGAAGCCTGCGCGGTCCAGCAGTTCATAGAGCGGCTTTATCGCTTCAGGGGAAATAAGAAAATCTTGATCCCCGACGGGTTCCCCCAAATAGCCGGAAGCGCCCGGCAGTTTTGCGATGCTTCGCGCGGTTTCCGCATCCGCACAGCGCAGCAGTGTGACCTGACGGAACGCCGTTTGCCCGAACGGCCTGGTCCACTGCTGGAGCGCCAGGCTAACGTTATCGGGTATACCGTACATAGCGTGGGAGGTTAAAAAGCTTTCCAGCTCCCCGGCGGTCCGTCCATTCTCCAGCGCCCGTCTGACGCTGTCCTTGGAGAGCTTGTAAATGCTGACGGTATCGCGGGAGAGCGGGTCGGCCAGGCAGGCCAGCTCCCAGCATACGGCCATGGGAACATCCGGCGGAACCAGGATTTCGAAATCGGGCTGCACGATGATTCCCCCGGGCTCCTCCTCCCCGGACTCTCCTCCTTCTATGGCCAATCGCCATACATACCGGCCTTCCGCTTCTTGATCCACCCAGCCCAGCGCCGCCAGCGGGTTCAGCCACTGCGTTTGCAGCCGCCTTTCGACGGATTCTTGATCTTCATGATCAACAGCATGCGGCAGCAATGCGGCCTCCTGCAGTCTTTGAAGCAGCTCGGCGGCCGTACTCCCTTCCTGCAGGCTGCAGCGCTCCATCAAGATAACCGCATGCTGAAGCCAAGGCTCGGAGGGGAGCATGAGACTTCTCCAAACGGAATAAAGAATCCGGCTCTGGTCTTCCCGCGGCGGCTTCAGCCACCGGCTGAGCGCATCCGTCCGGATTTGCCATTCCTCCTGTCCGGGTACGAGCAGCTCGAGCCGCAGCAGCAGGTCGAGAACGACGGCCAGCTTCAAAGGGTAAACATCGGCATAAGCAAACTTGACCGGCAGACCCGTCAGCAGACTTTCATCGATTCGGATGCCGCTTGTCAGCTTCTGGATATGCTTCTTGTGCAGGGTACCGTTTTTGGTCAGCTTCAGACCGTGATTCGCCGCATAAACCAGAGCATGAAACAATTCTCCGGCCAAATCCGTTTCGGCGCGATATACAGGCTCGTCCGCTCCCGCTTTCCGCGGTAACGGACCGACCGTAAGCTCGGGGAACAGCAACCGCCGCCATATGGCCAGCCCGTCCACCGGGAGCAGGAAGATTTGTTCACCCCAAGACTTGCGAAACGCGAATACGATGCCTAGCTTTAGGAGACCGGCAAGCCCGATTCGCGTCTCGGCTCCGGACATATGGTGCTGCGTCCATTTTTCCAGCTTCGCTTCGTCGAACGGCTCGCAGCCGATATGCCGAATCAGAATGGAAAGCACGTTCCTCTCGGCTCGGCCCATCCGATTGTAGACGGTTTCCATGACCGCCGGGTCGCCCAGCAGCTGTTCCAACCGCTCGCCTTTCGCCAGCCAAGCGGCGTAAGCCTCCCCGGACTCCAGCCGTCGTCTCAAGCTTTCAGGCATTCTTGCCATGAAATCCGCAATCTTCATGAGGTCACCACCCTTTCTTCGGCCGCCCGGGCCGCCCAAAGCTGCTGCGCTTCCCGGTATTCCGTACTCCGGCACCGCTTCAATCCGGTAACTGTAGCCTTGTTCGATCAAGAAAAGCTGGCGGTTCAAAGCAAATTCCTGTTCTTTGGTTTCCTCCGAGACAATCGTGTAGAAGTAAGCCTTATTATCTCCGGATTTGGGACGGAGGATGCGGCCGAGCCGCTGGGCTTCCTCCTGCCGTGACCCGAAGCTTCCGGATACTTGAACGGCCACGGCCGCATCCGGCAGATCGACGGCGAAATTGGCTACTTTGGAAACGATCAGCACGCGGATATCCCCTTGCGGAATCCGTCGTATAACGTCTCACGTTTATTTAGCGGCATTTCTCCGGTAATGATGGGCGCTCCTGTTGCTTCTGCGATGTGATGCAGCTGCTCGAGGTACTGCCCGATGATGAGAATGGGATCGGAGGCATGCGCTTCCATCAGCTTCTCTACTACGCCCAGCTTGGCCGGATTCATGCTCGCCAGCTTCATCTTTTCCCTTTCCCCGGCGGCCCGGTACTGCTCCATATCCCCCTCGCTCATCCCGACACGCAGTTCGACGCATTCCACGGAAGCAATCCAGCCGTCCTGCTCCAGCTCCTTCCAGGGCATTTCGTACCGCTTGGGTCCGACAAGGGAGAACACGTCCTCCTCTCTTCCGTCCTCCCGGACCAAGGTCGCCGTCAAACCGAGCCGGCGGGTTGCCTGAATATCGGCCGTCACCCGGAATACCGGCGCCGGAAGCAGATGAACCTCGTCATAGACAATCAGCCCCCAATCGCGTTTGTTGAACAAATCCATATGGACAAAAGGCTCCTGCTTCGATTTGCGGTAGGTAAGCATTTGATACGTCGCAATCGTCACCGGCCGCACTTCCTTCTGATCCCCGTATATTCCCCGACCATGTCTTCGGCCAGTTCCGTTTTGTCGAGAATTTCCCGCTTCCACTGACGGACTGAGGTGCTGCTGCTGGTCAGGATGAGGGTCGCGCAGTTCAGCTTGCCCATGGCGGCTATGCCGATCACCGTTTTGCCCGCACCGCAAGGCAGCACCAGAACCCCCGCGCCGCCTTGAAGGCTCCCCTCACGGTAAAAGGAGTCCACCGCCGAACGCTGATAATCGCGGAGCTCGAATGCGCCCGTACGTTCGGATGTTTTCCTCAATTGAATCGGGAGCGATTCGCCGCGGCTGTATCCGGCAAGGTCTTCCACGGGGTAGCCCAGCTTAATCAGCTCCTGCTTGAGCAGTCCCCGGTATTGGGGGAAAAACGGAGCGTCTGCGCATCCACTTGACATAATCCGTAGGAGCGGAGCGATTTAAAGGAGAACATTTCCTTGATTACTTCCACATTGTCGGAAATCAGCAGCAAGTCTTCGCCGAGCCGCTCCATCCGGACAAGCCCGTAGCGTTCCACGAACCGGAAAATGTCCTGCTTGACGGCCAGCGGCAGTCCGAATTTGCTCCAGCGGTCCAGGAACGAAGTGATTTCTTCGGCTGTCAGGCCGGCGGCCGCCGCATTCCACAGCGATAAGGAGGACATGCGGTACGTATGGATATTCTCCGGGGTTTTCACCAGATCGGCAAAGCGGGCAAGCCCCGATCGCACCTCTTCGAAGCTGGGGTGGCGCACCTCCAGCAGGATGCAAAAATCATTTTGCACGACCAGAGGCCGGTCTTTGAAATAACGCATTCCGTTTCCTCCCAACTTTGTCATCTACTTGTAGTATGAGGGGAACGGCCGGGAATTAAACATGATGCCATTTTACAAAACCGCTTCCCAGCTCATACAATATAGAATGAAGTTCGGCGGGGCTTCCCCCGAAGCAAGGTTGTATAAAGAGAGGAACGGGATCGGATGGGTTGGAACAAGTTTTCTTTCATCGCGGCGGGTTTACTTGCGGCATCGCTCCTGCTTGGAGGCTGCGGGCGGCTCCGCCCAGGAGGCGGGGAGCGCTTTTACGCAAGACATTCTGAAGTCGTATCCGGAGCTGAAGGACCATAAGCCTACCGTTACGGTTGTGAAACGGGTGGTTGACGGCGACACCTTTGAAACGAAGGAAGGGGATAAAGTGCGCCTGATCGGCGTCAACACCCCGGAGACGGTGAAGCCGAACAGTCCGGTGGAGAAATACGGCAAGGAAGCAAGTAATTTTACAAAATCCAAGCTCACGGGAAAGAAAGTGATTCTGTATGCCGATGCGGGGACAAGGATAAATACGGAAGGCTGCTTCGCTACGTATTCATTGAAGGGGATCCGGTCATGTTCAATGAAGTGCTGGTCCGCGAAGGCTATGCCAACACGATGACGATTCAGCCGAACGTGCTGTTCCAGAAAAAATTCCTTCAGCTCGAGCGCGAAGCGAGGAATAAGAAGAAAGGCCTATGGGCCGACGATGCGGGCAAGTAATGTCCATAAAAAAGAGAGGTCCGGTTCGCCCGGCCTCTCTTTCGCTATGCCTGCGGATTAATGCGTTCCGCTGACGTCCATATGCTGGAGTTCTTTTGTTTCTTTCTTATGTGTGGAATTTTGGATGCGCTCCTGCAGCTTCTCGTAATACAAATCCTCATCGATCGGCAGATCGACCCAGTTATCGGTCCAAGCGGACAGATGCATGGCATTGGACAGCGTCAGGCCCTTGATCCCTTCCTCACCCGGCGCCAGGAGAGGCGTGCCTTTGAGGATGTGGTCCACGAAGTTTTGCGTAATCACTTTATGCTGGGAGCCGTCCGACTTGGATACGGGAATTTCGCATTTCCAGCATTCCGGCGCACCGAAGCCGCCCTTCCACTCGCGGTTGAACTGAGGCTCCGGCACACGCAAGCGCCAGAAGGTCAGCTTGCCATCCTCGATGACGATCTTGCCGTTGTCTCCCGTCACTTCATAGCGGTTCGTTCCCGGCGCTTCGCCCGTCGTTGTGACGAACAAGCCGGTAGGCCCCGTTCTCGTATTCCACATAAGCGGTTACGTCGTCCTCCACTTCAATGTTGCGATATTTCCCGAAATGGCAAAACGCGCGGACCCGCTTCGGCATCATATCGATCGTCCACTGCCACAAGTCCAGCTGGTGCGGGTCCTGATTCAGCAGCACGCCGCCGCCTTCACCGGCCCAGGTTGCGCGCCAGCCGCCGGAATCATAGTAGCTTTGGGAGCGGTACCAGTTGGTAATAATCCAGTTGGTCCGGCGGATTTCGCCCAGTTCACCGGAAGTGACCAAATCCCTCAGCTTCTGATAAAGCGCGTTGGAACGCTGGTTGTACATAATTCCGAAGGCTTTGCCCGAGGCGACCGCGGCTTCGTTCATTTCGCGCACCTGCTTCGTATAAACGCCTGCCGGCTTCTCCACCAAAACATGGTAGCCCTCTGCAAACGCTTGAATCGCCACCGTCGGATGATCGTAATGCGGCGTACAAATCAATACGGCGTCGAACGCCCGCGAGGCGAAGAAATCATTCAGATTATCAAATAATGAATAACGGTCGCCGTAATGCTCACGAACCCAATCCAGTCTTGCCGGATCAATGTCCACAATCGCGGTCAGTTGTCCGCCCTTTACTTCATTGTTGTTTAAATAATTCAAGTGGCCTTTGCCCATATTGCCGACGCCGACAATACCGATTCGCACCTTATCCATTCCTGATTCCCCTGCCTTCTCAATGGATTTCTTATCCAGCATGTAAGCATTTTCTTTCAACAACCTCATTATACTATGCACACGTGAACATGACAACGAAAAAAATGCCTTCCCGAAAAAATCAGGAAGGCGGTGACGGCGACCGGTTAAACAGGCTGTTTGTCCTTTTCGGAAATTTGGCTAAGCGCCTCGCCGGCTTCGTCCTCGAACTTATCGCGGACCGCCAGGTCGCCGATGGATACGATCCCTACCAAATCCCCGTTCTCCACGACCGGAAGACGACGGATTTGTTCCTTGGCCATCAGCCTGGCCGCCTCATCGACCGTCGTTTCCGGAGGAACGGAAACCACTCGATCGGTCATTACTTCTTTAATCGACGCGGAACCTTCCCGCTTATCCGCATAGCCCCGGATCACCAGGTCGCGGTCGGTCAGTACGCCGATCAGCTTCTTGCCGTCCACGACCGGGATAAAGCCCGTGTCTTCGTTCTTCATTTTTACAGCGGCTTCATAGACGTTATCCTTCAGCGTCACGGTTTGACAATCCGTCGTCATGATCTCGCGCAGCGTTCTTGTGCTCACGGCAAAATCCCTCCCGAAAGAAATTCGCAGCCGGGCGCTTTCGCCTGCTTGCTGCAGGATTAGAATTTCCCTCTTCGTCTGTCCCCATGCCTGAGCGGAATTAGTATTTACCGGGAACTTCGGGAGTTCATGTAGGTCGCCGGTCATCCGGAGAAACAGCTCTGCCGCGCCGCGCATGGCGGTTTCGTCAATATCGAAGCGGGGATGATGATGCGGGTGTACGATGCCTTGGCCCGCATTTCCTGCCCCCACGAACATGAAACAGCCCGGAACCTTTTCCAAATAATAGGCATAGTCCTCGCCGGCCATGATAAGCGGGGACACTCGGGCTCCTTCCTTTCCAAACACATCCGCGGCAACCCGGGCAAAGCGTTCGGCTTCTTCGGCATGATTGACGACCGGAGGATAGCCGAGCTTATAATCGATCCGGATATCGGCCCCGTACATCAGGCATGTATGCTCCGCGATCCGCTCGAGCTTCTCTTTGACCTGCTTCCGGAGTTCGGAGTTAAATGTTCTTACCGTACCTTTCAGAACAGCCGTCTCGGCAATGACGTTGAAGTTCGTGCCGCTGTGAATCGAGCCCACCGTGACAACGCACGGCTCTGTCGGATCGGTGCTGCGGCTGACGATGGACTGCAGATTGACCACGAGCTGGGAAGCGATAAATACGCTGTCGACCGTTTCATGAGGCGACCCGCCGTGCCCTCCCCGTCCCTTGATTTCAATAATAAATTCATCGGCCGCGGCCATGATCGGGCCTGCTTTGCAATAAGCGGTTCCGGTATGGAAAGGGGTCCACAAATGAATGCCGTACACGACATCTACGCCTTCGAGCGCTCCGTCCGCGATCATCCCCAGCGCGCCGCCCGGGGTCGTCTCCTCGGCAGGCTGGAACAGAAAGACAACGGTTCCGTTCAGCTCCTCCCTGCGTTCGCTCAGCATTTTGGCTACTCCAAGCAGAGTCGAGGTGTGCGCATCGTGACCGCAGGCATGCATGACCCCGGGGACAGTCGATGCATATTCGCACGACTTCTCATCCTGGATCGGGAGCGCGTCCATATCCGCTCTCAGCGCTACGACGGGGCCTCCCGGCTTGCCCGTGAGTCTGCCGACCACGCCGTGCCCGCCGACCTGCGTCCGTACTTCCAGTCCCCATTCTTTCAACTTCTCTGCAACAAAAGCGGCTGTCGCCGATTCGTGAAAAGAGAGCTCGGGATGACGGTGTAAATGCCTGCGCCAGGCTACCATTTCGGGAAAAACCGCATCCAGCGCTTCCTTTATATGCTTCATTCCTCCAGCTCCCTTCCTCCGTGGTATTGTTCTTCTGAAACCATTGTAACAAATTCAATATACCGTTTCATCCGGGTGTCACAAGAATTTCATAACTTTGGCTGGAGCCCCGCCGCCCCTTTTGCAATAGGCTTGCACTACGCAGGGAAACATACTATCATGAGTAGAAGATGTACATAGTATAAGGGAAACGGACGGTCATGCCCGGCGCAGCCGCTTTTTTCCTTCCAATGACTTGCGTATGACATGCGATATCGATTAGGAGGTCTTGCTTGTGATTATTGAGAACAACGGCGTGAAAGGGTTAAAAAGCGATCTCGCCCATTTGGACGATGTTATGGAACAGCTTGGATTCGTCCGTTGGCAGTGGGAATATTACCGCGCCACCTATGATTTGAAAATTGAAGATAAAGCGAACCGCGAAGATTACTTCCTGCGGATCAATACGCGTGTGGAAAGCGGCAAACTGGAATCGCCGTACGCCGTGCTTTACATCGAAGACGTCTACATCGGCAGAGCAACATTCCCGCATGGTCTGGATTACCAATCCCCGATTCCGGATTCCATCATGAAAACCGCGAACGGCAAATTGGCCGAGCTTAAAGTCAAGCTGACGCAATAACAGGAGACCCGGATGACTCCAGCACGACGGGGAACGCCCGATTTCCTGCTGCTTTTTCTTACTTTTCTGTTGGTTTGTTTCGGGCTTGCCTTCGTCTTCAGCGCAGGCATGGCCTACAAAACCAATGATCCTGGATATCTGGCCATACGTCAAGGGATTTCCATTGCACTGGGGACTGTGGCCATGTTCTTCTGCATGAATGTGGACTACCGTAAGTTTCAGAAATGGGTGGCTCCTTTCCTCATTATGACCGTACTGCTGCTGCTCGCGGTGCCGATCATCGGTAAAGACATGAACGGGGCCAAGAGCTGGATTCAGATCGGAAGCTTCAGTCTGCAGCCTACGGAGTTCGCCAAGCTTGCCATTATTCTTTATCTGGCGGCCATTATCAGCAAGAAGGGCGAACGGATTCGCGAGTTTCAAAAAGGGCTCCTTCCCCCTCTTCGTGGTAGGGTTTATCAGCGCCCTGATCATGCTTCAGCCCGACCTCGGATCCACGATGATCCTGATTCTCACGGCGGTCCTGGTGATCATGGTAGGCGGGGCGAACTTAAAGCACTTGTTGGTTCTGGGCAGCATCGGAGCGGCTTTGATCGGGATGGTGACCGCCGTCTATATTATCAAGAACAACGGAACCTACAACTACAGAATCGCCCGCTTCACCAGCTTCATGGATCCTTGGAACGATCCGGAAAAATCGGGGTTTCATCTTGTGCAATCGCTTTACGCTTTCGGCCACGGCGGATTTATGGGTGCGGGATTCGGACAAAGCATCCAGAAGCTCCATTACCTGCCGGAAGCGCATAATGACTTTATTTTCTCCATTATCGGGGAAGAGCTTGGTTTCGTCGGAGCTTCGCTGTTCCTTCTGGTTTATCTCGCCTTCATTTGGCGCGGTCTGATCGTAGCTCTGCGGTGCACGGAGATGTTCGGGACCTTAACGGGTGTCGGAATCGTCGGATGGATCGGAATCCAGGCTTTCATCAATATCGGCGGGGTAACGGCCAGCATCCCGCTAACCGGGGTGACAGTCGCCGCTGATCAGCTACGGCGGTTCATCTATCATGATTACGCTGATGAGCATAGGGATCCTTCTCAGTATATCAAGAGAGTATAACAAACCCGACAAGAAAAACTCCGAGCGGAGCCCTTCAAGGCGACCGGACCTATACCGTTAAAGAAAACAAGAAGAGAGCCTGACTGGGGCTCTCTTCTTATATGCGTATCCTGTTATTTCACACGGTTCGGTTCTTCGGTAATGACCGTGGCGGCTTCTTCCTCGCGGAAAGCGACGCCCTCCACCTTGACATTCACTTCCACAACAGTGAGTCCCGTCATATTCTCAACCGCATCCCGCACATTCTCCTGGAGATCGCGGCAGACTTCCTGGATTTTGCTTCCATAGTTTACAATGACCCTGAGATCAATGGCGGCTTCCACCTGACCTACCTCGACCGTAACGCCCCTCTGTACGTTTTTTCCGCTCAGGCGCTTGGCGAGCCCTTCCGAAATACCTCCCGACATGGCGGCGATCCCCGGAGTCTCCAGTGCAGCCAATCCTGCAATAGTTGCTACGACATCATCTGAAATGCGGATAAGACCTGTTTGTACTTCTTCGCTCATGAGGATCACTCCTTCAAGGAATATAGCTCTATTGTAATAACTTCCAATACGGAAAGCAACTAAACGGCTCCTGCCGCCGCCGGCCTGTCGCGGGGAATTAAATCGCCTTCACGGCCCCGCCGTCCAAGTAAAAGACCGACCCCGTCATGTAGCTGTTGACGGGAGACAGCAGGAACGCCGCCACAGCCGCAAGCTCGTCCGGCTGGCCGTATCGACCCAGCGGAATGTCCTGTACCATCCTCCGGCGGACTTCCTCTACGCTGATGTCTTCCCTTGCCGCATTGGCCGTATCCAGCTCGGTAATCCGATCGGTTTCGATCCTGCCGGGACAGAGGGTATTGAGCAGGATGCCGTCCGGGCCCCACTCGACGGATAAGGTTTTCATCAGGCCTACAAGGCCCGTCCTCAGTGTATTGGACAGCACGAGGCCGGGGATGGGCATTTTGACCGAAGAAGAAGCCACCGTCACGATCCGCCCGCCGTTATTCTTCATGAGCGGATGAAAGCCTCTCGCCAGCCTGACCACACTCATCAGATTAAGCTGTACGGCCTGCTGCCAAACCTCTTCGTCCAGCGACAGAAAGTCGCCGCTCGGCGGGCCGCCTGCGTTACAGACCAAAGCATCCAACGTACCGAACCGGTCAGAGGCCTGCTGAACCAGCCAGCCGATCTGCTCCGCACTGCTCAGATCGACTGCCATCCCGGCGGCTTTAATACCATAGCGGGACTGAAGCTGTCCGGCCACATCACACACCGCCTGCTCGTCGCGGCTGCAGAGCAGCAAATTGGCCCCTTCCGCCGCAAGCTGTTCCGCTATCGCCTTTCCCAGCCCTTTGCTGGAAGCCGTAACTACCGCGTTCTTGCCTTTTAACTTCAAGTCCATTCTTATCGCTCCTTGTCTCAATCGTTTTCTTCCATCATACCCCAAGGAGCGCTTCATTTCATCCTTTCGGGCCTTCCTGTTCCTTCTCCTCTTCGTCATACCAGGGATTAATGTGCGTCATGACCTCACCCACATCCGCGTGCTTATCCATAATCGCCTTTTTGATCTGCCGGCTGATATCGTGCCCCTGTTGAATCGTCAATTCCCCGGGGATGCTGATGCGGATATCCACTAAAATGTAATGGCCGTGCTCCCTCCCGCGCAGCCTGTCGATGCGCTTCACCTCGGGAACGGAAAGGATCAGCACTGCATATTCGTTGATCTTCTCCTGGCTGACCGCTCTCTCCATAAGCACGTCGAAAGCCTCCTGCCCCATATGATAAGCCAGCCTGAGGACAAGGGCCGATACGATGATCCCGGCGACCGGGTCTCCGTAAGACAGGTAAGGAATATTGTAATGCTCTCCGATCAGTCCGAGTCCGATCCCCGCCACGGCCGCGATGGAAGCATAGACGTCCGCGAGGTGATCGTAAGCCGTTGCGATCAAGCCTTTGCTGTTGGTCCTCTTGGCGATTCGTATCGTGTACATATACAGGATCTGCTTCCATACGAGCGAAATCAACGCTGCGATCAAGGCAACGAAGCTTGCTTCCCCGGTCCCTTCCATAGAGCGACGACCCCTTCATAGGCGATATACAAGGCCGCTATGGCCAAAATGACCGCCACCATCGCTGCACTCAGCACTTCCGCCTTGCCGTGACCGTACGGATGATCCTCGTCCGCCGGTCTTTTGGAAATGCGCATGGAGGTTAGAGACGCCGCCGTCGCTATAACGTCTCCGGCGTTATGTACCCCGTCCGCCAGCAGAACCTGACTGTGGAACAGGAAGCCGATAACGATTTTAAGCGCCGTTAATACGATGTTACTGATTAAGCTTACCCAAGCTGCTGCCATGAACGGTTCTCCCTCACTCCTAGCGGGATGGCTCCCGCATAAACATTGTGAAATTATACCATTTCCGGTCCATCGCCGCAAAATTCGGCGGGCAAGGGGTTGATTTATAAACTATTTTTCATGAAATGTTATTGGTTGAAAAGCTTTTTTTTGGGTAAATTTTAATGTAAACTATGGAAATGAATTTACGGCAAACTTTGCCAGGGGGATTTTATTGAAGCGCTACGGTTTTACGGCGGGCCTGATCGCCAGCTTTATTCTCAGCGGTGCGGCCCATTACATAGGCACTCCGGTGTTTAGCGCCACCGCGCAGTTCCTGATCTCTTGCGTCGCCATTATTTTTGTCGCCGGCTTCCTCGGCAAAGCAACGGAAAGCGTCGCCCATTACGCCGGGGAGCGAGTGGGCGGATTCCTGAACGCGACGTTCGGCAATGCCGCCGAGCTGATTATCGCGATTTTCCTCGTGAAGGACGGCTTGTTCGACGTCGTAAAAGCGAGCATTACCGGTTCCATTATCGGCAATATGCTGCTTGTCCTCGGCCTCAGCGTGCTGGTCGGCGGTCTGAAGTACAAAGAGCAGCATTTTAACGTGAAGCTGGCCGGACACAATGCCTCCCTTATGCTGCTGGCCGTCATTGCGGTATTCGTCCCGGCTGCGTTCGCGAGGAGCTTTACTACACCTGAGACGGCCCGCCTGAGCGTGATCGTATCTGTGATTCTGATCGTCGCTTATCTGCTTTGGCTGCTCTTCTCTATGGTAACCCATAAGAATGAGCTTGCCGATGAAGTGGTGGAGCACGGGGAAGCCGCCTGGTCCAAGGGCCTTTCGGTTGCGTTCCTGCTGCTGGCCACCGCCATGGTCGCCGTTGAGAGCGAATGGCTTGTAGGGACGCTTGAATCCTTCAGCCATCAATACGGGCTGTCGGAGCTGTTCGTCGGCGCCTTCCTGATCGCCATCGTCGGCAATGCCGCCGAGCACAGCGCCGCCGTTATGATGGCACGCAAGAACAAGATCGGGGCGGCGGTGGAAATCGCGATCGGCAGCAGTTTGCAAATCGCTTTGTTCGTTACGCCGGTTCTCGTCCTCATCTCTATGCTGTTCGGCAGCACCATGAATCTGGTGTTTTCAACCTACGAGCTGGTGGCTATCGGAGTTGCCGCTTTTATCGCCTCTTCCATCTCGCGGGACGGATCGACCAACTGGTATGAAGGCGTACTGCTGCTGGTCGTCTACCTTATTCTCGGCATCGCCTTCTTCCTGGTTTAAAAACAGGCGGCCAGGTCAAATCTATGCAAAAAAGACGCAAACGCGCCCAAGGCAGACGGTTTGCGTCTTTTTTGGTCTGTACAGCAAGGAGCGAAAAAACAAAAGAAGTAATCTTCCATGGGAAAGATTACTTCTTATTCTGACTCAAAGCTTCATACAGCTGCGCAAGATTCCGTTCCAGCTTGATCAGGATTTGCTTGCCGGCCGCTTCATGAATCAACTCGGCCCGGATGGCGAAATCAATTTCCCTGGACAAACCGTACATCTGCGTATCTAAGACCTCTTCATACAGAGGACATTGTCTTGTCGTCAGGTTCTCCATCTGCACTTCGATGAGCTTCTCGATCTTGTCGGCATCCTCCTGCAGAAGCTGCAGTGCTTTCTGCGACAAGCCAAGCAGCAAATCCGATGATGACACGGCGCTTCCCCCTGTATACACCCTTCGGCCTCGCCGCATCCTTCTCCGGGATGACGGCCTCGCCCTCCTGGTTTCCCCAATATGACGTCCATAAGTTTAATATAGACGAAAACGGCGCAATACACAAGCCTTGCCTGCCTACCAGTAAGGAAACCTTCATCATATCCCCGCTGAGGAAGCCTCCCGCTTGTCCGACGATAATGGAAAAGGCATCTCCGTCTTTAACGGAAATGCCCTCTTTTCTTCTAGTCTTGGATACTGTTGATTGTGAGTCCGTGCTTCGCGAATACTTCCGCCATCGCTTTCTTAGCTTCTTCGGCGTCCGGTCCATGCACATGAAGGTCGTAATTGCTGGTGGTCAGCAGAGTCGTGAACAAGCCCAGGATACTCTTCACGTCGATATACTTGTTGTCGTACTGAAGAACAATCGAAGACCGGAACTTGTTGGCGGTTTGCGAGATCTCCACAATTGCTGCGTTATTTGCGTTTGCCATATGAATCCCTCCATGCGTCTCAATAAAACACAGTTAATTTTAAAATGAAATGAAACGTTTTCTAAGCCCTATGATACCTTGGAAAGGAATAACACGCAAGCACCCGCCGAAAATATTATTCAGGGGCGGATCACTTCAAATTCTCCGGATTCAAGCCGAAGAGCTCCGGCACGACAAACCGTCCGTCCCTCCGAATCAACCGGTCGTCGAAATAAATTTCCCCGCCCCCGTATTCCGGCCTTTGAATCAGCACCAGATCCCAGTGAACCGAGGAGCGGTTCCCGTTATCCGCCTGCTCATAAGCCTGACCGGGCGTGAAATGAAGACTGCCGTCGATCTTCTCATCGAACAGCGTATCTTTCATCGGATGCAAAATATGCGGGTTGAACCCGAGGCTGAATTCCCCAATGTAGCGCGCACCTTCGTCGCTGTCCAGAATCTCGTTGATGCGTGTCGTATGGTTGGCCGTCGCCTCTACGATTTTGCCGTTCTCGAAGCGAAAGACAATGTTCTCGAACGTAATGCCGGAGTTCACGGAAGGCGTGTTATAGCTGATTGTACCGTTTACGGAGTCGCGGACCGGCGCCGTATAGACCTCTCCGTCGGGAATATTGCGGCGGCCGCAGCATTTGACCGAGCCGATTCCTTTAATGGAGAAGGAAATATCCGTGCCCGGCCCGACAATCCGCACGCGGTCCGTACGGTTCATGAGCTCTTGAAGCGGATCCATGGCAACCGACATTTTGGCATAATCGAGATTGCAGACGTCGAAATAAAAATCCTCGAAGCGCTTTGTGCTCATCCCGGCAAGCTGGGCCATGGAGGCGTTCGGATAGCGCAGGACGACCCAGCGAGTCTTCTTAACGCGCTGCTCCATATGTACTTGTTTACTGTAAAGCTGCTGGTAAAGCTTGATTTTATCTTCCGGCACATCGGATAATTCACTCACATTCTCGCCGGCACGGACCGCAATATAGCAGTCCATGTCTTTCATGCGTCTTAAGTCTGTCGCCGTCCAATGCTCCATCTGCTCGCGCGTCATGGAACGAAGCAGTTCAGCCCGTACGGAATTGTCAATTAGCTCTACGTAAGGGTAGCCGCCCCGGGCATGAACTTCCTCGACGAGGCATTTGACGAGCTCGCGCTCCGAGCCGATCATTTCGATCAGCACTTTCTCCCCGGGCCGAACGTCCAGCGAATAGCCCACCAAATTCCGGGCTAGGGTTTGTATACGCGGATCGCGCATGCTGCATTTCTCCTTCTGTTCATGATTTACACTTTGGTGCCGCCTTTAATCCATTTGTTCTTCAGATGATTGCCGATCATCACCATGATAACGAACACCAGGACCAGAATAAGCAGACGTCCCTTGTGATGCCGGATGAAGAGCAAATCGTGTCCGATCAGCGATTCAAGCAGGATCATCGGCGCCTTGCCGATCATGCTCCCGATGATGAAATCCCTTGCCCTTACTTTCATCACGGCGGTCGCCAAGTTAATGGCGAATGAGGGGAAGACCGGAACGATCCGGCTGATTGCGATGACAAGCGGCCCGTGCCGCTCCAGCTTATCGTTGAATTTTTTTATGTAGCCGTAAGGCTCCAGTTTCTTCTCGGCCCAGGCCCGTCCGTAATACCGGAAGACCAGAAAGGCGATCGTCGCCCCCAGAACGGAGAATACGTAATTGACCAAAAACCCGAGCCAGAGTCCGAATACAAGCACGTTCGCCCCGGCCACAAGCACGAACGGAACGAACGGAAATATCGTCTGAAGCAGCACGAGAAGAGCCCCCGCCGCGTAGCCGTACCAGCCTAACGAGCCCAAGAAATCGGACAGATGATGGACATTCCAGTGGCTCACGGGCCATTCCTCCCTCCACATTATCCCATTGTACCATAAAAGTTGTCCGTTTCACGAGCAAGCAGCCGCCCGGGAGCGCGGCGTTAACCGAACGCATCTTTTGTCTGACGCTGCAGTCCTCTTCATGGCTTGACACGGATAGTTCCATCTTATAAAATAAGAAGTCGAGAATAAACAACGCTGCGAATGGATATATTCCTTCGTTGTTTATGGCGGAAGCCTGTGTCACCCTCACTGATTTTGTTGCCGGCAGAACCGCGGCTGGTTCTTTCTGCCGGGTGCGCTCCAGCGCTTCGAACAAGATCGGGCATACGCTTCGCCCGAGTGATTTACACAGTTCTACCCCATTTTACATTAAAAAGGAGCTCTTTATACATGGCACGCTACACAGGTCCTAAATTTAAACTCAGCCGCCGTCTGGGCATTTCCCTCAGCGGTACAGGCAAAGAATTGAAACGCCCTTTCCCTCCGGGACAACACGGTCCGGGACAGCGCAAGAAGCTGAGCGGGTACGGCGTACAACTTCAAGAGAAGCAAAAGCTTCGCCATATGTACGGCTTGAACGAGAAACAATTCCGCAACCTGTTTGACAAAGCAACCAAGCTGCAAGGGATCGCGGGCGAGAACTTCATGTTCCTGCTTGAAAGCCGCCTGGACAACCTGGTATATCGTCTTGGTTTCTCCAACTCCCGTGCAGGTGCACGTCAGCTCGTCGCTCACGGCCACGTAACCGTGAACGGCAAGAAAGTGGACATCGCTTCTTACCTGGTATCCCCTGGGGACGTGATCGGCCTTCGCGAAAGAAGCCGCAACCTGTCCGTTGTGAAGGAAGCCTTGGCTAACCGCAACTACCTGCCGGCTTACCTGGAATTCAACGAAGCCGCTTTGGAAGGCAAGTACGTTCGCCTGCCGGAGCGTTCCGAGCTGGCTCAAGAAATCGACGAGAAGCAAATCGTCGAGTTTTACAGCCGCTAATCTTTACCGCCGTTTCAAGGAGTCGCCCTTCCGTCCATTCTGGACGGGGGCAAGCTCCTTTTTTGCTGTTTCCCCGGGTCTCCGGGCAAAAGAAGGCAGTCCCTCTCCGCTTCATCCGCGAAAAAGGACTGCCTGATTTGGGGTGGTGATGGCTATACGAACTTCACCAAGTAATAATTCCGCTTGCCCCGGCGCACAACGATATATTTTCCTTCCAGCCGGTCCCCCGCCTGCAGCACGCGATCGAGCTCTGCGGCCTTGCTTCCGTTAATGGAGATGGCTCCGCTTTCGATGTCCTGTCTGGCCTGACGCTTCGAAGGGGCCGCCTTAACGGCCAGAAGCAGATCCACCAGGGCAATGTCCTCGTTCCCGCTCAGCTCCGTGGAAGGGACATCCTTGAAAGCTTCCTCAATTTCCGCCCCCGTCAATTGCTCTACCTTGCCGCTGAACAGTACCTCGGAGATGTTGATGGCGCTGGCCGCCGCTTCCTTGCCGTGGACCAGCTCCGTCACTTCGAGTGCCAGCACCCGCCGCGCCTCCCGCTTCTCCGGATGCTGCCTCACCTGCTCCTCCAGCTCCGCAATGCGTTCCGGCGGCAGGAAGGTGAAATATTTCAAGAACTTCACGACATCTTTATCGTCCGTATTGATCCAGAATTGGTAGAACTGGTAAGGGGACGTCTTCGCCGCATCCAGCCAGATCGTGCCGCCTTCCGTCTTCCCGAACTTGGTGCCGTCGCTCTTCGTCACGAGCGGCATCGTCAGACCGAATGCCTCATTCCCGGTCGTCTTGCCGATCAGTTCAAGGCCTGCCGTAATATTCCCCATTGATCGCGCCGCCGATTTGCAGGGAGCAGTTGTTATCCTTGTTCAGCTTGTAGAAATCGTAGGCCTGCAGAATCATGTAGCTGAATTCGGTGAAGGAAATCCCTTTGCCGAGCCGGGAATCGACAGAGTCTTTCGCCAGCATGTAATTGACGGAAAAGTTCTTCCCGATGTCCCGCAGGAAGGCGATCACATCGAGCGGCCCGAGCCAATCGTAATTGTTTACCATTTGCGCCGGGTTGGCCGACGTGTCAAAATCCAAAAAGCGTGAAAGCTGGAGTCTCAGCTTGTCCGTCCATTCTTGAACGACTTCCCGCGTATTGAGCGTGCGTTCGTTCGCCTTCCCGCTGGGGTCGCCGATGAGACCTGTACCGCCGCCCACCAGAGCGATCGGCAAATGGCCCGCCTTCTGGAATCGTCTTAGGGCCAAGATCGGAAGCAGGTCGCCGATATGCAGACTGTCGGCTGTCGGGTCGAAGCCCACATAGAGCGCAACCGGCCCGCTGCTCAGCTTTTTCTCCAGCCCTTCCCGGTCCGTCACCTGATGGATCAGACCGCGGTACTCCAAATCCTTTAAAATTTCCATGCTTCTTTTCTTCCTTTCTTACATTTGTAAATGAAAAAGCCTTCTCCTCCCACGGATCAAGGGACGAAAAGGCTCGGTTTCGCGGTACCACCCTAATTAAAGCCCCGCCTGATGCAGTTTTCCTGCCGGCGGCTTGCGGCTTTCACTCAACGGATAACGGGCTCTCACCCGGATAGAAGACTACTGGACGCAGCTTCGGCAGCTGCCCGTTCCTCTTCCCTGCTCAGGACTGTAATTCGGTTTAAGGCGCAGCACCGGTTCACAGCGGCCACCGGCTCTCTGAAGCTCGCTTCCCTATCCTACTGGTTGTCCGTCATAGCATTTGACACTATTCAATTCATAATAACGCAATCCAATTATTTATATCATAAGCTTCCGTTTCATGTCAAATCCCGCCGATTCCTGGCGGACAGCGAACGAATGTTTCCAAGTTATCAGTGTCTCGGCCTTCCACATTGTGCTATAATGTTGAAGGAATGTTTTCCAAACGGGAGGCTCTTAGATTAGATGGAGATGGAGAAACACGGGAATCAGGGGAATCAGGCCGGGAAAGGCAATTCGACAAGCATCCTACGGAAAATCGGAAAATATACGCTTATCACTTTGAAATGGATGTTTATCACCGGAGTGATCGCCGGCTTCCTTGGCGCGGGCGCCGCTTTCGGGTATATAACCGCGCTCGTCAAGGATGACCCGGTGCGCACCAAGGATGCCATGATGGCGCAGGTGCAGGAAAACGCGCTGACAGGGTTCGTCTATTTCGGGGACGATACCGTAGTCGGACAGCTTCGTTCTGAAGAGGACCGAAGGCTTGCCGAACTGAAGGATATCCCGAAGATCGTGCAGGACGCGGTGCTCGCGGTCGAGGACAACAATTTTTATGAGCACCACGGTGTCGATGTCAAGGGCACGCTCCGAGCCATTGTTCAGAAGCTGCTGAGGGAGGATATCCAGACCGGCGGCAGCACGATTACGCAGCAGCTCGCAAGGCGCGTATTCCTTACGCTGGATAAGGCGGACAGCCGCAAAGCGAAGGAAATCTTCCTCGCCCTCCGGATGGAGCGGCTCATGTCGAAGGATGAAATTCTGCTTGCATATTTGAACAAAATCCCTTACGGGAACGGCTCGTCCGGATACAATCTGTATGGGATCAAAGCCGCGGCTAAAGGCATCTTTAACATTGACGATTTGAACCAGCTGAATATCGCGCAGGTCGCCTATCTGGCCGGGCTGCCCCAGCGACCCAGTAACTATTCCGCTTATAACAGCAAGGGCGAGCTGGACACGGCGGCATTCAAACGCGCCGTACAGCGCCAGCAGCTGGTACTCCGCCGTATGCTGGAGGAAGGCAAAATCACCGACCCGCAGTATCAGGAAGCGCTCGCCTTCGATCTCAAAGGATCACTGGCCGAACGGCAGAAGAAAGCTTATTCTACATACCCTTATCTTATGATTGAAGTTGAGAAGGAAGCTGACCAAAGCGCTGCTCAAGGTAGAGCAACCGAAGCTCGATCCGCAGAAGAACCCGGACGCTTACAATGAAGCGCTCAAGAATATGCAGGCTCAGCTGAACCGGGGCGGCTATCATGTCTACACAACGATCGATAAAGACATTTACGACAGCATGCATGCCATTGCGGAGAATGATAAAAACTTCAGCCCGACGGATCCGGTCAAGGGCGACGAGCAGATCGGCGCCGTCATGATGGACAGCAAGACCGGGGCGATCCTCGGCATGATCGAGGGCCGCGATTTCACTAAGGGACAGCTCAACCATGCGACGCAGGCTTACCGCCAGCCCGGCTCGACCATGAAGCCCATCGCCGCTTACGTTCCGGCCATTGAGAAGGGCGCCATCGGTCCGGCATCCGTTATCGACGACTCGCCGGTCATCCTCAAGGATGGAACCAAAGCCGGCTACCATATTCCCGAGAACTGGGATGACGGCTTCCACGGGCTGATTACCGCCAGACGCGCCTTGAATCAATCGTACAATATTCCGGCGATCAAGCTGTTCCTGGACGTCGTCGGCATCGACAATGCCTGGGATTATGCCAAACGAATGGGCATTAATTCGATTACCAAGGACGATTACTACTCCCAGACCGGCGTTATCGGCGGCTTGAAATACGGCGTATCGGTCAAAGAGTTGACGAACGCTTACGCTACGATCGCGGATAAGGGTACGTTTAACGAAGCGTTCTTGATCCGTAAAATCACCGATTCCAACGGAAAGACGGTGTACGAGCACGAGCTGAAGCCGGAGACCGTATTTTCGGAGCAGACGGCTTACCTGATGACCGATATGATGCGCACGGTCATTACCGCCGGAACGGCGACCGATTTGATGAGCAAGTTCAAGCATTACGGCAAAATTCCGATCGTAGGCAAAACCGGATCGACGCAGGATGATGCGGATGCCTGGTTCATGGGCTACACCCCGGATATTACGCTCGGCGTCTGGGCCGGTTACGAGCTTCCGGTCAATAAGCTGAGCAAGAAAACGGGCGGCACCAACCGGGCCAAGAACATCTGGGCTCTGGCGATGGATGCGGCGATCGACAAGAAGCCTGACCTCTTCACGACCAAGGAATTCAAACGCCCGGACGGGATCGTGGAAATGACCGTGTCCAGCTTGTCGGGCAAGTCGCCGAGCGATGCCACCACCCGGGCGGGCAAGCTCGTAACCGATATTTTCAATAAAAAGTATGTGCCGACGGAGGAAGACAATGTGATGGTCCGACTGCCGATTGTCACTTACAACGGCATCAATTATATCGCCCAAGAGGAGACACCTTCCGACTTCGTACAAGAAAAGCTCGTGATTAGGCGCGAGAAACCGCTCGGTCCCTTGTTCCGGCAACTGGCGTCGATTCTGGATAAACTGCCGGCCGACCGGAAGCGGCCGCTCTCCTTTTACCGGCCGGAGGATTACGATGAGGATGCGCCGTCGGAGACCGACCCGCGCAAGGACGACGGCAATAACCCGGATGCGCCGACTACGGTCGCAGACCACCCACTCGGGCGATACCAGCACCATTACGTTCCAAGCGAGCGGCAGTTCGGATACGGTCGGGTACCGCTTGTATAAGTCGGTGAATCGCGGCACCTTCCAACGGGTAAACGGCAAAGTGGTCATGGCCGGGGATGAGACGAAATTTACAGATAATGCATCCGGAAATGCCGTTTACGGCTATTATGTCACCGCCGTCGATGTGGCAGGCAAAGAATCTACTCCGAGCAAAGCGGCTTACACCGACGGATCGACCATGGATCTCCTGCCCCTAACGATTTCGCCCGACAAGGAGCGACCGCAAGGCGATGCCGGGAACGGGACCAAAGAAGGCTCCGGGCAAGGCACAGGACAAGGAGCAGGCGACACCAAGACGCCTCCGGCTAAGGAAGCCCCTTCCGTGCCGTCCGGTTTATCGATCAAATCGAGCGGGAGCGGCATTGAGCTGGATTGGAAGGCAAATCCGGATAAGGACGCCGTCAAGCAGTATTCGGTTTATCACAGCGACAAGGAAAACGGAACCTACAAAAAGATCGGTACGGTTTCCGGCGCAACGAAATTCAAATATTATGCCGTCTCCTATGACGGTTATTACAGGATAACGGCCGAGAACAATATCGGCGAATCCAAGCCTACCGCACCGGTACGGTTCAAAAAATAACCGAACGACCAAGAAGGCAAAAGAAAAAACGCATGAGTCCGCGCTAATCCGGCGAAGCTCATGCGTTTTCTTTTAGGGTATGACAGGAATCATGGCGGCAAGCTCTTAATCCTCAATCGTGGACAAATCGCCGGTCGGCAGGTTGAGCTCCCATGCCTTTAGGACACGGCGCATGATTTTGCCGCCGCGGGTTTTGGGCAGCTTATCCCTGAACTCGATTTCACGCGGCGCCGCATGGGCGGACAGCCCTTCCTTCACAAACTTCGAGATATCGGCTTTCAGCTCATCCGAAGGCGCATACCCCTCGCGCAGGGCAATGAACGCTTTAATAATTTCGCCGCGCATCGGATCGGGCTTACCGATCACTCCGGCTTCGGCGACCGCCGGATGCTCCACCAGCTTGCTCTCGACCTCGAACGGACCTACCCGCTCGCCTGCCGTATTGATGACGTCGTCGATCCGGCCCTGGAACCAGAAATACCCGTCTTCGTCCATATAGGCCGAATCGCCGGAAATGTACCATCCCGGGATACGGAAATACTCCTCGTATTTCGCCGGGTTATTCCAAATTTTGCGCATCATGGACGGCCACGGTGTCTTAATGGCGAGGTTGCCCATCCGATACGGCGGCAAAGACGTTGCCCGCATCGTCGATAATCGCCGCCTCTACGCCAGGAAGCGGTTTCCCCATGGAGCCGGGACGAATCGCCATGCAAGGATAGTTGCAGATGAGCTGTCCACCGGTTTCCGTCATCCACCACGTATCGTGAATGCGCTGGCCGTATACCTTAAGCCCCCAGCGCACGACTTCCGGGTTCAGCGGCTCCCCTACGCTGAGCACATGCCGCAGGGAGGAAAGATCGAACTGCTTCACCGCGTCGTCGCCCGCACCCATCAGCATCCGAAAGGCGGTCGGTGCGCTGTACCATACCGTTATCTTGTATTTCTCAATGGTCTTATACCAATCCTGCGGACTGAACCGGCCGCCGCGGATCACGTTCGTCGCCCCATTCAGCCATGGCGCGAAAATGCCGTACGACGTCCCAGTAACCCAGCCCGGGTCGGCGGTACACCAATATACGTCATTTTCCTGCAGATCCAGCACGACACGGCCGGTATAATAATGCTGCAGCATCGCATTTTGGACATGGAAGACGCCTTTCGGCTTGCCTGTCGAACCCGAAGTATAGTGAATCAGCAGACCGTCCTCGCGGTCCAGCCATTCGGGCTCAAGCTCATCGGAAGCCGCGGCCATTTCTTTATGGAAATCCACCTGCCCTTCGGACAGGGAGAGGTTCTCGCCGACCAGAATGATGTGCTTCAAATTCGGCAAATCCTTCACCGGCACGCGGGGAAGCTGCGACGGCGTGGTCACAATCGCTATGGCGCCGCTGTCCTCGAGCCGGTCCTTGACGGCCGTTTCCATGAACGCTTCGAAGAGCGGTCCAACCACGGCCCCTATTTTCAAAGCCCCGAGTAAAGAAAAGTACAGCTCCGGCGTTCTCGGCATGAAGATGAACACGCGGTCCCCTTTGCCGATCCCCAGCCCCCGCAGGACATTGCCGAAACGGTTCGACTGCTGCTTCATTTCCAAATAAGTATATTTTTCGTCCCGGCGGTCATCGCTGTAATAAAGCGCTATCTTGTCCCGGCGCCCGGAATCGGCGTGACGGTCGATCGCTTCGTGTGCCATGTTGACTTTCCCCGTTTGCGACCAGCTGAACGTCCGCTCGATCGCTTCCCAGGAAAAATCCGCCCGCTCCTGTTCGTAATTTTTCATGTTCGATGCGGTTGATACGGGTGCAATGCTTTCTACATTCGTGTGATCCATGCCATTAGCCTCCCAATCCCATCTTTTTCCTTGTTAAATGAAACGCTTTCACAAAGATGTGTCTATTGTTTGTACAGCATGTTACTCATTATACCATATGGCTTTCTTCCCAGCTATTTTTTTGTTATGCTAGAAGCCGATACCGCTCTGGAAGGGGAGGCTGAACCGGCTATGGAACACATCAAAATTTATCACTCCTGCACGATCCCTTATCTCGATGCGGAGATTGTCCTGGAAGGTCCCGTCCCCCCGGAGTCTTTGCGCACGTATACCATGCATCCGGATTTGGACGCCTTCCGGCGCCCGAAAGAGCAATTCGAAGCGCTGGTGGAAATTTCGGAGCTTCCCGAAGGGCGGATCATCGCCGCCAGGCTTGGCCGTCAAGTGATCGGCTATGTCACGTTTCATTATCCCGATGAGCTGGAGCGCTGGTCCGAGGGCGGTATGGAGGATTTGATCGAGCTCGGAGCCATTGAGGTGGCTGACGCGTTCCGCGGGATCGGACTGGGTAAAAAAATGCTCCGGCTCGCCTTTGAAGACGGTCAGCTGGAGAACGTCATCACTTTTACAACCGAATATTATTGGCACTGGGATTTGGAAAAAAGCGGGCTTTCCGTATGGCAGTACCGAAGCATGATGGAGAAGCTGATGAAGAGCGTCGACATGGTCTGGTTCGCCACCGACGATCCGGAAATCTGCTCTCATCCCGCCAACTGTCTTATGGTTCGGATCGGCAAGGATGTGCCGCTGTCTTCTGTGGAGCAGTTCGACCGTGTCCGGTTCCGCCAGCGGTTTATGTATTGATGGGGGCGAAAGAAGCGATGAATGCGAACGCGATCTTTATATACGACGAAAAAGAAACGGCCTACCGGTTCAACGACAGCCATCCGTTCAATCAGCAAAGATTGGTTGTAACAACGGATTTGCTGCGGAAAGCCGGGGCCCTTCCCGATAGCGCTGTAACGGTACCTACGGCCGTGGAGGAAACCCGTTTGCTGGCGGTTCACAGCGCCGAATACATAGCTGCGGTGAAAGCGCTTAGCTTGGAGTCACCGTCCGAAGAATGGGTGCAGCGAGCCGGGCAATACGGGCTGGATACCGAGGATACGCCCTTCTTCCGCGGCATGCATGAAAGCACCTCTCTTCTCGTAGGCGGCTCGCTCCAGGCAGTTGACGCCGTGATGTCGGGAAAGACCCTACATGCGCTGCATTTGGGCGGAGGCCTGCATCATGCGATGCCGAGCAAAGGGGCAGGGTTCTGCGTTTATAACGACGCATCGGTTGCCATCGCCCATGCCAAGCAGACTTACGGTGCCCGCGTACTCTACATTGACACGGATGTGCATCACGGCGATGGCGTACAGTTCAGCTTTTACACCGATCCGGACGTGTTCACCTTCTCCATCCACGAGACCGGCAAGTATTTGTTTCCGGGAACGGGCAGCGTTGCCGAACGGGGTGCCGGTGAAGGCTTCGGCGCGGCCATGAATCTGCCCTTAGAGCCTTATACCGAGGACGCCTCATGGCTGGAATGCTTCGAAACCGTGCTTGCCAAGGCAGCGGCACAGTTCAAGCCGGATTTGATCGTATCCCAGCACGGTCGCGATGCGCATGCCTTCGATCCGCTGGCACATATTCACTGCAGCATGGAAATATACCGCACCATTCCCCGTTTTATCCATCGGCTCGCACATCAATATTGCGGCGGGCGCTGGGTCGCAATCGGTGGAGGCGGCTACGATGTCTGGCGCGTTGTTCCCCGGGCCTGGAGCCTGCTCTGGCTGGAGATGAGCGATCATCCGATCATCCGAGCGCTTGGGGCGACGCCGGACCTGACGTCGCCGGAAGATTGGCTTGCGCACTGGCGACCGCTCAGCCCGGTGCCGCCGCCGTCTACCTGGCTGGATCCCGTTCATACCTGGGAGCCGATGCCGCGCCGCAAGGAGATTACCGAGTCCAACCGCCGCATGCTGGAGCTCGCGATGCTTTATCTCCCTTGATTCAGCGGGTCGCGAAAGCGGAGACCTTCTTCATCCCGGAGTGGGGATCACCCGCTCCGGACGGCTTTTTTCAGCGGAATGGACGCCCCTAATCTCCCCTGCCAATTGACCAGAAAGATGCCTGCACAGGCAAGCCCCAGGCCGACCCATACGATGGCGTTCACCTTTTCCCCGAGAAGCGCCCAACCGCTCAGCACGCCGAAAATAGGCCCCAGGAACAAGAACGCGCTTGTCTTCCCGGGGTCTCCTTTCTTCAGCAAATAGAACCAGCCCGAAAATTGTACGATCGAGCACAGGAACACCAGACAGAGTAGGACCATGATGGAGATCCGGTTCACTGTGAAATGCGGGTGCTCCGCCAAAAGGCTTGCCAGCAGCAGAAAGATGCCGCCGAAGAACATTTGGCCGGAAGTCATCACCCAGGTGTCCATGCCCGCTCCCCACCGCTTCACCAGCAGGGTTGCCGCAGTGAACGAAACGGCGCCCAAGAAGCCGATCAAGGTGCCTGTGCTGAAGCTCAGCTGAAGGCCGAAGGTTAGAGCAACCCCCAGGAAGCCGATGAGAACTCCAAACCATTGAGTCCAGCGGTACTTCGTTCCTGTTATCAGTGAGCTGAACACGATTACCAGCAGCGGATTCATAAAGATCAGTATGGCGGATTCCCCCGATGTGACCCAGTTCATGCTGTAATAGGCGCGACCCATAACCCCGGCCGATTGGAACAGACCGATCACGGCCACCCTGGCCCAAGCCGCCGCGCCAACCGGCCATGGACGGCGTCTTACGATCCCCGCCATCAGCAAACCCGCGAAGACAAAACGCACTCCCATGAGCAGAAAAGGCGTTGCATACGATAATCCGATTTTCCCTACTGGAAAGGCCACCCCCATCAAAAAAGTAGTGACCAGAATGAGCAAAACGTAAAGCGTACGGTTCATCCGTCTCCATCCCCTTTCCCTGTTGTTACAGTTCCCATTGTAATCCCGGGTTGATTTCATGTAAAATGAATGAAAATGAATTTTGATATCATCCCGACTGATATCAAACGGAAAGGGGATGTTCTCTATGGAAAGCGGAGATCTTCGCGTATTTCAAGCGGTAGCCCAGGAAGGTACGATTACGAAAGCGGCGGCTAAGCTGAGTTATGTCCAGTCCAATGTAACCGCCCGGATCCGGCAGCTGGAATCCGAGTTGAATACCCCTCTATTTTACCGGCACAACCGGGGGATGACCTTAACCGCCAGCGGCAAAACCCTGCTCGCCTACGCGGAAAAAGTGCTCGGCCTCCTGGATGAAGCCGCCAAAATCGTGGCTTACGCCTCCCACCCCGCCGGACCGCTTGTCATCGGCTCCCATCAAACCGCGGTCGCCGTGCGCTTGCCCGGCCTGCTTGCCGCCTATCACAAGCGGTATCCCGAGGTTTCCTTGTCCCTTATGACCGGCCCGTCGCCTCAGTTGATTGAACAAGTGCTTCGTTACGAGCTGGACGGAGCTTTCGTTACCGGTCCGGTCGAGCATGATGACCTTGTGCAACTTCCCGCTTTCACCGAAGAGCTGGCGATTGTTTCCGAACCCGGTCTGGAACGTATCGACGATACGGTTCACAAGCCGCATCTCGTGCTCTTCTCCGGTCGCTCCTGCCGCAACCGCTTGGACTTGTGGTTGCGTGCCAATCACCGTCCCCAGGCGCAAATTATGGAGTTTGGTACGCTGGAGGCTATTCTGGGCGGTGTTGCCGCGGGGCTTGGGATCTCTCTTCTGCCCACGACAGTCACGCAGAGACGCGAACAGGAAGGGCGACTACGGACACATGCGTTACCGGAGGAATTCAGCCGGCTCGAAACCGTATTTATCCGCAGAAAAGATACGCTTCCCACCAGCGCGATGAGCGAGTCGCTGGCGATGCTCGGTATCCCGGCATCGGCGTAACGCCGCAGAAGCACAGAAAGCCCGCAACCATGCCGGTTACGGGCTTCTATTGTTGTTGTATTAGAATTCCAATTTTTCCTCAATAAACGCCTTCAGCTCGCTGATCGGCATCCGCGTTTGCTCCATCGTATCCCGGTCGCGAACCGTAACTTGACCGTCCTGCTCGGACTCGAAATCGTAGGTGATGCAGAACGGCGTACCGATTTCGTCATGACGGCGGTACCGTTTGCCGATCGAACCGGATTCGTCGTAGTCGACCAGGAAATGCTTCGAAAGTTCTTCGAAAATCTTGCCTGCGCCGTCCGACAGTTTCTTGGAAAGCGGGAATACCGCAGCTTTATAAGGTGCAAGCGCCGGATGCAGGTGAAGCACCGTGCGGCTGTCGTCGCCTTCCAGTCGCTGCTCCTCGTAAGCATCGATCAGAATCGCCAGCGTGACGCGATCCGCCCCAAGGGACGGTTCGATGCAGTAAGGGATGTAGCGCTCGTTCGTTTCCGGATCGATATAGTTGAAATCTTCTCCGGAATGCTCCATGTGCTGCTTCAAGTCGTAATCCGTCCGGTCGGCGATGCCCCAGAGCTCGCCCCAGCCGAACGGGAATTTGTATTCGATGTCCGTGGTCGCGTTACTGTAGTGCGACAGCTCGTCTTCCGAGTGGTCGCGCAGGCGAATGCTTTCTTCTTTCACGCCGACCGCGAGCAGCCAGTCCCGGCAGTAGCTGCGCCAGTATTCGAACCACTTGAGGTCCTCTCCCGGCTTGCAGAAAAATTCGAGCTCCATCTGTTCGAACTCGCGCGTACGGAACGTAAAGTTCCCCGGTGTGATCTCGTTCCGGAAGCTTTTGCCGATTTGTCCGATCCCGAAAGGCGGCTTCTTGCGCATGGTGCGCTGCACGTTCTTGAAATTCACGAAGATGCCCTGCGCCGTTTCCGGTCGGAGGTACACGACATTGGCGCTGGACTCCGTAACGCCCTGGAAGGTTTTGAACATCAGGTTGAATTGACGGATATCGGTATAATCAAAAGCGCCGCAATCCGGGCATACGATATGATGCTCGCGGATCAAATCCATCATTTGATCGAACGTAAGGCCGTCGACGACCATCTCGATGCCTTTGGCCGCGAGGGCGTTCTCAATGATTTTATCCGCACGGTGGCGGGCTTTACACTGTTTGCAGTCGATCATCGGGTCGTTGAAGTTGCCCACGTGCCCGGAGGCAACCCATGCTTGCGGGTTCATCAGAATGGCGGCATCCAGGCCGACGTTGTAAGGCGACTGCTGAATGAACTTTTTCCACCAGGCGCGCTTGATATTGTTCTTCAGTTCAACGCCGAGCGGGCCGTAATCCCATGTATTCGCCAAACCGCCGTAGATTTCGGAGCCCGGGAAGATAAACCCCCTGTGCTTCGCCAAAGCGACAATTTGATCCATAGTAACAGTTGACATCGTTCGTTTACTCTCCTTCTCGTATGTAGCTGCTTTCCCGGCCTTTCCAGCCCACGGGCTTCAGGCGGGAAACCCGCTCATCCTTCTCGTTCTTTCCGGGTACCCGAAACGCCTAGCTCATCCGTTTCAGCATACCTTCGACAATTCGGTACGAATTCCCGGCGACCCTGAACCGTAAATTCGGCAAAATTGACATGCGCCGACCCATCGGCCTTATCCGACATCGAACGGATGACGACGAACGGAATCCCGTTCATGGAGCAGACCTGCGCAACCGCAGCCCCCTCCATCTCCGTACAGGCCCCGTTCAATTCCCGATGCAGCGCTGCTACGGTTTCGCGGCTGGCGATGAACTGGTCGCCCGAGAGCACCCGTCCCTGCTTCACCTGGACGCCGGCAATTTCGCCGCTGACGCTAGCCGCCAGCTCCCGCAAACGCTCATCCGCCGTAAAGCAGGACGTTTCTTCGTAAGGAATCGTTCCTCTCGGAAATCCCAGTGCCGTCACGTCCATGTCGTGCTGCACACAGTCCGTGGAGATGACGATATCGCCCACATTCAGCTCCGGATCGACCGCTCCCGCCACGCCCGTGAATAACACGGCCCGGACGCCGAACGTATCGGCCAGGATTTGCGTCGTGACAGCCGCATTGACCTTTCCGACCCCGGATTTGCAGAGTACGATCGTTTGGCCGAAGAACGAGCCTTTATAAAAACGGATACCCGCTCGAACGGACTCTTCCACCTGCTGCATATGGTCGTGGAACAATTCGATTTCTTCTTTCATGGCGCCGATGACGCCGATTGTACCGTAAGTCAACAGCCTTGTCCTCCCTTAATCTGAATTGCCCCTACAAAAGAAAGAGGCTCATGTCATCGATGAGCCACCGAATTTCTATGAATGACCTCATGCGGCAAAATGACCTGCTGCAGCTCCGAAGCATCCTTCGTTTCCTTGTTCATCAGCTTCGTGAGAAGGCGCATGGCCACCGCACCGATATCATACATCGGTTGAGCCACCGTCGTCAGCTGCGGACGGACCATCGAAGCCATCCGGATGTTGTCCACGCTGATGACCGACATGTCGTCCGGCACTTTCAGACCGTTGTCCTGCAGCGTATGGATCGCACCGATCGCCATTTCATCCGTTGCGGCAAAAATCGCCGTCGGACGCTCGTCCAGCTCCAAGAAATATTTGGTCAGCTCCAGACCCGATTCGTACCTGTAGTTGCCTACGCGGACATAGTCTTCGCGAACGGGAATTCCAGCCGCTTCGAGCGCTTTCTTATAGCCTTGATAACGGGCGAAGCCGTTGGCCGGATCCTGAAGCGTACCGGAGATCATCGCGATATTCCGGTGCCCGTTCTCGATGAGTACGTTCACCGCGTCGAACGCCGCCTTCTCGTGGTCGATGTCGACCGACGGAATCGTCTTGTGCTCGTCCGCCGTCGCGCAAAGCACCACCGGCACCGAAGACGTCTTAAACGCCTGAAGATGCTCGTCCGTAATCACGCCGCCCATAAACACCAGCCCGTCTACCTGCTTCTCCAGCAGCGTGTTGACGACGCGGATTTCCTTTTCTTTCTTCTTATCCGCGTTACAGAGAATGATATTGTAGTGATACATATTCGCGATATCTTCGATCCCCCGCGCAACCTCGGAAAAGATCGAGTTGGATATGTCGGGAATAACGACACCGACCGTTGTCGTCTTCTTGCTGGCCAGCCCCCTCGCAACCGCATTCGGGCGATAGCCCAGGCGCTCGATGGCCTCAAATACTTTCTTCCGCGTCTGCGGCTTCACGTTCGGATTATTATTGACAACACGTGATACGGTTGCCATGGAAACGCCTGCTTCTCTGGCTACATCATAAATTGTCACAGTCACGGCCATTCTCTCCAATGTTTAAAATGTATAATGCGGTCACAGATATTTAGACTAATCATACGACAAAATGCCCGATTTCGCAACGAATTTGGGCCTGTATAGGAACTATAGTATCATTTAATGCCAAAAAAGCCAACTGCGGAGCAGCGGCTTTCAAAAATCGGGTACGGTCGACGAGTGTCTCGCGATCTGCGACAAACGTTTGCGGATGTCGTCCTGCCAAGGCTCGTCGCTTAGGGACTGCGCAAGCAGCAGCAAATCCAAAAGCTCGTTAATCCGTTCCTGGATGATGGTTTCAACGGGGTCGGACGCCCATTTCTTTTCTGTCGCCTTCACCATCAAATGCGCAATTTCGCTGACCTCCTCGAACTGTAACATCTGTTTGCCGGGCCTTGCGCCCAGCTTTCCGATCAACCCGGTCAGCTCCGGCTTCACCTCGGAAAACACCTCGCTGCGGCTGCAGGACTCACAAGTAAAAATCGGCACATTCTCGATTTCCACCTTGTTCTGATAGATCACCGTTCGCAGGCGGATGCTCATTTCAGTCGCCGCACTTGCAAAGCTTCTGCAACTAATACCACTCCTTTGACGACCACACATCCTTGCTTAGTAGAAATAATTCTACCTGGCTTTGAAAACTCCTGCCGCCGCCGGTCTAGCAATATTTAGCACCGGTCAGCCGCCCCAGCCAACGCTTAGCCGGGGGCCAGCCGACAAGCAGCATCGCAAGCGTCGCGCCTATGGCATCGTTCCACAAATCGAGAAGGTCCGGCGTGCGGCCGGGTACAAAGGATTGATGATACTCGTCGGTTACACCGTAAAGAATGCAGAGGATGACCGGAACCAGCTTGTTCTTCCAGGTCAGTCTCTCCGGACGCGACCCGATCAAAAAGCACATGGAGAGGATAAAACAAGCCGCAAAATGCCCTGAATCAAACCCTTCCATCGCCGGAATCCACTGCCGTATGACATCCAGCCAGCTCCCCAAATCGTCTCCCGTACGTGACGACAAATAAAAAATGACTGCCATCCAGAGGACGGAAGGCGACCATAAGAGGAAACGAATCATTGCGTTCTGCTCCTAACTGGGTCCCAAGTTCATTTCGCCAGGGATTCCGTCAGGACGCGCACGAACTCTTTCGTGAAAGCCGGCAAATCCGGAGGTCTGCGGCCGGAGACGATATGGCGGTCCACCACCACTTCCTCATCCACCCAGATGGCACCGGCATTCTCCAGATCGTCCTTGATGCCCGGGGTCGACGTCATCGTGTAGCCTTGGCAGATTTTGGCCGAAGCCAGCACCCAGCCGGCGTGGCAAATATGCGCGATCGGCTTGCGCGCTTCATGAAATTCACGGGTCAGCCGTAATACGGATGCGTACCGTCTCAGCTTGTCCGGCGCCCACCCGCCCGGCACATAGAGACCGATGTAATCTTCAGACTTCACTTCGTCCAGCGCATGGTCGGTCGTCAGCGGCACCCCGTATTTGCCGTGATACACCTTGCCCGCCTCCGGTGCGGCCAGATGCACTTCCGCGCCCGCTTCACGCAGCCGCAGAACCGGATACCACATCTCCAGGTCTTCAAATTCCTCTTCTACGAATGCGAGCACTTTATAGCCCTTCAGTTCCATGGTTTCATCTCCCGTTCTTTCATTATTTGGGTCCTGTCAAACCTCATGCACCGCCGGGTTCGGACGACCGCTGCTCGGGCATGGTGGCTTCGGCCAGCTTCGACTGAATGTACTTGTTCAGCACCCCGGTTACGAGCCGGCTGGACGAACAGCGGGACAGCTCCTCCCAAATCGCCGGACCGTCGCTGTGCCGGGTCTGCAGAAGGCTGTTTTTGACACGCAAAATCGACTGGACCGACATGCTCAGCTCAGGAATGTCCAGTGCAATCCACAAGGGCAGCGCCCGGATATCGCCGGCCAGCTCCCCGCAGACGCTGATATGGGTTCCGTGACGTCTTGCGCTGTCCACCGTAATCTTCAGCATCTGCAGAATGGCCGGATGGAACGGATCGTACAGGTGGGCCACCTGCTCATTCATCCGGTCTACCGCGAGCACATATTGGACCAAATCATTCGTGCCGATGCTGAAGAAGTCAACCTCCTGCGCCAGCAGATCGGAGATCATGACAGCGGCCGGAAGCTCGATCATGATGCCGACTTCGATGTCCTCGCGGAACGGGATGCCGGCGGTACGTAGCTCCGACTTCGCCTCTTCGAGTACCTCGTTTGCCTTGTACAGCTCTTCCAGGGAGGAAATCATCGGATACATGATTTGAATATTGCCGTAATGGCTCGCCCTCAGGATAGCCCTCAGCTGCGTCTTGAACAAATCCTTGCGGTCCAGCAGAATGCGGATCGCCCGGTAGCCGAGCGAAGGATTGTCCTCCTCCGGCGACTCCAGGTAATCGAGATGCTTGTCTCCCCTACGTCCAGCGTCCGTATGACGACCCGCCTTCCGCCCAGCCGTTCGGCGACCTCCCGGTAGACGGTAAACTGCTCCTCCTCCTGGGGGAAGGTGCTGCGGTCCATATACAGGAACTCGGTCCGGAACAAGCCGACGCCGGAGGCTCCGTTCCTCAGCACCAGGTCCAGCTCCTTAACCGAGCTGATGTTGGCGGCGAGCTGAACGGTATGTCCGTCCTCGGTTTGCGAGGGCAAATGGGCAAGCCGCTGCAGCCGCTCCCGCATCGCATACCAGTTTTCTTTGAGCTTTTTGTAATGCTCGATCATTTCTTCCGACGGGTCCACATACAGCTTCCCCTCATCGCCGTCAATGATCAGGAAATCGCCGGTTTGGATCGGCTCTGCCAGCTTTCCCTCCAGGCCGAGCACGTAAGGAACTCCCATCGCCCGGGCCATGATCGCCACATGGGACGTTTTCCCGCCGAGCATGGTCACGAGGCCCATCGCGAGATTCACATCCAGATGCACCATTTGCGACGGAGACAGCTCTTTGGCCACCAGGATGTAGGGCTCGTTCTTCGGAGGCAATGTCTCCTCCAGAGCGCCGAGCAAATGCTTCAGCGACCGGTTGCCCACATCCTTGATGTCCAGCGCACGTTCTTTCATGTAGCCGTCATCGAGCAGGTCGAACATATTCACGAACTTCTCGATCGCTTCTTTTACCGCCACCTCGGCCGCTTTATACTGCCTCTGCATGATGCCTTGAACCTCGTTCATAAAGACCGGGTCTTCCAGAATCGCTAGGTGGGCGTCGAATATTTGTGTCTGCTCTTCGCCCAAGACACTGACAAAATCCTGCTTAATCTGTTCGATCTCGCTCTTGGAATGCCGTATGCCGTCATACAGGCGCTCAAATTCATAGGCAAGATCCGTCACATCGATCAGCTTCTCCGGAAAATCCCATTCCCAGGTCGGTATGACGAAAGCTTTGCCCATGGCAATGCCGGGTGAAGCTCCGATTCCCTCAACCAAAAGCGTTCCCTCCCCTGTGACGGCATTCTTCAGTACAACCGACATCACGGATGCCTGGCCTTTTTTGACCGCTTTATAAGGTGCGAAGCTCCACGATTTGACCAAATCCTTGTTGGTGATCAGCATGGGCGTCGCCAGCGATTTGCAGTTTTTCTTGACCTTCTGCAAATTGAAGCGCACCAGCAACTGTCCTGTTTCCACCGTATCCCCTTCTTTAACGTAAGCAGTAAAATATTTACCCTGCAGCTGCGCCGTGTCGATTCCGATATGCAGCAGCACCTGCGCCCTTGCTCGGTTTCGATCCCGAGTGCGTGCAGCGTCGGATAAATGTGAATGACCCTGCCGTTCACCGGCGATACCAGCTCGCCCTTCTCCGGCATAAACGCCACCCCGTCTCCGACCAGCTTGCCGGCAAAAATTTGGTCCGGCACTTCCTCAAGCGGAATCATCCGTCCCTGCATCGGCGAACTGAACAGCACCTGCTGAATGTCCTTGCGCAGCACCTTAATGATTTCCTCGCGGATCAACTCGGAATAGGTGCCGAATACCACCTGCACATTGCCGCCGCCCAGCCGAATGACGCCCGCTGCGCCAAGATGCTTCAGAGCGGCGGTGTCCATTAGCCGGTCATTGTTCAATGTAAGCCGCAGGCGCGTAATGCAGGCTTCGATATTCTTGATGTTCTCCTTCCCTCCGAGCGCCTGCAGAATGAGCGGGGACCGGTAAGGAATATCGCCGGCCCATTCTTCGAGCTGCGAGCCTTCCTCCCGGCCGGGCGTAGGAATCCGAAAGCGGCGGATCGCCCAGCGGAAGAGCACGTAGTATACGACTCCGTACACAAGACCGATCGGGAGTAGGAGCAGGCCGTTTTTCGAGAGATGCAGGTTGACCAGATAATCGATCGCGCCGGCGGAATAAGAGAAGCCGTGATGAATATCGAAGTAATAGGCAAGCCACATGGCGAAGCCGGACAGCACCGCATGAACAAAAAACAGGGGCGGCGCCACAAACAAAAAGGCGAACTCAATCGGCTCCGTGACCCCCGTCAAAAAGCATGCGAAAGCCGCGGTCAGGAAGGTGGCGCGAACCTTGGGCTTCAAATCCTCCCTGGCCTCTTGAATGATTGCCAGCGCAATGGCCGGCAGCGCGAACATCATGATCGGGTATAAGCCCGCCATATAAATTCCCGCGGTCGGATCTCCCGCGAAGAAGCGCGGAAGGTCGCCGTAAACGGGCTGTCCGTTGGCATTGTAAACCCCCAGCTGGAACCAAAAGAAATTGTTGAACACATGGTGCAGACCGGAAGGCACGAGCGACCGGTGGATGATACCGTAGAGGAAGGTGCCGAAGCCGCCCAGCCCCAGGATCAGATTCGTTAGCGCTTGCATTCCGGCTACAAGCCACGGGCCGATCCAGCTCATCAGCAGAATCAGCAGCGAGACCGATAGACCCATCAGCGGCGGGACCATACGGGGACCGCCGAACAATTGAATCGATTCGGGAAGCTGTACGTGCTTGACCCGGTGGTACAATACGGCCGCAAGCAGACCGATCAGGATGCCGCCCGGTACGCCGAGTTGGAACGAATCGCCCAATATATGCTGAAGTGAAGTATGAAACATATAATGTCCGATGAGTGCCGACATGCCGGCGATCCCGGCGTTCTCCGTCAGGCCGAGCGCCACACCGACGGCAAAGATCATCGGCAAATAAGTAAATATCGTTGCCGCTGACAACAGCAGCACTTCGCCTACACGCGGGACGCCCATCGCTTCCCAAGGCAAATCGCCAAGGCGCAGCAGAATGGCCGCTACGGGCAGCGTGATGGTCGGCAGCATTAACGATCTTCCCAGTTGCTGCAGGTTTCCCATCCAGTTCAACTCGGTCGCTCCCCTTTCTATTAAGATCGTAAGGCCTCCCTGCTTTTTTGTCAAACGAAAGCAGGGAGCGGGCCGTATATGCCCCCTCCCGCTTGATATAGCTTTGTTAGCAATTAAGCTTGGTAGTTTCCGCTGAATCCGTAGTCGCTTGTGGCACTGCCGAAGCCGCTGGCGGCTCCCCGCCGAACCCGCTTTGAGCAGGCTGTGTGGAATCGGCACGCAACTGCGCGTCATGGCCCGGTTGGTTGCCGCGATAGTTGGCCAGGTGATAAGATTGCGGATTACTGAATTGCGAGAACTGCTGCTGTTGGGAACCTCCGAAGGACGGTTGGACGGACGAGCTGAAGGAAGTACCGAATTGGTTTCCGAAGGAAGCTCCGCTCACGCCAAACCCGCTTTGCGCCGGATTCGAGGAGTCCGAACGCAGGTAAGAATCGTGGCCCGGCTGGTCTCCGCGGTAATTCGCCGTATGATACGATTGCGGATTCGCGAATTGGCTTTGACCGAACTGCTGCGATGCGCCGAAATTCGAGGCCCCGAAGCCGGTTGCTCCGATGCCCGAAGAGCCGAAGCTGGAAGCTCTATAGCTCGAGGCGCCGAAGCCGCTTTGGGCAGGGTTCGACGAATCGCTTCTCAGGTAAGCGTCATGACCCGGTTGATTACCGCGGTAGTTCGACGCATGGAATGCTTCTTGATTTTGGAAACCGGAGAACTGGCTTCCTCCGAATTGCTGGCTGATGCCCGTCCCGAATGATCTGGAAGCAGAGGACGGGTTGTACTGGGATTGAACCAAACCTACCGGTTGGAATTGGCCGGTTGTTCCGCGGAATTGGGAACCAGCCGTGCCTTGACCTGCGAAGCTGCTTTGAAAGCCTTGTTGGTTGTACACGAAGAAACCTCCTAGAATTCATTGTAAAGTCTTCCGGCTGTGCGGCTTTTAGTCCGTTTCATTCCAGAAGCCTTTCTTATTGTCTTCAAGGAGGTTTTATTTTATAACAAGGTCAGCAAAGATTTGCTGCAAATATTTTTTTCATCGTCACTTGGATTTCGTTCGCTCGCTGAGGACGATTTGAAGAAGAGCGGCGGCCGCCTGCTGCGGATCCGGTCGCTTGGCGATGGCGGATACGACGGCCACCCCGTCCCCGCCGCTTTGGATCACCGGACCGGCATTGGAAGCTTGAATCCCTCCGATGCCGACTAGCGGCAGACCCGGCCATTTCTCCTTGATTTCGGTAATCAGGCCGGTGCCGATCGGTTCCCCGCATCCCCTTTGGTCAAGGTCGTGTAAACAGCGCCTACTCCGAGGTAATCCGCTCCCTCCGAAACGGCCCGTTCGGCCTCTTCCATCGAACCGGCGGAAATCCCAACGATTTTATCCTCCCCTACGAGGCTTCTTACCAGCCTGCCGGGAATATCGTCCTGGCCTACATGCACCCCGTCCGCGTCCAGAAGCAAAGCGAGATCGACCCTGTCGTTGACGATAAACGGGACCTGATGTTTGCGGCACAAATCGCGGATCATTCGGCCTTTTTCCAGAACTTCCGGAATGGGAGCCTTCTTTTCCCTAAGCTGCAGTATCGTGATGCCGCCTTCAAGTGCGGCCTGAGCTGTAGCCACGGCGTCTGCGGCCTTCGTAATCGGATAAATCCATAACCAAATAAACGGCCAAATGCTCTCGAACTTTGGAACGGTAGGACATTATTTTCCTCCAGGCAGAAGGATGGAATCCTCGACTTTGATGCAGCGGTCCATGATGACTTCCAGTCCGCCGGCTTCCGCAATCGACGCCGCTTCTTCATTATAAATACCGAGCTGCAGCCACAATACCTTCGCTTTGATCTTCACGGCTTCTTCGGCAACGGGAACCGTTTGTTCGCTGCGGCGGAATACGTTTACGATATCTACCGGCTCCGGAATATCCGAAAGCGAAGCATAGCAGGTTTCACCGAGGATGGTGCCCTCTACGGTCGGATTGACGGGAATAATGCGGTAGCCTTTTTTCTGCATAGCTTCGGCCACCATATGAGAGACGCGGTCCGGCTTATCGGATAATCCGACCACCGCTACCGTACCCGCCGCTTTTAAAATTTCCTTGATCCGTTCCCGCGAAGGATTTTCAAATGCCATGACATTCCACTCCTCATCATGATTTGTTCGGGGGCACTGTGAGGCTGAGCGCCTGCCGGCCCATGGCTTCCCAAGAAGCGACAAACCGCTCCTTCTCAATCTTTTGCTTGCCGCGGCCGGTCAAGGGATCGTTCACATAAACGAATTCCCCGTCATAACCGACCAGCAGAACGGCATGCTCCATAAACGTGGTCTGGATCGGACCGATGGGGGTATCCCATACGACCCATTTGTCCGGAACGTTGTAATCGATCGTCGTCCATACCACGGACGGAATGCCACTCCGCAGCTTCTTTTCCAGTCCGTCAAAAGGCTTCCCTGTTAAATCGACGGCGCTGGGCGCATATTTCTTCAAAAGCTCGTATAAGGCGGTGTGGTATATGCCAAAGCCTTTGGAGGCGCCTGTAACATCTCCGACAAAGCCCAGGTTTGGATTTCCCCATGAGGCTATGGAACCGTCGCTGTTCCAGCGGATGGGCGTCGGATCCATTTTCATTTCGCCGGCCAGCTCCAGCTTCGATTTATCCACATGGTAATACTGCAATAGCATTGCAAGGCTCGTCACTTCGCACCCGGACCGGAGCTCGGGAAGCTGGCGGATAGCGGGGGCGTCGAGCAATACACTCGCGGGAGCCTGAGCCTGGGCCGTCCCGGAGGACGGCGCGGCGGCGCTGTCCTGCTTGCTTCCCTGATCTTTCGCATAGGCGATACTCGCCGCGGCCGTTCCTTCTTCGAACCAGACCTTTCCCGTTATTCTGGCGTAAAGCAGCACCCCAAATACGGCGCTGGCAAATAATAGCCCTACAATCAGGAATAACGCAAGGGATACTTGTATGCCTTTTAGTAATACCCTCAAGCGTCGTACCCCCTTCTTACCCGGCCTTTCCATGTTTCAACCTTAGCTTAAATTAATGGGCGACCTCTTCTTTCACGAGTTCAATGTCCGCACCCAGCGAAAGCAGATGGTCAAAGTACTGCGGGTACGATTTGGCGACATGATGCGCATCGTTGATGATCAGCCCCTTTTCGGAGCGCATGCCTACAATGGTAAGTGCCATGATCACGCGGTGATCGTAGTGGGCATTGATCTCAACTCCCCGGTTACACCCTGAGGACGTCCGTGAACGATGATTTCGCTTTGCCGCTCTTCCACGTCCGCTCCAGCCTTGCGCAGCTCGGTTACAAAATCGGTAATGCGGTCGCATTCTTTATAGCGGAGGTTTTCCACATTGTAAAAGCGCGACGTTCCTTCGGCGAACACAGCGGCGACCACCATCGCCAATACCCCGTCGGTAAAATGATCCCCGTCGAACTCCCCGGCTTTGAGTGCTGGTTGCCTTTGATGTGCACGACGTCGTTTTCATGCGTCAGGTTCACGTTCATGGCGCGAAGCACGTCGACTACGGCCCGCTCTCCCTGCCTGCTGTTCTCGGCCAGACGGAGCACCTTCACGTCCGAATTCGTCACCGCGGCAGCTGGCGAGAATCGCGGCAGAGCCGGGATAATCGCCTTGAACGACATATTTCTGCGGCTGGTACCGCTGGCGCCCGGGAATTTTATAGAACATCAGATCGTCCGATGCTTCGATGTGAATACCGGCTTGGGCGATGACCTCGAGCGTCTGCCCGACGATGATTTTCGATTTCAAATCGTGCAGCACTGTAATCTCGCTATCTTCGTCCAGCGGCGGCGTCATGAACAGCGGCCGAGCTGAGAAACTGCGAGCTGATATTGCCCGATACCGTAATTTTACCGCCTTTTGGGTTGCCGCCTCGAATGGTGATCGGCGACCGGCCGTTATTGTGCTCGACTTGTACGCCCATCTGCTGCAGGGATTCGATCAAATCGTCATGCGGCCTTTTCCCGAGAGAATTCGGGTAGGCATTGACGAACGTAACCTCCGGGCAGAACGCCGCCGTCGACATCAGGAAACGCAGCACCGCTCCGGCGTTGCCGACATTCAGCTCCTTCACGTCGCGCGGGTGACGGCCAAAGCCGCGGATCGTCATTTTCTCTTCGTCTTCCTCAACAACCGCTCCCAGATCGCGGATGCACCGGCGCATCGCGTCGCTGTCTTCGCTATGAGCGGGATAGTATACCGTGCTGGTCCCGTCGGCTAGCGCACCGATCAAGAGGTACCGCGTGGTGTAATTTTTGGAAGATAGCGCATTGATGGTCCCTTCTAAACGCTGCGTTGGCTTGACAATAGCTTTCATGTGAGCGGATCTCTCCTTTGATTTACATCATCTTAATATATTCAACGTCAAAGTCGAATCCCCTTTTCCTTCCCCGGGCCGGCGACCGATTGACATCGCGCTTTCATCTTGATTATGATGAAGGCATTCGGCCGTACAACGCGCCCAACATTATGAAGGAGAATGATCCGATGCAAACGATTACCCCCGCTGAACTGAAGAAAAGACTGGACCAGGGAGAAAAGCTGGACATCGTGGACGTGCGCGAGCCGGAAGAAGTGGCGCTTGGCATGATTCCGGGAGCCGTCCATATCCCGCTCATGGAAATTCCCGAACGCCTGTCCGAGATTCCGCAGAACGGCGAAACGATTCTCGTCTGCCGCAGCGGCAACCGCAGCAGTAGAGCTTACGAATACCTTACCGCCCAAGGCTTGAAGAATTTGAAAAACATGACCGGCGGCATGCTGGAATGGGACAAGCTCTAAGCTTCTCCCATTCGGGCAACAATGCGCTCAACAATTTCCTCCACCCGGACTCCCGTCGTGTCGATCTTCAGATCCGCAAAGTCATAAGCATGACGCCGGGTTTCCATCAGATGCCTGACCCGTTCCGCGACATTCCCTTGAACCAGCGGACGGGTCCGGTCATGTCGGACCCGTTCGATAATCGTCTCTTCCGAGGCGGTTAACGCAACGACGAGTCCTCCCCGGCGCATCGCTTCGCAGTTCTCCGCTTTCAGAACGGCCCCGCCCCCGGTGGATACAACCTGCCTCTCGCCTTCCATCGTTTGCTTGATCATGGCTGTTTCCGCCAGGCGGAATCCGGCTTCCCCCGCTCAGCGAAGAGGTCTGAAATGCTCATGCCTTCGGCCGCTTCAACCTGTTCATCCGTATCGATAAAGGTCCAGCCGAGCCGCTCTGCCAGCGCCGAGCCGACCGTCGATTTACCCGTTCCCATCAGCCCGACGAGCACGATATTGCGAAATTCCACTTCCTTATACACCTCTAGCTTCCCGTCATTAAACTGACCCTATCATATCATAGTCAAGACATGCATGAATAGAATCTTCGCTAAAAACATAAGATGTTTGTGAATCATTTCCAGTCGGAACCGTTATACTGATTATTACCTCCAGTCCATTCACAAAGGAGACGCGATCTATGTCCGAAGCACTGCCGGGCGGTACAACGCCCAAGCTGAACCTGACCGACCTTAAGCTGGAAAAAATTCTCGATCCGGCCCATCCGCTATGTAAAGAAGAGGTGGTCTGGATGCTGGAATTCATTAAAAAAAGGTGGCTGAGGCGGATCCCAAGCTTGCGGATCTTTCCCAGCCACGCCTTTTGCAAAACTTTCGTTACTTTGCGGAAATCGCCTTGATGCTCATTCAGCGGCGCAACGGCTTCGACCAGGAAGCCGACCGTTTAAAGGACTGGCTGAATGAAGCCTCTTTCGGGCTTCGACCGACATCAGCCGCACGGGAGCGGAACGGCGATTAGTTCTCAAGCCAGTTAAAGTGGAATGTTCCCTCTTTGTCAACACGCTTGAAGGTATGCGCCCCGAAATAGTCGCGCTGCGCCTGCAGCAGGTTGGCCGGCAGACGCTCCGAACGGTAGCTGTCATAGTAGGCCAGCGCGGAAGAGAAGGCGGGAACCGGAACGCCGCGGGTTACCGCAGTAGCCACAACCGTTCTCCAGGCGTCTTGGTAGTTCTCCACTACACCTTTGAAGTACTCGTCCAGCAGCAGGTTCTTCAGTTCGCCGTTGCGGTCGTATGCGTCTTTGATGTTTTGCAGGAAACGGGCGCGGATAATGCAGCCGCCGCGGAAGATCATCGCGATGCTGCCATAATCCAGGTTCCAGTTGTATTCTTCGCTGGCCGCTCTCATTTGGGCGAAGCCTTGCGCATAGGATACGATTTTGCTGGCATAAAGGGCTTTACGCACCGACTCGATAAACGCATTGCGGTCGCCTTCGAACGCAGGCGCCTTCGGTCCGTTCAGTACCTTGCTGGCCGCAACGCGCTCTTCCTTCATTGCGGACAAGAAGCGCGAAAAGACGGATTCCGTGATAATGGACAGCGGAACGCCGAGATCCAGCGAGCTTTGGCTTGTCCATTTGCCGGTACCCTTCTGGCCTGCGGAGTCTAGGATAACGTCCACCATCGGCTTGCCGGTTTCCGGATCCGTTTTGGTGAAGATATCCGTCGTAATTTCAATCAGGTAGCTGTCAAGCTCGCCCTTGTTCCATTCGGCGAAAATCTCATGAAGCTCCTGCGTGCTGACGCCGAGAACGTCTTTCAGCAGCTGGTACGCTTCGCAAATCAACTGCATATCGCCGTATTCGATGCCGTTGTGCACCATTTTCACATAATGGCCGGCACCGTCCGGTCCGATGTACGTGCAGCAAGGATCGCCGTTCACTTTGGCGGAGATGGCCGTCAGAATCGGCGCTACGAGCTCGTAAGCGTCCTTCTGGCCGCCCGGCATGATAGCAGGGCCCTTGAGCGCGCCCTCCTCGCCGCCGGATACGCCGGTACCGATGAAGCGAAGACCGTGCGCCTCAAGCTCCTTGTTCCGGCGCTGGGTGTCAGGGAAGTATGCGTTGCCGCCGTCGATAATGATGTCGCCTTTCTCAAGATGCGGCACCAATTGGTTGATCGTATCGTCCGTCGCATGGCCGGCCTGCACCATAATCAGGATTTTGCGCGGCTTCTCCAGGGAAGCGACGAATTCTTCAATGCTGTATGTACCTACCAGGTTTTTGCCCTTAGCTTCTTCGAGCAGCGCATCCGTCTTCTCGCGGGAGCGGTTGTATACGGAAACCGTGAAACCTCTGCTCTCGATATTTAACGCCAGATTTTTACCCATAACCGCCAAGCCGATAACGCCTACTTGTTGTTTGGACATTTGGTTTCTCTTCCTTCCTATACCATAATTTTATTTACTCACGATTTAATCTTTTGAACTGCCTATTCGAGAATATAGGTGACGGAGGGCAGCGTATGTATCGGAGAGCCGTTAGGCGAGTCCCATTTGAAAATGGATTCCAGACATCTGCATCCTTAATTCAAGGAATCCATTTTCTAAAGGGACCGTAGATATATACGCTGTCCCGCAGTCACACGTTTTCGAGATACACGCTTCAAAGATTAAATCGTGATCGCCCCGAAGCCCCCGTCCACGCGCAGCAAGGTGCCCGTCACAAAGCTCGAAGCCTTCTCCGAAGCGAGGTAGACGGCGACGCCCTGCAGCTCTTCGGCGTCGCCGAACCGGTTCATCGGCGTATGGCGCATAATCGACTCCGTCCGTTCCGGGGACAGGATCTTACGGTTCTGCTCCGCAGGGAAGAACCCCGGGATAATGGCGTTCACCCGCACGCGGGCGGGCGCGAATTCGCGAGCCAGGTACTTGGTCACGTTATTGACCGCAGCCTTGGAAGCCGAGTAGGTGAATACTTTGGACAGCGGCGGCTCGGAAGAAACGGAGGAGATGTTAATGATGCTTCCGCCTTCTCCTTTGTCCACCATATGCTTCCCAAAAATTTGGCACGCGAGCACAACGCTCTTCAGGTTGACGTTCATGATGCTGTCCCATTCCTCCATGGACAGTTCGAAGAACGGGGTCGTGCTGTTCATGCCCGGGCAGTTCATCAGCACATCGACGCGGCCTGTCCAGGCGAGCACTTCCGCCAGGACGCGCTGCAGGTCCTCGGCGCTGGTAGCGTCCGCAGAGAAGCATTTCGCACGTCCGCCGATTTCCTCGATTCTCTTCACTACCGCTTCGGACTTCTCTTGGTTGCGCCCTACAATCGCCACATCGGCGCCGTGTCCCGCCAGACCGACGGCCATCGTTCCCCCAAGGTGCTGTTGCCGCCGATAATCACGGCCGTTTTCCCCGTCAAATCAAACAAATTCATCGCCATACCGAAAATGCCTCCCCTTATTTCGTATGCGCCTGTTGAAATGCGGAGATCAAATCGAACTCGTTCTTCAACTGATGGTACACACGATTATAAATTGTTGTCAACTGCAAATAAATTTCGTGGTTTGCTGCACTCGGCGTAAGCGACTGCTCTACGCGCATCCAATCGTGTACGCTGGAGAAATCCTTGATCTCGCCGAGCGCGAGCATCCCAAGCTGCGCGGCACCGAGACCGGAGCTTTCGATCGTGTTCGGAACGGCTACCGGCGAGCCCAGCACATCGGACATCATCTGCAGCCAGAACGGGGAACGGGCAAACCCGCCCGACGCCCTGATTTCCTTGGTCGGCCCGTTCATTTCCTCCAGCGCCGAGACGACCGAGTGGATGCGGTACATGACGCCTTCGAGCACAGCGCGGATCATATGCTTCTTCTGATGGTACAGCGACAGGCCGAAGAATACGCCGCGGGCGTTGGCATTCCAGTAAGGCGCGCGTTCGCCGGCCAAGAGAGGCAGGAAGATAAGCCCGTCCGACCCGACGGGAACGCCCCGAGCCAGCTCCGTCAAGTAGTCGTAAGGGTCCATGCCCCGGCCGCGGCCTTCCTCGGCTTCGAGCGTAGCCAGCTCGTCCCGCACCCAGCGGAACATGATGCCGCCGTTGTTGATCGCTCCGCCGACCACCCAGAAGTTGTCCTTCAGATTGTAGCAGAAGAGCCGCCCTTCCGGATCCGTTTGCGGCTCGTGCACGACACCGCGCACCGCGCCGCTCGTGCCGATCGTCACCGCATAAATGCCCGGCTCGTAAGCGCCAACCCCGAGATTCGCAAGCACACCGTCCGAGGCTCCGATGACAAACGGTGTATCCGCGGCAAGCCCCAGCGCCGCAGCATCGTCCGCAGACAGTCCCTCAAGCGTAAATGTCGTCGGCACCGGCTCGGGCAGCTGCTCCGGACGGACGCCGCAGGCTTCCAGCGCTTTCGCGTCCCAATCCAGCTCACGCAGATTGAACAGCCCGGTCGCGCTCGCGATCGAATGGTCGATCACCAGCCGGCCGAACAGCTTGGCGAAAACGTATTCCTTGATACCTATAAATTTATAGGCCTGCTCGAACAGCTCCGGACGGTTGTCCCGGAACCACATCAGCTTAAGCAGCGGCGACATCGGATGGATCGGCGTTCCCGTCCGGCGATAGATGCCGAGCCCGTCGAGCTCCTCCTTCAGCACCTTTACGTAGCCGACGCTGCGGTTGTCCGCCCATGTAATGCACTGGGTCAGCGGCTTCAGCTCGCGGTCGATGGCGATCAAGCTGTGCATGGCGGAGCTGAAGGAGACGCAGAGAATCTGGCTCGGCAGCACACGGGCTTTACCGATTACCGTGCGGATGGCGGTCACGACCGCCTGGAAAATCTCGTCCGGATCCTGCTCCGCCATATCCGGCCTTGGCGTGTGCAGCGGATACTCTACGGAATGCGAGGCGAGCACCCGGCCTTCCCGGTCGATCACCAGCGTTTTCGAGCTGGTGGTCCCGATATCCGCCGCAATAATGTACGGCTTGGTGACGTTACTCATGTTATCTCAGGTTCCCTTCGCTGTTGAATGGCAGGTCGTACGGCTCGGTCAGGATCTCGATGTCCGGGTGGTTCCTCGCTTCTTCCAGCAGATTGACGGAGATTTCGATTTCACCCAGATGCAGCGTATCTTGAATCCGCACCAGACGGCACTTGGTATAGTCGAGAATGTTGCAGGTCTTCACGGCCGCTTTAATGGCGTAGTAATCATTATCCAGGTATGTCGAAATCTTGGTGGGCGCGCATACCGTAGAGGTCAGCCCGTTGACGAAAGTAGCCGGCTTATCCATTTTATCAATCAACCGTTTCGTCGTAAAATCCGCGGTACCCACCCCGTTGGCGTTCCCCTGCGTTTCCTCCGTCAGGTCGAGCACTACCATCTTGGACACGTCCGGCCCCCCATGAGCGTAAGGCGTCGGATAGCGGCCCGTGATATTCGGGTCCATGCCGTCACCGCTGATGTTCTTGCCGATGTAATCGATCACGAGCACGTCGATTTGATCGAACAAAATTTTGGGCAGGCGCGCTTTGGCGATTTCGAGCAAGGCCATTTCACGCTCTTCGATCTGCGCCGCCGGAAGCACTTCTACGATGCACGTTTCGTCGAACGCATTCTCGACCAGCGCTACGCCGAAGACGATCGGCGCCTTCTTCAGCATGATATTGGCCATGGCCGGCACATTCTCCGCCATGTATTTGAACCCGAGCTGGTGGCATGCTTCCGCGCCCTTCTGTTTGCCGAGACCGATGGAGATCATCTTCATGATCCCGCTCTCGATGCGCCCGCGGAAGGCGGTATGCGGCTTGACGCGGTTGATGACCACGATGGCGTCCGCTTCAGATGCGTACTTGTCCACATAAACCGGAAGCCCGTTCGGGAGCTGGTCGATTTGGATTACCTCCATGGAAGAGCGGATCGGCGCTCCCATCGCTTCCTCGCTGACCCCAAGATGATGCAGCACTTCCTTCTGACCCTCCGCCGTCGCTCCGCCGTGACTGCCCATGCAAGGAACGATGAACGGATGCGCGCCGGCCGCTTTGATCGCATCGATCGTCGTTTTGGTGAACAGGGCGATATTGGCTACCCCCGGTCGCCGACGGCGACGGCCACCTGCTGCCCCGGCTTGATCTGATCGATCGCGCCTGGCTTCTTGAGCTCCTGGATCAATACTTCCTCCGGACGCTCCAGCTTGGTCTCGTCGAACTTCTGGCGAATCCGCACGACCTGCGGAATCGGAATATCCTGCAGCACCTTATTCAGCACGCTCATGATTTAGTTTCCTCCCGTAATAGTTTGAACGGAATCGCGTACGACCAGTTCCGTATGGAAGAAGACGGTCGAACGCTCCATTTCCTTCTTCTCGATAAAAGACAGCGACTTCTCGGCCCCGGCCCGGCTGATCTCCTCGATGGGCCGCTTCACGGTCGTCAGAGCCGGCGTCATATACCCGGAGAACAAATGGTCGTCGAAGCCGACCACCGATAAATCGTCCGGCACCCGGAGCCCCGCTCCGTGATCGCTTTAATCGCGCCGAGCGCCATATCGTCGTTGCAGCAGAACACAGCGGTCGGGACGTCCCCGAGCTCCAGCAACCGGTTCATTGCGGCATACCCGCTCTCGAGATCGTAATCGCCGGGAACCGAATATTCTTCCGGAACCGGCACCCCATACCGTCTCAGCGCCTCGAGGTACCCCTCGCGCCGGGCCTGCGTCGATTTGAAACCGGCCTTCCCTTCGATAATGGCGATTTTCCTATGCCCGCTCGTCAGCAGGTGCTCCACGACTTTGAAAGCGCCGGCCTGGTCGTCCGGAACGAGATTCATGACCTCAATTCCGTCGATCTGACGGTTCAGCACCACCAGCGGAATCTCTTTCTCCGCCGCATATTCGATAAACGATTGATCGCTCAGACTTTGGCTCATGACGATCAGTCCGTCGAAGCTCTTGCGGTTCACGTTGTGGTAGCTCTTGAAATCGTCGATCCCGCGCACGATCAGATTATATTGATCCTTGATCACATCGTTGACGCCTTTGATCGCTTCATACAAGAAGCCTGCGGACGTACCGGTATGCAGTGTCGAGAAAAACAGCCCCAGATTGTAAGACCGGTCAAGGACCAGGCTGCGCGCGCTGTAGTTGGGTGTATAATTCATGCTTCCCGCAATCGCCTTGATGCGTTCCTTCGTTTCGGGATTGATTAAGGGACTGTCGTTCAGCGCCCGGGAAACCGTTGTATGCGAAACGCCCGCAAGCCTCGCGATATCTTTGATCGTCACGCTCATCCTACCACCTCCGTTTCATCATAACATAGGACTGCACACGTTAACAACGCTCATTTTTGCTTCCTTTTCCTCCGAAATGCACCTTTTTGCCATTGCTGGCCCCACCGGTATCAGAGAACCAACTCCGAGCACTTTATGAAATAAAGAAGCCCGTTTATCCTTCCGAGGGACAAGCGTCAAACCTTGCCCAAACATGCAAAATGGCCTGTGCACGAATACACAGACCATCTTACCATAGCCTCTCACATTTCCAACAGCAGCATTTCATGCCTGAGTTCCTTCAGCCTTTCTTTGCTTTTTTGAATGGTCTCCAGGTCCCCGTCCCGAAGAGCATCGTGCAGGGTTGCCAGCTCGTAATCGAGCTCCATTCGCAGTACGGGGATCCGATCGTCGGGACGCCTGGAGCGGAAGGCTTGCATCATTTCGTCCACCGTTACCACCGGTTCCTTCTGAAAGAGAACTTTGTGCTCCACACCCGATATTTCCACCATCCGGATGATTTCGCCGAACATGATATTTTCGATCAAAATCTGCCGGTCCTTGAACCTTTTAACGACGGCGTGACCACGGGTATCCCCGATCATCTTCTCCATAAGTTCCGCCAGCTTCTCGTCTTTGAACGAATAGTTGCCGACAATTTTATATCGTTCACCTATGCGCTGGAACTTCAGCTTGACAAGCTTGCGGCCCGTTCGGATCGAAACGATGAACTGCTGCTCGCTTTCATTCCAGTAGAGCGAATAGCCTTCTTGGATGAGCGTTTTGATGAAGTTCCGGATTAGCCGACGGTCAAATCGTAACTCAAGGTTGCAATATTCCACTTCATGACTTTTACTCACGGCAATCCCCTCCTGAACCATTCGGTTATTGTAGGCTGTCTGCTGCTGCGATGCTTGCGCTCCGTCGGCGGTGTAGTGCCGGCTCCTGACCGGGCCTTCGGATCACCGGGATGAATAGCGTTTCGGATTTACGTTGTGCGGTCGGCGGCCCCTTTTTTGATAGAATTTTCTGACTATTCTGTTTCTTAGTTCTATCTTATTATGAATCATATGATTTAGCAACTTGGATTATTGTCTTTTTTAACGATTTTTGAACCTATTTTTTTCGGGGAGCTTAACCCGCCTGAGTACCCCGCAGAGCTTGGAAAAGAAAGCGCGGACGGCCTCCCTGTAGAGGACGCCCGCTGCCCGCGCGTTTATCGTTCGATTGGATGGCCCTCTTATTTCGTCGTCGTATCTTCTCTTTTCTCCGCCTCGGACAATAGATCGGTTTTGGAGAGCATGTTGACGGAATAGCCGACGTCGGCCGACGTATCGTTCTTCTTATACAACTGGACGCGGCTGATGAAATAACGGTTCGTAACCGGAACCAGCCCGGAAGGGAAATGGACCGTTTCATAGAACAGGTACTCGTATATATCTTCCTCGTCCGTTTTATCGATGATGATGGGCTTATCGTAAAACTGCTGGTCGCCGATCTGGAAGTTCGACATCGTCTTGACATGATTGCGCAGCGCCTCCAGCTTCTTCGGGTTCACCTCGCCGCTGATCACGTAAGTTTCGCTGCTGCCGCCGCTTGTGTCGTACACCGGCGTCGGCGTCTGCTTCCAGCGCTTCTGCAGCTCCTTCTCATTAACGAACAGCTGGCCCGTCAAACGATCCTTTGCCTTCTTGAGGCCCTCGGTATCGATACCCATCCGCTTGACGTCGGACAATCGGTAATAAAGATCGTAGTGCTGCCGTTATTGTTATAGGTAAGCAAAAGCGGGTAATCGGCTCCCAGGTAGCTGACCTTTACGGAATAAGGGTTGTACAGTTCGATGTCCTCATAAGTCTGCTCCGAGGCGGGCGGCGTCTGTTCCGGGTTGATCCGGCTGTTGATGTAAATCGTCTTCGTATCGGCTTTCCACAGAATGCTTGCGCCGAGCAGATTGCCGAGTTCCTTCAGCGGAAGGTAGCTCTTGTCGTCGTACACCAGTGCCGGTCCGCTGAGCTGCACGGGCTTGCCGTCCAGCACAATGCTGAAATCCGGACGCAGGTAGGCGTCCACCCGCTGAAGCACATCCTGCGCATACACCCCGGCGGTGAAGGCTCCGCTAATCGCGGCGGTTAATAATAATACACGTTTCGTACGCTTCATCCGTGACCCTGACCTTTCTTTTTACAGGAAAAATGTGGTTTGTCCTCTATATTCGACAAAAATACGCGAAATCCTGCCGATTTTGCAGTTGACAAGTCTATTAATTCCTATAAAATAAGTGGGTAATATATTTGCAAGAGCCTGTAATCTTCAGGGGGTGGCTTCATTGATAGAAATCAAAAACGTAAGCAAAACGTTCCGCGAACGAAGCGGCAGCACCTTTACGGCCATCGACAACGTCTCCTTAACGATAAAAAAGGGAGAATTCGTCTCCTTGCTCGGCCCTTCCGGGCTGCGGCAAATCTACCCTGCTGAATCTGGTGGCCGGCCTGGAGCAAGCGGAGCAGGGAAGCATCACCGTGAACGGCAAGCCCTGCCGCACGCCAGGGCCGGACCGCGTCGTCGTGTTTCAGGAGCACGCGCTCTTCCCTTGGCTGACCGTACTGGACAACGTGGCCTTCGGCCTCAAGCAGAAGGGAGTGCCGAAGAAGGAGCGCGAAATGCTCGCCATGGAGCAGATTAAAGCTGTACATCTCAGCAAGTTTGCGGACCGTTATCCGCATGAGCTTTCGGGCGGCATGAAGCAGCGGGCGGCGATTGCCAGGGCGCTGGCGATGGACCCGGAAATTCTGCTGATGGATGAGCCCTTTGCCGCGCTGGACGAACAGACCCGGCTCATACTGCACAAGGAACTGGAAGAAATCTGGATGCGCACGCGCAAGACGATCCTCTTTATTACGCACAACATCCGGGAAGCCGTCATCTTGTCCGACCGGGTCCTCGTAATGTCTACCCGTCCCGGCACCATCAAGAAGGAATTCGCCGTGCAGGCCGCCCGTCCCCGGGATTATGCCGATTCAGTGCTGCACCATGTAGAGCACAGCGTGATGGATGCGCTGGCCGACGAGCTCGAGAAAGTCGTAAAGGAGGAGATGGGCGATGAGTACAGCATTAAGAAGGGGCCTCTTTCTGATTCTGCTGCTGATAGCGTGGGAAGCGGGATTTAGAATTTTCGACTGGGGCTGGAAATTCCCTTCGTTCACCCAAACGCTGCAGGCGTTCTATGACGGCTTTGTGCACGGACAGCTGCTTGAAGCTACGCTGCAAAGCATCCGGCGTCTTCTGATCGCCTTTGTCATCGCGATTGTCATCGGCACGGTGCTCGGGTTTCTGTTCGCGCGCTACCGTCTCCTGGACGATACGATCGGCTTTCTTGTCGTGGCGCTCCAGACGATTCCCAGCATCGCCTGGTCGCCTTTCGCCATTATTTGGTTCGGCATGAACGATTTTTCCGTTATATTCATCACGACCCTGGGCGCCACCTGGACGATGGCTATGTCCAGCCGCACCGGGATCATGAACATCCCTCCCCTCTACATCAAAGCCGCGCAAACGATGGGAACGGGCAACGGCATGCGGATGTTCTACCAGATCATGATCCCCGCCGCTTTCCCGCATATGATGACGGGTGTGCGCGTGGCCTGGGCCTTTGCCTGGCGCGCGCTTGTGGCCGGCGAGCTGATTGCCAAAGGCGTCGGCCTCGGTCAGTTGCTGCAGGACGGCCGCAATCTCGCCGATACGGCGCTCATGCTGAGCATCGTCATCATCATCGCCGCGCTCGGTACACTGTCCGACCACTTCTGCTTTAAGCGGCTCGAGGACAAGCCGCTGCTGCGCTACGGACTGGCAGGCAATAATAAATAACGCGTGTTCAGAAAAGAAGAAGCGGAGGAGAATGAGTATGTCGCAGGAGCGGAGCGTTCGCCTTTGAAATCGTGAATCCACCTCTAAAATAGTCAAATACAGATTCACGATTTCAACAGCGACCGGAGACATATTCGTTCTCCGCAGTGCCGGCTTTTCTGAACACCACACCAAAGGAGAGTCATACCCAATGAAAAAATGGTCTCTATTCCTATCCCTTTTGCTGACGCTCACGCTGGTATTGTCGGCCTGCGGCAGCAAGGAACCGGCCGGAGGCGGCTGGAAGCGCCGGTTCCAAGTCGGGCGCCGCCACGACGGTGCGTCTCGGTATTTTCAAGAATGTTACGCACGCTCCCGGTTATGTCGCCATTGAGCAGGGCCTCTTCAAGAAATATTGGGGTGATAACGTGAAGATCGATATCACCGCCTTCGATAACGGCTCTGACTTCTCCACCGCTCTGGCTACGGATCAAATCGATCTCGGCTTCGTCGGTCCGGGCCCTTCCACCAACCAATACCTGAAGAGCAAAAATTTCCGCATCATCTCCGGCTCCAACAACGGTGGAGCGGTGCTCGTAGCCGGTAAGGATTCCGGCATCAACAGCGTCAAGGATCTCGTAGGTAAAACTGTAGCGATTCCGACCAAGGGCAGCACGAACGAAATCTCCCTTCGTCTCCTGCTCCAGCAGAACAACCTGAAGGTAACGACGGATAAGAGCGGCGTGCAAATCATCGCCCGCGCCCCGGCCGATACGCTGGTTGCCATGCGCCAAAAGGGAAATCGACGCTACGCTGATTCCGGAGCCTTGGGGAACGCAAATGGAGCAGGAAGGCATCGGCAAGGTCATTACGCCGTGGGACCAAATCCCGCCGAAAAACGGGAATTACCCGCTTACGATTCTCGTAGCCAGCGACAAATTCCTTAAAGATCATCGCGATCTTGCCAAGGGCGCCATTCAGGCGAATGCCGACGCGATCGATTTTATCAAGAAGAACCCGGATAAGTCATATGAGCTCATCAACAACCAGCTCAAGGCGCTCAGCGGTAAAGGCATGGATACCAATTTGATCAAAGCGGCGATCTCCCACTTGAACCTCACGACGGACGTCAGCAAAGAAGCGATTGAGGAAATGGCCAAAGTGTCCATCGACGCAGGCTACATCAAGGACGTGAAGAAAGAAGACCTTGATCTCAGCAAATTCCTTGACCTCAGCCTCTTGAACGAGGTAAAGCAAGGCAAGTAAGATAACAGCCCTAAGCTTCGAACCCCACGAAAAAGCGGTGACGCCTAATTTCGCGGGGTTCTTTGCTGTCTGCCCGGCCGCGGATGCTCCGGACCCCCGGTATGTGTTATAGTGAACGGAGAACATAGGATGAGAGGATGACAAGCATGAGCTTTACCGGATTTGAGCAGCAGGATTTTGACACATTTCATATTGAAGGACTGGAGCCGCGCATGGCCGTGATCCGGGAGCGGATCCAGCCGAAATTTAAGGCCATCGGGGATGCGTTATGCCAGGATGTGGCCATGCTGGCCGGTACCGAGATGTTCGTACATATCGCCAAACACCTTCGCCGGACCACCAATCCGCCGAAGGATACGTGGCTCGCTTTTGCCGCCAACAAGCGCGGGTACAAGCAGCATCCGCATTTTCAAATTGGGCTGTTCGACGATCACGTGTTTGTTTGGTTCGCGCTCATTTATGAGCCGCCGGACAAGCAGCGCATTGCCGAGGCTTATTTGAAGCAGATCCGCAAGACGAGGAGCGCCGTTCCGGACGATTACGTGATTTCTTTTGACCATACGAAGAAGGAATCGGTCTCTGCCGGTTCGCTGAATGAGAAGCAGTGGAAGGAAGCGATCCAGCGGTTTCACGATGTGAAGAGCGCCGAGCTGCTCATCGGACGCCATTTGAAGCCGGGAGATCCGCCGCTGACGAACGGGGAGGCGTTTCTCGGATTTGCCAAAGAAACCTTCAGCCAGCTGATGCCATTGTATCTGACCGCCTGCAAGGCCGGCTCCTGAGCGCCCAAAATTAATGTGAGCTTAATCTTCCTTTAAAGTATGTTTAAGACATCCTGCATACCCTAGGGGTGGGAAGAAGACATTTCCTCCCATAAGCCAATAGGAAAGAAGGTGAATCGCATGAAGAAAGACTATGCCAAAAAAGTCATCGTCACCTCCCTTACCCTCGCTTTGCTGCTCAGCGGCGGGGCGCTCTACGGGACACGTCAGCTGGTTCGAGCCGAGACTTCCGAGGCGGCCGTACCGCCGGATAGCGGCGGCTCCGGCGATGCAGCGAAGGACAGCAAGCCGAACCGGTTCAAATCATGGTTCGGTCACCAGGGCGGGCAGCCCAAGGACATACGGAGCGAGGAGCATCGGGGCGGGCGCGGGTTCCCGATCCTGGAGGAAGCGGCATCCGTGCTGGGAATGGATAAAGACGCTCTGAGAACGGCGCTGAAGGACAAGACCCTGTCGCAGATCGCGGCGGACAAAGGGATAGCGGAAGCCGATTTGATCGCCAAGCTGCAGTCGGAACGCTCGAAGAAAATCGATGAAGCCGTGAAATCCGGCAAGCTGACGAAGGATCAAGCGGATAAGCTGAAGCAAAAAATGCCGGAGCATCTGAAATTTATGGTCAACCACACGTTCAGTGACTGGCATTACGGGAAGCACCGGATGGGCTTCTTGCCGGATCCGGATAAGCTGGCTTCCCTCCTCGGCATCAGCAAGGAAGAGCTGGAAACCCAGCTTAAGGCGGGCAAATCGCTTGCTGAGATCGCAGCCGCCAAGGGCATCAGCAGGGATCAGCTGATTGCAAAGCTGAAAGACGAGCTTACCCCATGGATCGAAAACATGGTGGACCGCAAAAAAGGCGACAAACGGACGGACCAAGCCGAGCCCTCCCCGCCCCGGCTCAATAATACTTAAGATGAGACCAATCGCATGCTGATCGGAACGGATATCCGCTCCGAAAGCATGCGTATTTTTTTCGGAGCCATTTCTCGTCATCCTACGCCTCCGGCAGCACTTCATAGTATAATAGAGTCGGCCTGATCCTAAGAGACAAAGGAGTATTGCACAATGAGATTGGACGGAAAGCTTGTTTATATCCGGCCTCTTGAGCTTTCGGACAGCGAAGCGCTCTACCGGTCTGCGGAAGGAAAACCGGGCGTTCGTTAAACCGTTCGAACCGTTGCAGCAGGAAGAAGCCTTCACCTTAGAAGGTATACGCGCTTCCATCGAGCAGGGGCACCGGGAGGAGGCACAAGGAGCCTCCTATGCTTTTGGCATCTTCGAAGGCAAATCGGACCGGCTCGTCGGCAGAATCCGGTTGTCCAACATCGTAAGAGGGGCATGGCATAACGCAACGGTAGGTTATTATATGGATCAATCGGTGAATGGCCGCGGGTATACGACGGAGGCGTTCGGTCTCACCCTTCGCTACGCATTCGAACAGGCCCTGCTGCACCGGGTGCAGGCGGCGGTGATGCCCCGGAACATCGCCTCGATCCGCGTCGTCGAGAAGAACCGGATGCGCTTCGAGGGCCTCGCCGAGCGTTATTTGAAGATCAACGGGGTCTGGGAAGACCACCGGATTTACGCCATGACCTCCGAGGAATGGGATCCGAACCAATCCCTCAGATAAATAAAGAACTCCTGATCGGAGTTCTTCAAAGCGACCAGATCGTTTCCAGCTTAAGCCAACTTGAAATTCTAGCATAAAGAAAAGTCGCCGTTCGTGCTCACAGTACGCGGCGACTTATTCGGTATATCGGATTACGAGTGGACGGGTGAAGCCGACCCGCGGTCCACAGCGATAAACCGGTACAAGAGGTACAGCGCGGCAAGCGAGAGAACCGCCCCCGTCATGAACGGCGACCCGTGATTGTAATCATAGACCCCCGCACCGAGCAAAGGTCCCGTAATACGCCCCAGGCTGTCCATGGAAGAGCTAAGACCCGAGGCGGTGCCTTGCCCGACCTTCGTCTTTTGCGTAATCAGCGAGGTCACGCAGGGGCGGATGAGCGCATTGCCTGCCCCGAATACGGATACATAGACCGATGCGGTGAATACGCCGCTGGAGAACAGAATCAGCACGAAGCCCAGTGCCGACAGCACGAGGCCGAGCCCGATGACCCGCGCCTCCTGTCCGCGCTTGATCAGCCGGCGGACAACGCCACCCTGAATCAAGGCGCCTACGATCCCGCTCGCAGCAAACATGATGCCGAGATCCGTCGGGCCTGCGCCGATTTTATCCCGTTCAAACAAGAGCAGCGTCGCCTCTATCCCGGCCAGCGTGAAGGAGACGAAGAACGACAGCACATACAAATACTTCAGCGATCCGACAAAAGCGGCCCAGCGCGACACCTTCGGACCGCGCGCCTCCAGGCGCTTCTCCTTCGAAAGCGATTCCGGAAGCATGAAGTACGCGAAGGCGAAGGTGGCCAGTGCGAGCAGCGACGAGGCGAAGAACGGCACCTGCAGCCCCCACTTGCTGAGCGACCCGCCGAACGCAGGTCCGAAGATGAAACCGAGTCCGATCGACATGCCGACGAGCCCCATCCCCTTCGTCCGGTTCTCCTCCGACGTAATGTCCGCCACATAAGCGACGGCGCAGGCGGTGGCCGCTCCCGAGAACATACCGCCAAGGATGCGGGATGCATACATCAGCACGAGACTCTCCCCGGCGATCCCGAACAGAAAGAAGCTGAGGCTGAAGCCCAAGGTTCCGATCATGATCAGCGGCCTCCGCCCGATCCGGTCCGACAGACCGCCCCAGACCGGGGACATCAGGAAGGAAGCGAGCGAATACACCGAGAGCAGCATTCCCAGGTGGAACGAACTCGCGCCGGAGCCGGTTACCGCCTCCGGAAGCACGGGAATAATAATGCCGAAGCCGATAAATATCGTCATCAGCAGTACCATAATGATGGCAAGCTGTTTCTTCATTCGTTGTAATAATCCTCCCGTCGCAACATACAAATTGGACAAAAATGTAATGCTATCGTACCATAACTTTTTTACGGAAGGAAACGATCCGGCGGAAGATTAACAAATCCGACAAACCTTTGCCCGCACCAGCGTCCGTCCGTCTTCGGGCTTATTGCAGCGGGAGAGTATGATTCACTTGTTTTCCCTTTTTCCCCGCCGCTTGGATTAAACCCGGCCGAATCTTAACAAACTATAACGAAACGTTCGGAGCTTTACATAAAAATCGCTTGCATCCCTGTCGCATTTTGCTATACTCATTTTGTTTGCTTATTTTAATAGCAGCACCATCGAATACACATACGAAGGGTAGGGATGACCGTGGATCATACGAAAACTCCCCTGTTCACCGCGCTCAAGCAGCATGCGGAGCGCAATCCGGTACAGTTTCACATTCCAGGACATAAGAAAGGTGTCGGCATGGACCCCGAGTTCCGGGAGTTTATCGGCGATAACGCGCTGTCCATCGACCTCATCAATATAGCACCGCTCGATGACTTGCATCAGCCGACCGGCGTCATCGAAGAATCGCAGATGCTTGCAGCCGACGCGTTCGGCGCCGACCATACCTTCTTCTCCGTGCAAGGGACAAGCGGCGCGATCATGACGATGATTCTCACCGTTTGCTCGGAGGGCGACAAAATTATTGTGCCCCGCAACGTGCATAAATCGGTCATGTCGGCGATTATTTTCGCCGGGGCGAAGCCCGTATTCCTTAAGCCGGTACGCGACGAAAAGCTCGGAATCGACCACGGCGTCACCACCAGCTCGGTACGCCGCGCATTGGAGCGCCACCCGGACGCCAAAGCCGTGCTGATCATTAACCCGACCTATTACGGGGTATGCGCCAATTTGCGGGAGATCGTCAATCTCGTTCATGATTACAATATTCCGGTTCTGGTGGACGAAGCGCACGGGGTGCTGATCCATTTCAGCCACAAGTCGCCGATGTCGGCAATGGAGGCCGGCGCGGATATGGCCGCTACCAGCGTACATAAGCTCGGAGGCTCCATGACGCAGAGCTCGGTGCTGAACATCCGCGAAGGCCGGGTCAGCGTACGACGCGCCAAAACGATCATCAGCATGCTCACGACCACCTCGACGTCCTACATTCTGCTTGCTTCCTTGGACTGCGCCCGCCGAAATTTGGCCCTGCACGGCCGGGAAATGGCCGAGCGGACGATTGAGCTGGCGAATTACGCGCGGCATGAGATCAATCTGATTCCAGGACTATACTGCTTCGGTGAAGAAATACTCGGGGCGGAAGCTACCTACGATTATGACCCGACTAAAATCAACATCCATGTAAGACATCTGGGGATTACGGGATATGAAGCGGAAAACTGGCTCCGGGACAAATACAACATCGAAGTCGAGCTGAGCGATATGTACAATATCCTCTGCCTCGTTACTCCGGGGGACACCCGCGAAAATATCGAAACACTGCTTACCGCTCTGGCCCAGCTTTCCGCAGAGAATTATTCGATCCGGCCGGCCAACGAGCTCGTCATCAAGATACCGAAAATTCCGCAGCTTACGCTGACACCCCGGGACGCTTTTTTACGGCGATACCGAGATCGTGCCTTTCAAGGAATCGGCGGACCGGATTATCGCGGAATTCATTTACGTCTATCCTCCGGGCATTCCGATCCTGCTGCCGGGCGAGGTCATCTCACAGGATTTAATAGACTATATTACGGAGCACATTGAAGTCGGACTTCCGGTTAAGGGGCCGGAGGACCGCAGCATCGAGAAGGTTAAAGTGATTGTGGAAACGCCGGCCATTTTCTGAGCCGGCGGGAGGGCTGTCTCCTATTGGAGACAGCTTTTTTATTTTTAAGTTAGTTACATCCCCTGGCGGAGGTGCTGCTCAAGCCAAGCGATGACGTCCGCGACGGCATGTTCTTCGTGGTGCTTGCCGTGATGGCTCGCCGCTGCACGCAGCTCCGGATGAGCGTTCGCCACGGCTACGCCGACCCCGGCGCGGCGCAGCATCTCGAGATCGTTCAGATGATCGCCGAGCGCGATGCTTTTGGCCGGATCGATGCCGATAAGCCGCACCAGTTCATCCAGTGCATGCCCTTTGGTCGAGTTCTTGGGCAATAGTTCCAAGTATTTATCGTCCGAGCGAATCCATTCCATCTCAGCCGCCCCCATGAGCTCCGGCAGCATCGGCGTGATATCATTCAGACGCGCCGGCTCCCAGGCAAACAAAATTTTATTCCAGGGCTCCGGAGGGACCGGATCCGGCCTTTCTTCAAAGCCCTCGACCCGGAAATGTCTGGCGGTCACTTCGTTCCGGTTCACAAGAAACGGAACATCCCATCCTTTCGGATAAATCTCCGCACCGATCCCGGGGTAATGCCTTAGCATCCGTTCCATCACAGCCTTGGCGTCGGCTAGAGGAAGCGTTCGCTCCCAAACGGTGCGGTCGTCCGCAAAGTCGTAAATGACTCCGCCGTTGTACAGGATGGCCGGCGCATTCACCGGAAGCCTGTCCACGTAGCGCCTTACGGAAGAGACGATCCGCCCCGTAGCGAGCGTGAAGCGCCCCCCAATGCCACAAACCTCTCAATGGCCTGCAAATTTTCGTCGCTGATGCTTTTATCTGCACCCAGCAAGGTTCCATCCATATCCGTAACGAGCAAGTATCCGCTGAACAGCGGCTGTTCCATTCCGTTTCCTCCTACCGATTGCGTATATTGTTTTTCCAAAGGGAGAGTGCTATGATGGTCATGGTGCTAAGCAAGAAAACCTTTCCAGTCCATTATGTAGGCAGGTGCAAACGTTATGGCGCAAAGCGCATATATCAAATTTGTCGAAGGCTCCGCCGTTTCTTCCGTTACACTCGATGAACTGAAAAATCAGCTTCAGCATTACAAAGAGCGACTCGCCCTGACCGGCAAACAGCTGGGCTGGGAATACGACGACGCCGGTTTTCCCTATACGTTCGAAGCAAAGCCCGAAGGTGAGGGCAAATGGTTTTATTTAAAGGGAACGAGCCCTCTGTATAAATATATTGTAATGGGCGTAGGCTCCGAACCGTCAGGCCAGTCCTTCGTGCAGGTGGTGCTTCCCGAGGACTGTTCGCACGGCGACAAAGGGAAAGGCAACGAATTCTGCAAGTATTTGGCGCGCCTCTGGAAAGCCGAGCTTCACTTGTTCAATGGACGCATCATGTATTTCAATCCGCGAAAGTAGCAATGATCCTCTTCCTCTATAAAAAAGACCGTGCAACGCGGGATTAACCGATGGCTTGGCAAAGCTATGGCGAGCACTCAGCGGCTCCCTTCTCGAGTCCGGTTCCTCGCGGAGGCACGGTCTTTTATTGCCCGTGAGCCGGCCTGCCTCCGCGCGAAAAAACCCTTCCTAAGATAAGAAGGGTTTGGACGTCCGGCGTTATTGCCGCTCCTGTTCTTCGACGATTTCATTGTAGATCTTCACGACGCGATCCCACTCTTCTTCGTCTTCGATACTGGCCAGGAAAGCTTCGTCGTCCTCTTCTTCGATGCGGAAGATGACGCCGTCCGCTTCCATGTCGTTGCGATCGAGCAGCACCGCATATGCACGGTCGTTGGCCTCGAATGTATATACCATCACCATCTCATGTTCCACACCGTCTTGGTCGGTGACGATGAAAATATCATCTTCATGATCATGGTCACAGGAAGCGTCATGAATGTGATCACTCATGGGAAAACCTCATTTCGTCATATATTGGTAGTTCCCTCGTATCGTATCATGCGGGCGGAGCCAAGTCAATGTACCGGCCCCGGCTCTCCTGCGCCCCACGGCGGCTTCATGCTTATTCGGATAAAATGACTTTCTCGGATACTACCGTATAATCGCTTGCATCATCCGGCTTGATCGAGAACTTAACCACATAATTGCCCGTTTCATTAAAGGAAACGTTGAACGGCCAAGGGTACCAGAAGCTCTCCTTCTGTCCGTTCACGGCCTTCTCGTGCGAGGCTACGACCTCCCCGCTTGGGGAAACGATCGAAATCTTGAACGAGGAAATCGGCGTCGTCAGGCTGTCCACCTGGGCAAAGACGGCAAAATCAAACCGATCCCCCTTCTTCACCCCGCCGAACGGTTTGCTGATCGAGTAATCGTCGTTCACTTTCTTAGCCACAAACATATGTACGTTCGGCTTGTGAATCTCGATGGTCTTGGAAGCATTGTCCCACTTGACCAGCGCTTGAAGGGATTCGGACAACAGACGCACCGGGAATACGGTGCTTCCTTTTATCAAGAAGGCGGGCGTTTCGCCGTCGGCGAACGTCTTCTCATTATTATTAATCATGACCCGGGCTTTGGCATATCCCTCATAATCGCCCCACATTGAGCTGGCGAACGCTCCCGCCGTTCCGAATAAGGAAAGCGACAGCACCAGCGTCAGCAATCGCGGCACTTTCATTCTGGCAACCTCCATCGTTGTTCTTCTTTGTGTAATCTTATACTCCGGACAGCCGCAAGAGTTGCGCGATTCGTTTAAAAAAAACAAAATATTTTTTTACGGGGTGACTATATATTGATCGTGAAATCGTTTTCAAGTCGTATGTACACTACATATATTACAAAATTCGATTGCCGTCGACCGTAGCGTTTTCCTTCCGGTTCTTGACGTATTCTGCGCTTGCCCGGGAAATCGCCTCCCGTCCCACGGATATATCCGCTGTGCTCTTCTCTTCGGACTCAAGCAGCAATTGCCGGAGTTTCTCTTCACACTTGCCTTTCAGCACAACCGGCATCATGGAGCAATGAAATTCATAGCCTTGGAACACATACATCACATGGTAATTCCGTTCGGGGGTCACTTCCTCCAGCACGATCCGGCGACCGCTGCGGCGAAGCCGCTGCTTGACCCCGATATGCTCCCGCTCCGCCAGCATCGACAGCTTCTCCATCAGCCCATCCCAAATGCGTGCAAGCTTCATCCCTTCCGTTAATTTGCGGTCCCGATCCAACGCCTTGAGCAGATGAAGCGTCACCACATATTGATGCACCCACGGCTCCACCTCCGCATTCCGCATGGCGACTCACCCGTATTTTCAGATTTGTTCTTATTATACAGAACGTATGTTCGCTAATCAAGAGGTTAATATTCCCAGTATTCCGTATCAGGATTCAAATTAACCCGTTCCCTTTAATTTTTCTCAAAGTGTGTCATAATTCTCTTGAACGAGCGGGGCTCGTCATGTAAGATTTGATCAAGACATCCGGCGGAACCGGTAGGCCGCCTAAGACTTAGGAGGATCGTGCGGTGAGCCTGCATATTCAAATGATCGGTACGGGGAGTGCCTTTGCCAAACGCTATTACAACAATAACGCATTAGTCCGAACGGAAGGCTTCACGTTATTAATCGATTGCGGTGTAACCGCTCCCCGGGCACTGTATGAATTGAACGTTCCGCTGACCGACATCGATGCCGTTCTGATCACCCATATTCACGCCGATCATGTCGGGGGCTCGAGGAGCTTGCGTTCCAATACCGGTACACATTCGGTCACCGGATTCGGCCGCTGCTGCCGGAGCCGCTCTTGGGCCGCTCTGGGAACACACGCTTCGAGGCGGGCTGGAAAATAAGGCGGAGGGCCTCTCCAGCCTGGAAGACTACTTTGACGTTGTCGCGCTTCCCGTCGAAGTCCCTCACTGCCTTCATCCGGAGCTTACGGTGGAGCTGCTGCCGACCGAACACGTTCCGGGCAAGCCTTGTTTTTCCCTACTATTCAATGAAGGCAAATTATTGTACAGCTCGGACAGCCAATTCAGCGCCGAACGTCTGATTCGCCTTTATGAGGAAAGGAACGTAAGGCAAATTTGGCATGACTGCCAGCTGCAGGGCAAGGGCGTGGTACATGCTGCGCTAGACGATCTTCTAACCTTGCCGGAGCATATTCAGAAAATAACCCGGCTGATGCACTATGGCGACAATATGCCGGAGTTCATCGGGCGGACGGGCCATATGAGTTTTGTGAACCAGCATGAAATCTATCGGCTTTAAAAAAATTTAAGGAAAGCCTGCACCCGCTAAGGATCCGAATTCCGGCGCGGATGCAGGCTTTTATTTGTGCCTTCCCTGGGCTACAGCCGTTCCGATACGACCTTAGCCTGTGTAAACAGCAGCAAATAATCGCGCCCGCCCGCTTTGGAGTCCGTTCCCGACATGTTAAAGCCGCCGAACGGATGGACGCCGACGAGTGCCCCTGTGCATTTGCGGTTGAAATACAAATTGCCGACATGAAATGTTCGTCTAGCCAGCTCCAGATGCTTACGGCTCGCGTGAGAAGACGGCACCCGTGAGCCCAAAATCGGTGTCGTTGGCATAGGCTAGCGCCTGCTCGAACGAATCCGCCCGATGGAAGGCGACAACCGGTCCGAAAATCTCTTCCTGCGCAATGCGCGCCTTGGGAGCTACCCCTTCAATCACGGTCGGCGGAATAAAGAATCCGCCCTGCGGTTCCCCCTCCGCTCCTCCGCAGACCAGCTTCCCTTCGGTTTGCCCGATCCCGATATACTGTACGATTTTGCGGTAAGCCGCCTCATCGATAACCGGGCCGACCGCCGTCTGCGGATCGGCCGGATCACCGACCGCAAGCCGCCCCGCCAGCCCGGCCACCCTCTCCAGCACCGCGTCATATACATCCCGGTGCACGATCGCCCTGGAGCAGGCGGAGCATTTTTGCCCGGCGAAGCCGAAAGCCGAAGCGGTAATCGCCTCCGCCGCCTGCTCCAGGTCCGCATTCCGATCCACCACGATCGCGTCCTTCCCGCCCATTTCCGCGATGACCCGCTTGATCCATTTTTGCCCCGGCGCCGTTCGGGCGGCAAGCTCGTTAATACGCAGGCCGACCTCCCGCGAGCCGGTAAAGCTGATGAACCGCGTCAGCGGGTGTTCCACCAGGATATCACCGACAATCCGGCCCGGACCGGGAACAAACTGAACTACACCCTCGGGCAGCCCCGCTTCCTCCAGCGCATCGAGGAATTTGGCGGCGATGACGGGCGTTGGGCTCGCCGGTTTCAGCACCGCCGTATTCCCGGTCGCTACAGCCGCAGAGGTCATACCGGCCATAATCGCCAGCGGGAAATTCCACGGCGGAATGATCACGCCCACACCGAGCGGGATATAGCTGAGCTCGTTATCCTCACCCGGGATGCGTATCAGCGGTCGCGGCTCTGCGAGACGCTCCGCTTCTCTGCCGTAAAATTCCAGAAAATCAATCGCTTCCGCCGTGTCCGCATCGGCTTCGGCCCAGGTTTTTCCCGCTTCGAAGACCATCCAGGCGGAGAACTCGTGCTTCCTCCGGCGAACGACCGCCGCGGTTTTGTACAGCACCCTGGCGCGTTCGGCGGCCGGAACCCGGCTCCACTCCCCGAACGCTTCGGCAGCGGACCTGCACGGCCTTCTCCGCCGCCGCGGCGTCCGCTTGCGCCACCCAGCCGACGACCTGCGCCGGATCTGCCGGATTGCGCGAAGCGAAGACGTCCCCGGGCGTTAGCCGCTCCCCGCCGATGATCAGCGGATAGGTCCTGCCGAAGGCGGCCCGCACCTGATTTAATGCCGCCTCAAACGCTTGGCACGCCGCCGGATTCCGGAAATCGGTCAGCGGCTCATTACGAAACGGTTCCATCATAAAGACTCCTCCTCGGGTTCTGATCCGGTGTCCATCCGCCCGACTGCCGAATAAGATATATCAGCTGAAATCGTTGTACTGATATGTATGCGTGCCCCGGCATATGCATTACGCATAGGGCTCTGAAGGAGGCGGATAACCATGGACTTAGGCAACCGGATGTTTCGCTTCGCTCTGCTGAAGCTCGCCGGCAACCGGGCCGTGGAAGCGGCGGCTTTACGTTACGGCCTGCGCCTCGGTGCCGCCCGCTTCGTAGCGGGTGAGACGCTGGAGGAAGCGATGCCGCGCGTGATGGAGCTGAACCGCAAACGGATTGCGGTTACGCTCGACTTCTTGGGCGAAGGCATCAGCGATCTGAACGAAGCGGCGGCCTGTAAGGATGAATACCTCCGGCTGATTGACCGCATCCGTTCAGAAGGCGCGGATGCGAATGTGTCGCTGAAGCCGACCCAAATGGGACTTGCACTCAGCATGGAGGCGGCCTATGCCAACATCCGCGAAATCGCGCGGCGGGCACAGGATACGGGCAGCTTTGTCCGCCTGGATATGGAAAACTCGCCGTACACGGAAGCGACGATAGCCATCGCAGAGCGGCTGTACAGAGAGGGTTTCACCCAATCCGGCACTGTGATTCAAGCGTGCCTGCGCCGAAGCGAGAACGATGTCCGGCGGCTTACGAAGGCTGGAATGAATCTGCGGCTCGTGAAGGGCGCCTATAAGGAGCCGAAACCACTCGTGTTCCCCGCAAGGGGACGTCGACGAGAGCTTCCTCCGCTTGATGAAGCTGCGACTCCGATCGGGAGTGTACACCGCCATCGCCACACACGACGAGCGGATCATTGATGAGGCCAAGGCTTTCGTCCGCCAACGGGAGATCCCGCTCCGACTGTTCGAATTTCAAATGCTGTACGGCATCTCCGCTCCCCCTGCAGGAACGGCTGGCCCGGGAAGGCTACCGGGTGCGTCGCTACGTTCCCTACGGCCGGATGTGGTATCCGTATTTTGTCCGAAGGCTGGCCGAACGGCCGGCCAATGTATGGTTCATTATCAAAAACTGGTAGCGGGAGGAAAGCCTATGGATGGTTCAACCAAGCATCCGATTACGCTGCTGAGCGTTCCTTTCGACTGGGGGGCCGGACGGCGCGGAGCCGGACGGGGACCGGAGTCTATCCTCCACACGGGCCTGGAGCGGAAGCTGCGGCTGCTCGGTATCGAGGTGGAGACGAATCGAGGGTCGCCGGAAATCATACCTGCTGAGGATACGGCAAAGCCGGCCGATCCGGCACTAAGGCAGTTGAAGCATTTGGATGCCGTGGCCGAAATGAGTGAAGCGCTGGCTCTCGAGGTATCCGCTTTAGTGAATCGGGGCCGTTTTCCTCTTGTTCTGGGCGGAGACCACAGCATCGCGATAGGCACCATTGCCGGTCTCGCCCTGCATTACGAGAAGCTCGGCGTGCTGTGGTTCGACGCTCATTCCGATCTCAACACAGCCGAGACGAGCCCGACGGGCAACCTCCATGGCATGTCACTGGCCGCTGGGCTCGGGCTCGGCCACGACCGGCTGACGAAGCTGCTCGGCCGCTTCCCCAAGCTTCAGCCGGAGAACGTTGTGATCATCGGCGCCAGGGATCTGGACTCAGGCGAGAAAACGCGGATCAAGGAGCTCGGCATCCGGTCGCTATACGATGCAGGACATCGACAGGCTGGGTATGGCGCGGGTGATGGAGGAGGCTATCCGGCATGTCCAGGGGGCGGATGGCGTCCATGTCAGCTTCGATATCGACTGCGTCGATCCCGGCGAAGCGCCCGGAACCGGCACGCCCGTCAAAGGAGGCATGAGCTACAGGGAGTCGCATTTTGCATTGGAGCTGCTGCAGGAAGCGGGGATCGTCACGTCCGCGGAGCTTGTGGAGGTGAACCCGTCGCTCGACACCGACGGACGAACGTCCCGTCTGGCCGCGGAGCTGATCTGCTCGCTGCTCGGCGAGACGATACTCTAAGGAGGCCCATGTATGACAAGCTCTTCCGAAGTGATTCGAATCAGCGAAAGGCTTGGAGCGCCGAACTATAGACCGCTCCCCGTCGTTATTGCCAAAGCCGAGGGCGTGTGGGTGGAGGATCCCGAGGGCAACCGGTATATGGATATGCTGAGCGCCTATTCCGCACTCAACCAGGGTCATCGCCACCCCGCCATCCTCCGCGCGCTGCAGGAGCAGGCCGCCAAGGTAACCCTGACATCCCGGGCGTTCCACAGCGAGCCGCTCGCCTCGTTCTACGAGAAGCTGTCGGCTTATACAGGCAAGCCCATGATTCTGCCGATGAACACAGGCGCAGAAGCGGTGGAGAGCGCCGTTAAAGCAGCCCGCCGCTGGGCTTACCGCCATAAAGGCGTTCCCGACGGCCAGGCGGAGATCATCGTCTGCGAGGGCAATTTCCACGGGCGGACGGTGACGGTCACCTCCTTCTCCTCCGCCGAGGAGTACAAGCGGCAGTTCGGCCCTTTTACGCCCGGGTTCACCCTGGTGCCCTATGGGAACATCGAAGCGTTGGAGCGAGCCGTCACACCGAATACGGCCGCCTTTCTCATCGAGCCGATTCAGGGCGAAGCCGGCATCATCATACCGCCGGACGGCTACTTGCGGGAAGCGGCCGCTCTCTGCAAGCGGCACCGGGTGCTGCTGATCGCCGATGAAATTCAGACCGGGTTCGGCCGGACCGGTTACCGCTTTGCCTGCGATGCGGAACAGGTCGAGCCCGACGTCTACCTTCTCGGCAAGGCGCTGGGAGGCGGCGTGTTCCCGGTCTCCGCGGTAGCGGCAAATACCGAGATTCTGGAAGTGCTGGACGCAGGTTCTCACGGCTCGACCTTCGGCGGCAATCCGCTGGCCTGTGCGGTGGCTATAGCTGCGCTTCAGGTGACTTTGGACGAACGGCTCGCCGAACGCTCCCTGGAGCTTGGGGCTTATTTTACCGGACTGCTGCAGCGCCTTCGCAGCCCATTGATTCAAGAAATCCGCGGGCGCGGGCTATTCATCGGCCTCGAGCTTTCCGTACCGGCCCGGCCTTATTGCGAGGAACTGCTCCAAGCCGGCCTTCTCTGCAAAGACACGCACGAGCGGACGATACGCTTCGCCCCGCCGCTCATCATTACCCGGGAAGAGCTGGATTGGGCCTATGAGCGGATCCGCAAGGTATTCGCTTAGCCAAGGCCGAAGGCATTAACCGAAACCTCATAATAACCGGGGAAACCCGGTTTTTTTGTTGGTTCATTCGGCAGAAACCGCTTGTAATACGAACGATTCGACATTCCGTCATCCTCCGCATTCGTTTCTGACCGCCAAAAAAGTTTACCCGAATCGCACCGGTTAAGCAGGAATTCATCGTCCAATACAGAATTCCAATTATATACATCCATTAATATTCGTCGGGAGTTGGTGTTCCACAATGAACGGTAACTGGCTCTACGTTGTATATACAGGGTTACTTTCCGCTTTTTCCATCTATTTCGACAAAACGCCGAGTCCTCTAATGTTACTCCTGCTGGCCGCAGTCTATATCGTATGCCTGATGGCGGTGACCCGCCTTCCGTCCAAGCTTCCGCTGGAGCTGATCGCCCTGGCCGGCTTTCATGCCTTATGCGCAACCGATCTGATCCTGCCGCTCTATATCTTTCATATGATTCGCGAATTCCAACATCCCCGCTGGCATTCCTTTGCCGGTCAGCTTTGGTCGCCCGTCGCTTATATCGCCGTCACCCTCACCTACAAGGACTATACCTGGCTCCGCACCGGCTACACCCTTTTCCTGGCAGGAAGCTTATGGTCCATTGCTTATCTGTTCCGAAGCTATATCAGCGACGTCGAGAAGCAAAAGCAGCTATTAACCAACGAAAAAAAACATCTGAGCACCCATGACGATTTAACCGGCTTGTACAATTACCAGGAATTTCACCGGCGGCTCGAACGTCTGGTCGAATCCGGCAGTCCTGTCGTCTTGGTGATGATCGATTGCAAGGATTTGAAGTCTTTAAATACGACCAACGGTTTTCAGGGGTCAATATGATTTTGAAGCAGGCCGCCCAGCTGCTGAGGATTATGTTCCCCGATGCATCGCTGATCAGCCGGTACGGCGGAGATGAGTTTGCCATCGTGGTGGAAGCCCGGGACAAAGAGAACAGCATGAATGCGATCACCCAGCCGCTGGCCTCCGAATTTCCAAAGTTGACCGGCATCGAGATCAACTTCGGCATGGCCTGTTATCCCGAAGACGGAAACTCCAAGGACGACTTGATTCTGGTCGCCGAGCGAACGTTATATTTGATGAAGAGGGAGACCTGGCTGAAGCGCGAGGAGCATATGCTGAGGTCGGAGAAGCTGCGGGTCGTCGGGGAGCTTGCCTCCGGTATGGCGCACGAAATCCGGAACCCGCTTACAACGATTAAGGGATTCCTGCAGTTATCCAAAGCGGGGAATTACAACATTCAGCCCTGGTACGATCTGATCATGGATGAAATCAACCGGATGAGCATGCTCACCGCCGAATTTCTCCAATTCTCGAGGCCGCATGTAACCCAGTACCGGGTGCAGTCGCTGCAAAGCTGCGTTCACCGGGTCATCTCCCTACTGGATTCGGAATCGACCCGGCTCGGCCATCAGATCCGTTTTGAAAGCCTGGAAGAGCCTGTGCTCATCCTGATGGACCAGGATAAGATGCTGCAGCTTTTGCTCAATCTGGTGAAAAATGCGTTTGAGGCCATTCCCGAACAGGGCATCGTCAGTATCCGGCTGAGTCTTGCAGACCGAGATGCCATTCTGGAAATTCAAGATAACGGCAAAGGCATTCCTGAATCGGAGCTCGATAAAATCTTCATTCCGTTCTACACCACCAAAGATTCCGGTACGGGCCTGGGCCTCTCCATTTGCCACAAAATCGTCCAAGACCATGAAGGCACGATCGAAGTGGAGAGCGAGCTCGGCAAAGGTACGAAGTTTACGATTACACTCCCGGTTCAATCCCCCGATTCAACCAGCGCTTCCGTTAAAAAAGGCGAGTTGTCCATCTACGCATAAACCCGGCGGCGGAAGCCCGTTTCTTGGCGGAGGCTTGCTCCGTTGCCGCGCTGAGCCAGCCGATTGCAATGCCGAGCAGCGCCCCGCCGGCCACTTCCGCCGGAAGATGGCCGAGCTTTTCCTCGAGCTCCTTCTCCATTCGGGGATGAGAATAAGGGGCGTGCTCCTCCGTTAATTTGATCACCGTTTCCTCCAGTTCGTTCACTTCCGTGGCAATCAGGCCGGCATGCCGGCGGATGCCCATGGCATCGAACATGACAACGACGCTGAACATGGCGGCGAGCGAAAAATAAGGCGAGGAAAAGCCCTTTTTCACCCCCATATAGGTGGCCAGGGAGGCGACACCCGCCGAATGGGAGCTCGGCATGCCCCCGGTTCGGAACAGATCGGACCATTCCCATTTTCCCGTTTCCTCGATCCGCTTGGGAATCTTGATGGCCTGTGCAATAACAACACTGGCCAAGGACGTCCATAACGCCCGGTTCATTGCCATCACCTCAAGGTTAGCATCCGAATTCCCCGGATTTCTATACCCCAAGTCCCAGTTATCTAGGCTTTAAAAAAGGTCGCTGTCCGAATCGTTCCAAATGAACGACATGCCGGTCCATTCGCACAGTTCCGCGGCGGCCATCGCCGGGGATCCCCAGGGTGTGCCAGATCTTTATGCATCTGGACGATTCGGCCATCCACCTCCACGGTATGTTCCGAGTCCTTTCGCAAACGGACCGTATGGGAATTCATCCGGATCACGGTCTCCTGATCGGTGCTTTCTTTAGGGTCTTGAATCAAGCTCACGGGAATCCACAGCGTTCCATCCTTTTCCTTCCGGAATTCCGAAGCCCCTCGCTGTTTGCCGTTGATAAACAGATGAACCAGCGGCCAGCGCACCATCCCTTCTTTTCGAAGTACATAAAGAAGGCCCTGCTTCTCCCAGGGGGCGGTATATCGCTCAGCCGGCCCGATAGATTATCCGCCTCATACCAATTGGCATACAGCGGGGACTGCACAAGCAAACGCTCCGTTTCGTCATACGCCCAAATAGCCAAATGCATATAAGCGGTGTCCTTGCGGCCGATCCCTTCCGGCCATTCCAGTTCGCACCGGGCGGTCTCGCCGTTCTCCGCGCATAAGGCTCCTTTGATGCTGACCGGCATCGTTTCATCTCCTCCGAAGGCGACCGAATGGACGGCATACCGGACCGGGTCCGTCTTCGCTTCTTCTCTTACCGCTTGAAATTCAACCTGAAGCACGGCTCCGTTTTCCTGCTCAACAATCCTGAGTTCTTTCACTTCCGGCTCGCGAAGAGGTGTTTTATGCGTTAATCCTGCGGCCTTTTCCCAATACTCCCTCACGGCAGGGAGCAAGCCGACCGGCGGAATATACTCATTCTCATGGCGTAAATAATTAATCAGCTCCTCCGGACGGTCCGGGGGCTTCAGGGCGCCGGTTCCGAAGAGCAGTACATAATCCTCGGCCATAATTTCGCCCGGATCCCATTTGTGAACGTCCGGTAGCGGGCTGCCCGCCCAGCGGATAGGATACCCGCCGAGCCCGCGCAGCTTGGACCATACATTCGTTTCTTTCAATTCAGGCGGGTAGATCCCTTCCTGCTTTTTCAACCAATAATAGGTGAAATGATGTCCGTATTCATGGATGAAGGTTCGCTCCACCGGAAGAGCGTCCACCTCGAAAAGACGGATGGTCCGCTCCCGTTCGTTATAATTACCGATCCTTGGGCCGTATAAACCCCTGCTTTTCTCCGGATAAAGGATGACCCGCTCCAATACCGCCAGTTCCTCCCCATGCTCGCATAGCAGCAGCGGCTGATACAGCTCTTCGAGCCTTTCACGGCTCCAGAGCTCGCTGTAGCTGATAAATTGAATCCCTTCCGGGGAAATGAACGTGACCGAAGGGCGGTCTTCCTCTGCCAACACATGTTTTGCCGCCAAGCTCATACATATAAAGCAAAACAACCACATCCCCCAACCCCTCATCCGCTCAGCTCCAGCTCCAAGGATTTGTTAACGCTTACATCCCTTATTATATTCCTTGCATCTGCCCGATTTTCCTTCAATCGTTTTAAAAAATTTACAAAAAACCCTTTGCGCGTGCTATGGCTGGCCCAAAAAGTGTGAACTTGGGAAAGAGAGGTTGTAAGGGGCGTGAGGTAACTTAAATTCAGGCATACCCGTTCACAGGAAAAATGTAAAGGAGCGGCTTGAAAACGGGGATTTCCCACAGCCCAAGACGAATGCTGCCGCTCCTTCGTACAAAATGGAATGTTACAGCCGGGACAGCATGGAAATCGGGAAGCTTGCTTCCGGGTCGTCGCCCATTCTCCCCCAGGCCATGATCCCATTAATGTATTCGACCTCAAACGGGAGCCGCTGGCCATCCACTTTATAAAGGCCGGGAGGAAAATCCTCCTTATTCAGCGTGTAGGCCTTAGCCGTCAAATACTTCCGTTCCAGCACGGCTCTTTGGCTGAGGAACTCCGCCTTATCCATTTCCCCGCGGATCTGCTTCATCTCGGCTTCCAGCTCTTCCTTCGACATTTGGCTGTACAGCTTCTTCAACCTGCTTCCCACCTTTTCTTCGACAGCTTTTCGCATGTTCTCCTAAAAAATGATTTCATACGCCACGAATCGCCGTTATGATGTTAACTTCATATCCGGTTTTCACGATTCATGTCAGAAAACGTAACAATATTTTAATAGAATTTTCATGTATATCCGTTATAATAGAATTAAATCTGATAGAGGAGGAAAAAAGCAAATGACAACGGAATTATGCTTTCACAACCGTAAAATTCCCGTAAGCTTCATTTCCAGCGACCAAAAGGCGATTCCCCGGCTGATCAGTGTACTTGAGAATACAAGATCCCGCACGGAAAGCTCGGATCCATCCTACCTCAATCAAATCGAACGGATCGAAATTATAGGAAACAACGCCATTTTGCATCGCAGTGAAGAAAACGATTCCATTCAACTTCCGCTCTATTAAAGAGCGGTTTTTTGTGCCTTTCATCCTGTTGCCCGGGATGCGGGTTTAAGTTATCATGATTTCTGGAATATATTCATCCTACGGTAAAAGGAATGGGAGACCGATGGTTACCGATAACAACAAGCGCAGCTTCTTCCGGGTTTCCTTTCGTCACCCGCTGGGAGGCGAAGTGAAGCTTATCGGATGGAAGGACCGGAACCCGGATTTCTTGGAGACGAAGGCCGCCATCCTGGATCTCAGCGCAGGCGGAGCCCGGATCTTGACCGCCGCCCCGCTTCCTGAAGAACCGGGTCTGCTGGTCGAGCTTCGATTCACGGCCCTTGGCGTGCTGTACCGCCCGATCGGGCTCGTTGTCCGCACCCTTCTTCCTGTGGAAGGTCAATATGAGTACAGTATCCAATTCTCGCTGAACGAACCGGACACGGCCGCCCTTACCGGTATGCTCAATCAACTGGCGATCAAGCTTCGCAAGACGCCGACGCCGTCGAACTGCAGCTTTTGCACGGAAGAAGAGCTGACCGCTTTCCATTCTTTAGCCCTTGGGAATTCCTGAAAGTCCGGCGGTCAGATAGGATTTGCCTGATTCCGTATGCCAAATCCAGCTTTGGAATTGAAGCTGCTCCGGCTTAAGCCGGTCGAACAAATCCTTCAGCCCCAGCACCGCCGACTCGATCCCATGCTCCCCGAAGCTCCGGAACAGGAACGCCGTCCGTTCTTTATCGGAAGAAATCGAATAGAGTTCGTCCGCAATCCAGCGCTTGCTCTCGTCCAGCAGAATGACATCCGTCCAGGCCGCTACCCTGCCGCCCGGCTTGGTAAGCCCGATAAGCGACTGGTTATAATCGGCAATCAATCGGCTCCGAAGATAGCCGAACGCTTCCACGATCTGCCGGATCTCCGGCTCGCTGTAACCCCCGGCATATCCCGAAAACCGCTCCAGCGCATCCACATAAAATAACTGGGTATGTACACCCGACGAAATGACGAGCGAGAACGCTCTTCTCAAATGCGGCGGCGCTTCGTGCCCCCGCACACGGAAAGCGGATTCCTTAAGGAACGCGGACAATTCCGAAGCGGAAGCGCGGCTGAGCAGCGGCTCCTCCAGTGTCTCGTAGTAATGTATTTGATCCAAGGCTGTATAATCCACACGATTCATGGACTTGAGCCGGCCTCTCACGTAACCTCCTGCCGACTCCGCCCACTCTTCAATCGCATTATCTTCCGAATCCAATACGGTTACCTGCTGGAACTGGGCCGCCAAGGCCGGCAAATCCACATCGCCATGATTCCCTGCCCCAAGGACAATGGCCTTCTCCAGGCCGCCGAGCCGCCGAACAGCCTGCTCCACCATGCGGCGAACGTGGTACCGATGGGTTGCCCATTCCTGCTCCCCCAGTCCATCTTCTCATCCGAAGCTCCGGAACCAAATCCACTTCCTGCACCCGGCGATATCCAACCAAAGTCCTTCATAATATCCCCTCTTCCTCATGCTTTGCCTTCCCCAAAAATTATAGCATACTCCCCGATTTAAAATAAATTTAATAAAAGTGCTTGACTTCCTCGCAAACCCTTGGTATTATAAAAAACGTCCCCGCGAGATACACATCATGACTTGTTAGCTCAGCTGGGAGAGCACCATCTTGACAGGGTGGGGGTCGCTGGTTCGAGCCCAGCACAGGTCATACAGAAGAGAGTCCGAGAATCCTAGATTCTACGGGCTTTTTTTCATTTTTATTGCTTGTTCTTATGCGTGGAAATATCTGCTAGTAATGACGAAGCCCCTGTTTTTCTTTGGCCTCCTCTGTTGAGCAAGAAATTGATATTATGAGGCGGCGCCTCTTCTACTGACTTTTACTACCTGATTACGAAACAGGTTGCAAAAAAATAACGTCTTCGTCTCCGAAAACGTTAGGCATCAAAAGTCCACTCTATCTTTCTACTGTAATTTCTCCATTAAAGTGTTTTGTAATTTCATCCCATGATAGATTGATAAGCAGTCTTGCTGCGTTAAATGAATAATAGGCCGATAGATAAAGAGCTACAGCATCAATCAATTCCTGCTGGTTTAAGAAGTATTCCTGATAATGCAGTCTACCGCGAGCGGAGAAACCTTTGTGCTCATCAAAAAATAATTTGATATCATTGACGTGGTGCGGTTCGTCGCCTTCCACTTGACCTCTGTTTACTCTGGCTGCAATGGCTACGCAGACCGAATCAATCAGATCTTGTTCGTCGAATTGAATTTTCATGCTCTTCGTCCTCTCAGAGATTTTAATACGAGTACAATAAACCAAATAACTAAAACGGCAATGGCTAAGTCCAGGATGAGTGCCATGAATGAGAACGATTGATGAACGTAACCTCCGTTGGCGGCAGGATAATATCCTCCTGTCGGGTGAAGCATCGATCCCAAGAATGTCCCGGCGGCAAAAGCTCCTACCATGGGCCAAATGCTGCTGCTGGGTTTTTGGCCTGCAGGCAATGTATTATAATACGACCCTCCGCCATAATACGGTTTACCCGTGTTAGGATTGATCGTTGAGCCGTTATTTATCGCCGTCCTATCGTTACTAGTCCCGGAGACATTAGATGAGGCCCTTTGGTTCCCCGTACTGTAAGTTGAGCCATCTTTCGTAACCGTGCTTTGCTGTTCGAATTCGGTGTACTTGGCACATTCGTTTTATTGGATGCACCGCCGCTAAATCCGGAGCTTGATGTTGAACTGCTTTGTGAACTTGGGCTGGTGTTAGAATTTGATGAATTCGTTGTACCACTCGGTGTCTGCTTACCGCTTGATCCGCCGCTGAAACCGCTCGAAGATGGGGATGCAGGGGAATTCGAACTTGATCCACTAGAGCTTTGACTTGTTGATGGGCTGGTTGAAAATGAGCCTGATCGTGCTGAAGTAGACGGTGCGCTCACCGAAGATTTGGATGAAGTGGACGTACTCGTGCTGCTTCTGCCGGATGTGGTTGCCGCCAAAGCAGTAAGTTGGCTCATGGAAAGCATGAAGACCAAGGATACAGCCAATACTTTCTTTTTCATGAAGATCACACTCTATTCTTAAATTAATAACTACATATTACATGATACGACAAAATACCGCTTTATTCCACTTCTCCAAATCCTTGAGAAAGCATATGCATAATCAGGAAATCGCTGGGCAACCTAATCTCATCCTAAAATATGGAGGGATAAATGAAATGGCAAGAGGTCAAAGCAGATCCAGCAATCAACTCGTTGTGCAGCAAGCGGCAGGAGCCCTGGAGCAGTTGAAGTTTGAAGTGGCCCAGGAGTTGGGCATTCAAGTGCCTCAGGACGGCTACTGGGGCTATATGGCGACAAGGGATACCGGCGCCGTGGGTGGGCATATGGTTCGCAGAATGGTTCAGATCGCCGAGCAGCGGCTCAGCGGTGGAATCCGCTTCTAGGAGGCTATAGTGGAGACGTTAAACAAAATCGAAAATCCGGATACACCGGAGATCGAACAAGAAACACCTCATCCCGACACAACGGACGTTCAAGTTTGATCACAGCTCCACCCCATCGGTTATTGCCGGTGGGTTTTTTATTTGCAATTTTCACTTACTTTTGATTAGTTAATCAAATTAACCTGACAATATCCATATACTTTGCCTTCTTACGTTTTTGCGGTTACCTATTTATAATTCAATCAACAGCTTTCCATAAACCTTGAAAGGATTGAATCTTATGAATCGACTGACGGTTTACGTTCTTGCTTTGGGGGTGTTCCTGACAGCCACATCGGAGCTCGTAATTTCCGGCATTCTTCCCGTCATTGCCCATGATTTGAACATTTCCATCGCCATTGCCGGACAATTGATCACCGCTTACTCTCTTGCTTTCGCCATTGGGACGCCTATTATGGTCTCACTCACTTCACGCATGGGGCGCAGGAAGGTATTGACGGGCTCTTTGGCAGTCTTTATTCTGGGCCGCCTGGTTGCTTTCCTCAGCTCGAATATTTCCATCTTAATGTTTTCCCGGGTCATCTTAGGGGTCAGCGCCGGGGTCTATCTTGTCGTAGCGTTCGGAGCGGCCTCGAAGCTGGTGCCTGCCGAGAAGCTCGGCAGAGCGGTAGGCACCATCGTCCTCGGTTTCAGCACCGCTATGATCCTGGGCGTTCCCATTGGCATCGTGCTGTCTGGCTGGCTGGGCTGGCAGTCCATATTCTTAAGTCTGGGTCTCCTCAGCCTGCCGGTTACGGCCGTGATCTTCCGCCTTCTGCCGGAAATGGAAGGCGACGCTCCGGTTCCATTCCGACAGCAGTTCAAAGTTCTGGGAAGCATGGTTATTGTCAGCGGTTTGCTGCTCACCTTTTTCAGAGAATCCGGCAATTCGGTTCTGTTTACTTATTTGACTGCGTTTATTAAAGACGTCTTCCATCTGGAGGCTTCCGATATCAGCATCATCATGCTTCTATTCGGTATTCTAGGCGCCTTCGGATCGCGACTGGGCGGTTATGGCGTCGATCGATGGGGGCTTCCCGGGTCATTACCGGCGGGATTGCCGTTCACGCGGTGGTTCTTGCCCTTCTGCCGCTATTTTCCGGTTCGATGGCGGTGGGATTAGGACTTATCGCGCTCATGGTGTTTTCCATGTTTATGACCGGCCCGGCCATTCAGACTTACTTTATTCAGCAAGCGCCCGAATCCTCCAATCTGGTACTCAGCTTGAATACATCGATCGTTCATTTGGGTTTGGTGCCGGAGCCGGCGCGGGAGGCATGATGGTGAGCGCCACATCCACGGTGCTGTACCATCCATGGCTGGCAAGCCTGGTCGTGACGCTTGGGCTCGCGGCGACCATCGTGAGCTTTTCGTTAGGGAAAAGGAGCTCGATCCGTGTACAAAGCGAAAGCGGGGCTTAACGCCCCGCTTCCTTCGCCGACGATACATTACTGCACTTCCGTTTGAACAATTTCTATACTCAAGACATGGTCGAACGGCACCCAGGTATATTCCTTTTCATTCTCAATTTTGATGCTTTTCCGTTCCTTATCGAGCTTGGTAATCATGCCCTGGATGGTTTGATCTTCAACATCGGTCCAAACCGTCACCACGGCTTCTTTCTCCATAAACATTGCCATGCCAAGTTTTCGAATCATCGTTTGCAAAGCTTCTTTATCTCTCGTCGGCGTCATTCCCCGCGAGCCGGCTTCGGGGCGGTGGACAAGCCGTAGGCAAGTTTGTTGGAATTCATTATAAACCTCTCCCTTATTAAGAACATCTGTTCCCTTATTGTAGCGGAACAGCCGCTTGAAAGTAAATAGTTATTCCGTATGAATAAGCTGATAGATCGAATGGCACTGGAATTCATTTACATATCCGCCTATGATACATTTGTCGGCCGACAAAATATCGTATTGGAGGATGTCGTTATGAAACGGAAATATTCGTTCATCTTCACTCTTGCATTAGCATTGGTTTTCGCTTTCAGTTTGGGCGGGTCGGCGGCGCCGGGCGGCAGTCCCGCAATCGAATATCCCAATGGCGAGACCTTGGATCATCCTCCGGCTTACGTGGTTTTAGGGACACCCTTTGAACTCGGCATCTATGGTTACGACCTCTCGATCGCCAGTACAGGCGGGGACTTTTATTATAGTTCCGGAATTCAGCCGTGCGGTTATACCAGTACTCAGTATTTTGCCGTGCCGCAGGATATTCTGGACGCCATGCCAAGAGGGAGCGGCTATACTCTTACCGTATACTTTTACGTATGGGGCGGGAGCATGATCGTTAGTTCCGCGGATTTTTACGTCAAAAATTAACCCGCTCCAACCCTTGGGGCAAGTGTCACAATCTCCCTCCGGAGCATAGGTTATTATCATGAAATCCCAAGTGATGGAGGAGAAACGGATGGCTATTGTCCCTTTTGCTTACCCTTACGGCGCGTATCCCATTCAGCCTTTTGCGACGGTGTACCCGTCCTACTACCCGGGCTATTACCCCTACGGAGGCTGGTACGGAGGACCCGGTTGGCATGGACATGGATGGCATGGAGGTTGGCATGGCGGCTGGCACGGTTATCACGACGGACACTGGCACGGACACCGCTCATCCAATACATCCAATACATCCACAACATCCAATACATCCACAACATCCAATACATCCAATAAATCATAATATGGCTTAAACGAACAGGAACACGAATAAACCCTCCGTTCTCAGAGGGCGGATTCGTGTTTTTGCCATGGTCTCCCGGTCTTCGGCAGGGCCTTTTCAGACCGCGTCATTCTTACGCGTTTGCATACGGGTATACTCCACATACGGGTCGCGAACGATATGCGGATTTTTAATATTTCGCAAGTCATTCCAGCCGCACTGCACGCGTTTTCCCAGCTCGACGCCCCGGTTCATCGGGCAGCCGGCACAGTAGCCTAATACCTGGGCTTCGTCCAGCGGAACAACTTTATTTCGCAGACAGCAATATACTTTTCCTTCCTTATTGACATAGTTCACATGGTTCGCATACATAGGCATCTTCCCATCCGGATAATGTATTTACGCTTGAAGCGGCGTATCTTATACAACCATTATATGAAAGGTTCTATGAAAAAATGCTCGAAACGTGGTAGCTCTTAAAAAAAACTCCGATATTTATTTAACCGGATCCGGACGAAGCTAAACAGCAAGCAAAAGGGAACGGCAAAAAGGCACAGCTGAGCTGCGCCCCGTCCTTAAACGAATCCCATCCGTTATTCCATCAATGCATCCCTCAGTCTGCTGGACATGATGCTTTTCTTCGTATGCCCCAGCACAGCGGTCTTCAAATTCTTATTTTCCTCGGCCAAAGTTTCAAGATCCCGGATCAGCTCGAGAATCAACGCCTGCTCCGGCTCTTCCAGCCTATCCTTCGCTTCCTCCAAACGGCGCCTATATTCCGATATTCTTTCACCCAGCATGTGACTCCCGTCCTTTGCAACCGAATTAGTAATATATTATCGCTATCCTATAGACGCGGCTTTGGGCGAAAGGTTCCTTGCCGAAGACAAAAAGAGCAGCCTTATCGGTCGCCCCTGACTGTTGGTTTATCGGATACGGCCGCCGGACAGTTGCTGCTCGGCAATTTGAACAAGACGGCGTGTGATGTGTCCCCGATCGCGCCGGTATCGCGTGTCGCCATGTACCCGTAGTAACCGTCCTGCGGAATTTGAATGCCCAATTCTTGTGCGACCTCATACTTCAGTTGCTCCAGCGCTCCTCTTGCCTGCGGTACAACCAGAATGTTACTGGAACGGCTTTGTCCTGCTGCCATGAGTATGACCTCCTAAGTTGGGTATGTAAGCACTTTAGATGAAAGTGCGTAGCTGTAATATGCTCCGGATTCGGGGTTCTTATGCAACGTTTTATTTTTAATAAAAGCTAAATATTTTTTTAGATCCAGCCGTGATTTATAAACACAATTTTAGTAAGGCGAATAGGACATCCTTGTATAATGATAGAGATGAAGGAGGATTGATTCAGCGTGAACAAAACCCCCTATTCCTGCAGCCGCTCTCAAAATTTTATCCAGCCTCTGGGCGGCCGTCATCAGCAGGCTCCGCTTATAAGAAAAGCTTCCGGCCTTAAATAAAGATAAGCATCCCGTTCCCGCAGACCCTTTGGCCGGACCGTCAAGATTCGCTCCTGTCTGAAGCTGCGGATCGCTTTTTTCCTGTGACAATAAGCTTGAATATAACCCGGATGAACGTTGTGTACCTTGATAACCCGATGTGAAATCAGGTACCTCCTTCGATAGAAATGACCTCCAGTATTGAACCGGTATGCTTGAATCCGATCCTTCCATCCTTCCCCTCTCAGGAAACAGCCGCCCCCGTATTCCAGGTTGCGGCTTAGACGTTCGGCGGCGGCGACAGCCGTTCGAACGAACGCTGCTCTTCTCACCAGCATACTCCGAACGTACGTTCTTCGATCGAGTGGTTTATTTTCTCAAAAAAGTGTAAAATAAAGAATAGACCTAAAGGAGCTGATTGCCATGAAAGTGATCATAACGGCTTCGGAAGCGATGGAAAAAGGCGTATGGAAGGATATTCAGCGTCTGTTCGGCAGGGATGCAGAGGAAGAGATCTGGCCGAATGAGGAGTTTATTCTAACGGAAGAGCAGGCTCTGAGCTTACAGCTGATCCGTAAGTGAGCGAGCCCTTTCCCGTGCAGAAAGGAGCGAGAATCGAATGAATTCGATCCCGAAGTCGCTGATCGGCGGAGGCGTAGTATTGATCGTACTCGGCCTGATTTGGGCGGTTGCCGGCAAATGGCTCCCCTCGGCCGGTTGCCCGGCGATATTGCCATTGAGAAAGAAAATGTCCGGTTTTATTTCCCGGTCGTTACCTGTATCGTCATCAGCGTCGTATTGTCCCTTATCATGTACGCTATCCGCTGGTTCACCAAGTGAGAAAGGCCTTGACCCGCATACAGCCGGTTCCAAGGCCTTTTTACATATATCTTTGGAGTCATCCCCGGGTCGTTTGGAAAAATTCAATCCATTCGCCGTCCGGACCGTAAAAGAAGAAATAGCGGGAGCCGTTCGGCGGCGTCGTGATTTCCGAATCGATCAATCGGACTTCCGGCATCCCCTGGATGCGGACGAACTCCTCCTCCACATCATCAACGGTAAAAGCGACGTGATGCACCTTGCCCTCCTGCGGCAACTTGTCGTTATACCCCTCAATCAGCTCAAGCTCTGTTTCGCCGGATTGATTGAAGCCAAGGAATGCCAGCTTGACGATGCCGTTCGTATGATCTAACTTGCCTTTCAATGTAAGCCCGACCACCTTCTCGTAAAACCTGGCCGATGTATCGATATCTTTCACCATAATGCCCACATGCTCGATTCTTGTTCTGGCCATGCCCTCTACTTCCTCCCTGTTATAAAATGTCTTGAACGCCATTCCGGCCCGGCATCCATGGTCCGAATACTACGTACCCAGCACTTTCTTCCCTCTCGGTTGCTCACCCAGGGCATCGGGCTCTAGGGTTACGCCGAAGCCGTCAAATGCACCCTCCGAAGCCGGCATCTCATAGGTCATGACGCCGCCGCCTTTCTCGCCGACCCGCATCGTACCGCAGTTCCACCGTTTGCCGCCCCGCAGCATCCACAGCTGGTACGTCCATTCGCCGTTCGTGGGCCTCAGGCCCGACAGTTCAACCACCAAATGCTCCTTATCCCCCTGCTTCATGAGCCATACCTTGCCTCTGGCCTCCGGCATCCCTTGATCGTAGGCTTTCAAGCTGACTTCCTGCATAACTACAGCGAGGTCGCCGCCGTTCTTCCTTGCCCGGCGGTGCGGTTGCTTGCTGCGTCCCGGAATGAGTGAGCCCCCATCCCGCAAGTCCGCCGGCCGCAAAGCAGATTACCGCAGTTGCAGCCGCATAGACCCAGCGAAGGCGGTTTCGCTTCGTATGGCCCCTCATGGCGTCGGGCCGGAGTACGGCATTCATCACTTCAGCTTTCCACTCCCCAGGCAAGTCGACCTCTTCCATTTCATAGGGGAGCGCATCCCAAACGAGCCGCAGTTCCGCCAATTCCTCGCGGCACGCTTCACATTCGGCCAAATGCCGCTCAAAGCTATCCTTCTCCCGGCCTGTCAGCTCTTGCAGGAAATAGGAGAATCGCTGCTCACACGGATTATGATCGTTCATGCCGCCCGTTTCACTCCTCTCTCCATGGGCTCAGGTGCCTGCGCAGCAGCTTCAGCGTCTGGTGCAGCCGGCTTTTCACCGTTCCGACGGGCTCCTCGCCCATCGCCGCAATTTCGCTTAAGGTATAGCCCTCCCAATACAGCATCCGGACGAGCCGGATTTGCTGCTCATTCAAATAACCGTAAGCTTGCTCGATCCGCTCCTTCATCAGAGCCCGGGACAAAGCGTCCTCGACCGGCGCCATATTCTTCTCCGCTGCGGAATCCGCCGTCCAAGGCTCCAGTGGAGTCACGGCCCCTTGTCTCCGCTCTTTCCTGAGCTGATCCACGGTAATGTTTCTCGTGATGGTCAGCGACCAGTTCACAAAGAGGCCCCTGGCAGGGTCGTAGACCCGTTCGGTCGTCCATAAGCGGGTAAACACCAACTGAACGATTTCTTTGGCAAACAGCGGATCCCGCTTCGATTTCATGGCAAAAGAATAAACGAGCCGCGCATACCGGTCGTACAGCTCCTGCAGCGCGTCGCTATGCTTTTCCCTGATCATCCGCATCAACTGCTCATCCGAATATTGCTGCAACGGCGGCACACTCCCGGGTTCAGTACCCTCATCATAGTAAACGGTGGAAAACGATAACTGGTTCATAGTCATCTTCTTATAAAATACGTTTTTTGGCAATACGGCAGCATTGAAAGAATGCAAAAAAGCCCGGCTGCGCAGGGTCCGCAGAGCCGGGCAAACCGGGACAAGCATTACTTCACGATAATCTTGGCCTTCATCGCCGCCTTATGAGGCTGGCAATAATAGGTGTACTCCCCAGGCTGCGTCAGGACGATCGATTCGGACTCGCCTTGACCGAGCAGCTTCGTTTCGAACACCGGCTTTCCATCCGCTCCCAGCGCGTCCGATACGGTATTATGCATCACCTTATCCTTATTGGTGAACGTGATTTTGGCCCCGGCTTCGACTGTGAGCTCCTTCTCGGAGAAGGCAAACCCGGAGATGTCGATCTGATACTCCTTGGCAGCGACCGGTACGGCCGGTGCGTCGGATCCTGCCGGAAGCGGATTAATGACGTACCAGACCTTGCCCACTCCTTGGCCCGTAATGTCGCCAGGCTTCGTATCCTTGACGTAATAATACAGCGGCATCCCCTTATAGGAGAGCTGCTTTGTTCCATCATTCCGTGTGATGGTCTTGAAATCAGCCGCGCTTAGCTCCGCAGGAATCAGCAGATTGTCGGCATAATAGATCGGCCAAGCCGCGGCACATTTGTCATAGCAGGCACTCACATCGGTTGTATCCTTCGTAAACATATACAGCGTCATTCCCGCATCGTCCGTCAAATAGGCGCCCAAGGCGGCATCGTATGCGATTTTAAGCGCCGGGCCCTGAATCGCGGCCGCTTTCTCCTTGGCCACCACCTTCTGATCGACCAAGGAATCCAGCAGCGTTCTCGTTCCGCCCTTCACTTGGCTTCGAAGCGCTTCCACGGTTGCAGTGGCGATATCGCTGTTATGCAGAGCCCCTACCCCTGCGATTTGCGAAAGTCCGACGGTCTTCGCATATGTAATCACATTCTCATACTGAAAATCCGTATCCTGCTTATACCCCAGCGCTTCCAGAAGCACTTTGTAGTACTGTCCGGCGGTGATCGGCGCCAGCGGTTCGAATTTGCCTCCGCCGCTGCCCGTCCAGCCTAGCTCAGGATTCGCTTTCAAATAAGCAAGAATGGCTTGATTGGTCTGATTGACGAGACCGGCATCGCTGAAATTATCCGTTCCTTTGAAGGCGAGAGCAGCCTGCTCCAGCCCTTTCAGCCGCAGGAACAAGATGGCTGTCTGCAGCCTGGTCGAGCCCTTGGCTAAATAAGCGTCGCTGACGCCGGCTCCATCCCCTGGAGCATCCCCAAATCCGCCGCCACCTGCGCCGCAGTCTTCAAATTGGCCGCGGCCGGGGCGTCCGCTCCCCAAGCCGGCACGGCGCCGCCTATCATAAGTGTACCGGCGAGCAACCATGCGGCCGTTCTGCTTTGTTTCTTCATCCGAATCATTCCTCCTCTGTTCGTTTACTATCCGCTAAGCGGTACCTTGATCCGCTTCACAGTAAAGTTAACGCCGGAGAGGCGAAAGCGGTTTTATGCTGACAAAAAAAAAACTCCGGCCATGCCGAAGGTCGTTATACGCTGCGTCTTTCGCCGGTGAGCAGCTGCCGGATATGCTTGATCCGTGCTTCCTCCCGGATAAATCGGTTGGAGCCCATATGAAACAGGCCGCAGGTCGATACCGAAAGAATGCGAACGTCGCCTACCCGGATGAACGGGCTCTCGTTTACCGTCGACAGTTCGGTTCCGGGCAGCTTCAGCGGCGCGGGATCTCGGCGGAAAAGATCGGAAATGCCTCGATGGATCCCTCATTCCCTAAATGGTTCGGAACTTCCCTCTGAATCGCCAGGACCAGGGTTTTGGGAGCATATTCAACCATGTCGCCGGCAAATACCGCGGAAGAAAACAGGACGGCGTTGATTTTGACTTCTCCTACAACCGACGTCCGGTAAGAAGCTCCTGTCATCGCGACGTGGGCGCAAGCGGCACGAGCGGGCCGATAATGAGCGATTCCGGCGGGGTATCAAAGATGGAGGACAAGTTAATTTCCTGTGTATCCCCGATCTGAAATACGGCGGAGCTGGCAACACCGGTAATTGTCACGCTGGCTACCGAAACCTCTCTATTGATGACCTGTAATATCACCATAGGCTTCCCCCTCATCCTTTTTCTTTTGAATATACTGCCGTATGCCTTCCTGAATGTCACCGATCACCCGCTGCGTAATTTCCTGCTCCTGCTCCGCGGTGAGCGTCAGCTGATTCGGATCGACCAGCGTCTCCATGTAATGCAGGATCCGGCCCCGCGACTGGGACCACAGATCGTCGATCATCATCTTGCAGAAATCGTCTCCCAGGTTCACCTTGTACTCCGCATAGAAGCTCTTCAGCTCTCTGGGGCATTCTTCCCGAAGGTAGTGAAGAACCGCGTCCTGTATCCTACCGAACGATTCGGACCGCGCTGTGTTCGTTTGAATGGGCTGGCCTCCTACCGCGACATCCTCGAGCGTTTTATCGTTTAAGCCGCTGGGGGAAATCCCCACATTCAACGTGCCGTGCAGCTGTTCCACTTTCAGTTGGTCAAAGTGGTATTCAATGCGGTCGATGGTTACCCCTTTCTGTTTACTTAATGCATCGACCGATTGGGACAATGCGTTAACTTTCTGCTCCAGCTCTTGAATGCGCCGGGTCTGCCAGGTCAAATAATCGTGGAGCTGCTGGAAATAGGATTGTGATTGCGATGATTGCATCGATCAGTCCTCCGTTCATCTGGAAACTGCCGGCGGCGGTACGAGCGGCGGCGGCGAAGTCGCCGGCGCCGGCATGGCTCCTGCAGCCGGCGCAGGCCCGGTAAACCCGCCTGAATTATATAAATTGGATAGAGAGCGGATCGTCCCGGCTGTTCCGATTTGAAGGACCGAAGAGTTGGAAACAGAACCAACCTTCAGTTGGTGGATCACAATATTTTGATGAATCGTAAGCTGTGCCATGGTATCTATACCACCCCTGCGGCCTGGTCTGCGGACACTATATTAGCATCGGAGATATCGCTGTCGTTTGTGTTCGTATTGTTCATCATATTATAGGTCCGTACAAAATCCCCCGTATTAAACGAGCCGGCACCGGCAAACGTCTTCGATATACTGGACGGCGCAAGTTGTATGGAGTCCCCAATATGTACAATGGAGCTCGGGCCGACACTTAAAATTTTGATCGCTCCCACAATGGCTGGCATCGGCTCCCACCCCGGTGACTTGATGGATTAATTCATTATATGTAGGATCGCCCTTGAGTATGTTTTATGCCGGGCGACAATCATTGATTCGGAGGGAACCACATATAATGCTTTAGGAAGGAGTGGATACCCGTGAACCAATCGAAGAACGGTTTCTTCGATTTCAATTGGAAGCAGTTCGAACAGTTTTTCGGAGGGAAGGCCCCTTTCCCGGACCGAGCGGCTCCAGCGAGCCGATGGGATGGGTGGAGAATTATGTTAAAGATGTGATGAAACAGGCTTTGCCTTCGGTCGATTTAGACAACCTGAAGCATCATTTTCATACAGAGGTCTTCGATACGCACAATAATGTCATTGTGAAAGTGCATATCCCCGACAGGGCCGAGGCCCAAAAGGTCCGCGTCAAGCTGAGCAGCAACCAAGTCCGTTTGGATGGGTACGCCGAATAAAGCCATACAGACGATCAAGCTGAACAGTCTGGTTTATCCCGATAGCTGTAAAGCCGTATACAAGAACGGAATTATGCAGCTGCACATGCGCAAGCAATCTACCGACCAGGCGTACCATCCCGTTGATATCCGTTTTCTTTGAACGCAAAATCACGCACCCGGGCCTTAATAAGGCAAGAGTGCGTGATTTTATGTAGCCTAATTGTTGCCTTGGTTGTTGGCGTCGTTCACATCGGCATCGAAAACATTCGTAAAGCTGATAGCCGTGAAGGTGCCGGTGAAGTCACCCACATTCGAACCGCCGGAGCCAGCGTTGGATTTCGAGGTACTTTTGGGAGTAATTTGCAGTACATCGCCGAAGGTCACTTCGCCGCTGGCGCCAGTAATCTTGATTGGTGCCAAAATAATCGAAGGCACAGGAAACCCTCCTTTTTGCCGGAATATTGAAAGTATATGCATGAGCCCGGAGAAAAGCACATAAAAAAAGACACCCCGTCCGAAACGGTGTGCCTTTCGTCTATTTCCATTCGAGTGAATTACTGCCGAAGACCGGACTCGAACCGGTACGGTAGTCACCTACCGCAGGATTTTAAGTCCTGTGCGTCTGCCAATTCCGCCACTCCGGCATAGTATGGTGTATGGGCCCAGAGGGACTCGAACCCCCGACCAATCGGTTATGAGCCGACCGCTCTAACCAACTGAGCTATAGGCCCTTAAGATAGTTTGGTTGCGGGGGCAGGATTTGAACCTGCGGCCTTCGGGTTATGAGCCCGACGAGCTACCGGGCTGCTCCACCCCGCGCCATCTCAAGCATTATCGTCCTAACGAAGCGACAGAAATAAATATACACCAAATCCAAGGATCTAGTCAAGTAAAAATTTATACCATATACCGGACGCCGAAACGTCCTTTTTTGGAGCGGAATACCTGTACCTCGGAAGGGCATTCATAGCCGTAAATCCACCAATCCTCCTCCATACGCTTGGCCAGGCGGCCCGCTTGAAACTTGCTGTCGTATAACTTGCCCCAATAAATCCAGTTCATCCTTCTCACTCCGCTTGATGAAATGATATGAAGTTCTTTTTGTAGCTTGCCCAAAAATCTTTTCCTTATTTGCCGGACTCCTTCCGATCCCTGAAATGATGGGCCAGCCTGCCCGATGCGGAAGCCGCCACCGCGGCGACCAGATCATCCAGAAAGGTATGGACGCCCTTTCCCGTCTTGGTATCCAGTTGCCTGATCATGCCGATTTTTTGTTTATCCAGATGGCCGAAGGTCGTAATGGCTATGCTCCCGTAGCCGTAGACCGCCCCCATCGCCAGCGTCTCGTCGCAGCCGAATAAGCTCTCGTCCGATGCAATCAGAGTTTGAAGCGGTTCGGACAACAACCCCTTCTCCGCCAGCATATCAAGCTCAATCCCTACGAGGATGGCGTGCTGAAGCTCTCTTTTCTGCATAACAGCCTGTACCGCTTCGAGACAGTCTTCCATCGACAATCCGGGCTGAAACGGCGCCTGCATCTCTCGGACGATCCACGCGATATCTTGGAGCGTCACCCCGCGTAACTGCAGCCGCTCATCAACGGCGTTCCGTAACTCTTTGCTGTGTACTTCTCTTCTCATGGGAACCCGCTCCTTTTCCCGTCAACCAAGGTTAGTCCATTATATGCCGGGACTCAGCCAAAGGTTTGGATGTGTAAGGCCAGTTCATGAGTTTTTGGACGAAAAAGGAGAAAACGCTTATAATGTAAGTAAGTTCGTTCATCGCGGCATACTAAGCGGAGACGAATATTGTGGGAAAGTTTCATGCTTACGAAGCAGTTTTCTAACGAAAACTCAAAGTCTATGCTTACGAAGCAGTTTTGCTCCGCAAAACTTGGAGGAGGGGAAAAAATGTTCTACGGTGTAGCGGTTTTCCCATCAAAAGAAGTGCAGGAGTTTGCCAACCATTACCGGAGAAGATATGATCCGCACTACGATTTGCTGCCGCCGCATTTGACGGTGATGGAGAAATCCGAATGGAACGACGGACAGCTGCAGGCGGCGCTAGTTCATCTGGAGCAGTCGGCGGCGAAGATAGAACCTTTTGACATCACCTTCAACCGGTTTTCGTCCTTTTATCCGGCGAGCCATGTGGTCTATATGGCGCTGGCCGATCCGGAGCCGATGCGGCATCTGCAAAGCCGGCTTTGCTCGGGTCCATTGGCGGAAATCAGCAGGCCGTACGCCTATACGCCTCATCTGACCATAGCCCAGGAACTGGGCGCCGATGAAATGCACGACATCCTGGCCAGCCTGAAGAACAAACAGCTTCAGCTCACCACCGGAATCGACCGTTTCGCTCTCCTTCGTCAAGAGCAAAGCGGTAAATGGTCTACCCTACGGGAATTTAAGCTGGGCCGGCAAAATGCAGCCGCCTCAGCGCCCTTCGCCGGCCAATAAATCGAATGGCCGTCCGGAACAACTGTTCACGGGCGGCCATTTTTATTTTATCCGGGATCTAATTCCTGATGATTGCTATGATACGATATTATTGCTTGAAGACGCCGAGCAGACGTTTGGCATCGCCGCCGGCTGTCGTGAATACTTCGTAAACCCGAATGGTCAGCGGATGCTCGAATTGTTCAGATGTACCGGTAAACTGGATATTGTTTTCCCCGGTCACGAGACGGCTTGGGCCGATGAAGGATTTGTCGCTGGTACCGATCAATCGGTCCACGGAATCGTAAAGCTCGAACCGCAGACGGGAGAAGTTCTGATCCACTTGAACCTGTTCGTCCCGCTTGATGTCCAGGAAGAACTTGGTCTTATACATATATTCGAGCGTGCCCATCTTGTTAAAGTTGCCGGATACATCCCAATCCGTTACTTTGATGCTGAACGGATAAACGTTAAATTGATCGTTCGTGCTGACCGGCTGAAGCTCCACGGCATACGCGGCAATCGTCGTTTTGTAAGGCGCCGCGGTTACGGCATCCTGGATTTTGAGTGCGAGCCCTTTCCCGGTTTCCGATGCCGGCACCGTGAACGAATAACTTACGGTAATGCTGGAGTTCGGCAAGCACGGTAGGCGTCGTCATCGTCTGACGGGCCCCGCTGTACGTGTAGCCGTCCGAGCTTACAAGATCCGTCTGGAAGACCGGAATGGCCAGAGGCCTGTCGCTTTTATTCTGCAGCTTGAATTTGGCGCTCACGTTCTTGGAACCTTCCTCCACGTTATCCTGCATGGTGAACTCCGCCAAGGAGACGTCAATGTCCGGATGGATCAGCTCGCTGCGTTTATCGAATTTCATCGGGGTGCCGTAAACATAAGGCTCGTATCCCATGCCGCTTTGCTGGGACGGAAGCAGAATGTTCAAGCGGCCCACATTGTAGTTCACCAGGCTGGCCGCGGCCCCCTGTCCTTGTCCGGCCTGGGCGAACTTCTCCTGCGTCAGCAGGTTTAAGCTAGTAAGCACGGTATCGGATTCCACAGGAATCGCATAGTGGATATATTTTTCCTCTTTGGCCTCCAATACGACCGTTCCTTCTTCCACCCTCTTGCCGGAGAACACTTTGCCGTCCGTTCTGCCGTCGATCAGGAAGTCCGGCAGCGTCTCGCGCTGATCACCAGGGTTGTAAGCGAGCAGCTGGACGACCACCACATTGCCTTTCTCGGTCGATTCTTTGCTGATGCTGACCGGCGTATACTGGACCGGCGAAAGAAGCGAAGGAATTTTAAACGATTCGGACCATTTTTTAACCGCCGAAGGGTCGGTGATCGGAGCGTCGCTGCCCTTCCAAACCTGGCCTGTTATCGGGGCGGTCACGATCACGGTTTCCTTCTTGGGATAAACGTAATAATCGACGTCCGTCCAGTTCACTTCGCTCAGCTTTATCTCATCCGTGCGGTCGATCACGGACATGTAACTGAGCTCGCTATTCGATTTCGGCTGAATCGATTTTACGTTAGAGGCGCTGGGCTGCAGCGTGTATTCCACGCCCTCGCTTGTCTTGACGCGAACCTCATAAGTGTCCGGAACCCGGGTGATGGAGGTGCTGTTATTCTTCATGCGCACCACTACACCGATACGGGTGCCGTCGAGTACGTGTTCGCTCAGCACGCTTTTCACTTCCACCTCGAGCGCGTCCGTCAATTTATAGGAAACGGATGCCACCGCAGGCACATCCTGCGGCTGTCCGTCCTCGGCCCATACACTGTACCCTGTGCTCATAAGGGATGCGGAAATGACGACGGATGCTACGGTTAATTTCAGCTTGTTGTTCATATGGTTATCCTCCTGCCCGGCCGTTTGTTACTTCGCCAGCTGCACTTTTTCCTTGTCTTTTAATTGATGCTGTCCGGAAACGATCAATTGCTCGCCTTCTTTAACGCCCGAGATGACTTCCTGAATCGTTTCGTTCAGACGTCCGAGCTCGACCTTCCGTTTCTCCGCCGTATCGCCGTTCAGCACGAACACGAAGGTATCCCCGCCTTCACGGACGACGCTCAGCGTAGGCACTGTCACTACGAGCTGGTCCTGGGCCTCCGTCAGCAGCACTTGAGCCTTCATCCCCGGCTTCAGCTTGCGGTCGGCGTTCGGTACCTCAAGTTCAAGCGAATACGATTTCGATTGCGAACTCATCACGTCGGCCAAATAGCTGACTTTGCCCTTCATTTTATCGGTTGTCCCCGGAACGTAGAAGGTCAGCTCTTCCTTGCCCCGAATGAGCTTAGCCGCGTCTTCGGTCAGCTCCGCCTTGATCTTGATCGGATCCAGTTGCTGCACCGTCGCCGCTTTGAAGCCGGCCGGAAGCGTCATGCCCACCTCGACCGGCGGCTCCGTCAACACGCCGCTGACGGTGGCCTTCACATTCAAATTGTCAAGTGTCCGGTCCAGCTCCCGCAGGGAGACATTCGCGGTTTCCATCCCCTGTTCGATTTGGGAAAGCGAATTGGTGCTGTCCAGCGTCTTCAGCTTCGCTTTGTTGGCTTCCAGATCCAGCTTCAGGTTGTTGAGCTGAGATTCCATTTGATCGAGCTGGAATTTGGTTACAAGGCCAAGATCGTAGTCATTGCGCATCTTGGCATAGTTCTTCTCCGTATCGCTGATCGAGGTCTCGAGCTTCTTAATTCCGTTCTGCAGTTCCTGCCTGGAGTTCGCCAGATCCTCTCTGGATTTGGTCAACTGCTCCTGCGAGCCCTTGAGCGATATTTGCGCCTTTTCCTTTTGAATCAGAACATCGGTCGGGTCCATACGGAATATGACGTCGCCTTTCTCTACCATTTCGCCGCGTTTCTTTAAAATTTCCTGCACATCGCCACCGGCCTTGGTAGGAATATCCAGCGTAATGGAGGAAACGACATCCGCTACCTGCTCGAGCGGATCGCCGATCGATTTCTTCTCCACTTTCGCCGTTTTGACCGTCTTCAGTTGGTTCTCTGCCGCTGCGGTCTTGGGTCGCTCCGCCGGTTTGGACGAGCGACCGGCGATGAGCGCCGTGCTAATGACGACGGCCCCCATCACTCTCGTAGTTTGTTTCATTGTTTTTGTCATTACCGGTTTCATTGGCCGATTCTCCCTTTCCCTTGTTCCCTTATCTATCTTTATCCCCTTGAACGGTTTCATGGCGTGGTTGCCGGGGTACCCGTCTGAGAAGCCGCTTTTTCCTTCCGCTTGAACAAACGGCTGAACCGCTTCTTAATGTTATCGATCATTTCATACACGACCGGAACGATAACCAGCGTCAGCGGCGTCGAAGTCGTCAAACCTCCGATAACGACCACCGCGAGTCCTTTCGAGATAAGTGTCCCCTTGGACAATCCCAGACCGAGCGGCAGCAGAGCGATGATCGTTGCACCTGCCGTCATGATAATCGGGCGCAGACGCGTCATCCCCGCTTCGACCAGCGCATCCCGAACCGAGTGACCCTCTTCACGCAGTTGCTGTACCCGATCGACCAGCACGATCGCGTTCGTGACGACAACCCCGATCAGCATCAGGAAGCCGATGAGTGAAGTGATGTTCACCGATTCATGGGTAATGAACAAGCCCAGAAGTCCACCGATGGCCGCCAGCGGCAGGGAGAACAGGATGGCAAACGGCGCGCCGCCGTTGCCGAAGGCCAGCACCATGACCAAATAGACGATAAAGATGGAAGCGCCCATCGCAATAAACATTTGGTTAAAGCTTGTTTGAATATCGTCGGTTACGCCTTTTGCAGCCGCCCGGACGCCGCTTGGAAGCTCCACCGTTTTTAGTGCAGCGGTCACCTTCTGGCTCACGCCGCCCTTATCCTTACTGTCAATGGAGGCCGTTACCTTCACGTACTGCTCCTGCATTTCACGTGTGATGGCGACAGGCGCATCCATTTGGCGGATTTTCGCGATTTCATTCAAGTTGATGGTTGAACCGGTCGGAGTCTTAATTTGGAAACGTCCGATTTTATCCACCGAATTTTTAAAGGAAGGATCCAGCATCACCTTGGTTTTGAACGTCGTGTTATCAAACTTCAAATCTCCGATTTTCTCTTCCGCCAGCCAAGTACGGACGGTATCCATGATTTGTGCGGAGGACAGACCGTACAGCCTTGCTTTATTCTGGTCGACATCCACTTCCACTTCGGTTTTCTTCTCGCTCAAGCTGTCTTTAATATCAAGCGGCTCGGGGAACTCCTTCAATTTGGCCTTGACCGCTTCGGCGGCCGTCGTCAGGTTATTCAAATCATCACCTTTGAGCACGTAAGAGAAATCCGCGCCCCCGCCGCCCGGACCTCCGCCGGAAAGCAGTCGCCCTTCGACTTCCGAGCCTTTCGGCAGCAGGTAGAGGATTTTTTCCTTAAATTCCTTCACCACCTCTTTGGCGTTGGAGGCTTTGGAAGCGGCCGAGAAGAATTGCGAACGGTATGCAACGCGGTCCTCGCTGTTGTTATATCCGATAAGCGATTCAATGTAGTCAAAGGTCGGCTGGCCTGCCGGATCCTTGGACTCGCGCATCATCGCTTCGATTTCCTTGACCTTCTCGTTCATCGTTTCGATCGTTGTCTCACGAGGCATTTTAATGCTGTAAAGCATCATTTTGTCGGATTCGCTCTCCGGCATGAAGGAGGTGGCGAGGAAAGGCGCCGTTCCTCCAACGGTTAATAAGAAAAGGATAATGGCGAGCAGTGCCGTCTTTTTCCGGTTGTTGAGCGACCAAATCAGCGTTTTCTTGTACATGCCCGATACTTTGCCTACTGTAGCTTCATCGTGATGCTTGATATTCTTGCTCTTCAGCACCATCAGCTTCGCGAGCATCGGAATGACCGTTACGGCCACAATCAAGGAAGACAGCAGCGCTACGACTAGTGTAATAGCGAATGGCCGGAACACTTCACCCAGTACCCCGCTGACCATCGCAATCGGCGCGAAGACGCCGACGGTCGTAATGGTGGATGAGGTGATCGCGGATGCTACCTGGGAAGTGGCCAGCTTGATCACGGACTCGTTGCGCTCATGCGCCTTCTGCAGCTGGCTGTAGATATTCTCGATAACCACGATACTGTCGTCCACGACCCGTCCGATCGCGATGGCCATACCGCCGAGAGTCATGATGTTGAGCGAAATGCCGAGCGGAGCCATCACCATCAATGTAATTAAAATCGACAACGGAATAGAGACTAAAACGATGACCGTCATACGAACATTTCTTAGAAAGAGCAAAATCATGATCGAAGCGAGCACGGCGCCAAGCGCTCCTTCGCGAACCATACCGTTAATGGATTCTTTAATATCGACGGCACTGTTATAAATTGTGTGGAACGTAATGTTCGGGTAGTCCTGCTTCCACTCAGCCATCAGCTTATCGGCGGCTGGCTCCGAATTCTACGGCGTTCGCGTTTTTCGTTTTATACAGGTTCACGCCGATGGCCGGTTGGCCGTTAAGACGCGATAGGAACGTCGATTCCGTTATCGCTTCGACTTTGGCGATCTGCTTGAGCAGTACGGTGTCGCCGCTCGGCGTCGTTATCTTCATATTCTCGAGATTATAGATCGAGTCCAAATCGCTCTTTACACGGACCATCTGGGTATTGCCGTTAAAATCGACCGAACCCGCGGGGCTCGTGGCCAGTGCCGACTTGATATTCTGGGAGACCCCGGCCGGCGTTAAGCCGTAGTTATTGATCGCGTTGACGTCCATTTTCATCGTCAGCACCGATTCCTGGTTGCCGATGGAGTCGACATGGTCGATGCCTTTGATCGAGTTGAACCCGGGAAGAATGACATCCTTATAAATTTTGTCGAGCTCCTGCTGATTCATCCCGTTGCTTCCATAAATCGATAAGTAATATACCGGTTCGGAAGCAAAGCCGAACGTCTGCACCTTCGGTTTCTCAGAGCTCTGCGGAAGCTTCACGTTGGAGATCAGGCTCTCCACGTCTTTCTTCACGTCATCAGGCTTCTTCCCCTGCTCGAGCTCAATGACGACCGAAGAAAAGTTATCGCTTGAGGTGGAGGTCAGGTTCTTGATCCCTTCCAGACTCGCGACGGCTTTCTCTATGGGTTTGGTCACATCCTCGAGCACATCCTTCGGCGGCGCCAAATACTGCGTATTCACCAGGACGACCGGAAAAGAAATATCCGGCATGCTCTCTACCTTCAATGTCGTTGAAGAATAGATGCCCCCGCCGATCAATATCAAAATGATGATGATGACGGCAGTGATGTTTTTCATCGAAAAACTAGTTAACTTATTCATCTCTCTACTCCTCCATTACAATGGCTGACTACTTAGACGACCGCCTCAGCCTTACCCCTTCATTTTTTTACCTTTTTATTCAGCATATCCTGGAAAAAATGAGCCGCAAGGCGAAAAACATTTCATCCGCTTGGGGGTCAGCTTCACCTCTGCTCCATGTCCTGAATCAGCTGATCTCTGATTTGCAGCCACTCCTCCTCTAGTCCGTCGAGCCTGGCCAGAATTAACCGATATAAAGCCTCCATCTCCAAAAATCGTTGCCTCGCGGCGTCGTAAGCCGCTTTCTCTTCCGATGCAACCGGATGAATTCGGTTGAAAGTATCCAAAGTCTGCAAAATCCGATTATGTACAAAATTCATCTTCTGCACCGTCGTACGGGTAACCGTCGTGCTGAAATCGTCGGCTATGTAGTAATAATCTCTCCGGTCGGCCGCTGGTTGGGAGCTTCTGACACATGGAATGCTTCTCGAGCGCGCGTACCTGCACGCTGACGGCCGCCTTCGTAACGCCGAGCTGATCGGCCATATCCTGGAGGCTGAGGGGTTCCGGGGCAAACAGAAGCAGAGCGAAGATGCGCCCGACTAGCGGACTAAAGCCATCCGTTTCAAATGTGAGGGACATCTGGTTGCTGAATACCCGCTTTAAATCGGAGAAGGACTGTGGTGTTGGGCTCGGACTCATAGAATCTCCTCTAATCGGTTGATATCGTTAAGAAAGTTGTTAACGTTAATAACAATAGTTCAGCTACTAAAATATGTCAATACAAAGCTGGATAAATTAACCTTTATTTAATAATTACTTTCAGTGGATGGTAAAAAAAACCGTTCCTGTCCAGTTTTACGCAACTGCACAGAAACGGTTTCGCCTCCAAACCCATTTTTGACCAAATTCATTGCTGAGAATAGAGATTATTCTACCGTCTCAAACCATTGGATGGTTTTCGAAGCCAGCGACTTCTTCTGACCCTTGTACGAATCATAGATATTGAGCTTGTAATGCTTGAGCGTCTCCACGAAGAAGACCAAATCCCTGTCGTTCACTTTGATTTCAAAGCCCACGTGCCGGCCCAGCCTCATCTTATCCTTGTCCTGGGTGGGCCCATCGTCGCTACCGCTTGTTCCGCCGCTTGTATCCCCGGCCGTCGCATCGTCGAAATCCTTAAAGTCGAATTCGCGGGTAAATGTGATCTGGCCCTTCTCGTCCTCCAGCCCGATCACCAGCTTGCGGCCCTCCGTATTCGTCTGCATCAGAAGATCCCTCGTCAGTTCATAGTTGAACTTGAGGCCGACCCCCTGCTGATCCAGCCATGTGTTGATATGGTAGATCGAAATCTTGTAAGGCGTCAGGTCCAGATCCATCAGATTGTCCTTCGCCTTTAAGTTTTCCTGCGGCGACCAGAACGCACCGCGTTGACGTAGGCATCGGGCTTCTTGTCCCCGTCGGTGTATTTGTCCTCCGTGACGGCTTCGCCGATCATTACATGCAGCCCCGACGTGGGAAAGCCCTTCGGCACCGTGCTCGACAGCATCAACAGCGCCCGGCCCCCGGGACTGACTTTATTCTTGATTTCGGACACGGTCGCAGGATAGACGGTCCCGTCGGATGTTTTGAAATTCGCTACCAGCTTCGATACGCCCGTAAACCGTTTTTCCAGGTTGCTTACTTCCATTTGAACGGTGAACGTATCCGCCGTATCCCCCTATAGGTGGTAACGCTCTGGACGCTGAAGCTGGCGTTCCGGCCGACCGTCGTTGACTTATAGGACTCGCCCACATTGTTATAGGTGATGTTCATCAGCTCCGAACGGTGTACGAATTCCAGCAAATCAGTCGTCTCCGTGGTTGCACTGCTGCCCGAAGATCCGCTGTTCTGCGTGCCCCCGGTCCCTTTCTTCTCCTGAAGCACCAGCTTGACCTTGCCGAAACTGTAGGAGTAGGGAATTTTGCCGAGCAGCTGAACCTGCGTCGAAGCATTCGGTGACAGACCGATTACGCTCTCCGTACGGATCAGTTTGGCCTCCACCTTCACAGCGTCATCCAATTCGAAATAGCCCGTCAGATCAGGGATGGGAAGCGCTTCGGGCCCTTTGTTGGCTAGCGTAAGCTTGGCCGTCAGAATGTCCTGGTCCTCCCACGGCAGGCGCTGAACCGCATCGAGCCGGGCCGTGTACGTTCCTTTGTCGGTTGTAAAATGGTATTCTTTCCCCGTATCCACACTGTCCGTCTCGCTTACAGGAGGCGGCGTCAGGAAAGCAAGAGGAAGATTCAGCTTCAAATCGGAAGCGTACTGGACGATCACGAGTCGCCATCCTTCGGTCGACACGGATACCGGCACGGATCCGGACAGCTCGATATCCTTATCGGTCTTCGGGTTGATGGTCAGGTCCTTCACGCCTTTGGCATCAAGCGGGTACAAATCCCCGTCCGCGGTACGCAGCAAGTATTGATAAGCCGGAAGGGTAACGCTCCGACTTCCCGTATTTTGCAGGGTCAGCACCACGGTTGGCGTGTAGTTTTTCTCATTCTTGCCGTAGAGCAGCTTCTTGACCGTCGTTTTAACCGGGTTGCCCGCCATTTGGATCAGCTGGGATTCACCCGCCGGCGTAACAACCGAGTAATCGTCCGGAACGGCAATCTCACCCAGCGTCCGTTCGAAGTTCGGCTGGCTGAAGTCCCATTTGATCAGCTGGAAGACCAAATCCTGAAGCTGTGTCGCGTCGTTCACCGTGGCGTAAAAGCTGATATCCTGGCTGGACTTGGGGCTGATCCGGTTCTTGTCCTTATCCTGCGGCAGCACCCGGACCGAAATATCGTTGCCGGACTTGGTCTTCAAATGCACCCAGTAATCAATAAAAAGCAGCTCGCTGCTGCCGCCGTTGTTCACGGTAAGGGTGAAGCTGACGGTTTTGCCGGTGGACTCGGGCAGCATGTACAGATTCTTCACCTCGAAATAACTGCCGCCGCCGATGTCCACCTTTCCCAGGGCCGGTGCGCGCCGCTGGACAGCACGGACGCCGCAGGCGCCGGCGTGGACGAGCCGCCGCTGTCCGCTGCAAAAGCGGGCAGAGCGGAGCCCAGTGTCAATGCGGCGGTGAGCAGCAGCAGGCAGCTTTTGTTACTTTTGTTGCGTTTATTCTTCGGTTTCATCTTGGTGTTTACCTCCTCCGAGCTTTGCTTTAGCAAAGCTACTTCGTAAGCATAAGCTGGGTTTTGCTTCAGCAAAGCTACTTCGTAAGCATGAAAAAAAACGAATAAGTTCCGGTTATCGGCCATTTACCCCGCCGGGACGGCCATCGGCATGCCGTTGTTCGGCCCGTTCGGATTTTCCTTGATCTTCTGCAGCATGGTATCCCCTTCGGCCGACCACTGCTTGAGCGCCTCGCGCACCTGCAGCTTGCCTTCGATGACCTGCTGGAATTTTTGCTGGCCGATGCTGGTTACTTGGTAAATCCCCGGTTTTTCACGGTATAGCTTGTTATCGGTCATAGGCACCGGCATCAACGTGGTGAAGGCTTCCATATGGAATTCGGCTCCGCCCCTCGGCTTGATATATTTCTTGCGGGAGACGATATTGTAAGAGCCGCTTGCCTTCAGCTTCGCCCATTCTTCGCCGTTGATGAATTTAATATATTTCCAGGCGTCGTCGGGATTCTGCGCTTTGGCATTGATGGCCATGATCCCATCCATGTTGATGTATCCGCCGATGTCGGGAGCTTCTTTATGTACAGGCAGCGTTACAACATCCCAGTCAAACGGGGAGAAGCCTTTGACCGTCTGCGATTGCGCGCTTTTCATCACGTTAACGATTTGGTCGATTTGCCCGTAGTTGATGATCGACATGGCGACACGGCCCGATAAGAAATCGTCATAATCGAACGGATTGTATTCGCCGGACTGCATTTTGGTCCTCATCGCCGACGGATCCTTCTGCTCTGGAATCAGCTTCTCCGTTTTCAGCTGCAGCAAGGTTTTCCACACATTCTCCCACTGATCGGAATCGACGGTCATCTTCTCGCCCTTGTCATCGAAGGTTCTCAGCTGCAAAGGAGCCGTATAGATCTGCGAAGCGTAAAAGAGGTCGTTGCCCATATTTTGCGGTGAGAAGGAGAAGCCGTATTTCCGGTTATCGCCGTCGCCTTTGGACAATCTTCTCGCCAGATCGAATATTTCCTCCCATGTCATTTTATCCTTCGGATAAGGAACGCCGGCTTCGTCGAACATTTTTTTATTGTAAACGAGTGCGGAGGAATTGAAGGTCGGAGACAGCGCGTAGAGCTTGCCGTCGCCCATTTTTTTCAAACCGTCGATGACGGCCGGGACAATATCGCTCGTATCGAACTTGTCTTTCGTAATCAGCGAGTCCAGCTCCTTCAACATGTTATTGCTGACAAGATCGGTAAGCTGCTCGTAGCCGACCATCACGACGTCCGGAGGATTGTCTCCATTCATAATATCCTTCAGCTTCTGGTAAGGATCGACAGGCTTCTGATCCATCCCTGCGCTTCCGAACATATACCGGTTGTGATCCATTGTCGGAATAAATTCGAGCTTGATGTTCGGATTGGCGAATTCAAACAGCTCGGTGAAGCGCTGGCGGAAATATTCGTCGTCCGGGCTGTACCCCATGCTGGTGGCGATGCGCAGCACGCGTTCCGACTTGTCGTTCGCATTGTTCGTTTTGGTGCAAGCCGCCAGTGCCGGCACCATCAGCCCTCCGCAGATCGAAAGCAGAAGGGTGTTTTTGGCAAATTTGTTCATTGAGGTTGACCTCCGTTTTATATAATAAAATGGACCGGCGCCTGTCTATTCAAGCGACTTAGGGGTCCTGATAATGATTTTCTCCCCGTCAAACTCCATGGAGGCTTTGCCCTCAATGCCAAGAGCCTGCAGATAAGCTTTTGGAATTTGCATCCTGCCCACGCGGTCGAGAACCACATATTCTTCATGCACGTCATGGATCGAGGAAGCCGCCGCTTCCCCGGCCGCCTGATCCAGGTTTGGATTGCGCTTGACGAACTCGGTGCTCGTCATGCCGTCGCGGATCGCCACCACCCGGTCCACCTTGCTCGCCAGCGACAAGTCGTGCGTTACAATGACGACCGTTACGCCAAGCTCCCGGTTAAACCGGCGGAAGATGTCCATGATCATGTCGGACGTCCGCGTATCGACCGAGCCCGTCGGCTCGTCGGCGAGCAGCGACGCCGGCTTATTGGACAGTGCGATAGCGATCGCCACCCGGCGCTGCTCGCCGCCGGAAAGCTGCTGAAGCTTGTTGTTCATCCGCTCCTTCAGGCCCACCCATTCGAGCAGCTGCTTGGCGTACGGACGGTCGTAGTCGCCGCTCAGCATCATGGGCATCTCGACATTTTCCAGCGCCGTCAGGTAAGGAACCAGGTTACGGGCGTTGTTCTGCCAAATAAAACCGACAGTCTTGCGTTTATACTGAACCAGATCGTCGTCGGTTATTTTGAGCAGATTCCACTCCCCACCTGCACCTGGCCTGCGGAAGGCCGGTCGAGTCCCCCCAAAATATTGAGCAGCGTCGACTTCCCGCTTCCGCTGTTGCCGATGATCGCCATCATCTCGCCCTTCGCCACGGAAATATTCAGCCCCTGCAGCGCCACGACCTCGATGTCGTCGGTCTTATAAATTTTGACGAGTCCTTCACATGTAATCACTGCATCACTTCTCCTCTCCGAGCTTCACGGCTTGATGGACGCGCAAACGACGGATATGCATGAACAGGAGTCCCGCTCCCGTCAGCATCATAACGGCGACCACGACGTACAGCTGGTCGGTATCCCGGGCGTCGAAGACGACCCGGAACGGGGGCACCTGCGTCTTGACATTCTCGGCGGTTTGCAGGAACGGCAGGAACAGATAGCTCGTCAGCTTGCCGATCCCGAGTCCCAGCGCAATCGCAAGGCCCGCAGTGAACACCTGTTCCAGCAGGAGCATCCCGGTAAGCTGTTTCCGGGAAAGCCCCATCGCGCGAAGCACGCCGAATTGGACGACCCGGCTGGACAGATTGAAGAACCAATAAAGAATGTAGCCTACAAGCGATACGAAGACGGATACGAGAAAACCGAGACTCAAGATGCCGAATACGCCCCCTCGGGCGGGATGCTTCTTCTGCGTGATCAGCTCGTTGCGGACGTCTTTAACGCTCGCGACATCGATTTTCTTCGCTTTCAGCGCTTCGATCAGCGGCGCCACCTTCGCTCCGTCCTTCATCTTGAGCCAGACCTCGTAAGGCGTCATTGGCGCCTGATCGTATACATATTCGAGATTGGCGATAAAGAACGGCGTTTGATCCGGGTACTGGCTCGGCCAATAAGGCACAGTAGCCACCACTACAAAATCGACCGGTCGCTGCGATACCGTAATGCTCATCGTATCGCCAGGCTTAATGCTGTGCTTCTGGGCGAACGAAGACGGGATAATGACGGCCTGCTCATATTGGCCCAGCAGGTTCAAATATTGGTACGGATGCGCCTTGAACAAGTCTTTGCGGAACCAGGCGACCTTCGCAAAATCGACATTGTCGATGCCCATCAGAATCCCTTGGCCGAGCGACTTGCCGGAAACGACGATGTTGCTCTTCGTCTGCAGCACGCGCGCCGCATGTTCGACGCCTTCGAGCCCGCGGAACACTTCGAACGGAGGCTCGATATACCTCATCTTGGGAGGGGTTGATCGCCGGCGCCCTGTCCCCCGGGGCCTCCCGCTCCGGGCTGGCCTGGACCTCCCGGGCCCCCTGCCCGCCTGCAGCTCCGCCTTGACCCTGGCCACCTTGACCTTGCTGGCCGTTATTCGCATTCTGCGTAGGCGGCTCGTCGGAAACGGCTTCCCAGTTCGTCGTCATGACCACGTCCGTCCCGTACGCATACAAAATCCGGTCGGTGGAATTGAGATCGATCGTCCGGGTCGCCGAAGCGTTGTAGACGCCAAGGCCCAGCGTCAGGATCAGAAGAAGCATGATCGGATAGTACGATGTTGATGAACGCGAGAGCTGAGTCAGCGTCAGATAAACCGGAACCGGCAAGAAGCGCTTGCCCAGCCAGTTGCCCAGCCGCAGCAGCCAGGGGAACACTCTTAAGAAGAACAAGCCCAGCGAGATAATCGATAATGCCGGCACAAAAAACAGCGGCGGATGAACGGAAAGCTGGTCCGACGTCATGCCGGTCTGGCTGAACAGGTCCTGGCGCTGGTCGAACAAGTAGTACCCGTAGCCGACCAGGGCGATCAGCAGCAGATCGAGAAACCATTTCTGCCAGAACGGCCTCCGGTCCGAACGCGCAAGCTTCTGCTTATAGCTGACGATCGAGGCCCGGGCGAAGACGACGGCCGGAATGACGCCGGCGAGCAGCGCGATGACGACGGCCGCCACGCCGTACAGCAGCGATTCCGTCGAGACGCCGACAGGAACTGCCTTGCGGTCCACGAACGTAAGGAAGCCGCTGGAGGACCCGATGCTCTTCGCCATAAACCAGCCGAGCATCGGCCCCAGCACCAGAGCTACCGCGCCGAGAAGAAGCCCCTCGAGCAAATAGATCCAGATAATCTGCCGGGTGCTCCCTCCCCGGTCGCGGATGACGGCGATCACCGTACGCCGCCGGTCCAGAGACTGCCTCGCATTCATTACGATGTAATAGAACACCATCGCGATCATCGGCGCCGCCAGCGTGAACAGCAGAAGCTGCAGCTGCAGGCTCTGTACCTTGAATTCCTGAAGGATCGGAATGAACGATACGTCAACCCGCGTATTTTTCAGCTTCTGGAACAGAATGATGTCGAGACGCGTCAGCGTCCGTTCGAGCGGAGCAAGCTGACGCGTTTGAATTTCCTTCAAATCGAAGGCGTAATACCAGTTCGCCTGGCCGAGCGGGATCTTCTTGTTCTTCAGGACGTAATCGTTAAACCCCTGTTCGCCCGTGAAGAATATCCCCAGCGGCCCCTCCTGCCCTTGGAACCAATAAGGATCCCCGTCCTGCTTCGGCTTGAAGGTTCCGACGACCTTCACCTTCAGCGGCGCAATGCCGAGCCCGCCGGAGATCGGATAATTAAACACATCCCCGATATGTATGTCGTTCCGGTACATCGCCTCTTCATGAATAACGGCTTCCACCACCCCGTTCTGGGGCGGGTCCGCGAACCAAGCGCCCTGCGACAGCTCCACATGCTCCTTGAGCCCGCTCTGCGCGGTCAACGTCATCTGCCGGCGCTTGCTGGGGTCGATCTTCGCCGGATCTTCGGGGGTCAGCTGCGAGCTCCGGATCGACAGGTCGCGGACGTAAGCCTGCTTCGGAAAGGGAATATCCTTCGGAATGTCCTCCCGTATATAAGTATCCACATCGTTCAGCGAATCGAGATCGGTCTTGTCGGTCGCCGGACGCTTGATAGCGGATCAGCACGGAGCCTGCCGGAAGCCCGCCGCTTTTCTCCTCCAGCGATTTGGATACGACTCGCTTCAGCGAACCGTCCGCATACATCGGAATACTGGTGGTAAAAGCGACCGCCATAATGAGTCCGGCCAGCGTGCTCAGCGTGAGCCAGCGGGTGTTCCACATCTTGCGGAATAAAAAACGGAGCATCGGCATCAGCGTCCCACAACTTTCTGCCCCGGCGTAAGACCTTTCACGATTTCCACATCGGTCGCCGTCTGCTGGCCGATTTCCACGTCCACTTCGCGCTTGTTGCCCTGGTCGTCAACGATTTGCACATAGTTGCGCCCCGCATACGAACGAAGGGCGGCCAGCGGAATCGTCACGGCATTCTCTTTGCGCTGGGTAACGATGGATACGCTGAGCTGCGTTCCCCGGGTTAAACCTTCGGGGAATTGATCGAGCTGCACAAGCAAATAATTATCGATCGAGTCCGGTCGCTTCGTCTGTCCTCCGTTCGACCCGCCGTTCGGATTTCCGCTATCATCTTTTTGGCGACCGGAAGCTGGAGCACCTTGCCCTTATGCTGGCCTGCCGTATTGATATCGACCACGGCTTCCATGCCGGGGGCCACCTTCTTCTGATCGTCCGGGCTTAGCGTCGCCGCCACGGTGAGCTGCGACAAATCGGCGATCGTCGCCACCGTATCGTAGGCTTTGGCCGTGTCGCCCTTCTTCAGGGACACCGAGACGATGGTCCCCGAGTAGGGAGCCGTCAGCTTGGCTCCGGCGATGGTGCTCTCGAGATTCTTCAGCTCCTCCTGCTTCAAAGCAAAGTTGACCTTCGCCTGTTCCAGCTGGTCGGCCGTCATTTCGTCGGCCTTGCGCAGCGATTCGATCATTGTCAGCTCGTCCTTGCGCGTCTCCAGTCGCTTCTGCTTCAGTTGCCGCTCCTGCTCGGTCACATCCAGCTCGGCGATCAGCTGACCCTTCTCGACCTTGTCCCCGGTCTTGACCGCGATGTTCTTGATCCTCCGGTTGTTGTCATCGGTAAAATACAAATCCTCCTCCACCGTCGCCATCAGCTTCCCCGCACCGCGCACCTTGGTTTCCAGCGTTTCGGTCTTGACCGTATACACCGGCTTCTGCGATATCTTCGGCGGCGTAATCGCGGGTATCGTCTCCTCCTGATCCTCCTTCGGCAACAGCGAGCAGCCGGAGGAGAGGAGCGGCGCTGCGGCGGCCGTTCCCAGCATGAGCGGCCTCGCCGCTTTCTTAACTGTTGATAAATCTGCCATCCACCATCTCGTAAACACGGTCGGCAACCTCCAGTATCGTCGGGTCATGAGTCGTCATGCAGATCGTCATTCGTTCCGTCCGGATAATATCGCGGAAGACGCCCATAACCTGGGCGCCCATCTGCGAATCCAGCTCGGCCGTCGGCTCGTCGGCGAGCAGCAGGCTGGGTCGATGAGCGATCGCTTTGGCAATCGCCACCCGGCGCTGCTCGCCGCCGGACAGCTCGAACGGCCGGTGATGCATCCTTCGGCCGAGCCCGACCAGCTCCAGGCAGTGGCTCACCCGGCTCTTCCACTCGCCGCGGGGAACGTTCGCCATCCGGAGCGACAGCTCCACATTCTCCCAAGCGGAGAGCAGCGGCATCAAAGCAAATGATTGGAAAATGAATCCGATCTCTTTCCTGCGTATGTATGTCCTTTCATTATCTCCGCTCTCATGAAACCGGTGTTCCTTAAAGCAAATTTCCCCTCGGTTCGGCTGATCGAGCCCCCGATCAGATTGAGAAGCGTCGTCTTGCCGGAGCCCGAACGCCCCTTCAGCATAACCAGCTGTGTCGGATACAGCGCCATGTCGATTCCCTTGAGCACATGAAGCCGCTGTCCGCCAACGGAGAACGATCTCTCCACGCCGGATACAGTGAGCAGCGGCTGGCTCCGTTCAATCGGCGGCAAGGTCTCCGCCGCGGATGCCGTTAACGCGTCGGCGCCGGCTAACGCCGCCGGACCGCCGCCTGGTGACCCCGGGGGCAGGAACGTTTCCGGATCGATCGGCGCGCCGTCTTTCTTTTTACGCGGCCATCGAAGCATGCGGCCCCCTCCTTTTTGCAATTGTAAAGAAATTATGTAAATACCATTCCTGCTAAATCTATCCATATAGACGCAGGCTTTCCTGGAAAGGTTACAAGAAAATCGAGATTTTCTAAAAAAATTTTCCAAAATAAGGCTCAAGACTCAGTTTAGCATAGGCATCTTTTGGAAATCTAAGCCTTTTTCTCAATCGTTTGGAAGCAAAAAAGCAGAGCCTCTCCAGCGGTTCTACCAACCGGATGCTCTGCTTTATATGAAATGTTATGGTATTGCGAGATTCTGCTCCTAACGATTTATCGGAACAGGGACAGCCCCATATAAACCGTGACCGCCCACATGACCCAGGCGGATGCTTTGTTCAGCCCGGCCAGGAAGCGTCCGTTCGAATCCAGCTTCCCCAGGATCCGGCCCGCCGTGGCAAGACCCGTGAACCAGATCCAGGAAACCAGAATGGCGGCCAGGGCGAAAGCCGCCTTGTCCGCTCCGGAATAGCTAAGGGAGCTCGTTCCGATCACACCGACCGTATCCAGAATCGCATGGGGATTCAGCAGCGATACCGATGCCGCGAACGCCATTTGTTTGCGCGGCGAGAAAGCCTGTCCGGCCCCGCTCCCCGCGCCGCCGGACGAGGATGCGCTCTTCCAGGTGCTCCAGCCCATATACAGCAGGAACGCGATGCCTGCGCAAAGGAAAACGGTTTTCACCCAGTACGCTCCCAGCAGCACCAGAGAAACCCCGAGCACCGCAAGCAGGATCAGCAGGGTATCGCATACGGAAGCCGTTATAATGGCCGGAAGCGCTTGAACGTATCTTTTGTGCGCGGCACCTTGATTAAAAATAAATACGTTCTGCACCCCCAGCGGAAGAATAAGTCCAAAAGCAAGGATCATACCATGAATGAAAGCTGCAGCCAATACGAGTTCCTCTCCTCAATGACAACCTATCTTAATAAAAATAATAACAGAAAAAAGCGCCGGTTCCCGCGGGGAACCGGACGCCGTTCGCTTATGATACGGATTCGGCACAACCCTTTATCGCTACCGCAGCGAGCGGAATTTCTGCGAATGCTCCTTCGCCTGCTCCACCGTCTGGATCCGGTTCCAGCGCCACTCGAGCAGAATCCGGTCGATGTAGCGGAAATGCACCTTGCCGGCAAAGACCGCTTCCTTGAGACCGGCGAGGATCAGCTCCTCCGCATACCCGTCCTTATCGATCCAGCCGGAGATGGACTCCAGTTCCATCGGCGTGAGCGGACGGCCGAACTCCTTCTCGAAGATCGAGAAGATATCGCTGCGCTCCTTGCGTTCTTCCGCTGCGCCGAGTTCTTCCTGCTCCCGGCGCAGCTCCTCCAGACGGCACTCCGCCAGACGCTGCAGGAGCGGTCGCCAATTATACTTCTCGCTGTGGACGCCGGAGGCCGGATCCATCACTTCGTCTATAGAAAGCGACCCTTCCTTGAGCAGCTTCTGCAGGACCGCGATGATCTTCTCCTGGGTCACCGACATCCGCCGCTGAAGTTCCTCCAAGGTCGGGAAATCTTTATTTTCCTTCTGTTGAAACGCCATGACATGCAGCACCAGCATCACGTCCGTTTCGTTCATGCGCAGCTGCGCATAATAGCGGAACAGCCAGTACGGCACGTCGACATGCCCATCCTGCCAACCAGTGAGCAGCACGGACGCGCACTCGTTCCAAGCCGAAACGCCTCGTCGCATGCGAGCCCCTCACTTCCTTTTGAATTACGGATACAGACGGTACAACAGACGCGGGAACGGAATCGTTTCGCGCACATGATCCAGCCCGCAGATCCAGGCGACCGTCCGCTCGAGACCGAGGCCGAACCCGGAATGCGGCACGGAGCCGTATTTCCGCAAATCCAGATACCACTGGTACGCTTCCTTGGACAGCTCATGCTGCAGGAAACGCTCCTCCATCAGCTCCGGATCGTCGATCCGCTGGTCGCCGCCGATAATTTCCCCGTAGCCCTCCGGCGCAATCAGGTCGGCGCAAAGCACCACCTCCGGCCGGTTCGGATCCGGCTTCATGTAGAACGCCTTGATTTCCGTCGGATAATGCGTGATGAACACCGGCTTCTCGTACTTCTCCGCGATCGCCGTCTCGTGCGGCGCCCCGAAATCTTCGCCCCAATCGAACTCATGCCCTTCCGCCTTCAGGAATTTCACGGCCTCGTCATAGGTGATGCGCGGGAACGGTGCCTGCACCTTCTCCAGCTTGCTTATGTCGCGCTCGAGCGTCTCCAGTTCCTTGCGGCAGTGCGTCAGCACAGACTGCACGATATGCGAGACGAACTGCTCCTGCACCTCCAGGTTCTGCTCGTGCGTCACGAAGGCCATCTCCGGCTCGATCATCCAGAACTCGATCAAATGCCGCCGCGTCTTCGACTTCTCCGCCCGGAACGTCGGGCCGAACGAGTACACCCGGCCGAGCGCCATCGCCGCCGCCTCCATATACAGCTGGCCGCTTTGCGTCAAATAGGCGTCCTCGTCAAAATATTTCGTATGAAACAGATTCGTCGTCCCTTCGCAGGAAGAAGGCGTCAGGATCGGCGGATCGACCAGCTGAAAGCCCCGTTCGTCAAAAAACTGCTGGATCGCCCGGATGATCTGCGCCCGGATCACCAGAATCGCCCGGCGCCGCGGCGAACGGATCCATAGATGGCGGTGATCCATCAGGAAATCGACGCCGTGCTCCTTCGGCGTAATCGGGTAATCGCTCGTCAGCTGGATGATCTCCACACCCGTGACCGTGAGCTCAAAGCCGCCCTTGCTCCGGGTATCCTCCCGCACCGTCCCGGTCACATAAAGCGAGCTCTCCTGCGTCAGCTTCCCGGTATCCTCCCATATCTGCTCGCTCACTTCGCTCTTCACCACGACGCCTTGAATAAAGCCGGAGCCGTCGCGCAGCTGGAGGAAGCGGATTTTCCCGCTGGAACGGATATTGTGCAGCCAGCGACCGATCGTCACACTCTCTTCGATATGCTTATCCACTTCGCGGATCATGATAAGGTTACGGTTCATCCTTTACGGTTTCTCCTTTCCAAGTTCACCTGACCGGCCGCACGGCGGACCTGCTCATCCACCTGGGTGAACAAACGTTCGGCCGCCTGCGCCATATCCTTATACTACATCATTCCTGTGCAAAATCAACTGGTACGTGTCGCGCGCGATGACCAGCTCCTCGTTCGTAGGGATCACAAATACCTGCACCGGGGAGTCCGGCGTCGTGATCGCCCGTTCGCCCGGCTCGCGGCGCTCGTTCGCTTCTTCATCGAGCCGGATGCCGAGAAACGTCAAATTGCGGCAGACGGCCGCCCGCGCTGGCGCCGAATTCTCGCCGACCCCGGCGGTAAACACAATGGCGTCGACGCCGTTCATCGCTGCGGCATAAGAGCCGATGTACTTGCGCAGCCGGTATTCGTACATGTCGAAGGCAAGCGCCGCATTCCGGTCGCCCTCTTCACGCGCCTGCGTAATTTCCCGCATGTCGTCGCCGATCCCCGAGATGGCGAGGAGCCCGCTGTGCTTGTTCAGCATCGAATTGACCTCGCCGAGCGTCAGGTCTTCGACCCCCATCGCATAAGGCACGATTGCCGGATCGATGTCCCCGCTGCGCGTCCCCATCATCAACCCCTCCAAGGGCGTCATGCCCATGCTGGTATCGACGGATTGACCGCCCAGGACGGCCGTGCAGCTGGCGCCGTTGCCGATATGGCAGGTGATGAGCTTCAGCTCCTTCAGCGGACGGCCGAGCAAGGCCGCCGTCCGCTCGCTAACGTAGAAGTGAGAGGTGCCGTGGAAGCCGTAGCGCCGGATTTTATGCTTTTTATACAGCACCATCGGAATGGGGTACAAATACGCAACCGGCGGCATCGTCTGGTGGAAGGCCGTATCGAAGACGACCGCCTGCGGCACCTCCGGCATGTTCGCTTCCACCGCCTGAATGCCGAGCATATGAGCCGGGTTGTGCAGCGGCGCCAAATCGAAAAGCTGCTTGATCTGCCGCTTTACCTCGTCATTCACCAGCACGGAGCCGGAGAAGGCTTCCCCGCCGTGCACGACGCGGTGGCCTACCGCTTGAATTTCCGCCGTCGATTGCAGCACGCCGAATTCCCGGTGAACCAGCATATCGAGCACTTTGCGGATCGCGGTCGTATGCTCCAGAATTTCCCGCACCTCGCGGACCTCGGGCTTCCCTGCGGGCTCGAACGTAAGAATGGCCGATTCCATTCCGATCCGTTCCACCTTGCCTTTGGCGAGCACCGATTCGTCCGTCATATCGTATAGCTGAAACTTCAGCGAAGAGTCGCCGGCATTGATCACCAAAACCTTCACAACCGATCACCGTCCTTGTCGTAGCGGAAAAAGCCCTGTCCCGTCTTCGTGCCGAGATGCCCTGCGCGAACCATCTGCTTGAGCAGCACGGCCGGCCGGTACTTGACGTCGCCGAATTCGCGGAACATCCGCTCCATCGCCGCAAGCACGGAGTCCAGGCCGAACCGGTCCGCCATCTCCAGCGGGCCGTAATGAAAATCGTAGCCGATCCGCATCGCCGAATCGATATCCTCCGCACTCGCTACCCGCTCGGAAAGCACATGCAGCGCTTCGTTGATCAATACGCAGATCAGCCGCGTCGTGACGAAGCCGGGCGACTCGTAGACCTGAATCCCGCGCTTTTGAATCGTCTCCTCGACGAACCGCTTCGTCTGCGTGAAGGTTTCGTCGCTCGTTTTTAACCCTCTTATAATTTCCACCAAATGGATCTTCGATACCGGGTATACAAAATGAAGCCCGATCACGCGCTCCGGCCTGCTTGTTTCCGCCGCGATCTCCGTTAAGCTCAGCGTCGAAGTATTGCTTGCGAGCAGCACCCTCTCCGGACACACCTCGTCCAGGCGACGGAACAGCTCCTTCTTGAGTTCCAGTTCCTCCGTGACCGTTTCAATCACCATATCGCAATCGGTCAAAGCGCTCAAATCATACACTTTTTGAATCCTGGACAGGATGAGTTTCTTCTCCACGGGGGTTATCGCCCATTTCTCGAGCTGCTTGTCCAGACCGATCTCGATCTGCTCCAGTGCATGCTCCAGCTTCTCCGGCGTCCGTTCGATGAGAAGCACCTCCAGGCCCTTACCCGCCAGCATTTCGGCTATGCCCTGCCCCATCGTTCCTCCGCCGACCACTCCGATTTTACCAAAAATCATCCGGGCTCACCTCTCTTTTTCTATTCCCGCTATCTATTATACACAACGCAGGCCCTTCCTGTTTGTGACAAAAATCATCAAAATCCGGCAGGCGCAATGCGGAATCAGGCGGATACAGGCGTGCTTTCGTACAAGCAATCCCGCCCCTCCCGCCATATCATATAGTAATCTACCCGAAATGCGCTTCCTTGCAGCAGGTCGGGAGAAAACGAACAAAGTGAAGTCGGCCAACCGTGCTGGATAAACTCAAAAAGCCCGGCTTCATTCTTGGCATGCCGGGCGCCGCCAAGATCGTGCCGGACAACTTCGGCATCGCCATTCCGGATGAAGCGGTGAACCAGATCGCGGGCGGCATCGGCGCGATGCTTGTCGTTATCGGCATTTTCATGGATCACGGAAAAAGCGAAAGCTAAGCGATACCCCCAAGGGGAACGGGGATCAGCCAAAGCCGGGCGGCTCTGCAGGGGCAGGGCTCCCGGCTTTTTGGGGTGCGAACAAAAAAACGCCCGCTCCTCGCAAAGAGGAACGGACGGATTTGCGCGACCCTCGGAACGGGCCGGACGGTCGCGCTGATCGCGAGGCCGCTTACTTGTAGGCCAGACGCGCTTCATGAGCCGCTTCGTACGCGGCGATTTTGTCTTCATGCTGCAGCGTGAGGCCGATGTCGTCGAGGCCCTGCAGCAGGAACTGGCGGCGGTGCTCATCCAGATCGAAGCTGATGTTCAGCCCCTGGCCGTCGGTGATCGTTTTGTTCTCGAGGTCCACGGTCAGCTTGTAGCCTTCATTCGCCGCGGTGCGCTGGAACAGCTCTTCCACCTGCTCCTCGGACAGCTTGATCGGCAGAATGCCGTTCTTGAAGCAGTTGTTGTAGAAAATATCGGCGAACGACGGAGCGATCACCACTTTGAAGCCGTAATCCTGAATCGCCCAAGGCGCGTGCTCGCGGGAGGAGCCGCGACCGAAGTTGGCACGGGAAATCAGGACCGAAGCGCCTTGGTAGCGCGGCTGGTTCAGGCTGAAGCCCGGAATGACCTCACCCTGCTCGTCGAAACGCCATTCGTAGAACAGGAATTGGCCGAAGCCGGAGCGCTCGATGCGCTTAAGGAATTGTTTCGGGATGATGGCGTCCGTATCCACGTTGACGCGGTCGACCGGGCCGACCAAGCCGGTATGCTGTTTGAATGCTTCCATATCGAATACCCTCGCTTTGATAAAATATCGTTCGATGATGATGTCAGTTCATGCTATGAAACGACAGGCTTACGCCTCTTGTTTTACTTTGAATTTCCAGTCGCGCACGTCGGTGAAACGTCCTTCGATTGCAGCTGCTGCCGCCATCGCCGGAGATACCAGATGCGTACGTCCGCCGCGGCCTTGACGGCCTTCGAAGTTCCGGTTGGACGTCGATGCGCAGCGCTGGCCCGGTTGAAGCACGTCCGGGTTCATCGCGAGACACATGCTGCAGCCTGCGTCGCGCCATTCGAAGCCGGCTTCGATGAAGATTTTGTCGAGGCCTTCCTTCTCCGCCTGCATCTTGACGCGGCCGGAGCCCGGTACGACGATCGCCGTCACCTTCGGGGACACCTTGTAGCCTTGGGCCACTGCCGCGCGCGGCACGCAGGTCTTCGATCCGGCCGTTCGTACAGGAGCCGATAAACACATAGTCCACGGCCACTTCCGTCATCGGCGTGCCCGGCTTCAGATCCATGTACTCGAGCGCTTTCTCAGCTGCTTTCCGCTCGTTCTCAGTAGCAAAATCAGCCGGATTCGGCACGGTTGCCGTAACGTCGGTACCCATGCCCGGGCTGGTGCCCCAGGTAACTTGCGGGATCAAGCTGTCGGCGTCGAATTCAACGACACGGTCGTAGGCTGCGCCCGGATCCGTAGTCAGCTGCTTCCACTGCTCCACAGCCGCATCGAATGCCGCGCCTTGCGGTACGTATTGACGGCCGCGCAGGTATTCGAACGTCGTTTCGTCCGGTGCGATCAGGCCCGCTCTAGCGCCGGCTTCGATGGACATGTTACATACGGTCATGCGCTCTTCCATGGACAGGCCGCGGATCGCTTCGCCCGTGTACTCGATAACATAGCCCGTTGCAAAGTCCGTGCCGTATTTGGCAATAACGCCGAGGATCAGGTCCTTCGCCGTTACGCCCGGCTTCAGCTTGCCGTTAATGCGCACTTCCAGCGTCTTCGGCTTCGCTTGCTGCAGGCATTGCGTAGCGAGCACGTGCTCCACTTCGCTCGTACCGATGCCGAAGGCCAGTGCGCCGAACGCGCCGTGAGTCGATGTGTGGCTGTCGCCGCAAACGATCGTTTTGCCGGGATGCGTCAGGCCGATCTCCGGTCCCATAACGTGTACGACGCCTTGGTCGATATTGTTCAAGTCGAACAGCGTTACGCCGAAGTCAGCGCAGTTCTTGGACAGCGTGTCGATCTGCTGCTTGGAGATCGGGTCCGTGATGTTGAAGCGGTCCTTCGTCGGTACGTTATGGTCCATCGTCGCGAACGTCAGGTCCGGACGGCGTACCTTGCGGCCGTTCAAGCGGAGGCCTTCGAACGCTTGCGGCGACGTCACTTCGTGCACCAGGTGCAGGTCGATATAAAGGACGCTCGGTTTTCCCGGTTCCGAATGAATCTCGTGATTGTCCCAAATCTTTTCGAACATTGTTTTTGCCATGAGTTCCACCTCAATCGTTATAAATGCGAAAAATGAAAATTATCGATGAAGTAATAGTAGCATGTTCAACTTCATTGTTCCAAGATATAATATCTATAATATCGATAGACAAAACCTATAGGCTAGAACCTCCTAATTTGCCTAGACCCTTGATATTCAAGGGTCTTCTTGTTCTCATGGTATTCTTATTTTAACTAATTTTCCCTGACATATACTAAAGTCCGTCCCCAATTTGTCCCCAGAATAAAAGCCCCGGAGTTAGTCTCCAGGGCTTTCCACTTTCATAATGTCCATGAAGGGGACCTTTGTTATCTCACCATATCTCTGAACATGCACCTTGCCGGTCCGGGGATCCATATCGCTGATCTTGCCGCGGACCGGTTCATCCCATCCCCAAACCGTCAATAAGACCTCTGCGTCTTCTTGTTTTGCCTCGACCAACTGGTTTCCAATCTCCTCTAAAACGAATTCATCCCTTGTAGGCCGCTTAGCCGTCTTCTGCTTTATCATGTGATTATAATCCTCCTCTGGATTGTCTGCTCTGGAACATTAAAAACTGTGTAAATGTTGACCATTTTGGATAATTGCGGTATTATTTATCTTGTCCGGAAGCACCGGCAACCAGCCCCTTGAGGAAGCACCTCAGGGGCTTTTTGCATTCATCTCATTTTGCAGCCAACCTGCTGGCGATCTCCTTCACATATTGGGACAACCTGATGCTGATCTCCGAGCGCATCACATCGCGGATCATACCAAAACGCTCCTCGTAGCCGCGGCAAACTATATGATGATAAACGACCATTTCCACATGTTCTTCACCAGTAATTTTAATATTTCGCTGTTTCAATTGGCGTCGCAGCTCGAGCATGTCTGCACTTATTTTGTCCATGACGGTCCGGCCTGCTGACAAATAAAGCTTTTTCATGAGATTGGATCCGTGCTCAATATCATCGATACTCCTTTGAAGCATGGTTAACATGTACGGTAGCAAGATATAGTCGCGGATCAGCACAAATTCCTCTTGGGTTGGCCCTTTGCGAGTAAATGTTTTTTGCGCATCGTTACTCATGCCGTCCTCCTCCCTGCCGGCTGCACAGCCAAAATACGGTTTGGCTGAAACGACCTTGGGGCCCGCCGCTCTAAGCAAAACGCCTTGACGATCCCACCGGTAACGTCCCGGACCTCGATTTTCCGTTGAGTGATCCGGCCGTCGCGGCCAAGGTAAATAATTTCTACTATCCTGCCTATGTATTTTTCCATCCTGTTCGCCTCCGTATACGAACGTTTGTTTGCTATTATTATATGCGAATATACGTTCGATATTCAAGTTGGAATACCATCCATTTTTCCAATTAATTCTTGACTTATGGTTCCATATATGGTACCATATAATTAGAAAGGAGGTCAGACATGGCAAGGGTCGAAAAAATCATCGAAAAGATGAAAAACCGCCCTAATGGAATATCCTTCACGGAAGCGGCAAAAGTCCTTGAAGCCCACGGTTACAAAAACGTAAGGCACAAAGGAAGCCACTACCAGTTTCGAAATGACGCTGGAGACGTCATAACGATAAAGAAAGATAATCCGCTAAAGGCGGTCTATGTGGTGGATGTTCTGGAACGAATCGGGAGTTGACTCCCGGTTCGGCTTTCCCCCACACCAACAATTATATCATGACCCTTGCTAAATTCCATGGCTGATAAAAACCTTAAGTATTACATGAGTTTACCGTATACCGTGATTGTACGGGAGGTCAATGACGAAAACGGACATTACTTTTACGGGAAGTACCTGGAATTAGACGGTTGTCAGTCTACCGGCCAAACAATTGAAGAATTGTACGAATGCCTTAAAGAAGCCTTGGAAGGATACTTGGAGGTAAAACTGGAGTATGGCGATCCGATCCCTGAGCCCCAAGACGATTACAGCGGCAGTATCCGGTTGAGGATGCCTAAGACACTGCACCGTGATTTAGCAGTCGCCGCCGAGCTTGAAGGCGTATCACTAAACCAGTACATGCTCTATAAACTGAGCAAATAACCCGAGCACGAAAAAGAGCAGCGAGGTCATCCCTCCTGCTCTTTTTTGGTACGCTCTATTTTTTCCTCAATGGCCGTAACAATGAAATCATTCAAGCTAACACCTGCCGCGGCCGCAGCAGACTTCATACACTGCTTTCCTACCTTTGGGTACATACGGATACAGCCTATCGTAATTTGCCGCATTGTATTTGTTATTTCAATCGTTCGAGGTATGATGATGCACCTGGATATCGCTCAAGGTAGAGTTTGTGACCAGTATCTCTCCATGCCTTTTTGGAATTTTCACTTCTTGTAATCCACTGACAATTTGACGGACAGTAGCCCTCATTAGGGTTTATTCTGTCGATCGTCAAATTATCTTCATATCCGTTCGACATAGCCCAATTGTAAAAGTTAACAAAACCGTTTTCAGATTGCCATTCTTCACAAACTTGTATCCCTTTTTTCGAATAAATCTTTCGGTAAATCTCTAAATTTGATTGACACCTTTGAAGCATTCCGCGGTAGATCCTGTACAATCTTGTATTGCTCAACCCGTGCTTCATGCGTCTTCACTCACATATTCAATAAGTTCACCAACATCCTCAATATTGAGGGTTTCCATAATCTTGTTCAAGTTTTCTGGCGACCAAGCCTTAGATTTATTCTTTACCATATCCAAAATTGTCGGATATCGAATACCCGTCATCTCTGACAGTTGATTTGCATTCATCCGGCGGTCATACAGAATCTTATCCAGTTTAAGCCGAAGCAAGCGGATCACCTCCCACATTTTCAGTTTATTCGAATTTCGTAAAATAATCAACGAATTTCGAATAAATATTATACGATTTTCGTTGACAATTATACGAATTTCGTATATAATTGAAGTATAGAAAGGAGGTGAACAAGAGAATATGAAAGATTGGGTAACGCTCCTTACGGCGATCATTCAGCTAATCACAGCAATCATCATGCTACTAAAGCCGAAGGACAAAAACAAAAAAGGAACCAAACGCAGCCGCCCCGGCAAACGTAAATAGGTTCCTCGGAGAGGGTCGGAGTCGACCCGGCCCTCTCTCCCCCAATCTTAACATAAACGCTTTGAAAAATAAACGGGAGGGATTGCGATGAGCATCGTAACGTGGATTGTAAGCGTGGCGGCGTTGGTTCTCTCAGTAGTGGTTTTGATTCGGACGATTCGTAAAAGATGACCGATGGAGGGATAATATGGATCTTACCAGGGAAGAAACGGCTTTAATTATTGCCATGCGCATAAACGGCATTTATCCCGCCTTCATCGTGCTGGACGCGATGCGCTTTATGGACAAAGGCCGGGCGCAAGATAATGAGTCCAATGACTATTATCATAAGTACATGGCGATTTTCGATGAAATCAGAAAAGCCAGTCGAGGAAAACCGATCGATACACGAAAGATCGTCGCGCAGCTCGGGCTTTCCGAGCTGTGGGCGAAGCAGCAAGATCAACAACAACCAGTGGACGAATCTGATATCGCCAGGCTTGCCGAAAAGATCAAGGCCGGAACGGAAGGCGACAAGCGTGCAATGGCTCTTTTCACAATCGGCTGGATAGAGGGGCTTTTAAAGTTCAGCGGTCCAGATTCTCGGAAGCTTCGGGAAATCAAGAACATGATCGCGGCGTTTAACCTTGTTAGGTGGGGAGAGCGGTGAACTGTTTCTCGGTCGGGGGTGCTACTCGGCCGAGTCCTCATTAGATCGTCTGAGTGGGAATGGGAGGAAATGAGCTTGTCCATTATATATGAACAACCTAATATTTTAATCAGATTGTATAAAGCATATCGATGAAGTCCAGACATTCATATTCTGACAAACCAGTATAAAACAAAAGAGTCCCATCAACGGAAATTCGGAAGGTTACTGTTTTTTCGCCATGATCGTACGTAACAACAACCCCTGTTAATTGTCCTGCCTGTAACATATTGAGATAATACTGCGTACCATTGATATTTGAACCTTTCAAAGATACACCAGTCACGGTCTCAATCTGTACGTTAAACCTAGCACCTCGAACATCAGTAGACTCTTCAATGATTCCAAGTATGTTGAATTTATGTTTCTCCAACTGCATTGGAAAGCGTACTTCGAATATACCAGTTGCTTTAAAAGCATCTTCTTTCCTACAAAGGGCTACTAAGCGTCGACTAGAGGGATGGTAATAGATTTCATAGATTCCTTGTTTAATAACTTGATCGATCATCTCACCTTTGACTCTTGCCCTATAATCCAAGATCTCATCCGTGATTATCCGATAGTTTTGATACCCGGTCGGTGATGTCTCGTTAGCGTAAATCCAGGTATCCAACGACTCGTCAAAGTCATTGATCCGTCTTGTTTCCTGAAAATGTTGTGCTTCTCTTACAATTTCATCAAGTCTAGCTTCTTCTTGCGGTGTTACATCGAATACACTCACGCTAAAAATACGAATCACCTCATCTAAAGAGTAATGCCCGTTTGGCAGTTTCCTCCAATGTATCAAAAGATGACTCGTTTATGCAAATTTTTTCCTTGTAAACTCGCAAAAAATGTTTGTTCTTATCGTTTTCGTTATTTTTCGACACGATTGCGCTTACTGGAAAAAAGCATTCGAAATGAGCAATGTTTTCCTTCCCGAGACGCTGAACCATTAAACCAAAAAATGGATTTCTAACTTTCTTAAAATAAATATCCAAATTATACCCACTTGATTCTGGTCGAATATCTCGCTCAAGCTCATTAAATAATTCTCTCAACTCCCTTAACTTTTCCTCTGCGGAGTTAAAAGTAACGTTGAGTTGTGAGATACTTACAAAGAATTTTTTAGAAGAAAATTCTCCGGTATCAAAATCATCTTGAACAAGAAGACTGAAAATTCCGCATTCATATAGCTTTTTATTTGACATGTTAACCGTCCGTTTATACCGATCGGACTTATACCTACGTTTAAGTACCCCTTCAATCTTTTGATATACTTCGCCTTTTTCTTTAAGTACATAGTCAACACTTACCGACCAATTAGTATCCCGCCATTTGGAAAAAATGCGTACAACTAAGAAATAGTATTTCGGGTTCTTTGCGTATAACCAAGTATGAAAACCTAAAACTGCAGGAGCATACATAATAACATATTTAAGGATTTTAAGGGCTATATCCAAAACACTCACCCCCTGTGAATTACTCCCATTTTAGCACACGCAATACAATTTACAAATAACGCAATTATGTGATTTATTATTAACAAAACACCCCACCAGCCTAAAGCCGCCGAGCGTCTTACCGCGTTTATTGTAAGACGCTCGGCGGCTTCAAACTATAGGGAATTAACAGACTTCGCCCCGATACTTTACGTCGCCAGGGTTACGCGATGGACTTGATAACAAGGTTATCGTATGTCTCGGTTGCAGCGCTTCCCGCAAGGCTGAATTTCGTACCGGTCTTAAGAATGCGCGGCTCATAAGCATTGATTACAATATTACCCTTGTACCACATGATAATCATGGGGCCGCAAGCGACGAAACGAATTGTATTGCTATCCCCAGCCGCTATTGCTGGATTGAGGGCAGACGAAAGTTGCATGTTTGACGTGAAAGTTCCACCCGTATACATGTGTACGCCCGCTGTATAACCCCAAGCCAAACTAACATAGTTGTTCGTATCGCTGAAGCGAATGCCAATAGAAGGGCCTGTTTGTGCAGCTTGCGCAACATGCGTTACCGTAACATCATAGTCCGTCGCCCCTGCTTCCACCCAAACCCGCGGGCCTACGCCGCCGCCGACACGTTGGAGCTGTCCATCGGTGCCGGTTGCATTGACGATCTGCCAGTTCGATGCGCCGTTTGTCTGCCAGGCTGTCTGCCCCCTACGCCAACATCCACATTTCCGAGCGCTTGACCCGCTGCGCGGTTGAAAGAATCACTGACAAGGACGGCCTGTGTTTGCGGAGTGATAGTGAATGTCAAGCCCGGGCTTTCCACGTCCCACAGGCTCACGGCCCTAATTTCATAGGTGTATGTTTGCCCCGTTGTCAGGCCTGGATCGTAAAACATCGGCTTATCCCATGGAACAGACTTGGAACCGGTAGCGGCGTACAGAGTATTGTTCAGCCTTACTCCGTCGCGGTAAACATTGTATCCCTTGATGAAGAAGTCCGTCGCCGGGTTTGCGTCCCAATACTGGAATACTTCTGTGTCGCTCTTTCTCCGGACCGAACCCGTCGGCGTTTGTGGAATCCTGTTCTCGACCTTCGTGAACGGTAGGAAAGACTTGATTTGGTACCCGTCGATGGATCGTTTCATCATTTCATGACCTACGGACAGCGGATGCACCGTATCGCTTGAGAACTGCGATTGAATGTACCCATTTACGTTTGGCTTCTCCAACAACTCATAACCGCCGTCCCAGTAGCCATCATATGTGCCTTCGCAATATGGGGCCGTAGCCATCCAAGCGTTTATCTGATCCTTTACCCCACCCGGGGCGTACCAAGTTTGGTTGCTGTAAGGCGTCGTGCTCGTACCTCGCGGGATGATCGTCATGCGGTAGCTGTAGATGTTCGGGTTTGCCGATTTAAGCGCATTGCCGATATTTTTGATCGTCGCCTTCATCGTCGCCAGCGTTGCGCCGTTATCGTTCGTTCCGTAATTATCGATAACGTGAGTACAGAACGGCGCGACCTCAAGACGGCGGTTATGATTTAGGACGAAGTTCGCTCCCGTCTCCCCGCCTACGGCAATGTTTGAATATGGGAAGCTCATATCATAACACATACGAACGCCAAAGCCCCGTGCATTCGGCGTGTTCGCGGATTCGCCCGTTCCTGCTTGGATAGAGTCGCCAACAAGAAGAATAGATGGCGTAGGGCCTCCGATTTCCTTACCCACGATTGCAATAGGCATCATGACAGCGCCGCCTACGTAGTCCGAAGCCATGGACATTCCGCCTGTGTCCGTCATGTCGGTGCCGTTCGGAATAGCCACATCACCATCGGCCTTGACCAATTTCATGCCGTTTTTAGGCATCGTTCCGCCTGCAGGACAAGCAATGTAATAATTAAGCCAAACCCGCGTTCCTTTTGTGAAATTGAAGTTAAACGGGGTCGTAAACTTGGTCTCCCCAACGGCAAAGGTGTAGGTTCTTTGCGTATTGTTCGTATCCCAGTAAATAGGCTGACAAGTCGTTACAACCTTTGTTACCGGGTCCTCAATGTCCAAGGAGAGTTTTAAATCAATCGTGTTCGCGTTATTCGCTTCCTGCTTGACGTTTTGAAACATAAATTGCACTTGCTGACAATCCTTTTGGATGTAGTGCATGGTTCTTTGAGCAAATGTTACGCCTTCTGTACCAGGTGCACTGGCAGAGTAATTTACAAGGCCGCGCATACCGACAAGGGAACGCCCCTGCGGATCGGAAATAGCCCCGTAACGTGTAGAAGGTCTGCGGGCCGCCGCCGCTGACTGGTAGCGTCGTCGCACTCACTGAATCACTGCTCACCGAAAGATTTCCGGCCGCGTCTTTCGCTTTGACCGTATAGCTGTAGGAGGTTGCCGCCGTGAGTCCCGTATCGCTGAACGCGACCCCTAAGGAGGACCCCACTTTCACGCCGTTCCGATACACGTCATAACCGGCTACGCCTGAGTTATCCCAGGCCGGAAGCCACGAGATATTGATCTGGGTACTTGAGACGGGAACGGCTGTCACCCCGGTCGGCGGATACGGTGCCGTGGTGTCAAACGTCGTCGCCGCTACGGCCATATCGCTCATAGCCGAGGTATTCCCCGCAGCGTCCCGGGCTTTAAGCGTATAGCTGTATGTCGTGAAATTGGCAAGCCCTGTGTCACTGTATGATGTGGTCGCGGAAGACCCGATCTTAACCCCGTTTCGATAAACGTCATAGCCCGCGACGCCCACATTATCCGTCGAAGCCGTCCAGCTAAGATTGATTTGGTCGCCGGATACCGCCGTCGCGGTCAGACCGGTCGGCGTAGTGGGCGGGTTGATGTCCGCACCATATAACTGGGTGATGACCGTAGATACCACCGTAAGGTAATAGCTTACCTGCAAAACGGCGCTCGCCGAGACGGCCACGGCTTTAAAATTTTTGACTTCGTAGAAATTTTTCAGCTCAATGGAAGTGCCCGCCTTAGCCAAATGGCCGTTCGTTGGTGTGGGATTATCCCCGGTCGCCCACCATCGGATATCATTGTTTTCCACGGTGATAAGGGCTCGGCCGTAGGGCTTATCCGACTTGAGTGTTACGGGAGTAGACGAAACTGTGATCGTATCTTCGCCCGAAGGTATTTGGAATTCGTCGTTATTAGGCATGCCTGCTATCATTCCTTTCAGCTTTATCGGCCGATCCGCCCTAAATGCGCGGTAGAGCGTTCCCGCATTTAGGGCATTGGTACGCCTTACTTTCTTCCAAGGTTATGGCATGGTGTTCAGCGTAGCCATCGGCGGCTCGATCGGGCTCTTTTGCGCCTCGGTGAAAAAGTTTGCCGCCTTTACGATATCAAGCCCGTTGAATAGCTCAACGGCCCTCTGCACTTCGGCCAGCTCGTTTAAAACGTCCTCTTGTTTTACGCCCCATTCTGCCGGTACGGACTCGGCGACGACTTTCGCGAGAGTCGCTTTCTGCACGTCGCTCAGGCTTTCCAGAGCTACGCCGAAGCCGCTTGCGCCGATCGCTACATGCCTCATGATTTCGGACTTCTTTAGCTTGTCCGCTATCGACTCCTCGATTTTCTCCCCGATGTTCGTATGACTGACCGCTTCTATGACCGTAGCGGCATCCTTGACGATCGTCTCGGCGTGCTGTTCGAGGAACGTTCCGAGCTTGACGAGAGTCGGCCATTTCCTCGCAACGGCGAGCAGCCCGCCGATTGTGGTAAGTGCCGTCGTTGCAATTGTGATAACGTCGTTCAAAACCGTTTCTGTCATAGGAATTCCCTCCTTGGTTTATTGTTCCGGCTGCCCGGAGGCTTTCCCGCAGCTCATTAGCCAGCCTGTGCGCTTCTTCCGGATCGAGTCCGGCGTTATACGCGCAGCGCTCAGGAAGCCAATGACCTTGTTTGCGTCTTCTGCCGACAAAAGCGGCGCCTGCTCTTTGATCGCCATACCTATTCTCCACCCCCTGCGTCCCCGTTCGACCGGCACCGGTCTATGCCGATCCCGTTCTCCCGGACGTCGTTCTCATATTGATAAATAGTCACATAATCGGACACCCGGCCCGCGCTCCATGCGTAGGTCTGCATGAGCTTGGTAGTTACGCCTCGGAGGCGCATAGCCTCACACACGCGGTAGGAGCCATACACGCCGAGCTCATAGCCCGGGATCTCTGCATCGAAGGCACGTAAATAAGCCTCTATGGCGTCATATTCGTCCGGACCGGCGTTATAGTCCACCGCGGGGTAAATCACCGTTCTTTCGGGCTGTCGGACCGTCTGCGCCTGGGCAAAAGCGACCCGGCCGTCCTCCGTCCCGGCATTCGCGCCCTCTCCAGCCCGCTCGGCGTACCGCTCGAATAGCGAGACGATATAAAGCCCGGCGTCACTGAGCTTGACGGCCTCCTCCGGCGTCAGGCGCTTCCAGGCGCCTGGAGAAGCGAGATAACGCCCAACGAACCCATACCCCTGCGCCGCAAATTTGGAAGCCAGGGCGGAGGAAAGCGGCGTTGATGTGTCAAAGCCTAATCCCATTTCAATCGATCTCCTTTCTACTTACCATTGCCGTATTGCCGCGCACGCGCGCGTACTCGTTTATTTGGTGTTTAACCTATCTTTTACAGCCTGTAGTTAGGTTAAAGATAGGTTAAACGGCTATATTAATTATTTTCTTAAATTTTAAGGTAATATCGGCAATGGCTCCCCTTAAACCCTTGGTACGACTGGTTTTTTGCCATTGCCGATGCCATTGCCGAAGGCCCTTTTTACGGCAAAGTTCGGCAAAGTTACTATTGCCGATCATTGCCGAACTTTGCCGCGGAATTCTTAGTTCGGCAATGCCCGTTTAGTGCTTCAGCAGCAGACCGATGGCGACCACGAATAGAGCGCAGATGCTGATCGTGGTTCCGATGAGCCAACGCTGATTAGCCCGGATTTCTTTCATTTGGTCGCGCATTGTCGGCGGCTCCTGGTCCTTTAACTCATCAAGCCTATGATGCGCTGACCGGGCCCGTTGGTCGGCCTCCCGAGCAAGATCGTCGGATTTATCCAGTTTGTCAACAAGCCGATTAACGCTCATGGCCATGTCCTGTATCGCTTTGGCGTTAGACTCCTGAAGGACTTCAAGCCTGCCTACTTTTAGCGCAATTTCTGATAACATTTTCGTTTCCGGTGTGCTCATCCGGTCGGCCCTCCCTGCCTTAGAGGCTTGATATTTTCCGTAATTTCGGCGATGCGGCGATATCCGCGGGCGTGGGGAACCGGGTACCCGGACAGAGATCGACGCCCGCTGACCTGGTAAGCCCTCGCCCAAAGCGTAGAGCAGATAATAGGGTGCCAGTCCCGCGGAGCAAAGAGCGTAAGGCCGAAAACATACCGAATAAGCTCCCAGCCTAAAAGCAAATAGCTGTAAGCGGCTCCGGCGTGCCGCTCCGCCGCCACAACGATCCGCCGCCGCTGGCAGTCCGTCAACTCGTCACAGGTGTACACGTCGCCCCGACCCGCATAAAAAATGAGGCTCTGGTATCCGGCACGGCGGAATCCTTGAGCCTCAAATAATTGTTGGGGGTTAACCACCCCGGCTAAATGACTGTACGGGCTGTGCGTAATAAACTCGATCGTATCCCCTATTAATGTCACGCCGCGGATTAAAACGAGATCGCCCGGGCGCATTTTAGCCGTCATAGGTGATCGCCTGCACCTCTTCGACCGTCGTGCAGGCCATTACTTGTGGCCGCAGTGTATCCCGAAATTTGGATAGCTGCGTGTTCAAGTGTTCCAGTGAATCTTTAAATACCGCATCAAAAGCAGCGGCGTCTAGGTCGATGCGCACGATCGCCCCGGCCTGGTCGTAAGCGGTCCATCTGATCGACGTCATGAGTCCCTTATCGAAAGCCCGGCCGGCCTTAACAAAATTGGACTGCGCCTCGGCATCGAAGGAGAATTGGTACGATACGCCGTCCACTTTCGATGTGAACCGGCCGTTAATCGCTGCGCTGCAGGCGGCGTTTAGCTCTGCGATCTTCGCTTCCTGCGCCCTTGCCAATAATTCGGCGACGGTCGGCGGCGGGGCCAAGACCATAGCGCCATCTTGAATGATGTATTTTCCCGGATTGCTGACAGCATCCCGCCAATCGTCCTCCGTGATCTTTACAGCGGTTGCCGGAATTTTCTCGGGGTCCCATACATCGTCATTATAGAATCCGATAAGATTCCCGTTCGCATCGGCGTTGGCATAATGTTGAATTGGCATAATTCCCCCTCCTTAACATCCTACAGCCATCCAAGTTACGACTGTACTTGCACTTCCGACATATACCGTTATTCCATTTACACTCATATAAGTGATATAAACGGCATTAGCGGAATCAGTTGCGACAGCACTGAAACACGAGTTAGGAAACGCGATGGGGAAGTTTACGTTAGTATTCGTCCCCCCGTTTGGTATTGATACCGTTCCCCATTGTAAAATAAGGCCGCTCGGAAGCTTCTGATATCCATTTTGGGCTAGAGAACTAGCAAATCCCCGCCATTGAAAGTTACAGGCACATTGAAGATGGCTGAACCAGCATTCATGTCTAACACCCTAGTGCCGTTTGTGTAGAGGTAAAGTTTCCCGTCACCATCAGAGAACATCCCAGTGTCATAGGCCCCGTCCCCGTCGAAGGAATAGCCCCCACCAGTACCCGCGCCTTGGTTTGCGAGGAACTTTGTGGCGTGTACTGTACCATCCGACCCCTTGAGGTCGATCACCGTCGTTGTTTCATTGCCAACAGCAAAGCCGTTTCTTGTGACCCACTTCCCAGCACGAAAGTCGTAATACCCGTTGACGGCTCCCGAATAGTCGGACATCGCTAGGCCGTACCAGCCTTTAAGGCGGAAATTATACGTCGAGTAGGAAGCCCCGTCACCCGTCCCGTTGTAAAATCCACCATCGCCCCATCCATGAGGTAAGCCCACCGTGCCCTTGAAGTAGGTATCTCCGAGTTTACCATCAGACAGGTCGATGATGAGTGGGTACTTGATCGCACCATTACGATAGCTGCTCCAGAACCGGAGCCGCTCATTGTATAAGTCCGCTCGTATACTTGTGCTGTGTGTGGGATCATTCCAGAAAATCTCTGGACCGTCGGCCGTCCCGTTGTCCAACTGCAGCGCACCTTTAAGCTTGGCCGTACCACTTCCGTCGTCCATTGTGTTGTTGGCGGTATAAATAGCGCCATTCGTTGCCACTCTGAAATAATCCGATTCAGCACCGGAAACCATCTTACTCAGGATAAAGTCATGAGACGTGCCGCTTTTCTGACCAAATAGCCACTCGGCTGTTGCGCCGCCATTGAACACATGAAAACGCGCTTCTTGCACACCTGAATTAGGGATCAATTTCAATCGGGTTGCCGTGAAGGTCTTCATGCCACCTACCAGCTGTGCAGTTGAAAGGTCAACAAAATTCTGCGTAGAGCTCCCGGTACCGCCGTTAGCAACCGGGATAACGCCGGTGATTCCCACCGTCGCAGCGCCGTACCCGCTTGGATTCGTAACTGCGATATTCTGTCCTGCCGTAATGGATGTCAGAAGAGTAGCAGGTTTATTCGTAATGTCCGTCCACGCCAGGGTGCCCGAGGCGAGTCTTTGCCAAGCCGATCCGGTGTCCCGGTAAATCTCTTGCGTATCCGTACTAATAAAAATACGGCCTGCCGTTCCAGCTTTCGGACGGTTAGCCATTGCATCGGCTAAGAGCGCGATTACGCCGCCGTCGTTCTCGACGTAAGTCTCCGCGGGCACCTGGGCCGTAACTGTCGTCGCGTTGCCGAGTGCCAGGCTAATCTTGAACTGGCGCGAGAAGGGACCGGATGCAAAAGGCGGGAAGGTGTCGCCGTTCGCCCCGGCATTCGCATAGGCGTACATGATTTCCCCGATGTCCGGGTCCTGGGCATAAAGACCAATCTCGCATGTGTAGGTGTTTGAGGTAAGTGAGGTGTTCTGGAAGATACCGCGGATCTGTGCCGTACTCCCAGTCCGGGAGTAATTGCTGATAGGGAAAAATGCGATCGGTGTTCGGCATGCGGTAAACGTTGCCGGGTCATCGCCCGCCTGCTGCTTGTATGAACCGATCTGCATTCGGGTAAAAGTCAGCGCCGCCCCAGTTTGCACCTTGGCCCATAGTACCTGCCCGGCGTTCGTGATAATCATATTATTGTAAACGGCCATCTTGCATTTCTCCTTTCCTAATTGCCCGCTGGGGCCGTAATGGTCTGACTATCATTCCCGCTGACAACAGACCCGGCATAAGTCTGGTCGCTGATCTCGGTATCTGCAATAATGGTGATCCCCACCCCCATCGGCCGCGGTATGATGAGCCCGTGGGAAATCAAAAGGGACGAATCCACATCCGACATACCGGTGACAATGGCCTGCATCGTCATATCGAAGTTGTCGATAATCTGAAGCTGCGAGCCGGAGCTTGCGAAAAGGCTGTCCCATATGTCATAGATTTGTGGAATCGTCCCATCCCATTGGTTCTTTGCGATCTGCGCCTTAAGCAGCAAGCGGAAATGATCGTCGTCCAGCACTGGCGAGCCGTTTGACAGGGGGAATGTCATAATCCGTTTTTGGCCGATGAGCACGCCGAGCAAGTCGAGCTGTGTTCCTACCGCTTGATCGATATCAAAGTCGGAGGGCAGTCCGTTCAGGACGTTTACGACATCATCGATTTTTGTTAGCCAGGCAGAAAGCCATGCAATGAATTTAGGCTTTAAGCGGTGTCCCGACGTAATGAGGTCTAAATACGGTTCGATCGCCAAGTTATCCCCTCCTTACGTCACGTTCACGGTGATATTGCCGACAACGCCGTGGGCCACTTCGTTGTAGGCGATAGCGATATCTGAGGTCCCTTGTGTCTGGCCGTGACGGGTCGCCGTGACCGACGTAACCGAGAAAGTCGGCGCAGCGAGTGATTGATTCAATGACAGCACCGTCCCCCAAAGGCTCGATATAATAAGGTCCTGACCAATCAACAGAGAGTTTAAAAACGAAACGACGGCGTCTTTAATCGCCGTCGTCATGCTTTGGGTGTACCCCGATATTTGTTTTACGTTGATCGTCACATCGATATCAACGCTTGTTGGCCTGGAAAATAACATGTTCGATATGCTGTTATACCGGTCCGTAACTGGCACACTGATGTTACCCAACATTCCGGTGCCGGGCGGTTTCCGGTTATAGATCGCATTGCCGATATCCTGATCGGCGCCGCCCTCAACAATAACCGCGATGGAATGCCTAGGAATACCGTTGGAGTCCGTAGTGTCCGTGTAATTCTCATAAACCACAAACCGCTTTACACCGCTGACGGCGGCGATAGCCCCGTTTAAGCCCTCTATAATTGCCTGACTGGGCTGCGCGGTGCTCATTGCCTGCCGGGCTCTTAGCGAGGCGTCGGTTTCGGTCATCGTCCCGGTTACGGCCGCGTGACCGGATTTGTTACGCCAGTCCAGCCGAGCGTAGGCGTGACGATCCGGTTAATTTCCCCAGGCCCCGCTGTGATCGGCCCGACTGTTTGGCACGTAGCGAGCGCCGTCACTGTGCCCGTACTGCTAATCGTCGTTGGTGAGGTGATCGACCAGTTATTCCCGTTCACGTCCCCTACGATGCCGTTGGTAATGGTCGTATTAGGCGTCCCGATGAGCGTTACGGTTGCCGTAGAGGCCGTCCCGGCTTTGCGCTTGATGCCGTTGACTCCCACAATGACGTCCAACCCTGGTCCTATCGCCGTTGCAGGTCCCCGGCTGTTATAGACAGCTTGCGCCGTGAGGAAAGAATCATAAAGTTTAGTAGCTACTGTTGCGATCCATTGATAGTCTTGTGTGTTAGGCTCCAGGTAGATATCAGAACCAAAAATCGTCTGAGCGTCGGCGATAAGCTGGTCCCGAATGTCAACGTAGCTCGGAATGCTCATGCCGGTATTCGTAATGACCGGTGCGAAATAAGTCATGGCGTGAATGTCACCCCCGATATGGTCACATCACCGTACACGGTATCGACGATGCACTCGACCGCGTATACTCGGTTTTCGAAGCCGCTGGAAAACGATTTTATACCCTTGACGCCCTGGACGCCTATAATCACATCCCGGACAAGCAGGTCCGCGCCTCTAAGGTTATCCGGCGATCCGTTTGCTCCTATGATGTGCTGAAAAAGTGGCATGCCTAAACTGGTGTCCTCGAACCATTCGCCGAGCAGCAGCTTAAGGCTCGTATAGATCGCCTGTCCGACCGCGGCCTTACCGTGGTAAAAATCATCCTCATTGTGGCCGAAAACGTAATCCCCATTGCTGTCAAGCTTTCTATATTTCATCGCCATTACTGCGGCCCTCCCGTTACGCCGCCCTGCGGGTCACTGTGAACGTGGGTCGAGAAGTTGACCCCATTGATCCGCACTATCGTTGCGCTAATATCGATCTCTCCAGGCTTGACTGTGATAGCCGTTGCGCCGTCCTCGGTCCGGAGCTGCATAGAATCGGGGGAGTAATTCGAGAGCACCCGGGGTTGGGAGCTTACCCCGACGATAGCGAAGCCGTCGGAGAGATCATGCTTCCGAAGCTCCATTTGGTTCTGTACGTCTCCGAGCGAGTACCAGGCGTCGATACAACGGTCTGCAAAAACGACCAGGCACTCATCGCCGGGCTTTATCGGCGGCGTTATGGCGAAGCCCCCAGCCCGGGGAAGGACGACGGGCACGTCCAACAAGACGGGAATGTCTACCCAAGAGGGTTGCAGCGTATCCGGATCCACAATTTGTTCGCGGATCGCCGGGCGCACGGTCACGGTCTGAGTCTCTGCGCTGAAAGACTCGATAATCCCCGGCATAGCAACCCGCAGACCGGCGAAAATGCTATCCGTAAGGACACGGTAAAACTCAGCGTCATTATTAGGTAATCGGTCGTTTATGCGTAGCGCCAAAGCTTTCTCCCTCCTTTACCACGGCTTACCGGTCGTGGTCGATATAACCCCGGGTATGCCGCCAGCCTGCGATACGGTCGTACATTCCGTGTACCAATTTGTACCGCGGGTATCACCGGTATGTGTGATCCCGCATATCCGGTACAGTCCGTCCCGAGCGAGCGGCGGCGGATAATGTCCGATATTAAAAGCCTGAGCGCGTATCAAGGAATTATCGATATGCACCAGGCCATTTATTTTGAGTCTTGGATTCAGTAAGCTTTTAACGGTTACGCCGAGCTCGGATTGAGCCGGTACTCCGATAAGGCCGGAATCCGGGGATAGATCGAAAACCTCGCCCTCCGGCAAGTCCTCCGCCGTGATGAAATTGATCGATCCGTCCTCAGCGTATAGCGTCGCGTTCTGGGACTGCTGCAGCTGGCGCAGATAATCGCGTGTCATACCAAACATAACCTTGCCGCGGGTTAGCTGTGTGCTGGTCAAATTGTCCGAAATACTCCCGAATTTTATTGGAACGGTCGAGGCAGTGCCGATATAGTCGAGGATCTGCCGGGCCGATTGTCCCTTATCGATCGAGCCTATCACAAATCCGAAATTTAGTCGCCGATCCCCCGGAAGGGCATAAAGCGTGAGCCGATAATCCGTACCGTTTTCCTTGTCTCGGACCGTCTGGACCACATCGCCATCAAAGATAACGCCGTACTGCTCGCCCTCGTATCCAGCCTCGATAACGACCCGGTTTCCTTCCGTCAAAAGAAAGTTCTCCGATTCGGCGGACAAATTGTAAATTACGACCTCGCTGAACGGCGGCTGTTGGTTAATCACTTTGCGGACCGAAAAAGTACACCGCAGGTCGGACACGTCGAGGCCAATGCCGTTTGCGTTGCTCACAATGACGCGGTATCGGCGCCCGTATAGCACGTTCCCGTATCTTTGGCTGTCGGCGAGCACCGAAAAGTTTGTGGGCGGGAACACGATCTGATTTTCCACTGCCGCATTATTTCCGCCGTTACCGCTGCTGCCACTGAAGCTAGATACTGGTGTCAGGGGGCTGTCGTCCGGGGCCATCCCCTGATATTTGAGCCAGATATTCCGCCTCCGCTGATAATCGCTATCCGGTATGGCAGGACCGACATACTGCAGAGAGAACTGTCTAAAATCCTTTCCCGCCGAAGCCCACACCTGCTTGACGACGTATACGCCCGCAGCGACGGCGAGCCCGTCATTACCTAACACTACCTTCTGCCGTTCCGAATGCGTGCTCGGCCAGTCTACAAGATATTTATTAGCTGCATAGACGAAGGCGTCGTTATGCCAGCGAGGCTGCACCTGGAAAGGGCCTAGCGAATCTCCGTGATCTCCGAGGATATTGGTAAACGTAGTCTCGGCTTCGCACGTAGCCAGAGCGATATTTAAATCGCACCCTTGCGCCTGGGCTTCTTGTCGTACAAGATTGTATATCCTCTGCTGCTCAGCAGATAAAGCCATCCGAATTACACCCCCCGGATCGTCTGATTATCTGTCCACGCCAGATAGTAATTAACCCCGAGATCATCGAAGGCCGGAATCCCGATCTGTAAATTATTGTCCGGCAAGACAATTGCCGTACCGATGTTCATGTAATCATGCTGTCCAAGTATATCGGTCGCCGGGTACTCGCCGGTTACGATTGGCACGGCGTCAAGCAGCGGCGCACCGGTCCGGTCCCGGACGGACATAAACCAGTACTCTCCCTGCGTGTTATACGTGAAACCCAAGGTGAGTGTCATATTCTGCCCATTGACTGGCAACGTGATTGTGAATGACTGATTTTGGGACTTGATTAGGGGGATGATTTTATTAGCCATCGGTCAGCCTCCCAAAATAAAAAGACGCCCCGGGAGAGCGTCTTAAAAGTTTACTGTATTTTTAGGTCTACATAGTCTTTTCCGTCGTACACCCTCAGCTTGCAATCCGCGGGCTTAATATCTTTTGGAAGATCAAAACTTACATCAAGCTTAACTGGGAGAAGGCGTTCTAGCGATTTACCTTGGGAGTCTGGATCGACTTGCATAAGGACCGGTTTTAGCTCGCCGTTCGGTGTAATTAAACTAAATGATAGTTTATCTTTAAAATCCAAGTCCGCAAATCTTGTTACCTCCGGCCAGACTACAAAGGCGCTACCGGTTGAATCCTTATACCATCCAGAATTAAGCCTTATAAATGTTCTGTCGGTTGCCTGCATGTCGGATGTATTAGGGTATGATTTGATAAGATTGGCATAATTGAGCGTGATAAATTCCTTTTTGTTGTCGGCGCCGGCTACATCAGCGGCTGTCATCGGCTGACCCCGTGTAGGCTGTACGGCTGGATCATTTTCTGCCGAAGGTTTACCGATGTTCACTGCATTCGTCTCACTGTCAAACGTAACGCTATACCCTACCGCCTCACTAATGAGCCGTGCCGGAAGATATGTCGTTCCGTCGTATGTAATTGGATAGGCCTTGCTTCCGGTAGAATCCGTTAGCGCTAATTCCTGGCCGTTCAGATTGATCTTTAACCCTTTGTTGAGATAAGCCTGAATCTGTTCCAGGTTTGACGCTGCGAAGGCACCCGCTGACGCAGATATGACGGACGCGGTAATAATGGACGCAATAAAGGCAAAACGTCTCATAAGAAAATTTCTCCTTTTTTCCTCCTACTATAAGACTATTACCAAAATCCGACAAGTCCCATTTCAACGTCCGCCTGAATTAATTCGGAGCCCGGTAGTTACTTCGCCGGTCATCTTGTAGAGCAAAGACGACCTTTGGTCCTCAGTCAGGCTCTGCGGCTCCTGCCGACCGCGGCTGGCTTGGTTATCCTGGACCGGACGTGAGGACACCTTAACCGTCTTTACTGTAGCGACCATGATTTGGCGGAACGTTACTTGCACCTTCAGACCATTTAAGGTTGTATAGTCGTCCGGCGCGGTTATACTCTCGATAAGCATATTTTCGAGCAGCCCCAAACGCGTTAAAATCTGCACCGGTATCCTGAGCCGCTGCAGTTCAAGGATAACCTTATAGGCGGCCACGGACCGGGACCAATCACCGTCAAACTGGCCGGGAATAAAGCTGGTCGCCACATCGCTCATTCCAATCTCCATCGAAAGGGATCTCGGCTGGAGGAAGGCATGATCGGAGATCGCTGCGCCGGTCTGTACCGGGTGATCGGTAATAGTGAGTTTGCTTGAATGCTCCATCGAGATCCAGGCATCAAAAAACCAACCACCGACGTTCGTCTTGACATAGACGTAATCCTTAATATTATCGGCCGTTAGGTCTAATACCGGATCAATCGGCAAGCATAACACCTCCTTATGACCGTTTTATCTCGATTTATTGAACAGCGCTCCGGAAACCGCGCACCAGCAGGCGCCGATTAGCAGAATCCACGCTGGATGCCGCCGCCTGCGGATCGGTGCTTTGGATATTGTTCGTTTGATTAAGTGTGACATGGGTATCGCCGGCACTGCTCACGTTATTCGTTGTGGAGGACGGGATGCCCAGGGCCCACGGCTGGGGCGACGATTGAGACGAACCGCCGGAAAAAGATGTAAGAGCCTTAAGCACGTTTCCTTCCATCATCTTATTGCGGTTCGCCAGTTCGCCGTTAAACCAGCTCCGCCAATCCGATAACTGCTGTATCGATTTCTGCAACGCCTCGATAAAAGAATTGGAGCCGGAAACGTCTTTCCCCTGCTCCTGCAGCTCCTGCTTAGCCCTCTCACCTCGGTCGATTATGACCTTATCAGCATTCCCCTGGATTAGGCCATTAATTAGCCGTATGGCGTCGGCGATCCCGTCGAAAGCGGTCTTGATGGCCTGCAGAGACAGGATCAGACTTTCAAACCCTATCTTGCCGATCTCCTTCAAAGCGTCAGCCACAGCGCCGGTCCCCGTCAGAAGTTTCAGAAGATCGCCCAGGGAATCCCCGACATCGTTAATCGATTTCAGGACTCCTTCGAACGACTTTTTGAATTTATCGACCTGTCCACTTTCCAGCAGTTCGCCTTTCAGTTCGATGAGCTTTTCCCACATCGGCCCGAGCGCCGATTTGCCGCCGCGCATGTATGTGTAAAAATCGTCAAGCAGCAGCAGCAAACCGCCGATCGCAATCGCGATCATACCGAAGGGGCCAGTCATAATAGCGAGCCCCGCAACAGCGAATACGGCGGCCACTTGTTTTAAGCCCGGCGGGATGCCGTCAAACAGCCAATTGAAGATACGCCCTACGTCCTGAATCCCTCGGGCAAGGTTCATAGCCACCTGGACGATTCCGGCCAATGCCTTCGCCGTCTTTTGGGCTATTTGCGGCATGTTCCTCACAAAAAATGTATTTAAATCGTCAAGGCGTTTCTTGACGTTGCCCATAGGGCCGTCCAATTCCTTGACTACAAAATATGCAACTTCACGAAAAAAATAGGTCGCCTCTACGCGCAGTTTCTTGAATTCGAGGGCGAAATCATTTACCTCTCCGATCATCGCCTTAAAGTCGGCAGGAAGCGCAATGCTGTCCGCAATCTGCCGCAGACTCCGTAAACTGTTTCATCAGCGTAGGGCTGAGATATAAGTCCTCAAGACTCGCGCCGGTGGCGGATAGAGCTGCTTGGAAAGAACGGGCCTGCTGTTCCGAGGTCCATAGCTGGCGAGCCAGCTTCTCAACTCCGATCTCCGCATTGCCGATATTATCGACGAATTTGGCGATCCCGACCACGGCCGCTTCGACAAAGCCGATAACAGCCGCCCCGGCCATTGCGAAATCAGCGACCGACACGTCGGCAAACTTGGAAATGTTTTTGCCGATATCGCCTATCGTCTTATTGGCCTTTTTGACCGCCTGGTCATCGACTTTAAAGCCCAAGGATACCAGGTACTCCTTAATAACGTCCACTGGACCTGCCACGCTGCTCCGCCTCCCTTCTCGCCGCTTCCGCTGCCCGGCGCTCGTTTTCGTATTTCACCGCTAGAATTTCATGCGCATCTAGCAAGTCGTCATAGGTAAACACATCTTCGATTAAATCCCGATGCGTCCAAAGTCCGGCCATGACCGGAGCAAATAAAAATTCGTTTACGTTCTGCAGCCTTACTGGGACCCAGTCGAGAGGCTTGTCACTAATCCCTTCAAGTTGCCTTCTTTTAAAAAACTTAAATTGTGCATCAGCGCATGGGCAGTAAGCATCATTACCGTTACGGTGTCTTCCTCCAGCCCGATTACGCCGAAATTACCGTCTTCCCGGAGTACCGGAGTGAGCCCGGCCGGGAGCACTTCATAGCAAACGCTCAAGCATTTGTCCTGAATCCAAGTGAAATCTTCTTCGGATAGCTTTCCGATCTCAGACACAACGGCCAAAAGGTTTCCACCGTCGTCCACCTTTTTCGCCTTGCCAGGTTTGCCAGGTTTGTTAAAGATGCCCGCCAGAATGCCCGACACTTTCAGCGCCATGAAGCAGCCGTCCCGGGCGCCGAATTTCTTAATGCGGAATTTGCGTCCGCTGATTTCGATATCCTTAAAATTATCCATACCGTATTAGCCCCCTTACACTGTGTTCCGGGCGATGTCCGCCGCCATGAAGACCCAACTGATATTTTGCCCTTGAGCCTCAAACGGATTGTCAGGCAGCTTTTGAAACGATACGCCAACGCCGGTGATTAGCTCCCGCATCGTATTGGACCGGATCTGAATCGTAATGCTGGCCCATTGGTCGGAAGGCGCCTGATCGAGGTAATTGTACAGGCCGAGAAGCCATTGATGCAGAGAAGAAGTTTGCTGCGCCTGAATGGTGAATGTACCGTTGCTGGCTTTGATCTTGGATACCATAACCGTCCCGTCCGCGCTAAGATCGTGTACTGATCGATCGTTTGTCATTGACACCGTGATGCTGCCGAGACCATAGCCATTAGCCACGAACTGTCCGTAAGAGGGATGCAAGATCGTGGTTGATGTGTCACCAAAACTATACGTGTTATACGCCATTCGCTAATCACTCCTTTCTTATTGATCTACGACAACGCCGATAACAACGAACTCGATTGCACCCGCCAGCTTGACTGGCACATAGATTGGCGGCGCCTTGCGTGCTGCGATATCCGCGACCGATTGGCTGGCAATCGTTTCGGCTAAAACGACATACCCTGTCGGCAGTGCATCACCCGTGTTGAGGTTGAGGATAGGCTCGCGCTTCCAGATGCCGGGCGCAATGGCTCCACGTATCCGAGCCGATTCGCACACCGGCACAATCGCATTCCCCATCATCGCTACACCATCATCCGTCTGCGGGATCTTGGCTACACTGGTCAGCAGATTCATAACCGCGATTTGGATTTGGGACACCAGTTGGTCCAGGTTCAGCACTTCATCGAAGTGGGTGCCGTTTGCCATTACGCCTTTGACAAAGAGGTCGTACCGGCCGCCATAGTTCACATAGGCATTCCCGTTATATTTCTTGATGTTATCAAGCTGTGTTGTGTTCAGATTATCCACCGTAACACCGCTGAGCGTCTTGTATGCCAGCGTGAATGCACTATTGGCAAGCCCCGTGTTCAGCCCGGCGGCCCGGCCCAAAAGCGCCGCTCCGGCATAAGCCGTTGTTGAATACATGCCGATCGACCGGCGCCGGTTTGCCTTTTTCAGCGTGTCCATGATGTTCGGCGTGGTCGCGGTTAGGATATTGGCCTCTTCCGTATCGTAGAAGAGCGCGGACGCTGTTTCCGTGCTCTCGATAAAGGCCGCTGCGTCCGTGATATTTTGGTCCGTAGCGCCGCCACTGATCGCCAGATAGCGACCGTACCAATTGATATTATCTTGGCGGCAGGCAGTCAGTGCGGCAGTCAAGGTTTCGCCGGCGGAATCCCAGCGGCCTACCACCAGGCTTGTCGGACGGGGCGATTGGCTAAAGTAAAGCTGTGCGGCTAAGTATTCCGGCTCCGTACCGGCCCAACCTGCCGTCTTCATTGCGTCCGGACTCGTATAAACCGCCGTGCGGTCGGCCGTAGTGATGATCGAAGACGTACCGACGATGAGGCCCATATCAAAGTTCGGTGCGGAAGAGGAAGCGGCCGACACCGTGACGGTCACGTCAACAATCGAACTCATATCTTGAGACACTACAAAGCACCTCCTATGACATTAACATTTGCAGATTGCAGATAAGGCACCGTCAAGCGGCGATCAACCTTTTCATTGAATCGCATATAAAGCGATGTCCGGTTCCACCAACGGCCGTTAAAAAGCTCCGGCATCCGGGACGGCATGGGGGTGTCGGTAATAAGGAAAAGATTCTTCGCCTTTAGAGTGTCTTTGAAATTCTGCCGTAAAAACTCAACGCGTACCTTGTCAGCGTCCTCAAAGCTGCTCGGCCCGTAGAAGGTCCAGCTTACCCGGACGACGCGAGTATAGGCCACGCTTTGGTTGGCATTAAACTGATCCAAAGCCGGGTATGTCGTCTCGGTCTGCCGGGTGTAAGGATCGTCATCAAAGGCTACGAGAATAAAAGCGATGTCTTCATCGATCTTCCACGCCGGAGCACCCTCTCGCGGCCAGCCGATGCGCACGCGGCTTTCATCAAGCGTTCCGAGAATTTGGCTCGTGATCGTAGAAAACGTATCCTCAAGCTCAGTGATCGTCAGGTTTGTTTCGGCCATGCTTTAATCACCTACCATACGGACGCCGATCGCCTTGTTATAGCCGAAATCGCCCCAAGGCATGACCTGCTGAACACGGTAACGCTCGCCGCGCCATTCGATCTGATCGCTCGTTCCGGTTTCATTCGTTGTGTTAATCTCCGGGATCGCGTAAAAGCACATTGCGCCTTTTACCCGATCGCCTTCCGGAAGCTGCTCCAGGTCCTCCGCGCTGCAGGCTGTGATCGTCCCGTAAAAGGGAATAGCCTGCTCCACGCCCATTGTCCAGCGGCTCTTGACCCATGATCCCGTTTGCCGATAGACCGTAAACGCTTGAGCAAAGTCCGCATCGGTTACGACGTCAGAAACGTTAATCATGAAATCATCCTTTCTTGACCACGTATGTTATGCTTTTCCGGAGCTCGCCCTGATCGATCAAAGGCCGATCAGCGCCTTTAAGCTCAGCCGTAACCGGGGAGTTAGGCGCCCAGTGATTGTTCGGGTTGGTAAACCAATCCCGCGCGATGTTCTGCCCGTATAGCCCGAGCTGCGTAATCGCCGGAGCCGGGTCCCTGCCGTCAAGCGCCTCCGCCGTGATGCCCTTCATCTTCTCGGCGATTTGCTTCTTGTGATGGTTGACCGCGGGTTCCAACACCGGGCGGGGCGGCGAGTGCCAAAGCGGCGAGCCGTGTTCATGCAGGTACATTTCATAGGCCTTGCTGTACGGCGTCCCTTTGTCAATCTCCGGCTGCATTTCTTCGCGCATTTCCTTCTGACGGACGCCGTGGGTATGGATGTATAAAAGCTGAGCGTTGGTTATACTGCCTTCAGGCCGGTTATTCGCCGGGCCCTCCGGTATGCCGATAAGCACCTGAGTCTTTTCAAGGTCTTTCAGCAGCTTTTCAATGCCCGGCATTTTGTTCATCTTGCTTGTTGATACTCCCACCGTGCCTTTAAACATGGGCGCTCACCTACCAAATGTACATTCCACCCTGTGCGGTTAATCGGCCCATCGTGGCGAGCCGCTGGCCGTAAATGGTCATCTTAAACGAGCCCCAGCCGTCCAGGTCCTTAGCGATATCGGCGTAATCGATGCCTACCGACACATCCCCCACTGACTTGGATGTCTTTAGGCCGCGGGCTTCCGCCGCCGCCATTACCTGCGCCGCCGGGCTCCCTGGGGCCGCACTGCCCTGCAGGTACAGAGTGCAGAAATGCGCGATAAACCAGCCCATCGCCACATACCAGGCATCGTGCCAACGCGCCTCTTGGATCGAGGCATTCGCAAGATTGACGTACATCGTCAGGACGGCGACCGGTATGACATTGGTGTCAAACTGCGGATAGGAAGCAAGGAAATCCGCCGACGTGTATGGGGGATTCTGGCCGCTCCGCAGGTTCGATCCGTCGCCGAAGTCAAAAAACTCATTGTACAAGATCGGCATTAGCGTTCACCGCATCAGCGGCTCCAGCGTCCGGCTCCGCAGTCTTCTTCCCGCGCTTGCGGCCACCGTTCGCCTCGATTTCTCTTTCATCCACCGAGCTCTCGGCTACAGAAAGGAGATCCGCCCTATCGGCCAGCTTGAACATATCGGATTCACGCACCCAATCCGGAGCGTCTTCGAACGATAAAGCCTTGACGGTGAATGTGATGCTGCGGTCTTCCGGGTGATGAAACTGCATCGCTTGGCGGGCAAAAATTCTCATGGGTGATTTTCCTCCTTGGAATGAAACAAGCCCTCCCGGTCATCGGAAGGGCCTATCTCGATTCATATTAAATTCCATCCATATAGCGCATGGTTTGCGGATAGAGCAATTTAACCTGCCCGATCTGAGCCGCATAGGCGGTCAGGTACGCCATTTCCGTTACGCTTGGCTGAGTCATGACACGAGAAAGCGGAACGGTCAAATCGAAGTTCACGCGGTCTTCGTCGTTAACGTAGGCGGCCATACGGTCCGTACCGCCCGTGCCCGCACCGGTGCACCAACGGGAAGGCTCGATCCGTAGATCGACTCCTTGGTTCCGACCGATGTTGTTCTCCAATAAAAATTGCAGAATGGAGATATTACCGGCGCTGCTCACCTTGCGGCCGACCAAATAGCTGTACTGCGTCGGAGGCACAAGGATGTGATTCGCCATACCGGTAAGGTCGAATTCGGACGACGTCCAGGTGTTGACCATCATGGAGTTAACGTCGTCGAGGATTTCGTCCGGTGTTTTAAGTCGCCATTTCGGCGATCCGCCTGCACCGTTCGGAGCTGTGGAGGTCGTTACAGTCGGACTGTTCACGAGGCCGGTCGTGCCTACAGCGGCTACGCCTACGTACACGATATTATCAATCGACTTGTTGTAGTTCAGGCGGATACCCTTATCGAGGATATCGTCAAGCGAGCGGCCGATGTTCTGCAGCTTTTGCTGATCGACAAAAGGCACTTTCAGGATGTTCGAGAAAGTGAACACCTTGAAAACGTCTTTGTTGAGATTGGCCTGCATAATCGGAATATCGTTGGTCTCGCCGCCGATAATACCGCTATTGTCTACGCCGCCCGTGGTTGCGTAGTCTACAAAATAATTGGACGAGAATTCGACCCAACCGCCGCCAGTCTTCGCCACGATATCGCGCATCCACGTTACGGACTGCAGCGGATCAAGAAGACGGGGATCGCGCTTTTCAAGCTCAGCGTTCAGGAATGCCATGCCGCCGCCGACAGCGGCGTCGGTGGCAAGCATTCCGCCCCGTGCAACGGGGACTTCGTATAGTTTCTGCCCTTCAGTTACTGTTGTCATGAGTTATTGGCCCCCTCCTTATTACGGATTATTGCGAGTCAAGATCGTTACTTCTGCGATCTTGTTCGCATCCATCTTGCCGGTTTTCCATTTAAGGTTTGGAATCTGAACGGTATTCGTGCCGTCGGCCGCGCCTCAAAGCCGCCGATCACGCCCGCAGGAATAGCCGCGTTCGTAGCGATCCGGATATACACCGAGCCGCCCGCTGTCGGCGTGCCGACGTTGCACACGACTGTGATAGACCCGCGGTGCAATGCGTCCATCGGGTCGCCTGGTTGGTAGGCCACAGACGCCGCCCCCGCGCCTGAGTAAACAATGTGCTGCTTGACTTCACGGACCGCGATGCCCGCAAACTGCGCCGCCGTGCTGGTCGCACCAAATTTCGAATAGGTGTTATCGGCGTTCAAAACTACCGGATCGCCAAAGTTAACCGGCGTCGTGTCCGTAAGGCGAACGGGGCGGCTCTCGATGATCGCGTCAGAGCTACGGGAGACGTTACCGGCATAGCCATAGTTTAGGGTCTTGCCAATTGCAGAACCTGGCATGATTATTTGCCCTCCTTGTAGTGAGGATTGTATTTCTTAGCCCACTCCTTACCGAGATTGGACAGGTCTTTCGGTGCTGCGGCAGTTTGGCTGTCCTGCGCCGCCTTCTTTGCGCCGTTTTGGATCATGGCGTAAGTGTTCTTCGACGGCTTGCCTTTAATGCTTGCGAGTGCGGCGTCCGTCGCGAGCTTCTTCTGCTGCGGGTCAGAAATCGCCGCAATGATCGGTTTAACCTTGCGGAGGAACGCGACCATTTGGCCGTTGTCGCCGGTGAACCCGGACTTCGGCCGGTCTTCCGGAGAAGCAACCGGGCCTTCGTCGTCACCGACCATTTGCGCCGGAAGCGTCACGCTTTCCTCATCGTCGTACGACTCGGTGCTTTCGCCGCTGAGCGCCTTAATGGCTTCATCAATTGGATCGTTGTCCTCTTGTGGCTTTTGCTGGCCTTCAGCGATCTTCGCGACCACCTCGGCAAGCTTGTCGAGCTTCGCCTCAAGTGCAGTGAGCTTTTCCAACCCGGGGACGTCGGCGTCTTCGGTTTTCTTCGGCTCGTCTTGGTCCTTGGCGGCCTCGCCTTTCTCCTCGGCCATGGCGTCAACCGCGCTCATGATTTCTTCCGGGTCGGCGTCCGTGGCGAATTGCTTTAGACCTAGTGCAGCCAATACGTCCGTCACGCGGGAACGCTGGCGAACGGGCAGCTTGATTTTCTTTTCCATTTGTTTATGATCCTCCTTTTTGGTTTCGTATGCTGTACCGTCCGGATTTTGGTCCGGTCGGGCAATACGCTTTGATTCAGGTTCAGCGTCGCGGATAGCGATCTTGTCCCCGGCACGCCCATTCTCGACAACGGCGACGTGGTTCCCGCAAATTGAGCCTTGCGCGTACGTGCCGTCTCCGTTATCGGAGTAGTCGCACATATATCCGCAAGACACCTCGCGCGTACCGTTCATGATCTGATCGATCAAGCTTTTATCGTGAACGACCAAATCAGCGATGAGTTTATCCGCGTCCTCGCCGTTACCCCGCCTGATGTTCTGCACCACTCCGCGGGAATACACCGTCGCGTTACCGGCGTTGACTTCCTCGGGCGGATGGTTGTAGGTGAGCGGAACGCCTTCAAAGCTCGCCATGGCGGCGGGATTAAATACTTCCTCCGGTGGCCGGAAGACCTTGACGATGTCGTCGCTGTCCAAGCCGATCTCACGGCCCAAATACTCATAAGCCCCGGTACGTGCGATAGGGACGTTATGACAAACTAAAAAACCGTTAGGAGTAACGGTCATGTTTGGAGATATTCGGTCGCCGTAATAGGTTAATTTTGCGATGGTCTTCGCCCCCTCCCTCGTTATTCGTTGGCAGGCGTTTCCGGCGCATCGGCTTTAAGCTCTACGCCCTCGGCCTCTTGAATAAGCTTGGTCAGCACGTCGTGCGCCCCGGCAAGTTGCTTGCTGCAGGTTTTGAAAATAGGCAATCTGCGCCACGACGGTTTGAAAATCGGCCTTCACTTTCTCCAGTTCCTCTTTCAAGCGATTCAGATCCATAAATGCTCATCCTTCCAAATTGTCATAGCAAAGCGCCGCCCTTTCCGAACCGCTCGATAAAACGTTTCTTGCTCATACGCTGAATGCCTTGCCGCCGGTGTAGACCTTGGCGGGCCAGTCGATATAATCGAGATCAACAAGCGGCTCCGGATAGCACCGGCAATTGTGTACAACTAAATTGTTATGTGTTACACTATACCAAGAACCATTCGACTGGAGGTTATACACGTGTCCTATAAATTCACTGATAGTGACATCGACCACTTCGCGCAATTGATACGAGAAGGCTCCAGCCTTAAAGCCGCTGCTAAAATCGCCGGCTGCAAGCCTGACACGCTCCGCAATGCTTTCCGACGACGGGGTATTATCCTCTCCGATTATCTTCAAAATAAGAGGCAAAATAGACTCCCACGCGATGAGATAGTCACGCGGTACTTGGGAGGCGAAAGCGAACTTTCTCTCGCCGTCGCTTACTCTTGCAGTCGTGGGACAATCGGTAAGGTTCTCCGACATAGCAATATCCCTCGTAGAACTGGAAGCGAGGCAAACTCTATCAGAATGTCCCATCTTTCTGTCGAGGAACGCAAAAAACTTGTTAGCCAAGCCAACGACGCCATGCGCGGCAAAGACCCGTCGCATAGACTTCGCAAAAAGGCCCTGGCCACTGAACAAGGTGGACAGATAAACATCGGACCCGGTGAGATTGAACTCGGCGAGGCCCTCGAAAAACTCGGCCATGAGATAATCCGCCAAAAGTCGATCGACATTTATAACATCGACATCGTATTCGGTTCCGTCGCCGTGGAAGTCAAGTTTGGACCCCAGCCTCGTCTCAACGGGACAAAGTCCAGCAAGCGCATTAAAAAGATCGACGAAGCTGGTTACAGGCTTGCTTTGGTTATCTTCCAAGATCTCACCGCGATTGTGGAGAGCTTGGATGAGATAGTCGCCCTTCTTGACTTGATTAATAGGAAGCCATCCTCTGGCGGTCAATACTGGGTGATTCGGAGTGGCCTGCAATTTAGCCGAGTCAAGAACAGTAAGCGCTATGGTGGTTCCCTCGTACCGCCTCCGCCAGAGCTTGTAACATCCATTCGCAAGGTTGACGTATTCTGAACCCGGGAAACAGTTGAACACATTTCCTGCATGATAATGGCCGACACCCTTTTCACCGGCCAGCTCTTCCGGCGATGGCGGAGCGTCCCAGGGAACGATAACGCCGTCCATGATCGTATGACTTTCCCGGACCCGGCTGTCCTCCGACGTCCGCCAGACGTAGAACTTAACCCCGGCCAGGTCGCTGCGGGCCTGTGTGAGGGCTGTGCTCGTCTTGCTTGTCTCCGTCCTGGCGATCGTGTTTACCCGCGTTTCGGAAAGGTGCGGCCATTTCTTTTTCATCATGTCGGCGATGTCCGACGCCCGCGTCCCCTTCATCGACTCTTCAAGAACAAAGTTGGTCATCTTGGACGCGATATCACCCGGCGCCGATTTGATATAGGCGGCATTCCGCTGGACCTGCTCGCCGACCAAAAAGCCGGTCATGGTCTTCATTTCCCGTTGCATGGTCGCGTACACTTCCCGGCCCCGGCTGTTCACCTTGGCCGCCTGCCGCCACGTCCGGCCTGCATCGGAAAATAGCTGCGTCACCATCTTCATCGCCGCCGCCTCAGCGTATTCCTGATAAAACGGCGTATGGACTACGGTCCGGAGAAACAGCAGAATGTCAGCCGGATCGTCTAAAGAAGTCAAGTATTTTCCTACTTCGCGCATCAGCTTGTGTAGGTCGCTGCGGTAGGCCTCCTGTATCCTCTTCTTCGGAGCCCATAGCGGAGAACGCTTCATTCGGTGTCAACTCCCCGGATCGACGTCATCGTCGGCCGCCTCGATCGCCTCATCCGTAATGTTCGTGAACATGCCGGTTGTGGCGGACATTTCTTTCAGCTCTTTTAGCGCCGTCCGGCGCCCTATGATACCCGCCTGAAAGACGTTAATCACCGCATCGGATTTCTGCTGCACCAGCTTGGCAAGCTCATCGTCGGAAGGGTTGCGGATCGGGTTGAAAATGTAATCCAAATCGTCCGGAACGGCACCGAGCTCGGACACGCACACAATCGGCAGCTGACTTATCAAGGATCGGCGCAATCGTCGTTTCCTGGTATTGCTGCAGCGTCTCATAATAGTTCTGCATGTCCGACTCGCCGGTCGCGTTCATCCCTGCCGGGGACCGGCCGAAAAGCTTCGTCACTGGAATTTTCGAAGCGCCGGACAGGTCCATCATGAATTGTTCGTAAACGTCGGACAGCCCGGAAAACGAATACTGATGCGTCTCCATGCTGTCTTCAGCGTTCAAAACATAAATGCCTTGGTTGCTCATAAGCCAGTTCTGCTGCTGCAGCGTATTGTATAAGTCCTGCTGTACTTGCGGATTCGTGATCGCCAGCGTCTCGCGTAGGTCGCCCATCTTCAATACGCGGAGATTTGCGAGGAAAACGAGCTGTGCGATATTCCAGCTTGTGTTGTCGCGCTTTTTCAGCTCCTCAAAAACGACCTCGATTTCAGACTCGCCCCAATTGACCATCGCCATGCGTTCCCAGTACGGCAACTCCCGGCCGGAGAAGCGGAGTATCCGGCTGTGGTGGATGCGTTCCGTGTGACCGTCCTCCAGCGTCGCCTGATAATAAAGCGGAAGGCCGAATTCGACGTCATTGACGTCCGTGACGATCTCCTCGCTCGGGTAAATGCCGGACCAGCGGTCGAGGATGATAAGGTTCTTCAGGCTGCCCGGCATGACCATATCAAGGTCAAGCGGCTGATCGAGTATATCCTCGTGCCCCTCAATGACGATAAGGCCGCCCGCCCCGCCGTATAGCCGCCCCCATTTCAGACCGTGAAGCAGCTTTTCCTTCAATCGGCGCTTGCGCCACACGCGATCCAGTTTTGTGACCGTTGCCGGGTCCATTGCGGATTGGATGTCAATCCAGTTTCGCGTCGCGTCTTCCGGGATGGTATCGACGACGCGCTGAATGACCCAATGTGTCCGGTACAGGCTGTTGATGAGCTGATAGTTATTCGTTAGCCGCGTGAGTGGATATTCAGCCCCTTCGCCTAGATTAGGTGTGCCGTATCCAAGTCGGGCCAGTGCATTACTGAACATATCGTTCGTTATCCGAAGTCCGGGAGGGAGTTTTTGCGACGAACTGGCAGGAGGCGGAGAGCCTTGTTTCCGAGCCGCCGTGTCACGGTTTCGCTTTCGTTTGGTCAAGGTTTCACCTCCTGCCGTATTTAGTTTTTTTATTGTGTTTTATTCAAGTCAAATACCGCCGCAATTTCGGAACACCGGATCGCGGATACGTCAGACCTCAAAAAAGCTTCGCCGCCGCGGATAGCCAGCATGATGTCGGAGAACGTAGAAGACGTATTTACCTCTATGATCTCGCCGCAGTTTAGGATGATCCGTATTTTATTCATATCAGGCGGCTTGCGAATATTCACGTTGTCAACCTCCGAGGGCTAATGATCGTTTTGACGAAATACCGCAGCGCATCCATCGCGTGATCGTTCTGCTTAAGCGGCTTATCCTCGCCCCGAGCGGACGCCTTTTCGTCCCAGATGTAGGAAGACCGCTCTTTCAGCAGATTCGGGCAGTTGCGCCGATGTACGCGGATCTTGCGTTTTTTAAGCATGGTGGCCGTATTACGTATTCCGTCCTCGACCGCGTTGTCCGCGTCCTTTATGCGGTGCCCGCGATTCCGCAGCGTCGTTTTGAAGCTGGCCGCCGATGGATCGATGATTACGCCTATCGGGGGCTCGCCGCCACGGACAAAGGCGTCAAAGTCGTCCGCGTATTGCGCGTCTTCCTTAAGCTCCTGCTTTTCCCGGCCGTCCCAGTAATATTCGCGGTACACCCAGCAAGTCTCCCCGTCGTCGTAAACGTCCAAAAAGACCATAGGATTAAGCGTCCCATAGTCTATCGGGATGTACCGGCGAGCCGATGAAAGGAGCCCTGGCGGCATGTCTTCGTCGTCGAACGAGTTCTCTACCTCATCCCAGCAATCGCCGTATATAGCGCCTTGAGCGAGTACCCAAAGACCGTCCACCATTCGCATGTACCACAGCCCCGTATATGCATTTTTGAGTTCTTGCTTGTACTGCTCGGTCAGCGACAAATTGTCGTCCAGGCCAAAGGTCCAGCGCCGATAGCCCTTCTCGGCCGCCTTGTCGATAAATTCCTTCTTGATGAAGTGGTACGGGCTGTCCGGGTTCATCGTCCAGAATGCCCGGGCGCCTGCCAGGGACATCCGGTTGATACACTGTTTAACGACCGATTCGGGATAAAGCGTAATTTCATCGGCGTACCATCCGCCGACCGTCATTCCGCGGATGCGGCCCTCTGCCCGCTCATCGTGGGCGCCTACACAGTAGCATATCTTGCTCACGTATTTGCGGTTCGACTTCTCCGGATAGTCCGGGTTTTCAAGCTTAAGCCGGAGTGCCGCGCCGCCCTTGGCGCTTTTCACGTATTTGGCCCGTTTCGCACCGAGGATACGTTCGATATCCTCGATAACGTTACGGTAAAGCGTATCAGACGTAGAACCGGTCATGAGAAACACCCGGTGCGGCGATTCATCGACAAAGTTGATCCAGGCCACGATAGACGCAATCGTCTTGCCCGATCGTACCGCGCCTTCAAGAATATTGATAAACGCATCGCAGTTATCGATGACGTCTAATTGCTTTACGCCAAACGGCTTAAAATCGAATGCCACTACGTATCACCCCGCGCTAACTTCCGGCCTTCTTCGATGGCTTTTCGGAGAGAAGCGAGCCCATCGCCTTCGTCGTTGTCGTCATCTTCGTCTCCACGCTCGATCGCCTTAATCTCGGCCCGCGGCTTCGCCAGCTTTAGCTGCTCTTCCTCGGTCAGGTAATTAACGTACCGCTCAAGCTTCTCAAGCGCCTTAACCTTGTCGTGCAGCTTGATGCTGACGCCGAACTTGGTCGGCTTGATTTCGCTTATCACCGTGCCGTCGATGGCCGATCCGTCCTTGGCGTTCACTCCGCCGTATTCGTCGATCGTTACCAAGTCCGTAATATCGGCAAAAGCAATTTTCATGTACTCGCTGATGATTCGATTGATGTCAAGCCCAAGATCGGCTTCGCGTTCAGCCTTTAAACGCTTGATCTCAGCCTGCACTTCAACGTTTTTCAACAAACGCCAGCCGGCCGAATATGCGGTCGCTTTGCTATAGCCCGCGACCATTGCGGCCCGGGTGGCATTGAAGTCTCGCATGTATTCTGCCGCAAATAGTTTATACTTGTCGGGCACATCATCCGGCTCTGCATCCTTGGCCGCAACCTCCGCAACCTCTGCACCCTTAGTTGCAACCTTTTTCGTCTTGGTTGCACGTTTAGTTGCACTCTTATCACGCTCAGGCCAGCCATATCGCTTCTTCCAGCTCTTAACCGTATTCTCAGAAACGCCGTATTTTTCTGCGATTTCTTTATACTTCAAGCCTGATAGATAATCTGCTTCTGCTGCTTTATGGATGGGCTCCATTCTGCACACTCACCACCTCCGGCTTTACATACTCCCGCACACAAGGCATGCGCATACAATATTGTTTCAGACCGTCCCAGCGCCCCCAGGCACACCCTTTGCACCGTTTCGGCTGCTTGGGCTGTTCGCGGTCGCGCCGCCGGTCCTCTTGTTGTTTTAGTCGTTTAAGCAAATCTTGCCCCATATTGATCGACCTCTTTGAGAGTATTTGATAACCGCAGGCAACCCCGCCCCGACGCCCTCTCCAGCGGTTCGGCCCACGTGACCTATAAACGAAAAAGAGCCGCCTCACGCAGAGCCAGCTCTTTCTTGACAATTCTTCGATAGTAACATAATAACACGGAAATTTTAGATTTTTGTCGCATATATGTTGCATCTAACTGAAAATTTTCGAAAATTCCTCTTCAGCCTTCTTCAATCGCCTATAAACCGTGCTTCGGTCTAGATATAATTCTCGTGCGATATCCTCAGCCTTCTTGCCCTGTATATACCTCATCCGAAGCAACTTCGCACTTTCCGGTTTGTGCCCGTCTAGGGCCTCCAGAGCCCCGTTGATATTTCTATTCTCTCGCTCAAGGTCTTCGATCTGACTGATCCGCTGAATGACCGAATCGAAATCGCTGATCTGTATTCCGCGAGCTTCCATGACCTTCTTGATTTTCTTCCGAAGCTGCAACAGCAGCTTTTCGTCTTCCACGTCTGCGCCCTCCCAGGGGATCGCATTCAGTTGCGCCCGCGTGCCAACAGGGTAGCTTTTCAAGTATGCGTGCGCCACCGTTTCAAGTTGTTGCTCCCTTTTGGTGAGATACATGTATGACGGCAAGCCTTTAAGTTTCCGGTGCAGGGCCTGTAAATTGTCATCCCGGCTTAAAGTGCCGAGAGACACCCCGCCGCCAACCGAATATCGATTAAGCGCTTCAATCTCCAGTTCGTTATCCCTGTATTTCTGCAACCGATCGATTGCGTCCATATCTCACCCTCGCCCTTTCTTTACGTTTTCGATCCGCGCCTTTACCGCATCCATCAAAGCGTCTTGCCCTGCAGCTTTTCGCTCTAGTGCGGCGACGACGTCTTCGTCGATCGTCCCTTCGGCCACAAGCCGCGAAACTATTATGCTGTGCTGGACCCCTTGTCTGTGTACACGTGCGCATGCCTGCTGATATTCTTCTAAGCTCCAAATATTGTCGTAGAATGTCACATTCCGGCAGCTTGATTCCTGAAGATTTAGACCGTGACCGGCCGACTTCGGGTGTAAGGCTAAGAGTTGAATCCGGTCGTTATTCCAATCCGCGATATCCTGTACACCGTCTTTCCCTTTCCGGAGTACCCGCGTTTGAGGGAATCGCTCTTTGATCCGGTCCAAGCTGTGCTGGTAGGCGTAAAAGATCATGACCGGCTTTCCATTTGCCGCCTCGATGATATCCTCCAGCGCATCAAGTTTGGCGTCATGTATCGTCTTGACGCCCCGCTCCTCGTCATACACGGCGCCGGAGGCCATTTGAAGCAGCTTGTTTGACAGGACGGCCGCCGTCGTCGCCACTACGTCTGCATCCGAATAGGGTAAAAGCAAATCCGCCTCCAGCTTCTCATAAAGCGCCCTGGCCTCCTTGGACAGCCGGATCGGCACGTCGCGGTCAATGCGCTTCGGCAGGTCAAGCCAATCCTCAGCTTTCATACTCACGGCAATGTCGCTGATCGCCTCGTAAATGCGGTCCTCCGACTCTTTTTTCTGCTTCCACTCGTAAACGACATGCCCTTCACGTTTGCCAGGCAAAAAATAGCGGTCCCGGTATCCAGTAATGGTCTTGCCAAGGCGCTCGCCTTGGTCGATCAAATACATTTGTGCCCACAAGTCAAGCGGCCCATTCGGCGCCGGGGTGCCGGTTAAGCCGATTACCCGTTTCATCATCGGGCGCACCCGGCGCAGTGCCCGGAACCGTTTGGAATTCGAGTTCTTGAAGCTAGACAGCTCGTCGATAATGACTGTATCGAAATTCCACTTGCTTGCCTAGCTCGCTAACCAGCCATTCAACATTTTCGCGATTGATAACGTAAACGTCCGCCTCAGCTTTTAAAGCTTTCCGGCGCAGCGCCACACTCCCCAGGACCTTCGAAATGCGCAAATGCTTAAGGTGATCCCACTTATCGATTTCCCGCGCCCAAGTATCGTCAGCAACTCTAAGCGGGGCGATAACCAGCACACGCTCGGCCTCGAAATAATCGTTTAGGAGAAGGTCAACGGCCGATAGGGTACTTACCGTTTTTCCCAAACCCATTTCTAGCAGCAGGGCGATGAAAGGCGTATCGAGAATGCGCTGTATGGCATGTTCTTGGTATTTGTGTGGGACAAATTTCACTCTATGTTTACCTCCTCGATAAACCGGTCGATTGCCTCGGCGCTGTCTAGTACGTACACTTTGTGCCCCATCGCTCGCAGCCGCTTCACCCACCGTTCTTGCAGCGCTGTAGGTTTTTCGCCTGGCGCCTTCATTTCGACGTAGACCGTCCGGCCGTTCGGCAGGATTACGATCCGATCGGGTACGCCGTTGTTTCCCGGGGACACCCATTTCGGCGCGATGCCGCCGATCTTTTTCACTTCACGTACCAAGCGCTGCTCAAGCGTGGATTCTCTCATAGCTCAATCCCCCATTGCCGATATTGCCGTGCGCGCGCACGTACTTGAAATTTTGGCGTTTAACCTATCTTTTATAGCCTATAGTTAGGTTAAAGATAGGTTAATTAACTATTTTTATTATTTACTTAAAAAGTTCGGCAATATCGGCAATGACGCCCCGCAAACCCTTGGTACGACTGAGTTTTTGCCATTGCCGATACCATTGCCGATGCCCCTTTTTGCGGCAAAGTTCGGCAATGCTACTATTGCCGATCATTGCCGAACTTTGCCGTAGAATTCTTAGTTCGGCAATGCCCTTTCGAACACTTTTTGGACCCCGTAACCCGGAACATTTGCCTTGCCTCCACGCTCAATCCAGCCCGGAATCTTCCGCATAATGATCGAAATTTCTTTTGCTTCCCGGGATGACATATCACCCCTCCGCTTGCCCAGACACTCAACCCATATCTGGGCCGCACACACCCGCTTCCGCTTTTCACCGGTCGGCCTATCCATAGCATCCGTCTCTTCCTCTTCCAGCCATGCTTCGATCATGCCTTCACGCGGATCGTTTTCCAGGTGGAACGCCTGCTGCTGCTCCGCATCTTCACGAGCTTTACTGTCGAGCTGCAGCGACTCACCGGCCTTAAACCAAGTCAGCACTTCCGCCCAAATCTGGCGTACTTCGCTGTCCGTAAGGTCTACCCAATGGCTCGCCTCTGCCCGGTCCGGGTCCACCTCTACAGGCCAAAAACGACGGTTCCCGGTCAGATCTCGGAGAAAGTCTCGTGTGTTCGTCGTACCAAAGAAGACGCATTTCCGCGGGAACTCGGAGACTTGGCGGTCGTATGCCACCCGGTAGCGGTCCTCGGTCTTGGACAGAAACGCCTTAACCTCCTCGACCTCAGTCTTCCGCATCGCCGAAAGCTCGCCGATCTCAAATATCCATCCGCTCTGCAGGTGTTCCCCCGCTTCCTTATTCTCAAATGTCCGCAGGCTGTCGCTGAACCATTCCCGCCCCAGCTTCTCAAGAATGCTGCTCTTTCCCGCTCCCTGCGGACCCACAAGGACAAGCATCTGATCGAATTTACACCCGGGCCGGTACACTCGTGCCACTGCTGCGAGAAGCATTTTCCGCGTCACTTGCCGCGTATATCGCGTATCGTCCGCCCCGAGATACCGAATAAACAGGCGCTCTGCCCGTTCAATACCGTCCCATTTCGCACTTTCGATATACGCCTTGATCGGATGAAAAATATTCCGGTGCACAACCTCCGTGAAGGCGTTTTTGATGATCTTGGAGGCGTTGATACCATACAGTTTTGAGAACCAATGCTCCAGCCGCTTATCGTCCGCTCCGAGCCAAGGTTCATAAGATCGGCCCGGCCTTTCCCGCCCCCGCCACGGCGGCGGCTTCCGGATAACTTCCGTATTACCAAACGCATCGAAAGCCAGCACGCCCCGCCAAGGCCCATGGGACAGCAGAAGTTCAGCATTCCCCGCCGTTGGCAGCACCTCGCCGGTCTTGTGATGTAGCTCAAGCCTTTCCTTCCAGTCCTCCGCTTCCGCCTCCCCGCCGCCCTCGGTATCGTCTTCCTCATTTCCGCAGCTCTCCCCGCCAGCGTCGCCGCCCTCGCCGTAGATATCCGCGTACTCGGCCTCCTTCTCCGCCGCCGCAAGCCGCTTGACCTCCGGCAGGCCGATAGCGAAATGCTCCATAGCCAAATGACTCGGCCGCTTTGCCGCAGGAGTGAACTCGTTAACGCGCTCGTCGAGGTGGCCGAATTTATGGATACGTACGGCATCAAAAAGATTGTGAGTATGGCCGTCGGCTAGCGGATCGCTGTCCTGGTGCGAGTAGCAAAGTCCCTGATCGGGAAATACCTCTAAGCCGTTTGCGCTGGTCCCGTGCAAGTACGTGTACCGGTTCGGTATGGAGCCCTCGGAATACTGGTCCGATAGAAACGCCTCAATGCCATCATCAATGGAGAACGCCCGGCAGAAGAGCCCGATGACGCCGTGCTTTGAAGTAGGGTCCTGGGCCTTCTTTCCGGATAACAGCGTATTCGATTTCTCGTTCGGGTGCCTCGGCCACTGCGATACGTCACGCCAGTCCGCATATTCCGCAAGTATCCCGTCTACGCTTACCGGCGTCCCCTCGTACACCTGAAAGAACAGCTCCGCGTCGGCCGAACAACTCGGAAGATACATGAGCCGCTGACACTCAAAGGATTTCTTGTCGAAAAACCGGATGCCGATTTGCTCACACAGTTTACGGCTGGTCGCGGAATGCTCATCCGGCGTAAGCGCCCGGTCCGGGAGCACGACGATCCGGCACCGCGGGCTCTCCGGCCGATGGCTGTGGGTGGAGTAGACCACATACGCCGACCCGCCCAAGACCAGCTCGACGGAGAAGAGGAAATCGTCCAGATCGCGGATGTTATCGGCGTCCAGGGTAAACAGGTCGCGGGATTCAATATTCTGCTTCTTCCGCCGTCCGCCCCGGATGAATCCGCCGACAAAGGCCGGGCCGTCCTTTATAGCTCCCCGCTGCTCCTTCGTCATCGCGTCATACTGCGCCATCGTCTCCGAGGTCCGGCGCACCTTCCGCGACCGGTCGATAAACTCTTCCCAGCCAAGATATTCTACTTTCCAATTGGTGTCGGTTCTGTTCTTTCCAAAAGATATATCAAGCTCGCTCCATCTGCGCACACCCTTACATCTTTAAATGCCCTTCCACCGAGGAGCTCACGACGCGCCCGAAGCCACCGCTTCCGCGCCCCTGGCGCGGTGAAACACTGATCCTTCGGCGCCTTTATCATTTCGTCTCTTGGCAGATGCGATTAATAGCCGTGCTTATGATTTCTTCCGCCCGGGCATTGGCGTTTCCCACGTCGCCCCATTTAAGGGTATCTTTTGCTTGGACTAAAGCCCCTGCCGCTATAGCAAGATTAGTATTTGCCTTGATTGCCGCATTGTTCCACCTGCCTGCCTCACTCTTGGCAAAATCAAGTAAACTGGAAAGACGCTCAATCTCTGAATCCTTTTGGGCCGCCGAAGTCTTAAAGGCGTCACGCTCTATACATAACATTGTATTTTCTTTCGTGAGCTTGACGAGCTCTGCATCCTTTTGCGCGATCAGGTTTTTTAAATCGTCCTGCTGTTGATGCAACTCATCGACTGCATTTTCATTGTAGCTCTCTTCCCCGGCCAGTCTCTCCTTCAGGTAGGTGATTTCAGCGACCTTGGCTTCCAGCACTTCAAGCGTTTTTGCCTTGATCTCATCAATCCTCGCGGATACCTTGGCGTACCCATTGCCTAAGACTCTATACTGCTCCAATACGTTCCCGCGGATAGACGAAATAGTCCTGTTAGCATAATTAAGCTGGTCTTTCAGCAACGCCGTTTCGGTAAGAAACTGGTTCAGCCATTCCGCCGAATGGGTGTAAAGTAAAACATCGTCGTAGTTATCAAATAAAGCAACAGCTCTATTTTGTGAAAAGATCCGGTATTTCCAGTCCGTCCAATTATCGTCATCGATTTCGAACGGACCCCGATTAACGTTTTGCAGCACTCTTACGATTTCCCTCTTCTTCTCCGGAGTTAGCATACGTCAATCCTCCTTATCCGTTTTGTGGTAATGCTTGTTGTTGATCGTTATGATAGTGAAACCGTGAGACACAAAACCCATACCGGCGCCGACGCACAGACAGAATAAAGGCGATTGTAGCCATGACCAATCATTCATCAGCACTGCCCTCCTTAGTACTGAAGCTGTTCAGAAGCTTACAGACGTCATCCTTAAGCCATTTATAATGCTCTTCCCAACCAAAGCCTTCGCCAAAGACACCGATTGGTTTATTGACGATATACGAAATTCCCTTTTTAAACCGCTCAATCTGTTCATCCTTTTGCGCGATAGTTTCTTGATATTCCAAGCAACTCTTGGTGTGACATTCGATTTCGTGCTCTTTGGCGATTCTTAAAGCCCGAATATGTTCATCCTTAGCTCTTATCACTGATTTTAATTTTTCAATTTCGGTTGCATACTCCAACTTCTCTTGTTCGCAAAGGAATACATGAGCAATTAATTCTTTCCGGGGCATAGTGGCAATTTCAGCACGTCTCGATTGCTCTTGACTTAACATCCCTTTTAGCTCCTCTCAATGAAAACGACCCATTAAGTCGGTAACCCTTGGGCAATAATAATCGATTTTTTCACTCCTACCACCTCGCGGGACTGCCACGATATAGCGTTTATGCTTGGCATACCGTGTATCGAATTTGATTTGTCCATCCGACAGCTCTTTGGGCAAGAATGCTTTTGCATCCTGCCCAGCTCCGACCACGGCGTACACTGTTCCGGCCTTTTCCTTAATTGGGTATTCGTAAAAGTGTATTGAAAAAGGGTCATAACGACCCCTCTTCGATACGTTTGGTGAGGATTGAAATGTCCGCACCAAGGATGACGGTTTGCTCCTCATTCTCCTTAAACGAATTGCCCAACATGCTGTACATCAGTTCAATTGATTTCTTGTAGTTGACTTTGGCTTTTTTGTGTAATCCTTCTGAATACAGCATTTTGGCTCTTAGAGCTTTGAAGGAGTAACCACGTCCCATACGGTTCACCACCCGTGTTAAGCCGTTTATGGATTCTGTATAGGCGTTTGTAACCCTATGCGTGAAGTAGTTATTGATCTCATGATGCCAGTTGCTATAAGCCTTCATAATGTCGCTAAATGCCGATTTCATTCCATCTGGAATGGATGCTTGCCAAGCTATGTAACGCTCTTGTGCTTCCTTTGCGTCGGATGCATCCCATATCTCATAGAACGCTTCTTTAAGCTCGTAGGCTTGCTTGAGACGGGGAAATTAAGCGTCCAGGTCTCAAGGATCATCTGTTCCATTGGAGTTAAGTCCTTGCGGCGTTTGAGCATCAAGAATCGGTCATTCTTTAACTGCCTGCGTTGCTTTGCATCCAGTTCTTTGCGAATGTTCTTGCGGATCGTTTCGACTGCTTGATTAGCCATTCGAACGACATGAAACTTATCGACGACAATAACGGCATTGGGAAGCGTCTGGCGGACTGCATCGCGGTAAGGTTGCCACATATCCATCGTGACGATTTCAACGCCTACGCGGTCAGGCAGACGGCTTAGATAACGTATTACGGTTTCCTTATTGCGATCAACCAAAAGATCAACAAGGACGTTCTCTTCGACATTGGCGATAACGCATCGGGGTTTACCAAGGATGTGTATTTCATCGATACCCATCCATCGAGGCGTAACAAACGTATGAGAACTTTCAAGATACTCAATATGCTTATTAAAGATGTTCCTTACTGTGCCTTCGCTTATTCCAAGTTCATCTGCAATGCTGGTGAATGTACGCCTTAACGATTGCTCTTGAACATACTCGGTAAAGCGGACGGTGCACATGTGGTCGTCATCAATATCCCAAAGTATCTCACGGAACGTCGATCCGCAGTCTTTGCACAAATAACGCTGGCGGTTAATGATGATGCCGACACGCTTGCCATGAATCGGCAAGTCCATGAACAACTGGCGTTTGGTTCCGAATTTTGAGAGTTTGGCTTCCAAAGAACCGCAATTGGGGCAGAAGTCAGGGGGTTCGCAACCTCTGCCCATATTTCGTAGCCATGATCTTTTAGCTCTGTTTTGGTGACTTTCAGTGAAGGGAGATTTAGTATGTTCAACTTTTTGTCCCACCATTAAATAGCAAGAGTAGTTTGTTTGCCAAACCATCCTGATTGACTGTCAAGAATCAATTCTTTGTGTAAATCAATGCATGTTTTTTCGATTTCTGACCATGGCTTACCTTCAAGTCGAGAAGCTAAACTTTGAGCAGAAGTACCGAAGCACACATCATGTTCGGACTGATACTTAACGATATACTTTTCGATGTGGGTTACTGATGGATTGTCCATCCACAAATTCATGTCAAAACGTCGTTGTATTGCAGGGTCTATTACATCAAGCATGTTTGTGGCGGCTATCAATACACATGTATCAGGCAACCGATCAATATTAGTAAGCAAAGTAGTCACGATATTGTTGTATTCTTTTCCGCGCTTTCAGCACCCTTATTGCGTTGCGAACCAATTGCGTCGAATTCATCGATGAAAAGTAAGCAATCGTTCATCATGGCATATTCAAAGATTTTACCTATATTCTGACTGCTTACACCCATGTGGGAATCAATTAAACTATGCATCTTCACGGAAACAAGCTGCAAATCTAATTCATTAGCTAATGCTGATGCAAGACTTGTTTTGCCATTCCCTGGAGGGCCTGCAAGCAATATAGACTTTCGAACAGGAAGTCCTGCTTCATGGATGACATCATAATGTTGACGCTCACGAAGAAAGATGTCTATTCCAGATTTGATCTCATCATCAAGGTAAATATCCGACAATTTACGAAGATTCGCTACTGGCCAAACAAGGTTCTTAATGCTGTGCGGTAACTCCACCATTTGAAGTACGTTCGGCCAACTACGAAGTGCATATTCCAATTTTGCTGCGGAACCATCTCTATTTGCGTTTCGTTCATGTGCAATCATTTGTTCAACAAGTCTTCTCATTGTTGAATAATCCTTAGCTCCTATCACTTTGACAAGGGCTGCAACCGATTCAATTTTAGGCATTATTTTTCATCTCCTTTTTCTCTTATTTTACCAAGTGTTGGATGTGATTTCAACACACTTTTACGATTTTTGATAATTTGAACAAAGTATCTATTTCAACACAGTTTTACGAAGAGCCCCTTAATTCTGCCCTGTGACTGACTAACCCATTTAACTCTTGACCCTACCGTGATTATTTCATTCATCTAGCAAAACCCTCCCATGTTCCTCAATATTCAGTCCTGTCCGTCAATTTCTTCGACTTCCATCCGATCAATTTCGGGGCTATCGACATTACGCGCACATTGATGACAAACCGATACATACGCCTTGTCGCTTTCCCATGCCATTTGTTCAGCTTCCTCTTTTGATTCAGCTTCAAATTCACCCATATACTTTGTTGCCGTAACAACAGCATAAACTCGATATTTTGGCATTTTCTATTCCTCCCTATGTCCATTGATATTCAAAATGTGGGTATTGAACTTTCGAGGTGAAAATAGTGGGATTAGCCACTAAAAATCACCCTCCTTCAAAATTTCATTTCGTGTGGGGAACATGGTTACTGGTGAACTTTCAAGGTTACGAACTACATCGCAATCAAAGTGTTTGTCTTTGCTGTTCCTCCAAAAATGACTACTGCACTCGGAAATGGAGCACTATCTTTTGCGTCACCAAATTTTAAGCGACCTCTTACGAGTCTGATTTCGCCTTTCATGCAGTAGTCGTGCCACCATTTTGTGTCCGTCCTTGCTGGAAGCAAACAAACTACAGTCGCTCCGTTCAGGGACGCTTCGTAAGCTTTCTGAACCCACTTGCCTATCTGCCTACCATAAGGAGGATTCATCCAGCACACGCCTCTCCAGTCTTGTTGAAGCCCATCCGTATCAGGTGAGTAATAATTCTCACATTTCGCATTTTCGGGTAAGGCACATACATCTGTGTTAAAATTGAACTCGGCATGAAGTTTATCGAAGAAGTCCTGCGGCGTTGCCCATAAGTCTGTTGCGGATGAAAACATCCCTTCGTTAATGCTCATTCAATCGCTCCTTTTTCACCTTGATTGTTCAAGAAAGTTTTGCATTGATAATCTATTGATTGGTGATAGTTTCACCCTGATAGTTGCATACCCCAAAATGTTTCATTTAATAGCTCATGCCACTCAGGAAAGGGTGGGAGCTTGGCGTCATATTTCTTCTGTAGCTGCTTTTCCCCGTATCCCAAGAACCACAGCGTTTCACGTACTCGCTCGATCGTGTATTGGATGATTTTCCGATATCCCGCATCGTTTGGGCGCCATTTGCGGATCAGTTCTATGTCAACCGGCTGCCCAGTGCGGTACATTTCATTGTAGATATCGTGTTCGGATAGTTTGGCAAGAAACAAGGCCGTTTTTTCTTCAGTGAATCTGAATTCCTTCCGGATAAACGGCGCGAGCGTGCCCGATACGATCCGGTCATAGATGAAAGTAACAACCTGGTCCATAAGGTCAAGGCGCTTTTGCTCTCGCCGCTCTACCCTCCGCTTTTGCTTGGCCCTCTCTTTATAGCTTTTCACCGGTGCTCCACCCACCATAATAGGACGATCACCCAAACCGGCGCGGAGAGGAGTATACCAACGGTAAGGCCTTGGAAGAATTTCACTCCAGAAACCCGCCTTTCTGCGAGTGCTCGTGCAGAACCTTGATGCCGTACAGAACAGGCAACGCCTGAAGTGGGTCTACGGCGTTCCCTAATGCCTTTAAGCGTGAAACCCGATCCTTGACCCCTTCTGCCACCCGCGGGGGTTCCCAATCGTACTGCTCCTGCCCCATTAGCGCAGGTCGCGGGTAGGAAGCGATAAAGTTGATAAGTGCATCCAGCGGGTTCATTCCAAAGCCGTCCAGCCAGTCGGAAAGTTCATAAGGGCTTCCACCCACTCCGGGTTGAGCTGGCCGCTCTGCCCTTCTCGGATCAATGCTCCCGGCACCGTATCCCGTTCGGCTTGCGAAGACGGCGGCGTCGCGTTCTTCGCATCCTGTGCCGCCGGGGTAAGCCACAACCGCACGGCACCCGGTAGCCCGTGTCTCGGATCGCTCGATACGTTCCCGCGTTTCTCCGCATCGTTCGCCCTCGGTGTAGGCCAAAGTTTCACGGCATCGTTCAGGCCTTGACTCCAGCCCTGTTCGCCTTTCCTTATTGCCCTCGGCCCGTTTGGATCGTCCCCACTGCGATAATCTCTCGCCTGCGGTGTCGGCCAAAATCCTTTCTTCCAATTGGCTATATCGGTCCGCAGGCTCTTCCCCTGCCCGCCGCCGTGGCTCCCCACGGCGTCCGCAGCACTCGGTGTTCCCCAGAATGATAATCCGGTATCGTCGGTGCGAGGCACCGACACCGCAAGCTGGTATAATAATTGGGATGGATCGATACCCGATTGCTTCAAAGTCTTTCCGGATTGTTTCGATGACCATTTCTGCTTGTTCGCAAATTGTTGTTTCGTCTTCCATGACAAATTCCCAATCGGACTGAGCCATACTGACGAGTCCATCAACATTTTCAGCAAGTACCCAAGAGGGTCGGACTTCGTCAATGACTCGGCACATTTCCGGCCAAAGGTAGCGGTCGTCTCGCGTTCCCTCTCGCTTCCCCGCATTGCTAAAAGGTTGACAGGGGAAACCACCTGTAATGAGGTCGATTCGGTTCTCATCTGACATCACTCCCGTCTCTATCAAAAGCTTTCGATTGATTTTAAATACGTCGTCAAATATAGGCACCCTGGGCCAGTGCTTACCGAGAACCTTCTGGCAGTAAGGCTCCCTTTCGCAGAAAGCAACGGTACTGATGCCAACCCAGTCACCCGCCAAGTCGATCCCGCCTATGCCCGAGAAAAGTGATAATGCTCTCACCCGTTCTACACCCCTATCCCCTGATAGGTTTTTAGCTTAGTTCTAACTGCACGGATGGTTTTCATAACGAGCCCTTGTGATCGGCCAATTTCGGTGGCTATCTGGTGCTGTGATCTTCCGGCTAATCGCCTTATTACGACATACCTTTCCCTCTCGGTCAGAGTCCCAAGAAACTCCCTTACGAATAAGGCTGAATAGTCTGCATCAGATTTGAACGAATCGAGAATTGACGTTTCCTTATCTTCGCCAATACGGAAAGGAACATCGACGGAAAAGATAGAGCTAGTTTCGACAGTATATTTTTGCGCTAGGGAAGCGCCCTTTACGGTGCAGTCGAGCTGCTCAGCGATCTCTACTGGCGTACGGTCTATAAGTCCCATTCGCGTAATAGCCTTCGAGAGCTTTACGGTATCCCTGGATGCCTTTACGGGTGGGGCTTTATCTCGGATAAACCTTTGAATCGCACCCCGTATCATCGGCGTTGCATAGGTCGAGAATCGATTTACGTTATTAAATTTGGTCGGATCATATTGGTCGAAAGCTTTAAGGAGGCCAATCGTGCCTTCGCTTATTAGGTCCTCAAGACTGATATGCGCGTAGAATTCAGCAATGATTCGATATTTATTAGCTATCTTGCGGACCAGGCCCATATTAGCAAGAATAACCTCATCCTTACTGCCTAAATGCGGGTTGTACTCTCGGAGCATAAGAGACCTATGCTTACCATTTCCAGTTTTCAAAGCCTGTTCGTTCATAACCCGCACATCCCCTCACACTCATCGTCAAAACGATCAACGCCATCTTTAACGACTGCACTGAAGTCTATCTCTTTAAGAGGCTTGCAGGATCGATGAAGAAAGGCCGCACCGCGGAATCTAGTAATCCCAGTACGAATAAACTCATCAAATTTTACAGCCTCTTCAAATTCCTCCGGGTTATTAGCCTTCATGGTCGCCCAATACGCATCATCATGATAGGGGCATCCTATACAACTACTTTTTGGAGGAGTGCCAAGCCCATTACGCTCAACGTATTCAATACAGTTAATCCGATCCGCGTCGACAATATCGATGAGGGGGTGTTCAGCGATCTGCCATGGCAGGCGGGATGGCTTGACTCTCCGTATTTCGTCTGTGCTTATCCCCTTCCATAGGTGGACGATCTCTTTTACGCGCTGTCTTGGTTTGTATCCGAGCAGTTCCCGTATCTTCTTGTTTACGGGCTCGATCTTATACTCTTTAGTGCATTGCCGTCTCGCCATTCCTTCGCGCCCACCAGTTTCACTTTTGATATAAAAGGGCATGGAGGCGAACCGCGATCTTTCCGTTACATCAGTTCGGATATTCCCGGCGCTCGCCAGTACAATCTCTTTCCCGTCGAATGCTTGGATGTGTTCGTTGATATGCCTTAGCCAATCGTACACGCGCTTAGGTTCCCATCCTGTGTCCGAGAAAATTATATAGTCCGGGATAACGCCGTTTATTTCCCCGTTGAGAGCCATGAAAAGCAAAGCCGTGGATTGCGTTCCGGCCCCGAAGCTGAGAACATGTACATGCTTCTTTCCGTCTTCGTAATTTTTCTGTATCATATTAGGCCTTCCCCCTAAACCTGCTTATAAAGCTCCACCAACGGCATTTTAATTCCTCAAGCCTGGTTACTGGCTCTTGATAATATCCGTAGGCCCAGTAATTCATATAGGCACCACACCGGGCACACACGATCTCGATTTCACAGACCGTGTAATCGATCCTATCCCGGATAATCTCTTTCGTTTCCCGGCCTCGGCATTTCGAACAAGAAAGCTCGTTCCATTTGTGGAATAGTCGTTTGATATATCGAATCATTGGCGATCAGTCCTTCATGTAAAAATCCGTTTCGAATCCGGCGACCGTCAACGGAAGACCCGGAGCCCATTCGATCGGGCGTCCCATGATCTCGTTTACGTGGTCCACCGATCCGAAGCCTATTGGAGCCTCGATAATCAATTCGTCATGTACGTGCATTACGATCTTATAGCCTTCAGCATCCAACCGCATAAGCGCCACCGCGAGACAGTCACGGGCGATCGCCTGGGTAAGATTCTCCACTAGGTGCCCGCCGTAGGACTTCTGTTTCGACCATTTCTTCTTAATCTGGTCCATGCCGTCAAACACGAGTCCGTCTTTCTCGAACGGCTCTTTATCTTTCGGCCGAATGACTTGTCTTTCGATTCGCGGATTGACGTAACATAAGCCGCGGCCGCTAGGCAGATCAGCGAACAGCATTCCGGCTTCATACCGGTACCGCACGCCGTGTTTCAGCTTGACCGTCGTCTTCTCCCGTACCGCTTTGATAGCCGCCTCCTCAGCGACCCACCAAAGCTTAACTATTTTCGGATTAGCCGCCCGCCATTGCTTGACAAGCCTAGGATGGTCATCCGGATCGATTTCCCGCTTCTTATCCATAGCAGCGATAGCGTTCGCGCCACCCTGGTAGCCGCAGGCCAGCTCACCCACCTTACCGAACGCCCGATATTTGTAGTTCTCATGACCCTTAACAATTGTCTCGAATGGGACGCCGAACATGTTGGCCGCCGTGGCTTCGTAGATTTTCCCATGTGTCTTGAATACATCAAGCTTCCACTCTTCATCCGCCAGCCAGGCTATAACGCGCCCCTCAATCGCCGAAAAATCGCTGACGATAAATCGGCACCCCTCCCGCGGGATAAACGCCGTCCGAATAAGCTGGGAGAGGACAAAGGGCGGAGCGCCATACAGCGACTCCAGCATTTCAAAGTCGCCGCTCCGCAGCACTTCGCGTGCAAGGGCCAAATCCTCAAGCTCGTTCTTAGCCAAGTTTTGGACCTGAATCAGCCGACCGGCCCAGCGCCATGTACGGTTTGCACCACAAAACTGCAGTAATCCGCGCGCCCGTCCATCCACGCACATGGTCCGCTCCATCGCGTAGTATTTGTCCACGGACGTTTTGCTCATTTCCTGCCGGAGCTGCAACACCCGGCGCGTCTGATCGTCCGGGGCGGCATCAAGGAGGGCGGGCATGTAATCCTTCCCCATCCCGTCCGGAGTATCAAGCCCCCGGTCCGCGAGCCAGGCTTTAAGCTGCGTCAAGCTGTTCGGGTTATCGAGTCCGGTTATCTCCTTTGCTTCCTGCATCAACCGTTTCTCGTATTGCGCGTCGCAGGCGATCGCCTGGCGGACAAGTTCGGGGTCCAGCCGAACCCCCGATCATTTATTTCCTGGTCCAAGGCCCAAAGGGACCACTCGTGGTCAGGCACGGGGAACCGTTCTAATTTATTCCGGATCGTCCTTTCGACCACGACGTCCTGTTTGCAGTAATCGATAAACTGCTGCCAGCGTTCAGGGTCGTGGTGCGGCAGGTTCCGCGTCCGGCCGCCGTTGACCTTCGTAGGCTTGCAGGGATTCGAAAAATACTTAATGAGCGCCTTACCCTTAGCGTCCTTTTCCGCCTCAAGCTTGAGCACTTTGGCAACGTCTTCAAGGCGCCCCGGCAGGCCAAGCGTCAGGGCGTGAACGGCGGTGCATCGCCAATACTTCGGATCGCATTCCATTTTTAGTGCTTTGGCGATTGCCGTCCGTTCGAAAGCCGCATTAAACGCGGTTTTTATGGCGTCCATCCGGAGCGCCTTCATGACATCCGTGGGGATCTCCTCGAATGCGGTTAGGTCGATCACTGTCACTGGGTCGTCGTCGAAGGCGAATCCGAAAAGAAGGATTTCAAAGTCCGGCGCTTCGACGTACCTATGCACGCCTGACGTTTTAAGGTCCGTGCTGCCGTAAGTCTCCAGGTCGATTGTAAGAACGGCCATCACATTTCCCTCCAAACGTTTCGGGCAATTTGACACCCAGATAATCGGCTACCTTGCGGATATCGATAGCGATTTTCACCGCTTTGACTTCCCGCGTAAACTCCGCGCAAGGATTAACAGCGCTAAATGCCCATACGCCCCACCCTGCATGCCTCATTTCGGACATATGGGATCTTAATTCGGCCTCATCCGCATATTCGCAGCTCAAGACCTCATAGTGCGATTTGACCCTCATATCTTTTTTCCGCCATGGCGGCGCTCTCTAGTGGCGTTGTACACCATCTTCTCCCGGATCGCCGATTCAAGGTCAATGCCTAAGTACCCGCAGGCGTCGAATACGCGGATCACGGCGTCCGCCAGCTCGGACGGGATGCCGCAAGGCTTCTCTCCTTCATAATAGGTTTCAGTAAATCTCCGGCCGTTTCGGTAGTCTTCCAAAGCCTCGGATAGTTCAGAATGGATGAGTGCGATAATCTCGCCGAAGCTGCGGGGCTCCTCGTGCCAGCCTTTGTCTATTGCATTTTGATGGGCTGCATTAACTAAGTCGTTAATTGATCTACTTACCGATCGCTGCTTCAACTCTTGAATTTCATAAGCCATGGATAATAACAAATTGTCTCCAACCAGATTCCGCCATTTCTCTCCATAACGCAGTGCTTCAAACAATCCATTTTCCAAATCAATTACTATCTCGTATTTGTCACTAATCTTGATTTTTTCTGTTGCCATGACGGATCCACGCTCCCGATAAATTGGATAGAAAAGGAGCCCAGCAAGGCCAAGCTCCTATTTTCGTTCTTAATTCATGAAATCTTCGTCATCGTCGCTAATATCCACCACGTCATCAAAGTCCTCATCGGCGAATTCGTCATCGACGGCAACTCTGCTGCTACCCAGAGGCTCTCCGTCCTGGATCTTAACAATATTATTCAAGCCCACAGCTACGCCTCTTGACTCACCGGAAAACGGATAGAAATTAAGGCTGATTTTCACATAGCAACCGCTATAAACTTCAGTCGTGTCGGTGATCTCCTGAAACTTCGTTTTGCCGTCCGGTGTTTTGCCGACCGGCTTAGCGATGCCGGGCTTGTTCTTGCTCTTGCAATTGAGGAAGTAGTGACCCCGGTAAGCATCATCGTCGGGGCGCTCTTCGTCTCCGTCCCGGAGCGGCGTTTTGAGGGAGCCAGGGATCTTCCCGCCCCAAAGGCTTTTACCCTGTTCTTTCGCAGCATCGACTGCCGCTTTAATCTTGCGCACCGTGTCCTTATCCTCCTTTGGAATGAGAACCGATGTGCCATACCACGGATTGCCCTGTTTATCCTCTTCCGGCTCCCAAATCTTCGCATAGGATAAACGAACCTTTCCTGTAATTACGCGAGTTGCATCGTTATTTTGTGTCATATTGGACCGATCTCCTTTTTCTTTAGATGATTTATTCTTTCTTAGGGGACTGAAGAGGTATAGGCTCAAGGACGAACTTTCCGCCTTTGAATTGCACGCCGTAATGCTCAACTTTGCCGTATTCATCAACTGAGAAAATGCGCTCTACGGAGTAATCAGATTCGTCCCACGGGTTAGACGATAACTCGCCGACCTTTCTGATTACCTGCCGGGTATCTTCGAAAGTTTCAAAATTCGTATCGCCATAAATGTCACTGCTCTTTTTAACCATAATGAAAAGCTTGTTCATGTCTCGTAATCCCCCCAAGCAGAGTATTCCTCAGTGAAGTCCTCCCCAGCAAAATCCGCCTCAACGCTATTAAGCGCAGGCCGGTTATCCGTTTCCGGAACAAGTACGGGTTTGCCCGGAGGCTTTACGATCAAATGACCGATATGAGCTTGAAGCTCATTTTTACCAATCCGCTTTTCTAGTTCACCGATGCCGTATAGTTCCTGCGGCTTTAAGAATTTATCAGGCTCTAATTCAGCCGCATGACCAGTGACGCACGAGCTTTTTCTTCATCCGTAATCTGCCGATTACTACGCCCCGCAACAAGCTTCCAGTCCGGATATTTCTTCCCGTGCTTGGCCTGTTCGTAGGCAAAATCTTTCACGTCCTTCGCCCAGGCGGTAAGGTTTTCCGCAATGAATAAAATAGAGCTGATTTCGTCGTCCGTGAGCAATGCCGGATCGCGGAATTCGTAGGACATGGCGGCCATGTTCTGTTCGGCTCGGGCCCGGCAATTGCCTTTGACCTTACACCATTTGCAATGATCCCCGCCTTAAATTCGCCTTCACCCTTAAAAGCCAGTTCGGCAGCAGGCCGGACGACGGTTTCGGCCCATTCTAAGAGATCGGAAAGCGGAATCTCCTCCGTGCTGATATCGTCTAGCCGGGGCTGAACAATGGTCATGCGGACCGTTTGGATATCGTAGAGGTATCCATAGCTAGCATAGGCACCGAGAGCGTAAAGCCGAAGCTGCGGATTGCCTATGGCGCTGACAGGGACCCCTTTTCCGTATTTAAGGTCGATCAGCTCAAGCACGCTGTCAGCCACGAACACCATGTCACCCGTACCGTATCCTTCGGGCACCCAGTCTGAAAAATCGATCTTGGCTTCAAGGACGGAAAGAGCGTCCTCCGATATGGCTTTTGCCGCCATAAACCTTTCCTCGGCATAATCGACATAGACCTGAGTGTAATGGTCCATTTCCTCGCTGTAATACTGGTTCTTCTTGAGCTTAGCAAGCGCGGTGTCCAGGCGTTTCCGCTCTTTAGAGTCGCAGGGAAAGATACGGCGTCGAAGCTTGATTTCGGAAAGCTCGTGCGCGGTTGTACCCTCATCCGCAAAGGAGCTGTTCTTATCGGGTACGTGCTCCGTCAGGCGGGCACTAGGCGGACAGTTAATCCACCGGCTGGCGCCGGACGCCCCTAGCAGGGCGTGGGCGCGTTCCGAGTGCTCTACGGTCATGCTTTAGCTCTCCTTGTCTTTAAGCTGGTTCAGCTCATCGATGAGCGCGGCCCGCTTACCTTCCGGAACGCCCGAAATGCTGGCGTAGCCGTATTTATCGAGAAGCGCTTTGACATCCGCTCTCTCCTTTTTAGAGGCGACTTCCCGGAGCTGAACAACCGTCGGAATGGGGGGCGAATCGGTGTCCGAGTCTTGCGGCGTTTCCGGCTCGGGCTCTGTATTCGGCTTTGATTCCGGCTCAGGCTTCTTCTTTGGCTCCGGTTCAGCCTTTTGCTTGGATTCGGGTTCCGGCTTCGTACGCTTCGGAGTTTCCTTTTCCGGCTCCACATGCTTAATGGTGATGCCGCCCGCCGCGGCCGCTACGTATTTAAGGGCTTCGGTGAGCTCCCAGCCTTCGCCGGTAATTCTGATCTCAAAATGCATAAAATAAGTTCCTCCCGGTGAGTTTTCGTGATACAATGACCTTAACTTGAATTTTCTTTTTGGCTGGTTGCTTAGCGCACCGGCTTTTCTTTTTGTCTCATGCGGTCATACTGCTTTCTGTAAAGGCTCTCGGCCGCAGGCTGTTCCCGGTGGGTAGCAAAAGCCATTAAGAGGAGCAGCGCAAGGGCAGATCGTCTGCGCATGTCTTTAGTCAATGTGGTTCACCTCCTTGTCGTAATATGAAGAAATCCGGTACCAATCCAGGTTATAAGACTCCACCGTGCCGCCCCTGTGAACGTAGGCGCGGTTATTTTCGATCCAGGTGATCGGCCCGGGAACGACCTGCTTTATAAGCAGCACCGGGGCGCCAGGCTGCAAAGGAGTATTTTTCATAAGCATTTCGCCTCCAGCTTGTCGATTTCGGCCACTAGCTCTTGTTGCCATTCCATATCCCCAATGACATGTGCGAGGAAGGATAATTCCTTGAGGCCGTCCAGCTTGTAAACGAGGGAAGCGTTAGCGTGCAGTATGTGCATAATCTCGCTAAGCTCCTGCGCCGTGTAGTCGCCCCGTTTGGCGGCCTTAAGCGTGATCTCCGCCAATCTGCGATGTATCGGGTGAATCGCTAGCATTGGCTAAACCCTCCTTATCGCTTTAATGACAGTGTTTCTCGTAAATCGTCTCGCTCACCGAAATGGTGATCCCGTATCGGTCTACAACGCCCATAAGTTCAACCGTATCCTCCAAAATTGGCTGACGCTCAATCAGCATATCCGGGGTCATTTGCCCTTTCTTGAGCATCTTCGGATAGCCAAATTTCGTCGATACTGCTTTATTTGCAATGTTATTAGCTTTGATAAAATCTACTTGCACTGGCCGCGAAAGGCCCCTGCTGAGCTTTGACATTGCCTCACGCTGATGCTCTTTATCAAGCATTCGGAAGATCTGAAAGCCCTCCAGCCCGGTTGACTGACGGATCGATTTGAGCAATTGTTTAGCCCAACGCTTAAAATCCTTAGCTTCGGAGCGCTTGCTGTTGAATACCGCTTCATATATTCCAGTTTCGGAAATAATTGATACTTCTTGTGTCCCGCCGAGGGTACTCATGAAGTGAGTATCCTTTTCTTCGCTGTCAAGCATCCGAGTTAGATTGTGCGCATCACGATAACCTAAAGCCCTCGCAATGTCACTCGCCACAGCCCACCAGTCTCCTGGTTCACGTTCTACGAATCGTATTTCATAGCCGAGCCAGTTTTCCGTTCGGATGTTCATATCGATCACCCTTTCTCTCTTGACCTCATTTAGTTATCAAGGAGCAACCATCAACTATAGTACTGAACGGCAACTTTTGTCTTCTCGATCTCGCATCCATGCATCCAACACCGACTGTCGAAAAAGGAAAACCGGCCTTTTGGAGTGGATTGAACCGGCTGGGATATGCGGTATTTGCTTCTCAGCGCACATAACATACAACGTCTTTTTGGATATTCCGAGATACTCAGCGGCTTGTTGGGTGTCCATGGTACGATCAGGCGTATCGATTTTAAGTTGATCAAGCGCAGCCCGGACGGCTTCTGTAACTTTCTGGTCAATTAGAGACTCTAGTGCCTGTTCAAGCGGACTCACCGGATTACCTCGCTTTCCATCCCTAGCATTTTTGCAATTAGTGGCTTTTGCTTTTCGCCAGGTCGCGTCCCTTTGAAAATTTCTGATACATAAGTGACAGACACGCCGAGTTCCATTGCCACATCTTTCATTTTGATATTTTTCTGGAACATGATTTTCCTCGCCTCAGCGCCGAATTCAGTGTAATGCGACATCCATTTACCCTCCTTTGTAAAAGCTTGTAAAATATACAGCTTAATTATTGACAATCGACAGAAAATATTCTATTATCGGAAAGAGGGCATAACCAAATAAAAGTCGTTTGGGGAACGATTTTTGAAAACGGGTCATTGGACCTCAGGTTTTTTGTTGCCTTCTTTGCCATAAATTAAGCTGTTGAGACTATAATAACTGCAAATATGCAGTTAGTCAATACTTTGTTGTTAAATTTTCTTTCTTGTTGGAGGGATTAGCTCTAATGTCTGTCTTGGAAAATATTCGGTTCCTTTGTAATCGAACGGATACAACGGTTCCGACACTAGAAAAAGAACTAGGCCTAGGAAAAGGGTCAATTTATAAGTGGGACAAGAATTCACCGTCAATAGACAAAATTCAAAAAGTGGCCGACTATTTTGGAGTACCTACTGATTTTTTAATTTATGGATACGATAAAGAGTTGGAATCTTTAATCAAAGACCTAGCAGAGGTTAAAAACGGAAGACTTACTTTTCCAAACGAAGTCGTGGTCTTAATGAAAGTGAGATTTGAGCCGCTTAAAAGAGAGTACTACGACGTTCCTCTAGATATAGATGCCGTAGAGATGTTAGGATTAATCAAGCAATTTCCTTTAACAACGGAGTTTAAAAAAGCATTACTAAGTGCTCTTGAGGACGTGAAGTCTTCTTATAGAGAAATGGCCGGTGTTCGTTACGAACCTGAAACCATTGCTTTGCTCACCATGACGGGGAGGACTGGACCGAGGAAGAACTGGAGGATATCGAGCAATTCAAACAATTTTTGAGGTCCAAACGAAAACAACAGGGGTGACGCCTTTGATCTACGATAATCTACTTAAAGAGGCCGCGCGCCTTGGTATTGACGTCTACGAGAAGCCGATGAGTCCAAAAAATAAAGGATTGTATGGAGATAACGTTATTTGGATAAACAGAGTGATTCCAACCAGGACCGAAAAAAGCCTGCGCTCTTGCCGAGGAGATCGGCCACCACCATACCTCATACGGCGACATTCTGGATCAATCTGACATACGTTCTCGAAAGCAAGAGTTATTAGCGCGGCAGTGGGGATTCTGGCGCCTTGTACCGCTGACCGAAATTGTACGAGCCTATAAAGCCCGTGTTTCAGGTCGTCATGAAATTTCTGAGTTCATCGGAGTAACTGAAGAATTTTTGCAAGCTTCTATCGACCGATATCGAGATAAATATGGGCTATTTGTTGTTCTGGATAAGCAGTACACGATTTATTTCGACCCTTTAGCCGTTGCAGAGCTTTTTCCAGAATCTTCATAAACTTTGCGCTTACCAGCCGCAAGGCTGTTTTTATATACATTAAAACAGAACATATATTCCCGTTTCAAGGAGGAATAAGGCAGTGGCAAGTATAGAAAAGCGAGGTACCAATTCATATCGTCTAGTTGTCGAAGCCGGATACGGTCCGGATAATAAACGTATCAAGCGTTATAAAACAATAAAAATCGAAGAAAAGATGACCCCTAAGAAGCAAAAAGAATTTCTTGAGGCTGAACTTATAAAGTTTAAAATCGAGGTAGAGTCAGGCGAATACATCTCCCCTGAGAAAATGAAATTCGAGGCTTTTATAGATGAATGGCAGAAAAAATACGCCATTAAAGAATATGCGCCAAAAAGTCTAGAACTCAACGACTACCTTCTCGGCTACATAACCCCTTATTTGGGTCATATGAAAATTAGCGAGATAAAGCCAATGCATATATTAAGTTTTTTCGAAACAATCCAAGAGAAGAGAGATAAGCCTTTCTCCAGAAACACCTTGACATCAATGCATCGATTGCTAAGAGTTATTTTTAATACTGCAGTAGCTTGGCAATTAATTCCCAAATCGCCGATATCAGGTTTGAAGTACCCGAAAAAAACGAAAACAAAGACCCCATACTATGACCATGAAGAATCTCTACAGCTCCTCCAAGTCGTCCAGGAAGCTCCGTTAATTTGGAGGACAATGATTACCCTTGCTTTGACTACAGGCTTACGTAGAGGCGAATTATGCGGATTAGAATGGAAGCATGTAAACCTAGAGAAGAAAACAATTGAAGTCGAACAGCAACTCGTATATACAAGAGCCACACAGAAGGCTCTTACCGATCCGAAGAGTGAGGAAGGAAACAGAAAAGTCGCAATCCCGCAATTGGTTGTGGATCTTTTAAAAGAAGTCCGCAATTACAGTAAAAAGAACGATGGAAACTTGGCGACAAGTGGAAATCAAAGGATAGGGATTTCGTATTCGTTACTAGAACTGGTGCGTCATTCCTGCCGGAGTATGTCTCCAATAAATGGGCTTCGTTTCTCAAAAAGAATGGATTACGCCATATAAATTTTCATGCTCTACGCCATACATCTGCATCTTTACTTATCGATAAAGGTGTAAACGCTAAGGTTATATCCGAACGCCTTGGCCACTCGGATATTAAGATAACTTTGAATGTCTACGGCCATGTCTTCAAAAAGGCGGATGAAGCCGCGGCAAATACTTTCGATGAGCCGCTTGAACAAACAAATGTCCCCAATTCGTCCCCAAACATCGTATAGCCCCTGTCAAACCCTTTATTTATAAGGATTATACCCATATAATATCTATAATATCGATAGGTAAATATTATAAGGTTGCACCTTCGTACGATCATTCACAAAAGGAGCCTTTTATATGGAACTTCGCCAGCTTCAATACGCCCTGCAAATCGCCGTGGACAAAAACTTCTCCCGCGCCGCCGAAAAGCTTCACATCGCGCAGCCGTCCCTCAGCCAGCGACTGTCCAAGCTGGAAAAGGAAATCGGCGTCCTGCTCTTTCAGCGGACGACCAACTCCGTGGAGGTGACCTATGCCGGCTCGCTGTTCGTGGAAAAGGCGCAAAAAATTCTCGACATGGTCGAGCAGCTGAAGCAGGAAATGGAAGACATTTCCCAAATGCGCAAAGGCAAGCTCGTCGTCGGCGACCTGCCGATCACGGGAGCCCACGTCCTGCCTCTCGTGCTGCCCGTCTTTCAGGAGCGCTATCCCGAAATCGACGTGCATCTCGTCGAGGATACGACGGCGAATCTCGAACAGCTGACGGCCAGCGGCCAAGCCGATATCAGCCTGCTCTCCCTGCCGCTCGGCGACGACGCGCTGACCTATGAGCCGGTGATCGAGGAGGAGATCGTGCTGGCCGTTCCGCCGCAGCATCCGCTAAGCCGCCGGCCGAATACGAAGCCTGTGGACCTTGCCGCGCTGTCCGGCGAGTCCTTCATCGCCCTGAAGAAAGGCCAGGGCTTCCGGAAAATCACCATCGACCTGTGCGAGCAGGCCGGATTCATACCGAACATCGTCTTTGAGAGCAGCAATATCGAGACGGTCCAGTCCCTCGTCGCCGCCGGAATGGGCATTGCCTTCGTGCCGGACATGGTGTCCCGCGGGCGCTGGAGCGAGCTTGCCCCTCCTATCTGCCCCTGGCAGGCCGCCCCACCCGAACGCTGGTCGTCGCCTACCGGAAAGGGCGATACTTATCGAAGGCGGTGGATGCGTTCATGTCCACCTTCCGCGAAGTGATGCAGAAAGACCGGTCTCCCCTCTGAAGGAGCCGGTCTTCTTCCTTTAGTACAGCGCCGGTCTGCGGTCTTCGAAGACCGGAATTTTGCCGCGCACCTCTTCGACCAAATCGAGGTCGATTGCGGCCCTGATCACCTGCTCGGATTCGCCGCCTTCGGCTATGATTTCCCCCACGGGTCGATCACCATCGAATGGCCGAAAAATTCCGTCGTCCCGCTGATCCCGACCCGGTTGCAGGCCACGACGTACATCTGGTTCTCGATCGCCCGGGCCGTAAGCGGCGTTCGCCAGTGGTGAAGCCGCGGCTTCGGCCATTCGGCCGGAACGAACAGCACCCGGGCCCCGCCCAAGGCAAGCCTACGTGCCAGCTCCGGGAAGCGGATATCATAGCAGATCATCATGCCGGCTGGGGTTCCGTCGAGCTCAAGGCTTCCCACTCGGTCCCCGCTTTGCAGAAACTTCTCTTCATCCATAAGCCGGAACAGATGAATTTTGGAGTAATCCTGAATCTTGCGGCCTTCCCGGTCAAAGGCGTAAATCGTATTAAAGACGCCGCCTTCCCGTTTATCCGCCACCGATCCGCCGATAATGTTCACGCCGTACTTGCGGCTGCAGCCGGCAAGCGGCGCCTCCGTCCTCTCGCCGTTCCGGTCGGCCAGCTCGTGAATCCGCTCCAGCGCGTACCCTGTGTTCCACATTTCCGGAATGATGATGACGTCGGGCCGTTCTTCATGCTCCGTCGCCTCCTGCAGCAGCTGCTCCAGACGCGCAAAATTCCGCTCCGGCTCGCCGATGGCGATATCCATCTGCAGCAGCGCGAGCTTCCATTGTTTCCGGGTCATTCCTTTAATCCCCTTTCGATTCCTGCCTGTCTCTTGCTAACGGCACCGTTGGATTTTCTCTAATCATAGTGCAAGCGGGGGCAACTTTCAACGTTATTTCTTATGAACGAACCAAATCGTCCAGCGGTCCCTCTCGACAACGGGATCCTCCGGCCCGAACCCCGCCTCCTGCCGAATATACGCCGCCAGCCGCAAGAGCTCTTCGTCCGTCAGCTCGTGCAGGATCGACCTTCCCGTCCGCGTCAGCAGTTCTTTCTCATATTCATCGAAACGGGCGTAACGCTTCCTTCTTTCCCAGAGCGTGAGTTCCTCCGCTTCCGCAAATCCCGCTTCTCTCAGCGCCTGCTTCACGGTTTCCGCCGAATGCCTTCTCCCGGTCTCCAGCGGAATGAGCCGCGGATAGCTCTCAAACCAATAGCCGCGCAGGTGTTTCGGGCTTCCCTCGAGCAGGCAGTCCTCCGGCGTGCGGTCTTGTACGACCAGCATGCCGCCCGGCTTCAGCACGCGCCCGGCTTCCCGGAACGCATCCGCGAGCGCGGCCCCCGGCAGGTGGTGAATCAGCGCGCGCTCCAGGACGGTGTCCGCCCAGCCGTCCGGCAGTCCGGTAGAGGCCGCCTCCCCTGCTGAAAGCGGATCTGCGGATACGCCCTGCAGTTGTCCGCGGCCCCGCTGAGCATCGCCTCGGAAAAATCGACACCGCATACCTCCGTGGCCCCCAGCTCGGCCAGCGCTATCGAATAGATGCCGCCGCCGCATCCGATATCCGCCGCACGGCCCGGCTTCGGCGACTTGCTGCGCATCCGCTTGATCCACTCTTCATCGGCCTGCCGGCCGGTGTAAGTATAACGGTTCTTCTCGTCGTGGAATTCGATCGGCATGGTGATCACCTCCAACAATTGTTTTGTCTAATGAAATTTATTTTTATATAATGAAATATATTTTAAGTTCAATATAGCACGATTGGCGAAATTGGCAAGTTCTTCATTCAGCCAACCGGGGTTAGGGCATACTAAGAACGTACCTTTGTTTCTCAAGTGCGGCGGGGTTCGGCGGAAACCGTTACTTGGGATACGGGACAGGAATCGACAGCACTTCATATGGATAAGCTTGATTCGCAACGGTGTACGTCTTTGTCAAAGCTTCGCCTGCCTCCTTATGCCTCCTCGAACAACCGGCAGTGTACACGTCTGTCAATTCGTGATAAATTAATCCTAGTAATCTAATCTGCTTTGACTAGAAGCGATATCACCTTAACCTATTGGAGTGAACCATACATGAACAATCCTTTGCAAACCGCCGCCTCTTCCTTCCGGGTCGCGCCGCCGACCGGATGACGGGGCTTCCGACCCAATTTTTCGCCAAGCTGGTGGCCAAGGCAAACAAGCAAATCGCCGCAGGCCATGACGTTATCAATCTCGGTCAAGGCAATCCGGACCGGCCGACGCCGCCGCATATCGTTAAGTCGCTGCAGGAGGCCGCGGAAAATCCGCTGTACCACAAGTACCCGCCGTTTAACGGCTTTTTGTTCCTGAAGGAAGCGGTGGCTAAGCGGTATAAGGAAGACTACGGCGTGGACCTCGATCCGGAGAAGGAAGTCGCCATCCTGTTCGGGGGCAAGACCGGACTCGTCGAAATCGCCCAGTGCCTTCTGAACCCCGGCGACGTCTGCCTCGTTCCGGACCCGGGCTACCCGGACTACTGGTCCGGCGTCGCGCTGTCCGGCGCCCGGATGGCGTTCATGCCCCTGCGCGAATCGAACGCGTTTCTCCCGGATTACAGCGCACTGTCCCAGGACGACGTGAACCGCGCCAAGCTGATGTTCATCAACTATCCGAACAATCCGACCGGGGCGTCGGCTCCGGCCTCCTTTTTATGAAGAGACGATCCGCTTCGCCGCCAAGCACAACATCGTCGTCGCAAGCGACTTCGCCTACGGGGCGATCGGCTTTGACGGGCATCAGCCGGTCAGCTTCCTCCAGCTTCCCGGAGCCAAAGAGGTTGGCGTCGAGTTCTACACGCTGTCCAAAACCTACAATATGGCCGGCTGGCGCGTCGGCTTCGCGCTCGGCAACCCGGAAATCGTCCGCCTGATCAATCTGATTCAGGATCATTACTACTGCAGCCTGTTCGGAGGCATCCAGGAAGCCGCCGCGACCGCCCTGACCGGTCCGCAGGACTGTGTCAAGGAGCTGGTCGGCGTCTACCAAAGCCGCCGGGATGCGCTCTACAGCGCGCTCGACCGGATCGGCTGGCAGGCGGGCCGCTCGCAAGGCTCTTTCTTCACCTGGCTGCCCGTGCCGAAAGGGCATACGTCGGAATCGCTGGCTGGTCTCCTGCTGGAAGAGGCCAAGATCGTGGTCGCCCCCGGCATCGGCTTCGGCGAGCACGGCGAAGGGTATGTCCGGCTCGGCCTGCTGACAACGGAAGCCCGCCTTCAGGAGGCGGTGGAGCGGGTCGCCAAGCTGCAGCTATTTTAAGCCCGGAGCATGGCAGGAGCGGTCCTAAGCCTTCAGCGGCTTTACAAAAAAGAGCCTGCGTGCTATCCTTTAAGGAAAGCAAACGTGATGATGGGAACAGTAGGAAGTCGCCAGCGCGATCAGAGAGTAAATTCCACCGGCTGAGAGAATTTACCGCGAGGCCTTGCCGAACCCGCCCCGGAACGGCCAACGAGGAGTTGGACGGCCCCCTGCCGTTAACCAGGGACGCAAGACGGATGAGATCATCATCAATTAAGGTGGTACCGCGGAAGTTAGAAGGCTTTCGTCCTTAGAGGACGGGGCCTTTTTATGTTTTCCCGGCTCCACCCGGACGATTTCGGGAAGAAAGAAGTGAACCGGCATGCAGCAAACCGTAGTAGTCAAAATCGGCAGCAGTTCCCTGACCTCCGATGAGGGAGGCCTGAACCGCGATAAAATCGGCTTCTTCGCCGCCGAACTGGCAAAGCTCAGGCGCGGGGAATCCCCGTTCTGCTCGTCACGTCGGGAGCGGTAGCCGCCGGATTCCGCGCCATGGGCTTCGAAGCCCGTCCCAAGCAGCTTCACGAGAAGCAGGCGTCCGCTTCGGTCGGTCAGGCGGCTGCTGATGCAGGCTTACCACGAGGCGCTCGCCGGGCACGGCATCGGCGTCGGACAAATCCTGCTGACGCGGTCGGATTTCTCCAACCGCAAGCGCATCACCAATGCGCAGATGACGATCGAGGAGCTGCTGCGCCGCGGCATGCTCGCCGATCATCAACGAGAACGATACGGTCGCCGTGGATGAACTGAAGTTCGGCGACAACGACACCTTATCCGCTCTCGTCGCCAATCTGCTCAGAGCCCGCAGGCTCGTTATCATTACCGACACGGACGGCCTCTATACGGAGGATCCGCGCAAGAATGCGGCGGCTCGCAGAATCGATCGGGTGTTTGAAATCGACGAGGAAATGTACCGGATTGCCGGGGGCTCCGGCTCCATGGTCGGCACCGGCGGCATGCGCTCGAAGATCGAAGCCGCACGCATCGCCATGCGGGGCGGCGTGCCGGTCTTCGTCGGCCGCGTCACCGAGCCCGGCGATCTGCCGCTCGCGGTGGACGGCGCCGGCAAGGGCACTTACTTTGAGACCAGCGAGCACAATTTGCCGATGAAGAAGCAGTGGCTCGGCTTTCATTCCCAGCCGCAGGGCCGGGTAGTGGTCGACGGCGGCGCGGAGCAGGCGCTGATCAGCGGCGGCCGGAGCCTGCTGCCCGCCGGCGTCAAGGAAGTCCAGGGCGAATTTCATCATGGCGATGTCATCGAGGTGGTCAATCTTTCCCTGCAGACGGTCGGACGCGGGGTCACGAACTACGATTCCTGGCGGCTGCAGGCGGTGGCCGGACTAAGCACCGAGGAAGTACAGAAGCGGATTGAAGTCGCCCGGATCGAAGTCATACACCGGGATGAATGGATTACGCTGACGTCACCCGTCAAAAATGACCGGTAGCGCTGAGAAAGCCTCAATTTAAAAGGAAACCCGTTATTCCAAAGGAGGAACAAACATGATCACAGGGGATACCGCTCTTTCCGTCAGTGAAGTAGTGCAAAAAGCAACGCTCGCGAGGCAGTCGGCTCCGCGGCTCGGCCTGCTCACGACCGAGCAGAAGAATACGGCGGCGCTGCGCATGGCGGACGCGCTCGTGGCCGAAGCCGAATCCATCGTGAAGGCCAATGCCGAGGATTTGCAGCGCGGCCGCGAGAACGGCATCAGCACCTCGCTGCTCGACCGCCTGGCGCTGAATCTGCCCCGCATCGAGGCGATGGCCGAAGGGCTGCGCCAGGTGGCGGAGTCGCCGGACCCGGTCGGCGATACGCTCGAGACCTTCGAGCGTCCGAACGGCCTGCACATCCGGAAAGTCCGCGTGCCGCTCGGCGTGATCGGCATCATTTACGAAGCGCGCCCGAATGTAACGGTAGACGCCGCCGGCCTTTGCCTCAAAACCGGCAACGCGGTCGTGCTGCGGGGTGGCTCCTCCGCCCTCTCCTCCAATCAGCGGATCGTGGAAGTGCTGCATGAAGCTCTCGCCTCGACGGACCTTCCTCCGGAAGCGCTGCAGCTGGTACTCGATCCCAGCCGTTCCTCCGTCGACGAAATGCTGAAGCTGAACGGCCTGCTGGATGTCCTCATCCCGAGAGGCGGCGCATCGCTCATTCAGAACGTGGTGAAAAACGCCACCGTGCCCGTCATCGAAACCGGCGCCGGCATCTGCCATACGTTCATCGACGAGAGCGCACAGCCCGAGATGGCGCTGCAAATTGCGATCAACGCCAAAGTCCAGCGCCCTTCGGTCTGCAACTCGATGGAAACGATGCTCGTTCACCGGGATTTCGCCCGGATGCATCTGGCCATGTTCGCCGCCCAGTTTACGCAGCGGCGCGTGGAGCTTCGCGGGGACGCGGAGGCCTGCATGCTGGCGGACGGCATCAAACCGGCTTCCGCTGAGGACTGGGATACGGAATATAACGATTATATATTGAATATCAAGGTAGTTGACGGCCTGGATGAGGCGCTGGAGCATATCCGGAAGCACGGAACCATGCATTCCGAATGTATCGTGACCGAGAATGCAGCGAACGCCGCCCGTTTTCTGCAGGAGGTGGATGCCGCGGCTGTATATCACAATGCGTCTACCCGCTTTACCGACGGCTTCGAATTCGGCTTCGGCGCGGAAATCGGCATCAGCACCCAGAAGCTGCACGCCCGCGGTCCGATGGGGCCGCCGGCGCTCACCTCAAGCAAATATATCGTGACCGGCGGCGGACAAATCCGCGGATAATGGAATCGCTGCGAGCAAAGGAGCCAAATCACATGACGCAAAATTTATCGCAAGCCAAAATCACGTTCATCGGCGCGGGCTCCATGGCCGAAGCCATTGTACGGGGTCTCGTCAGCGGCGACTTCGGCGATCCGGCTCGGATTGTCGTGCTCAACCGCAGCGACCGGGCGAAGCTGGAATCGCTGCACAGACAGTACGGTGTAAGCTTTGAGACCGAAGCGGACCGGCGCGACGAGGCCATTCGTTCCGCAGACGTCGTCGTGCTCGCTTTCAAGCCGAAGGATGCCGTGGAAGGGCTTCTATCCTTGAAGCCGCTCCTTCGTAAGGAGCAGCTGCTCGTATCGGTGATCGCCGGCATGTCCATCGATACGATGGAAGGCATTCTCGGCACATCGGGTCAACCGATCGTCCGCACGATGCCGAATACGTCCAGCACGATCGGCCTCGGGGCTACCGGTATCAGCTTCTCTTCCGGCGTTTCTGCCGAACAGAAGGCCGCTGGCCACCCAAATGTTCGAATCGACCGGCATCGTCTCCGTTGTGAAGGAATCGCTGCTCGACATCGTAACGGGCGTTTCCGGCGGCGGACCGGCTTATATCTACTATATGATGGAAGCCATGATCGAAGGCGCCATCCGCGGCGGCCTGGAACCGGAGGAGGCACGCAAGCTGACGGTTCAGACGGTTCTCGGTGCGGCCAAAATGGTGGAAACGACCGGCGAAGCTCCGGCTGAGCTGCGCCGCAAAGTTACATCGCCGAACGGCACGACGGAAGCCGCCATCCATACGCTGGACAGCCTCGGCTTCCCCGAGGCGGTTACCCGCGCGGTGCTGCGCGCCGCCGAAAGAGCCGGCGAAATGGGCGCCGCCATCAGCGCATCCGCCGCCTCCCATACCAAGTAAAAGAGGTGTCACCCCTTGAGTTTTGCAAATGAACAGGCTTATTGTGTCGCAACGTACCGCTTGTTTGATGAAAAAGCCGATTTCGATAAAAAAGCGCAGGGCATCGCCGTCGGACTCACCGTCGGCAACTGGACCGATATTCCGGAGGCCCGCAAAGCGGAGATGGAGAAGCATCTCGGGCGCGTCGTCAGCGTCGAGGTGCATGAGGCCGCCGCCGGGGAGCCCGCGTCTGAACGTTACGCGGATATCCGGATCGCGTATCCGGACGTGAACTTCAGCCGCGACATTCCCGCGCTGCTCGTCACCGTGTTCGGCAAGCTGTCCATGGACGGCCGGATCAAGCTGATCGACCTCTCCTTCTCCGAAGGCTTCCTGGCTGCGTTCCCCGGTCCGAAGTTCGGTATCGAAGGTGTTCGCGGCCTGCTCGGTGTACACGACCGGCCGCCGCTGATGAGCATTTTCAAATCCGTCATCGGCCATGATCTGCCGGGGCTAAAGGAACAGTTTTATTTGCAGGCGGCCGGCGGGGTCGACTTGATCAAGGATGATGAAATCCTGTTCGAGAATCCGTTGACGCCGATCGAGCGGCGCGTGGAAGCCTGCATGGAGGCCGCAGCACGTGCACAGCGCGAGACGGGGCAAAAGCTGCTCTACGCCACGAACTTAACAGGCCCGACGTTCAGCCTGCGGGACCAAGCCAAAAAGGCAATCGGCGCCGGGGCGAACGCACTGCTGTTCAACGTACTCGCCTACGGCTTCGACGCGCTGGCCGAGCTCAGCCGCGATCCGGACATTCACGTGCCGATCATGGCGCATCCGGCGATGGCCGGGGCTTTTTTATCCGTCGCCTTATCATGGCATTGCAGCTAACGTACTGCTCGGCAAGCTGATGCGGCTCGCCGGGGCCGACCTCGTGCTCTTCCCTTCGCCTTACGGCTCGGTTGTCATGCCGCGTGAAGAGAACATGGCGATCAAGGATGTGCTGCTCACCACAGACGCGGCGGATTACCGGTACGGGATTGCTTCCGCCGCTTCCATGCCGCTGAAAACCAGCTTCCCCGTGCCGTCGGCGGGTATTCATCCGGGGCTGGTTCCGCTCATCCTGAAGGACTTCGGTTCGCAGGTCGTCGTCAATGCGGGCGGCGGCGTGCACGGCCATCCGGGCGGCGCAGCCGCAGGCGGACGGGCCTTCCGTCAGGCGATCGACGGTCGCTTGGCCGGCAAATCGCTGGATGCGTATGCCGAGTCCCATCCCGAGCTGAAAGCGGCCATCGCCGCCTGGGGGCTGAAGGGATGAGCAGGAAGCGGATCATTTTTTGCGATTTTGACGGAACGATTACGGTCAACGACAACATCGTGGCGATCATGAAGCATTTTCAGCCGGAAGGCTGGGACACGCTTGTGCAGCAGGTCATCTCCAAGGAGCTGTCGGTCCGTGAAGGCGTCGGGCGGATGTTCGCCCTGCTCCCGACGGAGCGCAAACGGGAAATCGTCGACTATGCCATCGGCAATGTGACGATCCGGAACGGCTTCCGGGAGCCGCTTGCATTTTGCCGGAAGGAAGAGATCGAATTTTACGTCACCAGCGGGGGCATCGATTTCTTCGTTTACCCGGTGCTGTCGGAGTTTCCGATCCCCGAAGACCATATCTATTGCAACGGAAGCGATTTTAGCGGAAGCCATATCCGGATTCTGTGGCCGCACGCCTGCGACAGCGAATGCCATAACGACTGCGGTATGTGCAAAACGGCGATCATCCGCTCTTATCCGAAGGAGGACTATGAGCGCATTCTGATCGGCGACAGCATCACCGATTTTGAAGGCGCAAAGCTCGCCGATACGGTGTTCGCCCGCTCGCATCTGGTGCAGCTGTGCGAGGATCTGAAGCTAAATTATTATCCGTTTGAGAACTTTTTTGACGTGATCAGGCGGCTGGAGGAGTTGAAGGTCAGTTGAGTTTTCAGGACATTCGTTTGGAGGATAAGCAGCAGGCGTATGCCGAGCTGAGGGAGGTCAAAGGGCTGTTCGCAGAGCGCGGCTGGTTCGCCGGGACGAGCGGCAACTTATCCGTCCGGGTGGGCGAGTTCCGCCCCGAGCAGTTTGCTTTCGCCGTAACGGCTAGCGGCAAGGACAAGTCGGTACATACGCCGTCCGATTATTTGCTGGTCGACCAGCAGGGGAAGCCGATCGAAGCGACTGGACTGAAGCCGTCGGCGGAGACGCTGATTCACTGCGAAATTTACCGTAAAACGGGTGCCGGCGCGATTTTCCATGTCCATACGGTATTCAACAATCTCGTATCCGAGCTGTTCTGGGAGCGGGGCTCCGTTCCGGTGGACGGCGTCGAGCTGATCAAGGCGTTCAACATCTGGGAGGAAGACGCGCAGATCGACATTCCGATCCTGCCCAACTACGCGGATATCCCGCGGATTGCCGAGCTCGTGGACGGCGCCATTCAGCCGCGCATTCCCGGCATCCTGCTGCGCAAGCACGGGATCTATGCTTGGGGTGCCAATGCCTTCGAGGCGAAGCGCCATCTCGAGGCGTTCGAGTTCTTGTTCGAATACGTGTACCGCTGGGAGCCGCTGAAGAAGTAAATAGGGTTAAAAGAAGCCTGTAAGCTTAGAATTCTATGCTTACAGGCTTTTTGGCTATACTGGGACCGGCTCATCCGGTAAAAGAAGCGACCGTATGCCGTCGTGGCTTAACGGCCGCCGCTCTCTTTTCGCACGGTGCCGGAGCCGCCGGACTTCGCCGAGGCGGCCTCAGTCTTCACCTCGGACTTCGAGGAGGCGCCTGTGCCGGAAGAGGAGGAAGAAGCCGGGAGCTGGGGCCCGATCGGCGGTTCCAGCACGACCTTCTTCGTAACAGGTTCGCTGATTTTGCCGTATTTGTTCCGGGCTTTGACCACAATCATATTCTCGCCCGCGGCCAGCGCGATTTCCTTGCTCACGCTGCCCTTGCCCGCCAGCTCCCCGTTCACGTAAATATCCGGCGAGCCGTCATACGAATCCGATGCCTGAGCCGTCAACGTCACGGAACCGGCCCGGGTCTTGTCGGGCAGCTCCGATACCTTCAGCACCGGAACAGGCCCTACCATGGCGCCCACCACCGGCTTCCAGAACAGAACGAGCAGCACCAATAGGAGCAGCCCGGCCGCAGCATATTGGGGCTTCCGAATGGCCAGTTTGACCCAAAGCGGCGCCTGCCGAAGACGGACTTCCCGGAACAGCGCGACAAACGCCGCGTTCGGCACCGTCAGGAGCCGCCGCCGGACAGGCTTGTTCCGGAACGCTCGCGGCGCGTGCCGGTCAAAGAACCGGCTCAGCGCGGCCCGGTAGTGCGGATCGATCCCGCGGGGGCCGGTGAAACGTTCGTCGGATGCGCTCCAGACGATAAATTCGTACACCGCTTCCTTACCGGCAGGATGCGCCGCCAAGTAGTCGAGCAGACGATCATAATCAAATTGTCCCCATGGCACGGCCCCGCCGGAGCTTCCGCTTCCGTCGCGGAAAAATCCGAAGGTCACGGCGGAAAAGGCGGATGCGGGCAGGCCCTCCTTCCAAGCGCCGCGGATGATCTCCAGCGCACGGCTCAGTTCAAGCGGCCCCAGCTTGGCCATCGCGGCGGCCGCATCCTCCTCGCCTCCCCGCTTCAGCGTCAGCACCTGATGAACCGACTGAAGCAGGTCGAGCGTCATCCGGTGGCTTTTGGACAAGTGCGGGAGCAGTTCGGGAGGCGGCGGATTCAGCATGAAGCCGAGCTGAAGGACGTCCTCGGCCCCAAGCTCGCCCGGGTTCATCCCTTCCAGCAGCACAAGCTGAATTTCCAGCTTGATGAGCTCGCTGTAATCGCCGTAACGCTCCATTCCCTCTTCGTCCGGTAGCCGGTGAAAGTAACCAAACAGCCCGGATGCCGTTTCGATCCGCCGCCGCAGCGTCTCCTTCTCCAGAAGACGCTTGACCGCGCTCAACGTTTCCCCTGCCAAAAAACGAACGGGCAGCGGATAAGCATGAGCTAGCCAGAACGCCAGCGTTTCTTGAAGTTTCCGTCCGCTCTCCGCCCGGCCCAGCTCATAAGAGAAGCAGTCCTCGGCCGTTCGCGGCGACAGCCCGTACAGCTCCCGAAATACCGCCCGGAACGTCTCGGGTCGCTTGCGCAGCGGTTCCAGCAGTGCTGCCGCTTCGCGGGCTCCTCCGGAGGATCCGGCTCGCGTGACGAAGAGTGCCAGGCGGCGGTGCAGCAGCGCCCTTACGCCGTCCTCGGCAAGCGCGGCATAGCTCTGCATCGCTTCGATCAGGCCGGGATCCGCGTCCCGCTTCATATCCGCGGTCTCCTTCCGGAGCAGACCGGACGAGCAGGTCATGCAGCCGGCGTTTGCCTTGGGAGCCCTGCTGCCCGTGCAAATAACCGAGGATCGCCGTCCATACTCCCGTTCGATCCGCATCATACAGCGATTCGTCCCCTTGCTCAAGCTCATACAAGCGGCAGAGCTCATCGTAAACCGGTAAGTTCAGCATCCGGCCGGGATCCGTTCCGGACAGCGCCTCCTCGCAAAATTCGAACAGCTGACGAAGCCGTGAAGGCTCCTCTTTAAACCGCCATACCGTTTCCAGGAGGCCGTGAGAAGCTCCATTTGCAGAACCGGGATCCGTTCCCTGTCCGTCCGGATTCCTCCCCCTGCACCAGCTCCTCCGCTCCAATCGAGCAGCGTTTCGCGATCCGGCTGGCGTTCTCCCTGCTTCAGCGCGCTTTTTTCCACAAAGGTGACATGGATATGCTCCTTCCCGTCCGGCTCCCCGGCAAACGTCAGGACGCCAAGCCTGCGCCGGAAGGCATAGGGCAGACTCTCGTACACCAGCTTCATGAGCCGCCGCGCATCCGATTCCGCTTGAACCGGATCGCCTTCCAGCGCAATGTAGACTTTCTTCCGGTTCGTGACCGAAGCCATCACCGAGACGAGCAGCTGTCCGTACCGTTCACGGTTGAGTCCGAGTCTGGCCGGCAGTTGAGCGCTCTCCTCCGGAGCCGAAGACATAAAAGCGAGGTCGCTTTCGCTTAACTCAGGCAAGTCTTTCCCTTCCCCGATATCATAAGCTGTTGCAAAGCGGCTAATGCCAAACATACGTTCCGGTTCAGCAAGCCATTTGTCCTTCAGCTCGGCCGGAATAATATACTGGTGCGTGAAAAAGGCGCTGCGCTGCCCGGTAAAATCCGATGCGACAAACGCGGTTTGCCCGATCACAAGCTCCCCGTTATCTGCATGGTAGACGGCCAGCGCCGCCGGTTGCCCGGACTCCCCTCGCCCGCTACCGCTTCGCGGGAGCTTTTATAGAAGCAGTAAGGGTGCAGCGCGGACTTAATAAACGCCGGATCGAGACCGGGCGATTTGGCCACCGTATCGAAGCCTTCGTTTGTCCGGAATACGCCTTCCCGATCCCTTGTAAAATAATGCTGCTGAATGGTTCGCTCAGGATTTACGCTCACGTGGCATCTCTCCTGTCGACATAATCAAGCTGATTCAGCGACCAAATGAACGGCTCGTCCACGCGAAGCGGCGAAATTACGCCCGTGACCTGCCGATTCACCGGATTCGAGCCAAGAGCCGATACGGCAAAATAGGCCGTATTGCGGAAATACACGTCCACCGCATCCTTGAACGGCCGGTCGACCTTCTCAATGAACCGCCGGATTTCGCCGTCGATATTTTCAAATTCCGTCCGGTCCAGATAGCCCCGGTGCTCCACGTTCCGGAACACGTTGCTGTTGGGGCGGATATAATCGCTGTCCTCTTCCTTCAGGTGCTGCAGCATATCGCTCTTGGTCAGAACGATCGCGGTGGGGATGTCCGTCTTGCCGCTTTGCTCGTGGGAGATGAAATTCTCGAACAAAGATATGACCACCTCGCGGGGCTCGTCGTACCTTCCGGCAAACTCGCCCTCTTCCCCGAGATTCAGCCGGATTTTATCGCGGATCGTGCGGATTTGGAGCGGGTCCACGAGGAACAGGATGCCGGATGAATTTTTGATATGCGCCGCATAGATGTCGAGGTAATCGCGTTCCACCATCCCCTCGCCCGCCACATCGAAAAAGACGAGCAGCAGAGGGGCCTTGCTTTCATCCTTGAACACGAACTGGAAAATGAACGGCTCCTGCTGCTCGTTCGGATTGGTCGACTCCAGCATCGTCCCCCGCTCAAAGATCGGCTCGTGATAATGACTGCGGAATTTGCGGGAAATATCCGCACTGAGCGGGATGCAGGCCGCCTGAAAATGCGCCGCCGTTTCCGTCTGCAGCGTATGGATGAGCGAGGTCATGTAGACCGATTTGCCCACCTGTGAAGCGCCCACGATCGAGATGATATTGCTCGGCGCCTGGCCGGCCGTAATCGGCGACTCGTTGTGGCAGTTCGGGCAGAGCCGCTTTCGGGTCGTAACGCCGTACCGGTCCGTCACCGCCACGAGCACCTGCCCCGAGTAAGTCCGGTTTTCCTCCGGAATCAGCTCCGGGTCGATCACCGCTTCCATGTCGGGCTGGGCCAAACGGAATTTGCGCCGCCACGCGTTCAGCCGTTCATCCTCCTGGAGGGCGAATTCGTCGTCGTTCTCCTTCACATGCGCTGCGCGGAACACCACCTGCGAAGGATCGCATTTGGCGAAACAATACGGGCAAACGATGCTATAATACGGCGGACGTTCCTTGACCGGCGCTTTTTTGTCGAACATGTTTTTGATAAAGCCCAGCATGCGGGTTCCTCCTCTCCCGATTTTCTTTATTCCGGAATTACTTCGAATTGATCCCCGTACCTTTTGCCGTCGGTTAAAAACAGCCGCACCTGATCCTGCCGGCCTACCTGAATCTCAGGAAGCTCCGTCCGGCCCGCCGGCAGATCGCGCAGCAGCGGATACAAGGTACCGTCCTCCGGGTTCAGCGGCACCGCTCCCTGCTTCTTCACATAGCAGAGCGCCTCCTTCGGCACCGGAATTTCGCAAAACAGCCGGATGCGGACGGACTTGTACTTGCCGAACCAGGGCAGGCCGTACTGGATGGCATACCGGATCTTGGCCCTTCCTCCGCTGACGCGCGCCAGGTTATCCTCTCCCGTTTGGCTGAGCGTGATCAGCTGAACGCCCTCCATCACGCAGGGGTAGATGCGGAAGTACCGCGCCCCGATAAAATCCGCCGGCGACCGGTACCCGCCCCGCACCTTGTATTCTTCGCGCGTGTACAGCTTCAAGCGGCGCTCGTCAATGGCTTCGGGGCGCGCTTCCTCCCCGCCGCCGAAGCTGTGAATGTATACATATTGAATGTCGGCCGGCCACTGCCAGGTGACCACGCATTCCCCGTCCGCCAGCCGCGAGGCGGCCTGACGAATCCGGTGCCGCTCTTCCGGCGCTTTCCACTGCATCGGCCGATTCCCCTTCCGTCTCTCTGCCCTCTGTTAACGGAATCTCCTGCCGACCCGTTCGCGTTCGTCGCCACGGCCTTCCGTAAGCGCGCCGGGGGCCTGAGCCCTGCCGTATCCTGCATTCGGTCTGGAGCGCAGACCAGCACCGGCTGTGCCTTCGGCCACCGGAATCAGGAGCGTGGAAACGGATAGCACGGCGGCCAGCAGAAGGTCGGCGGCGGCACGGATGTAGGCCGGATGTCCGGACGGAAAGCCCGCTTCCAATACAAGCCCGGCCAGTAATCCAGCCAATGCTCCGCCGGAAATGAAGCTTCCGGCCAGGAAGCGGTTGTCGAACACGATGCCGAGCGAGAGGCCCAGCAGCGCTCCGATCAGCATCAGAATGATCACCCGCAGTGCCGCACGGTAGGTGCTGTCTGCGGCGTCTCCTGTCCGTTCGCTCATCAGGTGCCACGGCTTCTGCGACATATAAATGCTGCCGACCGCTTCCGTCAGCTCGCCCGCATGCTGCACCTGCCGGTAGGTTCCCCGGTTGCATACGCCAGCCGCTCCAGCGACCGTTTGCCGTCCTGATTGGAAGCCATCTCGAGGCCGACCGTATAAATGCGATACCCTTGCGAGATGTAAGGGGCTGTAACTTCATCGACATTCGTTTCGCTGAACCCGTCGGAAATCAGAATCACCGCTCCGCGGTTCTTCGGCGTCCCCGCCGCCGTCAGCCGCTGCACCGCCTGCCCCAGCGCCTTCCCGATATCCGTCTGTCCTGAAGGCTCGGGGGCCCGGTCCAGCTTCGCCGTGATGTCCCGTTTGACCGCATCGCCGGTCAAGGACGCAAGCGTCTGGATCCATGACGTATTCTCGTTAAAAGCGGCGATGCCCACCCCCGTTGGCCCGGCGTCATCCGGTTCACCAGCGTCTTGGCCGCCTCCCGGCTCATCTTGTCCGGGTCGGTCTCCTTCATGCTTTCCGAGGTGTCCAGCAGAAGGACGTAATCCTTCGGCGCCGTTCTGCTCCCGCCGATCTCGAGACCGTAAAGCCACTGAAACAGCGCACCGGCGGCAAACAGCAGCACGAACGACGCCGGAAGCGACCATTTCCAGCCGTCCGCCGCATACCGCAGACCGCCAGTTCGCGCCGTTCAGCCGGGGCGAAATTGTCTCCGCCAGCAGGCGACCCAGCGTGACCGTTAAGGCAAGCAGGCCGAAATAAAGGCCCATCAGCAAGGTTTCATGCAGCGAGCCCGAATACCGGCTGAGCAGCACTTCGCCGAGCACAAAACCCGCAAGTCCCCCGGCGATGCTGAATAGGGCGAGCAGTCCATTCCATTTGCGGCGTTTCAACCGGCATCCCCTCTTTCTTGATCTGCAGCGCGAAGCTCCGGCGCCGTTATCACATGATTCCCGGCTTCGCGGTGGAACCGGTAGCCGTTCTTGATGTAGGTTTCGTAAAAGCGCAGGCCGCTGCGGAAATACATCAGATCTTCACTGCGGAAGCCGCCCATAAGCCGCAGCTTTTCCACACCGCTCCGCCGCTTCTCATGCACGCACCCAGCTTCACATGGGACGGCTCCTCTGCCTTTAAAGCATAACGGACCAGCTCGCTGTCGAAATCGCCGAAGAAATAGCTCTCTTCATACCGGTGCCGGTGGGTAAACCGGTATACGTCGACCCGGACGGAGGCTTCCTCATCCAGCGTCCGGCACAGCTCGCCGTACAGCTCTTCCTTCGTGAGCGCCTGCCGGTTATCGTAGCTTACGGTCACATTCGCCCGCTCGAGGAGCTCCGTCTCGAACGGCTCGCGTAAACAGCGGATGGCGGAACCAGTCATTCCGGGCAACCTCCATCAGCCGGTCAAGGTAAACGTCGTCCCCTTGATCCAGAAGCCGGGTTACCGCCACCATTCCCCTCTCATCCAAATCGAACCGGGGGCCCCGGCGCAGCTCCAGCTCGGCCGCGATAGAGTTCATGACCTGCGCATAGTATTCTTCGAGATTCCGGCCCATCTCCTCGCTCGCCTCGGCAATCCCGTGGCGGCTTGCCTCGTGAAGCCGCCTGTCCAGGGCGAGCAGCCGCTCCGTGTACTGCTTCAAGCGGATGTGCGTTTCTTCCAGCACCCGCTCGTAACGCAGCAGCGAGCTCCCGCTTCAACTCCAGCCTCAGCGGCTCCCGCTTCCACCCGTAAATCCGGTCCAGAAGCGCGCCCGCCAGCAAATGAACCGAGGTCCTGCCGCCGCCGAATAAGCCGAACACGCCGCCACGGCCGGCCGGCAGGTCGCCCGCGCTCTCTTCGTATAAAGCATCCAGCTCGGCCCGGCCCGCCGCCAGTAGTCTTTCGGCCTCCAGCCGCCATTCCCTGACGGTCAAGGTCAAACCGTGCCGCTCCTCTTCACCCGTCGACCGGTAGACGGCCCATAGACCCCACCGGGGATGATGAAGCAGCTTCTGCTCCACCGCTTGTCTCAGCCGCTCGGCGTGACTGCCCGACGCCAGCGCCGCCCGGGCCCGATCCGCCTGCCGCTCGAAAAAGTCGCGCGCATTGCCGCCGTATAACGCCGCCTCGGCCTGCCTGAGCGTCATGCGCCGGACTTCCGCAGCGGGCAGCGCCTCGTGCAGCAGGCCGTGCATCTCCTCGAGCGCATCGGGCTGGCCGTCCAGCACGCTTCGAACAGCCGCATCCGCTTGGCCCGCATCGAGGCCAAGCGCTTCAGCGACTCCCGCTGCCCGGCTTCGCCGTTCTCCTGCATCAGCCGGAGCGACCGCCGGTGCAAGAGGTGCAGCACCGTCAGCGCGATGGCCCGATCCGGCCGGGTCACCTTAGCGAGGCCGGCAGAAGCGTAGTGACCCTCTGCCGCTCCGGGCGGCATCATATTCTGCTTGAACTGCTGGTGATTATACGGCCTGTGCCGCGGATCCGCGTCTCCCGCTTGAGCGCATCGCAGGAAGCCGAGCCTGCTGATGATCCCGCTGCAGGCCGCCGTGCCGTCTTCTGCAAACAGGCCCCGTTCGTCTTTGTCGCCGATCAGATAGGCCGTATCGAACAACGGCGAAGCCGGGTGCACGGCCGGCGACCTCAGCCCGTCGGCCGTGACCAGCGGCTCCGCTTCCAGGCGGAATGAGCGGCTTTGCAGTTGGTCCAGCTCGTACAGAAAGCTGACGCCGGCCGCCGCATCGTATGCGTAATCGCCCCCGGTCTGTTTCTCCTTGAGCAGCACGAACAGATCGCAGGAAACCGTCCGGAAGCTCTCGGCAAAGACCGACTTTGCAAGTACGGTCAGTTCGGGCAGCAGCGAGTTGCACGGATCGTCGGCTCTTGTGACGACGACGAGCTGCAGCCGCTGCAGTGATCCGTACAATCGCCCGCACTCGCCGATCCGGTCGCCCAGCCGCCGCAGCTGCAGATTCAGCTCAGCCAGCTTCGAATCGTCTCGGAACAGCGCCTTGGGAAGGATAGACCTCACCAGCCTTTTGTCCTCCGGCTCCGCCGGCATCGGCGGTCGCCAAACGAACAGCCCGCCGTTCCCCGATATGCCGGGCTCCCCTTTCCCGCATACAAATACATCACGGCTTCCGGGTATGCCCACTGCGTCCGGTTCGCCTCGTAAACGAGCTCCAGCGCTTCTTTCGCCCGCTCCCCGAGAAATAAATAAACCAAGGGATGCCGAAGCCGTCGCCGCTCCTCGCCGTCCTCTTCCGTGCCGCTCATTCGTACGGCATAATCGTCGGCAAACGCCGCCAGCCGTTCCTTCATGCGTCTTTCCTCCTTCAAAGGGGCCCTGCGAAAACAAGCCGCCCCGTACGAGCCTACTTCAGGCTGCGCGCCATCTCGCTTACTTTGCCGGCTACGTCTTTATAGAACCGGTACATCTCTTCGCCGTTAACATAATCGCCCCGGTCGTAATCCAGCGCCGCCTTCGCGTCCTGATAAGCCGCCGCCATCTCCTGCAGCTTCGCCGTCAGCCCGGAGATATCCTCGGAGGCGATCAGCTGGCGCGCACGTTCACTCGACTTGCGCTGCAGCTGCGCGTGCCGCTTCGGCTCCAGAGCGCGCAGCTTCGTGTAGATTTCGAAGTCCAGAAATCGGCCCGCCTGCATGACATTAGCGAAAGCATCCCAAGGGTCTTCGTCCGGACCATGGTCGTAGACGTACAGCGCGCCTCTGCGCATAATCGTCCCCGTATACATCGCTTCGATAAATTGGGCGATCAGCCGTTCTTCGTCCTGATGGGCGGCAAGCACCTTTTCAAGCTCCTCCACTTTGCCGTGAATGAGCGCGTATTTGCGAAGCTCCTCCCGGACCTGACGCAGCGGCTCCGGCGAGCGGATCAGGTTGTCCTTGGCCATCTCCTCGTTCACGCCGCCGAAGATATCCTTAACCCCTTCCGTTTCAAGCCCCTTCTCCAGCAGAGATCGCAGCTCCGTCACGCAGCGCTTGATTTCGCCCAGATTCGGCCTCGCCTCATGAAGCTGCATGGCATACTCCGACAGCTTGCGGTCCAGATCCAGCGGTTTTGTCAGCACACATTCAAAGCGGTGAATGGCGCCGGAGTCGGCCGATTTCTCACGGATGCAGCCCTGGGCCAGCGCCTCGTCGAACAATACGCGAACCTCGGCGTTGTAGCTGCGCACCCTTTGGTTCACATAGGTATCGCCCCAGGAGCGCTCGGGAATCGGGGAAGGCAGATACGTCCAGTTCACCTTGTCCGTCTGCACGAGATGACGGCCGATCCCTTCCGGCTCCAGAATGGTCCGTTCGTAGCTTTCCTCGTAAACCTTGAGCGGCGTATAGAGGAAGAGCGGGACGCCGTTTTGCGTGTTCAGCCAGAAGATCCGGTTCTTCACTTCGCTCTCTTTGATCGTAAACCGCGAGTTGGCGATGGCGTTGTCCTGGAAGTTACGAATCCCTTTGAAAATATTCGGCGCCTTGACCGGCACGGAGACGAAGCCCCAAGACGGGAAATTGAAATGCCCCGAGCTGTTGGTCAAATGAAACACCGGCTTCGCTTCTTCGTACAAGCGCCCGGCGATCCGCTGCTCCACCAGCTTTTCGAGCGAGTCCTCGTGGCCGTATTGGATGACGAGATACTCTTCCATGGATTTCGTGATCAGCTCGCCGAACTGCTCGGTCAGAAACTCCGAAATCGAGCCGACAATGTCCACTTCCTGTTCCTTGACCCACTGGTTCGTCTTGGCCAGCGGCTCCTGCGTGAATTCGCGGATAAGCTCGCCGGCGTTCCTGTCCTCGGTCATCCGGGCGATCATCTTGGCCATATCCGGCACGCTGACGACATTCCAGTAATACGTCCGGTTGCCCTTGTGGTCGACCGATTCCTCGCCGTTCATTAGAATTTGTCCGTTTTTCTCGAAAATCCGGTTCAGCTCGTTAAGCGGCTCGGTAAACACCTGGTAAATCCGGGTGTTGTCATTGTTGATGAGCGTATACAGATCCTCGTAAAATTCGATCATCTGCTCCATCCGCTCGCGGTCGGCGTGCATCAGGTACTCCTGGATTTTCGCTTCGATGTAGGCGTCCTTCTTGCGATCCTTGGAAATAAACGCGCTCTTGGCCTCGCCGAACTTCTGGAGCGCCGATTCCTGAGCCGCTTCGATATCGCGGGGAAGACGGAGCAAATTCTCCTTCAGCGCTTCGATATAGGACGAGATCAGCTTCAAGAGGCAAAAGCCCTTGTCCTGCAAAATCATCCGCGATGCGTAAAACGGCCCCTGCTCCGGATGCAAAAAGACGCGCGTGATCTGCTCGGTGAACTTTTCCTTGATTTCGCCCGGCGGCTGCTTGCGGCATTTGATGTATTCCTCGCGGGCCCGCGACAGGTAGCTCTGCTCGAGCTCCGTGTCGATGTGCACGACCTGCTGCTTGACGACGTTCGCATAGCTCAGCCGTTCGCTGTTCTGGTAGCCGGGCAACGGCTCCGGCACGCGCTTGTCGAATTCGCGGTGGATCGAATCCGGGTCTAGCCCCAGCTTATGCGCCAGCTTCTCGACATCCTCCTGCGAAGGCCCCGCCTTGAACATCTGCTCCATCCGCTGGAACACCTTGTAGGCGAGATAGGTCGTCATCTCTTCGATCGGCAAGCACCGCCGAGGAAGCGCCCAGGATATTGTATTGGTAGTTGGCCGCATACGCCTTCGGCATCTGATTGATGTTCGTGCGGATGTTGCTGATATAGTCGTGGATCGCGAACTCTTCGCCGGACTGCTTCTGCTCGCTGGCCATGAAGTTCGTGATATTCTCCGCCGTCACGTTCATGCAGTAGTCGTAGGCGTTCTCGAGCAGCTTGCCTTCGAGGTTGGTCGCCGAAATCAGATGGGCCAGGTTAAAAGGCGGCATCGGCGAGTTGACCGTCAGAATATTCGCGTATTGCTGGCGGAACCGCTCGCCCCGCTCGTCGACGTTCATCCAGTAGTCGAGCTCCTTCAGCGCCGCATAGCCGTTCTTCTTGATGTATTCCCGCGAATGCTCGGTCAGGCTCTTGTTCGCGAGATTAACGTCCGGCGTGAACAGATAGCCGAGCGTGCTGACCTTGTCCACCCCGGCCGAGCCGAAATCGCGCTCCATTATGCCGCGAACGATATAAGCGATATCAAGGAAGCGGCCAGCGCCGGTCCCGCCGGACAGCCCTGTCAGCAGAAACACCATCAACTTTTTGTTCGTGCCGACGGTCAGCGACTTGATTTTTCGTTCAATCGTCTGAACGACCTGAACGATTTTGGTAAACATCAGCGACCGGCCCGCCTGGCGGACGCCGGAAGCGCCGTTGATTCCGTCGGTAATGGTCAGCTCCGGCGACAGCCATTCCTTGATGTACGGCTCGAGAATGCTCCGGTTCTGCAGCACGTCGCCGATCTCCGCGTTCGCCAGAAGCACGAATTCGGTCATCGGATCGAGGCCGATGCCCTTGTACCGCTTTCCGCGGTCGTGCTCGTTCGTTTCGAAGGCAAGAAATTCGATATTGTCCGGCTTCTCGCGCTTCTTCTTCGTGAACGGATCCTCCGGCGCCTTGAACCGGCGGTTGACCTGGTATTTCAGTCGCAGCGGCGCATCGATGCCGGTGCCTCCAAGGCCAATGACGAGCATCGGATTGTCAATCGTATCGACGCGTATTTTCTCGCTGACGATCCCGCCTCCGAGGGATACGTCGAGTCGCTGGATATGTTCTCTTACGACGGCTTTCATGGCTATACTCCTCCTGTTGGTTACTGCCTATTGTCCTGCAACCGTTATTTGATATATTCCACCGTCACCGAGCGGTGAACCGTGCTGAGCAGGATGCGCACCCGGTCGTTCGCCTGCGGCTCCTTGCCCTTGGCGGCGTCGAAGACGCGCCCGCCCTTCTCGACCACGCAGGGCGTTTCGTTGTACAGCACCAGGCGGTCGTTCGGTCCGGGACGGAAAAAGACGTCCTTCGTCTCGGCGAATTCGGGAGCGAGCTGCAGCGGCTGATGAAGCGTCACCTTGCCTTTAAAGGCGTTCAGCTTCCGGTACTGCGGGCTGGTCCGCTCGCCCGTATCCTCATCGCGCACCTCGATGACGAGCTGGCCGACGAAGCCTTTGTTCGCCTTCCGCCAGACGGACAGCCCGTACAGCAGCGCTCCGGCCAATACCAAGGTGCCGGCGGCGACAGCCGACCAGAGCCCGTACCGGGGAGCGGGCGCTTCGGCAGTCTGAACGGCCGGGGCCTGGCCGGCCCCGCCTTTGGCCGACAGCTGGACGGGGCCACTTTCCCGCACATAGCCGGCATCTTCCGCCTTTACCCTCAGCTCGTACTCATGCGCCTGAGGCAGCTTATAGCTTCCCGTAATGCCCCCGCATCCGCCTTGAGCGGCTTCTCTTCCGTTTTCCCAGTATCCAGATCCTTGACCACGACCGTCGCCTTCAAATTCTTGTAAAGCTCCGCATCGCCGGCCTTCTGCCCTCCCGACTCCAGATAAGCTTTGATCGCCACCTCGTCGCCCGGTTTCCAAGTCTTGGAAGGCAGCGGATCCAACTTCAGCGTCAAATCGTAATTGTAAATCAGGTTGATCTTGATTTTGTCCTTCGGCACCCCTTTGACCTGGAGCTTCCATGTGCCCTGTGCCGGCTGCAAAATCTTAAGCAGCGAATATGCGCTGGATGAAGTGTAGACGACCTTCGCTGAAGGAACGGCCACAGCCGCACCTTTCGGATCAGCCAGCTTGACCTCCACCGGGGACCCGGACATGATCGAAATGTTGGCCTCCTTCACGCTGGCGTTCGGGATTTCGACGGCCACGTCCTGAAACGCGCCGTTCCCGTCCAGCCCTTGCAGCGGCAAGCACCTTCAGTTTCAAATGCCGGGCATAGATTTCGCTCAGGATGCCGGGCAGATCGTCCGCCGAGCTCGTGACGAATGATTTGCCCCCGGTCTCTCCGGCGATCCGCTCGAGCACCGTTTTATTCAGCTGGCCGTCTGCATTGAGCCCGATCGTATAGATCGGGATGCCTTTGGCCTTGGCCCGCGCGAGCGCATCGCTCATCTCTTTGTCCGACTGTTCCTGCGTTCTGCCGGAAGGCGCTGAATTGTTGCCGTCCGTCAGCAGCACGACGACCGGCGTATGGGCGGGGTCCGCTCCGTTCTCCAGCACCTTGACCGCTTCATCGACACCGACCGCCAGGTCCGTATAAGGCCCCCGGTTCAGCTGGTCGATGAAGGCTTTGATATCCTGCTTGTCCTTCGCATCCTTGATGTTCAGCAGCGCCTTCTCCCGCATGATGCGGTCGGTGTAGGCGACGACGCCGATTTTATCGCCCTGGACGGAAGCCATGTCGACGAACATCTTCACGGCCTCGAAGCTGACCTTATTCACGTCGCTGTCGTTCATGGATGTGCTGACGTCGACCGACAGCACCGCGTCCATCCTTGTATCTCCGTCCGTTCCCGCCGCATGAACCGGTGCTCCCTGCAGCGGGAGCATCGCCAGCCAGAGCGGCAGCAAGCGCGCGGAGCCATAATTTTGTTTTCCTCATGTGCAGTCATTCCTCCATACGTATGCCTTGCTTTCAAGGCGGCTGGTGCTGTAGTATTGTGCCGGGCGGGGTAGTACAATGATAAAAACTGTCGATGAATTTATATTACCTGGTACTAAACGGATTTGCCACTAATCGGTTTCTTAGGATTTTCTTAAGATCACAAGATAATTTAACCTTTTATGGTAAAAGGAGGTTATAATACAGTGTTAACGCTGATTGTGCTGATCGCCGCCGCCTTATTTGCAGGGGTCCGGCCGCTGACGTTCGTCTATTATAAAAAGAATGACGCTTCGCTCGCGCAAATCGACGCCGATTTCGCCGGGCGGTTAAGGGAGGGGAATCCGTCTGAACACGAAAAAACCCGTCCAATTCAATAAGACGATCCGAACCGTCCATTTGTTTCAGCGGCTTCGGCAGTGCAGGCGGTGCGGCGCTTATACCTGCCTGGAATCCGGTGGCTGCAGCGGCTGCGGAGCCGAGGCCTCTTGGCTGAGCCCTTCGGAGACGGCGGCGGGCGTGAGTAAGAGACGGATGCAGACGGATGTGCTCGTCCTCGGCATCTTCACCACAGCGGGCTTTGCCGTGGCGCGCAGCTTCACCGATATGGCGGCCGCCGTGATCTGCGGCATGCTGCTCATGGCGGTTTACGTCAAAATTTGCCGGGTGTACGAGCCCTATATTCTTAGACGTATCTTAAGCAAACAATTACTGCATGAACGGCAAAAAATTCGCCAAGGCTTGCTGAGCGACATCGCCCGGGCCGAGGAGGACCTGAAGGCCGAAGACTTTAAAGCGGCTTATGAAAAATTCCGCGAGATCGGCTTTTTCCTGAAGGACAACCCGATCCGGCTGCTCAAAATCATGTGCCTCAGCCATTTCATCCTGCGCCACGATATGGAGCTGGAGCTCGCCGAGCTGATTCCAGACCGGTTCGAGCCGAATTTTATAGCTTATCTGCTGGAAATCGGCAGAGTGAAGCCCCAGCTGATCGACCGCAGCACGCTCGATTATGTGCAGAAGCACCGTGCGGCCATCGAGGCGCTTCCGCACGGAAGGGAAGTGCTGGCGGCGGCGCCGGGGCGGCGCTCCGCATCAAGTCGCATCTCGCCGCTTACCGAAGCTTGATCGCGGACTACGCCGATCGGCGCCGAAGGACCGGTCGCTGCGGCTGGAGCGGCTGGCGGCCGAACAGGCGGCAAGCGATCCCGAGCTGTACGCCCGGGTGCGGGAGCTTGTGAAACGCCGTTTCGGCCCGGATGCTCCGGTTTCGGCGACTAGCGATACACCCTAAATTATGGAAAAAAGGCGGGAACCGAATTGCCTGGTTTTATGTACCGTCGTTCGTTTTTCTACCGCAATACCGCAGTCGTACTGCTCTTTCTTGCGCTCATCTGCGCAGGCTGGAAGGTGTTCTCGGTGCTGCAGTCGATCCAGCTGTATGATCAGGCCGAGAAGCTGCGGGCCGCAGGAAAGCTGATGGACGCGGAAGACGCCTATCTGCATGCGCTCGCGGTATCGGACTTCGATTACCGGAGAGCCGAGATCGCGTCCGCCCTGGCCGCTCTGCAGCCGGAGACCCGTATGATACGGACCGTATCTTCATTGAAGACATCTGTCGCGTCTTCCGCCGCTTCCCTCGATGTCCGTGGCCTCGTCAAAGCTTATAACGATTACACGGAAGCCCAAAAAGAGTCAGCTGCCCAAGGGGAGGAAGCCGCCAAACGGTTTGCGGAACTCGCGGCCGAAGCCCGAATCGACCGGACTTGACGGCGGCTTTTGCCGCGACCCGGAAGTCGGCGGAGAAGCGTCTCACGGACGGCAAGCCTGCGGAGGATGACGCACAAGCCGCCTCCGATCTGATCCAAATCCCCGGTGCCTATTACAGCGGAGACACCGCCAAGCGCAAGGCCGTGAATATGCTCCTGCAGCAGCACGATATCGCATGGCTGGATTCGCTGGCGCAAACGCGTGCCTACGCGGAAATGTGGAAACAGGGAGAAGCCCTGCGACAGATGTATGCGGATCTCGGCTGGGAGGCGCCGTGGATGCAGCCGAAGCTGGAGAAGCTGGCGATCGGCACCCTCTCGGCGCTCGAGAAGCAGAGTCTGGAGAAATTTTTCGAGGCGGTCAAGCAGTTGAAGGCTTATCCGGCATGGGCCGGTTCCGGAAGCAAAGTGGAAAGCTACATCGATTCCGTCGTAGAGGATAAGCTGAAAAGAGCGGCCGCCTTGGCCGCCGGCGGCAAGTTCGAGGAAGCCTCGTCGCTATACCTTGCTCTCGGCACTTACCGCGATACGTCGAAGGAGCTGCAAGCGATGGAAGCCCAGGCGCTGACCCGGGACCCGAAACGGTCGCTGGCCAAAGCCGGTGCCCAGGGCCGCCTCACGGCCGCCACGCCGCTGAAGGCGAAGGACGGGTCTGTCCAGGCGGCGGCTCTAAGCGACGAGGGCCCCAAGTCGCTGCTCGCGCGGCTCCTGCCGGACGGCAGTGTACGGCGGCTGGAGGCGCCTGTGGACGCCGGCCTGAAGCCCGTGTCCATCCGCTACGCCGACATGTACGGTTCAGGCAGCGAGCCCGCCGCTGCTCGTTGAAGCGGCCTCCAAGCAGCGGAAAGCGAGATATGTGCTGCTGGAGCCGAAGGAATCCTCACTGAACATCGTGCTGGATGTGGAAGCCGATCGTCTTGATGCTCTCGGCAAAGCGGAACTGGTCGCCGTTCGGCCTTGGACGAAGGAAACAAGCGATCCGCAAAATCCCGCAGCAAACGGCTACTACGAGTATAAGAAAGACCGCTACGTGCTCGTCCGGGCGGAAACGTCCGGAACGGCTCCGGCGGACAGCCTTAAGCCGTCCCCTTCGGTTCAGCCGGGGAGGCCTGGGGCCGCTCCCTTTGCTTCACCAGGTCAGCAGAGCGGTCCAGGTGCCTCCCCGACTGACGATCAACAGGGGAGACCGGATGCCTCTCCTTCTCCGTCCTCCGGCCGGAAGGAGCCATCGGAGCCGCCGAAGTCCAAGGGGAAGCAGGCGTTCCTCCGGAGCGCCCCCCTTCGCCGCAGCAAAAACAAGCATTTGATGTCAGCACCTAGAACGGCTGCATCAAATGCTTCTTTGTTTTATCCATAGGCTACAGATCTTTCCGCCGGAACAGCAGCATCCCTGCAGCCAGAGCCAGCGGCGTATAGCACGCCGTATAAATTAAAAACGCATCGGACGGAGCCTGGTTGAATGAAAACGGCCCGAGATCCCGGTTAAGATTAACAATTCCCTCCAGGTCAGGCAAATTAAACATCTCCGTCAGCATCCGCCTCTGTACGGCATCGACCGGCATCAGCAGCGACATCGTCCCGGCGATCGTCATCAGCGGCCTGCTTACGGCTTCCTCCAACTGCAGGGCTCCGCCCAGCTTCTCGATCATCCCGCCCAGCCAGCCTGCGCCGAACAGCATCGTCATGAACACCCCGTTGCCGAGCGCCGAGAAGAAGCAGGAGCCCAGCATCGCTACCGAGATCAGAATGGGAACTACGAAAGCGAACAGCAAAAAGGACTTCGTCAGTGCGACCGCATCCGACGGAATGCCGGCATGAATATACGTGACGAGCAGAATCGAAGCGAATAAAACCAAGGCATAAAGGATGCCGAGGCTCACATAGCCGATCCAGCGCCCCAAATACCAATGCCAGCGCGGAAACGGCCGTGGCAGCGACGCCTGAAGCACGCCCTGCTCCGCCTCCCCGGCGATGACCGAGAAGGAGCTGAAGATCGACAGAAAAGCGATCACAAAGGATCCGAAGAAAAAACCGAGCGTCAGGATGATAGACCCGGTCATATACTTTTCAACCAGGTACTCCGTGCTGCCTGGCATAAACCTGCCGTCCAAATGGGAAATGCCTAGCGTTCTTGCAACAAACCAAAAAGCAGTCAAAAAGACAGCCGTCATCAGCAGGGTAAGCAGCATCACCCTCTTGCGCAGCATTTCCTTCCAAGTCATACCGATGATCGTAATCATAAGCGCTCCCCCTGTGGCTCAGCCCGGACACGGCGCTTACAAACCATTCCTCGAGTCTCGTCTTGGCTTTCGTTACTTCGTACAGCGTCATTCCCTGCTCCACGATCAAAGCGTTGATCCAGCCGACCTGCTCCTCATCCTCCAGCTCCGCCTCGAGCCACACATGATCGCTTTCCGGCGGAAGCGGAAGCTGGATCTGCCGGATCTCGAGCCCGAAAGTCTCACGCGACCAACTAAGCAGAAGCGGCGTAAACCCGCCGACACGAAGGTGCCAGCGGGTCCTCTCCTGCAGGACATCGGCTACGGTGCCCGTATGCAGAATCTGGCCGTTGTTGAGAAGCGCCACGCGGTCGCATAAGACCTCGACATCCTCCAGCAAATGGGAGTTCAGAAACAGTGTGATTCCCTTCGCTTTCAGGCGCCGGAGAATATTCCGGACGTCACTGCGGCCGAGCGGATCGAGCGCGGACGAGGGCTCGTCCAGGAAGACGACTCTGGGACCACCCACCAGTGCACAGGCGAGCCCGAGCCGCCGCTGCATGCCCTTGGAATAATGCTTGACCCGGTCCCGACCGCGCAGTCCGATCCCGACCTCTTCGAGCAGCTCCCGGATTCGCCGCTCCATGTCCCCGGCATCTACGCCGCACAGCTTGGCATGCAGGCGGACGACCTCTTCGCCGGTAAGCCACTCCTGGTAACGATAAAGCTCCGGCAAATAGCCGATCAGCTGCTTGGCTTCCAGGCTCCCAATCGGCTCCCCGAAGATGGAGGCTTCTCCCCCAGTCGGGCGAATGAGGCCTACGAGCATTTTGACGAACGTGCTTTTGCCTGCGCCGTTCGGGCCGAGGAAGCCGAAGGCTTCCCCTTCCTTCACGGTAATAGAGATGCTGCGGCGTCGCGGCCGTTGCCGTAATCTTTGGTCAATCCATTAGCCTCAATGGTCGCTGCCACATTCACGACCCGATCAGCTCCTTGATTTTCTCCAATGCGGAGGCTTTATCCGTATAACGGTTACCCCCGCCAAAGGTAAACATCTGCCCGTCCTTAACCCATGTGGCGCTGTAATAAGGATGGTCCTTGGACCCCTGAACGGTAAGAACCACCTGGACACCGCCCACGCTCAACTTCTCCGTCTCCCCTGAGGAGATGACCGGAAGCGGGACAGCGCCGCCGGACAAAATGCTGCTTTGCCTAAGGCCATTCTTCAAATAGTCGGGAAGCGGCGGGAAATCAAGCACAGCGTTCAGCGCTTCCGCCACCGGAATCGACGGATCGACCGTGACGACCGGAACGGCCTGCTGGGATACGTGATAATAAAGCTTGCGTTCCTTGTCTTCCATGTTATAGTTGACCGTCTCTCCCAGCTCCAGCGTAATCGGTTTCCCGTCGATGGAGTCCGGCAGCGACTTCTTCGCTCCGAGCCGCTTCATCGCTTTATTTACTTCGTCCACGTGAATCGTGAACGTCAGCTTGTTGGACGGAGAAACGAAAATCTTATGCTCCTCGTCCGCTTTAAAATCGGCGGGAATCGTCAGCTTGCGCCCAAGCACCTTTGCCGCTTCCTCAGGATCGTAAGCGCCTTGCAGCGTCCCTGAGGTCTGCGTGAAGGTGCCGAATTTATTGATCTGCTCACGCGTTTTGCCGTCCGGCGACATTTGGTTGAACAGACTCCTTAAGTCTTCCTCCTGCACAACCGTCACGTCCTGCATCCGGAACTTGTTCAGAATCGAGGCCAGCGCCTCGTTTCCGGCCGGCGAAGCAACAACCACAGCGAACACGGCGCAGGCGGCGGCGAACCCAGCCCATTTTCTCCGCTTCCGCAGCCAGGCAAGCCCCCGCGAGCGGTCGGCATTCCGATCCGCCGATTGTTTCCCATCATTTTCCACATTGTGTGAAATGGAACCTGCCTGGTGTTCAGTCGCCGCGACGGAAGGCGGAATCTCCTGCTTCTGCTCATGCAGCTCCCGCTCCACCTCCAACGTTTCGGCCGGCCAATGCTTCCATTTCAGCTGCACCGGCTCCTCTGCCAGTTTTTCCTGCAGCCTTTTCCAGGCCTCGTCCAGCTTCGCTCTATCCATATCGTCTGTTTTCGATGAAGTCATAGCCGTTCCTCCTCTGCTTCTCGTTCTCATTCCGCTTGCGGCTGCGCTTCGGCATACCGCTTTAGTCGCGCCGTAGCCCGGTGGATCAGCGTTCCGACCACCGGTCGCCGTACCTGCAACCGCTCGGCGATCTCGGCATAGCTGTAGCCGGAATACCGCAGCAGCAGCACCTGACGGTCCCGTTCGGGCAGCTCGTCCAGCCATTCCCGTACTTCCTCCTGACCGAGCCGGCGAAGCAATATGTCTTCATTCGACTCGGGATTCGGCTCCACGGCCATGAGTCGCTCCTGCCTCATCTGGAGCGCCCGCTCCCTTGCCTTCTTGGCCATATAATCGTAGCCGATTCGGGTCAATACCCGGTGCAGCCACGCCCCCAACACGGAAGGGTCATCCGGCGGATTGCGGTACAGCCGCAAAAACACCTCCTGAGCCAGGTCGTCCGCCGCGGCCTCATCGCGAACCAATGCGGCCAGTTTTCGCCGGACGGCCGGGTAATACTTATAAAATACAGTTCGAAAACCATCGGATTCCGGAAAGTCCAATGAAAGTTCCTCCTCTCAGCTGCAGCTATATAAAAGACGGACGCCGCCCCGTTTTTGTATCACCGTCCCGCCACATTTTCACGATTTAACTGAAAAAACTTCCCGCTTCGGCAGCAGGACCGGTTGCGGAAAGTTTCGATAGACATTCTGGCAGCACCATGTTTCAACTTCTAAATGATCTTTGTCATTATATCTACTGGTTCACTTGGCGTCAATTCACCGCCAGCAACAAAAACGGCCTGCCAGGCTGTTCACCTCAGCAGACCGTATTCTGCACCGCACCTCTTCTGAGGAGCTTATTTCCCGTATTCGCTCGGGTTTGCGCGCCAAGCCTTCAGTGCCTCGAGATCCTGAGCTTGAATGGCTCCCTGCCGCAGAGCAACATCGAGCAGCTGCGAATAATTCGTCAGCGTTTCGAAAGGAATACCGGCTTCGCCGAACGCCTGGGAAGCCTTATCGAATTGGTAGGAGAAAATGCCGAGCACGCCAAGCGCTTTCGCACCGGCATCGTTCACGGCCAGCGCCACCTTCAGGGAGTCGCCTCCGGTCGAGATCAAGTCCTCGATGACCACCGTTTTTTGTCCCGGCTGGATTGTACCTTCGATCAGGTTCTCCTTGCCGTGGCCCTTGGCCTTGTCGCGGACATAGACCATCGGCAGGTTCAGCTTCTGCGCCACCCATGCAGCATGCGGAATGCCACCGGTCGCCGCGCCGGCGATCACTTCCGCGTCGGGATAGTTTTCGCGGATCAAGGCGGCGAAGGCCTCCGCGATCATATCCCGAATGTCCGGGTAGGAAATCGTCAGCCGGTTATCGCAGTAAATCGGCGATTTCAGTCCCGACGTCCAGGTAAAAGGTCGCTGCGGGCGCAGCGCCACGGCTCCGATGCGGAGCAGGGCGGCGGCGATTTGTTCGCCGATCTGAGGATTGGTGCGGATCGATTGTGCGCTCATGGTTCATTTCTCCTTTGTCATTATTCATCTATTGGCTGACGGATGCAAGAATCGCTTCCAGTGCGGCCCGCGGATCGGGCGCTCCGGTAATGGGCCGGCCGATGACGATGTAATCTGTCCCCTGGGCAAAAGCCTCTTCCGGTGTCAGCACCCGGGACTGATCGCCGATCTCGGCTCCCTTGGGGCGGATGCCCGGGGTCACGGTCACAAAAGCAGGACCACAGGCTTCCTTAATCCGCGTCACTTCCAGCGGCGAGGCGACGACGCCGTCCAGTCCGGCATCCCGGGTCAGCTGGGCATAGCGGATGACCGCCTGCTCGACCGTCCCGCCGATGCCGATCTCCTCGTTCATGACGCTCTGGCTCGTGCTGGTCAGCTGCGTGACTCCGATCACCAGGGGACGTTTCGCCTTGGCGGAGGAGGCAAGCCCCTTCTCCACGCCTTCCAGCGCCGCCTGCATCATCTGCTTGCCTCCGGCTGCGTGGACGTTGAACATATCGACGCCGAGCCGGGCGATGCTTTCCGCGCCGCCTTTAACCGTATTGGGAATATCGTGCATTTTCAAATCCAGGAACACTTGATAGCCTTTTTCTTTCAGCTTCAGCACGAAGTCAGGTCCTGCCGTGTAGAACAGCTGCATGCCGACCTTCATCCAGCAGGGGATGCCCTCCAGAGAACGAACCAGAACGTCCGCCTGCTCTGCCGAAGGATAATCCAATGCCACCATAATGCGTGATGCCGCTTCCGGTACCTTACTCAAGTTGCAACCTCCTCAGCATATTTAAAGCCGGCCGAGCATGGGATTAGCACAGTCCCGCCCGCCGGAGCCCGTGTTCCTCTCATCCGGGAACAACGGCTTCTGCCCGGCAAAGCTCCGGCCCTTAAGGACCGGAGCCGCGGTTGCTGTGCTAATCTGAATGTCCGGTCCGGAGAATTTCTTTTTCCCCATATGGCGGATGAAAAAAGCTCCGGTACCTGTTCAATTATGCGAGGTGCGCAGGCATTGCGGTGGATTGGAAGTAAATCGTCTCCAATACATGCAGCAGTGCGCTTACGGTATCCAGGGAGGTCATACAGACAACCCCGTTCTCCACCGCTTCGCGGCGGATCCGGAATCCGTCCCGCTCCGGCGTCTTGCCCTTGGTCAGCGTATTGACCACAAAATGGGCTTCTCCGTTGCGGATGAGGTCCAGAATGTTAGGCGAGCCCTCGCTCAGCTTGTTGACGCGGGTAACCTTGAGCCCCGCATCTTCCAGCGCCTGAGCCGTGCCGCCTGTAGCGACGATTTTATAACCGAGCTTGTCGAAGCCGCGGAAAATTTCAATCGCTTCCGCTTTGTCCTTATCGGCGATCGTGGCGATAATAGCGCCTGTCGGCGGTACCTTCATGCCGGAGCCGATGAGGCCCTTGTACAGCGCTTTGGCAAACGTCCGGTCGCGGCCCATCACTTCGCCCGTCGATTTCATTTCCGGTCCGAGGGTCGTATCTACGCGGCGCAGCTTGGCGAAGGAGAACACCGGCACTTTTACCGAGACGTAGTCATCTTCCGGCCACAAGCCTGTTTGATAGCCCATGTCGGCAAGCTTCTCACCCATGATGACGCGCGTAGCCACATTGGCCATCGGAATTTTCGTTACTTTACTTAAGAACGGCACCGTACGGGAAGAACGCGGATTCACCTCGATGACGTACACTTCGTCCTGGTAGATGACGAACTGGATATTGACGAGTCCGACCACCTGCAGACCGCGGGCGATTTTCGTCGTGATTTCCACGATTTTCTGCTTCAGCTTCTCGGAGACGGTTTGCGGCGGATAGACCGCGATCGAGTCGCCGGAGTGTACGCCGGCCCGTTCGATATGCTCCATGATGCCCGGAATCAGCACCGTTTCCTTGTCGCAGATCGCGTCGACCTCCACTTCCTTGCCGAGCATGTAGCGGTCGATCAGCACCGGATGCTCCGGATTGATCTTCACCGCATATTCCATGTAGCTGAGCAGCTCCTGGTCGGAGTAGACGATCTCCATCGCACGTCCGCCAAGCACGTAGGAAGGTCTCACCAGCACCGGATAACCGAAGCGTGCGGCCATCCCGACTGCCTGGTCCACGGATGTAACCGTTCCGCCCGGCGGTTGGGCGATCTCCAGCTCGCGCAGCGCTTCGAACTTCTTGCGGTCTTCCGCCGCATCGATGTTCTCAAGATCGGTGCCCAGGATCCGGACCCCGGCTTTGGCCAGCGGAGCGGCAAGGTTGATCGCCGTCTGACCGCCGAACTGGACGATTACGCCGATCGGCTTCTCATGCTCGATCACGTTCATGACGTCTTCGAAGAACAAGGGCTCGAAGTAGAGACGATCCGATGTGTTGAAGTCCGTCGATACCGTCTCCGGGTTATTGTTGATAATAACCGCTTCGTAGCCGGCGGCTTGAATTGCCCATACCGCGTGCACCGTCGAGTAGTCGAACTCGATGCCTTGGCCGATCCGGATCGGTCCGGAGCCGAGCACGACGACCTTCTGCTTCGTCGTCTCTTTGACTTCGTCTTCCGTTTCGTATGTCGAGTAGTAGTAAGGCGTTGTCGCTTCGAATTCGGCGGCGCAGGTGTCGACCATTTTGTACACCGGCTTGATGTCGAGGCTCAAACGATAAGCCCGCACATCGGCTTCCTTCGTATAATTCAGACCCTGCACCTCGCTGCGGAGCTCGGCGATCGCGCGGTCCGTGAAGCCTTTGCGCTTCGCCTCGTAGAGCAGCTCCTGCGTCAGCTCCGGTCGCTGCAGCTCTTTCTCGAAGCGGATAAGGCCTTCGAGCTTGTGCAGGAACCACCAGTCGATTTTGGACAAATCGTTCAGTCGCTGAACCGTGTACCCGCGGCGCAGCGCTTCGGCAATCAGGAAGATCCGTTCATCATCCGGCTTAGCAAGGCGCTGCTCCAGCGTCGCTTGATCAAGGCCTTCCGCATCTTTCAGGTACAAGCGGTGTACGCCGATTTCAAGCGAGCGGACCGCTTTATGGATGGATTCCTCGAACGTACGTCCGATTGCCATCACTTCGCCGGTTGCTTTCATCTGGGTGCCGAGCTTGCGGTTCGCCGCTGTAAATTTATCGAACGGCCAGCGCGGGATTTTCGATACGATATAGTCCAGTGTCGGCTCGAAGCAGGCGTAGGTTTGTCCCGTAACCGGGTTAACGATTTCATCGAGCGTGTAGCCGATGGCGATTTTCGCCGCCATTTTGGCGATCGGGTACCCTGTCGCTTTCGAAGCGAGCGCCGAAGAGCGGCTCACCCGCGGGTTTACTTCGATGACATAATACTGGTAGCTGTGCGGATCCAGCGCGAACTGCACGTTACAGCCGCCTTCGATGTTCAGCGCACGGATGATTTTCAGCGATGCCGAACGCAGCATTTGATATTCGCGGTCGGAAAGCGTCTGGCTCGGCGCTACTACGATGCTGTCGCCCGTATGTACGCCTACCGGGTCAAAGTTTTCCATGTTGCACACGACGATACAGTTATCGTTCGCGTCGCGCATCACTTCGTATTCGACTTCCTTCATGCCGGCGATGCTTTTCTCGACCAGACATTGGCCGATCGGGCTGTAGCGGATCCCGGAGGAGACGGTTTCGAGCAGCTCTTCCTCGTTCGCGCAAATGCCGCCGCCGGTTCCGCCCAATGTGTAGGCCGGACGTACGATGATCGGATAGCCGATTTCATTCGCAAAATCAACCGCTTCCTGCACCGTAGTCACGATCGTGCTTTCCGGTACCGGCTCGCTCCAGCTCGCGCATCAGCTCGCGGAACAAATCGCGGTCCTCGGCCTTCTCGATCGCCGTGAGCTGCGTGCCGAGCAGCTTCACGTTCTCGCGCTCCAGCACGCCGGCGCGGGCCAGCTCTACCGCCATGTTCAGGCCGGTCTGGCCCCCGAGCGTCGGCAGCAGTCCGTCCGGGCGCTCCTGGCGGATGATTTGCGTGACGAAATCCAGCGTGATCGGCTCAATGTATACTTTGTCAGCCATGTTCGTATCCGTCATGATCGTGGCCGGGTTGCTGTTGATCAGGACGACCTCGAAGCCTTCCTCCTTCAGCGCTTGGCACGCCTGGGTGCCGGCATAGTCGAACTCGGCGGCCTGACCGATGACGATCGGGCCGGAGCCGATAACGAGAATTTTTTTGAGTTCTTTATTTTTCGGCATAGTGGAGTTCTCCTTTCGCTGCGTTGGCCGATCCCGTTCTGGCCGCCTGGTAAGCTGCGGCGATTTGCGCCTGCTTCGGCAGAACGGGGTTGCTTTCTTTATGCTCGCGGATCAAAGTCAGGAATTCGTCGAACAGGTAGCTCGAATCGAAGGGTCCCGGGGCCGCCTCCGGATGGTACTGTACCGAGAAGGCGGGGTATTTCTTATGGCGCAGGCCTTCGATGGTCCGGTCGTTATTGTTGATGTGCGTCACTTCCAGCTCCGTACCTGCAATCGATTCTTCCTTCACCGTATAGCCGTGGTTTTGCGAAGTGATATAGCAGCGGCCGGATTTCAGCTCCTTCACCGGATGGTTGCCGCCGCGGTGACCGAACTTCAGCTTCTCGGTATCCGCTCCGCTCGCCAGCGCGAACAGCTGATGACCCAGGCAGATGCCGAAGATCGGGAACTCGCCGAGGAGCTCTGCGATCATTTTAGCCGCATGCGGCACGTCTTTCGGGTCCCCCGGGCCGTTGGACAGTAGAATACCGTCCGGCGCCAGCCGGCGGATTTGCTCGGCCGTCGTATCCTGCGGAACGACGACCACGTCGCGACCGCGCTTCGTCAGATCGCGGATGATGCCGCTCTTGGAGCCGAAGTCGACGAGAACGATGCGTTCCTTCGTTCCCGGGCAGCCGAATACGCTCTTCGTCGATACGCGCGACACCTGATCCGTCATAAGCGGGGTCGCTTTCATCAGCTCCAGCAGCTCTTCCACGCGCTTGTCCGAAGTCGTAAGGATTCCTTTCATCACCCCGTGATGACGGATGCGGCGGGTCAGCATTCTCGTATCGATTCCGCTGATCCCGGGAATGCCGTATTCCTTCAGCAGGTCGCCGAGCGTATATTCCGCTCTCCAGTTGCTGGGGACGATCTCATGCTCGCGGACCACAAAGCCGTGAATGAAAGGACGAATCGATTCGAAATCGTCGCGGGTGATGCCGTAGTTGCCGATGAGCGGGTAGGTCATTGTTACGATTTGTCCGCAGTAGGAGGGGTCAGACAGCACTTCCTGATAACCTGTAATTCCTGTATTAAAAACAACCTCGCCAACCGAGTCGCCTTCGGCGCCGAACGATTTGCCGGTAAACAACGTACCGTCTTCCAACAACAATCTTGCCTGCATGATGGTCACTCCTTCTTCCTTCGATGCTTGCCGCCCCCAAAGGCTCTGCCGGCGGTTGAGGGATGCACAGCTTCAAAGCTATGTTAGTATGTGAATCGCTTTTATCTCCCGGTAAGGGTCCGCCCCTTCCCCGGGAAGACTTTGCTGTCGTTAATTGAATTGCCGAATCGATTACTCCGACCAGACCGTTTTGCCCTGGGCCATCGTCAGGACGGGCCAGCCTTTGAGCTTCCAGCCGGTGAAAGGCGTGTTGCGGCCCTTGGAAGCGAACTTCGCCGGGTCGACCGCCTTCTCCGTCTCCAGATCGATCAAGGTCAGATCGGCGGCGGCTCCCTCTTCCAAGCGTCCCCAAGGGAGGCCGAAAACTTGCGCCGGAAGCTTGGTCATTTTATCGACCAGGAACTGCAGCGTCCATTCGCCGGTAGCCACGAACTTCGTATACAGCGGCGGGAAAGCCGTCTCGAAGCCGACGATGCCGAACGGGGCGAGCTGAAGGCCGCGCGCCTTCTCTTCCTCGCTGTGAGGCGCATGGTCGGTGACGATCATGTCCAGCGTTCCGTCGACGAGCCCCTCGATGCACGCCTTCACGTCCCGCGGCGAACGCAGCGGCGGGTTCATTTTCCAGTTGGCGTCGTCCACGCCCGGAATGTCTTCGTCCGAGAGCAGCAGGTGGTGCGGGCAAACCTCCGCGGTCACCTTGATGCCAATCTGCTTCGCTTGGCGGATGAGCCGGACCGACTGCTCCGTGCTGACGTGGCATACATGGTAGTGCACTCCCGTCGCTTCGGCGAGCAGGATATCGCGGCCCACATGAATCGCTTCGGATTCGTTCGGGATGCCCTTCAGGCCGTGCTTTCTTGCGAATTCGCCTTCCGTCACCGCCGCGCCTTCCACCAGCGTGTTGTCCTCGCAGTGGGCGATGACCGGCAGTCCGATCGATGCCGCTTTGGCCATCGCGTCCTTCATCATTTGCGCGCTTTGAACCCCGACGCCGTCATCCGTGAATCCGATCACGCCCGCTTCCTTCAGCGCTTCGAAATCGGTCAGCTCGCGGCCGAGTTCATTCTTGGTGATGCAGCCGTAAGGCAGCACCCGGACGACGCCTTCGGTTTGCGCCTTGTCCAGCACGTATTTCACCGTTTCGACCGTATCGATCACCGGCCGCGTATTCGGCATGCAGGCGATGGTCGTAAAACCGCCCCGCGCCGCCGACCTCGTGCCCGTGGCGATCGTTTCTTTATGTTCAAACCCCGGCTCGCGGAGATGTACGTGCATATCGATCAGACCTGGAGTCAGCGACTTGCCGCCGGCCTCGACGATTTCGTGACCGCTTGTGTCAACGGCTTCTTCAGCGGATACGATGCGGGCAATTTTGCCGTTTTCGACCAATACATGCTTTTTCTCGACTTGATTTCCTTCTGCGATTACATTCGCATTCTGTATCCAAATTCCCATGGGACCCTCCGCTTCTTCGCCTTGTGCTTTATAGCTTGGCTGTCAAGTTCACTGTGTCTTCGCTTCCGGCTTCCGGGTTAACTCAATGCCCGTTCGAGCACGGCCATCCGGATCGGCACGCCGTGGCTCATTTGCGTAAAAATCTTGGATTTCGGACTCTCCACCAGCTCATCGTCGATTTCAACCCCGCGGTTGACCGGCGCCGGATGCATGATGATCGCATGCGGCTTCATCATCCCCGCCCGTTCGACCGTCAGTCCGTAAGCAGCACGGTATTCCTCGGCGCTTCCGAACAGCGTGCCCTCATGGCGCTCCAGCTGCACCCGCAGCATCATGACGACGTCGGCGGTCAGCGCCTCCTCCATCGGAACGTAAGGCGCATGCTCGCCGAGCTCGGCGGCCTGCATCCCGGCCGGCGCGCAGAAGCTGACCTTCGCGCCTACCGCCTGCAGCGCCCAGAGGTTCGACCGCGCCACGCGGCTGTGCTGGATGTCGCCGATGATCGCCACGTGCAGCCCGCGGAGCTCGCCGAAATGCTTGCGCATGGTGTACAGATCGAGCAGCGCCTGCGTCGGATGCTCATTATTGCCGTCGCCGGCGTTAATCAGCGGCACTTTGATCTTCGAAGCGAGATCGGCCAGCAGGCCGTTCGGCTTCATCCGAATCACGCCGGCGTCGATGCCCATCGATTCCAGCGTCCGTACCGTATCGTAAATCGACTCCCCTTTTTGCACGCTGGAGACGGCGGCCGCGAAGTTCAGCACCTCCGCGCCCAATCTTTTCTCCGCGACCTCGAAGGAAAATCTTGTTCTCGTGCTGTTCTCAAAAAACATATTCGCCACAAACCGGCCCTGCAGCTGGTTCGTCTTCTTCACCGGATGCTGCTCCCAGTAAGCCGCTCTATCCAAGATAGAAGTGATTTCGCTTGCGCTTAGTCCTTTCGTACCCAGCAAATGCTTCTCCTGTTGCAATTGCAGCTGTGTCATTCGTTCGGCCTCCTTTGTTGGGTAATGACGACTTGATCGGCTCCATCCACTTCCTGCAGCAGCACTTCAATGTTCTCCAGCCGCGACGTCGGCACGTTCTTGCCCACATAATCGGGCCGGATCGGCGGCTCCCGGTGTCCCCGGTCGACCAGCACCGCAAGCTGGATCATTTGCGGGCGGCCCTGATCCATCAGGGCGTCCATGGCGGCGCGAACCGTGCGTCCGGTATAAAGTACGTCGTCGCACAGGATCAGCTTCTTGCCCTGGATCTGCAGCTTGCCTCCGCTGATCTCGGAAGCCGCGGCTTCCTTGCTCTCCCCGCGCGGTCGTCCCGGTACTTCGTGATATCGATCTCGCCGACCGGCGCCGGAATTCCCTCGATCTCCCGAATCCGCTCCGCCACCCGGCTGGCGAGGTAAATCCCGCGGGTCCGGATGCCGACCAGCATACAGTTCTCAAACCCTTTATTCCGCTCGAGAATCTCGTGAGCGATCCGGGTCAGCGCCCGCCGCATGGCGGTTTCATCCATGATGACATGCTCCGTTTGCCGCACCAAATCCTGCGTCCTCCTTTAGTGAATTCCGACTCGAAGCCGCGCTTTGTGAGGCCTAGGCTAACGAAAAAGACCTTGCCGTAATCGGGCAAGGTCTGCGTACACCAGAGTAGAACCGGCATCCCTCTGAGACGCTTGAAGCTTGACCTGCGCCAAGCCGCGCCCGGGTATACCCGTTCCATTCCATCGTTCACCTTGCCAGCCTCACGGGACTGATTTTAAAGGTGCTATTCAGTTATATGCATTATCCCATGTTCGACATCCGATGTCAATAGTCGCGCCCGGGTGCCGGTGAAGGATTGTGGAACCTCGCTTTTTATGCTATAAAAGATGTAGTTCGTGCGCCGGCCGGGTGCGGCTAAAGAGACACCAAGCCGAACGGCCGCGGCACTTCGTTCAATATGCTTAAGGAGTGGTACAAGCCTCATGTCGATCCAAATGAATACCGAAGAAGTTATCAATCTCATTAAAACCAGCAAGAAAAAAACTCCCGTTAAAGTATATGTAAAAGGCGATCTCGCTTCCGTCGATTTCGGCGCCGGCATTCAATCGTTCATTTCCGGCAACAGCGGCGTCGTGTTCGGCGAATGGTCCGATGTGCAAGCCGTGCTCGAAGCGAACAAAGACAAAATCGAAGACTACGTCGTGGAAAACGACCGCCGCAACTCCGCCATCCCGCTCCTTGATCTGAAAAACATCAATGCCCGCATCGAGCCGGGCGCCGTCATCCGCGAAATGGTCGGCATCGGCGATAACGCCATCATCATGATGGGAGCCGTGATCAACATCGGCGCTTCCATCGGATCCGGCACCATGATCGACATGGGCGTCGTGATCGGCGGCCGGGTGCAGGTCGGCAATATGTGTCACATCGGCGCCGGTTCCGTTCTGGCGGGCGTCATCGAACCACCTTCCGCTCAACCGGTTGTAGTCGAAGACGACGTACTCATCGGCGCTAATGCAGTAGTGCTCGAAGGCGTGCGCATCGGCAAGGGCTCCGTTGTTGCCGCAGGCGCAGTTGTCGTGGAAGATGTGCCGGAATACACGGTTGTTGCAGGAACGCCGGCGCGCGTGATTAAGAAAGTGGACGATAAGACGAAGTCCAAAACGGAAATTTTGAAGGATCTGCGCACGCTGTAATAAAGCGCTTCATTGCGCACCACCCAAGGCTCGGCTATCGCCGGGCCTTTCGCATATACTCTTCAGCTAGTCCTACAAAGGAGAAGATACCGATGACCGTTCAAGCCTTAAGCCCGTTCGTTGCCATCCGCAGGCGGCTCCATCTAATTCCGGAGCCGGGCTTCCAGGAATTCAAAACTCAGCGCTTCCTGCTGGATTACATCGCCGGCCTGCCGCAGGAGAGGATTGAGGTTCGTACATGGCGGACCGGTGTTCTGGTGAACGTCCGCGGCATAAACCCGCAGCAGCGTCTCGGCTACCGGGCCGATATGGACGCCCTCCCGATCGAAGAAGACACCGGCTACGACTTCCGCTCGACGCATCCGGGCTACATGCACGCCTGCGGCCACGATCTGCATATGTCGATCGGGCTCGGCGTGCTGACTCATTTTGCGAACAACCCGATTCGGGACGATTTGACGTTCATCTTCCAGCCGGCCGAAGAAGGCCCCGGCGGGGCCAAGCCCATGCTGGAGTCCGATGAGCTTAAGGACTGGATGCCGGATCAAATCTTCGCTCTGCATATCGCGCCGGAGTACCCCGTCGGCACGATTGCCACGAGGCCCGGTATTTTGTTTGCCAATACTTCCGAGCTGTTTATCGATCTAAAGGGCAAAGGAGGCCATGCGGCTTATCCTCATCATGCGAACGATATGGTCATCGCCGCATGCCAGCTGGTCGGTCAGCTGCAGACGGTCATTTCGCGGAATGTGAACCCGCTTGACTCTGCGGTGATCACCATTGGCAAGATCGAAGGCGGCACCAAGCAGAACATCATCGCCGAGCACGCGCGGCTGGAAGGCACGATCCGTACGTTATCCGCCGACACGATGACGCTTGTTAAATCCCGGATCGAAGCGCTCGTCCAAGGCATTGAAGCCGGATTTGCCTGCAAGGCCGAAATCGATTACGGCTCCAACTACCGTCAAGTATTTAACGACGCCCGGGTGACCGGCGAATTTATGGACTGGGTTCGCAGCACGCAGCAGGACAAGATCCGGCTGATCGAATGCACCGAAGCGATGACCGGCGAGGACTTCGGCTATTTTCTTGAGCGCGTCCCCGGTCTCATGTTCTGGCTTGGCGTCAATACCCCTACGGGCTGCATCATTCCAAGCTGGAGCCCGACGAGGACGCCATCGACCTTGCGATCGGCTTCCTGTCCCGCTTCCTGACCTGGAAATCCGAACAGCCTGTTTAGCTGTATCGGTGGGACTTCTCAATTGTCCCGTCCTTGCGATGAATAATGGCGCTCGTCTCGTCCTTGGAAGCCCATTCCTTGGCCCGGCGGGTCGCCTTTTCTTTGGTCTCCGCCTTATAACCGGGCTCTTCCGCCCCCTCCTGCTTCACCGCCCAGCCGCCGTCGTGCGGCACGACATGCAGCGGCTTTTTCTTCGCCTTTTCCCGTTCCCCGGCATGTTGACGCTTGGATGAACGGTTACGAGCAGGCTTCTCCTGCCCTTCGTCTCCGGACGGCTCCGGATGATTCTCATTCCATTCCTCGGCCTTGGCGGTCGCGATGGCAATGGCTCGTCCTTCCTCGTACCCTTCCTCCAGCAGAGCATTGGCGATTTTCACCGCTTTCCTTCGTACGCGTTCCTCCAGATTTTTCATCGACGGCGGATAATCGTTCTTGGTCCATGGCATTTCGAATCAGCCTCCTTTTATTCATCCGGTTGAAGTACGACCGCTTCCACCCGTTTGATTTGATGATGATCCATCTCTTTTACGATAAACTGAACCTGCTCCTCCTCAATGCAGTCGTTCTCCCGGATTTCGTACTTCCTCGTCAGCATCCAGCCGCCGAGCGTATAGATGCCTTCATCCTCCACATGCGTTCGCAGCGGCTGATTCACTTCGGAAAGCAGCGGCTTGCCGCTCAGCAGGTAATGACCGTCACCTATTTTTTGAACCATAGGAAGCCCTTCCGGATCCCGCCGGTGACGCTGCTCGCCGACGATTTTTCCGATCAAATCCTTGATCGTAAGCAGGCCCGACGTTCCGCCATATTCGTCCAGCAGCACCGCCATATGAATCTGCTCCTGCTGCATCATCAGAAGCGGCTCCTGGGCGGATACGGTCTCAATGACCTGAAGAATCGGCCGGACATGGGGTTTAATCGGGCGGTTCGCATCCTGACGGCCATGCAGGTAATCCGCAAATACCTCCTTCGCGCTGAGCATGCCGACGACCTCATCTTTATCCTTCCCGCGGGTGACGGGGTAGCGGTCGTAGGGCGCTTCCTTCATCAGTCGCAGCACATCTTGAACCGTATCCTCCTGAGAGACAAAAACGATATCTCTTCGCGGAATCATGATGCCTTTGGCCACCATCTCGTCCAGCTCAAAAATATTGGTTACATACCGGAACTCGTACGGATTGATGATGCCGCTCTTATAGCCTTCCGATAAAATGAGGCGCAGCTCCGCTTCCGTCTCCCCGTTATCCTTGCCGGCGCCCTTCTTCACCCCTAACAGTCTGGTTACTGCTTGCGCGGAACGGCTCAGCGACCAGCTGAACGGATAAGTAATCTTGAAAAACACCATCAGCGGCCCCGCCAGCGCCAGGGCCAGCGGTTCAGGGTTATGAATCGCCAGAATCTTCGGCACCAGCTCGCCGACGACCACTTCCAGAAAGGTCAGCAGCAGGAAGGCAAGGATAAAGGACAGCACCGTTTCCAAGGACGCCGGAATCCGGAGCAGCGAGAACAAGGGGTGAAGCAGATGCTCAATCGTCGATTCCCCCAGCCAGCCGAGCGCCAGGTTGGTCAGGGTGTTACCCAGCTGGCAGGCGGATAAATACTCATCCAAGCGGGATACAATGTGCTTCACGTTTGCCGCCTTCTTGCTGCCTTCGGCTGCGAGCTGTTCTATTCGGCTTGCCCGGGAGCGGATCACTGCATATTCGGCCGCGACGAAGAAGGCGGTGCAAGCGATAAAGAAACAGACCAGTATCATTTTCATCGGCCGGCCCTCCCTCCTTGTCCTTATATTTAACCGAAGAACACGCGTTTGTAACCCAAAAGAAAAAGGCCCTGTCCCCCTAAAAAGGACAGTAGCCTTGGATTTGGAATTACATGTATCTCTTGTTACAAGCTTTTCACAAATGGCTCCAACCGATCCATGGCCTTTTCCAGGTTGTCCATGGAATAAGCGTATGAAATGCGAATATACCCTTCCCCGTATACCGAAAAGGCATCTCCCGGTACGACGGCGACCCGTCGCGTCTCGAGGAGCTTCATCGTGAACTCCATCGAAGTCAGCCCAAACCGTTCGATCGAAGGGAACAAATAGAACGCCCCCTCCGGTTTGTCAAGCTCAAAGCCCATCGAAATCAGCCGGTCATACACATAGTCGCGCCGCTTCAGATACTCGGCTTTCATGGGCTTGGCATCGTCGATCCCTGCCGTAAGTGCCTCCAGCGCCGCATATTGGCTGATCGAGCTGGCGCAGGTGACATTGTATTGATGCACCTTCACCATATGCTGCGACAAGTAGGCGGGGGCCATCGTAAAACCGATTCTCCACCCGGTCATCGAATGGGATTTCGATAGCCCGTTGATCACGATCGTCTTCTCCCGCATGCCGGGCAGCGTGGCGATGGACCGATGCTCCCCTTCATAAACCAGCTCGCTGTAAATTTCATCGGAGATGACAAATATGTTCCTTGACTCCAGGAGTCGTGCGACGCCCTCCAGCTCCGCGGCTGTCATTACCCGTCCCGTCGGGTTCGAGGGATAGCACATGACGATGCAGCGCGTACGCTCGGTAAGCAGAGGCTCCAGCAGCTCGGCCGTCAGCTTGAAGCCGGTCCGCCGCGTGTCTGCATACACCGGAATCCCGCCGCAGAGCCTAACGAGCGGCTCATAGCCCGGATAAATCGGCCCCGGCAAAATCACCTCAGCCGCCTTCGGTAAGCAGGGTGCGCAGCGTAATATCGAGGGCCTGGCTCGCTCCCGCGGTAATAATAATCTCGTCTGTACCGCTGTATTTCAGCCCGTATTTGCGTTCGGCGAACGCCGCGGCGGCCTGCCTCACCTCGGGCAGGCCGGGATTGGGCGTATAGACCGTGCGGTGCTCGGCTATCGCGCGCTCGCCCGCCCGCAGAATGTGCTCGGGCGTCGGAAAATCCGGCTGCCCGATCGTCAGCGTGATCGCATCTTGATATTGGCTGACCAAGTTGGAAATTTTACGGATACCGGAAATTTGAATTTCCTTTACCCGCGGATTCACCAGCCGCTCCAGCTCTTCCATTCGGCATTCCTCTTCCCTAACGTGTTTTCAGTACTTCCAGGAGCCGGACCATATCGTCCGGAAGCGCGGCCTCGAACTCCAGGCTTTCCCCGTACGCGGGTGCTCAAAGCCGAGTACCGCGGCATGGAGCGCCTGCCCCTGCATCGTAATCCCCTTCTCGCGCGACAACCCGTAAGCCGGATCCCCACGAGCGGGTGCCCGATGAATTTCATGTGCACGCGGATTTGATGCGTCCTTCCCGTCTCCAGCTTCAGCTCCAGCAGCGTATAATCCCCGAAACGTTCCAGCACGACAAAATGGGTGACGGCATGCTTGCTGTTCCGTTCCGTAACGGTGAACAGCTTCCGGTCCTTAGGATCCCGCCCGATCGGGGCGTCCACGGTTCCCGTATCGTGCGGCACATTGCCGTGAACCAGCGCGATGTACTTCCGGTTGACCGAGTGTTCCTTCAGTCGCTCCGTTAACGAAGCGTGTGCCATATCGTTCTTGGCCGCCATCAGAAGTCCGGACGTATCCTTATCGATCCGGTGGACGATCCCCGGGCGCATCACGCCGTTAATGCCGGACAAGTCCTTGCAGTGGTACATCAGCGCATTCACGAGCGTACCGCTGTAATGGCCCGGTGCCGGATGAACGACAAGCCCCCGCGGCTTGTTCACGACGATCACGTCCGAGTCTTCGTAGACGATCTCAAGCGGAATCGGCTCGGGCGTCAAATCGAGCTCTTCCGGCTCCGGCACGGTCAGCTCCAGCCGGTCGGCTTCCGACAGCTTATAGTTCGGCTTGACCGTCCGGCCGTTCACCGTCACAAATCCGTCTTTGATCCACTGCTGAACCTGTGTCCGGGAAACCTCTTCCCCAACCGACTCGGATACGAACTTATCGATGCGCTCTCCCGCATCTTCGGCCGCCGCAACCCATTCGAAGCGGTTGTCCGTACCCAGCTCGGAATCCAATTCTATCTCGCTTTGCCTTTCACTCATAAGCTTACATGTCCCCGCTTTCCAAATGTCCCTGCCCGTTCTGCTTCGCTTCCTTGCGCCAGCTGAGAAGCGAGTCGATGAAGATCAGGATTACACCGATCACGATGGCCGAATCGGCAATATTAAAAATCGGGTACGTGTAGTCCACCGCTGTCCCGAACCAGTTGAACTGAAAGCGGAACTGCAGGAAGTCGACAACTTCTCCGAATAAAGCCCGGTCAATAAAGTTCCCGAGCGCCCCGCCGAGAACCAGGCTTAAGGCAAAAGGCAGCAGGCGCTTGCCTTCCTTCACCGTCTTCTGCAGGTACCAGATAATTCCGCCCGCAACGGCTATCGTGATGACGATGAAAAACCAGCGCTGGTTTTGCAAAATACCGAAGGCGGCGCCGCGGTTCCGGTGAGAGGTGATTTGAAAAAACTCGCCGATCACGGAACGGGATTCCCCCAGATTGAGACGGCTGACGATGACCCATTTGGCCGCTTGATCCAGCAGCAGTACGATCAGTGCATAAATGTAATATCTCAACGTTTTTGGCTCCCTTAAGAGTTTTTAATTTGCAGCGGCCGCAGGCGGAGTTCCTTTTCCTCAGCTACAAGCATTTTCCTCGCTAAAAAAAACGGAAACCGCAAAAAATAGAAGCACGCACGATGATTAAAGGAGGCGTCTATCCGTGACGAACCGTCCGAACCACAGCTTGACCAGCAATCAGCTTGAGGAGCTCTCATCCAAGCTTCAGGAAGAAAAGAAGTGGCTGGAGGAGCATCTGCAGGATAACGAACACTTCGGCCTGGGAGATTCCCAGCGCGTTCAGACCGGCGAGCTCTCCGCCTATGACAATCATCCCGCCGATCTCGGGACCGAAACCTACGAACGGGGCAAGGATATTGCTCTTCTCGAAAATGCCGAACGCCATCTGACCGATATCAACGAAGCGTTAAGCCGGATGGAGCAGGGAACTTACGGCACCTGCCGTACCTGCGGAAAGGCGATCCCATATGAAAGGCCGCAGGTGGTTCCGACCACCGCTTATTGTGTAGATCACGTTCCCGACCCGCACGCTTCCGACAGGCGGCCGATCGAAGAACGCATTATGGCGCCGCCTTTCGGCCGGACCAGTCTGGATGAGCTGCCGGAGCTGAATCAATTCGACGGGGAAGATGCTTGGCAAATTGTTGAAAGCTGGGGCACGTCCAATTCGCCCGCCATGGCGGAAAACCCTAATGTCTCCAACGATTACGACGATATAGAAATTGAGCCGAATGAGAACGACGGCTATGTGGAAGCCTTCGAAAGCTTCCTCGCCACGGACATGTACGGACAGCATGTTAGCGTCGTCCGCAATCACGCGTACCGCCAGTATTTGCGCAGCGGCGAAGGCGACGGTCTCCTCGAGCCCGAGGAGACGCTTGAAGACCTATAGGTCTTCAATTGCTCCGTACTTCTACTAATAACCGCGGCCTTCGAGCTGATACTGGACATGCTTCACAATATCGGCGATAAACCCTCCGATGATCGGCAGGTTCAGAGCGCCCAGTGCTCTCAGCACATAGAGAATGACGGAAGCAAAGATCGTAAAACCGACCGCGATGCCGACGCCCCGGGAAATCCCGGTCCAGAAGTTGATCCAGAGCAGCCTTCTCGGCCGGTTCATCAGCGCCACATAATCCGCAATTTGCGTTCGCTCAATATTGGCTGCAATCTCCTGTACCTTCTCGTGAATCTGCTGAAGTCTTTGCTCGTCATTCGGCTCTTTCATTCGGTTTCCCTCCAAATAGAACTATAACGAGCCTTCCCCGGCGTCCAGCCAAGGAAGGGCTCGTTAGTCCTTTTACACCGCACCGTTTCGCGGATCACGCTCGAGCAGCGTTTGCAGAGCGTCGGATGCTCGGCATCATGCCCGACCTCCGGTGTGACGATCCAGCGGCGCTCGCATTTTTCCCCTTCCGCTACCGCGATTTTCACACTTACCCCTTGGAAGCGATGCGCATCTTCCGGTACCTCGGTCGCCTGCCGGATGCACTTTCACATCGGAAACGATAAACAGCTGATCGAGCTGCTCGAAGCCTTCCAGCTGCTTCAGCGTCTCTTCCGACGGGTACAAATGCACCGAGGCGCTCAGGGAGTTGCCGATCAGCTTGCTCTTCCGGGCCTCTTCCAAAGCCTTAAGCACATCGTCGCGGACGGCGATAAACTGCTCCCATTTTTGTTCCAGCGCTTCGTCGAACAAACCGGAATCCACGGCCGGAAATTCGGCCAACTGTACGCTTGGCGGCTCGGCTGCAGGAATATATTTCCATACCTCATCGGCCGTATGCGGCAGAATCGGCGCAATCAGTTTAGTTATTGCCGTGAGGGCATCATATAATACGGTTTGGGCCGCTCTTCTGGACGGGTCCTCTTTGGTGTTGGCATACAGCCGGTCTTTTAAAATATCCAGATAAAACGCGCTCAGCTCCACCGCGCAGAAATGGTGCACCGCCTGGTAAACGACATGGAACTCGTAAGCGTCGTAAGCTTTCGTCACCCGGTCGATCATCCGGTGCAAACGCAGCAGCGCGAACCGGTCCAGCTCGCTCATTTGCGGAACGGCGACGCGATCCTTAACCGGATCGAAGTCGGACAGGTTTCCGAGCAGGAAGCGCAGCGTATTGCGGATTTTCCGGTAAACCTCGGTGATTTGGCCCAGAATGTTGTCCGAAATTCGGACATCGGACTGGTAATCCACCGACGATACCCACAGGCGAAGAATATCCGCTCCGAGCTTGTCGCACACTTGGTTCGGATCGACGGTATTGCCAAGCGATTTGGACATTTTGCGTCCTTCGCCGTCCAGGGTGAAGCCATGGCTGAGGATGCCTTTGTAAGGCGCCTGCCCTTTGACCGCTACGCCTGTAATCAGCGAAGAGTTGAAATAGCCTCGGTATTGGTCGGAGCCTTCCAGATACAGATCCGCCGGCCACTGCAGCTCCTCGCGTGTATCGAGTACGGCTACATGGCTGGAACCGGAGTCGAACCATACGTCCATGATGTCCGTTTCCTTCCGGAAATGGTCATGGCCGCATTTCGCGCAGACCGTCCCTGCCGGCAAAGCAGTTCAGATTCCTCGCGAAGGAACCAGCTGTTCGAGCCTTCCTTTTCGAAAATGTCCGCTACATGCTCAATCGTCTCCTGATTGACAAGCGGCTCATTGCAGCTGCGGCAGTAGAAGATCGGAATCGGCACGCCCCACGCGCGTTGACGGGAGATACACCAGTCTCCGCGGTCTGCAATCATGTTGTGCAGACGGGTCTCGCCCCATTCCGGCGTCCAGTTGATCCGCTTGATCTCATCCAGCATCTCCTGGCGGAACTTGTCGACGGAAGCAAACCATTGCTCGGTCGCCCGGAAAATGACCGGCTTCTTCGTCCGCCAATCGTGCGGATATTGGTGCTGAATGAAATTCATGTGCAGCAGATGGCCGGATTCCTTCAGCATTTCGGTAATCACTTTGTTCGCCTTATCGTAGAACATGCCTTCGAAGCCGGGAGCTTCCGCCGTAAAATGGCCCTGATCGTCCACCGGACAGAGCACGCCGAGGTTATACTTCTGGCCGATGATGAAGTCGTCTTCCCCGTGGCCCGGAGCGGTATGAACGCACCCTGTCCCGGCGTCCAGCGTAACATGCTCGCCGACCATCACAAGCGACGTCCGGTCGTAGAACGGATGCTTGCAGAGCACATACTCCAGCTCGGCCGCCTTTCATCGTGGACAGCACCTTCACGTCCGTCCAGCCGATCTCCTTGGCGGCCGATTCCAGGAGTCCCTGCGCCAGCACATACTTCTTCCCTGCGGCTTCCACAAGGGCATAATCGAAATCTGGATGCAGCGAGATGCCGAGGTTGGCCGGAAGCGTCCAAGGCGTAGTCGTCCAGATCACGATAGACGCATCCTCCGGCAATTTGCCTTTGCCGTCCTGTACCTGGAAGGCCACATAAATGGAGGCCGACGTTTTATCCTTATATTCGATTTCCGCTTCCGCCAGCGCACTTTCCGAGGACGGTGACCAGTATACCGGCTTTAAGCCTTTATAAATGTAGCCCTTATTCACCATCGCGCCGAAAACGCGGATTTGCTGCGATTCGTACTTCGGCAACAATGTAATGTAAGGATTGTTCCAGTCGCCGCGGATGCCGAGACGCTTGAATTGCTTCTTCTGCCTCTCCACCCACTCCAAAGCGTAGTCTTTGCAATAGTCGCGGAATTCCGGCACGCTCATTTTCTTGCGGTCTACCTTGCCGCCGTTGGCGATCGCCTGCTCGATCGGCGACCCGTGCGTATCCCAACCCGGAACATAGGGCGCGTCGTAGCCCTGCATCGTTTTGAAGCGGACAATCATATCCTTCAAAATTTTGTTCAGCGCATGGCCGATATGGATGCCCCCATTCGCGTAAGGAGGCCCGTCATGAAGAATAAATTTCGGCCGGCCTTGACGGCTCTTCTGCACCTGTGCGTAAATATCCTTCTCATCCCATTCCTGCTGCATCTTCGGCTCCGCTTGGGGCAAGTTGCCGCGCATCGGGAAATCGGTCTGCAGCAAATTCAACGTTTTTCCGTAATCCATCGTTCGTTCCACTCCAATTCTTAAAGGCACTTTATTGCGATTAAATTAAAAAAGACCCCACATCCCATAAGGGACGAGAAGTCTCGCGGTACCACCCTAGTTAAGATCAGACGGCGGGCATACTTAAAGTTAAGCCGCGCGCCCTATCTTCGCTCTATTGACCGGTAACGGGGTCAGCCGATCCTCTTTACTGCCCATGGGGTTCAAGAGACGCTCGAGGGTGATGTTCCGACGCGGCTAAGGTCCGGGCTTGCACCATTCCCCGGCTCGCTGGCCTTCAGCGTATGCGTTGTACTTGTCCCTGTCATCGCTTTTGCAAGATGTTAACTTATTTGGAGTATAGCGAAAAAGAAAGCCCGCGTCAACTGCGTGACCGGGCCGGCCAAGGCGGTTTCAGACTTGCGTGCTTCCGAAGGGCCGGATGCTGTCTCCCCTCTCGAACCGGAAGGCCGACAAGGATTCTTTCGGTTAGGACTGCTCTACTTCCATGCGCTCCAGCGAGCTCCAATCTTCTTTGCTGAGCAGCTCCAGCTGCGCTTCGATCAGCGTCCGGAAGCGTGTACGGTAAATCGAGGCCTGCTTCTTCAGCTCCTCGATTTCCATGGAAATTTTGCGCGATTTGGCCAGCGATTCGTTGATGATCCGGTCGGCGTTCTTCTCCGCTTCCTTGATGATCAGCTGCGCTTCCTTCTTCGCGTTGTTCTTCACCTCATCGGCCGCCTCCTGGGCGACGATGATCGTCTTGCTTAACGTCTCTTCGATATTCGCAAAATGGTCAAGCCGCTCCTGGATCGCGTTCAGCTGGTTCTGCAGCTCCTTGTTTTCACGGATCAGCGCTTCGTAATCCTTGATGACCTGATCCAGAAATTCGTTCACCTGATCTTCGTCATAGCCCCGAAACGATCGGCTGAATTCCTTGTTATGTATATCGAGCGGTGTTAATGCCATCGCTGCACCTCCGGTGAAATTTGCAAACGGGCCGCATCCGAACGTCACCCTGCGTATTTTTAATTCCTATTCGACACCAGCTTGCATATTCCTGCATTCCCAACAAAAAAATCGGCCCTTCATACGAATTTGCCGACTTTTAAGCGAAATCTGCCCTTTTTGGTTTGCCCTTCGAGCTCCAGCACCTTGAACCGCCCGAAGCCCTTCAGCGATACGACATCTCCCTCCTTGAGGGATTTGCTCGGATCCTCTTCCTGCTTCCAGTTGACCTTACAGCGTCCCGCCTTGATCGGGATCAGCACCTTCGCCCTGCTCAAACGATATACGTCACTGACAATCCCGTCGAGCCTAAGCGAAGCGACGGTCAGGTTCATCTCCTCCAGCTTCTGGCCGGCCGGCTCCAGCTTGTCCAGCGGGAGCACCTCGGTCTGCACGTGAACGCGGTGAACCTGATTCAAGTGAAGCCGTATGAAGTCGGCGATTTCCGATGCAACGAGAACATGGCGACCGTCCTCCCGGACATAGATGTCCCCGATCTTCTCGCGTTTAATGCCAAGACCCAGGATCGCACCCATATAGTCCCCATGGTCCAGCTCGCTCAGCTTCTCGTCAAGCGATCCGATGCCGATCAGGCTGATGCCCATGTCCTCGTCTTCCAGCACCCGGTAATCCGGCGCAACCAGGGCCCGTTTCCGTTCCGCGTCCGGATGTCCGCCTTCGAACCGCACCTGCACTTCGTTCCCCGCTGGGCCAGCGTCGTTAAGATGAACGCCTGCCGCGGATCGAGAAAATCGGTCAGCTTTACGGCATGCTGTTCGGCCCGCTCCACCCATTCGGCGGCTTTGTCCACAAAACGGTGTTCATCCGGATGAAAATGATTGTAAATCCGTTCGTTGCTCACTTGGAATCACCCGTCGATCAGGGAATGAGAAAGCTGATGATCGCAATGATGCCTTCACCCACAAATCGAAGCGCAATGAGCGCCACGATCGGCGAAATGTCGATCATCCCGGCGATCGGCGGAATGAAGCGGCGGAAGACGCCCAGGTAAGGTTCGCACAGCTTCCCGAGAATTTCACCGATAAAACTGTCCCTCGCGCTGGGAAGCCAGGACAAGAGCACGTAAGCAATGATCACGTATTGATAAATGTCAATCAGAGTGCGTATGTAACCTTCAATCAAGCTGTTCACCTCGTCGGATTCAATAATTGGTTAGCCCTCGGTATTCATTATTTCCGAGATGGACCCGTGAATTTCAACGGTATCCGGCGTGCACAGAAAAATGTTCGGCCCGATCTTGGATATCGATCCGTTCAAGGCATACACGGTGCCGCTCAAAAAATCGACGATTCGCGTCGCTTGATCCGAACGCACGCGCTGCAGGTTCACGACGACCGGCCGGCGGTTGCGCAGATGGTCGGCGATTTCCTGCGTCTCTTCATAAGAACGCGGCTCATTGAGCACTACCCGTATGTTCTTCTGCGAATGAATGCTCACAATGTTCCCCTTATTCTTACGCGGTTCCGGCAAAGGGGTTTCAACTTCTTCATGATGTTCCGTCGTCCGCTGCTCACGTTCTTCCGCTACCTCTTCTTCCTGCAATCCCAAAAAATTCATAAATTTGTTCATCACGCCCATGCTCATCTCCTCCTTTTCCTTATTCCTTACCCACCAGTACGGATCCGAGCCTCACCCAGGTGGCCCCTTCCTCAATGGCCACTTCAAAATCGTTCGACATTCCCATCGACAAACCGCCCACTTCATAAGCGAAAATCGCTTCGCCGTTCAGCCGGTCCCGCCATTCGCGCAATTCCCGGAACACCGGGCGGGTCGCCTCCGGCTCCGCTTCATAAGGCGCCATCGTCATGAGGCCTTCCACCCGCAAATGGGGCAGGGCCGCAATCTGCCGGGCGAATTCGAAGAGCTGCTCCGCCGGCATGCCGTATTTGGTCTCTTCACCCGATATGTTAAGCTGAATAAAGCACGGAACCGTGATCCCCAAGGCGACCGCCTTCTTCTCGATCTCCTTCGCCAGCGAAAGCCGGTCAAGCGAATGGATATATGCGAACTTGCCGACGACATCCTTCACTTTATTCGTTTGCAGATGGCCGATAAAATGCCATGTCGCCTCTTCGGCAAAAGCCTCCCATTTGGGCTGGACATCCTGCCACCGGTTCTCCCCAATATGCTTCAGCCCAAGGCGTATAGCCTGACCCGTTGTCTCCAGCGAGACGTATTTAGTCACCGCGATGATGCCGACTTCGCTGCGGTCCCGGCCGGCACGGCGGCAGGTCGCCTGTACCCTGGCCTCTACGGCGTCGATTCTTGCTCTAAGCTGCTCTTCCAATGTTCCTCTTTCACCTCGCTTAGCGAAAGGCGGAAGGGAGCCGAAACGCCCGGCGGCCCGCCTGTCCTCACACTTCGCCGTCTTTACGCCCTGATCCCGATCCAGGCCGCCATCCGGCCCGTCTTCCCTTGTTCTTTGCGGTGGGAGAAAAATAAATCGGTCCGGCGGCTTGTACATAAACCACTTATTTCGATATTTGACGCCATAATTCCTGCTTTTATCATAATTTGTCGATTTAGCTGTTGCAAGTTCAACATATATTTCCCGTTCGGCTTCCGCTCGTAGAAGGCTTCCGGCTCGCTAAGCGGCCCCAGCTCCATCAGCACCTTATCCACTCTGGCGATCACCCCGTCGTCCACTTCGTAGCAGCAGACACCGATGGACGGGCCGATGGCGGCCTTCAAATCCCGCGCTTTGCTGCCGAAGGCCGCGCTCATGGTCTCGACCGCCATTTTGGCGATCTGCAGCACCGTCCCTTTCCAGCCGGCATGCGCAAGCCCCACCGCTCCTCTCACCGGATCGTAAAAGAACAGCGGCACACAATCGGCGAACAAAGCGTGCAGAATAACGCCGGGTTCATTCGTAACAAAGCCGTCCTTGCACTGCAGCGCGCGTTCCCGGGACGTATTGCCCGCTCCCCGGTCTTCGCCGGTCACCACCTGAATTTCTTTCCCGTGAACCTGCTCGGCATAGGTGCACGCGTCAAAAGGCACATGAATCGCCTCCGCCAGCCTTTTGCGGTTCTCAACGACCGAATCCGGATCGTCCTCCACGTGCAAACCAACGTTCAGGCCGTCAAATGCGCCTGTGCTGACGCCTCCGATCCGGGTGGTGAAGCCGGCGGACAGCCTGGCATTTTTACGCATCCATTCGTCCAGTATCATGACCGAGCACCCGTTATTCGCCTCCCGGAGTACAAAAGGCTCCATCTCCGCTCCCCCTTGAAGTCTTGTTATTTTCTTCTAAGTATACACGAATGACAAAAAAGAGCACACCCCTCACGAGGAAATGCTCTATATGATGCCGGGATTGCCTCGGGGGTTAACCCCGGTAAGAACGGTTCGTTTCGTAAGGAGCCTCCTGCTCTTCCACCGGACGGTAACCGCGAACCTCTTCCTGCCGGTAGCCGCGGATGTCCTCCAGTTTGACCAGGACGACGTCCATCCCGATTTTAACGATATTTTTCCAGGGAATGACCACATCCGTCGAGGCTCCGAACAATCCGAAGAACCGCGGGGAATTCGGGACGACGATGGCTTCGATCCGGCCGTTGCGCAGATCGAGCTCCAGGTCGCTTACCTGCCCCAGCCTTTTGCCGTCCACGATATTGATCACGTCTTTGGTTTGAAAATCCGATATTTTCACGCTGCGACCACCACGTTCCCATGGATTGGCGGCGTTTTGCGAGTGAGGGCGGACCCCTGCCTCGTGCAGGCTCCGGGTTCGGGTGTCTGCCTCCGGCCGCTGTTGAAATCCGCAAAAAGTGATTAGAATCAGCAAGGTATCTTTGCGGATTTCAAAGGCGGGCAGCGCTGACGCGCTTCCTGCGGCAGACACCCGAACCCTACGCAGCTTCTGCGCTGCAAATCCGACCCGATCCGCAAAAGCCTTTTTACTACTATATGTGGGCCCTGGGCAAAATGTCCATGCGGCGCGAAAAATAAAAAAAGACCTCGTCCGTCGGAACGGGGCGGGTCTATGATTGCAATAAGCCGGACGGGCTTGGGGTCAGGATTTTACATGCTTTTGCATCTGCGAGATGGCCGATTTCTCCAGCCGCGATACCTGGGCCTGCGAAATGCCGATTTCATCGGCGACCTCCATCTGCGTCTTCCCGTCGAAAAAGCGCATGGACAGAATCATTTTCTCCCGGTCGTTCAGCTTGCGCATCGCTTCGCGGAGGGCGATTCCCTCAATCCAGGAGATGTCCTTGTTGCGGTCGTCGCTGATTTGATCCATAACGTAAATCGGGTCGCCGCCGTCATGATAAATCGGTTCGAACAGCGATACCGGATCTTGGATCGCATCGAGGGCGAAGACGACGTCCTCCTTCGGCACGTTCAATGCTTCGGAGATTTCGTAAATCGTGGGCTCCCGCGAATTTTGATTGGTCAGCTGATCACGAACCTGCAGGGCCTTATAGGCGATGTCCCGCAGCGACCGCGAAACGCGGATCGGGTTGTTATCCCGCAAATACCGGCGGATTTCACCGATGATCATGGGAACCGCGTAAGTCGAAAACTTTACATTTTGGCTTAAATCAAAATTATCAATCGCCTTCATCAGTCCGATACAACCGACTTGGAATAAATCGTCGACAAATTCACCGCGGTTGTTGAAGCGCTGAATGACGCTCAGTACCAAACGGAGATTGCCGTTGACTAATTTCTCTCTTGCAGAGCGTTCGTTATTCGTCTGCAGCTGCACGAATAGTTCACGCATTTCCGCATTGGTCAAAACCGGTAGCTTTGCCGTATCGACACCGCATATTTCGACTTTGTTTCGGGTCATCGTGATTACCTCCCAAGGAGAAACATTAATGTTAATTATCTCCTCGGGCTGTTTTTTTATGCGCTTCGCTCCCCCTCCTCAGGGTCCCGGTCGGCCGGCTTTCGACAAAAGCCAAGGCGGACAAGGCCTTTTCGAGCATCGCGGTTTCTAAAAATTTTTTTACCAATTTACACCATCTTGTTGAACTCCTTACGAAGCCGCTTGATGATGCGTTTCTCCAGGCGCGAGATATACGATTGGGAAATTCCCAGCATATCCGCCACATCCTTTTGCGTTTTTTCCTCGCCGTCCTGCAGCCCGAAGCGCAGCTCCATGATGATCCGCTCCCGCTCCGACAACTTGTCGAGCGCTTTGTGGAGCAGCTTGCGGTCCACCTGTTCCTCGATATTGCGGTAGATCGTATCGTTCTCGGTTCCGAGCACGTCGGAGAGCAGCGGCTCGTTGCCGTCCCAATCGATATTCAGCGGCTCATCGAACGACACCTCGGTGCGGATCTTGCTGTTCCGGCGGAGGTACATCAGAATCTCGTTCTCGATGCAGCGGGAAGCGTAGGTTGCCAGCTTAATCTTCTTCTCCGGATCGAAGGTGTTCACTGCCTTAATCAGCCCGATCGCTCCAATCGATACAAGATCCTCGATATTGATGCCGGTGTTCTCGAATTTGCGCGCGATATACACGACAAGCCGGAGATTCCGTTCAATCAGCATTCCCCGGATCGCCGCGTCGCCCGAAGGAAGCTTCCCGAGCAAATATTCTTCCTCTTCCCGGCTGAGCGGAGGCGGGAGCGCTTCACTTCCTCCGATGTAATAGATTTCCTCCCCTTTGAGCCCGAGCAGCAGCAAGAGACGGAAATATTGGATTTGCAGCAATAGCTTCCATTTCAATAACATCAGATGTTCCTCCTATTCGGTAAGGTTGATCTACGCCGGACGGTATGGTAGGGACAGCGGGAACTCCAGGTCACGCCTGCAGCAGAGACGGATGGATGATGGCTTGATAGGCGTTGTCCGAGCTTAAACGTCCGCCGTCCAAACCGATCAGCACCTTCATGGATTCGATTTGCTTATCTTCCGTTGTAATGATCACCCGGTCCGGCTTAATCGCCAGCATAAATTGCGTACCCCGGTTCACCCCCGGTAAGGCACGAGGCGAAGCCGATCCTGCCAAATAAAAGGCTCCGTTCCGATGCTGGACACCAATTGGTCCACTTCGGCACGCCGTATTTTCTGCATCCAGGCTTCGGGGATCCGGTCCCCCACTGAGCGGCTTCCATGACCATGACAGGCGTTTTGGTCAGCGGATCGTATAATTGGTTGCCCGTGTCGATCAGCCCCGTGCAGGAAGAAGCGAATTCGTCGATGTGCACATCCACCCGGGCGGTAAAAGACTTCAGCTCGCTCCTTGCGCCTCGCTCCATCCAGCACCTGCCGATATAACCAGAACGCAAAGGGGACGGAGAGCAGCAGCATAAACAGACCGAGTCTTACATTGAAGCCGGATTCAAGCCCCTGAATAACGTCGCCGAGCAGATCCCCGGAGGACTCCCAGAAATAATCGGCGCCGAGAATCATTCCCGCAGCGACAAAGTTCACAACATAAAAAGCACCCACATTGCGCAAAAAATGCTGCAGCCCCCAAAGCCGAAGGCCGTCAGCAGCATCAAAAGAGATAAAAGAAGCTTAACGCCGAAGGTGTAAAGAAAGGACAGGCCCGGAAAAAACAGCAGAACGACATATAAACCGCCGATTGCCGAGGATAAAGCCATGCGCCAAAGGCGGTAATCCAGCTTTCGGGTACGCGCGGTGGCCCACAGCAGCGCACCGTCGATCGCCACATTCACAAGGAAAATGATATCGATGTAAACAATCATCTTCCCTTCCTCCCCGCCCTGCCGCGAATGAGACAAGTATATAGTAATCCTATTCCAAAGTCTGTCTAAACTTGCCGTATTCCTGTAAGTTTTTTTGTCGGAAAAGGGGCAGGCGTCCGGGCCGCCTCCCGGGCTGAAAACTTGGGCCCCCTTCTGGATAAAAGGAGCGCCGTTTGGGTTAAATTACTTCCATAACCACTTCATAAAGGAGCGGACTCATGATCAGCACCCGCGATTTAAAGGATCAGATCGAACAACTGACGGAGCAGAATCAAACCTTGTCGGATGAGCCGCAGCAGATCAAAGACATGCTGAAGCAGCAGGCCAAAGATCAAAGCCAAGGCGACCAGAGTCAAGGAAACCAGGGTCAAAGCCAAGGCCAAAACAATCAGGGGCAAAATAACCAAAGCCAAAGCTATCAAAATCAAAGCGACCAAGATCAAAATCAGCAGCAGAACAGCCAAAGCGGCGGCATGAATTCATCGGGCAAGGTCAGCATAGCACAGCTGGCGTCCGATTTTTCGAAGCTCAAGGACCTCACGAGCCAGCTGGAGACGAAGATGAAAAATTTAGTTTCGTCAAATACCTCGGGCAAAGCGATGAGTGAAGAGGATGCGGTTCAGTTGATTCTTTACATGATGAACGGCATGATCGATTGGACCATGGAGCTGGTTGCGAAACAGTCGGGGTCTTCGGGGCAGCTGCAATAAACCACATTAGAAAAACTCCTTATCGGAGGCCTTCAAAGCGACCAGACCTTCGGTTTGCGCAGCAAACCTGCTTCGTAAGCAGGAAATTTTTCTTGGTACAGAAAACTGCAGTCCGCTTGAACGCTTTAGCGAACTTAAACTTTCTGCAACGTAAAAAAAAGCCGCAGTCCCGTTTGGAGGACTGCAGCCTGTTTACGCTATGAAATTTTACTTATCAAAGCCGCCCCGGTTCCGGTTGCGGAGGAAAGCCGGAATATCCAGCTGATCATTCGACGTTTGATTGCCGCCAAACGGACGCAGGTTGTTCAAGCGGGATTCGCCCGTTTCCTGTTGATTGCCGCTTGGCGCCGATCCGGTGCTTACCGGTTTGCGTACGCCCGGCGATACGTTCTTGTATTCGAAGCCGGTGGCGATAACGGTCACCATGATCTCTTCCTTCAGGCTCTCGTTAATGACTGCACCGAAAATCATATTGACTTCCGGATCGGATGCGGAGGCTACGATGTCTGCAGCTTCGTTCACTTCATACAGCGACAAGTTGGAGCCGCCGGTAATATTGAGCAGTACGCCGCGGGCGCCGTCAATGGAGGTTTCGAGGAGCGGGGAGCTAATGGCTTTCTTGGCCGCTTCCGCCGCACGATTCTCGCCTGTGGCTACACCGATTCCCATGAGTGCCGAGCCGCGTTCCGTCATGATGGTCTTCACATCGGCGAAGTCGAGATTGATCAGTCCCGGTACGGCGATCAAGTCGGAGATGCCCTGCACCCCTTGCTTGAGGACGTTATCCGCTTCGCGGAACGCTTCCAGCATCGGCGTCTTCTTGTCGACGATTTCGAGCAAACGATCGTTTGGAATCACGATAAGCGTATCGACCTTTTCCTTCAATGCCGCGATGCCCTGCTCCGCCTGCATCGAACGCTTACGGCCTTCGAAGTTGAACGGGCGAGTTACGACGCCAACGGTAAGCGCCCCGCATTCTTTGGCGATTTCGGCAATGACAGGAGCCGCACCCGTTCCGGTACCGCCTCCCATACCCGCTGTAACGAACACCATATCCGAGCCCTTGAGAGCATTGGTGATCAGTTCGCGGGATTCTTCCGCCGCTTTCTTCCCGACCTCGGGATTGGCGCCGGCACCCAGTCCGCGGGTCAATTTGTCTCCGATTTGCAGCTTCTGCTCGGATTTGGCGTGATGAAGCGCTTGGGCGTCGGTGTTGACGGTAATGAATTCAACGCCCTGCACCCCGTTGTCGATCATCCGATTCACGGCATTGCTTTGCCGCCGCCGCCGACTCCGATGACCTTTATCTTGGCTAACTGGTCCATGTCCATGTCAAATTCAAACATAAGAGCGTCTTCCCCCTCAATTGGCTTTCCAAAACTTTTTCCGGCGCCGCGTTAAATAAATTCGCTTAACCAATTTTTCACACGTTCCATGACCGAGGATTTCGGCTCTTGAGCGGCAGGCGCTTTCTTGTTCACAACCTTCTTCACGGCACTGCCCTGCTTTCCGCTGCGGAGGTATTTGGAAGCATACTGAATGATGCCCACTCCGCTCGTGAAGGAAGGGTCCCTTACACCGATATAATCCGGCACGGCGATGCGTACCGACGACCTCAGCTCCGCTTGGGCGATAGCCAGCATACCCGGCATCGAGACCGTACCGCCGGTCAGCACATAGCCCCCCGGAAGATCGGAAAAGCCAAGCCGGTGCACCTCAGCCTGTATCAAGTGAAATATTTCCTGTACGCGCGGTTCGACAATATTTGCCAAATCCACCTGGGAAAATTCCTTATCCACATTGCTGCCGATACGGTTCACTTTAAACACCTGGTCCGCTGCGGCATGCTCGACGACCGCGCATCCGAATTTGAGCTTGATCTTCTCCGCAATATCCGCCTGCGTTCGCAAGCCGTAAGCAATATCGTTGGTGATGTATTCTCCGCCGATCGGGAGAGTGGAGGTGGCTACCAAATTGTTCTCATTGAATACGGCAATGGTAGTCGCTCCCGCTCCAATGTCCACCAGCACAGCGCCGATCGCCTTCTCGTCCTTCGACAAGGCCAGATGTCCTGCAGCTAGCGACATCAAGATCAGTCCCGCTACCTTAAGCCCGGATTTCTCCACCACGCGCAGCAAATTATGTATTGCCGTCTTGGTTCCCGTCACGATGGTGGCTTCCACTTCCAACCGAACCCCGATCATGCTGCGGGGGTCATGAATTTGATCGGTTCCGTCGACTACGTATTGGTTCGGCACGACGCCGATAATTTCCCGCTCGGGCGCAAGAGGAATCACTTTGGCCGCTTGGATTACACGTTCGATATCATCATCGCCGATTTCACGATCTTCGTTGGATACGGCCACCACACCATGGCTGGACTGCAGCGCAATGTGATTTCCCGAAATTCCGACATAAACCTCCGAAATTTGCACTCCGACCATACGTTCCGCATGATCGATTGCACTGCGGATCGATTGGACGGTCTGGTCGATATCAACGATGGAACCTTTGCGAATTCCCTGCGAGTCGGCAGATCCAACTCCAATTATATTAATGGCGCCGTTAACGACTTCCCCAATAATAGCACGAACTTTGGATGTACCGATGTCCAAACTAACAATGATGTCATTGCTGCTCAACCCGTGGCACCTCCTGTGACTAAGTATTCGTTAATGAGCCTGGTTGAAAAAACCTTCTGTAAGTATTCAACACGACTCATCATTTCCCTCTTTTTAAACGAAAAATATTTCTTTACAAATGCAAAACATACCATAAATTCAATTCTACCATTAATTTGGTAGCTTGAGTAGTAGTTTTCCCGTCAGTTCGTTTGGGATTCCTTACCAGATGTTTTTGAATCTTTCGTATCTTTCGTATCTTTGCCGGTTCCCGAAGGAGCTTGCGTCTTGCCCGTATCCTTACCCGATGCGGAGCCGTTCGGCGAACTGCCTGTCTGTGTACCTGAGCCTGTACTGCCCGAAGCGCCGTTCTTACCCTGCGATTTGCTCTCCGTATCGAAGGGTGCGTAGGAATCCGCCTCGAGCATGGTGATGACGCCGCCGTTCACTTTGCCGTCCTGCAGGCTGGCAATATACGAGGAGAGATGCTTGATTTTGTCCGGTAAATAAGTAACCGTCGTCTGCACCTCGAACAGCGAGCGCGTATACATCTTGATTTTGTCGGGATAGGCTTCGGACGGGGCCGGTTTGATTTCGGAAATATCCGCAAAGTATGAAGGTGACACGCCTGCCATCGCTTTGCACAGCTTCGCTTTGAGCGGATCGTTCGGGGCCCAGCCGCTGAGGATGGGCATGTCCAGGGCAACGCCCTGCACCGTCACCGGAACGACGCTTGCATCGGCCAGCGGCGCCTCTACCTGTCCGTTCTCACCGATTTGATAGGCGACCTTCGGGTACTCCTTCACCTGAATGTGAATGACGCCGGGAAAATGCTTGCTGACCTCCACCGACTCAATCATGCGGAGAGCCTTCACCTGGTTTTCGATGGTGCCGGAAGAGACGGAGAAGAAATGGTCACCCGGTTTGACGGCGGCCGCCTGCCGGATTTCGTTCTCCGAAACGAGCTGCTGGCCTTCGATTTCCACTCTCGTAATCTCGCTTAGGGAGGATTGAAAGAAGAGCACGAGGAGAAGCGTGATGAAAAAGATAAAAAGAAATAAAAGCAGCTTTTTGCTGCTGCGGCTGCGCAAGCTTGGTTTTTTTATGACGGGAAGTCGGTCTTCTCGGGACATGGAAACGGCCTCCTGAGGGGTGCTTACGGCTAGAGCGGGCTTGTCCGTTCACGGGAACGGGCAGCGCGGGAGGCGGCCCGTGATGCAGGGGACTTGCCAATCCGCCCCCGGTCCGGAGCAGAACCCGGCCAATCCAAAGCTAGTATGTAAACCGCCGAAGTCCCGATTCCCCCAAGGGAAAAGGGATATTTCAGCGGCAATGGGCATAGGAATGAAATAAGAATTATTCCGTCGGTACCGGGTCCGTAATGGGTGCAGTACGATGAATCGCTGCTCCGAGCCGGCCCAGCATCAGCTCGATGCGGTCATACCCGCGGTCGATATGATGAATCTGCTCTATGATCGTCGTGCCTTGAGCCGCCAGCCCGGCAAGGACCAGCGCCGCTCCGGCGCGCAAATCGGTAGCCTCTACCGTGGCTCCGTACAATCTCGGCACTCCGCGGACAAAGGCCGAATTCAAATCCACCCGAATGTCCGCACCCATGCGGGAAAGTTCATCCACATGCTTGAATCTTCCTTCAAAGACGGTTTCCTTCGATATGCTGATCCCGTCCGCCAAGCTCAGCAGCACCATAATCTGAGACTGCAAATCCGTCGGAAAGGACGGGTAGGGCGACGTGACGATCCGCTCAATCGACTTGGGACGCGAGCGGGCGCATACATTCATTATATCACCGTCGATTGTGATTTGAACACCCGCCCGCTTCAGGACGTGAACGGCGGAGGTCAAATGAGCGGGGCTGATCCGCTCCAGCGTAACATTGCCTCGCGTGACCGCTGCGGCGATCATCAGCGTGCCGGCAACGATCCGGTCGGGAATGATGCGGTAAGTACAGGGAATCAATTCGGAGACGCCTTCAATCGTGATCGTATCCGTTCCGGCTCCGATGATTTTCGCTCCCATGGCGTTTAGAAAATTTTGCAAATCCTGAATTTCCGGCTCCCGGGCCGCATTGATGATGGTCGTCATCCCCTTGGCCATCGCCGCGACCATCATGATGTTCTCCGTTGCGCCGACACTCGGGTAATCGAGAACGATCTCGGTTCCCCGCGGCTCCAGGGCGGTGCAGACGATCCGGTTGCCCGTTTCCTCGATTTTCGCCCCGAGGGCGGCGAGTCCGCTGAGGTGCAGATCAATCTTACGTTCGCCGATCGCGCAGCCTCCCGGCTGATAGAGCTCCACCCGACCGAGCCGTGAAAGCAGCGGGCCCATCAGGAAGATCGACGAGCGCATCTGGCTCATCAAGCTTTCGGGGATATGAAATTGGTGCACCGAAGCCGTATCGATCGTGACCGTATCCCCCCGTGTTCCGCTTTGCATCCAAGGGCGTTCAAAATGCCGAGCATAACTTGAATATCGGACAGATCCGGCACATTTTGAATACGAATCGTGCCTTCGGCCATGATGCTGGCCGCCATTATGGGCAATGCGGCGTTCTTCGCACCATGAATCGTGACGGCTCCCGATAGAGGTCTCCCGCCTTCGATAACCAGCTTTTCCAAAGTCCCACCTCCGATTTACCGCTCCCCACCACCAAAACTTCGGGTACAAGCCTGATGCCGAATTTGCGGAAAACGGCATCCTTCACTTGCTCGATGAGAGTGAGCACATCCACAGCAGTCGCATGCCCGGTGTTGACAATGAAGTTGGCATGCAGCGGCGATACTTCGGCACCCCCGACCTTAAGGCCCTTCAGGCCCGACTCTTCGATCAGCTTGGCGGCGTAGTGTCCTTCCGGATTGCGGAAGACGCTTCCCGCGCAAGGGAGCTGAAGAGGCTGGGTCCGCAGACGGCGGTCCTTGTATGCGGCCATCGCGCCGGCAATTTCCTTCCGGTCCCCGTATTGCAGCCGGAACACGGCTTCGGTTACGATGCCCCGCTCGGTCTGCAGCTTGGAATGCCGGTATGCGTACGCCAGGTCATCCTTCCGCAGAATAACCAACTCCCCTGTCGGGAGCAAAACTTCAGCCTGCTGTAAGATTCGCGACACATCCGAACCGTGCGCCCCCGCGTTCATGTAGACGGCGCCTCCCACGCTTCCCGGAATGCCGCCGGCAAACTCCAGCCCGGTCAGCCCTTCCTTGCCGGCCAAGGTCGAGAGCTTGATGAACGAATAAGCGCCCCCGGCCGTAACCGTCTCCCCTTCGAACCGTACCGTCTCCATCGTCTCTCCCAGCTTGATGACCACGCCCCGAATGCCTTTATCGGTCACCAGCAGGTTCGAGCCCCGCCCGAGTGCGAACCAGGGGGCTTGATGACGGTGCAGCGGCTTGATCAGAGCCACGAGTCGCTCTTTCGTCTGCGGGATGACCAGCGCGTCCGCAGGACCGCCGATCTTCCAGTAAGTGTAAGGGGCGAGCGGTTCGTTCAAGCGAATTTCGCCGTACGTCCCGCCCGTAAGTTCTGAAATGACCTGATGCATGGGAAACCTCCTTCACAGAACATCCGGGGCGGCCGCGGATCAAAAGTCCGCAGCGATAGGGCAGGGCTGAAGTATGCCGCTGCATCGCTTCAGCCTTACGCCGCCTTCCACAGGTGTCTGTCACGGTTATAGTGTAGTTTATGTGAAATCGGATAGGTGTGTGACAATCGCCCATATCATTTTTGCTTATGGGAGTGCAGCCGGTATTTCTCGATCAGTCCGACGATTTGATCCGTGCCGTTACCGAACGGGCTGCTCTGCATGCTTTCCTTCATGCGGGCGCCGTCCGCCTGAAGCTCCGTCAAACGTTGAAGCAGCGGCTCCGCCGTCAAGTCTTCTTCGTACAGCACCTTGGCATAGTTCATCCGCTCGAACGATTCGGCGTTCAGGATTTGGTCCCCCGGCTCGCCTGCCGGGTCAGCGGGATCAGCAGCATCGGTTTGCGCAGCGCGAGAAATTCGAAAATGGAGGTTGAGCCCGCACGGGAAATGACAAGATCCGAACAGGCCAAAAGATCCGGCGGCTCGTCCTTCACGTACTCGAACTGGCGGTACCCCCGGCTGCTCCGGCTCTCATCCGTGTGGCCTTTGCCGCAAATATGGATGATTTGATAGCGCTCAAGAAGCGGCACAAGCGCCTCGCGGACGGTTTCGTTGATGCGCTTGGCCCCCAGGTCGCCGCCCATGATCAGAAGCACCGGCTTCTGCGAGTGGAAGCCGCAGATTTGCAGACCGCGGGACGCTTTGCCCTGCAGGATGAAATCCCGGATCGGCAGGCCGGTGCACTCGGCTTTCCCGTTCTTGACATAGCGCAGTGTTTCCGGGAACGTAACGCAGATGCGGGAGGCGAACGGAGTGGAAATCTTATTCGCGAGTCCGGGTGTCAAATCCGATTCATGGCACAGCACAGGGATGCCGTTCAGCCGGCTGGCCAGGATGACCGGTACGGACACGAAGCCGCCTTTGGAAAAGACGATGTCTGGCCTAATCCGGCGCAGCAACCGGTAGGCTTGACCGACACCCTGAAGCACCCGGAACGGATCTTTGAAGTTTTTGGGGTCAAAATAGCGCCGCAGCTTGCCGGAGGCGATATGGTGAAAGGGAATTCCTTCATGCTCGATGATTTCCCTTTCGATGCCGTCCTTGGAGCCGATATATTCCATCTCCCAGCCCTTCGCTCGGAGCTTCGCCATGATCGCCAGATTGGGCGTCACATGGCCGGCGGACCCGCCGCCGGTGAAGACAATTTTATTCATGGATGGATGTCACCTCGAATATCGGGAAATATTGAGCAGCACGCCGATCGAGGTCAGCATCAAAGTAAGCGATGAGCCGCCTGCACTGATCAGCGGGAGCGTGATGCCTGTTACGGGGAACATGCCGATAACGACCCCCGTGTTGATGATCACCTGAACGGCGACCATCCCGACGATCCCGGTGGCAAGCAGGTCGCCGAACGTATCGGGCGCGGTGATCGCCGTACGCATCCCCGCCAGAGCAGAAGCGTAAAGAGTAAGAGTACGAAAGAGCCTCCGATGAAACCGAGCTCTTCGGCAATGATAGAAAAGATGAAGTCCGTTTGCGGCTCGGGCAGGTAGCTGTATTTTTGCCGGCTCATCCCAAGTCCCAAACCCACCAGTCCTCCCGGGCCGATCGCATACAGCGACTGGATCGCCTGGTATCCGGCGCCGAGCGGGTCCTGCCAAGGATCGAGGAAGGCGGTGATCCGCTTCAGCCGGTAAGGAGCCGCAGCGATCAGGGCGACAAATCCCGCCAAGCCGACGAGACCGAGATACGACAAATGAAGCAGTCTCGCTCCCGCCGTATAAATGATCAGCAGGGACGCCCCGACCAGCACCGCACCGGTGCCAAGGTCAGGCTGAAGCATAATGAGGCCGAAGGCGGCGCCGACCAGCCCGAGCGGGGGAATAAGCCCCTTGGTGAACTGCGTGATGGTGCTCTGCTCTTCCGACAGCCACTTGGACAGGAAGATGATCATGCCCATCTTCATAAATTCGGAAGGCTGAATCCCGAAGGAGCCGATGCCGAGCCAGCTTCTCGCGCCTCCCCGGATGACCCCGATGCCCGGAATCAGAACAGCGACAAGCAATACGAAGCAGGCGATCAGCATGACTTTGGCATATTTCTTCCAGACCCAATAATCGGTGTTCATTGTGAAAATCATCGCAAATATGCCGAGCGCGGCAAACAAAGCCTGCCGCTTCAAGTAATAGAATGAGTCCCCGAACTCGCGGAACGCGAGTACGGCACTTGCGCTGTACACCATAACCACGCCGATGGCGAGTAGGGCCAGCGTAGAGCCGAGCAGCAGCAAATCCGGATTCGACCGTGCTTTGACCATAGCGCCCACACCTCTAACCTTTACCTGGATTGGGGGCGGCTTTGTCCCCCTTTTTAAAGGTTATGCACGGACTGCTTAAACATGCTTCCCCGTTCCTCGTAGGAAGGGAACATGTCCCAGCTGGCGCACGCAGGCGATAATAGGACGATGTCGCCCTTGTCCGCCATGGAGAATGCTGCTCTTACCGCCTCGCCCACCGTATCCTGCACGCTGTTAGCAGTATCGACGGTTTTTACACGGCTCATGCCTGCCAGTTTGGCCACGCGTACGATTTTTTCCTTGGTTTCGCCCAGGGCGACAACCGCCTTCACTTGACGCTCGAAGGCCGGCAGCAGCTCCATGTAGTCCGACCCGCGGTCCAGTCCGCCGGCGATCAGCACAATGCCCTGCTTGAAGGATTCGATCGTTTTGACGGTTGCCGTCGGATTCGTCGCTTTGGAATCGTTATAAAATCGGACGCCGTCTTTCTCCCGCACAAACTCCAGCCGGTGCTCCACGCCCCGGAATTCCTTCAGCACCTTCGCAATGACAGGTATCGGCACTCCGGCGGTGAAGGCCATGGCGGAAGCGGCCAGCGCATTCTCGATATTGTGGCTTCCCGGAATGCCCAGCTCCCCGCAGGAAGAATCGGATGAACCTCGCCCTGCCGGTCCCGGTACACCAGCCGTCGGCCGGCTGCATCCGGCTCGCGGGTAAGCGGCGGTTCGAGGTAAAAGCCGTAATCCAGCTCGGTTTTCGTCGAAAAAGGAAGCACGCTTGAGCGCACCGCTTCCGCTACGTTTCGACAAATGGGATGATCCCAGTTCAGCACCGCCGTATCGTCCGCCGTCTGGTTCGCGAACAGCTTCGCTTTCGAATCGACGTAATCGCCCATCGTCCCGTGGTAATCGAGATGCGTTTCGTAAACGTTCAAAAGACACCCGATCCGCGGAGCGAAATCGCGGGTGCCTTTGAGCTGAAAGTCGCTGAGCTCCACGACCATCCGGTTGTCCGGTCCGGCTTCGAGCGACGCTTCCGTCAAAGCCCGGCCGATATTGCCGGCCACGATCGGCCTAAGGCCCGCCGCCTCCAGCATCAGGCCGGTCCAGGTGGTCGTCGTCGTCTTGCCGTTGGAGCCCGTGATCCCGATGATCGGCGCCTTGCAGATGTGGTACGCCACCTCCACCTCGGTTACGACCTCGATGCCGAGCTGTGCGGCCCGTTCCACCGGCTCCACCCGGTAAGGGATGCCGGGATTTTTAACCACCAGCGCCACCCCTTCGTGGATCAGGCCGGCCGGATGACTGCCGCAAACAACAGAAATACCCAGAGCCGAAAGTTCGTCGGCCTCAGGGCATAAGGAACGTTCCTTTTTATCGTTGACGGTGACGAGCGCGCCGTATTCGTGGAACAGCTTCGCCACGGCGACGCCGGCGCGGGCGAGGCCGAGGACGACGACCTGTCGGCCGTTATATTTTTGCGGATGATCCATGCCTATAACACCTCATTAATGTAAAGTCCGATTCCCGCAAGCACCAGACCCGCCGCCCAGAACGAAATGACCACGCGCCACTCGGACCAGCCGGTCAGCTCGAAATGGTGGTGAATCGGACTCATTTTGAATACGCGCTTGCCTCTGGTTTTAAAAGAAACGACTTGAATGATGACCGATAAGACCTCGACGACGAATACCCCGCCGATCAGCGCAAGCAGAATTTCCGCTTTGGTCAGGATCGCCACGGCCGCAAGCCCGCCGCCGATGCCGAGCGACCCGGTGTCGCCCATGAACACCTTGGCCGGATGCGCATTAAATACGAGAAAACCGAGCACCGCCCCCACCATTGCCGCCGAGAAGATCGCGACGTTCGGTGCGTGTTATTGAGCGCGATGACAGCATAGGCACCGAACGCGATCGCGCTTGTGCCCGCAAGCAGACCGTCCAGCCCATCGGTAAAGTTGACCGCATTGGAGGTACCGAGCATCAGGAAGACGACGAATGGAAAATAAAGCCAGCCGATCGAAAAGGAAATATCCACATAAGGAATGCGCAGCTCCGTTGCGTGTCCAACCTGTACAAGCAGCACGCAGACAATGATTGATACGAGCAGCTGGCCGGCCAGCTTCTGCTTGGCCGTCAGACCGAGCGAGCGTTTGAATAAAATTTTAATATAATCATCCAAAAATCCGATAAAGCCGTAACCGAGGGAAGCGACCAGCAGAATGACCGTTTCCAGATTCTTCTCTCCGAAGCGGAGCACAGCCAGCGCCAGCGCCAGCATAATGATGATCCCGCCCATCGTCGGCGTGCCGGCCTTCTTCAGATGTCCCTGCGGCCCGTCCGTACGGATCTGCTGGCCGAACTTGAGGCGGCGCAGCGACGGAATGAACAGCGGCCCCATGATAAGCGCCAGCAGAAAAGACACGCCGAGCGTGATTAAGACGATTTTGAAATCCACAATGCTTTACCCCCTGAATGCTTAAGAAAAAACCATGTACGAGTCCCGAATGGATACGGAGCTCCGGATCAACGGTCGCAGCGTTTTTGTCCGGCAATGATGTGCGCTGATCAAGGCTTATGGCTATCAACCAGAAAGGCCGCCACCTGCTCCATCCGCATGCCCCGCGAGCCTTTGATCAGAATGACGTCCTGCGCACCGGCCGCCTGGGCCAATTCCCGCGCAAGCGCCTCTTTAGTTTCAAAATGGCGCACCCGCTCCGCCGGAAAGCGTGACCCGGCCCCTTCCGCCGTGTAAACGGAAAGCGGCCCGTAGAGATAGACGGCTTCCACCTGTTCCGGATCCAGAAGCGCCCCTACCTCGCGGTGAAAATCTTTTTCGCGTTCCCCCAGCTCCAACATGTCGCCGAGCACGGCGAATTTGCGCCCGAAGCCCTTCAGCTCGTGCAAGAGATCGATGGCCGCCCGCATGGAGGTGGGACTCGCGTTATACGCGTCGTTCAAGAGGGTGAGACCCGATGGCGCAACCGAAACCTCAATGCGCATACCCGTCAGTTCGGCTTGGGCAAGCCCCCCGGCGATGGAACCGGCGTCCATGCCGAAATGCCGTCCGACCGCAATGGCGGCGAGCGCATTCACGACATTATGCGCGCCCGGAAGCGGGACAACGTAATCCGTCGACGCATCGCCGTTCACATGAAACTTTGAGCCGGTCGGCTCCGTCTGGATGTCTTCCGGGAAGAGATCGTTGTCCGCTCTAGCTCCGAACCGGACTTTGCCGTAACGATCCGTCCGCATCCGGCCGGGCTCGGCCAGCTCAGGGAGCACCTCTTCGATCAGCGGCTCATCGCCGTTATAAATAAGCACGCCGTCCGGCTGCAGCCCGGAAAGAATCTCCGTTTTCGCCCGGGCGATTTCCTTGCGGGAGCCGAGCTGAAGCAAGTGGGCTTCGCCGATATTCGTGATGACCGCCACCTCGGGTTCGGCGAGACGGGACAGCAGTTCGATCTCGCCCCGCCCGCTCATTCCCATTTCGAGAACGGCAACTTCCGTCTGCTCGGTCAGCTGAAGCAGCGTGAGCGGAAGTCCGATATGATTATTATAATTGCCGGCCGTCTTATGAACGCGGAACGATGCCGATAAAACCGCCGCCGTCAAATCCTTCGTCGTGGTCTTGCCGTTGCTTCCGGTGATGCCGACAATCCGCACGGGAAGTCGCCTGCGGTACGCCTTGGCCAGACGCTGCAGCGCCGCAAGCGTATCCTCCACGAAAATAAGCGGTGCGCCCGCAGGAGGGTTCGGCCGGTCGGACTGCCATAGGGCGGCGACAGCCCCCTGCTCGAGCGCATTTGCCGTGAATTCATGGCCGTCGAACGTTTCGCCGATCAGCGGCACATACAGCACGCCGGGCGTAATTGCCCGCGAATCTCTGGATACCCCGGAGGCAATGATACTCGCATCCGTCCCCTCGGCCAGCTTCCCGCCCGCCATGAAGGCGATCTCTCCCAATGTTCTTGTTATCATGGCTTTCTTCCCCTTATCGCTTCTTTGGCCACCAGACGGTCATCAAAATCATGCTTGACCCCCATAATGTCCTGATAGGTTTCGTGCCCTTTCCCTGCAATCAGCACGATGTCTTGCGGCTTTGCCTGCCGAACCGCCTCATGAATCGCCTGCCTGCGATCGGCAAGGAGCTTATAGCGGTCCGGGCTAAGCCCCGCCCTTGTCAGACCGGGAACAATGTCGTTAATGATTTGCTCCGGATCTTCCGTCCGCGGATTATCGGAGGTCACGATCACATGGTCGCTGTATTTGGCCGCAATCTCGCCCATGACGGGCCGTTTCGTCCGGTCCCGGTCACCCCCGCGACCGAAGACGCAATAAACCTCTCCTTCGGCGAACTGGGAGATGGTCGACAGCGCATTCTCCAAGCCGTCGGGCGTATGCGCGTAATCGACGAGCACCAGAAAGTCCTGTCCCTCGTCGACGACTTCCATGCGGCCTTCGACTGATTGAATCCGAGACAGGCTCTCCGCGATCCGCTCCGGCAGGATGCCTTCCGCGATTGCAGCCGCAGCCGCCGCCAACGCGTTATATACGTTAAACCGTCCGACCAGCTTCATCGTCACCTCGGCGCAGCCTCGAAAAGTCGCCAGATGAAACTGCGTCCCGCGTGCGGACATGACGATCCGCTCCGCTCTCACGTCGGCGGATGTATTGTCGATTCCATAGGTGATGACCTCGGCGGCCGTCAGCCTTGCATAGTCTTCCGAGGCCGGGTCGTCGGCGTTGAGTACGGCGAACCGCCGTCCGTCCGGATCGGCCGTAAACTCGTTCCCCATTCGGGAGAAGAGCAGTCCCTTAGCCGCCTTATAGCGTTCCATCGTTCCGTGAAAATCCAGATGGTCCTGCGTCAAATTCGTAAAGATGCCGGTCCGGAAGCTGCAGCCCTTCACTCGGCCGAGTTCAAGCCCATGAGAAGAGACCTCCATGATACAGTAATCCGTGCCCGCATCGGCCATTTGTCTCAGAATTCGCTGGAGCGCGAGCGCTTCCTGGGTATTCGTCGCTTTGTTCTCGAAGTATTCGGAACCGATTTTCACATGAATGTTGCCCATCAGACCGGTGCGGAACCCTTGATCGCTAAGGATTCTTTCCAATATATAGGTGGTGGTTGTTTTCCCGTTGGTACCGGTCACACCGATCAGCTTCAGCTCCCGGCTCGGATAGCCGTAGAACCGGCTGGCCGCCACCGCCACCGCATATCGGGTATCCTTCACGACCAGCTCGGGCACCCCGCCCCCAGCTCCCGTTCGGTGACCAAGGCAACGGCTCCCTGCCGGATCGCTTGTTCGGCATACTTATGGCCGTCGTGAACAAAGCCGGGAATGCAAACAAACAAATCGCCCGGAGCCACGGTGCGGTGATCCGTCTTCACCCCTGTAAATTCCGTCCCGCCGTCGCCGGCCAAACGGCTTACCGCAAGCAGCGAAGCCAGTTCCTGAAGCTGCATAAGAGGGCCTCCTCTATTTTTACACATGGTATCTATTATGGACAAAAAAGCGCGGGATGAAAAGCCCATTTTTGAAAAATCAGCCTTCCGTTCGGAGGGCGTCAGCCCCTGTACCCGCTTCCGCCCTCCTCTTATCCCGCTACTGCTGCCCTTTCGGCTTGCCGTCATCGGCCTCCTGCGGGCCCGGATCCTGATCGGACAAATAAATCCGGATCGTGGAGCCTTGCTCCACCCGGGTGCCCGCCTTCGGGAGCTGGTTGATGACATATTTCCCCGCACCCGATTTGGCCAGATTGAAATTCATATTCAAATCCTCATAAATATCGGTAACACTCATGCCGACCAGATTCGGTACCTCGGCAATCTTGGTGTCTCCGTATTGATACTTCTTATCAAGCTGGTCTTTGCGCGGAGGCACTTTCAAGTAGCGCAGCGCGTCTTCCATCATGTTCTTGACCAGCGGTGCGGCCACCACGCCCCCGAATTGAATGCCTTGCGGATCGTCTACAGCGGCGTAAATGACAATCTTCGGATCGTCCGCCGGAGCAAAGCCGATGAAGGAAACAATATGCTCATCCGCCGAATAACGGCCGTTAATGACCTTTTGCGCCGTTCCCGTCTTCCCGCCGACCCGGTATCCATCGATGAAAGCGGGCCGCCCCGTGCCGTTCGCCACGACGCTTTCCAGCGTTTCGCGGACTTTCTTGGACGTGTCCTCCGAGATGACCTGGCGCACCATCTCCGGCTTCACCGTATTGACCAGATCGCCCGTAACCGGATCATACCAGGCCCGGGCCACATGGGGCTTAAACAGCTTTCCCCGTTGACGGCGACCGACACGGCCGTAATTTGCTGGATCGGCGTGACAGAAACGCCTTGGCCGAACGACGTTGTCGCAAGCTCGACCGGACCTACCCGGTTCAGCTTGAACATGATACCGTTCTCCTCGCCGCCGAGATCGATGCCGGTCTTTTTCCCGAAGCCGAACTTATAAATATAGTCGAACAGCTTCTCTTTTCCGAGCCGCTCTCCCATGACGACGAAGCCGGGGTTGCAGGAGTTTTCCACAACTTGAAGGAAGGATTCGCTTCCGTGACCCTGCCGCTTCCAGCGCGCAGCCGGGCGCCGGCCACCTCGATGTGTCCGGGATCGTAGAAGCCTTCGTTCAGATTGACCTTGTTCTCCTGTAACGCCGCCGCCAGCGTAATGATCTTGAACGTCGATCCGGGCTCATAGGTCATCCAGATCGGCAGGTTGCGGTTATAGTTCTCTACCGGATACTGCGCGTAATTGCCCGGTTCATAGCCGGGGCGCGAGCCCATCGCCAGAATTTCCCCGTTGTTCGGGTCCATCATAATGGCGATCGCGTGCTTCGGCTGGTATTTCACCATCGTCTGATCCAGCTCGCGCTCGAGAACGGACTGGAGATTACTGTCGATCGTCAGCTGCAGGTTCAGGCCGTCCAGCGGTTTCCTGTACTCCTCGGAAAGATTGGGAATGAGCTTGCCCGCCGCATCGGCATAGTAGGAAAGACTGCCGTTAATGCCGCTCAGTTCGCTGTTATATTTCAATTCTATGCCCGTCAAACCCTGATTATCAATCCCTGTAAATCCAAGAACATGCGCCGCCAAACCGCCGAAGGGATAGTACCGCTTGTTGTCTTCCGCCACGACGATTCCGGGAAGCTTCAAATCGCGAATTTGCTGCGCTTTCTCAAGCGGCGGCTTCCTGCCGCCGGGTTGAATTTTCACATTGAGCGCCCGCTTGGTGATCATCTGGAACACCTTGTCCTGCGGCATTTGCAGCAGGTTTGCGAGCTGGGCCGCCGTATTTTGCGGATCCTTGATTTGAGCCGGAATCGCCCATACCGTAGGGGAGCTGACATTATAAGCCAGCTGCACGCCGTTCCGGTCCAAAATCTCGCCCCGCTTGGCTGTAAAGGGGATGTTGCGGCGCCATGAATCCTCCGCTTCTTCCGACAGCTTCGAACCGAGCCAGATCTGCACATATCCGAGCCGCACCACCAAAGCAAGGAAAAGTATCGTTCCCACGACCAGAGCGGCGAATAATCGTCGACGAACGGTAACATTCGATGCTCTCATGACCGCTTGCTCCTCTCCCTGAATATGAGAATCGTTTCATATCATCTCTATTCAGACAGGCCCGGAGGTAGAACAAGCTATCGGGCGGTATCGCCGCCTTTTTTGGACGTGCCGTCGGCCTTCGCCGTTTTGACGCTGTCCTGCGGACTTTTGGAATTTGTATTATTCTTAGCCGGTACGCTTTCCGTTTTCACCGGTTTATCGGTTTTATCGGTTTTGCCGCTCTTGTCCCCGTTCCCGCCGGCGGAGCCTTGGGCAATCTCGCTGTAAGGCTTCAGCTCCAGCGTCAGCACCCGGCCGTCTCCTGAGCTGTCCAGGTTCTGGCCGGTCACATACCCTTCTCCGTTCGACTGGCGGCGCACCTTGACAAGCGAACAAACCTCCATCGCGTCACGAAGTGATTTGCCGGTCAAATCCGGTACCGGAAGATCATTCCCTTCCTGCATTACTACATAGATTCGCTGCGCACTCCCGATTTCGGTTCCTGCAGCGGGAGATTGGGCCAGCACCTTATCGCCGTTCCCGATCACTTCGACCGAAACGCCGTATTTATTCATCGCCGCCTTCGCCTGATCAAGCGATTGACCGGTCAAATCAGGCATCTTCGCCGTGTTTTCCTTATCCGTCGTTTGAACCTGCTGCTGTGCCGTATTCGAAGGAGCGATTCCCAAATAGCGGAGAGACTGCGACATAATTTCTCTGAAAGCGGGAGGCGCCACATCTCCTCCCCGGTGGTAATCTCCGCCCAGATCGGGCCGGTCCACGAAGATCGTCACCAGAATGCGCGGATCCTCAAGCGGCGCGTAGCCGGCGAACGAGATAACCCACTGGCCATCGGCATAGCCCTTCTCGCCGGGAATAACCAGGTTCGCCGTTCCCGTCTTGCCTGCAATACGATATCCTTCGATGTATGCCTTGCGTCCGGTACCGATCGCCTGATCGGCCACGACCTGCTCGAGGTATTCGCCGACCTGCTTCGCCGTTTTCTCCGAAACAACCTGGCGGATGACACGGGGCTCGTTCTTCAATACGACTTCTTTCGTTGCCGGATTATAAATTTCTTTAATGATATGAGGCTGCATCAATTTCCCGCCGTTCGCGATCGCCGCATAGGCCGCCGTCATTTGCATCGCCGTCGCCGTCAGACCTTGTCCGTAGGTTGCCGTCGCATATTCCGCGTCATATTTCATCCGCACGATCCCGGGGACCTCCCCTGCAGATCAATCCCTGTCTTCGCGCCGAAACCGAATTTGCTGATGTAGTCGTCCAGCTTCTGCTTGCCGAGCATTTCGTAGCCCAGCTTGACGAAAGCCACGTTACTGGAGCGCTTCAGGCCCTCCATGTAGGAAATTTTCCCCCAGCCCACATTGTTGTGGTCATGCAGCGTCCGGCCCGGGACCTGGATCGTTCCGGATTGGTAGATATCATTCGGATTGAATTTTCCTTCCTCCACGGCACCCGCAAGCGTAACAAGCTTGAACGTGGAGCCTGGCTCATACTGGGAAGCGATCGCGTGGTTGATCAAATCGCTCGTCTTGTTGATGTCCCAGTACCGGTTCGGGTTAAAATCGGGTGTATTTGCCATGCCAAGAATTTCCATTGTCTTTGGATCTACGGCAATCGCCGACATGCTTACGGGATGAAACTGTTCATTCACCTTCTGCAGTGCGTTTTCTATGTAAAATTGGATGTTCTTATCGATTGTGAGCCGTACGTTATCCCCGTTGACGGCCGGCTTGTATTCCGGCTTGGAATCCGGAAGCTCCACACCGTGCGCGTCCGTCTCGAAGCCTTTCAAATACCCTTCCTCGCCTTTCAGGTATTGATCCAGCTGCTTCTCGAGCCCCATGGCCGGTTTGCCGTCCTTATCGGTGTACCCGAGCACATGTGAAGCCAGATTATTTCCAGGATAATAACGTTTATGATCCTGAATGAGAACAATGCCGACGCTAGGGTACTTCTTCTTATCAGGGTTCTTCGCCTGAAGCTGGGACATCAGCTCTTTGACTTTATCCGCCGTTTCCGCGTCGATTTTCCAGCCCTCGTTGCGGACCTCGACCTGCGGGAAATAGCTTCCGTCGTCTTTCTTTTTATTAAGGAGGTTCATAATTTTCTCTTCAAGTGCCGCTGCCCCGTTCCCTGGCGAGAGGATGGCGGCCAGCCCTTTGCTGACGTCGGATTCCATATGCAGTTCATGAATCGTCTGCGGGACCAGGGCTACCGTAAACGCCGGCGCGTCTTCGGCCAGCACATTGCCCTTCGCATCCAGTATCGCACCCCGGACAGCCGGGATTTTTTTATTGTCGGCCCACAATTTCTCCGCCTTGGTCAAAAGCTCGGCCCCGTTCACCACTTGGACCCAATAGAGACGCCCCACCAAAATAACAAAAAGGAGGGTGAATACCCCTCCAATGACAATCGACCGCAGCTTCACCTTTTTCGTCATCTCATGCTCCCCTATTCCCTTGATGGATCAGGGTTGATCCTTTGTTTTTTTCGCTCCGCCGGCGGATGCTGCTCCCGATGCGGAACCTGAAGCCTTGCCGGTGCCCGCCGCCGTTGACTTCACTTGGGCCGGGTCAGGCACAGTAAATCCGAGCCGTTCCGCTTCGTTCAGCAAGTGCTCACTGCTGGAGAGGTCGTATACTTTCTTCTTTAAAATCATATTTTCCGCTTCCAGCGTCTTGATATTTTTCTCGATTTCCTTAATTTTCGCGTTCATTTCATAAATCTGGGCATAACGCCAAATGATCAGTCCGGCCACTACCACGCAGACCGCAACGGTAAAAAGATACAGCAGCTTCTCCTGCACCGGTAATCCTCTGCTGCGCCGGACGGCTTTCGCGGGCACCTTGCCCTTCGGTCGCTAGCTTCTCCGTCCGCTGCTCCACTGCCAAGTTCCCATGAATATAAGCCGGCAAATCGTCGTCCCCTTAGCTTTTAAAGTTTTTCCGCTATTCTCAGCTTCGCCGAACGGGCGCGAGGATTGGCCTCAAGCTCGGCCGCCCCCGCTTCGATCGGCTTGCGATTGATTAACTTGAGAATACCTTTGCTGCCGCACACGCACATTGGGAAGTCCGGCGGGCAGGTGCATTTAGCCACATACTTGTTAAACGTCTGCTTGCAGATCCGGTCCTCGAGCGAGTGAAACGTAATAACTGCGATCCGTCCGCCCGGCTCCAGGCAGCGAATCGACTGCTCCAGCGCGTCCTCGAAGGCGCCGAGCTCGTCGTTGACGGCGATACGCAGCCGCCTGAAAGCTCCGTTTGGCCGGATGCCCTCCCGTTCTTCTCGCCGCCGCGGGAATACCTTCTTTAATCAGCTCCGTCAGCTGGCCGGTGGTCTCGATCGGCGCTTTGGCCCGCGCTGCGACGATGGCAGCGGCAATGCGCCGCGAGAACTTCTCCTCCCCGTATTCGAACAAAATTCTTGCAATCTCCTGCTCCGGCCATTCGTTGACAATCTCTTTGGCTGTCAAGGGTGCCGTGCGGTCCATTCGCATATCCAGCTCCGCGTCCTGGTGGTAGCTGAAGCCGCGCTCGGCCTCATCCAGTTGAGGAGAAGAGACGCCCAGATCGAATAAAATACCGCTGACCTGGGGGCGTCCGTCCCGAACGGCTTCCGGAACACCCGCAAGCCGATCTTCGATGTGACGGAAATTGCTGCGAATCAAACGAACCCGATCCGCTACAGGTGCAAGACGCCCGGCCGCGTTCTCAAGCGCCGTATCGTCCTGGTCGAAGGCAACCAGGAGTCCGCCATCGCCGAGCCTGGAGGCAATTTCAAAGCTGTGTCCCGCACCGCCCAGGGTGCAATCGACGTAAATGCCGTCCGGACGTATATGTAGACCTTCCACTGCTTCTTCCTTTAAAACCGTGATGTGATGAAACATAAACCGTTCCTCCTGAGTATGTACGGAAACGCTGCACCTTTCAGCCGCAGGCCCCGGGTGATTATGGAGCTAGAGATCGAAATTGAAATCCACAAGCTTCTCGGCAATCTCGTTAAACGATTCCTCCGATTGCTGGAAGTAGTTTTCCCAGATTGCCTTGCTCCAAATCTCCACCCGATTGGAAACGCCGATCACGACACAATCCTTCTCCAGCTTTGCATGTTCGATCAAATTGTTCGGCAGGTTCACCCTGCCCTGCTTGTCCAGCTCGCATTCGGTGGCGCCGGAAAAGAAAAACCGGGTGAAAGCGCGGGCGTCGGATTTCATCATGGACAGCGATTTGAGCTTCTGTTCCAGCACGCTCCACTCTTCTCGCGGATACACGAACAAACACTGATCCAAGCCGCGGGTGACGATGAAGGAAGTTCCGAGGGCTTCACGAAATTTGGCCGGCACGATCATGCGGCCCTTTTCGTCTATCGTATGCTGATACTCCCCCATGAACATCCCACATGTCACCCCCTTCCCACCACTTTACCCCACTTTCCACCACTTGTACACTTATATTTCGCCACATTAACAAAAAATCCTGCTTCGGCATCGGACCTCAGCAGGATTTTTTTCGGTTGATAAGTGCTATAAGAGCCTCATCACTTGCCGCTTCGCAGCAAATTACTTGTCGGTTGTGTCTTGTTCTTCCGGCTCTTGAGCCGAGGGGTTCGTTCCGTGATGTTCGCCGGTCTGCAGGTTATGCTCCTTCAGCCTGTGCCGGATATCGGACAGCTTCCCCTGCGCCCCCTGCGAAGGAGCCATAGCGGGATCCCGACAACCGCAGCGAGCAGAACCACCGGCGCGCACCGGCCAGCACGATGACCAGCCATTGAAAGCAGAGCGACAGCATGGCATACGTGCCGTTCAGCGCAGCGGCGGCTCTTTTCATTAGCGGGCCGCGGTCCCCCGCGTGAATGACTTCTGCGGAGCTGATTATTTGCGAAATCCGCGACTCGATCGTGGAATAGGCCACATTCTGCTCCAAGTAACGCATTCTCCCTTTGATCCGCTCGATCTCTTCCTGTACTTTGCCGAGCTCGTTCGAGAACGCAACCAGCTCATCGGTTTTCGTCGCCTTCTCCATAAAAGAGAGCAGACCTACTTTCCGCCACCTGCTTTGCCTTCAGACGCGCGTCCAGATCGACATATTCCTCCGTCACATCTTGGCCCTGCACATTTTTCTGCAGTGCGGGACTGATGCGCTCCAGCCGGTCCAGGAAGGGCTGAAAGCCGCTCGCCGGCACTTTGATGCTCATCGTCCCGCCCTTCTCCGAGGCGGACGACATTTCGCTAAACTGCAGAATATACCCGCCCGACTGCCTGACCGCTTCCTGCACCTCGGCCTGCTTCTGCTGGTAATTGTCGACCTGCATGGTCAGACGGGCCGTGTAAATGATCTTGCGGCTGTACGGATCGCTTGCTTCCAAAGCCGCCGCTTTCCCCGTAACCCCCGCTCCCGAAGAAGGAGCCGCCGTATCTGTCGTTCCCTTTGCCGCACCGGACTGGGCTGCTTCTTTCGATGAAGCAGGCGCCGCCGTATTGGCTGTCGCCATATCCGCCTTCGCAGCGGACTGCGGCGACGCGGCGCCCGAATTTTGACCATCCGCCGCACTGCAGCCAGCAAGCCACGCCGTCAGCAGCAGGACCGCCGCTGTTCCGCGGAATGCCAAGAGCACTCCTCTCTCAGTCTTCCCGGCTGACCTCTCCCTGTTTCTCATTGTTCTATTCCCCTTAACCTCTATGTCCCGCGCACGGAGCTCCGGCCCGGTACCCCCTAGACGAGGAAAAGATTGGAATGGTTTCAATGGTGCGACAAAGAAAAAAAGCCTCTCTTCAAAAAAGATGAAGAGAGACTTTTTTGAGTTTAGTGTTCCGCCCAGCTGTCCAGGTAAGCTTTTTGCTCTGCGGTCAGGGAATCGATGCCGATGCCGAGCGCCGCCAGCTTGAAACGCGCCACCTGCTCATCCAGCTCATAAGGCACGTTGATCACTTTATTGCCGATTTGTTTATAGTTGTCGTTGACATATTTCAAGGACACCGCTTGAAGCGCGAAGGTCATATCCATAATTTCCGCCGGATGTCCGTCGCCTGCCGCGAGATTAACCAAGCGGCCTTCTGCAAGGATATAGAACTTGCGGCCGTCCTGCAGCGTATACTCTTCGATATTGCGGCGGACCGTCCGTTTGGAAACGGACATCGCCTCCAGCTCCGGCTTGTTGACTTCCACGTCGAAGTGGCCGGCGTTGGAAAGGATCGCCCCGTCCTTCATCACTTTGTAGTGCTCGCCGCGAATCACGTCGCGGTTGCCCGTCACCGTTACGAAGTAATCGCCTACCTTCGCCGCTTCCGTCATCGGCATGACCGCGAAGCCGTCCATATAAGCTTCAACCGCTTTAATCGCATCGATTTCGGTTACGACGACATTGGCGCCCAGGCCTTTGGCGCGCATCGCCACCCCTTTGCCGCACCAGCCGTAGCCGACAACGACAACGGTTTTGCCCGCCACGACCAGGTTGGTCGTCCGGTTAATGCCGTCCCACACCGATTGACCGGTACCGTAACGGTTGTCGAACAAATATTTGCAGTACGCGTCGTTAACAGCCACCATTGGGAACTGCAGCTGCCCTTCTTTTTCCAGCGATTTCAGGCGCAAGATGCCCGTCGTCGTCTCCTCGGCCCCGCCGCGCACGTTCTTCAGCAAATCCTTGCGCTCGGAGTGCAGAATCGTAACCAAATCGCCGCCGTCGTCAATGATCAGATCCGGCTCCGTTTCCAGCGTTTTGATGAGCGGCTCCTTATATTCCTTCGGATCCGGGTTATACTTTGCAAACACGGTAATCCCATCTTCGACAAGAGCCGCGCAGACATCGTCCTGAGTGGAGAGCGGATTGCTGCCGCAAATGGCGACGTCCGCACCGCCTGCAGCTACGACCTTCGCCAGATAAGCCGTTTTGGCTTCCAGGTGAAGGGAGATCGCTACCTTCAGCCCTTTGAAAGGCTGCTCTTTCTCGAACTGCTCGCGGATCCGGTTCAATACCGGCATATGAGCGTTCACCCAGTCGATTTTCAAATGCCCCTCGGGAGCCAGAGCGATATCGCGGATAATGCTGCGGTTGATCGTGCTTGTCATAAGGTAAAATTCCTCCTTCAAAATGCAATCCATACTATTACATATAACATACCTGATGGCTTCCGTCCATCGCATAAGGCTCGCTCCAGCGACTCATTCAAGAACCCGGTTCCATACCGGTTCAAGTAGGCATAGATATTGAACACCCGTTCCTGCGGCTTCCCGTCCGGAAACAGTGACATCCCTATGCGCTGAAACTGCCGCAGGCCCGCCTCATGCTGGGATCGGACGGCATCCTCCGTTTTATGCTCGAGAAACTCGATTTGCTCCAATATTTTGCTCAAATTCGTTTCGCCCAGCTTCTTCAGGCCCGGATTCACCTCGGCAAGCGGCTCGACGAGCGGCTCATAGCGCCGGCGGAATTCAGTCTTGATCTCGCCGAAACGGCCCGACAGCTGCAAGCGGTCCTGCTCGTCCAGCCAAGCGTGCTGCTTTTCTTCCAGCCGGAACAGCACATCCTCCAGCGAGAGGCCGTATTTGTTCATATTCTTCTGAACGGTGCCTTCCACCAGCGTAAACCCGGTTCGTGGAATCAGAATCGGCATGGTCATCCCCATCGCGTGAAAAGCATCCCGGGTCAGACCCCAATAGGCGATCTCCGAGGAACCGAGCACCGCACCGAGCACCGGAAACAGGAAGTCCTGCATCATCGGCCGGGTCATCACATTATTGCTGAAGCGCTCGGGCGAAGTGTGAGCCCAGTCCAGCATCTGCTGCTTGCTGTAGCGACGCTCGCCTTTGCGGTCCGTATAACCCCCGTCTTCCGCCTGATACAGGAGAATCCGTTCCCCGTCGTCGAAGACGAACAGATTCGCTCCCCGTTCCGCCACTTCCGCCTGCGGACGGTAGCCGAGCGCCTCCAGCTTCGCCTTGCCAGAATGTAGAGCCCGGGCGATTTCCTCATTCCGCTCAAGGAGCGCTTGAAACATCGGCCCTTCCAGCTTGCGCAGCTCCGGATCGTCCGAGTCCATCAGCACGAGGCCGTGCCGCCCGAACAGACCTGCCAAAATTTGCGCAAACATGTCGACCAGCGTAGAAGAACGCTGTGCCATACTCTGCAGCGACTCCAGCAGTTCTCCCTTAAACTCCGTCGGGATCAGGGATTGGTCCAGACGGGCGATCGCTTCCCCCACTGCTCCGGGGAAATGGGCGTGCGGCTGACCGAGGTGCGCTGGCCCGTCGGATGCTCCAGCCTGATCTTATCCAGCTGAAGCTCCGGCGTCAGAGCGATCAGATGATTCACCTCTTCAAAATCGTGATCCTCCCCCGCAATCCAGAACACCGGAACGACCCGCCGGTTTAACCGCTCGGACGCCTGCTTAGCCGCCCGGATCAAGGAGATCGCTTTATAAATGACAAGGAGCGGCCCGGTGAACAGACCGGCCTGCTGCCCGCCGACGATGCAGAGCGTTCCAGGCTCGCTTAAGGCGTCTGCGGAAGCCAGCGCCTCCGGCGCATTGCCGGCCTTCTCGTTAAACCGCCGCAGCACCCCGGCAAGCTCCTTCCGGTCCGCGGCGAAGCTGCGTCGCCGGTCAAGCCACTCCGCCCTGCGCTTCCAGCTTTCTTCCTGCCACGGATGATAATCGAACAGTGATTCTGTATTTTCAAAACGATGCAAATAGTCTTCCGTCAAAGGCTGGCCGGAATTCCAATAAAATGCTTCCATCCGCATCCTGCAGCGCCACGCTTTCTTATGTATTTCAAGCCGCTTCCCGTTTGTAGGAAAGCCTCCTTCATTGTACACAGGATCCGCCCGGCCGTCAAAATAAGAATTTCCCGGGATCGCTTTACAAATATAAGAAAAAGCAAGCTCCCTGCGCACTGACAGGGCCGCTTGCTTGCAGACGATCAGTATAAATGACAAGCCGTGAAATGACCCGGCTCCACTTCCTTGAAAGCCGGCATGGATGCCGCGCATTCCGGCATAGCTTTGGGACAGCGCGTCCGGAACGGGCGACCGCTCGGGGGATTCAGCGGGCTTGGAATTTCCCCTTGCAGAATAATCCGCTCTCTCGTGCGCTCGATCTCCGGATCCGGAATCGGAATCGCCGACAGCAGCGACTGGGTGTACGGATGAAGCGGCTTCGCATACAGCTCGTCCGACGTCGTCACTTCAACCAGCTTGCCGAGATACATCACGCCGATCCGGTCGGAAATATGCTTGACCATCGCCAGGTCATGCGCGATAAACAAATAAGTAAGGCCGCGTTCCTTCTGCAGGTTTTTGAACAGGTTGACCACCTGTGCCTGAACGGATACGTCCAACGCGGAGATCGGCTCGTCCGCAATGATGAATTGCGGTTCGATGGCGAGCGCCCGGGCGATCCCGATCCGCCGCCGCGCCCTCCGGAGAATTCGTGCGGGAAGCGGCTGGCATGCTCTTCATTCAGACCTACTGCCCGCAGGAGCTCGTAGACGCGCTCTTTCCTTTTGCTGCCGGAAGCCAATCCGTGAATGTCGATCCCTTCGGCAATAATATTGCCGACGGTCATCCGCGGATTCAGCGAAGCATACGGATCCTGGAACACCATCTGCATATGCTTGCGGTATTCCTGCTGCTTGCGCCCTTTCATTTGATGCACATTCTCGCCGTTAAACAGCACTTCGCCGCCGGTAGCTTCGTACAAACGGATGATCGTACGGCCCGCCGTCGATTTGCCGCAGCCCGGATTCGCCGACAAGTCCGAACGTTTCCCCGCGGTCGATGGTAAAATTCAAATTATCCACGGCTTTCAGCGTCTTGCCGCCGCCGAGATGAAAATGCTTTTGCAAATTCCGTACTTCAAGTAACGGTCGTTTACTCATCGCTGACCACCTCCCGCTTCAATTGGCCGTTCCACCTTGGGGGCATCCGGATGCAGCGACCAGCAAGCGGCCGAATGCGTCTCGGAAAGCTTCGTATGCTCCGGGTCCGCCTCTACACACGCTTTCATCGCGTATGGGCATCTGGCGGCGAAGGCGCAGCCCTTCGGCGGAGCGAATAGATCCGGCGGCGTGCCCGGAATCGGAACGAGATCGCTCTCTTTATCCTGATCGAGTCGCGGGATCGACCGGAGAAGGCCCCAGGTGTACGGATGCTGCGAGTTATAGAACAGCTCGTCGACCGTCCCCTGCTCCACTACTTTGCCGGCGTACATAACGATGACGCGCTGCGCCATCTCGGCCACGACGCCGAGATCGTGCGTAATCACGATGATTGACGACTCCGTTTTGGCCGACAATTCCTTCATGAGAGCAATAATTTGCGCTTGAATCGTCACGTCGAGAGCGGTAGTCGGCTCGTCGGCAATCAGCGACTTCGGGCTGCACGCCAAGGCAATGGCGATCATTACCCGCTGGCGCATCCCTCCGGAAAATTCGTACGGATATTGATTCATCCGCCCTTCCGGGTTGGAAATACCGACCATCTCCAATATTTCTATAGCCCGTTTGTTAGCCTCTTCGGTTCTCAGCTTCTGGTGCTTGATCAGACCCTCGGTGATTTGCTTGCCGACGGTCATCGTCGGGTTGAGAGAAGTCATCGGGTCCTGGAAAATCATGCCCATTTCGGAGCCGCGGATTTTCTCCATTTGACCGTTCGAAATTTGCGTAATCTCGGTCTTCCCGTCAAAAAGAATCGATCCGCCTTTAATGAAGCTGGGCGGGGACGGGATGAGGCGCATAATGGTCTGCGCGGTTACCGATTTGCCGCATCCGGACTCGCCGACAATCGCCAGCACTTCCCCTTTTTTCAAATGAAACGAAACGCCCCGAACCGCCTGGACTTCGCCGGCGTAGGTCGAGAACGATACCTTCAGATCCTTGACTTCCAATATATTTTCACTCATGGTTTGTACACCTCCTACGGGCTTTGCGTAGCAAAGCCACTTCGTAAGCACCAGCTCAGGTTTTGCCTTCGGCAAAACCAATTCGCAAGCATAGACTTGGCTTTGCGTAGCAAAGCCACTTCGCAAGCATCGGCTTAGGCTAATCTTATTTCCTCATCTTCGGATCAAGCGCGTCGCGCAGACCGTCGCCCAGCAGGTTAAAGCTCATCAGAATCAAGCTGAACACGATCGTCGGGGAATAACCCGGTGAGGATAGAGCCGGATGTTATTCGCTCCGTCGGACAGCAGCGAACCCAGAGATGCAAGCGGAACGCGGATGCCAAGACCGATAAAGCTGAGGAACGCCTCGACGAAAATCGCCGACGGGACGATGAACGTAATTTGTACGATAATGATGCCGAGCGCATTCGGCACCAAATGCTTGAAAATGATTCTGGCTCCGCCGGCACCCAAGGTCCGGGCCGCAAGCACGTATTCCTGCTCCTTCAGGGCAAGAATTTGTCCGCGTACAAGCCGCGCCATCGGCACCCATCCGGTAATCGCATAGGCGATGATAATCGTTTTGAAACCGGGCCCGATCACGATAATAAGCAGGATCGAGATCAGCAGGAAAGGAATCGAATAAATGATTTCGATGAACCGCTGCATGATATCATCGACGCGTCCGCCGTAATAAGCGGAAATCCCTCCGTAGATGACGCCGAACACCAGGTCAAGCAGGGCGGCCGTTATACCGATCGCCAGCGAAATTCGCGTTCCCCACCAGACACGCACCCACAAGTCGCGTCCGAAATCGTCCGTTCCGAACCAATGTGCCGCGGACGGCGGCTGGTTCTTGATTTCATATACCTGCGTTGCATAGTCATATTTCGAGAAAATCGGGCCGAATATCGCAAGCGGCGTAAGAACGATCAAAGCAATGAGGCCGAACATGGCCAGCTTGTTTTTCTTCAGCCTTCTCCAGGCATCCTGCCAATAATTCAGCGAAGGCCGGACGATCGCTTCACCGGACTGATCCCCTTTAGGCGGCGGCTGGAAGAGTTCTTTGGACATCTCCATTATTTCGAACCTCCTTTAGACAGCCGGATCCGCGGATCGATTAAACCGTAAATGATGTCGGTAATAAACAATACCGTAACCAGCAAGAAAGCATAAAAAATGGTCAATCCGGTAATCATAGTATAATCGTTGGAGTAAATCGCTGTCACGAAATGTTTGCCGAGCCCCGGCACGACGAAGATCTGCTCGACCACCAGCGTTCCGGTAATCAGATTGACGAAGATCGGTCCGAGCACCGTGACGACGGGAAGAATCGCGTTGCGGAGCGTATGGCGGATAACGATCGCCCGCTGCGGCGACCCCTTGGCTTTGGCGGTTTTGATATAATCCTGGTTGAGCACATCCAGCATCGACGTCCGCATCAGCCTCGCCAGGATGGCAATCGTCCCGAAGGACAGCGCAATCGCCGGCAGAATCCGGCTGGAAGGCCCCGTCCACATGCCGGGCGGCAGAATCCCCCATTTAACCCCGACAAAATAAGAAAGCAGCGGTCCTAGCACGAACGAAGGAATCGATATCCCCACGACAGCCGTAAACATCGCAGTGATGTCCAAACCTTTGTTATGATTCAACGAAGCGATGATTCCAAGAATAAGGCCGACGGTAATCGAAATAGCCAGCGCCCATAGACCGAGCTCCAGCGAAGCGGGAAACCCTTGCTGAATGATGTCGGTTACTTTCCGGGTCGGAAACTGGAACGATACCCCCAGATCCCCGTGGATCACCTGGTTCATATACTGCAAATACTGCTTGCCACATCGGCTTATCCAAACCGTACTGCGCATAGAGCAGCTTTCTCTGCTCAATCGTCATTTTTGTAGAGTCTTCCCCGAACGGATCGCCCGGCAAATTTTTCATCAGTACAAAAGTAAAGGTGACGATCAGCCAGAGAGTGATTATCATGTAAACCAAACGACGCGTAATATAGCGAAGCATGGCACACCTCCTGAACTTGATGAAACGCAAAACAGTCAGCCCGGCTTTTGGAGAGCAAAACTGCTTCGCAAGCACGGCCCCTTACAAGACTATGTTTGCGAAGCGACTCCGCTTCGTTCCAATAGACATCCCGAGAACCTGAATGCGAAAAAAGGCAAAAATCGGAGCCGTTCCAATGGATCAGAACGGCCCCTTCTGAAGAAAGAATCAGCCCTGCTGCGAATTACTTAATGGAAACCCAGCGAAGCTCCCATTCCTTGGACATCGCCGGCAGAATCAAACCTTCTACGTTCGGCTTCTTGGCATAAGGTCTTGTACGGAAGTAGAGCGGCGACATCGAACCGTCGCTCAGAAGAAGCTTCTCCGCATCTACCAACATTTTGGAACGCTTAGCCAGGTCAACCTCTTTGTCCGCGGCTTTCACAAGATCATCGTACTGCTTGTTGTTGAACTGCATATAGTTGAAAGATTTGTTATCGCTGAGCCACATGTCAAGGAACGTCATCGGGTCGTTATAATCCGCGCCCCACAGACCGATCAGCGCGTCAAAGTTATATTCCTGCATGTTCTTCACACGGAGTGCGAACGGAAGAGGCTCCCCGTCCACATCGATGCCGAGGTTTTGCTTCCACTGCGCTTGAATGAATTCAATCGATTTCTTGGATGTTTCGGTATCGTCGGAAGTCAGCTTGAATTTCGGAAGCGACGTCAAGTTCATTTCTTTCAGACCTTCGGCAAGCAGCTGCTTCGCTTTCGCCGGATCGAACGGAGGCTGGGTATCCCCTGCCACTTTACGGAATTCCTGCTTGTTGCCGTCTTGAACGGTTCCCGGAACGAGACCGGTGGACGGAATGGATGTACCTCCAAGAACGACGTCAGTGAACGTTTTACGGTCGATCGCCATACCCAGCGCTTGCTTGATTTTCGAGTTGGCGAAGGCCGGTACCTTTTGGTTCTGGAACAAGATATAAGCTGTTACAAATTCCTTCTTGAAAACAAGATCCGGTTTGCCCTGGTACATCTTCGGCTGATCGCCTTTAAGCTCGGTCAGGTCAACCTGATTTGTTTCATACATGTTCAGCGATGTGTTCGGATCCTTTACAACATTCACGGTAACCTTGGTCAGCTTGATGTTCGGCGCATCCCAATATTTATCGTTTTTCACCAAAACGATTTGCTGCTCGTGATCCCATTTTTCCATCTTGAACGGACCTGCGCCGAGAATCTTGTCCGCGTCCGCGCCGTTCTTGTCACCCTGCTTCTTAACGAACGCTTCGTTTTGCGGGAAGAAGGTCGGCATCGACAATTGGTCGGTAAAGAAGGCAACCGGTCTTTCAAGCGTAATTTCAAGCGTTTTGTCGTCCTTCGCTTTGACGCCGAGCGCCGCTTTCTTCGCTTCCACCTCTTCCGGCTTCGCTTTATTCAGGTCGGCACCGCCTTTAATCCAGGACAGCATGGTAGCGTATTTCGCTTTCGTTGCCGGATCCAATGTCCGCTGGTAGGCGTAAACGAAGTCTTTGGCAGTCAGCGGGCCGCCGTCAGCCCAAGTCAGTCCGTCGCGCAGAGTAATCGTGTAAGTCAAGCCGTCCGGAGAAATTTTCGGAAGCTCCTTAGCGAGTGCCGGCTGCGGTTTTCCATCCGCGTCTAACCGGTACAAACCTTCGTTTACGGCATTCAGGATGGTAAACGACGGGTTCGTTGTAGCAATCGAGCTGTCGATGGCCGGCGGTTCCGCCGTCATATTGATCCGCGGCTCCTGAGCGGGTGCATTCTTGTTATCATTGGCCCCCCGGCCTGATTCTTACTGTTGTCCGAGCATCCAATCGCCGTGGTGCCGAGCATGGCTGTCACGGCCGCCAGGACAAGAAGTTTATTCAACTTCATAAACATCCTCCTTCAAAAAATATGTAAGCATATGGCAATTCTATGTCTTGTCAGATTATATGACATAGAAATCACACCATTACTACACTAATAGATAATATAGGATTCCAGTCAAAAAGTAAATAGCATGAAACCGTTACCAAATAGAAATTATACAACCAACGGTTAATAAAATCCAGTAATTTTTATGGAATATCGAATAATAATTTACAATTTTATTTGGAATATTCCAAAATGAACCCCGACAAAGGAAAGGAGCCTATGGATTAGGCTCCCATAACCGATCTATTTTATGCGTTAGGCCTATTATAAATCCGACTTGCGGTCTGAATGGATGACTCTATCAATGGCATACGCCAGCTCTCGGTAAACATCCGTCTCGACCTGCATGCCCATTTGGGTTTTAGCCAGTACTTCCCCTTGGCGGTGGCTACGTATTTGGCCGGAATCCGGTTGAGCGTAATGGCCATAATATCGCTCTGCGCTTTCTCGCTGAGCTCCTGCAGGCCTTCCTGCTTCTGCATCAAGTCTTTAAGGCGACTTCTTACAACGTCTTCCATCAAGTTATGTACGTTCATGAATGTTCTCCTTCTTATTGGATGATCATGTTTTTCCCGATTCCGATCACCAGCAGCAGCAAGTAGCAGGCGGACAGCACCAGAAAGCCGAGCCGGCTCAAGGTTCTGGCAATCTTAATCAGGTCGATCCGCCCCTTTAACCTGTTCTGCAGATTGCCTAGCGACCCAGCCGCCACCAGAAAGAGCAGCAAAGCAGGGTCCAGAGCAGCATCCCCGAACCGAATATATTCCGGCCCATGTAAGCTACCGACCCGATCAGGAACAGCGTCGTGATATCCATGCTGTAATGAGTTGATCTGCGCTTGTCGCGTGTAAACCGGTAAGCGATGAACCACGTGATGAAAAAAGCGACGAACGGAACCAACGCAAGGACCGCATAGAGCTGGTGAAGCCAATTCAGCAGCGTGCTCATACCAAATTCTCACCCGTTCCGTTATTGAAATTAATCAGCCTGCGTTTCGTTTCTCCCGTCCAGAGCCTTCACCAACCGGTATACGGTTTCCGTGGCCTTCATGGGGTGCCCGACTTCCCCGCTAGGCGAAGCAGTTCGCCGGAAATCGCCTCGATTTCCGAACGCCGGCCGGCAAGCACGTCCTGCAGCATGGAAGATCGGTTCCCCGACGTGCTCCTGCATACCGTGAGAATCTGTTCCCACAAGTCGGTCGCCAGCTCGATCCCGAGTTTGACGGCCAAGGCTTCGCTTTCTTCAAACAACGTTCTCATGAGGATATAGGCGTCCTGCCGGGACGGCAGCTCCCCGTTGGTTACGCGCAGAATAGCGGTCAGAGGGTTGATTACGGCGTTTGTAAGTAATTTTTGCCAAACGCGGCTAGTGATGTTTTTCGACAAAGATGTACGGAATCCTGCAAGCTCCAGACAATTCAGCCATTTTTTTTGTTCGGCAAGCGTATCCGGATCGCTCTCCCCTCCCGGACTGCCGAGCCAGGTCATCCCCCTGCCTGTATGGGCCACCTCCCCGGCTGCATGCTTCAGCGCGCCTTCGGTCGTGACCGACAGCCATATCCGGTTCAAGGCCACGCGCTGCGTCAGCTTCTCGACGTGACCGATGCCGTTTTGCAAACAGACGATCCAAGTATCCGGCCCGGATATGCGTTCGATCAGGCCGACTAGTTCAGGCGTGATGGCCGTTTGCTTCACGGCGAGCACAAGATAGTGAGAAAATGGACGGCTCTCCCCTGGCGACCGACCCGCCCCACTCACCGCCTGTTCCGCTTCCGCCGCCGTAAGAACCCGGAGCAGGTCCGAACCCCCTGCTTCAATCCGGTGCCGTTCCTCTCCGTCTATCAATGTGAGGCCGGATTGCAGAAGCTCGTCCTTCTGCCGCTTCGTACGGACAATCAGCTCCGTCTTCCGACCCGAGAGCACGAGCCTGGAACAGAGCAGCAGGCCCATAGCTCCGCCTCCGATGATCGTTGTACGTATCATAGAATACGCACTCTCCCTTTTGCACGTTTCCCTTATCCTAGCATAGTTTCCGATCAATGAACAAAAGCCCTTCAGCCCGCCGACCGGCAGCGCTAAAGAGCTTTATCGCTTTCGAAACTTGCATTCTATTCGATTCGTTCCAGATTTCCATTCGGGTCCATCTTGAACTTGGTCTTGTTCTCGTCGTCCTCTTCCATCAGGAAAGCCAGCTTCCGGGCCCGGTCCATAATCTGGATCAGCGCTTTGTAGTCGTCGTTCACCACACGATAATCCGTGGATACGTCGCTTACCTGGCGGCCCAATTCATCGTTCTCACTGCGGAGGCGCTCCAGTTCATCCTGCTTCTCATTAAGCTCTTTCTCCAGCCGCCGGATGTGCCGGACCATCTCCTGATAGCTTCCCTTCCACTGTCTTAAAAAGCGAATAACGGCGTCAATTGAAATTTCTTCCATTATTCCTTCATGACGGATTCCGCTTTCACCGAGCGCCGCGGCGGCCGGTCCGGTGGAAACCGAAGCAAAGGCGGCGACATGCTTGCGCTGTTGGCTCCGTTTTTGCCGCTGAGCCTTCGCTATTTGAATAGCCGCCTCGTATTTTTTCCGTACAAAGCTATTCCATCTGAAGCCGCATGCGGCGGCCGTCCTGCCGATTTTTTCCCCTACTTCCTCAAAAGCGGATAGCTGTGTGCTTCCTTCACGGATATGCCGCAGCGTCACCTCCGCTAAAATCAAATCATCTTCTTCGCTCCATGCGTCTTGTCTAATCGCCGTCATCAAGCCGTCCTCCTAACCCCTGGGGTAATCGTCACTTTATGATGGGTGTTCATGAAATATTGCGTTACTTCATTTTTATGCCCATACTAGAGTTCATAGAATACTTTTCTAGTATTTTGTATTGCCATTTTTGCAGGACGTCATACATGTTAGCTCAGGAAATCGGGCATGTTAAAATCAGCGCGTTTCAAAAAGACGAATTTTCGTCACGGATTGGACGTTTACACTATATGAAACAGAAGGTATAATGTTGAATAGCAATGTACGTGTGCAAAGAGAGGGGGATGCATGAATGGACCGCATGTTTCGAGTTCTCGGCTTTTGGACGCTGGCAATCGGTTTAATGGCGCTTGCCGGTGATTTTATTCCAATGGCTTTGATTTTCTTCGCCCAAACGGCGATTTTCGTGCTCTTAGGATACATGAAATTGTCCGAACGCGCCTACATATTGATTTTCTGGGGGTACATGATCCTCTCGTTTACCGGCTTTACTTACTGGTCCTTCTTCAAAATGTCCGTTTAGGACCGTCCGCATCTCGGCATGGACGCGAAAAGGTGAACCGCAGGTTACTGCGGCTCACCTTTTTTTGAATCAGCACCTTAAACAGCTCGCTCATCCCATCGCTCAGCAGCGACTGGCGGATGGCCCGGTTGCGCCGGGCCTCCGGCGAGAAGGGATCTCGTCCCTCATGATTCTGCAGCCTCCCGAGTAGACCGTTCTCGACCAGAAACTCCTTTTGCGTAAGCAGACGATAATCCTTTAGACCCGCCTGCTCCCCCATACGAATCAACGTACTGAAATTCACATGAGTAGTGATGTCCTGCTCCCCGCCAAAGCAAGCGGAGTATCGGAAGCGAGATGCTCCCGGTAACACAGCAGCGTGCCCTTCATCCGGTGAGCCCGGTAGAGCTCTTCCGCCGTATCGCCATAGTCTATCGTGAGCGACCAGCCGCTCTCCACATGCCCTGCCGCATTCTGCAGCCAATGCCCGCCCGCCAGATTCACCTCAAACCGCTGCCCGTCCCGTTCAGGAATACCTTCCAGGCGGATATAACCCAGAACTTCCGGGTTTGTAAGAGGCATCTTCCGCTCGACGAAGCTTCCCTCACCGGCGTCCCAAGCCACGCCAATCTCCAGCCACCCGGCTTCCCGCTCGTACTGAACAAGATGCACCGGCATGGCATCGATCAGCTCGTTGGACCATAAGACGGCATAGGGCCAAGGGTCTGCGGCCAAACCATTCCTCCGCCGACAAGAGCTCGACCCGACCCGCATGTGCAGCAAGCATTTCACGCTGCAGCTCCCGGTGATACCGGCTTGTTTCCACACCGATATACCGAATGTCCTTATACAGCTCCGGACTTCGAATCTCAAGGGCATCCAGCACGTCTTTTGCCAGCTTGCCTGTGCCTCCGCCCCATTCAATCAGCGTCAGCGGGTAACCCCTTTGCTCCTCCCCCGGAAGAGAACGGATCCATTCCGCCAGCGTTTCCCCATCAAGCTTCCGATCGATGCGCTGGTATAAAAATCACCCGATTTTCCGAGCTTGGGTCTTCCATCCATGTAATATCCCCATTCGGGATGATACAAACAATATTTCATATATTCGTAAAATGAAATCGCCCGCTCCGGCGAACGTTCAATCCGGCCGCGTAAGAAATCGGCCAGGTCTTTCTTCCCCTGCCGTACCATCATTACCGCCTCCCCAAAACACTACAGACAAACCGCCGCCCAGCCGATATAATAGAGTGGAGAAACCGACTGGGGGAGAAGAAGACTTGTTTACAACGGAGAAAAACCTGCTACCGGCCGTCGCCCTCGGCTGTACTGTGCTGCTCGCGGCCGGCTGTACGGACCATCAGCGACTGAAGAAGGAAGTCGTTCAGGCCGCCCAGAAGCAGGAAGAGATTCGCAGCTATCATTTTACGGGCACCATGGATTTGAAGCTGGATCCCGCCCTGTTCCAAGGTGTGCCGCCGCTGACGGCAGGGATATTATCCCTGCTGAAGGAAAGCAGGATCGAATACGCGGGAGCGGCCTCTCTGACGGACGCCGTGCAAATGGAAGCGGACATCAAGATCACGCCTAAAGGCGCCTCCGCACCGACCATCGTACCTATTCTCATTAAGGATAACAAATTGTATATGCAGTTGCCAGCCGTGAACAAACCGGACGAATATATGGCCTTCCCGCTGGATTCAACCGTTCCGGGCTCGCCAGCCGCAGCGGACCGGCTGAAGAATACCGGCCGCCTCACCTCCGCGCTAAGCGCCAAGCTGTTCGAAGGCCTGGATCCGAATTGGCTCGATACGGACAACAAGACAGAAACGCTGCCTGACGGTACGACGGGCAAGCATATCAAGCTAGAGATCAGCAGCAAGAATCAAAAAGCGGTCTGCGGATTACATGGCAAGCACCCTTCCCGCTCTGCTGAACGAAATTGTCACCAGCGGCCTCAGCTCGTCCTCCCAGGCAGATGTCTGGAAGAAGACGGCGGGCCAGCTGCAGGTAACGGCACCAACGACAATAAACCTGGTTATCGACGGACAAGGCTACATACGCAGGCAAACCGGCCTGCTGCATTTTTCCGCCGGTGCCGCGGCAGACAATACCATCGAATGGACTCAGGGACTCGACAGCATCAATCAGCCGGTCACTTGGTCCAAGGAAACGCCCAAGCAGGTCAGACCTCTGAACGAAATTTTGCGGCTCCTGCCCAAGCCGGCGCAGGGCAAATAAGGAGAAGCCCGGGCTTTGCACCTCAAACGCAGGTGTAAAGCTTTTTTGTCATGTTTTCCCTGCCGCGGCGATAATCTGTATGGAGAGGAAATGGGGGGACGAGCATGGGATGAAGCGATGGAGCGTCTTACTGGTGTTACTGATCTGGTTGACCGCCGGGATGGCACCGGCAAGCATGCGCCGCAGACACCGCCGATAGCGACAAGGCCCTGCTGCAAAAAGGGCTTACCGTCTACGAAATCGATCAGGAACTGGGCCGTATCAGCCGGAAACAGGCGGAGCTTGCATCGCAGCTTACGGAAACCGGACAGCAGATCGCCGCGGCCGATAAGCGGACCGGCGAAACGAGACAGCATGCCGCCGCCGTCCTGCGGGCTTATTATATGGGGGACCGGGATTCGCTTTGGATGCTGCTGTTTACGATCCGTTCCTTAACCGATGCCGTTTCCGTGTGGGAATATACGCAGATGATTCTCCGCACCGACCAGATGGCCTTGAAGAGTCATACGGAGGCTGTTCGGCGACTGAAGACGCTTCAGACACAGCTGAAGCAAACGGAGCAGGATCTCGAAGAATCGAAGAACCGCTTCTTAATGGAACGCGCCCGGCTGACGGCGCTGCAGCAGGAGCTGGATCGCGATTTATCCGCTTCCTCCGACGCAGAGCGGCTGCAGCGGCAGATGCAAGAGCTGAACGATCTCTGGAAAAATAAAGGGGTTCCCCTTTTTAAGTCCTATTTTCAAGCGTTGGCCAAGGCGATGCAGCAGCTTCCGGACATGCTGTCGGCCCCCGTCTCCGCTTCAACCGGATCCGCATCCGGTTCCAAGGCCGGCGGGCATTTGATCATGAACGGCTTGAATTATACCTTTGAGCTGTCCGACGTGGAGCTGAACGATTTTTTACGGCAGAAGAACGAGCTCTTCCGCAACCTCACCTTTCATTTTGGCGACAATCAGGTATTCGCTTCCGGCCGGCAGGACGGGATGGATATTTCCATCAAAGGGAGCTACCGGATGGCCGTTAAAAATGACGGCAAGCCTTATATCCGGTTCCAGTTGAATGAACTTAAGTTTAACGGTTACCTTCTGCCTCAATCGACAGCCGAGGAGTTGGAGCGCGATATTGATCTCGGAATCTATCCGCAGAAAATCGCCCCTTTTCTCCAAGCAACAGGTGTGAAGCTCGAGGAAAACAAGCTCAGCATTTATTTAAAGCTGGCGCTGTAGTTGCAGCAACCGGCTTTTTTGCGGATAATTGGACTGTAACGATGAAAGGGGTCGCCGTGTGGATAACCCTGTACGCAAGTACGGATTGTTAATGGATTTGCCGGAAGACAAGCGCGCCGGCTATTACGCTCAGGTCGTTAAAGCGCTCGCGGGACGGGCCTCCCTCTTTGACCGGGATAAGGAGCTGCTCATTTTCTCTTCGGCAGGCCATCGCGAAGAAGCGCTTCCCGTTATGGAGCAGTATGCGATACCCTGGGAGGAAATGGAGCTTCTCCTGCTCCCCACCAGTCTGCAGATGGGGCCCACCTTCAGTGATTTCGGGTTTGTGAGCAAGCTGGAGCATCCTTATGTCTATGCCGATCAAGCCGCCGTCTTTTGTTTGAGAGCCGCTTCAGTCGCCGGGGCCAGAACCGCAGAGCCCGACCAAGCGTATGCCCAGCTGGAGGAGCATTTGCTCGGGTGGTATCCGGCCGGAGACCATACACGAGCTTATGTAACCGAAGTGCAGCACCGGGAGCTGATGGAGCGGATTGCCGCCGCCTACGGCTGCGCTGTGGAGTGGATCGAGCCTGTGGACTTATGAGTTATTAAAGCGGCGCCGCCCTCCCGGGCAGCGCCGCTTTTCGTTATAATCCTACAGCAGATCGGCCGCCAGCTGTGCCAGATGCGAGCGTTCGCCCCGTTCCAGCATGATATGGCCGCTGATGCTCTGCTCCTTAAATCGCTCAACCACATAAGACAGGCCATTGCTCGAAGCATCCAGGTAAGGATGGTCGATTTGCTCCGGATCGCCGAGCAGTACGATTTTGCTTCCTTCCCCGACCCGTGAGACAATGGTTTTGACTTCATGCTTGGACAGGTTCTGCGCTTCGTCAATGATGATGAACTGCCCCGGAATGGAGCGGCCGCGGATATACGTGAGCGCTTCGACCTGAATGCTGCCGAGACCGGCCAATATTTTATCGATATCCCCCGGTTTCTTGGTGTCGAACAGAAATTCCAGATTATCGTAAATCGGCTGCATCCACGGACGCAGCTTCTCATCTTTCTCCCCGGTAAAAATCCGATATCCTTGCCCATCGGCACGACGGGACGGGCGATCAGCGGCTTCTTGTATTTCCGTTCGTCCTCCACCTTCATCAGCCCGGCCGCCAGCGTAAGCGGCGTCTTCCCGGTACCCGCTTTGCCGGTGAGCGTGACCAACGGGATATCGTCATTGAGCAGCAGCTCGAGCGCCATCCGCTGTTGTGCGTTTCGGGCGGCAATTCCCCATATCGGCTCGTTGCTCAGAAACAGCGGCTCCAGCTTTTTACCGTCCGCCGAAGCTTTCAGAAGCGCCGATTTGCTCGAGCCCATCTCATCCTTCAAAATAACGAACTCATGCGGATGCACCTGATATCCCAAATTCAAGGAAGCGACATGGAGATGGCGATACGTATAAAATTCGTCGATGATCGAAGGATGAACGTGAAGCGTCAAATACCCCATATAGAGATCGCCGGGGACGTTGACCACCCGGTCCGTTAAATAATCCTGCGCGGTAATTCCCAGCACGTCCGCCTTAATCCGCACCAGCACATCCTTGCTGACCAAGATGACGGGACGCTGTTCTTCTTTATCCTTTTCCTCCAGATGATAATTGAGCGCCACCGCCAAAATCCGATTGTCGTTGGTTACTTCTGCAAACACTTCCTGCAGCTTCGCGAAGCTGCGGTGGTTCAGCTCGACCTTCAGTCTTCCTCCATTCGGCAAATCTGTTCCTTCATAGAGCCGGCCTTCATTCCGCATGCCCGTCCAGCATCCGCGAAATTTGTCTGGCGTTGCGGCCGAGCTCGTCGGCATTGCGTTTCTTGGAATCGATCTCCTCCAGTACGATAGCGGGGATAATCACTTCATTGTCCTCAAAGGCAAAGATAGCGTTCGGGTCCTGCAGCAATACATTGGTATCCAGTACATAAATTTTTCTCATATGAGTCCCCTCCCAGGTCCGGTGGTTGGCTTCTATCTATCTCAGAACTGCAATATCGCAATCTCACAGGCGATTAACCGGTAAGACGAGCAATATGCCTTGTATCCCGAACGGATCTATCAGGGTGGCCTTCTCCTTACTCGGAGCATACGAACCACGGCGAGTAAACGACATTGCCCTGTGATACATAAGAAGCGGCAAGTAAGGACAAACTAGCCAAAGCAGGTTAGATATAGAAAGGACGATGAACGATGAGAAGGTTTATCATGGCTATGTCATTGCTGCCTTTATTGGCAGGGTGTAACCAAATAACCGGGAAAAGCGCTGCTCCTTCCCCGGCCGCGGATCCCAACCGGCAAGTTCAGGTCCAGCAGACAGCGCCGCAGAAGAAGGAAATCAGGGACCCCAAAGCAGTTGCCGACCGGCTCGAGCAAATCGCTACCAGTGTGCCGAATGTCGAAAGTGCAAACTGCGTCGTATTCGGCAACACCGCGGTGGTTGGAATCAATGTGCCGCCGGGAATGGACAGGGCCAAGGTCGGGACCATCAAGCTGTCCGTCGCCGAGGCGCTCAGAAAAGATCCTTACGGCGCGGATGCGCTGGTTACCGCGGACATGGATCTGGCTGAACGTCTTCGCTTAATGAGACAGAGCATCCAGAGCGGCCGGCCGGTGAACGGGTTCGCCGAGGAAATGGCGGCCATCATCGGCAGGATTGTTCCGCAAATGCCGCGGGATGTCAATCCGCCGGATTCCACCGGGCCGGGTGCGGCGCACCCTGGAGGCCATACGGCTCCCCGATGAAGCCAATCTTCCAGAGAATCAAAAAAGCCTGAGAACTTATAGAGGTTCTAGGCTTTTTTCATGGCATGAAAGACCTGCGTGTCCAGCTTGTCGGCGGCACGCTTGTCGTATGTTTTTTCATACTGGGGCGATGCGAGAATCCGGGCGCCGTAAAACATAGCGTCCTGGACAACGGTGATCCCGATGTCGAAGCACGCCAGCTTAAAAGGAACATCCTCCAGCGCCTCGGCAGCAGCAACCGCCTCACCGCCAATGGCATGAACGGTCCCTGCACCGATATAGGTGAGAGTTACAAGCGGATTGTTCTTAATGTTCGTTACAATACGGGAACGCTGGTCCACTGCAAACCGGATCGTCTTCTCATCCTTGGCATACAGCCAGGAAATAGCATGGATGCCGGGCGCACCGGTTTCGTGATCGATGGTGCTGAGCAAAGCAAACGATTCCTTCTGCAGCGTGTCGAAGAGTTGTTCCGAAAGAGCTGTGATCGTTTCGGCCATAGATTCCCCTCCTACAGGCTTTGCGATAGCAAAGCCACTTCGTAAGCAGAAACTTAAGTTTTGCGGAGCAAAACTGCATCGTAAGGATCAGCTCAGGCTTTGCGATAGCAAAGCCACTTCGTAAGCAGAAACTTAAGTTTTGCGGAGCAAAACGGCTTCGTAAGCATTGCGGCTCAGGTTCAAGGCTTGGGATGCCTTGTACTATGGTTCCGCCGCATGGAATAGCGGCTTCCCGCTTGATTCCATTATACCATACCGGAATCATCCCAAGCTACCAACAGTTGTCCCGGACACTCCCTTCCCTTGCAGATATTTTATTTTATCTCGCCATGTCCCGTTATATGTCACTCATTGTATTTCGGGTTGGAATTTATGTCCGCCAGCGGCTGCTCGGCCGATTCGCGGTCGAACATGATCAGTTTGGCGCCGTCCTCTCCAGTATAGCGAATCCGGTACATCGTCTCGTCCTTGGACACTTGAAACTCCGTAAGACGATGATCTTCGCGCAGAATCACCTCGAAAAAATCCGCCGTTTCCGCCGTCGCCTTGTCCTCCGGCCTTGCCTCAGCTACGATGCTGATCTGCAGCCAATTAAAAAGCGCGTCCCGCAGGTTCATCCGCGAATCAGTCCTCCTTAAGCAAAATCACTTGCCGCCCTTGTGCCAGCCATTCTTTCATGACCCTAAGCCACGGCTGAAACGCTTCGTCAAAATCCGCTTCGGTCCGCGCCAGCCAGTCCAAGGCTTCCGTGACGCTGGGTATCCGATGAAGGTAGGCCTCGGCGCAATGCGACAAGGACCATAAACCCGCGCCTCCGTCCGGTTCAGCATCCGGCGGCCTCAAGGTTAAAGCGCTTTCCGAATCCAGCAGGAAAGGAAGCTCCGTAATTCCACAACTTTCGGCGTTCGTCTCATCGCTTAACAGCGGCCCAGATTTGAACGGCGACAGCGGCCTGGGATGCACAGCTTTCATGGCGCCGATCCAGCGTTCGCCAAGCTCTCCCGGCTCAAGCAGGAACCTCTCCGCACCGAGGATAGCGTCAGCTCCGTTCCAATGCAGCGGAGTCAACCAATAACGGCTCATTGAATTCCTTCCTCCCATGAACAGTTCACCATGAACGACTACTGCTTTCGGTTCGCTCTGTCCTGAACAAAATACCGGATGCGCACGAGGAACATCAAAGCCACAGCGACGGTCAAGCTTGGCACGATGGGAAGACCCGCCAGCTGGAACAGCATAAGCATTGCAGCACCTACAGCGAGCAGTAAATAAATAATCAAATCTTTTAAAACAGGAAGCTTTTTCACCCGGAATACTTTGTTATAAACATAAGTCATTAACACGAAAATGATCACAAACGTCCAAAACGGATGAGCGTGAAACCAATTCACTCTTTGGCCCTCCTCACACTGGCACGCCAGATTATGTATGTAAGAAGAAAGCTCTGATCGCTCAGAGCTTTCCCATATCCAAACCGTTATTAAGCGTTCGCTTCCGCCATTTTGCGGTGCTTCTCGGCGCGTTCGCGCTCGTTTTTGTTCAGAATCTTCTTCCGCAGACGGATCGATTTCGGCGTGATTTCGCAGTATTCGTCATCGTTCAGGTACTCGAGAGCTTGCTCCAGCGAATACAAACGAGGCGTCTTCATCTTGACCGTATCTTCCTTGGTGGCGGAACGGACGTTCGTCAGCTGCTTCTCCTTACAGATGTTGACGATAATGTCGTTATCGCGCGTATGCTCGCCCACGATCATGCCTTCGTATACCTCGGTACCCGGCTCAACGAAGAGTGTACCCCGGTCTTCTACGGACAAAATCCCGTAGAGCGTCGAAGTACCCGTCTCGCTAGATACCAGCACACCCTCATGACGACCGCCTACATTGCTGCCGGCATAAGGCCCGTAGCTGTCGAAGGCATGGTTCAAAATCCCGTATCCGCGCGTCAGCGTCAGGAAGTAGGTGCGGTATCCGATCAGCCCCCGCGCCGGAATCAGGAACTCCAGCCGCACGTTGCCGTTGCCGTTGTTGATCATGTTGACCATCTCGGCTTTGCGCGTGCCGAGGCTTTCCATGACGGCACCCATGCTGTCTTCCGGCACGTCGATCAGGAGACGTTCGATCGGCTCCATCTTCTGGCCGTCGATCTCTTTAATAATAACCTCCGGCTTGGATACCTGGAGCTCGAAGCCTTCACGACGCATATTCTCGATCAGAATGCCGAGATGCAGCTCACCGCGTCCGGATACGATAAAGGCATCCGGGCTGTCGGTTTCGTCTACGCGCAGGCTGACGTCGGTTTCCAGCTCCTTGAACAAACGCTCGCGAAGCTTGCGTGACGTAACCCACTTGCCTTCCCGTCCTGCAAAAGGACTGTTGTTCACAAGGAACGTCATTTGCAGCGTAGGCTCATCAATCTTCAGCACGGGCAGGGCTTCCGGATGGGCCGGATCGGCGATCGTCTCCCCGATATTGATGTCCTTGATCCCTGCGATCGCGATAATGTCCCCGGCCCCGGCTTCTTCGACTTCAATCCGCTTCAGCCCTTGGAAGCCGAACAGCTTCTCAACGCGGGCCTGCTTCGTTTGGCCTTCGCGGTTGATAACCGCAATCGCCTGGCCTTGGCGCACCTTGCCCCGATTCACGCGGCCGATAGCGATACGGCCCAGATATTCGTTAAAGTCCATCAGCGTCACAAGGAACTGCAGAGGCTCATCCACGCTTTCCGTAGGTGCAGGAATATGGCTCACAATCGTGTCGTAGAGCGCCTGCATGTTGTTGTCCTGCTTCTCGGGGTCCGAATCCATGCTGGAAGTCCCCATCAAAGCCGAAGCATACACGACCGGGAAATCCAGCTGGTCGTCGTTCGCGCCAAGCTCGATGAACAGGTCCAGCACTTCGTCCACCACTTCCGCCGGGCGGGCGTTCGGACGGTCGATCTTATTGACGACGACAATCGGCGTAAGGTTCTGCTCGAGTGCTTTGCGAAGCACGAATTTCGTCTGCGGCATCGTACCTTCGAAGGCGTCGACAACCAGCAGCACGCCGTCGACCATTTTCATAATCCGCTCCACTTCGCCGCCGAAATCGGCGTGGCCCGGAGTATCCACGATATTAATCAGGAAATCTTTGTATTTGATGGCCGTATTCTTAGCCAGAATGGTAATCCCGCGTTCGCGCTCCAGATCATTGGAGTCCATGGCCCGTTCCTGAACGGCTTCATTCTCGCGGAATGTGCCGGATTGCTGAAGCGACTTATCAACCAATGTGGTTTTACCGTGGTCGACGTGGGCAATAATGGCGATATTGCGAATTTTGTCTCTTGTATGCATATAAGTCACTTGATCCTCTCAAAGAAATTGGCTTGGTGGCGCTTTCTAAGCCTGTTCATAAAAGTAGCGTCGGACGTAAGCGCCGACGCTACAATTCAAAGCTCATTATATAGCGAAATGGACGGAAATGCAAGAAAAAGCACAAGATTTACACGATATTTACAAGTTTCACGTATGCTTCGGCCGGAAAACAAATTTTTTAAGCAAACCCGCAGCAATGACAACGACCGTCGTGATGACCGGGATAATTCCGTGCGGCGTATCTCCAAGCAATTGTTCATATAACCTCGTATCGGAGATAAACATCTCGCCCGCCGTATATCCCAAAATCCCCGCGCCCAAATATACGAAAATCGGGAATTTCTTCAGCAATTTCATCACCAGTGTGCTGCCCCAAATGATGATCGGCACGCTGAGCCCGATACCTAGAATGATCACCGCAATATCTCCCTGCGCTTTGGCCGCAATCGCCAGCACATTATCCAGGCTCATGACGAAATCGGCCACGATGATCGTCCAAATCGCCTTCCCCAGCGTCGTCGCTTCCTTTACTCCCGTATGGTCCTCATCGTCGATCAGAAGCTTGATCGCAATCCAGAGGAGCAGCAGGGAACCGAGCGCCTGAATGAAAGGAATCCGCAGCACATAGACGGCGATGATCGTAAGGACGACCCGCGGCCCGATCGCTCCGAAGGCCCCCCACCACACCGCCTGCTTTCGCTGCTCAGCCGGCAAATTTTTACTCGCCAGAGCTATAACCACCGCATTATCGCCGCTAAGCACGACGTTGATGAGCATAATTTCCAAAAAAAGTACGAACCAATCCCACATCCGGTAAACCCTCCATCCGAAAAACTGAAACGTTCAGGCGAAGCACCTAAAGTAGATATTACGAAAATAACGCAGGACAGGTTTCAAAAATTTTCTTTAGAAGAAGCCCGATAATTCGTCCTGAGCCGGGACCCTCCCGTTGACTACCAAGGTTTCCGTCTTGCGTACCGCTTCGTCCAGCGCCTCCTCAAGCCACGGCATATGGGCTTCAATCCCATGAAGCACCTTCAGATTGGGATTCGTGCTCGGGCTGGGAGGAAGAAACAGCGTGCAGCAATCCTCGTAAGGCAATATGGAAAGCTCGTAGGTTCCAATAGATCCGGCAATACGAATGATTTCCTGCTTCTCCATGCACACCAGCGGCCGAATGAGCGGCAAATGCACCGCACTGCCGATCGCATGCATGCTCGGAAGCGTCTGGCTCGCCACTTGGCCGAGACTTTCCCCTGTTACGATGGCTCCGGCTCCTCTGGCTTCCGCAAGCTTCTCGGTAATCCGCATCATCGAACGCCGAAGCAGCGTAATCAGCAGATTGTCACGGTACACCTCATGAATCTTGGTCTGCACTTCCGTGAACGGAACCATGTGCAGCTTGATTGGACCCGCGTAGGTGCTTAACCGGGCCAGCAAATCCCGCACCTTCTGCTGCGAGCGTTCGCTTGTAAAGGGGTAGCTGTGAAAATGCACCGCTTCCAGTTCCAAGCCTTGACGCATGGCAAGATAACCGGCCACAGGACTGTCAATGCCGCCCGAGAGCATTAGCGGCGCTTTCCCGTTGGTACCATATGGAAACCCGCCGGCCCCTTGCTCTACTTGGGAATAAAGAAGCGCCCGCTCTTCCCGCAGCTCGATCCGGAGCTCCGTATCCGGTTTATGTACATCCACCTTCAGTCCGGGAAACGCCCGCAGCACCTCGCCGCCGAGCATCCGGTTCATTTCCTGCGAATCATAGGGAAAGCTTTTATTCGCCCGTCTTACGTTCACTTTAAAGGTGGCGGGCGCTGGGGAAATGGTCCGCATGACCTTCACGGCCATCGTTTTCAATAGCTCCGTATCCAGAGAGCAGGTGAAGACGGGACTGAAGGAGGACAGCCCGAAAATTTTTTTCAGCGGCTCGGCCGCCCGGTCATACTCGATTCCGTTCAAATCCACGATGATCCGCCCGAATTCTTTGTGGTAATTTATCCGCCCGAGCGGCCTCAGAGCACGCTTTACTTGATTCAGCACGCTGTTCTCAAAACGGCTCCGGTTGCGTCCTTTGAGCGTCAGCTCACCGAAGCGGAGAACGATCAGTTCCGGTTTCATGCGGTTACCTCCATCCCTTCAGTTCCGCTGCATTCGGCTTTAGCGCCGCCACTGCCTCTTGCAGCGCTTGACAGAGCAGCTCGGCATCCTCCGGCGTCTGCTGCAGCGTATAACTGATACGGATGCCGCTTGCCGCCACCGGCGACCCCAAAGCCAGCATCACCCGGCTGGGCTTGTCCGCTCCCGAAGAGCAGGCCGAGCGGGTGGATACGCAGACCCCTCGTTGTTCTAAAGCATGCACGAGAACCTCCGACTTCATACCGGGGAATGAAAAATACACGATATGCGGGGCCATATCCTCAGCCCGCTCCGAGCCGATCAGGACCAATTCCGGCATCGAATGGATGCAGTCTACGATGCGGCGGCGGAGGGCGGCCGTATGCTCTGCAAACTGCGCCTGCCGCTCCACCGCCTTTCGCACAGCTTTGGCCATCCCGACGATAGCCGGCACATTCTCCGTCCCGGAGCGCAGACCCCGTTCCTGTCCTCCCCCATACAACATCGGCTCCGGCTCCACGCCTTTGCGGCAGTAAAGGAACCCGGCTCCTTTCGGACCGTGAAGCTTATGCGCGGAGCAGGAAATCAGATCGATGCCAAGCGAGGAAGGGACAACAGGCAACTTGCCGATTCCTTGCACGGCGTCCACATGAAACAGGACTTTCGGATACGCCCTCAGAACCTCTCCGATCTCGGCGATCGGCTGAACCCGTCCCATTTCATTGTTCACCTGCATGATGCTGACCAGAATCGTTTCGTCCGTTAACGCATCCTTCAACGCTTCCACCGAAACTTGCCCCGTCCGGTCCACGGGAAGGTAGGTTACGCGAAAGCCCTCCTCTTCCAGCTTCCGGAACGTTTCATAAACGGAGGCATGCTCGATGGCGGAGGTAATCAAATGCCTCCCCGGTTCCGGTAGCGCACCGCCGTGCCTCGGATCGCGAGATTATTGCTTTCCGTCCCCCCCGAAGTAAACCGGATTTCTTCGGGTCTGCATCCAAGCGCAGCCGCAATGGTTTCCCGGGCCCGGCGCACCAGCTGTTCGGCTTCGATACCGATCCGGTGCAGGGACGAGGGATTGCCGTAAAACCGGCGCATGACTTCCGTCATCGTTCCGATAACCTCTTCATCCATCGGCGTCGTAGCCGCATTATCCATGTAAAGCATAGCATTCGTCCTTCCTTTCCCGTTACGAAAACAAGACCAACGCCAAGCCTCCGCGGAAGCTTAACATTGGTCCTCTTATGATGTGATTAAGCCTCATATTGTGTCTTCAGCCTCAGCACTTTTCCCACGTACTGCTGCGTTTCCTCGGGCAGCAAATGAAGCTTGGCTTGCAGGTCGGCATCATTGCCGATCCCAAGCCGGGCGAGTCGGGCGGGGCCGCCGTTATATGCCGCGAGGGCCATTGCCTCGCTCCCGCCGTACATCGCGAGGAGCCGGGATAAATAACGGGTGCCGCCTTCAATATTTTGGGCAGGGTCGAACGGATCCGTTACGCCCATCCCTTCGCCGGTAGAATCCATCAGCTGCATTAAGCCTTTGGCTCCCGCAGAGGATACCGCCTTGGGATTAAAGGACGATTCCGCATGAATGACCGCTTTCACTAAGCTGGAATCAATCCCGAACCGGCGGCTCGCCGCCTGAATCAGAGGCTCGAACCGGGAAGGCTCTGCGGCGGTAAGCTCTTCGTTCGACGGCGATAAGACATAATTCGAATGGAGCGCCGAAGGCTTGGCGACCGGGTGACTTTTCGAAATCCCGGTTCCTTGCGCCGGATTGTTCGAAAGCATATCCTGCTTCGCCATCAGCTCATTCAGCAACTCGGCAAACATACCGTCATCGTCACCGGCCGTACCGTTCGAAGATAAAATACCCGTCTTGTTCCATACCTGCAGCTGCAGCAGTTCTTTTACCGTTCGCGGATCAATGCTCATGAAGTCGATCTGGCTCCTAACTGTATGTAGAATCAGGCCATAATAAATCCGGCATGTCAAAAAGCTCCAGATTCTATTGTACACTGTTTTGGTTAGGACAGCCACCCCGATGGCAAGAAAATTTTCGCGCAAAACAGGCCCGAAGGCCTGTCCTGCACTGACCTACGCGTAATGCGGCACAAGCAGGAAATAACCGGCGAGCGCTACCAGGCCGATTGCAATGGACCAGATGCCCAGCGCCCTCTGCCCCTGGGCAAAGGAAACCGTACCGAGGATGACCGATGCCAGGCCGAACAGCGCCGGGAAAACAAACAGGGAGAGCAGCGACAAAATGAGGGCCGTGTAGCCCATCCAGCCGCTTCGTTCCCCTGCCGCCTCTTCCTCCAGCCGCTGAGGCTCCGAGGCTCGGTCCGGCTGCATCCGCCGCCCGTAAATCGGGGTAAGCTCCGCGCCATATTCCTCTTCCGCCCCTCGCCCCGATTCCTTCCTCACTTGTTCCAGCTTGTAATCGCGCTCTGAAAGGTCCTTCTTTTCATTCAAGGATTTCCGATCGGCTTCCTTCATCCGCTCCCGCCCCCCTTCTCGCCGTTACTTTTTGTTTCTCGGTTCGAAGGTGTGACAACAGGTATTGCGAACGCTGGATGCCTTGTCCTTGTGATCTTCAAAATCCGCGGCGAATTCCGAATCGTATGCGACTGCGGCATGCTGGTCAACCTCGATCATGATCGCTTTCGCATTGCAGTTATTGCCCTTTTCCCAGTAATTGCAATTGGATACGCTGCATTTCACTTCCGGCATAAACTTCACCCCTATCCTGAAATATGTTTCAGGAGGGCCGATCCCTTTCACAGGCCCATGAACGGGCCGTAGAACGGGCGTAGCCCCCTTTCTCAGCTTGCCCCGCCGAAAAGGAGGTATACCCGGGAATTATCCGTAAAGCTTGTGATACAGCACCAAATACATGGCATGGGACCAGAGGAGCGGCATGGCCGGAGTTCCCCAACGCTGCACCCTTTCGTCATACGTATTCTTATTTTCCAAGGCATCGGGCACTTGTTCCGGAAGCCGTCCCTTGTCATCCGCCTTGGAAGCGATCCAACGAAGCGCCTGCTCCGCCGGTGCGCGGTCCCCTTCCGCCAGCTTGAGCCAGCCATACCAAGCCGTCAAGAGCGACCACTCTCCACCGCCGTAGTACGTATCGCCGATATACCTGCGCAGGCCACCATCCCTTGTCTTTAAATCCCCTTCAATCTTGTCCAGGGTACGCTTCATCACCGGATGATCCGGCTCGAACAAACCGAACGGCTCGCAAAGCCACATCAAGCTGGCGTCCACCCCGGCGTTGCCGATTCGATGACCGCCTTCCGACGGATTCAAATATTTGACGAAGCGCCCTTCCTCCGGATGAACTGCATGCTCCAACAGAAATTCACGGATTTCCCGGCATACTTCCTCGAGATCCTGACGGCTCTCCATCTCCGCTATACGCTTCAGCCCCCCATAAATGCAGGCCAAAGTCGAAGGATGAATCCCGTCCGAATGCTCCTCCCAGCAGTCAAAATTGGGCGACCGCCAAAACGTCCGCAGATACTCCACCGTAGCATTGACGCTTGCAAGAAACCCTTCCGGGATCCGGCTCTGTCCGGTTGCCTTCAGGTGGCAGGTGAGCCCCCATAACCAGGCGCCGTAGCCGTCGAGCTGAAAATGTCCCCATTCCGAATGCTCGTCATCCCGTCCGTCCAGATGGTAGCGGGTGTGCAGAAACTGTTCCTGTCCGATCCACTCGCCGCGGCTGTGTTTTCCAACGAGCATCTCAATATGCCCGATTTTATTATGTAGGATACGATTCACCCAGGCGTAAAAGCTTCCGGCACTTTCATGCTTTCCGGCCAGATCCATGGCGTAGGCAATGAAGCTTCCGTCCCGCGACCAGCTGAACGCATAATGGGAAAAAAGCGGGCAAGCCGTATACCCTCCGCTCGGATGCTGGTTCCATTCGATTAACTTTACGCTGTCTTGCGCAAGTGCTTTGAACGTGGTTTCCAACGAATTCATCCTCTCCCTCTTTATCCTGGCCAGGATAAACGGCTACGCCGTCCTTGTCTTGCAAGGACCAGCGCATTTAACAAGGCCCCTGCGAAGCTATAAGTTACGAAAACTTATAATTCTAATCAACTAAAGAAAAAGAGATGCTTTAAGGGCACCTCTCCTCTTTTGTCTATGGTCAGCCGGGGCAGGCTTAAACCTTCTCCCCTTGCATTCTTTTCTGAGTAATGTAATCCGTTTCGTAGTAAGCCAAATCCTCGCGGAGCGTTTCAAAAATTTTGGACAGCTCAATCGTCAGATCGCGGACAACACGGATCGGTTTCTTGCGGAAGCGGATGGCATCCTGGCCCGTATAAGCATAACGGCCGTCTTCGGAATAGCATTCGTTCTTCGGATAAAAGAAACTGTTCACGCAGGTATGATAAACCTCATAAAGTACCTTTTCGGAGTAATCCTGGTTGAAGTTCGGACGGCGCAGCGCGACACCCAGCTTCTCGTAGGCCACTTCGCTGAACACAAGCAGATGACGCGTATCCGTAAGATATCCCTTATAAAAATCAACCATAGCAGGATCATTCTCGGAATTTAACTGCTGAAGGGAATGCTCGTTCAAGAACGTCTCCATTTTAGCGATCGCTTCGCTCAACTTGGTTCTCGTCGTTTCACAAAGATTTTTTACATTGGATGCTGACATTAAAAGACCTCCTCAACTTAAAAAGCCCAGCCTGAACTGGCAAAACGACCTATATGAACATCCTACCATAAAATCCGGCCAAAAGTAATATCTAAATAGCCTATCCGGGAAAACCCGGTCCTCCTGCCATTTTTTCTCCCGACATAAGTATACCCGCTGCGGGAAATCTAACGGTAAATTGCATGATTCAGGAGGCATGAACGCCATGTGGAAATACTTCTTATCCTTGATGCTTGTTGCGGCTGTAGCCGTGCTGGTGTTCCCGCGAAGCGAGAATACGGTGACGCCGGAATCCGTCTCCCCGCCGCGGAAATCCGCATGAAACAAGCGGCCCTGCAGCAGGACGTGGCCTTGACCGATCAGTTATGCCGAAACCAATGCAGCATGGAGCTGCACCGGATCGCATACGATATGGCCGGTCAGACGACGGCGGAGCGTACCAAGACCTTGAAGGAGCCGCGGACGATGCACCCGCATATGCAGCACCTGATTTGGACCGACCGCGGCAAACCGCTCGCGGAAGGAATCTCGGTCGGCGCCGTGAACGAACAAGCCCGGGCCGAAGCCGAGAAGCGTATGGCGGAAGCCAAGCGCCGGCTGGAAAACGGCGAAACGTATCAATCCGAACCGTTCCAGGCGGACGGCGCCGCCTTCTTCGTTCTTGGCGTCCCGGCGAATAACCTGCAGAACGGGATCATCGGCGTGGTCCAGCAGCAAATTTTAAGTGAAGTGACCCATCATCAGCTGAAGAACCTCAGAATCGTCCCGTACCCGAGCCAGGGCAAGTATAAGGTGGAATCCGTGGATTCCCAGACGCTTCATAAAGTGAACGTCGGGCATCCGGAAGATAACGAAGGCACGAGCCATTATCATATGAACCAGGTCGTCGTGAAATTCAAACGGGAGCCCTCTGCCGGCGAGCTAAAACAAATTCAGGACGAGATCCGCGGCGACCACGTTCAAAAGCTGGGGTATACGTACGTATTCGAATCCCCGCATATGGAAGCCAAGCGACTGATGACCTATTTTAAAAAATGGAACATCGAATATGCCGAACCCCACTTCTTATACTTAACCAACGAGGGGCCGGCCGCACCTGACGCAGGTACGTTTACGCCCAACGACTCGCTCTACCGGCGGTATCAATGGAACCTGCCGATCATCGATACGGAGGCCGGCTGGAATGTAACCAAAGGCTCCAACAATGTCATCGTAGGGGTTGTCGATACCGGGGTCGACCTGAATCATCAAGATTTGCGGGATCAGCTCGTCAGCGGCTTCAATGTGGTAAATCCCGATCAGAAGCCGCAGGACGATGTTGGACACGGTACCCATGTGGCCGGAACGATCGGCGCCATCGTCAATAACAATCTCGGCATTGCCGGAATGAGCTGGTATAACAAGGTTATGCCCGTCAAAGTCCTCGATTCGTCCGGTGCCGGCAGCACTTATGCGGTAGCGCAGGGCATCATCTGGGCAACAGACCACGGAGCCAAGGTCATTAATATGAGTCTCGGCAATTATGCCGACGCCCAGTTCCTGCATGACGCCATCAAGTATGCTTATGACCGTGACGTGGTGCTGATCGCTGCGAGCGGCAACGATAATACCAACCGTCCGGGCTATCCGGCCGCATACCCGGAAGTGTTCGCCGTCGCGGCGGCGGATTCGAACAAAAATAAGGCGCCTTTCTCCAACTATGGAGATTACATTGATGTGGCAGCACCGGGGGTAAGCATTGCCAGTACCTATCCGCATAACCAGTATGCGGCGCTGTCCGGTACCTCCATGGCTAGTCCGCACGTGACCGCTTTGGCCGCGCTCATTCGGTCGGTCAACCCGGCGCTTAAGAATACGGAGGTCATGGATATCATGCGCAAGTCGGCCATGGATGTCGGCCCCGCCGGTAAGGACCCGTACTTCGGCTACGGTCTGATCGACGTCGCCGCTGCGCTGCAAGCGGCTCAGCCCGCCGGCACGGCGCCTGTTCAGAATACGCCGGCTCCGAATGCTACACCGGCGCCCCCCCAACAGACCCTTTCGGGCCTGCAGGATTGGACGCAGCGTTTGTTAAATCAGCTTTTTCCGGGCAGATGATTAACGAAATGCGTGCACACAAAAAAAGACGGCACAAAGCGAAGAACCGCCTCATGAGGCGGTTCTTCCGCATAATATAGCCATCTATACATCCGGTTGCGATGGGCTGAAAGAAAGTTTGCCGTAAGCCGGGTTCTGTGCTTCCAGTGGTCGTAACGGGTGCCACCCTCCCACCGTTGAAGCGACAATCATCTATCTAGGCCATACATTGCTGTATGGCTCAAGCGACCAACCCGAACGCACCTCGGGCAAAGGCTGTCCCCGAAAGGACTGCGTTCCATTAGGTCTTGCTCCAAATGGGGTTTACCAGGAACGATGTCACCATAGTTCCTCGTGGTCTCTTACACCACGGTTCCACCCTTGCCTGTGCTTGCCGACGCAAAGCGTCAGTGCGCCATCGGCGGTCCGTTTCTGTGGCACTAGCCTTCAGCTCGCGCTGACTGGACGTTATCCAGCATCCCGCCCTATGGAGCCCGGACTTTCCTCTCGCAGCCTCAAAGGGCCGCCAGCGATTGTCTGTCAAACTTTCTTTTGCAACTGATGCATTTGCTAGTATACAGGGAATCCGGCAAAAAAACAACTGGAGTTTATTAGACGAAACGGAAAGGCTCGGTATGCACCTTCGAAGCGGTAACCGTTGTGGACCATTTCCGGTCCTGCAGTTTCTTCTGCAAAATATCCGCCACGCCCTGCTTCATAATCTTCTCCACGTTATGGCCCGGATCGATCAGGAGCAATGCCTGCGGCAAGCGCATCGTGAGCCGTATGATAATCAATATCGCCCGTAATCAGCACGTCCGCGCCGGCGAAGATCGCATGCCTCACATAGCGGGAGCCCGATCCCCCCCAGAACCGCAGCTTTCCGGATGAGGCGGTCGGGATCGCCGACCACGCGCAGTGCGGGAACCTCAAAAACCCCCTTCACCAAAGCGCACAACTCGCTAAGCGTCATAGGCTTCGGCGGCTTGCCTGCGCGCCCCAAACCGAAGGAGCGTGTTTTGAGATCCAGCGGATACAAGTCGTAAGCTACTTCCTCATAAGGATGGGCCTTCAGCATAGCCTGCACCGCTTTGCGTTCGATACTCTGCGATACGATCGTTTCGATGCGGATCTCTTTGACCGCTTCCAGCTTGCCCTGACGGCCGATAAACGGATCGGTGCCTTCCCGGGGCATGAATGTGCCCGTACCTTCGATATTGAAGCTGCAGTGGCTGTAATCGCCGATCCAGCCTGCTCCCGCCTCGAACAAGGCCTGCCGTACTTTCTCGGCATGATCCTGGGGTACGAAGACGACCAGCTTCTTGAGCTTGTCTGTATGTACTTCTTCCAAGGGCTCTGTCTTGGTCAGCCCAATCGCTTCGGCCATCATGTCGTTGATTCCGCCGTCCGCCACATCCAGGTTGGTATGGGCGATATACACGGCAATATCGTGCTTGATCAGCTTCTCGTAGAGGCGGCCTGCAGGCGTATCCGTTTGAATATGAGGCAGCGGCCGGTAAATAATGGCATGATGGGCGATGATCAAATCGGCCTGCTCGCGGATCGCCTCCTCGACGACTTCATCCGTTACGTCCAGCGCAACCAGCACTTTCTTGACTTCTTTATACAAGGAGCCCAGCTGAAGGCCGATCTTATCGTCGGCGACCGCATAGGATTTGGGTGCGAATTCCTCCATCAACTGGATGACGGCTTGGCCTTTAGCGTACATTCCAGCACCTCCTCGATTTGCTTCATTTCTTTCCGGACGGACGCCAGCTTGCTGCGGGAAGCTTCCCCTGAAGACTGCGTCAATTGGCCGCAAATTCGCTCCAGCTTGGACAGCTCCCGCCGCCATTTTTCCATCCAAACCGGAGACGCTTCCATGATAAAATAGGGACCCATGTGCAGCAGCAGCTCCACATCGGCCACCGCGCCTCCGGGCAGGGTAAAGGGGCTGTACAGCTCCCGGTTGGTCACGGACGTCTCGGAAGACGGGACCGCGGTCAAAATTTCATAAATTTTGTCCTCTTCCTCCAGAATACGTTCGGAGATCAGCACCCAATCCTGATCGAGAAGCCACCGCCGGACAATGGATTCTCCTACATTCGGCTGCAATATGAGCCGGTTGACTCCGGAGAGCTTCGTCCTCCCGTTATCCAGTATGGAAGTAATCAGAGCTCCGCCCATTCCGGCAATGGTAATCACATCCACTTCTCCAGGAGCGATAACCTCCAGTCCGTCCCCATGGCGGACTTCAATGACATCCGCTAAGCCGGCTCCGTTCACTTGTTTCATGGCCGCTTCCAGCGGACCCGGATTCACCTCTCCGGCAATACCGTGAGTAATAATACCCCGTTCCGCCAGATACGAAGGCAGCAGGGCGTGATCTGAGCCGATATCGGCGAGCCGGTCGCCGGCAGGGACATCCTCAGCAATCATTTCTAATCTTCTTGACAATCGCAGCATTTAGGCAACCCACTCTGTCCAGTTTTTTCGCAAAGCGAACAGTAAACTTCCTTCCGTTACGAGCTTCGCCAGCAGCATCCACTGCACGGTTTCTGCACCATACTTCCCGGCATAAAGCATACCATACAATTCAGGCATATACCAAACGGTCAGGCTTACCAGAAAAAAAACAAGGGCGACTTGCCGCGTTCTCTCGTGAATCATCCAGGAAAGCCAGCCGAATAAGAGCGAAAGCGGCTGACCAGCTCAGCTCCAGCGTCATCCAGCTTAAAGAGTCCAGCTGATAATGAAGCGACCACCCGTAGCAGAAGACCAGGCCCACCCAGCCGCAGTATTGAAACAAGGCAAGCCGTGCAGCCAGCCCGGTCACCATCCAGAGGAAGCCGCATAAGGTCACGTAGGAAACGATGGTCACCGAGGCATCGACTCCATGAAGCCTTAATAAATAGACCCCGATGAACAGCAGGAACAGCGAAGCCATGCCGAGCAAGATTTGAGAGGCTACCGGTTCACTAGTTCGTTTAGAGCCTCCCCAAAGATAAAGACCTGACAAAATCAGGAAAGCGACCCCTATTTGCATTGGTAATTCAAAAGCGTTAAAATGAAGAGCAATAAAGGATAAACCGGCTAATGACCCAAATAGCAGCACCCAGATTTTCCAATTGCTGTTTCTTATCGTACCCGGATCCATTCCGAAGAGTCCGGTCGCTTTCGGTTTTTCCTGGCCGTCTTCCAAATAAATATTCAGCAAGAAATCGCAGTACTGCTCAGGAAGCGACCGGCTCCTGCGCCAATGCTCAATTTCGCGGATGATGATCTTTTTCTTTTCTTCCATATCGGAGCAGAACCTCCCTTCACCGTCGTTGTCATCCTTAGCTCATTACTTTATCGGTAAAGGGAACACAAAAAATTAGACCTTCCTGCAGGGAAGCAGAAAGGCCATCCAAGTTACATATCTCCCATTCCGGAAAATCAGGCACTATTCGAGAAAATCCTTCAGACGCTTGCTTCGGCTCGGATGGCGCAGCTTCCGCAGCGCCTTGGCTTCAATCTGGCGAATCCGTTCACGCGTGACGCCGAACACCTTGCCCACTTCCTCGAGTGTGCGGGTGCGGCCGTCGTCCAGGCCAAAGCGCAGACGCAGCACGTTCTCTTCGCGTTCCGTTAAAGTGTCGAGCACGTCCTCCAGCTGTTCCTTCAGCAATTCGTAAGCGGCGGCATCGGCCGGAGCCAAAGCTTCCTGGTCCTCGATGAAATCTCCCAAGTGCGAATCATCTTCCTCGCCGATCGGCGTTTCGAGTGAAACCGGCTCTTGTGCGATTTTCATAATTTCACGGACTTTATCCGTACTGAGGTCCATTTCCTTCGCGATTTCCTCCGGCGTGGGTTCCCGACCCAGCTCTTGAAGCAGTTGCCGCGATACCCGGATCAGCTTGTTGATCGTTTCCACCATATGGACCGGAATCCGGATCGTTCTGGCTTGATCCGCGATCGCTCGGGTAATCGCCTGACGAATCCACCATGTCGCGTAAGTACTGAACTTAAACCCTTTATCGTGGTCGAATTTCTCGACCGCCTTAATCAGACCCATGTTGCCTTCCTGGATCAAATCCAGGAACAGCATGCCGCGTCCGACATACCGCTTCGCGATGCTAACGACAAGACGGAGGTTGGCTTCGGCCAAGCGGCGCTTCGCTTCCTCGTCGCCGAGCTCGATCCGTTTGGCAAGCTGTACCTCATCTTCAGCGGAGAGCAGCGGCACCCGCCCGATTTCCTTCAAATACATGCGGACCGGATCATTAATCTTGATTCCCGGCGGAAGCGACAAATCGTCATCGAAATGGAAATCGTCATGCTCCTGATCCGGATGCATGTCGTGTTCCTCATCGGATTCGTTGCCCACATCGATTCCATTCTCCTGAAGCTGTTCGAAAAATTCATCGATCTGCTCAGGATCTTGATCGAAAGGAGCCAGTTTTTCCATAATTTCTTTATAAGTCAAAGAGGAACGTTTCTTGCCTTGTTCGATCAGCTCGCTCCTTGACCTGTTCCAACGTGAGCTCTGTCTCTATTTCCGTACGTTGATCGTTCGCCATGTTCCAACTCCCTCCTCCCTAGGTTCACTCTTAACCGCGTCTGGCATCCCGCGCTAAGATGATTTCAACAGCTCTACTAGGGATTTAATCTCACTTGCTAGTTGCAGGGCTCTGGAAATATCCCCTTGCGTTCTGCTTGCTTCACTTCTTCTCTTTTTCGCTCAAGTAACTGCAGTGTCGGATATTTCCGAATCTCCCGGATGTAATCGTCAATCACCGTATCGTTAATCCCGTTGCGGTTATCTATAAGAGTGAGGGAGCTTGCCAAACTCTCGAGCTTGTCATCCTGCAGCGTTCCGATGAACGTCGTCGCATTCGGCTCGTAGCCTCCGGCATAATAGGCATACAAATAGGCCGCCAATGCCGCATGAGACTCGATATTAAACTGGTCGCCGAGCTTCTGTTCGACATAGGCCGAAACTTCCCGATCCGCCATCATTGCGGCCAGCAGCGCCGTTCCGCAAATTGATAGGCCGGCATGACCCGGGGCATCTGCTGCCGAGGTCTCCCGTCATTCATAACATTATTCCACGGATTATCTTTATTATCCCTGATTTTCTCGTTTTTTTCCGTTTGCATCCGGATCTCGTTCAGGGTTTGCATGGCGGCATCGTAGGAATAATTGAATTCACCGGTGAGCTCTCTTACATAATGCTCCCTTTCGATCGGTGTAGGTATAGCGGCGATCAGCTTGAGCGCCTGCTGGATGTACCTGAGCCTCTCTCCATCCTCCTGCAGTTTATAATTTTTGCGAAAGTAAAGAAGTTTATATTTGATCGACGGTACGGCGGTCTCGATAACCTCCCGTACGAATCGTTCAGAACCGTTAGCCGTAATGTACTCATCCGGATCCTGCGCATTCGGAATGACAGCCACCTTGGCGCTGCATCCGGCATTCTCCAGAATCGGAATGCTCTTGTACGCGGCGGTTTGTCCGGTGCGTCACCGTCATAAGCCACGATCACCCGCTCCGCCAGCCGGCGGATCGCCTCGGCATGCTCCGGCGTAAGCGCCGTGCCCATGGTAGCCACTCCGTTCGTAATCCCGGCTTCCCAAGCTTTGATGACATCCACATAGCCCTCGAACAACACCAGCTCCTGTCGTTTGCGGATTTGCGGTCTCGCCAGATGCAGATTATACAGGGTGCGGCTTTTGTGAAAAAGCATCGTTTCCGGGCTGTTCAAATATTTCGGCTGCGCATCCCCCATCGATCTGCCGGCAAAGGCGATTAACTGGCCCTTCCAATCATGAATCGGGAACATGATGCGGTCGCGAAATTTGTCCACATACCCAGCCGCCGTCCTGCTTGGCTGACAGCAATCCTCCCTGTTCCATGAGGGGCAGTTCAAACTCCCGCTTCTCCAGCGGCTTGGATAACGTATCCCATCTTGCCGGTGCGTACCCGATGCCGAAAGTGTCGATCAGCTTGTCGGTCAGCCCCCGGGAGCGCAAATAATTCAGGGCCGGCTTGCCTTCGGCGGTGTTCAGCAGGATATGCTGATACAGCTTGCCGGTTAATTCATAAGCTGTAAGCAGTTTGGAACGGTCGGCATTTTCCTTCGTCTCGGCCGCATTCTGCTGGGGCTCCAAACCCACGTCCAGATGCGCTTCCGCCGCCAGCTTGCGAAGCGCCTGCCCGAAGGACAAGCCCTCCACCTCGGCGACAAAACGTATCGCATTGCCGCCCGCCCCGCGCCCGAAGCAGTGATAAATCTGCTTTTCCGGAGTGACGGTGAATGAGGGGGTTTTCTCGGAATGGAAAGGACAAAGCCCTTTAAGATAATGTCCCTGCTTCGTCAAATGCACGTACCTGCCGACCACTTCCACGATGTCATGTGCTTTCAAGACCGCATCGATGACCTGTTCGGGTATGCGTCCGTTACTCATCCTATCCACCTTCATTCAAATTAACACGTATACGTATTCGCTATTCCAACGGATTCTCCTGCAAACGAAGTAAAAGTTTTGTCAAAGAATGTAGAAATGCCTGCCGATCCTCTTCCGTAAAAGCTTTGGGACCTTTGGAATGCTTCCCTCCGCGCCTCAGCTTCGCCTGCTCGTGACGCCGCTCCAGCAAAAATCCGATGGTCCGTTCCGTATACTGCTGGCCGCGCACCGACATGGCGAATGCCTTCTTGCCCAGCGCGAGTGCGGCAAGCCCGAAATCCTGGGTAACCAGAATATCTCCGGCCTGAATGCGGTTGATAATATACAAATCGACGGATTGGTCCGAACGGTCGACCTGTACGATGTTTACCCCTCCGCCGGCTGAAGACGATGGTCGAAAGAAGCCACCATCATCACAGGGACCCCGAAGCGGACCCCTGCCTGCACGATCTCCGCTTTCACCGGACAAGCGTCGGCATCCACAATGATTTTATAGGACATTCTTCATTCTCCGGTTCCTGTCGGCTGTACTTCCGTAATATTATATACGATGAATTTATAAAAAATCCTGCTTTATTCTCAAGGAAAAGAACTATCTTGTGCGATACATGTCGATTATGACGCTGGCGGTTTCTTCGACCGCTTTATTGGAGACATCGATCACCGTGCAGCCGATCCGCTTCATAATATTGTCCGCGTATTCAAGCTCCTTATGAATCCGTTCGACATTGGCATAAGAGGCGTTGCCGGGAAGGCCCAGCGTTTTCAGCCGCTCAGTGCGGATCATGTTCAGCTTCATCGGATCGATCCGCAGGCCCACAACCTTATGTTTGGATATCGTGAAGAGCTGCTCCGGAGGCTGAATTTCAGGGACCAGCGGGACATTGGCCACCTTGAATTTTTTGTGGGCCAAATACATGGACAGCGGCGTTTTCGACGTTCTCGACACGCCCACCAGCACGATATCGGCCTGAAGCACACCGCTAAAATCCCGGCCGTCGTCGTATTTTACCGCGAATTCGACGGCTTCCACCTTTTTAAAATAATCTTCGTCCAGCTTGTGAATCATCCCCGGCTGGTGCCGCGCTTCCTGGTTGAACGCATGCTCCATCGTCCGAATCACCGGTCCCAGCAAATCAATATAGGGAATGCGGTATTGTTCGGCCTGGTCGATTAAATAATCGCGAAGCTCCGGAATCACTAGTGTGAACGCGATGACGCCGCTGCGCTGCAGCACCGACCGGATCATCAGGTCAATATCGGAAGTGTCCTGCAGAAAAGGAACTCTGCGGATCTCCACCTCTCGGGGTTCGAACTGCACTGCGGCCGCTTTGACCACCGATTCTCCGGTATCCCCTGCCGAATCGGAAGCAACAAATACAACCGGCTTGATCTGGTCCAACACAGACCCCCTGCCTTTCCCTTGGATGCCTTGCGGCTTGGCTGCGCCCTTGAGAACCATAGTGCTGCTCCAAATCCCCTCGCTGAGAGCAAGGTCGTCTCCGGCCGCTTTAGAAATCGTGAAAAAGGAATCAAATATTCAAGGTATATTCACGATTTCAAATGCGAATTCTTCGCTCCTGCGACGACCTTGCTCTCCTCCGCTCCCGTTGGAGCTTATGTTTCCCTTAGGCGGAACAGCCAAGCCGCCTATTTCTTTTATACTACTACGAATGCGCGGAATGAAATGTTTCATGTTTTCATAGAACGGCGATAGCCGGAGAACAGATGAGTATCCGTAGAGTTTACGTGCATCATTTGAAATCGTATGGTAACCCCAAACTGTTCATTCAGACCATACGATTTCAAGAGATGCCGAAGGATACTCGATCTGTTCGCAGGCCCCCAGCCGCTCCCTCTGCAAACTGAGAGCATCTCATTCCGCTCCACTAACAACAAAAAATCCCGCCGCTTGGGGCCTGTTTTCAGACCTGCACGAGAGGATTTTCACAGATGTATCATATTATAATACCAATTGGGCAAAAATATGTCAATAAATCATTTGAACATCGCTAAATTCCATACTTCTCCATTTGCTCGAGAAAATCCCGCGATTTCAGCTTTAATCCCACGTGCATATCAAAATAAGAACGCATCAGATGCTTCAGCGCTTCCTTGGTCGCCGGCTTCACATCGATTTGGCCCAGTCGGCGCACATCGGTTTGCACGAACAGCTTCAGGAGCTTGCGTACACCCGGTGAAATTCGGGTCGCCCCGGGATCCCGGAAAAGACAGCGGTCACACAAGATCCCGCCGAGCCCGGCGCTAAAGGCGGCCGGCTCCCGGTTCTCCCGGCAGTTGACGCAGCAATCGAGCTCCGGCGTATAGCCACCGTACATAATCATCTTCATTTCGTACAAATGATCGATAATTTGCGGATCCTTGTCCTCCTGAATGGCGGTCATGCTCCCGAGGAGCTGATCGAACAGGAAAGGTCGCCCTTCCTGGTCCCCCATCATCCGGTCGGTCAGTTCCGCCAGATAGGAGGCATGGGCGACCTTATGCAAGTCTTCCCTTATTTTATAATAGGGCTCGATAATTTCCGCGTGATTCAAGGTCCCAAGCTGTCCCGATTTGAAAAACAAAAACTCCCCTAAGGTGAACAGCTGCGCAACCGAGCCGTACCGGCTCTTCACTTTCTTTGCGCCGCGGGCGACCACGCTCATCTTTCCTTGTTCTCTGGTGAACAAAGTAAGAATTTTGTTCCCTTCCCCGTAATCCATACTGCGGATCACAATCGCCTGTACTCTGAACTGCATCGACAGCCTCTCCTCAAGCTAACCTGACTTCCTTATTGAAGCATACTCCCCGCCTCATCGGCTTCGGAGTCTTCCTTCGCTTCCGGTTCACCCGATTCCTTGTCGGCAAAGTCTTTGTACAGCAGGTAAGCATCCACATCTCCAGTCATTGAAAAATACTTCCACGAAAAATCTCTCATGAGTATCATCCTCTCCTTGGGACATGACGGCGGTACCTGTTACTAGGATTAGGATGGGCCCGATGCATTCGAAGTATGCTAAACAAATACTGGCATGTATGCTTTTTATTAACCCCCTGCAAGCCGAGCTGAAACAAGGAATCCGGTTATTCGTGACGAAAGCCCAGATCCCGAAGAACGCGTTCCTGGTTGCGCCAGTCTTTTTTCACCTTAACCCACAACTCCAGGAAGGTCTTGGAACCGAGCAGCGCTTCGATATCGGCGCGCGCCTTCTGGCCGACTTCCTTTAGCAGGGCACCCTTTTTTCCGATAATGATGCCTTTCTGCGAATCCCTCTCCACATAGATGACTGCGGAGATATGTACGACGCCGTTCTCCTCCACCTTCATATCCTCGATGGCTACGGCAATGGAATGCGGCACCTCTTCCCGCGTCAGATGCAGAATCTTCTCGCGGATGAGCTCGGCGCAGACGAACTGCTCCGGATGGTCCGTCACCTGGTCGGCCGGGTAGTACTGCGGGCCTTCCGGCAAATATTTAATGACCTGCTCGAGCAGGGTGTTCACATTGTTTCCGTGCATCGCGGAAATCGGAATGATTTCGGCGAAAGGATACAAGTCCTTGTAAGTTGTAATAATCGGCAGGAGCTCTTCCGGATGCACCTGATCGATTTTGTTCATAACCAGAATTACCGGCGTTTGCACTTTCTTAAGCTGCTCAATAATATACCGGTCCCCGCCGCCAAGTCCTTCGACAACATCGATCAGAAACAAGATGGCCTCCACCTCGCTTAAAGCGCTTTGGGCGGCTTTGACCATATAATCGCCCAGCTTGGACTGGGATTTATGAATACCCGGCGTATCGAGAAACACAATCTGCGCCCCGTCCGTCGTGTAGACGCCGTGAATTTTGTTGCGCGTCGTCTGCGGCTTGTCCGACATGATGGCGATCTTCTGGCCGATCACTTGGTTGAGCAGTGTGGATTTGCCGACGTTGGGCCGGCCGATGATGGCTACGAAGCCGGATTTGAAGGTTTTCTCGTCTTTTCCGTTAGGTTTGGATGACATCAGTCTTTGCTTCCTCCGTACAAATCATGAGATGTAAAAGCGCCCGGCAGCAGTTCGGCTACGGTCGTCTCGGCCATCTGCCCCTGCAGATTGGCCATGTACACCGGCATATCCGGCCTGCACAGCTCGACAAGCACTTGGCGGCATACGCCGCAAGGTGTAATAGGGCGGTCGGTATCGCCGATCACGGCGATCGCCTGGAAGGACCCGGCGACCTCTCCGTCGGCAATGGCACGGAACAGCGCCGTGCGCTCCGCGCAGTTGGACGGGCCGTAGGCGGCGTTCTCCACGTTGCAGCCGAGATGAACCCGGCCGGCGGCGTCCAGCAGGGCGCTGCCCACTTTAAAGTTGGAGTACGGGGTGTAAGCCCGCTCCATCGCCTGTTTGGCTAACGCGATCAATTGCGCTTTGTCCATAAGCCAGCCCCTTTTCCTTATTATATCGTTTCATACAAATAAATTGCGAGTACAGTCAAGAAACTGCCGAGCAGCGCACCCAGCAAGAGGGACGGGAACCCCCGTCTTTTTTTATCATAGAGAACTCCCGCCAGCATGCAGGCCAGAAAAAAACCAAGTAGTCCCGCCAGCGCGGATTGCGTCCGGGAAACGATCAAGGTGGCGACGGCGAAAGCCAGCGACGTGAGCAGGCTGGGCTTCACCCAGTTTGCCTTTACGGGAGAACCGGGTTTCCACCACGATCACCGTCAGCATGATGAGCGTGAGCAGCGACCAAACCATGCCGGCCGTAAAGCCGGTTCCCTCGGCCTGCTTCGCCTTCAGGAACATCTGCTCCACCGGTTCGTAGAACACGATCATGCCCGTAACAGCGGCAAAAGCTGCAGACACCAGGACGGACGCTGCAGCTACATCTTTCGCGATTTTGGCGAGCGGATGGATGTCCGGCATCGCCAGGTCGACGGCTTTTTCCACCGCCGTATTGATCAGTTCCGTTACAATCATGAGCGTGACGGCAAGCAGAATAAACAGCACATCATACTTCGTCAAGCGGAAAAAGAGCGCGAGCGTGAGCACCACCAAGGCGGCGAAAAAATGAAACTTCATATTCCGCTGCGTCGAGAGCGCGTATTTCACGCCTTCATAAGCGAAACGGAAGCTGCGCCGCCACTTGACCTGCGGCCTCACCGGGTGAGACCCGCCTTTTGCAAGATAGCCTCCTGCTTCCCGAACATCTCCTTCTCCTCTTCCTCGCTCTGATGATCGTAGCCGATCAAATGCAGGAAGCCGTGAACGAAGAGGAAACCCAGCTCCCGCTCAACGGAGTGACCGTATTCCCCGCCTGCTCTATTGCACGGGGCACGGAGATGATGATATCGCCGAGCGGCTCCTCGAAATCTTCCTCAACCTCGAATTCATCGCCTTCCAGGGCGGCCGCGTCGCTTAAATCGCCGTCGTCCCCGTCGTAAATGATTTCCAGCTCATCCTCGCCCATCTCCTGCATAGCGAAGGACAGAACATCCGTCGGCTTGTCCAATCCGCGGTACTGCTTGTTGATCTCACGGATCGCTTCATCGTTCACGAAAGTAAGGGCCACTTCACCATCGGTAATCTGCTCGGATTCTCCGGCCAGTCGCAGGAGCTCCTCCAGTTTCGCGATCAGCTCCTCCGAAATGCCGTATTCTTCTTGCTCATTGTTCCATGCGAGCTGCAGGCTCATCCGCCCACCTCTTTCCATTGTTTCTGCTTCTGGTTCGGCGGCTCCGTCGGATATTCAATCCGCGAATGGAAGATGCCGAGCAGGGTTTCATTCAGCGTTCTTGCAATTTGGTCCAATTCCTTAATCGTTAAATCGCATTCATTGAACTGCCCGTCGTCCATCCGGCTTTTCATAATTTTGCGGACCATGGAGTCGATCTGTTCGACAGTCGGGTTGCGCAAGGAACGAACTGCCGCCTCCACACAGTCGGCGATTCCGACGATGGCGGCTTCCTTTGTCTGCGCTTTCGGTCCCGGATAACGATACTCCGCTTCCTCCGGTCCGGCCTCCCCTTTTTCCTCCGCCTGCTTCCGCGCTTTATGGTAGAAATACTGCAGCGGCGTCGTGCCGTGATGCTGCTCGGCAATATCCCGGATCGGCTTCGGAATATTATGATCCTTCAGCATCTCCACTCCATCCCGGGCATGCGCCACAATAATGGATTTGCTCAAGGCAGGATCAATCTTGTCGTGCGGGTTTTCCCCGTGGTTCTGATTCTCGATAAAATAGCTCGGGCGCTTCGTCTTCCCGATGTCATGATAGTAAGCCCCGACCCGGCAAAGCAGGCCGTCCGCTCCGATGGCCTCCGCGGCGGCTTCCGACAGATTGCCGACCATCACGCTGTGATGATAAGTGCCCGGCGTTTCCGTCAGCGGCTTGCGCGCAGCAGCGGGTGGTTCGGGTTGGACAGCTCCACCAGCTTGAGCGGAGACAGAATGCCGAACGCCAGCTCGAAGAAAGGAAGCAGTCCGATGACGAATACGGCGGTAAGCAGTCCTCCCCCCAAGGCAAAGCCCGCAGCGAAGAACGCGTTTCTTTTCGTATCGTGGTCCTCCAGAAGCAGAAGGCTCGCCACGAGCAGCAGGGCGCATAAGGAAACCATCATCCCGGCTTTCAGGATCGAGGAACGCTGGCTGGCCCGCTGGATGGAGAAGATCGCCGTAAACGAGCTGGTCAGCGTCAACAATCCGTACTTGAAGTCGAAATCCTGGAGATGATCCGCATTGAATATGACGCTCGCCAGAATCCCGAAGAAGACGGCGGCAACGAACGCGAGCTGGGCATCGAGTAATATGGCCACCAGCATAGCTCCCATCGCCGTCGGAGCCAAATAAGCAAGGTACGGATAGTCCAGGTTTTGAAGCATGGAGAATACTTTCATGAACACGATCGTGATGATCAGAATCAAAACCAGCATCAATAGCTGCACGTTATTCTGGCTGACCGGCGGCTGGGCTTTGGCGGACAAACATATAGACGGCGAAGCACAATAAGACAATGAATAAGAGCAGTCCAAGATGCGGCCAATAGCTGGTCTCGTCCCGAAGCAGATCGAGTGCGGCCAGCTTCTGATACAAGTCTTCGGTAATGCGCTCCCCTTTGGCGACGAGCACTTCATTCTTGTTGATATAGACCGCCTTCACATTGTCTCGGGCATGCCCCTTGGCTTCGTCGGTCCCCTTCTGGTCGTAAAACTTATTCGGCGTTATGATCGCCCGCGCCAGCTCCTGAACGAGCTCCCGGGCATTGTTCTTCGTGAGGTTGGAAGCATTGACAAGCTCCGCCACCTTGGCTCTGGCCGTCTGGGCGTCAATAATCTGGTCGTTCATCAGACGGCCGACGATCTCCTTCGCGACCGGCTGCATCTGCGTCAAATCGTCCTTGGACAGCTTCGGAATTTTGTAGAACGCTTCCTCCGGGATCTTGTACTGCTGATCGCGGAGTCGCTTGCTCATCTCCGCCAGAAGCTGGTCGTTGTATTGGCCGGTATTCGCGTACGCTTTCAATTGGCGGTCCAGATGGTCCTGAATCAGCGACGGAATCACGTTCTTGTAAATATTGACCTTATCCGTCTGCGACACGTCGGGATCTCCGTTAATTTGCTGCAGCTTCTCGAATACGGCGTCGACGGCGGCATCATTCTTCAGCGATACGACCTGGAACACCGGTTGAATCTTTTGCGCCGCCTCTTCTTTGGCTTTTTCGGTAGCCACCGCGTTCTCAATCGGTCTGGGCGCCAGAATATCCTTCTCGGCGACCGAGCCCAGCTGAATATCGTAGGTTTGGGGCACGATCCGGTGCAGCAGCGTGAAGTAGCAGACGGCGGCAAGCGTTAAAAACAGAAGAAAGCGCACAATGGCGCTGTATCTCCAGCCGGCTAGCCGGTATTGAAATTTTCCCTGAATGGAAAGGCGGTTTGTCATGACGAAAGGTCAACCCTTTCTCAGCCTTCTTGATCCTCATTGTAGGCCATGATGATTTTTTGCACCAAGGCGTGACGAACGACATCCTGTTCCGCAAAGGCAATAAATCCGATTTCTTCAATCCCGCGCAAAATCCGCTGCGCCTCGACAAGGCCGGACTTTTTGCCCCGGGGCAAATCGACCTGCGTCACGTCGCCTGTAATGACCATCTTCGATCCGAAGCCGAGCCGGGTGAGAAACATCTTCATCTGTTCCGGCGTCGTGTTCTGGGCCTCGTCCAGTATGATAAACGAGTCGTCCAAGGTCCGGCCCCGCATATAAGCGAGCGGCGCGATCTCAATGAGTCCGCGCTCGAGAGACTTGAGCACCTGCTCGGGCCCGAGAACGTCGTTAAGTGCATCATACAACGGGCGCAAATAGGGGTCAACCTTTTCCTGCAGGTCGCCGGGCAGAAAACCGAGGCTCTCGCCGGCTTCCACGGCGGGCCTTGTAAGGACGATCCGCTTGACCTTCCCTTCCTTGAGAGCCGACACCGCAAGTACGACGGCAATATAGGTTTTGCCCGTACCGGCGGGGCCAATCCCGAAGACAATATCCTTCTTCTTGATTTCATTCACGTACTGCTTCTGGCCGATTGTTTTGACGCGGATCGGCTTGCCTTTATAGGTGACCGCAATCTCGCCTTTAAACAAGTCGAGCAGCTGATCGGTCTTCATGTGCCTGGACAAATCCAGCGCGTAATGGATATCGCGCTCTGTGAGCGTATATTGGTTGCGCACCAGCTCCAGCAGCACGGTCAGCGACTGTTCGAGGCGGGCGGTTTCCGCGGCATCCCCGGTTACGACAATTTCCTCTTCGCGGGTATAAATCTTCGCGGCCGAAGCCTGCTCGATCAAATGCAAAAATTTATCGCCCGGCCCGAACAGCGATTGGGCTTCGGACGGATTTTTCAATGTTACTTTCACGGTTGTCCCATGTTCGATCAACAGGCATTCTCTCCTCCGAAATATCTCAAAGAAAAGAAGAAAGAGATATCTCTACTTCTCTATTTAGGGTACGATGGGCTGCTCTACAGCGATAGGCTCTTCCACTTCAAAAAGTACTTCCATATAAACTTTACCATTCTCCGTCTTTTCATGCAAAATTTTTTCCGAAACGACACGCGAATCCTTGCCCGCCGCGGTTAAAATTTCGGCGCCGGCGCGCTCCAGGCCCAGGGCCCTCGCTTCCTTCGGGTCGACCTGCCGCTCCTCCGTCCGGGTCTCCAGCGGCTTCTCGTTGATCCATCCGACAGGAAGCACGAAATTCCGCCACTGCAGCGTTTTCCGCTCGGGAACGGATTCAAACTGCTCATAAGGGACTTTGCCGAAGCCGCTGAGCTGCAGCCCCCGGTTTCCCACGACCAGATAAAACCGTTTCTTCGTCTCCCCGGTATACGTTTTATACTGCTGTGTGAGCGGCACCTCTACGGTCGGTTTATACCAGACGATTCCTTTGACCGTACCTTTGGCGACGACGGTTTGCGAATAGGTTTCGTTGCCCAAGATGCCCGAGATCAGGATGTCCCCTTTTCGCACATAAGTATTCGGCTTCACCATGGGGCGGCCCTTCTCGGCGAAGACTTCGGTGATCAGCGCGTTCTTGGAAGCGACCAGATGACGAGGGCTCATAAGCGGCACCGGATCCGGAATTTTGGCCTCCACCACCTTGATGACTACATGCGTACCCTGGATCTGCACCCCGATCCATGCCGCTTCAGGAAGTTGCCTTTGCAGGGAGCGTGACAGCTCGGCCGGGTCCTTGAGCCGGAATTTCCATTGAAATTGATGAATGCCCGCCTGTCCCGCCGCCTGGAGAATCTTCTCGGTGGGCAGCTTCTCATTCCCTTCTACGCGCACCTGCCATACGACGGAAGAGAGCACGTAGATTCCCGCGAAGAAGCAGAGCAGACCCGCGAAGAAAAATTTGCGTTTTTCCATTTTGGCCAGCCAGAAGGGGAACCCGAACCGCCCGCGGACCCGGGTCCGGGAGCCTGTCTCCTTCAAGACCGGACGAAGCCGGAAAAAGTCCTTCAGCGCGATCATCATCTCGGCCCGTTCGCCGTCCGTATAACGAATGTCCCAGACCGATATCCGCTTCTCCGTCAGACGGTTCAGCAGCTTCTCCAGTCGCCGGCCTCTTACTTCGATCAGCACATAACCGCGCGCGCGTTGGATGAACGTTGAATTCACGGCCCTGCTCTCCTTCCGCCCCTTTACGGGATATATTTGATATCCTGGATCGTTCCTTCGATAAACACTTCTTCGGAGAAAATGGCGCGGATTACGAGCCGCTTGCCGTAAACCTCCAGACGCCCTTTGCTTAAAGCCAGTTTGAGTTCATCACTGGAAAAGTGCAGCACGCCTCGGTGATTCTCGATGTACAGCCGCATATTGCCGATGAGCGTCATCCGGGGCAAGTCCATCACGACGTCTTGAGGCAAGTCGAGCAGTTTGGCTGTCCATTGGTTGAATCTTTTCGTCAGGCTCCGCATGCTTAACCCCCTCCAGGCAATAAGGCTATTTACACCTTATGCGCGGTATGCCGGATTTATGAAAGCGGGAGCCGGGGAAACGCAAAAAAGCGCCGGACCATCATGCAGATGATCAGGCGCTCGTAGCGCGAGGTTGTTCTTCCGGCCTTTACCGCCGGTACGGCCGCTTGGCGCGCGGCGGGCCAAGGATTTCGGCCCACAGGACGCCTCTGGACGCATCCTCGGGGTTCAAGAGGCCGGGAGAGGTTCCGGCCCCTGCAGCCGGCTTCGAACGCTCCGAAGGCTGTGCAGAGACCTTCAGCCGCTCCTCATGCCCATGGCCGGCAGCAGCGTACCGTCTGTACCGACTCCGCCGTTGGGGCCGCCTTCATTGCCGGGGAGGGCGATGGCTTGGCACTCGGCGCTTCTCTTCGCGGACTTGGCGAAGCCTTTGACATCCTCGGCTCCGCGGAACGGCCGGGCCAGCCCATGCCGCCGCCCCCGAAGGGCGGCATCCCCTTCGCCGGCCTGCCCGGTGCAGTCGAACCGCGCCCGGACTGGGCGGGACGGACACTTCTCAGGATGGAGCTGAGCACAATATACAAGATAACCACAAGGTACCAGTGTTTGAGTACAAAATCAATTATAGGCATCGGATACTCCTCCGTTCCTGAAGCAGCGGATTACTCTTCCCCTTCCTTGGGGCCGCCGCTCATTTTACCGAGGGATGAACGCATCTGCGTATCCGCATCGATATTTTTCAGATTCATGTAATCCATTACTCCGAGCTTGCCGTCACGAAGCGCTTCGGCCATGGCTTGGGGCACCTCGGATTCCGCCTCAACCACCTTCGCCTTCATTTCAATTACCCGGGCTTTCATTTCCTGCTCTTGAGCGACGGCCATGGCGCGGCGTTCCTCCGCTTTCGCCTGGGCGATGCGCTTGTCGGCCTCGGCCTGTTCGGTCTGCAGGTGAGCCCCGATATTCTTGCCCACATCCACATCCGCAATATCGATGGATAGAATTTCAAACGCCGTTCCGGCATCCAACCCTTTGCCCAGGACCGTCCGCGAAATTTTATCCGGATTCTCCAGAACGTCCTTATGCGATTCGCTGGAGCCTACCGTAGTTACAATCCCTTCGCCTACGCGGGCAATGATCGTTTCCTCACCCGCGCCCCCGACCAGACGGTCGATGTTCGCGCGCACCGTTACCCGGGCAATAACCTTGACCTCAATCCCGTTCTTGGCTACAGCCGAAACGACAGGCGTTTCGATGACACGCGGATTTACGCTCATCTGCACCGCTTGCAGCACGTCCCTGCCGGCCAAATCGATAGCCGCCGCCCGCTCGAATTCCAAATGAATGTTGGCGCGGTGTGCCGCAATCAAAGCATTGACCACCCGATCGACGTTGCCGCCCGCAAGAAAGTGGCTTTCCAGTTGGTTAATAGTGATATTCAGCCCGGCCTTCGTCGCTTTGATCATCGGGTTCACGATTCGGCTCGGGATGACCCGGCGCAGACGCATCGCTACAAGGGTGATAATTCCGATGCGGACGCCGGACGCCAAGGCCGAAATCCAGAGCATTACCGGAACAAAGCTGAAAAATACGGACAGCGCGATAATAATGACCGCCGCCAAGAGCAAAATGTACACAAGTGAATCCATTCGACCGTTTCCTCCTTAGGTGCTTAAGGATGCCGGACCCGAAGCTTCGTTCAGGTCCTTTTCCCGCCGCTACGCCTTCTTTTTTGTTTCCCGGACGACAACCCGGACCCCTTCGACATGAATGACTTCAACGGCTTCCCCAGCTGCGATAAAATCACCTGCTGTAACTACATCCACCCGATCCTCTCCGAATTGAGCGGTACCTGCAGGCCGAAGCGGTGTAAGAGCCGTACCTTTTTGCCCCAGTAAATCCTTGCGTTCGGCTGTCGACGTATAACCTTGCTCCGTGGTCAGTCTTTCCCGTAAAATAAACCGGTTCCAAACGCCGCGGTGTTTAAAGATCCTTACTACAATGGTTACCACAACCGCCGCCAGGACGAAGGCGATCCCCAAATTTAACGCCGCCTGGGCCGTGTTGTACGCGGCCATCACAACCCCGCTGAACAAACAAATGGCACCGAGAATGCCGAGGATCCCGAAGCTCGAGACAAAAACCTCGATGATCAGCAAAACGATCCCGCCTATGAATAACACGATATCTTCGATGCCTGCAAAGCCGGCGATGTAATGACCGAAGAAATACAGTCCGAAGCCGAGAAGACCCAGAATTCCCGGCGGCCCGAAGCCCGGAACGAACAATTCAATTGCCACGCCGGCGATACCGATGAGAAGCAGCAGAGTGGAGACCCAGGGTCCGCGTGATAAATCTCGAAAAGGCTACCGCCGGACTGGACTTCAGCGGACCGTCCTCTCCTTCGGCCAGCTGAAGGCTCCCCGCCTGATGCATCGGGAGGACGTCCGCAGAACCCCTTGGCACCGAGGCTGCAGATGCGTCGATCGAGGATAAACCCGCTCCCAGCGCGACGAATAGCAGGAGAAACGAACCAACGAGCAAGATCAGCCGGAGGCGCCCCTTTCCCGTAATCGCATGTACTTCACCTCCCTTGTCAAGTTGGCTGTGTTTATGAGGTTATTACGCGGCTTCAGCGAAAATGATTCATAAAAAAGAAAACACCCCAACACATGCTGGAGTGTTCTCATTGTTGTCATGACAATAACTGCTGAACGAACTGGTTGACGACCTTGCCGTCCGCCCGTCCTTTCACCTTCGGCATCAATGCCCCCATGACTTTACCCATATCCGCTTTAGAAGAAGCTCCCACTTCCTGGATGGTCTGCTGTACAATGGCTTTTACTTCTTCTTCAGATAACTGCTGCGGCATGTATTCCATCAGAATGGCGATCTCGGCTTTCAGGTTTTCCGCTAAATCGTCACGACCGGCCTTTTCAAATTCTTGGAGGGAATCTTTGCGCTGTTTGATCTCACGATTCAGAACGTCAAGCACTTCTTGGTCATCTAAGGTTTTACGCTGATCTATCTCAATATTCTTGATAGCGGCACGAACCATACGGATTACGGAGAGTTTAAACTTGTCTTGACTCTTCATCGCGAGCTTCATATCTTCGTTTAATCTGTCGCCTAAGCTCATCGATTAAGCCTCCTAGAACTTTCTCTTACGAGCGACCTCTGACTTCTTCTTACGCTTCACGCTAGGCTTCTCATAATGCTTGCGTTTCTTGACTTCCGCCAAAACGCCATCCTTCGCGATGGAACGCTTAAAGCGACGGAGTGCAGCATCTATAGTTTCATTCTTGCGAACTCGAGTTTCTGACACCAGTTTTCCCTCCCTCCGAACAGACCGTCCAAGACGAAAAAAAGACATTCATCAAACTTCATTATAGGTGAAAACGAAACTGGGTGTCAACCTAAACTCCCAAAGTCTTTTTCGCCCCTGCGGCAAGATGATTATTTCGCGTTCAGACCGCCCAGCTTTTCCCCTGCAAGCACATGATAGTGCAGATGAAAAACAACCTGTCCGCCGTCCCTTCCGCAGTTGTTCACCAGCCGGTAACCGGACTCGGCTACTCCGAGTTCTTGGGCCACTTGCTGTGCGGCGCGGTGAATTTCGCCGATCAGCGGCAGGTCGGCTTCCTGTACGTCATTCATGGTAGGAATATGCTTCTTCGGGATGACCAGAATATGTACGGGCGCGGCCGGCTGAATGTCGTGGAAAGCAACGACGTGTTCATTCTCCAGCACTTTCTTGGAAGGAATCGACCCTTCGACGATCTTGCAAAAAATACAATCCATGCTCGGACCTCCAAACGTTTCCATCAATCAGGCTACTCTATTACTATACCTCATCCGGAATAAAAAATAAAATGGCGGACCGCAAGGCCGCATGACGATTAGGCCGCCTCGCGGCGCTCGAGCCATTCGTGAATAAAATCGACCGCCAGTTTAAAGCGCAGCCGGGCCGTATTCAGCACGCCTTCCCTCGCCTTGTCATACTCGCCCTCATACGCCCAGCGGACGTTCTGATCACGCGCCTCCAAATAGCTTCCCCAGCGGCGCTTCAGCTCCTCATAGTCGTCCCGGTCCCGGGCATGCCGCACCGTCTCCGCCAGTCCCTGAAAGGCACCGTGCATCAGCTCGTCTGCGCGGTTCAGCTTTGCTTGCCAGACTTCGACCTTCTCCCGCGAGTCGCATTCCTGAAGCGCGACCATCAGGCTCCGGATGTGCAGAGCGCATTCCACCCACAGATCGGCCGGCTCCCGCGGCGGGTGGTCCGCAGACTTCTCGGGGAGCTTAAACTGCGAAATGGCGGAGCGCATAGCCTCGCTGCTTTCGCCCGCTTCCCGGATCAGCACGTCCATCGCTTCGATCTGGGTCTGCTGCACTTCGGCGGAAGCAAGGATTTCCTCGCTGCCCGCCGCCGTTTCATTCATCAAATCCGCAATCCGGCGGATGGCCTCCGACGCATGCTCCGCCCGTTCCTTCATTGCAGTGAGCATGGTTCCTGCATCCTTCAGGCTCAAGTTAACCGACTGCAGCTCTGTTTCAATCCTGGTATAAGTCCGGCTCGCTTCATTTAACGTGCGGAACCCGTCCTGAGCCTTTCCCCGCACACCGCCAAAGGACTCGGCCAGATCCTCTACGCTGGCCGTAATTTGCTCGATTTGTTCTCCGATATGGGCCGTAGCGTTCTGCGTTTGAATGGCAAGCTTGGAGATTTCTCCGGCTACCACTCCGAAGCCTCTGCCGTGTTCCCCGCACGCACCGCTTCAATATTCGCATTGAGCGACAGAATCCGTGTTTGAGACGATATTTCTTCTATTAAGCGGGTAATGTCCGATATCGCGGCAACCGACCGCTGGACATTCCTCATTCCTTCGCTGATCCGGTCGCTTTCCAGCGTAAGGTCCTGCATCTGATCCACCGCGGCGGCCATCTCAGCCCTTCCTTCCCGCGCGAGCTCCGAAAGCTCTCCTGCCGAAGCGGCGGCCCGGCGGCTGAAGCTGTCCACCTCATCCGTACGGAGGTAAATTTCCGACACCGCTTCCGACACCTGCCGGGTATGCTCGGCCGAAGACTGAATCCCTTCCGCCATGTCTTTTATCGTAGCGGTAACGCCCTGGACCTGTTCTAAAACAATGCCAGACCTGAGTTTTATGTCATCTATTTTCACATGAAGCCGCCGGGAGGAACGCTCCACGATCCGGATTAATACTTGAAGACCATGCAAAGCCTTGCTGAGCAGCGTCAACAATCGGTTGTTCCGGTACTTGTGCCCCGCGGGCCCGACCGTTAAATCTCCCGAAGCCATCCGGCTCAAGATCGCTTCGGCATCGCTTTTGGCAGTGCGGTAGAACATAAACATCGACTCCCCTGTCCCCAATTTTCACGTCATACCTTATGACACCACAAAGAATAAATATAAAACCAAGAAGTTTATGTAACTAAATATAACATGAAAACGGGCCGATTTCGATATTTTTCCGCAAAAGAAAAGTAGACTTTCGGTCTAATCTAGACATATAATAGCATTGAAGCTAAAGCGATGCTCCAGTGAAGGAGGTCTTCGTTTTGTGAGCCGTTTCATGAGAACATCCACCCGGAAAAAACGCGAGTACATGATGGAGGTCGCACTTCGGCTTTTTATAGAGCGCGGCTACGATCAGGTTTCGGTGGACGATATTATCAGCGCTACGAATACGTCCAAAGGCACCTTCTATCATTACTTCGAGGGAAAGGACGAAATCCTGCGGGAAATTCCCAGAAAGCAGATCGCGATGATCCAAGCCTGGGCAACCCGGACCCCGTCCCAGGTCGTATCCCTTGAAGCGCACATCAACCGGTCGCTGCTGGACCTGGCGGAAGGCGTTCAATCGTTTCCCAAGCTGATCCGAGGCATCACCGCGTTATCTATGCAAAACGAAGCACTGAAGGCTGAAGTGGACGAAGAATACCGAATCTTGTATGAGAGCCTTCTGAGATGGTCGCCGGATCCGCACAAAGCGCGATTGCTCGTAACCGTGTATGTGGGCACCCTACAGCTGTGGTGTACCAGAGAGGATATGAATCTTACAGAGGTATTACTGAAACAACTCGCTTGGGCCTGGTCGGGGCCGCGGACGCACGATGCCGTACCGCCCGCAGCCGCTCGAGCCCGAAAGAAAGGGAGACGCATCTATGAGAGTCGCAGTCATCGGAGGCGGTCTGGCCGGACTCACGGCGACCGCTTATTTGTCCGAGAATCCTTCCATTGAAGGTGTATTATTTGAAAGAAGCCCGCAGCTCGGCGGCCGCGCCTTTACTTACGAGAAGGCCGGATTTACGTTGAACTACGGCGCCCATGCCATTTACGGCATCGACCGCCACACGCTATCCGTGATGGAAAAGGAGATGGGCCTTTCGTTCAGCTCCAAACAGGTGGATAAGCGCAAGGTCATGTACGCGAAACACGGTCAATTGACTCCGGCTCCGCTCGACTTTGTCAACCTGCTAAGAACCGAAATATTGAATCCGATGCAGAAGGTACGTTTTGTCGGGGAAATTACGGCGATCATGGCCAACATTCACAATGTAAAAAATTATGAGACGCTTGGCGATTATTTGGCTCATTCCGACGCCGACGAGGATCTGAAAGAGCTGTGGGAGCATCTGGTCTGTTCGAACTTCTTCATTACGCCGGAGGAAGCGCGTAAAGTGCCGGGTCCGACGATCAGCGAATATTATCACAATCTGTTCTTGTCCAGCCGACCGGTAAACTATGTGCTCGGCAGTTGGGCCGTTATCACGAACCAGCTGCGCGGCAAGATTGAACTGTCCGGGCGCTGGAACATCGCTGTGCAAGAAGGCGTGGACGGTATTCGTTATGCCGACCGCAAGTTTGTTTTACAGACCAAGAACCGGGAAGAAGCGTTTGACCGCGTTATCTTTGCGATGCCTGTACAACAGGTATGCAAGTCGCTTAAAGGTACGCCTTGGGAGCCGTTCCTCTCGATTTATGAAGACAACACGGCAACCGAAGTCATGGTTTACGATATCGGCTTGAAGCAGGTAGTGGCCCGCCCGTTCAGCTATATCAGCGATATGGATAACAAGCTGTTCATCAGCGACGTGTCGGCGACCGACCATACGCTTGTTCCCGAAGGCGGACAGTCGCTGCAGGGCATCGCCTACTTAAGCGACAACTTCGCCGATGAAGCGCAGCGGAAAGCGTATCTGGACGATAAGACGAAGCAGATGGAAGCCCTCTTCGATCAGCATTACCCTGGATGGCGCGATGCGATCGAAGTGAAGCGCGTCTCTAAGAAAGCGATGGTGGCCAGCGTGAAGAATATCGTCGGCAACCATTTGCTGCCGACGCGGGTGGAGAATGTCCCGTTTTATTTCTGCGGGGACGGATGTCAAGGCAAAGGGGAGCTTGCGGAACGCGCCTTCTCCAGCGCCCGCCAGGCGGCCAAAGCGATTTTGGAGGAAGCGGCCGCGCTGCATAAATAAACTAGCCCCACTTCCCCAGCCACGACTGGAGTTTACCAAGCACGAGTGCAGCGGTCCTTTTCACGGAACCGAACCAGCCCGATTCTTCCGCAGAATCGGGCTTTGCTGCGTTCTCGCCCACGGATAGTGCCGCCGTCAAACCTGAGGTCATTCCATCGGAATGCTTGCTCGTCGTCGCGGTTCCGGTGGTAACGATGCCCACCGTCTTGGATTCGCCGTCCCACCCAACAGCACCGCCGAAGGCTTCGCCCACGAAACGGGCCGGCACCATCGTATATCCGTTAATGAGCTGAGCGGCCGTTTCAAGCTGAAGGTCCTGCCCGTTCCGTTTGACCGTCTTGCTGCCGATTGGAATGGACACGCTGATATTCCCTTTGGTTCCCGTAGCCGTTTGCGTAGCCGGATCCCACCGAACCTCCGCCCCCATCGATTCGAAGATGGCGCGCAGCGGAGTTAAAGTGCTTGCCGTCCCGAATTACCGGCGGCTGTTCGAAGGAAAGGTCCTTGCCGTCCACCGTCACGGAAATCCGCGAGGATAGCGCAAAGCTTTTGGACGCCGCCTTTTGCCCCGCCTTGTTGTAGGCAGTGATTTGCAGCACGGCCCCCTCGGGCACATCCCCGGCACTCAGTTCGATTCCGAACGGGGGTTCCGTCTGCGTTTGAAGCGGCTTGCCGTTCAGCGTGTATTCCAGCTTCCCGATATAAACATCGGGAATTTTCACGAAAGGAATCAGTTTGGTGTGCTTGGTGAAGGAACGTCCGGGCGCAAGCGGGACGAAGCCCCTTCCGTCGGAGGGTTTGGCGTTCTGCTCCACCTTGGTCAAATAATACGGGGAGGCGATCAGCCGGCTGTACAGCTTCAGCATCGCTTCGTTGTCCCGCAGCAAATAATCATTCTTCGATTCCTTCATTTCCAAATTCACATTAAAATAGGTGATCGACTTGAGCCGCGGGTATTTGTAAGGCATGACCTCATACAGACGCTGCAAATTCAGAAGTCCGTAATCGGTAAACGATTCTTGCGGAAGGTTGGCGTAATGGGAGACCGCCGTCTCGCTGATCATCAGCGGCTTCCGGGGGCGTACGTCTTATATAAATAATCGAGCCGCTCCACCGGGCTCGTCCCTAGCATACTGCCCTGGGCCGGATCTCCGTTCTCGTAAGGCTCGGTGTACATACTGACGCCGACCCAATCCACCGCATCGTCGCCGGGATAATAAGCATCCATCGAATACATCGGCACGTCGCCGGGGCTCCATATCATGGCCACGTTCGGCGCCTCCTGCGCCATAATGTCATGGACCATCCGGAATTTCTCGATATATTTCTGCGGATCTCCGTGCCAGACGACCCAATCCCCGTTCATTTCGCTGGCATAGCGAAGGAAGATCGGGATGCCGGAGGCTTTGGCCTCCCGAGCCCACTGCCGCACCGTATCCTCGGTAACCGCGTCCAGTCCCCCGGCCGGCTCCCAGCCGATCTGCAGCGCGGCGCCGGCCTGCTTGGCCCGGGAGGCATACTGCCGCGGAAAGGCTTTGCCTACTTGGGAATAGGCCAGATAGAGTGCATGCTTTTTCCCGTAGAACGTCTCCGACCGGTCAAAATAGTTCTGCATCTTCGGATCCCGCTCGGTGTACATGCCGATATAAGTGCCGTATTGCGGCTCGAATTTGGCCAGCTTCCCGCCCGGAGGGGCGGCCTGCGAGCGCAGGAGCGCTTCGTCGTCCGTGGAATAAAAAACTTCAAGCGTCGTCCGCAGCTGCTCCGCCCGCTGTAAATCGACGGCACCCCAGTCCTTGCCGGCCTTCAGCCAATACGTATTTTCCAGCTCGTAATAATGGACAGCCTGATCGTAATCCCCGATTTTATCGAAATATTCGTCCAATCTGCCGCAGAACAGCGCCGCATTCTCGTAATCGCCGATAGAGGCGTAATGATCCGCCAGAAAGGTCCAATGAGGAACCGCAGCTTCGGGATGGCCCGACTGGACGGCGGCATCCGCCGCTTTCCAGCGGTCCCAAATCGCATCGGCCCGTACCTCCTGCTGGCCCAGCAGCAGTCCTGCGCATAACGTCAGCATACCCGCGCATCGAATCCAACAGGCCTTGCTTTGATAACGATAACCGGAACCATTCGCCTCCGTACGCGGCTTAACTTTCATAAAATGCACTTTCGCTCCCCTTTGGCAACCCTGTCTGTCCTCTACTGTACTAGCTATGCGAGAGCCTGTGCAAGTATCTTTGCCGACCGGTTACAGCTCTACGATATGGGCTCCGTCAAACAAAAACAAGTATTTCCCCCGAACGGGGCGTTTCCATATCTCCTCGACCGCCCTGGCATATAAATCCAGCTGCAGCCGGTAGCCTTCCGCCGCCTTTTGCGGGGATCTGCCTTTCAGTCGGTCCGTTTTGTAATCGAGCAGCACCAGCCCCTCATCCTCCTCGAACACGCAGTCGATGACACCCTGCAGCATCACGGCCTCATCCGCTAAGCCCGAAGCCTCGGCGCCATAGACATCTTTAGCGGGGACGGCAAAGCTGAACGGAACCTCCCGATGCACATGGGCGGACCCCAGCAGCATGCGCCGACCCAGATCGCTCCTGAAAAATCCGGTGATCACCGCAGGTTCGACGAGTTCCCGCTGAGCGGGGGTAAGCGACTCCTTCTCCACCATCCGGTCCAGCGTAAGCTGCACATCCGCTTCGGTAACCATTCCTTTCAACGGAATATGCTGCATCAAGGAATGAAATACCGTTCCCCTCTCAGCCGCATTCATCTCACGTTCTTCGAGAAAACGGGGGCGTCTCACGATCGCCGGCCTATAGAAGCCTCCACTGGCAGGAACGGCGGCGCCGGCGACGGCATAAGACGAACCGGCTTCCGCCGACGCTTCCGTGGTCGCTGCCGGCCACACCGGGACCGCCGGTTCCTCCGAGAGCAGTTCCATCAGCTTATGATGCTCCGATAACCGCTTCAGCTCCGTCACCGAGGTCTTGGACAAGATTTGGGTGGTTTGCTGATGCGGGTAGCTCCAGGAAAGCCGGCGCCATATCTCCTGCTCCCAGCGCTCCGTTTCTTCTACCGGCTCCATTCTGATCACGGCTTGCAGCCGGGGGTCGTCCTCTGTAACCGTCGGGGCCGCTTCCGCCAAGCTTGCAAAGAGATGCGGGGAAAGCAGCCTCACCCTCCACTCGGAACGCTCGCCGTCCAGGAAAGGGCGGTCGTAAAATGGAAGCCCCGCCGCCTCCCGAAGCGGTTCGCCATTCGGATGCCGGATTAATGCCGGCCCGACCCAATCGAGATAGCGGCGGGCTTTCGCGAGGGCGTCATCCGGCGGCTCCAACCGGTCATGGCGGACAAACCGGGCCCAAGAGGCTGCAAGCTTCTCTGCTCCTTTTACAGAAGCAACCAATATCAGTTTCTCTCTGGCCCGGGTCAGGGCCACATACAGTACGCGCATTTCCTCCGCCAGCATTTCCAGCTGGATTTTGCGTTTTATCGCCAGCCACGGGAGCGTCGGATAGCTGACCCTCGTTTGCTCATCCAGCTTTTTGGGGCCAAAGCCCAGCTCCTTATGCAGCAGGAAGCTGTCCGTCAAATCGCGCCGGTTGAACGCTTTGGCCATGCCCGCCACAAAGACGACAGGGAATTCGAGCCCCTTGCTCTTATGAATCGTCATAATCCGCACGACATCTTCCTGCTCGCCGAGCGCTCTGGCCGTCCCAAGGTCGCCCCCGCTCTCCTGCATCCGCTCCACGAACCGCAGAAAGCGGAATAAGCCGCGGAAGGAAGTCGCTTCATATTGTCTCGCCCGATCGTACAAAGCGCGCAGATTCGCCTGGCGTCGCTGGCCGCCGGGCAGCCCGCCGACGAAGTCAAGGTAGTGCGTTTGACGGTAAATATCCCAGATCAAATCCGCAAGCGAGCCCTGCTGCGCCTGCTTTCTCCAATCTTTCAGAAGCTTCAGAAAGGCGGCCAGCTTAGCCATTAATTCGTGATCCCTGGCAGCATCCTCGTTGTGTTCAGCTTCAACGGAGACAGTGCCTTCCGCACATGAGGCTTGGGCCGATTCCGGTCGCGGTCTGGCGTACGCACGGACGGCGTCAAAATATGCCTGGTGCCGGCTGAAGATTCGGATCTGCGCCATTTCATCCGCGCTGAGGCCGACGATTGGAGAGCGCAAAACCGCCGCCAGCGGAATGTCCTGATAGGGATTGTCGATAATTTTGAGCAGCGACAGCAGCACCTGCACCTCCGTCGCCGTGAAATAGCCGGTGCTGAGCTCCGAATAAGCGGGAATCCCCATCTGTTTCAGTTCCTCAATGATGACCGGAGCCCACAGCCGGGTCGCGCGCAGCAGGATGACGATATCGCGGAAGGTCGCGGTCCTCATGCCTTTGGCCGATTTGTCATACACCCGCAGGGGCTGACCGCCGTCCATCCCGAGCATTTCCCGGATCCTCATGCCCATGAAACGGGCTTCGAGCTGGACCGCTTCCAACTCGCGTTCCTCTTCCGCCGCGTCCGCCGCTCCGGAATCCTCCGGACCGTCTGGACCTTCCGGCAATCTCTCCGCTCCCTCATCCGTATCCGAATCTAGAGCCCCCGGCTCCGGATTCGACCGGTCAAGCAGAATAAGTTCGGCCGCCGTGTCGTGCCGTCCCGGCTCCGGATTTTCCGGGTAATCGGCACCGTAGACGAGCTCCGCCCGTGAATCATAGGCGATTTCCCCTACCGATTCGATCATGACCTGGCGAAAAATATAATTCGCTCCATCCACCACCTGGCGCCGGCTCGCGGAAATTGCGGGCTAGGTCGATCCGTTGACCCGGTTCGGGACGGTCCGTCCGGTAGCTCTTATACTTTTCCTGAAAAAGCCCCGGTTCCGCAAGCCGGAACCGGTAAATGCTTTGCTTCACATCGCCCACCATAAACCGGTTCCCCGGCGAAGAACGGGAGATCAGCTCCACAATCGCTTCCTGTACGCGGTTCGTATCCTGATATTCATCCAGCAGCACTTCGGCAAACTGCTCCTGGAACTCCCTTGCGGCAGGGGAAGGCAGCAGTGTGCCGGGTTCCGCCTCAGGGTCGCAAAGGATACGCAGGCTGTAATGCTCCAAATCGGCAAAGTCGACGAGCCCTTTGTCCATTTTGGCCTTTTGATAACGGTCCGCGAATTCCATAACCAGCCCGCTGAGCGCTTCCATCAGCGGATGCATTTCTTTAAGCTCCGCATCAAACTGCTCCGGCGTCCGCTCAAACAGCTCCTCTTTCAAGGCGCTCAGCCGGTCTTTAGCCTCGTTCCGCAGGCTCTTAACCTGATCCTGCAATTCTTTATCGTAACCGTCTCCCTTGCAGGCTTTGAGCTTGCCGAAGCCGGCGCCTTGGAAAGCATGATACAATAGCGCCCAGTCCTGCGCATCAGCCCGCTCGATCAAATAGGAGACAAGCGTCAAATCCTCTTCGAGATTGGCCAAATAAGGCTCAGGCCCCGCCGGTCGCCGGGCCAGTCGTACCGCTTCCTGCAGCAGGGCTTCTACGCCTTCAAGCTCCAGCTTAACCGACGCCCTCAAGCTGGTGAGCCAAGGATGGTCCTGCGAGGACAACCCTTCCGCAAAAACCGCCGCTTTCTCCTTCAGCCATAAATCCGGCCACGGATGGCTCCGGGAATCATCGTACAGCCTTTGAATCAACTGAAACAGCCCGGAATCGCTCTTGTCTCCGCTGAACGTATCGGCCAGCTTCCAGAAGCCGTCGCCCTCCTCCGCCGAGCCGTAGCGCTCCTCCAGCAGCTCTTCCAGCAGATCCTGGCGCATCAGCGCGCTTTCCGTTTCATTGGCGATGCGAAAGCCGGGGTCGAGACCGATCAGCTGATGGTAGCGGCTGATGACCTCCATGCAAAAGGAATGCAGCGTCGTAATGGACGCTCTTGGAATCAGAGCGAGCCGCCGGCGCAAATGGTCGGAGCCGGGATTCGCGGCAAGCGCCTTCTCCAGCGCTTCGCTGATCCGATGGCGCATCTCGGCCGCCGCCGCCTTCGTGAAGGTAGCCACAAGCGACCGGTCGACGTCCAGGGGATCGGTTTCATCCGCAATCCGCCGGATAATCCTTTCCACCAGAACAGCCGTTTTGCCGGAGCCCGCCGCGCGGCTACCAGCATGGAATTCCCGCGAATAGCGATCGCATCCCATTGGTCGTCCGTCCAGGTACTGCCCTCAGGCTTAGGAATCTTGCCCGTCATATCCGCTTCTCTCCTTTCTCCAGCATCTCATTCTGCAGCGGCCGGAAGCCGCCCGGCGTCTCGCCGGTCTTGCGCTCCATGAGTTCCCATACTTTATCCTTACTGATCGACGGAAGACCCTTATAATCATTGCCTTCGAATTGCGGGTCGAATTGGCAGACAGGGCGGAATGCGCACTGCATGCAAGCAGTAGCTTGTCCCATCCGGTAAGGGGAGATATCGATGCAGCCGTCCGTCATCGACGTGCCGATCTCCTTAATCGTCCGTTTGACATAGCGGCGCAGCGTATCCCACTGTCCGTCCGTTGCGACGGAGGAGCTTTTGTAGAAGTTGCCGTCCGCTTTGATCGCCGCCGGCAGCAGCTCGGAATAGCCGCTGGACTGAATCAGGCCGCTGTCCATCATCCGGACGATCTCCGGATCCGCACGCAGAAGGCCTTTCATTTTAAACTTCTTCTTCCGTTCCTTGGACGCCGTTTCGGCCGGGAGCAGGTTGTTCGCATTCAGTACAGGATTATGTACGTGGAAATATAAAACTCCGGCCGGCGGCGCTTCTTTCCCCAGCCATATCGGGGCATGGGTCAGGATAACGTCCAGATAGGTCAGCATTTGAAGCGAAAGCCCGTAATAAACTTCCGATAAATTCAGCGGCTTCGAGCTCGATTTATAGTCAATGACCCGGAGCAGGGTCCCCTGCTCCGTATCCGCCCGGTCGATGCGGTCGATCCGCCCCCTCAGCTCCATCCGGATTCCGTTGTCCAGGTTGTAAAAAAGCGGGGGATCGGCTGCCCGGTTCCGAAACCAACCTCAAGACCGACAGGCCGGAAGACGCTTCGCCGGGCATGCTCTCCTAGCATGACGGCGGCTTGCCCGACCACCTGCGTCAGCTTGCGCGCTATGTACCGGTACCGTTTGGAGCTGAGCAGAATTTCGCCCTGCAGCTTCGGCGTCAGCAAATCCACGACGAGCCCCGCCCGTTCATGCACCTGTTCCGCCGTCATGGCGCCCCAGTCGATGCCTTCTTTCAGCGTTTGATCCGCAAACACGCTGAGCGCGGCATGAAACAGCTGCCCGATGTCGGGGGCGCCGAGCCGGAAGATCCGGCGCTCCTGCAGACGAAGCCCGTGCGACGCAAACTGTGAGAACGGACACGCAACGAAGCGCTCCATGCGGGATACGCTGGTCTGAATATGGTCGCCGTACAGCTTCCGGCTGATTTCGGGATGCAGGACCGCCGCGCGGTTCGTATAAAGCAAAGCCTCGAGCATCCGGGACAGACCGTCCGCATATTCCGGCTGGCGGGCAAACCAGTTATAGACGGACCACCATACCGCACTCATCGGCACGCCTTTCGTCCACTGCTTGAGTTGAACGACGAGGAGCGACAAGGCTTTGTCCGCATGGGCAACATAATCCATCTGCTCCGTCAAATCGTCCGACGGCGCCGGATCGTTCAACAGCAGACGTTCCTTCAGCATCGGAAACATCCGCTTGATCTGACGCAGCACGTCGGATGGCAAGCAGTGTCTTGCCCTCTTCATCCGCAAGAGGATAGCTGAGCCACAGACCCTCCGACGGCGTACAGAACGAGCAATAAATCAAAAAGGATTCGTCAAGCGACCGTCTGCGGCTCCCTTCCGCCACCCTGAGTCCCGCCGACTCCAGCGATTCCCGCTCCTGCTCCGTCAGCACGCCGTTCTCCGAAATCAGGGCAGGCATGTTCCCGTCATTCACGCCGAGGATAAAGACATGCTTCACCCGTCCATATCTCGTTCGGGACATCCCCCGACCAAGACCTGATCCAGCGTAGGCGGCACAAGCCCGAGCTTAATGCTCTCCAGGCCGGTTTCGATCAGCTCCGAGAAAAGTTCAAGCGAAATCCTCTCGTCTCCCATCAGCTCGACCATCTGATCGAACATGTCGATCACGCGGTCCCACACCTGCGCATGCTCTCTGGCCTTTTCCGCTTGTCCTTCACGAAGAGCCGACTGGCTCCACGCTTCCAGACGTTCGGGGACATGAAGGGCCGCGAGCAATTCATACAATCCTTCGACGCGGCTTTTGACCGTGGCCTGCCGGCTCATCTTCGCCTCCAGCGCGGCAAGCGGGCCGGCAATCAAACGGCGGCAGGCATTCATTTTCCGCAAAAAGCGCTGATCCGCTTCCCGAACGGCCTCTTCCTCCTGCTCCAGGCTGGTACGGTAAGAATAAGTCCAGTCGTCCGCGGCGGTCCACCGGGCACCCTGAATACCGAAGGAGAGCACGTAGTTCTCAAGCTGATCCATCGCATGAACGTCAATGACCGGCTCACCTGGCGCCCCCGGCCCGTAAGGCAGGAAAAATCCGGTTTTCACGCTGCGGAACACGGGATCGTACCGCCAATTCGTGCGCACCGCCTCCAGCGCCGAGCGGATCAGCTCCACCAGCGGATGATGCAGCACGGACCGCTTCTGGTCGAAAAAATGCGGAATGCCGAAATCCGTCAGCGTTCCGGCCAGCACATCGCCATAGGTCTGGGCGTCGCTGACGGCAATTGCGATGTCGCGCCAGCGGAGGCCCTCGTCACGGACAAGGCGTAATATATCCCGTGCTACCCCTTCAGCCTCGGCTCTCCGGTTAACCGCCGCCGATAACCGGATGGAAGGCGGAGCAAAACGCTGCTCAGCGGGGGGCGTAAAAGGCTTTTTCACCCTTTCGTCCCAATGAGATTCCAAATAAGCGAGCATCGGGTTGCGGCGGAACCGCACCGGCGGATTCCCCGGTAAAATAACGGCGGCCTCCTCTTCCACCCCCTGCTCCAGCAGCCTTTCCCGCAGCTGCAGCAGCGTTCTGGCCGTCGGGTGAAACAAGTCGAGCTCATGCGGCCGGCTCCCTCCGGCATAGTCCCGGTCCAGACAAAGCGTGAGCGTAACGCTGCCCGCATGCGATGCCAGCTGCTCCAGCACTGTCAGCTCCTGTGGGGTAAAGCCGTGGAAGCCGTCGACCCAAACCTCCGCGCCGCTGACGTATTCCGACTCCTTCATCTGCTGCGCCAGCAGCGTCAGGTAATCCTCCCCGTCCAAATAAAGCCGGGAAAGCTCCGTCTCAAATTCAGCATAAAGCGGCTGCAGATCGTGAAGCTTATCCTCCAACCCGCCGCTGAAATAGTCCTGCTGCGCCCGGGTTCTCTCCTGCCAAAAACGGCTCAGCCCATCGGCGGTCACACAGTATCTTTTCAGCTCGCTGAATAGTTGATTGATCTGGTCCAGGAATCCCATTTGGTCCGTCGCTGTATGAAATCGGCGAAGCCGGTCCTTACACTTATGTATAATTTTGTGCAGCAGCAGCTTTTTTCCCGTTTCGTCAATCGGCAGTCTGGCCGTTCCGCCAACCTCCTGCATCACTCTCCAGGCCAAACGGCGGAAGCTTAGCACCTGAGCACGAAGCGTCCCCCCAAGACCCGGAACGGATATCAAAGCATACTCCGCCTGAAAGGTCGCCTGCTCCGGAACAAGCCAAATCAGCGGCCGCCCCGCGGGGCTCTCCATCAATCTCGATGTAATTTCCTGAAGACAATAAGTCGTCTTCCCGCTTCCGGCCCGGCCCAATACGAAACGAAACGCCATGCCGCCCACCTCCGTTAAACTATCGTTCTCCGCTGCAATTCTATTATTCTACCAAATAAGAGACCTCTTGGGGAAAAGGTAGATTTTGCATTTATTATATCATATACAGCAACACAGGAACAAATGTTCCTGCCGGCGTTTACCTGCACTGGCTCTCAATCGAAAACTTCAACTAAAAGAAAAAAACGGATCATTCGCCGAAAGCGCGCGAATAGCTCCGTTGTATGCATACAAGTCATTCGGTTATCCCGTCCGCAATCAAAACATACTGGAAATCATCCCCATAAACTCCTCATCGCTCAGATTCCTCCTTCTATCCATCAAAAATTCCGCGTCTCCTCCGGCAAGATAGCGGAAACGATCCGACGGATCCGTGGCCGCCTCATAGATCACTTTTGCAATAGCTTGCGGTGCGGAAACATTCGTTTGGAAGCTGTCCAATTGCTTCTGGAGCACATTTTGGTAATAAGCTTGATAGTCTTCCAGCGAATCGTCCATAACGACATCCAGCGATCTTCCTGTAAAATCGGTGGCGACATTGCCCGGCTCAATCACTTTCACCTTAATATTCAGTGTGGCGAGCTCATAATAAAGCGATTCCGACAAGCCTTCGACAGCCCATTTGCTAGCATGATAAAGTGACAGCAGCTGGGAAACTCACCCGCCCGCCGATCGAGGAAACGTTAATAATTCTCCCTTCGCGGTTCGCACGGAAATGGGGCAGGACCTCCTGAATCGTATGCATAACGCCGTACACGTTGACGCCGAATTGCCTTTGGATTTGCGTCTCTGTCGCCGCCTCGAGAACGCCGAAAGCGGCATACCCCGCGTTGTTCAGCAGCACATCGATTTTGCCGAAACGTTCGATCCCTTGGGCGACAGCTTCACGAATCGTTTCTTTCTTCTCCACATCAAGCCGCGTCACCAGGACCCGTTCCCGTCCGGTCAGTTCCGTTTCCTTCTCCGGAGAGCGCATCGTGGCAACCACATTCCACCCCTGCTCTGCAAAATAGTTCGCCGCCGCCTTACCGATCCCCGAAGAGGCTCCCGTAATGAAAATCGTCTTCATGATTTCTCCTCCTTAAAATAAGCTACAGGAGAAATATACCACAAGCAATAAACGAAGTAAACTATTTTTATTAATTTGGTTCATTTATTAAATATCGTAAATTTACTTTTGCCTCCCATCCGGTATAATAAGTTCAATGGTATTTGGAATGTTTTCCCTTATTTTGAAATCAAGAGGTATAAAATCAGCTTCTAGCACGGGGTTTTTAAACGCGAAAGAGAGGTATACATGAATCGTCGTTATCCTTGGATCCGTCTGACCTTTGTCCTGGGTACAGCTTATTTTTGTCTGTACTTCTTGTCCTATATGTTTGCCGGCATAAGTTACATGATCCTAACCGGTATCCCGGCGGACCAATCCCGGGAGCTGTCGTCCTTCTATTACGGCGTGGTCTTCGTGCTGATCCCTTACTTCGGCCTTGGCTTTCTGATCCCGGAAGCCGGTTCCAGACTGCGCTTCACGCTGCATGCCTGGATCATTGCCATGCTGGCGGAAAAAGGCTTCATCGTCATGCTGGCGACGTTCGTGGCGTCAGGCTTTCCCGCGTCCTGGTACGGCACAGCCTTTCCTGAAGCCGGCTTCAGGGTATTGTGCGAGGAGTTTCCCTTTTATTGCGGGCGTTATGTGAATACGTATTTATGGATCAGCGCCGCGGGTGGATTTCTGTGCCTTTACGCTTCCGCCACGGCTTGCCGCAATAGGCGTTCATCCTCCGGTAACGGAAACCCGCCTCCGGCACAAGAATCCGCATCTTAGGCCAAAACAAAGAGCCTGTCCCTCCGGAAAGGCTCAGCGCAAATTTATTTGCTTCGCACCTCGAAAATCGCAAACTTCAAATAATTTCCTTCATCCACACCGAGAATCCGGGGATGATCCTTGCCGGCGCCGCGGAACTCGATAAGCCTCAGCCGCTTGCCCGCATCCACCGCCGCCGCATGCACCGTCTCTAGGAACAGGTCGGGCTTCATATGGTACGAGCGAGCTCGCCGTAACGAGAAAGCCGCCTTCGTTTACCAGCTTCATGCCGTGCAGGTTGATGTCCTTGTATCCCCGGCAGGCGCCTTCCACCGCTCCGCGCGATTTGGCGAAAGCCGGCGGATCCAAAATCACCACATCCCAGGTACGGCCGGCCTGAGTCAGCTTGCGGGAGGTGTCGACCTTCTTCCGTTCCGCCGCTCCCCGCTCTTGCCGTTCCTCAAGCCCCCGCACCTGCTCGCGCAAATAATCGAACGCGTCCGCGACGACGAATTCCACACGGTCCTGGAAGCCATTCAGCTCCACATTCCGTTTGGCCGTCTCCACCGCATGCTCCGATACATCGAGGCAGGTGACCTTCTTCGCGCCATACTTGCAGGCATGAAGCGTAAAGTCGCCGGTATGCGAGAAGCACTCCAACACCGTGGCGCCGTCCCAATAAGGGAACGTCACTTCCGCGCCGCTCTTGTTGACCGGCACCTTGCTGACCGTTCCGTCATCCGCGAGTTTTTCCATGACCGTGATGCCGCTGCGCTTTCCCCAGCCTTTCATGAGCGGCTCCAGCGCAGCTCGGTTCTCCCGCTGATCAAAGAAGTAGCCGGTCTTCTGCCCCTCCACGATATCCACTTCAAGGAGCAGCCCGTTCTCTCCGATCGTCACATGGCGGGGGCAGTCCCCGTACAGAACGCCGGTCCGCTGCTCCAGGCCTTCCAGCTCCCGCACATGGACGTCGCTTCGCTCATAGATGCCTCCCGGAGCCATGACGCTGGCCAATGCGGCTGTAAGCTCCGTCCGGGCCTTCTCCATCCCCAGCGTCAAGATTTGCACGACCAGGACATTCTCGAACTTGTCGACGATGAGTCCCGGCGCCCGTCGGCTTCGCCATAGACAAGCCGGTATGACTTTGCTTCCGGAACAAAACGCTCGCGCAGATCCCGGCAAATCTGCAGCTTCCGTTCGAACCATTCCTGCGTCATCGCCTCCAAAGGCTCCGTGGAAACGACCCTCACCGTGATTTGCGATGCCGGGTTGTAATACCCGGTCGCAAGATATTGCCCGTTATGGCTATGTACGGGTACCAGCGACCCAGGTTCCGGCTCGCCTTCGACTCTTTCGATTTCGGACTTGAAAATCCACGGATGCCCGGCCTCCACACGCTTCTTTCTCTTCTTCTGTAAGATTACTGCCGCCATTTCTCGTCCTCCCATCAATAAGCCGACGTGCCTTTGACTCCGTTCATGATCGCTACGCCGGAGCTGGCTCCAAGCCTTGTGGCTCCCGCTTCGATCATGGCTTTGGCTGTGGCCAAATCGCGGATGCCGCCGGATGCTTTAACCCCAATGGACGAAGAAACCGTCGAACGCATCAGACGGATATCCTCTACGGTAGCGCCCCCTGCCCAAAACCGGTCGACGTCTTCACATAATGGGCCCCCGCTTCCTCGGACAGCTTGCACGCGGCGATTTTTTGCTCGTCATTCAGCGGCCCCGTCTCGAAAATCACTTTCACCAGGGCCTGCCCTTCCACCGCTTTCACGACCGCCCGGATGTCCTCGCGCACGGCGTCGTAGTCGCCTTCCAGGAGACGGCCGATCTGCAGCACCATATCAATCTCGTTCGCGCCTTGCTCGGCGGCCTTCGCCGCTTCCAGAGCCTTCACCGTGCTGTCGTTCGCTCCGAGCGGAAAACCGCAAACGACGCTGATTTTCACACCCGACCCGGCCAGCGACTCACGGCAGAGCGGCACCCAGGTTCCGTTCACGCATACGCTGTAAAATCCGTACTGCATCGCTTCGCTGCAGAGCTTGCGGATGGCCGCGCTGTCCGCCTCCGCCTTCAGCAGCGTATGGTCGATGTAAGAGGGAAGCCGCTGCACATCAAATTCGGGCATCATTCATTCACCTCGTAACCCAGCGCTTCCAGCGCCTTTTTTAGAACCGAATCATTGTTTCCGTATCCGGAATGTCTTTGCTGATGCCATGCTTCGAGAGGATGCGACCATTCGACGCCGCGGATTTCCTCCACCTGCGCCTGCAGGGAGCCGCCGGTCGCTTCGACAAGAAAATAATGCACTTCTTTATCGACCAGGCCGACACCCGAGAGCGTGAACTGATACGTGATTGTCTCCAGCGGGTGTACGATGACACCCTCAATACCGGTCTCCTCCAGAATCTCCCGGAGTGCGGTTTGTTCCACGGTCTCGCCCGGCTCCATCTTGCCTTTGGGCAGCGTAATTTTACCGTACCGGTCCTGAATCATCTGCACCTGCACATCGTTCCCCGTTCTGCGGAACACGACGCCTCCCGCCGATATTTCCTTCATCGACATCACCCTTTCCTCTATATGAATGGAAAGGACTTCACCCCGCACAAGGCGGGAATGAAATCCTCTCTAAAATAGCTGGCGCCGTTATACAATCGCTTTGGTCGCTTGACCCGGAATCCCTTCAGCCTGCTGCGAGCCCGCGCCGACAGGTATTTTCCGCGGGGCGGGGGCCGCCGGTTCGCCTACGATCACGCCGCGGCATTCGTTCACTCCGGCTTCCGTCACCTTCACGCGGCAGACCGAACCGATCCAGTCCTCGCCGCCTTCGAAAACAAGCTGGAGGTAGTTATCGGAGTAGCCCATGAGAAGACCGTCGCCGGGTTGCCCTTTATAATCCCGTTCCGGAATCACTTCCAGCGTCTGACCGACGAATTTGCGGGCATATTCCAGCTGCATCCGCTCGGACAGGTCGATCAGCTCGTGCACGCGGCGGTTTTTCTCCTCCTCGTCGATCTGATCCTCCATCCGGGCCGCCGGGGTCCCCGTACGCTTCGAATAAGGGAAGACATGCATCTCCGAGAACCCCATCCGCTCCATGAAGCGGTAGCCGTTGCGGAACATTTCTTCCGTTTCACCCGGGAAGCCGACGATCACGTCCGTCGTAATCGCCACACCCGGCATAATCCGGTGGATATGTTCGATCTTTCGGGCAAATTCCTCGGTCGTATACTTGCGGCGCATCCGCTTCAGCACTTCATCGTCGCCCGCCTGCAGCGGGATATGCAGATGGCGGCACATTTTATCGGACTTCTGCAGCACTTCAAGCACCTCGTCCGTAATTTGGCTCGCCTCGATGGAGCTGATACGGATCCGCTTGAGACCTTCCACTTTGTCCAGGTCCCACAAAAGCTTCGCGAGGCTGTAATCCTCCATATCCTCGCCGTAGCCGCCGGTGTGAATGCCCGTCAGTACGATCTCCTGATAACCCGCATCCACCAGCATCCGCGCCTGCTTCAGCACGCTCTCCGGCTCCCGGTCGCGCATGAGTCCCCGCGACCATGGAATGATGCAGAACGTACAGAAGTTGTTGCAGCCTTCCTGGATCTTCAGAAAAGCCCGCGTACGGTCGGCAAAATCCGGCACGTCCAGCTCCTCGAACGTACGGGTCTTCATGATATTGCGCACCGCGTTGATCGGCTTGCGCTCCTGCTCCAGCCGCTTCACATAAGGAATAATTTTATCCCGGTCCTGCGTCCCGATGACGAGATCCACCCCGGGGATCGCCATAATTTCCGCAGGCGACGTCTGGGCATAGCGACCCGTTACCGCGACAACCGCTTCCGGGTTGCGGCGGATGGCGCGGCGGATCATTTGACGGCTTTTCTTATCGCCCGTGTTCGTTACGGTACAAGTATTGATCACATAAATATCGGCTGTCGATTCAAAATCGACCTGTTCATAGCCTTCCGCTTTAAACAGTCGCCAGATCGCTTCCGTATCATAGAAGTTCACTTTGCAGCCCAAGGTATGAAATGCGACTGACGGCATATCAATCTTCTCCTCCCATCTCTCCGGCTTCGTATAAAATGCAGGTGAGGCCCACCATCGCGGCCGTCTCCGTTCTTAGTATCCTCTTACCCAAACTGACCGGCACGCACCCGGCCGCTTCCGCCGCGACCACTTCCTGCTCGCTGAATCCACCCTCCGGGCCGATGACGAGCAGCAGCGTCACGCGGGCCTGTCCCGCACCCGCTACCGCCCGACGGATCGCCTTGCGCAGCGTCTGGCCGCTCTCCTTCTCGTAGCAAATCCAAGCCGCATTCGCTTCCTTCGCCCGGTTTAAGAGCTCCTTCCACGAATGGACGGGCTCCACCTCCGGCACCCGGTTGCGGTGCGCCTGCTCGGCGGCCTCTTTGGCGATCTTCTGCCAGCGCTCCAGCCGCTTTCCTTCCTTCTTCGCATCGAGCTGGACCACGGTCCGCTCGGACACGAACGGCAGGAAACGCGCCGCACCGATTTCGGTCCCCTTCTGGATGACCGTTTCCATCTTATCGCCTTTCGGCAGGCTTTGCGCAATCCAGACGTCGACCGAAGCTTCGTTCTCCATCGGCAGACGCCGGACAATATCCGCCGTAACCTCGTTCTTCTCCAGCGTCCGGATCCGTACCAGCGCTTCCCGGTCCACGCCGTCGCTGGCAATCACTTCGTCGCCGGGTTCGGCCCGCATCACTCTGGTCAAATGATGTGCATCGTCGCCTGTAATCCGGACCTCAGCTTCCGCGAACTGCTCCGGCGCTATAAAATATCTCTGCATGCTGTACCCTTCATTTCACTAAAAATGAATCGGACCGCTCTGTGTTCAACAAAACGGCCTAATCTTCATCTTACTACGTTTGCGGCGAAAACGCCATATTTTCCAGCAAAATCAATGAATAAGCGCTTAAAAACGGATGGCAAAGCCAAATATCAGCGACGCCAGCCTGTGAAATGCATCCAAAATCGAATACTGCAGCGAAAACACCGGACCGATGGTCACCATCCGCAGCGGCGGGATGAAGAACATCAGCAGAATCGCGTAAAACAGCCACTGTTCGTACTGCTTCACCTTCAGCATGATGCGCCGCGGCAGCAAATCCTCCAGAATGCGGTATCCGTCGAGCGGAGGAAAGGGGATTAAATTCAGTATGAACAAGAAAATATTCTGCGTAATCATATAATAGAAAAATAATTTGACGGCCAGGCTGACACCGCTGGACATCTCATTCAACAGCCCGAAGCGAATCAGCGCGTACATCACCAAAAGGCAGATAAAGCCGAGCAGCAGGTTGCTGAACGGCCCGGCAAAGGATACGAGAATCCCCATAAGCCGCGGCCGCTTGAACTTGCTCCGGTTCACGAGAACCGGCTTGGCCCAGCCGATGCCGACGACCAGGAAGAAAATCATGCCGAGAATGTCCAGGTGAGCGCGGGGATTCAGCGTTACCCTCCCCATCGAACGGGGCGTCGGGTCTCCGAACTTATCGGCCAAATAAGCGTGGGCGAATTCGTGCACCGTAAAGCTGAGCATCAGCACCAAAAAGATAAAGGGGAGGTGCTGAAGCGGAAAAGCCAAAAACGAACTCCAGTCCATTCGCTCACCCGCCTATTGTTTCTTCGCGACGAGCACGACCCAATCCTGGTCCTCGTTGCTTGACGTGATCGCAAAGCCTGCGGCCTTCAGTGCCTCTTCGACGACCTGGCGCTTGCTTTGAATAATCCCGGAAACGATATAAGTTCCTCCCGGGGCCAGCACATCATATACATCTTGGACAAAGAGCAGGATGATTTCCGCCAAAATGTTGGCTACGACCACCTGCACGGGAATCTTGACGCCGGCGGCTTCGCCGCCTGACTGCCCTTGCTCGCGGAGTACGCCCAGGAGATCGCTCAGCTTCACGGTGATTTGGCCGTCCATCCCGTTCAGCCTGCTGTTCTCCGTCGCACTCGATACCGCAACCGGGTCCAGATCCAGCGCGAGCACGTGCCGGGCTCCCAGCTTGGCCGCGGCGATCGCCAGAATACCCGAGCCGGTGCCTACGTCGATGACGTCTTCCCCGCCTTGGATGACCTGCTCCAGCGTCTTGAGACAGAGCGCCGTGGTCGCATGCGTTCCGGTACCGAAGGCCATGCCGGGGTCGAGCTCAAGAATGATTTCATCCGCTTCCGCCTCGTATTCCTCCCAGGTCGGTTTAATCGTGAGACGCTCCGTAATCCGGATCGGTTTGAAATACTGCTTCCAGGCGTTCGCCCAATCCTCGTCGTCCACGTCCTTCAGCTCATATGCCGGTTCTCCCGTGTCGATATCGTATTCCTTTAACTGGTCCACGGATTTCTTCAGCTGCTCGAGGATCGATGTCATGTCGGTGCCTTCAGCAAAATATCCTTTGATCACCGCACGCCCCTCCGGGATATCGTTCAGCGGCAACTCATACCACTGGCCGAGCGACGTATCCCGTTCCTTGTTCAGCGTGCCGGACTCCTCGATGGAGACGCCTCCGGCGCCAAGCTCATGTATAAAATTCGATATCATTTCGATTGCTTCTTCCGTCGTATGTACAGTAATCTCATGCCAACGCACCGGGTAAAACCTCCCAAATATTTCATTCCAAAGCCCATAAGACCTAGTATACAACAAAGCCCGCCCGAACAAAAGTTCAGCCCTCGTCCATGGAAAAACGGCCTCCCGCAGTTGATGTCTGCGAAAAGCCGTTGGCCTAGGAAGCTTGCTTTTTTCGAAAAACGGGCTGTCATCCACAAGAAGTACTTCCAACCGATCTCCATCAAAGGATTTCGATCAGATGATCTTACTTACGCGCTGCCCCCGGCTTCACGAATCACGCGCAGGGCCTGTTCATAAGACGCCTCGTCGACAACGACCGTCAGTAAAATGTCGCGCTGGTTCGGACCGTTCTGCCCGGCGGCCATCAGCTCCCGGCTTCCGTCGCTGAGCCCGCTGGCGTCCGGTTCGGCGGCGCCCAGAATCCCGGCATCCCGGTCCATCGGCGCCGCTCCCAGCGTCAAATAAGCGAGTCCGGGAAAGTCGCTGTTGCTGATCGGATTGAATGTCTCCGACACGCCGCTGCCCGGGAACTGGCCGACCCGGTCCACCTGAATGTCAAGCGCCCGGAGCGCCCGAAGCTTCGGAACGCATTTTTCCGCTTCCGCCGGGGTAGTAAAATAGGCCATGATGCCTTTTTCCGCCATCTCAAGCACCTCGTTTACGCTTATTTCCGCCCCTGGCGGGCATCGGCCTGCTCGGCGCGCTCTACGGCCTCCAGATCATCCGCATCCGCCAGCTCCGAGGAATATTCCACGTCTTCGTTCTTCGCCGTCGGCAATCTTCTTCCGGCTTGCGCGGCTTCGTTCACGAATTTATTCATGAATGGCACCTTCCTTGCATCAGCAGGATTTTGTCCGCCCGCCGCCAGGCGAAACCTGCTGTTAGTGTCCGCCGAAGTGCCCCCGATTATGCGCCACGCCCCATCCCGGGGCCTTAAGCCCCAAAAAAAGAGCATCCTTCCGCACCTGCATGCGAAAGAATGCTCTCTAGATATTATTCTCCTAAAAAGGCCTTCTTCATACGCTCGAATATCGTCTGCTGCTGCTCGTGCGTATGCTCGCCGCTTAAGCGGGCAAATTCGCGCAGCAGATCTCTTTGCTCTTCGGTCATATTGGTAGGCGTTACGACGACCACTTTCACATGCTGATCGCCTTGCCCGTAGCCCCTTAGGCGCGGAACACCTTTTCCTTTCAAACGGAAATAAGTATCCGTCTGCGTCCCGGCAGGAATCTTGAGCTTCACCTTCTCCGTCAGCGTCGGGATTTCAATCTCGTCACCGAGCGCCGCCTGAGCGAAGGTTAAAGGCACCTCGCAGTAAATATCGTCGCCTTCCCGTTCGAAGAACTCGTGCGGCTTGACCCGAATCACGACATACAAATCGCCGGAAGGGCCTCCGCGTGTACCCGATTCCCCTTCCCCGGTTACCCGCAGCTGCGCGCCGTCGTCGACGCCCGCCGGGATGTTGAGAGAAATCGTCCGCTGCTTCTTGATTTTGCCCGTTCCGTGGCAGGTACCGCATTTGTCCTTAACAATTTGCCCCTGTCCTTGGCACGCGGAACAAACCCTGCGGTTGACAATCCGGCCGAACGCCGTATTCTGAACGACCTCCTGCTGTCCGGTGCCGTGGCATACGCCGCATGTCTCCGGCTTGGTACCCGGCCTCGCCCCGCCGCCATGGCAGGTGTCGCACGTCTCCGTACGCGGGATGTGAATCTCCGTCTTCTTGCCGAAGACGGCTTCTTTGAACTCGATCGTCATCGTATACTGCAGGTCATTGCCCCGCTGAGGCGCATTCGGATTGCGCCGCTGGCCGCCGCCACCGAAGAACATATCGAAAATATCGCCGAAGCCGCCGAAATCCGCACCGCCGCCGAAGCCGCCGGCCCCCATGCCTTGATTCGGATCGACATGGCCGAAACGGTCGTACTGGGCTTTCTTCTGGTCGTCGCTCAGCACGTCATAAGCTTCCTTGGCTTCCTTGAACTTCGCTTCCGCATCGTCCGCTTTATTCACGTCCGGGTGGTATTGGCGGGCCAGCTTGCGGTAAGCTTTCTTGATTTCTTCCTGCGAAGCGTCCTTCCCGACACCAAGCACCTCGTAATAATCGCGTTTACTCATTGCTCCACTCCTATTCCCATGGCAAACGGAAAGTCAAAGCCGGTGACCGGCTTTGACTTGAATGTACCTTCGTCGATTACTTCTTATCGTCCACCACTTCATAATCGGCATCAACTACATTGTCTTTGCCTTTGCCCTGAGCGGCGTCGCCTTGAGCGTTGCCGGAAGCTTGCGCTTGCTGAGCCTGCTCATACAGCTTTACGGACAGCCGCTGAACGATTTGCGTGAGCTCTTCGGATGCCGCTTTGATTTCTTCGAGGTTGTCGCCTTCCAGCGCCTTCTTTACTTTCTCTTTCGCGGCGTTCGCTTTGTCGATTTCGCCTTGGTCCACTTTGTCCCCGAGATCCTTGATCGTCTTCTCGACGGAGTAAACCAGTTGGTCCGCTTGGTTGCGGGCTTCGACGAGCTCTTTGCGCTTGCGGTCTTCTTCCGCATGGGACTCGGCGTCCTTCATCATGCGGTCGATTTCCTCGTCGGACAAGCCGCTGGAGGAAGTGATCGTAATTTTTTGGCTCTTGCCTGTGCCTTTATCAAGCGCCGAGACGTTCACGATGCCGTTCGCGTCGATATCGAACGTAACCTCGATTTGCGGAATGCCGCGCGGCGCCAAAGGAATATCATTCAGCTCGAAGCGGCCGAGTGTCTTGTTGTCCGCCGCCATGGCGCGTTCGCCCTGGAGCACATGAATTTGTACGCTAGGCTGGTTGTCCGCATACGTTGTGAAAATTTGCGATTTCGTCGTCGGGATCGTCGTGTTGCGTTCGATCATCTTCGTAAATACGCCGCCTGCGGTTTCGATACCGAGGGACAGCGGAGTCACGTCGAGGAGTACGACGTCCTTCACGTCACCGGTAAGCACGCCCGCCTGAACAGCCGCACCGAGCGCAACCACTTCGTCCGGGTTCACGCCTTTATGCGGCTCTTTGCCGATCAGGCGTTTTACCGCTTCTTGTACGGCCGGAATCCGCGTGGAGCCGCCGACAAGCACCACTTTATCGATTTTGTCCGGAGTCAGGCCTGCATCGCTGAGCGCCTGACGGGTCGGGCCCATCGTTCTTTCCACGAGTCGCGAGGATATTTCCTCGAACTTCGCACGGGTCAGGTTTACCTCCAAGTGCTGAGGTACGCCGTCAACAACCGTAATAAACGGAAGAGAGATCGTCGTCGTCAGTACGCCGGACAATTCTTTCTTCGCTTTTTCCGCAGCATCCTTCAAGCGCTGCACCGCCGCTTTGTCTTTGCTGAGGTCGATACCGTGTTCTTTCTTGAACTCGGCTACAAGGTAGTCGATAATGACTTGGTCGAAGTCGTCGCCGCCGAGACGGTTGTCCCCGCTGGTCGCTTTTACTTCGAAGAATCCGTCGCCGAGCTCGAGGATGGATACGTCGAATGTACCGCCGCCGAGGTCGTAGACGAGAATCGTTTGGTCCTCGGACTTCTCCAGACCGTAAGCCAGCGCAGCCGCCGTCGGCTCGTTGACGATCCGCAGCACTTCGAGACCGGCGATTTTACCGGCATCCTTCGTCGCTTGACGCTGGCTGTCGTTGAAGTATGCAGGAACCGTAATAACGGCTTGCGTTACAGGTTGGCCCAGGTAGGCTTCCGCATCGGCTTTCAGCTTCTGCAGAATCATAGCCGAAATTTCCTGCGGGGTATATTCTTTGCCGTCGATCGTCTCTTTATGATTTGTGCCCATATGGCGCTTAATCGAAATGACCGTCCGGTCCGGGTTCGTGATCGCTTGGCGTTTTGCCGTTTCGCCGACGATCCGCTCGCCGTCTTTTTTGAAGCCTACGACGGACGGAGTGGTACGGTTGCCTTCGGCATTAGGGATAACGACGGCTTCGCCGCCTTCCATAACGGCTACGCAGGAGTTGGTTGTACCAAGGTCAATGCCTATTACTTTACTCATGTGGATGGCCTCCTTATGTTTTCGTCGTACCGACGCTGTTTCTCTCAAGCTGAAAAAGGAACTTTATGAGCTCACTTTCACCATGGCCGGGCGAAGGACTTTATCCTTCAGCATATAGCCCTTCTGCACTTCCTCCACCACGATGCCTTCCTCATGCTCCTCGGATTCCACCTGCATGATCGCCTGATGGAATTCCGGATTGAACGGCGTGCCCACCGATTCCATCGGCTTCAGGCCCTCCGCGGCAAGCACTTGGTCCAGCTGGCGGAAAATCATATCGATGCCCTTCGCCAGCGCGTCGTAATCCTTGCTGTCCTTGCTGGTCGCAAGGGCGCGCTCGAAATTATCCACAACGGGCAGCATCTGCTCGATCAGCTTCTGGGAAGCATATTTGGCGAACTCTTCCTTTTCCTTCATCGTGCGTCTTCTGTAATTGTCGAAGTCCGCTTGGGCTCTCAGATAGCGTTGGTAGTTCTCCTCCGCCAGCCGCTTGTGCTTCTCCAGCTCCGCACCTGCAGCCTGCCCGGCCTCGGATGACTCCGCCGCCTGATCCGCGGCTTCCGGTGCTTCGTTAGTATATGTAGCACCCGTCTCGGCTGCGCTCTCGGCCGTTTCGCGGTTTTCCTCGCCCGTTTGATCATGCTGCGGTTCTTTGTGTTCCGTAGTCAATATCAGTCACCTCCTTAACCTGATCCGAAATGGCACTCTCTCTACTTTATTCTAACCACTGTGAAAAAAGCGAAACCGGCGGCTTGGCGCCGGAGCATGCCCTGTAGTCCATCCCGCATGCCCTATCAGCGCTCCTTCTTCCCGGCGGCACCTGGACCGCGAACACCTTCATTCACGGTGCTTATGCATCTTCCGTTCGCGGTCGCCTCATCTTGATGACGGTATGAATCCTAAGCACGGCGGAAGCGACTTCTCCCGCACCTGCAGCGCGTGAAGCTTCACCTGGGCCGGATCGATCACTCCATGCTCCATCATATCAATAATCGCTCCCGTATCGCAATCGACGCCAAGGCTGTCGGTTCCCGCCGAGATTTGCGCCGCCTTCACTTCCTCAACCTTTTCCAGCGGATTGTAGCCCGCATTGACAACGATTTGCGACAGGGGCTTCCGCAGCGCCTGCGCAACGGCGGCGATCCCGAAGCCCTCCATGCCCTGCATCGTCTCGCGATGCCGCTCGAGCTCGTGCGCGCGCGTATTTCGGCGGCCCCGCCGCCGGGCAAGCAACCGCCGCGCAGCGCCGCCTGCACGGCCGAAGCCGCGTCGCGGGCGATGCGCGACCGCTCGCCGACCACCTCGCTCGTGCTGGCTCCGACGACGATCGACACCTGCGCCCGGCCCTTGCCTTCGGCCACGCGGACGCATTCGAGCCGCTCGTCGTAGGAGACGTGCCCGGCGAAGCCGAGATAGCCCGCGAGCTCCGCGGCGGGCTTGCGCAGTCCGCTGCGGCGCACCGGCCGCGCGCCGGTATATTCCGCAAGGCGGCGGATTTCCGCCCGCGGTACCCGCTGCAGCACGAGGATCCCGTGATCCGTACAGAACTGCTCCGCCTCCGGATCGATGCCGCGCTCGGCGGCGACAAACCCGACCTGCAGGCTGACGAGCTTCTCGAGCGTCGAGCGGAACTGCTCCCGCAACTGCATTTGCTTCTGGAAGCCCGCGTCGGTCATGAGCGCTTCTTCATCGATGGTTTCCGGCTCGAAGCTGTCCTGGAACAGCAGGACATTCGCGGTATCGGGCGGAAAATCGATTTGGGCGTTCGCGGGCTTCTTCTGAATCAGGAGCCCGGGCCATACTTCATTGGCCGCCCGGCTGTGCGACATCACCACATCCGAGAAGCGGAAATGTTCGTCCCGCAGCTTGGCCGCCCCGAGCCGCCGGGCGCCCTGGATGATGAGCTCGGCCAAATCCGCATGCTCGCGGCCGGCAATGTAAGCGATCCGGTACAGCGGCGGGTCGTCGAGGCCGCGGATCTCCCGCGCCCGTTCGGCCAGCACCTTGAGCGCAATGGCAACGCCTTCCTGTACGCCGCGGACCACCTTGGCGACGGGAACGCCGCGCGTCACTTGGGCGACGCCTTCGGTAACCAGCGCGCCTGCCAGTACCGTCGCCGTCGTCGTCCCGTCGCCGACCTGCTGCTGCTGGGAACGCGCCACCTGGATCAGGAGCCTCGCCGCCGGATGGGTCACATCCATCTTCTCCAGGATCGTGACTCCGTCGTTAGTGATGATCACTTCTCCCGAAGCACCGACCAGCATCGTATCGAGCCCCTTGGGGCCGAGCGTGCCTTCCACCGCCGAGCAGATCGCACGAATCGCGTTCGCATTGTTCAGCGGCGTGGCGTAGGACTCCTCGCCTTCGTGGCCGCTATTTTTCATCTGCGTCATTTGTACCAGCGCTCCATAACCTGGGTCAAATCCTTGGACAGGTGATCCAGCAGATGCACCACTTTCCCGTAATCCATCCGGGTCGGCCCCAGAATGCCGATCGTGCCGAGCAGCTTGCCGTCCACCGAATAGGTGGCCGTGATCAAACTGCAGTCGTTCACCGCTTCAATCGTATTCTCGCCGCCGATCCGAACCTGAACGCCGGAAGTTCCCGTCGTACCGTCCAGGAGCTTGATCAGCTTCGGCGTTTCGCTCAGCAGATCAAGGATGCTCTTCACCTTATCGACATCCTTGAATTCGGGCTGGGTCAGCATATTCGTGGTGCCGCTGAGGAAGATCCGTTCTTCCTCCGGATGATCCATGACATTGTTCAGCATCATCAGCGGCTCTTCGTAACCCGAAGTGTAGCCGCTAAGCTCCGCGGCGATCTCAGTATACAGCTTCGACTTAAAATGCAGAAGCGGCACGTTCTTGAGCCTGGCGTTCAGCAGATTCACGAACTTCTCAATTTCGGACATCGGAACGCCTTCCGGAATCGTCACCGTCTTGTTCTCCACCTGACCGGTGTTCGTCACGATGATGGCGACAGCCGTGCGTTCATTCAGCGGCACGATTTGCAGATGCTTGAGCGTCGTGCCCAGCACTTCCGGGCCCAAAACGATCGAAGTGTAATTGGTCAGCTGGGACAACACCGTCGCCACCTGCTGGATGACGCGTTCCATCTCCTGCATCTTCTCGGCAAAAAACTGCCTCAGCATCATTACCTCATGCTGCGGCAAATTTCCATAAGTCATGAGGTGATCGACATAATATCGGTAACCCTTATGGGACGGGATCCGGCCGGCCGACGTGTGCGGTCTGCTCCAGATAGCCCATATCCTCGAGGTCGGACATTTCGTTGCGAATCGTGGCGGGGCTGAATCCCACATTACCGCGTTTGGAAATACTACGGGAGCCTACGGGTTCTGCTGAACGAATATAATCATCGACGATGGCACTCAGAATATGACGTTGTCGTTCGGTCAACATGCTCTTCATCCCCCACAATCTTGCTTCATCGTTAGCACTCCTTGCTATTGAGTGCTAATATATAATACAAAAATAACAGACCCAAAGGGTCTGTGTCAAGTCAATCCAGCCGTTTGAGAACGGCGATTTCGTCGCAGCAGTGCTGCTTTTTGCAGTGGATGCAGTCGCGCCATACCTTCTCGGGGAAGATCTCTTTCGGCACGACATGAAACCCGTTTCTTTCGAAGAACGCCACCTCATAGGTCAGCGCCATTACCTTCGGTATTTGCTGCTCCCGCGCCTCCTCGATCAGGAAGCTGACAAGCTTCTTGCCGATGCCTTGTCCCTTATATCCGTCCGTGACGCCGAGCGAACGGATTTCCACAAGATCCTGCCCCAGCCGGGTAAGGGCGCCGCAGCCGACCAGCCGGTCTTCCAGCTCCGCCACGACGAACGTATCGATCTGATGCTGCAGCGTTTCCTTTGAGCGCGGAAGCATGATGCCTTTCTCCGCATAGCCCTGAATAATTTCGTATAAAGTATCGACGTCCTGCTCCGTCGCTTTTCTGCAGGTCACGGCCATTGCCAATCCCACCTATCGAAGTAATATCCGTTATGAAAGTTAATATGAATAAATATACAACATAACGAATAAAAATTTCAATATGTTTTTGACTCGGCCGCCCCAAGAAATTCCCCGAACACTTCATTGCCCAGCAGCACGCCCCGGTCCGTAAGCCGGTAGCCTTCCTCCGTAGGCTCCAACAAGCCTTGCTTTGTTAGTCTCGCAAGTACGCCGCCGAACGGATCGTCCCAGGAGCGACCGAACTGATCGGCAAAATCCGTGCGCCTCACGCCTTCCCGCGACCGCAGCCCGACCATCATGAAATCCTCCATCGCCTCCACCGGCGTTACGTCGCTCCGCTCCAGCAAAGGCAGGCCGCCGCGGGTCGCATCGATGTACGGCTGCACTCCCTTGATGTTCACGTGCCGCGCCCCGTGCACATAACCGTGGGCCCCCGCCCCGATCCCGTAGTAGCTCCGGTTGCGCCAATACATCGCATTGTGCCGGTCGCCGTAGCCCGGTTTGGCGAAGTTGCTGATCTCATACTGCGTATATCCCGCATCGCGCAGACGCTTCATTATTAGAAGAAACATTTCCACTTCATCGTCTTCCTCGGGCAACGGAAGCTCCCCGCGCTGATACAGCGTGTGGAACAGCGTATTCTCCTCCACCTTCAGACTATAGATGGAGTAGTGGGGCAGTCCCAGGGCAAGCGCTTCGTCCAGCGTCGCCCCCATCACTTCCAGCGTCTGCTCCGGCAGGCCGAACATCAAGTCGATCGACATGTTGGTAAACCCGGCTTTGCGCGCATTCTCCAGGCTGCGGTATACATCGTCCGTATTATGGATGCGCCCGATCCGCTCCAGGAGGGCATTGTTGAACGATTGGACACCGAAGCTGATCCGGTTCACGCCGCCTTCCTTCATGGCCTGCAGTTTCTCGGGATCCGTCGTCCCCGGGTTCGCCTCCATCGTAAACTCGTAATCCGCCGCGAGATTCGGGAAATAGGTCCGCACCCGTTTCAGGAAGCTCTCCATCTGATCCGGGAGCAGCACGGTTGGCGTCCCGCCGCCGACAAAGATCGTTTCGATCACTCCCGGCGTGACCTGGCTCACCGTCCGTTCCATCTCCCGCTCCAGCGCGTCCAGGTAGTCCATAACCGGCTGGCCCTTCAGCACATAGGAGTTAAAGTCGCAGTAATGACATTTGTTCGTGCAAAAAGGAATATGAATATACACCGCTTGCGGCGTTTCTGTCCGCTGTCTCATACTTACTACCTCCTTCCGAAAGCCAAAAGCAGGCGCAGCATGGATCCATGCCGCACCTGCTCCCTGCATTCCTTAATTCTCGTCGATCTTGAGCACCGCCATGAACGCTTCCTGCGGCACCTCAACGCGCCGACCTGTTTCATCCGCTTCTTGCCTTCCTTCTGCTTCTCGAGCAGCTTCCGCTTCCGCGAAATGTCGCCGCCATAGCATTTGGCAAGGACGTTCTTGCGCATCGCTTTGACCGTTTCGCGGGCGATGACCTTCTGGCCGATGGCCGCTTGAATCGGCACCTCGAACATCTGGCGGGGATGAGCTCGCGCAGCTTCTCGCAAATGATGCGTCCGCGGTTGTAGGCGCGGTCGCGGTGCACGATGAACGACAGCGCGTCCACCTGCTCGTTGTTCAGCAGGATGTCCATTTTTACGAGATTGGACTGTTTATATCCCGACAGCTCGTAATCGAAGGACGCGTAGCCCTTGGTTCCCGATTTGAGCTGATCGAAGAAGTCGTATACGATCTCCGACAGCGGAATGTCGTAAGTCAGCGTCACCCGCGTCGTATCGAGATACTCCATATTGATATATTCGCCGCGCTTGGACTGGCACAGCTCCATGATCGTGCCGACATAATCGTTCGGAACGATGATCTGCGCTTTGACGAAAGGCTCCTCGACATAGTCGATCTTGCCCGGCTCCGGGAACAGCGAAGGGTTCTCGATGTTCAGCACGGTGCCGTTCGTCTGCGTGACGCGGAACACTACGCTCGGCGCGGTCGTAATGAGCGGAATGTTGAATTCGCGCTCGATCCGCTCCTGAATGATCTCCATATGCAGCAGTCCGAGGAAGCCGCAGCGGAAACCGAACCCTAGTGCCGTGGACGTCTCCGGCTCGAAGCTAAGCGAAGCGTCGTTCAGCTGCAGCTTCTCCAGTGCTTCCCGCAGGTCGTTATAGTCGCTGGTCTCGATCGGATACAGTCCGCAGAATACCATCGGGTTGATTTTGCGGTAGCCCGGCGGCGGATCGGGGGTCGGGTTCTTCGCATCCGTTACCGTATCCCCGACCCGGGTATCGCCCACGTTCTTGATCCCGGCAACGATAAAGCCTACGTCTCCGACTTCGAGCGAATCGACGATGCCCATCCGCGGTTTGAACGCGCCGACTTCAATGACCTCGAACGTCTTGTCCGTGGCCATGAACTTGATCTTGGAGCCGGCACGGATCGAGCCGTCAATCACGCGGACATATACGATGACGCCTTTGTAAGGATCATAGTGCGAGTCGAAGATGAGCGCCTTCAGCGGCTTATCCGATTCGCCTTGCGGCGCCGGCACCTTGTGGACGACCTGCTCCAGGATTTCCTTGATCCCGATGCCGGCCTTCGCGGAAGCGAGTACCGCTTCGCTTGCATCCAGCCCGATCACGTCTTCGATTTCCTGCTTCACCCGCTCCGGGTCCGCGCTCGGCAAATCGATCTTGTTGATCACCGGTAAAATCTCGAGATTGTTGTCCAAGGCGAGGTAAACGTTGGCCAGCGTCTGCGCTTCGATCCCCTGCGCCGCGTCAACCACCAGCAGAGCGCCTTCGCAGGCTGCAAGGCTCCGCGACACCTCATAGGTAAAGTCGACGTGCCCCGGGGTATCGATCAGGTTCAATATATATTCTTCGCCGTCATCCGCTTTGTAGTTCAGCCGTACCGCCTGCAGCTTGATCGTGATGCCCCTCTCGCGCTCCAAATCCATTTGGTCGAGCACCTGATCCTGCATTTCCCGTGAAGTGAGCGCGCCCGTATATTCGAGAATACGGTCGGCCAGCGTCGACTTCCCGTGGTCGATATGGGCGATGATGCAGAAGTTCCTTATTTTCTTTTGTCTGGCTTGGATATCCATCGTCAGCTTTACCCTCACTCACCTGCAAATTTACAATACCTCTAATTATAGCAGTTGAAGGGGTATGCAGGCAATGGAGTTCCTTGGCGCTCGCGACGTGTCTAGCTGAAAATCGCCTCAAACAGGGTCACAATCCAGCGCATGCCGTGATACGCCACGATTTGCAGCAGATCGCCCACCTTGTTTCCGAACCGGTTGACGCCGGTATCTTTTACCGGCTCGGGACGCGGAGCAGGCGGTTCCGCCTTCCCGGCTCCGGCCGGTTTGACGGGAGCCTCAGCCGCCGCCGCCTGCTTGCCTGCGGGGGCCGCGGCATAGGAGCGGGCCGGCGGCTTCCCGCCCCCGGGCGACGCCGTGGTCCCGAGCGGGCCGTGAATCCGCTCCGTGCCCTGGGTGGCCAGCGATACGCCGAACAGGATGCAGAAGGCCATCGCCATGACGACGGCCATGAATTTCAAGGCGCCTTTCATGCGGGGGCTCCCTCCTTTTTCTCAAATCCCAAGCGGTTCAGCCCCTCAGCCCGTTTTCTTCTCATCCTTCGCACCCGCCGGAGGCGCGCCGACCTTCTCCACATGCTGGATCACTTCCGCTATTGCTACTGCCAGCGCATCGGCCGTCCGGTAACATTCCTCCATGGTGTTGTCCACGCCGCCGATTTCAATCAGCACGCTGTTCGGCGAGAAGTTCTGGTTGTATACGCCGTTCCCCTCGGCGTTCTTGGCGTGAATCCCTTTGGAAATTCCCGGGAACTTGCTCTCGACCGCCTCATGAATTTGCTTGGCGAATTCATAGTTTTGCTCCCAATTCGGGTTTTTGCCGCCGATGATGAAATAGATTTGCGCGTAACTCTGGCCGTTGATCGTCGCCGTCGTCTTGTCCCTGCGCTGCGAATCGCGGTGAATGTCAAAGTAGTATTTCAGGTCGGGATGGCCCGCCGAGGCTTCCTGCAGCGTTTTGAGCGAATATTTGTAGGAATAGTAGTAGTTGAAGTTTTTTTCGATCGCCGGATAGTTTTCATTCGAATGAACGGAGCCGATGCCTTCCTTCTCCAGCATTTGCGCGAGCCTGAGGCCGACCAGCGTTACGTTCTCTTTCGGATCGTACGCCTTGTCCGGATCTTTAATGCCGGGAAGCTCGGGAAGATACGATTCCTGATTGTGCGATTGGTAGACAAAAGCGACGTTTTTCCCCGCGGTTTTCGGCGGCTGTGCTGTCGGCGTCGGCAGCACAGGACCTTGAACGGGTCCGTCGCCGGCCACGGGATTCGCCGTGATCGTGCCCGTATCCCCGGGATCTCCCGGCTTCAGCACCTCGCCGCGCGGACCGTAATCGAGCGGCGAATCGCCGTCGATATTGCTGAGCAGCACCGACCCGTCTTGGCCGAGCCCCGGCACCTCCCGCGAAATCAGCGTCTTCGGATCCTTCGGATTAATGTCCGTGATCAGCGAGAACAGAAAGCCGCTGACCTTGGACTGCGAGAACGTAAACGACTTACGGTCCGTCTGCAAATGCGGAATTTCCATGCCCAGCATGTCCATAAAAAAACGGCTCGATACCGAAGCGGCAAGCCCCTTCATGGAGGAGGAGGGCTCCTTCGCCGTCATTCGGGTCTGAATGAAGCCGAGAACCCCAAATACGATAAAAAACAGAATGCATCCCGTCATCAGCATCGTAATCGTCCGGGTATAGGTTCCGAACGCTTGACTCACTTTCCTGTACTTGCTGAGATTCACCGTAACCGATGTCCATTTCATTGTTTCCGCCTCCTTGACCTTCGATCTGTGCAGCAAGCTCTCCGGTTTCAGTCTCTAGTAACAACTCTATGAAGCGAATCTCGAAGATAGAACCCCGGAGGAGGGAAACTTTACTAGAGTCGGAGAACAAGCACAGCTCGGGTCAAACAGGGCTTGAACGAAAAAAAACTCCGTCAGGTCTGATCATACAGACTGGACGGAGCTCTGTTGGCAGAAGCAAACGGACTACCCGGATGCGGAGCGATGATCCGCCTTGCCGGAAGGCGAGGGCCTGCCTCCCCACGGCGGCGTCAACGCGAATTTTTTGCAGGAAGGCTTTTCTTTCCCCGTCCGGTCGAAATGCAGCGTCGCGTTGATTTCCCCGCCGAGCACCAGAATGATGCTCGACAAATACAGCCAGATCAGCAGGACGATGATGCCGCCGATGCTTCCGTATGTTTTCGTATAATTGCCGAAATGATTGACATAGAGTGAGAATAACAGGGAGGTGATCACCCAGCCTACAGTGGCGAACAAGGCGCCCGGCAGAACCTCTTTGAATTTCAGCCTCGTATTCGGAGTGAATAGATAGAGCAGTGCAAATACCAGCACCATAACGGCCAGCGGAAAAATATACTGGACGGCGCCCCAGATCACATCGAAATTGCCGGGGAGTCTCATGAATTTGTAGAGCGCCCCGCCGATCAGCTTGCCGAAAATAAGCAGGGCGATGCTGATGAGGATCATGACCGCAAGTCCGATCGTAAAAATAACGGAAATTCCCTTCGCCTTCCAATAGGGGCGGTCCTCCTCCTGATCGTAAGCTTTGTTCAAAGCTTTCATGATCGCATCCACTCCGCTTGAAGCCGACCACAGTGTGGCCAGCAGGCCGATGGAAAGCAGGGAGCCGCCGCGGGACCGCTCGATTTCACGGAACGAATCCATGATCGCCCGGCTCGAGATATCCGGCAGAATGCGGGCGAAGAAGCGTATCGCATCCTCCGCAGTGTACTGTGTGAAACTGAAGCAGGCGATGACAAAAATGAGAAACGGAAAAAACGCCAAAATCAAATAATAGGTCAGTTGCGCCCCCATAGCCGGCACCTCATCGTCTTGAAAGCGGCAGTACAAATTCTCGGCAAACGTCTTAAAGCGGAATCGGGAAGCTTTCTTTTTATCCGCTCGGCTGGAGGGGGCGCCGTTTCACGGCCGGGACGGCCCGCCAAAGCCTTCGGCCGCCCTCTCCCCGGTTCCATGGTACGCTGCATGGCTTAAGCGCCTCCTTTTCTTAGAGGGTAGAATAAATCCCCCTAAACGAATTTAGAGGGATTGGCTGTTTTCGTTGTTTAATTCGCCGATTGCACCAATCGGACCAGCATATGGGCCAGCTTGTGGCGTTCCTCCTGCCGTCCGGCTTTCCACAACTCCTGCAGCGACTTCTCTTCGCTGTTCCGCGGCTCTTCATGGGCCGCCAGGTAATCGCCGATCTTCTCCGCCATAACGGCCATCTGCTCCTCGTTTAATCCGATATGCTCGGCAAGCTCGATTCTTTTGCGCAAATACGATTTGAAAGATTCGAAGCTTTGTAAAATTTCGTCCTTTCTTCCGGCATCCATCTTCTGAATGGCGTCATCCACATGGCTGGTAGTTACCTCTCCGTTTTTTTCCAGGACATGATTTTTTTCCGTCATGGTTACCGCCTCCTATATGCTGGACTTGTCAAGTATTACTTAACCCTGAGCGGTGTCCGCGAATCAGCCATGGAAAAACGCCGGACCCGCTGTTCGGCGGTTCCGGCGTTCCCTGAGGCATCTTTCGGCTTCAGTGGGTGTAGGCGGCCACATTGTTCACGTCCACCGCTTCGTGGAGCGCCGCATTCAATCCGCTCGCAATAATGTTCGCGATGTCCTCGATAAACTGGTCGACCTCCTTCGGGGTGACCAGGAGATCGTGGCCCAGCGGATTCAGCACTTCTCTGACGAGCTGTAGACGTTCCTGCTCCTGCATGTTATCGATCAGACCCAGGATTTGGCCCGTATTCGCCGTCTGCTGGCGAAAGTGGTCGCGCATCAGATCAAAAGCATTGTTCACGATCGTGGAGGCATACACCACGGTAGGAACGCCGATGGCGATGACCGGAATGCCCAGGGTCTCCAGGGTCAGCCCCTTGCGCTTGTTTCCGATCCCCGACCCGGGGTGAATGCCGGTATCCGCAATCTGAATCGTCGTATTGACGCGCTCCAGCGAACGGGAAGCCAGGGCGTCGATGGCGATAACAAGGTCGGGCTTGGACCTGTCGACGATGCCCTGCACGATTTCTCCCGTCTCGATCCCTGTCGTTCCGAGAACACCGGGCGCCACGGCGCTGACCGGACGGTACCCGGGATTGACCTGCCCCGGCATCAGCTCGAAATAATGCCGCGTGACCATGACGTTCTCCACTACCATCGGTCCAAGCGCATCCGGCGTGACATTCCAGTTGCCGAGGCCGATAATGAGGACACTGGCGTTCGGGCCGATATTCAGCTTTTGCAAAAATTTCTCGAACTGCTGGGCGAACACGGTAGCGACGCGGTCCTGAAAGTCCGTATCCTGCTTCCGGAGCTCCAGGGCTTCCAGCGTAATATAATGGCCCGGCGACTTGCCGAGAGCCCGGGAGCCCTCCGCTGAAGCGATATCGATCACGCTGATTCGAATGCCGTCCTGCTCCATATCGGAGCTATGTACACCCGGGATGGGAGAGCCTGCGGACGAAGCCGTATTGTGCGCTTCCAAAGCGAGATCGGTTCTTACCGAATATGCGGTCAAATCAAGTTCCATATCTTCATCCGTCTCCTTTCGAATATAAGCGCGATTATTTTGTGACAAAGCCGTAGCGGTTATGCAAAAGTTTTAACAAGCGTTCCCGTCATTGTATTGCAATTTGATATGGGCCATGTTAGAATATCTAGAGTTGTCAACAAATGAATCGTTAATCGTTTCATTGCAAGTTGCAGTAGGAGGTGAATGTCATGCCAAACATTAAATCCGCTATTAAACGTGTGAAAGTAAGCGAGAAGCGCCGTCTTCGCAACGCTTCCCACAAATCCGCTCTCCGCACGGCTGTTAAAGCTTTCGAAACGGTCGCTGCCGGCGACAACCTGGACAACGCTAAAGCAGCTTTGATCGCCGCCAGCAAGAAGCTGGATAAAGCAGCGACGAAAGGCTTGATCCATAAAAATGCCGCTGCCCGCAAAAAGTCCCGCCTGGCCAAAAAGCTTAACGCTTTGTCCGCTCAAGCGTAACTCGCTCGCAGGTGCAGCGATAAAAAAGACCATGCCCGTCCTAACGGACGGCATGGTCTTTTTGTTGGCCTGCGGCTGCGCCACAAGCCGGAGCAGGAACATCTCCAGGCCGAGCACCTTGTCGATCCGGCCGCTTTTCATTTGAAAGTCGAGATCGGCGAGTCGCCTCAAGATGTCGGCCAGCCGGGCCGCCTCGAAACGTCCGGCTTGGCCGGCCGCGATTTTCACCGCATAAGGATGGAGGCCGATTTGCGAGGCGATCTGCTGCTGCGAATACCCCTGCTGCATCAAGTCCTTTACCTGGTACATGATGCGGAACTGGCGGGCGATCAGCATGACGATCTTGATCGGCTCTTCCTTCCGCCTCAGCAGTTCATTCAGCATCGTAAACGCCTGCTCCAGCTGAAGCTGGACGATCGATTCGATAAGGATAAATATATTTTGCTCGATACTCCGCGTGACCAGCTGCTCCAAATCCTGAGAGGTCAGCGTACCACCGGGACCGACGTACCGGGCGCATTTTTCAATTTCCTTCGTCAACGCCTGAAGGCTGGTGCCGGTGTACAAAATCAGCTGCTCGGCGACTCCCGGCGCGAACGAGAAACCTGCTTTATCCGCTTCCTGCAGCACCCAATGGCCCAGCTCATCGGCCGACAGCACCGTACAGGGAATCAGCACATTCGCTTCTTTCAGCGTTTTCACGATTTTTTTCCGTTCGTCCAGCTTGTCCGCATCCACCGTAAAGACGATAATCGAGAAATCGACCGGGGACTTGAGATAGTCCGCCAGCCGGTCCAGCTTATGCTCGACCTTGCCGCTTTCTTTGGCACCGGTCAGAAAAGCCGCGCCGCTGGCAATGACCACCTTTCGCGGCACGATAAAAGGCAGCGTTTCGGCCTCTTCTATCACTGCCTCCACCGGCGTCTCCGCCAAGTCGTATTTGGACACGGCAAACGCCCGGTGCTCCGGCTCGATCAGCTTGTCCGTCAGCTTGTCAATCAGCTCTTGAATCAGGTACGTTTCCGATCCGTAGCAAACATATACGGGGGCATACTGTCCTTTCTGAATTTGCTTGACCGCCGTCTTATAATCCATCTCTTCGCATTCACCGTCTTCCTGAAGCTCATTACGTCCCATGATACCAACTACAAAGGGATTACGTCAAAGCCTTTCGGCCCCAACCTAATCCCTTTGTCCGAATCCCATCTATATAAACACCCTGGAAAAGCTCTAGAAACCTTTCTCACGGGTGGTCATACGACGTGATCGCAGGCTTCATACTTTATATATACGCCGGGTCCGGCGAAAGTGTGAATGATTCTCCGGCCGTTTTACAGCCCGCTTTCCGACAAATCCTTCATCTTGATCAAGTACGTCTTGACCGTCTGATCCGAAGCGTGAACCTCGTAGGTCAACTGATCCTCTTCATTCCAAGAAAGAAGCACAATTTGGTCCTTATCCGTAAACTTGAATTTGGACGTATAAACCGTCTTCCCCTGCTTATCATTCACCTTCACCTGGCCTTCTTGAACCACCGCCGTGTAAGTGCCGTCCTTGGACGGGAGTCGCTCCTCCGCCGTTTGGGATGCCGGCGGTACGGCGGCAATCCCCATGGGCGCTTGATTCGCGGGAGTCGCCGATGGGGTGGAGCTCCTCGCCTCCGGAGATGTCTTCGCGGGTCGCCTCGCTTTGCCGGCTCTCTGCAGGCGCATCGGCCGGCGGACTGCCGGCTGATGCGCTCGTGCCGGAGCTTGGCGCCAGCATCGTATGCGGCGCAGGAGCCGGCGCAGAAGGGGCCTGCGCATCGGCTTGCGGCTGAACGGGCTCCTGGGCGCCGCTAGCCGGCGGCTGTACGGTCTGCGGGGGCTGATCGGCGGCGGAAGGCTCCACCTTTCTCGCCTTGGGCGCCTGCTCCGCCGGAGCTTCGTCCCCGGTGTGCTGCTGTCCCGCAGCTTCGAGCTCCGGCGCAGCCTGTGAAGCGCTCACCCCGCCGGACTTCGGCTCTTCCGCTTCGGTCCTCGGCGCATTCGTATCCGCTGCACCGTACATCGCCCCTGCCGCTTCTCCGAAGCGCCGGACGGCGTACCTGCACCGCCTGCCGATGTAGACGCGGCGCCGTTCCCGTCTGCAGCGCTCTTGGCAGACGCCCCGGCAGAAGCGGAGCTTGTCTTGTCGTCTTTGAACATCCCAAGGGAAGTCAGCATTTGTCCTGCATCCTGCTTGGTCTGCCCTTCCTGGAACAGGAAGAATCCAAGAACCAGCCCGGCCGCCACCACACCGCCGAACACCGGGAGCGAGAACCATCCCTTCATCGGTTTGCGCCGGCTTCCGGAACGTCCAAGCCGGGAAGCTCCTCGAGGAAGCGGATCCGCCGCTGGCTCCCTGACAGGCTCCACCCGTTCCGCTTCCGCCGGCAAGGCGACTGCGTCCAGCTCCTCCAGCTGCGGCAGGATGGCGTCCACCAGGCTGTATGGCGGTGTGACCTTCGGTAAGCTCTCGAGCTCCTGAGAGAGATTCACCAGGCGCTCGAACAGCTCCGAGCAATCCGGACACTGCTGCAGATGCCCCAGCATCCGGCTGTATTCCGTCTCATCGAGATCCCGATCCAGGTATCTCTGCATCAGTTCGATCACCTCTTGACACATCATCCCCGTACACTACCTTTCTGTCCGAATCGTATGCTAATCCTAATACGGCTGACGCAACGCATGCGGTTCTTTATGCGAACCCGCTTCCTCCCGTTACCGAACGGCTTCGGAGGAAGGCTTCTTATAATCCCTGAGTATCGTTTGAAGCTGCTGCCTGGCCCGGAACAAATACGATTTCACGGTATTGATCGGCAAATTCAGCGATTCGGCGATCTCGTTGTAGGAAAAATCCTGCAGATACCGCAGCACCACCACCGTCCGGTGATGCTCCGGAAGCTTATCGATCGCCGCCCGGATATCCTGGGCGATATAAGATGACATGACCTCGTCCTCAACGGTCTGTTGAGCCGTAAAATTCATTTCATGCTGTTCAATGGAAACCGTCGGACGCGACCTTCTGAATTTATCGATGCACAAGTTGGTTACAATCCGCTGGACCCACGTTTTGAACTGGGCCTTTTCCTCGTAGGAGTTGATCTTGGTATAGATCCGAATTAACGCTTCCTGTGCGGCGTCCATCGCGTCCTGCTCATTCCCCAGAACATAATAAGCAGTGCGGTAGACGTGGTTTTCGATATCACGCAATAGGGTAATTAGAGCGTCGCGATCGCCCGCTTGGGCAGCTTTTATCAGCTCTGGCGCTACCACTGGGATCCCCTCTCTTGCAACCTTATAAACGAGCCGGGATGCAAATATGTTGCACGGTCCTGGAACTCTATTTAGAATATCAAATTTTGATTATGAGGTATATAGGTAAGAAAAGAGGACAAAAGGACATTTTCTGAGATATGCCGGGGCCGGCGGAACGTAAAAAAATCCCTTCCGAGACGGCTCGATCCACCGTCGTTCGGAAGGGTTAAGCATGATGGACAAGTATACTGTGCCGCTTATTGATCCCCGGCCGCTTCGTCCGCCCGGATCCGGGCTTAAACTCCGACACGGCCATTCCGGCCAGAATGAATGCGATGCCCAGCCACTGCAGCCAGCCGGTCTTCTCCTGCAGCAGCAGCCCGGAGCACAGGACGACGACCGGCGGCTCCACCGCACCGAGAATCGAGGACAGGCCTGTTTCGATATGCGGCGCTCCTTTGGCGTACAAATAAGACGGGATCACCATTCCGAAGAAGCCGAGCAAGGCCCCCCAGATCCAAAGTCCCTGCCCCAGGGTCCCGTTCCACAAAAACTGCGGCGGATAAATCAAGCTCACGGCAACGGCCGCACCGGTAATCATCCAGGTGCTGCGCAGCAGAGCGGGCACCTGAACCGCCACCCGGCCGCTGAAATAGATGAACAGCGTGTAGCACGCGACCGATAACAGCCCGAGACCGATGCCATAGATGCTCACATGCTGAAAATGGCCTGTGGTCATGCCCGAAGCGAGCAGCGTGCCACCGAGAATGATGCCGACGGCCACGATTTGAAACTTCCCGGGCGTCTTCCCATGAAGAATCCAGTCCAGCAGGAGCCCCATCCAGGTAAATTGGAACAGGAGCAGGACGGCAAAGGAAGCATCCAAGGCCGTAAGCGAGTAATAGTAAAATACACCCGTGAGTCCCGTAAACGTGCCGGCGCCCATCAGCTTCCACCGGTCGCGTGCGGAAATCTCCCTGATCCTGCCCCACAGCGGCAGGCTGAACAGCCACAGAGCCGCGCAGCCCATCAGCACCTGACTTCCGGTTACCTCCGAGGGCTTAAACCCGGCCTGGTAGGCCAGCTTGACGAAAGTCGATAAAATGCCGTAGGACGCCGCTCCCAGCAGCACCATGATGCTTGCCTTTAAGCGGGATGTCGTTCGTGTTGTCATAAGTAGTCCTTTTCGATAAAAATCCCTCACCCACCCGCGGCGCCTGCTTTCGGGTTATCCCCGGGCAGCGACCCCCGCACAAGAAACCTTCATAACCCGTCCGTTTTGCGGAGCGTAAGCGATTGAAAATGCGGCTCGCCCGCGACTAAAGGCACGGTATGAAAGTCCTGCAGCGCAAAATAAGGCGTTACGCTGCTCTGAACCGACCGGTCCGAATACATGGCAAAGAAACGCTTCGGCTCGCACCAATCCTTGTCCCATACGCCTTCGGAATCTATCCCGCCGTACAATCCCATGAAAAAGAGTCCGTCCGGCCGTAGTACGCGGCGGATCTCTTCCATCACCGTGCCGAGCTCAGCTTTGGGAACATGGAGCAGGCAGTTCAGCGCGTAAACGGCATCGAAGCTTTCATCCTCAAAATCCAGCGAATAAAAGTCCATCACCCGGGTATCCAGCCCCTTCTCCCGGCATAGCCGGATCATTTCCGGCGAGAGGTCGATGCATTTCACCGACAGCCCCTTGTCATGAAAGAAGCGGCTGTCCTTCCCCGTCCCGGCGCCGATCTCAAGCAAGGCGCTTTTGTTCTCCGCGGCCAGCCGGTTAAGGAACGCGTCCCGCTCCGCGATTTTCCAATCGGAGACGGCGGATTGCGAGCGGCGAACCGCATCGGCGTCATAGGCCTGCGCCAGCCTCTGCTTCGTTTCAACCACCATAATATCCTCCATATCGGTCATTTCAAATCATTATAGCACATACGTTCGAATTGGGAACGGGTCATTTCAAAAAAACGGACCACAGTGAAGCTGGCTTACCCTGTTCCCGTCTTTTTCCCCTTCTCCCGTTCGGTTCCGAGCAGCCGGAATGCTGCGCCAAACAAAGCGGTAAGGCCGAAGATTTGAATCCACACCCGATCCGTATCGACCTTTACGGTATAAAAGGTTCCCGAATACTTTCCATCCGGCGTCCGATAGGAAACCTCTTTCTTATAAACCCAGATCGGCTGATATCCGTGATCTTCCGGGAAAGGACTGTTCGGAGCGCTGTAATATTCGACGGGCACAGCAAGAAAACAGGTTATGGCGATCAAGACCGCGTATACATACAAAAGAAGCTTTCTGTCTCCCGCAGCGTTCATCCGCATCTCCCTCCGGTTCTCTACTGTACCCCCAAGCCATTTTACCATATACCGGTAATTTTGTAAGCGTAAAAAATCCCCCGCCGAAATATCCGCCTTGGATTACAGCTTTGTGCGAATATAAACCCGCCCGTCACGGACTTCCATCTGCACCTCGCCGTCTCGGTCCGTGCGATGAACGGCCGTACCGCCCTCCGTCAATCGGCTCAACACTCCCGCATTGGGATGGCCGTAGACGTTATGCGCCCCCACGGAGATGACCGCATGCTTCGGCCTCCAGGCCGAAAGCCACTCCTCCGAGGTCGAGCTTTTGCTCCCGTGGTGCGCGATCTTGAGCACATCGACCGGCCCCTCCGGAAGTAAACCCGGAATCTCGCCGCCAAGCCGTAGAAGCTCTCTTTCCGCTCCCTGGTCCATGTCGCCTGTGAACAGCCACCGGGTTCCTCCCATGTTCATATAGAATACGACCGAGCTCGGATTCTGGTCCTCCACAAGACGGATCGGGGCATCCGGCCCGCCCCCGAGAGGATGCAGGAATCGCAGCTCCGTCCGCCCGTCCAGACTGAGCCCGTCCCCGCATGAACGGCAACCAGTTCCGTCCCGTGATCGAGCGCGGTCCGGAACAGCTTCTCCACCTCCGGTCCGGGCTTCAAGGTGCCGTTAAAAAGCAGCTTGTTCACGGGGATTTGCTCCAGCACCGCCTGCAGCCCGCCAAAATGATCCGCATCCTGATGGGTCAGCAGCATATAATCGATCCGCTGCACTCCGCGCTTTTTGAGCAGCGGCACCAGCAACTTGCGGCCGACGTCGTAGGGATCCCTGCGGGTTTTCCACTCCTCCCCGGGCTTCCGGAACGTTACCGTGCCTCCGCCGTCCACCAGCATGACGCTTCGCGAAACCGGCGACCGGATCAGGATGCTGTCCCCTTGGCCTACATCGATAAACTGCACCTCTCCGGTCCGCGGTCTGCCCGATTTCCGGCGAATATCCGAACAGCAGCAGCAGCACCACACCCGCACCGCTTGCAGGAAGAAGAACGTATACGGTAAAACGGCTCCGTTTCCCGGCGCGGATCTGTTCCTGCACCGTCGTCAGCATAGGGCCCGACTCGGCGGACGCCGCCCCTGCGCTGCTCCGGCGCCATTCCTGCAGGGCCATGACGAGAACGGCCAACGCCCCGTAGTAAAGCAGGATCCAGAGGGGGCCCGGACTCGGCCAAATCGTCTGAAACGCATCCATCCGGCTCATCAACCCGATCAGCCAAAACAGCGCATCGTTCCCTTTAGCTACCGTCCAGGCGACTACGCTTCCCGCCGGTTTCCACACCATTCCCGTAAACAGCGCAATCAGCCCGGCGGGCATGGTAAACATACTGAATACCGGAACCAGCAGCAGATTGGCGGCAAGCGACAAGAGCGAGAATTGATTGAAATAATAGATCGACAGCGGGAACGAAATCATCTGCGCCACGATGGCGATGGAGAGCGCATCCCGCAGCTTCGCATAACGGATCGGCAGCGACCTGCTGACCTGGGGCACGCCCAGAATCAAGCCCAGTGTAACCAAATAAGACAGCTGGAAGCTGACATCGAGCAGGTAATAAGGATTCCACAGCAGCATCAGAACCCCGGCTCCCAAAGCGATATGAAGCCCGTCCTTCAGCTTGTTGCGGTAAGCGGCATACAAGGCGATCATCGCCATGAGCCCGGCCCGGATAATCGAAGGCGAGGCGCCGGTTGCAACGATATAGAGAGGCAGAAGCAGCATGCCGGTCAGGAGCATCGCTTCCCGGGTTAGCCCGCTGACGCCGCAGCACCCACATAACGCAGCCCAAAAAAATCGCCACGTTAAGCCCCGAGACGGCGATGATATGCGTAAGGCCAAGCTTCGAAAACATATCGAACTGCTCCGGATCGATATCGTCGTCCATGCCGATCAGCATGCCCTTCATAAATCCGCCCTGCTTCTCCGGGAACAGCTCCTCGATCCGCTTAGCCAGCATCAGGCGCATCCAGTCCGAATAACGCAGCGGATTCCAGTATTCCGGGTCGCCCGGTTCCGGCTTGGTAACAGCGACCGCATCCAGTCCCTTCGCCGACAACTGCCAATGCACGTGCTGCGGCCGCAAGTAACGGCGGTAGTCGAAGCCGTCGAAATTGCGGGCCGTCTCCGGCCGCCGCAGCGTGCCGGACAGCGTAATCCGGTCCCCCGCTCCCACTGCGCCGCAGCTGATTGTTCTTCCCGTTTTACAAGACGGATCGATACCTGTATCTTTTCCCCTTGCACGAATGCGGTATTCCCGTCCAGCTTCCATTCGCCCGACACGGCTTGGAAGGATACGCGGTCCCCGTCCACCGTTACCGGCTCCGCCAACCGGCCGCTGAAAGTAACCGGAATTTCTTCTACATCCGGTACAGACAGCTTCGTACGGTTACTCCCGTCATATTGGCCGTAATAACCGGCCGCCATTGCGATCACCAGCAATGCAGGGATCAGGCGCCCGGACCGCTTCCGCATAAGGTAACCCGTCACGAACAGCAGGAGTCCCGAAACCAGACTGACCCGGAGATCCAGCCAAGACACGCTTAAGCTGCAGGCCAGCGCATATCCGGCGGTCCAGCATACGGCGAATGCGGCAATCGGCCGGTTTTGAAGCAAACGTCTCCCTCCTTTCTGACACAAAAAAACCTCTTCCTGCGTTATCCGCAAAAAGAGGTTCTTCCTCCTGGATTCGGTTTAGTTTTGCACTTCCGCCAGCGTTCCCGCCGGAGGCTCGTAATGCTCCAAGCGGCGGAAGCGGATGCCTTTGCGTTCCATTAAAGTTTGGACCTTCTCGCTGTCCTTCGGATACGGCCGGTGAAAAATAATTTCGACGATGCCGCTGTTAGCCAGCATATTGGCGCAGGTCCAGCAGGGCTGGTCCGTAACATAGACGACGGAGCCTTCCCGGTCCTCGCGGTCGGTGAACAAGAGCAAATTCTGCTCCGCATGAATGGTACGGATGCAGCGCTGCTTCTTGACCACCTGCTCGCCGCCTTCCTTCTGCACCAGCTCGTATTCCTCTACCAGCATACAGCCGGCCTCCGAGCAGTCCGGCACCCCCATCGGGGCGCCATTGTAGGCTGTTCCGAGCAGCTTCTTTCCTTGAACCAAGACGGCTCCCACATGGCGGCGGCTGCATTGCGAGCGGGTCGAGGCCATATATGCCATATCCATAAAGTAGGTATCCCAGTCCTTGCGGGCCGTCATTTTATCTCGCTCCTTTTACTGTTGACTGGCTTGAATCGCTTGTTCCAAGTCATAAATAATATCTTCGATGGCTTCCGTCCCGATCGAGAGCCGGATCATGCCGGGCGATACCCCTGCGGACAGTTGCTCCTGTTCGGATAGGTCGCTGGTGGGTGGTGCTAGCCGGATGAATGATCAGCGACTTGGAGTCGCCGACATTGGCCAAGTGGGAGAACAGCTTCACCGCATTGATCAGTTTTCTCCCGGCCTCGACGCCGCCCTTGATGCCGAATGTCAGAATCGCTCCCTGCCCCTTCGGCAAATACTTTTGAGCCCGCTCATACGAAGCATGGCTTGGCAGGCCGGAATAGTTCACCCATTCGACGGCTTCATGCGCTTCCAGGTACTGCGCTACATTTAAAGCATTCGTGCTATGGCGCTCCATCCGCAGATGCAGCGTTTCCAGCCCTTGCAGCAGCAGGAACGAGTTGAACGGCGAAATCGCGGCGCCCATATCGCGAAGCGACTGTACCCGGGCTTTGATGATATAAGCGACCGGGCCGACCGCATCCGTATACACCACGCCATGGTAGCTCGGATCGGGTTCGGTGAGGCCTGAGAACTTGCCGCTGGCTTTCCAGTCAAACCGTCCGCCGTCCACAATGACCCCTCCGATGGAGGTGCCGTGTCCGCCGATAAATTTCGTCGCGGAATGCACGACAATATCGGCCCCGTGCTCGATGGGCCGGCACAAATAAGGGCTCGGGAACGTATTGTCAACGATCAGCGGAATGCCGTTCTCGTGGGCGATGGCCGCCACCGCCTCGATATCGAGCACATCCCCTTTCGGGTTACCGATTGTCTCGGCAAAGACCGCTTTGGTTTTCGGGGTGATGGCTTTGCGGAAATTTTCCGGATCGGACGAATCGACGAAATGAACTTGAATGCCGAGCTTCGGCAGTGTAATAGCGAATAAATTATAAGTGCCGCCGTACAAGCTGGAGGAGGAGACAATTTCGTCGCCGGATCCTGCGATATTCAGTATAGCGTATGTAATGGCCGCCTGTCCGGATGCCGTCGCAAGAGCGGCAAGACCTCCTTCGAGCGCCGCCACCCTTTTCTCAAATACGTCCGTGGTCGGATTCATCAGGCGGGTATAAATATTGCCGAATTCCTTAAGTGCGAACAAATTCGCCGCGTGATCCGTATCGCGAAAGCCATAGGAGGTGGTTTGATAAAGCGGTACGGCTCTGGACATTGTGGCCGGATCGATTTCCTGACCGGCGTGAACGGCCAGCGTTTCGGGTGCAAGTTTGCGTTCTTCAGACATGACGGACGTGCCTCCTTTATAAATAAAAGAATAATGAAGACTGCAAGCCCATTGTCTCACATCCGGTGAAAAAACAAAAGTGTTCCCAGCAGAAAACTATTCATTAAGGTTCCACCGTAATGTGCGGCTTCAGCTTTTCGAGCATTTTACTGCCGATCCCTTTCACTTCAAGCAGCTGCTCCACCCGCGCAAACGAGCCTCCCAGCCGTTCCCGCGGCTCCAGTATGGCCTTCGCGCGGCTGGCCCCGATCCCCGGCGGCTCCTCCAGCTGCGAAGCCGTGGCCCGGTTCAGATTCAATTTGGACCCGGCGGAGGGCGGTGCGGCGACCGCCGGAGGCTTCGGCGTTTCCACGGTGCTTGACGGCGGCGCATTCTTCGCCTCTTCCCCTTTCTTCTGCAGCGTCTCGGAAGTCCCCGGGGTCTCTTCCGGCTTCTTCTCCTGCGGTTTCCCCGTCTTCTGCCCCTCAGCCGGCTTCTTCTCCTGCAGTTTCGCCGCCTGCTGGGTCTCCCGCATTTCCGATTGCTGCTCCAAGAGCCGGCGCATCTCGTCGTCGGCCGCCTTCCAGCCGTTCAATCCCTCGGCCGTTTCCCAGGGACGCCAAACGAATAGACAAAGCAGTACACCGCATAGCAGCAGTACACCGGCACCGCTCCACATTTTCATGGAATTGGACGAAAACATCCGAAGCACCTCCGTTCAAGTATTTTTTCAGAATAAACGCATAGTTTCAAAGATCGCGGCATAGGGATGAAGAAGGCTGCAATCTTTCAGGAGGGATGGTCATGCGAGTAGGATTTATAGGTACAGGCAGCATGGGCACCGTTCTCATCGAAGCCTTCATCCGATCCGGCGCGTTAAATCCGGAGCAAATAACAGCAACCAACCGGACGATCGGGAAAGCGGAAAGACTTGCTGAGCAGTACCCCGGTCTGCATGTCTCCCTATCCGGCAGAGAGGTTGCAACCGCTTCGGATCTGATCTTCGTCTGCGTGAAGCCCGGGGAGTACAGGGCGGTCTTCGATGATATCGTGCCGGTCGTCCGCGCCGAGCAAATTCTGGTCTCCATTACGAGTCCGGTGCTGATCCGGCATTTGGAGGAACTGGTGCCCTGCAAAATCGCCAAAGTGATTCCAAGCATCACCCATTACGTTCTGAGCGGCTCCTCCCTCTGCATCTACAGCGACCGAATGCTCCCGGAGGATAAAGAGCTGCTGGAAAATCTGCTCTCCCACATCGGTCGCCCGATTCGGGTATCGGAACAGCACACGCGCATTTCATCGGACATTACGAGTCGCGGGCCGGCGTTCCTTGCATACTTCCTGCAGCGGTTCGTGGAAGCCGCCGTTGCCATGACCGGCATCCCCGAAGAGGAAGCGATCCAGCTGATCAGCGAGATGACGCTCGGCACCGGCAAGTCGCTGACGACGGGCGGCTTTACCCCGGTCTCGCTGCAAAAGAGAGTCGCCGTTCCCGGTGGCATCACCGCGGAAGGTCTCCGTATAATGGAAAAAGAGCTGCACGGGGTCTTTGACGACTTGATCCGCACAACTCATTCCAAATACGATGAAGAAGTGGAAAAGGTGGAAGCCCGCATGCTCGAAGCCAAGTCCGATGGATAACGCGATGCTTTCACGTCTTTTCCTTATGAACCGCCTGCGGATGCAGCGCGGTTTTTTGTTGGTTGATTAAGAAGGCATGGTTCAGCCCGCAACGATGTTGACAAGCTTACCTTTCACGACGATGACCTTCCGGATCGTTTTGCCGGCTGTCGCGTCCTTCACCTTGTCGAGGCCGCTAGCCAGCTCCTGCAGAGCGGCTTCGTCGGCATCCGCGACCACAGTCGCCCGTTCGACGATCTTGCCGTTCACCTGGATGACGATTTCGACTTCGTTATCGACGGTCCACGCTTCGTCATAGACCGGCCATGCCGCGTAAGTGATCGAGCCGCTGTGGCCGAGCTTCTCCCACAGCTCTTCGGCAATATGAGGCGCGATCGGCGACAGCATCTGCACGAAGTGCTCCATGGCCGCTTTCGGCAGCGTCTCCGTCTTGTAAGCTTCATTAACGAAGATCATCAGCTGAGAGATAGCCGTATTGAAGCGGAGGTTATCGTAATCCTCCGTCACCTTCTTAATGGTGCGGTGCCAAGTGCGCTTGAACGCTTCGCCGCCGAGCTCCTCGTCCGCGCTGATTTTCGTGCTGAGTCGCCCGTCTTCGCCGACGAACAAACGCCAGATCCGGTTCAGGAAGCGGTAGGTGCCCTCCACGCCGTTGGTGTTCCAAGGCTTTGTCGCCTCCAGCGGACCCATGAACATCTCGTACATCCGCAGCGTATCGGCGCCGTACTCATTCACGATTTCGTCCGGATTGATGACGTTACCGCGCGACTTGCTCATTTTCTCCATGTTCTCGCCGAGGATCATCCCTTGGTTGACCAGCTTGTGGAACGGCTCCTTCGTGGCGACCACGCCGAGATCGTACAGCACTTTATGCCAGAAGCGGGCATACAACAGGTGAAGCACGGCATGCTCGGCTCCGCCGATATAGAGATCGACCGGCGCCCATTTCTTCTGCAGCTCCGGCGAGCAAATTTCGTTGTCGTTCTTCGGATCGATAAAACGCAGGTAATACCAGCGAGCTGCCGGCCCACTGCGGCATCGTGTTCGTCTCGCGGCGGGCTCTCTGCCCCGTCTCCGGATCGACGGTGTTCACCCAATCCGTTACGTTCGCCAGCGGCGATTCGCCCGTACCGGACGGACGGATTTCGTCCACCTCAGGCAAGAGCAGCGGCAGTTGATCTTCCGGAACGGTCTTCATCGTGCCGTCTTCCAGATGCAGAATCGGGATCGGCTCGCCCCAGTAGCGCTGGCGGCTGAACAGCCAGTCGCGCAGACGGTAAGTGACCTTGCCTTGACCTTTGCCATTCGCTTCCAGCCATTCGATCATGCGGCCGATCGCCTGCTCGTTGTTCATTCCGTTCAGGAACTCGGAATTGATATGCTCCCCGTCGCCGGCGTAAGCCTCCTTGCTCAGATCGCCTCCCTGCACCACGGGAATGATCGGCAGATCGAACTGCTTCGCGAACTCCCAGTCGCGCTGGTCGTGACCTGGCACCGCCATGATGGCACCGGTTCCGTAGCCGGCCAGCACGTAGTCGGCGATCCAGATCGGCGTCCGCTTGCCGTTCACCGGATTGATCGCATAAGCGCCGGTGAATACGCCCGTCTTCTCCTTGGCCAGATCCGTGCGTTCCAGATCGCTCTTGCGGGCTGCTCGCTCCTGATATTCCTTCACGGCCGAAGCCTGCTCCGGTGTCGTGATGCGCTCCACCAGCTCATGCTCCGGCGCCAGCACGCAGTAGGTTGCGCCGAACAAAGTATCCGGGCGGGTGGTAAATACCTTGAGCGCATCGCCCTCGTGGCCGTCAATCGCAAAGGTCACTTCCGCGCCCTTCGACTTGCCGATCCAGTTGCGCTGCATATCCTTGATGCTCTCGGACCAGTCCAGCTCCTCCAGATCCTCCAGCAGACGCTCGGCGTACTCCGTAATTCTCAGCACCCATTGGCGCATCGGCTTCCGGATGACGGGATGGCCGCCCCGCTCGCTGACGCCGTCGATCACCTCTTCGTTCGCCAGCACCGTACCGAGCGCCGGGCACCAGTTGACCGGCACCTCGTCGACATATGCGAGCCCCTTCTTGTACAGCTGGATAAAAATCCACTGCGTCCATTTATAGTAATCCGGGTCGGTCGTGCTGATCTCCCGGTCCCAATCGTAGGAGAAGCCGAGCGACTTGATTTGACGGCGGAACGTATCGATGTTCTTGGCCGTAAATTCGCGCGGGTCATTCCCCGTGTCGAGCGCATACTGCTCCGCCGGAAGTCCGAAGGCATCCCAGCCCATCGGGTGAAGCACGTCATAGCCCCGCATCCGCTTATAGCGCGAGACGATATCGGTCGCGGTATAACCTTCCGGGTGGCCGACGTGCAGCCCTGCACCGGACGGGTATGGGAACATGTCAAGCGCGTAAAACTTCGGCTTGTTCACGTCGTTCAGCACCTTGAACGTCTTGTTCTCATCCCAGTATTTCTGCCATTTCGGCTCAATCTTCTGCGGGCTGTAGCCCTGCGCTTCTCGTTCTTTCGCTTCCTGTGCCATTGCTGTTTCCTCCTTCAAGTTCAACAAAAAAAGCCCCTCATCGCTAGCGCAACGCTAGGGACGAGAGACTTTGGTTCCCGTGGTACCACCCTAGTTGACAGGCGGCATGCTTTACCGCTGTCCACTCGACCCCCTTAACGCGGGGCGACGATCCGGCTAGGCCCGCCTTGCAGCGGCTTCACCTTCTGGCTCCAGGACGAGTTCGCTTCCATCGCTGTCCGGTTCGCACCCTCCACCGGCTCTCTGCTTCAGCCTCTTCCAAGCTACTACTTCCTGTCACTGCCATAATTAGCTTATACAATTGCTTTAGATTATAGGGGAAAGCCGGCTTCTGTCAAGAAGACCTCTATCCTTTAGACCCGCATACAAAAATAAAACCGCCAGCCTGGTCCCTTCCTGATTAGAGTGCCGGCGCCCCGGAAATAATGGGATGTAACTACGGCAATTCGGGAGAGGAAGGACGGCATGCGCGGTTTATTGAACGGTGTGGCCTTATCGCTGCCCTTATGGGCTATCTTACTCTGTATCCTGCAGTCGCTGCTGCGCTTGTTCTAGAAATCCAAGTCGCCGGCTAAGCGGCCTTCGATTGATTTTTGGCGAGCGATGCATCTTTCTTCATATGCGTAATGTAGAGGAGGATGCCGGTAAACAAAACCCCGCCGGCGAAGTTGCCGAGAAGCACGGGGATTTGATTCCAGAGCCACCAGCCGCTGAAGGTGACGTGTGCTCCATACATCATACCAGCCGGTATGACGAACATATTGACGACCGCGTGCTCGAAGCCCTGCGCAAAGAACGTCAGGATCGGCGACCACATCGCCGCAATTTTGCCCAGCGTCGATTGGGAGGTCATCGCCATCACCGCTCCGAGCGTCACCATCCAGTTGCACAGGACAGCTTTGGCGAATACGGCCACCATCCCGTCGAAGCCAAGGCTGGAGTAGCCGGTTGTTTTCGTCTCCGCAGTTTTGATGATGGTTTGGATGACCGCATTATCGCCGACATGCCCGAAATTGGTTACCGCTGCATAGAACAGGACTGCATACACCAAGCAACCAAGCAAATGCCCGACAATCACCCATAAAAAATTACTCAACATCTGACGTACGGTAGCCCGTTTCGCCAGTACGGCCAGCGGAATCAAGGCAAAGCTGCCCGTGACAAGCTCCAGACCCAGAAGGACGATCATGACGAACCCGACAGGGAATACGAGCGCCCCGACCAGTCCGAGCTTGGTTTGAGCCGTCGCCGTAAAGGCAAACGTCGTGGCGAAAGCCAGAATCGCTCCGCCCAGGAAGCCCCGTACGAGCAAATCTTTCACCGATAAACCCGCTTTGTTCACGCCGGCCTGCACCATTTGCTCGACGACCTGCTCCGGCTTCACATAATCCACGCCTGATCGCTCCCTTCTTTACTCCTGCTGCCCTTCATATACATTTCGCCCATCGGCAAAATATTCTCCCAGGGCAATCACCAAATTACCCATCCGTTCTTCTTTCGGTACCACAATCCGGGACACGCCTTCTTCCCGCAAGCATTCCGCCGTGAATTTTCCGACGGAAGCGGCCACGGTCTTTTGCTCAAAAGCTTTGCAAAGCTCCTCCGTTCGTCCTGTCGCCCCCGCATGCTTGAACAAAAACCGGACCTGCGGCCCGCTGGTAAACATCACGGCGTCTGCATGTCCGCGGATGATGTCGGCGAGCAGCTGTTCCAGAACCTCCGGTTCCGGAGGCGTATGAACATACGGCAGGATTTCATGGTAGGAAGCGCCCTGCTCCTGAAGAAAATTGACCAAACGGGGCGCCGGATCTCCATGAAGCTGCAGCGCCACCCTTGCATTCCGGAAGGAAAAGGGGGACAGGACGCGGACCAAACCAGCCGTCGTCCCGTCGTCATCCCGCGCTTCGGGAGTGAGACCGAGCTTCTTCAAGGTCCCGACCGCTTTATACCCGCGCGCCGCAATCTTCGCGCCCTTCAGCTTCTCCAGGAACAAAGCTTCTTTATCCAGCTTCCGGGCCGTTTCCAGCAATGTTTCAATCCCGATGCCCGTCGTAAAAATAAACCAGTCATAGTCTTCGTCGAGCAGGCGGATCATCTCGGTCCGCACCTGCTCATCCTGCAAAATCACTGTTCCCTGGGCCGGCCGCGCCAGCGGAATCCCGCCTTGCTTCTCTACGAGACGACCCAGCTCTTCCGCCTTGCGAGGACCCGTGAGGGCTATCCGTTTTCCTTCCAATAAACGCTCGCTCACATCTGATCCTCCTTCTTCAATCGATTAAGACGCCACGCCGCCGGTGTCTTCAAATAACAATACAAGATTCCCCGACTTTTCGTCCACTTCCACCTGAAAAGCTCTTACACAGCCTTCGTCCGGCGCCTGAACCAGTCCGTCGTTCAGGTTGATTTTCCAATCATGCAGCGGGCAGAATACGTGATGGTCGCAAACGATCCCTTCGGACAGCTTCCCGTTCTTATGCGGGCAAAGATTCTCAATGGCCCGGAAGTCGCCGTCCGACAGCTTGAAGACGGCCACTTCCACTCCGCTGATATGAACCACGCGTGCTCTTCTTTCATTAATTTCCGTATGATGTCCAATGATGACCCGATTCATCGGCTGTTCCTCCCCATTTTCCGTATCTTATTGCTGCGCCGCCGTCAGTTCCGGAGAAGCGCGCTCTTCGAATGTGGCGCGAAGTTCGTCTTTTTCGATGATTTCTTTCCAAGGATCCGTGGTCAGGCTGAGCGTTTTCTCGATCCGGGCGACAAGCGCTTCGCGGTCTTCCTTCTTCTCGAGCGCCGCTGCAATGGAGTCTAGACCCACACGCTGCACCCATTCGCTGGTCCGCTCGTTCCACTTGGCGTTCTCACGGTAGTACTGCAGGAAAGCGCCGGCCCATTCGATGACTTCTTCTTCGGTCTTGACTTTGCAGAGCAGGTCCGATGCCCTGACCTTCACCCCGCCGTTGCCGCCGACATGCAGCTCCCAGCCGCCGTCGATCGCCACAACGCCGAAGTCCTTGATCGTCGCTTCCGCACAGTTCCGCGGGCATCCGGATACGGCCAGCTTCACCTTCGCCGGCGTATTGAGCCGCTCAAACCGCTTCTCCAGCTCAATGCCCATAGAGATGGAATCCTGTGTACCGAACCGGCAGAACGTCGAGCCTACGCAGGTTTTGACCGTGCGAAGCGCTTTGCCGTAGGCGTAACCGGAAGGCATATCGAGGTCCGCCCACATTTTCGGCAGATCGTCCTTCTTTACGCCCAGCAGGTCGATCCGCTGTCCGCCCGTGATTTTGACCATCGGCACATCGTATTTCTCCGCTACCTCGGCAATTTTCTTGAGCTCCTTCGGAGAGGTGACCCCGCCGTAAATTCTCGGTACGACCGAATAGGTGCCGTCCTTCTGGATGTTCGCATGGTTGCGTTCGTTCACGAAGCGGGATTCCCTCTCGTCCTCGTGTTCTTCCGGCCATGCCATCCCCAGGTAATAGTTCAGCGCGGGACGGCACTTCGAGCAGCCTTCCTCCGTCTTCCATTCGAGGACGTTCATGACTTCTTTCGTCGTCGTCAGGTGCATGCTGCGGATCGCTTCCACCACTTCGTCCCTGCTGTGCTCCGTACAGCCGCAGATGCCTTCCTTCACGGTTTTGACGCCGTCGGCGCCGAGCGTAAGCGTCAGAAGATCCGCTACGAGCGGCTTACAGCCGCCGCAGGAGCCCGACGCCTTCGTGCAGGCCTTGATATCGTTCACGCTGGCGCAGCCTTTCTCCTGAATCGCGTTCACGATCGCGCCCTTCGATACCCCGTTACAGCCGCAGACGATCTCGTCGTTTGCCATCGCCGCTACATAATCCAGGCCGGACTTCGCGCCGCCGCCCGCGCTGTCGCCGAGCAGGATCTGCTTTTCCTTGCCCGTGACGTCCTCGCCGGCCGCGGATCATCGCGAACAGTCTGGAGCCGTCGCTCGTGTCGCCGAACAACACGGAACCGATCACTTTGCCGTCCTTGATGACCACTTTCTTATAGACGCCCTCAAAATCGTCCTGCACCCGTACCGCGCGCGTTCCCGGTTCATCGGTGAATTGGCCTGCCGAGAAGACGTTGACACCCGATACCTTCAGCTTCGTGGAAACGACGGACCCTTGATATCCTGCCGATTCAACGCCGGCCAGGCGTTTTGCGAGCTCGCCGCCCTGTTCATACAGCGGAGCGACAAGCCCATAGGCTACGCCGCGGTGCTCCGCGCACTCGCCGACGGAATACACATGCGGCACATTGGTTTCCATATAGTCATTCACCACGATGCCGCGGTTCACTTCAATGCCGCTCTCCTTCGCAAGCGCCACATTCGGCCGGATGCCGACCGCCATGACCACCAGATCCGCCTCCACTTCGGCGCCGTCTTTGAAGCGGACGCCGGTGACGCGCTTTTTGCCGAGGATCGAATCCGTGTTCTTTTCCAAGAGGAAGCGCATGCCCTGCTTTTCGAGCTCCTTCTGGAGCATCAGGGAAGCCGTCTCATCCAATTGGCGTTCCATTAGATATTTGAATATGTGGACGACCGACACTTCCATATTCAGGTTCCGCAGGCCGCGCGCCGCTTCGAGTCCGAGCAGACCGCCGCCGATAACGACCGCTTTCTTGTACTTCTTCGACGCCTCGATCATCGTCTGGCAGTCCTGGATATCGCGGAAGGCGATAACCCCTTCTTTATCCGCTCCCGGAAGCGGAAGCATGAACGGAAGCGATCCGGTAGCGATGATCAGATCGTCATACGCCGCCGTAATGCCTGTGGATGTCTGTACGACCTTGCGTGCGGTATCGATCTTGGTTACCGGGTGACCCGCATGAAGCGTAATGCCGTTGTCCTTATACCAATCCCAATCGTTAATGACGATGTCCTTCATGTCGGCATCCCCGGCCAAGACGGAGGACAGCAGGATCCGGTTGTAGTTCGGATGAGGCTCGCCGCCGAAAACCGTAATTTCGTAAGCGTTCGGCGCCAGCTTGAGCAGCTGCTCGATCGCGTTAACCCCAGCCATACCGTTACCGATTAATACCAGCTTCTTTTTCATGGTTTCCACTCCCGACGATGTTATATTTGGTTACATTCCAACCCAAAATCTTCCCGTTTAATGATGATTTTTCGTGAATCGAAGTTGTTTGTCATGTAACCTAACATTTCTATGAATAAACAATAACTCAGAAATGCGTATAATTCAATAGTTTTTTTGAAAAAATATCGTTTAAATTTTCGATCCAATCCGATCAATAACGAATATTTAACGATATTTAGTCATTTATTGTTCGTTTTTATGTCATTTTGCCTGAAATCAGACCTATTTTAACAAACCTTACATTGATTTGAACCGCGTTCAAAACGTAACCATACCTTACATGAAAGTAGCGATCTTCTTTTGCCGAAAATTCATTCCCCCGAACTCCGGCCTTCGTTCGTTTTCCGCTTAAAATTGCGGTTTTTTCAAGATAGGAATAAAAAAAGGGCGCTCCCCTGTCGCTCCGACACGGAAACACCCTTTGTTATTTCATGTTACCTTATTTCACGGCTACGAAGAAAAAGCGCTGTGTCTCTTCCGTCGGCTTCTTCCACAGAAAGTCGGCATAGCACTGCACTTCCGCGAACCCTGCCTCCCTTAACGTCTCCTCTATCCAATCCAAGGCATACGCCCGCTGGACGTGAAGCTCCTCCACCCGCTGGAAACGCTCCGTAAGCGCGTCGTCCGAACCGGTCTCATCATACGCTCCTTCCCGCACGAAGATCGTAAGCGCATGATCGATCTCGCAGCGGCTCGGGTCGAAATCGCTTGTCCAAATATAGGCGATGTCGTCCTCATTCAGAAAGAAGGGTCTGCGCCTCCGAATACGCGTGCAGCTGCCCCGGCGTGTGCATGTCAAACAAGAAGATGCCGCCCGGCTTCAGCCCCTCGTAAGTACAGCGGAACGCCCTAGCCACGTCTCCTTCCTCCAGCAGATAATTCAACGAATCGCAAAAGGAAATGACTGCATCGGCCGGACGGCCGAGCTCCCATTCCCGCATATCCTGCTGCAGCCAGGTCACCGAGCCGCCCGGTGCAAACGGCATGCGCCGCTGCTCCCGCTCCGCTTTCTCCTGAGCCACCGCCAGCATGTCTTCGGACAGATCGATGCCGAACACCTCGAAGCCTTGCTGAGCGAGCGGGATGGCGATGCTGCCCGTGCCGCGACCGAGGTCCACGATCCGCCGCGGCTTCCCGAATTTGTCCCAGCACTGCCCGGCAAACCTCAGCCACTCCGCATAAGGCATGTCCTCCATCAACCGGTCATACAAATAGGCAAACTGTTCATACGCCATGATCCAATCCTCCATACGGGAAGTTTACACCAACCCAGGATAAACGGCTGCGCTGTCCCTGCCCCGCAAGGACAACCGCGCTTATCAAGACCCTGCAAAGCAATAAGTCATGAAAACTTATCCTTTTCTATGAACCAAAAAAACCGGCTCCGAGCGTTCAATCGGAGACCGGTTCCGTTCCTTCCTTCTTCAGGTACGTCCAACTGCCGTCCTGATAGACCAAGCCTTCTTTCATCAGCTTGCCGACCGCCCGCTTGAAAGCCGATTTGCTCATCCCGAAGCGCTGGCTGATCAAATCCGCCGGCGTCTCGTCGGAATACGGCATCGCCCCGTTCGGACGCTCCCGCATGAAAGCCAGCGGCTTCTCCGCATCGACGTCCCGGCCGACTTCCTTGCGTTCCCGCATGGAACAGTTGACATTGCCGTCCTCACGCACATAGGTGACCCTCACCTGGACTTGTTCACCGAGCCGAAGCGACCGTGTACGCTCCGTCGAATGAATCATGCCGATGACGCCGAAGCCTACGACGCCCCCGTCGCATACGACGAAGGTCCCCATCTGCAGAGGCTTGTACACCCGGGCCTCGACGATCCGGTTGCGCCAATCGGCCGGCGCGTCGAAGCAGAGCCGCTTGAGACGGTCTTCTCCGGCGAGCTTCGCCACCAGACGCCCTTGACGGTCGTGCGCCAGAATGGCGAACACCTTGTCCCCACCTGCGGGCGCAGCTCCTTCAGCTCCGGCGGCTCTCGGAACGGGAGCAGCAAATGACGCCCGAGTCCCATCTCAAGGAAGCGACCGAACCGCGGGTGAATGTCAACCACCTCCAGCGGCGCCACCTCATCCAAAGTAATGAGCGGCTTCCGCATGGTGGCGGCAAGCCGGTCCTCCGTATCGTAGAACAGGAAGACCTCGACCTCTTGGCCGGGCTTCACCTCGCCGTCCGTTTCACTGTAATGCAGGAGCACATCCTGCCCGCCGCCGGTCAAGAAGTAACCGAGCGGCGAAACCTCACGCGCCACCTCGAGGCGCATGACCTTACCGGCTTCGAGCTTCATACCCGTTCGACCACTTTCGCATCGGACCACAAGCGCTCGATATTGTAGTACTCGCGGTCATCGCGGTGGAACACATGCACCACCACGTCTCCGAGATCGACCAGCACCCAGCGCGCCGTATCCATCCCTTCCATGCCGCGCACCCTTGCCTCGTTCTCCTCTGCCCGCTTGCGGACCTCGGTGGCAATCGCCTGCACCTGCGTTTCGGAATTCCCGTGGCAGATGACAAAATAGTCCGCCACCAGCGAAATTCCCTGCAAATTCAGCGCTACTACATTCATCGCTTTTTTGTCCTCGGCCGCGTCGACCACAAGGGTCATCAGCTCATCCGGTTGAATGGTCATGTATCTTCCTCCCTGAAATGATATTACGATTTCCTTATCGGTTCTCCCGCCGCTGAAGTTCAGTCAAGAGACCGTTGCGCGAAAGCACGGTCAGCGGGTAAATTCGTCTTCCTTTGTCCAGCAGGAAGCGGATCGTGCCGTCGAAACCGGCGACAAGCGCTCCCTCAAGACTATGTTCGGCGATTTCCCGAATATTATGCACGCCTGGAAAGTCCCGGCCCGGCTCGATATAATCCGCCAGGCAAACCACTTTATCCAGCAGCGTCATCCGCTCGCGCCCCGAGGTATGGTACCGGATCGCGTCCAAAACCTCTTCATCGTCAATCCCGTACCGGTTCCGGGCCACGAATGCGCCGGCATGCGCATGCCAGAGCTCTTTGTCATAGTCCAGCAAGTCCTGGGGCAAGCCGTTCTCGCGGATGACGCGGGCCTGCTCCTCGACCGGCCAGTATTTGCACACATCGTGAAGGATCGCCGCAAGCTCCGCTTTCACCGGGTCGGCCCCATACCGCTTGGCCAGCAGGACGGCGGTCGCCATGACGCCCTCCGTATGCTCCCAGCGTTTCGCCGGCATTTGCGAACGGACGGATTCAATCAGCTCTTCGCGTTTCATACAGACCGTTCACCTCGATATATTCATTTACCCGGTCGGGCACCAGGTAACGCACCGGCTTCCCCAAGGCGCGCCGCTTCCGGATTTGCGTAGAGGAAATGTCGATCAAGGGCATCTCGGTCATGCGTACCGACCTGCGAATGCTCTCCGGCAGCGAATCCTCCTCCGCATCATAGCCCGGACGTCCCAGGCCGATGAAGGTCACAAGCTCCGCCAGCTCGTCGATTTTGTACCATTTGGGCAGGTACCGGACCATATCCGCTCCGATAATATAATGAAAATGATACCCCGGATATTGTTGAACGAGCAGCTTGACGGTATCGATACTGTAGGAAACGCCGCCAAGCCTCAGCTCCACATCCTTGGCCCGGAAGACGGGATGGCCTTCCACCGCCAAACGGACCATATCCCATCGCTGCTCGGGGCCCGCGCCCTGGCTTTGCGCTTTGTGCGGCGGCACGTTCGTCGGCACGAACCATACCTCATCCAGCCCCATAGCCTCGCCGGCGCACTGCGCCGCGATCAGATGCCCGATATGTATAGGGTCAAAGGTGCCCCCCATCAGGCCGACCTTCATCCCTCTCACCTTCTTATTCCCATCGTATGATCAAACGGGAAGCTCGATTTTCTTATGCTCCCGCGATTCCTTATAAAGCACAATCGTCTTGCCGATGACCTGCACCAGCTCCGCGCCTGCCCCTTCCGCGAGCTCGGCCGCCACTTCGTCCCGGTCCTCGAGACAATTTTGCAGCACGGATATTTTGATCAGCTCGCGCACTTCCAGCGCTTCTTCAATATGCCGGATCAGATGCTCGTTGACCCCGCCTTTTCCCACTTGGAAAATGGGATTCAAATGATGCGCCATCGAGCGCAAATATCGCTTTTGTTTGCCTGTTAGCATCGGGCGTGTTCTACCTCTATTCATTAAAATATGACATCGTCACGGCGGATGCCCGGTTGGACCGGAAATCCGTCAATGAGACGTCTCTTCGAAGGAACGCTCGACCGCTTCGCGCATCGCGGCGATCGGCGCGGGCCGGCCTGTCCAATACTCGAAGGCGTAGGCGCCCTGGTAAATGAACATTCCGAGGCCGCTGTGAATGACGGCTCCCCGTTCCTTCGCTTCCCTCAAGAACCTCGTGATCCGAGGGTTGTAAATCAAATCGCTGGCGACGGTGTCCGGACCGATCAAACTCGTGTCCATCGGCACTTCATTCACGTTCGGATGCATGCCGAGGGACGTATTGTTAACGATGAGCGCGGCCTCGGATGCCACCTTGCCCACTTCGTCCAGGCCCAGACCGCTGACGCTGGCAAAGGAGCTCATCGAATCCGCCAGCTCCCTCGCCTTCGATTCCGTGCGGTTCGCGATATAAATATGCTCCGCGCCTTCCTTGGCCAGCGCATAGCCTACGCCCCGGGCGGCACCTCCCGCGCCGAGCATCAGTACCTTGCGCCCTTTAAGCTGGATGCCCGTCTCTTCCTTCAACGACCGGACATAGCCGATCCCGTCCGTATTGAAGCCGGTCAGCTTCCCGTCTTCGTTCACGATCGTATTCACGGCGCCGATGATCCGCGCGTCCTCATCGATCTCGTCCAAATATTCCATCACTTCGAGCTTGTGAGGAATCGTTACATTCACGCCGCGGAACTGCAGGGCGCGAATGCCGGCCACCGCATCCTTCAGGCGCCCGGGCAGAATATGAAACGCCGCATAAGCCGCGTTGATCCCCGCTTCCTCGAAGGCGCGGTTCAGCATGACCGGCGACTTCGAATGCCGCACGGGATCGCCGAATACCCCGTACATGATCGTATGACTATCCATCACTGGCTTCCCCAAATCAAGCTCCCCGTTTCTTCAGATCAGCGATTCCCGAACGGCCACCTTCACGCCTTTCGGCACGTGAATCACCAAATCCGCTCCGGCCTCGCTGTTGACTTTGATCCAGCCAAGCCCGGAGACGGACACATCCAGCGTCCTGCCCTTCGGTATCCGGACGGGATGCTTCGCCAGCTTCGGCAACTGTTCCAGGTCCTCGCGGGACGGCGGGGCGAGCAGTTCTCCCTTATGCTCTTCGTACAGCTCATCCGCCCGCTCCAGCTTGGTCCGATGCGGAGGCGGCGCATTCGACACGTAAAACGTAAACGATTGACGCTCCCCTGCACGAAGTCAAACCGCGCCAGGTCGCCGAAGAAGATTGTCTGGCGTTCGTTCAATTGGTAGATCAGCGGTTTGATCGGCTTGTCCGGCATCACCTTCGGCAGATCCTTCTTGTCGATCAGCTCCGTCAGCCGGTGCTTGTACACGATCCCCGGCGTGTCGATGATGAAGGATCCGTCATCGAGCGGAATCCGTACCAGATCCAGCGTCGTACCGGGGTACTGCGACGTCGTCAGCTCGGCGTCGAGATCGCTGTAATCGCGGATCAGCCTGTTGATCAGCGTAGATTTGCCCACGTTCGTTGCGCCGACCACATAAATATCTTTGCCGTCCCGGTATTCGTCGAGCACCTCCAGCACGCGTTCGAAGCCCATATTTTTCTTCGCCGAGCAGAGGACGACCTCCACGACGCGAAGACCGGCTTCCTTGGCCTGACGCTGTACCCAGTTGACGATCCGGTTAAAGTTCGTCACTTTGGGGAGCAGATCGATTTTGTTGACGACGAGAACGACCGGGTTGTTTCCGACGAACCGCGGCAAACCCGCAATCATGCTTCCCTCAAAGTCGAACAAATCTACGATATTGACTACCAGTGAGTCCGTGGAGCCGACATGGTTCAGCGACCTTAGAAAATCGTCCTGGTCCAGGGTATAGCCCGCGGCATCGTTGTAGTTCTTGATCCGGAAGCAGCGCTGGCAAATGACCGGCGTCCGGCTCAGCGCCTTCTCCGGCACATAGCCGAGCCGTTCGGCGCTTTCGGTTTGCAGGGCCACGCCGCAGCCCGCGCAGCGGAGCGCTTCCCCGCCGCCATCCTGTTGTAACTTCATACATTCCCTACCTTTTCATTATCGTAAGAGCCGCCTTCTCCAGCCTGCGGTTAACCTTGGTAAAAAAACCTTCGTCCGCGAGCGAGATCGGCTTCACCAATATCGTAAACAGTCCCATCCGGTTGCCGCCGAGCACATCCGTCAGCATCTGGTCGCCGATCACGACGGTCTGCTCCGGCTTCAGCTCCATCATGTGCAGCGCTTTGCGGAACGAAACATTCGTCGGCTTGCGCGCACGGTAAATAAAAGGAAGCGACAATGGCTCGGCGAAGGCGGTTACCCGGGCCTCGCGGTTGTTGGACACGATGACGACCTGGAAGCCGATCTGCCCTACCACCTTCAGCCAATCGATCAGCTCCGGCGTCGCCAAGGGCGCCTTAGCCCCTACCAGCGTGTTGTCGAGGTCGGTGATAATGCCCCGGTACCCCTGCTTCCATAACCCGTTCAGATCTATGTCGAAAATGGTATTGACCTGCAAGCGCGGTATGAGCTTTTTCAGCAATCCTTTCACCCCATAAGATGTGGCTATATACGCAAACTATACCATAATAGTCCTTTTTTTGCAAAAAGATAGCCCCGCCCAGGATAAACGGCCACGCCGTCCTTGTTATACTAGGGACCAGCGCGTTTTATCGAGGCCCGTGCGTCAGCTTAAGCCCGCGAAGACTTATAAAGTCTTACCTACGCAAAAAGACGGGCGACCGGTGCTGCCCGTCGCCGTAATGCTTATTTCAGCTGGGAACGGAGCTTCTCCACAATCTGCGTCGTCTGACGCAAATCCTCCTCGGTTATATCCGAACGACCGTATTTGGCCTTCTCGAACACATGAAGCACCGATTCCAAATCGGCCTTGAGCCACTTGCTCTCCCTGGTCCACCGGCGCACCGCCTCGCGCAGCGTTTCATGCTCCTCGCGAAGATAGCCCCTGCGCCGGAAAATCCGGAGCATCCGCTCGCACTCCACGATAACCTTCTGCTTGAGAAGAGAAGCCCGGCGCCGGCGTACGCGTTCCTTCAACAGTTCGAGCACCTGTAGTCTCCAGGTCAGCGACCCTAAAAGCAGAAGCAGCGCCGCTGCGCCGAGTCCAAACCATAGGTAGTTAGGCGCGGCGGCCCTGAACAGGCTCTTGAGCGGTCGCCGGTGCTTCGGCCGGGGCCGTCACCGGCTCCGAACTCAGGTCCGGCGCCTGAACCGCCCGCGGCATTGAGAAGCCCGCCGTCGGCTCGAACGGCACCCAGCCGTACCCGCTAAAATAAACCTCGACCCAAGAGTGGGCGTCCGAATTTCGAACGGTGTACACGCCGCCGGCGTCCGGATCGATCAGCCCATGCTCCATTTCGAAGCCGAGCATTTCCTGATCGATCGCCGTAGACCCGGAAGCGTAGCCCTTCACCCAGCGGGCCGGCAGGCCGAGGGACCTAGCCATCACCGCCATGGCGGTGGAATAGTAGTCGCAATAGCCTTCCTTCATTTCGAACAGAAACCGGTCGACGAAGTCGCGGCTCCGGCCCTTGGAGAGATCCGGCTTATTGGTGTAAGAGTAATTGGTCTGCAGATACAGCTCCAGCTTTTTCGCTTTATCGTAAGGATTGGTCGCATCCTTGGTGATATCGGCGGCCAGGTCGCCGGACGCGGGCCGGCAAATTGTCAGGCGACTGAAGAAACTCCGCCCATTCCCGGCCGGTCGGCTCTTCGGTCGCCTGGCGCAGCGCCTCCTCATCGATGATCGGCATTTGCGAGACGACCGTATAGGTTTTGGGATACGGCTGTCTCTCGCTGATGCGCGGCTCCCCTGCTGGGCCGACCACTGCAGCGGCTCGAAGCCGGCTTTGACCCCGTTCAGGTCGGTTACCCGCTGAACTGCGTAAGCACCGAACAGCACCGGAAACCGCTCTTCCCGCTGCAGCGTTACCGTCTGCGTAACCTCAAGCGTCTTCAGCTTGCCGCCGGCCTGCCGCGGATCCCCCGGCGACGGGCTGTCCGGCCGCACCGGATTCGAGGCGCCGCGCCTTTCGCTCTCGCTTTCCTCCCAGCCCTTGCCCGTGTAGAGGGAGCGCGTCTCGCCCCGCCAATAGCCGCGGTGGGTGGTATCCACCGTCATGACCGGCGTATAGTCAAACTGAAAGCCTCCGCCGAGACTCGAATCGCTGCGGCTGTAGCCGGAAGAGGAATCCGCCGCTTCGGTCGGAGAAACCTCCAAACCCTTGCCGGTCGTGAAATTCATCGGCTCGCCGCGGTACATCCGCCATGCCGTGTAGGGATCAGTTACCAGCGGCCGGATCTCCGGCATAATCGAGCCGACGAATACCGTCAGACTGATCAGCGCGATGATCGGCGCCGCAATCGAGGCGGGATATTCCGCCAGATAGCTCCAGGCCGACGGATCCTTTTGGCGCAGCCGCTGAAAATGGCTCAGGATCAGCAGAAACAAGCCGCGACCGACCATCATGGCCACTTGCGGCCACAGAAAGATCGATGAGAAGGAATCCCGGATGCAAAGGGCAAGGACGCTTACGATCATCATCACATAAATGCGCCACTTGACCTCAACCCACCAGATCACGGTTAAGTACAGCACCCAGGTCCCGAGGCCGAACCACAAATAGGGCGTCAGCTCGTACAGATTCAGGAACAGCCTGGAAGAGACAAAGTCGCTGAGCGGCATCGCTCCGATGATTCCGTAGCTTTCCAGTACGCCGACGTTCACGGCCACGATGGCGATGAGCTGCAGCGAGCCCCGAAGCGACCAGTGGACGCGGGGCAGATGCTCGAAAATCAGCGTGACCAGCGGCGTAAGCTGGACGATCATGAAGGTTTCCGGCGACCACATGCCGTCTTCCTTGGAAAACCAAATTGCAAACTGAAGCAAGAACAGACCCGACAGCAAGACGGTCAGTCGGTGCGGCCAATCCTGCCAAAGCAGGGTGCGCGACCAGCCCGGTGCCATTCGCATCATCCGCTTCGCCCCCTAACAAGAGAGGCGGCTCCGCCAAATGGGAAACGGCATACCCTGCGAAGCCGCGGGTGTGCAGCTGGCTCATCCAGAGCTCTTTATGCTCCGCCGAGGGACATATCCAGAAGTGGCACGGATTCTGCTGCTGCTGCTTCAGCCACTGCAGCGACTGAAGCATCGGCTCGCCGGAAACCGGGGTGATCAGTGCGATAAAGCTCCCCGGAATCATCTGCTGCACTCTTTCTCTCAGCACCTGCCGTATGCTGTAGGCGCCGTCCGCCTCGACATCGATAAAATGCTGCTGGACGGCCTTCTGCTGGGCCTGAAGTGAATTCGGCTCAAAGTAAACCTGCGAGGCGCCGCTCGAGATGAGTCCGAGCGACAAGCTCCGGCTTGCGCCGTAGAGGAAGAGCGAGGCCGCCACGGACACGGCCAGCTCGAAAGTCTCCGGATCGCTGTAAGCCTGATGCTCCCGGTCGAGCATGAGATACGTCTTCGGAAGCGACTCCCGTTCGAATTCCTTGGATTTCCACGTGCCCGTCTTGGCGGTGGCGTTCCAGTGAATACGGGATATCCGGTCGCCGTAAATGTATTCCCGCACCCCGTTGATTTGCGTCGTTTCCCTGACCGCACGGGTCGTTGTGGAGTGGTGGTTGGTTCCCTTGAGCATATGGTGGAACTGCTGCCATTCGCGGATCGGCACGGTTTGCGGCAGCACGGCGATGCTCTGCGGCAGATCCAGCTCGCCGCGGTGCTCGAACAAGCCGAAGATATCTTCGGTAACGCACTCCGTCCTGCCGAAGGCATAATGTCCGCGCCGGAGCGCCGGCGTGCGGTATTCCCATTCGCCGCGGCGACGCCAATCGGGGACGACCGTCGCCTCGAAGGTGAGTTCCCGGCCGCTCTTATGCACCAGCCTGTCCGTTACGAAGATGTAGGGTATCGGCCAGAAGCCGGGAATGTGCAGCTGCAGCTTCACAGAGAGCGAGCTTCCCGCTTCCAGCGCCATTCCGAATTCGGCATGGTTCACACTGCGGACGCCCTGCGTCCGCTTGATGCCGCTCCATTGCCCGAGCAGCAAATAAACATTAAGTATCAGAATAATGACGAACAGCATCAGCGCCAGCTTGCCGCCCTGGAACAGCAAAAATCCGAGGTCGCCGATAAAGGCCGAGGCGACGGCCCAAAACTTCCGGCTGAACCGGGGACGTTCCGCCAGCTTCTGGGCGAAGGAAGTCCTCATCATTTCACTTCTCCCAACGCACAGGAACTTTGACCCGCGAGAACACCGAATCCAGCACCGAGGCGACGGTAGCGCCGTCCATTCTCGCTTCCGCCTGAAGAATCAGCCGGTGTCCCAGAACATACGGGGCCAGATATTTCACGTCGTCCGGAAGGACGTAGTCCCGGTCCTGCAGCAGGGCATAGGCCTTCACCGCCTGGACGAGGGCGATCGTAGCCCTGGGGCTTGCTCCAAGATAGATCGAGGGATGCTCCCGGGTCATGCGGATGACGCCGACCAAATATTCAGCTACCGCATCGTCCAGATGCAACTGCCTGACTTTAGCCTGCATTTCCAATATTTGCTCCACATCCGCTACAGACTCCAGCGCTTCGAGCGGATGGGCGGTGCGCTGCGAGACAATCATCCGAATCTCCGTCTGCTCATCGGGATAGCCGAGGCTGAATTTCATCATAAACCGGTCCAGCTGCGCTTCCGGCAGCATGTAAGTACCTTCGAAATCGATCGGGTTCTGCGTGGCTAGCAGCAGAAAGGGCTTCGGCGGACTCATGGGTTTCGCCGTCCGCCGTGACATGCCGCTCCTCCATCGCCTCGAGCAGCGCCGACTGCGTCTTCGTCGTGGCCCGGTTGATTTCATCCGCGAGCAAAATGTTCGTCATGATCGGGCCCGGGCGGAAGAGGAATACCTCGTCCTTCGGATGATATATGGATACCCCGGTAATGTCGGTGGGAAGGAGATCCGGATTGCACTGGATGCGGCGGAATTGGCCGTTGATCGATTTGGCCAGCGCCTTGATCAGAACCGTCTTGCCGGTCCCCGGCACGTCTTCCAGAAGCACGTGTCCTCCGGCCAGCATCGCCGTCAAGAGGAGCATAATTTCATCGCTTTTTCCGAGAATGCAGGATTCCAAATTCGCCTGTATCCGTTTTAAGGCGGTAGCGTTATCTTTGACCATCGTTTCCATCGTCCTGATCCTCCTCGAAGTAAAAAAATCGCATAACCGTATATACGGATTAAAGAGGCAAAAGGTTTTCAATTCCAGCAGAAATTATCCATAAAATGTGAAATCTAGTACTTTCATAATCAATCAAAAATACGGGTTACCCTTCATTTTACAAGATTGTAAAAGAGCCGTATACATGCAAAACCGCTGAATTTGTTTGTAAAATTACACATTTTAGCGAACTTTTCGGAGCAGGCATCAACCGCTTTTTTCCCGGAAACGGCAAAAAAGCCCCGAGCCTTTCAGAGGCCCGAAGCTTTACGCAAAATGACCGTCGTTATCCTTGCGGTTTGAACACCAGCGACGCCAGGAAGGAAAAGATGATCGCCGCCGATATCCCCGCACTCGTCACTTCGAAAATCCCGGTGATGATCCCGATGGCGCCGTGCTGCTTCAGCTCGCTGAGCGCGCCGTGCACAAGCGAATTGCCGAAGCTCGTGATCGGTACGGTGGCTCCCGCTCCCGCAAATTCGATGAAGCGGTCGTAGAGGCTTTTCTTCCCGATCGTGATCCCGTCGACAATCGCACCCGCCACCACCAGCGTGCTCATCGTATGCGCCGGCGTCAGCCTCATCACATCCATCAAGAGCTGCCCGATCACGCAGATCGCGCCTCCGATGACAAAAGCCCAAACAAACTGCATCCAGTCCATGTTTATTGCACCTCGCTTTCGATTGCCACGGCATGGGCGATGCAGGGGATGCTTTCCCCTGCTGGAAGGAAAGAGGGGAATGCAGCGCGCCGGTCGCCACCACGAGCACCCTCTTCAGCTCGCCCTTCTTGAGCCGCTTCAGGATGTGCCCGTAAGTAACGGTCGCGGAACAGCCGCGACCGCTGCCCCCGGCCTGTACGTTTTGCTTCTGCAAATCATAGATCATCAGCCCGCAGTCGCTGAAGGTCGTCCGGTCGATCGGAACCTGGTGCTTATGGAGCAGGTCGGTAGCGATTTGATGGCCCACCTTGGCCAAGTCCCCGGTGACGATCAGATCGTAATAATCGGGCTCCCGGACAAAATCGCGAAAATGCGCCTGAAGCGTATCGACCGCCGCCGGAGCCATGGCCGCTCCCATATTGAACGGGTCCTTCAGGCCCATGTCGACCACTCTGCCGATAGTGGCCCCCGTTACGACCGGACCGTGCCCGTGGTTCGTAACCACCGCCGCCGCCGCGCCCGTTACGGTATATTGGGCCGTAGGGGGCTTTTGCGAGCCGTATTCCGTCGGGTAGCGGAACTGCTTCTCGGCCGTCGAGTTGTGGCCGCAGGTGCCCGCCATGACATAATGGGCGTAGCCTGAATCGACCATCATCGAAGCGAGGGCCAGTCCCTCCATCGAGGTGGAGCAGGCTCCGAAGATGCCGATATAAGGCGTCTGCATCGTCCGGACGGCGAAGCTGTTGCTGATGATTTGATTCATCAAATCGCCGCCGACGTAAAACTGGATCTTCTCCTTGGTCACTCCCGCATTCTCAATGGCCAGCTTGGACGCTTCCTCCAGCATCTTCTTCTCGGCTTTCTCCCAGCTGTCCTCGCCGACCATCGCATCGCCGTGCACGATGTCGAATTCGTTGCCAAGGGGACCGCTCCCCTCGTCCGGGCCCACGATCGTCGCCGTCCCGGCAATGACCGGACGCTTCTTGAATTCCCAGCTCTGGCTTCCCTTCAGCACTTTATTTCGCCCCCGTTCCTAGGAGCAGATGAATGATGCCGATCACAAAGGCCGCCACCGTCCCGTAAACGATAACCGGGCCGGCCAGCTTGAACATATTGCCTCCGACGCCCAGCACGTACCCTTCGCTACGGTGCTCCAGCGCCGCCGAGCACATCGAGTTGGCGAAGCCTGTTACGGGAACGGCCGAGCCGGCGCCGGCCCACTGTGCGATTTTATCGTAGACGCCGCAGGACGTAAGGATCACGGAAATGAAGATCAGCACCGCAACGGTCGGGTTTCCCGCCGTTTTTTTCGTAAAGCCGAAGACGTTGATGAACAGCTCCATCAGGCCTTGGCCGAGCAAACAAATGAAACCGCCGACGAGGAATGCACGAAGGCAGTTTTTGAAGACCGGGCGGGCCGGCTCCCGTTTTTTGGCAAATTCCTGGTATTCCTGCTGCGTCCAGGTCAGCTTCTTCATCTTGGATTTGGTTGTCATGGGACTTCCTCCTTCACTTGGAATTGACGGTCGCTAGCGTTTCAATACAGGGATCATTTGATCGATAATCCGGCCCATCCGCTCCGTGCATTCCTCATACATGCGCTTCGCTTCCTCATCCGCGGTCGCAAGACCGAAGAGGGCCAAATCGGCTTCGCATTTTTTAAGCGTTGCCAGCAGGAGGAGCTTGTTCGAAGACTGCGGGAGCTGTAGCATATCGTCGTAGACATCGATATAAAGCTGGCCGTACGAATCGACCTGACCGATGAATACATTCTCCACGGTAACCCCTATTTTCTCCAGCTCGGTGTAAAGCCATTCGCGGCTGAGACCCGCCGTGGCCAGCGGCTCGTCCATGATGTTGCCGTCGATGATCACCGCCTGCGTCTCCCGCTCCGGCCCGGTCCGTACCCCCAGATGCTTGGCGGTCAAAGGCTGGTTTTCCTTCTTGAGCAGCACGTTGAGCTCCCCGCTCGATTCCAGAATGGCGAATTCCACATCGGCCACATTGAACACGCTCTTCTTGCGCAGCTGCTCCAGCGACTCATCCGCGGTGTAGCGCTCCTTCTTCAGATTATCCTCCAGCACCTTGCCTTCCTTGATCATGACGGTGCCGCTGCCCTCGAACCATTCCCGGAGCCGCTTGCTCTTCAGCGTCAATAATTCCAGTGAGAAAGGAACAATAAACCAAACGAGAAGCGCCGTAATTCCATTCATATAATGGGCTTCGATATCCGTTGATATGAAGCCCGCGACCTCGCCCAACGTGATGCCTGTAATATATTCGAAAAAGGTAAGCTGGGAAATCTGCTTCTTGCCTAAAATACGTGTAATCAAAAACAGCATTGCCACTGCTCCCAGCGACCTTAAGGCCACATGCATCCAATCCACTTTTCTCTCTCCTTTGACTGATCTCGCACAACAGTAAGATTATTTGTCAAAAGGAGCGCTGTTATTTTTGGTTAATTCTTACACTCATCAGCCGTCTTAAACTGTGCACATTATTTCATGGAGGTGAGAGACATGACAGTAGCATCCCAAGTGAAAACGACACTCGCGTCTTTAAAGAGCGCTCAAGCGAGCTTAGAGACTTTTGCCCTGGGAACGCAAAACCAGGAAGCCAAAAAGCTGTTTGAGGACTGCGCCACCCAGACGCAGCAGATCGTGAACCAAATCAGCTCGCGCGTGCAGCGACTGGAAAATGAAGAGCCGCAATATAAAGGATTCTAAGCTGCCCGTTATCTTATAATGGAAAACAGCCCCGCCTCAGGATAGAGGATCGGGGCTGTTTTAATGCTTCTTGCGTTCGGCCTAGAAACACATGATCAGAACAATCAGCAGCAGCAAGAAAAGCACCAGAATGAGCAACACGGAGGCACCTTTTTCCATTGGGTTTAGCTCCTGTCCGTGTAGAATAGGATGATTTATACGATTATCCTATGCCCATTCTGCAAATCCGCATGTGCATCCGCCCAGGGCACTTTGAAAACCCTCATGAAAATGTGGCACCGGAAGGCGGAATGCCTCAATTATACATAACCGGGCGGTTCCGACGCTGAAACAGAAAAGATGATTCGGCCGGGGACAAGGCGTTTAAGTTATAGGCAACAACGGACGAACCGGGTCCGGGAAAAGGAGGCGTTCACCATGTTATACTGGTCCATTATCTTCTTGGTGGTTGCAGTCATCGCGGGGATCTTCGGGTTCTTCGGCATCGCGGCGGCGGCCGCAGGTGTCGCCAAAGTGTTGTTCGTGGTGTTCTTGATCCTGTTTATCATCAGCTTATTCATGGGTCGGCGAACGTCGGCGTAACCGCTCGGCCGTGCATAAGTCACCACCAAAGCTTTTACATCTTATCAGCTGATAAAGGCTTCCTCCCGTACCCGGGCAGGAAGCCTTCTTATTATGCCGGCAACCGGGAAATTACGGATTTCGGCGAAAGACCCAGACGTCGGATGTATGGCAAATCAGCTCAAAGCCGTGGCCGAGCAGGCAGCGGACAGCCGAAGACAGCCGCTCGCCGATCACAAGAACTCTTCGGCACGGACTCGCACTGCCGATCACGCTTATACTGGTAATTTGGCGGGTGCCCGTAAAGGGATTGCGCTGAAAGCAAAGAGTTACTACATCGGGTGGACGCGGGATACTCGCCATGGCCATCGGCTCCTTTCTCTTTTCAAGCTACTATATTGAATGCAGGAGAGCATAGGGCCGTTACGGGCAGATATGGAAGGGCCGGAAATCTTTCACGGGTCCGGTACGGCAATGATCATAAAAAAAAGCCCGCTTCTTCGCAGACCATGAACGGTCGGAAGAAGCGGGCTTAAATAGGCTAGGAGCTTTAGGATCCCAGCTGCTTTAAAGCTTCGGGATCCGGCTGCAGCTGAGCCCCGGCGTTGACGGAGAGGATCCGTTCAATGATGGTTACAGCCTGAGCTCTAGTCGTCGTCTCTTCGGGTGCCAGCCTGCCGCCGGACAGCCCTTGTAAAATTCCTTTTTTCACTGCCGTTTGCATGGCGTAGGCGCTGTCCACCGTGACATTCGGCCCCTGCAGCTCCTTGCTTGTGGCGCGAACGGCCAGCATAGCGATGTCGCCGCGGGTGGCCGGAGCGTTCCAATCGGACGCAAGGTCCGCCTGTCCGTACATTCCCGCATCGGCGAGGGCCTGGGCATACGGCTTGTACCACGGGTCGCCCGCCGCCGGAGCGGCCGTCTTCAGCTTCAGGGCGGAGGCGGCGAGCTTCGCGATCTCGGCCCGTGTAATCGGGTTGTCCGGCCGGAACGAACCGTCCTCATACCCGTCGACATAGCCCTTCTCGACAGCGGCGGTAATCAGGCTCTTCGCCCAATGTCCCTCCAAATCCGTGAGTGGGGGTAGGAACCCGGTCACGACGGCGGGTACGGCGCGGTTTTTAAATCCGCCGTCGCCCATTTGCCCGGACAGGTTGGAGCCCCAGGTCCAGACCGTGTTGTCCGAAGAAAGCGCCGCGGAGTGGTAAGATCCGGCACTCACCGAGGCGATGCCGCTGAGTCCCTGCACCTGTACGGGCTTGTTGCGGTTATCCGTCGTCCCGTCTCCCAGCTGATTAAAGATATTGTACCCCCAGGCCCACACCGTGCCGTCCGATTTAACGGCCAGCGAATGGAAGGAACCCGCGGCGATCGCCGTTACCTGCGGCATATTCATGACCTGACCGGGAGCGGTACGGTTCGTGGTACTGCCGTCGCCCAGCTGGCCGAAGGCGTTATAGCCCCAGGCCCACACCGTGCCGTCGTTCTTCAGCGCCAGGGAATGGCCGCGTCCGGCGGCAATCGCCTGGATTCCGTTCAAAGAAGCAATATTGATCGGTGTCCTCCGCGGCGATAAGGTGCCGTCTCCGAGCTGGCCGCCGCTGTTGTCGCCCCAAGCCCACACCGTGCCGTCGGCGGCAAGCGCCAGCGCATAGTAATTTCCGGCGGCGATCGCTTTGATTTGCGGCGTACCCGCCGATTCGCTGCGGCGTATTCTTGCCGTCCGTAGTGCCGTCGGCAAGCTGCCCGTAAAGATTGTCGCCGGAAGCCCAAACCGTGCCGTCCTTCTTCAGCGCAAGTGTAAAGTTGGCTCCTGCGGCGATGGCGGTTATATCCTTAAGAGACGGTACCGGGGCGGGCGTGGACCGGCTCTGATTCGTCCCGTCCATGAGCTGACCGTATTGGTTTTGTCCCCAGGTCCAGACCGTGCCGTCTTTCTTCAGCACCGCGGCATGATTGGCTCCGCCGGCCACTGCGGCGACATCGCTCAGCCCGCTCACCGCGGCCGGCGTATTCTTAAAGCCCGATGCCGTGGAACCCAGCTGGCCGAAAATGTTGTCGCCCCACGCCCAAACCTTGCCGCCTTTCAGCACCAGATTGAAGCTGTCCCCGGAAGCAAGGGGCGATTCCGCTATGGCGTTGTTAAACGCCGGGTCTCCCCCGGCACCCCGGCCGGTGCGCCGCTTCCCGGATCCGCAGGGGAGCCTTCATGTTGAATTTCGGCAGTGCTACCGGCGATGTCCGGTTCGTCGTCGTACCGTCGCCCAGCTGGCCCATCGTGTTGTTGCCCCAGGCCATAACCGAGCCGTCCGAGCGAACGGCAAAGGAATGGAACAAGCCGGAGCCGATGGCCTCCGCCTGATCGAGCCCGGTCACTTTCGTAATGACGGCGCTGTTCTCGAGACTTCCCCGTCCCAGCTGCCCGAAGTTGTTCAGACCGAACGTATAAACGCTTCCGTCATTTTTCAAAGCAAGCGCATGGTTGTTCCCAGCGGTTATGGCCTTGACATCGGATAATGCCAGTACAGGCACGGGATTGCTGCTGTCCTCCGAGCTGCCGGTACCGAGCTGGCCGTAAAAGTTGGAGCCCCAGGCCATAACCGTTCCGTCATTCTTCAGCGCCAGGGAAAAATTGATCCCGGCCGCCACGGCTTTGATGTCGGAGAGGAAGTTCACGTAAACTCTACGGCTCAGGGTGCCGCTGCTCGTGCCGTATCCGAGCTGGCCGTTCGTATTGTCCCCCCAGGCGACGACCGTCCCGTCCTTTACAACGGCGAGAACATGATTCCCGCCCGCAGCGATGGCGGTGATCTGCGGCATATCGGGGATGAATTTCGGACTGTATTCCTGAACATAAGTGCTGTTGCCAAGCTGGCCTTTAGAATTGTCTCCCCAGGTCCATACCGAGCCGTCCCTCTGCAAGGCGACGGAGAAATTGCCCCCGGCCGCTATGGCCACCACATCGGTAAGACTCGGGATCTGCGCTGGCGTCAGCCGGTCGATATTGCTCGCCGTCGCCGACCTGCCCGGACGCGTTCTGCCCCCAGGACCAGACCGTCCCGTCCTTCTTCAAGGCGAGCGTATGATTCATGCCGGCCGAGATCGATACGATATCGGTCAGCTCCTTGATTTGGGTCGGTACATAGCGGTTGGCCGAAAGCGGCGTACCGAGCTTGCCGTGAGAATTGTCTCCCCAGGACCAGACGGTCCCGTCGCTTTTCAAGGCCACCGTATGGCTGAGGCCCGCTGCAATCTGCACAATGCCCGGGACCGGTACCGGGGCGACATCGTCGGCCCAAGCCCGCCCTCCCGGCAGCATGCTCCCGAACAGAAGCATAATAGCCAATGTCAGGTATAAACCTATATAGTGATTCGCTCGATTCTTACTTCGACTGAACATCCGGTTCATTGTTTTCAATCTCCTCCACGCTTGTTTTCTCGTCTCCAATGTCCAATCAAGCGGACGTTGTCGGATCCGCCGGCAAAGATGGAGGGGCAGACTTTTTGAACCTTCGGCGAATGGCGTGAGCGGCTCCATCGAGTAACGTGTAAACCACGGGCACAAGGACAAGCGTGACCATCGTGGACAAGGTAAGACCGAAGGCAACGACGGTGGCCATCGGGGCCTGCGATTCCGCTCCTTCCCCGAAGCCGATCACAAGCGGAAGCATCGCCAGCACGGTCGTCGCCGTCGTCATCAGAATCGGGCGCGACCGCACTTTACCCGCTTCGATCAGGGCCTCCGATAGCGGCGACCCCCGTTTGCGGAGCTGATTCGTGTAATCCACGAGCACGATCGCGTTGTTCACCACGATGCCCATGAGCATGATCATCCCCATGACCGAGTTCATATTGATCGTCCGGTGCGTGACCCACAGCCCGAAGATCGCTCCGATAAAGGTCGGAGGCAGAGAGAACATGATGATAAAAGGCCCGTATAACGATTCGAACTGGCTGGCCATAACCATATAGACGAGCACGATCGAAAGCAGAAGCATCCAGTACAGACTGCTGAAGGTCGAGTTCGTGCTTTTCGAAGAATCCAGCGTGATCGAATAGCCGTCAGGCGGCTGAATGGTATCCAGCTGCGCTTGGACTTCCTTGGCGACGTCGATCAACGTCGCACCGGAAACGACCGAGGCCGTCACGGTGGTTAAACGCTGCGAATTGTTATGACGGATCTGCACGGGGCTTGATCCCGGTTCTACCTTCGCTATCGCGCTCACAGGTACCTGCGCCCCGCGCCGGATATGATCACGAGCTGATTGAGATTTTCCAGATTGTTGGTAAAATCTTTCGGATACTGCAGAAGCACTGAAATTTGCGTGTCCCCTGCCTTGTATTGGGTTGTTGCCGATCCCTGGTAAGCGTTCCTGAGCGCCGTCATGACCTCGCGGGGCGTGACCCCATAATAAGCGGCCGCATCGCGGTCAATGGTCATATTGAACGCGGCGATATTGCGGTCCAGCGTATTCTGCACGCTGCGCAGCTCCGGAATATCCCGCAGCGTCTGGGCCACGGTATCCCCCAGTTTGCCGAGCACGGTAAGGTCGGGGCCGTTCAAATTGACCGTGATATCCGCACCGCCGAAGCCGCCGCCGAGACCCGGCGACCGGACGGAGGAACGGGCGCCAACGTTGATCTGTGCTCCCGGATAGCCCTGGGTCATGTTCCTGACCTGGTCGACCACCTGGGCGGTGGTCATCTTCCGCTCGCCGGCGGGTTTCAGGTTGACCAGGATGTTCGCCGTATTGGTGGAGGCCGTCTGGAACCCGCCTCCGCCGGTGCTGCCGACCGTCGTAAAGACGGTATCGACATCCGAGACCGACTTGAGTTTATCTTCCACGGTCGCCGCCATCTGGTTCGTGAGCTCGAACTTCGTACCCTGCGGCATGTTGATATTGATTTGCAGCTGGCCTTCGTCCGTCCTCGGCATGAGTTCGGAGCCGACGAACTTGGTCAAATAGACGCTCCCGGCGAGCATAGCGACCGTGCCGATCACGATGACGGAGCGGTGCCTCAGCGACCAGCCGAGCAGCGCCGCGTACCCTCTCGTCACCCGGTTAAGACCGCGTCCGAACCACACGGCCGGGTTGTAGCTTCTGCCTTCCGGAAGGGTCTCGTCATGATGCTTGGTCAATAGTTTTGCGGCCAGCATCGGCACCAGCGTAATCGCCGCGAACAGTGCGGCAATGTGGGAGAAGCTCACCGTGAGTGCCATCGGGGCGAAAAAGTTTTTAATCACGCCGTTGATAAACACAACCGGTGCGAATACGGCAATCTGGGCCAGCGCGGAAGCAAGCACCGCCGTACCGACCTCGGCCGTTCCCTTCTTGGCCGCCTCGATAGGCGAGAGTCCCTCGTCCTTCTTCCGGTAAATACTTTCAAGCACAACGACGGCAAAGTCGACGAGCGAGCCGAGGCCTAACGCCAGACCGCCGAGCGTAATGATATTGATCGTCTGATGGCCGAAGTACATCATGGTAAACGTACTGATAATCGAGATCGGAATAACCACGCCGATAATCAGAGTGGCCCGAATGCTGTTCAGAAAGAGCATCAGGATGATAACGGAAAAAATACCACCCAAGAGCGTATGCTCTATCACCGTATTAATCGAGTTTTTGATATACGTCGAGGTATCGCTGATGACCGAGATTTTCACGCCGCTCGGCGGCTTGGCTTGAATGTCGGCCAGTGCCTTCCGGACGTTATCGGCGACAGCCACCGTGTTGCCGTCGGACTGCTTGAGGATCGATACGCTGACGCTCTCTTCCCCGTTGCGGCGGGCATCGAAGGAGACGTCCGTGTAGGTATCGACGACCTGCCCGAGCTCGCCCAAGGCAATCGACTGCCCTTTGCCGAGCGATACCCGGACCTTCTGGATTTCGGCCGTGGACTTAAACTGCTCGTCGATGGTTAAAGTGACGAGCTGGTTGCCTTTGTACACTAATCCGGCATCCGTGGTCTGGTTGTCGTTGCTCAGTGCGGACGCTACCGTAGCGATCGAAAGTCCGTATTGTGTCAGCTTGTTCTGGTCGAGAATCACCTGAATCTGCCGTGTCCGCCCGCCCGTCACACCGACGGACGCGACGCCGTCCACCCGCTGTACCGCCGGGCTGACGATGTTATCCGTCACATCCCGGAGGGTGATCAGATCCACGTCCTTGCCGGAAACGGACAAGTTCATGATCGGCTGGCTGTTCGGGTCTACCCGGGAAATGACCGGCGCCTCGGCATCCGTAGGCGGACTGTCTTTTGACGCGGTCCATCTTGTCGCGCATCTGCAGCGTGGCCTGGCTAATATCCGTGCCGTAGTTGAAATCCACGCTGACCGTACTGGACCCGGTTCGCGAGTTGGATGTTATCGCCGAGACATTGGCAATGGTGCCGACGGCGGATTCGACCAGATTGGTTACCTGCTTCTCTACCTGTGCCGGGGAGGCGCCCGGCCAGCTGACCGACACGTTGGCGGTCGGGATATCCATGTTCGGGTATAAATCCACCGGCAGCAGCCGGGGCCGCGATGGATCCGAGACCCAGCAGCGCGATCATGATCATGAGGATCGTGACAGGGCGGTTAACCGAAAAATCCGCTAATTTCACTGCCCTCCACCCGCTTTCGCGCCTTGGCTTTGGCCGGTGCCGCCGCCTGCAGCTGCGGGACTACTGCCTTGACTGCTTTGACCCTCTTGGCCGGTTGAGCCGCTTTGGCCGTTCTGTCCTGCCTCGCCTCGGCCGCCGGCGCTGCCCGCCGGCGGCGTTTTGGCCGCTTTGGTCGCTCTGGACATTCTGGCCGGCCGAACCGCTCTGACCCTCTTGACCGGTCGTGCCGCCTTGACCGCTCTGGCCTCTTTGTTGACGCTGGCCGCCCGAGCCGTTCGGAGCGTTCTGGCCGGCTTGGTCGCCTGAAGTCCCTTGGCCGCTTTGGCTTCCCTGACCGGTCTGGCCGGTTTTGCCGCCTTGACTGTTCTGTCCTCCTTGACCGTTTCTGGCGCCTTGGCCGCCTTGGCCGGCTTGACTCTCCTGGCCCGGCTGAACGACTTGAACGGCCGCTTTGTCGGACAGCGACTCCTGGCCCATAACCACCAGCTCGTCGCCCTCTTTGAGCCCGCTTGTGATTTCAAATAGGGAGCTGGTCATCGTGCCGATCTTGACCGTCACCTTCCTGGCCTTGCCGTCCTGCACGATGTAGACCGCGTTGCCGCTCGCCTGGTTGATCACCGCATTCGCCGGCACCATGATCGCTTTGCGGCCTTCGCTCTTCAGACTGGAGGTGGCGAACATGCCCGGGAGCAGCTCCCCTTCGGATCGTTCACTTTAATATCCACGCCGTAGGATTTGGTCGTCGGGTCCAAGGTCGGACGGATGGCGGATACGACGCCGTCGAATGATTTGCCCAGTGTCGGCACGTCGACCTTCATGTCCATGCCCACTTTGATCTTGCCGATGCTGGATTCGGATACGTTGACCGTAGCCAGCACCGGGTCCAGCGCCGCGATGGAGACAATGCTCGCCTGCGTGCCCGCATTCTGCCCGACCGGCGTATTGATCGCGGTCACCACGCCGTCGACCGGCGACGACAGGACGCCGTCGTTCAGCCGCTCCTGCAGCACCTTCAGGTTGGTCGAGGCTTGTTCGTACTGCGCTTTGGAGACCTCCACCGAATCCGTGGATTTCGCCGCATTCACCGTCTGTTCGTCCTTATTCGCCTGAGCTTGAACCGATTTCACGCTGATATCGTAAGAAGCCTGAGCATTCTTCGCGGATTGCTGCGCCGATTGGAGCGTTTGCTGGTTCGTATCGGTAATCACCGCCAAATTATTCTGCGCCGTGGCAAGAGCGAGCAGGTCGCTGTTGAGGGTTTCCTGCGCCGTAACGACGGTTTGGGAGTTTTGGGCGGCGGCGAGGTCCGCCTGCGCCTTCGTTAAATTGTTCTGCGCCGTGGACAGTGCGGAAGCCGGAGACTCCTGCGCCTGCTGCAAAGCGAGCTGCGCAGCCTGCAGCTTCTGCTGAGCCGCGGCGATGTCCGTGCTGGTCGATTTGCCGTTCCCCTGCGTATTCTGCAGGTTGATGGCCGCCTGCTCTACGGCAAGCTGCAGGGATTCAATGCTGTTGGTGCTCGAAATTTGTGAATTCTGCAGGGCATCCTGCGCCGAGTTTACATTGTTCTGTGCGGTCGTAACCGCTTGATTGTAGGTATTGATTGCATTGTTCAACGCCTGCTGGTTCACGGTGACCGCCTGCTTGGCGGCCGCAATCGCGTTCTGCTGGTCCGAAATCGCCTTGTTGTAGTTCGCCTGGGCCACTGCCACCTGCTGCTTGGCCGCGCCCAGCGCATTCTGCGCGTCCTGCAGCGTCTTATCGTAACCGGCCTTATTGACTTCATTGGTTAATTCGGCGGATAGCTGCCCGTTCTGCTGATCGTGGGCGACCTTCTGCAGGTTTGCCGCACTAAGGGCCACTGCACTCTGCGACTGCTCGATCTGCTGCTGCAGCTGGGTTGTATCGATCTTCGCAAGCGGCTGTCCCGTTTTGACCCGGTCTCCGACCTTGACCATTAATTCCGTCACCCGGCCGCTGACCCGGGAAGACACGTTCGTGGTATATTGGGGACTGATAGACCCGTTAAAAATTTGCCCGCCCCCGACGTCCTGCATTTTAACGGTCTGCGTTTCCACCGGAAACTGCCTGGGCGCGCCCCTCTGCTGCTGGCCGCCTTTGGCGGGATCGGCGCCTTGACTCTGCTTTCCCCATCCCCCATACATCACGGTACCGCCGACAACGGCGATCACCGCAATGACGGCTACGGTTGTCACCAACCATTTTTTCGATACGTTCTGGATCCACCTGATCATTGACCATACCCTCCATATGCACCTTGTGTTGCGTGAAGCGCTGTCTACAGCTTTCATGAGCCTGTATAAACGCTGCTTTATGTTCGGCAGACGGCACCCTCCAATATAGGCACGGCATCTATGTCCAAGTTAATCTACATTCATGATGAAACTATGATTTAAATGTAAAAAATGTGTGAAAAACGACCAAGGTCGAATCAAAGAAAAAGGACCCCTTTCGGAGTCCTTCTTAGCGGTGAATTGATTTCGGCACTTGCTGCGGAATCTTCTTATCAGCTCGGGTCTTACCTTAAGCCACACTACTGCAGTACAAGTACTACATTAACGCGTCTTTGGCACATCCCTCCGCTTCTATTTCGATTCTTGCTCAGCTTCCCTGGTATAACCCGTCTCTTTGCTCAACGGAACCACACCTCTCTTTTCACCGCTGAGGATAGCATGTCCCCGCGGACCGCCTGATATACGGGTTGCGCGAATTTTATTTTATTCCCGGATAATCACTACCGTTCCGAGCGGCAGGTGCCGGAAGAGCCATTCCACATCCCGGTTGTACATGCGGACGCGACCGGATGACGCACTGTGTCCGATCGAAGAGGGCCGGTTGGTCCCATGGATCCCGTAAGTGTACCCGCCCGTCCCGGGCACGTTAATCCCCATCCAGCGGGTGCCGAGCGGGTTGTTTCGGTGACCGCCGGGGATCTGCTTGCGTATATACCAGGGCTTCACGATCTTAGTCACAATCCGGAACCTTCCGACAGGCGTAAGCTCCTTCCTTCGTCCCGTAGCCACCGGGAAGGAATATTGCGCCCTTCCGTTCAGAATAACGGTCAAGCGGTTATCGCTCTTATCAATGACAACATAAACTCCCTCTTCCTCAAGCCCTCCATCCGTCGCCGGGGAGCCGCGTCAGCCGGGCGGATCAAGAGCGAAGCAAGCAGCAGAAGCAGGAGAAAACCGGCGATCCATCGTTTCAAGGCTTCTCATCCTTTATTATCGAGCTGGTCCCCGCATCCCGGCGGGGCGTATCATGCGTATTGTTCACATTAGTGCCGCCGGGATATTCCACAACGCCGAAAAAGCCCTTAAAGCAAGGGCTCCTTTGTTCACCGTTATATTGTTCACAGGAGGCTGTCGGACCCACAAACCATCGACTGAAGGTAGGCCATGTCCTTAATGATCAGTTCCCCGTGGTCGCAATCGATGACCCCTTCCATCTTAAACCCGCTCAGCATGCGGTTGACATTCTCCCTGGTAGAGCCGATCATCTGCGCCAGCTCCGTATTCGTAAGCCTTAGCGAGACCTTGATCCCTCTCGGTCCCGGTTTGCCGCAGGACTCTGCCAGCCGGAGCAGCGTCGAGGCCATGGCTCCGTTCTTTCCGTACAACACGAGATCGCGAACCTTGGCTTGCAGCGCCCGCTGCACCATGCCGGACCACTTCAGGAACTCAACGGCAAAATCCCCTCGGGTACGGATAAGCTGCTCCAGCGATTCAAGGGAAACCACCCCCACCGTAACGTCCGTGAGCGCGATCCCGTGAAAGCCGAACCTGAGCGGCTCCGGTCCGCCGAGTTCGCCGTAGAAATCTCCGCCTCGCAGCGACTGAAGTATCATTTCCTTGCCGCCCGCGGTCGTTTTAACAAGCTTGAGCGTTCCGCTTTTTACAAAATAAAGCTTATCCGCGGCTTCTCCCTCCATAAAAACATAACAGCCTTCCTTCACCCGCCGAGGCACCATCAGCTCTTCCAGACACCGCTCGCTGGACTCGGACAAAAATCGCGGGTTACCGGAGCCGTTATGAACCGGTTTGCTCTTTATCAAGGTCATCCTGAACAACCCTTCCCTAGGAAATCGTTAGATTGATTGTAGCAACCGCAAATTAGAAAAATGTTAGGTTTCCATTAGACAAATATTTAATTCATTTAAAAAAAGAGTGTAGGCTTGATGAAAAATAGGGCGGGACCGGGGGATTTCGCCAATTTCCGGGAATTGTTATATGATAGGGGAAGAGGATACAGGAAAGGATGAAGCCTGGGTGATGAAGCTTACTTTTTTGGGAACCGGCGACTTCTACCCGCGGAGTCTCGGGCATAACAGCGCCCTGCTGGAATGGGAAGGAACAAGGCTTGCCATTGATTTCCCCGCCTCCAACGCGCCGTCCCTGGAACGTCTCGGCCTCGGTCTGCACGACGTTCCTAACGTGTTCCTTTCCCACCTGCACGAAGATCACATCAACGGCATCCAGCAATTCGCTTACTGGCATGAAATTCACAGCCGCATGACCGGAACGGGCCGGAAGCCCCGGCTGTTCATCGCCTCGAATCTGCTGGACGACCTCTGGAGCGCGGTGCGCCCGGGACTGTCGCTGACGACGGGGGGTGTCCGGGAGTTGGACCATTACTTTGACCTGCACATCATCGATTCCGGCCATCCGGCGTTCGAGCTGGACGGCGTCTCCTTCGAATGCATCCGGACCGACCATGTGCCTTCGATGGTGTCGTACGGGCCGCTGGCGAAGCCTTATTTCTACTTCAGCTGTGATTCAAAGGCGGATCCGCCCTTGCTTGCTTCCGTAGCGCCGGAGATTGAGCGGATTTTTCACGATTGCCATCTGTGGGACCTGAAGATCGAAGCGCACGCATCGCTCGAAGACATCCGGGCGCTCCCGCCCGAGATTCAAGCCAAGACCGTGCTTATGCACTACAATTATTTATACGAAACGCCGGAAAGCCGCCGGAAGTTCGAAGAGACCGTCCAGATCAAGCTGGCCTCGCCGCTGGAGACGTTCACTTTTACATCATAGGGGAGAGATAACTCAATGAATCATGCGCAGTTGATTGAATTCGGACTAAAGCTGAAGGGAACCAGCCTCCGCTATCCGTTCGATCCGGCTATGCCCGTACTGTTTGTCGGAAGTAAACTGTTCGCCCTGTTCGGATCGTATAACGGATATCCGAGCATGAACGTCAAGACCGATCCCGAAACCGCATGGCTTGTACGGGAGCAGTACAACGGTACCGTGATCCCCGGCTACCATATGAACAAAAAGCACTGGAATACGGTGCTGCTGAACGGGGTTGTGCCGGATAACGTGCTGAAGGAAATGGTCGAAGAATCCTACGGGCTTGTCTTGCGGAATCTGACGCTCAGCGAATGGCAGGCGATCACGGGGGAGAAGGCCCGCGCATCGAAACGGTAGACACCCCGGGCGGGGGCAAAAGAGGCATAGGATCCCCTATGCCTCAGTCTGCTGAGAAACCTCTCTCCATGTTGCCCCTGATCGACATCCCCCACTCGCTCGCTTTGTTCACTAGTTAGATTGATTCTTCGTTATCGGCCTATCGGCCCCGGTTTAGGAAGGCTCGCGCTTCTTCCCTTCGCAGCACCCGGATTGCGTAGTCGCGGCCAAACCGCGGCGAGAGCGCGGTCCAGAACGAAAAGAGCGCTTTTTCGATCTCGGTCATCGCTTCCGCACTGCCTGCGTCCACCATATCGAATCCAGCTTCGGCGCCCAGCCTAAAGACGGTTTGCTTGGCTTCTTCGTCATCGCCGCTCATGAAAAGCGTGGCGTTCGCCCCGCCGAACCTCGGGTTCGCCAGCGCCTCCCACGTCAACGTATGGAACGCCCGCACCACGCGTGCGCCATTCGCAAGCCTTCGCACTTCTGCGTCGGCCGACCGCCCGTCGAACAAAATCGTCGCATTGACGACGATTTTCCACCGCAGGTCTCCCGCCTCCTCCAGTACTCGCTCGATTTCCGTGCCGGGAACGGCCAATACGATGATTTCGCCGAACGCGGCCGCTTCCTTGACGGACGCCGCCGTAGCGTTCGGGCCGATTGACTTGAGCAGCGCACGCATCCGGTCGCTTTGTGGATCCCGCGAGCCGAACGTCACCCGGTGACCTTTCGCCGCCCATGCTTTCCCCAACGTACCTCCGATGTGTCCTGACCCGATCATTGCAATGTTCACGCTCGCATCTCCTCTACAAGTGTTCTTGGAGGCTCGAAGCCGGAACTATCGAAACGTTTACGGCGTCCCGTCCAGCAGTCTCGTTGTACAGGCGAATGTTGTTTTTCGTCCGATCGATCAGCTCGTCGAGTTCGCGGCGCTGCGTCTCCATCCGGGCCAAGTGGTCCGTTAGCAGGTCGATTCGATCCCGGAGAACAGCTTCATCTCCGTCGCGCATCGACGAGCGTTCGGTCACGCAGCGGTTCGTACTCGTGTACGACTTGATTTCCTCCAAAGACAATCCCAGCCGTTTCAAACATTTTAGTCCGGACAGCAATCGGAGATCGTCTTCGCTAAACACACGCGCGCCGCCCGACCGTTTGCGGCCGCGGCTTGATCAGCCCGATTTTCTCGTAATATCTGAGCGTATCGTGTCCGAACCCCGTCATCTCTACAACTTGACCGATCGTGTACAACGAGCACGCCTCCTTTCATTCCACATTCTACATGCTGGAGGCGACTCCAGGTCAACTCCCGCGAAGTGAAAAATTTTTCAGTTCTACATACCCCAAATGCTGCGGTCTGCATGTTCTAAAACTAAAATTTGAAATTTTGGATTCGATAGCGGCGGCAGTAGTGATTGCTGCTACACCTTCATCTTTCTCAAACACGTCGGGCAAGCGATATTCTTCAACACTTTAATGAAGTCCTTGACGAACGGGGAGCGGCGGCTTGATTCGAGCCACCCGACCGCAATCTTAAGAGGTTCTATATCCCGGATGGGAAGCCAACGAATATCAGGCCGGGCATAATAAACGGCCATAGAGACCGGAGCGATGCAAATCGCAGTGCCGGAAGCTACTTGTTCCAACATCTCCTCGACATTATCATTTTCCGGTCCCCATATGGGTTCGCTCCCGTCTGGCCGCGGATTCACCGCCCACCAGTCGACCCAGATTTTATCCGCCCTGCGTGTCCACATGATCGGTTCGCTGTTCAAATCGAGTATAGAAACAAATGGAAGACGGGCCAGCCTGTGCGTCAAGGAAAGACCGACCACTCGTTGTTCCAACGCAATCATTTCCATCTGAATTCCCTCGACGGACGCCGGGAGCCAGATAAATGCGACGTCAACCAGTCCTTCCCGCAAAGCCGCGACTTCCCCTCCCCAATCAAATCGCTTCGGTTCCACCTTGATGTCAGGATGGCTCTTAGAGAACAAAGCCCGTGCTTGCGTCATTAATGTGCCCGCCCCACTGGCCTCGAAACCAATACGCAAAGTCTTGGCGTTCGCCGCGGCTATGAAACGGATATCCCGCTGAATGGAATTCCATTGCTCCACAAGCATTCGCGCTTTCGGTAGAAGCGCAAGACCGGCAGGCGTAAGCTTCACGTCCTGTCTCGATCGGTCAAACAGTTGAACCTGCAGGTCTTTCTCCATTAACTGAATTTGCTTGCTAAGTGCGGGTTGTGAAATATATAAACGTTCGGAGGCCCGCGTGAAATTTAATTCTTCCGCTACGGCAATAAAGTATTGAAGCAAACGGGTATGGATATCCATCATGTCCTCCTCCAAGCGTTATAACTAATAGTTATCACAATTGATCTTGGCCTGTAAAGGCGAGCATCGATTACAATCATCTTGGGCTGATGATGAGAGCCGACAAATGGTCGGTAGACCATTACAAGACGTCAGCCGTAAAAAAACCTGTAGGCAGGAGTGAAGTGCAGTGAGCATGAAAGCCATTCAAATTCGTCAAACGGGATCCTATTCCGCTCTGACATACGAGGACGTTCCATTACCAACGCCCAAAAGTAATGAGGTGCTGATTCGTGTTAGGTACATAGGCGTCAACTATGTCGATTCCGTGATTCGTTCCGGCGACCTGCCATCGGTTGTTATGCCGGTACTTCCTATGATCCCCGGCGTGGAATGTTCCGGGATCGTTGAAGCAACGGGGTCCGAAGTAGAACACGTTAAACCTGGTGATCGTGTGGTTTTTTTCGGTAAGCATGGTGTCGGCTGTTATGCGGAATATGTGGTTGGCGAAGCGGCCTATGTAACCCCGGTTCCATCCGAAGTACCTTTGGATACAGCGGCGGTCCTTCCGGTTAATTATTTTACGGCCTACGATATGCTTCATCATATCGGTGCAGTAAAACGAGGTCAAACCATTCTTGTTCACCCCGCCGCCGGAGGTGTCGGTACAGCTTTAATCCAACTGGCAAAGCTTGCGGGTTTAAGGATCATCGGACTCGTCGGATCTGACGAAAAGAAGGCATACATTAAGCAGCAAGGAGCAGATTACGGCATCAATTACAAAACGGAAAATGTAGTGGAAAGAATAAGGGAGATCACTGACGGCGAGGGCGTTCATGTATCCTTCAATGCTACATCCGGTCAGACCATTATGCGCGATGCCGAGGTCCTCGCAGCTTTCGGACAAATGATCGTCTTCGGGACGCTGAACGGCTTGCCCTCAGGAGGATTGGAGGAAATCTATTCCCGATTCGTTTTGAAAAGCATTGCGGTAAGGGTATACGCCGTCTATTCGCAATATGACCAAAATGATGATCTGTACAATCAAGCGCTCAAGCAATTACTCCGTTATGCAGCGGACGGCTTAATCCAACCGCAGATCTATCAAACCTTCCATTTATCTGAAGCTCCTGCAGCCCATCGACTGCTGGATCAAGGAATAACACAAGGTAAGATTTTGCTTCATCTATAAAGAACAAACTGAATAGCGGTACTTGAATAGATTCTGTTTGATATCATCTTAAGCCGCACGAATGTAAAAAAAGAGGAGGCGACTGGACTCTTGATTCAAAGCGATCAAGGGTTCCAGTCTGCCTCCCAGCATGTCTAGACAGGGGAACTGTTAAAGCGAAACGCTGCGTTTTTATGATAAAATGGATCTATTTAAACCGGAATATGCGTATCCCGAAATTGCGCCTCTGGAAGAGATCCGCCTCATCATCAAACTGCCACCTGAGTCCCGCGCGAATTCCTGGACGAGCAGGAACACATTATCGATGAGCAAATCCAAGAGCTTCATCACTAAAACCATTTAATTTCCCTAGCTTCGGATGTATATGTCGATTCGATTCCGGAAGGCACGTATATGTAAATCGCCTTTAAGTGGTCTGAAAGCGAATATTACGATCATTGTTCAGTGGAGGTAAGACATGGATTATATTTCACCGAAAGCAGCGGCGTTAAAGGTGAAACGGCGGCCTAAAGATACCATAGGCGCGGGTCGTCGTCATACCGTTGGTCTGAAATCCGACGGCACGGTGACGGCTGTGGGCGATAACAAATACGGCCAATGTAATGTTAGCGGCTGGCGCGATATGGTGGCGGTTGCCGCCGGCAATGTTCATATGGCGACGAATACGGGTAATGCTCATACCGTCGGTCTTACATCGGACGGTACGGTGACGGCTGTGGGTTGGAATAAGTATGGCCAATGTGATGTAAGCGGCTGGCACGATATCGTGGCGGTAGCGGCGGGCTGGCGTCGTACCGTCGGGCTTAGATCGGATGGAACGGTGGTGGTCGCGGGTCGAAATGATGATGGCGAGTGCAATGTAGGCGGCTGGCGTGATATCGTGGCGGTAGCGGCAGGTGACTGGCATACCGTCGGGCTTAAATCGGACGGCACCGTGGCGGCTGTGGGCAATAATCGGTACAGCCAATGCAATGTAAGCGGCTGGTGCGATATCGTGGCGGCATCGGCGGGTTACCTTCATACCGTCGGGCTTAAATCGGACGGTACGGTGGTGGCTGTGGGTTTGAATAAGCATAACCAATGTGACGTAAGCGGCTGGCGCGGTATGGTGGCGATAGCGGCGGGTAGTCATCATACCATCGGGCTTAAATCGGACGGTACCGTGGCGGTCGCGGGTTGGAATAAGCATGGCCAATGCAATGTAAGTGACTGGCGCGATATCATGGCGGTTGCAGCGGGTTGCGCTCATACTCTCGGCCTTAAATCGGACGGTACGGTGGTGGCTGTGGGTGATAACGAATATGGCCAATGCAATGTAAGCGGCTGGCGCGGCATTGAGCTGCCCGGCTATTAGTTTTCGATTATCTGTAAAATACCCCAAAAAAGCCCCGCCTCCCAAGGATGGAAGACGGGGCTGAGCAGCGTGCAAATATGAATCACTTATTTTTCGATTTGGCGTAAAGCTCGTTAATTTCCTTCATGTAGTCGTCTCCCCGCTCTTCTTCCATAGATCGATGGCGGCCTGGAAGCCGGCCTCGTCGATTTGGCCGACGATAAACTTCACGCGGGCCTCGTTGATGATGTTGTCGAGTCTGCGGGCCCTTCTGCGTGTAAACGTTCGAGATCAGCGGCTCCGCCGGATTGGCGAGCACGATCTTCTCGTTCTCCTTCTGCACCTGATCCTGTTTCTTGCGGACCGGCGTCTGCACCACGGTGAGGGCCTTGCTCTCCGGAAGGAAGTTCAGGATTTGGTTAAGGCCCTCCACTTCCGACTCAAGCAGCGTCGGGTCCTTGACCGGCTCGATGCCGCCTTCGACCTTCTTGTAATGCTTGCCTTCAATCCCGTTGCTGGCCAGATTCTGCGCTTTCTCGTCATTCATCTTATCGAGGAACGTCAGCACCTGCCGCAGCCTCCTTCTCCGTCTTCACGGCCGACTTGGAGACGGCGATCATCCCGGCATAGCCCGAGGTCGGAAGCGCACGCGACCCTTTAGGACCGTTCACGGAGCCGACCACGTCCATATACTGCTTGCTCTTGTCATCCTTGCCCGCCTTCTCCATCGCTTGATGGATCTTATCCTCGATCCGTCCCGCATTGTCCGCTACGTCTACGATTACGCCCGCCTGCCCGTTGCTTACCGGGTCTGCGTATTTGGCCGTATCGAACACGGCGAAGTCCTGGTTGATCAGCTTCTCGTCATACAGCTTCTTCATGAATTTGAGCGCGTCCATATACTCTTTAGTCAGAAAAGCAGGCTGCAGCTTGCCGGAAGCATCCTCGCCCCATTTGTTCGGCGCCCCGAACCAGATGGAAATTTGGTCCAGCGGCCCAGCCCAGTTCCCCGTCCATTTGGACACGACCATGCCGTACGTATCGTTCTTCCCGTTTTTGTCCGGATCGTTATTCGTAAACGCTTTCAGCATGTTATAGAAATCGTCAATCGTCTTCGGCGGCTGCAGGCCCACGTTCTCGAGCCAATCCTTGCGGTAGACGATCGCGTTCCTGCCGAGCGCCCTCGCCCGGTAAATGCCGTAAACCTTGCCGTCGATGGAGGTGTTGTTCAGCACGATCGGATTCGCTTTGCTTAAGTTCGGATAATCCTTGAGGTACGGTCCGAGCTCCCAGAACGCCCCGGATCTTGCCGCGTTCACGAAGCTGGCTCCTTTATCCGTTGCGACCATCAGCGTAGGCGGCTTGCCGGAAGCGAGCGTAATGTTAAATTTGTCGCCGTAGGAGGAGTTCGCAGCCCATTCGAGGTGAATGTTCGTGTTGGTATACTTCTCGAGCTCCGCCACCACCGGGCTGTGATCCTTTGGAAAGTTGGTTTTAAAGATCGGCGCCATGATGCTGATATCCATCGGCTTCTCCTGCCCGGTCGCTCCGGAACCGCCCCCGGAAGATGCGGCTTCTTTCGTCCCTCCGCCGGAGGAGCAGGCCGCTACGGATAAAGCCAGAGTGGCCATCGCCACGCCCGCTGACCAGGCGCCGCGGCTTTTTTCTTTTCTCGTTCATTCGGAATTGCCTCCCTTTTCTTCTTCGAATTGAATCCTTGCCTGCCAGCGAAAGAGCCGTCAGCCTTTGATCGAACCGATCAGCACCCCTTTGGCAAAATGCTTCTGCAGGAACGGATAGACGAGCAGGATCGGAATGGTGCCGACGACGATCACGGCCATTTTAATCGTTTGCTCGGGGGCTGCACGAAGCTAGGGTCGAGCTGTGATGCGTCGCCGATCGAAGCCTGCGAGAGCAGCACGATTTGCCGGAGCATGACCTGCAGCGGCCATTTGACCGGGTCGTTGATGTACAGCGGCGCGGTGAAAAAATTGTTCCAATGCCCGACGGCGTAGAACAGGCCGAACGTGGCAAGGACCGGCTTGGACAGCGGCAGGACGATACGCCACAGCACGCCGATTTCCGAGCGAGCCGTCGATTTTGGCCGACTCTTCGAGCCCCGGTGGAAGCTCCTGGAAGAAGTTTTTGACGACGATCAGGTTAAACGCACTGATGGCGCCCGGGAGCATGAGAGCCCAGAAGGAATCCAGCGACCCGAGGCTCTTGACTACCAGGTACGTCGGGATCATTCCGCCGGAGAACAGCATGGAGAAGACGACCAGATTCAGTACGGTGCTCCGTCCCATGAGGTCCCTTCGCGCCAGCGGGTAAGCCATTGTCACGGTGAACAGCAGGTTGACGAGGGTTCCGACGACCGTGACGTACACGGATACGCCGATGCTCTTGAACAGCGTGTCGGACGAGAAAATAAATTTGTAGCCTGACAAGGAGAATGTCTCAGGTATCAGAAAGAAGGCCCTCCCGGTCAGCTCCGCATCGGATGCGAACGACCCGGCGATCACGTAGATAAACGGAAGTACGGTGCAGAGCGCGAACACCCCGAGGAAGGTATAATTCAGCCCGTCGAAAATAGCGCCCGGGATGCTTTTGTACTGTTTTGCCATGAAATCCCCTCCTCCTTCTCAATAAATGCCGGACTGGCCGAATTTACGCGCCAAGTAGTTGCTTCCGAACACGAGAATGACGCCGACTACCGATTTGAACAAACCGACCGCCGTACTGTAGCTGAAAGCCCCCTGCGTGATCCCCATGAGGTAAACGTAAGTGTCGAAGACGTCCGCCACTTCGCGGTTCAGCGCGTTGGTCATCAGGTAAATTTGCTCGAAGCCGTTATCCAGCACGTCGCCCATGCGCAGAATGAGCAGGATGACAATCGTGCTCCGGATCGAAGGCGGCGTGATGTGCCAGATCTGCCGCCAGCGGTTCGCTCCGTCCATAATCGCCGCTTCATACTGCTCCGCATCGACGCCGGCCAGCGCCGCCAGGAAGATGATCGTCCCCCAGCCGCATTCCTTCCAGATGGTCTGCAGGATAATGAGAGGCCGAAACCAGTCCGGGTCCGCCAGGAAGTTGATCTTAACCCCTGTATACTGCTCCAGCAGGACGTTCACCACGCCGCCTTCCGTCGTCAGGAATACGTAGGTGATACTGGCCACGATAACCATCGAAATAAAATGGGGCACGTAAATCAGCGTCTGAACCGCACGCTTGTACAGCGAAATGCGAACTTCGTTCAGCAGCAGCGCAAGGACGATCGGCGCCGGAAAGAAGAACAGCAGATTATAGAAGGAAAGAAGCAGCGTGTTTCTCATCAGCTTCACAAAGTCCGGATTCTGGAAGAAGTTCCGGAAGTTCTCGAGGCCCACCCATTCGCTTTTCCAGAAGCCCAGGAAGGGCTGGTAGTTCTTAAAGGCGAGCGCCACGCCCCACATCGGCACATACTTGAACACGAGGAAATACAAGAGTCCCGGCAAAAGCAGCAGGTACAGCCACTTGTCCCGCCGCGACCGTCTCAGCACCCGGCTCTCGGAAGCCGCTTTTCGGACAAACACCTTGCCGTCTGCACTCGTCTGCTCCATCGTTTCACTCCTTTGCTCGGTTTTGTCGGTCTATGCGGTTTATTGTGGAGGAAGCGGATTTTGACTGCAATCGGATATTTTTGATACCGCCCCGGCGCCGCCGCTCCGCGGATTACGACTTTATTGCAGCACTGCGATAATTTTGAATGCGCTTAACATTCGCTGTTGCCGGGCTTCCGTTTCGGTTCCTGCCAAGGCCTACATCCGGCTGAGCTCCCGGTATTTGCTCGGCGTCACCCCTTCGTGCTTCTTGAAAATCCGGTTAAAATAGCTGTGCTGGTAGCCGACCTGCTCGGCGATGTCATTGATCTTCTGCCCGGAATTGCGCAGCGGCTCCTTGGCTTTCTCGATCCGTGACTCGGTCAAGTAGTCGATGAAGTTTTTCCCCGTGACCTGCTTGAACGAACGGCTGAGCATGAAGACATTGGTGCCGCAGTGCTCGGCGCAGTCGTCAAGTGAGATATCGTTCTTGTAATTTTGGCGGATGAAGCGCATCGCTTCCTCGATCATTTTCTTGATTTGAAAATCGGAACGGGCTTCCATCTCCGCCATATACGGCCGGATGATCTGGCCGACGAACCAGTCGCGGATCTGCTCCGTCTCCCCGCAGCGCAGCTAGCTGTTCGAACAGGTTCGCCCCCTTGAACAGCTTCGCCGGATTCAGTCCCGACTGCATGATTGCATGCTCCAGGTCGCCTAGCAAATTCAGCGTTCCCTGCTGAACCTCGATCTCCTTCGCTCCCCTCTGCGTCAGTGCCTCCAGGAAGTCGGATACCTTGCGTTCCGCATCCTTCGGGTCCCCTGTCCTCATCGCCTGAATGATGTCCCTTTCCTCGGCGAACGGATACTGAAAGCTCTGCTCCTCCTCTCCTGCGTGCCGCGGCTCCAGATCGATGATCTGGTTCTCGTACTCGAAATTCCGGTAGCTGAGCGCAAGTCTCGCTTCCTGGAACTGAAGCGGAATCCGCTTCACGGAATCCGTCGGCTTCGCAATGGACAGCGTCACCCGCATCTTCAGAATCCGGTTCACGGCCTCAATCAGCGCGTCGGCGAGCGCATACAGCTCGGATTGAAAGGAACGGTCGGACGGTACGATGAGCAGCAGGCCCGCCGTCATATCGTGAAAATTGATGACCTCGAATTCGCTGAACCGCTCCGAAGCGAGCTCCCCGATCATGTTGGTCCGCGGCGAACGAAAGGAGCCCTTCATCTCCCGGCGAGAAGCGCCCCGATTGATCGGCCCGGGTCATGCCGGTAAGCTGCAGCTGCAGCACCACATACCGGCGGTCCTCCGCGGTCCAGCCGTACTGCTTCATCCGCTGACGCAGATCGGTCTCCGAATAGGCGGATAAATACCCGTGAACCAGCTGCAGCAGGAAGCCTTCCCGCACCTGGGGCAGCTGCCCTTCCAGCTTGTGCTGAAGCGCCAGGCTCTCTCCGCTCAGTTGCTGCCATTCCTTCTCGATCAGCTGAAACTCGTCTTCGCGTCCGAAGCCCGAGGCGGAGGCAGGCCTGCCTTCAGTCAACACGCGCAGCGACCGGCTGAGCGGAGAGTAAATCCGGTTGGAGGCGAACCAGGCCAGGAAAGCGGCAAGCGCAAGGCCGGCCAGGCTGACGGATACGACGATCTTGGACACGAACACGACCGGCGCGGTAATGGCGTTGATCGGAGCGGCGGAAATATAAGTCCAGTCCGATGCGATCCGGCTGAAGGAGCCGACCGTAACGGTATATTTGATGTTGCCGAATTCAAGCAGGAACGAATTCGAGCTTCCTTTATATGCCGCCGCTTCCTTCTTCAAGCGGTCCTGAAAAGCGGCCGGCGGCGCCTCGCTTCCGGCCGAGATCAGTGTCTCCCCGCTCGCGCTCAGAAGCAGCGCTTCTCCGTCATCATACGGAGCAAGCGCTTTCAAAAGTTCCGCCGTACGCTCTCTGTCCAGCCGGGTTACCATCACGCCGAACGGGGTCGGCGCGGAGCCCGGAATCTTTTGCACCAGTACCAGATCCTGCTGCTCCCCGGACGGCGACTTCGTCCAATACGTCGTGCTTGCCGGAGGCGAGCAGCTTGCGGAACTGGGCCGTCTCCTCGGAATCCGGCGGCAGAAGACTGAATTCCGGATCGAAGTGAACGGTCTGCCGGCCATCCACATACAGCTCAATTCGCTTGGTGAGCGGGAGCGAGCCCTGCATGAGCATCAGCGTTTTGGTCAAATCCCGCGTCACCGCGAATTGGCGCAAATAATCGGTTTCCTTGAGCGCGTAGTCGAATTTCGGATCGAACGCCCAGTGCGAAACCGACAGCTCGAGATTCGACAGCTGGCTGTCGAGATTATCCGCCCGGCGGGCGATCTGGTTCTTATGAAGCTGGACGAGCTCCTTCTCAATCCGCCCGCCGGCGAACCAGTAGATCAGCGCACCGGTAATGAGCCCCGGAATGCACGTTATGATCAATATGAGGATCAGGCTTTTGCGGTAAAATTTTCCCCTCAGTTTTCCCCTCAGCATAGTCCACCTCTGTATAGATAAGGAATCCGTTCTTGGATTGTTTCTTTATAAGATGAGGAACGCGCTTTAGATTTTCTTGACTTTAAAAGTAACCCGCCGGTCATTTTGAACACAATCGCACTTTTTTGTTCGCAGGCGGCCCGCGGTTAGCATATTTTTGCAGGAATAAGACTTTCTTGATCGCGGCCCGGGGCTCTGCTATCGGTAGTAGACGCGAAACAGCGGGTCCTGATTGTAATTGCCGAAGCCTTCGCCGTACAGGGTCAGCCCGCCGACATGGGCGGAATCCTCCTCGACGGCCAGCCGGAGAGTCCAATAGTTGCGGTCCAACGGAAGATCGCCGAGCGCCGTATCCGACATCCGCTGCCCGTCGATGAAGGTGCCTTCCTCCCGGACCCGGATCACCTTGAGCAGACCGTACTGGTTCATCCCCGTTCGCCACCATTCCGGCGTATATTGCCCTCTGCTGCTGCCGTAATCCCCGGGACTCGTCCACTGCCCGAGCGGAACCCCGTTCAAATAAAAGCGGATGTCCGACGGCCAAATATCGTTCGCTCCCGGCGCTTCCGAACCGAGCTCCAGGGCGATTTCAATCTCTTCCGGATGCTGCCCAGGCAGCAAATAATTCGGAATCCGGTATTCCACGTAGCCCTTGCCGAACCAGAGCAAATGGGCGTACATCCGCTCCGGCTCGAGAAAATAACGCGGATCGTCAAACTGACCGATCACCTTGTCCTTCGTGGCCAAACCGCAGGTCGGATGGATCTCGAACTGGGTATAGTGCCCGACCGGAATATAGCTCTCATAGAAGGTGCGCCTCTCCTCTTCCTTCCGCGGCAAATCGATCCGGATGTGCTGGGCGGCCAGCGAGCACATCTTGTGCGTTCCGCCTTCCTTGCGCACCATCTGCGTGCGGATCAACCCGCCCGCTTCCAGCTTGCGGATATGCATCGTCACAATGGCGCTGCTGAGTTCCAGCTGCTGCGCCACGTCCTTGATATTCATGGGCTGATCGGCCAGCGACCGGAGAATCTTGAGCCGCACTTCGCTGGCAAGCGCCTCGTATAAAGGTAAAAACGCCGCGTCCGCACTAGCTTTGATCATCATAAATCCAACCTTCTTTCCGGTGCCGTATTATCGAATGTCGGGTGATTCGTCTACCGTAATTAATATATATATAAATTCAATAAAGTCAATGGCGGTCGGCAAAAAAGCTGTTGCCAAATGCTTTATCCTGTGGTTTATTATAACTAGTTAATGTTTTTATGTATACAGTTTATATTTTTATTATTTCAACTTGGGAGGATGGATTTAAGCATGGCGGCTGGATCAGCAAAAATGATTGTCGACAAGGATTTTACGATCGGGGAAGTGGATAACCGGATTTACGGCTCCTTCATCGAGCATTTGGGCCGTGCGGTTTACGGCGGAATCTATGAGCCGGGGCATCCGCAGGCGGATGAGCAAGGCTTCCGGACGGATGTGCTGGAGCTCATCCGCGAGCTGCAGGTGCCGATCGTCCGTTATCCAGGCGGCAACTTCGTCTCCGGCTACGATTGGAAGGACGGGATCGGGCCGAAGGATCAGCGCAAGAAGCGGCTGGAGCTGGCTTGGCGCACCATCGAGCCGAACCAGGTCGGCCTGAACGAATTTGCCGATTGGGCCCGCAAAGCGAATTCCGAAGTGATGTGGGCGATTAATCTCGGGACCCACGGCGTGGACGAAGCGCGCAACATCGTTGAATACAGCAACCATCCGTCGGGATCGTATTGGAGCGATCTCCGGATCGAGCACGGCTACAAGCGACCGCACGGCATCAAGACGTGGTGCCTCGGCAACGAAATGGACGGTCCTTGGCAGATCGGGCATAAAACCGCCGAAGAATACGGCCGCGTCGCGCTCGAAAGCGCTAAGGTCATGAAATGGGTCGATCCGACGATCGAGCTCGTGGCCTGCGGAAGCTCCAGCCGGACGATGAAGACCTTCCCCGAATGGGAAGCGACGGTACTCGATCATACGTACGACCACGTCGAATATTTGTCCATGCACACGTACTATGGCAACCGCGACAACGATACGCCGACCTTCCTCGCGCGTTCGCTGGAAATGGACGATTTTATCAATACCCTCATCGCCACCTGCGATTATGTCAAGGCGAAGAAACGCAGCAAGAAGCAAATGTTCCTCTCCTTCGACGAGTGGAACGTATGGTACCACTCCAATGACGCGGACCGAAAGCTCGACCCCTGGCAGATTGCGCCGCCGCAGCTGGAAGACATCTACAACCATGAGGATGCGCTGCTCGTCGGCTGCATGCTGATCAGTCTGCTCAAGCGGGCCGACCGCGTGAAGATGGCATGCCTCGCTCAGCTGGTCAATGTCATCGCGCCGATCATGACGGCAAACGGCGGACCGGCCTGGAGACAGACGATCTTCTATCCTTATCTGCATGCTTCCCTGTTCGGCCGGGGCAAAGCGCTCGTGCCGTTGATTCAATCGCCGAAGTACGATACGGCGAGCATCACGGACGTTCCGTATCTGGAAGCGATCGCCGTGCACAACGAAGAACGCGGAGAAATCACCGTATTTGCGGTGAACCGCGACCTTCAGAACGCGCTTCCGCTGCAGGTTGATCTGCGGAGCTTCGGCGGCTGCGGCCTGATCGAACACATCGTGCTGGAGCACGACGATTTGAAGGCCGTCAACACGCTGGAGCAGCCGGACCGTGTGAAGCCGCACAACCGCGGCAATGCTTCCATTACGGACGCCACGGTTGAAGCACAGCTGTCCAAGGCTTCCTGGAACGTGATCCGGCTGAAGGTGAATGCGGGGTAATACAGCCTTAATAGTTGAAGCTTTTTTATGAACAACCACAACCCAAAAAAGCGTACCGCTTCTATGAGAACGGTGCGCTTTTTTTTAATCGGGCTTCCTTACAGCGGATAAGCATTTACATTCTGATAAGAAACCCTTCCGTCGAATACATTGAGTCCATAATGGCCGCCGCTGAAGTTTGTATCGTTCACATCGATAACAGGCTGCTGCCGCCGTTAAAATAAATTTGAATACGGGTACCGCTGGCTCTAATTTTGACATGGTACGTTCTTCCGGGCTGGACCAGCATCGGGACGCTTGCCAGAACCTGGCTGGAGCTGAACGTGCCGTTCCTTTTGTAAAACAGACGAAGCATTCGCAAATCAGGATCGACATTCAAATAGTAGCCGTTGTCCCCGCTGGCATCCGACCGGAAAATGACCGATCCGGCCCCTCCGGTCTTCTCTGTCTTAAGATCCGCTTCATAGGTAAAATCCGTCCCGGCCCCCGCCGACATGTAATTGCTGTCCCGGTCAAAATACCCCGCTATGCCGTCAGCCGTTGGAGTCCATTGCCCTTGATTCATCGATGTCCAGCCGGTCAAATTGGAGCTGAACGGCGCTCCGACTTTCACCACGGTCGTACCGGCAACGGATCCCGATAGCGTCGTCGCCGTGATCACCGCCCTCCCCTGTGCGACTCCCGTAATCTTCGCACTTCGCGAATCGACCGGCGAAACGGATGCAACCGCAGGGTTGCTGGAGCTCCAAACCACATCCTTATTCGCCGCCGAATGCGGCAATACGGCCAAATACAGCCGCTCGGAAGAGCCGGTCCCCAGCTCGAGCTCGCTTTGATCCATAACGACTTTTTGCGGAACCGGTCCGCCTGCCGGCTCGAACCGCCAAGTACTCGCAAGCGGGAACACCTTCATGGAGACGATCTTGACAGCGCCGCCGGTCGTGTAGAAGCTCATGCCGTCACGGGCGGAGTCCGGTAGGATGATATCCGAGAATACGACCTTCCCGTCATTGCCGAATACTTCGATGGACGATTCGTCCACATACATATGCATCTTGATCCGGCGGTTCTCCGGCGATAGACCGGCTTGATGCAAGGTGGTGAACGATCCGGTAAAATCCTTCCTCCCCGAAGCGAACCGGTCGACAAACATTTGGGATGTGCCCGTATTGTAGCCGACCACGGTTTTCTGATCCCCTAATTCCCGAAGCCGGAATCCGAATTCCCCGGCCGCCCCGGAAGCGGGAATTTCAAGCTCGGCATCGATCTCATAAGCAATGCCGGACAGACCGGCCAGCAGATTGGGATCCGCCGGCGAAACGGTTACGCTGCTCCAGGAGGCCCCCGGGCCGCGCAGCGTGTTCAGCTCCGTTACCGGCTTCTGGACGAGACGCACACCTTCGGGATAAGTCTTAAGCGAAAGCTCCCGGGGAATGGACAGTTGCCCGTGAAAGGGCGACGTCGGGAAGCTGAAGCCGTAGTCCCAGTTGCTCATCCATCCGATCGCAATGCGTCTTCCGTCCGACGAAGGAATGCCGTTATACGTTACGGCGGCGTACATATCCTTCCCTTTTTCACTCCGGAGAACAGTACTTGCCGGATTCTCGCTCGTAAAGGCCGCGCCGTCGAATGAGCCGATGAAGTATTCCGAAGCCGATCCGTCCGTCTTAGTAGATGGGCCGGTGCTGATGGCGAGCACCCATTTTTTATTCGCGGAATTTCCATCTATGGGCAGCTGGAACAAATCCGGACATTCCCATGTTCCCCGTGTAGATAAGCCCCGTATCCGAAAGAACTGCGGTAAGTCCAATCTTTTAAATTCACGGATGTAAAAAAGCGAACATGGTCTCCGCCCGCTACGACCATGACCCATTCGGAATGATCGGCATCCCAGAGGACCTTGGGATCGCGGAAATCCCAATTGCCGTCCGCACCGCCGGGATTTTGGATGATGGGGTTTCCCGGGTAATTTTGCCACGTCCGCCCGGAATCGCTGCTGAAGGCCATACTGATCTTTTGATTTCCGCCCGATTTGTCGGGATCATATGAGGTATAGAAGGCGATCAGCCCCCTCCGCCCTGAAACAGCCCGGAAGCGTTGGCCGGATCCGCGATCGCCGAGCCGGACCAGGCGTTCCCCAACTCATTCCAAGGGATCGCAATCGGCGACCGCTTCCAATGAACAAGATCCGTGCTCACCGCATGCCCCCATCTTCCCTCATCCTGATGGAACAGGTGATACTCGCCGTTGTAATACACCAGCCCGTTCCGGATCGCTTGCTTTGCCGAATTCCTGGGTATAGTGGTACTGCGGACGATACATTTCGTTGGAATAATCCTTAAGATCCGTTACATATACGTTCTGAAAATAAGCGGTGCCGTTATATGCGTTTAGCCCCGTTCTTCCGTTCGTATAAGCCGTGTCCGTAACGGAAATGTCCGGCGCACTGCGGCCGTCCACATATACCTTAATGCTGGAGCCGTTCGCAACAACTTCGAGGTGATACACTTTCCCGGGATCGATCAATCTGGGCGCGGAAGCCATCGTCGCCCCTCCGTTCGCATTAAACAACCGGACTTGATCGAGATTAGGGTCGATATTAACCACATACCCCGCGGTACCGGTCGAATTCCCTCGGAACAACAGACCTGCGGTTCCGTACGGGGTGCCGGAATCGACTTTCAGATCCGCCTCAAGAATAAAATCCGAGGCGGTGCCCGAAGAGATCCTGTAAGCATCGGCCCCGTTCCCGCTCACGGCTTTGATCCCGTCTAAACGGGGAGTCCATGTCCCGTTCAAGGCCGTCCAGCCGTCCAAATTGCTGCTCAAGTCGCTGATGATGATGTTTTGAAAAAGCACCGTACCATTGTATACATTCAGACCGACGTGTCCGCTTGAAAAAGAAGTGTCGTTTACGGTCATCACCGGATCGTACCCGTTCGTAGGATCGACAAAGCTCGATTGGAAGTAAACCCGGATGCGGGGTCCTTCGGCTTTGACCCGAATATGGTACACTTTACCGGGATCGATTGTTACGTTGTAGGTAGCGATCGTGGAGTCCCCGTTTAATTTGAACAGCCGCAGTCTGTCCATATTAGGGTCCACTTGAACAGCGTACCCCTGCTCTGCGCTTGCATCCGAGCGAAAGAGCAGCGTTCCGACCGCATACGTGTCTTTTACCAGCAAATCCGCTTCATAGGTGAAATCGTCCGAACTCGCAGAGGAAACTGCATAAGCGTTCTGCCCGCTCCCCGCGGTGGCCTGCCATCCCTGGGAGGTCGGCGTCCAGCTACCGCTCAGCGCAGTCCAGCCGCTCACATTCATCGGTACTTCATACACATGCATGTTTTGAAAATAGGCGGTTCCATTGTACACATGAAAGCCAATGCTGCCTTGACTATAAGTGAAATCGTTTACAGAAATCGCCGGCGCATCGTTCAAATCCACTTGAATTTTCGGGCCGTCGGCGGTAATTTTCAATCGGTAAAAGCTCCCCGGATCGATCGTCGTCTGGTACGGAACGCCGATCGTCGTATCGGTGGCGTAATCAAACAACCGGAGCCGGTCCAGGTTCGGGTCCAGGCTGAGCACGTAGCCTTTCGAGCCGTCCGCGCTCGAGCGGAATACAAGCGAACCGGCGGCGTACGGGGTGGCGCTCTCTACCTTCACATCGGCTTCGAATACAAAATAGGTTCCGGCCGTCACGGTCGCCATGTTAAAGGCATTCGCGTTCGCATCGCTTACGCCCTTGAGCCCGCCGGCCGCATCCCCGGACCAAGCTCCGGATACGGGAAGGTAGCCCTGAAGGTTTGAATTCATGGCCATGGCTGGTGATGGAGGCGTTGAGAAAACCAAAGACCAAACCCAAATCAGCAGAAGGATAACTTTGGAAAGAGCCGCCCCATGTTTTTTCATCCGCTTCCTGTTCCTCATTAAAGATCATCTCCTTTGCGTGAAAGCGCTTTTAAAACGGTCGTTATAACAGGCCGTGATGACTTTATCATCACAGCCTTTAACTCTAAACTGTTCTTATCCGTTGACTCCCCCAATCCCCATTCCGTTAATCCCGATCCGCACACAGATCCCATACGTCGAGCGAAATCAGCACCGCCTCGCCGCCTCTTGCGAACAGCTTCAAGCCTATGCTGCCTTGATCCGGATAAATCCGGTTGGTGATCGTCTTGACTCCCCGGTTGGCGAACAGCTCCACCGACGAACGGTCGAGAAAAAGGCGGAGCTCGATCCGCCCATCCTCCATCGGCGATAGCCTCGCTTCGCTGATCCCGGCTTCACCTGCGCCGCTATGGTTGCGGTCCACCTTCAGCTTGCCATCGGCGACCGAGTAGGCGATCTCCGTGAACTGCCGCCCGTCCTCGGAACAGCGAAGCCGGAAACCGTACTCCGAAGCCCTGGATTCCGCGCTGAAGACCCCCAGGATCTCCATCGTATCGCCCTTCATATCTGTAAGCGGTACTTCCGTATCCGCGACTATATGCATACCGCAGACCTGCCGGTGATTTCTGCGCAGCGCTTTGAGCTCATCTATCGGAATCATGCGCAGCGTCCCGTCTTCAGCAAGCTGCAGCTCTCTCGGAAGGGTGAAGGCTCCCATCCAACCGTGCTCCTGCTCAGGCATCTTTGCCCCCCAAATATTCATCCATCCCAGCAGAATACGCCGGCCCCTGTCGTCCACGAACGTTTGCGGCGCATAGAAATCGAAGCCGTAATCGAGCCGCTCGGCATACAAGCTTTCGAACTTGCCTGTCTCGTAATCCAGCCTGCCGGACATGTACATCGTCTTGGTCGTACCCATATTCATCGGAGAGAAAATAAGCACATGCCGGTCCGCATCACCCAGAGGAAATAAATCCGGGCATTCCCACATATCGCCCATCGTACCGTCGCTTTCGGCCGCGACGCCGAGATAGGTCCAGTCCAGCAAATCGGGGGACCGGTAGAGCAGCGCCTTGCCCAGTCCATCTTTGCCGTAGCCGATCACCATGTACCAGACGCCGTCCCGCCGCCATACCTTGGGATCCCGGAACCCGAAGCCTCCTTCCTCCGGAGGGGAAGCGACTACCGGATTGCGCCCGCATTTTACAAAATGAATCCCATCCGTGCTCGCCGCGATACACTGCACCTCCACAGGTGTCCGCCCGTCCACATGCCCTGTATAAATCAGCGTAAGCACCCCGTCGTGATCAACGGCACTGCCCGACCAGCGGCCGTATCCTCCGCTCTCCCCCTTGTCGTACTCCTCGGACGGCGCCAGCGCGACAGGCAGATGCTCCCAGTTGATCAAATCCTTGCTCTTCGCATGGCCCCAGTGCATCGGTCCCCACTTCGGCTCATGCGGATAATGCTGATAAAAAGCATGATACTCCCCTTATAGTAGATGAGCCCGTTGGGGTCGTTCATCCAGCCCGCCGGCGGCATCAAGTGATAACGGAGCCGGTAGCTGTCCTCCTTCAGCGTTTGCGTTTCCAACTGATTGCTCTTCATCGCTCACGTTCCTTTCCCTGATCCTAAACCCCTAAGCCCGGCGATTTGTTCCTGTGCAGCCAGAGAGGGAACCGCCCCTCTGCGGGCCGTCGCCAGCGCCCCCGCCGCGTTCGAGAAGTCCAGTGCCTCCCGCGGCTCCGCTTCGCCGATGTCCGGCAGAGGCTTCCCGAGCTCCAGCAGATAGTACAGGAAGGCGCCGAGAAAACCGTCTCCCGCTCCGGTCGTATCATTGGTACGGACCGGGTAACCACCGACCTTGCCCCATCGCTCGTTCATCCGGTAATAGGAGCCGTCGTCCCCGCCGTAACCAGCAGAAGCTGAATCGGATGCCCTTCCGTCAATTGCTTGGACGCCGCTTCCGGATCTCTGGTCCCGGTTAAGAAGAACAGCTCTTCTTCCGATACCTTGACGAGGTCGGCCATGCCCAGCCCCGTATGAATGGTATGTCTCGCACGGCTTTCGTCCGTCCAAAGGGAAGCACGGTAGTTCGGATCGAACGAAATCAGTGCTCCGTTCTTTCTGGCCGCCTGAACGGCTCTCACCGTAGCCGTATAGGACGGCTCGGCTGTCATGAGAAGGGAGCCGAAATGGAAAATCCGCGTATTCTCGAGCATAGACCAATGGATATCCTGCTCGGAGAGCAGCTGGTCGGCTCCGGGCTGGCGGGCAAAATGAAACGAACGCTCTCCGTTCGCATCCAGATGCACGAAGGCCATGGTCGTATGCGCCTCTTTGGTGAAAACAAGCCCATCCGCCGCAACGCTCATCTCCAGCAGCGCCTGCCGCAAGTATCGGCCGAAAGGATCCTCGCCGACCTTACCAATGAACCCGGCCTTTTTCCCCAGCTTGGCGAGCGCCGCCGCGACATTCACCGGCGCCCCGCCGGGATTCCGTTCGTACAAGGGTTGGCCTGCATCGGATAGGCCGTACGGTGTAAAGTCAATCAAATATTCTCCTAAAGCCACTGCATCGTATTTCATCGATGTCGATCCTTTCCCCTGGAAATCGTCAAGCCCGGGTCAGCCCTTCACGCCGGACATCGTAATGCCTTGAATGTAATAACGCTGCAGGAACAGAAATAACAGCAGGATCGGCACGGTAGAGATGGTGTTCGCCGCCAGTATTTTTGACCAATCCGTCCCTTCGTTTGAAGAAAACGCGGAGATGGCCACCTGAATCATCTGCATCTTCTGGTCATTGATCACGATCAGCGGCCAGAGGTAGGAATCCCAATTGCCGAGGAACGTCATGAGGCCCAGCGTAATCAGCGCAGGTACGGCCGCCGGGAGCACGATGGAAACAAAGGTGCGCGGCAGGCTCGCCCCGTCGATCCGGGCCGCCTCCATGATTTCGTTCGGAACCTCCGCGAAGAACTGCCGAAGCATAAAAATCCCGAAGACGGACAGCATGGAAGGCACGATGAGCGCCTTATACGAATTGAGCCAACCCAAATCGTGCATCAGCAGGTAATTCGGCACGAGCGTCACTTCCCCCGGAATGATCATGGCAGACATGAACAGGGCAAAGACAAAGGATTTGAAGCGAAACCTGAGCTTGGCAAATGCAAAAGCGACCATGGAATTGATCACAAGCACGAGTGCCGTTACCGTGGAAGCCACAAACAGCGTGTTCCAGATATAGCGGAGGAACGGGTTTCGCGCATTGAAAATGACGTTGTGATAATTACGGGTCGTCCACTCCACCGGAAGCAGCAGATGGATTTGCAGCGACGTATATTTAAACAGCTCCTGATATGGGCGGAACGAGCCGCCGATCATCCAAAGAATAGGCCCGACGGAAATCAAACCGATCAAGATCATCAGAAGGATCCGGCAGGCGGCATACAGCCTTTTCACAGATAAGTCCCCTTCCCTCACGCCTCGGCGTCTTTGCTGAATAATTTCATCTGCACGAGCGAGATGGCCAGCACGATCGCAAACAGGACAAAGGCGGCCGCCGTCGCGTAGCCCATTCTCATTTGCGTAAATGCCTGCTTGTAAATATAATAGACCACCGTTTCCGTTGAGCCGTTCGGCCCTCCGTTCGTGAGCACGAATACGAGTCCGGACAGCTTGATCGCATCGATCGTGGTCATGATGACGACAAAAGCCATCGTCCGCTGAAGCAGCGGCGGCGTGATCCGGAAAAATTGCTGCAGCCGGTTGGCCCCATCCACTCTCGCGGCTTCGTACAGGTCGGGCGAAATATTGTTCAGCCCCGCCAGGAAGATGATCATGAAGAACCCCGCGCCCTTCCATATGCCGAGCATAATGATGCCGTTCATGGCCGTATCCGGATTGGACAGAAAATTCGTCACCGGCAAATGGACGGCTTTCAGCACACTGTTCAGCAGGCCGAACTCTTTGTTGTAAATCAGCTTAAATACCGTGGCCGCCACCGCCGTCGATATAATGACCGGGATAAAATACAGCGTCCGGAACAAGCCGGCCGCCGCCGTTTTTTTCTGAACCAGCAGCGCGAGCCCAAGCGCAATGCTCGTTTGAATCGGGATGACGATCACCGCAAAGTAGAAGGAATTCCCGAGACTTTTAAAAAAAGCACGGTCCTTCATCAGATGGATGTAATTGTCGAGCCCGACGAATACGTCGCCCGCGCCGACGAGCGAATAATTCTTGAAGCTGATGATGAACGCCTGAAGCATCGGGTAGAACACAAACACCAGCAATAAGGCGAATGCCGGGAAAATAAACCACAGGGCCGTGGCCTGCTCATGCCTCCGAAAGCCGTCCGCCGTTGATTTGTTCGCAACAGCTTTTTTCGCGATGACCGAATCCATGGTTACCCCTCCTTCTTGTTGTCGTAAACAAACAGATGGAAAGCCGCGCGCACGCCGCCGTCTTCGCTGACCGCTTGAATCTCGGTTTGGCCCGGCCCGCGGCCCGGTCACCTTCACGCCGCCTTCCACCGGTTCTACAGCTGCGATTGTAGCGTCCCCGGTTTCCCACTTGATCCGCCGGGAGGCGCCGAGCGGAAGCACGACGGCCGGCATTTCCCGGCTCTCTCCCGCCGGAAGATCCAGCGAGCTGCGGCCGAACACGATGCGAAGCGGCTTCCGGCCGTCCGGGTCTTCATCCCGCCAAACCGTGTGCATCGGATAGTAACGAGCTGCATTCAGCGTAACGCCGCCTTCGGCGGTCAGCTCCAGACCGGCGCTGGTCGGATCCGGGAAGATGAGGTTCGAAAGCACCGTTTCACCATCGTTCGCAAATAGTTCCATGCTGGACTCATCGACGAAAAAATGCAGCTTCAGCTTGTTCCCCACCCGCCTGACCGGTGCGGACATCGTCTCCGCGAAGCCTTTCTCGAACGATGCGGCGCCCGACCCGGTACGGTCGAACGTCAGCCGCTCCGTCTTGGCTTCGTAGCTGACCACAGTCGCTTGGCCGCTTCCCTGCCTTAACCGGAAGGCGAATCTCGCATCCGGCTCTACGGTCAGCTCCGTTTCGAGCTCATAGGATGTGCCCCTGATCCCTGTGAACGGGTTATGGGCGGCGTCTAACGGCTGCTCCGGCGGCGAGATTTCCTTGCCCCGCGGCGACTGCAGCTCCCGGACCGGCTCTTGAACCAGCCGCAAGCCTTGGCCTTCGATCTTGCGGAGCCTGAGCTCCCGGGGAATGGACATATTTCCCTTCCATGCGCCGGTAGGCTGGGAGAACGGATAGCGCCAGTTGGACATCCACCCGAGCCATAGACGGCGGCCGTCCTTCGCCGGAATATCGGAATAGGACACGGCGGCGTAGAAATCTTTGCCGTAATCCGTCCACAGCACGTCCGAAGGCTTGTTGTCATTCTTGAACATCTTGCCGTCAAACGTGCCGATGAAATACTGCGCGGTCGACCCTTTGGTGGCCGCATTATTGCCGATGCTCACGGTCAGCACCCACTTCTTCTCCTTCGTGCTCTCCACCGGCGGCTCGAACAAATCCGGACATTCCCAGACCGCTGCGTGAGAGCCTTGATCGCTCCCGAACTCGCCGGACATCGTCCATGTCTTCAGATCGGGCGAAGTATAGAAGCGGACGCGGTTATCGACGGAGACAACCATCACCCATGAACGGCTCGGCTCGTGCCAGATCACCTTCGGATCCCTGAAGTCCTTCAGCCCCGGGTTCGGGATGACCGGGTTGCCTTCATATTTGGTCCAAGTTCTGCCTTTATCTTTGCTGTAAGCAATGCTCTGGGATTGGACGCCGCTTTTAAAATGCGTAAAAATCGCGACGAGGCCCGGACGCCCCCGAAAAAACCGCTCGTATCGTTCCAATCGACCACCGCGTCGCCGGACCATATTTCGCCCAGCGAATCCCTGACGAGCAGCGCCGGCAGATGCTCCCAATGGATCAAATCCCTGCTCACCGCGTGACCCCACTGCCCGCTGTTTTGATAAAACTGATGGTACTCCCCCTCAAAATAGACCATGCCGTTCGGATCGCTCATAGGGCCCGACGGCGGCGACAAATGATACTGCGGCCGGTACCGCTCCGTATAATAATGCGGATCGCCCGAATACGCGAAAGCCGGTTCACTCCCCGAAGAATCGTGCCCGCTGCGATCTATCATCCAAACCGTCCCTCCTACCCCGAGCAGCAGAACCGCGATCCCTCCGGCCGCCCAAGCCCACGATTTTGTTCTCATGCTGCCTCCAACATCATCGTTTCTAATGGTTCTATCCCTAATTGTAGAGAAGGCCGAGGACGAAAGATTTCATTTTCATCTGCATTTTTCTTTCAATTTGTTTGCAGCACAAACAAGCCCGCTGCTCAGAGCAGGCCACTGAAAAAGTTACCGCTGCACGAGCGAATCCTTCTTCCGAACACTGACGCTTCCGAGAATGATTTCGCCTGCTATGCTAGTTTTTCAGTGGCCTCGCTTGAAGGCAGGGGCTTGTTTGCGATTTCTTTTATTTCCTACGGCCGAGCAGCTCTTCCCGGTATTCTTTTGGGCCTTTGCCGTACCATTTTTTAAAAGCGGTGCTGAAATAGCTGGAGCTGGAATAGCCGACCAGCGTGGCGATATCCGTCAGCTTGAGTTCGTTCTCCTGAAGCAGTGCCGCCGCCTTGCCGAGCCGCAGGCGGGTCACGTAATCGCTGAACGTCACGCCGACCTGCTGCTTGAACAAGCCCGACAGGTAGGTTTCGTTGAGATGAAACATATCGGCAAGGGACGATAAGGTGAGCTCGTAACAGAAATTCTCATCCACATAACCTCGGATCGCCTCGATCATCTGCCGGCCGCTGGAGAAGCGCGTTTGCCTCACCCGCTCCATCACCAGCTCCGCCATGCCTTGCAGCTGCTCCAGTACCTGCTCCCGCGAAGAATAATCCCTGACCGTCATTTGACAGTTCCACAGATAGGTTTGCAGCGACGGGTCGCCGAGCTCGAATTTTTTGGCCACCGCGTTGAACATAAGGATGATGCGCAGCGCCAAGAACGTAAACACGAACATCGACGTATCCCGGCCCGTAGAAAAAATCGCATGCAGCTGCTTCGTGAAAGCGGGCATATCCAGATGTTCAATGGCCTGCATCAGCTTCCGCTCCGCTTCCGGCGTAAAGGCATGCGCCATGTCCTGCATCGTTCCGCCGCCCTCCGCCTTGTCCGTATACACGGTGCCTTGACTCCACGCCAGCATACTGGACGCATAGCCGTCCTTGAGTACGCCTCAGCCCGTTGATCGGCTCGCCGATGCCGACGACGCTTTCGAGCCTGAGGAAGGTCTTGATGTTGCGTTTCAGCTCGCGGACGAACGACTCCGTGAAGCCCTGCGGTCGCCGGGTTTCCTCGAGATGGATTAAGAAATGCATCATCGCCGGATGGCTGACCTCATAAATAGTATAGATGCTACCCCGTTTCTCCGCCGTCTCCCGGCAAATCATCCGGAAAGCCAGATGGAGCAAATCCTTGCGCTCGTTCCAATCGTCCAGCCGCCCTGGAGGAATCCTCATCTCCGCCGTAACGAACTGTGCGCGTACACCTTCCTCCGCGAGTGCCGCAAGCTGCAGCCGCTGCATTCGCTCCTTCACGGCCGGGATACTGAACCATTCGTCTTTGACCAGCCGCCAGAGCAGCTGCTCCTGCATCATCTGCAGCGGCTGGTTCTGCTTCAGCTCCTCCTGGGCCTGTTCGCGCTCCCGCTCACGGTCCGCTTCGAGCTCCTCCGCAAGCCTGGCGAGCAGTGCCGTCAGTTCGCCGCGGACGACCGGCTTGAGCAAATAATCTTTTACCCCCAGCTGAATGGTCGCCTTCATGTATTCAAAATCGGAATAGCCCGAAAGCACAATGATTCGAAGCCCGGGATACGCTTCCTTGCAGGTTTTGATGAGATCGATGCCGTCCAACCGGGGCATCCGCACATCGGTTATAAGCACATCCGGCAGGGGCCGTTCGCTCAGCGGCTGCAGGGCTTCCGCGCCGTTCGACGCTTCCGAGTCAATGCGGTATCCGGCGGCATGCCAATCGATCTTGGCTTTAATGCTGCTGCGGACACCGGCTTCGTCATCAACCAGCATCACTCTATACATTGCATTCAACTCCTTACGACCGGAAGGTAAAGCTCTATCGTCGTTCCTTCGCCTAACCGGGAATGGATGTCCAAATCGAATCGTTCGCCGTACATGAGACGGCACCGCGACAGCACATTACGCAGACCGATGCTTTGCCCTTCGCTGCTCAGCACTGAAGCCGAATCGCCCTTCCTGCTTCCGTCAAGAAGGTCCCGGACCAAGACCGGATCCATGCCGATTCCGTTATCCCGGACACTCAGCAGCAGGCGGCCGTCCCGGATTCGGGCGGCTATCCCGATCCATGCTGTGCCTTCCTTTTCCAGGCTGTATTTCACGGCATTCTCCACCAGCGGCTGCAAAATAAACTTCGCGATCGTCAGCCCCCGGGCCTCCGCGTCCTCCTCTACGGTTACGCTCAGCCGGTCTTCATGCCTTAGACGGAGGATGAACAAATAGTCGCGGATGTAATCCATCTCTTCGGACACACGTACCAAATCGCTGTTCAAATTCAGCGAATAGCGCATCATTTGGGCTAACGCTTCCGTGGCGTCCATGACCAGATCTTCCCGCTTCATCGCAGCAAGACCGCTTATAATTTCAAGCGTATTGTTATAGAAATGAGGATTGATCTGCAGCAGCAGCGCCTTGTATTCGGCATTTCGCCGGCGCAGATTCGTTTCGAACTCCGTTTCGATCAGATGTCTGAGCCGGTGGGTCATCTGCTCGAAAACGCCGATCACGTAACCGACCTCGCTGTGCCCGTCCTTCACCCTGGGCATGGCTTTGACCGCTTGTCCGAACTCGCCTCGCTGAACGTATTTCATGGTTCTCGCAAGCTCACTGAGCGGCCTCGTAATGCCCGCCGACAGCTTATAAGCCGCCGCCATCGCAAGGATCAGCAGGACAATGCTGACGATGAACACCGTTTGGCGGATATGGGCAATCTTCTCGTAAAGCTCCCCTTCGGGAACAAGGCCCGCGATGATCCAGCCCTGCGCAGGAAGCTTGCGGAAAAAGAACAAATTCGTCTGCCCCCGCGCTGAACCGGAAAAATGCCGTTTTCCTCCTCCGGATGATTCGTATCGATTTGCCGGAGAGCGGCTTCCCAGTCCTCCCCGTCCTCCGTGATGTCCTGATTCAGCACGCTCTTCCCTTCCCGCGTCAGCAGCACCACCTTCCCCGTCCTGCCGATCGAGATTTTCTCAATCGGGTCGCGGAGAAGGGCCGTGGGGTAGCTGACTTTAATCAAGCCCGCATTTCGCAAGGATTGAAGCTGGACCAAGGGAAAAATAAAACTGTTCACCGGCCGCGACCTCATGATTTCATCCGCCTGATCGGGATCTTTATGCGCCGTCGTCCAGCGTATGCCCTCTGCCGTGAAGGCATGGAACCATTCGCTGTTCTTGTAGGTTTGATCCTGCGTCCAAATCCCGCCGGCCTCCCCGGTAAAAGCGCTGATAGCGATGCCGCTGGAATTGTTCGCCCCGAAGGAGGAATAGTATTCGCGGAGTCTTTGCTTGGACGCTACCCGCTCCCGAACCGTGCTGTCCGGATTCAGCTGCACGGCCAGCCATTCCTGTGTAATCCGGTCGCTGAGCGCCTGGTTGCCCGCATCCTCCACCTGCGCGAGCAGCGTTGTCACATGGGAAGCATACTGCTCGATCGTCTGCGCCGTGGAGGACTCGATGGAAGCTTTAATGATGTCGGTTGATTCCCGGCTCAGAATATAGGCCAGCAGAGCGAAGGGCAGGATCAGCAGAACGGAGAATACGGCCATCAAACGGCTGCGCAGTGAAAATAGCACGATACTCCCCTTTTTTAGTGAAGCCTTAAGTCCGCAAGCCGGTACGACAAAGAGACGATCATAGCATGATTCGTCTCCCTTGTCATTCATTATTTTTTCTTCTGCGCTTCCATATCCGCATAAGCTTTATCGATCGCCGTGATCGCTTCCGCGATCGAAGCGTCCATATTTCTCTGACCGATCGTTACGTCCTCGAACATTTTGTTCACCGCGTCGGCCATCTGAGGAAAGATCGGCGTAATCGGGCGGGGTCTGCCGTACTTCTGGTCCTGCACCACAAAGATATTTTTCGGGTATTGGCTAAGTTCAGGGAAATCCTTAGCGGCCGAGTAGCGCGACGGAATATCCTTCGTCATCTCGCAGTACAGCTTCTGGCCGTCATGTCCGGTTACCCAATTGACGAATTTCCATGCTTCGTCCGGATGCTTGCTGTTTGCCGAAATGCCGAGCGCCCAGCTTCCGTTGGCTACGGCCTGAACGGACCCTTTGGGCAGCGGAGCGATGTCGTAGTCGACGCCCAGCTTGAAATCGGGGAACTTCTCTTTCAAATTCGCAAGCGACCAGGAGCCGTCGATCGTAATACCCAGCTTGCCGTTCGGGAACGGATCCGGCGGATACTCGAGCGCGGACACCTTCTCTTTATTATACAAATCGGAGAAGAATTGGACAGCCTTCTTTGTTTGCGGCGAGTCCAGGTAGCCTTTGGCCGTTTTGCCGTCGGGGCTCATGATGTCGCCGCCGAACTGCCAAATGATCGGGTATTTGAAATAAGCCGTGGCACCTGCATTGCCGAAGCCTTGAGCCGGATCGATGCCGAAGACGCCCTTGGCAGGGTCATTGATTTTGCGGGCGGCCTCCAGCACTTGCTCCCAGGTCCAGGGCTCGTCGGGATTTTTGGAAGGAAGCGGAATGCCTTTAGCCTCAAACATCTTCTTGTTGTAGAACATGGCGATGGAGGACTCCGTCAAAGGCGCCATATAAATTTCATTCTGGTAGGTGTATGTCGCCAGCGTCGATTTCGGGATGTCTTCCAGATTGCCGTCCGCTTTGAAGTAAGCCGTCAGCGGCTTAAGCGCCCCCGCGTTGGCATAGGAAGCAACGTTCGGAGCATCCAGCGCCATCATATCCGGCGGGTCGCCGGAAGCAATCGACACCCTCAGCTTGGTATCGTAATCCGCATAGGGGATCGGCGTCATTTCCACTGAAATATTCGGATATTTCTCCATAAAGGAGGCGACCAGCTTGTCGTAGGCGGCGTTTTCCGTATCGTTGCCCGAATTTCTCCAAAAGGTGAGCTTCACTTTCTCTTCTTTTTTCGCAGCCGGATCGTCTGCCTTGGATTCGCCGGAAGGCTTCTCAGCCTGACCCGAACAGCCGGCGAGCAGTCCGCCGATCAGCACGACGCTGCATACCGTTTGGCTTAATCTTTTCATAGACGAATACCCCTCTATCGTTATAGTTCGTTCATGTCATCATCTTAGCAAAGGATAGAGGAGATTAAATTCAAAATTCTCTGCTTCGTACTTGTAAAATGTTCATCATGCTAAAAACCCCGCCTTAAAGGGACTTTCCCTTCAAGGCGGGGACCTATCGGCTGCAAAAAGAACCTACAGCGGCCGGCAGTACAACCGGCTGGTCTCTTCCCAGATTTCGCCCGGGGCTAGCGAGAACAATCCGATCTCCTCGGCCGGCAGATCCACGTTCGGAGCATTCACGAGGTTAACCTGCGGCTCCGGACAGAAAAAGCCTTCCGTGGCGTTGTTGTTCCAGATCATCCACTGCTTGTAAGCCGTACCCGCATCGTAAACGAGCACCACACCGTTGCGCGTATCGGTAAGCTCCATCCGGTTGCGCCCGTTCTGCGGCTCCACGGTGTAATGGTTGTCCATCGCCGCGAAGAACGGGGACAGCCCCTCGCCCTTCATCCGCTCTTCCTCCGGCGTTAGCGGCTGGAACCTGCCTGTCGGCAGCATCCGTTCGTTCAGCTCCCAGCGTTTGCCGATCGTCATGCGGAAGCGGTAATCCGCCGCCGTCGCGTTCGCCGCGAAGGGGGCGTTAATCGCCGTGTGAAAGGCGAGCAGGCAGGGCATGCTCTCTTCGCCCTCGTTGCGGACGGTGACGCGCTGCGCGAGACCCCAGGCTCCGAGCGTATAAGTGAGACGGATGGTGAAAGTAAACGGCAAATAGGCATACACCGGATGCCCTTCGCGGACCGACTGCCTTAGCGTAACTGTGCTCTCGGAGGCGTCCGCCGAGAAATTCTCCACTTCCCAAGGAATGTTATGTAAAAAGCCGTGCAAATGATTCCCCGTACTCGGTTCGTTCACAGGGAGCTGATAGGTGCGGCCGTTCCATGGAAATTTACCGTCTTCATACCGGTTGGGCGGGAACAGCACGGGAATGCCGTGAATGATCGGATTCGCTTTAAACGCTTCCATTTCATCGGCCGCCGGTTCATGCAGGAAACGATACCCCTTCGCCGGTTCGCGGAAAGCGATCAGATTGCCGCCGATCTCCGGAAGGACAATCGCCTCATAGCCGGCCGCCTCCAAATAAACGGCCCGTTCTCCCTGATAAGTATCTTCATAAGCTCTCGGTTGACTCACTTCTGTTTCTCCTCCTTTACTTACTGCCAATAATACCACCTTACCGAAATCGCTCGTCCGGCGCAAGCGGAATATGTGATTTTGCACGGCCGGGGCGCAGAACGCTGTTCCCTTCCTTCCAAGGAGCAGCAGAACCCTGCGGCTCCAATGTACACCTCTCCTCCGCTCACAAAAAAGGCGGCCGGCACCGCCAGGCACCGCACCGCTTTTACGAAAATGACCTTACTTTTTGCTAAAATCGTCGATCAGCTTGTTAGCTTCTTCCTCCGCCGTCCGGAGGGCGGTATTCAAGTCCATCGCGCCCGCCGCCACCTTGCTCATATTTTTCGTGTATGTGCCCAGAACGGGAACCTGGCTTTCCAAAACGGTTTTGTATGCCATCGCCGGGAACTTATTATAGAAGAACGCCCCATAATTTTTGTCCTTGAATGGGGACTCGGAGCCAAGCGCTTTTTGGATGGCGTCGCTTCGGAGCGAAGTCATGATCCCTTTCTTGGAATATTCCAGCTGGTACTCATCCGACGTCAGGAACTTGATGACCTCCATCGCCGCATCCTTATTCTTCGCCAGCTTTGTAATAGCAAAGTAACCGGGGTACGCCTGGGCGCCGACACCGCGCAAATCGCTCATTTCGGGATAAGATACAATGTCCCAATTAAACTGCGACAGCTCGTTTTTCATGACGGACGGCATCAGCGGTGAAGAAATGAACATAGCCAGCGTCTGGTCCTTGGCAAACTGCTGCAGATCGAGAATTTTGCCGTTATACGCGCTCATCGCCTTCTGGTACACCGGATTCGACGTTGGCCGAAGAAGCTGGGCCTCGATCACCTGCTTCCACTTGTCGCTGTTGATCGCCGCTTTCTTCGTATCCTTATCGAGCAGCGGCAGGGAGTACGGATTCGTCAGAAACATATGGTTGATAGAAGGGGAAAAGCCCGTGTACGCCACGCCGTCCTTTTCGACACTCAGCTTCTTGGCCAGGTCTGCAATTTCGTCCCAAGTCATGCCGTCCTTCGGATAAGGCACGCCGAATTTATCGAACAAGTCTTTGTTGTAAAAGAGCGCCATCCGCTCGTTGTAGACGGGGAGCCCGTAAATTTTCCCGTCCCCGAGCTCGCTTCACCGCATCGATCAACGTAGGCTCGAACCGGCTGAGATCGATATTATGTTTTTTGACCAAGTCCGTCATGTCGTAACTTAAGCTGTTCACGATGTTGCTGTTCGGGAAGGAGCCGATCGAGTCCCAGTGGATATCGATGCGTGTGCCGGCATTCAGCAGATCCTGGATGTCCGTTCCCGTGCCCCGCTGGATGTATTTTATCGTATAATTCGGGAACTTTTTGCGGATCGCATCTCCGTAGCGCTCGTTGAAAGAAGCCACCGAGTCCTTGCTCATCGAATAAAATACGAGCTCCACCGGTTCGTCCTTGGCGGCCGGTGCTGGAGGATCCTCTGCTGCAGATCCGCTGCAGGCGGGCAGAATGGACGTCCCCAGCAGCAGAATGACCGGCATTTTGACGTAAGCGGAAAAACGCAAGCACACTCACTCCTTCACGGGGATGGTTATACGCCGGTCTAAAGCAGCTTACCGGCCAAAGCCAGGTCGGAACGGCCGATCTCCTCGGTCGCTCTTCGGGCGATCTCCAGTGCACCTTCCTCGTTAAAATGCGTATTATCCCGCGCGCCATCCGGATAATTGGGGTGCTCGCCCGGCTCCAGCCAAACGAACAACCGTTTCGAATCCTCGGGACCGAGCGATTCGTAAAGCGCCCGGTCTGCTTTTCCACAAGTCGATCAAAGTTACATTCAGCTCGGCGGCCAGCTTCCGGACGGCTTCAGGGTAGTCGCCATGCGTTTCCAGCAGCGTTCCTGTTTCGTCAAAATGTCTTCGTTCGACCGGGGTGAATAATACCGGAACGGCACCTTTGCCTTGGGCCAAGGAAACATATTGTTTCAAATTAGCGGGGTACGCCTCATACGGATCGGCATAGGCTCCTTCTTTCTTCTGGTCGTTGTGGCCGAATTGGATGAACAGGTAATCGCAGGGACCGATGTCCTGTGCAATCCTCTCCAAATGACCTTCGTCGATGAAGCTTCGGGAGCTGCGCCCGCACCGGGCCAGGTTGCTGACGACAACCTCCGCGCTGAGCAAAGAACCCAGCATCTGCCCCCAGCCCGCCATCGGCGCCTGCTCCGGCGGATAGCTTGCCGCCGTCGAATCGCCTGCAATATAAATCGTCGTTGTCCCCATGCCCTTCCATCCCCTCCCGATAAATGAAGCCAGTTACCGGCTGTCCTTCAGTTTGTATACCTTCAGATTGGCATAATCGGCAATGAGCGGGGCCAGCTGGCGGAAGCCGATCCGGCCGGAACGCAGCACCGGACCGTACGTAACCCCGTCATCCTTCCACTGCAGTACGGGCAGGCCGTTGATGCTGAAGCGGATTTCGCCATCGTGCAAAAGCAGGCGCATCCGGTACGGTCCCTCCGCATCGCTGACTCCGGGAATCGGGTCGGCCCCTTGGGCGATCAGATGCAGGCCGTAGCTTTTGCGCAGATTGCATACGTGGAAGGCCCGTTCCTCCTGCAGCGCCCTGCGGAAATAAGCTACATGGTAGGCATTCATCTCTCCATGGTGATACTGGCCGTACTGGCCGTCCCGCGGGGCGAACGAGGGATCGAACAAATCTTTGCCGTCCCGGCCTTGGGCGGCAAAAAACAGCATGCACAGTCCCGGCTCCCGGACCGGCCAGAAATCCCAGGTCACTGCGATTCCATCCGGAAATATCGCAGGGCACCAAAGCACGAAATTCGCCCGTCGCCCCTCCGAAGGATGCAGCCGGCTTTCCAGACGCGACCGTCCGGCTGGAAACGACATCTCTCCCGGCCCCTCCATCCGGAAGCCCGCCAAATGGTCCGCACCGCTCAGCGGATTGTCGTAAATCAGCTCGCCTTCGATTTCGCCGTGGGCGCCGATGCCCGCGTTCAACAACATATTGCTGCTATCCAAAGTCATCCTGCCGTTACCTCCGTTCTTAAGCTTTCGGGCAGCCAGCCGCCGATCCATTCCAGACAGATCATCGTATTCAGGCACCACTGCGCCGCCGTATTCGTCGACATCCACGGGATTTCGCGGATCTCCCGGATGTATTCGCTCCGTTCCACGGGCCGAGCCTCCAGCGGCATGCGGATCTGCCAATGGTTCGTCTCCCGCAGTAGGTAGCTCCAGGCCTCCTCGGCCAGCCTCCGGTCGTCGCGCTTGAAGGCGGCGAACGCCATCATCGTCGTCGACAGCATCGGGATGTTCCAGTCCTTGCCTTGGATCGCCCCCGACGTGCGGCGGATCTTCTCCTCCTTCGGCAGGTTATAGAACTCCCCGTACTCCGCCAGCATCTCCTCCCATTCCGGGTCCTTCAGGAGCTGCGCCATTTCCAGCCAGACCTGCGCGCCGCCCATACAGATCATCAGATGGTGCCCCCAGTTCTCGTCGCCCATGTGCTCCAGTACCCCGGTTTTCGGATCGTAGCCGAAGACGGGGCCGGTCAGCGACCGGAAAGGCATCTTTTTCAGACCATCGACGCCCGCCAGCATTTTATCCCGGTAAAAGGTATCCTCATACCGCTCCCACCGCGTCAGCCAATTGGAGCAGAAGGCGGACCAGTCCGGGCCACTGCGGGTATGCGTGACGAATTCGTCCTTCGGGTAATAGGAACGCATCGGATCGAGATGCTCCGTCGCATAGTCGGCATCCTTCACCTCGTCCATAATGTCGCCCACCCGCTCGTCAGCCGTCAGGTAGTAATACATCCGGTGCAGGCCGGCCATGCCGATGCGCGCTTCCTTGCAGCCCGCGGCCCCAATGCAGCACATTGTGCCGCGATCCGAGTCCGGTGTATTCGCCGATGTGGTACACGTCGACTTCGCTCGTATGCCGCGTCATCGCTTCCGCGAAGCGGAAGACGTCCGCCCGGCCCGTGCGCAGGAACATCGTCCACAGCCACAGGTTCGGCACGAGCTCCGTATTCTGCCAGGCGCGCACCGCCGATATCGTAGCGCCAGGTATGCCTTACGGAGTCGTAGCTGTGCATGACGTCGCCGTAATCCCAGAAGCCGTACCAGCGCCGCTGCTCGACCTCCTCCTCGTAAAAACGGAATACCGCATCCAGGCTGTCCTCCAGCGCCGCCTTGGTCTCGGTGCTGCGGTCGACCAGACTCCACACGCCGGCCGCCCTCGTTTCATAATACCGCTCAGGCCTGCAGATCAGGAGGGAAGGCGCTTCCTTTTCTTTAGTAAGCGCTTCAAGGATTTCACGGTCCGGTGTCCGACCAAAGCAGCGGAGGCTAAGCTCGGTCGTATTGCCGATGCCGTAAGGCGTGCTGCGCAGCTCCTCGAAGCCCTCGTAGGATGACTTCAAATGGGTTACCGTATCGTAATGGCGCAAATCCATGGCCGGCGCGTCCGGCGACCAGAACCAGGCGGTCACCTCCGCGGCGTCACGGGCAAGTCCGTGAACCTCCAGCGCTGAAGGCGACTTCTGCCAGAAGTTTCTGACACCGAGCGACAGACCGCCGTTATCGCCTCCAACATAAACGAGCCCCTTTGCCCGGCCGCCGGCCGCCGACCGGATCCAGCAGCATTCTTCCTTCGTCCGCTTGAGGATGGTATAAGAATCCGCCGTATGCTGCACGAGCTTATAGCTGTCCCATACAGCGAGATCATCCATCAGCTCGAGGAACTTGGCGTCTTCCTCAGGCTCGAAAACAATCCGCTCGCCGTCCGTCTGTCTGCGGTACAGCTCCTGGTATTTGCCGTTCGTGCGGAATGTCATCAGCCCTTTCGGCGACTCGCTGAAGAAGCCGCTGTCCCCCGCCAGCCGCAAATGCCGGTTGTGCAGCTCGCCCTGCAGCGGAACCTCGAAGCTTATGCCGAGGCCTTTGATGAAATCCTGTTCCGCTTCTCCATCGTATAGAAAGCTATGTATAATCTTGATCGAATCCTGCTGTGCATAAAAATAAAATCGAAGCGTAAACGGCGACCACTCCCGGCCTCCGTCGGCAAACTGATGCTTGCCTGTCACCTTCACAACGGCTCGGACCGGGCCCTGCTGCTCCACTTCCGCTGTTTCTATCCGGCTGTGAAACGGCTCTTCCCTGCGGATCAAGACGCCGCTAACGGATTCCCGGGCTTCGCGGACACCTGTCAGCTTGGCGTTGCTGCAGATCCGGCTTCCCCGCGGACGATCTCGCGGATCACCGACGTCCCGCCGCGGTTGAACCGGCAGACGATCGCTCCGGTATCGACTTCAATCCCGTCTTCGGGCAACGTGACGGTAAAAACACTGCCGCCCAAGGCAGGCTCTCCCTTCTGCAGCCGGTAACCATCCGTTACGTTCGCCGCAGGCAGAGAAACGGCGTGAGCGGTCCATTTGACGCCGCCGTCCGGCCAATAGGCGGTCGGCCAGCTCTGCACCGGCGTCCTCTCCCCTGTGGAGCTGTATAAGACAAGCGGCTCGTCCCGCTTCAAGGCTCCTTCCGCCCAAGGCACACCCCAGGTGACCCCGACGGGAAGCTCAGGCTTCGTTCCGCCCAGCCAAGTAAGCGGAATCATGTCAGAGCGCTCGTTCATCCTTCATTTCCCCTTTGACTGTAGATTGCCGGGTTCGCCCCCTCCCCTAGCTCTGCAAGGGGTTCCGCCTTTGTTACCAAAGTAGAGGATTTGTGCCTTGCCGGCAATCGGAGTTTTTTGCACTTGCGGGGCACGGGCTTTAGCACATTTTTGCATGGGTAGCACTTTTTTGGGAGCGGGCGCGCGCCCGGCGAAGTAAAAAATCCGCTCTCCCTCATGGGGAAAGCGGACTTCACGGCATTTCTATGCTGATGGCTTAGCGGGCGGCCAAACCTGCCTACCGGCTTCCCGCCCCCGGCGCCGCAGTGGACTGCCTTACGACAAGCTCCGGGCGCAGGACGACCCGCCGCTTGTAGCCCTCTTCCTTCTTCAGTTCCTGGATGAGGAGGTCCACCGCTTTCTTCCCCATCGATTCGATCGGCTGGGCCACCGTGGTAAGCGGCGGGTCGGTCACGGAGGCGAGTATCGTGTTATCGAAGCCGATGACCGAGAGATCGGCCGGCACGCGGAGGCCAAGCTCCTTGGCCGCCTGCAGCGCGCCGATCGCAAGCAGATCGTTGCAGCAGAACAGCGCCGTCGGCCGGTCCGGCCGTCCGAGCAGCTCGAGCGCTTTGCGTTTGCCGTCTTCGACGACGTAATCGCAATAGCGCACCGCCTCCTCCGGCAGACAAGCGACCGGCTTCCTCCAGCGCCTGCCCAAATCCCCGCACGCGCTCACGGCTGGAGCTGACCTTCGCTTGCTCGGCGAGCACCGCGGCCCGGGTATGCCCGAGCTCCAGCAAATGGCGAGCCGCCAGTGCGCCGCCGACGACGTCGTCCACGACGACCGTGTTCAAATCGAGCAAGGGCATTTCGCGGGCGATCAAAGCGATCGGCGTGGACCGTTCCAGCAGGGGGTGAGAATTTCCTTGTTGTCCACCCCGGTACCGATGATCATGCCGTCGACGCTCTTTTGCTGAAGCAGGGACAGGTAGCGCTCCACCCGCTCGTCCTTGTTGTCCGTACTGCAGATGACCACGCTGTAGCCGAGCTGATGTCCCTGATCCTCCACGGCTCTGGCAATCTCCGCAAAGAACGGGTTCGAGATGTCAGGGACGAGCGCCCGAGTGTGTAGGTTTTTTTGCCGGTCAGCGCGGCGGCGATGACGCTGGGCTGGTACTGCAGCCTCTCCATAATCTGAATAATCTCGTTGCGCCGCTCTTCGCTGATTTTGCCTTTTCCGTTGATCACCTGGGAGACGGTCGCAATGGACACGCCGGCTTCCCGGGCGACATCATAAATGGTTGCTTTCATCGTGCTTCCCCATTTGTTCGCGTAATCGTAATGTGATTTCTTCCATTATGAAGGGGCGGGCCCGAACTTGCAACCGTCTACACTTCCCGGGGCTTCGTCATGATCCAGGCATGGTCGGGATCGTTATGGAATTTCCAGGTCCGCGTCGGGCCGGCCATCACGTTCAGATAATAAACCTCGTAGCCCGGAGGCGCCGAAACCGGATGATAGCCCCGCGGCACCAGCACCGCTTCCCCGTTCTTTACAACCAGCGTCTCGTCGAGCGAACGGTCGTCCGTGTACACCCGCTGCACGGCAAACCCCTGCTCCGGCTCCACGCGGAAATAGTAGGTTTCCTCGAGCAGCGATTCGTCCGGCGGCGCATCCCTGTCGTGCTTATGCGGCGGGTAGCTCGACCAGTGGCCGTTCGGCGTGAACACTTCGACCACGAGAAGGCTGTCCGCCGGCTCCTGCTCCGGTAAAATATTATGAATCTGCCGCTCCAGGTTGCCGTAGCCGCGGGTCTCGACACCGACCTGCTGCGGAGCAATCAGCCGGGCCGGATAGCCGCCCTTGCCCGGTGCGGCGCAAACCGCCAGCTCCAGCGGCGTCACCGCTTTCACTTCGTAATGGTCTCCGCTCGGCACATAAACCGAGTACGGCGGCGTCTTCTCGAACACGCTCATCCGCTGCCCGATGCCGTGCCATGCTTCCTGCTTCGTGGAAACATCCGCTTTCCCGCTCAGCAGCACGAGACAGACCTCCTGATCGCCGGTTTCGCGGCGGAGGCTTTGCCCTTCCTCGAGCCGGACTACTTCAAATCCGACGTACTCCCATCCGGCCGAAGCCGGGGTCACGGCCAGCACCGTTCCCTCGGGACCCGGCTGCGCAGCAGGCTTCACAATCAGCTCAGACATGGTTTGCTCCTCCTTTGTTATCTTGTTATACCGATTCCAAAGACTGCTTCTGCAGCTCGACCGCTTCGCTGATGCGGACCGGCCGGCCCAGACGGCTGGACAGCTTCGCCGCCAAAGCGATGCGCTCCGCCTGATAGGCGTCGTTCCCATCCACAGGCACCGGCTTGTCGTTCAACAGGCAGTCGATGAACATCTGCGTCTCCTCAATATAAGCCCCCGTGTAACGCTCCAGGAAAAAATGCAGCGGCTTATCGCGCACGAGCCCTTCCGCCGTACTGATCTCGGCCGTGTTCGGATGGTCGTTCGTCACCGCGGCGCTCCCTTTAGAGCCAAACACCTCGACCCGCTGGTCGTAGCCGTATACAGCCTGACGGCTGTTGTCGATCACGCCGAGCGCCCCGTTCTCGAAGCGAAGCGTCACAATCGCCGTATCCACGTCGCCGTGCTGGGCGAAGACCGGGTTGATCAGCACGTTGCCCTGGGCGTATACTTCCTCCACTTCGGCGCCGGACAAATAACGCGCCATATCGAAGTCGTGGATCATCATATCCATGAAAATGCCGCCCGACACTTTAATGTAATCTTCGTGCGGCGGGTTCGGATCGCGCGATGTGATTTTCACGATATGCGGCTCACCGATCGTACCGGCCTGTACATGCTCCCGCACGCGCTTGAAGTTGTGGTCGAAGCGGCGGTTGAAGCCGACCTGCAGCTTGACGCCGGCAGCACGGACGGCCTCCAGCGCGGCTTCGGTTTGCGCCAGATCCATGCTCACCGGCTTCTCGCAGAAAATATGCTTGCCGGCCTGAGCCGCCTGGGTGATAAGCGGAACATGCGTATCCGTCGACGAGCAAATAAATACCGCGTCGATGTCCGGGTCCGCGATGATCTCCGCGCTGTCCTTCGTCACCGTTCCGATGCCGCGGGCCGACGCCCAGGCCTCCAGCTCGGGACCGGCGAACAAATCGCTGACCGCGGCGATTTCCGCCAGCGGCAGACGAAGCAAATTGTCCGCATGAATTTTACCGATGCGTCCCATGCCGATAATGCCGATTCTGATCTTGTCCATTACACGTTTCCTCCCGCTTTGCCTGCACAGCCGAACAGGCGGATTTTTGCTTTCACCGAAGCTTTGATGGCTTCCCGGGCGGGAATGAGATAATTGCGCGGATCGTATGCCTCGGGATGCTCATTCAAGTAAGCCCGGATCGTAGCGGTGCAGGCCATTTGATTGTCGGTATTGACGTTGATTTTGGCAGTGCCGAGCGAGATCGCCTGAAGAATTTCGTCCTCCGGCAACCCGCTTCCGCCGTGCAGCACCAGGGGAAGCCCTGTCTCCCGCTGAATTTCGGCCATCCGTTCGAAGCCGAGCTTCGGCTGGCCGCGATAAGGACCGTGCACGGAGCCAAGTGCGGGAGCGAGGCAGTCGATCCCCGTCTCGCGGACCAGACGGACGCATTCCTCCGTCACCGCATACATGCCTTCCGCTTCGTCGACCACCAGGTCATCCTCCCGGCCGGTGATCCGGCCGAGCTCCGCTTCCACCGAGACGCCGAGCGCATGCGCCGCCTGGGTCACCCGCTGCGTCACGTCGATGTTCTGCTCCAGCGAATGGTGCGAAGCATCGATCATAACCGAGGTGAAGCCGGCATGGATCGCCCGAAGGCAGACGTCATAGGTTGAGCCGTGGTCGAGGTGAAGCGCGACCGGCACCGTGATGCCGTAATGATCGATCAGCGCCTTCACCATGCCGGCGATACAGGGGAGGCCGCCCATATAGGGAATGTACGCCTCGCTGACCCCGAGAATGACGGGAGCCTGCTCTTCCTGCGCAGCCTGCAGAATGGCCTGTGTAAATTCCAGATTATTTAAATTAAACTGCCCGACGGCATACTTTCCTTCCAGCGCCTGCCGGAGCATCGATGTCATCGATACGAGCGTCATGGGGTTATAGCTCCTTCCGAAAAAGCCCTTTACCAGCGGGCCGTCACCATTTTCTTGCGGGTATAGAACTCTACTCCGTCCGTACCGTTCGCGTGCAGGTCGCCGTAGAACGATTTTTTCCAGCCGGAGAAGGGGAAGAACGCCATCGGGGCCGGTACGCCGAGGTTGACGCCGAGCATGCCGGCATCGATCGTATCGCGGAACTGGCGCACGTTGCCGCCGTCTCTCGTGAAGATGCAAGCGCCGTTGGCGAATTCCGAGCGGTTCGCCAGCTCAATCGCATCTTCAAGCGTAGCGGTTCTTACGATCGACAGCACCGGAGCGAAAATTTCATCCTCCCAAATTTTCATGCCGCATTCCACTTGATCGAAGAGCGTCGGTCCGACAAAATAGCCCTTACCGTCCGAAGCCGCGTCCTTGCGGCCGTCGCGGACGAGCAGTGCCCCTTCGTTCTCGCCGGTTTCGATATATTTCAGCGTGCGCTCTTTATGCGGCCCGCGAATGACCGGACCGAGGAATACGCCTTCGTCAAGCCCGTTGCCGATGGTAATTTGATCGGCGGCTTCTTTCAGCTTGCCGACCAGCTCGTCGGCCACCTCTCCTACGGCGACGACGACGGAGCAGGCCATGCAGCGTTCGCCCGCGGAGCCGAAGGCCGCGTTCGTGATTTCCTTCACAGTCAGATCCAGATCCGCATCCGGCATGACGATGGAATGGTTCTTCGCGCCGGCCAGCGCCTGCACGCGTTTGCCGTGGGCGGATGCCGTTTTGTACACATATTCCGCAACCGGCTCGCGAGCCGACGAACGAAACCGCTTTGATGTCCTTATGCTCCAGAATGCCGTTCACCACGTCGTGCGCGCCGTGTACGATGTTCAGCACGCCGTCCGGCGCCCGGCTTCCTTGAACAGCTCCGCCAAGCGGTTCGCGAGGAGCGGCGTCCGCTCCGACGGCTTCAGCACGAACGTGTTGCCGCAGGCGATCGCAAGGGGAACATCCAGCACGGCACCATCATCGGGAAGTTGAACGGCGTAATGCCGCCGACCACGCCGACCGGGTAGCGGTACATGCCGGACTCAAGGCCCGTAGCGATATCCGGCAGCTGCTTGCCCATCATTAGCGACGGCGCGCCTGCGGCGAACTCGACGCATTCGATGCCGCGCAGCACTTCGCCGTAAGCTTCGGTGTAGCTTTTGCCGTTCTCTTGAGTAACGAGCCGTGCGAGTTCTTCCCAATGATCGACGAGCAGCTGCTGGTACTTGAACAGGATGCGCGCGCGGCGCGGAACCGGGGTGCGGCTCCATGTTTTAAAAGCTTCCTTGGCCGATTGAACCGCCCGGTCCACATCCTCCTTCGTGGAGAACGGAACATAAGCCAGAACTTCTTCGGTAGCGGGGTTATATACAGGTTCTGTTTGCGAGGATGCGGAAGCGGTCCAGTCGCCGCCGATCCAGTTTTTCAAGGTTGCAGTCATAAAGTATGTTCTCCCTTCGGGTGATCGGCTCCGGTCAGGAAGCCGTAATTTCGCCGCGGTTGCAGCGTTCGATGTAGTCGTGAACCTGATCCGCCGTCGGCATCGCGTCCGAGCAGCTGTGGCTCGAAATGACGATGCAGGCCGCCGCGCTGCCGAATTCCATGCTTTTCTCCAGCGTCCAGCCCTGCATTACGCCGTACAGGAAGCCTGCGGCATAGGAGTCGCCGGCGCCGAACGTCTTGACGACCTTCGCCGGGAAGCTCTTCGCCCGGTGGGAAGCGCCGTCCTTCGTGTAAGCAATGGAGCCGTCTTTGCCGTGCTTGATGATGACGATTTTGGCCGAGTAATCGAACCATTTGCCGGCCGTGATTTGGTCGCTGTGCTCCGGATTGTGCTCGAACGTTTCCATCATGTCGAACTCCTCGCGGGTACCGAGGATGATGTCGCATTTCTCAGCCGCCAGGTTATAATAAACCGCCGTTTCTTCCGGGGAGGTCCAGGTATAAGGCCGGTAATCCAGGTCGAAGGCAATGACGGCGCCGTGCTTCTTGGCGTAGTTCAGCGCTTGGAACACGGCTTCGCGGGATGGGCTCTTCGCGAGCGCGGTACCGGAGATCAGCAGCACCTTTGTCCGTGCGATCAACGACTCCTGCACTTCGCCAGGTGTCAGCAGCAAATCCGCCGCATTATCGCGGTACATGAGGATGCTGCAGTCGGTCGGGCTTTTAATCTCGGTAAAAGCCAGGCCCGTCACCGCACCGGTCGTATCCGTAACGACATTCGTCGTCTCGATGTGGTTGCGGCGCAGGTAGCCTTCGATGAACCGGCCCATCTGGTCGTTCGCGATTTTGCCGATAAAGGCGGTTTTCAGACCCAGGCGAGACATACCGATCGTAATATTGGCCGGAGAGCCGCCGACGTATTTCGTAAACGTCATCGTTTCTTCCATCGGGCGGTTGATTTCGTTGGCGTTCAAATCGATGCACAAGCGGCCGATCGCTGTGAAATCCAGCGTTTTCTGCTCGGGAAAAGACACATAAGACATGGTCGTTTACCTACTTTCCTTAAGGAATGTCACGAATCCCCTCAGATCAGAGACTCGATGTATTGCAGCGCGTTCTTCGCGTATTCGTAAGGATTGTGCTCGGCCGGATCCTGCTCGCCTTCGAGCATCGCCCAGCCGTCGTACCCGCGGTCGAGGAGCTCTGCGAAGATCGGTGCAAAGTCGATGCAGCCGTCGCCCGGCACCGTGAACACGCCCTTGCGGATGCAGGTCACGAAGTCGGCCTTCTCGGCACGCGCTTCCTCCAGCACCGCCGGGCGGATATCCTTCAAATGAATGTACGCGATCCGGTCGTAATGCTTGCGCAGCACGGTCAGCGGGTCCGCCCCGCCGTAGTAGGCATGCCCGGTATCGAAGAGCAGGTAGACGAGCGAAGGATCGGTCAGCTCCATCAGCTTGTCGATTTCCTCCGGCTGCTCGACGACCGTACCGCCATGGTGATGGTAAGTCAGCTTCAGGCCGTATTCCTTCGCAATCGCGCCGGCGGCGTTCAGCCCCTCCGCCAGGCTGCGCCAGCCCGCTTCGTCCAGCCGCAGCACTTCTTTCTCGTGCGGAGTACGCCGCGGGTCGAAGTGAAGCGAGCCCCCGACCTCCGCCGTGCTGATCACCGTGCTGCCCATTTCCTTGAGGAAAGCGGCATGCTTGCGGTAGGCCTCCAGTTCCGATTCGCGGTAAGCCGGATCGGAGAACAGCACCGACTTCCACTGCGAGACCAGCTGAATACCGCGCTTCGACAGCTCCTGTTTCAGCACGGGAATATCAGTAGGGTATTTGCGGCCCATTTCCGTCCCGGTAAGACCGAGCTTTTGAATATCGTCGACAATTTGTTCGAAGGTGGTGTCTGCGCCGTGCTCCCTGACGTCTTCCCCACCCAGTTGATCGGATGAATGCCCAGCTGAAAAGGCAGCTTTTTCATGGAATCCGTTCCCTTCCTTATATATTAAGCGGGCTTTATTGTCAGATCGGCCGCGCCGCTTGAATGCGGGTTTTCATCTCGGCATGGGCCGCCAGCACCTTCTCGCTGACGGACACCTCCGGCACGCCAACCTGCCACCACGATTCGTAGCCGTCGGTATTCGTGCCCGGTACGACCGGAATTTCGATCAGCGTCGTCACGGTCTCTTCCTTGGCCTGCCTCAGCGCTTGCGCGAGCTCCTCGGCGTTGGTCGCTTTATATGCCTTGGCCCCCAGGCTCCGGGCATGCGCCGCAAAGTCGATTGGCAGGTAGCCGCCGGTCAGCCGGCCCGTAGAAGCCTCGCGGTAGCGGAATTCGTTGCCGAAGCCGTCGCTTCCGTGGCCGCGCTGCAGGTTATGAATGCACTGGAAACCGTGGTTGTCGAACAGGAGTACCGTAATTTTACGGCCTTCCTGCAGGCTCGTGACGAGCTCGGAATGCAGCATCAGGTAGCTTCCATCGCCGACCACCGCATACACCTCACGGTCCGGATCAGCCAAAGCCGCGCCAAACGCGCCGCTCACCTCATAGCCCATGCACGAGAAACCGTATTCCATATGGTACGTCTTCGGTTCGGACGATCTCCACAGCCGGTGCAGATCGCCCGGCAGGCCGCCGGCCGCACAGACGATGACGGACGACGGATCGATCGTCCGATTGATCACCCCGAGCGCGCGCGTCTGCGCAAGTCCGGCCTCATGCTGCAGGTCGTACAGTCGGTCGACCTCGCCGTCCCAACGCTGCTTCAGCTCCGCGATCTCCGTGGCCGCATAGCCGCTCCGGTAGGAGAGTGCCGTCAAGGCTTCCTGCAAGGCCGCAAGCGCTTCCTTCGCATCCGCGGTAATCGCCGCGCCGTTCAGCTTCGAGGAATCAAAGCCGCTGATATTGATGTTGACGAAGACGGCATCCGGATTGGCAAAAGCGGATTTCGAAGCCGTCGTAAAATCGGAATACCGGGTGCAGACGCCGATGATGAGGTCCGCCTGCTTTGCAAGCACGTTCGCCGCGAGCGAGCCGGTGACGCCGATGGCACCCACATTCAGCGGATGGTTCCACGGCAGCCGAGCTCTTGCCGGCCTGCGTCTCCGCCACCGGGATGCCGAACGCTTCGGCAAAGGCGGCCAGCTCCTTCGTCGCCTCCGCATACAGCACGCCCCCGCCGGCGACGATCAGCGGCTTCTTCCGTCCCGCGATCAGCTCGGCTGCGCGCCGCACCGCTTCTTTGGCCGGCGGCCGGCGGTCGAGGTAATGCACCTTTTTCTCGAAAAATTCCTCCGGATAGTCATAAGCCTCCGCCTGCACATCCTGCGGCAGGGCCAAGGTCACCGCTCCGGTTTCCGCCGGGTCGGTCAGTACGCGCATCGCCTGCACGGCCGCCGTCATCAGCTGCTCGGGCCGGACGATCCGGTCCCAATATTTGCTGACGGCCTTGAACGGGTCGTTCGCCGACACCGTGTAATCGCCGGGTACCTCCAGCCGCTGCAGTACCGGGTCCGGCTGGCGCGAGGCGAAGTTGTCCCCCGGCAGCAGCAGCACCGGAATCCGGTTGACCGTGGCCGTCGCCGCCGCCGTCACCATATTGAGGGCGCCCGGTCCGATCGAGGTCGTGCAGGCAAAAATTTGCCTGCGGTTCTTCTGCTTCGCGTAAGCCGCCGCCGCATGAACCATCCCCTGCTCGTTCTTGCCCTGGATGTAAATCAAATCCCCCGCGCTGCGCTCCAGCGCCTCCCCCAGACCCGTCACATTGCCGTGTCCGAAGATCCCCATGACGCCGCGAACAAATTTGCTTTCCCGCCCGTCGACCGAAATATACTGCGCGTCGAGGAACCGCAGCGACGCCTGGGACATCGTAAGCCTGATCGTTTTCATCCTGCTCTCCCTTCCTTCATCAAAGGTTAACCGCTTAACCCATTTAGAAAACGCCTTCATCTTTCATAAAACCGCATCATTCGACATTCTTTTTCTCTTCTAAAAATCCATACAGCATTTAATGAGTTAACCGCTTAACCCCATCTTACTACAGCTCGCGCCCAATTGACAATGCTTTCTTTTCCAAATTGATTAAGCGGGGAGACCGAATCCGGATCAACCGGCTTCCGGCCCTCGCTCCCCCTCCCTATGCTGGAACCTCAGCAGAATCACATCGGCATGGGCCGCCCCCAGTGCTTCCGGCTGGCCTCTCTTTTGGTTCCGGGACTACAACCGGCTCCCCTGTGCGAGCCGCTCCTTCAGCTTCGCCACTTCGGTCCCCGCCAGCATCATGATGCCGATCCCGTGATTGTCGTTGGTGACCGTCAGCAGATCGTACATATAGTAGTCGGGCGAAAAAGCGTACCTCGAGCCGCTGCATACCCCGTGCACATGGCCTTGGCGGTCGATCGCGATGCGCGCGAGGCCTTCCCAGGCCTTCACGGCGGCTGCGGTAAACCGGTCCGGCTCGCGCAGCCAGCCGAAGCGCACGCCGCGGGCGAAAGCATAGGCGAACATCGCCGTGCAGGAAGCTTCCTCGTAAGCGTCCGGCTCATTCAGCACCTGGCGCCAGAGCCCGCTTTCCGCCTGCAAAGCCGCATACCCCTCGCACAGCTCGTTGAAGAAGCCGACCAGCTCCGCCCGCTTCTCATGGCTCTCCGGCGGCGTCTCCAGCACCTCCGACAGCGAGAACAGCGTCCAGCCGTTGCCGCGTCCCCAAGGAATCCCCGTCGCCGCCCCGTACTTGAAATCAAAGACGTGGGACATGATGCGCTGTTCGGGCATATAAAGGTATTTGCGAAACAAAAGAAACTGCGCAGCCGCCTCGTCCAGCGCCTCGGCGCGGCCCGTCACCCGGGCATACCGGCACAGGAACGGCGTGCTCATGTAGAGGTCGTCGGCCCACATCGTGTCGGCGGAATACTCGCCCTCACATGTCCGGTAGAAGGCCCCGTCCTCCTTCCGCTCCAGCCGGTGCAGAATGAAATCGGCGATCCGGTCCGCTACCGGAAGAAAGCCCGGGTCTTCACACTCCCGGTACGCTTCCAGCATGGCCGAGCCGAACGAGCCGCAGTTGTCCAGCATCCGCATCATCACAAGTCGCTGGTTCACCGCCGGGAACCCGTACTGCTCCCGGTCCCAGAGCGAGTATTCGAACAGATCCGTGCACTCCTGTACGTGTTCCACCGCATAGCGGATCAGGTCCGGCCGGCCCAAATACCTTCCCGCCTGGAGCAAGCCGTAGATGGTCACGCCGAGCGGATAATCCCAGCGCGCATAGTTGGTCACACTGCCGACCGTCCATTTGTTGCTCAGCATCGCATTCTCGTAATAAGGGCGGATCCGGGCCTCCGGGCCGTCCAGCCTCCAATACGTCCTATCGGTTAGCGCTGAGGCCTCCGCCTTCAGCGGATACAGCCGGTCCGTCCTCACGAGCTCGCTGTAGTCCAGCCGGACGTCCGCCTCCAGCGGTCCCAGATAAAACCACGGCTCTCTCGTGCCTTGAACCGGAATCGGCGCGGTCAGCTCCGCTTCCGATTCACCTACGCTGACCGTCAGCGAATAACCCCATTCGCCTTCGCCGCTGCAGACGGACCGCACCAGCAGATCCCGCTTCCCGAACGCCAGCGGAACCTCCTTCCGGAAGCTGCCCGCTTCGCTAAGCTCCACCACCTGCCGGCCGTCCAGCCATATCGTCAGGGGACCCGTGGCCGTCCCCTCCAGCCGCACGGTCGCCTCCCCGGCGCGAAGCTGATTCACCCGGGCCCACGCATAGGCCTGCTTCCCCGGGCGCCGCCCGAACAGCCGCTCCGGCACCGGCTTCGCCTGCTCATGGCCGCTCCAGCCGCATGCGGGCAGCCAGCGCAGCCCGCTCTCCCGCTCGGAAGCGTGCGTATCCGGCTCGAAGCCTTCCTCGAACCGGTCCGTATCCACCGGCTCGGAGTAAACCCACCCGGCCTGCCCCTGCCGTTCGGCAAACGGCGTCAGCACGTTCAAGATCCGCACCTTGGCCTCATCCGGCCCGAACAGGCGACCGAAGCCGGCGGGCGTATGCTTGAACTTCAAGAAGAGCCGGTTCCAGCCCTTCACAAAGTTCAGATTCAGCTTGACGGTTGCGTCCGGCTTGATCTCGTCGATCACATTCGAACGGTACGCAAGCTCCCCGTTGAAATAGAACCGTACCGGGCCAAGACAGCGGATCAGCACATCCAGGCTGCGCTCCCCGTCGCTCCAGACCAGCCCGCAGGCGTAGGCGTATTGGCCGGGCCTTGCATCCGGAAACCGCTGTCCGAGATCGAGTTCGAACAGCCCCTCCTCATTCTGCAATATGCCCGAGGCATAGAACGTCCGGTAGGCGAAGCCCGCCTGCGGGTTCGCGCCGACGTACCGGTCGGCAAGCACCTTCAGGATCGCGGCATCGTCGTCGCCGAAGCGGTATCTCACACTTTCCTGCTCGTGAAAATAAGTCGTCATCTCGTCCCTTCCCTTCTACAGCTGACCGAACGGTGAACGTTCGCTCGAACGGCGTCACCAGATTCACATGCACATACTGGCATCCGGCCGGATGCTGGTCCTCCCGCATCGCGGGAACCAAGTGCTCATAGGCGCCGAAGGAGATTTCAAGCCCTTCATCCCCAACGGTATAATGCGACTTTCCGCTCTTCAGAAAATACCTGCCGTCCCCGGCGGCCTCCAGATCCTCGCCGCTAAGCGTGCCCTCAATGCCGAGAATAAACGTCAGCTGAGTGAACACATCTTCCCGCTCGTCGGAAGCGATGCGGATCTTCCACTCCGACTCTCCCGGGATAAGCTCCGCCGTCAGCCGGTGCGTCTGCAGATGCGTCATCGGGCGGTGCTGATGCGGCAAGCAGATACCAAGGGCTCAGCCGATCCCGGTCCGTGCGCTCCGGCAGAAGCCGCCGCGGAATCGGCCCGTTGTAGCCTTTTTCCATCGTTACGTCCAGCTTGTAGGCGTCCCCTTGGACTTCCAGTTCATCGAACTTCACGATGCCGGGGGAGAACGATGTCGACAGCTTGACGCCGAGCAGCCGCACCTTGCCGTGACGCAGCGAGAAGAAGGACGGGGTCCTCGTCATGATCGTCACACTCGTATCTTCTTCCCGTATCCTCACGATCGGCGCGCCGAAGGCCAGATGCATGCTGCTGTGCTCGATCCGCATATGGTGCCCGGCGCCTTCGATCTGCTGCAAATGCTCCCTTACCGGATGCCCTCCGTTAATCACCTTCACGTAACGCTCCGGCAGTGGAGCCCGTTCCAGCCCGCTGATATCCGTCGCTTCCGGATACAGCAGCGACCCGAGCAGCGCGTTATTGTTCACCGCCTCGGCGTGCCGGATGAAGGAACCGGCGTAATCTGCCATCGCGGCGAACAGCGGGTCCTTGTCGTGCGCAGCCATGAACCGGTAAGACAAGAAGTACGTCGCCATATTATAGGTGCTGCCGAAATCCTGTCTGCCGGAATAGTCGGTCACTACTTCCCCGGACGGATGCACCAGGTAGACCATCATCCGCAGATTGCGCCTTACGGCTTCGAGCAGCTCCGGGCGGTTCAGCAGACGCCCGGTATGGTAGAGCGCAATATCGCTGACCGCGTTATAGATGCCGTTGCTGCGTTCGGTCCATTCCCCGTCTTCGGTAATATCCAACCCCTCTGCAAGCCATTCCTCGGCCCGGGCAACCAGCTCCGGCGGCTGGGAAAATCTCATGCAGCAGAGACAGCGCCGCCGTCAGCACCCAGCGGTGGTTCGGCGTATGGCGACCGCCGGTCAGCATCGCCGGAATCGTGCGCTGCAGAAACAGCTTCAGCTTGTCCGCGGCCGGCTGCACCTCCTGCCAGCCGTGCCGCTGCAGGAGCCGGTACATCTGTGTCACCCCGCCGACCACGAACGCCGTATCCGGAGGCGAATTGAAATTCGTCGAGCCGAGCGATACGGTGCCGTCCGGGTGCTGGCGTTTCAGCATAAAATCGGCCGCCTTATCGAAAGCGGCAAGCAGCGGCGGATCGTGATAGTAGCGTGAATCGGGACTGACCAATGCGCAGGCCCAGCAGGCCATAACCGCCGGCGTAGCAACATGACTCGCTCTCGGAACCCCGCTGGAGTCCATGATTCCGCCCACATATTTTGACCCGGCATCGAGCACCTGCTTCGGCAAGGTCGCCGCCGTATAATCGTCGTTGATTTCCACTAATCGTTTATATAAGGGATCCATTCTCGTCACCTTTTCCGCTTAAGATTAACCTTCTAATCCCGGCAAGCTCCCGCTCAATACGCCGCGGAATTTCTTCATAGAGCCGGGGCCACTCGACGAAAGCTTCCTCCGGCGACCGGTATTCCTCAAACTCCATCGACGGCTCGAAGGCAAACGTCTGCAAATACCGCCGGACCAGACGATTCGTCTCTTCGTCCGTCCCGTAGATACCCTTGAACATCTCCGGTACGCTTAAGCCGTCGAGTCCGGCCTCCGTGCTTGCCGCCGAGCGCAGATTCGGCAGCAGCTCGAACAGCTCCGGCAAAGGCGAAAAGGCATGCTTGCCCGGCTGCGAATACAGCCGGACGTGCGTACCTCCGGTCAAGTTGCTGCGGTTCTTCAGCGGCCCCTTCAAATATTTGCCGTGAAAGCTCGCTTCCGCATCGAGCACCTCGCCGTCCATCCCCACATAGACCCACACATGCTCCAGCTCATATAGATGCTGAATATCATAATCCCAGTAGATCGCGTATTCGATCACGGAATGCAGCCTCGGATCGTCGAACCGGAATTCCCTGCGGAACGAGGGCGAAGGCCCCGGCCGTCTCAGCACCGTAACGCCCACAAGCACCGGATAGAACGGCTCCAACCGGTCAAAGTAAAGCACCGGAGCATACTTTAGCGCAATTTCCTTATCCATCGCGGGCTTCTACTCCTTCATGGCTTGGATTTTGCACGTAATCAGCTTGTGGCTCTCGTGAATTTCCTCCGGCTGACACGCCGCTTTCAATTCGTACACCTTGACCTTAGCCAGGTCGATCGCTTCCAGGAAGTGATCGAAATACTTCAGATCCTTGCTGTGAATATAAGGACACCAATGATCCGACAGCTCCAGCGTTTCATGTATGTGCACGCCGTAGATATAGCGCTTAACCGGCTCGAGCTCCGCCAGGTTATCGTACAGCCCCATCCGGTCCATCATCATCGCATGGCCGATATCGTACCAGAGATATACCGGCGCTCCTTTCAAATTATCGCAAATCGACTTCGCTTCCATCAGCGTAGGCATCTGGTAGCAGCGAGAGCGCGTCTCGATCCCGATCGCCACGTTCCAGCCCTTCTTCGCCGCGTGCTCGCATGCCTGCTCCAGACTTTCCCGAATTCGCTGTGCATATACCGGGCTGAGCTGCTCGCGGCGTTCCGACATCAGCTTCCAGAGGCCCCGGTATTCCACGGAATCCCGGCCAAACTCCCGGTACAGCTTCTTCAAATCCGAGTCGATGTTGTACTCGAACGGAACCTCGCCCGGATGCACCACTACGGCCTTGGCGCCATAGCGATCGGCGTATTCCATCGAACGGATCAGCAGTTCAACCGAACGCTTGCGCTTCGCTTCGTCGTCGAAGCCGAGCATGACGGAGTCCGTATCGTAATCCTTATCGTCGATGAACGGAAATACGTTGTGCACGCTGGATACGCCGATCTCTCCCTTTTCAATCATCGGCTCGATCGTGTTCATCAGCTCGTCCGTTACATTATAGTTCAGCTCCACGTAGCGGAAACCGAGCTCCTTAATCTCCTCGATCATCTCCCGCCCGACCGTATGGCGCTTAATATTCCAACAGGTTGAGAATGAATACTCTGCTTTATCCTGCAATCCGCTCCACCCCTCAAAGTTTTGTCAAGCGATGCTTTTTCGAAATTCCCCGCAACCAAGCTGGCTTTGGAAGATGACCTTAACCTTTGACCGCACCTACCGTAATGCCGGAAACAAAATATTTTTGCAGCCACGGATATACGATCAGAATCGGCACGGTCGCAAACATGATGTTGGCCGCTTTCAAGCTCTCGGGTGTAATCTGAACGATCATATTCCCTTCCATTTGCAAATTGTCCGAAGCCATGCTGTTCACAATTAACTGATAAAGCTTGAGCTGAAGCGGATACAAGTCCGGGTTCGTAATGTAATACAAGGAGTCGTTGAAACCGTTCCACCGGTTAACGGCATAAAACAGGCTCAAGGTCGCAAGTATAGGCAAGGAGAGCGGAAGAATGACGCGGATCAACATCCCGAATTGGCTGCAGCCGTCCAGCTCCGCGGATTCCTCCAGGCTTTTGGGAAGCGATTGAAAAAACGTAATGAGAATGATCATGTAAAACGGGTTGACCAGCGGCGGCAAAATGAGCGACCACATCGAATTGAGCAAACCCATCTGTTTGATCAAAATGTACAGAGGAATGTCCCCGCCGCTGAAAAACATAGTAACCACGATCATGTACATGATCAGTTTGCGGCCCTTTAATTCCGCTTTCGTTAAGGGGTATGCGGCCGCGATCGTCATCGCCATGCAGAGCAAAGTAGATAGAACAGTGAGAAAGACCGTGAAACCAAGCGATTTCAGCATCGTCACATCGCCGAACACTCTCTTGTAAGCCTCGAAGTTAAGTTCAACCGGAAAAATCGTAACTTTCCCGGATAATATCGGGTTGTTGGAGCTGAGCGAAACGGCGAAAATATGGAGAAACGGAGCCAGGCTCAGCAATAAAAACAAAGTAAGCAGCACAATATTGACCGTGTCGAAAATCCGATTCGCCGCTCGGGCATTCATATGCATCGCTCCCTATCAATAAATTCCGTCAGACAATCCCTTGACCGGTTGTCTTCTTGGAGAGGCTGTTCGAAACGAGAATAAATACAAGCCCTACTACAGCCTGGAAAAATCCGATGCCCGTCGCCACCGAAAAGTTCCCGCTTTGAATCCCCGTTTTATACACAAAAGTACTTAAAACTTCGGAAATATCGCTCACGTTCACATTTCCCATCACGTAAGGGCGATCGAAGCCGATTTGCGCCAATTCGCCCAGTTTCAGCAGCAGGAGCACGATGATGGTCGGGCTGATCCCCGGCGCGTGATATTCCAAATTCTCCGCAATCTTCCGGCGCCGTCAACCTCCGCCGCTTCGTAAAGCTCCTGATTGATGCCGGTAATAGCCGCCAAATAAATAATCGTACCCCAGCCCGCGCTTTGCCAAACGCCGGTTCCCAAGTAAGTGATAAGCCAGTAGGTTTTGTCCGTAAGAAACGGAATCGGGGCGATGCCAAGTTTGCCGAGAAGCACGTTGACAATGCCGGAATTCGTGGCAAAAACCTGCAGGGCCAAACCGCCGATGACAATCCAGGAAATGAAGTGGGGCAAATACAAGATCGTTTGCGAAGTCTTTTTAAACCATTTGGTTCTGACCTCGTTCAGCATAATAGCGAGAACGATCGGAGCCGGAAAAGAAACGATTAAATCCAAAACGTTGAGCAAAAATGTGTTCCGTAGCGCCTTAAAAAAGGTTGGCATTTGAAATATTTCATGAAAGTGGGCGAAGCCGACCCACGGGCTCTTCCAAACGGGTTGAAACAGGTTGAAATCTTTAAAGGCGATCGTTACGCCGTACATCGGACCGTATTTGAAAATAATGAAATAAGCGACCGGCGCCGCAAGCGCGCATAAAGCTGCCAGTAGCGGCTCAAATACACCCTCCATGCTTTCATTTCCTGACCTCCTGCCTGTATAAAAGGTTTCATGCATGAGATGCGCGTTCCCCCTCATGCATGAAAACGGATGATGGTTTATTTCTTCATTTGCTTGTAGAGCTCTGCTCTCTCCTTGGCGATTTCTTCGCCGCCGTTCGCCATGTAGTCCTTCAGCATGCCGTCGTACGTATTATCGAAATCGGCGGGCTTGGCGATGATCGATTTGACGAGCGACTCTTGATATTTATCCTTGAGCGTTTTGGTGTACTTCGTCTCGGATTGCATCGGGTGCGGCAGCGGAATTTGCGGGATGCCGTCGGTCAGCCCGTTCTTCAAGGCGATCGCGTCGTCTTTGCGATATTGCTCCGGCGCGGCGAGCGCCATGGCACTCAAGTTTTTGTTCATATCGCCGAAATCCATGCCGTTCGAAATAATTTCCATGTCTCCGGCGTTATACAGCGGCTGTTTCGTGCTGTCGTTGCTGATTAATGCCGGAACGCCGTCAACCAGGTTGTAGTTGGTTCCTTCGGTCCCGTAGAGCATATATGTCAGCACGTCTTTTTGCGCCATCCAGTTCAAGTATTTGACAGCTTCGGCGGCGTGTTGGCTCGACTTGGGCACCATGATAAGCATGCCGGCAGGCACGTAGGAAGGCTTGGCGTGCTTGCCTTGGTCGTTCGTATACGGATCGATCGGCGCCAGCTTCGCTCCGGGAATGTTCTTTTGCAGGTTCAAGTAAACCGTGTCGCCCGTCGCCCCGTAGGAGTTCCCCGCATCCTCGGCATACATGCCGACTTTGCCGGTCATCACGTCCTGCCACAGCTTCTTCTTGTCTTTATCGAGCGCGAAGTCGGGGCTCATCAAGCCTTCGTTGTACAGCTTGTTCAGGAATCTGACGGCATCCTTATGCCCGGGCCATGTAACGGGCTGGTCGGAAGAGCCGAAGCGCTGCGTCAAGGTGAATTTCTCTTCATCGGTCATATTCGATTTGATGAAAGAATAGATAATCGGTTCATAGGAAGCCTCGAACAAGCCGAATCCGAGCGGAATCGTCTGGTCGCCGCCAGGCTTCTTCTCTTTAAACGCCTTCAGCGTGTTGTACACTTCCTCCGTCGTTTTCGGTACCGGAAGCCCCAGTTTATCCAGCCAATCCTGACGGATCATCGACGAATATTTGCCCAGATAAGCCCGTTTGGCCGGAATCGCATACTGCACGTTGTCGAATTTGCCATAGGCCAAGATGGAGTCGCCCAGGAAGCTTTTCAGGTTCGGCCCGTACTGATCGATCAGTTTGCCCAGATCCGTCAGACCGCCCTGCTGAGCATACTTGTAAACGAGGTTCGAATCGTACGTAAACACGATGTCAGGAGCGTCGCCGCTGGCCATCAGAACGTTCAGCTTATCTGTTTCCTGCGCCCGGGGCACCGGAACATACTCGAGCTTGATGTTGTTTTTATCCCCGAAATTTTGCTGCACCCATTTGGTCATCAGGTTGTTCGTCACGGTCATGCCGGCCGGCGAGTTGCCGCGGTCGAATACTTCCACTTTCAGAGTCACCTGGGATTTCTGGCCCCCGCTGTCGCCGGTCCCCGCACCCGCTTGCTCCCCTTTACTTGCACAGCCTGCCAGTAAGCCGATAGCCGTTACCGCCGCGACCACCGATGCCGTGTTTCTTTTAAGCGTTTTCTTTTTCACTTGTTTCATCCCCTTCGCTTCTGTACCCTGGCCGGGCCCGAATGCGGTACGCTTCTTCCTGCGTGTCTCGCCGGGGCCGCCGGGATGTAAGTCAGTTATACAGGCTGACCGGGCGGAGGGTCAACCAACATGATTCCGCCGGGCAAACCCTTATCGTTTGGCGCCATATTCGGTGAAACCAACCGGATTCCGATGCCCAACCTTTTCTCCGAAAGTGCCGAAAACCCCTTAACGGTGCGGTTTTTTGCAAGACGCCGCTCTTGGGGACATGCTGATTTCGAGCCAAACAAAAAAAGCCCCGCACCTTCATGCGGGACCCCGGGAATCAGCTTAGTCCGGCTGCATATATTTCCGGTAATCGCCGGGGGTAACCCCGACCACCTTCTTGAACGTGCGGCCAAAGGAAATCGAATGGGTATACCCGACCTTTTCCGAAATCTCCTGAATCGAAAGGTCGCTTTCCAGCAGCAGCTTTTTCGCTTGATCCATCCGCAGGTTCATCAGAAAATCAACGAATTTCATTCCGTATTCTTCCTTGAACAGATGGTCGCTGTACTTGGCGTTGATGTTGAACTGATCACTGATTAAGTTGAGCGACAAGTCGGGATTGGCATAATTCTGCTCGATATATTTCCGGATTTCATTAATGAGCTGATGATGATTCTTGGACTCGCGCAGGGAAACATATTTCTCGTGCAGCTCTTTGAGCAGCTCCGCCAGCACCGGCAAAGCAGTTCTTCCGACGTCTCCGACTCTTCAATCGCCCCGGTAAGACCGGGATTCACTTTACCGCTCCAGAGGTCCGTCATTTCGGGCGGCGGCCCCTCCACCGTCCGCTGCAGGAGACGCAGCAAGTGCCGCAGCAAATGGCGGATTTCCTCCTCCTTCAAAAGGTCCTGCTCCAGATCATGCACCAATTGATCGACTTGAAGTCGCCAGGAATCGTCGGCGATGCGGAACGCCTGACAGAGCGCATCCATCTGCTGAAAATATTTATGCGTATCGCCCGCGGGACGGCCGATCTCATCGTAGCGGATCACCTGGTTGCCCCCAAGGGACATTTTGTACTGCAGGGCCTTCTCCGCTTCGTCATAGGAATCGCTGATCTCGGCAAGCCTGCTCACGGTTCGTCCCACGCCCACGGTGAGCGAGAATTTCAAATTGACGGCAACCCAGGTCCGGAAGCGGTCAAGGCGCTCGGGAATCGTCTCCGCCTTGTCCGGATCGTCCGCGTTCACGATGAAGAGAACGGCCAGTCTTTTATCCGTCACCCACTCAGCCCAAACGGTCAGACCCTCCGGATCGGAAAATTCGTGCACCACATTCGTAATCGCGAACTTCAGCAGGTTCCGGTCGGTCATGCTGTAGTTCTCCCGGAACGCCGCGTAACCGTCAATTTCCGCTATGCCGAGCCGCAGCTGAGAGTAAGCGCTCTCCAATTTAAAACGGTTCATGTTCTCCGCCCAAATCTCTTCCTTAACCGGCGTCCGCCCCGTAATCAGCTCCTGGAAAAACTGCTTGCGCCGGACGAGCAAATCCTCCTGATACTGCTTCTCGTATTTGCTCGTTTGATCCATCAGGCTCTCCAGCACTTTGCCGATAAAAGAAAACTCGTCTCCGCCCTTGCCTTTCAGCTGGCTCCGGCTTTGATAAGCATTAATTTGCTGCAGGATGCTTTCGATCGGCTTATAGTTTCTCCGGGAGACATAGATCGTATACAAGATGCTGATCAAGACGGTCAGCACGCCGATACCGATCCAAATGTGCGAAATGGCCGATACCCAGCTGAACGTTTGTCCGCCTTTGATCCCGCTGACAAAGTTCCAGCCGATGTAATTCGAATGAATATTGGTAATGACGTCGCCTTGGGTGGTGATCCGCTTGGGATCAACCGGCTGGCCGGCCAGTTCGATCGGGTATACTCGCTTGCCGCTGGCGTCGGAGATATCCATGAAGGTGATATTCGGATTGATCATCTCATCCACGATGCGGAGCAGTTGATCCAGCCTGACATTCACCACGATAATGCCCTGGTTTCCAAAAGGAAGCAGCGCTTTCTTGCTGATGGAGATCACTTTATCCTTCGGCTGCAGACTTAAATCCGAATAATCCCGTACCGAAGACCACAAGGTGCCGGCCGGCTGGGCAAGCGCTTGGTTCACGAAATCCTTGTCCTGGAAGCTGTCCAGCTTCTCGAGCGAATTCGTCGTCAGCACGACGCGGTCCTTCGCCCTGTACAAATAAATCGAGTGGATCATCGGATTGTCGTCCAGCATTTTATGCAGCTCTTTGGAGGTTTCATAGTATACCGTACTCGTATCGCTCGAATCCTTCATTTCAAAAAAATTATAAAAGGCGCTGTTGTTCCCGGTCTCCTCCAGAACGACCCGCTCGATCCCTCTTAATGAGGTCTCCATGGAATCGATTACATATTTGGAGAAAACACGGTTGGCTTTTTCGGTTTCATTAATGGAAAATTCGCTGATCATGGAAACGGAAACAAAAATAAGCATGCCGACCGTTATGAACAAGATCGGAAAATACGACATCAGCGACCGGTTGTACCAGGTCTTTTCCATACGCCTTGCGCCCCTTCTCTGGTCTTTATCCGAGGGATGGTTGCGAGCCCGTCAAGGTATCGGCGGACGAACGCACCGCCCGAAGATTAAGCGGTTAACTTATTATACAGTCTAAGTGATTTAACCTTCAATAGCATCCAGGATTTTGCTATGGAAAGGATCTGGTCGGGGTTCGGGGCGGATGCGGCTTCCTTGTACTCAGGAGGTTTATATAAAGTTCGTCGTTTTATGTCGAAATGCGGCGGTAGAATTCAGATTAGATGCCCTTTTCCCGGAACGCCCCCGCAGCGGCGGCGGTTCGCCTGCTCCTTAGGCTCATCAGCCAGTAACCCAAGGCCGCGAGCAGGGCAAAGCCGGCTGCGGTGTACGGCGGCGTCAGGAGTCCGGTGCGATCATACAAATAGCCGTTCATCAGGTTGCCTGCGATGGAAGCGAGAGCCGTGACGGCTGTAAAGACGGAGATCGCCGTCGTCCTGGCTTGCTTCGGTACGCTTCGGGCTATGTATTCCATCGCTGCGGCGTAATAGAGGCAAAAGGTCGCCCCATGCAGCGGCTGCGTTAGGAGCGCGGTATAAGTGTGGGGAATCAGGCCGAGCCAGAGCCACCGCAGCGCATAAAATAGGCCCGCGACGGCCAGCGTCCGGAGCGGACCCCAGCGGCCGACTACGGCGGAGGCGTAGTAAAAGAACGGCAGTTCGCAAACGGCGGAGATCATAATCGCCATCCCGATATAGCTTTGGTCGCCGCCCAAGTCGTGAATGTAAATACCGAAGAAGGAGCCGTAAAAGCTGTTCGCCACCTGCAGCAGAACCGCCATCAGTAAAAACAGCAGGAATTGCACGGAAAACAGGCGGTATGGTGCCGCTTGTCCATTATCCCGTTGATCCGCATGGGTCTGGGAGCCCGGGGCGATCCTCAGGGTGATGACCGTTCCCGCGGCCAGGATTAGAGCGGCCGTAATAAAGATGGCTGCCTAACGGCAGACGTAAGGTCAAAGCGGTGGCGATCAAGCCGCCGATGCCGTAGCCGATCGAGCCCCACAAGCGGAATCGCCCGTATTGACCGGAGCCCCGCTGCAAATAAGAGAGCGTAAAGCTGTCCAGCAGTGACGGGAACGCGCTTATAAAGAGCGTGAGAAATCCCATCGATAAGACGAAATACACAAGATGATGAGCCAGTGTAAACCCGATCAGGGAGGCGGCGGCGCCGCAAAGAAGGATCGTCATGATGGCCGCGTTCCGATTGTACCGGTCAGCCGTCCAGCCCCATAAGAGCGGCGCAAGAAAGCCGATCACCGGTACGATGCCGAGCACGCTTCCGATTTCCACCCCGCTTAGGCCGCCGGATTGCAGATAGACCGAAACGTAGGGCTGGTAAACTCCGGTTGCCGCATAGTAGAGAAAGTACATTTGAACCAGCATCCATTTGATCTTCGCGTCATTCATGACAGCCCGCGCCCCTTCCGCTTCCACTGCAAAAGCACGATATGTCCTTCTATTTTATATCGGAACGGGCTCGCGTCCATCAACCAATTTAATTCCGTCAAACAACAGGAAGGCCGGACGGCCCGGAGTCGTCCGATGAACCGGATTCCGGCGATAAACTTTTTTCCGTTTAGGGGCGTTTCTGGAGAAAAAAAGCCGCCCGGGCCGAGGCCCGAGCGGCGAAGCATGTACTGCTTGTTTAATTTTTGCCGAGCAAATCGTTAATCAGCGAGATGAGCTGATCGGCGCCTTCAGCGGACAGACCGCCGGATTCTTTCGCGCCCTGGACAGCCTTCAGCAGGTCATTCAAATGCTTGACCGCCTGATCGTTGTTTCCTTTTTGCAGCTGGGACTCCACCTGATTCAGCTTAGCTGTGATAGAGGTTTGAATGCCTTTGTTTTTAAATTGGCCGTTCTTCATCAGCTGTTCGATCAAATCGCGGAGGGACGTGAAGTTCCACTCCACCTTAAAGCTGAAGCTGTTCTCCGCCGTATTGCCGGCGTTGTCCGTTACCGAATATTTGACCGTATGCGTTCCGAACCCGATCAGCAGTGCCGGAATCGGCTGGCCGGAAGTGATTTCCTTCTGATCCAGGAACAGCTTCTGGCCGGCAACGCCGGACAGCGCATCGGAGCTCGTCAGTTCAAAGCGGATGATGCTTAATGGACTTACGTTGTGCACCGCTTTCCCGTTTTGGGTGAGCGTTACAGCCGGCGCGGTAGTGTCCAGGCGCATCATTACGGATTGCTCCGCCTCACGATTGCCTGCCGCATCCGTCGAGTAATAGCGAATGGTGTTCGTTCCGTCCGTTCCCAGTATAATCGGCCCCGCGTAAGTGGTCCAGCCGCCGCCGTTCAGCGAGTACACCGTGGACGCGACGCCGGAGGCGGCGTCATAAGCGGATAGCGCTACCGTAACGCTTCGGTTATACCAGCCCTGTGCGCCGGGACCTTCCGAAGGAGCGGCTGTCGTGATTGGAGCCGTACGGTCGATGCGGACGTTCAGCGTCTGTACCTGCTCGCTGTTGCCGGCTGCATCGGTAGAGAAGAACTGCACGGTATTGACGCCTTCGCCGCTTACCGTAAGCGGCGCCGTGTAAGCGGTCCAGCCGCCGGCGTTAACCTGTACCTGGGTCCCCGTTACGCCGGAGCCGCCGTTATCGGCCGCCGTCAGGGTAACGGTCACGTCACCGTTATACCAGCCGTTCTCATTCGGCTCCTTCGAGAGCTGAGCCGCCGTTACCGGGGAGCCGTGTCCACCGCGGTGAAGTCAGCGAGCCCTCTCGGCTTCAGCTGGAATACTCCCTTGAAGATCGAGGCTACGCCGCCTACCGTCACCGTTTGACCGTTCTGATACGGGAAGGCGCTCTGCGTCAGTCCCGTTCTGGCATCGACACGAACATGGGTGGTGTTCGTTCCGGACACTGCGTCGAACTCAAATGAACCTGTAGGCGAAGCGGAGACGAGATTTTGGATTTTCACTTTTTGCAGCTCGACCAATTGGCCCTGGTTATCATTCGTTACGCCCACCACTGCCTGCTTGACGGGAAGTGCGGCGGTTCCCGTCTTGCTGATCGCGACCGGGTCGCTCAGCTCGAGCTCCGTATTGAACACAGCCAGCGGTGCGGAGACGGAGACGACATCGCCCTGGTGAAAACCGGCCTGATTCTGGAACACATAGATGCCGCCGCTGGCATCCTGAAGGTAGAAGCCTTGGTACGCCGAAGGAGCCGGGTTCTGTGGTGACTACGCCTTCAACAGTAACCAAAGTGCCTGCGCTTTGCTTGCGGGCATCGGCAATCGCCGTTTTCGCCGGAATGACCGGCCCTTCCGGAGGCGGCGGCTCGGCCGGAACGTTCGCGATCGTGACAGCTTCCGTCTTCAGCGCATTGCCGTTTTGTCTCAGCCTGAGGCTGGCGGCTCCGCTCGTTCCGGACTTGATCCGAACCGTCAGGTCCTTGGAGGCATGGCCCGAGCTGTTCGCTGTCAGCGCAAAGGTGGAGCTGTATCCGTAGCTAGTCGGCCACGTGCCGTCGGCGTTCTGGATTTGCGCGACCTGCGTCCCGCCGGTCAGATAAATGCCGACGCTGAAGCCGGAAACGGTAGCGCCCGGCGCGAGATTGTCCGCGACCACGCGGATTTGGAATTGCTGCGCATTCGGCGCTGGGCCTGTTTTACAAAGCTATAAGTAGGATTGCTAACCGGAGCCGTGGAACCATATGAACCCGGCTTGAACGTGGTTGGATCCCACCATTTGTACCCTGCTGCAGGCGCGGCCCACGGCTCTGCTTGAGGCTCGGTGCTGTTCGCCGGCGTTTCCATCGGCAGGAGCGCCGTCGGTTGATCCAGCTGAAGTCCCGGCACCTGCGACAAGGAGGTGTAGCTTTCCTTTTTCGCCAGCCAATTCACGATGTTAACGAGCAGGGTGCCGTCGTTCTGCTCCTTGAAGCCGTCGTAGGTCGTCTTCGTCTGTCCCGTTTCCTCGCGCACATACTTCGGCGTAGCATCCTCTACCGGCGAGGAGTCGCCGATGAATGCGGCTTTCCCGGCCCCGGCTTTCGCTACAGCCGCGTAGGGTCCTTCGGCTTTGCCTCCGCCGTTATATACGCCTTGGTCTACTGCATTGGCCCAGGCCTGGTTCGTCTGCGGCAAATAGACGATCCCCTTCGCTTTGGCCGGATCCATGATGGCCAAGGTGGAGCCGGCGTGCATAGCCACGCTGTTCACGCCGCTCGTAATTCCGAAAGCCTGATCGGGAGACACAATATCCGATGTATTGATATCGCCAAGCGCGTTATAGCGGAAGCGGACGCCGAAATTCGTCGCCAGCCAGTCGGAGCTGGCTACGCCCTGCATGGTCGCCGAAGCGCGTTCCTCCGCGCTCATGCCTTTAGCCGGGTCTTCCCAGGCTCCGCGCCGGTAGCCGTTCATCACTTCGGAGGCGTCCCAGCGGTTTTTATTGCGGTCCGCGTTGTAGTGGTCGGCAATGAAGAAAATGCTGCCGCCGCCCTGAACGTACTGCTGCATCGCGTCCTGCTCGCTGGTTTTGTAAGGAATGTTGGCTTCGCCGATAACGAATACGTCATAATCCTTCAGATCGTCGAGCGTAATCGGCGCTGCTTTGCGGAGCTCCTTGACGTAAAAGCCGTCATTCGCCAGCGCGTTCGCGAAATCGGAGAACCCGCCGTCAATGACCCAATCCGCGGCGCCCGCCGTCTGGCCGTGGGTATTGTCGAACAGCACCTTCTTCCCGGCGTTGCCGTTCACCACTTTGGCATTAATGAACGGGGCCGGATCGTTCGGGCCCTCCGCATGCGCCTCAGGCGCCCAGCCGGCCAGTCCCGCCGGAGGAAGCAAAAGCGACAGCGCTAGAGCGCTTTTAAGCAGCCGCCGCTTCCACTTGAATCGATTCATCATTCATTTCCCTCCATGTCCCATGGTCGTACCTTTAGGCAGTATTTTCTAACTCTACCAACCTTATTCTACCATTAGTTGAGATGGAAGAAAGATCATTTTTTTGTAAAGATGCTGTACGGAAGCAAAGGGCTCTCCCTACGCTTATGGCAGCTTCGTCAGGCCGAAATGCCACTGCACCTCGCCGTAAGTAGGCGGGAACGATCCCGTATGCGGCGTCAGCTCGCCGTTCCAGCCGCCGTCGGTATGCCGGACCGCTCTGGCCGTCCGCCAAACGCAGCGTCCCTGCTTATAATCCAGCGTCTCGCCGTCGTCGTCATAAAGCTGCGCTTCCCCTTCGGTTTCGCCGAAATGGCACAGGATGAGAGGCACCTGCTCGCCCGGACGCGGGGCATGAGCCGCGGACCGCCGTCATCGGAATAACCGCTCCGTCACGGACGAAGACCGGAATGCGCTCGAGTCCCGGTTCTACCCGCACTACGGTTCCGCCTTCGAACACTTCTCCGGTCTCGAGCCCGTACCAGCGCCCTTCCGGCGACCACACCTCTCGTTCCGTCTCCCCTCGAACAGCGGCGCAACCAGCAGCGAATCGCCGACCAGAAACTGGTCGTCCCATTCCCTTCTTGCGGTTGCCGCCGTAAGCCGCGTCGACCGTATCCAGCTTCTTCTCCTGCACCACCCCCGGATCCAAGGAAGCGGATGCTCCCTGCCCGATAAGCGGCATCGCCCGGAACGGCGGCGTCCCATCTTCGTGGTAACGCGCAAACGCGCTGTACAGGTAGGGCATGAGCCGCATCCGTAGCTGGATGTAATGCCGCACGATCGATTCCACCTCCGGAAAGCTCCACGGCTTGGTCCCGTCGCCCCAGGCGTTCAGCATGGCCATAGGTGAGAAGCAGACCGACTGCATGCGGCGGACCCAATCCTCGGCGCTCTTCGCTTTGCGCACCTCCGGGGTCCAGAGCAGGCCGCTGAAGGAGGAGTTAACGAGCGCCCGCACAAACTGACGGTGATCGTATAGGTCGGAATAGAGCACATAAGGCAAAGAGGAAGCGCCCGTACCGGAAGCCCGGACCAGCCCGTAGGTTCTCTTATTTTCTTCGGCGTACAGCTCTGCCGTCATTTTCTGGAACAAGAGGCCGTAAATCTGCCGCATCTGCTCGCCGTCCGTACCGGAAGGAAACTCGGCATGTGCCGGGAACATCCAGGAATTATTCGTCAGCTCGTCGCCGTCACACTCGTCGAGCTTGTAGCCGGATACGCCGACGGTGACATGCTTCCCGCGGTGCTGCTCCTGGTAAATCCGCCTCGCTTCGTCCAGCGTGTAATCCGGCGCGAGGCCCGCCCACACGGAATACGTCCCGGAAAGCGGCCTAAGCGGCTCATAAATTTCAGCCTCCGGCGAGACATAAGGATGCTCCCACAGGTTGACACGAAAGCCTTCCTGGGCCATGCCGGTCACAAACGCCTCCGGATCCGGAAAACGTTCCTGATTCCACTCGTAAGTAACCGGATAGCTCTTGCTGTGCCAGCCGGGCTCAAGGCCAATGACATCGCATGGAAAATCGCGCTTTCGGAATTCAAGCGCCTCCTCCTTCACCTGCTCATCGCTGTACAGCGTCGGCACCCGGTGCCAGAAGCCGAGCCCCCAGCGCGGCGGCAGCGTTCCGCCTCCACACATTAAATTGTAGCGCCGAACCGCATCCAGCGGGGTACTTCCGCCAAATACGTAGACGTCCGCCCCTTCCGGCGGCAGCACCCACTCCATGCGCTCCGAGACCGGCGTCGCTTTCCAGCGGCTCTTGTCGTTGTTGCGGTCGACCGCCTGCGCCTGGCCCGTCTCATCCGCCCGCATGCTCGACCCGCAATACACGGTGACGATCCGGGACGTATCGATCAATACGCCGTAGCCCCGGTCCGACACGATAAAAGGCACCGGCGCATGCGTTTCGCCCGTATCCTGCTTCGGGTCGCTGTTCACCCGGAGGAACCTTGTCCGCCCTCTATGATTCATCCGCATAAAATGAAGCCCCAGCCCGTACAGCTTCTCGTCCGCCGTCAGCGGCAGGCGCAGCAGTATTCTGCGGGCGTCCCGCTCGCAGTCTTCGCCTTCCAGCGGGAAGGGGGCTTCGCCCATCCGCTCCAAAGCTTCCTTCTTCGGCTCGCAGACCCGTAACCGACATCGGAGTCGGACCCTCCGGACTTCCGACGGTCGTTTTCCAAACCCCCGGATAGATTAATTCCCATTTCAGCTCGATCGTTTGCACGCTCAGTCCATCCTTCCGATTTTTTCTCCATCTTATCAAAAGGGGCTGAAGCTGGCTTTGGCCTATGGTATACTATTTGCACGATTCTAGGGTTAATTCCTTTATCAGGCGGGTATGCACATGGATATCACTGAAATTTCGTTCGACCAAATCCGACCGCATCCTGGGGGCGGATTTCTACACGTTCCGGCCGGGTCTCCGGGTGGGACCGAGGCCGCCTTATGCCCATTCGTTCATCTATATCGTATCCGGCCGAGGCAGGGTTAAAGTGGACGGCACGGCGTTCGAAGCCGGTCCGCTGGACCTGTTCTACATCGAGCCCGGCGCCGAGCACAGCTATACGGCGGACGCGGCCGATCCGATGGTCCATGCATCGGTATATGCCGATCTGCTCTGGGACACGACCCCCAAGCCGAAGGGCGACAAACAGCTGAACTGCTATTCGCCCTCCGCCTTCGCGCCCGAGCTCTGCGCCGCCCGCGTCCGTTTCCGGGAAGATATCCACCTCCCTGTCAAGACGACGGCGCCGAACCACGCGGAGTGGATGGAAGATTTTCTGTCCGTCATCCGGAATTTCGAGCGGAACGATCCTTGGGGACCCGTTGAGCTGAGGGCGCGGTTTGAAGGCTTCCTTACCGGATATGCACGTTTCTTGGCTCATCCGTTTGACCCGAACGATCCGCGGATCCGCAAAATGATCGAATGGATGAACGCTCATGTGCAAAGCGACTTCCGCCTCTCCGCATGGGCACGGTCGCTGCAGCTCAGCGAAGCTTATTTATACGAGCTGTTCCGGAAGGAAACGGGCTACAGCCCGCAGCATTACTTTATGCGCGCCGGCTGGAGCAGGCTAAGACCGAGCTTCGCGAGACGGACGACTCGGTCACGGCGATCTCGGAGCGGCTCGGCTTTTCCTCCCTTCATTATTTTTCAAGGCAGTTCGCCAAGGTGCAGCAGGAGTCGCCCCAGCAATACCGGAAGCGGATCCGCAGCTACGAAGCTTGAAGCTCGGAATTCAATAGACGCCGGGTTTGACGCCGGATTACAATAGAGCTTGGAAGCTCGATGAGAGCCTCCGTGCGGCATCCCAGGAAAGCGGTGATCGGTACAGTGATCAGTTTACGGTTATCAGGTACATCTTTCGATATGCTTCAAGAGCCGCGGCGCTGGTCGCGGAATGGAATGCCGAAGTGGAGCGGGTCCCGGAAGGCTACCTGTTCCTGCCGGAATATATGATGCGCATTCATGGCATCGGGATTGATGAGGAAGATCAGGGCTGGCGGTTGTGGCGGGAGGCGGAGGCGACCACCTGGGAGGATTTCCTGCTGATGCACATGGCGCACCGATTGGCATTCAAGCACGGCCTGCTGCTGGAGCTGGAAGCCGCCGGCAAGCACGCGTTTGCTCGAGCCCGCGCCCGAGCGGTTCGCCACCTTCGATCATTATGCGGATCAAGTACTCGCCAAGGAAGAGGGGCTGGTGCGGGACATCAAGAAAAATTGGGTCTACTCCCACCGGCGGCGTTCCTTGCACTGAACGTCTTACCCCCTTATTCGAAAAGGCGGCGCATCGTTCCATGCGCCGCCTCAGAGTTTTGAGAAACCCAGATGTGCGGAAAAATGCAAAAGGTAATAGGTGGGGTATCCCCTGCAGGAGCGAAAGCGCCCGCCTTTGTTATCGGAAAATGACCGCTGTATAGCGAATCAATTGAAAATTTTCCGATAACGACAGCGGCCCGAGGGGATACCCCACTGGAATACCAAGGCAGGTTTCTTTATCACATGGGTTTCCGGGCAAGCTCAGGCGGCGCATCATTTCATGCGCCGCCTTTTCGTCTCCCCTATTTATTGTTCTTTGCCCACTCGTCGAGCTGCTTCTGCTTCTCCGCTATGATCTTGTCGATGCCCGCCGACTTCAGCTTGCTTATAAAGTCCGGGAGATTCTTCTCGGGATCCAGGGTGCCGGTTTCAAGGCCCGTTTTGTATTGGTCCTTGACACTTTGCACAGCGGCCGCTTCCGTCTTGACCGGATCGACGGTGAAGCTGAAGCCGAGAGCCTTCGATTTTTTGGCCGATTTGTTGAACTCGTCCTGCATTTTCCACAAATTCGGATCATCATTCTCCCACACGTAGGACAGGAACTGGTTGCCCCATTCCCACCCGTGGGTCGGGTTGTACGTCGCATTCGAAGAATCCACGCCGTTCGGGAAGCCGATCTTGTTATCTGCTTTTTTCACATAATGCTTGCCTTCAATGCCGTAGTCGATCAGGTTGATCAGATCTTTATCCGAGTACAGCAGGTTCAGGAACATCATCGCCCTCTCCGGATCCTTCGAGTTCTTGGCAATGCTGAACATGACGTTGGAAATCGATGATGTCGTGGAAACCGCAGGCATAAGCCGGACGGCCACCATCGGCGTTCCGGTCGTGAGCGATTCCTTGTTCTCGTAGCCCGGTTTCATATGCGCGACGAAGGAGAACGCCTTGCCCGCTTTGACCAGTTGCTCCGAAGCGATTTTGTTGGTGGCGATGTCTTTGGGAATGTACCCGGCCGTATACCACCTTCTGACCCGCTTAAGCCAATCCGCATACGTCTTCGATTCGAACCAATTGACCACCTTCAGGTTATTGTCGTGATCGGGAAGAACGCCGTTATCATCATTCAAAGGATCGACGATCCCCGGAACCAGGGTCGAGATGATGGTGTTGCTTGAGCCTTCCGGAATGATGGCCGCCATATTCGGCTCGTTGTCTTTCACGACTTGGAAGACGGCATCCAAATCGTCGAAGGTCTTGACCTTGCTCAAATCGATCTTGTATTTGTCGACGATATCTTTACGCATCAGTACGCCGAAGTCAGCCGCCCAGTCGCGGACGCTCGGCAGGCCGTAAATTTTGCCGCTGGTCGTCGTCGCCTTCAGGATGTCGGGCCCGACCACTTTGGTGACGTCCTGGCCGTATTTCTTCAAGAGATCCTCGAGCGGCACCAGCTGTCCCTTCGCCGCCTGCGTGCCGTAGCCCAAAGCCGTGAGCGTCAGAAGGATGTCCAAATTTTCGTTGCCCGCCAGCATCAGGTTGATTTGCTGGGAGTAAGCGGCCGGATCGATCGGCATCAATTTGACCGTTGCATTGATTTTCTCTTTCACGTGCTTGTTAATAGCGTCCTGGACCTCCTTCAGGTCCTTCGTATTGCCGATATTATAGTAGGCGATGGTCAGCTCGTAAGGCTTTAGATTCGAACCCGACTTTCCCGCGTCGCCCGAAGCGTCCGCCGTTTTGGATGACGTAGAACCGCCGCCGCCCCCGCAAGCCGTAAGCAGCAGTGAAACCGCCAGCATTCCCGCCGTGACCGATTGGATGCGTCCCCATTTTCTTTTCATCCTGTAGCCTCCCTTTTTCTTCAGCAACCTCTATGCTAAACCGGACCCGGCCGGATATAGCCTACCCTTTGACTGCGCCGATGACAAGCCCTTTGACGAAATATTTTTGAAAGAACGGATACGCGCACAGCAGCGGGACGGTTCCGATGACCGCCATCGCCATCCGCACCGACTCCATCGGGATATTCGCGCTGGCCGACACCTCGGTATTATTGCCCATGGCGCCGCTGGTCAGGAACTGCGCGTTGAGGAGGATCCGGTTCAGCATGTTTTGCAGACTGAACAGCTTGTTGTCGGTAATATAGACCAGGCCGTTAAACCAATCGTTCCAATAGCCGATCGTCTGCATGAGCCCGACCGTCGCGAGAATCGGCGGCGAGAGCGGCAAAGCACGATCCGGAAAAAGATTTTATATTCGCCCGCCCCGTCCATCGAAGCCGATTCAATGACCGGAACCGGGATCGAGGAAGTAAAGAACGTCCGCATGATCAGCACATAGAAGCCGTTGGAGAGCAGGCCGGGAATGATCAGGGCGAGAATCGAGTTCTTCATATCAAAAAGCTGGGTATAGACGAGATAGGTTGGAACCAGGCCCCCGTTGAACAGCAGCGTGAAAAATACGATAAACGAGAGCGGCTTGCGCATCGGCATATCCCTGCGGGATAACGGGTAAGCGCACAAGGCGGTGATCGACAGCCCGACGAACGTTCCGACGACGGTGACCAGCACCGTAATGCCGTACGCCCGGACTATATTCTCGGCATCCCGCCATAAATATTCGTACGCTGCAAGGCTGAACTTGCTTGGCAGGAACGAATAGCCCTCCTGCAGCAGGGTCATCTCGTCACTGAAGGAGGTGACGGCAAGCAGCAGGAACGGAAGAAGACAAGCGCATACGACGGCGATAAAGAAAACATGGATCATCCACTGAAACATCTGTTGTTTTGCTTTCATCCGGTTCCCTCCCGATCAGAATAAGGCATTCTCGCGGTTTCGTCTGCTCACCGCATAGTTCGATATCAGCACAAGCACGAAGCCGACCACCGATTGATACAGTCCCGCCGCGGAGGACATCCCGATATCGCCCAGCCGCAGCAAAGCCCGGTACACGTACGTATCGATGACGTTCGTCGTCGGCATGAGCGCCCCCGTGTCGAGCGGCACCTGGTAGAAGAGGCCGAAGTCCGAGTAGAAAATACGCCCGATCTGCAGCAGCGTCATCACCGTTATGACGGGAGTGATTAGAGGCACCGTAATGGCTCGGATCTGCTGCCATTTGCTTGCGCCGTCGATCGTGGCGGCTTCGTAATACTCCGGATCGATGCCGATGATCGCCGCGAGGTAGATCACGCATAAGTAGCCGGCATGCTTCCAGATATTCACGAGAGTGAGCACATAGGGCCAATATTTCGGCTCGCTGTACCAGGAGATCGGATCCAGTCCCAGCCGGGGCAAAATTTGCTTATTGATGTAACCGGTTTCACCACTCAGCATCGCAAGCACCAAATAGCCGACGATGACCATGGAGATCAAATGCGGGATCAGAATGACGCTTTGGTAAAACCGGGCGAACAACTTGTTCTTCACTTCATTGAGCAGAATGGCTACAGCGACGGCGATCACCAGGTTGATGACGATGAAAGCGGCGTTGTACAGCAGCGTGTTCCGCGTGATCAGCCAGGCGTCGGACGTTTTGAACAAGTACTCGAAGTTCTTGAAGCCGACCCAATCGCTGGCCCAAATCCCTTTGGCAAAGTTGATGTCTTTGAATGCAATGACCAGTCCGAACATCGGCAAATAGTTATTGATGAGCAAATAAATGATTTCGGGCAGGACCATCACAAAGAGCGGCGCATACCTCCAAAATTTCCTCAGCTTTTTACCGGCGGCCGCTTTCGTCTTCACCTGCGCATCCGCCGCAGCGGCGGTGGTCATCGTCCCCATGTCGCTTCCTCCCTCTTGGTTATATCTCTATCATAAGGAGATCGGGGCGCGGCCTCTACCTCTGCGCAGACTTCCTGTTGTTGTGATTCCGACTTGTCCGGGATAGCGCTGGAAAAAACCTATCTAGACCCAACCTTCGGCGCGCGGGAGGTCCTGGGTATGGGGTTCCAACCGCTGTTGAAATCGTATGACTTGAATTTCTAGATAAAGGTAATACATACGATTTCAAAGGCGGACGCTTACGCTTCAAAGTTTTCCATAGGAAAACTGCTTCGAAAGCGTATGCTTACCCCATACCCATGACCTCTCTATTCAACGTTGGTGCAGCTGGCTACTTTTTTCACCCCGGGTCTTCGCCCCGGGAATGCTTGCATATAAAAATCGAATCCCCAAGTCGGATTCGATCGGTCTCTGCTTAGCAGACGACATGACCCATGGACCTTGGATTTGAGATCGCCCGCGGCGCATGCCCCATTTTGCGAAAAGCTGTCACAGAATCGCTTCCTTCCCCGTCTTGTTTATAGCATAATCAAAAGGAGTGCAGAGCTATGAACAAATTCGATGTGGCGATCGTAGGCGGAGGACTTGCAGGTCTGACAGCGGCCGTGTATTTGGCCAAGGCGGGCCAGAAGGTTGCGGTGCTGGAAAAATCGGGGCGTTTCGGAGGCCGAGCGGACACGGTCACGAAGAACGGCGTCAAGCTGAATCTCGGCGGCCACGCGTTATACCGCGGCGGAGAAGCTTTCGAGATATTACAAGAGCTCGGGATTACTGTCGAAGGGAACATCCCTTCCCTTAAAACCCACGGATTATGGAAAAATAAAGCTTACCTGGTTCCTACCGGAATGCTTTCCATGATTTCTTGTCCGCGCTTTCCGTATCGGGTAAAATGGAACTCACCCGGCTCATGATGAAATTGGGCAAAATCGATGCGTCCGCCGTTCCGCCGGTCTCCTTACGGGAATGGACGGAGCGGGAGGTGCGCGATCCGATGGTCCGCCATCTGTTCTACGCATTGACCCGAACCGCTACCTACGTGAACGATCCCGACTTGCTGTGGGCGCATTCCGCTCTAAAGCAGTTAAAAAGAGCATTGACCGAATCCGTCCTATACGTGGACGGAGGCTGGGAAACGATCGTCATGAAGCTGCGGCGGCTGGCCGAGCAGTACGGAGCCGCCATGCTCCCCGGCAAGAACGCGGCCGAAATCCTGCACGATCATGGACGGGTTCGCCGCGTGCGCTGTTCGGACGGAACGTCGCTGGAGGCGGATGCCGTCATAGTGACAGCTTCCCCTGCTGAGGCTTTCCGGTTGATCCAAGATGCGGAGCGTACTTCACTGCGGAGATGGAAGGAGCAGGCGTCGCCGGTGAAAGCCGCCTGCCTTGATCTCGGCCTGCGCCGTCTCCCGGACCCGAACCATCAGTTTGCGATGGGAATCGATCAGCCGTCGCTGTTTACGAACCACTCGAGAGCGGCTAAATTGAGCGAGGACGGAACAACTGTCATCCACTTGCTCAAGTACAGCGGAGTGCATGACGGTGATGCCAAAGCGGATGAGGCGATGCTCGAGAAGGCGCTCGATACGCTTCAGCCCGGATGGCGGAAAGAAGTGGCCGTTCGTCAGTATTTACCGAATATTACGGTGGTGCAGGACTTCGACCACATTGGCCGCATGGAAGCACCGGGACCGGCGGTGCCGCAAATCGGCGGTCTCTATGTGGCCGGAGATTGGGCCGGCCACGGCGAGCTTCTTGTCGATGCGTCGTTCGCCAGCGCCCGACGGGCGGCGCTCCACATTTTGCAGACCGTTCCGGCACTGAATTGAGAGTGAGGCATTCCCATGGATACGGATCAGCTGTACCACCTTTACAAACCACTGCTGTTTTCGCTGGCTTACCGCATGATGGGAAGCGTCATGGATGCGGAAGATATCGTGCAGGAGGCTTTTCTTTCGCTGAGCGAAGCCTCTTCAGGTGATCATATCCGCAACATCAAAGCCTATTTGTGCAAAACCGTCACGAACCGGTGTCTCGATCTGTTACGCTCCAGCGCCAAGAAGCGGGAGATGTACGTCGGACCGTGGCTGCCCGAACCGCTCGTGGACGGCAGGGAAAGAAGCGGCGGCAGCTGAGGCAAGCTGCGATCCATCCCGCTCCTACTTGCGGAAGGAATCGATGTCCACCGCCTATCTGCTTTTGCTGCATCAGTTGTCGGCTGTAGAGCGGGCTGTATTTTTACTGCGCGAGGTGTTCGAGTACGAGTATGACGAAATCGCCGCCATCGTCGGCAAGAGCGGCTCGAACTGCCGGCAAATCTTTCATCGCGCGAAGCGGAGCATCGGCCTATGTCCCGAAGACAGCGCTGCGCTGAACGAAAGGAAAGGGGTTCAGGTCGAACAATTCGCCGAGCTTCTGGCATCCGGCAACATCATGAAGTCGCTGCAGCTCGCTTGCGCCGGACGCCATTCTGTTAACCGATGGAGGCGGCAAAGTGAAAGCGCCGATTCGTCCCATCTTCACAGCAGAACGAATTTACCGCTTTTTCGAAGGCATTTGGAAGAAATCGATTACGGCTGTCACGTATCAGCTGCGTTCCATTAATGGAGAGCCCGGAATGATCGCGCGTGCCGACGGATATGAATCGGCTTGGACGTTTCAATATCGCGGCGGTCAAATATCGCATATTTATCTGGTCGTCAACCCGGATAAACTGGCGCATATCCGGTTCGATGAACATAGCGGCTCTCTCTCGCTCGGATAACAATAGCAAAGCCGGCCCATGAAGGGCCGGTCGCCGTTCTTTTAAGCTATTCCCATATACTGCATGACTCAGGGGAACCTCGATTTGACCATGATATGGATGATCATTATCGCTCTCTTGATTGCTCTTCTCGCTGCGGTAATAGGAAGAGGCCAAAGCTTTCGGGGCGGAAGATCCGGGCACCCTCCGGCCTGCCAATCGCGGCCGGACCTCTCGGAGGCTATGACGCATATCGCTTTGATCCCGTACCTTGATGAGCACGAGACCGTCATTGCGGCGGGAACCGACGCCGTCTGGCGCAGTCTGTGCGAAGCCATGGAGCGATCCTTCTCGAATCCTGGAATGACCTTCTATGCACGGCTGGTCCGATCCGCATATTGCACCGCATCCGGACCGCGGCCCTTTGCCGAAGGCTCGACGTTCCCCGGCTTTCGGGTGGTTGCGGCTGTCCCCGGACGCAAGCTGATCCTCGAAGGGTGCCATTATTTCTCGTTCTACTCGATGATCTTTCGCCTGGAAGATGCAGGTCCAGGACGGACACGTCTGCGCGCCGAGAGCCGGGTCGCTTTCCCCGGCCTGGCCGGAGGCCTATACCGGCTGCTCGTCATCGGGACGGGCGGGCACGTGATGGGAATGCGGCGCCTGCTCTCCACCATCCGCCGAAGATCCGAGTAACACGCGCCAGACCATGGCAGAAGCTCTCTTCTACAAGAGAGCTTCACCGCGGACCGGCTCCCATGCCCAGCCCGATTCGCGTTTGACGATGCGTCCCAGGCTTGGCCATGGAAAATGGCAGGCCTGTACAAGCAGATTTTCAACCGCTGCACGCTCAAGCAGGGAGCGCCGGGTCCGGACAACTTGCTCCGGGTCCAGATCGAAGGCGGAAAGCCAATCCGGGTGTTCCAGTGTCAAGGTATGATGCGGCCAAGCGTCTCCGACGATGAGCAGCGATTCGCCGCCGGAGGAAACAAGGAACGCGCTGTGTCCCGGTGTTTCTCCTTTCGCCGGAACCGCGGTAATTCCCGGAAATATCTCTTCATTGTCTTCGATGAGGGTCATTTTCGGCTTCAGCCGGGCGAGCATAGTTTGAATCGATTGTATCGTTCTCTGCTTTATAGGCTCAGGAAGGGCAAGAGGACTTAAATCAGGTCGCTCCATCCAAAAGGTCCACTCTGCTCGCGTCAGCACGTACCGGGCATTCGGAAAAGCAAACCGCCCCTCTCCGTCGAAGTTGCCCCCTAAATGATCGCTATGGGCGTGGGAGAGAAGGATCGTATCGATGGCTTCAGGGGCAATGCCGAAATCCTGCAAATTCGAACGAATCTTACCGACATAATCGACGCCGCCGCCTGGTCCGGGCAAATGCCCGAGTCCCGTATCGATAAGAATTTGATGCTCTCCGGTATGGATGTATACCGCGCTGATGTGCATAGGGACATGGTCGGCAGGTAATGCGTGCGCGCTGAGAGCGGCGGATACTTCCTCACGGGAAGCATTGGTAATAAGGGACGTCGGCAAGGTGTAGCCAACTTCATCGTTGATCACGAGGCATGTAAAATGTCCGACACGAAAACGATAAACTCCCGCGGGCTGTCCATCCGGCTTTCGGCCCATTAAATCCATAGGCATAGAATCGGCTCCTTTGTTTATGGTGGCAAGCGGCACTCCGCATCGATGTTGAATCCTTCGGGATGGGCTTGCTATATTGGATTATAAAGGGACGATGCAGAAGCGGCGTGGGTCGCTTGAACATAGGTCTCCCGGTAACAGTTAGGAGGAATGGAAATGAACGATAGCGAGCGCCGCAAGCCGCTTGGCGATTTTTTGCGTAAGCGGCGATCCGGACTATCCCCGGACGACGTCGGACTTCCGTCATACGGTCCGCGCAGGAAGCCAGGCTTACGCAGGGAGGAAGTGGCCCAGCTGGCCCATGTCGGGGTTTCCTGGTATACATGGCTCGAACAAGGCCGAGATATCGCCCCCTCGCTTCAGGTACTGGAAAACCTGTCACAAGCGCTCCGGCTGACTCCTGATGAACGGCGCCATCTTTTTTCGCTATCCGGGCAATCGCTTCCTCCTCCGCCCGCTCCCGGAGACAGAACGGTCCGTTCTTCGTATCAACAGGTAATCGATGAACTGAGCCCGACCCCCGCTTACGTCATCGGATACCGGTGGGACTATCTGGCATGGAATCAAGCGGCCGAAGAGGTATTCGCCATCTCTTATCCGAATCCGCCGCATGACCTTAATCTGCTGTGGCATTTTTTCACCAGTCCGATCATCAAGGAGCGTTTCCGGGCTTGGCGGCAAATGGCGGGCGGCGTGCTGGCGGAATTTCATACGGCAAGAGCCCGTTTTCTGGGGGATCCCTCGTTTAATCAGCTGATTGAGGACCTGAAGCAGGCCAGCCCCGAATTTTGCCATGGGTGGCTGGAGCATGACGCCCGCAGGGTTCTGGACGGTTACATAGAGATTGAGCATCCGGTACTCGGACGGCTCGAATTTGAGCATATGACGCTGCAGGTCCCCAGCGATCCCGATATCAAAATGATGATCTATCCGCCATACAAGGATTCGCGGGAGAAGCTGGCGCGTTATCTTGCCTCCGGCTGAAACAGGCGGATCTTGATAATCGAGCCCAAAAAACGGTCGCCGCGAGGCGCCCGTCATGGCGCAATGGACCGGGCTTACGAAAAAGTTGTAAAGGGGAGATGGATGTGCCGTTCTTGAGGTTTAAAGGTTTTGAAAAAAGGTGATCGAACAAATCGCTCCATTCATCACGGAACAATTTTCCGATCTCGTCGGCATTCCAAGAGACATTGTAAAAATAGAGCTGTTTCATGTGGAGCCAATTACGAATTCTCCGTTAACCGTAGAAATTTTGATGTTTCAAAGAGAACAGGAAATCCACGATGCGGTGGCATCCATGATACATACAAAGTTATGCGATTGCGGTTACCCCAATCCTCATATCTTTTTTGTGATCCTGTCTCCCTCTCTTTACTATAAAGAAGGCAAGCCATTGAATGAAATACCGGCAAGTATTAGCTCTTATAGCACCTGATCCTATTCCTGCCATGCCACCGGCTTATCCGGGATGACGCCATCGGTCTCCACCCATTGGCGGAGACTGCCCGCCTGGACTTGAATTACGATGAAATACAAATCGCCGGTACCGTTATTGCGCAGCGTGCGTTCGCCTTCAGGCGCAACGCGGACCGCCGTTCCTTCCTTGACATCAAAAATTTGCCCATCCACCTGGAATTGGCCCTGGCCGCCTATGAAAAGGTAGAGCTCCTCATTCTCGCGATGACTGTGGTAGAAAGGGACACCGCCTCCCTCCGGCGACTGGTTCAGTGAAACCTCCATGCCGGTTAGGCCAAGCCTATCCTTCAGAAAGTACTTACCCGGGATGGGATCCTTTGTCATATTCAAAAGACCGCTAAAAGAACCTGCTTCCACCACACTAAAATTTGTTCCATTCATTGATGAGCTTCCCTTCATTTGGAGTTTGTAAAGCATACGATTATTATAGAATAGTTTCATAAGCTGCATTTCTTATGAATTGCTTTCTTCTATTAACTCCAACTATTCTACAGGCAAGCTTATCTGCAAAGGCAACCGTGAAGTTTGCGGTAGTCCTGAGGGCCAATGGCCGCCGCTTTTTTGAACATTTTCGAGAAATGGGAGAAGTTGGTGTAGCCCACGGAAGCGGCGATGCTGCCGACCGGCAGGTTGGTCTTGGCCAGCATTTCTTTAGCCATGCCGACCCGCTCCTGCAGCACGTATTCGGAAATCGTCAGACCCGTTTCTTTCTTGAACATCCGTGTCAAATAATCCGGATTCAAGTTCACATGGCTAGCGATATCCTCCCGCGAGATGTCTTCGCCAATATGCTGTGTGATGAACTGCTTCACTTTATCGACGGCGCTCCGGCTCTCGCCGGCGGTATGCAGCTGGCCCGACACCTCGTTCAGCACGACATTCACCCACTGCCTGAGATCCCCGACGGAGCGGGTGGCGGAGGAAGCTTGAATGGACCGCAGCGCCTCGGAGAAGACCTGGTGCGCCCGCGCCCCTCCGAATGCAGTACATGATGGATCATCTGCAGGAAATCCTCGTAAAAGCCGCGCAGAAGCTTCGCATCGAGCCGCTCCATCCGCTTCATGGCGTGCAGGTAGGAATCGATTTCCGCCGCCAGCGCCTGGGTGCAGCCGCATTTCAGCATCTCGGCCCAGCCGTTCATTTGGGGCAGCGGAATCGTATCATACGCCGGCTTTTGATCGCTCAGGAAGAAGGCCTTATTGGACTGCGTTACATTGCGGGCCTCCATGGCCGTCAGCGCGTCGAAGCGGTCCGGGATCTCCTCGATCGAGGACGGGCTCCCGATGTAACAGCATAGATCGCAGAAAAAATAGTGGTCGCAGGCGTCGATATATTCCTGAAATCCGGCGCCCAGCTTGCTTTTATCCATCCCCGCCTCACAACCCGCCGTCAAGACGGCCAGAAGCGCTCCGTTCTTGACCTGAACGATCTGCCCCTTGTACTGCTGGATCACCGGAAGCTCCTCGAGCGAATTGCGGAGGGCATACTCCATGATCTTTTCTTCCCGCAGGGTAAGGCTTTTGTGCCAGCGCTGGACGCTGACCAGCACCGGCAGGAAGGTCATGTCGCCATTGTAGGGAATGTTCTGCTTCGCGGCGATTTCCAGAATATGCTCTTTCCGGGAAGGGACGGACCGCTGAATCAGCTCCCGCCAGAACCGCTCGATAAACAGGGGCTGATACGACTCCCAGAGCCGGTAGTAATGGTTGTACGTTTCTTTGAACCGGATCAAATCCCGCTCCTTTTCCCGCTTGGCTATCGCTTTGCGGACCGCCGTCTCGAGCTCGGGAAACCGGACGGGCTTCAGCATATAATCCAGGCTTCCGAGCTGAATCGCCTTCTGCGCATATTCGAATTCGGCGTGACAGGTCAGGAAGAGCGACTCGGTTTCCGGCGAATGCTCCTTAACCCACGTGAGCAGCTCGAATCCGTTCCCTTCCGGCATCTCGATATCGCAGATCAGCACATCGATCCGGTGCGCTCCGAACATTTCCTTCGCCTGCCGGATGTTATAGGCTTCATGAACCTGGGCAAATCCCATCTCTTCCCACGCCACGCCGGCTTTGATGCCGCGAACCGCATGAATTTCGTCATCCACAATAAGCAAGTGCAGCATCGGCTTCTCCTCCTTGAACCTCGTCCTTATCGGCATAGGGTATGAAAATTTCCACGACGGCTCCTTGATCCGGCCCGTTGGAAAACGCTATCCGGGCTTCATCCCGGTACAGCAGACGCAATCGCCGCTGCACATTCCATATTCCGATGTGCCGGCCTTCCCCACCGCCGATGTCCATCTCCAGCTGCAGCTTGGCCAGCACCTCTTCGGGGAAGCCCTTGCCCGTATCCCGAATCCGGATAAGCAGGCCGCTCCCCTGAGCCTCTTCGACGCCGATCGTGATCCGGATGGTTCTATCCATGCTGACCGCGTGCTTGATGGTGTTCTCGACAAAGGTCTGAATCACGAGCGGCGGTACGGCCTGCTCCATCAGACGTTCGGGAACGGAGAGTTCGTAGGTCAGATTTTCGGGAAAGCGCATCTCCTGGATCCGCAGGTAATTGAGTGTATGCTCCATCTCATCCTTTAAGGTGACGAAGGTCAGATTGCTGCGAAACATAAACCGGAAATATTGGACGAGGCAGAGGGACATCTCCTGAATCAAGGCGAAATTTTTCACCACCGCCAGGTTATAAATGATATTCAGGGAATTTAAAAAGAAGTGCGGATTGATCTGCAGCTGCAGGTGCCTGAGCTCCGCCTTTTGGTGCTTCAGCTGTTCCTCCAGCACATTGATTTTCAGCTCCTGGATCTGCGAGATCATGCGGTTAAACGTATGATTCATCATCTCGAATTCCAGAACGGAGGTCCTGTGCGTCAGCCGGACGTCTAGGTTGCCGTCCTCGATCCTTCGCATCGCCGTCATGATCCGGTTGATCGGGGTCAGGACGGTTTTTCTCAGCAGGAATAGAATAAATGGCAGCAGCACCAGAGCACCCAAAGAAATGAAAGACACGATGCGCCGCAGGAACGGAAGATTCTCCAGAATGACGCTGTCCGGAATGACCGCAACCAGGCTGAAATGCCCTTTCGCCGATTGTCCGCCGCTGACGAGAAATTGTTTGTTCGTGCCCGTCAATGTATAGTCCGTACCGGTATAGTTCAAGTCAATGCGGTTTTCCCGGATAAACGTACGGTTCGCCATCGCCTCGTAATGCTCCGTAGCCAAGAGCGCCGTGCCGTTCCGGCCGAAGTCGATCAAATTAAGCGGCACCATCAGCTTGTCGGCATTGACCCATGCGCCGATATAGATATTCCCGTATTTGATAACGCGGGTAATGTAATAGCGTTCCCCATCTGACGGACGAACCACTCCTTGGCGTCGCTTTTCTCATCCGCCGTTTTGTCTTGAAAGATCTGCATAATGCCGTTCTCGACGGCTTCCTGTTCATCCATGTCGACCCGTTCCCCATGACCGTGAGTAAATCCCGGTTCGGCGCCGAATAGACGAAAAACATCTCCATCGGTTTGTTGTTCGGGAGGTCCTTCAGCAGCTTGTTGTTCAATTGAATCTTGGTAAAAGAATACTGGTCACTGTTCTCCTCCCTCGGGCTCTCCAGCACAAGCAGTCCGGTCTCCTGGGCTGCGATCGTGTACAGATATTTGTCCACCTCATCCAAGTTCCGGTCGATCTGCTTCATATACAGGCTGATCAAATTTTTATTCGACTGGGCTACCTGGTTGCGCACAACCCCAATCGCATAGAGATTGTTGTAGATCATAAAAGCCACAAGAGGGATGACCATGAGCAGCAGTCCGAAAATCAGCTTGAAGCGCAGCGAATGGAACGCGGTCGGAAACCGAAGGTTCATGATGGCGGGCCTCCCCTGTAATGGACATCAAGGTGTTTAACCGCAGCTTCCTGCGGCAGATCTATATAGGCTAGAATATAGTAGAGCGGGACGGCTTAGCAACATTTATATTGTAAACGCTGTCATTAGCATCGTTCTATAACGATTCCGACTTTGGCTTGACGGGATTGCGACCTGAGGAAAAAGTAACACCAAAAAACCGGCCGCTCCCGGCCGGTTCCCTGTGGCTCGTATGCTATTTGGCTTTCGCATCCTGAATGCGTTTGTTCGCGTCCTCCTCGGCGGTGCGCAGCGCGGTGTTGATATCGCCGGTGTCCATGGCGGCCCCCACCGCTTTCGTATAGGGGGATTCCAGGGACGGGTCGTAAATGGATTTGTACGGAATCGGAGCGAACTGGTTATAAAATACCGCTTTCAGATTTTTATCCTTATAGCGGCTCTCCTGTCCGAACGCCTTGCGGATCTCCTCGTTCTTCAGCACCGTCATGACGCCCATCTTGGACAGCCGCAGCTGCGCTTCCTCGGATAACAAATATTTGATGATCTCCATGACTTCCTCTTTGTGCCTGCTGTTCGTGGTTACGCTGAAATAAGTCGGGTAGCCTTGAGAGCCGACGCCCGGCTGATCCTTGAAGGTCGGCGGCGCCACCAGATCCCAGTTCATCGTTTCGAAGCTCTTCTCCACCAGCATGCTGGAAGATAAGAGGGCAAAGGTCGCGACCTCCTGCGTCTTGAAAAACTCATTCGTATAAGGGCCGGCCTGCCGCCGCGCAGCCACAAAATCCTTATAGCCGCCGGCCAGCTGCGGAGCGACAAAGACGGTCTCGATGAACTTTTTCCAGGACTCGCTGTTGATCGTCGCTTTCTCCGTCTTGGCGTCCACGTACGGCAGGGAGAGCTGGTTCATCCGGAACACGTGGGTTCCCGAGGTGGCGTAGCCGACATACTGCTTGTTGGTGCCGTCGGTGTGAATGATTTTCTTCATCAGCTCGGTGAATTCGTCCCAGGTCATCCCGTCCTTCGGGTACGGCGCGCCGGACTTGTCGAAGATGTCCTTGTTATAATAGAGCACCACGTTATTGTTAAAAACAGGCACGCCGTACATCTTGCCGCCGGCCAGCTGCTTCATGGCATCGACGACGCTCGGCTCGAAGTCGCCGAAGTCAAGATTGCTTCGCTTGATCAAATCGGTCATGTCGTACTGGAGACTGTTGCCGAGCAGTCCCCCGGTCAGAAAACTGATCGAATCGAAATACATGTCCATCGGCTCGCCGGCGACCATCATTTCCTTGATGCCGTACTGCTTCGTAGAGGGCACGTACTTGATGCTGTAGTTAGGAAATTTTTGCTTCAGCATGTTCCCGAAGCGCTGGTCCCAGCTCTCGACCGAATCGCCGCTCGTGGAAACGACCGTAATTTCGACGGGCTCGCCGCTTTTCGCCTCCGGCTTTGGGGTGGAGCCCTCCGGCCCTCCGCCGCTCCCCCGCTCCGCCGCCGCTGCAGGAAACGGTAAGGGCCGCGGCAAGCGCCAGCGCAACACTTACACCTATGTACTTTTTGACCATAATCATCCTCCCTTGTCAGGTGAGATAGAAGAGATTCGCACTCTTTTGCTAGCGCTTACACATTTTTGCAATCGATTGATTTCCCCTATTTTCCGGTATAAGATACTGCTTGAGAGGGGGAAATGGACGTGGCCGAATCCTATCTGCTTGCCGAGAAGGAAAACCTGACGACCATACCCGGAAAGCTCATCTCCGGGCACTACAAGCAGTCTTACGGTTATCGCGTAAAACGGACGCACGGGACGAAGGATTATTACTTCACCCTTACGCTGTCCGGCCAGGGCTGGTTTTACAACGGCGAAGCCTACTGCCGCTGCAGCAAGGGGGATGTAACGGTGATCACGCCGGGAACCCCGCATTATTATGCAACGGCCGAGAATTCGCGCTGGGAGTTTTATTGGTGCCATTTTGTCCCCCGGGAGCATTGGAGTCCGCCGCTGCAGCTTCCCGAAGAAATCAAAGGCATCCGGCAGGTACGGCTGGGGGATGACGGAATCCTGGGCCGGATCGGAGCGGCCTTCGCCAGTCTGATCGAATATAACGCGGAAAGCGACGCTTTCTCGGAGAGACTTGCCGTGAATGCGCTGGAGGAAATGCTGCTGCTGCTGTCCAGAAGCACCGCAAGGGCGGTCCGCCCGCTGGATCCCCGCATCGAACAGGCGGTCTTTCTGCTCTCGCAGCAGTTCAAGGAGCCGCTTACCGTTCCCCGTCTGGCCGCTCAGCTGAACCTGTCTCCTTCGCGGTTCGCCCATTTGTTCAAGGAGCAGACGGGAGAAGCGGTGATGGAAATGCTGATCAAGATCCGGCTCCGGCATGCCAAGCGGCTGCTCGATACGACGAAGGCCGCCGGTGGCGGAAATCGCCGCTGAAGCCGGGTTCAACAATCCGTTTTATTTCACCCGGCAGTTCACGGCCTTCTACGGCTGTCCGCCGTCGCTGTACCGGAAGCAGAAGCCGGAGGCGGCAAAGACCGGCCTTCTCTGACCGGCTGCAGCCGAGGCTACAGCTTCACCTCTCCGCCGGGATACAGCGTCGAGCTGTACAGCCGCTTGCTCTGGGGAAGCGGCCTCGCCCCCGGCTTCGCCGCCAGCCCCAGCTCGCGGCTGGAGTAGATCGCAGCCGTCTCGCGGTTGTAAATCACGACCTGCTCCAGGCCCGTGCCCAGCAAGTCTGCATGCACGACGTAGCCGTCCATCGGAAACGTGACCGCCGGCCGCATCTCTCCGTCGTACAGGGCAGGCGTTACGCCTCCGCCCCGGCGGTAGGCCAGAATATAATCGAGCGGCCCGTCGTCCCAGCCGCTCACCGGCTCGATAATCGTCAGCCAGCCTTTGGTGGTACGGTTTTCCTTCCAGATCTCCGTACCGCCGCCGTCCAGAAGGAAGAGCCCGTCCCGGCCGTTCTCATTGCCGCGCACGATGCGGTCGAGGCCGGCGACCTGCAGCCCGGGCGAATCGGCGCGGAACCGGCCGAGTGCGACGTGCTGGGACTCGATGCTGTCCTCGTATCGCCACAGCTCCGTCCCGTACCGGTCGTACATCACCGTGACAGTCGCCGCCGATCACAATCTCGGGCAGGCCGTCCCCGTTGACATCGCCCACCCAGATGCAATCCGCATGATCCTCCAGATCGCGGCAGGACCAGAGCCTGCGTCCATCGTGATCCAGCAGATCGTACCCCGCCATCACCTCGTCCATTCCATCGCCATCCAGATCGTAGACCCATGGAAAATGCCCTGGGTTGCCTTCATGCGTCCATAAGAGCTTGAAATCCCGATCAAGCGCCCAGACCCGCTTGTAGCGGTCCTTCAGCAGCAGATCGCGCGGCCTTTCGCCCCCGGTCAGGTTGGCGATGATAATGCAATCGTGCGCTTCCGGATGGGGCGACTCATGCGTCTGCTTCAGCGCGCCGGTGCGCCCGTCATAGACCCGGAACTGCTTCTCCATCACGCAGAGCACCTCGAGATCATCGTCCCCGTCCCAGTCGTACAGCTGTACAGGGTAATCGGAGCCCGGACCGCCCGGCTTCGGATCGGGTTTCCCGATCTGCCACAGCATCCGTCCCTCCAAATCGTAAGCCGTCATGCACTGCACCTGATGCGGCACGTACCGGTCATCGATTCCTCCATCCGGCTGGACCAGTACGAGCTCCATCCGCCCGTCCCCGTCCAGATCGCCCAGCAGCATTTTACAGCCCAGGCCTGCGGCGGTGATATCGATCTTCCCCAATAAATAAGGCTCCAGTCCCCGCTCTGTCATTTGCAATCCCCTCTTCCGTCGGTGTTTACCCGTTGTCAATGTCATCTTAAAGGAAAACCGGCCGGCGTTACATATCCGATTCTGCTAAGTTTCACTCGTATTCTGCTGCATTTCGCATAGGAGTAGAGTTAAACGAAGCCTAGCGTAATTTGTTAGAAAAGCATTAAGACCTCTTTTCAAAAACGAGAGATTCTCCTAAAATAAATCTAATACATGTATGATATGGTTGTTTCATATAAACCTATAATGACTACATCAGGACAGGAGCAATCTTCTCATGCACAAAGCGCTTCTCGTGTTCACCCTGCTCATCGCCGGCAACTTGGCCGCCGTTCCTTCGATCACCGGCGATTTGTCGTCCGTCGTCTCCTCTCCTGTTGCGCATGCGGACAACTACAGCCTTGTGACGGCGCACCGCGGCGCTCCGGGGCCGCCCCGGAGAACACGCTCAGCTCCATGCGCAAAGCCATGGAAGACGGTGCAGGATACGGCGAACTCGACGTACAGGAAACCGCCGACGGCGTGGTGGTGCTGATGCACGATGATAACGCCCGCAGAACGACGGGCATCGATAAAAACATGTGGGAGGTTGACTCCCGTGAGCTGATGCAGGCCAGTGCGGGCCGGTGGTTCGGGAAAGCGTTCGAATCCGAGAGAGTGCCGACGCTCGATCAGGTGATCCGCGAGGTAAAGGGCCGTATGAAGCTTAATATTGAGCTGAAAAACAACGGTCATCAAAAGCGGCTCGCGGAAAAAACGGTGCAAATCATCGAGCGCAACGGCTTTACGAAGGACTGCACGGTCACGTCCTTCGACGGTGCGCCGCTGGCCAAAGTGAAGCGGATCAATAAGGAGATTAAAACCGGCCTCATCGTCGGCGAGAAGCCGAAGCATCTGGAGGGCTTGTTTACGAATAAAGATTACGAGGTTCTGAGCACGGCGTATCCTTTGATCGACGACAATTTTATGCATCTGGCCGCGCAGCATAACAAAGAGGTGTATGCCTGGACCGTCAACGATCCCGCATTAATGGACCGGATGCTCGATTACGGCGTGGACAGTGTGATTACGAACTATCCGGAGAAGCTGATACGCGTGATCAAGAAGCGGCAACAGAAGATTTAACGTGACAGATAAAGCGGAAAAACGCATGGGCCGGCGCCCATGCGTTTTCGTTTTCTAACGGGAAATGATCTCCGCACCCTGGTCCGTTCCGATCACGGCCGTATCCGCCATCCCGACGAAGAGCCCCGTCTCCACCACGCCGGTAATCGACTTCAGCTCCCGGTTCAGCTCGGCGGGACTTCCGATCATCCCGAAATTGCAATCCAGGATGAAGTTGCCGTTATCCGTTAAGTAGGTGCCGTGTTCCGCTTGTCTTAACCGGGGCTCACAGCCGAGCCGGGCAACTCTGCGGGCAGTCACCTCCCAGGCGAAGGGCACGACCTCCACTGGCAGCAGGAAAGCCCCCAGCTGCGCCACCCTCTTGGAGTCATCCGCCACGATGATCAGACGGCGGGATGCGGACGCGACCATTTTTTCGCGGAACAGCGCTCCCCTCCGCCCTTGATCAAATTCATCCGGTGGTCGATTTCATCGGCTCCGTCGATCGTCAGGTCCAAAGGCTCCGCATCGGCTAAAGGCACCAGGGGGATGCCGAGCTCGGCGACCAGCTCTCTCGTCCTCTCCGAAGTGGGGACCCCGCGGATGACTAGGCCTTCCTTAACCCGCTCCCCCAGCTTCCGTATCGTCCAATACACCGTACTGCCCGTACCGAGCCCGATCGTCATGCCCGGCTCGACATAATCCGCCGCCCGTTCGCCGGCAATCCGCTTCTTGTCCATGTTCCGTCCCTCCTCAGGTATTCGCCGCTGTAAGGTCACACGGTCGCCGCCTCTATTCCATTTTACCCATTCCTAAAGTTATAACCGTTCGGTCAATCTCCAGCCTTGGCCTTCAACGAACTGAAAGGTGACCTTCCGGGTCGAATCGGGAACATCCTTCCCATCGCCGTACGGCACCTTGAACTCCACCTCCGCCCTGCCGCCGTCCTCCTTCTTGGAAAGAACCACGGCCTTATCCCAGGACAGCATCGTTCCGCCGCCGACCGGCATCATGTACAGCTTGCCGCCGAGCTCCCTAATCTTCAAATCGGCGATGAGCTGATCCGTATATTCAGGCGTGAACGTTTCTTGCAGATACTGCTTCAGCTCCTGCACGGAGTTGAAGCCGCACAAGGAATCGAGCGGGGAGGCCGCTCCCTCGACCTGAACCGATTGATGGGTGCAGGTTTCCCGCCCCTCCCTGGAAAGACCGCCATTCACAATCCGGTAATACCTGCGGTAATCGGATACGAGCTGAAGCGCTTGTTCATCCGTGATTGCTACTGTACCGATATAGACGCTATGGTTGCTCCCATCCCAAAACACCTGCTGATTCAGCGCCTGGGCTACCGCCCGGACCGGCAAATAAGCGGTGCCGTCGTAGACGAAAGGCTCCACTTTCTTCCCGTCCGTATCCACCGGCGTGATCGGTCGCCCGTTGACCACGATCCGGATATCGTTATATACCGCCGTGATCGATTGCGACACCGGCCCTGCAAAAGCGGCGCCTGCGCTCATGATCGTCACGGCGGCCGCCGCGCCGACAATAAATCCTTTTATTTTATCAGCCGAAACCATAGCATGTCCTCCCGTTCCCGAATCAAAAGCCCAAAAAAACAGGGCCTGAAAGTGAATTTCAGCCCTTTCATTATAAGTATACCGGCGCCCGTTTGTAAATTGTGGAAAACCGGCGGTGTAGCCGGACGGGTTGTGCCGCACAGCTCAGGCAAACGCCTCTTTCTCCTCCTCGGCCCGGTCGACATGCTCCACCAGCCGGTCCAGCCGACCCGTCTGATAGCCGTAATCATACATGGCCGCGGCCACGATAAAGAGGCGCAGCGCCCCGCCCCGGCTTTCACTGTAGCATTCCGTCGCTTTTCTCAGGAACAGGTCGTTGTCTTCTTCGATCGAGGCCGAATCCCAGCTTTCCGGCTTCAGCTTATCGTCGAATTTCAGCAGCACATGCTCGTGAAACTTGATCAGCTTCTCCAGATGGCGGTCGTAAGTCTCGTCGATCTCCGGCGTGCGGTCGGCCTGAAAATAATGCTCATCAATGGCATCCAGTACTTCATAGCCTTTTTGCAGTGTATACAGCATCTGCTTGGAGACGATAATGTGCCGGGTCTCACGGTATTTGGCCCGTTTGAGCTTCTTCAGCTCCTCCTCCAGCAGCCTTGTATTTGTCGGATAGCGAGCGCAGCGCGTCCTGCAGCGAGTGCTTCTGCTCGCGGAACACCTTTTCCTTCATTTCATCGGAAACGGCCGTCCGCAGCAGCAAGGACAGCTGACCGAACACCGAATGGATCTGCTCGCGGAACTGCTCCTGCGGCTTCGGCGGCAGGAAGAAGATGTTGATCAGGAAGGCCGAGCCGATCCCGATCAAGCTGAGCAAAAACCGGTTGAGCGCAAACTGCCACTCTCCCGATGCTTCCATAACGGCGACTACCGTAACCAGGGTCAGCCCGATGGTTTCCCCATTTTGATCTTTAAACATAGCATAATGACCAGAATGCAGACGACCCCGATGGCGATCGGCTCCTTGGAGAAGAACATCCCCGCCAGCAGGGCGATCACGGCGCCGAGCGTATTGGTTTGAACCTGTTCGAGAAAATAGCGCCATGAGCGGTAAATGGAAGGCTGCATTGCGAAAATCGCCGCCACCGCAGCGATGACGGGAGGAGAAAAATGCAGCCATGAGCTGATATAAAGCGACAGGGTTACCGCAATCCCGGTCTTCAGCATTCGGGCTCCAAAAGCCAATCAGGCCCCCTCCTTCGGATGTTAGTATTTGGTCTGAACATGCAGCCCTTCGGTCTCCATCCATTCAGCATACAAAACATCGCCAACCCGGTCAATTCCTTTCTTCTTGAGCTCCTCGAGCAGCCAGGCTTCGTCATATCCGGCCGCCTCCAGCCGCCGGCGCTCGACCCGCCCGTTCTGGATCAGCACGACCGGGAGCGAGGAGCGTTTCTCCATCAGCCCGAGATCCGCCCGCGTTACGGCTTCGGCCGCGCATTTCTTCATCACGCTGATGCTTCCGTTCGTTTCGAAGATGGCGAAATCGACCTCGCGGATCGTAAACACGTTTTGCTCCCGGAGCAGGGTATGAAGCTGGTCGAAGTCGAGATTGTTGCGCCGCAGGGCTCGATAGTCGATTTGTCCGTTCCGGATGATCACATCGGCCGTTCCGTTGAGCGGGCTGGCCAGGCCTGGAATCAGCTGCACGAGCTTCTCCATGGCGATCGACAGCGCGGCCCAGAGGAAGAGGGCGTAGAGCAGGTGAATGAAATGAACGTCTTTATCGTATAAGGTATTGCCCACGATTTCGCTCAGCATAAGAGAGGAGACGAAGTCAAAGGCGGTCAGCTGGGAAATCTCTTTCTTCCCGAGCAGCTTCGTAATGAGCCACAGCCCCACCAGAGCGATCGTCAGCTTCACCGTAATATAGTAAAAGTCCATGCGAACCCCTCCTTCCGAAGCTCTGTAAATTCCTTACCCCTGCCCTGGACGCCTGAACCCGCGCCCCCTCCCTCTTCCGGGCAAACAAAAAAGCCAGCCCTTCGGGAAGACAGCGCCTCCCAGGCGTGGCTTATTGCATGTTTCTGTCGGTTAGAGCAATCTTGGATATCCGGTCGCCCCGGGCAACGGCGGTCAGGCCTGTTGGTGTCCCCGGCCCGGCTGTTTGCCGCCCGTCATGGCCGTGATGATCCAAATAACGGCGGCGATCGCCGCAGACCGCGCCCGCGATACCCAGCCACAGGCTGGCATGGGCCTCCATCCAGTAGAGCCATAAGGAAAGACCGGCAAGCGTAATAAGCAGCGTCGGAACCGTGAGAAGGACTCCGGTTTTAAAATAATATCCCCAGCCAATCTTCACGCCCTTGCGGGACAGCACGTGCAGCCACAGCAAAGTGGCTAACGACCCGATCGGCGTCATCTTCGGACCCAGATCCGAACCGATCACGTTGGCGTAGATCAAAGCCTCGCGCACGAATCCGTGCGTATCGGTCCCCTGAACCGCCAGAGCGCCGATCAACACTGTCGGCAGGTTGTTCATCACGGAGGATAGGACCGCCGCCAGCACCCCCATACCTCCTGCGGCGGCGGCCACCCCCGGTCCGCAAACGTTTGAATCGCGCCCCCTAAGAGATCCGTAAGCCCCTCGTTGCGAAGTCCGTAGACGACCAAATACATGCCGATCGAGAAGATCACCACGGTCCACGGGGCTTCTTTCACCAGCTTGCTCGTCTGAATGACGGGACTTCGGCGTGCGGCGAGCAGGAAGGCGGCCGCGGCCGCTCCTGCAATAACCGATACGGGAATGGCAAGCCATTCGCTTAGGAAATAAGCCGCCAGCAGGATGGCCAGAATGATCCAGGACAGCTTAAATAAAGCCGGATCCTTGATCGCCTCGGCCGGTTCCTTCAGTTCTCCGGCGGGATAGGACTGTGGTATTTTTTTGCGGTAAAAAACATATAAGACTCCCAGACTGGCCAGAATCGAGATCAAGCCCGGAACGATCATCCGCCCGGCGTACTCGGTAAAGCCGATCCCGAAATAATCCGCGGAAACAATGTTCACCAGATTGCTGATCGTAAAAGGCAGCGATGCGGTGTCCGCAATAAAACCGCTCGCCATAATGAAGGGCAGCACTTGGCGCTCCTCTATCTTCAGCGCCCGGACCATCGCAAGCACAATCGGCGTCAGAATCAGGGCTGCGCCGTCGTTGGCGAACAAGGCGGAGACGGCGGCGCCCAGGAGCACAATATAGACGAACATTCGTCTCCCAGCGCCTCGCGCCCGCCGCGCCATATGCAGGGCGGCCCACTCGAAGAAACCGATCTCGTCGAGTACCAAAGAAATGAAGATGATGCCCACAAAAGCCAAAGTGGCGTTCCATACGATTCCCGTAACGGTTCCGACATCCCCGAAGCTAACAATGCCGAATCCCAAGGCCAGCACGGCTCCCCGGATGCCGACCAGCCGATGCTCAGCCCTTTCGGTCGCCAGATGACGAACGTTAGGGTCAGGATAAAAATCAATATCGCAAGCCATGCCATCGGTTCATAACCTCCATGTAATGCACGAATGCCCCCACCAATATATAATGTTTCAATTGGATAAGCAATCGTTTATTTAGAACTTATGAATAGGAATGATGCTCCCGATCAAAAATAGGAAATAACCGGAAGGAGGCAGACCGATGGGCGAACATGACTTGAATCATTTGATCAAGGATTTGATTAATAGGAATAAAGGGATTCTCACGGAGGAAGATTTCTCGGAATGCACCAAAGCCGTGACCGATTTCGCCGAAATCATCGAGAATATGGAGGCCATACAGACCAAGTTCAGAAGAAAATTAACCGAAGTGGCCGAGAATCATCCCCACGATAAAGAAAGAATCATTTATCTCCAAGGACTCGTGGACGGTATCCACCTGGTCGTAGGACCGCTCAAGAACTTCAAGGGCGGAAGATAATGTACGGACCAAATAAAAGAAAGCTTAACGGCGCCGGTCCGTTAAGCTTTCGAGTGTGAAGCAAGGTGCAGAGCATTATTCCGGATGATTCCGCGTTTCGCTCCCCACGGCAAACGGGGTGGTCACTCCCTCATACATCAAGTGCATCGTCATTCCGGCCTTGGCGTGTGTCAAGTTATGGCAGTGATCCATCCAGATCCCCGGGTTATCCGACCGGAACGCCACTTCATACGTATCCCCGGCCGTACATCCAGCGTATCTGACCACCACGTTCCCGTCACCGGCTCGCCGTTATGCGTCAGCACCAGCATATGATGGCCGTGAAGATGCATCGGATGATCGACGGCGCCGCGGTTGACAATGGTCGTCTTCACCAGCTCTCCTTGGCGGACCACAAACATGGGCGTATTCGGAAATACGGCTCCGTTTATGGTGTATAACATCTGAAACTCCCCGTTGAAGAAGCCGAGTCTGTTATCCAGGACCATAGTGAATTGTCTGTCGAAGCGGCTTTCTCTATTAAAAGGCGTCTGCGCCGGGCTTCCATAGCGGGCGGGGTCGAATGGAGTCCATGCCGCAGTCTTCAGATCGGGTACATCCCCTTTGCCGTCCGGGCTCATGAACAGGCCGAGTGATTTTTTGCTCCCGATGCCCAGATAAACCGGCGAATCCGGCATGATAAAGGTGACGTCGTAACGCCCGCCGGTTGTCAGCTCCAGCTGCGTGTTCTTCAAATCGCCGGGCTCATGTAATTCGGTCCCGTCGATAGCGGCTACCTGGAAGGCGGTGCCGGTCAGGCCGTACGTTTGCCGGACCCAATCATCCGTATTCACCAGCCGCGACCGGACCGGCGTTCCTGGCGGGATGCTCATCCGCTCGAGCTGATCGGAGGAGCCGGCGGCGAGCGTGTCATCCCAGTTATGGGTCATCACCGTAATATCCTTGACCCTCGGATCGGTGCCCTCTCTCGGTTCGACGATCAGCGAGCCGAACAGTCCTTTCTCTACCGCTTCTTTGGACGTTTGATGCGAATGGTACCAGAACGTGCCCGTCTGCTTCGCGACAAAACGGTACGTATACATTTCGCCCGGCATCACGGCATCCTGTGTCACGCCGGCCACACCGTCCTCGGCATTCGGCACGTCGAGCCCATGCCAATGAACGGTTACGCCGGCATCTATATCCTTGTTGATCAGCGTCACCTCGACGAGCTCCCCTTCCTTCATCCGCAGCTCCGGTCCGGGAATTTGGCCGTTATACGTCCAGGCGTCTACGGTTTTGCCCGAGCTGAGACGGACGGTTCGTTTCTCTGCCGTCAGCGTAAATTTCCGGTCGGGCGTGCCGGTGCGGGAATAGGTCAGCTCCGTAACGGAAACCGCCGGTGCGGCGGATGCCGCCATATTCGCATGGCTGCCCGCCGGATGATGGGCCGCCTCGTGAACAGCGACGACGCCTCCGCCATAATCCGGTGTCCCGGATGCCATGTCCACGCGTGCGGGCAGCCGGCTCATTTGCATGGCCAACGAAAACCATCCTCCGGCCGTGAGGGCCGCCAGCGTCATTATACTCAAGCTGAACAGCGGCGCCTTCCACGGGCGGTAACGGACAACCGCTTCGGGCCGGCCGGCCGCGTCCTTCCGGTCGCTGTGCCTCCCCACAGTCCGATGACCGCAAGCAGGAAGAGAAGCAGACGGTATGCCGTCGGTCCACCGGAACGGGACGGGAGGCGTCCAAGCGAAGTAGAAAGCCGTGAGGGCCGCCAGCGCCGACGCCTGGAACGGAACGACCAGGCCGGGATCCGCGGCAAGCGCCCGCATGTGCGGCGGCTGGCGGCTGATCCTCCGGCTCCGGCTTCGTTTCTTTGCGCAGCCGAAGCAGCTTAGGAATGGACAGCAGCAGCACGGACAGCACCGGAACGGCGATCAGCGGCCCATGGAGATAAGCCCTGTCCTGCCAGATGACCGGATCGAACGAACGGATCATCAGCGCCATCACCGTCATCACGGCCGCAGCGGTAACTGCAAGGAATCCCGCCCAGAAGAGCCGCTTGCCCGCCTTGCGGTACAGCATGGCCCCGGACGGGCTGTAGACGAGCCGCGAAGCTTTGCTTCCGGCGATCCAGGAAATCATAATCAAAAGCAGCAGGCCTGCGAGCTCTGCCAGCACGAAAGCTAAGTACACCTGAGATCCCCTTCGGTTTTGGAACTTCCGGTACTCATTGTACCTTCGGAGCCGAACGGCCAAAACCGCCCCGGGAAGGGACTCAAGCTGGACTTAAGACGGGGACGCAGGCTGGACCGGACGTTGGAAAAAAGCATAGAAACCGCGGATCCGCGGTTTCTATGCCTGCCCGGCAAACCTCTTATTTTTTCGCTTTCGCATCGCTTACCGCTTTATTCGCCGCCTCTTCGATGCTTCGGAACAGCGTGTTCAGATCCGCAGCGCCGAGAGCCGCCGTTTGGACGCCGTCCTCGTAAGGCTTTTGGGCGTCGGGTTCATACATCGACCTGGCGGGAATCGGCGCATATTGATTGAAGAAAACCGCGCTTAGATTTTTGTCCTTATACTTGCTGTCCTGGCCGAACTGCTTCTTGATCGCCTCATCCTTCAGCGCCGTCATGGTGCCGCCGCGGGCCTGCTTCGTCTGGTATTCCGCGCTTGTCAAATATTTGATGACCTCCATCGCTTCGTCCTTATGCTTGCTTTGAGCCGTTACCCCCCAATAGAACGGATAAGCCTGGGAGCCCACCCCCGGCGCTCCTTGAACGTCGGCAGACGAAGCGATATCCCAGTTCATCCCTTCCGAGCCCCCACCAGCCCAGTCCAGATCGGACAAATAGGCGATCATGGCCAGGTTCCGGTCCTTCAGGAACGGATCCTTATAGGGAAGCTTGCCGTTCAGAGAGTCGGTCATCGCCTTTCTGAAGCCTGCGTCATCGGAAGGCTGGATGAAGCAGGTCTGATAGAGCCGCTTCCATTTTTCGTTCGTGTTGATCGTGGCTTTGTCCGTCTTGGGGTCAAGGAACGTCAGCGAGAAGGGGTTCGCTCTGAGCAAATGCGAGGTGGACGCGGCGAAGCCCAAATACTGTTTTCCGCCCTCGCTTCGGGTCAGCTTCTTGGCCAGTGCATTCAGCTCATCCCAGGTCATGCCGTTCGTCGGATAAGCCACCCCGAATTTATCGAAGATATCTTTGTTGTAAAATAAAATCAGGTTCGTACTCCATACCGGGAGACCGTAAATTCCGTTTCCCGACATCGCCTTGGCATAATCGAGCATCGTTGGATCGAAGGCGCCCAGATCGACGTTATGCTTTTTGATCAGGTCCGTCATATCAAAGCCCAGCTGATAGGTAGAGACGGTTTGAAAAAAGTTGACGCTCTCGTAATAAATATCGATCGTTTGCCCCGCCGCTACCAGCTCGTTGATGTTCGTCCCGGTGCCCTTCTTGATGTATTTGATCTTGATGTTCGGAAACCGCTGCTCGATCGGATCGGAGAATTTCGCTTTGACTTCAGCCTCCGAGGTTGCGGCGGTGGAGTACAGCACGAGTTCCACCGGTTCTTTGCCGGCGGACGGCTGCGATTCCGTACCCGCAGCGGACTCCTGCCCGTTGCTGCATGCCGACGTCAGAAGCATGATGGTCGCCGATGAATAAATGAAGCTCTTTTTTAACATGAACGGCCCCCCGTTATAGTGAATTGGCGTAGAAGTTTTATGAAGTAAGCGCTTTCTTTAACAGTAGCATAATTCTTTAAGCGAATCTTTGCGGTATTTTGTTCAAAACGGCTCCATTCTTGCAAAAATATGCTTTTTTCGTTCAAGGGCGGATCTTCGTGCCCCGCAAAAAATCCTGCCCCGTCGCGGGACAGGATTTCAAGCCTTAAAGCTTCTCCATTTCTTTTAAAAGGACCCTTCTCCGCCCCTGGATGTAATTTAGCATAAGGCGGGGCTCCCGGCTGTACACCGAGGAAGGCCAACGGCGGGTCCGGTCCGTTCGCAGCGCGGGAGCGATGCCGGAATACATTTGGCGGATGACCGGCTCGAGGCGTTTTACCGTGAAGGCCTGGTTTAGTATCGCTTGAAGGATCGCCTTGTATTTTTTTCGTACCGAAGGGTAATAGAGAAGCTTCTTCGTCAACAAATTGTAGCCGGTAACGGGAACCGGGTCGCCGCCGCTGAGCCTTCCGTAGCTGTCCCTTCCCCACGTCCCCTCGTAATCCCAGGGAATGATCAAATATTTGTTCCGCCGCTTATGGCGGTATAACGCATAGTTCTGGTTGAAGCCGTCATAATTTCCGGTCAAAACCGCCCCGGCCAGCCAGCGCAAATAATTATCGAGATCGAGCCGCCGCATCAGATATGGATATAAATCCGCCGGCTTCATGGTATGGAGGCGGGATATGAACTGCGTCAGCGCCAGCCGGTCCCTGCTGCCTCCGATCATGAGCTTGTAACCGTCGAACAGCGAGGCCTTCCGCTTTCTCGTCTCCGGGCTGATGAGCCCGAAATTGGCATCGTCATTCGTTGCGTAGACCAGAGATTGGACGGGAATGTTCCGCCTTCCGAAGAAATAGCGGTCCACCGCCTCGATCTCCAGATACAGCCCGGCGCTCTTCCCGTTGATCTTCAGGATGCAGTGCCGCGTCTTGGGACTTGGAACGCCGATCATCTCGAAAAATCGGAAGGACAGCGCATTGCGCATCATCGAAGGGTCGTCGTACTCTGCGTTGAAGTGAACGGTTTTGCCTTTCCGTACGATTTCATACGATTTCTTCTTGTATTCCCGGGTGTGTCCGCCCCGGTAGCGCACCTTGACCGGCTCCCGAACGCCGCCCGATACATAATAGGCGTCTACGAATTGATCGGTCCACAGATTCTTATTCAATAAACGCCGCTGGCGTTCAGAGATTACGAGATGCCGTACAGGGAGCTCCACCGGGCATTCACCTTCCCAACGAATGTAAGAAAAGCTATTGATCGAAGCCCTTTCGATAGCCAGACCGCTTTTAGATGAAGTTTTTCTTGGTATCGAAAGCCGCGCTTCGCTTTATTAGCAAATTTAAACTTTCTAAAGCGTTAAAAAAGCCTATCCATGAGATAGGCTTACGTTGAAATAATTTATGCGATGCAGGCTGGGGGAGGCACGGCAAACGCACAATTCCGCAATATCCATTTTTCTTGCCGGGGAAAATCCGGACCAGCATCCGCACTTGCAGCGGGTTTAGCGGGTACTGCGAGTGCCGCGGTCGCCGCGAGCTCCGCGAGTTCCACGGGTCCCACGAGTGCCGCGAGTGCCACGAGTGCCACGAGTGCCGCGAGTGCCGCGAGTTCCACGAGTGCCGCGAGTTCCACGAGTGCCGCTAGTACCGCGAGTGCCGCGAGTTCCACGAGTGCCGCGAGTTCCACGAGTGCCGCGAGTTCCACGAGTTCCGCGAGTGCCGCGAGTGCCGCGGGTTCCGCGAGTGCCGCGAGTGCCGCGAGTTCCACGAGTGCCGCGAGTTCCGCGGGTGCCGCGTTTTCCGCGAGAGCCGCCGGACTCGCGGCCGCCGCGAGAACCGGGACCGGGGGCGCTGATGTGGGCTTCCTCTTCAACAGTCCATTCGCCAAGGCTTTCATTTTGCATAACTGAGTCACCTCCTTGGACTTAATTAATATAGAATATGAATCTGGGATTGGATTTGATAGGGATAGATTCTATATTTTATAAAAATGGTCGATTGATAGAGAGGTATAATCATCTGAGGGACATGTGCAGATCCAGGGAAGTAAATGAAAGAAAAAAGGCCGCCGCAGCAACCTTACCATCGATCCGTAAGGATTTAGCCGGTTTCCCCGATATGCAGCACCGCCTTTCCCCAAATGCTGCGGTCCATCAGGCGCCGGGCGATTCTATCAATGTCCAGCCAGGAAGCTTCCTGCTGAATCGGAGGCCGAAGGGAACCCTCTTCCACCAGCACGGCCAGCCGGCTGAGATCGGCGGAAACGGACCGGTGCCTTGCTTCGGCGTTCAGGAACAGCCCGTAGAGGGAGGTGCCGCCCCGCAAATAAAAATCCCGGGCTTCGAATTCCGTCGGCCGGTTCGAAGCATTCCCGCACAGCACGCATACCCCGCCGGGTGCTAGCAGCTTCAGGGAAGACGCTAGGGATGCGCCGCCGACGGGCTCCAGGATCAGGTCATACGGTCCATATTGCGCCGCGGCCGCCGGGTCGTCACTGGCCGCAATGTTCCGGATACCGCTTCGCTTCATGCTTTCCGCAAGTTCCGCTCTCCGGGTGAGAGCGGTGACCCGGGCGCCGGAGCGCACCGCCAGCTGACAAGCCAGCTGCCCCACGCCTCCCGAAGCGCCGGTGACCAGAACGGACTTGCCCAGCAGGTGTCCCCCCTTCTCGAGCCCGTATAAGGCGGTGAGCCCCGCAACCGGAAGGCAGGCCGCGTCGGCGAAAGAGACCGCATCCGGAATCGGTGCCAGCTGTGCTGTCGGCACGGCTACCCGCTCCGCCCACGCCCCCGATTCCATCAGCCCGACCACCCGGGTGCCCTGCGGAGGGCCCAAGCCGTCCGCGACCGCCTGTTCCACAACACCGGCAAGATCCCACCCGGGCCGCCAAGCCTTTCGGGACCCGAGAGCATTTCGCACTTCGCCTCCGTTCAGGGAAAAGGCTTTGACCTTGACAACCGCTTCGGAAGCGGAAGGATTCGGCCCTTCCACTTTACGGAGGATCAGCCTTCCCCCGCCTCGGGCTCGGCCACTACCGCTTTGATCGTTTCCCCTGAACTACGATTTTCCGTAATCATTGTCTCAGCTCCTTAAAGGATCGGATAGGACGGGCTCCTTGGCGCCGTCTCTTCGCCTTCTTTCATACCGTAACGATCCCACCACGCCGCCAGCGGCTTCGGCGCCCACCAGGCCCAGCGGCCCAGAAGCCGCATGCTGGCCGGAACCAACAGTCCGCGGACGATCGTCGCGTCAACGACAATGGCAATCACAAGGCCTACGCCGATCATTTTCATCAGCGTCACATTCGAGAGAATGAACCCGCCGACGACAATGACCAAGAGAAGCGCGGCGCTCGTAATAATTTTCGCCGTCCGCTGAACGCCGAGCGCGACCGATTCGACCGGGTCGCCCGAACGGACCCATTCCTCCCGTACCCGGGAAAGCAGGAACACCTCATAGTCCATCGCAAGCCCGAACGCGATCGCGACGATAAGTACGGGGAAATTAATATCAACCGCACCCACCGGTACGAAGTTCAGCAGGCCATCCAGATAACCGTCCTGAAAAATCAGCTTGATCGCACCGAACGAAGCGGACAGCGACAGCAGGTTCAGCAGAATCGACTTTAGCGGCAGGACGACGGAGCCGAACGCAAGGAACATAACGACAAAGGAAACGACAACGACGAACAGCGCCATCCAGGGCACCTTGAAATAACCATGTCCACAATGTCGACCCTGGAGGCCAGCATCCCCGTAAAGTACGCCTTCGATCCCGCCGGAGGCTCCTGGGCACGCAGCTCCTGTACCATATGGACCGCTTCGCGCGACATCGGATCGAACTTATAGTTCAGCGTCAGCCGCGCAAGCTGGCCGTTCGTGCCGGTGACCTTGGCCCCGGTGACGCCCTCGACAGCCGACAGCCGCTTCATATAGCTTTGCAGCGCCGCCTGGTATTCCGCCGAATCGGCCGCACCGGGAGCTTCAATGACACCTGTGACGATTTTGGCCGGGTCCGACTTAAACTTCTGCCCCATGATATTCGTCACAGCACGGGCATCCGCTCCGACAGGCAGCACCCAGTCCCCGGGACGCGCCCAGTTCACGCCTAGAAACGGCAGGCCGAGAGCAACGAGGAGCAGGACAATTCCTGCGGTGGAAAGCATCGGTCTTCGCATCATGGCATGAGCCGCCCGGTACCACCGTCCGCGGGTCTCGCTTTGAACCCCCGCCCCGGACTTCCCGCCGCCGAACCCAGGGAGCGGCACCCGCAGGGAGTTGACCCGTTCACCGGCAAACCGGAGCATAACGGGAAGTACCGTCATCGAGCCGACTACCGCGAACAGCACCGTAAGCACGCCGCCGAAGCCCATGGACACCAGCGACCGCGAAGGGAATACGAGCAGACAAGCCAGCGATACGCCGACCGTCAGCCCCGAGAAGGCCACCGTTCGTCCGGCCGTAGCCATGGTTCGTTCCACCGCTTCGTCGACGGGTATTCCGGCAGCGAGCTCCTCGCGGAAGCGGTTCACCATAAACAGGGCGTAGTCGATAGCGAGTCCGAGCCCGAGAATGGTCACCACATTGATGACGAAAGTCGAGATCTCCGTAAAATAGGTTACCGCCCGCAGGGCCGCGAGTGAGCCGACCGCCACCACGATGCCGAGGATGAGCGGAAGAGCCGCCGCCACTGCGCTGCGGAAAATGAAGACGAGGAGCAGCACGAGCAGCGGCATCGACAGCATTTCCGCGCGGGCGATATCCCGGCCGATTTGCGCATTGACTTGTTCCGTCATCGGCGTCAGCCCGCCGAAGCGGACGGTCAGGCCGGCAACGTTCAAGTGTTCTTTGATGGCCTTGTACTCCTCGACACGGACCCTATCGTCGTTTGATTTTAGCTGGATCGAAGCATAGGTAGCATGGCGGTCGCCGGAAACGAACGACTCGTCGCGGGTCGACCAATAAGAATCGAGCCGGACAACGCCATCGCGAGGTAGCTTAGACAACGCCTGCTGCACAGGGTCGGCAAAGGCAGGATCGTCGACGGCGGCACTCTCGCTCTCGTACAGTACGACGACATCGGAGACATGGCGTCCAAGCGGACCTGCCAGAAGCTCGTCGGCGTAGCTGGATTCGCTGGTCGGATCGTCGAATCCGGCTCCCCGGTAAGCTGTCCGAAGACCCCCGCCCCCCAAACACCGGCAAAAATAACGAATGCGAGCGTAACGGCGATAATCCGCCATCTTCGCCTCACGGCCATCCGGCCCAAAGCGGCAAACCGGTTTTCTTTCATTGCGCCTTCCTTCTTTCTGTTTCATTTTGTCATTTCTCCCCTCAGTATAATCGAAGTCATGAACGAAGTAAACTATTTTATATTTATTTAGTTAACTTTATTCGTTTTAGTTATTTTTAGTATATGTGATTGCTTTCGCTCCATTTGTGCTATACTGGTAGTTATTGAAGCACGTAGGAGGCGCCGTCATGAAAAAGCTCGAAAACCAAAAAAGCTACATCGATAAAATCAAACCGGTCTTAAGAAAAAGCCGGTTCAGCCAAATCAACATGGACGACATGGCCCGGCATATGGACATCAGCAAAGTGACGTTATATAAATATTTTTCATCCAAGGATGAGATCATTGAGATGTTCGTGGACCACTGTGTGGAGTTTCTCCGGAATGCGGACGGGGAGCCGCTGAACGAGGAGGTTCCTTTTGCCAAGCGGTTTCAGAAAACGTACGAGCAGTCGCTCAAATGCGTAATTTATGTGCCGGACATTCTTTTACAAGATCTGAGAGAGGTATATCCCGCTCTGTTCGATAAGCTGTTTATGGCCCAGCAAACCCGGTACAAGAACCTGCAGCGGTTCCTCGAGTCCGGGATGGACCACGGGGAATTCAACCGGATCAACGCCATGCTGTTCATCGTTCAGGACGAGGTGGTGCTCCGCCATATTGTCGATCCCGCCTTCTCCATCCAGTATGACCTGACCTTGAAGCAGTCGCTCCTTGATTTTTACACCTTGAAGAAGTATCAGATTTTTAAACCGGAGCTTCTGGCGAAAGCGGACGATACGGAGCTTGAGGAACATATCACGCAAATTATTCAAACGATCTCCCGGTAATGGAAAAAGCGTCTGTCCTGCAGAATCGATCTGCAGGACAGACGCTTTTTGATAATGGCTGGCAGGCGGCCGGCTTACCGCGTTATCTTTCGACGATCTTCCGGTGGTTCTTCGCCGTCCCCCACCCTTAAAGGGCTCCGTTTCTATATGGATGCAGCAAGGCATGGACGGTACGTATGCAGGGGACGGGAATGCCGTGCTTCTCCCCTACGCGGACGGCGTAGCCTTGCAGATTCTCAAGCTCCAGCGGCATGCCTTTGACGAGGTCCCTGTGCATGGAGGACGTCATAGTCTTAGGCGCGTTCTCGTACCGTCCCATAATCCGGCTGTGGATATCGTCCGTGACCGGGATGCCTTCCGCCCGGGCCAGCCGCACCATCTCCTCCAGCATATCCCGCAAATATCGGGAAGCGGCTTCATCCGCCAAAATGTCCCCGAGCGGCTTTCTCACAGCCGCTGTCATTCCGCTCAGCACGTTGAGAAACATATATTTTTCCCACATGTCCCGCCGGATGTTATCGCTTAAGGTGGCTTTAAAACCGCAAGGCTCCAGCGTTTGAAGAAGCCGCTCCGCGAAGTCCGCGTTTTCTTGAGACAACGGTCCGAATACGAGCTCCTGCATCGGGCTCGTCTGCACAATCTGCCCGTCCTCATCCAAAGTCGATTCGACATAGCTGAGTCCGCCCAGAACGGCCCCGCTTCCATAACGCTCCGCCAAACGGTCGACCGCTTCGATTCCGTTCAGAAGAGGAATGACCTTCGAGCCTTGGGCCACCCACGTATCCAGCGCCGGCGGCGTGCCCTCCAGCTGATAGGCTTTGACGGCTACCAGAACAGCCTCCGGTCCTTCAATCTCCTCCGGGCTCGCGGCCAGCGCTGGACGAACGGTGAAATCGCCGTGCACGCTTCGTATCCGCGACCCTTGTTCACTGAGTTGCCGGTATCTCCTGTCCCTCACTAAGAATCGGACCGGAACGCCGGCTTTCACCATTTTACCTCCGAAATATCCGCCGACGGCACCGGCTCCGACAAACACAATATTCATTCCTAATCGACCTCCCCGTTTTTCTTGTGTCTTTATTGTAATTCCCTCCTGGTATATTGTAAAATGATTACCAATAATCACATTATCACTGAAAGTGATATCGCAGAGGAGGCTGCTTTCATTGGAGCTCTCGGACCTTCATATCTTCACGGCGGTGTTCGAGGAAGGCAATTTATCCCGCGCCGCCCTGCGCCTGGGCTACGTTCAGGTATGCTTCAACTAGCGGCCCGATCTCTTCCGTGCTCTTGACGACATGCCTCTTGTCCGAAAAACCTGCGGGTCAATTCCATGATTTTATGGAGATCTTCTTTATCGTAACCGGCGTTCCATTTGAAAATCATTTTGCACACATTCCCGAGCGACTGCTTGTAGTTCCACTCTTCCAGTCCCAGTCGGGTTCGGACGAATCTTCGGACGACCCTGAAATCCCTTACATACTTGTTAAGCCGGACAATGAAGATCAGATCCGCTTGTTCAAAGCTCTCAAGTCCCCATTTAAAATGAACGCCTTCCACGACCCACGATTCCTGATTCACAATCTCGCGCAGCTTCGCGTCGCGAACCTCCACCGGGTATCTTGCATTCTCCTTGCTCCTGTCCCAAACCAGATTATCGAGCTCATAACCGGGGATTTTGTACCTCTGAGCCAGCTCTTTGCAAACGGTGGATTTTCCGCTGACCGCAGGGGCCGATAATCCGAATTTTCATCTTCCCGAACCCCCATCGTTCCGATCCTTTGCTTGGGTCGCTTACTTCCTCGCTATGATCATAAACCGCTCTTCATTCGTCCGGATCCCTTGGTCCGTCCGGTTCTCCTGCACGAACTTCTCAAGGATGGCAAAATCCGCTTCATTTTCTCCAAAATGCGGGATGATCGGCGTGTGGCGCAGCAGAAAAATCAGGTCCTCCGCCGTTTCGTAGTAAGCCGCCGCGTTATAGGCAAACGCCCGGACCTCGCGAAATCCTGCGGCCTGAAGCTCTTCCGTATACCGGCTCCGATGCGTGCCTCCCTTGATTCCGTAGGACTGCCCTCTCCCGAATGCCATCTTCAAATTATATTTATCCTCTTCCCCCACCTGCTGGGTAAGATATACGCCTCCTTCCTTCAGCACCCTTGCCGTTTCTGGGGCCGAGAAGGGACAATGGCGATTCGATATAACGTCAAAGAAGCCCCCCGGGAATTCCAGCCGCTCCGCCTCCATTGGCAGAAAACGCACGTTGCCGGCCTGCGAAGCAAGCAAATTCGCTTGAGCCGTCCGGATCATGCCCGCCGCACTGTCAATCCCCACGGCCAGGTGCACGGCATCCGCTATGGCAAGCATCGCCTCTCCCCGCCGGTCCCGATGTCGAGCAGCAGGTCCGATCGTCTGCACCGTTTGCGCACCTCCCCGTAAAAATCCCACTCCCGTCCTACGACCCTGCACTTCAGTTTACTGAAATCCCAGCCGTTTAAGGCCCCGACCCTCTCGTAAAAGCTCTTGTACTGCGTGGCATCCATAGGCCCGCTCCGCTCCCTTTCATTGCTTTGCCGCTCCGTTATTATTCCTGTCTTCCTTGCAAAACAAGGGGCTCCGTCGACCATCCGACATTCGCCTCCATCCGCAAGTTCAGCCGCTCCTCTTCAAAATCGAAGGTCAGCGTATGGGTGAACGGGGTTTCCACAAACCTCCACTCCATGACGAACTTCTCCGGCCCCTCCCACTTGCCGCTTGCAAGGATACGGGACGAAGGATGGATGTGCCTGATCTCCCCTTCTGTCCGGCGGCCGATGCCGCACAGGAGCTCCGCCTCCTCTTCCCCATACCACAGCTTAAGGATGCAATCGCTCTCGCCGAATCGCAGCTCTACCGCCCGCACGTTCCGGGCGTTGTCCTCCAGGAGGTAGCGTCTGCCCGATACCCTCTCCGCCGCAGGCGGCACGATACCGGAACCGAGCGGCGGGTATGCAAGAGAAGCGAGCTTTTCCTTCAATTTCGCCTGTTCCCCCTCATTCTCGGGCAGAGGAGCGTCCGACAGGGCCGGCAGTAAAAATTCCCACACCGCATTCAGCACAGCCTGCATGTCGCCCGTCCCCGCCGTCATGGCAATGACCGCCTCCTGCTCCGGCAGGACCACGCAAAACTGCCCGAACGCGCCGTCTCCGCGGTAAGCGCCGTGGCGGCAGCGCCAAAATTGGTACCCGTAGCCCTGCTTCCAGTCGCTGTCCCCGCCGTCTCCGTTGGATACCTGAAAAGCGGTGGCTTCACGGATCCACGCTTCGGGCAGCGACCGTACGCCGTTCCATACACCCTCCTGCACATACAGCTGCCCGAAGCGGGCGATATCCTCGGTCTTCAGATTCAGACCCCAGCCTCCGGTATTGATTCCGCGCGGACACGTATCCCAAGCGCTTCCCCGAATGCCAAGGGGTTCGAACAGACGCGGCTGCAGATAATCGTGAAGCTTCTGCCCTGACAGCGTTTGCACAATGGCCGACAGCATATAAGTTGCGCCGTTATTGTATACGAAATGCGTACCGGGTTCATGCTCCACCGGCGGCTCCAGAAAGGCCTGGACCCAATCGCCGTCCTCCCGCTCGCGGAGCGCGCCCGTCGTATCCTTGGCATGCCCGGTCGACATAGAGAGCAGGTGTTTGACCTTCATTTTGCTTAAGTTGGCGTCCGGGACCGCCCTTTCCGGGAAGAAGGATACAACAGCATCCTCTACGGTAAGCGACCCTTCCGAGACCGCGAGGCCGATAGCGGTGGAAGTGAAGCTCTTGCTCAGCGAAAACATCATGTGCGGGATGTCAGGGCCGTACGGCGCCCACCAGGCCTCCGCCGCAACCTGGCCGCGGCGCAGCAGCATGAAGCTGTGCAGACCCAGCCCGCGGGCATCGGCCGCTTCCAGAAAAGCGGTTACAGAAGAGGAAGGGATGCCTGCCGCTTCGGGCAGCGTGCGAGGTAAAGAATCGATCCCATTATACCAGCAAAACGCTTCACGATATATACCAATCTATGAGCCCGCCCACACGCAATGGTATAGAGATTCATAGAATAGATTAGTAAGAAAAGCAGAAAGGAGGATCTCCATGTCCGCCCACGACAACTATCGGATTTGCAAAAAATATATGAACCGCCATGTCGCCGTCACCACCAGATACGGCCAGGTCTATCAAGGCCAAATCATCAAAGTGGACTCCAAGCACGTCTATCTTAAGGTTGACCCGTACCACGCCCGCCATTGCGCCCGCACCTCGGCCTTCTTCTTCCCCGGCGCTTTTATTATCCCGCTCGTCTTGTTCGATTTGCTTGCGATTGCGCTGCTCTTTTAATGACGGAAAAGATCGGCACCGGTTTACCTTCATGGATGAAGGCCGGTGCTTTTTTCTTTCATTGATCCTGCCGCCTTCCCGGTATAGGATACACACCTGAGCTGAGACGAACCTTGTTCAAAAAATAACATTGTTTGATTTTATAATCGATATATATTATTCGCTGATTTTTAAAAAAAAGCCTGCGTGATCTCTCACGCAAGCTTAGGCGACCATTAGGCCTTGGACGGATTTAGTCTTATCCGTTTGTACGCCCCCCAGCTTGCCCTTGCCGAGGAACAAGCTTGCCGCCAGGGCAGCCGATATGACGAACAGCGTGATGATCAAGACATGCTGCACGCCATAATGATAAATCTCCCGCATTCTCTCAAACAGAGGCCCCGATAAGTCGCCGGTCAACCGTCCATCCAGCGCCCTCTGAATTTCCCGGCTTTCTTCCTGCGCCAGGCCGGGCTTCAACTGCGTGAACCGGCCGGTCTGCGGAAGAGGACAGCACGCCTCCCAGAAGACTGACGGCCAACGCCGCACCGAGCTGGGAGATCAGCGAAACCAGTCGCCGTCGCGCTGCCGATATCCTCCTTATTCACCTGCTCCTGCACGACGGTTTCCTTCCCCATCATGACGACGCCGATGCCCAGGCCCGCGATGAATACATAGACGTAAGGCAGAACCGCACTCCCGTTCAGCGGCAAGGCTGCGAGAAGAGCGAAGCCCACGGCGGCCATGCACAGAGACACCGCGAACAGAAGGCGGTAGCTCACCTTCGCGACCAGAAAGGCGAAGACAAGCCCCGAAACGACGGCCCCCAGTGCCAGCGGAGTCATCAGATAGCCTGCGGCCGCCGGAGAGAAGCCCAGCACATTCTGGGCATAAAAAGGCAGATAGGTCAGAACGCCGAATGTCCCGAAGCTCACGCAAAAGGCAAGCACACTCACGATGGCCACCACACGGCGCTTGAACACGTACAACGGTAAAACCGGCTGCTCCGCCTTCAGCTCGACCCGGATAAAGAGCCCCAGCAGCAAAAGTCCGCCGACGGCCAGGACCCATGTCACCGGCGATTCCCATGCAGGGCCGGGGTTGATCCCGTCACCCACCCTGACAGCCGTAAGCATAAGCGGAATCAGCCCCGCGGGAAGCAGCAACGCACCGGCTAAGTCCAATCTTTCCCGGTTCTCCGACGCGGATTCCTTAAGACCAACGGCGATGAACAAGGCGGCTGTCAGCCCGAACGGCAGATTCATATAAAAGATCCAGCGCCAATCCGCATACTGCGTCAGCGACCCGCCGACCGCCGGCCCGACGGTCGTAACGATGACATATAAACTGCCGAACAAGCCTTGAATTCTGGCCCGCCGCTCCAGAGGAAACAAATCCGCAACGATCACGCTGGCAAGCGGAATGAGTCCCGCCCCTCCGAGGCCTTGCACCGCCCTGAAGACGAGCAGCATCGGCATCGAACCGGCAAAGCCGCTGAGCGTCGAGCCCGCCAGAAACATACCGAGAGCGCATAAATAGATTCGTTTTCTCCCGTACAAATCCGCCAGCTTTCCCATGATCGGCAAACCGGCGGCAAGCGCAAGCAGGTAAATCCCTGAGACCCAGCCGTATAACGCCAGACCCCCTAGCTCCCGGACGATGGCCGGCATCGCCGTGCCGATGATCGTTTCATCCATTTCCGTAAATAGCGGCCCGAAGAACAGGCCGGTGACCACGAACTTTTTCTTGCTTTCCAAAATGGTTACCCCTTCCCTGCTGGAGGGGAATCGCACAGTTTACAGGGCGATGATGTGTCTCTCCCCTAAGTTTTGTGCCCACTCGGTTATGCCGTACCTCATATGAACGCCTCCTGTTTGATCATTCAAATCCGAACATACCACGGCCGGAATATCCCGTGCCAGGGAAAAAACGACTATATCCAAATGGTCGCACTATTGTTAAAAAATCACAAATCGATCGTAAAATTTTGCATGTCAACGGCACGGTCATTGGATTATGCTGATTTCAGCAAGCGAGTGTAAGCGTTGTCATTGCTTGCCCTATTCGGTGGAGAAAGGAGGGATCGGACCCGAACAGACCGCAAGCTTCAACCGTCGGCTTTGGCGTCATACGACTTCGTCAGACTTCAAGGTTCAACCGGTTCACTTATTTTACTAAAGGAGGCTATCCTGATGAGAAAAAGCATCCAATCCGTAGTAACCGGCCTGGCGCTGGTTTCCGCTTTGGCCGCAGGTACGACCGTATTTGCCGCCACCGTGACCGTGAATTCCGACGGCCCGAATAACGGCAAGACCGCACTGCAAATCTTCCAGCAGTATTTCGGTTCGGACCCGATCGACGGGCCGACCGATGCCGGCCATCTGTACGAATCGACCTCCACTCAAATTTCAGGCGGCAATGTATTCGTATTTAAAGCGGGAGACGCATCGGATACGGCCGTGCTCGACGGCAAGCAATACCGACAGGCGGCGCATTGAATTAAAAGCGTACAAAAGCTCACCCGATAACGTTACGGCATCCTACGGTCAGACCGTTACTTACAAGTGGCAGTTCCGTGCGATGAGTCCGTATCCGGTGTCGCCTTCGGGCAATTTCCATCATATCTTTCAGCTGAAGGCCCAAGACGGAGATGACGGCGCCCCTATTCTGACCTTCACGGTGGAAGACGGCTATCTGAAGTTCAGGCACAGCCCGATCGGCAAGCACGATGGATCAGGTGGAGACGCTCGCCCAGACGGCTTTTTCAAATATCGACGGCCAGTGGGTGGAAGCGACGGTCAAGGTCCAGAATACCGATAGCGGGACCCTCAATATGACGCTCAAGAAGCTGGACGGTACAACCTTGATGTCCTACAGCGGAACCAAGGATAATTGGAGAGAGGGAGCCGCCATCAACCGCCCGAAATGGGGCATTTACCGCAAAATCTACTCCGGCATGCCGGAGGCGAAAATTCAGTTCGCCAATTTCCAGATTACGGAGTAGGCACGGCCATTTAGGCGGCTTCTGAAGCAAAAACAGCCCCCTTCCCGACCGCAATCGAAGGGGCCTTTCATCGAATGAACATGATTTCTATTCGCTCACCGATTCGTCGAATTCCAGCTTGATCACCATAACGGAATCCGTCAAACGGTTGACTGGGAGCCCCCGGATCCGCAGATACGGCTTCTCCCTCCATGCCCAGGGAACCGTATCCACCCGGGTTTCCAGCGTCTCTCCGGTGTTCAACAGGGTCGCTTTGCGGGGCAGCACGTCCAGCGGCTTCAGCAGAATGGACGTGCTTTGCGGGTCCTTATACAGATGGACATACAAGGTGTTCCCCTTCCGGGTAAGCAGCACCTCATCCCTTACCATCCGGCGCGAAGATCCTTCCATCACGATTTCGTCACGGAACACCATATCCGAAGCCGGCACCGCGCCGTCAAAGGCTTCCCTCACGGTCCGGTACCAGGCGCCGATCCGCTCCAAGGCCTCCACATTCTCCTGCGCAATCGTGCCGTCGGGCTTAGGGCCGACGTTCAGCAGATAGTTGCCGCCCATCGCGAGGATTTTATCCATGCTCTGCATAATGAATTGATGGCTGTAATAGTCCTCGTCTTCCTTGTACCCCCAGCTCTCGCGTCCGAGCGCCTGGCACGCTTCCGTCGGCCTTGTGAAGGCTCCGCCTTCAGGCACATGCCGCTCCGGCGTGCTGTAATCGCCCCGTCCCGGCCCGCGGTCGTTGATCAGAATGCCCGGCTGCAGCTCCCGGATCATGTCGTTCAAGCTCGGGTCCTCATAGGCCGCCACATTGACATCCCAGAAGAACTGGTAAATCGGACCGTAATTCGTGCACAGCTCGCGGACCTGGTTTCTCACGAAGTCGTAATATTTCTCCAGATCCGGCTCGTCCCCGCCCGCGGTCCGAACATTTCGTGGTGCCGGCCCTGGTTCGGATAATTCGGATGATGCCAATCCGGACAAGAATAATACAAGCTGAGCGGGAAATTCCGCTGCTTGCAGGCTTCGGCCAGCTCCGCCAATAGATCTTTGCCGTAAGCGGAATGCATTACGTTGTAATCCGTATACCCAGTGTTCCACAGGCAGAAGCCGTCATGATGCTTCGTCGTGAAGCACAGGTACTGCATGCCTGCCGCCTGTGCCATATCGATCCATTCGTCCGGATAAAACCTCTCCGGGTTGAAGCGGTGGATCAGCTGCTCGTACTCCTTGCGCTTCATCTTCCCGCGCCATAAAATCTGCTCATGCCAGGCCGGAATCGCATACAACCCCCAATGGACGAACAAGCCGAACCTTCTCTCGAAAAACACATCTCTGGCATCATTAAATTTCGGAATCACTCGGTCGTTCCCTCCCGGCCCTTCGTGTCTCCTTCATCGTACCAAATTGCGCGAATAACGCCATATACGATCCTCATCTCTATTTGCATAATCCTCATCTGTACGGACCAAACCCTCCAGCCGGCCGCTCGGACCTTGCTGGAGGGCGCCTCCGCCGGCCTACTTTTTCTTCTTGAAGTTCGCGTCGTAAGCCTGCTGATAAATTTCCAGATACCGCTTCAGGTTCATGCTGTCGAGATTCTTCACATAAGAATCCCAGTTCTTGTCGATGTCGGAATCCCCGGTGACGAACCGGGCCATCATTTCTTTGACGTAGTCGAGGATCGTTTTCTCGAGATCCGCAATCTCCGAAGCCTGCTCCGCCGTAAAGAACACCGGAGGCATGACCTTATCGATCGGCATCTGGTACGGCTCCATCTTCTGCTTCGTCTCGTTGTACAAAATCACTTCCAGCGGCTGGTCCGGATTGGCCGCCTCGCCCAGCCGGAAATCGCTGGAGCGGTAATTCGGCCCGGTCTGGCTCCAGTTCACATTCTGCACGCCGCCCCAAGGGGTCAGTCGCTTCCAGATGGCCGGCTTGCCGTTGATGCCGATCTCCCCTTTCTCCGCGTACCGCCATTCCGTCCCTTCCCGGCCGGCATACCAATGCAGCGTCGTATCCGGCGTGTTGAACAGGAAGTCCGCCAGACGGAAAGCCGCCTCCGGGTTCTTCGCATTCTTGGTAATGATATATTGCCCGTTGGCCACGACGTACGGATGATACGCCGCATTCTGGAAGCCGTTCGGCCCTTTTAACGGAGGAACCGCTACATACGTCAGCCACCTTCCGCTCTTCGCCCCCAGTGTGGTGAGAGAGCCCATGTTATGCCCTGAAGAGGCGCCAAGGATGACCGTATCCGGGTTCTCGCCGAGCTGCTTCAGCTGGTTGTTGTCCTGCGTCAAGGCTTGCGGGTCGATCAGCCCTTCGGCATACAGCTTGCGCAAATATTTCAGCCCTTCCTTCCACTCGGGCTTGTTATAGGGAACCGTAACCTTGCCGTTATCAAGGTAGAGCTTCTTGTCGCCGTGGTCGTAGATGAAGGCGTTCATCAGGAACGAGTCGATCATCTGCGTCGAGAAGAGATGGCTCGCTCGAGGCTTGAATCGAGCCCGACAGCGGAATTTCATCCGCTTTGCCGTTGCCGTTCGGGTCTTTGGTTTTGAACGCTTTCAGCACCTCGTAGAATTCATCCGTTGTCGTCGGCATTTTCAGCCCAAGCTTATCCAGCCAAGGCTTATGGATCCACATCCGCCGCTGGTACATGCAGTGGTAGCATTCGTTGACCTGCGGCAGTGCATAGATTTTGCCGTCCGGCGCGGTGATCAGGTCCTTGTAGAACGAGTTCGCTTCAAACATCTTCTTCATTTCCACACCGTATTTCTCGATCAGATCGTTCAGTGGCAGAAAGACGCCTTGGTCGCCGTTGATCATCATCTGCGTCGGCGAGACGCCGAAGCCCATAATGACGTCCGGATAGTCGCCGCTCGACAGGACGAGGTTTAACTTCTCCGTAGCCGATTTCTCCGGCGCGACCTCCCATTCGATATGGATGTTCGTCTTCTCCTCCAACCATTTCGTAAATTCGTTGGTGGCGAAATCCTCCACCGTCGATGTGCCTTTCACCAGCACCTTGATGGTCGTTTTTTCACTCGTGATCGGAAGCTGGCCGGCCGGTGTCACCGCCGTTTTACCGCTGCTCCCGCCGCTGTCCTGCCCCCGCTCCCTGCCGGATCCTTCCCCGAACAGCCGCTTAATGCCAGACCCAGGCCCAACACGGCCGACAGCACGATGCCTGCAATTCTTTTCAAACGAACCCCTCCCTGTGTATGAGCGTTATCCCTTTAAAGAGCCGATCATAACCCCTTTGACAAAATACTTCTGCACGAACGGATAGACGATCATCAGCGGTCCCGTCGCGACGATAATGAGCGAATATTTCAGCAGCTCCCTAAGCCCCTCTTTCCTCGCCGCCTCTTGAACGTCGGCCAGCATGTTCATGTCCACGTCGTTCTGTACGAGAATATCTCTTAACACCAGCTGCAGAGGGAACAGGTTCTGGCTTTTCAAATAAATCAGCGCGTTGAAAAAGGAGTTCCAATGCCCCACGGCATAAAACAGCGTAATCACCGCGATGATCGGGCCGGAGAGCGGAAGCACAATCCGCAGCACGAATTGAAAATCCGCGCACCCGTCCAGCTGGGACGCTTCCAGCGACTCGTCGGGAATCGTCGTCTGGAAATACGTCCGGGTAATGATCATATTCCAGACGCCAAGCGCTCCGGGCAGCAGCATCGACCAGGTCGAATTGAGCGCCCGAGATCCTTGACGACGAGATAGGTCGGGATGAGTCCCCCGGAGAACATCATTGTGAATACGAAGAGGAACATGAACACATTTTTCCCGTAAAAGTCTTTCCTGGACAAAGGATATGCCGCCAGAATCGTCATGACCACGTTAATCAGGGTCCCGGCTACGGTGTAATACAGGGAATTCAAGAAGCCGCTTACGATCAGCTTATGCTTGAACACCGCCGTATACCCGTCCAGCGTCGGGTCGACGGGCCACAGCCAGACCCTGCCGGAAATCACCGCCTCGGAGCTGCTGATCGAAGCGCTTACAATATAAATCAGCGGGTACAGAATGATTACCAGAAACAGCGACAGGATCAAGTAATTGATCGCCGTAAACAGCCGGTCGCTGCTCGTTTCTTTGATCGCGGGATGCTCCATGGTGTCCTCCTTTCCGTTACCATAAGCTGGCCTGCTTCGTCTTCTGCGCGATTTTGTTTACGGCCACCAGAAGAATCAGGTTCACCACCGATTTGAACAGGCCGATCGCGGAGGAATAGGAATAGTTCATCGCCTGCGAAGCGAGGCCCACTTTGTACACGTAAGTATCGATGATTTCGGAGGTGCGGATGTTGAGCGGATTTTGCATCAGCAGCACCTTCTCGAAACCGATGTCGAGCATCTGGCCCGTGTTCATAATCAGCATGATGATCGCAATCGGCATAATGCCGGGCAGATCGATGTGCAGCATCCGCTGCACCTTGTTCGCGCCGTCGACCACGGCCGCTTCATGCAGGGAAGGGTCGATGCCGGTGAGCGCCGCCAAATAAATGATGCAGGAAAATCCGACGTTCTGCCAGATGCCGGACCAGACATAGATCGATTTGAAATATTCGGGCTTGCCCATAAAGCTCACCGTCTCAAAGCCCAGCGACCGGATGGCCGTATTGACGATGCCGTTGCGCGGGTCCAGCATTTCCAGGATGATGCCGACCATGACCACCACAGAGATAAAATGGGGAGCGTAGGTAATCATCTGCACGGACTGCTTGAAAAATTTATTTCTCACATAGTTCAAGCTGAGCGCCAGCATAATCGGGAACGGGAAGCCCGCCACCAGATTGTACACACTCAGTACGATCGTATTGCCGAGCAGCCTCCAGAACTCGTAGGAATGGAAGAACCGTTCGAAATGCTTGAACCCGACCCACTCGCTCCCCCATACGCCTTTCGTTACAATAAAGTTTTTAAAGGCGATTTGGGCCCCGTACATCGGCAGGTATTTGAAGATCAGAATATAGATGACGGGCAGCGCGATCAGCACGTAGAGTCGCCACACCTTGCGGATCTTATGAAGCGGCGTTCGGGTATTCACCTTCACGCTTACACTAGTCCGGATGTCCGCTGCTTTTTTAAGCGCTTCCAAAATTTCACCCCCTCTTGCAAGATAACCCCAAGATAACCGAGCCTGCAGTCCGGTGTAAATGTGAAAGCCTGCAGACGGATGTGCAGGCCTTCAGAAATGGCGATGTGCATTTGCGTGCGGGATGTGCACGAGTTAAGAATACGCTTTCAAATGGCCTTGGAACGGCGGAATTCCGAGGTGCTGATGCCGTTGATCCGCTTGAACGCCCGGCAGAAGGTATTGGAGGAGCTGTAGCCGACCCGCTCCGCGATTTCGTACACCGGCAGATTCGTCTTCGCCAGAAGCTCCTTGGCTTTGGACATTCGCAGGTCTTCCAAATAATCGGAGAAGTTGACGCCGGTCTGCTCTTTGAAGAATTGGGACAAATACCCTTTCGAAATATTCATCCGGTCGGCCACGGAATCAAGGCACAGATCGGCCTGCGGGAACGCCTCGTGCAGCAGTTCGACGATGTCCTCCAGCGACCGTACGTTCTGGCTCTTCTTATGCTCGCTCACGAAGCCGCATACCTGTCTGTAAACGGAGGCCAGCGACCGGTAATTGCTTTGCAGTCCGTCGTACGAGGCCATATCGCCGGAGAACGGCTTGATCTGCTCCAGCGCCCTGCCTTCATCCATGCCGACTTGGGGAAGCAGCTTCACAACCGTTCCCCACATCTCGTTCATGAACAGCCGGAGCATCGGCACCGATAGGCGCCGCTCCTCGAAGTTGATGCGGTGCAGCTCTTCCAGAAGTGCGGTTACCGCCGCCTCTTCACCCGCTTTCACCAGATTGCTCATCCGGAGCTCCAGATCGGCGGGATAATAATATCCGCTGCTTTCTTTCGGCGACTCGTCAAACCGCATCACTCCGCTTTGACTGCGCCAAAGCAAATATTCGAGCGCCCGCCTCGCTTCCTCATAGGAGCGCGATATGTTCAGCAGGTTCTCATGGATGCTGCCGATCCCGAAGCTCGTCGCCAGATTCAGACGGGCCTGGATCGTATCGCCGATCCGCCGGATCAGTTCCGCGAGGTATGCCGTACGCCCCTCCGGATCTTCGGGACCGAAGGCGAACAGAAGAGCGATCTGATCCTCGGCCACATCATGAAAGTGTACGGAGCCGTGCGTGATTTCGCTCAAGATGTCTTTCACCATGACGCGCCTCACATCCAGCTCCTCCAGTGCATGCCGGTCCAGACCGCTGTCGTACCCGCGCAATTGAAGAACGGCCGCCGCAAAATGGTTGCCCTGCGCCTCGATCCCCACATGCTGCAGCAGCGTCGGGATGTCCCTGGGCGAGACATATTCCCCTTCAGCGACCTTTCGAAAAGTGCGGCCTGCAGCAGCGGTGCCTGCTTCTCCATCTTCTCCTGCATTTCGCGGTTCTTATCGATCAGCTGGGAGACGGCTTCCCGGATGAAACGGTAGGCGTCCGCGCCGGAATGGTGTTCTCCTCCGGTACGCTCGGCGATCGTTTCCATAATGCCTCGGAGCGGACGGCTGTTGCGGTAGGCAATGAGATAAGCGATGACGAGCCCGAGTGTAAGAAAGATGAATGCCATCGTAAACGTAATTTTTTTAATATAAAGCACTTTTTCCAGCACTACGTGCGCCGGCTGCGCCACCAGGTAGGTCCAGCCGTTGTATTGGGAGGTCGTATAGGTGACCATCATCTTCCGCCCCCCGATATCCTGCAGGTCGCTTCCCTGTTTGCCCGGCAATGCACTCCGGTCTACCCGGTAGGCGGGCGCGATCCGGGCCTTCTCCGTTTCCGGCGGGGCCGGCTCGCTGCGGCACGGAAGGAATCGAGCTCACGATGTCGCCGTTCTCGTTCAGGATATACACCCAGCCTCCGCCGGTAAGGTCGAGCCCCCGGAGCAGCTTCTGGATTTCCCGGTTATCGACGGTAATGGCCACCGCCCCTTGAGGCATGCCGGGAAACCCCAGCGATTGAATATAAGTGAGCAGCGAGTAGGGGATTCCCCCTACAGTCACATCCTGGGCCGGAAGAATTTTTCGCTGGTAGTAGGCGTCGGTGAACAAGCTCTTCCACTGCTCCGCATCCATGCCCGCATAACGGAATTGCTTATGGAAATCGGAGAGCTTGTATGTGGAGCTCTCCGCCAGCACCAGGTCGCTGTTCTTGAACACGACAAAGTAATTGAATATAAAGTTATTCGACAGACTGTAGTTGTAAATGCTTTTGCGGGTCTCCAGAATGCGATATGTGTTTGCTCCTTCGAACGGATCCTTAATGTTCTGGAACTGCATGATTCTGGAATCGCTTACAAGCTGCGTCGCGATCGAATTCATTTCCGAGAAACGCCGGTCCAATTGGTCCTTGCTCTGCTGCAGAATGTTCAAGTTGGCCGCCGTCACTTCCTTCTCGAACTCCTGCAGCGTTTGATTATAGATCACCCAGCCGACAAGAAGCGGCAGCAGCAGGAAGAGCATATTCGGAATCAGCAAACGAAGAAACACTCCATGGCCGCCAGGGCGGCTGCGCCTTATCTTCCACATTACTTATTCCCCCAAGCGCCGAAACTTTCTTTCATTGTAAGCGACTTGGTAGGAGCAAACAACGGGAAATAACGTCGAAGCCTGACGGAAAAAGGAGCCGCCCCAAGTCCCGAAGGACTTGAAACAGCTCCCGGAGGCCGCCCGCTACGGGATCAGCAGATTGGTTAACTGCAGTGTCCCAGCGTTTGCGTCGGGTCCGGATTCCACACACAACCTTTAGCCCTGAACCGGATCGCTATTCCATCGTCCCTTCTACCCAGCATTCCGGCGATTATCTCCCCTTGGCTTCAGCTTCGCGTTCCACCTCGTCCGCCAGCCGTTCGCCTTCCTCCCGCTCCACGTAATCCCGGTAGCGCTTCGTCTGCTGCACATGACGCTGCTTGCCCTGCATATCGTTGCCGGCAAAGCCTTCCACCTCTTCCACTTGGCCCGTGCGGTCAACCTTGTCCGAAGACAAACGGTCGTAACCGTCTGCATCCCGCTGCACCGCCATCGCGGGGCTGTCGGAATTGCCGTAGCTTTCCACCGTATTCCACGCGTCCGCATCGTCGAACCGCCCTGCACCCCGGCGCCGGTTCTCCCCGCCCCCGTGGGAGGCGGCGTCATGACCTGCTCTTCCACAGGCCGGCCCGGCGCCGCCTCGCCGCGCCGGGCCTCGTCCGCGTGGCGGGTACAGTAAGGCGAATAGGGAACGGCTTGCAGCCGTTCGAACGGAATCGGCTTGCCGCAGACCGCGCATGTGCCGTATTCGCCGCTTTGCATGCGGGCGAGCGCGGCACCGATCTGCTCCAGTTCCTCTTCGAGGTTCCGGTCCACGGCCTGGTCACGGCTGCGCTCGAACGTTTCCGTGCCGATATCCGCCGGATGGTTATCGTAAGAAGACAGCTCCCCGGTCGAATCCAGAAGCGATTCATCGTCCTCCTCCTGCGCAAAATGCGCCTCCAGCTCCCTTTTCTCCTCCAAGAGTTTATCCTTCAGCTCTTTCAGCCGCGTATCGGTCAAATGAGACATTGGGGTATCCTCCTTCCCACAGTGGAACGTCCCTATGCCAGGATAGGACGCTGTCTAGTTCCTTACCCGGTATCCGGGCAACTTGACGCAGGCTTGGCTTGGGAAGCCGGCGGTCTGCCGGGCTTCGTTCCCCGCCTTAGGAAAAGCCTTATTTCGCCATCCCGAACGTTCGTTCGGCATTCTGGCGAAGCTCAGCCAGATGCGACCAAGGCTCCCCTCGCCCAGATAAGTAAACGAATAAACGCCGCGGAAGCCCTGATCGATGCACAGCTGCAGGCGACGGTTGAAATCGTCCGTATCGATTCCGCCTTCTTTCTTCAGATCGGGCTTGGCGTGCACCGTCTCGGCGTAAGGCAGGACGCGGGCCAGCTGCGCATGCTTGTCCTTCCCGAAATTGCCGAAGTCCGCCGTAAACCCGATCCGGCCGCCGCACAGGTCAAGGAATTGCAAGCGACTGTCCGCTGTGGAAAGCGACTTGCCGAGATTCTCGGTGACGACGCGAATCCCGGCCTGAGCGGCATAAGCCTCCAGCCGCAGCATCGCTTCGGCCGAACGCCGGAGCGCCGCCTCGTCTGCCGGCTCCGCATCGCCGCCCCGGATTCGCACGCGCTTCGCACCCGCCTGGGCCGCCGTATCGATCCAGCCCTTGCACCAGGCGAAATCCGCCTCACGCCGGACTTCATCCGCAGCCGACAAGTCGCCGTAATCGATCAGAAGCGACGTCAGCGTTACGCCGGATGCGGCGAAAGCACCGCGCAGATCGTTCAAGTACAGCTCCGTGCGCTCGGGAAACTGCGCATAGCTGACCTCCGCCGCCGTAAAACCCTGCTCCCTTAATCTCGCCGGAAGCTCCAGCGGCGGGAACATTACCGGCCGGTCCTCCATCGTAATGACCGGCTCTCTGCGCGCTTCGTCCCACTGCGCCTCTCTCAGCGGCCCCAGGTATTGCTCCAGGCTCCAGGTGTTGACGGATTTGATCATCATCATAGCAATCCCTCCCTTGCTGTCCTATTCTTACTTAACCGCCGGGGAGGAAGCCATTCAGCGTGATGTTAAAAAGACGCTACATTTGCGACGCTAATAGCCGCTTTCCGGCTCAATTGGACTATCGAACATAAGAACGGAGCAATGAAAAGATTCCCCGGAAGTTGAAAAGTAAAATGCAGCCCGCATCCCAACGGATACGAGCTGCATTTTTTAGCTTTTGGCTCATGCGATCAATTCTTGGAAACCCTATTTTTTAAATTTAGCGTTTAATTACAGCAACGATTTTATTAATGGGTACAAATATTCTTGTCCCCAACAATGTTTTGAGTACGACTACTCCTTTATTCACTTTTATGACCCTACCGCCTATTTCTTCCGCTGAAACCGTTTTAAGAACAACGAATTTCCCGCGAGAACGATTCAAAATGTGAACAATCATGGAGATCCCTCCCCTCCAGTCTCATACTCTATTTCTATGAGATTGAAACGATATGGTTCGGGCTTTATGGAAGAATGGAAATCGATAAGATCCGGTTGCTTTTCGGGCAATTCGATGTATGCTTCGACTTCATACTGGACCTCAGGCGGGTACAAAACAGATCAGAGGTCTAATGTGCGGCCAAATCTTGAATGCTACACTAAAAACGATTAAAGCAGTGTCACCATATTTTAGGAGAGATGATAAATGAGAGTTCGGATCGGGTTCGATACGATTTTGATTGCTGCGGGTATATTAGTGGGAGTTTACGCTTTGTCAACCTCCGATATACTGACGGGAAACGTGTTCGGCAGTAACACGAAGAAGGTCGACATCCAAAAAGAAACGGCGGCGGCCGGATTACAGAACATAACGATTGACACCTCGAGCACGAACATCAATGTAGTCAAGGGAAGCTCGGATCAAGTGACGGCAAGGCTTCACGGCAATGCGAGCTCTAAAAAGGCGGAGGATATCAAGCTGCTCTTCGATCAACAGGCGGATACGCTGAATATCGGAGTCGATGTACCGGATCGTTACACCATAGGGCTGGATATCACGAATGTGGATTTGACCGTTGAGATTCCGGAAAAGCAGTGGAACACCCTTAAGATGGAAACCAGCGGCGGCGACGTTAAAGCGTCGAACGTTCGGGCCCAATCTTTCATGGCAAGCACCAGCGGCGGAAATATAGCTGTGAACGACGTGGAATCCTCTGCCATCAACGTAGAAGCGAGCTCCGGCGAGATCAAGGCATCCGGGTTCAAGAGCAGTGAAGCGGTATTCAATGCCGGAAGCGGAAACATCGCGTTGTCCGGCGGAAACGCGGCAATCAAGGGCGAAACAAGCTCGGGCGATATTCAAGTGGACAGCAGTCAGCTGCTTTATAACACGGAGCTGAAGTCGGGGAGCGGAGAGGTTAAGGTCTATTTGGCTAACGAACCGGCATCGCTATCCGTCGATTATCGCGGAGGCTCGGGGCAAGGGGCGATCCATTGGAACGGCTTCAAGTATACGGAGCGGGACGAGGACAACCGGATCCTCCAAGGTTCGTTCGGAAACGGTGGTGTGCTGCTGAAAGTGCGCACCGACTCGGGAAACTTTACGCTGGGACCCGTTTAAAACCGGAAGGTGAGTTTTTTAGTTCCGTGGTCGGAAGAATGGTAAAGTGATGTGCAGCTCCGTAGGAAATACTGGGTTACGCTTATAAAGGAATCCATGTTTTGCCGGATCGGCACGACTTTAATAAAGGCGAGCCACGAACCGACCAAATTCACATGAACCGCTTAAACAGCAATTATCGGCAGACAGTAAAGGTAACAAACATAAATACGCGGATGATAAAACTCATTTTGTTAAATCCGTCTTAATGGTTACGTTTGAGAAATAAATAAACAAAGCAGGCGCCGCGACGCCTGCTTCGATTCGTTGAAGAAACCGGCAAATCTCATTCATTTCAGCTCGAACACCTTTAATTGCTCCACATTTCCACTGTAATCCCCGCTTCTGTAGCTGATTTTGAGCGGCGACCGGTCCTTGGTTACGTAGAATGGCCCGTAGTAAACGAACCCGTTATTGTTATTAAACCAGACATGCGTATAGTTAACCCCGGAAAGATCGTCCGTGGCTTTGATTGTAACAAGGTAGGCATCCGTCCCTCCGTTGATCTTGGTTGGAACGGCTTCAATCGAAGAGACAGGAGCTATTAAATCAGCCCAACCGGTGATGGTGACCGTGGTTAGGATAATATATTTTTGATCCAGACTGATTCTTACAAATTGGAGCTGATTCGTATCCCTATAGCTGTCATGAAGCTGTCCGTCGGGCGTAATCACTGCGGTGGAATATTCCAGATTCCTCGTCGCTAACCAGTCGGTGCTGGTCGTCATATATCCTAAAGTAGTCGTATAAGTTGTAGGAGATTTGTCCAGATGACGGATTCTGAATTTGTTTCCCGTAACGCTGATCATATCCGTATTATAAGCAAATTCCGTGCGGTCATTATAAACCAGATGCCTAAGGCCACCCCCTCTGTCATCGTAAAGATCGTACCACCATTCATCAACGGTAAACTTCGCAAAAGCGTTTGGACCGTACGGAACGGCACCTGCGGGAATGGCAACCAACGACGATAAAACCCCAAAAACGACAAGCAGCAGCATCAATTTACGCTTCACACAACATCCCTCCTTATTTTCGTTGGAATTACTTCCCAATCATATGCTATAAATGTAAGCGCTTTAAGCAGCGTTTGTACTATCTTCCGAGGTCATCGCATAGGGCGTTATGTCTATTATGTTTTTCAATCGCAACATTTCCTTTTTGAATCCGTAAGATGTAAATAGGACCTCAGCCGGGTTCATACCTTAAGGGAGGCGGGTTACGTTGTTCTGGACCATTACCATACCGCTTTTATTCGTCGGTCTGATCATTTTAAATGCAGCTACGCGAAGAAAGTCTGAAACTATGGAGGAAATCCTGAGAGAACAAGAAGCAAACTCTAACAATCTCCGGAATCATTAGCCTAAAACCATGTGACTACCTATTCTTTCAACATTGCAAAAAGGCCATCTGAATTCAGGTGGCCTTCGTGCTGTTCGATTAGTTTCGGATCCATTTTTAAAATATTCATTTTACTCTCAACTGTTGTACGATACATTCTTCAACAAACACGATACATTCTTCAACAAACGCGAATTCTCTTAAATAAAATGCACGAGCGGCGAAGTTAGGGTTCAATTGATGTCCGGCGAATCGTTGAGAACGGGTGGCGGTCAATGGTTAAAAAGGAAAATTCACGAAGCCGGACATCTAAGTCTGGAACCGGACAAGAGTCCGAAATCGCAAAGACGCCCAAAATGGATGACGAATTTTACGCACCAGAACCCTCCTCAAGAAGGCGCTATTCGAGTTAATTGGTGAACGCGGATATGAATATCTCTCTATTCTGGATATAACGGAACGAGCCACTTTAGGGCGAGCCACGTTTTACGAACATTATCCCGACAAAGAACATCTCCTGATTGAAACATTAGACGAACTTCTAAATGATTTAGCGGCACGGACACAGACGTTATCCGTATCGGAGGTATTGATTGAAAAGAAGACAACAAGCGTAAAAGTATTTGAACATATTGCCGATAACCGGCGGCTGTATCGCGTATTGCTGAGTGAGCGGGGAGCGGCCATGATCGTGGTCAAACTGCGTCAATTTCTTATCCGGTTAGCTGAACGCTCGGTGATTGCTCAATATGTTCAACATTTCATCATTCCGTTGCCTTCCGAATTACTGTCCTCCTCGCGGGAGGGGCTATGCTGACTCTGATCATTTGGCGGCTTGAGCAAGATCCTGAAGTGTATTCAGCAAACGAGATGGGGGATCTCTTTTGGAAATTGATGAACGAGGGGATTCCGCGAACCATTGGTATACCATCCTTGAACGGATTCCGTTTGAATAATAAAAGCATCCCCGTTGCTATCGGAGATGCCTTCAGATATAGAATATAAAGCCGGCCGCACGCCTTCACTCCCTCTTCCGCCGCGGAATAAGGGAATCGGCCAGCATCAGTAGAACTCCGGCATTGATCGCCAGATCGGCCAGATTGAGAATGCCGCGATCGGCATGAAACTGAATGAAATCGGTAACCTGGTTGAAGGCGACCCGGTCGATGGCATTCCCGATAGCTCCCCGACGAAGAAGCCCGTGCCGAGCTCCATAAGCATGCCCTTCAGTCGCCCCTTGCGCCGGTAATAGAGCACGACCGCCAAGATCAGCACGGCCACGGGTACGAACCATCGGCCGTAGCCCTGGAAGGAGCTGAACGCCGCGCCGCTGTTCTGATAATGTGTGAACAGCAGATGATCCCGCCAGACTTCCATCGATTCGCCGACCGGAAGGTGCAGCCGGATCAAGTATTTCGTCACCTGGTCGATCAGGATCACGGCGAAGGCTGTGATATAAAAGAGCATCCGTTAAAACCGGAAGCTGAGATAGCTCAGCGCGCCCATATCGTAGCTCCGGTGAACAATCTCCGGACGGCGGCCCGGGTCCCCGCTTCCCATCGCGAGAAAGAGCGGCACAAAATGCTCCGGCCGCGGCACGGCTTGGCGGGCGGCAGGCGCAAGCTCAAGGTACCGGTCCAGCGCATCCAGGTCCCTGCTCTGCACCTTCTCGATCATCCAATCGTCGAAAGCCGCCGCCCAAGGCTCCGGTTCCTCCACTCCGGATTTCGACCAGTTCAGCATGCGCAGATTATGAACGGTCACACCGGCGCCGATGACAAGAATATCCTCTTCGCCAAGCCCCTGAAGCGCTTCACCGATCTTGAACTGCTCCTTCGGCGACAGGAACGGATGCACCGAGATTTGTACGACGGGAATATCCGCCTTCGGATACATCCGGTGCAGAATCGTCCAGGTACCATGATCGAGGCCACGGGAGGTCTCTTTCCGCACCGCAATTCCGTTCTTCTCAAAGCGTTCGATCAGCCTCGATGCCAATTCCTTGGAGCCGCGGGCCTCATATTTAATGGCATACAGCTCCGGAGGAAACCCGCCGAAATCATAAATCGTTTCATAGACTTCGTCCGTGTAAGTAACGGCCAGCGTCTCGCTTTCCCAGTGCGCGGTGAAAATGACAATCGCCTTGGGCTTCAGCGTCTTGGCGAATTCCTCTAAAAAACGGGTATACTTCGTATCCTCAATAGCAATCATGGGAGAGCCATGCGCCAAAAATAAAGCCGGAACCATCATGCCATCCTCCTTTAATAAATACTCTTACTTACATTTTGTAAGTTAAATATAGCATTGGAGCATGCGGTCAGTCAACCATAAAATATTTGTAATATAGATTTAATGTTTATATTACAAATATAACGGCCGCAAGGAAGTTGAAATCCGCTCGGACTTTGGAATTTTACAGCTTCCTCTAAATATCCTTAAAGCTGGTAATGAGCAGGACGGCCGGTTCGTCTCCGGCATTGCGGACGGTATGCGGCACGCAGGCATGCCACGAGAACGTATCCCCTCCTCCAGCAGGACCTCCTCCTCGCCCTGGATGGCGACCACTTTTCCTCGGACAACGTAGTGGGCTTCCAGCCCTTCATGCTCGTTCATTTCCGGTTCCGGCGGGAGTCCGGGCGGAATTTCGATCAGCAGCATTCGGAGGCCCCCGATTTCGCCCAGATGCTCCACCTTCTGCCTCCCTTTATACAAGCTGTGGGTTCGTTCGTGCTTGCGGACCACGTTCATCCGCTCCTCCTGCTTCAGCAGCAGGTAAGCGAGCGGCACGTTCAAAAAGCCTGCGATCGTCTCCAAAGTAGCCAGCGACGGCGAGGTTTTGTTATTCTCCACCAGGCTCATGAAGCCTTGGGATAAGCCCGTCCCTTCGCACAGCTGCCCGATCGTGATGCCCCTTTTGCGCCGGATGCGGCGGATGGTCGTTCCGATTTCCATGATAAGCTCCCCGCTGTTTTTTCAGATTAGGTTCATCTTAACAAAACAGCGGTCCGTCCGCCACATCCGTCACCTGCCGCGGGGGAAGGGCTACCTCTTCGGGAGAAGCTTTACGTACTGGTCGGATACCTGCATCCGCCGGAGAATATATTTGTAGTCGTGCTCGTACATGCTGAAATCGGCTACCGGCTGCAGCGTCCGGACATTATATGCGGTACCGTCTGCGAAGCCTTTCCCCGGAATCAGCAGAATATCATCGTTGATAAAAGACCCCGTCGGCAAGTAGTAGCGGATACCGAACAAATTTTTGTTCATGTTCAGCAGATCGTGACCGAAATGGACAAACTGCTGAGCGTCCAGCGAGATTCCCATCAGGTTGGCGACTGTAGGCATGATATCCAGTCGCCCTCCGACCTGGTCGACCACCTCTCCTTTCGTTTGGCCGGGCATATGGATGAGGAGCGGGATATTGAACCGCGTCAGCTGGGGATGGTAGGTGATGCCGAGCGCGTCGCTGACGAACTTCGGGTCGTTATCCTGCGGTCGCAGACCGAAATGGTCGCCGTAAGCGACGAACACGCTGTTGTCCCACAGTCCCGCGACCTTCAGCTGATCGATGAACGTACCGAGCGCAAAATCGGTATAGTTGATCGCGAGCAGATAGTCCCCGAGCCGCTTGCCCTTCAGCGTGTCCGGCGGCGTGATCCGCTTCTTGTTTTCAGGAATGATGAAAGGATAGTGGCTCGAAACCGTGATCAGCTGGGAGTAAAACGGCTTCTTCTGCTGCTGGAGACCGGTCAGCACCTTGGTGACCTCGCGGTACAGCTCCTCATCCGACGCGCCGAATTCGTTGAAATGATCGTTCACGTAAAAGGGTTTGTCGTAATAATGCGTAAAGCCGATGGCGGGGTACAGCTTGTCACGGTCCCAGAAGGTGACCACATTGACATGGAACGTATCCGACTCGTAATTCAGATTCTTCAGCGACTTGGGCAGACTGGGCAGATTGCGGTCGCCGAAGCCGGTGGACATCGGAATCGTTCCCGTCGGGTAAATGGACGTATTCGACATAAACTCGGCGTCCGATGTGTTGCCCTGCCCGATTTGCTGAAAGATGTGCGGGAAATAGTAGCTTTGCTCCATCAGCGAATTCAGCACAGGCGTCAGGACTTGCCCGTTCAGGGACATCTTCAAGGGAAAGTTCTGGAACGCTTCGAGCTGAACGACGATCAGATTCTTCCCCTGCTGCGAGCCGAATTCCCGGGGCGGCTCCCCGGTAGCCAGCTGTCTATTATACGGGAAGCGGGACTCCCCTCTTTGAATCACAGGCAGCAGCTCCGCAAGCGTTTTGAATTTGGATAGATCATTGTTGTAGTAATTATCCCATACGGCCACGACCTGGTAGTTAAAGAAGCCCAGCTCCTCCGCCCGTTTCAGCTCGTTCGTAATCGGCTCGCCTTTCCGGAAAAACCACACGGACAGCAGCAGTCCCGCCAAGGTCAGAGCGCCGGCCGCGGATTTTCTCACGGAATGCCTGCTGAGCAGGGGCTCGCGGCTCTTTCTTCCCAGCAGACTGATTAGAAGCATGATAACCAGATCCGCGAAAAAAATATAGTCCGCCGGGTCAATCGTCGATTTGACGCTCGACTTGATCTGCGTTACCTGATTGAGCTCGGTAAGGGAGGTATAGGTTACGATCGTTCCGAAATAATTGAAATACAGCGTAGCAGCGAAAAAAATAAGCGAGCATATAAGGTTCACCGCCCAAAAAACGGACTTCTTCGCTCTGGCCGGCACCAGAAGCTCCACCACGCCGGTGATGACGAGGATGGCGGCCACATCGGCCGCAAGTCGCCTAAGCAGCACTTCTTTAAACAGAAAATAGCGGAGAATGGCCAATTTGACCACCAGCAAGCACGGTTGTTATTAGAAAGGCGCTTCGCCAAAACACCTTCTGCTTCGGCTCGGAGACGGACATACGGCAACCTCCCGATCAATGATTCCCTTATGTTTCCACTTCCAGCTCTTTCCTATGCAAAGGATCAAAAAAATGATTTAAAAAAATCACTTGCTTTAGAGCGCGCTCTAAAGTCTAGAATGAGAATCAGCCAAAGCTTAAAGGAGCTGATCTTATGAAAAACCGGTATGAATTCGGAATGGAAATGTTGAAGAAAGTGGACGGACACGCAGGAGAAGAAGTGGTGGCTCCCTTGGGCGATCTGGGCAAAATCCTTGTGGAGATGTTCGGCGACGTTTACGGCCGCGAAGGTTTAAGCTTACGGGAAAGGGAAATCGCATCGATCGCCATGCTTACCGTGCTGGGCAGGGAGACGCAATTAAAGGTTCATATCGAGGCCGGCGCTAATGTAGGGCTAACCCGTAAAGAAATGGAAGAGATTATTATTCACACGGTCCTGTATGCGGGCTTCCCTACAGCCATCAACGGGATGAACCTGCTGAACGGCATGACTCTGCCGGGGAAGAAAAATAAGGATATTTTCTGATAAAATAAAACCATGAAAACGACATTTAACATTCAGCAGGTTACTGAAATCACCGGCCTATCCTCCCATACACTGCGGTACTACGAGAAGGCCGGTCTCATCCGCGCCATTGAGAGGGACGATAACGGCTACCGCCTTTATTCCGAGACGGACCTGGAATGGCTCCGGTTTCTCATCCGCCTCCGCGATACCGGCATGCCGATCCGCAAGATGCAGCATTTCGCCGAGCTGCGCTACCGAGGGGAGGAGACGGTCGCCGAGCGCAGACGGATGCTCGAGGAGCATAAACAAGAGATCAAGGAGCAGATTGCCCAGCTTACTGTAACACTTGAAGTGTTAAACGAGAAGACCGATCATTACAGGGAGATGGAACAAGAAATTGAAAAACGAACAAGAACCAAGCCGGTATGACGCCAAGTTTAAGGGGAAGATTAAAATGGATACACAGGGAAAATATACAGTGATTACCGGAGCGAGCTCTGGTATAGGTTACGCGACGGCTAAGGCTTTCGCAAAACGGAAGAAGAATATCATACTTGTTGCTCGCCGTGAAAACAAGCTGATCGAACTGAAAAAAGAAATCTTACAGGAAATTCCTGAGCTGGATATTGTGATAAAATCAGTCGATGTATCCGTCAGTCAAAACGCCCATCAACTCTATCGGGAGTTAAATCCGTATCCAATCGAAACATGGATTAATAATGCAGGCTTCGGCAACTATGACAGTGTGTCCGGTCAAGACATGGAAAAGATTGAAACCATGCTGCGCCTAAACGTAGAAGCCCTTACGATCTTTTCGTCCTTGTATGTACGTGATTATAGAGACGTGGATGGCACACAATTAATCAATGTATCTTCAGCCGGTGGATACACCATCGTGCCAACGGCCGTTACCTACTGTGCTTCCAAGTTCTATGTCAGTGCATTTACCGAGGGATTGGCCCATGAACTGAAAGTCGCCAATGCAAAATTACAAGCTAAAGTGCTGGCACCGGCGGCTACCAAAACGGAATTTGGGAAAGTGGCAAACAACGCGAGCGAGTATGACTACGACAAAACTTTCAGTACCTATCATACAAGCGATGAAATGGCCCATTTTCTCTTGCAGCTTTATGATAGCAGCATGACTGTGGGTAGAGTTGACAGAGAAGCCTTTGAATTCAAACTGAGTGAACCGCTTTTTGATTATGCAGGCAACTCAAAGAATAACCAAAAAGTCCAACTGAAAGATTAACACAGTAACCCAAAATCGCCTTCCACTGAATGGAGGGCGATTTTTATGGGCTTACCTGCGACGGCCGCAGACTATTCTTTTACCGACCCGAGCGTAATCCCATGAATGAAAAACCGCTGCAGGAACGGGTAGACGATTAGCACGGGGATCATCGCGATGAAGATTTTGGCCGCATTCAGCGTCTGATTGGAAAGCTCGCTCAGCCTCTTAATCTGGTCTTCGTTCATCGTGTTCGCGTCAATAATGACGACAAGTCGCTGGATGTAGGTTTGCAGCGGATAATGGTCCGCCTTCGACATCAGGACGAGCCCGTTGAAAAACTCGTTCCAGTGGTAGACGATGCTGAACAAGGTCACGGTGGCCAGCACCGGAACGGCGAGCGGGATAAACACCCGGATCAGCATATACCACGGGCCCGCGCCGTCCACCAGCGCCGCTTCCTCCAGCTCCTTCGGCAGGTTGCGGAAGTAGTTGACCACCAGAATGACATTGAACATCGGAACGCTGTTGCCGAGGACGAGCGCCCAGATGCTGTTAATCAGCCCGAGCGCTTTTACCGTCTGATACCAAGGGATCAGTCCCCCGTTAAACAGCATGGTGAACACCAGAATCCACATAAACACATTGCGCATCGGAAAATCCTTCGCGTTCTTCGACAGCGGATATGCCATCAGGACCGTGACGACGAAATTGAGACTCGCCCCCAGGACGACGCGCTGAATGGAAATCCAGAACGAGTTAAAAAATTTATGGTCGCCCATAATCTCCTGGTACGAGTTCAAATTGAAGCCGACCGGCCACAGCCGGACAAGACCCGCGGCGGCCGCCGACTGCTCGCTCAGCGAGACGGCCAGCGTATACCAGATCGGCAGAATGCACAGCGACGCCACGCCGACCAGGATCACGATAAGCAGTACGTCCCACACCCTGGAGCCCAGTGTCGTTTCTCTGACCATAGCCATGCTCCTTCGGATTAGAAAATTCGGTAATTCGCAAACCGGGATGCCAGCACGTAGGACGTGACGATCAGGATGAAGCTGATCACGGATTTCAAGAGGCCCATGGCTGTCGCAAGGCCGTATTGAAGATTAAGCGGCCCGGTCCGGTACACCCAGGTGTCAATAATGTCGCCGGTGGAATACACCAGCGGATTATACAGGTTGAATATTTGATCGAAGCCCGCGTTGAGCACATTCCCGAGACTGAGTACGGCCAGCAGAATGACCGTCGTGACGATGCCCGGCAGGGTTACATGCCACAGCCGCTTCAGGCGGCCGGCGCCGTCGATGGCGGCCGCTTCGTACAGGGACGGATTGATTCCCGTGAGCGCCGCCAGAAATATGATCGTGTTAAAGCCGAACTCCTTCCACACGTCGCGCCCACGATAATGAATGGGAATAGATCGGCCCGCGCGAAAAATAAGATCGGCTCCGCCCCGAAGGCCGTTAGCAGCGAGTTCACCGGACCCTTGTAGGAGAACAGGTCCAGCAGAATGCCGGCCAGAATGACCCAGGATAGGAAGTGCGGAAGATAGACGATCGTCTGGATCCATCGCTTCAGTACCGTGATGCGCGGCTCGTGAAGCAATAGCGCGAAGATCAGCGGGACGATGAGGTTCGCCGCGATTTTCATCACCGCGATGAAGATCGTATTGAAAAAAATCGTCCTGCTGTCGTTCAGCGTGAACATATACTTGAAATTTTCCAGTCCGACCCAGTCGGAGTGGAGCACGCCCAGGCCGGGGTTATAGTCCTGAAAGGCGATGACGAACCCGAACATCGGAACGATGCTGAACAGCGTCAGCCAGACCATTCCCGGCAAAAGCATGATGTAGTAATGCTTGATGAAGCTTCTCGTTCTCATGCTTTCTCCCCTTCCTGCCCCGCTTCAAACGGCGGGGGCGCCGTCTTGGCGGCCCCCGGACGTTTTTCGGTTTACTGTTTCGCGGCCTCTTCGACTTCCGCCGTAATTTGATCGCCGCCCTGCTTCTTCCAGTCCTGCACGAACTGGTCGAAGGCATCGACAGGCGCCGCGCCCATGATGATTTTCAGGAAGGTTTCCTTCTCGAGCTTATCCAGCGTGGCCCATTTGCTCTCCATTGTTTTGGTCTGCGAATAGGTGACGCTGTACGTTTTCTTATACGGTCGCTGCAGCGGGGAAACGCCGACGAAGGTTGAGTACATCCGCTTCCATACCCCGAAATCGGCGGTCGGATTCCAGTACTGGATATCGTACTTGTCGTAAGGCTCCAGCTTGACCTTCTTCACATTCTCCGCATCGGATTTGAGCAGCTTGTAGCCGGGAAGATCGAGCTCCTCCGGTTTTTTGGTGCCGGCGAGCACTTCTTTCATCATTTTCAGCGTGACATCCATTTCATCCATCGGGGCGTAGACGAGCCGCAAGGGGTAATTGTCGATGGCGACCTTCAGGTCGAATTTGGATTCATCCCGCAGCAGCAGGTTAACCAGCTTAATCGCCGCTTCCGGATGCTCGTAGCCCTTGCGGACCACCACGAACTGGTTGGACGGCCTCCCCATATGCGGCGTAAATTCGCCGTTCGCATCGAGCGGCGCGGCATAGGCCTGCCAGTTCGCCTTCGGATCGTTCTTGATCGCGTCGGCGAGCGGGCCGTAGCCTCCCCACCACATGCCGAAGTAGATGCCGGACTTCCCGCTCTTGATCAGCTCGGAAGAGTCCTTGCGCACGCTCATTTCTTTATCGATCAGACCTTTGGCGTACAGATCGCGCAGCTTGGCCAGCGCCTGCTTCGTCTCCGGCTGGATCGAGCCGTACACCACCTTCCCGTCCGCGCCCTTCAGCCAGAAGCCTGGATACGAATGATACGAGGAAAAGATCGGATCGAACCCGTAGTTGTTGTTGTTCGGCGTAATAAAATTGGCATAAATCTGCCCGCTCGACTGCGGCCCGGTAATCCCGATCGTGTCGGCCTTCCCGTTGCCGTCCGGATCCTGTTCGACGAATGCTTTCGCCACCTTTTCCAATTCATCGACTGTCTTAGGGGCCGCAGGCCGAGCTTGTCCAGCCAATCCTTGCGGATCCACATCATGTGCACCATATCCGACTCCGTAGTCACGTTGGGCAGAGCCATCATTTTGCCGTTGAACGTGACGGCCTTCATCGCCAGACCCTTCGTCGAATCGATGATGCTCTTCATCGCGGGGAAGCATATTGGTTGTACACTTCGGTCAAATCGGCGAGCTGTCCGGCCTTGACCATTTGTCTCAGTCGCGTGTCGTTGACGATCATCGTATCCGGCAAATCGCTGCTCGCGATGGACAGGTTCACTTTCTGGTCATAATCCTTCCCCGTCGCGGCCTGCCACATCATCTTGGGCTCGATATTCAGCCGCTCTTTGACATAGCGGGTATACTGGTTACTCTCGGGCGTATCCCCGGCCGGCAGGCTCTTATCCGTCGGATCGACGCTCTTGCCGATGTTGATCGTCACCGGCTTGTCGTATTTTCCGAACGGATCCGCCGGAGCGCCGGTCGCCGCGCCCGCCTCCTGTTTCGCAGCGGGGCTCTTCTCTTTAGGCGCATCCGCATTGCTGCACGCGGTGGTTCCCACAATCATCGCGGCCAGCGCGATCCGGATGCCTCGATAAGTTTTCTGCATAAACGACCCTTCTTTCGCTTTTAGGTTTTTTGTGCTAGTTTAAGGCTACCACGGCAAGCTTGTGCCCCGGGATAGAAAGCGGTTACGAAAGAGGGGTGAATTCTGTTCGGAATCCAGCCGCCGGCCCCGGGCATTCCTTCCCGCCGAAAGCCATTTCTCCCCTATTTGCCGGACATTTCTCTACCCTCCCGGACCGCCTGCCGGTATTCGCTCGGCAGCATCCCCGTCATCTCGCGGAAGGTGCGGCTGAAATATTTTTCATCCATGTAGCCGGTTTGCTCTGCAATCCACTGAATCGTCTTGCCCGTGTACCGCAAATACTCCTTCGCCTTCTCCATCCGGACCTGGCGCAAATAATCGTTGAAGGTAGCACCTACCATGTCCTTGAAGATCTGGCTGAAATAGCTTCGGCTCATGTTGACTCTTCGGGCGATTTCGGCGACCGTGACCTGCGTCCCCGCTTCCTCCCGGATGATGCTCACCGCCTTCAGCACGCATTCCGCCACTTCCGGGGACAAGTTCGATCGGCCGGAGGCGCGCCGGATCTCCTCCCGTACCTTATGAAGCCAAGCCTCCGCCTCATACCAGAAGGTAAAGGAGGGCGGCGGACCTATCCGAGCCCGGCTTACCGGATAAAACAAACGATTCCATTCGTCCGACAACGCATACAGCGGCCCGAACAGCTTGGCCTCGGGCAGGCGCAGCTGCCTCAGCTCCGCGACAAGATTATGGAAATAAGCATCCTGATGAATCCAATTCGGAGAAGACCACAACTGTTTAAGCAGAGTTAACTCCTCCGCTTCCCCGGACATCGGTTTTCGCTCCCCTTCCTGGATGGAGAGCGATGCGGCGCCGCGCTCCGGATCGTATTCGTAGAACAGCTCCCTTTCGCGGAATTCCTTGAGTCTCCGGTATACTTCCTTACCGGTTAAGCTGCGCAGCCCGCTCAACTCGACCGGCACCCAGCCGGCCGGTAGTTTCGGGAGGCGGGCCGAGCCTTCTTCGCCGGCAGACTTCCCCTCCTCCGGGATCCAAAGCCAGACCCCCGGCCCCGCTTCCGACACGGCGCCGCTCCATTCCGGCGCCGCGTGCCGGATCCAGCCGTCCTCCGCTTCGACGGATAAGCAAAGAAAAGCGAAGCCCCGGTCCGACGTATGCACCCCGGGCTCCACTGCGGCGGGCCTTCCTGTTCCGCCGGCATCCGCCTCCTGCAGGATCCGGTCATGGATGCGCTTCAGTACTTCCTCGAAGCGTTCCTTCTCCAGCTGGACTTTGGCGATATAATCGATGGCCCCGAGCCTTAGCGCTTCCTGGATATATTCAAAATCCTGATGCAGCGTCAGCACGACGATATGCAGCTTCGGAAAGCGCTTGCGAACAATTCGCATCAGCTCGATGCCCGACATGACGGGCATGGCGAGATCGGTCAGCAATAGATCGGCCTCGTGGCTTTCGAGCCATTCGAGCGCCTTCTCCCCGTTGCCCGCTTCGCCTACGACCTGCATGTGGAACTCTTCCCACGGCATCGCCGAAATCAGACCTTTGCGGACCAATTTGTCGTCATCCACAATAAGCACTCGAATCATTTAACCCGCTCCCTCCATTACCGGCAAGCTTAGAAACACCGTAGTTCCTTGGCCGACTTCGCTCTGAATGCTCAGTTGCGCCTGCGGTCCGTACTGCGTCTCAATGACGCGTTTGACGTAATTCATGCCGATGCCCATCCCCACCTTCCGCGAATCCGCCTCCTGCCGGTTCAGCACGTTCCGGATCGCTTCTTCCGTCATTCCCGCTCCATTGTCGCGGATCGAAATCTCGATCCTATCGCCTCCCCTGACGTCCACTTGAATAAAGCCGTCGTCGCTAAGCCCGTGGTAGAGCGCATTCTCCACCAGCGGCTGAAGAATGAACCGGGGGATCGGTATCTCAAGCACATCGCCCTCCGCATGGATTTGAACGTCAAACTCAAAATCATAGCGGATTTGCTGCAGAATCAAATATTGGCGCAGCGCTTCGATCTCCTCCCGGATCGTCGAGGCTTGTCCCAGCTTTCCCAGGTTATAATGCAGCAGCTTGTTCAGGGACAGCACGAGCCGGTCGATTTCATTCTGGCCGTTCATGACGGCCAGCCAGTGCACCGTATCCAGCGTATTCATCAGAAAATGCGGGTTGATTTGATACAGCAGCTTTTCCACCTCCAGATCCATTCGGCGCTTCTCCTTCTGCTCCACCTCCGCGAACAGCTTCCAGATCTGCTCCTTCATCTGCCGGAATTGAATCAGCGACTCATCGAATTCGGGAATTTTCGTTTTCACGGGCCGGGGCTGAATCTCGTTCTGCGCCAGCAGCCTTGATTTCCTTATTGAATTTGTTCAGCGGCCTGTAGACCATTTTCCAGAGCGACCACGCGAGCAGCAGGCTGAATCCGAGCAGCAGCAGCGCGACCAGCAGCATTTGCACGAGCCACCGGTTCATCTCCTTGTTGTAATCGGCAGTCGGGATGACGGAAACGACGCTCCAGCCTTGATTGCTGGTCTCGCGGAACCAGAGATACCCGTGCTGCTTGCCTGATTTGTCCCCGCCGGAGAAGCCCGGAAAGTGCGAATCCCTCGGAAAAGCATCCGGCACCTCGCTGTAAGCGATTCTCCCGTCGTTGTCGAGAATGAGATGGGACGTCGCGTTTCCCGGCTGATCATTGCTTAAGATGCTCTGCGTCAGATGAAATCCGCTTTCAATATAAATATACACGTCGTCCCTGAGCGGCAAATCGACCTTGCGCAGGGCGGACAGCACATACTGGTTGTCAAAACGGTTGTTGCTGATATGCGGTCCGTAATAGGTAATGCCGTAATACTGCGCCAGAAGGGGCAGCTGCTCCGGGGCGAAGCCGCTTTTGACCGCCGAATTTTCAAAATTAAACGTCCGGTCGTTCTTAAAATAGTACATCACCAGACCGATCGAGGGATTGGTAAACGTAATAAGGCTGAGCTCATTCTTGAGCTCTCCGGTAATCTGCGACCGTTCGAAGGGGAGTCCGTGGACAGATACTGGTCCAGCTTCTTGCCTACCGTGCCTTCGAAGGCCATCTGCTGCGAGACATGATTCAAATTGCTGATGGTGTTCTCCAGCGACAGCTCGACCTGCTTCAAATTGCTCTGGATGCCGCTTTGCATCTTGTTGTTGAGAATGGAATAAATCGTGGAATAAGAGATGAGCGCGATGCTGACGAACGGAATGATGGAGCTGATCAGGAAAATAATGATGATTCTTCGCTTCAGCGTCAGGTAATCGTATAAAAATGGACTCTGCCGGTTCAGTCGGAACATGGGCGGGCCGCCTCCTTTTTACTCCATGTCTATAGGCATAGAATGACATGAAAGGCCCGGTTTGAAAAGAGTGCTTTGACCGAAAAGCGCGATTATTGTCAAAACAACAAAAAAAACCGAGGCATGGCCTCGGGTCAGCAAACTACATATTCACCGTGTTGACGATCTCACCGGCAAGAAAATGCCTCACATTGTCCACCGCCGTCTCCATCAGGCGGGCCCGCGCCTCCTGGGTCGCCCATGCGATGTGCGGGGTGATCAGGCAGTTGCGCGCCCCGAGCAGCGGATTGTCCGCCTTCGGCGGCTCCGTGGACAGTACGTCCAGCGCGGCGCCGGCAATCCGTCCTTCATTCAGGGCGTCGGCCAAGGCCTGCTCATCGATCAATGGACCGCGCGAAGTATTGATCAGGAAAGCCGTCGGCTTCATCAAACTGATCCTTTCCGCTTGGAGAAGCTTCTCCGTTGCCGGCGTCAGCGGACAGTGCAGGCTGACGACATCCGACTGCTTCAGCAGCTCGTCCAGCTCCACCCATTCCACGCCTTCCACCTTCGGGGGCGCGGTCCGGCCGCCGCCGGAAGCCAGCACCCGCATGCCGAAAGCCCGCGCCACCTGCGCCGTCTGACTGCCAATCCGTCCAAGGCCGATCAAACCGATCGTCTTGCCCGCGAGCTCGACCAGCGGCGACCGGGTGAAGCAGAAGTCCACGCTTCTCGTCCACTCTCCCGCATGCACGGCGTCGCTGTGCAGCTGCACCCGATGGCACAGCTCCAGCAGCAGGGCGAAGACGAACTGCACGACCGAATGCGTTCCGTAGGTCGGCACATTCGTGACGGGAATGCCGCGTTCCCTGGTCGCCTCCGTATCCACGATATTATAGCCCGTAGCGAGCACGCCGATATACCGCAGCTTCGGCAACCGGGCCAAGACTTCCGCGCTTAGCGGTGTTTTATTCGTCAGGATGGTGTCCGCCTCCGCGGCCCTTTCTACAATGTCGTCCGGAGCCGTGCGGTCGTATATCACCGTTCGGCCAAGCTCCTCCAGGCCCTTCCAGCTAAGATCTCCCGGATTTAAGGTATAGCCGTCCAGCACCACAATATTCATGATTGCTCGTTACCTCCCTTTCCACTCGCGTAAGCCGCGGCCGTTCCCAGCAAACGGGCGACATTCCGCGTGCATTCGAATAAGTTCGCTTCCGCCTCGTCCATACAGGCTTGAAGCGTAGACGGTTCGCGCACGATGGAGAAGCATCCGGCAAAATGGCGGCTGAGCTCCTCCAGTTCCCCTCCCAGGTCTGCCTGAAATGAGAACCGCCGGCTTCCCGGCTTCTTTGGCCGTCTGCGCCACGTAATAAGGCAGCTTGCCGAAGAGACTCTGCCCGTCGCTGCGGCCTTCGCCGGTCAGCACCCAATCCGACCCGGCGATATGCCGCTTTAAGCCGGTCATTTCCTCCACGACCTGGGCCCCCGGCACGATCCGGGCACCGAGAGCCATGAAGGCAAAGCCAAGCCCACCGGTCTGCCCCCGCCCCCGGCCTCCCGCGCAGGCTCTGCGACAGCTGGGCCTCCACGAGATCGGCGTAAGCGCTCATCGCCTCATCCAATACGGCGACCTGCTCGGGCGTCGCGCCTTTCTGCGGTCCGAAGATGTGCGATGCCCCCTGCGGCCCCAGCAGCGGATTAGTCACATCGCAGGCCACCGTGATGCGGCATTCCTTGAGGCGCGGATCAAGGCGGCTCAGATCGGCTTCGGCCAGCTGCGTCAAATCCCTGCCGCGACCTTCGAGGGATTCGCCGCCGCGGCCGCGGAAGCGGGCTCCCAGGGCGCTGAGCATCCCCATCCCCCCGTCATTCGTCGAGCTCGCCGCCGATCCCGACCACAAACTGCCTGAACCCTTGGTTCAGGGCCGCCTTCAGCATTTCCCCCAAGCCGCGGGAGGTCGTTTCCATCGGGTTGCGGCGCTCCGGCGGCACCATGGGCGACCCGAAGATGTTCGCGGCCTCCATCACGGCGGACATGTCGCTCATGCCGCCGATAACGCCGTAATACGTGCGAACCCGCTCCCCTCTGGCTCCTGCCACGGTAACGGGAACGGTTGTGCCTTCCCGACCCGTACCAGCGCATCCACCGTACCCTCGCCGCCATCCGCCATCGGGATCACCCGAACCTCCGCCCCGGGTATTTCCTGAAGCAGTGCTCTCGCCATCGTCTCCCCGCCTGCAGAGCCGTCAAGCTTCCTTTAAACGAATCCGGTGCCACAACGAATTTCCATGTCATGCAGCCCTTCTCCTCCCATGAATGTATTCTTATTACATCATAACGGAACAGGGGAAGGAAAGCTTCATGCATAATAGCCGAATTTAGCATATCTAACCCCTAATACTTTCAGTTATAATATACAAAAAAGCGGCATCGAGGTGAACACATGCTGACCCGGGAACTGGCGGAAGAAATCGTACGGGAAACAATGGTAAGGCTGAACCGGAACATCAATCTGATGGACCCTGCCGGGATCATCCTGGCAAGCGGAGATAGCGGCCGGGTGGGTCAATTCCATGAAGCGGCGGCGGAAGCGATCCGAAGGGACCGCGAGCCGCCGGTCAAGGACGAGGACCTCCGCCGGTGGAAGGGGGCCCAGAAGGGAATCAATCTGCCGATCCATTATGAAGGACGGGTGGTCGGCGCGATCGGCATTACCGGCGACCCGCAAGAGGTGCAGCCTTTCGGCCATCTCGTCAAAATGACGACCGAGCTCATGATCCGGCAGTATCATCTGAAGCTGCAGGACGAATGGAAGCAGATGACTGTAGATTGGATCGTCCAGGAGCCGCTTCAGCCGGAGCCGGATATGGAGCTGATCGAACAGCGGCTGAGGGCGGCCGGACGGCGATTGGAGCCGCCATATCAGATAGCGGCCGCGGCCTACCGGCTTCCCGCGGACAGCAAAGGCCGCGAAAGCCTGCCCGCCCTGGTATCCCGTATGCTAGCGGCGGAGGAAGTGCTGATCAGCTCCTACCGTCCCCAGAAGTCGCTGATGATCTTCTCCAGGGCGGAAGCCCCTTCCGTCGGACGGAAGCTGGAGAAGCTCTCCGGGCTGCTCCGTACCGAAACGGAGACCTATTGCATCGGCGCCGGTTCTCCGTGCCCGGATCGGAAGGAGCTTCGTACCGGCTTCCAGGAGGCCGAGCTGGCGCTTCGCTTCGGGCTGGCGGCCGGCGAGACGCTTGTTCGTTATGACGCCGTGGAAGCGAAAGCCTTGGTTCATGAAATACCCGCGGAGCACCGTGACCGTCTGCTTCGCAAGCTGCTTCCCCGCTTAAACGCGAAGATGGGCGAAACGCTGGCCTGCTATTTCGAATGCAGCCTGAATATCGCCGCTGCAGCCAAGAAGCTGGGCATTCACCGCAATACCCTGATTTATCGGCTGGAGCAAATCAAGACGACCACCGGCTACGATCCCGGCCGCTTCGAGGATGCGCTGGTGCTGCAGTTCGTCCTGTGGCTTCATCGACCCTAAAAAGCGGCAAAAATCCGCCTGCCCCGTTCATGGAGCGGCGGATTTTTCAGTTCAAGAGCCGTACCGGTTACTTTTTCTTGATGCTGGCATAGGAGGCTTCATATTCTTTGATCTGGTTGTCGCCGCCGGCCTTGCGCCACTTGTCGATCGCGGCCTTCCAGCCCGCTTCGTCGAGCTTGCCGATAATGTAGTTCGTTTCCGCATCCCACATCATCTGATCCAGCTCCTTGCCGCGCTCGGAGTACGTCTTGGAGGTCAGGGTTAAGGCCGGATTATGCACCGCATACTTCAGCCCCTCCGGCTCCATCTTATAGCCCTTCATGGCGAGCTCCGTATCTTTCAGCGGCGGCACGTTGTAGGTTTCGAAGTTCAGCAGACTATCGCGGTAAGGCTTCACCTCCCGGTTGAAGGCGGTCAGATCCTTCCACTGTACATAACCGTCGCTCAATTTCGTGTAGTGGGTCCCTTCAATGCCGCGCTTCTGCAGCGTGGACATCGGTTCATCCATCATTTTATCGAGGAACGTCAGCAGCTTTCTGAGATCCGCTTCCGTCTTCACCTTCGATTTCGGGAACGCCAGGAAGCCGTTATTGCCCGCCTGCGCCGCGATCCGGATGCCCTGCGGCCCTTCCCAGTGGGTGACGTCCAGCTGCGCCGTGCTCACCACCTTGGACAGACGGTCCTGAATGTTTGCGGCATTCGTCGAAACCCCGTTGATCTTCATCCCGATCCGGCCGGATTCGAACTGTTTATCCATTTCCGAGCTGTCCATGGCCGGGAAGTCCTGGTTGATCAGCTTCTCGGCATACAGCCTTCGGAACAGATTCAAGGCATCCATGAACTGGGGAGTCAGGAATTCCGGGGTGAATTTGCCGTTCGCATCGACGCCCCACCGGTTGACCCCGCCCTGGCTGACCGCGATCCGGGTCAGGACGGACGCTTCGCCTTCGTTGTATTTTTTCGCCAGCATGACGCCGTAGGTGTCGTTCTTGCCGTTCTTATCGGGGTCGTTCAGTGTTAACGCTTTCAAGACATTGTACCAGTCATCCATCGTCTTCGGAACCTTCAAGTTCAGGCTGTCGAACCAGTCCTTCCTGTAAATGAGGCCCGGCCTTCCGATCTCGCGGTACAACGGGATGCCGTAAATTTTGCCGTCGACCGAAATATTTTGATAATATTGGGGATTTTGCGCCGCCAGGTTTTTGTAATCCTTAATCAGCGGGCCGACCTCCCAGAACAAGCCCTCCTGGATCGAATTGATGATCGTGGGCACATAATTGACTTTTACGATTTTGGGAAGCTCATCCGAAGCGATCATGACATTGATTTTCTCGTCATAGGTCGAGTTTGGAATCCACTGGATATCCAGCTTCGTATTGGTATACTTTTCGATGGTCTGCTCGATCACATTACCTTTGGCCGGGATATCGCCTACCTGCGTTACGGCCATCGTCACTTCCAAAGGTCCGTTGTCGGCAGCGACCGCCCCCTTGGCTTCGCCGGATTCTCCCGGCTTTCCCGCCCCTTGGCCGGAGCAGCCTGCAAGAACGCCCCCGGCCAGCACCAAGGCGACGGTCGCAGGTACCCAGCGTCTGCGGAACGGATGCATGTTTCCGATTGGTTTCATAGGCGTGTAACCCCCTTCTGCTTGTAGCCGCTTGCCGGTCTTACGGTTCCCTCATTGAAAAAAGACGCCAACTGCCAAACTCCATGATTCCTTCTCATAGGAACGCCCCCGTTTGCGTTAGTCTTCATTTCTGTCCAACCGCATAAAGCGCTGCAACGATACCGGGTCCACAATGAATACGCTTACAAATCAATGGAACAAAAATTACCTCCCGCCGTCAACCCTGACCATTGACGTTGTCCGAACTGTGCAGCCATCCCACCTTTCCCGTATGCCGGAAGGTGCAAGGCTGAGAATGCGCCGCACACTCCCCGGTTATACTTCTAAATTTATCAACGATCGAAGGCCGGGGCAATAATCAGCAGATCACGTCTTTTCGGCGGACAAGCTCCCGTGTGCAGTGTGTCATTCCTGGCACTTGTCACATTTCGTTCTTTTGCCTGCGCCTGCATTTCTGTTATCATATCTGAAGTGTCTTTTTTCGATTTTCTATGTAAAGGAAAGTTCGCCGTCATGAAACCAACCCATTCAATTTCCCAGAAAATCAACCAGTCGCTGAGGATTCTTCTGCCTATTCTGGTCACCCAAATCTCGATGTTCGCCATGACGTTCTTCGATACGTTCATGTCCGGTCATTCCAGCGCGAACGACCTGGCCGGCGTCGCCATCGGAGCCAGCATTTGGGTTCCCGTGCAGACCGGGCTCACCGGCATCCTCTTTGCCGTCACGCCGGTCGTCGCCCAGTTCCTCGGCGGGAACCAGAAGGACCGCGTAACCTTCAGCGTCGTCCAAGGCATCTATTTGGCGGTCGCCGTTGCCTGTGCCGTACTGCTCTGCGGCTGGCTCGCGCTCGATCCGCTCCTAAACCGCATGCATCTGGAGCCGGCCGTACGCAGCACGGCCAAAGGCTTTCTCATTGCAATCGCGGCGGGCATCGTGCCGCTCTTCGTGTATACGGTCCTGCGCTCCTTCATGGACGGGCTGGGACAGACCCGGATGTCGATGACCATCACGCTGATCTCCCTGCCGATCAACAGCATCCTGAATTACTTGTTCATCTTCGGCTCCCTCGGCTTTCCGCGGCTCGGCGGGGTCGGTGCGGGCGTAGCTTCGGCCATCACTTACTGGTGTATCTGCATCGTTGCCCTGATCGTCGTGATCCGCCGCCGGCCCTTCGCAGACTACCGGATTACGCAAAAAACATATGGCATATCACTGAAAGCCTGGAAAGAGCTGCTGCGAATCGGACTGCCGATCGGGTTCGCCATCTTCTTCGAAACGAGCATCTTTGCCGCCGTTACGCCGCTGATGAGCGAATACAATACCGTAACGATCGCCGCCCACCAGGCCGCGATCAATTTCGCTTCTTTCTTGTATATGGTGCCGCTCAGCATCTCTATGGCACTCACGATCCTGGTCGGCTTCGAGGCCGGGGCCCGGCGTTATAAGGATGCCAGACAGTACAGCTACCTGGGCATCGGCATGGCGCTCGGCATGGCTGTCCTCTGTGCCGTGATTCTGGTCCTGTTCGGCGACCGGATCGCCGCCATCTATACCAAAGAGACTTCCGTGCTTGCACTGACGAAGCAGTTTCTCGTCTATGCGGTCTTCTTCCAGTTGTCCGACGCGCTGGCCGCTCCCATTCAAGGAACGCTGCGCGGCTACAAAGACGTGAATGTCACGCTGATCGTCGCTCTTGTTTCCTATTGGATCATCGGGTCGCCGACGGGCTACTTGCTGGCCCATGTCTCCCCGCTCGGCGCCTTCGGCTACTGGATCGGCCTGATCACGGGTCTGGCCTTCGGGGCCGCGGGATTGTTCATGCGCCTGCTCTATGTACAGCGCCGGCGGCGCGGGAAGGAGCCCTGCAGCACGCCGCCGGCTGACCCCCTGCGGTCAGGAATGGACGGGGACCCAGCGGCTTTGGCGGGCGCTCTCCAGGATGGCCTCCACCAGCCGCATCCCGCGGTAGCCGTCGGCGAAAGTCGCGAATTCGCCCGCATGCTCTTCCATGCTTTTGCCGCTGAGCATGAAGTCATAGAAATTGTGGATCGTGTTCTTCACGCCGTCCGCCCAAGCTTCCCCATGCCCGCCCGGCAGGCCGATCAGCTTCTGGGCCTCGGAGGACACGAGCTCTGAATCCTTCAGCAGCGTCTCGTTCGATTTGTCGCGGTAGCCGACCCAGAGCCGTTCCGGCGTTTCCTGCGACCACGACATGGAATAATGCTCGCAGTCGATCGACAGGCTGAGGTCGTTCTTCCGCCCCGCACTGACCTGTGAGACGCTGAATCCCCCTTTCGTCCCGTCCTCGAAGCGAATGAGCACCGATCCGCTGTCCTCCGTATTCACTTCGACCTTCTCCCGATTCCCCTGTTCATCGGCCGCGGCGAAGGTAGGCGTATCCGACTCCGGCTTATACCGGTAAGGATGAATGATTGACAGGTCGGCTATGACCTCCGCAATCCGCTTGCCGGTAACGAACTCGGCCAAATCGCACCAATGCGAGCCGATATCGGCCATGGCCCGCGAATCCCCGCATATTCGCTGTTTACCCGCCAATTATAATCGGTGTTGAAATACAGCCAGTCCTGCAGATAATGTCCGCGCACCATATACATCCGGCCCGCATTCCCGGACCGCATCCGCTCCCTCATTTCACGGACCAGCGGATAGTTCCGGTAATTGAAATTCACGCCGTGAACGATACGCTTGGCCCGGGCGGCCTGGTACAGCTCGATGGCTTCCCGGACGCGGAGGCAGAGCGGCTTTTCCGATAAAATATGCTTCCCCGCCTGGATTATCTGCATATTAATGTCGGCGTGCAAATGATTCGGCGTGCAATTGTGGACTACATCGATGGAGGGATCCTCCAGCACAGCCTCGATCCGGTCGCTGAAGCGCTCGATAAAATGCGATTTGGCGAACGCTTCCGCCCCCTCGGGATTGCGTCCCACCACCATGGCGATCTCTGCGAAGCCCAACCTGCGGATGGCATCGACATGCGCGCTGGCCGTGAAGCCCGTGCCGATAACGGCGGCTCTGCATTTATACATCTTCATTCCTCCTTACTTTCGTCCGGATGGATTGGTCTTTTTACCCTGTTCTTACCCTTGTCCGCCCGCTGTCTAAACGTGAAGAGGCGAATGTATGAACATCCATCGCGGGGAGGGAACTTAGTCCGACTTATAGGATAATCCCGGTGGATCACCTGAGAGTCGCCGGCGGCATACGCGGCGGATTCCGCATAAACCGGTGGATTGAGGCACTTGTCAGGGCTGGCGGAACCGAACAGGCCGCATAGCTTACGGACCGAGAAGCCGTTAATTCGGCGATGATGGGAGGGAATGAATTTCTAACGGACTCTCGCTATATAGCCCCCTAATCCATTTGGACACTCCTAACCACTTCAGATACACTAAATGGGTGGGGAAAAATCCATGAAAAGACGTTTTAGATGCCCGGTTCAAGCAAAAAAGGATCTCGTAGTGGAAGTGCTCTCTGGCTACCGTACAGAGGTGGTGGCCCGGAAGCATGGCATGGCTCCTAAAACGCTTAGCAACTGGGTTCGTCAATACCAGGATGAGGTGGGCGACCTTATGGCAAAGAAACGTGATGAAGAGGAGAAAATCAAGGAGGATGCAGCCAAGTTCAAAGAGCTTCAAGAGAAATACGATGAAGCCATGAAACTGTTGGGCCAGAAAGAACTGGAGAACAGCATCCTTAGAGATTTGGTTAAAAAAAAGTATCCCGACTGGAAGTAGCCTCCTATTGGATCGGAGAGGGATATCCGGTTCGTACGGTGCTGCGTCTGTGCGGAGTGCCCCGTTCCACTTATTACTACCGCCTTCGGCATCCGGAACGTCAACAGCCCGCAGGTAAGGGCCGTCCTATTCCGGGATATTCTTGCGATAAAAATGGATCCGTTATTTTGGATGCCCGGATCAAGGGATACCTTAGAAGTTTAATTAGAGGTCCACACGCTGCAGTCGGCTATCGGAAACTCACGGTCCTCTTAAGGCGAAAATACAAGTTAGTCATTAACAAGAAAAAAGTATACCGGCTTTGCAAAGAGCTGGGCATCCTCACTCCGCAACGGGAGAGGACGAATCCCGCACCCAAAAAGGTAGCTAACAATCGTGTTGTGAACGGCCCCAACCAACTCTGGCGACTGGACATTAAGTATGGGTATGTGGCTGGTAAACGGCGCCATTTTTTCCTGGCCAGCATCATCGACGTGTTTGACCGGAGCATTGTCGCCCATCATCGAGGCAAGGTTTGTAGCACTCAGGACATTTTACGAATCGTCCAGAAAGCACTCCTGAAACGCGCGGCATACGGGCAAGGGAATCATCCTGTTCTTCGAACCGATAACGGCCCTCAGTTCGTCAGCAAAGCCTTCTACGCCTTCTGCGAGCAGGCTGGCATTGAGCATGAGCGCATTCCAAACCAAACGCCAAACAAGAATGCCTTCATCGAATCCTTTCACAGTATTTTGGAAAGGGAATGTTACCAGCGGAATTGCTTTGAAACTTATGAGGAAGCTTTTAGAGAAGTAGATCGGTTTATTCGATATTACAATAACGATCGCATTCATGGTAGTCTTCAAGATTGGCCGCCAAAAGAATATCTACGGCTCGTGTCCGAGGGGACGATAACACCAAAACAAATTGCGCTTTAATGCGATAGCACAAGGATGAAGGCGGCTAGTGTCCAAATTTAGGGGGTTAATCCGCTCGAGTCCTTATCGTCGGGGTTCGACCGGCGGCAGGCTGATGTTTGAAATAATAACGGCTTCCGTGTCCATAACATTTTGAAAAAGAGTGTTAAGTTATAGATAAGTGCGATGAGGTCCGTTACGGAGCCTTGGACTTCAGCCAAAGGCGACCAGGGGCGCTAACCTTCTCAGGTATCGGACAGTTGTTCAAGGTTATCCATGCCCACTTGGCGAACGTTCCTCCAATAGCCGAATCGCAGCACGATCATGATCTGCCGCAATCCCTGAGCAGCTGTCCCTATACAAGATACCGTACAGTCGATCTTCCGCCATCAGGATGCGGACAAGCAGAGGCGATGGGGATGCATCGCTTCCGGTGCCGGCGCCCTACCTTTCATAAGTACGCAGGACACCCCCAAGAGATCCTCTTGAGGGTGCCGGAAAATCGAATTATTTTTTTAGGCGGTACGGGACGGTCGCGATCTTCACATCCTGCCGCGCGAACAAATACGCTCTCAGCAGCAGACTCGTTTGGTTGTGCAGCAGGTTATGCCACCACTTCTTGGTAATGAACTGCGGAATCATCACCGTGACATGATCCGTCTCCGAGGTCTTCCATTCGACGGTATCGATGAGCTTGGACAAGGGCCGGATGATGCTGCGGTATCTGGAGCGCAGTACCATCAGACGGATGCCCGGGTTCCATTCCTCCCACTTTTGCTCCATCTTGGCGATTTCCTCTTCATCGAATCCCACATAGACCGCAATGATGTTATCCGACAGCGATTTGGCGTAGCTGATCGTATTGCGGACGACCTGCGTAATCCCCGCCACCGGAATGAGAATGATGCTTCCCGCCGCTTCCGGTTTATCCGTATGAATATCGAGACGAAGCTCATCCGCCAAATCCATGTAATGCTGATGGACCTTGCGAAAGGCAAGGAAGACGATCGGAAGGAAGATGAAGATCATCCATATCTGCGAGAATTTCGTGATGATGAAAATCAGCGTGATGGTTAGCGTAGTCAGCATGCCGATCGTATTGATGATAAAAGCAATCAGCCACCGCGGAGGCCGCTTCGTGACCCATCTCTTCATCATCCCCGCCTGGGACAGCGTGAACGGAATAAACACGCCTACGGCATAGAGCGGAATCAGATTCTCCGTATCCCCGCGGGAGACGATAATGAGCAGAGCCGACAGCACGCCCAGAAAAATAATACCGTTGGAATAGCCCAGGCGGTCCCCTCTCACCTTAAACATATTGGGCAGAAATTTGTCCTTCGCCAGCATGAAAGCGAGCAGCGGGAAGGCCGCGAATGCCGTGTTGGCCGCGAGAAATAAGATCAAAGCGGTCACAGCCTGTATCAGGTAATAAACGATTCCACGGCCGAAGACGGTGGCGGCGATTTGGGAAACGACGGTCTCCTTGGGGTTCGGCACAACGCCGAACAGGTAAGCCAGCACACTGATGCCGAGGAACATGATCCCGAGGATGAGTCCCATGAGCGCCAAGGTTCTCGCCGCGTTCTTTTCGGCGGGAGCTTTAAAGTTGGGAATCGCGTTGGACACCGCCTCCACGCCGGTCAGCGCGGAGCGACCGGAGCTGAAAGCCTTGAGCAGCAGGAATAAGGTGGCCCCGGGAACGGCCACGCCGTAAGCCGGAGCGGCATGCGGCAGATCGCCCGCAAACGCCCGGATGATCCCGCCGATGATCAGGATAAAGATCGCGAGCACGAACAAATAAACGGGATACATCAGAATCGATGCCGATTCCGTAATCCCTCTGAGGTTCAAGACCGTCAAACTGACAATCATGAGCAGGGCGATCCATACCCGGTAGTCGTGCAAAGCCGGGAACGCCGATGTGATCGCGTCGGTTCCGGCTGAGGCGCTGACCGCTACGGTCAGGATGTAGTCCACAAGCAGCGAGCCGCCGGCCACCAGGCCCACCGGGGTGCCCAGGTTATCCTTGGATACGATGTAGGCGCCCCCGCCCGTCGGGTAAGCATAGATCGTTTGACGGTAGGACAGGATCAATACGGTAAGCAGTCCAAGTACGGCGAATGAAATCGGCAATGAATACCATAAGCCGGCAAAGCCTAACGTAATCAGGACCAGCAGGATTTGCTCCGTACCGTACGCCACCGAAGATAAGGCATCAGAAGAAAGCACGGCAAGCGCTTTAAGCTTTCCGAGCTTCTCTTCGGCCAGTTCGTCGGATTTCATGGGCCGCCCAATCAAAAATCGCTTTAACCTCGTTACCATAAGTTCTCTCTCCAGCCGCTTTTTTCATTATATTACCCAGTTCCGCGAAAAAATCACGCAGGGGTGAAAACAAGGGCCGGAGGACGGCTTCATGCTGAAGGCAAAACAATCGTTACCGTTGTTCCTTGATTCACTACGCTTTGGATCGTGAGGGAGCCTTTATGGTTTTCCACGATCCGGCCCGATACCATGAGACCGAGTCCCGTTCCGTTCTCCTTCGTCGTATGGAAGGGAACACCCACTTTATCCAGCAAATGGCTCTCGATACCCGCGACCCTGATCGGAAATTCGGATGGAGATATACCGCCCCGACCGCTGGACGGATATGGATATCGGCCCACCATCCGGCATGGCTTCCATGGCATTTTTAATGATATTAATAAAGACCTGTTTGATTTGATTTTCCTCGCAATAAACCAGCGGCGCTTCTCCCGTCTCTTCCGACAACGAGACCTGAACCGAGTTCATGGCCAGCTGGGGCTGCAGCAAATTTACGGTGTCGCGGATCATCTCCATCACATTCCTTGGGCTGAAGTTGGCCGCGTAAGGCTTAGCCAGCGCCATAAATTCGCTGACGATCTGGTTGATCCGCTCGATTTCGGTCAGTACCGTATCGACGTAGTGCTTTTCCTGAATCTTAGGTCTGATGATCTGCATGAATCCTTTAATCGTGGTCAGCGGATTGCGGATTTCATGAGCGACGCCGGATGCCATCTCGCCGATCACATGAAGCTTGTCCGAGCGCCTTAATATTTCCTCGGAAATTTTTTCTTCCGTTATGTCCGTTAACGAACCGATTACCTTCAGGAATTCACCGTTTTTATAAATCGGGTTGGCATGGGATTCGATCCAGCGAACATCACCGCTCGTATGAATGATGCGGCACTTCACCTTAGCCACTTTGCCGGCCAGAAAGTCGTTCACATAGCTGCGGAACAGCTCTTTATCCTCCGGGTGTATAAATTCCGCTTCGGCCCACGCACCAAATTGTAACGGTCCGGTATCGCCATGCCAAGAATGTTTCTTACCCCTAGCGAGTAATGAAGGACTTTGCCGGAAATCTCGTATTCCCAGATGGTGATATTTCCGCTGTCGAAATAATACTGCAGCTCCTCCTTGCTCTGCTCCAGCTCTCTTGTTCTTTGCTCCAATTCCTGCGCATAATACCGGGCCTTATCATAAAAGCCGCCCAGCCACCAGGCAATGAAGCTGCATATCACCGCACCTACGGCCTGCCCCTGCCATGCGCTTTTGATCACAAAATAATAATAGAGAAAAAACGCGATTCCTACGGTCGTTGTAAAAGTTACGCCGGCAATTCGGCCTGTTTTTTTCATCGCTTATCTCCGATATTTTGTAAAATAACAAGCTCATTACCATAATTTATTCTACAGCTTTCGACATTATCCTGCTTACCTTCCTTGCTTATGAAACATCAGTTAAAGTTTTTCTTGAGAAAAGCAAAAAATCCCGGCCGGTTCGCGGGACTTTTTCGGGGCCCTATCGCCGCAAAAAAGTTTCGCAAACCGCCGGGATTGCTCGGCTTGACCGTTACCGGTCCGACTCAAAGATTTGCTTCCATTGCTCCAGCTCATTGGTACAGATCCAGACGCCGGGATATCGCTCCTTCAGGTCGCGCATCTCCTGCGGGTCGTCGATCGTCCAAGCGATAAGCTGTATACCTTGCTGCGCCGCGGCGGCGCACAAATTCGTCGGTCAAATAAATGGACTTCACCGAGACGTAGCGGGCGCGGATTTGCCCCGCCAGCGGGAATACGGACGGCGTCGCCCCGTAAAGGACAAGTCCGAGGTCGACCGATTCGGACAATTCCCGCATACGGATGATGGAATAATGGTCGAAGGAGGTGACGAAGACCTGATCCTGAACGCCGCAGGACCGGATCGTATCAAGCACCTTCTGCTCCAGACCCGGATACAGATTTCCGCTTTGCTTCAGCTCAATATCGACCCGAGCTTTGCCCTTGGCCAGCAGCAGCACTTCCTCCAGCGTCGGAATCCGCTGCCCTCCTCCTGCATCGAGCCGCCGCGGCTCCTCGAATGTCAAATCCGCTACGCGGCCTTTGCCGTTCGTGGTCCGGTTCACCGTCGTATCATGGATGACGACCGGTACGCCGTCCTTGCTGAGCTGGACGTCCAGCTCCAAATGGCTGAAAGCCAAATCCAGTGCAGCCTGGAAAGAAGCCATCGTATTTTCCGGGTATTTCTTGGGGTAGCCCCTGTGCGCCAATCCGGGAATCATATCGGGTCGCCCTCCATCTTTTCATCATGGTTTGATCATCTTTTAACTGAGTTCATCATAATCCAAAAGGCTTCCCCTTACTACCCCTGCCGCGGCAAAATCCGGATCCGGTCCAAGGGATAGCTTGAAGAGCTTCTATATTTGGCCGCGCCGGACTCGAAGAGGATATACATACTTCCTTTCCACTCGAACAACCCTTCGGCCATCGGCGGCGGCTTCATCTGCTCCGCCTGGTTATTGCCGTCCAGGAACCAGACCGGCACCTCCCTCCCGTTCACCGTTACCTTGGTTTGCGGTGGATCCGTCAGGCTCATCTTATAACGGAAGAGCGTGCTGATGTTGTTCCTGCCGTAGGACTGGCTGAGCCATATCCGGTCCTGCTGAACGGACATCCCCTGGATGCTGTCCGGCAGGGAAAGAATATAATCCGGCGCTATCGGGCCTTGCCCCGCCGCGGCCAAGGGCAGGTCCGTATTGGCACTCAGCTTGTAGCCTTCCGCCCAAGCTTTATGCTCCTTGCCGTCCCGGTTCGTCAAGTAGTGGGATTTATCCGTCGGGTAATCCGTCCCGTGGGCGAATTCCCCGATCCACAGCACGCCGTCCGAGTAAGCCGCGAACGATGCCCGGGTCCCGCTTGTGACGGTCCCCGCGAAAACCAGCTTGCCGCCGTTCTCCGCCTTGACGAGGTCCTCGATCCGGACATAATATACGTCTTTATCCGACGAAATCCAAATATGCTTGGAGCTGACCGCAATGCCGCCGGCATGCCCGGTATAGGGGAAAAGCCGCTTCTGTACAGCTCCAGCGCTTTCACCATCTTCCCCGTTGAAGCATCGACCACGGTCAGAAGGCTCGGTTTCCCGTCCTCGCGGTAATGGGACAGCAGAATCCAGCTCCGTTCAGCCAAGTAGGCCATGCCCTGTGGAACCGCGTTTTGCTTCAAGTCCGGAACCACCGGGCCTTCGGCCGCTGGCCTGCAGGAACGGCTGGATTTCGGGTATATCGACGCGAAGCTTAATGTCCGCTTCCTCCTGCGTAATGCCGGACCCGGCGGCGGCCTTGTCTCCGCCGGACGGAGCTGACCGCTTGCGAAGGCGATACGCCGGAAGCCCCCGGCGCCTTCTGGCGACCGGAGGCCGTGATCCCGGCCGCACAGGCCAGGACAAGCAGTAATGCGCATCGCTTCATTGTTCCGGCCTCTGCCCTGTGTCGGCCATCACCTTTCTTAACCGGGCGGGGTAATCGGTGATAATCCCCGATACGCCGTAATCGATGGCTTCCGCCATCTGCTTCTCGTCGTTGATCGTGTAAGGATAGACCTGCGGCCCTTGGGCTACCGCGTCGCGGACATCCTCCTTGCCGATCCGCTTGAAATTCGGATGCAGCGAGTAAACCGGCGCCCCGAGGCCGGCGGCTAAAGTAGCATGGCGGGTCCGCGTTAATATCGTACAGCAGGCCGATCTTCGTCTCCGGCTCCAGAAGCTTCAAATACAGCAGGCTTTTATGGTCAAAGGAGGAGACGACCACGTTCTGCAGCCGGTTCTTTTTCTTCATGAGCTGCGCCAGTGCCGGTTCGATCTTCCGCCCGTATGAGTTCTTGATCTCCACGTTGATCATGACCTCCGGCGGCGTGAGATCGAATACCTCGTCCAGGAGAGGCACCCGCTCGCCTTCGTATTTCTCGTGAAACCACCGGCCGGCGTCGGCCCCGCTGATCTCGGCATACGTCAATTCGTTCACGCTGCCCTTCCGGTCCGTCGTGCGGTTCAGGGTGGCGTCGTGAATGACGACGAGCTCGCCGTCCTTGGACAAATGAATGTCCAGCTCGATGGCGCTGCAGCCTTGCTCCAGGCCGAGCCGAAAGGCCGCCAAAGTATTCTCCGGAGCTTCGCCTGCGGCGCCCCGGTGAGCGATGACAAGAAGAGACTCATTGGACATGGGAATCGTTCCTTTCTTTATTTAAATGTAGAATTCGCCATGGCGGCTACGATATATTTCTGGGCGAAAACAAACACGACGACGATCGGCAGAATGACGAGGATGCTCGCGGCCATGAGCAAGTGAAAGTTCAGCGCCTCGTTGCCGGCAATCGAATCGCGCATCATGGCGACGCCGACGGTGAGCACCCGCATGTTGTTGGAATTGGTCATCACGAGCGGCCAGAAATACGAATTCCAGCTGTGAATAAAGCTGATGACAATCAAAGTGGCTACCGTCGGCGGCGCCATCGGGGCCAGAATCCGGTACAGCACCTGCAGCCGGTTCGCCCCGTCCACCTTCGCCGCCTCGATCACATCGTTGTTAATGGAGCGGAACGTCTGCCGCAGCAGAAAGATACCGTAGGCCGAAGCGGCGTGAGGAATAATAAGTGCGTAGTATGTATTGATCCAGCCGAGCTTCGACATCATCACATAGATCGGAACGAACACGACCTGCTCCGGCACGATCAGGGCGGCGAGCACCAGGATAAACAGCTTATCCCTCCCCGGAAACGATCCCTTGGCAAAGGCGTAAGCGGCCATAATCCCGATATTGATCTGCAGCACGACGATCCCCACCGTTTGCACGACCGTATTCACCGTGAACCGGTAAAAAGGAATGGCCTTAAATGCGCTGGCAAAATTTACCCACATCAGCTTCTCCGGCCAGAAGGTAGGGACCGCGAGTCTCAGCTCCGCCGGTGTCTTCAGCGCGGTAATGAGCATCCAATACACAGGGAAAAACATAATAAGCGTAACACAGACGGCCGCAAACGTACGGGTAGTTGTAAATACCGGATTCTTCATCTATGGATCGACCTACCCTTCATAATGAACTTTCTTCTTCGAAATGTACATCTGCAGCATGGTCAGCAGCACGATAATAATGAAGAAAATGACGACCAAAGCCGATGCCCGGCCCGTTTTAAACTCCTCGAAGGCCATTTCGTAAATCCAGTACACCATTGCTTTCGTGGATTCCAGCGGCCCCCGTTCGTGATGACGTCAACCGACTGGAACACCTGCATCGATGAAATAAAATGCGTGACGAGCAGGAACAGTGTGGTCGGGGACAATAAAGGCAGCGTAATTCGCCGGAATTGGGTCCATTTCGTCGCCCCGTCGATCGAGGATGCCTCGTAATACTCCACCGGAATGCTTCGAAGACCGCCGATGAAAATAATCATCGTAAAGCCGACGCCCTTCCATACCGCTACCGCGATCAGCACCCACAGCGCCGTACGCGTGTTGGTCAGCCACTGCACGGGCTCAAGTCCCATCGCTTCGAGCAGCTCGTTCATGAGGCCGTATTGCCCGTTAAAGATCCACAGGAAGATCATCGATACGATGACCATGGAAATGTAATGAGGCATGAAAATGATCATCCGCATAAAATTGAAAAAGCGCGAGGCGGCGTTGAACAAGAGCGCCAGCAGCAGACCGAGACCCAGCGTAAGCACGACGTCCAGGATGGTGTAGGTAAAGGTGATCTTCAGCACCTTGTAAAAGGTATCGCTTGTCAGCAGGTAGACGTAATTGTCCAGCCCGATAAATTTCTTCAACGGCTTCGTCATATTCCAGTTGGTAAAGCTTAAGTAGAACGAATTCGCCAAAGGATAATAGATGAACAGCGCCAGGAACACCAGCGCCGGCAGAGCAAAGGAAAAATCCTTGAGGCCCTCCAGGAAACGGGTATGGGACCGTTTGCCGACCCTGCTTACTGCCGCATGCTGCAAATGGCCCGTCCGGCTCTCCGCCTGTTTCATTCGCGACTCCCCTTTCTCTTCCCCGTCAGGCCCGGCAGGGCGGCCCTAAACGAACCGCCTTGCGGAGCCCGCGATGTTATCCGATAACTAATTATCGGGTTAAGACCCCCACCTCTATAGGTGGGCCTTGAATCAGGTGGAGTAGAGTCTCCATCGGATTCCCCGATGTCCGGCTTGCCGGACGAGTTCACTGATAATCCGCAATAATTGTATTCATGTCCTTCACGGCGTCCTTCATGAGCGGCACCGGATCGGCGTTCTCCAGAATCATTTTGCCCACGACCTCCATATATTTCTTGCTGAATTCCGGATACGCCGGATGCTGAGGACGCCCCACGACGTTATCGAAGTTGTCGAACACCGCCTTATACTGAGGCGACTTCTCAAAATATTTCTTGCCCTCGTCGGTGCCCACCACCGACTTATGCGTCGGCAGATAACCGGTGCCTTCCGCCCATTTGATGTTGTTCTCCGCAGCCGTCATGAACTTGACGAACTTCCATGCCGCTTCCTTCTGCTTGGCCGGCGCGCCGTCCATGATCACGATGCCCGCTCCGCCGATATGCGATTTGCGCTCCTTGTCGCCGGGAAGGAACGAGACGCCCACCTCGAACTTCGCATTCTCGAGATACGTCTTCAGGATCGCGGAGGAGTGCTGCACCATGGCGACCTTCTCTTCCAGGAACATCTGCCGCATCGTATCGGAAGCGCCTTTCCCGTAGCCCATCTGGAGCGAGCCGTCCTGCATCCACTTGCGGAAGTTTTGGATCCACTTCAGGCTGTCCGGCTGGTCGAGCAGCGTCTTCTTGTGATCCGGGCTCAGGATGGCACCCCCTCCGTTGGATACCCAGGGATCGTAGTACCAGGTATCCCAGCCCGGCACCGAGAACGCATACCGCGTCGTCTTTCCGTTTTCTTTGAGCGTGACCTTTTTATTGAAATCGTCGATTTCCGCCCAGGTCTGCGGCGGCTTCACGCCGAGCTTATCCAGCAGCGTCTTGTTGTAAATAAACACGCTCGTGCTGACGATTAGCGGGAAGCCGTACTGCTTGTCGTTATATGAATACGCTTGCAGCATGCCTTTGGAAAAATCGTTCAGGTCCACTTTGTCGCGCTTGATATACGGTGTCAGGTCGGTAAATACGCCGCCGTCGGCGAAGTTCGGAAGCACGGATACCTCCACGTTCGTAACTGCGGGCACGTCCTTGGCCGCCACCGCCGCCTGAAGCTTCTTATGCAAATCCGGATAGCCCCCTTGAAACACAGGCTCCACCGTGATATTCGGATACTTCTTCTGGAACTCGGCGATCATGTAGTTCAATGCTCCAATCTGGTTATCCGCATGGGAATGCCAGTACTGGATGGTGACAGGGGAGTTATCTTCCGGTGCGGGAGGCGGCTCCTCCGCCTTGCTTCCCCGCTTGAGCACCCGGCCGCTGTTGTGATGGTGATGGAGGATACCGCAAGCACGGTTAACCATTGTTTGAATGTCATGTAAATAACCCCTCTCTGTTCGTCTTATCGAATTCGGCATGAAAAAAAGGAGAGCACTAAGCAAGCGCAAGAAACAAAGGAAGCCGGGCATTCGCCCTCGTCCGTTGTTTTCTTGGGCTGTCTCAATGATCTCCGCACCCAATCGCTATGAAAAAATAAAGCGTTTTCTTGACTATAAATATGCCACAGCATGTAAACGTTGTCAATCCTCAATCTTCAAATCCCCGCCGGACGTTACATCGCCTGCGGTTTTCGGATTCGCGAATGGCCCGGCATTTTCAGCTCCCTGGATTCCATGGAGAGGATATGCTCATTGCCCGATATACCGCCCATCGCCTGGATCAGCGACTCGCCCTGCTTTGTCTTCAGGCTGAAATGCAGCTCCGTTACCGTTTCGGGGACACCGGAAATTTCCATGGTGCCTTCCGGCCGCATTTTGACGTTGACGATTTGAATCCCGTGCTCTCCGAATTTGGAGGCAATACTGCCGAGCACTCCCGGCTTGTCAATGATTTTGATCACAACATCCATTGTCCTCCGGTTCCGCATCAGATACTTCTCCCACTTGTTCAGCACGAACAGGCTTAAAAGCACCATCACCGTCGCAAGAACCGCACAGTAGAAAAATCCCGCCCCCACGCACAGGCCGATGGCGGCTACAACCCAGACGGAAGCCGCCGTCGTCAGCCCCGACACCGTCGAGCCGGTCCTCATGATCGTCCCTGCGCCGAGGAAGCCGATGCCGCTGATGACCTGCGCCGCCAAGCGGGCCGGATCGGTGCGGACATTCGTCTCCGATACAAATTGGGAAAATCCGTAGATCGACAGCAGCATGATGGCGGCGGAGCCGATGCATACCAGGATATGCGTGCGCAGTCCCGCCGCATGATTGCTCCATTCCCGCTCCAGGCCGACCAGCCCGCCGAGGCCCGCGACCATCAGAATGCGGATGGTCAGCTCCCATTCCGAGATATGCCATACACTATTCAAGTTGAACCCCTCCCTATGAAAAGAAAAACCTCTCGGGAAAAAGGGCGCATCCGGCTGCGCACCTGTTTCCCCAAGAGGTTTCTCCATGTCTCTTCCGCTTGGAATCGGTGATTTTCGTTCGTATTTACCATAACTCCGGTGTGCCCGCCGACACGGCAAGCGCCCCGGCTCCAAGAGCCTCGTCAATCTCCTTCTGGTTCCCCACGAGCCCGCCGGCGATAATCGGAAGCATCGTCATATCCGTCATTTCGCGGATGACCCGGGGCATGATGCCAGGCATCACCTCGATGGCGTCCGGCTGGCTCTGCTCGGCCGCTTTGATCCCGCGCACGACGGCGCTGCGGTCAATCAGGAATATGCGTTGAATCGCCATCAGCCCGGCTTCCTTGGCTCCGCGGATCAAATTGCTTTTCGTGGAAATGATTCCGGTCGGCCTTATATTCTGCGCCACATAAGCCACACCGGCGCGGTCGGCCGCAATCCCCTCGATAAACTCCATATGGATGAAGACTTCCTTCCGCTCCGCTTTAATCCGGTCCACCAGCTCTTTGATGTTGAAGATCGAGCCGACGAGAAGGAAGATGATATTCGCCGGACTTTGGAGCGCCCTGTCCAAATCCTCGACCTTCTGCACAGCCGCAATGGTTTGATGATCCACTAAATCGACAATCGGATGCATGGGTTCCCCGCCCTTCACTGAAGTGAGTTCATTATAACATAGACGGGTTACAGATTGACGATTTCTTTGATGCTGGGAACCACATAATGCGGCTTATACGGCGACTGCTCCGCCATCTCTTTGGTACTGACGCCGGTAAGCACCAGCACCGATGTCATCCCCGCTTCATTAGCCATCCGGATATCCGTTTCCAGCCGGTCGCCGACCATGAAGCAGTCCTTGTAAGGCATCCCCAGGTGGCGGGCGGCCGCTTCGGCGGCGATCAGCGAAGGCTTGCCGACCACCAGATCGATGGACCGGCCGGTCGCGACCTCCAGCGCCGCAATGAATGTGCCGGTATCCGGAATCTGCCCTCCGTCTAGGGGGCAGGTGGCGTCCGGGTTGGAGGCGATGATGACCGATCCGCGGACCGCCGCCTGGTAGACGCTGTTCAGTTTATCGTAGGTAAACTGGCGGTCCCAGGAAAGGACGACATATTCGGCTTTCCCGCTGTCTTCTGATATCGGGATGCCGTGCTCCTCCAGCTCCCGGAAGATCGGCTCCTCCCCGATGACGAATACCCGCTCTCCCGGCTTCAGACGGCTGCGCAAATATTCCGCGACGATTTGCGAAGAGTTCAGCACGTCGTCCAGCACGGCGGGGATCCCCATTTGATTTAACTTATCCACGTAAGACTTCCGGGTGGCGATCGGTTTGTTCGACAAGAAGACGACCCGGTCCCCCTTGCCCTTAAAGCTTGTATCGCTTCGGCGGCGCCCTCGATCACGCGCTCGCCCAAGTAAACGGTTCCATCCAAATCAAAGACATATCCCTTCACCCTTGCTGCCTCGCTCTCTCACAAAAATCGGAAAACAAAAAACCTTATCCGAAGTAAACACATCCCTCCCCAGCGGGTACGGATATGATTACGGATAAGGTTTTCTCCAGGACTCGAGCCTAACCGTATGTTCATATGAATGCTCTTACTATAGAACCGAAATCGGCCTTTTGTCAACCCAAAAAATGACTATTCCCAAGCAGGATGACGGCGGATGAATTCCACCGCCTGGCGGATATCGGCCGCCGGATCGCTGCCCGCTTCCCTTTCAATCGTCAGATAGCCCTTGTAACCGATCTCCTGCAAAGCGGCGAAGTACGCGTCAAAATCGACCTTGCCTTCGCCCAGCGGAACTTCCCTGTAAATGCGGCCTTCGGGGGACAACCGGGCGATCGCCTCGCGGCTCATTTTCTCATAGCCCACCGATCCGTACACTTCACGAGGGTCCAGCTCCAAATAACGGATGCCGTCCTTGACGTGCGTATGAACGATATAATCCTTCAGAAGCCTCACGCCGGCCGCCGGATCATCCCCCGTCACCATCACCAAGTTGGCAGGGTCGAAATTGACGGAGACGCCCTTGCCGCCGAGCGTATCCAGGAACGCCTTCAAATGCGCTGCGGTCTCCGGTCCCGTCTCGATGGCGAAGTAGGCATTCATCCGGGTCGCATAATCCGCCAGCTCCTCGCATGCCCGCTGCATCTCCGCATAGACCGGGTCGCCGGGATCCTGCGGGACTACGCCGATATGCGTCGTTACGACATTCGTTCCGAGCTCCACGGCCAAATCGAGAATGCGCTTGGACTTTTCGATCTTCGCCGGGTTGGCGTCCTTATCCTGAAAGCCGTGTCCGCCGAGATCTCCGCAGAGCGCGGAGATTTCCAGCCCCAGGGATTCGATATACCGTCTCAGTTCGCTGCGGGCCTGCGGCGAGAGATTCTCGGGCGCCATCTCGCCCTTGACCGCGTAGATCTGCACCCCGTCGGCCCCGACCTCCCTCGACTTCGCGAGACCTTCGCGAAGGCCCAGCCGGAAGCTGTCCGCGATTACGCCGATTTTGTTGCTTAACGCCATGCCGGTCCCTCCTTTCTTCGGTTCGATCATGAAGCTGACAAGCTCTTTAGAACCGGACCTCGCTTCCCTTCTCCGCCGATTCGTAGATCGCGCACAGGATCTTCATCATTTCCACGCCGTCCCGGACCGGACTGATCGGCTCCCGGCCACTAAGGCAGCAGTCGACGAAATGGTTGATTTCCTGCTGGAAGGCCGCATTCACATCCAGCGTCAGCTTGTCGACCTGAGGCTGTACATTGAGGATCGTATCGTGCTTCTCCGTGACGATGGCGATTTCCGGTTCGAGCTCCGCCCCGCCCCGGTCGCCGTAAATTTTCACGCTGATCTCATCCTTCCTGGCATGGAGCGTGAAGCTGACGTCGACCATAAGCGACGCCCCGTTCTCGAACCGGATCAGCGCGTTCGCCAGATCCTCCACATCGTTATAGACGTTGTAATCCGACGATTTATAGAATGACAGCCCTTTCACGTTGGAGCGGTTGCCAAGCTTCGTGTAGGTATTCCCGCTGACGGATTTCACTTTGGGCCGGCCCATCAGATACCAGCAAATATCGATGACGTGTACGCCCAGATCAATGAGCGGACCGCCGCCCGATCTCTCCTTGTCCGAGAACCAGCCGCCCGGGTTGCCGAGACGCCGCAGGCAGGACGCTTTGGCATAATAAATTTCGCCGAGCTCGCCGGCATCCAGGAACTGCTTCAGCATCTGCACATTGCTGGAATAGCGCCGGACGAACCCGACCTGCAGCACTTTACCGCTCGCTTCCACCGCGCGCTCCACCTGCAGCGCCTGCTCTACCGTCTGGCACAGCGGCTTCTCGACCAGCACATGCTTGCCGGCCGCAAGCGCCGCAATGGCGATTTCCGCATGCGTGTTGTTCCAGGTGCAGATGCTGACCGCATCCACCTTCGGGTCGGCAAGCGGCTCCCGGTAATCCGTATAGACCTGCCCGGCACCGTATTTTTCCGCTTTCTCGCGGGCGCGCTCCTCTTGAACATCGCAGATGGCGTACAGCTCCGCCTGAGGATTCTTGCGGTAAGAGTTCAGATGAAGCTCCGAAATCGAACCGGCCCCGATGAGGCCTATGCTTACTTTGTCCATTCCGTCCCAGCCTCCTTCAGCTTCCTAGGGTCAAACCTCGTTCCAGATCCGTCTGGCATTCCCAAGACCGGCGGATGAGCCGAAGGTGCACGGCTCCAGCCCTTCGAATTCCACGGAAATATACCCGTCATAGCCGGACTCCTTGATCGTCCTGAGTACCGACCACATGTCGATGTCGCCCTGCCCGACGATGGCCCCTCTGAGGAAGTTTGCCGCCCGCCGTGCGGAACCAGCCTTCCCCGGATCGCGGTGAGCGGGGCGGAGATAAAAATCTTTCAAATGCACCATGGAAGCGATCCCGATGTTCTTCTTCGTGGCGATCACCGAATCCTCGTCTGCGCACATGAAATTGCCGATATCGAGCGTCGTGCGGAAGTTATCCCGGCCGACGGCATGGACCAGCTCCTGCACACGGTCGCTCGCCTGGATATAGTAGCCGTGGTTCTCTACGCTTGTGACGATGCCGAAGCTTGCAGCGTAATCGGCCACTCTCCGGCATGCCTCGGCGAGCTTCTCCAAATCCGCATGGAACCGGGTAAGCGTCGCTTCGGGAATCGGCCGGGAGGCCACGTCGTGGCGCATCAGCCGGACTCCCAGATCGCGGGCGATGTCAACCTGCTTCTGCACGCGGGCGATCTCCGCTTCGTACGAGGCTTCATCCGGCTGAATGAAGTTCGCCGCAATCGCGTAATTGGAGAGCTCGATACCGGCCTCTTCCGCTTGTCTGCGGATCGCCTCGATCAGTCGCGGCTGGTCGTCCAGCGTGAAGCCGATCGGCACGATCTCGATATGCTCCCCGCCATGCTCGGCCGTCCACCGCACGGCGTCCAGAATCGTCATCTCCCCGGCCTTGATCGCGCGGGATAAACTGTAAGAGCTGAGTCCTAGTTTCATCGGAACCTCCTTGGCGTATAGGGCTTGGATCCCCATTCATGAAACAAGCTCTATTATTTAGTTATATTATTCTCCTGTATGAACTTATTCGCTTTTTCGTCGGCTTCCCTGAGCACGGTGTTCACATCCTTCTTATCGACGGCCATGCCTTTCGCCGCCTCCTTCAGGAACGGATACAGCTTCACGTCGAACTTGGTGGCTTCCGGCGGCTGGAGCCGGCTTCACGGTGAAGATGCCCTGAAGGTTCTTCCCTTCGTACAGCTTCGTATCGGCCGATACCTCCTTCTTCAGCGCAGGATCTTTAAGCACGGTCAGGCGGGTGCCCCGGTTCATCGCTCTTTCCGTCTCTGTGCTGACGAGCGTCTTCAGGACCGCATAGGCCGCATTTTTATTATTGCTGTTCGGCGTGACCATGGCAAGGTGAAAATCGACCTCCCGGCCAAGTCCCGGTTTATCGTCGAAGGAAGGGAAGGAGACAATATCCCAGTTGATATCCTTCATGAGAGAGACGCGGGCGGTGACGGCGGAGAGCCAATAGGGGTACATCGCCGTTTTTTGTTCTTTAATAAAATTATCGATGCCGTAGGAATACTTGCCGCCCGACCCTACCATGCCGGGGATCTGATACAGCTTCTCATAAATCCCGAACACCCTCCGGTAACCCTCCGTCGTAAGAACGGCCTTCTCCTGCTTCTCATCCACGACCGGAAGCGAATAAGCGCGGGTAAGCGGCTGGGGATCGCCGAGGTCAATGCCGATATACTGCGTTCCCTGGTCTGTACGTGTCAATTTGCGCGCAAGCTCCAGCGTCTCGGTCCAGGTCATGCCGTCCTTCGGGTAAGGAACGGCAAACTTATCGAAGATATCTTTGTTGTATAGGATGAGGCCGTAGTTCATCGCATACGGGATACCGTACATTTCGCCGTTCTTGCCGAACTTCTTCAGCACATTGACCACTTCCGGCTCAAATTGGGAAAAGTCGATGTTCTGCTGCTTGATGAAATCGTTCAAATCGCTGCCGAGCCCCTTCTCCAGCAGATCATGCAAATAGTAATTGCTCGTCAGAATGACGTCCGGCACCTCTCCGCCGGCAATGAGCTTATCCAGCGTCGTATCTTTGACCAGCTCCACTGTAATATTGGGATATTTGGCTTTTACGGGCTTGCCGACCAGAGCTTCCAAATCTTCGTCAGCAAGAACCCCAGCGTTATGGGAAAAGAACTTGAGTGTCACAGGCTCGTTGTTGTAGCCGTCATCCTTGACCGGTGTTTGGCCGCCGCCTCCGCCGCTGCGACCGGCCAACGCAATCGTTCCGAATAAAGAAAACCCGACCGATATTGTAACCGCTTTCTTAATTCCCATTGGAATCCCCCGTTTTTTATTCAGTTGATCCGCCTTATTCCCCTTTGTTTCGCTTCATGTGCTCGGCCCTCGATTGAACCCGGTCCCATTATCAATGACTGCGCCTTCCTTGTCTTACAAGGACAGCTGTTTATCAAGGTTGATGGGCTCCCCCTTTACCGAATGCGCGTTATTGTTAATAATATGTTCAGTTATGCGCGATTGACTACATATTACAGAGATTTCCTTTTGACTGTCAAGTAATCATTTTGTAAATGAATTGACTTGAAATCGCAGGAATCTTACAATGAGAGAGCAGTCATCTGTTATACGCGTTAATGGAACCGGAATTGCACACAAATGAACAATGACGAACAATGACCGGAAAAAATAGATCAAGATGGGAGCCTCTTCATGCTGGCGACGGAACGCAAATTAAGGATTGTCGAATATGTCAAACAGAAGCATGTAGCCACGGTCAGCGCCCTGGCGAAGGAATTTCAGGTTCATGAGGCTACGATCCGGCGCGATCTGGCCGAGATCGAGCAGGAGGGGCCGCTGCGCCGGACGCACGGCGGAGTCATCGTGGATAAAGGGGCCAACGTGGAGCCCTCCTTCACCGAGCGGGTCAGCGACCAGCTCGAGGAGAAGATCCGCATCGGGAAGAAAGCGGCGGCGCTCATTGAAGACGGGGACCACATCATCCTCGATTCGGGAACAACGACAATGCACATCGCCCAGAACCTGGTCCACCGCTCCGGGATCACGGTCGTTACTAACGATATCAACGTAGCGGCGGAGCTGCGCGATTCTCCCGGCATCAATGTCATCGTCACCGGCGGATCGCTGTACAAATCCAGCTTTATGCTGAACGGCATGTATACCGACCATGTGCTCAAGACCATCCACGTGCAAAAGGCGTTCATCGGCACGCCGGCCATTCATCCCAAATTCGGGCTGACCCATCCGGAGGCCGAGCTCGTGCCCACCAAGCAGTGGATGATCCGGGCCGCCCAGGAAATCATCGTCGTGACGGATCATACGAAGATCGGGAAGGTGTCGCTTCATACCGTAGCGCCGGTGGAAGAGATCCATTCCTTCATCACCGGCACGGAAGCGTCCGAGGCGCAAATCCAGCTCTTCAAGGATGCGGGCGTTCATATGATCACCGTTTAGCTGGCCGGGAGCCCCGGCGGCTCCCTTCTACATCCGTTTAGGCGAAGGGAGCCCGAGGATACCGTTAATCTGCTCCAGCGTCTCCTTGAACCGCCGTGTAAGCCATACGCGGAATTCCACCTTGTCTTAAGGTCCCTTGAGAATCGGACACGTGCTGTAAAAGTGGTTGAACAACGAGGCCAGCTCGAAGGCGTAATTGCAGATCAGATTCGGCGCCAGCCCGGTTAAAGCGGCGTCGAAGGCTTCGGGCCAATACGCCAGTCGCCGAATCAAGCCGTGCTCCTGCTCATTCAGTTCTGCGGGAAAGAGCCCAGGATCAGGGAACGCTCCGTTCCCCGTCCTTCCTTAGCGGCCCGCTCCAGCACCTTATGCGCCCTGGCATAGGAATACAGCAGATACACGCCGGTATTTCCGGCCACCTCGGTAGCCTTTTGCAAATCGAAGACGACCTCGGTCTGCAGATGATATTTCAAAAGATAGTAGCGGATGGCCGCGGCGGCGATCGCCCTGCTGGAGATCCCGGCTTTCCTGGAACGTTCCGCCTCGATTACGGCTTCCATCCGGTCCAGCAGCTCCGAGACCTTGATCCGATCCCTTGGCGGCCCGACATCGGATAAGCTCCCCTGCCGTCCGAGACGTCCACGCCCAGGCCCGACGCGGTCTCGGAGCTTAAGGAAACCACCCCGTAGCCGACGTGCTTCAGCCGCTCCGCCTGCTCCTTATAGCCCAGCGCTTCCAGGGCCAGCTTCACCATCCGCTGAGGGTATTCCTGCCTGCGGTCGATCACGTTGATCACCTGCTCCGCCTTCCCGATCGGTTTTCTCACGCCTTCAGTAGCGGTCGACCACAGGCCTTCGCTTATTTTCTTATAGGTGAAATCGTTCGGAAGCAGGCCGAACTTCCATAAGTGGTAGGCAATATCCTTGGCCGTATAGGTTAAAATCCCGTTGGAGCGGACGAGCACATTGTCCGCGTTGTAATCCGCCGCTTCCCCGGCATCTGCGCTGTCCTCCGGCCGGAGAACCCAGCGACCGGCAAGCTTTCCTTCCGTCTCTTTCCGGAAAACACTCGTCTGTTTCAGCAGTTCAAAAGCCGACGCCCAGAAGCCCTCCCGGACGATGCTGCTCTCCCAGACCAGCACATCGTACGTGATCCCGAACGCTTTCATTTCCTCCAGCTGCTCACGGACAATCCGCTCCGCGGCGAGCGCGCCGATCCAGGCGTAATGGCCCCTGCCCTCCTCCAATGCATGCAGCACCCGCGTCCTTTCTTCCTGCAGCTCGGGATGCGGTTTGAACGCCTCATTCACTCGGGCATAGGTGTCCCAGCAAAAATCGCCGAAACGACTGTACGATGCCTCGGCCGGCGTATGCAGCATCCCGACCACCGTATCGGCCAATTGATTGCCCAGATCATCGATGTAATTATGGACTTCCACCCGGTTCCCGGCAAAAGCCAGCATTCTCGCGAGCGTATCACCGATGCACGAATTCCTTAAATGCCCGATATGTGCCGCTTTATTCGGATTGATGGAGGTATGCTCAATGACGATCTTGCCGTTTGACGCTTCAGAAGAATCCGAGAGCTCCGGCTTCCTTGCGGCCCACACCCGCCAATCCATGTAAAAGTTGAGAAAACCGGGAGGCACTGCCTCGATCTTGCGGAACAACCCTTGAAGGCTTTCCTCCCGTTCCAGCCGCCGCTTTAGCTCGGAGGCGAGCTGCAGCGGCGAGGTTCTCGCCGTTCTCGCCAGCAGCATCGCTGTATTCGTGCTGTATTCGCCATGCTCCGGGCGGGCCGGCCGTTCCACCCGGATTTCCCATTCCACGGACCACTCCAGACCCGAATCCGTTAACAGCTCTCTTGCCTGCTTCTCGATCGCCCCGTTCAATAAGGCGCTGATCATCTGCCATCACTCCTTTGGATGTTATAGGGGAAACGCAAAAAGCTCCCGTCTCCATAACAGAGACGGGAGCCGCAGCTTCCCGCGGTACCACTCTACGTGCCGGCCCTTTGGCAGGACTGGCCCCTCAACCAAATAACGGCATGGCCGGATCTCCCTACTTCCATTCGGAAGACCGTCTCCCGGGTCCGCTTCGTTTAAGACTTCCGTACCGGTTTCCACTCTCCCGGCTCGCTGTGACTCTCCGTCTTAACCTACTGTCCCGTTCATTGACATTCATTTTTGGAATTGTTTGAATATTTAACTAATTTATACATAAACCGGCTTGTCTTGTCAAGCCTTAATGCGCTCATCGGTTCAAGGTTCAATTAACCCTTCCGGCGGGTTAGCAAAGGGATCGTGCGGCCCTGCTCCGAGTCCTCGATCAATGAGGCCAAACGCTTCTTCCGGGTTTCCTCCTTCTTGGCGCTGACCACCCACCAAATCGCCGCCTTGCGGTATGATGCGGTTTGTCCTTGAAAATAGTCCCAAGCCTTGGGATGCTCGCGGAACTGCCGCTCTTCCGCCTCATCCAGTGTGATATCCTTCTTCTGCTCATGAGAGTAGACGGCGGACCTCTCCTCGGCCCGCGCTTCGAATGCTTTAAGACCCGCCGGACGCATCAGCCCGAGCTCCGTCAGCTCCCGGACGCGGTCAATATTGACCGCGCTCCATATGCTGCGCGGCCTCCGGGGGTGAACCGGATCATGTAGCTGGCGTCGTCGATGCTCTTCCGTATACCGTCGATCCAGCCGAAGCACAGCGCCTCGTCCACCGCCTGCGGCCAGCTGAGGCTGGGCTTGCCCGAGCCCTTTTTATAAAAGCCGACCCACAACTCTTGTTCCTGTTCATGGTTCTGCTCGAGCCATGCCCGGAATTCGTCAGGTGCAGCAAAGAATACGAGATTCATTCGTACATGTTCCTTTCATTTCGCTCGCTTTGGACAGCGGGGACGCATTGAAACTAGGCCCTCCGCCATTATGGTTTATTTTACCACAAGGGGTCGAACTCCGTTAAGGCAAATACGATGTTCTCGAGTTCCATTCCTCTCTGCCAAAACAAAAAAAAACGCCGCATCCCCAAGAACGGAGGAACCCGGCGCTTCCAGCTTCCTTACCTATTCCGCCGCTTTCTCCAGCACTTCCTCCTTCTCCCAGCTGGCGAAATAATCCTCCCAAACGATGTGGCAGAGGCCCCCGAACATCTCCAGGATCACGCCTCTCGCTCCGTCCAGAATCACGATATCCCCGATCTCGAACAAACCCGTTCACCCCAGTCTGAAAACGATTCCATGACCACCTTTGGGGTATTCCCACTTGATGTTTTGGTGAGGGCGACCGATCCGGCGACTTCCGCATTCATGACAGCCCTCGTACCCGACATGCATTCGGATTTCTTCCCATTTATACACTTCCGCCGGACAAAAAATGGTGCAGATTTTATCGGGGCATTGGGTAAGACAGGTATCGGCGTCCAGCACGGTCAAATGCGACTTCGTATCGGCATTGAAGCGCAGAAGGTACTGCTTCTCTTCAATCGTCTGGGCTTTCGCTTGGTCGCTCATCACTTGATCACCTTCCAGGCCCGGTATAGATCCTTGGCGAGATTGAACTTCTCTTTGAACGGTCCGAGCTCGCGCCATATTTTGCGCTGCTTCTCCCGCTTGGAGGCGCCGTCCACGGTGAACATCTGGCTCGCGGCACGGTTCATCATCGGAATGTACTGGTCGAAGTATTGGGGGAATTTATCGAAATGGTGGGTGGCATCCTTGTATTTCAGCAAATCCTGGCCGACGAAGCTCTCCATGAGCCGCTTCCGGTAGTGATCCAGCACCGCCTCGGAATAATCGCCGGCCTCCTTCGCCATGACAATCGTCTCCGCAGACCAGGCGGCCCGACGTCATCGCCATATTGGAGCCCTCCCGGTGAATCGCATTCACGAGCTGCGCGGCATCGCCGACGACGAGAACGCCCGGACCGACCACCTTGGGCATGGAATGGTAGCCGCCCTCCGGAATCAGATGGGCCAAATATTCCTGCGGCTCGCCGCCCTGCAGATAGGGACGGACCATGGGGTGATTTTTTACGTATTCGAGCAGTTCGTACGGTTTTATCTTATGCTTGATGAGCCCGGAAAGCAATGTGCCGACGCCTATGCTGACCGTATCTTTATTCGTGTACAGGAACCCGGTGCCGAGAATCCCTTTGGTCGCATCGCCGAACAGCTCGATGGTGCAGCCTTGGTCTCCTTCCAGCTGGAAACGGTCCTCGATCACCTTGCGGTCGAGTTTAATAATCTCCATCGTTGCGAGCGCTACCTCATCCGGCCGGAACTCCTTGTGGAATCCGAGTGATTTGGCGAGCAGCGAATTGACGCCGTCGGCAAGCACCACCACGTCGGCATACAAATCCCCGTCCGGCCGGTCGGTCCGCACGCCGACGACGCGCCCGTCCTCCACGATGCATTCGAGCGCCACGGTCTCATTGATGAGCGGCGCGCCCTGATCGACGGCCTTTTGCGCGAACCATTGATCGAACTTCGCCCGCAGCACGGTAAAATTGTTATACGGCTCCTGCGCCCACTCCAGCCCCTTGTACGAGAAGGTGACGGCCGATTCCTTATCCATCAGCATAAACCGCTGCTCCACAATATGACGCTCCAGCGGCGCTTCCTTATAGAAGCCGGGGATGACGTCCTCCATCATCTTCCGGTACAGGACGCCGCCCATCACGTTCTTGGAGCCCGGGTATTCCCCCGCTCCAGCAGGAGCACGTTCACTCCCGCTTTGGCGAGCTCATAGGCGCAGGCGATCCCGGCCGGACCCGCTCCGACGACGATACAATCAAACTTTTCGGGCATGCGCGTCTACTTCCTTTCCCATAGCCTTTTTGAACTGCTCGATCAGCGGCGGAACGATCTCGAACGCATCCCCGACAATGCCGTAATGGCACGATCCGAAGATCGGGGCGGCCGGGTCTTTGTTGACGGCGATGATGAGCCCGGAATTCTGCATACCCACCAGGTGCTGGATGGCTCCGGAAATGCCGATGGCAAAATAAATCTTGGGCGTTACCGTCACTCCGGTCTGACCCACTTGATGGTGATGGCCGATCCAGCCCGCCTCCACCACGTCCCGGCTGGCGCCTACGGCCGCTCCGAGTGTCTCCGCCAACTGGTGAATCAGCTGAAACCCGGCCGCGCTACCGAGCCCTTTGCCTCCGGCGACAATGATGTCCGCTTCGTCGATGCGTACTTTTTTGGCCGTATCCCTAACGATCTCGAGCACCTTGGTACGGACGTCTTCTTCCTTCAGGGTGATCGATTCCTCGATCAAGGTGCCCCTTCGTCCCGGCTCGGGAGCGAGCGCTTTCATGACTTTCGGGCGGACGGTGGCCATCTGCGGCCGGTACTTCTTGCACAGAATGGTCGCCATGATATTGCCACCGAAGGCGGGCCTGCTGGCGAGCAGCAGTCCGGTATCCTCCTCCACGTCCAGAATCGTCGTATCCGCCGTAAGCCCTGTGGGCAGGTCGGTGGCGACGGCGCTGGCCAAATCCTTGCCCGTGGAGGTCGCTCCGAAAAGAACGATCTCCGGCTTGTATTTGCCGATGCACGAGAACAATGCTTTCATGTACGTCTCCGTGCGGTAATGCTTGTAAATCGGGGCATCGTATACATAGACGGTGTCTGCGCCGTATTCGAACACGGTACCGGCCAAGGGCTTCACTTCTTCGCCGATCAGCACGCCCGCGAGTTCCGTGCCCCTTTTATCCGCCAGCTTCCGGCCTGCGCCGAGCAGTTCAAGCGACACGGGAGCGATCCGGCCGTCTTTGACCTCCATGAACACCCAGATCCCCGGTAATCCTCGAAGCTCATCTGGCTCCCTCCCCGGCTTGGAACAATTCTTTTCTTTCCAGCAGCACGCCCAGCAATTGACCGACCTGCTCCGCCGGGGTTCCGGCGAGAAGTTGTCCGCCTTGAGGCTTGGCCGGCGCCCATACCGAGGAAACGATGGTCGGGGAGCCCTTAAGACCGAGCTGACTCCGGTCTACATCGCCCAAATCGTTAACCGACCAGATGTGCGGCTGATAGCGTGCCGCCCGAATGACGTTCGGCGCGGGGAATACGGGACCTCGTTGATCTCCTTCTCGACGGAAAGCAGGCAGGGCAGCGTCGACTCAATGACCTCGTAGCCATCCTCGAGCTTCCGGTGAACGACGGCGACGCCCCGTTCCTTGTCGATCTCCACAACTTTGTTAACCGATGTCAGCGGCGGGATATCCAGCCGACGGGCGATACCGGGGCCGACCTGGCCCGTGTCGCCGTCGATGGTCATTTTGCCGCAAATGATGAGGTCGACCGGCTGAATGGCGGCGATTTTCTCCAGAGCCTTCGTTAGGGCATAGCTGGTGGCAAGCGTATCGGCCCCGGCAAAGGCCCGGTCAGAAATCATATAGCCCTCGTCGGCTCCGATTTCGATGCATTTCTTGATCGCCTTGACGGCCGGCGGCGGGCCCATGGTGAGCACGGAGACGATGCCCCCGTAGCGTTTCTTCAGCCGGACCGCTTCCTCGACCGCATGGGCGTCATAAGGGTTTAAAATCGCCGGCGCACTTGCGCGGTCCATCGTATTCGTCTTCGGGTTCATCTTGATGATCTTCGTATCCGGCACCTGCTTGATGCAGGCCACTATATGAAGCATCCTCAGCACCTCTTCGCTTTTTACCTGTATCTAAGTATATAAAGCGAACCGGGAGAAAATGACTGCTTTCGCGGTATTGGTTCCTTCAGTTCCAAGAGTCTACTCGATATAGTTGGAGACCTCGATCAGATTCTTATCCGGATCGCGGAAGTAGACGGATTCGATCCGGCCGAGCGCGCCCGTTCTTGGAACCGGGCCTTCCTCGATGGGGATGCTGCATGCCTGTAAATGTTCCATCACCTCGCGGACAGGAATTTCGGTAATGAAGCATAAATCCGCCGACCCCGGTACCGGCCGGCTGGCCTTCGGTTCGAATTCTTTGCCCTGCTCGTGCAGGTTGATCTTCTGGTCGCCGAACTGCAGCGCGAATCTTCCGCCGGCGAATTGAACGACCTCCATTCCCAGCACTTCCGCATAAAACCGGCAGGTTGCCTGTAGATCGCGAACCGTAAGCACGAGGTGGTCGAGCCGTTCGATTTTCATTTTCATAGGTATGATCCCTCCCGTTATGCCTAGAATTGTAGCGGACGGAGGGCGGAAATGGCAATGAGATAAAAAGCATCAAAATACAAGCAGGAAATAACTTACATATGCCGAATTTAAAAATAAAAATATTCCAGAGGACTGCGATGAATCCAATTTCAAACAAAATCGGCGGTGTCTTTATTCCAGTAAGCAACATAGAACATGCACGTGATTGGTATTGTGACATTTTAGGCTTGCCGGCAGACGGTGAAATTTTGTTTGGCCATATCTTTGTTCTTCCGATGGAAGGACCGGATATTGTACTGGATAGCAAAATTTTCGCTCCGGATAACGTATATAAAATTCCGGCATTTCAGTTCCGGACGGAAGATATCCATCAAGCCTACGAATTTATGCGGGCAAAAAATGTGCAATTAACAACGGGAATCGAGAATGGACATTGGTTCAATTTTAAGGACCCGGACGGCAACCTACTGATGGTTTGCAAGTAAGGTTTACGCCAAAACAAAATAACCGGAGCAGTGCTTTCCCGCTCCGGTTCTTTTATATGCCTATTCACTTCCCCGGTCGTGCGGCACGGTTACTGCCTGCCGTGCCGGCCGTTGTATTGCCGGCCTGGTCGGTCGCGGTGTAAACAATCGTGTACACACGTCCCGATCCATCGCCGTTTCGTTCGGCCCGGAGCAGGAAGTCCGTATCGGAGGATCCGAATTCCGCCTCTTGTATCTGATCCGCCAAGGAGCCGCCACCCGGTTCATTGCTCGTAATGGAAGTCAGCACGACGCGGTCGATCCCCGAAGCATCGTCCGACGCCTCCAGCTTGATCTTGACCGGGACCCATCCGTGGTTCGGGGGCCACAGCTCGGACGGATCCGGCATGACGCTCAGCCTCGGGGCTGTCTTGTCGATCTTCAGCGTCAGCCGTTTCGGCTCCTCCACATTGCCGGCCCGGTCTGTGCTGCGGTATTCGAGCGCATTCATTCCTTCCGCGGAAACGCTGAACGTTCCCGTATAGGCCGTCCAGCTTCCGCCGTTCAGGCGGTACTCGGTTCCCTCCGCACCGGAGAAATCGTCGTAAACCGACAGCGTAACGGAAACGTCCGTGGTATACCAGCCGTTCTTACCGTTCGGGGCCGCCGGACTTACCGAGGCCTGCGTCACCGGCTTCGTCGTATCGGCGCTGAAGTACAGCGCCCGGACCTCGGCGGCGTTCAGCGCATTTTTATAAACCCGAAGATCATCCATCCAGCCCTGGAAATCCCGGTTGGCGGCCGTCCCTTTATCAAAGCCGATGAGCGGCGGCAAATTCCGGTTCGTCACGTTCATCTGCGCCGGATCGAACTTGGTGGAGGTGCTTCCGAGCTCGCCGTTGACGTAGACCTTGATCACCTGGCCCTCCCGGACAGCAACAAGATGCGCCCATTGACCGGCCTTCACCAGACCCGGCGGCGTAACCGAGCTGAATTCGAGCCCCGAAGGCAGTCCCGACATATTCATGCGGACGACCCCGTTTTTCTCCACGGCCAGCCACCATTGGGGCGACCCTTTGCCCGCCTGTCCATACCAGTATACGATGTGCCGCTGCTGCGTGAAAACCTCCGGTTTCACCCATACCGAGAACGAGAAATCGCCGGTTCCTGAGTGGAGATCCTCTTCGTTCGTGATTTCCGCGCTGCTTCGTTTTCCATTCAAATAGACCGCCTGTCCCCGCACGCCCGGCCTCAGCTCCGCGCCGTTATGCAGCAAACCCGTATGGCCTTTTCCCGTAAGATCCGTAATCCCGCCGCCGTCTGTATGATCAAAATCCCAGTGCAGCAGCAGCTCCGGTTCCTGGCGCGTCCGGTCGATATGGATGGTGTACTGCCGAACCCTTTGGGCGAGACGGGCCTCGACTCTGACCGTATCCAGGCCGTTCAAGCCGATCGTCTTGGGGCTTCCGGGCGCGGCCGGCTCCCCGTTAACCGTAATAGTCACCTGACTGTTCGAGGACACGGGCGTCACCGTCAGCTGCTCCGCGCCGGAGTAGACGCTAAGCCGGTAGTCGCCGACATCGCCCCGAAATACGGGAGACAAGGAGCCCTCGGAGAAAATGAGATCGTCCAGATCGGGTTCGGCGGTGAGCGACCATTTCATATTGAACGAGGCAAACATGATCGTGTCGTACGTATTATAAACGCCGCCCTCGTACAATAGCGTTATTGTCCCGCCGGGCATCACGCTGAGGGACGAATACGCCGCAGGCCCGCGGAAAACCGTCTTCGACGCTGTCCAGGTGGCTCCATCGTCATAGCTGATCCGTACGGTCATGTTGGCCCGGCGGTTCACGTCGGCCGGATTGGCGAAGAGCAGCGTCCGGTCGCCTGAAGCGTTATCCGCAGGCAGGTACCGGGTAATGCTGGCTTCGCAGATCGGGTCGATCAGCTCGGGCGCGTAGCGGTACGGCGTCCAAGTGATGCCCTGGTCCGGACTTGTTGATACCGCACGCCTTCTCAGCTCCTGGTTCGTCGAAGCGCGGTCGTTTCGCAGGAGCGAGCCGTCCGTCAGCTCAACGACGGTGGCCTCGTTCGTGCCCCCAGGCAATCTGCCGCTTTCATACCAGGTCTGGCCGTGGTCGTCGCTTTGAATGTTGCGGCCGATGGCCGGAATGATGAGCCGGCCTTTATGTGGTCCCCCCGCAATTGGATCCCGATAGCGGGCCCTGTCGCATCCCAGCGGGTATTCGGTCGCTGCACTTCATTAAACCGGTTCACCGGCTCGCTCCAGGTTGCCCCTTCGTCTTCGCTGTAGGAGCTCCAAATCGTACGGACCCCCGGCTCGTGCCGTTATTGATCGTATCCAGCGTATCCTCGCCGTAATTGCGGGTCATGAACAGCCAGATCCGCCCCGTAGCTTCATCCTCTACCGCGGACGGGTTGCCGCATGTATCAGGCCCGGCATCGCACACGATCTGCAGCGGTCGCCATGTGCGGCCGCCGTCGAAGCTGCGCTTCAGCACCAGATCGATGTTCCCCGTGTCGGAGGGACTGTTCTTCCGTCCTTCGGCGAAGGCCAGCAGCTTCCCCGAACGGGTCGCCAGAATCGTCGGAATGCGGAACGTGTTGTACCCTTCCTTCCCCGCCACGAACAGCTCCTGATTCGTAAACTGCGGTTCATCCGCCACAGCATTGGCACCTCCTTCCGCCCGGCCGCCCTGGGCCGCAAGAGGCATTTGACCGAGCACCAGCGTAAGCAGAAACATGAGCCGCAGCAGCTTCCCCGCCAATCGTTTGCCGCTCATACGTCCACAGCCTCCTTCCTTTCCGCGGATTGCCGGAAAGCGCTGAGAGGATAACGCGCCAGTGCGATCCGTTCATAGGGCCGCGTTTCTCCGCATTCGTAAAGACACAGCACCGTGCCGTCTTGCGTCACCGCCAGATCGGAGTAAGCCGCCGGTCCCGCGTACACCGCCTGCTGCGAGGTCCACGTCCGGCCTCCGTCCGGGCTGAACTGTACCGTGAGCTTCTCCCTTGCGATGCTCGCCGGGTTGGAGAAGAGTAGGCCGCCCCGCCCGTCCTCGATTACGCTGCCCTGGCAAACCGGCTCGATCAGCGCATCGTCGAGCGAGATCTCCGACCAGGTCATGCCCCCATCCGTACTCCGGGCATAAGCGCGCCGGTTGTGCCCGTGATAGCTCCGCATATTGATATACACCGTGCCGTCCGGCGGCTCCGCAGCGGCACATTCGTTCGTCTGCTCTCCGACGATGCCCCCGATCTGCCAGCTTAAGCCGTGATCGTCGCTGTAGATGACGTGGGCGATGTACGGCCCCGAACGGCCCTCCGCTCGGTCCAACACAGCGTGATTGCACGGCACCAGCAGGCGCCCGCTTTGCAGCTGGATCGCATGGCACGGCCCGGCCGCATACCAGGTCCAATCCGGACGCTTCACATCGGCCGTGATGTCGGCCGGCTCGCTCCATGTCGCGCCGTCGTCGTCGCTTCTCATCACGAGCACATCCCTGGACGCTTTTCCCGCCAAAATGTCCTTTTCGTGCCCATCCTCCGCATTCCGGCAGAGCACGAGCCAGATCGTTCCCGTCTCCCGGTCCTGTACCGGGCACGGGTTGCCGATCGTGTTCGTCCCGTCGTCCGCGATCACCCGGAAGGGCTCCCACGTCGCCCCGTGATCGAAGCTGCGCCGCAGCACGACGTCAATGTCACCGGCGTCTCCCGCTCCATTCCTCCGCGCCTCGCAAAAAGCGAGTACCGTCCCGCGCATCGTCACCAGTATGGTTGGAATGCGAAACGTATGATATCCGTCCTGCCCTGACATAAATAATGATTGCCCCTGCTGCATCCGAATCTCTCCTTCGTTGGATGAATGACCCTTCTACCCCTTGATGGAGCCGACCATGACCCCTTTCACGAAATAACGCTGGATAAACGGGTATACGAACAAAATGGGAAGCGTGCTGACAATAATCACCGCCGATTTGAGCGTCGCCGCAGGCGGCGGATCGTTGACGAATTCGAGCTGCGTTTCGTTCTGCGTAACGCCGCTGAGCAGAATGTTGCGCATGACGACCTGGATCGGCAGACTTGGCCGGGTCGTTAATATAAATGGACGCACCGAACCAATCGTTCCAATGATGCACGGCATAAAACAGCCCGATCGTCGCAATCGCCGGCATGGAGAGCGGAATGACGATTTTCCATAAAATGACGAGCGGGGATGCGCCGTCCATAATCGCCGACTCCTCCAGCTCCTCCGGCAGGCTCATGAAAAAATTGCGCAGAATGAACAAATTCCAGGCGCTGACGAGTCCGGGCAGCACAAGCACCCAAAGCGTATCCTTAATGCCCAGGTTGTCGATCAGCATGTACGTGGGAATGAGGCCCCCGTGAAAAATCATGGTCAGAAAAATAATCAGCACCAACGCGTTTCTCCCCGGCGGCTTTCGCCGCGACAGCCCGTATGCCAACGTGGACGTAAACACCAAATTGAGCAGCGTGCCTACCACCACTTTAAACAAAGTCACTTTATAGGCATTGTAAATCAGCGGGCCGCGGTTCAGCAGCAAGTCATACGCGGCGAAATCCAGCTTCTCGGGGATCAGTACGAAGGCTCCGCGGCGCATCGATTCCTCAGCGCTGATGAAGGACGTGGACAGCACCGTCAGGAATGGGATCAGAAACGCGAGCGACAAACAAGCGAGAAACACGATATTCACGGCGTCGAACCATCGTTCTCCGGCCGTAGGCTTCAGCGGGTTCACTACCCTCCCTCCTTTTCTACCAGATTCCGGTTTGATTCATTTTCTTGGCGGCGAAGTTCGCTCCCAGGATGAGGATCATGGCGAGCACGTTCTTGAACAGCCCGACCGCCGTCGCAAACGAATAATGGAGGGAGCTCAGCCCTTCCCTGTACACGTAAGTGTCGATAATGTCCGCCACGTCGTAGACGGCAGGCGAATACAGCAGCAGCACCTTCTCGAACCCGGCGTTCAGGAGGCCGCCGATCGAGAAAATCAGCATGATGACGATCACATGCGTGATGCCCGGCGGCGTAATATGCCACATTTGCCGCAGACGGCCGGCCCCGTCCATTCGGGCGGCCTCGTACAGGCCGGGGTCGATCCCCGTCATCGCGGCCAGATACAGGATGCTGCCCCAGCCGACGGACTGCCACACATGCGACACCACCAGGATGGTCCGGAAGTAAGAGGGGTCCCCGAGAAAATGGACCGGCTCCCCGCCGAAGAAGACGACGATCGCATTCGCCAGCCCCTTGTCGGTGGAAAGGATCATCATAACGAGGCCGGCCACGACGACCGTGGATATAAAATGCGGCAAATACGAAATCGTCTGTACGATTTTCTTGAATACGGCATACCTCAGCTCGTTCAGCATCAGCGCCAGTATGATGGGGGCCGGAAACCCGAAGAGCAGATTATAGAAGCTGATGACCAGCGTATTGCGCACGACGTTCCAGAAATAATACGAATTCCAGAAGCGGATAAAATGGCGGAACCCGACCCACTCGCCGGTCAACACGCCCTGCACGCCCTCGAACGGGGAAATATCCTTGAAGGCGATAATGATGCCGAACATCGGGATGTAATCGAAAATTACAAAGTACAGCATGCCCGGCAGGATCAGGTAATAATAAAAACGGTTCGCGGCGACGGCGGACCACCACCGTCTCTTCCTGCCCGAAATGGCCCGACCGGCTGTCCGGCTGCTCAGCGGGAGATCCGTATTCACACTCTGTTCGCCTCCTCTTGCAACTCTTGGCTTCGCCGGCCGAAAGCGTTCAAGCCGCTCTCAGCCGGCACACCCGCGGGTCCCGCTGTTATTTTTTACGCTCGTTGTACTGCCTTGTATACTCGGCAATCCACTTATCGAGGCCCGCTTTATACAGCTGGTCGATGTATTTGTCGAATTCGCTTATCGGCCTCGCCCCGGTGACGAATTTGACGAGCTCCTCGCTCCGCGACCGGTCCAGGTCGCCGAGCGTCGGAATGTTCTCTTGCAGCGCTTTTTTATCGTACATGACGGTCGCGTCCACAGGCATTTTGGCCACGCTCAGGTTCAAGGCTTCCTTGTTCAAATAGTCGGCATGCATCTTTTTCACCGGGTCGTTAAACATGTACTTGTTCTCGGTGGCGATGCCGAGCGAAACCATATATTCGCCCGCGTAGGAAAGCTCCTTGCTCAGCGGCTCGATCTCGGACTTGCTTGCCGTTCACGTATTTCCAATTGTTGCCGAAGGCAGCCATCAGCGTATTCGTCGGCAAATCCTGATACTGGTAGTTGATGAATTTCATCACGGCGTCCGGATGCTTCGCTTTTTTCGTGATGACCATAGCGCTCGTATTGGCGGCGGTCGCCGTCGTCAGCTTGCCCTTCGGACCTTGGATATTGCGGATGATCTCGTAATCGGCGTCCGGTGGAAGGCTCGGCTTGATTTGCGGGAAAAGCAGCGTGATGCGGGAATACCACATGGATGAGGTGCCTACCCGGTTCGTCTTGAGCAGCTCCATCGGATCGAATTTGGCGAACGATTCTTTATAGATGTAGCCCTTCTGGTACCAGTCCGCCATCTTGGCGACAAAATCCTTAAATCCGGGGGCGAGCTCAACCGGCTTGAGCTTCTTGTCCGCGGGGTCCACCCAGTTGCTGTTCCCGTTCTCGACGAATCCGCCCAGGAACGCCATCTTGATGCCGTTCAAATCGGTCATCATCGGGATGGTGTCGGCTTTTCCGTTGCCGTCCGGGTCCTGCTCCTTGAACGCCTTCAGCACGGCCTCCAGCTCATCGATCGTTTGCGGCATTTTCAAATTCAGCTTCTTCATCCAGTCCGAGCGGACCCAGATCGGGTAATGGACGGCCGGCACGCCGCGCGGGATGCCCCAGATTTTCCCGTCCTTGTCTTTCATATAATCCCAGGCTTCCTGGGGCCATGCTTTCTTGATGTCCTGTCCGTACTTATCGAGCAGATCGTTCAGCGGAATGATCGCCCCTTTGGAGGCGTAGTCGTCCCAGTTGCCCTGGAACAGGTCGATCTCGTCCTTCGAGCCGAGCAGCAGGTTCAGCTTCTCGCCTTCCGAGCCTTTCGGGGGGACGATAGCGATCGGCTCGATATGCAGCTTATCCATGTACATCTTCTTCATTTCCTCAAGCTTCTCGGGAACGCGCCTTCCGGCTTTTGATTCAAGGCGCCGGTGTTCTGGTAAATGTAGATCTTGGGCATTTCCGCGGAATCGCCTGTCTTGGACGACCCTCCCGCCGCCTCTTTCGAAGCGCCCCCGGAGCAGGCCGCAAGCGCGGATGCCGCTAACGCCACCACAACGGAAGTGCTGACAGCCTTTCTTTTCATCGATGATCCTCCCTTTGATTTCGGTCCGCAAGGCGGCCGGAGCCGTCCTTGTTTCAGTGCCACGATACCACGGGAATGTAAGCGTTTTAAATAATAAGATTTGCACTTCCGTACTCCGATTTTTACATGTCAAAAATGGAGTATGGGTAAAAGCCATCGGTTGCGTGCTAAACCGGCCGTTCGCGCGCGGGAGGGCCTGGGTATGGGGTTCCGACCGCTTTAGAAATCCGGTTCCATGAATGAAGCCCTTAGCGGGCGGAACCGGATTTCAAATGCGGACGCTGGAAGCTTCAAAGTTTTCCATCGGAAAACTACTTCGTAAGCTTAGGCTTACCCCATACCCAGGCCCTCTTGGATCGACGTTACTGCCGACTGCTGCGTTTTTTAACTCCCATATTCGTCAAAAGCACCATTTTAACCATGAACCAAACCTAGGCCCTTGATCACGACTTCTGACTCGGCTAGGAACCCACCATCTTCTTATACTCTCCCGGCGTCAGGCCCATGATTTCCTTGAACACCTTGATAAAATAATACGAGTCGCCGTAGCCGACCTGCCGGCCGATTTCATTGATCTTCAGGTCGCCCTCAGCAAGCGGCTCCTTGCTTTTCTCGATGCGGACGCGCTTCAAATACTCGACGAACGGCTGTCCCGTGATTTGCTTGAACAGGCGGCTGATGTAAGCGGGGTTTAAATTCAGCTGCTCGGCGACGGAGTTCAGGGAAATGTCCCGGCTGTAGTCCCGCTCCAGGATTTCGACCACTCTTGCGATATGATGGTTTCCTTTCGCATTCATTTCCCGCTCGATATATGCGGTCGTCATATGAATAAGCTGACGGAACCAAAGGCTGATTTTATCGAGGGAATCCTGATCGAGCAGCTCCCGGTACGGGTCCGCCCTGCCGCCGACCACGGCCCGGATATCCGTCCCGAGCTGATGGTACATGCTCATGAATCCCGTGAGCAGCTGCACGAACAAGGGCTGGATTTGGTTATAATGCAGCTTGTTTTTGCGGGCGTCGATGTCGGCAACGAGGTCCGCGAGCATCTGAAGCGCTTCCGCCTCCCGTGCCGTTTTGACATACCCGAACAGCAGCTCGGCCTTCTGCTTCGGATAGACAAGCTCGTTCCCGCTGTCGATCATCACATCGTCGATGGATATGACATAGCCTTTGCCGTAAATCATCCGGTATTTCAGCGCCTCCAGCGCTTCCTCGTAAGCCTGCGGCGGCTCGCAGATCGTCCCGGCCACCCTCCCGACCCCGATCGTAAAGTCGCTGTTCAGCCGGAGCTTCAGCACATCAAGCAGCTTCTGCGCGAGCTGGAACACCCGCTGGCGGTCCATACCGTTTTCGCCCAGCACCACCGCAATCTGATCCTTACCGGTATCCACGACAAAATGCTTGACCGGCAGCGCGCCCGAGCTTTCGACCGCATCGATCACCCGGAGGCTGAACAGATCGCTTGTGATCATATCCCCTCCCGCCTGCAGGCTTCTGTCGCCGTCCAGCGCCAGCAGCAGCACGGCCAGGTCCTGCGTATCGATATCGATGCCCAAATAAGCGAGCTTCCCGATCACCTCTTCCTCCGTCAGCGAATGGGGTGCAGCAGCGAATATTTGAACCGCTCCCGGTGAAAAGGCAGGCTTTCCTCCAGCCTCTCTTTGTAGAAATCGCGCTCGACGATCGTAGTTTGCACAAAGCTTCCGATATCGTGAATCTCATCGGAACGGCCCGGCTTCCGCTCCGGCCTTCCGCCGATCAGCGCATTCAGACGGGAGATCGGCAAATACAGGCGGCGGGAGGAGAGATAGGCGAGCGCAACCGAGAGGAGCAGCAGAAGCAGCGCAGACCCTACGATCGTTTGCTTAATGGATGCCGTGCCTTTGGAAAGCGCTTCCATATCCGAGATATTGATAAACGTCCAATGCAGCGGCGGGGAGGTGGCATAGGTGATCAGCTTTTGCTTTTGACTTAATTCGGTGACGTAGGAACCGGTTCGGCCGACGATCCTCCGCCCCTCGGGCACGATGCCGGACAACGATTGATGGAGATAGGCGGCTTCCTGATGAAGCATGACAGCCGCCGTCCGAAGACACGGCAAAAATATGGTCCTGATCGCTCAGCTTGCTGACGAGATCCCGGTAAATGACGCTTGCATCCAGGTTTATGATCAGGGCGTTTCCGTTCTTATTCGACTTGTAGACGAGCGATAACAGGCTCTTCTCGGCGGCATGGCCCGGTCTTGACATCCGGGTATCCAGGATCACGGGGTTGTTCTTCTTGTCTTCCAGCGCGCCGAGCCAGTCCTTATCGTAAAAGTCGTCCAAAGCGAACTGCCGGTTGGTCCCGCCGCTCTCCGAGGTGAGAACGAGATTTTTGCCGCTGTCGTAAAAATAAACGGAATCCACAAACTCATTGGAAAGCTTGAAGGAATTGATTGTCAGGATGGCGTTTTTCTTCGCTTCCAAATAGCCGTACAGGGCGGGCAAATCCTCCCGCGGAAGCTCTCCCTGCAGGCCTTCATAATAGCCGCCGTTCGGAAACCGTTCAAAATCCTGGAAGGGCTGGTTCAGCGCGAGCAGATTGGAATTTTCCTTGATCCGGTTGAGCACGATTTCAATCGCGTTGATGGTCTGGTTCAAATACTGCAGCTTGCTGCTCCCGGTCTCCTGCTCGAACGTTCTCGCGACCTTATAGTACGCGACAACATTGGACAGCAGGTTCGGCAGGACGGCAATGAGCACCGTGGTCATAATCAGCTTGATAAAAAACCGCTTCCGCCCGATCTTATGAAAAACAGCGATCCAATTGGAAGCATCGAGCATGTGAGCCTACCCCTTTGCAGCGATTTTCCGCTCTTCCTCGTGCTTTCCCTGACAATCAGCTCCGGCTGCAGCACCTGAGTCCGGTTCTCTTGTCCCTCCCCTTCGAGAAGCGCCTGCGCGGCCTGCTTACCCGTTTCGTAAGTCTGGAACCTGACCGAGGTCAGCTTCACCTGCAGCATTTCACAAATATTCGTATTGTCGCAGCCGACCAGGCCCAGGTCCTCCCCACCCGAAGCCCGATGTTCTCCGCCGCATTGAAGGCCCCTTTGGCAATCCCGTCGTTGAAACAAAAGATACCGTCCGGCCGGTCCTCGCGCTGCAGCGACCGCAAAGCGCCGCCATAGCCCTCTCCCTCCGTCTCGAACGTAGGCTCGAAGATGACGAAATCCTGACGCACCGGCAAATTCGCCTCGGTCAGCGCGCAGATGTAGCCCTGATATCTTTCGGAAGATGCGGAGTACACGGGCCGGGACAGGAAAGCAATCTTCGTATAACCTGCAGCAATCAGGTGTTTCGTACCCAGATACCCGGCATAGAAATTGTTCGAGATCACTCTAGGCGCCTCGATCCCTTCTACCATCCGATGGCAAAATACAAACGGTACCCCCGCTTCCTTCAGCTTATAAAAAGGTTCCAAATCCACGGTGCCATGGATGGCCGGAACGATGATCAATCCCTGCACGCCACTGCCGATTAATTTGTTGATATGCCTTGTTTGCTTGTCATAACGGTTATCTGTATTGCAGATCAATAAATTGACATCCTGATCGCTGGCCACATCGCTGACGCCGCGGACGATGCCCGGGTAAATGTAATGCTGGATGTCAGGAATGAGCAGCCCCCAGGTGGCCGTCCCTTTTTCGTTATGCCGTTTCCCTGGGCGGATGCTTTCGGAAACATACGTCCCGCTTCCGTCGCGGGCGTACAGCGACCCTTCGCCGATCAGCTCCGAAATCGCCCGCTCGATCGTCGTTCGCGCCGCCTGATAGGTCGCCGACAGCGCCGTTCTGGAAGGCGACCGCTCATGCGGCTTTAAGGAAGCGATATGCGCCATAAGCTGTTCTTTCACCTGTATGTAACGAAGCGTATTGATATTCATGGACCTGCCTCCCGACCTTTACCTGTATTACTGATTTCCTACCAATCATACTGATTATAATATAACCCCGGGAGGGAAAGTTTGCCATAGTTTTAGGAACAAAAAAATTAGCGGCCCTTTGGCCATCAGGTAATTGACCTTACCGATATCCTTGTCGGCCTGCACAATTCTGTATAGACATCAGCCCAATCCGAAGCGTTCCCGGCCACATATATTGCATTAGCCTATTAGCCTATTTGAACAGGAGTGTTTTCCAATGGCATTTACCCCTCCACCCGGACCACCATTAGGAGCGGTCGGTTATGCGCCGCCTTCGTTTCCCCGCCAACCGCTTTAATAGTTAGTCCTTTTACGCTTTCCCGATGCTTGTTTAGATACACTTTTGTGTGGCTGATTAATGGAAACAGCTTCTGGTTTTATCCTACTTCCGTCGGACGTTTTACGGTAACCGGTTTTTGGTGGACCGGCAGAATATGGTTGCCCCTTGTGCTGGGCTTCAGAGAAATTGCATCATTTTCATGCTTTTGAAGAAGGCTTGGTGAATCACAAAAAAGACCGTCTCCCGCGGAAAAATCCGCACTGGAAACGGCCTGGCCGGCGTGACCGGACCTATTCGATCCGAATGCCGAAATGCTTATGTAAAGCTTCGTGATACTCCTCTTTCGTCCGGGGAACGAAGGTATGTACACCGCCCGAGGTAAAAATGCGGAATTCCTCCCCGGCTATCGTATTCCGGCCTTCGCGGGTACGGACGGCGACCATCGGTCGCTGCAGAAAAATGGAGTCCGGGGCGTTCTCGCACCAGAAGGTAGCCATAATAAAATCCTTCGGGAGCTGCGGCTCCTCCGTGAAGGAATAGATCCGGCTCCACTCCCCGTGCTTCCGTTCGCAGAGCACCCAGCCGAAGTACGGGTCTCGCTCCATCCGGTACGTCTCTTCCCCTGCGGTTGCTCCAAGCCCTCGATCAGCTGAACCGGACGGCGGGGTACGATCCCGCCCACTCCGACATCGCACAGGAAGCGGTCGTTCCCGACCTCGACCTGCAGCACCTGGTGCCGCCGTTTCGGAGGCGGGTCCGTCTCGTCTCGCCAGAAGCGGGCCATGAAATCCGTGACGGGGTACCCGAGCTCCCGCAGCGACCAGCCGAACAAGGCGTTGAGCTCAAAGCAGTAGCCGCCGCGCCGGCGGGTGACGATTTTATCAAAGAGATCGGGAATTTCAAGCGACAGCGGTACACGTTTTAATATATCGAGGTTTTCGTACGGCACGGTATGGAGATGGCATTCCTGCAGAGCGGCGAGCGTCTCCCCGTCGCCGTCCAGCGGACCGTCATAGCCGATGCGGTCCAAGTAAGCGCGTACTTCGGGTTTGATCTCCGGGATCAGATTCTCCTTCATGGGTGCGGCCTCCTTTCCGATCTACGCTCATCTTCTCACAATCCGTGAAACGAGGTCAACGGAAAAACCTTAGCGTGCAGAGAATAAACAGGGACTATCCCTTTTGGGACAGCCCCTTTGTTTTTTACTTGCTACCCGACATGCCCGACCATTGGGTTATCAAGGCATTGGCATCGGCAAGAAGAATGGCCTTTACGATAGGATCCATTTCTTCTCCTAAAGGTCTGCTGTTCAGATGCTTCACAAAATCCTGCATATGCTTGGCCGCATGATCCGGCCGGTTCATATCCAGCTGATGCTGGGCTTGCTTAAGGCTGTTACTGAGTTGAGACAGCATCGGGCCCTTCATTCGATCTTTATAGCGTTCAAACAGCCGATTTATCGAATTAACGCTTGTGGCTACTTGAATCTGGACCTTCTGCTGAAGCTTGTTTCCGGCGGCATCTTCAGCAGAAACAACTACTGTATGGGTGCCCGGCTTTCCTGCAAGGTCAATGACGACGCTCGGCCCCTTGGTCAGATCCACCTTGTATACAGCATTGTATACGGAATCACTTACGCTGATCTGCGCGGAAACCAGCCCGGATAGGTTATCGAATGCCTGGAACGCTAGAGGCAGATAGTCTTCAAAGGAGTCACCCTCCTTTATTTCCCGGCCGTTCACGCTTAGCTTGAAGCCGGGAACGGTTTGGTCTATTTTAAAGCTTTGCTGCTGAACATCCTCGGCATTCCCGGCCCGGTCCGTTGAACGGTACTGCAGGGTATAAAGACCGTCTTGGAGCATGAACGGCCCCGAATAAGCCCGCCAATCTCCGCTGTCTCCGATTTTGTATTCCGTCTTGGCTACCCCGGATAAATCATCCGCATGACCTGCAAGGTGATTTCCCCGGAGGTGTACCAGCCATTGCTGCCAGCACCGGTTAAATTCAGTGTGGTAACCGGCTTCATTTGATCCAGCAAGCACCGAAACGGAATCGGACAGAGGCGATTCGGAAGACAAGCCCATATGGCTGACCTTGTAATAATATTTCACTGCGGGATCCATTCCCGTATCCGTGAAGGACGTGGCGCCGCCCCTATAAATAGGAGCATAGGGACCGTCTGCATCGATAGATCTATAAAGGGTGTAGGATGTCGACCCCAGCGCTTTGTTCCAGGCTAGCGTCGCGGAATCGGATGTTATCGAGACGGCGTGAAGCCCCATCAACGGATCCGGAGTAAGGTTGTTGTCCACAATCAGGATCCAGTTGATCAAAGGATCCTGAGCGACCGTATTTCTCACCGTAACTTCAATCGTGCCGCCGGTTACGTCAATCGTATGGGCATACACCTTATTGGAGATGAACGTGATGGCCGTCTTTTTAACCCCATTGATATACAAATCCGCTTTTCTGGTCGCGTTGCTCCATATATCGTTAAAGCCCGTATAAACCGTGTAGGAGCCGTTGTTCACCGTAAATTTGTACGTCAGATCCGTACCGGCAGGCGAATTGGCCACGTTGCCGCCGTTCAGATAGCGGAGCGTCGAGAATATATCTCCCTCAGCCGAACCGGCCGGATTCGAATTCGTTCCGACATAGCCCCAAGGCAAGGCATCGGCGGCACGATACACTTGTTCCACAACACTCTTATTTAGAAGCGTGTCCTGAAGGTAGGAGGTCATCAAGCTGTAATCGCTTGTCGCTTGACCGCCGCTGTTTACAAAATAGATCGTCTTCTCCGGCACCGCGTAAATTGGAAAACGTATCGTTTTATTGTTATACGAAGGAAGTACGGCCTCGAGCGTATAGGGCCCCGGGAGCGCGAAGGTTGCCGCCGTTACCGGCTGGGAATTGACGGACCAAGCTACCGGCGTTACAGCCGCCGTAGAAGAACCGTAAGGCGTTACTTCGATCTGGCTCGGCAAATCCAGTACGGCGCCGGCGGCTATCACCTCCGGCGACTTCAGGTTCGCGGTCACCCCGCCCATTTTGTTCAAAATATCCGTTGTCCAGCTTCCGTACCATTTGATTGAAATATCCGTACCTTGACCAAATTCGATAGGCGACCATACGTATTTGGCGCCGCCGTTTGCGCTGAAATTGCCGCCGTTCCAATCGTCGCCTACATAGATGAATTTTCCTTTGGCGGGATCGACAGGAATCACCGATGCCGTCTGGGAATTAAAGGCTTTCTTCGGGTCGGGGTCGGAAGACGACGTTCTGACAAACGGATCGGTGAGCGGAGACCATGGCCCCAGGATGTGATCCGCCACGCTGTACATATTTTCATTGGGAGCCCATCCCGTTGCACTCGAGGTCAGCAGATAGAACTTTCCGTTATATTTGAACATCGCCGGCGCTTCGCGCAAGCCCCCGGGTAGACCCGGACGTAATCGACACCGTAAACGCCCTTATAGGTGGTATCGCGGACCGGATTGCCGCTCGCATCGACATTGCCGTCTTTATGCCAGCCTGTCACGTCCGAATAATCGTCCAGCAGTTTGGAAATGTACAATGTCCTGTTTTCTTCGCCGGAATAGATTAAGTAGGCTGTACCGTCGTCATCCTTGAACAAGTTCATATCCCGCGCCATGCCGGGGTTGCCCGGCTGGTAATCCGTCTGCCCTTCCGGAACCCGGTCCATGCGGTAGCTTCTTTGGTAAATGAACGGCCCCGTCGGCGTATCGCTTATAGCATATCCCGCCTGGGCTTTTCCATAATTCTTACTGTCATTCAGAGGATCTTTATCCCCGTCGATGTGAGCCCACATGACGTATTTCTTCGTTTTTTCATTATAAATCACTTTCGGTCTCTCAATGATTCGGCCCGTTCGAATATCCGCCCAGATGTTAAAGGTGTCGGTTCTCCCGGCATACAGCTTGGAAATGAGCGGATCGCTAGTGAAATCGTCCATCGACTTGATCGTCGTCAGGGCCATGCCTTCATCGGTCCAATTGTAAAGGTCAGTGGAGGAATACACTCTCACTCCCCGGCAGGCCACGTTCCACTATGATATTCGCCGTACCAGTAGTATTTATTCGTCTTATCGTCAAACAGGAAACCAGGTCCATGGGCATCGATCGGATTGCCGTTCGTATCCGCCCAAATCTTGCCCGGCGTCATCGCCGTCCTCACGGTGCTAACGCCTAACGGATCCGATAGGGCAGAAGCCACCCCGTCTATACTGGCACTGATTTTATAGAAATACCCGGTCCCTTGGGTCAGGCCGGTATCCGTGAATGCGGTCTCCGTACCGGTGTAAATCGGGGTATAGGTTCCGCCCGGGCTGGAGGATCTGCTTAAATTATAGATTACCGTGGTCCCCGGCGATGGATCCCAGGTCAGCTTGATCGATGTTTCGGCGGCTGCGCCGCAAAATGGGCAGGGGCATCGTATGGATACGTCGCAGCTTGTGCGAAAGCCGCCGCTGATTCCCCATAGGAGTTATATGCCGTTATTTGATAACGATATGTGGTCATCGGGGCCAACCCCGTATCGGAATAGCTTAACGCCGGTCCGTCGTACACCTTGGTGAAGGTATTCCCTGCATCCGCCGATCTGTAGACGCGATAACCGGTGGCCTTATCGACCTGTTGCCAGCTTAAGCTGATTTTGGACGAATTGATCGCAGCCGCCGTCGGTCCGGTTGGAGCGGAAGGCGCCGCCGGAAGCGTCCGCGCGCTAAATTCGGGAGACCACTGGGATTCCGTCAGTCCGCCGTACAGAAAGGCTACTTTATAGTAATATGCTGTGTCGGAGGTTAACCCGGTATCCAAAAAGCGGTTAGTCGTGTTACCAGCAACAAAGGCATATCCGCGCCTGATGTGGTTGAACGGTAAATATTGTAGCCGGACACACCGTCCACCGGAGCCCAATTCAGCGAAATCGTCGAACCGGTCTGGCCATCCGATTGAAGAACCGAAGGGTTAGGTCGCCGGCGCATCGTTTACGATAACATCATCCGCATACACGGCTTGCCACTTGTTTCTTATGCCTATTTTGCCGCTGGTATAAGTCGTGTCGGCCGCATCAAAAATCAGCTCGTCCACCCCATTCTTACTCACATAGCACCGGATGGAGCTTCCGACTAATGCCATTTTCAACTGATACCAGGTATTTTTGTTTAGCGGGTAACTCAGACTTTTGATCACCGTGTCCGCGCCGTTGATCCTCTTGCTCAGAACCAAGGTGCCGGTTGCCTGCATTTGAAAATAATAAAAATTTTTGGAGTCCTGAACCCTCGCCAGGATTCCCGGGTACGCCCCGCCGGCACCCGTGTAAAAACGCATCGAAACCGTAGAATCCGTCCAGGTGGAATCTCCTGCTGTTATGATGCCTTCACCGGTATCCGTCTGATTCAGCGCCTTGTTGCCGGAGCCCGTCGGGTCGGGAACGATCTTCCATGTTCCGGACGTTACCGTCCATACCGGGTTCGCCGTATAATCGCCATCCGAAAAATCATCCTTGAAATCAATGACGGATGCTGCTGCAGCCAAAGCCGGTGTTCGCCCGGAAAGACCTAAACAGGACAGGAAGATGAACAGCAAAAACCAACCAAGCAGCTTGTATCCTTTGTTCACGGTTATCCCCTCCTTCCAAGATATTCTGCGACAGGCCGAACGTGATGTTCGAGATGGGCGTATCCTCCTTCCGTCCCCCCAAAGGGGTCTCCCTTCAATGTGCATCCCTTCCTTTCCCGAGTATTTCAGGAATAAAACATCTCTCGCCGATCATTGTAAGCCCTTTCCGATTCATGCGTATAGTGAACTTTTGCTACTTTAGTGAAATAACCTGTTCTTTCCGGCTGTAAAGGAAAGAGGCCGCCGATACCGGCAATGTCATTAAGTTAAGGCACAGGGTCAAAAAATCAAAAAAAAAAGAGCAGGTTATAAACTGGTCCCCATAGTCTAGACACTTTGAAAAAAGTGTTTAGGCTGTGGGGGCCTTTTTGTATACTGGAATTAGCTATAGGGGGCGGGCAAAATGAGCAAGAAACATTTTAATCCAAGCGAACGGGAACAATTATCAGCAAACCCATATGTTCTGCGGGTAAGCGAGAAGTCGATCACTTATGCCGATGAATTCAAGCGTCTGTTTATCGATCAATATTTACTGGGCCGGACACCCAGGGAGATTTTCGAAGCGAACGGATTCGATGTAGAGATGCTCGGAATGAAACGGGTGGAGCAATGTGCCGACCGGTGGAAGAAAGCGTACGAGAAGGACGGTATCATCGGATTGGCGGACTCGCGCAAGGAAGCTGCCCTGCGTCCTTCAAAACGCCCCTTGTCCAAAGAGGAGATCATCGCGAAGCAGGAGGCCAAAATCAGGCTCCTGGAGGAGCAACTGGCATACGTAAAAAAGTTAGACAAGAACGAAAGGAGGCTGTTAGCAAACGGAAAAGACCTAAACCCGAGTGAGTGTTTTGAGCTGATCCGGCATGTGGTGAAGAATGGCCGTGAGCGAATGACACGTTATTTTTGTGACCTGCTTGGCGTGTCTCGTTCGGGATATTATAACTACCTCCGTTCCGCAGACAAACGACTGGCGCGTAAGCAGGCGGACGAGAAGGCAGGCGACCTGATCAAAAAGGCGTTTCATAAGCGGGGCTTTAAGAAGGGCTCTCGGTCCATTAAGATGACCCTGGAGCAGGAGTACCATACGGTTTACAATCTGAAGCGGATTCGAAGACTGATGCGCAAGTTTAACCTTGTATGCCCGCATCGGAGAGCGAATCCTTACCGCCGGATGGCCAAGGCTACTCAAGAGCACCGCACACTTGAAAACATGCTGCAGAGGGATTTCAAGAAAGGCATTCCCGGCCTCGCACTGCTAACCGATATTACATACCTTCCGTACGGCAATTCTCAGATGGCGTATTTTTCGACCATTCTGGATGCATCCACAGGTGAGCTTCTGGCTCAAAATCTATCCCCCACCCTTCATCTGCCTCTGGCCACTGAAACCGTGGAGCTCGCTAATGAAACAGAAGCGTTTTAAGCTCCATAAGGAGGCCTTCATCCATTCCGATCAAGGCGACCACTACACCAGCCCTATCTACCAGAATCTATTAAAATCCAAAGGGCTCGGACAATCCATGTCCAGGCGAGGAAACTGCTGGGATAATGCCCCTCAAGAATCTTTCTTCGGTCATATGAAAGACCATGTAAAAAGCCGGGACTGCAAGAATCTCGCAGAGTTAGAACGTGAAATTAAGCGATACATTCGCTACTACAACCACTACAGGTACCAATGGGGATTAAAAAAGATGACTCCTGTGCAATACAGGAATCATCTCTTGAGTGCTGCTTAATCCTCTTTTTCAAGTGTCCTTGACAAGGGGTCCAGTTTATTATCGAAAAAGATTTTTTTGCACGAAAAGGAAAAATAGAACTTGACAAGCAGAGGAAAATGTGTGGCGTTACATGCGAACCATTAAAACTTGGCAGGACGTCCTCGAGCTATATCGTGCCAAAACCATCCCCGAATCATTAGTTGAACACGTTGAAGGGTTAACTAAATGTGCTTCCTGGCCATTTTGGATACGAATATGCCTAAAGGCTAAAGCTTGCGACAACATAACATCAATCTTTTTCATAGTATGCGCGATCACTCACTGGGCGTATGCTCGTGTTTTTGATCAAAGGTTCCTTCGTAGGTAGTCAAGGTGAGTTGCCTGCCCGGCGCGCTGTGTTAACAGACGGTCCATTGAACATTATCAACTGGGTAGCTGTTTGTGTTGACAGTATGATCCGCCCGGTTGAGCTAAGCTTTAGCGGGTCTGTAGGTCACCAAGAGGGAACCAACCTTAAGTGGTTTGACGTCCACGAGTTGGAATTCCTTCTGCTCATTAAGATTGTCAAACAAATGCTCGCCTACGTTGACCACAACCGGGTGCATTACTATCTTATATTCGTCAATAAGATTTGCGTTTGCAAGTGATCGCACGAGCGTTGGACTACCGAAAATAACAATGTCGCCACCGTCACCATTTTTCAGGTCCTTAATTTGCTCTTCTATATTACTGCCGGTCAATTGTTTTGGAGCTTCAAATTCTCCCCATTTTAGCGTGTCGCGGGCGCTTGTTACAACCAGTTTGTGGGCGTTGTTTATCTTATCACCCAGGCTTGAACCTCCATCGTCCCGTTTGACCCCTCGAACAGTCGGCCACTTTCTAGAGAGGTCTTCGTAGGTTCCGCGGCCAAGCAAAATGGTATCGGCTGTCTCGAAAATATTTAATAGATACTGAGAACCTTCCTCAATGCCAGCGCTATTTCTCCAGACCGCCCAGTTGGTTTTGTCCTCGCTTGGGTCGCCAGTGACAACTCCATTAATAGTACTGTGAATGAATAGAATGATTTTCCGCATGAACTATCGTCCTTTCTATCTTTGATCATCGTAATTTTGTTTCTCATTTATTTAGACGAAATTAGATTACGATATTCATCGGTGTATTTGTGCAGGAAGCCCAATAGGGAAAATAATTTTGTATTAATGAAATTTTGGACCTGGTATATTTGCTTGTCCTTTATTTCAATAATGTGATAACTCGGTTCCCATGAACATTTATTAAGAGGATATTCCATCCGCTTTGTTTGCTGTATGCTTTATCCTTGCTTGCACAAAAAAAACAAACGGCACAGGGCTATTTCCCATGCCGCTTTCGGATTCCATTTTTCCCTGTGGTGTCTCTGGGCTTAACTTAATGACATTGCCTATACCGGCGACCTTTTCCTGGTCTTTTATGGTGCTATATTTCTGAACTTAGGCCTCCCCTAACCCCCTAGCCGCTGCAGCTCACGCCAATTACCCATAATGCGTTTCGGATCGGGGCTTCTCACTTCATAGAGAAACGGCCCCGTATACCCTGTTTCCGCAAAAGCTCCGATGATTTCCCGCCAGCGCAGCACGCCCTCTCCCGGCATCCAGTGCTTCTCATCCGACCCGTCATGATCCGAAATATGGGTCGTGATGATCCGGGAGCCGAGCCTGCGAATAAACGCCTCCGGCGATTCCTTGAACAGATGATTCACATCGCAGCATACGCCGAGGTCCGGATGCACGCTCACCAGCGCTTCGATTTCTTCGGCGCTGTTCCCGAGACAGGTTCTCGGGAGGCACTCGACGGCCAGCCGGACCCCGCGGGACTCGGCTTCCGGCGCCAGGCAAAGCAGCGAATCCGCGCAGAGGGCAAGCCGCCGCTCTCTTTCTTCCGTCGCTACAGGCTCGTAGCTGGGATGAAGAACCGCATGGCGGACCTCCCACTCCTCAGCCATGGCCAGAATCCCGGACACCCGCTCCAGCACCGCTTCCCGTTCCCCAGGGTCAAGTACAGAGATGTCCCACGGCGTGCGGTACGGAATATGGACCGACCAAATGTCGATCCCGCTTTCTCTTATAGCATGAACCGTACGGTCGCAGTAGGCCCTTGTCTCGGGATCATGCGGCAAATCCATAAATTTTGCCATCCACGTGAGCTCCACGCAAGCGATCCCGGATTCCTGAAGCCGCCGCAGATCCGGCGGCGACAGCAGGCTCATGGACATGCCGACAGGCCATGACCCCGGATCGGATAAACGGTTTTGCATCCCTACGTTCTCCCTTCATACAGATCATTCAGGAGCGAAATAGATCCATCGCATAACACACGCGACCCGCATCCATTTACAGCCCGTAACCGAACCTGTACTTCTCGTTGACCTCGACCGGAAGCCTGCCGCGGGCTTGCTCCGCGCCAAACAGCACATCCACTGCGGCATCGATGGATTCGTCACCGTCACCGTATGCGCAGATGCAGCTACCAACGGCCTCCATTTTCCGCAAAATATAGGGGCCGCCGAGGACCAGCAGAATAAGCTGCGGATGCATCTCCCGGATTCGAGCAATGATGTCCAGCTGCGCGGACGGCAGGGTCCCGCTCCCTTCCTTGTAGCTGATAACCCGGACGAACGCGGCGTAGATCACATGATCATATGCCACCTTCCGAACGGCTTCCGTCACGGCGGCAACATCCCGTTCGTCAGGGTATTCGTCGATGACCAGGAGATCGGCGGCCGCCCCGTACCGCCGGCGGCTGCGGAGCAGATACCCTGCTTTGCCGGATATCCGCGTTCCCATATCTTCAACCTCCCGGCCCTCATCCGGGCTCCGTGTGGCCACAAGCAGCACCTTCCTCCCGGCGGCAGGCGCGATAGGCAGGTGATCGGCTTCCAACACCGTTATGGAGCGGGCTGCGATTTCCCTGGACAGTGCGGTGTGCTCCGCCGATCCGAGAACCCCTTCCGCTTCCTCCAGCCGGATCGTTCTATTTTCCAACAAGCCGAAGCGCTCTTTAATGCCGAGAATCCGCCGCACCGAAGCGTCGATCTGGTCCATGGGGATCTCCCCGAGCGGACGGCCTCCAGCACGGCCCGGAACGTCAGCTCCGGGTCCGACTGATAATCCTGCAGGATGATATCGTTGCCCGCTTGAATCGCCATGACAGCCGCCCTCTCGATGCCATACTGCTCCTTGACCGATTTCATGGTCAGACTGTCCGATACGATCAACCCTTGGAAGCCGAACTCCTCCCGCAGCGGCCGGGTCATGATCGTCCGGGACAGCGTCGCAGGCACCAGCTCCTCCCCTCGCCCAGCAGAGCGGGATACAAAATATGCGCCGTCATAATGCCCGCCATGCCGAGTCCGATCAATTCGCGGAACGGCTTCAGCTCCACCTGCATCAGCTCTTCCCGGCTGCGCTCCACGATGGGCATGGCGACATGGGAATCGGTCTTCGTATCCCCATGACCGGGGAAATGCTTCCCGTTCGGGATGACCCCGGCATCCTGCATCCCGTGCACATAAGCCGCTCCGAGCCGGGTAATGACATCGGTCCGGTCGCTGATCGCTCTCGTGCTGATGATCGGATTATCCGGGTTCGAATTTACATCCAGCACGGGATTGCTGATCATGCCGAAGCCGACGGCCCGCGCTTCCTTGCCAATGGCATGCCCCATCCGGTAGGCTAGATCGCTTGAGCCCGCCGCCCCGAGCGCCATCATGGCCGGGAACGAAGTGCCGACCCGCAGATTATGCTGCGCCCCGCTCCGCATCGGAGAACAGCAGCAGAGGGACCGGCGCTTGGCTGATATATTCGTTCACGGTCTCCACCAGCCCGGCCAGCCCCTCGTAACGCAGCAGCAGCAGCACGGAGCCCACCGTGCCGATCCGGCCGGATGCCAGCGCAGCCCTGACCGATTCTTCGTAAGGGGAAGCGCGGACGCAAATCATTTGGCCGATTTTCTGCTCCAAGGTCATGCTCTGAAACCATTTGCCAGACGAATTCATACCACCGTTGCCTCCTGAGCCTTTGCAGCCTACGCCGCTTATTTTATCGCTTTATACCGGTTATAGGCGTCCTGGTACACCTTGACGAGCTTGTCCAGGTTCATTTCCTTCAGCTTCTTCACATAATCGTCCCACTCCTGGTCGATGCCGCCCTGCATCAGCCATTTGGCCTGCATTTTCTTGACGTAAGCGTCGATATCGGTCAAATACCGGGTGCGGGCATCGCTTTCCTCGGCGCTGAAATACAGATTGGGGAAAATGTTTTTGTCCAAATAAGGCGCATACAGCTTGTCGAGGTCCCCCTTCTCATTGGGCTTGCCGGTGACGGCCGGCGTCTGCTTCGTCTTCGCGAAGACGGAAGTCGACCCTGGAGAAGTGGTGTGCCGGAACTCGTTGGCATTGACGCCGCTCGGCGGATCGATATAGCTGAGCGTACCGTCTCCGTTGTCCTTCATGACGGTGCCGATCGTCCCGTTCACCGCCTCCAGGCTGACCTTGGTATCGTACATGTAATCGATCCAGCGCATCGTGATTTCCGGATTTTTGTTGGCGGAAGTAATCGCGAAGGCGCCCTTGCTCAGAATGCCCGAAGGGTAGCGGTTCCAGACCTGCGAGCCGTCCGGCGCCTTCAGCGGCAGCAGCGGCACGTAGTCGGCCGCCTGCTCCGGATCCATATACGTGGATGCGGTCCATGCGACGAATGCGCCGACATTCCGGTCCTTGCTGCGCAGCTTGGAGCCGTATACCTTCTCGTCGTGAGTGAGCGACTCCTGATCGACGAGGCCTTCGGCGAACAGCTTGTTAAAATATTTCGTCGCTTCCTTATACTCCGGCTGAACCGCCGTGTAGACGACCTGGTCACCCTTCATGATGATGTGATCCTGCTTATCCAGCGGCCCGAAGGAGCCGTACATCGAATAAATGCCGGTAATTGCGTGCACCCGGAAGGAGAAAGGCACCTCGTCCTTTTTCCCGTTGCCGTTCATATCATTGTCTTTAAACGCCTTGAGCGTCTTGTAAAATTCGTCCGGCGTCGTCGGCGCCGGCATTCCCAGCTTATCCAACCACTTTTTGTTGATAAAAAGCGCGTCCTTGGACTTCGGATACGTGTCGTCCACGGTCGGCGGCGAATAAATATGGCCGTCCGGCGCCGTCAGGTCCTTCTTGTAATCCGGGTTCTCGTCCAATATTTTCTTAAAATTCGGCGCATATTTATCGATCAGCCCTTCAAGCGGAATAAACAGGCCCTGGTAGCCGTACTTGACCACCTCGTCCGTCTCCAGAATGTAATGGCCGTAGAACGCGTCGGGCAGATCGCCGCTCGCAAACATCAGATTCTTCTTCTCCTTGAAGCCGTTGGCATCGTTCATTTGCCAGTCCACATGGACGTTCGTTTTCTCCTCCACGCTCTTGAAGAAAGGCGGCTCGCCGAACGGCTTCTGCCCCGCCAGCCCGTAGAAGCCGGCGATTTTCAAAGTCACCTTGTCCTTGACGATCGGCAGACCCGTGGGATTCAGATTCGCCGGCGCCTGAGACGGCGTCTTGGGATCCGTCTTCCCTCCCCGCCGCTGTCTCCGCTGCAGCCGCTCAGCAGAACGGCCATCGCAAGTCCGGCCGCCGTGCCGCCGTGTACCCATTTCATCTTTTTCACCGTTTGTTCCCCTATTCCATAATGAATGGCTGATTACCCTTTGAGCGAACCGATCATGACGCCTTTGATGAAATATTTTTGCAGGAAAGGATACAGCACCAGCACCGGCAGGCTCGATACGATAATGATGCCGTATTTCATCGTCTCCGCCATTTTGACGACCTCCGCCTGATTGACCAGCCCGTCCACCATGTTCTCGGACGCTTCGTTCGTAATCAGAATTTTGCGGAGAATGATCTGCAGCGGCCGCAGGGCGTCGTCCTTCAAATAAATCAAAGCCTGAAAGTAGGAATTCCAGTGCCCTACGGCGCTGAATAACACCATCACCGCGACAATCGGCAGCGAGACCGGAAGTACGATCTGCAGGAAAAAACGGGTATTGGAGCGACCGTCCATCTTCGCCGCTTCCAGAAGCTCCCCGGCACGCTCGTCTGGAAATAGGTTCTCGTGATGATGATGTTATACGCGGAAACGGCGTTCGGGAGAATCATCGCCCAGACGGTGTTGACCAGCCCCAACTTTTTGACGAGCAGATAAGTGGGAATCAGCCCGCCGCCGAAGAACATCGTGAATACAATCAGAAACATGAACACGCCCCGACCGGCCAGATCGGATCGCGAGAGCGCATACCCCGCGGTTAAAGTCAGCGCGACGTTGAGGCATGTGCCGAGGACGGTATACATCAGGGAATTGCGGTACCCGAGCCAGATGCTGGGATCCGAGAAAATCCGGCGGTAGCCTTCCAGCGTGACGCCTTGGGGGTACAATGACACTTTGCCCAAATTCACCATATCCGGGTTACTGACGGAGGAAATGACGACGAAGTAAAGCGGATACAGCACGACAACGAGCAGTAAAGAAAGAACCAGGTAAGTGAAAGCGTCGAACCACTTGTCAGCTGAGGTGCGGCTGATGACCACGGCTTACCCCTCCTTTACCATAAGCTGGCCTGCTTCGTCCGGCGCGCCATTTGATTCACGGCGACCAGCAGGATAAAATTGACGACGGAGTTGAAGAGGCCGATCGCGGCCGAATAACTGAACTGGGCGTTCAATAGACCCGCTTTGTACACATAGGTTTGGATGATTTCCGAAGCGTCGATATTGAGCTGGTTCTGCATCAGATACACCTTCTCGAAGCCGACGCTCATCAAGCTCCCGACATTGAGTATGAGCAGGATCACAATCGTCGGCAGAATCGCCGGCAGATCAATGTGGCGGATTCGCTGCAGCTTCGTCGCTCCGTCCACGACCGCCGCTTCATGCAGATCCGGATTCACGCCGGATAAAGCGGCCAAATAAATGATCGCCGACCAGCCAAGATTTTGCCAGATGCCGGAGAACACGAAGATCGTCTTGAACCAGTCCGGGCTGGCCATGAAGAAGACCGGCTGTACGCCGAGCGCAGGGAGAATTTGATTCACCAGTCCGTGCTTCGGCGACAGAAACAGGTACAGCATCCCGACCACGACAACGACCGAGATAAAATGCGGCGCATAGGTCACCGTCTGGACGATTTTCTTGAACCGTTCGCTCGTCACTTGGTTCAGCAGCAGCGCGAGCAGGATCGGCGCGGGAAAAGCTACCGCCAGCTCGTATAAGCTGATACCCAGCGTGTTCCGCAGCACGGTGACAAACTGATACGATTCGAAGAATCGCTCGAAATGCTCGAAGCCGACCCATGGACTGCCGGTGAAACCTTTGACCGCAATAAAATTTTTGAAAGCAATCTGAACGCCGTACATCGGGATGTAATGAAACACAAGGAAGTAAAGGATCGTGGGCAGCAAAAACAAATACAGCTCGTAATTTTGCAAAATTTTATACAGCGCCGTTTTCTTCTTCCTGGCGGCATGAACGGACGAACCCGCCCGCGCCGTGATTCTTACGGACAATGACCCAGCCCCCTCCCGGTTGTTCGAATGCTTGCTATTTCATTGTAGAAAAACCTCACGGCGGCTGTATATATGCGCTTTCCATTCGGATATGCGGGAAATGACGCGGGCGCTCAGGAACGGATTTTCCCCGCTAGGGACGTCGTTATGTCCCGGGAAATAAGCCGTGAAAAAACCGCCCGGATGCCCGGACGGTTCGTCAATGTGCTGACCCTACGTTTGTGTGCAGGAAGAATGGATATAGGCTTCCAACCCTTTTCCAACCTTTTCCGCCTCATCCCCATTCCTTCCTAGTCCATACGCTCACCCCGTCTCTTTGGCCTCCGTCTGCTGCTTCCGCAGCATCTTCCTGTATTCGCCCGGCGTCAGCCCGACCTCCGACTTAAACTTGCGGATGAAGCTGGACGCATCGAAATACCCGATCTGCTGCACGATGTCCTTCACGGGGCTATTGCTGTCTCTCAGCGACCGCTTGGCGTTGTTGAGGCGGAGCGAGTGCATATAATCGGAAATCGTAAGCCCGGTATGCTCCTTGAAAAAGCGGCTCACATAGGAGGCCGACAGTGAAAAATGATCCGCCATCGTCTGGACGGAAAAATGGCAGTCACCGATATGCTCGCGCAAATAGCCGGTCATCGCCTCCGCCAACGACTCAGCCGGGTCTTCCTTATGAGACTCCATCGCTTGGCAGACGTCGATGCACGCTTTGGACACGAGCTCAACCAGTTCTTCCACAGTATGGAACCGCATCAGCGTCATCACATCGGGGAGCCGCTCCGTAATGCCCGGGAATTCGCTCTTCATCTCCTCCATCGTCTTCAGCACCGTATGAAGAATATCGAAGCAGAGGCGACGGGCCACGAACAGCGTGGTTCCGCCTTTTTGAATCGTATGGGCGAAATGCGCGAGCGTATCAGCGATCTGCTGCGTCTTTCCCTCACGGAACCAGTAGCTCAAATTTTCCATATTGTGGTTGGAATCGTACAGAGCGGATGCGTGATCCGGCGCTACCTCGCGGAACGGGATGATGCGGCCGGTTCCCTTGATCAGTTTATAATCGACCGCCGTGGATGCCTCAATGAAGGACAAGCCAATCTTTTTCAATTCCCGGTGCAGCTGTCCAACGCCGCAGGTGAGCTTAATACCGCATTCACGGTATACGCCGCCGTGCCATTCCTCCAGCCAAACGCTCAGCTCCTCCTCCGTGAAATTCGTGGACAAGAGGAAAATCATCCGGTCGTTCTCAATCGATTCCTTGCCGTACACCGTAATGCCGTCTTTTGAACGTCCGGCGGCCGCCTCCGTAACCAAACGCTTCGTTTCCTGATCCGTACCGGCGCCTTCCGCGACAAATACGGCGTAGGCGGGATATCCGAACTCAAAGCCGATCTCCCGCCCCCTCTCGCTCAGCTGCCCGGGCGTCTCCACTTCCCCTTTCAGCAGACTTAACAGCAAATGCTCCTGCAGGGCGGAACGGTTATGCTCCCACTTCTCGCCGAGCTCACGGTTGGACAGCATCATGCGGTCGATCAGGGTTCGCACCGCCTCCAGCTCGTTCCGCATAGAAAGCGTTTTCCCCAAATGGTGCTCCGCGAGCTGTGCCAGCTTCTTGATGGGTTGGTAGTTGTACCGCAGCACAAGGTAGATGACCGCACTGCCGAGAATCAGGATGAAAAATAAAGTGCGCATCCACCGGGATACCACCGTATCGATCGGCTTCATCACGTCGGAAACCGGCGTCACCTGGACATAAGTCCATCCGGTCTGCTCTGATTTCAGCCGTGAAACAAAATAGTTGTCTCCCGCAAGCTTCGTGATGGAGAACATCCCGCCGGCCGCATCCAGCAGTGGGATCAATTCCTCCTCCCGGATAGGGGATGCGCCTTTGTAAGAGGTGACCGCGCGTTTCCGCTCATCGAAAATAACAAGGCTTCCCGTCCGCGCAATTTCGTCGGGTTTTAAGAAGGAAAGCATCGAGCTTTCTTTAATCAGAAACATAACGGTACCGTAAGGATGGAGACTGCCTGTCGGAACCGGCAGCAGATAGCTGACGAAACGCTCCCCGACGTCCCCATGAACGTAACCTCTTCCGCAGGGCGGAGCACCGGCTTCGCAATCGAATTCAGATCCCGCCGGAACTCGGGCTCCGGCCAACCCGGGTAGCGGTAAATGTCGTTAATGAAGGTGGGAATCCGGTAAGTGCTGACGGAGGAATAAAGCAGCGACTCTCCGCGGACATAGAACAGAACCTCGTGAAGAAAGTCGTTGGATACCTTGTAATCGAGCAAGGGCTTGGTCAGGTACGCACTGTAGAAGTCTTTGGATACCGCATAAGGGGTCAGGTCGGGGTTCGCGGAAATCCGGGCGGCGATTTTATTCATTTCAATGATCTTCGTATCGACGGATTCGCTCAGCTGGCTAAGCATTTCCTGGTTGGTCTTTTTCGACATAGTGGCTCACGGTCTGCTTCAGCCGCTGCGAGCCGTTGTAACCCAGCGACCCTACCGGGACAAGCAGAACGACGAAATAAGAAAGAAGATACTTGCAGAAGACCGGCGCTTTGAAGAAGGTTGCTTTAGTCATAGGCTCCCTTTTCATCCCATCGAAATGATAATTCCATCTTACCAAACGGCCTTAAGAATTGTATAGGCTTTCATGAATGTATTTTTAGTAAAAAGGAAAAAAACGGAGGCCGTCAGGCCCCCGGTGAACCGCCGATCATAAGGCTAACCGCATATTTCCGCGCATCGGCGGTGAACAGACGCAGCTCCGCCTGCTCCGACTCCTTCTTGAACCGAAGCCTGGCTCCGTCCAAATCCTCGAAGATCGCGGCCATAATGAATCCTTGTTCGAGGTAAGCGTCGACCGCCTGCTTCTCTTTGCTGAACTCGGCGAAAGCGGACATCAGGATACGCCTCCGATCGTGATTTCCTTAGCCGGTCGCTTCTCCGGATGGCCGAACCGTTTGCGGTGCAAATACTGCCCGTAACCCGGCGTTCCGACGAATTCCTTATCGCGGATGACAAACTCCCCGCGCACCAGCACCGAAACCGGTTCCCCGGACACCTGCGACCCTTCGAAGGCGTTATAGTCCACGTTCATATGGTGGGTCTCCGCCGAAATCGTCCGCTGGGCATGCGGGTCGAAGATCACAATGTCCGCGTCGCCGCCGATGGCAATCGTGCCTTTTGCGGGAACAGCCCGAACAGCTTGGCGCTAGCCGTGGAGATGATATCGACAAACTTGTTCAGCGAGATTCGCCCTTTGCTCACCCCTCCGAATACAGCACGCTGAACCGGTCCTCGATCATCGGGCCGCCGTTCGGAATCTTGGAGAAGTCGGTCAGCCCCAGCTCTTTTTGTCCTTTAAAATCAAACGAGCATTGGTCCGAGCCGACCGTCTGCAGCTGGCCGTTCCAGAGCGCATCCCACAATACGTCCTGATTCCATTTCTCCCTTAGAGGCGGCGACCAGACGTATTTGGCCCCTTCGAAGCCCGGCTTTTCCAGATAAGATTGATCCAGCAGCAAATATTGGGGGCACGTTTCGCCGAAAACGCGCAAGCCTTTTCGCCGCGCCTCCGCAATTTTCTCCACGGCTTCGGCGCAGGTGACATGAACGACGTACAGCTGGGAGTCGGCGAGCTCCGTAAGGTTCGCCGCCCGGCCCGTCGCTTCGCCTTCCAATACCGGAGGCCGGGTCAGCGCATGATAGATCGGCTCAGTATGCCCTTCCGCCAAGGCCTGCTCGATCAAATAAGCGATCACGTCGCCGTTCTCGGCATGAACCATGACGAGCGCACCCTGCTCCTTCGCCAGCAGCAGCGTCTTGAACAGCGTGCCGTCGTCCGCCTGTAAGACATTCTTATAAGCCATGAACACCTTCAGGGAGGTAATGCCCTCCTCCTCGATAATCTGCGGCGGCTCGAACAGGACATCGTCGTTCACCTCGCCGATCATCAGGTGAAAGCCGTAGTCGATCACGGCCTTTTCCTTGGCTTTGTTGTGCCACGTCTCCACCGCCTTGCTGAGCGGCTCGCTCTTATTCGTCAGGCAAAAGTCGATGATGGTCGTTGTTCCACCGAAGGCCGCGGCGATCGTGCCGGTTTCGAAATCGTCCTTCGTCACCGTTCCGCCGAAGGGCATATCGAGATGCGTATGCGGATCGACGCCGCCCGGGAAGACATAGCAGCCTGCGGCATCGACGATCTCAGCACCCTGGGCATCCAGATCGACGCCGATCATGACAATGACTCCGTCTTCGATCAGAATGTCGCCGAAGTACGTGTCCGACGCCGTAACAATCGTCCCGTTCTTAATGAGCTTTTTCATCGCTATACAACCTCCATTTCGGCGGAATTCGCATTCAGGGCGGCAATCGCCTTCTGCCTTTCGTTCCAGCTCATCGGCGGCCCATCGCCGGGTACCTCCACCATTTCGATGGCGCCGTCAACCGGGCACACGATGGAGCACAGATTGCAGCCGACGCAGTCCTCCTCCCGGACCTTCAGAACCGGCTTCCCTTCCTCATTCGTCAGCCTGTCGATGCATTGGTGCGACGTATCCTCGCAGGCAATATGGCACTTGTTGCAGTTGATGCAAGTATCCGCATCAATCCGGGCCACCACCTTGTAATTCAGGTCCAGATCGCCCCAGCTCGAATAGTTACTGACCGTTTGGCCGACCAAATCCGTCACGGATACGAGCCCTTTATCCTCCAAATAATGGTTCAGCCCGTCGATCATCTCTTCCACGATGCGGAAGCCATGATGCATGGCCGCCGTGCAGATCTGCACGCCGGAGGCGCCCATCAGCATGAACTCGACGGCGTCCTGCCAGCCGGAAATGCCGCCGATCCCGGAGATCGGCACGCCAACCTGCGGATCTCTCGCACATTCCGCCACCATATTCAGGGCGATCGGCTTGACGGCCGGTCCGCAGTAGCCGCCGTGGGCCCCTTTTCCCCGGACATGAGGAATGGTGTTCCACGTATGAATGTCCACACCGGCCAAGCTGTTGATCGTATTGATCAGGCTGATCGCATCCGCCCCGCCTTGGACGGCATGCCGCGCCGTAACGGTGATATCCGTAATATTGGGCGTCAGCTTCACGATGACGGGGGTCTCCGCCACCTCCTTCACCCACATTGTCTGCGCTTCGACCAGATCGGGCCGCTGCCCGGAAGCGGCCCCCATCCCCCGTTCCGCCATGCCGTGGGGACAGCCGAAGTTCAGCTCCAGCCCGTCGACGCCGACCGCTTCGACCCGTTTGACGATTTCGTGCCATTTTTCCCGCTTCGGCTCAACCATGAGGGATACCACCAATGCATGCTTAGGGAATCTTTTCTTCGTTTCGTAAATTTCCTTCAGGTTCACTTCCAGCGGACGGTCCGTAATGAGCTCGATGTTGTTGAAGCCGGCGACCCGTCGCCCCCCGAAATGAACGGCGGCAAAGCGCGAGGACGTATTGATGATCGGCTCGCCGAGCGTCTTCCAAACCGCTCCGCCCCAGCCCGCTTCAAAAGCCCGCTGCACCTGGTAGCCGGTATTCGTCGGAGGTGCGGACGCCAGCCAGAACGGATTGGGCGATTCGATGCCCGCCAAGTTGATACGCAAATCTGCCATCTGTACCATCCTCTCCCGTGCAAATTAAACGGCCTCAGAATCCGTCTGCAGGGCGAAACGCCGGCTGATCGCCTGCGCAGCCCGTTTGCCCTGCTCCGCGCGGAAACGACCATCGCTTCTCCCTGCCCCGCTCCGAACACGATATCTCCGGCGGCATACACCTTCGGATGGGAGGTTCTCCGTGTAGTCTCGTCAATAACAACCACCCCGCCGTCATGCTGCAATCCGAACTGTTCGATCAAGGGCGTTAGCCGCCTCTGCCCGACCGCAAGCACCACAGCATCCACCGGCAGGAGGAACTCGGAGCCTTCTACCGGTGTCGGAACCGGCCTGCCGTCCTTGCCCGTCTCCACGGTCAGCTCCATCCGGACACATTCCAGCTGTGTAACATGTCCCGAGCTGTCGCCGAGGATGCGCTTCGGCGCCGTCAGCCAGCGAAATTCGACGCCCTCCTGCTTGGCGAATTCGTATTCAAAATCGTAGGCCGTCATCTCGTCCCTCGTCCGCCGGTAGATCATCTTGACGTTCTCCGCGCCCAGCCGGACGGAACAGGTCGCTGCGTCGATCGCCGTGTTTCCGGCTCCGATTACGGCAACACGGGTGCCTTCCAAAGGAACGGTCCGGCCCGCTTTCGTGCGCTCGATCAATTGAATCGCATCGTAAACGCCTTGTAAATTCTCCCCTCTATGCCAAGGGAGGGCACATAACCCATGCCGGCCGCAAGCACGACGGCGTCATACTCCTTCAGGATCCGCTCCGCCGGTATGTCTCTGCCAACGGCGACGCCGGTGCGGATCTCGACGCCGAGCTTCTCTACCTGCTCCACTTCCCAGAGCGCAACCGCCTGCGGCGACCGGAACGATACGATGCCGTGAGTATCGAGTCCGCCGGCCAGCGGCTTCGCCTCATAGACGACGACCGAGAACCCGTCTCTCGCGAGCTCCCTTGCCGCCGACAGCCCGGCAGGTCCGCCCCCGACGACGGCCACCTTCCGTCCGTTCGGCACTCCCGGGGCAAACAGCCGCCGCCCGCCGCGGATCGCATCATCCGTGGCATATCGCTGCAGCAGGCCGATTGCGATAGGCTTCGATGCGCCGTTCAGCACGCAGGCGCCTTCGCACAGCACCTCCGTCGGGCAGACGCGGGAGCAACTGGCGCCGACCGGATTGGACTCCATGATGGTCAGAGCCGCTCCCTTCAGGTTGTCCGTGGCGATCCTTTTGATGAAGGAAGGCACATTAATCCCGGTCGGGCAGGCCTTGATACAAGGCGCATCATAGCAGTATAGACACCGGTTCGCTTCCTCCATCGCCGCTTTCCGGGATAGACCCGGTTCCGCTTCCGAAAAACGGCTTAAAACCTGTTCGGGCGAGAGCCTGCCCGGCGTCGCTGCGTTGTCCATTCCTTCATCCCTCCCATGATTCATTCCGGCGAATTCGCCGCCACCCGGTTCGAACGGCCAAGGCACAGCTTGACAGCCGTTCGGTACAACAGCTCCGCACCCGCTGCAATGTCCTCTTTGCTCGCATACTCCTTCGGATTGTGGCTGATCCCTTCTCTGCAGCGGACGAAGATCATTCCATAGTCGCAGTAATACGACATGGCGAGCGAGTCGTGGAACGGTCCGCTCATCAGCTCGGGGGCCTGCAGCTCCAGCTCCTCCGCCGCTTCCCGGATCGTCTCCCGAATCCGGTCCGCACAGTAGCGGGGCTCGCTCTCGGTATCCACGCGGATTTCATAGCGCAGCCCATGCTCAGTCGCGGTCTCCGCAATAAGGGAGCGCAGCTCCCGCTCCAGCCGATTCCGGCGCTGCAGATCGATGTCCCTCAGATCGACCGTAAACTGCACATGCTCCGGGATGATGTTTCGCGAATCCGGAAACACCTTCAGGGAACCGACGGTGCCTACCGCTCGCGCTCCAGGCTCCTCCGAAGCCAGCGCCTGAAGACCGGCGATGACCTTGGCTGCGCCGACGAGCGCATCCTGGCGCATCGCCATCGGAACCGAGCCGGCATGTCCGGCGAACCCGAATAGATCCACCGTCCACCAGAGCGGGCCGGAAATTCCGGTGACAATGCCCACGGGACGTTCCATGGCCTCCAGCACCGGCCCCTGCTCGATATGAAGCTCGAGGAACGTATCCACCTGCCCCGGCTTATATTCTGATTCGGCGAACCGCTCCGGATCGCCCCCGAACGCAAGCAGCGCCTCCCGCCGCGTCACGCCGTCTTTGTCCGTCCGCTCCAGCTCGCCTTCTTCCAGCCGGCCGAGCAGCCCCCGCACTCCGAACAGCCCTTTGTTAAAGCGGCGACCCTCCTCGTCACAGAAGGATGCCACCTCGATCGGCACGGCCGGAACAATGCCCTGCTCGTTTAAGGTCTGCACGGTCTCAATCGCTCCGATCACGCCGACAATGCCGTCAAACCGGCCCGCATACGGTCGCGTATCGATATGGGAGCCAAGCATCAGCGCCGGTGCGGACGGGTCCCGCCCCTCCATACGGCCGATCAAATTGCCGAAGGCGTCGATGCGGGCCATAAGCCCCGCCTCCTCCATCCAGGTTTTGACAAGCTCGACCGCCTCCCGGTCCTCCTTGGACAGTGCAAGCCGGCAGACGCCGGTGTCGCTGATTTTACCGATCCGGGCCAGCCGTTCGATCCGCTGCTCGATTCGGTCCGCATTCACTGTATAACGAAGCATGAACTCCACCTCCCTGCGATAGTTTGTTAAGTTATATAACATCAATACGCAAAAATTCCGAATCAAATTCCAACCCGCCTAGTAGAAAATGGGACTTAAGCGAAATTTCCAGTTAACGGTTTTATTTTGTGTTATATTTAATAACACAATCCAATTTCTATGAAAGCCTATGGATCACTTCGGAAAGCGGGGATGAGCTTGGAAACGGAACGGATTCTAACGGTTGGAGAAGCCTTGAAACGGCCTCTTTTCCGGGGCGCCCGGATCGCCGCCGGCGTAGACGGACTGCATCGCCCCATCCGCTGGGTGCATATACTGGAGATTTCCAACATCGAGAAGATGATTCACGGTGAAGAAATGATATTAACCACGGGAGTCGGCTTAGGGGCGGATGCCGCTTCATCCGTCAGCTTCATGGAGAAGCTGATCCGGCACAACGCCGCCTGCCTTTGCATTGAGCTCGGACCCTACTTCGGCTCCGTCTCCGGGGAGCTGCTCGAGCTCGCGGACCGGTCCGGTTTTCCCCTCATTGTGTTTCCCCATACGGTACGGTTTGTAGATATTACGCAGGATCTGCATTCCCTGATTATCAGCCGGCACCACCGGATGCTGCAGGAGCTGGAGAGCATATCCAGGGAATTCCACAGGCTGACCTTAACCTCGCAGGGCGCCTTGAATGTGCTGAAGCCGCTGCACAAAAGCACGAATCATAAGCTCCTGTATCAGCCGCCGCCGGGCAAGCCTGCGTTTTACCCTATCCTGCCGGCCGGGGAGCAGGAGGCGCCGCTGGATGCGATCGGCGCCTGGGCGGGCGATTTGGAAGAGCTGAAACCGAATGACGCCCCTTTTCTGCGCAGTTTCCAGGATCAAACCGTCGTCATCAAGCCGGTAGGTGCGCTGCATCAGACCTGGGCCTATCTCATCATGATTTGCGGACACCCGCCCCGGGAATACGATTACCTTCTACTCGATTCCGCCTCGCTGTCGATTGCCCAAGAGCTGCTCCGCACAAGGTATATGGAGGAACGGAAGCTGTTCACGGAAAATCTGTGGGTCGATGAACTGCTGAGCGGCCGGGTTGACGATGAAAAGCAGCTTCAGGCGCTGGTCGGCCCGGATTACAAACGCCTGAACGAGCTGAGCTACCGGGTATGCCTGATTGAAATCGAAAATATGTACGACGTGAAGCTGCATATTCAAGATAACGAATGGGATTCGGTCCGTTACCATCTGTCACTGCTCGTGCGCTCCATCTTCGAAAAGCAATCGTTCCGCCCGCTTATTACGCTGAAAAATAACCGTTTGGCCGTCATCGCACTCGACATGAAGTCCAAGCTGCACACCAAAGCCAGACTGCAGCAGGCATTTGAAGAGCTAAGGGAAATGCAGGCGGACGACAGCCTGAAGAATCTGAAGTCGCTGATCGGCGTCGGCCGTCCCTCCGTTCACTTGAGGCATGCTTACAGCGACCACCAGGAAGCCGTTCAAGCGCTCTCGCTCCACGCGTGCTTCAAGAAGCAGGTCCTGTTCTACGAGGAGCTTGGCGTATTCGAGCTGCTGTTAGGCCTGAACGACGGGAACACCCTGCGCCCTTCATCCGCAATTACCTCGGTCCCGTGCTGGATTACGACGAAGCGAAGGGCAGCTGAGTCGCTCCAGACGCTCAAGGTGTACCTGGACCACGACGGCTCCAAGCAAATCGCCGCCCAAAAGCTGTATATCGTACGGCAGTCCCTCTATTACCGGCTGGAAAAAATCATGGAGCTCTTGGGCGAAGATTTCATGGAGCCCGAGAAGCGGATCGCCATTCAGGTCGCGCTCCGCGCCTATCAGCCGCTGCATCCGGACAAATTCGGCAAATAACGAAGAAGACGCGGGAAGGGCATTACCGGGCCAAAGCCAGACGAATGTCCGTATGAGCGAGCCCCTGCGCTTCGGCCACCGCCGGATGAGTCACTTGGCCCTCCATCACGTTGATTCCCCTCGCAATGGCCGGATGGTCCGCCGCCGCCTGACGGCAGCCTTTACTGGCGATCTGCAAGCCATAGGGCGTTGTGACATTGGTAAGCGCCATGGTGGAGGTGCGGGCGACGGATCCCGGGATATTGGCTACCGCATAATGAATAATCCCGTATTTCTCGTAGGTCGGATTGTCGTGTGTCGTGATCCGGTCGACCGTTTCCACCGAGCCTCCCTGGTCGATGGCTACATCGACAATGACCGAACCCGGCCGCATCGCCCGGACCATCTCTTCGGTCACCAGCTTCGGAGCACGCGCACCCGGGATCAGCACGGCCCCGATCAAGAGGTCCGCTCTTCGGACGGCCTCCATCAGCGTGTAGCCGCTGGACATCACCGTCTTAAGCCGGCCTTGAAACTGTTCGTCCAATGCCCGCATGACCGGTCCGGATTCAAATCGAGCAGTGTGACGTCCGCCCCCATCCCGACCGCAAGACGGGCGGCATTGGTACCGACGACGCCTCCCCGACGATCGTCACGCGGGCAGGCTCAACACCGGGGACACCGCCGAGCAGCACGCCTGCTCCGCCGCTGGCGTTCTCCAGGAACCGGGCTCCGAGTTGAATCGACATCCGTCCGGCCACCTCGCTCATCGGCGTCAGGAGCGGCAGGTCGCCGTTATCCAGCTGCACGGTTTCGTAAGCGACGGCAGTGACGTTCCGGCGGATCAGTGCCTCGGTGAGCTCCCGGTCCGGGGCCAAATGAAGATACGTGTAGAGCACGAGCCCGCTCCGGAAATAGACGTATTCCTCCTGAAGCGGCTCCTTCACCTTGACTACCATATCCGCCGACCAGGCTTCTTGAGCGGTCGGCACGATGACGGCGCCGGCGTACCCGGTAATCCTGATCCGTAAAGCCCGAACCCGCCCCGGCACCGGCCTGGATCCACACCTCGTGGCCGGCGGTGGCATAGCTTTTTACCGAGGCCGGCGTCATCGCCACACGGTTTTCGTTGTTTTTGATTTCCTTGGGAACCCCGATTCTCATCGCTTGTCACACTTTCGTCTGAGTATTCATAACCTGCTTCAGCGTCGCCGCGATAAATTCCACATCATTGTCCGTAGAGGACAGCGGCGGCGCAAGGGTCAGCACGTTGTTGAAGCCCGCCACCGTATCGCCGTTCTTGCCGATAATAAGTCCCTTCTCTTTGCAAGCCGCTATCACCGCCTTCACCGCCGGCAGGGGCGCAGGCTCCTTCGTCTCCTTGTTCGCCACAAGCTCGATTCCGAACAGGAAACCGAAGCGGCGGATATCTCCGACCAGCGGATGGTCCCTCAAGCTGTCCAGTTGCTCCCCGAGCCTTTCCCCTAGCTGGTGCGAACGGCCTATCAGATCCTCCTTTTCGATGATTTCCAGATTTTTGAGCGCCAGCGCACAGGCCGCGGGATTGCCGCCAAACGTATTGATATGGCGAAAATGCCCGTACATCTCCTGCTCCTTGAACGCTTCGTAAATCTCCCTGCGGACCGCCGTGGCGGAGAGCGGGAGGTAACCGCTCGTAATTCCCTTGGCCATGGTGACGATATCGGGCTTCAGTCCGAAGTTATGATGACCGAATTTGCGTCCCGAGCGGCCGAATCCGCAGATGACTTCGTCGATGATCAGCAGTACCTCGTGCTTCCTGCAGATTTCCTGAACGCGGTCCAGGTAGATCGGATGCGGAACGATGACGCCGCCTCCTGTAATGACCGGCTCCATAATCACTCCGGCTACACTCTCCGCCCCTTCCCAGATGATCGTATCCTCAATCGCTTGGGCGCACTGCAGGTTGAAATCCTCCAAGGACATCCCCGCCGGCCGGCGGTAGCCGTCGGGCGGAGCTACATGGAGAAACCCGGCGCCGAGCGGCTCGTATTTGTATTTCCTCTGGGCCTGCCCGGTAGCGGACAAGGCCCCCATGGAGCTTCCGTGATAAGCGCGGTAGCGGGAAATGAATTTATACCGGCTGTGCCTGCCGATCTGCTGCTGGTACTGGCGGGCGATCTTGAAAGCCGCCTCGTTGGCGTCCGAGCCGCTGTTCGAGAAGAAAATGACGTACTCTCCTTCCAGCCACTCGTTCAACTTCTCCGCGAGGCGGATCGCAGGCGGATGGCTCTGCGTCAGCGGAAAGTAAGATAAGGCCATCAACTGCTCGTAAGCCGCTTCCGCCAGCTCCTTCCGTCCGTAGCCCGCATTCACGCACCAGAGACCCGACATCGCATCGAGGTACCGTTTGCCCTGGTCATCGGTAACCCAGGAACCTTTTCCCCGGTTACAATCATCGGCGCTTCCTTCTCGCTGTAAGGCGAAATATGGTGCCAGAGGTATTTGCGGTCCTTATCCGCCAGCGTCTCGGTTTCGCTTCCCACATGGATCACGGGATGAGCCCTCCCCATTGTTATCGTTGTTCTCGGGCAAAAAACTACAGCAGGCTAAGCTCCCGGTATGTCTCGGGACGCCGGTCGCGGTAAAACTGCCAGCTTTCGCGAACCTCGCGGATCAAGGACCTGCTCATGTCCCCCACCACCGCTTCGTCGCAGTCCCGGTCGCCCATGGCGGCGAATTGGCCGCGCGGGTCGACCAAATACGATTGGCCGTAGAACTCCCCATATTCCAGGGCGCTTCATACCCGACGCGGTTGATGGCCGCCATATAGTACCCGTTCGCTACGGCATGGGCCGGTCTGCTCCAGCTTCCATAAGTATTCCGAGGTGCCCGATACGGTGGCGGAAGGATTGAATACGATCTCCGCCCCGTTCAGCCCCAGCATTCTCGCCCCTTCCGGAAAATGCCGATCGTAGCAGATATAAACGCCGACCTTGGCAAAAGCGGTATCAAATACCGGATACCCCAAGTTGCCCGGTTTAAAATAAAACTTCTCCCAAAATCCGCAGCCCTTGCCTCCCGCTCCGACGTGCGGGATATGGTGCTTCCGGTATTTTCCCAGATAGGTCCCGTCCGCATCGATGACCGCCGCCGTGTTGTAATATGTCGCGATGCCCTCCCGTTCGTAAATCGGCAGGATGATCACGATCCCGAGCTCCTTGGCCGTTTCCTGAAACAGCCGGACCGTTGGTCCGTTCGGGATCTCCTCCGCGGCCTCGTACCACTTCGCCGTCTGCTCCGCGCAGAAATACGGACCGTAGAAAATTTCCTGCAGCGCTACAATCTGCGCGCCCTTCCGCTTCGCCTCGCGTACCAGCTTCATATGCTTCTCGATCGCCGCCGCTTTATGCCTGCTCACTGGCTCGTCGCCGCTTAAGTCGTGGGACGCTTGAATCAGGCCGATTCTTACCGTGTCCAATGGCCCCGCCTCCTATTTCTTCATCGCGCTCTCGACAATTTCGTTGGTATAGGCCGTCTTCAGGTCGGCCGGCTTCTTGATCACGCCGAATTGAAGCGCGATGTCGGCCGTTTGCTTGAACTTCGCATCCTCGATGCGGCCCAGCTTCGACATATCGAAGCCGCTCGGCGCGACCAGCTTCGCCACCTCCTCCATCATTTTCACCTGGTGTTCCTGGGAGGTGCTGCCTTTTTCGACCACCTTCATAACGCTTTCCACCGCGCTTTTCTGATCCGATACGGCGTCCTTCCAGCCTTTGAGCGAAGCGCGCACGAATTTCACAGCCGTTTCCTTGTTCTTGGACAGCCAGTCTTTGTTGGCGAACAGGTTGTCTTCCAGCATGGCCACGCCTTCCTTGTTCATATCGATGACCGACAGCTCGCTGGCCGGAATTCCCTGCTCCAGGACCACCTGGTATTCGTTATAGGTCATCGCCGACGCCGCATCCAGCTCTCCGGACAGGAACTGATCCATCGTAAAGCCCTGCTTGACGAACTTTAAGCCTTTGTTCGGGTCGAGTTTATACTTGTCGAACAGCGCCAGCACTTCAAACTCGTTGCCGCCCATCCAGTTGCCCACCCTTTTCCCGGCCAGGTCGGCGGAGGAGTTGATGCCTGTTTTCTTCTTGGAAATAAGCACCAGACCGCTGTTCTGATAAACCTGGGCGATTTCGACAAGCGGCAGGCCCTGCTCCTGGTGAGCGAGCAGACTGGCTACCCAATCGACCCCGATATCCGCCGCGCCGCCGGCCACCTGCTGCTCCGGCACGATATCCGGCCCGCCCGGCACGATTTCCACGTCGAGCCCTTCGTCCTTGTAGTAACCCTTGTCTTTCGCCACAAAATAGCCGGCAAACTGCGCTTGCGGAACCCACTTGAGCTGAAGCTTCACGTGCACGGGACCCGGAGCCGCCGCTCCTGCCGGCGCCGCCGAGTCTCCCGTTTCCTTCTTGCCGCCGCAGGCGGACAGCATCGCCCCAAGCATCAGGAGGGTCGCTGCGATCAAGGCGCCGCGGTGTTTCCATTGTGATTTCTTCATCGGCTTCTCTCCCTCTCTTTATGTAAAATAGTGGCACAATCCCGGCAGGTTGAGCTTCGGCATGGTCTTTCGTCTGTATTAAGTTCTTTGGGAGGGATGCCAGCGGATCCAGGCCTTCTCCAGCCGCTCGGCGATCAGATACAATAGGATTCCGGCCGCCGCCGCCAAGACAATGCAGGACCAACCTAAGGGCATTTTGGCTACCTTGATGGAGTTCGACAGCAGGTATCCGAGGCCGCGCGAAGAAAAGAAAAATTCGCCGACGATCGCTCCGATCATGCTTGCCGTGGTGTTGATTTTCAGCGCGGTAAACAGGTAAGGCAGACTGTACGGGATGCGCAAATAGAGGAATACCTCGCTTTTGTTGGCCGCATAGGAATGCATGAGGTCCAGTGCGAGCGGGTCAACCGCATTCATCCCCTTGTAGGCGTTGACGGCCATGGCCGTCATCGTGGTCACCGCCACAATGGCGATTCTGGAGCCCAGCCCGTCCCCGAACCACAGGTTCATGATCGGGGCCAAAGCTACGATGGGTACCGCATTAAGCGAAGCGGCCAGCAGGATGCCGCCGCTGCCCCACCGGGGCCAGGCGGTGGCCGCCAGGGCGAAGAGAAAGCCCGCCGCCGAACCCGACAGCATGCCGAGCACCGCCTCAGTCAGCGTGTAGCCGGCATAAGACAGCAGGACACTGAAATTTTCCGCCATCGCTCGTGCGATATTTGTGGGCGCGGCGGCTGAAAAGTGCGGAGCCGGAAGAGGGAGTGAAATACCTGAAGCTCCCACAGCAGGATGAACAGCAAGCCAGCCGTCAGCGGAAGCCAGATTCGCCACTGGAACCGGCTCTTTCGCCGCGCCCCGCCCGCAGGCGACCGTTCTTCCGCCGCAGGTCGCCGCTCCGCTCCGGTTTCGCCCGGGATGACTGCTCCTTCCATTACCTTTCACCTCCTCGGGTGCGAAACTCGGGTCGCCACGGTGCCGCTAGCCGCTCGATCAAGCTGATGATCCCGTAACTGATCAAACCGAGCAGCGCACCGGTAACGACGGTCGCCCAGAACATATAAGTATGGGAAGGACCGTAATACAGATTCCGCAGCATAATCACGCCGATGCCATGACGGGCACCCATCAGCTCGACCAGGATGGCCCCGGTCACCGCCATCGGTGCGGCGATCTTGAGTCCGCTGAACAGTCCCGGCAGCGAAGCGGGAAGGCGGAGCTTCCAATACACGGACCACGGCCCCGCCGCATAGGCGTACATGAGTTCCAGGGCGGAAGGCGATGTGCTGCGCAGTCCTCTCAGCATATTCAGTGAAACGGGGAAGAACGTAATGTAACCGGCAATCAGAATGCGCGCCAGCTGCTCGTCGCGGACAATACCGTAGAGTATCGGAGCCAGCCCGAGAATCGGGATCATTTGAGAGGCGACGGCATAAGGGAAAGTCATCTGCTCGACAAGTTTCGAGACGCTCATCAGGACGGCCAGCAGCACGCCGGTCTGCCCCGCCGAGCGCGAAGCCCATCCCGGCATTGGCGAATGTAACCGCGCCTTCGCTCATCAGGGTGCTTCCATAGAAACCCAGGGTGTAGATCACTTCGTGGAGGTAAGGCAGCTTGGACTCGGCCAGCGGGGTATGCAGCACATGCAGCAGAAGCCAGGCGCCGGCTTCCCAGATGCACATGAAGGCGATTATCCAGACGGCGGCGGGAAGCGACCGGCCTCGCAGCGGAAGGCTTAGTCCCTTCATCGTTCACACTCCTTCAAAGCTGTCCCGGATCGTCGTGATCAGCTCGTAAAATACCTTACTGCTGCGCATTTCCTTGGTACGCGGGCGGGGTAGCGGAATGTCGACGACGGCGGACAGCCTTCCCGGATGGGGGAGAGCACATAAACCCGGTCGGATAGAAAGACCGATTCGGGAATGCTGTGCGTAACGAAGACAACCGTATTCTTCACCTTGGCCCAAATCGACAGCGGCTCTTCATTGAGCCGCTCCCGGGAAAATTCGTCCAGTGCCGAGAAAGGCTCATCCATAAGCAGTATTTCCGGCTCCATCGATAACGCCCTTGCGATGGCGACACGCCGCTGCATCCCGCCGCTCAGCCGCCAGGGATACTTGTCTCCGAAGCCCTGCAGTCCGACCAGCTCCAGCAGCGCTTCCGCCTTCCGGTCCCGTTCGGATTTGCCGATCCTCATCATTTCCAGCGGGAGCGTAATGTTGTCCTTTACCTTTCTCCAGTCATATAAAACAGGGTTTTGAAACACGATGCCGTACTTCCGGGCCAGTCTGGCTTCCTTCGTCGTTCGGCCGGCTACCCGAATCGTGCCGCCGGTAGGCTGGAGCAAATCGGCCATCAGCCGGAGCAGTGTCGTCTTCCCGCGACCGGAAGGGCCGAGCAGGGAAACGAACTCCCCTTTGCCGATGCTCATGCTGACCTGCTGAACCGCCAGGATATCGGCGGAATCCGTCTCATAGCGCATACTGATCCGGTCGAGCTCGATTTCAGGAGCTGCAGCCGTGTTCATAGACTCCACCGCCCTCTTGTGTTATTTATATGTAATATATTATTACATTAATTGCCTATCTAGTATCAATAATTCGAACGTGTGTTATGTTTATTTACATGATAACCGTTCGAACCTTAAGTTGCTTTAGACATTTTGTCAAATTGATTTCAGAAAATTCTTTCAATTTGTCCAGCCGAGGCCTATTTCAGCTGCTCCGGAGAATGCATATCAGGCCGTCAGGATACAAAAAAACGCCCGTGATCCGGCCGAAGGCAGAATAACGGGCGTAGACCTTAACCGATTGAAGCGGCTGCGGCAATTCGCAGAATAATCAATTCCTCAGGATTATCCTCGGTTTCCATGGTAGCGATTTCAATCGATAACTTGGGTATGCTAAAATCTTAATACGCGCCATTTCCCTATACATTTGAGTTGCTTGCTCAAACCCCTGTCCAGGAGGAAGAACCATGCAGGATACGTTCGAACCGAAAATCGCGCTGGACGGAGAACGCTTTACGATTCAATACATGCATCGCTACGGCTATTCGTCCATGTCGAATCCCCACTATCATCCGGTTTATGAAATTTATTATTTGATGAAAGGCGAGCGGGTCTATTTCATGAACGGACAGGTCTATACCCTGCAGCAGGGCGACATCATCGTCATCAACCCCAACGACCTGCACTCCACCAGCTCTTCCGAAATCCCGGAATTCGAGCGCATCCTAATTAATTTCTCTTCGGATTTTCTGGCTCCCGCTTATACGACCGAGCCCTGTTTCCTTCCGTTCGAGCCCGGCTCCCGGCTGATCCGTTTTCCGCTCAAAGAACGGGAGCCGGTCGACAAGCTCTTTCTCGATATGCTGACCGAATGCCGCGAGCAGCAGGAAGGCTACGCCGCATACGTTCGGGCGCTGCTCAGCGAGCTCGCTCATCCGGATTCGCCGGCACTGCCTGCAGACGACGAATGAGACGCTCCGGTCCGAGCATCCCATGCATCAGAAGGTTACCGAAATCGCTTCCTTTCTCAATCTTCACTATAACGAATCCTTGACCCTGGAGCAGGTGGCCGGACAATTCTATATCAGTCCGTCGTATTTAAGCCGCATCTTCAGCAAGATCACCGGCTATCATTTTCGCGAATACATTCAAGTCGTCAGGATCAAGGAAGCGCAGCGGCTCGCTCAGGGAAACGCGGGATAAAATCCAGAACGTCGCCGAGCAGGTAGGCTTCGAGCACATCGCCCATTTTAACAAAACGTTTAAAAAAATGACCGGCACTTCCCCGCTGCGTTACCGGAAGAATAACGTTTGAAGATTTAAAGCGGCTCGTAAACAAACCAGTCGAAGTCGGCTGCAATTCGTCTTCCCGAGCCGCCACCCGTCGCGTATATCCCTACCATGGTGTCGGTAAACGCCTTCTTCTCCCGGGTCCCTTCGTCGCTCAAGAAGAGCGCATCCTCTACCGTGCCGATCCGTTCCCAATGCACGTTATCGCAGCTGTAATAAAACGATCTCGTCCTGCCTGCGACCTCTACGCGGAAATAAACGGCGGTGGACGGAGCGATTTCCATTTCCGCCAGGCACGTCACGATTCGTACTCTGTTCTCCAACATTATTTTTTCTTTGATTTCTCATATGCCGCCTTGTACTCCTGGATCAGCTTGTCGCCGCCGGCTTTGCGCCATCGCTCGAGTTCGGCTTGCCAGCCGGCATCGTCGATTTTGCCCATGATGTATTTGGTTTCCGCGTCCGTGATGATTTGGTCGAGCTCCTTGCCCCGGTCGGTATAGGTGGCGGACGAAAGCACCAAGGCCGGATTGGTTACGATATACTTCTCGTTCTCCCGCCCGATCTGCTGGTTCTTCTTCATTAAAGGCGGCTCGTTGCTCGGCTTGACGTTATAGCCTTCCCTTTGCGGCAGGTTATCGCGGTAGGGCTTCACTTCCCTTTGGTTCGCGTCCCGGTCCAGCGGCTCCGTGAACTCGCCTTTATCCGTATAGTGCTTGCCTTCGATACCGCGCAGCAGCAGCGTAGCCATCGGCGGATCCATGAGTTTATCCAGGAAGGTCAGCACTTTGCGCAAATCGGCTTCAGTCTTGACCGAAGCTTTGGATATCGCAAGGAAGCCGTTGTTGCCGCTTTCGCCGGGCAGCCTTCTGCCCGACGGACCTTCGACGGGAGCCGCATCCACAACCGCGTTCGGCACATTCTTGACGAGCTTGTCGTAAAACGTCTGCGCACTCCCGCCCGAGAAGCGGATACCGGCACGCCCGGATTCGTACATCTTGTCCACCTCAGCCGTATCGAGCACCGCAAAGTCCTGGTTAATCAGCTTCTCCTGATATAAACGTCTGAATAGTTTCAACACGTCGTTAAAAGGCTGAGTTGTAAACTCAGGAGTAAAGTTACCGCCGGCATCCACCGCCCACTTGTTCGGTCCTCCCGTCATCACGGAAAACCGCGTCAGCATGGAATCGGCGTCCTGGTTATACCGCTTGTCCAGCACGATGCCGTACGTATCGTTCTTGCCGTTCTTATCCGGGTCGTTCAGCGTGAGCGCCTTGATCACCTCATACCACTCATCCAGCGTTTTCGGCAGCTTGAGCCCCGCGCGTCGAACCAGTCCTTGCGGTAATGGATGACGGACCGCCCCAAGTCGCGGAACAGGGGCACACCGTAAATTTTTCCGTCCACGGATATATTCTCGTAGAACTGCGGGTTCTGGGCGGACAGATTCTTGTAATCCTTCAAATAAGGTCCGATTTCCCAAAAATAATCCGACTTGATCGCATTCATGATCGTCGGAACGTATCGGACCTTGACCAGCATCGGCGACTCGCTGGAAGCGATCATGACGTTGATCTTGTCATCGTAGGCCGACCCAGGAATCCACTGGATTTGCAGCTTCGTACCGGTATATTTCTCGATCGCCGTCTCCACGTCGTTGCCCTGCTTCGGAATGTCCCCCACCTGGGTGAGTCCGATGGATAAAGGGAACGGTTCCCCGTCGCCTTGAGCCTCCTGCGCCGGGCTATTCTTGCCCCCTGTGCCTGCACAGCCCGCGGCCGTACCGGCCGTCATTATCGCCGCGCCCAGCGGCGCAGCTATTTTTCTTCCTTTCATCTGATGGCCCTCCTGTGTAGCGCTTTCAATAGAGTCGCTTGATTTGTCATACAATTCATTGTAGGCTACTCCAGGGCAAAAATCTCGGCACTTCGTTGTTCTTTTCCGTCTAAAATTGTCTTTTTATGCTTTCGGGGGAAGGAAAAACCGCCCGGATAGAACCGGACGGCTGCAGTGACGTGCTGACTCATACGTTTTGCGCGGTGGGAATGGGTATGGGGTTCCGACCGGCGCCCGAAATCGTATGAATTGAATTTATTCAAGTGCTATACATTCGATTTCAAAGGCGGACGCTATTGCTTCAAAGTTTTCCAGAGGAAACTACTTCGGAAGCATATGCTCACCCCATACCCATTTCCCTTTTTCATTCCATACTGGCTGACTTCCACTTTTATAACCCATGCCACTTCCCGGGCCAATTCGCCAGTTCCCCTTAAAGGGTGTACAGAGAAGCCCTTAAATCTATACTCGAGTTGCCCCCGGGAAGCTGCAACCAGGCTCGATTTTTGACTCGCCGACCTACAGCGAAAGTCACTCCGGGAAAGACTCTACATTCCCGCTTCGCTGCTCCCCCAGCGACCGGAGGGCTTCGCCGAAGTGGTCCTTCGCCCGCTCCAGGGCGGAGAGGGCCTCCGGGCGGCCGATGGCGAATTTGTGCATCAGGATCGCGATTCGGGCGTCTCCTCCCGCCTCACGGCTCAGCTTCTCCGCCTCGGCACGTTCGGCGCCGGTGGCCTCGGCAATGATGCGAACGACGCGGTCCTGCAGCTTTGAATTCGTTGCCTGCACGTTCACCATGAGGTTCCCGTACACTTTGCCGAGCTGAATCATGACCGTCGTCGAAATCATGTTCAGCACCATCTTCTGCGCCGTGCCCGCTTTCATCCGCGTGGAGCCGGTCACGACCTCGGGCCCTACCGGCACTTCGATTGCGCAGGCCGCCGCAGCGCTGAGCTCAGTGCCGCTGTTGCAGGACAAGCCTACCGTGAGCGCGCCGATCCGGCCCGCCTCGCGCACGGCTCCCAGCACATAAGGCGTGCGGCCGCTTGCCGCGATGCCGACGACCGCGTCCGCCGCCGTCACATGGCGAGCAATGTCCCGCGCCCCCGCTTCCATGTCGTCCTCTGCATTTTCCACCGCGTTCGTGATCGCTTTCTCTCCGCCGGCAATAATGCCCTGCACGAGCGAGCTGTCCACCCCGAAGGTCGGCGGGCATTCCGAGGCGTCCAGGACGCCGAGCCGGCCGCTCGTTCCGGCCCCGATGTAATACAGCCGGCCGCCACGCTTCATGCGTTCCGCAATGCCGGCGACCGCCCGCTCGATTTGCGGAATGGCTTTCTGCACCGAAGCGGCGACCGTGCTGTCCTCCGCTTGAATGAGATCCAGAATCTCCCGTATGCTCATTTGGTCCAGCCGAGCGGACCTTTCGTTTCGCTGCTCGGTAACGGGCTCTTTCTCGTTAGTGGTCATGATGATCTCCCTTCTCGCTTCCCATGCCTAGAATCCGCTGCTTGACCTTGTCCGTTATCGGAATACCGGCCTGCCTTAATGCCAGCAAATAGGCCGCCGGCCGCCGGAGGGACGTTCAGACGCCTCGGATCCAGTCCTCCGGCAAGCAGGTCTTCATGCCACAGGAACCGCTCCGCAAACCCATTGTCCGCAAATAATCCGCCGCTAAGTACGAGCGGAATTATGCCTGGAAATGGAAGCCGCTCCGGCGGGAACAGCCTTTTCTTTGCCGTCAAAGCCAGCCGTATCAGCTGGGCAACCGCTTCCTCCACGATGGCCGCAGCTGCCCTGTCCCCTTCCTTGGCGGCCGCAAATACAAGCCTCGAGGCTTCACCCAGGGCCGAGCGGACATTCTCCTGCCCATAGACGAAGGAGACCAGCTGCTCCGGCTCCGTCAAGCCGAAATGCTCCAGCGCCAGCTTCGTCAGCATCGTCGGGATGCCCCGCCCGTCATGATGCCGCAGCACCGCCGCCATCCCCTGCCGGCCGATATCAAAGCCGCGCCCTCGTCTCCCAGCAAGTAGCCCCAGCCTCCGGCGCGGACGGCTTCACCGGTTTCCGGATCGTATCCATAAGCGATGGACCCCGTTCCGGCGATCAGGACGATCCCCGCCTCGCCCGAGGTTCCTGCAGCCAAGGCGGCAACCGCATCGTTTGCGATCGTCCAAGCCGTATGCTCCGGCAAGCAGGGAACGCAGGAACGCCGACAGCCTCTCCTTCTCTGCCTTCCTGTCGGCGCCGGCAAGCCCCAGAAAAACACCGGACAACCGGTCCATACTCCCGTCCGACAGCTCCAGCGCCCTCGGGATTAACTCCCGCAAAACGCGCTGCACTTCATCCCACGGCCTGGACAGCATATTGCTCGAGCCCCCTGGCACCGGGCCAATACCCGGCCTTCCTCGTCGCCGATGAGGCAAACCGTTTTCGTCCCGCCCCCGTCGATGCCGATGAACCTTTTGGAGCCCGCCGTCCCGGATGCATGATGCATTCTCGATCCCTCCTCCCCGATCCGAAAATAATTACTTCACTGCCCCCGCCGTCATGCCCTCCATGAACTGCTTGGAGGCGACCGCGAACAGTACGATCATGGGCAGAGAAGAAAGCGTCAAACCGGCGAACAGCACGCTCCAATCCGCAGAATATTCGCTGAACAGCGTCAGCATACCGACGGGAATCGTCTTCTTCGCTTCCTCCTGGATAAAAATCAGCGGAAAGAAGAAGTCGTTCCATACCGTGATGAAATTCATGATCATGACGGTTCCTAGCGCCGGCCGCATCAGAGGAACAAGGATGTGCAGCAAGATACGCAGATCGGAGCGACCGTCGATTCTCCCCGCCTCTTCTAGCTCCTTCGGCGGCGTCCGGAAAAATCCGGTCAAAATCAGCACCGCCATCGGAATGCCGATCGCCGTATACACCAGGATAAGCGAAGTCCCTGTATTCATCAGCCCCAGATTTTTCATCAGCATAAAGAGCGGGACGATCCCCAGCTTGATCGGAATCATCATGCCCAGCAGGAAGAAGAAGAACAGAAACGGGTTCCAGCGGAACCGGTATCTTGCGATGTAAAAGGAGGCGAAAGTCCCGAACAGCAGAATCAGCGCAATCGAGACGATGCTGACCGTCAGGCTGTTGCCGAAATAATCAAAGTACGGCAGCTGATCCAGCAGCTTCCGGTAGGAACCGGCACTCCAGGTCTTCGGCGGCCCCATCGGATTTTTAAAGATGTCGATGTTCGTTTTAAAAGAGGACAGGAGCATCAGAACAAGCGGATAGAGGCTGATCAGCGCGAATACACCGGCTATGATGTAATGCGAAGCGCGCAGAATCGGGTTGGTTTTCACGGCGCATCCTCCCTTCCTAATGCTCCATGTCCGACCTGCGGACAAGGGCCATGAACATGGCGGACAACGCCGCGATGATGAAGAACAGCACGACGGCGAGCGCCGAACCGAGGCCAATGGCGACCCCGTCGCCGGTCGAAGCCCCGAAGGCCGTGCGGTAAAAGAAGACGGCGAGCGTATCCGTCGAATGGTACGGCTCTCCCTGCGAGCCCTGCATCGCATAGACCAGCTCGAACGCCTCGAAGGCGTGAATGAACGTATAGACCGTGATGATCATCAAGGGTCGCTGCATCATCGGCAGGATCACCGAGCGGATAAGCCGAAGCCCCCGCGCGCCGTCCAGCCTCGAAGCCTCAATGACTTCATGGGAGACCGACTGCAGCCCGGCCAGGAAAATCAGCACCGCGAAGCCGATGCCGAACCAGCAGTTCGCCAGGATGATGCTGGTTAAGGCCGTTCCCGGCTCGCCGAGCCAAGGCCTCGCCCAGCTCTCAAGACCGATGCTTTTCAGCGCGGCATTGACGACGCCGTAATTCGGATTCAGCAGGAGCTTCCAGAGGAAGCCGACCACGATGACCGACAGCGACCTCGGCAGGAAATAGGCCATTTTGAACCAATCGGCGCCTTTAATCTTGGTAAACAGGATGTACGCCAGAATAAAAGCGATGCCGTTCTGTACAACCATTTCCAGCGCAAAATAATACAAGTTATGGGCAAACGCGTTCCAGAACAGGCCGCTAAACGGCTCCGTCGTAAACAGCTTCACGAAATTGCCGAGCCCGATGAACGCCCCTTTTGTAGCCCCTTCCAGTCGAACAGACTGTAGCTGAATGCCGCTACAATCGGATATACGATGAACAGCGTGTAGACGGCGAGGGCGGGAACCGGAAACAGGTGGATCAGCCGCCGCTTCCAGCCCGCGTTCGCCTTAAGACGCTTGCTCTGCTCACTCCATACTGCCGTCCTGCTCAAAGCGCCTCGCCCCCTCCTAGGATCGATCCGTTACTTCGCCGCCGGCTTGAACCAGGTGTCGGCGCTCTTCTGCACGGCGTCGGCTACCGTATCCGGCTTTTCCTTACCCAAATACAGGCCTTGAAGACTGGTTTCCAGCACCGACTTGGTCGTCGGGTTGCCCGAGCTGAAATGAACCACCATCGCATACGGCGTGGCGTTCGTGGCCGCCAGCTTGATCATCTTGGAGACAAGCGGGTCGGAGGATTCCACGCCCGGGATCGTGCTCGGCTTCTTGAGCTCATCGGCGACCAGCTTGCCGAATTCCTTCGTCGTCATGAATTCGATAAACTTCATAGCCGCCTGCTTGTTCGGCGATTTGGCGTTCACGCTGAAGGATCCGTCCACCCAGGTCGTCACGGTAGCTTTCCCGTCCGGCTTCACCGGAGGCACCGGGAACAGATCCATATCGAGGTCGGGATTCATCTTCTTCATGACCGCAATCTCCCAATCCCCCATCACCATCATACCGGCCTGCTCGGTGACGAACAGATTGCGCATATCGTCCATGCTGAGTCCCGTGTAGTTGTTCGGCCAGTACTTGGACATCGTCTGCATCATCTGCAGCGAATCGGTAAATTCCTTGCTCTTGAAGTTCGTCTTGCCGGCCAGTACCTGGTTGACAAAATCCGAGCCCCCGTACCACTGCGGCCCGAGCGCACCATGGGTCAGGGACAGGATCCAGCCCTCCTTGGACCCGAACGCAAACGGCTCGATTTTATTCTGCTTGAGTGTATCGGCCGCTTTCATCAGCTCATCCCATGTTTTCGGTTCGGTGATGCCTAGTTTCTTGAACAGCTTCTTGTTGTAAAAGATTTGCGTGGAGCTGTACACCGTCGGCACGCCGTATACCTTGCCGTCCTTGCCGGTGGCGGCGAGCTTCGCCTCCTTCGGTATGGCGTCCAGCCCCTTCACGCTGTCGAGCGGCTCGAGATACCCCGCATCGGCCAGCGCAATGCCTGCCGCGTAAGGCCGCAGATGGATGATATCCGGGCCGCCGCCGGTCTGCAGCGCCGTATTCAGCACCGTGTTGTACTCGGTGTTCTTGGTCGGCTTGAATTCGATTTCGATGTTCGGGTTCGTCTTGTTGAATTCCTTGATGATTTTCTCGTAGGCATCCTTGTCCTCGGTCCGCCAGTCGCCCATGGTCAGCTTCACTTTCTGCCCGGCCGCCTGCTGCGCCCCCGCCCCGTCCTTCGGCGCTTCTTTCGCGGGTTCCGTTTTGCTGCAGCCTGTCAGCGCAAGCGATAAGGCGGCCGTGAGAACGGCGGTCGACTTCACGAAACGATTCATGCAAGTTTCCTCCCCTGAATGGATAATCGTTTATGGATCCTCAAGTCAATGAGGTATAAACCGTGTCATGCAAAATCGGCCGCACCGGCGCAGCGAGTGGTTTCTTCCGAAATGAACCGCATGGGTCAAGAATACGACAATCAGCTCGTGAGTCGGGTCGACCCATAAGCTCGTTCCGGTAAAGCCGGTATGCCCGAAGCCGCCATGCGGCCACAGGGCGCCGCAAGAGGGGACCTGCTGCTGTCCGTGCCAGATTTCCCAGCCCAGACCTCTGCCGTCGAACGGGTCCGCCAGGCATTCATCGATCTTGTCCCGGCTGAGCAGCTGATGCCGATCGGGATCGAGCCAGGCCCGGGCATAGGTATGCAGGTCGCCGGCGGTTGTGAACAGCCCGGCGGCGCCGCAGACCCCGCCCATGTGGAAGCTTTTCTCGTCATGAACGACGCCGTGCACATAGCCGTCTCCGAACGGCTCGGTAGCGGCAATCCGGTACAGCAGACTGGAGGGCGGATTGAACATTGAGTCCGTCATTCCGAGCGGTTCGAAGACGAATTCGCGGGCGCACGCGTCGAGCGTCAGTCCGGTCAGGCCGGAGGCGATCTCGCCGAGCAGAATCATCCCGAGGTCGCTGTAGAGTACCCGTTCCCCGGCGGGTGAACAAGCTCTTCAGCGAACAGCGGCGGGAGTACGTCGCACGGCCGATCCCGCACAACGCCGGAGATACCGGCCGGGAGCCCGGACACGTGCTTCAACAGATGGCGGAGGGTCACGCCGGCATGACGAAAGTCCGGCAAATAGCGCTGCACCGGGTCGTCAAGCCGCAGCGCCCTTGGGATTCCAGCTTCATAATGACCGGGAGCGTCACGGCTACTTTGGTTAAGGAAGCGGCGTCGAACAGCGTATCCTCCGTCACCTTGCGGATGCCGGTTCCGTCCGAATAGGCACCGTAGGCTTTGCTCCAGCGAAAATGGTCGCCGACGGATATATCCAGCACAGCCCCGGGCAGCAACCGCTCATCGATCCACCTCTGAACCAAGCGGTCCAGGGCCTCCGTGTTCACCCGCTTGTTCATGTGCCCTCCCGCCCCGAGTGCTGACCGTTCCGCTTGGAGGGACTGACGGCTTTCCGCGTCCGCTCCATGGACCGGACGCTCTCCTCATAGCTCCGGCTCGCGATGCCGACATACAAAATATCGATCACGTTGAGCTGGGCGATCCTGGAAGCCATTGCACCGCTGCGGATGCTTTGTTCGAGCGAGCTGGTAAAGAGGCGGATATCCGCGGCTTCCTCCACCGGATTGCTGCCGAATTTTGTCAGCGTAATAACCGTTGCCCCGCTTTGCTTGGCTACCCCGAGCGCCCGGATGATGTCCTCCGTCTGACCCGAGTAGGAAACCCCGAGCACCGCGTCCCGGTCGGTCAAATTCGCCGCCAGCGTCGCAGCCGAATCGAAATCGCTCGCCACCTCGCACCAGCGGTTGATCCGCGTCAGCTTTTGCTTGAAATCAAGCGCGATGACGGCCGAAGCTCCGACCCCGTATACATTGATTTTCCTTGCGACGGCCAGGGCATCGATTGCCTTCTCGACTTCAGCCGGCGAGAGAATCGTCATCGTATCCTGGATCGACTGCATATTATTATTGGAAATCGAATCGATCAGCGACCGGATGGAGCCGTCGATGCGGATTTCCTGGTAAGAAGCGGCCGTCTTCTGCTCGGTGGCCAGATCTGCCGCAATTTTGAGCTTCAGTTCCTGGAAGCCCTTCAGGTGCAGGGACCGGGCCAGCCGTACGATCGTCGCCTCGCTGACGCCGGACAGCTCCGCCAGCTTCTGAACCGACAGTCTGACGATCTCCTCCGGATGCTCCAAAATATAGTTCGCCGCTTTGCGCTCCATCGGCTTCAAGGAGTTCAGCGCTTCCTTGATAATGACTAATCCTCCGTTGATCATGTCATGCTTCTCCCCGATTCGATAAGTGCATTTACATTTCCTTAACTATGATTATAAAACTTTATTGCAACTTGTAAATAGATATATGAAATTTTATTTCATTCATGGCCGAAATAAACGGCTACGCTGTCCTTGGCTTCCAAGTCCAGCGTGCTTATTAAGACTGCCTGCGTTAGTTTAAGTCAGCGAAGGGGCTTCATCGTAAGACAGCGCAGACTATTAATTCTCCTGCTTCGTCCCGATGGACTCCATCAGCAGATCGGCGATGTGCACGGCCCTTACTCTCCCGGACAGCCCTTCCCGCTCGATCCCCAGCTGCATTTGCAGCAGACACCCCGGGTTGGCGGTGACAATCGTCGCCGCGCCGGTATCGCGAACGTTCTTCATTTTCTCATCGAGATGCTGCATGGACAGCTCCGAATGCACGATATTGTAAATCCCGGCCGAGCCGCAGCAGCGGTCCGCCTCTCTCATCTCGCGGTAATCGGCCCCTGCGATCGACTGCAGAAGGACGCGGGGTTCGGCGGATGTTCTCTGAACGTTCCGCAAATGGCACGAATCCTGGTACGTAAGGGTCTGCGGCGAAAGCTGAAGTGGCTCGTGCTGAAACCCGAGCTCCACGAGGACGGCGGCCAGGTCTTTGATTTTGGCTGCAAAGGCTTCCGCCCGCCCAGCCCATTCCGGATCATCCTTCAGCAGATGGCCGTAGTCGACGAGAAAAGCGCCGCACCCGCCCGCATTCGTCACAATATAATCGGCCCGGATGTCCTCGAAGGCCCGGATATTTTTTTCGCGAGCTCCTTCGCCCCGTCTTTCTCCCCGCATGCCCGTGCAGCGCGCCGCAGCGACCTTGCGTGTCCGGTATATGCACGTCGCACCCCGCCCGCTGAAGCAGCTTCAGAGTCGCGTCGTTGGTTCTCATGAACAAGGTGTCCATCAGGCGACCGGCAAAAAAAGCCACCGTCTTTCTCCGGGCTCCCTCCGCTGCAAGATATTTCGGCCGTGCACTCATTTCCTTCATAGATGGTGCCTGCGGAAGAATCCTTTCCATCGTCCCGAGCGTCTCCGGCAGCAGCTTCAGGATGCCTGACGCACGCGCCGCTTTCTGAAGGCCCGAGCGTTGGTACAACCGCATCAGGCCGGTCACGGTTCGCATCCGCTTCGGATGCGGGAACAAGCCTTTGAACACCAGCTTCCTTGCCAGCTTGACGGGCATCGCGAACTTCCGGTTCTGGTTGATAATATCCCGGGCCTCCTCCAAGAGGTGACCGTATTTCACGCCGGACGGACAGACCGGCTCACAAGCTCTGCAGCCCAGGCATTCGTTCAGCGTCCGCTCAATATCCTCGTCCGGCTCGATCATTCCATCCGCAACCGCTTTCATTAAAGCGATTCTTCCCCGCGGTGATTGCGATTCGTTGTACCCGGATTGGATATACGTGGGGCAGGTCGGCAGACAGAAGCCGCAGCGCATGCAGTTCAGCAGTCTCGTCCTGATTCATTCGTGCTTTGAATTGCTCCTGTATCCTGACTTTATCCAGCGCCGTCATGCTACACCGTCACCCGCTTTCGCGTATCCTTGGCGAACACCTTGTACGGATTCATGATGTTGTTCGGGTCGAAGGCCGTCTTGATGGCTTTCATCGCCTCAATACCCGCCGCGCCCAGCTTCAGCTCGAGATACGGGGCCTTCATCGCTCCGACGCCGTGCTCTCCCGTAATCGTTCCGCCGAGCTCCACCGCTTTCAAGAAGATTTCCTCGAACGCCTGCTCCACCCGGTGCATCTCCTCCGCATCCCGCGCATCGGTCGGGCAGGTCGGATGCAGATTGCCGTCCCCGGCATGGCCGAACGTGCAAATTTGAACGCCGTATTTTTGCGCGATTTCATTGATCGCCCGCACCATGGGTGCGATTTGCGAGCGGGGAACGGTAGCATCTTCGAGGATCGTGGTGGGCTTCAGACGCGCCAGCGCCGACAAAGCGGTACGCCGTGCCGTGCGAAGCGCCTCGGCCTCCGTCTCGCTGTCCGCGATCCTTACCGATACCGCATGATGCTCCCGGCAAATGGCGGACATGCTCAGAATATCCCGCTCCACTACCTCGGGGGCACCGTCCTGCTCGATCAAGAGAACCGCTTGGACATCCGTAGGGAGTCCGATACGCGCAAATTGTTCGACCACCCTGGTAGTCGGCTGATCCAGAAACTCCAGGGTGGCCGGGATGATCTTCCTCGCAATAATGGCGGATACGGCCCGGGCCGCGTCTTCAAGGTCCTGGTACAGCGCGAGCATCGTCCTCTTCGTCTCCGGCGGCGGAATCAGCTTAAGAATCGCTTCGGTGACAACGCCGAGCGTCCCTTCCGAGCCGACGAACAGCCGGGTCAGATCGTAGCCGGCGACATCTTTGGCCAGCTTCCCCCCGTGCGGATGATCTCGCCATTAGGCATAACGATTTCAAGGCCCAGCACATAATCCCGGGTCACCCCGTATTTGAGTCCCCTGAGTCCGCCGGAATTCTCGCTGATATTGCCGCCGATCGTCGAAATCTTCATCGAGCTCGGATCGGGCGGATAAAACAGCCCCTTTTCTTCAACCGCCCGGATCAGATCGAGTGTGATTACGCCCGGCTGTACGGTCACCGTCAAATTCTCTTCGTCGATTTCGAGAATCCGGTTCATATGGCGGAAGAGCAGTACGATCCCTCCTCCCAGCGGCGTCGTACCGGCACACAAATTCGTGCCCGATCCGCGGGGAACGACCGGGATCTTCTCCTCGCTGCACAGCTTGAGCAGCTCTGACACCTCCCGCGTATTGCGCGGGGCCACTACGGCGTCCGGCAGGGCTTGAAAGTTCGGGGTGGCGTCGTAGCTGTAAGCCACTTTGGCCATATTCGACGTTTCCACGTTCTCCCGGCCGACGATGGCTTCGAGCGCCCGGACGATCCGTTCATCCAGCATAAGGCCCTCTCTCCTTTTCGTATTTCCAGTAAAAGCTTATTCCTATCATAATCAAATCACTTTGGAAATGCACTAGGAAATCGCGGCAGGAAAATGCGAAAAAAGCCGGCAGGACAGACCTGCCGGACGTTTGGGCGGGAACCCATTCGTTGTGTGCGGGGAGGGCATGGGGTTCCAATCGCTTAAAAGCTTTCCACAGAAAACTGCTTCGGAAGCAGATGCCTCACCCCATACCCATGCACCTACTGTGTTACCTGTCTGCTCCATGCCACTTTTTTACCCGCCGTTATTCCGCCACCTGCAGCACGATTTTCCCGCGTACTCGGCGGCTTTCGCTAAGCTCGTGCGCCCTGCGCGCCTCTCGGAGCGGGAAGACGGTGTCGATGGCTATGCGCAAATGGCCGGAATCGATTAGCTCAGCGATTGCGGTAAGATTTTCCGTATTCACTTCGGTAAACGGAATGTCCCGCACGGTCACGCCGGCCTTGGCGGCATGCTCCGGCGAATAATGGCCCCAGGTGATGGGGATCAATTCGCCCCCGGGCTTCAAAGCATCCAGCAGGCGATCCGCATGAGCGCCGCCCACAGTGTCCAGGATCAGATCGGCATCCCGGATCGCTCGCTCGACAGGGGTAGTAGTATAATCAATCAACAGATCGGCCCCCAGCCCGCTTAGGAACTCCGCATGGCGGCCCGATGCCACCCCGATGACATAGGCTCCCCGGAGCTTCGCAAGCTGGACGGCCAAATGGCCGACGCCGCCCGCAGCGCCGTGAATTAACACTCGTTGCCCCGGAGCCAGGCCCGCCAGCTCATACAGCACGTGCCACGCCGTCACCGCCGATTGCGGCAGTCCCGCCGCCTGAACGTGACTGATGGAAGCCGGCTTCGGCGCCAGCCGCGATGCCGGAACCGCGACGTACTCGGCGCAGGCGCCGCTGTTGTCTGTCATCCCATAGACGGCGTCTCCCGCTTGAAACCCCGTAACCCCCGGTCCGACGGAATCCACGACGCCCGACACATCCCAGCCCGGTATATAGGGAAGCATGCTTTCCGGGAACCTCTCCCTCGCAAGCCCCGAGCGGATTTGCCAATCTCCCGGATTAAGGCCGGATGCGTGGACGCGGACCAGCACCTGCCCCGGTCCCGCCGCAGGACGCGGCACCTCCTCGCAGCGGAGGACCTCCGGTCCTCCGAAGCTGTGATACCGGATCGCTTTCATCGTTTGGTTATCCCTTTTGTTCATGACGAGCCCGCCCTTTCCGGAAATTGGTTTGGCCTAACGCCAAACGTTCAATATAATAATAGGCAGATATGAAGCCGTGAACCATAACCAATCCGGCGCTTCTGTCCGTTACTGAACAAAGGACGGCAATTGTTGGAGAAAGGCAGGGATGACGATGACGGATACGCAGGGTAAGAACGCCGATCGGCGGGCTCAAAGGTCCATCCGGTCGCTAAAGGAAGCATTCTTTGAGCTGATGCGGGAAAAAGGCTTTTCTTCCATCACGATTCAGGATATCGCGGACCGGGCGGATGTGGGCCGAGGTACGTTTTACGCTCATTTCCCCGACAAATATGCGGTCGCTGGAAACCGCGATTCGCGAGAAATTCCATCGGTCGCTGGACAGCAGGCTCCCTCCGGCGGCCTCCTGGGAGAAGAGTCATCTGCACCTCTTGATCCTGACCGTGCTGGAGCATTTCAAAGAAATGTACGGCCGCCGCTATCCGGTCGATACGGTCAACCCGCTGTTTGAACAGGCCGTGCAGGAGGAGCTTTCCGGCTTGTTCCTGCAGTGGCTTGAACAACTCCCGGAGTCCGAAGCCCGCCTGAGCGCACCGTCCGGAACGATGGCGCTTATGATGAGCTGGGCCGTCTTTGGCGCGCGGCCGAATGGAGCAAGGGGAAGAGCGCGCTGTCTGCGGAGCGGATGGCGGACCATGTGCTCGCTGTCATTACGGAAGGTGCCTTCCGGCTCGTTCCCGGAGATGCGCCGGCTGAGCCTGGTTCCGAATGATTTAAGAGAGCCTGCCGGCAATCGGCAGGCTGTTTTGTTCCCATTTTGCAAGCGACCTCCGTCCAGTCCGTGTTTGTCCCTTCCAGATCGCCGAAACGAGAATAATATAATCTATACCCTCGAACACTGGTAAAAGGAGACTTATAGATGACTACGATCATTCGCTCTCCGATCATCCTTACGAATGTCAGCGGAACGGTCGTCTTCGGGGATGTACAGCAGATTGCGCCGCAATCGGCCACCAGCGACGCCAACGGTGCGGGAAGCGGAAACACGGGCGACGGCTCTTCCGTGAACACAGGGGCCAGCTTCACGAACACGAGAACCGGCACCTCACCCAGCGGAGCAACAGGGGCGGGCGGAGCAACAGGCGGCCCGGCCGGGGGAACGGGCGACCCTAGCGCCGGTGCCGGTACTCCCAGCCTGGGGGCAGGCGGCCCTAGCGCCGGTGCCGGTACTCCCAGCCGGAGGGCGGGCAGCCCCAGCGCCGGTGCCGGTGCTCCCAGCCGGGGGCGGGCAGCCCCAGCGCCGGTGCAGGCATTCCAAGTCGGAGGGCGGGCAGCCCTAGCGCCGGTACAGGCATCCCAAGCCGGGGGCGGGCAGCCGCAGCACCGGCAAGGGTTCCCCGAGCCGGAGGACGGGCGGCGCCAATAGGCGTACAGGCCCTGTAGGCGGCGGAGTAAAGAAAAAGCCGTCCCCTCCCCGCCCCAAGCGCCGCAGCGGCCGTTCCTAATCCGGCCGGAAGCTCCAGGCGTATTTCGCCTGGGGCTTTTTTCATTTGCATGATCCCTCATCCACTATCTTCCAGGTAAGTAAATATAGCAGTCTATACTATCTAAAAAATATTTGCGTACTTCTACTGCAAAACGCACAGCGATATGATAAAGAGGACGGAATAATCTAGTCCACAATCAAGGAGGTAGTTTTCATGCAGTACGCTTACCTGGGAAAATCGGGATTGAAAGTAAGCAGGCTTTGCCTCGGAACGATGAACTTCGGCGTGGATACGGATGAGAAAGAAGCTTACCGGATCATGGATGCGGCGCTTGACGCGGGCGTGAACTTCTTCGATACGGCGAATGTATACGGCGGTGCGAACGGCCGCGGAAGAACGGAGGAAATCATCGGGCGCTGGTTCGCACAGGGCGGCGGCCGGCGGGAGAAGGTGGTGCTGGCCACCAAGGTCTACGGGGATATGGAGAACGAGCACGACGGCCCCAACGCGGCGCGCGGCTTGTCCGCTTATAAGATCCGCCGCCATCTGGACGCCTCGCTGAAGCGGCTTCAAACCGATCATATCGAGCTGTATCAAATGCATCATGTCGACCGGAACGTCTCATGGGACGAGCTGTGGGAGGCTTTCCAAACCTATGTGTACCAAGGAAAAATCGGCTATGTCGGAGCGAGCAACTTCGCCGGCCGCGATCTGGTGAAAGCGCAGTATGAAGCCAAGGCCCGCCATTTCCTCGGCCTGGTATCCGAGCAGCACAAATACAGCCTCCTGTGCCGGTGGCCGGAGCTTGAAGTGCTGCCTGCCGCCCAGGAGCACGGCATCGGCGTCATCGCCTGGAGCCCGCTCGACGGAGGCCTTCTCGGCGGCAACGCCCTGAATCCGGTACAGGGCTCGCGAAGCGCACGCGACCAGGAGCGGGTGGAGAAACACCGCGGCCAGCTCGAAGCCTTCAGCAAGCTGTGCAAGGAGCTGGGCGAGAGCGAAGCCAACGTGGCGCTGGCCTGGACGCTGGTGCATCCGGCCATGACGGCACCCATCATCGGCCCGCGTACGCTCGAGCAATTCCAGAACACACTGCGGGTCGTCGAGCTGAAACTGGACGAAGCCGTGCTAAGCCGGTTGGACGAAATCTTTCCGGGCCCCGGCGGCGACGCGCCCAAGGCTTATGCCTGGTAATCACGCTGTGCCGGATGAATTTTTCTCCGAACATGCAGACCTGTCTCTTGACAGGTCTTTTTCCATTTCGATGAAAAAAAGGAGCATGCCTATCGTCCCGACGGACGAAGGAATGCTCCCATACCTTGCCAGTTCCTCGCGGTACCCCCTCCCTACCGCACCGCCCCGGCCTTGCCCGAGCCCGAGGCAACGCGATATTTGCCCGGCGAGCACCCGAGCGACCGCTGGAACAGCCGGCTGAAGAAAGCAGGGTCCTCGTAGCCCACTTTTCCGGCGATCACGATGACTTTCTCCTCCGTCTCCGCCAGCAGATGCTTGGCCCGCTCAATCCGGATCTGGTGGATCATATCGAATACGGTCATGTTAAGCTCCTCTTTGAAGATGCGGTTCAGTTGCCTGGAGCTGATGTTGAACAGCTTGCACAGGTCGGGAATCGACAGCTTTTTATCGTAATACCGCTCCAGATACCCGCAGATCCGCCGGATAAGCAGCCGCCGCTCGTTGCTCCGAACCGCACCGCGGACAGCCTGACCGTCCCGCTGACTGTAATATCGCGACAGCAGCACCAGAAGCTCCACCATCTGCAGCCGGATCAGCGTCTCGCAGCCCCGCCGCCGGTTATCGTACTCGTTCATCATCGCTTCCAGCAGGAACAGGACGTGCGCCGCTTCCTGCCCTCTTAAGTTCAGTTGGCTGTGGAAACGCTCTCTTTTATCCAGAAAGGGATGCACGTAAAAATAATCCATCGACTGGGAGATCCCCAGCTCGAGCAGCATGTTACCCTGAATCAGATCGGACATAAACAGGCAGTTGATGATCTCGAGTTCTTTGCCCGGCTTAATCTTGTAGGTGTGGACCTCGCCCGGATTGATGATAAATACGTCGCCGGACCGGATCTCATATTCGTTCCCCTCGAACACATGATGCGCTTCCCCCGGACGACATACACCAGCTCTACGAAATCATGGCCATGAAGGACCGGTACGTGCTCATGATCATGAAAAAAGCGCTGAATCCAGAAGGGAAACGACCGTTCCTTCATATATTGGCTGCTGTGGAAACGTTGCTCCATGAAGAGTCCTCCCGATTAACCGTTTATTCCTCCGATGAGGTCATCACAACCGGATAGTCCGCCAATCTCTTCTGCATCAGACTCATCTAACGTTAGAATACTGGAAAAGCCATTCGTTTAGTACCCTGGATTTACCCATTCGCGCTAAAAGCCGCGACCGGCACGTCAACGGCCTCTCCCCGGACTGCTGGGACTCAATCGCCGCTTCGATGACCTCCTGCGCCGCCAGGGCGTCGGCTCCCGAAGCTTCGATGTCCTCCGGCGGCGTACCGTTCTTCACCTGCTCGATGAATCGCTCAAGCCGGCGGTTAAACGTATCGTCGAAGCCCTCCATCCCCCGCATGATCGGGTTGCGGAATACCGTCATTTCCTCGCTTCGATGCGGGTAATATGTGATGGATTCGTAGACGTTTTCGATGATGAGCCGGCCTTCCGAACCCGCCGCCTCGCACCATTCGATCGGGTGGAGCATCGACATGTCGTAGCTCCCCGTCAAATGCCCGACCGCGCCGCTGTCAAACTGCATGTTGACGCTGGCCGTCGACCACCCGCCTGCGTCCCGGGGCCTTGGTCATGAACGATTGGACCCGCCGGATATCTCCGAACAGGTACCTCATCACATCGACCGAATGCGGATGCAGCGCTCGCATATGGAACCATTCGGTCTCATCGGCCGGATTGCGGATCGTAAGCCGCATATTCAAGAACAAGGGCGCACCGAGCTTGCCCTGCCCGATCCACGCCTTGGCTTTGGCCGCGGCCGGCGTGAACCGGTGGTTCAGGTTGCAGGCCAGCCGCACCCCTTTTTCCCTCGCCGCATGCACCATGGCCCGAGCTTCATCGATGCGGTTCGAGATCGGCTTCTCCACCAGTACGTCCTTGCCCGCATCAATCGCCATCATTACCGGGGCAAAGTGGTGGTCGCCCTTCTCCTCCCCGCCGGTCGCGACGCAGATCAGATCGACCTCTTCCTTGTCCAACAGCGCGGCCAAATCCGTATACGCCTTCGCGTAGAAAGCGGCGACCGCCTGCCGCGCCCGCTCCTCCAGCAGGTCGCAGACCGCCACCAGCTCAGTATCCGGGTGGTTGTTATAGAACCGGCAATGAATGGCGCCGATCCGGTTGACGCCGACTACCGCAACCCGTATCATCCTTTATCCCTCCTGCCTGGAATCAGCCTTTAACCGCCCCCGCCGTCATACCGGCCACAATCTTCTTGTTGAAAAATAAAAACAGAATCAAGGGCGGGATCGAAATCAGCACGATATCGGCAAACAGCAGATTCCATTCCGTTTTATAAAGGCTCGTAAAATTGTAAAGCGTCAGCTGCACCGTCGCATTGTCCGCCCCCGGCAAAAAATAAAGCGGATTGACAAAATCGTTGAAAATGTTGACCGCGGTGAGCACAATGATCGTCGAGGTCACCGGCTTCAGCAGCGGAAACACGATATTGAAATAGAGGCGCGACCCCGCTGCAGCCGTCGATAAACGCGCTCTCGTCCAGCTCCCGCGGGATTGTCGCCATGAAAGCCTTATAAAGAATCGCCGCGAACGGAAAATGCAGCGCCACCTCCACCAGCGTGAGTCCCGTCATCGTTTTGAACAAGCCGATGCCGTTCAGCACCCAGATCGTAGGCACAATCGCAGGCGGGATCATGAGTCCCGTGAGGATCAGGAAGTTGATAACCGAAGAAGCTCTCCCCCTTCCCTGCGCTGCAGCACAAACCCGGCCATGGAGCATACGACGACCAGAACGACGATGGAAAAGACCGTAAGCACCGTGCTGTTGTAAAAAGCGCGCAGCACCATAAAATCATCGGCCATCAGCACGGATTTGTAATTGGCGATGACTTGGAAGGTCGTCGGCGCGCCATATTGAATTGCGACGATTCCGTCGTATTCTTGAAGGAATTGATAATGACGAAGTAAAAGGGAACCCAGAAGATGAGGCCGGACAGGAGGAGGGACAGAAGCCCGATGCCCAGCCGTCTTGCGCCTGTTGTCATAAGTCCACCTCGCTCCGGTTCAGAAACTTATACAGCGGAAACGCGAGCACCGATACGACGATGAACAGGATGACGTTGCCCGCCGTCGCCAGGCCGTAAAACCCGGCTTGGTACTGCTTGTAGATGATCGAGGCGATAAGGTCCGTGGTGAAGCCCGGTCCTCCCTTGGTCATGGCCCAAATCAGGTCGAAGCTGCGCAGGCCGCCGATGAACGCCAGAATAATGACCGAGTTCATTGCGGGCCGGCTTAAAGGCAGGGTCAGATGCCAGAAGCTGTCGAAGGGTCTTGCCGCCGTCGATTTTGAGCGCCTCGTAATAGTGCTGCGGAATGGAAAGGATCCCGGCAATATAGATCACCGTGGCAATGCCTACGCCCTTCCATACATCGACGAAGGCCACGGACAGGAGGGCCAGCCGGGTATCGCCGAGCCAATCCGGGCCGGTCATCCCGAACAAGGCGAGCGTCTTGTTGATGATGCCCTGGGAAGGATGCATCAGGTCGCTAAAGGTGACGCCGACCGCAATCGTGCTGAGCAGCGTGGGAAAGAAAATGACCGAGCGGAGGTAGTTTTTAAACGGGATTCTCGATGTAAGAACGGTGCCCAGCACCAGTCCGAAGATCACCTTCAGTCCGCAGGTGACGACGGCGTAGATCAGCGTGTTGCGGAAGCCGATATTCAAAGACGTTTCCGAGAAGAATGTTCTAAAGTTCTCGAGGCCTATAAATTCCCAACGCGTCAGCGTCCACCGGGTCATGCTGAAGAAGATCGACATGATCGTCGGCAGCAAATAAAAGACGAAATAAATGATGCCTGCAGGCAGAAGCAGCGCGTAGGAATACTTGCTTTTGAACACTCGCTTCATGGCGGATTCCCGCTTGAGAGCCCGGGACCCTGCATCAGGCAGGGCCCGCGCTGTCGAAGAGCGGTCGCGCATCGTCCATCACCACCCCGGAAGATTAAGCTGCTTCGCCTGTTTCTGCACGTCCTTGTCGTAGTTCTCGGCGCATTCGAGCGGCGTCTTGATGCCGCTTCCGCTTTCGATCGTAATATTTTCGAGACTCGGGCCCTTCACAGGCGAAACGAACTCCAGCGCCGGCGCTGTCTTCCCCGCGTCGAAGTACGGCTGCATTTGCTTGACGCCTTCGTAAGTATCGTCGGGCAGCTTGACGCCTTTGACAACATACGGGCCCGAAGCTTTGCTCTTGGACGCCAGGACGGATTGGCCTTCCGGAGAGATGAAGAACTCCACCCATTTTTTCGCCGCCTCGATATTCTTGCTCTTCTTGTTGATATAGATGCTGTTAGGCGACCAAACGGTCAGCCCGTTGATCTCGGCATTGTCGCTGGGCATCGGAAAGACGCCGATGTCCTTCACCTTGTCGGGGTAGTTCTGGTTGATGGTGTCGATGGCGCTGGTCAGCATCGGATACTGCACGCCGGTGCCTTCGGCCAGCATTTTCAAAGCATCGTCGTAGGTCGTAGCCTGGAAATCCTTGTTGTAGTAGCCTTTCTTGAAGGGCTCCTGCGTCTTCTCAAAGCCTCGGAGCGCCGCGGGCGTCGTGGCGTATTTCGCCTTGTTCGCCGTATAATCCTTCGCGAAGTTCGGAACCTGGGCCTGAAGGTTATAGAAATCCCCGAGCACGAACAGCTGTGAGGTCCAAGTCGTCTTATAGGAGGCGATGATCGCGGTCTTGCCGGCGGCCTTGATTTTCTCGCTGTTGGCCATAAATTCGGACCAGGTTTTCGGGATGGAAAGACCGAGGTCGGCGTATACCTTTTATTGTAGAGGACCCCTCCGACGTTGGTGGAGCCGGTGGGAACGCCGAAGATTTTTCCGTTTGCCGTAACCGTTGTTTTATAGGAGTCGAGTAAATTGTCCATGTAGGGCTCTTTCGACAGATCTACGAAATTTTCTTCGGGGGAAAGGGCTTGCAGCAGCGAACCCGAATTGTAAGCGAGCAAATCGTCCATATCGCCCGTGGCCAGGCGCGTTTTGACCAGATTGTCGCCTTCCGTGCCGTCCGGTCTAATATCAAATTTGATCGCGATATTCAGCTTCTTCTCGGCCTCGGCCGCAACCGCCTGAAGGGCCGGATATAAGGTGCCGGTTTTGCCGACCATCAGCGTCAGTGTCACCTTCTTGCCCCCGCCTTCGCCGGTGCCCGATGCCGTCTGGCTCCCGCCGCTGCTGCAGCCCGTCAAAGCGGCCATAAATAAGGCGGCACATGATGTTAGCGAGACGAACTTTACCGTAGTCTTGGTCATTCCGCTCATCACCCTTTTGAATAAAATGGTCAACCGGTGTTAGGCCTTGCGTTTGTCCCCTTCTTATAGAGTAAGCGGTTACAAAACGTCTCTTTTGACCTCCCCCTTCCGCCCGTTTTAGGGTAAAATGACTGCTTTTCCTTCATTGTAGCTTGGGCGGAGCGGCTGCATCATTGTCGATTGTGCCATTCGCATGGCGGATTGAGCCATTTGAAAATGGAAAGAAAGCTATCCCTCGTCATGAAGTTGTAAAAGTAAAAGCCCTTGAGGTTCCTCAAAGGGCTTTACGGGTTGATTCCGACGAGAAATTGACTTTTTAACTATCCTCGAATCCCCGGCGTATGAAGCTTGCCGTACCGCTTTCATATCCTGGAGAGGCGGAAGACCAAAGAGCCTTCGGTACTCCCGGTTGAACTGTGACGGACTTTCATAGCCTACGGTCAAAGCGGCCGTCGTCGCCCCCATAGGACCGCTGAGCATTAGGCGCCTTGCTTCCAGAAGGCGAAGCCGCTTCTGGTACTGCAAGGGCCCCATGGTCGTGATCGCCTTGAATTTATGATGCAGCCCGGAGATACTCATGCTGCAGGATTTTGCAAGTTCCTCAACGGTAAAAGAGCTTGCGTAATTTTCTTTAATCCAATGAATGGCCTTTCCGATTCCGTCCGCTCTTTGATCAAAGAGCGCCTTTTGGAGAAATAAGTGCCCGAAATCTCCTGACAGCAAGTTAAAAATCATTTCCCTTTTGATCAGCTCGGACAGAAATCGGGCTTCTTTCGGCTTATCGATAAGCTTCAGTAACCGGTTAAATATGTCCAGCAGCTCGGCGTCCGATTTTCCGATGAAGGCTCCGGCACTCAGACTTTTCTCTTTTGGTTCTGTGTGGATTTCCGCCTCCATGACTACAGAAGCGATTTCTTGAGCCGTAAAATCGATACGTAAACCGATATATGGCGATTCTTCCGTAGCGCCGACGATTTGGGCGGCGGCCGGCATATCGATTAGCGAAGCCAAATAATCACCCGCGGAGTAATGGTAGATATCTTGACCAAGGTAAAGCTTCTTAGCTCCTTGAAGGATCAGGCAAAAAGAAGGAGTCAAAACACCCGGATTCTTCAGCGATTCACGACTGCTCCTCACAATTGTAAGAAACGGAACCATCGTCGGCGTCCGTCCCTCCGCCCGGGTAATCCGATCCGTCATAGCAATGAGCTGGTCCAGCGCTTTCTTATGAATAGAAACCCTCTTTCCAGAGATCGCATGGTTATCCAGTCCTTGTTCCGGCATGCATTCCATCCCTCCCGTCCATACTAAATTACATCAGTTTGCAGCTTTAGGCAAGTTTTATGCAGTAACGGTCTACTTCCTTTCCCCCATTCCATCCATAATATTCTTCAGGAACTAAACTACTAAAATAGGAAAGGAACATGTTTATGCATCAGTCAAAATGGATCATCTTAACCATTATCATCGCATGTCAGCTGATCGTTGTGCTTGACGCCTCCATTATGGTAACCGCCATCCCTCAAATCGGCCGTTCGCTGCATATGACGGCAACCGGTTTAACCTGGGTCCAGAATGGCTACATTTTGCCCTTTGGCGGTTTCTTGCTGCTTGGTGCCCGGGCAGGGGATCTTTTGGGACGCAGAAGAATGCTTGGTGTAGGCATTGGATTATTTTCGCTTGCCTCTATGCTTGCCGGTTTGGCGCCCACAGCCGAATTGCTGCTTGTTTCCCGTGCATTCCAAGGCTTTGCGGCTGCACTCGCAACACCTGCTGCGCTTGCATTACTGTCAGAAAGCTTTGTAGAGGTCAAGGAACGCTCCCGAGCGATCGCGATGTACAGCGCGGTGTCGGCTGCAGGCGGCAGTATCGGCCTCATTCTTGGCGGATTCTTCGCCGATTTTATTTCCTGGCGCGTCGGGATGTTTATCAATGTCCCTATTGGGATGGCTTTGCTGTATTTGGTACAGAGGTTTATACAAAAAACAGATACGAGGACCGGACGTTTCGATCTTTGGGGCGCGATGACATCCGTAATCGGCATGACCGCGTTGGTATACGGCTTCGTTCAAGCGGCGGATTACGGTTGGGGACAACCCGGAACATGGCTTTCGCTTGCAGCCGGGACGGTTTTGCTGGCGGCATTCGTGCTTATTGAGGCCCGAGCGGCCGAGCCGATCATCCCGCTCCGATTGTTTGCGAGCCGTCAGCGGTCCGGGGCCTATCTCGGAAGGTTCCTATTTGTCGGCGGGAATTTTTCACTCTTTTTCTTTATCCCTCAATTTTTGCAAAACGTTCTTGGTTTCAGCTCGCTTGAAGCCGGTTTGGCCTTCCTGCCGTTTACAGGCGCCCAGTTCGGGATGATGTATCTGATACCCGGGCTGGTGCACCGGTTTGGAAATAGGAGGGTCCTGTTGGCCGGTCTGCTAATCGCCATCATGGGTACCCTCTGGATGAGCCGGATCATCTCCGTGCAGGCTCCGTCCCTCCCGCTAATGTTCCTTCTCTTGGCCGTCATGGGCATCGGCGCCGGGATGGTTTTCCAGCCGCTAACCACTTTGGGGCTCTCAGGTGTGGATTCTCGCGACACCGGTGCCGCGTCGGGTCTAATTAATGTCGCACATCAAAGCGGCTCCTCGTTAGGACTCGCGGTTCTCATATCCGTATTTGATGCGGCTATCCATACGGATCAGCCTTCAAAGATGCAATTCGCTCATGCCGTATCACACTCCGTATTGGGAACCGTGGTATTTATCATGTCAGCCCTTGTTGCAACGCTGATCTGTATTCTTCCGGCAAGCCAGCCCGCACGAAAACAGGCATTAGCGGATTCTTGATACTGACATTTCGCACCCGCCTACCCCAGAAAATGAAACGGCCTCAGTCCATGTAATTTGGACCGAGGCCGCTATTTCGGGGTGCCAATCCCCTGCCCTCTTTGATCTGCTTCGCGCTAGGCCTTCACCACATCGACGCGGCCGGAGAAGAAGGTCGCTCCGCCGCCCATATCGGCTAAGCGGTCCGGCGTGAGCGCGTTCACATGCTGCTTCGCCCCCGGCCTGTCGGCCCACAGCCCTTGGCTTACGACGACGCCGGGCAGGACCGAGTCCCCGACGGACACGGTAAGCTCGCACTCCCCCGGTCGTTCCAGATGCGGACGCGGTCGCCGTCCTCGATGCCCGCCGCCGCAGCATCCGCCGCATTCATAAACAGCCGCGGTGCTTTCTCGAGCCGGACATGCTTCTCATTGTTGGAGAAGGTGGAATTGAGGAAATTATGGTTCGGTCCCGGCACGAACAGATAGGGATAGCCCCCGTCTTCCGCGAGAGGCGTGTACGTCGGCAGCGGCGGATAGCCGTGCGCCTCCATGATACTGGAATACAGCTCGATTTTACCGCTTGGCGTCGGCAGACGCTCAATGAATCGCGGCGAAACATCCGCTTTCACATAACCCTTTTCGGCCAAAATGTCGTAATCGATACCCCGCAAATAAGGGTTGCCGGGATCATCCAGCGCCTGCCGGATCATCTCTTCCTCCGTGTCGCGGAACGCCGGATCGTCATAGCCCATCCCCTCGGCGAGCAGCCGGAATACTTCCACGTTCGACTTGCTCTCGCCGTAAGGCGCTATGACCGGCTGATGCAAATGGACATAGTGATGCCAGTACGATTTGTAGAAATCCGTATTCTCGAAGGAGGAGGTCGCCGGCAGTACGATATCCGCGTACAGCGCGGTTTCGGTCAGGAATAGGTCATGAACGACCGTGAATAGATCCTCGCGGGCCAGCCCCTCCCGCACTTTGTTCCCTTCCGGGGCCACAAGGGCGGGGTTGCTGTTGTACACATACATGGAACGGATCGGCGGATCGAGCTCGAGCAGGGCACTGCCGATCGCGTTCATATTGACGGTGCGCGTCTTTTTATTTTGCAGCAAATCGGGACGCTGCAGTGCCCGCTTGTTATGCTCAAGAAATCCGCTGTTCCCCTTAATCGCCCCGCCGCCGGGAACAAGCCACTGGCCGGTCAGCGCCGGAAGGCAGGCGATCGTCCGTACGCACATGCCGCCGTTGTCGTGGTGCTGAAGGCCGTTCCCGATCCGGACCAGAGACGGGGAGGTCGTTCCGTACAAGCGCGCCAGCCGGTAGATATCGTCCGCCGGGACGCCCGTAATGGCGGATACCGTCGCCGGATCGTAGGAAGCCGCATGTCTGCGGAGCTCCTCATGCCCGACCGTGTACTTTTCCAGGAACCCCTGATCCACCAGATTTTCAGCGAATAAAACGTGCATGATCCCCAGCGCAAGCGCGGCGTCCGTCCCCGGCCTAACCGGGATAAACCAGTCCGCCCAGCGGCCCGTCTGGTTCTTGTGCACATCGATGACGACAATCTGCGCCCCGTTCTTGCGCGCCTTCTCCGCCAGCACCACCTGATGCATGTTCGTGCTGACGGTATTGATGCCCCACATGATGAACAGCTTCGTATGCACCGTCTCCTCGGGATCCGTCCCGAAACTGCCGCCCATCGTATAAGCGTATCCTACGCCGCCGGCCGCCGAACAAATGGCGCGGTCCAGTCTGCTTGCGCCCAGCCGGTGGAAGAAGCGGAGATCCATCCCTTCCGCACTCAACCTCCCCATATTCCCGTAGAAGCTGTAGGGCAGAATACTCTCCGGTCCGTATTCTGCGATGAGCTCCTTCCAGCGGGAGGTGACGGTCTGGACGGCCTCCTCCCAGCTGATCGGCTCAAACCGCCCTTCCCCTTGGGGCCCACGCGTTTCAGCGGGTGCGTGAGACGCTTCGGATCATAAATCCGTTCGGTCATATGGCGGACCTTGTTGCAAATATTGCCTTGGGTCACCGGATGCTGCGGGTCCCCTTCGATTTTCACGATTTTGCCGCCGCTCTTGTGTACCAGCGGCCCGCATTGGTCCGGGCAATCCAAAGAGCATACCGACGGGAAGACGCCGTCCGGCCGATCCACATATGATGACATATCCAAAACTCCTTTCACGGCAACAACCGACAGCCGTCTCATTGCCGCAGCTTTTCCCTATTTTATACCGTCCCGCCGGCGAAGGATAGAGGCATTTCGAAAGGAGGCGCTTACAGAAAAATTTGATTTTCTTCCCAGCCAATATGCTTTATAATAAAGGGGTTAACTTCTATGAGAGACAGGTGAGAGGGAGCTGAAATACGGAGTAACCGATCGCGTCGTGAGCGATCTGCTGAAGCGCTCGGGAAGCCAGGTCTCGGTGAGGCTGAAGAAGCATTTTCCCGGCAGACGTTTGGTAGGCGGAAAATATCAAATGGCTTCGCATACGGTGACCTTGTACGAAGAGGAAATCAAGCGCCAATGCTCCCGGCTGTTCGGATCTCTGGACCGGCTGGAAGAGTATACGGCCGTCATCTTCGCTCATGAGCTCGGCCATGCGGAGGATCCGCAGCTTGAAGACTTATCGCTTCTCCTGGATGGGGAGCTGACTATACAGGAACGGAACTGGATCGCCCTGCAAATCGAAGAGAACGCATGGCGCTACGCGGAGAAGCTGCTTGCAGACCTGGATCAGGCGTTTCTCGCCAAAATCGTTACCGAATCTCTTGCCGCCTACCGCGAGAAAGTGGCAAGCGATATCGCCTAATGCGCAAAGGGTCAGGAACCCCGCGGGGTCCTGACCTTTTTGGGTCGCTTATCTTTATTCGCGCTCGCGTTGGCGGGCACGGGCTTCGCCGCCTTTGCGGCCGGCCTCTTCGCGGCTCATCTTGCCGTCGTCGCTGTCGCCGCTGTCGTCACCTCGGGATTCGCCGCCCTTGCGGCCAATCTCCTGGTAGAACTCTCGGCCATGAGATTCGGCTGTGGCTTCCCCGCCTTTACGGCCGATTTCCTGATAAAATTCTTTATCATGCGACTCAGCTGTGGCCTCGCCGCCCTTTTGACCGATCTCTTGATAAAACTCGCGGTCATGGTTTTTGGCTGTCGCTTCCCCACCCATACGTCCTGCTTCTTCACGGCTCATTTTTCCATCGCGATTTTGTGCCATTCTGAATCACTCCTTTTGGGTTGTAGTTGTTTACATGTCTTTATTACCCTTGTCCGCCAGGATGAAACAGGCTTTGCCTAAACCGCTGGAGCAAGATATAAAGCTCGGACTTCACCGGATCGGGAGATAAAGCGTAAGGATTACGCGCTTGTATCCGACATAGTTATGCATTGACACGGTTTGATGCAAGGTGTATGATTTTATTCACAGTAATCCAATTGGATTTATATAATAAGCCCACTGGTTCACCGGAGGCCTCTTTCCTTACGTGCTTCATTAGCGCAACAGGAGAAAGAGCCTCCTTTTTGTTTCCCGCCATCGGATTCAGGAGGAACCGTCTGAAGAAACCAAGTAAAAAGAATTTAAGGAGAGTGAACCTTATGAGCCGACCGTACCGTCAAATGCGCCTGGGAGCGTTCTTTATGATTCCGGGCCATCACGTAGCCGCCTGGCGTTATCCGGACGCCGCCGCCGAAGAAATCATGAGCCTCCGCTTCTATAAGAAGCTGGCGCAAACGGCCGAACGGGGCAAATTCGATATGATCTTTTTGGCGGACGGATACGCCGTTAACGAACGCTTCCCTTCCGCCGTACAGCATGCCGTACATACCCGGTTCGAGCCGTTCACGCTGCTCTCCGCCCTGGCGGGCGCCACCGAACACATCGGGCTGGCCGCAACGGTATCCACGACATATAACGAACCGTTCCATGTCGCCCGCAAATTCGCTTCCCTCGATCATCTGAGCGGAGGGCGTGCCGGTTGGAATGTCGTCACTTCGAGCAGCGAGGCCGAAGCGCATAATTTCGGCAGGGAAGACCATCTGAAGCATGAGCTGCGCTACGAACGGGCCCGGGAATTCGTAGATGTCGTGCAGGGTCTGTGGGACAGCTGGGACGAAGATGCGCTTATTATCGACAAATCGTCCGGCCTATTCCTCGATCGCGAGAAGGTGCGTCCGCTGCATCATAAAGGAAAATGGTTCTCCGTACGCGGACCGCTGAACATCGCCCGCCCGCCTCAAGGGCACCCGGTCATCATCCAGGCGGGCTCTTCGGAAGCCGGGAAGGAGCTGGCCGCCGGAACCGCCGAGGTCATCTTCACCGCTTGGCAGACATTAGTCGAAGCGCAGGCGTTCTACCGGGACGTGAAAGGCCGCCTCGCCAAGTTCGGCCGCGATTCCGATGATTTAAAGATCATGCCCGGCGTCTTTCCAATCATCGGCCGTACGGAAGCCGAAGCGGAGGAAAAACGGGCGCTCCTCCGGGAACTGATCCCGCCGGCCGCCGGGGTAGCCCTCTTGTCCGCGCTGATCAGCTACGACCTGTCGGGATACCCTGTCGACGGACCGCTTCCCGAGCTTCCTGAGCTGAAGGACATCAATGGAAATAAGAGCCGTTTCCAGTCGCTGAAGGACTTGGCCGAACGCGATCATCTGACGATCCGCGGCCTCTACGAGCGCATCGCCGGCGCCCGCGGTCACCGGGAAATTCACGGTACGCCGGAACAAATCGCCGATCAGCTCGAAGATTGGTTCGTTCATGACGCCGCCGACGGCTTTAACATCATGCCGCCCTATTTGCCCGGAGGGCTTGAAGACTTCGTGGAGCTCGTAGTGCCGGAGCTTCAAAAGCGCGGCTTGTTCCGAACCGAGTACACCGGCCGCACCCTGCGCGATCACTTGGGACTTCGGCGTCCCGCGAACCGTTTCTCCAAGGTGCTCCATTAAACGGAAAACATGCAAAAGCCCTTCCCGCTCCCCATATAAGGCGGCCGGAAGGGCTTCTTTCGATGTATTTTCTATACCGTCGCTATACTTCGCGAACCGAACGGCGGAAATCGGGCGTACCGTCCGGGTTCCACATCAACGTGCGGACGAACGTGTGCCGGTTCGGGTCGTAGAGCGGGTCGCCCACAATTTCTTTGTAGGTCCGCGCATGGAACACCAGCACCGCCTCCGCGTCGTCCTCCGAGCGGGTGAAGCTGTTATGGCCTGGGCCGTAAAGTCCGAGCTCCTCGTCCGTTCCGAGTACCGGTGCGTCTGATTTATTCCATGACTTCGGATCGAGCAGATCCGCGTCCTCATCCGCTTCCAGCAGTCCCATGCAGTAATTGAAATCCGTCGCGCTCGCCGAGAAGCTGATGAAGATGCGCCCGTTTCGCTTCAGAACCGCCGCTCCTTCATTGACCTTAAATCCGATGATCTCCCAGTCGTACTCCGGGGTCGTCAGCATGACCTGCTCCCCCGCAGTGTCCACGGGTTTTCCATTTCGGAGATGTACAGATTGGAGTTGCCCGGAATTTGCGGATCCTTCTGGGCCCAGACCAGGTACCGGACGCCGCGGTGCTCGAAGGTGGTTGCATCGAGCGCGAAGCTTTCCCAGCGGGTGCGGATTTGCCCCTTCTCCACCCATTCCCCTTCCAGCGGATTCGCCGATTCGTTCTCCAGCACGTACATCCGGTGATCGAATAACCCTTCGTTCGTCTCCGTCGTCCTCGCCGCAGCGAAGTAGATGTACCATTTGCCGCCGATCGAATGGATTTCCGGGGCCCAAATATTGGCGCTGAGCGGGCCGGTCTCATGCTTCGTCCACACGGTAACAGGAGACGCCTCCGCCAAGCCGCCGATCGTGGAGGCGCGCCGTACCTCGATGCGGTCGTATTCCGGAACGGAGGCGGTGAAATAATAATAGCCATCCGTATGCTTGTAAAACCCACGGGTCGGCACGCTGCTCGATCAGCGGGGTATTCAGTGACGTCTGGTTTGCTCTCATGGTTACTCCTTCTCCTCTTCAAGGGATTGCCTGTATTTTTATTTCATCAGTTGCAAAGCTTTATCCTTTGACACCGCCCACTGTGAGCCCTGACACGAAATACCGCTGGAAGAAAATGAAGATGACCAGAATCGGCAAAATGGCAAGCACGGAGCCGGCGATCAGAATGTCGTAGTTGTTGCCGTAGGGCGTGACCAGACTGGCGAGACCGATCGGGAGCGTCATTTTCTCGCTCGATTTGATGACGATCAGCGGCCAGACGAAGCTGTTCCAGCTCGCCAGCGCCTGCAGGATGGCCATCGCGCCGAAAGCGGGAGCCATGAGCGGCATCATGATGCGGAAGAAGATGCCGTATTCCGAGCAGCCGTCGATCCGGCCGGCATCGAGAAAGTCCTTCGGGAGGCCCGAGGCATACTGCCGGAAGAAGAAGATCGGCAGCTGGGGCCACGACGAACGGCAGAATGACACCGCTGTACGTATTGATCAGCTTAAAGGCGATCATCTGCTTATACAGCGGAAGCATGATGATTTCCACGGGCACCATCATCACCAGCAGCACCAGCACGAAGATCAGGTTTCTGCCGCGAAAACGGTATACCGCAAGGCCATACCCGACCATGGAAGACAGCACCAGGCAGCAGACGGTGTAAACCGCGGAGATGATAATGCTGTTCCGGTACCACAGTAAATACTTCTTGGCGGAGGCCGAAAATAAAAAGGTGTAGTTGTGAAACGACAACAGCTCCGGCTGCAGCTTGACGTTAAGGCCTAAGCGGAGCAGCTCCTTCGAAGGCTTGAAGGAAGCGAGCGCCAGGCAGTAAAACGGAAAGAGGCAGAGCGCGGCCAGCAGGACGAATAACGCGATCAGCAACGCCCGCTGCAGCGGGGATATTTTCGTATCCATCCGTCAATCCTCCTTCTTGAACAATCCGAACGATTTCAGCTGAATCACGTTGAGGACCATCGTAAGCGCGAGCAGCGCAATGCCGATCGCCGAGCCGAGACCGAGGTTGTTTTTCTCAATGCCTTCGCGGTATAAGAGACCGATCATCGTAAGGCCGATGTCGTTCGGCGAACGGTTGCCGTTCCACAGGATGAAGCTTTCCGTGAACATCGAATATCCGCCGTAAATGCTGATGGTAATGACGTAGATGGTAACGGGTTTCAAGAGCGGCAGGGTAATCTTCCAGAAGCGTCGCCACGTATTCGCTCCGTCGATCGAAGCCGATTCATACAGTTCCTGCGGAATGCTCTGCAAGGCCGACAGGAAATAAATGATATTGACCCCGGTATAGCGCCAGGTCGCCAGAATGACGAGGACGAACATCGCCGCGGACGAGTTCGCGAGCCAGTTCAAGGTCGGCAGGCCCAGCAGATGGCGGAACGAGTTCATCACCGCATCGTCCAGGTCGCCGAAGACAAGCCGGAAGACCGTGCCCGCTACGACAACGGAAGTCAAAGACGGAATAAACAAGGCGGAGCGGAAAAAGGAGCTCCATTTCATCAGCTTCGAATTCAGGAATACCGCCAGAACGAGCGGAAGCGGGATCAACACCAGGATCGTCCAGATTGTATAGCGGTCGCTGTTGAGCAGCGCCGTAAGGAAGGAATCGCTCCACAGCTTCTTGTAATTCTCGAGGCCGATATAGTGAGTCTGGCCCGGCAGCACTTCCTGGAAGCTCATTTGAATCGTAGTAAACACGGGATAAGCAAAGAAGATCAGAAACGACAATACGAACGGCAAAACAAATACATACGGCGCGACTTTCGAGGAATAAAGAAACCGGTTCATGAGTGAGCTTCGCCCCTTCGCCTTAACCGGTGCGGCCACCGTGTCTGCTTTCATTCCGCCCTCCACTCCTTTCCTGCAGCCTATGGCCGGCCCCGCGAGGATTCGCCCTTCGGGGGCCGTAGGCATTCATTCATACTTCTTACAGCAGCGCGGGACCTGTCTTACTTGAGGCTGGCCGCCCCATCGTCCAGAACCTGCTTCGGATCCTTCAAATCATTGAATACCTGGAACACGGCTTTCGTTTTCACGAAATCGGAAACGGCCGGGGTCTTTTCCTTAATATTCGTCGGAGCGATCTCGTTCTTCACGCCGATCAGAATATCGAAAATATTTTTGCCGAAATAAGCGGTGAACTTGTTATCTTCCTTCAGTGCGGGATCGTTCCATACGTCCGAGCGGATCGGGTCAAAGCCAAGCTGCTTCCAGATCTCGATATTCCCTTCCTTGGAGATCTTGGCGTAGGCGAGGAACTTCTTGGCCAGAGCCTGGTTCTTCGACTGGTTCGTAATGACGGTGCCCGTGCCGCCCATCCCGGAGGAACGCATTTCACCCTGCTTGAAGACCGGCATCGGCTTGATCACGATCTTACCTTTCAGGTCAGGCATATAGTCGGTGAAGCGGCCCATGTACCACATCGGCATCCAGACCGAAGCGGCGCCTCCCTTGTTCATAAAGCCGTAATATTCCTCCGCATGGTGGCCTCCGCCCGGCGCCGGAATGGCGACCTTCTCCTTCACGAGCTTTTGCAGAAACGTCAGCACCTCGACGTTGACGTTATCGTTGATAATCACTTTCCCGTCTTTATCGAGGAAATCCGAGCCGTGCTGGACGACCAGCGGCCAGTAGGTCCATTGGTCCTGCGTTTCGAGCGTCGTCATCGGCTTGCCGGTTTTCTCCAGCACCTGCAGAGCGGCCTTCTCGTAATCGTCCCAGGTCTTGATGTTGTCCGGGTTCACGCCGGCTTTGTCGAGAATTTCTTTATTGTAGTAGATGACCTCCGCCCCTACGTGGTAATCGATGCCGTAATATTTGCCGCCTTTCGCGTAGTTCTCCAGCCTCGACATGACCAGATTCGCTTTCTCCGGCTCGACGATGTCGTTCAGCGGAACCAGCCGCGGCTCGCCCTTCAGGAAATTGCCGATCTTGCTGATCTCAATATCGGCCATATCCGGCGCGCCTGTGCCCGATTGCAGCGCGACCAGCACCTTGTTGTGATTATCGTCGTACGGGAAGGTCGTGGCTTCCAGCTCGATGGCTTCATCCGGATGCGCTTTGTTCCAGGACTGGGCCATACTCTCAAAAAACTTCTGATGCAGCTCGTTGAACGTCCAGAATACAAGTTTGGTGGAAGCTCCCGATTTGGAGCCGGACCCGCTGTCGCCCCCTGCTGTACCGCCTCCGTTATCGCTGCAAGCCGCAAGTAAAAGCGCGGAGCTTAAAACAAGTGCCGATGATAATTTAAGCGCTTTCTTCCTCATGAACGTGTGCCCCCTATAAGGAAAATATACTTAAACCCTGCCGGGTTAAAGCCGATGGTGAGTTTGTCGACCATTCCGTAATACTTAGGATAAGATTCGACTTTTTATTCCATTTTTTTCATTTCATGTATTGTAACCGCTTCACTAATTGGATTATAATATACATAAAGTATAATTTATATAATCAATTGGTTATAAAAGCATATTTTTTTATAATTAAAAGGGGAAGATGTCATGTCTCACAAAACCGCCCTCTATAAAAAGATTCAGAACGACATCCGGGAGAAAATACGCCGGGGATCCTTCGGCCCAAAGACCGGGTCCCTTCCGAGCAGGAAATTATGGACGAATATAAGGTAAGCAAAATCACGGTCAAGAACGCTCTGACGGCGCTCGCCGACGACGGTCTGGTCGTAAGGATTCAAGGCAAGGGCACGTTCGTTTCCTCCGAACTTCCGCTGCCCCAAATCACGCTCCCCAGCGATTCCGCCGGCACCTCCCGGGGGCTCGTCGGCTTTATTATCCCTACTATGAAAACAAGCGTGATCCAGAAGCTGGTCGACCATGTCGAATATTATTTGACCCAGGCCGGATTCCAGATGCTGCTGCGGATTACGAGGGAATCCTCTGCAGAGGAATCGCGGGCTATCAAGGAGCTTTTGGACGCAGGGGTTCAGGGGTTCATCGTCTTTCCTACCGAAGATGAGAAATACAACGAATCGCTGCTCCGCCTGTCGCTCGACAAATTTCCTTTCGTCTTTATCGATCGCTTCCTGCGCAACATCGATACCTATACGATCACCTCGGACAACCTCGGCGGGACGTATGAAACGGTGTCTTATCTCCTGAAGAAAGGACATCGGCGGATTGCCCTCATTTCCCCGGAGAATGCGAATACGACGATCGAAGACCGGACGGCCGGCTTCGAGAAGGCTTACATCGACCACGGCGTGCCGATTGATAAGAGCCTCTGGTGCCACGTGCCTCTGGACATTCTGAGAAGCGAGAAGGCGCTGGACTATATCGCGGAGTTTTTGATCAGCCATAGGCGACTAACCGCGACCGTCACCCTGAGCGCGGAGATGGCCCAGCTGACCTCCAGCGCCCTGAAGAGCGTCGGCCTGGAGGCCAGCCCGCCGGAATTAATCTCTTTCGACGATCCCGGGCTTCCGAATATTCCCTATGTCATGCAGGATGAGAAGAAGATGGCGGAGGTGTCCGTCTCCCTGCTTCAGCAGCAGATGGAGCAGGATTATATGCCGCAGCAGACCGTGATTCCGGTCAGACTGGTGCTGCCGGGGCAGGAGTAAGAGCGATTCTGCGGCCCTGGGACGGAAGTCATTGGACCAATAAAAGTTGTTAAGATTGGTTCTGTATCTTGTACCAGTTTAACCCTATAATTTACGGGTATCGGCATTTCTTATTGCTGCTGAAAGGATGATCCGTGATGGCCGGAAAACCGGATGAACCGCTATCGATTGAGATTAAGCCGCTGGGAGAGGAAGATCGTAACCGGTGGAATATTTTGGCCCGGGGCTATAAAACTTTTTATGAAACCACGCTCCCCGGCTCCAAGTACGAGGAGGTATGGCGCGATTGCTGAAAGGCGACGGGATCTATGGTTTCGGCGCGCACCTGCAGGGAAATTTGGTCGGCATAGCTCATTACCTGTTCCACCGTACGGTATGGATGGGGGACGACTGCTATCTTCAAGATCTCTTTGTCGACGAAGCTTGCCGCGGCCATGGGGTGGCTCGTGCTCTAATCGAGCGGGTAGCCCAAACGGCCCGTGAACGTAATGCATCCCGCCTCTACTGGCAAACCCGCCATGACAATACCAAAGCCCGTATGCTCTACGATAAGGTTGCTCATCACAGAGGATTCATCCGCTATGATTATCCGCTCGGATAAGCTGACGCTCTGTCCTATCTCCAACGGACACAGCGGCCTTTATAGAGGGGAATCGGGGCCGCTTTGATTTCTAACGGACACGGATGCAACTATTTGGTCTCAAAGCACTCCATCTGACAGTATTTGGGGCTATTAAGTGCTGTCATGTCCGTTACAGGGGAAACCGCTGCTTTTGGGCAAATTAGCATCTGTGATGTCCGGTAGAAAATCACGTTCAAACGGCATGCTCGTTTGTCTTCGGGTCCTTTCGTGCATGACTGTATCTGATTAGGGGGCGCTCATCTTTACATAAGGGAAAACTCCATAAGCCTTAAGGCCGTCAGAGCGTTCCTTAGAAAAAGAAGCGAAGTCAGGTGCCTTAGCGGCATGGACTTCGCTTCTTTTATTTTATACCCGGCTCAGCGGCCGGACGGGTCGTGGGGCACCCGAACGTTTGCCGAGGCGGTGATTTGATTCCCCGCTTGGTCGGTTGCGGTGTAGGTGATGGTATAGATCCGTCCGTTCCCCGAACCGGCCCGGGAAGCACGCAGGCGGAAGGAAGTATCGGCGGTGCCGTACTGCGCGTCTTGAATGTCGTCCGGCTGCAGCGGCTCATTGCTCGTAATAGAAGTCAGCACGACGGAAGCGATACCGGAACCGGAGTCGCTCGCATACACCGATGCGGTGACGGATACGGTCTTGTTATTGGGCGGCCAGAGCGTCGTTTTATCCAGGGCCAACCTCAATGCCGGAGCGGCCGAATCGACATTCAGAGTGAGGGACCTCGCCTGCTCCTCGTTCCCTGCTTGATCGATGCTCCGATATTCGAGGCGGTCGCTGCCGTAGACCGACACGGTGACCGGCTGCGAATACTCGGACCACGGTCCGTCGTTCAGCCGGTATACCGTTCGCGCGACGGACGAAACGGCGTCCGCCGCTGTTAGCGAGACGACGGGGGCCGACCGGTACCAGCCGTTCTTGCCGTCCGCCGGGCCGGCCGAGGCCGAAGTGACCGGCGCCGCCGAATCAAGCTTCACCGTGACCGATTGGACGGTACCCGCGATGCCATTCCCATCGGTGCTGCGGTATTCGAGCGTGTTGATTCCGTCCGAGTCAACCATGAACGGAGAAGTATACACAGCCCAGCTTCCTTCATTCAGCCGGTATTCGATCCGGCTACCCGCCGATAATTCGCTCGAAGAGATTATGCCGACACGGACGGGATGCACATACCAGCCGTTCCGGCCGTCCGGTCTGCGGCGGCGACAATTCGGCCGAAAGCTCGGCGGACGGCGCCGGATCCGCATGGAAGGTCGCGGACATCACCGCCCCTCCTCCGCCCGCCGTTACGGTGTAATTTCCGGGCATCCGGTTCTTCAGCGTGTAGCTGAACCGGAATGACCCGTCGGGAGCCGCCGCCTGCTGGTCCAAGTAATCGAGGCTGTTCAGCGGATTGCGTACTTGGACGGTCGCCGGGCTTCCACCGGCAGAATCAAGCTGCCCGGTTATGGTAACGACCCCGGACGCAGGATCGAACGATACGTTTAGGGCCGGACTCGAAGCCTTCGCCGCCGGAATCCCCGTTCCGAAGCCCAATAAAATGGACAGCAGGACGATGGTCCATATTTTTTTCAAGGCGTTTCCCTCCTCCGCGAGGCGTGGGGGCAGCAACTGAATGCCCCCGAAGCCCCGCTATTTTCCAAACCATCGTTTAAGGATTAGTCACTACGTTGGAAGTCACGATCTTCTCGGACATCCGGTTCCATACAAACGCCTTAAGCTTATAACCCGCCGGGTCGGCCGGCAGATGAACCAGGGATTTGAAAGCCTGATCCGAACCGCCGGGGACCGTCCGTTCCAGGAAGGAGTAGCGGACCATCCGGTCATCACGGTCGTAGAGTGCTATGACGAGCACGCCATCCTGGCCCACACCCGAATTGTTGTGGAAGGTCGCTCCGGCAAATAGATCCTGGGACGCCGCGAAGCCGGAAAGCACCTGCCCGTTCAGATCGGTCAAAGTGATCGGCGAAACCGTGAACAGCCCCTCTCCCCAATCCTTCTGATACGTGATCCGGTAACGGTTAACCGCGCCAATGCCGTAAGCGTCAACGGCCGAAACGGCGATCTCGTTCGGTCCCTCCCACAGGCTTAAAGACACGGTAAACGGCTCATACGCGGATTTCGTCACGGAATCGAGAATCTTCTCCCTGTTCAAGGTAACGGTTACCGCCGCGTTTTTGTTGACGCTGGCCTTCAGCTCGTACACAGGCAGGCTGACCGTCTCCGGGATTTCCTCCGACGGCGTAATGATCGTTGCGATTTTACTGTAGGTGACCGTAAACGTTTTTTTATTCACCATATTGCCGAAGACGTCGCTGTTTTTGGCTGAGACGACGATCGTATTTACCCCTTCGCCCAGCGGAACCGTTTTGGAAAAATCCGTATCGCCCGCGATAAACTCCGAATCGATCACGGTGACTCCGTTATTCGTAACCGTTACATACGCACCGTCCGTCATATGCCCCATGAGGGTATATGCGGGAACGGACACGGTATCGCTCGGCGGGTTGTTCACGGTAAACGCCGGTGAGCGGTTCAGGCTGACGCCGGTAAAGGTCGCTGCGCTGAGATAATCGAAATTGCTGGTTGACTTCTCGGCGTCCACGGCCATGCCGATGTACATTTTATCGGGCCAGGTGCCCGTGGCGGAGCCGGCCGGCCCCCAATGCTGCCCGTCCTGCGAGACATACCCCGAAATCGTATTCCCTTCGCGGACGAGCTTCAGCCAATAAGGCGGATTAAAGCCGTCGCCGGTCACATTGGCCGAGGTAAACGGCCCCTGCTTCACGCTCCGGCTCAAAAACTGCGCCTCCATGCCGAACAGCTCCTCCGGAGACAGCACCAGCATCGCCGCAGGGGCGTCCGGCTCCAGACTCTCGCGGACCATCAGGCCGGCCTTGGCCCCGTTATCGATTTCCGAGGCGAAAGCGACGTTCGCGATCATTTCGAAATCGCCCTGCACCGGCTGGTACGCATAATGGAACGAGTCGCGGTTGCCCGCGCCGATGGCGCCCGAGCCTTTGACCTTATAGGAGTTGCCGTTCCAGCTTGCCGAGCCCGGTATCGCCGTCTGGCCGATATCCTGGGATAACCAGGGGGCCGTGTTGTCCGGTCCGTTCACGTGGATGATGGCGCGGACGACAGGGTCATGGTCCCGGTATCGTCGATCGCCTTGGCGTACAGGTAATGCTGGCCTTCCGCGGCTGACGGCCAGGTTAAGGTGTAAGGAGCGGTCGCCGCCTCGCCAAGCTTCACATTGCCGTCGTAAAATTCAACCTTGGCAATCGTACCGTCCTTATCCGAGGCCTCCGCCTCGATCGTAATTTCCTCGCCCAGGGCGTACATCCGGTTCATCCCGGGGCTGACGATCGATACGTCCGGATTCAGCGAGCCGGAGGGCGTGATGGAGTTCAAATATTTTTCCAGATTCGTCGTGCCGTCGCCGTTATTATCGCCAGTCGCCATCCGCCGGATCGCCCGGGTTCAGGCCGTGCGCCGTTTCCCAGTCATCCGGCATGCCGTCATGATCACTGTCCGCAGGAGCCGTGACCGAATACAGAACAGGAAGTCCGCCATCGCTTTCGATCGTATTGACGATTTTGCCTTTGCCGTTCTTCACATCGCTTATAATCCGGGCGTCGAGCGAATCCCGCTTCGGCAGAACGGCTCCGGCGCTTTGCAGCACTTTCTCGTAGGCGGCCGCCGCCGTATCCGTCATGACCGGACCACCGATCGGATCCGCCGAATCCGGCAGCACCGCTGGCTTATCCAAACGGATCACGGAATCCAGGCCGTAATCCGGCTGTACCGATTTCCACCAGTTGTCGGCCGAATGCTCGGGGTATCCTTCGATCATGTTGCCGTCAATATACCAGGTGCCGGCCGTCTGGCTGGAAGGGTTGACGATCCGGGTTCTGACCCCGTTAAAGGTACTCGGGCCCGGCTTGTAATAGTTATTGATCATGTTGATCGCCGTCGCCTGTTCTCCGCCGTAAGCGGAGTTGAAGCCCCAGTTATAAACGACGTTGTTGCGGTAATCGATCTTGGTCGGATACAGGTCCGGCTTGGCCTGCCGGTCGAAGCGCGGGTTGCGGCTGGAATGATTTACAATCAGGTTATGATGGTAGGTGACATTCGTCCCTCCCCATATACCGCCGTAGCCGTGCGCGCCTTTGCCGTGAATCGACTGGTTCAGGCTGTCGCTGATAATGCTCCATTGGACCGTGATGTTCTTATGCTCCTTCAGGGAGAGCGTTTCATCCGTGCTCCAGCTGAAGGAACAGTGATCGACGATGATATTGTCGCCCGCAATATCCGCGGTGTCCCCCAGGGCGCTGATGCCGCCGCGAAAACGGATGTATCTTACGATCGTGTTGGTCCCCCGATATTCACCCACCAGCCGCTGAGGGCGATGCCGTCGCCGGGGGCCGTTTGCCCTGCAATGGTCAGATTGGGCTGGGAGATGCTGAGCCGCTCTTTCAGCTCGATATTGCCCGAGACGCGGAAGACGATCGTCCGGTCGGGCCTGCTCACCGCATCCCGGAACGAGCCGGGAACGGGGGCCTCGCCCTTCGAAGGGGCATAATCCTCCAAGGTCGTCACCTCGTACACCGCCTTCCCGCGGCCCCCGGTCGCATACATGGCTCCACCCTCGGCCCCCGGGAACGCCGGAACTCTCAGCTGCGCGCCGGCGTCGATCTTAATCTCCAGCGTTTGCGCCGTACCCGCTTCGCCGTTATCGTCCAGAAGACGGTAATCGACCGTATTCGTCCCCTGCGCGCCGACTTCGAACTCGGCCGTATACCGCGTCCACGCCCCGCCGTTCACCCGGTACTCGGCTGCATACGCGCCGGATTCATTATTCGTGATGTCGAGCGAAATCACCACAGGCTTGGTGTAAGCGCCGTTTTGTCCATCCGGCTGAGCCGGGGCCGCCGCGGCCGTAAGCTTCGGCGAAGCCATGGGCAGAATCACCCGCTGCGTCGGGTCCCATCCGTCAAAGATGCGCGGGATGGTAAAGTCGCTTGCCTCCGCCGCCGTCATCTGGGACGACATCACGCGGGCACCCGGGTTCGCACCGGGCCCCCTGTCGCCATATTCTCCGAAATAGGAGGGGTCGACCTGCATGGTCGTCCAGCCGGCCGGGGCGATGTGATCGTCCATCCATGTATCGATGTAGCGGACGGTAGGGAAGTCCTGCCACGGGCGTCCCAAATAATGGAGCCCCGTCGTGGAGCCGTCCTTCAGCGGCCGGGAGTTCAGGAAGACGAAGCCCGGGTCGGTCTGCTTGCTTTGTGCCGCCGCTGTAACATAACCGCCGCTGCCCGAGTCCGGCGTGTTGATGCTGACGGCGTCGACATGATCGAAGACGGCCGCGCTGGCCGGTCCGTAAATAAAGTCGGTGCGGCCCTGAATCACGCTGTTCCGATAATATTGTCTGCCGATCCGGGGGCTGGCGGCCCGGATGCCTGCGTAAAGCGTGTCCTGGTAGCCGATCATTTTCACGTTCTCGAACACGGCCTGATCCGCCTTGACCAGTACGGCCAAAGCCTGTCCTTCGGACGGCGGGGCGTCGTTGGCGAAGGTCAGGTTGTTCGCCGTAAACTGATCGCCGGTAATCGATACGGTAGCGCCGTTCAGCGCGGAGCCGCCGGGCGACGTAGCATTCGAAAGATTGTATACGATCTTCGTCTTATCCCGTCCGGCCCCTACGAAGCTGACGAAGGGTGCGGCGACGGTGACTCTCTCCCGGTAAATTCCCTCTTTGATATAAATGACCGTTCGCGCCGTATTGCCGGCCGGGATGGCGTTCACCGCTTCCTGAACGGTGGAGAAATCGCCGCCGCCGTCTTGGGCGACAGTGATTACTTTGGCGGGCGCGGCGATCCGCTCGTCCGAGTTCCGGCTTTCCCCGCTCGCGTTCACCGCGGAAACGACGTAATAATACGTCGTCCCGTTCACCACCGTGCGGTCCGTATATGACGGGGATGCCAGAGCACCGGCCACCGTTTGATAAGGGCCGCCGCTGACCCTGCTCCGCTTGACGGAGTAGGAAGCGGCGCCCGGGACCGGGTCCCATGTTAAGGTTACGTCGCCGTTGTCAGTTGCCGCCGCAAACCCGGAGGGGCCCTCCGGCGCGCCCGGGACCGGCACATACGGTACGGCCTTCGCCTGCTTCGATATCCGGCTCTCGCCGGTATCGTTCGCAGCGGTCACGACGTAGTAATAAACGGTGCCGCCAGCCGCGGCAAGCATCGGTGTAAGATGTGCCCGCCACATGGCCGGCAATGGTCACGTACGGTCCGCCGTTCACCGTGCTTCGTTTTACATTGTAATAAACGGCGCCGGTTACGGCATTCCACATCAATGCAGTTTCGTTGTTGCCCGCCTCGGCCTTGAGTCCCGTCGGCTCCGCGATCACGGGGGCCGCCTGGACGGCGGAAACGGCGGAATCCGCTGCAGCCGCGTGTCCCGCGAGCGGTAACAAGTTGATTGCCATCCATAGGCACATTCCTATACGCAGGGTCTTCTTCATGACGTAAGCCTCCCTCTGATCCGAAGTCACGGCAGTGTTGCCTCGCCCGACAGCGGGTGCATCTCGTTCAGGTTATCCCAGATAAAAGCTTTCAACATATACCCGCTTACCTCGGCGGGCAGCCTGAAGCCCGTACTTAAAGCCATCGTTTCGCCCGGCGGAATTACGGCTGAGACGGCGGAATGATCCGCCATGGTATGTCCGGCATCATACAGCACGAACAGTACCGTGACTTCTTTCATCTGCGAAGTCGTGTTCGCGATCTCCTTCCGCGCCACGATATCCGCCGAAGGCGTCAGAACCTGCAGCCGGTTCCCGTTCAAATCATAGTAGTCCGGATCGCCGGCCCAGAAGCTGTAAACGACGGTATGGGTTTCCGTGCTCACATTTCCTGCCGGGTCGGCCGCGGAAATTTCAATCTTGTTGCTGCCTTCCTCCAGGTTGACCGGAAAGGAAAAAGGCTGGTAGACCGATGCCGCGACGCGGTCGTAAAGGAGACGGCCGTTGTTCTTCACCGTTACGGCGGCGTCTTCATTCACCGTGCCCTGGAGCGTATAGACCGCCTCCTTGACGGACAGCGGCGGAGGAGCAAGCCGGAGCCGCGGAGCATCCGGATCATAATAGACGACCGCCGTCACTTGATCCGCCAGCGCGGAGCCCGGCCTCGAGGCCGTCCACTCCAGGCGGTTCGGACCCGGCGTCAGTTGTACATTCGTGGTGAACCGGTTTTCGGTCAGCAGTCCGGAATAAACAAGCGAACGGTTGTTGTACACCGATAAGGTCACACCCGCCTCATAAACCGAGCCTGTAACCGCGAGATCGGCTTGGTTCACCCAGGTTTTCAGCGGTTCCGTTTGCAATCCGACCGGGATGCGCTCCGCCAGCACAACATATCCGAGATTGCCGGAGTTCGGCTGCGCCGCCGTATTCAGTCCCATCGTAACGGGGGAGTTCCCGGTAAACTCCTTCCGGTAGATTTCCAGCGCGTATTTTCCGCCGTCCAGCTCGATCACATCACCGGTATCCGTCCAGCCCGTCAGCCAGGCAGGAAGCACCGCCCGCTGGTCCATGGCGACATAGACCGCGGCCCGGTCACGGACGTTAAATACGGCGATTTGCGGCTTGTCCGCGTATTTTTGCGAATAGATATCGGGACGGATCCAATCCATGCCCCCGTACTTCGCCGGCAGGCGGGTGATCGTATACGGGCCTTCGGCAAACGGGCTGTCCCCTGTACGGATGCCGGAATTGACGGACCATTTGGCAGCGTAATAGGCATCATATACTTTTAAACTGCCGATCACGCTGGAGTCCCCGGAAGGCACCTGGATGACATCGTTCGGTACGGCCTCCAGTACCGTATCCGGGCTTTCGTAATAATTGCCGTTCAAGTCCCTGGTCACCTGGCTTACCGCGACATAATACGTACTGCCGTTTACCAGCGGCACGCCGTTAATCGATTTGACGGAGGTCCGTTCCATCGGGAAAAAGTTCTTCGTGTATTTCGTAACCGCCCAAGGATCGCCGGCATGGACCTTGGCTTTGACGTTGTAATAGACGGCGCTCGTCACCGAGTCCCACCAGATCGCAATTTCTTTGTCGCGCGGTACGTAATACAAGCCGGTCGGCGCGTCGGGCGGAAACGCCGGAGGGGCCGACGTCACCTTCAGGTAGCCGATGTATTGGCCGCCGTTATTGACTGGGGTAACGAATTCGATCCTGGATATGTCCGTGACGCCGGTGTCCACCGGGCCGACCCGGGATAAGCACAGCACCCCGTTGACCCATACGTTGATTTTTTGCGATTGGACGTTGATTTCGGTCTTGATGTTGTACCAGGTGTTCAGCTGATAGGGCAAAATCGTCGTATTCGCGCTTTGCGGAACAAAGGTAATGGCCTTCTGCGAAGGATTCGTGTTGATGCGGGCGGCGATTTTGCCCGTGCTGCTGTACATATTGAGGATGCTGGAGGTCAGCATCGTGCTTCCCGGCTGCAGGAAGGACATTTCGACGGTCACGGTGCCCGTCTGGGGGGCGAACGACCGGCTGATCTTGGTCGTGCTGTTGGACTCGCCGCCGCTCACATACAAGTGCAGGCTCTTGCCGCCGCCGCCCGCCCCGGGCGCAATGGCGGCGTCGCCCGTGCCGAAGGCCGGCTCGGTCAGCGTATAGCCGTAGGAAGACGCCGTCCGGCCTTCCTCCGCCTGCGTATAGTCGTCGTCGATGAGCACGGTGGCCGGAGAAGCCGCTTCAGCCGCCGTGCCGAATAGCCATCCGCCGCCGGAAAGCAGCTGGAGCAGCAGTAAAATCACTAGAAACCGCGGAATGGGTCTGCGCAAATCAAGGACACCTCCGAAAAATAATTTAAGATCGGTTGGTTCAGGGAAATCGATCGCGGAATGCTCAGCTCCTTTTGGTGCAACCGCTTCCACAAAGTAGTGGAAAGCCTGTCCGTTTTTTGCTGCAACGCCCTGATCTTAAAACAAAAAAATCCCACAATCATTAGGGGATTTTTTCTTTATTATAGGTCATTTGATTTCTTCCAGGGCTACAGGCCGGTTCTCGGCCATCGAGCGGTACGTGGCGAAGACGGTTTGCAGGGTGACGAGGTTATCCGCCATGCTGTTCTCGGGCTCGCGGCCCTCCTCGACCGCACGTATCAGCTCCCCCATCGTGCCCATGAACGCGTGCGGGAACCATCTTCCTTCCAAATGGGGTACGTACAGGCAGTCCGGCTCCAGGTGCCTGCTGTAGAAGCCGATCGTATCCTCACGCCCTGCGGGATAGTTGTACAGCGCACCGTTCGTCCCCCGGATGGCGCCCTCCGTCCCTTCAAAACGAAACGTGGCGTACCAATCCTCCTGCGGCATCCGGTTATTGTGGTTGTCATGAATCAGCCCGCGGGCCTCCCCGGGAACCGGATATGAATCAGCGTACGGGTTTCCCCGCGGTAAGGCTGCCCCGGAAACCTTGCGCCGTCGGCGTAAACCGCTTCCGGCCTGAGTCCGGTCACATAGCGGATCGCATCGAGATAGTGGATGCTGTGGTACATCACTTCCAGCGTCGGCATTTGGGTGAGCCAGGGCCAGTTCTCCCACGCCGTGTGCACGTTCACCTGGATACTCCCCTGCAGCGGCTCGCCCAGCCATCCGCGCTTCACGATCGTGTGGCTCGCCTGAATGCCGGGGGACCAGCGCATCTGCTGGTTGACGGCCGCCTTGATCCCATAGCCCGCGCAGGCATCGACGAGCGCTTTCGCTTCGCCATAGCTTTCGGCCAAAGGCTTCTGGCACAGCACATGCTTCCCCGCCGGGCCGCCTCGAGCGCGATCTCCGGCTGGAACCGTGCCGGTACGGCAATATCGACGATCTGCACATCCGGGTGCTCCAGCAGTGCCTCGAGCGACGGGAATGCCCTGGCAGATGGATTTTCCCGAACCGCCGCTTCCGCCTTGGCCGGATCTTTATCATAAATGCCGATCACGCGAAAGCCCGCCATCCGGTAAGCCGGCAGATGCGCGCTCGTGACAATCTCGCCGGCTCCCACGATCCCGATGCCGCGGGTCCGGTCCTCCGGCGACCTCGGCTTGTATTCCAGATCCAACCGCCCGTCATTACTCGGATTAAGGCTCATACGCCGCGCCTCCTTTTTCTCAGCAATAGCCTGCTTTCTTCAAAATTTCGTGCACCCGCTCAGCCGCTTCGTTCAGCGCCTCCGGCACGGAAACGCGGAGCTGCAAGGCATCGTCCGCCATCTTTGAAAGGATCTCATTGATTTCAGGATACTCCGGAATCGGCAGCGGGCTGTTCACCAGCTGATGCACCTCCTCGATCTGCTCGTAATACGGAAATCTTCTGCGTACCTCGCTGTCTCTCCAGGTGGAGAGCCGCGTTCCGTTGCCTCCGCATAGAGAAGTCGCCTTATCCATGGCCGCCGACGCCGTTTCCTTCATAAAGCGGTACGCCATATCCGGGTTCGCGCTTCCCGCCGCAATGCCGAGCACCCAATAAATGTTCAGCGACCTGTGGCGGCCTTCCGGACCGTCGCCTCTGGGGATTAAGCCGGTCCGGACCCTCCCTACAATCTTCGAGAGTCCCGGCATCTCGGCCACGGCGGCGAAGCCCGCCCAGTTCCACATCATGGCGATGCCCCCTTGGGCAAAATGATGGCCGCTTTTTACACTGTCCATCTCCAGCGCCGCCTCCGGCACCACCTTGTATTTATGAATCAAATCGACGAGAAACTGCAGCCCTTCCTGTCCAGGCGTCTGATGGAAGGCGGGTTCCCAGCGGGACGTCACCAGCTCCCCGCCCCGGCTCCAGAGCTGAATGAGAAAATCGTAGACATGGTTGTGCCCGTCGGGGTACGATGCCGTCAAAGCACCGTGCAGCCCTTCGTCCGGGCGGGTAAAAAATTGCGCGACGTCGACAAACTGCTTCCAAGTCTCAGGCACGGCCAGACGGTAACCGTAGCGTTCGGCAAAAGCCGCCCGTTCCTTGGGGTCCGAGAACAGGTCGCTGCGGTAGATGAACATTTCCGGCCCGTCGTGGTAGGGAAGGCCGTAGATTTTGTCGTCGGGGCCTGTCTGCAGCCCCCGCATACTGGGCGCCCATGCGTCCGGCCAGCCTTCCGGCGGATCATGCCGCAGGTAATCGTCCAGCGGGAGCAGGAGGCCGTCCCGGATCGCTTCCGGCGACCAATCCGTTACGCACAGGAACAAATCGTACCGCCCCGAGAGGGCTTCCCTGCCCGCAATCATCCGCTCGTACAGTCGGTGAATCTCTTCAAATTCGCGTTCCACCTTCCAGCCGCCGCAGCTTTTCTCAAAATGCTCCGATTGAACCCGGAACGAGGCTTCGAAGCCCTCGAATTCCCGCGAAATCAGCTTGAGGATGCGATTCGTATCCATGTCGCTTCGCCCTCCTGAGTGGTCATTTTCATGGCGCCGGCTTCTTTCGGACCATTAACAAATGCTCGCACGCCAGCACCGTTTCCCCGCGCTGGTTGAACACCTCGCAGCGTTCGCTGACGATGCCGTAGCCTTCGCGCTTCGGATGATCCTTCTTCTCCTGAATGGCCGCGCGGACGCGGATCGTATCCCCGATAAAGACCGGCTTCACGAAACGCAGTCGGTCGTAACCGTAAGAGAACGCCTCCGGATTGATCTCGCCCGCCGTCATGCCGACGGCGATGCTGAAGATCAGGGTGCCATGCGCGATGCGCTGGCCAAAGTCCTGCTCCTTGCACCATTCGGCGTCCATGTGATGCGGGTAAAAATCACCCGTCTGTCCGGCATGCAGCACGATATCCGTTTCCGTTATCGTTCTTCCGAACGTCTCGCGCGAAGCCCCAACCTCATAATCCTCGTAGAAAACGGACCGCATCATCCGCCCAGCACCTCCGCCTTGATTTTGTCCGTATGCTCGCCGATCTTCGGCGCTCCCGCCGCAGATAGCAGCAGGTCGCCGTCAATGCGGATCGGACAGCGTGTGGTCGTCAGCTCGGCTCCGCCGCCGTTCACCACCCGCGCGTCATGTCCAGCACCCGGAAAGCCTCATGCTCCAGCAACTGCTTCCAGTTCAGCACGTCCGCGCACCAATAGTCGGCCGGCTCCAGCCGTGCAATCCAGTCCCCCGTCGGGCGGCTCTGCAAGTGATCGCTGAGAATGGTTTTGATCTCGTCCCGGCGGGTAAACCAGGTGGACGGATCGTCAAACCGGAGCAGCGCCTCGCATTCGAGCAGCCGCCCCAGCTGGACGACAGAGCCCATCGCGAGGGCCAGGTATCCGTCCGCCGTCCGGTAAATTCCGTAAGGCGCCCCGAGATAGGCATTGGCGTTATTGACGGCGCTGCGCTCGGGCAGCCTGCCTCCGTCGTTCATATGCGTCGTAAGCACCTCGAACTGAAAATCGAGAATCGATTCGAGCAGGCTTACTTCCACGCAGCCCCCTTTGCCCGTTACGGAACGGCGGACCAGACAGGCAAGGATGCCCTGCACGAGATGGGCGCCGGCGAACATATCGGCCACGGACAGCCCGAACGGAACGGGCGGCTGGTCGGCATTCCCGTTCAGCCAGGCGAGGCCGGAGAGCGACTGCACCAAGAGGTCCTGTCCCGGCTTGCCGCTCCACGGACCGGTTTTGCCGTAGCCGGTAATCTCGCCGTAGACAAGGCGCGGATTCCATTCGCGGACCGCCTCGTAATGCAGCCCCATCCGTTCGATGACGCCCGGGCGGAAATTCTGGATCATCACGTCCGCCTTCTCGATCAGCGCACGGATCAGCTTCAGATCCTTCGGGTCCTTCAGGTTGGCCGACACGCTCTCTTTATTCCGGTTGATTGAATGGAACAACGTGCTGTCGCCGTCGAGCTCCAGGTTGGAAACATACAGCCTGCGGCATAAATCGCCGCCGTCGGGACGCTCCACTTTGATGACCCGGGCACCCAGATCGGCCAGCCTTAATGCGGCGGAGGGCCCGGACAGAAACTGGGCGAAATCGAGCACGAGCAGGCCCTCCAGCGGCTTAAACTTTGCTTCGCTCATGCGCATTCCCCTTTGCCGTGATCAAAGACTCCCGGTAGAGCCGGTCCAGCTCCCCGAGCACCCGCGCCGGGTCTCCGCCGTGCATCATGTAGCCGCGGACAAAATCGCCGGCGCGGTCCTGAAAATGCAAGTATCCGCTATACCGCGGTCTCACGTAAGCCCGGTCCAATGCCGGGCGCGTGCCGGCAAAATAGCCTCCGGTACGGCGGTTGGTCTCCGCATCCGTCCAGGCCGAGCGGTGTCCGGGCGCCCGCCGCTCTCCGTATACAGCGTGCGCTGGATGCCGGATGATGCTGCGTACTGCACATAGCTTAGCGCTTCCGCCTTGTGCCGGCAGGCGGATGAAACGGCAAGGCCCGTTCCTCCCAGCGTGGATCGCAGCCGGCCGCGCCCGCCGCGCCCGCCGAAGGTAATCAGATCGCCGAACGTCAGGAGATGCGGAGCGTAGCCTTCCCGGGCATAGTTCGAGTACCCGTAGGCGAACGGACAATAGCCGATGTCATCCCCGGCGGCCGCCATCGCTTCGTACACCTTGATCGGGTTCCATTGGAAGATTTCCGGCCGGCACAGAGCGGCCAGCTCCCGCAGCGACTCCAGCGCCGCGCGCCCTGCGGGCTCCGAGACGACCTTTTCCCCGTCTGTAAAAGGATCTTCCCCGTGAGCCAGGCAGAACATATAAAAATTCATCAGACTGTCGATCGAAATGGCGGGAAACACGACAAGTCCCTTTTTTGCGAGCTTCAGCAGCCCTTCCCAATCTCGGGGAACGTCAAGTCCCTTCCGTTCCAGCACATCCGCGCGCCAGGAAGCGACGGGAGCGGCCGCGTCGATGGCGAGCGCCGTCTGCCGGCCGTCAAACCGGTAGCTGTCGTGGGACTGCCCGACGGAATGAGCCGCTTGATCCTGCAAAAAGCCCTCGGGCAGATGCTCGTTTAACGGCAAGCAGTGCCCGCGATTGCGCGGCATAGCCGGCCCACGGGTGATCGATCACCAGCAGGTCGTACCGTCCTACCAGCGACTGAATGGGCGCGTCCGCGAATTCCTGAAGCGAACGCTTCTCCCACTGAATCGTCACCTCCGGATGCAGCTCCGAATACCGCTGTGAAGTGGCAATCATCGGGAGATACCCCCGCGTATGATTCCAGGTGATGCCGCGAAGAAGAATGCTCATATGAGGCCTCCATCCATAGGATTGTCTGAGCCGGGTTCCCCTGAGAGAATCCGGACGGGTCCGAACAAGCCGCCGGAAGGGAACCCTTCCTGCCAGCCCTGCTCCTCCTCACTCCGGCCGCGGCTCCAATAGGTCACGTCCGGATTGCCTCCGGCTAGACTGGTCGGCCTGCCGGTCTCATAATACGTCCCGAGCGTGTTCGTGACCCGAATGCGAAGCCGGTGTCCGCCCTGCCGCAGGGCCGGAAGTCCGAACCGGTACGGCTTCCAAAGCCGGACTCCCAAGGGCTCGCCGTCCATCCAGACCTCCGCGGTCCCCCGGACGTGCCCGAGATCCAGCTGTGCTCCTACAAGGTCTGGCGTCTCCACGAACTTTTCGTATTCCACCACACCGCTGTGATGGGGTAAGCACAGTGCCGTCCGCAGGTCGCCGAGCGCTCCCTTGGCCGGGGCCGTCCCGAAGCGGATCGGCGCGCGAAGCACGGCCGCCTCGGTCTCCGGGCCCTGTGGCACAATCCGTACGGCGGCTGTTGTCCCGGCGGGTCGCGGCGGAAAATCGATATCTCCGCCGCTTGCCGGGACTTCGGATCCGCCGACCCACACGCGCAGCTCCCCGCGCAGTCGATGCGCATCCTCGTGGCGCCGACGGGCAGCGGAAAGCGCAGCCAAACGGGCCGGCCGACTCCGGCCGGATCCGCGGAGAAGGCAAGCGGCGGCGGATCAGGGACGGACTCCGGCATAAGCCAGCCGACCTGCGGGAGCGGGTGAGGCCTTGGAGTGATCCAGAGCGATTCCGTCTCGGCAAACTGCAGGACGGCGAAATGATGGACCCCGGGAGCATTCCCCTGCTCGTCGGTCCAGTCCTCCTCCGTAAAGAAAGATACGGATTCCCCGTTCTGCAGCTCGATCACGCCGTCGGCGAATACTTCGCCTTTGCCCTCGGGCAAGTCGAGCCTTACTTCATTGACACCAAGGCGCCACAGATGCGTCACGTCCACTTCCTCCTGGCCCTGGCGGATATAAGGATTGAAATCGCCGTGCTCCGTCACCTTGACTCCGTTGACCGACAGGGCGGCCCGGCCCCGCGCGGCGAATACGAGCCGTACCCGCCGGAAGTCTGAACCGCATTCAATCCGCTTGGTGAGACTCGACCGCGGATTGGGGCCGCGGGTAAACAGCCACTTGGGAAGCGGAGGACGCTGGGTCCGGTTCACTTCCACGCCGGCCCGCACGAGTCCGCCGCGGATTGCGCCTGCTCTCAGCAGCAGCTCGTTCATTCCTTCCTTCAGCTCGATCCACGCCGTCCGTTCCTCCGGCCCCCCGTGCCATACGATGTCCCGACTGTTGATTCGCCCGCTGATGTCGCCGTTGCTTTCGGTTCGGATCCAATATCGCCCTGCCGCAGGGGCGATGACATACGTCTTCGCCAGAACGCTTTCTCCCTTCTCCAGCCTGCCGAGCTGAAGGAAGCGCCGCGGCACGCGCCCCATCCGGCCCGCCCAGGAACGCATGGCCAGATCCCCGAAAACGGTGCTGTACACCAGCGGGGCGGCGGCGGACGCGTCGAACGTTTCTCCGCGGCATACGCACCAGTAAACGGATTCGCTCCACAGCCGTACAGGCCATTCCGAATCGTCCGTACCTGGCAGATGCCAGCCTTCCTGCTCCCCGTCCGTTCCTTCCGGCTCCCGGCGTACCTTCAGGCTCCGGCGTTCGACCGGCCATTCGCCGCCCGGGTCCCCGTGCAGGTCGAAGTCCCCGTAGCGGTTATCCAATGTGGATTCCACGCGGATGAGCCAATCGTCCTGAGGCGACTCCATTGAAGCGGGCAAAGGCGGCCCGGCGGCCGGATCGAGGCGGGAAACGGCCGGGGCGCCGGGCTCTCCAGCCGTGGTTCAGCCGGTTCAAGCTCCGTGCCGTTCCCGATGCATACGACAAGCGCCGCAGGCCACGAGTCGAACGGCACGCGCACTCGATCCATTCGCCCTGCCGCTTGTAAGGCAGCAGCTCCGCGTTTCCGGTGACGGGATCCCACAGGCTGGGCTCGCGGTCCGTCCTTAACCGGTAAACGGCGGCTTCCGGCACCTTCGTTTGCGGTGAAGCCGGCCGGTGCATTTCCAATAATGCTCCCACCTCCGGGAGCAGGAGGAAGATATCGGCATCCGCCATAGCGCGATGCAATACGTCTCCCGGTCCTTCCACCCGGCCGGGAGCAAGGGACTTCGCCAGCGCCGCCGCTTCCTCCGCCGTATCGGCGTAAACGATGCCGGCCCAGTCCCGCTCCGCTTCCGGCACGCCTGCCGCGATCACGGTTCCGCCCTGCTGCAGCCAAGCCTCGACGCGTTCGCGGGCTTCCTCCTCCATCACGGTCGTCCCGCACAGCAGCAGGACGGAGAAACGCTCCTCCGCAATGCGAAGCTTCGGACCCTCGGGCACCGCCTTGTGCAGCGCGCTGTCATTCGCGATATCATAGTCGAGCTGCGCCTTCCTGAGCGCACCGGGCTCCTTGTAATCGCGGCGGTTGCGGCCGCCGGTCAGGCTCCGGTACACGTTCTGGATGTGCGTCACCTGCTCGTTCGGCTCCCGGTTCGCCACCCCCATCGGGTGCTCGCCGGGCTTCCCGTCCGCCAGGGACAAATAGCCGCAAACCGCATGCGACGGGTAATAAACCGCAATATCGCAGACGTGCGTCCCGGCACTCAGCAGGAAGCAGAGGCGGCTGATCGTATCCGCGAAGACCGGGTAATGCTCGAAGTAAGGCTGGCGCCAGCCCGTATCGGGCGGGGCCCATTCCCACCAGCCGCCGCGGGTGCTGTAGTAGACGGCATGAGGGCTGTAGACGGTGGCGCCCGCTTGAAACCAGGGGATCAGCCAATGCAGCGTCTCCTCCAGCGTCCCGCCCCAGCCGCTCGAATGGAACGCTTCCAAAAATACCCGCGAACCACCGTGCAAATGGACCATGGACGCATGCGGCTTGATTTCGCCGTCCATATCGGTCCCGGGCGCATTGTACCATCTGTGTGTGCGGAAATAATCCAAATATAGCCGCTGAGCCCCGTTCGGATCGGCTCTTCTCGCCGGGCCCGCCTGGTCGCAGCAGAGCAGCATGCCGCGGGTGCGGTGCCACTCCCCGAGCGGGATGAAGAAAGCCCGCTCGGCCAGCTCGGCGGCGAGCCGGTAAACGCGGCGGCGCACCTCGGCGGAGCCGGGCAGGGGATCAAACAAAGCGGGCAGAAGCGGAAGCAGCTCCTCACGGTAACGCTTCTTGTAAAGCTCCGGCGACTCCGGCGTCCACAGCGGAAGCGGCGGCAAGCTCATCCTGGAAGTCGCCGGCAATCGTTCGGCCGAGATCGTGAGGGAACCGGCGCTCCATCTCCCCGTGCACCCGGTCGATCAGCTCTCCGGCCGCGCCGGGGTCCAGCCAGTTAAAGCCCTGCCGTACGGCCGCGTAGACGTGATCCGCTGTTTCAGCCAGCGGAACCGCCTCGGCGGGAAGCTCTTCGCCGGACGCGAAGCGGCGCAGCTGATAACCCAGCCGCCTCCGGACGCTCCGAAACGATGCGCGCCGGCATGTTGGCTCCGGAGAAGCCGATTTGATCGTAAAACCAGAGGTACATGCCGAGCCGTTCCGCCTCGCGCAGAGCAACCTCGAACATGCTCCACCATGCCTCGCTTCCATAAGCCGGGCGGTCGCTGACCGAGCCGTACTGCGGGCCGGTCGGCGCGAGATTGATAATGCCGATGTTGCGCGACCCGCCTTCGCGGAACTTACGCATCTGCCAGCGGACCCGTTCCGCCGTCACCTCTTCGCCGCTCCACCACCAGAAGGGTACCGGCCCGTAGCGCGGGTCCGCCTGGGCGAATTGCCGCCGCAGTTCACGCAGATTCACCGGGCTCACCGCTCCTTTCCAATTCCCGCCCGGGAGCGGAAGCTTTGCCCCTTCGCACCAGCTCGAAGAATTCCGGCGGTCCGACCTGCCCGCCCTTCAGCACAATCTCCAGCCCGTCCAGCCGGGCATCCTTGGAGTTGGCCCGGCATAAAGGCCCTCCGGGAGCGACGGACGACACCATCTCCAGGGCATCGATCGCAAGCTCCCGGACCGCGAAGCCCGAGGTGTCCCCGCCTGCGATCACAAGCCGCCGGACGCCGGCGGATAAGATCAGCTCCCGGGCCATGGCGCCCAGCCGCGAACCGATCAGCCGCCCTCCGTCCGCAGCGTTCTGCCCGTCCTGCTTTAGCCGGCTCTGCGTCCGCCCGATGGATTCGTCGGCCGGTCCCAGCGCCGTATACAGGATGACGCTTCTTCCTCCGCGCAGCTCGCGCTCCGCCTGCTCCAGAAGAGAATGCGCCTCTCCCGCTTCGATTAAAGCGTCCGCCGGTACCCGGATGCCGGAGTATCCCTGCCCAGCGCCCATTCAATTTGCGCCCGGGTGACGGGAGAGCAGCCGCCGGAGATCACCAGCAGACGGCCAACCGGCTCCGCCTCCGCGAACGGAGCCAGGGCCGGCAGCGAGCCCGCTCCCCGCCAATGGGCGGCCAGCGCATACTCCACGCCGGAGGAACCGATCACAAACAACGGATGTTCCTCGCTTTCACGCGCCAGTAGGCCGCCGATCTTCTCCAGATGTTCCTCCGTCAGTACATCGAACAGCACCATATCCTTGCCGGCCTGCTTCCGGTACCGCCGCTCCAGCTCCGGCCTGTCCTCATTCAAATCCAGCACACTGACAAGCCCGATGGACCGGGACGTCTGCCCGGCCAAATGAAGCCGCAAATCCGCTTCATTCATCGGAGTGACCGGATGGAAACGCATGTTCGGATGCCGATCGAGCCGGAGGATTTCGCCCCCGCCCCCGCAAAATGGTTCCCGAACACCGTATAACGCCCCAGTACCGGACAGCCCGCCACCACAGGGATACAGCGCTGCTCCGGGAAGGCCTCCCGGCCGATGTCGGCCACCTTCCCGATGCTGCCCGTCTCTGGGGAGGAATCGAACGTGGAGCAGATTTTGTAGTGCGTGACCGGAGCACCGAACTCCCGCAGCGCAGACACAACCGGCCGGAGCATCCGCTCCATCTCGGCGGGACTCATCGTCCGGCCTACCCCCGCCACGCCGAAGCCGTCATACCCGGCGTACTTCTCGTTCCATTCCGCCGGATCCGGCACATTCATAAACAGGATGATCCGGAGACCGCGACCCGTCAGAGCCTCGAGCACATCGGTAGAGCCGGTAAAATCGTCGCCGTAGTAACAAATCCGCAGGTCGTCCCCCTCCTTCCGCTGGCTCAAATCCCTCTTTATTACCCGAAGGTTTCCAGCGCTTGCCTTAGCTCCGTATGCGTCCGGGCATGCTCCTCGAGCGGAATGCCCGCCAAAGCCGCCTCCCAGCCCTGTACGAGGCTGCGGAAGCCTGCGCCGGGACCGCCCGGATGCCCGTGGATGCCTCCGCCTGCGATATTCATCAAGTCGACGGTCTGCAGCGTCCGGTACGTTTCCGGTGCCGCCCCCGCCCACTGCTTGGAGGACAGCACTGGGAGCACCGTATCGGATGCCTCCCGCATCGGCGTCAAGCATTCGCGCACGCTTCCGATGACGGAGGCGTTGCTTTCATAGAACTTGTTGTTCAGCCCGTTCACGTGCAGATGGTCCACGCCCACCAAACGGCACAGCTTCTGATACGGCGTGAACGACATGCCGAGCGACGGGCAGCGCGACAGCATGCCCCACTGGTTGCGGTGCCCGTGAATGCAGACAGGTGCATGCTTCCGCAAGTGGGCGACGCCGGCCAGGCCGATGCTGTTGATGCTGACCATGACGCAGTTGCCGCCGTGCTTCACGACGGTATCCAGATGGCGGAGCATTAGGTCCCAATCGTCGGTAATGTTGAAGGCATACATCGTCTTTTTCCCCGTCCGCTCCGCAGCGCGCTCGATCTCTTCCATGGCGGCCTTGACCCGTTCCGCCAGCGGGGCGAACGGCGGATTCCCGTTTACCTCGTCGTCCTTGATAAAATCGATGCCGGAGGAGGCCAGCTCCCGCACGATCAGCCGCGACTGATCCGGCGAGAGACCGAGGTTCGGCTTAATGATGGTGCCGATCACCGGCCGGCCCCACACGCCGGTAAGCTCGCGGGTTCCGGCAATGCCGAATTTCGGCCCCTCATACCGCTCCCGGAACGATACCGGAAGCTCCAGATCGATGAGCCTCAGTCCCGACAATTCCTCCAGCTCGAACAGATTGCCTGCAACCGTTGCCAGCAGGTTCGGAATGGAAGGGCCGATATTTTCATACGGAAAAGCAATTTTCACGATACCGCGATGGTATTCGCCCTTGTTTCCCGCAGGAATCTTCGCCCCCGGCAAGGAGGGATAGGGGGACGTTTCCAGCGGGTCGACGGACACGATTCGGGCGCGGTGCCGCTGCTTCAAGCCGTCCGTTTCGTTCGGCGCGCCATGAACGTCCCGGTGGACTGCTCGCTTGCAATGACCTCGGCCGCCTGCTCCAGGGAGAACGCCGTCTCGAGCCAGTACGTTGCGATAACCTGATCGTTCACGAATGATTCCTCCCCGCGACGCCCCGCTTCTCCAGTTCTTCCCGCACCGCAAGCACGCCAAGACGCGGACTGGAATAAACCGGCAGGCCGGTTTCCCGGCGCAGCGCCTCTTCCATTCTTGCCATCGAGCCTTGGGCCAGCACCAGCGCCTCTGCATCCGCCGCCACCGACTTCGCCGCATCCAGAATCAGCCGGTCATGCTCCTCCGGGTCGCCGGATACGAGCGCCTGGTAAGCCCCTTGCGCCAGCGCGTCCAGCACGCGGATCTTCCGCCGCAGGCGGTCCGCCTCTCTGAGGAGCAACCTGCGGGTTGGCTCGAGCGTCGTAGGCGGCGTGGCGAGCACACCGATCCGCTCATACTGTCCGGCGGCCAGCCGGGCCATGGCGTCGTCGATCTTGACGATCGGGACGTCCAGCAGGGGACGTGCATAGTCCGCCGCCTCCCCTACCGATGAGCAGGTGTTGAAAATCACGTCGGCCCCGATCTCCTCGGCGTTCCGGTAATATTGCAGCGACCTGCGGCTTACTGCAGTGGTCACTTGTCCGGCCCGGATGACATCGGCGATCAGACTGTCGTCGATGATATTAACCAGCCTGCAGTCCGGCGGCTCCTCCCGGAAGATCGGCTGGACCCGTTCGGCCAGGCCCTGCCCTGTATAAATCGCAACTACAGTCGGCATTGTCTTATTCCTCCTTCAGCTGGCAGCATCGTTCGGGACGGAGACGGCTTGATCCAGCCGCCCCTCCTCCGCAAGCCAACGGTCCGCATCCGGCAGGTCGAAGTGCCGGAGCATGCCGGGCAGAATAAAGCTTAATGAATCCGTTTCATCGTAAAAAGGCTCCTTGATCCAATTGGAGATACTGCCTATACGGTTCTCCAGGCTGACACTGCGGATCCGGGGCTCCAGCAGGGCGGCGAGTGCGCATACAAGGCATACCTTCCGGCGCCATACAGCCGGATGTCTCCCGGATCGACGTTCTTCAGCCCCGATGCCAGCTCCACCGCACGGATCACATCGAACGAACGGACGGCGGCCATGCTGTCACCGAGCCACATCAGCTCGTCGGTATGCCTGTCGAGGATTCCGAATCGCTTAAACGGTTTGTCGCCCGGGGCGTTCAAATGCGGCAGCAGCGCCCCGATCCCCGTCGGGTTCAGCACCATCGCCATCCGGCCGGAGGCGCAGGTCTCCTCAATCCACTTCGCATGCTCTTCGAGCTTGCCGGTACCGCCTTCCCAGACACCGATCGTGAGCGGCACCCGGCTTCCCCAATGCTTTGCATCGAGAAATTGAAGCGCATGGCCCAGCGGCCCGCGTTGGCTCCACCAGACCGTGCGCAGCACCCATAAGCTTCCCACTTCTCCGCCTCCGGATACCCGCGGATTCAGGTCGCATATTTCCCGGCCGCCGAACACTTGCTCACGCGACCACGTCAAGGCCCGCTCCTTTCGCTCGGACTCGGGCAGGGCAAGACGCGCCTTCTCCAGCTCCGCAAGCCGCTCCACATTCTCGTCGAACACGCTCTTCGCCCGATCCAGTTCGCCTATGACCTGCCCGCTTTGCGTGCACCGCAGTTTTTCTGCAGGAAGCGGCTGCACCGCTTCGTCCGGAGGCACGAAAGCACGCCCGAGCAGATGCTTGGAGAAAAACCGGGCGGCCTCCCGGGCCAGCGGCGGCGTGAAACGATGCACATTCTCGTCCTCGAACAGCTCCAGGTCTTCGCCCCGGCCGAACATCTCCCAGAAGCGGCGGTTCACCGCCACCGTATGACGCGGGCCCTCGATCGGCACGGAGTCGTACGTCGTGGCGAGAACCAGCACCGGACGGGGCGCCATCGCCAGCACGATATCCTCATGGTCGAAACCGAGCGCGGAGAAACCGGGCCACTTCTGCTCCGCATCCTGCGCCTTGCCCGTCAGGAGAAAATACGGCCGGTTCATAATAAATCCGGCCGGTGCGGCGGCGCGATCCGCTCGTCGTACATCATGACCAGCGAGGTTTGGGTCCCGCCGCCGGAATGGCCGCATACTCCGATGCGGGTCGGATCGACCTCCGGCCGGGTACATAAATAATCGATCGCTCTCACCGCATCATGCAGCATGTAGCGGGCCAGGCTGTCTCCCAGGGGAAGACATTGGCGGCCGACCTGCTCATGCTCCGTTACGCTGGTCATCGGCGCCTGCCCCAGCGCCGGATCGTAATAGCCGAAGCGTTCCCCTGACCGACCGGGTCGAGCGCCATCACGATCAGACCGGCATGAACCAGATAGTGGCAGACTGTCTGGTACTCGTCGCAGTGCTTCGCCTGCTCGCGGTGTCCGCACAGCAGCAGCACCGCCCCGCGGGGCCCGGATACCCCATCCGGTATGTACACATTGGCTGTCGCATATACATAGGGCCTCGGCTCGAAAATAACCTTCTCGACCCGGAAGCCGTTCCCCGCTTCCGTCCCCGTGATTCTCGGCCTCAGCGGAGTGTCCGAAGGAGGCATTCCTCCAATGCACCGCTCGATCCCATCGCGGATCGCCTGCTTGCCTCCGCCGAAGCCCTTCGGCATCCCGAATGGCGGAGCGCGCTTCTTCGCCTTTCTTCGCCGCCCGCATCGCGGATTCGTAAACCCATCTCGGCAACTGGCTTTTTACATCAAAATGGGCGATGCCCGAAGCTTCCAGTTTCTCATACACGGTCGCCTTCTCTCCCTTCCGCCGTTCCCGCCGGCTCCCGCGTTTCCAATAAATCAGCTATCCGTACCGGCAGGCCCGAATGCGCCGACTTCCAGATCGCTTCCCCGGTCAGCACCGAATAAGCGCCGGCTTCCGCGCCGGCCATAATCTCATAGGCCCGGTGCGGATCCGGTCCGAGGAACAAATCCTCGAGCAGCGGCGGATCCCCTCCGCCGTGTCCTCCCGGACGTGGAACCACATGAATCGTTTCTTTCCCGCCGAACAGCGGAAATACCTCGATCGTTTGCTCGGGGACCGGATAAGAAGCGCGCCCGGATATCACTTCCCGGGTTTCGATTCTTCCCTTCGTGCCGTTGACCGCCAGCCGGTAGCCCTCATAGGGCAGCGAGAAATTGACGGAATAGCTGAGCAGCGCGCCCCCGTCATACTTGACGGCCGCCGTGTACGTATCCTCGATATCGATCTCCGAATCGAAAATGCAGCCGTCCGCCCGGTAGTCCGTATAGCTCCCCGGCTTCGTCTCCAGCTGCGAGAGATGATCGTCCTCCGGCACGATCTCCTTGCTCCGCGTGGACCAGCGCATGAAATAAGCGCAGTCCGGCTTCACCCGGCACGTTCCGCAGAAGCGGCCGTCTTCCCTGGCCGGGTTCAGTTCGCCTTCCGGCCCGTAATAATTGAGTGCCCCGTAGGCGAACGCCTCCACCGGCTTCTGGCCGATCCACCACCCGACCAGATCGAGATGATGGGTGCTTTTATGGACGGAGAGCCCGCCGGAACGGCTTCTTTTGCGGTTCCAGCGCTTGAAGTAGCTCGCCCCGTGATATGTATCGAGATACCAATTCAAGTCAATCGAGGTCACCCGGCCGACCCTGCCTTCCAGAACGAGCTCCTTGATTCTCGAATGGATCGGGGAGTAACGGTAGTTAAAAGCCACGTACAGCGTTCCGTCGCTGTTCTTCTGCGCATCCAGCACCCGCCGGCAGTCAGCTCCCGTAGTCACCATCGGCTTCTCCGAGAACACGTCGAGCCCGTGCTTCAATCCGTTCACAATATAATCGGCATGCGTATGATCCGCGCCCGCAACGATCAGCACATCGGGCTTCGTCTCTTCAAGCATCCGGTCGAACTCGTCCGGCAGATAAACCGGCAACCCTTGCAGCGCCGGGAACTTCCTGAAGCAGTTCTCAAATCGGCGGGGATCCGCATCCAGGAGCCCGACAATGTCGCAGTGCGCCCGGAAGGTTTCCAGCATAGGACGGATAAACATGCCGTTCGCTCGGGTGCTGACGCCGCATACCGCGTATTTTTTTCTGGCCACAATGCTCATCCTCCAATCTGATGCCAGTATACAATGCCGGCGGAAAGCGATAATTAGTGATAACAACCTTGATTATAGGCTGTTTCTGCCGACCCTCGGGTACGGTAAAAACCCCCGCCGGACAAGCCGGCAGGGGCATGGAGGCCTATGAAGCGGCCACCTGTCTACTTCAAGTTAAATATGATGGAGATCGTCTTGTCATCCGGACCTGTAATGGCAATTTTAAAGCTTTGCAGATTAACTTTATCGAAGGAGTAGTCGCCGCTCTTCGGCTTGAAGACCAGCTTGTAATTGTCGGTCATGTAGAAGGTGTCTTTATCCGCTTCCTTCGTGCCCGGCTTATAGGTGATATCCGTCAGCTTGATGGTGATGCCGAAGGTACCGAGGAACGGCGTTAACGCTTCGCTGTTGACACCTTGTTTGTTTACGGAGTTAATAAACCCGTTTTTGTCCGAATCGTTTACCCTTAGGCTCTGCAGCAGCTTAGAGTCCCAAATATATCGCCCGTCGATTTCATTCGCGTTCACCGATACCGGCGGGTTCGTCACGCCCACCTTCAATTCGCCGAACCTCAGATCCGATGTGAACACCGTAAAGTTGATATTAATCGTTTTCTGTCCTTCCGGCGTATCGAATCCGACAATGGCGCTGGCGCTTCCCGGATTCAGGCCGACCACTTTCGTCGGGGATTTCGCATTATCGACCGCAATTACATCATGATCGGCAGTTGTAACGAAGCGAACCGGAAGCGTCGGAATTTCGGTTTCGACGCCGTCTTTATTTTTAGCCTTGATATTGAGATCCTTAGTAAGATCCTTCCGGTTTTTGAAGATTTCTTCGGCATCCGCCTGCGTCGCTTTCGGATTATCGTCGCCTTTCTTGTAACCGCCCACCTTGAAGCCGTGATCCACCATATATTTGCCGACGGCAAACAGGTTCGTATCCGTATCCAGGTAAAAGTTCAAATCCTTCAGAATCTCATTGAAGGTATAGCTCTTCGCCCTGGCCGTCAGCGTTCCAAGATTGCTCTTGACCGGCCACTTGGTCGGATCGGGCTGGGCGGGATCTTTTTCCGTTTGGATCAGCCTGGCCGTTACTTTGTATGTCCCCTTAACCTTGTTGTCCGCTGTTAATTTAACCCCTTGCCCGTTGGAATCTTTGGCCAGCGGACCTGATCACAGGGTTCGCATCGGTAAGCTTCAGGTTGCCGTTCTTCGTGCTGACTCCCGTGAACGCTCCGGGAGCGCCGTCCAGCCGTTCCAGCTTAAACTCCACCTGGTAATCTTCGCTTGCCGTCGTATACTCCACTCCGTATTGGTCCATGATCTTGAATTTCGGCGAGGCGGACTTGCCTTGAATCACCGTATACTGCAAAGAAGGCTCGAAATCCGATTTTTCCAGCGTCTTGGGCACGCGTTTCGGCATCAGATCGATTTTGGCGGTAGCGCTCTGCTGAATATCCGTCAGCTTTACTTCAATCGATGCCGTCCCGTTGCCGGCCAGCACCTCTTGAATCCGGATATTGCCTTTTCCGATCCCCGAAAGCTCGATGGGACCGGTCTCTCCTTCTACCATAGACCCGAGCTTCAGATCGCCCGAGCTGTACACGGCAAGCTTACCGGCTTTCACAAGCTCCGCTCTCTCATCGGGGTCGAACTCACGTCCTTCGGCATCCCTTATCTTCAGCTCGAGCAGCTTATTCGTATCCCCTTCCGCCAAGAACGATGGAGGATCCGGGATTTCCAGAGTCGCCGGTTTTTTCGGAGTAAGCACACTGATCCTCTTCAGTACGGTTTGACCGGAACCGGCGGCGACAAGGTTCAAGATCGTCGTCGAGTCCCTGGTGAGACTCGGAATCGCTTCCAATTCCATCTCCAGCTCCCCGTCGTCACCGAAATCGTAGAACACGAGCTGGCCTTTTTCTTCGATCAAATGATCCCCCGTAAACAGCGTGATGACGCCCTTCTTCCAATCCTCGGGATCGTCCATGCGGTTTCCGTACTGGTCGTATACCTTGATCGGCAGGTAGGCTTTATTTCCGGGCTGCAAATACTTCTTGTTGTCCTTGTACTTCAGCTCCCCGACCTCGAGCTTCGAGACGATGGCCGGATCGCCGACGGTGAATACTTTGCTGACGGTCACGTGATGCTCCCGATCGATCAGAGTCACGGGAATCCGCGCCCCTCTGCTTTCCCGGCTCAAATCCAGCTTGAACTCTTGTTTATTGGTCATATTCTGCGGGCCGGATCCGCCGCCGACCATAATATCGAACCGGCTGGCGACCAGATCCGTCTGCTCGCCGTACTGGTTCGTCTGCTTGAACGCAACGATCACCTTGGAGCGGGCAAGCGTATCCGAAGGATTAACGAACTCCAGCGACTTGAACTGCTCGTCCTCGGCCGTAAATTCCGCCGACTTCTTATCGAGCGAGGCCGCATCCAGCCCGGACAGCTCGATCGTATAGCTTCCCTTCTTCAGCTTCAAATCCAGCGTAATCGTCGCGGTCTTCCTGTCGTCCGACCATTCAGTCGTCCCCGCCAGTTCCGTGCCGTCCTGCTTCACGGTCAGCATCGCCTTCTCCGTGTCGACGATTTTATTTAACGTCACCGCCACTTTCCTGGCTCCGGTCACCTTTACTTCCGCGATGGACACTTTGCTTGGAGCTTCCGCTTGTGTGCTGGCGTACAGCTTCTTGGCCTCGTAAGCGGCCTCCACCAGACCAGCGCGGGTGACATACCGGTCGGAGCCGTGGAAACGGCCGTCCTCTTGGTTGCTCATAATATTCAGCTGCATCGCCAGCGTAACGAATTTATTGATCGAGCTGTCCACTCGGTCCACATTCGCGATGCTGGTATCCGTAATCGGCGTAACCTTTCTAGCGTCGTTGGCGAGCCCAAGGCCGTAGATCAGGTATTTGGCCAGCGTTTGCCGGCTGATCGTTTGATCCGGGTCAAGAACCACCCCGTCCACGCTGATAATGCCCAGCTTTTTAAATTCTTCGATATAGGATGATTTTGTAAGCGTTTTATCAGATGGCAACGAAAAAATCACTTTCGCCGCTTTGATAAATTCTTCGTTCGTTATGAGCTGATTCACCCCGAATGTATCCTCCGATTCGGGTTCGAATACGCCAGCCGCTAATAAAAAGCTCGAATTTATCCTTCATCTCCTCCGGCAGCACGGACAGGTCCTTGTAATCGTCTACCGACTTAACCGGTTTGGCTTCGGGCTTCGGGTTGTCTGCAGCCGGTGCTGCATGGTCCGCCGCCGTCGCCGGGGGCTCAGGGGCTTCCGCTGTCTCCGTGGGCGCAGCGGTCTCCTGCGGCACAGCCGTCTCTTCGGCAAATACAGACGGCAAGCAGGATCGAGCCCAGCAGCAGGAATGATACGAACGCGGATATGTATTTCTTCATTCGATGCACCTTCCTTCTCAGAATGAAAGTTTCGGCCATTCCGCCCGTTTCGCCCGGACGGCCTCCCGGAACGGAATGGCCCTTTGTCATTAAAATAAAGGAAATCGATCGCCGGAATGTAGGGGATTCGCGGCATGTTTATAGGTATTTGCTTCCCTGCGCATTACCAATAAAATTCCTGTTCGAGCCTGCGGTAATCCCCTTCCCGCATCGGCGCCTTATCGTAGACCTTACGGTCGCTGTAAAACGGATGATGCCTCCCCTCCGGGCTCAAGCGGATCACATCGTCCCCCCGCCACTGCGCCACGAACTGCTGCCCCACCGCCTTCTCCACGGTTTGGCGCTCACTGACCGGGAAGGTGATGGTAATCTTCTCCCCTTCCCGGGCTTCGCCCAAAGCCAGGAAACACTGCTTCACCCACATGCTCGGATCTCTGCCGGTTTGCGTCTGTTCCGTTCCCCGTGCTCCCTGCGCACGACTACCTTGGCATAGCCCGCCCACTCCGGTATGCGAATCAGCAGTCTTGGCAAGTGACGATGGATCACAAGCTCCACCCGGCCCTCATGGGGGAGATGGTCGCTGACATCGAGCCAGCGCGAGCCCCGGTTCAGCAGGAAATTGACACTGACCGTCCCGTTCTCCTCCGTGACCGTGTTGCTCCAGCCCATAAAGAGACCTCTCGTGCCCGAGCCGATGCAGCAGGTCTGCAAATCGTTGATATGCCCCCTTCCTCCGCTGACGTCGCAGCAGAAATCGTTCGGGGCCGAGTACCCCGCAAATGCGCCACGGGTGCGCCGGGCCACCTGGTAGAACGACTTCATTCCGACGTCGTCATTTGCCTTGCTGTCCGAATCGACGACCCAATCGAGATTCAGCGGCTGCGATTCCGTCAAGTGGTTGCGCAGGAAACGCTCCACGATCCCCCAATATTCCGTGTACCCAGCGCGGGCGAGCGTAATGCCCGTGGCAATCAGATCGACCAGGGAGCAGGTTTCATGCTCGAACGCCTGGTCATGCATGTCACCCGGTGTCCATCCGAAGGAAGTGCACCAGGTCGATACGGCCCAGTCGTAGCTCTTCTTCACAAAATGAAGGATTGAGGCGTCCCGCGTAAACCAGGCATAGCGGGCCAGGGCGTCCAGCGTGCCGAGACGGGTGTGAAAGTGCCCGCTGCGATAGGCCAGCGCATCGTTAAAGCCGCCATCGGGGTTAAACACCCCGCTGCGGTGAATGATTAGCGCCGTGAAGAACCGGCACAATTCGATCGCATCCGCATTCCCGGTCAGCTCATGGTACTTGAGCAGCGGCATGACCAGGCGCCCGCAGAAGGCGGCCGGATCCGGAGCCAGCCTCAGCTGAACCCCGTTCGCGGACGGCCAGCCGTTCACCGTGTATTCGGAGGCCGGATAATACCAGACGTCCCTCTCCTTGACCGCGATCCGCCGGAGGGCGGCCACATGCTTATCCGCGACCTCCTTGATCTTCGGATCGCCGGTCGACATATACCAGGACGTCAGCGCCAGAAGAACAGCGCGCTGGTCGATCATGTTGGCGGTCGGCTCCCAGGGGCTTTCGGATTTTTCAGCCGGTAGCTCAGTCCGTCCTCCCGGAAGAACCCGAGGAAGTTTTCCCTGTATCTGGCTTCGATGTCGCGCCCGCTTTCGTCGCCCGTCATATGCCTCGCGAGGATCAATGCGTCGATAAGCCGGCCATGGCTGGAGCCGTAATCCCAGTCCCCGTGCGTCAGATACGCGGGTCGCTCCATTAAGTTGGCGGCGAAAAAAGGAATGTAGCCGTGATCCTCGTCCGCCATGCCGAGGATGGCTTGAAGCACGTGTCCGGCCCTCTCCTCCAGCAGAAGCGTATCCGGTATTTGCTTGGTAACCGTAGTCATGTGCCGTGATCTCCTTTATACAAAATTTAGTTTTTGCACTGCGTCGCCTACCCGTCTTCCCCCAGCTTGACCGCCTGATGAATGCGGATACGCGATACGATGCTGCCGAGGATGGCCAGGCCCACGGCGATCATCACGGTGACGATCCAGTACAGGCGGATTTGATCCCGGGGGTCGAACGTAACCTTGAACGGCGGCACCTGGGTGCTGGGGTCGAACGACATCTCGAACAAAGGCACGAACAGCAGGCTCGTGATGCTGCCTGTGGCGATGCCGATGACAATCGCCGCACCCGAGATCAGGATCTGCTCGCCCGCCAGCATGACGATCAGCTGAAAGAAGGAAATACCCATCGCACGCAAAATGCCGAACTGCAGCGTCCGTGCAAACAGCGAGAGCACCCAGTAGAGCAGGAAGCCGAAAAAACAGATAAAGACCGAAATCAAAAAGCCGAGCGTCATCACCCCGTTGATCGCAAGCTGGAAGGGCTCCTTAATGGACTTGATCTGCTCCTGCTTCGCGTCCCGCAAGAACTCGATTTCATAACCGTGATCCGCTATCGCTTTGTACACCTCGGGACTACCCGCCTCCGGCTTCAGCTTCAGCCATACCTCGTACGGCTCCAGGGCGAGATTGTTTTGAATATAGGACAAGTGTCCGACGACGAGCATCGGCTTCTTCACCTTCGTCGTACTCCCCTGCTTCGTCTTCACCGTCACCACATCGCCCGCACCGGGATTGGGATTCCAGGACGGCCAGTAGTCGATCACGCCGTAGACGGTAAACCCGGCCCCTTCCACACCGGGCCAGCCGACCGTTATGGCGTCGCCGGGCTTAAGCCCGTATTCCTCGGCCATGGACCGCGAAATCAAGACGGCGGAAGGATTTCGCGCGATCAGATTCAAGTATTCATTGATATGCCGGTCAAGCAGCTTGCTGCGGATCCAGGCGGTCTCGCCGAAATCTTTCGTATCGATGCCCATCAGCCGGGCGGTATCGCTGACTTTCCCTTTCGAGAACGATGCGTCTTTCTTAATGAACACTTTGGTGGCATGTTCCACCCCGGGCAGCTGCGTAAACGGCAGGAAGGACGGCTCCGTATACTGGATTTTATGCGGGGCTTCGGGAGCGGGGGACGTCCCGCCGTCCGAAGCCGGGGAGCGGCTCCCTCTTCCTTGTCCTGCTGCTCCTCTTCGGACAGCGGCCCGGTCAGGATGACCGGCGGCGCGTCGTTCTCCCAGCGGATCTGCATCGTCATATCGGCCCCTGCGGCATAGCGGATTTTATCCGTCGTATTCTTGTTGATCGTGCGGGTGGCACTGGCGCTGAAGAGCCCCGTTGCGATCGTGATGATCAAGAACACCATAATAAATTGGTATTGGATCGCCGAACGGCTGACCTGGATCAGCGTGGAATACAGGGAAGGCGGCCACCACCGCCGGCCTGCCCGGAACAGGAAGCGAACGAGCCAGGGATAGACGCGCAGCACCGTCAGACCCGCCCCCCAGGATGAACAGCGCCGGAATCAGGAACAGCGGCGGATCCACCCGCAGATCGCCGGATTTCAGGCCGAGAGCCAGCAGATCCTTCATCCGCGTTTTGTAATTGTACAAGCCGTATAACGCCACTCCGATGAGTACCAGGTCGATGCCATATTTATGCCAGAGGGAGCCGCCCCCGAGTCTCGCCGCCTGCTGCTTATGCCCGACAATGGTTGCTCTCGTGGCAAGGAACACGGGAATCAGCGTCATAACCAGGGAAGCGGCGACGGCGGCCAGGGCGTACCGGTACGCATCCGCAGGTATGGCAACCTCCAGCTTCGCGCGCTGCACGAATTCAAGAAACCCGCTGGAGGCTCCCAGCATCTTGGTCAGTGCCTCCCCCAAATAAGGCCCGAATAGGAAAGCGACGGCGCCCAGCACCAATCCTTCCACCGCATAGCTGAGAATAATCTGGCTCCGGCTCGCCCCCCGGCTGCGCAGCACGGCGATTTCGGTTCTCTGGCGCTCCGCGATCAGGTTGGCGACCATGTATAAATAAAAGCCGAGCATGAGCATGACCGGCACATTGAGCGACCAGAGCATGCGCCGGAGGTTCGTCTCCTTCACATAATAAACGCCGAGCGTCTTCAAAGCGGGGGCGTTCTCGCCGTGCGTCTCGTACCGCTCCTCCATATGGGTATCGATGGCGCGGTCGGCACTGATGAACTGGCGGGCGGAAGCGAGCGACATCTTGGTATAATCCAGCGCCCAATACCAGTAGCCGGCTTGGACGTTCAGCTTCCCGCCGGAGGTAAAATCCCGATCAAACAGCGCAAAATCGATCAGGAAGCTGTTCTTGTAGCCGCCGGGGATGTTGTACCAGAAAAGGTCGGAATAATCCTTCCGGTCGAATACGCCCACCGGCTTGACCCGGAACCTCCCGGTTGTCTTTGCGGATGATAAATTCCGTATTCAGCACCATGCCGAGCTCCGTCAAGGCTTCCGGTACGACCAGCGCCTCGTAGACTCCGCCGGCCGGCTCCTTCGCCGGCATCCTTCCGTCGACAAGACGGATGTGCTCCTTCATCCCTTCGATCGCCGATAGATCCGCCGAACGCTGCTTGGAGGGATCGACCTTGTCCGGTTCGGCCGGAATCAGACCGTAGCGCTCCGTCGACCTTTCCCGCACAAAATACTGCACCGGAAGGCCGAACCGGCTTCTCGCCTTGTTGAGGAATTCGTCGCTTTCGGCAATTTTGGCGGATTTCTGCGGATCCTCCGCGGACAATTGGGCGGACAGCCAATAGATGCCGGGATATTGGTCGCTGCCGGTCTGCAGCCGCCTCAGCTCCTGAATCAGCAGGCGCTGCAGGATGGCGTTCGTATAGATCGGCATGCTGCTCGTCATTCCCACGGACAAGACCAACCCAAGCAGGAGGCTGAGCTCCAGCCACTTATTGTTGACCATTTTGCGCAGGATCATGATAAATAACGCCAAGTCTGTGCCCTCCCCCAGCCGGATCGCCCGCCGAGCGAATGATCTTCCCCGGATTTATCCGTTAATTCGCCAAAATGATCTGCTGCTTCTCGCTAAGGCCCTTGCGGATCTCCACCTCCGTTGCGGAGACGATTCCTTTCTCCACATCGACCTCTTTGCGGCTTTCGCCCTCCAGCACCTGAACGTAATCGCGCCCCATATAATTGCGCAGGCCGGCTCTCGGAATGACCAGCACATTCTCCCTGTGTTCCGTCACAATGGCGATGTCCGCCTGCGTGCCGATCGTCACCCCTCCGGCGGCCCCGGCACGTCGATGTAGAGGGACTTGTTGTATTTATCCTGAACCGCCTTGTTATCGTTCGGCGGGGCGGTCATCGGCGTCTGCACGACTTTGCCCGTATAAGTCTTGCCGTTGATCTTGGCATCGACCTTCATGTTAATTTCCACGCCGGCCAGATCGTTCGGGCCGGCGGTCGTGTAAACGAGCTTCATATGCCTGGGGTCGGAAATCGTCACGAGTCGCTTATAGGCGGTCACTTCATCTCCCGGCTTGATCGGATCGATATAGGTGACGATACCGTCCGCAGGCGCAATAAGCTTCGCCTTGTTCATCTGGGACTTCAGTGAGTCCAATTGGAGCTGGGCGCCCTGCAAATCGAGCACCTTCGTGCGCACCGCCACGTCATCCGCGCCCTTGTCGGCGATGTCCGCCTTCAGCGACAGCTTGATCTTTTCGATCGCGATTTCCTGCAGCTTGATTTTCATCTCCAGGTCGCCGGTTTCCGTGGAGGCGATGACGTCGCCGGCCTTCACCTTATCGCCCAGCTTCACGTTGATCGAGAGCAGTCTTCCGCCGGACTCCCCGTAGTACAAATAGTCCATTTTATCCGAAGCAAAGGTCGCCACTCCGGTGATCTGCTTGACGATATCGGCGCGCTTCACTTCATAAACGGTTAAAGTTTCCTTGACCGGCTGCACGAGCGGAGGCTTCAGCTCCTCGTCCTCCACCGGCAAGAGGGGAGCGGCCCGACAGCGTTCCCGGCCGCCAAAAAGCACGCCCCGAGCACCCGAAGCAGCAGCGTTGTTCTAAAGTATTTCGGCACCCGCTCAACCTCCCCTTACGGTAAAGCATGCTCCATACACCTGAGGCCCTCCTGTCCAGGGCGCCTGATCTAACGATACAATGAAAGCGCTCTATCGTTTTAGGGGGTTCGGTGCATCTTTATAGGTTGTTTGCTTCATGGTGGAAAAAGACGTATGACAACGGCAAAGCAACGTCCTTATCTTGCTTGGAGCAACGCTTTGGTAAACCAAGAAAACCCCAGTCCGTAAACTGGAGTTTCCTGGGGTTTCCCGCCTTATGCCGGGGAGTTAGCCTTTATTTCTTATCGGAGCCTACCGCCCACAATACCGATGCGTCGAACAGCTTCCACAGCTCATCCGTCGCGTTATCCTTCATACCGTCGGATGAAGCGCCGAACATGACCGTACGGGCGGCAACGGCTTCGCCCAGAACGTTCTTCGAGCCTTTCTCGTAGGCGATAATGGCCGCCTTGGACGGGTCGGACTTGATGGCGGCAACGACCATTCCTTCGTCGCTCGGAATGCCGAAGGAAATGGCGCTGGGTTCGTAATAGAATTCCACGTCGCCGCTTAATCCTGCCGCCAGCGGAGAATCGCTTTTCTTGATTGTAATCGTCGTTTGCTTCGGAAGATCTGTATTTTCCGCGACCTTCGAGAAATCGGCGTCGCCGAACGAAATCGATTTATTGTAGATAATCGGCACCGGCAGCGTCTTCAGCTTCTTCCTGACATATTTGGAGTTCGTGGTAGAGCCGATCACTACAAGATCATAACCGCTGAGTGCTTCCGGCGTGATTTTCGAGCTGGCCAAACGGGTCACTTCAAAGCCGAGCCCCTGCAAACGGTTGACGATCGGTTTATCCTCCGTGCGGAATTCCCCGTTGGAAGCCTGCACGTCGCTGGTGACAACAACCTTCTTCCCTTTGCCCGTTCCTGCAGGCTGGGGTGCCGGTGCCGCCGGCTTCTCGGGCTCTACGGCCGGTGTCGTCGGTTTATCGGGCTGTGCGGGAGGGGTCTGCGTCCCTGGTGTGGCCGTCTTGCCTTTATCCGCGAAGAGCTTCTTCGCCTCGTAGCTTGCAAGCGCCAGCATTTTCCGGGTGGCCGGATCTTTGCCGCCGAAGGAGCCGTTATCCAGCTTCGTCAGGATGTTCTTCTCCAGCGCCAGCGCCACGTAGCCCTTGGCCCAATCGTCGACCGTGCTATCCGCGACAGGGGTCGCTTTCTTGGCGGCATCGTCCAGTCCGAGACCGCGAATGAGGAACGCCGCCAGCTCCTGCCGGGATACTTCGCCGGACGGGTTGTACATTTTGCCTTCGGCATCGTATCCGTTCGTGAGCCCCGCTTTCTTCAGCGCCTCCACATACTGCAGCGACCAGTGATCCGCAGCGATATCCGAGAAGGAGGAGGTTGTAAGCGTTTTATCGATCGGCAGCGCGAAAATAATGGCGGCTACCTTGGCGAACTGGGCGCGGTCCATCTTGGCGTCGATCCCGAACGTATCGTCGGAAACCCCGCTGAACACGCCGCCTTTAATGAGCTCGTCGAATTTGGCTTTGACGTCCTGCGGGAGATCCTTCAAATCTTTAAAGTCATCCGCCGTTTTGCGCACCGGAGTCTCGGCAGGGGCGGCAAAGGCAAACGGGAGCAAAGCGAGCGACAGCAGCAAAAAACATAAGAGTGAAGTGGTGATTTTCTTCATTCCATGCACCTTCCTTGGTTCAATGTAAGTAGCTCATACCTTATCATGTGAAGCAACCGGCCTGGACTTACACCCCTTCGCAACCCAACTTCAATGCGTGGCTTCCTTTTAAAAATAATATGAAAAGGCTTTCGCATTATAGGGGCTTCGGCTCATGATTATAGGTTCATTGTTCCCTTCTCGGACGGCTCCCCGCCTTATTTGCCCGTCGCCTTCTTGACTTCGTCCTTCGCCGCCTTCTCGGTCTGGATCGCCTTGGTCTCCCGCTCCTCAATCATCCGCAGCGCCGTTACGGAGTCCTTGGATTCCTTGAAAATGAGCGGGTCGAACACGTTCTGCGTGGCTGCGAGATGATAGGTCAGGCCCGATGCGCGTGCAGGAGCCGCCGGAGCATACTTGCCGGAGAAGATCGATGCGACGTTCTTTCCTTTCAGCTGAGGCAGGTTTTGGCCGAATGCGTCCTTCACCGCCTGCGTCTGCAGCGGAACGATGATCCCTTCCTTGGACAGCTGGATCTGGACCTCTTCGCTAAGCAGGTAAGCCATCACCTGAAAGGCCAAATCCTTCTTCTTCGACTGCTTCGTAATGTACATGGAGTAGATGTTCGGCTGATATTTGGTATCCGGCACATCGCTGAAATACGGGACGGTCGAAATATCGAAGTTCAAATTCTTATTGTCCTCGTAAAACTTCACAATCCGGTCCGAGGACGCGACGGCCATGGCGATATTGCCCTGTGAGAATTTCTCCACCGTATCGAACTGGTTGGCGGGAATTTCGTAGAAGCGTCTCAGGTTGTCGACCAGCTTCTTCCATCCGTCCGACGTCATGCTGACCTTGTCCTCCGTGGGATGCAGCGGGTCCAGCGACAGCTGGTTGTAGTTCATATAGTGGCCGGGATTCTGCGAATAGCCCTTATAGGTGACTTCCCCTTCGACGCGGGTCAGCTTCTTGGCCAGCTCGTACGCTTCATCATAGGTCATGCCGGGCTTCGGGTAGTCGACGCCGAATTTATCGAAGATATCTTTGTTATAGTAGAGTATAAAATCGGCGGCCTGGAACGGCAGACCGTAAATGGCCCCCTCCTGCGTGACGTTCTTCATCCGCTGCATCATGGTCGGGTTCAGCTTGCCGGTATCGAAGTTATACTTCTTGATCAAATCCCTCATGTCGTACTGCAGATCGTTATCGAATATATACCGATTCATATTCAGCTGCGAATCGTCCATAATGATGTCCGGAATCGTGCCGGCCGCAAGCAGGTCCTTATACTGCCGGCCCGGATTGTCCCAATGCACATGCTTCACCTTGATATCCGGAAATTTCTTCTTGATTAATTGCCCGATCTGCTTCTCGAATATATCTTCCTTCACGTAAAAAGCGGGCCACACCGTATAGATGAACAATTCGTTATCCGGCGAGGCGGCGGCGGTGGCCGGCTTGGCAGCATCCCCGGCAGGAGTCGTCTCGCAGCCGGCCAGTAAAGCCAGCGCCGACGCGATGAAGATCGAGCTTGCCCAAAAGCGTTTCATCATTCCAACCTCCTTAGGTTCTTGAACTCAACGAAGAAGAGGCTTTCTCCAAACGCATCTTGGGAAAGCCTCTTATCCGGTTATTTTTTCGCAGCCTTATCGAGCTCGGACTTGGCCGCCTTGGCGGTCTCGATGCCCTTGGTAGACTGCTCTTCAATCATGCGCAGCGCCGTGACCGAGTCCTTCGACTCTTTGAAAATCAGCGGAGCGAACACGTTCTGCATCGGCACGTCGTACCACAAGAGTCCGTTTGCACGGGTCGCCGGCGGCATGGCGGTTTTGCCGAAGAAGACCGCCTTCGTATTCTTGCCCCTCATTTGCGGCAGGTTTTGGCCGAAGGCGTCCTTCACCGCCTGGGTTTCCATCGGCACGATTACGCCTTCCTTCGCGAGCTCGATCTGATGCTCCTCGCTCAGCGCGCAGCCATCGCCTGAAAGGCAAGGTCCTTCTTGGTTGACTGCTTCGTAATGTACATGGAATACACATTCGGCTGATACCTCGTATTCGGCACTTCGCTGAAGGAAGGGACGGACACGATGTCGAAGTTCAGATTCTTGTTCTGCTCATGGTACGAGACCAGATGGTCCACCGTGGCTACGGCCATGGCGATATTGCCTCGGGTTGCGAAGGTTTCCACCGTATCGAACTGGTTCGCTGGAATATCGTAGAAGCGTCTCAGGTTATCCACGATCTTCTTCCACTCCGGCGTATTGAGGCTTGCTTTATCCTCCGTCAGGCTGAGCGGGGAAAGCGAGAGCTGATTGTAGTTCATATAGTGTCCGGGGTTCTGGGAAAAGCCTTTGTAAGTGATTTCGCCGTCCACACGGGTCAGCTTCTTGGCCAGCTCGTAAATCTCGTCGTACGTCATGCCGTCCTTCGGATAGTCGACACCGAATTTATCGAAGATGTCTTTGTTGTAAAAGAGCACAAAATCGTTATTGTTGTAAGGCGACCCGTACAGCTTCCCCTCCGGCGTCAAATTCTTCATCTGCGCGACAAGCGCCGGATTCAGCTTGCTGGTGTCGAAATTGTACTTTTTGATCAAATCCGTGATGTCGTACTGCAAATCGTTATCGATGATCCATCGCTGCACATTCATCCGGGTGTTGTCCAGGATCAAATCGGGGATCGTCCCCGCAGCGATCAGGTCCTTGTACTGCCTTCCCGGGTTATCCCAATGCACATGCTTGATGGTGATGTCCGGAAACTTCTTCTTCAGATACTGTCCGATCTGCTTGTCGAACACTTCTTCCTTCGCGAAATAAGCAGGATTCACCGTGTAAATAAACAATTCGTTGTCAGGTGATTTCGGCTTCTCGGCTTCGGGCCGCTTATCCGGGGCGGCCGGAGACGCCGTACAGCCGGCAAGCAAGGAGAGTGATGCTGCGACGATAAGAGACAAGCGGGCCATCCGGTTCATGTCTTTGATCCTAACCTCCTTCAGGATGAATACAGGCCTTCCCTACCAAGCAAAGCTTATCCGTTCTGCAGCGTCCAGAGCACGAGACGGTCGAGAAGCTTCCAACCGGCATCCGTCGTATTCTCCTGCATGCCGTTATTCAGGTAGAAGAACGATAACCGCGCTTTGACAGCATACCCGTTATCGGCCTTCGTGCCTTTATCGTAATAATAAATGGCCGCCTTCTTCTCGTCCCCGGGATGGTGGCGATGATCTTCGCTTCCTTGCCCGGAAGACCGTAGCTGATGCCAATCTTGGAGTTCGTTTCCTTATATACGTCTACCGTACCCGAGAAGCCTTCCGCCACCTTATGCGCGGGATCTTTAATCGCGATGGATTTGATGTTCGCGACGGAAGCGCCGTCCTCGATGGAGGACAGGCCGAGATAGAACATGCCGTGATTTTTCACATAAACGGTAGGGATGGCGACGTCCTTCATCACGCCGTCCTTCAGAAACTTGGAATTCATCGTTTGGCTGATATAGATCAGATCATAGCCTTTCGTTTCAGCCGCCTTGAACTCCCTGTCGATCATCATCGTCACGTTAAAGCCGAGCGCCTTGAGCCGTTCGGCGACAAAAGCATCCTCCGGCGCATTCTCCCTTCCGGCGAGAAGCAGCTTTTTCCCCTTGGCGGAAACTTCCTCCTTCTGGGGGGCAGGCGCAGGCTTGGGATCAGCCGGTACTGCAGCGGCGGGCTTCGGTTCCGGCTGCTCAGCTGGCTTCGGATCCGCTTGCTGCACCGGCTTGCTCTCCGACTGCTGTGCCGGTTGCTGTACCGGCTCGCTGTGCCGGCTTCGCTTCCGGCTGCGGCGCCGGTTTCGTCTCCGCTCCCTGTGCAGGCTCGGACTTCGTCTCGGGCTGCGCAGGGGCCGCCGGTTCCGCCGGCTTCGTCTCCGGCTGAACCAGTCGCCGTTCCTGCCGGCTTCGCCGAATCCGTTCCCCGGCCGGGGCTGATTTCGGCGGCGCAGCGGCCTCGTTCGTCTTGGCCATGCCGCCCGGACTGCCCGGCTCATTCTTCGCAGAAGAGCAGGCGATCAAGGAAATGGACATGAGCAGAACGGCCATCCATAAGAGTATGCGTTTCAATGCCCGATTCCCCTTTATTTCGCGGCCTTCGCCGTCTGGATTCCTTTGGTGGTCTGCTCCTCGATCATCCGCAGAGCGGTGACGGAATCCTTGGATTCGCCGAAGATCAGCGGAGAGAACACGTTATGAAGCGGAACATCGACATAAGTCAGGCCATTGGCACGGGCGGCCGGAGGCATCGCATTCTTGCTGGCGAAGATCGACTGCGTGTGCTTGCCCTGCATTTGCGGCAGATTTTTCCCGAACGCTTCCTGCACCTTCTTGCTCTCCAGCGGACTGATGATACCCTCCTTCGAAAGCTCGGTCTGCATCTCCTCGGAGAGCAGGTAAGAAATCACCTGGAAGGCGAGATCCTTCTTATTCGACTGCTTCGTGATATAGGCCGAATACATATTCGGCTGGGCCTTCGTATTCGGTACGTCGGAGAAGGAAGGCATGCTGGCGATATCGAAGTTCAGGTTTTTGTTCTGCTCGTACCATTGAATGATTTTCTCCGAGACATGGACGCTCATCGCCATTGTTCCTTTAGGGAAATCATCCACCGAAGTAAATTGGTTCGCCGGAATTTCGTAGAAGCGTCTCAGGTTGTCGACCAGCTTCTTCCAGCCTTCCGTGTTCAGCTCCGCCTTGTCTTCCGTCAGGCTGAGCGGGGACAGCGACAGCTGGTTGTAAGTCATATACAAGCCGGGATGCTGCTGGTAGCCCTTGTAGGTTTTCTCGCCTTCCACACGGGTCAGCTTCTTGCCCAGCTCATAGATTTCGTCGTAGGTCATGCCGTCCTTCGGATAATCGACGCCGAATTTATCGAAGATATCCTTGTTGTAAAACAGCACGAAATCGCTGAGTTGGAACGGCGGCCCGTAAATTTTCCCGTCCGGCGTCACATTCTTCATCTGCGCAAAGGCGGCCGGATTGAGCTTGCTCGTATCGAAATTGTACTTCTTGATCAGCTCCGTCATATCGTACTGGAGATCGTTCTTCATGATCTCCTTCTGCAGGTTACCCCGGGCGTTATCGATGATAATGTCGGGAATCGTGCCGGCCGCAATCAAATCCTTATACTGCCGGCCCGGATTGTCCCAGTGCACATGCTTGATCGTAACATCCGGAAATTTCTTCTTCAGGTACTGCCCGATTTGCTTCTCCCAAATTTCTTCCTTGACGTAAAACGCCGGGTAAACCGTGTAAATGAACAATTCGTTGGCATTCGAAGGAGCCGGTTTATTCTCTCCGGAAGCCTTCGGGTCCTGGGCGGAACCCGCCGGAGCCGCCGTACAGCCGGCCAGAATTGCTAGCGCAGAAGCCAGCGCTAAGGATGCTTTAACTGGTTTTTTCATACTTTCTAAGAACCTCCCCATTGGAAAAGACAAGGATATAAGCGGTTTCACCATTTCGTCTGCAGGTTCTGGATGCGTTGTACCTCGGCGGCTTGCTGCGGGCCTTATGGATAAGGACTGCACCTCCTTCAGGGCTTCGCTTGCTGTGTAAACGCTTCTATTCTTACCAAGAATGAAGCGGATGCGGCCGACCTGCAGATCCGTTTGCTCCCCTTACTTTATTACGAAACGGTTACGCTTTCATTGGGGCTGGAGGTATCTTTTATAGGTTGTTTGCGGCATCTTCCCTACAGCGGGTTCAATGCAAGGATGCAGACCTGGAAACAGAGGTACGGTAGAGGGACGTGCCGGTGGGGTATCCACTTCCGGTCGCTGTTGTTTGCAGGAAATTTTGAATATAAGCCGCTTTACAGCGGTTATTTCCCCGCAAACAAAGGCGAACGCTGGCGCTCCTCCAGTGGATACCCCACCTACGTTTATTCTCTAGCACCAATGCATTTTCCAGATCTCTGCTGCCCGCCTTAGACGGCGCTGTGAATAGATGCCGCAAACGGTGGGGTGGTTATTATTGGTACGGGTTGACGCCACCCTGCTTTTCGATCTCCTTGGCCTCGTTGATCGACTTGTTCATCTGGTCCTGTGCCATCCGCAGCGCCGTTTGGGTATCCTTCGATTCGGTGGCGATCAGCTTCCAAACCAGATCGGTATTCGGGTCGATGAATGTGAGGCCCGGCTTGCGGACCGGGGGCTTCGCACTGTTCAAAGCAAAGATCGACTGCAGGCTCCTGCCCTTCCATTCCGGAACGCCCTGCCCGAACGCCTCCTGAACACCCGGGTCCGTCAGAGGCGAGACAACTCCCTGCTTCGACAGCTCCGTCTGCACCTCCGGCGACAGCAGGTAGGCCATTACCTGGAAGGCGAGGTCCTTCTTCGTCGACTGCTTCGTGATAAACATGCCGTTCGTGTTCGGCTGAAACTTCGACTTGGGCGCTTCCGGGAAAACGGGAACGGCCGCCATATCGAAATTCAAATTTTTATTTTCATTGATCAGCTTGACCGAATTCTCAAGGGAATCGATCATCATGGCGATGTTCCCTTTGGAGAAGCCGTTCGTCTTCACCAGCTGGTTGCCGGGAATATCATAGAAGCGCCGGATATTATCCACCACCTTCACCCATCCGTCCGATACCATGGAAGCCTTGTCTTCGTTCGGATCGAGTGCAGGCTCGGACAGCTGATTGAACTTCATGTAATGGGCCGGATTCATCTGGAAGCCTTTATAGGTGATTTCTCCTTCCTGCCTTGTCAGCTTCTTGGCCTTCTCGTACGCTTCATCCCATGTCATCCCCGGCTTGGGATATTCCACTCCGAATTTATCGAAGACGTCCTTGTTGTACAGCAGCACCCATTCGTTCGAATTGAACGGCGGCGAATAGATCTTTCCGTCCGACGAGTTGATGACGTGCTGCATATCCGCCGGATTCAGCTTGCTTGTGTCGAAGTTGTATTTTTTGATCATGTCGGTCAGGTCGTACTGCAGATCGAACCGCCGAACCTGCCGGTAAGTGTTGCGCCGGACCTCGTCGAATACGATGTCGGGAATCGTTCCCGCCGCAATCAGATCCTCGTAACGCCGCCCCGGATTGTCCCAATGCACATGCTTCAGCTTGATGTCGGGAAACTTTTGCTTGACCAACTGGCCGAGCTGCTTCTCGAAAATGTCTTCCTTGACATAAAATGCCGGCCACGCCGTAAAAATGAACAACTCGTTCTCGGCCGCCTTTGGCGGGTTGTCGGCCGCCGGATTCAGCTCCGTTCCTGCCGGTGCGGATTCGCAGCCGGATGCCGCTGAGACGGCTAGGGCGACCAGCGGCCCCGGCCATCGGATTCGCTTCTTCATTCCAACCATGACCTCCTTATAAATGCGGGTTCACGCCGCCCTGCTTCTCCAGTTCCTTGGCTTCCCGAATCGCTTTGTTCATCTGATCCTGAATCATCCGCAGCGCCGTCTGGCTATCCTTCGACTCCTTGAAGATCAAAGGCTCAAATACCGATGAGGTCATAGGATCGATAAAAGTAAGACCCGGTTTGCGCAGGGCGGGCATGGCGCTCTTTAAAGCGAACAGCGACTGCAAGTTTTTGCTCTTCAGCTCCGGCACCCCTGCCCGTACGCCTGCCGAACGGCCGGGTTGATCAGAGGGGAGCTAACCCCCAGCTTGGCCCGTTCGATTTGAACTTCGTCCGAGAGAAGATACTGGATGACCTGGAAGGCAAGATCCTTCTTTTTCGACTGATTCGTAATAAATGCACCGACCGTATAAGGCTGGTATTTGAATTCGGGGGCCTCCGGGAAGACGGGAACGGAAGTGACGTCGAAATTCAAATCCTTGTTCTGCATCCAGCCGATCATGCTCTCTTCCACATCCACCGCCATGGCGATGCGGCCCTGCGGAAAGTCCTTCACCGTAGTAAACTGGTTGCCGGGAATATCATAAAATCTCCTGAGATTATCCACCATCCTTACCCATTTGCCCGAAACCATCGAAGCCTTATCTTCCTCCGGATCGAGCGCCGGCTCCGCCAGCTGGTTATAGGTCAGGTAATAGGCGGGATGCTGCTGGAAGCCTTTATACGTCATTTCTCCCTCCTGCCTCGTCAGCTTTTTCGCCAGTTCATAAGCCTCGTCATACGTCATTCCCGGCTTGGGGTAATCCACTCCGAATTTATTGAAAATATCCTTGTTGTAGTACAGCAAATAATCGCTTCCCTCGAAGGGCAGGGAATACAGCTTTCCGTCCGACGAACCCGCCGACTGCCGGAGCCAGGCCGGGTCCAACCGGCCGGTGTCGAAGTTGTATTTCTGGACCAGCTCCGTCATGTCCCATTCCAGCTTGTTCCTCCTGATCGAACGGTACGTATTCCGGCGCGCATCCTCAAGCATAATGTCGGGGATCGTTCCCGCTGCAATCAGGTCCTCATACCGCCGGTCCGGATTATCCCACTGCACATGCTTGATCTTGATATCCGGAAACCTCTTGCGGATAAACGATCAGCCGGTCAAAGTTTTCCTCCCGGGTGTACCGTTTGTTGAACAATTGATCGCCCGTAAAAATAAACAGCTCGTTATCCGCCGACTCGGAAACTTGATCCGTTTGCGGACTTGGGTCGGAAGTCGCCGGCTCGTTCCTGCAGCCCGCCAAGGCCGTAGCGCCAAAGCCAAGCAGCAAAAATAAGGAAAGCTTCTTACCGGACATGAACAAAACTCCTTTCATTCCCGAATTTAGGAGACCCTAAGAAACCTTTGCGCGTTTCACGTCCGGAAAAAAGGATCATGACTGCAATCGCTTTCTTGTGGCCCTTTCTAACTTTAGTATGGAACAAAATCCGAAACATTAGGGGGATTTTTTAAAGTATGGGTTATTTCCGGCATCTCGCCATCTTGCGGTTTCTGCCTAATGGAAGGGGATCAACTTGGGGGAAAAGGGGGCAGGCGAACCCACGGCGTAACCCGGCCTTCCGGCCGGGTTATATGCAAGGTAGCCCGCCTGATGCACTGCTGCGAGGAGTAGTCAGGGCTTGCTTCCGGCCGCCCACTGAACGGCGGCATCGAAGAGCTTCCAGCCGTTCTCCGTCTGGTTGATTTCTTCGCCGTCGACCAGATAAAAGTAGACCTGGCGAGCCGGCGGCGGCTCGTTATCCATGTTCTTCGCGCCTTTCTCGAAGGCGCAGATGACGGCTCTGCGGGCGTCGCCTAAGGCGGAGGCGATCACCGTGCCCTCCCCGCCCGGAACGATAAAGCCGATTTTCCCGTCCTGCTTATACACGTCCACGCTGCCCTGCAGCCCGGCCGCCATCGGATGACCGGCCGCCTGGATCGCCACCGATTTACCGCTGAAGTCGCCGTTGTCCTCATCGGTCGCTTTGCCCGACAGACGGATATCGCCCAAATTTTGCGATTCGGCATAAATGACCGGCACCGGAGAAGCCTTGAGCTTGTTACCAACCTTGCCGGAGTTGACAGTGGAGCTGACGAAGACAAGGGTATGCCCCGTCGCATTATCCGCCTTCAGCTCTTTGTCCGTAACCACGGCGACCTCATAGCCGAGCTGCTTCAAATGCTTGATCGTGATCGCGTCTCCGCCTTCTTCCCTGCCCACAAACAGCGCTTTTTTGCCCTTGCTCGAAGCTCCCTGATCCCCTCCTGCCGGCGACGTGCATGCCGCCGCCAGCATTAGGATCATAAGGATGACAAGAACGTTCCCGACCCGTTTCATGATTCGCCGCACCTCCTAGGGGCTAACGTTATTTTTTCCCGGTCGCCCAGCGGACCGCCGCGTCGAACAGCTTCCAGCCGTTCTCGGTCTGGTTGATTTCTTCCCCTTCGAACATATAGAAGAAGACCTCCCGCGCCGCCACGGCATCGCCCTTCGCGTTCTTAGCCCCTTTCTCATAAGCGAAGATCGTCGCCTGCTGGTCCTGATTCGGCACGGTTGCGATGACAATCGCTTCTTTTCCGGGGGCAGCGTACCCCATTTTGCCGTTCGCCTTGTAGACATCAACCGTATTTTCCAGCCCGGCCGCGAGCTGATGCTTGCTGTCCTTGATTTGAATCGTTTTGGCCACATTCCCCGCGTCGAGCTTCCCGAAGCCTTCCGCCTCCGTCATCCCCGTATCGCTCGTGGATTGGGGTTCGGCGTAGATCGCGGGAATGGGCAACTTGACGAATTTATCCTTGATTTTGCCGGAATTGACCGACTCGCTGACATAGATCAGCCCGTAGCCGTTCGCCTTCTCGGTGGTGACTTCTTTGTCGGCCAGGACGGTGACCTCCATCCCGTGCACCTCCTTCAGCCGCTTAACGGTAATCGCATCGCCGCCCCCGTCTCTTCCGATGAACAGCACCTTATTGCTGCCTCCGGACGGAGCCGTAGCGGCGGGAGAACTGCTGCACGCCATCAGCGCAAGGAACAGGGTCGCCGCAGCGATCAAGCCGAGCATTCGCTTCATCATATCTCTGCCTCCTTATAGATCAGTCTACTTGCCGCCGTTCTGTGCGGCCCACTCGATGGCGGCGTCAAACAGCTTCCAGCCGTTATCCGTCATGTTCGGGACCTGCCCGGTCGGCAGAGAGAAGAACACCTGGCGTGCGGGCACCGCTTCGTTGTTCGAATTTTTGGATCCCTTCTCATAGGCGAAGACCGTTACTTTGCGATTGCTCCCGCTTGCCTTATATTCTGCAATGACCGCCGCATCCTTGCCCGGATTGCCTGCCGTACGAAATTTTCCCTTTGTCCTTGAAAATGGCTACCGTCCCCGTCAGCCCGGCCGCCAGCGGATGTTTGGCGTCCTTGATGTCGTTCGTCACCACGCCATCCTCTTCGCCGAAGCTGGTGACGCCTGCCATCCCTATATTGCCCGCGAGCTGCGTCTTGGACAGCACGACCGGAATCGTCGACTGCTTCAGCTGATTGTTGTCAAACTTGGCCGAATTGGCGGCCGCGCTGATATAAATCACCCCGTAGCCGTTCGCCTGCTCCAGCTTGAAGCTGGCGTCGACGACGTCGAAGACTGTATAGCCTGTTTTCTTCAAGTGGCTGATGATCAAATCTTCCCCGCCTCCTTCCTTCGCCCGGACCAGAAGCACCTTCTTGGCGTTCGCCGAAGCCGCCTTCGATCCGTCCGATCCGGATGAGGAGCAAGCCGCTGCAGAAAGCGCAAGGACCAGAACCATAAGCAGGGCAAGCCATCGTTTCATTCGCATCAACCTCCTAATTTTATCCGTTCTATTCCACAAGCCCCGTTCGTTCCACGCCTTCGATGAACCAGCGCTGCGTGAAGGTGTACAGCAGCATCGGCGGAATGATCATCAGGAACGTCGTCGACATCTTGATCGCCTCATCCGTAACGGACGGCCCGAACTGTTCGGCCTGCTGCCTGAGCGCCGAAGCGATCCGCGAGATGCCCATCGATAACGGCGCCGTTTCGATATCCGATAGGTACATACTCGGCAAATAGAAATCGTTCCAGGTCCACACGAAGGAGAATAAAAAGACGACCAGAATGGCGGGCTTGGCGAGCGGCATCATCACTTTGTAAAAAATTTTGAACACATTGGCCCCGTCGATCCGGGCCGCTTCCTCCAGCTCCTTCGGCTGGGTGGAGAAGAACTGGCGGTAAATGATGACGAACAGCGCCCCCTTCAGCCCCAGGCCGAAGAAGGCAGGCACGATAATCGGATAAATCGTATTCAGAAGGCCGAGCTCCCGGGCGTAAATGATGTTCGGCAGAATCGTCACCTGCATCGGCACGATGAAGGTCAGCAGCAGGAAGAAGAACATCAGCCCCTTGAAAGGCACCTTCAGCCTCGCAAAAGCGTAGCCGGTCACCGCGCAGGAGAACGTTTGCAGCAGCGCGACGGACAAGGACAGCGTCAGGCTGATGCTCAGCGCCTTCGGGTATTTCATCCATGCCCACGCCTCCTGCAGGTTGCCGAGATAAATCGTTCTCGGGAACCATTTGACGGACGGGTCGAGCAGGTCGTCGGCATTTTTGACCATCGTGGTCACCATGTGCAGGATCGGCTTCAAATAAATATAGGCCGTATCGAGCAAAATCAAATAAATAAACACCTTGAACAGCGACCCTTTATCCGCTTCCCGGCCCAGAACGAGATACCGCGCTTTCCTCACCCACGGCAGCACGGCGGGCGCCTTCCCCGCTCTCGTCTTCGTTCCGATTTCGATCATACGGCTTCACCCCTTATATAAATTTGGAAAGACGCTAGGCTGATTCTCTTTGCGACTTGGTCGCCCGGCTGAAGATGTAGAAGATGATAGCCAGGAAGAAGCTGATAATCAGGAAATAAATCCAGATCAGCGCGCTGTACTGCCCGTATTCGCTTTCCCTCACCCGCTGCAGAATCGGGTTCGTCGGGAAGGTGAACAGGTCGACCACCGTATAGATCATGTTCAGGAAAATAAACGGCGTCATCGCCGGAAGCGTGATTTTCCAGAAGGTTTCCCATGGACCCGCACCGTCGATCCGCGCCGCCTCATACGCCGAGTTTGAGATCGTCTGCCGGCCGCCGAGGAAGATCAGAATTTGCACCCCCGAGTACCACAGGATCAGCACGAACGAATCGAGGATCCCGATCAGCGGGCCGGACCAGGTGGCGGACAGGTTGGCCTTGATCAGGCCGGACACGTTGTACTTCGACATAAAGCCGAGGTCGCCCTCGCCCTCCGTGAGGAATTCCTTCACCACCTCCCCGGTCGACAGGATGACGGGCAGGAAGAAGATCGCGCGGAAAAAGGTGCGCCCGGCGAACTTCTGGTTCAGAATGATGGCGACCATCAGGGCGAATACGACGATAATCGGAATCATGAACAGCGCCTGCCGCAGAAACGGCAAGAGGTCATTATAGAGAATGCTTGCCGTTCTCGAACAGAATGTAACGGTAATGGGTCAATCCCACAAACTGCGTCGACGAGCTTGTCGCCGTGATCGTTACCTTCTGGAAGCTCATGAAGAGCGAGTAGCCCAAGGGGAAAGCCATGAACACCAGGAACCCGATAAACCACGGGGCGATGAACAGCGCTCCTTCCAAATAGTCGATCACAGACGCCTTCAGTCTGAGCTTCCTGTTCATCGCTTGCCCCCTCCTTGAACGACAACGAAGTTTTGGGCCGGCACGACCAGATCGCCGCTGCGGTAAGGCTCCAGCCGGTAATTGACGATGATCCGCTTGCCGTTTCCGTATTCGGTTTCCTTGACGTTATCGGCCAGCGTCCTGTGCCCGGTAATGAACTGGCCCTGCACGTCGCCGAGCGCTTCGTTGTACCGTTTATACTGCTCCGCCGCGAACGTCTCCCAATTCGTAAACTGCGTATTGTAATACCGGATCCCATAAGCGTTCACGTATTCCTTCGTATCGGCCCGCGTGAAGATGAACGACGGCACGGCGCCGTATTCGATATCGCGCAGGAAGTCGTTCACGTCCTCCTGCCGGTTGTTCGCATATTCCGAGGCATACGATACGAGACCGTGGACGGCGATCTGCACGAACGGAACGGCTTCATCCGTGAATAAATCGTAGGAATCGTCGTAGACGAGATTCTGGATGTGGCCCACGTAAGGCGGCGCATATAGGTTGGAGGCCCGGCCCTGCACGCCGCCGAGCGTTTCCTTCACGCTCTTCAGCATCTGCTCCTGTACGTCCCTGGCTCCGTCCCGGGGCGAGCCGAATCCCGAATTATAATCGCTGAACAGCCGCTGCCCGATGGTGTTAAAAGAAAGTCCGTCGACGCCCAACGCTTTATACTGCTCCAGCTCTTTCTTCACGGCCCCAAGTGCGAATTTATTGCTGACGACCGCCACCCGCTCGTTGTTGTACAGGGCGTTCAAATTCAATTGGCGGCCGGCCAAATTGACCATCGCGTGAAACTTCGGGTCGAACCCTCCGGCACCCGTATTGTTCAGCCCGTACTCCGCCTCCAGATACACCGGATAACCGTAGCTGTGGGCGTGATCGATGAAGGCCTTCATCCCTTCGTTGCCGCCGATCCGCGAATCGACCGGGAACGTGGCCCCCAAGGAGCTGTAGCCGCCCTTTTGCCAGCCCTTATAGGTCAGCGACATGCTCGGAATGCCCTTCTCCCGCAAGGCATCGACGATCCGGACGGCGTCCGACGTATTCGTCAGATTGAGGTAGCGGTCGGTCACCACGCCCTTCTCCCGGTCCGCCCCGATGATGTCGACATGCAGCGGAAGATTCGGACTTCCGGCGGCCGCCGGCTTGACCCCCTTCTCGCTCATCAGATAACCGCGATATGTTTGGGCCATCCCTACATAATCCGTTTTCGCCGAATCCAAAATATAGTAGCGCACAACCCGGTCGGCGCCGAACAGCTCCTCCCGGTTGTAGTCGACGAACCCCCACTGGTCCGGAGAATTGCGGCTCGAGAACTGCAGGAAGCTGGCCCGGAAATTCATCTGCGCCGCCACCCAGTTGTAGCTGCTCAGTACGCCGGAAGGCGCAGCGACGATGTTCGCGTACTCTTCACCGTCATGGAGGACGGCAAGGAACCCCTTGGAGCCGTTCTTCATGCCGAAGACCGGCATCACGATCCGGTTCCGGTTGTTGCTTAGGCCCGCGAAGGTGTTGTCCTGGCCGTAGACGCTCTCGTCATACAGCTTGTTCACGTTGAGCTGGTTGTCTTTGAAGCGGATGAGCGCCCCCGAGCCGTCGGGAATCAGCATGTAGCCGTCCTGGCCGGCGGAATAATCGGCGCCGAAGAACGGGAACAGCCTCACCCAGATGAGGCCCATCTTCGTTTCCTTGATCCCTTCGCGGACGATCCTGGTCTCGACGTAATCCTGCGAGATCCGAACCTCAACGGGAATCGTGAACCCGGATACCGGAAGCTCGTAGGAGAGCGAGAATCCGCCGGGAATCGGCTTCACATCCTTCACCCTGCCGCCCTCTGCGGACAAGTTCGTTTCCTTCGCCTGCAGAATGCTTTTCGAGAAATCGACGTACTGCACCATCAGCGGCGAGACCAGATGCTTCTTCCAGGTTTCGGAGATCTTCTCCCCGGCCCAATAGTCCGGATTCGGATAGGAGCGGTAGACGTTGCCGTTCCGCTTGTCTTCCACGATAAAATGGCCGGTCCGGTCATTCATCCTGAGACGCAGCGTTTCGGTTTCGGCCACGTTCTTGAACTCGCTTTCCTTCGGCAGCTCGGAAGGCTTACCGTTTTGCGGAGCGGATGCACCCTCCTGTCCCGCCCCGACGGCGGTGTGCTCCCCGTCCGGCGCTTTGAACTCGATTTTTACATGCGTCACCAGATAGAAAGCGGCGATCAGGACCAGAATGCTGACGATGGCGGCGGTTTTATTCATTTTGTGAATCCATGTCATCGCAAGATCGCCTCCTGGCTCATTTCATAAATAAGGGATATCAAATCGTTGGTGAGCCCCGCCGTAATAAAGATCAGCACTCCGATCACCAGCATCGTGCACAGCGTAAAAACGATATTCAGCACGGTTTCCCCGACGGTGTAATTGTGAATCGATTGGATGTTCCAGAAGATCAGGAGGCCGATCCAGACGATCATGCCGTCCGCCGCAAACGTGTACATCGACGACTCGGAGCGGGTCATGAAGTTCGAGATCACCGCGAGCGGAACGCCGACGATAATGTAGGGCACGAATGCATACGAGCTCCCGATAAAAATATCCCGGAACCGTCCTTCCCCGCGGTAGATGGAGCTGACCAGGTAATTCGAAACGATCCAGGCGATCCAGACGATAAAAAATTGCGTGAAAATCGAGTAAATGTCCACGTAAGTGACGGCGTTAAAAGAAAAGCTGGTGAACATTTCCTTGATCACCAGGGCGACGTACACCCCGAGCATGATGAGCACGGCGCTCGTGTAGTCGCCTTTGCCCTCATAGCGAACGGCGGTAAACCCGTCGACCGGATGCTTCATGATGTAGAAGGCATGCTTCAGATTTTGCAGGAAGCGGTTCTGCGTTCTCCGCCGTCCGCGCCACCGGGCCCGGAGCCCGCTCTTTGCCGTCAGCTTGTCGATGACAACGAATAAGATGCCGCCGAACACGACGAGGCTTGCGATCAGGGAAAAGTTCCGCTGAAACCAGTCCATGCGGATCTGCCAGAACGCGTCGGAATAGCCCTCCTGATCCCCGCTTCTTTAAACAGCCTCTTCGCTTCCTCGTACTGCCCTTTCTTGAAGGCCGCTTTCGCGAGTCCCAGAATCGCCGGCGTGAACTGGGCGTTCATCCGGAGCACTTCCTGCCACGGCTTCTCGCTGGCCTCGTAGTAGCCGGCAAGCGTCATCAGGTTCGCCTTATCGACCTTCTGGCCGAATTCCGACAGGCGGAACACCTGCACGATATTTTCCTGGTCATCCAGAACGAAGAGCTCGTTCCTCGCGTTCACGTCGACCGCTACAGGGCTCTTGAGCGGCCCCACCTGTGAGGAGCCGACGGACGAAGCCCCGCCCCAGAAGTACAGCAGGTTGCCGGAAGCGTCGTAATGGCTTATATACTTGAACTGCTGGTCGACTACGATCATGTTGCCGCTTTGATCCACGGCCACATCGATCAGCTGCGGAAGATTCACCGCCCCCTTCGGCAGATCCGCCGGGATATCGACGGCACGGAATTCGCCGAACGATTTCAGGGGAGCCGCGGAGCAAGTTTTCTCCTTTGATATTCAGCTTCTTGAGCTGATCGGTCTTGGCCGTTCCGCCGCTGACCGTGTAAATATAGCCGTTCTTGTCGGTGGCGACGCTGTTAATGGTCTCCGGCCGCTTGGCCACCTCGTTGGCGTACATTTCCTTGGTATAGAGCCAGCGCTTCAAGGCGTCCAGCGCGGACAGAACGGTCTTGTTGGCGCCGAAGAAGCCTTGGAATTTGCCGTTCGGATCGAGCAGCACAAGCCCCTCGTAACCGCCGTGCACCGCGATGAACAGAAACCCGCGTTCGTCCACCATCACCTTGGCCGGATCGAAGACGAAGCTTTCGGGGATGTATCTCGTATCCGGACGCTTGAATTCCCTTTGCAGCTTGCCGCCGGGATCCAGCTTGACTACACGCTTGTTGCCCGTGTCCGCAATGTAGATGTCGCCTTCCTTCGTGACGAAGATCCCTTCCGGCTTGTTCAGCGGGCTCTCCGGGACTGTGAGGTAGCGAATCAGTGCGCCCTGGTCCGTCATGTGGACAACCCGGTTGTTGCCTGTATCGGCGATATAAATTTCGCCCTTCGGATCGACGAAGATATCCTTCGGGTTCTTCATCGGCGACTTGGTCTTCGCCTGCGGGTTCCCCGGGTCCGCGGCATACAGATCCTCCCCGATCACGCCGATCGGGTAATAGGCCGGCTGAAGCCAGACCAGATTGGAATAGCTGTCCTTCGTAAAAGTCGAATATTTCACCGCTGCGCTGGAGAAGGCCGGCGGCAGCGCGGCGCACAAGAGGAGCAGGGAAAGCAGCGACCTCCACCAGCCATATCTTATTTTCATGCTCAAACCTCCGTTCCCGTCCTGTAAGCGCTGATCTTAAACGCTTTCAATCTTCCGGCTCCTTTCGCCTGGTTTGACAAATCCGGATTCCGCCGAACAAACCGTACGGATGCAGCTTGTAATCCGGCGAGTAATCGCGGCCCTCCTTGCGGAAAGAAGCCCAGCTTGTTATGGAAGGCTCGCCGGACGTATGATGGAACGGGCCGAGCATATTGCGCGGGTCGCCCATCACCTCGATCTCCAGCCGGATGGTCCCCTCCTTAAGAAACGTCGTCAGCTCCACCGTGCTTGCCGCCCGCCAGGGCACATGTCCCGCCGTTCTGCCATTCACGCGCACTTCGGCGGTAACCGCCGAATAATCGCCGAGCTGAAGCCACGTTCGCGTGCCCGGTGCGGCAGGAGCCATAGTGTCGAAGTGATAGATCAGGTCGCCGCAATAATGCGGGTAGCCCTGCAGGCACCAGTCCCCGAACCGCGGCTCCTCCGGCTCGGCCGTAAGCGACCGGTCCGCGGCAACCGAGAAATCGCCGATGAGGTAAATGTCCTCCACTTCCATGCGGCTGAGGTACCGGCAGGACAAGATCAGCTCGTTGCCGCCTTCCTTCAGCCCGCGAAGCGGGATTCGGCTGAACGCGCGGTCGAGGAACCACCCGTCGGGTCGGTTCGGTACCGGTTCGCCGTTGAGGTGAAGCTCGTAGTCCGCCGCGGATTCCAGCACAAGGAAGGTTTTCCCTGCAGGCGGCTCGGATACCCGGAAAGAGAACTTGAACTCCGCCGGCGTGCCGTCGCCCGGATGGGGCTCATGTACCCAACGGTACCGCTGCTCGATGCCGTTGCCGTAGATCTGCCTCATGCCCAGCGCCTCGCGGACGGCTCTTTGCGCCTGCCATACGTCCGTTTCTTCGGACCACGCGCCGCCGTTCAGCCGGTAGCGGCAGGTATCCAGCGTCAGCACGTTAGGCATCGTCCTCGTGAACCGGCAGGAAGGCCCGAGCTCGAATGAGGTAACTGTGTCTTCCGCCTGCATGCTGCAGGACGACTGAGGCGATTTGCTCTTATCCACGATGTACAGCTTGGAATCCGCCGGACCGAACTCGCCCTCGAAGCGGACATATCCGCCCTCGATCCGGACCGTCGCCTCTCTCGCCTCGCCCGTCAGCACGTTCCATTCCTCCACCGCCGCCGTCGCCTTCCACAGCGATTTCCACCCGTCGGGCCTGCTCCCGGTCGTTGTTCACGACGAACAGGATGCGGCAATCGCCGGCGTCGCGCAGCATGTACAGGAAAGCCTGCGCTTCCTCCCGCGGCTGCCCGCTTGTGATGCTGACCCGCCGGGGCAGGATCCGTTCGAGCGCCGCCGCCGCTTCCCCGGCGTCCTGCACGATCGTCAGGTTCGGATGCGCGTACAGCTCCTGCGGCTGTTCCGACGGCCGGCCCTCCAGCATCGCTGGGCAAGGTCCGACGGCGACTGCCTTGCCCCCGGCCTCCAGAAAATCGCGCAGCAGGCGCAGGGTACTGCCCAGCATCGTCCGGATGGCGGGAAGGACGACGACCCGGTATTCCGCTAGGTTCACGGCCAGCTTGCCGCCGCGGACTTCCCCGTCTCGGCCATGATCGTCTCGTCGCCGAGATCGAAATCATAGTGCGCCCGCAGCGACCGGCCGAGGAACGCGTTGAACTCGTGGCCGTAGCTGTTGGTGGCGGAGACGTCCCGGTCCTTCCCGCGGGCGGGAAAGCCGTACGGTCCGGTGCCGACCATGCTCCACGCGGTGGAGGACGGGTGCAGGACCAGCACGTCCCGGACCGGACTTCCCTCCGTCAGAACGGCCCCCAATCGGGCGAAATAATCCTCCGTCACGTGATTGTATTTCCACCAGCTCGTGTTGTAATTGAATACGGGCGGGTAGTCGCGCTTTCGGCGACCTTTGATCGAATAAAGCGCCAAATGCTGCGACCGCAGGTTAACGCCCAGCGCATACTGGAAATCCCCAAGCCACCGCTGACCTTCGAAGGTGAAGGCCCAGCCGGTGCAGCCGTACGTTTCGCTGAGCACGAATTTCCGGCCGTATTGATTCGCCACGCCTGCTGCACTGCTTGACTGTAATGTACTCGTTCGTCTGCTCGCCCAACAGGTCGATTCCCGGCACCTGCTGGTAACGGTAATTGGGCATCACCGCCCCGCAGACGCGGGTCGCCGTGCCCAAATTATTTTCCCAGAGATAATGGCCCGTAAAAGCGATTCCGTTCTTCCCGCACCACTCGCCGAGCTGCCCGGAGTACGACTCGCTGAACCGTTCGGTGATGGTTCTCCAGTAATCGTGGCGGGTCTGCGGGGAAAGCTCCCCGTTAAAATACAGGTAAGGAACGAAATCCAGAAGGTCGTATCCCCTTCGTTCCCGGAAGAAATCCGGGAAGGATCCGCTCCAGGGAATCCAGCCGCGGCCCTCGGTAAACCGGCAGTGACGGTCGTGGACGCTCGACTCGTCGGAGAACACGCCGCGGACGATCCGCCCGAAGTGCTCGCCCACCTCCCGCTTGTAGGCTTCGTAGGTAATGTCGATAAACGCCCGCACCGTCTCCGGGTTCAGATGATCCGGCGGCGCTTCGTTATTGAACCAGGCGCTCCGTTCGGACACCTCCACACGGAAGACGAGCAGCACTTCATCCGCTTTCAGCGGGACCGGACCTGCGTGTATGGGCAGTCTCTCGCATCGGAACAACTCCCTGTCCCGGATGACTGCCTTGAACAGGGCCTCGCAAGCCCCCGGAGTGGGGACGCCGTCCGGCGGGAGTACCTCCAGCGTCAGGCCTTTCGCGCGAAAAGCGTCCCCGCCCCGGGCCTGCACTAGCCCGCCGGCGAAGCCGGACGGCCAGCGGTCCTCGTCATACAGCCAGGCCTGCAGGCCGTGCGCTTCGGCGGCTTCCACCGCCGACCGGACAAGGCGCATCCACTCCGGACCCATATATTCCGTCTCCAGCCCGTCGCGGGAATGGATGAAGAAGCCGCCCATGCCCTGCTCCTTCATCTCCCGGATCTGCCGGACCAGCTCTTCCTCCTGCAGCCGGTCGTTCCACGCCCAGAACGGCGGCGATCTGTATTCCGCGGGCGGATCGTCGAACTTGGCGCGCACGCGCAGTAAACCGAGGGCTTCCAATGACCGTTCTCCTCCTTTCTTATGTCTGTAAAATCATTACGCCCCTCGCGGGCAGCTCCACCTCGCCGCTGACGGCCGAACCGCTCAGCAGGTCCTTCCATTCCCGCTCCCCAAGATGAATTCGGCGGGAATCCTCACTATGGTTCAGAACAAACGTATACGGCTGGCCATCCTTCTCCCGATGCGTGATCTCGACCTCCGGCGGCGCCTCGAAAAAAGGGCTAATCTTCTTGCCTTCGCACAAATGCTTCATCCACTGCCGCAGAAAATCCCGGCTCAGGTCGGTGGCGGCATACCAGGCTTCGCCCTGACCGAAGCGATGGCGCGTGAGTGCAGGCATGCCGCTGTATAAACCGGTCGCCGAATTCCGTGACCGCTTCCGCTCCTTCCAGGTGGACCCGCTCGCAGGCCAGGCGGCATTCGTAGGTGCCCTGGAGCGTTCCAAGCCCTTCCGTCATGACCAGCCGTCCGCTCTGCTCCGGATACAAGGCGTCGATCTCCTCCACCCAGATGCCCAGCGGCCTGCGCAGCTCGCCCGGGTATCCGCCCGGCGTAACCAGGTCGTGCTCGTTCACGATGCCGCTGAAGAAGGTCGTCACGAAGGTCCCGCCGTTCTCCACATAACGCTCCAGCTTGTTGGCGCAGCCGGCCTTTACCATGTACAGCAAAGGCGCCACCACCAGATCGTATGTATTAAAATCCGAACCCACATGGATGAAATCGACCTGCAGATGCTGGTCATAAAAGGCGTCGTAGTACTTTTGAATCTGCTCCAAGTACTTGAAATAGGCCGACGGCCCGCCGCCCAGCTCGACCGCCCACCAATTGTCCCAATCGAACAGGATGCCGATCCGGCTCTTGATCCGCGAATCCAGCAGCAGGCCATCCAGTCGCCTCAGTTCTCCGCCGAGCTCCGCGCATTCCCGGAAGACGCGGGTATGCTCATGGCCGGCGTGATCGATGACGGCGCCGTGGAATTTCTCGTAGGCGCCGAGCGAGCGGCGCAGCTGGAAGAACATCACCGACTCCGCCCCGCGGGCCACCGCCTGGTAGCTGCGCGCAGCCGCATAAGGCCGGGCGGCTTGACGGGATTCACGGGCTTCCAGTTGATCACGCCCGGCGTCTGCTCCATCAGGAGGAAGGGAGCGCCGTCCTTCAGACCCCGCATCAGATCGTACCGGAGCGCCATATAGCTTGGCGGCGTATGGTTCTCCGGGTAAATATCGAGCGCGACGATATCAAGGTGCGGCGCCCATTTGAAATAATCCAGCGGCTTGTAGGTGCCGTTCCCCTGGAAGTTGGTGGTGACGACCGCATCCGGGATCACTTCTTTAATCGCTCCGGCTTCGATGAGATAGCATTCCAGCCAGCTGTCGGAATTAAAGCGGAAGAAATCGAGCGTCATCCCTTGAAAAGCCGTCTGGTCGGCATTCCCGCCCGACATCCCTTCACTGAGCGCGCCGGGCAGCACGATTTCGTCCCAATCGTAGAACGTATGCCCCCAGAAGCGCGTGTACCAGGCCCGGTTCAGCTCCTGCAATGTGCCGTACCGCTGCTTCAGCCATTCCCGGAACGCCTGCTCGCAGTTCTCGCAGTAGCGGCGGATGCCGATCTCGTTGTTCACATGCCACAGAAGCAGCGCCGGGTGGTTCTTGTACCGTTCAGCCAGCTTTCCGGCCATCCGCCCGGCATACTTGCGGAAGGTCGGGCTGTTCGGGCACGAATTGTGCCTGCGGCCGAACTTCCGTTTTCTCCCGTCGGAGGTGACGGTCAGAATGTCGGGGTACTTCTTCGCCATCCAGGCCGGATGCGCGGCCGTGCTAGTGCCCATGCACACGCGGATGCCGTTCTCATGCAGCTTGTTCATCACCTCGTCGAGCCAGTCGAACCGGTACGTGTTCTCATCCGGCTGGTTCAGAGCCCAGGAAAACACATTCAGCGTCGCAATATCGATGCCGGCCAGCCGAAACAGCCGCATGTCCTCAGCCCAAATCTCCTTCGGAAACTGCTCCGGGTTGTAATCGCCGCCGAACATGATTTTCGGAAACCTGCAGCTGATCATCGTTCGGTCACCTCCTGCACAGGGGCCGCGGAGGACGGCTCCAAGTTGATCCCGGCGGCGGCCGCAGGTTGCTCCAAGGATAGCCCCTTTAACGGCTCCGGCTGCAGCTTGCTCAGCTTCGCCGGAGACCATTCCCTTGTAGTAAAGGGCCGCATGACCTTACCGAGAATGACGCCTCCGCCGGTTGAATCAAATATTGGTCCAGCGGCGGCGCTTCGCCGCAGCTGTGATTGCCGATTGGGGCCTGCCGGTAATCCATGTTCACAACCGTCCCGTCCATGCGGACCAGTTCGGGAGTATGCTTGGCCTGGGCCAATTGATCGGCGGTATAATGGCTTACGCTGACATCCAGCGTCGGCGGACCCGCCGATGAACCAGCCGGTGCCCGCTTCGTCCGTCACGGCCGCCCAGCGCACATCCGCCTTGTTGCCGTTTTCCTGCGGCTTGATGTACGGGACGAACTGCTCCTGCACCGAGCCGCTGTAGACCCCGAGCCGGCCGCTTGCCTTCCGGTCGGGATAGCACTCGTGCGGGCCGAGACCGAACCAAGCGAACCGCTCGAACCCGCCGGGCAGCGTCATCTGCAGCCCCAGCCGCGGCGCGGAGGGAGCTCATCCTGGAGCGGCTTGACACGGGCGGAAATCACGATGTCGCCCGACCCGTAGAAGGTATAAATCAGTGAGGCCTTGAAACAAGCGCCCAGACCTGCCGCGCCGAGCGTCGATTCCACTGTAACCCGGACCGCCTTGCTTCCGTGATGACCTACGGATATATCGTCCACCCGGTGAAGCAGCGCATCGTAGCCGGCCTTGCGCCACTCCTTGGCCTGGCGGGCGTCGTTATCGGTCGGCGCTCGCCACAGGTTCACCTTCGGGCCTGCGGCCAGAAACGGCAAGCCTCTGTATTCCAACGCCGTTATTTCGCCGCGGCGCTTATGAAATTCCGCCGTGAAATCGCTTCCTTGGATCCGCAGCAGTCCGGCCGTTTCATCCACCAAGAGGGCGACCATCGAATCGAGTGGAATGAACGAAGATCCCTTGCGTCCGGAGGCGGGAACCGGCAGATCGGCCCAGGCGACTTCGTGCCCTCGAGGCGCCCATAGCTCCGCCCTCCGCAGCGTAAAACGGATATGAAGCCAGCACTCGCCGCCCATATGTTCATTCTTCGCTGTCCAAGGAATGGTGACCACGGCCGCTTCTCCCGCTGGTATATCCAGCTCGGGCAGATCCCCTGCTCCACAACCTCGCCGCCACACAGCGGCGACCAAGTGCCGGTCAAGTGATCGAGATTCTTGAAATCATAGCGGTTATGGATCCGCACAAGGCCGCGGCGCACATCCACCGGCTCCACCTTGACCGGCTCGATCACCTTTTTAAATTCCAGCAGCGATGCCTTAACAGTCCGGTCCGGGAAGAGCAGGCCGTCGATGCAGAAATGCCCGCTGTTCGGCCGGTCGCCGAAATCGCCGCCGTAGGCATACCACGTTTCGCCCGCCTCGGTGCGCCGCCGGATGCCGTGATCGGCCCATTCCCAGATCAGTCCGCCCAGCAGACGGGGGTACCGGTAAACGGCATCCCAATACTCCTGCAAATTGCCGGCGCTGTTACCCATCGCATGGGCGAATTCGCACATCAGGTACGGCCTGGGATCGGACTTTTCCCCTCTGCAATCAAGGCATCCAGCGAAGGATACATGCTGCTGACAATATCGACGACGGCCGCATCCTTGGCCCGTTCGTAGTGAATGGGGCGCGTAGGATCGGCCCGGCGCACCCACTCGGCCATGGCGTCATGGTTGGGCCCGTAGCCCGATTCGTTCCCGAGCGACCAAATGATAACGGAAGGATGGTTCTTATCCCTTTCCACCAGGCGCACGATCCGGTCAAGGAACGGTCGCTTCCACTCCGGCTGTTCGGCGAGATGGCTTTCGTTGCCGATAAAATGGCGACCGTGGGTTTCCAGATCCGCCTCGTCGATCACATACAGCCCGTAACGGTCGCACAAATCGAGCCAGCGCGGATCGTTTGGATAGTGGGACAAGCGGACCGCGTTCATGTTATGCTGTTTGATCAGCCGGATGTCCTCGAGCATGGATTCGTAAGGAATAGTAAACCCAAGCTCCGGATGAAATTCGTTGCGGTTTACGCCTTTCAGGATAACGGGCCTTCCGTTCACCCAAAGCCGGCCGTCCCGGACGGCGATGTCCCGGAAGCCCACAGCCGTGCTCACAACTTCCAGCAAGCTTCCCTCTTCGTCCTCCAGCTCCAGCACCAGAACATACAGGTTCGGCTCCTCCGCCGACCATCTCCGCGGGCACTCGACCGTGATAACCCGCTCCAGCACGAGCTCTTCGCCCGCCATCAGCAGCGGCGGCGTGCCCTCGCTTCCTTCGTATAGGGTCCCTCCGGCTTGGTCGCGAAGCGAAAGCTTCACGGCATGCAGACCGGACGGGGTATCCGACTCATTTTTCACTTTCAGCCTTAGAGCCAGCAACGCATGGTCGTCCCCGTCGTTCAGCCGCGTCCGCACAGTAAAATCCCGAATGTGGACATGCGGTACAGCCTTCAAATAAACGTCCCGGAAAATACCGCTCAGCCGCCATTTGTCCTGATCCTCCAAATAGTCGCCGTCGCTCCACTGATAGACCTGCACGGCCAGCGTATTCAACCCGGGTTTCAGCGGCGCGGTGATCCGGAATTCCGAAGGCATGTGGCTTCCCTGCCCGTACCCTGCGGGTCGCCCGTTCACCCAGACATGAAAGGCCGAATCGACCCCTTCAAAGACGAGGAACACCTGCCGCTCCTCCCAGGACTCCGGCAGCACGAAGCTTCTGCGGTAGCATCCGACCGGATTATCGCCCGGCACCCGCGGCGGATCGATCGGGAAGGGATAGTAGCTGCTCGAATAAAGCGGCCGGCCGTAGCCGTGCATCTGCCAGCATCCCGGCACCGGGAGCTTATTCCAGTCCTCCGCCGGGTAATCCGGATCGAAGAAGTGTTCAGGTGCTTGCTCCGGGTTCTCCGCATAATAAAACGGCCACTGACCGTTCAACGAAAGATAATAAGGCGACGCTCCCCGCTCGCCCGCCAGCGCCGATTCCGCATCGCCGTAAGGAATAAAATCGGCATGCGGAGGCTCGGTATTCCGACTCAGCACCTGCAGGTTCTCCCAATCCGGCATCATCTGACCGTTCACGACGCGTTTTCCCCTTTCCGCTTGGTTCTATGTCCTCATCCCGGAAGCGCAGCGCATTATGCAGGACGAGCGCAATGACCCAGGACGGATTCCATTTGTTGCTGTGTCCCCGGTGGTTCCAATTCGTCTGAAAGAAGCCCTCGCCCTGTTCACCGGCCACGGTGAAATTCCAATCCCCGGGCTTCCGGCAGATGCCCTGCCCCATGGCGTCAAACGACATGCGGCCCATCCGTTCGTACACGGGATTATCTGTCATGCGGCCGAACCGCCACATTTCATAGGTCGGGAAGAACACGTCGAGGTGATGGTTCTGGACGCTGACCCCCGGCCAACCTGCAGCTAGAAAGCCCTCGCTCCGGAACTTCGAGCCCCGGTCGTACTGCGGATTCCACAGGTAGACGAAGGTCAGAAGCCAGTCCGCCGCAATCTCGGCCCATTCCCGGTAACGCGGGTCGTCCGTTAATAGAAGGAGCTCGTAAGCGACCAGAAAAAAATACATCCCCGCTTCCTTATCCTCGCATTTCGCATCCAGCGTGGAGCGGGCGAACGGACGCTCGAACGTTTCGGCGTGCAGCTCATAATAGCGCTGCATCGCAGCCTCCGCCGCCGTCAAATACCGCTCCTCCCCGTGACCCGGTAAGCCTTGGCAAGGGCAACCAGGCAGGGGATGCCGGCCGCCGTAATCTGTTCCTCCGCCGGCCGGCCGTCCACCCGCCAGGCGGCGGGATAGATTCCGGAAGGCAGCAGACTGCCGGTGAAGAAGTCGGCCGATTCGCGCACCGCCTCCGTCCAGGAAGCGGGGGCTTCCCTTCCGTTCTCACGGAACAGCAGCACGATATCCGCCAGGTCGGCCGCCGTCTCTCCCAGCGCGCGGCTGGAGACGACCTGCTCCCCGCTTCGCTTGAAGTCCTCCCATTCACCATCCGTCAGACGGTAAACGCTGTGTCTCATTCCCGGAACGCCGGTCCCGCTATGCCGCACATAAAAATCGACGGCCTGCACGCAGCGCCTCATCCGCTCTTCCTCCCCTGCCCGAACCCCAGCTTGGCGTCGCACCAGGCCAGCTTCAGGCACTGCCCCGTCCACCCGTACATGTAATGCAGCGGGTGCTTCGAGACATTGCCGAACGCATTGGAGTCGGTGAACTTCACATAGCCGGCGGCTCCGCGTTCATTCGTTCGCCAGCGGTCGTCGAGCGCATTTGTTTTCAGCCGGATCATTTCGCCCGCGGTTAAAGGCCTCGCCCCTTCCGGAGCGAACAGCTCCATCCCCTTGCGAACGATCTCCCGGAAGCCCTGGCCGGGCCGGGCGGCGGTTCCCCAGTCCAGCGCGTATTGTTTCCTTAGCGAACTCCCTGGAGGAAGATTCCGGTAACCGCCGCCGTATGGAGCCGTTTTGCTTTTGGCGACGCAATGGATATCCTTCTCGCCGTTAAACATCAAGACACCGCTCATGGCCGCCGCCATGAAACGGTGTTCCTCTTGAACGGCGCCGAGCGAGCCGTAATGCACGGTCCCGTCCGCCGTCTCCTCGAACGAGGGAACGGCGAACAAGGAGAAGAAGCGCGTACCGCCTTCCTCCGTCCACTCCAGATTCACACAGGGAATCGGAAGCCGGTGCTCTTCGCAAATGAACCCCCGGTCCGGTCCGGCTCCAAGCCGGGGAACGATGCGTTCCGGGTCGGAGGAAGGGTTGTTGTTGTAAATCATATGGGGATCGTCACGATTTCCCTGCTGTGCCGGGGAAACGCGAACAAGAGTCCGAACGCAGCGTCTTCCAGCGTGCGCTCCGAATCGTTGTCCCAAGCCGCGTCCATGCTCAGCGCCCGTGCCGGTCAAAGGACAGCTCCATCCGGAAGCCTAATTCCCGGCGCGTTCCCCGGATACCGATCCGATCCGCATCGCCTGTGATTTCCACGTTCTCCAGGCGAGTCTCCTTGAACCGCCACGGTTTGCCTTCCGAGCAGGTCAGCATTTGATGCAGATACCCCGAGAAATAAGGGGAGCGGCTCTCCCCACCGTACAGATCAAGCCGGATGCCTTCTTCGGTCGCCGTTACTTCGGCGCGTTTTTGCAAATTTCGGCTAACAATCGCGTGCATGCTTCGCCGCTCCCCTTTCGCTTAGTATGGAAATCAGAAACCGGTCCAGCGTCGGATTGTAGCCCACTCGGCCGGACAGCGGCAGGCAGACGAGGACAAATTGCCCGCTTCCGAACGGCGACTTACCGACAATCGGCGGCTTTTTCCTTGCCGCCGGCGCCGGGTTCATTCTGCGGGCGGTAGGCGAACACCATCGGCTCGATCCCGTCCCCCAGCAGGTGGCAGTTCGAGATGCCGTCGATCCGGTCGTTCGTAAGGTGATAGAAGTAGGAGAAATCATCCTCTTTCACCCAGGAAAGACGCGGGTCTTCGGATTGCAGCGCGAGAAAATAAAGCTCCCGCAGCTTGGCGGTCCTTACCGGCGTTCCGCCGATGTCCCAAGCCTCACTGTCCGGGCCGTTCAGGATCAGCAGGGCGGTGGCTCCCTCCCGCACCTTCTCGAGAAGAGAATCCCGGTGCCGTTCGAACGCTTCCCGGGAAGCCGCAACAAGAGGCCCGCTTCCCGTAGAAGCGGCGTCGTAAGGCTCGCCCGGAAGCCCCAGCAGCGAGCAGAGCAGCTCCGCTTCCGTATCGAGCCAGGCGACCGGTCGCGGCTCTACCCGGCTCGCTTTTGCGAACGCCTCGAATGTAAACCGCTCCGAATTCAGCAGCCTTCCCGTTGTCGTCAAGAAGACAAGCATCCATGTGCAGGCTCCGGCGGTCTTCTACCGGCGGCACCGTAAAGCGGATCGTTCCGGCATAGCGGGCGGATGCCCTCGGAGGGCTGGCGGCGAGCTCGTAGCTCCCGTAATCGCGGGTATCGTCACGGAGCGTGGCGACGATGCGGCACGGTCTGTATTCCTCGGCCGTATCGTTCAGGAGCCAGGCTTCAATTTCCAGCGTCTCCCCGCATAAGCCTTCCACCTGTCGCATCGGAGGTTCACGCGAATCGGCTCCAGGCAGGCTTTGTACGTGAAGTACGCCGGCTTCGGAATCCGGTCGACCCCGACCAGCGCCTTCATCCAGCCGGCCGGCCATGCGTCGATCAAGAGATGGACCGCGGTGGATACGACGAGGTCCGCCCGCCGGCGCCAGGCGTCCGTCATCAGCTTCGTCGCCAGACATTGATGCTTCTGGCTCGCCTGAATCCACCCGCGCAGCGTCCGCTGTTCGGCATACCAATCCCCGTGCAGACTGTAGGTCTGCGCGCCGTGGATCCGGTTCGGCGACCACTCCTCTTCACCGCCGGAAGGTCGCCATTCCTTCGGATACCGGCTCCTCATCAGCTGCTCGTTGTCCAGCCCTTCCGTGCCGTACTCGCCGCAACCTGTTTTCCAGCCCGCCCGAATGGCCGGGAGATAGCCTTTATACATTTTGCCCACCGGGATCGTATTGTTCGTATACCACATGTTATAGCAATGAAAATCGGGCAGCCCCTCGCGTGTCGGAGGATTGTAGTCCCCGTCCGCATTCTTGACTACGCGATCCGGATTTTCCACGTAAATCGCCTGTCTGGCGGCGACGAAGAAAGCCTCCAGTTCGTTCCGATGCAAATGGCGATGGCCTTTGCGCCGTTTCTCGGTCCGTGAAGGCTCGTTAATCAGCGATACCATCACCGAGGACGGATGGTCGCGGATCAGCCTCTCCATCTCCGCCGCCTGTCTTACGCCTTCGACGAATTGATTGCGGCGGATAAAGCCGAAGGTCGGCAGATCGCATTGATGCATCATCCCGAGCCGGTCGAAATAATCGTAGATCTCTTCCTGCACCGGCCGCTGTGTAATACGGTAAAAGTTCAAATGTGCAAGCTTCGCGATGAGAATATCGTCGATGAGCTGATCGTAATCGCCCTTCATGACGCACTGCTGCAGATGCCCCATCTCATTGGCGCCTCTCAGCAGAACCGGGCGGTTGTTGAGATACAAGGTTCCTTTCGGGTTACCCTGTTCGTCCATATGAAATTTGCGCATCCCGAAGCTGCGGTCCCGGCTGTCCGAACGCTCGGCCCCGGTGATTAAGCCGACCCGGGCCGTATACAGATAAGGGCTCTCCGGCTCCCACAGCCGGAAGGCCGGAAGCTCCACCTTGTAGCGGTAATAATTGACGCCCGGCCCGGCATAAGCGACCTGAAACGTAAGAGGGCCGATCCCCGGTCCGGTGAAATTTCTCGGCAGAATCTCCAGTTCCACTTCAAAATGCTCCATGAGCCGGCTTGTCGTATTGACCGCGTCGATCCATACCTCTACACAGCCTTCATCGATGTTCGGCCGGACGAAGACGTCCTGGATAAAAAGCGGCGCCCGCTGCTCGAGATAGACCGCGTTGTAAATCCCCGCGCCCGGCGGGCAGTGGTTCCACCCGCTGTACGGATCGTCCCAGCCCGGGCCGGTCGCCCCGTACATTTTATCGCCGTCAAGCCGGGTTCCCCGACGCCCATCATCGGGTAATCGTTGCTCACCTCAACGACCAGCGTATTATGCTCCTGCAGCACATCCGTGACATCGAACTCGAAAGGGGCGAAGAACCCTTCATGGTCGCCGAGGCATTTGCGATTGAGGTAGACCGTCGCTTTATAATCGACGCCTTTGAATACCAGATATACCCGCTTTCCTTCGGCGGCGTCCTTATATTCGAATTCACTGCGGTAAAATCCCGTCCATCGGCCGGCTTCACCGGTCGGTCCGCGGAAATCGGGAACGCTCACCGTCTCCCAGTGCCCGGCCCCTTCCAGCACCCGGGTAAAATCGGCGTCCTCCGGCGTCTGGTAACGAAACCCGAAATGCCTGCACTCCTGCCTCTCCCGGCACAGGGAGGGGGCGGGAGTCCAATCGCTCATAAAAGGCCGGTACTTCTCGCGAAGCCCTTTCAGTTCCTGATGGAAGTCCGCAAGCTGCGCCTCGTATGAAGGTTCGGCCGCAGGCTTCGCCTTTTCCGGGCCCGGCGCAAAATACTGCTTCTCATAAGCCGCCGGAGGAATTTCCCGCACTTCGTCTTTATTTCCGGGATGCTCGCGAAAAGCGATTTCCGCGAACGGATCGTGATGCCTCGCTTGCTCCAAACGGCTCTCCTCCTCTGCCCAGGATAAACGGTCGCTTCCCCTTGCTCTGCAAGGGCCAGCGCGTTTATCGTCCAATACCAATCCTGTTGAGTTTGCCTCAGAAAGTGGTTAAGTGGGGCAATAGAAGTTAACGAGGGGTGGGGCATCCGCTTCCGGTCGCTGTTGTCTGCAGGAAATTTTGATTAGAAGCCGCTTTACAGCGGGTATTTCCCGCACACAAAGGCGAACGCTGGCGCTCCTGCAGTGGATGCCCTTCACACGTATTATCTCATTCCTTCTCGAAAACCACTTTCTTGGGCAGTCTTCTGGTTCTATTGCTGCATCCCTGATAAGGCCGGCACCCGCCTTATGGGGCCCGCTTATGGGATCGAAGCGATTTCAAAATCGAGCGTATACCCGTCCCGGTCCTTCGGGTACATGCGGACCTCCGTCCTGCCGAACCGCTGTGTCCAGCAGCCTTCTTTCCCCAGGAACGGCTCCACGGCTTCCCTTACACGGTCTTCGAGAAAATCATTCGTGACGATCCACCGGCCGAAGCCCGCTTTCCCGCTGTGCTTCAGCCGTTCCGGCGCGTCCTCCGGAAGCGACCATTCGGCTACGACGACGACGCCCCCTCCTCCGCCCGGCGGATGAGAGCCGCCAGCGTTTCGGCGGACAGCGCCGAGCCGCAGACCAGCGCCAGCCGCGGCCGCCCCAGCGTCTCCGCGCGGACCCGGTGGTCGAACGCGAGGACATTACGCACCGGATAAAACAACGGGTGAACCGGCTCCCGGTCGCCTCCCGTGTATCCCTGCTCCAGCGGAAAGCGTTCCGGCGGCACCTCTTTCTTCAGCGTATGCCTCGGAAAGCGGTATCCCGGGATATGCATACAGCTTCCGTGAGCAGGTATGGCCCCCCGGCTGAGCAGATGCCAGACGGCGAACAAGCTTTGCGTGTCCTTCAGCTCCGACTCGGGCAGCGTGCGGTCGCCGAACAACCTTCGATTCTGTCCGTAATTACTGTCGTCCGAATGGATGACGGCGATATCCGGTTCCGCCATCGCATGGTACCAGGTGAGTGGATGCTCCCGGACAAACCCGCGGACGAAAGACTCCCAGACTTCGCCGAATTCGGTTCGAAAGAAACCGCTTCCGGTATGCTTCAGCAGAACATCGATATTTTCCACGAACAGATGGGTCGGTCCCATCAGATAGCCCAATTTCAAAGCGGAATCGAATTCCTGCGGGGAATGCCCGGGAAAGCCGGGAAGCCGGGTAAACCAGGCCCCCGTATCGGGTCCCCACAGATCGGCGCAGATCCAGAGCGCCTTTCCGTACTGTTTCGCCGCTCCCAGAGCGGTGGCCAGCTGCAGGGATTGGAACGATTCCTTCATAATCTTGGGGCACAAGTCCATCCCCGCCCGGGCAAGCGTATGAAACATCGTCGGAAACACCTGCTCCGATATCAGCGGCATGGAAGGCCGGGACGCTAGTCCGGCGCGCTCCATCAGACTCTCCACGTGCCGGACCTGAGATGCGGCCGACCGCTCCACCCGGTCGCGCGCCGCTCCCAGGCTCAGCCCGTCGGTATCCGCCCAATGCGGGAACCAGCCGTCCTTCCGGTACTGCCCGGCGTTGATCTGCAGATGCTCCGGCTCGTCATACAGCGACCCGATGCATCGGCCCGACTGTGCCGCCTGCAAGACTGCCTCGTCCGGCACGTCATACCGGTTCGTGCCATCCGTCCACGGCCCGTTGATGTTGCCGTACTCGTTGCCGAGGCAGAGATCCATTCCCGCCTCCGCGATGTCTTGAAGCAGCGCCGCATACCCTTCCAGTCCGGGGGCGACGTGATGCACGTAAAAGTCGGCCCCCAGCCCTTGCAGTGCGTTCAGGAATGCGTCCGGCTCCGGCTTCGGGTCCTGGGAAGGGAGGATGCTGCCCGTGCCGGTCCGCATGATGCGCTCGGAGGCCTCCCCTGCCCACGGATCCTGCCAGGCGACGACGGGCCCCTGGATGCCCAGCTTCGGCCGGTGCGCCCGCATCATGAGGCATCCTTCCCGCCATGGATCCGTCCGGCGTTCGCAAAGGCCTGCCGGATCAGCTTAAGGCAATCCGCCACTTCCTCCGGCTTCGCATGCTCGAGAATGAGCGGCACCTCCGGAAGCCGGCTCGCCAGCGCGCCGCATAGACGTTCCAGTCCGCCTGCCCCGCTCCCGCCCGGGGGTCGTAAAGCCTTCCTCCCCATAAAGGGCGTCCTTGGCATGGGCTATCGGACTGTACGGCGCGATGCGGTCGAACATGCTTCCCATCGCTTCTTCCTGCCGCGGCAAATCGCTCTCGGTCAAATAATTGAACGGGTCCATCACGATCCCGAGCCCCTCCGTTCCGAGCCGATCCATCAGGGCGGCCGCTTGATCCGCCGTCCGCAGCACATTGAGCGCGAACCCTTCAATCAGCAGCACGGCCCCGTTCTTCACGGCCCGGTTCCTGAGCCGGTCTACGATCCCAAGAAGCTGCTCCCAGACTTCCGGAGTATGATTGCCTTCGTAATCGAGCCAGGCGTTCGTCGGATGGAGGCTCCCCGTTTCCGTCGCGATATATTTTGTGCCGTAAACCGTGCAGAGGTCGATCATCCGCTCGAGCTGCTTCAGTTTGTCCTCTCTTTTGGAGAGTACGGGGTTCAGCAGGTTCGTATAACCGGAAAGACCTACGACGTCAATCCCCCTCTTCGCGAAGACCTCGCGGATCTTGCCGGCGCGGACCGGGGATAAAGGCTCGTCGTCCATCAGCTGCAGCTTTTGCCTCGGGTCGAGCTGCACGGAAATCAGCCCGTGTTCCAGGGCCGCTTCGGCCATGGCCTCCGCCGTCCAGCCCATATAGACATAGCTCATAAAGCCAAGCTTATTCATGAGAAAGCACGCTCCCTTTCAGCACGTCCGTCCGCTCCACCACGCGGCCTTCCTGGCTGGACAGAACCATGGCCGTCGTCAGAGCCACGGTCTGCAGATTATCGTCCGGCGTGACCGGCGGACGGCCGCCTTCCTCCAGCGCGGTGATGAAGGCAAGCATCGAGCCCGCGAAGGCGTCCGGGAACCAGGTTCCCTTCAGCTTGATCTCGTGCACGACGTTCTTGTGCCGGTTCAGCGCCATATACAGCGTGTCCTGCGTGCACCACAGACTTCCTTCCGTTCCGTCCACCCACCAGGTATGGCTGTGGGAACGGCCCGCCTTCACGATATTGTTGAAATGAAGGGAAGCCATGAACGGATTCCGTCCGCCCTTCGGGCCGAATTCGACGTTCGCCGAATAAATGAGCGGATCCACCGCATTCTGCTGCCTCAGCTGCGCCGTCGTGCAGTGCACCCGCGACCATTCTTCCGGATACGGGTTAAAATAGCGGCACAGGTCCGCATAATGAACGCCGTGATCGACGATATTGAAATTCTTCATCTTCGTCCACCACCAGCCGGCCTGGTCCTGGAAGGACCGCAGGTTGTGGTGGATGCTGTACACTTCACCGATCAGCTCCTGCTCCAGCACCGTCTTCAGCGCCTTGTGCGCCGGGGCCCAGCGGGCCTGCTGGTTCACGCCGAGCGTAATGCCGAGGCGGTCGGCCTCGCGGGCCAGGAGCTCCGCATGCTGCAGCTCCAGCGCCAGCGGCTTCTGGCACAGCACCGGCCGCGGCGCCCGGCCGATCCGCCGCAGCACCTCCAGCCGGGGCTCCGGGTGGATCGCCAAATCGATGACGGCTACCTCCTCCCTCTCCAGCAGTTCATCCACGCTTGTTGTCCAGAAGGGGATATCGAATTTCTCCGCCGTGGCCCGCGCCGCTTCTTCGCTTACGTCGCAGCAGGCCGCGATCTTAAGGCCGTATTTGCGGTAAGCGGGCAGATGCGCGGTATTGGCGATGCTGCCGCAGCCGATCAGGCCGATTCCATATTGATTCAAGTCCGGGATGTGCTGCTTACGCGGCAAATAATCCTCCGGTCTGATAAATTCCATTATCGGATCACCTCTTGCCTACTACATTACACCAGCCCGCAAAAACATCTATAGGCGTTTTGCGCCTTCTTTAGGGGAGGATTCCGCCACGTTCAATTCCGCGGCATGCATCGCCTGAAAACGGCACAAACAAAGCCACCGCGTAGGGGTGGCCTGTTTGTCCTCTGCTGATTATTCGACGGCCGCCAGAATGACCGGCGCGTTCTGATCCGGCTTCACCGCCGTCAGGACGTACGTTTGGCCTTGAACCGCCTGGAATTCGGTCAAATCGCTCTCCATGCGGCTTACCACCGGCAACCCGTCCGCCTCCACGGCGAGTGCCGAATGGGGTCGCGGCAGATGACGCGGCAGATGCCGGTTCTCGACGCACGGATGACGCAGCGGGCAAGAACGCCGTCCTCCCACTCCAAGTCAATTTCAAAGCCGCCGCGGGCGCGGAAGCCGCTGATCCTGCCCCGCCGCCAGGCCTTCGGGAGAGCCGGAAGCAGCGCAATCTCCCCGCGGTGCGACTGCAGCAGCATCTCGGCGATGCCGGCCGTTCCGCCGAAATTCCCGTCAATTTGAAAAGGCGGATGGTTGTCGAACAAATTCGGAAGCGTCGAATGGGACAGCAGCGACCGCAGATGCTCGTAAGCCTGCTCCCCTTCCTCCAGGCGGGCGTAGAAATTCAGGATCCAGGCGCGGCTCCAGCCCGTATGTCCGCCGCCGTGCTCGAGCCTGCGCTCCAGCGTCCGCCGGGCCGCCTGCGCCCATTCGGGCGTATGGCGCACGTGAATGATTTCCCCGGATGCAGGGCGAACAAATGGGAGATATGACGGTGGCCCGGATGCACTTCATCCCAGTCCTCCACCCATTCCTGCAGCTGGCCGTGCTTTCCGATCTGCGGCTTGGGCAGCTTGTTCAGCGCGCTTTCCCATTTCATGCGAAGCCCCTCGTCCGCTTGAAGCAGACCGGATGCCTCGATGCAAGCGGTGAATAAGGTATAAATAATCTGCGTATCCATGGAAGGCCCGATACAGAGCGATCCCACGCCGCCGCCGGGTCCGATGTACTTGTTTTCCGGGGAAACGGACGGTCCCGTCACCAGGCGTCCCTGCTGGTCCTCGAACAAATAGTCCAGGAAAAATTCGGCCGCTTCCTTCATAACCGGATAGGCCCGCTCCCGGAGGAACCGTTCGTCCACGCCGAACCGGTAATGCTCCCAGAGATGCAGCGACAGCCAGGCGGCGCCCATCGGCCAGATCGAGCCGGGCATGAAATTGCCCTCGATATGGGTAGCGCCCCACATGTCGGTATTATGATGGGCCACAATCCCGCGGCGACCGTACACCTTCTGCGCGGTGATCCTGCCGTTCGGGCGCATGCGGTCGATCAGATCGAACAGCGGCTCGTGGCATTCGGGCAGATTGGAGATTTCGGCGGGCCAATAGTTCATCTCGGTGTTGATATTGATCGTATATTTCGACTCCCAGGGAGGCGTAAAGCTCTCGTTCCAGATCCCCTGCAAATTCGCCGGATTCGATCCGGGCCGGGAGCTGGCCATCAGCAGATAACGGCCGTATTGGAAATAAAGCGCGACAAGACCGGGGTCTTCCCCGCCGTCCTTGAACCGCTGCAGGCGGGCGTCCGTCGGCAGAGCGGCGGCTTCGCCGTCTTCCTCCGGGCCGCCAAGTTCAAGCTTTGCCCGGCTGAAGAGCGCAAGATGATCCGCCTCGTGATCCTGCTTGACCCGTTCATAGCCTTTGCCCGCCGCATGCTCCAGCCGCTGAAGACAAGCGGTCTGCGGATCCACACTGCGGAAAGTCGTAGCCGCCGCGATGTATATCGTGACCGCATCCGCCTGCCGGACCTTCAGAAAATCGCCGACCGCCTGGACCGAGCCTCCTTCCGGCACGGCTTTGATCGCGGCGCAGTAAGTGACCCCGCCCTGGCCGCAGGAGCCGCTCATCACCAGCGTATCCCGGCCGATCAGGTGTGTGCCCTCGTCAAACGGCCTCCGGCTCAAATTCATCCGCAAATCGAGCTTCGCCGGATGATCGCACGCGATCCGCACGGCAATCACCTGATCCACGGCGCCGCTGAACAGCTCCCTTACGTGCTTTACTTCGTTCAGGCTGTAGCGGACCCGGGCGATCCCCTTCTCGATATCCAAATCCCGGTAATAGTTCGAGATCATCTTCTTCTCGCCGTCATGGTACAGCTGCAGCTCCCCGAGCGGCTGATAAGGATGAAGCGATTTGGGGATGGACATCATCCCCATCTGGGCGAGCTCCTCGGCTTCCACATGCTTGCCCTTCATCAGCAAACGGCGGACCTCCGTCAAATACCGCCGGCCGTCCGGGTTGTCTCCGGCGACCGGTCCTCCGTACCATACCGAATCTTCGTTCAGCTGAATGCGTTCCGTGTTCACCTTGCCGAAGATCATCGCCCCGAGCCGGCCGTTGCCGATCGGCAGGGCGTCCGTCCAGGCTCTTGCCGGCTTCTCGTACCACAGCTTGGCGCCTCCCGCCGTTGTGCGCGATTGTTCCATACGATCTCTCCCCTCATTTGATTCCGGAATGTGCCATGGTGGCAATCACTTTGCTTTGAAACAGCAGAAAGATAATCAGGTTCGGCAGAAACATCAGCAGCGCGGCCGCAGCCGCCGCTCCCTGTCTCGCTACGTTGTTGGCCATCCCGCTCGTCAGGGTGGAAATATAGAACGGGAAGGTCTTCATCTCCTCATCCTGCATGAACAGCGTCGAGGTTTCCGTATTCCCCCAGGCCGCGTTGAACGCGATGATCCCGATGGTCGCCACCGCCGGCATAATGACCGGAATGACGATTTTCATAAAAATCGTATATTCGCGGGCCCCGTCGATCTTGGCCGAATCGAGCAGCTCGTTCGGCGACTGGTCGATGAACTGCTTCATCAGGAACACGCCCGTCGGCACGGCCACCATCGGCATCACATGTCCCAGATACGTATTCATAATGCCCAGCTTGCTGACGACCAGGTACCGGGGGATGGCGACGGTTTCGGGCGCGAACAGCAGCGTCAGGAGAATGGAACCGAACACGAGCTTGTGCCCGGGAAATTTATGCTTCGAAATCGGATAAGCGCACATTGCGCTCACCACCGTGACGATGATCACGCACAAGATCGCAACCACCACACTGTTGAAGATATAGCGGGTGATCGGCGTCGCCGTCCCTTTCGTAATCGACAGCGGCTCGACGAAGTTTTGCAGGGAAGGATGACGGGCAAAAATATTGGGCGGATAAATAAACAGCTCCTGATACGGCTTAAGCGCATGGTTGAAGATATACACGAGCGGCAAGAGCATGAAGATGCTGAGCAGCACCAGAAACACGGCGGACAGCTTCTCCATCGGACTCAGCTTGCGCAGCCTCGGGCGCCTCCGCCACGACAAGACCTTACGAAGCGTCATCGGGGCATTCATCTATTCGTCCTCCTTCGTGCCGAACAGCCTCCAGCAAAGCTTATTGGCGGCATAAATCAAAACCAGCAAAAACACGGACAGCGCGGTCGCATAACCGAGCTCGAAGCGGGTGAAGCCGTAATCGTCGATATGGGTGACGATCACGTGTCCCGCGTACTGCGGCGTCGGGTTCATGCCGGACAGCTGGTCGCCGATGCCCCCGGCCTTGAAGGCCCCGACGATGGCCATGACCGCCCCGAACAGCATTTGCGGCTTGGTGGAAGGAATCGTGATATACCAGATTTCTTCCAGCCGGCTGCGGATCCCGTCCAGCTTCCCGGCCTCATACAGCTCCGGATTGACGTTCAGAATACCGGCGAGCATCGCCAGGAAGCCGATCCCCATGCTCGACCAGAGCGTCACGATAATCATGGAGGTCATCAAATATTCCTTGCTCGTCACCCACAGGATCGGCTCGCTGATCAGCCCGGCCTTGAGCAGAAAGCTGTTCAAATACCCGATCCGGTCGCTGGACAGGAGCGGCGACCAGATGATGCCCATGGACACCCCGCCCGCCAGGGACGGAGTATACATGGCGAGCGTGAACCATTTGCGGTAGACGCCGGGCAGAATCGAGATCAGCCAGGCCAGCAGGAAGGAGGCGATGTAGCCTCCCGGGCCGACGATCGTGGCGAACTTGAACGTGTTCGGCGGCATATTTGATCAGAATGAGATCCTGGGAGAACATGTACCGGAAATTCGCCCAGCCGACGAATCGGGGCGGCTCCAGGGAATTATAATACGTAAAGCTGAGCGCGAAGGCGGCGATGACCGGAATCATGATAAAGATGGCAAAACAGATCATGAACGGTGCAATGAACACGTAGGAAGCGCGGTAGGACCATACCGTCAGGAAGGCCCCGATGACCTTTTGCTTCAGACGGCTCTCGGATGTATGCGGCTTCGGGAGCACGCTCGTTTCACTTTTTAACATACGGGTCCACTCCTTCCCACGGTTCGGTGATGGCCGGCAGATTCAGAGACTTCAGAACCTTGCCGTTGCCGTCGATAAAATGAAACTCCTGCATCTTCCTCTGAACCTCTCTGTCGATATCCCCGATGGCGGTCTCCAGCGAGGTGCGGTAATTGATCCCGTCGACGACGGTGCGGTTCCAGGCGTTCTGCAGCTCGCGCTCCATGAAATAGCTTCCCGGCACGTTCGGAATCTCCTTGAACCAGCGCCACTGCTCCATGATCGCTTTAAGATCCTCTTCCTTCCACGGAAGCTTGACGAACGCATCGATGTTGGACGTGTTCCAGCGGAAGCTGACGCCGTTCAGCGTCTCCAGGTCCGTGCCGTACCTCTCCTGCACCTCCGGCGACGTCCACCATTTCAGAAACTCCCAGCTTTCCTGCGGCTTCTTCGTCTGCTTGAAGATCGCCGAGGACTGCATGCCGCCGCCCATCCAGCGGGCGACCGTCCCGTTCTCCTGCTTCACTCCCGGAATCGGGGCCACGCCCCACCAGCCGTTCAGCTCGGGAGCGGCTACCGCCAGCTGAATGTACATGCTGAGATCGGCGATGCCGATCGGCATGGTGCCGTCGCGGAAATGCTGGTAGAAGCTGGATACCGAGCGGTCCACCGCATATTTGTTGTACAGCTCCGTCCATTTCTTGAAGGAATCGAAGCCCTTCTCCGAGCCGAGCGCCGTCTTCGAGCCGTCCTGCTCAAAGTAATCGGCCCCGTTCTGCAGGAAGAAGGGATTGTGGCCGACCGGCGTCAGGTTCATCCCGTTCTGCTGCAGCACCGGCAGCATTTTGTACACTTCGTCCCAGGTGTCCGGAACCTTCAGTCCCATGCTCTGCAGAATGTCCTTCCGGTAGTACAGCATCTGGAACGTCTGCGTCTCCGGAACGCCGTAATATCCGTCATTGTAGTAGAACGGAATCCACGACCCCGGAGCGAAACGTTTAAATACGGTATCGAAGTCCGGGAACTGCTTCAAATTATAGATCCCGCCCCGCGGCGCATATTCGAACGGCAGGTCCTGGGACAGTCCGAGCGCCACATCGGGCGCGATGCCGGCGGCGTTCATTAGGACAAGCAGTCCCGAGTCGGGCAGCAGGTTCACCTTCACCTTGATGCCGGTTTGCGGCGTGAACGATTCGTTCGCCAGATCCTGAAGCAAATTCACGTAATCCCGTCCGCGCAGAACCCACACATTGAGCACGTCGTCCTTGACCTGGCTCAGCTTCTCCTTCGGCTTGAACGAATAAAAGAAGTTCACGACAGCCCCTTCCATCTTCTCAAGCAGGGACGCTTCCATCTTCGGAAAATCCCGGCCCGCCGGAACGACGTACAGCTGATCCAGCTGAAGCGGCTGGGAGCTGAGCTGCGTGATCAGATCGCCCACCTTGCCCTGCAGCGAAACGAGCCGGCTCGCTTCGTACGGAATTTCGTCCGCATTCCTCAGGAGCTGCCCGATATCCTGCACCACCGTGACGATCCCCTGGGAAACGGCGTCGGCCCGGCCGTTGATCTGCTCAAGCCGCGCACGGGCGGCGTCAAGACGGTCTCCTGCAGCGCGAAGCCGCTGGGTGAACCCCGGCAGGTCCTTCTCGATATCCCACGTCCGGTTCTTGTCGTCCACGCCGCCGGTCATTGCTTTCAAGTCGGCCGAGAGCAGCTTCAGCTCCGCGATGTTCTTCTCAAGCTCTGTCATGACCGGCTTGAGCGGTGCCTGCGTGACGCGCATGGAGATCGTATTCGTGCCCTTCTGCAAGTAAAAATCGTACGGCCTGCCCGCGTCGTCCCCCAGCTTGATCCCTTTCCAGCCGGAGGCATAGAGGAAGCGGTAAGCGTTCAGCTCGGAATAGGGCACTTTGCCGTTGACCGAGATGGTCCGGAAGGACGAGCGGTTGGACAGGAACGACTGCTGCGCGCGCATGCCGATATGGTAATAGCCGGTTTGCGGCACTTCAAAGCTCCAGCTGATCTCCTGATTGCCCGTGGACCAGCGCTGGCCGTCGACCGTGTTGTAGGTGATTTTCCCCGCACATAAGGAACGGAGGCGATATCGTTATCGTAAGCCAGCGGAATGGACGAATCGTTCTTCCACCCCGCCGCCTCCGCCTCGATCACGATCGGCTCCGCCTGTACGGGAGCCGCCTCCGGCATTGCGCTGCGCGCCGTCTTGTAATCGGCCGTGCGGTCCGGCGCTTTGAACGTCACCGATTCGATCGCCACCGGATCGCTTCCGGACAGCCGGAGTCTGTGCTTCCCCGGCGTCAAATACCACAGCAGGGGACCCTCGTAAGCCCCGGCCGAATCGCGGAACGGCGCCGTCATCCAACCGGACACGTCTTCCGCCATCGGCCGGATTTCGTCGCCGTTATCGTCCTTGCGGGCCGGAAGCCGGTCCCGCCAATGCCGGTACAGCTGCACCGACTTGGCTTCCGGGTACGGACTGACGCCGTCCAGCGTCACGTTCCAGGCGACCGGCTTGCGGTGCTTCGTATCGACGAAAGGGTGGTACGAAATATCGATCTGGTATAAGCCGCCCTGCTTGACGTCGACTTCATACTCGATCCATTCGTCGCCCTGCGCGTTCCAGATCAGGACATTATTCTTCCCTTCATACGAGCCGGTTGACACGCCGGCCTGACCGGACCGGCCCGCAAGCTTCGGTCCCGGGACCGTGATGCTTCCGGTATGGTCCGCCGCCGCCCCCTCCCGTTTCCAGCGCTCCAGCACTTCGGAATAGGAAGGAACCGCCGGCGCGGGTTCGTTCGCTTCGTTTGCCATGCCGCTTGTCTGCGGCTTTGTCCCGGGCGGCGGAGAGCCCTGCGTTTCCGCCAGACCGGGGAACGCAAGACCCAGAGCAAGAACGGGGACCATCAGAGCCGCCGTCCATACCCGAGTTCGTAACAACGCCTTCAACGCGATCCCTCCGCCGCTTAAGTTAATAACGCGCGTACATCCCGGCTAATAAGCCAAGTTGTCCATCGTATCCTTATCGAAAAAAAGCGCCTTGTTCATATCGAGCGTCACCGTAAGCTTCTCGTTATCCGCGAAGGTGTGACCCGCGTGGGTCCGGACAATGAGCAGCTCCGGCGCGCCGATATCCATGTACAAATACATATCCGCACCCATCAGCTCGCCGATCTTTTGCACGCCGGTGATTTGCGCCCCGGGATGGGCTTCGCGGTAGGCCGGATCCGGATGAATGCTCTCGCAGCGAATGCCCAGGATGACGTTCCGGTTGATTTTCTTCTTCTCCCGCAGCAGTACGGACTGCTTCTCGGGGACGCGCAGATAGTACCGGTTCGTATGGAACTCCAGCCCCCGCCGGCGCCCTCCAAGATTTGACCTTCGATCAAATTGATCGGCGGCGTACCGATAAATCCGGCAACGAACATATTGCGCGGATGGTTGTATATCATCTGCGGCGTATCGACCTGCTGGATTACGCCGTCCTTCATCACGACGATGCGGTGGCCCATGGTCATCGCTTCCACCTGATCGTGGGTGACGTACACCATCGTGACGCCAAGCTGCTTGTGCAGGCGGATAATCTCCGTTCTCATATGAACCCTCAGCTTGGCGTCCAGGTTCGAGAGCGGCTCATCCATCAGGAACACCTGGGGATTCCGCACGATCGCCCGTCCGAGCGCCACGCGCTGGCGCTGGCCGCCGGAGAGCCGCTTGGGCTTCCGTTCAAGGTAGGGTTCGATCTCCAGAATGCGCGAGGTTCTTTTGACCGCCTGGTCGATCTCGTGCTTGGGCGTTTTACGCACCGCAGGCCGAACGCGATATTCTCGTATACGCTCATGTTGGGGTACAGCGCATAGTTCTGGAACACCATCGCGATATCCCGGTCCTTCGGAGGCAGATCGTTCACGAGCTGATCGCCGATGTACAGCTCCCCTGAAGATATATCCTCAAGTCCCGCAATCATCCGGAGCGTTGTCGACTTGCCGCAGACCGGACGGACCGACCATCACGAGAAATTCCCCGTCATGGATCTCCAGATGAAAATCCTTAACGGCGTACCCCCGGTCCTTTCCGTAACGTTTTTCCACGTGATTCAACAGAATGCGCCCCAATACGGCACCTCCCTTTCCAGCCTGATAACGGTTTCAAATTACTTGCTTCATTATACCTCGGCCGTTTTCCGGGATTATAGGTGGCGATTGCTGACTCTATAGGGGAATCATGCTTTCAGCCGCCGGGCCAGCCAGTCGAAGGAATAACGCCCGGATATCTCGTGTTTTCCCGGGAACAGGTCGCTCTCGATCCGCTCCTCGGCCCCCTCCGCCCGGTATATTTCGCTCAGCCCGGCAAGGGCCTCCCGCACGGAGTCTACCGGAAATAACGGATCCCCGAGACCCGATTCCACGAACAAGGGTCTCGGAGCCATCAGTCCGATCAGCTCCGGAAGATCGACCTCCGGCAGGATGGACGGCAAATAATTGTCGATGCAGTGGTTCATTGCGAGCAAGCTTCCCCTGAACGTGCTCGTGAAGGCGCAGAGCACGGCGGCCCGGATCCGCTCATCCAAGGCGGAGGCGAACGCCGCAATAAGGCCGCCGCCCGAAAAGCCTATCGCGACCGATCCGGCCGGGGTCCGCCTCCTCCCGGGTTTGCACATAATCGAGCGCCCGGAACGCTTCGTACACCCGCTGACCCGGCCAGCGTTCTTCCGTACAGCAGGAGGCGCGAGGCGAGCGCGAAGCAGGAGCCGCTTTTCGCCAGGTCCTTCCCGCTGTCCGAGGCCATCCGCCGGTCGCCGAAGCCGATGATTTCGGGCGCGATCACCACGAGGCCCCGCCGCACCAGCTGCAGGGCAAAATGCCGGTGGATGCCTCCTTCCGTCTCGTCATCCGTCCCATCCGGCCGCAATCCGGCAATTTCCCGGTCGCCGTAGCCGTGTCCGTGCCAGGCCAGCACGGCCGGCGCCTTCCCTGTAAGCCGTTTCGGGATCAGAACGTAAGCGGGGACCTGGAGATGCTCCGCCGCCCTATAAACCACCCGCTCCCGGATGTAATCCTCCCTTTCGGTCCGCTCCAGCGTAACCGGCTCCAGCTCCGTCTCCGCCCTCGGCAAGGGCCCCAGACATGCCAGCAGCTTGGAGCGCACAGACGCCTTTCTTTCAGGCCAAGGAACCGCCTGCTTGCCGTTCCGCTTCCCGGTTTGCCTTCTCATACAACGTCTCCAAATACCGATCCGGACTCCACATCGGTCATTCCTCCGTTTCTCTGTTATCATGCAAAAAAAAGAAAGCTGCTCCATCGATGGCCAGCTTTTGTCTTAACGTGATCCGGTGATCCTCTCTGGATGCCGATCAATAGGTTAGCGCCTTGTCCTCGAATTCCTGGAAGTTCTGCCTGTACTGCCGGGGCGTCACCCCCGTTTTTTTACGGAAGAGGGCGTGGAAGAATTTCATATCGAGATAGCCGACCTGATTGGCGATCTGGTAAATCGGAATGTCGGTCGATTTGAGCAGCTCGCAGCACTTTTGGATGCGCACATTTTGCAGATACTGCGTGAACGTCTGGCCCGTCGATTTTTTGAATAAACGCTGAAAGTGGCTGGCGCTGAGGAAGAAGTAATCAGCCACGGACTGGACGCTGATATTCTGGGTGTAATGGTTCTTGATAAAATGAATCACTTCCTCCAGCTTGCTGAACGAGGCCGGCTCCGTTTCGTTCTTGAGCTCGAAGCGCTGCAGCATCACCAGCATTTGGATGAGCAGCACGGTCATCAGCGTCTCGTAGCCGGGATTGCGCTTGAGATACTCCCAGTACATATTCTGAATCATGGTGGAGAACGTATCATGCTTATCCTGAAAATGCAGCCACCGCTCGGAGCTTTGGTACGGGTAGTAAATGATGTTGTAGGTATAGGAATCCTTCTGAAGCAGATGCTTCCATTCCTCCAGGAGCCCGACGCGGAAGATGCAGTTGTAAATGACGAGCTTTCTGTCCTGCTTCGGGGAAGAAGGCCGGAACACATGCGATGTGCCGATCGGAATGACAAACAAATCGCCCTGCTTGACGGGAATCACCTGATCCTCGACGTAATGGTAGCCGCTTCCTTCACCGACGAAGCTGATTTCAACGAAATCATGGGTGTGCTGCGAGGTTGTAAACGATTCCAATTCGCGGTTTACGAAAATGTCCATGTTCTCGTCAAAAAACAAGTCGCCGCTTAAATGCTCGATTCTTCCGTTCATGACCATCACCCCAGATTTTTAAAATGATCCACGGGCCGGGCTATTGCTCCCGGACCCAATTCTCATCCAAATTCACATATTTAATGGCTTTGCGGAGATACGAAAAAGCGATATGCGGCCTGCCGTCGCCGGCCGCAATGATCGAAGGGTAGGAATACCCGATTTCGGATTCCTTGTATTCGAGGTCCGCGGTCTGCACATTCCGGTAGTAAGGCCACGTCTTCCCGCCGTCCTCCGACAGGGCGAGCGTCAGCGGCGTGCGCAGCGGCTTTTTGCGGAATTCGCCCTTCCGCTGCACCCAGCGGAACTGATCCCGCTCCATGCTGGAGTTGTTGTAGATCAAGGCCAGATGGCCGTTCGGAAGACGGACAACCTGCGTGGAAGAGTTGTTGTTCGGCGGCGCACTGCGCTCGGGAACCGTCCAGCTTCGGCCGTTATCACGGGAGACGCTCGTATAGATCCGGTCCGCCTGGCGGCTGCGGAACATGGCAAAGAGCGAGCCGTCCGCCAGCTTCACCACATTCATCTGCACCCGGTGCGTGCTTCCCGGAACCTCGTGCTCCACCCACGTCTCTCCCTGATCCGAGCTGATCAGCACAACGCTGTAATGGCCTTCCAGCCTGCAGTAATAAGCGGGAAGCAGACCAATCCCCGTTATCCAGCACAACCGGGGGATGCCTCAGGAAAATGCCGGGTGTATCCAGCAGCACCTTCGCTTCGCTCCACGTCGACCCGCCGTCCTCCGAGATCCGGTACACGATTCTCGACGTCCGCTGGTTATGCGGCTCGTTCGAGGTATGAAGCGACCACAGCTTGCCTCCCGGGGCCTGGAACAGAACGGGGTTCTGCTCGGACCGTTCGGGGTCGTCCGACAGCTGCGCGGGCTCCGCCCACCGGTCCGACCCGGCCGGAAGCCGGGACATCACGATGTTCGTATCGGGGTTGCCTTCGCCGCTCCCCCGTAAACCAGACGCATAACAGATCGCCGTTGTCCAGAGCCAGCAAATTGGCGGCATGGCTGTCGTTCGGATGCAGGATCGGGAGGAAGGCCTCCTTCACCCGGGGATCCGTCTCCGACACAGAGACGATTCCGTTGAAACGCTCCATCAGCTTTCACTCCTTCTTCATTGGATTTCGCGTAACTGCTGCCAAGTGAGCTCGGTCCGGCAGAGCGTTTCGCTCTCGAAGGCGAGTCTGCCGTTCACAAACAGGCGGTAACCCGGCGGAAGCCCCGGATTTCCGGCGGAAGCGTTCGGACGCAGGTAGGTGATCTTCAGATCCAAGCCGGCCGCGCGGATGCGGTCCAGGCGGAAATAATCGAGTCCGATATCCAGCGGGTCCAGCACGATCCGGTCCGCTTCTACGGACAGACCGGCCACGTGCGTGACCAGGAGATCGATGTAATACGAGTGGTTGTACTCCTGCTCATCGCTGAGCGGCTCGCCCGTTTCGCTGTTGTAATGCTCGACCAGTGCCGGCCGGTCCAGGTCCCGGCCGCTGGTAATGCAGGAAGGAGTATTCGCGCAAATAATGAGCGAACCGGCTGTCGTACGCGTGGTTTCTCCGCTTGCTTTCCCTGGCGAGCGCATCGAGCGCGATCGAATTCGTATACGGCCAGGTCGGGCCGTCCCAGACGCACCGTTCCGGCCCTTGACGAAGTGGCCCATCCAGCCCCCTTCCTTCGCGTAAGCGGGGCAGTCGGCGGAGACCGACGGGAACGGGCAAGGGGTAGCGAACTCCCGCTCGTCGAACAGATGCCCGATCAGACCGTCGTAACGTTCGTCCAGCATACCGGCCCAGCCGGGGTAAAAGCCGACGATATTTTTGACCAGCGCCTTCTCGTCGGTCTGGTAATGCAGATCATAGAAGAACTGCGAAGCTTCGTCCCACATCTTGCCGAGGATGTCGTGCTTGATGCTTTCGGCCGCCCGGAAATAAGCCTCCGCTTCCGGATCTCCCGCCGCTTCGCAGAGCCTGGCTATGCCAAGCGTGTTCAGATAGTGATAGACCGAGCGGTCCACCCGTTTCAGGTGGGTATAAGTTTCCTTGTCCTTCGGATTCTTCGGATACTGGTGGAAATACCAGTAGCTCGGCTGGTATTCTTTTCCCGTCCTCGTATGCTTGTATTCGATCATCAGCCGGTCCCGTTCGTTCCCGTGAACGCGGTTCCAGGCTTCCACGTTCTGCTTCAAGGCGGGCAGCCATTCGGCTACCGTATCGGTGTTTCGGTGCACCAGATACAGCTGGTAAGCGGCCCAGCAGGCGAAGTTGGCGAACGAATGCATCACCGTATCGACCGTCAGGCAGCAGAGCATGCCGTCCTCCCCCGGAGCGGCTTGCATATTGCGGAGCGCCCCCTCGGCGTAGAGCGGATCGTGGTGCCACCGGGCGTCCATCATATGGAGCGGAACGGACAGATTGATCAGCTTGCTGAATTCCCAGCCCCCTTTGCCGAAAGGCTTCTTGCTCTTCTTATGCGATCTTCCTTCGTAAAAGAGCGGATGGGCCAGATGCCCATACCGCGGATCCGCCAGGTTGTGCCGAAGCACGAACCAGCGGTATTTCCACGTCTTGTTCAGCACCGGGTCGCTGCTCTCGAACATCGGCGCCCGGTCGAACCAGGCCTGGTATTCGTCGCGCTGCCTTTCGATCACTTGCCCGGCGGGGAGACCGTTTTCCGCATATGCTGCAGCCCGCTTCCTCAGCTCTTCCGGGTCGTCCTTGCCTGCGATGCCCAGGGCCGCCGCAACGATGAACGTGGCCGACTCGCCCGGCTGAAGCCGCACTTCCTCGAGCAAACGGGGATCGCTGACGGCAATGACCCCTGCGATATCGAAGCTGTAATGCTCGATCGGGAACAGGCCATACAGATGCCGCCCCCGGCGGTCCCGGAACGCATCCTCGTAAGTTTCCAGGCGCAGCACAAGCTCTTCCCCGCTTAGGTTGCTCCACGTCTGGCAGGATACCGCGCAGTCGTTCCAGGCGATGAACTTCCGTTCGGACAGCGTCAGCCGGCCGCTCTCGTATTCCATCAGCAGGTGGCTCGGCGACCATTCGGTCCGGCACGGCTCCAGGCTTCGCTCGAGGTTCTGGGTCACCTTGAACAGCAAAGGAATATTGACTTTGTGTATAAAATCGAACCGGCCGGAAAAGCCCGCCTCGGGATCCAGGTAATCGGCCCACAGCCGCGCCCCGGTCGGACCGAGCAGCAGGGTGCCGGGCAGCGTACGAAGCGATTTCCTCCCCGCACGCAGTTCTTCGTCCCATCGGCCTGACAGCATGCTTGAATGACCCCCTAGTCCAGTTATTTCTATTGGTGTATAAAACTGTCGAACTAAGTATATAGCACTTCGCCCGCAAATGGATGGTGGTTATCCTCTTATTCTATAGGTCAATTCCACTCAATGCGCGAGGGTGATTTGCTGAAAAGCGATCCGTTCTCTTTTCCAGGTATAGACGATATAAAGCTCGCTGTCCTTAGCGATCACGGACGGATAGGAATACTGCTTCTCGCCTTCATCCAGCAGCAGCTCGTCTTCCCAGGTCAGGCCGTTGTCCCGGGACAGGCGGAGGACCAGCGGCGTCCGCGGACCCTTCAGCTTGCCCGGATCGGGCCGGGTCGGATTGTACACCAGCGCCAGTGTGCCATTGTCCATTTTCACGAGGTCGATTCCGCTGTTGTTATTCGGCAGTGCGGTCGGATAAGCCGGACACCACGTGCGGCCTCCGTCGTCCGAGTCGCTGCGGTAGATCGCCCCTTCCGTGCTGCGGGCGAGCATATGAATCTTGCCGGGGGCGGATTCCCAGAGCGTCGGCTGGATGATGCCCTTGCCCTTTACAATGCTGCGGTCGAGAGGAACGGTTGCGCTGCGGTTCCACGTTTCACCGCCGTCATACGAAAGATCGACGAAAGCGTCCCACGCCGGTTCGACGGAGGCCGGAGCGGCGATCGTACCGTCGTGAAGCACGATCGGCTTATTTTTCACCGGCCCCCTGCCTCCGTTCTGATCCCCTCCACCAGGGGAACCGGAGGCGTCCATGTGCGTCCGTTGTCCGTTGAACGGATCACCCTCGTCGTCCAGCCGGAAATTTCAGGGCCTACCTTGTAGTACAGGAAGAGAACGCCGTCGCTGCGGCGGAACAGCACCGGGTTCCAGTGGGGAACCTCTTCCTCGTCCGCCACCCTCTCCGGCGGCGTCCAGCCTTCGCGGGTTCGGCGCGAGATCCAGATCGCCACATCCCCGCCTTCTCGCGGGTGCCGCCGAACCAGGCGGCGATCACCTCCCCGCCCGGCAAGAGCTCCAGCGTAGAAGCATGGCGACTCGCGAAAGGCCGGTCTTCTTCGAAAATAAACTCTTTGACGATGCTCGCATAAGTCATTCGCATGCTCTCCTTGGAACGATTTCGTAGCCCTGCCCTGCCCCCGTTTCAAAAGTGAGCAGATCCGGTTCGGCCGCTTCCGCGCCGACGCTTCGTCCTTCCTGAAGCACCTCCACCGGTCCGGGTGTCCGCAGGCGGCAGGTCTTCCCTGCCGTAGATCGGATGAAAGCCCGCGTCAGCCGGCCGTCTTCCCATGCCATATCGATTTCAAAGCCCCCGCGCGCCCGGAGTCCCTTCACGCCGCCGCTGTTCCATTCCGCCGGCAGGGCGGGAAGAAGATGAACCGCGCCGTCATGGCTTTGCAGCAGCATTTCCGTCATGCCCGCCGCCCCGGCGAAATTCCCGTCGATTTGGAAAATGTCCATCTTCACCTTCGGGTGGCGGTGCGCGTTCATCATATTCGGGTGCAGTCCGGCCAGCGGCTTGTTCAGGAAGCGGCGGGCTTCCTCCGGCTCGCCGAGCCGCGCCCAGAAGCTGACCGTCCAGGCGCAGCTCCAGCCCGTATGCGCTCCGCCTTGCGCCAGCCGGCGCTCCAGCGACTTCCTGCAGGCAGCGGCCAGCTCAGGTCGCCTGCGCAGCGTAATTTGATCCAGGGGTGGAGAGCGGCCAAATGGGCGGTGTGGCGGTGGCCCGGCTCGTACTCCCCGTAGTCTTCCTCCCATTCCTGCAGCTGCCCGTAGGCTCCGATACGATAAGGGGGCATGCGCGACAGCGCCTCTGCGAGCTCCTCCCTGAACGCAGAGTCCCGGTTCAGCAGCCTGCGCGAGCCTCCATGCAGTGTGCGAACAAATCCCGGATGAGCGCCAGATCCAAGGTCGCCCCGTGCGTTACGCTGCTCTTCCCTCCGTCCGGTGCGATGAAGAAATTTTCCGGCGAAGTGGACGGGCAGGTCGTAAGTCCGCCGTCCCGACCTTCAACCAGCCAGTCGAGACAGAAAAGCGCGGCCTCTTTCATCGTGGGATAAGCCCGCTCGAGGAACGCTTCATCCTGGCTGTAAGCGTAATGCTCCCACAGATGCGTGCACAGCCAGGCGCCGGCCATCGGCCAGAACGCCCAGCTGGGCGAGCCGCCGACCGGCGTCGCCGTCCGCCACAAATCAATATTGTGATGGGCCGTCCAGCCCCGGCGACCGTAATGGACGCTGGCGGCTTTCCGCCCGGTCACCCGCAGATCTTCGATCAGATCGAACAGCGGCCGGTGGCATTCCGCGAGATTGGCCGCCTCCGCGGGCCAATAATTCATTTGGACGTTGATATTCGCCGTCCAGTTGCTGCACCACGGAGGCTGGGTCTTGTCGTTCCAGATGCCCTGCAGATTCGCAGGTCGCGTGCCGGGGCGGGAGCTGGATAAGAGCAAATATCTTCCGTATTGAAAAAGAGCGCGGCCAGTCCCGGATCGGCTTCCCCTCCCGGACCGCCCGGATGCGGGCATCCACGGGCCGGGCGCTCCGGTCCTCGCCGCCGAGCTGAATGGAAACCCGGTGAAAGAGGGCGCCGTAATCCTGCAGATGCCGCTCCTTCAAACGCTCATACCCGAGCAAGGCGACCTTCGCCAGCCACGCTTCGCACAGGTCCGCAGGGCGGTCGCCGGCTCCGGCCGGATCTTGGGCGAAGCCGCTGAAGCCGGTCACGGCGGAGAGCAGCAGCGTAACCGCCCCTGATGCGACGACGCGGATCCGCCCTCCGCTGACTTCCACCCGCCCCTGCTCCGCTTCCGCCAGAAGCTGAACCTCGAAGCTCATGCCCCTGCCTTCGGCATACTGAACGGGCTCGGGCGACTTCACCGTATTCGGCTCCACATGAACCGGGGCACGGCCCGACAGCGCAATCCGGTTCGCCGCTCTTTTGCGGACGGCATACTGCAGCGGACTGTGAAGCAGGGCGCTGAAGGCGATCTTCCGCTCGCTCTGCAGGCGGACGACCATCACTTGATCGGCGGCGGATACGAATACCTCCCGAGTACAGAGGACGCCGTTCCACCGGAAGAGGACCCGCGCGAGCCCTTCGTCCAGGTCCAGCTCCCTGCGGTACTCCGAAACATCGCCTGCCTCCTCGAAGACGAGCTCCAAATCCGCTAGCGGCAGATAGGACTCGATCTCCGGCCCTTCCATGTATGCCTCGATCATTTCTTCCGCTTCCGCATGCCGCTTCTCAAAGATCAATTTGCGCACGTGCGCCAAATGCCGCACCGCGTCGTAACGGACCGTCCCCGGGGTTCCCCGACCAGAGCGTATCCTCGTTCAGCTGGATGCGCTCGCGGTCCGTGCCGCCGAAGACCATGCCGCCGAGGCGGCCGTTGCCGACGGGCAGCGCCTCGAACCAGCTCCCGGCCGGCTCAGCATACCAGAGCTCCGATGGTGTATCGCGCATATCATCACCTGCCTCCCGCATTTCGCTGACTTTAGTAGGGGACTTATCATTTATTCATACAGCCAATCCAGGGTGCCGACGCCGTCATTTCGGTGCTCGACATCCCGCGGGCGGACTTCCTGCTCTGCCGGAACGACGCCGAGGATCAGGTAGGCCCCCTGCCTAAATCCAGCCGGTGCCTGCCCGCCTCATACTGGAAGGCATGCACGTTCACGGAAGGATAAGCATAGAGGCGAAGCCCTTTGCGCAGCGACGGTTCATAGCCGCCCTGGTCGTCCGCATGCGTATTTTCCTCGAGGCTCGGCACCTGAAGCCACTGCTCATCCTTCGCATTGAAATACCCGATCAGCACCTTCGACGGTCGCTGCAGCTCGATGTCGACCGCCACTCCGCTCCGCCCCGCTTCCATTTGGCTGAAGCGGATGCCCGTCAGGCCGCTGAGCTCCTCCGCACAGCCGACGATATGAATGTCGCCGTCGGTGAACACCCGCGCCCCCTTCTCGACGCGGTAGGTTTCCGCACCATCCGACCACAGCACGAATGGAGCTTCGCGGAAGGGCTCGATCGGCTCCTCCAGGTTCCTCAACGCTTCCGGCAGACTCGCCCGCCTGAAGCTCCCCGAGATGGAACCGGAACCGGCTGAGCTCGGCCTCGTATACCGGCAGGCAGTCCTTCCAATGCCTGAATTCCAGCCCGCCCCGGATCGGCACCTTCCGCTGCGGCGTCTGCATGCTGTTGGCGTACAAGTAGGTTTGCTCCGTCAAAGCGGTCAGCTCCCGGTAACGCTCCAGACTGAGCCCCAGCTGCCCTGCGGCCTCCTCCAGCAGATCGAGCCGCTGGAAATAATCCCCTCCGGCCAGATGCTTATAGGTCAAAATCAGCAGCGCGGCACGCACTTTATGCGCGTACACCTGCGTCATGAGCCGGATGGCGGCCATATCGGCGGACAACCGCTCGAATTCGTCCCGATTGCGGGTTACCCATTGCGCTGCCCGTTCGACTGCCCGCACCGCTTCCTCCGCATGCCGCTCGGCATCCGCGATGATCTCCGGCGGCGTTTCCCCACATGCGGCTTGCCGGACAGTTCCCTAACGGCATACTCCTCCAGCCGCTCGCCCTGAGGCGATTGCGATTCCCACAAATCCGGCCACGGCATATGCCGCTCCGGATTCGTGAGCTGGCTCATCGTCATGCCGAGGCTCATCGTCTGCCGGTTGCCTTCGGTGATGCCGAATCGGCGCAGCGACTTGGGGGCGCATTCGCCGGATGCCTCATACGCATCCAGAATCGCTTCGCCCGCTTCCCGGTCGCCGTATCTTCGGCCGAGCAGCTCGCTCCAGTAATGCCTTTCCGCTTCCGGATCGCGGTCCGGATTCCATGCATAACGAAACCAGGCCGCGAACCAGATCCAGTCCCGGTCCAGCTGCCTCAGTCTCGGCTCCGCCGCATCCGGCGAATAGGGCCAATCCCAAAAAAACAACGGGTATAAATGCAGCCCGTTTGCCTTCAGCCGGTATTTGGCCGCCTGCATGCATTTTTGGATGAACGAAGGCGCCCCGTAGCGGAAAGGCTCCAGGTTCGCGAGAATATGAACGTTCACGATGTGCACCGTCTGCAGCGAGCCGAGCCGGTTGTGAATGCCCTGCCATTTCCCCGCGGCGTATAGGTGGTAAGCGATTCCCCGTTGTATTTGGCCTCCGTATACAGGTTCGGATAGAGCGGCGCGCAGCCTCGATCACCTTCTGCGGCTCAATAGCGTGAGAGCGCAGGATGATCGGCGGCTTCTCCTTCACATTCAAACCGCGAAGACCTTCGAGCAGCCCCGCCAGGATGGTCTCGTTAAACCACTCGACGCCGTAAATTTGACCCTGCAGCGCCTCCCCGAGACAGACCATGAGCCCCACATTCGGGAACGACCGGACAAAAGCGGCGATCGATTTCTTGTAATAATCGCTGGTCAGCGGCGGCGGCTTCGGCTGATGCAGCTTCAGCCCGTGCTTCTCGGCGAACGGGAGCGGGATATGAATGTTGTAAAATTTCATAACCACCCAGATGCCCCGCCGGTCCGCCTCCTGCGTAAGCCAGCGGAACGTCTCCACGTTCAGCGCGAACTCCTCTTCCGTCACCTCGAGCGCCTCCGGGTAATCCTCCAGCTTGACCAGCGAGGAGAACGGATGCCCGCTCCACAAATAGACGATATTGCACCGCTGCTCCAGCAGCATATCGAGAAAATCCAGCCACAAGGCCCGGTCGTAAAACCACGGGAAGCGGCCTGGCGTAATCGGATATTCGTAGGTTTGGCGGGGCGGCTCGACCGTAGTTTTTTGCAAGCCAATTGCCGGTCCCCTCAGCGAAAAGCTCGGCGCATCCCCGTAAGCGATGTACTCGGGCAGGACCCCGGTGCTCCGAATGCGTCCCACCAGCTCCAGGCGACCGTAGAGCACGCCGGTATCGCTCCCGCCCGACACCGCCGTCAGCTTCCCCGGGCAGGAAGCGATATAAAAGCCCTCCCCTTGCGGCGCCTCCGTATGGTATAAGAGCACGTCGCGCTCTTCGAGTCGCCGCAGCGCCCCGGCTCCGTCCGGTTCCCGACAACAATTTTCCGCTCCGGCTCCGCCCGGTAGCTGTCCCATGCCCAGTGCGCTTCTTCCTCCCGCACGTCGTATCCCATGACCTGAAGCGCCTGCTTCAGCGACCGGATGCCATAGGCCACCCGCGGAGCGCAGCCGGAAGCATATCCAATAACGACCGTCTTCATTGGCAAGCCCGGTCCCCTTCCGTCAAGTGGATTTCAAAAACAGCTCGATCACCGGCACCGTCACATTCGGCTTCTTCACGGGAATCGACAAGGTCAGCGTGTGCTCGTCCCTGCCCTCGCGGAACGCCCCTTCTTCGATGCCGCTCGGTACAAAGCCCTCCCGCATCCGGATTTCGGACGCGTCGTTCAGCAACTGGGCGTATTCCACCTTCCCGGCAAAGCCGCGGAGATGAATATTTTTAAACGGCCAGCTGTACACATGCAGGTACATCCGGTTCGTCTGCGGATTATAGGTCAACCGGCAGTCCGGAGGACATTCGAACGTGTCCGGAGCCTGCGTGCAGCCGTAGATCGAGCGGCTGTGCCGCTTCATCCACTCCCCGATCCCCTTCAGCCGCTCCACCGCGCGCTCGTCGATTTCGCCGCGTCCGGTAGGGCCGACATTCAGCAGCAGATTGCCTCCCTTGCTGACCACGTCGATCAGCATTTTGACCAGCATCTCGACGCTTTTCCACGACTCCTCCTCCCGGTGGTAGCCCCACGACCCGCTGAACGTATGGCAGGTTTCCCAGACGACCCGTTTGCCGTTCACCTGCACCCAGGCTCTCGGAATGTACTGCTCCGGGGTCGTAATGTCGCCCCCGACCTGCAGGCGGTCGTTCAGTAAGATTTGCGGCCGCAGGCTCCGGATCAAGCGAATCAGCTCCTCACTGCCCCAATCCTCCCTGCCTTTGCCCGGCAAACCGCCCTCCTCCGGGAACGAAAAATCATAGAACATCAGGTCCACCGGACCGAACTCCGTCAGCGGCTCCTTCGTCTGCCCGAACATATAATTCCGGTAATTCGCGAAATCCCGCTTCGCGCTCGCCGCAACAAACTGCGGATCCAGCCGCAGCGGATGCTTCGGATCGACCGTATAATGAGGGTGATGCCAGTCGATCAGTGAATAATAGAAGCCGGTCTTCATCCCCTCCTCGCGGAAGGCGTCGACCATCGGCCTCAGCACATCGCGCCCGGCCGGCGTATTCGGCGCTTTGTAATCGGTCAGCTTGCTGTCCCAGAGGCAGAAGCCTTCATGGTGCTTGGTCGTCACCACGAAATATTTCATCCCCGCATCCGCGGCAAGCTTGGCCCACAGGGCCGGATCGTACAAGTCCGGATCGAACCGTTTAAAATATTTCGCATACTGCTCCGGGCTCAGCTTCTCCCGCGACTGCGGCCACTCGTGGCGGGCCCCCAGCGAATACAGCCCCCAATGGATAAATAGTCCGAACCGGTCATGCGTAAACCATTCGCTGTCCCCGGCGGTTTTCTCAACTTCATATGACATGGCCCAGCCCCCTTGATTTAATCGAAAACCTGCAGCACCGACCGTCCCCCGTCCACGACGAGGTTCGCCCCGGCAACGAAGCCCGCCTCATCCGAGGCCAGAAAAACCGCCGCATTTGCCACATCCTCCGGCTTGCCGAAGCGTCCGACCGGGTGGGCGGCGAGCATCGCCTTCCGCTTCTCTTCCCGGTTCGGGAAGGACTGCATATACTTCTCGGCCAGTGGAGTTTCGATATACCCTGGACTGATCGTATTCGCCCGGATGCCTGCGCCGCCGAAATCGACACAGATTCCTTGCATCATCGCGTTCATCCCTGCCTTGGAGGCGTGATACGGAAAATGGTTCTTCTGCGTTCTCGCCGTATGGGTCGAGGAAATGCCGACAATGCTGCCTCCCCCTGCTCCAGCATGACCGGGATCGCGTGCTTGCAGCAGTACCAGGCGGTCTTCAAATTGGAATTCATCACGTAATCCCAAGCGGCATCGTCCGCCGCAACCACGTTCGAGCTATGGGTCACTCCGGCGTTGCACACCAGAATATGCAGCGCGCCGAAACGGCGTTTGGCGGCCTCCATCAATTCCTTCACGCCGGGTTCCTCCCGGATGTCAGCCTTGGCGAACAAGGCGGTGCCGCCCGCCTGAGCAATCTCGAAGGCAACCCGCTCGCCGTGATCCGAGATGTCGTTCACGACGACCGAAGCGCCTTCCGCCGCGAATTTTCGCGCGATTGCCTCTCCGATCCCGGAGCCCGCTCCGGTGACGATAGCCGTCTTAGACTTCAATCTCATAAGCTTCACCCTCCGTCCTTTCCTGCTCTCCAGGGGACCCGGCCAGCACCGCGTGGAAGGTGTAGCTTCCGGAGCCTGCGCTGTATACGTCTGCGCCGTTTTCCGTTCGCTAGCGACCGGAGTCCCCGGCTTTCCAGCTCTTCGCCGTTCCGCACGGCGCCGGGTACATAGACCGTGGCGGTGGTATTCACCGGAATCTGCACGTGCATGACGAAATCCGAGCGGTCCCGCCTCCATTCCACGCGAATTTGACCGTAGACCGACCCGAACTCGCCCGAAGCGAACCGGAGCCCGCCGCCCGGACGCGGTCGGATGACCGAATGCTTAAAGCCCGGCCGGTTCTCGTCCGTGTCGATACCGAGGATCGTCTGATACATCCACTCGCCGACGGAGCCGAGGGAATAGTGGTTGAACGAATTCATGCCCGGGTTCTGGAAGCCGCCCGTTTCCGTCCAGGCGTCCCAGCGCTCCCAGATGGTCGTCGCCCCGTGCTTGACCGAATACAGCCAGGATGGAAACGTATCCTGATTCAGCGACGCGTAGGCGATGTCCTCTCTGCCGGCCGCCGTTAAGGCCGGCAGCAAGTACCCGACTCCGAGAAAGCCGGTCGTCAGATGATAGCCGCGCCGCTCGATATCTTCCGCCAGATGCCGGACCGCAAGCCCCCGCGCGCCTCCGTCAGCAGATTCATCCGCAGGGCCAGCACATAGACCGTCTGCGTGTCGCCTTTGATGCGCCCCGACCCATCGACGAACGCCGCCATGAAGGCCTTCTTGATCTTCTCGAACAAATCCGCATATGTTCTTGCGTCCTCTTCCCTGCCAAGCGCTGCGCCGTCTTGGAAAGCAGACTCGTGCTGTAGGCGAAATAAGCGGTATCCAGCACATCCTTCGGCGTATCCGCATCGATCGACAGCCAGTCCCCGTAATTCGAGTATCCCGGCCGGATCAAGTTCACTGTATTCGCTTTCAAATATTCCACCCAGCGGACCATCGCCGGATAACAGCTCTCCAGCATTCTCCGGTCGCCGTACACCTGATAAACGGTCCACGGAATGATCACCCCGGCGTCGCCCCAGCCCCCGTTGTCCGGCGCATGCCAGTTCAGCTCCGTGTTGTTGTTCTTGAACTCCATCCAGCCCCCGTCCGGCGCCACATCGGGAAAGGCGCCCGAAGGTCGCTGGGCGTCGATCACATCGATCATATATTTATGGAAAAAGCGTCCGACATCCCTGTTATAACTGGCCGTACGGGCGAAAATCTGCGCGTCCCCCGTCCAGCCGAGCCGTTCGTCGCGCGCGGGCAGTCGGTCGGCACGCTGAGGAAGTTGCCCCGCGCCCCATTCGATATTGCTCAGAAGCTTGTTGAGCATCACGCTCGAAGTGGTAAGCCGGCCCGTCCGGGGCACAGCCGAGTGCACTACCCGGCCGATTACGGTCTGCAGCGTAGGCGGATGCGGCAGTCCTGCGACCTCCACATACCGGAACCCATGGAATGTAAAATGAGGCTCGAATTCGCATTCCCCGCCCCACCGCCGAGAATATAGGTTTCCTGCTGTACTGCCTCACGCAAATTCGTCGTATACAAGGTGCCGTCTTCGTTCAGCATCTCTGCGCAGCTGACGGTAATCTCCTGGCCTTCAGGTCCGCCTTCCACGCGAAGCCGAACCCAGCCGACCATATTTTGCCCCATATCGAACAGGTAGGTGCCGCGCGGCGTTTTCTTCAGGCTGACCGGCAGCGGCTCCTTCATGACCCGAACGGGAGGATCGACCTGCGCCGTTACCCTGCCGCCGTAGCTCTCCATCACGACGGGCGCCTCCCAAGCGCTGTCGTCAAAGCCCGGCAGAGTCCATCCGTGCGGCTCCAGGCGGGCGTCGTAGGTTTCACCTTTGAGCAGGTCGGAGTAGAGAATCGGACCGGCCATCGTTTTCCACGATTCGTCGCTCACAATGACTTGCCTCGAACCGTCCTCATATTCGATGTGAAGCTCCAGCAGCAGGTGAGGATTGTCCCCATACCGGTTCGGGCCGAACATGCCCACATGCCCGGCATACCACCCCGTGCCGAGAATCGCGCCAAGGGCGCGTCGCCTACACCTAAATACGAGGTGACCTCATAGGTCTGGTACTGCACCCGGATGCCGTAATCCGTCCAGCCGGGGGCAAATAGTCCTCGCCCACCCGTTCGCCGTTCAGATGCAGCTCATATACGCCCAAGGCGGTTGCATAAAGGAAGGCCTGGCGGACCGGCTTCTCGACGCGAAACGCAGTCCTAAGGTAAGGGGACGGCAGCAGCGGCATGCCCTCGGGCCTTGCCCTGCCAATCCAGCGCGCCTTCCATTCTTCCTGAGTCAAAAAGCCGGTCGACCAGCGGGCCGTCCCGCTCCAGCCGGACGCGGAGCCGTGCTTATCCCAGACGCGGACCTTCCAGTAATAAACGCGTCTTGGTTCAAGAGGAGCTCCTTCATACACGACATGGACGGACTCGCCCGAAAGCACCTTCCCGCTGTTCCAAACGTCGCTGCTTTGTTCGTTCAATAGCTCCGGCCGGGTTGCGGCCAGGATTTGATAGGCCGTCTGGTACTGGCCGTCTTCTTCCGATTCCATCATCCAGCTAAGCCGCGGCGCTATGTACTCCGTTTTCAATTCGGACACTCTCATCGTCTTCTCCCCTTCCGGTTTCAGTCTAATGGAAAGCCGGCGGGCGATTATAGGCCGAATTTATCGTTTTTATAGGGGGCGTCTTTCACCAGGGGGTTAAAAGGGTGCTGTGTATACCTTGGAGCGGGCGAGGGCATGAGTATAGGGTTCCCACCGCTGTATAAATCGTGTTTTGATGAAAGGGTCTTGGCGGTAAAAAACACGATTTTAAAGGCGGACGCCGAAGCTTTTCCATCCTATACCCAAGCCCTCTTGGATCTACATGGGATGCTGGTCGCTGCTTTTTCTTTTTTTACTCCGTGTCTTCGATTCGGGGATCGTAAAAATTATTCAATTTTAGTCCTCATATTTTTTTAGCGGCATACCTACGAATTCTTTAAACGAACAAATTTGATCATTCTTGAATTCAAAAGCGACAGCAAGCTCATTTCGATACGGCTGGTTGCTTAAAGTCCCTTCAGATTGAAATACAACAATCCCAAACCGATCATCCTGAAGTTCTATTAAGGTATGACGCCAAAATCGTAGAACCCGAAGAAGCAATAAACATAATGGAACGAAACATTACAATGATGAGACAACAATATTTCAATGTCCACCCGGATGGTGAAATATGAACTCCGTTAGGTTAACGCCAGCGCCCAGTTTACAACTTTATTTTTAGCCCGGCAATCGACTCGGCGATGTGACGAGCGCGATTCAACGGCATGCGGAATCACACGGTTTCGGCGTCGTGCGCGACCTTCTCGCCCATGGCATCGGCCGCGACCTGCACGAGGAGCCGACCTATATGCATGTCGGCAAGCCCGGAAAAGGCCTCCGTCTCAAGGAAGGTATGGTGTTCACGATTGAGCCCATGATCACCGAAGGCACCTACTTCATGACAATCGATCCGGACGGCTGGACCGCACGGACGATGGACAACAAGCTCGCCGCCCAATACGAGCATACGATCGCCATCACAGCTGATGGTCCACAAATTTTGACCGCGCAATAGAATAAATAGAGGTCGATCAACGAAATGGTCGACTTCTTTTTTCGTATTCGGCATAGCATCTTTCTTTATTCATTACAGGTGATCGTGTAAACGATATCCCGTCCCCCTCTTCAAATCGAAGCAAGTGTCGTTAATCAAGCAATTTCTTGTCCTTTATTTCGACTTCAGTCCCATTCCGTTAGCCTGCCCGTTACTTCAACGAATTGAAGCAGAACGCCGCGGTGCCTGTCCCAGTATTACTCATTACCCTACCGCTACCCGTTCAATGGATTATCTTTCACTTGATGGGATGTCAGAAGTTCAAGCTCTCTTTTGGTTTCGGGATGAACCAATATTCTATCTGTAACGTTTAAAGTAGACTCTTTTACCTTTCTCCCCCATTGCCGTGAAAAAGATCGCCAATCACATACCATCTCGATGACGTACTTCTTTGGCATGGGTAATGCCTCTTTTGTATTAGGGTTAATAACCCAATACTCCCAATGGTGCTTATTTTTACGCTGATGTCGGAGCCATGCATATTTCCACTTTAGCTCGTCTTCTAGGTTTAATGGTTTTCCAGAGTAAGAATTCTACTCTTCAGAAAGAAAATAAAAAAATCCCACCTCCAAGAACGATGTCTTGGGGACGAGATTTCGTCGTGGTGCCACCCCAGTTCGCTAATCTGTCTTCAGATTAGCCTCATCGAGTACGGCATGACAATGCATGATTATACTCTAAGCTCTGTAACAGGAGCTCCTGTCACACCATCCCCTGAACTGGCTCAAGTTCCGATGTGATGCTCAGAGACTTGGTTCAATAAGGTCTCCTTACTCCTTTTCAGCTACCGGAGTTCTCTAATAAAGTCCACCTTATTTACTCTTCTCGTCATTGCATTTGTTTAATTTTACCAACCTTATGTTGGGGTTGTAAATACAATATTGTGAAAGTATCCTTCCTCCTACTATGCTGCCCGATAGCGGAGCGGTACCTGAAGCAATGCAAATCGGCGATGGATCGGTTCCATCGCCGCACTATCGCCTCCGTTAGCGGAGCATTGCTTGATCTAGGATTAGACTATCGCTTGATACCGGTCAAGCATAGATTCAACGGGACAACCCAGCCACTCAAACATGTGTCTCGCCGGAAGGTCTTCGGGCAAAAAAGCTTCAATTCGGGGAAACATATGGTCGCTAACGGATATATGGATTTGGCGCAGGCGGATGGGAAACCATTCCGAATCTTCTCCTTTACGGACGATGAGCATTTTTGACTCGGAAATAGGGTCCGCAGGCGACGCCGACTCATAATCCCAATAGGTTTTAAAATCTTTAAGCCGGTTAAACTCTTGCAGCAGCGTACGGTACCAAGCGTCGTAACGAAAATACATATTATGCTGCTTGAAGGTCTGAATGCCGTAAATCGCATGGGATTCCCACTTCCGGAATGATTCTGCGTTGAATGAGGACCGCTCGCGAATCGGATAATCGGGATTGAAATGGTTGTGCATCATATTATAACGGCCGTTGTGAAGCATATCATAAGTCACTTCATACAAACCCTGAAACATCGGATTCATGTCGGTAATATCAAACTTGTGGGTCGCAATGAATGCGGGGAGAGGCAGACCGCACAGGATCAGCTTGGCTTGTTCTAATGCCAGTTTAAGAGCGGATCCCGTCAATTCGTAATGTTCCGGGATATAGCCTGCGGCAAGCAGAAGATCATTGCGTTCTGCTGTTGTACATTCCAGGTAATCGGCAATATCCAGGATGGCCGTCCGGGTTGGAATGCGTCTTGAGCGGCCGGACAATAGGTTTTTATAGGAAGTAAAAGCCACATCGTTCAGCTCTTGCTGAGTAAATCGTTTCAGCTCCGGGTGGGACTGGAGTTCGCGGTATTGCTGCTGGCGTTTGATTCGGACCGCTTCGATTTCACCAATCACTGCTTTTAAAACTTTTGTCTCCGAATCATCTTTGGATGAATAAAGCATGGTCCATCTCCTCTCAAGCTGCTTGGGTCCGGGAGGTGTATTTTTACTCTTGGGTAAAAGATTGTAGAGAATTATACTCCTAAGTAAATCCCCGGTCAATTCGGGATTTCATCCTATATCCGCTAAGGAGGAGCATGCATGGTACGTGCAATCATCGCAGACCCGCTGGTTACAGAGCGGCTTATTATTAAGGAAGTAGAACCGCCGATCCCCCAGCCTTATGAGGCAATCGTTCAAGTGAAAGCCATTTCGCTAAACCGTGGTGAAATCAGGGATTCCTTGAGTGGGGACAAAAAGAAAAGACCAGGATGGGATTATTCAGGTATCGTGATCGAACAGGCCAAGGACGGATCGGGGCCGGCAAAGGGAAGCCGTGTCGTCGGGTCGCTCCCTTCCGGCGCCTGGGCCGAACAAATTGCCGCCCGGACTTCCTTGATGTCTGAAATACCGGATTCGGTCTCTTTTGGCCAAGCATCCACTTTGCCCATCGCCGGTCTCAGCGCCCTATATGCGCTTAAGAAAAGGGGACTTCTTCTTGGAAAAAAGGTACTGATAACCGGATCGACGGGCGGGGTTGGCGTTTATGCCCACCAGCTCGCTGCACGGACCGGAGCATTCGTCGTTGGGACAGCCAGAACGGAAGAGAAGGCTGATCTGGTTCGCGGAGACGGGGCCAATAAGGTTGTTGTGGGTGAACTTGGCGAAGGAGCAGGGCAATTCGGCCCTTATGATCTGATCATAGACACGGTTGGCGGGAATACGCTAGCGAGTCTTTTATCCCATCTGGGACCTGAAGGTGTTTGTGTAACGATGGGCTATTCCAGCTCCCCATTTTCTTCCATTGATGTTAGGGATTTAATTCATACGGGCCGGACGAGTTTATATGGGATGTATCTGTTGGAAGAAATGAAGGGCTATTCAGTACCGGATGATTTGCGGTATCTTTCAGAGCAAGTCGCAGAAGGAAACCTGATTCCCAGAATTGAGGTGGAAGCACCATGGACAGATATCAGAAGTATTGCGGATCAATTAATGGAAAGGAAATATAGCGGAAAAGCAGTCTTGCATTTGGAAAATTAATACCCGTACAAAAAGAAACAAGAATCGACATCAATCGCGGTCGGAAATACCCGCAGCATGTTGACGCTGCGGGTTTCCTGCCCCCTCTACCTGACCATCCGGAGCATCATGTTGGAGCTTTCCCACAATAAACAGAACTGTCGTTATCCATACGAAGTGCGCATGGGGATTTAAGCGGAATTCCTGGTACAAGTTATAGGCCGTTCTCGAATCTGACGCATCTTTCACCCGAACACACTAGATTCTTTCCCGGGTTGAGCCGGCTATTTTCCGCCGTAGATGCCCATGGCCTTGAGCCAGGTTACGGCCATGAGCGTGTCGCCCAGCGAAGTCATGTGCACGCCGTCGGTAGTGAGGTCTTGGCCGGTTTCGCAGCGGATGAATTCAAGGAACGCCTCGTGCGTCGGGACCAGGACGGCATCAAATTCCTCCGCCAGGCGGTTCACGGTTTCCACATAGGGCCGAACCAGCCGGTTGCCCGCCGAGTCCGGATCTTCTTTCATGACGGTAGGCTGCATCAGGATCAGACGGCAGTCCGGCGGCTTCTTCGTTTGCGCGAGCAGGCCGCGGTACACCGCCTCGAACCGTTCCGGGTACACCTGCTCCAGGTCCGGCGAATCCAGTCGCCGCCAAACATCATTGATGCCGATAGAGACGGACACCCACTGCGGCCGGTGGTCCAGCACGTCGAACATCCATCTTTTTTCCAGATCGGTCACACGGTTGCCGGAAATCCCTTCGTTTATAATTTTGAGTGACAATGCAGGATAGGCCGCCGTGAGAAAGTCATGCAGGATCCGCACATATCCCGTCCCCAGCTTCAGAGGGTCCTTCCTTCTTCCTTTGTCCGTGATGCTGTCCCCGATAAATACGATTTTGTCCTTCGCTTTAAACGGCATCGTAACGCCTCCCATCGAATCATTCCCCTTCTGTGAAGAAGGCATATCGTCCCCATCCTACGTCCGCCTCCGGGCGGCGTCAATGCAGCGGCCAAGGGAAGATATGATCCGCCTATATACAGGGTCCAATTCCCCCGAATCCGGTTCAGTCGCGATAGTAATCTTAGACGTGAAAACGAATTCAGCGAACGAGGTGCAGGGAATCATGCAGATTGAGCCGTATTTAACGCCTTATAAGCTGGGCAGACCGGTTCTTACGGGATCGGGCATCCCCGGTCAATTCGACGAGCGCGCGGTCGACTGCCCTTTTGTTTTCCAGCATAACGGCAAGTTCTATATGATGTATGTCGGCTTTGACGGAAAAGGGTACCAAACCGCGCTAGCGACAAGCGCCGATCTGATCCGTTGGGAGCCTCTCGGCGTCATTCTGAGGCGGGATGAGGGCTCGGGCTGGGACGATAAGAACATCGCAGGCACCTGGATCCTGAAGGAGAACCGGATCGACGCCCCGCCGCCGCTGAAGAAATGGAAAGGCAAATACTGGCTGGTCTACCACGCCTATCCCGAATTCGGGTACGAGGAGGGCTCGGCGAAGATCGGTCTGGCCTGGACGGAGGACGAGAGTTTGCTGACGTGGAACCGGCCGCCGGAGCCGATTATGACCCCCGAGGAAGGTGCGGATTGGGAGCAAGGTGGCTTGTACAAGGAATGTCTGGTCGAGCATGAAGGCGCTTTTTATTTGTTCTACAACGCCAAAAACACGAACAAGGGCCGATGGATCGAGCAAACCGGCGTCGCTTTTTCCGAGGACCTCAAGACGTGGCGGAGATATGAGCAGAACCCGGTGCTGCGCGTTACGCCGGATGCATGGGACAGCGGGTTCGTCAGCGATCCGTGCGTTCTGGAGGACAACGGCCGGTGGGTGATGTATTACTTTGGCTTCAACTACAAGCAGGCGCAGGAAGGCATCGCCCTGTCCGAGGATCTGCTGCACTGGGACAAATACCCGGAGCCGATCCTGCTCGTCGGTGAAGAAGGGAGCATTGACGCCACCTTCGCCCATAAGCCGTCCGTCATCACACACGACGGTGTGCTTTACCACTTCTACTGTTCCTGCAGGCCTTACAAGGAAGGCGATCCGACCAAAATTTACGGCAAAGAATTCCGCACCATCAGCGTCGCCGCCTCTAAGGACCTGTCAGGATTATAGTGGCCTTAAAGGAGATGAATAGATGCGAATCGATGAAATGCTGGTGGAAAACCGCGTCTGCCCGCTTGGGGTCGATGTCCTACGACCTGCGTTCGGCTGGAGCTTTCGATCTTCGACGGTGCGCGCGCAAAGACAAACAGCCTACCGGATTGTCGTCTCGGGGGATGAAGAGAGCGTCCGGCTCGGACGCGGCGACATCTGGGACAGCGGCAAGACGCCTGGCCCCAGGCACGTAGACGTGCCGTACGATGGTCCCCCGCTCCACCCCCGCATGCGGTATTACTGGAAGCTTCAGGTATGGGACGAAAATGGAGCCGTCTCGGAAAGTCCGGTTTCGTGGTGGGAAATAGGGCTTCTCAGCGCGGAGGATTGGTCGGCCCGCTGGATCGGCGCACCGGAGGCGGAGTCCGGCGACCAGCCGGCGCTCCCGCTGTTCCGGCACGAATTCACGCTGGATAAGCCGGCGGCCCGCGCACGAGCCTATATTTGCGGCCTGGGGCAGTTCGAGCTCCGGCTCAACGGGAACAAGGTTAGCGAGAACGTGCTTGAGCCCGGCTGGACGAATTATGACAAAACCGTCCTCTACTGCGTTTACGATATAACGGATGAAATCAGAGTAGGCGCCAATGCCGTGGGGATAATGCTCGGAAACGGCTTTTATAACGTGACCGGCGGCCGGTATACGAAGTTCAAGGGCTCCTTCGGTGCGCCGAAATGCCTTGTGCAGCTGGAAATTACTCATACCGACGGAACGACCGTCACGGTTTCCTCCGCCGACTTCGGCTGGCGGACCGCGCCTGGACCGGTCACCTTCTCCTGCATCTACGGCGGCGAGGATTTTGACGCCCGTCTCGAGCAGGCCGGCTGGGACCGGCCCGGCTTTACCGAAGGCGAAGCCTGGATACCTGCCGCCGAGGTCGCCGCTCCACAGGGCAAGCTGAAAGCGCAGGCGACCCCACCCTTAAAGGTGATGAAGACGTTCCGGCCGGCGACCATCACGCGACCGGCTCCCGGCGTCTTCGTCGCCGATTTCGGGCAGAATTTCTCCGGGTGGGTGGAGATCGCCGTCACCGGCCCGGAAGGCGCGAAGGTCGTCTTATCTCCAGCGGAACTTCTCAAGGAGAACGGGACGGCGAACCAGAAGTGGACCGGTTCCCCTACCGGTTGAACTATACGCTCCGCGGCGGCCGGGAGGAAGTCTGGTCGCCCCGCTTCAGCTACTACGGCTTCCGCTACGTGCAGATCGAGGGCGCCGTTCCTGCAAACTCAGCAGGGGACGGCGGCGATCCCCGCGTTCCCGTCCTGCTCCGCATCGAAGGCCATATGGTATATCCCGACACGCAGGCGGCCGGCGGCTTCGAATGCTCGGACCCCATGCTGAACCGGACGCATGAGATCATAGGCTGGGCGATCCGGAGCAACATGAAGAGCATCTTTACGGATTGTCCCCACCGCGAGAAGCTGGGCTGGCTGGAACAGCTCCATCTGATGGGCCCTTCCGTCATCTACAACTACCGGATCCAGCACTTGCTCATCAAAGCGATGGAGGACATGCGCGATGCGCAGCTCCCGGACGGCATGATTCCCACGACCGCGCCCGAGTATGTGAAGTTCCTGGGTGAATGGCGGCGCTTCCGCGATTCCGTCTCCTGGGGAGCGGCTTATGTGCTGACGGGCTGGAATCTGCTGCGCCTGTACGGCAATAAGCGGATTGTGGCGGAGCATTATGAGGGAATGAAAGCGTACGTGGACTACGTCGCCGCCCAGTCCGACCAAGGGATCGTAAGCCACGGGCTGGGCGACTGGTACGATGCCGGTCCGAATCCGCCGGGCTTCGTCCAGAACACACCGGTTGCTCATACCGAATCGGCGATGTATTACCATATGGTTGGCGTCTTTACGGATATCGCACGCCTCATGAAGCGCGAGGAGGATGCTGCCCGCTATGCGGAGCTGCGGGAGAGCATTAAGGCGACTTTCAACGACGCATTTTTAAACCGGGAAAGCGGCTCGTACGCCACTGGCGACCAAACCTCGAATGCCATGCCGCTCGTGCTGGGACTTGTGCCTGAACCCTACAGGGATAAGGTGCTCGCGCATTTGATCGAAGACATCCCGACCGCGGGTACCATACGACCGCCGGCGATGTCGGGCACCGCTACGTGCTGCTTGCGCTGGCTCAGGCCGGCCGCTCGGACGTGATCTATGAAATGGCCCGCCGGACCGACCATCCGAGCTACGGCTACCAAATCGCCCACGGCGCGACGACGCTGACGGAGGCCTGGGACGGCCCGACGGTCGGCAAGTCGCAAAATCATTTTATGCTCGGTCATCTGGAGGAATGGCTGTACCTGGGCCTGGCCGGCATCGGATTCCGGTATGACGAAGCGGCAGAGACTTTTGGGCTTAGCATCAAGCCCGCTTTTCCGCAGGGGCTGGAGCAGGTAAAGGCGGAACACCGTATTCCGGCGGGTCTTGTCCGCGTCGGATGGACAAAGGGCCGGTCGCAGCGACTGTCGCTCGGCGTGGATATTCCCGTAAACTGTACGGCGGAGGTCACGATTCCCGCTCCGTCCCTTGGTACCGTCAAGGAACACGGAGTCGCGCTGGACAAGGCCTCCGGCATCGAAATCGTCCGCTTCGAAGACGGGGAAGCCTTGCTCCGCGTCCATTCCGGCCGGTACCATTTTGAAGTCAACTAAACCGTTCTCGCCTTGATGTGAAAAACGCCTCCGATCCACTCGGCTGTGGCTCCGGAGGCGTTTCATTTCTGTTCCGCGTCGGTCCTATTCCATGGAAGGCTTTCCTCTAAGGCAACCGGCTTTCAGCCGCGGCTTCGTCCATCTGAAGCTCCATAGCGCGCTTGCCCGCTTCCAGCACGGCCAGGATCCGGTCCGTATCATAGACGGCCCCCCGCCAGGTTCCTCCGCTGACCGCCTGCAGAGCGGCCCATAGGCGCGTATCCGCCGGAAGACCGGGGTCAGGGGCCAGGTCCGGATGGGGCTCACGCGAAGCCAGCACCCGGGCACCTTCTTCCGGCGTAAGCACCTCGTCCCCCGGCCGACAAAATGCAGACTTCCCTCGAGCCGGTTCCGGTCTACCACGATGTCGATCAGATCGCCGTCCCGGAGTCTTCCGATCGGACCGTCTGCGAGCGCCTCCGGCCCGACATGGCCGAAGCAGGCGCCGGTGGATACGCCGGAGAAGCGCGCATCGGTAATGAGCGAGACGTATTTCCCGAAGGGGAGATGCTTGAGCGCCGACGTCAGCTGGTAGGTTTCCTCCATCCCCGTGCCCGACGGCCCGCGGCCGATCAGGACCATAATATCTCCGGCCCGGATACCGCCGTTCTTGATGGCGGCAATCGCCGCCTTCTCGGTTGTGAACACCTTGGCCTGCCCTCGATGCCGGTACACACCGTCCTCGCCGACAACGGACGGGTCGATGGCCGTCGCCTTCACGACCGAGCCCTCGGGCGCAATATTTCCGGTAGGAAAAGCTACGGTAGAGGTAAGTCCCCGCTCGCGGGCGCGCTCCGGGTTCATAATGACGTCGTCCGGATCGATTCCGTCCTTCTCGAGCAGGAGGCTTCTCATCCGGGCGCGGCGTTCGCTCGATTCCCACCAATCCAGTACGGTGCCCAGCGTCTCCCCGCTCACAGTCAGCGCCTTCTCCTCCAGCACACCCAGCCTGCGCAGATGGAGCATCACTTCCGGGACCCCCGGCCAAGAACACACGTACCGTCGGATGATAATCCGGACCGTTCGGGAGGACGCTCACCAATCGGGGAACCTGTTTATTGACGCGGATCCAGTCTTCTACGCCTGGCATATTCCGTCCGGCCGCATGGGCGAATGCCGGAATATGCAGCAGCAGATTGGTCGAGCCGCCGAAAGCCGCATGCACCGCCATCGCGTTATGAACGGATGCATCGGTCAGAACGTCCTTCATCCGGATGCCCTGCTCCTCCATCCGCATCAGGGCGCGAGCCGACTGTCTCGCCATCTCCTCCCATACGGGCTGGCCCGAAGGGGCGAGTGCGGCATGCGGCACCGTCATGCCGAGCGCTTCCGCGACCACCTGCGAGGTGGCCGCCGTCCCCAGAAACTGGCAGCCGCCCCCGGCGTGGCGCAGGCGCGGCGACCCAGCTCGGAAGCCGCCTCCAGGGTGATTTCCCCGTTCGCGTACCGCGCGCCGATCGTCTGAATTTTCCCGGCATCCTCGCCTTCCGTCGGGGAAGGGTGACGCCGCCGGGCACGATAACGCAGGGCAGACTCATGCATGCCGGCCAGCGCCATCATCATCGCCGGCGGCCCCTTGTCGCACGTCGCCACGCCGAGCACCCCCTTGCGCGTCGGCAGGGAGCGGATCAAGCGCCGGAAGACGATCGCCGCATCGTTGCGGTACGGCAAGGAATCGAACATCCCTTCCGTGCCCTGGGAACGCCCGTCGCACGGATCGCTGACAAACCCGGCGAACGGAATGCCGCCGGCGCCTGCAATCTCATCGGCCGCTGCCCGCATGAGCGACCCTACCTCCCAGTGGCCGGTATGGTATCCGAGCGCCACCGGGCGGCCGTCTTCGCTGCGAATCCCGCCCTGCGTGCTGAGGAGGAGAAACTGCTTTCCGTTCAAACGGGAGGGAGCCCAGCCCATCCCCGCATTTTGGGTAAGACCGAATAAATCGCCGCTCGGCAAATTCAGCAGCATGTCGCCCGTTAACGGCAAAGAACCGGCCGGGCCCGGGGCATGAGTCCTAACGGCATACAATGCATCATCATTCCGTCCCATTATTACATTCAACTGCTCCTTCATGCAGCTTGCCCTCCCTCGAAAATATGTACGCGCGTTCATTTGGTGAGAAACTATGTTCCATTCTTCTCGGTATTCCCCATAGAAGCTTTTTCACCGCAAATTTGCAATCGCTTTCAATCTTTGTAAAAAAAGAGCCCGGTCATCCTAATCATATCAGTGCATGTTGTTATTATATTCCAGGCCCTCTTTACATTCAACCTTTCTTGTAGAAAATGAATCGATAAGGAGGCCCTGCATTCATAAAGCAAAGCCTCCCTTATTTACGCCGGTCGTTTAGGTGCGCTGGTGCAAAGACTTATCACCGGTTTGCCGCTGCTTTCTTATCCCAATCGACTCTGTAAGAGTACATCCAGTCGGACGCCTTCGGATTGGCAAACAGCTTCAGAAAAACCGGAGTCGTAAGGTCCCGGAACCACTGCTTCAAAGGATCCGTCACATGCTTGCCCGAATCGCCGTGCCGGCCCACATCGTACATTTTGGCCGTGCGCCCGCGCCTGAGCTGCTCGTAAGCGGCGAAAGCCTGTTCCCGATCCGGCATATCCCGCAGGCATTTCGCCAATATGGCGGCATCCTCGAGTGCCATCGAGGCCCCTTGGCCGGAGCTGGGAGAAATCGCATGCGCCGCATCGCCGACCAGGACCACCGGTCCCTTGTGCCAGCTGGAGGGTCGCTTGGGGAGCGCATAGGATGGGAAGAAGGGAAAGGTCGTTTCGGCCCCTTCAATGATTTTCCGGATAAAGGGCTGGTCGTCTTTGTACACCTCCAGCATCATCCGTCTGCGCTCTTCATCGGAAATGCCCTGGAACGCCTCCCTTGAGGGCTCCTTTGCCGCCGGCCAGTTCGTAAACCAGTAGATAAAGCCGCTGGGACTGACGTGATAACCGAAAAAGGCCTTTTTGCAGAAAATAAAGTTGATCGTTTCCGGCTCGCAGGGCACGTCGACACCCGTTGTATACCCGCCGCTGTTGATTAACCCGGTGAAGGCGGCGCCCGGATAGCCCGGCTCAATGATCTGGCGCGTACGTGAATGAACCCCGTCGCAGCCGATCAAAAAATCACCGGCGGCGGATGTACCGTCTTGGAAGCGCGCAGCGGCTCCCCTTCGGCGGTTACCTTAATATCCTCCAGCTTTTTGCCGCGAAAGACAGGAATGCCCTGACGCTCGGCTTCGTCTGTAATGATCTCCCCGAGAGGAACGCGCTTAATAAAGACGCTTTTGAGGCCCCCTCCCGCGAGCACGCCTCCGCCCAAATGCTTCCCTTTGCCGTTCCACATCTTCCACCGGCTTACAGCGGAGCCTTCCTTAAGGACCGCCTGATCCAGTCCGAGCTCCTGCAGCACAGCCAGACCATTGCAGGACAAAGTAAGCGAGAAGCCTTCGGAAGCCGTTCGGGCTTCGTAAATCTCCGCATCGATTCCGGCACGTTTCAGAAACAGGGCAAGTGCAGGACCGGCGATCCCCCTCCAATGATTAGCGCTTTTTTGTCCGATTTGGTGAGCATTTTTTGTTCTCCTCCTCATGAATAGTTAACTCGGCTATTCCTTGCTGTTCAGCCGGTTTGCAATCTCTCGCAGCCACTCTTCATTCCAGGTAAGCGTCTCATTTCTTAAATCGCCAATGACGGAGCGCACCCATTGCCATTCAGCCGACAGCACAGCCCGTTTATATTCGGATTCCAGCATAAACAGTCGGGGAAGCCTATCCTTGTACGTTTGCATTTCGGTACTTAAGCGGTCGATTTCCTCCTGAAGAGCCAGCGACCTTCTCTCCAGTCGCTGCAGGACATCATCCGGCTCCAGCAAAGCCAGGAACGAGACGGCAACGGGAAATTCGGGAAATTCCTGTGCAGGGGCGGACAGCATATCCCGAAGCCATTCCAGCAGGATCCTGCGTCCTTCCTCCGTCGACTCGTAGACCGTGCGGTCAGGTTTACCGGCCTCCTTCAGCGTTTCTTGAACAGAAATCAAGCCGTCGCGCAGCAGTCGGTCAATCGTTTGGTAAATGCTCGCACGCTGGCGAACGTTAATCACTTCATCCTTTCCTCTTTCTTTAATAAGCTGCTGCATCCGGTACGGGTGCATCGGTTGTTCTGCAAGAAGCGCCAGGATAGCCAGAGCGACGGGGGAACGTTGAATGTTATTTTTCTTCTTCATGGTTATAATATTACTAGTTATAATATAACTATGTCAAGGGGCAAAAAAGAAAAACACGCCCAAATCGGCGTGCTTCTTTCTTTATATCGATTGCATAGATTGGACCCCGCCCGCGATCAGCCGATAAATTCCTGAACCCACTCGCCGTTATAATAAGCGATTCCGATTTGGGTATAGCTTTGGTTCAAAATATTGGCGCGGTGGCCTGGACTGTTCATCCACTGGTTCATGACCTCTGCCGGGCTTGTCTGGCCTTGGGCAATATTCTCGCCCGCATAACTGAATGAAATCCCGTTAGCGTTCATCATATCGAACGGCGAGCCGTAGGTCGGCGACTGGTGATCGAAATAATGGTTGTTGAACATGTCCTTCGCTTTCATCATGGCGACGTTCGAAAGCTTGGCATTCATCGTAAGGGCCGAAAGCCCCGCTTTCGATCGTTCCTGGTTTACCAGATTCAGCACCTGCTGCGCAAAGTCGGAGGAACCTGCGGCTTGCGGCGGATTTCCGCTCGGCTGTGCCGGCTGTGCCGGCTGAGACGGTTGAGTCGGCTGAGTCGTAGTAAAATCAAAATTCGGTATGAGCTGTTCCAATCCGTTCAAAGCGTCGCCCGGCGCTTCCTGAATCTTAATCGTTTCCTGCTTCTCACCCTTTGTAGATATGGAGGAAGCTTTCTTGTAGATTCGTGCCGGTGAGGCCTGACCGGCCTGATTGGCATGGGTGCCCGTCTTGGCTTGCTGGGTATCCATTCGTCGATCGCTGATGCCTTGATTCCCTGCACACCCCGTAAGCAGTACTACCAGTGCGAATCCCATCCATTTATTCATGCTGAGACCTCCTTTAACCCCATCCTAAATTACGATGTATCCGCCAAAAGCTTTTGCAAAAGTCTTCCGTTTTATTCATCCTTTCACTATGAGAAACCACTGGGGCAAAAGAAAAACACCACTCCTCTAATTGAAGTGGTGTTCGGGGTTCTCAAAACTTGACCGGGACGGAGGCCGCTCCTGTTTTCCGAACCTGTTTAAATCAAATGCTTTTTGTAATAATAAGGGTACGGAGATCCGCCGGGCGATTTATGGATAATACCAAATTGTTTCCCGAAGTTAACTCAGCCATAATGGAGCTGCAGCTTGGCGTACAGATCCTCCAGCGTGAAGCGCGGATCAATGAAATGGTACACGCGAAGCATGCGCTCTTCCTGGTAATGCACATATCTCATATCGTTCGTGATCCGCGGGGCGGGCAGCATTTTATAGCCGTATTCATGCTCATCCAGCAGCACGCTGATGCACGGCGAATCCCCGAGACTCCACATTTCCCCTTGGGCCAGCGCGAGAACCCACCCATCCGGTGATTGAAGTCGACCAGTTGGTTGAACAAATAAGCTCCGACGTCTCCGTACGGCTTTACCTTTACCGCCAGCTCCGCAATGCTGACCCGCATGGTAGAGTAAACATTCCGGGGAATCACCCATAACGGGATATTGTAGCGGAAAACTACATTCGCCGCATCGATGTCATTGCTGAGGTTGAATTCCTCCTCCCCGTGCGGCCATGCGCCGCCACCGATCCATACCGCGGTCAGCCTGTCTGCGATCGCAGGCTCCTTGAGATACGCGGCGGCCAAATCCGTGATTGGCCCCATGAACACGACATAGAGCGGCCTCGGATCGCCGGATAACGCTTCGCGGATAATGAGCTCGGCGCCTTCCGACATCGCCGGCGTCTCTTCGTCCGGCATCGCTTTCTCCGCTCCCTTGAACAACTTCACTTCGCCGCTTAAGTTCATCAAATCCAGGAGCTTCACCACTTCGTCGTAGCTTTCCTGCATGGACGCCGTTGTCCGGCGTTCGCCGAAATGTGCGGCGATGATCCCTTGGATATGAAACCGCGGCGTCAGCAGGGCGTGGACGATGGCGAACTGGTCGTCGGCTTCATTCTTCGCGTCGGTATTGATGATCAAACGGATTTTTTTGGATTCCGGAATATCGAATGGATGCTGCATGGCTTCTCCTCCTAACCTTTTACCGAGCCGGCCAAGCCGTTGACAAAGTATTTCTGAAATGCCAGGTAGACGGCCAGAATCGGGATCATCGAAATCAGTACGGCGGCGTTCATGAGCGTGTAGTCCGTGGAATGCTCTCCTTTGAAGGCCAGGAGACCGGTCGTAATCGTCTTCATCGAATCTTTGGTGATGAAAATTTGGGCCAGCAGAAACTCGTTCCACGTAGCCATAAAATCGAAAATCACGAGCGTCGCCACGGCCGGCATGGACAGCGGCAGAATGATTCGCACGAACTTGCCCATAATCCCGCACCCGTCGATAAGCGCTTGCCTCATCCAGCTCCTTCGGAATCGTCCGGAAAAATCCGCGCAGAATCAGGATCCCGAACGGAATCCCGAACCCGATATACACCAGAATGATGCCGGGGTAGGTGCTGACCAGATGGGTTTTGTTCAGAAAAATATTCAGCGGCACAAGCGTCGCCTGCATCGGGATCATCATCCCCACCAGGAAGAAGCTGAACATCGGGCCGCTCCATTTGAAGTCGAGCCGGGTCAGGGCAAAGGCGGCCAACGCTTCGACCAGGATGCCGAGCGGCACCTTAATCAGGCATATGACGATCGTATTCTTCATATACATGCTCATTTTGCCTTGGTCCCAGGACTTCGCAAAGTTGCTCCACTGCAGCTTCTGCGGCAGGGAGTAGAACGGGTGGCTCATCAGATCCGCGTTCGATTTCAGCGCCGTAAAGGCGATAAAGACGACCGGGATCAAGAAAACGGCGGACAGCAGAATGAGGAAACCGTATTTTAACACTCCTATCCAAACGCGGCCCGCAGGGACCGCTCTGCGCCTTTCCGAAACCAGGTGGGCCCGCAGTTCGTTCATCGTTACATCTCACCTGCTTTCAGCTAAATTTACAAATGCGATTTCTTTGTTGTGTAGTAAACATACGGAATAATGACGATCATGGCGATAAAGACAAGGAACCATGAAATCGCCGAGCCGATCCCTATATTGGCGAATTTGAAGGTCTGGTAGTACATGAGCGAAGAAAGTACCTGTGTGCTCTCCGCCGGACCCCCGCCCGTCATCGCGTAGATAATGTCATACACCTTCATTGAGGCGATCATGGTCGTGGCGATCACGATCACGAACGTCTCCTGCAGGAGCGGTATGGTGATGTACCAGAACGACTGGTAAGGCTTCGCCCCGTCGATGATGGCGGCCTCATAAGGGTCCTGCGATATCGTCGACAGCCCGGCGAGGAACAGCACCATCGGCTGGCCCACGCCCTGCCACAAGGCGGCGGCGAACACCGCATAGAGCGCGATCTTGGGCTCTGCAAGCCAGGCGTGCGTCCAGTTCTCCAGTCCCATCGTCTCAAGCACTTTGTTAATAAAGCCCTGCGTCGGATTGTACATCCAAGCCCATACGGTAGCCACGACGACGCCGGACAAGACGAACGGAAAATAAAAGATCCCGCGGAACAAGGTGCGTCCTTTGATCTTTTTGTTCAGCAGCAGCGCAAGGCCCAGTCCAAGACCCGTCGTAAGTACAAGCGAGCCGATCATCCATTGCAGATTGTTCTTGATGGCCCGCGGGAAGACGGAGTCCTTCAGGATCAGCTCCGCGTAATTTTGCAGCCCGACGAAGTCCTTATGCGGTCCCACCCCGTTCCAGCTGAAGAAGCTGAGATAGAGTGTATAGAGAGACGGAATGAAGATCACCGTCAAATAGATCAAAAGAGCGGGCAGCAGAAACAGCCACGGCTTCATCACCCCGATTCTCAAGAGGATCCCCTCCTTCCGATGCGGCGGGGAGCGACCTGATGCCGGATCGCTCCTCCTGCTCCGCCAGTTTATTTCTTTTTGCTTTTATAATCGTTAACCGCTTTATCCATTTCCACGGCCGCCTGCTGCGGCGTCCATTCGCCCAGCGACACTTTGTCCTGCGCCTCGAACAGCTTCTGTACGACCTGCTGCGGCAGCACCTGGTCCGTAATCAGGAAGGCCCCTTCGTTCGCGCTGTCCAGCAGCTGCTTCAGATGCGGCGTCTTATCCGACAATTTCACGTTCAGCGTCGCCGGGGAGCCGTACTGCTCGATATACTTGTTCACCACATTCACACTCGTCAAATATTCACCCAGCTTAATGGTGCGTCCTGCTTCGTCTTATCCAGCTTTCCGTTGATTTGGAACATCTCGGCAAAGACGGATGATCTCGCCGGCTTCTGCTCGGTCGGGAACTTATAAACGTCGTAGTTCGCGGCGTCAAAGCCGTTGCTGTTGATGGTGCGGTCGAACCAGGTGCCCTCGTTGATGATGCCGCCCTTTTGCTGGTAGAAAAGCGATTCCGCCTCCGACGGGTCGAGGGACACGTAGCCTTTTGGAAAATAGCCCTTATCCGTATATTCCTTCAGTTTCTCGAACGCTTTGACGACGGCCGGGTCGTTCCAGGATGCGCTGAGATCGTTCAGCTTGTCATGAAGGTCGCGGCCCGGCAAAATGCTCGATCAGTTGCTCCGTCAGGCGCATCGTATGCCATCCGCCTTTACTGCCGAAGGCGAGGGGGTAACGCCGCTGTCCTTCAGCGTCTTGAGCTGCGCTTCAAAATCGGCGAACGTGGCTGGAGGTGTCAGTTTGGCCTTGTCGAACACGTTCTTCGGGTACCACATGCCAAGTACGTTCAGGTGCACCGGGATGCCGGACACTTTCCCGCCGTAGGTTGACATGTCGATGGCCGCTTTGTTGTAGAGCTCGGACCATTTATGGTCCTTGGCCACCTGCGTCAAATCGAGGGTCAGCCCGTTCTCCGGATAAAACGAACCGAGCGAGCCGCCCCATGTAAACCACATGTCGGGGAGCGTCTTGGAATTGGCGGCGACCTTGAGTGCTTCCTTGATCGGATCGACGGAATATTTGCTGATCTGTACGTCGATCGTCGGGTTTTCTTTCTTGAAATCGGCCACGGCCGGTTCGATCCATTCCCAGCCTGTATCGAGCGTCCATAGTGAAATGCTGACGTTCTGGCCGCCGGAATCCTTGGAGCCGCCGTTTGACGCGGCTTCTTTGCCGTCGCCGCCGGAGCTGCATCCGGCCATCAGGCCGCCGGCAAGCGCAACGCTTGTAAGTACTGAAGCTATTTTTTTCATTTTGTTGTCCCCTGAAAAGCGGGAAGTGCGGGGCTTCCTTGAGCTTGCCTGGACTAGGGATTAGAGTGGGTACGAGGCGGTGGGGTATCCACTTCCGGTCGCTGTTGTCTGCAGAAAATTTGATTAGAGGCCGCATATAGCGGGTATTTTCCGCAGACAAAGGCGAACGCTATCGCTCCTACAGTGAATACCCCACCTACGTATACTCTTGTCCATTTATAGGCACGCTGTGGAAGCTCCTCGCTTCCGCTTTAGATTTTTGTTATTCGTAAGGCCTGGTAGGGCTTACCCGGAAGCTCCACTCGGCATGTCCCCGTGTATTCGCCCTCGACCGGCGTGACGGTCATCTCCCACGTATCGATCAGGTCCAGCCTGTACCGGAAGCCTTCCGGCGGCTCCAGGATGCGATAGGCCGGACGGCTGGAGCCAAAATACACCAGAAAATAGTCCGAATCCGCACCTCCGGCTGAAGCGTCCCACTTGAAGTTGACCTGCGGGGTCCCGAGTCGCGGGCCTTCCTCCATCAGCCTTCGCAGAAACCCGATTCGCTCCGGGCTCTCGCCGTGCAGCTTTCCTCCGTGCGACCACCAGATGATATCCTCCGGGTGTACGAACGTTTCGCCGTGGGTTACATAGCCGCCCTGAGCCATTCCTTTCCAGAAGCATTCCACCATCGCTTCCGCCGTCAGATTGCCCCAGCCGTGATTCAGGTTCCCTTCATACCGGCATTCATCCACGACGATGGGCTTTTGATAAAGCTCGCGCCATTCGGGCACCAAATTCAGGTCATGATGCTGGATGCTGGCATGCGTCACCCACGGCTTCCCATGATCATACCAATGCTGATTGCTCCGGTAGTGAATTTCCGGATGATGCCAATTGTGGATCGAGCGCAGATGCTGGTACGGATCATGCTCCTGGACGATGCGGAAGAACCGGTCCCAGTCCTGCATCGATTTCTCCTGCATCAAATCGTACTCGTTCGCCAGCGACCACCATAGGTTGCGGAAGGAGGAAAGCCGGGCCAGCGCATACCGCAGGTACATGTCGTCCGTTTCCGGACGCATCCGGGCAAAGCCCCACCGGTCGTAAGGGTGGAATAAAATAAGATCCGCCTCAATCCCCAGTGCCCCTAGATCCTGAATCCGACGCTCCAGATGTCTCCAGAAGGCCGGGTTGAACCTGGTAAAATCCCAACCCTCCCCGGGCGATCCTTCAAATGGATAAGACGCCGGCTCCTTCAGATTATAATCGTAATGCTTGGGGAAGACGCACATCCGGATTTTATTGAAGGGCGAATGCCTCAAGCTTTCCAGCGTCTGCGCTTCCAATGCTTCTCCCTGATGATTCCAGACGTAGCAGGTGGTTCCGACCGGATAAAACGGGGTTCCGTCCGCATACGCAAAATGGTATATCCGGTCCACTCGCACCGGCCCACGGTTCCCGGATGAAGGCTCAATGCAGTTCAAGGTTCCCCGGATTCCATTCAGCTCCGGTACGGTGCTAACGGTTTCAAACGACCATTCGCCCAAGCTATCCGGCATAAACCGGACACAGTATTCGCCGTTCCCGTCGTAGAACCCTTCTACATCCACCGTACGATGCAGATAACGGAACCGGGCCGACAAGGATACTTCCGTGAAGGGATTGCCGGTTCCAGGCCCTTGAAGCCGGAGCTCGAACCTTCCCCAACGCTCGACTTCGGCGGCTGGTTTGCAGTGCTTCGCTCATGATGGCTACGATTCCTTTCTTTTGCGGCGTTAAATTCATTGTAAAGCGGCGGGGTCAGCCGGAATAGTAGGCGGAACGGCACTTTTGGTTGGAAAACCGACGTCTTGTTTTCAGAAAGCAACAAGGAACACTCGTAAATAGATGATCTTTGACATTTCCTATGTTTTTTTGCTCTCATCCGCCTATTAAACAGTAAAAAATCCCTCAGCTCCCCTTTTCCGAAGAAGGGGCTAAGGGATCGATCCTGCGGGCATGTTATTGATTGCGGTATTCGAGCGGCGTCACACCTACGCGTTCCTTAAACAGCTTGCTGAAATAGTGCGGATTCGTGTATCCGATATCGGCGGCGATTTCATACACCTTCTTGTTCGATTCGCGCAGCTGCTTTTGAGCGAGCTCCAGCTTGTTGCGGATCACGTAGTCGCTGAAGTGCTCCCCGATTTCCTTGAGGAACACCCGGCTCAAATAGCCGGGGCTGACATGAATTTCCGCGACCACCTTGGTCAAAGTGATATCCTCCAGCAAATGGCGGTCAATGAACTGCTTCGTTTTGCGGACGATGAGGCTGTCGCTCTGCGCGTCGACGGGAAACTGAAGAAGCGCCTCCATATAAGCCTTCGGCAGTTCATCTACACGGGAATACACGGAGCTGGCGGAATAAATGATTGCGGTATTCAGCGGCTCGAGAATCTTATGCCGCAAGCTCTCCAAGTACCGGCTTCGGTCCATCGGATGGGTGCCCTTGGATGGGGCGGCGCTGCCGGTGCGAGCCAGAGAATTTCGCGGAAATGACGGTGAAATACGAGGCCGCCCCAGTCCTTCGATACGAATTCGTCGACCAGATAGCGGACGGACAGAAACCGCAAATGCTCGGACTCGGCGTCGTCGCACACGGCGTCTTCCCGCTTTCGAATGACCGTAAGCACGTAGCCCTCCCGGTATGGCTCCGTCTCCAGCTCAGGCAGCGACGGACGACCCGGAATGGTATATTTATCCAGGAGAGAAAGCAGATATTCACTCCGGTCCTCTTCCGCCGGACTTTGCTTCACCGCCTGCGTTTCTTCCAGCCGGGTGACGACCTTGCGGAGCGTCCCGGCAACCTCCTCCTCATCCATCGTCGGTTTATGCAAATAATCGGCTGCACCAAGGCGGAGCGCTTCCTTGGCGTACGAGAAGTTATCGTAGCCGCTTAAGAACAGAAGCTCCACCTGCGGGTTCCGCTGCTTGATCTGCCTCGCAAGCTCGAGGCCGTCCATGCCCGGCATGCGGATATCCGTCATGACGATATGAATCTCCTCTTTGTCCATAATCCGCAGCGCTTCCTCCCCGTTCGAAGCCTCCGCCTTCCAATGAACGCCGAAGCTTTCCCACTTCAGCATATACCGGAGTCCGATCCGCACGATCGTTTCATCTTCCACCACCATTAAATTCCACATGATCCTTCGCCCCCTTTAAAAGGCATGGTCAGCACGACACGGGTGTGCCCCCCACTGCGCTCTACGGACAATCCGTACTCCTGGCCGAATCGAAGACGGATGCGGTCTCTGACGTTCCGCAGGCCGATATTGGCGGAACCGGACTCGCCATTCCCGTCATCAAGCGGCTCAAGCCGGGAGACGGGGAAGCCGGCTCCGTCGTCCCGGATCTCCAGGATCAGGGTGCGGTCCGCCTTCTCCAGCCTCGCCTCCACGGCGATATTCAGCTTCCGGTCAAGTCCCTTCGCGCCGTGAAAAATCGCATTTTCAAGCAGCGGCTGCAGCAGCATGGGAGGAACCAGCGCGCGGTGAACCCACTCCGGAATCCGCCAATCGACCGTAAACACATTCGTGTATCTCAAATCCATCAAGCTCACATAATCCTTCAGCGCACCGGATCTCGTCCTCCAGGGGCACCAGTTCCCGATCCAGCTTCATATTGGCTTGCAGCGGCTTGTTCAGCGACTGGATCAGCTTCGCGATCTGGGTCGACTGCTGGAGCATGGCGAGCATTCGGATGGAATTCAGCGTATTGTACAGAAAATGCGGCTGAATCCGCGCCCGCAGCGCATACAGCTCGGCATCCCGCTTCTGCCGTTCCTTCTCCTCGATCGACTGCACCAATTCGTCGAGCCGCTGCACCATCCTGCCGTAGCTGCTCTCGAGCTGGCCGATCTCGTCCTCGCGCTCCAGCGCTAAGGGCACCAGAAATTTACCTTTTTCCACCTCGCGCATCGAACGAATCAGCCGGTAAATCGGCTTCGACAGCCCTCTCGCCAGCGACCAGGAAACGGCCCGCGACCGCAAAGCCGAGAACAATCACAATGACGACGGTAAAATTCCGGATCGAGCGGCTTCCCTGGAGCATTTCGTCGCGGTTCACGCCCATGTAGGTTTTCCAACCGAGATAGTCGCTCTGCAGGAACACGCCGCTGTACGTCGTTGTGCCGGAGGATGCGGCGCCCTTGCCTTGAACCTGATCCAGACCCGTCTCCGCTTCATCCGTCAGCTCCCATACGCCTTTCTTCTGCCCCGGGGCGGTCCCCCGGAGCCGCTCCGCAAGCCGGTTATCCGAGGCGTAGATCAGCTTCCCTTCGCCGTCCACGACCGTTACCTGGACGTTGGACAGGTTCAGCGAACGAACGATTTTCGGGATAAAATCGGGAGAGATGAAAATAGCGATGACCGCAAGCGGCTTATAGTCATCGTCCATGAGCGACCTGGAGCCGATGACGGCCGGGAACGGGGTTCCGGCGAACTGCTTGATTTCATGAACGCCGGTGACCACGAAGCCGCCCTTCTCGGCCAGCACCTTTTTATACCAGGAATCTTCCTTTACGTTATCGTCCAGATTGATGATCGAGTCCCCGCGCATCCGGTAACCGTTGACCGTCCCGTTCATCCCGTACACCATCAGGCCGTTGATCGAGGAGTTAATGGAAGGGTAGGCGCTCATCAGCCGGACCATCGTTTTCTGGGCATTCAGCTCGGCCGTCCCCCACTTCTCCTTCGGAACATAAGGCCTGTTGAGAAATTGAAAGATATCGGGCATAAAATAAGGAAGCATCGTGAAGCGGTCGAAGTCGTTCACCTGACGTTCGATGGAGGCGTTCAGCTGCGCCAGAATCACGTCCAAATCCCGCTTCGTCTGGTTGTACAGCATATCCGACGATTTCCGGTAGGCCATCGCCCCGATGAGCATGGCGGGGATGCTGCTCAGCAGAAAGAAGACGACGAGCAATTTCGTTTGATGAGAAAGATTCTTCCAGCGCCGCATGATCGTCCATCGCCTTTCTGTGAATGAGGTCTTTTGCCGTAGTCTATCCTTACTGTACCGATAATCTGAAGCGGTTTCAATTGAAATCGAAGGGACAGGGCCGAACCGGATACGGACCGAATTTGAATAATCTGCTGTTGAGAGCCTTTTTCGATGGAGTATCCTTCGCGTCCGGGAGGAAGGTTTTCCTGCGAGCGGAAAGCATTAACGCTTTAGCCTTCCAACGGACACAGCGGCCGCTATGGAGGGGAATTATGGGAGTTGTGATCTTTAACGGACATCGGTACAGCTATTTGTTCCCCAAGGACCCGGTTTGACGACGTTTGGAGTACTTAAGCGTATTACGAATGTTCCCATTGAAAAACTGCCGGGAACAAGCCCGGCAGTCGGCAGCTTTCGGTATGGTTGGCGTGCTTGTTCCGGGTCTGTTCCGCTTGTTCCCATCATGTCTTATGCTAATGCACTTCTTCCGGCTCCTTCTTGCCCGGCTCCCGTTCCCCCGGTTCCATACGGAAGAGACGGCGCGCTTCCAGCCTTGGTAATACCGCTCCCGCCTCTCCGCTTCCATAGCCGGTTCGTACACGCGGCAGGCCTTCGGGTGAGCCGGAATGTCGTCAACCGACGGCCAGAAGCCGACGCCGAGTCCTCCCATATAAACCGAACCCATCGCGGAAAGCTCGGCGATATCCGATTGGATCACCGGCCGATCGAGCATATCCGCCTGAAACTGCATCAGCGTTTCATTGCCGGAGGCGCCGCCGTCGCTGCGAAGCTCCGCAAGGGCGATGCCGGCCTCGGTCTGCATCAGCTCAACCGCATCGCGCACCTGGTAGGCGATGCTCTCCAGCGCCGCCCGGATGATGTGCGCTTTGCCGGTCCCCCGGTTCATGCCGGTAATGGCCGCCCTGGCGTAGGGGTCCCAATAGGGCGCGCCGAGGCCGACAAAGGCGGGAACGAGATACACGCCTTCATTGTCCGGCGCCTGGGCCAGCAGTTTCTCCATCTCCTCGAACGTCCCGAACAGCCCCAGGTTGTCGCGGACCCATTTGATCGAATCGCCGGAGGCCCGGATCACGGCCTCCAGGGCATAGGTGACCTGCCCGCCCATCCCCCAAGCGATCGCCGTCACGAGTCCGTTCCCCGGAAGGTCGTGCTTCTCCCCACGTTCATCAGCACGGAGGTGCCGGTCCCGTAAGTCGCTTTGGCCATGCCGGGATGGAAGCACTGGTTGCCGTACAAGGCCGCCTGGGAATCGCCGATAACGCCGGAGATCGGAACCCGCTCGCTCCAAAGCTCCGGATCCTCCGTATAACCGAACAGGTCATCGGACGATTTCACTTCCGGAAGCGGCTCGTACGGAACCCCGAACAAGCCGCACAGCTCCGAATCCCATTCCAGCGTATGGATGTTGAACAGAGACGTGCGGCTGGCGTTCGTGTAATCGGTGGCGTGTATTCTGCCTCCCGTCAGCTTCCAGAGCAGCCAGCTGTCGATCGTGCCGGCCAGCGACCTGCCGTCCGCAAGCTTCTCCTGCACACCCTCCGCCTGCTCCAAGATCCAGCCCCACTTGGCCGCCGAGAAGTAGGGGTCAAGCAAGAGCCCCGCCTTCGTGCGGACCGTATCCTCGTACCCTGCCGCCTTATACGAGGCGCAGATGTCGGCTGTCCGCTGGCACTGCCATACAATGGCGGGATACACCGGCGACCCGGTCGTCCGGTCCCACAGGACGGCGGTTTCACGCTGGTTGGTAATCGTAAAGGCGGCCAGGCCGCCGGGATCGATCCCGGCCGATAACAGTGCCTGACGAGCGGTCCTTTTCACGTTCGTATAGATTTCCAAAGGATCGTGCTCCACCCAGCCTGAACGGGGATAGAACTGCCGGTGCTCCGCCGAGCTCCGCGCAACGATGCCTCCGGAGCGGTCCACAACAATCGCCTTCGTTCCCGACGTACTCTGGTCGATCGCGAGTATATAGTCCTTCGTCATCGGCGGCATTGCCCCTTCCGGTCCTTGATTGTATTTCCCGTTCCGTACCCCTTATTTTCCAAGCATCTCAACCGCGATCCGCTTCAAGTTTTCCTTGCTGATCCCGTAATGCTCGAACACTTCCGCCGTTTTGCCGGCAATGGCCGGTTCGTCCGGGATACCGATAATGCGCACCGGCACCGGCTGATGCTGAACGACCGTTTCCGCGACGGCCGCGCCGAGCCCCCGAAGATGCTGTGCTCTTCGACGGTAATGATCCGGCCGGTTTCCCTTGCGGCCCGGAGAACCGCTTCTTCGTCGAGCGGCTTGATCGTATGCATGTTGAGCACACGGCAGGATACGCCTGCCTGCCGCAGCAGCCTCTTCCGCGTCGAGAGCAACCCGGACCGTCTCGCCGGCGGCGATGATCGTGATATCCGAGCCTTCGCGCAGGGTCACCGCTTGGCCGATGACAAATTCATAGTCGTCCGATTCATATACGTCCTCCACGGGGTTGCGGCCGATCCGCACATAGACGCCTCCTTCATGCTTCACGAGTGCTTCCGTCATCCGCTTCGTCTCATGACGGTCGGCCGGCAGGATGACGGCGAGTCCCGGAATGGCCCGCGCCACCGCCAAATCCTGCACCGAGTGATGCGACATGCCGAGCGCCCCGTAGCTGACCCCGCCGCTGATGCCGACCAGCTTCACGTTGGTCGCTGAATAAGCCACGTCCACCTTAATCTGCTCGATGCTCCGCATGCTGAGGAAGCAGGCCGGCGAGGTGACGAACGGCTTCTTCCCGCTGTGGGCGAGCCCCGCCGAGATGCCGACGATATTCTGCTCCGCGATCCCCACTTCCACGAACTGCTCGGGGAATGCCTTCGCGAACGGCGCCATGGCGGCCGAGCCGCGCGAATCGCTGGCGAGGACCATAATATCGGGGTCCTGCTGCGCCAGCTCGAGCAGGGTTTCGCAGATGACCTGACGGTTAGGTATCGTGTTCACCATAATTAATGCACCTGCCCTTCCGGCTTCAATTGGTCGAGTGCAGCCGCGAGCTCGGCGAGCGCCTTCTCCAGCTCCGCGTCATTCGGCACATGATGATGCCAGTGCGGCACATTCTCGGCGAAGGATACGCCCCGGCCTTTCACCGTATTCGCCATGACCAGCGTCGGCTTGCCGCTGATTTCCGGCACCGCCTCGAACGAACCGACCAGCGCGTCGATATCGTTGCCGTTGATGGATACGACATGCCAGCCGAACGCCGCCCATTTCTCTTCCAGCGGCTCCAGTCCCATCACGTCCTCGGTCGAACCGCTGATCTGCAGCCGGTTCCGGTCCACGATGCCGACCAGATTGTCAAGCTTGTAATGCGCGCCCGCCATCGCCGCTTCCCAGACGGAGCCTTCGGCCTGCTCGCCGTCGCCCATCAGGCAGAATACGCGGTAGCTCCTCCCGTCCCGCTTGGCCGCTAGCGCCATGCCTACGGAAATCGCCAGGCCGTGACCGAGTGCTCCGGTGTTCATCTCAATGCCGGGCACTTTATTATTCGGATGTCCGATCAGCCGCGTACCGAACCGGCTGAACGTCTGCAGCTCCTCCTTCGGGAAGAAACCGAGGTCGGCCAGAATGCACCACAGCGATTCCACCGAATGGCCTTTGCTGGCGATGAACCGGTCCCGGTCCTCCCATTTCGGCCGGCTCGGATCGATATTCATCACACGGTAATAAAGTGCGGTCAGAATGTCCGTGTTGCTGAGCGATCCGCCGGTGTGGCCCGTCTTGGCGCCATGAATCATCTTCAACAGATCCATGCGGATTTGAACGGCCTTTGCTTTCAGTTCCGTATTGTTCATGGAGTCCTCCTTCATTTACAGTCCTGCACCGCGCAGCCACGCCTGAATTTCCTGCTCCGTCGGGTCGACCGGGTCCGGCGTAAGGCCGGGGATATAGTTACAAGCTTCATAAAGAGCGGGAATCGCGTTCGCATGAATCCCGACGGAATGATGGACATAAGGCCCTTTCACCAGCTTCTCTTCCCAGAGCGGCCAGTCGTTCACTTCCACCCAGACGTAGGAGCCGCGCGTATACGGTCCTTGAATACCGCGGGCCCGGCCGAGGAACAGCTGGTACTCCCCGTGGTCGCCGTCGAACCGGGCGAGCGTCATGCCTCCTCCACGGATCTCCCCTTCGTGCGTGCCCGGTGAATGATCGTCGAACAGAAAATGCTTCCTCAGCTTCGGCTTCTCCTCTACCGAGAGGGAGACCGGGAAATTGCCGCAGTGGAAAAGCAGCTCGCCGTTCGCATTCTCCGGATGACGGACGGTCAGGTCGGCGAAGAATGTCGGCGCTGTGTTCATCGTAGCCGCCTGCACCATAACGGAGGTAATGGCGCCGTGAATATCCGTTTCACAGGTGACCGGAATCTGCTCATCCGTCAGAATGGCGTTGGCCAGACAGGGCATAATGCCCATGGCTTCCTGCAGTGAAGACCAGCACTGGATGGCGATCGCCGTACTGCCGGTTTGCTCGGCGTACTGCTTCATCGCCACCTTCAAGGCGGCAATGCGCTTCACGTCGTCCGCGGTCACTTCGGAATAATCGAGCTTTTCCTTTATATAAGCGACCGCTTCCTGCAGTTCCGGGCTATTCCCGCTTTCCACTTTCTTCGAGGCGCGCTGGATGTCCACCAGGGTGATCGGATGGATCTCGATGCCGAACCGCTCCAGCGGCTCGCCTTCGTTGCACATCATCGTCCAGAAGGAGGCGGGACGGGGGCCGATCTGCAAAATGCGCAGGCTCGCGGAATTTGCGGACCACGTTCGCTGCGGCGATAAAATTGGTGAAGCCCCGCTCGAATACGGGATCGTCGACCCGGCTGTTCGTCACGTAGGTGAACGGCACGTTGAAACGGCGCAGCACTTTGCCTGTAGCGAACAGCCCGCACTGCGTATCGCGAAGCCGCATGCCGTCCGCAAGCGGCGCCTCGTCCCTGGGTCCCCAGAGCAGCACCGGCTTCCCGAGCGCCTTGCCTACGCGGGCAACCGTGTCTTCCGTCCCGAAATTACAGTGCGGAAAAAAAACAGCGTCCACATTCTCCTTCTTGAAGCGGTCGATGATCTGATCCGCATTAATGTTGTCGTCATACAGCGACCCTTCGGCATTCAGGCCCTCCAGATCGACGATGTCAATCCCCATCCCGAAGCTTTCGATCTTCTCCTTGATCAGCACCTTATACTTGAAAGCGTCTTCGGCGCTGAATACAAAACGGCGTGTGGGAGCGTAACCCAGCTTTAGCCTTGTCATTCGGCAATCTCCTCCGTTGGTCCGCAATTGGGACGGTTCAATTAGTTGTTTAGTTGTTTTTATATAAACTGTTTATTTCTTGTTCTAAATTTACCACCCGTTATTCAGGACGTCAATCCATTATTTTGCTATACGGGCTATAAAATTTACTTCGTTTTTCTGCATTTTAGTTTAGTAATTCTTTATTAACGGCGAAAAATAGGCTATAATATTTGTTAAAACTCTGCAAATCCTTAAAAAATCAACTAAACATAAACTAAACCTAATGCTCGAAATAAACTAAACAAAACGGAAATGAGGGTCAACATCGTGAATATGGAGGAAATCGCCAGACTCGCCGGTGTATCCAAAGCGGCCGTATCGCTTGCCCTGAGCGGAAAATCGGGAGTCGGCACAGGTACGCGCGAACGCATCCTGCAAATCGCCGGGGAACGCGGGTATCTGCCCAAGAATCGAAGCAAGCCGCCGGATGGACCGGCCAAATCGCTGACCTTTCTGGTCGTTACGAATTCCGGCATCGTGCTGGAGGAATACGACCGCCAACCCTTTTTCCGCGAGCTCATCCATTTCATCCAGGACCGCCGCCGCGCCAAAGGCTTCTCGCTGCTATTTTCCACCATTCATATCGACACTTTCGAGCAGGATATCGGTCTCTTGGCGGAGGAGAACCGAAGCGGGGTCATTCTGCTTGGAACGAACCTGAACCGCGGCCAGATCGCAGCAATTGCCGCCAAGCTGCCCCATCTCGTCGTGCTGGACACCTGCTTCGATTCGTCGCCGGTCCATTTTGTGGAAATCAATAATTTCCTTGGCGGCTATCAGGCCGGCGGCTATATATGCCGTCAAGGCCACCGGCGGATCGGTTATATCGAATCGAGCGTAAGAATTCATAACTTCGAAGAGCGGATGCGGGGCTTTAAGACGGCGCTGGAGGAGCATGGGGCGCGGATCGGGGACGGCATGCTATTCTCCGTGGCACCGACGATCCTGTCGTCGCAGGAGGCGCTGAGGAAGCGGCTGGAGCAGTTTATACGGAGCGGGCGCGACTTCCCCACGGCCCTCTTCTGCGAATGCGATTATATTGCCATCAGCGCCATGAAGACACTGGCCGAGCTGGGCTTCCGGATTCCGGAAGACGTCTCCGTTGTCGGCTTTGACAACATCTTCGAATCGGTTGTCGTCTCTCCCGAGCTGACCACCGTACAAGTCGAGAAAGGACGGATGGCCCAGCTGGCCGTCGATCTCTTGACGGATTCCATGGACGCCGGACCGCCGGTCAAAACGAAGATCAAAGTGGATACGCATTTCATCGAAAGGCATTCCTGCGGGCCGCTAGCCAATTCATCTCGTGAAAATGGGGACTGCATATGAAAATAGACGATATCGCCAAAATCGCCAAGGTTTCCAAATCCGCCGTATCCCTGGCGCTGAACGGCAAACCCGGGATCAGTCCGGAGACGCGGGAGCGAATCATCGGCATTGTCCGGGAGGCAGGCTACATTCCCAGGCCGCTTATCAAAGCCGATCAAGTTTATGGTCTTGGCCAAGCCATTCGGTTTCTCGTTATTGCGGACTCAGACATTGTGATGGAGCATTACTATAAGCGACCTTTCTTTGCCGAGCTGATCCACTTTGTGGAGGAACGGTGCCGGGCGAGAGGCTATTCGCTCCTCTTCTCGGCCGTCGATATTCATAACTATGAGCAGGATCTTCGGGCGCTCGGCGAGGAGAACGGGAATCACGGCATGATTCTGCTCGGTACCAACCTGAACCGCCGGCAGATCGAGGCGATCGCCCGGATCCAGCCCCGGCTGGTCGTTCTGGATCATTACAGCGACGTGCTCCCGGTGGATTTCGTGGTGATGAACAACGCCATGGGCGCGTATCAGGCGGCAAGATATTTGGCGCGTCAAGGCCACCGGCGGATCGGGTATGTCCAGTCCCATCTGCGCATGTACAATTTTGACAGCCGGAAGCTCGGCTTGTTCCAGGCCAGCGAAGAGCTGGACATGGAGGTATCTTCAGCCGACATCTTCACCATGTCCACAGCGAAATTGACCTCCCAGGACGGCTTCCAGCAGCAGCTTCTTGCAAGGATCGAACGCAGCGAGCCGCCGCTGACCGCCCTGTTTTGCGAAAACGATTATTTGGCCATCAGCGCCGTCAAATCGCTCCATGGCATCGGCATCCGCGTCCCCGACGACATTTCGGTCATCGGCTTCGATAATATTTCGGAATCCTTCATCGTGACGCCGGAGCTGACCACCATCCATGTGGACAAAGAACGAATGGCCCATCAAGCGGTAGACCAATTGATCCACCTTATTGAACGAGAAGACCGGGTTTCCATGAAAACCATAGTGGACACGAGGCTGATCGAACGGAAGTCGTGCAGAAACCTGACGGGAACGCCCGATTGAACGGCAAATTTATTTTATTACGGCGAAACCGGCCGATTTTGACAAGCTGTTCGATCGAGACGTGCGGAAATACATCGTGAGCGGCGGCAAGGAGGTCATGGACGAGAAGAAAGCCGCTCACCCGGAAATGAAGAAAAAATAAGCTCGCTCCGCAGGCCGGGTTTCAGGTGAAACCCGATCTTGCTTCTATTTATCCGAAGAAACGCGCTAATCCCTTCCTTCATTCTCATCGCTACCTTCCCTATTCATGAAAAATGTGGTAACATAAATGCGAACGATTGTTCTTAATTTTGCATACGAAAGACTTTTGGAAGGATGGTGCGGGATTGTGTTGTCTGACCGTTATTCAGAAATAGATGAGGTGATCGAATTTATACACCAGAATATCTATGATCGCGTCGCCGCTTTCCCGGCTGGCCTCCTATGCGGCGTACAGTCCGTATCACTTTACCCGCATATTTAAGGAAAGAACCGGACTTCCGCCGCTCTATTATGTCTCGGCCATCCGGCTGCAGAAGGCCAAGGATCTGCTGCTGAATACGAATCTCAGCGTTCGCGACATTGGACTTACGATCGGACAACAGAGTCTCGGAACCTTCACCACCCGCTTTACCGAACGGGTAGGCATGACGCCGTCCGAGTTCCGGAACTCGGCCATGCTGGCGGATAGCCATTTGCGGTCTTTGAAAGGGCTTAACGGCTGGCGTTCGGTTGATCCTGTCTCCCACCAGCAGGGCAGAGTGGAAGGAACCGTCCGGGCCGAAGTCCCTTTTGAGGGGATCATTCTGGTCGGCTTGTTTGCCAAACCGATCCCGGAAGGGCTTCCCTTGTACGGAACGGTGCTCTCTTCCTTGGGTGACTTCAGCTTTACAGGCGTCAAACCCGGCATTTACTACTTGCTTGCCACATCGGTCTCTTGGGGGATGCGGGCGGCGGAATTTCTTTTGCCGCAATCAACCCTGCGCTTTCGGCTCAAGGACCCGATTGTCGTCGGTTCCCACTCCACCGTCCCGCATCTGGAGGTTCAACTTCGCCCGCCGCGCCTCGATGATCCTCCGATTCTGATCTCATTGCCCGTGCTGATGAACATCTTCCTCAGCCAATACTCCAAATTAGCAATCGGTGAGAAATCGTGACACAGGCTGAATGCTAGAATAGGGTGGAAACGTTAGATATGATAACGCGGGAATAACGTTCCCCCTTGAAAGGAGCATTGGAGAATGAATCTAGTGGAGAGTAACAGAAGCAAAACTGCTGTGAATTCATCCGAAATCAAGAAAAGTGTGCTGTGGATTTATTATGTCATCTTTTTTGCCGTATTGAACGAATCGGTCTTCAACGTGTCCACTCCGAGCATTGCCAAGCAGTTCGGGCTGGACGAACCCGGCGTAAGCTGGGTGGTGACGATTTTCTTCATCGTCTTTGGTATGGGCATGGTCGTATTCGGCAAGCTATCCGATATATACAGCGTAAAGAAGCTCATAACGCTCGGCATCCTTCTCTATAGTCTGGGATCGCTTCTGGGCTTTGTTCTGCAGTCCTGGTATCCCGCCATTATCTTGTCCAGGGCGATTCAAGGGGTCGGCGGATCCGCCATCCCGGCACTCGTCTTTGTCATGGTGGCCCGGTTTTTCACCCCGGAAGAACGCGGAAGAATGTTCGGGATCATCACATCTACCGTTTCCTTCGCGGTAGGCATCGGTCCGGTGCTCGGCGGTTATATCGCCGGCTCCTTTCATTGGGCGTATTTGTTCCTGGTCCCGCTTCCCGTACTCGTCGCCATTCCTTTCTTCCGCAGACTTCTGCCCGAGGAACAGCGCGGTGCGGGTAAAGTGGACCTGCCGGGAGCGGTGCTGCTGGGTATCGTAGTCACCATGGTCATCTTGTTTACTACGGAAGCGAGCTGGATTTATTTGGTGATCGGATTTATCGCACTGGTCCTCTTCATCGTCCGGATCCGCCGGGCGGAGGAGCCCTTCGTCGATCCCGCACTTTTCGCCAATCCGCAATACCGGAGCGCGTTGTTGATCGGCTTTCTCATCTTCGGCACCGTCATGTCGGTAATGTTCGTCATCCCGCTCATGCTAAGCAAAATCTACGGGCTGAACACGGAGAACATCGGACTCGTCATGTTCCCCGGCGCCTTCAGCGCGGTCATCTTCGGCAAAGTCGCAGGCAATTTGACGGTCAAACGGGGCGACCATTTTGTTGTCTACTTGGGACTCGCCCTTATCGCGACGAGCCTGCTGCTGCAATCCTCCTCTATCGGCCAGTGGGTGTGGTATATCGGAACCGCCCTGATTCTGATGTACATCGGTTTTTCCTTTGTACAGACGGCGTTAACGGAGACCGTCACGCAAATCCTGCCCGTTCATCAAATCGGCGTAGGCATGGGCCTGTTCAATATGACCTCGACGATCTCCGGAGCGGTCGTTACCGCGCTTGTCGCCAAAGCGATGGAGAAGGAGCTGTTCGCCTTCCCGCTGCAGCCCTTCCTCTCCGATTCCCAAGCCTACTTATACGGCAATCTGATTCTGTTCTTAAGCCTGGCGGTCGTTGTCAGCGCCGTCTTGTATTACTTAGCCCTGGGCAAAAAAGCCCCATGACCGGTTAACGAACCGGCATAATTGAAATGAACCCAGCGTGTACGCGCATTATAAAAGGGAGCCTGATTGGCTCCCTTGATTTCGTTCCGTATACGGACCGGTCGGCTCGTAATCCCACTAAAAATAACGCGGCCCCTTTCAGCGGACACAGCCGCGGCTATGGTAGATCCTTTGAGCCTTCCGTATCTTCATCCAGCTCGGCGGCGGCATCGAATACGTTCGGGGAGGGGACGTTGGTGATCCCTTCCTGCCGCTGCACCTGCTGCCCGACATGGCGGTACCACGCTTCGAACGAATCGTCGAGCCGCCGCTCCCGCCCGCGGTCTTCATTGACATCGGAGTCCACTTCCGTCTCCTGCTGCAGGATCCCGTACGTATCCACGTTCTTACCGCTATTGCGGGCCTCGAGTTCCCGGCCGATATCATCCGTACCCATCAATCATACCTCCCTGTTCGTCATTCATGGACAAAGTTCAACAGGGTTAGGTTACGCCTTTCTTTCCATTTTTATGCAGGGGGCCGTTCACTTCATTCATGAGTAGGCCATATCGGGCCGCAGCACTTGAGAGCCTGAGCTGCGCCCGGATGGAGTCAGTTGCTGAAGCTTCTCCGCCGTGTTTTCCTCGGGAAGCGGAAGATACAGCAAAATTTTCAGCTCGGGAAATTCGGCCGGCAGCAGGGTCGTCGGGCGCAGAAGCAGTCTTCCTGCGTTGGGATGATTCAGCTCTTTATGGCCGGTATGGGCAATCCGGATATCATGCAGCGGCCACCATTCCCGGAATTCCGGACTGACCTCGCTTAATTCGCGGCCGAATTCTCCAAACCACGGATCCTCCGCCCACTGATCGCTGCTCGCCCGAAACAGAGCCAGGCATTTCCTGGCTTCCCTCTCCCAATGGACAAGAAGCCGGCGCTGCGATGGATGCGTGAACAGGTACCAGACCAGATTCCGGTCCCGTCCGGTCAGCTTCGCATAATCGGCAAACACCTTGCCGGCCGCTTCGTTCCAGGCCACATAGTTCCACCTGCGGTCCACCGCGTAAGCAGGGTACCACCCCCAGGAGTCCAGCAGGCCTTGAAGCACGGGATCATACGACGGTCCCTGATCGGGAAGCTCGCGGACGGCCGGATCCATCGCCAGATCGAACAGATGCCTGCGCTCCACCCAATCCAGCTGAAGCGCCCGGGCAACGCTGTCGAGCACCTGCGGTGAAACGTTAATATCGCGCCCTTGTTCCAGCCAGGTGTACCACGACACGCCGACGCCGGCAACCTGCGCCAGCTCCTCTCTTCGCAGCCCTGCCGTTCTTCGTCTTCCCCCGTAGGAAAGCCGTATTCCTGCGGGTCAAGCCGCTCTCTCCGCGTCCGTAAAAAATCCCCAAGCTCCGCGCGACGACTGTTCTTGCTTAGGTCCATCAACTCCTTTAAAGCGAAAGTAATCCCCGGTTAACAGGAGTTCCGTCTGCCATTCAGACTGGTGTTATTACACCTATGATAAATAAGCTCCTCGTTATCCCTTGGTGCCCGTGCCATAATCATAACACAGCACACACCCTACTGTGCAGAACCAAACGACTCAAGGAGAGATGAAAGATGAAATATCGGAAACTAGGTAAAAACGGACCGGAGATCTCGGTGATCGGCTTCGGCGCATGGGCCATCGGCGGGGAAATTGGCATTATACCTGGGGCGACCAGGACGACCGGCAGTCGCTGAACAGCATTCGCGCGGCGCTCGATGCGGGCATCAATTTCTTCGATACGGCTGCAGTTTACGGCCTGGGCCATTCCGAGGAAGTGATCGGCAAAGCGCTGAAAGGCGACCGCGATAAAGCGGTGATTGCCACCAAATTCGGTCTCGTTTGGGACGAACAGAGGAATATTACGCGTAACGGCACGTATGATTCGATCCTTCGCGAAGCCGAAGCTTCCCTCCGTCGTCTCGGCACCGACTATATTGACCTGTACCAAATGCACTGGCCGGATACGGACGCCAATGCACCGGTCGAGGAAACGATGCGCGCCCTGGAAAAGCTGCTGCAGGACGGTAAAATCCGCTATATCGGAGTCAGCAACTTCCCGGTTGCGCTGTTAGAAGAAGCCTTGAAGACCCGGCATGTAGATTCCCTGCAGCCGCCATACTCCATTCTTGCCGCGGATGCGGAGAAGGAGCTCCTCCCCTTCGCTCTGGAGCAAGGCATCGGCGTAATCGCCTACAGCCCGCTGGCCTCAGGTCTTCTTTCCGGAAACTATACCGCGGACTCCCGTTTTGATGCCTCCGATTGGCGTTCCAAGTCCCCGTCCCACTCGGGAGAAGGCTTCAGGCAAAATATCGCGGTAGTCGAGCAGCTCAAAGAAATTGCGGCGGACCTCGGCATTACGGTGGCCCAGCTGGCTATCGCCTACGTGCTGGCGCATCCGGCCTTAACGAGCGCGCTCGTCGGCGTCCGTAAACCCGAGCATATTCTGAAGGCGGCGCCGGCTGTGGATGTGCAGCTGGATGAAGCGGTGCTGACGAGGATCCGGGCCATCGCAGCGGGCGCCGCAAGAATTGAGATGCCTATTAACGAATAAAACGGCAAAAACAACGCGGATCCCGGCATCTCGCGTTGTTTTTGCCGTTTTATAAAGTAACAAGAAAGGCGGCGAAGCTTCGGAAGCCGGGTCAACCGGTGACCTCGCTTCGCTCGTCCTTCCAAATGACCTTTTCGCCGTAATCTTTACCCCAGTCGTACATCATTTTCAATATAGGAATTAAGCTTTCGCCGTACTCCGTCATCGAATACTCCACCCGGGGCGGTACTTCGGGATACACCTTCCTGCGGATAAGCTGATCCTCTTCCAATTCGCGCAGCTGGTTGGTCAGCATTTTTTGCGTGATGTGGGGGATCATTTTTTTGAGTTCGCTGAACCGTTTCGTTCCTTTGAGCCCCAGATGCCAGAGAATGATTAATTTCCATTTTCCCCCGATAACCGCCAGGGTCAATTCCTTCTCGCAGTTGATTTCCTTCAGATTGATTCGCTGCTTAACCTCACTCGCCACGACCATCCCCTCCTCCCGACAGTATACCACAGGAGACTACAGCTCATAAACACACTTACTTTCCTATGGTAACTGTGATCCGGAAGATGAGGAAATGCCCGCAGTTCCGCTTTGCTATCCGCATTACTATAGGATAGAAGTTCTACGGCAGTGGGGCAGGCTGCAACGAGCGTTATTCCAGATTGGCGTGTCTGCCGTACATCCGGCCGGAGTCCAGCCCCCGTTTGTCCATCATCCGGAGGATGACGGCATCGTAAAATACGAGCAGCGTTTGTTCAAACAGCGACCCCATGGGCTGAATGGTGGCGTAGGCGTCGCCGGCCTTGTCCTTCGGTGTTCCCGGAAGCTTCACCGTGATATCGGCCAGCCCGCCGATCGTGGATTCGGGCGCTGTGGTAACGGCGGCCACCGATGCACCGACGCTCTTCGCCTTCCGGGCCATCTCCGCCAAGCTTCGGGTCTCCCCGAGCCCGAACCGATGACGAGCACATCCCCGCCGCCGATGCCGGGCGTTATGGTTTCCCCGACCACATAGGCCTCCATCCCCGCATGCATTACGCGCATGGCAAAAGCTCGGCCCATGAGTCCCGACCTTCCGGCGCCGGCCACAAAAATCTTCCCTGACCGCAAAAGCAGATCGGCTAAGCGCTCGGCCTCCTCCTCCACGATTTGCGCAACCGACAAATGCAGCTCCTTTACAATCTCTTCAGCAAATTTCGCCGTCTCCATGGCTATCACGCCTGACGGACCATGTTCTTCATGGCCGCCGCCGTCTCCTTCTTGTTCACCTGCCCCGTGATGCCGCCGCCGACAATAACCAGATCGGGACCCGCCTGCACCACCTCCGGCGGCGTGCTCAGCTTGATGCCGCCGGCGATCGCCGTTTTCGCATGCTTCACGACGCGTTTGATCGCTCTGAGCTCCTCGAAGGAATTTTTACCGTCCGCCTGATGATCGTATCCGGAATGAACGCAAATATAATCCACTCCGAATGCGTCGATCTCCTTCGCCCGTCCTTCGATGTCCTTCACGTTGATCATATCCACCATGATCTTCCGGTTATGCTTTCTGGCTTCCGCCACCGCCCCCTTGATCGTCGAATCGTCGGATACGGCCAGCACCGTGATAATATCCGCGCCCGCCTCGGATGCCTTCATGACCTCATATCCGCCCGCATCCATAATTTTCAGATCAGCCAATACGCGCAGGGTTGGAAAAGCCTCCTTGATTTCCTTAACGGCTCTAAGCCCTTCGTTAATCACGACCGGGGTGCCGATTTCGACGATATCGACATGCTCCGCCACCTCGGCCACCACCTCTTTCGCTCCGGGAATATCCACCAAATCGAGTGCCAATTGAAGCTCCATATGCCAATCTCTCCTTTGAATCGAATGATCGTTGTCATGACTCGTTCATTGTAAAATCCCTCGATCGATTTCGGAAGAAGGCACTTTCGCGTGAGTCAGTCACTTGGAGGATACTAATGCAGCCATATGGCAGGTAAAATGGATACTAACTTCCTTAAAGAAACTATGTTACTTCCACGTATGTACTTGTAACCGGGACCGATTCATAGGAGAATGAAGTCATAGCGGCAGAATTTTTGATAAGGAGAATTATATCCATGGAATACCGCAGAATCACAAGCATTCAAGATCCTTTATTCAAGAAAATGCATCAATTGATGCAAGACGTCTTCCCTCCCGAAGAGGTGCTGGAGTTCAGTCTTTGGGAAGAGCCCTTGCAGGATCCGGGCATCCGCGTCTTTGTCGCGGTGAACGAAGGAGAAGTGGTCGGCGCGACGGAATACCGCTACTATGAGGATTTTAATGTCGCCATGACCGATTTTACGATCATCGGACGACCGGGAATGGGCATCGGACGATTCCTGGCGCAAAAGCGGCTTGCGGATCTGCACGCTCTTGCCAACGATAATGGGAAGCGACTGTCCGGGATGTTTGCCGAAATTTACGATCCCTACCGGGTGGAGCATTATGAATTCGGCGGGGTCAAGCCGATGGATCCTTATGTCCGCCGGGAGGTGCTGTCGCATCTTGGGTACATGCGTCTGGATTTCCCCTACGTGCACCCCTCCTGGAACAATGACGGGGAAGCCGTGACCGGTCTCGACCTTTGCTTTCTTCCGATGAACGAGGGCACTACGGAACTCCCGGCGGAGCTGATTGTGAGCTTCCTGAAACGGTATTATACCGTTCTCCCGAATAAACCGAAGGCCTGGCTCGACATGATCGAAGGGCTGGAAGCGAAAAAGACGGTAGCTCTGCTGCCGATTTAACAGGACTGAAGACAGTGGGCTGTCCCTGGGGTTATAGGGATGGCTCATTTTTTCATAATGGAATAAAATTTCGTTATAACCAGACTTGCCGAAGCTTTTGGGCCGCTTATTCCTCTACAATGGGTGTAAAACCATGCGGAAAGGATGCTGCCCTTGCTTACAAATGACGCCCCTGCTGCGGATCTGGTAAAGCAAATCGCGGAGGAAAGCCTGAATACGGCGGTAACTCGACTTGAAAGAGAACAGAGCGGCCGCTCCACTTACGTCTATCGTCTGCTGCTTGAAGACCGCACCGTGTATCTCCGAATCCTCCCCGAAATCGACAACAGCTTCGGTGCCGAAGTGCAGGTGCATGCTCTGCTGAGGGACATGGGAGTCTCCGTTCCCAAGGTGATCTACTATTCCCCTAGTCGGCGGATCTCGAGTATGTCGTTCATGATTATCGAAGAAATCCCGGGAACGAATATGATTCATGCCGGTTCCAAAGATGACATTCTCCTTCAGGCAGGCAAGCAATTGGCGGCAATTAGTCGAGTAAAGGTGAACGGGTACGGCTGGATACGAAGAGACCGGGAAGACACGGCGGCGCCTCTTCAAGCCGAAAAAAGCTCGCTCCATGAGTTCCTCTTTGAATTTCTTGACGGGGATTTGGCGTCGCTGGCGGAGAACGGGTTCGGTCCATCCGAACTTGTCAGAATAAGGAGCATCGTAAGCTCGGGAGCCCACCTGATGGGGAGATATGCCCCCGCTCTCGTTCACGGCGATTTTGACGACTCCCATATTTATTCGCACAATGGAGCCTTCACCGGGATCATTGATTTTGGCGAGATGCAGGGAAATAGTCCGCTGTATGATTTGGGGCATTACAAGCTGCATGAGAATCCGTACCATCCGGGGTTTCGCTGTTTGGCGGCAGGATATAACGAAGTCAGAGAGCTCTCATATGACGATCAAACCGAAATCGACCTCTGGGCATTATGGATCGGGATCCGAAGATTCGGCATGGTAGGCCGGAGAACATGGGGAGGTTATCAGGAGCATTTGCTTCGGAAAAATAAGGTCGCTGGCGACTTTGCTCGCCGCCAAATGACAGCCGAAGGAAAAGCAAGGGCTGTCCCCCCGACTACTATAACCGGTGGAACAGCCTGCTGCCTTGTTAGACGGCCCCTGCCTCTTGATGGCAGGCCGCCCGTTAACTCGCACGGCGCAAACGGTCGAGCAGAACCGCTATGAGGATGACGGCGCCTTTTACGACCAGTCGCCAGTAATAGCTTACGTCCAGCAAAGTAAGCCCGTTGCTGATCACGCCCATGATGAGCACGCCGATGATCGTCGCCTGCACCCGGCCCGTACCGCCGGTCAGACTGGTGCCGCCGAGCACGACGGCCGCGATCGCATCCAGCTCGTACCCGACGCCTGCGGTCGGCTGTCCGGAGAACAAGCGTCCCGCCAGCACGATTCCTGCAAGGCCCGAGAGCAAACCGCTGATCGCGTATACATGAACAAGTGTCCGCTCCACCTTGATTCCCGTCAGCCGGGCGGCTTCCTCGTTGCCTCCGATGGCGTAGACGTGGCGGCCGAACATGGTGTATTTCAGGACGAGGAACATAACGGCGTATACTGCGATCATGATATAAATCGGCGTCGGAATCGAAAGAATCGTACCGGCCCCCATGAATTTAAACAGCCCGGAATTCAGTACAATCGGGTACCCGCCGCTCAGGACATAGGCCAGCCCCCTCACGTAGGTAAAACTGCCGAGAGTAACGATAAACGAGGGCAGCTTCGTCTTGGCGGTGAAGAAGCCGTTCACGGCGCCCATGAGCCAGCCGACGAGTACACCCGCGGCCATGGCGGCAAGCGGGTGAACCCCTTTTTCCGAGAGCATGACGGAGACTACCCCGGAGAGTGCTACCGTGGAGCCGACGGACAAGTCGATTCCTCCTGTCAAGATCACCAGCGTCATCCCGGCGGCCAAAATCGCAATAATCGATACCTGCTTCAAAATATTAAGCATGTTCGTCGTATCGGAAAAGTTAGGCGCAATAAAGGACAGCAGAATGCACATCAAAACCAAAATGATCAGCATGCCCAGCCGGTTCCATAACTTCATCATGGACAGCTTCGGGCGGCTGGTTTCCATACCTACCGATGTCGTATTCGCACTCATTCCGTTCCCCCGTTGCATAGAACATGATTTTCTCCTGAGTCGCTTCTTCCCGGGACAAATGAGCCCGGATGCGGCCTTCATGCATGACCATGATCCGGTCGCTGATGCCCAGCACCTCAGGCAGCTCGGACGAGATCATGAGGACGGCCAGACCGGTCTCCGCCAGGCGGCAGATGATCTTATGAATCTCCGTCTTGGCTCCTATGTCCACTCCGCGCGTCGGTTCGTCCAGCAGCAGCACCTTCGGCCCGATGGACAGCCAGCGGGCGAGCAGCACCTTCTGCTGATTGCCTCCGCTGAGGCCCACAACCTTCTGTTCTTTATTTGCCGTCTTAATGCCTAGTCGCTTAATGTAGCTCTCCGCTTCCTTGTCCAGCTCCTTCCACTGGAGCACGCCGCTTCTGCGATACTTGTGCATCTCGGCCATCATGATATTTTCTTTGACGGACATGTTTAGGAAAAGCCCCTGCTCCTTCCGGCTCTCCGGCACATGAGCGATCCCGTAGCGCATGGCATCCATTGGCCCGTTGATGACGGCCGTCCTTCCGTCGATCCGGATTTCCCCGCTTCGGATCGGGGATAATCCGAAGATGGCGCGCACCAGCTCCGTCCGCCCGGCACCGACAAGTCCCGCCAAGCCTACAATTTCGCCGGGGTACAGCTTGAAGGAGACTTCCTTCACCGTCTTCTTATCGCTAAGCTCTCTGAGCTCGAGCACGGGCACTTTGCCGCTTACTGTAATCCCCTGCGACCGTTCCCGCTGGAACAGGTCGGTGAGTTCCCGGCCGACCATCGTCCTCACGAGCTGCTCGGGATTCGTCTCGCCGATCGGGCAGGAGCGGATCCATTGGCCGTCTCTCATAACCGTGCAGCGGTCGGAGATGCGGAAGATCTCATCCATCCGGTGGGAAATATACACGATGGCGACGCCTTGCCGTTTGAGATCCTCGATGATAACGAACAATTTTTCAATTTCTTTATCCGTCAGCGCAGCAGTAGGCTCATCCATGATAAGTACCTCCGCCTGAAAGGACAAGGCGCGCGCGATTTCCACGAGCTGCTGCTGTGCGACGCTTAACGAAGAGACATAAGTATCCGGGTCCAAGTTGGAGCCGATAGCGTCGAGAATCGTTTGGGCCCGTTCCTTGACTTTAGCCCACTGTACCAAGCCCAGCCGGTTTCGCGGAAACTTCGTCCCCATCAGGATATTCTCCGCGACCGTTAAATTCGGAGACAAATTGAGCTCCTGGTGAATGACGCTGATTCCCCGGCTGCGCGCCTCCATCGGATTATGCCAGGCGACGCTTTCGCCCTTATACTCGATCGTACCGGCGTCGGGACGGTGCACGCCGGCCATAATTTTCATCAGCGTCGATTTGCCGGCACCGTTCTCACCCATTAAGGCGTGAACCTCCCCGCGGAAAAGCTCAATCTGCACATTATGAAGCACTTTCACGCCGGAGAACGATTTGTGAATGCCCTGCATTTTCAATATCGGGGCCGTTCCGTTAGCCGTACGGCTTCCGGGCTTCTCTTCCAGCACCTGCATGATTCCACTCCCCGTTCCCTGTTGGTTTGGAAGCAAGCGGGCTGCCCGGCCAAGCATTCGAACTTGGAGACAGCCCGCTTCAACAGCGATTACCAGCCTTTATAACCGTCTACATTGTCCTGCGTAATGAGATCCACCGGCACTTTAATGACGCTTTCCACTTTCTCGCCTTTGAGGATCTGAAAGCCGACTTCGACCGCCTTCTGGATCATGTCGAACGGATGCTGCGCGGAGCTGGCCGCGAAGCTTTTCTTCTCCTTCAATGCCGTCACCGCATCCGGCGCCCCGTCCACGCCGACAATGAACATTTCCTTGTCGCGTCCGGCCTGCTCGGCTGCAATCTTGGCACCTACGCCGGACGGATCGTTGATCGCGAATACGGCGTCCACTTTGCCTTTGCCGTTCGCCTGCAGAATCGTTTCCATCATGGTAAGGGCGGTTTCGCGGTTCCCGTTGCCGTTCTGCTTGGCTACGATCTTGATATCCGTGCCCTTCACCGCCGCCTCGAAGCCTGCGATCCGGTCCGTTACCGCCGTAACCGGCGGGCCGTCAAGCACAGCCACATTCCCTTTGCCGTTCAGGCGCTTCACAATATATTCACCGGCCAGCTTCCCGGCCAGGAAATTATCGGAGGTCACGACCGCATTAACACCCCCATCGGCGCCTACGTCTACCGCAATGATCGGGATGTTCGTCGCCTTCGCCTGGGCGACTGCACCGGCAATTCCTTTGGAATCCACCGCATTCACCAGGATCATGCTCACTTTTTTCGTTATGAAGTCCTCGATCTGCGAGGTCTGCTTCGCCAAATCGCCGTCCGCGCTGACGGTAATGACTTCGGCGTTATTTTTATTGGCGGCTTCGGCCGCGCCTTTGGACATCGCCACGAAGAACGGGTTGCTGAGGTTCTGTACGGTCAGCCCGATAACCACCTTCTTGCCCGCTTTCGCCGGATCCGTTTTTGCGGAATCCGCGTTACTGCCGCCCGCGGCTCCATTCGTTCCGGCGGCACCGGAAGAACAGGCGGATAATACGATCATCAAGAGCGCCATCAGCAGAACGGCGGTATGTTTAAATTTCGTTATAATCATTCCTTTGTAAACCTCCTTAGGATGAAGAAAACGGCGCTATCGATTGCAAATCACGGGTTCCTGTGTCACAATAAAAATGCTTGACCGAGCGTGTACCGGGGCCGTTAACCATTGGCGTGGGTCAGCCTCTGCGTATGCGCTCTTTTTTGCTTTCCATCTAGCCTGCTCCCCTTGAAAATGGTTCCTTCCCTGCCTCCATCAATAGGCCTCACCCCTTTAATAGCGGCCCGTCTAATCGTCCGTTCCCGCCGTGTGAACCTCCAGGCCCAGATTCTCCGCCGCGCTGATGAAGCTCTCGGGAGCCTTGTCATCCGTTATGAACACATGGATGTCCTGCAGCCTGCCGAAGCTCGCGAAGCTGACCTCGTCCACCTTGCTGTGGTCCGCCAGCAGAAATACTGTCTTCGCGTCGCCGATCATATGCCGCTTCACCTGAGCCTCGTCGAAATTCGGCGTCGTCAGCCCCTGCTTGACGCTGATCCCGTTCGCGGCTACGAAGGCTTTGTCTACATGAATCATGCCCAGACAATGATCCGTAAAAGGACCGACGAGCGACAGCACTCCTTTGCGCAGCGTCCCTCCAAGCAGCATTAGCTCAATGCCTGAATGATTCTGAAGCTCGTAAGCGAAATTGACCGAATTGGTGACCACCGTAAGCCGGTTAAACGCTTTCAATTCTCTGACAAGGCACTGCGTGGTTGTACCCGAATCCAGCAGAATCGTATCGCCGTCCCGAATGAATTCGGCCGCTTTTTTTGCAATCGCTTTCTTTTCCTCTTGAAATCGAATTTCCTTTTCCGTAAAGCTCGGTTCGAAATTGACACTGGACAAGGAAACCGCACCGCCATGCGTCCTCTTAAGCGCTTCGCTTCCTCCAGTTCCTTCAGGTCGCGCCGGACCGTCGATTCGGAGACGCCCAGGACTCGAATCAGCTCCTGCACATCCACCCGGGAATGGATGCTGAGCCGCTCCATGATCTTGGCTTTTCTTTCTTCTTCAAACACGAGGCATCCAACTTTCTCGTATGATTATGAATGTTATTGATTGTCTGTGAGTGTTTTAGACCGTTTAGTGGTTTGATTATAAAATGTAAGCGTTATTTTTGTCAATATATTCTAGCCAGATTTCAAAAACTTTCATTTTCCTTCAGAAACGTTCCGAATTGATCCTGTATTATCCGTTCGATCACCCCCGTCATGCTTTTGGCCATCCAGGCGCTCGTTTCGGAAAAGGGAATGTATCGGTAGCCGTCCACCTCAGGCGACCTTTTCCCCTGCGGGGATGCTGGAAGTATGAAGTGCAAACGAGCTTGTCCAAGGCCGGCAGTTCTTCCGTCAGCCACAGGAACAGGTGCAAATCCTTGTTCCGCAGATAGGGAAAAACCCCAAGGTCCTTGAGCTCTGCGGGATTCAGCTCAATTCCCGTTTCTTCCCTCGTCTCCCTGCAGCATACCTCTACCGCCGTTTCGTTCTCTTCCTGGAGCCCTTTCGGCAAGTCGTAGAAGGAATTGCCCGTAGAGTGGCAGGCCAAAAACACGCGCCGTCCGTAATGAAGCTTCCGACCGAGATGGCTTTCATGGAATCCTCCTTTTGTTCCCTGTTCAATTGACAACCTCCAAAGGATGGCTTTCCAGGCATAAAATTATACCGGCGGCCCCAGGCATGGCCAATAAAACAGCCGCTTCCTCGGGGGATCCCCGTGAAACGGCCGGCCTTTTCACTATAATACAGCGCCAAGCTGTTCGTAAAGAGCGGATCTGCCGCTCTCCGTCAGCAGGGCGGAGCGGCGAACCTCTCCGCGGGTGATCCACCCGAGCTCAAACATCCGCTTGGTCATCTCTACGGAAACCGGTCCTGCCAAATGGCGAACGCGCTCCGTCCAATCAATATGATGCGGTATCACTTTGTGTTTCCTGCTTGCCTTCATCCCCAGGTTGGCAAACCATTCTTGTCCGCCCGCAGTGAGCAGATAACCTTCCTCCCGTTCTTCTACATAGCCCTTGGCTACGAGAGCACGGGTAACACCTACGCCCAGTTTCCCGGCTATATGGTCATAGCAGGTCCGGCCCGAGCTCAGGATCCGGGCTTGATCCGACTGTCTTAAGGAGCGGACGGGCCCGGGCGGGGCGACGGCGGCCAAAGACTCGAGAGCCTGCGCCACATCCGCATTGGCCAGACGGTAATAACGGTGGCGGCTCCATGCCTCGACAGCGATGAGGTTTCCCTCAAGCGGCTTGGTTAAGTGTGCGCTTGCCGTCTGCGGCGTAACCTTCGCTATCCGGGCCAGCTCGCCGGCCGGCGGCGCTTGACCGTCTGCTAAGGCCATCAGCATCGCAGCCCGGGTCGGGTCGCCGATCAGGGAAGCGACCGTCGTGATATTGGAAAGCATGTCCTTCATCCCCTCATTTCGTCTTCATAAGCCCATTGTACCATTCGGACATTTCGACGGCACATGAAATATCCCCGGGGTACAATGACATCGCAAGAAAATATTCGTGAGGTGGTTGAAATGAACGATGCGGCGTTATTCCCGGCCAAGCAAAAAGCCGGCGATTTATTCATCGTCTTAACGGCAGGGGCGGGACTTTTTCTGTCTACCTTGGATTCGGGCATTATCAATATCGCGTTGCCTGCGCTGGCCCAGGCGTTCCATACGTCCCTTACCGTCATGGCTTGGACCGTTACGCTGTATTCCCTTGCTTTGACGGGCACGATCATTGTTTTCGGAAGACTTGGAGACAGATACGGACGTCTACGGATCTACACGCTGGGTCTGGTCTTGTTCTCCGTCTCATCGGCATGCTGCGGATTCTCTCAGTCTGCAGGCGCATTGATCGCTTTTCGGGGGATCCAGGGGATCGGCGCCGCCATGCTGCAAGCAACGGCGACCGCCATCATTACTACGATGGTTTCGGAAGACCGCAGGGGGCAGGCTCTAGGTATGCTCGCTGTCTTAATGGGGCTCGGTCCGGTCCTTGGCCCCAGTATCGGGGGACTCTTTCTGTCCTTCGGGGGATGGCCGTGGATCTTCTGGATCAATATCCCGGTCGCAGCCGCAGGCCTATGGGGATGCCGCTTCTTGTCCGGCGCAGCCGTCCGGAATCATCATCCCGTTCAGCTCGATGTCCTCGGCGACCTGTCTGCTGTCTTCATCCGTGCTCTGCCTGCTTCTGGGGCTCAGCTTCTGGCCTTCTGCCGGACCGGCCAGTGCCTGGACCTATGGGCCTCTCATGGCGTTTGCCGTATTGTTTGCGGGATTCCTTGCAAACGAATCGTTGGCCGCCTCTCCCATTGTCGACCTAGGGCTGTTCCGTAAGGGTGCCTTCACTGGCCCCATACTGGCAGCGTTTATTTTTGGCGGGGCTTCATCTGTAGGCTTCATCCTGCCCCCCTATTATTTCGAGCTCGCGCATCGCCTCGAACCGTGGCAAGCCGGGCTGGTCAATTTGTCAGCCCCACTTGGCGTTGTGCTGTTATCCCCTGCCTCGGGCCGGCTGATCCCCCGCTTTGGCACGGGCCGTCTCCTGCTGTCGGGGCTCATGATGATGCTCTTGTCCTACCTCCTCCTCGGGCGGATGCAAACGAACTGGTCCCCTTGGACCGTGGCCTGGTCGCTGCTTATTTACGGGACGGGGGCGCCCTGCTTCTCCCTTCGAGCATGTCGGCCATTATGGGGGCTGTCGGAGCGGAAAAGCAGGGAACGATCGGCGCCGTACAGAGAATGATTCAGAACCTCGGCATCGCCATTTATACGTCGGTCGCCGCCGCAATTGTTCCCGCGCATTCCGTCGCAGGAACGGACGGATTGATGGCGGGAATCCGGCAAATGTGGAACCTGACGGCGGGTTCCATCCTACTTTGTATTGTCGTGTTCCTTTGCTTTCGGCCCCGGCGGAAATAGGGAGTCCCGGTCTACCTCGGCTAATGGACCGGTCCGCCGTTATTTGGCGATGGTTTGAGGGGGCGAGTTTCTGACGGACATGGCGGACGCTATTGGTGGGAATCGACTGGAAAAGAGCTCCTTTTTCGCGTAATAGCTGCTTCCATGTCCGTTACATTTAGAAAAGGGGAACTTTGCCGTGGATAGAGGCACTGAGGTCCGCTACATGAACAGTTACCGGTAAGGCTGCATCGTCGGTTCGGTGTACCGTAGCGTGGTCGGTCAGATGGTCGTTGCCAGGTCGGTTGCGTAGACGCACGAACGCTCGCTCCGTCACAGCAAGGAACCGATCTCAGCGGCTTAATCCGAGCCACTCACAAAATTTACGGCTACCTTCGCGCCATGCTTTGCCGGATCTTCAGCTATCCTCCTGCCGGTTCCTTTGGATGCTCCCGTGATTAAAGCAACTTTCCGGCAAGCTTCTTTTCCATTCCTGTCATCTTCTCGATTCCAAATAACAATAATGGGATGCGGTCAAGCAAACGGGTAATCCATGACTACGATCCCTTCCACAAATGGGCCAACCCGCTGTAAAAAGCCCTGATGCAGCGGATGCCGGATATAATCCCGGCAAGCCTGCCGATTCGCAAAGGTTACCCGAACGCCTAACGTATAGCCCTGCATACGCTCCACTTCTTCCGTGACGTTAATCCCGGCGCTGAGGTCTACAATGCCCGGAATCGCATCCTTGAAGGCATGAGCGTGCTTCACTACTTCATCTTGTTCGTTGATCGTAACGTTAGGCTTGAGTTTCAATAATACGATATGTTCATACATTTTTATGCCCTCCATGGTCCCTTTATTATTTTTGTTCGAATGGACATAAACAGGTACAAGCCGCCGCTCCTGTCCGTTCCATTCTTGCTTTCATTCTGAAACGGCCTACTGCGCATTGAATGGAAATCTCGCCGACATGTCGGACAAAGAGCGGAACTTGGTTTGGATGACCTTTACCTCTCCCCGATTTCGCTACATCAAGGGAGAGGAGTGGGAGCTCCATGCCAAGCGGATCGTTGCTAAATTCCATGCAGGCTATGCGCGTCACGTTGACGACCCTTGGCGGTCTGAACAGTTCGATGCGCTGTGCCAGGCCAGCCCGGAATTCCGTGAATTTTGGGAGTCTCATGACATTCTCGACGCCATTGATGCCCCCAAGGCGCTTCGTTGTCCGAATCTCGGGATCTTAAATTTCGATCATGTTTCGTTTCAATATTTGGAGGATCCAAGCTTGACGGTTTCCATCCACGTTCCTCATCAGGACGGCACGGTGGAAAAAATGCAGCGGTTGTTAAGCGATTACCAGCATCATCATTCGGAATCCTTTGCTTCTTCAACTTATATGGGCGAATAACAAAAGAGCACTCCATATGCGTGCTTTGTTAGTGTTATTAGCGTTATCTGCCCGATCGTATTGCATTATCACCCCGTTCTTTCCGGTTGATCCTTTTTTATTTGGATCGAGTTTGGTCGTCACGCCATTCACTGTCGTGCCGATGCGGACGTTCTCGCTGTTTTAAACGTAATTTATTCCGCCGTAGTGATGAACCGGTTACCGGAAGCGTAACGATATTGATCCCGGCCAGCTTGAACAGCCGCATATCTTCATTCCCTATATCCTCGGGCCATTGATCGGGATTGTAATCTCCCATACCAAATCGTAAGGGGCTTCGCGTGAACCATTTAACCGAAATGTTCATAAAAGTCAAATAAGTTCAATCCGGGTGCACAATCTTAGCCGGAGTGAACAATATGAATTACGGCGCCATGTAGCGGAAAAGTTGCGGGCGACCCCGTTGTCTGCCCCGGACCCGTATTGTAATATGATGGTAGGATGTTATGTTATCGGTTACATTATGGGGGGACTAACGCTTGAAAGGGATCCGTTTCAGCAATCCGGCCGGAGAGAAGAAAATTCACAGCATGCTTCTGCTGAGCATCACCTTGTGCACCGTCTTTACTATGCTGCTCTCCTCGTACATTTACTACGTCAATTATTCGAAAATCAGCCTGAACCAGGTCTACCATTCCGATCTCGGCAATTTGATGCAGACGAGCAAGGAAGTCGTCAATATGACCGACAGTGCGCAAGCGCTTGCATTTCAGATGTATCAGAACAGTGTCATTTCCAAAATGATGTATTACCCGGAACTGAACATATACGATCAGACGGCGGGCATGACCGAGCTGTCCAACTACCTGATGACGATGCCCTTCATCGAATCCATTTACGTCTACAATGCCAAATCCGGTCTCTTTTTCATCTCATCGAACCGCGGCCAAAACGGCTATTTTACGAAAAATGAGCTGGCCGACACCGATATTTTGAACGTGCTGGAGCATTTTCAGGAATACAAGCCGTTCACGCCGATTCCCCGGAGCTATGCGGCCCGTCCTTCCGATGCCCGGAAAAGCGGGGTCTATACCTACTTGTGCTTTGACGCCATCGGCCGCGACCAGGCAATGAATTCGGCGGTCATCGTCAATATTTCCGCCGCCTGGATCAACAAGGATTTCGGGAAATCCGGCGGCGCCGACCCGGGAATCACGTACATTCTGGATAACCGCGGCCGCATATTGGCCGGAGACAGTCTGTCGCCGGTCGCAACGGAGGATGCCGGGAAGGCTTTGCAGGCGCTCCTTACCTCTAATGTTAAGAGCCGGGAGGCGGGCTACTTGGTCACCGAGGCCGGCGGCGTGAAATCGCTGATCTCGTATACGTCCCCGGATACGCTCGGCTGGCAGTACATCCGCATCACCCCCTACAAGCATATTACCAAACAGATCGATTCGGTACGGACGGCGACGTTCGGTATCGCCGGCGTCATTCTTCTGGCCGGCCTGCTGGCCTCCTGGTCGCTGTCGCGCCTGCTCTATATCCCGATCCGCCGGATCGTCCACAAGATGAACACGCTGGAAAAGGAAGTCCGCAACCATCTGTATCCGCTGAAGCAATCGATGCTGCGCAGGGTCGTCCGGGGGACGCGGCCAGCCGCTGAAGAAGGGGCATTTCGATAAGCTCGTTCAATCCGGCATTACGTTCGATTTTCACCGTCCCTACCGGCTTGCGCTGCTGAGAATTGATAACTTCATGCGGTTCCGAGAAGAGCGGGGAAGCGATGCAACCGTATACAAATTCGCCATCATGAATATCAGCTCGGAAATCTGCTCTTCTTCCTACCGGGTAGAGACGGTGGACCTCGACGACGACAGCGTCGCTGCTGCTGCTTAATCTGCAGGAAGCGGAAGGAGAAGCGGATGAAAGCCTCCCCCAGTCCCTGCTTCGCCAGGTCCAGCATTCCACGCTGGAGTATCTGAAGATCGGCTTATCCGTTACGTTCAGTCCGGTCGGCCGCGAGCCTTCGCAGCTGCCCGCTCTGCACAAGCAGGTCAAGGAAGCTTCCCTGCACCGCTTGTTTCACGGCCACGGTCGCCTGATCGATGCGGAGGCCGTGACGGCGCTTCAGGCGAAGACCTACGATTATCCGGCGGACCTGGTCAAGAAAATGGCCGATGCGCTGATGGTCGGAAATGCCGAGGAAGCGAAGCGGTCGCTTGCGGAAATCGTCCAAGGCACGGAAAGCTATCCGATCCATATCCTGCAGTGGGTTTATTCCAATTTGGCCACCACTGTGGGGAATGTCGCCGCCACCATTCAGCGCAACGGGTCGATCGAGCTCACCCGGTTCCAATTGTATACGCCCTCCCTGGAGCATTATGAAACGGTCCGCGAAATCAATGAGCTTTTTTACAGCTTTTTTGATGAAATTTCGAGCAAGCTGACGGAAAAACGGAGCATGAGGCACGAAGAGCTGATCCGTAAAATCAACGATCTGATCGAAAGCCATTATGCCGACCCGAATCTCTGCCTGAACCGGATTGCCGATGAGCTGGATATGTCCCCGATTTATATCAGCCGCGTGTACAAGCAGCATACCCTAACGGCGATCGGCGACGTGATCAACGGCATCCGCTTGCAGAAAACGAAAGAGCTTCTTGAGCAAACCAGCCTGCCCGTAGCGGATATCGCCGAACAAATCGGCTATACGAGCAGCTCGTACCTGCACCGGATGTTCAAGAAGAACTTCGGTGTCACTCCCACGGAATACCGAAAAGCCAGGCTGAGCTAACCGAGGCCGCTGAAAAACTAGCGGAGCGCAAGAATGATTCGCACGCGCAGCGGGAACTTTTTCAGCGGCCTGACCTGACCCGTCCTGGCTTATTCGGTTACTTGATTCCCTTCTCCTTCACGTACTGCTCCCATTGCTTCTTGTATTCGGCCTGAACCTTATCCAGACCCGCCTGCTTCGCCTTCTGCATGAACGTTTGGAGGCCTTCCTCCACGTTGTCGACCAGGCCGACCTCAAGCGGATACAGGTACTGCTTCTCCACCTGCACCAGTGCCGCCCTCTCCGCCTGGTAGCCCGAATAGTCCTCGGCAAACCCGGTGAACAAATCCGGCTTCTGGATTTTATCCAGCTCGTTAAAGATTTGCTTGACCCCGTCATAGCCTTTATCGAACAGCATGTACTGCGGGTTGCGCCATGCCCAGCCGTTCATCGCTTCGCGCGGGAAGCCATTGGAGTTTTTGTCGCCGACCATCTTGTAATAGCCGCCCTCCACCGTGTAATTCTTCCCTTCGATCCCGTACTGCGTCAGCAGGTTGTAGCGTTTATCCAGAACCAGCTTCTCGTAGAATGCCAGTGCGCGTTCCGCGTTCTTGCTGCTCTTCGGAATGGCAAAGCCGTTATGGATCGGATGCACCGGCGTGGAGAAGCCTCGGATGAGCGGATGCGGATAGTAAGCCAGCTTCCAGTCGGGATGCGCCGACGTCATCTTCAGCAGGGAATCGTTGAAGCGCGACGGATTGTCCGCAATGATGCTGGCCACTTTGCCGCTCGTGAGCAGATCCTGCTGGACATCCTTGGAGTTGAGCACGTTCTTCGGAATAAAGCCTTTATCCATCCAGCGCTTCATCGTTTTCAAATCCTGAAGCTGCTCATCCGAGCCCCAGTACGAGTAAATCTCCGTGGGCTTACTGTACCGAATCCCAATTCCGTAGGGCAGCGGGGAGGCGATTGAATCATGCACCAGCTCCCGGTACGGGTTAATCATGTTGTTGGTCGGATCGGACGTATAGGACAGCGGGAACATATCCGGCTCGTTCTTCTTGATGCCGTCCAGATAAGCTTCGTAGGTTTCGATCGACGTCGGCTTCGGCAGGTTGTATTTCTCCCTCAAATCCTCGCGGTAGACGAAGCCGTTGGTAACATACTCCTTGTAGGTGGCGGGCACGGTATAGATTTTGCCGTCGATCTTGACCGCATCCCACATCTCCTTCGGAACGAATTTGGCCAGCTCCGGCGCGGCCTTCGGAAGCAGCTCGTCCAGGGGCTGGAAGGCGCCCCGTTTAGCGTAGGATTGATACTGGGTCCATTCCGCCGTGAAGATCAAATCCACCTGCTGGCCGGAAGACAGCAGCAGCTTGTATTTTTGCTCCCAGTCCGTCCATGACGTGTAATTGAATTTGATCGTCGCATTCAGATCTTTCTCCGCCAGCTTGTTGATTTCATCCTGAATGACCGGCAAATCCTTCGGCGCATCTCCAAGCATGTAAAACTGCAGCTCAACCTTCTTCGAGGTGTCGATCTTCCCTGCGCTTGCGCTTTGCGTCTGGCCCGCCGGAGCCGGGGCACTCCCGCTTTTATCGCCGCCGCCACTCGTGCACCCTGCCAGCGCCGAAGCGATCAGCGTCGTGGACAGCAGAGCGGAGCCGATTTGAACCTTCCTCTTGTTCATAGGAAACCTCCCTTTGAATATGGAACAGTGTGTCTATGTCAGCCGGGGCAAAGACGGTTTCATCTCTCCGCCGGTTCTAACCTTTGACCGCGCCTACCGTCAGCCCTTTGACGAAATAGCGCTGCACGAACGGGTACAGGAACAGAATCGGGCCGGTGACGACGACCGCCATAGCCATCTTGGTTGATTCCGCCGGCATTTCGGTGCCCAGTGAGACGCCCGCGCCCGCCCCCATTTGGGACATGAAATTCATGGCGTTAATAATGTTATACAAATAATACTGCAGCTGGTACTTCGACTGGTCGTTAATAAACAGCGATGAACCAAACCAGTCGTTCCAGTAATGCAGGGCGAGGAACAGCCCGACCGTGGCAATGCCCGGCATCGAGAGCTGAAGCACAATGCGGTAGTAGATCGTAAAATCGTTCGCCCCGTCGATCTTGGCGGATTCTAACAATTCCTCGGGCACCGCGGATTTGATGAACGTCTTCATCAAGATGATCAGAAACGGCGTCATCAGCCCGGGAAAGATCAGCGCCGCCAAGGAATCGGTGAGCTGAAGATACTTGGTCATCAGGATGTACCACGGAACCAGTCCTCCGCCGAACAGCGTCGTAAAGTAAATGAAAAACGAGAAGAAATTGCGGTATTTGAAATCCTTGCGCTGCAGCACGTAACCGGCCATCGTCATGAAGAAGAGTCCCAGGGCGGTTCCGACGACCGTCGTGAAGATCGTTATGCCGTAGGCTTTAAGCAACTGATCGGGAAAACGGAATACCGTCGCATAGCCTTCAAGAGAAAACACCATCGGGATCATATGAAACCCGTCCTTGACGATCGATTCGTTCTTGGTCATGGATGCGGATAAAATCAGCAGGAACGGCAAGCAGGCAGGCGAGGGAAGTTAGGGTAATAAACGCGTAACCCGCAAACTGGAACAAGCCGGTGTACTTGTCGTCTTTGATTTTCATGGCTCCTCCTCTTTTAAAACAAAGCGTACTCGTCGTTTATTTTGCGGATGATGTAATTCACGGTCATGATGAGAACAAACCCGAAGAGGGACTGGTACAAGCCTGCGGCCGTGGCCATGCCGATGTCGAAGGTCACCTTAAGAGAACGGTATACGTACGTGTCGAGGATATCCGTCGTATTGTACAGCACCCCGTTGTTGCCGACCAGCTGATAGAACAGATCGAACTGCCCCTTCATGATGCTGCCGATCGAGAACAGCAGGAGCACGACGAAGGTCGTTTTCAGCATGGGAACGGTAATATGGAGGATCCGCTGAAAAATATTCGCGCCGTCGATCTTGGCCGCCTCATAATATTCGTCGCTGATTCCCGTAATGGCCGCCAAATAGATGACCATGCTGTAACCGAGATTTTTCCACAAATAAAACAAAACAATGAGAATAATCCATACCCACGGGGTATTATACACATCGACCGGCTGGGCGCCGAAGCCCTTCAGCATTGTGTTCAGAAAGCCTTTCTCGAAGTTAAAGACGTTGTACACGATAACGCTGAGAATAACGAAGGAAATGAAATAAGGCAGGAACATCACGGATTGGGCGATTTTCTTGAACCACTTGCCTCTCAGCTCGCTGAGCACGATGGCGCAGAAGATGGCCAGGACATTTCCCAGTACGATAAAAGCCAGATTGTACCCGAGCGTATTCACGGTCAACCTTGCAAGTACGCCGGATTGCCACAGGAACTTGAAATTTTGCAGTCCGACGAACGGTGCGTCAAACAGCCCTGTATTGAAATCAAATTGGGTAAACGCATAGTACACGCCGATCATCGGTGCATACGAATTGATCAGGAAAAATACGATCGTCGGGAGCAGCATCAGAAATAAGATTTTATTCTTCTTCAGCTCGTGAAGCCATCCCCTGCTTGGGAGCCTGCCGGTTGCTGTGCCTCCGCCCGCCTTGTCGGCCCAGGGAAGTCCTTGCGGCGTTCCATATCCCGTTTGCTCTTTCATGTTTCTTGCCAAGATCCTGTCTCTCCCTTCCGGTGTTTCAAGCAAGCCGAGTCGGCCTTCCATGCCATTAGTATAGGGGCGGCGGGGCGGATTTTATAGTGAAGCTTTGCGAAGGGGGGTGAAATAAGCTGCGTTCGGGGCATTGTACGAATCTGACTTTTGTGCAGAAAGCTGAGGAAAATCCCCCTCCCACCCCTAATAATCCCAGTATCAAAAAGTATCCTACCTTACAAAAATGATCGGATCCTACAAAAAAGTGCGTACTACTCAAGCGTGGGGAACCTGATAACCTAACATATAGAACGATCGATCCATATTTCACTGAGCAGTGCGGTCGTTAAAAAAATCATAGGTGAGGTGCGAAGGTATGCAGGAATATCAACTAACTTTGAAAGATAAGCGAATTGTATGGGGGAAGGCTATCGATATGGAGGCTCTTATTGGCAAGTATCCTAGCGACTCCATCAGACAGGGTGTGAACGCGGCCTTGGATTGGAATTTGCCTGCCGGTGTATATCGGGCAAAAGAGGTCATTATGGAGCTCGATAAGATGCTCGAGGCGATGCTGGTTCAGCTTGGCGAACCGGTGAACGGCGATCCGACGGTGCTCTTGGACAGCCTTCAAGCCAATTTGGCGATTTCCGGACGCTTGTCATCTTTGCCGCTGGGGCCACTCGCTCTTGAGGATAAAGCTGGCGCCGAGATTACGGCTCAGGCGGTGCGCATTGGCGAGCAATTGGTAAGCTGGGCCCGGGAAATGAATACCGAGAAAAAGGCGCTCGCTAAGTATGGGCCGGAAACGCTCGGAAAGCTGGAATTTCGAAGTCACTGTTATGGTCATCCCCTGACCCAGGAAGCTATTGCTCAGGTATGGGGCCCCTATGGCGGCCCAAGGATCATGCAGATTTATAATGAATACCTGCACCAATTCGTTCTGCTGCGGGATGCCTTGCTTCCGTTCGTCAATTGGGAGGAAGTTCCGTTTGAAGTCGAGGAACATACGGGATTCAAAGGACTGCGTTTTCTGGAGCCGGCCCGGGAGATCTTTTTGACGCAATTGCTCGGGAAGAAGCTGACTCACAGATCGATTGTCCAATATGCGCAAAGTGTCGTAAGCTCCGGCCTGACGGCCGCCGGTTACGGCTTCCAATATCGTCTGGGAACCGTCTTGCCGGCGGGATTGGGAGAGTCGGCCCGGACGGCGGCGCGGTATCTGCTGAAGTGGCATCCGGTACAAACCATAGCGGCAGATGAATCACAAGATGGGACGGCGGTCTCCTTCGATTATGAATATGAAGATTATTATGCCGCTCCGCGTAACGAGGCGGGAGCAGGTAAACCAGGGAACAAAGAAACGCTTCCTGTTTCGGGAAAGCATTACGATGAACCATCCATCGCCCGGTTGCTGCCAAATGCCGGTACCGACCGATCGATCCTGCGGTTCAGCCTTGAAATGGAAGGCCGCGAGTTTACGGTAGATCTCGGTCAGCTTTTTAGAGGACATCGGTTTGTATATCGTCCGCATGGAAACGACAATGCCGATGCCGCGGTTGCGAAGCGAGACTCCCTCAGCTGGCACCTTGCGGCAGACATTCTCTCGCATTCCGGATTGGTGACGAATACCGACGGCATTCATTTCATTCCGACCGGCGGAAATGAACTTGTGTTATGGGCGCCGCTAGGCAAACTGTATCCCGAAAATGTGGTTTTATTGGACAATGGGGATAAGGAGGAGCTGGAGGCGGCTTATGTTTCAGGCAAAGGGTTCGGAACGCAATTTTTAGTGCTGTAAGTCTTTAAACCAAACGAGATTCACTGTCCATCCGGATAGGACCAGGAGGAGATTTATATTGACTAGACAACACAAGCTTCTGACTTTGAATTTATTTTTATTGACTTTTGTCCTGGGAACCAGTGAATTTGTGATGGTCGGATTATTAACCGAAGTGGCCTCGGACTTGAAGATCGCCATATCGGCCGCAGGCTCCCTGGTGTCAGCTTTTGCCCTGTCTTTTGCCATAGGTACCCCGATCTTCACGGCGATACTCAGCCGATTCTCCAAGTACCCGCTCATCCTTGCTTTGATCGGCGTATTTATTGTCGGGAATATGATCACGGCGATATCCGGATCGTATGGTCTGCTTCTGGTTTCCAGAGTAATCACGGCCGTAGTTACCGGCGTCTTGATTGCGCTTGCGATGGCGGTCACCAGTGAAACGATGCCACTGGAAAAAAGAGGGCCGGTGATCTCCATCATCTTTACGGGTTTCACCGTGGCCAGCGTCCTTGGCGTCCCTCTTGGCACTTTCATCGGGCAATGGGGCGGGTGGCATCTGTCTTATTGGTTTACCACGCTACTAGGGATCGTTTCACTGATAGCAAGCTTTGCAACCATTCCCAGGGGAATGAAGGGGGCGCGGAGTTCACTCAAGAAACAACTCCGATTATTTGCCTATCCCCGAATTGTGCTTGCTTTCTTTATTCCTGCGTTAAGCATTGCAGCAACTTATAGCGTCTATACGTATTTAGCCCCTTTGCTCCAGGACGTGCTTTTTGTGCCGGTGCGGTATATTAGCCTCGTCTTTTTACTTTATGGTATCGTGTCCATCTTTAGCACATTAATCGGGGGAAGCTGGTCGCCGGGGGCGGGATGGGAAAAATTCGCTATGTATTCCTGGCTCAGGCCGTCATTCTCGCGTCACTTTATGTATCTTCCGGCTCGCTTGCCGGGGGACTCGTCAGTATCTCATTTATGGCTCTCGTTGTTTACCTTATGAACTCGACGATGCAGTTATACTTCATGGATTGGGCCGAACGGTATGTTCCCGAGGCTAGAGACTTGGCTTCGTCCTTAACCTCCGTATCCATCAATGTCGGGATTGCGATGGGATCTGCTTTGGGAGGTTTGGTCACGACGAGCATGGGGCTCATTGATCTTTCCTGGTCCGGGGGAATTGTGGCTGTTTTGGCGACCGTGCTAGCTTTGATCAACTATCGTTTAGATCGGGGAACTCGCAGCGCATCTAAAGAGGAGAATGGGCTGAGCGGACAATACGAAGGAAGCTTGTGATCACGGAATATAAGGTGAAGAGGTACTCGCCCTGGGTACCTCTTCAAGTTTCAATATCTGAAGCGATTCCTTAGGCATGCTTTGGGCCCGTGTACGATACTTCATCGGGATAACTCTCAATATAGGTGGTACCAAAATCGCATAACATCGTGAGCATGGGAGCCAATCGTTCGCCCAGCTCGGATAAGCCATATTCCACCTTTGGCGGCGAAACCGGATAAACCTTTCGAATAATGAGTCCGTCGCTTTCCAACATTCTTAGCTGCATCGTAAGCATGCGTTGGGTCGCGTCGGGAAGCGACCGCTGCAGCTGATTAAATCGTACCGGGCCTTCGGCCAATTGGTTTAATATGGATATTTTCCATTTACCGCTGACTAAGCCTAGTATAATTTCCGAGGTACATCGATATGTTTTGTCTCTAAAGGTTATCATCTGTCGACACACCCCTTACAGAAGAATGGAGCAACAACCATGAGTTTCCCAGTTAAGCCGAATTGAATTAAAGATCGATCATTCTATATATTAAGTTTAACCACGCTCCCTTGTCAAGGACTTCCGGATCGATTAGTATAAAATTAATAAAGGAGGTCATCTAATGCCACGAACGGGACGTCCACGCTCATTTAATCGTGACGAGGCGGTGGTCGCCGCCATGATTTTGTTCTGGGAATACGGCTTTGAGTCCACTTCACTGGCTCAGTTGCGGGCGGCGATGGGGGATATTTCGGCGGCGAGTTTTTACGCAGCTTTTGAATCCAAGGAAGCACTGTTCCGCGAAGCGGTAGATCAATATATATCTACTTATGGACATGTTTCGGAATCTTTCAGGGATACAAGCTTGACATCGAAAGCAGCAATGGAGCTGGGACTGCGGCAAACGGCGCGGATGCAGACGGAAAACTCCCATCCTTTAGGTTGTCTGTTGGTTTTGTCCGCCATAAACTGTTCGCCAGAGCAACAGCATATCCAAGACCTGCTGTCCAAGGAACGAGAGAGGGTCCGGGGTTGGATAAAAGAATGTATAGAACGAGCCGTAGCTAACGGTGAGCTGCCCGAATCCACGGATATCTCTATGGTGGTTATATTATTTGAAACATTTCTACGAGGAATTTCCACGCAAGCCCGGGACGGTGTTCCATATGAGGCCATTGACGCTGCCATAACCCAGCTGATGAGCGTTTGGGATGCATTATCTGTTGAGCCCGGCAACTGAAAACGAAACAAGGTGGAGACGAACTCTCCACCTTTTCGCTGTCCTCTTTGTGGGTGTGCAGAAAACGTGTTGGGCTTATCGTAAAAGCGTCAGAGGTATCGATGCAGAATGCTGCTCCAAGGAGTCACTTCACCCGCATCAAATGGTGTAGGACAGTTTCCTTTCCTGCACGGATGGGGCTTCGGCCGGGGTTTTGGAGAGAACCCTGTTCAGAATCAGGTTCTCGTAATATATAAACCCGTTATCCCGCTCCCTGGGGCGGGCCAGGGAGATGCGGGTATCCATGGCGATCTCCCCTTGTCGATCAGGAGCACCCGGTCCGCCAAGGCGACCGCTTCGCTTACATCGTGCGTCACCAGAATGACCGTAAAGCGCTGCTCAAGCCATAAGCGCTCGATCAGCCGCTGCATCTCGATCCGGGTCAGCGCGTCCAATGCGCCAAGCGGTTCGTCCAGCAGGAGCGACCGCGGATGGCTCGCCAGGGCACGGGCCAGGGCCACGCGCTGCTTCTGCCCGCCGGAGAGGACGCTCGGCCAATCGTTGTGGCGCTCGCTGAGCCCTACCTGCTGCAGCGCTTCGAATGCGACGTTCTTGTCTTTGTTCACGGCCCCGATCCGCACATTATCCAGCACCCGCTTCCAAGGCAGCGACCGGTGCTCCTGGAACAGAAAGCGCGTCTCCGAATGCCCTTTCTCCCCTCCCGAGCCGTCCAGCACCACGACACCTTCCGATGGCTGCTCGAGACCGGCTATCAGCCGGAGCAAGGTGCTTTTGCCGCTGACCGCTTTTTCCGACGATGGCAATGAACTCGCCCTGCTCGATCGTCACGTTCACATCCCGCAGCACAGGGGTTTGGTGAAACTGCTTCGATACGTGCTGAATCCGGATGCGGGAGCCCCGTTTTTCCTCTGACATGCGTTTCTCACCTCGCTATTGTTTTGCAAAATTGGGATTCCACTTCAGCCACGACTTTTCCAATAATTTCGCTATGCTGTCCGACAGCTTCCCGAGCAGTGCGTAGATCAGGATACTCAGCACAATGACATCCATCTGAAAGTACTCCCGCGCATTCATCGCCATATATCCGATGCCCGATTTGGCCGCCACCGTCTCGGCGACAATCAGGGTCAGCCACATGATCCCGAGAGCGTAACGGACACCGACCAGAATGGACGGCGCGCGCCGGGCAGAATGATGTTCCAGTACAGAGAAAAGCCCTTGAGGCCGTAGATCCTGCCCATCTCAATCAGGTTGGGATCGATGGAACGGATGCCGTGAAACGTATTCAGATACACCGGGAAAAAGACCCCGAGCGACACGAGCAGCAGCTTGGCCTCCTCGCCGATCCCGAACCAAATAATGACGAGCGGAATAAGCGACAGGTGCGGAACATTCCGGATCATTTGGATCGAAGAATCCGCCAATTTCTCCGCCGTACGCGAGAAGCCGTTGATGAGACCCAGCAGGAAGCCGATGCCTCCGCCGACGGCAAAGCCGCTGACCGCCCTTCGGGCGCTGACGCCGATATGGGTGAACAATTCGCCGCTTTGGACCAGACTGATGAGTGCGCTAATGACTTTTACCGGTCGCGGTAGGACATTCGGCGGAATCACTTCGGTGGTGGTGAGCACATGCCACGCCAGAATCGCCAGAACGGGGATGATCCACGGGGCGACCCGGTAGAAGCGCTGCTTTCTTTTGTCTTTCAATGCTGTCTCCCCTTCTTCGTTCTTACGGCGAGGCCGCTATCTTTTTAAGCTCCTCGTCAAAGGCATGGCTCCAGATTTGCGATATATCGACCTTGCTTTTCAGCGGCCCCACGCTGTTTAACACGTCCGCCACATCCTGCTGCGAAGCGATGGATTTCGGGGAGTTCTCAATGATCCGGGTCGGGCGCTCGCTCCTCCGATTTCTTGAGCGTATCGAGCGCCTGCTCCACTGGTCGCTTCGTGTTCGACGCCGTAATCTCCGCCCACTTTTCTTTATTATCCCGGCTCCAGGCGTAAAATTGGTTCAACCGCGATAAATAATCGACGATCGCCGCATGTCTGGCCGGGTCGTTAATGGCTTCCGGCGTGGCTACATACAAGAAATTGCCGGAGAGAATGTCCTTGGCGCTGGCCAGCTCCCTCGCCCCGTTCTGGTGAGCGGAGATGATTGCGTTCCCGTAGCTGGCGAGGGCATCCACCTTGCCGCTGATCAGTGCGCTTAGTCCATCCGAGGTGGACAAGGGCAGCGCCTCGATATCGTTCCAGCTCAGCCCGGCCTGCTGGAGCATCTTCACCAGAAAATAATGGGCCGTCGTATTGGTGACATAGGCTACCTTCTTGCCTTTCAGCTCGGCGACGCTTTGAATCGGGGAGCCTTTGGGTACGACCAGCTCCTGGTTCAAGGTGCTGGCCACATTGGCGGCGATTACCTTGAAATTACCGCCGTTCGCCGCAAGCGAGGCAAAGATCGGCGGGATTTCGCTTGCTGAACCGAAATCCAGATTGTTCGCCGCCATCGCTTCCAGCTGCAGATTTCCGCCTTGAAACACATGGTACTGGACCTTATACGGCGTTTTATCCAGTCCGGCCGCTTTTAACCCCAGTTCATAGGAGCCCCAGCCCGTCTGGCCGACCCTGAGCGTCACCTTGCCGAGATCGACGGACGCGGAGCCGGAAGCCCCTGCCGTCTTCGCTTCGGGAGCGGCATCCCCTGACGGCTTCTGGCCCCCGGATGTCGTCCCGCGACCGGAAGCAAGCCCGATGGTAAAGACAAGGAATAAAGAAAGCAAAGAACGCCTGGCAGTTTGAAACCGTAACATATCTATTTCCCCCGGATTAATTAGGCATGATCAAATTATGTTTCGGCCGTTTCGGCATAAGTCTTTTGAATCGCTTGCCGGCCCGCCCGGTCGGTCGCCTGAATGGCATTGGCCAGCGCTTCCGCATTCGCGGCAAAAGCCAGTCTCGCCGCCGGCTCCGTCCGCGACTGCACTCCCCTGGCCACCTCGCCTGCTACCAGTGCCGGATCCCTTTCGATGCCGAGAGCCGCCAAGGTAACGGGCAAGTCAAACTGACGGAGCTGAGCAGCCAGCTCATGAACCTCTCCGTCCGATCGGCCCTCCAGGACCACCTGGGAGAGCAGGCTGAAGGCAACCTTCTCGCCGTGCAGCGTCCCCTTCGTTTCCGGGACATAGGTCAGGCTGTTGTGAATACTGTGGGCGATCGCTGCGCGGGCCGCAGGGCCATGAACGGAGCCCACCAGCCCCGCCAGCAGGATGATGGCGTCAACTGTTTCGGTAAAAGCTCGGGTCACTTCGCCGCCGCCGGCTGTTTCATAGGCCTCCGGCGCATGCCGCTGCAGAATCTCCAGCGCAAGCTTCGCTGTCTGCGTTCCAATTTGGACATCGAGCTCATCCGCCTCGTCCCTGATATTGACGGCTACTTCGTACCATTTGACCCAGGTATCGCCGATCCCGGCGACCAGAAACCGTTTGGGGGCGGAGGCCAAAACACGTGTGTCCGCCAGCACCAGAACGGGCGAATTCTTGAGCGGCAGATAGCCTTGGGACCGCCCCTGTGCGTCGTACAATACGGTCAGAGCCGACCAGGCGGCGCAGGTGGCGACCACCGTCGGTACGGTGACAACGGGAAGATCGAGCTGGTCCCCTACCGCCTTCGTTAAATCCAGCGCCTTGCCCCCGCCGACCCCAATCAGCAGATCCGCCTGTTTTTCCTCCGCCAACTTGGCAAAATCCCCGATCTCCTCTGCTGTGCAATATCCGCCGAACTCGGCGATCTCAAAGTCGATATTCGCTTCCGCCAGACTGCCGATCAAAGACGCGCTCACCGCGGACCATGCGGTTTTTCCCTGCGATAATCAGCGCACGCTTGCCGAGAGGAGCTAGCCTTGGGGCGCTTTGGCCCAGAATACCGGGCTTATTCCAATACTGGTTTGGGGCTTTCACTGTAATCATTTCTTAAATAACTCCCTTCCCGCTGTAGAATGGATTTCTCTGCCGGTTTTACTGCACGTTTCCGTTCAGGTAGTCAAAATAAGCGTCCGCCAGGATCCGAATGCCGCGTTCGATTTGTTCCTGGCCGCAGTAGCTGAAACAAAGCCGCGCGTGCCGGAAGCCCTCCTCCTGCACATAGAAGCTCCGTCCGTCGACAAAGCTGACGCCCCGGGCTTCAGCATGCCTCAGCAGGCGGGCCGTATTGACGTCTTCACGGAACGTCAGCCACAGAAAGAAGCCGCCCTGCGGGATGTGAAACGTCACATGCTCGCCGAAATGCCGCTGCAGCGCCGCCACCATGACATCCCTCTGTTTGCGGTAATGGCCTCTCAGCTGCTCCAGATGCTCTTCGAAAGGAAAGCCTTCCAATAGCTGCGCCAAAATTTCTTGAGTGAACACCCCGGTGCTTCGCCGCCCAGCATCAGTAGCTTCAGCTTAGAGATGATGGCTTGATCGGCGATGACCCAGCCCAGGCGAATGCCAGGCGCGATGATTTTGGAAAAGGTATTGAGGTAAATCACCCTGTCGGGACAGAGCGTGTATAGAGGCGGGAGTTCGTCTCCGGTAAAATTCAATTCCGCATAGGCATCGTCTTCCAGGATAAAGAAATGGTACTCCTTGGCGAGTTCGGCCAAACGCCGGCGTCTGTCGAGGGAAAGCGTTACGCCCCCGGGGTTGTGGTAGGTAGGCATCGTATAAAAGAGCTTGGGGATCGGCTTGCCGGTTCGTTTCGCTTCTTTCAAGGCTTCTTCGAGGAGAGCCACCCGAACCCCGTCGGCATCGATGGGAAAAGAGGTGATCTTCGCTTCGGCCACGCGGAACGCCTGGAGCGCACTGAAGAAGGAAGGCGACTCCACCCAGACATGATCTCCGGGATCGAGAAGCACGTTCGCCGCCAGGGCGATACCTTGTGTGGATCCGTAAGTGACCAGAACCTGGTCCGCATCCGCATGAATGCCATGCTGAAGGGAGCGGTTACGGATCCAGCCGATGATCTTGGCGGGCCCCCCGAGCCTGAGTACTGCAGTGCCTTTCGCCCATATAGCGTAATGGCTTCCGATGCGGCCTGCTCCAAGCGTTCGATCGGGAACAGATCCGGGGCCGCGAAGCCGAAGGATAAATGGACATGATCGGGATTCGTCACCGTCGTGCTGCCAATGGAGGGAGTCTGAGGGATGCGCCTCGCGAATGCGAAGGACTGGACCAAGGACGCCATGAAATCACCTTCTTTTGCGTGTATTTTTAAAAATTATAATTCACATCGGTTTTATCGGATATTTGCTAGCTCAAGATTATCATCGCCTATGCACAGCGTCAACCGGTCGCCTAATCGGGTTTTTCTATTGAAGAATCGAATAATTCTATTGAGAAGCGAAGCGGCATCCCATAATCAAGTTTTGTAATAGGTAAAATCTTCTTGACATGTCACACCCCTGCGGCTAATATTGTGATATGCAAAATCAATTTAGCATATTACATGCAAAGGAGCCGCCTGCTATGAGTAACGAATCATGGATCGTTCAAACCTCTCTTGGCTCACTTCAAGGCATTCGAAGGAAGGGCGTCATTCAGTTTCGTGGTGTTCCTTATGCCCACGCACCCGAAGGGGAGTTTCGCTTTTCCCCAGCACGCCCGGTTTCGGCTTGGACAGGAATTCGGGATGCAAGTATTCATGGCCGTATTGCACCACAACCTCCTTCTTCCTTACGTTCTGTCATCGGAGATTCTTCTGAACTGCCGCAGGGGAAGATTGTTTATCCCTCACCATTTCAACACCTGCCATTGATCAGGAAAAACGGCCCGTCGTCGTTTGGTTGCATGGTGGACATTATATGACTGGCGCCGGCTCGCTGGACTGGTACGATGGAGCGAAACTTTCAAAGGAAGGAAACATCGTTACCGTAGGGGTCAATTCCCGGCTCGGCGTCTTTGGATTCTTGCATTACCCTGGGGTTAGCGATGGCACAATGGGGATTACCGATATCCTCACGGCTCTAAAATGGGTTCAGGATCATATTGCGTGCTTTGGCGGTGATCCTGATCAGGTCACGGTTATGGGGCAATCATCGGGAGCACATGAGATCATGTGCCTATTGGCAATGCCGGAAGCCCGTGGTCTTTTCCAAAGAGCTATTCTGCAGAGTGCCCCCGCTAGTCTCGCTCCTTTATCAGAAGCAAAAGCATTTGAATATGGAAAACGGTCGCTGGATATCTTGAATGTTGATCAGAGAAATCCACAAGAAATCATCACTCAATTGAACACCATGCCGCCTGCCCAACTCATACACGCCATGGGGAAATTGGCTCAGGAAATTGCACGGTTTGCTCAAATTGATCTTCCTTTCATGCCTGTTTTCGATTCACTTTCTACTCCGGATCGTTTTATTGAGATGGCTGCAAAAGGTGCCGGTGAAGCAGGTATTGATCTCATTATCGGTACCAACAGAGAGGAGGCCCATGCTCATTTTTGGAACGTAAAAGCCTTCGATCCCGCTTTGGTGAACAAGCATTTTTTGGCTTTGACCGGGAAAGAAGACGCAATCGAGCGATACCGCGGACGGCGGCCCGGCAGCACCAATGTTGAGGCAATATCCGACTTGATGACGGATTACGCTTTCCGGTTCCCCTCTCTAAGGTTGGCAGAAGCGACTCATCAAGCCGGCTCTCGTGCTTGGGTTTATCAGTTTGATTGGGCACCGCCTGGTTCGCCTTTTAAAGCCAGCCATGGCATAGAAGTGCCGTTTGTATTCGGAAATCTTGAAGCATGCAGTAACGCACCGATATTGCAAGGGGCTGATCCAGAGGTTGCAGCCGATTTATCAGTCGCTATGCGCAGGGCTTGGATCGGGTTTATACGAACCGGCGATCCCGGCGTTTCCATTCCTTGGCCGTCTTATGAGCCGAATCAGAGACAAACCATGCGATATGCTTCCGTGATTGGTGCTGCAGGCGACTTAGCTGGGATCAATCGCTTCCAATCAATATAAGTCCACTTAATAGGATGGGGAAGTAATGAAGAAAGATATAGATATTTTGCACCATGTTGGGCTGATCACATCCCATATGAACTCCACGATTGAACGTTATGAAAAGCTTGGCTTTTCCTTCACTCCTCTTTCGTTGCCTAGCATTCCTTTAAGGCCGGGAGGCGAACCGGAATCCCTTGGAGTTGGCAATCGTTGCGCCATCTTCCAAAACAATTATCTGGAAGTACTAAGCGTTGTGGATAAAGCGAGATGGGGTACGATTACGGAAGATCAGCGCGGTCCCTACGATATCGACAAACCGCTCCGTCGTTACGAAGGCTTGCATGTTATGCATTTTGGCGCAGAGGATCTGGAAATCGTTCATAAAAGACTAGTGGAACAAGGGACTACTTGTTCTGAAATTAAACCTTTCCAGCGAATGGTAGATACCCCAAACGGAAAAAAATGATGCATGCACGAACGATTCATTTCCCTGATCACGCGAATCCGGAAGGATTGATTCAAATCGCACAGCATGTTACACCGGAATTGGTGCTCCAACCTCAGTACATGCACCATCCCAACGGGGCAAAAACCATTACCGAGATGATCGTATGTACAACCACTCCCAGTGAATACGCTGCAAAGTATGAGCGATATACGGGATACCAAGGTGAACAGAAGGGAAACAGGTATATACTGAATCTTGGTTACTCAAGAGTGATTGTCGTTTCACCTGAACATATGGAGCGTCTCCTCCCTGGATGCTTCCCTCCCGCCCTGCCTTTCTTAGCTGGATTTACGGTTGCTGTAACAGATCTGCATACGACTCGTAATCTGTTAACGGTTAACCAAATACCATTTATAGAGCATGGTGAACGCTTAATCGTTCGCCCCGAAGACGCCTGCGGGAGTGCCGTTCTTTTCGCAAAAGAATAATGTACACGTTTAGTGATGCTCATTCCCTTCGTTAGGAGAGATTGGACTATATGACCAGTTCTTCCACCGGTTCACCGGGCAAATCATCCTTGCTGCGCAACCGGGTTGTGCAGATAATTTTGACATCAGCCTTGTTCCTGCAGATCGGCATCTGGGTACGCAATTTCGCCATCCTTCTCTATGTCACCGAACAAACGAACAAGGATCCGTTTGCGATCTCGATGATTTCCGTCGCGGAGTTCGCGCCGATCTTCCTGTTCTCCTTCATCGGGGGCACCTTCGCCGACCGATGGTCGCCGAAGCGAACGATGGTCGGCTGTGATTTGCTCAGCGCGGTGTCCGTGTTCCTCGTCCTGCTCGGTATGTCGTTCGGCGGCTGGCAAATGGTGTTTCTGGCGACGCTCGTTTCTTCGATCTTATCGCAATTTTCCCAGCCGGCGGGCATGAAGCTGTTCAAGCTGCATGTGCCCGAGGGGCTTATGCAAGCCGGCATGTCGCTGTACCAGACGCTTTTCGCCATGTTTATGATCTTGGGACCGGCGCTCGGTACGTTCGTCTTCCAGCAGTACGGCATCCGCGTCTCTATCGGAATCGTCGGCATCGCGTTCTTCTTGTCCGTCGCTTCCTTAATGCTGCTCCCCCGGACCGGCATATCGAAGCCGACAAAAAGATCAGCTCCATCTTCCATGAAATGAAGCTTGGTTTCCGTTACGTGCTGGCGAGCAGCACGCTCAAAACACTGGGCTCATGCTTCGTCCTGGCGGGCCTGGCGCTCGGACTGATTCAGCCGCTCGCCATTTTCCTTGTGACGGAACGTCTGGCGCTTCCGAAAGAGTATTTGCAATGGCTGATGATGGCAAGCGGCATAGCGATGATGATCGGCGGCGGGGCTACCGTAGCCGTATCCAAAAAAGCCGCCGCCCCCGCATTTGCTTTCGCTCGGCATGGCCGTAAGCGCCGTCGGGATTTTCCTCTCCGGGTTGTCTACCCAGCTGTGGCTCACGCTCGCCGCGAATGTGATTAGCGGGCTCGCTTATCCCGCCATTCATATCGGAATCAGCACCCTCATCCTGACAAACGCCGAGGAAGCGTTCGTCGGCCGGGTGAACGGCTTTCTCACGCCGCTGTTCATGGGTGCCATGGTGCTGACGATGGGCTTATCCGGTTGGGTGAAGGCTTCCGTCCCGCTCGTCAGTATGTATGCTGCTGCTGGTGTTCTTTTTATCGTCGCCGTCGTCATCATGATCCCGCTTCTGAAAGAAGCGCGCAGCCACCGCAAGCGGCCTGATCGGGCCGCTTTTTTTTGCAGCGATTATCCGATTTTGTGTAGCCCCCGTACCCAATCCGCCTACGCCGCCCCATATCCCTGTAATATCGCCGGACAATCCGCATAACAGCGATCCGATTGTAAATACGGCCATCCCTAACGCAAATAGTGTCTTCCGTCCGAAATTATGACTCCAACGGCTCTTTGTAACCAGCGCCACGGTAAACTACCGGCATAGCCATCCCCCCCCCCGCCCCCGCTTTCATTCAGCGGTGTAACATGTTAAAATATTATTACATGTAACGATCATAGATAAACAGGAGTGTCATGTAAAATGAATTTTACCTATTACGAATCGTTATCCATACATCTTGCGGTGGATCTCATCAATACGCTATGTCCCGTCAAGGGAACCGATAATTTATCGACGCCTGAAGAATTGAAGCAATTTCTTGTCGAGAGCGAGAAGCATGTCCTGGATTTGGCCTCGGAGAAGAATGGTGGCTTTGATTGGGATGCCGCTATCGCTGTTCATCGGGAAACCGTTCAATCATGGCCTGTTCGTTCGGAGGATGTCGAGATCGTCCGATCGCTCAGAACATCTTTGCGCACGGTGTTCGAGCTGGCGAGAGAACAGAAGGCACAGGATGCGGCGGAGCTGTTGAATGAGCAGACTGCGCATGAGCGGGGCAACGCCAAGAATAAGCTGGCTGCATGGACCCTACCATCTGCATTTTGAATCGGAGGAAGACGGGTGCGCTCATTGGCTGGCTACGACGACTGCAATGGGGCTTGCTTTTGTATTGATTGAGTTTGGAACGGAGAGATTCGGAATTTGTGCTTCTGCTTCCTGTCAGAAAGCCTTTATCGACACATCCAAGAACAAATCCAAGCGTTACTGTTCCGAGGCATGCGCTCATCGTGAAAGCGTGGCGGCCTTCCGCAAACGCCAACGCTCCAATAGTTGAACAAGGGGTGCAACAGGCCAATTGCTTCTAACCTGAGGACACCCCATTGTGAAAAGTATCATGGAGATGGGTAGGTTTGGGAGCGGTACACCATGTTCTGAACGTATTGCAGGATCAGTTCCTCCTCGGTGTCCAGATGGCTCCTCAAGATTTGACAGGCCTGGATCAGTTGCTTGGCGAGCTTGCCCATGATTTCAAATGCCGGCGGATAGGTCATCTCTTCAAGCAAGCCGAGGAAGGCTTCCAGGCTTGCGGCGGCCAGTTCGTGATCCCTTTCGAGCACCCAAATGGACGGCATAATTGACGGGCCCTTGTCTAGAGCGAAGTATTTCTGTAATAAGGGGTAAAAGGTCGTCTCCTCCCACCCCCAATGAACCTCAAGCATGTGGATAAGCTCCAAGGTCTGTCTGCGCAGCCGCATCAGCGCTTCCATCGGGCGGTCGACCCGGCCGGAGCCGCTCATCTCCCGAGCCCTTTTCTCCAGTTGTCTGAGCCTGCAACGCAGCTCCTCATGCTCTTCCCTTAACTTCTCGTACGCATGATACAATTCGGTAGGATGGGCCGGCTCGGTTCCGGGCGCCAAGGTATCGGTTGGAGCTTTCATACGTTTAACCTCCTCGATTACGTTTTTACATAAAATCCGGGAGACAAATTTTCACCGTAATACCTTCAATTACAATGGGATAGGTCCGAACTTCTCCGGTATCCGGCTCGAGCACCTTACCGTCCTCCAAACGAATGTGCATATCCCGCAGAGGGCAGTATACGGTATGGCCGCTGACGATGGCTTCCGCGAGCGGTCCGCCCTTCTTATGCGGGGTTCGGTTATCGAGGGCAAACAATTGTCCGTCGCTGGTGTGGAAAACGGCAAGATCATATGCCCCGATCCGGACCTCCCTGCCAATCAGCGGCGGGAACTCTTCCAACCGGCCGACGGCGACATATTGAAGATCTTGTATTTTAGATTCCATCATCTTTCACCTCCTGTTTGCACGGGTATTTGAATCGGATCGTACAACGAATGGCGGCGTTCGTCATCCTCGAGCACGGCCTGCCAGGGGTCCTGCACATGGGCTAACGCCTCCTCCACTCTCTCCGCCAGCCGCTTCCTGTTCTCCACATCGTTTACGACCGCTTGCTCAATCACCCCAAGCCCGATCCGCTCTACGAAATCGCTCGTCCGTTCGCCGTATTTGCCGTTTTCCCTGTAATATTGGATGAACGCGCTGGAAATGGAAATCAGCTCCTCATCCGTCTTTACCTTGCAGAGCAAATCCGCCTTGCGCAGCTTCGTGCCGCCGTTGCCGCCGATATACAGCTCCCAGCCTCCGTCATTTCCGACAATGCCGAGGTCTTTGATGCCGGATTCCGCACAGTTGCGCGGACAGCCGTTCACCGCCATTTTGAATTTGGCCGGCATGTTCAGCCGCTCAAACTTCTTCTCCAGGGCGATGCCAATCGAAATCGAATCTTGCGTACCGAATCGGCAGAAGAGCGAGCCTACGCAAGTTTTCACGGTACGAAGCGCTTTGGCGTAGCCGTAGCCTGCGGGCATATCCAGTTCCCCCATATCTTCGGCAGATCTTCTTTATCCACGCCAAGCAGGTCGATGCGTTGACCGCCGGTGAGCTTCACCATCTTCACCTGGTACTTATCGGCGACCTCCGCGATTTTGCGAAGCTCATCCGGCGAAGTTACCCCGCCGTACATCCGGGGAATGACACTGAAGGTGCCGTCTTTTTGAATGTTCGCGTGCAGACGTTCATTGACGAATCTCGATTCCGGCTCGTCTTCATGGCCGGAGGGCCACAGCATGCCCAGGTAGTAATTAATGGCCGGCCGGCATTTGGAGCGACCCTCTGGGTTCTTCCAGTTCAGAACGTGCATCACCTCGAGCACATGGGTAAGCCGCATATCGCGGATCGCGGCCACGATCTCGTCACGGCCAAGCACCGTACAGCCGCAAATCCCTTCCTTCTTCGCGGAGCCGTCGTAGTTATCACCAAGCACGAACTGCAGAATCTGCTCGACAACCGGCTTGCAGCCGCCGCACGACCGGGTTGCGCCTGTTGACATTTTGATCGCATCGACCGTCGTACACCCATCCTGGATGCACGAGACAATGGCTCCTTTCGTAACCCCATTACACCCGCACACGATCTCGCCGTCGTCCATCGAGGCGACTGAAAGCATAGACTTCTCCTGGCCGCAGCATCCGCCGCCGCCAAAGAGCTCCCCATGAATCTCATCGTTCATAACGGCATTCGTCCGCACCCACTTGGTCATCTGCTGGGCGAGAGCGGCATCGCCGAACAAGATGCCCCCGACAATCCGACCGTCCTGAAGCAGTACCTTCTTATAGGTTCGCTTCCACGTATCGTGCAGCTTCAGGACCTGATGCTCCGGCTTTTCAAGAAATTCGCCTGCCGAAAATACATCGACGCCCGATATTTTGAGCTTCGTGGCAACGGCGGAGCCTTCAAAAGGAGGCGTCTATACCCCGGCGAGCACCTTGGCGAGCACGGCTCCCTGCTCGAAGAGCGGCGCGACAAGACCGTAGCAGACACCCCGGTGCTCGCAGCATTCGCCGACCGCATAGACGTCCGGGGCGCTTGTGCGAAGCAGGTCGTCGACAAGCACTCCGCGGCCTGCTCGAATGCCGCTGGCCAGGGCTACGTCCGTATTCGCCTTGATGCCGGCCGCCATGACCACAAGCTGAGCCTCGATCGTTTCCCCGTTGTCGAACCGGAGGCCGGCGACCCGGCCGCCGCCGCCTTTGAGCAGCTCGGTGGTCTTCGCGCTCATGCGGAAGCGGATGCCCTGCGCTTCAAGCTCGGCTTTCAGCATATCGCTTGCCGTGGCGTCCAGCTCGCCGTTCCATCAGCGTATCCATCAAATGAACGACGGTGACGTCCATCCCGTTCTGGACGAGGCCCTTGGTCGCCTCGAGTCCCAGGAGCCCCCTCCGATGACGGCGGCTTGACGGTACTTTCGCGCTGCATCCATCATGATCTCGCAGTCGTGAATATCGCGGAAGCCGATGACCCCCGCCAGATCCGCCCCGGGAACCGGAAGGATGAACGGCTTGGAGCCTGTCGCCAGAATGAGGACGTCATAAGGAACGGGCTCAAGCCCCTCCGCATAGACGATCTTTTCCGCCGTATCGATTCGGGTTACCGCCGCGCCGGTATGAAGGGTGATGCCGTTTTGTTCGTACCATTCCTTCGAATTTAAAATAATGTCGTCGATCGTCTTGCTGCCTTCCAGCACATAAGAGAGCTGAATGCGGTTATAGTTAGGGTAAGGCTCCCTGCCAAGAACGGTAATCTCGTAGGCGTCCGTCAGCTTCAATAGCTGCTCGATGACGCTCATGCCGGCCATGCCGTTTCCGACAAGCACAAGCTTTTTTCGTTGCTGGTCCACTCCAATTCCTCCCTAATCATCTCTTTTATGTTAATGATTATAAAGGGATTCGCTGCAGCGGGCTGTGATATATGTCATTCGAGAGGGCCGGCTGGAGACGGCCTTTGGCCCGCTTGCCCGGCTTCCGCCCGGCGCTGCGCCGGGGACTCCGGCGACTTGCGCTCTTCGCCGTTTTCCGGATGGACCCGGCAATCTTGACAAATCCAGCTGTTGCCCGCTCTCCCGTGTCCGCTCACGCGGCCGCAGCGATCGCATGTGATCATGGTTTTTCTGCCTCCTTTCTCCCCCTAAAGCTAAAAGCCGAAGGCGTTCGAACGGTCTTCCAGCGCGGCAATGATCTCTTCCTCCGTCTTGAAATGCTGCTTCCATATGCCGCACGCCTGCAGCAGGTACGATACGGCGGCTTCCGCCTGCGGCCCTTCGGCCGGCCGGGCGTCCCGCTGCACCGCCTCAAAATAAGCGTTGAAATAATGCTCCGCCAGATCATGCTCCTGCTCCATGAGCGTCGAGTGCACGCTTGAAGGCCGCAGCTTTCCGCTTCAGTTCTTCCATGCGCCGCTTCGTGCAGCCTCCATTGCATCCGCGTCCACGGTTCCCGCCAGCCTGCAGATTTCGGCCAGTCGCTCCTCCAGGAACGCATGCTCCTCTTCCAGCTTCTGAACGGATTCGTTCAGCTCATAAAGCGGATGCACGAACGACTTCCGCATTTCGAACGGCCGATGCTGTACCATGGCTCATCCCTCCGTAATCCTAATGTGGGAACATCAAGTTCTTTCTTTCATGGTACTTAAAAAAAACCAAAGCTTTTTTCTCGATAGTCTAAACCAAATAAAATGTTGCACATATCATATTCCATTCCAGGTGGACGGGAGGTGAAACCATGAAGAAAGGTTCCCTTCGATTGGCACTCAAACGAAGTACAGCAACCATTCGTCAACTGATCACGTTTCTCTTCCCTAACATTTTCCCCGGGACATCGGTCACTACCCGCTCTTTCCAGGTAACCGGACTTGTAAACACAGGAGAAGTGATCGTGTCCCAACGCCGGGCGGCCGGCATCACGGCCACGCCTGTCGTCAGGTATCAATTCGTAAATGCTGTGACAGGCATACCGGTGACCAACAGCATTACCGTGACGGGAACCCGCACCGTTATCCTGCCTTTCAGTCTTCCCGCTGGAACTTTCCGGCTTAGAGTCACCAATGTTGGAACGGGCGGAGTTCGGGTTGAAGGGGTTATCCTCGTTTTTTAAAGGTAACCGTAAATAGTCTCCCCTGACACAAGGCGGGGACTATTTTTTTTACTTTGTACCCCCTCCAAATCCAAGACTGCTTTTCCTCTTGCTGCGTTCAGTATACTTCCAGCCCGTTATCATGTATGTGAAAACAATCACATATCGAGCCGCAAAAAGGTTCCGTTAACGGCACAATCGCGGCTTCCTCCATGGACAAATGCCCCCGGACGAGCCGGCAGGCCAGAATCAGCTGGTCTTTGGCCCCGCCTCTTGCGACGAAAGAGCGCTGTCCTCCGCCTGCCGCCGCCTGCTCGAAGAAGCTTCGGAAGAAAGCGAACGTCAGCGCATGCTCCTTTTCAAGCATCCACAAGGTGGTTGCAAGCGTCGGCTGATTGGGAATATCCAGGCAGCGGCTCAGCATGGGGAAGAACGCTTCATCCTCCCAAGCCGAATGTGCCTCCAGCGCTTTGGCAAGGCCGGTTACAGCCGTGCTCAGTTCATACAGCCGGCGTTCAAACTCCGGCTCCGCGCAGCCTGTGGTCAGGTACGCGAGAGCCTCCACTTGAACAAGCGCGCTCCCCGCGGCGCGGTATGATCGCCGAGATAACGCTCCAGGAGAGGCTCCAGTTCCTTCGCTGGAGCCGGGGACGCGTCAAATCCCTCCGACGGCGACCTTGGATTCATTCTTCATTCTCCTTCCTGACTCAAGTCCCTGATGCAGAAGCCTGTGCGCCCGTTCGACCTCGCGGTCCGTCGGGGGCTGTACCCCTCGAGCGGGTAAGCTTTCCCCAGCTGCTGCCACTTGTACACGCCCATCCGGTGGTACGGAAGCAGCTCGATCTTCTCCACGCCGTCCAGCTCTCCGATAAACTCGCCCAGTGCAAGCAAGTCCTCTTCGCGGTCCGTGATGCCGGGAACGAGCACATGCCTGATCCACATGGACTTGCCATGCGCCGACAGCCACCGGGCAAACCGGAGAATCCGGTCGTTGGGCTGGCTTGTCAGCCTCTCATGCCTTTCCCGGTTCATCAGCTTCAAATCCAGCAGTACGAGGTCCGTCGCCTCGATGAGTCCCGCCGCATGCTCCGGGTCGCAGAAGCCGGAGGAGTCCAGGGCGGTCGGAAGCCCGAAGCGCCGTTTAACCTCACTTAACAGCTGTCCGACAAAAGGCGCCTGCAGCGTCGGTTCGCCTCCGGTGACGGTGATGCCGCCTCCGGACGCCCGGTAATATTCGAGGTAAGGCTCCAGCTCTGCGAGCACCTCATCTACGGTGACCTCCCTGCCGGCGGCAGGGTCCCAGGTGTCCGGATTATGGCAGTATCCGCACTGCAGCGCGCAGCCCTGCATGAACAGCACGAAGCGGATGCCCGGACCGTCCACGGTACCGAAGGTTTCTATCGAGTGAATTCGACCTTTCATGCGGGCCACGCTCCCTTCTAAGTCGAACGGTTTAAATTAAATGGAACCGTGGAACGTGCGGTTGATGACGTCCAGTTGCTGCTCCCGTGTCAGCTTGATAAAGTTCACGGCATAGCCGGATACGCGGATCGTCAGCTGCGGATAATTCTCCGGATGCTCCATCGCGTCCAGCAGCTGCTCCCGTTCAAACACGTTGACGTTCAGGTGATGACCGCCGCTCGCCGCATAGCCGTCCAGCAGAGATACCAGGTTGTGAATGCGCGCTTCCGCTTCTTTGCCAAGCGCCTTCGGCACGATGGAGAACGTGTTGGAGATGCCGTCCAGGCTCTGCTCATACGGTATTTTGGCGACGGAAGCCAGCGACGCAAGCGCGCCCTTCTTATCCCGGCCGTGAATCGGGTTCGCTCCGGGAGCGAACGGTTCGCCGGCCCGGCGTCCGTCCGGGGTGCTGCCGGTTTTCTTGCCGTACACGACGTTCGACGTGATCGTCAGCACCGACATCGTCGGAATCGCGCCGCGGTAAGCCTTATGCTTCCGGAGCCGGTTCATGAACGATTCGGCCAGCTCGACCGCGATCCGGTCCACCCGGTCGTCGTTGTTGCCGTACTGCGGATAATCGCCTTCGATTTCGAAATCGACGGCAATCCCCTTGTCGCTCCGGATCGGCCGCACCTTGGCGTACCGGATGGCGCTGAGGCTGTCCGCCACCACCGACAGCCCGGCGATGCCGCAGGCCATCGTCCTTACGATCTCGCGGTCGTGAAGAGCCATCTCGATCCGTTCGTAGCAGTATTTGTCATGCATATAGTGAATCACGTTCAGCGTGTTCATATACAGCCGTGCCAGCCAGTCGAGCATACGGTCGTACTTCGCTTTTACTTCCGCATAATCCAGCACTTCGGAGGTGACGGGCGCCAGAGCCGGTCCCACCTGAATGCCGAGCTTCTCGTCGACGCCGCCGTTGATCGCATAGAGGAGCGCTTTCGCCAGATTGGCGCGGGCCCCGAAGAACTGCATCTGCTTGCCGATGCGCATGGCCGAGACGCAGCAGGCGATTCCGTAATCGTCCCCGTAATACGGCCGCATCAGATCATCGTTCTCATATTGAATGGAGCTCGTCTCGATCGATACCCGGGCGCAGTAATTTTTGAAAGCGGCCGGAAGCTGCCTGGACCAGAGCACCGTCAAATTCGGTTCGGGCGCGGGGCCGAGATTGTACAGGGTATGGAGAAAACGGTACGAGCTTCGGGTTACCCGCGTCCGGCCGTCCAGCCCCATGCCGCCGACCGATTCCGTAACCCAGGTCGGGTCGCCGCTGAACAGCTCATTGTAATCCGGCGTCCGTAAAAATTTGACCAGCCGCGACTTCATCACAAACTGGTCGATCAGCTCCTGCGCTTCGGCCTCGGACAGCGTCCCTTCCGCCAGATCCCGCTCGATGTAAATATCGAGGAAGCTGGACACGCGGCCGAGACTCATCGCCGCCCCGTTCTGCTCCTTGATCGCGGCCAGATAAGCAAAGTACAGCCACTGTACGGCCTCCCTGGCATTACGGGCCGGCTGCGACAGATCGTATCCGTAGGAGGCGGCCATCCGCTTCAGCTCGCCCAGGCTCCGGATTTGCTCCGACAGCTCCTCGCGGGCCCGGATGATCTCTTCCGTCATGGCGTCCGTTTCCAGCTGCAGCAGATCCTTTTTCTTTTCCTCTATCAGACGGTCCACGCCGTACAAGGCGGCCCTGCGGTAATCCCCGATGATCCGGCCGCGCCCGTAGGCATCGGGCAGCCCGGTAATGATACCGGCCTTGCGGGCGGTACGCATCTCCGTCGTATAGGCGTCGAAGACACCTTGGTTATGCGTTTTGCGGATTTCCGTGAAGAGCCGCATCATCTCGTCCGGCAGCTTATAGCCGTAGGCTTCGCAGGCATCCGCCGCCATGCGGATACCGCCGAACGGCTGGACGGAGCGGCGGAGCGGACGGTCGGTTTGCAGCCCGACGATCTTCTCCTTCGCCCGGTCGATATACCCCGGCGCATGGGAGGTAATGGTCGAGACAGTGGCGACGTCGATGTCGAGCACGCCGCCTTTCGCCCGTTCCTCCTTCATGAGTTCCTTGACCTGCTCCCACAGCTCGGCCGTCGCTTCCGTCGGGCCGGCAAGAAAGCTCTCGTCGCCCGTATACGGAGAAATATTGCTCTCGATAAAAGAATTGACGTCAATGCCCCTCTGCCAGGCGCCGCGCCTGAACCCGCGCCAAGCCTCAGCCCCTTCTTCCGGCCGGCTCTTTCTTACATCCGCTTCCTTCATGACCATGACCCAAGCACCTCCGTATATTGATTCATGAACGCTTATTCAAATTGGCCGTAGAACGCCTTGCGGTACAAGGCTTCCAGCTCTTTAACGAGCGGCATCCGCGGATTGGCCGTCGTGCATTGATCCTCGAAGGCGCGGTCGGCCAGCTCCTCCACCTTGGCTTCGAACGCCTGGGGATCCACGCCGACATCGGCGAATTTCTCCGGTATGCCGAGCTTCGCGTTCAGCTTCCGGACCGCATCGATCAGGCTGTTCACGCCTTCCTGCGTCGTCCGGGCGGGAAGTCCGAGGAACCGGGCGATCTCCGCATAGCGTTCATCGGCGACAAAGTGGCCGTATTTCGGGAACGAGGCGTATTTCGTCGGCTTCTCGGCATTGTACTTGATGACGTGAGGCATCAGAATCGCATTCGTCCGGCCGTGAGCCGTATGGAATTCGCCGCCCCACTTATGCGCCAGGCTGTGGTTGATGCCGAGGAACGCATTGGCGAAGGCCATTCCTGCGATCGTCGACGCGTTATGCATTTTCTCCCGGGCCAGCGGATCCGCTTCGGCGAACGATTTCTCCAGGTTCTGAAACACGAGCTGGATGGCTTTCAGCGCCAGACCGTCCGTAAAATCGTTAGCCATTACGGACACATAAGCTTCGATGGCGTGCGTGAGCACATCCATTCCGGTGTCGGCCACGGCCGTTTTCGGCAGGGTGTAGACATATTCCGGATCGACGATGGCCACGTCGGGCGTCAGCTCGTAATCGGCGAGCGGGTATTTGGTGTGGCCGACCTTCTTATCCGTAATGACGGCGAAGGAAGTGACTTCGGAGCCCGTTCCAGAGGTCGTCGGAATCGCCACGAATTTCGCCTTGCGGCCCAGCCGCGGATATTTGTATACCCGCTTGCGGATATCCATGAATTTCTGCTTGAGCGACTGGAAGCTCGTATCCGGATATTCGTAGAACAGCCACATCGCCTTCGCCGCATCCATCGGCGATCCGCCGCCGAGTGCAATAATGCAGTCCGGCTGGAACGACGCCATGAGCCGGGTTCCGCGCTCAACCGTCTCCACCGAAGGATCGGGCTCGACGTCGGAGAAGATCTCGATGGCGACAGGCTCTTTCCGCTTTTTCAGATAGTACTCGACCCGCTCCACATACCCAAGCTTCACCATCGAAGGGTCCGTTACGATAAGCACCCGCGAGATATCCGGCATTTTCTCCAAATACTGCGTGGCGCCTTTCTCGAAATAAACCTTCGGCGGTACCTTGAACCACTGCATATTGACCGTCCGGTAAGCCACCCGCTTGATGTTGATCAGGTTCACGGCCGTTACGTTCGAGGTGGTGGAGTTATGGCCGTAGGAGCCGCAGACCGAGTGTAAGGGACGGCAGGTTCGTGTTGTAAATGTCGCCGATCGCCCCGTGGGTGGAAGGCGCATTAACGATGACGCGCCCGGTCTTGAGCTCGTCGGCGAAGCGGGCGATCACCTCCTGGTTCCGCGAATGGATGACGGAGGAGTGGCCCATCCCGCCGTAAGCGACCACATCGGCCGCGCGGCGGATGCCCTGGGCGGCATTCTTCACCTTGTAGCAGGCCAGCACCGGGCTCAGCTTCTCGGCCGACAGCGGATAAGCTTCGCCGACTCCGTTCAATTCGGCAATCAGAATCTTCGTGTCCGCCGGGACGGTGATGCCGGCCATCTCTGCGATTTTCACGGCGGGTCGCCCTACAATCGCGGCGTTAACCGCGCACTTCTCAGGGTTGATCACAAGCCCTGAGACCGCCTTCGTCTCTTCCTCGTTCAGGAAGTAGCGGCCCTGCTCCTTCATCAGCTTCTTGGCTTCGTTATATATCGGTTCCTCCAGGATGACCGCCTGCTCCGAGGCGCAGATCATGCCGTTGTCGAACGTTTTGGAAAGAATGAGGTCGGTGACCGCCTGCCTCAGATCGGCGGACTGCTCGATAAAGCACGGAACGTTGCCCGGTCCGACGCCGAGCGCCGGCTTGCCGGTGCTGTAGGCCGCTTTGACCATGGAAGATCCGCCTGTCGCCAGAACCAGCGAAACGTCCGGATGGTTCATCAAGAGCTGCGTCGCTTCCACGGACGGATCCTCGATCCACTGGATGCAGTTCTGAGGCGCTCCCGCTTTCCGCGCCGCCTCCCTTACGACACTTGCGGCCGCCACGCTGCATTTTTGGGCGGAAGGATGGAAGGCGAAGATGATCGGATTACGGGTTTTCACGGCGATTAAGGCTTTGAACATGGTCGTGGAGGTCGGGTTGGTCACCGGCGTCACGCCTGCGATCACCCCTACCGGTTCGGCTACTTTGCGGTAGCTCTCGTAATGATTTTCTTCAATCACCCCGACGGTCTTATCGTTCTTGATGCTGTGATAAATGTATTCCGTGGCGAACAAATTCTTGGTGATTTTGTCCTCATAGACGCCGCGCCCCGTTTCCTCTACGGCCAGCTTCGCCAGCGCCATGTGCTGGTCCAGTCCGGCCAAGGCCATCTGCTGCACGATATCATCGACCTGTTCCTGATTCAGCTCCATGAACGCCTGCTGCGCTTTCTTCGCTTCCGCCACGAGCTGATTCACCTTGGCTTCGGCCGAAGCCTGCTTCCGTCTTTACCATATTCGCCCGTACAGACATCTCTACCGCCTCCTGTTTTCTGTTTACAAGACCATGTTACTTTTTTCACAAACTTTTCGCTATGACATTCCTCACAGCAGGCCAATTTATTTAACACCGGAAAACGATTCGGTTACAGCGGAGGTTCAAGCTCCAAACGAACACGGTAATGCATCGAGGAAGCGCGGTCTACGGAAATGAATTCCCGCTCCGTGAGCGTGGTGCCGCCGTCCTCAAAGAGAGGTACCGCGACGAATTGATGATCGGAGAGAAAAAACTGCAGATGCATGCCCTCCACGGTAAGACAAAGCTTTCCCAGAATAAAGGATCTCGGCGGGGCCGCCGGGTCCATGCCCGACGGATCCCCAATCGCCACTGACACCGGTCTGCCGATCCAGCCGGCGAGCCGTTCGTTCCAATTCATACCGCACCCCGTTTCTGCCAGCAGCAGGCTCCCGCATCTTCCTGCTGCGTGACTTTTACCCGGAACCCGCACAGCCATTCCCAGCAGTCCGATTGCATACGGGCCTCCACAAAGCGGAGCGCTTCGTCCTCGCTATGCCATTCGGCAAGGCCCTTGATTTCCACAACGGAAACCTCCAGGTCCCGCTCCCGCTTCGTGTCCGTATGCCAGCAGGCCCTCCCGGCGAAGATCCGCTGCAGCTCCTGCTCGATGCTGTCCGCCATAGGCGCTTCCGGCCTCATTTTCCGGATAAAACAGAGATCCATCGCAAAATCGCTAGGCACCCGCCGCACCGCCTTTCATCCGCCACACCTGATCCTGCTCAGTGATGTCGCAGAACATGCCGCTATAATGAATGACTTCCCCGCCTCGTTCTTGATTGCCGTGATCGTCAGCCACTCCAAATAAATCTCGCCGTTCTTCTTCTTGTTCCAGATGGCCCCCTGCCAGAATCCCTTGTTCCGGATCGAATCCCACATGTCGTTGTAAAATTCCCGGTCCTGCTTGCCGGATTTCAGCAGGTTCGGTCTCTTACCGATGACCTCGCCGCTCTCGTAGCCGGTGATTTCGCTGAAAGAGGCATTCACGGAGCGAATGACCCCGTTCTTGTCCGTGATCATAATGCCTTCCACCGCGTGGTCGATCACGGCCGCGGACAGGCCGAGCCGCTCCTGGTAATACATGAATATCACAAGAATCAGGCTGGCCAGCGCCACCTCCGACAGCGCCATGAAGCCGATGGCATAATGCCCCGTCAAACTGAACAGCATCGTCAGCATGAGCGGCGGGAAGAAGCCGCCGAGGCCGCCCATGGCCGAGATGATCCCGTTGGCAATGCCCGCTTGTTTGCTGAAATACAGCGGAACCAGCTTGAAAATCGCCCCGTTCCCGATCCCCGCGCAGAACGCGATGGTCAGGCGACCCGCGGTATAGAGACCGATCGTCGGCGCAAAGGACAGCAGCAGCGCGGCGGCCGTCAGCCCGCCGAAGACGAACATCAGCACCTTGTACGGATTCCACTTATCGCCGAGGAATCCCCTATCGGGCGCATCAGCGTAGCCAGCACGATGAAGCCGGCCGTCCGGAGCCCCGCATCCACCTTGGCCAGGTGGAAGTAGCTGACGAGGAAGTTCGGCAGATAGACCGTAAACGCCACGAACGAACCGAAGGTAACGAAATAAAAGATGCTCAGAAGCCAGAGCTTCTGATTCCGGTAGACCGACTTCAACTGATCGGTCAGCGGTGTGTTCACCCGGGGTTCTGCGCGATCGCCGAACAGGAAATTCAAAGCGGCAAAAGCGGCAAGCAGCATGCTGTCGAGCATGATCGTCTTGGACCAGCCGAAATGATTCGCCAGCACCGGTGCGCCGAAAGTGGAAATGGCGGTACCCGCGTTCCCCATGCCGTAGATGCCGTTCACGAAGCCGTGCCGCTCCTTCGGGTAGTATTTCGGCAGACGATGTCACACCTACGGAGAACAGCGCACCGGATACGCCGAGGAACAGCCCGCCGACGATCAGATCGCTGAACGTACCGGCCCTGCTGAGCCAGAAGATCGGGGCGAGCAGGAATAGAAAGCTCACGTAAAACATCGTGCGCGCGCCGAGGCGGTTCGCCCAATAGCCGAAAGGAACACGGAGAATCGAACCGAGCAGCACGGGCACCGCCGTCACCCAGGTAAGCTGGACCGGCGTCATATGGATCTGTTCTTTAATAAAAGGCATGAGCGAGGAAAGGATCACCCAAATCATGAAGGAGAGCACAAGGCTTAAGGTTTGCAGCGGAAGCTGGATTTTGCCTGACTTCATACCGAATCACGTTCCTTTCTATAAATCCATAGGGCCACAGGGAAGAGCACTACATTCACACCGGCGAACACCAGCACCCTGACATACCGCTCGTAGAAAAAGTTGTTGACCACCTGCTGCGTGCAGACGATGCTCACAAATACCACCAGGCAAAGCAGGATCACGCCAAGATAGCTACGCTTCATAACGCTTCACCCCGGTTGCGAAGATCTCTCCCTGCTCTATCGTCAGCCGGATTTCAGGCGACGGCCGCTTCGGAGGACCGGCGGTCGGCACCCCGGTCTTAGCATCGAATACGCCGTGATGGCATGGACAGAGCATCTCCCCTTCTCTTTGCTCCAAAAGACCGGGCACTTGAGATGGGTGCATGCATTCTGGTAAGCCTTGAATTCATCCTCCCCCAGCCGGATCAGGAGCGCGGAATCATGCTCTCCCGGGTAGGCAAACTCCACGGCGTCGCCTACTTGCAGGGAGCGGAGATCGGCGATTTTTTTTCTCGGATGGGCCTTGTCCTTCAGCCCCGTCAGCTCCTTGGCGGCAATGGCGCCCCAGGGAAGGGTGGAGACGGCGAAGATGCCGGCCGCCCCCGCCATCGTCTTCATAAAGGCACGCCGGTCGAGCCTACGCTCGCCTTCTTTTCGGATATTGTGCGTATAGTTATCTTCCTGAAAAGGAATACGGTTGTTCTTGCCGTTCTTCTCCTCCACGGTCGGTACCCCTAGAACAATTTTTGCCTTCCCTGCAGAATGCCCGGGAGACTGATTTGGACGTTCGTTTCGCCTTCCAGCGCGTCCAGCGGCGAGCGGCTGGCCATCCATTGGCCGAGCCGGTGCTGCTCCTTCTTGGCGGCGAGCTCCTCCTCCGTCACCCATTGCAGCGTGTTTGTCGGACAAACGGATGCGCACATCGGAGGAATCCCCTCCTTAGTACGGTCGTAGCATAAATCGCATTTATACATCAGATTCTGCTGTTCGTCGAATTTCGGGATGCCGTAAGGGCAAGCGATGGTGCAGTTTTGGCGACCGATGCATTTCTCCACGAGCGCGGACAATACCGCCCCCTCGGGCGTCACCTGAATCGCCTGCGCCGGACAGCCGCGGGCGCAAGCCGGATTGACGCAGTGAAGGCACATCAGCGGGATGGTCTGCCGGTTCACCTGCGGGTTGACGTCGTATACGTAATTGCGGTTTCTTTGATCATGGCCGCCGCATTGGGTACAGGCCGCGAGACAGCTCCGGCGACCGATGCAGTTGTCCATTTCGATGTATAGAACTTGTTTGGCCATCCGGCTACCTCCTTACGGCTTCCGCCTGCGGTCTTTTTTCGATTTGCGCCGCACAGGCTTTGAACTCGGGCATCCGGGAGATCGGGTCCAGCGCCGGAATCGTGAGCAGGTTGATCGACTGCTCGTGCCCGAAGTGATACGGGACGAACACCGTATCCGTGCGGATCGCTTCAATGATTTTCACCTTAAAAAACGCTTCCCCGCGCCGGGTGTACAGCCGGACCACCTCGTCATGCGCGATGCCGTAGCGCGCCGCGGTTTCGGGATGAACCTCCACGTACGGCTCGGGGCACATCGCCTTCAGGAACGGGATGCGTCTCGTCTGGTTGCCCGAGAGGTAGTGATACACGACCCGTCCCGTGGTCAGCCGGAGCGGGTACCGCTCGCACGGCTCTTCGGCCGGCGCCCGGTAAGGGAGCGCGCACAGCTTCGCTTTCCCGTCGGGGTGGTAGAATTTTTTGTCCAGGAACATGTGCGGCGTGCCGGGATCCTCTTCGTTCCGGCAGGGCCAGAACACCCCCTGCTGCTTCTCGATCTTCTCCCAGGTCGCCCCGTAGTAATCGGCGTACCCGCCTCTAGAGGCGAGCCGGAATTCGTCGGCTACGTCCTTAGCCGTCTTGAGATGGCTGAAATACTTGCCGCGGCCCAGCCGCTCGGCAAGCTCCACGTGAATTTGCCAGTCCGGCTTGGATTCGCCGAGCGGCTCCTGGGCTTTGTTGATTTTAATAATCCGGCCTTCCAGGTTCGTGACCGTGCCCTCATCCTCGGACCATGTCACCGTGGGCAGCACGACGTCGGCGAACTCGGCGGATTCGGACAAGTACATGTCGTTGCAGACCATGAAGTCGAGCGACTTCAGCGCGGCCCGCACATAGTTCAAATTCGGAGCGGAGACCGCCGGGTTGGAGCACAGGAGATAGAGGCCGCGGATCGTTTTGTCCATCATCAGCTCGAACATCTCGTAAGCGGACACCCCAGGTCTGCGGCATCTCCTCCGGCGTGATTCCCCAGACCTTGCAGACCTCTTCGACGTGCTTCGGATTCGTAATCTTGCGGTAGCCCGGAAGCAGGTCGGACTTCTGGCCGTGCTCCCTGCCGCCCTGCCCGTTGCCTTGGCCCGTGAACGTAGCCACGCCGGATTTGGGCCGGCCGATCTTACCGGTTACAAGGCACATATTGGTGTAAGCCGAGACGTTATCCGCACCCTTGTGCTGCTGCTCGATTCCCCGGGCGAACATCACGACCGCCTCCGGCGCCTTGCCGTAGATTTCGGCGGCGCGGATCAGCTTCTCCGGAGCGACTCCCGTAATTTCCGCTGTATATTCCGGCGTAAAATCCTTGACGACCTCAGCCATCTCGGCAAAGCCGTTCGTATGCGCGTTCACGAAAGCTTCGTCCACATAGCCTTTCTCGATCAAGAGATGCACCATGCAGTTCGCCAGAGCCAGATCCGTCCCCGGCCGCAGATCCAGATGGATATCCGCTCTGCGGGCGAGCGGGGTTTCCCGCGGGTCGGCCACGATCAGATAACCGCCGCGGCTCTGCACCTCCCATACCCGGAACATCGAGGTGGGATGGCATTCCGAGGTGTTGCCTGCCGGCGATAAATAAACAATTGGTCTCATGAAGATCCGTCCAGGGCAGCGTCGAGCCCCGGTCGACGCCGAAGCTGCGCAGGAAGCCGGCCGCGGCGCTGGACATACAGAAGCGTCCGTTGTAGTCAATGTAGCGGGTCTGCAGGGCCACCCGGGCGAATTTCCCGGTCAAATAACACTTCTCGTTCGTCATGGACACCCCGCTGAACACGGACAGCGAATCTTTGCCGTATTTCTCCTGAAGCTCCTTAAATCTGCGCACGATCAGCTCATAAGCTTCGTCCCAGCTGGCTTCCCTGAAGCCTTCCTTCGTCCCCTTCTTGGAGGCGTCGTCCCGGATTAAAGGCCGGAGCAGCCGGTCCGGATGATTCGTCTGCTGGTAAGCCGTAACCCCCTTAGGGCACATCTTGCCCAGCGTAACCGGCCATTCGTAGCGCGGCTCGACGCCGATGATCTTGTTCGAAGCGGTGTCTACCCGAAGGTTCATGCCGCATTGCATCCCGCAGTAGGAGCAGTGGGTAGGAACCAGCTTCTCGTTCGGATGCGTTTTATTTGCGATGACCTTAAAGAATTTATCCTTTGGCATTCTGGTTCGCCTCCTTGACGCGAATTTCATGGGTCGGGATGCCGGTGAACCGGGACATCCGGTATTTCCTGCGGCAGGGCATACAAAGCTCGGCCAGGTGGAAGCCTTCGTCCATCTTGAACTCGATGCCGTTCTGCTTCAGCACCGCGACCACATCCCCCGACTGCTCTTCCGATACGAAAAGGCTGTCGCATACCTTGCAGGCCTTCATCCGTTTTTCCCCGTTATGCTCCCTGTAGCTTCGGGCCAGCACGCTCATCGGGCGGAAAGGAATATGCGCCAGCTTCCCGAACGGCAGATAAATGAGGGTGACGATCACGGACCACTGGTGGATCAGGGTGATCACCGGGTGCCCCCAGCCGTGCAGGAACACATTGCAGAACGTGAGCGCAAGTCCGGTTATGCTGACGAACAGCAGCATGTAAAGCGGCAGGTAATCGTACGCGAACGACTGCTCCGCACGCGCCTGCATGTTTTTCAGTCTGCGGTACAGCGCCATACATGCGCCGCCGATCACCATCAGGGCCGTCAGGTTCAGCGCATTATAGAACAGGAAGCCGAGCAAGCCGTCCGCCTGGATCCGCATCAGATCGATGCCGAAAAAAACAACCGTATAGTACCCGTTCTCCGCCATCGTGAAATACATCCAGCCGAACACCAGCGGGAACGTGACGAAAGCGGACAGGATGCAGCCCCAGCCGAGCAGCACGTGCTGCGTCCACCGGTACCAGCCGCGGTTCCAGATGAACCGGTACGTGACCAGATGCTCGGCGGCCGTCTGCGGCGTGCTTTTCCGGACCAGCGCCCGAAGCCCTTTCCGCAAAATGACCTTCGTCGGCGGCCGGTCGAACCAGGCGAGGAAGCGGTAGAAGAAACCGCAAATGAAGACGACCGTTCCCACCATATAGCCGTACAGCGCAAGATCCAAATGGGTAAAAAAGCGGGAGCCGATATACATCAGCACGATCAATCCGCAAACGGTCAGGAATACGGATTTGGCAAACTTGGAAGCGAAGGCACGATCCATAGGGTTGTTCTCCTTTGCTGGAAACTCATGTCTTGATTAGATCACATCACGGAATTTTTTCCTGTGACACTTCTCACACGGGAGCATTACAGGCGGAAGGCCCGGGCCAGCTGCTCTTTGTCCGCCGGGGTCAAGATCCGCTCCGCCATCGGAAAGAGGACGTTCTCTTCCTTCATAAAATGCTCCGTTAAAATCGCGTGGGCCTGCAGCGCATAAGCAGCAAGCTCCTTCGCACGATCTTCGGCCGCGTTGTCTTCGGCCTGCCGCGCTAGATCTTGAAACATCTGAAGCCTTATCTTCGCCTGGTCGTGCTCATATTCCATCACGGCAATCGGGCCTGTCTCACGGCCGATATACCTGCTCATCAGCGGAAACAGGTCGCCTTCCTCCCGTTCGGAATGGGACTCCAGCTCCGGAACGAAGGCTCCCACATTATCTATCAGCTCGGCCAGCCGCTCCGTCAGACGTTCCGGCTCCAGGCCGGCGACGATCTCCCCGCAAGCCTGGCGAAATCGTCCATCTGCTCCCGCGGCGGGCCATGCTCCCGCTTCAGTTGAGCCAGCGGTCTGCAAAGGCTCACGGAACCGCTCTCTTCAAACATCCTGCCTGGGCAATGCTCTGGAATGTACTGCATTGAAATCACTCCTTGGCTCCATTTTCCATTCACGCTTACACTTTACCTTTTCTCGCGGCAAAAATATGTGATTAAATTCACATTGATAAATTGCATGAAACGGTGTGAGAAGCATCACATACAGGCCCTTCACCCGTTTGTTATTCTCGTAACTGTAATCATCACCCCAATGTAATGGAGGGATTCACCCATGTTTTGTCATCAATGTGAACAGACCCCGACCGGCGGATGCAAAGTGATCGGCGTCTGCGGTAAAGACGAGAATATCGCGAGCCTGCAGGACACCATGTTATTTGCGCTCAAAGGCATCGCCGCTTACGCCACGCATGCCAGACAGCTGGGATACAACGACCCTGAAGTCGATAAAATTACGCATGAAGCGCTCTATATGACATTGACGAACTCCAATTTCAATCTCCAGGAGCATATCGACATGGCGATGAAGGTCGGCTCGGCCGCCGTCCGCATCATGGACGTTCTGGACCGCGCGCATACGACGCATTTCGGCATTCCACAGCCTGTCACCGTCTCGCAGAACAAGATCGAAGGCCATGCGATCGTCGTAACGGGGCATAACCTCTATGCGCTCGAAGAGCCGCTTAAGCAATCCGAAGGGAAAGGGATTAATATCTATACCCATTCCGAGATGCTTCCGGCCCACGGTTATCCGGAGCTGAAGAAATATGCGCATCTCAAAGGCAACATCGGCAAGGCATGGTACGACCAGCGGCGCCTGTTCGAGAAATTCCCGGGGGCGATCCTGGCGACAACGAACTGCGTTATGCCCATTAAGGGTACCTACGCGGACCGCTTCTTCTCTTACGACATCGCCGGACTGGAAAGCGTTACCAAGATCATCGGCGAAGACTTCACCCCGCTCATCGAAAAGGCATTGTCTTTGCCCGCGGCGCAGATCGAGTCCGACCAGGTGCTCACGACGGGTTACCATCATGAAACGGTGATCGGGCTCGCCCCCGAGATCATTCAAGCGGTGAAAGACGGCAAAATCCGACGCTTCTTCGTCATTGCCGGCTGTGACGCGCCGGGTACCGGCGGCGAATATTACCGGGAGCTGGCCACTTCCCTGCCGAACGATACGGTGATTCTTACCACGTCCTGCGGCAAATTCCGCTTCAATGACGTTGACTACGGTACGGTGGCGGATACGGGCATCCCGCGGTATATCGACCTCGGCCAGTGCAACAACTCCGGCTCCACCGTCAAGATAGCCCTGGCCCTGGCGGACGCCTTCGGCTGCAGCGTCAACGATCTGCCGGTCAGCATCGTGCTATCCTGGTTCGAGCAAAAGGCCGTAGCCATCCTTCTCGGCTTGTTCAGCCTGGGCATCAAGGACATCCGCATCGGCCCCAAGCCGCCGGAATTCGTCACTCCCGGCGTCATGAACGTACTGACGGAGACGTTCGGCCTGAAGCTGATCGGCGACGCCGGGCAGGACATGGCGGATATGCTGGCGCTCTCGCATTAAGGAAGGGATTGGAAAAACAGACGCTGATCCCTCTAGCGGACACAGCGGCCGCTATCTGGTACTGCTTCCTTTTGCGGACATAGCGGCCGTTATCTGGTACTGCTCCCTCTTGCGGACACAGCGGCCGCTATGGAAGATCATTTGGGCCATTCGAATTTCTTACGGACACCCGTGCAGCTATTTGTTCTCCGAGTCCCCCATTTGACCATATTTGGAGCAATTAAGCGCTGTGATGTCCGCTACAAATTACAATCGGCCACTTTTACCGAATTAGCGTCTCTGGTGTCCATAAGAAAACGCGCTCCAGTGGGATGTTCGCTCGCTTTTGGTAAGGAATTGGAAAATCGTGCTCTGTCCCTCTTGCGGACACAGCGGCCGTTATGGAGGATCATTTGGGCCATTCGAAGTTCTAACGGACACCCGTGCAGCTATTTGTTCTTCAATGGCCCAATTTAACGGTTCTCGGAACAATTAAGCGCTGTGATGTCCGCTACAAATTACAATCGGCCGCTTTTACCGAATTAGCGTCTCTGGTGTCCGTAAGAAAACGCGCCGCAAGGGGTGTTTGCACCATTTCACTGAACTCCGAACGTGAATCCCCCTGTTTAAGGGAACAAAAAAAGGACGCATACCTCAGCGGTAATGCGTCCCAAGTTAGCCCTGGAATGTGTATTTTAGAATCGAACTGCCGCTTTCTCTGCACGAAAAAACGCATAACCACGCCGGTTATGCGTCTTTTCTCGGTATCGTCAAGGTCACCGTCGTTCCCGAGCCGGGGGACGAGGCCACCTCAAGCGTTCCGCCGACCGCCCGCGCCCGCTCCTCCATACTGAAGAGGCCGACGCCTTGCGACAGCTTGCTCCTGACAAAGCCTCTTCCGCTGTCTTCGATCCGCGCTTCAACGCCCGATGGCGTCTCGCACAGCGTTACGGCCGCCTCCGTCACCTGGGCATATTTCGCGATGTTCGTGAGCGCCTCCTGAATGATGCGGTAGATCGTCGTCTCCCCGCGCGCATCGAGACGCCGGCGCAGGTCGGTGTCGAACCGAACATGGATTCCATAGTGCGAGGAGTAAGATTCCACGTACGAACGGATCGCGGGTACGACGCCCAAATCATCCAGCACGGACGGCCGCAGCTCCCAGGCCAGTCCCCGCACATCCTCGATGATGCCCGTCACATTCTCTCGGATCCGCTGCAAATCGTCGTTCGGAGAATCGATCAGCGACCGGTCCAGCTGAATGATCAGCGAGAACAAGCTTTGACCGATACCGTCGTGCAGCTCGCGGGAGAAGCGGCGCCGCTCCTCCTCCTGAATGTGCATCATCTTCGTCATCAGTCGCTGAAGCTCTTCCTCCGCCTGCTTCAGCTGCGTCACCTCGTTACGGACGGCCAAATATTGATCCGGCTTGCCGTCTTCGCCGATCAGCGGAACAATCGTCGTATTGACCCAATAAGAAGTGCCGTCCTTCGCGCGGTTCTTGATTTCTCCCCGCCAGATCCGCCCCCCGCTGATTGTCTCCCACAAGTTCCGCATAAACGCCTTGTCGTGATAACCGGAGTTGATGATCCGATGATCCCGGCCCAGCGGCTCGCTGCGTTCATACTTCGAGATTTCGCAGAACTTGTCGTTCACGTACCGGATCAGGCCCCGGCTGTCCGTGACCGCGACGATGGAGGATTCGTCCAGCGCAATCTTCAGCTCCGCCAGTCGCTGCAGCGATCGTTTCAATTCCGAGCGGAAAGCTTCATCCGGCATCTGCTCGTCCAGCCGCTGCAGCAGGCGGGCAACATTGTCTCCGATGACTTCATGCCGTTTAGGGCCGCGCTCCTCACTCAAAATAGAGCAACCCCTTTTTGGCCGCATATTTCACAAGCTCCGGCCTGGTTTTCAGTCCCAGCTTCTCCATGACGTTGCTTTTATGCGATTCCACCGTCTTGATGCTGATAATCAGCGACTCTGAAATTTCTTTATTCGAATAGCCTTTGGCGATGAGTGTCAAAATTTCTTTTTCGCGTTCCGTCAGTGCATCGTAGGTTCCTGCGTTCTCCCCGTGCTTCAGCCGCTCCAAATATTCGCCCATGAGCCGCTTGGTCGCGCTCGGATACAAGTAGGCGTTCCCGGCCGATACGCTTTGAATCGCGGCCAGCGGCTCCTCGTGCGGAGCGCTTTTGAGTATATACCCCGAGGCGCCGCTTTGGATCGCGCGGAACAGATATTCCTCGTCGTCGTGCATGGTCAGAATAAGAATAGCCGTATCCGGCAGCACTTTCTTTAGCTCCGCCGTAGCGGACAGCCCGTCCTTGCCGTGGGGCATGCTGAGATCCATCAGCACGACATCGGGCCCAAGCTCCACCGCCATGCGGATCGCCTCATCGCCGTCGGCCGCTTCCCCGACCACTTCCATGCTATGCTTGCCGTGAAGCAGCAGGTTCAGCCCTGACCGCACCACCGCATGATCGTCTACTATCAATATCCGTATCACTGTGTCACCACCTTAGTCCTATCTTACAAAAGAAAATGAATCCCAACAACGGAGGATTCATTACGGGCTTTATTTAAAAGGCTGACCCATGCCTTTGCCCAGCCTTTCACCCTGACGCTCCACCAGATCCGCATCTCCCCGGCCAAACAAGCGGTCCTTCCTGGACCCCACCGCCAGAACGCCGTACCCCTGTCCGTCGATCACAACGGGCACCGTAATGGCCGAACGGAGGTCTTCCGCCTGCATGAGAGGGCATTCCCCGCGAAGCCGCTGCGTTTCCGGCGCCGCCGGGTTCCAAATCACCGATCGGCCGATCCGGAGGGACTGCCCCCCGAGCCCCTGGCCTGCGCGGAAAGACATCGCTTCGCACCGGCCGCTTAGGCCGCCGGACGTATACATCCAGCGGTACTGCCGCCCGTCCCCGCTCCGGAAGGCAAGCGCGGCGAAATCCCCGTCCACCGCGTACCGGAGGCCGAGCAGCCATTCGTTCATCTCGCTTTGATTCAGGTTCATCCGCTTAGCCACCTCCCCTGCGATAGGACGGACGTATCCTTGTAACTATTGTAAACGTTAAATCCGCATTTGTATGTCGGGGAAAACCCCGATTTGCTTCTCAGGGTGCGAAGCCGCCCTGCGGGTCCCATTCGCCGTAAGGCCTGCGCCGGTTTCCCGGTTAACCGTAGTGATTTTCCTCACACATTTTTCAGGGGTTTTCCCAGGTGGAAATAAGAGGATTCCCCGATACCGGAAATTCCTGTGGACCCGTATGATAGAACTATCAGATCACGAGGAGGACGAATAGCGATGGCCATGAATTGTCCGATGACATATAACAAGGGAACCGGCGCCCTGCAGGGCATCCGGCAGTATTTTTCCGAGGAAAATTTCGAGCGGCTGGCAAGCATTATGTATTCGAAGCAGGTGAAGAAAGGAGCCCATCTGTTCTGGGAAGGCGATCTTCCGGAATATTGGTACTATGTAAAAAAGGGCAGCGTCAAAATCACCAAGACGTCGGACAGCGGCAGCAATATCACCTTATACCGGCATCAGGACGGGGACCTTATCGGCCATGCCGACTGCATTCCCGATTCGGTTCATTCCTTCAATGCGGAAGTGCTGGAAGACAGCGAGCTCGGCCTGATCCAGCAGAAGGATCTGGAAGTGCTGCTGTGGCAGCACGGGGATCTTGCCGTCGAATTCATGCGCTGGCTGGGGCTTATGCACCGGATGACGCAGACTAAATTCCGCGACCTGATGATGTTCGGCAAGCCGGGCGCGCTCTGCTCCCTGCTGATCCGGCTTAACAATTCGTACGGGGAAGCCTGCGGGAAGCATCACCGCATCGCCGTGAAAATGAACAACACCGAAATGGCGGAGATGATCGGCGCCACCCGGGAAAGCGTGAACCGGATGCTCAGCGAGATGAAGAAGGAGGACGTGATCGATATGGAGAGCGGCCACGTCATCATTAAGGACCTGGACTATCTCCGGGACGTCTGCCACTGCGAGAACTGCCCGAAGGACATCTGCCGGCTGTAAGGGGTCCCGATCTTCAGACGTGAAACACCCCTGCTTTCGAATTCAGCCGGTCCGCTTGGCTGTGAAGCTGTTCCGCAGAAGCGGCGAGCTCCTGCATGAGTGCCGTTTGCTCCTGTACGGAGGAAGAAACCTTCCGGACATCCCCGGAGATTCGGTTCGCGAGATCCAGGGTCGCCCGCGTCTTATGGAGCGCGTCATCCATCCGCTCCACCTGTCCGGATATGGCGGAAGTAATCCCGCTTACTGCCCCTGCTGTTTCATATACCGAACGGTTGATCCGTTCGAGTGCTTCTTTAGCTGCGCCTCCTTTGTCGTATTCCCGGGTTGCAAGCCGCTGCTCGCCGGACAATCCGGCCGACCACTTCCTTAATATTCTCTTCAATCTTACCGACGAGCCCATCGATGTCGCCGACGGCGCTTGTGCTCTGCTGCGCCAGCATACGAATCTGCTGGGCTACCACCGAGAATCCCTGCCCATGCTCCCCGGCCCGGGCGGCTTCAATGGATGCGTTCAAGGCAAGCGACCGGGTTTGCTCCGAAATCTCCTGGACCGTCTTGGACATCATCCCGATCTGCCTCGCGTTATCCTCCAACTGCCGGACGATCGCGATCGATTCCCGGTTCGACCCCGCCAGCTCCAGCATCCCTTCCAGCATGGAGATCAGGATGGCTCCCCCTGTTCAATCGTGCCGGTCATCTCTTCCGCTATGGTTTGCGATTGATCCGCCTGCTTGCTGATATCCCGCACCATGTCATACATTTGCAGGGCGGCCGACAGCGAGCCTTGGGAGGATGCCGCCTGTTCCGCGGCCCCCTGCGCAATCCAGTCCGCGGCGTGGGCAATCCTCTCGATTTGCTCGGCCGCCCCGGCGATATTTTCGTTTAAAACGGCCGCATGATGGCGCGTATACGAGGCGCTGTCCGACAGATCCAGGACCATTTGCCTTAGCTTATCGATCATTTGCTGGAACGAGGAGCCGAGCCCCCGGATCTCGTCGTTCGCCGGGTGAACCGGAACTTCAATCTGCAGATTGCCTTTCGCCGCTTCCTGGGTAACGGTGGTCAGCCGCAGAAGCGGTTTTGTCAGCCACAGCGCCCCCAGCCATCCGAGGATGGCCGTCCAGAGAACCCCTAAGAGCAGAATGCATGCAATATAGAGCCCTGCCGGCATCCCCGGCGCAAGAACGTCCTTCAGGACGAAGATGAAAAAAGCGCTGCATCCGTACGTCGTAACGGATACGGCGATAAGACCGATCACGATTTTTTTGACAATGCTCATCTAAGTTGACTCCTTTTCTTTCTCTAAAAAAGTTCGCCCTGAAGCGGATGCACCGTTCCAGGGCTTACTCCATTTTACCAAGTCCGATAACCGGGCGAATTCACGTGCATCGGTCCCATCATTTCCATCACAGGTATCGTATAGGCGAACAAGATGAGCACTACCGATACGGCAATCCATACACCCCAGCGGTCCAGATAGCCCGGCGTCCGCTCCTCGGCATCCATGGCCTCGCCGATCGGGTATTCCGTCAAGCCTTTAGGCGCACGCAGCGACGCAATGACGTTATAGATCATGAGCACAACCCCGATGAACAGGATAATCCCTCCAATCGCCATCGCGACATGGTACGGCATCCAAAGGACGGCATCCGGATGATCGCCGTAGGTCGTATAAGCCGTACGGCGGGGCGACCCGAGCAGCCCGACCGTATGCATGGAGCCGGACATAAAGAGCATACCCACACACCAAAGCAGCGTCTGAATGATGCCGAGCTTATTCATTCGCGGCGTAAGTACTCTGCCCGTCACTACTGGAATGAGCCAATACGTAATGCCGAAGAAGGTGAGCGCCACGCTCGTCGCGACGGTCAGATGGAAGTGCCCCGTTACCCAGAGGGTATTGTGCACGACCTCGTTCATTTGGTTGCTCGCATTGATGATGCCCCTGCCCCGGCCGGGATGAAGACGAGCATGCCCATGAAGGGGGCGAAGAACCGGACATCCTTCCAGGGCAGCACCTTGAGCCAGCCGAACAAGCCGGTCGTGCCCTTCGCCCGGCCGTTCAGCTCAAACATGGCGAACAGCGAGAAAGCGGTCATTAAGGAAGGGATGACCACCATAAAGGTCAGCACCACCTGCACGTATTTCCAGAACGAGCTGATTCCCGGCTCCATCAGCTGATGGTGAAAGCCGACGGGAATCGAGAACAGCAGCAGCAGGATGAACGTCATTCTTGCCAGCGCGTCGCTGTATATTTTGCCCCCGATTACCTTCGGGATGATCACATACCAGCAAATATAAGTGGGCAGCGACCAGAAGTAGACCAGAGGATGGCCGAAATACCAGAACAGCGTCCGGCTCAGCATCACGTTGATCGTCTCCGTCCAACCGAACGACCAGGGGATCAGCTGCACGACGACCTCGATAGCCACGCCGATTGTGGCGATCTGCCACATCAGCATCGTCACGACAGCCATATAACCGAACAGCGGCGAGAGCTTGCCCTTATGTGTTCTTCTCCAATACTTATACTGATAAAAGATCCCGAAGCCGCTGATCCAGCTTCCGATCACCACGAGCGCAAGACCGACATAGAAATACGGCGACGCCTTCAGCGGCGCGTAGAAGGTATACAGGACGCTCGCTTTGTTAAGCAGAATCATCGCGAGCACGATCAGGCCGCCGGCCGTCATGAGGAAGTAGCCGGACCAGCCCAGACGCCGCACCAGGGGCAGCAATTGCCCGCCCATCGAGACCGAGACGCCCGAGTAAAGAAAACCGATAATAAAGTAAGTCGTGAACACCAGGGCCATCAGCACCCCGTGCGCCGTCAGCGACTGGTAGTAGCCGATGCCTCCCGGCGGCGTGTACATCCCGCCCCGCACCACGCTCTGCAGCAGGCCCGCGACGGCGCCGAGCAGCAGTGCGAAGAAGGCGAACAAGATATGCGCCAGGACCAGCGCGCCGTCCTTGGAATGAAAGCTTGGCAGCTTTTCCGTATTCATAGCAGCATCTTCCTTTTCGTCATCGAATTATTTTACAATCATGGTCGTTTTCATCATTTCGTGTCCGATGCCGCAGTATTCGTTACACAGAATCAGGTACTCGCCCGGTTCAGTGAATTTGTGGGACACCTGGCTGACTTCCCCGGCACGATCATCATGTTCACGTTCGTTCCCGGAATCTCCAGCGCATGAACCACATCGGAGCTTGTGACCGTAAAATGAACCGTAGAGCCGACCGGCACCTCCATCGGTTTCGCGGGGGAATAGCCGAAAGCGTAGGCCACCATGACCGCTTCATATTCTTTATCCGCCACCTGCTTGATGCCCGGCTGATCGAACGGGGCCGTTTGATTCACCTTGGTCGGATCGATCATATGATGGTGCGCGCTGGGAGGCTGCGTCCCCATGGCAAAGGCGGACACGCCGAGGATCCCCAAAAATACGAACAGCATGCTGAGCCCGATGCCCAGCCAAATTTTCTCCAAACGATGGATATGCATGTTAACCCTTCCCCTGTCTGTTACCCACGAGATATAAACAAAACGAATACGAGAACCCATGTCGCGGCAACAAACGCACCGAGCAGCAGCACGCTGGCAAAGGTCCCTTTCAATGAAGGCTCTTTTCTCACAGATAACCCTCCTCTTCCCGGGAATCTTACGGTCTCATTGTAGAAAAATGAAGAGGCGGCCCGCTGTGAGGATTCTCACAACGGACCGCTCCGTGAATGAACGATTTGTGAAGTGTGTACGGGGCCTGCACCTCAGAGGTCAACGGGCCTCCGAAACCGTCGCCGCCCCCAGCGCCAGCCGGTAATCGTCCCAGGTTTCCAGCTTCGTGACAAAGCGGGGATCGATCCCCGCTCCAGGAAGAGGGACTCCGGCACGGCCCGCCACGCCATTTTTCGGAGCAGCGCCTGCTCCGGCATCTCTCCTTTTTTCAGCAGAGCTTTGGCTTTATCCGCACAGCGCTTGTCATACACGCCATGCAGCAGATGAATCTTCCCGCCGAGCTGCGGGAGCACGGCGTCGGTCTCCTCCGACTTCACTTCCAGCAGAAGCTCCGCCGCTTGAGCGGACAGGAAGGGCATCCCCTCACCGACCACCCAAATGTTCGGACATCTGGACAAGCTGAATCCGGCATGCATCCCGCTGAGCGGACCTTTGCCAGGGATATAATCCGTTATAATCCGCACTTCTTGATCCACGACCCGCAGCAGCGGCTTCGGATCCCGCACGACCACGATCACTTCCTTGCAAATCCGCCGCATCTCGCCGATCTGGCGAAGAATGAGCGGTTCTCCGCCAAAAGGAAGAAGCGCTTTGCTCTTGCCGTCCATGCGCCGATTGAATCCGCCTGCGAGAATGAGCCCCGTAAGCATACTCCCGTTCCCCTTCCCTATCGATATTGTCTTGCTTCACCTTTTTAAGATAAACCTTTGGCTGTTAAAAAGAAGTAAAGTAGATCACATCAGTCCCCCGAATCCGGCGAATTTTCTCCCCCGAGGAAAAGCGGAACTGCGGCGGATTGTGATTTTTGTCACAGCTTTAGGGCCGCTGCTTTCTATATAGTAAGTACCGAGCGACCATTTGCGGGAGGAATGAGCTATGACTTCAAGGGAGTATGACGGCAAGCCGAATAACACCTCCTATTTTACGGAGGAAAATTGGGCGAAGCTGAAAGAAATTATGTACCCGGCAAGCTACCCGGCGGGCTCCCATCTGTTCTGGGAAGGGGATCCGGCGGATAAGCTGTATTTCATCGATAAAGGCCGGGTGAAAGTAACCAAAGCGACGGATGAGGGCAAGCGGCTCATCATCTATATGTACCAGGAAGGGGATTTGTTCGGTCAAGTCGATCCTTTCCATGAATCCGTACATTCCTTCGGCGCCGAGTTCCTAGAAGACAGCGTCGTGGGAGTGATTCAGCAGAAGGATCTGGAAGTGCTGCTCTGGCAGCACGGGGATTTGGCGGTTGAGTTCATGAAATGGATGGGGCTGATGCACCGTCTGACCCAGACCAAATTCCGGGATCTCATGCTGTTCGGCAAACCGGGGGCGCTGTGCTCCCTCTTGATCCGGCTCGGCAACACGTACGGCGTAGAGCGGGAGGACGGCCTCGTGATCGGCAAGAGACTGAAGAACAACGAGCTGGCCGATATGATCGGAACGACCCGGGAAACGGTGAACCGGATGCTGGGGGAGCTGAGGAAAGAGAAGGTCATCACGTACGACGATAACTGCATCGTAATTACGGACCCCGAATACTTGCGCGATATATGCCACTGTGAGGATTGCCCGAAGCATATTTGCCGCATTTAACGGGAGCCCGGACTAGGTACACCCCGTGACGGAAACGGAGGAAACGATGTATGGAAACGGACCGGAGAAGCCTCACCGACGTCTATTTTTTGAATGTAAAATATTTGCTGATTCTACTGGTGGTCAGCGCAAATGCGATTGAGCCCATCATCCCGCGAAGCGGTTTCGCGAACGCATTATACGAATCCATCTACTTATTCCACATTCCCATGTTCGTGATGGTAATGGGCTATTTGGCCAAAGGGAGCCGGTGGGACAGGAAAGGGCTTGCGTTTTTCCGTACGATCGCCTGGCAGTATCTTCTGTTTCAAACCGTATACAGTTTGGTCGATATGTTCTATTTTCATGCGAAGGGCGTCGTATATTCCTTCTTCATGCCCTATTCCCTGCTCTGGTTTTTATTCAGCCACTGGATCTGGAGAGCGATGCTGCTAGGGTTTAAGAACATCCCGCATCCGGTATTCGTCTCCGTGCTGCTGGGTATCGCCGTGGGGTATCTGCCTTGGACGGGGGGCTGGCTCAGCTTTTCAAGAACGTTCGTCTTCTTCCCCTTCTTCCTGGCCGGTTATTATTTTCCGGTGGAAGCGAAGTGGAAGGAATGGATGCGGCGATGGAGGGTTGCCGCTGCGCTGGCGGGATTGGCCATGCTTGCCTTCCTGGCGGCGGGCTTCCGGCTGAATCCCGGCTGGCTTTACGGGAACATGACCTTCGGGGAGCTAAGGCACCCGGAATGGTACGCAGGCTTGTACCGTCTCGGCGTCTACGCACTGGAAGCCGCCGCTTCGCTGGTGTTTCTGATGCTGGTCCCTTGGCGAAGGGGCGTCATGACGGAATGGGGCAAGCGTACGGTCTATGTCTATTTGTTTCAAGGGCTGGCGATCAAGGCCTGCATCGCGGCCGGGCTGTACCGGTACCTCGCTTCTCCCTGGGAAACGGTCCTTCTGTTAGCCGCCGGCTTCGGCTTAACCTGGTCGCTGTCGCAGCGGTGGTGGGAGTCGTTCGCGAAGCCTTGGGTCGAGCCCGACTTTTCGTTTATCAAGTTCAGCGTGAAGAAGACCCCTTAAGTGCCCTGGGGAAAAGTGGAAATTATTTTTTCGAGAAGATTGTGATTTTATTCACATAAAACAGCTATCCCCTGCGTTATAGTAAAGGTGTCAAGAGTAACAGCAAAGAAAGGAAAATGAACCATGAGACTCCATAAGCGATCTTGAAGCAAAAGGCGTCTGTCACCCCTTGTGCAGAAGGCTTTACCATTAAAAATTTAGGAGCTGATTACCATGATGGTCAAATGGCTTAGAGAAAACCGGTACGCTGCAGCTTTCCTCCTCCTCGTCCGGTTGTATGTCGGTTATGAATGGATCACCGCAGGCTGGCACAAGCTGACCGGCGGCTTCGATGCCGGCGGATTCCTTAAGAACGCGGTCACCAAGCCGATCGTCGATAAGGCGACGAACGAGCTCGTCTACCCTACCTTCACCGCCTTCGTCAATAACGTGGCCCTGCCGAATGTCAAGATCATTAATGTCATGATCCCGATCGGCGAGCTCCTGGTCGGTCTCGGCCTCATCCTCGGCGGATTAACGGCCGCGGCGGCGTTCTTCGGACTCCTGATGAACTTCATGTTCATGTTCGCCGGCACCGTAAGCACGAACCCTTGGATGATTCTCCTGGGGGGCCTGATCTTCATGGCGGGCGCCAATGCCGGCAAATATGGGCTGGACTTCTACCTGCTTTGCCTTACCTGCGCAAGCTCTTCGCCCATAAACATGACGACGCGGGGACGGCCGGAACAACCGGTAAGAAACATACTCCCGCACATATCTAAAGTAGGTTAAAACCAAAGCCTGCTGCACCGTGCCTCTTCTCTTTCGGGAGGGCGGGGCAGCAGGCTTTTTCTGCGGCAAATGATCTCTGTTATTATCCCTTGACCGAGCCGGCGGTTAAGCCTTCGACCAGGAACCGCTGAAGATAAGCAAAAGCCAAGGCGATCGGTACGACGGACAAAACGGAGGCGGCCATCATGCTCCCCCAATTCGTCGTATATAAACCGCGCAGCAGCGAAACGCCGGGGGTCAAGGTCCGGAAGTCATCCTTGTTGATGAACGTGAAGGCAAACAGAAACTCATTCCACGCTCCGATAAACGCATACAAGGCGGTTGCGATCAGACTCGGCGACGACAGCGGAATGATCATCCGGAAGACGATGCCGAGCCGGCTGCAGCCGTCGATCATCGCCGATTCCTCCATCTCGTACGGAATGGAGTCGAAGAAGCCCTTCAGCATCATGACGCACATCGGCAGCGTGAAGGTCGTATAAGCCAGAATAATAGAGAAGAACGTATCGAGCAGATGCGCTTTCATCATGAAGACGTACAGCGGCGGCACCAGCAATACGCTTGGAATGAGCTGCGTCAGCATCATGCCTGTAGACACGTAGCGCACCCCCGGCACGCGGGTCAACCGGCTTAAGGCGTAGGCCGAGAAGATGGAAATCGCAAGGGAAAGCACCGTGGTGATAAGCGAGACTTTCAGGCTGTTGTAAAAATAAAGCGAAAACTTGGACTGCACCAAAATATTGTTGTAATGCTCCAGGGTCGGGTGCAGCGTGATGAAGCTGGGAGCGGCGCTGCGCACCTCAGCCGGCGGCTTGATCGAGGTGCCGAGCATCCACAGGAACGGAAACAAAGTATAAACCGCAAAGCCCGTGAGAACGGCATAAGTGAGCGACCGGATCCAGGGCCGGTACTTCTTTTCGATCAGCATAAGCTCCTCCTACCCGGCCTTCGCTTGATTGCCCGCCCGGGTGTACACGTAATAAATAACGCTGCATACGATCATGATGCTCATCATGAAGGTGGACAGGGCGGAAGCCGCACCGTAGTTGTATTCTTTCATCGCCAGGCGGTAGATCAGGATCGGAAGCGTCTCCGAGGTATGCAGCGGCCCTCCCTGCGTCATCACCCAAATGAAATCGAAATTGATGCTGGTCCAAATGATATGCATGACGATGATCGTAATCGATACGGTCTTCAGCTCGGGCATGACAATATAACGGAATCTCTTCCAGATGCCTGCCCCGTCGATTGCCGCCGCTTCCAGCATTTCCTTCGGGATCGACTGCATGCCGGCCAGCAGGCTGACCGTATAGAACGGGAAGCTGCGCCAAATATTGACGAACGTGACGGTAAGCGGCGCCGTGTTCATTTCGCCGAGCCAATAATACTTCTGTTTCAGGATCCCGAGCTGAACCATCCATATGTTCAGGATGCCGTAATCCGGCGTAAGCGACCACGTCCACGTGAGCCCGGCGACCACGATCGGAACGACCCAAGGGATCACAATGATGCCGCGGAAGACCGCCCGTCCCCTGACCGGCTGATTCAAGGCGAGCGCCGAGACCAGCCCCAGCACATATTCTCCGGCGACGGACAGGACGGTCCAAATGACGGTATTCACTAGCGCCTGACCGAAATATTCCATCTTGAACACATCCCGGTAGTTGTCCAGGCCGGCAAATCCCTTAACGGACGGGTTGATCAAATTACTGCGGTTGAAGCTGTTCCATATCACCTCAAGCGGCGGCCAGGCGATCAGCAGCACCAGGAAGAACACGGCCGGCGTTAGAAACAAATAGGCCGTAACGCGCTCTCCCCGGGTCAGGCTCCAGCCGCGCCTGCGGCCGTCATCCCGGTTGTTCGTCTTCTTCATCCGTGCGGTGTCCTGCAAGCCGATCATCCTCTTTCCTTATTTCTCGCCGTACTCCCCGTTCTGTTTCAGTTGCTGGTTGATTTGATCCGACAGCCATTCGGCCGCTTTTTGCGGCTCTTCGTTCTTCACCAGCACTCGCTGGAGGGAGTCGATCATGGCCTGCGTAATGCCGCCAAGGGAGACATTCGGGAAGAAGATCCCGATATTCGCGAGCGTCGTAAAATCTTTGCCCCACATATCGTCCCGCTGCACATCCTTGCGAGGCGAACGGTAGTTGTTGTACTCGCTGCCCTGATAATCCTTGCTCATGACGTATTTGGCCAGCTCCCAGCCCGCTTCCGGATTTTTCGCTTTCTTGAAGACGAACATCGGCGCAATTTCCATAAAGGTGGCCGGTTTCTTCCCGGACGGCGGAGCCGCGACCTTCACGTCCTTCATCGTATCCGGATTCTCTTTGACATGGGCGCTCATCCAGTTGCCGTCGACAACCATGGCGTATTGGCCCTGTGCGAAGTTCGTATCCTCCTCCTGGTAGCCCCAGGCCTTGGCGTCCGGGCTCATGACTTCCTTGTCCTTCAGGTTTTTATAAAATTGGAACACTTCCGCCGCCCGCTTCATCTCGTCCGGATTGTCCTTCCACGTGTTTTTATATTTGCCGTCCTTTGTCGGCGTTGCCAGCTCCAGGTCGTTGGAAGCCAAATAGGCAATCAGCTCCTGCGGCGAACGGACACCCGATCCGGCGATGCCGAATGCGTATTTGCCGGTGGCCTGCTTGATTTTGGGCGGCGCCGCAAGCGGCTCCTCCCACGTTTTCGGCGGGGCGCTTAAGCCTGCCTGCTTCAGCATGTCCTCGTGATAGAGCAGCGCGCGGATGCCCAGATAATGCGGAATCGCCACGATTTTGCCGCCGACCGTGACGCCTTTCATGACGTTGGGATAGATGGAATCCTTCTCGCTCCAAGCGTTGAACTTCTCCGTCAGATCGGCCAGGCCGTCCATTTTGGAGAATTCGCCGATCCACTCGGATAGCCCCCAGCTGATGTCGGGCGGATTGCCGGCATTAATGGCGGCGACAAGCTTGTCATGCAGGACTTCGAAGGAAACGGTCGTGATATTCAGCTTGATCTCGGGATGCTGATCCTCGAATTTCTTGATCGCCTTCATGTACGCGTCATAGTCGGCATTGCCGGGGGCCACGATGGACCAGAACTCCAGCGTCGTCTGCTTCTTATCCCCTGCCGCACCGCCTTGAGCGCCGCCGGTCTGCCCGGAACCACCAGTTGAACCCCCACCGCACCCGGCCAGCGGCGCGATCGATAAGAGGAGAGCGGGAACCGAAACGAACCGTTTTCCGTTTTGCACCATGCTTGCACACCCCATTTGAATAAATTTGTCTTTGCTCGGAAACAGCATAGCACGCTCCTTCAGGCGGCGAACATGCGAAGATGTTCATATCATTGTTCAAAATATTCAGATGTTGTAAGGGCTTTCTTTTCCCGTTCTTTCATGCGGTACTCGCCGGGCCGCGACCCCATCTGCTTGCGGAACACCTGGCTGAAATAGCGCTGGTCCGCGTAGCCCACCTTGTCTGCGATTTCATAAATTTTCAGGTCGCTGTGAACCAGCGGCTCCTTCGCCTTCCTTATGCGCACCTCCGTCAAATAATCCGAGAAGTTCTCCCCGTCACCTGCTTGAAGAGCGAACAAAAATAATTTTTGTTGAGAAAATAATTCCGCGAGATCTCCTCCAGGGTCACGGCGTGGCAGTATTCCTCGACGTATTTCTTAATCGTATGGATCAGCTCCTTGCCGCTCTTGTTCCGGGGATGGGTCTGCGTCCGGGCCTTGGACAGCAGATCGAGCACCAAACCCAGGTCGATGGGCATCGCTTCCGTGTCCAGCTCCTCCTGATTTTGCTTCAGCCTCTGCAGCAGATCGGCGGCTTCAGCCGGAAAATCTTGCTCCAGCAGCATTTTTTCCACAGTGATGAGAAGCCGGGAATAGCCCGTTCTTACATCTCTCCAGGTTACGGATTGCGGCGGGGACGGCGTGAGCAAGGCATTCAGCTGACGCATCACGCTACCCTGGAGGGAAGCCTGACCGCCCTCCAGATAGAGGGTAAGCCGCTCGATCAAACGCTCCCAGGCCTCCTGATAGGCGGCGTCCGGCCGGAAAGTCTCATCGTTTTCCCTGCGGTATTCGGCGATATGGCCTTGAAGCTGTGCCGGAGAATGGAGCAGGGCCTGCAGCGATTCCTGGTACGACTGGGCAAGTGCGTCGTAACGCTGGCGCTGGCGGCCGAGACCGATCCACACCGGGAGCTTCAAGCGGCGCTCGAGTTCGCCACTCAGCTTTTCGAAGAACGGCCGGTCCACGGGTTTCGCGATCAGCAAATATTCGTTCGTCCGGGAGCTGTTATGGAAATAGAGTCCGTTCCCTGTCATGGCTTCGTCCAATATGTTCCGCACGGCAAAATCGAACAGCTCCCAATCGCCGCCGTATACCTTCGACAGATGATCGTGTACCGCGAAAAATTTCACAGTGGCCACCCGGTAGCCCTGAGCCGGCGCCGAGATATTCAGCTCGTCGCAGCCTACGATTATCTCGCTGTCATCCATGCTGCGGTCGGTCAGAATCCGTTGGAAGAAACGGTCCTTCATCAGCGACAGCCCGCGGCTCGCCTTCAGCCGCCGGTGAAAATCCGACTGCAGCCGCTCCGATTCCCTGCGCAGCTCGTCCATCGCCCGGCTGAAGATGAGCGCAAGCTCGGTCTCTTTAAGCGGCTTGAGGACATAGTCGAAGGCGCGGTGCTGCAGGGCCTGCCGGGTATATTCGAAGTCGCCGTATCCGCTGAGCACAATCATTTTGCAGGGAAGCTTCCGTTCGTCCACCCACCGCAGCAGCTCGAGGCCGTCCATCATCGGCATTTTAATATCAGTTACGACGAGATGGGGCGAAGTTCGCAGAATCAATTCCATCGCCTCCCTGCCGTTCCCCGCTTCCCCCGCGAGCTCCAGCTCCAGTCCGCTCCATTCGATGAAAGCGCGGATCTCCCGGCGGATCCAAATTTCGTCATCCACGACCGCTACTTTATACATGCCTCTTCGAGCTCCTTCCTTAATGGCAATCGGATGAGAATGCGGGTTCCTGTACCCGCCCTGCTGGTTATCGTCAAGCCGTACGAAGTGCCGCACAGCATTTGAATCCGGGCCTGCACATTGAGCGACCCGATCGAATCGTCCTTCTTGAGTGCGGGATAGGAACCGGAAGCCTGCAGAGCGCTGCAAAGCGCGTCAAGCCGGTCCGCCGGGATGCCCGCGCCGTTATCCAGAATCTCCACCGTAAGCTCCCCTTCCCGGGATCGGGCTTCACCGACAGCTTCAGCAGCCTTCCTCGTGCGGTCCGATGGAATCAGCCCGTGTTCGATGCAGTTCTCTACAACGGGCTGGAAAATGAGCTTCGGGATCAGATAGGTGTAAGCGTCTTCTTTTACCTGCAGCCGAATGCGCAGCATACCCTCGTACCTCTTGCCAATGATAATCAGATAATTGCGGACGTGCAGCGGCTCCTCTTTGACGGGGACCCACTCGTTCTTCATCCGGATGCTGTACCGGAACATATTGCCGAGTGCCTTGCACATCACCTTGATTTCCGGCGCGCTGCGCAGACTCGCGATGCTGCCCATCGTCTGCAGGGTGTTGTACAGGAAATGAGGGTTGATCTGCACCTGCAGCGCCCTGAGCTCCGCTTCCTTGCGGACGATCTGGGATTGGTATTCCTCCTCGATGAGCCGCTGGATTTTTTGCGCCATCCGGTTAAAATGATTGCCGAGCAGCTGAATTTCGTCCTGCCCTCTAATGTCCGCGCGGATGTTGAAATTTCCGACCTCCAGCTGCTTCATGACGCGGGCTAAGGTTTGGATCGGCCGGGTGATGCTGCGGCTGAGCGTATAGGACAGCAGCAGAACCAGAATGAACGAAACGATCATCACGGCCAGAGCGGCGCTGCGGATCATCAGCGTCCGGGGGTTGATCTGGTAGATGTAAATCAGCTTCCAGCCGAAAGCATCAATGGGCTTGGTAATGATGCGCTGATCCTTCTTGGCTTCGTCGCTGTACAAGGTGCCGACTTGATTCAGATCCGTATGGTAAATGATCCTGTCCGATCCGTCGGTCAGAATGATCTTGCTGCCGGGAAACAAGTTGTACTTCTCCACCAGATTCCGGAACGGCTGCAGCTTCAAATCGATGCCGACCAGGCCGACCCGGGTCTCGCCGTGAAATAAGATCGGCTGGGCGTAATGCATAATATCTTCCGCATACATGCGGCTCTGCAGCACCTGGACCCGTGGTTCGGGGCCTTCGATGGCGCTATCTTGAGGGTAATTGTCGATATACTGCGTTTTGCTGATATAACGGGAGGACGGGCTGAAATAGTGAAACAAATCCCCCTTTTGGTCGAACAAATAAATGCCGAGGATATCTTTGATTTTGCTGTAGTTGTAGAGGGAGACGAAAAATTGATCGATGTCCCGGGACGTGTCGTAATCGTAGGAGTGATCGGGCGGCGTCTGCTTCCCGGTTTGCAAAGCGTTCAGCGCCTTGGTGTTGTAGTAAATGTTGTACACTCCGTTGCCCAAATTCTGGAAATATTCGCTGATCTTCTCCTGGATATCCACGGCCGTCCGGTTCGTGGTCACCGATACCTCATTGTGAATCGTTTGGGAGACCACAACGAACAGGATCGCTGCAACGATCCCGGCCGGAATCAGCGACGTAACCATCATGGCGGCGAACAGCTTGGCTTGAATCCGTTTAAACCGCATCCTCATCCCCCACTTCCCTATTTTTCGGTTTGCCCCAACATATTCTCTACGGGCGCGGGCAATTCCTCCGGGGGGATGAGGGAAGCGTCTCCATATAACGTTCGCTCGGTCCGTAAGCTTATTGAAGCGATCCGTGAACAAAAAAGCGGGGCTGATCCATAAGTGGCCGGCATGGCGGAGACAATCCCAAATTCCGAAGAAAAAAGCTTCCAAAACCACGATGAAGTGGAAATGGAAGCTTACTTTGTGTGATATCAGTTCTCAATCGGCTCTACTTTGCCGAGTAGGAACAGGTAGTTCAGAATACCGATGACGATCAGTGCCGCGGAGAAGAGCAGAGCCGGTACGAAGGAGCCGTAAGCGGATACGAAGAAGCCGGTAATGATCGGGCCCACGACCCCGCCCATGTTGGATACGGTGTTCTGCATGCCGGCAACGATCGACGTCATGTTCTTAGGAGAAACATCCGACGGCAGAGCCCACACCTGGGAAGCGGCAACCGTCGTTCCCGACTTCGCGATACAGAGGAGCACAACGGCGAGTACCGCGGAATGCGCAAAAGCCGCGAAGCCGATGCATGAAGCCATCAGCAGGCCGATGATCAAGAACAGCTTTCTTGTCGCTGTCAGAGAGAGCAGTCCCTTCGAATAAATCCGGTCGGACAGCCAGCCGGCGATCACCTCGACCACCATCGCACAGAGCAGTGGAAGCGATGCCACAATACCCATTTCAATCAGGCTCATGCCTCTTTCCTTCACGAGGTACGTCGGCGACCAGGTGATGAAGAAATAGGAGTTGTAGTTGATCATGAAAAAGCCGATGCACATCGCCCAAATGTTGCGGTACTTGAGGAGCTGGTACCATTTCATCGGTCGCTCCCGGTCCACCCCTTCTTTCTTCGACTGGCCTTCGCGGATGTACTTCAGCTCCGCCTCGTTCACGCCTTTATGGTCTTCCGGTCTTTCTTTGAAGTAAACCATCCAAATGATAGACCAGAAGATCCCGAGCATACCGATGATGACAAAGGTCATTTTCCATTGAAACATCGCAATCAGCCAAACGATAAGCGGCATGGCGATGGCGCCGCCGAATTTGGAACCACTGTCGAAGATGCCGGCTACCGTCGCACGCTCTTTATCCGGAAACCACTTGGAGGAAATCCCCGCGTTGCTCGGATAAGCCGCCGCTTCCCCGACACCCAGTGCAATACGGAAGCCGAGAATCGATTTGAAGCCGGTGGCGAGGCCCGTAACGGCCGTGGAGAGCGACCACCAGGCTACGGCGAAGCCTAAGGTTTTCTTTTGTCCGATTTTATCTGCAACCCATCCGGACGGAACCTGCAGCAGAGCATAGGACCAGAAGAAGCCGGATAAAATGACGCCCATCTGGGCCGCATTGAGCCCGAATTCCTTGGTGATGTAAGGCGCGGCGGCGGAAAGCACCGTCCGGTCGATATAGTTGATCGCAATGGCCGCCCACATGAGGATGGCGACGACCCAGCGTACGTTCGATCTTTTGGCGAGAGGTGTATGCATGATGTGATCACTCCGTTTGATCAATGATGAAAACGCTTTAATTAAGTTCTGAAAAATGCAAGAGGCGGAAGGACAAGCTTCCGCCTCCGGAAGCTATAGTCCGTTCATCACGTACTCAGGCCTTCTGCCGTGTATCAGCACATCGACGATATTGCGCACGCAGGTCATGCCGAGCGCATTGACCGCGCCGTCCGTATAACCCGCGATATGCGGCATGGCGATGAAATTCGGCGACCGGAACAGCGGGTGCTCGCGCAGCGGCTCCTGCTCGAATACGTCCAGCGCCGCTCCCGCGATCGATCCTTGGGTCAGCGCTTCATAAAGGGCCTCTTCATCGACAATCCCGCCTCTGGCGCAATTGATCAAATAAGCGCTTTCTTTCATCCGCTTCAGCTCTGCCGGTCCGATCATACTCTTCGTCTGCTCAGTCAATGCGATATGAAGCGTTATAAAATCGCTGCCCGCCAGAAGCTCCTCGAGCGAAACGAAGGTTACCCCGTGCTCTTCGGCAAAAGCATGGTCCGGATAAGGGTCATAGGCCATAATCCGCATATCGAAGCCCCGCGCTCTGCGGGCCACCTCTTTGCCGATGCTGCCGAGCCCGATGATCCCTAGGCTTTTATTATACACATCCGTACCGAAGATGCGCGGCCACTCTCCTTTTTTCGTAAGATCATCAGCCTGCGGGATTTGTCTTGCCAGAGAAAGCATAAGCGCGAAGGCAAAATCGGCGACCGCGTGCCGGTTGGCATTCGGTACGTTGGTGACCCATACTTTCCTCTCCTTGGTCGCGGCCAAATCGATATTGTCTACGCCGACGCCGTGCTTGCAGACGATCTTAAGTTTAGGCGCTTCCTCCAGCACGCGGGCTGTAATCGCATTGAACGCAACGATGGCGGCATCGGCGCCCTGAGCCTGCTTAATAAATTCTTCTTCCCCATATCCTCCGGCAAGCGGACCAACTCGATGCCGTGCTTTTCCAGGAACGCCACCGGTTCATCCGAATACTTGGCAAAGGATGGCGAAGTAGTTACGACTTTCATGACGATGTCTCTCCCTGCTGTAAAATTAATGAGCGAGCAGCCGGTGGTAAATCGCTTCCATATCGGCCAGACTTAGCACCTTCGGGTTATTGTTCAACAGCCGCGTCACTTTGGAAGCGGATACGGCCATCTCCGGAACATCGGTCTCCTGCACGCCGAAGCTTCTCAGATCCTGCGGGATTTCGAGCGTCTTCGTCCATTCCACGATCCGTTCGACGACCTTCTCCGCCGCCCCGGCCTGCGAAACGTTTCCCACCTCGATGCCCATCGCTCCCGCCACCCGGGACAGCCGCTCGGTAATCGCATCCATATTGAACCGCATCACATGCGGGAGCAGCATGGAATTCGCGACGCCGTGAGCGATCTTGAACTTGCCCCCAAGCGGATATGCGAGTGCATGTACCGCGGCCGTGCCCGCACTCGTCAGTGCCATGCCGCCGTACATCGAGCCGAGAAGCATGTTCTCCCTTGCATCGACGGAAGAACCGTTCTGATACGCTTCCACGATGCTGGAAGAAATCAGACGAATCGATTCGAGCGCGAACATATCGCTGATCGGATTGGCTTTGTTCGAGATAAAAGATTCCAGCGAATGCGTGAACGCATCCATTCCCGTAGCGGCTGTAATCGGCTTCGGTAGCCCCAAGGTCAGCATCGGGTCAATGAACACGAGCCTCGGCAGCATATGCTTGCTGACGATCCCTACCTTCAGCTCCTCCTCCGGCAGGGTCACAATCGCATTCGGCGTAACCTCCGCTCCGGTACCGGAAGTGGTTGGAATCAGGATCGTCGGAATGCCCGGTCGCTTCACAAGATCCGTCCCGAGCAGCTCGCGGACCGAACCGCCGCTTGTCTTCAGCACAGACAAAATTTTCGTCGCATCCAGAACGCTCCCGCCGCCGAGACCGATGAGCACATCGTAGTCTTCTCCGGCGATCCCCCTGTACACTTCCTCGATGTTATGGATCGTCGGCTCCGGCAGAATGCTTGTGATCATATCCGCCCGGATCCCTTTATCCGCTAACTGCTTCACCAGTTCATCCGCCGCGCCCAGCGCTTTCATCGACGGCTGGGTAATGAGCAGAGCGGATCGGACGCTTCCAACCAGATGAAGGTGTTCTCCGAGTGACTGCAGCGAATGGCGGCCGGCCACGATATGGCCTGCCGTTTGAAATGGATACAGCTTCTGCATCACAGCTGCACCCCTTGATTATGATAGAATGAGACCATTTCCTTGACCTTGTCCAGCGCAGCGCCCGATACTTCGGCTACCGGCGATTTGGGAGGTCCGACGGGAATGCCGCTCAGCTCAACCGCTTTTTTCAGTACCGACGGGAGCGTCCCGTATTTGAAAGAATCCCGGAGCGGCCGCATTTGCTCCTGCGCCTTCTCGGCCGCTTCAATATTCCCGTTCAGCCAGTTGTTATAAATGCTTACGACGATCTCCGGCACCATGTTGGCGGTTGCCGCAACGGCTCCGGCTCCTCCGGCCATTAGCGTCCTGAGGATGAGCGAATCGGTGCCAGCATAGACGGAAAATGCTTCATCCTTGGTAGCTTCGATATATTTGGAAATATTGTCGAAGCCGCCGTCGCTGTCTTTGATCCCGATCATATTCGGAATTTTGGCAAGGCGGGCAACGGTTTCCGGTTCCAAATGAACGCCGGTCCGGGCCGGAATATTGTACAGCAGGATCGGAAGCGAGGTTGCCGCGGCGATCTTCTCATAGTGTACGATGAGCTCTTCCTGCGTCGGCGCGATAAAATAAGGCGTGATCACAGACAGCCCATCCGCACCGAGCTCCTCCATTTGCCGGGACAGTGCAATCACGCCTTCCGTATTGTCTCCGCCCGTACCGACGATGACCGGCACCTTCCCTTTCGCTTCGCGGATCACGATCCGGGCCAGATGCAGCTTCTCCTCTGCGGAAAGCAGATGAAACTCACCGTTCGTTCCCAGTATAAAAATGCCGTGAACCCCGGAATCGATCAAATGACGCGTCAGCTGGACAACCACCTCGTCGTTAATGGTTTGCTTATCCGTAAGCGGTGTCAGCATCGCGGGAATAATCCCTTTCAGCTCCAACATCTTCTTGCTCCTTCCTTTATGGAAAATACGTTCGAAATTGAAACAGTCTCTATTTGTAATACGCTTTCTTTTTTAGATTATAGATAATACTGTTTTATTTATCAACATTAATATTTTAAGAAAGCATAATTTTCAATATAATGTTCTAATTTGCAACATGCTTGATGCAAAAAAAAATCCCCATGCGGCCTCCGGAACGTAAATCCGGCTGCACGTCACAGGGACTTTGAATGAATCCGAAAGTTGTCACGGCTGATCTTTCAATATTCTCCATAAGGTGGAACGGTTCAGCCCCAAGCGCTTTGCGGCCCGGGATTGGTTCATGTTCTCTTCCTGCAGCACCATCTGGATAATGTCTTTTTGGATGCTCTGGAACGGCTGATCCAGATTCACCGTTCTCGATCCGTCGCCGGCATCCTTCACGCTTTTATTTTTCTCGAACCAATGCAGCGGCTCTTCGTCTATGTATTCCCCTTGAGCCGACCGGACCAGTTCCCCGATGGTATCCCTGAGCTCGATGAGATTTCCCTTCCAGGGACGGGTATAGAACGAGTCCAGCACCTTCGGGCGGATACCGACTACCTGCTTGCCGTACTTCTCGTTATTTTCCGAAATAAAGATGCGGATCAGCTCTTCCAGCTCGCCGAGATTGTCCCGCGGCGGCTTCATACCGACCACCGTCCTCCCGAGAAAAGCGTACAGCTCCTCCTCCAGCCAGCCTTCCTCCTTGAGCCGCTGCGGCGGTTTCTCGAAAGCCACCACCAGATAGGCGCGGCAGGCTCCCAGTACTTCTACCAATCTCCTCTGCAAGGCCGGCTGAAAGCGCTCCAGTCCGCGGAGAAGAATCATCGAGTCCGCCTGAGCCTCTGCGAGGAGACGCCTCAGCTGCGCGAAGGCCTCATCCGAGCCGCGAATGACCGTGACATCAAACAAGCGGCTTTCCTCCGCATCCATTTGCTGCTGCAGGGTGCCCGCCAGGATGCGCTTCCCCGTTCCTCTCTCGCCGTACACCGTCACAGGCTCATGCTTCTGCAAGGAAGCCAGTGCCGCGGCAACGGACTGCCTGAAGTCCTCCCTGGACCGGATCAGTTGCGGGAAGGTGCCGAGGAACGGCTCCAAATGCCGGACCCGGATTTCCTGTTCGTGTTCGGCGATCGGACGCACATACAGGTTCCAATACTCCTCCCCTCCCGGCCCGGCTGGCGGACGGCCGTCATTTTATACCGGTAGGTCGGGTCCGGCAGCTCCACCTGCGAAGCCTGCTCCCCGGCTTCCCCGCACGGCCCGCGAGCTCCGTCCATTGCGGCAGGATCTCGGCCAAGGAACGGCCGGAATCATCATCCGCCGGGATGTTCAGCATGCGCCGGAAGCTGGGATTCGCATACCGCGACCGCCCGTCCGGTTGAACGACGCCCAGCCCGGTCTCCGCGCCGTCGGCCAGGCTGCTCAGCAACTGCCGGGCCTCCTTATGCCTCACGACCGCGCGGTGCATGTTTCGCGCATGCTCGAAGGCTTCCAGCACCGACTCGCGCCCGGACGTAATGAGGATGCCCTGCAGCCCCTGCTCCTTGGCCAGGCGAATCGTGTTCGAGCCGCCGACGATCACGAGCGCCCCTTTGCGCTTGGCGTTCTCGAGCGCCTCATGAACTTCATCCTGCTCGTAGATAACCGTGTAAGGGATATGTACGTCGAGGAGCCGGGAAACGGCGGCGGCGGCTTCGATGATGTTCGGGAACCCAATCATTTCGATTTTCGTTTTGTACTCTTTGAGCAGGGTGATCAGCCGTAAAATATCGAATCCGGATATTTTGATCTCCACGACGGGAATCGAACTAATCTCCCGGATCCGGCTGGCCGTCCCGCCGCGGCTTATGATGATATCGTAACCCTGCTCCTCGTAAGCCCGGATCCCCTCAAGGACTCGGACAAATCCCGCTGAATCACGGTCACGTCAAAATCATCCAGTTGGTCCAAGAGACTTGCGGTCAGCTCCGCCAAACCCTGGTACGGTGCGATAACCAGCGCTTTTATTTTCATGAAGGTACTCCTTTGCAGTGTTAAGCAGCAGAAAATGGCATAAGACAAAATCAAACCAAGAAGAAAAGAGAGGCGACCTCGGACGGTCTGTCTCTCTTTCCGTAAATAAATATTATCGATTCGCTTCCCTGGTGTCAATTTTGCCCAAAGACCGGCGGGTCTTTTACTGCTGCCATAGGCTCGGAGGGCATTCCTCAATTTCCTTTTCCCCGAATTTTCCCCGGGCTGACGCCGATATATTTCTTGAACAGCTTGCTGAAATAAGCCTCGTCCGGAATCCCTACCTTCTCCGCCGCCTCGTACACCTTCAGGTTCCGCTTCATGATCAAATCCCGGGCCTTCTCCATCTTCGTGCGGTTGACGAAATGGGTGAAGCTCTCGCCGATTTCCTTCTTGAAAATATACGAAAAATAGCTTCGGCTCATGTTGGAGAATTCAGCGGCATCCTCCAGCGAAATATTTTGCTCGATATGCTCGTATACATATCTCTTGATGTTCATGATCTGGGGACGTGCCGGCTGGCCCTTTACGGAACGCAAGGACTGCATGAAGCCGGCGGCCAGTTCATCCACGGATCTGCGGATATCGTCCAGCGTCTCCGCCCCGAGGATCATTTCCGTCCATTTCATACAGGAATCGGCGGAGGCCGAAGGCAGCTGCTCCTCGTAAGGCTTGAGCACCTTCATGAAGATATACAGCACATTCAGCACCGCCGTTTTGACCCGTATCGGATGATGGATCCCGCCTTCCGCAATCGCCTGAAAGAATCGGCCGACGGCCGCCCTTGCCCCCTCCTCGTCTCCGGCCTGGATATAGTCCACCAGCAGTTGTTCCTCCTCCAATCCGAGAATAATTTCCCGGTCGGTGAACTCCGGCATCCGGTCCGCATAAATAATCGACGCCTTCCCCGGTAAAAACGGTGGCCGGAAGCCTGCTTCGCTCTTGAATGTAGCGCAGGGACACCCTTAAGCCCGCCGGTCCTGCCGGAAACCGCGAAGGTCACGGTGATGTTCAAATAACGCTTCAGGGAATGGTTCATTCTCTGAAGCAGCTCGGTCAGCACCGCCGGGCTGGAGGCCTCGCGGACCGAAGCGTCCAGTAGAATTAAATATTCGCCTTCGTCCAGCTCGGCAAACTCGGCCTTCGCGAGGTCGGCCAGCCCTTCCTTCAAGATGTTCAGAAACGAGGAGCTCAGCAGGTGGCTGTCTCGCATGCGGCTTTTCGCAGGAGCGTGATAGAAATCGTCGATCGTGCCGTAAATGACGAGATAAGAGCTGAAATCGGGCTGGACCTGCATAATCGCCGCCTCCCGCTCGAAATCGGCAAAAGCGATCGAGCCGTTCATCAGCTTTTTGTACAACCCGTTCTTGATCACCTGCTTGTTGGCCCGAAATACGGATTCGAAATGAATCCGCTCTTCCTTCCGCTGCTTTTCCTTCTCCACCTGCGTCTTTGCCTTAAGCAAAATTTCGAGCAGGCTGTCCGGCTGCATGGAGAGCTTCAGGATGTAGTCTTCGGCTCCGAGCCGCATCGCCTTTTTGACGGCATCCATCTCATTGTGGCGACTCAGTACGATGACTTTGATATACGGGTAACGGACGGACAGCTGTTCAATCAGCTCCAGACCGTCCATATGGGGCATTAGGATATCGGTGAGCACGATATCGGGCCTGGTTGTCTCAATAAGCTCCAGCGCCTGAAGGCCGTCCTCCGCCTGCCCGACGAATTCCAAATCGTACTTCTCCCACTCAATACAGGACTTGATGCCGATTCGGACAAGCGCTTCATCGTCTACGATCATGACCTTATGCATGGAATGGACCCCCGTCTCCGATTTTTCATTTGCAAACGCTGCCCCCTGCCGGCACTTCAATCCATCCGGCCGTTCCTGTCCGTTAACCGTCAGGTATAAGTCAATGCCGCTTCCTCTTTCTTGACCGCCGGGATCAAGACGGACACGGTCGTGCCTTGCCCGGGATCCGACGAAATCATCACGCCGTAGGGCTCGCCGAACTTCAGCCGGAGTCTGTCATGAATATTCCGGAGTCCGACGCCGCTGAATTTGTGCCGGCTTCCCGCTTCTTCCCGGCCTTCATGGAGGATTTCATGGATCCTCCGCGGAGTTATGCCTTCCCCGTTGTCGCTCACATCGATGCGCAGGCGCCCCCAGCAGCACGGCTGAGATGACGATCCGGCCGCCGGTCTTTTTTATGCTTCAAGCCGTGAAGAATACAGTTCTCCACAACCGGCTGCAGCAGCAGTTTAATGATCTTGTAATGTTCCAGATCCGGATCGATGTCGAAAAGAAGCTCGAAGCAATCGTTATAGCGGGCGCTCTGAATATTCATGTAAGCCCGGACCAGTTGCATCTCTTCCTTCAGCGTGATTTCTTCGTCCCCTTTTTTCATACTGACCTCGAGCGACCGGCCTAAATCGGCGATCATGCCGGAGGCATTCGACGCCCCGTTCATCATCGCGGTCCATTTGATGATATTCAGCGTGTTGAACAGAAAATGCGGATTGATCTGCGCCTTCAGCGCCTCATATTTCAGCTCCTGCTCTCTCCGTTGCTCGTCTACCACCTTATGCACCAGCTCATCGACCCGCCGGAATAAGATTTCGAAGCTGCGGACAATTCCGTTCACATCCCCCGGATATGACAAATCCTTTGTTCCCAGGCTGTAGATCCCGATTTTCTTCTTCTTCAAATCCTTGATCAGCGGCTTGAGCGGATGCGTGATATACAGAATGAGCCCAATGCTCGAAAGCAGCAGCAGACCGAAGACGATGTAGTTGATGGCCAGTACCTTGTTCTTCAGGCTCGTCGTATTCTTCATCACGTCTTCGTAAGGAATGACCGAGACGACGGTCCAATTCATCCGGTTCAGGATATAGTAAGTGACCATGTACTTCTTCCCGCCAGAGGAACCGATCATATACCCTTTTTGCGTGCCGTACAGCTTAAGGTCCTTCTTGATATTCTCGAGGTCGTTCAGCGCCACTTCCCCGGAGGATTTGATCATCTGTTCCCGGCTGTCCAGCAGCAGCACGGAGCCTTTGGACTGAACCGTAAACAAGGCGGTGAAATTGTCCAAATCCACATTGATCATCACCATCCCGAGCGTCTCGCCGGTAACGCTGTTTTTGATGTTTTTGGCCAGGGAGACGTACTGCTTATCCTCGCCGAGCTTGGAGGTGTAGTAAATGAAGGGAACCGTCCAGACGGTCTCCTGGTCATGCCGGACGAGGGTGTTAAACCACTTTTCCTTATAGATGCGCGCGCCGAACTCCTGCTTGAAATTGAGATATTCCTGATTGATATCGGTATCGCTGATGATGTTGCTCATGACATTGCAGACGAGGCCGTCGGAGCTGACAACGATCATATGCGCGTTGTAATTGAAGAAGGTGTTGTTTTTGGCAAAATTCAAATGATTCTCGATCTTCGCGATTCGCGAATAATCCGCGGGCGTCAGCTCCTGCGGGGGCTTCATCCTGGCGAACGGCACAAATCCCTGCGCCCGGGGAAAAGCGTTCAGATTCGCCGTGATCGTATCGTCCAGACTGAGCACGTTCGACAGCTTCATCATATCGAGCGTCACGTTCTCCACCTGGTTGCCTACCTGCTCCAAATTGCTGATCAGAAGATCCGAGGTTTCTTTCTCGAACAACGTTTCCGTATGCTTGAAGCTGATATTCAGCGAGACGAATACGGCGATAAAGACGAGGGTTACGACGGAGACGATGATCCGGATCTGCAGGTTGCGAAACAAGATACCGGCCCACATCCTCAGTTTGTACAGAATCGGCTCTCCCCCTTACCCCTGCCCATATGTACTCTATTGTACTATTGTACTGGAGCGCCGCAGTTCCAGCAATATTCCGATGTTATTGCGCCTAAAGGCGAGGCCAAAGAAAAAGCTCCCGTTATCCGTACGAATCATTCTTCCGATCGCTGTTGCTGCTCCAACCCGCACCTGCCCGGCGATAGACCGGAAGCCCCCAGAATGGCGTCTGAGGGCTCCCCGCTATGATTGGATAGAGGCGTCTTCCAGGGTGATGCCGGATTGGAACGATAAGAAGCCCGGCATATTCTTAAAGCCTTCGACACCGGCCTTCATGGCGTAAGCCTGCTCGCGCCACGTCAAGTAGACGAACGGCGACAAGTCCATCGCGCGGCCGATCAGCTTCTCGTAGATTTCTTTCCGCTTCGTCTCGTCCATCTCTTTCTTGCCGTCGATCAGCGACTTGTTGATTTCCGGATCATCGAAGTAGGCCGAATTGTTCAGCCTTGCGGGCCCTCCGGTGTAGAAGTTGCTGAGCCAATCCGCATCCGTAATATCACCGGCTGTTCCGGCAACGACGAAGTCATAGGTCGCCTTCCGTATTTTTCTTCACCCGGGTCGCCCAGTCGGGAAGATCAAGCTCGACCTCGATGCCCACCTTCTTCAGCTCGGACTGTACGGCGACCGCCGTTTGCTGGTGGTAGTCGAATTGGGAGGTGGATAACAGACGCGCTTTGAAGCCGTTCGGATAGCCCGCTTCCGCAAGCGGCTTCTTCGCCTTGTCGATGTTGTACTCGAACACCTTCTCGTTCTTCTCGCTGTAACCCATATAGCCCTGCGGAATCGCCATGCCATAGATCGGCTTGCCGCGCCCGTTAAAGGCCGTGTTGATAATGGTGCTGCGGTCGATCGCATAGGAAATGGCTTTCCTCACCCGCGGATCACTGAACGGCGCGAACTGCGTATTGAACTGCAGCTGCATGAACGGGCCGCTGGTGCTGTCCAGCTTGAACTTCGGATCCTGCTCGAAGTACGAGGCATCCTTCCACGGAACGTAGTCGATCAAATCGACGTCCCCCGCTTTGAGGGCGTTGACCCTGGTATTGTCGTCGGGGTAAAAGATGAACCGGATCGTGCCGAGCTTCGGCTTATCCTTCTTGTAATAACCGTCGAATTTCTTCACGACGAATTCCTGACCCTTGGTCCATTTGACAAATTGATAGGGGCCTGCGCCCATCGGCGCCGAATTCAAATCGCCGTTCTTCTCCTCCGTCCACTTCTTCGAGACGATAACCGATTCCGGCGGCGCAAGATAATGGATGAACGGGGCGGACGGCTCCTTCAGCGTGATGGCTACCGTCTTGGCGTCGACCGCTTCAATCTTATCGATCACGGACAGCTCGTTGCGGAACGTCGCGTTATTCTTCGGATTCGAGATGCGCTCGAACGTGTATTTGACATCCTCCGGCGTAACCGGATCGCCGTTATGAAACTTGGCGTCGCGCAGCTTGAACGTGTAGGTTTTCTTATCCGGCGATACGGCATACGACTCAGCCAGCTCCATACTCAGCTTGCCGTCCCGGTCGTAATTGACCAGGCCGCGGTAGATGGTCAGCTTGACCGTCCTTCCGTTGGTGCCGTTCTGCAGAAGCGGGTCCAGGTTGGACGGCTCGCCGAACAGACCGAAGATCAGGGTGCCGCCACCCGTATTTGCGCCTCCCTCCGCCGTCTTGTTCGCGGAATCGGGCCCCGCTCCGCTGCAGCCGCTAAGAACGAGCAGAACGGCCAGCATGACCGCCGTGACGCTTGATAAACGCTTGAACATGCAGCTTGCCCTCCTTTAATTATCTATAATAGAGACCACCGGGAAGAAAAGGCAATCTTTATTACCTTGGCTAGGAACGGTGAAGTTTCGGATCCAGAATGTCGCGCAGGCTGTCTCCCAGCAGATTGATGGACAAAATGGTGATGCCGAGGCACAGCGATGGCCAGATGGCGTACATCGGATTCAAGCTGATATATCCCCTCGACTGCCCGATCATCTGCCCCCAGGAAGGCTCCGGCGGAACGACGCCGAGTCCAAGGAAGCTGAGCCCCGATTCGAGCAGAATCGCGGCCGCAACGGTGAGGCTGATCTGGATGATCAGCGGAGACATGATATTCGGCAGAATGCAGCCGAACAGAACCCGGGTGTGGGATGCGCCCAAGGACAGCTCGCTTTCGACGAACTCCAGCTTTTTTACCTGCAGGGTCGAAGAGTAAGCAATCCGGGCGAAATGCGGCGCATAGACGATGCCGATAATGATGATCAAATTTTCAATGCCGGCTCCCCAGAATCCGACCACCATCAAGGCGAGCAGGATCGGCGGAAAGCACAGAATGATATCCACCGCCCGCATAATCCATTTCACGGCGGCCCCTCGGAAGTACCCTGCCGTGATGCCGAGGATGAGCCCCGCCGTCAAGGCGAGCAGCGTTGAGCCGATCGCTACCGTGAGCGAGGGACGGATGCCCAGGATCAGCCGGCTGAGAATATCCCGCCCGAATTCGTCCGTTCCGAACGGGTACCCCGGCATGGCCGGCTTGAGAACGAGATTGGGGTGAATTTCGAGCGGGTCATGCGGAAGAATCCACGGCCCGACCGCCGCTACAATCAAGATTGGAAGCAGCACGAGAGAACTGATAACGAACGTTCGGTTCCTCAGGCATTTTTTCAGCATAATGACCCTCCTTGCGTGATATCCGGCACTCCCGGGAAGGCCGCGACCCGCCGCTTAGGACCGCACTCTAGGGTCCATCAGCCCGTACAGCAGATCCACCACCATATTTACCACGATGAAGAAAGCCGCCATCACGACGATACAGCCCTGGATCACGGGATAATCGCGGTTCGCTATGGATTTCACCAGCAGTGTGCTCATCCCCGGCCAGTTGAACAAGTACTCGATCAGCACCGTGCCTCCGATCAAATTGCCGAGCTGCAGGCCGATGATCGTGATAACGGGAATGACCGCATTGCGGAAGGCGTGCCTGAAGATGACGGACCTTTCGGACAGCCCCTTGGCCCTGAGCGTCTGGATGAAATCCTTGTTCAGCACCTCCAGCATGGACGACCGCGTCATGCGGGCGATGGATGCCGCAAGTCCCAGCGCAAGCGTCAGGGAAGGCAGAGCGAGACGCAGCATATGCTTTACGGGATTTTCACCGAATGCTGCGAAGCCGCCGGCGGGCGCCACTGCAGCTTGAAGCTGAACAAGAGAATCAGGAAAGCGCCGAGTACGTAGACGGGGAAGGAGACGCCTACCGCGGCCACAGACGAAAGCGCCAAGTCCAGAAGGCTCTGCCGCTTCAAGGCGGCGGCGATACCTAGCGGGATCCCGATGACCGAAGCGAGCAGAATCGACACGACCGCAAGCTCAATCGTATTCGGCGACCTTTGCGCGATAAAGGTTTTCACCGGGGTCTTGTCAAACAGCGATTGGCCCAGGTCCCACCTGGCGAAGCCCGCGAGCCAATTCGTGTACTGCTTGATCAGGGGCTGATCCAAGCCGAGCGTATGGCGCATTTCGGCCACGGCGGCGGCGTCGCCGCCACGCTCCGTGCCCAGCACGAGAACGGCCGGATCCCCGGCATGAAGTGGATCAGCGAGAAAACCAGCGTACCTACGACCAGCACTTGAACGATAACCTGCACCAGCTTTTGAGATAAATAGCGCGCCAATTCGGTCCCCCCTATTCTGCGGAACAGGCCGCTTCGCGGACGCCGGTGTATAAGTGGCAAGCTACGGCATGCCGGCCCCCGAGTTCGATAAATTCCGGAGCGACTTCGCTGCAGATCGGCAACGCTTCCCTGCACCGGGTGCAGAACCTGCAGCCTTGCGGCGGGTTGACCGGGCTTGGTACATCGCCGCTCAGGATGATGCGCTCCTTGCGGAAGTCGGGATCCGGCTTTGGGATTGCCGACAGTAAGGCCTGCGTATATGGATGCAGCGGACGCGAATAGAGTTCTTCCGCCTCGGCGATCTCCACGATGTGTCCGAGATACATCACCGCGATGCGCCGGCTCATATGCTTAACGACCGATAAATTATGGGAAATGAACAAATAGGTGAGGCCAAACTGCTTCTGAAGGTCGTTCAGCAGATTGAGAATCTGCGCCTGGACGGATACGTCCAAAGCGGACACGGCTTCGTCGCACACAACCAGCTTGGGGTTCAGGGCGATCGCCCGGGCAATGCCGATGCGCTGGCGCTGGCCGCCGGAAAATTCGTGCGGATAGCGGCCGATGTACTGGGGACTCAGACCTACGAGCTCAAGCGGCCGCTTGACCCGCCGTTCCTTCTCCCGGCCCGAGGCCGCGCCGTGAATTTCGAAAGGAGCTCCGATAATCTGGCCGACGGTTTGCCGCGGATTTAACGATTCGAACGGCTTCTGAAACACCATCTGCAGCTCGCTCCGCCGCTTCCTTAATTCGCCGCCCTTCATCTTCAAGAGGTCCTTCCCGTCAAACCGGATCTCCCCGCTGTCGGCGTCGATCAGCCGCATAATGACGCGGGATAAGGTGCTCTTCCCGCAGCCGGATTCGCCGACGAGACCGAAGGTCTCCCCTTGAGTATCGAGAAGCTGACGTCGTCAACCGCCTTGACATATCCCCGTCCGCCTGAGAAAAGGCCCTTCTTCAGCGCAAAATACTTCTTGACCCTCTTCACTTCCAGAAGCGTCTCGTTCATCCCGCTTCCCCCTCCTTCCAGGCCTCGTCTACCTTCCAGCGGCGGACCCGGACGTCTCCATCCGTCTCCAGCATCTCCGGCTCCTTAAGCCGGCACAGGTCGGCGGCATCGGGGCACCGGGGATGAAACCGGCGACCCTGCGGCATGGAGCCGATGCCGGGAACGGCGCCGCTGATGCTGTACAGCACTTCATCCGTTTGGTCCGGATGGGGAATCGAACGGATCAGCCCTTGGGTATAAGGATGCCGGGGCTTTCTGAAAATCGATCGGACGTCTCCTTCTTCCATGACCCTGCCGGCATACATCACGGCGATGCGGTCGGCCATCTCGGCGACAACGCCGAGGTCGTGCGTGATCAGCAGGATGCTCATATTCAGCTCCTTGCGTATGCCCTTGAGCAGTTCCAGAATTTGCGCCTGCACGGTCACATCGAGCGCCGTCGTCGGCTCGTCGGCGATCAGCGAGCTTCGGACCGCAGGACAAGGCCATCGCGATCATGATACGCTGGCACATGCCGCCGGACAGCTCGTGCGGGTAGGCGTTCATCACCCGCTCGGGATGCGCAATGCCGACATGCTTCAGCGGCCCGACGGTCTTCTCGTAAGCGTCCGAAGAAGACACCTTCTCGTGCACCCGCATCGCTTCCATGATTTGATGGCCGCATGGATAGACCGGGTCCAGGGCCACCATCGGGTCCTGGAATATCATAGAGATGGACTTCCCCCGGATTTTCGACATTTCCTTTTTCTTCGCCTTCAAGAGATCCCGGCCTTCAAACCAGATTTCGCCCGATGTCATTTTCCCGCCGGAAGGAAGAAGCTGCATCAAGGAAAGGGACGCTACGGTCTTCCCGCTTCCGCTTTCACCGACGATACACAGGACCTCGCCTTTATGAACCGTCAGATCCACCCCGCTCACCGCCGGGAAAGCGCCCTTGTCCGTTTGGAACTCCGTGGTCAGGTTGCTGATGCGCAGCAGAACGTCATCCACTATCTTTCCCCTCCCTGCTTGATCGCTGATTCATGCTGCCGGCCAGGGCGGCCGATCCGTACTTCACATCAACATGACGCGAGCCTTGCTTGTTTCTTTAATTCAATTATAGATTTGCGTCACATTTCTTCCCATGCAACGCTGTCTGTTTTCTTTGTAAATTCATATTGATTTTTCGTGAAGAAACCTCGTTTCCGCAGCATGCGGCTTCAGCCCGTTTCTTTGGTTGTATTCTTTTTCGATTTTATTGTAAAATCGTCCGATGGCAGACAGGACGCGGACGAACAAAAAGGGCCGCGACCCGGCGGGATTCGAGTCCGCCTTGCCGCGCCCCCAGGCTGCCCGGTATCCGCAGGCAGGCAGATCAGCTTCGCTTAAACCTGTACCCTTTCTCTACGCTCCGCGGTCGCTTGTTCATCGACGAGCAGTCCCGTAGAGGAAGACACGATAACAACGCCGTACTCCGCTTCCGCCGCCTGGGCGGACACCTTCCCTTCGCGCACATCCTTCAGCACCGCCTCCGCCGGACGCCCGTAAGGGTTTCCGTATCCCCCGGAGCCCGGCGAACACACGCTTACGAGATCCTCCCGGTTCAGCGTTACCCCGGATATTTTCGAGCCGAGCCGCTCCAGCTCAGCGCCGCCCAGTGACGCCCAGAAGCTGCCCGGGCTTCCGTTTCGGCCGCCTTCCAGCCCCCAAGGCGAGAACTTATGGCGGTCTCCCAGTCCCGTATAGCTCATCCCGTCCGTCAGAATCCGGAAGTCTCTGCGGATGCCGAGACCGCCGCGGAACCGGCCGGCGCCGCCCGAATCGGTCCGCGGCTGATAGCGCTCCACCAGCACGGGGTATTCGCGCTCCAGCGCCTCGACCGGCAGGTTCGACGTATTGGTCATGTGCACCTGCACGCCGCTGAGCCCGTCGCCCCGGCTGTGGGCACCCGAGCCTCCCGCTATCGTTTCGAGATAGACGAAATACCCGCCGGTCTTCGGGTTCGTTCCGGAGAAAATCGCCGAGGTCACCACGCTGTTGCAGGCGGCAAGGACGCGTTCCGGCGCCACTTGGGCGAGCGCCCCGAGGATCACGTCGACCACCCGCTGGGCTGTATCGATCCGCTGGCCCACCGGGACCGGCGACCGGCAGTTCACAATCGATCCTTCCGGGGCGGTCACCTGCAGCGCCCGATAAATCCCGTGGTTCGCCAGGATTGACTGCCCGGCAACGGCCTTGAAGCAGTAGAAGACCGTCGTCAGCGGCCCCGAATACGTCATGTTCAGCGGTCCCGGCACCTGCGGGCTCGTCCCGGTAAAATCCACCTTGGCCGTTCCATCCTCGATCGTAATCGCCGCCCGGATCGCAATCGGCTCGCTCGAATTCGCACCCGCGTCGTCCAAATAATCCTCGAACGTGTAGGTCCCCTCCGGCGGCGTACGGATGCCGGCCCGCATCAGCTGCTCGGCGTAATCCAGCAGCGCGTCCGTGCACTCGGCAAAGTAATCCGCCCCGTACTTCTGCACGACCTCGCCCAAACGCTTCGCCCCCGCAATGTTCGAGGCGATCTGCGCGTGGAGGTCCCCGCCGCGCTCCACCGGCGTCCGCGTGTTCAGGATCATGAAGTCGTACATCTCCTGCACCAGCTCTCCCGCCCGGCAAATGCGTCCCAGCGGGATCCGCGACCCTTCCTGGTAGATGTTGTCCGAATTCGCCGACACGCTGCCCGGCACCATCCCGCCGATATCGGAATGATGCGCGATGTTCGCGACGAAGGCGACCAGCCGGTTCTCCACGAATACAGGAGAGACCATGGTGATATCCGGCAGATGCGTCCCTCCCCCGCATACGGGTCGTTGGTGACGAACATGTCCCCCGGGCGCAGCGATTCGGCCTGAAACTTCTTCAGCACCTCGTTCACGACGCCGAGCATCGAGCCCAGGTGCATCGGCACATACTCCGCCTGGGCAATCATATAGCCTCTGGCATCAAACAGCGCCGTCGAGCAGTCCTTCCGTTCTTTAATATTCGTGGAATAGGCCGTTTTCACCAGGGTCACGCCCATCTCTTCCGCAACGGAAAGCAGCAGGTTCCCTATGATTTCGAGCGTAATGGGATCGATCCGTTTCATAGCTCTCCCTCCTCGCCAAAGGTATGAATCAGCAGATTCCGGTAGGCGTCGACACGCAGAGTCTGCCCCGGCAGCAGCAGGATCGTGGAGTCCATCTGCTCGATAATCACCGGGCCGGCCAGCCGGTCCCCCGGTGCCAGACGGCTCCGTTCGTAGACGGGCGTGCTGTAATACCCCGCCTGCTCCGTCTCGGAGAAATAGACCTCCCGGCGCGAGGAAGGCTCTGCCGGACCGCCGCCGCACTCCTCCTCCGGGCTTAGCGAAGCCTTGGGCGCTCGCCGAGCGCCGTAACCCGGTAATTGACGAACTCCACCGCCCCGGCCCGGTTGGAGTAGCCGCAATGCTTCTCATGCTGCTCGTGGAATCGCTGCAGGATGCCCTGAACTCCATCTTCGTTCAGTTCCGACCAATCGACGGGGATTGTCAGTTCGTAGTTTTGCCCCTTGAAACGCAAATCCAGCCCCAGCACGTACCGGCGCTTCGGTTCCGGGATGCCTTCCTTCCCCAGCATAGCCGCCCCCTCCTGCATCATGGCCGTGAACAGCCCGCGTACCTCCGCCATGCAGCCCTCGCCGGGCTCCATCAAGGAGGAACGGACATAATCGGACCGCACGTCGGTCACAAGAAGGCCAAGGGAGCAAAAGGTGCCCGGGGACGGCGGTACCAGAATCCGCGGAATGCCGAGCTCACGCGCCAGCGCGCCGCAGTGCAGGCCGCCGCCGCCGCCGAAGGACACGAGTGTAAACTCCCGCGGGTCGTACCCTTTCTCCACGGAGATAAGGCGAATCGCCCGGGTCATGTTCGCATTCACGACCGCCAGAATGCCCGTCGCCGCCTCGAGCAGCGGCGGCTGCGTCCGGTCGCAAAGATGCTCCTGTATGGCCCGCCTCGACGGTTCCACGTCAAGTGCCATCCTCCCGCCCAGGATGCCGTCCGGGTTCAGCCGGCCGAGAATCGCGTTGGCGTCGGTCACCGTGGGCCGGGTGCCTCCCCTCCCGTAGCATGCAGGCCCGGGCACCGAGCCGGCGCTTTCCGGCCCGACCTTCAGCGCCCCGCCGGCATCGAGCCAGGCGATCGACCCGCCGCCCGCGCCGCAGGCATGGATATCCAGCATCGGAATGCGGGCGGGGAAGCCCTCCACCTCGCGTTCCATCGAAATTTTCGGCTCCCCGTTCTCGATTAGGCTGAAGTCCGCCGAAGTGCCCCCATATCGAAGGTAATCATGTTTTTAAGACCGGTCAGCTCCGCCAGATGCGCCGCAGCCACAACACCGGCCGCCGGCCCGGAAACGGCCGTACGCACCGGATTCGATACCGATTCCTGGATGGAAATGATCCCGCCGTTCGACTGCGTAATGTACGGGTCGACCGGAATGCCCGCCTCGCGGACGGAATGCTGGAAATTTTCCATATAGCGCTGCATCACCGGACCGAGATACGCATTCAGTGCCGTCGTACTCAGCCGGGGGTATTCGCGGAACTCCGGAACCACCTGATGGGAAGCGGAAACATAAGCCTCGGGGAACAGCGCCTGAATCTCCTCCACCACCTGCTTCTCGTGCTCCGGATTCAAATAGGAGAAAAGAAGGCAGACCGCGATCGACTGCACGCCCTCCCGCTTCAGCCTTCCGATGGCGTCCCGCAAACCGGCCCGATCCAGCGGCTTGCGCACGCCGCCGTCCGCATAGAGGCGTTCCTCCACCTCCAGCCGCAAGTGTCCGGGAATGACCGGCTCCGGCTTCTCCTTGAAGAAATCGTACAGGCCGGGACGGGTCTGCCGCCCGATTTCCAGCAGATCGCGGAAGCCTTCGGTCACGAGCAGTCCGGTCAGCGCCCCTTCCTCTCGATCAGCGAATTGGTAGCCACCGTCGTGCCGTGGGCGAGGTAACGGACCTCCGATACCGGAACCCCGTTCCGCTCCAGAATTTGCCCGATGCCGTTCATGATGGCACGGGACGGGTCCTCCGGCGTGGAAGGAACCTTATGGTTCAGGATCTCCCCGAGTGCGTATCGACCAGCGTCACGTCGGTAAACGTTCCTCCGACATCTACTCCGACCATGTAGCGCATGCTTCTCCTCCTCTTCTTTGCTGAAAAATGGTGCTCCTTATGAACTTCCCCACTCTTGTCTTATATTGTTATATTTCATTACTTTACAAGTGAATTATATCCCGCCGGGTTTCAGGCAGTCCATGTAATATATCACGTATTCCTTGTCAATTCGTCTTGTTGTCCGCGCAGCAAAAAAGCCGGCACAGGACAGAGCGACAAAACGCCGCTCGTACCTGCACCGGCTTAGCTTTCCGGTGAATGGGGTTCCGGCCCGGAAACCGGGCCGATCCGATTCAAATATGGCCGTAATCGACCTCCACAACGGGAACATCCCGCCGGATCCGGTCTTTGATGTCCTCCATCCACTGCTGAATGTGCGGCTTCCGGTTGGCCGGGTCGAGCTTTTTATTGATGACCAGATACAAGGTGATATCCCGGAGCTTGAGGAAATACGGCATTTCCTTCAGCCATTCGGACGGCGACTCATAAGCGCTGCGGTAGCCTTTCCGGAACGCTCTCAGGAAATCCAGCGCGAAGGCTTCTTTCCCGCCGGCGTAGGATTCCGGGACATCCATGGTTAAGGAGTAATACAGCGGAATGGCGATATCGTGGACGAACCAGTTGTAGGCGCAGTCGTCGAAATCGAATACGGCAATCCGGCCGTCCTTCACAAAAAAATTGCCCCGGTGGATATCGGTATGAATCAGCCCGTAAGCATTCTTCTCCCTGGGCGACCCGCGCAAATGCGCAAGCAGCTGGTCCAGCCGTTCCAGCACAAACTCATCACCCGGCACGGTATAGTTCGCGGCATCCCTGAGCAGCTCGTCGTCTTCCCAGTCAGGCCTGCGGGGAGAGCCTGCCGGAACCTCGTACCGGGATGTCGCTTCATGCATGCGGCCAATGATCTCGCCCCAATGCTCGAAGAGCTCCGGATTCCAGACGGCCGGGTCATGGACATCCGGGGGATTTCCTTTCGCCTTTTGAAACAGGCAGGCCGTAAACCAGGAATCGCCCGCCGGGATCCGCTCTGTCAGGGCTCGCCCCTGCAGCGAGGGAAAACAGGCCGGAATGTCCAGCCCTTCCGAGACGAGGAACGAAATCCATGCGAGCTCTGCCGAGATCTCCCCTTCCAAACGGTGACTGCTGTGCGTGAGCCGCATAATATAGGCTTCGCCGCCGCGGTTCATTTCATAAACGTAATTCTCAAAGTCCCCCAGCATCTTGTAACTGCCGGCCGTCATCCCGAAACGCCTTGCGGCTTCATCCAGAATCGCCTCGCCGAAAAGCTTCTCTACACTTGCCTCCAATCGGCATTTCCTCCCCATTTTGAAATGAGACATTGTATTTTCCTTCTTAAACATTCGGACTCTGCCATTTTATTATAAACATTTATATTGATAGATTACAAAAATTGTATTTTCGCAGGCCATGTTGTGCTGAGAGAAACTATTCATATTGCAGGTTCAAGTCTCCTTATTCATAATAACCATCGGTTGATTTGCGGAATTGTTTGAATTGATCCGCATCATGGCCGAACCATACCTGGGAATTCGTTCGGGCCGCCAAAGTACGGATCTTCTCCACCGTATTCCTGTAGCCGATTGAATCGTATATAATACCCGGCGGCTTGACCGGCGGACCGTAGCTCTCCGCCGTGTAAACGGCATCGGAAGCCAGAATGATTCCGCCGGTTTCCGGCATCTCAATGTGCAAGCCCAGCATCCCCCAAGCATGGCCGCTTCCAAAATTAATAATCTTGATACCTTCCGCAAGCTCCAGGTGATCTTCATCCCGTTTGACCGGTTTCCACTGCAAGCGGTTTTTGATCCAAGCGTCGATATCCGCCCATACATAAGCTCCTTCTTTTTCGTTGCGGGCATACGATTGCAGCGTGCCGTTCCACTCGTCCTCATGAACGATGATCGTGGCGTTCGTGAACATTTCCAGGCATCCGGCATGATCCAGATGCAGATGGGAGGCGACAACGTACTTAATCTCCTCCGGTCTTACTTTCAACTGCTCCAGCCGGTTATGCAGGTAACATTCCTCGCTCGCGATCCATGGAAAAGCATTCTGGGTCGATTCGGCCCACCGTCCTTCGACGCCCATCGAGTTCGGGTTGCAGGAAGTATCGAACAAAATCTTCCCTTCCGGATGATCGATCAATACCGTATAGATCGGAAATTCCACGAACTCCGCCGGGATGCTAGGCTGGCTGCGCGTAGCAGGATTATGCATTGCGATCAACCAGTTTTTATCCATACTCATACGGCCGTTATCCATTACATACAGCTTTGGACGTGCTTTAATCAGATTCGCCATGGTCATTCCCTCCCGATTTTAAGTAACCGCGCGACCTTTAACTGTTGAACCTCTTTGCCGTAACAGCGGTATAGACATACAATAATATATAAACTAATATTACATAAGTAGGCACTTTATTGTTTCCAGGGCACTTTAAGGTGTACAAAGGAGGGACATCACATGGCGGCTTCAGGTAAAAGCAATCAACCCGACATCTCGCTTACCAATTGCGGCTATAGCCGAGTTCTTGAACTCATTTCCGATAAATGGTCGGCGCTTGTTATCTATGCATTGGAGAACGGAAGCGACAGATATGGAGAAATACGGAGAAGAATCGAGGGCATTTCAAAAAAAATGCTGACCCAAACGCTGCGGAAGCTGGAAAGGGACGGGCTGGTTCAACGCCAGATGGAGCCTGCCATCCCTCCAACGGTCGAATATTCGCTGACTCCTCTCGGCGAAACGTTGCTTCAGCCTATGAAAGAGCTAAGGCAATGGGTAAGGGTAAATAACCCGCATGTCGAGGCGGCGAGAGCGAAATACGATCTAACTTACGGTAAGGATTCCCAACCTGCGGAACATTGAAGGGCGGAAAGCGGCGGCACGTCCATTAAAAAAGGAAAAACCTAGCGGAAAGATCACCGCCAGGTCCTTTTGTATGCAAACCCATAAAATTCTAATACACCTGGAACCGGAAGCGCTCGCCTATGAACAGCGTCTTCACGTATTCCATCACGGTATTGTCTTCCGTAAACACGGTCGCCATCATTAAGAATAGCGGCGAGCCTTTGGAGACCTGAAGCCACTTCGCTTCCTTGTTCGTGGCCCTCGTCAGCTCCAGCGTCTTGCTCGAATGGTAAGGGCGCAGCGAGTATTTGTTCTCGAGCAGCAGGTACAGCGAATTGTTGTCGAAGCTCTCTTTGTCGATATCGGGACAAAGGCTGAGCGGGATGTACGAGCGCTCCAGCGCGACAGGCACTTCATGGATCAGGCGCAGCCGGGCGATCTCCACGATTTCCGCGCCCTGCGGAATGCGCAGCAGTCCGGCCAGCTTCGCGTCCGACTTCATCCGGTTCACTTCGATCGTCTTCGCCCCGGCTTTGATCCCTCGGGACTGCAGCCGCTCCGTGAACCCGGCGACGCTGACGAGCTCGCGCTCGATCTTGGGCTCGGAGACGAAGGTCCCCTTGCCCGCCCGCCGGACGAGCAGATGATCCTGAACCAGTTCGTTGATCGCTTTACGGATCGTAATGCGGGCCACGCTGTATTTTTTGGCCAAATCCATCTCGGGGGGCAGGGCGTCTCCCACTTGGAGTTCGCCGGAGAGTATCATTTGTCTGAACATATCCGCAAACTGCAGATACAGCGGTTTCTCGTTATTTTTCTCCATAGGAACCTGACTTTCCGCAAACGGTTTATATAAATATAGCTATTGTATCATAGAATAGAGCCGTGATAAAGAAAAGCCCCGGCGCAGCTTGCCGAGACTTTAGCCAGTCTATGAATGGTCATTCGCCGAGCACTTCGATAAAGACCTTCCTGCTCTGGGGTCCGTCATACTCCGCCAGGTAAATATCCTGAGCATGGCCGGAGACGAGCTGTCCGTCCTTGACCGGAAGCATGCAGCTGTTCCCTGTCAGCATCGACTTCAAATGTCCGGGCGCGTTGCTGCCCGTAGCGCCGTAGGACGGCAGAAAATGCGCGTGCGCATAAGGCAAATCGCCCGGAATGAGCCGGTCCAGCGTTTCTTCGATGTCGATTTCCAGGCAGTCGAGACCCTCGTTTACCAGGATGCCGGTGGTCGTATGCGCCGTGATGACCGCCACGAGCCCGTCCTTCACGCCCGACTCCGCAACGAAATCGCGGACGTCCTCCGTGATTTTCACCAACTGAAACTGCGATTTCGTATGATAGACGACGCTTGTCATTTTTACCATAGGAGCATCTATCCTTTCAGCCCGAGGAATTTCTCGGCATTGGCCCCGAACAGGTTATCCAGCGTGCCCCGCCGCATAGGCAGGCTTTCCAAGGCCGGCTTTAACCGGCTCGCCCGAAAGCGCGGGCTGTTCGAGCCGAACATGACCTGATGCTTCAGGTTCCTTTCGATCCACAGCGGCCCCATCTGGCGGGTAAACACCTGCTCGTAGAAATCCTTGGCGTTGTCCATGTACAGCATCGAGGTGTCGGTATACACATTCGGGTACTTCAGCAGCAGCATCACGGTTTCATGGACCCAAGGCCAGCCGAAATGGGCAAGGCAGATCCTCAGCTCCGGGTAAGACATGGCGACATCTTCAAAATGCAGCGGCATCGCATATTTCGCCGGCGCATCAGGCTCCCAGCTCATGCCCGCATGGAACATGATGGGTTTATTGTATTCCAGGCATTTCTTATAGATCGGGTGCAGCTTTTCGTCATATGGGTAAAATTTCTGCTTGGAAGGATGCAGCTTCAGCCCCATGAGGCCCAGCTCCCCGAAGGCGTAATCCAGCACTTCCAGCGCGTCCGCGCGGTGCGGATCGACGCTGGCGAAGCCGATGAACCGGTCGGGCTGCAGATCGACCAGCTTCTTAATTTCGGTGTTCGATACGATGAAGTCCCCGTGAAGCGTCGTCAGATCCTCGGGCAGCAGCACTGCCTTATCAATACTTCCGTAATCCATGCCGGTAAGAATGGATTCCAGCGCCTGCGGCGATTGCTTGAAAATCCCGAACTGCCGCTTCCGGAACTCCAGCCGTTCCGGCTCCCCGCAAATGTCCTCGAAGAAAATCGGATGCGTATGGACATCGATCACCATTTTCGGGTTATCCCCCATCTCCTATGGAATCTGTGAAACGGCCCTAGTACGGCTCGAATCGGGATACTACCCCGGCGGCGGTCTCGGCCCCGAGCTGCAGACAAGCCGGAACGCTGCAGCCGTTCATGACGCCGAACATCAACCCGGCGATGAACGAATCGCCGGCACCTACTGTATTGACCACGCGGGCCGGAACGATGTCCTGCTTGTAGAAGTTGACGCCGTCGTAAGCCAGACTCCCGTTCTTTCCCAAGGTTGCCGTCACAAGCGAAGGGCCGAGGCTTTTCGCCTGTTTCAAATAGTCCTCGATGAACGGATCATGCCGTTCGTATGAGAAAAAGGCATAATCGACATTCGGAAGAAGGTGCCGGGCGTCCTCATGCTGCAGGAACCGGGAAAAATCGAACACGACGGAGGTATGGTTTTGCCGGATTCGGGGAAGGTCGCCCGTGATTTTGCCGAACAGATCCGTATGCACATAGTCGTGCTCCTGAATGAATGCCAGATCCTCCTCCGTCAGCCGGAAGCCGCTCATTACCCCTTCAAGCAGTTCACCGTGGACCCGGTCGTTCCCGTTCAGATCCATCTTGAATACGGCCGTATCGCCTTCTTCCGTGTGCAAATGAGTAATGTCGACGCCCTCCTTCTGCAAAACCTCCTTCATCCGTGCCCCATGCGCATCATTGCCTACTACGCTGACCACCGAGGTCCGGATTCCGAGCCGGCTTAAGTGAATGGCGAAATCGATCCCGTTGCCTGTCGGATAGGACCGACCCAGCTTCTCATACACATCGACGCAGCAGAATCCCACGCCCGCAACCTTCATTCGTCACCCTCCTACGGGTTTATTGGTGCAATGGCTGTTTCCTGTTTATAACTTGATCGAAACCAGCTTCAGCTCCGTCATTTCCTCGACGGCGTATTGGACGCCTTCCCGGCCGAAGCCGCTCTCCTTTACGCCGCCGTAAGGCATATTGTCTACCCGGAAGGTCGGGAAATCGTTTATCATCACGCCGCCGACTTGAAGCTCCTCCGCCGCCCGCATGGCCGCATGAATATCGCTCGTATATATTCCCGCCTGCAGCCCGAATCTCGAATCGTTGACCTCCCGTATCGCTTCATCCAGCGAAGCAAACGGCTCGACGACGGCCACCGGCCCGAAGGCCTCCATGCAGGACACCGGCTCGGTCCGGTCCACTCCGGTCAGAATGGTCGGCGGGAACAAAGAACCGCTGATCGCCCTGCCGCCGGTAATAATTCGTGCTCCTTTGGCCACGGCGCGCTGACCCACTCCTCCATCCGCCTGACCTCCTTGGCGCTGATTAAAGCGGACGTATCCGTACTCGCGTCCAGCGGATTGCCGATAACGAGCTTCTCCGTCCGGGCCTTGAATTTGCCGAGGAACTCCTCGTACTTATCCTCATGAACATAAATGCGCTGAATGGAGATGCAAACTTGTCCGCTGAACGAAAAAGCTCCCGATACGCAGCGTTCCACCAGTTCCTCCGTCAGCTCGGCCGTCCGGTCGATGATCAAGGCGGAATTGGAGCCCAGCTCCAGGCAGACCCGCTTAAGGCCCGCCTTGCTCTTCAAAGCGATTCCGACTTCCGGGCTGCCCGTAAAGGTAATCGCCTTCACTCTCGGGTCGGATACCAGCGCTTCGCCTACGACGGACCCGGGTCCAGGGACGATGTTCAGCGCACCGGCCGGAAGCCCGGCTTCGCCGAAGATGTCCCCGAGCACGAGGGCGGACAGCGGGGTTTGGCTCGCCGGCTTCAGGACAATCGTATTGCCGGCCGCAATCGCCGGGCCCACCTTGTGGGCCACCAGGTTGAAGGGGAAATTGAACGGCGTAATGGCGCCGATCACCCCTACCGGCTTGCGCAGCGTAAAGGCGACCCGCCCCTCGCCCCCCGGCGCCGCATCCAGCGGCACGGTTTCCCCGTGGATACGGCTCGCTTCCATGGCAGAGAAGCGGTACGTTTGGATGGTCCTCGCGATCTCCGCCTTCGCCGTCTTGACCGGTTTGGCCGCTTCGAGTGCAAGGAGTCGCACCCATTCGTCCTCACGGCGAAGCAGAAGCTCGGCCGCCCGGTTCAGGATGGCCGTACGCTCATGAGCCGGCATCCGGGCCATTACGGCCGAAGCCGCTTCCGCCGCCGCAATGGCTTCTTCAGTATCCCGCAGTCCGGCCTGGCCGACCTCCGCAATCCGCTCCCCGCTGAACGGGGAATGGAGCGATGCATAGCGCTCCGCCTTTTTCCACTCCCCGGCAATAAATAAATCGCGACGCATCAAGCTTCATCCCCCGTTTCCCACCGTGCATAAAGCTCCCTTAGGAGCTCGCCGATAATTTCCAGCCCTTCCGCCAGTTGCTCATCCGTCATGACGAGCGGCGTCAGGAACCGGACAACGTTCCCATGCACACCGGCCGTGAGGAGGATGACACCCGCTTCGCAGCATGCCTTCTGCAGGGCAGCTGTGAATGCTTTGGCCGGCTGCCCGCTCTCCGGATGGGTCAGCTCCACGGCGCACATCGCCCCGAGCCCGCGCACCTCCGCGATCAACGGAACAGACTGCTGCAAGCCGGCAAAATAGCTGCGGATCGTTTCGCCGATGCGCCTCGAGCGCTCGAGAAGCCGCTCACGCTCGATCTTCTCGATCACGGCCAGTGCAGCCACGCGACCGAGCGGGCTTCCGCCGTAGGTGCCGCCGATTTCACCCGGACCGGGGGCATCCATCACCTCGGCCCGGCCCGTTACGGCGCTGATCGGCAGGCCGGCGGCAATCGACTTGGACATCGTGATCAGATCCGGCTCGATCCCGAAATGCTCGGAAGCGAACATCGTGCCGGTCCGTCCGAAGCCCGTCTGAATTTCATCGGCGATGAACAGGATGCCTCTGCTCCGGCAAAGCTCATAGACCTCCTGTACGAAGGATTTCGGAGGCACGATAAAGCCCCCTTCGCCCTGCACCGGCTCCATAATGACGGCGACTAGCTCCTCCGGGGCCGCCTCGGTCAGCAGGAAGTCCTCGAATTGGCGCACGCAGTAGCGGGCGTACTCCGCCTCGGACATGCCGCCGGGGCGATGCAGCGGATAGGGGTACTGCGCTTTATATACCGCCGGGGCAAAAGGACCCATGCCGTACTTGTAAGGCTTCACCTTGCTTGTCAACGACATACCGAGCAGCGTCCGCCCGTGGAACCCGCGGGTGAATGAGACGATACCGGGCTTTCCTGTATATTTCCGCGCAATCTTCACCGCATTCTCGACCGCTTCCGCTCCGCTGTTCAGGAAGATCGTCTTTTTCGGAAAAGCGCCGGGGGTGATCTGCGCCAGCTTCTCGGCCAGCGCAACGTACGGCTCGTACATGGCCACGTGAAAGCACGTATGGATATATTGTTCGGCCTGGCGCCGGATCGCCTCAACCACTTCCGGCGGGCAATGCCCCGCGTTCAGCGAACCGATCGCCCCGGCAAAATCGAGGAACACATTCCCGTCCACGTCATGGATGAGAGCGCCCTCCGCCTTTTGCACAAAGACCGGCGTGTTGTTGCCGATCCCTTTCGGCACATAGGCGTTTCTGCGCTCCAGCGGCTCCCGGGCGCGTGGCCCCGGAAACTCCGCAGCTACGGATACAAATGCGCGCTCGCGCGTCAGCCCCATGCCGCACCTCCCGTTATATGGGCGTGTTCCGGGCAGGCAGGTCGCTAGAAGGATTCCGCCCGAAACTTTGGGCTGTGAGCTTAACCGGAACGTGCCAAATGGCACTCTCCTGAGCACTCTATCCGCCTTAAGCTTCGAGCAGTCCTCTTACCTCCGGCCCGCCCGCCGCACGCCGATTCTAATATTCGACCACCCGGTAATACCTTCGGTGCTCTAACGAATGCTTCCGCTTATCCTCCAGATGGACGCTGACCCTTTGCAGCGCCGACGCCGTCACTAGAGGGGACAGCGGCTTCCGGAATGCCGGGCTGATGCCGTCAAGCTCGTAATCCGCCGTATCAAAAACCGTCAGCTTGCGGGTATACCTCTCGGCGAACCGCTGTACCCTGTCGGCTAACGGCCGGGTTTCGTCCTCGCCCTTCAGCAGCAGAATGCTCGTTTCCTCGTCCACCACCTCCAGGGTGCCGTGAAAAAATTCGGCCGCATGAATCGATTTGGTGCGGATCCACTGCATCTCTTCCAGAACGCACATCGCGTAGGAATACGCCCGGCCCCACAGACTGCCCGCCCCCACCACCATATGGTAGGTTTCGTCCTTGTACTTCAAGGCAAACTGCTCCGCCTTCTTCTCGGCGGCTTCCTTCACCTGAAGCAGAACGGAAGGCATGCGGTCCAGCTGGTCGGCAAAAGCTTCATACTCAGGGAATTCGCCGCGCTTATTCAGTAGCCGGAAGGTTAAATAAAGCAGCTGGATGTTCACGGAGTCGGAGGCAAAATCGTTCTCCGCATAATTGATCAGCGGGTAATCCACGAGCTCGGCCAGCGGCGTGCCCGCTTCGCCGGTCAATCCGATCGTGACGGCTCCAATCTGTTTGCAGTACTTTGCGGCCTCCACCGTCTCCTGGGTCGTTCCGGACAAAGAGGACAGAATGACGAGCGAGTCTTTGCCGAACTGCTTGTGGTGCATCAAGGAAAATTCGGCGGCAATTTCGGCGTAGACCGGCAGGGACGAGTGCGTGTTGATCAGGTACTCGTACGCGTACATCGACGCAATCGCCCCGCCTGAACCGAGCAAGAAAAGGTTCTTAAAGCCCCGCTCCGAGGCTTCGTCGACTGCGCATTCGATCTGGTTTCGTAATGAGACGGCCCCGTTCACCACCTGCAAATATTTCTGTTCATCAAAATTCAGCAAGCGGATTCCTCCCTTGGTTCTTTGTCTATGCCGTAGCCGAAAGCGCCGTAGTACCCGCAAGTCCCGGCGGCGGCCTCGGCGGCCTGCTGCAGCGCGGACGCCATGTCTTTATCGCGGGTGTAATGCGTCAGGAAAGCGGCGATAAAGGAATCGCCCGCTCCGAGCGTATCTACGGGCTTCACGGGAATGACGCCCTGCTCGTAGACGGTTCCGCTCTCTGAGAAGACGGCCCCTGCGCCCCCGCGTAATCCCGATGACGCGGACCCCAAACCCCCGAACGGCTTCCGCAAGCTCCAGGCATTCGTCTTTCGACAGGTCGGCCGCCGGAGAAGAAAGCATACGTCAAATTCGGGCACACGAGCTGCAGATAGGCCGGGTCCCGACGCGTCGAGAAATCGAAGGAAACGGCCATGTCCTTTAATTTGGGCAGCTCGTGCTCCAGATGGCTGTAGACGCTGGAATGGACGATATCGTGGGAACGGATATACGCGAGATCTTCATCGTTCAGCCGGAGCGTCAGAAGATCCTGAACGCCGCCCCGGTTGGAGCCGACGAACACCCGGTCCCCGTCTTCGGTCATCGCGACCCGGGCTTCCCCGCTCGGTCCGGCGGCAACCCGGATCCGGCTGATGTCGATGCCCTCCTGCCGCAAAGCATGGATAATATGCGAACCGGCCCGGTCATCCCCGATGAGCCCCATATAGGAGCAGTGCTCCGCACCGTAACGCTTGCACAGCACGGCCACGTTCACGGCGTTGCCGCCGGGGAAGATCTCCCCCGGTCCAGGTAATAATCCACTACGTTATCACCGACGCCGATTAATTTCATAGGCATCCTCCGGCGGGCATCAATATTCGACCTTCCACATATATCTTCTGGTGGTGAGCGGGTGGTTTCTCGCCGCAGACCAGCTCCTTGGCGTACAGGCGTGTCAGCCGTGAGATCAGGATGGCCGCGATATAGCCCTTGATCCCCTCGTCGATCCCGCTCAGGTCGAACTCCTTCGCATCGAGTACAACAAGCCGCTCTCCGTAGCGCCGCGAAAATTCGAGCGCCCGCTCTTCCAGCGGCCGGGTTTCGTCAAGACCCAGGATAATAAAGAAAGGAACATCCTTATCGAGAATCTCAAAAGGCCCGTGGAAATATTCGCCGGCATGTATCGCAGCCGAATGAATCCACTGCATCTCCAGGAAATAGCAGATCGATAAAGCGTAGGCCGCACCGAAATTAGAGCCGCTTGCCATCGTGTAGATCACTTTCTCATCCTTGTAGGCCTCGGCGAACGCCTTGGCATTCGGCGTAAATTGCTCCCAGGCTTGGCTGTAAATGGACTTCAACTTGCCCAGGCTGTCGATATAAGCAAGAAACTTATCGTTCCCCTCTTTGTGATGAAGAAGGCCGAGCACGAGCTGATACATCATCGAAGCGCCGCTGTCGGCCGGATCGATGTCTTCGCCCCAGGCAAACACGACCGTGTGCTCGGAAGCCTGGGCGAGCGGGGAATCCCCTACGTTCGTAAGCGAGACCGTGAGCGCCCCCTTGGAACGGGCAAACCTGGCGGCTTCCACCGTCTCCGGTGTCGTCCCGGACAGCGAGCACAGGATGACCAGCGCCTTTTCGTTCAACGCCCGGGGGTTCCGGTAAATAAATTCGTTGGAGCTGTATAAATCGGAACGGATCTTCTCCGACTCGCGGTCCATCGCATATTTGCTGGGGTACATCAGCGCGGAGGAGCCTCCGCAGGCAACGAAAAATACATGCTCGATCACCCGGCTCTTCATCGCTTCCAAGGCTTCCTGTACCTGTGTGCCGATCGTTTGAGTAGACATCGATCTTCATCCTCTCTCCATAATGTTCTATATTGTTCTATATAAATCATATGCCCGCAGAGTACATTAGTCAACGATTATTTATTCCAGATCATCCCAAATTTTCACCACCGGAAAAGACCGTCCTCCCCTCCTGACCCAACTAAACGAGAAAAGGCTGCAAGCAGGTCAAAGCTCTCTCGATCGCTCGGTCCGGCTCCCGGATGTAGCTGTAGGAGGTAAACTCGAGCGACAGATGGCCCTTGTACCCTATTGACCCTAATTGTTCTATATATTCTCCCAGAGGCAAGCACACCGTCACCCCAAGCCAAATGCCCTTCGGGCTTCCCGTCGATAAAATGGATATGAACAATCTCATCCGGCAAGCGCGTCGAAATATTTCTTGAAGTCCTCGCCCGCCAGGGCCATGGGAATCGTATCGATCATCCCTTTCAAGCGGGCTGATCCTGCCTCCCCAGCATCCGCTTCAGCGTCACGCTATCGGTTATGAGGTTTGACTCCGTGCGGGTAAGCGGCTCCAGAGCGAGCGTCACATCCAGCTCCTCCGCCTTCTCGGCGATTCTCGCCAATGACTCGCGCAACCTGGCCCAAGCCTCGTCCGCAGGCTCATGCTCATACCCCCAGCCCGGCGTCACCAGCAGCGGCGGAGCCCTCAGCTCCTTCGCTACCTCCAGGGACTTAAGGAAATAACCGACGCTTCGCTCGCGTATGACCTTTTCCTTCGCTGCGATATTGACCGGATACACGCACTGCTCCGGCGTGAAGCAGACGACCTTCAGCTCCCTGCGCTCGATCTCCCGTCCGATCCTCCCAAGCTCCGCCGGCGTCAGATCGTCCACATACAGATGGGGGGACGCTCCCCACACCTCAATATGCTTAAACCCGTAGCGGACCATCGCATCAAGAAAATAGTCGAAGCTGTAGTGCATGTAATGGAAGTTCATACCTGAGATCTGGTCCCTTGAAATGCTCCCCACCCGGATTCCACCTTTCCTTGAATATCAGCCTTTGAGGCCGCCCTCCGCCAAACCGCGGACAAACTGCTTTTGAATAAAAATAAACAGGATGACCAGCGGAAGTGCGGAGATGGTAAGGCCGGCGATCAGCGGACCCCAGTCCGTACGGAGCGCGTCCTTGAACACGAACAGCCCGGAAGTGATCGGCTTCAGCGCCTCGTCGTCGATGAAGATATTGGCGAACATGAATTCATTCCATGCAAAATAAGCGGTGAGCAGCACGCCCGTGTACAGGACCGGCCGGCTGATCGGCAAATAAATTCGGTGCAGCACGCCCCAGCTCGAGCAGACCGTCCAAATAAGCCGATTCGGCAAAATCCTTCGGTATCCCCAGAAAAAAGGCCCGGATCAGCAAAATGATGATCGGCATGCGGTAGGCGGCATACGGCAGCACCAAAGACCAGTATGTGTTGTAAATGCCAAGATGCTGGATCAGGCCGTACAGCGGAATCAGGCTGACCTGAGGAGAGAACATGAGGCCCGTAGCCACTACGAACAGGAAGAGCTCCCGCCCCTTAAAGCGAAAGATCGACAGCGCATATGCGGCCGAGATACTCACTGTTACCGTCACGATGACGGTCAGCACGGTAATGATCACGCTGTTCGTGAAGAAAGCGGAAACTCCCAGCTCCCAGGCGGAGCGGTAATTAGAGAAGAGCCACTGCTGCGGGAGCGCCCAGGCGCCCGTATACATTTCCATCGTATCCTTCAGCGAGCTCATCAGCATCCAGATCAGCGGATAGACGACCGCTATCAGGTAGACGAACAGCATGAAGGCGACGAAGCCTGTACCAAGCGCAGACCCGAGGGAGCGGGAGCGCCCGGTGTTTGACATTATGTGCGGAAGCGGCTCCGCTTTGGATTGAACGTCCATTCGCATCACTCCCCGCCGGTTTTCAGCCATTTCTTTTGAATGATAAAGAGGATCACGGACAATACGAGAATGACATTCGCGATCGCGGAGGCATAGCCCATTTCGTTGCTGAAGAACGCCTTCTGGAACAAGTAAGTACTGAGCACCTGCGAGGAATAGCCCGGTCCCCCCGCCGTCATGATGTACACCTCGGTGAAGATGAGAATCGAACCGGCGATGCACTGCAGCAGGAGGACGAACCGGACCTCCCTCAGCTCGGGTACGGTCACATGAAAAAAGCTTTGGATTTTGTTCGCTCCGTCCATTCTGGCCGCCTCGTACAGCTCCACCGGTATTTTCTGAATGGCGACGACAAACAGCATGGTCGTGTAACCGATGCTTTGCCACTGGGATACGGCAATCACCGCATAGATCGCGGTGGCGCTGTCCCCGAGCCATCCCCTGGTCCAGCTTTCCAGCCCGATGGCCGTGAGCGCGCTGTTGACGAGCCCGGTTTCCGGGTTCAGGATGAAGGAGAAGAGCAGGCTGATGACGGTCATCGAAATCAGGACCGGGATAAAATACACTGTGCGCAGCGACAGGGCGAACCTCCGGAACAGCGGATCCTCCAGGATCGCCGCAACCACCATCCCGCCGAAGACTTGAACGATGACCGAGATCAAGGCGAACAGCAGGCTGTTCTTCAGCCCGGTATAAAACACCGGGTCCTGCAGCAGTTCGGCGTAATTGCCGAAGCCCACAAATTGCCTGGCATCCGATAGCGGGCTGAAGCGGTAAAAACCGGAGATCAAATTGTCCACAACCGGATAATAAACGAACAGTCCCATCAGGATCAGACACGGCGCAAAATACAAATAAGGTGCAAGTGTCAATCGTTTGGCCATCGGCTCACCTCGCATCAGGCATCCGTCCGGTACAGCAAAGCGGTAAAACCGGTTTCTCCGCTGCACCGGGCCGTATTATTTTTTCACTTCGCTGCGGCATCCTGCACTTCTTTCATGAGCTGCTCGGGCGTCTTCTTGCCCGCGATCAGCTCCTGCAGACCGCCCGTATACGGCGTGAAGATATCGGCCGGCGGCGCCGTGTCGATCCACAGCGTCATATTGCTCGCGCCCGCGACCAGCTCTGTGATCGCCCGTTCCTTCGCCGTCGAATTCTGCTCGGTCATCGTTCCTTTGACAGGGCTCGCAAGCCCGGTCTCCTTCACGAGCAGTTCTCCGTTTTGCTTGGAAATCATGAATTTGAGGAATTTCATCGCTTCTTCCGGGTGCTTCGTCTTGGAATGGATCATGAAGCCTTCCGGCGCGCCGGTCAGCTCGTTCTGATCCCCCTTGCCCCCTTCAACCGCCGGGAAATTGAAGGTATCCCATTCGAATTTCGTGTCCTTCACGAAGCCGGCCTCCAGCGTTTCGAGATAAATGATCGGCACCTTGCCGGCAATGAACAGGTTTCGGACTTCTTCGTGCGTCAGGGCGTTGGCGTTTTTGTTAAAGTAGGGGATGAGTTCCTGGATCTTCTTGAGGGCTTCGATGTAGCCCGGATCGGAAAAACTGCGACTGGCCGACCGTGTAATCTTTCTTATGCACATCCGGCGGTACGAGGCGTTGGTTTAATGTAGTAAGGTAGTGGCCCGCCGCCCAAGGCGATTTGTTGCCGAGGTAGATCGGGGTCTGGCCGTTGTCCTTCAGCACTTGCAGCACATGAATGAATTCGGACCATGTCTTAGGGGCTTTCAGGTTATACTTCTTGAACATCTCGGTGTTGTAGTAGAACAATTTGCCGTCCATGAAGAACGGGATGCCGTAAATTTTGCCTCCGAACGTAAACGGGGTGAACTGGGATTCGATGATTTGATCCTTCCAGGCCTTGTCGCCGTTTACCTGGCCGGTAATGTCCATGGCGACGCCTTCGCGGACAAACTTCTCGCCCCATTCCCCGACCCAGGAGAAGAAGATATCAGGCGGATTGTCGGAGTTCAGCAGCACGTTGGATTTCTGTTTATAATCGTCGTTGAGCGCTGCAATGGTGTTGATTTTGATGTTCGGGTTTTCCTTCTCGAAGGCGTCGATCACATCCTTGAAATACTTCTTGTAAGGCTCGTTGGGCCAGCGCTCGAGAAAGTTCAGCGTGACCGTTCCCTGTTTGTTCCCTCCTTCATTACTGTTTGCTGGCGTGTTTGATGGTTTCTGGGATGCTGTGTTTGTCTCGGATGACGACGTGGTGGCGGTCGGTGATTTCGGGGAGCAGGCAGACAGGGTGGTTAAGATGACCAGCAGAAGTACCGTAAAGCTTCGTTTCACAGCAAAACCTCCTTCAATTCATATTGGAATGAACCTCTTGCCCAGGCAAGCGGGGACTCCCCGTTGAACGGTTAGGAAGATTACAGGAAGGCGTAAATTGTAAGACTCTACGGATTTATATGTTCTAATATGTTCTATTACAAATGTACAGCAATAAATATTATAACGTCAATATATTTATTAAAATTATTTGAATGGCATGTAAATGTTCTACTTTGATTTATAACATTCAACAAATTCCTACGAAAATCGGAGCCATTCGGGGCGGTTCGACTTGATCTGGCCGGAATGAAAAAAAGCCTGACCCGGAAGCATCCCTGCTATCCGGGTCAAGCTTACATCCGGCTTATGGCCGGGCCGCATTCACGGCATCACATCTCCTGAATTCGGCCCCAGCGTCTGGCCGGTGAACAGATTGCCGTCCGGCTCGGAAGCGAGCAGAACCGCCGTCGGAGCGACCTCCTCCGGCAAACCGAACCGCGGAATCGCCAGCTCCTTCTTCTTCCGCTCCTTCCATTCGGGATCGATCCGCTCGACCAGCCTGGTCTCGACCGGTCCGGGCGCAATGCAGTTGGCCGTGATGCCATGCCGGCCGAGTTCCAGCGCAACCGATTTGGTAAAGCCGATCACGCCTGCTTTGGCGGCGGCATAATGGCTCAATTCGTAGCCTCCCTTTTGCGCAATCTGGGAAGCGATGTTGATAATTCGGCCGTAGTTTCTATCGATCATATGCGGCACAACGGCTCTCGTCATCAGGAAGACGGACTTTAAGTCGACCTCGATCATGCGGTCCCACGTTTCGACGGACATCTCGTGCACCAGGCTTTGCGTTAGAATGCCCGCATTGTTCACCAGGATATCGATCCGTCCGAACCTGGAGAGCGTTTGTTCAACGAAGCCGGCAACAAAAGACTCGTCGGTGACGTCCCCTTGGACTGCGATCAACCGGCCCCCGTAGCTATCCAATTCCCGAATGACCGCATTCACTTCCTCTTGCGGCTGGTTGTAGTAATTGATCGCCAGATCGGCGCCCTCTTTGGCGAAGGCCATGGCAATCGCTCTCCCAATGCCCTCCCCGCCCCGGTGATGACGGCGGTTTTGCCTTTTAAACGCATGGTCCCGTACTCCTTCCCCTGATGTCCCTAGAAATGAATAACCAGCTTGATGACGCCGTCCTTCTGGTGCTCGAACAGCTCGTAGGCCTCTATCGCATCGTCAATAGGCATCCTGTGGGTTATCATGCTGCTCAGAGATAACCGGTGGTGCTTTACAAGCTGAATGAGCTGCAGCATCCGCTCCCGCCCTCCGGGACAAAGCGTGGTGACGATCCGGTGATCGCCCATCCCCCCGGCGAACGTCTCGATCGGAATGGTCACATGCCCGGAGTAAATCCCGACACTGGAGACCGTGCCGCCCCGCCGGATGACCTTCATGCAGTTCTCGAACGTCATCTGGCCGCCCAGCGCTTCGATCGCCACATCCGCCCCTTTGCCCTCGGTCAGCTTCATGATTTCTTCCACCACATCGGTTCTGCGAAAATCGAGCACCACATCGGCGCCCATTTGTTCTGCGATCCTAAGACGTTCCGGATTGCCGTCCACGCCGACGATGAGGCCTGCACCTTTCAACCTGGCCCCCGCAATGGCGCACAGCCCGACAGGGCCGCAAGCGAAGACGACAACTGTATCGCCGACCTGAATATCGGCTTTCTCCGCCGCAGCGATGCCGGTCGAACCGATGTCCGACACGAGCAGAACGTCCTCGTCGCTGAGCTCATCCGGCACCTTGGTCAAGTTGAATTCCGGGAATGGCATTTTGAAATATTCCGCATGCGTTCCGTCGACCGTGTTCCCGAGCCTCCACCCTCCGGGATGCCGGTGATCCCCTCCGGCCCGATACACTGAGAGGACAATCCTTTCTGGCAGTAGTAGCACTGTCCGCAGGGTGTACAGGATCCGCACATCACCCGGTCGCCGACCCGGAAACCGCGGATGCCTTCGCCGATCTCGTGAATCACGCCTACATGCTCGTGCCCCAGCACCCGGCCCTCTTCCACCGGATGCTCGCCGTGCAGAATGTGAATATCCGTGCCGCAAATCGTTGTCGAGGTGGTCCGGATGACCACCTCGCCCGGGCCCGCCTTCGGAATCGGCTTATATTCCAGAGCAGGCTTCCCTATTCCGCGAAACACAACAGCCTTCATCCAGCCGTCCGGGGCCGGCACCCCTTTAATCACTTTCTCAGCCGTATAGTCCGTTATCGTCATAACGTTTCCCCGCTTCCTTAGCCATGAATGACTTCCATCGTAGATAAATCCGCTCTGGCCCCCAGAACCCGCTGAAAGGCATGAAGCGATTGAAGCAAATCGTCCGCCTCCACCGACTTCATGATAAACACCACATGGGATCGCCGTTCGCATGATTCCGGCCAGTCAGGCAGATGCTCGGGCGGGTGAATGATATGCTGAACCCCGTTCAGGAGGACCGAGCCGGGTTCCCCGGCATCAAGGAGTCCTTTTACCCGCATAATCTTGTCTCCATGCGCATGAAGCAGCATGCTGAGCCACAGTCCGAACGCATTCCAATCGATCGGCCGGTCGAAGGTAAGCGATAAGGAGCTTGCCGCCTGCTGCGGGTGGGAGAGCGCAGGCGCAGGCGACCCGGCGCCCCAAGCTTCTTGAAGGCGGAAGTCCTTGCCATGTCCCGACCCCGGCTCGGCAAACAAACGCCCGGCATCCGTCTCCCCATATACGGCAAATACGATGTCTGCCAACGGATTGAGCCGAGAAATTTCGCGGACCGCTTCGGCCTTGGCTTCTTCCGAAACCAAATCGGTTTTCGTCATGACGATCCGGTCCGCCGCCGCCACCTGCTTCGCGGTTTCCGGATGCCGCTCCAGATGAAGCTTGACATTCACGGCATCGACAGCGGTAATAATCCGTTCGACTTCGTAATGGTGCTGCAGCACGGGGTCGGACAGAATCGTGAACAGAATCGGCGCCGGATCGGCAAGCCCGCTCGTTTCAATCAGGACCCGCTCCAGCCCGGGAATTTCGCCGCTTTGATCCTTGTTCAGCAGGTCGGTGAGTTCCTTGACCAGGTCTTCCCGTACCGAGCAGCACAGACACCCCCGCTGATCAGGCGGGCCCGCTCATCGATTTGCCTCAGCAGATGGTGATCCAGTCCCACTTGGCCGAACTCATTAACAAGAACGGCCGTATGATTGCGAAAGGAAGAATCCTTCAGCAGATTTACCAGCAGTGTCGTTTTGCCGCTTCCGAGATACCCGGTTACGATCGTTACAGGCCGTTTCATGGTCGCCGCTCCCTTCTATGCTTGTGCCTTAATCGCCGGCCCGGTTCAAGTAAGCGAGAAGGCCGGGATCGAGCGGGTCCAGCGGCCGTCCGGCGAGCTTCTCCGCCTGGGCCCATAGCCCGCCCAAGTCCTGTACGATTTCCGAGCGCCCCTTCTTGTCGCGCACGATAAATTTAACCCCGTTCCAGTCTTCCACCTTCAGCCCGTAATAAGCGAGCACCCGGTTTGCCGACCGGATGCGCCGATGGCGCTCCCGGGCCCCCGGCCCGGAAGATGCCGCCGCACCGGTCGTACGCTTACGGTCCGTCCAGTGAATTTGCAGTACCGACTCTCCGCAAAGCACGCACATAGGATCCGCTCCTCACCGGCTTTTTTAGCTTCTAGGAAATCTTTCTTTATAGTCTCTTGCAATCTCGTCGAAGGTTACCCAGCGCACGCCCTCGTGGCTGTTGATATATTCAATGATGCGCTCGTGCATCAGAAGCACTTGAGGCCTTCCGCTGACGTCGGGATGGATCGTCATCGTAAATACGGCATAATCGTTCTCCCGGTACACCCAGTCGAACTGGTCCTTCCACATCTGCTCGATATCTCTCGGGTTCACGAAGCCATGGCTGTTCGGCGATTTCTTAATGAACATCATCGGCGGGAGATCGTCCAGGTACCAGTTGGCCGGAATCTCGATCAAATCCGTCTCTTGCCCGCGAACCAAAGGCTTCATCCAGCTCTCCGCCGGTCGCTCGTAGTCGATATTGGTCCAGCTGTCCCCCACCCGCACATAGTACGGCGAGAAATCGTTATGCATCAGGCTGTGGTCGTACATAATGCCGTGCTTCAGCAGAAGTTCGTTCGTAATGTTGGAAAATTCCCACCACGGAGCCACGTAGCCGGTCGGACGTTTGCCCGATACTTTCTCGATCAGATCGATACATTTGATCAAAATGGTCTCTTCCTGCTGCGCCGTCATCGCAATCGGATTCTCGTGGGAATAGCCGTGCAGGCCGATTTCATGTCCCGCTTCGACCACCATCTTCGTCTGCTCCGGAAAGGTTTCGATCGAATGACCGGGGATAAACCAGGTCGTTTTCAAATTGTACTTGTCAAACAGCTTCAGCAAACGGGGCGTGCCGACCTCGCCGGCAAACAAACCGCGGGAAATATCGTCCGGAGAATCCTCGCCGCCGTAAGATCCGAGCCAACCGGCTACCGCGTCCACATCCACACCATAAGCAACCAAGATTTCTTTTTTCTTCGTCATGTTCGAGCAGCTCCTTATCGGTTTATTGTGAGATTTCTTCCAACTCTTTGGACGGCGAGATCGATCTTGCTCCGAACATTAGGAGTCCCGACAACACGAGCGGAATGACGCCGGCAAGGAAGATGGAGGACACCGTACTGTAATGGCTCAAAGCCAGTGTAAATACCAGAGAGCCGAAGATCGCCCCTACCGGTCCCATCGCATTGATGAAGGCCGCTCCCGTCCCCCGGATCCGCGTCGGGAACGATTCCCCCATATAAGAATAGAGCGCCGCATAGGAACCGATCAAGAAAAACAATCCGACGCTGTAGGAAATCAGCACAGGCCAGTAGCCTTCGGCCACGAACAGCATGAAGGAAAAGCCGAGCGCCGCCATGATCCAGGAGAAAATGATCGTTCCCCTTCTGCCGAATTTGTCGCCAAAATACCCGTGAGTGATATATCCGACATAAGCCAGGCCGTTGGAGAAAATCAGCATAAAGAGCGAGTTGTCGAACGATATGCCCTTCCCTTCCGTGAGAACGGTAGTCGACAGAACGGAGAACATTTGGATCGCAAACCAATTGAACATATGCGCAATGCCCAGGAAAATCGTATGCTTGCGGATATCGGAGGCGAACAGCTGCGTCATCGACATTTTGGTCATTTTCTCGCTGTCGATGCCGTGCAATTGACCGAGCGCCTTGGCCTCCTCCATTTTGCCCGCCTGAATCAGCTTCCGCACTTCGCGCATTTGCTCGTACTTGGGCGATTCCTTCAGCTTGATGCGCAGCAGCATGATGATGACGGCCGGGATGGTTCCGACGAGGAAGACCCCTCTCCAACCAATATGGGGAAGCAGCTGGGCTGTGATGAAGGAAGCGAACAGCACGCCGATCGGCCAGCCGCCTTGGATGAAGCTGTAGACGAACCCCCGCTTCTTGGCCCCGGATAATTCGGACAGATAGGTCGTATTGACCGCCTGCTCCGAGAAGCCTAATCCGGATAAAGCACGAACGACGATCAGATAAAGCGGTCCCATCGTTAGTCCCGTGAGACCCGAGCTTACAGCCGCCCCCGCCGTCGTGAGCATCAGTGCATTGCGCCGGCCGAAATAATCCGTGATCGGCCCCACCATCAGCGATACGATCAGGGTAGTCACCGACACCCACATGGCGATTTCCGCACTCTTCGCCGTGCTCCAGCCGAATTCGCCGGACATGACAGGAAGCAGCGTTCCGAAGAGGATGAAATCATAGGTGGAGAACACCCAGGCAAAAAACGCAACAATCGACGCATAGATGATACTGCCTCTCGGCACCGCACCGTCTTCCTTCCTCACTTTCGCCGTCTCCGCCGTTTCCAGCCCTGCCCCTTCGACTTTCAATACATTCGTTTCCATCGTTCCACCGCCTTCTCCTTCGTAATATTATTGATGATAAACGTCTTTCATCAATTGGCGATTAAGGTCTCTGAGGTACGGAATTTTCCTGCGCTGGACGGCTACGAAGTCCAGATCGATCTCGGACACGATGACCTCGTCCGCCGATTCGGCCTCTGCGAGCACCTTGCCGGTCGGATCGACAATCCGGCTCTTGCCCCCGAACTCCGTTTCATTCTTCTCCGTCCCCGTCCGATTGCACGCAATCACATACACCCCGTTCTCCAGAGCTCTGGACCGGCTCGCCACATCCCAAGCGTAATAACGCTCTTTGCCGAAAGCCGAAGGGTAAGCGATGATGTCCGCCCCTGCAGGGTCAAGCTCCGGGCCCCTTCGGGAAATCCGATCTCGTAGCAAATCTGCAGCCCCAAACGGGCGAAGCCGAGATCGAATACCGGGAGCTCCCAGCCTCTGGCAAACCGCAAATGCTCCTTATCCCACAGATGCGTTTTCCGGTACGAACCGATGAGGCCTTCGGGGCCGACGGCAAAAGCGGTGTCGTATACGACGCCGTTCACCGCGCATTTCTCCAAGATACAACCTACGACGTACACCTGATGCGTTCTGCAAATCTTCTCCAGCCATTCCGTCGTCTCCCCGGGTACGGTTTCGGCCAGCTCCAAGTCTCTCTCCTCCACCCGGTAACCCGTATTGAACAATTCCGGCAGCACAATCAGCTTCGCCTCTTGTTCCACCGCCTGCTGAAGGAGCCCGTCGGCCTTTTCCAAATTGTTCTCTTTGCTGCCGAGCAAGCAATCCATTTGAATGGCCGCCACCTTCACGCCTTCACCCCTCCTCATTTGTAATATTCAGGTAAGATTTAATGACATATCTTGTTTTATATGTCCTTACGCATATTAAAACATAGGGGAGAAGGACGGCACAATACAAGTTGATCGTAAAACCTATGCATTTGTGCATAGGTTATTAAGGAATAAAACATAACATACGAAAAGGCAGCTCTCAAAAAGATTGCGCTTACATTTGTTTTTTCGGCCGTTCAGCCGAAATTTCCATGTCAGGTTGGGTAAAATGCAGATTTGCATAACTTTTAAAACGGCCTTGAAGAAAGCATCATTTGCCGTACTGCTGAAGCTTCCGGCTGACCGTCGATTGGTTCACCCCCAGGGCTTCCGCCATCTTGGTCGTTGAGCCGTACCTCTCTTGGGCCAGCGTCAACAATTCTTTTTCAAGCGATTCGATGGCCTCTTTCAGCGGCACGATCCGGTTGATTTGAATGAGCTTCTGGCCGGAGCGGCTCGGATCCATATATTCGGGCAAATGCTCGATTTCAATCCACTCGCTGTCCACGGTAACGAGCAGGCGCTCCACAATATTTTGCAGCTCGCGGGCGTTGCCGGGCCATTCGTAATCCTGCAGCGTTTTGAGTAAACGGGGGTTGAACTTCTTGCTGATCCCATATTTCTTATTGATGCGGTCGGCGAAATGGAGAATCAAAGGGATGACGTCCTCTCTTCGCTCCCGGAGCGGCGGAATGGCCATCGGTACGACGTTCAGCAAATAGTACAGATCCTTGCGGAACAGCCCCTTTCGAACTCTGTCTTCCAAATCGGCGCCGGTGGAGGCGATTACGCGAAGATTGAGCGGAACCGTGCCGGAGGCATGGGACACCTTCCTTTCCTGCATGGCGCGGTACACCTTCACCTGCAAGGACTGAGGCAGCTGATCGATATCGTCGAGAAACAGCGTTCCCCGTTCGCCGTAACAAACGAGCCCGAATGCCCGCTCATCGTCCCCTCCGAAGATCCGAAGAGCTCCGATTCGAGCACGCTTTCCGGAATGCCCCCGCAGTTCACGCTGATAAAAGGACCGTTCTCTCTCTCGCTCCATTTGTGAATCAGCGAAGCGATCAGCTCCTTGCCGACGCCGGATTCCCCGAACAAGAGGACCGTAGAATCGACCTTCGAAATCTTCTCAGCCAGCACGATGACGCGCTTCATCTTCTCGCTGCGGTAAATGAGCCGGTTGTCGATGTCGTTCTTGATCCGCAAATTCATCAGCTCCTGCCGGTATCCCTCCGACAGTCGCTTCATCGCGGTAAGCTCGTTCTTGAGCCGGCTAACCTCGGTAATGTCTCTGGAAGCGTTGACGACGCGGATGATTTGTCCGTTCTCGTCCATGATCGGTACGCCAACCACCATCAGGCGCCGCCCCGTCTTCGTCGTCTGCGTCATGGATATCTTTTCCTTCTTCTCCAGCACCAGCCGGGTGATGGAAGGCGAATACACTCCCTCCTTTTCCAGCTGATATACGCTCTTGCCGACCAATTCGCTTTCCTTATACCCCCCAGAGCCGTTCGGAGGCCGAGCTGACCCTGAGCGTAATCCCCTGTCCGTCCGACACATAAATGACATCGTACGAGATGTCGAAAATCGCTTTCAAATCGACATCCAGATTTTTATAGGAATCCATTTCTTTAATGAGATGCTCGAACCGGTCCATTTCCTGAAAAACGATCAGAAGACCGCCTTCGGCCCCTTCGTAACGCGTAATTTGAGCAATAAAATGATGATCCCCGAACTTGAACTGCAGCGCTTCGGAACCGCCGAAAGCTTCTGCAGCGATTTCATCCGTCAGGATCGTGGGAAAAGATGCGTTCCAGCTTGTCGCAAGCACCTGCTCCCGGCTCGCAGTATAATTGGCCGCAGGCCAAGCGGTTCAGCCATACAATCCGCTTGTCCGCATTCAGAATGACGACCCCGAACGGCAAAGTCTCCGCGAACTCTTTCTTCTCTTCCGATATCGAATCCGCCAGCATTCCCATCACTCCCTGCATGCGCCTTGTAGTTTTAAGAAATCATAATACGAGTTTCGAGTGAGCGTCAACGGGAACCTGGATTCCAGATCAAACAGCCCCGCCGATAACGGCAGGCTTTGCAACTCAAGGGATGGAGAAACAAGGCGGCGGGGTATCCGCTTCCGGCCGCTGTTATCTGCAGGAAATCATTATTAGAAGCCGCTTTACAGGATATTTCCCGCAGATAAAGGCGAGCGCTGGCGCTCCTCCAGTGGATACCCCGCCTCCGTTTCATCTCCCTTCTCTGGAAAACGCTTCTAAACACCGGAAGCCCGCCGATCCCGGCGGGCTCATACTTGAAAAAAGTTACTTCTTCTTCATCTCCTGATAGGCCTTCTTCTGCTCCTCCATAACCTCCTTGCCGCCGATCTTCATGTACTCGGCCACCATGTCGTCGTACAGCTTATCGAAGTCCGCCGGCTTGGCCGTGACGGTCTTGACGAGCACCTCGACGGCTTTGTCACTCAAGGTTTGATTGTATTTAATCTGCGCTTCGATCGGCCGGTCGAAGCGCGGAGGCAGCTGCCCATCCTGCTCGCCGACCTTGATGCTGTCCATGGTGAAATCCTTGTACCTGGCATCGGCAGCGTTCGCCTTGAGCGTTTTCTGCGGATCCTCCATGTCTTTGCCGTTGATCAGCATGCTGTAATCCAGATAGTTGTACATGATTCGCTTGGCTTCCTCGGTTTCCAGAATGACCGGAATGCCGTCGTCGCCCATCTTGTAGGTGACCCCCTCCTGACCGTTCTGCAGGTTGAAGATCACTTTGTAATCTGCCATCCAGTTCAGGAACTTGATCGCTTCCACGGCCCGTTTGCTCGCTTTGGGAATCATGATATGAGCCGACAGCGGATGATAGATCGCCTTCACATGCTTGCCTTCGTAGTTCGTAAACGGGTCGACGGGCTGCAGAACGGCGCCGGGCACATTCTTCTGCAGGGTCGAGTAATACGCCATATAGACCGGCTCGTTCGTATTGGTCACCGTAAAGCCGACCAACCCGTTGACCAGATCCGCCTGGAATTTCTTCCCATCCTTATCGAGGGCAAAATCGGGGCTGATCAGGCCTTCGTTATACAGCTTGTTCAAGAAGCGGTAGGCGTCTTTATTACCCGGCTTCATCAAATCCGGAAGCGAATAATACTCTTCTTCGGTCATTTTCTGCCAGAACGTCCGGACGAGCGGATCCAGGTTGTTGTTATACTTGATCCCGTAAGGGATGACTTTGCCTCCCGTCCCCCCGGGATCCTTCTCCTTGAACGCCTTCAGCACATTGTACAGCTCGTCTGTCGTCTTGGGCGGCCGCAGGCCCAGCTTATCGAGCCAATCCTTGCGGATGATCGGCGTCTGGGAGGCGATAATAATCCGCTTCGCCGGGATCGTGTACTGCTTGCCGTTAAAATTGCCATAGCTCAGCAGCTTATCGCCGAGATATTTTTTCAAATTCGGGCCGTATTGGTTCAGCAAATCCCCAAGCTCGGTAAGGCCTCCCTGCTTCACCCAATTCTGCACGGCGGGGTCGCTGTAGGTAAAAATAAGATCCGGCGCCTCGTTGGCCGACATGAGCACGTTCAGCTTGGGCACTTCCTCCGTGCGGGGAACGGTGACGAATTCCAGCTTGATATTGTTCGGGTTCCCGAATTTTTCCTGCATGTATTTGACAAAGTAGCTCTCCGTCAGCGGCGGAGCGCCCGGCGGCGTGTTGCCCCGGTCGAACAGCTCAATCTTCAGCGTTACCGGATTACCCTTCGTGCCTCCCCACCGGAAGCACCCTGCTGCTGGCTGGAGCAGGCGGCCAGCGTCCCTGCCGTTAAGATAAGCGCAAGCATTCCTTTCATGGTACGGATCCTTCTCTTTTGATTGCTCAACTAAGCTCAACTCCCTTTTTATCATCTTCCGTTCAGTCGATTGCCAACCCTCAGCCCTTCACTGCTCCGATCATGATGCCGGAAATAAAATACCGCTGCAGCCACGGGTAAACGAGCAGGATCGGGATGGTGGCGAACATGATGCTGGCCGCCTTCAAGCTCTCGGGAATCGGGGCCGTGGCATTCATCCCCTCCGTTGCGGTGGCGTCGCTCATCTGGTTGCTGATGACAAGCTGATACAACTTCAACTGAATCGGATACAAGTCCTGGTTCGTGATATAAAAGAGCGCGTCCATAAATCCGTTCCAGCGGCCTACGGCATAAAACAGGCTTAACGTGGCCAGCATCGGCAGGGAAAGCGGGAGCACGACGCGGAACAAGGTGCCGAAGTGGGAGCTTCCGTCGATCCGTGCGGACTCCTCGAGCTCCTCGGGAATGGAAGAAAAGAACGATTTCAGGATAATCAGGTAAAAGGCGTTGATCATTCCGGGCAGGATCAAGGCCCAGATGGTGTTCGTCAGCTTCAGCATCTTGACGAGCAAATATTCCGGGATCAGGCCCCCGCTGAAGAACATCGTAAACACAATGACCAGCAGGAAGAAGTCGCGCCCTCTCAGCTTCTTCTTCGTCAGCGGATAAGCCGCACAGATCGTCATGATCATGCAGATCACCGTGAATAAACCAACCATCAAGATCGTGAAGAACAAAGAGCCGATCATCTTGGCGTCCTTAAACACCGCTTCATAAGCCAGAGTGCTCCATTCCACCGGAAAGACCGTTACCTTGTTCGATAAAATCGCCGCATTGGAGCTTAACGAAACGGCCGCCAAATGAAGGATGGGAACAAGGCAAATGAAGGACGCTGCGGCTACGAGCAGAAGGATGACGCCGTCGATAATTTTATCGCTGGCACTGACTTTCATAGGGAAACGCCTCCTTTGTCACCAAATGCCTTGGTCGGTCAATTTCTTGGAAATATAATTCGACGAGAGCAGAAAGATCAGTCCCACGACAGCCTGGAATAAACCGATCGCAGTGGCGATGGTGAAGCGGGCCGACTGGATCCCGACCTTGTAGACGAAGGTGCTGATCACGTCGGATACGTCGGTTACGAGCGGATTGCTTAAGACAAAAGGCCGTTCAAAACCGATGCTCGCCATATGCCCGATATTGATGATGAGGAGAATAATGATCGTCGGCTTGATGCCCGGCAGCGTAATGTTCCAGATTTTGCGCAGGCGTCCTGCCCCGTCCACCTCCGCCGCTTCGTAAAGCTCTTTGTTGATGCCCGTCAGGGCGGCCAAATAAATGATCGTGCCCCAGCCCGCATTCTGCCAAACACCGGTGCCCACATAAGTGACAACCCAGTAATAAGGCTCGGTTAGAAAGGGAACCGCTTTCATTCCTGCAGATTTCAATAAAATGTTGACCAGTCCGGTATTGGTGGACAGCAATTGGTACACCATCCCGCCAATAATTACCCAGGAAATGAAATGCGGGAGATACAGGATCGTCTGCGCGCCCTTCTTAAACCATTTAATGCGGATTTCATTCAGCAGCAGGGCGAGAATGATCGGCGCGGGAAAGGAAACGACCAGATCGAGCAGGTTGAGCAGCATCGTGTTGCGCAGCACCTTATAGAAATCTTTCATTAAGAAGATTTCGCGGAATGCGTCCAGCCCCACCCAAGGGCTGTTCCATATCCCCTGGAACATATTGAAATCTTTAAAAGCAATCGTCACCCCGTACATCGGAATGTACTTGAAGACCAGAAAGTAAAGCATCGGTACGGCGAGCAGTGCATACAGTCGCCAATCCTGGCCTACCCTCAGCCTTCTGCTTTTCTTCCTAGCGGACGGCACGGAATACGCAGAGGTCAGAGTCTCATCCATCGCAGGCTCATTGCTTGGCATAGGATCCCTCCTTTTCGTCATCGTATATCCAACATAATCGAACCGTCCGCCAGGGGCAATTTACAAGATTCGCCGCTTAGCAAATTGTTAGAAAGCGGTTTCATTTCGCGGCCTTAACGTTTTCTCACAATTAACCATTTCGCACAAAGGATCCTAAGTCCGCCCGATCTCCGTCCGCTTGCGGTAGTCCCCGGGCGGCACGCCCAGCGTATTCTTGAAGGCGCGGTGAAAGGAAATGGCATGCAGATAGCCCACCCGCTCCGCAATATGCTGTACCGGCAGGTCGGTTTCGCGCAGCGACCTCTGGGCTTCCTCCAGGCGGATGCGCAGCATGTAATCGATGAATTTCTCCCCGAACTCTTCTTTAAACAGCTTGCTTAAATACCGCGGATTCATCTCAAAATGCTCGCTGATCCGGTTCAGGGACAAATCGGGATCGGCATAGTGCGATTCAATATAGGCCTTCACCCGGCCCATGAGCTCATGATTCGTTCGGGCGCACCGGACGGCACGCACCCGCTCTTCCAGCTCCGACAGCACCAGATGAAGGCGCTCTTGCCATTCCTCGAGAATCTCCGAATGCTCCTTGAAATTCTCGAGGAGAGGCTTGAATTCCACCGTCCACGGCTCCCTCACCTCTTCCGGCATCTCCATCATCTCTTTATGAAGCTGATACGTCAGATCGTTCGTCAGCCGGTTGATATCGTCCTGCGAGAACCGGCCGTTCTTCAATGCCCGGAAAAGCGAAGTGAGCCGCGACGGCCATCCCCCGTCATCCTGCCGGAACGACTTGACGATCGAGCGGACGGTTTGCAGGTGCGGGAAAATCCGGCCCTCCGCCTTGGTCTGCACATCCCGGCTTCCGATCAGAACGCCCGGGCCGAAGACCGGTTTGTACGACAAATACTCCCGGGCTTCCGCGTAGCAGAGAGGCATACTGACGGGCGTGCGGACCTCCGGCCCGATGCCTGCGGATACCGTGAATTCGAGATTCGCGTGAATCCACTCCTTCAGCTTGTTCATCACATCGTACACCGCTTGTCCGCCCGGTTCCTCCCGCCCGTTCAAATAAAAAACGGCGGCTATGCGGTGGGGCTCGACCCACTCGTTCCATACGAACAGACCTTCCCCTTGGGCGATCTCCTGCAGCACCTGGCTCACGACAAATTTAAGCAGATACTGGTCACGCAGGCTGTAGGCATGCGTAAACTGCGGGTAACGGTCTAACTCCATCACCGCCGCCGACAGCCGGTCGAAGGTCGCGGGCAGCTGCAGCCTGGCCATCTCCCGGTTCCATTCCGCCTCATCCATCGTCTTGCGGCCTTCCAGCCAATCGACCAGCACCTGCCGCCTGCGGATCAGAAGGTCGTCCTCATGAAGCCGCTCATACCGGCTGGTCCGGTCCAGGAGCTCATCGATGGCGTTTTCGATAAACTTCAGTTCGTCGCCGCCCGCATGCCGGACCAGCTCTCCGCTCTTGCGTTTCGAATAGTCGCTGATCCGTCCCGCGATCGTCTGGATCGGCTTGTAATGGCGGTGCGTGATCCAGGTGAACCAAATGAGTCCGAGCACAATGGCCGCCGCGCCGACGATCATCCACACCCCGCCGAACAGCGAAGCGAGGGACAGGCGTTCATCCCGCTGCCCGCCGGAGACGTACAACCAGCCGGTGTAGTCCGATTGTATCCGCTTTCCATTGTGGGTTTGCTCCGAAGCGGCGCGGTCCGCGAGCGGCCCGTTTTCCTCGAAGGGCCTTAGGCCCGGGGCTAACAGCCGGATGAAGCCGGCGTCGTAGCGGGTTAAATCCTTGACAAAGCCGACCAGCGCCCGCACTCGGACATTCACCACAACAGCCCCCTGCCTGGGTCCGGTTAGCGGATAGAACTTGACCATTGACACAACCCGTTCCTCGCTGGAATCGTGAATAAACTCCCGGTACGTTCTCGGGCTCGACCACCCGGCCGGCGCGGTCTCCGAACGGTAGGCGGACATCAGGAAATCCCGGTCGCCGAACTGCTCCAGGGGAGAGATGCCGTTTCTTGATAAGATTTTGCCGGATTGTTCATTGTACAAGTAGATGGAATTGGACAAAGGGAGAATGGAGGAGAAATCGTCCAGCTTCTGCGAAATGAGAAACAGATCGTACAGCGCTTCGCCGTTCTCCGGTTCATTGTAAAACTCCTTCAGTCTCTCGTCGGTCTGGATTTCTTTGGCGGCCATTTGCTCGGAGGCTTTCAGATTGGCATCCACCGCCTGCATCACTTTGGCCGCGATCGACTCGTCCGTCATCGCGATTTGCTGCTGGGCGGAATTGTTGAGGATGGCGAAGAAGGAGAAGATCAGGACGGAAACGACGACAAAGAAAAGGGGGGCGTAGGACAACAGCATGCGGTGATACCAGCTCATTTTCATTAGACATAGGCCTCCTGCACCTTTATTTCGGAAAGTCAGTAAGCGGCTTGAATGAAAGATGGCTTTACCCGGTTGTCCCTTTATTTTAGCATACCCTTCCTCTTAACTCTCCTTCTTCCCCCATTTTCTGAGCATGGCCGATTCTTTGACGGCGATCCGAATCGTCGTTCCCGCCCCCGGTTCCGTACTCGATTCCAGGGTCATCCGATAGTCTTCGCCGAACAGCGGCTTCAGCCGGGAGTCCACATTCTTCATGCCGTAGCCGGAAGATGCGATCACCTCGTTCCCCCAAATGTCCGCATCCAGGAGCCCGGCCTGTTTCGCGATTTGCTCCGCCGTCATACCGACGCCGTTGTCGGAGATTTCAAGGACGACATCTTCCCCTATTCGGTCGCCCCTCAAACGGATGAACCCCGGTCCGCGCAGGCGGCGGATGCCGTGAACGATGGCATTCTCCACAATCGGCTGGAGCACCAGCTTGCAGATGGGGTAATGCGATACGTCCGGGTCCAGCTCGACGCTGTAGTCGAACCGGTCCTCGAACCGGATCTTCTGGATGTTCAAATAGATCCGGATCATCTCGAACTCCTCCTGCAGCGAGATGACTTCCCTCCCTTTGCTCAAGATGATCCGGAACAGCTTGGACAAGCCGTTCACCATTTGGCTGATGCGGGTTTGGCTATTTTCCAGCGCCATCCAGTTGATCGTATCGAGCGTATTGTACAGAAAATGCGGATTGATCTGGTATTCGAGCACCCTCAGCTCAAACAGCCGCTTGAGACCCTGCTGCTCCTTCAAATCCTCCAGCGGCTCCTCGATATGGGTCGCCATCGAATTAAAGGTGTCGCCGATCACGCGGATCTCGTCATGGCCCTTCAGCTCAATCCGGGTGCCCCACTGCTTTTGCCCGAGCGTGCGCATCGCCTTGTTCAGCTTGCCGAGGCGCTCCGTCAAGATTTTGGCCCCCAGCAGCGAGATGAGAAAGGCGAGCGCCAGGAAAAAAGCATAGCCGAAATACAATTGGCCGCGAATGTCGGCGGACGCTTTGCGGACGTATTCGGCGTCGAGACCGATGAACAGATAATCCTCCTTCTCCATCGGCATGACCACCGCCCGCCACGTCCGGCCGTTCAGGTCCACTTCGGTGAGGCGCGAGGCCAAATCCTTAAGCGAATACGGCAGAAGCCGTCCCTGCCCGCCGATGATCTTCTTCCGGTCGTAGACCATCCAGGTGCTTTCCCCTTGATTCGCCAGGCCGAAGATCATCTGCCCATAATAATTGTAGGTCTCGAAGGAGCTGCGAACCGCGTTCAGCGACAAATTGACCAGTACGTAACCGATGACCCGGCCGCGGGTCGCTCACGCCGTAAATTTTTCTCGCGAAGGTGATCATATCGGTCTTCTTCGTCAGGGCGTCGTTCACGCTCCAGGCGAGGCCCGTATGGTTCGGGGAAGCAACCTCCTTCAGCAGCAGGGAATGCTGCAGGTCCTCCGGGGTGATCTGGTAATTTTCCGAGGTATTCAAATAAAGCTCGCCGTCGTCGGCGACCAGAATCGCGATCGAGAATATATTGTTCCACACGAGCCGGTACCGCGATAAAATGTTCCGCAGGGTGTCCTGCTTCATATATTTTTCCCTTTTTACAATCTCGCTCGCGTCGGGGAATACTCCTTCTGGTAGGCCGCCGTCCCTTCTCTCGTGCCGGATAAAATCTGCTGCACCTCGGGCTCGATGAGGATTTGGTTCGTCAAGGTGGTTACATCGCCGAACAAGCCCCTCAGCTCACGGCCCGTCGCATGCTCCAGCACATACAGCGTATTGTCCATCTCGCTCAGCTTCTGCTGGATCTGCTTGTTCATCAGCTCATTGATGATGACGAGCAGCAGCAAATTCGGGATCAGAATGAGCAGAATCAGCTTGACGAAGATGCGCCGGCTTAAAGTGCGGTACCACCGGGTTACAAAATGCATGGCCCGCTTAAGCATAGGACCCCATCCCGTCCTTGTAATCGGAAGGATTGACGCCGACCCACTTCTTGAAATAGCTGCTGAAATATAAAGGATTCTCGTACCCGACCCGTTCGGCGATATCGCATATCTTAAGGTCCGTCTGATGCAGAAGCGCCTTCGCCTTCTCCATGCGCAGACGGGCTAAATACTGCATGCAGGAGAGCCCCGTTATTTTGCGGAAGGTTTGGGTGAGATAGTTCGGATGGACGCCGGCGAGCTCCGCCAGTTGCTGCAGCGCGAGAGCGCCTCCGCATAATGCTCCTCTAAGTGCGCCGCCACTTTGTCCACCAGCTCGCGCCGCTCGGGGAAGGCTGCGCCCGTCTTGCATGCAGGCAGGCGTCCAGCCACTGGCTCATGCGTTCTGCGGCGGAAGCAAAAGGCAGATGGGATAAAGGCGGGGGCGGAGGGCAGGCCGTCTGGAGCTCCTGCAGCGGCTGCTCGACGGAGACGATCAGCTTGTAGAAGCCCTGCAGGGCCAGCTCCGAGCCCGATCTCCTTGCCAGCGACCGCTCGGCAAAATCCGCGGCCGCCCGGCTCAGCCCGGCGGCATCTCCCGTGCGCAGGGCGACCCGCACCCGCTGCTCCTCCTGCACCGGATACACGAAGGCTTCGGTCATCCGCGCGTCCAGCCGTTCGAATGCTCCCGTCAGGGATGGTGCCAGCTGCAGCGACCCTTGGGCCGGGTCCCCCAGCTCCGCCGCGACGGGAATGCCGAGCACGCTTTCGGCCAGTGAGCAGAAGTCCGCCGCCGTTTCCGGACCGCCGGCATCTCCCTGCATCCCGAATACCAAGGTGCCCGTATCCTTAATCATGACAAAGCCTTTCCGCTGGGATAAAACCGCTTCCAAAAACAGCCGCTTTACGGCCACGCTGTACAGCAGCAGATCCCTCGGGGAAGAAGCGCTGTCCCATTTGCATACGCACAGGACCCCGCCGGTAAACTCCTCCTCCAGCGAGAACGGAAAGCGACCCGCGAAGTCATGCAGCTCTCCGGCGGAAACGAGCCGCCCTTCCAGCAGGTCCGACAGCAGCTTATCCCGGACGTACAGCGCTGCATTGGCGGCCAGCTGCTCCATCCTCAGCAGATCCGAGCGGCGCAGACGCTCCTTGCGGATCTCGCTGCGGATGCCGTCAAGAACGGCGTGCAGCTCGGCCGGCTCCACCGGCTTGGTGATGTAGCGGCACACCTTGAGATCGATCGCCTTTTGCGCCAGATGGAATTCCTCGTGTCCCGACAAGATCGCGCACCGGATTCCGGGATACAAACGATTCACCTGCTCGATCAGTTCGAGGCCGTCGAGATACTGCATGAAAATATCCGTGATGATCAAATCGGGCAGATGCTCCGCCCCCTCCAGCCATTCCAGCGCCGTCTCCCCGTCGTCCGCCGAACCTGCAACCGTGAATCCGTCCAGCTGACGGATCGCCTTTTCCAGCCCTTTCCGGATAATGGGCTCGTCGTCTACAATCAGGATATGCATAACGGCATCCTCCCCGCTTAGATGTTGGCCGTCCGGCCGTCAGCTACATTGTACTATACGATGAAGGCTTCGGGCTTAGCCGATGTGCGCCGCTTCAAACAAAAAGACGGCTGGTGCCGCAGCGGCGTCCCAACCTTCTTCTTGTCTGCATGCGTCGGCCTTTAAGCCCAGTACATTTCGCCCGACGTCTCGGTAATCAGAATCTCCTGCAGGAAACGGACTGCTTTGGTAAAGCCCTCCTGCACCGACATCAGCCCATCCTCATGCTCGATGCTGACGGCCCCGTCGTACCCGGCCGTCCGCGGCGCACTGACGATGTCTTTCCACACCTCCGCCCCGTGGCCGTAGCCGACGGTCCGGAACGTCCAGGAGCGCTGCCGAACCTCCTTGTACGATTTCGTATCCAATACGCCGTTCAGCGCGTTATTGTACGGATAAATCGCCGTGTCTTTGGCATGGAAATGGTAAATTCTCTGCTGCAGGGCGAGGATGGACGCCACCGGATCCATGCCCTGCCAGAACAGGTGGCTCGGGTCGAAGTTGATGCCGACCGCTTCCCCGCCGCCTCGCACAGCCTGAGCGCAGTTTCTGTATTGTACACCACAAACCCCGGATGAGGCTCGACCGCCGCTTTTACCCCGTGATCCCTGATGTATCGGCCCATCCGTTCCCAATATGGCAGCACCTTCGCTTCCCACTGCCATGCTGCGATGTCGGAGAAATCGTTCGGCCAAGGACAAGTGACCCAGACCGGTCTTTGCGAGGTATCCGATTCGCCCGGGCAGCCGGAGAAATTGACGACCGTCTCTACGCCGAGCTCTCCTGCCAGCTGTATCGTCTGCTCAAAATCCCGCTGATGCTGCTCCGCCACCGCCGGATTCGGATGTAGCGGATTCCCGTGGCGACTGAGCGCGCTGATCGTGAGCTCGTGGCGCTCCAGAAGCTCTTTGATCCGCGCGATTTCGTTCGGGTTACCCAGCACATCGGCCGGGCGGAGATGATGATTGCCGACATAGCCGCCGGTGGCAATCTCCACGGTTTGGATCCCCTGCTTGGACACATAGGCCAGCGCATCCTCCAGGGAATGCCGGCGGAATAAGGTCAGAAATACGCCCAGCTTCATAAATGAAACCCTCCCGTAAAAGTTTGGAATAATACCGCTTCAGTCCTTCATCGCTCCGCTCGTGATCCCGCCTACGATATATTTTTGCATTGTGATGAAGATCAATATAATCGGAACCGCTGCAATCGTGGCCACGGCCATCAGATGATTCCACTGGGTGCCGTATTCGCCGATGAATTTGTACAGCCCCATCGTGAGCGGGCGAATCGCCTCATTGGTCGTCAGCGTGAGGGCGAACAGGAAATCCCCCAGCCCCACAGGAAGCAGAAGGCGCCGACCGTCAGCAGACCCGGCTTCACCAAGGGCAGAATAATGCGCCGGAACGCGCTGAACTTGCCGCGACCGTCGATCATCGCCGCTTCCTCCAGCCCCCCGGGTACCGATAAAAAGTACGGCCGCAGCACCAGAATCGCAAAGGGCAGCGAATGAGTCGTATTGGCTACGATCAAGGCGGTATAGCTGTTGATCAGCTGTATCTTGGTGAAGGCGATGAAGAGCGGCATGGCCAGCATGATACTCGGCAGCATCTGGGTGGCGAGCAGCAGAATGAGGATCGCGGCCTTGCCTCTCATCGGCGACCGGGCCAGCCCGTAGGCGGCCGGTGTCGCGAGCAGCAGCGTCAGCAGCATGGTGCCCGTAGCGATCATGAAGCTGTTGCCGATATAGCCGAGCATGGCGCGGTTTTTCACAAAATTATCAACATAGGAGCTTAGGGTCGGCTCATGCGGAAAGAGGTGGGGCGGGATGACGAACAGCTCCCCCATCGGCTTAAGCGAGGTCGCAATCATCCAGTACACCGGGAATAAGAAGATCAGGGTAAGCACCCAGCCGGCCGCCGACATGGCGTAATCCCGGCCTTTGTATACGGCTTTACCGGTCATAGCTGCTCCTCCTTCCGCATCATCCATAGATAGACCCCCGCCAGCACGAACAGCAGGATGAACATGAAGCTGGCGACCGTCGCGCCGAGACTGAAATCGAAGTTGGTAAAAGATAACCGGTACGCATACAGCGGAAACACCGTCGAAGCGTTCACCGGACCGCCGCCGGTCATGATAAAGATCAGGTCGAACACCTTGAACGTATATATCACGCCCAGCATCAGCAGCACAAGGATCGTCGGCCGTAGCAGGGGAAGCGTAATATTCGCAAACTGCCGGAAGCGTCCGGCTCCGTCGATTCTGGCCGCCTCGTAGAGATGATCGGGCAGCGCCTGAAGGCCCGACAGCAGAATCACCATATTGAAGGGGATGCCAATCCATATGTTCGCCGCCATCGTACCGCCTAGCGCAGTATGTTCTTCCGTCAGCCAGAACCTCGGCCGGTCGAGCAGGCCTACGCTCTGCAGCAGATGGTTGACAATGCCGTTGTCGCCCGCGAGCATCCATTTGAACAGCGTGGCGGAGATGACGATCGGCATCATCCAAGCCAGCAGCATCAGCGAGCGCATCAGATCTCTTCCCGGAAAACGCCGGTTGAAGAACAGCGCGAACGCAAAGCCGATGCAGAACTGAAACAAGATGCTCCCCACCGTAAATACGGCCGAATTTTGGAAGGAAATGCGGAATACTTCGTCTTTGAACATGACGGCATAATTGCTCCACCCGACAAACTCGTGCTCGCCCCTCAGGTTCATCAAAGTCACGTTCTGAAAGCTGAGCAGCAAATTATAGGCGATCGGGAACACGAGAAAACAGACCATGAAGAGAACCCCCGGCGCAACGAACAAATAATTGCCCCAGGCGCCCCATCTGCGCCTCCCGGCTCCGGTTCTTACGGATTCGTCCGGCACCCCGGCCGAAGTTTGGATGTCCATAAGCCTCCCTCATTTTTGGAAAAAATGGGGAAGGAACGCCCGCGTTCCTTCCCGGCGAAGCTACTGCTGCAGCGGCGGCTTGATTTTCGCATCCGTTTCCTTTACGGCATCCTCCGGCGATTTGATGCCGGTCAGCACCTGCTGCAGCATTTCCTGCACGGCGTCGGAAATCTTTGGATAGTTCGGCCCGTAGGCGCGCGCCTTGGCTACGTCCATGCTGTCGGCGAAGATTTTCATCAGCTTGTCGTTCTGCCAGATCGGGTCTTGGATCAAGTCCTTCCGGGCCGGGAGACGTCCGGCGGCCTGCAGGAAGTTCTTCAAATATTCGGGCCGCTGGGCGAATTTGACGATATCCCAGGCCACATCCTTATGCTTCGTGGTGGAAGTGATGGCCCAGTTCTCCCCTCCAAGAATCGTCCCCCTTGTTTATTGGCCGGCAGGGGCACGATGCCCCATTGGAATTTGGCATCCTTTTGCAGTACGGGAATCTGCCAGGTGCCGTTGACCATCATGGCCACGTTGCCCGCCGCGAACTGAAGCTCGGTGGCCTGCTGGTCCTGGCCGACGACTTCCTTGGACATCGCTCCGCTGTCCACGAGCTCCTTCCACAGCTTCACCGCTTCCAGCGTGCCGGGCGTGTTAAAATTGTTCAAATCCGAACCGCTCTGCCAGACGAACGGAAGGAACTGGAACGTACCCTGCTCATTGCGGACTGCGGATACCGCAAGGCCGTAGACGCCGGGCTTCTTCAGCTTGTTCGCCGCTTCCTTCAGCTCGTTCCAGTTGGCCGGCGGCTTAACTCCTGCAGCGTTCAGCAGATCGGCATTGTAGAACAGCGCCAGATTGTTGCCGCTGTTCGGAATGCCGTAGTTTTTACCCTTGTACAAGGTTGAAGACCAAGGTCCTTTGTAATATTGGTCCGCCTGCCCCCACTCCTGCACTTCCTTGGTAATGTCCGCGAGCACCCCGGCCGCTGCAAAAGCTTGATGGTCGGGATTATCGAGCCAGACGATATCCGGAAGCTGGCCGGCCGCCGAGCCGAGCAGCAACTTGTTCTTTAAGTCGCCGAAAGGCACGTACGTGCGTTCGATCGTGACGTTCGGATGCGCCTTCTGGTAATCCTGAATCACTTTGTTCAGCGCCCCAATCATCTCGTCCGAATTCATGTAATCCCACCATGTAATTTTGACCGGAGCCCCGCTGGCGTTACCGGAACCGCCCGATGTGCCGGCCTTGGGGTCCGGGGCACCCGGATTCGCGGACGGCGAACAGGCCGATGTAATTCCTAACAACAAAGCGGCGAGAAGCAAATACCCTTTTCTTTTCAAGCGGATCCCTCCTTGATGGATGCTGAAGGTTCGCCGCGGCGGCGGAATTCGTCCAACGGAACGGATTGCCCCGACCGGGCGGAGGCGATGGCGGCGCACGTCAGTTCAAAGCTGCGCAGGTTGTCGTCGATCGCCGTTGCGGGAACTCTTCCCGTTCTGACCGATGCAATGAAGTCCTCCAAAGAAGCCGCACGGTCTTCGTAAGGCATCGCTGCAAGCTCGACCTCCTGCCGGACCGCCGCCGCCGGTTCCTCGCCGGTCCACAGCGTAACGGCATCGTCGATGATCTCTATCGCACCGCGGTCGCCTACGATGCGGATATCGCCGTTCCATGTCGTTTCCTTGCCCCAGGAAACCCAGTCGCCGAAATAATGGACGTGAATATCGTCCTCGAAGCGGATGGAAGCGCCGGCGGAAGGATTGCCGCTGAACCAGCTCCAGGCGGGACGGAAGCTGCGGGCGCTGATATCCACGGGCTCTTTGCCAAGCAGAAACCGCATGAGATCGAAATGATGGATCGACATATCCTCCAGCAGGATGTCCTGGTAACGGTCGCGCCAGCCCCCGAATTTCATCGCCTTGCGGAACTCGTATTCGATATAGCCCACCCGGCCGATGGCCTGTTCGTCCAGCAGCTTCCTCGCGGTTTGCATCGCCGGTCTCCAGCGGTAATTTTGACTGACGGCCACCTGACGCTCATAATCGCAGCTTCGTTCGAGCAGCTCCACCGCTTCCTCGTATGCGTGCGTCAGCGGCTTCTCCATCAGCACGTGAAGCCCGGCTTCCAGCGCCTGAAGCGCCAGCGCCTTATGGGTCTGCGGCGGAGTCACGATCAGCACCATGTCGGCTTCGACCTTAGCCAGAGCCTCCTCCGGCGTAAGAAACAGCCGCTCCGGCGGCAGACCGGTCTTCTCACCGGCCGCCTGCAAATTAGCTTCGGCGATATCCACCACGGCGGCCAGCTCGACCCCCGCATGCTCCTTCACGATTTGCAGCCAGGACTGCCCGAAGCCCCCTGTACCGATTTGAATCAAGCGAAACGGCTCCATTCCCTTCACTCCCCTTTGCGTCACGAATTTAAAACGCTTACATGGATAAATATACCTGAGGCCGCCAGGCTTGAGAATAAATAAAGTTAAGCTCCGAGCATCAATAAAATTAATGTGCGTCAACAAAGAAAGGACTTCCATGATCATCCATTTAAAAAAATAATTGTGAATATTTTTTTATATCATGATAGCATTCGAAATGTACCTTCAATACGATTTGAGAAAGGAATGTGAAGCGATGAATATGAAAGTGGAGACTCTTCCAACCTATCGCATGGCCTTTGTGCGGCAAGTCGGCCCGTACGGTCCCGCCAATATTCAGGCCATGGAAAAGCTAAAAAAATGGGCTGAGGCGAATCATCTGCTTACGGATTCGGCCGTCCTCCTCGGCATTCCGCAGGATAACCCTGAAACCACACGTCCTGAAGACTGCAGGTACGATGCTTGTATTGTCATTTCGGAGGATTATCGAATCGACGATTCCATTGGCGAAAGTGAACTTCCCGGTAGAACCTACGCCGTTTTCAAAATCAAACATACCGCGGAAGCTATTCAGAAGGCATGGACTGAAATTCTTCCGGCTTTGCAGAACAGCGGCTATCAGATGGACAACCATCCGATTATAGAAAGATACACCGGAGAGCTGGTTAACAATGATTATTGCGAAATCTGTGTACCCCTAAAAGCGTGATAGCCCCGAAAAAGAAGAAAAAGGACGGATCCCCCAGTGGGAAACCGTCCTTCCGCATCAACCGGTCCGGAGTTGTTCATTGAACGGGCTCCGGTCCCGGCGTTATCTTTCCTTCAATTCTTCCGCTTGGCGCTGGCTGAGTATTTTATGCCGGACATAGCTCAGATGCTTGTACATATGGGAAAACGCCTCATAAGGATCATGCCTCGCCAGCGCATGATAGATATCCGTATGAAATTGAACGGTGACATCGCGCTCTCTGTACTTGATGTGGCTGTTCATCCGGTCATGAGCTGCGATCAGCGAATCGATCATGCCTTCCACTATGGGATTGTCGGCGCTCACGGCAATGATCCGGTGAAACTCCTTGTCCACTTCCCCATAGTTGTTGTCGACAGCGCCGGCGATCAAGTCGATCGTCTCCTTCAGCTTGGCCAGTTGCCCGTCCGTGATCTTTTCGGCGGCCATCGTGACGAGACCGAGCTCCAGCGCCATCCGCGCTTCAATCACGGCAGGCAGGTTGTCCACCGCCAGCGCCAGCATGACCGAGAAGGGCTTGCTCCCGATTTTGCTGTTAAAATAAGTGCCCCCGCGGGTTTTGCGCGTGATGACTTCCAGCGTTTCGAGCGAGCTCAGCGCTTCGCGCAGCACCGGTCTGCTGACGTCCAGCATCTCGATCAGCTCCATCTCGGGCGGGAGCCGGTCGCCGGGCTTCAGCTGGCCGCTCGTGAGCAGGTGAACGATCCGCTCCACCACTTGGTTGGATAACGTACTGCGTTTCACCGTCTTGATTTCTATTTTTTCTTTCGCATCTTCCATAAACCCGAATCCCCTCTATCTGTTCAAGCCGTCATTTTCCTATTGTAAGACGAATGGTATGATATAACAATATACCCGAATAAGGAGATGCTCACACCTTCCGTGACGGCTCCGCCTAGTTTTCCACTTGACCTGCTGCGGACACTGAGGCCGTTAAGAAGGGGTAACGGGGCCATTTCGCTTTCTTACGGACACGGGTGCAGCTATTTTGTTTCGAAAATCCCCATTTTGACGGAGGATTGGGGCAATAGCGCTGCCCGTGTCCGTTACCATTGGCAGACAACTGATTTTATCGAATTAGCAGCTATAGGGTCCGTTAAAAATAGCACGCTCTCATGGCATACGCCTTCGCCTTCGGGTTCCTCCATGCGTGAATTCCCCTGTTTAAGAGGGATGAGGAACCGTTCGTTACCTTCTGACCTCGACTTGGGCCAATTTCTCGTAGTACCGAATGATCTTTGCCGTGATCGTTGTCGCCGAAGCCGTCCACCCTGAGGGCCTGCATCATTTCCATCACCGCAGCGGTCAGCGGGAGGGGCACCCCGATCTCGCGGGATGTTTCGAGAACATTATGCAAGTCCTTGATATGCAGATTGATGCGGAAGCCCGGGTCGAATTTGCGGTCCATCACCAGCGGCGCTTTCGCATCCAGCACGGTGCTGCCCGCCAGCCCGCCGCGGATCGCTTGATATACGAGCTCAGGTTCGACGCCGGCTTTGGTGGCCAGTACGAGGGCTTCCGACATAGCAGCAATGTTCAGGGCCACAATGACTTGGTTCGCCAGCTTGGTCACGTTCCCCGCTCCGATGTCCCCGGTATGCACGACGGAAGCGGCCATCGATTTCATCACATCGTAGCATGCGTCAAATACATCCTTCTTGCCACCGACCATGACCGAGAGAGTTCCTTCGATAGCCTTCGGCTCCCCCGCTGACCGGCGCATCCAGCATTTCAATCCCTTTTTGCTCCAGCTTCGCCGCAATTTCCTTGCTCACCAAAGGGGCGATCGAGCTCATATCGATGACCACCGCTCCCGGTCTTGCTCCCTCAATGACGCCATTGTCCCCGAGAATCACTTCCCGCACCTGGGGCGAATTCGGCAGCATGGTGATGATGACGTCCGCCTGCTCGGCTACCGCTTTGGGGCTGGACGCCGCTTTCGCCCCGGCAGACGACGAGCTCCGGGGCGCTTTTATTGCTTTCAAGGACGATGACCTCGTATCCCGCTTTCAGCACGTTCCGGCTCATGGGCTTCCCCATGATCCCGAGTCCGATAAATCCAACTTTCATATGGAAAGAACCTCCTATCGCTTCCATTTGTTCATGAAAAATAAACTTAAACGCTTTGCAGCTCACCCATTTGCACCAAGATGTCTCTCAGCTTGTTCAAATTGGGTTCGGTGCAGCCGCTATTCGGCCGGATCGAGCACCCGATGTTCAGGCCGAGCAGGTTCATGGCCTCCTTCGTGACGACCGGGAAGCTGGCAAGATTGAAGGCCATGCGAAGCGGCGCCAGCTTGAACTGGGCCTCCAATGCGCCGGGCAGATCGCCCTCCATAAACTTCCGGTAAATGTCCACCACCAGAGCCGGCACGATGTTGGCCGTCGAAGCCACGCGACCGACCGCCCCGTAAACCAGAGAGCCCAGAATCATGACATCCCGGCCCGCCATCACTTTAAAGCCTTTGTCCCGTGTTCGGCGGATATACTCGGCGGTAAGCGTCAAGTCGCCGCCGCTGTCCTTGACCCCGGCAATGTTAGGGATATCGGCCAGGCGTTCCATCAGGTTCGCCGAAATGTTGTTTCCTACCCGGTCCGGATTATTATAAATCAGGATCGGCGCGAAACGGATTCGGCTACCTTCCGGAAATGCTGGTACAGCTCCTCATCCGTCGGCGTCAGGAACATCGGGGAAGGATGGTGATGGCCTGCGCGTTCAAGGATTCCCCCAGCCTCGCCAATTTGACGCATTCCTTGGTTGTAATCGCCCCGATCCCCATATAGACCGGGACCCGCCCGTTCACCTGATCGATCGTGATCGTAACGGCCCTTTCCTGCTGCTCATGGTCAAGCCCGTAAAACTCGCCGTTGCTGCCAAGCGCAAGGATGCCGTGCACCCCTCCCGCAATCACATGCTCCACCACCCGGCGAAGCCCCCTGCTCCTCTACGCATTCGTCCTCGTCCACAGGCGTCACGATCGGCGGAATGACTCCGCGAATAAAGCTGGTGTCCATGCTCTTCTCCCCTATCCTGAAAATGATGTCCCCCAGGCCATCCGGCATCCTCCATGCGAAGACGGGATAGCCGGCGCCGGCCTTCCGTTACCGCACCAGACAAGGACGCTTGTTGTCAAAGCTCCAGCCCGGAATCAGGTACTGCATGGCGATCGCATCGTCCCGGGCGCCAAGGCCATATGCATTATAAAGCCGGTTGGCTTCTTCCAACCGCTCCATATCGATCTCCACGCCGAGGCCCGGCTTATCCGGAACGGCCACCATGCCGCCGGCGATCTTCAAAGGCTCCTTCGTGAGCCGCTGCCCGTCCTGCCAGATCCAGTGCGTATCGATGGCCGTAATCTTGCCCGGCGCCGCAGCGGCGGCATGCGTGAACATGGCGAGCGATATGTCAAAATGATTGTTCGAATGCGAGCCCCAGGTCAGTCCCCATTCATGGCACATTTGCGCGACCCGGACGGAGCCCTGCATCGTCCAGAAATGCGGATCGGCCAGCGGGATATCGACCGACTGCAGCTGAATCGCGTGGCCCATCTGCCTCCAATCGGTTGCGATCATATTAGTGGCCGTCGGAAGCCCGGTTGCGCGGCGGAACTCGGCCATCACTTCCCGTCCGGAATAACCGTTCTCCGCCCCGCACGGATCCTCGGCATAGGCCAGCACATGATGCTGATCGCGGCAGAGACGAATCGCCTCCTGAAGCGACCACGCTCCGTTAGGATCGAGCGTAATTCGCGCTTCCGGGAACCGCTCCGCCAGAGCGGTCACGGCCTCGATCTCCTCTTCGCCGCGCAGCACGCCTCCCTTGAGCTTAAAATCGTTAAATCCATAGCGCGCATGCGCCGCTTCGGCCAGTCTTACGATGGCCTCGGTGGTCATCGCCTCCTCGTGGCGCAGCCGCGGCCAATCGTCCTCGGCATCCGGAGCGCCCACGTATGGCAGATCCGTTTTGTTCCGGTCGCCTATGTAGAACAGATATCCCAGCATCTCCACTTCGCTTCGCCGCTGGCCTTCGCCGAGCAGCGCGGCCACCGGTACGCCCAGATGCTGTCCGACCAGGTCAAGCAGAGCCGCTTCCAGCGCCGTAACTGAATGAATCGTTATGCGCAGGTCGAAGGTCTGCAGCCCCGACCGCCCGCATCCCGACCCTCGAACTGCTTCCGCACCGTATTCAGGATATTGTGGTAACGGCCGATCGGTTGGCCGACGACAAGCGGCCTTGCTTCCTCCAGTGTCTGGCGGATCCGCTCTCCCCCGGTACCTCGCCAACTCCGGTATGGCCGGCATTATCCACGAGAATCACTACGTTGCGGGTGAAGAAAGGGGCATGCGCACCGCTGAGATTGAGCAGCATGCTATCATGGCCCGCCACCTGGATCACCAGCATCTCCTTGATGACCGGCGTGCCGGTGAACCCGTACGGCTCGCTGCTCTTCCGTCAGCTCCTGCTTCATGGGAATCACTCCTTCGTCATGGTAGGGGACTGCAACAGTTGAAGTTCTGTTCAGCAATTGACAATTCGAATTGGATGCGCTTTCATTATTATATGTAATATTGTAAGACAAATTAAATTATGCGTCAATATCAAATCTAGATCCCCGTGTTGCGGAACTGCAGAAGAAGCAAGCGCAACTATTCAAATTAAGAAAAGCGTCTGATCGAAACCCTTTCAATGAAGATACATTCGTGTCTAAGAGGATGCTTTTCTTGAAAGATCCGAAAGCTGAACCTCCGGTTCAAACTTATACTTTCCGATCTTATAAATAAACAGCCCGCCGTACCGGCAGGCTGCAAAAAACACTATCCAATAACAATCGTGTTGAACGATTCGGGCTCAAGCTCGAATGCCCTGACGCTTGCTCCGTCCGACAACCGAATAACCCGCGTCTCCTTGAATGGATTGGCGATCACGACGACCTTTTCCCCGGTCGGCCTCTCGAAGGTCTGCGGCATTGCCGGTCCATGGCCCCTTGAGTCCGATCCGCTTGGAACCGGGATTCACCCAGTGGGCGAAATGCTTCATCACCACATATTCCGGGTTACGGATGACGCGGCCTTCCGCCGGGTCCACGGTGATCATCGAATTCTGCTCCCAGCCCCATGTACTGCGGCCCTTCGGCTCCAGCACCATGTTCCAGTAAATGTATGCGTTCACGCCGTTTGTGAAATAATGCTGGTATAAATTGAACACATACATCGCGTAAAACCACGTGTTCTCGCCGTCTCCGCATTCGTTCTCCGTCTGCATGTAGCGGAGCTCCGGGTAGCTCTGAACCGTGCGCTGAATGCCGTATTTGCCGGCCCATTGATAGCCGACGCCTTTGACATATTTATAAGCTTCCGGATCGCTCAGCACGGTATGGGCATAAGCGTCATGACCGGTGGCCTTCTTCTTCAGCCACTCATCCCAAGGCTCCGGGGCATTGATCGTGCCGAGCCAAATTTCCGTATCCAGCCCGTGCTTCTCGAAGGCCGGTCCCAGGTAATCGCGGATAAATTCGCGAAGCTGCTCGCCGGTCCACACGCAGGAAGGGAATTTCTGATCGGCTACGACCTCGTTCTGGACATGAATCTGGTGAATCGTGATGCCTTCTTCCCTGTAGGCTTCCACAAACTTGACGAAATAAAGCGCGTAGGCCTCCAAAATGTCCTTTTCCCAGCGCAGCGTTCCGTAATTGTAGGCCTTCGGAAACTTCATCCAGGTCGGCGGGCTCCACGGCGAGGCGAACAGCTTGAGGTCCGGATTCAGCTTCAAAGCTTCTTTGATATAAGGAATCAGATAACGGCGGTCCCGCTCAATGGAGAAGCGCTCCATCGCCAGATCCCCGTCGGTTTCGTTCAAGCTGTACCAATCGAGCGCATAATCGCTGGCTCCGATCGGAAGACGGCAGATGCTGAAGCGGTGCTCCCCTTCGGGGTGAAACAGATCGTGGAACACCTTCTCGCGCTGCTCCTCCGTTAAATGGCTTAAAGCGATAAAGCCGAGTTCGTTAAAACAGCCGCCGAATCCTTCCACCGTTTGAAAATATTCTCCGGTCATCGTAAGGTTTGCATCGTCGGACGCAGCATCCGGAACGGACATCTCCTTCCAGGCCGCCTCCGGGGTGCTTGCGATCCAACGAACGCCTGAATAACTCATAGGACGAACCTCCATATCTGGGTTTAGGGCTGACTTGATCTCTCTTCCCTTTTATTATAAATTGAGGTCATGCCTCAAACCGATTGTCCAAACCGCGTGAAATTTACCCAAATCCAAGGTGAACCCGTGATGTCCGAACAGGAACTTTATACCGAATCGCATAGACACGTGCATTTTCTTCCGGCGATGGATTGGAATGTGAAGTTTTACGGAGCGCATCGCCAACAGGTGCGGCCGGGCTGGACGATGCCGAAGGAATCCCATATCGGCTTTGAAATCATCGTGCTGCTGGAAGGCGCCCAGGAAACGGTCATGGAAAACAGCCGCTACCTGCTGGAGCAGGGGATATGATCCTGATTCCGCCCGGATGCAAGCATACGAACCGCTGTATTTCCGAAAAAGGGATGACGTACTTTTGCGCTCATTTCAGCGTGGACGATCCGCTCTTCCGGCAGCAGATGGTCCGGGACAATCATGTGCTCTTCCCCGCAGGGACCGAGCATAACGAAAGCCTGCGAAGAGTGCTTGATCAATGGATCGAGATGGCCGACCGGCAGAGCGAGTATACGACGGCGGACCGCTTCCGGTCGCAGGCCCTGCTCTTCGAGCTCATGGGAGTGCTGGCCCGGATGGTCAGCCGGAGCGAGGAGCGGAATGAATACGTGGCACCGACTTCGGTTCAGTACGCCAAAGCGATCGCGGAAGCCATTAAAGCCCGTTTCGACCCTCATGCCGGCGTTCCCGAAGAGAAGTCGCTGCGCATCGAGGAGCTGATCGCATCCATCGGCATCAGTCCGGGCTACGGGCTGGAGGTGTTCCGCAAGGTGTACGGCATCTCGCCGAGACAGTATTTGTCGGAGCTCAAACTAAACGAAGCCAAGGTGCTGATCGGGCAGCCCGAGCTTCCGCTCAAGGAGGTCGCCTCGATCCTGGGCTACTCCCATTTATCCCACTTCAGCAGGCAGTTTAAACGCTGGACGGGCATGAGCCCGATGCAGTATCGCCAAAGTCTGAGTCATCCGTGACTTCAGCGGACTAGCCCTTCACCGCGCCTTCGGCAATGCCGGAGACGATGAATTTTTGGAAGACGGCGTAAATGATAATGACGGGAATGGCGGTCAGCACCAGAGCGGCCAGAATCAGCGACCATTCCTTCGTATATTCGCCGAACAATTTGTTCGTGGACAGAATCAGCGTGTAGTTGTTCACATCGGACAGCATCAGAAGCGGAAGCAGGAAGTCGTTCCAGATCCACAGGAAATCCAGGATGCCGATGGTCACGGTAATGGGCAGCAGAAGCGGCAGAATGATTGTTATGAACGTCCGAAGCTGCCCGCGCCGTCCATATAGGCCGATTCCTCCAGCTCCCGCGGAATCGATTTGACGAATCCGTGGTACAGGAAGATCGCCATATTGACGCCAAGCCCGACATACATGACCGCAAGACCGTAGATATTGCCCTGCAGCGACAGGGCTTTCGCCGTTTTCACCAGCGGAATCATGATCGAATGAAACGGCACCAGCATGGAGGAAATGAACAAAAAGAAGATGAAGCCGCTGAGCTTGCCCGGCGTTCTGGAAAGCTTGTAGCCGGCGAGCGAAGCGAACAGCAGAATGCCGCCGATGCCGAGAACCGACAGGATCACGGTGTTCATGAGACTGCCCAGCATCTGCGTTTTCTCGTAGGCGCTTGCGTAGTTGTCGAAGTGAAGCACGGACGGCGGCGACAAGATCGACCGGAACATCTCCTCTTCGGTTTTGAACGAATTGACGGCGGTCATATACAAGGGGAAAAACGAAATGACCGCAAACAGCGCCAGCAATAAGACAATGATGTAAGAGCCTGCCTGCATCCGCCTCATGCTTCCACCTCCCTCTTCTTCATCACCATCACTTGAATGAACGTGAACAGCAGAATGATAACGAACAAAATGACGGATTTGGCGCTGGCGAAGCCGTACCGGAAGTTATTGGAGAAGGCTTCCTCGAAGATGTTCAGCGTAATGACCTGCGTGCTTCTTCCCGGACCGCCGCCCGTGAGCCCATAGACGATCTCATACACCTTAAAGGCGCCGTTCAGCGTAAGAAAGAAGCAAATCGTCAGCGCATGGGTGATCATCGGAAGCGTGATGTGAATCAAGTTTTGAAAAGGGCTCGCGCCGTCGATGATCGCCGCTTCGCGCAGCGATTGCGGTACGCCCTGAAGGGCGGCCAGGTAAATAATCATCATGTAGCCGACGCCGTGCCATAACGAAACGATGACGATCGAGAAGAACGAGACGTTCGGGTTCCCGATCCATTCCTGGTTCAGGAAGAGCCAGCCGGTTTTCTCCGCCAGCCGCGGGAGCACCTGGGTGAACATGAAGGTCCACATGAACGCGCTGATGATGGTGCTGACCATGTTAGGCATGAAGAATACGGTCCGGAAGAAGCCCTTGGTTTTCTTCCGCGATTCGATCAGAACCGCCAGCAAGAGTGCGATCAGGTTCTGCAGCACGACGACGACGACCACATATCTCAGCGTGAACCAAAGGGCATGCACGAAGTTCGGATCGTCTTGAAAAGCCTCTATGAAATTGTCGAACCCGACAAAGCTGTACTGCTTGTTCAGCCCGTTCCAATCGGTAAAGCTGTAGTAAAAGCCCCCGACGGTAGGGATCAGCAGCAGGACGAAGTAGAAAATAAAGGCCGGAGCGACAAAAGCCAGCAAAGACAGGTGCTTGTTCAAAAGTTTCTGCAGCACGGACGAGTCACCTCACTTGAATGAATGACGGCAAGCCTTAAGCGGACCGGGATGCTTGCCTCCCAACGGGCGAAAGACAGCAGAGTCTGCTGTCTTTCTGCGGGGCATACCGGTATTACTTGTTGATCTTGTTGGCGTTCTTCCACGCTTTATCCAGTCCGCTGATGACATCGTCCTGGGACACCTGCTTGGCTACATAAGACTGCAGGAGCTTACCCACCTCATCCTTGACGGCCGGCGGCATCACCCGGATCCTTATAGGACTTGCCTTCCTTGACGTAACTGAGCGCCTCGGTTACCCACGGATAGCTCTCGAACGTATGGTTCTTGGCCAGTGGATTGAATTTGAGGCTCTGGAACAGTTCGTTCGTCTCCTTGTCGTCCAGGACGAAGTTGACAAAGTTCTTGGCCACTTCCTTGTTCTTGCTCGCCGAAGCGACGGCCAGTGAGGTCGATACGCTCATATTGATCAGCGTCGCGTTCGGATTATCGTTCACCGGGAACGGGGCTACGCCGATCTGCATATCCTTGTTCGCCTTGAGAATCGATTCCGCGAACCAAGGGCCGTTTACCCACATCGCCGCTTTCCCTTGGGCAAAAGCCGCCGCCCCGTTATCCGCGGATACTTCGAGCGGCCGCTCGGTCCCGTTGGCGTTCACGAGATCATAGGTGGCGAACAGGGCCTGTTTGATCTCGGAGAACGATCCCTTATCACTGTTCATCCGGTCGACGAAATCTTTATTCTCGGTATTTACGAGCGCACCGACAGTCAGCGGCAGGAACAACTGACCCCACTGCTGCTCCTTATAGGCCAGCTCGAACGGCGTGATATTATTTTTCTTCAGCGTCTCGATCACCGATTTCATTTCCGACAGGGTGGCCGGCGGCTTCAGACCGAGATCCGCGAATATTTTCTTATTGTACAGGTATCCCCAATACAAAGATTCAAGCGGTACCGCTACAACTTTGTTGTCGATGGTTACCGCCGGTTTGACGCTGTCCAGCGACTTGCCGGCAAAAGGCTCCTTGGAGAGGTCCTCCATGTAACCGGCTTTGTAGTAAGTGGGAATGTCATTGATGGCGTGAAGCGAGAAAACGTCCGGCACATCGTTAGATGCCAGTCTTGTCTTTAAGATTTGGCTCGCCTGGTCACTTGGCGGCATCTCCATTTGGACCTTGACGTCGATGTTCTTCTCAGCCTTTTCCTTTGCCGTGAAATCGGCAACCATCTTGTCGTACTGCTCCTTAAACCGGGGCTGGGCCAGAAACACCTTGAGCGTTACGGTTTTGGAGCCGGCGCCGCCGTTGACTTGACCGCCGGAAGCCTCACTGCCTTTTCCTCCCGAGCTGCATCCTGCCGCAAGCGATACGATCAGCGCCGAGCTGAGCATCATTTTCCATCTTTTCTTCATCCTTCTAATGACCTCCCTCTTTTATTGGGCTACGGATTTATTGTATTCGAAAAATGTAAGCGTTTAATTGGACGCATTTAACCGCTTACATTGTACTTTTTTAACCCGTTCACCCTTTGCGCATTTCGCCCGGAGCCACCCCGAAGTGCTTCTTGAACACCCGGTAAAAGTAGCCGACATCCTCATACCCGCACATTTCCGCCACCGTCTTGATGGGGGTCTGATGATCGAGAATCCACGTTTTCGCCCGCTCCATCCTAAGTTGCTGAATGTATTCGGTGATGGTCAGCCCGAACTCGCCTTTAAACGCCCGGCTCAAATAAACATTGCTGACAAAAAACGCCTGCGCGATACTCTCCACCGTCAGGGGACCCATAAAGTTATGATTGATATACGCTTTGATTTCGTTCAAATTCAATTTGCTCTTGTATTTGCGTTGATCAATCAATTGTTCGATCGCCTCGACATAGGCCTTCGTCAGAGCTTCGATCATCCCGGTGCAGCCGGTAAACGAAACCGCGTCCAAAGCTTGAGGCGGGTGCTCGAGCAAATTTTTCGCCATTAAATCGCTCAGCAGCAGCATGTATTCCTGAAAAATGCGCTCCAGCTCGAAGGCTTCCAAGGGGCGGTACGCCTCCAGCTGCGTCCCCAGTCGCTTCAAGGCGGCTTCCGCCTTGGCCGCGTTCAGCTCAGCCACATGCAGCGATAGGGCGGGCATGGCGTTCTTGATCATCTGGAACAACTCGATATCCAGGGATCGGGCCGCACCGGAGCCTCGTTCAGGCTCCGCCTGGGCTCTGCATCTCTCAAGCACGGCATTCAGCTCTTTCGGGTCGATCGGCTTCAGCAAATAATCTTTCGCTTGGGCGAGAATCGCCTGCTTCGTATACATGAAGTCGTCATACCCGCTGATCACGATAATTTGGGTAGAGGGAAAGCGCTCGCGGAGTTCCTTCAGCAATTCGATCCCGTCCATTCCGGGCATCCGCATATCCGTGATCACAAGCTCGGGACCTAGGCTCTCGATTAAGCGGATGGCCTCCAGTCCGTCCTCGGCTTCCCCACGATTTCCATCCCATGGGCTTCCCAAGCCCCGAACCTTTTGATCAACTCGCGGTTCCATGCTTCATCGTCGACTAGAAGCGTTTTGATCATCGTCCTATTGCCCCTTCCATGGTAAGTGAACGGTTACGGCGGTTCCGTCCTCCGGCCCGCCGCTTACGGTAAGCCCGTAAGGCTCCCCGAAGTGCAGCCGAATCCGGGCCGCCACATTCGTAAGCCCGATGCTTTCCCCGCTGACCCGCGGCGGCTCGGGCAGCAACTGAATTCGCTCCCGGATGTGCCGAAGCTGCCCGCGGTCCATGCCGATTCCGTTATCCCGGACCTCAATATATATCCCCTCCGGACTCCGGCCGGCTGTGATCCGGATCTCCCATGCGCCCCTCTTCTTGTCCAACCCGTGGATAAACGCATTCTCCACGATCGGTCGCAGGGTCAGCTTGGGGATGAGGCAGTCCTCCAGCCCCGGCTCGACGTCAACCCTGGCCGAGATACGGGACGAGAACCGCTGCTTTTGGATAAACAAATAATTGCCGACATGCGCCATCTCCTGCCGCAGGGTTGTCAGCTCCCCGGTTCCCGGATGACATAACGGAACATCTCGCTCAGCGAGCGGATGACCTCGTACAGCTCACTCGGACTTTTGGAATAGGCCATGCTTCCGATCAGCTGAAGCGTATTTTGCAGAAAATGGGGGTTCACCTGCGATTGCAGCGCTTTCAGCTGTGCCGTCCGCATCTCCAAGTGCATGCTGTACTCCGTCTTGATGTATTCCCTGATCCGATGGGACATGTTGTAAAACCGCGTCTCCAGAAGACCGATCTCATCCCTCCGCCGGATCACCGGCGTTTCGCTTTCTTTGATGGAGCTTAAGCCCTGCATGGACCTTGCGAGCTGCACGATCGGCCTCGAGGTTCGCCAAGCCGCGATCACCGCGACCAGAATGGAGACGAGAATGGAGATGACTCCTACCACCATCCCGTATCTCAGCGTCATGACCGCGCTCCGGTTAATAAAGCCGGCCGGCACCACCTTCACCAGCTTCAGATTCCAAGGGCGGATCGTCGTATAAAATACATAATCGTCTTTCGTGCGGAGATACCCCGGCTCATCCTTCATCTGCTTTAGCCAATCGCCCAAAGAATCGACGGGGGCGTAGGTCCCTCGGGTTGGTACAGCATGTCCCCCTGTCCGCTTGCAATGAACACCGATTGGTCGTGATCCGGGCTCAGCAGGCTAAGCGTATTCTCCATGTTTCTCCAATCGATCTCCAGCGACAGACCGCCCAGCCGCGCATGGTCTTCAAAACGGTTCACGCTCCGCACCAGGTAGAAGCTGCGGCCGCTCTTCCCGTTCACGATCGTATAATCGATATTCTGCGAGAAGAGCTCCCCGAACGGGTAAGGAATGTCCTTCCGCGACACTACATCGGAATTCATCCCGTTGACGGTGATGATTTTGCCGGATTCCTTCACATACAGCTGAATTCCGTTCAAGTATTTCACGTTGGAATAAAGAATGGAGGCGATGAGCCCGGTCAGCCCCTTCTGCGCATTGAAGGCGACGGACAGATTGGGATCGTCCAGCTTCCTCGAATAATCGTTGAAGCTTTCGTTGATCAGCATCGTGTAGATAATATTGTTCAGTTGGTCGAAGCGCTCCTCCAGATAGCCGCCCGCCCAGGTCATTCGGGACACATTGGATTCGATCACCTCGGTTTCGACCGATGTTCTTGTATTTTCCGCGGCAAGCAAGGTCACGAAAAGTACGGGAACGGCGACCAAGAGAACCATCGTCGCAATCAATTTGTTCCGGATGCTCCGGCGGAACGGCTCCAGAATCGTACGCCAGCCTTTGAACGGAAAACGCATGAATCTCCCCTCCAGGCAGAAAAAAGACAGCCGCCCAAGGCAAACGGATTTACCTGCATACGGCTGTCTTATTCCATGAAGTGAAAAGCAGTGCAGCGGTTTATGCTGCGTCCGGCCCGTTTAGCTTGTTATCCACGATCCGGTTCCTCGATAATCTTGAATCCCCAGGGCTCAAGCTGCAAGCTGTCGCCTTCTTGTACCGCTTGTCCCGATACAAGCTCCACGCCCTCCGGATACGGATAAGTGAATGATACCTGATGATCCGAATAATTGAAATAATAGCGGATGGTTCTTCCGAGCGCATTGACGCCTGTTTTGACGATGAGCGGGAATGCCAGTCGCTGCTCCGTTCCCCATAAGCCGGCTTCCTTCAAGGCATGCTCCAGTACCTTGCTTACCACCGCCGGGCTCGGCTTGCAGCCGATATAGGTCGCTGTGCCCTCCCCGTAGCGGTTCGACGTGATCGCCGCGTAGCTTCCCCAGTGCGGATGATCGTAGTACGCCAACACGTTAGCGGTGATCGGGGTGATCAGCTCCATCCAGGTTTCCACGCGATTCGCCTCTTCCCCTATGCCGAACGGGTCCCCCTTCAGCCGGACTCCCTTCGGTTCGGCAAACATGCTGTAGCGGATGCCGCAAGCTTCGCCGATGATGCCCGGCTGACGCACCGTCCGGACCTGGATATGCTCGTTCGCGAAGCCGCTTTTGAACGTGTAGACGATATGCCCGCCTTTTCGCACAAAATCATTCAGCCGCTCCAGCAGCTCATCCGGGGCCGCGTACAGCGCCGGGACGATCAGCGACTTATAGTCCTCGAGCCGGTCCGTCGCAGGCGGCAAAATATCGCATTCGACATTCAGCTTGTAAAGCTCGTCGTACAGGAGACGCACGATATCGTTGTATTTGGTGTCCTGTCCGGGCAGCGGGAACCACTCCAGTGCCGTGAGCGACTCGTTGCTGACCAGGAAAGCGGCTTTATTCGTTTTCTTCAGATCGATCAAATGCGGCGACAGCCTTGCAAAATCGCGTCCGACCGTCTTCGCTTCCTCATAGACCGGGTTCGGCTCGAAATCGTGGCTGAGCAGACCCTTCCAGTAGGTCTCGAACGAATTATGAATGGAATGCCAGTGCCAGTAGGAGACCAGGTTCGCGCCGGATGCCAGATGGCTGAACGCCTGCGGCCGCAGTTGTCCCGGATAAGGCGTCCAATGCGGAAAGGCCTGCGCCTGCGTTTCGAGGACGAGATAGTTGGACCCTTTGAGGGAACGGGTAACGTCGCCGCCGAACGAAATTTCCGCGCCCGTCAGCTCGCTTTGGGAAGGATGATAAATATCCACGCCCGCGATGTCCAGCGCCGCCGATGCTTCGAAGTGGTCGACGTCCGGCTGAACGCCGAAGGAATAGCCCCTCCATTCGAAATCGAAGTTATGGGTCACGAATTGATCCGGCCGCTTATACTCATTCACAATGGAGACCTGCCACGCCAGGAAATCAGTGACCAGCTTACGCTGAAACCGTGCGAATTCCGCCCCCAGACTGCCGTTAATCGTTCCTATCACGGAAGGAAAATCCTCCCAGCTGTTGATCCGGTTGCTCCAGTAAGAGAGGCCGAAGGCTTGATTCAGCTCCTCCACCGTCTTGAATTTTTCGCGGATATACTTCACAAATAAATGCTGCACATTCGGCCCCGCGGTATGATAGTGCTTCGTTTCGTTATCGACCTGGTAGCCGATGACGGCCGGATGGTCCTTGACGCGGGCGATCAGCTTGCGGATGATTCTTTCCGCGTAGAACAGGTAAGACGGATGGCTGATATCCATAATTTGGCGCGCTCCATAGCGGCCCGGCCCCTTGGGGGTAACCGCCAGCACCTCGGGATGCTCCTTCACCATCCACGTCGGCACGGCGTAAGTCGGAGTTCCTACGATGACCTTAATACCGGCTTCGTGCATCGCCTTCAGCACCCGATCGACGCTCGTAAAATCGAACACCCCGTTCTGCGGCTCATGGGTGCTCCAGGTCGACTCCGCGATCCGAACCAGATTGATCCCCGCGTCCTTCATCATGCGAATGTCCTGCTCCAAGCGGTCGTATGGCATATACTCGTCGTAATACGCCACACCGTAAATCAGCTCTTTCATAACAGCAGCACCTCTTTTATATGAGTAAGATGGTTAATCGCTAAGATTGTTTCTGTACTGGCTCGGCGTCATGCCGGTATATTTCTTGAATACTTGATAAAAATATTTCTCGTCGTTATAGCCGACGTCATGCGCAATATCGCTGATTCTCAGAACCCGGCTGCGCAGCAGCTCGCAGGCGCGGTCGGTACGGATTTTGTGCAAATAGTCAAGGAAACTGGTTTTCATTTCCTGCTTAAACAACAGACTCAGATAACCCGGTGTGATAAAAACCTCGCGGGCGACCGTCTCGCGGCTGATGTCTTTGTGGTAATTTTTCTGAATGTAGTCCAGCACGGATTCGAACAGCTTGTTGCTGTTCTTCTTCACGTTCATCTGCTCGGTAATCTTGAGCAGGGTATCGGACAGAGACTGCAGGATGTAGTCCATACTCGAATGACCCAGGATATGCGTCAGCTCCGTCAAATCTTGGCCGAAGACCTCCGTGGTGTTAAGGTTCTTTTCGATGCAGAAGCGGTAAAGAGCGAAGACGAGGGCCAGCGTCGATTTCAGCACATGCTCTTTGGAGGTGCCCTCCGGCTTCAGCGCGGCGTGAAACTGCTGCAGCTTGGCCCGGATCTCCGCAGCGTCCCCGGTCATCACCGCCTGGAGGATCGCCTTCTCCTGCGCCAGCGGATAGGACGTGTCTGCCGGCTCGTCCCCCATGGCTTCCGTGTAGTCCACGATCTTCTCGGTTCCGATAAAGTATCTTAAATCCAGCGCACGGACCGCCTCCGAATACGAGGTTCTTAGATGGGATACCTGCTTGTCGAAGCTTCCTATGCCGATGGACACCGAGAATTTGAGATAGCTTCGGATGTTATGCTGCAGCTTCTCCGCATACGGGAGCAGCGTTTCGGCGCCGATCCATTCCTCGGTATTCAGGATCAGCACGATATCGTCCTGGTGTTCGAAGGCGGCGCCGCGGAACGGGCCGGCCAGCGTTTCCTCCGCTATATTTTTCATGCCGTATTTGAAGAGCTCAATGTCTTCATGGCTGTATGTCCGCTGCAGGGTATGGAAATTATCGATCTGCAGCACCACGATGCCGAAGAACAAATAAGGAAACTCGATGCCGTTGATGGTCAGATTGGACAGCGACCGTTCATAAGGCGGATTCTCTGACAGCACCAGGCGGCTGAGCGTCTTTTCCTTGAGCAGCGGGAAGCTCTCCCGGAAGCCGGTCTTCAGCTGTTCGAGCATATTCACCTGCCGCCGCTCGGTTTCGATGGTCTCGATAAGCCGGAGCACCGTATCCAGAATCTCCTGCGTCCGGCTCGGCTTCAGCAGATAGTCGCTGGCGCCGAGAGCGAGCGCTTTCTGAGCATAGGCGAACTCGTCGAAGCCGCTCATAATGACGCATTTGATATGGGGGTACGTCTCCGTCACCTTCTCAATCAAGGTCAGACCGTCCATTTCCGGCATCCGGATATCCGTGAGAAGAATATCGATCGGGGTTTCGCGAAGCGGCTCCAATGCCTCCACCCCGTCCCTGGCCTCGGCGGCGATCGCAATTCCCCGGCTGTTCCAATCGATCAGCGTACGGATCCCTGTGCGCGCTCTTTCCTCATCGTCGACAATCATCACGTTGATCATGGTCCCGGTTCCTCCTTCTCCTCCCGTAGGACAGGGATCGTCAACTCCACCTTCGTCCCTTGGCCCGGTTCGCTTGTATAGCTCAAACGGTAGCCGTCTTTGTAAAAGTGCCTGAGCCTTGCGTTCACATTCTGAATCGCGTAGCCCCCCGTATCCTGCGCCGTGTAGATATCGCTCTCCGGTCTGCGGCTCCAGGATCCGCCGGACGGTGTCCGCATCCATGCCCGCCCCGTTGTCTTCAATGGTGAAATGCAGCGAATCCCCGGACAGCTCGCCCTTCACATGGACACAGCCGCCGCCGCGCTTCTTCTCGATTCCGTGCACCAGCGCGTTCTCGATGAACGGCTGCAGACTGAGCTTCAGGATGACGAAGCCGCCCAGCTCGTCCGGAATATCGATCTGGTACTCCAGAAGGTCTCTGAACCGCATTTTCTGCAGAGACAAATATAACTCGATCAGCTCCTTTTCCTTGGAGACGCTTGTGAAGCTCTTTCCGCGGTTCAGACTGAGCCGGAATAACCGGGACAGGTTGATGATCATTTCGCTGATGCCGCTCTGGCCCGCCCGCTCGGCCTCCCAGAAGATCGTATCCAGCATGTTGTATAGAAAATGAGGATTGATTTGCGACTGAAGCGCCTTGAGCTCGGCCTCCTTTTCCTTGAGCTCGCAGCACATACACGTCATCCACCAAGGTCTTGATGTTCGCCACCATGCTGTTGTAGCCCCGGCTCAGCTCTCCGATTTCATCCCGGTACTTGATGTCGACCCGCTCGTCAAACTGGCCGTTCTGGAACCGCTTCATCGATTGCAGCAAACGCTTCACCGGAGCGGTGATGAAGGATGTCATGAACATCATAAACGGGATGCTGAGCAGGAGGCAGAGCAGGATCAGCACCACCACGAACGACTGAATGGAGCTCAGCTCCTTGGTGAGCGATGCCAGAGGCACCCCGTACAGAATGCGCCAGCCGTTCTCATTGACGGCGCTGTAAGAGACCAAGAGATCCTCGCCGTTCAGATGAACAATTGTGGAATCCGCATTCGGCGTCTGCTTCAGCTTCTCGAAGGCCGGGTTCGGCGCATCGGTATGGTAGAACTCCTTGCCCGCTTTGAGCAGCGGATAGCCGCTCCCGTCCAGAATGACGATGCCGTGGTCCGGGTCGTACAGATTCTTCAAATACATGCTGCGGATGGTCTCCGTGTTGATGCCTACGAAGATAAACCCGATTGTATTTCCGCTTGTTCCGCTGCGGATCATTCGCGTCATGCCGATTTTCTCGTTGCGGTTGTTTTGGATGAATACGTTGTTCTCGTCCGTCATCGGGAACCAATAGGAGGCTCCGCTCCGCTCCACCGTCTTCTTATAGATCGGGCTCGCCTCAATACGGGCGAAATCGCTGGCTCCGCCGCTGTCGTCCGTGGCCTGCTGGAACAGCGGGTAAGCCGCTTTGCCGTAGAGCGACAAAAAATCAAAATTGCTCGTTATGAGCATCTGGCTCATAATCGACGAGGTAGGGCCGGAATAAAGCAGCCGCTCCAACTGGACGGGATCGACGGACGGGTACTGGAGGATGTCCTGCACCGTGGAAGAAAGGCTGAATACGGTCACCCAATCGGCAATATTCTTTTGGAGCCCGGTAATATTGTTGTCGATTTCCTTGATGACGCCGAGGTTGGTCGCGCTCACCTTGCTGACGATTTGTTTACTGGAAGTCTGGTAAGAATAATAGCCTAGCGTCAGCGTGATAATGACAATCAGCAGGTAGAATAGAATAAAGATCTTATATTTGATGCTCAAATTCATAAAGTAATTAGCCAAGGCGATCACGAACCTTATGCACTCCTTCTATACAGAGGGAGAGCTTAGTATTGGTATTCCGTATTTTATCCTTGAATCCGCATTTTAACAATGTCATCCGCCAATCATTCGACAAAATTAAACTTTATACGTTTTTTCTCTACTGACCGCACCGCCTCCCCTTTGTTAATATCCAAATATAAGCTTCACGACTTCGCAATAGAGAAACAATCATCAGGCACCTATTCCTAATCAGGGGAATCCACATGAATAAGAAGAATATGAACCGAAAAAGCAAACTGAACAAGGTCGCGCTTCTGACAGCGGCTGTCGCCATGGTCGGCACCTTGAGCGCATGCGGCGGAGCTTCATCCGGCGGTGCGAGCGGCGGCAATCAGCAAAGCGCAGGCACGTCCGATTCCAAAGGAAAAACCGTGACGCTCCGCCTCTTCTCCAACCTCCCGGACCGTAAATCGGGACAAGGGCTGGCCGAGCAGATGGTCATTGACAGCTACATGAAGGAAAATCCGAACGTCAAAATCGATGTCGAAGCTTTGGCCGAGGAGCCGTTCAAGAACAAGCTGAAAGCCTATATGGCTTCCAACGAGCCGATCGACATCACGATGGTACATGGCGGCGCCGAGCTCAGCACGCTGGTTCAGGCCAAATATGTGAAGGAGCTAAGCCCCAAGGATTACGAAGGGGACAAGTACAACTTCCTGCCCGGGGTGTTCAAATCGTTCACCTTCGACAACAAAATTTACGGCCTGCCCCGCAACAGCGACTATGAAGTGATCTACTACAACAAAAAACTGTTCGAGGACAACGGAGTCAAAGTCCCGGCCACCTTTGGCGAGCCGCTGGACGCGGCGAAAGCGCGCGGGCCAAAGGGGTTACGCCGATGTCCATCAACGGCAAGGACTTGTGGAGCTTCGGCGAGCTGTTCCAGAACCTCGCTCAGCGCGTGAGCGGGGACCAGAACGCGATCCTCGATGCCGTAGCGGGAAAGAAAACGTTCACGCAGGACAGCGGCTTCCTGGATGCGGCCAAGCTCATGAAGCAAATGAACGACGCGAAAATGTTCCAGGATTCGTTCATGACCGCCGATTACGGCGCATCGCAGAACCTGTTCACCCAAGGCAAAGCGGCCATGTGGTATATGGGCTCCTGGGAAGCCGGCATGGCGACCAACGAGAAGCTCGCCTGAGACGTTCCGCAAGAACCTCGGTGTAATTAAGTTCCCGGTTGTCGACGGCGGCAAAGGCAAAGAGAGCGACCTGCTCGCTTGGAACGGCGGCGGCTACGCGCTGACCACCTCCTCCAAAAATCCGGAGGAAGCCAAGAAATTCTTCGACTACCTCATGAGCGCGAACCAATGGGCGAAAAATGCTTGGGATACCGGCGCCGCGGTACCGGCGCAGAAATATACGTTGACCGGTAAAGAAAGCGACGTGCAGAAGCAGCTGACGGATATTCTCGTGAACGCTTCTTCCACAGCGGGTGCTTCCTTCATTGACTACGGCACACCGGCCTTCAAGGACGAAGTACAGAACGCCTTCGGCAAGTTCTTCGCCGGCGACTCCACGCCGGAGCAGCTGGTAGCGGATCTTCAAGCCGCAGCGGACAAACAGAAGAAATAATAAACGATAAAGAGAAAGTGGTTAAGGACAGGTGCTTTCCTGTCCTTATCATTTTTCATAGGATGGAGCTGATAACCGATGCAAAAAGTTTTAAGCAATAAGCTGGCCATCTTCCTCTTCGTCTTTCCGGGGATTCTGCTGTTCGTGCTGACCTTTCTGGCTCCGATCGTGCTGAGCGGCTACTATTCCTTGACGGATACGCTGGGACCCGGCACCGCCGTGCATATGGTCGGTCTGGAGAACTTCAAGAATCTGTTGTTCCACGACCCGCGCTTCTGGAAATCGCTGCTCAATGCCCTGCTCCTCGGCGCCGGATATATCATTCTGCAGCATCCGATCTGCATCCTGTTCGCCATCATGCTCGACCGGCTCGGAGGCAAAGCGGAGAAAATTTTCCGTACGATCTTCTTCATCCCCTGCGTGATCTCCGTGGTCGTCATTTCGCGGATGTGGCTGACGATCCTCGATCCGGATTTCGGGATCTTGAACAAATTGCTCGACATCATCGGATTATCCTCCTGGAAGCACGCGTGGCTGGGCGATACGCATACGGCCCTCTTTTCCCTGCTGTTTATTCTGATCTGGTCCGGCTTCGGCTGGGGACTGCTGTTCTATTACGCCGGCATCAAGGGCATTCCGGAGGAGCTGTATGAAGCTGCTCAATTGGACGGGGCCTCCGGCCTCAGACTGCACCTTCGCATCACCGTACCGCTCGCTGTCTCCGGTCATTGCCGTTCAAGTGACGCTGGCGATCATTACGGCTTTGAAGCAAATGGAGACCGTGTTCCTGACCACCAACGGCGGGCCCGGCGACGCCACCCAGTTCCTTGCGGTTTACTTGTACAATCAAGCGTTTGCCGCAAGCCAGTACGGGTATGCGAACGCGATTTCCATTGTGTTTATCGTCGTCTGTCTGATCTTTACGTACCTGAGCAACAAATTGATCCGCAGCGACGCTCCGGAATACTAAGGGGGGATGGAGTTGAAAACGAAACAAAAAACGGTTCTTTGGATCCTGTTCTTACTGGTCGCCTTTGCGCAGCTGTTCCCCTTAATCTGGCTGGTGGATTTCTCATTTGTGGACAGCAACGATTTCTTCTCTTCGGTTATTCTGAAATGGCCCAGCGAGCCCCAGTGGATCAATTATTTCAATGCTTGGGTCGACGGGAAGTTCCCGCAATACTTGTTCAACAGCGTGCTGGTCTCGGGCGTAACGATCATACTCACCGTCTTCTTGTCCTTGTCGCTCGGCTATGCCTTTACGCGAATGAAGTGGAAGCTGCGTTCCTTCTTCTTTACGATCATTCTGCTCGGCATTATGATCCCGGTTCACGCCACGCTGCTGCCGAACTTCGCGATCTTCAAGTCGCTCGGTCTGACCAATTCGTATCTGGGCTTGATCCTTCCTTACACGGCGGTGTCCGTTCCGCTCGGTACGTTTATTCTGTCCGGCTTCCTGCGCAGCATTCCGGCCGCTATTGAGGAATCGGCGATCATGGACGGCTGCAGCATTTACCGCATCGTCTTCCAGATCATTCTGCCGCTGACAATGCCGGCGCTCGTTACAATCGCGGTCACGACGTTCCTGAACTGCTGGAACGAGTTCATTATGGCGTCGACCTTCTTAAGCAAGGATACGCTGAAGACACTGCCCTTCTCCGTCATGAACTTCGCGGGGCAGTATTCCTCGGACTACGGCTCGCAGTTTGCGGTGATGGTGCTGACCTCGATTCCCGCCATTATCATTTATGCGCTGTTCAATGAGCAAATTACGAAGGGTGTTACAGCTGGGGCTGTGAAGGGGTAATAGTGAAGAACCGTCCGAAAAATTTCTTTCGGGCGGTTCTTTTGTTGTGCGGAAACCGTAAGTGTTAACTCCAAAACCTATAATCGCCGCCCGTTCCCCTTTTTTATCATGGAAGATGAATTATTAAAGCGGGGCGCACGCCGTCGCGGGCCAGACTGACATTCGCATAGCTGCGGATACTGCAGCCTGGGCCGACAAAATACGCACGCGAAGGCTTGTTTCCTTGTGTCCGCATGACCACCACCAGGAACAGCCGACTTCTTCGCCGTTTCGGATGATATAGTTATCTTTGTCCGTTTTATCATAGACATATAAGCTGCATCCATCGGTTTTTTTCAATTTGGCAAAGTCCGTTCCAACGGCGCGCCGCAATTCCTTGCCGTGGATATCGGAGAACTTCTTTATCTCGGTAACGCTGAGCAAAAATACCTTGTCCTCCGTGTCCGGGCTCGCCTTCCCCGTTGTCCGTGCACCGGGTCGTCTTTATCCATTCCTTTTCGGCGGCATCGAATGTCGTGTTATAGAACTCCTCGTTCAGCCACTTGCGCAAATCACAGTCACACCACGTCATATCCACGCTGTCGCGCCATTTTATATCCGCACTCACGCCGTGATACCGCCTGCAGTCCAGAATGTCCTCGCTCAAAATGAACAGCTCGCCGCCCGAATTTTGCAGAACGCGCCATTTGATCGGCGGCGCTTTACCGTCCTCTGACTGCGGATACGTGCCGAATGTCATGATTTCGCCGGGCTTTATGCTCCGGTTCGGCGTGAAAGCAGGCTTGCCGTTTTCCAATAAGCTCTCCTCCTTTTTTCTTTCTACCATTAATCATACAACCTTCATGCAAGATTTCGTTTTGTATGCCGGCAATCCTTGTGCAGACGGAAGGTATTTCTTAAAATATTGTTGATGGGGTTTAAGGTTTCACTTTAAGGAAAGGTGCTCGCCCATGGACAAAAACTATACGCCGAAACAAATGGCCGTGAAACTTCATATTAGTACCACCACCTTGCGAAGATATGAAGATCTCGGTTTGGTGCCCGACGTGCCCCGGACAGCCAGTAATAGAAGATACTATACACCGGTTCATGTTCAAGCTTTCATTGCCTTACGCGCCTTAATCAAAGGATTCGATATTCCCGTCGCCTACGAGGTCATGAGCTTGTTAAAAGAAGGCCGCGTCGAACAGGCACTTTGGATCATCAATTTGCATCAGTACAACATTCAAGCAGAGAAGCAGCGAGTCGAAGAGGTCATGAGCCTCATTCATCGAGCGGATTTCTCCAGGTACAGGAATGTGCAGGTAACGGAAGAAATGAGGATCGGGGAAGTCGCCGCTATAGCCGGTGTGAATCCATCGGCTATTCGGCATTGGGAAAAGGAGGGGCTTATCCGCTCCGAGAGGAGCCCGGAAAACGGATATAGGGTCTTTACGCCGCGGGAATTAAAAAAAATTATTGTCATCAGCAGTTTAAGGAAAACCGTCTATTTTATCGAGAGCATGAAGGAGCCGCTTGCCGCCTTGGAAACACAAGATCTAACTGCTATTGAGCGCTCCTTCCAGGTGGCTCTGCTGAAGCTGAATGAGCAGTTGGTCAAGCAGATGAATGGCATATCGGAAATGATGAGATATATAGACTCTATTGCAAAGTAGAGTGGTGGTTGCAAAAGAAAAGCCCCCGAATCGGGGGCGGCGAATGAGAATGGCGTTACCTGCCGGACGCGTCCGACGGGGCTGGCATATTGGAATCCGCACGATTACAGCGTTAGCGCGAATCTGCAGCTCGATTCAACCCGCTTGCTTCCGCCGACGGCTTCGGAGCATCATTTCCTGCGGTTTGGCGGTACCACAGCAGCATGCCCAGAGAGCAAAGGCTGATCAGCAGCAGAAATTCGTATACGTGCTTATAGTCGCCGGCAAGCGGCAGGTCCTTCTGAAGGGCGAGAAGCAGCCCGCAAACGGCGACGGAAAGCGAGCCGCCGAAAAACTGGATCAATTGCATCAGCCCCATGCCGGAGCCTACCAAGGGCTTGGGCAGGATGCGCAGCGTTTCGTTATTGAGCGAAGCGATCGTCGCCGAGAAGGATGGCGAGAAGCAGAGATAACCGCACATGATGACCGCCGGCGAGACCGCCAGCCCCCAGGAGAACCAAGCCAGCACGACGGCAAGAATGGCGTGTCCGAGCAGCAGAAACCGCAGATTGCCGTACCGGTCGATCCATCTCCCGACGAAGCGGGTCAGGAAGGCCGACAGGATGGCGCCGGGAGCGATCGTGAGGCCGATGGCCATAGGCGATTTGTCAAACAGATTGGCAAGCACGAGCGGCATCAGAAACAAGTTGCCGAGGTTCAGCACCAGGATGCAGAAGCCAACGGCCAGCGACTTGCGGTACGACGAGCCCTTCAGCGGCGCAGGCGCGATGAATGGCTCCTTCGCTCTTCTCAGATGCCAGGCATGTGCGGCCAACGACGCGAGGCTGACGGCAAACCAAAGGGCGGAGCGCTGCGTCACGGCGGTCAGCAAGGCGGCTGCATTGACAACGGTCAAAGCGGCACCCAGGATATCGAAGCGGAAAGGCTTCGGCTGCTCTTTCGGCAGCAGGCGCAGCAGTACAGGAAGAACTACCAGCACGAGGCAGGTGACGACGAACAGCCCGTTCCAGCCGAAGAACTCGCTGATGAGGCCGCCGGCAATCGGACCGAGCCCGAAGGCCATCGCACTGCCCGCCGATATCATCGCAATCGCCCGGCCGCGTCTTTCAAAGGGAATATAGCGGCTGGCGAGTACAAGTCCGAGTCCGGCCAACGCTCCGGCGCCGGCCGACTGCAGAATGCGGGCGGCCAGCAGCAGGTGGAAATCCCGCGCAAAGATCCCGAAGACGGACGCCAGGCCAAGGACCGTGAGTCCTATGGCCACCAGCCTGCGGATCGGCACGGTGTCGGAGAGCCTGCTGTAAACGACCGTGGATAACGCGTATCCGATCGAATAGCTCGAAATAATCCAAGAGCCGAGATCCGCCGTAATGCCGAGATCCCGGATGATGCCCGGAATGGAAACATTGAACATCGTCGTGTTCATCACCACGATGAAGAGGCCGAACGACCAGATCGGCATCACGATTTTATCATTCATTTCATTTCATCCTATCTTTCCGATTTAAATACACCTGTCTAGATTAACATAGAGTGTATGGCATATAATAGATTGATGTCCCGTATAGAGGGACAAATTAATTTTTTCTCTATTCGAGCAAGAAAGGAAATGCTGCATATGAACGATACCGGGCAGCCTCTGCTGTTATCATCGGTTCGAAATGCGCTCCGTATTCTCCAAGCCTTCACCACGGAGCATCCCGAACGGGGTGTCCGCGAGCTGGCCAAGGAGCTGCAGCTGAGCAAAAGCACCGTTCAGCGGCTAGTCGACACGCTCACCTCCGAAGGCTTCCTGGTTCAGAACGAGTCCACGCGAAAGTACCGCCTGGGGGTGCCCGTCCTCACTTTAAGCCGTGTGGTGACCACACATCTGGAAATTCATCAAGAGGCCCTGCCGCATCTTCAGCACCTGGTCGCGATCACGAACGAAACGGCGCTGCTCAGCGTGCTCGAAGGTACCCGAAGCGTTTATCTTCATAAGGTCGAACCTAAGCGTTCGGTGCGCATCTATACGGAAATCGGGGGACGCAACCCGCTTTACTGCACGGCCAGCGGCAAAGCTCTGCTCGCTTATCAGGATCAAGAATTCATCGAGCGCGTTATGGAAGAAGGGCTCATTCCCTACACGAGCCGGACCATCACGGACCCGGATACGCTGCGCCGTCATTTATCGGACATTCGGGCTAAAGGGTATGCGGTGAGCAAAGGGGAATATATCGATGAGGAGGAAATTCATTCGATCGCGGCCCCGGTTCGGGATTATACCGGCAGGGTGTTTGCCGCCGTTACGATCACAGGTCCCGTGTACAGACTAAGGCCCGCCATGATCGAGGATTACGCGGACAAATTGACGAAGGAAGCGCTGGAAATATCCAAGCGAATAGGCTACAGCGGCCATCGAAAATAACGAGCCCCGACCTTGTGAGATCGGGGCCAAGTCATCCGCCAGTTATTTATTCGCTTCCGATGCGAGGATTTGATTCGCCTTCTCTTCCGCCGACCTGAGCGCCGTATTGATATCCTGGCTCATCGCGGCGCCGACCGCTTCGTTATACGCTTTTTCCACCAGGGAGTCGTATTTGGATTTGTATGGGACCGGCGCGAACTGATTCGTGAACACGGCCTTCAGGTTCTTGTCTTTGAACTTGCTTTCCTGGCCGAAGGCCTGCTTCACGGCGTCATTCTTCAGCACCGGCATAATGCCCTTCTTGGACAGCTTCATCTGTGCTTCTTCCGATACCAGGTATTTGATGACTTCCATAGCTTCGTCTTTATGCTTGCTGGCGGAGGTTACGCTGAAGAAGGTCGGGTATGCCTGCGAGCCTACGCCCGGCTTATCCTTCAGGGTCGGGATCGGCACCATGTCCCAGTTGATCGTTTCGTACTCTTTATTGATGAACATCGCCGAGGACAAATACATGAACATGGCCGCTTCCTGGGTGAGGAAGTTCGGCATCCGGTTGTTTTTGCTTGTAAAAGCCTCCAGTCCCGCCGCTTTGTAGGGGTAAGGAACGCCGTTTCGTAATACTTCTTCCAAAGCTCGCTGTTGACCGCCGATTTCGGGGCGTCCTCCTTCAGATACGGAAGCGACATCTGGTTCATTCTGAGCGCATGGTTGGCGGACGTCGTATAGCCTACATAGATGCTGCTCCCGTCGGTTCTGCCGAGCTTCTTGGACAGCTCGTTCAATTCGTCCCAAGTCATCTGCTCTTTGGGATAAGGGACGCCGAATTTGTCAAAAATGTCCTTGTTGTAATACAGCACGAGGTTGTTGTTGAATACCGGCACACCCCACATTTCTTTCCCGCCGGATACGATCTTGGCCGCTTCCACGGTAACCGGCTCAAGGCTCCCCAGATCGACGTTGTGCTTCTTGATCAAATCCGACATATCCATCTGCAGCTGGTAGTTCTGCACTGTGCTGAAAATGCCGATGGAATCGTAGTACATATCGATCTGCTGGCCCGCGGTGATCATTTCCTGAATGGACGGCCCTTCCTTCTTCCAGGGCAGATAAGTCAATTTCACATTCGGAAATTTGCTCTGCACGAGATCGAGAAACCGGTCGTTGAAGCTTTCCACGGAGTCGCCGCTTGCGGATACGATGAAGAGTTCGACGGGATCGCTCCCCATTTTGTACGGCTGTGCCTTATCTGTGTCTTTCGTATTCTCCGCCGTCTTCTCCCCACCGCTGCATGCGGTAACCACAGCCAGCAGTAAGTACGGTACGAGCCACCGATACACCTTAGCTTTTGTCATCCTTTCATCCCCCGGAAAAATGAATAATCACCTACTCGTGTTAGCGCTTTCATTTATGAATCCCATTATATGTAATCCAGGCGGATTCCCTATAGCACAAAATTAGGATAAAATCGTTATATCCTAACATTTTCCTCACAGGCCTATGACCCTAGCCAATATCGACGCAGAAGCCGTGGAATAAATCGTTCATTCTGAACATGGACAGGTGACTTCCGATGCTGCCTTTTATACTCGCCCATACCAATGCGCGGCCTCTTCCCCCGCTTTACGTGTACTGCATCGGCTATCACGAGCAGAAGCAAATTACAAGACCGACCGGTTTTCCCGCGTATCAGTTATTGTTCACGCGCAGAGGCGGCGGGATCTTCCGCAGGATCGGACAAGATGAAATGATCTTGAACGCAGGCAGCATCCTGCTGTTAGGCGAAGGGGTACCGCACGAATACTTTGCGGCAAGTAAAGAGGAAGGATGGGAGCTCGGGTTTATCGGCTTTCAGGGGAACGCATCCAGCGCCGCCGCCGCTCTGGCGGGTATCGGGCAGCCAAGGATGATCCAAGAGGAGCGGTTCAGCCGGTTATGGGAGGAGCTGATTCAGCTCTGGCACATTGTGAACGACAATGAGCCGGACAGCGTGTGGGAAGCCTCCGTGCGCTTTTATGCCATCCTGCTGTCGCTGCAGAAGGAGCAGGCGCATGAGGGGGAACAAGCGGCTCATCCTTCGCGGGGGCGACCGAACAAAGCGCTGCAGCATGCGACGCGCATCCTGGAGGAGCATTATAACGAGAACCTGCAGCTGTCCAATGTGGCCCGTGCGGTCGGTTATTCGGTGCAGCATTTTCACCGGCTCTTCTTGGGCGCTTACGGCGTGACGCCGGGCCGGTATCTGCAAATGATCCGGTTAAGGCGGGCTCTGCAGCTTTTCCATGACTACCCCGGGATCGCCATCGAGGAAGCCGCCGGGCAGGTGGGGATGGAAACGAGCTATTTTATCAAGATATTCAAGAAAATTTACGGCACGACGCCCAAGCAGTATGTGATGCGATATATTAGAAAAACTCCGGCTTCCCCTAATCGAATCAGAGAGCAGCCGGAGCACAGGCGACCTTATATATCATAATTTACGATATAGCGGTGCAGTTCCGTATTGTAGTAGCCCTTGCTGAATTCAACGACGTTCCCCGCCTCATCGTAGGAATAACGTAGCCTCATTAACAAAGGCGTTCCTTTAGGGACTCTGAGGATCTCTTCGATCCGGGAAGGAGCGGCCGCAACGGCGAATTCGTCCCGGTATTTGTCTAAAGCAATATCCTGATCTTCCAGCGGCTCATACAAGGACTCGGCTTTCAAAACGGGCAGCTCCAGCCCTTCTAGCCGGCCGGTCAAATCATGCGTGTAATGAATATACGGCACATCGTCAAGATAATAGAGACGCTCAATGCGGAGGCTTTGCTTCCCGAAGAGCCGGTGCGCCTCGGTTCCTTCCTCGTTAAGGATCGCCTCGGCCGACAGCCACTGCTTCTTGATGGTATGTCCTTCTTCGACCAGCACCTCCGTGAACCGTTTCCATTTGGACAGCTTGGAGACGGATATATTGCGGATCACTTTCGTCCCTTTGCCGTCGCCCTTCTCAAGAAATCCTTCCTGAGCGAGCTCCTGAACGGCGTTCCGGACGGTAATCTTGCTGACGCCGAATTCGCTTTCGAGCTGGGGCTCCGAGGGAATGTTGCTCCCCAGCGGATACACCCCATGCAGGATCCGGTCCTTGATAATATTTTTAATCTGCAAATATAACGGCCGGTCTTTCCGGGATAAGCTCATGGGGTCTTTCACTACCTTTCTACATCGCCTGCGGATTCCGTCATCGCCCGCAGGATCTCCTTCTCCGACGACATCGGGGTATCGCCGGTTACCGTATGCGCCAGCATGGCGGCGGCCGCCGCGAAGCGGACGGTCTTGTCCGGGGAATAGCCTTCCAGCTCCCCGTGGATGATCCCTGCGGTATAGGCGTCTCCCGCTCCGATCCGGTCATGGACGGCAAACCTCAGCGTGTCGGAGAAGGAGAATGCCTGATCCTTATAAAGGTAACCGCGCAAGGAATGCGTGTTGTCTCCATGGACGGAGCGGTGCGTGCCCGCCAGCACGGAGACCGCATACTCCCGGGCTACGGCCGGTATCAGTTCGACGAGTCGCTCTTCCCGCTGCGCTTTCTGCGTATTCATGCCCAGGATGTGGATCGCGTCCTTTTCGTTCATCATGACGATATCCGCCAGCTGCAGCATGTCTTCGTAATGGGGCTTCGCCTTCGCGTATCCATCCTCTCCCCACAAGGAAGGGCGGTAATTGCAGTCGAAGATCACGAGGCCTCCGCTTTGCTTGACCGCCTTGGCGAAGGCTTTCATATGATTCCGGACAGGATCGTTCATCGCGAGCGTAATGCCGCAGAAGTGAACGGCTTCCATATCTTGTGCGATCGCTTCGAAATCATACGTGCCTTCCGGGGCCGTATTGAAGCTGCTTTCCAGACGGTTCGTATAGGTAACGCGGCTGGGCCGGGCGCCGAACCCGTTCTCGAGAAAATACATGCCCATATAGTTCCCGCCCCGAAGGATTTGTGATTCCGTCAGCCCCAGCTTGCGCAGATACGCTATCGCGGCATCCCCCACCGGGTTCGCCGGCAAACGCGACACGAGGAACCCCTCATGCCCGCATGCGCGTCAGCGCGGAGGCGACATTGACGCCCGTGCCGGAGAAAGTATACCGCAAGGTGCTGGCTTGGGACAAGAGCTCATAGCCCGGCACCTGCAGGCGCATCATGACTTCGCCGAAGGCGGCAATCCGTTTAGGCATAGGCATCGACCAGCTTCTTCATCGTTTGCAGCGGCTCCTTAACATCCTCCGGTTTCGTATCTCCCGTTGCTTTATCGATAATCGAGGAATACACGTGCGGAATGACCAGGGGGACCTTCGCTTCCAGCGCGATGCGCAGGACCCGTTCGAAGTTTTCTTTATCGATCCCGCCCGTCGGCTCGAGGGCAAAGCCTTCTTCACCGCAAGCCTCAGCCACGGCACGGAGCTCGTCTTCCCGGCTGAGTCCGTTCATCGGAAAATATTTCAGCGCATTGCCGCCCATATCGCGTACCAGCGCAATGGCCGCTTTCACCGGCACAATCGCCTGTTCCTCCAAGGCTGCGCTTACCGGACCGGTTGAGATATTGACGTAGCCCGGACGGCCCGTCGGGGACACGAGACTGTTGATCCAGCTGTCCCGCTCGCCCAGATTGGCCCGGGTCGCTCCGACCGCCGGGAATACCTGGTTGATATGGTCGCCGGGGTAGCTCTTCGCGATCTCCGCTACGACGGCGGCCTGCCGGTTATCTCCAGCGCCGAGGCCGATCGAGACGGCGTCGTCGATTTCTTGCCCGTAGGCTTTCATAGCCTCTACCGCTGCTTCGACCGTAGGGTAGTTTTTGGATAGCACGCCGACCAGGACATACCCTTCCGCCGCGGCAAACACCTCTTTGGCGTTGTTCATACTTCCGGCCAGTACATTCAGTGCGGCACGGCCTTTATAGAATCGTTTCATGATATTCGACATCGATTAGTTGCCTCCTGCCAATTCACGTATTTTTGCTGCGATAATTTGCATGTCGTCGCCTTGAAGCGGACGCGGATCGATATCGAAGTAGCCCTGTCTTACGCCGTAGTCACGGGTATAGATGGCGATCTCTCCTTCGCGCAGCCCATCCGCAACCTTCTTGGCCGTGGTGCCGGACAGCTCCGGATCGATCTGCACGCGGCCGCGGAAAATCGCCCGCCCGGCTTCGTCCTGGACGATCGTTACCTTGACACCCTGCAGTTCATTCAGCGGCATAAGCACCTGCAAAGCTTCTTTCTCCTGTTCGCTCTTATCTTCCTTGGCCATATATTCATCCAGCGCCTGAAGCAGGCCGAAGATCGTTTCCTTGCCGACCTTCATGCTCCGTCCGATCCCGTGCAGCTGCACTTTGACCCATTCGATGTACTTCCGCTTGCCGCCGATGATGCCCGAGGTCGGGCCTTCGATGGCCTTCGAACCGCTGTAAATCGCCAGATCCGAGCACTGCACATATTTGCGGATGTCCTCTTCCGCCGCCGCATCCACAATAAGAGGAACCTGATGCCGCTGGGCGATCTCCCATGCCTCTTCGACGGAAATCATGTTCTTCTGCACCGCATGGTGCGATTTCACATAAAGAATAGCCGCCGTATTCCCCGTGATCGCTTCTTCGATATGCTCCGCTTTACCTTCGTTGGCGTAGCCTGCTTCCACGAGCTTCCCGCCGCCCAGGTAAACCATTGTTTCCACCGGCGCGCCGTACTGCACGTTGTGACCCTTCAGCAGGATGATCTCATTGTTTGGAATCGCCTCCTGATGCAGCCGCTCACTCTTCCGGCGGTTCCCCCGCGTCACCAGCGCCGCTACCGAGAGGGCGATACCGCTCGACGCCGAGTTCACAATCACCGCCGCCTCCGAGCCCAGAATGCGGGCCACATAATCGCCGGATTTATCGACCAGGTCCGCGATCTCAACATAGCTCTGCCCGCCCTGCTTCATCGCTTCCATGACCGTATCCGTAGGAGCCGACACCCCGAGGATCGTCATCCGCCCGCTGGCATTAATGACCCGCTTCAAACCGTATTTAGCATTCAATGAATTCGCCATTCACAACGACTCCTTTGGGTTCGATTCTTCTTGCCGCCATGCGTCTGTCGCCTTCCGAATCAATAAGCTCCACCGGTTCGTCCACCACCCGGAACAACGTTAAGTTCGCAGGTCCCCCCGTCTGGATCCGGCCCAGCTCCGGCTTCCGGAGCCACTCCGCCGCGCGGACCGTCACGGTCGCGATCACCTCTTCCAGCGAATATCCGAGGTAGAGGAATTTCGTAAGAACATTCGCCAGGCTGTAAACCGGGCCATTCAAGCGGTTGCCCCGGTATAGGTCGGTGCTGATCGTGTTCAGCCCGATCCCGTGCTTTTTGGCCGCCGCCGCGACTTGAAAAGAGAAGCTCGCCGTGCCATGGCCGACGTCGAGATGCACGCCTCTTGCGATCGCATCCGTTAACACTTGAAGCGGGCGGCCTTCTTCGTCGAATAGATTATTTTTCTTCCCGTTCAAATAATGCGTAATGACATCCCTACTTCTCAGCAGCGGAACGATCTCCTTGATGTCCGGAGGCCCTGAGCCGATGTGCACCATCAGAGGCAGGCCCGTTTCATCGGAAAACTTCCGCGCCAAGACCAAAGGCTCGATGCCGCTGTCACGCACCACGCTTTTACTGATCCGCGCCTTCAGTCCCACAATGAAATCGCGATGCCGGTTGACCGCTTGCACCGCCTTCTCCCGGTCGATCCAATCGAGACTCGACAGCTCGTCGATTCTTTGCAGGCCGATCCGCGAAATGTTAAGGAAGGCGAACAGGTTGGTTTTGGCCTCCGTTCGGCTTGCCGCCAGTTCCCCAATCCGGTCGGCCCCGCAGCTGCCTGCGTCCACGATAGTGGTGACCCCCTGCTTCACTCCGATTTCATCGATTTCATCGCCGTACGGATCGAGTTCGGGAAAGGCGTGCACATGCAGATCAATCCAGCCGCTGGATACGTAACAGCCTTCGCAGTCGAATACTCGCTCCCCTTGTCCCTCTCCGGGACCGGTTACCCCGGCAATCCTGCCTTCCTCCACGATGATATCCGCCGGCTCTTCATTCACTCGCTTCACATGACGCAGTACGAGCCGTTCGCTCATAGGAATTCACCTTTTTCCGTTATGAGGTTAAAAAAGATATAACATTATAATGTTAAAATAGCACAGCCCGCACTCAAAGTAAATATAACGTTATAATGTTTGATAAATAAACACTAGAGCTCTTGGAGCTCCAGTTGAAGTATTGAGAAAGTATCCAAAGAATATAAGTATTGGAGTGAACATAAAGTATTAGATTCGGTTAATTTCGTAAATCTTTTATTCTCTTTATATATCATTAAATATCTAATTTTAGAATCTATGATAAAATTTAACAAGCTCCATTTAGCATTGGCGGGGAAGAAATAGGAGGGACTTTCAAACGGGTGAAACCAAGGATTATTGCTATGATCGCGCTGTGTTTCATGATCGGATTTTTATTCTTTCAATGGGGGCATAAGATCGGGCCGCCCTTTTCCATTCCTAAGGCTTTGTGGTTGATTGAGTCGGGTTCCCAAGTGCTGGTTCCCTTGAATGCGGAATCGAGCCGTTTTGTCGGGAGGCGTGGATTGTCACAGGAAGCGCTTCACGTGTATTTGCGGGAACATGGAGGTTGGACATATCGGGAGAATATGGGGAGCATGATGATCTATGAACGGGATGGGAAAACCCTAATGGTTGAAAGCCGTTTTTCACGCGGCTATTGGTGGTATAACGTTAAGCAATAAGGCGCGGAACAAACATGATCGAATACTGCCGCCGCAAGGATCGTTCGGTCTCCTGGTTCCGCTAACGGGTACGAGCTAGTAAATGCCCGAAGCATAGCTGTTTAAAGCCATCGCTTCTTGAACCAGACGCGGTAGACGACGTAGACGAACGCCAAAAAAGGACATACACACCGACGGACAAAACAAGCTTGCTGGTGCCAGCCAACAGATTACTGCCGATGAACGCAAACAGGAGCATAGCCGGAATTTTTCCCAATGCGGACGCGACAGCGAATGTAACGACCGGAATGGACGTAATGGCAGGAATGACATTAACGACAGCCTGAGGGATAACCGGGATCAGTCGAGCCAATAAAATCGTCAGGAACGGATTTTTTTCAATCGCGGCTTGGAGCTTTTCCAGCTTCTCGTACTTGGACAAGTAAGCACGGCCCTGCTTTTGAAACAAGTAGCGTGTCAGCCAAAAAACAATAACAGACGCGATGGAAGCAGCGGTCCAACTGATCAAAGCGCCAAGCAAAGGACCGTACATAAACCCAAGCATGCCGATAATTATTTTGTAGGGGATGACCGGTACGATAATAAAACCGAGCGCAGCCGCAAAAATAAGCAGAACGGGTGCATTCCCATACTCCATCCAATGCAAAATTTCATCCTTGAATACATAGACAATGAGTATGAGCACGAGATACAAGCCGATGGTGTACCATTTCTTCATTTGGCAGGGTGTCTCCCTTGGTCTGAGTCTTTCTTCTGACCGTGTTGATCATACTTATTGTAACACATAAACTGGCCCCGGAAATCCTAACAGCGACAGACTTTGACGAGCGGGAAGTAACCCCCACTGCCTAGCGGCTTCTAAACTTAAATTTCTGCAATGGACAGCGACGAGAAGTGAATACCCACCCCTCGCGCCGCCTATACTCAGTATCCAGTCCCTACCAAAATAGCTCCGTATGTCCCATCAGCCGGCTTAAACCCTCGACGAAGAAATAGTCCCCGTAGATCAGAGGTACGTCCACGTTCCTTCCTTCCGGGTAATGGCTCGTTCCGTGCAGGATGAGGCCCTCCTCCTGAGGGTTGTCCCATGCGCCGTAATTCGTATACAAGGAATGCAGCATCGCTTCCGCCTTCTGGCGGTATACGGTTGCCTCGACCGGATCCACGAGATCGGCGATGAGCAGCAGGCCGCACGCCGCGCAGGCTCCCGCCGAGGAATCCCGGTACGGGGTAATGCCCGGCGGGAGACGGAAATCCCACACCGGTACATGATCCTCCGGGAGCTGGGCGATGAAGAAATGCGCAACCCGCTTGGCCGCTTGCAAATAACGCTCCTCGCCCGTGTACCGGTAGCTTAAGGCCATGCCGTAAATCGCCCAGGCCGCTCCGCGGGACCAAGCCGACTCCGGTGCGAACCCTTGGCCTCCCAAGGCCTCGATCCGCTGCCCGGTATGTGCGTCGAACCGTACGATATGATAGACGGAACCGTCCGGACGGATAAAATGCTCCAGCACCGTATCCGCATGCTCCACAGCCACATGCTTGTACCGCGGGTCGCCGCTGACCTCGGACGCCCAGTACAGGAGCGGCAGGTTCATCAGGCAGTCGATGATCGCCCAGCCTGCATTGTCCTCCCCCTCGCGCCAAGGGTTCCACGCCCGGATGAAGCCGCCCTTCACGTTAAACCGCGCAGCCAGCAAATTCGCGGCAAGCGACCCGCGGCGCTTAGCGTCTTCCGCCTGCAGCGGCTTATAGCGGGCAATGCTCGTTAAAGTCCACATAAATCCGATATCATGATCCAGCTTGTAATAATCCGCAATCACTTGATCCAGCTGCAGCTCGCACTGCTCTGCAACGATTTTGAACTCCTCATTCTTCGTCTCGCGGTACAGCGACCACAAGAGTCCCGGCCAGAAGCCGGCCGTCCACCAGGAAGCGGGCTCCAGCACGTAGGAACCGTTCACGCTGGCGTGAGGAAACTGCGCCCCGATTCTTTGGCTGGTTCTCTCCACTTTCCGGACGGTCTCCCGCCAGGCCTCATCGGCCCAGCCGTTCTTCATCATCGAACTCATCGCGCATCTCCCTTACATCGTTATACCCTTGGAAAGGAACCTTCATCGTCAAATTGAAAACTAAATTGAATCTTGCAGCTTGTTTTCGGGCGAAGCGACTTAAAGTCGATCGCGTATACTTCCTTCACGACGCCGAAATGATCCGTAAATTCCAGTTTCTGCACATGGGGCTCGACTACCTTGGGATCGTAGCCGATGGCGAGCTTTCGCTCCTTGCCGGGCAGGATAATGCTGTCGCCGGACAGATCCGGCGGAAGCAGGGTCATGAAGCGTTCGACCAACGTTGCCGGTACCGCCGTAAAGTCGTACGCATCCTCCAGCAATAGATACGGTTGCTCCGTTTTATGCCAGACCAAACGGCGCGTCAGCCGCTGCAGGGAGCTGAGGCCGTAGGCCGCTGTAAGATCAAGAAGCACCCGGTCGGTCTCTCCGTCTTCAGAAACACTCATGGCTTGCGCCCGGTATTCGGCCCCTTCCTTCTGCAGACAGCCTTCAATGATCGGAACCGAGTGTCCCTGAGAACCGTTGCAAAGATAGGAATAGCGCTCCGGCCCGAAATAACGCTTCGTATACATTCCGCATGCCCAGATCCGCCAGGAACGTATCACCTTCGGCATGGAGAATAAAATGGCCGACGTCATTATGATTGTGCGGCTCCGCATTATGGCCTCCCTTGGCCGCGAAGCAGTAGGCGCCCGATTCGGTCATATGCCTGGAGATGAGCCACTGCGCATCCTCCAGGTAATATGTCGCCGGGCCCCAGGGTCTGCCGCCCGCCGCTTTCTCCGGTTGAAACCACAGCAGATTGCGGAGCGCCGTGGCCCAGCGATTGCAGTGGTCATCCGTGTAGCTCGTGCGCAGAGCGAAGTCCGGAAGGACCACATCCGGATAAATCCGGCTTAAATAATGGGTAAGCCCCATATGGATCCGGGCCTCAGGGAGCGAGTCCGAGAAATTGACGACGGCCGTCCCGGTCATAAAGCATTTTTGCTGGAACAAAGCGATCCGGTGCACCTTCTCGTCGGAAAATAAGTTGATCGCCCCTCCAGATCTCCGCTTCAGCAAATCGGCGAAGAAGACGAAGAAGCCGAAGCCGTAATACCAATACCCGTAGCCTTCCGTCGTCGCTCCGTCTTCCTTGAAGCCCTGCAGGTAGCATTCCATAGACTGAAGCACGCGCTCCAGAATGACGGACAAGTCTTCCTCATCATCCATCAGATGCAGTGCCGCCGCACCGATCGATCCGGCGCAAACCGCCGCCCAATTGTGCGTCGCCGTCTCCCAATGAAACGGCCCCTGATAAAGGTAAGGCCAGAAGATCCGGCGGTATACCTCATGCTTGATCCGGTTGCGCAGAAGAAGCGGCAGTCTCCCCTCCAGTAAGCGCAGCACCTCGCTCAGAGCAAACCCGGTTTCCGCGGAAAACAAATCGATCATGGCGGCATTGCCTTGAAGCGCCCCGGAGATATCCTGCAGAGAGTATGCCATCTCGCTTGCTGATTCGGGCGTTCCGGAAGCATGAGCCGGCAGGCACCAGGTATATTCATTGCAAACCGACCAGATCGTCTCCTGCAAAGCCGCGAAGTAATCCGGGCGCTCGGGCTCCAGCGGCGACATCAGTGTAAACGTATTCAATCGTTTCCTGGCTTCAAAATAAACGCGCTCGTATTCCAGCCGCGAGCCCTTGTCCCCGTAAATCCGGAACAAGGCGAAGGATAGCTCCGGCGCCGGCCGGTGAAGCAGGCTCTCCGCTTCGGTGCGAATCTCCTCAATCAACGGCCGGTACGCCTCCGACCGGCGGACCTCCTGCCACCAGGAATCCTGCTCTCCGGCACGAAACAGCAGGGAACGGCTGTCCGCCGCTTGTTCCTTCAATAACTGCCCTATTTGATTACGGTTCATCTGAATCCTCCGTAGCATGCAGGATAGGTTTCTAACCTTCATACTACTCGTTTTCCGCGCCGGACAATAGGAGTATTTTTACTTTCTTACGATGTTTTTTGACCTCTGTATTCCACCGGCGTGACGCCGACGGACGATTTGAAAATTTTAATAAAATAGCTTTGGTTGTCGTAGCCCAGCATTTCGCATATTTTGCCGACCGGGTGGCTTGTCTGATCCAGAAGCTCTTTGGCCCGGTTCATCTTCATGCGTGTCACGTATTCGATGAAGGTTTCGCCCGTCTCTTTCTTGAATAAGCGGCTGAAGTAGCCGCTGTTCAAGAAGAGGTGATCCGCGACCTCCTCGAGACTGATCCGTTTATCCAGGTGAAGCGAAACATAGTGGCACGCCTCCATCACTTCCGTCCGCCGGCTCCGCTCCCATACCTCGCCCGCCCGGGTGACGACCGATTGGAAATGCTCCGTCAGCCAGTGCTCCAGCTCCGCCAAAGAATCGATCTCATGAATTTCCTTGTGCAGGAAGTCCCCGTGTAGGTGGAACGGAAATACTGCAGCGACTGCAGCTTCAGCTTCAAATCCAGCAGCGGCTTGAGCACCCAATCCTTGACCTTCTCCGGATGAAAGGCATGCTCCTTCAGAAAATCGGTCCAATGCCTCACCGTCGGCGCGATCCGGTCCGCCTTCTTCTCCAGCATCATTTCCCTGAACTCGGTGCTCGCTTGATCATACCAGGAGAAGATGTCCAGGTTCCCGTTAGCGAAGGACCGCTGCTTGACAATCGAGCCCTCATCCATATAGAAGCGCTGGACCGTTCCGGACAACAGTCCGTTCAAGGCGCCTTTAATCTCTTCCGGATGGTGGCAAACGTCCCCGATGACAAAGGACATCGATATTTTCAAATATTTGCGCAGCGCGGTCTGGATCTCCCGGATCCGCTCGGCGGCTTCGGCGTAAGGATTGACTTTCAGCGACGATTGAAACGGATACAGAAAGTATGATTCCTTCGTTCCGTAGGCAAAATGAACGACCGGCGACTCCTCGCCGCCAATGACCTCGCCGATCACGTTATAGACGGCAAACCGCAGGATGTCGTCGGAGACGAACCGCTGCTTGGCCTGCCGGTATCCGTCGATAAAGCCAAGGACCGGAAGGCAGGCTTTGCCCTCGAGGCTCAGGCCGTACGACGCGGCTTCGTTCAGCCAATCCTGCGGGGCCAGAATCGGCTCGCTGCATCGTCTTGCGGATGAATTTCTCTTTAAGCGGCTCTTTGTTCCGGTCCACCATATCTTGAAGCTGGTGGCTGTGCGACCGGACCCGGTCCTCCTGATCGAGGCTTTCCTTGAACTGCTGCAGCGGCTTCTCGAGGCTCGCGGGATCGAGCGTATCCTTCAGCACATAATCCTGCACGTTCAGCTTGAGCGCCTGCTGAGCGTAATGAAAATCACTGTGGCAGGACAGGATGGCTACCCGAAGACCCGGCTTTCGCTGCTTCAGCGACCCGATGAGCTCGATTCCGTCCATCTTGGGCATACCGATATCCGTAATGAGAATATCCGGCATGTCCCGCTCCGCCTGCGCCAGGGCCACGGCCCCGTTCTCACAGCGACCGACAAGCTGAAGACCGTACTTCTCCCAAGGAATCGCTTCCGATAAAAACTCCAAAACCGGATAATCGTCGTCCACCAACATAACTTTATACATGAGAAGGATTCACCTCCGTGCGCGGGATCCGCATCGTAATCCGCGTGCCTTGCCCCTCGCCGCTGTCAATATTCATGTTAAACGAATCGCCGTATGTCATACGCATCCGTTCATTTACGTTCGCCAAGCCGATACTTGAAAAGCCCTTCCGAGAATCTGACTCCGGATGCACCGCTTCGTCTCCGTATGACGCCAATTTCCGGCGAATCCCCTCCAGCACGACGCTGTCCATTCCGATCCCGTCATCTTCCACCGTTACCACCAAGGTGCCGTCCTCGACCGAGGCCCCCAGCGATATCGTCCCGGCCGATTGGCTCAGTCCATGGATCAAAGCGTTCTCAATCAAGGGCTGCAAAATAAAACGCGGTACCTTCTCCAGCAGGGCGTCGGTCGATACGTCGACCTGGAGCGATACCTTCTCCTTCTGCCGCATATTCATAAGCCGCATGTAATCCATCACAATCTCGACCTCTTCGTGCAGACTGATCGTACCTTTATCCTGACTGATCGTCATTCGCAGCAGTTTGGAGAGGGAGCCGATCATTTCCGCACTTTCCTTGTCGCCCCGGTACATGACCTTCATACGGATCGAGTTCAGCACATTAAACAAAAAATGAGGATTGATCTGCGCCTGCAGCATCGCGAGCTCCGCTTTGCGTTTGCGCGCCTGCGTAAGGGAGATCTCAGTGATCATTTCTTTAATCCGGTCGAGCATCTGGTCGAACAAATAGCCGAGCCGCCCGATTTCATCCCCTCCGCGGATATGGGACCTTACCTCGAGATTTCCCCTCTGGACCGTCAGCGCTACGCTGCCCAAGCGGACCAGCGGCTTGGTGAATGTACGCAGCAAATACAGCAGAAGCAGTAAAAAAACGATAAAGGATACGATCTGAAAAACGAACACCTTGTTAAAAATACCGTTGATTTTAAAGATCGCCTTCTTATAAGGCGTTAAGGAGACCAGCTTCCAGCCGGTAAAGGACAAGGACTGCTGGGTCATCAAATAATCTTCGCCGCCGACTTGTACAATATCGGAGGTGATTTGCTTACTGGATGGTTTCAGATACGACGGGTAAGGAAAGGGCTGCCCGATTTTCGCCGCATCGTTATGGGATAAAATCACGTTGGACGAGTCCACGATCATAAACTCCTGGTCGCTCGAAAGCCGCTCAAAGTTCCGATTCATCTGGTTTTCCATAATCGTCACGATCACATAGCCGAATATATTCGAGCCTTCGCCGCGGAGCGTTCGGACGACCGACATCTGGTACGGATTGCTCGCCTTATCCGATTTGAACACCGTCGGAGCCGTTCTGACCCAATACGACTCGAAGCCGTACAAATTTTTCAGTTGGGCGAACCAAGGCTCTTTTGTTAAGTTAATCGGATTATACTCGTCAATGGGGTAGCTAGTGTAGTATGAGCCGTTTGTGAGCAGGATCGTTACATAGCGGCTTTCCCCGCCGATCATAATACTGTCGATTTGCTTCAGAATCTTATTCCTGTCGTTGAACTCTTCGTACTCCGCATCCGGACCGGTATATAATTTGCCGCCCGCCGTCCGCTTCATAATGGAGTTCATCTCCGAATCCATCTGGATGGAGTTGGCGATATTCAGCATGTATTTCAAGGAATTGGTCACATTGTTGCTTACCAGCAGCATCGATTGCTGCGAGCTTGCAATCGCCTGCTCTTTGACCGCATCCTGCGTCAAATAGTTATACACTACAAGCGTAATACAGGCGGGAATCAGGATACAAATGATCGAAGCCAGCATGAGCTTGAAGCGGAAAGAACGTGATGATAGCCACTCGCGTATTCGAGTCTGAGCCTGCATGCCATCGCCTCCCGGAACCAAAAAGAAGAGGGGCTTGTCCCTCCCCCTCCTCTATTATACCAGACTATTTTTTGTTGGCTGCGATGATATTCTTCACTTGCTCCTGCGAATTTTTGACAGTCGTATCGAGGTCCTGCTTGCCCAGAATCAGCTTCTCGAATTCGTCGTTGACCGCCTTGTATACCTCTGCCTGGTAAGATACCGGAGGCACGATCGCCGATGCTTTGGAATTCGCGAGAACGCTGTTAAGCGAAGCCTTGTCGACCTTCTCCGGCGTCTTGGTGCCGCTCAGAATCGTGTCGATGATTTTGCCGAGGTCCTCCGTCTTGACCTTGTTCCACGAAGGAACATTCTTTCCTTGCACCAGCGAGCCGTCCGTCGTCAGCCAGCGGATGAACTTGTAGGCTTCGTCTTTATGCTTCGAGCTGGCCGCGATCGACATATAGTCGGTCGTTACCGGAGCGTAGCCGCCTTTATCGCCGGCATTGTTTTTCGGGAACGGAGCGACCGCTACGTTGAAGTTCAGAGGCACCTGCTCCGTACCGCCGAGCTCGGTGTTCATCCAGTGCCGGTTACGATCATCGCCGCTTTTTGGTTAAAGAACTGCGTGCGGTAATTCAGCTTCTGAGAGAGCATGTCCGTATAAGGCGTTGCCGATTTATCTTCTTTCTCCATCTTCAAGCGGATTTCAAGCGATTTGCGGAAGAGCGGGCTGTCCATATTGGAGGAGCCGTCCGCTTTGATGAATTCCGGATTCTCCGGCTGATTCTCCATCGCGAGCTTCGCGTAATCGAGCCAGCCGCCGTTCTGCGGGCCGTGGAAATACGTGCCGTACACTTTATTCGCGCCGTCGCCCTTGGTCAGCTTCTTGGCGTAATCCATGAACTCGTCCCAGGTCCAGTCCTTCGGAACCGGCAGGCCTGCCGCATCCAGCATCGTCTTGTTCAGCAATACGTACCAAGGGTTGAACTTGCCCGGAAGCGCATAATATTTGCCGTTCAGCTTCGTGTCGACCTTGTATTCGTCGGCCACTTTGTAGCCTTCTTTGTTAATATAATCGTCAAGCGGGGCGACCATGCCGAGCGACACGCGCTGCGCGTAGCTGGCGGCATCACTGAACATGAGCACGTCCATGTCCTCGCCGGAAGCCGCGGCCAGGTCGAGTTTCTTCAACGCTTCCTGCGTATCGCCTTTTTCGCTGAGCCCGATGACATTGACTTTAATGCCCGGATTTTTTTCTTCAAAGGCCGCGATCGTCTTCTTCCAGTTGTACGCCGTTTCCGTTCCGAACGTATAGAAACGGAGCTCCGTCGTTTGGCTGACGCCTGCCGCGCCTTGCGCATTCTTCTGTTCCCCGCCGGCACCGGCTCCGCCGCCGCAGCCTGCGAGCAGCCCCATAACAACCATACCGCTGACCATACCCGCGCCTAATTTCTTTTTATTCATCTGTCGAACCCCTCCTCAAATTGAGCGACCATGTGCTTGTATAACGCTTTCAAGTTGATTGTAGCAATGGAGCCTGTCGGTTCCATGCTCGAAAATTGACTTTATTTGAATTATTTTGACTTTTCCTTTTATCCTTTGACGCCGCCGACGGCAATTCCTTCAATGACACTCTTTTGCCCGATGATAAAGATAATCAGCGGCGGAAGGATGGCGGAGACCGCCGCGGCCATAATAAGCGAGTAGAATTCGCCGCTCAGGGACGTAAACTTCTGCATCGCCAGCTGGATCGTGAACAGCTTGTCCGTCCGCAGGAAGATCAGCCCGTTCTGGTAATCGTTCCAGGTCCAGATGAAGCGGAGAATCGCGTAGGTTGCAATCGCCGGACGGGCCAGAGGCGCCGCGATAGACCAGAAGATGCGCCAATGTCCGGCACCGTCGATCTTGGCGGATTCGATGAAATCGTTATGCGACCCCATGAAAAACTGGCGCAGCATGAAGGTCCCGAGTACGCTGAAGTCGCTTAGCAGAATGTAACCGATATGATTGTCGAAGAGCCCGATAAAGCGGTATAAAATAAACTGCGGAACGAGCACCGCCTGCCCCGGAATCATGTACGTCGTGAGGACGATGAGAAACAGCCATTTGCTGCCCTTAAACGGGATTTTGGCAAAGCCGTAAGCCGCCATACTGGAAAACACGACGGAAATCAAGGTTGTGATGACGGTGACTTTAATTGAGTTCCAATAGTATAAGTAAAAAGGGTACTTCCCTAACCATACTTCCTTATAGTTCGGAATTGCATTCCAATGCGTAGGAATCCACTGAATCGGAAAGTTGAATACTTCGGATTCCGGTTTGAAGGATGCGGAGAGCATCCAAAAGAACGGCATTAAAAAGAGCAGGCTGATCGCGAACATGATGACGGTCAGTATGATTTTTCTGACGCTGCGCGTTTCCTTCATGTCATTCCCCCCAAGTTCCGTTTATATCTCGCTGGTTTATTAGTAGTTGACCCATTTTTTCTGACCGACCCATTGAATCAGCGTAATAAGAAGCACACAGAAGAACAGCACCGTCGCCATGGAGGAGGCATACCCGAGCTTCAGGTTGATGAAGGCCGTGTCGTACAGATACCAGACGATCAGGCTCGTGGACTGCATGGGACCGCCCTGGGTCAGAACGGCAATCAAATCGAATACCTTGAAGGTAGAGATGAAGCCGGTAATCATCAGGAACAAAGTGGTCGGCGACAGCATGGGCGGCGTGATGCGGCGGAACTTGGTCCAGCCGTTCGCTCCGTCGATATCCGCGGCTTCGTACAGGTCTCTGGGAATCGACTGCAGCGCGGCGATATAGACGATCAGGTTGAATCCGATGGACATCCACACCGAGATCATCATGACGGAAACGAGCGCATAGTCCGGATCCGCGATCCATTTCGGCGGGTCTGCTACGCCCAAGGCCATAAGGAATCGGTTGACCGGGCCCATGGAAGGATGGAACAGCACCTGCCATACGATCGCTACGGCGACCGTACTGGAAATATAGGGCATGAAATACGCGACCTTGAAAAAGCCTTTCAAATAGACGTATTTATCAATCACAATCGCCAGAATAATCGAAAGGATCAAGCATACCGGGACCGTCAGCAGGAAGACGGCGTTGTTGCGGAACGATTTCAGGAAGGTCATGTCGTGGACCAATTTCTGAAAGTTATCGAGTCCCACCCACTTGAACCCCTTGAAGCCAACGACAAAATTCCAATCGGCAAAGCTTAAAATGAACGTGGCCAGAATGGGAAGCAGGACAAGCACCGTCACTCCGATCAGCATCGGGCTGACGAACAGAAGACCCGCTAACGTTTCCCTGCGCTGAAGCCCCCCTTGTGCTGCTTGGTTTCCCGCTTCTCCGCCACAGCGGCAACTGAACTGGCATTCATGCTGTATTCACCTCGACTTCGTTTATATGATTTCATTATAGATAAACGGGAGGCGGCTTCTTTAACGGTATTTTGATCACATTGTCAATTATTTTGACTTTTGTGGGGAAGAAAAAGAGGAGCTATGCTTTATCGCATGCTCCTGAGTTAACTGATAATGTGCCTAACGGGATAATTAAGATGATGAGGGGGGATGGGGTATCCACTTCCGGTCGCTGTTGTCTGCAGGAAATTTGAATATATGCCGCTTAATAGCGGTTATTTCCCGCAGACAAAGGCGAACGCTGGCGCTCCTCCAGTGGATACCCCAACCCCGTATCTATCTCTATGTATGTCTATTGGCACTTCCTTGGGCCCCCTGAAAAGCTATGCCTTATAGCATACTCCTCGGAGGGTTGAGCATTAGAAATTAAGGAAGGAACAGATTGGTAAACCATTCCTATTTTTTTAATACAACTGGGTGTTCAAATCGTAGCTTTCCAAATTTTCTTTAACTCGCTGCAGAAACCGCCCGCATATAACGCCATCCAGAATGCGATGGTCAAGGGATAAACACAGATTGACCATGGACCGAACCGCAATCATATCGTTCAGGACAACCGGCTTTTTCACAATCGATTCGTATGTAAGGATCGCCGCTTGGGGATAATTTATCGTTGGATTGGATGAAATCGAACCGAACGAACCCGTATGATTTACGGTAAATGTCCCGCCATGCATATCGCTAAGCGTAAGCTTGCCTGAACGAGCTTTTTTGGTTATTTCGTCGATGTCCATTGCAAGTCCAGCTATACTTTTCTGATCGGCATTTTTGATCACAGGAGAAAGTACGGAGTCTTCCGACCCGATCAGAAGGGATAAGTTGATGTCACGCTTTATAATAATTTTGTCAGTTGCCCATGCAGAGTTCATCATCGGGTAATCTTTTATCGCACTGACAACCGCCTTAATAAAGAAGGGCAGATAGGTTAAATTGATCCCCTCCCGACGCCTGAACTCGTCTTTGAGCTTATTGCGTAATTGCACCAAATTGGTAACATCCGCTTCTATCAGCATCCAGGCATGAGGGATTTCGGTTTTGCTCTGCATTGTACGTTTGGCAATGGTATCGCGAATAGGCGTTACGTCGATGGAATAATCCCTGGGTTGATTCAATTGAATCCCCTCCAAATCATAATTAACCCACAACGATAAATTGGAACCTGGTATTAGAATCAGTTACTAAATTAATTCTATCCGTTTTCTTACATAGAATCAATCGAGGTTATCAGACCCCCTACCAAAAATAAATTAGCGGCAGACCAGGACTTGAAAAATAAAGTCTTAGAGTAGAGCCGATTGTTCTGTGATAATAAAGTTTAAGACCGGAACTCCATATATTTAAGGAATCCCGGTCTTTTGAAGTGCTAACTGTGCTTTCCTATCGCTGAATAGGCTAAACGGTTTTATTCTCCTCCTCTATAGCGATAACGTCCCTTGCCGCTTCTATGAAAGATAATATGATTGGTGAAAGCCACTTGTCTTTATGCCATAACATCTGTGTATATACGTGCAAATCCGGAATTTGCCATGGAAGAGCAACAAGCTCGCCCCGTTCAACTTCGGCTTCCGTTACCATTTCAGGAAGAAAGGCTATACCGATTCCCGAAATTGCACATTGTTTAATGGCTTCGGCACTTTGAAACTCTAAATACGTAATACTATCAATGCCCCCTCTCTCAAATGATCGGTCAAACATGGTTCGATAGGGACAACCCTTTTCATTCGTCAGGAACACTTCTCCGTGAAAATCTTCCAGCTGTAGCACAGTTCGTTTCGCGAGTGGATGGTCTGGAGCGGCGAAAAGGCGGAAAGTTTCTTCCAATAGCGGTTCCACGGCAAGTCCGCCTGAGCTAATGGGTTCGTCCAGCATAAAGACGACATCCGCGGTTCCCTCAAAGAGCGTTTGCTTGAGTTCTTGATTTGGAACGGAGCGGAAGATGAGACGAACTCCCGGATGCTGCGAACGAAATCGTTGAAAGACAGCTGGAAGCCGATAGGCGCAAATAACCTCGTTGGCACTTATCGTTAGGGTACCGCTTAGAATTTCATTGTCATGAACAACGCTGCGAGCTTCGTCCAATTTGTTTAGAACACCCTGGACATGAGTTAAAAAGCGTTCACCCGCAGTCGTGAGAACGAGCCGCTTGCCCAAGCGGTCAAAAAGACGAACACCAAGCTCATCCTCCAATGCTTTGATTTGCATCGTGACGTTGGAGGGGACGTAGTTCAGCACTTCCATGACCCGACTGAAATTTAAAGTGGATGCAACTATGCAGAACGTATTCAGTTGACGCAATTCCATCGTACGACCCCTTTTTACTTTCAAAATTATTGAATACCACTTTGAATTTTATTCACTTTTATTGATGGTATCACAGGCCTATACTATGTACAAGAAATACAATTTAAATTTGTGGTTTCATTTTGAAGGGAGCGACAATACGATGGATTATGAAATTTTTGATTTGGGTGACGTAACCTTGCAATCAGGAGTGACGCTACCGAGCGCTTTTCTTGCTTATAAGACTTATGGAAGATTGAATGAAAAGAAAGATAATGTCATCGTCTATCCGACTGCTTTTGGCGACCAGCATGTTCAGAATGAATGGCTGATTGGGGACGGTATGGCACTAGATCCGCAAAAATATTTCATTATCGTTCCAAATTTGCTGGGCAACGGATTATCTTCCTCTCCCAGCAACACGCCTCCTCCATTCGACCGGGCCAATTTTCCGCAGGTAACCATCTATGACAACGTTCAATTCCAGCATCGGCTGGTGACCGAAAAAATTCGGCATTCAAAAGATCGCTCTCGTCGTTGGATGGTCCATGGGAGGCATTCAATCATACCAATGGGGGGCAAGTTATCCCGACATGGTAGAACGAATTGCGCCTTTCGCCGGAGTTGCCAAGACTTGGCCCCAAACGTTTGTGGTCTTGGAGGGAATGAAAGCTGCGCTCATGGTCGCTGTCCGCTTCGATGCAAGTAAACTAAACCAGTTGACTTCTGCAGACATGCGTGCGGTTGGCCGTGTTTATGCGGGATGGGGATTATCGCAGGCATTTTACAGAAAGGAACTTTATCGTGAGCTGGGATTTGACTCATTGACAGATTTTATCGCTGGCGTCTGGGAAGATACCTTTATGAAGATAGATCCGCACAATGCCCTGGCCATGTTATGGACAGGCCAATTTGCAGATATTAGTGCCAACCCCTCCTATAACGGAGATTTCGATGAGGCGCTCAAAAGCATTAAAGCGCTTGCCTGCGTGATGCCAGGGAGCACGGATCTCTTCTGCACGGCGGACGATAACGAATACGAGGCCAAGCTGATACCTAATGCTGTTTTTAATCCGATCGAGTCAATCTGGGGCCATTTGGCCGGTCGCGGCATCAACCGTACCGATAATCAATTTATTGATGACAACTTAAAACGCTTGTTGGCGCTTAGTCCAAACGGATAATGATGAACCACACGGTTACCGCCCGATCGTATTATGAGGTCACCGGAACTTACCGGTCGACCTCCTTTATGCGTGGTCGTGCTTGTTGAGCCATGATAGCTTTTTATGAAACACCTCGTCCAATAACATGATTTCTGCTTTTTGGCTGACGGCATGATTCCCGAGCTTGACATCAATGATAAAGTCATTGCTCAGCATCTGGCGGTACCAGGAAATTATATCGCTGTCAGGCCATTCTGCCATCGACTTCGTTTCGGGCGGGATTACCGGGATTCCGGCTTGCTTGACCAACCGAATGTTCTGTTTAATATCTGCGGCTATCTTGCTTAGAGTGCTTTCACTTCTTGCTGTCTCTATATCCACCATTCCGTCATTCGTATAGAAATGCTTGTTTACGATAGCGAGCGCAGCATGCGAAACATGGAATGCTTGAATGTCTTTCTGAATTTCATAATGCAAATCCACCGATTCAAATATTTGGGCAAGCTCCTTCACTCTTTCGGTTACTTGTCCATTGATTTCACCAAAAATGGTTCCTTGATGTTTTTCAGAACCGAATTGAGCGTATAGAACATCTTCTTTGATGTCTCCACCCGCACCCGGGAATCCTGGGAGTAACCGGTCGCCCACGATTTCAAGCCAGGTGTCATATCCAACGGTGTTGGTCAAGGTAACGATGGTATTGCTCTGATTATTCTTGATCGCAGACAAGGCCGATTCGGCCTGATCATACCGTACAGGAACAAAGATGAAATCATAGATGTCCTCGTTTTCAAGCTTTTCTATCGTCTTGATCGGTATTTGCTTTACCGTTCCATTATCTTTGTATCGCAGTCCGCTGCTTTTCAGCGAATCCAGCCTCTTTCCTCGTGCCAATATGGTGACGTCCAGTCCGTACTGTGCAAATCGGAGCGCGTATACACTGCCAATCACACCGGCGCCAAATATCAAGAGTCTCTTTTGTTTGGTGTTCATTAGGATCCTTTCCTTTCAACGAATTAGTCACAAGTTGCCTAGGCAACACCTGTCGGATAGAATAATAATACCGCAGTCTTATGATTTCAACCGGCAGATGAAGTGGAAAGTTGCATAAACAACACATGATGATATTTGATGTTTAAGAAGGGGGGATGGATATGGCAATTCAGCAAGATCCTAGGGTTTTGCGCACACGGCAATTAATAAGGGAAGCATTCAGAGATTTGCTGCAGAGAAAAGGATTTGATTCCATAACCGTCAAGGATATCGCACAGAAAGCTACCATTAACCGCGCTACCTTTTATGCCCATTATGAAGATAAATATGCTTTGCTTGAAGAAATCACAGAACAGGCTTTTCGCGAGAGGATTCCCGAGCAAGTCATGAATGCACGGGAGTTTACAGATGAAATATGTGACGGGCTGATTTTGTTCACACACCGATACATCGTAGATTTTTATCAGACATGCAGAGTGGATTCCAAGTCGATTGCTGCGATTGTGGATGAAAAAATAAAGAAAATGCTGCAGCAGACCATAGCAAGCATCTTATTGAAAGAGGATAATTACTCTTTGGCTGACCGTCATCATACTGAGGTCATTTCGGCTATGACAGGTTCAGCGATCTATGGCGCTGCGCATGAATGGTTAATGGTTGGGAAAAATAACCGAACCGACTTACTTGTAGACATAGTTCGTCCCTATGTAATGAACGGTCTGGGGCTGCATCGTAATGAAAAAAGCTGACACCGGTGAAGTCCCGGCGCCAGCTTTCTTTTTACCTATAAGCTTACTCGATATCCCACTTGCGGAAGGTGACGACCCGGCAGGCTCCGTCGGCAAACAGCTTGATTCCCTGCGATTCCGGGCCCGGGTAAATCCGCCCCGTCATCACGACCTCGCCGTCGCCGGCGAAGACTTCGACGGAGCATTTATCTACGAATATCCTTAGGAAAAGACGCCCATCCTCAAGCGGAACCGGCGCCCGCCGGATGCCGCCCGGGCCGATGCCGGAACGGTCGCGGCTCAAAGCAAGCAGTCCGTCCTTCGGATCGTAAGACAATACGGTTTCTTCCGGTCCGCCGTCGCCTTCGCCGGTCCTTAATTTCAAACCGAATCCCGCGGTACCGGCCGCTTCGAACACCACCTGCAGTTCATAGCTGTCGCCGCCGGTTCCTGCATCCTGTTCCCCTTCCAGCGCGAAATCGTCCTTCCGGTAAGGACGGACCCGGTAATTTTCGATTTCCTCCACCGGCCTGTAAATGATCCGGCCTTCTTTAAGCGACGCGATCCGCGGCAGACTCATTGCACCGGCCCAGCCGTGTCCCTGCTGCGTCGGCATATCCGATTCCCACATATCCATCCAGCCGATGACGATTCGCCGTCCCTTGGCATCCTCCGTCGACTGCGGGGCATAGTAATCGAAGCCGTAGTCTACCGGCGCCCGCCTCTCCGCAATGAATTGTCCAGTCTCCAGATCCAACCGGCCGGTTACCGCCATCGTGGAATGGAGGTTGCGGTAAGCTTCTCCTATGGCCGGCATTCGCTGCGGAGACAGCATAAATACGTCTTTCTCACCGAGCGGGAACAGGTCCGGACATTCCCAGTTATCTCCGAAACGGCCGTCGCTTCGGGCCAGCACGTTCACGAAAGTCCAATGCTTCAAATCGTCGGAGCGGTACAGCAGCACCAGACCGTTTCCCCGGCCGTCGTTGGAACCGAGCACCGCATAATACCGGCCGTCCCGGACAAACACCTTGGGGTCGCGGAAATCCTTCCGGCTGACGCCCTCCGGAATATCCTCATAACCGATGACCGGATTGCCCTCCCACTTGTGGAATACGATCCCGTCCTCCGATACCGCAATGCCCTGCGACTGCTTGTAGTCCCGGTCCTTGTCCGGCCCGGTCACCACATGTCCCGTATACATCAGGACAAGCTGGCCGTCCTTCTCCACCGCACTGCCGGAAAAACAGCCGTCCCGGTCGAATTCCCCGTCCGGCGCGAGGGCTACGGGGAGGTACTCCCATTTTACCAAATCGCGGCTTACCGCATGGCCCCAATGCATCGGTCCCCATACCGGCTTATACGGATAATGCTGATAGAACAAGTGGTAGCTGTCTTTATAATGAATAAAACCGTTCGGATCGTTCATCCAGCCGGCTTCCGCCATCAGGTGGTACTTCAGCCGGTAATCCGGACGGAGCTGATACCTGGCATCGCGGATGTAGCGGTCCGCCCGTTCTCTTGTATAAGCATTCTGCTGTTCGATAAGTCATCCTACCTTTTCACAATGAAATTATTTAATGGAGCCCTGCATGACCCCTTGGATAATATACTTCTGAGCGAATAAATAAATGACGATAATCGGGAGAATCGTAAGGACCAGACTCGCCATCAAGGGCCCGTAGTCGACGGTATAAGTGCCGTAGAAGCTGTAGGTCGACAGCGGGAGCGTGCGCACCTCCGGCTTCACCAGGATCAGGGAAGGCAAGCAGGAAGTCGTTCCAGATCCACAGGACATTCAAAATGGAAACGGTGGCCGTCGTCGGCATCAGAACCGGAAACACGATGCGGAAGAAGGTCTGCGTCGTCGTACATCCGTCGATGAACGCGGCTTCCTCCAGCTCCGCCGGGATGCCCTTCACAAAGCCGTGATAAATGAATACGGCCAGCGAGTCGCCGAAGCCGATATACATGTAAATCAGCGAGCTCTTGCTGTTCAGCATGTTCAGCGAACCGTAAATCTTCACCAGCGGAATCATGATCGCCTGGAACGGGATGATCATCGATGCCACCATGAGAAGAAACGTATACTGGTTGAGTTTGGTATTGTTTCGGACAAAATAGTGGGCCGTCATTGCGGCGCACAGCGAGATCAGCAGCACGCTGAAGAACGTAACGATCAAGGAGTTCGAAAACGCAGCGATATAATTCATTTTGTCGAACGCGTATTGGTAATTGACGAAATTGAAGTGCTGCGGAAGCGACAGCGGATTCGACGTGATCGCTTTATTTTCTTTAAACGAATTGACCAGCAGGAAGACGAACGGAATGATGAATAAAATAAGAGCCAGCGACAGGATGACGAATTTGATCCAGGAGGAATAGGCTTTGCTTCCCGCCATTACGCCTCCACCTCCAATTTCTTGCTGAAATACACCTGAAGCAGGGTAACGGCGGCAACAAGCAGGAACAGCACGAACGCCTCCGCCTGTCCGACCCCGTAGTCCCGGGAAAGAAACGCTTTCTGATACACATGCATGGAAACGAGCTCCGTACTCTTGAAAGGGCCGCCCTTGGTTAAAGCGATGTTCACGTCGTAAACCATGAAACCGCGCTGCAGCGATAAAAAGATGCACACGATGAAAGAAGGAACGATCAGCGGAAGAACCATCTTTCTCAGCTTCGTCCATCCGGTGGCTCCGTCGATGCTGGCCGCCTCCAGGATATCGTTCGGGACGCCCATTAGCCCGGCCACGTAAATGACCATCATATAGCCCGCATGCTGCCACACCGTCACGATGACGAGCGTCCAGAAGGCTTTGGACGGATCGGACAGCCAGGAAGCGCTGAATAGAGCGATCCCTGCTTTTTGCCCTAAATAGACAAGCACATGGTTGAAAATGAACTGCCAGATGAAGCCCAGCACAATGCCGCCAACAAGGTTCGGAACGAAGAATCCGGCCCGGAACACGCTCTGCCCCTTAAGCCCCTTCGTCAGCACATAAGCCAGCAGGAAGGCGATCACATTCGTCAGCACGACGGAGAAAATCACATATTTAATCGTCAATCCGAATGATTTCCAGAACTCGGTATCTTTGAAGACCGACGCGTAATTCTGAAAGCCTACCAGGCTTTGGCTTGTGGATATTCCATCCCAATTCGTAAAGGTCAGGTAGATGCCGTATAAGAACGGCACGACCATGACCGTAATAAAGGCAAACAAGGTGGGCCCGGTAAAGAGCGACCGCGTTCTCAGGCGTCTTCCCGCTCCTTTTTCCGCAATCATAGGATCCCTCTCTATCCCGGTTGTATTTGAATAGCTCCGATGGGGTGAACAAAGAATACAATGGATAAGACACCGGCGGTCTTATCCATTGCTTATTTCCGGCCGGGCCGGATAGGCTGAAGTTACTTAACGTTCTTCCAGTAATCCTGAATTTCTTTAGCCAGAGCAGCCCGGTCGCCCGCCTTGGCCAAATATTTCTGCATGGACGCCCCTACTTTCGACCAGTGGTCCGAAGGAAGCACGCTCATCGACTGCTCCGACTTTCCTTTGGCTATATAATCCTGAATCGATTTGCCGAGCGGATCGGCCGCCGGAAGCGTGATGTTTTTGAAAGCAGGGATAATGTTCGCTTTGTTTACCAGGAAGTCTTGCCCCTTTTGCTCATAAACGATCCATTCGAGGAATTTCTTGGCCGCCGCCTGCTGCTCCGGCGTGCTTCTTTCCTTGTCGATCACGATCCGCTTGGAAACGGCCGACGAAATCTCTTTGTTACCGTAGTCCTCCGGGTTGTTGCTGATCGGCACCGGCAGGAAGCCGTATTGTTTATTCGCCGTATCGAAGCCGCTGATTTGCGGCCACGCCCAGTTGCCCATGAACCAGATGCCGACTTCCCCTTTGCCGAGCAGCTCCGGCCCGCGTTCATAAGCACCGGACAGTGGGGAAGCTTTATCGATGTTATATTTCATCATCACATCGAACGTATCCATCAGGCCGCCAAAGACCTTGTTGCCGGCAAGATCCGCTTTACCCGCTTTGAGCGAGTCGATAAATTTGTTAACCTCCGCCATATCTTTATTCTGGCCGGCGTACGCCAGCGGCAGATAATGCGCACCCAGCGACCAATCCATCGGTGAAATGACGAGTGCCTTCTTGCCGGTCGCCTCGATCTGCTGGAACAGCTTCTCCAGAGCGTCTCTCGTATTGATGGTCGCCGGATCAAAGTTCCCGCCTACGGCTTTGTCTACGACGGCTTTATTGTAAATGAACCCATAGCCTTCAATGGCGAGCGGGAAAGCGTAGTTCTTTCCGTCGAATTTGGTAAGGTCGGTAGCGTTTGCAACCGCGTCCGCATTCCACTTCTCGCCGCTCAGATCAAGAATGCGGTCCTTGAATTTCTCCACATCGCCGGTGTCCAGCATGATCATGGTCGGCGGGTTGCCGGATGCGTATAAGGTGGAAGCGCGCTCGAACGGCGAACCGCCGGTCGGAACCTGCTCCACTTCCAGTTCGATGTCCGGATGATCTTCATGGAACGCTTTTGCGGCGTCCTCCAGTCGCTTCTGAATTTCCCCTTTGGAATTGAGCAGCTGAATTTTCACAGCCTTGCCTGATGCTCCGCCGCCGGCCGATGCGCCGGCATCTTTGCTGCCCGAGCTGCTGCAAGCCGAGAGCACGAGGACCAGAATCAAGGACAGAATCAACAGCTGAGTACCTTTAAATTGCTTCATGTTTCTTCCCCATTGTAAGAAATGAATAGCCAAGAAGTAATAAATAAATCGCTTTCAAATGGATTATATGTCAATCGTTTATCATATGTCAAGCGTTTGACATATCAAACCTTTGACATAGGGGTGGCCTCTTCCGACAAGGCCGCTTAAAGCAAAAAATCCAACGCTCAAGTATCCAGCGTTGGAATCATACCGACTCCTGACGGAGCTTATGTCGTCGCTCTTTCCACCAGCTCAACAGGCAGCAGATTCTCCGTATCGAAAGCTTCTCCCTCTACCTGCTTGCGGATCAGCTCCACCGCCAGCCGGCCGATCTCTTCGATCGGTCGCCGGATCGACGTGATCTCGGGGGTCAGCCATGTGGCGGCGCTCACATCATCGTATCCTACGATCCGGACATCCTCCGGCACTCTTTTCCCGGCTTTCATGCAGCCCTTCACGGCGAAGGCGGCGATAATGTCGCTCGTAGCGAAGATGCCGTCCACATCGGGATGCTCCCGCAGCAGCCTCTGAATGATCCGTTCATACTGCTGCTGATCGAATACGTTCATGTCAGTCTGGATGATGATATGCTCTACACCATGCCGGCCCGTGACATTCCGGAAAGCATCGCTTCGTTTGTTAGCGAGCAGCCTGAGCTCCAGATTGCCGCAGATGTGAGCGATTTTTTGGCGGCCCTTGCGGATCAAAAGATCGGTAGCAAGCTCCCCACCCCGATAGTTATCCGACGAAACGAAAGGAATGTCCTCGTCAATTTGCCGGTCGATCGTTACGATTGGCGAATGCAGGTTCCGGTATTCGTCCACTTCGAGCGTATGACTGCCCATGATGATGCCGTCGACCCGGTTCCGCTTTAGCATTTCAATGTATTCTTTCTCCTTCACGGGATCCAGTCTGGAATTGCAAAGTAATATCTTATACCCGCTTTGGTAGGCGTAAAATTCCACATGATCCGCGAGCTCCCCGAAGAAAGGATGCGATACGCTCGGTATGATAAGACCCATAATATTCGACTGTTTGCGCAGCAGGGACCGGGCTATCTCGTTCGGCTGGTAGTTCAGCCGCTCCATCGCCCCGTAAACCTTCTTCCGCATCTCTTCGCTGATATAGCCCCGGTTGTTAAGCACGCGTGATACCGTTGTGACCGACACGCCCGCTTTTAACGCCACGTCATGAATGGTTGCCATAGTTACCTCTTTCATCATCCGTTTTATATCCAAACTATAACCGATTCTGTCCGGCGCAGACAAACCCTTGGCTTCCAAACCGGATGGAGACAGCCCTGTCCCCGAGCGGGGAGACTTGGCGGCTCTCCTGCCCCTGGTCCCAGCATGTTCCTTCCCCTCCCCTCCCGCACGGCTTCCTGAATTTTTGATGATTGTAGCAGGTTTTGATTGCCGTTTCAACGGGGAAAACGGATAGTGTGTCGATGTGCCGATAGAGTTTCAGCCGTCCGGACCAATCGGTGCGGGTTTATATATATATTAAAAAAACGCCCGTCGCGGGCGTTTGAGGGCTTGTTGAGAATGTGGTCCTCGAATTAAGGCTAGATACGGAGGCGGGGTATCCACTGGAGGAGCGAAGCGTTCGCCTTTGTCTGCGGGAAATATCCGCTGTTTAAGCGGCTTCCAATCAAATTTCCTGCAGACGGGCAGCGACCGGAAGTGGATACCCCGCTGTAGTTTATCTGTAATTCTGTTTTATCCACTTTCTTATCAAGCTATAGTGCCCATCACGGGCGTTACTGGTTCTCGAGCAGCGACTTGCCGGCAATGCCGGGGTGCGTCATCTCGTAAGGATTCAGGATAATATCCAGCTCTTCCTCGGACAATACGTTATGCTCCAAGCAGAGTTCTCTGACCGAGCGGCCGGACAAGATCGCTTCCCGGGCGATCCGCGCCGCCGTCTCGTAGCCGAGGTGCGGGTTAAGCGCCGTAATGATACCGACGCTGTTGTCGACGTACTGCTTGCAGCGTTCGATGTTGGCCTGGATGCCTTCCACGCAGAACTTGCGGAATACCTGAAATGCCTGGTTCATCATGCTGAGCGACTGCAGCAGGTTGAAGAACAACACCGGCTCCATCACATTGAGCTCGAGCTGGCCCGCTTCGGAAGCGAGGCAAATCGTGTGGTCGTTGCCGATGACCTGGAAAGCCACTTGATTGATCAGCTCGGCCATCACCGGATTGACCTTGCCCGGCATGATGGAAGATCCCGGTCGCCGCGCCGGCAAGCTGATTTCTCCGAAGCCGGAGCGCGGCCCCGAAGCCATGAGACGCAGGTCGTTGGCCATCTTGGAGCAGTTCATCATGCATACCTTCAGTGCCGCGGACACTTCCGTGTAGACATCGGTATTCTGGGTCGCATCCACGAGATGCTCGGCGCCGACGATCGGATAGCCGCTCTCTTCGGCGAGCAGCTCCACCACCCGCTCGATGTAGCGCGGATCGGCGTTCAGACCGGTACCGACCGCCGTAGCCCCCATGTTGACCTCGTACAAGTGCTCGCGCGTCCTGGCGATCCGTTCGCGGTCGCGCCGCAGCACGCGGACATACGCTTCGAACTCCTGACCGAGCCGGATCGGAACGGCATCCTGCAGATGGGTGCGGCCCATCTTGATCACGGCGTCGAACTCCACGGCTTTCGCATGCAGCGCGCCGATCAGCTCGTCGATCGTGGTCAGCGACTGATTGAGTAAGGACAGGCTTGCAATATGCATGGCCGTCGGGAATGCGTCGTTCGTGGATTGCCCTTTATTGACGTGCGAGTTCGGGCTGAGCGAGAAGTAATCTCCCTTCTGTCCGCCCATCAGCTCGAGGGCCCGGTTCGCGATTACTTCGTTGGCATTCATATTGATGGATGTTCCCGCGCCGCCCTGGATCGGATCGACGATGAACTGCTCATGCCAGCGGCCTTCGATAATTTCGTCCGCTGCCCGGACGATCGCATCGCCAAGCTCGGGCGGCGGTACCGCCGCGTCTCGACATTGGCACGGGCGGCACATTTCTTGACGATCGCGAGCGCGCGGATCAGCTCCGAATGGATGCGGTACCCGGTAATCGGGAAGTTCTCCGCCGCGCGCAGCGTTTGGATGCCGTAATAAGCGTCCTTCGGAATTTCTTTACTCCCAAGAAAATCTTTCTCCACCCGGAATGCTGATTGAACTTCGGTATTCAGGCTCATGCGCTAGCCGCTCCTTCGTTAACCGATTGGTTGGATTGTTTGATCTTTGCAACATAAAGCTTGCCTTTAGCCGTATCATAGTTTCCTTCCCACTTGGCCATAACGACAGCCGCCAGCGAGTTCCCCATGACGTTCACGGCCGTACGGGCCATGTCCAGAATGCGGTCGATGCCGACGATAAACATCAGTCCCTCTACGGGAATGTTGACCGAACCAAGCGTAGCCAGAAGCACAACGAACGAGACGCCCGGTACACCGGCGATCCCTTTGGAGGTCAGCATCAGCACCAGCATCAGAGTGATTTGCGCCGAGATCGGCATGTGAATTCCGTACATTTGGGCAATGAAGAGTGCAGCCAGCGCCTGGTACAGCGTCGAACCGTCCAAGTTGAAGGAATAGCCTGTCGGGATGACGAACGATGACACCGATTTCGGGACCCCGAATTTCTCCATCTTCTCCATCACTTTAGGCAGAACGGATTCCGAGCTCGCCGTGGAGAAGGCAAGGATGAGTTCTTCCTTCAAAATTTTCATCAGCGTAAAAACGCTGGTTCCGGCTATTTTGGCAACCAGACCGAGTATGATAATTACGAAGAATATCATGGCTCCGTATACGGACAAAATAAGCTTACCCAGCGGGATCAGCGAGGCGACCCCGAATTTCGATACCGTAACCCCGATCAGTGCAAAGACACCGAACGGAGCGAACTTCATGACTTGGTTCGTGACCCAGAACATGCCTTCCGATACGCCCTGGAAGAAATGGAGTACAGGCTTCCCTTTCTCCCCGATCGCCGCGATGCCGAGACCGAACAGCACCGAGAAGAAAATGATCGCCAGCATATCGCCCTTCATAATGGAATCGAAAATATTCGTTGGAACAATATTGATGAATGTATCCGCGAGTCCATGACTTTTGGTCGTTTCCGTCGTCTGTACATATTTGGAAATATCCGATTTTGCCAAATGCTCCATGTTGATGCCGGCTCCCGGATGGAATACATTGGCGAAGAGCAGGCCGACCACAATCGCGATCAGCGTAATGATCTCAAAATACAGCAGTGTTTTCCCGCCGAGCTTACCCAGCTTCTTTATATCCCCAACACCCGCGACCCCTACGATCAGCGTGGAGATCACAATGGGAACGACAATCATTTTGATCAGACGCATAAAAATATCGCCGATTGGCTGAAGATAAGTAGTAATCGCCGGATTGCCGTAGAAGACGGCGCCCAGGGCTATGCCCAAAACAAGACCGATGACGATTTGCAGGGCGAGTCCCATTTTTTTCATAAGATATCCTCCTCTTCACATGAAAACGCTTTATGCTGATTTCATTCATATTGCGTTTTTTAAGGATACCTATGGGACTAGCGAAAACTACGCAAATCTACAGACCGGCGAAAAAATTTTTCTCGGGCAGCGACGTTTCGGTTTAAGGGCCGCGTCCCCGCTTGGATTCTTCAAAGAGCATTTGCAGAAACTTCTTGATATTCAGCCGCGGCGAAGCGCCTTCGGGGCTTCCCGGGTCCTCCAGCTCCAGCATGCGTCTGCGCACCTCGGTAAAATCGAAGAACCGGGAGGCATACATTTCGAACACGGGATGATTGTAATCCGTAAGCCCGAGGGAAGCGACATGGGTAAGCGCCTGCAGAACCGCACGGCGAATCCGCTGCTCCGACGCCTTCACTTCCTTCTGAACCGCGGAGGCGTCGGCGGCCGGGCCGAGCCTGCGGGCGGCCGTCCGCTCCATAATATCCTTGAGCAGCGGGAAATCGTGTCCGAACGGCGACTCGCTCTCCAGCTCCGCAACCGTCTGCAGCAGATCCAACAGGTCGCGGCTCCCCGGCTCTCCGATCATCCCCATCTGGGCAAGATGGGCCCGGCCCGCGGTTAGGATGCTTTCCTGACCGGCGGCTCCGGACGACGAGACGGCCCGAGGCCCCGCCCCCGGATCGGCCGCCAATCCGCTGAGCGACCTGCGGATATTATCGATTGACCGCTCCATCCGGAGCCGTTCGATCACCTTGCGGATGACCGACAGCACCTCCAGCCGGTTGATCGGCTTCGTTATGTAATATTCTACGCCCAAGGCGTAAGCTTCCGCGATCATATCCTTCGATTCGACCTGGGAGAGCATAATGATTTTGCCGGCAAAGGAGTCGCCGAGAGAACGAATCGTCTCGATCCCGTCACGCTGGGGCATAAGAAGGTCGATGATGAGAATGTCGACCCTCTGTACGTTCAGCAGACTGCCGTCGATCCGGTTACCGTCCTCCGCCGTCCCCGCCACGGTGCCGAGCTCTTCATCCTCAATCAAATCCGTCAGCATATGCCGGATCGCCCGGTCGTCATCCACCACGAAGAATCGCATCGCTACCTCCCCTTCCGTTAAACTCTCCACCGGCAGAACGATCGTAAACAAAGCTCCCTTCCCGTTCGGACCCGCCTCCACGGATAACGAGCCTCCCAGCTCCCCTGCCATCTGCCGGGCATAGGACAGCCCGATGCCCGTGGACGGCCGGCCTGAAGGATCGAATTTCGTGGTAAACCCCGGATCGAAGATCACGTCCGCATACTTCGCCGGAATACCGGGACCGTCGTCCCGGATGCGGATCACGAGCCGGCCCTTCTCCTCCTCCGCTACAACGGCCACACTCCCTGCTCCCGGAAGGGCCTCTATCGCATTGGCCACCAGATTATTCAGAATGGATAGCAATGCGTAGACGGGAACGCGAAGGTCGGTATGCGAGACGAAGCTGAGACGAACCTGTTTGCCCAGCGCTTCGGCGTAATTCCGGTTCGCCTCCGCCATGACGCCTCCCAGCTCCCTCATGCTCATGTACTCTCCCAGCTTCCCGTCCGAGATGAGCCGGGACAAGCCGGCTGCGATCCGCTGGTTGTCCTTCTTGATATCATGCACTTCGCCGGCTATGCTCAGCATGCGGGACGCCCATTCCGCCGCTTTCGGATCGTCGGAGGCATGGTTCTTCATTTCCCGGTACAGTCCGTAGCAGGCCTCGGTAATGCGTTCGGCATCCACAAGCGTCTTGCCCAGATGAACGGAATCCTGGTACAAACTGCTGATCAGCATCAGCATCTGTTCGTATTGGCGCCTTTGCTCCGCTTCCGCCCATTTGGCCTGATAGAGCAGGATCAGATTATAGAAGCCCAGGACGAAGAAGCTCCGGACTACGGCCAGGAACGCGATCTCCCCCAGAAAACCGCCGAGAAGAGCACTTTCGACGGATCACTCCGAAGGGACAGCTCCGTGAAGCTGGCCCCGATCTCGGCAACGACAGCCAGCGTGCCGATCCAAAGCGGCTTCTCATGCAGATAACGAATCCGAAGCAGCGAGAACAAGGCCGCATACACAACATAATACCAGAAGACCGGTCCATGATGCCTCAGCGCCGCCGCCCATTCCGCCTGAGGCGATAAGCCGGTTTCGAGCCCCACCCGAAACAGCAGGACCGCAAGGCCCCGCAGCCGCCCCCGACACCATCGGATGGATCTTGTCCAGCAGCAGAAGAAAAAGAAAAATGCCGGCGTCCCGAGACTCACCCGAAAATCCACCGGAAAAGGATAAAATTTGAGCTCCCCGCCAGCGGTACGGCCGCCAGCATGAAGGCAAACAGCAGGAAGCGGGTCCGCCGCAACAGGAAAGCGGTAAAACGCTCCATATCAGGTTCCTTTCCTGTGAACTTACATTACTCCAACGAGTTTATCACTGTTGCCGCCCTTGAGCAATCCGCTAGGAGGATCTGCCGCCCGCTACCCGGGTATCCATCCGCCTATTCACTTCATCGAGCCGGTCCGTCTTCCCCAGCGCGGCCAAATTGCGCACCTCCCGGAGTGAAGGTTCTTCCCACAAATTATGCCATAAAGCGCCCCGGGCTATCCCGGCGGGGTCGATCGTTAAAATAAAGAGAACTTGGAAATATTAAGTTCATTCGGAACGGAAAGGAACGTCAGGCGTGATTCGGAAATTGATCGGTTTATTGCCGACGTGGCCCATGTGGGTCGGCGCTTTCTTTGCTTTTCTGGTGCCGTTCGGATTCTCCCGAATTTTCAATTGGCTTCGCAAACATTGAGCAAACGATAGGAGGAAGCGGCGTGAAATCCGACTTTCTTGCCGGGTCACAACTGCAGGATGATCTGCTGAAGCTCAGGGAAGCCATCGGCCACAGCCCGGATGTAGTCTTCCGCTCCTTCCATTTAGGCGACGGCCGGGAGGTCGCCCTCGTCTATGTGGACGGATTGGTGGACAAAGCCGCCGTTCAGGAGCAGGTGATCAAGCCTCTGCTGGAGCATGGGGAAGCTTTCAACCATAACGAAGTGTTCGTTAAGACCGTCATATCCCTTGCCGAAGTGAAGAAAGCGCAGCCGCTGGAGGACTGCATCCTCGAAATTCTTTCGGGAAACACGGTGCTTCTCGTTGAAGGGGAAGAAGTGCCGCTTGTTCTGGGAACCGCCGGAAACAAGGGGCGGTCCATTGACGAGCCGGTGGCGGAGGCGGTCATCCGCGGACCGCACGACGGCTTTATCGAAGTGCTGAGCATGAATATTACCCTGCTTCGCCGCCGGATCAAGGATCCCAACTTCACCATGATTCCCTATAAAATCGGACGCAGATCGCAAACGGACCTGATGGTGGCTTATATCCGAGGCTTGACGAATGAGGATCTCGTTAACGAAGTCCGGCGGAGAATCGAGCAGATCGATATTGATGAAATATTGGAGTCGGGCCATATCGAGCAGCTGATCCAGGATAACTACCTTTCGTTCTTCCCCCAGATGCTGAGCACGGAGCGTCCCGACCGGGTTGTCAGTGACTTAATGGAAGGACGCGTTGCGATTCTCACCGACGGTACACCGATCGCTCTGGTTGCCCCGGCGACGTTCCAAATGTTCATGAACGCACCGGACGATTACTATGAACGCTGGTCGCCGGGCTCCTTGATCCGGCTTCTGCGGTATATCGCGGGCTTTATCGCTTTATTCCTTCCATCCATCTATATCGCGCTGATCTCTTATAATCACGGATTAATTCCGACGAAGCTGGTCATTTCCATCGCCGCGGGCCGGGAAGGTGTCCCCTTCCCCTCACTCATTGAAGCGCCGCTTATGGAAATTACGATTGAAATTTTGCGGGAAGCGGGGCTCCGGTCGCCGAAGCCGATCGGGCAGGCGGTCAGCATCGTCGGAGGTCTCGTCATCGGGCAGGCGGCCGTACAGGCCGGAATCGTGAGTCCCATCATGGTGATCGTCGTCGCTCTGACCGCCATGTCATCTTTTACTTTCGCTCAATATCAAATCGGCCTGGCCGTCCGGATCCTGCGGTTCCTGTCCATGATGTCGGCCGCCGTATTCGGGATTTACGGGATTATCCTGTTCGTTATTTTTATTACCGTGCATGTCGTCAAATTAAGCAGCTTCGGCGTTCCATATACGGCCCCCTTCGGGCCGGTGGAACCGCGGGACTGGAAGGATACGCTCATCAGGTTCGCCTCTGCGTTTCATGAAGCTGCGGCCGCAGATGAACAAGGTTCGGAATGAACGGCGGCAAAGATAACGGAGGTGAACCCGATTGGCAGCACCTATCAAAGAGACGCTTTCCACCGTTCAGGCGGCGATGATTGTACTTAATACGATTATCGGTGCCGGGGTCACCACCCTGCCTAGGGAAGCGGGCAAAGCGGCCGGAACCCCAGACGCCTGGATCTCCGTAATCCTGGGCGGCTTAACGGCTCTTTTCTTCGGTTATGTCGGAGCTCGCCTGAGCCAGCGGTTTCCGGGCCGGACCTTCTACCAATATGCCGAACAGCTGTGGGGAAGGCGCTGGGGAAATGCCTGGGCTTCCTGCTTTTATCCTACTTCCTGCTCATCGCCTCCTGGCAGGTGCGGGCCATGGGGAGCTGGTCCGCGTATATCTGCTCGACAATACCCCCATCGAAGTTATCATGCTGGTTTTCATTTGGGCGGGGGTTTATTTGGTCGAAGGGGGATCGGGCCGATCGGCCGCTTGTGCGAGCTGTACTTCCCCGTTCTTGTATTCACCCTGCTGATCTCCCTTGCCCTGGCCTATACGGATTTCGAAATCGATAACATTCGTCCCATTCTCGGCGAAGGCATCGCCCCTGCGTTTGCCGGGCTGAAGAGCACGGCCCTTTCCTATACCGGGATTGAAGTCGTGCTGGTGCTCACGGCATTCATGACCGATCCGCGAAAAGCAGTCAAAGCCGTGATGATCGGTACGGCCCTTGTCATCCCGCTTTATACGCTTGTCGTATTCGTTACCATCGGCGTACTCACCTTGGATGAAGTCACAACCTTAACCTGGCCGCTGATGTCACTCGCGAAGGAAATCGACCTGCCCGGAGGCTTCTTCGACCGGTTCGAAGCGTTGGTCTCCGTCCTTTGGGTTATCGCCAACTATACCTCCTTCGTCCCGAATTATTATTTGGCCTGCGAGGGAATGGGAACCTTGTTTCATAAAAATTACCGTCTCTTCATGTACGGCCTCTTGCCGCTCATTTATTTGATCGCCGTCTATCCGGAAAATTTGAACAGCGTCATGAAGTTCGGCACCGGGATCGGTTATTACGATATTGCGGTCGGAGGCCTCATTCCGCTGCTCAGTCTGATCCTGGCCAAGGGAAGGGGAATCGGCATTGCTAAAGGCTAGAAGCCTGCTGATCGGAATCGTGTGTGCCTCCCTGGTGGCATTGACCGGCCGCTGGGACCGCAAGGAGATCGAAGAGATCGGCATTGTACTCGGAATCGGGCTCGATGCCGCGAAAGACCGGATGACGATGGTGCATAGTCTGGCGGTCCCTAAAGCCTTTGCGGCCAAGGAAAAGGGCAAACTGAAAAATTACGTCAACGTAGTCAGCGAAGGCGATGTCGTATTCAAGAACGTTCGGGATCTGGCCGCCTCGCTTGTCCGATACCCTACGTATGAGCATTTGAAAGTCGTCGTAATCAGTGAAGAGCTCGCCCGGACGTTCGATTTGCGAAAAGTAATGGATTTCTTATTACGCAATTCCGAAACGAGAAGGTCCATTAAGGTCATGATCTCCCAGAACAAGGCCAAGGATGTCTTCGAGCCGGTCCCTCCGCTCGAGTCCAACTCGGCCCTGAAGCTCTCGGAGCTCGCGGATGCCGCTTCCCAGACGCTGACGATCGCTCCCAAGCTAAAGCTTGGCGAGATGTCGGCCAGACTGTCGGCGGGCACAAGCTTTGTTATGCAGCGCGTTACGATGACGAAGCAGGGAGCCAAATTGTCCGGCGGCGCCGTGATCAGGGGATCGGACGGCAAGTGGATCGGCTGGCTGGACGAGAACGCCATGCAAGGGCTAAACCTGATGCTGAAGGGGGACAAGAGAAGGAACGGAATCATCAGCGCCACGGATCCGGACAGCGGGGCACGGTTCGTGTACGAAATACGTGAGCTCACCAGCACAATCACCCCCGGATCAAGGGAGACCAAATCTCCTTTACTATGAGCATCGAGACGGAAGGAAAGCTGCGGGAAGACTGGAGGTTTCCCGGGAATGCCTTCGATAACGGGCTGATAGAAAAATCCGAGCAGGCGGTTGAAAAAAAGCTGAAGGAACTGGCGGAAGCGGCTTTAACGCAAATGCAAAAAAAGCTGAAGGCGGATATCGCCGGCTTCGGAGAACAGGTCCGCATCGAATCCCCCGTTCTATGGAAAAAACTGAAGAGCGACTGGGACGAGCGCTTCGCGGGTATCCCGGTAGAGGTTCAAGCGAAAGTGAAAATCCGCGAATTCGGCACCCAGGGAACCAAGGCATAAGCAAAGCAAAGAGCCCGCTACTCCGTAAAATTAAATGAGTGTGAAGGCCACTCTAACCAATAACAATAAGCAATTGAATACAATGTTAGACATTATATTAGAGGATGAGTAATGTAATGGGGGCAATCCCCATTGCATTACTCATCCTCATTTGTCTTCATTTGGCGGTGTTTACTTGCATAACGACACAAAATGCTATTTACAAACATATTTTTACATAGTAAGATGTGGACAATTAGGGGTGGCAATTTGCGGATGTATTTACTGTCAAAGAGTTATCTATACGCATGGGGAAAAGCGAGGAAACGATTAAAAAGTGGATTAGATTGGGGAAATTCCCCATCGCCTATTTGAATAGCGACAAAGTAGGATGGAGAATACCAAAGCATGACCTCCTTGATTTCGCAATACCGAATGTATTGGTCCAAATGATCAGGACGGAGAACGATGGAAAAAGCCTTATAAAATTATGAAGCAGTCACATTAGAAACTCCAAACGAAGAGACATTGAACATATTAACCTATGTAGGAATGAAACGGGCATTAGATATCCTCCTCCTGTCGAGAAAATGCACCCATCTGATTACAAGCAATCACTGAAGTTTGGTCGACTTTAAACCAACCCAAGACTATGAAATAGCAATGAGGAAAGTATTTTTTTTATAAATTCAAACCGAACATACATTCCTAATGTTGTTGCGTCTTAACAGGATTGAGGTGTCCAGTGGTAGTTGCTTATTCTACAAAATATCACTACGTATACTGTCCCGAAGGTGTTCAAAGTCGCTATGAGTTGTTGGTATTCAATGGCGATAATCCTTTCCTTCCAATAACCGATTTCTATCATGACTGCAAAGGAAGGATCAGTTCAAGTTCTGCACTCTCCTATTCGCAAACAATTCTTCCCTTTTTTACATGGTTAGATCAGCACAGTAATTATCAAGGGAAATGTGTTCAGTGGAGCGATCCACCAGAAGCGATTCGAGTAGCGATTGAAGATTATCTCATGAACGAAATGGCATGCAAAGTAAAAGAGAAGGATACGTTTCGTTTTGTAAACTTGACTCAAAAAAGCCCGAATACGGTGAATCGATTTCTATCATCTATGAAATCATTTTACAAGTCGATGATTTATCTTAGACATTACCCTTTCTATAACCCCTGATCGATTCACAAGCCATTTTGGACGACTACAGGAGCCATACTGAGGGTGTGAGAGCAAATAAACCACGAATGCCATCGATTGGCGGAACAGAAGATTCACTCCCAACACGCCGATTAACAGACTCCTTTTTTAAGTTGATCAATGAAGAATGGCAACCCCAAATTATTGACGATCCTGATCTACCCTATCAGGTATATCAGGCGGGAAAGAAAACAAATTGGTCAGATCGGGAGATGATCATAGCTCGGATGTTATTTGAAACAGGAGCCAGAGCTTCTGAGATTTGTTAGCGGTTGATGTTTTTACGACAACCGGGGCGAGACTTAACGAATTATTGCAGATAAACAACACCAAAGGGTGTATTCAAATTAAAAAGGTAAAAGATAAACTTCATTATTCCTTTCGTGCGGTCCCCAAAGGGCGTGACGAGGTTGAAGAATTCTACATCAGCAAACAGACGATGGAATATATACAAATCGTGTTTCGGATGCTAAAAGATCATTACCAAAGTGACAAGATTCCAAGTGTTGAATATAGGGATAGACGTAAACATATGTTTACAGAACCCAAACCTTATTACTTTCAGTATCACAATATCGCACTTAAAGATGTAGCTCTCTCGACGTGCATTCGATTTTTGCTACACTCATTACGATTTGAAACGCAAGAGAGAACACCCGTAAGGGTAAAAAGTCACCTCCTCCGCTATGCATTTGCAACAGAGGCGGTGCAACGACAAAAGCTACCAATCGATATCGTTGCAAAAATTCTTCACCAGCGGGATCTAAAAGTTACGGGTTATTATTCCGCTCCTACACCTACACAAGTAGCTCTAGCAATTGGTGAATTACATGATGTCATTGCAAGCTACGTGGATATCGATGAAGCGATCCTGCGTAGTCCAGAAGAGTTACAAAAAGAGTTGGAGGAACACAATAGCAAAGTCCGTGTTTTTAATAAGGTTTTAGGTGGTACTTGCGTTACGGATTATGTATGCCCTACGAAAATGGCGTGTTTAGGCTGTAAGGCGAAGATCCCCGAACCTGAGCAAGAACACGAATTACACGAAGTAATTGAACTTTCCAAGGATATGGAGAAAAGGTTTGCGAAAATGGGGCTTGATGTGGAAGTTAAAAAAGCAAAAGAGATGCGGAAGCAAGCCAAAGTTGAACTTAAAGAAATTGAGCTGATTAAACAGTACAGGAAGGAACGAAGGTATGAGCCAAATATCCACCTTAAAGAACGATGACTTTCCTTGGCTACATGAGGTACATGAAAAGAATAAAACTCGTTCCTTCCAATTGGGCAAATCCGCCATCGATACCTTAGTGAAAGAAGGCAAGTCTGTAACCCTCAATAACATTCACAATAAATCGAAGGATCTTGATCCTGCAGGTAAAGGGATTCATTCGAATACTATAAAAACGAATGAATTGTTGTACGCTTATTACAAGGAACATAGCCGAACGTACAAACAGCGGCAAACCAAAAAAGCTCCTTCTCGGCAAAATGTGATACAAGTCGCCGATCTAAGACGTTTAAGCCCTCATCGGGATCTGGTACATCTTCGCCAAAAATACATGAAGTTAACGAAACAGGAGCTTGTGTCTAGGCTTATACAGGCGGAACAGTTTATTGCAGAAAACCATAGCAAGTGGACCGCCAGCATATTTGAAGGATTCACTTGAGATTACGACGATGTATACTCGGTAATATTATGATAACGACTGGAGCAGGTCGCCGCGGCGATCCAGATCGTTGAAGTAACTGGCAGGATAGTTTAATATCAATCGCGGGGAACCTTATCATAAGTAAGGCGAATTTTTTTGTTGGGCGCTACTGTAGGGAGTGTTGAAGACCGCCCGATTCGGACGTTGGAAGAAACAGGTTTTATTGCAAGAACAAGCTCGCCTACGAGTTGTCTTGCCCATCAACAGAACTGAAGCTCAAGTGGATGAGATTGTCGTACATCTAATCTATTGGTCAATAAAAATTTGCCTAAACGAAAAAAGCACCGGCCTCTATAGGCCGGTGCTTTTACAACTTTGCCGCCTATTGCTTAACCGTCGTTTCCTCCGCGAGTTGGGCCAGGCGTTCAGCCGAGCCGTCCTGCAGATCGGGCGTATAAGCATGCAGGAACTGCCCGCTTCCGTTCTGAACCGGTAAGACGAGCGTCGACAGGTTCAGCAGTCCCGCCAGCGGATGCGTAATCGCTTGCGGGTGCTTGCTCGTGCAACGAACCTCGTAGTTCTCCCACATCGTTGCAAACTCGGGGTCGCTCTCCGTCATTTCCGCGATGAATTCCGGATACCAAGTATCTTCGAGATTCTGGCTGTACATCACGCGGAAGTGGCCGAGCAGAGATGCAGCCAAGTCTTCCCAGTCGATGAACATCGTTCTGTAAGACGACAGCATGAATATGCGCCAGATCATGTTGCGTTCGCGGCTGTCGGCCGTGCCGAAAGGGCCGAACACGGAGAGAGCCAGACGATTCCAAGCCAGTACATTCATTTTCGCGTCGGTAATGTAAGCGGGGCAGAGCGGCATCTGATCCAATAAATAGTTCAGCGAAGACGATATCGCCGGTTCCTCTTCCTTCGAAATGAAGGCGTTTTGGCGAGGGTTCGCAAGGAAATGGAGATGGTGATGCTCGTCTTGGTCAAGGCGAAGAACGCGGGCCAGACTGTCCAGCACCTGGTCGGAAACGTTGATGTCCCGTCCCTGCTCCAGAGAGGTATACCACGGCGGCGAAATCCCGGCGAGCGCTGAAACTTCTTCGCGCCGCAGTCCTTTCGTTCGTCTTCTCGTAAATTCGGCGTGCGGCAGGCCCGCTTCTTCCGGCGAAAGCCGAAGCCGTCGCGTACGAAGAAAGTGCCCGAGTTCCTGACGGCGTTGATCGTCGCTCATAGCAGAACGCTCCTTTCAAGCTGATACTCTCAGTATCAGGATTGAGAATTATAGAATCGCGAATGACGTTAGGGGGAATAATGATATAAACACAGTTCTTCTTGGATGATCCGAATCGAGTTAGGATAAAGCCATCACTTATTATGCTTCATTTTAACACATTCGCAAATCCAAAGGGATTAAAGGAGAAAATCATGAATAATATCTTGATTATTAACGGTCATCAGTTCTACCCCTATTCGCAAGGAAGATTGAATAAAACGTTGTTTGACGAGATGGTTTCCAACTTGTCGGAAAAATACAACATAAAAACGACGGTTGTTCAAGACGGCTACGATATCAAAGAAGAACAAGAGAAATTCAAGTGGGCCGACACGATTATTTTTCAAACTCCAATTTACTGGTTCTCTTTGCCTACGCTGTTCAAAAAGTATTTCGATGAAGTCTATGAATACGGCGTGATTTTCCAAGGAGCCGAAAAATATGGGCAAGGCGGCTTGTTGAAAGGGAAGAAGTACATGATCTCCACGACTTGGAATGCTCCGGAGAGCGAATATAACAACCCGGAAGGCTTCTTCAAAGGGCTGGATTTGGAAGGGACATTGGAGCACATTCACGCTACTCAACGTTTCGTCGGCATGGAGCCGTTGGAAAGTTTCAGCATTCACGATGTGATCACGAATCCGGATATCGAAAAACATATCGCCAAGCTTCGCGGACATTTGAATCAAGTTTTCGCACTTGAACTTAAAGTTTAAGGTCGGCATATACAAACGATTCTGATCGAATACAAACGCAAAAAGGCAACCTCTTCTTGATTCGAAGGGTTTGCCTTTTTTCTATCGAGCCGCTAACCTACAACCTACGTCAAAATCGACACAAACAACCAGATAGAAAACAAAGCACCGCAGAGAATGATTTTGGCAAAGTGAATATGTATGAAAATACATGAACCTGCAAGCAAACGTTAATTCCGGACAAGATTTCGCGATAATCCCGATTTAAGCATGCCCTTTGCCGATCAAGCCGTCCACAAATAAGCAGTAGAAAGTTATGATAAAATTTCGCCCTATAGAGGTTACGCTGAACCGTATCACAGGTAAGAAGTGGTGGTTACGCTAACGGGCACGATAGTTCAATTCAGCCAATCTTTTTACCAAATCATAATGCGATTGTAAATGAACAAAGAAATGGATAGAGGTTCAGATGTTTCTGAAACCTCTATCCGTTTTTAATTTTGCCAATAAAATGTCTAACATCTCATTAAATTGCTTATTATTATTGGCTAAATTGGACTTCCTCGCATTTTTAATAAAACCCTACGGCAGGCTCTTTGCTTCGCTTCAAGATTCAAAAACGACCTCCGCCTTCAATCCGATCGGTACCAATTCATTCAGATAAGCGGGAAGGGAAGCCTTCTCTTCGGGAAGGACCGGCCTGCCCGAGGAGAAGCCGAAATGAACGATTCCCGCGGCGGGATCCCATTTGCTCAAGCTTAAGACGCCGTAATGGAACAGCCGGCTGAGCAGCTCCAGCACATCGTCATGACTCAGGCTTCGGTCCAAGGCCGCCTTCATGACCGGCTCGGGAAGCCTCGGTTCCTCAGGGACTTTATCGGTTTGTACATAATGAAACGGTTTCACTTTAAAGCAGACGTAAGGACTGATGTAATCGGCGGCAAATTGCTTCAAGCTGCGAAGCTCCTTGTCGGTTAACTGCAAATCTTCATTCCAGGCATAGATGGTGGCTTTATTCGCCCCGTCCGTATGAATTCTTACATACCTTACATACGGAAACCGTTCTTTAACAAGCTGCTCCGCGACCAAACGGGTCCTCACGGGATCACCTATTCCGTTCCTTCGGGCAGCGGCAGTCCCAGCCCTTCGGCGAGGCGCCTCCCGTACTCCGCATCCGCTTTATAGAAGTGCCCGATTTGCCTGAGCTTGATTTCGTCCTTTTCCACGGGCTTCATGGCCTCGACAATCGTATGAACGAGCCGGGTGCGCTCCTCTTCGCTTAACAACCGGTACAAGTCGCCGGGCTGGGTATAATGATCGTCCCGGTCATAAGCGGTGCTGTCCGCGTTGCCGGAAACGGCATAGGCGGCCTGCTTGTTCTCCGGCGTTTCCTTCGGACCGCCGTAGCTGTTGGGCTCGTAGTAAACGGAGCCTCCGCCATTGGAATCAAAGCGCATCTGTCCGTCGCGCTGATAGTTGTTCACTTCGCTGCGCGGACGGTTGATCGGAAGCGCCTGGTGATTGGCCCCTACCCGGTAACGGTGCGCATCATGGTAAGCGAACAGCCGGCCCTGCAGCATTTTATCCGGCGAGACATCGATCCCCGGCACCAGCGTTCCCGGCGAGAACGTCGCCTGCTCCACTTCGGCAAAATAATTTTCCGGATTGCGGTCCAGCACCATCCGGCCCACCTCGATTAGAGGATAGTCCTTCTGGGACCAGACCTTGGTGACATCGAACGGGTCGAACCGGTACGTCTCCGCATCCTCCAGGGGCATGATTTGCACGCAGAGCTTCCACGCGGGATAATCGCCCTTCTCGATCGCGTTAAACAGATCCTCCGTATGGTAGTCGGGATTCTCGCCCGCAATTTGCGCGGCGACGTCCGGAGCCAGATTCTTGATCCCCTGTTCCGTCTTAAAATGGTATTTCACCCAAACGCCTTGCCCCTCCGCGTTGACCCATTTGAAGGTGTGGCTTCCGAAGCCGTGCATATGCCGGTAGGTGGCCGGGATGCCGCGGTCCGACATCAGAATCGTCACCTGATGCAGGGATTCCGGAGACAAGGACCAGAAATCCCAGATGGCGTTCGGGTTCTTCAAATGCGTCTGCGGATGACGCTTCTGCGTATGAATGAAGTCAGGGAACTTGATTGCGTCGCGGATGAAGAATACCGGCGTGTTGTTGCCCACCAGATCGTAGTTGCCGTCCTCCGTATAAAATTTCACGGCGAATCCGCGCGGGTCCCGGACCGTATCCGCAGAGCCGCTCTCGCCGGCAACGGTGGAGAACCGCACGAACAGTGGCGTCCGCTTGCCGACCTCCGATAAAAATTTGGCTTTCGTATACTTCGTTACGTCCCGGGTAACTTCGAAATAACCGTGCGCTCCCGCCCCTTTCGCATGAACGACGCGCTCCGGCACGCGTTCCCGGTTGAAATGAGCCAGCTTCTCAAGTAAATGCACATCCTGGATGAGCGTCGGGCCGCGGGAGCCGGCCGTGATCGAGTTCTGGTTGTCTCCGACGGGCGCGCCCCAGCTCGTGGTAAGCCTGTTCTTGTTCTCACTCATAACGGAATCACCTCGCTAGATATGTATTCGGAGCAACCGGCATTCATTCGCCAATCGCCCGCTCGGCTCGCCCAATATTTTCCACGCGGGGCTGAATAACATAAGGTATCTCCAACCCGAGCCAACAAGGAGCCGATCGCTTTGACCCGGTTTCCGGATGTCGTGATTATCGTCAGAAGCAAGAAAAACTTTGCCAACATCGGAAAGTTCCGAATTATGGGAAGTGCAGGACCGTGCCGAAGATTTCTCAAGGTGGGGGCCCCTGTAAGGGATTTGATCCTTTGTCTGCTTCAGAACGGTTTTACCGCTTCCGAGCAGGGAGATGTCGGCGTCTTCTACCGTCCCCGAAAGTAGCTTATGGCCCTGGGAGTCGCCGCAAGGCAAGCTCCTTCTTCATTTCCGGGGCGGCTTTGATCCATCTCCGATTAAAGCGCTTGCACTATGAATAAAGCGGTGCTACGATGACCTTGTATCGATTTGGACAATGGAGAGGAGCATGAACCGATGGAAAGGCTGGAGAGGCTGGGAAGACTGACGCCGCCGCTGAGGAGCTTTGTGGAAAAAGGCCCTGCGGGGTTGCCTGCTCCGTCGCGCGTGGCGGTGAAATCCTGTATGAGGAGTACTTCGGCTCGGCGGATTTGGAAGGGAACAAACCGATCGCGCCGGATACGATTTACCGCATTTATTCCATGACCAAGGTGATCACCTGCACGGCGGCGTTGATGCTCTATGAGCGGGGGCTGTTTTTGCTGAACGATCCGCTGGAGGAATATCTCCCCGAATTTAAAAATCCGCAGGTGTACCGTTATAACGCTTACGGGGCGCTGTCCGTTTCCCCGCGGCGGGTCCGATCCGGATCAAGGACCTGTTTACGATGACTTCCGGCATTACCTATGAGGGGAAGCGCCTGGAGACGGAGCGCGAGGTCAAGAAGGTGCGGGATGAGCTGAAACGGAAAGAGGCGGCTGGGGAACCGTATAACGTGCGTGCTTTATCGAAAGCGCTCGCGGCCGTGCCTTTGGCCTTCGATCCCGGAACGCATTGGCATTACGGCTTGAGCCATGACGTCCTCGGGGCGCTCATTGAGGTCTTATCCGGCAAAACGTTCGGCCAGTTCCTGAAGGATGAAATCTTTGATCCGCTGGGCATGGAGGATACATTCTTCCGCATTCCCGAGCATAAAAAAGACAGGCTCTGCAGCCTGTACAACCGTGCCGATGACGGCACGCTGACGAAGAACACTTCACTCGACGCCCACTTCCAGCCGGATGCGCTATTCGAAAGCGGCGGAGGCGGCCTGCTCTCGACGCTGAGCGACTACAGCAAGTTTGCCCGAGTTCTGGCTTGCGGCGGCGAATGGAACGGCGTCCGCCTTCTCAGTCCGCATACGGTTCGGCTCATGGCTACGAATCATCTGGGGCCGCAGCAATTGGCCGATTTCGATTGGCCTTTTCTGGCCGGTTATGGCTACGGGCTGGGCGTCCGGGTGATGATTGACCCGGCGACCGGGGGCAGCAACAGCTCCATCGGCGAATTCGGCTGGTGCGGCATGGCCGGCACCTGGGTCCTGATCGATCCGAAGGAGCAGCTGTCCGCTGTCTATATGCAGCAGATGCTCCCGAACTTCGAGGCGTATCACCAGCCGCGGCTTCGGGCCGCCATCTACGGGGCACTGTAAGTGCCCCCGGATGCCCCGAATTCCTATTCTTTCAATGCATTCAAGCCGAGCGCCAAGGCGCCGCACAACCCGGCGTTATCGCCAAGACCCGGCGGCACAATGTAGTCGTCAATTTGGGAGAGAACGGCTTCCGCACTGACATAGCCGCGCAAATTCCGCTGTACTTCGGCCCGAATCAAGGGGAACAGCTGCATTTGATGCATGACGCCGCCGCCGAGAATGATTTTTTTCGGCGAGAGCATCAGGATCGCTCCGGCTACAGCCTGGCCGATATAGAACGCCTCGATCTCCCATGCCGGATGGTCCGGAGCCAGCTCGCCGCCTTTTACCTTCCAACGCTTTTCCAATGCAGGACCCGCGGCCATCCCTTCCAGGCAATCTCCATGGTAGGGACAGGCCCCTTCGAACGGATCCTCCGGATGGCGTCTCGTCAGGATATGCCCGCCTTCCGGATGTACCAGGCCGTGGACGAGCTTGCCTTCCGAGTAAATGCCTACGCCGACCCCGGTGCCGATGGTGTAGTAAACGCAGCTGTCGAGGCCCTTGGCCGCTCCCCATGTCGCTTCCCCGTACGCAGCGGCGTTCACGTCCGTATCCCAGCCGTATGGAACGTCGATCGCCTGCTTCAGCGTCGGCAGGAAGGGATAATCCGACCAGCCCGGCTTCGGAGTCGTCGTCACGTAGCCGTATTTGGAACTTGCCCTGTCGATGTTGATAGGCCCGAAGGTGCCGACTCCGATCGCCTCGACCTGCTTGTCTTTGAAATAATCGATTACTTTGCCCAGTGTCTTCTCCGGATGCTCCGTCGGAAAGCTGACGCGGTCCTCGATCGCCCCCGATTCATTTCCGATGCCGCAGACGAATTTCGTTCCGCCTGCCTCAATTGCCCCAATGCGCATGCCAAGACCCTCCTGAAAAATGATGATAAACCGAATGATTCCTGGAAGAGAACGAACCAATCCGCTTGTCCGAATCTTAGTTTATCGGTTCAGCCCCCGAATGGCAATCGCTACAGCCTATAAATCTGCCCCCGCTTATTGGTCCGCGATAACGGTCCTGTTTCTCCCTTCATGCTTTGCCCTGTAGAGCGCCTGATCGGCCAGCTGAAGCATGTCCGCAAGAGAATTCGATGAAGCTCTGCCGCCCGCGACCCCGATGGAAACCGTAACCGGTTCGCCCGCCGGACTCGGCGTACTCTCCAGAGCGATACGGATGCGTTCCGCGGTTTTAAAGGCATGAACCGCTTCGGACTGCCGCTGCAGCACCACGAACTCTTCCCCGCCGAACCGGCAGCACACATCCTCCAATCGGGTGGAGGATGTGATCCTGTTCGCTACATGCTTCAGCACCTCATCGCCGACCTTATGCCCGTACCGGTCGTTGACCAGCTTAAAATGGTCGATATCCATCAGGATCACGGAATAAAGGTCGCCTTCCGCCCGCCACTTCTGGGCCATCGACTCGAGCGTCCTCCGGTTCGCAAGCCCGGTCAGCGGATCCGTCATGGCGGCTTGGGATAACTGATCCGTATGCTCCTGAACGGAAGACATCGCGTGAATGATCGTCTTTGTCAGGACATCCGCTTCCCTGTTCCAATGATACCTGTACTTGGGGATGACCGCCCGGCCGTCCTGCGAGAACCGGCTCACGGCGTCGGCAAGCGAGACGAAAGGATTGGCCAATTTCCGCGCCAGCCGGATGGCGAACGCCAGGAGCACCAAGGATGGGACGAGCATGTAAAGGATCAGCTTGCGGATATGCTGCTTTAATTTGTCGTAAACATGGCTCAGCGGCGATTGGGATACCACCCCCACCCCGTTTCCTTCACCGCCGCATACCCGGCCAGGAAATCGACGCCTTTCGTATTAATGACCTCATCCATCCAGCGCCGCCTTGCATCAGCTTCCCGATTACCGGATTGCCGCTTGCATCCTCTCCCAGCCGGCCGAGGTCCGGATGATACAATAAGCGTCCCTTCCTGTCTACGACGTAGTAGTAAGTACCGATAGCATCCACTTGACTGTTTCCGAGAATGGCGCTGAGTACATTGTCTTCCTGCAGATAAATAGTGCCCCCGACAAATCCTCCGTACGTTCCGTCCGGATTAAAAATAGGCTCGCTCATCAGCACGATCAATCTTCCCGTAGACCCTATGTAGGGCGAGGAAAGATACGGTCGCCGGGACGATAAGGATTCGAGCGCGGCCTCCGATGTAAGCCTCTGCCCGACCTTTCCTATTGCGTAAGGAGTAACTTCACGGAGTACGCCCACTTCATCAACCCAAAGGATCGAATTAAAATAGCCGCTGGTGTTCCGAATCAGTTCAAGATCGTCCAAGATTTCCTGATCGGGCCTGCTGCCGCGCTCCCTTAAAACCGCCGAAGCCGCGCCCAGACTCTTTCTCATGGATTGGAAGATGGAATCGATAGTCCGGCTGAGATCCTTCGCCTTGGAATAATTCATGGCAAGTGAAGTTTCGACCAGCGATGTTTTTTCCGAACGGTATGAAATGATAAGAACTATTGCGATGGTTATAAAAACGGAAAGGGCAACAAGTCCCGATAATAGAAAAGCGAGACTGATTTTTCTTCTTGATGCCCTCTCGATGTCGGAAAGCATAAGACCGTCCTTTCTAAAAACGCGAAGTAAATAAGACCACTTCGACATGCTTCAGCAATTTCCTTCTTTTAGGACGGCCGCGATGCAAAATAAAAGGACTGCGATGCGCGACCCTCGTTCAATATCCGGCTTTCAGCGTTCTTCATCCTATCGCGGCCCATACCGCTTACTGGTCTGGAAGCGGGTATCCGATTGATCTCCTCTTCCGCCTTTCTTAGAGTCGCCCTCTTGCTCTTGACGAGCTCATTCAGATCATTGCCGGGGAAATAATTAGAGGCTTTATCCGTCCTGCCGGAATTAATCGCAATGGCTCTCCGATTGCTCCATATGCCTCTCTCCCCAGGCGCACATGGCATCCAGAATCGGCTTCAGGGACCAGCCGTAATCGGTCAGTGAGTAGACCACTTTAGGCGGAACCTGATCGTATACCGTCCGTTTGACCACTCCGTTCTCCTCCAGCTCCCTCAGCTGCTGCGTCAGCATCTTTTGGGTAATGCCGGGCATGAGCTTCTTTAGCTCGCTGGTTCGCTTATCTCCTTTATCCAAATGGCACAGAATGACGACCTTCCATTTGCCGCCGATCACATCCAGTGTCGCTTCGACCGGAATATTATACATGATGCAGTATACCTCCTGAAAATAAAGTAAGGCACTTTTTAACCTCTATACGACAAACATACCCATACTCAATGAAAAGAATTCTGCGAATTCATCATACCACCGGCCTGTTTTTGTGGCAATTCGTTTGGCCCCTTTTCCCCTAACACCTTTTGGTCAAAAAAACGGATTGACTATCGAAGCGGACCGAGATAAAATGAGGCAGTAATTTAGTAAATCAGTAATTTAGTAAATTAGTTGAAACGGAGAGAGGGAAAAGAAATGAAACCACCTGTCGCCTTTAACCACAACGCAGTTGTCGTGTCGGAGAATTATGAACGGATTGACGGCCGGTTCGCCCGAAGATCGGCTGCAATAAGCCTTTCTTTAGGGCTTACCCGGCGGGACGAGAGAGGTAAGGCCGATGTTTCCGCCAAAGTATGGGGAAGCGGAGGTGAACCGTGGTCAGGACCGTCGGAGGAACTGCCTCTTCACCGCATTCTGGATTTGTCCCTTCTGATTTGCCGGTCCCTGGCGCATTTTCGCGAAGCCTACAAATATGAGCATTTGTATGATCCGCAGCGACCTGTCATCGACCGGATCGGCCTGCAAGGGAATGCCATGACGGTAGCGATTAATACCGACAACGTGGGAATCCATGAAGATCTTAAGCTGTTCAGCCAAGCGCTCAACGATAATGACGAACTGATCGGCGAGCGTTTGCGCGCGTTATCAAAAATATTAAAGGATATGGGGTATTGAACATGCTTTCCAATCGTTATGTTCGAACGGTTATTTTCTCCAGGGTGCTGCTGCAGCTTGGAATTTGGATCCGGAATTATGCCGTGCTTCTTTATGTTACCGATTTGACGAATAACAATTCGGTTTATGTATCGCTGATTTCGGTTGCGGAATTCGCGCCGATTTTTCTACTCGGCCTGATCGGCGGGACGTTTGCCGACCGATGGCGGCCGAAGCGGACTATGGTATCGAGCGATTTGCTGTCCGGCTTGTCCGTTGTAGCCGTGCTGCTCGCCGTGATGAACGGCGGCTGGGTTGCGCTTCTCATCGGATCGTTTGTATCCGCCGGCCTGTCTCAATTTTCTCAGCCTTCGGCGATGAAGCTGTACAAACGGCACGTGCCGGGTGAGCAGCTGCAGAGCGTGATGGCGATGTCACAAACGATTGTCGCTGTCTTTATGGTGCTCGGTCCGGTCATCGGCACGTTTATTTTTATCCGTTTTGGAATTGACGCATCCCTGATCCTGACGGCGGCGCTGTTCCTGGGGTCTTCCCTTGTATTATCGACGCTTCCCCGCGACGCGGAGGAGCCGAAGTCCGGAGATGCCGGCGGCTTCATGAAGGAATTGACGGCCGGGCTGCGCTATATCGGATCCAACCCGTCTCTTAGAACGCTCAGCTTGACTTTCTCGGCCATCGGCCTTGCAACCGGACTGACTCAGCCGCTTCAGATTTTCCTTGTCATCGAGAAGTTGGGACAAACCAAACCATTCTTGCAATGGCTTGTCATGGCCAACGGGGCGACCATGTTAATAGGCGGAGCTGTGATCATGGGGATCGCCAAAAAGGTGAAGCCACAGTCGCTGCTCTTCGTGGGATTGCTTGTTGCCGCCGTCTGTACGGTCGGAATAGGTGCGTCTGCACGGATTTGGCTGACGATCGTTCTGCTTGTGATCAGCGGTTTATTCTACCCTTGCATTCAAGGCGGAATCCAAACGCTGATTGTACGGAACACGGAAGGCGCATTTATGGGCCGGGTCTCCGGAGCGATCACGCCGGTGTTTATGGGGATGATGGTCGTTGGCATGTTCCTGTCCGGCTATCTCAAGGATGCGTGGTCCCTGCCGGGGATCTATGCGGTGAGCGGCGGTTTGATTATGATCGGTGCGCTCTTGCTGCTCCCCTTATGGCTTGGAAAGGAAACAAAGCGGAAAAGAGTCAAGCATCCTAACGGCCAGGAGGAGAAAGAGATGAATCCATTGGAGGAGTATGTTCTGTCACCGGAAAGACAACTGACGGATGCCGAGCGTAAGCTTGTATGGAAAAAACCTTTATCTCATAAAATCAGCGAAGAGGAACGGCGCGTCAGTGATGAAATCAAGCGCAACTGGAACCGCGGGGAAATGAAAATCGCCAACATCCTGTTGGAGGGCGACGCCGGTTCCGGTAAAACCCAGTTAGCCAAAGCGTTATCCGCTAATTTCGGGCCGCCGTATACGAAAGTAACCTGTTTCGCCGACATGGATAAATCGGATATTATCGGCGCTATTTTGCCGGTGGTTTCTTCCGAACCGTTGGAGAAATTGGAGCCTGCGGATCAAGCCGGCGGCGAAGCCGTGGAGTACCGGTTTTACCCGTCCGAGATCGTCAGAGCCTATCAAAACGGTTATCTTCTTGAAATCCAGGAACCCAACGTGATTCGGGATGCTGCGGTATTAATGGCGTTAAACTCGGCCTTGGAGCCGGATGGGAGCATCAATCTTCCCACCGAAATCATCCGCAGGCATCCGGACTTCATAGCCGTGATCACAACCAATCGCAGTTATGCAGGCTCAAGGCCGCTTAACGAGGCGCTGCGCGACAGGATTCAGCACACGGAAAAGATGGATCTGCCGACCAAAGAAGTCATGATCGAGCGTGCCATAGCCAAAACCGGGTATACAGACGAACTGGTGCTCAGCATTTTAGCGGATGTCATTATTATTCTGGACCAAACGGCGCGGGCCCATGCGATGAAGGGTGTTGCCGGAATGCGTTCCTTCTTCTACTGGGCCGACGCGGTCGCTTGCGGAGCATCTGCGAGAGAGAGCCTTTATCACAAGGTCATCTACAAGATCACCACAGTTCCGGAAGAAATTAAACTATTGGAGGAAGCCCTTGAAAAGCGCGGTTTATTTGCCGGAATAGAAGAAGTCGCGACACAAGTAAAAAAAAACGAAACGGTAACGATGCGTTTGAGATCAAAACCTGGGGGGATATAGACGACGCTGATTTTGACAAGAGCAACAAGCGGGAGGAAGAGGGAATCGCGCTAAAAAAATCGGTGGATAGCGAAGAAAGCTCCTCCCGCGTTTCCGATGATTCCACCGATATGGAATGTACCGATGCTTGGCAGGATGGCTCTCCCCAATATCACCAGGCGTACCCTGAGCCAAAGCCGGGGATGCGAAACAACAAGAGCGAGATTTTCGTAAAAAGCTGAACCGGGACGCACGGGAGGCTGTGTCGGATTCCATTCATAAAAATATTAAGCTCCTTGTTCACCGGCCGGATTACGATCGGGAGCACCAGCAGGAATATGTCACGCTAAGCAAAAAACTGATGCCCGTCGTACGGGAAATCGCCGGAAAGACGCTTCCGCTCCTGGAACATGAAGTCTCTTTCGATTTCGTGAGAAATCGATACTTTGGCAGCAAGTTTCAAGCGGACAGCGTGGCTTACGGGGATTACAGGTATTTTGCCAAGAAACGGCCTCCGGCGGAATTCCCTTCTCTTGCGGTTGGTCTGAGGGTGGATGAATCCGCCTCCATGTCTGCTTTTGGGAGACTGGAAGCGACCAAACGGGCGGTCATTGCCGTATATGAATTTTGCCAAATCTGTAATATTCCCATCTGGATCTACGGCGATACGGCCGATGTATCCAAGATGGAGCAAATGTCCGTCTTCGCCTATACCGACTTTGACCATAAGAGTCCCGATGACCGCTTCAGGCTTATGAGGATTCAGGCCAGAAGCAATAACCGCGATGGAATGGCCCTTAGAATGATGGCGGAACGCCTGGTCGCTTCCCCGCAGCAGACCAAGCCGCTCATTAGCATCAGTGACGGACAACCGAAAGCGATGGACGATTATACCGGAAGCTATGCCGCCACAGACATGCAGCAAACCATCGCAGAATATGAGCGGAAAGGAGTTACTTTCCTTGCGGCCGCCATAGGTCGGGACAAGGATGTGATTAGCGAAATCTACGGGCATGAAAGATTTTTGGATATTACCCGTTTGCACGAGCTCCCGGCCAAGCTGGTTCGAATCATCGCCCGTTATTTGTAACTATTCATACAGAAAAAACAACCCGTCAATTAAAGTTGACGGGTTGCTGGACTGTTGAGAAAGTGGTTTCCGGGAAAGAATGAGATAGATACAGGGGTGGGGTATTCACTGTAGGAGCGATAGCGTTCGCCTTTGTCTGCGGGAAATCCCCGCTGTAAAGCGGCTTATGATCGAATTTCCTGCAGACAACAGCGACCGGAAGTGGATACCCCATCCCCTCGTATACCTCTATTGCCCTATTTAACCACCTTCTCAATAAACTCACAACCCGTCAATTAAAGTTGACGGGTTGTTTGCTTAATTCCACTCGATTCCGGCTTCGGTCAGCGGCTTCTTCAGCGCGCGCACGGCTACGACGAACAGCTCCGGTCCGCTGAATCCCTGGAAGGTTTCCGCAGCGGACAGATGCGGCTCGAGCGACAGGAAGCCGTTGTAGCCTTGACGCTTCACCTCGGCGATCATCGCCTCAAGCTCGCCGTCCCCTTCGCCGGCCGGCACGACTTTACCGCTCTCCATCAAGGCGTCTTTGATGTGGAAGTAAGCGATATAGTCTTTCACCAGCGGGAAAGCCTCTGTCATGGGGCGAACGCCGCACTGTACGAAGTTGGCCGGGTCAAAGGCCGCCCGCACCTTCGGGGAATCGCAAGCCTGCAGAATCTCGAGGCGGCGCTCTCCGTTATCGCCGTAGATTTCTTTCTCGTTCTCGTGCAGAAGCACGATCCCTTCCTGCTCCGCGAGCCGGGCCAGCCGCTTCATGCGGCTCAGCACTTCCTCACGGTAAACCGCAGGGTCATCCCCTCCGGGATAAAGAAGGAAAAGATCCGGATGTAAGGGGCTTCCATCTCCCGGGCAACGTATACGGCCCGGCGGAACCGCTCGATATGCGGCTCGAACGGATCGGTGATCTTGATCTTGCCGATCGGCGAACCGATTGAGGATACTTTGAATCCGCGTTCGGAGAGCCTTGCCTTCACCCGGCCGACTTCCTCATCCGTCAGGTCCAGTACATTCTTGCCCCATACCCCGCGCAGCTCCAAATGCGAGATGCCCTCCGAGGCCAGTACATCCAGCTGCACCTCCAGGTCCGGCGATATTTCATCGGCAAAGCCGGTTAAAGTAACCATGATCTTCTTCCCCTTTCCAATATTCCCAAAGCTTAAGAAAAAGACTGCCGGAATCAATGGATTCCGGCAATCACCGCTATGCGGTATTATTGGTAATCCTTCGCTTTCTTCACAAGCTCGTCGTAAGCCGCTTCCGGCGTGATTTTGCCGAACATGACCTTCTCGCCGATGTCCTTGAAGTCCTTCGCCGCAAAGTTGCTCCAGCCCTTCGCTCCCGGATTGAACGGTCGCGCATCCGGCGCCACATTCTTGATCAGATCGATCTGCTGCTTGTCGGCAGGCGTCAGCTTCGGCGACAGATAGTCAAGAATTTTCTTGGATACCGGCACGCCGCGTGTGGTAGTCAGAATGTCGGCCGCTTCCTGATCGTTGATGAACCAATCGATAAATTTCTTCGCTTCTTCGACGTATTTGGAATCCGCGCTGACGGACCAGAACATCGAAGGCTTCAGCCAACCGCTGGATTGAACGCCCTTAGGCTGGGTTACGAGCGCATAAGCCCCCGGCTTCACGCCTTCATAGCCCGGGAACAGAGAGGCATAGCTGCGCTTCATCAGGACGGTGCCGTTGTTCATCAGATCAAGCTTCGCATCGGATTCCTTGTCCGTGGTTGCGATGTCCGCCGGAGGAACGACGCCATCCTTGCGGAGCTCGTTGTACTTATTCAGGAAGCTGATATACGTATTCTTGTCGATGTTAAACTTGCCGTCGACCGTGATCGGGTCGCCCTTCCCTTGGCTGAGCTGGTAGGCGGTATAAACGGCGTAGTCGTTCGACCCGTCCATCAATGCGTATTTGTCTTTATCCAGCTTTGCCTTGGCGTCCTTGCCGAATTGGAAATATTGATCCCAGGTCCAGCCGTTCGCCGGCGGCGTCACGCCCAGCTTGTCCACCGCATTCTTGTTGAATACCATGCCGGTTGCGTTGTTGCCGAGCGGGATCGCGTAGATCTTATCCTTGTATTTCCCCGAATCGACAAGCGATTTATCCACATCGCCCAAGTTGATGCCCTGCGAGAGGTCGGCGAGCTGGTTGCGGCTGGCGTATTCGGAGAGCCAGGCCGGGTCCATCTGAATAATATCCGGCGCATTCTTCGCCGCGGCCTGTGTAGCCAGCTTGTCGGCGTAGCCGTCGAAGCCCGAGAATTCCGGCTCGAAGGTTACGTTCGGATGCTTCTTCGTATAAGCGTCAAGCGCTTTCAAGGTGGCGTCATGACGGGCTTGCGAGCCCCACCATACAATGCGCAGCTTCACGGGCTTGTTATCCGAAGCGCCCGCCGCAGCTCCCCCTTGCTCCCGCCTGTTTTATCGTTCGAACCGCAAGCCGCCATGCCGACCGCCATCAGCGCCGTCATGGACAGCATCCCCCATTGTTTCATCCGCTTGTTCATAGAGGAGTTCCCCTTCCTGTATGCGTTTTCTTGTTCCATGACCCTATTATATTAACTAGGGAATCGGATCAAAATGAGAGTAATGAACACAATATATGATACGATTGACCACAAACTACTTTTTGCCCAGCTCGCTGGGGTTCATCCCGTAATATTTTTTGAAAACGGAGCTGAAATACGGCACCGTCTTGTAGCCCACCCGTTCCGCAATTTCGTAAATCATATATTTGCCTTCGATGAGCAGCGCCTTGGCCTTCTCCATCCGGAGCCGGATCACGTAGTTCGTGAAGGTCTCGCCCGTCGCCTTCTTGAAGATCTGATTCAGATAATTGCGGGACAGATACAGCTCCTTGGACAAGTCCTCGAGATTGATCTCCTCCGCATAATGCTCGTGGGCATATTGAATCATGAAATCGACCGCTTCCTTATGCTTTGAATTCTCGTTCCAGCCCCGGCTGGAAGCAATCACCCGGATCTTGCTCTGCAGCCACCTGCGCAGATCGTCCGGCGTCTGTACCGCCGCCAGCTCCTCCGTCAGCGCCGTCTCCGGGAACAGCTCGTCCAGCACCACACCTGTGCTATATAACGAATAGGCGAGGATGGTCCAGAGCTCCCGGCACAAATACTGCAGGTAGGCCGGCGTAACCGTCCCCTGCCCCCAGATGTGCTCCAGCTGCGCCACGTAATCGTCGATGACCCGGTTTGTCGCTTCTTCCTTGGAATAAGTGATGGCCTCCGCCAGCTCCTGATAAAATTTGATCGGACGGATCGTAAACGCCTTCTCCGCCGCGAGCATCGGCTGGCCTCCGTGCTCCAGCTTCATCGTCTGCTGAAGCAGATCCAGGAACGCCTCCTCCGTCGAATCGGAGATGTCCCGCCAGCTCTTCTTGATTCCGCCGAATCCGATTCGAACCACCAGCTTGAGATAAAGATGGATGCACTCGGTTATGCGCTCCGCAACCGCGTGAATCCGCCGCAGCGCCTCCTCTTCCGGCATGGCCGGATCGATATGAAAGACGACGGCCCCGTGATGGCTGTGCAGCTCGATAAAATCCGAATCCGGCCAATCCTCCGCCAGCGGCTCGCGGATAATATTGGCGAGGGCGAACCGGAACAAGCTCCAGTCCGTCAAAGTAAGATTCGAGATACGGTCCGTGTTCATCAGCTCCAGCCCGATCACCATATGGCTCCGCCGCGTATATTGGGACTGCTCCGCCAGCGCCATGCTTTCCCCGCCAATGAACTGTCCAGGGTCCCGGTGACGACGGACTTGAGCCATTCCTTCTGAACGAACGGCTCGTACATCATCAGCCTGCGCCGGATCTCCTCCTGCTCCAGCTTCTGCAGCTCCTTCGCTTCCAGTCCCTGGATCACGCGCCCGAGCACCTCGCTCAGCTCCTCCATCGTGACCGGCTTCGATAAATAATCGCTGACCTGCAGACGGAGAGCCTGCCGCGCATATTGAAAATCGGAATAGCCGCTTAAGATAACCACTTCTCCGGGATACTGCTCGTTTCTCAGCTGTTCGATCATCTCCAGGCCGTTCATGACCGGCATGTAGATGTCCGTGATCACAATATCCGGTCGCGTCTCGTGAATTTTCTCCAGGCCTTCCCGGCCGTCCATCGCTTCCCCGACCCATTCGGCGTCAAGCGCTTCCCAGGGAATCGACTTCTTCATGCCGTCCAGCACCTGAAAATCATCGTCCACTATCAGGATTTTCCACATGGAATTGTTCCTCCAATTCCTTTTTATTCGCGATCTTCGGCAGGACAATCGTCACGCGGGTGCCCTCTTCCAGCTTCTCCATGGTTACGCCGTACGGCGGGCCAAAATAGGTCGCGATCCGTTCCTTCACATTGCGGACGCCGTATCCGCCGGTCTTCCGCGGCTTCCGGCGGTCCCACCCCGGCTGAAGCCCTACCCCGTTATCGGTAATGGTGATGACGACATCGCCGCCGCGCGCCTTCGCTTCAATCCGGATGTCGCCGGACCTCCGGCCGTGAAAGCCGTGAATGAAGGCGTTCTCGACGAACGGCTGCAGCGTCAGCCGGGGAATATAATAATGATGCAGCTCTTCGTCCATCTCGACGCTGTAGGTGAGCCGCTCCCCCAGCGGATCTTCTGAATCTGCAGATAGCAGTCCACATGCGTCATCTCATCCGGAATCAGAATGACCGTCTCGCCGTTCGAAAGTCCGATCCGGAACATTTTGCAGACGAGCGACAGCATCTTGCTGATCTTCTCCTGTCCGGATTCAATGGCCATCCAGTTCAGCTGATCCAGCGTATTGTAGAGAAAATGCGGGTTAATCATCGCCTGCAGCGCGAGAATTTCAGCTTCCTTCTGCCGCTTGTGCTGGGCCTGAAGGGACTCCAGGCCTCCTGGATCCGTTCCATCTGTCTCCGGTAGCCCTGGAACATCTGGCCGAATTCATTGCTGTAATCAGTCGGCATCTCCGGTACCGCGTCCTTGGCCGGGAGCCGGTTCATAATCGACAGCAGGAGCCGGATCGGCTTCGTAAACTGCCTGGACAGAAACAGGGTGAAGAAGGAAGCGATGAAAATCGCCGTGAGCCCGGCTGCAATCAGAATATACGCCAGCCGGACGCCGCCGTGGACGATGCTCTTCCAGGGCGTCATCTCGATCAGCATCCAGTCGGAACGGGCCTTGCTCCAGACCAGCAGGGATTCGTCTCTGCTCGGGCCGGCCGGCAGATGAATATAATCGGACTTGCCTTCATAGGTCGCGTATCCGCTCCAGCTCCGGCGCATCCAATGTTGGATGACCGATCGATGCGATCGTCCGGCCTCCCGAGTCCAGCAGTATCCGGTCGCGTCCATCCGTCTCCCCGCGGATCAGATTCTCGATCTCGGACGCCTTTGTGTTAAGCACCAGCACGCCGTAATATCTTCCCGAATTGTTGTACAATTTCCTGGCAAAACTGATGTAACGCTGCACGCCGTTCACCGTCTGCACCTGATGCTCGCCGATCCAGGCGAAATCATTATTCTGCAGCGACGGGTACCAGCTTTCTCCCTTCACCTGGGCAAAATCTTTGAAGAGCACCGGTCCCTGCGGGTCGGTCTCCACGGGATTCTCCATATAATAATAAATCGAATGCACCATCGTCGTACTGTAAGTGATATTGGCCAGCAAACTCCGCAGTTCTTCTTTCTTGCGGAGCCGCAGGTACGGGTCCTTCTCTTGGGGGTCAAACCCGATCGAAGGAATGTTCCGCGAAGCCGCCAGCGACATCTGCTCTATCGAATTAAGCTGGATATCCAGCCGCTTGTTCAGTTCATTCAAAAGGTCCTGCTGGTAGAAGGACGTCTTGTCCGCCAGCTCCCGGGAGGTGATCGTATAGCTGATCCAGGTAAACACCAGAAGAAGCGCAGCGATAAAGGCGGCGAAGCTGACGAAGAACAGCCGGTCGATCCGGACTTTCTTGAACACGTTCATTGCTGACTCCCCTTCCGGTCTCCCGATTTGGCCAAAGGGGACCATCCCCGATGATATTCAGGTCCACGCGTTTACATCATTTCCTAACAGCAAAAAAGCCGCACGTAGCAGCTTTTTTGAATACTTGATCCGAGCTTCATTTTACCCCTTCACCGCACCCGAAGCAATGCCATCCACAAAATGGCGCTGCGCCATGAAGAAGATGATCAGGGAAGGCACGACCGATACGAGCGCCATCGCCAGCGGCTGTCCCCAAGGGAGCGCGGACTGGCTGTCGACAAACATCTTGAGCGCCAAACCTACCGTATACTTGTCCACCGAGTTGATATACAGCAGATGACCGAAGAAATCGTCCCAGTTCCACAGGAAGCAGTAGATCGCGACCGTCACAAGCGCCGGCTTCGTCAGCGGCAGAATGATGCGCCAGTAGATGCCGAACCAGCTGCAGCCGTCCATCTTCGCCGATTCGTCCAGCTCCTTCGGCAGCCGCCGGATGAACTGAATGAGCAGGAAGATGAAGAACGGTCCGCCGATGCCCCCGGCCAGGAGATGCGGCACATAGAACGGCAGGTACGTATTGACCCAGCCGAACAAGTTGAACATAATGTACTGCGGTACGAGGGTAACCTGGCTCGGCAGCATCAGAGTCACCATCAGGATCGAGAACCAGAAGTTCTTAAGCGGAAAATCGAGTCTTGCAAATCCGAAAGCGACCAGGCTGCACGAAATGACGGAGGTGACCAGCACGCCGAGGATCAGCTCGAACGTATTGATATAGAAGTGGGTGAACGAATATTTCGGCAGGGCCACCCAGCCTTCGGTGAAATTGCTCCAGAGCCAGTGCGTCGGGAACAGATTCGGCGAGCTCATCTCTTCATTGGACTTGAACGCGGCCCCAATCCACCAGAGAATGGGATAGACCATGATCAAGCTGAATACGATCAGGAATAGATGGGATAAGGCAGATCGGCGTTTCGCTTGGCTCATTATTTTCTTCTCCCTTCAGTCTCGTAGAATACCCAGTAGCGGGAAGAGGCAAAGATCAGGGCTGTCGCGATGGCGATGATGATGAGCAGAATCCAGGCCAGAGCCGAGGCATAGCCCATATCGTACCGAGCGAAGGCACGGTCATATAGGTAAAGCGCATACATATAAGTCGAGTTGACGGGGCCGCCCTTCGTAATGATGAAGGCCTGTGTGAACATTTGGAACGAGCCGATCGTCTGCAGAACCAGATTGAACAGCAGCACGGGCGAGAGCATCGGCAGGGTGATGCTGAAGAACTGCCGGACCTTGGAAGCGCCGTCCACGGAGGAAGCCTCGTACAGGTCTGCCGGAATTTGCTTAAGTCCCGCCAGGAAAATCACCATGGAGGAGCCGAACTGCCAAGCAACCAGAATGATCAGCGTCAGCAGTGCCGTTCCCGGACTGCTGATCCAGCTTATGCCCTGGATGCCGAACAAGCCGAGAATCTTGTTGATGAAGCCGTCGATGCCGAAAATATTTTTCCACAGCACCGCTACGGCAATGCTGCTTCCGATCAGGGACGGGAGGTAAATGAGCGTCCGGTAGACAGAGATGCCCTTGATCTTCTTGTTCAGCAGCATGGCGACCATCAGCGCGCTGAACAGCTTGAGCGGCACGGACAGCACGACGAACAGCGGCGTAACCTTCAGCGACTGGCGGAAGACCTCATCGTCCATGAAGATGCGGTTGTAGTTTCGAAGTCCCACCCATTCCGGGGTATCCAGCAGCGTAAATTTCGTAAAAGAATAATGCACCGATTGAATCATTGGCCATAAGGTCAGGAACAGGAACCCCAGCAACCAGGGGAAATAAACAGATATCCGGCGATCGGCGACTCCCAGCGGCCTTTCAGGGAGAAGGCGGAAGTCCGTTTCCGGGCTTGCTTTTGGGGAAGTGTAGCAGGTTGCGTATTCATCGTGGCCCACCTCTTTTTGCAATATGACTTTGTTAGATTAAGTATAAAAGATGGGGGCGCGTACCAAAATATGAGGAATGAACACGAATTATTGCAGATTTGAACACAGCACCCCCGAAGGTAAGACGCGCTTACCCACGGGGGTGCTGGATGGAGTTTATTTAAAATTCTCGATCAGCGTCTTGATCTGCGGGTTTAGATTCAGTGTATTCAGGATGATCGTCAAAGCCTCCGCACGGGTGGTGGAGGCTTCCGGATCGAACCTGCCCGCTCCTTTGCCCGAAACGATGCCCGCTTCGGCGGCTTCCTCGATTTGAGCGGAAGCAAAGGATTGGCCGATATCGGAAAAGGCTCCCGCGGTTTCGTCCTTTTTCACGGCGTTCATATTGACAATCCGGCTGATTATGGCGACCATTTCGGCACGGGTGATGGTCCGGTCCGGACGGAATTCTTCGCCGTACCCGTTCAATATCCCTGCGTTCGCCAGCTTCTCAATGACCCCTTTAGCCCAGTGGCTGTTGATATCGTTCAGAACGACCGACTGCTTGTGTACGCCGCCGATCCGGAACACCCGGTCGATGATCACTGCAAACTCAGCTCGCGTGATTTCGCCGTCCGGCCGGAATTTCCCGTCTTCATAGCCTTCGATTACTTTCAGTTTCGTGAAGAGATCGATCGTTTGCCCAGCCCAATGCCGGTTCGTGTCTGTAAATGGAGGCAGGGTTCCCGATCTCTGGGCCTCTTCCAGCCTGGACTGAATGTTGTTCACTACGTTGCCGTCCGTTTGTACAACATCGCTGTTGAATACGTCCGAAGCGGAAACCGGGGCAGGAGTATCGGATGACTTAGCCGGTTCCGCCGGTCGCTGCGTTCCGCCGGATGACCCCGATGAAGCGGAAGCTCCGCCGACGCCGCCGCTACTGCCGCTGTCGTCGCTCGGTCTAAGAACGGTTACCGAGACCGTTTGGGACTGCCCCCGAAGGAAGCGGTAATCTCGGCGTTTCCGTATCCGAGGGCTGTAATTACGCCTGCTGCACTTACTGCGGCCACATTCTCGTCCGACGTACCGTAGTTTGCCGATGCCGTAACATCGGCCGTTGTATTGTCGCTGTACGCTGCGGTGATTGCCAGTTGTTGCGTCACACCGCGCTTCAGGCTGACGTTAACGGGATTCGCGGACAGCGAAGTAACTGTCACAGGGGCCGGCGCCGGCGATACCGTAACCGGGATGGTGAACGTATAACGGCCTAAACTGCCGGTAATGGTGGCGGAGCCCGCCGAGTGGGCCGTAATCGCTCCACTCTCCGAAACGGTGGCGATATCGGGATGATCCGAATTCCAAGTAATCAACCGGGTAACATCCGCCGTCGTCTGATTGGAGTAAGTGGCTGTTACTACGGTAGCCATGGTACCGCCAACTTCCAGACTGGCGGCTCCCGGGGTTACCGATAGCCCGGTAATCACAGGTATGGGCTCCGCCAGCGTCGACGCCTCTACCGTGACGCCGGCCGATTCCGTATTCCAGGCGTCCAGCACGATAATTTTGTAACGGTATGCCGTATCGGGTGCAAGTCCCGTAAAGGTATAAGTATCCGTCGTTACGGAAGTAGTAACAGCGCCGTTTCCGTCCATGATTTTAATCCCGTTCATTTGAATCAAAGGATTGGTCCAGTTCAAGGTGATGCTGGCAGGCGTTGCGGAATATGTTGCATGACTGACATCGGGTACGGCCGGTATAAAGGCGACCACGGTCACGTTGATGGTCTTTACGGCTTGGCTTCCGTCCGCTTTATTGATGAGAACTGTAATATCCCCGTTTACCGCCGTTCTGGAATAGGTGATCGTTCCGTTATCCGCGATACTCACATTGGAGGAAACCAGCGTCAGCGTAACTCCCGTCTCCCCATTCCGGGCAAGCCGTTCAGATAGCTCAACACATTCGTATAAGTTCCTTCCGTTGCCGTAATGGATGCCGGCAGCAAGGCTTTCGCAGCGGCAATTGACGTATTGGCCAGTTCCGCCGGCGTTGGCACATGTGCCGGCACGGTTACGGCGACGGTTGCGGTATCCGAAATCCCGGCTTTAGTCACAGTGACCGTCACATTTCCGGTTACCTCCGTCCCAGTATAGGTGATGGCTCCATTTGAAGCCACATTCGCGTTGGTGGACGTGAGCGTAAGCGTAACTCCGGTCCCTGCCATACCGGGCAAGCCGTTTAAATAAGTCAGGAAATTCGTATCCGCGCCTTCCGTCGCCGTAAAGGATGCCGGGATCAAGTTTTTGGTCTGCGGCGATGGCCTCCCTCGCGAAAGCATGCTTGTAGATCGTTCCCGTAGACAAAGATGAAAGATAATGCGAACCGTCGGGAAGGAATACGATCCCGTTGGCCGAAGGACTAGGGGTCTCCATCAACTGGGCTTTTGTCGGGTCGGTCGCCGCCTTCACCGTCAAATCGGCTTGGGCGATTTTGAAAATCTGATACGATCTATTTAGATAATAAAGATCGCCGCCCAGGCTAAATCCGATGCCTAAAATGGACTGAGCCGCATTCGTGATGATCGGTACGGGGTTCGTTTGGCCTTGGGGCGCTCGTAGATGCCTTTGGACGTATAATCGGTCAAATACAGGTTATCGTTCGTATCAAAGGCCAGTCCGTAAATGTAATTGAGGCTTCCGGTAAAATAGGATTGGCTCAGGTCGCTTACCTGGGCCGCGCTAAGCGGCAAATTCGTCAACGAAGCCGCCGGGATTTTATGGACGGTCTGGTCACTGTCCCTTGTATAAAACAAATCCCCATTGCTGTTCACCGCTACCGCCATAGCGCTGTTGATGGCGCCGGCGGACACAACGTCGCTGACCTGTCCGGTCGCTGTGGAAATCCGCGAAATCTTCCCTTGGCTTCGCTGGGCCACATAAATATAACCGTCAAAGTAGGCCATGCCTCTCGGGTCGCTGATCGTGATCGAATCAGGCATACCCGTCGCCGCTGACGCGGTGGAGAGCGGGAGCATACTGAAGAGCAGAGACAAAATCATAAAAATTAGCAGCGGTTTCTTGCCTTGCATAGATGAAACAACCTCCGTAGATAAGATGGGCGTCGTGCGCAATCATGAACATTCGTGCGCCGCGATTCATTGCGAACCCTGCCTCTGGGCCGGCAGAAATACAACTCAAGACCCATTTTACGACAAATTTCAACAAATCACGCCAACCCATCCTAGCATACGGAATCTTAACAAAATCTGAACAAGCGGAACCCGCTTTTAAGCTGTTCGCCGGTCATGCCCGCTCCGTTATCCTCGACGCGGAAGACCATATCCCGGCCCTCCTCATAGGCGCTCACCTTTCGAGCTTGACCGGCCCTCCCGCCGCAAAGCTCCAACCGGATAAGTCAATTACGCCGTGAGCGGCTTGAGGGGCCCCGTTATCACCATATTTCTGAGCGGCAGCGTACCGAAAGTGCATAAAAGCATGATGAGCGTAATCAGGCCGGCTAACCGGCTTGACTTCATCGTTCCCTCCTGCCTCCGGAAGACGATACGATTTCTTCATACAGCCTGACCGTTTCCTCCTCCAGCCCGATATCCAGCCGTTCCTTGACATCCCGTTCCAGCTGTTTGAACACTTTAATCGCCTCGCTGCGGTTGCCGCCTTCCGAGTATAGTCTCATCAGCTCGCGTCCGTCCTTCTCGGAATCCGGGGCAACCGCCAAGACATGATGCAGGCATTCTATCGCATAAGCAGAGAGGTTGTTCCGTTTAAAGAACGAACACAGCCGTCTCAAGACTTCCGCATACCGTCCGGACAGTTGCTCCCGCTTCATCCGCCCCCACCTGAAATCGCAGTCCGTCAAATAGTCCCCTTTATATAAAGCCGTCAGGCGTTCGAATCGGCTTAAACCGAGTCCTTGCTCCTTCAAGGTCCTGTCCAGCAGTTCTTCGAGTTCGTTCACATCGCATCGGACCGTCCCGAGCCGAAGCGCATACCCGTTTCCGATTTTATCGACGGATAGCGGAAGGTCGTGGGAACGCAAATTTTTTCTCAACAGCGAAATGCATGTATAAAGATAGGTTCTGGCCTTATCCCCGTCGGATTCCGGCCATAACGCCTCCATGATGACGGACGGCTCGACGGCTTGTCCTCCGCGGTGAACAAGCGGCGCGCACAATTCCTTCTCCTTGGTGGTTCGCCAGGACAATGGCCCCCGCCCCGCGGGACCCAGATGAACCGCGAATCCGCCCATGCACTGTATATAAGGCGCAGTATCCCCTTGTCGGCCGGGAGCCCCCGGGCTTCCCGAATCCGCTGAACGGACTGCCGAAGTCTCTCCGTACGGACCGGTTTTAACAAATAATCGGCGGAACGGATTTCAAACGCTTCTATGGCATGCTCGGCATACGCCGTCGTGAATACGATCTGGGCCTTCGGCTGAACCGCCTGAAAGGCCCGCGCGAGATCCAGCCCGTTCATGCCGGGCATCTCGATATCAAGGAACACTCCGTCCGCCTGCAGATGCTTCATGGCCTCCAAAGCTTCCAATGGGTTTGTATATTTTCCCGCCACAGCCACATGGCCAATCTCCTGCAGCAGGATTTCCAGCATATCAAGCGCATGCGCTTCATCGTCAACCAGCAGTACTCTAATCATTCTTGCCCCTCCTCGGCATCTGGCCCGGCGGTAATCCTGTCTTGAACTTCATCATATCACTAACTCCGGCCGGCGTCCCTACCCACAAAAAAAACGGCCGTCCCCGAAAATACTGGAAACAGCCGCACATAATGAAAATGCCTTGATCACGATTCCCGTTTAGCATGCCCCTTCGCCAATACGGAACGGACGGCTGAGCGGATCTCCTGATAGCTGGTGCAGCGGCAGATGTTGGACCGCGACCATTCTTCCGTCACGGTCTCGTCGGCATCCGGGTGGCGGTCGATCAACGCCTGGCAGAGCATAATAAAGCCCGGCGTGCAGTATCCGCATTGAAAGGCGAACTGCTCTCTGAACGCATGCTGAATAGCCGTGCCCTGCAGCCCCTCAGCCGTCACGATGCTGCTGCCCGGCGCCTCGATCGCCAGCATAAGGCAGGATTTGATCGGCGACTTGTCAACGATCACGGTACAGGTGCCGCAATCCCCGTTCTCACATCCGGCCTTGGCCCCGGTCAGTCCCAGCTGCTCGCGCAGAACACGCAGCAGCGTCTCGGCCGGCCGAACCGTTACGTTCCTCCGATTGCCGTTGACGAGCAGCTCGATGGTCTTTTTGTCCCCTTCCTTGGTCATCCCCTTATCCCCCCAAAGCGACCATAGTGTCATACAAGGCATAGCGCAGAACAAAGGCACGGTAAGCCTCTGAGGCCAGAATATCGTTCAAAATCGGCGCGGGCCATGCATGAACGGTATGCTCGATGCGCTGCTCCAAGGGGACGGACCGGTCGTTCAGTATGCTCTCGAGCTGAAGCGACCGGAACGGGGCGGCACTCACACCGCTGAAGGCCACGCGGATCCCTTCCTCTGTTCTCAGCCCGGCAATGCGGACGATCGGGTAATCGATGATTTCCATCTTTGTTTTTTTCACGGTATAAAAAGGCCACTCGACGGCGCTGGCGGGGTCAGGATTTGCAGTAGGAATTCTCCCTTCCCGAACCTCGGCTGCCCGCCGAAGACTTGACCGACCGGAGCTTGGCGGATTCCTCCCGGACCGGCAAGAACCGCTTGGCTGTCGGCCAAAAGGAAAGGGAGCAGCGCCTCCTTGTAGATGAACCTCCCGCTCATGTTGCCGCCGACGGTGATTTTGTTGCGGTTGGTGAAATCGGCCACATGTCGCGCCGTCTCCCCCAGCAGGGGAAACAGCCTCGCTTCCGACAGGGCCGTGAGTGTAACGGCCGAGCCGATCACGAGCCGATCCTTCTGAACCTCCATACTGCGGCATTCCGGGATTCCCTTGATGTCTATAACGGCTCCCGTCCACAGCTGATTCAGCCGTGCCATGGTGATGATCTCGGTGCCGCCGGCATAATAAAGCGGCTGTTTGCCCTCGGCGTCGGCTTGCTGGAACAAGCGGACCGCTTCGGCGGCGGAGGCGGGCCGGTAATAATCAAAGTCGAATGAAATCATTGCGGCGCCCCCTTATACCGCCATATCAGCTCCGGTGTGATCGGGAGCCGGTTCAGCTCGGTGCCGGCAAGCGAGCGATAAAGCGTTGGCCAAAGCCGGCGCCATCCCGATGGCGCCGTATTCTCCGATGCCGCGCGCACCGTAAGGCCCTTCCATATAAGGCGTCTCCACGAAATCCACCAGATACTCCGGCTGTTCCCCGAACCGAATCAGCTTATAGTCCCTAAGCTGGTGATTCAGCACGGCTCCGGCCCGGTCGAAGACAAACGTTTCACGGCTGGCGAAGCTGAGCCCCATGCTCATCCCGCCCATAATCTGACCGGTCGCCGTGGCCAGGTTGATGACTTTCCCGGCATCGAATACCGATGCGGCCTTAAGAATCCGGTATGTGAATCTGCGGCTGTCGAACTCCACCTCGACCGCCTGGGCGCCCACTGTCCATTGCGGTCCGGGAACGCCTGCGCCCGTTTCCGGATCCAGGAGGGTGACCCGGTGTACCATATAGCGTCCGCGGCCGATGACGGGCTCGCCGATCATGCGGCCGTTCGGCCCCCGGTATCCCATGGCGATTTCCCCGTAATCCAGACTGACTTCCGGGCGTGCTCTCAGGAACACTTTGCCCGCGCCGATCTCCAGCTCCTCCGGCGGACGCCCCAAGACCAGGGAAGCATTTCGTTTCAATTGGGCGATCGTATCCTCCGCCGCATCGATGACGGCGCGTCCCACCATCATCGTGCTCGTGCTTCCGACCGTTTTCCAATGCTCCGGGGAGATCTGCGTATCAATGTCCATTTTGATATGTACGCGGCTGACCGGGACCTGCATCCGTTCGGCCAAGATTTGGGCCATGACGGTGCGGTTGCCCTGCCCGAGCTCAACCGAACCCACGCTGAGATTCATCGTCCCTTCATGGTTGAAGGTGACGATCGCGCCGGACCCGGAATCCATCGCCGCACTGGACGTTTTCCAGACGCCGGACATGCCTTTGGCAATGACGGTACCTTCTCCCGTACGGATGACTTGGCCTTCATCCCAGCGGATAAGCTCCCTCAAACGGCGAATGCACTTTCCTAAGTCCCCTATGATGCTGCGGTCCAGCAGGGTTTGCGTAGGTGTCGTATCGCCCGGCCGGATCGCATTGGCCAGACGCAATGCCATAGGGTCCATTCCCAGCTTTTTGGCCAGCAGATCCATGGTACGCTCTACGCAAAAATGCGCCTCCGGGTGTCCAAAGCCCCGGAACGAAGTGGCGTAAGGATGGTTCGTATACACGCAGAGCGAGTCGCACCATACGTTGTCGATCCGGTAAGGTCCCGTGCAGTCGACCGCCGCCGCCTTGGTGACGACCGCACCTTGATCGGTGTAGCCGCCGGTATCGAAGAGGAAGGTGATCTCCACCGCGGTCAGCTTCCCCTCCCGGGTCGCTCCGAGCTTCACCTCCGCCTGCAGCCCGATGTGACAAGGGGAGCTGATCAGGTCCCACTCCCGCGTATTATTGATCTTCACCGGGCGGCCGCCGCATGCTTTGGAAGCCAGATAAGCGATGTACTCCAATTGAATCGAACCCTTGCCTCCAAATCCGCCCCCAACAAAAGGCACATGGACCACAACATCTTCTTGCTTCACATGAAAATAACGGTCAAACAACCGTTTAATAATGTACGGGTCCTGAGTGGAGGTATGAATCTCTACGAGTCCGCTCGGTTTTACTTCTACGACGGAGCAGCGCGGCTCCATCGCCGCATGATCGGAAGTGGAGAAGGCAAACGCTTCTTGAACGGTCACTTCGCTTGCCGCCCAGCCGGCCCGCATGTCGCCTTTGCGGATTTTTACGTGATTGCCGATGTTAGTATGGGGAACAGGGTAGACGTCGCCGTATGTGCGGTAGCTGCCCAAATCTTCATGAATTAAAGGCGCATCCGGCTGCAGCGCCTCACGGGGCGACTGCACGACGGGAAGCGGATCGAAGACGGCCTCAATCCGCTCCGCCGCCCGCTTCGCCGTCTGCTCGGTTTCGGCCACGACGATAGCAAACGGTTCGCCGAAATAACGCACCTTTTTCCAGGCGAGAACGGGCCTGTCGGCAAGTACCGTACCGGTAAGAACAGCCGCATCCTCCCCTGTAAGCACGGCATGGACCCCGCTGACTTCCCTGGCTTTAGCGGTATCGATCGATACAATGTTGGCATGGGCGTAGGGGCTGGTCAGAAGCCAGCCGTGCAGATGGCTTGGTGACTGCAAATCGTTTGTGTATTTGGCAAATCCGCTGACTTTGTCATTCGATTCCAGCCTCGGGACAGCCTTTCCAACGGTCTCCAACCGACAGCCCCCTCCCTTCTCATTAGGAACATTCATTATCTGTTATATGTTCCGGATGCGAAGCGTATAACCGGAAGGCGATTCGGGGCTGTAAGGACCACGGCAAAAAGGCCTGTCCCGGAAGTGGTCGCATGGCGGAGACAATGTCCATTTTTCAGATTGAAAAAAGCCTCCAAAGCCGCGATGAAAGTGGAGATGGAAGCTTATTTTGCGGCTTTATTCTCGGCTAAATCTCCCGGGTACCGCCATCGTAAACCGCCCAAAGAAATAAGGCTACCCAGTAAACACTGGATAACCTGATCATACGAAATTCCCCGCCGGCTTCCGGGGCGACTCCGTTTTTCTTGCCGATGATCGCCTGAATAGCTTACGGACCGAGTAGCCGTTATATGTAGAAATAGTACATGGTTCAAATTGTAACGGACCCAGCAGATGCTATTTATCGAATATGCCCCCGCTTATGTGGCCAATTCATCTATTAACGGCTCCAGCTATATAGCCCCCTAATCCATTTGGACACTCCTAACCACTTCAGATACACTAAATGGGTGGGGAAAAATCCATGAAAAGACGTTTTAGATGCCCGGTTCAAGCAAAAAGGATCTCGTAGTAGAAGTGCTCTCTGGCTACCGTACAGAGGTGGTGGCCCGGAAGCATGGCATGGCTCCTAAAACGCTTAGCAACTGGGTTCGTCAATACCAGGATGAGGTGGGCGACCTTATGGCAAAGAAACGTGATGAAGAGGAGAAAATCAAGGAGGATGCAGCCAAGTTCAAAGAGCTTCAAGAGAAATACGATGAAGCCATGAAACTGTTGGGCCAGAAAGAACTGGAGAACAGCATCCTTAGAGATTTGGTTAAAAAAAAGTATCCCGACTGGAAGTAGCCTCCTATTGGATCGGAGAGGGATATCCGGTTCGTACGGTGCTGCGTCTGTGCGGAGTGCCCCGTTCCACTTATTACTACCGCCTTCGGCATCCGGAACGTCAACAGCCCGCAGGTAAGGGCCGTCCTATTCCGGGATATTCTTGCGATAAAAATGGATCCGTTATTTTGGATGCCCGGATCAAAGGATACCTTAGAAGTTTAATTAGAGGTCCACACGCTGCAGTCGGCTATCGGAAACTCACGGTCCTCTTAAGGCGAAAATACAAGTTAGTCATTAACAAGAAAAAAGTATACCGGCTTTGCAAAGAGCTGGGCATCCTCACTCCGCAACGGGAGAGGACGAATCCCGTACCCAAAAAGGTAGCTAACAATCGTGTTGTGAACGGCCCCAACCAACTCTGGCGACTGGACATTAAGTATGGGTATGTGGCTGGTAAACGGCGCCATTTTTTCCTGGCCAGCATCATCGACGTGTTTGACCGGAGCATTGTCGCCCATCATCGAGGCAAGGTTTGTAGCACTCAGGACATTTTACGAATCGTCCAGAAAGCACTCCTGAAACGCGCGGCATACGGGCAAGGGAATCATCCTGTTCTTCGAACCGATAACGGCCCTCAGTTCGTCAGCAAAGCCTTCTACGCCTTCTGCGAGCAGGCTGGCATTGAGCATGAGCGCATTCCAAACCAAACGCCAAACAAGAATGCCTTCATCGAATCCTTTCACAGTATTTTGGAAAGGGAATGTTACCAGCGGAATTGCTTTGAAACTTATGAGGAAGCTTTTAGAGAAGTAGATCGGTTTATTCGATATTACAATAACGATCGCATTCATGGTAGTCTTCAAGATTGGCCGCCAAAAGAATATCTACGGCTCGTGTCCGAGGGGACGATAAAACCAAAACAAATTGCGCTTTAATGCGATAGCACAAGGATGAAGGCGGCTAGTGTCCAAATTTAGGGGGTTAATCCGCCAGAGTCCGTTATAATAGAAATGTATGCATATTCACGATAATAACGCCGCCGAGGTCCGTAAGACGCGATCATCGGGAGAACGACACCCTCGACTCCGTTCGGTTCTCCGTCACCCCAGTCGCCTGTAATGCCGCTAGTGTATGCTACGGTGCTGCGTACGGAATCTCAATCCGCGAGGGATAGTCGCCCCCGCAATAAACAGTCTGCTTCGCCTTCTTCCACTCAACCTGCGTCGCCCAAGGTCCGGCTGTATTCGGATGCCGGTGATAGGCCGGAAAGTTGGACGAAGAGATATCCACTCTCAGCCTCGAGCCCTGCCGGATCGTCCAGGTAATCGGCCACAGCTCGATTTCCGCCAAGACGATCTCATTCGGCCGGTAATCCGAAGCCCTGTTGTTCCGGTAACGCAGGCTGGTGATCCCATCGCGTATGTTATAGGCCGTGCCATCGCTGCACTGCTCCATGACGGATACCGTGAACGAGGTGTCCTCCACATCCGAGCTTACATACAAGTACGCACGGATCCGGCCGGCAATCCGCAGCGCTTCAGGGAATTCGTCGGAAATAAACGAAAACACATCGTCCCTTCCCCGGGCTTCTCCTGAATGACGCTGGCCGGCCGGGAAGCATCCGGAGCCCCCGTCAAATAAGCCATGATCGCCGCTCCGCCGAGGGTCGGCACCGGATGCGCGGGGTCATAGACGAAGGAAATCTTGCGGCTCTGCGCGGGCTTATCATGTGTCAATGTCTGTTCCGCCGCATCCTGTCCTGCTGATAAATAATAGCAGATGCTTCCCGTGCCCCGGATCCATCCGTCCCAGCTTCTCCACCTGCCCTCCCGGATGAAGTAGGTTTGCACCGTCCCGGGGGCGCCCGCCATCGCCAGCGGCTTGCCCTTCAGATGGTGATCAAACCACATGAGTGCGGCATTGGTCTGCTGCGGCCCCCATACGTCGTGATCCGGATAGTCCAGATCCCCGGCAACATCCTGCGTATGAACCCAGGGCCCGATGAGAAACAAGCTTCGCTTCCTGACATCCTCGGGAAGCTTGTTATAGCTTAAGACCGATGCCTCCAGGTTATGGTCGAACCATCCGGCAACCATCAGAACCGGCACCTTTGTTTTCCGCGGGGTTTCTTTCAGATAGGCCCAGAAGCCGGAATTCCAGTAAGGACTCTCCGGGTCGACCTCGGTCACCCATTCCCGGTACCAAGGCAGCGACTCACCGAACAGCCGCCGGTCCATCTCGATATGCGGCCGAACGGACAGCGCCTCCCGATATAGCGCTTCAGAAGGCTGCAGCGGCTTGCACCCCGAATTGCCGAGCGCCCACACCGTGTAGATATCGTGCCGGAACATCCCGTTCATGTAGGTTTGTCGGTACCGCTCAATGCCGGCGAAGGCAATATACATGGTCCTCACTTCCGGAGGCAGATGCTCCGCCATGCACCACTGCAGCGTCCCATGGTAGGAGGAGCCATAGGTGCCGATGCGGCCGTTCGACCATTTCTGCCGGATGATCCACTCCAGGCTGTCCAGCCCATCGTGCATTTCATGAACGAAGGGGACCCATTCTCCTTCCGACCGCCCGGTGCCCCTGCATTCCTGAAGGATGAAGGCATACCCCTGCTCCGCCCAAAACGCCGCTCTCTTAAGCCATACCGGAAGCGCACCGGGATAAGGCGACCGGCTGAAAATGACCGGCCAGGGGCCGCCGTCCTTCGGAAGCTCGACATAGGTGGACAGCCTCACCCCGTCTCTCATCGGCACGTAAACGTGATGTTCATCCCCGCCTTTGGCAAGCATTCGCCGAACCTCCCTTTCCCTTCCGGAGCTATACCTTGATGCAGGCGACCCCGTGCCCGTCCTTCACATACCGCAGCTGCGGGACTTCCTGCCTGCACTCATCCGTCGCGAGAGGACAGCGGTTGGAGAACGGGCGACCCTTCGGCTTATGGAGCAGGCTCGGCACCTCGCCCCGGATGATGGAGCGCCGCCTCTGCGCCTCTACGACCGGATCGGGCACGGGCACTGCTTCAAGCAGAGCCTGCGTATAGGGGTGCAGCGGCTGTTCATACAGCGACTTCCAGTCGGCGATTTCCACAATTTGACCCAAATACATGACGGCGATCCGGTCGCTGATATGCCTGACCACCGTAAGGTCGTGCGCGATGAATAAGTAGGTGAGGCCGAGCTGTTCCTGCAAATCCTCGAGCAGGTTAATAATCTGGGCCTGGATCGATACGTCCAGCGCGGAGATCGCCTCGTCGCAGACGATAAAATCCGGACTACTGGCGATTGCCCGCGCAATGCCGATCCGCTGGCGCTGGCCGCCGCTGAATTCGTGCGGCACCCGATCCTGCAGGGCCGGATTCAGGCCGACCATCCGGAAGAGCTCGGTGACCCGCTCCCGGTATTCCCGCTCGCTTGACACCAGCTTGTAATGCCTGAGCGGCTCCCCGACGATATCGCCGGCGCGCTGTCTCGGATCCAGGGAGCCGTAAGGGTCCTGGAAAATCATGGACACCCGTCTGCGGAAGCTCCGCAGCTTGCCCTCCGGCGCGCCCGCATAATCGGTGCCGCCGAAGAGGATCCTGCCTGCCGAAGGCGTATACAGCCTAAGCAGGCTTCTTGCCAAGGTCGACTTGCCGCACCCGCTCTCGCCGACCAGCCCGAACGTCTCGCCTTTTCTCACCTGGAAGCTGACGTTGTCCACGGCACGGATTTCCCCGGATTTACGCTGCAGAATTCCCTTCGTCACCGGGAACGAGACGGTCAAATTTTGTACATCGAGAATGACATCCTCCGGTTTATGCTCATGCACGATGTCCTTCACCGTACGAGTTTGTTCGGCCTTCATCCGGGAAGGCGGCGTCTCCAGCGTAATATCATGATGGCAGGCCGTAAGATGACCCGAACTGCCCGGGACTTCCCTTCTCCGGGGAGCCGGCTTCTGCGCGCAGGCCTCCGTCGCATAAGCGCAGCGGGGAGAAACTGGCAGATCTCCGTCCGGTTTCTCAGGTCAGGCGTGATCCCTTCGATCGGCACAAGCCTTCGATCCTTGGGATCATCCAGGCTCGGCACCGCCTTCATTAATCCGATCGTATACGGATGGCGGGGACCGGCGAACAGCTCCCGGCGACTGCCCGACTCCACGATTTCCCCGCATACATGACATAAATCCGGTCCGCATAGCGGGCTACCAGGCTCAGGTTGTGCGTGACCAGAACGAGGGCCGTTCCCGTCTCCTTCACCAAATCTCTTAGCGGCTCGAGAATTTGCGCCTGTGTCGTGACGTCGAGAGCGGTCGTAGCTTCATCGGCGATCAGAATTTTCGGGTCGCAGGAGAGCGCCATCGCAATCATGATCCGCTGTCTCATCCCGCCGCTGAACTGGTGGGGATAGTAATCCGCCCGCTGCTCGGCATCGGGAATGCCGACCTGCTTCATCAGCTCGACCGCACGGCGTCTCGCCTGCTTGCCGGTTCATTTTCAAGTGAAGCAGGATCGACTCCTCGATCTGTTTGCCAACCGTCATCACGGGATTCAGCGACGTCATCGGCTCCTGGAACACGACGCCGATCTTCCCCCGCGCACCTCTTGCAGCTGTCGGCTTCGCGGCCCGTATTTCAGCAAATCGTCGCCGGCGAACAGCACCTCCCCGCCGAGATTTCGCCCGGGGGCATTTCAATCAGCTGCAGCCCCGAATATTGGGTGACCGATTTGCCGTCGCCGCTTTCCCCGACGAAAGCGACGATTTCGCCTTCATCGATATAATACGAAACATCATTGACCGCCTTCAAAATGCCGCCTTCCTGCCTGAATCTCGTCTCCAAACGGTTCACTTCATATAAATGCATCGGCATAGTCACCCTCCCGGCTTATAAAGAGCCCCTTAGTCTCGGATCCAGCGTATCCCGCAGGGCGTCGCCGACGACATTAAACGCCAGGACGATGAGCATAATGACAACGCCGGGCGCGATCGACAAAACCGGCAGGGTGCGAAGGTGGTTGTATCCGTCGCTCACCATCGCTCCCCATGAAGCCATGGGCGGGTTGATGCCGAGGCCGAGGAAGCTGAGCGCAGCCTCAATTAAGATCGCCGCACCGAGATTCATTGTCATTAGCACAATATTCGGCGAAATGCAGTTCGGCAAAATGTGCACGAAGGCGTTCTTCAGCCGGCTGGCGCCGCTGATCGTGCCCGCCGTCACATAATCGAGCCGCTTGATGCTTTTCACCTGGCCCCGGGTCAGCCGGGCATACGTCGGGATCAAGCCGATCCCGACGGCCAGCATGACGTTGCCGAGACCTTTTCCAAGCAGCGCCGATAAAGAGCGCCAGAATGATCAAAGGAATCGACATCATCACATCCATGCAGCGCATGATGATGGCTTCCACCCACCCGCCGATATACCCCGCTACGAGGCCGAGCAGCATGCCGACAGCGCCGGCAATGGCCACCGAGACGAAGCCTACCGCAAGCGATACCCGCGTACCGTAGAGGATGCGCGACAGTACGTCGCGCCCTAACGCATCCGTACCGAGCAGATGCAGGGAGGACGGCGGCTTCAGGGAGCTCGAAAGATTTTGCGCAGTGGGATCATAGGGGGCAATCAGCGGTGCGAAGACCGCGACCAGGAAAGCCAGTACCAGCACGGCCATGCCTAGAACAACGATCTTTCTGGACAGCATCGTCTTCCAAAAGCGCTTCCATTCGCCCGTCTTGGGGGGCACGGTCGCGGCTTCCTGTACGGCCGGGATGAGGCTTTCTTGGATCAGCTTTGTTTCCGTTTGCATGCTTGCCGCTCCTTTCAACTGATTCGGATTCGGGGATCCACGACCCCGTAGGCGATATCCACGAGCAGATTGCTCACCGATACGCCTGTGGCAATAACGAAGACGGCGCTTTGCACGAGCTGGTAATCCTTGTTTAAAATCGCCGTAATCAGCATGTTGCCCATGCCGGGGATGACGTACACCTGCTCGATCAGCACCGACCCGCCCAGCATGTAGCCGAGCTGCATGCCCATCAGTGTAATGATCGGGATCAGTGCATTCCTGAGTGCGTGCCTGAAAATAACCGCCCTTTCGCCGAGGCCCTTGGAGCGCCCCGTCCGGATATAATCCTGCCGGATGACCTCGAGCATCGCGGAACGGGTCTGCCTGGCGAACTGCGCCAGCGGTCCCAGCGATAAAATACATACCGGCATCGCCATCTTCTTGAGCGCCAGGGCCAGGTTGTCAGAAGGCCAGGTAAAGCCCTGAACCGGAAGCCATCCGAGCTTCAGGCTGAAGACATACACACACAGAATGCTGAGCCAGAAAATAGGGGTCGCCATGCCCAAATTAGCCAGTACCGTAATGACGGAATCGATCACACCGCCGCGCCTTACGGCGACCGCCATGCCGAGAAGCACCCCCAGAATAACGGATAGCGAAAAGGCCGGAAGTGCAATCGTCATTGTCACCTTGAGCCTTTCCCAAATGAACGGACCGATATCCTGTCTGTAAGCGACCGACTTGCCGAACTCCCCGGTCAGAATGCTGCCGAGCCACTTCACGTACTGAACCGGAAGCGGCTGGTCGAATCCGAACTGCTTCGTATAATAAGCGATCTGCTCCTTGGAAGCGTCGGGACCGAGCATCATGACGACCGGGTCGCCGGGCATCGACCTCATCAGGAGGAAGACGAGAAGCGTCACCGCCAATATCACGACCGCCGTTTGTATACAACGCCGAGCGATAAATAAAGTCATCTGCATTCCCCATTTGCTTCAGTAATAAGGCCGGAACCTTCAGAGCGATGGCCCGAAAGCCCCGGCAAAACGGCACTTCTATTTTTCTACCCTCACGTCCCCGGGGTCCAGTAAGACAAATGCGTAATACCGAAGCCGTCGTCCTTGACATATTTTTGCTTAATGAAGATGCCCATCGGGATGTACAGCGGTTTGCCGAAAATATCGTATTTGTCGTAAACCAGCTTCTGGATTTTCATGGAGGTGTCCGTTTTCACCTGATCGTTCGGCGCCTGCTGGTTCTCTTTGAGCAGCTGGAGCACGTCATCCGGATGATCGATCCCTTTGGCATAGAACGCGCCGTTCGGATCAAGATGACGGTACATGTAGAGCCCGAGATCCGGCTGCACGGAATGGAAGTGGCCCATAAGCCCGCCTTCCCACGTGTTGAAGTAGAGGTCCTGCACCTTGGCTTCGTCGACGACCACCAGCTCCGCATGGATGCCTACGGCTTCGAGGTAGTTCTGTACGGCGGTAAACGGATCCTTCGTGGAAGCGCCGGAAAATAGTTTGGTCTTAAAGCCGTTCGGGTATCCGGCTTCCGCGAGCAGCTGTTTGGCCTTCTGCGGGTTGTACGGATAACCGGCCACTTCTTTGTTATAGGTCACCGCATCGGGAGCGCCCCATTGGTTGGTCGTGACATAGTATCCTTTACCGAACGTCTCAGCGATGGCCTTCTCGTCGATCGCATAGGACATCGCCTGCCGCACCCGCACATCGGCGAACGGCGAGCCCTTCGTCCGGCTGTCCGGGATTATGCCTACACCCACGGCTCCGACGCCGTTCTTATGCAGGACGACATCGAATTTCTTCGAGTCGATCAGCTCCTTGGCGATATCGATGTTGCCCGCCTGGATCTCGTCGACTTCTCCCGCTTTCAGCGCCGAGGCGGCGGTCTGGGCGTCTTCGATGATCAGCATCTCGATCCGGTCCGTCTTCGGTTTGCCCGCCTCCCAGTAGCCCGGGTTCTTCTTGTAGCTGACGGACACGTTCACCTGCCATTTGTCCAGCAGATAAGGACCGGTGCCGACCGGATTTTTGTAGGCCCATTCCTTATCGTGCGCCTTAAAGGTCGCCGGCGAGATGTAGCGTACGAAGTATCCGACGGCCTGAAGCGTGCTGGAATTCCACTCCTTCAAATGCAGGCGGAGGGTGCCCGGATCGACGACCTCCATCGATTCGATATTGTTCGTTTCGCTTCGTTTGTTATCGATATACTTCTCGATGTTCCACTTGACGGATTCGGCGTCGAAATCGGTGTTGTCGCTGTACTTCACGCCCTTGCGAAGCTTGAACGTAATCGTCTTGGCCTTGGCGTCCGTCTCCCAGCTTTCCGCAAGCCAAGGCACCAGATTCCCTTTCTCGTCAAAACGGGCAAGGGCCTGGAGAACCGGATCCAGGTAAGGAAGCGGTCCGTTATTGGTGACTTCGGCCGGATAGCCGATGATCTTCGGGTTATTGCCCATCGCGATTCTGAACACGCTTTCATGACTGCCCGATTTGGATGAGCCGGTTGCTCCTGAAGCGTCCGCCCCTCCCGACTGGCCGCTGCAGCCATAAAGCAGGAAAGATAACGAGAATACAAGCGTCAACACGACATGCAGCTTCTTTTTCCCCTTCATTGGTAACCTCCTTGGTTTGATCGATCGGCTATCTCTCGTCCATAGGCACTTCCAGGCAGGAAGGAAATGCGCCGCCGCAGTATACGGTTTGCTCCGCCAGCCTCACTTCGGTTTGCTGAGCCCAGGGGCCGGCAAGATTCGGATGCGCGTGATAGGCCGGGAAGTTCGAAGATGAAATATCCAGTCGGAGGCGGGAGCCCCGCTTCAGCGTCCAGGTGATCGGCCAGCATTCCAGCTCGATCCCGGCGGGCTCGTGCGGCCGGTAAGGGACCGGTCGCACCGCACCGTTACGGAATGCCAGACTCGTGATCGCATCCCGGATATTGTAGGCCGTTCCATCCGGAAACACCTCCATGACATTCACGGTAAAAGCGGTATCCTCCGCGTCACTGCTCACGAATAACTTCACCTTCATCGCCCCCGTCAAGGGGAGGTCCTCCTCAAGCGGCTCCGTCAGGAAGGAAAGCACGTCATCGCGGTATCCGGGAGGATCCTGAGCGACGCTGGCCGCTTTGGCCGCGTCGGGCTCGCCCCCGAGGTAGCGCAGCGGCCGCCGCTCCCCTTTCGTCGGAACCGGATAGCTCGGGTCATACGTATAAGCGACACTCGAGGAGTGCTGCTGCGCCGTCCCGGATAACTGCAGGAACCCGGTGTCCTCATCCTTCTGCAGATAAAACCGCCGCACCCGCTTCGATTCCATCGGGCCGTCCCAGCGCCGCCACTCCCCATCCCGGATCACGTAGGTTTGCATATCGCCTATGGGCTCGGGATAAGGCCCCGCTTTCAAATGATGGTTGAACCAGGCGAACGCTTCCCTAAGCGACTGAAACCGGTCATGGTCCGGATAGCTCAAATCTCCCGAAGGGACCATCGCATGCGTCCAAGGGCCGAGGATAAACCGGCTCGCGCCTTCGCGTCTCTTCCGGCAGCTTGCCGTAATCCCTGATCATGCCGTCCAAGTGCTGGTCGAACCAGCCGTCCGCCATCAGGATCGGCGTTCGCACGCGCTTCGGAATCTCTTTCAGCTCCGCCCAAAAACCGCTCCGCCAATACTCGTCTTCCGGGCTGACGCTCGTAATCCACTGGCGGTACCACGGCAGCTCCACCCCGAACAACTCCCGGTCCATCTCGATATGGGGCCTCACCTGAACGGCCCTCTGAAACAGGCCCTCCGTCCGAACCTCCTTTACGCCGGAATTACCGATCGCCCAGCCGGTATAGACATCGTGGCGGAACATCCCGTTCATATAGTTCTGCCGGTACCGCTCGGTGGTGAAGCCGCAGATACACATCGCCTTCACCTCGGGCGGAACGCGGTCCGCCATCGCCCACTGAACGGCGCTTAAGTAAGAAGGACCGTAGGTGCCGATGCATCCGTTCATCCAGCTCTGCCGCTTGATCCATTCGACCGTATCGAGACCGTCACTGCCTTCATTGACAAAAGGAATCCACGCTCCCCGGACTCCCCGGTACCCCTGCAGTCCTGCAGGACGGCGGCATAGCCGTGCTTCGTCCATACGACCGCTGTCGCCTCCAGCAAGGGAAGCATGCCGGGATAAGGATAGCGGATCAAAATCACCGGCCACGGCCCTCCCCTGCGGCAAGTAAACCCGCGTCATTAATGCGGTGCCGTCGCGCATTTCCACCCGAACAGCGTCGCGCCTCCCCGGTTCGCAGACGCCAGCCGGTAAACCGCTTTCAAGCTGCTCCATCAAACTAACATCCAATGTGCCGTCCCCCTCCTTACGTATGACCGGCAAGCAAATTGCGGCTCGGCAGCGTCCTCCCCGCCTGCTCCTGGATAAACCGTGCGGCGTCAAGAAGCTTGCCAAAATCGATACCCGTCTCAATGCCCATTGCGTGCAAACAATACACCAGATCTTCCGTCGCTACATTTCCGCTCGCCCCGGGCGCGTACGGGCGACCTCCGAGCCCGCCGACGGAGGAATCGAAGCGGGTGATTCCCATATCCATGGAGACGAGAGTATTGGCCAGCGCCGCCCCCCTTGTATCGTGGAAATGCAGGGCGAGCCGCTCCGCCGGGTAACGTTTCAACAGTTCCTCCAATACTGTCTGGACCTGCCTCGGGTTCGCCGAGCCGATCGTATCGCCGAGCGAAATTTCCCGGACCCCCATCCCCAGCATCGCATCGGTTACCCGCACGACACGGCCGATGTCCACCCTGCCTTCATACGGGCGACCGAATACGGTCGAAACATATCCACGCACGGATTTTCCCGCCTTTAGTGCCTCGCTTGCCACTTCCCTTAAAACCGGGAACGTCTCGTCTATCGACTTGTTGATGTTTTTCCGGTTATGGGTTTCGCTTGCGGACATGAAGACGGCCGCCTCATCGATCCGCGCTTCGATCGCCTGCTCCAGTCCCCGCAGGTTCGGTACGAGCGCCGCATAAGTGACGCCGGGTGCTCTTGTGATGCTTCGGGCAACGGCGGATGCGTCGGCCAGCCGCGGAATCCACTTCGGACTGACGAAGGACGTCACCTCGATATACGGGTATCCGGCCGACGACAGCCGGTCGATCCAGCCGATCTTATGCTCGGTCGGAATGAACCGGCTTTCGTTCTGCAGGCCGTCGCGGGGACCCACCTCCTGGATGCTGACACGCTTCGGCCATTTCATGCGGTATCGCTCCCCGGCATCGAGTTCGTGTAATCGGCGGCCGGATCATGCTTCGCATAAACGACCTTGCGCGCGATCAAATCGGAGATCGCCTCCTCCGTATGGCCGAGTTGTCGCAATATATCCACGGTATGCTCCCCAAGGAGGGGAGGCGGACCCTGAATCTCAACCCGGCTGTCCGAATAAGTGATCGGCGTCCGAATCACCGGCAAGCGCCCGAACACCGCATGCTCGACCTGCTCGATGATTCCGTGGTCCCGGATCAGATCGCCGCTTACGAGCTCCTCGATGTTCCAGATGGGCCCATGAAGCACATTGTGCCCGGCAAGGACCAGACACCAGTCCTCCGTCGTTTTTTGAACAAAAACGGCATTCAGCGACTCGGACAGCTTCTCCCTGTTTTTCACCCGAAGGGGGTTGGTCCGGTAATCCGGGTGGTTCGTCAAATCCGGCCGTCCAACCGCTTCGCAGAACACCGACCAAGCCTGATCGGATTGGGCCCCGGCCATCAGCCAGCCGTTCGCCGTAGGGAAGGCCTGGTAAGGAACGACCTCGGCATGCTGGCTCCCCATCGCGGAGGGCGGCTTCCCAGTAGCGATGTACTGCCCGAAGCGGGTGGAGAGATTAAACACCATCGTATCGATCAGATTAAGCCGGACGCACTGCCCCTGCCCGGTACGCTCCCGCTCAAGCAGCGCTCCGCAGATCGCCCCGAAGGCGATATAGGCCGTCGAGTTGTCTGCGACCGGAATACCTACGAGCACGGGCCTGCCGCCCCGCTCGCCGGTTACGCTCATCGCACCGCCCATGCCCTGGATAATCGGATCCATCCCCGGCCGCTGCGCATACCCCGGCGTATCCCCGAAGGCGGAGATGGAGCAGTAGATGAGACGCGGATTCAGACGCTTCAGGCTCTCGTACCCGAGCCCGAGTCTCTCGCATGTGCCGGGGCGGTAATTTTCCAGAACGACATCCGCCTCCCGGCATAAATCCCGTGCGATGCGGAGCCCGTCCGGATCCTTCAGATTTAAGGAGATCGACTGTTTACCGTGATTGTAGGCGGCGAACAGATAGCTTTCCCCGTCTTTAAAATAGCTTCCCGAGCTCCGCACCTGGTCTCCGGAGAGCGGCTCGATTTTGATCACCTCGGCCCCCAGATCGGATAACATATTGGCGCAATATGGAGCCACCAGCCAATGCGCAATTTCTATCACCTTGATTCCTGTAAGCGGTCCCATAGCTTGTTATGATCACCTGCTCCTGCATGGTTTGAATATCTTCAAGTGCTGCACCTTCATCTTAAATATTCATATTGCTGAAGTAAAATACCGAATGCTAATATTAGCATAGGCATTGCCTATACAAAGGGGGCGAAAGGCATTAGAATCGAGCAGCTGCAGTACTTCGTGGAAGTAGCCAGGCACCAATCCTTCTCGCTGGCCGCTGAACACCTGCACATCTCCCAGCCGAGCATCAGCCAGGCGATCTCCGCTCTGGAGAAGGAACTGAACGTCAAGCTGTTCGAGCGCTCGCGCTCCGGTGTTCAGCTGACCAAGACGGGGCAGGCCCTGCTCAAAAAGGCGCAGAGCACCCTCAACCTCATCCAGGATATCTACGACGAAGCCCGCGCCGAGGCCCATTCGTTAACCGGAAGCCTGCAAATCGCGGCGATTCCCAGCATGTGCAATGCTTACTTAAGCGACGTCCTGTCGATTTACAAGAAAAAGCATCCGCATGTCCGCCTGGAAGTGAACGAGGACGGCACAAAGCAGATTATGCAGGACGTCATTGCGGGACGGGCCGATCTCGGTTTCATCTCTTCGCAGCCGGGCGATCTGATCGATAACCGGATCGAATTCCAACGCATGCTGTCCGGAACGTACATGGCCTGCATCGGCAAGCATTCCCCGGTTCCCCTGTACAACCCCATGCCCGCCGAAGTCATTGCCGGGGAACCGATCATTACCTTCAAGCCCAATTACCGGCAGGAGGAATATTTAAAAAAGCTGCTCAAGACCGATCGGCTGAACGTGCTGCTGACGATCGGCTATACGGAGGCGGCCAAGAAAATGATCGCCGAGGGCGTAGCTATCGGATTTTATCCGGATTTCTCGATCAAGAAGGACCCTTACGTGCAGTCCGGAGATATCATTCCGCTGGATATTCAGAACAACGATTTGATGCTCTCGTTCGGGTGGATCCGCTTGAAGGCCGGGCATCTCTCGAAGGCGGCGAGCGAATTTATTAAAGTCTTAAAGAACGTAATTGACGGACAGAGCGGGTAAGAAAAGCCTTGTTTTACAAATTACAGGCCTGTATAATCACCCTAAACATCAGTTGAGAAAGGAGCATCTCCATGAAATTATTCGACTTCTCCCCCGATTCCGAAATGACTCCCGTGATCGGGCTTTTGCACGCAGCGGTAAAATATAATTTTGTGCGGTTGAAACAGCTTGTAGAAGATATGACCCAAGAGGAAATAGACTATAAAGGTCCAAACCAGGAATTAAACAGTGCAGCCCAATTGTTGAGGCACTTGGCGGTTGTTGATCTGCATTGGGTGTATCGTTTGCAATCCAAAAGCGTACCCGCAGCGTATCGGGAAAGATTCGGACCGATGTACGAAGAAGATGGCAAGCTGCCCATGATAAACGGTATTTCGCTTAAGGCGCTCCTTGACGAGTATGAAGAAATTCAAGACATGTTTCGCAAGGTTTGCCTAAGCAAAACAGACGATGATCTTTCTGAGATTGTGCCGTATGGAAATGAAAATAACGCAACCGTACGCTGGGGATCTGGCATATCGCCGACCACAGCAGGCATCATTATGCGGATATGGTACGCTTGAAAAAAATGGTTCGTTCGGCCAGGACAACAGGATAAACGGCTGCGCCGTCTTTGTCATACAAGGACCATGATTGGAATGTACACTTTGCAGAATTTCGGGCAAGCGGCCTCACGATGAAGGCTTGGTGCGCCGCGAATCATTACTCTGTCGAACAATTGAAATATTGGCTGTACAAATCAAAGCGTGTCTCATCCTCAACTACTCCGGAACCTAAGGTCTTAGGAAGCACCTTTCCCGTTAAACTTTGACAAAAAAAATAAATCCCCGCCTCCAAGGAGGACGGGGATTCTCGCACTCACGGCTATCCTTCAACGACCCGAATATCCCTCTGCGGCTCTTGAGAGAACGCGAGCTGCTCGAACGCGACCTCGCAGCCTTGGCCGATCGGCGATTGGGCAACGACGCCGATCTTCAGCTCGCCCGGGCAGCTCATGCCGAAGTAGCGCGCCAGGTTCCAATGAACGCCGTCCGCAGAGTAGTGGAACGCGAAGCAGCGGCCCGCTCGAGCCACCCTTAGATAGGGCTTGGGGGCGCCCGCCTCTCCCGAGACGCAATCGTCGGAGTCGCCCTTGGTTACAACGCTGAGGATGGACCTCTTCCCTTCGAAATACTCGTTGCACAGCTTGGCCCAGTTCCGATCGTCCGCCATGATCATCAGGCGACCGGAATCGTACTGCTCCTTCATGTCGACGCTGACGCGCGTTGTCAGGACGAAATCCCCCTTCACGGTCGTATACAGGAACGGGGCCGACGAATTCGTCTCATCTCCGGACGGGTTGACGAAGTAGTCGCTCATCGCCGGAGCGGATACACGCAGAGCATGGTTCTCGTCGAACGACCATGCACGAGGCTCGTTCAGCCATCGGAGATCGGGAACGATCATTTGCTTAAGGCCATTTACGAATAGATTCATCGGGCTTCCCCCTTGCAGGTTATAGAGTCTCTTAGAGATTCGACAACGGCGGGGTTTTCCTTCCATCTACTATAATCAGCACGCCTACATCGAATCGGGCATATTGTAATCCCTTCCGGGTTATTCAACTCAACATGAAAGGCTATCTTATCCGGGAAAATCAGTACTTGTAACCAACTTCGCAGGAACACCTTGCACAGTTATGTCTTTTGCAGATGCTGTACCGGCGGTTTCCGCTAAAAACTTTAAAAATTGCTCAACATAAGCCATCACTGGAGTTTGATTCGCTATAAAGATCATTAGGGCAAAAACGGATGCGGCAATAACCTATTTTTTGTGCTCCAGCGACGACGTACACCTATCAAGGCCCGTTCGAAGCTATAAGCCCGCGATACTTATAAAGCCTTATCAACCAAGAAAACCCGCAGGACGCGGGTTTTCGGCCATTACTCTACGACATTCGCCGCTGGAGATCCCGAAGATCCGACCAGCGGATCATCCGGATCTCCTCGGACACGATCACGCCTTGTATGAACGGATCGCGGAACACCTCGAATTCCATCCCTCTTTTCATCCAATGCGGGTTAATCGCTTTCAATTCATCCGTGACATAAGAAGGATGGATGATCAGCTCGGTGACTCCGGGCCTGAGCGACCTAAGAAGATCCGCCATGCGGCCCCTGAACGTCTCATACGTTTCCCCCTCGTCAAGCTCGAATGGCGGCCCCAGCAAATAATCAAGGATCACAATTCCCTTTGCATCGGCCTGCGCCGCCAGCCGCTCCGCCTTGCTGAGCAGCTCGGGCGACAGGTCCTTTTCGGCAGCATGCCTCGGGAGGCGGAACGGCGGCCCGTACTGCACGCAGAGATCGAATACGATGTCGAGAAAATCCCTTCCCGTCTGCAGCCCGTACACGCTTCCCATATGATTGTCAAGGTGAGTCGGGTCCAGTCCCATGCGGAGCGCCAGTTCGATCTGTGCCGTCAGCTCCTTGCGCACCTCGGCAGGATCGGCATGCTGCTCGACCTCCAGGTCGCTGCGCGGGAAATATCCTTCTCCGTCGATCAGCGAAGAGATCCCGCCTTCCCGCGTTACGGGTCCCCACTTGTACTGTCGCCATTCGCTGGTCAGCGTCAGATGAACGCCGACATTATACTTCGGATGCGCCGCGGCCCAGGCCGTCGCCTCCTTGGACCAGGCACAGGGCATCATGACGGTGGCCGACGAAATCAACTCTTCCGTGAGCAGTTTGCCGGACCCCGGCATTCGTCGCATGGCACATGCCGAAGTCATCCGCATTGATGATTAACAGCCGTTCATCCGTACCGTATCCGAGCTTATGGGACAGCTTCATATTTCCGGCCTCCTTTGAATGAAACAACCCTTTCCCAAAGTGTATTCGCCCTTCGCTTCCATATTCCTCCAATAAAGACAAAACGGCCGTCTGCCGGATCATTCCCGGCAAACGGCCGCAGCTTTGCCGCCATCCGCAGGACGGCGTATTTGCAGTTTAATGGCCTTCCATCCCGCCTGCTAGAGGCTGGGAGCTCTGCTCCGTCTCCGGAGCCTTCTGGTTCATAATCGGGAGCATGACGAGCGCCCCCAAAAGGAAGAGGAAACCGGCGCCGGTATAGATCTCTACAAGCGGGAACGCCTTCTTCAAGGCGCCGGCGAAGGACATCGAGATCACCATCATCCCGACAAACATCGGATTCAGCACCCCGTTCACCCGGCCCACGATCGATTCGTGCGACCATTTCAGAATCATCGTACTAATCCCGATATGGATGCACGGGAAGACAAGGCCGTTGATGAACTGGACGGTCAGCGTCAGCGGCACGCTCCGGGAGTACCCGACAATCACGGTACAGACCGCGCCGACCAGCATACCGATCGCAAGCAGCAATTGCGGCGGAACCCGCTTGGCGAACACCGCGACAATACCGCCGCCGATCAGCATCGCGGCTCCGTTGATCATGAGGATGTACTGCAGGAACTCCTCCGGCTTGCCGAGGCGCTCCGTTACGATGAACAGGCCCAGCGCCTGGGCGATGCCTACGGCAAGCCCCGCCAGGATGAATGCGACACCCAGCATACGCAGCACTTTATTGTTCCAAACATATTGGAAGCCTTCGTTAAATTCCTTGCGGAATTGGCCCTTGACCGGAGCTCGCAGCCTTCCCCGCCTCATCCTTGGGCAGACGGACCAGCACAAGTGCGGAGAGCAGGAACACCACGCCCATGACCGCCACCGACGTTTCAAGGCCGAATCGGCTGTAGCAGAAGGTACCGAGCATCGGCCCGATCACCATGAAGATCGCCATCAGCGACTGGAACATCGCCATCCCCTGCTGCAGCTGCTCTCCCGGAACATGCTGCTTGAACAGGCGCATGCCGGAGGGCTGGGAGAACTGGGAAAGAATAGCCGAGATGAACGTCACCAGAAAGACGGATTGCCACGAGCCGAAATGAATTGCAAGCAGCACGACGAATACGGAAACGGCGGACAAAAGGTCGCACCAGATCATCGTTTTCCTCGGCTTCCACCGGTCGGCGAACGTGCCGCCGATGAACGAGAAGACGAAGATCGGAGCGAATTCGGCTACGCTGATCAGCGAAATCGCGTACGGATCGTTACTTGTTTTCTCCGCGACAAACAGCAATATGGCAAAATTGCGCACCCATATGCCGATCTGAAGCAGCACGTTGGACAGCAGGATCGTTTGCAGGAAACGATTGCCGAGAAGGCTCGGGGCTTTCCCGGCGTTGGTTACTGTAGACAAGCTTCTCAACACCCTTCTTACAAATCATGCGTAACAGCCTATCGATACCGGCCACACCCTATTCTAGCATACAAGGAATGAGGCGGTTTCTTCTCGATTGCTGTTTTAAAAAATGGAACCAACAACAATCGTACCGTACATCACCTTATTTGTAAACGGATGGAATTTTTTAAAAAAAGCTTGCCTCTCCGAATTCAGCACCCTGCAAAGCGATTTCTCAGTTCATGGCCTGCCGCCTGATCACCTTTACGCCATAGGGCCCAAGCTCCGCTTCCGTCCCGAGCGGCTCCCCCGAGAGCAGATCCGTCCCCCCTGTACCATAAAGCGGGACGCGCTTCGGCTCGGCATGGAAATTCAGGAGGAATACATATTCCTGCTCCCCGTCCGTACGCGACTGGGCAGTAACTCCTCCGGGGAGTTCCCCCGGAATCACCCTGCGGATCCCGGCCTCCCGGATTAACGCATCGGCGAATTGCTGCTGAAACGCCCTGTCGTTGCGCGAAGCGATATAGTAAGCTTTGCCTTTCCCAAGCGGATTTACAGTGAGCGCCGGGCGCCCGGCATAGAAGTCGGTCGCCGTACTGCGCGAGCGCCTCGGCACCTTCGAGATGAATCAAATCGCACAACTCGGACGCCGTGTACTCGCCCGCCAGCCCTAGCGCATTGCCTTCCAGCATGCGGACGGTACCCGTCTGCCCGTCATGCAGCCCGTCGATTTCCTCGGACCAAATGCCGAGCGTTCTGCGCAGCGGTCCGGGGAATCCGCCCAGGAAGCACAGATCGTTCTCGTCCACGATACCGGACCAGTAAGTGGCGACCAGCGTTCCCCGTTCTCAACAAACCGCTCGATCCGTTCGCCGACACCCGGCCGCACCATATACAGCATCGGCGCGATAAGCGGCTTGTATTTGGAGAAGTCCTGCTCCGAATCGATCACATCGACCGGAACCCCCGTTTCCAAAAGGGCATATAGTGCTCGAGGACGGTTTTCTCGTAATGAACGCCTGTATTGCGCGGCCCCTGCGAATCCTTCACCGCCCAGCGGTTCTCCCAATCGAAAATGATAGCCGTCTCCGCCGCCGCGCCGGTGCCGATAATCTCGAACAGCTTCTCCAGCGTTTCGCCTACCTCCGTCACATCCCGGAAAACCCGCGTATTCCCGTGTCCGACATGGTCGACGACGGCGCCGTGGAATTTCTCGCTCGACCCCCGGCTTTTCCGCCACTGGAAATATTGCACGCTATCCGAGCCGTGTGCTACAGCCTGCATGGATGCGAGCAGATGCATGCCGGGGCGCTTGTTCTTGCTGACGTCCTGCCAGTTCGTCAGGCTGGGTGTGCTTTCCATCAGCAGAAAAGGCTTCGACTTGATAGAACGGATAATATCGTGCATCATCGCCACCCGGGCCGCCTGGATACTGTCATCGTCCCGGTCGTGCCAGGTCGGGTAGCTGTCCCAGGATACAACATCGAGCACCTCGGCGAACTTCCAATAATTGAGTCCCTCATAATAGTCCATCAGGTTCGTCGTTACCGGAAGTTCGGAGTTCACCGCACGGAGCGGCGCAATTTCATGCTTGCAGAAATCGACGGTTTGGTCCGTCACGAACCGCTTCCAGTCCAGGTTCATGCCGTGGACCTGCGTTTCCCCGTGCGGCGCAGGCGATTCGACCTGGGACCAATCCGTATACGTATGGCTCCAGAAGGTTGTCCACCACGCGGCGTTCAAGGCCTCCAGCGTACCGAACTTGCGCCTCAGCCAGTCCCGGAACGCTTCCTGGCATAAATCGCAGTGGCATTCCCCACCGTATTCGTTGGAGATATGCCATCCGATCACGGCCGGATGACCGCTGTACCGCTCGGCTAACAGCCGGTTGATCGTGGCTACCTTCTCCCGGTAAACCGGAGAGGTGTAGCAGTGATTGTGGCGGAAGCCGTGCAGGTTGCGGACCCGGTTCGGGCCTACGCGCAGTACCTCCGGATATTTGGCGGACATCCAGGCAGGCCTTGCGCCGCTGGGCGTGGCCAGGAACGCATAGATGCCGTTCTCCGCAAACGAATCCAGCGTCCGGTCCAGCCAGTCGAACGTAAAACGGCCTTCCTCCGGCTCCAGCGCGCTCCACGAGAATATGCCCACGGACATGACGTTGCACTTCGCCTGCTTCATCAAGCGAATGTCAGCCTCAAGGATCTCGGGGCTGTCTTGCCATTGATCGGGGTTATAGTCCGCCCCATGCAAAAAACCGCTGATCTTGGGGCTGATCGGTGGAAACTTTTTCATCTTGGTCCATCCTCTCCTTCTTAAACAAGTCCGCTTCCGGCGAACCGGAAGCGGAGAGTTTGCTTGGAAAGTGGTCAAAAGGGCAATAGAGGATTGCGTAGGGGATGGGGTATCCACTTCCGGCCGCTGTTGTCTGCAGGAAATTTGAATATATGCCGCTTAACCAGCGGTTATTTCCCGCAGACAAAGGCGAGCGCTAACGCTCCTACAGTGGATACCCCACCTCCGTATCTATCTCTATGCTTGTCAAAAGACCACTTTCTTCGGCACTCAGTCCGCTTCCGGCGAACCGGAAGCGGACCCGAGCGTTGCTATTTTTTGGTTACGGCGTCGGCCTGGGCCTGCATTTCAGCGATGATCTTGTCGATGCCGGCCTGCTTCAGCTTGTCTTTAAATTCGCCCAAGCCCTTGGCCGGGTCAACGATCCCGTAAAAAAGCGGCCTGCCGTAGGTGTTCATGACATTGTTCACTGCGGCCACTTCATTCTTCACTTTGGAATCGTCAAACGTGAAGGTTTCCAGCGGATGGTTGATGGTCACGGATTTTTTCCAATTGTTCGTGAATTCTTCCGTTTCCTTGGCGACCGTGGAATCCAGACGCTCGTTCAGCGAGTTCCAGCCCCATGGGCTTACGCCGGCCGGAGGGAATTTCGCCGAATCGGCGAGCGGCTTGAACTGCTTGTCGCCTTCCGGCTGGTAATGCTTGCCGGCGATGCCGTAGTTGGTCAAATCGTGAATTTCTTTATCGTAGCGCAGAAGCTCGATGGCCTGCAGCGCCCGCTCCGGGTTTTTCGAGGTCGCATGAATGGACATGCCGTTGTTGATGAACGGATTGGACAGGCGCTTCTTGTCCGCGCTCAGATCGTACAGCTCGATCTTCCAATCCGGATGCTGCCCCATCATTTCGGATTTGGCCCGCAGCAGCGTGCCGAGGTTCCACTCGACGGAAGCCAGCTTGCCGTCCTTGAACGCCTGCATTTTGTCGAGCTTGCTGGTCAGGGCATCCCTGGACCAAGCGCCCGTTTTCGCCGTGGCATACATTTGGTTCGCGAATTTCTCGAATTCCGGCGTATCGGCGTAGTTGAACAGCTTGCCCGAGGCATCGTTCAGCTTGTACACAATCGGGAGCCGCGGAACCACAAAGTTCCACTCGTTCGGCTGAATCAGCTCGATCGTATTAAATTCGCTGGCGCCTATGCTGGGCGTAAAGGCTTTATCCTTTTCCGCAACCGTTTTCAAAAAAGTCACATAGTCGTCGTATGTTTTTAACGGCGGGAGACCGTATTTCTCGCGGAGATCGCCGCGGATGGCCATAAGATGGTAGCTGTATTCAAAATTGTTCTGAGGAACCATGTAGATTTTGCCGTTGATCTTCGCCTGATCCCAAGCCACCTTCGGCTCCTCGGCATACGTCTTCGGCGCGTATTTCTTCAACATGTCCTCCGTGATTTCATAGAAGCCGTTCTTGGTCGCCTGCTGCGCGTAGTAAAGCCACGGGGCGGACAGCACCAGATCGAAATCCTCGTTGGCGGCGAAGATCAGCGGATACTTCTGCTGGTAATCGCCCCAATCGATGAAGCTGACATCCAGGGTCGCATTGATTTTCTGCTTCATGATTTTGTTGACTTCGCCGTATACCGCATCGAAGTCGGCCGGCTTGGAGCCGAGAAGCACCATCTTCAGCTTCACTTCTTTGCTTGTATCCCCACCTGCGGACTGTGAAGCCGGGGCCCCGCCGCCTTGGGAAGCGGAGGGATCGGGTTTGCCGGAGCAACCGGAAACGAAGGCCGCCAAAGCCAGACTTGCCGCTGTGATTTTGGTGATTTTGGACATGCTTGCTCTCCCCTTATTATACATTGGAATGAAATCTATGATAACCGGTTATACCGGAATTATCCTTTAACGGCGCCGATCGTCATGCCTTGCACGAAGAAGCGCTGCACGAACGGATACAGGAAGACGATGGGCCCCGTCACAATGATGGCCAATGCCATCTTCAGGCTTTCCCCGGAAGATCGGCGACGTGCATGCCGGAAACTTCCATCAGCTTGCGGACCCCTTCCAGGTTGCCCAGCGTTTTATACAGCAGGTACTGCAAGGTGTATAATTTTTCGTTTTGCACGAATAGTAAAGAGTTAAACCAATCGTTCCAGTAGCTCAGCGCCGTAAACAGCCCGATGGTGGCGAGCGCCGGCTTCGCCAGCGGCAGAATCAATTTGACGAAGATCGTGAAATCGCCGGCCCCGTCGATTTTGGCCGATTCGGTGATTGCTTCGGGAATGCTGCTAAGGAACGTCCGCATGATCAGAATGTAGAAAACATTGAGCAGCGGAGGCAGTAGCAGGGACCAGTACGTGTCCTTCATATGCAGGTAATTGACCATCAAAATATACCACGGGACCAGCCCGCCGTTAAACAGCGTCGTAAAGTAGAAATAGAAGGCAAAGCCGTTGCGCCATTCAAAATCTTTGCGCCGCAGCACGTAAGCGGTCATCGCGGAGATGAATAAGCCGATCAGAGTTCCGAGCACGGTCAGCGAGATTGTGAGACCGTAAGCATGGAGAACCTGCTGCGGATTTTTCAGGGCGAAAGCATAAGCGCCCAAGGAAAATTCTTTCGGCCAGAAGCCGAATCCTTCCCGCATGATCGCCGATTCGCTGGTCAGCGACCCGCTGACGATGAGCAGGAACGGGATGACGCAGACCAGGGCGACGAAGCCGACGACCGCGTATCCGATCACATTCAAGAGCCGCTGATCCAGCCGGCTTTTTTGTACACTTGTAGTTTTCATGGAAATTCACCTCGCCAGAGCCCTAGAACAGGGCGCTCTCCTTATCGGTTTTGCGTACCAGGTAATTCATCAGCAGGATCGTTACGAAGCAGAGCACCGATTGGTAGAACCCGATGGCCGCCGACATCCCGATTTCATTGTTAATCAGCAGCGAGCGGTACACGTAAGTATCGATTACATCCGTAGCTTGGAACAGCATGCCGTTGTTTCCGACGAGCTGGTAGAATAATCCGAAATCGCCACGGAAAATGTTGCCGACCGCCAGAAGCACCAGAATAATGATCGTAGGCCGGAGGGCCGGCGGCGTGATGTGCCATATGCGCTGAAACACGTTCGCCCCGTCCATATCGGTCGCTTCATACGTTTCCTTGTCAATACTCATAATCGACGCCATGTAGAAAACCGCCCCGTAGCCTACGGCCTTCCAGGCCGAGAAAAAGACGATGATATATTTCCAGTAGGAGGCCGTGTTATAAATATCCAGGCCTTCCACGCCGAGCGCCTTCAGCATCGTATTGATCGTACCGTGGTCATAGTTGAACAAGTTGTACGCCACGGCGCCTACCACAACCCAAGAGATGAAGTATGGCAGGAACATGACGGTTTGCGCCGTTTTGCGGAACCATTTGGCTCCGATCTCCACGATCAGTATAGCCACGACGATCTGCAGTACGTTGTTCACAATAATAAACGCCGCGTTATAAAGCAGGGTGTTCTTCGTTACGTTCCAGGCATCGCCCGTGATGAAGAAAAACTTGAAATTATCCAAGCCGACCCAGGGGGAATGAAAGATTCCCAAGTCGTACCGGTACTGTTTGAAGGCGAGGACAATGCCGGCCATCGGAATATAGCTGAACAGAAAAAGAATAATGCGGCAGGCGCGATCATCAAAAGTAAGGTCCGATTCGCCTTCAGCCGATAAAGGATACCCCTTCTCATTCTTACAACTCCCTTGCTCCGTCTGGTTGTTCGTATATTCAGCTTACCAAGCGGCATGGAGGCTGTGTACCGGATAAAATATCGGTTATCTGTAATTTTTATCGGCGCCGGTGTTTAGCGATAATAAATGAATAGACCGGGGCTCCTTATTTGTAAAGGAATCCCGGCCATTGCAGCCTCCAACATATTTCGATTTCCTAAACCCGAGTAAGCTTATCCGGGTTTCTTACGACATAGATTCTGTCAAACTTTCCGCGTCGGCATTGCAAAAATATAGCGGCCACCGTTTCGTCCCCCGAACGAAGTACGATACCGGTCTCACCGTTCAGAGGGGCAAACTCGGAGTGAAGGCTCCCCTGAGACTTTAGGCCATGGAGCGCGCCGGCAAGGATGAGGGCCACTTGATTCCGCGTTTGTATAGCACTCGTCGCCGCGACTACCTTTCCACCCCCGTCAGTAACGAGGATGACATCTTCGCTCAGCAGGGACAGCACGTGATCGACGTTCCCTTGCTCGAGGGATGTGAGGAACCGGCTAACCCATTCCAATTCGACCGTATCGTGTACAACCGGCTCTTCCTCGGATATTCCCAGCTTGCTTCTTGCCCGGCTCATCAGCATGCGGCAATTCGTTTCTCGCTTGCCGGTTAGTTCGGCTATTTCGGGATAATCGAAGCCCAGCGCCTCCCGCAGAACGAATACCGCCCGCTCTGCCCACGTCAGCCGTTCGAGCAGTACGAGCATGCCGTAAGACAGAAGATCACGGCGGACGACCGCCTCGAGCGTATCCGCCTCCGGCGTCCGAATCGGTTCGGGGAGCCACGGACCGACATACACTTCCCTCTTCCTCCTCGCCGACTTTCGCAGATCGAGACAGCGATTGGTTACCATTTTGCACAAATACGCCTTCGGCTCCTTCAATCGTTCGGGACGTACTTCGTACGCCTTAAAAAACACGTCCTGCACCGCATCTTCCGCGTCTGCTGCAGAACCTGTCAACTGGTAAGCCAGCGTGAACAGCGGCGCTCTATATTGATCGTACAGTTCCTCCATACGCTTTCTCACCTTTTCCGGGCTATCAGTAATCATGCAATCCTGGTCTCTTGGTTTCTATCGAAGTTTACTGCCCGCATCCCATGCGAGATTCCTGAATTTCCACGCAGGCTTTCCCGTTACAATCATATTAAGTCCCCATTTGCGTCCCCACACCAGTCCGCGATTTTCCCCCAAGCCGATGCAATAGAAATCCATCATCACCGATTTGTGAACCGGCGCGGGGCGGCCCTCCAGATCGGCCATCACAATTTTCCCCAGTCGATCCGCCTGCATCCCGCCTTCTTTGCACGTCATCTGATCCGCCTTGCCGGTTGTCGGATCGACGATTCTCGCACAGTCACCAATGCTGTATACGCCCGGGGCCCCTTTGACGCGATAACATTCATCCACCAGCACTTGACCTTCAGGAGTAAGCGGCAAGCCCATGCTGCGAAGCGCCGGATTCGGTATCAGACCAATCGTCCAAATACATAGGTGGGCCGGCAGACGATCGCCATTGCTGAGCGTCACTATTCCTGCGTCTTCCCGCATCGCTTTACAATTGTGAAGTACCTTCACTCCACAATCGCCGAGTATCAGCTCCAACTTCCGCCCAACTTTCTCCGGCCCCCCCCGGGAACAGCCGCTCCTGCGCATTCAGTAAATAGACGGAGGTATCGGACGAATTGAGTCCCAGCGCCGACGCCTCCTCCCGCATCGCGAGCCCCAGTTCGGCGGACGTTTCGATGCCGCTGATGCCCGCTCCCCCACCGCGATTGTCATCAGTCTCTTTCGTTCTTCATGATTCGTCTGGGCGGCAGCTTTCCGCAGATTGGCGCGCCAGCGCTCCCGGATGTCCGCCGCGGCTTGCGGGTCGGTCAAGGCGATACCTCCCTGATCGGGATCCGGTCGCCGAACGACGCCGCCGACCGCCACGACCAAAAGGTCATAATGAATTCGGGCATCGCTTCCTTTTGCGTCTGTATATCGAACCTCTTTTTCCCCGCTATCCACGGACGTAACTGTACCTTGCACGAATTCGACTCCTTCTGAACAATAATGCGTCCAGGGAATCATAATTTCTTCCCCGCCTGCGGCCGGCCGGAACAACAACACTTTGCGAACGTGCCCGGGCCGCTTGTCGATCAGAACAAACCGAATCCGCCGTCCGTTCGCCATGCCCCCGGGCCGCTTGCCTGTATTGCTTTAAGCGCTCCAAGCCCTGCATGGCCGCCTCCGATGATGATGCATGTTAAGTCCTTCACCTTTCATCAGCTCCTTTACGCTTTGCACATATAACGATGTAAGGCTCTGATTTGTGACACCGAAAGTGAACAAAAAATTAAACCATTTCTTTATCAAATCATAAAAATTTGCACGAGAAGCTTTTACCGGAAAGCCTCGGAATGATCGATCGCCCACTGTTTGAAGGTACGAGGTGCCCGGCCGGTTACTTCTTCCACTGTAGGAAGCACGGCAGAGAATCTTGGACCTTGCTTGGACAGATCAAAGAGAGCGTCGACCATTTCCGCAGGCATTAGTCGAAGCATGTGTTCACGAGCGATGTCGTCCGGGATCGTTTCAAACCCGATCTCCCGCCCCAATACTTCGCCAAGTATTCGCACTTGTTGTCTACGAGTTAGCGGTTCAGGTCCGGTTAACGTATAAATCTTCCCTTCATGTCCGTCCGAGCTCAGAGCTTTCGCGGCGACGGCGGCAGTATCCCGCGAATCAATGATTGGAATACGGAGGTCGCCAAACGGTACTCGGACAATACTCTCGGACCTGATCGAATCTTTCCACCGGAACGCGTCGGTCATGAAGCCGTTCGGCCGAAGGAAGGTCCAGGCCGCGCCCGATTCCTGAACTGCTTGCTCGGCATTGAGGTGAAGCCGCGCAATGGCGTTTTCCGCTCCCATTTCGACCGTTGCCGCAGAAAGCAATACGATATGCCGAACCCCGGACTGCCGGGCCATCCGCGGGAAATTAAAGTCGGCGGTCAGCGGTAACATCCAAAATACCATTTCCACGCCGTCCAAAGCCGCTTGAAGCGTCTCCGGCTTCATAAGGTCTCCGGCCGCCCCTTCAACGCCTGCAGGAAAATTCGCCTTCACCGGATTGCGGCTGAGCGCCCGTACCCTGAAGCCATCCTTATGCAATAACCGAACAACTTCACGGCCTACCGAGCCGGTGGCACCTGTAACTAAGATCATGGATTTCTCATCCTTTGCTTTTATGCTTGTTTTGATGTGAATCAGAATCCGGATGCGATTTTAACTGCTTCAGCCACGCCGGCTTCGATGATTTGCTGAGCGCGGTCTTGAAATTGCAAGTGACCTTCTACGACAACGGTTTCAATATTCGTTATTCCCCAGAAGCCGAGCATGCTTTTCACGTAGTTCACAGACATCTCCTTTGGAGCGAGCGGGCCTTCGGAGTAAACGCGCCTCGTGCGTTAAGAAGCACGACTTTCTTCCCGCCTTGCAATCCTACCGGGCCTTGTGCCGTATAAGAGAAGGTTTTGCGCGGTTGGCTTAGATAGGACAGGTAGGTGAGCAATTGAGCCGGAATCGTAAAATTCCAAAGGGGAACGCGAATACGACTTTATCGGTCGCCAGGAATTGATCTGTGAAACGGTTAGCGATATCGACTGCGTTTTGTTCTTCGGCAGTAAGCTCTTCGCTCTTGGATTGCTTGATAATGCCCGCAAACATTTCGCCGCTGTAGTAAGGCGACTCCGCTTCGAAAAGGTCTAATTCCGTAATATGGTCGTTCGGGTTTTTCGCCCGGTATGCACTTGCAAATGCATCGTACAGCTTTAAGCTGATGGATTGGTCCCGATTGTTAGCTTTAACGAATAAAACATTTGCCATTTCTGATATTTCCTCCCGGTTATTAAAATGAAATTTTTCTTATTACTGTGTGGTCATGAATCGCCTAACACCGCAAGCCCCCGCGTAGCCGCCTCCCATTATTGCTCTGTCGTGTCGTTCACTCTTCCTCAGCTCCTTTTACGTTTTGCACATATAACGATGTAAGGCTCAGATTTGTAACATAGGCATCGAAAGAATAATTTACGGCCGGACAAAAAAAGAGCCGCAACCTGAAGTTGCGGCCTATGCTTGCTGTGATTCCGGCGACCGAACCGTAGCCGTAGTGCCGAAGCCGGGACGGCTCTCAAACGTGATGCCGTAGCGCTCGCCGAAGTATGCCTGCAGGCGGAGCATGACATTCCTCGTGCCGTACCCGCTTCCGCGGTCTCCGGCCGGGCTTTCCCCGTTTTGCAGCATGTTCAGCTTGGCTTCATCCATACCGATGCCGTTATCCTCCACCCGGATGAGAATGTCGCCTTCCGTTCTCTCAGCCTTGATCCGGATCTCGCCTTCCCGGCTGGGCCGTCCCAGAATGCCGTGCATGATCGCATTTTCGACCAGCGGCCGCAGCGTAATTTTCGGAATGGGCGTATCCAGCGGCTCCTCCGGGATATCCATGATCAGCGTGATTTTATGATCAAACCGGATGTTTTGGATTTGGACGTAAAACGAAACATGATCGATTTCCTCGCCCAGGGTAATGATGTCTTTCCCGCCGCTTAAGCTTAGCTTGTAAAACCGGGAGAGCGCCTTGATCACGCTCTTGATCTCCTTGTTCATTCCTTTATTCGCGAGCCAATTAATCATATCGAGCGTATTGTAAAGGAAGTGCGGATTGATCTGCGACTGCAGCGCCTTCAGCTCGGCGTTCTTCGCCTCTTGTCCCAGCTTGTACTGCTCCCGGTTCATCTGCTCGATTTTATCGATCATATAGTTGTAGGTGCGGATCAGCTCCCCGATCTCGTCCCGGCCCTGAACCCTGGGAAGCGCCACCAGACTGCCGTTCTGCACATCCTTCAGATGGTCGCTGAGCTGGGAAATCCGGCGGGTGACGGAATGCGACAGGATGTAAGCAATGAAATAAGCGACGGTGGCGATCAGCAGCAGAAGCATCAGCATCTCGTTGCGCAGTACGCGGCTCTGCTGGACGATCTCGTTCAGCGGGATCTCCGTGACCATGGCCCACTGCGACGAAGGAATCGGACGGTACAGATAAAATTTGTCGCCGCTCTCGAACGAATACGTTTGATTGCCGGCGCCGGGCACACTGTAATCGAGCTTCGCCCCGCTCATTTCGTGCGATGACAAAATAATCCGTTGATCCGCATCCCTTACATAGGTGACGCTGTTCTTCACCACGTCCGCATTGCCGAGGATGGACTGCAGCACCGATTTCTGCACGTCGATGCGGATGTTGCCCAGCACATCGGTATAATTGTTGGCATTCAGCAAATTGCGTACGATATGCAGGTAAGGCCGGCTCGCCTCTTGTTCGGGAAGCTCTCCCGAGGAGCACCACATCAGCTTCGTCCGCACCGTCTGCAGGCGCTTGAAGCAGGCCGAATCCGCAGTCGACTCCATGGGCAGGAAATTCTCCAGCTCGTTGGAAAAGATGAATTTCTGTGGAAGGTACAGAATCACCCGGGCCACGTCGATATCGTCTTCGAAGGACCGGAGCGTCTGCTTGAGCTCCTGGTAAACGCCGAGCTGCGTGCTTACCTCCTGCAGCGCTTCCCGGTCCTGCAGAAGCTCGGATAACCGCGGCGTCACCGCAATCGTATCCGAGACCGCTTCGACCCGCTGAAGCCGGTAGCTGAGAAAAGCGTACGACTGCTCGAAGCCTTCCCGGGCCGAATACGTGACCTGGCTCAGCAGAATCCCGGAAATTTTGTCCGAGGCGATCCATTGAAACAGCCCGAGCGGAAGCAGGATGAGTGCAAAATAAGTAAACAGGATTTTATTCCCGCAGCTTGGTATTGTACAAGAGTCTTCGCACATGGCGGGTAACCGATCCGATGATCATGCCTGAAACCGCTCCCTGTATTCGGATGGGGTCATGCCGGTAAATTTGCGGAACACTTTGGCGAAATATTCGCCGTCCTTAAAGCCGACCTGGCCGGCGATATCGGCAATCTTATAGCTTCCCTGCTTGAGCAGCTCCTTGGCACGGTCCATACGGTACTCCAGCACATACTGCTTGACGGTCTTGCCCGTCGCCTCCTTGAACATCGAGATGACATGGGACGGGGTCAGCTGCAGATGGTCGCTGATCGTTTGAACGGACAGCTCGTCCGAGGCGTAGTGCAGATGCACATATTTGATGATGCGGGATGCGAGGTAGCCGCTTCCCCGCCGCTGGCTTTCCCGGATGTCCCTGATCGACTGCAGCTTGGATAAAAGAATGCTTTCCGCCTCGCTAAGGTAGAAGCAATCGGCGATCCGTTCCCAGCCCGGCTTCGTCCCCCGCTCCAAGGAAGACTCGCCGCTCCCAAGCTCCTGTAGAACCTGCTCCATCGCCAGGAGAAGCCGGTAGATCAGCTCCTTCACCTCGTTCACCGGGGTGCCCGGGGCATACTTCACGTCCGACACCAGCTGGCGCAGCAATCGCTCCGACTCGGCGAACTGCTCCCGGTATAAGGTTTCCTTGAGCTTGTCCGGCGACTTAGGATCGACGGGGTGTACCTCTTTGGCCGCCGGGTAAGAGGAATCTCCATACAGCCTTATGGAGTAAGGCCCCCGGTAAAACGATTCCTGCAGGGTCAGCACGGCCGTCATGTAGGAGTCATGAAGCTCCGCCAGCTGTGGGGCGGTCCTGCCGATCGCCGCGTCGCCGCGAACGTTCCGTTCTTTTAACCAACGGGTAAGCGGGGCAAAATAAGCCTTCAAGCTGGCGCCACTGAGCTTATGCCGGTCTTCCGACAGCAGATGGATCACCAGATGCAGATCGTCCTTAAACGCGAACAGCGGCCTGAAGCCGTATTCGGAAGCACTTGCCTCGAGAAGGCGGCCGAGCTCCGCCTCGTCCAGCCGCCGGCGGTCCGTCTTCACTATGCAGGCGGCCCCGCTGACGAGAAGCGGAACAGGCTCTGTGAGCCATGCGGTCTCCTGCGCGATTTCCTCTTGGTTCCACTGCGGGCGGATCAGCTTCAGGGCGATCTTCTGCTTCAGAAGATGCTGCTTCTCCCTGGACAGACTCACCATTTGAAGTCGCCGGCTCTCTTCCTCGTGGAGCGCCGCCGCATTTGCTAGCGCTTCCTCCAGTTCCTCGATATCGAGCGGCTTTTCCACATAGCTAACGGCCTTCAAGGTTATGGCCGCTTTTAAATATTCCTTCTCCGCATAGCCGCTCATGAACACGATCTTGCAGTGCGGATACTTGCGCCGGATTTGAAACGCGAAGCTGACGCCGTCCATGCGGGGCATTTTAATATCCGTCAGGACCAGATCCGGTGCGAAGCTCTCGGCCACGGCCAGCGCTTCGATTCCGTCCGCCGCCTCCTTCACCTCGGAGACGCCCAGCCTCGTCCAATCGACCGATTCCATTATACCCTCTCTCGTCAGCCGTTCGTCCTCGACAAGAAGAAGCTTCATGCCTATTCCCCTTTTGCCTTCGTAATGATCGATTCATTATAACACAGCCCGCTAGGGAACAAGGATAGGTGAACGAAGGGGATGAGACGATGAGCATGCGTTTTGGTATAATATGGGCACTGACAAACTGCCAAGGGGAAAAGCAATGAATTATAATAGGGTACTTAAAATTCTGCTTTGGATTGGATTTGTTATTTACATCGCCGCATTGACGAAGATTATCTTATTTAAACTACCTATGCACCTTATCTTGAGCCGAATGGATTTTGTTATTGGAATGAATCCTCTCGAAATAAACGTTGTTCCTTTTAAAACAATCGGCAGTTATTTTTATAACGAAAACATAAGAATAAGCGTCCGAAATGTTGTGGGAAAGATTGTTATTTTCTTTCCTTTTGGGCTTCTTCTGCCAGCATTGATTGCCAAGTTTTTAAAGTTTAGACCGCTTATTCTCGCCTCCTTCTGTTTAAGTTTAACGTTTGAACTTTTTCAACTATTAGTTCCCACACTTGGCAGTTTTGATATTGATGATCTAATTTTAAATACAGCAGGAGCATTATTAGGATACCTCGGTTTCAAAATATTGAAACGAATTGGGTTAATACGGAAAATTTCCGGTATTCCTTTATGATATATATTTAGTTACAGTAACTGTAACTAAAGGTGGGACAAATAGATGTTGTATTCAATGACATATGTAGTGGAAAATTTAAATGTATCTGCAAAGACACTTAGATTTTATGAAGAGCAAGGGATATTACCCAATATATCTCGTGACGAAAAAGGCCGTAGAGTTTATAACGAACAACAACTAGACTGGATTTCTTTTATTCGTTGTCTCAAAGAGACAGGAATGCCGCTTTCAAAAATAAAGGATTACAAGGAACTTTTTGAATTGGGGAATTCTACCTATTTGCAGAGAGAAGAAATGTTGAGGCAGCATAAATTGGAAGTGCAGAAGAAAATTGAAGAAAGTTTAAAACACTTGGAAGAAATAAACTATAAAATAGCCATGTATGAACTTCAGAAAGAAGAGGTTATGAAAAACCCCAACTATAACTTTAAATGTCACGGTCTGGAGATGAAGATAGTGGATTAATGTAATGTACTTACGACGGGAACGATGCTTAAAAAAACAGATGAGACGCGGTCGCCGGCATGTATCGGCGACCGCGATGCGCTAACGGGCCGTTTTGTTGAACGAGTTGCAAATTTAACATTTTAAAGTAGAGCATTTTCTTTGTAATGAGAAATGCTTTTTATTTTTGTCAAAATTAAAGGTATATAATATTAACAATAATAATATAATCAAAAACGATATTAATTTATTGTAAAACGATAAATTATGTGGTAAAGTCAAAACTAGCATTAAATAAGTGAGGTGCACTTTATGAAACGAGGAACAACACTTTTTTTAAAGATGGCTGTTATTCTTATTGGAATCCCAATTCTCGCTTTGTGCATATTTTTAGTGCCTAGGATTGGGAATTTTGCTGGAGAATTGTATCCAGAAATGGCCTATATGAAATCTCTCGTTTTAATCGATATGTACGCGGCGGCGATTCCTTTTACTTTGCTCTGTATCAGGCTTTTAAACTTTTAGGCTATATTGATAAGAACCGAGCGTTCTCGGAAATAACTGTAAAAGCTTTAAAGAATATAAAATACTGTGCCATCACAATCAGTACCTTGTACCTGCTAGGTATGCCACTCTACTATCTCATGCAGGAAAGAGTTGACCCTCCAGGTATCATAGCAATCGGATTGGTCATTATTTTCTCCTCTATGGTGATCGCCGTTTTTGCTGCTGTCCTTCAACGGCTTCTACAAGAAGCGATTAACATAAAATCAGAGAATGATTTGACGGTCTGAGGTGGAGGATATGGCAATTATTATCAATATTGATGTGATGTTAGCAAAACGAAAAATGAGCGTAACGGAGCTTTCGGAGAGGGTTGGAATTACTATGGCGAATCTTTCCATTCTGAAAAATGGAAAAGCAAAAGCGGTTCGTTTTTCAACATTAGAAGCGATATGTAAGACTTTGGATTGTCAGCCAGGTGATATTTTGGAGTACAAAAGCGACGAAGACATTCAATAAAAATAGACAGTAAATTTATTTAACTACCCTGAAAATAACGCATAACGCACTCCTAAAAAAGACAACACGAAACTAGGCGCAGCTTGTACGGTTATTAAAAAGCTGCGTCTTCTTTGTTAAGGATGCAGGATTCAGGACGCTGTAGGTTGGCCAGCGTTACGGTAAAGCTAAGGTTTTCAAGCTTACGAACGGTCTGTCTGACGAGGCGTCTTGATGTCGCTTCTCAAAATAATTCTTTAATCAATTTTTTTGATTAAGCAATTGACTGGCGTGGATCGTAGTGGTAAATTCAATCTATACAATAAATCAAAAAAAGTTGATTAATTTAAAGGTGATATCTCAATGAACGAAATTTCGCTCAAAGATTACGAAGCCAAATTCAAGGCGCTTGCCGATGAAAAACGGCTTCAAATCATGTACGAACTTACTCAACGCGGAAACACTTGCGTTTGCGATCTCACCGGCATTTTCAAGATGTCTCAATCCAAGTTGTCTTATCACCTGAAGATCTTACTTGATGCCGGTTTTATTACGAAGGAGACGCGCGGCACATGGAGCTATTACGAAATCAATCAAGAACAAGTTAGCCATATCCTCTCTGAGGAGCTGTGCTGCATTTTCAAACCGGCTCGAACCGGTAATAACTGCTGCGGAGCGACAAATGAAAAAGAAACGAATTGCTGAGTTTATCGGATTGGTTTCAGGAGCTACGCAATACTTGTGGTTAATACTTAGTGCCTGCTGTCTTTGGGGCAATTGCAGCTTCGCTATTTTATAAAACACTGCATGAATAAGGGGCTGGATCCATTGGAGAAGAAGCTAGTTTATTTTCTTTGTACAGGTAATTCCTGCAGAAGCCAAATAGCAGATGGATTTTTGAAGGCGCTAGGGAGTGAAAACTACGAAGTCAAAAGCGCAGGTCTTGAAGCGCATGGGCTAAATCCTCGGGCTGTTCAAGTGATGAAGGAAGCCGGCGTTGACATTTCAGGTCATACTTCGGACGTGATTCATCCCGAGATCTTAAAACGAGCAGATTACATCATCACCCTTTGCGGTCACGCTAACGATCATTGTCCAGTGGTTCATAACGATAACGCACAAAGATGGCATTGGGGCTTTGATGACCCGGCGAAAGCGACCGGTACGGAAGAAGAAATCATAGCAAAGTTCCGCGAAGTTCGGGATTCCATTAAAAATCGCATTGAAAAATTTGTGAAAGAAGGGAATTGAGTATGATTAAACGGATGCACGTTGCGGTTAACTGTAGCGATCTTCAGAAATCTCTCGACTTCTACAAAGCTTTCTTTGGCACTGAGCCGACGAAAGTAAAAGAAAACTATGCGAAGTTTGAGCTGGATAATCCGGCCCTGCATTTTTCGTTAAATGTCCGTCCCTTTGAAAAGAACGGCGTCCTTAACCACCTGGGCTTTCAAGTCAATGATACTAAAGAGGTCCTGGCGATTGGGGACCGTCTTCGGGAGTCTGGGCTTTTGCTTATCGATGAAATGAACACGACCTGCTGTTACGCGGTGCAAGATAAAGTTTGGGTACATGACCCAGACGGCAATGCATGGGAAATCTTTTTCACAAAAGAAGATTCCGAATTTGAAAGTGCTGGTGAACCGCGTGATGCATCGCTCTGCTGCGTCCCTTCGTCCGGTCCGGTAGCCATTGAATTTGGTTCCTTCAAAAAGGGATTAAACTAACAGGTACGATTCAACTATAACTCAGGGAGCAGACTGCCGCGGCGCTGCTCCCTGTTTCATTGAAATAAAAGGAAGTTAAATTGATTTGAGGTTATAATGATAAATGGGTATTTTCCGCTCCGAAATTTTAAACGGAGGATTACTGGTGAAACAGAACCGTCATAAGGTGAAGCTGTTAGTTAAGACTGATTGGAGAGATAATAATGGGAAATACAGATAAGTTCGAAATGATAGCTAATATATATGACACTCCTGAAAGAATCCAAATGGCAAAGGAATCATCCGATGCCATCCGTAATTATTTAGTTGACGCTAAAAGTAAAAATGCTATTGATTTTGGGTGTGGAACTGGACTTGTCGGAATGAACTTGTTAAACGAGTTTAATTCTATCCTTTTCCTGGATACGTCACAAAACATGATTAATCAAGTAAAGCAAAAAATAACGGATTTTAATATTCAGAATGCAGATACATTATGCTTTGATTTTGAAAAGGAAAGTCTATCCGATTTACATGCCGACTATATTTTTATGGCTCAGGTTCTACTCCATATTCAGGATGTTGAATTCGTTTTAGCAAGATTATTTGATGTTCTTAACGAAGGAGGACATCTACTGATCGTAGATTTTAATAAAAATGAAAAAATTGTTTCAGATATTGTGCATAACGGATTTAATCCGGGAGAGCTAGCCGACATTATGACTAAAATAGGGTATAGGGATCTTCAATTCAAAACTTTTTATACTGGAAGTAAAATATTCATGGGACATGATGCATCGATGTTTATTCTTGAATCAAAAAAGGGCCACCTGTAAAGGATGGCCTTAAAACTTCCTCCAACACTGCACATTATTTGATATTATATGACATAGGACAATGCACGAGGGGGACATTCGCATGAGGAAGCCATTGATTGGAGTACTGCCTTTGTACGACAGCGAAAAAGACAGCTATTGGATGCTGCCGGGTTACATGAAAGGCGTTGAGGAAGCCGGAGGGATTCCTGTCATCTTCGCCGCTGACGACCGATCGGGAAATGATCCTGACCTTGGCGGAGACGTTTGACGGATTTCTGTTTACAGGCGGCCACGATATCAACCCGCGACTGTACGGCGAGCAGGCAGAAGCCGTTTGCGGAGAGATCTGCGAGGAAAGGGATGCGATGGAAACCGCGCTTTTTGAACGGATCCTGGAACTGGATAAACCGGCGTTCGGCATCTGCCGCGGGCTGCAATTGTTCAACGCCTTGCTGGGCGGTACGCTGTATCAGGATCTTCCAAGCCAGCGTCAAACCGAAATCAGAGTCGAGCATAAACAAACTCCGCCGTACACGTCACCGGTACATAACTTATTCATTGATAAAGAAAGTCCGCTCTATCCGCTCGTTCAGAGCGACTCTTTACCGGTCAACAGCTATCATCACCAGGGGATCAAGGACTTGTCACCGCAGCTGACGGCACTCGCCAAGGCGGAGGACGGTTTAATTGAAGCCGTCCTGATGCCGGGGAAAAAGTTTATTTGGGCGGTCCAATGGCACCCCGAATTCAGCTACAAGGAAGATGACTATAACTTTAAATTATTCACTCAATTTGTAGGCATGTGCAAACCGTCAGCGGTGGGAAACAGGTAAACGCACCACCGCCCCAAAGAAACGGAGTCATGCACGCAGGCAGACTCCGTTTTTCCTACAAGGCCGTCCGCTAACAGATTGCCAACCGGCTCTGCTGCACCACGGACAGCCACTGGCCGGCAAGCAGGTCATGGCCGGCGGCGGTCGGATGCACGCCGTCCCACAGCCAGTAGGACGCATCGGCCCTCCCGCAAGCGGCGTCGAACGTGGCTTGAAGCGGCACGAAGACGGCCTCGAATTCATCCGCGAGCCGGTGGACCGTCTCCTGGTAGCGGGCGACCCGCTCGTGCCAGGCCTCCCATTTCTCGCCCACCACACCGGTTCGGAGAATAAACGGTTCGCAGAGCACAAGGCCTGCGGCGGGCAGAACCTCTTGCGTCTCCGCCAGCAGGTGGCGGTACGCCCGTTCGAACCGGTCCGTCGCCCCGGTGGGCTCCCCGTTCACGATCCGCCCTGCGTCATTGACTCCGATCAAGATGCTGATCAAATCGGGCCGCAGATGAAAGGCGTCCTCGTTCCAGCGCGCATACAAATCCGATACGCGGTTGCCGCTAATCCCCCGGTTGAAGAACTGCGGTCGCCGCTCCGCCAGCTCATTTCCAAGCCGGCTCGCAATGATATAAGCATAACCGTGACCCAGTACATGATTGAGATCGTTGTTACGGGACCTGCCTCCGTCCGTAATGGAATCTCCCTGGAACAAAACCCTCATGGAACTCACCGGGATCCCCTCCTCTCAGCCTTTGACCGCTCCGGCCGTCAAACCGCTGACGATATATTTTTGCGCAAACAAATATAAGAGTAACACCGGCAGGGAGGTCAGCGTCAAGTCGGCGAACACCAGATTCCAATCCCGGCTGAACTTTCCGTAAAAGTTATACACCGATAAGGGCATCGTCCAGTTGGAGCTGTCCGTCAAGAAATAGATCGGGATCGTAATGTCGTTCCAAACGGACATAAACACCATGATCGCCACCGTGGGTTGACCGGAACGATGAGCGGGAAGATCACCCGCAGGAAGATCGTCCAGGCACCGGCCCCCTCGAGCAGAGCAACCTCGTCCAAAGCCCTCGGAATGGACTTCATGAATTTACCGGCCATTACACCGAGATGATCCGGAGGCTGCAAAAGGACCGTTTTCTCCTCAGCTCTCCGAGCAGTTGCACAACTGGCGACGGACCGACCTTCCCTTCGCCCGGCTGGAATCCTTTGTATCCCGGCTCGCGGAAGCCTTCGAATCGGCCGCTGACCGAGTTTAGGGACCACATGAACTGGGGGATGACGGAGCAGTTTCGGAGCTTATTCCTTGAGCCCGGCTACCCGGACTTCTGCTCCCGGCTTCTAACCCTTTCCGGCGAATTCCTCGAGCTTCTGCAAACGAGCAACAAGAAAAGCGGCGGCGAGCTGTTTATGAAAATCGACGAGCATCTGAGGACGAATCTGTATGCGCAGGTAACCATGAACGAGCTTACCTCCAAATTCCATGTCAGCTCCTCCTACATCAGCCGCATCGTCAAGAAATATTCGCAAAGCACATTCGTCCACTACTACCTGGATTTGAAAATCCGCGAGGCCCGGCGGCTGATGGAGACAAATCCGGAGATGAAAATCAAAGAGATCTCGGACGCGCTGTGCTTCCACGATCAGCATTACTTCTCCAAGGTGTTCAAGGAATTTACCGGCTGCAGTCCATCCGAACACAAAGCTGCGCTTGCCGGCCGAAAATAGAAAGGATGATCCATATGAACAACCCGAAAGCATTATTAAGAAGCTTAAAATCTTTGTCCGGCCCTTTTCCTCCATTCGATGTAAGCCTGCTTCCGAAAAGCCCGGGAGAATTGTTCCTGGAGTGGCTGAACCTGGCGGTGGAGAACGATGTGAAAGAGCCTCATGCGATGACGCTTTCTACGGTGGATGCGGACGGCTGCCCGGATGCCCGCGTATTGATACTCAAGAATGTGGAGGGCGATACCTTTTACTTCGCTTCCAGCTTCGAGAGCCGGAAGGGCCGTCAGTTGAAACGGAACCCGAAAGCGGCGCTGACCTTCTACTGGCCTCAGCTGGGGAGGCAGATCCGTTTACGGGGGACGGTCCGGGATATGGGCGATGAGGCCGGGGTCGCCGATTTCCGGCGGCGGTCGGCGGAAGCACGTGCCGTAGCGTTAACGGGAAATCAGAGCCGGGAGCTTGTAAGGGAGGAGGAGCTGGAGCATTCCCTTGCGGAGCAGAGAGAGAGGATCGGCCGAAATCCGGATCTGATCACCTCCAATTGGAGGCTGTACGGGATGAACGTAGAAGACGCGGAATTCTGGCAGGGGATCCAGGCCGGAAGCATACCCGGATTCAATATTACCGGAGCGAAGGGAATTGGAAGCATCGCAGGCTCTGGCCTTGAGCATCCTTGTTTCCGGTTCTTTATTTTTAAAAAATGGAGGACGATCCCATGAAAATAGCCGCGCTTTACGATATCCACGGAAATTTGCCGGCGCTTCAAGCGGTGATGGCCGAGCTCGATCAAATCCGGCCGGATTTAATCGTCATCGGTGGAGATATTGCAGCCGGTCCCATGCCGGTTCGGACGCTAGAGCGTCTCTTCCAACTGAACTATCCAATCAAGTTCATACGCGGAAATAATGACCGGGAAGTGGTCATGGCCTATGACGGAATACCTCTTCGCCCGGATCTGTCGGACAAAGCCCGCGAGAAGCTGGAATGGGTGGCTCAACAATTGAATCGATCTCATCGCGATTTTCTCGCCGATTTACCTGAGTATGTAATACAATCCTTCGATGATTCCGAAAGAGACATTCTGTTTTGCCATGCCACACCGACAAGTGACGAAGAAATCTTTACTCCAATTACACCAAAGGAACGGTTGGGGGAAATATTTCATGGAGTTGTTCAGCCGTATGTAGTCTGCGGGCATACGCATATTCAATTTGAATTGCAGCTGGACGGAATTCGAATTATCAATGCGGGAAGTGTCGGCATGCCGTTCGCTGAGCGGCCGGGTGCTTATTGGCTTCTCATCACTCCCGACGGGTTCGAGTTTAAATGCACGTTGTACGATCTGGAAAGCGCCGCGAGCGAGATTAGGGCCACTCAAGATCCGCAAGCCCATGATTTTGCCGAGAAAAATGTATTGACCGTACCCGCGCCGGTTCAAGCCATGGAAATGTTAGAGCGTCTGAGAGCCAAATAAGGCGGACAAAAGTTAACCCCGCTGAAACCATAAGGAGGTCGTATGAACTTGATGATGATGGATAACAACCGATTGCGCGAGTCATTTGAACAAGCCGCGGCGATTTATCAGCAGGCACGTCCGGATTACCCGGAACCTTTGTTCGAAGATTTAATCCGTGCGGCAAATTTGAATCCGGGTGATCGTTTGTTGGAAATCGGCTGCGCTACAGGAAAAGCCACTCTCCCGTTAGCCAAGCGCGGATTTGCGATCACGTGCGTGGAACTTGGCGCTGAGCTTGCCGCCGTTGCCCGTCATAACCTTGCTGGAATGGACGTGAACATTATCCATGGGGGCTTCGAAGACTGGCGACCGGAGGAGGACAATGGGTTTGATCTGGTATTCGCCGCAACGGCCTGGAAATGGGTTGACCCCGAAGTTCGGTACAAGAAGGCGTGGCAGGTCCTTCGTCCCGGCGGTCACCTGGCCTTTTGGAACGCAGAACACGTTTTTCCAGCCGGCGGAGACCCGTTCTTCCAAGAAATTCAAAACGTTTACTATGAGATCGGCGAAGGTAAACCGGCAGATAAGAACGAGTGGCCCGGGCCAGGGGAGCTTAACGAACAGAGAGATGAGATTGAACAGAGCGGCCTGTTTGAGACGGTTCACATTCAGCACTTCGATTGGGAGCGCATTTATCAAGTAGAAGAGTATATTCAACTCCTCGAAACCTTCTCGGGACACATCCTGATGGAGAAACGGAAACGCGATAAGCTCTTCCGCGAAATCCGGGTTCGACTGAATGGACGTCCCGATCTGCCGGTTCGCCGCCACTGGGGCGCCGTTCTTCATGTTGCCCGCCGAAAAGATTGACCACGGAGATATGTTTGAAAAGCAGACCAAGACGGAATGGTTCCCGTTTTGGTCTGCTTTTCGGTTGGCTGCTCTGACAAAAAGACGTGGAGCCGCTCAGGCCGGCACCGGTTAACTCTCCGCCGTGAGCCTAAAGCATACGCTGGTGTAATCTTTATGGGGCAGTGCAAGCGGCAGTCCGATTTGCACGAGACGGTCCCCGCGGTAGCAGTCCCCGAATCCGCTGACCCGGTAATTGCAATTCAGGTCCAGCCCCCGCAGCTTCAGCCTGCGCAGCGGCCCGTTCGGCTCGGCCAGCACCCGGAAATAAAACACAATGGCCTCCTTCCGGTCGTCCGAAACGAACATCCATGCCGTTTCATTGCCCTCGAACGGGCTCTTCAAGCGGTAGAAATCCCCTGTTTGGACGAGCCCGCGGATATCCTTATAGAACGCCACCTGCTCCTTAACGATCGACTTCTCTTCCGGCGATAGCTTCGTCAGATCCAGCTCGTAGCCGAAATTGCCGGACATGGCTGTGTCCCCTCTCGTCGTGAGCGGCGTGATCCGGCCTACCTGATGATTCGGCACGGCGGAAACGTGCGCCCCCATGGAGCTGATCGGATAAACGAGACTGGTACCGTACTGAATTTTAAGCCGTTCCACGGCATCCGTATCGTCGCTGGTCCAGGTCTGCGGCATGTAATACAGCATTCCCGGGTCGAAGCGGCCCCCGCCGCCCGAGCAGCTTTCGAACAAAATATGCGGAAACGCCCGGGTCAGCTTATCCATTAAGTCGTACAAACCGAGGATATAGCGGTGCGCCGTCTCGGTCTGTCGTTCGGGCGCCAGCAAGGCGGAGCCGATTTCCGTCATATTGCGGTTCATGTCCCATTTGACATAAGCAACGGGTACCGTACGGAAAATGTCGCTTAACGCTTCGTAGAGATAGGTCCTCACATCCTCCCTCGACATATCGAGGATCAGCTGGTTGCGCGCTTCGGTCCGGCGGCGGTTCGGGACATGCAGGCACCAGTCCGGATGACGGCGGTACAGATCGCTGTCCGGCGATACCATCTCCGGCTCCACCCAGAGTCCGAACTGCAGCCCCAGCCGATTGACGCGCGCCGCCAAATCATCGAGCCCGTCCGGAAGCTTGCCGCGGTCTACCGTCCAATCCCCGAGGGAGCTCGTATCGCTGTCCCGTTTGCCGAACCAGCCGTCATCCAGCACGAACAGCTCGATTCCGAGCTCGGCCGCCTCCCTCGCGATCGCTTCGATTTTACCGGCGTTGAAGTCAAAATAGGTCGCTTCCCAGTTGTTGATCAGAATAGGCCGTTCCTTGTCGCGGTGCACTCCCCGGCATAAGCGGGTACGGTACAGCCGGTGATAGGTCCGCGACATGCCTCCCAGGCCTTCGGAGGAGTAGACCAAGACCGCCTCGGGCGTCTGGAACGATTCGCCGGGAGCGAGCAGCCAGCCGAAATCGAACGGATTGATGCCGATGGATACCCGGGTCGTGCCGAACTGATCCACCTCGGTCTCCGCGGCAAAATTGCCGCTGTACACCAGGCTGAACCCGTATACCTCCCCTGCTCTTCATCCGCCGCAGGCTTCAGCAGCGCCATGAACGGGTTCATCTGATGGTCGCTCGAGCCTCTCCGGCTTTCGATCCGGACGGAGCCCGGAGCGAGGGGCCTTCTCTGGATATGCCGCTCCCTGACCCACGAGCCGGATAAGTACAAGCAGTCGTATTCGCTGCCGAAAAAGTCCACGCTCGCGCTCAGCACCCGGTTCAGCCGCAAAGCTTGCTCCCCTGATTCACAAAGCGTACGGAGCGCGCGATCGCGTTGTGCTCCTCGAATACCGTATAGCTGAGAATGACGCTCAGCCCGGAATACGGGTCGGACAGCTCGAGCTCCAGCGTCTGCGCCTCCCCTTCGCTCTCCGTATACACGGCGGGCAGCCCTTCCAGCGGAAGCTTGCCGCTGAAGATACGGTGGGACCGGTAAGTCAGCTCCGTGATCCGGTCGCCGTCCTCCAGCTGAACCTGGTAGGCCGGATGGCGGAAATCGCTTGTCCCGTATTGGGGGTATTCCTGGGGCAGCGTGTCGAGTGAAATTTTTTTATCCTCGGGAAGCGGATTGGGACTGAACGAACAGCGCTCCTCGAACATCAGCAGATCGTTTAAATTCCCGTCCGGGTGCAGCTTAGGCCCCCAGTAGGCATGCGCGGGATATCCGTGCACCAATTGGATGATATAGCTCATATCCTTGGACTGCAGATGAAACTGCCGCCCTTCTTCCCTGTAATAAATCGCCATGATTCCCGCTCCTTCTATTCTTTCTCGATTTGCAAAGAATGCGCTTTCCTGTAACCAAATACAGAATGATCAGCCCGTCTGGTTGTTCAGCCCAAGCCCCGTTGGACTTATCACAGATCACCTCCTCAAAGATTCAGGGATCACCGCATCCCGCCGCAGCTTTCCCGGACGACGAGCTTCGTACCGATCGTCACCTGCATTGTCGGTTCGCGCCCTTCCAGTCTCTCCACCAGCAACTGCACGGCCGTCTTGCCGATTTGCTCGGGAAACACCTTTACGCTCGTGAGCGGCGGATTGACAAAAGCCGAAACCTCGATATCGTCAAAACCGACGACCGCCATTTCCTCCGGCACCTTGACCCCGGCTTCATGAAGGGCGCGTAGCGCGCCGATGGCCATCGGATCGCTGCTGACAAAGCAGGCGGTAGGCCGGTCGGGACTGCTGAGGAGTTCCTTCATCAGCTCATATCCGCCGGCCGTATTCCAATGGCCGATACGCACATAGTCAGGATTGTACAAGCCCTGCTCCTTCATGATCCGCTCGAAATGAATTTGTCTTAGATCGGGGATCGTACAGCCTTCCTTAGCCGGCCCGAGCTTATGCAAATGGTCATACCCGCCGATCATGCCGACCTTCCGATGGCCGAGCCGGAACAAATGCCGCAGTACATCCTCCATCGCTTTGTGGAAATTGATCTTGACCGAATCGTACTCCGGGTTGTCCAGCAGATGATTGACGAGAACGATCGCTTTCGAGCCCTGGTAAACTTTCTTGATATCGTCCTGGTCGACGGAACCGACAACGATCAATCCGTCCATTTGCTGGAAGGCGATATAGTCGGCATGATTGCCGCGAACCACCTTGCCGATCGACAGGCCCATGGCGTCGCATTGCTTCTCAATGCTATGCCGGACGGAGGAAAAGTAAGGGTCTTCCTTCTCATCGTCGCTCGAAATCCAGAGAAGTAGGCCAATCTGCTTATAGGACAAACTGGTCTCTTTCTTCATCCGCTTCAGGCGTTCCGGCTTATAGCCGATTTCCTCCGCTATCGCGAAAATCCTCTCTCGCGTTTCCTCGCTTACCGAAAGGCTGGGATCATTATTCAAAACGCGTGACACGGTCGCCGTAGACACCTTTGCTTGTTCCGCTATATCTTTGATTGTTGCCAAGTGCCCCACCATCTTTAGCTATATTTAGTTAATTTATTTACTTAACAACAAAATCATATTAACAAGAGAATCCGCCATTTGCAACCCCTTTCAAGCGACTATTCTCGCAATTTACTTCGAAATCGATTATATTTTAGTAAACTTCCATCCCCGCACCCTTAGCCAAACGCAAAAAAAGGAGAGATTTTCATCTCCCCCAGTGATTGGAACCATGTTAATTGGGTATGCTGAGCAAAGGCAGCACGGCAAAGTCCTCGGGCACGTTCACGAGATACAAGTTGCCGTACCCGTTCTTATCGCTCGTGAACAGCACGCGCCGGCCGTTCGCGTCAAATCGCGGATGCGCATGCACCTTCTGCGAATGAAAGCTGCGCCGCAGCTCGCAAAGCACCCGCGGCCCTTCAAAATTGCCGTTCAGCTTGCGCCAGATGGATAGCGTCTTCACTGCACCTTTGCCGTCCACGATATACTGTCCGAGGCCGTCCGAATAGGCATGCCACGTATCGAAGCCGAATTCGGTTTCTTCGAGTCCCGTATTGTCGTACCGGATGCTGCCGAAGAAATTCGTCCCGTTCGTGCGGAAGCCGTGATAGCCGATCGTCACCCCGTCAGGGTAAAAAATTCATGCCCGATCTTCTCACCCGGTTCGAGCCGTTCGCGGATTTTCCATGCGTCGCCGGTGCGCAGATCGAGTCCCCAGATCCGGTGATCGACCAAATGCCACGGCCCCTCATGGCAAAACGTAAGCGACCATGGCTCCTTAGGGGACGCATTGATATGCGTGATGAACTTATTCGCTTCATATACCGTTTCCGCTTCGCCCTTCGCGGTATCGATGCGCACAATCCTGCTGTGAGGAGCCGCCTCCATCAGCTCCCGGTGGCCGACATAGCCGTTGCCGAGATCCAGTCGGATCCGGTGCGACAAGTCTTCCTGGACGCAGGTAAGCACATGCCGGCCGTCGGCGCAGGCGCTGACATTGCCGAGATGATACCCCGGAGGCGCTTCATACACGAGTTCTTCGTCATAATGAGTCAGATCGAGGCGGATGAGTGCCGTCCCAGCTTGACGAAGGCCGCGCTCCCGTCCGGAAGCAGGCAGGCGTCGAGATGATCGTTCTCCGCGTAATCCGTCAGCTGCGTCATGATCCCGCTCTCCACGTGCATGCTGTACAGATTCGTGCTGTTGCCGCGGTCCGAGACGAAGAGCGACCGGCGCTCCCCGTCATACCAGCCGCTTTCCGTAAAATACAAATGATGGCTGTGCGCTTTGTAATCCGTCAACTGCGTCACTTCAAGCCCCGTGAACCGGTCCTCATATGCTTTTCGTTCCGAGGGCCATTCTTTCCCCTTCGCCATGCTGCCCGCCTCCTGCCATTTGTTCAAAGCTGTAGCCTTCTCCAAGCCATGCCGCCGTAACGGACGGATCCGTCCGCCTGCCTACAGCCAAGGCTTCAGTCCTTCCCATTTCACGTTCCAGTTGCCGTCCTGCGGGAATCCGGGACTCATAGTCTGCGGTCCGCCTTCCCAACCCGCCGCCATCAAGGCCACAGCCGTCAGTAGACCGCCGTTCCCCGGCAGGTACGCGGACAGCCCGGGGCGCTGGTAATTGTGCCCGTTCGTCAGGTAAGTGTTCTTGGCTGCATCCATCAGCAGAAAATCGACTGCCAGATCCGGTTCGCCGAGCCGGGCCGCCGTCATGGCGCACATCGGGAAGTCCCATCCCCAGGCGGAGCCCCACTTCCACACTTCCTTGACCTTCAGCAGCGTATTCAGCATGACCCCGCGGTCGATCATGGTTCCAGGCAGGATGCCCAACGCACCGAGCATCGAGGGATGGTCGTGATTTTTAGCGGTAAACGTATCCGGGCACAGCTCGTGAGCAAGGTACACCCCTTCAGCCTGCGGCGGCTTCGCCATCGCTCCCTCCACCTCCGCCCACTTCGGATCGGGCGTATCCCCAAGGCGTTCCGCCCAGCGCACTGCAATCTCAAGGCCGTACTTCCAATACTCGAGCTCGTACGGCGGATTTTTGCTGCCTGCCAGCGGATGGCATTCCTGGGCCGGAATGAGTGGAGGCCCCAGATCGTAAGCCTGTTTCGTCTCATCCCAATGAGCGAACGAAACCATGAACGCCGCGGACTCATACACGATATCGCGGAACCGCTCCAGCATCTCCCGCGTCGGCTCGGCCTTGTAGCAAAGCTCCGCGAGCGCGATCGGGTGCGGTCGCTGCCAGATTAACCCAGGCGCGACAGCCGAGGGGCAGGGCTTGCCTTCGAAATCGACCATCTTGGGCCATCGCGCACCTTCATACCCTTGAGACTGTGCCAAAGTGCGTGCCACAGGAAGGATGCGGGTATACCAATCCATGCTCTTCAGCAGAATGCTCTCCCGCCCCCACAGGGGAAAGTGCGAGGCATGCCACCAATGCATCTCCAGATGGGCCTTGCCGAACCAGCTGTTATACATCAGCCCCGTCTCCTGCGGCGGCAGGGAGCCTCCGCTGTGCATCGCGCACAGGAACTGCGACAGCACGACGCGCCGCTCCAGCTCATAAGCGCGCGGATCGGAGCTGCCCGAGAAGTCGATTGCCGCTCCGCTGAGCCAAAACTTCTCCCAATGAAGCGAGCTTGCGTCCAGGATCTCGTCCACCTCTGCCGCCTGCGGCGATTTCGGGGCGAAGCCGATGGAAAGCTCAAGCGATCGTCCCTGACCTGCCGGCGGAAAGAGCGTAAACTCATGGGCTCCCGTCTGTTCAAGCCGGCCGGCGCTCCAGGACAGGCGCACCTCATACGAATCTTCATCCATCGAACGTACCAATAACGCATCGTTAACCCCGGCTTCGCCAAGCTCTGTCCGGTGCCTGTCATGATTGTACCAGTCCGGGAACACGGACTTCGCCCAGCTCGTATTCGTCATATCCGGTGCCGGAAAACGGACAAACACCTGTAGACGTCCCTGCCGGATCAGCTCCGACTCCGCTTGAATGCCGATCACATCCAGCAAAGGGTGACACGCGGTCTTGACATGTACCGGCACGCCTTGAACGGTAAAGGCGCTGGTCAGTATGCCTGTCCAGAGATCGAGCCGCTGGCTGATCTGCGCCACGTCGGTTGCCTCCGCCGTCTCGCCCGATTCCAGCAGAAGCCGGAAGGAAATCCGGCCCAGCTGCAGGCGATGCGGGTTCATCCGCGACCAGTGATAGGCATCCGCCTTTTCCCCGGGCTTCATCGGATAACCGACCAGCCGGCCGTACGTATCGAATAATTGGTATTCGACGTCCTGATCCGTGAATTTCCCGCGTCCGCCCGTATAATGCCACCCCCAGTTCGACTGGGTTCCGAGCGGCACCTCATATTGCTCCGGGAACGTCTGCAGCCCCGTAACGTCGGCGCTGAAGGCGAATTCGCCGTTGCCCACGGAGAAAGGGGACAAGGGATCCCATTTGTTTAGTTCAGGATTATGCCGCTGCACCACTTTTTCCTGTCCATAGCTCCTCCTTAAGCTCTCTTGAACGGCGGACGTCGCCATACTTACTCCAGCATCGCGTCCATCCGGGTTCTCATCATATCCCGGTACTTGCCCGGGGTAATGTCCTTGAATTTGCGGAAGCTTCGAATGAAGCTGTTCTCGTGCTGGTAGCCGACCATCGCCGCGATATCCGAGATCTTGTAATCCGTCTTCAGCAGAAGCTCGGCCGCCCGTTCCATCCGCGACCGGGTCAAGTAGTTATAGATCGTCTCGCCCGTCTCCTGCTTGAATATTTGACTGGCCAGGTCGCTGCTGATCCCGACCTCGTCGGCAATCTCCGGGATGCCGATCGGCTCGCCTAAGTGCTGTTTCATATGCTCAATCATGCGGTGGCATGTAATAAAATCCTTGCTGTCGATGAGCTTGCGGAATCGCTGCACAAGCGGGCGTACCCGCCTATGGAGCTCCTCCCCAATATCGTCCAGATCGAGGGTATCGAATCGCTCGAACAACCGGCTGGAAACGGATTCATCATCCGCCTGCCCCAGCCGGTCGATGCGCTCCAAAGCCGTTCGCAGAAACGAAAGGGCCGCCGACGGATACCCGTAACGGCTCCTTACCTCGGCGACCAGGCGCTGGGCCGCTTCCTGCGAGCCGGACTCGTCACCCGCTTCAATCCGCTTTAACAGCTCTTCCAGCAGTCCTTCGTCCGGAGCCGTCTCCCCGCCTTCGTGACCCGATACCTCATGAAACGGGATCATCCGCCCATAGCCCTCATAGAGCCGGTAAGTCAGCGCATTCTCCGCTTCCAGCATCGCCTGGCGCAGCTGGGCGGCATCCGTCCGCGCCGTGCTGACGCCGACCGAAACGCTGAACTTGAGCAGACCGGACACGACCTCCGTCCATTCCTTCAGCGACCCTTCGGGACGCAGCCCCGCTTCACGGGGCTGGAGCAGCACGGCCATCTTGTCCTTGCCGAAATCGGCGCAGACCAACCGCCACTTCGGCTCGAACAGCTCCGCGGCGATATTGGCCATGGCGAATCTCAGCAAGGACTGGTCGCCCGCGGAGAAGGCTCGCGACCAATCCTCGTACCGGTCGATCGATAGAATCGCCGCCGTAACCGGCTCATGAGTCCAGTCGCGGAAGTAACGGCTCCACTTCTCTACGATTTCCCTTCTGCCCGACAAGTTGCCGGTGTAGATGTCGTACAGCAGCTTGGATGAAGCCTCCGACATCGTCTCCCGGACGAGCCGGGACAGATGGGCATGGTTGCTGAGCAGCTCCCCGGCCAGCTTCTCCAGGTCAATCCCCTCCGGCCCCGGACTCTTGCGGTCATATGCGCTGAACAGTCGCCTTAGCCTGCGGACCGGGCGGAAGGCGGCGGCATTGATGTAGAAGATCGTCACGCCGCCGAGCGCCAATGCCGCAACGGACACGGACAGCACGACGTTGCGCACCTTCTTGGACTTCGCCAGCAGGCTGTCCTGCACGACGAACGAGACATATCTCCAGCCCGTCACCGGCGAAACCAGCTGGTTGACGAGCAGGTTGCTGTTGCGGTGCGTAATGTCCCCGCCGCCGTCTTCGCTGAGTTCCGCCAGCGCCTGGCGGATCGCCTCCTGATCGAAGTCGTAATTCGAAACCGAATAAAGAATGTCGTCATGCTCGTCAATGATATAGCGCATCCGGTTCAAATTGTTGAGCACCGGCGGATTCAGCTTGGCGAACAGCTCTTCGTCCTTGAGATTGACGGCTACGATCCCTTTGAGCTTCCCCTGGATCATGATTTTGCGGAACAGCGTCACGTCGGAGCCGTTGCTTGCCGGCCCCCTCGGGCACCTGGCGCTTCTTGATTACCGTCATGCGGTCGCCGAATTCCCCGGCTACGCCGGTCCATTCGGAATCGACGAAGGTAAGCTTGCTGGAGCTGTAGCCCTGCGGGATGGCAACGAAGCTCCCCTTGCGATGTCATAGACATAAATGCTCTTGATATATTTCGAATTGTTGACCAGGGTCGAGAGCAGCTGATAAATCTCCGAGACGATGGCATAGGAGTTCTGCACCTCGCTCGTCAGGAACCGGTAGACGTAATCATTCAGCGCCACCTGAATGGCGATTTGGTCGCTCTCTTTGATGGAGTCGTCGATGACGTTCATATTCAGCTGAAGCATCTGGCGGCCGCGGCTCGCTCAGCTCTTCCTGCAGCACCGACTTCGAGGTGTAATAAGAGGTCAAACCGACGGTCAGTATGATCAGAGACACCGATACGGTCAAAATAAGCACGAGCCGGATCTGCGTATGCGCTAAGTTGTACTTCAGCCATTTGGTAACGGATTGTGCCACGTTGGAGTCCCACCTTATAAGGAGTACTTATTATTATAGCGCGATTCGGGCCTACGTGACATGCACCTTCTTACCTTCCATGCGCTTCCACCCGTGCCTGAACCGTCCTCCGCTCGGCCTGTTCATAGCAGGAACAGCCTTTCCTCCGGTCCCCTCCAGCACCCGAGGGTCCGCAGCCCACCCCGCCGGATCCGCTGCGGACCCTGAAGCCGGTCCGTTATTTTTTCACCTTGTCGTACCATTCCTGAACGCGCTTCGTCACGGCATCGCCGCCGCCTTTTTTCCAGCGGTCGACGAATTCGTCGAACTTCTCAATCGGCCAGTCGCCGATGACGATTTTGGTCAAATACTCCTGGAACAGCTTGTGCGACTGAATGTCCGGGAAGCCCTCGTACACCGTATTCGGCGGCCCGTCTCCGGCGATGCGCCGGGCGTCGGCGGTGCTCACTTCGAAGATGTCCTTCACCATCTTCTGCATGTTCTCCGGGATCGTCTCCTGGATCCGGATGTCCATATCCTGCTTCGTGGTCAGGTTGCGCATGCCCAGCGCGAGCGGACGGCTGTCCTCCGGCGGCAGCAGCACCTTCTTGCCGTTGACGACCTGATGCTGAAGCCCTTCGATCCCGAATCGGACGAATTCATCGTTGCTCGGATCGTAGAAGAAATCGAGCAGCTTGAGCGAGGCTTCCGCCTTATTCTTAGCCGAGGTTGGAATAATCCATTCCGGCTCCCCCATGCTTTTCATGGTGACGAAGCCCTTGAAGCCATCCACCTTTGGCGGCGGCATACCGACGACATAGGCGTCCGGCGCCCCTTTCCTCATCGCCGTAACCCGGTCCTTGAGGTTGGCCGGGAGATGGTACCAGCCGCCGACCAGATTGTTGTTGAGCTTGGCCTGCCAAACCTCGCCTTTGTTCAGGAACGTTTCGTTATCCAGCAGTTTCTCCTTGTACAGGTCCCGGATAAAACCGATGGCCGCCTTCATGTTCGGCGTAATCCCCGCATACTGGATCTTGCCGTCGTAGAGATCCCATTCCGGGTTTCCTTCCCACATCGCAATCCCGTACATCGCGAACAGGTGATCCATCCACTTGCCGAATTCCCGGCCAGAGGTCGGCAGTTCATCCTTCACTCCGTTGCCGTTGGGGTCTTTGTCGCGGAACGCCCGCAGCACTTCCTTATATTCCTCCGCCGTCTTCGGCATGGCCAGTCCGAGCTTGTCCAGCCAGTCCTTGCGAATCATCGGCGCCCGCTCGGGAACGAGGAACACCTTCGGCACATAGTAGATATGGTTGTCCGGCGAAGCGGAGCGAACGACGTCCCATGCCTCCTTCGGGATGCTCTTCCATACATTCGGCGCGTACTTCGGAAGCAGGTCGTCCAGCGGCAGCGCGCCGCCCTGCTTGATCAGCGTCTGCTCCACGCCGCCGATCGGCCGCAGAATGTCCGGTAAATCCCCCGAGGCAATCGTCAGATTCAGAAACTCCGTCGGCTCCGACCCCGGCGGGGTAGTGATCAGATGGTATTCGACGCCCGTTTTCTCAGCGATATATTTGACATGCGCGTTATTCGCATCCGGGATCGTGCCCACGCCCATATGGCTTTTGAACACCTTCACCTGTACGGGTTTGCCGTCCTTGCCTCCGCCTCCCGCAGCGGACGAATCGTCCCCTTTTTGCGCACAGCCCGCCAGCGCGGTGACCGCCAGCGGCGAAGCGGCCGCCGAGACGGCGGCCTTCTTGCCCAATGATCGCTTATTCATGCGTAAATCCTCCCTTTTTTAAGTAAACCGACTTTGCTGTCGCACCTCTTATTCTTTAAGCGAGCCAAGCATAGAGCCTTTGACAAAATACTTTTGCAGATAAGGATACACCAAAAGGATCGGCACCGTGGCAAAAGAATCGTCGCCGCCTTCAGCGTCGTCGTATTGAAGTCGTAATCGCCGAGGAACAGGTTCACGGCGACCAGCTCTTCCGGCGACTGCAGGTAGCCGCGAAGCTTCATCTGCAGCGGCCATTTGTTCGGATCGCGGATGAAGAGCACCGCCCGTTGAAACGTATTCCAGTACCCCACGGCATAAAACAGGCTGACAGTGGCCAGCACCGGTTTGGACAGGGGTAAATAAATCCGGAACAAAATGCCTGCATCGGTACAGCCGTCAATGCGGGCCGAATCGTCGAGCTCTGCGGGAATTCCCATGAAGAACGTCCGGATAATGATCATATTGAACGTTCCGATCAGCCCCGGGATGATCAGCGACCATAACGAATTCATCATGCCGAGCTCGCGGACCGTAAGGAAGAACGGAATCATCGGCGCATTGAAGATCATCGTTATGATAATCCCCAGCATGACCTGCTTCCGGATCAGAAATTCCTTGCGGGACAGCGGAAAGGCTGTGAGCAAAGTGAACAGCATGCTGAGCAGCGTTCCGACGACGGTAATGTATACCGTGATGCCGAACGACCGCCACAGTCCTTTATTGGATAGAATGTGCTCCCAGGAGCCCCAGGTGAATTCCACCGGAAGCAGGAACACCCGGTTCGAATCCGCCGCAATCGGCGAGCTCAGGGATACCGCCAAGAGCTGAATGAGCGGCAAGCAGCATCGTCGCCGCGGCCGCGGCAAGGAACAAGTAATTGAACGCCTGAAACATCTTCTCTCCGCCCGTCTGTTTCATCACCACAACCCCTGTTCCGCTTTTCGCGCCATCCGGTTAAAGATCCACAGCAGAATGAACCCTATGACCGACTGGAACAACCCGATGGCCGTCGAAACGCTGTATTGTCCCTGCAGCACGCCCGCACGGTAAACGTACGTCTCAATGATATCACCCACCGAATACGTCATCGGCGTCAGCAGGTTAAAGATCTGATCGAAGCCCAGTTCCAGGAAATTTCCGATATGCAGCAGGAACAGCACCAGAATCGTCGGGAACATGGTGGGCGGCGTGATATGAAGCGTCTGCTTCCAGCGGTTTGCCCCGTCCATTACGGTCGCTTCATACAAATTCGGATTGATCCCGGCAATGGCGGCAAGGTAAATGATCGTGCCCCAGCCGACATCCTTCCAGATCCCCGACAAGACGACAATGGACCGAAAATACTGCTTGCTGCTGCATGAACAAGACCGGCTCGTATCCGAACCATCCGCGGACCATATTGACGACGCCCTGGTTGGACAGCGGCTCGAACACGATGCCGCCTACGACAACCCAGGATAAGAAGTGCGGCAGGTAGAACAAGCTCTGCACGACCCGTTTGAACAGCATCAGCCTCACTTCATTGAACAGCGGCGCGAGGATGATCGGTGCCGGGAATCCGAACAAGAGCTGGTACAGCGCGATCGTTGCCGTATTCCTCAAGACATGGTAGAAATCCTGATACGTAAAAATGAACTTGAAATTATCAAGCCCTACCCACGAGCTTCCGAGCATCCCCTTGAAAATCTGGTAATTCTGAAAAGCGATGACGCTGCCCGCCAGCGGCACGTACTTAAAAACAATATAATATACGAGCCCGGGAACGATCATGAGATACAGTATCCAGTGCTTCCGTATATTGGCGACGTACCGGTTCGGGACAGACTTGGCACGCCTTCGGGCGCTGTCCGATATGGCGGCATCCGACTCGGTATACAGGTTAGCCACGACCATAAACCTCCTTCACGTCTAGTACCGTCATCATACCTTCCGGGCCCCGTTACAACAATCGTTCAATCCTCCAGCCGATATACCGATTCGCGATGTGTCCTTGTCCGGCGCGGCCGCGATGTATAATTCCCGCCTTCCTTCGGCTGGTATGGAGGAACGGTTCATCCGCTGGAGCATCGGTTCATTGCCAATAGACAAAAAAGATGACTCCCGCGAATCGGGAAATCATCGATGATTCCAGCTTGGATTATTTGGGGGAGCGAAAGAGAACCGGAGGAACGGAGTAGTAATTTTTGAATGCTCGCGTAAATGAAAATAAATTCGGATAGCCGAGGGACAGGGCGATTTCTGTCACGGAAACGTCGGTTTCCCGGAGCAGGTGCGCCGCTTTCTCCATTCGGATCTTTTGCAAGTAATTCAGTGGGCTCATACCTACCTCACGGGTAAAGACGCTCGAGAAATAGGAACGGTGTACTCCCGCAAACGCGGCCACCTGCTGCACCGTGACTCCCTCGGAAGCATGCGGCTCCATAAAATCGATGCATTCCCGAATCCAGCTCGCGGGTTCGTCCTTCTGCCGATGCTGGGTGTCCAGGGCCATGCCGGCAAACCAACCGAACAGCAGGCTCTGCAGCTCCAGCGACACCGCAGGCCTCCAGTTTGCAGCCTCCCGCATCACATGCTGTATTCGCTCCATCTTTTCATCGATCAGAGCTGCGTTTGCGGGATAAGAGTAAGGATTCTCCGGCGTGAGTCCCGCCAGTTCCAGCAGGGCCTTGGCTCGAGGCCCGTCCACTACGACCCAGCTCAATCGGAGCGGGGAGCCTTCGGCTGCAATGGAGTAATGATAAGTCATACCGGGGAATAAGCAGAATAGGCCGCCTTGGCCGACAACCGCCCGTTTGTCCTGATACTCGAACCGGACTTCCCCTTCCAGGACGAAATGAAGACTATAGCATTCGATCCGTTTGGGGCCTACCTTGTAATTTGGTTTGGCTGTGCTGCGGCCTGCACGAACCGGCCAAATTTGATTCTCTTTATCCAAGTGCCTCGGTGTATAGTATAGAAACTCCGCAAACTCGTGGTCGTATTCCTGCATGCATGCCGCTCTCCTTAACCAAGTTCTATAATGCTAACAAAATGACAAGGTCCATCTAACAAACTGCCATTTCATTCATGAGTTATTTCCCATATTATCATAGGAGGAGGCGAAAATACACGATGAAGAAACCTAACATTTTGCTAATTACAAGCGACCAACAGCATTGGAATACCATCGGAGCGTTTAATAAGGAAATCCACACCCCCAATTTGGATCGTTTGGTGCACGAAGGCACTACGTTCACACGCGCATACTGCCCGAATCCTACCTGTACGCCCAGCAGGGCCTCCATCATTACAGGGACGTATCCCAGCCAGCATGGCGCTTGGACATTGGGCACCAAGTCGCTGGAGGACAGACATACGGTGGGAGAAGACTTCAAGGCGGCCGGATACCGCACCGCTCTTATCGGCAAAGCCCATTTTCAGCCGTTAAAGTCGACGGAAGAATACCCCTCTCTCGAAGCTTATCCTATTCTTCAGGATTTGGATTATTGGAAGATGTTTCATGGGCCGTTTTACGGATTCGATCATGTGGAGCTGGCACGAAACCATACCAATGAAGCTCATGTCGGACAGCACTATGCGCTGTGGATGGAGGAGAAAGGCTGTACGAACTGGAGGGACTATTTCCGTCCCCCGACAGGAACCATGGACCCTACACAAACTTACAAATGGCCGATTCCGGAGGAATATCACTATAATACGTGGATCGCGGAACGAACGGGCCGTCTTCTGGAGGAATATAAGAAGGCGGAGGAGCCCTTTTTCCTGTGGGCAAGCTTCTTCGACCCCCATCCCGAATATTTGGCGCCGGAGCCTTGGGATACCCTGTACGATCCGGATTCGCTCACGATTCCGAAGGTAGTGCCTGGGGAGCACGACCCCAACCCGCCTCACTTCCGGAAAACCCAGGAAGAGAACCCCGACTTCAGCGACCTGACCGAGACGGGACTGGAAATCCATGGATACCGTTCCCATCATTATTACGAGTACGGCGCCAAGAAGAGACTGACGGATGAGGACAAAAAGAAGCTTGTAGCCGTTTATTACGGCATGATCAGCCTGATGGACAAATATATCGGAAACATCCTCGATAAGCTGGATGAGCTGGGGCTTTCGGAGAATACCCTTGTCGTGTTTACTACGGACCACGGACACTTCTTCGGACAGCATGGATTACAGGCGAAGGGCGGTTTTCACTATGAAGATTTGATCAAGCTTCCTTTCATCGTTAGATATCCCGGCCATGTGCCGGCCGGACAGGTATCGGAAGCCATCCAATCCCTGGTCGATCTCGCGCCCACGTTCCTGTCCTTCTGCGGCATCCCTGTACCTCACGCGATGACCGGCGTCGATCAGCGGGAAGTCTGGATCGGCCGGAAGAGCCGGGCAAGGGACCATGCCATCTGTGAGTTCCGCCATGAGCCTGCAACGATTCATCAGAAGACTTATGTAGACGAAAGATACAAAATTACCGTGTACTATAATCAAACTTACGGTGAATTATTCGATCTTCAGGAGGATCCCGGCGAGCTTCGCAACCTGTGGAGCGATCCGGAATTTGCCGCACTCAAATCCGAGCTGCTGCTCAAATACATCTGGGCCGAGCTCGGAAAAGAACCGCCGCCAATGCCGCGCATTCATCACGCCTGACCCTCAAATATCTACAAAAAAATCACCCTTCTCCTGTGTCCGATGGATCACAGAAAAGGGTGATTTTGCTGTTATTTCGCAGGATTCGTCGTCACGGCGTAACCGTGAAGTTATCGATATAGCTTTCACTGTTGAAGCTTCTAACCCCTGCTTTGCCATGGATGAAGGCCGTTCCGCTCCGATCCGTGTAATCAATAACAGGCTTCTCCATGTCCCCGACATAAACCTGAATCCGGGTGCCGCTCGTCACGATCTTCATATCTTGCCACTCGCCGGCCAAGCCGGTTTTGGCCGCCGCGGCCAAGTGCTCAAAGTTGTAATTGAATTTGCCCAAATGCACGCCGTCGGTGGTCAGGTAGGCCATATAACCCTGAAGAAAATCGTCCCGGTTCTGGTTATACTCCGTTCCGTCAGCAGGATTGTTCACACGGAAAAGGATTCCTGCGCCGCCTCCTGCCGGTGTATTTGCACCTAATTTGACGTCCGCTTCTACCATATAATCCGTCCAGTTGCTGTCACCGATGACCGCTTTCGGATACCCTCTCAGCCCGGATTTATACGTGCCTTGTTTGGGAACCACCGGATCATTATGGAAGCGCAAGCTGTAAAAGTCGAATTCGCCGGTTACGATCTCCACCTTGATGTTGTGCTGGCCAGCGGGAAGCGTAACCCCTTCTTTCGTTATCGTTTTCCACTCCTGAAAACCGCCGGTATTCGGAACATCGATGATTCCCGTAAGGTCGGTCGAATCATCAAGCCAGAGCCTGACCTTACCGGTGTCCATACCCGTAGCCACTCTCAAATCCAGCTTGTAGGTCCCGGCTTCGGCGACATTCACATTGTATTTCAGCCATTCGCCGGTCTGGTTCCACCCTGTCGTGTACCCTTCCGGCAGCAGACGGATATCGACGTCATCAGTTCGGTATAGGCCGCGTATGTTATCCGGTGTGTTGTCATGGTATGCGACGCCTTCTCCTCCGTTCATATAGTGCACGGCTAGAACGGTTCCAGGCAGCGTCTTGGAATCGTTCAGTGTCCGGAAGGACAGGCTTGCGAAATCATACTCGCCGTTCACGATTTCAACCTTGATGGTATGGTCGCCTTCCGGCGGCGTGAGGTTTCCGAGCTTGATGTTTTTCCAGTTATTCCATCCTCCGGTATTCGGGATATCGACGACTCCGGTCAAATCGGTCGTATCATCGAGCCACAGCCGGATTTTTCCGCCGCTCAGCGCCGTTGCGATCCTCACGCTGACGTCATAAGCGGCGGTGTTGGCAACGCCAACGTTATACTTAAGCCACTCGCCGGTTTGGTTCCAGCCGACATTCCAGCCCCCTTCGGATTGACGCGAATATCAACCGCATCATTGCGGTACTGGCCGCCGATATTCGCGGGCGTATTGTCATGGTAGCCTATACCCTCGCCGCCGGTATTATAATGAACGGCTTCGACAATTCCCGGAATCGGTTTGGGAACGTCGAACGATACGAACTTCAGCCTTGCGAAATCATACTCGCCTTTCACGTTTTTGAAGGTAATCGTATGCCGGCCTTCCGGCAGAAAGAACGCTCCGGACAGCGTGGTCTGCCAATTGTTCCAATCCCCGGTAGCCGGTATATTGACCGGACCCGTCAGGTCCGTAACATCGTCCAGCCATATGCTCGCTTGATTATCCTTGAACGTGGTGGCGGCCGTGATTTCCACCCTGTACGTCCCTGCTCGCTTCACGTCGATGTTGTATTTGAGCCATTCGCCGGCCTGGTTCCAGCCCACGTTAAGCCCGTTGAAATTGCTGTTCGTTCGGATATCGACGGAATCGCTGCGGTAGGCGCCCCCGATGTTGTCGGGCGTGTTATCATGGTAGCCGACACCTTCTCCGCCCGTATTGTAGAAAGGCGCTTCGATGATACCCGGAACCGGCTTAGGCAAATCAAAGGCAGACGCTTCCCCGGTATCGACCCGCCAGCCCTGTTCGAATTTCTTCCAGCCGGAATCATTGCCGTCGTTGAAATCATCGGATAACGGTAGCGCCTGAGCCGATCGGCTCCATTTCATATTGGCAAAGTCGAATGCTCCCTGAACGGCGATCACTTTGAGTTGATGCGGCCCTTGCGGAAGCTTAACATCCTTGATCACCGCATTGTCCCATTGATCCGTACCGCCTGTGGAAGGGAGCCGTACGGTATCGGCCAGTTCGGTAGAATCATCGAGTTCGAGCTTCACCCTTGCATCGGCGGCCAGCGCGTACCGGATCACGACATCATAGGTACCCGCTTCGGAAACATTGATGTTATACGGCAAATTCCCCTTATCGAACGAAGCGACATGGTAGCCGCCGTCCGGATCCTTGGCCATACGGAACTGATCGGCACGCCCCTTGGTCTCGCTGTTTCCTCTCGGGTTGTAATGAACGGCCTGGATCTCGCCGGGAACCGGCTTGTAAGCGTCATTGCCACTGCCTGCCGCCCACTTTGCCGCTGAATGCGATAAATCCGAATTCCGCACGCGCATCCGTTGTCGTGTAGCCAATCTTGCCCTTGCCAAGATTGTTGACGGATCGGGTTTGCTTCAGCATGCCGTCGACATAGATACGATAGTCGGAGCCTTCCTTCTCCACGCGGATCTGATGCCATTTGGTATAATCATAGCCGTCGGGAAGTTGGGTCGTTACCCGCTCGGTGTCCTTGCCATCCACGCGGAATACGGTCTCCAACCGATTTTGATTGCGGTTCAGTACGGCCACGCCATAATTTTTCTCATTTTGGTAGGAAAATACGGCTCCCATCAGCGGATCTGCGCTAGCCCCCTGTTCCACTTGCTTCAGATTGAATTCCGCCGTGAAGTTGTCACCCGTCGCTTTCTGCGACAGAAGCATATGAGCTTGTTCCGGATCACCCAGTGCACCTTGAACCAATGTACTGCCGTCCCGGATACCCCAGTCGCCTCCGCCGACCTCCTTCCAATCCTCGCCTAATTCATTTCTTTGGAAGCGGTCGCTGAAATCCGGCATGGTCGGATCGGGTCGCTCGGATGTCGTGGGACCCAGCACAAGCATCTTATCCCCGTTCCATACGATCCGGTCCAGATTCAGATGCCGCCCCGGATTGGCATGGCTGTGGTATACAATATAGTCCGAATCCAGATCGGGACCGCGTACGATGGAGTTATGCCCAAGCCCGACATGATCCCCTTCCGTGCTGAGAAGAATCGGGTTCTGGGAGGCGGCCGGGACAAAGCCCGCAACCGGGTTCGAGCTGCTCGCGTAATCAACTCGGTAAGCATCGCTCCATACATGGTTTCCGGTATACGTCATATAGTATTTTCCATGGCGCTTGAATACCGTCGGCCCCTCAGTCCAACCTTTCATCACGGCTCCGGTATTCGACTTCTCCCCGAACGTATAGGGATCGGACATCGGGCGAGCGTCGATATTGCCGTTGCCCGTGCTGTAGAAGTACCACTTGCCGTCATCGTCGATGAATACGTCCCCGTCAATGCCGTTCACCTTGCTTCCGTCTGGGCCGTGAATGGACCTGTGGGGCTGGCGCTCTTCAATACGCGGTGACTGCGAGGCGTAGAACCGTTATCCTGAAGCAGAGACGTATACATGTAAAAATCGCCATTCCAGTAAACCACTTCCGGAGCATAGGCTCCTTTCGTAACCGGTTCCGTTGCGCATAGACCGCGATATTCCCAATGCACGAGGTCCTCCGACGACCAAACCTTCACCCCCGGCTTATCGTCCACCGTACTGGTGTAGAGATAGTAGACTCCGTTAAATTTCAGGATGTACGGATCGCCTTCCCCGTAAAAATCCCCATTATCCCAGCGCCAGGATTCCGGCACGATCTGCGGATTGCTGTAAGTGAATCCTGAAGAAGGAAAAGACATGATCAAGGCAAAAGCAAACAAGCCCGTCAACCATTTTTTCAATTATCTTCAGCTCCCTATGATTTCGGATTCATGGATACGTATATTCCCCAATGGATCAACCGCCGTATCAGGAAAGATTGATCTCCCGGATCTTCTCAATCGGCACCTTCGGCTTGCGCTCCTCGGTTAACAGCCCGTTCACCTCTTGCTGAACATCCGTAATTTGCGTGTAGCAGTACCCTACGATGTAATCCGTCTGCTTGATCGCTTCATGGATGCCGCGGAAGCGCTCAAGGAAGGCTTCCTCCGAAGCGACCTGTCCGCCATAGCCCCAGCCTTTATCGGACTTAAAAGCGATGCCACCGAATTCGCTTATGATAATCGGTCGCCCCTTGTAGCTGTAGCCGTCCGCAAATGCGTATTTCCATTGGTTGCAAGTCTTCTCGTTGTTCACGATTTCGTCCTTGTCGGCATAACGCTTAAGGAATCGGTCCTTCGTTTCCACATAATCGTGCAGAGTCAAGATATCGGACACCGTATGCTCCCAGCCGTCGTTCGTGATCACCGGACGGTTCCGGATCGAACGCCTTGGTCAAATGATAGATCGCTTCGGTGAACTTCTGCTGCCTGCGGTCCTTGAAAATATTCCCGATGCCCCACGATTCGTTGAACGGAACCCATGTGATAATCGAAGGATGGTTATACTGCTGGCGGACAATCTCCATCCATTCCTCCGTGAAATTCTGCACCGCGTTATCGTTGAATTCGAAGGTCGCATGACCATCTCGGACCATACCAGCACGCCTTTGACATCGCACCAATACAGGAACCTGGCGTCCTCGATCTTCATATGCTTACGGACACCGTTATACCCCATTTGGAGCAGGAGATCGATGTCTTCGATCAGCGCTTCCTCGGAAGGCGGCGTCAAATGGCTGTCCGGCCAGTACCCTTGGTCCAGCAGAAGGCGCTGATAAATCGGCACATTATTCAGCAGCACTTTGCCCTTCTCGATGGATATTTTTCTCATGCCAAAATAGGAGTAGACATGGTCAATCACGACGCCGTCCCGGTATAAAATAAACTCCACATCGTACAAATTCGGACGCCCGGGCGCCCAGTAGCAGCGCTTCCACGGTCCGTTCATTTCATGAACGAGATCTACCTCAAGCGTAAGCCAGGGGCGGTCGATTGCCAGGCTGGCCCGCTTGACTTGGCGGCCCTTCATCGTAATGATCGTCTCCAGCCGAAGTCCGCCGCCAGGGTGCACCTCGCCTTTGACCTGATACTCGAACCGGACGGTACTCGCGTCGAGGTCCGGCGTGATTTTCACCGAATCGATGTGGTCCCGGTCGACATACTCCAGCCATACGGACTGCCAAATGCCCGTCGTCTGCACGTAGAAGCATTCGAAGTTATCCTCCACCCAGCGCTGCTTCCCGCGTGGTCGCGTGGCGTCCTTACTGTCCTCCACCTTGACCGTTAGCTCATTCGCGGACCCGAACGTCACGTAAGGGGTAATGTCGAACGAAAATGCGGCATACCCGCCCTGATGTCTTCCCACATATTCGCCGTTGATCCATACTTTGGCAATATAGTCGACCGCTTGAAAATGCAAGAGAATCCGCTTGCCCGCCGCTTCCGCAGGAAGCTCGATCGCCCGGTTGTACCAGACGCAGGCATGATGGGCTTCTTCGCCGATGCCGCTCGCCTTCGTCTCGTAGGTGAACGGGACGAGAATGGTGCGGTCCCCGCCGAAGCTTCTTTGCCATCCCTCGGCTTCGCCTGCTCCAGCATCGTCGAAACCGAAACGCCACTCCCCGTTTAGATCGACCCAATGGTCCCTCACGAACTGGGGTCTCGGGTAATTTTTGATATACTTCTTCGTTGTCATACTTGCCTTCCACTCCTCGATTCATGCTACGAATGTACTGTTAGCGTGCGACTTCCAAGACATAAACGGATGACGGTCTCAACTGACATGTGATTTGATCATGTGCAAATGAAATTTCGCTGGCTTCGCAGACGACGCGATCCGGATGTTCTACATCATTAATAGCTTCGTAGTCGTCCGCTGTGAGTTCGAGCAGATGAGCCGTTCCCGACTCCGCGAATCCGTTCAGCTGTACTTCCGCCCGCGTTTCTTCAAGCCCCCGATTCACGATAAAGACCGTCAGCTTATCTCCCTTGGCGTTGATACAAGCCACAACATCCAGAATCGGCAGGTCGTTCAGCTGTGGCGCAGCAGGCAGAGGGCTGGCTGTCTTAAATGTGCCGCATTCCGTATCACTCCGCACAACATAAGCCAGATCGCGGTTGGCATACATTTTCATGACATAATAACTCGGTGTACCGTAAACGGTTTGAGATTTGCCGCTCCAGCCCTTGGCTTTACCGCGAAACTGGTCTGCATAGTAGTCCCCTACCCGGATACAGCCGCCAAGCCAGCCGTTGACCAGGTCGGAGAAGTCGCCGATCTCCACCAGGTCGCCGCTGCGGATAAATTCATTCAAATTCGCCGCATTCGCCACCGCCGCTTCCAGCGTATGTTCATTGGGAAGCCCTTTACGAATGGTGTTCGGATAGTACATCGTATTGTACTCGGTGACGGCCAGTTTCAGGTGGGCGTAACGTTCGGTGGATCCGAACATTTCCCTCAGTTGCCGTATCGTCTCCCGTGTCCATTCCGGATAAGTGACTATGGCTTTATAACGCTCTTCTCCGGGCGTACGATTATTCATCCCAAAACGGTTGCAGCCATGGTACAGATGCAAGGTTAAGTAATCCATGTGCTCGGCGGCCCGTTCCAATAGGGTTTGGTTCCAGTCCATTTTGGCATCCCCGCAAGCGAGCAGTACAATCCCGGGATCGGCCGCCTTCATGGATTGGGCAAACCGCACGTAGCGCTCAGCGAATTGCTCCGCGCTGCAGTGGCCGACCTGCCACGGTCCCCATACTTCGTTACCGATCTCCCAGTACTTGACGCCGTAGGGTTCGACATGACCATTGGCCGCCCTCAGCCTTCCCATGGGCGTATCGGCGCCGCCGTTGCAGTATTCAACCCACTCAGCCGCCTCTTCCGGCGTGCCCGAGCCGTCGTTTACACAGATCAGCGGCTCCACGTTCAGCTCACGGCAAAACCGGATGAACTCATCCGTACCGAAATATTTATTCGTCCAACCGCCCCATGCTTCATTGATCATGCAGGGCCGCTCATAAACGGGGCCGACCGCCTGCCGCCAATGGTAGGCGCTGATATAATTCCCCGCAAGCCGCATCATGCCGGCGTTCAAATCCCTGGTCATCTCCACGACTTCTTTACGAACATTGCCTATACTGTCCGAAGGCAGGAGCGAAATATGATCCAGCCACAGCATTCCCGTGGATACATGATCCAGCCAGCGTTCATGATACGAAGGCACATAGAGCCGGAACTCCGCCTGCTCGCAGTCCCGCTGCACCGTAATACGCGACTCATAATGCTTCCAGTTGTGGCTTTCGATATCGATGCGGGCCGAACCAAGGATTTCGCCGCTCCTCGTATCCACAATCTCCGCTGCGACAAACTTAATTTCGACAGATGCTCTGGCATACAGCGCCAAGCGGTAGCCCTTCGGGTCTTGTTTCACTGCTACGGCCTGACTTATGCCTGCGTATCCTTCGTCATCGCTGTAGATGCGTACCAGCTGACTATGACCGGAATGCTGCGCAGCGGCAGGCTCAAGAGCATAAAGGGTATTCTTCCCGTTCGTATAAGGACGCCAGCTTCCGGAAAGCCCCCGAAACGAAGTATCCATACTTTCAAAATCCATATCCGACAGCGGATAGGCCAGCATGGCATCCATATGATCGCGGATATCTTCCACAAAGTGACCGAAAATATACGGATTAATTCTGTCTTTCCCGACTTGATCGGTTTGTACTTGGATCTTAGCTCTGGATTGCGTCATTGACATCAACCTTCCTTCCCTCCGTTATCCTTTCAAAGAACCGATCATAACGCCCTTCACAAAATGCCTCTGCACAAAAGGGTACATGACGAGCACCGGCAGGCTGGAGATAATGATGACCACATATTTGACGCTCTCGGCCAGCAGGATTTTGGATTCCATCCCCACGTTACTGTCCACCGCATCCGCCTGAGTGACCATAAGCAGTTCGCGCAGCACCAGCTGCAGCGGATACATCTCCTTGCTGCGAATGTAGATCAAGGCATTAAAGTACGAATTCCAATGGCCGACGGCGTAAAACAGAATCATCACCGCCAGGATCGGCTTGGAAAGCGGCAGGATCACATGGGTGAGCAGCTTCCAGTTGGAACAGCCGTCAATATGTGCCGCTTCCTGGATCTCCCATGGGATGCTGGACTGAAAATAAGTTCTCATAACAATCAAATTATAGGTGGCTATGGCGCCTGGAATGATCAGCGCCCACATCGTATTGACCATGCCCAAGCTTTTAACGAGGAGATACGTGGGAATAAGCCCCCGCTGAAAAACATCGTCAGCGTGACAAAAAACATAATGCCGCCCCGCCCGGGCAGGTCCGGCCTGGACAGCGGATAGGCCGCAAGGGTCGTCATGACCAGATTGACCGCCGTACCTATAACCGTATAAAGGATGGTATTTCCATAACCGTTCCATATTTGCTTATTTTCAAAAACATTCTTATATGCCTCTAAAGTAATATGCTTCGGCAAGCAATAGCACTTCGCCATTCAGTACCAGGGCAGGGTCGCTGAAGGAGGCGCTGACGATAAACAGCAGCGGATACAGCACCGCCAGCAGTATTAGGGCGGCCAATAGGTTCACGACCGCATCGAATAATTTCTCATCCGAATTCCTTATCGTGTGGGTTTGTTCATTCATCCTCTGCCCCTCCTTACCATAGGCTTGTCTCGGCCTTTTTACGGGCGAAGCGATTGACAAGAACCAGCGGCGCCAAATTCACAACGGAATTAAACAATCCGATGGCCGCCGTATAGCTGTATTCCCCTTTAAGAATACCCGCCGAGTAGACGAAGGTGGAAATGACATCGCTGGCTTCCAAATTCAAGTTATTTTGCATGAGCAAAATTTTTTCAAAACCGACGTTCATAAAATGCCCGACATCAAGAATCAGCAGGATGACGATGACCGGGAGGATTCCCGGAATGGATACATGCCATATGCGCTGCAGCCTGCTGGCTCCGTCCATTTTGGCCGCTTCATACAGCCGCGGATTTACCCCGCTGAGGGCTGCAATATATATAATCGATTGCCAACCCATATTCTGCCATATATTGGAGCTGATGAAGATCGTTTTAAACCAGGCGGCCGAATCCAGGAACCGGACCGTCGGCACGCCAAACGCATGAAGGATCGTATTCACAGGCCCCCCTGCGGAGATAGGAACAGCATCAGCATGCCTACCATCACGACCACGGAAATAAAATGCGGAATATACGTCACGTTCTGCACGATCTTGCTGAAGGCTTTGCTGCGGATTTCATTGATCAGTAGAGCCAGAAGGATCGGAACGGGAAAAGCAAACAGCAAGGAGAACAAGTTAATGGAAACGGTGTTCCACAGCAGTCTCCAGAAATAGTAGGACTCGATAAAACGTTCAAAATGATCGAAGCCCACCCATTTGCTGCCGATGATCCCCTTGGCCGGACTGAAGTTTTTGAATGCGATTTGCAGCCCATACAAAGGTCCGTAATGGAAAACAAGGTACCATACGATAGGCACCAGCAGCATCAGGTAAAGATCATACCGGTCGCCTACCGCTTTTAAGAGGCCGGAGCGCCTCGACCGGGGTCGGGACGCAGCATCTACCCTTTCGGCTAAGCTCTTCATCTGCAGCCCTCCAACCGTCATGATGTTCTTATTTTTGCTTTTTCAGGCTATCGTAAGCGTCCTGGTACAGCTTCTGCAGTTCGTCCATTCCCATTTTCTTCAAAGTGGCCTGGAACTCTCCCCACTTGTCGAAGCTCAGGGCGCCTGCAATAAACTTCGTGCTTTGCTCCTCGTAGTACTTATCGATATCGTTGCGCAGCACATTGATTTTTTGAGCCGTTTCTTCGTCGAACATGGGAGCCGCGTAGCGAACCTTCGGCATGTACGGATCCAGCTTCTTCTGAGCTTCCTGGACCTGCGGCGGATTGATATAAGAAGCTACCTTCTCGCTGATCAAATGCGGCGCACCGCCTCCGGCATACGGCGTGATTTTGGACTGATTGCCCGTCGCGAGGAAAGCATCGGTATAATACGGAATCCCGTCGCGAAGTTCATAATTCTCGCCTTTCCGGCCGAACCTTAGTAAAGTGGAGCCTTCGTCGCTGTAGAAATAATCGATCCAGCGCATGGTGGCCTCCGGATACTTGTTCACCGAGGTAATGGCAAAAGCGCCGAAATCCCGGGGTACGGGAGCCGCTAGCTGCAGTCTGTCGCCGTGAGGTCCTTTGAGCGGAGCTATCCCTGCATATTGATTCTCGACTTTCCCATCCAGCATGGGATTATTCGTCTGGTCAAAGAAGAAGCCGGTATTCCCCGTCCCTTGCTTGGCCAGATACTGCGCTTCCTTCTGGGTGAACAGCTCCTGGTCGAGCAGTTTTTCCGAATACAGCTTATTCAGATACATCAATAATTCTTTATTCCGGTCGCCGCCCATCCAAATTTGAACCTTATCATTGTCCAGATTGATGTTATAACCCAGCTGGAAGTCCAGTCCGAAAGATCCGGCCATTAAAGGTACGATACTAAGACCGTTGCGTGCCGTCATAGGAATCTCGTCTTGTTTGCCGTTCCCGTTAGGATCCTTATCCCGGAAAGCCTTCAGCACCTCGTACAGCTCATCCGTCGTCTCAGGCTCTTTCAGGTTCAGCTTCTTCAGCCATGCCTGATTCATCCAGCGTTTATCGGTTCGGGCAGAGCCCACGGTCACAATCCCCGGGAGGGCATAGATATGGCCTTCGGGAGTGGTAATGGCCGAACGGATTTCCGGGTAGGTATCCATGAGCTTCTTCAGGTTGGGAGCGTAAGCATCAATCAGCTTCTCGAGCGGGATCAATTGCCCGCCCGAACCGTAGCGGACGGCCTCCAAAGGAGTAAGTCCCGAACGGTAGAAAGCATCGGGAAGCTCATTGGATGCAAAGAGCAGGTTCTTTTTCTCATTAAAACCATCCGTCGGCGCCTCGATAAATTCCACCTGTACATTGCTCATTTTTTCGTAATCCTGGAACACCGGCATATCCTTAAAAGGCCCGTTGGTCGGCGCGACCCTAGTGAACATCTTCAGCTTGATCGGTTCCTTGACAATGGGAAAGCCGTCCGAAGACACGCCCGCCGCCGCCTGGGACTTACCCTCGTTCTCCTTGCCCGGGTCCTTCGAGCTGCATGCGGTAAGGGTCATCCCGGAAATGACCATCGTGGAAAGCAGTACCGTCCCCCAATTTCTTTTCATTCTTCGTTCCTCCAATCGTGTTGTTATCCCCCTGAAAGTAAGCGTTTTCTAAGGATTAAACTTTATTTTAGTCCTTAATTTCCTCCCGACGACTGAAAAGATATGACTTTCCATTCTACTTATTTGACTTTTTCAAACCATCCATGTAAGCCTGAGGGGTCATCCCCGTTATGCTCTTAAATACTTTAAAGAAGTAAGTATAATTCAGAAAACCGACCTGGTCGCTTACCTCTTTTAAAGAATAAGTTCCGGACTGCATGAGCATGCAGCTTGTATTGATGCGAACCCGGTTCAGATACTCGGTGAACGTCATTTGCGTTTCCTCCTTGAACCGTCTGCTTAAGTAGGAAGGATTCAGATTCAGGGCTTCCGCCGTGATGTCTAAAGAAATATTGGATGCATAATGCTCCGTAATAAATTGAACGGCCTTCGAAATCGGGCGCGAATAGGATCCACCCGTATGCTGTTTCTTGATGGCCTGAACCATACGTGCATAGTAATCCTGAAGCCACAGCTTCAATTCGCTGACAATTTCCAAACGTGCTATACCGCTCCGCGCGGGAACGAGATCGTTATCTTCTATGGATGCATGGGGAAAATAACGCTTCCACGACATTCCCGCCATATGAAGCATTTCGCTTACAATGAGTTGAATCGTCATCGAGTAGACGGGCTCATCCTGTAACTCATCAAAAATGGCTGAAATAACCTGCTTAATTCTTTCCTCATCCAGCTGCTCCAAAGAATGCGACAACTTCTTCTGCTCTTCGATGAACCGCGTGTTCCTCCGGGCGGATGCACTGAAGCCTTGAAAGAAAGCTTCATCTACAGCTTGATCGGCTTTGCTGTAACTGGTTCCAAGTCGCCTTAAGCTTCCGCATAACGGGCCGGTCTGCATATACGCATCGTAAATTAAGAAATTTCTCGAGAGCATGGGACAGGCTATTCAAGGCTTGATGAATCTGGGTTATCACCGCGTGCTCGCTTCTTTCCTCGGAAGAAAACAGCACAATAAAGCGCCCTTCCCCACATAAGCTACCGTCCGCTTACGGATATCGCCGATCGCCATCTGCATCACATCCGTGACCTGCTGCACGAACCGGTTCTTCTGCACGTCGGTAAGGGACTCCGTCAAGAGCAGAAAAGGAACGATCTGGACTGCGGCGGCCCCATAATTTACGGCACCGGTATAAAGCTGATTTTCCCTTGCATAGGCCTCCAGTTCTTCTCCGGCTTCCTGTGCCTCTTTAGCCAGCCCCGATACGTATTCGCGATGAATCACCGGGCTCAGGCGATCTAGGATTTGGGTTTGGGCGCCGCGTGCTACCTGCTCCCGTTCTTCATACTGCAAATCCTGAACCGCTTTATTCAGAAGCGATAAAAGAGCGGCCGGGTTCAAGCGATGCTTGAGCAAATAGTCCATAGCACCGTTCTTCAGACAGTCCCGGACATAATCGTAATCGTCAAAGCCGCTGAGCATGATCATTTTCACCTTGGGGAACCGGTCCTTGATGATGCGGCTGAGTTCCACCCCGTTCATGGAGGGCATGCTTACATCCAGGATGGCGATATGCGGCGTAAGACGATCCATCATGGAAAGCGCCATAGCTCCGTTATGGGCTTCCCCGCACAGGGTGAACCCGTGCTTTTCCCAGTCGAGCATACATTTGACATCGTTGCGTGCCAGAGCCTCGTCGTCAACCAACAATACCTGAAACATCCTTCGTCCCTCCTAAATGATTGCTATCCGTACCTTGCAGCAGGGGAAATCGGATCTGCACAAGGGTATACTTATCAAGCTCACTATAGATGGACACGCCATAAGGCTCCCCGTACAGCCGAACGATGCGTTCATGCACATTGCGTACGCCCATGCCGCTGAAGCGCGTGCCGCTTTGAACATGGTTCCCTGCAAACAAAGCCTCTATCTGTTCCTGCGACATCCCCTTGCCGTTATCCCTGACATCGATTCTCAGGTCTTGAAGCTCCTCATAGATTCGAATTAGCACCAAACCCTCATGTTCCGAGGAAGCGCTGCCATGAATAATGGCATTTTCCACAATCGGCTGCAGCATTAGTTTTAGCACTTGGCATTGCAGCGGCTCTTCTTTTTCGATTTCAATATTCAAATGGATGGGCTCCACATACTTATATTTTTCTATCGTCACATAGTTCGCGGACATACTGCAGCTCTTCCTGCAGGGAGAGAAATTCATTCGAATTTCCCAGCACGCCGCGCATGAGTTCGATCAAGGACTCCGATACCTCTACTATGTTCGGCACCCCGTTAAGCTTGGCCAAATACTTCACCGTATTTAGCGTGTTATAAAGAAAATGCGGACGGATTTGAGCCTGCAGCACAGCGAGCTCCGCTTCACGTTTCTCCCTTTCGGTGGTCATGATTCCTTCGAGTAAGCGCTTTAACTCCTCGACCATTCTTTTAAATACAAGATAGAGCTGACCTATTTCATCCCTGGAACGAATTTCTACGGACGGCGGCTGTCAAATTCCCCTCCATCACATGCATCATCATCGATCTCAGTCTTCGAATGTTCCTTGTCATTCTCGAGGAAACCTGCAAAGTGCCGATGACGATGATTACAAACACGATAATGGCAACTTCCGCCAATATATTGCGGATCCGCACCGTTTCAGTTAACAGTGATTTCATAGGAACAACGGCCAAGGTGGACCATCCCGTATAATCCGATTTGCGGCTTATGACCAGATAAGACTGCTGATGGATGATTCTTTCCACCGAAGCGCCCGGAACCCACCAGTTCCTGATTTAGGTTCACGATGGTTTCTTTGTCAAACCCGCTGGTCTTGGGCTCATAGATGAACTCATTCTTCCGATCGATCACGTACAGCATACTGTCCGGTGTAGGCTTGACATCATAGGTCTTCTTAATAAAATCGTCATTCAGATCGAACATCACGAACCCAATCAGATTACGGTTATACCGGAGCTCGCGGCCGGTGACAATGGAGCCAGTGGAGCCTGTTTGGTGGAAGTACGCATGTCCGGAGCCGTTTTGAAGCAAATATTCCATTAGCGGTGTCTTCATGACTCTCTTGTCAAGCCATGGGGAGCCGACGAAAAACACTTTCTCGTCAAGACCAACGACGGCGACCCGTGAAATATACGGCTTATAAGCAATAATGGCGGATAAAAATTCCTCAACCCGCTTCTGCTCCTGAAACCATTCGTAGCTGGGCTCTTCCGCACCGCTTAAGAGCGTGTTAAGCACTGTTGTATTGGTTGCCACAACCGTATTTAACCGGTTGACCTCCTCCAGCCGCAGATTTAAGGATTCGTCCGCCTGCCGTATGCTATCCGTAACCGAAGTAATCGCATTATTCTTGACGGTCTCCCTCATATACAAATAAACGATGCTCGTCACAGCGGCGATCCCAAGCAGGGTTACGAGACTGAAGGCGACAAAGATTTTCCCCTGAATGCTTACGGATGGAGAAATCAGCTTTTTGATGGAGAAAAATTTCATTCCCCGGCCCCCTTTTCAAAATCAAACAAAAAAACATGAATCCACCCCGCTTTAGGAGCTTGATTCATGTTTTATATTACTCGGAATATGGCCCTGTGCCTATCTAAGATTATCTCACAAGCTGGTTACAAATGAGATGCAAAATGGTAGAGTATGGATGTGGTGTCGGAAAAACAATATTTCTCAGGAGGAGTAAAAGTGATTCAATCCATTGTTCATATCGCTCTGGTTGTAAAAGATTATGATGAGGCCATAGAGTTTTATACAAAAAAGCTAAATTTCACATTAATCGAAGATACCTATCAGCCTGAACAAGATAAACGATGGGTAGTCGTTTCTCCTCCCGGTTCCGTTGGCACTACAATTTTACTTGCAAGAGCATCGAAACCTGAACAAGAATCGTTTATTGGCAACCAAGCCGGCGGAAGAGTGTTTCTCTTTCTAAACACCGATGACTTTTGGAGAGATTATAATGAAATGGTTTCAAGGGGAATTGAATTTGTAAGAGAACCCAAAGAACAACCCTATGGTATGGTTGCTGTATTCAAGGATTTATATGGGAATTTGTGGGATTTGCTGGAGCTAAATGAAGATCATCCGATTGCCAAACGTACGAAGTAATTTATATGGCTCCTAGTTGAACTACATATCAACGCAAAGGATGCCTTTAATTCTCCTCAAAACCATAGCGGTTCGTGGCGTTTACAAAAGAGCGGAGCTCTGCCGAGTCTCCGCCGATTTCGTACCCTATCCCTCCTCATTCGATTACAGATATGCCCGCTCGTATTGCTTCGGAATGTGGGTCTGCTCTTGCTTCAAAGCGATCGCCGCATGCGTCGCCCAGTACGGGTCTCGCAGCATGCCGCGGCCGATTGCTACCAGGTCGGCATCCCCGTTGCTGACGACCGCGTCGGCCAGCATCGGATCCTCCAGCATCCCCACCGCAACGACGGGAACGTTAAGGGCTTCCTTGATGCTCCGGGCAAACGGCACCTGATAGCCCGGATAGTTACCGGGCTTTCTTTGCCCTGGCGGCCCCTCCCCGCCCGAGCTAACATGGAATACATCCACGCCTGCTTCCCGGTAAACCTCACACAGACGGATCGCGTGGTCGATATCATAACCGCCGTCCGCGTATTCCACAGCCGAAATCCGGAAGAATAGCGGCATGTCCGCCGGCATCTCTTTTTTCACGGCCTGTATGACCTGGACGCCGAATCGAGTCAGATCTTCACCGTATTCATCGTCTCGCTTGTTGGTTAGCGGGGATTGGAACTGATGAATCAAATATCCATGAGCCCCGTGAAGCTCGAGCGTGTCCACGCCCGCTTGGACGGCGCGCCGCGCTGCGTCGCCGAAGAGTTGCACCGTCCGTTCGATTTCGTCGGCCGTCAGGGCATGAGGCATCCGGTAGCGTGAGCCCGAGAACGCAATCGCCGAAGGGGCGACCGGCGCTTCCGCAGCTTCAGCCTTGCGGCCGGCGTGGGCGATTTGAATTCCGATTTTGGCACCGTGGGAATGAACCCCTTCGATGATTTTAGCGAAAGCCGGGATATGCTCGTCTGACCACAGCCCCAAGTCATCATCCGTAATGCGGCCGTCCGGTTCCACATCCGTCATTTCCATCATGATCAGGCCGGCACCTCCGATGGCCCGGCTGAGGTAATGGATATAATGCCACTCGCCCGGCATACCGTCCTTCGCGATAACGGAGTTTTGGAGCATAGGCGCCATCACGATGCGATTCTTAAGCTGCAGCCCTTTAATTGGATAGGGAGAAAACAAACGCTGGCCCAAATGGAACACCACCCGTTTAGAATTGTTAGTTGAAATGCATGCGAAGCTCATTCTTATTCCTCCCGGCTTCTGAACATGGTAAAATAAAGCGTAACGGAAGAATATGACTTCATCTTATTGCAACCTGACGAGTTGGAGAAGAACTGTATTTGTACTCTTATCCCTGCCAGCACATTTACCAACCCTATAACTGACGAAACTGCTATTGATAGTATCAGCTAGAGAGGAGCGACCACTGACATGAGGGATGAACAGCGGCGACTGGAGATCGGCCAATTTTTGCGTTCCCGCAGGTCGCGGCTGACGCCGCAGAGTGCCGGCTTGCAGCATACCGATTTCGCCCGACGGAGAACGAAAGGATTGCGGCGGGAAGAAGTCGCGGCGCTCGCCGGCATATCGGTCGCCTTGGTATACTTCGCTCGAACAAGGCAAGGACATCAATGTTTCCGATCAGGTGCTCGACAGCCTGGCCCGTGTACTGCGTCTGAACGGAGACGAACGCAAGCATCTATATCTCCTCGCCAGCCCGACTCGATTTGCCAACAATCGGGACGGCGATCAACCGGCCGTATCGGATTCGCTGCAATATTTGTTGGACCAGATGCCGTTATGTCCGGCTTATATTTATGACGGGAAAATGAACGTGTTGGCCTGGAACCGGTTGGCTTCCTCCGTCTTCGGCTCCTTCGGGACGGCTGACAGCCGCGAGCGCAATTTGATCTGGCGTATGTTCATGCTTCGCCGTCCCACCGCACGATGTTCGTCGGCTGGGAAGATCTTGCCGGATCGCTGCTCGGCCATTTCCGAGCCATGTATACCCGACATATAAAGGATCCCTGGTATGCGGAATTTATTAAAGAGATGACGGAAGGCAGCGCCGAGTTCGCGGCTATGTGGGAGAATTACGAGGTTGGATGCAAGAGCCAGCACCCCCGCGTGATTGCACACCCCAGGGCAGGCCTGCTCAACTTGTCGACACAGCTCTTCCCTGTTCACGACAGCTCCTGTCAGTTTCTGAGCGTATTTACGCCCGATTTGCAGGACGGTTCGGCCGGGCGTCTGGCCCTATTGGCGGAAGAGTCGCTGTCCAAGCAAACGGCAACCGTTTAACGGAAGTTTGCCGGCCTGTTCAACAAGATGAAGTTGAAAAGAGGTTGTACCGGGACCCGGCACAACCTCTTTTTTTGGCGGAAATGGAAAAGCGGCATCACGCGGCTGCAGCTCCCGTTAATGATCATGATTTGAGGCATTTCCTTTTCTCCTCAAGATCCGCCGCTAATCGGATGGTAAGCTGTTTGTTTAACGGATAAAAGAAGACCAGCAGCAGGAAAATGACAAACAAAACGATCGCCGGCACGAATGTACCCAAAGTGTAGATCCCGCTTAGCGCCCCTTCCGTCTGAACCTTGCTAGCCGCATTGTAGCCGACGAAGCCGATGGCGAATCCGCCGATGCCGCCGGCCAGCGCCTGACCGACCTTGCGGGCGAAGGAATAGATCGAATACACGGTCCCGTCTTCGCGCACCCCGGTTAAATACTCCTGGTAATCGATCACATCCGTAACGAAGGCCCAAATGACAAGATTGAAGAAAGCGTATCCAAACGTACCCAGAGAAGAGATGACCATGAAATAGGTCAAGGTTAAATGCGGCAGAAAGTACAGCACCGCATACACAATGGATGCGAGCAGCAGTCCTGCCGCCACCACTTCTTTTTGCCGAATCTCGCCACAAGCGGCTTAACCATCGGCATGGCTATGAGCACAGTCAGTGATTGAACCAACGCGGCGACACTTAAAGCCTTGGCATTACCGAAGTAGTCTTTAAATAAATAAACGTTGACGGCACCTACCAGCATAAAGCAGATCATAAACGCCAGGGAAACGACAAGGAGCCAAACCAGCGGCCTATTGGACGCCAGGCCCTTCATCGTCCTGCCGAATGCGGCTTGATTCTCATTGCTTTCGGTCGCCGTCACGCGTTCCGTCGATAATTTGTAGCAGGCGATATAACACGAGATAGCCAGCACGCCGAACAGAACCGCTCCCCAGAAAAACCGTCCGGCATCCGCCTTGTTATTGACAAATAAGAGCAGGGGAGCAATCACATTAATAATGAGTCCGGCGAGCATGCCGCCCATCGTTCTGTAGGTGGACAGCGTCGTCCGTTCCACGGGATCGCTCGTGATTACGGAAGCCATGGAGCCGTATGGGATATTGACCGTGCTGTACAAGGTCCCCCATATCAGGTAGGTGATGAAGGCATAGGCGACATAAAACCCGTCCGGCATGCCGGGGATCTTGACGAACATGAGCACGCCCGAGATCACGAGCGGAAACGACATTCGCAAAATCCACGGTTTAAACTTGCCGTGCTTACCGGGCTTTCTTGTATCGATGAACCGCCCCCACAGAACGTCCGCTACGGCGTCCCATAATCTGGCGATTAAGAACATCAGCCCGACGACAGCGGCGCTGATATGAAAGATATCGGTGTAATACACCATGAGGAAGGCGCTGACCAGAATGAAGAAGAAATCGTTGCCGAAATCGCCGAATAAATAGCCGAGTTTGTCTCTCAAGCCGAACGCCCCCGCGGCCCTGCCTTCCCTGCCCGTTACAACCGTTTCCTGAATTGTAGTCTGGCTCATGCTATCCCCGCCCCCGTCATTCCAGTATCAATCTTTCCCCTTGTACCCGAAATCGGGAATCGAATGCCATCTCTCGCGCAGCACATGGGCCGCGTATTTGGGCTTGCGGTCCCTGGTGAAGATCCCCTTCTTATTCCCCTGCACGCGAATGATGCCCTGACTGGTATTGAAATCCGCGAAATTCCACACTTGCTCCCCGATGAAATGATCGAACTCGTCGAAGATCTCGTGGTTCGCCCTTAAATATTCGACCTGGAATTCTTCGGTAAACATGACCGGATCCACATCGTGCAGTCCCGCGATCGTATCGGCGCCGTATTCCGTCATCATGACCGGCTTGCCCGGACACCGCTTCTCCCAGCCGCTCAATTCCTCCCTTAGCTTGCGCTGGGCCAGCTCCCATTCGCCGCTCTCCGTATACCAGCCGTAATACCGGTTTAAAGCCAGCACATCGACAAGATCCGCCACTTTGCAGGTATCGGGGGTGGATTTGAGATGGGTTACGATGGTGACGGGCCGCTTCTGCGGATCCAGCTCTTTGGTGAGACGGACCAGCGGCTCGAAATATTCCTTCGCCCCTTCTTCTTCGGAGGCCGGCTCGTTGGCGACGGACCACATGACCACGCACGGATGATTTTTATCCCTGGCCACCAGTTCCCGAAGAACTTCTTTATGATGCTCGAGCGTCGTTAATTCTTCCCATGTTTTTCGCTTGGCCCCGCCCGAGAACATCGCCATAAAATTCAAGTGCAGTCCGACGGCCGGCGCTTCATTAATGACCACCAGGCCTTCCTGGTCCGCGAGCCGCATCAGCTCCTCCGAGTAAGGATAATGAGCCGTGCGGAACGAATTCGCGCCAATCCACTTCATTAAACGGAAATCCATCACATTCGCCGCCTCGTTAAAGCCTCTCCCGTGGATCGGCGAATCCTCGTGCTTGCCGAAGCCTTTGAAATAAAACGGCTTCCGGTTGATCAGGAATTTGCCGTCCTTCACCTCCACGGTCCTTACACCGAAGGGCTGTTCATAGGAGTCGATGACTTCATCGCCCTGCACGAGCTCCAGTCTCAGCGTGTATAAGTATGCGTTAAGCGGCTCCCACAGCGTGACCTCCGGAATGTGGATGACACCGTTTGGACCGGTGTATTCGGCGACGAGGTTCCCGCGATGATCCTTCACCGCCGCTTTCACCTGCGCTTCGCCGGCACTAGTTGCCTGATACCGAACCACGCCCGTATTCCCGCTGAGCTCCGTAATAATCGCTACATCTTCAAGATGGACGCGGGGCGTCGTATAGATTTTGACGGGCCGGTGAAGGCCGGCATAGTTGAAAAAGTCGAAATTCGGACTGTTGCGGACGACCTTGCCGAGGCCTTCCACTTCCTTCTCCACATAATGCCCAACCGGCGGCGTCGAATGGTCCACGATATTGTTCACCGCCACCGTCAGCCGGTTGGTGCCGGGCTGCAGGAAGCCGTTGATCTCGGCCTCAAAGGGAGTAAAGCCGCCGCGGTGCTCCATGACCGGCTCTCCGTTCAAGTAAATGATCGCCGTATGCGTCGCCGACCCGAACCGCAGCACGATCCGTTCTCCGGCCAGAGCTTTGGGGATGGCGAAGCTTCTTTCGTACCAAACCCAGCCCACATGATTCCGAATGTCCCCGTTAACTCCTATGTCGTTGTAGGAGGACGGAACGGCCATTGGCATAGGGCTTGCCAATTCCTGCTCATACCACTTCTCCTGAAAACCGATCCCTGTATCCAGCTTGAATTTCCAGATGCCGCTTAGGTCAATGACGCTCCGATGTTCCGTAACGATTGGATACAACATGCCCGCTTCCCCGATCACTTTGTGTTGTAAGCACTTACAAGATCAATTATACTGAGGGAGCCGGGAGAATGTTTGGACTCTATTTGCATATTTTGAACTCGTTTAACGCATTTGTTGGAGGGATACCTGATGACCATCCAAGACCTTTCCTTAACCAATGTGGTATCGACCTTTTTCATATGACGGGGATAAATACATCCTTATTGAACTCGGAAGGTCGCGTGCAGTTTGCCCACGTTCAGGACCGGGTGCCCGATTTTTTAATCGGCGGGCAGGAAAGCGATTTTCGGCGCATCGGGCTGGAGTTGAAGGCGTGCCCGGACACCTGCTGCATGTTTACGAATGAGTGGGGAGTGTCTTATTTATCACGCAGTTTGGAGTGGGAGCGGGAGGAACGGAAGATTTTGGCGATCGGGCCGTTTTTGATCCAAACGCCGGATACCCGCCTCAAGGCAAGCTTCGAGCCCAAGAAGCATATCGAGCTGGAGGCGTTTTACCGGGGACTCAAGCTCATCAGCCAAACGAAAATGCAAAGCATTGCCAATCTGCTGGAGCATGCAGGCTCCGTCCGCCAGGCTGGCATCCGCTTCGCCGCGCCTTCCGCTCACGCTGAGGAAGCCTTGGTGAAGAAGAACCGGCAACACATTCCGGATCCCTCCGACGAGGATACGATTCGGCTCATTAACGTCCGGTACCAGGTGGAAAAAGAAATGATGCAGGCCGTCGAATCCGGGGATAAGACGATGTTCAAGAAGATCCATGCCCAGACCGGCACGTTGTTCGATTTCTCCGAACGGTCGCCGAACCAGCCGATCCGAACGATGAAGAACGGGCTTGTCATCCTCAACACGCTGTTTCGCATCTCGGCGGAGCGGGGCAAGGTCCAGCCCTTCTTCCTTCACCAGATCTCGGAGAAGTTCGCCAAAAAAATAGAACGGTCGGACACGATCCAATCGCTATCCGAGCTCGTTCATCTTATGGCGGAAGAATACTGCGATTTGGTGAGGAACCGGGCCAAATACGGCTATTCGCTCGTTGTTCAGAAAGCCGCTGAATATTTGACCGTTTATTACAGCAAGCCTTTAAACCTGCAGCGGCTTGCGGGCCTCTGCCATGTCCATCCGGCCCATCTTTCAAGGCAGTTCAGGAAGGAAACCGGCAGGACGCTTACGGAATTTCAGCTGCAGCGGCGGATTGCCGAAGCCAAGGTGCTGTTAACCTCAGCCGACGCCTCCATCGGATGGATCGCCGGGTATGTGGGGTTTGACGACGCCGCCTACTTTACCCGTGTTTTCCGCCGAAGCGAGGGGATGAGCCCCTCCCGGTACCGGAAGCAGGGGGCAGGTCTTAATGGATTCCAGATGTGAAGGCACCGCGTATTAAAGAAGGACCAGGCCCGCACGCAGCAAGGCCCGATCCCATGTACCATCAATCCCTCATAAACCTGTTTGATCGCTTACACTAATCCCTGGTCCCTCATGGCGTCGAACAACACTTCGTACCCGGCAAGTCCGGCTCCTTCGCCGCCGACCCATTCGTTCAGCCCTTCCATCTCCATCATTTTGCGGATTTCCGGAACGGCGGGATCCATGGCGAACAGCGGCTCCCTGAACCGGTTCCCGAGCGCATCGTCAAAATCGGGAAGCACGGTAAAGTTGCAGTGGCTGTAGCCCGGCGACGTCCAAATGCCCCGGATTTCATCCGTGTTCAGCTGTCCCAGCTCCAGCGACCGGATCCAAGTCGATTCCCCGATCGCACCCGCATCCGCTTCGCCGCTCTTTAACGCGCGAATGACCTCCAGTTCGCTTGTTCCGGTATCCCCATGCTTGCCCACGTCGAGGTTGTAGCGAATGAGCGTCAGATCCTTCTCGGGATCAACCCCGTTCTTTTTCAGAAAATGGTAAGGCAGGATCGCGGCCTGCCCCGAATCGGCGCTGCCCAGCGCAAAGCGCTTCCCCTTCAGATCGGATAAGCTCTCAATGCCTTTGTCCGTTCTGGCGATGATCTTCGAGGTGAAGCCGATGTCCGTGTCGCGCATGGCCAGCACTTTCGCTTTCCCGCCGAGCGCTTCCTGGATGCGAACATAAGCGACGTTCGTATTCCAGGCGATGTCGATAAAGCCGCCAAGCAGGGCGTCGACCTGCGCCTCGTAATTGGAAAACAGCACGTAATCGATCGGAAACTCATTTTGTTGATAATAGTCGCGAATAATGTCCCAGATCGGGATCACTTTCGGATCGTAGGCAACCGCCCCTACCTTCAGCGCTTTGTCTGCTGGTATTGTCATACTGCATCGCTCCTTATGAATGCTCTGTTTAAAATAACGGAATGCCGGCAACCGATTTGCCGACCCATTCCTTCAGCACTTCGGTCGTCGGGGCCATCACCGCGCCCGCCCTCGCGTCGCGCAAAAAGCGTTCTACCGGCAGAGCGCCCGTATACCCCTGCCCTCCGCATACCTGCATGGCCAAGTTCGTCACCTTGATCGCATGCTCGGAAGCGGTGATTTTCGACTGCATGACGTGAAGAATGGCGCCCTCTTGGCCGCTGACGGTCGCTTTCGCGGCATTTTGAACGTAAATGGAAGCCGTTTCGACAGCGCCGAACATATCGGATAAATAAAACTGGATCGCCTGAATATCCGCGAGCTTCCTTCCGTCCGCATAGGCTCTCGTCTTCGCATGGTTCAGCGCGGCTTGATAAGCTCCTCTGGCCAGACCGGCATTGACCCCGGCAACCCCCAGGATGAAGGTAGGCGCCACCACCTCGAAAATCAGGCCCAGTCCGTCCCCTTCCGCGCCGACGAGCCGGGAGGCGGGTACCTTCACGTTGTCCATTTGAAGCGAAATGCTGTTGTTGCCGCTGAGGCCGATCCCTTTCCATTCCCCTCGAACCTTACGCCCGGCGTCCGGGTGTCCACGATGAACATATCCAACCCTTGCTCGACACCCGATGCATTGGTTAGCGCAATGATAAAATCGGCATGGCCGCCGTTCGTGACGAAGCTTTTTTGCCGTTAAGCACGAAGTGGCCGTCTTCCAGCTGCGCACGGATCTCGGGAGCATAGAAGTGGGCGCCGGTTCCTGTTTCGCTGAACGCCAGCGTCCCGATTTTATCGCCTTGGGCGATCGGCCGAAGGTACTGCTCCTGCTGCTCCGGCGTCGCTTTGGAAGCAATAACGGCGGTGGCGCAGCAGTGCATGAGGAAGCACATCGCCGTCGAGCCGCAGGCCGAAGCGATCGTTTCCGTAACGGCGGCCAGATCCGCCAGATTGCCGCCTAACCCGCCCAGCTGCTCGGGCACGAGCAAGCCAAGCAGTCCGGCCTTACCCAGTGCGCGGATGCCTTCCTCGGGAAATCTGCGCGCAGAATCGATTTCCGCCGCAAGCGGGGCAATGACCTCGGCTGTAATTTGCTCTGCTAACTGTACATGTTTGGACATCGGTTTTCGGCTCCTTTTTTATATATAATTACATGAAATTCGGCGTATGGGACTGCGAGATCGCTTCCGCCGTTTCCCGGTCCAAGCCGATTTGCAGCAGACGCTGAATGCGATGCTCGTACATGACTTCTTTCAGCCTCCCCACCCGTTCGAAACCGGTTTTCAGCTGATCGGGTCCGCGCCCGCCGCCGGCCAGAATCGCAAGCGCTTCGAGGAAGTACGAGTTTTCTCCGGTATCTACGGCATGCAGATACTGATTGCGCTCTTCCGCCGCTTCGATCAAAGCCGCCGCCATGTTCGGATGCCGCTCCAGAATGTGCCGGACATGTCCGATCCCGTAAGCGACATGGCGGCCTTCGTCGATCTTCGCCAAATTCACGATCTGCCGCGTAACCGGATCGGGCGCATACTCTTCGATAAAGTTGAGCAGATCAAGGAATGTCCCTTCCCCTAATACATGGAGGAGAAAGGATGATTTGAAATAGTCCTCCTGAATAAACAAGCTGTGCAGCGAACGTTCCGTCAAAGTCGAAGAATATTGAAGCCCTCCCCGTTGGCAAGCGCACGCTTCGTAAACGCTTCGATATGCCTCGATTCGTCCTGGATGAGCGTAGAGAGGTACATCACCGCTTCGATGTAGTGAGGGTTAATCTGCGCGATAAATTTCGCGGGTATGTAGAGAGCGGAATATTCGTTCTCCGCGAGGAAGGTCATCGTCTGGCATACGGCCCATTCCAGATCGTCCGGAAGCGGCGGCGGCTCCTCCCAGGCAATGTCGGTCGTCGCATTCCACTGGTTTTCTTTGGCCTGCTCGTACAAGTCCAGCAAATTATGGGCCCATACCTCGTCCTTGCGGTTGATACCGAACCCGAAGTCGGGAACGCCGGGCTCCGGGACGGCTCCGCGCGGCACAAAGCCGACGTAGGCGGGCGCCTGCTCCAGCACGTCTCCGGCCCTCCCCTGAAACCAGTCGCGGATATCCAGTCTTCCGTCCTTACGGAGGGGAAGCTTGATGCCCCAGTCGGGTCGCTCCATCGAGGCGGCAGGCTTGTTGCGAATGAGATAGCGGTAATGGTCGCCGCCGTCCAGCGCCATGAGGAACGCATATCGGTGCAGCCTGCACCAGCTCTGCAGCGCCTCTTTAATATGGGGATTGGTGCTGATCACCTCGAGTATTTGGTTCTGCTCCAGCCGCTGCAGCGTATTTTTGAGCAGCAGGAATAATTCCGATCCTCCCGGCATATCCCCAAGGTCGAGCCGCTTGTCCGGCGTCAGACCGTGAACATCCATGCCCGTGTAATCCAACGATGATGAGTCCGTTATCGCCAACCACTCCAATCTTTCGTAGTACGGATCTCTCTTAAACTATGAATACTAGAAATCGTAAATAGTATAACATATTTTTCCTGATTTCAAATCGGTCACTTTGTTGCCGAATCCAAGCCAGGACCGGCCGGCGGCTGCGACGCAGGGATATGCCCCGCAGATATAGCCGCTGTTCAACACTTCCAATTTACCGAGGGGAATATCATTACCCGGGGGAAGGTAATGAAAAAGCAATGCAGCCTGAACAAGACAAGCTGCATTGCCCTCGAAATATTCCTTATTTGACCTATCCCAGTCATTCGGTTATATGCCAGAGAACGCCGGCGGGATCGATCAGATGAATGGCTCGCTTTCCATACGGCTGGATTTGCGGAGGCTTTGTTCTAATATTGTATTTACCGGTTATCCCGGTGTCTTGAATATGCCGCCACCACGCATCCAAATCCTGTACGCATAATTCCACCATATAATTATTTTGCAACTCTTCGTTCCGATAGTTTTGCAAATGAAATTCCGTTTGATCTACCTTGAAGATTGCGCCTTCATCGCTGAAGTAGATTTTTTCAAACCCCAGGTCCGTATAAAACTGTACAGCAAGAGGGTAATCCTCACCTGACGGGATAAAGGGACGTAATTTAAGCGCTCTCATCATTCAGCCGCCTCATCTCCTTCAGGTATCGGTTATTTAAACCGGTTCGCCTCAGGATCGTCGGTATCATATCCTATGGCGTCCAGTTCGGGCCAAAGTCCCGAAGGAATGGGGTGGCTGGCGAGCTCCAGCGTCTGGGCGATTCGTTCCGGCTTGGTCATGCCGACAACCGTGCTCGTGATGCGGGGATCCCGCATAGAGAATTGAAGCGCCGCGGCGGCCAGGGGCACGTTATATTCCTGGCAGACTCGTGCAAACGCCCTTGCCCGTTCCAGCAGCAGCGGCGGCGCTTCGCTGTAAGCGTAGCGCGAGTAGGCATCCGGACCTTTGGCCAGCATGCCCGGCCGCCGTAGGGCGCCGCGTTGATGACCGCAACCCCCAAGCGGCTGGCAATATCAAGCAGGGGCTCGGCCGACCGATTGAGCAGCGTGTAACGGTTATGGGTCTCGACGGCGCTGAACTCTCCCGTTTCCACATAGCGGATCAGCATATCGATGGGGCCGCCGGAGATGCCAATGTGGCCGATGACTCCCTGCTCCTTGAAGCTTTTCAGCACCTCAAGCGGTCCACCCGGTCCCATGACATTTTCAAAGGTAGTATGCTCCGGATCGTGGATGTAGACATACTGCAGGCGGTCCAGCCCCAGGCGGAGGAGACTTCCTTCAATGGAACGTTTGATTTGTTCACCGCTGAAGTCGCCGGTTTGCAGGTCGCGGTCAGCTTTGGTGGCCAGTACAAAATCCGACGGGAGACCGCCAAGCTCTTTAATGACCTTGCCGATGCGCCGCTCGCTCTCGCCGTCACCGTAGGCGGCAACCGTATCGAGGAAGTTGATCGGACTCGCAAAGGCAGCGCGAATGGTGGCTAAAGCGTTCTCTTCCGGGGCGCTGTAGTTAAAGGTTTCCGGCATATCTCCGAGCGGGGCGCCGCCGACACAAAGCGGCGAGACGAACAAGCCGGTCTTGCCAAGCGGCCGTTGGGACAGCATAGGTTCTGACATCAGTGATCCTCGCTTTCTTTCGCAATTGGGTAAACTAGGCTCCAAAAACATGGCGTGAAGCAAACGGTTCCATTCCATTTTCCAGGAACAGCGGAAGGGATGTCAATAGTCAAGATTGCAAAAAAGGGGGATAAGGACTTTATCATCAGATCCTTATCCTCTCACTCCCGCAGGCGGCTCCATTCCCCATATTGATCCCCCACTCTTTCATCAACAAAATAATGGGTTCCAGCGTTTTCCCGAACTCTGTTAACGAGTACTCCACCTTCGGCGGTACGGGGAGCAGATTTTGTAATTAATCATTATGAGGCCTTTCTTCCGCAATTGCAGAATATCGGCTTTGATCATGTAGATTACATCTTTTGCCTGAATAATACGGATCAACATTGGGACCATATGGCGCAAGTCATCGCTCCTCAAGGAAAAATCGGTCTCATCGTGGAAAACGAAGCTCCGGTGGCGCTCGGCATATTGAAGAGCAAAAGCGTTACCGTGGTTTGGGAGACGATGTTTACAAGGTCGACTTTCCAAACGGAGGATATCGAGGAGCAGCATCGTTTGCTGAACCGGGTGGCGGAACTTATTGATGAAGGAATAATTCGAACCGCCGTTACGGAGCGAATGTCTCCCATTAACGCCGAGAATTTGAAACGAGCCCACGCCAAAATCGAATCCGGAAAAACCATCGGTAAAATTGTGCTGGAGCATTTTGAGTGATGAGGAAATATAGAAAAGAAAGGACAGGCGCACCGCCCTGTCCTTTCTTAAAAAGATATGAGGATAAACGCGTGGTGAATTTACGGTTCGGCCCAAGGTTACAGATCGACTCTCAAGGTGCCCAGCCTCTTGGCGATTTCTGGGTCGCGGTACGATAAGAACAGACTTTCCCCGTATCGAGGGCGGAAATTTGTTCGATATCGTCCGCGCTGAGCTCAAAATCGAAAATGTCGAAGTTTTCGACGATCCGCTCTTTGCGCACCGATTTTGGAATAGCAACGACATCACGCTGAACAAGCCAGCGCAGCACGACCTGGGCGACGGATTTGTTGTGTTTTTGCGCGATCGAGGTCAGCACTTCGTTACCGAACATGTTGCCCCGTCCTTCAGCGAACGGCCCCCATGACTGGTGCTGCACTCCCTGCTCTTTCATAAAAGCAGCGCTCTCGATCTGCTGGTAGAACGGGTGCGTTTCGATCTGGTTGACGGCGGGCACGATTTCGTTATGCACGATGAGGTCCATCAGACGGTCAGGCAGGAAGTTGCTGACACCGATCGCCTTGATCTTGCCTTCGCGGTACAGCTCTTCCATCGCGCGCCAAGCACCGTAGTAATCGCCGAACGGCTGGTGAATAAGGTACAGATCGAGATAGTCGAGCTGCAGTTTCTTCAATGATTTGGCAAACGCCAGCTTTGCACTCTCGTAGCCGGCATCCTGAACCCAGAGCTTGGTCGTGATGAACAGCTCCTCACGCGGTACGCCGCTGCGCTTGATCGCGCGTCCGACGGCTTCCTCGTTCAGGTAACCGGCGGCGGTGTCGATCAAGCGGTAACCAGCCATCAGCGCTTCATATACTGCGTTCTCGCATTCTTCAGCATCGGGAATTTGGTAGACACCGAAGCCGATGATCGGCATTTTCACTCCGTTGTTCAATGTTACGGTTTGCATTGTAATTCCTCCCATGGATTAAATGTATAACGGCAAACGGCGCGCATCCCGGATATCGGGCACCGCAGCGGGGATTCCGCTTTCGGCCGGTTTGCTTTACAATGAGCTTATCGCCTTCGTGTTACACGAAGTCAAGCTAATTTTTCCAAGGAGGATTACACATGCATACGGTCAAAGAAGCCGCCCTTATAACGGGACTCACCGAGCACGCTGTACGTTTTTACACGGATAAAGGCCTGGTGCCGAGCATACAGCGGAATGAGAATAATATCCGGCTGTTCGACCCAGAATCCATCAACTGGTCGCATGGCATCAAATGCCTCAAGCAATCCGGGATGCCGATTGGAGTCATCAAAACGTACATCGATCTTTGTCTCAAAGGGGATTCAACCATTCCGCAACGCTGTGCACTCATAATGGAGCATAAAGAAGCGGCGCTCGTTAAGCTCGAAGAAGCCAAGCGGCACGTAGCCCATTTGGAACAAAAAACCGCCCTATATCAGGCCATTCTGGAGCATCGCTCTCCAGACACGACCAACCCCAGCAACTGGGGTGAAATCCAGCATATGCATAGTGACGTATTTTACTCGCCCTCTGTTTCACCGGGAAACACAAATCCATAATTTGCCTATCGTTCGCTTTTTTCAGCCGCTTCCCTGGATGGCAATTGGAGAAGGGCGAATTATAAGTTCTTTTCCACCATATCATCCGAATACCCTAAATTTCTCCATAGAGGAAGTTTAATGGGATAAAATGTATCTATAATGCTCTGAATGCATTTGTGTTAATTGAACCTTATAATAATCTCTATTTGGGAAAAACATTGTGCTTGGCCTTTACGGGAATGGTCGGGCCCGAAAACAAATTTGTTCTATAAAGTAAAGGCGCCCTTTGTTGTTTCCGATTTTTCCCAACTAAGGGATCAACTTTAGTGATATTGACCTGTTATGTGCTCGTTCGTCTCATGAATTAATTTGGATAGGAATACGATTTGTCCTGCATGATAACCGTAATGGGATGCAACCTGAACAAGAAGGCGGCCAATGACTTTGATTTCGCAGGTTTCATCTGCAGCGGCATTGACCCTAAGCATCCGGTTCCAATCCTCGTGTCCGTAGCGAACTGTAACTTCCCTCATTAAATCGTGCTCGGACAATGCAGATAATATTGTCGTCGTTTGTGATCTGGTTCTTTCAAGAAGTTGGATCAGTTCCTCCTTCGTGATGCCGCCTTCAGTCTCAAATTCACGAGAGCGCTCCCGAATAAAAGGGTTATTTCCTACGGCACTTACGAAGTTCTGATATTCGTTGCCCGCCAAATGCAAGCAGATATTGCCGATACTGTTTGTAGAGCAATTCATTTTTTTCCAAATTGAATTGTCATCTAGCGGGGTTACACTCTTTTTGATTCGTTCGAGCTGTTTGTTCATGTCTTCCAACACATAGGTAACCAGTTCTGTCACAAAGATCACTCCTAATCTATAATTGTTAAACAAAAGAACAGGTATGGATGTCATCAATCGACCTGTGATACTCCTCTATTAGTAGCACACTAAGAAAGCGTTGGAAAGATCAGTATAAATCAACTTAGAAAACAACAAGGAGGGGCCTATACCCGTCTGCTTCATTCATGGAATAGGGTAACTTCGTTCCCAGCTTCATTCCTATGGAACCCGACAATGACAGGAAGTTGAAAGACTTCTTTTGTTGTTTGGCTAAATTCCAATACACAAATCGCTTTATGCCCCCGCTCGATCTTATCCATAGGTAAATATACAAGAGGATTAATAATGGCCCGAATTCGGCATTCAATTTCATGGATTTCCTTAGGCTTGTTTCTATACCAATACCGGTTAAATTCTTGTCCGATTTCAATATCTTGCTCTACAAATGAGACAAAAGTATAAATTAATCTTTCAGCCTCATGATCCAAATTTAAAAATTCAAGGATGGCCTTTTTCCATTCCCGAACTATTCTGTCCTCAAATTTTTTGATTTGCTTGAATAACAAATCTGTCTTATACATGCTTACAAAGTCCGAAGGGACCATACCTTGTACCGTAATAGTTTTCTTTTTCATCAGTCTTCAGCCCTTGCCATATTGTAAAACTGAAATAACCTCAATTGCACGGCAATAGAAATTAAGAACGTCCCTTTCCGTGTCCCGAACCCAAAAGTTTAATTCGCACCATCCATCATCTTTAATATCCAGTATTTCGAATAACCCTAATTGCGGCTCTCTTCCGTCCGCTCGGATGTTAAGACTTTGGATTTCTTTAAATCTAATTTGTATGGTCAGATTTATTCCATCCTTGTACATTAGGAATTATAATTCAAGGATGGAAATATCTTCAAAGTACTTATTTTTACCAAGATAGTATTTAAATGCCGAAATGCATTTCAAGTCCGTCCACGTAAAATTAGTTATTTTGGATTCGATCAGCTCCAAATTTTGAATCTGCATCGGCTTCCCCTTCCCTCATGTGATTGCTTAACACACAACTGCGCACATATAAAGCCAGTAAGCCCACCGGGAAATAAATAGTTCCCTCTTGCATTCCAATGAATTTATAAATGCGAGTAACTGAATGATAGCATGATTTGTCGTAAAAAAGGATAATGCATCTCCCATTGCTCCCGACAATTTGGTAATATAAGGATACCGCTTCCCTTAATTGTATGGTTGCCGCATTCTCAGGTGGTGGAACCCCGGCCTGAAGAGATCGTCCCTTACAGCCGTCCGGCAGCAAAACATTCTGCCTCTTTTTACAATAATCCGCCGAATTGAATGCGCTTCCAGCCAGGATCAGCCCCTTAGATCCTGAAATCGCTCTCAGCCACAGGAGGTTTTCATGTCCAAATACTTAACCCGAATCCTGGTCTACAGCTTTCTCATCGGGCCGGTCCCGATCATTTGTCTCGGACTTATAACGGCCTACTTCTCCTGGAACGACAATGAAGCGAAAGCGGCTGCGATGCGGGCGGAAATTTTGCGGCAAAACCAGCGGCGGGTCGAACAAATGATGCGTACGCTGGAGCTCTCGATCGCCCAATTTGCCGCCTCCTCCCCGGTGAAGAAGGCGTTGTTCGAGGAGGTGAAGCCGGATGATTTCGTCACGATTCAAGAGCTGTGGATGAGCTTGTACAATCTGCAGACATTCGTCGATGTGCAAAAATCGTTCTTGATTCATATGGACCACGGCTGGGTGATCGAAAGCGGCAGGGTCGTCAAGTTCAGTTCGCTCGAGCAATTCGGGCAAAAGGAGCGGTTCCGGCAGTTTGCCCAAGGCAAAGAGAGTATGAAATGGATCTCTTGGAACGAGAACGCACCCGAGCCGGTCATTCAGCTCGTCGCCAAGTTCGCCGATGACGGATCCGGGCAGTCCGGCCAGAGCGATGGTTGCCGTGCAGATCGAACGAAGCCGGTTCAATCACCTGATGACGCAGAACGGCTCGGACCGGAACTATATTCTGGACGGCGCTGGCGGCGACATCTTGTCCGATTCTGCCGGGAACGCGCCCTATGCCGCCTTCAATGCCGGCTTGTTCGCCAAAATTCAGTCGATGCCCGGGAAGACGGGGCATTTCACAGCCGATGCTCCAACCGGACAAGTCAGCGTTTCCTACATCGTATCGCCCCAATACGGTTGGACGTATGTATCCGTTACGCCGGTCGCGGCGATATACGGACAGCTTGGCCGTATCTTGTTCGCGATCCTTGTCGTCTACGTGCTGAGTTTTATCGCCGTGGCGCTGCTGGCTTATTACGGCGACTGGCGAATGTATGCGCCGGTCCGCAATTTGTACAACAGGGTAAGCGGACTCATAGGGCATGAGAGCTCCGCCTCGAGACCCGATGAAATCAGGCATATCGAAGACCAGCTGAAGCGACTGTTCAGTTCGAGGCTTGAGCTGCAGCAGCAGATGCGCGGACAGTTTGCGCAGCTCAAGGAGTTTTTGCTGCTCAAGCTCTTTACCGGCCAAATCTCGAGGTCCGACTTTTCCGCCAGGGCGGAGACGTACGGTCTTGCCGCCGCCTACCGCCGGTTGGGGGTGCTCGTACTGCAAATCGATACGCTGGAAGGCACGAAATATAAGGAAAAAGACAGGGAGTCGCTGATGTTTGCAATCAATAATATCGTCCATGACGCCCTGCCCCGGGATCAGCGGTTCAGCCCGATCCTGATGGACCTGAAGTCGCAGGTTACTCTTGTGTCCTGTACACTGGAAGACTCCGCCGAAATCAAAGCGTATTTCCATGATATAGCGGAAACCGTCCGGCAGGCGGTGAAGACATACCTGGAGCTTCCGGTCAGCATCGGAATCAGCAGGCCCTTTGACGATTATGCGGGAGCCGTTCCCGCTTATCACGAAGCGCTTGAGGCGCTCTCGTGCAGGCTTCGCCTGGGCGGCGAGCTGATCATCAGCTGCGAAGATATCGGAGCAAGCCGGGATATGGCGGCGGAAGTGTACAAGCAGCTTCAGATGGTGGAGGAACAGCTCGTCTTTTCGGTCAAAGCCTGCGATAAGGAGCAGATCGAACGCCTATTCGACGAGTATATCCACATTTTGCGGCAGAAGGAGGTTAATAATAAAGAAATTTCGTTCTTGCTGCTGCGGCTCGTATCCAAGGTGCTTCAGCTGGTCCGGGAGCATGGCGGCACAATCCAGGAAGTGCTGGGCGAAACCGCCTCCGCCCTGCAATTTATTCATTTTCAGACGATGGAAGATCTGCTCAAACATTTCAAGCAGCGGTTTTTCCCGGGAATTCTTGCCTTCTTTGCCGAGCAAGGAGAACTGCAGAACAGCAGCATCGCCGAAAAAATGATCAAGCTGGTGGAGGAGCGTTACGATCAGGAGCTTTCTCTTGAAATATGCGCGTCGCTCCTGAACTACCATCCAAGCTACCTCAGCCGCGTGTTCAAGAAGCAGTACGGCGTCTCTTACGTGGATTACGTGATCGAATACCGCATGAACATAGCGAGGTCCTATCTGGAGCATACCTCCATGAGCATCGCCGATATCGCCCGGAAGCTGCAGTACATGCATACCAGCGCGTTTATCCGTGCTTTCCGTAAAATCGTCGGCGTCACGCCGGGTCAATACCGTGAGAAAATGCAGCGCGTCGCATGGAATCGGGAGGCAGAGACATGATAAGGAACCGGCTGGCGGCAAAATTTCTACTCCTCTTCCTTGCGGCCTGCATCGGCGCGGGCTGCACTAACAAGCCGGACGTTCCACCTGCCGAGGAACCGTTCGACATTACGATCGCCACCTATTTCAGGCCCGATATCGTCATCCCGCCCAAGGATAACGAGGTCGAACGCGCTATCGAAGCCTATACGCATACGAGGCTCGATATCCAGTGGATTCCGAATTTTGCCTATGAGGAAAAAATCGGCTTCATGATCGCCAGTAGCCGAATGCCCAAGCTGCTCAAAATGAGAATGGAGCCGACGACGATTGCGGCCATTCGTTCCGGATTGTTTTGGGAGATCGGGCCTTATCTGCCGAAGTATAAAAATTTGGCGGCCCACACAGCGTATTTCGATAACATTGCGGTGGAGGGGAAACTATACGGAGTTCCGAATTTCCGGGATATGGCACGCTATGCCATCCTCTACCGCAGTGACTGGTTGAATGCCCTTGGGCTGGAGCCGCCTGCCAATCTGGAGGACTGGTATCGCGTCATGAAGGCGATGCGGCTCGAAGATCCGGACGGCAACGGGCTCAAGGATACGTACGGGATGGTGCTTGGCCGGGATTATAACGTAATGAACACGCCTAACACGCCAATCCTCCCGCCGCTGGCCATCGGTGAGGGAGGCTACAACGAATGGGGGATTGTAGACGGCAAATTCGTTCCCGATTTTGAAGCGAAGCCTTACTTCGAAACGATGAAGCTGTTCCGGCGATTATATGCGGAGGATTTGATCAACAAAGATTTCTCCGTCTATGACGACTCCCGCGAAGATTTCAACCGGCTGGGCCGCTCCGGATTCATAAGCGGGGCCGCGCTGTCCGCCAAAATTTATCAGGAGGAGCTGTCCCGCAGGTTTCCCGGCGCACAGGTCGATATCGCCCCGATCGTCGGTTCGGCCGGCCGCAGGGTGCTTGCCGAGCCGGGCAACAACGGCTTTTACCTGATTCCGAAAAAAGCGTCCCTACCGAAGCCGAGCTGGATCAAGTGCTGACATTTCTCGACCGGCTGATGGACGAACCGATGTCCACCCTGCAGCTGCGGGGCATGGAAGGCAAGCATTACGTCAAGCTTCCCGGCGGGAAAGCGAAGACGCTGGATCTGATCGGCTTTCAGAACGAGGTCAAGCCGTACCGCGACAACCTGATCAACATGGAAGGCTACAACGTGCTTCCTTTGGAGGACACGCCCCTCGGCGAGAAAGCGAGGAAGCTCGTGGCGGACAATATCCGCTATGCGGTTTCCAACCCGGCCGATAAATTATTCTCGCCGACTTATATGGAGATCGGATCGAAGCTGCGGACGATGATTACGGAAGCGCAGACGAAATATATCATGGGCCAAATCGACGATGCCGGCTGGCTCGCGGAAGTGGACAAGTGGCATAAAGCCGGCGGCGACAAAATGATCCGCGAATACGAGGAAGCGTACCATAAGTCGGCTAAGTAGTTACCTTTTAGCAACTTGGTGTGTTCGAACCACCCGGTACCGGAATTCCGGCACCGGCTTTTTTTACGTGCGATGATTCGGCCGGTCCTGCCGATACACAAGTTATGACTTATACACTGTACATCATTTGACCTGTTGCCACGAGCCAAACGCGGCCATTCCCGCGGACAGGCCTAATGATCGGGGCTGCGCCCGGATGGACGCGCTCCGTGATACCGCTTCATCCGATTGGTTATTTTCAGTCGATTGAAAGTAATGCGCCGGCTGCGATAATGAAGGTGAGGCGCGGAAAGGGCGGCCTTAATCGATCCGATAAGGCGGTGATACTTTCCGGATGTGAAGGATTAGAAGATCCGTGGGTTCAGGAGGTTTTTACATTACGGTGAAGCGGAGGCTCGTCATTCAAAAAAAGAGGAGGAACACATTTTGATCAAAAAATTAGGCGGTAAAAAGCAAGTTTCCATTCTGGCATCCTTAATACTCGGCTGCACGTTAATGGCCGGCATCCTTCCGGTGCAAGCCGCAACCTTATACAGCGACGATTTCAGCGACGGCAATGCGGACGGATGGTCGACAACCAACGGGAGCTGGTCGGTCGTGCAGGACAACGGCAATTACGTTTACTACCAATCGAGCACCAGCTCGGAAGGCCGCGCTACCTCCGGTAGCCAAAGCTGGACGGACTACAGCGTCGAAGCGGACGTCAATGTGGCCGATTTTAACGGAAGCCGTGCGATCGTGGCGGGCCGCTACAAGGACGGCAACAACTACTATGGGGCATCGCTCGATATTGCGGGCGGAGGCACGCTGGAGCTCCGTAAAAAAATAAGCGGGTCCACCACGGTTTTGAAAAGCAAGGCCTACGCTCTCTCCACGAATACAACCTATAAAGTAAAGCTTGAGTTTCAGGGCTCAACGATCAATATGTATGTGAACGGTACGCTGCAGCTTACGGCTACGGACTCCGGCTTGACCAGCGGAGCGATCGGACTGATCGGTTGGAAGGCGGCCGTGAGGTTCGATAACATCACCGTTTCCGACTCTGCATCGACTACACCGGCACCGGAACCGACGCCGGACCCAACGCCGACTCCGACTCCGACTCCGACACCTACGCCGACTTCCGTGCTTTACGTTGCACCTAACGGATCGGCAAGCAACAGCGGAACGATCGATTCGCCGACGACGCTGGATGCCGCCATTACCAAGATAGCACCCGGAGGCGCGATCTATCTGCGCGGCGGAACTTATTCGTACTCGAACGCCGTCACCGTGGCACGCGGCAACAACGGGACGTCCAGCGCCAAAAAACAAATAGTGGCCTACGGCTCCGAGAAGCCCGTTCTGGATTTCTCTTCCGAACCGTATGATGCTGCTAACGTATCGAACAATGCGAGAGGGCTGCAGCTGAACGGCGATTACTGGATCGTTAAGGGCCTCGAAATCAAAGGAGCGGCGGACAACGGCCTGTTCATCTCCGGCAACTACAACCGTGTGGAAAACCTGGATGTGCACAACAACCGGGACTCCGGGGTACAGGTCAGCCGCTACGCCTCTACGGCCACCAAAGCGGAATGGCCCAGCTACAACGAAATTGTCGGCGTCTATTCGCATGATAACTTCGACCCGGATAACGGAGAAGACGCCGACGGCTTTGCGATCAAGCTGACGGTCGGCCCGGGGAATGTCATTGACAGCTGCGTCGCAGCCTACAATACGGATGACGGATGGGATTTGTATACGAAATCCGATACGGGGCCATCTCCCCGGTAACCATCAAGAACAGCGTCGCCCATCATAACGGCCAAACCTCCAGCGGCCAGTCCACCAGCAACAGCGACGGCAACGGATTTAAGCTCGGCGGGGAGAAAATCAGCGTCAATCACATCGTTATCAATTCCGTCGCCTACCAGAACAAGAAGCATGGATTCACTTACAACAGCAACCCGGGCTCCATTCAATTGACGAACAACACTTCCTATGCCAACGGCCAGAGCAATTTCGCTTTTGATTCGGGTACGCACCAATTTACGAATAACTTGTCCTACAAAGGCGGAACCAGCGACAAAACGAGCGGAACCGACGTATCCGGCACGAACGTATGGTGGAAAAACAACGCCAGCACCAACGCCAAAGGCCTTGTTGCGAGCGACGCGGACTTTGTGAGCCTCACGCCTTCCTTGACCCGCAATGCGGACGGTTCCCCGAATCTCGGCAATTTCCTGAAGCTTGCAGCGGGCAGCGATTTGAAGGGCGCCGGAACGCCCAGCGGCACCGATATCGGCTACATCTCCAAATAGCGGGAAGAACCGGGAAAACACCCGGACGAGCAAGCTGCCCAGAAACAAGTTACAGTTAGCATTGGAACGGAACGTCATGCATCGGCGACCCCATGCCACCGGCCCATACGGTCCGGTGGCATGTTCCTTTCCATTCGCCGACAGGCAAAAAGCCGAGAATGTTAATTCCTCGGCTTATAGCTGACAAAAGCCAGTTGCCTGCTGTCGGGCGACCAGGAGTTGACGTTGATGGTGCCCTGGCCTCCGAACAGCTTGACGAGCGTGCGGCATTCACCGCCCAAGCTGGATATTAAGCGGATCTCAACATTTTTATTCGGGGGATGATCGCCGGGAGCCACGTCATCTTTAAGATAACTTAGGTAAGCCACCCATTGTCCGTCGGGAGAGACATGCGGGAACCAGTTATTCCGGTCATCGAACGTGACCTGCGTTTGCTCGCTTCCGTCGGCTTTCATCCGCCAGATCTGCATCAGTCCGGTCCGTACCGAGTTGAACCAAATGAACCTGCCGTCCGGGGAATATTCAGGGCCGTCATTCAGTCCGGGCGCATCGGTTAATCGGGTTTCTACTCCTCCGTTGGCAGGAATGGTGTAGATGTCGTACTCGCCGTTCCGTTCTGCGCAATAAGCCAGCGTACTCCCATCCGGTGACCAGCCGTGCAGATAGCTGGGGGCCATCGGCGTGATGAGAACCGGATGGCCGCCCTGCAAGGGGAGAATATAGATGCGGGATTGACCGTCTTCACAGGTATGATGACTTACTGCTATATGCGATTGATCGGGTGAAAGCACATGGTCGTTATTGCATTGGTCGATGTAACCGGATTCAATGGGTGTACTTTCCCCGTCTCCAGGTTAAAAGTATACAGACGGCCCAGGCTGTTATATACGAGATGCTTGCCGTCGCGGGTCCAATTCGGTGCCTCTATAAGATCATCGAATTCGGCCAGAACCCTGCATTCCCCGCTGTACACATCCACCGTATTCAGGATACTGATTACATTTCTTCCTTCCGCCTTACGGGGCTCTTTTAATGTTTTCATCCTGTATCCTCCCTCGGCCTCGCTTAGATTCGCTTCCTCGGTGATTCGCAGTTACTCTCTAACGTTTTCTTATATGAAACGTGATTTTCGCCCCTTGGCCGGCGATGCTTACTACGTTCAGCCCGGTCGCCGTGGATCTGGCGGAGGCGGCGGTTGGTGTTCCGCAATCCGATTCCGACAGGCACTTCAGGGCGTTCCTGCAGCACCTGATGCAGGATCTTCTCGTCAAAGCCAACCCCATCGTCCGACACCTCGATTTCGATATGGTCGCCGTGATCCACCGCGGCAATGCGAATGGTTCCTCCCCGATTCCGTTTCATAATGCCGTGACGGACGCCATTCTCCACCAAGGTCTGGATCGAAAGCGGCGGGACCGGGGTGGACAGCAACCGCTCGGGAATTTCCCATTCTACACGGAGCCGCTCGTTAAATCGCTCCTGCTCGATGAACAAATAAGCGCGAACCAATTCCAGTTCCTGTCCAAGCGGCACCACCCGCTCGAAATTACGAAAGCTGAAACTCGCCCTAAGGTATTCGCCGAATACGGAAAGCAATGACCGCATCCGCTCCACATCGATTTCGCTCAAAGCAGCAATGGAGTTGAGCGTATTGAACAGAAAATGCGGCTCTACCTGCGCCTGCAGCAAGGCCGCCTCCAGACGCATCCTTTCCGCGGTCGTCTGCTTCAGCTCCGTCAGGGCCTGAACCCGGTTCTGCAGCTCCAGCGCATCCGCCGGCTTGGTCACATAATCATTGGCACCGGCCCGGAAGCCGGCTGCGATATCTTCAGGCTGGTCGCGGGCCGTCAGCAGCAGCACCGGCAGTTCCGACATCCCGAATCGGTCGCCGGATGGTGCGGGTCAGCTCATAGCCGGACATACGGGGCATCATAACGTCCGTTACGACCAAATCCCACTCTTGGTCATCCATCCGCTTCAACGCCTCATGCGCCGAATTGACGGCGGATACATGGTATTGTTGCCGCGGCATCATCTCCTTTAGAATATGGAGATTGACAGGGTCGTCATCTACAAGAAGCACCCGAGGCTTACCGGCGTCGGCCTGGACCTCCGAGGCAGACTGCAGGACATCCGGCATTTCCTCCGCCGCTTCAGGCTGCAAGGTCGCCTTGCTTGGCTCAGCCGCACCCGATGGCGAAACCGCTATCCGGTCCGCTCCCGCCGCTATGGGAAGTGTAAGCCGGAAGATTGAGCCTTGTCCCGGTTCCGATTCCGCCTCCAGCGACCCGCCGTGAAGCTCGGCAAGATGCCGGCTGATACTGAGCCCGAGCCCAATCCCTCCTCCTCCCGCCGTCAAGCTGGAATCCCCCTGCTCATACGGTTGGAATATCCGCTTCAGCACTTCCCGGTCGATGCCGATTCCCGTATCCTCCACTTCCAATGTGGCGAACTCCCCTCGAACGGCCCCCGGATTACAATATGGCCTTGCATCGTGAACTTGACCGCATTGTGGAGCAGATTGAATAAAATTTGCACCATCCGGTGTTCATCCGCCAGGACCGGAGGGAACGATTCCGGAATTTCATTGCGCGGCCCGATCGGTTTTCCCTCCGTCATGAACCGGACCATATCGATGACTCCGTCCACGGCCGCCTGTACCTGCACGGCCTGCGGCTGCAGACGCAGACCCTTGTCCTGCAGGCGTTCGAGGTCCAATAGATCGCTCAGCAGCAGAGACATGCGCTTGCCCACCGTTACCAACAGCTTCAACCTCTCCCGGACTTCGTGAGAGACACTCTCCTGTTCCAGTATACTGCGCGCAATGTTGATCATTCCATGCAGCGGATTGCGAAGCTCGTGAGATGTGTTGGCGAGAAAATCATTTTTCTGTTTGTCCGCTTTTTGCAATTCGGCGGCCAGCCGTACCGTCTGCTGCATATTTCGAAAATACATCCGGAACCAGTAGCAGGCAAAAGCCGTAAAGGCAACGATAAAATCGATAGGATAGAAATGCACGGAGCGGAAAACATAGCTGAAATTATTCATGACGCCCCAAATCAGGTTCGCGTTCAGGGCCACGAACGCGAGCCATAAAAAGATCGCATCGCCGTCGAGCCGCGGCGTGGCGCGCAGCATGAGCAGCGGCACGTACAGGAAGCCGGCAAGCAGCAGGGGATCGTATACAGATCGAACCAAGCCGCATAGATCGTCGGCATCAGCGCGACCGCGGCCGTCAAACCCAGCACCGCGATCCCGTAATACCGGTGCCAAGGCCGCTTTTGCAAGGCGGGATACAGCTGGGTAATAAAAACAAGCAGCAAGGCCGTCGCCCATAAATAGCTCAGCGTATACAGCCTGAAGCTAATGCCGTACGGCAGATTCAGCCAAGCGACCAGCGACTTGTCGTCCGTGACAAGAACGGACAGACAGGTGCATACCATCATCAGAACCAGCGTGAACAACGCCCGCCGCCGGACCCCCATGAGGAACAAAACCGCCCCATACAGCACATGAATGATTAGAAAGACGCATACGAGCAGCTGCATCGCAACCGAGAACAGCTTATGGCCCTTAACCATGTCTTCCGTTCCGAATTGAATCGTCTGGAACAGTCCGCCATCCACCTCATTGACGAAATTGGCGACCTGGATGATCAGCTCCACCTCGGACCGGTCCGGCGTGAAGGCGACCTGATACGGTGCTTCGCTAGCAACGGTATCCTTCGCCGTCTTACCCGGCATGCCCGCTCCCCGAGCCTGATTCCGTTCACGTACAGCTCGGAAGCGGACATCGTTGGCGGCACCGCAAGAGCAAGACTTTTGTCGTGCATTGAATCGTCCAGCCGGATAAGGAGCCGGTAGCTTCCATAGCCGGTCACTTGTTTAGGATCGGCGAATAGGCCTTTCCAGGAGCCCGGAACAGCAGCGGAAACGCCATCCGCGGGCACAGCTTCACCACCCGGCTGCATGAGGAAGCGCTCCGGATAAAACCTCCACTCTCCTTCCAGTAAGATCGGACGGTCCCAGGCAGTACCGCGAAGATCAAGCACGCCCTGCACCGCCGCCCCCGGACAGGCGGCGAACCGGCAAAGATCCATGTCATCCGGATCCCGGCTAAGCTCAGAATAAAGATGAGAGTAATGGCCAGTATACGTCTAATGTTCATACAGAACTATTCGTCAAGTCCCTGAATAATCCTTCATTCGTTTAACGCAGCTCCGGTTCGTTCCCTTGTAAGCCAATTCACGATATCTCCGGCCTTCACCGCCGGGCTGAACAAGTAGCCCTGGGCCACATCGCACTTCCAGGCGCGGCAAAGCTTCAGCTGCTCTTCGAGCTCCACCCCTTCGGCCACTACCGTCATTTGCAAACTGTGGGCAAGTGTAACCATGGCCGAGACAATGGCGGCATCTTCATTCTCTTCGGCAATATCGCGAATGAACGTTTGATCGACTTTTAACGAATCGACAGGAAGTTTCTTAAGGTAGCTAAAAGAGGAGTACCCTGTACCGAAATCATCGATCGACAAATAAAGCCCCAACCGCTTCAGTTCGCCAAGCGTATGAATGACCGATGCTTCGTTAAACATTGCGACGCTCTCCGTGATTTCCAGCTCCAGGTACTTCGCATCCAGCCCGGTTTCTTCAAGGGTCATGCGAATTGCCTCCACCAGATCCTTCTGCTGGAACTGAAGCACCGATAAATTCACGGAGACGCGAATGGGCGGCAGACCCGACTGCTGCCAGTTTTTGTTCTGCCGGCAAGCCTCAAGCAGCACCCAGTTGCCGATCGGCACAATTAAGCCGGTTTCTTCCGCTAGCGGGATGAACCTGGCCGGCGATACGAATCCGAGCTCCGGCTGGTTCCAGCGAAGAAGCGCCTCCACCCCATGGATACGCCCGCTTTGCAAATCGATCTGCGGCTGATACCTCAGCTCCAGCTCCCCGTGCTCCAGCGCGCGGCGCAGTTTGCCCTCCAGCTCAAGCTTCTCGAGTACCTTCTCGTTCATCTCAGGATGGAAAAATTGGTAATTATTCGAGCCGAGCTCCTTCGCACGGTACATCGCCATGTCGGCGAATTGAATAAGCGTCGCTTTATTCTCCGTATCCTGCGGATACATGCTAATGCCAATACTGGCCGTTACATACATTTCATTGCCTTCCACCTGATAAGGAAGGGACAATTCCTGCGTCAGCCTTCCGCACAGCTCCCCCAGCTCTTGGAAACTGCGAACTTGAGGGATAAGGACGGCAAACTCATCGCCGCCTAGCCGGAAGGCCGTTCCCGAATCCCCAAGCTGCAAGCTTATGCGGGAAGCGAAGGCTTGCAGGAGCGAATCCCCTGCCGCATGTCCCAGAGAATCGTTGATGTTCTTGAACCGGTCGAGATCGACATAGAGCAAAGCAAACCTTTCTTGACCGCTTGAATCTTCGGAAAGGCCGCCCTTCAGCCGATTCATAAACATAAGGCGGTTCGGCGGCCCGGTCAGCGGATCGAAATAAACAAGCCGCTCCAGCTGACGGACCATGCTGGAGAAGGCGCGGCTCAAGTCGCCGATCTCGTCCTTTGCCGGATGTACATCCACCTTGCCCAGTCGCCCCCGGCCACCGCCTGCGCCTGCAGCGCCAGCGCCTTCAAGGGTCTTGTAATCTGCTGTGTCAGCCGGTCATTGGATACATAGGCTCCGGCGATCAGAAGAATAACGCCTAAGCTGCAGATCCAAATGATCATTCGAATTTCGGACTCCAGTTGAGCCGTATGATCGTCATAAAGCTCCCGGACCTGCCTCTGCAGCAGGAACAGATCATTAAGAACGCCGAGCGTCCGAATCGATTGGCGGTTGGTTTCGAAGCTGTTATGCTCGGTTAAAGCCTTCCGGGCGGACGACTGCTCGAGCTCCCACTTCCTTACGATCACCGCGAGGCTCGCCTGAATCTCTTTTGCAGAAGACGAAGATATTTCTTGCTTGACCGTCAAGCGGTCCAGGACATCCTTCAGCTCGCCGAGCACTTGATCGCTCTGTTTGAGCTGTTTGCTCGTTTCGGCTTCATTCCCGTAAGTGGCGTTAAACGAATAATTGCTGAGCGCTTGCTGCGTAAGCACAATAGCCGACTCCAGCTTCTGTGCCGTTACCAGCGCGGAGATACTATCTTTGTCCGATGTTTTCATATTCAGCATTTCGATCAAGATAAACCCGACCAGCAAGGTTGAGAGGATGATGCCGAACATGGAATGAATCATTAACTTCGTACGAAGCTTCATCTGCCTTCTCCCCTTACCATTCATCGCCTGTGGATACGAACTGCGGCGGCATTCCTTCCGTGAGGCGGTCCCATACCTGCTTTTCCTCCGGAGTAAAAGGAGAGAGACGGAGCGGAGCGAGACTGACGCCGTTTTCCTTGAGTCCGAGATGAATGTTCTTCTGCTTCAAAGAACCATCTTTCACGAATTCCTGTACCGCACCAAAAATGCCTACATCCACATTCTTCAGCATAGAGGTGAGTACGGATTTTTCCGCCAAGTAATATTGATCGCTATCCACACCGATGCTGAATAGCTTGTCCGCTTCCGCCTGGCGCAGAACGCCGACTCCGGTCATTCCCGCCGCGGCGTAAACCACATCGGCACCGCCTTGAATAACCCCCTTCGCCAGCCGTGCGCCTTGGGGAATGTCACCGAAGCTGTTCCCGTAAACCCTCAGCACCTTTGCTTTCGGGTTGGTCGCCAGTACCCCCGCTCGTAACCGCCCGCGAACGAACGGATGTACGGGGCGTCAGTCCCGCCGACGAAGCCAACGATGCCCGTTTTCGTTTTCAGCCCGGCCACGATCCCGGCCAGGTAGCGCCTTCCTCCGCATCAAACGTAAGTGAAACGACGTTCGGCGGCTGCGAAGTGGCATCAATTAAAATAAACGGAAGCTCGGGGTAACGGCGTGCGACCTTTTCCATCGCCTCCTGCGACGGAAAGCCCACACTAATGACCAAATCGCTTGTCCCTGCCAGCTCAAGCGGCCCCTGTTCGTACGAGCTTTCCGGACTTACTTCGCGGTAATCGAACAGGATTCCCAGCTCGTCCCTTGCGCGCATCAGCCCGCGGAAAGCGGCGTCGCTGTAGGATTGGTCTCCAAGGCCAACCTCGGACAGCATGATTCCGATCTTCATCGGTTTCGTTCGTTTGCCGTTTGCGGGAGACGAAGTGCAGCCGGAAAGCATCAGACAGCATGCCATAAAGATCAGGTAAACCCGGTTATGTATAGTAGCGTGCATCATCCAGTTGTTCCTTTGCTGTAAGTGTTGTCTATGCAGTTTAGAATAATCCTTCTACGGACAGCAGACATGAAAGCGGAAATATAGAGGGTATTGTAAAGAGGAGCCCAGGTGCGGCTCCCCAACGATGAAAATCAGCGTATTCAGGCCTTGCTATATTTTGAAATTCTCTACAATCATTTGAAGATTCTCCGCCATTCTCGATAAAGCTTGGGCCGAGGCGGAGATTTCCTCCATGGAAGCCAGCTGCTCCTGGGAGGAAGCCGAGACTTGCTGGGTACCGGAGGCCGTTTCGGAGGCCACTTCCGATATCTTCTGAATGGAGCGAACGACCTGCTCCGTCCCTGCGGCCATTTGTTCGGAAGCGGCAGACACTTCATCAATTTGGCTGGCGACCTTCTCTACGGAATATTGGATGCCGTTAAACGAAATGCCGGCCGTTTGCGCCACATCGAGACCGGATTTCACTTCTTTCGTCACCTGCCCCATAGCGGTCGTGGCGTTGTCGATTTTCCCTTGAATCTGCCCGATCAACTCAAAGATTTGATGAGAGGACGCAGAGGATTGTTCGGCTAATTTCCGAACCTCGCCGGCCACTACCGCAAAACCGCGCCCATGTTCACCCGCACGGGCCGCCTCAATCGCCGCATTTAACGCCAACAAATTCGTTTGGGCCGAAATTTCGGTAATGACGTGCAGAATATCTCCTATCTCCTTTGAACGCTCCTCCAGCTCATGGATCACTTGAGCCAATCCATCGACCGTCTGGTTCACAAAATTCATTTGGTTCACCACAATTTCAATGGCTTTGCCCCCGTCCAACGATTGTTCGCGGGCTTGTCTGGCCATGTCTGCGACTTGTGTGGAGCTTGCGGCAATTTGCTGAATCCCTGCGGCCATTTCACCAATCGTTTTGGCACTCTCATCCACGCTGCGCACCTGCTCGTCCGCTCCGGCCGCCATTTCCTGCATGGTTTCCGCGATATGCTCCGTGGCCTTCGAGGTCTGCACGGCACTTGCGGTTAATTGTTCGGATGATGCAGCGACTTGTTCGGCGTTGCTTGCAACCAGAGTGATCACGTCTTTTAAGCCGCCGGTCATGGTATTGATATCGCGGGCGAGCCGGCCGATTTCATCTTTATTCCTAAAGGTCATGGGCTTCATGGTTAAATCGCCGCCGGATATTTTCTCCACTTGTTCGGTCATAAGGCTTATCGGCCTAGTAATGGAGTTGATGAAAAGCCATACGATTACAGCTCCTATGATAATGGAAGCCCCAAGGGTAATGAGAATAATATGTAGAACTTGATTCGCTCCCTCGTTGAATTCACTTAAGTAAGCACCGGCCCCAATAATCCAGCCCCAGCTCGGATCCAATTCTTCGTAAGCGATTTTGGTTTCCACCTTCTTGGAGAACGGGTTCTCCCACATATAGGTAAAAGAACCGCCGCCGCTTGTTCCGTTCTCTACCATCAGCTTCCCCAGCCGCTTGCCGTCCTTGGTTATTACATTCGTCAGCTCCTGCCCTTCGTTGGACGGATTCATCACTGAAACCGCATTTTGATTGATCGCAAAAACGTAGCCGCTTTTACCGATGATATAACGGGGATTAATGGGACGTTTATTATCGGAGCCCTTCACGCCGAGAATTTCCTGCCTAACCCTTTCCTGGGCTTCTTCCAGCGTGATGTGTCCCGCCTTCACCTCTTTGTCCATCGTGCTGATCATTCCAATAGTCAATCGAACACTATTTTTCAATTGGGCCACACCCAGCTGATTTAATTGCTGTTTGGAATTTTGGTAACCGACAACCCCGATAATTAGAGATGGAACAGCCAATACAAGAAAACAAATGACAATAAATTTAGTACGCAATGAATTCAGACGAAACCCTTCCCAAGATATCCGCTTCAATTCGTGTATGCCTCCCCGAGATGTATGATTAATTTTACAGGACTATTGTACCATAATTGTGCAGGACGAAGAAGCGAATTTCGACAAAAATCGATACTTCTGTTGAAATCGCCGAATATTCGCAAAGAGGTCGCCGCTTATCCGCGGCGTACCCCGGTTCATTGAACAGCTTCACCAGCCAAGCGGCTCTTTGCCCTCCACCCAGCTTCGAATCAATTGGATCAAACGGAGCGCTTCCTCCTGCGTCAGTTCGGTTCCCTCCAGCCTAAATGAGAAGGTCTTTAAAATCTCCTCATCCGGCCCTGCCAACAGGCTTAACAATAGCGCAATATCCGGATCCGCAAGATCTCGGCGTTCATCAAGTCCTGGAACGCGGTCATTGCCTGTCCCCGCGGGTTTCGTTCCTCGACTGGTCAACTGCCGGCAAAAGGCATGGCTGATTATAAATGGTGGCTGCAATTAAGGTAATTTGGAAGCGAGGTATCTTTTTTTCAGAAAATTGGGGGGGTCTTCAGAAAACAACCTGTACATTATGTCGCAGATTGTCGTTCCGTTGAAGCGGAGGAGGTAGGAATCAGGCATTCGGTCTGTTTTTGGTTGCTTTCATGTTCCCCATTCAGTTATATTGTAAGAGAATCCATGCAGAGAGGAGGCACAAAGCGATGACATCTGGTCCGGCAGTCCCGAATGACCGGAAGCTTTTTGCCTTCTTACGATAACATTTGCAATAGATGAACACCTTCTCATAATGCAAATTGACTCTTAACGTAAGACAAGGCGCCGTGCATTCGGTGCCTTTTTGCATAGAGGAATACATCGAATGGAGTGAGGAAACGGGTGAGGAAAGCAGTGGATGAAGCCTCCTAAAAATTAAATTCCATATTTTTAGGAGGCATTTTCAATGCAAAAATCAACAATTCTCTTGATGATGGTGTTGGCTCTGGCCGTGCTTATTGCGGCCGTTACCGTGGACATGGTGAATCCGGTGCTTCCGTTAATCGGCGAAGACTTGGAGGCTTCGGAGGCGCAATTGAGCTGGGTCGTGAGCGGAGTCGCTCTTGTTCTGGCGATCGGAGTGCCCCTTTACGGACGAATGTCGGATTTTTGGGAGCTAAGGAAGCTTTTTACCAGTGCCGTTATGATCCTGACGATGGGAAGTTTGATTTGCGCTCTCGCCCCGAGTCTTCCCGTCTTGGTCACGGGACGAATGGTTCAAGGAGCCGGGATGTCGGCTATTCCCGTTCTCTCGGTCATCGCCATTTCCAATAGGTTTCCCCGGGAAAGCGAGGAGGCGCTCTCGGCATCATAGCGGGGTGTATTGGCGTCGGTACCGCCGGAGGACCTATATTCGGGGAGTCGTCGGGCAGCTGTTCGGTTGGCGGCCTCTGTTCTGGATTACATTTGTCCTCTCCGGTATTGTCGCGCTGGGTGCATTCCGATTATTGCCGGCGGTCAAACCGAAGCCGGTGGAAAGTCCGCAGCGCAAATTTGACTTTTCCGGAGCCGTCTCGTTAGGATTTACGGTAGGGCTTCTTCTCTTTGGGGTGACGCAGGGAGAAGCAGAGGGGTTTACTTCCTTTTCTTCCTTGGGTAGTCTTGCCGGCTCTCTCTTGTCTTTGCTATGGTTCATCCGGTGCATGACTACGGTAGAACAGCCCTTTGTACCGCCGGCTTTGTTTACAAACCGCTACTATGTGAGTTCGATCCTGGTGGCTGTATTTTCGATGTTTGCTTATTTCGCCGTGCTTGTTTTCGTTCCGATGATGGCCGTGGAGGTAAACGGACTTTCCCCGGCCAAGCTGGCCTGGTCCTCTTGCCCGGAGGCGCGGCGGCGGCGGTTCTCTCGCCATTCGTCGGCCGGCTATCAGACCGGTTCGGGGCCAAACGTTTAATTATCGCGGGGGTCGCGCTGATGGGATTATCCACCCTGTTCTTGTCGGCATTTGCCTCCGGGGCTTCTCCCGTTTATGTCTCCATCAGTGTTCTTGGTGCGGGAATGGCTTTCGCGCTTACGAATTCCCCTGCCAATAACGCCGCGGTTAGCGTTCTACCGGAGGAAGACGTTGGAGTGGGCGTAGGGATATTTCAGGGCTCGTTGTACCTTGGAGCAGGCATAGGGGCGGGAATGGTCGGCGCTTTGTTATCCGCTCGCCGGGATGCGGTGCGCGCTTGGAATCCCTTTTACACGTTGGAAGCTATATCTTACTCGGACGCTTTTCTGGCTGCGACCGTCACGTTAATTATCGCTTTAATAGCCGCTTATGGATTAAAAAGAGACCGGTAATTGGAGACGGTTGATTAAAAAATGCGGCATTTCAGGACTTTCTTCTCGTTCCGGAATGCCGCTTGCTCTCTACTTCCTCGGCTTAAACATCCTTTTCAGCCCGCCGAGGAAGTTTTCCTTTTCATTTATCACTTTACTTTCCCAGCCGTCATACTCTCCGTCAAATGCTTGCGCCGCATTTACTAAATAATCGGTTACACCGCTGATGGAGTGAAGATCGGCATAGTCCTTTCTGGAAATGATCAGGGAGTGCTTGCCATCTTGAACCGCTTCATCCTCCATACGAAACCCGTCTTTTCGAACCTTTTCTTTAAACAGATCACGCGATTCCGCAGAGCTGAAATAGACCCAGTGGTTCACGGTTCTTGCTTGCTTTAACGAGTCCCCATGCTCTCTAAGTTTATCCACCACGTGTCTGTTCATCATTCGATGCCGATTGGCTTTGTTCGGGTAGAGAGATTCATAATAGAAGGCCCTTGGCTTCTGTTCTTCCACACGCTCAACGCTGTACTTATAATTTTGTAAGAACTGCTGCGGCAAGGCTTGTCAGCCGGGCTCCATCCTCCGCATCGGTATAGTAGAAGAAATCTCTCCTGCCATCCGTGGTGATCCTTCCGACGAACAAGTAATGGTTATCCAGGGAATCATGGATCGAATCCTCAATGCCATACAAAACTTCCGCTTCTTGATTCGAAGTCAGCCCATCTTCCGTCGGTTCATTTAAGATGACGCTAAGCCGGTACAAATGGACCAACGTTTCGTTTGCCCCATCTTTCCAAGGTTCCAGATCCAGCATGAATGAAGCCGGTTTATTATCGATGTAAGTAAAGTAGGTATTCCAATGGTCTGACATTCCGGTGCAGTCTCCTTTTAGCCGTGTTGGGGCTTTATTTGATCAAGAGTTTTAATAATAATTCAAAAGCTTTAACACCATCACGCTCATGAAAGCCCAGGAAAGCATAAATAACGATCAGAAGTAAAATGAAAGTGGCTAAACCAGGCAACCTGCCATAGCGGTATTTTATATAATAAACTGCAATGGTTAATCCGAATACCATACAATAAATAAGGATTTTAAGTAATATATCTATACGGCATCACCATAACTTTTTATCTCGGTATCTCGGTATTGGTGTAGGGATAAAACTCTTCAAAAATTTTATCGGCCGATTCCTCCGATTCGTTAATATCCGTCATATCCAACTACTCCACAATTCTTCTCAGTGGCTGGAATAAGAATGGAGTCCCGTTCACATAGGCCCTCAATATTGCTCATGCATTCGGTCGCTGTTCAATCAAACCCTCGGTTTCAAGCGGATGGAAGCTATAGGACTCGATGATTGCCATAATGAATGCCACACCTTCCAAAATCGATAGGATACGGTTCATTGTCCCGAAAAACGATATTTCCGATGTATAAGTCCGCATGGATCATCCCATAGTTCCGTTCAGCGCTTGTGATCGTATGAAGACAATTTGCCGCTTTGACTACCGCTATAGAGTAAAACTCAAAGGCTTCATACGAAATGAAATGCTCTTCCGAAAGCCGCTCTTCATCTCAAGACTCCTTTGGTGACTATTCTTTTTATCATTGTAACAGTCAGGAAGTTGGATATCGCGGTAAATTATCTATGAAACGGGTTTTCTGGATCATAAGCATACGAATGAGGATTCAATGTGTATTCTTTTACAGGAATACAATGGTTTGAATCCATTTCCAACATCACTTGATCTAAGGATGATATTTCAATTTCCACATAACCTAGTGGAAAATCGAGAACCCCGGCAATATAATAATTCGTTTCCTCTGGTTCCTCATCGCCAAATGACCACGATTTTTGGTATTTAACCTTTCTCTTATCTTGGTCGTGTAAAAATCCAATACAATTCTTGTCCTTGTAAGGGTAAATTGTTATCCTGACACTTTTGGGCTTATAGAAAGTTAATTTTGAAATTCCGCTTACATAGAAGTCTTCACTGGGAGAAGTACTATTATTAAGTCGGGCAATGTCAATATCAATACCCCAAACAAACAATGAGTACTTCTCAACAAGCACCGGGTTTGGTACATTTAAAAAAATGTGAGATTCTCCAAAGCCAACATTATCGAACCTCTTACCGGAAATATCAAGGTGGATGCTCATGACGGTCCCCTTCCTCCAAACTTTTTATGTAATATTTGGTTTTTCCACATTATACAGCAATCAGTATTTTTAGCTAACCATTTTGTCCCCCTCTCTAATAAGAAAAACTCCCGATCCGTGAATGTCCACGCGACCGGGAGCTTGGTTCCCCAGATGCTATTCGTACAGAACAGCCTTGATTTTCTCGTCGTTCAGGTTATTTTTGTCATACCAATAGAATCCGGTATCGATCGTTTTCGGCAGCGTCTCGCCCTTGATGGCTTTAACGGCCGCTTTCACGGTTTCGTAGCCAATGCCTATCGGATTTTGCGTAATGGCGCCGGCCATGACACCGTTCTTGATCGCTTCGATCTGCTGCTTGCCGGAATCGTAGCCGATAATCGTAATGCCGGTTTTCTTCATCTCGGTAACGGCATTGACTACCCCGATGGCCGATCCCTCATTGGAACCGAAGATGCCCTTTAAATTCGGATGGGCCTGAATGATGGCCTTAGCCAGGTCGGTCGACTTCAAATGGTCGCCGCCGCCGTATTGGATATCAACGATTTTGATGTCGGGGTACTTTTGTTTGATCCGGTTCACGAACCCGTCGCGGCGGTCGACACCCGTTCGGCTCGTTTGGTCGTGGACAACCAGCGCCACTTCCCCTTTGCCGCCAATGAACTCCGCCATCTTATCCGCCGCAAGACCCGCATGCCGCAATATTGTCCGTTGCCGCTGTCGTCAAAGGAATATCGCTCTCCACTCCGGAGTCGAACGCAATCACCGGAATGTTGTTTTTCTTCGCCTGTTCAAGGAGCGGGATGGCGGCTTGGCTGTCCAGCGCGGCGAATCCGATCGCACTCGGTTTTTTACCTAAATCCGCCTTTAACATTTCGATTTGTTTATCAATTTGAGATTCGGTTTCCGGCCCTTCAAACGTAATCTCTACGTTCAATTCCTTGGCCGCCTTTTCCGAGCCCTGCTTCACGGCTTGCCAGAATTGATGCTGAAAGCCTTTGGATACGATCGGAATATACATTTTCTTATCGCCTCCCGCACTCCCAGCCGCCGGAAGCCATGCTGCCGGAACTGGACGCGTTCGAAGCGGCGCCGCCGGAAGCCGGCTTGTCGCCGTTCCCGGAACTGCATGCGGCAAGCAGCAGCAGAGACATCAGTGTGAGCGTCAAAACGAAAGATAACTTTTTCATATACCCATCTCCCCTTCGTCATCCTTTGGTTTGAAAAAAGGTGGTCTATCCTTACCTTTTGCGCCGGCGCATCATATCGGTGTAGACGGCCAGAATGATGACGAGTCCGACGACAACCGTCTGCCATTCCTGCGGCACGGACAGGATGCGAAGCCCGTTGGTCAAGACGCTCATGATCAGCGCCCCGATGACGGAGCCGAGTATGGTGCCTTTGCCGCCGCTGAGCGAGGTGCCGCCGATCACAACGGCGGCGATCGCTTCCAGCTCATAACCCGAGCCCAAGGCCGGTTGTGCGGAATTGAGCCGCGACGCCATGAGGATGCCCGCGATGCCGGTGAACACGCCGGTAATCGTATAAATGATCACTTTCCAATAATTTACGTTTACGCCCGATAGACGCGTGGCCTCTTCGTTGCTTCCTAAGGCGAAGTTATAACGGCCGACGATCGTTTTCGTGAGGAGAATCCCGCCAAGGACCGCCGCTACGAAGAAAATCCATACCGCATTGGGAATGTTGCCGGGAATGATCGACCCGAGGGCAATCTCGCTGAATCCCGGCGTTTTCGTAAAATAAATCGGTTTCGTACCGGAGATCACCAGGGCCAGCCCTTTGGCGATCATCATCATGGCCAATGTCGCAATGAAGGGAGGGATCTTCATCCGGGTGATGGCGAGCCCGGACAGAAACCCGCACACGGCACCGGTCGCAATGCCGCCAAGGATCCCGACCGGGACAGGCCATCCCATGCCGGTGATAAAAACCCCCGTCATGACCGAGCACAGCGTCATGACCGTACCGACCGAGAGGTCAATGCCGCCGGTTACGATAACGAATGTAGACCCGAGCGCCAGCACTCCCGTTACCGCCGTAGATAACAAAATTCCGACAATATTATCGAATTGAAAAAAATTGCTTGAAGCGAGCGAGAAAAAGAGCACAAGCACAATTAAGCTGGTAAATGCCAGGATTTGCTGTAGGGCTCCCGATTTGAACGGGGCAGCATTCGTTTCTTTGCCTTTACCTCTGCCCAAGATCGCCGTTTTCATGGCTAGCCTCCTTTTGCGCTAATTTGAAATGACATCCCCTCATCCGACCGCAGCGTGGCATATTGCATAATTTTCTCCTGGGTGGCTTCTTCCCGCTTTAGCTCGCCGGTAATCTTCCCCTCGCACATCACGAGAATGCGGTGGCTGAGACGGAGGATTTCCGGCGGCTCGGAAGAGATCATCAGGATGGACTTTCCCTGCGAAGCAAGTTCGTCCAGCGGCTTATAGATTTCTCCCTTCGCGCCTACGTCGATCCCCCTCGTCGGCTCGTCAAAGATGAAGATGTCGCAGTCCCGGACGAGCCATTTGCCGATGACGACTTTCTGTTGATTGCCTCCGGACAAATACCTCACCTGCTGCCCGATCGTCGGCGTCTTGATGTCCAAACGCGCGACCATTTCCTGGGAAATTTCCTCCATCTGCCGGTCGTTCATCCATCCCCATGGTGTGGCAAAAGAGTGTAACGCAGAGATGGCTGTGTTCGTCTTGACGTCCATATCGACCAGACAGCCGAACTGCTTCCGATCCTCGGACAAGTAACCGATCCCTGCTCTAACCGCATCGTGCGGGCTCTTGATCCTTGCCTTTCGGCCATGGACAAGGATTTCGCCTGAATCAATCGGATCCGCTCCAAAAATCGCTCTCGCCACTTCAGTCCGTCCGGCGCCGACCAGACCCGCGAAGCCAAGGATCTCTCCTTTTCGTAAAACAAAGCTGATGTTCTTGAGTCGCTTGCCGCGGTTCAAATTTCGAACCTCGAGCACCGTCTCCCGAGTGTCTCCGGTCTCCGCCGGACTTATCGTATGATACAATTCCCGTCCAACCATCATGGAAATGATTCGCTCAATGGGCGTGTCCGGAGTAGCGACGGTATCAATGTAAGCTCCGTCCCGCATAACCGTAATGCGATCCGTAATTTTCTTCAGCTCATCCATTCGATGGGATATATAAACGATCCCGACGCCCTCCGCTTTCAATTGTTCAATAATCCGGAATAGGGACGCAATCTCCGCTTCACTCAGAGCCGCCGTCGGTTCGTCCATAATCAGCACCTTCGAGTCAAAAGAAAGCGCCTTCGCGATTTCAACCATTTGTTGGTTCGCTACCGTCAGCTCCGAAATCTTCACGCCCGGGTCAAGCTGGATTCCGAGCCGCTGGAAAATCCGGCCTGCCTGTTCGTTCAACTTCTTCTCATCCAGAAACAGCTTCATTCCTCTACGGGGTTCTCGTCCGAGGAAAATATTCTGAGTCGCGGTTAAATCCAAAGCCAAGTTAAGCTCCTGATGAATCATGCTGATCCCGAGCGACTGAGCGGTTCGGGTATCCGGTATATCCGCTTCCTTGCCGCAGTATACAATGCGCCCGGCATCCTTCCTGTACACGCCGGTCAGCACCTTCATCAAGGTGGACTTGCCTGCTCCGTTCTCGCCGACCAGCGCATGCACTTCTCCCCGGCGGAGCTCAAATCGGCACCCGTCGAGCGCACGTACGCCGGGAAATTCCTTAACGATGCCTTCCATAGCTACAAGATCAGCCTCCATCGTGCCAGCCCCCCTTTTTTCAGGTACAGTTTGATGATAAAATAAGAAGGGACCCGCTTGAATGGAATATCTTCCTTAAACGGTTGAATAATTTACGAAAAAAAAGCTACTTCCCCACAAAAGGGAAAAGCAGCTTTTGGTTCTCGCTCGTATACATATTCGTTTTGTCGATGACCACCGAGCCGGTGTCCATCCGCTCCGGCACCTTCCTGCCGCGAACGGCATCCACAGCCGTCTTGACCCCGATATATCCCATATTGAACGGCTTCTGGACTACGGTAGCCTGAATAACGCCGGCCTCCAGCGGCTTCACTTCATTGATAGAGCTGTCGAAGCCGACCAGGCTTACTTTGCCGGCAAGCCCCAGTTCCTTAATTGCTTTTCCCGTTCCGACCGTAGAGGTCTCATTCAGACCGACAATCCCCGCCAGATCGGGGACGTCCCGAAGAAGCCGTTTCGTGTTGTCGTAAGCCTTCTGCTCGACTCCGTCGCTGTAATAGGTCCCGACGACGGTCATTCCGGGCTCCTTCTCGAGCCGCATCCGGACTCCCCGCTCCCGGTCGATTTGCGTGCCCGTGCCCTGCACATAGCTCATGATGGCAATTTTGCCGGACTTGGCAAACCGCACCATTTCTTCCCCTGCTTTTTTACCCGCTTCGATATTATCGGTGGCGATAAAGCTTTGGGCCGCGCCGCTGTTGACCGCAGAATCGATGCTAATCAGCCGAATGCCCGCCTTTATGATGTCATCCGCTACCGGAACCAGGCGGTTGTAGTCGGTTGCGGCCATAACGATCGCATCGGGCCGTTTCCGGATCGCTTGCTCCAGAACGGCGATTTGCCCGTCGATATCGGATTCGGAGGCCGGCCCCGTGATTTCGGCGTCCACGCCAAGTTCTTTCGCAGCGGCATCCACCCCGTCCGAGAGCACCCGCCAGAACTCTATGCTTTCCTCCAGCGATTTTACGACGACGATGACATGAATCCGGCCGCTGCGGTATTGCAGTGTGAAGATCAGAACACTTATCAATACCGCAAGCAGAAGCAGCAGGCCGACCCGTTTGCCTTTCCGCGACAGCCCGCTCATTCGCCACCGTCTCCTTTGATATCTTCGAAGCGAGTCGCCGGCATCCGGATGGTGACGGCTGTCCCCTCATCCGGCTCGCTTTCTACGGACAAGCCGTATGAAGGTCCGAAACAAAGCCGAATCCGTTCATGCACATTCCAAAGTCCCACCTTCTTGCCGCCTGGAGAACCTTTCCCCGCGGCATCAACAGCGCTTTGCCTGCTCCGGTTCCATGCCGACCCCGTTATCGATCACCTGGAGCCGGATCTCCCCGTCCCGCTTCTCGCCGGTTATGCGGATGACACCGACGCCGTATTTATTCTTGATGCCGTGATAAATCGCATTTTCCACGATCGGCTGGAGCACGATTTTCAGCGTTTGGAAGTGCAGAATATCCGGATCGGTGTCGATATGGAATTCGAGCTTATCCCGGTAGCGGATTTTCTGGATCGTTAAATAATTGAAAATATGCTCCATCTCATTCCGGATCGGTACCAGCTCCTCCCCTTTGCTGATGGAAGCACGGAACAACTTCGAGAGGGCCGATGTCATAAGCACCACTTCCTCCGACTTCTTGCTCTCCGCCATCCATATAATCGAATCCAGCGTATTGTACAGAAAATGCGGGTTAATTTGCGCCTGCAAAGCGCTTAGTTCGGTTTTGCGCTTGAACTCCTGCTCCTCGACAACCTGCGCCATCAATTCCTTGATCCGTCCGACCATAAGATTAAAAGTCCGGGCCAGCCGTCCGATTTCCCTTGTATTCCCCACGGGAACCTGGATATCGAAATTGCCCTTCTCCACTTCCTTCATGCGTTCCTGCAGCTGCAGAATCGGACGCGAAAGCCGGCGGGATAAAAATACCGACATCATAAACGCGACCACAAAACACACCGCTCCCCAAAGTAAGAAAGAAATTTGCATCTGCGTCTTGTTGGCGATCAAATGATCGACATACGCGACACCGACAATTTTCCAGCCAAAGCCGGAGTCCTCAATCGTATAGATGCGGGCTTGGTCACCTTCGTCCGTGCGAAAGTCGCCCTTGCCTGCCGCCAGCAACTTGTCGATCCGTTCCGTCTTCAAATGGCTGTAAATCAGCCGCTGCTGCGGATGATAGATCAGGTTGCCGTCGCCATCGACAATGAATACATAGCCTCGTTCCCCCAGCGATATGCTGCTCAGAATATCGGTGATCGCATTAAAATTTAAGTCGACGAGCAGGATTCCCGTGCCTTCCGTTTCCCCGCTCCCCGCAGTTCCCTGCTTAGCGACACGACCCAGCGATATTCATCCTGATAAATCGGCTGGACATGCGAGGGAGATATGACCACGTCCCCCTTGGCTTCCCGGGCTTTGCGGTACCAGTCAAAATCGCTTAACCTTACATTCGGATTCCGTTTGACGTCGCCGCGGTCGGTAACGAAGCGCCCGTCGTACCCGAATAAATTAATAGAGGCAATGTCCTTGCGGGAGCGCGCGATCGTGTGAAAGAAATCGATAATTCTCTGTTTAACTTCTTCCTGCTCAGCCGGGGCCTTCATGAGACGCCCGGACAAATATTCGCGGACATCGCGGTTGTTCATGGCCAGCAGAGAGATATTTTCCATGCTCCCGATATAGGTCTGGATATGCCCTTTTACCTGCTTCACCAGCTCCGCCGTATACTGCTGGGCGGTTCGCTCCGCCGAATCCTCCGACAGCCGGTAGGCAACGGTGCTCATGGTGACCGCAGTAAACAAGATCAGGCAGGCGAACGCAGCGGCCATGCCGGATTGGATGCTCTGGAATTCGATCCATCGGAATGCTTTCATTGACATCACACCCGGTCCCTCGCCGCTTGCCGGCGGTATTCGGTCGGCGTCTCGCCCGTCCATTTCTTGAAGATGGCGCTAAAATAATGCGGGTCGACATACCCTACCTCAGCGGCGATTTGATAGGTCTTGAGTGGGGAAAATTTGAGAAGCTCCTTGGCCTTCTCGATGCGCTCGTGGGTTAGCGCCTCGATGAACGTCTTGCCGGTATACTGCTTGAATAAAGTACTGAAATAACTTACGCTCAGATGAACATACTGACAAACGGCTTGCAGTGACACATGCTCTTCGTGAAAATGCTCCTTAATATAGCGGACGGCCTTCTCGATTTGTACCTGGTTCAAGTTGTTGCGAAGTTCGGCCGTCGCCCGGACGCCATGTGCGCCTAGGCGCTTCAGCCACAGCTCCATGTCGTCCAGGGTCTTAAGTTCCCCGAACGCGGCCAGCGGGTCGGAGGCATCGCCGAAGATTCCGGACTCATCCGCGCCCAGCTCCTGAACGACTTGAACGATGGACAAAGCTACTGCCTGCAGCGGCGTGCGGCATTTCGGAATCGGGGTAAAATGGCGTTTCAAATGACCGATCATGTCCTCGATCGCTTTCTCCATTTCGCGCCGGCTCCCGGTCCGAATGCAGGTCGCAATCGCGCTGATCCATTCGCCTTGCTGTCCCTCCCGATCGGCACGGCGCGCTTCCATATCGCTGATGGGAATGACGCTATTTTTCCCGACCAGCAAACGATAGCCGAGCGCATCCAGCGCCGAGCGGTAAGACTGATGAAGCTCGCCTACCGATTCGCTCGTCCGGCCGATGCCGACGGTCACGGTGAACTTTAAATATTTCTCGACCGATTGGCGAATTTCTTCCGCCGCGGTCTGCGCATGCTCATGAAGAGAAATCTCATCGCCGCCGGATAATAGAGCAATGATGCGCTCCTCCCGGTCCCGGAACACCACGCCCGCCTGTTCGGCGGCCGCGGCAATTTCCTGCACGATATTGAAAACGGCAAAACCCAGCGACTCTTCGTCGGCTCCCGGATTCCGGCACAAGTACTGGCCAAAATCATCAATCCCGACTACCAGCGCCGTAAAGAGCGGACCCGGCAGATCGATCTGGTAGTACTCCAGCTTGTTCCTTATATCCCCGGGATGAAGCTTCAAGGTAACCAGACGTTCCAGGAAACGCTCCTTCAGCGGCGGGAAGCTCTCATTCATTTGCTGCCGCAGACGGAACAAGTCTTCGTGCCGCTTCGCTTCCGCATCCATCTCGCCCCGGATCCTGGCAAGTACCTCGCCAAGCTCGGAAGCGGTAATCGGCTTCAGGATATAATCGGTCACCTTAAGCTTGACGGCTTGCTGCGCATAGTCAAAATCCTCATGTCCGGTTAGAATCACGACTCTCGTCGCAGGGCAGGCTCTAGATAGATACCGGGTCAGCTCCAAGCCGTCCATGAACGGCATGCATATATCGGTCAATACGATATCCGGACGAAACCGCTCCACGAGCTCGACGGCTTCCAGTCCGTTCTCGCAATCGCCCACGCATTCGAATCCATGCTCCTGCCAATTGATTCGTTCCTTAATTGCTTCCCGGACGATAGCTTCATCGTCTACCAGTAAAATCTTATACAAGGACCGACCCCCTTCCCGTCACATCATGAAAACCCTTACAATAGTTGATGCTAACCGGCCATTGTGGCTTGGTTCAGGGTACTACTTTTCCTTCGGGAAAATACGAATGCTATTAACAACATTCGCTCCATCTTCCCATTTTCCTTTTTGTGAAATAAAGGAGCAGATGAAACCTAAAGAAGCGCCGGCGGCAGCTTCCTTGTTGGTTCTTGGGTCCTGCTTATTTTCACCCGATCGAGACCTTATACTTTTCCCGGATAAGCTGCGCGGCCGCAACCATGTTGCGCAGGGAAGCCGCCGTTTCCTCGAAGCCTCTTGTCTTCAGGCCGCAGTCCGGGTTGATCCAGAACAAGTCCGGACTCAGCACCTGCAGGGCACGGTCAATCAAGCCCGTCATCTCCCCTACACCGGGCACCCTCGGGCTGTGGATGTCGTATACGCCGAGGCCGATCCCTTTGCCATACGTGTTCGATTCAAAGTCGCCGATCAGCTCTCCGTGGCTCTTCGATGTTTCGATCGAGATCACATCGGCGTCCATCGCCTCGATCGAATCGATCATGTCGTGAAAATCGCAGTAGCACATATGCGTGTGAATCTGCGTCTCATCCTTCACGGTGCAGGTGGTCATACGGAAGGCCCGGACCGCCCAGGTCAAATACTCAGCCTGCTTGGTTTCCTTGAGCGGCAAGCCTTCCCTTACGGCGGGCTCGTCGACCTGAATCATGCCGATGCCGGCCTTCTCAAGCGCCTCCACCTCCTGTCTAAGCGCATACGCCAGCTGGTAGGCTATCCGCTCCCGCGAAATATCTTCACGGACGAACGACCAATTCATAATCGTGATCGGGCCGGTCAGCATCCCTTTCACAGGGCGATCCGTCAGGGACTGGGCGAACTTCGTCTCTTGGACCGTCATGGCACCCTCAAATGCCACATCGCCATAAATGATCGGCGGCTTCACGCAGCGGGAGCCGTAAGACTGCACCCAGCCGTTCCGTGTAAAAGCGAAACCCGCCAGCTTCTCGCCGAAGAACTCCACCATGTCGGTTCGTTCGAATTCTCCGTGTACGAGAACATCCAGCCCAATTTCCTCCTGAAGCCTCACCCAGCGTTCAATCTGCTCCCGAATAAACTCAGCGTATCGCTCCTCAGCCCACTCGCCTCTGCGCCACAGCTGGCGGACCTTCCGCACCTCCGCAGACTGCGGGAAGGCGCCGATCGTCGTGGTGGGGAAAGCCGGCGACTTCCACTTCTCCCGCTGGATGGCCTTGCGCTCCGCGAAGGGCCTGCCGCGCTGCGGGTCCTGGGCAGCCAGGGTGGCGACGGCCTGCTGAATATCTTGTCTGTTTCGTGCTTCGGAGCGGCTGAGCGCCTGGGAAACCCACTCGTATGCCTGCAGCTCCGCATCGACCCTGGCCCCGCCTTCGTTTACCGCTCGCGTAAGCGACGCCAGCTCGTCGAGCTTTTCATCCGCGAAGGCAAGCGATTCCCTCAGTTCAGGCGCAAGGTCCGTCTCTCCCTGCACCGTAACCGGCACATGAAGAAGACTGCACGACGTCTGCACGATCAGCCGCTCGGACGGGACATAGGCGGCGAGCTCATCCAGCGGCGCTTTTTGGGTGCGAAGCGGCGCTTTCCAGATACCGCGTCCATCGATAACCCCCGCCCCCAGCACCTTGTCCGCCGGAAAGCCCAGTGCCCTGATCGCCGACAGGTTGCCTGCCAGGCCGTGTACAAAATCCAATCCGATGCCGTGAACCGGCAGCGAAATGACGTCGCGGTAAGCCTCGAGCGATTCGAAGTACGTTTGAAGCATGAGCTTCAAGCCAGGCACCGATGCAGTGAACGCTTCGCAGATCCTTCTCAGGCGCCTTACGTCCGCATCGCCAAGTTTCGTAACCAGAATCGGTTCGTCGAGCTGGACCCATGCGGTCCCCTCCCGCTCCAGCTCCTCTAGAATCTGAACGTAGAGCGGCAGCGAGCCGGTCGAGCCAGCCATCGATGCCCAGCTCGGCGTGACCCTTCGACAGCTTCAGGAACGTCAGCGGACCCAGCAGCACGGGCCGCCCTTCGATGCCCAGTGTCCGTTTTGCCTCCCGGTAGGCCAGAAGAGGCTTATTCTCGGTCAGCTCCGGTGTCGTACCTCCCAGCTCGGGCACGATATAGTGGTAGTTGGTGTTGAACCACTTCGTCATTTCGCATGCCGCCGCCTCCTTCGTTCCCCGGGCCATGCCGTAATAGACAGATTTCGGGACAGGGCCGCCGCGATACGATGAGAATCGTTTCGGTACAATGCCGAACATCGCGACCGTATCCAGGACATGGTCGTAATAGCTGAAATCGCCCACCGGAATGAAGTCGATTCCTCTGGCCTTCATCTTCCGTAAGTGCTGCAGACGGATGTCCTGCAGCCGCCGGTCCAGTTCATCCTCTTCCAGCTTGCCCGCCCAATACGCCTCCAGCGCCTTTTTCCATTCCCGTTCCGCTCCGATCCGTGGGTAACCCAACACCCCGCTCTTCGCCATAAGTGAACAACTCCTTTGCTTGATTATCGTATAGCAAAGATATCACGGCCGGCCGGCTAACAGGTAACTGCTAATTCCTATATCTTGCTATAGCCTGAAGCTATAGCAAGGGCGGGAACGGGTACTTAGCGGCACAGGCAACTATTTCGCGATTGCCTGCTTAAGCGCCTCGACATAGGCCGTTCCGAGCTTGGACAGGGCAACGTTGCGGTGGGCGATCCAGCCGACATTGATGGTTTCCTCGCAGTCCAGGGGAACGGGAATGATCTCATTGCCGTTCAGATCGGCGCTTAACACCCCGGTCGAAATCGTATAGCCGTTCACCCCGATGAGCAGGTTGAAAAGCGTAGCGCGGTCGCTGACACGGATGCTTTTCTTGTGGGTTAAGGTACTCAGAATCTCTTCGGAGAAATGAAAGGAGTTGTACTCGCCCTGCTCGAAGCTCAGGTACGGATACTGCTGCAGCTCCTCGATCGTGACGATCGACTGCTTGGCCAGCGGGTTGCGCACACTGATGAAAATATGAGGCTTTGCGACGAACAAGCTGTGGAACTGCAGATTCGCGGACTTCAGCATCTTATTAATCACCTTTTCATTAAATTCATTGAGGTATAGAATGCCGATTTCACTGCGAAAGCTTCGAACGTCCTCAATAATCTCATAGGTTTTGGTCTCGCGCAGCGCCAGTTCGTACTCCTCCTGCCCGTACTCCTGCACGAGGCTCACGAACGCATTCACAGCGAAGGCATAATGCTGGGTGGACACGGAAAAATGCTGCGGCGACGGCTTGGCGTTCAGGTACCGGCTCTCCAGCGGCTCCGCCTGCTCGACCACCTGCCTGGCATATCGCAGAAACTCGGCGCCTTCCTTGGAGAGCGAGATGCCCTTGTTCGACCTTTCGAATATCGCGATGCCGATCTCGATTTCCAGGTCCCGGATCGCATTCGAGAGACTGGGCTGGGAAATAAACAGCCGCCGGGCCGCTTCGTTAATGGAGCCCTGCTTCACGACTTCGATTACATATTTCAACTGCTGAAGCGTCACAATCTCACATCCTTTACCTGCTCCAATATAGCATGAAATCAGGTCCTTTGTTAATTTGCATCACCGGCTCTTTTTCTCATTAAAGCGCTTTACAATAAACCGGCCGGTGGCCTACAATTTGGGTAGATCAGGAAACGGCAGTATCCATCCGGCTCGCAGGGGGTTGTCCGCGAACATGTTCCCGCAAAGCTTGAAAACGTTTAAGCATAAAAGCATTTTCGTCAAAATGCTGTTCATCTTCAATGCCTTCGTCCTCGCCACCATCCTCGTCTTCGGCTACGTCTCTTATTCGAAATCGTCCAAGCCGCTGATTGCAGAAGTGGTTACCTCCAACAACAAATACATCGAGCAGGCGCGAAGCAATATCGACCGGGCTCTCGAATCGTGGGACGTGCTGTCATTTCAGGTTTCACTGCAAAATCCGGTCCGCCGGGCCCTCTATTTGTCGGAACAGACGTGGGACCTCGACCAGATGCTGTTTCAGGACGTGATCCAATACCTCAAAAGCGTCAAGCTCGCCAACCCCTGATCGCGGATATTTGGCTGCAGCCTTACCGGTATCCGGTTGTCTTGAACGAGGACTCGAAGTACAGTGCGGATTACTTTTACAGCCAGCTGTACACCACGAGGCCCGAGCTGGACTGGCGAAGGGCGGAGACGAGCCACATCGGCTACAAATTCGTCGGCCGCTATGACGCCGTCTCCTCCGGGGCTTCCCAATCCGTGCTTACATTCGCCCGGACCGTGCCGCTCAGCGAGATGTCCCCGACCGGAATACTCTACATGAACGTCAAAACCGAGGACCTGGCGAATATGCTGCAAAGCATCAGCGACCCCTACCCCGCCTTTATCTATGCCGTAGACGCGTCCGGCCGGCTCGTGGTCCATAGCTCCGTCCGTTCGGAGCATGATCAGCGGATTGATTCCGTCAAAGGCATCATTGCGGACAAAGTGAAGGCCGAAGGGGGCCGGGAAGGATACCTCGAGGAGAAGATCTCCGGCGAAAGCTACCAGATCGTGTACACCACCTCCCGCATCAACGACTGGACCTACATCAGCGCAGTGCCGACCGCCTTTATAACGGAAAAGGCCAATCAATTCAGGCAGTTTACGCTGATCGCCGCCGTCCTCTGTCTTGCCGTGGGCATCATCATCTCTTACTTCTTGACCGAGCGGATGTACCGGCCGATTCATAACATCGTAGCTTATCTCAATCTGTTCGAACGCCGCAAGGAAACGGCTCCCGGCATGCGCAAGGAGGATGAGCTCGGATTTATCGACCGGATCATCAACTATGTTTATTATGAAAACCGTCATCTGAAGGACGAATTCGAGAAAAACCTGCCGGCGCTGCAGCAAAAGCTGATTTACGATCTGCTGGAAGGCCGGGTGTCGTCGGAGAATATGGCCGCCGCCGCGGAGAAGCTTCAGCTTCCCTTCGTCTTTGATGCTTACCAAATCATCGTGTTCGAGACCGTGGACTTCTCCGTCGATGAGATACTCAGCGCGCAGGATCCGGATATCATTAGCATAATCGATCAAATGGGGGTAAGGGCGGACACGGAGGCGCCGCATTTTGCGGTCAAATCGATCAAAAAACGGGTCAATAAAATCGTTACCGTCGTTAACTTGGGCGTCCGGAATCCGAAGCCGGAGCGGGTCGACGAATTCATCCGCTGACGTGACGGACTATTTCGCGTTGGAGCACAAGCGGACTTTCACGGTCGGCGTAGGCAATGTATACGGGCGGGCGGAGGATGTGCCGTTCTCCTATGCGGACGCGCTGACCGCCTTGGAATACAAGCTGGTCAAGGGGCAAGGCTGCATCATCTATGTAGATGAAGTCCGCACGCAGCCCGAACAGTCCTTCCTCTATTCCTTCGATATGGAGAAGCGGATCATCAATGCCGTAAAAACCGGTAACACCGGGGCGCTGACAGAGCTTTTGCATGTATTGTGGAAGGAGAATCTGGAGGGCGGTTCTCCCACTCCGGAAATCGTTCACCATTTGTTTCATGCGCTTGCCGGAACCGCCATGCGGACCATTTATGAAATCGGCTCCACAGCGGAGGAAATTTTCGGCCGCACCTTCAGCCTATACCGGGAGCTTGACGCCCGATCAGGCGTAGAGGAGAAGAAGCGGTGCATTGAAGAGGCGTTCCGGGCGGTCGGCGAATGGATTCAGGGCAAGAAGCACGGCCAGTACTCGCAGCTGCTCAGCAAGATTGAAGCCTTCGTCGGAAGCAATTACCGTCAGGATATCTCGCTTACGGTACTGGGAGAAGCGCTGGGACTGTCCCCCTCCTACTTAAGCAGCATTTTTAAGGATATCACAGGCATGAGCTTCGTGGATTACGTGAACTCGAAGCGGATCGAGCAGGCCAAGCTGCTGCTGCAGACCACGGCCAAGTCCGTGGCGGACATTTCGGATCAGGTCGGCTTTACGAACGCCAACACGTTCATCCGCGTGTTCAAGCGGCACGAAGGGGTCACGCCCGGGCAGTTCCGGCATTGAAAGCGGCGGGAAGCCAAGATTCGCCCATTGATCCAAAAAAATCAACCTTATCATCCTAATAAATGTGGATGTTTCCAAAGAATCGGCGATGGCAAATTCTTTTGCAAACGGTTACATTATGAGCACAGTCTCGGATGGCCGGCCGTTCGGGAACATCCATTTTTTTGAAAGGAGGCGTTACGTTACCATGGTCAAACCTGAAGCCGCATGACCGTCCCCGGTTCCGCAGCAACCGCCGCGACCAAGCAGGCACAGTGGCGCAAAACGATGAAGAAGGCCCTGCCCTACTATCTCATGTTCCTGCTTCCTTTGATTTATTATGTGATTTTCCGCTACGCTCCCGTCATCATGGCCGTGCTGATTTCCTTTATGGATTACAACGTGTACAAAGGCATTATGGCTAGTCATTTCGCCGGGTTCAAACATTTTATCGACTTCTTCGATTCGGTCTATTTCACGAGGCTGATCCGCAATACGCTGGTGATCAATCTGCTGAACCTGGTGTTCGTGTTTCCGGCGCCGATCATTTTCGCGCTGCTGCTGAACGAAGTGCGCTCCGCCTTCATCAGAAGATCGGTACAGACGATCAGCTATTTGCCGCATTTTGTCTCTACCGTCATCGTCGCCAGTATGGCCGTTACGTTCCTGTCCCCGAGCGTCGGGCTCGTGAACAACATGCTCGCCAAGTTCGGCATGGAGCGGATCCCCTTCCTGCAGACACCGGAATATTTCTGGGGGATCTACACGTTCATCGATCTGTGGAAAACGCTCGGCTGGTCGGCCATCCTCTACTTCGCCGCGCTGACCGGCATCAACACCGAGCTCTACGAGGCGGCCAAGGTGGACGGCGCGAACCGCTGGAAGCAGATGTGGCACGTCACCCTGCCGGGCATCGCGCCGACGATCATCATTTTGCTGCTGCTCAAAATCGGCCACATGCTGGAAACCGGGTACGAGCTCATCATCCTGCTGTACAATCCCAACACTTATATCACGGCGGACGTGATCGGCTCCTACGTCTACCGGAGAGGGATCCTGGAGGCGAACTACAGCTTCGCTTCCGCCGTCGGCCTGTTCCAATCGGTGATGGGGCTCGTGCTGCTGATGATCTCCAACCGCTTGGCCCGCAAATATTCGGAAACGAGCATTTGGTAATTCGAGGAAAAGGAGGAGCTCGCCAATGCCGCAGACGCCGTATGACATGGGGAAGCTTGGCCTTTTATACGCTCAACACCCTGTTTTTGGGCCTTGTCGTAGCTGTCACCGTGTACCCTTTCTTATATGTACTCGCCGCCTCGCTCAGCGATCAAATTTATATCTCGCAGGGCAAAATCGGCATCATCCCGATGGGGCTCCAGTGGGAGGCTTACAAGCGGGTTATCGAGTTCCCGATGCTCGGCCGCGCCTACTTCAATACCGTGATGTACACGGTCCTGGGCACCGCGGTGAGCCTCGTGCTCACGGTACTGGCCGCTTATCCGCTATCGAAGAAGGAGGTGCCCGGGCGAAATCTGCTGACCGGCTTCGTGCTCTTGCCGATGCTCTTCAGCGGCGGTCTCATCCCCACCTACCTCGTCGTCAACGCGCTCGAAATGCGCAACACCATCTGGGCGATCATCATTCCGAGTGCCGACGCGTCGTTCTACGTATTCATCCAGCGCACCTTCTTCGAGCAGATTCCCGCCGAGCTGGAGGACGCCGCACGAATCGACGGGTGCTCCGCGATGCAGACGTCGCTGCGCATCTATTTGCCGCTGTCGGTTCCGTCGCTGGTGACCATCGGGTTGTTTTATGCCGTGAACCAGTGGAACAGCTTTTTCCCGGCGATGATTTATTTGAACGACGAGAACCTGTTCCCGGTGCAAATCTTGCTGCGCGACATCGTCATCCAGAATCAGACCGATCAAGTGATGGTGGATGTCCACGACGACAAGAACCTGCTCAGCGAATCGATCAAATACGCAACGCTGATCGTGGCTACGCCGCCGATTCTGCTCGTCTATCCGTTCATCCAGAAATATTTCGTACAGGGCTCCATGATGGGATCGATCAAAGGCTAATTTCCATCTCGCGGCAAAAAATAAAAAGGGAGGTTGTGCATAGTTATGAAAAAAGCCAAGTGGATCAAAGGAATGACCGGCGCAATCGCGCTGACGATGACGCTGGCCGGATGCCAGACCGGAGGTACCGACCCGAAGGCTTCGGGAACTTCCGATGCCCAGAAGAACCCGAGCGGCCAGACGGCGGCCGGCGGTAAAGTGCTGGACAAGAAAATCGAGGTCAGCGTCTATATGAGGCCGAGAACCGAATCGGTCGAATCGAACGATCTGCCTTGGATGAAGCCGATCGTCGAGAAAACCAATGTCTACTTCAAGTGGCTGAAAGCCCCGAACGACGACAAGGATTACATCGAGAAGTTCAATTTGACCCTGGCCGGCGGCGATCTGCCGGACCTGATGGAAGCGGCTCCCGACCTGCTCAATAAAGGCGGAGAGAACGGCGCCTTCGAGCCGCTGAACAAGCTGATCGACCAGTACATGCCGAATTTCAAAAAGATTCTGGACAAGAATCCGCAGATCCTGAAGGACATCAAATCGGACGACGGCAACATCTACTTCTTCCCGCAAATTTCCGCGGTCAAAACGATCAATCTGTTGATCGTGCGGCAGGACTGGCTCGATAAAGTCGGGATGAAGGCGCCGACCACGACGGATGAACTGTATGAGGTGCTGAAGGCTTTTAAGGAGAAGGACCCGAACGGCAACGGGAAAAAAGACGAAATCCCGTTTACGACGCGCAATAAATTGAAAGGACTGCTGGCGTTCGTCGAGCCGTTCGGCGTGTCGTTCGAGGAAGATTTTTACGTGGAGAACGGCCAAGTCAAATACACCTATACGAATCCGAAGCTGAAGGATGCGCTCGCCTTTGCCGCCAAGCTGTACCGCGAGGGCTTGATCGACAAGGAGTACATTACGAACGACCAGAAGGTGTGGGAATCCCGCTTCACGAACCAAGTGTCCGGCATTACGTTCGATTCATTCCCGCGCATCGAGTATTTGGAGAAGCTGGTGGCCAAGGCCGAGCCGAAGGTCAACATGATCGGCATTACGCCGCTGAAGGGCCCGTCCGGCGACGCGTATACGAAAAGCCAGCAAACGCTGATCAAGAACGGCTTCGCCATCAGCTCGAAATCCAAATACAAGGCGGAGCTGGCCAAAATGCACGACTGGTTTTACAGCGAGGAAGGGCAGCTGGCGATGAATTTCGGCAAGCTCGGCGAAACGTACACCATGGAGAACAATCAGCCGAAATACACCGACCTGATCATGAAGGACCCGAACAAATCGCCGCTGATTAAAATGTTCGAGCTCGGCCACCGCGAATTTGCCTACCAATGGGACATCCGCTACGAGAACGCTATGGTCACGCCGAAGATCGAAAAAATCCGCGATTCGATTACGCCGTTCATCAAAGATAAATATCCGGTTGCCCTCTCCTTCAAGCAGGCGGAACGCGATGTACTCAATTCGAAATTCGCGGAAATAACGACCTACAAGGACGAGATGGTGAACAAATTCATCATGGGGGCGGAGCCGCTCGATAAGTTCGACGACTACGTCAAGAACATCGAGAAAATCGGGCTGGACAGCGTCCTCAAGATCGAGCAGGCATCCTATGAGCGTTATATGAAGCGGTGACGATGTATCTAAAACCAGGTGAAACCAACCGGGCGATGTCGCTAGGAAAACTACATAACCGCCTCCGGTACCAAACGATTAGCGAAGTTGCCGAGGCTTGAGGGCTCCTCGGACTTTGCTATTGGCGGCTCGGGAACAAAAACCGTCTTAGAGCAATGGCTAGCGGCCACCTTTTTTCAGAACGTCAAGAAGATCGCCATTGGACCTAGCTGGCCGTAGGGCGATCTTCTTCTTTCCATGCTCTAAACTTACGGCTTGTGTTATTTCCGATTCTACCAGCCAATGCCAAATCCGTCGCTGTTAATTGATAAATCCGGCGAAGCGTAACATCCTTGCCAGCACAACCACCGCCTGTGCACGCGAAGCCTTTTCGTTCGGCAGAAAATAACCGTCGGACGCTCCCTGCAGCAAACCATTACGAACACCTTCATCTACGTACGATTGCGCCCATCGTTCAACCAATCCTTTATCTTTAAACGATTGAAGTGATTGTGTATTCTGTCCGTTTGATTCAAACTTGATTCCTGCATATCGGGTCGCCTTCAATAACAATACGGCCATTTCTTGTCGGGAAATGATGTTGTGCGGGCGGAACGTTCCATCCTCGTAACCATTCACAAGGCCTGCTTTTTGCGCCGCACCCAATTCAGCAGCGAACCAGTCGCTTGCTGTAACGTCTTTGTAAGAAACTGCTGAAGCATCTGGCTTCAGGCCAAGTGCACGAACGAGCAGAGCTACATACTCAGCCCTGCTAATCGAACGGTCCGGGGCGAATGATACGTCGGACGCCCCTTTCACAAGGCCTTTCGAAGCTAAGAGCTCGATCTCCTTCTTAGCCCAATGGTTTTGTAGATCGCCGAATGTTTTATCGTTCGTCACTACCGTATAGATACTATTGCCGTTTCGCTTAACCGAGACGACCGTATTTCCATTTTCAACTGTAAAGACAGCTGGCACGAACGAAACGATGCCCGGGTTTGGATCCACCATGAATACTGAACTTTTATTAGGGTCAAGCTGCCCCGGAATCGTAATGTCCCTTGTCACATATGTTGTTCCAAAGTCATTCAGTTCTTCCTTCCTATCGCCAGCGACCGCTAAAATTTGAAAATCATAAGTGGCATCGAGCGGCTTTAACTCGTTTTTAAGTATATATCCATCCAAAATCCGTTTCTCCAGACCAGTTACTTTTCGTATTGTTAGTTGAAAGCTAAGCTTGTCCGGATCGATCTTCCACGAATTAGCCAAGCTTTCCGGCGGCAAAATTTGCAGCGGCAGTCTATACGACACTTGCTGACCGACTACGGAGATCACGGCATTCGGCAATTGTTTCGCTGTACCAATCAATGCGCAACCTGGAATGTCGACTTGCACATTTAGCGCATCCTGAGGTAAGGTAACGGTCACCGTTTGATTGTTATTATCTGCCGTCTTTAACTGGTTAAGGGCCTTTTGGAAAGAAGCGCATTCCAATGAAACATGTGTCAGCGGCTCGCCGCTTGGAGTCGTTTCCTTCGTCGTTTTGCTTTCGACACCTGTGGATGGACTCATTGCCGATGGTGTGACCAATTCCCCACTACCGGACGATGAACTACCTGATCCCGAAGAGGCGTCGCTGGTTTCAGAAGATGAATCGCTAGTTTCGGAGGACGATCCCCCGCTTGCTCTGTACCGGGCGCCGGATTTGTCGGTGTACTACTTTGACCGACCGTCAACTTATAAAAATTAGATGTAGTTATAGGCGAGAAAATCATACCCGGAACTACACCGTTGTAGTAAGTCTGGTGGATTTCGCCGTTCAATAGCTTCATATCGTATGTTCCGGTAGCAGGCAACTTAATCTCATCCCCGGAGCTTGTGGAAGAAAGCTGCAATTCATACTGATGTCCGTATACGAGTGCTTCTTTCGCTTGAATGTCAATAGTATTTACTGTGGGTACCCACATTTGGCTTGAGTAGTTGTATTCCAGTTTCGGAGCCACAGACTCTATGTAGACGGATTGTTGAACCGTTGTGTCGCGTAATACGAAATCTGTGGATTGCAAACGGCTCCAGGAAATGTACGTTGAAGCCGTGACGCTTTTCGGAAATTGGATTTCGATTCCATTCGGGGTGAGTCTATCATACCATCCCCCGCTTGCATTACGAACCGGCGTAAACGAGAAGAGGGACGTGCCGGCAGGGATGTACGTGTCTGCTGTAACGCTCCCGAGCTTGTTTTCCGCCTTCATCCGGTAAATATCCAGATTTAAACTGTCGTTCGAAGCAAAGTAAATTCGGTCTGTTCCATTATAGCTCGTCTTGTTCATATCCAGGGTCGTTGCATCAACTTTGGCAGTCAATTTTCCTGGAACGAAATCTAATGCCTTTTCGTAAGAGAATGCATAAAACCGTCTATTATTGTCATCGTACAAGGCATAACCGGAAGAACTTACAGGTCCTGTTGTTGCAGTCTTTCCTCCGTCACCAGCCATATCGATGGATACTTGGTTGGCATCGAGCACATAGACCCAACCACGAACCTTCTGCGTATCATAAGCGTAATATGCCCAACCTTTTTGTAGTTCTGCGGCTAAAGCTGAAATTGACGAATTTCCGAAAAACAGTAGCGCAGCCAACGTTAAGCTTGTCGCCCGAATCCATTTCTTCCATCCCATTTACTGATTTCTCTCCATTTCTCTTCTTAGTGGGCAACTGATGATAGCTTAATCGTGAATGATCGGTAAAGCTCTTGTTCAGGGGCGAGCCGCAGTGCAACTTGCATCTCATTCTCAGCGACCCGGTAAAATACGGCATCCCGCTTTTGATTACCGATCATAGTGAGAGCTTTGGCAGATTCGTAATGTAACGTATGTGACCAGGGTACAATACGCTCCGCATTGCCGAACGCTTCAATTGCTGCATCCGGATTAGCGTGACGCATGTGTGCAAGTCCGATCTCCTTCTGCCCATAGCCGGCAAATAACCATAATGATGAAATTAATGGCACAAACATGATTGGTACTGCGACCACTGGACATACCTGAAATCGTCCGCCAAACACATCATCTTCTCCCTGTACGACGGTGTAAGACATCAAAATGATTAGCAATCCTAGCAGCGGCGGGTACTCCAAATCAAAATCGAACATGGCATGCAGCAGTAGTACACCGCTTGTCAATGTCACCCCCTTTAACAAATTGCCGTTCTTGTTACCGAACAGTTTCCGGCTCTTCCATACGGCTGTAGCGAATATACCGAGGATGGCAGAGAAAAGTATAAAACCCGGAAGACCTGTATCCAGAAGTATTTGCAAATAGTGATTGTGGACGTACTTAACATAATAATCCTGAGACCTGTAGTGCGGGAGAAGCATGCTCCATCCGCCGCCTCCGTCGCCCCCAACGATAAAATCCCGGATCATGGGCAAACAGTCTTTCCAGTAAACAAGCCGGATTTGCAGTTCTGAAGCATCAGGGTCAATGGTTGTTGCTCTTTGCAAGAAGAACAAAACATCCTGCTTGGCGACCGCTGCAATGACATACCCCGCCGCTTGAGCAAGCCCCAATTTCCATTGAACTTTTCTGTCCTTAGAAACAACCCACAGCATTAGCGCCGCTGACGCAATCCATAGCAACCAAACTGATCTAGACATGGCAAGCTGTAACCCGCAAGCGTGAAAAGCGATTAAGAAGAGATAAATGCTCTTCCGTTCTTTAGCGTATGCGAAAGCAGTCAAAAGTAAAGCTGCAAGCAGAGCGATCGCGTATGCGTTGGCATACCCGAAGGTCGACTCCAAACGGTTGTTCCGGAACAGAGAAAAACCGATTCCCCATACGACTGACATCGCAGCGGCCCATCCGTACCAACGAAACATCGATTCATAACCAGATCGTGATAAAAGGTCGCATATAAGAACGACCGGAACAACGGACGACACCTTTAACGCTTCAATTAACGCTCCTTCAAAGTCTGCTGCATACAACAGCGTCAATCCGTACATTGCCGCAAAAGAGATAATGACTAGTTGGAATGATCCTAGCAGCATTCGACGTGTGGCGATCAGCCCGACAATCGCAACGATCCAAAGCAGACCCGCAGATAGAAGTGCTCCGGTTTCGTACAAATAACCACTGAACAAAAAACCACAGAAGAGAAAAAGACCAAGTGCTGCTGCACTCCATTGACTGTTCAAGACTTTCCCTCCCCCATACTGCAATATTTCCTGACTCAAAAAAGGTGAAGGATCCCCGCATTTGGGCCCATGATTTCTGACTTAAGTCTCCGCTTCTTGGACGACGTTGGCCCCTATTCAGTATCTGATTCCAGTTTCCGTTCTTTCCATGAAAAAATTTCCTTCATTACACAAAGCATTATACAATATACTCATGAGAATGACTACATAATTCCACAACTTTCGACCCATTCCAAACCGGAGATATGAACCCTGTGACTTAGTAAAGCATGCGAAAGAAACCACGCCGCACCAGGCCTTTTTCCCTACATTTCCACCGTATACTGTTAATAACCCCGACTCGTTATCTAAACTTTAGCTTCTACGCGAACTCGAAAGGCTTGTCTTATTACCGTTTCAAGTCGATGGGAAACAGCGTGTGAAGGGCGTATATCATATTCAGAACATCAATAGCTATCACAGTCGCCTAAAAAAATGGATGGACCGTTTTAACGGCGTTGCGACTAAGTATTTAGAGCATTACCTGGCTGGTTCAGCTATTTAGATAACAAGGAATATGAGAATATGGCATCCAATAAGAAACAAATGTTGGTCAACTCTTGCCTATTTACAGTAACGGATACAAACACAAGGCTTCGATGTACAGCTTTTTCTTACTGGAACAAGAGGGCAGAGTAATGGAATAATCTGAGAATATGTGGTATTCTTTATAAGAACGTATGTTCCTGATTCTATTGTTTCTCAGTAATGACATTTGTTTATAGGAGGAAAATTTTATGAGGGAAATTGGCAGAAGGATATTAATGAGGATTGGGTACTGAGGCTGGTGATTTTGCATTCATAAATTAATGTGTTGGAAATATTGGTCAATCTACTGAGAATTAGATTAATGGTGCATTTGACCATTTAGAGAGGCGACTGGAATCAATCAGTTTAACTTTAGTATCAGTCGTTAAGATTAATTGTATGTTTAGAGATATTTGGAACATACCTGTTTGGAAAAGTAATCAAAAAAGATTTAATAGTAAATATCCTGCACGAAAATCAATACAAACAGAATTCGCATATTGTGGTGGACAAGATGGACTTAAATTTCAACTTGATGCAATTGCATTTAAAGGTTAACTTCTCAAACTGTCGTGCTCCGAGGAAACGGCAGGAGCCCTGGCGACTACTGGGGGAATCGAATACCCGTTGCTCGAGGCGGTTATAAATTTTGAACAGTGTAGAACCAATTCGAGATCCTTTGGTTATTGACTCGATCCTCATAGACCTCCGAGCAGCAAATCCAAAGTATCACACTTTATTCCTTGTTGGAATCTATACCGGTCTACGTATTTCCGATATGCTTCGCCTTCGGGTTAAAATATGTGCAAAAACGAAATCTCTATTCGTCAAAAGAAAGATAAGAAGCAGGTGCTTGCTCCCGATCCATCTGACACTTTAGAGAGGGGTTGCAAATTACATCATCGGCCGAGATGACAACGAGATGTTGTTTCAAAGTCGCCAGGAAAAGCTAAAGGTTCGGATTAAATAGGAACTGGGCCGGAGCACAGTTCACGGAGCGATATTGCGAAGCGCATAAACATCTATTTCATACCTCCGATCAGCTGCGTGGATCGGCGACTGATCGGAGGTATGACCATAAGTGGAGACAGGCGAGAGCCATCTATTTTAAGCGAAATCCACTTTGTATCTACTGTGAACGTAATGGTAGGTTGACACCAACGATCGAAGTGGATCATATCATCCCGCATAAGGGCAACAAACAATTATTTTGGGATAAAGGAAACTAGCATCCGCTTTGTAAGTCATGTCACAGTCGGAAGACAACAAATGAGAATAGAGGATTCAGGAATGAAAAAATTCTAAATTTTAGGTTAAATTTGCAAAGACAACAAAGTTATAATAGACAGAATTTAACTTTTGTACCACAATGGATAAAGGTAATTGTTGGTTTATTATCCATGTAGGAGGGTCATTTTTGGAAACTGTTAGACGTAAAATTAAGTTTGAGTATTACAGGGTAGTATCAAGAAAGAGAGAGGATGAAATACGAACACCAGATCGATTATTTGATTTACGAAGATGGATCGACAAGGCTAATAAGAAATCATTAGAAGCCAGAACATTCGATTATCGACAAGAGCGTTCGAGGCTAGAAGAGGCGGGCTTTGATGAAGATGTAAATCAGTGGTACTTACATTTCTCAAGACTCAGGGATTCTCTTCTTCCTTCCAAGGCTACAGTTACATCGAAAGTTGAACCTTTTACTTTAGAAGAGGATGAATTTTTAGGGGAAGAGGTAACAGCATTATACGATGAAGATTCATTTATTTTAATGGTTCAGCGAAATCGCCTCAGTCTTGGACATTCGGGTCTCGAAGAATATCTCAATCTAATCTGGGCAGAAGACGAGGAAACTATCTATTTGCGTCCTATTTTGGCAACAGACATTGTTGAACGTGCAAAAAAAGGTGATCAGGTCCGTAAAATTACTATTAGATTTGCCGATCTTGAAACACGAGAGATGAAAGAAGGAAGCAAATCTAGCATTAGACGACTTGTCGAAGGAATGCGGAATTATGGAGCTGTTAACGGAGAAATCACATTATCCGTTGGCCATAGTCGTGATAAAACACTGGCCGCCGAAACCATAAACGATTCAATCGATGATATCTTACTTAATAAAGGATTTATAACCAAAGCGGAAGTGTCGATAAAGAATGAGGGTGATGAAGTAGAAATTATGGATCTTTTTGAGGAGGCGGCGTCAAGTTATAAGTATTTTGATGTTCCCAAAAGAACGACGTTGCTACATGAACAAATCTTCTTTGAAATGAGTGAGATCTACAAGGAGGCCAAATCTAGAGTGCTGGGTTATCTTAATAAAGAGAGGTAATGTTTTATGAGTGATAACGCCACTTCCAGGAGAAGAGATTTTGGCTCTATCTGGGAAAGATTCTATCCTCTTATTATTACCATGGTAGCTGTTCTAATGTTGCTTTTCATTGTCGGTTTGCGGCCGACAGTAGAAAATGTGGATAAAATGGTGGATGCGTCGATAAATATTTCTTCCATCTTAATCGGGTTCAATGGAGCTTTACTTGGAATCATCATTAGTGTTCAGGATAAGCCGCTTATGAAAAAAATTTTTGGATCGGTTAAAAAAGAAGAAATATTTAGTTTCATACGCCAGGCAATTATTTCTGGGTTTATGACATTGATTTCAGCGTCCACACTCTATGTTTTCATTAAAACTATTTCAACTCCTTCATATTATGCCTTTAACATTTGGCTTTTCATCTTCATTTATTTTTTAACATCTTCATATCGAGTGATCGACATTCTGATGTACTTGTTATCTCTGAAAGATATTCAAATTGATCCACCTCAAACGGAAGTATTATCCCGCGAAAAAGAGGAGGAGCTAAAGAAACAATATGGAAGGAGCAAGCAAATAACTCCTAACAAAAACACTCCCTAGCGGAGTGTTTTTAATCATGTCATAAACGAGGGAATGAAATTGAATGGTAGGGGGAGGGTTCTCGAATTTGCTACCCCTTAATTGACTATAGACCTTAAATAGGCGGATTGTAAAGTAGTTCAATATCTGAAACTAGCGGGAGAAGCTACGCTAACTGGACGAATAGTTTTCTTAACCAGCGTTTTCGCGGGGCGGTTTTCCTTTGGTCGAAAATCAACATTAAGGATTAACATAGCCAAACAAAAAAGCCCGCCTAAGCAGCAGGCTTTGCAATCTCTTATTTAGCAAATTTCACTTCATTTCCCTCTATGGCTACTAGCGATTCAAGAACCTAAAGTAACGGCAAAAATATGCAAACACGGACAATAAGGAAGAACAATCTTGTTCAGTTTTTTCTTATTTTGAATCCTGTATTTAGCGCCAAAGAGATGCCCGATATCCGGAACAAAGGCGTTGGGCACCTTTCTCTGAATTCGGTTTGAGATGACTGGGGTTTCGCCGTATCTTGGATCCCAGACCCAATCCGTTATTGTTACAGATATAGGTTCGGTGTCCCCATCTTCAAAACCGAGCACAAGTTCGGTGACCTGATCGCCCCACTCCGCACAGCCTAAGATTGAAATTTCATCATAGACCGCTTCCTCAACGTCAATTTGCTGGTCTTGGCACGAAATATTATCGTTTTTATAACCGAGAGGAACGGGAAGCACGAAACTCAAGTGATCTGTCGAAAGGGAGGATTCCGGGAATGCACCCTCATTTTCGAGCAGAAAAAATTCTCCCGCCCCCGTCAAATCGGCATTCGATTCGGGGTCGCCAAACGCCTGATTGTTGAAATATGGCAATAAATCCACGTAGTGGAACTTGCGATTCGCCATTTCCGTATGAACGGCATCGTTGATTTCTTTGGTCACTATTTCAGACGATTCATGAGCCGAAATCAGTTGGCCAAAGTCCAAATGCTCGAGATGGTGGAAGAACTCTGAAGACTTGATGTAGGTGGCGAAGAGACGAAACGATTCATTCAATTTCGTTAACTTGTCTTCCAGAACTTCGAAGTTCATTTTACGCGTGAGCTCGAATTTTTTCATCATGGAAGCCAGATTTTCAGCCGTTTTGGTGATTTGATCCAAATGGTCCAATTGGGCTTGCGGGCTGTGGATATAAGACAGGAATTGTTTCGTTATGTGAATGGAACCGGAAAAGAAATGCAAGGCATGAAACCATTTATCGGAATTTTGAAAATGGCCGTGCCGGATATCATCATCCAGCAAAGGCATGATGGTACCGAAAAATGCATCGGCTTGAACATCGTAGTTTTCAAAAAACAGCTGATATTTAGATTTTAGCCGGTCATACCGGGGAGGAATGCTGTTGAAATAAATTATCGTCTTGTCGCCATTGGCGAATGCTTCGTTAATCACGGCTTCTTCATATTCAAACAATGAAAAATAATGGTACTTCTCATCCAGAATGGTGTAAGTCCCGCTTTCCGGATGGACTTCCGTAATCATAACCCAGTGCGCCGCGTTTCTACTTCGGTATTCATCTCTATGGGGGATATAAAATAAATCGTTGGATACAAAAACAGCTTCATGCCCCGCAAGGATTTCCCGGATGGATTCGGGCAGCTCCTTCGGATTTATCGTCCGAACATTTTTTTGAAGCCCAATGCAGCTCATATCGTCCTCTAGTAAATTGTGAAAATCATAGCTCCAGCGCGAAGTATTCTTCATGATCATCTCATGGTAGAGGTTTTGCGGCTCTTCCAAGCAGTTGTAAAATAAGAGTTCTATTGGAAACCCCTTATACCTTAAGTAGCTTACGATTTGAGCGCCGCCGCAATTAAAATATTTGTGATCGATTCTTGCGAAGGGCTCGCTGATCCGGGTCTTCAAGTTTTGCAAGTTATGTTCACTCCCGTTCTTGTAAGGGTAAACGCACGAATCTGCGAAAGGCATATTTCGTACGGGTCTTCGTGATGGAGATAACGCTTGGTCCATTCCACCACCCGGGCAATGGCCTGTTCCGCATTCCAGCGGGGCCGCCAGCCGAGCCGGTTATGTGCCTTGGAGCAGTCGAGCTTCAGCAACCGGTGCTCATGCCACCGGAAGTCGGGCGGAGCGATCCGATAGCTGGCACCTTCTCCCCATGCTTCACAAAACCGGCTTGTCATCCATTCCACCGTCCGAGCATCTTCATCCCGAGGGCCGAAGTTCCAAGCTTCCCCAACGGAGGGTCCTGAAAGATACAACTGCTGTGCAAGGAGCAAATAGCCATATAACGGATCCAGCACATGCTGCCACGGGCGTACCGCATCCGGATTGCGAAGCTCAATAACGCCGCCGGCAAGCAGCGCCCTGACGCAATCCGGGATCAGGCGATTTTTCGCCCAATCCCCTCCTCCGATCACATTGCCGGCACGCGCCGTAGCCAATGCAACGCCATGGACCGTATACTGCTCCGGCGGGAAAAACGATTTTCGATACGAAGAGGTGACGAGCTCCGAGCACGCTTTGCTGCTGGAATAAGGGTCATGCCCTCCCAGCGGATCATTTTCCCGATAGCCCCATACCCATTCACGATTATCGTAGCATTTATCCGTTGTCACATTAATCACACATCGGACCGGAGATTTATCGCGTTTGGCCGTCCTAACCGCTTCCAGCAGATGAACCGTACCCATCACATTCACGCTGAAAGTTTCCACCGGATCGGAATACGATTCTTGGACTAGCGGCTGGGCGCACAGATGAAAAACAATTTCCGGCGAAGCTTCCGCCAATGCGCATGCCAGCTTACGCTCATCCCGGATATCTCCGTAGGTCGAAGTCATCCTTGCTTCCAATCCGGCGAGCCTGAACAGGTTCGGCTCATCCTCGGGCGGCTCAAGCGCATAACCGTGCACCTCGGCGCCAAGCGCCAGCGACCAAAGCGTCAGCCATGCCCCCTTAAAGCCCGTATGCCCGGTGACGAACACTTTGCGTCTGTTCCAAAACGAAGCTTCCGCCTCCATGAGAACCCCCTCTTCCGATTAAGCTTCGCTGCGATTCCGATACGATGATTACAAACTTGCCGGCAGATCCGCCAGCGGCTTCTCCAGCGACCGGGCCTGCCTTCCGATAAGCTCTCTCCCGTGTGCCACAACCGGCGACCATTGCTGCTTATGACCGCGAAGCCCGATTTTGTACAAATGAAGCAGATGCTTTTTCCACAAGAGGCTCTCTTCCTGCAGCTTTTCCGTCCAAAACGCCGACCCTTGAGAGAAAGCCCAGGCGTGCTCCTTGACGATTTCCTCTAAATACAACCATTGGTGCATGATGCTTGCCGATCCGTAAAACATAGTAAAGCTCCTTACAGCCGTCCGTAAAAGCAGCCGAGTCCCAATCTACAACCGTCTCTAGGCTTCGATACAAGGAATCATAAGCGGCAAGTCCGCGAACGGTTCCGTCGTTCCTCGAACTCCCTTGCAGATACTCCATCATTCGCCGCTTCATCAGCGTTATAAAAGCCGCTTGCCGTTCCTTTCCGGACTCGCTGACATAGGCACCATTTTCCGGTTGAACCGCATGCGGATAAATCTCCTTCATCCAGGCGACCCCATACACGCCCAGGCTGAGCTCCTTATACGATGCGGGACCTTGATACGAATGCGCCGTTCCCGTATAGTCCAGCAGAAAGGAATCGATCACATGGATCGCGCCGCTTCTTTCATCCCAACCGTAACCGCAAATCACGTGGGCCCGGCTCGGATTCTCCCGGTAAATGGGATGATACGTCAGCGACCCGCTATGGACGAAAAGAAGCACGGGTTCCCCACTAGCAAGCGGCGGCTGTATCCTCCCAAGCAGCTTGCTGTTCGCAAGGCCTTCTTCCGTGGCAAATTCGTAATCCATCTCAGCGGGCCCGGTATCTGCAAAATGCCGCATCATTTCCTGCCCGGAACGTCCGATCCATAGCGGCCGGGACCTGGGGTGATGCTCCACATTCATGGCGTCGCAGCGGAAATAAATTTCCGCTTCCGTCATAATCAGGCCGTATTTGTCCGCCAACATCCGGCGCAGGCTGGCAAACAGACAATGGGAACCGGCCCGAACCGGTACATCCGAAGAAGCGCCCGGCATAGCTCAGCCCACCTTCCAGCTTGTTTCATGCATATTTCAATACCAACTGTTTGATCTTATAAATGGTATTTAAATTATCGACGAGCGACTCATCCTCCGGTACAACCATATCGAACCGGTCCTCCAGCATAACCAAAAGCTCTACCGCCGAAATCGAGGAAAGATTATAATTTCTTAAATCCGTCTCTTCATCTATTTCACTCACGATTGAACTTTCAAGACGAAGAACGTCCCCAATGATCGAGTGCAGCTCTTGCACGTCAACTTCTACCATGTCTCTCTGTCTCCTTTGATTTGATTTCAGATGATGGATTCATGACCGCGAGGCTGTTCCCTTCGGCCGGTGGATAAAGCTTGCAAAGCTTTCTCCAAACGCGACGCGAGCTCATCGGTTTTGGACCATTCGTCCGCTATAACAAGCACAAACACCCGTCCCATGTACCGGCCCTCCTCGCTGACTGAAACCACGGGGAGCGAGCCGGCCGTATAGAGCAGAATACCTTCACCCGTATGCGGCTCATACTGCAGCTCTTCCTTCTCAAGCGACCTACTGAGAGCCGTAAAGTCCACCGGGTCATGGGTCAATATTCGATAATAACGCGAGCAGATCTTTTTATCGCCGACTACATGCTGTATGAATGAAACATAGGTCGATAACGTAAAACGCCCGTTGACCTCGATCAGAGGAATAATGACATCATCCGCCGTAATAATGGAATCGATGCCGGCCACACCGCTATAGCCCAGACCATGAAGATACCTGCCGATGGCTTCGCCATAGCTCCGGTACGCCTCAATAATTTCGGGTTCAAGCTCCGCAGGCATCTGCGAACCGGTATAGACGGTACCGTTCAGGATTTGGCGCTTGATCGAAAAAACGTCCACCTTGCCGTCCGGGCTGATCCAAATTTGATAGTTGATATCGGCTTTTTTCTCCATCCACTGCTCCAGTATCCAGGGATGGGCCGGACGGCGGCGGGAGACCCTGGACAGTCCTGTAAGCAAGGCATCGAAGCTTTGCTCGTTGTCAATGATATATAATCCTTTGCCGGAAGCGGCGTACGGCTCCTTGAGAATGACCCGGTTCCCGCTCCCTTTGACCCGGTCAAAGCATCCCCGCGACTCCTCGAGCGTTTCGCATTCCACTCCTTGACAGGTAGGGAACCCGAGCTCCTCGGCTATGCGTTTGTTGAATATTTTGTCATTGACTTTGGCGACCAGCCACGAGGGAGGGCCGATCAGCGAAAGCCCGCAATGCCGCGCGATGGTCTCTTCCAGTTCCGTGACTGCATACGGCAGGAACACCACGGGCAAGGCATCGCTCTCCTCAGCCAAAGTCCGAAGCCTGCCAAGCGGCGCATCGTCTTGCAGGACAAGCTCGGCGATCGGAGTATGATGATCTGCGAACTTCGGCGTCAGAATGGTGGGGATTTCAAAGCCCAGCTCCGTGAGCCGTTTCAAATAAGCGGCATCCGGCCGCTCGCGCAGGATCAGCACATCCTGCTTGCGGCACAGCAAAGCAGGTTCATCTCTTCGATGCGGCCGACGACCCGCCGCTCCTCGCGGTCGACGATTCGCTTTTCCTGCGGATGCCAGTACTGCTCGGCGCCAATATTGCACATCCAAATTATCGTGCCCGACCTGCGTTCCGTCGTTAACATTTCTATTATCGATAACGGCTGACTCACGTTATCCCCCTTCGGACAGCCGATGCTGCCCTTTTACGAAATCGCTCCAGTCCCCCGCTCCCGCAGAAGATAAACATGGCCTTGATCCACCAGCACTTCGGCCGGCGGCGGATGACTGAGGAATAAGACCGGACTGTGCGTCAGGCCGTAAGCGCCGGATTTCTCGATCACGATGACATCGCCGGCTTCGGCCCGTGGAAGCACGACCTTTTGCCCCAGCACGTCGGTTGCCGTACAGAGCGGTCCGGTTACGTATACTTCCTCCGGTTCGCCGGTTTGCGCGAGTACCCGCATGGGAAAGTTATTGCGTATATATCTGCCGAGAAAGGCCGATGACGCATGCTGGTGGGACCCTCCGTCGCAGATCAGGTACGTGTTTCCTTTGCTTTCCTTGCGGTACAGCACCCGGGTAACGAAGACGCCGGATTCCGCCATGAGATACCGGCCGCTCTCGACAGCAAGCCTGATGCCGGTCAAGCTCTCCCGGAACGTATCCCATAACTCCTTTAGACCTTCCTTCAGCACGGTGAGGTCGAGCCCGGTTTCTTTGCTGAAGTAAGGAATACCGAAGCCTCCTCCGACATCGATAAACTCCAGCTCCATGCCGTACTGCCTCGCATAATCCAGCGACATGCGCACCGTGTCCCGAATATGGCGGATGATGGCCGCCTCCTGCAGAATCTGCGTGCCGAGATAAACATGGAATCCGATCAACCGGACGTGGGACGAACGGCGAATCGCAGTGATCGCTTCCGGCAGCAGCGCCTCATCCAGACCGAACTGGGAAGCGACGCCCGACATTTGGATGCCGGCCGCCTGGCCCTGAACATTCGGATTCACCCGCAGGGAGACGGATACTACTTTTCCATGTTTCCTGGCCATACTGTCAATCATCTGTATTTCTTCTATATTTTCAATATTTATGCTGTAAATTTCATGATGAACCGCCAGCTCCAATTCGGCGACCGTTTTGCCCGGACTGGTGAAGATGATATGCCCGGGCTCAAATCCGGCCTCGAGAGCGGTTGTCAGTTCCCCTCCCGAAGCAACCTCGACCCGGCACCCCTGCCTCCGCAGAAATTGAGCGATACCGAGCAAGGGATTGCACTTCATTGAATAAAAGATTTCCGCTTCCGGCGGGAAACAGGACCGAAGCGCCTTAAGCTTTTCCTTCACCACTTCGCCATGATATACATAAAGCGGGGTGCCATAAGAGGCAATGATATCCGCCAGCTGCGCGTCCGCAGCCGCCTTTACGCCGGTTTCCACGGGGCATTCCCGCCTTCCCATAAGCTTTCCAAATACCGTTTGTCCCGCAGCGTATCCATGCACTCCCAGAACCCTTCGTGGCGGTATGCCGCCAGCTGCCCGTCCCTGGCCAGCAGGCTGAGCACCTCCCGTTCCAGCTCCGTCTGATCGCCGCTCAAATAGTCGAATATCCCCGGTTCGAACACAAAGAATCCCCCGTTAATCCAGCTGTCTTCGGCGGTCACCTTCTCCTTGAACACCGATACCGAGTTCCCTTCGAGCTCGATGGTGCCGAATCTTCCCCGGGGTTTGACCGCCGTAACCGTCGCCAGCTTGCCGTGCGCGCGATGATAATCCAGCGACTCCTGCAGGTTAATATCGCTGACGCCATCCCCGTAGGTCACCATGAACGTATCGTCCTGCAGCTGAGAGCGCAGCCGGTGGAGCCGTCCACCCGTCGTCGTATTGAGACCCGTATCCGTCAAATGTACAATCCAGTCCTCGCAGCCGCTTTTGTTCACTTGAACCTGATGGTCCTTCATCCGAATCGTGAGGTCGCTCAGAAGATAATGAAAGTTCATGAAATATTGCTTGATGGCCGCCCCCTTGTAACCGAGAGCGATAAAAAACTCTTTAAAGCCGTAATGGCTGTAGCTGTTCATAATGTGACACATGATCGGCAAATGCCCGATCTCAACGAGAGGCTTGGGCGTCACCGCCGTTTCCTCGCTTAATCTGGTGCCGTAGCCTCCGCATAATAGCACTACCTTCGTCATTCCCATATCACCTGATCTTTCACCATTAGCTGCTCGCGCTCGTATAACTGCGAATGGCAATCCGCCAAATCCCTCGGGTAATGAGCAAAAACAATACGGGTGCGGCAAGTCCCCAGAGCAGTTGTCCCGGACTGAGACGCTGCATCACATACAATGGGGATAAATTCGTGATGAGGAACACGGGCAGAACGAACGTACCCGCCCGCTGAATCGTTTTGTTATAAATCGACATCGGCATTTGGTTAAAATCAAAGAGGGCGTTCGAAATCTCGTTGACTCCGCCCGTCTTCACGGTCCAGAAAGAAATTAACTGCGGGATCAGGAAAATGGCATAAGTGAGAACGACCCCCAGCAGCAAAAAACCGATGAACCCTGCCGTATTCGCCGGCGTGAAAGGAATACCCGAACGTCTCCATCCGAATACGACCAGCAAGATGCCACCAACCAGATTCGGGATCGAATAGCCGATATCGATCGTCCGCAGAGTCGCCATGAACTGAAGCGAAATCGGCTTCGTCATCATCATATCCAGCGTGCCTGTGCGGACATGCTCGGGAAGGCGAATAAAGTTGCTGTAGAAAAAGGTGGCGTACAACCCGGCCATAAGGGTATAAGCACCGATAAACAGAATGATTTGATCCGGCGAGACGCCGTTGATGTGCACCCCGATGCGGTAAATGACGTAGGCGTAAGAAAGCTTGATGCATAGAAAGCCGATTTCAATCATGATCCCGAACAAAAAATTGATCCGGTACTCCATCATCAAGAGGAGACTGTTCTTCATAAACAACGCATAAATCAAGGCGTATCTCTTGGCTTCCTTCCAAACCATGGACAAACGCTTCACCCCCTGCCGACTCGTACTTCCGCATCCCGCTGTGCCACAGAACGGCGGCTATCGCCGCCAATATCGCGATCCACATGACCTGCGGCCCAATCCCGGGCAGCGGCCCGGCCTGCGGAATTTTGCCAAGAAGCACGTTGACGGGAAAGAACACGATATACTTGAAGGGAAGCATGTTGAGCACGGTCTGAGCCGCGGGACCGAACATATCCAGCGGGAAGACGCCTCCGCTTGCAATGCCGGCAATCAAGCTGAAAGTCAAGAAGATGCCCCATACTTCGATGATCCAGAACGAAATCATGCTCAAATTGAAATAAATCAAAAAATTCATAGTAATCGCCAAGGGCAGCGCGATCAAGCAAGCGGCAAGCCTCGAAGCCTCCCATACGACGACTTCGCGAAACCATCCCAGAATGACCAGCGTGATCAGAAGGATGACGAGCAGATGCATACATTTCTCGCCGAGAAAGCTGCACAGCCGATAGCCGAAATAGTGTACAGGCTGCACGACAAATTTGCTGAGCTGGCCGTTCTTCACATCGCCGGCAACCTCATATTCAAACCCCGTCGCTGCAAGCTTGGCAAACAAGGCGGCCAAGAACGAATAGGCTATGACCTGCCCTTCCGAATAACCGAAGATATCGGATGAAGTCGTGCTGCGAAAGATCGCATGCCATAAAAAGACTTGAATGACGATCGGAAAAACGGTGCTCAGCAAGCTGAGCAGAAAGTTGGTACGGTATTCGATGGAGTTCTGCACGCCCATTTTGAAGGTGACGGCGTATTTTCGCAGGTGCATCAGACCGCGTCCTCCTTCTTCTGATACACCATGGAAATCCCTTCCTCAATGGATATATTCTCGATGGTGAAGTCGATGACCGGCGACTCATGAAGAATTTGCTGGGAGCGTTCTTTCAGCCCCGACTTTTCCACTTCAAGCACAGCCTCCATGCCATTAAACTCCCTGACGATTCCGAACTGCCGAAGCCTGTGTTCGCTGCAAGCGTCGGCAAATTTCAGCTTCATAATCTTCTTTCGGTCAAGCAGGGAATGGATCCTTGTCAAATCGCCGTCATAAGCCACTTGGCCGCCGCTTATGATCAGCGTCCGTTTGCATAAGTCCTCGATATCGTTCATGTAATGACTGGTCAGAAGGACCGTTGTCCGGTGCTGGGCGTTATAATATTTAAGAAATTCACGTATGTTCCGTTGAGAAATGACATCCAGTCCTATCGTCGGTTCATCCAGAAACAGCACCCGGGGCCGGTGCAGCAGGGAAGCAATCAGCTCCAGCTTCATCCGCTCTCCGAGCGAGAGCCTGCGGACTTGAACCTTCAGCGGCTCCTTCACGTCCAGCGGCTCCGCCAGTTCAGCTACCGTATGCTCATAGACCCGGTCTTCCACTTCATAGATGTGCTTGTTCAGGTATAACGATTCGTTGGCCGGAAGGTCCCACCACAGCTGGCTCTTCTGTCCCATGACAATGGAAAACTGCTTCTTGAACGCCTTCCTCCGTTCCCAAGGCTGAAAGCCGAGGACCGAGGCGCTTCCGTCGCTGGGGAACAAGATACCGGAGAGCATCTTGAGCGTCGTCGTTTTCCCGGCTCCGTTCGGCCCAAGGAACCCGACCATTTCCCCTCCTCAATCTCGAAGGAAACGCCCTTGACCGCTTCCTTGACCAAGGACTCACGACGGAACAGATTGCGAATGGAGCTTTTTAGGCCCATCTCCTTCTTGTAATAGCGGAACGATTTTGATAAATCCTGAACGATAATGGCTAACATGCAATCGTTTATCCTTTCCGAAAAAAATCCGTTATACCGGCTTTGATGCCGTTTGCGCCGATTGATAGATTTGCTGCTGCAGCCGAATCCTTTCCAGTGCGGATTCCAGCGGAACCGGAGCGCGAAGCGAATCGATGATGTCACTGAAGGCGTTCAGCTGATTCACATAATAATTTTGCGGCTCGAACAACAGCTTCCGGGTCTCGCCTGTAGAGCACTCCGTCACTTTCAGCGTAATTTTGTAGGAGCCAAGCGTGGCCCGGAAAAAATCATCGACAACGACAACGGCGCGTTCAAAAGTCAGCCGATGCGAAGCGCGATACGGCATCTCGAAAGAAGTGACCGCTCTGGCCAGAGGCCCGTCTTGGAACTGCACTTCGGCGTGAAACGTCCAATCGCAGCCGTTGGGGCCGCCGAAGGACGATTGTCCCCGCCAAACGGCGGGCGCATCCTCAAGAACGGCCTGCAGAAACTGCAGCCAATAGCGACCTAGGTCATAAAAGGCGCCGCCTCCTTTGTCGGGAAAACTGCGGTAGTTCCCCTCAAATGAAGCTTTCGGCAAAAAGCTGATTTGCGTATCGATCTCCCTCAGTTCGCCATACTCGCCCGACTGAACCATCTCTCTCAGAGCCTGCTGCCATGGATGATGCTGCACCATCAAGCCTTCCAGGACATGCACGTTCCCTGCCCTGTACGCGCGTTCAATTTTCTCAGCTTCTTCGCTTGTAAGACAGAGCGGCTTCTCCACCAGCACATGCTTGCCTGCTTCGATCGCCCGGACGGTCCACTCCGCATGAAGCTCATTGCTCAGCAGAATATAAACGATATCGATATCGGGGCTGGCCAGCGGACTCTTCGGGACAGCTATAAATGACCGGAATGCCATATTCCTGCGCGTAATGTTCCGCCTTGCTCCTCGTCCGGTTAGATAGACCCTGAACGGTCAGATGCGGGATCTCCCTCACCGGATCCAGCAGGACGCGGGGTAAAACAGCGGCACAGCCGATGACGCCGATGCTTTTGCCCGATCGGGTCAGCATGGTCGGTTCCTCATATGCCGTGCAAATACAGCACGCTGCATTTGGAGCAGGCCGGGGTCAAGCCTTCCACATTGATAATCTCGCGAATCCGCTCGTATTCTTCGGACTCCCAGATCTCCTTTAGCCCCTGCTCCTTCAGGTTGCCCACGGTGAATTCCGAGAAAAATTTGCACGCCGTCACATCGCCCGTCGGCAGGATATCCACCCGTGTGGACAGCGCCATGCACGTCGTTGCACACCGGCTTACCATTGCTTCCCCTTGGACGAAATGCTGAATCTCGTCGTAATCGAGCCCGGGCTGGTACCGCACGCGAATCTTCCACACCCGCTCGTTGATCCGCCGCAAAGCCTCCACCAGACTGGTTACATGCTCCGGATTCATCTGATATTTGAAGGCATGCCAGGAGCTGATATGGCGCTCATCCAGCTTGCGCAGCCAGCTGAACTTCTCGCTGAAATACTGATCCATTTGCTCCGACGTCTCTTTTGAGATATACCACGGGAAGCATAGGATCACGAGGTCGAGCTTCAGCGATTCGAAGTATTCTAGCGGCTCATAAAGCTTCGGAATCATGCTGTCGTTGATCACGGAATGAACCGAGATCCGCCCCTTGTAGATGCCCTGCTCCCGCAGCTCGACAAGCTTTTCGATTTGCCGCATCGTCTTGGCGAAAGTGCCCTTGCCGCGGATCAAATCGTGCTCGGCTTCCAGCCCTTCAACCGCAATGAGCGGCTCCAAATGCGGAGAGATTTTAAGGATACCGTCCAAATATTTGTCCAAAAGCAGACCGTTGCTGCAAATCGTCATTTCGCGGGGATCGGAAGCCAGCGACTCAAGAATTTCGTCGAACCGCTTGTGGAACATGGGCTCCCCGCCCCATAAATACAAGCGGGATTTCGCTTCCTTCGTTTCCTCCAAGATTTTGCGAAGCACTTCCATATCGATATCTTTGTTCTGCTCTTCTTTGTCCATCGTCTGATGGTAGCCGTCCTCATTCCATTGGAAGCAGTGAATGCAGCGGAGATTGCAGCGATTGGTCAGCTTGATCCCTATCGATTCCGGCACAGGCGTATGGTATTTCGGATTCTTCACACGCTCACGGTAAGGCACGGCCATATTGCGCATCGTTCTTTTCATAATCTCGAAAGCCTGTTTGTCAATCGTTACACTGCTTTTGGGCTGCATCCTTTCACCTCTTCCCGAATTGGTCGATATGGAATAAAGTCTCCGCATAGCTTGGCACGCTCGTTCGCTGCTTCAGCAATGCTTCATGCAGCGGCTGCAGCCGTTCTTCCGAGAATCCCGACCGCTTCCACTCCTCCCAGGAAATGCCGAGCCCCAGGCGAATCCACAGTTCGGCATTCTTCTGTTCATGGGGTCCAAAAGGCTCCAGGAACACAACCGGCGTTCCGGACGCCAACGAATCGATTAAAGTCGCGCCTCCCGGCTTGCTGACGACCGCTTTGGCTTCACGAATCAGATCATGCAGCCGGTGGTGACTATCCTTGTTTGTAAAAAGCGGCACTGCACCGGGAACGATCTCGCCGAATAACGGGAATCCATGGCGGCCTGACGAGGGCTCCTTCTCCCAGGCTTCCCAGCCCGGATCGTTCATCCAATATCGGCGGCCGGTATCGGTAACGAGGGCTTCCGACCTATCCGAGATCACGATGTCCAAAGCATAGCCCTGCTGCTCTAGTTCAGCCGTCTTGCTTAAATAGGTGCCCATTCCCCAGCCTCCGCCGTGCAGAACCAATCGCCAAGGGCGGCTCTCATAAGGGAGCGCCGGCCGATCTCCGTTCACAGGAATCCGGCAGGATATCCCGCCACTAGCGGTATCGAACATCCACCGTTCACGGTATCTCTCCGGATAGTCGGGGACAAATTTCTTGACGCCTTTCCAGGACGGCGACAGATCGGCATCGACATACAGCGGCTCCACCCTCAGCTCTTCTGCTCCTACTCGCTCGCGGTAAAGGTCGAGGATATAAATCCAGTGCCCCGAAAACACGATGAAATCCCTACGCTGCTCACGCTCCCACTCCGCAAGAAGCTCTTCGACGCTGACAAAGTCAATGCTGTCCCGAATATCCTTCGGAATTCGCTGCGCAACCAGCGCCACCGCAAAATTGTTATGGTAATCCCGGCGGCTCTCGGCAATCTTCTCCTTCTTCTCCCGGACCAGGAACGATTCGAAAACCACGACTTCCGCTTGCATATGCTCCTGCCGAAGCTGATATTCCAATAGAAGCACAGGGATATAAAATCCGAGACCGAACCCCGAACCAAGAATGGTGATCTTCCTATTCACGGTTACGCGCCTCCCGCAACTTTTTGAATGCCATCCTTCATTCCATGTAACGAGAGCTTCATAAACAGCAGTTGCAGCCGATGGGCAAGCTCCTGGCGCTCCCCTGCGTCCCGGCCGATCAAGGAAACGTATATACGCCCTTTATAAGGTTGGTCGCGCCGCCGGTTGACCGTTAAGGTATTGGCTGTCAATGGAAGGATTCCTGTGTTCTTACCCGGTAAGAACAGCAAATTCTCCTTCTCCAATCCGCTCAGCACATCCTCAAATTCAAGAACCGGGTTCGTCCCGTTCAGCGCAAAGTACCGTAAATTGCCCTGTACGCCGTAACGGCTTAAAAACAAGTCCATCCGGTGTTTGATCAGACTCATGGATTTCCTGGCGTTGATCTCGACGATGGGGACCAGTCCGCCGCTCTTCAGCGTCATCGAATCGATGCAGACATGACCGAAATAACCGTCCTTATGCAGCTCTCCGGCTATTTGGTGCATGAGCTTAAAATAATGCCGCCGCTCCAAATAATCCTTAAATTCCGGCTCAGGCGTATAGGATTCCGTGTACGCGAACTCCGTATTGGCTAACTTCTGAAGCGAAAGAATGCGGCATTCCCCGCTTTCTTCAATAACAAATTGACAAGAGAAATCGCAGTCCTTGTCCATATACGGTTCGAGAATAAACTCCAGAAGCTTGCCCTTCTTCTCTTGCCCGGCCATGTGAGCCGCGATCCGCTCCAGCACCCCGGGCGAATCGATCATCAAATTTCCGGATCCGGACACGCCGTAGTTATCTTTAACAAGGAAAGCCCCCTCTTGCAATAGGCGGTATCCCGTCTCTTTCAGCGCTTCCGAATTGTTCACGATTACACCGTAATTAGGCAGACCAAGCCGTTCCTTCATCTTCGTGGAATACACTTTGGTATTCACCCGGCGGATGATATCCAGATCCGGTACCCTTGCTTGCAGGCCCAAATTCTCCGCCGCTTCCCGCGTATAAGGAATGACGGCGAACGGCTCCAGCTCGGCGCCCTGGAATACACAATCAGCCAGCTCGGCGGGATCGGCTTCCGCTATAAGCTGCAGCATGCTTTTGTTCCGCTGCTCGAATGACGCATCCAGATCTGCACGGTTGCTGTGAAAATCGAACCCGACGGCGGATAAATACTGCTTATGCGAACGATCCATGGCTTGGCGGGTAATCAACGCATCCGCCGGCCGGCAAAAAGTAAAAAGCAGTTCATCCATGGCGGAAACGATGCGCAAATTTTCCGGATCGGCAAAGCCCGGAAGCTTGGCCAAATGCGGGTCTCTCCAAAATTGTTCGGCATCGAACGTACCGCAATGGATTCTGGCGCCCTCCCGTACCGAACTCATAGGCTTGCCTGCTCACTCGGCTCCGGCCGCAACTGGCGGATATAATCGCAGAACGCATCTACCGTGCTCAAATGTTCCATATCGAACTCGTCAAAATTGATTTCCACATCAAATTCATCCTCAATCTTCAAGATGAAGTGCACGATCTGTAAAGATTCCATCCCCGAATCGCGCAAAATGCTTGAACTCCCCGTAAGCGAATGAATCAGACTCGGATCGTTCTTAACTTCACTGATGATTTGGATCATTTTTTCTTTCATTATAGATCGCTCCCTTCGATTTCGTACTATACCTATGCATGACCCTTGGAATTTGATTCCAAATTGCGGTCACATAGAATCAGCTTTGCCATCATCACCATCCTTTGAAGGCGGGAGCCAGTAGAATAATGTGGAGTAACATAACATAACAAAATAAAGCTCTTCGCTCGGGGGCGGAACTCTTGGTTGGATAAGGCATCGATACTTCAATCAAACAGTCCTGTAAGATATAGAATCAGCTGTCGGGCAGTGGCGTGGAAGGGTAATCATAAGTGAATTGTTGAAGGTGTCGGGATGTTCTGAGGTGCTGAAGAATAGGGGATGAGGATACTCTGGATTCGCTAAATGGATGCTCCCCTTGCATTCGCTTGAAACATAGTCACTTAACAGCTACCTACCCCTTTCCATAATTATCCATACGTCTTCGGTTAAATTATAATACACTTTTCATGCAATTGGAATTGAATTTTTGTTAATTTATTGAAACCCAGGAAAATGTTCTTTGAAAATTGAAGATATTTGAAATGCTATTGAACGAACCCTTTCTTTATGTGATATCATGGAAAAAGTAGGCTCTGTGTTGTTTATGCCGGCGGCCCTTAGACAACTCATTCAAATGACAACACAAAAAATATTTTATGGAGGTATAGCGTATGAAGAGTATTTCTACAAAGCGTTTTACTCTATTTGTTGTCCTTCTTCTCTGTACTGCGTTGATGGCACCCCTTCCGGCCAGTGCAGCGTATTACAACACCTACACCACCGTCGCCACGCTGGGCAATGCAAATGATTGCTACGCCGCGCAGGGATTTGCCGTGGGTTCCACCTACGTCTATTCCGTCAAAGTCAACAGCGACAATACGAAGGCCGTCATTTACCGTACCAAAATGAGTGACGGAACCACCGAGCTCATGACCAACGGCGATAACGGAACAACCTACGCCACCTACCTCGGCCATGCCAACGATATGGCGCTCAGCACGATCGACGGAAATTATTATATGTTCATCATCACGATGAACTCCGGCAGTATGAGTCTCGTGAAACTGAAGTATGTAGGAGCGACATTTTACAAAGTCGGCGACTATACGATCAAATACAATGGCACGGACAAGTCCATGTCAGGTGTGAAAATTACCGGCAAAGACGCGGACAACCTTTACCTTCTCTTCAAATCCGGACGAAACCTTTACAAAGGTTCGCTCCCGCTGACCGCAAACAGCGGTACAGTGAATGTAACCGACGCCTTTAACCTAAATATTGAAGACGCGAAGGTCAACGGCAGCACCGTATCTAATATCACCTCCTATGCTTTCCAGGGCTTCGGTTATTATAACGATACCTTATATGTTCCGCTGACATACGAAAACATCAGCATTGTCCTGGTTTACCGTAATATATCCGCTGCCTCGGGGACCCTTTATGCAGATGATAATCTGTCCTTCCGCATTACGTCTTCTACATACCCTGATCTGTTCGAGATCGAGGGCGTCGGGGTCGCGGGCGGGGATAAGCTCTGGTTCAACACCAACCGGAGAACGGAGCCGGGGATACCGCACACGACGGAGTGCACTATTTTAACGATTACACTGCCTCCTAACAATCAAACCGTCTCTCGGCATCCGCCGATGATTGCAGGTGCAAAAAATCAAAACGACTGTTACTCGATCAGTCATCGAATAACAGTCGTTTTGGCTTATTTACGGCTGTGTGCTTGCTTGATTTTTCAGATACGCAAGATCCTCCAGAAGATGCTTGGCGAAAGCCGCCTCGATCTGTTTGCCCGCTTGTGCGGACACTTCGTTTTCCAAAGCGTTCAAGCCGTTCACGATCTTCGCCCGATCGGTTTCTTGTTGAATCCGGTTCACCTTGGCAAGCAGGCTGTTCAGTACGCCATGATTCGAAATGAAACCTCGATCCTTCGCCGCATTCAAAGCCTCATCCAGGTAATCCCGGCTCATTACGACGTTCAATACGATATGCTGAACGGTGATATTGCCGGCATGATCCGCCGCCTTCAAATCAATCGAGTGCTCGCCGATCGATAGAGCGTAAGGCTTCGCTGTTATCGGCAGACTGGTCCGCCTCGCCGTCGAGGGTGGCTTCCACATGGTCAACGCCGCTCAGTGCATCCGTGATTTGGAACGGGATGCTCACAGCATCCGGGTGGTAGACCGATTGGATGACGGTCGGTGCAATCCCAGGGCCGGTGAGATCGATGCTCACGCTTACCGATTGAACGGCTTCCCTGTTCCCCGCGCGTCTACGCTGTAATAACGGAGCGTGTGAACGCCCTCGCCGCTGATCGTTGCCTGATTCCCCAATACATAGGGGGCATCGTCTACGCTGTAATAAGTCGATATAGCCGAGCCTTCGGCGTCGGAAGCGGTCAGGCTCACGACTTGCTCCTTATTGTGCCAGCCGGACTTGGCATCGGTTGTCGTTACGGGAGGCGTCACGTCTCTCGGCTTCGTTCGGACCATTACGCGATTCGACGGCTCCGATTCGCCGCTGGCGTTCTTCGCCTGGACGTAGTAGGTATACTCCACCCCCGGTTCGGCCGTGCGGTCGTAATACGTATCCACCTTGGCATATCCCACGTAATGGGCCGGCTCGCCTGCGGCCCCCTGTAAACGTTGTACTGAACCGCTCCGCCATGCGATGTCCAGATAAGCCCGACGAACGTTTCTCCCTTAAGTCCGACAAAAAGATCCGTCGGCGCCGCAGGAAGCGGCATGGCCATGGCCAGTTCGTTCGAAGGGGCCGATTCGCCCATCTCGTTCTCCGCCGTTACCTTGTAGCTGTAACCCGTGCGATCCGCGCTAATGCTGCGATCGACATAGGAGGGAGTATCCGAGCTTCCGATCCGGGTGAACCCGTTGTCACCGCTGCCTTTTCGATAAATCCAGTAACGTTCCGCATGATCCGCCGGATTCCAGACCATAGCGAAGGAGGAAGTCGACACCTGGCCTGCCGATAAGCCTGCAGGTGCCGCCGGAATGGTTACCGGCGGTTTCGTCGCCGTACTGACGCCGCCGGACGCTGCGGATTCCCCGCCCGCCGCCATCGTAGTGACTTTATAATAATAGTTCGTGGACGGGCTTACCGTCTTATCGGTATACGCCGCCGTGGACGCACTGCCTATCCTCTGATAATCTCCCTCCGGGGCGGCGGCCCGGTAAATTCCGTAACCGACGGCATCGGCCACAGGCGTCCATGCCAGGGCCACGGAAATGCTGTTTGCCGCTGTAACTTTCAGTCCTGCCGGTACCGGCGGAACGGGCTTCGATGCATCGAAGGCAAGCACCTCGGCCGCTTGGGAAGGCGGAGATTCGCCCCCGGCATTCAGCGCGGTCACTTTATATCGATACACTACTCCCAGGGTCGCTCCGGTATCCGTATATTTTGCGTCTGCGGTGCTGCCAATCACTTTAAAGTAAGGATCCATCGACGAGGAACGGTAAATCAGATAACCGCCCGCCCCGCTGACAGGTCCCCAGCTGAGTGAAACCGCCGGTCCATCCGTCAATCGCCCCACGAGGCTCGCAGGCGACGCTGCAGGAGGGACGGCCTCCGGTTGGGCCGGCTTCACGATAACGAAGTAATTCATTTTGGAGGCATTGTTATTGGGTCCCATGACCACGTGAGCGCCTGCGAGAAAATGCTTCTTAAACAAGGTGTACTGCACCGGCTGGTTATCCTCGATGTACAGACCCGTATCCTCATAGGACGATGCCAACCAGGCCGGCCGCGGGGAGATCCTCGAATCGTGCGCCACGTACACATCCGCATCGGCAGTTAAATAGAAGGAGAGCAGCTCCTCGCTTGTGGCGCTTCTCGAGCCCACCGCCGTCCGAATCCATTCGAGCCCCTTCACTTCATCCGGTATCGAAACGAATTTGTACGGTTTGCTTCCGGTCATTCGGTCCCCGGCTACGTAGTCGCCGGTCTGGAGATTCTGTTGAATCGACCAGTTGGCCGCATTGGCGCTTCCGCTGGAGCTGTTATCATTTACGATCATGTTCCGGATGACCTTCCCGTCCAAGCTGGGCGCGGGCTCCGTTACCGTCTCCGGCTCTGGCTGGGCCGGCGGGATGAAAGGCGTTCCCGACCATGCAGGCGGGGTTTTCGGGTAATTCGCAGGGAAGCCGGGGGCCGCCAGCTCGTTTAAGTAATCCTCCAGGTTCGTGTAGCCGTCTCCATTGTAATCACCGTTTCGGTCGTCGGGGTTGTTCGGATTCAGCCCCTTGGCCGTTTCCCAAGCATCCGGCATCCCGTCGCGGTCCGTATCCAGCGGGGCCTTGCCGCGCGCGAGCCTGCGGAAATCCGCCGACGTCGTTCTCATGACCGATGATGACACCGGTTTGATTACGTACGCCGTCAATCACCCGCCGATCGACCTGATCCCGGGCCAGCGACGCGCCGGAGTGATCCAGAATATATTCGTAGGCGACCTCCGGATCCTGCGTATGTACAGGCGGGTATTCGAACCGCTCGGGAACCAAATGGCTGGGTCTTTCCGCCTCCATCATCCCGGTCCCCGTATCCGTTCCGTCGAGAATGCCGTTTTTGTTGCTGTCTATACGGTTGTTCTTAAGATACAGATTATAGTTCTCGTTGCCGCGCACAACCGCATACTGCGGATTCGCCGAATTTAGGCCTGCGATGAAATAATTACCGACCACATTTCCGTACCCTTTGGTACCGGATTCGCCGCCGGCTACATAGGGGTAACCGCCCCAGTTGTAGATAATGTTGTTGACGAAATCGATCTGGCCCTTGGTCTTCGGATTGCGGTCGTTGTTATGGGCATACAGGTTATGATGCATGGTGATCGTATTCATTTCAATTAGTCCGCCCATGGAATGGGTAAGCGACCCTTCCGATATGATCGACCACTGCACCGTAATATTTTGGGACTTCGGATGATCGTAATCCTTGCTCTTGACCGATAACACCTCGTCGGTCCCCCACGAGAAGGAGGAGTGGTCGACAATGACATTCCGGCAATCTTCAAAATACATCGTATCGTCGTTAAAGCTCTGATCGCCCATGCGGAAGCGTACATAGCGAATGACGATATCGCCGCTGTTGATAAAGCGGATATTGTTGCCGCGGATTGTCACGCCGTCCCCGGGTGCGGTTTGGCCCGCAATCGTAATGTTCGACTTGTCCTTCACCACAATCTGGGGGATCGTAATTTCCCCTGAAATATCGAATACGATCGTCCGCGGCGTAGGGCCGGCCGTCATGAGCGCATCGTAGAACGTCCCCGGACCGGTGAGCTCGTAGTCGCTTACATGGTAAACTTCGCCTCCGCGTCCTCCTTTTGCCGCATACCCGAAGCCTTCCGCCCCCGGAAACGCCGGGATCGCATCATACCCCGCGTGCGCGATTGGAATCGGAACTTGGAATAAAGACAGACCAAGAACCGTACTTAAAATGAGCGCCAGCCATCTTTTCATCTGAAACCTCCTTGTAATCGTCCTGCAACTCATGTTCCATGACCGCTTTAATGCTTGTAAGGGCTTACAACTACTGGTGTCTCGTTTCCCGTTGGCTCATGATTCCCCTCCTTTGTCCGCATGTACCGCTATTTTACCCGCGAGCCGTATCACGTTCAATGAACCAATCCTCCACATCATGAGCAAAAAGGGGATTCGTGGAAAAAAACAGAAGGTTCATTCGCTGGAGCATTGGTTGATCGCCCCTATCGTTAACCGTTGTTCTTCCAGAAACTAGGCAAAAAAATAGGATCGTCTGCGCAGGCAGAGATCCTATCGATCCATCGGGTTCTATTCAACATCAATCTCCTGAAGGGCAATAACCGCTTTAGGCATAAACCTCTCCCAGTGCTTCTTCTACGGAAATCATTTTGCCCATTCTGGACGAAAGGGCTGCAGCATGCACCAAGCTTTGCGACTTCAAATAATCCCTTCCGCTTGGCCTGGGCTCCCGCTTTTCGTTCAAAGCGGCTAGAAATTCATCAAGGGAAAGCATGCTTCCAACACCGTCAAAAGTGTACACCTCATTGTCCTTTGCTTCCCTCATAAGCTGAACACGGTTGCTCGTTAGCGTAATCGCACCTTTTGACCCTTCGAACCGCCAATCTCCATACCATTCGGTCCGCTTTCCCTTGGCCATCATCGTCGCCGTGATAATCCACGATCGCCCCGCCGTCAAGCTCCATCCATGCGCTAAGATGGATCGTTGTCGTCTCTGTCCAGCTTCCGGGTGGATTGCTGTTCATAGCGAACACTTTCACCGCTTCCCGGCCGGTAAAATAACGGATCAAATCGAAATGATGAATCGCGACATCTTCCAGCAGTCCGTTTGCCAGCTGACCGAAATAAGGAACGGGTACGACATGATAGCGGTCGAATTCGATGTGTACCGATGACAGGGGTCCGATCACGCCGCTGCCCAGAAGCTCCTTCGCCTTCAGCACTGGAGCGAAGAAACGGTAATTCTCGGAAATCATGAACGGGATATTGTTTAGTTCGGCCTGGCCGACAATATATTTAGCATCCGTAATATCGCTTGAAATCGGCTTCTCGCAGATCACCGGCAGACCATGGGCGAATGCTATCTCATTAATTGCAGTGTGAATGTGAGGCGGTGTAACATTAATGACGAAATCGGGGCGTTCGCTAACGATCGCATCTTCCAATGAGGAATAAAACGGCGTGTCCGGATCGATCGTACTCCGCAGCAGTGCGTTGGTTTCCACCACGCATACTGCTTGCACGCCTGCATGGCGTCTCAGCCGCTTGTACCATCCTGAACCGAAATTTCCTAAACCGACCAGCACCGCCTTCATGCCGCTCATCCTCTCTTAGCTTCTTTATACTTGATTCTTATGACGGGACGGACCGGCATGGCACCAGACGACGACAATCGGGTCTTCCACGCTGGAAATGAGATGATGGTCCTCGCCCGGCTCAATAATGATGACATCTCCGGTCTTTACCCGGTAAAAGTGCTCTTTGTTGATTTCAACCTCACCTTTACCCTGCAGGATCAGGAAAGCTTCGCAATCCTCGTGAACATGATAGTCGATGCCTCCCGGACCGTCGTTCGTATGAGCGCGTGCACCCGGCTTCTCGAAGGCAAGTCCGCCATGAGAAATATAATCTCCCGGAATCAAGTCTTTCAAGATATGTCCTTCCGTAATATCGGCCAACTGCTGTAAACGATAAGTTCTCATTTGAAATCGCTCCTTCTTATCTCGCATTCTTGACAAACCGGTTTCCAGATGTAACAATTTTATGAAAAATCGATATATCAAAACCGGAGTGAAGCAGATGGATATGGATATCTTAGCTATGCATCACGGGAAGCACTGCGTTCCGGAATGGAAGTGGAATGTTCCCGTCGGTTGTCATCCAGGGTTTACCTTGTGGAGCGTTTGGGGCGGAAGCGGTCAAATGATGCTGGGCGGGAACGGCTACACATTAAGTGTCGGTGATGTATTCTTTATCAATTATGAAAAGGAAGTTTACGCCCATCAACATGATCCTGACCATCTCAATATTCGTTATATCGATTTTACCTTGCGTAATCCAGACATCCTGCGTGACTTGCCCGAACATCGCCATTTTGACCAATATCATTTTATACTGGAACTCTTCAACCGCTTTCGTACAGCCGAAGAAATGAATGATTTCTCCCAAATGGAAATATGGTCGCAGGCGCTGATTACGGAATATCGGAATAAACCGCCGACACCCTCCGGGGTCTATTCGGCCAAAGTGGACGAACTATGCCGCATGTTTCAACAATATCCCCATAAGCCATACGATATAAGCGAGCTCGCCCACCGTTTCTCACTTACAACGGATCATTTTATTCGCATTTTCAAACAGGAACGCGGCGTTACGCCCTACGCTTACCTGCAGCGATGCAGACTGGAGACGGCCAAAACGCTGCTGCGCATGTCTACGCTCAGTATCACGGACATTGCAAGCATGTGCGGGTTTTCTGATATATACAACTTTTCCCGCTTTTTTCAATCAAAAACGGGTGTGTCTCCTCGAAAATTCCGTAATTGAATCCGTCAGACATTTTCGATAAATCAATCATATGCTTGGCATAATGGATTGTAAATGTAAAAATCCGATAAACATTTATGAATAATCGATATGAACGGACGGGCTCCTCATTATCCGGATGCCGCCCGGTCGGTTCGCCCGGAACTGAACGTTCTTATGGCGCATGCGGCGGCGCCAGCAGCGCGGCACCGGTCAGGAGGAACACGAACGGGATGCTGACCCACCCGCCGATGAATCCGCCGAGCAGGGGCCCTACCACGATGCCGAACTGGCTGGCGGACTGGCTCAAACTGACCGCCCGGCTGCGGAAATCACTCTCCGCATACCGGATAATAAGCGCGTTCAAAGCCGGATAAACGGCAGCAAAAAATAACCCGTAGCCGAAACGTAGTAAGCCGAAGCCCAGCAAATGAGGGACCCCGAGCTGAAGCAGATTGCCGATCCCTCCGCCTAGCAGGCCGATCAGCAGCGTTTTGTGATAACCAATTCGTCCGCCGATCCTTCCCCACCGTGGTCCCATGATGACCGTAGCGATTCCGACCGCAGAGAACACGATGCCCGAGCTGAGCGAGGCATTATCCGACCTTCCGCCGATCTGCACGACATAGATCGTGAGCAGCGGCTCCAGGATCATGACGGACGTCGATACAAGCAGAATCAACCAGTAAACCCGCATCAAATTGGAGTTCCGCGCCGCTTGCTTCAAATCGTCCATCATGGAGGGCCGAGGTCCTTCCGGTCTCTTATGAATCTCCTTAACGCCTGCCAGAACAATGAGGGCGGAAAGAAACGTGATCAAGGCCGAAGCGATGAAGCATTCCCGTAAGCCGAGCCACTGGATTAACAGTCCTCCAGCCAGCGGCCCGAGAATCCCTCCCGCCGCCGTCGCTGTCGATATGACGCCCAGCGCGTAACCTACATGCTTCTCCGGTGTATTCGTGCCGACGAGCGCGACCGACGCGGGGCTGAAGCCGGCCATAAGTCCTTGGAATACGCGGACGACGATGAACGTATACAGGTCATATACGAAATAGTTGGCGAGGTGGGCCGCACCAAGTCCCATACCCGAGCGAACAAGCATCAATTTCCTGCCGTATTGGTCGGCAAGCGAGCCCCAGAAAGGCGCGCATAAACCGCTGATTAGAAAACTGATGGAAATCGACACGCCCGACCAGGCTTCGACACCCTTGCCGATCCCCAGCTCCTTTTGCAAAAAGAGAGGAAAAAAGGGTACCGATAACGTATAAGCCATATGGTTGAGAAACAAACCGAGCCATAATATACAAAGATTTCGTCTCCAATAATGCTCCATACGGCCCTCCCGTTCAACGATTGCTCAAAGGTCGTCGACGCTTCTACGACTTTACATTCCCCATGAGCGCACTCCCGGTATACAGGATGGACTCCAGGATTTGGTTCGCTTCTTCGGCATCCGTACCTTCTATGATTAATTGAATCTCCTCGATTCTTGGGAATTGCGCGAAGTACGAAACCATCCCCAGGACTCCCTTACAATTCAACAAATCACCGCCGGATACGAACGAGACTTGGCTCTTGAATCGGTTGGCCGCACTGACGAAATCGAGAATTTGTTTGAGCGAAAAGCCGTTAGGAAATTTGTAATTTCGTAAAATCGTCATCTGTATTCCCTCCTCGAATTGGAACAATAAAAAAGAGATTCAAACCTATAAAATAGGCGAATCTCCAGTGGTCTGGTTGATCGATTATTCCCATTGGATTACTATGTATTAATCGGATTATATCTTACTCCGCTTTTTTAGTCAATGGCGCCGTATTGCTTGATTCGGCAAACCGCTTACGACGACCATAGGCGAACATGATCATCAACAAACCTATTACCGCGCAAATCCCATACATCAACGAATAGGAGGAAATATCCGCCACCGGCCCCATAAGAACACCGCCCAGCGAAACGCCCAAATCAGCCGTCGCAATAAATAAACCCATCAGCACATTTCGATTCGATTGCGGCAAGCACGAAGGTCAAGTACGTTGTTAACGTGGGGTACAGCAGGGCCTGAGCGATTCCCATAAGCACAGCGCCCGCATAGAAAAAACCGGCTCCGCCCAAGACAGAATAGCTTACGCTAAGCGACGCTGCGGCCAGCATAAGCATAATCCCCATAACATAAGCCGAATGCCACTTGCCGTCGGAAGGAATGTTCTTCCTTAGGAAAAAGCGGGCCGCAACCAAGGAACCGGCCTGCAGCATGAGATAAATGGCCGCATTGCCGTTCTCAATTTGTACGGCGTATAGAGGAATGAAGGTCGTCACTGCGCCAAATACAATGGAAGCCGCCAGCATCAAGATACTGCATTTGAACATATGCGGGTTTATAAATAACTGGCCGAAGGATTGAAGCATCGTTCCTCCCCGTTCCGCCTGCCTCTGATCGGTTCTCTCCTCCTTTTTGTCCATTCCCGTGCTAAAACCCGTGACTCCTGTAAGAATAGCAATGACCATCATCGCTGTTGTAAACCCATTCATATCTCCTGCCTGCCACATCCCTATAGCCAGCAGAGGACCGATAATTCCCGGCATGGAAGCGCATAAGGAATACATCGAGATCCCTTGCGAACGCTCCTTGTCCGGCGACGCATCGATAATGCCCAGCTGCAAAGCCATGGAGAAAAAAGCGGTGCAGATTCCCTGCAGCATTCGGGCGGAGAAATAGCCTCCTAACCCGGTAAAAGTATACAAAACGAGCGCCAATCCGTTGATTACGAGAATGATGCGCAGCACTTGGACCGGCCCGTACCGGGAAATGACATGGCCTGCCCACGGCCGAAACAACATCGTCGTAAACAAATACGCTCCCATAATGATCCCGATCGTCGTGTTGCTGGCGCCCAGCGACGCGCCCTTCAAAGGAATCAGCACATTCAATATGGAATTGGCGCTAAAATAGAGCAGCGTCAACATATATAATCGCAGGAAAGGCCAAGACAGAGCTCCTCTCACAACCTTTGCTCCTTCCTCTACTTTCTTACGTAATGACCATCTGCAGCAATTTCCTTGCGTACGCGGACTTCACGTCTTTTAATTGTTCAACAGCTGCGATTTCATCGATGCGGCCTTCTCGAAGGATCATGACTCTATCGCAAAGATAGGCGGCGGTTTGGATATCGTGCGTGATGAAGATATAACTCATCTCATAAATTTTCCTTAGGCTTTTAAGCAGTTCAAGCACCTGAAGCTGAACCGCCCCATCGAGCGAGCTGACCGCCTCATCCAACAAAATGCATTTCGGCTCCGTGCTGACGGCCCTTGCAATACATACCCTTTGGGCTTCTCCCCCGATAACTCATGAGGGTATTTCTTGCGGTAGGATGGGTCCAGACCAACCTGCCATAAGAGCAGCTCTATCTTGTTTTGCGTATCACGAGCCGAATTTCCTTGCAGTTTCATAGGCTCCATCAAGGCCTGTTCAACGGTATAAAAAGGATTGATAGAGGAGGTATAGTCTTGAAAGACGGCGCTGATCATTCCCCGTCTGGATTTTCGGTCCTCCACCCTTTTCCCCTCAAACCGAATGGTCCCCCGGTCGGGCTTCTCAATCCCCAGGATTAGTCGTCCTAACGTAGACTTGCCGCTTCCGCTTTCGCCGATTATGCCCAAGCATTCCCCGGCCTGCATTCGAAGCTGATATCCTGCAGCACCTTCTGCTTTTCCCTGGAAGACCATCCGCTTCTTCGATAAGATTTATCCACGCGATCAACGGTTAGCAATGCCGGCGCCTCCCATGACTCTCTTAAAATGCTGATTCAGCCTCTGCCGGGCCGATACCAAATCCCTTGTATATTCATGTCCGGGTTCAGAGAAAATGGTTTGGGGCGTCCCGCTTTCGATAATCTCTCCGTCTTTCATGACCACAACCTCATCGGCTATTTTGGAGACCATACCTAAATCATGGGAGACGAAGATCATCGAGCAGCCCATTCTCGCCCGAAGCCCAACCAGCTGCTCCATCACCTCGAATTGCGAGATCGTATCGAGTGCCGACGTCGGCTCGTCAGCGATAATGAAGCCGGGTTCCAGAACGATGGCCAGCGCAATCATGATCCGCTGCAGCATGCCGCCCGACAGCTGATGCGGATACTTGTTCATTATCGAGACCGGGTCCTTCAGCAGCACGCTTTCCATCGCGCATTTCATGCGGGCTTCAATTTCGTTGGAGCTCCAACCGTAATGCTGCTTCAGCGTCTCCCTTACCTGAACGCCGATGACGCAGGAAGGGTCAAAGGCACGCATGCCATGCTGCATAATCATGCACAGATGCTTGCCCCGCAGTTTCCGCATTTCTTGATCGGGAAGCTCAGCCAAATGGACACCGCCGAGCAGAATGTCTCCGGATTGCCGGATCGGGGCTTTATTCAGCCTCATCACAGCCCTGCAGGTCACGGACTTGCCGCTCCCGCTTTCGCCCACAATCGCCAGGCGGCTTCCTTTCTTGACTCGAAACGAACTGTTCGAAACCATCACTCTGCCGGTAGAGCTGTCCCAAATTCGCAAACGGGATACTTCCAAACGATCCATGATGCGTTAAGCCACCTCTTTTCCCTGCAGTTTGACGGCAGGCGTTACTTCCAGTCCTTGGCGTTTGGCTTTGGCGCTCATTAATTTAGGATCCAAGGCCGCTTGCAGCGCATCCGACAAAAAGTTAACGGCCGATACGATCATCACGATCGCCAGTCCCGGCGCGAGCATCATCTCCGGCCTCGAAAACATGACTGCCCTTGCTTCATTGAGCATCATTCCCCACTCCGCATGGGGCGCCTGAACGCCTAAACCAAGGAAGGAAAAGCCCGATATTTGCAAAATCATCGAACCGAAAGAGCCGCTGGCAATCACCGCAATGTCCGGAAGCGCAATCGGAACGATATGCTTCGCCATAATCCTGATGTCACGGATACCGAGGACTTTGGCGAACTTTACATAGTCGGATTCGGCGTACTGCATCACAGACGTTCGGATGACGCGGGCAAACCAGGCCCATTTCATCAATACAAAACCGATTAAAATATTCTCAAGCCCTGTACCCAGAACGCCGATCACCGCGAGAATCATCACATATCCCGGGAACGAAAGGACCACGTCGCAAATCCTCATCACGAAGGCATCCGTCTTTCCTCTGAAGTAACCCGCGATGAAGCCCGGAACGGTCCCAATACATACCGATACGACCAGCGCAGCGAATACCCAGAGCACGCTCGGGCGGATGCCATAGATTAATCTGGATAAGATGCATCGCCCCAAATGATCCGTCCCTAACAGGTATTCCCACGAAGAGGACGCGAATCGAAGCTCCAAATGGACTTCTTCCGGGTCACGCGGTGCAAGGATAGGAGCGAATATGCCGGCCATGACGGTTACGGCGATAACGGATAAGGAGAGGGCGGCCAGCTTATCTTTCCATACCGTTTTGAATAAGTTCATTTAGTGTTCCTTCCTTAATTTGGGGTTCATCGCCGTTTGGATCAGATCGGACACGGTGTTGAAGAGCACAAAGGCTGCGCCGAGCACCAGAACATAGGCCTGAATGATCGGGTAGTCCCTGCTTAGAATGGAGTTTACGGTTAGCGTTCCTAACCCGGGCCATGCAAACAGGTTTTCCACAACGACGGTGCTTCCCAGGAGGATAGGCACGGCCATACAGAACACCGAGACGGCCACCTGCATCGAATTTCTTAAGATGTGCATCGTTATTCGTCTCTCCGGCAGGCCGCACGCCCTTCCGTACAGCACGTAGTCTTCGTTCAGCTGGCTTAACATCGAGCTTCTGACGATACGAAAGTAAATGCCCGCATAACCGATCGTCAGGACGACAACCGGTAAAACATAGTTCGGGTACGAGCCCATGCCGCTTGTAGGCGACCAGTCGAGCTTGACGGAGAAATACCAGATCAGCAGGGCGGCAATGAAGTAGGACGGCATGGAGGTCAGAACAAACGAAACGCCTCTAACCGTCTTATCCAGCATTCTTCCTTCCCGCAGCGCGCAGATCACGCCTAGTGTTATGGACAGCGCAATAATGGCGGTCATGGAAGCCAGTGTCAGCTTTAACGTGTTCAGAAAAGCCGGGCCCAGTAAGGACCACACCGGCTCTCCCGTGACGTACGAACGCCCGAAATCGAGCTTAAGGCATGAAATGAGCCAATCGAAATAACGGGTCAGGAACGGCCGGTCCATCCCGAGAGCCGCCCTTGTCTCCGCGATGATCTCCTCCGTGGTCACGGGCACCCCTTGCGCCTGCAATACCGCTTCAACCGGGTCAATCGGCGAAAGCCCGTTTAGACCAAACGTTAGAAACGAGATCGCCAAAAGCAACGGAACGGCTGACAGCAATCGTTTGACGATATAAATTCCCACGGCAAACTCCTTATTGCGGATTCGTCTATTTAAAGTACATCCGTTCGAACGGCGGCTCATACTGCGTTTGTTTGAAGGAAACGCCCTGCAGCCTTGTTGGAGCCACTACTGTGATCTTTGCCGTTCGTAATCGGAATAAAGACGGCTTCACGGTGTACGGTACTTAAAATATCCGCATACAGCGATTTTCGAGCTTCCTCATCCCTGGACACCATCACTTCGTCGATTTTCTTGTAGAGCGCGTCCGCTTGCGGTATGCCGCTTGTCGCATGGTAATAAGAGGACCTGGCAGTGAAGCCGGCGATCGTGCTTTGCGGGTCGTACGCGAGTCCCCACGTTTGATTGAAGAGCAAATCGTAGTCCCCGTTGACCGCCTGTTCGCTATGGAAGTGGACTCTTCACCGGCAAGCTCCAGCCCAATACCGATTTTCTTCAGCGTATTTTGCAGCCATTCCGATTCGGATTTCTGGGAGGAGGAATTGACATCGTAATAAAGCTTCATGGTTAATGGAACGCCCGCTTTCCTTCGGATCTTGCCGCCGTTCTCCTGGATCCATCCCGATTCGTCGAGCAGCCTTTTCGCCTTCTCCAAATCATAGCCTCTTTTCTGCAAGCCGACATCGGCATAGGGGACGTTGGAAGAAAACAGCTTATCCAGCGCCGTCTCCCTGCCGTAAAACATTTGCTTGCTTATGGTATCCCTGTCGATCGAGTACCAAATCGCTTCGCGGACGGCCGTTTCATGGACGGGGCTATCCTTTTTACCGCTGTTTGCCACGATCATTTTCGTATTCATCGGCTCGCTTCGGATGATTTGGTATTTCCCCGAATCCGCGAGCCGGTTCATGGCTTCGATATCAATGCTGTCCGCCCCTCTGTCATCCGTAAAGATGAAGTTCACTTCGCCTTTTTGCAGCGCCAAAAGCGTCGTTTCCCCGCCGGAAGAACCTTCGCCGTTATTTTCTTTATTTTCGGTGCTCCGCCCCAGTACCTTTCGTTAGCTGCAAAGACGGCATACTGATCGGTTTTATGTTCGATAAGCTTATACGGACCTGTGCCGTTATAGCCGTTCACCCCGTCTTTCGTTTCCCCGTTGATGAAGTTTTTGGGCGAGATGAACACATAGGGCCTGGTCATGGATAATTCGGTCAGAGCCGGATAATAGGGCTCCGATAGGACCAGTTCTACGGTGTACTCATCGATTACGCCGACGCTCACGATCTTGGTCGATAATTTGATCCAGGAATGCTTGTTCGGATTGTGCTGCACGGCATCGATGTTTTTCTTTACCGCTTCGGCGTTAAACGGCTCCCCGTCGTGGAAGGTTACATTTTTTCTCAGGTGGAAGGTGTATACCTTCCCGTCGGCGGAAATGTCCCAGGATTCCGCGAGAAGCGGCTTGATGCCGTCCTTCGTATTCTCGACCAGCGATTCGTACACCATCCCTTGAGCCGGCATGGAGCCGGCATATAAATGGGGATTCATGTCGTTGATATCTTTCGCTACGGCGAACGTCAGCTCTTCGGCTTGACCCGGCGACCCCGAGTTTACGGCTTGGTCGCCTGTGCATCCGGCCAGTAATGCCAAGGACAGGATGAAAACCGATAATACCATAACCCTTCTTCTTGCCATGTCGTATCCTCCTGTAGATAAGTACATACCTACCCTGTTGTTTGCGACCGCATCCTTGATCCTATGTCGCTGCAGATCAGCTTCAAGTCTTCCTCGAAGCTTTGCACAGCGAAGGCGTCCGACAGCGGTTCACCCTGAAGGGCCTGAGCCGCTGCCTCCAGTTCACGCTCATAGACGGCAATGAATTTATCGATCGTCGGGCAGTTCGTCCCCGTATATCTCGCTATTCCTTGGACGATTTTGATGCGGTAATAGTCTTCCTTGGGCATCCGTGGAATGTCCCAGCAGCCTTCCCGGTTCACAAAGATCCGCCGAATGGGAACCGCGGAGAAGTCGAAGTATCTTCCCTCGGAATCCGGCTCGGAAAAAGGATCGATCAACAGCGAGGTATAGCGGATGTACAATAAATATTCCTGATGAATCGTCTCCAAATGAACGAAATGGTCCATATCCTGACGCGACAAGCTTTCCGCTCTAACCGGATAGTTGTCCTCCGTCATGAACTTGAGCAGATTGACGCCTTGCATATTGAGCTTGCCGATCACCTTCGTCATTTCCTTCCATCCGGCCAGCAGATCGCGAATCAACTCCTGTGTAATGGGGCCTTCGGGAAACATTTTATATACATATTTCTTGACAGCCGTTTTTCCGAATAGGACGTTTAACGAAAAATCATTCATAAAAAGCGGCGGATGGACGTATAAAGAGATATTTCTCGTTTCCGCTTCGATCGGCGAAGGCATGACTTCAAGTTCGATACCCAATTGCTCATACAAACGGTAAAGGCTCATTACATGACCGGAAGGGCCGTGCGTGGAACCCAAGTAGACTTTTTTCTTCACTCCTGTCGTGATCACGTTATTCGACGGATTGTCGTGAATCCAGCGCGTATCGCCGAGATAGGTAGAGAAGCTGATGATTTCCGTGACCGAATGAATCCCGTTCATGAATTGACGTATTAAGCTGTTGGAGCCGAAGGTCGGAGAAATGAGTACGATGCACTTTACTTGCTTTAAAATTGAACAGTCGATTTGCCGCAGCACCTTGATGTAAGCATCCGTTGTAACGGACAAAATCAAGGTATCCCATTCCCCCGCTACGGTGTCATAACCTTGAAATACATGATCGACAACGCACTCGCCTTCCAGCGGCCGGTGCTTTTCATTCTGAATATCTGCACGAATTCGGTCGCCGCTTTGCCGAAGTGCCGCGAAGAACGATTCGGAACGAACGGACTCTCGCCCGGCGATGCCAACACGGCAATTCATGCGGTTCTTGAACAAGACGGCAAGCTGAACGGAAACCGGACCCGTTCCCAGTACTAAGACTCGCTTCAAATCACTCATATGAACCTCCTCTTCCGTATCCGCCTATGCTTTTTTATACAAAGCGTTATCAAACACATGGTCGGGACGCAAGATGGTTTCCACCAGCTTCCATTTTCGCCCGTCGACTGCCTGCATGGGATAATTGAATAAAGATTTCAATCGATCTCCGTATCTCATAGCTACGACCACATGTTCATTGGTTAACGAGTGCAGCCGGTCCAGCGGCTCATACTTATCTGCAACCGTAGAACTAAAGATGATATGGGTCGCCTCTTTCGTCTCATCCAGATGTTCAACCGAGGCATGCTCCAGCCGAATCCGCAGTCCGCTTCCCAGCACCTCCGTGACCTTGCGTCCAAGCTCGACGGCCTCCTCATCAATATCTATGCCGACGACTTCCGCTTCCGTTCGCTCGGCAACGAGGAGCGGCGTCATAGGAAACGAGCCCGAACCTACCATGAATACCTTGGAGCCGGAGCGAACCTGAAAGCTTCCGAATTCTTGTTCGATGCAGGCTTCTATATTTTTGAAGTAGTCGGTTCGTTCGGCCTTCCCGTTCAGCGGCCTTCAAAGCGCGATATTTTTCCATAATCGCAACGCATCGCGCCGACGCCTTGCGGAGCTCCGCAGCAAGCCCGGAGATTTCAGCAGGCGCATGGGGTTCCAGTTGCTCCCAAGCATCCTGGTTCCCCTATTCGTGATGAATGCGGAGTAGTCATTGATGACGGCCTCAAGCTCCGAGCAGTGATGGGGGGTGCCGTCATATGTTTCTGCCAGATACACGAATTTATCCAAATAATCAGCCAATAACGGCTGAAACCCTACCGCCGTATTCAATCCGCTCGCCTCGCTTCTATGTAATTTCAAATGTCGATATAAGCCTTGCCTTGCGCTACAACTTCGACGGAGCCCTCGATACTCAGGTTTGCAATCTCATCTTTATACCAATCGGCCGTTACATGGATCGTGCCGCCGGGCCGCTTAATGGGTGCGGCAACGTTTCCCTTGTTGTTCCATGACAGGTAAGCTCCAAGCGAAGCCGTACCCGAACCGCACCCCTTTCCCAAATTATGCTGTCTAACGGCGGCACATAAATGAGCGGAGCCAGTTCATTCGAATCCGGCTTAAATAGCAAAATCCCGATTAAGTTCGTACCTGATGTTGCCCCAAGCAGTTTGGCCAAGCCTTGAGCCCTCTCCCTCACGGGCTTATCGAATTCGTCGACCTCCATGACAATATGAAAAAAATCGTCGTATCTCACCACGGCCATGTCCAAATCGTCGCCGTCATAATGTACCGTCTTTTTCTCAATTTTTTTAGGGACCGGCATTTCCATTTGACAGAAATATTGTTCATTGATTTTCTTCACTTGACATGTGACCAATTGGTCTGTCCCCGAAGCTTCCAATACAATTTTCATCCTTTCGTTATGATGGATGCCTTGTTCCGATGCAACAAAAGCGGCTAAGGCCATGCAGGCATTACCGCAGAACTCGCCTCCCGCCATTTGAAGATGTGCGGCGGCTTCTTGACGGACCGCTTCTTCGATGAAGCCGACTTGTTCCGCATACACACTATCGTATGACATCATTTTCGATGCAATGTGTGCATACTTCTCGGTTGGGTGCTCGGTCTTCACCAGAATGGTCATATTTTGCGTAGGATTAAATTTTACAAAATCAATTTCCAGCTTCAATGGACCTGCCTCCCCTACCAGGATTGGATGCAAGAATCTTTACTGATCATTGCTAAATAGTAATAATTACTATTACGTTGTAAATTGTATCCATAATTTACAGCTCCGTCAACTGTAATCTTCACTTAAGAGAAAAGGAGCCTCCCTCAGCCGCTGATGACCGTTGGGACAGCCCCTTATTTCAAGATTCATTTTAACAGATCCGTTTATATCCGCGATGATTCCAATCCATGCGCCAGCTCCGTCAATACTTGCACCTGTTTCTCCGTGAGCGCTTTTCCGCTCTGCGCGTTCACCTGATGGACAAACGCACCAAGCTGATCTTGCATAGCATTGGTATTGCCTTTGGATGCCGAAGCTTTCGCTTGGTACAGCTTTTCAACCAGGGCATGCCGGACGCCGTTATCAGCACTCACAAACTGTTCTGTTAGCCTGGATAGGCTGTCGAAATCCACGGTAACGGATATGGTGACCGCTTGATTCGCCGTATTGCCGGTCGCGTCTTCCGCATTGGCGGTGAACGTGTGCGCACCAACTCCTAGTTCATATGCTTTAGCCGATATGTCGCTGCAATCCGAGGACACAATGCCGGACAGCGCATCTTCGGCAGAACAACCGATGGCGACGCTTTGGTCAATGCCATATACAGTACCATCTTGTACGGAGAACGAAACCGCAGGTGCCGTCAGATCAATGTTCACCGGCGCGGATTGTGCTTTCTCCACATTGCCCGCCTTGTCTACGCTCCAGTAGCTCAGGCTGTTCTTCCCTTCATCCGTAATCCTGACTGTCGTTCCTTCCGATACGGCACCCCCACCCAGTCTGAAGTAAGTATGTGCAACACCCGTCCCTTCATCTGCAGCAGTCAGGGTTACATCTACGGGCGTGCGGTACCATCCGTTCCGGCCTTCCCCTTGGATGGCATAAGCGGTGACGGGCGGGTTCCGATCCGTCGTATCGACTACAAAAGTGGTCACGCTTTGGGCGGGGAGCTCGGCTGTAAAGGAGCCGTTCGATACCTGAACAGGAGCTCCGGCTGCAAGATTCCTGCTGCTGTCCGTTACCCATGAAGACACGGCCGATGCGGACCCGTTCTGCAGAACAACATGTTCACTCACGGCTGAGTTCCCTTTGTTGATTGCGACAATTACCGCCTTGTGGTCCCCCTTATATGCGGATACGTACACCCCCGAATCGGGATTTTTGGTTGCTTCAACCCTTACATAGCCGGGACGAATAAATTTGGAGTAATGAGCCATCATGTAACCGCGTTTGCTTATCGTGCCGTCCTCTTTGATGGGGCCGTACTGCCTGCGAATGTACCACCATACGTAGGTTTGAAAATTCCCTTCCACCATGGCATTGTACATATGTTCGGCAACATTCAAAGCTTCGGGCCAGCGATCCGCCGAGTTCGCCTCGCTATTCGGATAGTATACTTCCGTCATCCAGAGTTCTTTCCCCGCTCCCTTTTGTTCGAATAACGGATATGGGAAATCACTGAACTTCGTGCCATAGGTGTGGGCACCGAGAATATCCAAATTGGCCAGCGCTTGCGGATCGTTCAGGATAGGGTCCGACATGGATTTGACGTAAGAAAATGACTCCGGTGCGATAACCCTGTTATGAATGGATCCGGCATTTTCTTTCATAAAACGAAGCATTTCCTCCGGACTCCACCACGTCCAATCATGGGCATAGTCAGGCTCATTTTGAATCGAAATCGCATACAGATTCACGCCATTGCTCTTCATGAATGAATCGAATTCGTTCAAGTACTGCGCATAAGCATCGTACTTATCGTGTTTAAGCCGTCTCGCATTGGGATCTACGACATAGGGAGTCAGATTGATATTGTCTATATTCGGTCCGTCAGAACCCGTCGCAACCAGTTTTATCGTATTATTGTTCCCGCCGCTCATGGGGAGCTGAATCGATTGTTCACCCCAGGCCGCCGGACTGCCGGTTGCTTCAAAGGCCACATCGCTCATGACTTTCGACCCGTTCACATAAACATCCAGATAACTTGTCCCTGACTGCAGCGCATACCTGATTTTCACATTTTTGGTGCCCGTACTGCCGATGATGATGTTATTCCACTGAATGGAGGCGCCGGATGAAGCCTGAAAGTTGACATATCCGGTACCGCTGTAGCCCGAATAGGTGCTTTGTACGACAGAGCCGGTCAAAGTTGTGCCCGACTCCGCTTCATAAGTGGTGCCGCCGCCTGAGCTCATGCCCAGCGTGAAGGTCTCGACCATTTCACTGGGAGGATTCCATGGCGAAGCAAACACGATGGCTCCGTGGTCTATCGCTGATTTTGCGGTTTCCACTTCTTTTGGCCAATTGTTTTTATTTTCGCTAATAGGAATCCTTAGAACGGAAAAACCAAGCTGATTCTCTCCATTGCCGAAAGCCGTTTCTCTTTGAGCCGGCGTCAAATCACCGATCCAAACGGAGTGGTTCATGCCTCCAAAACCGCGAATCACCTGCTTTTCCGCAGATAGGTTAACAATGGCATCATTCGCTGCGGCGCCGGCTGAAACTTCCATCGATGCCGGCGCAAAAAATAGCGGCGACGCGGTTGTACAGGCCAAGAGTACACAAATTGATTGCTTCCATCGTGAGATCATTACTTTGATCACCTCTCCATTTCGGGTAATATTGGAAGTTTAATTTTCCATTTGGGCGATTCGTACCATGGGTCATGATATAATGTACATAGTTTCGCTTGTGAGGTGATGCCCGTGGTCAATGAATTCAGTTTGGAAGAATATTTTGCCACCGACCTTCAAACCCATCTCCATACCTTCAGCATGCATGTCAGAAGCGTTCCCGGAGATTGGAAATATCCTTCCCACGAACATACCCAGTACGAGTTGAATTATTTGATCGAAGGGGTACAATTAACGACCATTAACGGTAAATCGATAAAACAGCGCGCCGGGGACCTTATTTTGATCCGCCCGGGAGAGATTCATTTCAGCCAATCGGCGGATGGGGACAAGCTGACCTATTTCTGCATTCATTTTCTGTTGAATGAAAGGACCTTTTCCCCTTTGCTTCAGAGATCGAACCATTCCTTCTTTCCTGCGGATTCCCCGCTCGCCGTGGCCGTCAGCCCGTATTTGAAAAGACTGATCGACTTTTGCAAAAAAGGAAGGCAAATCCCCGTATATGAAAGGATGCGTATGCATGCCGCGCTGTTCGAGCTGTTCGCCGCTTTCAGCGAAACGCTCGCCGCGGAAACCGGTGCCATATCCGACCGGAAGAAGTCCGAGACGCTGGCCCGGCAAATAGCCGGAGAGATCGAGCATATCCGGATTACGCCTTATATCCACGGCGAAGCGAGGAAAGAGACGGTCGGCATTGAGGATATAGCCCGCAAGCTCGGAATCAGCGTTTCCTACTGCTGCAGCGTGTTTAAAGACCAGTACGGCATGTCTCCCCGGCAATATTTGTCGCTGCTCAAGCTTCAGAAAGCCAAGCAGCTGCTTGCGCAAATCGACCTGCCCGTAGACCGCATTTCCGAGCTGCTCGGCTATCGGGATATCGCCCATTTCAGCAGGCAATTCAAAAGATGGACCGGCTATTCACCGACCGTTTACCGGAACAACCATACCGGAAGTCCCGCACCGTAGCCGTAACCGGGAGATCGCTACTTTTTCTGGCCATTTAAAGCATTCAGCCTCTCGGTGATGATTTTGTCGGATTCCTCCTTGGCCGTCCGCAGCATCGTGTTCAAATCCATTTTGCCCGTGAGCACGTCAACGATCTTCTCGGTCGGCTTTCCTTCGATGCTGCTGTCGAACGGGGTCCGCGGATAAGCCGGGGCGAATTTGTTGTAATACAGCGATTTGAGATTTTTATCCTTGAATTTCCCGTCCTGGCCGATCGCTTTGCGAATTTCCTCGTTCTTCAGCGAGGTCATGTTCCCTTTGCGGGACGACTCCATCTGAAACTCGTCGGATACGAGATACTTGATCGCCTCCATGGCTTCCTCTTTATGCTCGCTGAACTTGGTAATTCCGAGAAAGGTCGGATAGGCCTGGGTTCCCACCCCCGGCGTCTCCTTGAAAGACGGATACGAGACGATATCCCAGTTCATCGCCTCCAAGTCCTTGGAGTTCGTTTGCATAAAATTGGATAAGTAGCCCATCATGGCGGCTTGCTGGTTCCCGACGAAATTCCCGGGCCCGGGCATTTTCCCGTTATTGGCATTAAGAATCCAGTCCTTGACTTCGGCGTTCTGCTTGGTATCGAGAACGAGGGTCTGCAGCATTTTTCTCCAGCGCTCATCTTCCAGCGTTGACTGGTTTGTTTGCGGATCGACAAGCGGAATACTGAGCGGATTGAGCCGGACTACGTGCAGCTCAGACTCGACAAAGCCGAGGTAGCTCTTGTCGCCGTCGTTTCGGGTCAGCTTCTTGGATAACTCCGCCACCTGGTCCCAGGTCATGCCGTCCTTCGGATAAGGTACGCCGAACTTGTCGAAGATATCCTTATTGTAAAAGAGCCCCATCGTCATCATATTCACGGGAAGCCCGGTCATTTGATCGCCGGCCATCATCTTCATCGCTTCAAGCGTCGCCGGCTCGAAGCGGCTTAAATCGATATTGTGCTTCTTGATGAGTTCGGTCATATCGTACCACAGATCGTTCGCCTTTCCGCTTTGGAATACGGCGACGGATTCAAAGTAGATATCGAACTTGGTTCCCGCGGTAATCAGCTCGTTCAAGGAAAACCCTTTTTGATTCTGGATATAGGTGAACGTCCAATTCGGAAACTTTTTGCGCAGGGCGTCCCCCCACCGCTCGTTAAAGCTGGCCTCAGAATCCCCGTTGGTGGAGTAAAACACGATTTCGACAGGTTTGTTGGTGTCCACCGTCGCCTTCTCGGATGGCTTATTCTGAGGCGTCGTATCGCCGCCGCCCGAACCCCCGGAGCATCCGGTTATCCCCGCTGTCAGCAAGCAAGGCGGCCAACATCATACCCGGTTTGTTCCGTCCCATACTAGAGCCTCCTCATGCAAGAATTGAACGGGTTACTTGCGGACGGATTCTGACGCGGAGACGATCCCCCGGAACGCCGATTTCGGCTCCCCATTTTCGTCGAACAAGAGCGGCCAGTTTTTACGATGTCTTACAGGAAAATGGTTTAGCCAGCTTCCGTCATCCGTAACGCCCCAAAAAGTAACCCCCGTAACCGCATCCTTATGCCGCAGAAACATCTCAAATATTTCCCTGTAGCGCTTCGCCTGGCTTTCCAGCAGTTCCTGCGGAGGCTCGGTATAGCGGATTTCGTCATCGTTCTCGCGATAAAATGAAAGATCGAGCTCCGTGATTTGCACTTTCACCCCAAGAGAGGCGAACTGAACGATCGAATTCTCGATTTCCTCTACGGGGGGACCTTCCACACTCCAATGCCCCTGCAAACCGACCGCGTCGATGGGTGTGCCGCTCTCTTTCAGTTCCTTAACCAGGTTAAATATTTTCTGGCGTTTTTCCCTATTTTCCGTATTGTAGTCGTTATAAAACAGGACCGCATCCGGGTCGGTCTTGCGCGCCAGGTGAAAAGCCAGCGATATGTAGTCCTTGCCGATGATCTTCAGCCACTGTGTATCGCGCAGCGGCTCACTGCCTTGGTCCGTAATCGCCTCATTCACCACATCCCATGCGTGTATTTTCCCCTTGTACCGGCCAACCACGGTGGCAATATGTTCCTCCAGCCGTTGGATCAGCAGGCCGCGATCCGCCCCCTCGAACACCCAGTCTGGAGTCTGGTTGTGCCAAACCAAGGTATGGCCGCGTAGTTTCATCCGATGATCTTCCGCAAATTTCACGATTTTGTCAGCCGGTTCAAAGCGATAGGCCCCCTCGGCAGGATGAATTTCTTCGAATTTCATCACGTTCTCGGCAGTCAAGCCGCTGAATTGCCGGGCAATCAGGTCTGGATGGCGGTCCAGAGTCTCCGGGCTGACAGCCGCACCGATTGGGAAATGGCGGGCGTACGCGTCACGGAGCGCCGCAACTTCCTTATTTTGCATTCCAATCCCCTCCGTTTCAATAATTAAAGCGCTTTCAATATCTTCCATATTTAGTTTATTTCCTTGCGCGCAGCGAGAACATGCCCAAAGTTCAACTCGTTTTACCCAAATCTGCTGTCGCCGGCCGAGACGCTCCCCTATGTATCCGTTACAGCTTTATAGCCACCCGCTCACCGAAGAAGGCAAAGCAAAAAAAGTCCTTCGTCTGAGTTGACGAAGGACTTTCATTTTGCTTCCTGAGAACGTCATACTTCATGCTGAGGTCGCCGGTGACCATATCCGATCTAGCGGTTAGACCATGGTTCGTCCCATAGATCCATACTCCGTAATATCTTCTTTCAAAATCTTGCAATTCTCAATAATATACGACTCTCTCGTATCTTCATTCAAAGCATGGAACCTCAGCCCGTCCAGCGTAAGCCGTTCCACATTTCTAATATCCATAAACGTCGTCCGGCTCCAGGTCGGATAATAGTTCTCGGATACTTTGTCCGGATGCTCGAATCGCATATCCCAAACCTTCGGGTATTCTGCGGGAATATCCTCCTTACACACGCCTCCAACAAAGGTATAGATGATGTTCTTCAACGTTAAATCGCGGATCGGGTAGCCCTCGCAGGCATCGACCCGAATGCCGTTGAAGGATGGGCGACCCATCATATCATGGGTGAAGCGGTAATGGGTATTGTTCATCTCGTCATCGTCCGTCGCAATGATATCTGAAAGTATAATCCGCTCCAGCGTACCGATCTCCGGCATTTCATGGAGTCCGATCGACGAACCGATCCTATCCAGGCGGTTGTTCAGAAGGATAAAGATCGGCCGCGTTACATTCCGCATGACAAGGCCTTGGGCCATGATGTCGGTAATACTGCCGCCTTCCGTACATTCAATTTTAATCCCTTCGCGCCATACATTCTCAAACGTGCAATTATGAATCGTAACATTGGAGATATCGCCCACGGATTTGAGACCGATGCGAACGCCTGCGCAAATGGACGTAAAGTGGCAATTGGTAATATGTACATTTTTCATCGGATGGTCTTTGCTGCTTGCTTGCAAACAAAGGTTATCATCCGTGCCTAAAATCTTGCAATTGGAAATAAAGACGTTTTTACAGCCGTCATAGTCCAGTCCGTCCCCGTTGTACTTTCGGTCATTGCGAATGTCCAAGTCCTCGCACCAAATGTTCTCGCTGTCCAGGAAGGCCGTTGTCCACGCCGTCGAATTATAGAGCCGCAGACCCTTGACGTGAATATGCTTGCAGCGTAAAAAACGCATCATCATCGGGCGATAAGTGCTGCCCTCGTTCGGAAAGGACTCGGCGTTGCCGTTAATCTCGCCCTGCCCGATGACGCCAATATTCTCAGCATCCTCAGCGTAAATAAAGCATTTATCCATGTCCTTCTCATTGACATAACGATTATAATGCGTCCCGTCCGGATAATCGCCGATATCGGGATTGGCAAGAAGCGTTGCCGACGGGTTCACCTGCAAATAAACATTGGATTTCAAAAATATCGTTCCGCAGACAAACGTGCCGCCTGCCAAAACAACATAGCCGCCGCCCGCCTTATAGCAGTCGTCGATCGCTTGTTGAATGGGTTTGGTATCCACCGTAACGCCATCGCCTTTAGCGCCGTATGCTTTTACATCAAATACATCCCGCATCTCGTTCCTCCTCCAAAACCCCAGCCATCCTGTTTCATATTCGCAGCCCCTGCCCTCAGCGAAAGGGGCTGCACGGATTTACTCGCTGTCATCCTTAGGCTTGATCTCTTTTCCGGGATACAAAAGAATCCATCGTCCGTAATCGTTGGTTACGGAAGCCGCATCCGCCGTCATCTCGAACGTATCCGGGCTCACGGTCACATAGCGGCCGTTTCCGGCGACCTTCAGCATCCCGTTCCCATTGCCGGTATCGCTGTATAGGAAGGTCTCGGATTGTCCGATTTGTCCGGATGCTGCAAGCAGTTTCCCCTGCTCGTTTACGGTGACATACTTTCCGGTGGACAGAGAACGAAACGCAAAGCGGTTTGCATCCAAGTAAACGGCTTCGAAGCCGGTTGCGGCTTCCAGCCGCTTTCCGGTGACGGCAAGCGGAAGTGAAGCGCCGGCAGCCGCCGCCAAGGTTCCCGTCTCCGGAGTCTTCAGCTTGATTTGGGACTGAAGCGAAACGGTAAACTTTACGGGCTTGGCCGCCGGGTGATGAGCGTCCAATAGCCCGCCGAACGAGGGATGATCGTAGTAAAATATACCGACCGGCATCCGATCGATCACTTCTTTGATATAGCTTAACTGCGATTCCGGGATGCCGACCTCTTCCCGGAACAAGTGCCAGATCTGCTCGTACATCGGACGGAATTGTCCCCGGTTTTTCGGCGAAATCGCAAGACCTGGGATCCACGAATAGCCTTTGCCCATATCCTCCAGGGTGTAGCCGACGCCAGGAATCGGAATATAAGGAACGTCATAGCCCAGATTATATTTCGCAACATACTCAGTCTGCTTTTACCAGCGGATACGTGTTATTCGGGTACGACACCATATCGGCGCCGCTCGGGTTATGTTCTCTCTGCGTATAGCCGATCTCCGCGACCATCGTCAGAAGTCCGAGCCCCAGCTGGGAATGAGCCTGATCGCGCCCGCTTTCCTGCAGCTGTCCCTCTTCGTTCTGGACATAGTGAATGACGGAACCATTGCCATAGCCATGCTTGAAGTAATCGACCGCATCATTATAGATGGCCTTATCCTCGCTCCAAATGCCCAGACACATATTAAACAGAACATCCGCGCGTCCCAGTTGCCGTTGGCCCATCCGCCGTTCACATAGCCGTACGTCTTGGTCAGCGGATAAAAGACATTCATCATCATAGAAGTGAATTGGGACATCTCCTCCTTCTTCCAGCCCGAATTGCTGTAGCGCATGATTTCAGCCGCATTCAAAAGCTTGTAACCGTACAAGCTCGCGGCAAGCTGGGCATCGTGTCCCTGAATCGATTTTAAAGAGCCTGCCCAACCGTTCAAAATCCGCAATGCTGCCTTCGCGTATACGGGGTCGCCTGTAACAGACCACTCCACTGCGAGGATTAGTGCTGCCGAGGAGCTGTTCTGCAAGTCGGAGTTTCCTTTGTTGCCGTTCACCGCATCGTTGCGGTATACCGTTTCATAGAAGGTATTCGTATAAGTCGGCTGGGCAAGTTTGTTCGACTGCATGAGCCGCCATTCGGGAAGCCATGGGGACTGACGTTTCTCGACCTTATCCTTCATGAGCTGAAGATCTTCTTGCGTATAAAGCATGCCGGGGTGTAAAAACGCATCGTCAGCGGATGCCCCTGCCCGTCCTGCAAACAGTGTTGTGTAGCCTAACAGCAAGCTGCAGGCCAGTACGACAGCCAACCAACCATTTCTGGAAGAACCGATTAGCAAACTCATCCTATACCCTCCCAAGTTCAAATAAGCTGAAATGAGTAAAGATCTGATCCGGCCAAAATAAAATCGCTTACCAGCCCGTTCTCCATCGCCTCCTGCCCGGTTGCCGACTATATTTTAGATAGGCCAGGGCTTGTGGCCCCGACCTGAACTAATCATTTGCCGCCTTTATCCAGATACTCTTGAATTTGCTTCTTCAGTTCGGCGCGAATTTTTTCGAGACCAAGCTGCTTCAGATCGCCGTTCAGCTTTTCAAATTGCGTTTCCCAATCTTTGATTTGTCCAGCCTTTAGCATCTGAATAAACGGATCGGTTTTGGAGCTGATGTTGGCGTACTCGGACTTTACGTCGCTGTTGTCGAACTGAAATCCGCCAAGCGGCTGATAGGAATACGAGTCCGTTTTCGCCGAGTAATCGAAATAGGCTTTCTCCTTGTCGTCGATATCGCTGCTGAGTCGAATCATGCTGGGATTCCAAGTAAATTCGTAGCCGGGGAAAATATAATTTTTCGATTCGTCCAGCGACTTATATTGATTGGTCCCTACAGCCTCCCAATGCTTGCCCGGAATGCCGAGCTCGAACAGATCATGGTTGTCCTGGCTGGCGAACAGCCAGTCGAAGAACTTCATCGTTCTGTCGATGTTCTTGGAGCTGGCCGGAATGGCCAGCGAATTGTTCGCTCTATAGTTGGTTGGGATGCCGTGCGGCTTCATGTTGCGAGCATCATTCCTGGTAATGAAAAACTCCAAATCCGCGCCTGGAATCGTATCCTTCAGTTTCTTCCGGTCCGCGGCATAGCCGCTGATCGTGCCGTAATACGATGCGGCTTTACCCGACATGAAGAACGCCTTCTGGTCCTTCTGGCTGATGACGTCCTTCTCCAAATATTTGCTCCACTCGGACCATTTGTCGAAATACGGAAAAGCGGTTTTCATGCTATTGTACGGAGCCGGCGACTTGGCCCACTCGGAAGCAGGATCGCCTTGCACGACGATATCCAGCACCTTCTTCTTGTCGTCAGACAGGTGAACCATAAAGTTAAGTCCAAACAAACCCACCGATGGGAGGGTCGGAATCACCGGCGACTCGCCGGAGCCGGCCCAAATTTCCTGGAACCCGCCGTTGCCCTTCACCGCCAGCGGGGTCAGGCTCTTGTCGTTCTCCCGCACCTTCTGGTAAAACTTCTCTAAATCCTCATAGTCGCTGATCGGCCCGAGCCCGTTTTTCTCGCGCAAATCCTTTCGAATATAAACCACGGGAAGATCGACGAAATACTGAGTGAACGGAATCGTGTACAAATGCCCGTCGTAGCGCTTATTCGCTTCGATAAACTCCGGAGGAAACGCTTTCTTTAACCCCGGATAGGCCTCGTTGTTAAAATATTTGTCCAGCTGGGCATAGGCGCCTTGCGGAATGAGCTCTCTCAGATTCATGAAATCGGCATCAAAAACAAAATCCATCTCCTCGCCCGCGACCATCATCAGCTTCACTTTTTGTTTATGGTCGCTGATCGGGTTCCATTGGATGTTGAGCTTCGTGTTCAAGGTGCCGCTTGTGCGTTTCTCGAATTCATCGAATACCGCCTGCATGTCCTTCGGCTGGTCTCCGAACAGCATTCCCTTTAACGTCACCGGCGGCAAGTCGCCGCCTTGCGCGCTGGAGCCGCCGGAAGCCGCGGCGTTATCCGATGGCTTGCTGTCGCTGCAAGCGGTCGCAGCTCCGAGCACCGCAATCGCCAGCAATGCAGCCGAAATTCTTGTTGCTATCATATATGTTCCTCCCTTTTTGTGAAAACCTAAGTTCAGCCTTTAACAGCGCCTACCATCAAACCTTTGACGAAATATTTCTGAAGAAACGGATAAAGGAAGATGACCGGCCCGATCGTCACGATCGTCGTTGCCAGCCGAACCGTGATGGCCGGCGGAATAAAATCCGGTATGGTGACATCTGCAGACACTTGATTGACATAATCCAGATTGTTCATGATCCGTTGAATCAAATACTGCAGCGGGAACTTATGCGGATCGTTGATGTACAGCGGCGCATTGAACCAGTTGTTCCAATAGCTCAGCGCGTAAAACAATCCGATCGTCGCGAGCGCCGGCAGCGATACCGGCAAAATGATGCGAAACAGGATATAAGCGTCGTTGGCGCCGTCCATCTTGGCCGATTCCGCCAGCGATTCGTCGATCGTAGCGAAAAAATTGCGCAGCAGAAACATATTCCAAGCGCTAATCATGCTAGGTACGATGAGCACCCAGATCGAATCCTTCATACCCAGATACTTGGAAATGAGCAAATAGGAAGCGACAAGCCCTCCGTGGAACAGCATCGTAAAGTACACATAGAAGGCGATGCCGTTGCGGTATTTGACCGACTTGACGGATATGGCGTACGCCAGGGCGCTGGTGAACACCATCGATAATCCCGTTCCGATGAACGTGACGAATGTGGTCACCCCATAGGCCCGGTAAATCGTATTGTCCCGGAAGATCAGCTTGTAAGCCTGAAGACTGAATTCCTTAGGGAAGAATGTGTAACCGTGCCTCAAAATTTCCGCCTCTGACGCAAATGAGCTGGCCACTACTGCCACGAACGGCAGCAAGCAGTACAGTGAAAATAAGGCGATAATGACATAGAAGGCCGACTTCAGCAATTTATCCGGAATGCTCTCCCTGATCATGACCTTATCCCCTTTCCTAAAAAATGGCCGAATCCGGCGCCGTTTTCTTGGCGATAGAATTGACCGTCACGACGAGTAGAAACCCGAGAACCGATTGCAGCAAAGCGACTGCCGACGACATGCCCATATCTCCGAGATCCATCAGCCCTCTGAAGACGAAAGTATCGATGACGTCCGTCGTGGGGTAAAGCGCAGGATTCCTGCCGACAATCGCAAAGATCATCCCGAAATCGCCGTTAAATATGTGTCCGACACTTAAGATCGTCAGCAGGATGACGGTCGGCTTCAGCGGCGGCAACGTGATGAAGCGGATTTTTTGCCAGCGGCTGGCTCCATCCATTGATGCGGATTCGTAGATCTCCGGATGAATGCCCGCAATGGCGGCCATGTAGACGATAGAGCCGAACCCGGCGCTTTGCCATATTTTCAACAGGACCAGAATCGCCGGCCAGTATTGGGGGAAGACAAGAAGTTGACCGGCTTCACCCCGAACAGCCCTAGCATCTGATTCAAAAATCCCCCGTCCGTCGCTACGAAAGCGGTCATGAACATCGCCACGACCGTCCATGAAATAAAATGCGGGAAGATCATCACGGACTGGGTGACTTTCTTAAACCACTTGCCTCCGAGCTCCGTGACCATAATCGCGATAGCTACGGCTGCGATCGTGCCGAATACGATAAATAGTACATTAAGGAATAGCGTGTTGGTTACGATTTTGACCCAATCGTCCGAGCGGAAAAAAAATTGAAAATTTTTAAGCCCGACGAACTTGCTGCCCGCAATCCCTTTTACGGCCTTAAAGTCTTGGAAGGCAATGACAATCCCTCCCATCGGCAAATAAGCGAATACAAAAAACCAAATCATGGCCGGCGGCCAAAAGGTACATCAATTTATTCACTTTCAATTCGTGGAAAAATGCGGCCGCGGCACTGCGCTTTTTATTCGCGGACCGCCCTGTTACCGCGGTGTTTACGTCTGTCACGGTATTCATGCTGCCCTGCCCCTTTCAACGTTCGTTGGGATTACTATACGATCGCAAAGTGAAAATAAAAAGTGTGGATACGTACGAAAAACTCCGTTTTCCAACGAATCGCCTGTTTGAAAAATGACCAAATTGGTTGATTTGCGGGTACTCGCGGCTGCATATAGGGCTTAGGACTGCTTGGATAGCGGGTGTTTCCGGAAATGATCGGGCGTCATGCCGTAATGCTTCTTGAAGGATACATAAAAATAATTCGTATTCTCAAAGCCGACCATCTCTCCGATTTTGTTCGCCGGCAGATCGGTTTCGAGAAGAAGCGCCCTCGCTTTTTGAAACCGGTACTCGCCCAGATACACAGCAATCGATTTTCCGACCCTATCCTTGAACAGCTTTCGCGTGTAATTCATCGACAAGCCCCCGCCTCCACCAGCGTTTCCACGGTCAAATTGGAATCGGCATAGTGCTCGTCGATATAGCGCAGGATTTTGTCTACGATCCATTTGTTTTTATGCTGGGCCTGGGAGTCCCGCAGACTGGCCGCCTTCTCGCATAGGCCCAAGTACCATGTTTCTATCTCACCGATCGTCTCCCACTGACCCAGCTGTCCGCAGAGCGTGCCGATATCGAGCGTCAGCTCCTTGGGATCCGCTGCGACCATGGCCTTCATCGTTCGCGCAGTCGAAATCAACAGTTGGGTAAAGCTGAGCATCATTTCGTCGAACGAAGCGGATTGCACGTAACCGATAAATTGCGAAACCGCCTTCTCCACTTTATCCATATCGCCCAGCTTGAGCCGATCCATAATTTGCTTCTCAAGACCCCCCACTTGGCTGTCTTGAAGCGATTCCCTTGTCTCCTCTATGCTCGAATCGATGATGGCCCCTTTCCCCATGATGAGCCTGTAAAGGGATGCCTTCCTGGCTGTTTCCCAGGAAGTTTTGATATCCGCCATCGACCTCACGAACGGCCCGATGGAAACGGTTACAGAAAGCTTGAGGAATTTATGGATGTGCAGCTGTATGTCCCGAAGCACTTCGGCAAGCTCCTGCACAGGCTCATGCGACCCATCCGGCAGATTGGCGATCATGGCGACACCGTCTTCCCCGCAGTCGTAACAAACGACGGTAAACCGTCCGGAACCGACCTCAGTCGCGATATTCGATATCGCATATTTAAACAGCGCAATATCGGAAGGCTTATAAGCGGCGGACAGCTTCCGGTACGAATCGATCTTTAGCATAACTGCGATGAAACGGTTGTACTCCCAAGTGACGCCGACCTTTTCCAATCTTTTTCTGATTTCCGCTTCATTCGACCAGCCCCCGGCCGTCAGCGACCCAAGCACCTCATGACGTTTGGCGGATTGATAGTCGGCAACGCTCCTTTGCAAATCGTGAATTTTATGCTCCAAGTACGTGATCGTTCCACCCAGCAGATCAAGCTCGCTGACGCCTTGGACATCCTCGCCGCCAACCGGCAAATTGCGCACGTTCATCATCAAACGGTGGATCGGTCCGTAAATCCATCCGGTAAAAAAACCGCCAAGCAGCACCACGAAGAGCAGCATCACGCCCGTCACGGTTAAAATAAACCGCTTCATCTCCTTCACTTGACTCAGCAGACTTTCATAGTCGATCACTCCGATGAAGGTCCAGCCCAGACTGTCGGATTTGATATAGGATATCCGGTAACTGCGGCCGTTTTTCGTCATTTCCAAGGAGCCTCTGGGCGAGTCGGACGATTGAATTTGGCGCACATCGTCTTCGCCGGCCAGGCTTGCGTTGATCATGGCGCTGTTCGAATGCGAAATCACGGTGCCCTGCTTGTTCAGGATCATCGATTGGAACGACTTGCCGCCCGCTCCGTTCATCACCATGCTTTGCAGCACCTGCTGATCCAGATTTACGATCATCGCGCCGCTCATGATTTTCCCGATGCTATTGACGTAGATGAGGGAAATCAGATTATTATCGTAGGTTCTTCCATTAATCTCATATTGAATATGCCGCGGATAGAAGATGCCGTTTCGATTGGGCTCGATGCGGTCCAACAACTGAAGGATGCCCTGATCGTAAAAATCGTCGAAGGCCTGCACTGTGGTAAGCGAGGAAAAGGCCAGCTTCCGCTGGGAGTTCAACACGTAAATCGAATGAACGAGAGGGTTCGTGCCGCTGAGCTCTGTAAGCTTGCCTGCCGATTCTGCCTAAATCGCCGGTGCTGAAATCCCGATTGTAAAAGCCGCTTTGAATATCGGCTCCGGCGAAAGCGGTACCATAATTATCATAAGCCGACTTCAGCAAAATGCTGGCGGTGTTGTACGATTGTTCGATCGCCCGGTCCGTCGACCTGTCAAGCTCGCCGGTCCAATCTGAAGTAACCCTGGAGGTAATCAATACCGTCAGTAAAGCAATAACTAATAAACCTACAAAAAAGTACGACAAAATGATGCGCAGCAGCATCTTCCTATTGGTTAGAAAGCGCAGCATGTTTCTCATGTTGTCCCCCCTTTTTACCTTCATAAGAAAAGAAAGAGACGACTGCAGAACGGCGTCGGCCCGTCTCTAGTCAATGTAACAGAAGCCCGAGGCCGAATGGATACGTTTTTTTAACACCGAACCGCGCTTTTTTTAGAACTTCAAGCGGCCCCATTCCCGCTGGACAGGGGCCGCTTGACGAATTCTATTCATTTCGTGGTTTCTTCCCGTACGACAACGCCGTTTATCAATTCCCGGATGCCCACGCTGATTCCTTGCCCTTCTTCAGGCAGACCTTGAATCGATACTTGCTGCACCCGTCCGTCTGCTAGACGAACGGTGACTTCTCCGTGAGCGGAGGCCTCGGCCGAAACAATCGAGGGTTCGCCTTCATGCAGCTCAAGGATGGACAGGAAGTGCGCTTCCTTCCCGGCGCTGCAGATGCTGACCGTCTTTCTGCGGGCAGGGTCCGTGCCGAGCGGGTAATCGCCGCCGATCACCGCTTCGAAGGAGACGGCGCCGAGACCATCCAGATCGAACTCGGCTTCCGCCGGCTTCGAGACATTCAGCGGTTCGAACGGCATCGCGCGATCGTAGCGTTCGCCTTCCAGGTGAACGGGACCGCCGTAGTAATCGGCGCCGAAGCCGCTTCCCCGATCCACATTATCGTAACGGGCCGGCAGTTCCGAGAGAGGGATGCGGCGGCCGTCTTCCGTGAGCACATAAGGATCTCCCCAGAAGACGGTTTTCTTGGCGTTCCTGTCAGCGCTGACCCGCAGCTTCAGTCCCTTTACGCCCGCAAGCGGAACCTGCACATGCCTTTTCCCTAATATCCAGGCACCGAACCGTCCTTCCGCGAGCGTTGCCCCGTCTCCCTGTACCATGTAGCTAACCGTTTTATGGATGCGGTCCGCCTCCGCATACCAACCGGTCATCACCTCCTGACGCCGCGGCCAAAGCGAATGAATGCTGACGTTCATTTGACCCTCCTCGTTGTACATGGCGCGGCGGCCGTCGATATCATCTTTTACCAGATCATATTGGTGGGAAAAGCGTATTTTCACCGGCCCATTGCACTCGTACCAATCGCAATCGGATATGAACTGGCCGGCGCCGTAAGGATCGTCGTTCATTTTTCCTGTATGACGAATATGCCGTTTACTCCTCGCCTCCAGGTCTTGAAATCCCTGGTAATGATGCAAGCAGTCGAACGTATGCATCTGCTCCCCGCAGGTAATCCGCCACTACGACGTAATCGTCCGTCACCGCCACAAGCCTGCGCTGCAGGACAGGCTCAGAGTACGCTCCGATCTCCCCTTGGCTCCGGCGTACGGCGGGAACCGGGACATCGCGGCCTTCGATCAGGCTTCTCTCCTCCGGGAACGTCTCGGGGTACGGGGTCTGACCGCCGTAGGGCGGATCACTCCACCTTGCCGACGTCTCGACGGCGCATACGTTCAGCACCACGCCGTTATGGAACAGCGACCGTTTCGACGGCACCGGCTCCTGCATGCGCTGATCGACCACGACCATATTGTGCGACATGGAGGCCTGCACCCACATTTTGAACATGAACGAATGATACCCGAACCAAGATGAGAGCGGACCGATTGCGTTCCTGCCGCTGCGCATCAGCGCCACAAGCCCCGCCCTGTCGAAATGACCGTGATAACCGCCATGGGACCCATATTTCACTACGGCCTGCAGCCGGGAAGACGGCGAACCGTCTTGTTTGCGGGAGCGAAGGAGGGCAATCCCTGCGTTGTCGGCGTACACGGATTCGGCATCGTGCCGCTCCGGCGGCTCCGGCGGCTCGCCTACGCCATAAACAAGATCGCGCCTGTCCGACCCGCGAATCACCGAAGCGTACCTTGGATCGCGCCATACATAGTAGGCCAGATCGTACCACTTCACCATATCCTTGGCCGTGGAATCATTGACCCCGAACAGAATGCCGCGGTCATCGACGAATGGCAGCATGGCGTCCCAGACGTCGCGGACCCCCTCTGCTGCTGCGGCGAACCGGCCCGAATTTCTCGAAGGACATGCCGAGGAAAGGCTTTTCGGCGGGCAGGGACCAGGGCGACAGCATCGCCTCTCTTCGGTAGGAGGCCGGTACGCGCCGGTTTTTGAGATCGAACCCCCATGGCTCGCAAGCTTGAGCAAGACGCGTGAACATATCGGCGAACAAGACGACATAGTTGGTTGCTCCTTCAAAGTACCATCCGTCGTCCATGATGCCTGTCGCGACCATGTCGTCGAACCCGCCCGGTCCGTGAAGGAATCTTTCAATCCAGTGCATGTCTTGAATGACCAAGCTGCACAGAAAGGCTCCGACCATGCCGCCGGAAGGAATATTGTTCGTATCGCCGTCGGTGATCATCCAATCGACTTTCTCGATATAGAGACGGAACGCGGCTTCGATTCTTCGGTGATCTTCCTCCGTCCAGCAATCCTCATCGTGCACCAGATCATAGATCGAAGCGATGTCCAGCATCATTTCGCCTTCGTGGATGAGCCCCCGGTGCTTACCTTTACCGCTTTCGGCGTCGGCAATGCCAGCTCCTCCTCGGAGGCATAAATGTGAAGCACCGGGGCGTCCGTCGCCGGGAATCCGGTCTCCGGATCCGCGAATCTTCTTAAGAAGCATACCGCCTTTTCAAGGAAATCCTCACGGCCCGTCAGCTTCCAGGCGACGCCTGCGGCATGCAGCCGAAAGCGCTGCGACAGTTCGAACGCGAACGGTTTTCCGGCTCCCTGCGCCTCGGGAACCTCCCATTCCTCGGCCGTTTGAACGTAGGCGTCCAGTCCCCTCTTCGCCCAGTCATAGTTCATGACATTGCGCTTAACCTGCTGCCAGCCGGCCTCCGTATGAATGATATAAGGATGGCTGAGACGCCGTACGGTATACAGGGTCAAGCTTTTGGCAAAATTACTGTCGCCGTTCGGTATTGCCGTAACGATATGCTTCTCATATCCTCCCGGAGCGACGCCCTCATGAACTTCGACCTGCAGCTTGGCCTTGCCCGCTTGTCCGGGACCCAGCATGAGAAGCTTCGGTTCCAGCTGCATCTCCATCGATTCATATCCGTAACGCTCCAAGCCGAGGGCCACAGCCTGCGTTTCATCCGATTCGTTGCTGACCGTCAGATCGTACACAACGCGCTCCCCGGCTCGGCCGATTGCGACAGCTTTAGCGTACCTATGCTGATCCGCCCCAGCTTTTTCAGCTTAAGTCCTCTGATCCGCACTTCCCCCGAATCGTCGCCGGCAACAATCCGTACCGTGAGGCCCACCATGCTGACCATGCGCCAAAAAGCGGGGGCGACCTTCATATGATCGAACTGTGCGAATGAGATCTCAACCGGAGTCCACCCTTCTCCACTCACAGCCGCAGCGGCCGTCGTAAAGGGAATATATTCCGGCCTCCCGATGGAAAGCGGATAAATGCGGAATGTCAGCTCGAGAGTCGTTTGCTTGGGAAGGTATACCTCCAGCGAAACAGCCTCCCACGGCCTTAAGTCCTGCGGTTCCCTGTATTGGAAGATCGCCTCCGCATCCTGCTTTACATAAGCGGAAGTATTATCCGATCCGTGCATCCCCTGCCAAAGATCGAGGTTCTCAATCGACTTGCTCATATGATCACGCCTTCCCAATCGCTATGCTGGAACTCCATACAACGGGACCCTGAGCCCGACTCTCATTGTAGTCCGGCCCAGGGCCCCGTGGTAGTTTAAAATCCGACCATTTTCTTTAATTGCTGCTTACTTCCCGGTAATCGAAGGTGTCGAACCTTGGTGCTATCCCCTCACAATAACATGGCGTCCCAGAGGAATGCATACGTTTTTTTAAGCCTCATGTACGTTTTTTATAGAAAAAAAACGCCGAATAATGCCATCTAAATTGCCAGGATGACGAAAGAATTAAAAAACAGCCTGCCGAGATTTCTCAACAGGCTGCATTGAATTTTCTGTTCACTCTCCCAGCGAAGGGAATCCATTCGGATAGACAATGACCTTCAAGCTTTCTTTTTACTCGTTCTTGCTCGTTCCAGGGCGGTGGCGGTTTCTTCGAGGGAATAAGAATCGGTGATCAGCGCCTTGGTATTAAATTTGCCGGATGCGAGCAAATCGATGCCCAGGGGATAAGTATTGGTATACCTGAAGGTGGTGAAAAGGTCGATTTCTTTTTGAAGCATGAGCGTCAGATTCAAAGGAACCCTCTCCGCATTAGGGAATCCGATGAGCACCAGCTTCCCCCGCGCTTCATCCATTCGATCGAGGAATCGATCACTCCGGCCTGCCCTGAAGTATCGATCACCATGTCCACTCCCTTGTGATCGGTCGTCTGGGCGACAGCTTCCGCCGCATTTTGTTCGAGCGCATGAATGCATACCGACGCCCCTAACTCGCCGGCTAATCGTAACCGAAACGGTTCCACATCCGTCACAATGATTTTCCCGGCGCCAAGTGCCCGAGCCGCAATGATCGCCGTAAGCCCTACCGGTCCCATTCCCGCGATCAGCACGGTGGAACCGGCTTCAAGCCCCGCCCTTCTGCAAGCGTGAATTCCGACGGACAGCGGCTCTACAAGCGTAGCCTCTTCGAACGAGAGATGATCGGGAATCGGAAACAGCAGATGCTCGGGATGAACAATATACTCCGCAAAGGCCCCGTCTACAGGCGGCGACGATAAAAATTTGACGGAGGGGCACAAATTATATTTTCCCGCTTTGCAGTACTCGCATTGGAAACAGGAAATTCCCGGTTCTACAGCAACCCGGTCTCCGACTTTCAGCCGGGTTACCCCTGCCCCTACCTTGGCAACAATACCGGAACATTCGTGGCCCTGGATCAGCGGATGTTCCACCTTCTTCCTCCCGATACGGCCATGCTCATAATAGTGGATATCCGATCCGCAAACGCCAACCGCCATGACCTTCACGAGTACATCGCGATCTCCTAACGCCGCCAAAGCCCGCTCTTCCATGACGACCTGCATCGGTTTCTGAAGGACAGCCGCTTTTACCGTTAGCGGACGTCCCGATGGTAAGGTTTCCATAAAATCACCCCGTAATGTAATCCGCTTCACAGCGTTGGTGCAGCTTGCTCCGCTTGCTCTGCTGCATCCCGCTTCGTATTCAGCTTGATTTGACTGATATCGCCGAGCAGAAAAACGTATGAACAGATTCCAATCACCAATACAACACCGGCAGAGATGAAAGCACTGTTAAATGAGCCGGTTTTATCGACGATAAAGCCCGTTATGATCGGCACCGTTGCTCCCATAAGATTGTTAAAGAAATTCATGACCGAACTGACGGAACCGACCATTCCTTTCGGCGCAATAATGGCGGGGATCGACCAGCCGACGCAGGAGGCAAAAGCCAATCCGCCCAGTCCGATCGACAAATAGACGACAATGAGGTTCGGGTCGCGTGTCGTGGGTTCAAGGAGCAGGGTGCACCCGATGATCATACCGGCGACCAGGAAGATTTTTCGGATTTTTGAAGCGGGATAGCCTTTCGTAATCAATTTATCCAATAACCAGCCGCCTATAATAATTTCGGACAGTGTAGCTATAATCCAGGGAATCGATGTGTATAGCCCGCCTTTCGCGAGGCTGAGATGCAGCTCTTTCGTCATGTAGGCTGGAAGCCAGGATACCATTAAAGCATTGGCGTAGCCGTATGCCATATAACCGATTACGAATCCCCAGAGCTTACGTGCGCGCAGGAGCAGCATGAAGTTGGAAAGAAATGACCCTTCCGCCCCGCCCTGGGATTGTCCTCCGTGCTTCTCAATGTACTCGCGCTCTTCCAATGATAATTTCGGGTGCTCGGACGGATCGCGGTATTTAAACCAGTAAACGGCGGCGTACACGAGATTCAGCAAGCCGGTGACGATAAAGGCGCCCTGCCAGCCCCAATGAAGAATGGCCCAGGTACATATTCCCACGCCTATCGCGCTTGTAAGCTTCGCGGCCCCGTCAAACAAAGAGGTGGCCAGCCCTCTCTCGTGCAAAGGAAACCAGTAGCCGGTCGCTTTGGCGCTGGCGGGGTATCCGGGAGCCTCCGCAACGCCGAGAATCATCCGCATGATCAAAACGCCCGTAAACCCTCCCATCAACGCCGTACACAATGTAGCGATGGACCATAATATGGTAACAATGCGGGTGATCCATTTCACACCGATTTTGTCTAAAATGATCCCGACCGGTATCATCATGAGCGTATAAGTCCATGAGAAGGCGGCGAAAAGAATGCCGAGCTCGGTCCCCGACCATCCGTAATCCGCCGCCATTTGGCTTCCTGCGACGGAGATGTTGGTCCGGTCCAAATAATTGATAATGACTCCAAATCCAAGCAAAATGCCGATTCCCCATCTGACATTCCCCGACGGTTTTGCCATCAATCGATCCAAATCGGTCCCTCCCAAATCAGCTTATCGAATTTCGGTTGCGCTTTCATTTTACTTCTCATATGGCCGCCTTTTAATCCCAATCATAGTAAAGGAGAACTTTGCCGCCCTGCTTTCTTTCGCAAATGTCGAAAGCCTCCTCCCACCTGCTGAGCGGCAGCTTATGTGTGATCACATCCTTCAGATTGAGTTTGTTTTGCTCCAGAATTCTCATCACCTTGTCCCAGGTCGATAAGGAATGGGCAAGAGAGCCTATGACCTGCACCTGCTTATACAAGATCAAATCGTAATCGAGCATGATTTCTTTCCCCACGATACCTACCTGGATCAGCTTCCCCATCTTCTTCAGCGAACGCAGGCATGCGCCGATGGATCCGCCGGCTCCCGCGCATTCGATCGCTACATCGACGCCTTTGCCGCGCGTTTCCGCTGCGATAACGGCATTCAAATCCTCCTGCTCTATATCCACCGTCCTGTGAGCGCCTAATTTGCGGGCAAACTGCAAACGCTCCTGATCGGCCGTCGTTCCCGCCACAATCACCTGCGGCCCCTTCCCGCCAGCGGCGTCAGGCACAATAAGCCGATCGGGCCGGGACCGGAGATCAGTACCTGATCCCCGGCTTGAAGCTGTGCCAGCTCTTCCAATGCGCTTACGACGCAAGCCAGAGGTTCCGACAGCGCAGCCACCTCCAGCGGGACGTGGTCCGGAACAGAGTAGACCATATCTTCCCGCACGACGACGTATTTCGTGAAGCTTCCGTGCACACCGTGCCCCATACCTCTGCGGTCCGGGCAGAACATGTAAAATCCTTGTCTGCAGTAAGAGCATTCTCCACAGGTTACCGCTGTAGAAGGAAGAACCGTAACGCGGTCGCCCACCCGCAGACGTTTGATATCTTTCCCGGTTTCCGTAACGATTCCCGAGAATTCATGTCCGAGCACGACAGGCGGGTAATTCTTGAACGTATCATGCAAAATATGCAGATCCGTACCGCAGATTCCGGTGTAGTGGACTTCAATCTTGACGGTTTGATCCGTGCACGCAGGCTCTTCCATCGGATGGATTTGGACATTTCCGTGGCCCGGCTTCATCTTCATCAGCGCTTTCATTCGGTTTGGCGGCCTCCCTCTGGTAAAAATCTTCTCACTATGGCTTAATGACGACGATTCGCTCATCCGTCATTTCTTCAATCGTGTAGCGAGGTCCCTCTTTGCCGATCCCGCTATTTTTGATCCCCCGTAAGGCATCACGTCGGAGCGGAAGGTCGATACGTCATTAATCAGCACGCCGCCGAATTCCAACTCGTAAACGGCCCTCATCGCCAGCTGCAGATTCGAAGTAAACAGTCCTGCCTGAAGGCCGAATTTCGAGTCGTTCGCCTGCCCGAACACCCAATCGATATCCTCGTATGGAATCACATTAATTACAGGGCCGAACAATTCTTGGCACATGACCTTCATGTCCGGATTTACTTTAGTGATGATCGTAGGCTGATAGAAGGAGCCTTCCCGTTGGCCTCCGCAAAGCACTTGGGCGCCGGCGGCAACCGCCTCGTTCACCCAGGCTTCCACCCGCATCGCTTCCTTCTCGGAAATGAGCGGTCCGATGTCGGTATCTTCCTCCTCCGGATTGCCTACCTTTAACCGCTCAGCCGTTTGCACCAGCAAGGAGACGAACTCATCGTGGATGTCTTTGTGAACGTACAGTCGCTGAACCGAAATGCATGCCTGACCGTTCGTGGCGGAGAGGCCTCTGAGCGCGCAAAGCTCGGCAATTTCATTTATGTTCTGGGCGTCGCGGTGCACGATCGTCGGGGAGTTGCTGCCAAGCTCCAAGGTCACCTTGCGGATTCCCGTCGTACTCTTGATATGCCGTCCCACACCGACACTGCCGGTAAACGTAAACATATGGATGCGTTCATCTTCGAGTAAATATTGTCCGGTCTCCTGGCCGAGCCCGTGGACCACGTTGAGAAATCCGGCGGGAAGTCCTGCCTCTCGCAAGATGTCTACCATGGCCATCACAGTGATCGGCGTGACCTCGGCAGGCTCAGGACGACCGTGTTGCCCGCTGCAATCGCCGGGGCAATCTTATGTGCAGTCAAATTGATCGGATTATTGAAAGGAGTAATCGCACAAACGACGCCTACCGGCACGCGGACCGTAAAGGAAAGCTTCCTTCACTAAAGATATTGCCAGTTCTTCCTTACGCTCCTTCAAGAGTTGTGCCGCCTTAAGCAAAATACCGCTGCGTTCTACGGGGGACAGCTTGATTGTCTTAAACGTGTGCAAGGCATTCCCGACCGCACGGCCGACGACCTCGCGGCTTGCTTTATGAATCTCCGCCAGCCGTTCCCCGTGTACTTGTTGTAGACGGGAATCGTTTCTCCGGAATAGTCCGTTTCTCCGCCGATCATACTTCCGTATATGGGAACTGTCATTTGACCCCCGTCTCCTTCCGCTTCCTGTTTAAGAGCCGCTTGACGCGGTCCGCTACATGCCCGCTGGAAAGCTCATACTTATCGAGAAGCGCCGGATTCGCGCCGGATTGAAGATTTTTGTCCTGCACCCCGACGCGCAGCATAGGCACCGGGCAATGCTCGACAACCACTTCGGCCACCGCGCCGCCGAGTCCGCCCAGAACCGAATGATCCTCTGCCGTAACGATCGCCCCCGTTGACCTGGCCGCCTCTACGATCGCCTCTTCATCCAGCGGTTTGATGGAAGGCATATGCAGCACCGACGCCGAAATCCCTTCCGCATCCAAATCGTGAGCGGCCTGCAGCGCACGGCCCGTTTGCGAACCGGTGGAAATGATCGTAACGTCCTGGCCCTCTTTTATTCTAACGGCCTTCCCGAGCCGGAACCGGTATCCCTCTGTAAAGACCTGAGCTACCGGATCCCGGGCCAGACGAATATACACCGGACCTTCATATTCATGGGCAAACCGCAGGATTTGGTCCACTTCATACGTGTCCGCCGGAGCCAGCACGACCATGTTCGGAAGGCTTCTCATGATGGCGATATCCTCGATGGCCTGGTGCGTTTTGCCCGCACAGCCGTTCAGCACCCCGGTATACCCCCGAGCATTTTCACATCCAGCTTCGGCTGGGCGACGACGACGGACACTTGATCCAGACAACGTTTGGCGAGAAAAGCGGCGAATGTGGAGACCCACGGCTGCAAGCCGGCCGTTGCGAGACCTGCGGCGACGCCCATCATGTTTTGCTCTGCGATGCCCATTTGCAGAAACTTTTGCGGAAATTGCTCCGCTACGGTATTGATTTTGGTGGAATTGGCAAGATCGCCGTCCAGCACATACACCTTGGGATCGGTCTTGGCGAGCTCCAGAATGACATCGCCAAGCGTATCCCGCATCGCTTTCGGTTCCATCATCAGTGTCGGCACTTATGCTTCCCTCCCCGCTGCAATCTCGTCAATGGCGCGCTCCATCTCTTGCTTGGTGGGCACTTTGGCATGCCATAGGTAGGCATTTTCCATAAAGCTGACGCCTTTGCCCTTCACCGTGTTCGCAATGATGATCGTAGGACGCCCCTTATCGGCCTTGGCTTGATCCACCGCCCCGATCAGTTGATCAAAGCTGTGTCCGTAAATCGTAGCGACGTTCCAGCCGAATGCCGACCATTTGGTTTCCGGCAACTCGATCGGCGCCTTCCTGCCCTTGTCGGGTGCTTCCCAGCCGTACTGCTGCAATTTGTTGTTATCCAAAATAACGATCAAATTATCGAGTCCGTAACGAACCGCGACATCTGCGGCTTCCCACACCTGCCCCTCCTGGGATTCGCCGTCGCCAAGAATGCAGTATGTGGTATAGGCTTTACCGGTCAGTTTGGCTCCTAGCGCCATACCGACGGTCGCCGATATCCCCTGGCCTAAGGAACCGGTGGACATATCCAGCCCCGGCAGTGCGCTCATATCCGGATGAGCCTGAAGGCGGGAATCGATTTTATCGAACGTCCTCAGCTCTTCCACCGGAAGGTACCCGCGCAGCGCCATCACCGTGTATAAGGCAACGGCGGAATGTCCCTTGGAAAGTACGAACCGGTCTCGATCCTCCCACAGCGGATCTTCAGGGCGAATATTCATGACCTCAAAATAAAGCGCGACAAGCAGGTCGGTTACGGATAACGGTCCTCCTATATGTCCGGCGCCCGCGTAATGCACGGTTTCGACAATCAGCTTTCTTGCCGACACTGCAAGGTGCTTCAGCGTCTGCAATCGTTCCTTGGTCAATAGCTCCATCGGGATCCTCCTCCTTCGGTCGCCTTACTGCATTTGTTTACTTATCCAATCTGAATTTATTAATGACATCCCAATCGAGCTTCACGCCGAAACCGGGACCGTTCGGTATTTCGTAATAACCGCCGCGGAACGGATTCCGGTCCTCAATGAGACTGTAGAACATCGGATCGCGGTCCGGATGAAACACTTCCAAAAACGTTCCGGTCGGCGCCGAGCCGAGCAGATGCGCCGAAATTTGCGGCTCCTCATGATGCGCCATGTCGAAGCCGAGCGCAGCCGCCGCTCCCGCCACCTGCCGCCAAACCGTAGGCCCGCCGCTCCAGCTGGCATCGTAGTTGCAAACGTCGATCGTCCCGTTCATCATGAACTCGATGCATTTGGCCGGGGATACCTCGCTCTGTCCGGCAGCGACCGGAACGCCCGACATCATGCGGATATCGCGCATCGCATCTTTGTCGTAGCTCCACCGGCAGGGCTCTTCAAACCACCGGATGTTATAATCCTTAATGCCCAAAGCAAATTTTAAAGCGTCTTTTCGATGCCAGCCTTGATTCGCGTCGACAGAGAGAATGAAGTCGTCGCCGGCCGCTTTGCGCGCAATCTCGACGCGCTTAATATCGACTTCAGGCGCCCGGCCGCCCACCTTGAACTTGCAGGCCGCCACCCCCATTTCCTTATAATTTTCAATATCCTGCCGGATCGCCTTCTCGTCGCAATCCACGCCTTCCGTATAATAACCGCCGATCAGCATGACCGGAAGCGAGGTCCTGCTTCCTCCCCATAGCTCGACCAATGGCCTCTGAAGCGTTTTTCCGATGGCGTCGTGAACCGCGCTGTCCACACAAGAAAGCGCATTCAAAGCAATTTTGCGATCGGCCAGGATGTTATATGTAAGCGGATAAATTTTTTGCCAGATCCGGTTTGAGTCGAATACGTTCTCTCCAAGGATCAGCGGAGCGATATCCTGCCGGATCATTCGTACAATCGCGTCCAGATGATCCAGTTCGTCTCCGTTATAAATCTCCCCTGCGATCCCATCCTCCGTTTCAATCCGCGTCACAACGGTAACCCGATGACTCATAAAATAATTGCTGCCTTTATAGACTTTGTTCAAAGGCATCTTTACAGGGATGGCTTCCACATGGGTAATCCGAGATGGCATAGTATGGTCGTCTCCTTATATGTTGATTTTTCTGAAAATAGGAAACGTTTCCGATTCCTTTTAAAAAAAACGGGCTCCTCCTCGCCTGCTAAACAGGCCGGCATGAATCCCTTACCATAAATTCCGTAGGCACGGTGATCGGGTTTAAGGTCCCGTACAGCTCCGGTTCTTCGAGGTATTTAAGCAAAACCCGCGATACGCTCGCTCCCATCTCCAGAAGCGGCCTTCGGATCACCGTCACCGCGGGACTCAGTAATTTCGTCAGCTCGTAATCTTCGACGGTAATGAGGGAAATATCTTTCGGATATTCGAGCCCGTTATCCCTCATGGTCTGCAGGATGCCGTGAAACATCTGGTTGTTCAGCGAAATGACAGCAGTGACCTTGCCTCTCTGAATGTCTGGCAGCAGATCCTGCATAATGAGCCGGCCCGATTCGTCGGAGAAGCGCCCTTCAAAGATCAAATTCTCGTTAACCGTTTTTCCATAGGCAGCAAACGCTTCTTTATACGCTTGAATGCTGACCTTTGTAGGCCGGATTTTCCTGCCTGCCTCCGATCAGCGCAATGCCCTCATGCCCCAAGGACAGCAAGTAGCTTGTCGCTTTCTTCACCGACGAGGAGTAGTCGGTCGATATGCCCGGGGCGAGCCCCGGGATGTCCCGGTCCAAGGTGACAATTGGAATTTTCACTCCGGCAAGCAGCTTCTGAAGCTCCTCGTCGTCCTCCCTTGGCACCGAGAGAATAATTCCGTCAAAATTACGTCCGGACAGGAATGAAGCGATCTTGTCGACGACATTGTTCTGGCCGATATCACACAGGGACAAAGTATAACCCGAGTCCTCCAATTGATTCTGAATGCCTTTGGCGATTTGAGTAAACGATACATTCGATATGTCAATAAAGAAAGCGATGCTCTTGTATTTGTTGGAGCGCATGCTTTGAGCCGTTTGGTCGGGAATATATCCTAGTCGCTGAATGCTTTCGAATATTTTCTTCTTCGTCTTGATGCTGATTCCCGGTGCCCCGTTAATCGCTCGGGACACGGTCCCAAGTCCTACGCCGGCGTGAAGAGCCACATCCTTGATGGTCACTTTCGATTTATTGTTCATCTCATGCACCATTCCTTACATTTTGGAAACGTTTCCTAAACCCATTTTTGCACAGCACCGTCTATTTGTCAATATATGAGATTGGACTTTAACCGAGGCCTCTCCGGCACGGGTGGGGCACTTCATTCAACTGCATCTTGCCAATCTCGTAAGATCAGCTGTAAGCCAACTCCATTATTTTTTGCTGATTGGCTTCTTCCCGGGCTAGCTCGCCCTTCTTGGCGCCTTCATGCATTACAACAACACGATCGCTCATCCCCAGCACTTCAGGGAGCTCGGAGGAAATCATGATGATTGCTTTGCCCGTCTGGGCTAGTCTGGACATCAGCTTATGAATTTCCGATTTGGCGCCGACATCGATCCCGCGGGTGGGCTCATCCAGGATGAGAATATCCGGATTGTTTAACAGCCATCTTGCCAGCAAAACCTTCTGCTGGTTGCCTCCGCTCAAATTCATAATCAGCTGATCCAGGCCGGGGGTTTTGATATTCAGCCGCTCCACAAACAAGGAGCACATATCGTCGACCATTTTCCGGTTAATGAACCCGGCTTTATTCAAATAGCTGTCCATGCTCGAAACGATCATGTTGTCCCTTATGGATAAAGGAAGAAGAGCCCCCGTTATTTTGCGGTCCTCCGTCAATAAACCGATCCTATATTTAATCGCATCGCGTGGAGAAGTAATGCTCGCCTTCCGGCCGTGAACGTAAATTTCTCCGGAGTCCGGGGGATGAATGCCGAAGATGCTCTCGATCACTTCCGTTCTGCCCGCCCCCATCAGTCCTGCGATTCCCAGGATTTCTCCCTTTCGGACATCGAAGCTGATGTCCTTGAACTTGCCGGTTCGGGTCAAGTTCCGTACGGATAACACGACATCGCCGATTTCGGCTTCCTCTTTATGGAACACCTGCTTGATTTCCCGGCCGACCATCATCTGAATGAGCGATTCCTGATCGAGCTCGCTCGCCGCTTTCGTTCCGATGTACTGACCGTCTCTGAATACGGTAATATCGTCGCAAATCCGGAAAATCTCGTCCATTTTATGCGAGATATAGATGATCGAGACCCCTTTGGCCTTGAGGGACTCAATAATGCGGAACAATTGATCGACTTCTTTGTCCGTAATCGCCGATGTCGGTTCGTCCATGATGATCAAGTCCGCATCGTAAGAAATCGCCGCAGCAATTTCCACCATCTGCGTATTCGCAATACTGAGGTCCGCCATTTTCGTATGGGGATCCATATCGATGTTTAATGTTTGGAACAGCTTTCTCGTGTCCTCGATCATCTTCTTTTTATGGATCCAGCCGAAACCGAACGTCGCTTCGCGGCCCAGGTAAATATTTTCGGCTACCGTCATTTGCGGCACGGGACTCAGCTCCTGATGAATCATGGAAATCCCTCGGTTTAAGGCGTCTTTAGAGCCGCTCAGTTTGATTTCCTCGCCTTTAAACTTGATCGTGCCTTTATCGGGCGTATAGATGCCGAAAATAATTTTCATCAAGGTCGATTTTCCGGCGCCGTTCTCGCCCATCAGAGCATGAACCGTCCCTTTGCGCACCTTTAACTGAATGTTGTCTAGAGCTTTGACACCAGGAAATTCTTTAGTAATATTGTCCATTTCCAAAATGTACTCTGAACTCATCCTGATCACTCCATGCCTATATTTTTAAGCTTTGCCCGAGCTTCCGAACAGGCGCATTTTGGCCTTGACGGTATCGATAACGGCTTGACGCGCAGGCTTTAAATATTGTCTGGGATCGTACGCGCGGAGTGCGTTTTCAGGTGATACCTAATGACAGCGGTAAACGCCGTTTGGTTGTCGGTATTCACATTGATTTTGGCCGTTCCGCAGGAGATGGCCTGAAGGATTTCCTCGTCCGGGAGCCCGCTTCCTCCATGCAGCACCAGCGGAACTGCCGTCAGATCGCGAATCCGCTTCATTCTGTCAAATCCGAGCTTCGGTTGTCCGCGATAAGGGCCGTGTACCGATCCCAAGGCCGGAGCCAGGCAATCGATGCCCGTTTCCTTAACCAGCCGAACGCATTCCTCGGGGATCGCGTAGCTCGCTTCCGCCTCTTCAACAATCAGGTCATCCTCCCGGCCTGTGATACGTCCGAGCTCCGCTTCCACCGATACGCCAAGCACATGAGCCGCCTCGGTCACCCGCTGCGTGACTGCGATATTTTCTTCCAGACTGTGGTGCGAAGCATCAATCATGACGGAAGTAAATCCTTCGTGAATGGCCCGTATACACAGTTCATACGAGGAACCGTGGTCCAGATGCAAGGCGACCGGAACGGTAATACCGGCTTCCTCGATCAGCGCTTTCACCATCCCGGCAATCACTTTCAGTCCGCCCATATAAGGGATGTAAGCTTCGCTGACCCCAAGGATGACCGGGGCTTTCTCCTCTTGGGCGGCTTGCAGGATCGCCTGCGTAAATTCGAGATTATTTAAGTTAAATTGGCCTACAGCATACCGCCCTTCAAGCGCATGCCGAAGCATATCTTTCATCGAAACCAGCGTCACCGGATCAACTCCTTTGCTCTCAGACTGCCTTCAGAACAGGCCCGGTATCAATACCGGGCGACAACCATTTTTTTGCGGGTATAGAACTCGACGCCGTCTTTGCCGTTGGCGTGCAGATCGCCGTAGAACGACTTTTTGTAGCCGGAAAACGGGAAGAACGCCATCGGGGCCGGTACGCCGACATTAATCCCGAGCATCCCCGCATCGATGTTTTCCCGGAATTCACGGACGGCCTTCAGGCTTGTCGTATACAAGCAAGCTCCGTTGGCAAATTCGGACTGGTTCGCGATTTCAATCGCCTCGTTCAGGCTCTGTGCGCGAACGACCTGGAGCACCGGAGCGAATATTTCGTCGTTCCAAATCGTCATCCCCGGCTTGGCATCGTCGAATATCGTAGGCCCGACGAAGTAGCCTGCCGCACTTGCCGCTTCGGCCTCGCGTCCGTCCAGCAGGAGGACCGCCCCTTCCTCCTGCCCTTTTTGAATATAGCCAAGCGTCCGGTCTTTATGAGACCCGCGGATGACCGGACCGAGAAAATTGCCTTTCTCCATGCCGTTGCCGATCGTGAGTCGCTTCGCCGCCGCAACAAGCCGTTCGACCAGCGTATCTGCCGTATCGCCGACCGCCACGACGACGGAGCAGGCCATGCAGCGCTCGCCGGCGGAACCGAAGGCGGCGTTAACGATTTCCTTGACGGCAAGGTCCATATCCGCATCCGGCAGTACAATGGAATGGTTTTTCGCTCCGCCCAGAGCTTGAACCCGTTTGCCATGGGCGGCAGCCGTCTTATATACATACTCGGCCACCGGCTGTGAACCGACGAAGGAAATGGCGCTGACCTCCCGATGCTCGAGCAGACCGTTTACGACATCATGGGCGCCATGAACGATGTTGAATACGCCGTCCGGCGCCCGGCTTCCCGCAGCAGCTCAGCCAAACGGCATGCAAGAATCGGCGTCCGCTCCGACGGCTTCAGCACGAACGTATTGCCGCAGGCGATCGCGAGCGGGAACATCCAGCACGGCACCATCATCGGGAAGTTGAACGGCGTAATGCCCCCAACTACCCCGATCGGGTAGCGGTACATGTTCGATTCGAGTCCCGTTGCGATATCGGGCAGCACGTCGCCCATCATCAGCGTCGGGGCTCCCGCTGCAAATTCGACGCATTCGATTCCCCTCTGCACTTCGCCGTACGCTTCCGCGTAATTTTTTCCGTTCTCCAGCGTTACCAGCCGGGCCAATTCCTCCCAGTGTTCGACAAGCAGCTGCTGGTATTTGAACAGGATCCGTGCGCGCCGCGGAACCGGCACCCTGCTCCACTCCTTGAATGCTTCTTTGGCCGCGGTAACGGCGCGGTTCACGTCATCCTTGGAAGAAAGCGGGACGTGGGCAATCACTTCGCCCGTTGCCGGATTTGTAACGATATCCTGTTGGCCCGAGGAAGCTTCCACCCACTGCCCGCCGATATAATTTTTAATATCCATTTGTTCTGTCATGAATATAAGCCCTCCGTTCAATGGAATACGAGCCGTGAATTCGCTCAGGAACCCGTGCCCGCCTTATGCTCTTCAATCAAAGCCTCTATTTGCCGCACCGTAGGCATCGCATCGGAGCAGCTGTGGCTCGATACGACGATCGAGGCCGACGCGCTTCCGAATTCCTGGCATTTGTCGATCGGCCACCCTTGAAGCAAGCCGTAGATAAACGCTCCTGCAAACGAATCCCCTGCACCGAACGTTTTTACCACTTTCTTCGCCGGAAAGATGCCGCCCTCGAAAACGCGTCCGTCTTTCGTGAAAACGACAGAGCCCCGCCCGCCGTGCTTGACGACGACAATCTTGGCATTGTGATTGAGCCACCGTTCGGCTGTCACACGATCATCCTTTTGCTCCGGCCCGGTTGTCGTTTCCATCACATCGAACTCTTCGCGCCCGGCCATAATAATATCGCTTTTCTCAGCCACAAGATTGCAGTAAATGGCCGTTTCTTCCTTCGATTTCCACGTCCATTTCCGGTAGTCTACGTCGAAGATAATAACGACTCCATGCTTCCGCGCATATTGGATCGCTTGGAACACCGCTTCGCGCGACGGACTTAAAGCCAGTGCCGTACCCGAGATTAGAATCGCCTTCGCACTTCGGATCAAATCCTCCTGCACTTCCCGAACCTCAAGCTTCAGATCGGCCACATGATCGCGGTACATCAAGATGCTGCAGTCCGACGGCGATTTAATCTCCGTAAAAGCGAGCCCCGTGACGGCTCCTGTCTTATCGGTAACGACGTTGCGGGTATCGATGTTCAGCTTCCGCAAATAATGGGTAATGAACCGGCCATGCTGGTCGTCCGCCACCTTGCCGATAAATCCTGTCCTGGCTCCCAGCTTGGAGAGCGCAATCGTAATATTGGCCGGGGATCCCCCACATACTTCGTAAAGGATACCGTCTCCTCCATCGGCACATACAGCTGATCGGAGTTTAGGTCGATGCATAACCGGCCTAGCCCGATAAAATCGAGCTCCCGGCCTTCCGGAAATTGAATCGGATTCATGATCAGTCCTCCTGAACAGACTTTTTATAGCGCTGGCAGCGAAAAGGCTTCAGCCTCAACCCATACCGATCGCTCTCAAATATTCCCTCGTTCTTTTGGCAATCGGGAACGGCTTGTCGAAGGGGGCCGGATACATATCCTGCTCGACGATGGCCCAGCCTTCATAGTTAATTTCCTTCAGCACTTCCAGGAAGCCCTTCATGTCGACGACACCGAGTTCAGGCTCGCACATGATATCCTCGGCAACGGCCTTGCCGAACGGCCAGCCTTCGCGCTTCATTTTCTCTCTTACCTGCAAATCGCAGCTCTTCAAATGAAGGTACGGAATACGCGTATGATGTTTTCTCATGAAAGCGACCGGGTCTCCGTCGGCATAAGCGTGGTGGCCGGTATCCAGACACAGATTCACATCCGTGTCCGCGAGCAGCTTCTCGATTTGCTCTTCGGTTTCAATATGGCTTTGGGCATGAGGATGGAAGACCAACTGCAGCCCGTATTTGCTTTTGGCATGATCTCTAATTTTCAGTATGTTTCGGATAAACCCGCTCCACTGCTCTTCATTCAGCACCGCTGGGCGAATCAATTCGCCGGTAAAAATATTCGTGTAGCAATCGTCGATCAGCACAACATATTTGGCGCTTTCAAACCGGAGTTGAACTTGCGCCATCTCGTCCAGCGACGCGATCATTTCATCCGTTTTGGCATCGGACATCAGGTCGCCGACCAGCGTTGTCGCCACGAGCTCCAGGTTATATTTGTCCAGCTCCGACTTAAGCAGGTCATATTCCTTTGGAAGATAGCCCCAAGGTCCGAGCTCGATACCGGCATAGCCGGCTTCGGCCATTTCTCTCATGCACCGCTCCCAAGGCGTCTGCTTCTCGTCTTCCGTAAACCAAATGCCCCAAGAGTCCGGAGCCGTTCCAATATTAATTTTCATGGCTGTTTCCCTCCAGTTTATGTTTCATAATCCATTCATGGTCGGCGTCGTTATGGAACTTCCATACCCGATGGGGGCCGGCCATCACATTCAAATAGTAAAGCTCGTATCCCGGTGGTGCGGCTACCGGATGGTACCCCTTGGGAACGGTCACCAAATCCCCGTCTCTGACGATCATGGTTTCATCCAGCGATCGGTCATCCGTATAAATACGTTGAATAGCAAATGCGCCTTCGGCGTTCATCCGGTGATAATAAGTCTCTTCCAAATAAGCCATCTCCGGCGACCGGTCCTCGTCATGCTTGTGGGGCGGGTAACTGGACCAGTTCCCTTCCGGCGTAAATACCTCGACTACGAGCAGGCTGTCCGAGGGCTTGCTTTCCGGCAGGATATTATGCACGGTACGTGCAATGTTGCCGGCGCCCCGCTGCAATGCCTCAACTTCCTCCGGCGGGATCAGCCGGGCCGGCAAGCTGTACCTTTGCCCGGCGCCAAGCATACGGCGATCTGTAAATCCGTAACCGCTTCAACTTCATAACGGTCGTCATTCGGGATATATACGGAATAAGGCGGCGTTTTCTCAAAAATCGACATACGCCGGCCGATCGTTTCCCATCTCTCATGTTTCGTTGCCACGTTCGCTTTCCCGCTGAGCAGAACAATGCACACTTCCTCGTTGCCCGTTTCGGAACGAACGATCTGCCCTTTCTTCAAGTAGTACACTTGAAACCCGACATACTTCCATCCCGCCGACTCCGGCGTAATGTCCAGCACTTTCCCCGTGGAGTCCGGCTCCCGCATGCTTGAAACCACATATTTAGACATATCGAATCCTCCTATCCGTATAACGATCTTACAATCTACAGCACCCTGGCTTTCTCTATATTCGTTTTCATCCGCTCGTAAGCCGCTTGTACCTTAGGGCTTTCGGAAACCTCGGCAACGCCGACCCTCCACCAGGACTCATAGGTTTCGGTATTGGTCCCTGGCAGCACTTTGATATGAATAAGGGTCGATACCGTTTCTTCTTTGGCTCTGGCCAGCGCCTCCTGAAGCTCTTCCATCGTAGTAACCGTATATCCCTTGGCGCCCAGGCTCCGTGCATGCATGGCAAAATCCATGGGCATGTAACCGCCGGTCAGCCGTTTGGTTTCAGCGGAACGATAGCGGAATTCGTTACCGAAGCCTTCGCCGCCGTGCTCCCGCTGAAGATTGTGTATGCACTGGTACCCGTTATTATCCAGCAGCAAAATCGTTATTTTGACGCCCTCCTGAATGCTCGTAACCAGCTCCGAATGAAGCATCAGGTAGCTCCCGTCTCCGACAAGCGAGTAAACCTCGCGGTCCGGTTCAGCCAGCTTCACCCCGAAAGCGCCCGTTACTTCATATCCCATGCAGGAGAAGCCGTATTCCAAATGGTATGTTTTCGGTTCTTCGCAGCGCCAGAGACGATGCAAATCGCCGGGCAGGCTGCCCGATGCGCACACGATGACATCCCCGGGTCCGAGAAAATCGTTAATCGCGCCCAACACGCGCGTTTGCGGCAGACCGTCCTCCCGCTCGATCGCATAAAGCCGGTCCACTTCCCGTACCCATTCCTCCTTCAGTCGGCCGATTTCATCCGAGGTATAACGGCTTCGATAAGAGCTTCCGTTCAGCTCCCGTGTGAGGGCCATCAATGCCTCCCGGACATCGGCCACAAGCGCCGCCGCATTCAGCTTCTGGGCATCCAATGAACTGACATTGATGCCGAGAATTTCCGCTCCGGGATTCCCGAATGCCGACTTTGACGCTGTTGGGAAATCTCCCAGCCGAGTCCCAACCGCAATAATCAGGTCGGCTTCCTGCGCAAGCCGGTTAGCAGCTAAACTGCCGGTCGTTCCGATGGACCCCACGTTTAACGGGTGATTCCAGGGAAGCGCGCTTTTACCCGCCTGTGTTTCGGCCACAGGGATGTGAAACTCTTCTGCGAAGCGGATCAATTCCTGCACAGCCTGCGAATAATGTACTCCGCCGCCGGCGATGATGAGCGGGCGTTTCTTGCCGCGGATTCGTTCAACAGCGCGTGCGAGCCCGGCTTCGGATGGCGAGCGTCTTTCAATCAGATGAACTCTTCGAGCGAAAAAAGCGGCGGGATAATCATAAGCTTCACTTTGAACGTCTTGGGGCAGTGCCAATGTCACGGCACCGGTTTCCGCCGGATCGGTCAATACCCGCATCGCCTGAAGCGCCGCCGACATCAGCTGCTCCGGCCTGGTAATGCGATCCCAATATTTGCTGACCGGCTTAAAAGCGTCGTTCGACGATATGGTGTAATCGGTCGGATCCTCGACCTGCTGCAGCACGGGATCGGGCCGCCGGCAAGCAAAAACATCGCCGGGCAGAAGCAGAAGGGGATCCGGTTCACGGTAGCCGTCCCTGCAGCGGTTACCATGTTGAGCGCGCCGGGCCCGATTGAGGAAGTGCAGGCGTAAATCTGCAGCCTGTTCTTTTGCTTGGCATAGGCGGTTGCCGCAAGGGCCATCCCCTGTTCATTCTTGCCCTGGATAAATTCCAGTTCGCCTTCATAGTGCTCAAGAGCTTCGCCGATCCCGGTCACGTTCCCGTGACCGAAGATGCCCATGATGCCCTTGACGAATTTGTGCTGACGGCCGTCGATCTCCACATATTGAGCGTCCAAAAACCGGAGCAGCGCCTGGGCCATCGTTAAGCGCACCGTTTCCATCCGTACATCCTCCTATTTCTTCTTGTTTTTTCTGGAATCAATGAATACCGCTACCGTGATAATCACCCCTTTCAAAATTTGCTGCCAATAAGAAGAGACATTCAGCAGGTCCAGGCCGTTATTCATGACACCGATGATGAGCGCGCCGATAACGGTTCCTCCGATCGTGCCGATCCCGCCGCTCGTCAAGCTGGCTCCGCCGATCACCGCCGCCGTGATCGCATCCATCTCATACATCAGTCCCGACGTAGGCTGGCCGGAAGCGATACGGGACGTCAGCATAATTCCGGCGATACCGGACAGCAAGCCGGCGTAGCCGTACAACATAATTTTGTACTTGCTTACATGGACCCCCGCGATGATGGCCGCCTGTTCGTTGCCTCCCATCGCATAAATATATTTACCGAATTTCGTGTTGTTCAGGAGGATGTACGATACAACAGCCACCAGGATAAAGATGAGTATGGGGACAGGAATCCCGACTACACTGCCCTGCCCGATAAACTTAAACGCCGCCGACAAATTGCCGATCGGCCTGCCGTCCGTGTACAGCAAAGCGGCCCCTCTGGCGGCGGTCATCATCCCCAAAGTAACGATAAAAGGCGCAATTTTGCCTTTCGATATAATGACGCCGTTGATGACGCCTGTCAGTGCCCCGAGACCCAGCCCCACCAGGATGGCCAGTACCAGCGAATAGCTGTTCGGATGCGACATGCTGGCTACCACAACCGAAACCAGCGCGATGACGGAGCCGGAGGAAAGATCGATCCCCGTCGTAATAATAATCATCGTCACGCCAATGGCCACAATGCCTACCACAGACATTTGCCTGACAATATTAAGCAGATTACCCGAAGTAAAGAAGGTAGGAGACAATATCGACATCAACACAACAAGTGCAAGCAAAATGAGCAGCATGCCATAACGGTTCAAAAGTGCTTTTATCTTCGTAGAATTGTTTCTGGAAGTCATGTTTGATTTCTGTTCTTTCACGGCCAGCGTTTCATTCATCGGATCCATCCTCCCATTCCATTCGCCGCGTATCGATGCCTCCGCGCCGCCGGCAGGAAAGGACAACTCATTCCTTGCCCTTTCCTGCCCCTTTTCGGCGAATTCCCTCAACTATTGCTTCTTGACATACTTATCCATGTTCTCCTTGGTGACGAGCTCGTAAGGAATGTCCACGTACTTGTCCACTTTTTCGCCTCTAGCCGCTTTGATCGCCGTTTCCAATCCGCCTCTGCCCTGACCGTCGGCATTTTGGAACACCGTCACCTTCAGTTTGTCTGCCTTCATGAATTCCAGGGCATCCTGAGAGCCGTCGATACCCGCAAACAAAATATCCTTCGCTTTCCCGGCCGCTTCCGCCGCCATGATGGCCCCAATGGCCATTTCATCGTTGTTGGCAACAACCGCGTCGATTTTTTTGCCGGAGCTGAGCCAGTTTTCCATTAAAGCCATGCCTTTCGCTCTATCAAAGGACGCCGTGCCTTCGAGAACGATCTTCATGTCGGGATACTTGGCCAATACCTTTTTATTCCCTTCGGTTCTTTTAATTTGCGCATCGTGTCCCATCTGACCGTTCATGATGGCAATGTTCCCCTTGCCTCCGAGAATTTTTGCCACTTCTTCCATTTGAAGCGTTCCCGAAATCAATGAGTTGGAGCCGACATAAGAGGTTGCCTTCTCCACTCCAGGATACTCGCGGTTTACGACGATAATCGGAATTTTCGCTTCATTCGCGCGGTCCACCATGTCCACGGCCGAAACCGTATCGACAGGCACAATCATGATTGCATTTACTTTTTGCGAAATGAAGTTTTCGACCTGGGCAAGCCGCTTATTGGCGTCGTTCTGCGCGTCAACGTAAGTGACGTCCACGTCCGGCTGGGTTTTCTGATAATCTTTCATCCCATCCTGCAGATAGCTCAGCCACTTGTCGCTGAAATCCGGAAGAGCTGCGCCTATGACGATTTTTTTACCTTTGGCTCCGGCGTCCCCGCCCGATCCGCTTTTGGCCCCTTCCGCCGGGGTCCCGCCGTTCGAGCAACCGGAAAAGATGGCGGCCATCATCAAGCTGAGCAACAGCCATATGCTGCTTTTTTTCATCGATACATCCCCTCTACATCGTTTTTCAAGCCTCTTAACCGGCATGTCTGCCGACAAAACCGCCGGCACCGTTCTGACAGCCATTCATGTAAGCGTTTGCTAGAAGTTGTGAAAAGGCCCGTGGATTCAAAGCAATTCCCTCTTTAATCTCTCCAGCATAAACCTGCTCGAATCGTCGGCCCTATGTTCTTCTCCGAATACGGCAACCGTCGCAATCCCGTCGAACTTAATTTCCCGCAATTTCGCGAACAGTACGTCCCAGTTGATATCCCCTTTGCCGATGTCCAAATGTTGATGCACGGTGGCATTGATCCCGGGCGGATTTACAACGTACCGGAGGCACGAGGATGCTCTGTGATTGTAAGTATCCGCAAAATTGATATGCTTCAGCTTATCGCCGGCGTAATCCAGCATGGCGGCGATATCGCCTTTGCCGTCATCATAGAAGAAAGTGTGCGGCACCGCGTAAAAATACCCTACGAAATCTTTATCCAGGCCTCGGATCAGATCGACCGCTTCGTTGTTTCGTTCAATGAAATCGAAGGGATGGGCTTGAATGTGAAGACGAATGCCCGATTTCTCTATGATCGGAAGCGGCTCCTCCATGGACCGCATGAACATCTGCTCGCAAATATACGGTTTGTCCCGGTGTCCCGTAAATTCGGTGTTTAACACGTCCACTTCCATTTCGACAGCCACTTCAATGCAGCGCTTCCAGTTTCTCACGGTCGCTTCCCGATCCGCTTCCTCCGGGCCGGCCCAATGCTGCATGGGCAATAAAGACGACAGCTTGACCCCTGTATCGCGCAGTGCATTTTTGAATTCCTTGATTTTTGCCTTATCGACGCGGGGATATTTGTAGAAAGGAAAGAAATCCTCTCTGGGCGACAGCTCGATATACTCGTAGCCCAGTTCGGCCACCTTATCCACCATTTGGGGGATTGGCAGATGTCTATACATGTACGGGTCTAATGCGATTTTCATCCTTGATTCCTCCTAGATCAGTACTTTTTTTTCGTAAAAAGCAGGGCGGTTCGGCATCGAGATCGGTACGATGAGCCCGGTATTTTTGGCTTGAAGGCAAGCGTCCGCGGTCACTGCCGCTGCATATCCATCCCAAGCCGACGGCCCGTTCACTTCGCCTTGCAGCGTCGAGTTGATCCAATCCTGAAGCTCGATATCGTAGGATTCGATAAAACGCTGCTTCCAATCAACCAGGATTCCGGTGGAAAGCTTGGCTTCACTTCGCAATATCACACTGGACGGCTCCGGCAGGTTGGCCGTACCCGTTTCGCCGACAACCTGGCATTGAATGTCGTATCCATACTTGCAATTGACGAAAATTTCCCCGTCGATTCGAATGCCTTTGGCCGTTTCCAGCAAAACGATAAGCGGATCCTGCAGGTGTTCCAGGGCGTTGCGCGATTTCCTCGGCGAGATCACCTGAACCGAAACGTAATCATCGTCCAGAAGCCAGCGCAGCACATCAATTTCATGAATGAACGTATCGACGATCGCCATATCACCCGTATAGGAGCTTGGAACGGACGGGTTGCGGTGCGCGCAATGGACGATTAACGGTTCGCCAATCCGACCGGTATCGATCACATTCTTCAAAGCACGGTACCCTTGATCGTAACGCCGCATAAATCCGACCTGAACGAGCGGTCTTCCATAAGCCATCTCCGCTTCGACAATCCTCATGCATCCTTCCGCCGTTGTTGCAAGCGGTTTCTCGCAGAATACCGGTTTGCCGGCGGAAATGGAGGCGAGCACGAATTCCTCATGGGTAGGGCCCCAAGAAGTGACGATCACAGCATCCACTTCAGAAGAGTTAATTAACGCATGTCCGTCGGGGTAAACCTTGGCATGAATGTTTTCCTTATCAACAACGGCATGCGCTTGCTCCGCATTCACATCGGTCACCGCAACAATTTCAGCCTTCGATAACGAATTCGTAATGCGGTGAATATGCTCCCTTCCAATAGCCCCCGTGCCGATGACTCCTAATCTTAATGTCATGTATAGGTCCTCTCCTTAACCCCTTTTTGTATGCGCAATCATTTCCATTTAAAAAAATTAATCTTTCCTGAACTTACTCGATATGGCCGTAATCCTGTATTCCCCTTTCTAATGACCAGCCAAGATATAAATCAGGGTAATCGATTAACCTAACGGCCAATAAAAATGCCGAATTCGGCTCTCTCACAAACGACTTTCATAAACAAATCGCTTTCACATGAAGAAATTCGGCAAAGGCTTAGGGTAATCGATTACCCTGTTTCTGTGTCTATTTTAATCGATCTATTCGTTATTGGCAAGTATATTCCATAAAAAAAATGGAAATATTGAATAAGTTCTCTCTTCGTAGTCTAAATGCTTGAAACGGATTCACGCAGCACAAGCTCCGGCAGCATCCTAATGCGCCGCTTTACGTCGCTGGACTTTTCAATTTTATCGATAAGCACTTCGATTGCTTTTCTGCCTAATTCATGGACCGGCATAGCCACGGAGGACAGCTCCGGAGTCACAATCGAACATAATTCGGTGTTGTCGAAACCGATCACGGAGAGTTCACCGGGAATAGAAATGCGTCTTTTCTTGGCCGCCTGCATGACTCCAATCGCCATAACGTCGTTGCATCCGAAAATAGCCGTAGGCCGCTCCTTCAGATCGAGCAAGCGCTGTGCCGTTTGTTCCGCATCGCCCAATTTAGGGCCACCCATGACAATCAATTCTTCATCTATCGTGAGGCCGGCCTTTTGCAGGGCGGATTTGTACCCCCTGATACGGTCCTGGCAACTGATGGAATCCATGGCAATGACGCCTATTCTTTTGTGTCCTTGGGAAATCAAATGCTCTGTGGCCATAAATCCGCCCAAAAAATCATCAACGGTAACGCTGTCCGTTACGATTTCCGGCCTTTCGTGAGCGAACAGCACGACAGGGACGTCGTCACGGAGTAATTTTTGCAGCAGTTCCTCGTTCTCAAATTTCGAGGCGACGATAAAGCCGTCCACCCTTTTTGCCGCAGCGGCAATGTGTCTCTCTTCTTTTTCCGGGTTGTAATCGGTGTTGCACATGACGATACTGAACCCGAGCTCCTGCCCCCGGTCCTCGATATGTTTTAAATATTGCGAATAAATTGGATTGTCCATATCGGGAATGAGCAGTGCAACCTGATACGTACACTTCCCTTTCATGGCTGATGCGTGCACATTCGGCTGGTAACTCAACTCGTCCATCAGTTCCAATATTTTCTTTCTTGTCTTCTCGCTTATTCTGCCGGTGTTATTAATGACTTTGGAGACGGTGGCCGTCGATACCCCCGCCGTCTTTGCAATATCGTATATTGTCGGTTTCATAGTCCATTCCTTTCTGGCATTTCGAAAAAAGAAGCGTATGATTCCTTTATATCATAGTCTTCACGATAGGTAAACCGATTACCCGCTTTTTCGAAACATTGGCCGGCAATGGAATGGTCGGCTTATGTGATTACACATCACTCAGGCCCTGCGGGAGCGGTATTCCGAAGGGGAGAACCCTGTGTATTTCTTAAAGCATACGCTGAAATATTGAGGGTTGCTGAAGCCGATTTGATAGGCAACCTCATAGGTCTTGCAGTCGTCCTTGCTCATGAGCTGCAAAGCCTTTTCCATCCTCGTTTTCAGCAAGTACTCGGAAAATGTCGTGTTCCCGATCTTCTTGAACATCGCGCTCAAATAGCCGGGGCTGACGTTCACGTGATCGGCCACGTCCTGCAGCGAGAGATCCTCCCGGACGAAGTTGCTTTCCACATATTGATACGCTTTGCTCATCAACTGCTTTTGATGACTGTCGCGTCTCGCGCATATTTCGGATATAAGTTCAACGGTAAAATCCCGAATGGTTGCAAAAATGGCTTTGGCCGTTGTCATCGTTTGCAGGTTGGCGCAAAAGTGCGTAAATCCGCCGAAACGTTGTTCCATTTGCGGCGTATGAATCCACTCCCAGAACTCCCGGTACAGAAGAAGCGCGATTTCGGTCCCTAAAATATGGAGCTGCTGCAGAGGGACCTTTTTTCGTTGCAGCACATCTTGTTCCAGCTGATTTATAATCGATAAGGCCGGCTCTTTCATCCCCAGCTTCACTTTGACGAGCAGATCCTTCTCCCAGCCCTGGGGGCTGACGGTTTCGGCCTCGGGCTGCAAATGGACTTCCTGCGCGATGAACACCTGATTCGTTCCGGTAATATGGCGGTATTCAAGTGCAGCACCCGCTTCCGCATAAGAATGATGCAGGGAAAGCGGCCGCTCGTATACCGGACCGATTCCTACGGTTATTGTCGTTTTCAAGAAAGTTTCCACATTGGCCCGCACTTCTCCATGAGGGTATGGAGCTCGTGCGCCATGTGCACAGGTTCATCGTCCGAACCGAATATAAGAACGATTTCTTCCCCTTCGTAATGAACGACGTAGCATTGATCCATATGGCGGGTCATTTCCTCGATAATGTTGCCGACGCAATACTTCAGCATTTCTTGTCCGAATCGGTTCAAGATTTTGGGGGAACGGTAGTCGTCGATCTTAATGACGCTTGCGGCATAGTACGGTGCATGCAAACGAATCCCGAGAAATTCGGATTCCGTGGCCAGCTCCGTCTCCTCGAAGCGACCGGAAATCAGACGCTCCCAGAACTGCTGACGCAGCGGCGGCATGCTGTCGATAATCTGCTTGCGGACGCTCTTCTCGCGGCGGTATTCGGCGACCGCTCGGTTCACGGTATCGAGAAGGGCGCCATTCTCAAAAGGCTTCAAGATATAATCGAATACTTTCAGTTTTAACGCTTTTTTGGCAAATTCGAACTCTTCGTAGCTGGTCATAAGTATCACTTTCATCTCCGGGTAATTCGCCATCAACCGTTCCGTCAGCTCAAGTCCGTCCATGTGCGGCATCCGAATGTCGGTGACGACCAGATCGGGCTTATAGCTCTCCGCCAGCATCAGCGCTTCCTTCCCGTTCCCGGCGGTTCCCGACAGCTGAATCCCATGGCTTTCCCAATCGATATTGTGACTTAACCCTCTCCGAATGATCACGTCGTCGTCCACTATCATCAGCTTGTACATGTCAGGCGTGCTCCCTTCATTCGGCCGGTTGTTGCGAAGCCTTGCGGATTTTGACCATTACAACAGTTCCCTTGCCCGGCTCGCTCTCATAGTACAAACCGCAATCGTCGCCATAGTGCATTTGCAGCCGCCTGTGCACGTTGCCGATCCCGAAACCGACTTTCGCCTGCCCCGTATCCGACAAGCCGGCTTTGATCTCGGCAAGCTTGTCGGCATGCATGCCGATACCGTTGTCTTGCACATACAGATAAATGTCTTCGCCTGCGTCATAGCCGGTAATTTGTATTCTGCCTTGTTCCTCGCTCTTCTTAATCCCGTGATAGATGGCATTCTCCACTAAGGGCTGCAGCGTCAGTTTGACGATCGGGTAGTCCAGGAGGGACGGTTCCACCTCGATTTCGTAATGGAAGACATCTCCGTACCTCATCTTCTGGATAAACAAATAGGTCTGAACCTGTTCCAGCTCCTGGGCGATCGAAATCACTTCCTGGCCTTTGCTGATCGAAATCCGGAAGAACGTGGAAAGCGCGGTGATCATACTGCCGGCTTCCTTCGCTTCACCCATATCGCATAGTCGCTTGATAGAAAACAAGGTGTTGTATAAAAAGTGCGGCTGAATTTGCGCCTGCAGGAGCGAAATTTCCATTTGCCGCTTCATCTCCTGCTCTTCTTTGACCTGGCGGAGCAGCGCCCCGATTCGATCAACCATATCTTTCAATCCTTTGTTTAAGACCGTCATTTCATACTGCGGCCATTTCTTCACGGCGACGATCAGGTGGCCTTCTTCGATTCGATTGACCTGCCTCGTCAAATGCTGGATCGGTTTGGAAATATACCTTGCAAGCAAAGCTGCAAATAAAATGGCGAACAGAACGGCTCCAAACATGATCATCAAGCTCAAATATTTGATATTGTTCACTTTACTAAGCACTTCTTCTTCGGGAAATACCGCGGCAAGCTTCCAGCGATTCGTGCTGACGGTATCGTAGATGACATCCATCTTCGCGCCTGTCTTGCTGCGCACATCCAATCGTCCGTGGGCGTCCGGCGAGGCGAGCAATTGCTTCTGCAGCTGCTCGTCGTCCAGCTCGTACTTGCCGCTGAACGGCTTGAAACGCATAATACCGTCCGGGCTGACCAGCATCAAGCAACCGTTTTCACTAATTTTCGGAGAGTTGAGAATTTTTTTGAAAAAATCCGGCTTGATATTGACGATATAAACGCCGTCCGGATTGGGTCCGTTGCTTCCGATCCATTCGTATAGGCTTGCTACTTTGGTGGAAACGTCTCCGCTGAACGGTATATCGCGCTCATGGAGGTTCTTCCAAAATACAGTGGCATTCGACCCGGCGGGCCGGCTCAAGTAAGGTTCGGCGGAAAAATTCCGGAGAGAAAAGAAATGATCCGTCCTGGCTACGGAAATGGCCCCGTTGTTGTACCATAGGACGACCGAATCAACCATATCGTAGGAATAAAACTGATTGAGCGCCCCGTTCCAGGCGAGATAATCGTTCGGGCCGGGGATAAACGTCGGGCTGTCGGAGCGGTGCAGCGACTGCAGCAAATCCGAGTTGGTGTTGAAATTGTTGTTGGACATGGCGACGACCGCCGACAACAATACATTGAGACGGTCGTCCATATAATTTTTGGTCTGGGATACGGTATCGTAAATATTGGCAAAGGCATTCGACTTCAGTTGATCGGCCGACAGAATGTAGGAGGCAATGCCGGTAGTGACCACGAAAAAGATCAATCCTGGAATGAGTCTCCAAAGAATGGCAAATTGGATAGAGCGCGTTCCTCTCATGCTGATCCCTCCACCGACATTGTACCACATTCCTTATACGCAAAGGGTGCCCGAACCTATTTTTTGATCGCTTTATTGTAGTCTTGGTACGATTTCTCCATCGCCTTGGCCCAGCCGTTCAGAAAATCTTCCACGGTCGTGTTGCCGGTCAGCAGCCTTCTGGAAATTAGGCTCCAGTCGCTGCGATACGATGCTGGCATAATCCGGCAAGTATACGGGCACGCTTAAAATGGTCGTATCCTTGTCCGCCAAGATCTTGGCGCCGTCCTGGATATGCTTCGCATTCTTCGCGTAGTCGCTGTTCATCGAATCCTGATTCGTCGGCATTTGTCCGATGTTTTGGTTCCAGTACGTCTGAATGTCGCTCGAAGCAAGGAAACTGAGGAGCTTCCACGCTTCATCGGGATGCTTCGTCCCTTTCATCGCGCTGTATCCGTTCGGGTTCGTCACCACTACCGCTTTGCCGGTGATCGCGGATTTGGGCAGAAGGACGCCGGCAAACTTATCCCCGAGAGCTTTCAGATTGTCGTTATACGAGCCGAAATTGTGCTGAATAATCGCCGCCGTGCCGCTGTTGAATTCGGCGACCATTTCCTTATAGCCGTTGGTCACGTCGCTCGCTGCAGTATCTTTCTTGTAAAGAGCCGCGAATTTCTTGACAAACTCGATATTCTTGGGGTCATTCACGGTCGCTTTGCCGTTCTTGTCGAAATACTCGGTAATACCGGAGTAGGCATACATCGCCCTCGTTAACTGATCAATGCTGCCTGTTCCTCCGCGCATGCCGTAACCGAACTGGTTTTTGCCCGCGTCCGTGAGTTTGTCCACATCCTTGAAGAAGTCGTCCCACGTCTGCGGCGGGTTCAGCCCTGCATCCTTGATCTTATCGGTACGGTACCAGTACAAATCCATAAAGAGTGTGTTGGGAAGCATATACAGCTTCTTGTCCGGGCTGAGCGAGCGGATGAAATTGACGACCGAAGGAATCATTTTGTCCTTTTCGTCCCATTTATCGTAATAGGAGTCTAAAGGAAGCAAGGCACCCTTCGCCGCAAAATCGGAAACAAAGTTGTTGGCAACGGCCGCCACGTCCGGCATGTCGTTCGAAGCGATGGCGACGTCCATTTTTTGCTTCCACGACTGCTGCGGTACGCCGACATATTCCACGTGAATATTCGGGTATTTCTGCTCGAATCTTTTGAAAATTTCCTGATAGAACGGGGTGCGGTTCGGGCCTGCATTGTCGTCCCAGAACGTAATTGTCACTTTGCCGTCCTTGCCGGCAGAGTCGCTGCTATTTGTCGGCTTGCCCGCCGCGTCTCCACCTGACGTTCCTTGGTCGCCTCCGTTCGATCCGCATGCCTGCGAGAACCAGAGTGATGCCCGACGCGACTGTCAGAAGCTTCATCCATTTCATTCGAATTTCCCCGCTTTCTGGTTTTATGGTTTATGATGAATCCTTATTCAGGAGTACATCCTTCGGCTTAGCCTTTCACTGCGCCTGCGGACATGCCTTGCACCATGTACTTTTGAACGAAGGCGAACAGGACGACTACCGGGAGCAGCGAAATGACGCTTCCGGCCGCCAGTGCGCCATAAGCCATGTTATATTCGCCTTGCATATAGCGGAGCCCGATCGGAAGCGTGAAAAACTGCGGTTTATTGATCAGCATCAGCCCGAACAGAAACTCGTTCCACGCTCCGATGAACGTAAATACGGTGGTGGCGACGATACCCGGCAAGACAGGATAGGGAAGATCACCAGGAATACCGCTTTGAGCCGGCTGCAGCCGTCCACCATCGCCGCTTCCTCCAGCTGCTCCGGTATGTTCGTAACGAAACCGCTCATCAGTATGGAATTGAACGGAAGCTGAAAGGTACTGTACGTGATGATTAAGCTGAGCGGATTGCTGATCATGCCAAGCGTCTTGAAAATCATGAAAAGCGGAATCAAAAGCATAGCTCCCGGGATGAACTGCGTGCACAGCAGCATGAGCAGAAATGCGCGTTTCCCGCGAAATTGAAAACGGCTTAACGCATACCCGGTCAGGACGGAAAGGACAAGTACAATAAGAACGGTAGACAGCGAAACAAACAGGCTGTTTTTGAAAAACACGGAGAATCCGACCCTATCCCAGGCAATTTTATAATTTTCGAAGGTGAACGGAATCGGCAAATACTTGATAGGGAGTTTGGTAATATCCACTTCGTGCTTCAGCGAGGTAATGATTGTCCAATAAAAGGGCAGCAGCGTGAACAGCATGGCGGCCAGGAGCGGAACATACAAGGTGGCCGCACGATCCAATCTTTTGAGCATTCAGTTGTCCTCCTTTCCGAAACCGCTTAATTTCAAATAGCCGACGGCAAAGAGCATCAGAATCAAGAAAGCGACAACCGTGAGCGCCGAGCCGTAGCCGAAATTTTGCGCGACGATGGCTTGGTTGGCCACGTACATCGTCATCGTCATCGTATGGTTGGCGGGACCGCCGGCCGTCATGGCAAAAATCAGATCGACATTGTTGAACTCCCACACGGCCCGCAGCAGGGTAGACAAGATGATGGAGTTTTTCAGGAAAGGCGACGTAATATGGATAAATCCTTTCCAGCGCCCCCTCCGTCGACCGTGCAGGATTCGTACAGCTCCTGCGGAATGGTTTGCAGCGCGGCGAGCATCGTGATCGTAAAGAAGGGAATCCCTCTCCAGAGCTCCGCCATGACGATGGAAAAGAAAACCCATTCGGTATCCCCCAGCCAGGCAATCGGTGAATGAATCAGATGAAGCCTGGTCAGGATGTCGTTCAGCATGCCGCTGTGTTCGCTGTACAGCATGGACCACATGGTGGCGGTAAGAACGCCGGATATGGCCCATGGGATAATCGCGGCCGTACGAAACAGGGACCGGAACCGGAAAGCACGGTTCAATACAAGAGCGATCAGCAAACCGAACACGAGCTGAAGTACAACCTCCAATACGACCCATTTCAAAGAGATCCGCAGGCTGTCCCAAAATAACGGATCGGCGGTAAAGATGTTTACAAAATTATCAAAGCCGGCATATCCGTTGTAGAAAGGCTTGCTTGGGTTATAGTTTTGGAAGCTGTAGTAGAAGACATTCAGCATCGGGTAGAACAAGAAGGAAACGATCAGGAGCACGGATGGCGCGATAAACAAATAGGGCATCCATTTGATGCGTTTCTTTTTCGAAGGCTTTACTCTCAGGAATTTCGGCGATTCGAGCTCCACGGTTTTTGCCCCCATCGGGTATACCTCCACTCTTTTGTAGTGGTTTCATTGTATAGGATGAAGGCGTTTAAAAGAATTAAATAATCGCATCAAAGTGTTTAAAATTATCATCTTATCACTACAGGCAAATCCATCCATCCCCGGCATGCCGAGGTCCATTATCATAACCTGGAAAAACAAAAAGACGTCCAGATTCCTAGTCTGCACGTCTTTTGCCTTACAGGTCCGTCCTATTCTTTTACCAATACAATCTCCAGCTCTTCAGAACCCGCACCAAGCCTTCAAAATAGAAATAATCGCCCCAGATGTTGCATTCGTTAATTCCCATGCCGCGAGGTTTATTGTAAACCGCATGCTTCAATATTCCATTGGACTCCGGGATGTCTCTCGTAGTATAACCGGCGGCAAGGGAAGCCAGAACGTATAATGCCTTCTCTTCATATTTTCGCCGGCCCGGATCGGTCAGAGGGAGCCGCTTGGCAAGCTCGAGCATGCCGCAAACGGCGATAGCCGATGCCGAAGAGTCTTTCTCCTGGTCTTTCCAATCGGTAAAGTTCAAATCCCAATAAACGACGCCGTCATCCGGCATCCGGCTCAGGAAATAGTCGCTGAGGGACTTCGTCAGCCCGATAAGGCGGTCATCGCCGGTGTAGAGGTAGCTGAGCATAAAACCGTAGATGCCCCAAGCCTGGCCCCGGGCCCAGCAGGAATCGTCCGCATACCCCTGATGGGTATTGCCGTATTTAGGTTCACCTGTCACGACATCCATATAATAAGTATGGTAGGTCGTATAATCCGGTCTAACGAGATATTTTGCCGCTTGCCGCACATGTGTTTTTGCGTATGCAGCGTAACGCGGCTCGCCCGTTACTTCGGTTGCCCAATAGAGCAATGGCAAATTAAGCAGACAGTCGATGATCATTCTTCCGCATTGCTCGGGATCGTTCAAATTCCCCCACGCTTGGATGATCCCCGCCTTCGGAAAATATCGCTTGGCCAGAAGCTCTGCAGCGGCCAAAGCGGTCTCCTTTGCAAGGGTGTTCCCCGTTACCTTATATTCCGCTACGGCCGATAAGCTGTACAGGAAACCCAGGTCATGGGTTTCCGTTTCAATTTGCTCACGGACGCGCTTGGTATAGCTTTGAAGCTGATACTCTGCAGCCTCTTTATATTTTGGGTCCTCCGTCAACTCATAGGCCAGCCACAGCATGCCGGTCCAGAAGCTTGAGGTCCATTCGATGTTGCCAATCGCCGGGTACACATGGTTTACACTGGCCGGTGCCGGATACGTATCCTTAAACACCGTCAAGCTTTTGTCAATTTGCTGTAGGACATAGGCGACTGCTTCTTCAAAGTATGCACGATTCATATAAGACTCCTTTTCGCTGCGTTATCATCTGCTTCTACCGGACCTCGCAGCCCGTAATGCGATATTTCACTCCGGAATAATGTCCGTTTCGCTCAAATTCCAAGCGGCCGTTCCAACTGAGTTTGATCCAATTATAGCTCCCGTCCCGGTAATCAAACGAGTGCCGTCATCTTCATAAAGATATGCATCGCCCGGATGGTCTCCAAATCGGATAACCGTAATGTCAAATACGGCATCGTTGGCGGTGTACGGGAGCGGCTTGGCCAGAGGAAGCAGCGTGTTCTCTTTGACAAATACAGGAATCGACTCCAGATCAGGCGAGAACGTATACGTTTGCCCGCCGGAATATGCCTTGCCCGTCCAGAAACAGCGCCATTCGCCTTTGGGCAGATAAACCGAACGTTCGGCCGCTCCTGTGACGATAGGCGCAACAAGAATGGAATCGCCCATCATATACGCATCGTCGATACCATAAGTATTCGGGTCGTCCGGGTAATCCATCACAAGCGCCCGGAAGGGCGGCGCCCCTCCTTGTTATACCTCGCGTAGCTCGAGTACAAATAAGGAATGAGCGACATCCGGATTTCGAAGAGGTCGCGGCACATGTCCCTAATCTCCTCGTAGTTGTCAAGAAATTCCCCGTTGACATTCAAATCGCGATCCACTTGCATCCAGGGCGGGTTGGGAATGCGCCAGCAGTTAAGCAGGGCCATCGGTGAGAAGACCGCCGTTTGAATGCGGCGGATCAGGTCCTGCGGCGACTTCGCCTGCCGGACCTCCGGGGACCATAACAGGCCGGAGAAGCCGCAGTTCACGACTCCGCGGATGAAGACCTTGTGATCATACAAATCACTGTACAGCACGAACGGGGACGGGGCGGCCAGAGCGCCCGATGCACGGACCTGAGACAATGTTCTTCTGCCCGCCTCCTCGAACGGCGCATGGATCGCGGCCTGATAGAGCATACCGAGGTGGTTGTGCATCTGTTCGCCGTCCATTCCGGAAGGGAACAAGGCGATATCCGGGAACGACCAATTCGAATGAACGAAGTCGGAGCTATCGCACTCGTCCAATTTGAAACCCGCGATCCCTTTCTCCACAAATTCTTTCAAATGATGCTTGGCAAAAATCTCCTTGGCTTCTTGGACCGACAGATCCGGGACCAATCCCTCCCAGACCTCGTAATCTCCGGAATGAGGCAGCAGATCTTTGTACATGGGGAAGTCGGATGCACGAACAGATGCTCCCAGAGATTAACCCGATAATGCATCTCATCCAATTCCTTCAGCATATTCTCATACTGCGGGAATCGGCCCTCATCCCATACAAAGGAACAAGAATAAGCTTTGGTTTGCCAACCCGGCTCGAAGCCGAATACGTCGACCGGCATCCGATCCTCCCGAAAGCCTCGCGCCAGCCGCATGACATCCTCCCGCTTAGCCGCACTATACGCCCGGTACCAAATGCCGAGGCCCCACATCGGAGGAAGGCGACCGCCTCCAGAGAACAGGTTGTAGCGCTGCACGGCCTTTACCATATCCGGACCTTCGAATAAATACAGCTCAATCCCCTGCGCGCGGGGATGTCCACGACAACAGAGCGATCTCCTTCTGTTGCCTGATAGCCGTACAACTCAATCTCCGAGGTCCCGAGCGCTTTGTTCTCATGCTTCTTATATTCGGAAGCCCCTTTGCTCAGATTCGTTCCGCAGTAGAAGGTCGCATAACGCAGCGTATCTACATATACGCCATAGCCGGCAGTCGATACATAAAACGGCACCGGCGCATGGCTGTCGCCCGTATCCGCCACCGGGTCGCTATTGACGCGAATGACCTTCTTCCTGCCTGTATGGTCCGTACGATGAAGCTGCAGGCCGAAACCGTAAATATACTCATAGGCTTTGAGCGGAAGCTCGATCTGCATGCCTCGAGCGGTCGGCTTGATGACGATCTCCTGGACAGTGAACGGAGCCGTCCCTGCGCAGGCAAGTCTATCCAACTCGCTCAACTTGATGGACGATTCGCGCAATTTAACAGGAGTATGGTTCTCAGGGGTCCCGCAGACTGATCTTCCAGATACCGTTTGCGATTCTTTCCATCTCATCTACCCTCATTTACGATATTTTTCTCAATATATCACTTCGTTCGTCGTCAAAGTTGTGATAATATATCACAAAATGTTTGTTTTTCGTCATAATTTGGAGGAGCTATGCATCGACTTTTCGAACCGGTCCATTTGGACCGAAAGTCCATATTTTGGGATTACCGCATGCGGAGCGAGAGTGAATTTAAAGGGTATTATCATTGGCATCAGATCTGCGAAATTTTATTCGTACATGAGGGGCGCGGCCGTGTCGTCGTCAACCGGCAAACCTGGGACATTCGCAGGGGAATGCTGTTTTTCTTCCAACCGTTTCAACTCCACCAGGTGTACGCAGACGTAAGCCCCGATACGCCTTACAGCCGCACCATTTTCTATATGGATCCGCTCTTCATGGACCAACTGCTGCGCCCGTTTGCAAACCGGCATGCACTCTTCACGGCATTATGGCAAGGAAGCCACCACGGCCAGGTTTATGATTTAAAGGAGCGGGCTGAAATTGTGGAGTGGATATACGAAACCTACGATGAGGCCAGACAAGCCGGAACGGGAGAGGAAGACGAGGAACTGACTTCTTTATTGCTTCAACTCATGAACTGTTTGCATGCGGCCGTGAGATCCGCTCCCGTACCGCCGACCGATTCGCCGGAACGCAGAACGCCGAGGTATTCCGAAGCCATGATGCAATGGATTGAAGAGCATTATCATGAGGAAATCAACCTGGAAAAACTTGCGGAGCAAATGCATTTGTCCAAATCCTACGTATCCAAAGTGTTTCAACAGGAAACCGGAAGCTGCATAACCGATTATGTCACCGCCCGTAGGATCAAGCAGGCTTGCCGGTTGCTGGAGACGACGAACCTGGCGGTAGAACAAATAGGAGACGCCATCGGATACCCGAACGCCTCCTATTTTATCCAATTGTTTAAGAAAGAAGTCGGTACGACTCCGCATAAGTTCAGGAAACATCCGTCACGCACAACAAATTGAAGCCAAACTTAGGCACCGAAACGGGGGCTGTGGTCAATTCATGCGGCCCCTCATACACCGATCATTTTTGCCGCAATTCACCGGGCAGCTTGCCGAAATATTTCTTGAACATGTCGCTGAACTGCCTGGCATTGTTATATCCAACCTTCTCGGCGATCTCATAGACCATCAGATCGGTTTGCTGCAGCGGCTTAAGCGCATGCTTCATGCGCACTTCGGTTACATATTGCTTAAAGTTTTTACCGGTATGCTTTTTGAAAAAGTTGCTGAAATAATACGAGTTCATAAAGAACAGAGAAGCCATCTTGTCCAAGCTGATTTCGTCATCATAATGGGCTTCGATATAATCCTTTATCTGCAGCAATTGCTGCTTTTCCTTGCTGCTTGCGCTCCCGCTCACGGCGGCCGCCGCTTGAGCCAGCTCGTCTCTGACAAACCCGCTCATTTCATCGAAGGTTTCAAATCCGCTCAGCCGCATGGCCAGCCGCTGCTGCTCCTCCTTGCCCGTACGGTAGAAGAAGCCCGCGTTCGCCAATTCGCGGTATAAGGTTAACAGCATCGTATAGCATAAGTTGACGGCATAATCCCGATTGCCCCAGGAGACAGCCGCCGACGGTCCCTAGGAATTGCTTCAACAAATCGTCCAGGCGCTGGCTCTGATGAACAAGAAGGCATTTGATAAGCTCCTTCTCAAGCGAGTCCAATAATTCGCTATCCCGCTTCGGCTCGGCTGACAGTTCGCTAAAGCGGAAGACTTGATTGGTCCCCGCAAAATAAGCATATCCCGCCGCAGTACAAGCTTGCCGATAACTCTTCGCGGCTTCATCCAGCCCCCCAGGGAGCCCGACGCCAATCGTGACGCTAAGCTTCAAGAACCGGTTTATGCTGCTTTGAATCTGGCTGCAGATGTGAAGTACGATCTGATCGTCCGCCTCGTTATGCTTGATCATGGCCAAGATCGAATCGTCCTTTACAGTGACCCACCCCCGGCCTTTATCGTTAATCACTTCCTCCATAACGTTCTGCATCGCATACTGAACAAGCTTTCTTTCGCCCTCCAGCCAGCTTCCGCCTTGAACCGGATTGTCTTCCTGCCTGACAACGATAGCAGTGAATACATAACCGTTCCGGTCCCCGAACATCCCCTGAAGCGCTTGCTCGGATACCATCTCCCCATCGGTCAGCCGGTCCAGCGGCTCGTGAAGCGTTCTCGTTTGCTGCTGTTTCTCGTAAACGATAAGCTTGCTCTCTTTCGAAACCTGCTCCGTTGCCTCCTGAATCATGGAGATGGTCTTGCCGAGCACCTGCTCCAGCTTTTTACGGTCGATCGGCTTGACCAAATAGTCCACTGCTCCGTAAGATATCGCATCTTGGGCATAGGAAAATTCCTGATAAGCACTGATAAAAATAACCTTGGTCTTCTTGCCCAGCTCTTTAAGCCGTTTTAAAACATCAATGCCAGTGAGTCCCGGCATCGATATATCCGTAATGACAATATCCGGGGATCGCTCCCGGATGGCTGTGAGGAGCTCTTCCCCGTCACTTGCTTCACCGATAATCTCCGCCCCGTACTTATCCCATGGGATCAGCTTGGCAAGTCCGAGGAGTATGACCGGCTCGTCATCGGCCAGTATGACTTTCAGCATGCCGGAGTCCCTCCTTCATGATCGGCATCTTAAACTGTACCGAAGTTCCAACGTGGTGCATGGAATTGATCTTTAGGCCATAGGACTGCCCGAATAGCGATTGCAGACGGTCATGTACGTTCTTGAGTCCGACATGCTTCCGGGTCTCTCCCTTCAGCTTCTCGTCGGCAAGCATTTGATTCAACTCGAGAAGCTTCTCAGCATTCATTCCGACCCCGTCGTCGTATACCGTCACGGTAAGATCGGTTCCCCTTCACGTTCGAGGGACAGCCGGATTTTCCCGCGATTGCCTCTAGGCTTCAGTCCATGTTGAACGGCGTTCTCGATCAAAGGCTGTACGGACAGCTTCATGAGTCCCCAGTCCAAAGAGATGTCCGGATCGACGACCGTCTCCAGCTCGATTCTGTCCCTGAACCGGGATCGGATGAGATGGAAGTAGTCTTCTACATGCTCCAGCTCCTCACGGACCGTCACCACATCCCGGCCATAATCCAACACGTATTTAAGCTGGTTGGATAAGGCATGAATCATATCCGCGACCGGCATATCGTCGTTGGCGACCGCGCTCATGCGGATCACTTCCAAAGTGTTGTACAAATAATGCGGACGAATTTGCCCCTTGAGCGCGTTCAGTTCGGCTTGCTTGCGCCCGATTTCCGCCACATAAGCTTCATTAATGAACCGGTTCAGCCTTGAGGTCATTCGGTTAAAGCCATGCGCCAGCTGGCCCAATTCATCTTCCGAACTCACCGGAATGCTGATATCCAATTTACCGGATTCTACCTTTGTCATCCCTTTCATGATATCGCGGATCGGACGGGAGAAGCGCCGCGAGAATACGAGCGACATCACGATGAGCGAAAGCATGCAGGCAATGACGACAAGCGCCAGGAACCGCTTCACTTTCGTTAAACCCGAGTACAAATCCGACTTGGAAAACCGGCCGACAAAGTTGCTGCCCCGGTTCCCCGATCTCCTTGACGAAGAGATAATCGTCTTCTGCCTGATGCAGCATTTCCTGAGAAGGAATCGTGCCGATATGGGCCGTAATATTACTGTAAATCACGGAATGATCCGGTCCGAGAATGATGACTTCATTCTTTTTGCCCAGGTTCACATTGGCCAGCATATCGTCGAACACAGCGACATCCACGTCAAAGTAGAGCGTACCCAGAACTTTCGGACTTGCGCTTAATGTGGTTGAAATATCGATCAGATTCCGGCCAAAGGTCATGACAGGCCGCTTCGATAAAGAAAAATACGTGTCCGGATGGGTATCGATAAACGTCAAACCCTTTTCGTTCAGAGCAACTTTCCCGGACCAGCTCTGCAAAGGAAATTGTTCCTGGTAGAACGTCTGGTTTTGCCTGGAATACGAAAATATGGCATGATCCGTTTGCCGCACAAAGATCACATTCCGAATATACCTGTCCGTCGCCAGTACCGTACTGAGAAAATCCCAGAGCGTCTGCTGATCGGCGAGCGTCCAATCCTTCGTCCGCTTGGACAAGGATGCGGACAGCGAATTATAATAGGCGCCGTTGGAGTACATCAGCTTCGATACATCGTTGTATACTTGGAACGTTTGGGTCGTATTGCGGCTCATATACAGCATCATCTGTTCCAGATTGCCGGAAGCATACTGCTCCATTTGTTTGGTAAACGCATCAAGAAGTAAATAGCTCAAGGCAGAAAGAGGGATAAGCCCTACAAGAACAAAGGCCAGCGTGAATTTAATAAAGATACTACGTTGAAGAGATAGCATCTTGAGAAGGTTCATGGTCGAATCTTGCTCCCAGCCCGTTTGTTGTATTAGTGTAATGCGGCTCCATGCAGGATGTCATAAACTACAATTCGGTTCATAGGGCGGCAATCCCTTCCTTCAAATTTTACCAAAAAAGCCGCTCCTGTCGTAACCGGAAGCGGCTTAAGCGAATTATCCTTTGGTTGCGCCGGCAGCGATGCCTTTCACAAAATATTTTTGCAGCGCGATAAAGGCAATGAGAACCGGGACAATGGACATCGTCGTGCCGGCGAACACCATATCCCATTGGGAAGCCAGTTCCCCTACAAATTTAAAGACCTCTACGATCAAGGTTCTCTTGGACGATTGCAGGACAAGGCTCGGCATTAAAAAGTCGTTCCAAATGCCGAGTCCCTGAAGCACTACCATACTGGCCGTACAAGGCCCCAACAGCGGGAAAACGATCTGCCAGAAGGTCCGTACTTTAGAGCGACCGTCGATCGCGAGCCGCTTCTTCAATTTCAACCGGAATGCCCCGGATGAAGCTGGTAAACAGCAGAACCCCCATGCCGACCGAACCGGAGATATAGATCAGAATCGGAGCGGTCAACGTACCGTAGAGCCCGAAGGTTTTCATCTCTTTAAATAAAGGAATCATATACACTTGGAAAGGGATCATCATACCTGCCAAATAATAGACGTATACGGCATGAGTCCACTTTTTGCCGGTTCTCTCAATCGCATAGGCCGCAATCGGGATCAGCAGAATCATGAACGCGACAGAGGTTACCGTTAAGATGAGGCTGTTTAACATGGTCCGCCGGGAAATGGGTTTTGGTCAGCAAATATTTGAAATTGTCCAAGTACACGCTGCTCGGCATCGCTATGGCATCCCGTAAAATTTCTCCATTGGATTTAAAAGAGGACATCAGGCTGAAATACACCGGGAAAAAGAACAGGACTGCAAGGGCCGCGGTAACGGCAAACAAGATGATATCGACAGACATCTTGGACTTATGCACGGTTACATCTGCACCTCCCGTTTGCGCAATAGTTTAATTTGAACTAGAGATACGATGAGGATTAAGACGAACAGGACCAGCGAAAGTGCCGTTCCGTAGCCTTGCCGCGACTCGCCGAAGCCTACTTTATACACGATATAAGTCAAGGTTTCCGTTGCGAAGCCCGGACCGCCATCCGTCATTGCCGCAATTTGGTCAAAGATTTTGAGCGCGCCGATCATGGACAGCATGACGCTGACGGTCATGGCGCCCGCCAGCGGCGGGAACGTAATATGACGGAATTGCTGCCACCGGCCCGCCCCATCGATCGCCGCCGCTTCGTGCAGCTCCGCCGGAATCCCCTGCAGACCCGCCAGATAGATGATCATGTAATATCCGGAGCCCTTCCAGACCGTAGTGATCACAATGGCAATCAAAGCAATGTTGGGATTGCCCAGCCAGTCAATCTTCAAATCGCCCATCCCCAACTTATCCAGCAATTGGGAGATGACTCCGAAGTTGTAATTGAAAATAATCGCCCAGACGAAGCCCATGACGATACCGCTCAATAACACGGGAAAATAAAAGATGCTTCGGAAAAAATTTTTGAACCAGCGGACCTGATCCACCAGCATGGCCAGAATGATGGCAACAGCATTCTCAAGAATAACCAGGGATATCGACATAATTAATGTATTCTTCAATGCGTTATAGAACCGGTCGCTGTGAAACATTTCTTTGAAGTTGTCGAGACCGATGTAATGGATGTCGCCGCTTACGCCATCCCAATTGGTAAAGCTCAGATTAAAGCTGTTTAAGGTAGGATAGATGACAAACAACGTATATAAAATAAACGAAGGCAGGATAAACCATACCGAGTAGGAAAACCATCTTTTCTTGCTGGATGCCGCTGCTTTACCGGTCATTGTCCGTATCGTCTCCAAATTCGCCATATTCACACTCCTTTGATGAGTGATCTTTTGATGAAAACAGAACCCCTGCCGCGGCAGAGGTTCTCTTGAAGCCGCCGTTATTTACCGGCCGCATTCGCTTTTACGTTAGCGTCCCACTCGGCATCGGCTTTTTTCATATAGTCCGCGCTGAAATCACCCTTGGTTAGCCATTCCTGAATCAGCTTATAGAACCAGTTGCGCCATTGGGGAGGCATTTGATTTTCTCCCCAGAAGGTGTTGATTTGAAGAGACTTGATCGTCTTCGGATCTCCCATCACTTCCAGGACACGCTTCATTTGCGGGCCGGATTCGTAGGTGATGTTTTCTTTGGTTGTCGGCAAGCCGTTAACGGCCTTCAAGAATTTGGAATATTGGTCCTTGGAGAAGAAAAACTTAATAAATTCGGATATTGCCGCTTTCTTATCCGCATCCTGATTGGCTTTGGTTGAGATCGCCCAGCCTTGCAAGGTGTTGAGACCGTTCACTATGATCCGGCCTTTCCGGTCAGGCACCGGATACCAGCCGAATTCAAATTTCGGGTCCGCCTGGGTAATTTGCGCGAACATCCAAGGGCCCGAGAACAGCTCGGCCGCTTTCCCCGTAACCAGCATGGATGCGGTCTGATTATCGGCCGTGCTTAGGTAGCCTTTATCCACATACCCTTTGGTAAACAGTTCGTTCAAATCCTTCATGGCCTGCATCGGACCGGCGTCGGTAAAGCTGGCTTGGCCTTTGGTCCGCTTGGAGTTCCAATCCGGGTCATCCGCAAACACGTCGTCCATCAGGAACTTGTTTACCCAGAAGCCCCAGTGGAAAATATCCTTGCCTCCAAAGGTCAGCGGCGTGATGCCTTTGGCTTTCAGCTTCTCTTGGATCGCCAAGAACTCGTCATAGGTTTTCGGTTCGGCGGTGATTCCTGCATCCGCATATGCTTTTTTACTGTAAATGATGCCCTGGGGGGCGTTCCCGGCAATCGGCGCCGTCCAGTATTTCCCGTTCAGCTTCGGTGCGTCCGCGAACAAACCAAGCCATTCCGCGGGGAGCTCGGCGATCTTGCCTGCTTCCGAGAACAACTGAGTATCACGCATTTCAACGAGGTCCGGGAATTCGCCTACGGCGTCCTTCGTTTTCAACCAATCCAGGTAAGAGGCCATCCCGCCTTCGGAAAGGTCATTGATTTTAATGCTCGGATTGGCTTTAGTGAAAGCCGCGACCGCGTCGGCCATCGCTTGTTTGGTTGCCGGATCGCCGGTTGCATATCCGATCGTGAAGGTGACGGTTTTCGAAGGTGCCGCAGCACTACCCGCCCCCGCCCCTGTGGATGCCCCCGAATTTGAGCTTGAATTCGCGGGGCCGCCGCAGGCGGACAAGACGAGCGATAAGGCGGTTATGCTTGTTAAAGTTGTCATGATCGTTTTTTTGGACATTGCCATTTCCAGTTACCCTCCCCTTGGCGTACAAACAGGAATCCTTGGTACCGGCAGCGGCTCTGCCCGGTACTCTTTACTGTTCCATGATTTAAGACTATCACACGCTGAAAGGGGTTAGTATGCTGTTTTTTAACTTCGAAGTAAGGAAATTTAAGATGTCACCTCTTCAATTCCTCTCTGAGTCTATGAAGAACCTCTATTCCCGCAGCGGTTATGGCCGTACCTTGTTTCTTGATACCTATCGATACCTGCCGCATCTGCTCAGAATGGTTAATTTATAACGGATCTGGGATTCGGACAAAGGCCGGGAGAGCAGCGAACATAACACGTTACGGCCCACCCGTTCCTGCCGTTTGCTGAAATTCCACAGGACGGTCAATATATTCTCATAATCCATCAAGGAACCATGCCGGGCCAAAAAAGGCAGAATGTCTTCCACATCGTCCGCTTTTCCTCTGCCAGTTGAATCGGGGGAGGCCGGCAAGGCTGCCCGATGGTTCAGGATCCGCTCAGGAATATGTTCGATTTGCACTGTATCTCCTTCGACGATCACCATCAGGTAATGAATGAAATTTTCCAACTCCCGGATATTGCCCGGCCAGTTGTAATTCAAAAGAACGTTTTTTACTTCAGGGGTAAATTGCAGCTGTTTCCTTTTATCATGAAGAAAATAGTCAATCAGTATAAACAGATCCTCCCCCGTTCCCTTAAATTCGGGATATGGAGCGGCAAAGCACGTTGAGTCTGTAGTACAAATCCTCCCGAAAACTCCCCTTTGCCATCATATCCGTCAGGTTCCGGTTGGTGGCGGCGATCACTCTTACATTAACGGGTATCACGCGATTTCCTCCAACCCGCATCACCTGCCGCTCCTGCAGCACGCGCAGCAAGGTCGCCTGAATACTGAGGGGCGCATCCCCGATCTCGTCCAGAAATATGGTTCCATTATGGGCGAGCTCGAATAGCCCCATTTTGCCTCCTTTTCTAGCTCCCGTAAAAGAGCCCTCTTCGTATCCAAACAATTCACTCTCCGCCAGGCTCTCCGCAAGACCGGCAAAGTTGACGGGGACGAATGGGCCATCCCGCCTCGTGGAATGATTGTGAATCGCTTGGGCAAACACTTCCTTGCCCGTCCCGTTCTCTCCTGTGATCAATACGGTAAAATCGCTGCCCGCCAGTTTGACCGCAACCTGCTTGGCAGAACGGATGCACCCGCTCATACCGATAATATGCTCAAAGGTATATTTGGTGGTCAGCCCCAGACTGCTGCTCTTTTTGCGGATTTCCTGTTCGTTTCGCTGAACGATGGTGACGTCTTGAAAGGTAACCACAACTCCCATTAAGTGTCCGTCCAATATCATGGGAACCTTGCTGACCAGCAGGACCAGGTTCCGAATCTCGAGCAATTGGTTGGACTCTCCGGCACGAGACTGTAAGATCTTACTCAGCTTCAGTTCAGGGACCACATCCAGATACGGTTGTCCGATGCAATTCTCTGCAGACAGCTTGAGGATCCTCTCCGCTTCTTCATTAAAGACCGTGATGCATCCCCGTTCGTCCGTACTGATGATCCCTTCATGAACCGCATTGAAGACGGACTCCAGCTTTTGGTTTAACCGCTTTTCATTGTGCACCGAATTGGCTAAATTCCTCCCCAGCCGGACAAAATCCCGGAAGAACTCCGCCGTATAAAAATGCGCCTTCTCCATCGGCAGATTGAGCAGCCTGGCAACGTCAAAAATGGTTGTCAAATCGATCGGACGCGTATCCAAATCGATGACTTTATCCATCGTCTCCGGTATAAGCTCCCTTAATCCATGCGTGATGGCCACGTCGATACGCTCCGGATCCGTCCTGCTTTCCAATTCCCCGGTACATAGGGAATAAAGTGCAAATGATCAAAGCCCAGACGAATTAAAAGCTGAATCGCATCTTGAGCCCCGTCCATACTATTAGAGACAAAAAGGCACCGGGTTCCCGGCGCCAAATCCATCAGTTGTTCGAGCTTCGGCATATGAACGGTTCTTCTGGCCACCAGTACCCGAGATGGGTCAATCGGTTCCGGCAGGCGCTCCAATACACTCCTGGTGGAAACCAGAATCAGTTCGCACCCGATCATGATTTGACTATCTACTTCATTATGCTCATGAGCGGAATGAATCTGAACGCGGGTCCCGAAAAACATCCTCAGGTTGCTTTCAAAGGTTCGGCTAACCTTTTCCCTTCTCGATATCAGCAATATGCTTGGTGTCCGCATGTTTCTCCCCTCTTCAATACAGTTAGAACCATGATAGCCTAAAAATAAGCCTAACGCGACACCCAAAAATTCCAATCATAGCTTGCGAAGAAGGCCTGCCATCAGGGCGACCCTGACAGGAAGCCGGTCGATTTCAACATGCTCGTGTTCAGCATGGATTCCCGCCCCCATGGCGCCTAGGCCGTCCAATGTCGGAATGCCTAAAGCCGTTGTAAAATTCCCGTCACTGCCTCCGCCCACGGCTTCCTCCGTCAAAGGAAAACCGAGTTCAGATGCAGAGGCCTGGGCAAGTCTGAACAATTGTTCATTCCCCGCTGTTTTTTCCATCGGCGGACGGTTGACGCCTCCGGAAACCTGCAGGGTAATTCCTTCCGAATGCGGCTTCAACCCATAAATGATTTTGGAAATCCGTTCTCCCTCGCTAATCCGGCTGATTCGCAGGTCCACGCCCAGTTCCGCCTGTTCGGCTACCACATTTTCCGTGCTTCCCCCTCGTGCCACGCCTACATTCAGGGTTGTCCCCAATTCATAGTCAGTGAGAGAGTGCAGGAATAAAATATGATGAGCCATTTCCTGTACGGCGCTGATTCCATCCTGATGATGATTTCCCGCATGCGCGGCCCTTCCTGTAATCTTGATCTCAAACCGGCCGACCCCCTTGCGGGCCGTCTTAAGTGATCCTGTGTGCGCCGCGGCCGGCTCCGGAACGAGTACAGCCCGGCTCCGTACAGCTTCCCGCTCGATCAGGTCGCGGGACGTACCGCTTCCAACCTCTTCATCGCTCGTGCATAAGAAAACGATTCGCTTATTGAAGGGAATCTTGAGCTCGCGGCAGGCTTTAACCGCCCATAGAGCTTGGATGATTCCCCCTTCATATCCAGAATGCCCGGCCCATAGGCTCTGTTTCCTTCCACCCGGTAGGACAGTCTTCCCACATCCCAAACCGTGTCGAAATGTCCCAGGATCAAGATTTGCTCATCGCCCGTTCCATAGCTAAATCGCAGATGGTTTCCGGCATGCTTTTGAGGAATCACTTCCGAATCAAGATGAAGATGCTTCTTGAACAGCCTTTGAATTTCGGCTCCACATTGATCCACCCGTTCCTTCGAACGCGTGGGCGATTCGGCCAGCACCAGCGTTTTCAGATCCTCCAGCATCTCTTCCCGGTGTTGTTCCAAGTACTCTAATACGTTATCCATCCCGCAAAATCTCCTTGTTATAAAAATTAGAAAGGCCCCCAGTTGATCATGACACCGACAATGATAAAGATGATTCCGAGAATAAACCAAACAGCCGTTAACGGAAGCATGAATTTCAGCCATTTTCCATAGGAAATGCCGCTTGTAGCGAGCACCCCCATCATGACGCCGGATGTCGGGTTGATTGTATTTACGAATCCTTCCCCGAACATGACCGCCTGCACCGTTACTTGACGCGTAATATGCAGCAAATCCGCCAAAGGCACGAGAATGGGCATGAGCACCGTAGATTCTCCGGAACCGGATGAGATCAAGAAGTGAAGAGCGGCACTTCCGAAAAACATTCCGATCGAAGCCGCCATAGGGGATAGCGGTGCCAGCACGGTCGCCAGCGCATTAACGATCGTATCCAAAATTTTTGCATCATCCAGGATGACGCCCACGGCTCTGGCCATGCCCACAATCAGCGCGCCATAAACCATTTGTTTACAGCCCTGAATGAATGTGGAAGCGATTTCATTCGCACTCATTCGAGCAATCATACCGTGACCGATGGCCATAAAAATAAAGAGGCCGGCCATTTCGTTCTCTGTCCATTTGAATTTCTGGGAGAAAATCATAAAAGCCAGAAGGGATAATCCCGCAAACGCTAAGATGAGTTTTTGCTGCAGGGTAACGGTTGTTTTACCGCCTATTCCAGCTTCTTCGCTTCCAATCGTATCGCGGAGCCAGTCCGGGCCCAGGACACTCTTCCTTGGATCCTTGCGAATTTTGCGTGCATACCAGTAAAGATAGAGAAGCGTAACAACCAGAATCGTGACATAGATAACGATCCGGTAACCGATACCTGAGAAAAGCGGAAGTTCCGCTATACGCTGGGACAGACCAAGCGTTTGAGGGGCAAATACCGGCACATTCCATCCGGCATAGGTTCCCAGATAGATCAGGGCGGCACCGAAAACGGGATCCAATTTCAACCCTCTAGCCATGATTAATCCTAAGGGAATAAAGGCAATAACCGAATTGACAACAATCCCGGTCGTTCCCAATACGGAAAATACCAAACCTACAGGGATGATTAAAAGCAGCGACCGATTGCCGAATCGAGTAATCGTCGACTTCAGAAACGCATCAATCGCGCCTGACTTTTCAATAACAGCCAGAGCTCCGCTGGTAAAAAGGATAAGGAATATAAGGGGTGCGCCTTTAACCATTCCGGTTTGGATCGCGGTGAAGAAGTCTACGAAACCGGTAGGATTCGACGCAACGGCATGATAGCTTCCCGGAACCGTTACGGTGATATCTCCTTTTTTACCGTCTTGAAAGCTCCCGCCGGTAGAATATAGGTAGCTATAACGCAGATCAACGCAACAAAAAATAATAATACGTACGCGTCAGGCTGTGCAAATCTCCTTTTTTTCATTGTTTTCTCTTGAGTCGTCTCAGGCGCAGTGGTTTGTTCCATCTCATTGTGTCCTCCCATAATGTAGCGATTCTTTTTCTTCACAAACAAATTAGCAAAAATCGTGCCAAGCAACTTACCGCAAATATTCTCATAAATTCTGGCCTTGCCAAGTTTTAAAGTTGGTTTATTGGTTAAAAATAACCTAAATAATAACCATTATAGCCAAGCTGAGCCAATCCGAAAGATGCTTTATCTTCACTGTATCAAAACCGATAAATAAAAGGATAGACAAAATCATTCCAAACAAAGGAGGAAGAACCAATGGACATCGCGTCACTGTCTATGGCATCAAGCCAGAGCACTTTAACTCAAGCTGTTGGTATTCGTGTGCTTCAGATGGCAAAGGATCAAGCAGTTCAACAAGGTCAGGATTTAGTTCAAATGATGCAGCGCAGCGTGCAGCCGAATTTGGGGGGCAATCTGGATATCAGAGTATAATTCGCCCGTATCCACTGCTGACAATGTCAAACAAGACGGCGGCCGATAACGGCCCCGTCTTCATTTTTTACTAGCCCTTGTATATTTATCGGTGCCTGCTTCTTCCGGCGGTGAGCAGCAAAGAGTTTCCATCGCCAGAGCGATCGTCAAGAATCCGAAGTCGCTGCTTTGCGACGAGCCGACCGGCGCGCTTGATTTTCAAACCTCCCGCAGCATTCTGCAGCTTCTACAGCATGTGAATCAACTATATGGAACCACCATTTTAATGATAACCCACAATGCTGCGATTGCCGCTATGGCGAACAAGGTATTTAAATTGCGGAGCGGGGAAATTGTCGAAGAATCGGTTAATCCGCATCCTGTCCCGGCGGAAAGGATTGAATGGTAATGGTGATTAACAAGAGGATTATTCGCGTTTTCTTGGAGAACAAAGATGCGTCCAATTTCAAGTACGAGTATTTGTTTAAAACCCTGCGCTCAGAGCCGGTGCCGGCGGGCTCCGAACCTTACTCTGTCTCGAGATTTGTGCTGGAGGGTGATGATAACAAAGATTTTAACGTCATCGGCGTCCTACCGGATACTTCCATGTTAAATGTGGTCGATGAATCCGGCGTCAGGCTCCCGATCCATCAGGTCATTGTAACGAAGCCGGTTGCCGATCAACTGAAAGTAAAACCCGGAGACACGATAACGATCATCCGAAAAGCGGACTATCGTAAGTTTTCGCTTAAAGTCGGCGGAATCGCAGCATCCTATAACAAGTCTATTATGATGCCGCTTGCGGAGTATAACAAGAAATTCGGATTCCCGGAAGGAAGTTACACATCGCTTTTTAGCATTGAACGGCTGGATATTCCGGAAAACGAACTGAATCGTGTAATTTCTCTGGATGATAAGATTGCCGCGGTAAGGGTATCCATGGCGCCTATGGTGTCTCTGGTCGTTTTCGTTTCGGCGGTGGCGTTTACCATCGCGTTGATTATCATTTATGTTGTAACCTCCATGATCATTGAAGAAAACAAAAGCACGATTTCGCTGATGAAGATTTTCGGATACCGGAAGAAGGAGATCAATTCCTTGATTCTGAACAACTCGACGTTTGTCGTCGCAATCGGATATATCCTTGGAATACCGCTCTGTTTTGCTACATTGGGGGGGGTGATGAAAACTCTCGAAAACAGCGCCTCTTTTTCAATACCCGTGAGAATCGATCCGCTTTACATCGGAGTTGGGTTTATCGTTGTCATGCTGTCCTACGAGTCGTCAAAGCAGCTTTGCAAGAGAAAAGTCAATGCCGTTCACATGAGTGAAGCTTTAAAAGCAGGTACGGAGTAGAGGAAATACATGAGATATGAGTCTGCCGTTTGATTGAAGCGGCAGACTCGCCTTCTTGGTTTCTAGTCTTACGGAGACATCCTGCCGATTCTGTCATCGGCACGTGTGGCCGGGCTTCCATCTATGTGCCCGGCACATTTAGATCCGGGATGGGAGACTCCCGCTGCATTTAGTTGTGCCTCCTTAAACTTTTTCCAACATTCAGCGTCAATTCCCATTTGAACCATAATTGCCCTTATCTCCAGCTGTATCGGGAAACTGCGGAACTCCTTCCGGCTGAAATAATAATACCTGTTGCCCGCTTTTTTGATTTCGATCATCTTAACCGCCCCGTTTCGCTTATTCGTTACCGTCCGGATGACCCGGCCGAATGTGTCATAACCGGTAGCCACCTAAGAAGGTACCTCCCGGCATTTTATATCCCTTGCTCGGTCTGGCTCTTATGGGAGCTTCAGCTCGATTTCGATGCGGTTGATTCCGCTTGTAATACTCGAAAAATTCGTAGTCAAGGAATCCGCGTATTGATCTTCCCTCACCTTGCGTATTTTCATCTGCACGGGTGGTTCCCCTTCGGGAACGTAACGGGCCTGGATCGTATACCTGCCTAGAGGAACATCCTGTATGCCGAAGCCATCCGGCGAATTCGTGCCGTGTCCCTTGATCACCTGTCCCGGACTTCCATCTACAAGCGGTCCGTCAGGGGTCAGCGTAATTTCGACGTCTTCCCGGTCGGGAGGCAGGAGTGCGGGATCTTTCGGATTCGTCAGATCCATCATGTAGAAGAGCACTCTGCCTCGGCAGGAATAGCATCCTTCCGGCTTGGTGCCGCTCGCATTCCAAGTAAAGTTGCGGATTGCTCCGTCATTGCCCGTGAAAGGATTGTCGTTGTCGGGAACGAGATCGAAGGTATACGTGTTTCCATTATAGGGACGATTGATCTTCGCGCTGACATGCCATGTCGCTGCACGCATGCCCAGCGGGATGCGGTAATATCCGTTCGCGTCCGTTACCGCGGCCCCATTACTGTTGTAAATCAGCTGATTGTCCGCAACGACTTCGGCTCCCTCAATCGGCTTGCCCTGGGCGTCGGTGACGCGGCCCTTCACTATACCGGGTTCGACGGTTTCCGTGCCTCTTTGCCCTGTCATAACCCCGCTACCGTTACCGTCTTCGATGTTGATGACGAACCCGCCTCCGCTGTCCATAAACGTAACCCCATATCCGCTGTTCTCCGAAACAAATCGGAGCGGGACCATCGTTTTTCCATCTATCATTTGTGCAGGCACTTCCAGTTCGACCGAATTGCCGTTCACCTGGGCTCTTGTGCTGTCCAGCGTAAGCTCGATTTCAAGGCCTTCCTTCGCGCCGGATGCTTTCCGGACTCCACCCGTATCCGACCATTTCACTTGAAACCCGAGCGTTTCGAACAATTGCCGGAAGGGCACAAGGGTGTTCCCCTCCCGGATTACCGGCTGTGCGTCTTCGAATGTCAATAGCTCTCCGTTGTAGTACACCTGCAGTCCTTTTGAAGCCGCAGCAACCGGTCGCCAGCCTAAGTTCATGAACAGCATCATAACTACAAGCAAGCCGACCGACTTTTTTAGGGCAAGGAAATCTTTCAAGAACCCTTCCTCCTTTTATCACCTGATTGCATGAACCATGGATTCGAAGCTCATCTTCGACCTCTCCATTTTCCAATGAAAGGCGGGCTTCCAGCCAGATGATTCGCTCCTAATTTCGGTAATGAGATGTCATCATTTTGCATCATGACCAGTCATTCCACCGCGTTGTTTTAAAAAACGCCTTCCGGCAACATTTGGCCGAAAGGCGCTTCCTCCCACTGCATTAAGTTTCGTCCGGAAGCAGAAGCGTCAGCAAGCGGCCGCCGTCCTCCGGCGTGGACAGCTCCAAAGAGCCGCCGAGCGACCTCGCCCGCTCGTTCATGACCCGCAAGCCGATCCCGGCGCCGGCGGCCGGTTCGAACCTTTTGCCGTCGTTCCATAGGAAGAAGCGGATATATCCATCCCCGTGACCCAGCTCAAACCGGAAACGGCGGCACTCTCCGTGGCGGATGCCGTTGGTCAGACCTTCCCGCAAAGCGTGATAAATCACCTTTTTATGCAGAGCACCAAGCGGCGGAAGCGGCCGAATATCCATCTCTACGGCCACTCCGGTTGCCTGCGCGGTTTCCGCCATCAGTCCGCGCAATGCCGCCTCAAGGTCATAATCCGCTCCGCTTTGTTTCATCATCCGTACCGATTCGCGCACTTCCTCCATGCCCCTGCGGACCAGATCCTGAGAGAGCTGAAGCTTTTCATATCCCCTCTCGTCGTTTTTCATCAGCGACCGTTTGGTCCGCTTCAAGCTGAATGACCGACGTGGTCAGCGTGTGACCGACAATGTCATGAATATCGCCGGCAATCCGGTTGCGCTCTTCGACGACCTGAAGCTCCGCTGTCGCTTGGGCGGCTTCCCGCATCGATTGCTGCAGACGGAGATGGGTCCGCTCCAAATCGGCGGTCCGCTCCTGCACGAGCCTCTCCAGCGAATGGGTCAGCTGGGACAGCTGCAGCTGAACATTGATGCGGGCGAGCAGCTCGTTTTTGGCTAATGGTTTGGTCAAATAATCGTTTGCTCCGGCGTCGAACCCTTCCAGCAGATCGGACAGCCGGTTTCTCGCCGTCAGCATAATGACCGGCAGTTCGCTGGCGGAAAATCGTTTGCGGATCGACCGGCAAATGTCATACCCGTTTCCATCGGGAAGCATAACGTCGAGCAGCACTAGGCTTACCTTGTACTGATCCAACATATGCAGCGCTTCGCCGGCAGAATACGCTTTAACCAGAGTAAACGGCTGCATGAACAAATAATTATCCAGCACCTGATGGTTAATCGACTCGTCATCGACGAGCAGCAAGGTAGTGCCCGAACCGGCCTGCACCTCCGAAGGGGTAGAAAGAGGCTCCGGTTCGAAAGGCGGTCTTTCTTCCGCCGGCCCCGTTAGGTCAGGTGCCCCCTCCTCCTGCGCAATTGCCGCCTCCGTGCGGCCGGTTTCGCCGGGCGCCGGATCGACACCAACTGCGATCGGCATCGTAAACGAGCATTCCGTGCCTTCTCCCGGAACGGAGCGGATGCTGATCGATCCGCCCTGCAGCTCGACCAGCTTCTTCGTTAACGGCAGGCCGAGCCCCGTGCCCTCGAGCGTTGTGGCAATCTCGCCAACCTGCTCGAACGGCTCGAATACGGCGACCAGCTTATCCCCGGGGATCCCGACCCCCGTATCTGTTACCGCAATCCGTAACCATTCGCCTTCGAGTACCGCGCTCACGGCAATTTCCCCGATGGCGTAAATTTCACGGCATTGCCGATCAGGTTGTACAATACCTGCTGCAGTCTGTCGGGATCTGCAGCGATAGGCGGCAGACCGCCATCGACCCGATTGATCAGCCGAACGCCTTTGCCTGCGGTCATCGGGCCGAATGCGGCCAGCACAATGCCGGCTGCATCCCGCAGATGAACCGGTTCCGTATGCGGCGGGATGTCGCGGTGCTTGATCTTGGCCAGATCCAGAATATCGCTGACAAGCCGCGCCAGCCTCTTGCCGCTGGCTGCGATCAGCTGCAGGTTGCTGCGGGCCGTTGCCGGAAGCGGGCCGGCAATCCCTTCCAATAACGATTCGGCTAGACCGATCATCCCATGGAGAGGCGTCCGCAATTCGTGAGACGTATTGGCGAGAAAGTCGTCCTTAATCCGATCCATCGATTCTAGACGGTCGTTCTTATCCCGCAATTCTTCAGCGAGCTTGCGGGATTGGCGAAAAACGTCCTTCAGCCGTGAGACGATCATCATCCCCAAGGACAACACGAATAGAAACATGCCCAGATAGAAAATATTCGCTTTCCAGTAATATGAGAAAAAAGGCGTATGCCGGATGGTAAAAGCATTGATCCAAGGAACGTATAAGAATAGCAATTCCAATCCCTTCGATAGGGCCAGCATGCCCGCTCCGAAAGCGAGCCATCCCGTCTCCGCATCCCTGCGATGGCGAAACCAGTACAGTATCGGGCGGGTTATGAAGAGCAGCGCCGTGCCAAGGACAACCGGGTACACATAATATTCCGTCGTCATGAACCAGTATCCGTCATCAAGAGCCAGCACGAACGAAATGGCCGTGTACGCGAGCATAAAACGGGCAACCTTGCGGCAAGCAAGTTGTACGGGGCCTTCGGCCAGTTGCCCCAGCAAGCCGAATATAGCGAAGGCTCCCAGCGACGGGCCGAGGTTCTGAAAGTAGCCGAGGAATAGAGGCGGGTCGAACAAGCTCATAATACTCGATCTGGCAAAGCAGGTATAGGCGACACTGAAGTTCAGCAAGGAAAAATAGCCGTGCAGCGGCTCCTTGTTGTAAAACAAATAAGTAGCGAAAGCGACAAATCCGAGGAATAAATAGCAGACGGTCAGGGCAACGGTTAACAAATTCGTCCGGATGATTTGCGTCGTGATGCTGCTTGCTTCGAAAATGATGAGCCGGCCGAAGTACATCCCCCGTCTTTCTGAGGCATCACCCGCAAATAGATCGTCTTCCCCGCATAATCGACAGGAAGCCGGTAAAAATCTTTTTCATGGTACGGATCTACCCATCGGCTCGGGCGGCTCCAATTGAAATCGGCGATTTGCCTTCCGTCGAGATAGATTTGGTATTTCTTGGAGTCCCGGATCTGCAGCGGCGGATCCCGCCGCGGCTCCTCGGGCTCAGGCAGCGTACGCTTCACCCAGAACACCTCTGTATGTTTCTTGGCTTCAGGTGTCCCTGCCAGCTCTTCATACGGCTTCCAGGAGATGCCTTCATCGATAACCCGGCCGTCCTTCACCTGCAAATCGCCCATGACCGCTTCCCAGCCGGGTTCGTCTTCCAACGTATAGACGAGTTTCCCCTTAAACTCGGCAAAGCCGCCATTGACGAAATAAGTGAAACCGATGATCCCGGACAAAATGACGGTAACGATCATGATATAGTCCAAACTTCGGTGCCACCGCAGACCCGGTCGTTTCATGGAATGCTTTTCCCTCCCAATAGACCCTGCAGCGTCATGACGGCGATATTGCGGTCGTTCGTGCCGATCTTCGCATAGATGGCGCTGACATAGTTTTTCACAGTGCCCTCGCTCATGAAGAGCAGCTCCGCCATCTCCCGATTTGATTTTCCTTCCAGCATGAGCAAAGCGATCGTTTTTTCTTTCTCAGAAAAGGTGATCGTCTCGGACTTATTCAGAACCGAATTAAGCAGCAGATGTCCTCCCCCAGTTGAGGAAAGGAGCCTTGACGCGAGTTTGGCCGCAATGACCGACGGCAAGCATAAATTGCCCTTTGGCGGCATCCCGAATGGATTGAATCAGCTTGTCTCCGGGCATATCCTTCAACAGGAACCCGGCCGCTCCGCCGGCGAGCGCTTCCACGATATAGTCGTCCTCCGCAAACGTCGTCAAGATTAAGATGACCGTTTCGGGGAAAACCTGCTTGATCTGTTTGGTGCATTCAATCCCATTCAGTCCCTGCATCTGAATGTCCATGAGAATAAGATGGGGACGGTGCTTCTCCGTTAATGCCAAAGCCTCCGTCCCATTGCCTGCCGAAGCGACCACCCGCAGATCCTCTTCCAGATTCAAAATCGTTTGGAGTCCGTCACGCATCAAGGTATGGTCATCCGCGATGAGTATATTGATCATCCAATCATCCCCGATAGTTTGCAATTTGGTTCAAGTATACCGCCCCATGGTATAAAATGGCAATACAGCAAAAGGGCTGCAAAAAAACCGCTCAGCCCGAAAATGTTGCTTGCTTCGGCTAAGCGGCTTTTACCAGCTTACTGCTGCTGCGCAATATTTTTCACGGCCACGCTAATCTTTAACGCACACTCTCTGCCAGAACCCCGAAGGGGACATTTGAAACTCCCAGTGGCCTCCCGGACAGCTCGAAGTGCTTAAAGCCGTCTCGAAGACGATGGGTTGATGCGTAATGACTTGGGGTGCTGTATATTGCTTTTTCCCTGCCGATCCCATACCGTCAATCTCCCTTCTCCTGTCTAGAATGAACCTGCGCCTGTGAACGTGCCGTTATCAAAATCCATTGTGTTAACCGGGGTCTCGGCATTCCCCGCGTTATCTGTGCTGAAATAGTTTACCGTATGCGTGGTTTCCGCATAGATCGTGAATGGCGCGGTATATGCCGTCCAAGCTCCGCCGTTCTCGCGATAGTTGATGACTTTCACTCCCGATTGATGATCTGTCGCTTGAAGGGTTACTGTGAACCCTTTGATATATGGTTTACCCGTGCTTGACTGCGCGTAAATGGGGGTCAGACGATATTTTGTAACGGGTGCGACCGCATCAGCCGGTTCGGCACCATATGCTTGCCGCAGTACGAGTGCTCTCTGCTTGCCCGGTACTCGTTACGGATACATAGACATAACCTGCTGCAGCTCCCAATTGATAAACCGATGCCGTTACCGACGATTGTCCGCTGATGACCGGGCTCGATGTCGCCAGCAGATTTCCGCCGGTTTCCGCGTTATAGACTTTAATCACGTCACCCGCAGTCAACCCGTTCACTGTAATCGTATCCGGTGTTCCTGCAGCGTTGTTGACGACTGTGATGTTAGCGGGCAGCGGAGCTGTTGAACGAAGGACTCCGAAGTTGACCGTTGTGGATTGCCCTGCCGTGACCTGGATATTGTTCTTGCTGTCGGTGGGGTATCCGGTCTTGAAGACGGTTACGGTGTACGTTCCCGGCGGAACATTCAGCGTGTAGTCGCCGCCGGCATTCGTCGTTTGACTGATAGCGCCGTTAGAAACCGTTGCACCGGAAACCGGGTCGCCGTTCGCATCTTTTACGGTACCGGTGATCGCTCCATAGCTGAAGTTCACCGTCGTCGTATTCCCTGCGGTCACTTGGATGTTCTTTTGATTGTAAGAAGCATATCCGGTTGCGTATGCTTGCACATAAGCGTACGTCCCAGCCGGCACATTCAGCGTATAGTTTCCACTCGCATCCGTAGTCACGGTACCGGGGACATTAGCGGCAAAAATCGTGACCCCCGATACCGGATGACCGCTCGCATTCGTTACGGTTCCGCTAATCGTTCCGGAGCTAAATTCGCCGAAGTTGACCGTCGTGGTTTGCCCTGCCGTGACCTGGATATTGGTCTTGCTTTCGGTAGGATATCCGGGTTTGGAGACTGTTAAAGTGTACGTTCCCGGCGCCATATTCAGCCTGTACTTTCCATTCGCATCCGTAGTCGTCGAACCGGAGACATTATAGGCCAGAACCGTTGCCCCAGGCACCGGATTGCCGTTCGCGTCCTTTACAGTGCCGCTTACCGCACCGTAGCTGAAGTTCACCGTCGTCGTATTCCCCGCGCTCACTTGGATGTTATTTTGAATGTAGCTGGGGTATCCGGCCGCATAGGCCGTCACATTAGCGTAGGTTCCTGCCGGAACATGCAGCGTGTACCTTCCGCTCGCATCCGTTGTCACCGAACCGGAGACATTAGAGGCATAAACCGTTGCTCCCGAAATCGGGTTACCGCTTGCATCCGTTACGGTTCCGCTAACCGCACCGTAGCTGAAATGAACCGTCGTCGTATTCCCTGCCGCCACTTCGATGTTATTCTGGGAATAAGGAGCGTATCCGGGTTTGGAGACGGCTACGGTGTACGTTCCCGGCACAACATTCAGCGTGTAGGCTCCGCTCGCATTCGTCTTTTGCGACGTACTGTTCGTATAAACCGTTGCGTCCGAAACCGGATTGCCGCTTGCATCTGTGACGGTTCCGCTGATCGCTCCGTATCTGAAATGGACCGCCGTCGCATTCCCTGCAGTCACTTCGATGCTATTCTGATTGTAGTTTGCGTATCCGCTTGCGTATGCTTGCACGAAGTCATACGTTCCTGCCGGAACATGCAGCGTGTACTTTCCGCTCGCATCCGTTGTTACAGAACCGTTGCCGCCATTGGCATAAACAGTAGCGCCGGAAACCGGATTGCCGCTTCCATTCGTTACCGTTCCGCTAATTGCACCATAGCTGAAATGGGTCGTCGTCGTATTCCCTGCGGTCACTTGGATGTCTTTCTGAGTGTAGGAACCGTATCCGGGTTTGGAGTTGATAGTTACGGAGTACGTTCCTGCTGGAACATTCAGCGTATAGCTTCCGCCGGCATTCGTCGTTTGACTAGTACTGTTCGTGTAGACCATTGCGCCCGAAACCGGATTGCCGTTACCATCTGTGACGGTTCCGCTGATCGCTCCGTAGCTGAAGCTCAGCGTCGTCGTATTCCCTGCGGTCACCTGGATGTTGCTTTGGGAGTAGTTCGCGTATCCGCTCGCGTTCACTTGTACGTAGGCGTATGTTCCCGCCGGAAGTTTAAGTGTGTACTTCCCGCTTGCATCCGTGGACACAGAACCGCTATTACTGGCAGAGACCGTAGCACCCGATACCGGATTGCCGCTTGCATTCGTTACGGTTCCGCTCACCGCTCCGTAAGTGAAATGGACCGTCGTCGTATTCCCCGCTGTTACTTGGATGTTATCTTTAGCGCTTTTATTATATCCGGCACTATTTTTATCTGCGTACACGCTGTATGTTCCCGGCGGAACATTCAGCGTATAAGTTCCGCCTGCGTTCGTCGTTGTACCGGCATTATACGTATAAACGTTTGCACCGGAAAGCGGATTGCCGCTTTCATCCGTTATCGTCCCGCTGATCGCGCCGTAGCTGAAGTTAACCGTCGTCGTATTTCCTTCCGTCACTTGGATATGATTCTGGGCGTAATTAGCGTATCCGGCTGCGCTAACGGATACATATTGGTACGTTCCAGCCGGAATATTCAGTGTGTACTTTCCGTTCGCATCCGTAGTCACAGAACCGGAGACCCCGGAAACAGTAACCGCAGCGCCCGATACCGGATTGCCGCCGCCATTCGTTACGGTTCCGCTAATTCCGGTTGATGCAGCGTGGGAAACATTCGAATGACCGAGCAGGAGAAATAGTGCTACGAATAGAAAAGCAAATAATTTTAATAATGATTGGATACTAGATCTGGATACGATCCTTCCCATTCTTCCCCATCCTTTCTATTCTTCTGATTTACTTTTCAAGAAAACGGAATGCAGAAAGTCGCTTCGCCATTTACACTTGATTCCATACCCCACTCCTTTCAATACTTTTGCTCAAACGGTCCGGTCGACGGCTCTTCGCCGCACCGGCATCTGTCCCGCAGAACGGCAACAGACAACAGGACTACAGCGGGTATGCGTTACAAATCGTACCAACCTGCACTCTATTTTCCGATTTTTTGCCGGCATCCATCCAGAGCATACAATCCTATTTTCAAAGAGGAACGGTCACGATCTTGGCGTGACTTGTCATGTTTTCGTCACTGGGCGTGCCGGGCCGCCACTTGCCTTATCCGGCCTGTGAACATGGATGCCGGTCATCAAGCGGGCCGATTTTCCATGAAAAAAACGCCTTCCGGCTCCATGACCGAAAGGCGCTTCCTCATACTGGATTAGTCATCAAAAGATGACTTAGGCATTCACACAACCTCCGCTACAGCTGCACCGGCTGCATCAACCCGTCTTCATCGAAGGTAAGCGGATCTATACTGACTTCACGATGAAAGCCTTTTCCTTGCGTGAACCGGGTCAGCGGGGTGGCAAAGCGGTGATAAGAATCCACTACTTATCGGTGCCGGGCTCCCGGAGAATCGAATGATGGCCGGTGCCAAGCATACCCTTTTCCTTATTTTTGACAAGAACCGGATAACGGTAAGTTACCGGCCCGTAAAGCTGCTCCGCCGTACCGTAGTTCACGTGGTAATCCTCGGCCGCCGGTGTCGTCGCAGGACCACGTGAAGTGATACTGCCCGTCGCGCTTGAGAACGGTGACCGCCTCGCGGAAGTCGTAGAGACCGACCAGATTCTTCATCGTATCCTCAATGACACTTGTCATATCTTCGCCGAGCCGTACTATTGCAGGGTGTACGTTTCCAAACAACAGGTAAGGCGTACCGTCATCCTCCAAGAAGACGGATGGGTCAATGGTCTGCCCCATGGCGATGCCAATACGCTTCGTCTGTTCCATAGTAACAAGCGGTCGCGGCTGCGCGCGAAACGGGCCGACCGGAGTGTCGGCAACGGCAACACCAATGGCGCTCTCTCCGCTTTTCATTTTACCGCAGAAATAATAGTAATATTTTCCACCCTTGCTCGCAATGGCCGGAGCCCATGCGCGCCTTCTCTAATTATACAAAAATAACGGATCCTATTCTTTGTTTTTTCCACGGGTCCTCGATGACTGGCGCACGGGCAAAGTCAGAACCGTTTCGTTTTCGTCCGCCGCAAGATTATGACAGAAGATGTCATATAATCCCTGTATACTGATCCGTGCATAATCTACGCGAAAGGTGTTGACCGCAATGGATCAAAATTTCATTGTCATCAAGGGCGCGCGAGAAAACAACTTAAAGGATATTACGCTTCGCGTCCCGAAGCGGAAGCTGACAGTTTTCACCGGGGTATCCGGCTCCGGCAAGTCGTCGATCGTTTTTGACACGATCGGCGCCGAGGCGCGGCGGGAGCTGAACGAAACGTTCAGTGCGTTCATCCGCAACCGTTTCCCGAAATTCAGCCCGCCCGAAGCGGACGCGATCGAACATTTGTCCCCCGCTATCGTCGTCGACCAGAAACGGCTCGGCGGTAACTCCCGATCGACCGTCGGCACGATCACGGACATCTACGCGTTGCTGCGGCTTCTGTTCTCGCGCGTCGGGCAGCCGTTCGTCGGCAATTCGAACGCGTTCTCGTTCAACGATCCGGCCGGGATGTGTCCAGAATGCCAAGGCGTCGGCAAGATCGTTTCGGCCGACGTCGGCAAGCTACTGGACCGGACAAAATCGCTGAATGAAGGCGGCATTGCTTTTCCGACGTTCCGCGTCGGCACGTGGTACTGGAAGTTGTACGTTTTGTCCGGATTTTTCGACAACGATAAGAAGTTGGAAGATTACACGGACGAGGAATGGAACTTATTACTTTACGGCATCGGCGGGAAGGAAGCGAAAATCTCGTTCGATACGCCAACCGGTCCGATGGATGCGAGCTACGAGGGTGTCGTCACGAAATTCGAACGGCTTTACATCAAGCGGGATTCGGAGGACATGGCCGAAGCGACACTAAGCCGAGCCCAGCCGTACATGATGTTCGCCCCCTGTCCGCTCTGCCGCAGGACGCGGCTCAATCAAGCGGCGCTTAGGTCGCCGTATCGGCAGTTTGAACATCGCGGAGATGGCCGCCATGGAGGTCGGCGAGCTCATACACGTCGTGCGTAACATCCGGGAGTCGGTTGCGGAGACGGTAACATCCGCGCTAACCGAGCGGCTCCAGCAACTTATCGACATCGGACTCGATTACCTTAGCCTCGACCGGGAAACGGCGTCACTGTCCGGCGGCGAATCGCAGCGAATCAAGATGGTGCGCCACCTTGGCAGCGACCTGACCGACATGCTGTACATTTTCGACGAACCCAGCGCCGGGCTGCACCCGGGGACGTCATTCGGTTGAACCGGCTGCTCCGCCAGCTGTGCGACAAGGGAAACACGGTGATTGTCGTCGAGCACGACCGCGACGTCATCGCGGCCGCCGATCATATCGTCGACGTCGGTCCGCACGCCGGCGTTCACGGCGGGCAGATCGTCTATGAAGGGGACGTTGCAGGACTGCTGTATGCCGACACCTTGACGGGCCGGTACATGCGTCACGAGCTGGCGCTGCGCGAGGACGTTCGCAAGCCGTCAGGCTTCTACCCGATCGTCGATGCGACGCTCCATAACTTAAAGCGGGTATCGGTCGACATCCCGGCCGGCGTGCTGACGGTCGTGACCGGCGCAGACCGGCTCCGGCAAAAGCTCGCTGATCAACGGCGAGTTTCTGGCGCGCTACCCTGAGGCGATCGCGACAGACCAGTCGGCCGTCGGGGCGTCGGTCCGCTCGAACCCGGCAACGTACACGGGCATTATGGACGAACTGCGCAAGTTGTTCGCAAAGACGAACGTCGTGAACGCCTCCCTGTTCAGCTTCAATTCGTCGGGGGCATGCGAGACGTGCCAGGGGCTCGGCGTCCTCTATACGGACCTCGCCTTTATGGAGGGCATCCGCACCGTCTGCGAAACGTGCGGCGGCCGCAGGTTCAAAGAAGAAGTGCTGCAGTACCGGTACCGAGGCCGAACGATATCGGACGTATTGGCGTTGACGACCGAGGAGGCCCTGGCCGTATTCGACAAGCATCCGTCCATCCTCCGGCGTCTGAAGGCAGTCGCGGACGTCGGGCTCGGCTACGTGACGCTCGGGCAGCCGCTGAGCACCCTGTCGGGCGGCGAGCGCCAGAGGCTGAAGCTCGCTTGTGAGCTGCACAAGGCAGGCAGCATTTACGTTATGGACGAGCCGACGACCGGCCTCCACATGTCCGATGTCGGGTCGCTGCTTGACATCATGAACCGCTTGGTCGACGCCGGCAACACGGTCGTCGTCATCGAGCATCACCCGGACATCATCCGGAGCGCAGACTGGATTATCGACATGGGCCCGGAAAGTGGCGCCCGGGGCGGTACGGTCATATTCCAGGGGACACCGCAGCGACTCGTCGAAGGGCAAGGTGACGCGGCGCGCTCGATCACCGGCAAATATTTGCGCGGCGAGCTGCGGTAACGGGCAAATAAATTTGAAGAACTAGCGCCGCCGGCATCTAACCTGTCAGATATCATCCTCATCCACCTGGATAACCCGGCGAATAGGATGCGGCACAACTGCATTTATCTATCCAACTGGAATGAAACACCGTTTACCAGCAATTATGAACGCCTCCGGAACGATCCGACATGGAATGTCTTCTCGCTACCATTCGTCACGTTCAAGCCAGTCGCTGTTGCTTTTATTTCGGAGCAGTCTAAAACCTATTTCGTCAATTCAATTGCAGTATAAGAACCATCAAAAACGGAAAAGTCCATGATATTCATGGACTTTTCCGATAACCGAATGATTTATTTTTTTAATTTTTCCTCAATCGCTTTGTTCGCCTTTTCCTCCGTTTCCCGTATAACCGTATTAACATCTTTCCCCCTGCCAAATCTTTGGCCGAAGCATCGATGGCTGAACGGACTAAGACGTCATATTCAGTAAGAGGGTCGTTTATTTTGCGTGGTTTGGACTTAAATATACCGCCTACGTTCTTTCCTTTGAGATAAGGTACATTTACGCCATACTGTGCTTGAAAATCCGATTTGGCCAAAACGGAAATTTTTCCGCTTTTGCTCAGTTCGGATTGCACCTCATCGGAAGTTAAGATGGACATCACTTGAAAAGCTTCATTCTTATATTTGCTTTGCTTATTCAGCATGATCGTATGCGGGGTAATGACGCGGCCTGTACCGATGGCTTCAGGGTAGTTGGGAAGCGAGACGAAATCCCATGGAATTTTATCCGCGATACTCGGATCCAGGCTCGCTATCAAATCGGGAACCCAGGCGGTGAGCATGGCTACGTTCCCGTTCTTAAAGAAATCATTGGTACCATAAGTGATTTTCTTATCCTCTCCGAGAAATCCAGGGACGTCGATCATCTCTTTCATCGTGGTGAAAACCTTTCTCCAATTATCGTTATTAATTGTCGCTTTGTTCGTAGCCGGATTAACGTAAGGTAAGGAAAGTCCATAACCTAAACGTGAGATCGTATCAGGACTGAGTCCGATGTATCGGACCCCGTTTTCTGTCTTGGTTAGCTTGCGGGCTAACTGGATGACCTCATCCCAATTCATTCCGTCTTTCGGATAAGGGACAGCGAATTTATCAAAGATATCTTTATTGTAGAGAAGAGCTGCGATGTTTTGCGCGACCGGTAAAGCGTAAATTGCACCTTTTCCACCGCTGTAAATTTTAATGGAGTCTATGGCATTAGGTTCGAAACGGTTCAAATCGACGTTGTTGCTCTTCATCAGAGCGTTCAGATCCTCCGGTATATCAAGTTCTCGCCAAAGAGGAGTATTTGCGTCTGTCGTATAGATCAGATCCGGGACGATGCCTGCGGCCACCAAGTCCTCCGGATTGGTGCCTGTTCCTTTACGTACAATATTAAACGAAATGTTAGGATATTTTTTTTGTACAGGCTGAACTATAAATTTGTCGATTTCCTCATTGCTCATCGCTGCGTGCTGGTAGAGCGTAAGGGTAATCGGTTCGTTTGAAATTTTCGTTGGAACACTCCCTTTATCAACACGCCCTGAGTCATCCTTTGTGCCTGTTCCTTGACTGCAACCGGCAAGCGTTGTGATCAATACAACCGAAGATACAACTCTAGTCCACTTCATCCATTTCCCCTCCTAATGGTATCATTAACTAACAAAAATTTTGGTAGCGGTTTCAATTATTGCTATCAATGATTTCTGGGCCCTGGGATCATTACTTGAGATAAAGCATACACCATATTTGTTTAGAGTTCATTGGGTATTTGGATCATCATTTACCTATTTCTATGTGGTAATTTAGTTTTTGGCTGCGACATTTTAATTATCTCCATCCGTCTTGCCTTGACCAAATCATTAGCCGCTCCCTCATTGGAGACCAGATCCTCCAGGTCTTCGCCGGTGTTGCCGAATTTCGCACGATATGGACAGGAACCGATGTAACTAAACATAAGGACTTCAGTATGCAAATACCGAATGATAATAGAGATAACAGACACCGAAAGTACCAACCTTCACGGTTATTACACCTCAAAAATCCGAATAATACGCAGCTTAAAAGACATCATTAGTAAAATATCCTCGTCCCAGTAACGGGATCGAGGATACTTTCGTTTAAACCATGCTTTAGGATTATTCTCTGTTTGCTTCAATGGATTGTTTCATCCAATGCTCGGAATGGCCGACGCTGAGCCCGAATTTCAGCCAAGGTCTGTTCTCCTGCCGGACTGTAATGTAAATTCCGGGCGATCAACCATTATGGTCTTCTCCGCCCCGCAGACTCCCGTCAACCGATCGCGAACCGGCGCCAGATCAGCATCGTCTCCCCCAAAGAGTGTATGCAGTTCGCGGAACGAATGGGTCTCCCGACCATTATGCTCAGATGAGAATGATCGTCGGCGATCAAGATTCGCAACTTCTTCATGCGCTTTCGCCCCTTTCGCTCGTCTGCATTATCTTCGTGCTCTCCTCCGTATCGGCTTCGATGAATGGAAGCCATGCCCTCACGGTTGTGCCGCCTTCGGTCTGCCGTTCTATGCGGCAGTCGCCGCCGAGCTCGGCGGCCCGCTCGAGCATCGACGCCTTTCCGAGGCCTCCTCCGCCTACACGGGCTTGCGGCCGCGGCTCCATCGGCACCGCCTCCGCCGCCCCGACGCCATCATCGCTGATCTCGAGCTCCAGCTTCCCGTCCGCTACTCGCAGCACCACCGTGCAGCGGGTGGCGGAGGCGTGCTTAGCGACGTTGACGAGCGCCTCCGTCGCGATCCGGTAGGCCGCCACCTCGACGGCGGCCGGCGCTGGCGGGAACGCCTCGGGCGCATCGAGCTCGATACATAGCGTGGGCGTTCCCGCCACCGTTTGCGGCGCGAGTCCGCGCGCCGCACCTGTCAGATCGGCGATACGCTCGCCGATCGCACCGACCAGGCCGAGCTCGTCAAGCGCTGGCGGCCGCAAATCATACACTAGCGTGCGAATGTCCGCAATCGTGCGGCGAATGTGCCCTCGCAGCTCGGCCATCATTGACTTGGCGTCGGCGGGCTCCGTGTCGACGCTTTGTTCAGCCGCGGACGACGTGTACAGCAGCGCGGCCAGCCGCGGCGCCAGATCGTCGTGCAGGTTGCGGCGCAGCCGGCGGCGTTCTTCCTCGCGCGCCAGGACGAGCCGCTCACGCGACTCCTGCAGGTCCGTCACAAGCCGCTGCACGGCGTACGTTGCATGCACCCCGTGCACAATCGCGCTAGCCTGCCGGCTCAGCAGCTCGAGGAATCGCCGGTCCGACGCCGTCCAGCCGTCGATATCGCCGGAAGCTCCTAGCAGCGCCGGCACGTGAAGCGCCCCGACCCGCTCCCCGCGATGCACGAGCGGTACGTACCGTACTTCCTCCGGCACCGGCCCATCCTCGGCGATTGGTGAGCCGAAGCCGCCTGATCCAGCTTCGACGGAAATGCCGACATACGGAAGACGCAGTGCTTCGCGCACTGACCGGGCAACCGCAAGCAGAACCTCCTCCGGTGACAGCGGCTCGGCAAGCCGCTCTCCGAGATCGGTCAGCGTCGCCACCGGATCCCCCGCTCGCCGTATGTCCAACGGTCGACCATCCGCTGCAAACGAAGCCGAAGCGGATGAAACAATACAGCCACAAGCCCCGTCGCTACAAGCGATACGACCCATGATCCCGAAGTCTGAAACATAAGACCCAAGTATCCAACCGTTCCTCCATACAATACGACTATGCATAATGTCAGTACGCCGTAGACCAGCGACCGATTCACGATCGGATCGATGTTCCAAAGCCGAAACCGCATCAGCGCGATAAGCAGTGTCACCGGGATGGCACACATCGAGCAATGAATCCCGACCTCCAGCACATACAGCAAATAGGGGTTCCCGTCCCATGCCGGTTTGTTCATCAAGTAAGCGGCCGTCCAGCCCGCCAGCCCGCCAAGAGCAACGATAAGGCCGTAAATCGCCCACTTGGTCTGAAGCCGTTCAATCGGACTTAATACGACGCGGTAGCGATAGATGATAAGCACGAGCAGCGAGCCGACCCAGACGATGAACCAAGCGAGAAATACCGCAAACTCGCGCTGAATATCGACCCAAGTACCGGGCGCGATCATGCCTGGAACGCGCAGAACGATAATCGTACCTAGCGACCATCCGGTCCATCGCGGCGTAAACTTCCCGTTCGGAAACGTCCCGCAGAACAAAATAAATCCGGCCATGCCGAGCGCCCCGACCGATTGAGCTCCGAGCTTCAAGTACGGCCCTTGCTGCTTGAGCACATCCATGACCGGTATGAACGTAGAACCGAGATTGATAAGCGTAAAAGCGCCAAGCAGTCCGATCGCATCGTTGCGCTTTTTGGTGAAGAGCGCCGCACCCGCGGCGAAATACAACATCGAAAATAATACGTACAATAGCGTATAAGCCAGCGCCCATGCAGTCGGTGTAATCCCATGGGCGCCGAGCCAGTCCAGCCCTGGAGGCGGGTTGTAAAAAGCTTCGCACTCGCTGTAGACGCAATGGTCCCGAAGCTCCCGATAAAATTGCGGAACCGCGACCGCATACATCGCCGCACATACCGCAGAAATCCCCGCAACACCCCACCGGGCGATCTGAATCATACGCAAAACGGTAGCCCCCACGCGACAAAATGATTTCGCTTCAATTATAGCAACCGCCGCCAGTCCTCGTAAACATAATCCGCCCTCTTCAGCGCAACTTCCCAGCCGGTTTTCCCGGGTTTTGGGAATCACTTACTCTGCCGAAAGGGGGAGCGGGCACGGTATGATGAACTCAACAAACAAAGGAGGAATTTATCATGAACGTATCGATTGGCCCAAAATATTTTCGCCTGTCCGGCCTCGCCATCGCAATCGGCGGTCTGATGGGAGCGACCGGCCAAATGATCCACGCGGAGGACGCGCCGACAACGGTCGCCGACATAGAGAGCTTCGTCCCGTTCGCCGTCAACACCCACGTGCTTCTGGCCTGGGCATCCACCCTGATCCTGCTCGGACTGCCGGCGATTTATTTGAGGCAAGCCGCAAAGCTTAGCTGGTGGGGGTGGCTCGCCTTCCCGCCGCTGTTCATAGCGCTGATGTTCGAAATTTTCCACGGACCTCTGCAAATTTTCGGTTACCCGATCATTTTCCATGACGTGAAGACACAAGAGCGACTCGAAGCCATATCCGATCAAATCAACAACTTGGCTGTCGATCAATTTCCGTTGCAGCTCGCCGTGCTGATTCCGCTGATGCCGTTCTTGTTCATTGGGCTCATCTTAACTGCCGCAGGCATCCTCCGGGCGCGCGTTTTGCCTAAGGGACCCGGCATTTTCCTCAGCATCGTTATCGTGCTTGGCGCGCTTAGCCAATTCATTCATATCCACCTACTTGAAATCTCTTTCTCCTATATTCACCTCGCCTTTGTCTACATCGGCGCCACGTTGGCGTTCAGCCGGGACATAACAAGTACTTCCCCGTAACATGTACTCGGCCTAACGGCTACCTACTTCCCGAAATTGCTCGTGCCCTTTGTTGTCTCCCGCGGTGGCATGGCGAAGCTCAGTTCTATCGATGAAGGCCTAATGAAAGAATTATCTAATTAACTCAACTTTCGCGCTACCAAATAGCTTTGAACCCTGGACTGTTGTGGTCTAAAGGACTTTCAATCGTAGACTTTTCGTGGGTGACCGTTAACGGCTTTGCTATCGCTGACCAGGTGACGCGCATGGCAAGGATAGATGCCCGGTACGACTCGGAGCGAGGGTATGTATTTCCTCCTCATTCAATCACGATGCTTAAACATCGCTATCTCATAGATGAATAATCACATTGGTCGCATGTAAGCCGGCGGAACCGCGTTGGCTTTTACATTGAAGTAAATATGGATTTTTATGAATATAAACAATGAGTTTATGAATTGGTGCTCTAATTATCTGGACATCGCCTACGTCAGGCGGGTATTCGTAAATCTTTCGGTATGTCGGCGCTAGAAGTGTTTCAGCTTATCTTTACACTCGTCTTTCAGCGGCGTAACTGGTATCGATTGCTAGAGGTTTTCGTAAATGGTCGAACATACACGCGCGACTCCAGGTGTGTACACGCTTGAGAGATCGTCTCGATTTTGGATGGGCATATTCGGATTGTGTGACCTCGTCCGCATCCTTTCAAATTTTCAGATTATGAATCTAGTACTAATATTTAATAGTTAATAGTTAATAGAATCTAAACGCTGACTGTATGATTACCGCGGCAGAGTTTGCGCCTAGCGTTGTTACCGGAAAAACATTACTTTAAAGAAGTTGCTTGTCCAATAATGAAGAAAAATAAAGAAGAGGGGCTTCCCCCTCTTCACCGCTTCGCCTTATAAAATTCATGATACAGCTTCATCAATGCCCGCTTCTCAATCTGCGACACTTACGACCGGCTGATCCCAGGCTCCTTCGCTGCATCTGACCCATGACATCATCGGCCTCAGAACTGAGATGTCGACTGGGATCGTGCAACTCTGCTCGGGTATAAAAACTGACATTCGGATGAGGAACATTTCTTTCTACAAAAGTAATCCATTCATTATGTCGCGAACGCGACGAGCTTCGTGCCTTTTTCAAGCGAGAACGATTTGATTGCCTGAATAAATCCAATTGGGCCAGTTCTAAAAATGCTCATTCCTTATTCGTTTTCCTACTTCGAGATAGCATCATGTTACACGAATTTGATCAATGAATGGAAGCGAAATTTTTGAGTAAGAAGGTACGAAAAGATCGTTGGGCTTGGGACTCCGTCTAAATCATGCTCCCATTCTCGATGCCCGAATTCGACTTCGTCGTTTCATTTGCATCGTGCTGGGTCATTTAATAAATTTTGTGTCAAACTTTCAAATTGATCCCACGAAATTATGATGCCGCAGCTTGAAATGGAATTCCTTTGGACGTAACGAGCGGCGATACAGCGATTGCAAAAATACCGGGTATCGTCAAGATCGGTCGCTTATCTGTCGAGTAAAGTCGCTTTACGTACCTGAATGAGTACCTGCAAGAACACCGGCATTTGCGGAAGAAATTATCGCCAATTTTTGAAAAGCTCCCAGTTGTCCAACCTAAGGCCGACAACGAATTCTTTCTCCCCTTCATCCAGATGGTCAAGGTTTTTGTATATTTTACTTTTTTCGATCTTGAGCTGTACTTTATCCACGACATCGTCAGCTTCTATATCGAGGATATCGATGAGTGTAATCTCGTTCCCTTCCTTGTCCGTCCCAATGGGGTCATGAAGCGAGACATCTTTGCGCGTCTTTTTTAAAGAGCGAAGATGCATAAGAATTTCATTTTCTATACATCTCGCCGCGAATATAGCAAGCTTAGTTCCTTTATCAGGAGAAAACGATTCGATCGCTTTTATCAATCCAATCGTCCCTATCGATATAAGATCCTCAATTGGAACAAAAACTACCATATAAACATAGTGAATATATTATTTAAGCTCCTGGCGTTGGAGTGGCTCTGAATGCATTTACAGTCCTGTCCATAACAACCTGTGTATCACTTCCCGAATCTAGAATCGTATTTTGAAGCGATTCTTTTTCTACCAATACTGTTGTTACGGTAAGCGGCTCTGATGCTTCGGTAGTCAACAAAGCGTCTACTTGCGCAGAGAAACAAGAATCGCTTATCTTGGTATGAACCTCCGTGGCAACAACATGATTATTAGAAATATAATTTCCATTACCCGAAACAATGCGTATGATTACAGGTGTTGCACCTACCGGCTTGATGTTCTGAGTATTAATTCCTTCAGAAAAGTGATTAGCAATTACAGAATTATTATTGCCACTGATATAGAGGAGACCATACAAATCATCTAAACCATTGTCTATTCCCAGAAAAGGAGTCCAAGGTTCATGGTCACGTAAAAAGTGATTTGAAGAAACCAAGTTTTCCGAACAATTTTCCCTGAATACCACCATTCCTGGATAAAATGAATGAAGTCTATTATTTGTGATACTGGAACGTGTCACACCATCAAAATAAATACTGCTCGCACCTCGGGGAAAAACATTATTCGCTGTAATTAAAAGTCCACCAAAATTTTGAGCGTATATTGAATATCCTTTAAAACCGGCTCCTATCAAGTTATCGGTTATTTTTGAAGCCTGTCCCCAACCTCGCAGTTCTATACAGTTACCACATTCAGCTATGAAATTATCATGTATAGTCAGTGCATCTGCATGATAAATAGTAATTCCATGCTCTAAATACACAAACCCCATGCCTGTAATCCGAAATGAGTCACAAGCACTTGCAACATAAATACCTGTTTTCCCGTTAATGTATGTGTTTTCCGGATTTGTTTCTCCTGAACCATCCTCAATAAAATGCAAACCATCAATACAAAAGTCAGAAAACTCTACCGAACTTATTCGGGGATTTCCACTTCGTTCAACATAAAATGCAGCTCCTTTATATTCCTCGTCATTTACTTCTAGGGGAATATCTACGAGTATGCGACTTCCTCCCGGCCACAATTCATGCAAATCCGCCCATTCATTCTCAGAAGTATTATAACGAATACTCGACGATGTAAACCCGTGTCCAGAACCCATAATTTTAAGATAACTGATGTCTATAACTACTTGACTGCGAAGATGATAATCTCCCGGTGGAATATAGATAACCGCACCCGGCTTTCCGCCTTTATTCACATCAGTGTCCGTTTGCCTGCTTTTAATATCTGCTATAATGCTATTGATTACCTCACCAATATCCTCATACGGATTACCGACAGGCCACTCTGTTACGTCGTAATAATTTTTACTAGCCATCAATAAATTCTCCTATCACATCGTATATTATTTTCTAACTGTTCCTTTCCTTCACCCTACAGAGCGAAGTTGCCATATATCAAGAGAAATGAGTTCCACCTTATCTCCGAGGCTAAAAAGTTTCAAGTTTATACTGTACGGATTGGGATATATGTTATTGGTCATTATCGTGCGCCCTTCATCCGCAAATACTTCAACAACGCAAGTATCTATGTAGATATGCGACCTTAATGTATCCTTATCGGCAGATTCCAGCTTACATTTTCGAATCCCCTGACTCCATCCGTCCGATCTGTTTCTATCAAATTGAAGTTCTCCGGTCTTAGGCGAATAAGAGAGTACCGTTTCCTCGTTGCCGTCATCCGACACCCGCATTTTGAAGCCGAATTCCTCCGCGCGGCAATCTTTCAGATTGAATTCCGCCACAATCTCTATACTGTCCCCTTTGATCGATCGAGGAAGAGGTTGTAATTCCCCTTCAATCACCGTATGGTCAAGATGGCAATGTTCTCCCCGCAACGACTTTAATTCGTCAACCGGAAGAAACCTCAAATGTCCGTTATCGTCCAGTTCTACTGTTCTTGGAATGGACATCACGCCGCACCAATTGTTTTTAGAAGTGGGACCGAAATTTTGAAACCACGGCATCCAATCCCAAGCGTTTAGCCAACCTATGATAATCCTTCTTCCTTTGGCGTCAAGGAAGGACTGAGGGGCATAATATTCGAAACCGCAATCAACTTCTCCGCAATAGTCCCATGTAAATCTTCCGGTGGTGTAGTCAAATTTACCTGATAAATAAATCGCTTTCTTCTCACCCATTCCCATTGGGGAAAACATCAGGATATGACGATCACCGAGTCGAAATAAATCGGGACACTCCCACATCGTGCCCATCGTTCCGTCGCTTTCGGCCACCACACCGACATATTCCCATACCTTCAGATCATTTGATCGATAAAGTAAAGCTCTCCCCTTCCCCTCTTTACTTGAACCTACGATCATGTACCATTTATCATCGTGATTCCATACTTTGGGATCCCTGAAATCCGCGGAACTTCCTTCCGGGGGAGCCGAGATTACCGGATTTCCAATATATTTTTCAAATGTCACCCCGTCATTGCTCGTAGCTAACATTGGGTTTGTACAACGCGCCCCTCTTTCGTTACTGTGCCGGTATAAATTAACGTCAATATCCCATTATGATCAACGGCGCTTCCAGAAAAACATCCGCCTTTTTCGTCAAGGTCATAGCTTTCACTGGGTGCCAATGCAATTGGAAGGTGTTCCCAATGAACCAAATCTTTACTTTTTGCATGCCCCCAATGCATAGCCCCCACTGTGCGGAGTAAGGGTAATACTGATAAAACATATGGTATTCTCCGCGATAATAGATAAGTCCATTAGGATCATTTAGCCAATATGCAGGGGCCATAAAATGATATTGTAAGCGCATGGGATCCCTGGCCACCTGATCCTTCACATTTGCTACTGATTGTTCGGCTTTGGCCAATATGTACTTATGATAGGTGTTATGATCATATTGCAATACGGTTTCCTCCCCTAAAATATACCTCTATGAATTTATCTCATTCTTTTACAGCCCCCATTGTCATTCCTCGAACTATATATTTCTGCATGAAGAACGAAAACAGCATAACTGGTAAACTAAACAAGGTTGCTGCGGCCGTCATGGGACCAAGATCCAAATTATAAGCAGTTAGAAATTCTGATATGCCTACCGGTACAGTCTTGGCGGATGTTCCGGTAAGCAGCAATGCGAACAAAAAATCATTCCAAGACAGCATGAGGCTGAAGATGGAAGTGGTTGCGATGCCCGGCAGAGAAATCGGCAATACAATCCGAACGAACGACCCGAGCATCCCGCGACCGTCAACCCTTGCCGACTCGTCAAGCTCTTTGGGCAGATGATCGAAAAAGCCGATCATCATCCAAATGACGAACGGTATACTGATACTGGTGTAAACTAACACTAATGCAAGCTTCGTATCCATAATCCCCATTTGTCCGATGATCCGGTACATCGGGATCGCCACACTGATAAGCGGAGTCATGCGGACGATTAACGTAAAGAGCAAAAACAGGTTCCCCACTTCGTTGTAAATCTCACAATTCCATAGGAAGCGAGCGCCCCGAGAAATACGCTTACTGCTGTACCTGCAGTTGATACAATTACGCTATTGAGGAAATATTTACTGATAGCCAGTTGACGGAACATCGCCTCGTAATTTGCAAGCGTAAATACCGAAGGCCAAAACTTCGGATTCGGCGATATGACTTCCCGCGGTAATTTCAGTGACGAAAGCAGCAAGTACAAATACGGAAATAAAAAAACAGCCAATAGTACGCATGAAATTAGGGCAAGGATTGAATTTGAGAATTTCCATCTTGAATTCACAGTATGCATTCTTTTCCCCTACATCGCTTTTTTACCTGGATTCCAGAATCTCTTGATAAAGATGGAGCACAGCGCGAGTAAAACAACCATGAATATGACGGCCATTGCGCTAGCGGAACCTCCGTTATTATATCTGGCTACCGATTTGTAAATCAGTGTGCTGACTAGCGAGGAAGAACCGTTCGGACCGCCTTGCGTCATGACCCAAATAATGTCGAACGATTTCATTGCATCGATGAAGCGTATGACGACTGCAACCAATATGACCGCTCTTAAGCCGGGAAGCGTAATGTGCATAAAGCTCTGTCTTTTGTTGGCCCCATCAATATGTGCCGCCTCGTATAAGCTGTCCGGAATGCTCTGTATACCTGCCAGCAAAATTAGCATCATGAACGGTGTCGTCAGCCATACGTCGGCAATGATGCAAGACACAAGCGCAAGCTTGCTGTCGGACAACCATAAAAGAGACTGAGGACTTTTCAGCCAACCGGCTCGAAACAGTAAAGAGTTTAATATGCCGAATTGGTCGTTCAGCATAAACTTCCAGATTAATCCGCAGACCAATGGCGAAATCATAAGAGGGCTCAGCAGCAAGGTACGTATCACGTTCGCTCCCTTGAACCCTGCGCTTAAAAGAAGAGCAAGCACCATCCCCAGCAACAGCTCGGCACCGACAGCACCGACCACATAAACCATCGTGTTGACAAACGATTGGCGGAACGAGTCGGAGACGATCGAATCGCGGTAATTCAGAAGTCCGACAAAGTGGTTCGGATCGGCATTATCATAGAAGCTATCTTTCACCAATATCGCAATCGGATAGACAAAAAATAAAACCATGAATATCATCGCAGGCAGAAAAAACAAAACGGATAGCTGTTTATCCTTCTCCGTCATACACATCCCCCTCGTCATGCAACTTAATGCTTCGTTGGAAAGAGGGGCTCGTCCGACCCCCTCTTCATCCTATTTGCCTTGAATTTCGTTGATTCTTTTGGTCGCCTTGTCCAAGGCGCTCTGTGCCGATTCTTTACCGGACAAAGCGGATTGAACCGCACTGCTCAAAGCTTCGCTTTCGATTTCGTTCCAATGCGTCAGAACGGGCCTGTTCTGCGTTTGATTTGCTGCAAGCGTTGTCTCTAGAGCTTTAAGATGCGCATATTCCGGCTTCTGACCATAAGCGTCGAACACCGACTTTCTGGTTGCGACCCCTAGCGCTTTCATAAACATTTCATTATGATCGTAAATAAATTTGACATATTGCTTGGCGATGTCCTGTTTTTTGGAAGAGGACGGTATGACCTGATACCATGGCCCTGGGACCACACCCACTCCCGCATCACCGGCAATCATGGGAGCCGCACCCACATTCCCTGCCACCTTCGATTTGGCGGGATCGCCCGCCGGAACGAAGAAATGCGCCCATTCCAGCATCATGGCCATTTTGCCGCTGTAGAACATCTCGGAAATCTCGGAGGATGCCATGTTCAGCGCACCTTCCGGAGCCGACTTGTCCTTTTGCAGAATGGTCGTCAGGAAATCCAAAGCCTTGACATAAGGCTCACTGTTTACCGCAGCTTTGTTATCTTTTCCAACGACCAGCGGTTTAGCGCCCGCCTGCGCGGCATGATCCAACCAGCTCGCAACGGAATCGCCGTTATTCATCCCCAATACCCCGGTGCCGTACAGATCCGTTACACCATCGCTATTCGTGTCGCGGGTGAAAAATTTGGCTACATCCCGGTATTGCTGCCAATTCGCCGGAGGCTTCAAATCGTAACCGTATTTCGCCTTAAAATCAGCCTGTTCCTTCGGATCGTTGAACAAATCGGTCCGGTACAGCAGTATTTTCGAATTCGTCCAAACCGGCATGCCCAATATTTTTCCGTCAACGATACCTCCCTCCACGACATTCGGAACTATGTCATTTTTCACTTCGTTCACCATGGCATCCATCGGTACAAGCCCTTTGGCGAGTGATGGGAACCAGAGAACATCGATTGTCGCGACATCATACGCACCTGTATTCGCCTTCATTTCCACGTTCAACTTATCGTAAACCCCGGTATACGGCACGGTCTCGATTTTCACTTCATATCCGGTCTTTTGTTTGAACTCTTCCGCCGTTTGCGAAGCTACCGTGTTCGCCGGACCGCCGCCTTCCACCAGCACTGTAATCGATTTGGCCGCATTGTCGGATGCAGCGCCTCCGGCTTTATTCGCCGGTTCCGAGTTCTTGGAGGTATCGGAGCAACCTGATACCGCCAAGGACAAAGAGGCAATGAGCACAATACCGGCGGAAAACCATTTCCTGTGTACCTTTCTCATTCTTCTTTCCCCTAATCAAGTTTGATATTATCGATTCCACAAACCGTGCTCATTGCTTTTCTTATCAATAATTTCGGATCAGTGGAAGCGCTTCACTCATCACATATACATGTTATAATACATTTATGGATTTGTATTTAGGAAGGATTATTGGATATTTGTCATATATTGCTTTTGAATATATTCAGAAAGGAAAGACCTGATATGAACATTCAACAATTATCGCCGTACATCCGGATCGCAATGGATAGTTATATCCCATTCCCTTGGTTTTTAGAGGAGAGAGTTTTATTTGACTATGAGTTACTTTACGTTAAGGAAGGCAGAATAAAAGTAACCATTGAGGATGATGTTTTCATCGGAGAACCGGGGGACCTCTTTCTTTTTCGTCCAAAGCAACGACACTCTATTAGAAAGTTAGGAACAGAATTAGTGCGACAACCTCATTTGCATTTTGATCTGTTCTATAAGGAGGATAGTCCGGATGTGAAGGTTTCCTTTAAAAAACTTGAAGATATGACTGCGGACGAAATGAAATGGTTTCGAAACGACGATCTTGACCAATTTACCCCTCAGATTCCCAGTCACATTCGGTTAAGGAATACCATGGTTATCGAAAGAATAATCTTTGAAATCATAAAAGAATTTCAAATGACGTTACCCTTTTATGAAATGAATATAAAAGGACTGTTTTTGCAATTATTGAATGTACTTTTACGTGAAAACTACTGGAACTGTAATCCACATCTAGTAACCAATATGGGAGAAATGGAGCATGCGGATCTACTTGAAACACAATATCGACCGTAAGGTAACCATAGATGAACTTTCCAAAATTTCGGGTATTAGCAAATACTATATGATTTCATTATTCAAACAATCATTCGGGATGAGCCCAATCCAATATCATCTTTTACAAAGAATAGAAAAGGCGAAGGAAATGATTCAGTTCACTAATGACCCGTTAATGCTCATTGCCGAAAGTATCGGCTTTCCGGATATTCATTCCTTTAGTAAAGCCTTTAAAAAAATAGATGGGGTTAATCCTTCCTTTTATCGCAAAAAGAAATAAGTCATCCACCAATAACTTTGTTAAGGGATCATTTCGCTTTGGCACTTGGAGCAAAGGCTGTACAAGCGCATATGCCGACTCGCGACATTTCTAAGCAACCCTATCGTAACGCGTTCCTTATTATCCTCAACATGCATGATGACTCCCCATTGGGCCAGCATATAAAGCTTAACGGCGATATCCACTATCCCCTGACACCGAGTATAGCAAAACCCGACGCAGTCGACCGAATGCCCGCTAGATTGATGCCCTCATCATTCACTCCGGTGCCGTCGAGAACATCCTGTTCGAAATCATCAGAGAGTTCCAAATGAAGTCGCCCTATTATGAGAACAATGTCAAAGGATTGTTCGTACAGCTGTTTACCACACCTTGATACGGGAAACCTACTGGAACCGAATTCCTCATCTGTTGTCCAACTTCAAGGAGTTGGAGAAGGTCCGCATTTACTTGAAGCACAACACCGGAATGAAAGTGACCGTTGACGAGCTCGCCAAGCTCTCGGGAATCAGCAAGTTACAGACGAAAGAAAGCGACGGATTAGCTGCGTGAAGCAGAAAAAACCGGGTTTCCCACCCGGTTCCTTCCGCTATATTCCTCTTGCTGCCTTTAGACCTAGAGCCAACGCACCGCAAAGGCCGGCGTTGTCCCCTAATCCAGGTGGAATGATATACTCGTCGATATGAGTCAATAGCTCTTTCGTGCTTACATACCCCTTCAAATTGCTTTGCACCTCGGCATATATCATCGGGAACAGTTGTTTCTGGTGCATGACTCCGCCGCCGAGAATGATTTTTTTCGGCGAGAGCATGAGGATGACCCCAGTAACTGCCTGAGCGATATAATATGCCTCTATGACCCAGGCAGGATGGTCGATCGGGATTTCACTCCCCTTACATTTCCAGCGCTGCTCTATAGCGGGACCTGAAGCCAGACCCTCCAAACAATCCTCGTGATAAGGGCAAATTCCTTTAAATTTAAATCCGTAATGATCGTCATCGGGATGACGTCTTGGCAAGATATGTCCCCTTCGGGGTGAACTAGGCCGTGCACGAGTCTTCCCTCTGCGTAAACTCCTACCCCGATCCCTGTTCCGATCGTATAGTACACGCAACTGTCCAACCCTTTTGCCGCACCCCAAGTCACTTCTCCGAATGCAGCAGCATTGACGTCCGTATCCCAACCAAATGGAACATCGAATGCATGTTTCAATGTATCTAGAAAAGGATAGTTTGCCCATCCAGCCTTCGGGGTTGTCGTTACATTCCCGTAGGTTGGACTGCTTGGATCGATATCAATCGGACCGAACGTCCCGATTCCTATTGCTTCCACTTCCTTGTCTCTAAAGAAGTCTATAATCTGACCAATCGTCCTGTCCGGATGCCCTGTTGGAAAGCTCACTCTTTCCATAATGACTCCCTCATCATTGCCGACTCCGCAAACAAACTTGGTTCCGCCAGCTTCAATAGCGCCTAATCGCACAATCCATACATCCCATCTGAAAAATTAATGAAGTTTTATAGCAGCGATTTTGCGGCAACGAACAATAGGATGATACCGCTTAAAACGGTACTAAACTGTCCCAATGTCCACGAACCGATCCTAACTTTTACGAGTTTTTGCCCGAAAGCGACTCCGATCCATATTGCCGCAAAGCTAAACAATGCTGATGCAGTTGAAACCTCCAGTGGAGATAATCCGACTGCACCCGCACCGAGGCCGTTACCAAAAGCATTTAACGAGATGGATATCCCTAATACAATGATTTCAAAAAAGCCAATCTTCCTTCTCTGCACAAAACCGGTATCATATGAGGTATTCTCTGTTTGCTTAGCGGGACGAATAAGCAGCAAGATTCTAAGACCTAACACGGATAAAATAACAGCTCCAATGGCAGATGACCACACTCCAGGCAACATGGTGGCAATACGCTGTCCAAACATGATACCGGCCTCACTAGGCGGATTCGAATCCCTCGAACTCCATATGAGATCCCGACGCCAAATCAGTAAAACTTGTCATCGAAAACGACTCCTTACCAAGCTGAACTCAATTTCCAAATATCAAGCGACTTTACATGAACGGTATCCCCAACAGCATACACATCTAGCGATACGCTCGAAGGATCCGGATAAATATTGTTGGTAAGCGCAACCCGGTAGTTGTCCGCATATGTCTCAACAACACAAGTGTCGATAAAGATATGCGGCTGCAACGTTTCGGAAGCTTCCACCTGTACGCTTCTTATCCCTTCGCTCCATCCGTCCGACCGACTTCTGTCAAATCGAAGCTCTTTCGTTCGGAGATGATAGCTGAGTAGGGTTTGCTGTTTCCGGTCTTCCGAAGCTCTAAGAATAAATCCTACTTCCTCAGCGTTCGTACCGGACAGTTGGAATTCAACCTTGATTTCCAAGCAGTCGCCGGCCACATAGTCCGGAAGAATCGAAGCCTCCGGTACGATGGCAACATTAGCTTGATGATAATGGTCGCGTCTAAGCACTCGCAGTTCTTCGACCGGCGGGAAACGCAGCCTGCCATCCGCATCCAGTTCCACCGTTCTGGGAGCCGACATGGCGCCGCACCAATTGTTTTTCTCCGTAGGGCCGAAGTTTTTGAACCATGGCATCCAATCCCATGCATTGAGCCATGCGATTATAATTCTTCTTCCTTTGCCGTCCAGGAACGATTGCGGGGCATAATATTCGTAACCGAAATCGACCTCCCCATCGTATCCCATGTAAATTTGCCGGTATCGTAGTCCATGTCTCCGACAAGATAGACGGTTTTGTTCTCACCCATCCCCATCGGCGAGAACATGAGTACATAACGGTCTCCGAGAGGGAAGAAATCCGGGCATTCCCACATTGTCCCCATCTTACCGTCGCTTTCGGCCATCACACCGACATAGTCCCACTCCCGCAAATTCGGGGATTTATAGAGCAATGCCTTGCCCTTGCCGTCTTTGCTAGAGCCTACGACCATGTACCAGATGTTGTCATGCTTCCACACCTTAGGGTCGCGGAAATCGGCGGAACCATCTTTCGGAGGAGCGCTGATAACAGGATTTCCTTCGTATTTATGAAAGATAATCCCATCGGTGCTGATTGCCAAATTTTGCGTCTGAATCACCGCTCCGTCGCGCAGAATCGTACCTGTGTAAAGTACCGAGAGTACACCGTCATCGTCAACCGCGCTTCCCGAGAAGCGACCGCCTCTTTCGTGCAGGTCATAGCTTTCGCTAGGAGCCAGTGCAATCGGAAGGTGCTCCCAATGAACCAGATCTTTACTTTTTGCATGTCCCCAGTGCATGGCTCCCCATACTGGGGCGTAAGGATAATGCTGGTAAAACAAATGATATTCGCCCTTATAGAAGATAAGTCCGTTCGGATCGTTGATCCAATAAGCAGGTGCCATGAAATGATATTTCAAACGCATCAAGTCTTTGTTTACAGAATCTTTGACCTTGGCGATCGAACTTTCCGCTCTCAATAATGCATCTCGATGCAACGACGTCATGGATATTTGTGCCCCCTTCTCTCCTTTTTATAAAGACCTGAACGCATTTCTTACAGCCTTGCTTTGTTCGATATTGCCGAGAGAGTGTTGTGCCAGCCTGTCTTCTTTTTTCTGTACTTGAGCGTCGCGGCCATCGGAATATTGCTTCATCCGTTCATTGGCCATTTCATACGATTGCTGCATTTCCTCATTCAGCGCCACCTTCTTCTGAGGTCCGGAGTTCGGAAATTGCGGCATCAGTTGAATGCGCTCTTCTACCGGCAAAATACCAAATGGCTCGGAAGGAAGCGTCTGATACCAATAGGCAGTCGAGGACCAATCGTCGGACAGGTGGTTGGCATGACCGTGCTCAATCGTTACCTTCAGGCTCTCCGAGAAGTGAATCGGATCGGTAATGTGGAAGCGATAGGATACCTGGTAACCAGGAACATCGCTCTCGTGAATGATCGAGCCATGGAACGGAAACGCATTTTTCTGCATGCCCCAAGCATGGTTGAAATAATCTTCCGCGCCCGTTCCAACAATACTCGGCGACTTCTCACCGTCGATGAAAATCATGTCGTCGCCTTCACCCCACCAGTTGCCTTGGAAATGGGTAACCGACAAATTGCAGCCAATGTAGTGCCCTTTGCCTTTCGCTTCGAGAATCACATAGTTGCCTTCGCCATCGAGATTCGCCACCCGGTTCACTTCCGGCGTATTGACCTGCAGGTTCGGCCCCCATCCGTCGCAAGGATTTTCGCGGCGCCATTGAGCGTGGAAATAAGCGGTATCCTCACCGAATGGTCGCTTGTACAGCTCGTAGTCGATGTGGAAGTACAAGCCGAACGGCACGTCGTTTTCATTGATAATTTCGATCTTGGCCCGCTTGTTGAACGGCATTGGCAAGTAACAGTTGACCGAAGCTACGCCGCCAAACTTGAACTGCTCTTCCGGCTTGACGGACACCGTAAACGGCAGCGAAGCAAAGTTGCCCGGCATGGAATGGCCGATACAGAAGAAGTCGCCATAAGGAACGAGCACGCTTGGATGGGATTGATCGTCCCAAGTCATTTTGATCAGCACTTTGCGGTACCAAGCAGGGTCGGCTGACTCCCAGGTAACGCCAAGTGCATTATGAATTTCATTGACCGGTGCAATATTGCCGCCCCATTCCGGATGAATGACGCTGGGCCCGTGAACTCTGCGGCAGAAAGAGGTCATCCAGAGATGCGAAATGCTTCCTGGCCCCTCAATATCCCCGAGAACAACTGATTCACCCGCGGGAATCATCCAGTAGTCCTGATTTTTACCATCTTGGTCCCAACTGGAGACGCGGGCCGAGCGCACTTCCTTAATTTGAGTCAAGTTCCCGAGTAAGTTCAAAGATTGGTTTCTCATGCATGATTTCTCCTTTAACTTTTTATATGTGAAGTTGTTGTTGCCCCATTTAAATGGCTTAGCCTTTTACGGCACCAGCCGTCATTCCCTCGATGATGAATCGTTGAAAGATCGCGAAAAATACGAGCTGAGGGATGATCAAAAGTGTGCTAGCAGCAATAATGCCGCCATAATCGATATTGAATCTGCCTTTAAATTGCGAGATGCCGAGCGAAATCGTCTGCATACTTTCCTTGTTGATTAACGTCACGGCAAACGGGAACTCGTTCCAAATGTAGAGCACATTGAAAATAAACACGGTAGCTACTACAGGCATAACCACAGGAACGACAATCGATTTGCATAAGGTAAACAAACTGCGGCCGTCAATAATCGCAGCTTCTTCCACTTCCCTTGGAAAGCCTCTCAGAAAGCCGGTGAACAAGAGCGTATTAAAGGATACGGAAGTCGCGATATAGGGAATGATGAGCGATACGTAAGAATTTAGAAGTCCAAGAGAAATCGTAATTCGGTAGACCGGAAACAGCAGGATGAACGCCGGTATGGCAAGTCCCGCCAAAAGCAAAGCCATGATCGACTGTTTCAATCTTACGGATCTGAATACCATTCGCGACAGGGCATAAGAGCTCATGAAGGTAATGATTAGTTCAATGGCGATTGTAACCGCGGCGATCAAAAACGTGTTACCGTACAACGTTCCCATCTTTAACGTTGACCAAGCGCGAATGTAATTGTCCAGACTTAGCGTCTAAAGTAAACGGTTCGTTCAAAATGCCGTCATTCGTTTTGAACGATAACAAGATCATCCACAAAAAAGGGAGCATGACAATAAATGTCACGGCGTATGCCAGTAGATGCATGCCAATTGCGCCAATAAAAGGATTGGAACGCTTGCCGACAATGTCGTTCAACTCACTTCACCCCCTACTCCTCGATATTTTTTTTGCTGAGTCCCATATACACAAGCGAAAAGATCATCGTCAACAGGAATGTGATTACTGCAATGGACATCCCATAGCCGTATTCCCCAGAAGTAAACGTTACGTTATACATATAAGTGACCATCACTTCGGAGAGGTGATTGGGCCCTCCTCCCGTCAGCAGGAATACCGCCTCGAAAATCTTGAACACACCGGTAATGATCAACACGACATTGATCTTAATCGTTTCATTCAGCATTGGAATCGTAATGAACAACATCTGCTGAAAGCGGCCAGCGCCGTCGATGGTGCTGGATTCGTAGACGTCTTTCGGAATCATTTTGAGTCCGGCCAAAAAAATCGTCGCCAAAAATCCGGCCGTCTGCCAAACGAAGATCATTCCGACAGAATAAGGGGTCCATGTCGTGCCGCCGATCCACTGCAAAGCCAGTTTGCTTAGTCCTGTACTCTTCAGAAAATTATTGATAAGCCCCATCTGAGGATCCAGGATGAATACCCAGATCAAACCGACGAGAATCGGGGCGACGATGCTTGGCGCAAAATTTAAAGCTTTGATGGCGTTACTGCCATTCACTTTGGCGTTTAACAAAAGTGCCAAGAAAAATGAGCCCGGCAATAGCAACAGTACGGAAACTATGAGAACGATCAACGTGTTTTTTAGAGACACCCAGAACAGATGATCATGAAACAATGTCGCATAGTTTTTCAATCCAATAAACTCGGCGGCACCTATTCCCGTATACTTCGTTAAACTGTAGAAGAAGGAAACGAACACAGGCAGGATGATGTAGCCCAAGTAAATCAACAAGGTGGGAAACAGCATCAGGAACAAATATCTTCGTTTGCTAAGCCAAATCATCACACTCTCTCCCTGTCTTCATGCTTGATGTGGTCTGCCGGCATCCCGCCGGCAGAACGCGGAGACGATCAGTGCATTTTCTTATCGACAAGATCAAGAGCTTCGGAAGGCTTAAAGATGCCGTTGATCACGCCGTAAATGCTGTCGTTCAATGCGCTGGCCGCAGCTTCGGAAAGAACCAAATCGGGCTGCGCAACCGGACGTTCCCAGCCGGGAAGATTCATTTGATCCAGTACCGCGTTGTAAACCGGATATTTATCCTTATCCACTTTACCTGTATACTTCACAACCGGCGGAGCTTCATTCTCGGCCATAATCGCCGCGCCTTCTTGACTGTAGAAGAACTGGAAGAACTTCGTTACCGCATCATACTTGGAAGAATCCTTTTTCACCTCTGCACTTGCAACCATTGGAGCCGCCCCTACGACCATGGCAATTTTCTGATTTCCCACTCCGTCGGAGAACGTCGGCCCCCAGGAGAAGCCTACGTTTTTGGCAATCGGGCTTGCTTCAATCTTCTTCGTTTCCCATACTCCGGCATCGAGCATCGCCGCTTTCCCCGCGGTAAACATCTCTACCGCCTGGAAATAGGACAAGTTCGTTACGTTCTCGGGAAAAGCTCCGGCAGTTCGAAGCTCATCGATCTTCTGATAAAACTTCAGGAAATCCGGATTATTGAATTTTTCCTTGCCCGCGTTAATATTATCGATTTTGTCAAAAAAGCCGTAACGGGTCAGCATGCCGAGGAACGCCCAGGTGCTGAATGCATCTTTTGCTCCTTTGGCGATCGTAACAACCTTGTTGCTTTTAAATACTTTGCCGCTGCTGAGCGACTCATCATAGGTTTCCGGAACCTTCACCTTGTATTGATCAAATATTGCTTTGTTATACCATAAACCGGTTACCAGTGCTTGATAGGGGAGTCCGAATTGTTTGCCGCCATCCTGATAGCTCTGAATCAGTTTGGGATCTATACTGGAAGCGATGTCCTTGTTGTTTTTAAGAAACTCCGAAAGATCGAGCAGCATGCCGGCCTTATTCATCTCTTTCGCAGGCGCAGGCAGCATCCAGAAAATATCCGGCAGTTGGCCCGCTTGTGCAGCCATCTTCATTTTCTTTACATGAGAATCCGTGTCGGCGCCTTGCAAATCGATTTTGATATTCGGATATTTCTCTTGGAACTTTTGCACGATGCCGTACATGTAAGGCTCTTGGTCTTTCACGTTGGCCACGTGCATGGCAATGGATAGAGTGACTGCCTTTTGCGGATCTGCCTTGGAATCGCTTGCAGAATTCGCACCGCCTGGCACCTTCACGTCTCCGTTTGTGCCTTTGCCGCAAGCCGCCAAACTTAAAGCAAGCAGCAAAGCAAGAACAATCGACAAACATTTTCTCATGTGCCTGATCTCCCTTTTTTCTCATATTCTTCTCGTAGCAAATGTTGCCTTACCATTCGAAGTCTACTCATATATTAACCGTTTTCATTGATTGTGTATTTAGCAAAGCTTATGTATTATTTATCATTTATTGCTTTATCAATTTCTGTTATGATGAAATCACGTCAAACTTTTGAGGAGGAATTTCTTGATTCTGCACCAAATTTCGCCATATATTCGTGTCGCTATGGATAACATCGTTGAGGGCCCTTGGACAATTCAAGAAAGGGTATTGTTCGATTACGAACTGCTTTATATTATGGAAGGAAAAGTGATTTGTACGATTGAAGATACGGAGTATGAAGGTGAGCGAGGGGATATCTTTTTGTTCCGCCCCAAACAGCGGCATAAAATCATCAAAGTGGACGGGTCGCGATTCCGCCAACCGCATATTCATTTTGACTTTTTTTATAACGCTGAGAGCGAAAAAGTCAAGGTTTCGTTCCGCCCGCTGGAAGAGATCGGTGAGGAAGAACAGAAGTGGTTCCGTCCGGATATCGTCGACCAGATGCCGGTTCCGCTTCCCAGCCATTTACGGCTGAAAAACCCGATCATGATCGAAAAAATGCTAATGGATATTATTTACGAATATGAAACAAAAATGCCCTTTTTTGAATTCAAGGTAAAGGGTTTATTTATACAACTTTGGACCCAACTTTTGAGGGAAAATTATTGGAACCTGAATCCTCAGTTAGAAACGAATATGCATACATTAATGCACGTCAAACAATATCTCATGCACAATACGAACAGGAAAGTCCATTTGGACGAAATCTCTAAAATGTCTGGCATCAGCAAACATTATCTCATTCGACTGTTTCAAAATGCATTCGGCATGAGCCCGATCCAGTATCACAACCTGATGCGCATGCACGCCGCCCGTCACCTGATTCAATTCACAACGGAGCCGCTGTCCATTATTGCCGATAAAATGGGGTTTCCCAACATCCATGCATTCAGCCGGTTTTTCAAAAAGGTCGAAGGGACCCCCCGTCATTCTACCGCAGAAAAGGCTAGGAAATTCGCGCGGCGAACTTCCCAGCCTTTTCTTTAAGCCAGATTATGATGCCCAAAGTACAAGCCCTCCAATTTTCTTATTCAATTATTCACTTCTATCCTATTCTCTGGTCTGTCATCTTTAGATTATCGGGTTCCCTTTAAGCGTAAGCGTCAAATAGCCCCTGTTCTTGCACACTACTCAAAAGAAGTCCGGTTTGAAACCTTTTGGAGCCACTCTCTTTTTAACAATGCATATTGGAAGGTGTTTTCATATTTGGGTGTCCCATCTTCGTATTCAGTAAAAGAAACAAATTCTATAAAACAACCTTCTTTGCGCATACCTAATTTTTCACATAGTTTTTGTGATCTTAAGTTATCATCCTCGACATACGCATACAGCCTTCTGGCTTCTTTTTGCGTAAAGAGATATTCGAAAAAAGCTTCCACGCTTTCACGAGCATATCCCATTCCTTCATATCTGGCATTGAAGTTCCATCCAATGCTAAACGTATCAGGTTCTTCTTGCAGATAAAATAGTTCTCCTATTAGTGCATTGCTCTCTTTCAGACAGACTGCGATGTATGAGTCTTCACAGCTTCTATTTTGAAGCTTTAAAGTCGCTTCTTCCAATGTCGAAACTTTATCGCTAAGGAAGCAGTTCACTCTGGGATTAGCCGCATATTCCAAAAATGCCTGAGCATCCGTCACGTAAAAATTTCTTAACCTCAACCGATTGGTTTCCATCATTTGCATGGGTAGTTCGTCTCCTTCGGATTATAGTAAAATAGGTCCCCAGTTTCCTGAAGATCGAATAAAATCTATGAATTTATATAAACGTCAATAGCCCCAGACCTACATTGTACTGGAGCTGTTATAGACTTATCACGAAGTAAAGACACGACACGTCAGTGGAATAGACGCTGACCAAGGTTAAAACGGCTTCAGCGACTTCGGATCCCGGGGAGGCCTCGAGCTCCGCGGCAATTGCTCGAATAGATGCATGAGGTACTTAAGCGGATGCAGTCCATTTTCCTTCGCCGTCTCGATGACACTGCCGCACTAGCCTTCGCGCCTCTTGGCGTGTTAGCAAACAACCCGTTTTTTCTCCCAATGACAAACGGCTTGATCGACCTCTCGCTGTGATTGTTATCATCTCAAGCCTTCCGTCCTTCAGAAAAGCGGTGAGCTTCTCCCACTGATTCAGACTGTAGGTAATCGCTTGTCCAACCAAACTTTTCGGTAGCGTTCGCGTACGCTGCTCAATGGCGATCTCGCTGCGAATCTCGGTGCTCATCTCATGAAGTGCGCCACCACAGCACGAGCAGACCTGATCCCTTCCACTAAGCTCATAGGTCACGGTCTCGATCGGCAAACGTTCCAGATCCGCTTCGTTAGGGTATCCGCTCTATTTTCCATACCGTATCGATTCGGTGAATGTCACTTTATCCCTGCCAGGAGGTATGGCGATACCGCGAACATTTGCTTTAAACGACCATTTCAGCCGTAACTTTTGGGTGTGCCTGCCGCCGGCGAAGCGAAAGTCCATCGAGTAGCCAGCGAAGCTCAAGGGAAGAGATGGTTACCGTCCCCGCGCTCACGGTCGGCCATTGAAATGTACCGCGTTCAAGACGACGGTAAAACAGCCAGAACCCGTTGTGCTCCCAATGCAAAATCTTGAGTTTGTTCCGCTCACGATTGCAGAACACGAACAAGCTCGGCGAAAAGGGATTGAGCCCGAAGCCTTCCTGTACGATGGCAACTAATCCGTCGATGGACTTGCGCAGATCGGTTGATCCAGATGCGAGATAGATGTGCTGGACGCTAGATAATGTTAGCATGACGCTTCCAGAGCTTGCACGACTTCTCTTAGCGACCATGGGTCAAAGCCAGGACGGATCTCTATATGAACTGAACCGATACTAACGACAAGGGAAGAAGTGGGAGTGGTAGATTGGATGGGATCGGTAACCGTTAGCGGCATCCAGTGAGTAGAGAGAGTTTCAACCCAATGGCCACATATTTCTTCACCTCTATCGCCTTTTAGCTGATTGTGTCCATACTTATGATTAGCTATAACTTACTTATTGTAAAATTAATGCAGGGCCTAAACCGCTATTGCAGCTATCCTTTCACCGCTCCAGCTGTAATACCGCTGATAATAAAGCGCTGAGCAAATAAATAGACAACCAGCATCGGAAAAATGATCATGCAAACCCCGGCAAAGATTAATGACCAATCGTTGAAATACCTCCCTTGAAACGAAGCCAATTGGACCGTGATCGTCATTTTTTTATTATCCGATAAATAGAGCAGCGGCATCAGGAAATCGTTCCAGATGTGAAATAAATTCAATACGGAGATGGTGGTAACTGCTGGCCTTAATAAAGGAAATACAACTTTGAAAAAGGACTTGAAAACACCGCAACCATCAATTAAAGCAGCTTCCTCCAGCTCACGCGGGACATTCTTGACAAACCCGCTTAATAGAAATACCGAGAAAGGAGCCAGCATACCGAGATAGATGAAGATAACCCCTTGGTAAGTATTGATAAGCTTGTAGGTCAACAGAACCTTGTATAAAGGGATCATCGTCATCTGGAAAGGAACAATCATACCCGCCAGAAACAGATAATACATCGCGTTATAAAAGCGGTTGTTTCTCCTTACGATAATATAGGCCGCCATCGCCGCCATCACAACGATACCGCCTACTGACAACACCGCGATCAAAGAGGTGTTTAAAACCGACCGGATATAATGCATGGTCTGAAATGCTGTATTAAAAGATTGAAAAGACATTTCTTTTGGCAGACCAAACGGATTGATTGCGAGTTCGTGCTTAGTTTTCACTGAAGAAATCAAGACAAGGAGAACAGGATAAATATGCATGACGAGAATGAGCCAAAGCACGGTTCGCCTTAAGTTGCTCATCCCTAGCGAGGATGTTCGATTCATCACATTTCCACCTCCCGTTTTCGTAAAAAAGTGACCAAAATCATTGTCAGCGTAAAAATACATAAAAATAATGTAACGGACAACGCTGAGCCGTATCCCCAACGAACTCCCGTTCCGAAGCCCAGACGGTATATCATTGTGGCGACAGATTCCGTTGCATAACCCGGTCCGCCCCCTGTCAATGCGTAAATTTGATTAAATAGCTGCAGGTTTCCAATCAGGCACAGCATGATATTAATGGTAAAGGCGGGAGCAATGAGAGGAAACGTAATATGGTAAAACCTTTTAAAGCCAATCGCCCCGTCAAGATCGCCGCTCTCGTATAGCTCTTTCGGTACCCCTTGAAGTCCGGCAATGTAGATCACCATCGAATAACCTACGCATTGCCAAACGGTTACCAGAACAATCATCCATCTCGCCAGTTGCGGTTCGCTTAACCAACCTCTGGCCAATCCACCTAAATGGACGGCATGAAGGAGGTTATTTATGACACCGATATTTGGCTCGAGGATAAACCCCCAAACGAAGCCGACCAACAACGTGCTGAAAATATAGGGCATGAAAAACAAGGTTCGCATCAAGTTAACGCCTTTAAATTTTTTAACCAGTATCAAGGAAAGCAGGAGACCGGCCAGATTTTGCAAAGTCGTAATGCCGACAGTATATAAAGCCGTATTCTTGAATGAGGTCAGTATCATCTTGTCATGGAGCATTTCTCGAAAATTATCAAGGCCGATATATTGGCTGGTAATCCCGTCCCAATCGGTAAGGGAATAATAGGAAGAACTGAGAGTAGGGAAAAGGAAGAAACTAAGATAAAAAAACAGCGCAGGTAACAAAAACATCAAACTTTGCAATTCCATTCGTACGTAGCGTCCCATATTCCACATGGCAGGCATTCCTTTCGGTCCTCAAGGTAGATGAAGCCGGCTTATGGATTATAAGCCGACTTCTTGGTTTTATTTTCCGAGCGCTTTGGCATTGGCTTTATCGTAGCCTGCAATAAACTGGTCGGGTGTCGTGCCTCCCGCAATCAGGCTTTGAAACTCCTTATCCAATTGAAAGGTCGTATTTGACGGAGCATAATATCCGTTGGCCCCCCAGAAGTCCGGTTGCACAACTCCGGCATCCATTACAGAAATAACTTCTTTCACAAAAGGACTGGATACCTGAACCTTGTTGTTCGTTGGAATGCCGTTCTTATCAGCCAAAACCCTCGTCAGGTTCTCCGGACTCAAGAAGAAATCTATGGCCTGCCTTGCTTCTTTCAAGTTATTTGTTTTGGCATTGATTACGATTCCTTCATTCGATGTTGTCGGAACTACCGTTTTTTCACCTTTTGCGTTCAGCGGCAGTGCAAAGAAACCAATTTCCGCTTTCGGATCTGCATCTTGAACCGTTTTATATTGCCAGGTTCCGTTGATCAGCATAGCTCGCTTTTCCTGTACCGACCATTTGACTTGCCACATTCACATCGGTACCTAGGAAGTCATTGCTGAAGTATCCCTTTTGAATCCAATCCGATTGAACATTTAGCACCTTTTTCACATCGTCTTTGATATCTGTATAGGTCAAGGATCCGTCTGCCAGTTTCTTCTTGATTGTCGCGTCTTTCGTATTTACATATTGCCCGAATGCAATAAACGGAATGATTTGCGTAGTCCATGAGTCTTTAAAAGGAGCAGCGATTGGAGTTACCTTCGCTTGCTTCAATTTATCGCATAGAGCCGTAAATTCATCAATATTCGTCGGAAGCGCCAGGCCGTTATCTTTGAACACCTTCTTGTTGTAAATGACGCCCAGGACATTCGTCGAAACCGGAACGTAAAAGAGCTTACCCGCTTTATTGTTCTTCTTCTCCGAGATCAGTGAGGGAAGAAAATCAGCAACCGATTTCAGGTCCGAGAGATCGCTGAGCTGGTCGGGTTCAACCTTCAATTTCTCAGATGCCATATACAGGTCGTTTGCTATGCCGTGCGTCATGAACAGGTCCGGAAGATCGTTCGCTGCCAATTTTGTCTTTAGATTGGTAGCGTACTGGTCTGTTGGAAGATTTTGCATGTCAATAACAATATTGTATTTATCTTTCAAATCCTTGATCCAGGCATCCGTAGATTTGGTGGCGTCCGCATAGTTCCATGTCATATACCTGAGGGTTACAGCTTTCTGTGAAGCGCTTGACCCCCCCGGAGCTGAGGATGCATTCCCCTGATCAGATGAGCCGCCCCCGCGACCAGCAGTAACCGAAACCAGCCCCAAGGCAAGAGTAGCGGCTGTCCATTTCATCGTATTTTTCATCTAGTAACCTCCCCTTTGTTATATCCACTTTTTATTTCTGCTTTTATTATAGGGGATCGTTTGCGGGTGGACACTGGATTTTCTCTACTGTCTTGACTATACTTTTCCTACTTCTCCGTCTCCAGTTTCTTCCTATATTCTGTAGGCGTACAGCCGAAATTCTCCTTGAATTTCTTCATGAAATAGTTTGCGCTCTCGTAACCGACCATTTCCGAAATATCGCTCACCTTCAAGTTCCCGTATTCCAGAAGGCGGGCGGCCGCTTCGATCCGTACTTTGCTAAGATAATCGCTAAAATTGGTGCCTGTCTCCTGCTTAAAAATTCTCGACAAGTAGGCAGGATTCAGGTAAAACTGCTCGGCAACCGTATTGAGATTCATCTCTTCGTTATAATGCTCGTTCACATAATTCACGATCTCATCCATCGTCTTCTTGGTTCCGCTTTTCTTGACGTTCGACAAGTAGGCTATGATGCAGGAGGCCGCTTCTTTGAGCCCTTCTTCGAGCTTGGAAATGGTCAGCATCTCTTCGTTCATCTTGTGAAAAAGATGGGATTCGGGCAGCAACCGATCCAGAAAACCGTTGTGCATCTTGAGCAGCTTATTCATGCTCACCTTAAGTTCCATCATCGTCTGCTTGACGCTTTGCGGATGGAAGGAGCGGCTTGATCCGATGGACCGGATCAATTCGTCAATCAAATCGAATGCCTGCTGTCGGTGTCCGTTTTCCAGGCTTAGGAGCAATCTCTTCTCTTTGTCGGCGGGAAAACTGTAATGGTCGTTTTGATCGCGGATTTCGTCAATGCGAATCACTCTGCGATGCGGCAGGAAGGCCGCGCTATGAATCGCTTGTATCGCTTGCTGATAGGACGCCGAAGCTTCGTTAAAATCGATAAATTCTCCGCCCATGCCGGCATAGAGCTCAAACCGAAGCCATTTTTTCACGAGTTCCAAAACGCTATGGCATTTGACGGTTATGCTTTCCAGGATCTCCTCGGATTCGTCGGGATGAAAGCCGGTAATGACGATAAGCTCGTCTAGTTTGCTGTAATTCCTGAACACCAGAGAGTTCCGTTCGTGCCCGATCTGTTCATTGGCCACATTATAAAGGGCAAAGCTTGCCAAATCCCCGTCGTTTTTATAATAACCAGCTGCAATCTCATCGAAGTTTTCCGCTTTCAACACCCAGACCACCATACTAGGCCACTCGAAGTATAAACCGTACCGATCCAGCCCACGCCTGATCCCCTTCGTGCCGATATCCTGTCCGGCAATGACGCTTGTCAGAAACTTTTCTCTGGCCAATACGCCGCTCTCGTTTAGCTTGATCTGGAGCTTCAGCAATTGCTCCCGGTTGTTTTTTTCTTCCTGCAGCTTGCTTGCCGCCCTTCGAAGAGTCGCTTCAAGCTTATCCTCTTCAATAGGCTTTAACAAATATTCAAAGGCGTTGAAGGATAGTGCTTTACGGGCGTATTCAAACTCCGAGTAACCGCTGATCACGATAATAATGACGGACGGATATTCCCTATGCAGGAATTCCATTAGGCTGATTCCGTCCATTACAGGCATCCTGATGTCGGAAATGACGATTTGCGGCTGTTCGCTCTTTATTGCCTCCATAGCGGCCGAGCCGTTCTTAGCCTCGCCGATGATTTCCATTCCCAGGGAAGGCCAATTCACCTGCTCACGAAGGCTCAATCTCGTCCATTCCTCGTCATCTACGATAAACACTTTTATCATTCGGGATTCCCCCAATTGCATGTTGGTTTTTTCCAGTTTAGCAGATAAAAAAATGAAATGTCCACGAGTTGAATGGACATTTCACCATCATGACGAAGCATTAAATCCATGAAGAAGATTAGTGATTTCCTGGTTGATCGTGAGGTACTGCGACGCTTAGATGTATTCGCTTTAGTGCCCCCTCGATTCCATCTGAACCGATTGTGCCGGTGCCGGTTGATACACCTCTATCTCCGCCAGCTGCATTCGGAACAGATTATTGTCACTTGGGTTTTTCCGTAAATTGGTGCCTTCCACCTTGATATAACGAGCTTGCGTAGGCGGGAAGCCAAAGGATTGTACGGCATTGCCGGGAAGAGGATAGCCGGTTCGCGTTACTACCGTGTTCCATGTGGTCCCATCGGCCGAGAGTTGTATGGTAAAGTCCACCGGAAAGCCATACCCCACATTTCCCGCATCATTACGGGGATACAAATCTACTCTGCCGATCTCAGTCGCGGATCCTAAATCGACCTGGATCCGTTCTGTATGGTTGACAGCCAAATTATTATTACTTGTCCATCCATATTTGCCGCTGATTGAATTTCGTTCGCCGTCCACGGAATTAACGATATTCCAATTGGAATTGCTGAATGAGCTGCTCGCCGTTACGGTCTTATTCAAAGCCAAATTAGAAACCGGCGTAACCGGTGTGCCGCTGTTAAAGCCGAATTTAGCTTTAAACGTTCCGCCGCGAGCGCCGTTTACATTGACTGTCATTTTGATCGTAGGGCTCAATTGGGTGACTGTGATCCGGCTATCGGCGGACAGAATACCGTATGCGGATTGATTAATTTCAATCGAGATGGTTCCGTTATTCGCCCAAGTTGGATCGGAAATCGCCACTTCGATATCGTTCGCCGTTTCATGCGTCATCACGGAAGCCTTCTTATTGCTGGTGATGCCGCCCGCGGATTTGACAATGTCGTTCCAAAAGTTGACTCCGGTTATATTCAGCGTATTTTCTTTCACCGCCTGCGTATTAGCAGAATTTTCCATTATTGTAATGTCCGGGTTGGCGGCGTAACTACTTACTTCGGTCGCCGTTTTATTCGGAAGAATCACATAGGAGTAGGCTCCGTTCGTCGGATTGATTCCATGGTCGAACCATAAGCTCAGGTAATTTCTTGTAAGCGGTGCTGTGGATTCATTCCCGTTAATCGCGTTCCATGAGCCGGTTCTTGCTTCGCGCAGCCCTTTCACGGTCGTACCGGCGTCAGGAAAATAATAACCGACATCCGAACCCGGGGCATTGCCCGCCAGATGAATCCAGCTCACACTGCTCATCGTCTCCGACCATCCCAAGCCGGCAGGCTTGACGGTTCCGTTTACCGTTAACGCATTATCTCCGGTGCTGTTTATCTTTCGGTTATCCACAATCGTTTCGATGGTTCTGGAATCGGTGCTTGTAATTCCTGAGCCCAGCGCCACGATCTCGTTATCGAACATAAACCACGATTTCTTCGCTGTTAAAGTGCTTCCAGAGGCGCTCAGCTCCATGCCTGAAACACCGAAAGCATCGAGAATCGATGTGCCTCCGGCCCAGTTCTTGGAGCTTAAATAACCGTATCCGGAGCCGTTCGCCCTTGTCTGTGTATCCACCGTTGTGCCCGGCGGCCGGTACGGATTCACCGTCGGCCAGAAACCGTCGCTGTACCCAGTCAAATCATTGTTATACAAATAAGTCATCCCGTCTCCGGTGTACCAACCTTTCCAATTTTCGAAGTTAATTGATTCATAGTTGGCAATGCGGCTTGACGACATGCTGAGTCCGAAGCCGTAACCGGGGCGAAGTTGGACCGCGCGATCCATAGCCGGATACTGCTTATATTTGACGAGCTCCCCGCGGGATACGATCGCAGCGTCATTCACGATAGCTTTCCCTTTGACAATGGTATAAAGCGTCGCATAGGCAAAGAAATTTCTGGATGTATCGGCTTGAATCCAGTATTTCACCATGCTCTTGAATTTCGCTGCATCCGGTTCCGGAGCGAACTGAGCGATTTGGATAATCGATTGAATGACATCATGGCCGGCTGCATGGTTTTCCCCGTCGGCCCGGGAAATTTCTCTTCCTCTGGTCATGTCCAGCATAGAGCCCTTATAAATTAAGGGTTCAAAGGAATCGTACACCCATTTGAACACATTCTGTTTGTTCGGGTCGGTTACCGTCCATGCGGAGCCGTCGAGCACATAAAGCACTTTACTTATCGAGGATAGTAACGCTTTCCCGTAGCCACCGTTGTAGGAATATTTTACATGCTCAATAAACGAACCGTCTTCATAGAACCCGTTGCCCGTAGTAATATAGGCGAGTACCGCGCTAAGTCCGTCCCGGGCTCCGGCGATCTTGGCGCTATCCTTGACGATGATTCCGCGAACGGCGTTAATCGTACACTCCCAAACCCGATTGGCTCCGGTCTGGAGAACCGCAGGTTGAAAGTGACCGACAGCATTCATATAGCTCACGATTTGTGCCGACGTTAATTGATTGTATAGAATGACAACAATATCATTGAGAGCGAGCGGAACCCCAATCTCCCAATCCCACCAGTTGAACGTTTCCGTCTTGCTTTCGTTGTACCTGTTCGCGTACATCCAATCCAAAGCGCTTACGATATCCGATAACAACGCCGCATTATTCTCAAGCGGCGAGCCTTTCGTCGCATAAGCAACCGCCATCTCTCTCAAACGGTTGTAGCTCGCGGTCATATGGCTGGTTGTCGAAGGACTGGACAAATCGCTCCATAGATAAGTACGTCCGGAGGTTTTGTCCATCGCATCCCAGTTGGATTGAGCGGTCGACGTAATCGATGATATCCGGTTGGCAATATCGGGATCGAGAGGGTCGTAAGCCATCCCGCCTGTCAGTACCTCTCTCCATTTGTCTCTCAGCAAATCATATTCATCAGCGGCATATGCGTTTTTTACGAACATGCCATGAGAAAGCAGCAAAACCAGCGCAGCAATTATTGAAGCGCTTACGATTTTATTGAAGCTCCGCATTTATTATCAAACCTCCCATACTCGAATATCTTTGCGCTTTTCCCTGTAATTTTTTTACCATGGGGAAGAAAGGGGCCGCCGCCCCTTTCTTCCTTTCCGCTCAGCGACCTAACCCCAGCCGTTCGCGGACAAATTGAATTGTCAAGCGGTGGTGATAGCCGGATACATGATGGCCGTTAAACGGGTATGTGTGCATTTGCTTATCTGCAGTGATCCGGTTGAACGCAGCGTATACCGTTTCCGGCATGCAGCAGGTATCCTTGAGCCCGCACGAAACAAGGATCGGTATGCGTATCCGGTGCGCCAAATTCATGTTGTCAAAATAGCTAAGTGTTGTTAGAACATCGGACAAATACTCGGGAAACCGGGACACTAACGATGCAGCTTCTGACAAGGAGCTATCCGAATGCAGAATTCCGTAATCCATATGGCACATGTTCGGAATATCCGCAACGGCGGCCGCAGGCTTCCTGCTCAAAGCGGCGGCGATCATCGCCAGGCCTCCGCCTTGGCTCTCACCTGCGACGCAGATGCGGCCCGGGTCGACTTCCGGCTGCTCCGACACCCAATCGAGCGCCTTCAACGCATCGATGGTTATCGCCTTATAATAGCATGTATCCCTATCTAAAATTCCTTCGGTCATCCATCCTCTGGCCGTGCCGAATGACCGGCGGTGCCGGTTGCCCGTTTCGCCGGTTTGCCCTCGGACGTCTATGGAGAACACGGCTATTCCCGCCAACAGCCATTTAGCGTAATCTTCCGGGAAGCCTTTGCTGCCGCCGTAGCCGTGGAACAGGACGATGCAAGGCAGCTTTCCCGGTCCGGTAAAACGAGGGAGCAGATACCAGCCGTGTACGGGCGTGTCGTCAACCCCTCGTAAACGACCTTAAACACCTCTATATACGGCATTGGTGTATCGGTTTTCTCTCTGGAAGCGTTCAGAGGTTTGTCGGCATATTCCCGCAGCGTACCGTCCCAGTAGGAATCCATATCCGGCGGCGCCGTAAGAGTCGGTACATACTTTTCCAATTCCGTGATTCTTTTGCTTATTGTGTTAGAATGTATTTTGTCCAAGATATAATTCCTCCCCGAAGCATAAACATGCTCGGCTCATTAAAAGTCTGCTGGCCGGGAAGATCGTGCCGACTACTGTTGGTTCATAAGAAACCGCGCATCGCGGAGCAAGCATGCCGCGACCTCGCTGGAAATGTGCTTGCCGCTTTGTGCCTGGACTTCATTCACGAAGCTGCTCAAGCTGTTGTGATCCAGCATCTGCTGCAGGTCGCCCGCGATTCCGGCATTATCGATGAATCCCTCTTGGGCAAAGCGTGTTACCAAGTCTTTCAGAGCGCTTATGCTTGTCACTGTCCGGAACGTTACGGTGCTGCTGCCCGTGTTGCCAGCCAGGTCGGTCGCCGATATGGCCAAAATGTGCGTACCCAGCGGTAATGCATGGAGCGGGATTGCCGTCCCTTGCCCGACAGCCTTGCCATCCAGCGTCGCCGCCGTCTTGCTGTCGTCGACTCCCGATAGGTTGTCGGTCACCGCAAATTGAACCGTCAGATTCCCGGCATCGGGATGGTCTCCTAAAACCGGCGACGATACTGCGATCGCAGGTGCGGTTGCATCCAGCTGAATTCCGATCGTGTTTGACACCTCAATGTTGCCTGCGCGATCGGTGGACCGGTAAGTAAAGGAACTTCTCCCATCTTTGGTGAAGCTAACAGGTCTTGAATACGGTCGCCAATTAGTCCCGCCGTTCAAACTATATACCGTCGCTGCAACTCCGGACAAATTGTCATACGAAGCAAGGGTAACCGTGACCGGATGCACGTACCATCCGTTCCTTCCATCCGGCTGCACCGGCGACAATGACGCCGTTGTCGTAGGTGCCAAAGCGTCAACGAGCAGTGACTTGGCCCGTTCCGTATGGCCAAACGTGTCTACCGATCGGTAGGCGACGATATAATTTCCAGGCGGGTTTAACGTCAATCCGCCATTCGGAACCGTACTCCATCCGCCGCTCCGGCCGACGATCCGGTATTCGGTGCGCGCGACCGCCGCTCCGTCATAAGCGGCCGCCCTGAATTCCAGATGCCCCGGGTAAACGACATCCGCAACCGTTTTCGGCGGATTGACCGGAACAGCCGCTCCCAAATCGATCAGTTCCACATCGTCGACGATAAATTCGCTCGGCATCTCCGTCCATATCCCGACGCTCATCTTTGCCGTTCTTGGGGCAGGAACAAATTCGAGCGTCTTGGTGACGAAGTCACCTCCGGTATTGGTAAGACCGGATACTACAGGACCGTTTGCCAAAAAGCCGGTGTTGCTGTCGAAATCTTTGTGCTGGAAAATGATTTTGCCGCTGATCACCCGGATTTTGGCGCTCAGCCGATAGCGGTTCTGGTCGGATACCGCAAAGTATGCCTGATCGAGCCCCCGCTGGTTTGACGGCGTGCTGATCTTCTGCGCCTTGGAGCCGTTTATATCGACAAGTGCGGCTACGGCGTTCGCATCTTTGCCCCAGCGGTCGGCCAGCCCGTCATTGTTGAAGTCCTTCTCGAAGGTTCCGTTCAGGACAAGATTGGGCGGAGGAGACGGCTCTCCATTAGGCACAAGAAATTCATTACGAGAGAAATAAGCTTTCAGAACGAGCTCCCGGTCCGTCGGCTCCGCCGCTTTCGCGGAATCGCGGTTGGCGTCGCTGGTCATGACTTCGTTGTACTCCGGATCCCAGCCGTGCCATTCCTTGTAAGCGTGGAAAGTCCAGCTCCAGCCATACTCTTCGAAAATTTCGATCAGGTCCCGGATATACTCGGCCGCACCCGGTGCCCAGCGGATCGCGCTGAATTCTCCGACATAGATCGGGACATTGTATTTCAGCTGGAAATCTCTGACCTCCTGAAGATCTTGAATCAGCTTGTTCTTATCCCAATAGGTTCCGTTGATCATTCCCGGATACGCTGCCTTGTCGGGCCAATCCGTCGAGACGGGCGCCTTGTTTACAGTGGATAAGCCTTGATGGGAGTACGCGAACGGGTTATACATATGGAGGCTGTAAATGACTTTATCGTCCCGGAGGAGCGGAAAATCCCCCTGCCATTTCACCGGGTAGCCGGGTCCCGCATCGATCATCTTATTCTCGACAAAGCCTCTGGGGAGCGCTCCCGGACTCGCTTCGTAAATGATGGGCGTATTCTTATCGTACATACGAATGGCATCCGTGATTTGCTGCGCCCAAACAGGCCATTTTTCGTTTCCTATCGGCGGCTCCGATTTGTTGTACGGCTCATTTAGAAGATCGTAACCCCAAATGTTGTTACGGTAAGGTGCAAAACGCTGCACGATCTCCTTCCAGCTGTCGACGAGAAGCTGGCCGTTTACATCATTGTTCCAGAAATCGTCCGTATTCGTCTTCAGGTTCGGGTCCGCAAGCGGAGGTTCGTGCAAATCGACGATCACATACATCCCTTGTCTGGCCGCCTCCTGTAAAGCGCCTTCCATATATTCAAGCTGTCTTTGCCAAGCTATCGTTATGGGTACGCCGCTTCTCACTGCTTCCGTCCGGGGCGTCAGCTGCAACCGGAAGACGTTCGCCCCGAACACTTCCTTCGCCCTTTTGAGATCACCAAAGGCACTCGTATTGAACCCGCGGACTACTGTCGGATGAAAGTACCCGCTCGCTTCCGCCTTATATCCAACCGGCGATGTCAGTCCCGCTAATATCACTGCCGTCGCCAGCAACAGCGCCAATATTTGGCGATACCCGCGATAAACAATCCGAACCATATGCTTTCCCCTTTCATTTATAGGAGGTGTGATACTGCGGATCGAGGACTACTTTTTTAACGGAGTGAACTTGGGATCGAGATATTTGTTCAAATCCACTTTGCCCGCCTTCACGTTCGCATCGACAATTTTGTTAAGCGCTTCCGAAAGCTCATTCATCTGCTTGTCGATATCTTTGCCGTTCAGGAATGCCTGGTTCATCACATCAAATACGGCCGCGCTTTTATTAATTTCCTGATTACCTACCTTCAGTGGCGGGTTCAGCACGGAGAAATCGTTCCTCGGTTCACGCGGATAATCCGTGGCCGGCGGCGTCAGCAGGAACCCGGTTACTCCCTTGCGGTTCGTGGGCTGAATCGATTTGTCCTGCGCCGCAATATTCGTATACAAACCGAGACCTTTTTTGGCCAGTTCGACAAACATCTCATCGGAGATCAGGAATTGCCATACTTTTTTGGCTTCCTCCAAATGCTTCGAATTCTTGTTAATGCTGTACCCATTACCCGTCTCGTACGCCGCTCCACCCAGTATCCTTCCATCCCAGGTCGGAAAATCCGCTACGCCCCAATCGATTTTGGCCGGGAACTGGTCGTTGAATACACCGATGTCCCAGGTTGCGGCGGACAGCATACCGACATTGCCTTCCGAGAATTGAGCTCGGATCATGTCATTGTCGTAAGTGCCGATTCCAGGGAAAATACTGCCGTCTTTGTTCACATCCACCCACCACTGAATGTACTTGGAGAAAATGCCGAAATCGTACTTGCCTTTCACCGCATTCCACCCTCCGCGGCCGTAGCTTTCCCCCGAACGGGCGAACCGGCAAAATGACATAATAGTTCCAAAATACGGATTGCTTCACCGGCAAGCCCAATCCATACTTCTTTCCCCGCCGATTGCCGTTATTTTCTTGGCATAATCGCGCATTTCCTGCCAAGTCGCCGGCGGCTTCTCCGGATCAAGCCCGGCCGCCTTGAATAGATCCTTGTTGTACACAAGCTTGAAATTGGTAGTATTCTCAAATACGGACGTAAGCTCGCCGTTTTTGGCCCACGGGGCGATGAAGAACGCGGCGGAATCGAAGCGTTGCCGGATGTTCGGCGTTATCAGATGGTTCAAATCCAGGCTGTAATCGGCTTCCGTCAGCGTGGCGGGGAAATTATAGGCCAAATCCGGCGGCTTACCGGCGTTGAGAGCAAGCTTCAGCTGATCGTTGTAGTTGTCCGTGAAAATTTTATAATTGATAACAATATTGTCTCGGTTCGTCTCGTTGTACTTCTTGATCATGGCTTCGCGAACATCCTTATCGTGGCGTGTATTGCTCCATACCTCGATAGTCACCTTTTCCTTCGGCGCATTCGATTCCGTATTATTGGCCCCGGCGCTCTTAGCCGGACTCTCTTTCGATCCGGTGCCGGCCGAACAACCGACTGGCACGGCGACGACCAGCGCACTCATCACCGTCAAAGCCAATTTCCTGAATAACATATCTACAGCCCCCTTCACTTGGTTTTTGTTCATTACGCCCCTATTATATAGGTGCGTTTCCTTCCGTCTAAACCCCTCTAAATCAAGATTTACTGGTCAAGCGGAGGAAGTTTCCTGCCCAATTCGGCATAGGGGAGCAAGATATCGATAGAGGTCCCGGTCTCCAGCTTCCTTACCGAAAGACCGTAAGACGCGCCGAAGTAAAGCTTGATCCGTTCATGCACGTTGAGAATGCCGAACGATGCCGTATTCGGCTCCCGTTTTTGCAATATGCGGCTAACCCGTTCCAAATCCAGCGATTTTCCGTCATCAAAGACGGATAGTACGAATGTATCCGCGCTTGTCCGCTTCCCTGTTATTTCAATACGGGAGCCTCCCGATTGGCGGTTCATCGCATGGCTGATGGAATTTTCCACCAATGGTTGAAGTGTAATTTTTGTGATGCGCTGATGCATCAGTACCCTGTCTATTGATGTGGAAAACGTAAATTGCCCTTGATAACGGATATTCTGCATCGCGATATAACTGTTCAAATGCGTAAGCTCGTCCTCTACAGTAACGATGTCCGCCTGATCCAGGCCCGATCTCAGAAAGAAGCTGAGATTCCGGATCATTTCCGTTAAATCCCGGTCCCTATGCTCGAATGCCTTCCACTGGATCGTATCGAGACTGTTGTACAGAAAATGGGGATTAATCTGGTACTGCAGCGACCGGAGCCGGTATTCCTTCTTCTCAATTTGCTCCATCCTGATTTCCGCCAGCAATTCGCGAATGCCGTCATAGAGAGCACGAATCTCGTCGCTTCGTTCGATCTGCGGAATATGGATATCCGCACCTTCATTTTTCTTCCTCTTCATCAAGGAGGCCAGCTTCTGAATCGGACGCGAAAAATTGCGCGCAAGTCCGATGGCTAGTATGGAGGTCAGGACAATCTGGGAAATCATAATTCCGATCGTCCATCGATGCACTTTATCCAGGGGAGCGAGAATTTGTTTGCGTGGAATTTCTCCGGTCAGCATCCAGTCGTTACCGATCATACGTACAAAAGTGGAATGATCCCCAGAAGCGGGGTTTTGCCCGGGCAAGTCAGCGTTTTTGCGGTTTGCCTCCATGATCACGGATTCGAGTGTGGTGCTGTCAGGAATGTCGTCAGCCGAGATGATGATGCGGTTATCCCTGTCGATGGTCAAATATTGGATCTGTCCCACTTCGAGCGGTTCCGCCAATATGGTGCTGATCATGCCGTAGGGGATTCGAATCTCGAGGCGACCGTACAGTTCTTTGTTGACGATATCTCCGAAAGGAACGAGCCAGTTGAAGGTCCGGCCGTTCGAGTCCTCTCCTACCGCAAAGGCTCTCTTGGAGCCCCCTTCGGCAGAAGGAAATAAACCTGCCAGCAAGGCAGGGTCGCTTCGCACAGATAGGCCGTACTGAGATAAATAATGGGGCTTCGGGACGATGATGGAAACTTGAAATCCTGCATTGATATATTGCACATGGGCCGCATACTGCATGAATTGATACGCTTTTTTAACCTGTTTTTCAATTGGCGTGTCCGGACGCGCAAATTCGAGAATAAATTCTTCATCCCGAAGAAAAAGCCTTTCTGCGGTTTCGAACTCCCGATAGATTTGCTCGATTTGTGCTTTGCCGTATGGGACAGGACGAAATCCGAGCTCTGCTCCAATTGCCTGGCGAAGATGTTGGACGTTAATACCATATTGGCCGCACCAACCACAATTAAAGGGATCAGCATAAAAAAAAAGATAAGCAGAAATAGTTTCTGATCAAGACGTCCGAAGAATAAGCCGGGCCTAGTCATACCAATGCCCCCTGTATTCCGAAGGGGTCATGCCGTACTGCCTTTTGAACAATTTCACGAAATGCTCCACCTTACCGTACCCTACCCGGTAGGCGACTTCGTATACCTTGACCGTCGGATCCTTAAGCGACCGAACCGCCTCGGCCATACGAACCTGCAGCAAATAGCTGCGGAAGGTGACACCCGTTTGATTTTTGAAAAACTCGCTCAAATAGACAGGCGATAAGCATAATTCCTCGGCGACGGTCGCAAGGTGGATGTCCTGATCGAAGTTCTTCTCGATGAATTCCATCGCTTTCTTAATGAGCTGATGAGGACCGCCGCCGTGCCGCCGCTTGATCATCTTGTGGATTTCCTGTCCGAAAAACTGCAGCGGACTCCTTATTCCTGTACTGGCTGGCGATCTGCATCCGCAGGCCGTCCGTACCGGCGCATCGCTCGTCTTGCCCCTCATGCTGTAAATGCTCACTCAAGGTAAGCGACCATTCGAAGCACCATTTTTGTGCGGATTCCAGATCCCAGCTCAGAAAAGAAGTCCCCAGTTGCCGGAGCCAGAGATCGATCGACTCCGTCCGCCCGTCCGCAATCCAGCGGATCAGCTCCTGCATGGGCTTGCTCCAGTACCCATATGCCAATTCTTTCTGCGAAGGCTGGATGAACCGTACCGGATGAACCGGATCCTGTCCCAAATAGTCCATCGTCTTCTCCGTTTCCCAGAAAAGTCTGCCCAAATCGAGAACATGCTCCCCGGGCTCGGATATCATAATATGAATGCTAAGCTTCGTATAACGTGCTATGGAATCACGCAGTGTTCCTGAGAAATGCAGCGACCATTCGTCAGAAACTCCTTCCCCGACCGCAAGAAGCCATCTCCCTACGGAAAGACGGACCGGACAAATGGCCTGGTGTTCGGAGACAAGCTCGTACATGACATTCTGTACGGCGAACTGCGCGGTTTTTAACGCTTCCAGATCCTTCTGAAATCCCAACCGATCCATACAGATGAGCAGCGACCTCAAGTTCCCCTTCGTCAGCCATTCCAGCCCCACGTTGACGCACTCATCCTCCCAGCCGTAGCCCGGATGATTTCCCAGAATCAGCTCATGAATACACTGGGCACGGATAGCCTCCAAATAAGACAACGTAAGCGCATCCCGCTCTTTCTTGCGCCTAGACAGATCGAGACGGTCGACCAGCTTCATGATGACCTCCAGCGGCTCGTCCGGCTGAGTCGGCTTGAGTAAGTAATCCGCTACCCCGAGCTGCATGGCCTTCTTGACAAGTCCAAACTCCCCGTATGCGCTCAGGATGATGTAATGTACATCCGGATGCAGCAGGATCGCCTTACCGATCATGTCAAGTCCCGTCATATCCGGCATTCTTACATCACAGATGACGATATCCGGTCGCTTCCGTTCCATAAGCCTAAGCGCAGATTCGCCGTCCTCTGCTAAACCGGTCACTTCCAGGCCGTATTCATGCCACGGAATCATCGTCTTCAGTCGTTCCCTGATAAAGCTCTCGTCATCCACAATCAATACTTTATACATATGGCCACCTCCGGTATGTTAACCTTTAATGGCGCCTTGGGAAAGCCCCTCCACGATTCGCCTGTTCATTAGAATAAACACAAGGAGCACCGGCAGAATGGAAATGGACGATCCTGCCATGAGCAAGTTCCATGCCGCAGCACCATCCCCCATATTCCTCAGCTCGACCACTCCGACTGTCAGCGTTTTCATATCCGGGTTACCGGCACTCATAACGAGCGGAAAAACATAATTGTTCCACTCAGCCACAAATTCCAGCAAGAAAAAGGTCGAAGTAACAGGAACCATAAGGGGCAAAACGATTCGAAAGAACCGTTTGAAATAACCGGCTCCGTCTACGATTGCCGCTTCATCGATTTCCTTTCCGAGCGATTTGACGAATCCTTCGTACAAAAACAAACTGGCTCCCAATCCGTAGAGGGAAGCGATCGGCATGGTATAGATGCTGGAATTTAGCCCCCAGTCCATCGCAAGCTTGAATTTCGGAAATAAAGTCATCGGACCCAGGCTAATAAACATGACGCCGATAATCAGCGCGGTGAGCGACCGCTTGCCGGGAAAATCCGTTCTTGCAAACACGTAGCCGGCCATGGAGCCCATCAAGACGGTCAAGCCGGCCGTGACGGTTGCGAATATGACGGAATTATAGAAATAAAGAGAAAAGTCTAATTCCCCCATACATCTTTATAATTTGAGAATGTCCATACCTTGGGCAGCAGGTCGCCTCCTGAAATCAGCTCTTGATTCGTTTTCACGGAACTGAGTAGCACATAGAAAATCGGCATTAATGTGACCAGACCGCTCAAGCACAGAAACATATATTTAGCCGTTACAAGGATGGATCTCAACGGTATCATCCCCTCTCTTCATGATAGTCCATTCGTCTGGTCAATTTGAAATAGCCAATGGACAGGACGAGCAGAAATATGGCCGTTACGACGGCAACCGTCGCCCCATATCCGAAATTGCTGCCTGATTCACCGCTAAAAAATTGATGAAATATGAAGAGAAATGTAATTTCAGTCGCATGATCGGGGCCGCCGTCCGTCAAGATCAAGTAGGGGCCTATCGATTTGAGCGTTCCAAGTATCGATAAGAATAGGATGATCTGCAGAATCCGCCCCATCATGGGAATCGAAATATATTTAATTTTCTTCCAATTGGTCGCTCCGTCGATATCCGCACTTTCGTAAACTTCTTTCGGAATGCTGCTTAAACCAACCAGAAAGAAAAGCATATTGATTCCGAAGTTTTGCCAGGCATCCAGGATCATTCCGCTGAGAAACGCCATCCAGCCGCTGGACAAGAAATGAATCGGACGATCGGCCGCCCCCAGCCATAGCAGCAACTCATTCAACCCTCCGTTGTACGGATTGAGCAGTATATAAACAACCATGGCAATCGTCGAGCCCGGCAAAATATACGGCATGACGAACACGGCACGGAAAAAATCCCTCCCCGGAAGCGGGAGTGAAGCAATAGAGCCAGCACGAAAGCAAGCGGGAGCTCAAACAGAATTTTCAGGGCAAACAGCGCCTGTTTCCACAAGCTTTGCCAATACAGGCGGTCGTCCAGCGGCCTTTGAAAATTGATCGTGCCCGTAAAGCGTTCCTGCATGAAGCCGTCATAAAAGTAGAACACATATTTTAATGCCCAAACAATCGGATATAGTGAAAAAATAATGAAACAGCTTACCGGCGGCAGCAAAGCATAAGGTAGGCCGGTCCGTATTTGGCGGCAAAACGTTTGAGAAGCTTACTTCCGCTTGGCCGGGGAAGTGCCGCTTCTTTTGAGGACAAGCTTGCCTGTCGGTTCATTGTCCTAGACTCCTTTTCCATAAAATCTATGTTGGAGCCATTATATCACCCCTTTTCATCGTAAATCCCCCCTCAAATTCAATAAATACTGCCACTGTCCCCTTAATTTCCATGTTAAATCATCCGGCTCAGACCTTGCACTCTAAAACCTTTACTACTTGGGCTACACTTTTTTTACTTCCGGGGATCCCCTCCGGTTCGTTCGGCAGGAACATGAATCGTTACCTTCATCCACTCCCCATAGACACTATCCACCTTTAAACCGTATTCCTGGCCATAGATCATTTTGATCCTTTGCTGAATGTTCTTGAGACCCATATGATTGTGGTTGTCATCTGCAGCCGGAGGGCTTTCTTTTTCATTGGCATCCATCGATTGTTTTAGAAGGTCCAATTTTTCGTCAGACATCCCTTTACCGTTATCCCATACTTCCATATGAATACTTTCTCCAATCCGCTTAACGGTAACCTTAACTTTCCCGTTCTCTCCCTTCGCCTCAATGCCATGCGTGACGGCGTTTTCTACAACCGGCTGTAAAATGAGCTTCAGCACATGATAACCGTAGACCTCCTCGTCCACGTCAAGTTCATAATTCAGAAACTCCCTAAACCTAAGCTTCTGGATTTCCAAGTAACTGACCACGTTTTCGATTTCTTCTTTCAGCGTAATCCGTTTGCTTTTGGTATGAATACTGTAGCGCAGCATTTTAGCCAAGCTTTTGGATGCAGTGCTGATTTCCGGGACCTTCTTGACGATGGCCATACTGCTGATGATTTGCAAGGTATTATAGATAAAATGGGGATTGATCTGGGCCTGCAAGTATTTAAATTCCGCATCCTTTCTTGCAAGCCGTTCCTCATACCTTTCCAAGATCAAAGTTTTTATGGTAAAGATCATCGTATTAAAATTAGCTACAAGCTGTCCGAGCTCATCTCGGGATATATGCTCCAATTGAAAATCGAAGTCCCCTTGTTTGACCCTCAGCATTCCGTTCTTCAATCTCACGATAGGCGCATAAATAAGTCTTGTGAACTTATAAGAAATCCATATGACAAAAATCAAAGCCGCGCGGCAAGCAGCAGGTCAAACAGCAACAGCTTATGGACATCCCTCTCAATCTCCGAATACGGTGTAAATGTAAGGAGCTTCCACCCCGTTATATTAGAGGTACTGAAGGTAACAAGATACTCTGTATCCGGAAGGTTCAAGGTGAATCGGCCGTCGTTCTTCGCAGCAACGTTATTCATGATATCGCTGTTCGCAGCGCCGGCCCCAAATTTCGCATGATTTTCATAAATAACTTTTCCCTGTTGATCCAGAAAAACGACACCGGAAGCAGGGCCTAACTTGACTTTATCAACAATATTCGAAATAGATTCCACCGAAAGATCGATGAGGATGATCCCAAACGGTGCGGCGCCTGGATCATCAATATTTTTCAGTACTCTTGAGAATGAAATCACCCTATTGGAATCATTCAACTGATATGGGAGATGAGGTGCGGATATCACAGTTTTGCCGTTCGCTTCCATGGTTTTCTTGAACCAAGCTTCCTCCCTCGGGTCATAATCCAGCTTGTTGGCACCGTTGACCGTATAGGAATAAGTTTTTTCATTCAAGAGATAGATGTAAACACTTTTGAAATCTTTGCGCAGAAACATAAGCCGCTGAAAGAAGTTCTCGACCGCTTGCAGGGACCTTAATTCTTCGTATGTGCTGGTGTTGGAGCGGGTTGAAATAACAGCTTTCATGCTTTTCGATCCAGTACTGTCAGAATCGGCATAAATGGACATGATGATGCGGTCGACTTGATCGAGAATATCTTCAAAGCCTGTATTGATATTCTCAACGAGCCGGGTAGCATTGTCCGTGGTTTGATGGATATAAATGTTCCGCGAATAGACATAAGACGAAATACCGGAGGCTACGATCACGATCATTACGATTAGAATAATACCGTAGAAAATTTTATTAAAAATGCTCAAGTTACCCAAAAAATCGGCCGTTTTGAAACGCCATCTTCCTATTCGCCCCGGGAGCTTGCCCCTTGCAGCTGACATGATCATCCCCGCCTATCCATGTTAATGTTCATGCTTCGATATTGCATCGGCGTCATTCCGGTTTTTTTCTTGAACAGCCGGTTAAAAAATTTGATGTCCTGGTAACCGGCCTTATAGGCGATGGTTGAAACTTTTTCATTCGTTGATACAAGGAGCTTGCAGCACGCCTCGATTCGCAGCTGATGTATGAACTCTGTAAAGTTCATTCCGGTCCGCATAATGAACCTTCGCCTGAACTGCCGTTCGCTAAGTCCCGCCAGGGATGCAAGATTAGAGATGCTGAGCGGCTCTGCGGCACGTTCACGGATTAAGCGGATGATTTGATCCAGCGTTTCATCCGCGCCTGCGTGATTCTCCAAAGCCGCCGCACCGGCAAGACTGCGGCGCATATGGATCAGCGACCGGGTCATTTCCGTTTGAAGCAGCGACCGGCAGTCCGGCCGTTTCCGAACAAACTCCTCGTGCATCGAGCTTAGAATGCGTTGGAAAGTACCGTCTCGGTCCTTCCAATGCAGCCAAGAATGCAGGTCGAGGCACCGGACGAGATCCAGGTACTCTCCCCCGAACCCGCTCAGCATGCGGGCAAATTCAGAACCGAACAAGCAGTTGTAAACGATTAGGTGACTGCGTCCCGGCTGGGCCCCTGCCGGGCGGAATACATGAGAGACACCAACAGGAAGAAAAAACATGTCTCCTTTTGCCACAGGAATTGTCTGTCCTTCAATATGATGAAACCCGCTCCCCTCGCCGACATAATTGATTTCCATAAATTCATGTTTGTGCTCTGCAAGCTCGAACGACTCTGACACCCGGTTGATATAGATCGGCGTTTCAGGCGTCAAATACATATTGAGCGGCGTCGTATCAATATATCTCCTTACACTCAAGACTGGCTCGCCTCGCTTTCTATTGTCCTATTTCACCCTATACATTGTCCGATTCGGCACCTTAATCACGATTATATCTAGATTATAATGGGTTAGAAATCTTGTAAACCAAGGAGGCTTCTTAAGGTATCATGAGCGAAAACATACATTGGAAGGCGAGTTGGATCTGGTCCGCCGGAGAAGAAAGTCCCAGGAACGAATGGCGCTGCTTTCGCAGGCAATTTCACTTTGCCGACCAGTATGCCGGGGAGCCGGTATATATCAAAATTACAGCGGATTCCCGTTATGAGCTATATGTGAACGGGATAACCGCCGGACGAGGCCCCGTCCGTTCATGGCCCTTCGAGCTGGCCTATGACGAATATGAAATCGGCCATATGCTCCAAGCGGGGGCGGACAATACGATCGCGGTGCTGGTGATGCATTACGGAATTCCCACATTCCAATATTTACGCGGGCGGGGAGGTCTTCTGGCCGAGGTCGGATTGTCCGGCGGTCATGAACGGCACGTCCTGTTCGGAACCGACTCCACCTGGACCACAGCCTCCCATGGCGGGTACGACACACGTTCGTCCCGCATGTCCTGCCAGCTTCCATTTACCGAAACAATGGACAGCAGGCTTTGGGACGAAAGGTGGAAGGAAAATGGTTTCGCGGGGGTAGGCTGGGAAGGCTGCTGCCGTGATCGGTCCGGCCGGCATGAAGCCGTGGACACGCCTTGTTAAGCGCGATATTCCCCATTAACCGAGGAACCCGTGTATCCCCTTCGCATCGAAAGCTTGAGCCGGGTAAAGCCAAGATCGTGGGGCGTCGTACTCGACTTGCGGAATCATTTTGTTCCAAGCAGCGAGCACCATGCGAACAATATCCGGTTTTACGGCTATTTGTCCACAGTGATCCGAACAGATAAGCCGGCTCGCGCCACCATCGGAATTGTCGACGGCGGGCGCTTGTCCGGACCCTGCGGCCTGAACGGGGTCTGGTATGACGAAAGCGACTACTACGGGGAAAAGCCGGGGCGCTATCTGGATGTTCAGCTTAACCGGGGGGATAATTTCTTTATGATGGCCGTTCAAGGGGTCACCCACGGGCACGGTTTTCATATTGCGGTCGATTGCAGCGACCCTGTCGAGATCATTTCCCCGCCGCTGGACGATCCGGATGACGCCGGGACCCGGTCGCCCTTCGCAACGCTTGGGCCGTTCGACTATTCCGAGGTGATCGATCACCAGCCTGAACGTCCTTTTGCCTTGTCCCATCCGGATTTTATAAAGGCGAACCGGATCGCCGCAGCGACCGATCTGATGGAATTCGAGGCATGGGTCAAGCCGGTCGATAACCGGTATGTCAGCCGCGACGACGTTTTCAGCGCATGTATTTGGACAAAACAGTCGGTTCCAGTCGCCGGTCCCTTACCCCCTTCATACCGCGGTCATCGCCAACCGGGCCGTTGCCGAAGTACCCGTCTTTCCAGGAGACGATACGGAGCTAGTCATCGATTTCGGCAAGGAATATTCCGGTTATATCGAATTTGAAGCGGAAGCCTCCGAAGGCACCGTCATCGACTTCTACGGCTTCGAATTCATGCGGAATGGCTGGAGACAGGAAACCTTCGGGCTGGACAATACGATGCGTTACCTATGTAGGGAAGGGCACCAGACGTATCGTTCCCCTGTCCGCCGAGGCTTCCGCTATTTAATGGTCGTGGTGCGCGGCGCCCGTAAGCCGTTGAAACTTCACCGCATTTTCGTGCTGCAAAGCAATTTTGCCGTCGCGGATATCGGCAGGTTCCGATGCTCCGATCCGCCGCTGAATGACATCTGGGAAATCAGTAAGCATACGACCCGGCTCTGCATGGAAGATACCTTCGTCGATTGCCCGGCGTTCGAGCAGGTATTTTGGGTAGGCGACGCCCGGAACGAAGCGCTCGTCAACTATTATGTTTTTGGAGACGAAACCATTGTGAAGCGCTGTCTGCGGCTTGTCCCCGGTTCGAAGTTCCAGTCCCCGCTGTACGCGGACCAGGTTCCGAGCGGATGGAGCAGTGTGATCCCGAACTGGACTTTCTTTTGGGCGATTGCCTGCCTGGAGCTTTACCGGTACAGCGGGGACCGGAGCTTTGCCGCTCAGATCTGGCCGCATGTCCGTTACACGATGGACCATTATCTGGATAAGCTTGATGCAGACGGTCTGCTGAGCATGAACGGCTGGAACTTCCTGGACTGGGCTCCGATCGATCAGCCCCGCGACGGCGTCGTCGCCCACCAAAATATGTTTTTGGTCCAGGCGCTTCGTTCCGCCGCCCAAATCGCAGGCGAAATCGACGCGGAATGCGCCGCACACTATATCTCCCGGGCCGAATCGCTCAAGGCGGCAATCAATGCTTTCCTATGGTCCGAAGAACGCCAGGCCTATGTGGATTGCATTCATTCAGGCGGCCAAATTTCCGGAGTCTTCAGCATGCAGACGCAGGTGGTTGCTTATTTATGCGATATCGCGGAAGGCGATCGGCTGCGCCGTCTGGAAACCTATATCGCCGCGCCTCCAACAGATTTCGTACAGATCGGGAGCCCCTTCATGTCATTCTTCTACTACGAAGCTCTGGCTAAGCTCGGCCGATTTGACCTGATGCTTGGGGATATGCGGTCCAATTACGGGCAAATGGTCGATAATGACGCCACGACGTGCTGGGAGATGTACCCGAAGCCTTTGGAGGAGCGGGTTCATCTGAACCTGCTGACACGGAGTCATTGCCATGCTTGGTCGGCGGGGCCCGGATATTTCCTCGGCGCATTCATTCTCGGCGTTCGCGGTCTCGACCCCGGCTGGTCCAAGGTCGCCATTGAACCACAGATAGCGGATTTATCATGGGCCCAAGGAACGGTACCGCTTCCAGGGCGGGGCAGAATCGACGTCTCCTGGCGTATCGACCGGCCGGGCAGGAAGCTGCATATGCGAATTGAGGCGCCGAAGGAGGTAGAGCTCATAGTCACGCCGCCAGCCGGATATGAGGCTGTAGTCGAACAGGTCTGGCTGGGCTGATGCGAACGGCTCACGGCAGAACTGAATCCAGCAGAACCGGAGAAGGCCCATGCCTATCGCATGGGCCTCATGCTTATCCGTTATTTTTTCTTGGCTAGTTCCTGCTCAATGGCCTTATCAGCATCCTCCTGTACTTCCCTCAATAGGGTATTGACATCCTTTGCTCCGCTTGCCAAATCGTTCACCGCTGCATTTAATTTGCCCGCAACGATCACACTGTATGGATTGGGAGGCGCCATTTTTGCTGGTTTAATACTCAGCGCACCTTGGATGTTTTTGCCCTTCGTGAGCTCCAGCTCGGAGAGAAAGTCTTTTTTAATGGCTTCGTCAGCGAGGACCGTCAGGCGGCTTGTTCTATTCATTATGCTTTGCACTTCCGGCGAGGCAAAAAACTGAATCGCCCGGAAGGCCTCCTCTTTATTCTTGGAGGTTTTGGACACGATCATCAGCTGTGCGCCGGGATCAATCGTGATTCCAGGCTTATCCTTGAAAGCGGGAGCTCCCACAAGATCGAAATTCAGCTCTGATCCGGCTTGCTGAATGGCGCCTATCGTATCCGGAATCCAGTTCAGGTACATCGCCGTCTGCTGATCCTTGATGAAATTGTTCAGACCCGAAGGCATCGGCCCGTTCTGAACCATTCCCGGAATTTGATAAAAGGCTTGGATCTGCTCCAGAATGGATTTGAACTGATCACTGTTAATCAATGATTTATTCGTTTTCGGATCTACCAAAGGCAGAGATTTCATTCTGGCCATAAACTCCGGATTGGGAGGAAGACTGCCGCGGTATTGTACGCCTCCCTCGTTATAAGTCATTTTTCGCACAAGCTCCAAATATTCGTCCCAGGTTAAACCGTCCTTCGGGTAGGCAACCCCTCTTTTATCAAACAAATCCTTGTTATAAAACAATGCCATCTGGTTCAAGGCAAAAGGAATAGCGAATATTTCTCCATGAGGGCCCAATTCTTTGATCCAATCAATATTGGGACTTGCGAATCGGGTTAAATCCATATTGTTCGATTTTACGAAGGCACTCAGGTCATAGGGAATATCCAGTTCCTGAATGACGGAAAATCTGGAATTGGCCGCATAGATAATATCAGGAACCTGGCCCGCCGAAACCAGTTTGTTAATGTCCTCCCGAACGACCTTCAAGCTGAGATGAGGGTACTTCGCCGTTAACGGCTTAATAAGAATCCGCTCAAATTCTTCATCGGTCATATTAAGGAAATACGGTGTCAGCGTAAGTTCGACATGATCTTTAGGGCCGGTCTCAGAAGGTTTCTGATCGTCCATATTTTGAGCGCTGCAGCCTGCCAGCAAACCGGCAAGCAGTGAACCGGCGACCAGGATCAAGGAAGTTCTCCGGATCAACGTAATGGAAAATATGGTCATCCTATTTCCCCTCCTACAATCTAATTCCCCCACAAGATATCCGTATAATAATAGTAGGGACCTGGCGCCAACGTCTCACGAACCGCTACCGTCAAAACATAGACCTGCAGCGGACAACCATTCTTTAGGGCCTCCACCTCCACCCCATGCATGCCGGCAGGTAAATTGAATTCGACCCATTGCTCTTTAGGTGCCCGATGATAGGCCGGCATGAATTCCATCGTTTGTTTGCATGCAATGACGGCCTGCCCGTTCAACTTTAATGTGATGGGACTTCCGGATGCCGCAATCAGCCGTACCTTTCTCTCGGACGGATTATAGAGGGTTGTGCGTGCCCGGTATATCCCGTCTTTCCTCGTTTCCAAGGCGTTATCCCAATCCAAGCGGTTGCCCGGAAAAAACACCTCCTGCTCCTCGTCTCCATCCGGTCCCGCAATGGTCCATTTGGGTGCGTTGACCAAGGTGAAAGGAACCCGCTGCGATGCCCATACCGACCGGTCATGATGCCGGATCCAACGAAAGGCGAGCTCATAGCTTGCCGCTGCAAACGAAGCTGCCCGAATCTCCCGATCCCAACGGACCGATTCGCCGGGCTGTAAGCTTATTTCCATAGCACCGGACCCCTTCCAGCCCTCAGGCAGCTCTAGGGCAAGACTCCCCGATAAGGAAACCGTCGATCGGTTCGTCAGGATGGCATGCAGTGTCTTGCGCTGACCTGCCCCTATTGCAGGACCTTCCTGGCCGAAACCGACCTCAAGCTCAGCTTCCGGGCAGTGCGATGTTCCTTGAGGCAACAGGTAGCGGTTAACCGCGACCTCTCGGTCCCAAAGCTCTTTTACAGTGTTATCCGAAATCTCCGGACGCCGCCATGAAGTCGGCATATCGGGATGGATAAGAATGCCTGAATCCCAGTAGGCCAGTATTTGTTTACCCATTCGAATGGTCCGCCGGGTCAATTCCTCTAAGTCTTTGGGCGCCGGAAAGCCTTTGATCGGAGGACTGACCACTACTCGGCGGCCGACAGGCCGCACCCATCGATCGGGCAAGCCTTCCGGACCAAGCAGCATTCCCAGAATAGCCCCGAGCGTTGCAGCCGTGCAATCGGTATCGTAACCGCAGTTAACCGTTTTCAAAAGAGCGTCCTCGAAGGACTCGCCATACAACCAACCCAAGATGGTAAAGGCGATATTTTGCGGCGCATCGGTGAAATTATCGTCGCCGTGGTGCTCCAGTACGAGTTCACGCGCTTCCTTCCAGTCCTTCCCCTCCCGGTGCCACCGGAGCAAATCCCTCAAAGCCAAAGCCGTACGGCAATCCCCGGGGATGTGCTTCATTCCGGTCTCGATCAATCGTTCCCGGTCCTTCTCGAAGAAGATAGCGCTTTCCAGAGCGGCGAAGAACATTTCCCCGTATACTCCCTCCCCCGGCATGGTCCACAATCGCATCTTCGTACGCATATCGGGCCGCTATTTCCGGTGCTCCCGGTGCGACCATTGCCCAAAGTTCCGAGCGAATGGGAGATCCCATGCAATGAGTGAACGGATTGTTAAAGGATCCGGCCACTGGCGGAATAAGACCCCTTCGTAAATTGGTCAACGTGTAACCGTATTCATCAAATGGGAAAAAGACATGCCCCAGCCATTCCTGGCTAAGTTCGCAGGCGGTTAGCCCTGGACCGTACTGCTCCAGGGCATGAAGACATACCAATTGCAGGTCCAGATCGTCGTTCTCCAGCGGACCATCTGGCAGGATGGGGTAATAAGTTAGTTCCAGTAATTCTTTCTTTCCTTCTACCGGCGCCCCCAGCGTCCCTCCGATATTTTTACCGAGCCAACCACCATATACGATCCGATAATAATCCTGTTCATTTAAAATGCTGCTGCCCATACAATACCTCCATGATTTGGTATAATGTAGATAATTGCATTATATGGGCCGTTCCTTTCCAAAGCCATGAACATGGTTTTGTTTTCATAATAAAAAATAACGGAGGCCGTCATTGCATGTACTTCTCTCTTTCCCGATTATCCATGCTGGATGTGAAGTGGGCCGATCTTTTCCTCACATCGAACCCAACCTTCGGCGACCAGCATTATAATCCCTATTACGAGTTAATCGTCATTGCGGATGGCACGGTCCATTTGCAGACAGATCAAACCAAGATGACGCTTCAGTGCGGCGAGTCGCTGCTTTTGAAGCCTTGGGAGCGGCACACCGGTTGGAATGTACATGAGCGACAGGGGAATTTTTTTGGGTCCAATTCTCATGTGAACCGGGCCTGAATGAATTCGTTTTGGACCGAGCCTCCGAACTAAATATAGTCCATGCCGAACGGACGGAGCTTCGTACAGAAGAACCTCGACATAAAGACCGGTCGCTGATTCCACGCCGGCTGATACCGAATAATCGCTTCCAAATCCTGCATCGGTTCGAAGACTTGGTGAGAACGATGAGCGAGCCGACGGGCTACTTTCGTTATCACGCCTCCCGGATGCTGGCGGATATTCTCGGTCTCCTGGCGGACGATTTTTTGGGACAAAGCCGTCTCGACACCACCTTTCCCTCCTCTTACCTTACATTCCGCAAGCTAGTTGATCATTTGAACAACTTCTTCGAAACGGAGCTCTCCAGAGAAGTCCTGGAATCCGCACTGGACCGGAGATATGTATATTTATGCCAGGTTTTCAAGAAATACGCCGGGACAACCATCAATCATTATATTCATCAGCTTCGCCGCCAGCGGGCCAAGCACCTGCTGCTGCATACCGGGAAGAGCGTGAAAGAGATTGCGGAGGAGGTCGGGTATCGGGATCCATATTTTTTCAGCCGGATGTTCAAAAGGATCGAGGGGAAGGCTCCACAGCATTTTAGGGAAAATCCGCGTTAACTCCACAAATAAAATGTCTCGCAGTTAGGTCTCATAAATGCGCGAATCGGTGTCGTGCCGGTTATGGATCGCCATGGATCGCTGGTACCTGTGCAAGCATTTCTTCTCGTTTCTGGAGGGGAATAACTTTGACTGGATCACCAAAGCGAAGCGCAACACAGCTTTGTTCCGCAAAGTCATCGAACCGGGTACACGCCGGGAACGGATACGCTTCAAGCTGAACAGAAAGAAGATCCGGCCACTTAAAAGGCGCTTATTTATTGATCAGCAATCGCCACGATGTTCCGAAAGATGTGGTGCAAATCTATGCGAAGCGCTGGCGCATCGAAGTATTCTTTCGCGCCGTTAAACAGGAATTGGCTTTTGCGAAATGCCATTCTGAATCCGAGGCGCATCACCATGCCCATTTCTCTATTGATTGTGACATACAAGTACAGCAATTTGCAAGACTGATTGAACTATTTTGGCCAGGGCATTATTTGATGCTTCTTTGGGTTACTCCTAAACCGGAAATTTACCAAGGATTACCTCGAACTGCTTAGGTCATGTCAAAAAGATGAATAAGGATGAATTTTACATTTCCGAGAAATACTACAAGAGACAAACTCCGATGGAAGAGGAGTGCTGAAGCGAATTCGTTAAAGGGGGAGAAAAGTCGATGAAAATAGAAAACGGCCAAATCTCAAGCTCCCAGTTATTTTTTATGGTCACCGCCTTAATCCAGAGCAGCGCTGTAATTGGGGCCTTTTCAGCCAGCATTTCCAAACAGGATTCGTGGCTTGCTGTGATCGTGGCGACTGTTATAAGTTTACCTGCTCTGTTGATTTATTTGAGCCTTATGAGAAGATTTCCAGGGAAAAATCTGATGGAGATTTTAGAGCTGATCTATGGAACCTTTTTGGGTAAAGCGGTTTCGTTGCTGTATATCCTGTTTTTCTTTCAAATCTCCTTTGAAAAACTTACGGGTCATGGGTGATTTGATGTTGACTTACATCATACCTGAAACCCCATTAGTTGTTATCGCGATTATCTTCATTGTTCTGGCAGGTTGGATAACCCGTAAAGGGTTAGAAGTGTTAGCCCGCTTCGCTTTCGTGGCTGTAGCCATTGTATCGGCAATGATTGTAGCAACATTCATTTTATTGATCCCGCAAATGGATGCAACCAATTTTTTACCGATTTTAGACATCCCGCCAAAGGATTTCATACAGGGTGTCCATATTGCGGTCGCGATTCCGATTTGCGAAGTAATGGCTTTTATGATGATCATCCCTTATGTCAATTCAGCCAAACAGGTGAAGAAATCATTTTTACTCGGGTGTACGGCAGGCGTAATCACTTTGCTTGTTGATGCGATCCGAAACATTGCCGTTCTTGGCCCCCTGTATGCCATTTCCATAAGTCCTTCCATTGACGCCGTACGCCTGATCGATATCGCGAATATTTTGACCCGATTGGAAGTCCTTGTCATTACTGCACTGGTACTTATGCTGTTTTTTAAAACCAGTGTATTGTTTTATTCGGTGGTGCTCGGCATAGCTCAGACGTTCCGCTTGCCTTCTTACGCTCCGATGGTATTCCCGGTTGGAGCATTAGTGATCATAAATTCACTATTGGGCGAATCCAATGTAGAACAATTCTATGTAGCCGCTAACATGTGGCCGTTCTATGCAACCATATATGAATTTGTGATTCCAGCGGTTTCGCTAATCATAGCCATGATTCGCGGGTTAACCAACAAGACTGGGGGAATAAGCGAATGATTTTCTTGTTGATCGTTGTTTTTGCAGGTGTCACATGGTATGAAGTTCCGGGCCTCGTAAGCCAAAAGCATTGGCGGTCTTTAATGCTATTCTCCATATTGATGGTATTTGCTTTCGTAATGAGTTTTTTGCTGGTCATAGGAATCAGGATTCCTAGTCTTGATAAATTTATCATGTTCCAGATTATCAGGGATGTATTACATCTCCACTATCAGTAGTAAACGGATGAAATTTACATGACGCTGAAGGGGAGTGAAGTTGTGTTTCGTTACATATTTAAAAAATTGCATTTAAGCACGTTGCTAAGCAAAGATTATAGCAAAGGGAGTCATGCTCAGAATTCGCAGCAAGCCGTTCTTTCCTATGATCTGAAAGAAAGTCTGAACCTGGTCAAAACTGCGCTGGGTACAGGCGACGATATTGTCATACGTGAATTTGCTTTTGGATATCAGGGGGGATGAAGGCCGCCATTATATTTCTGAATGGCATGACGGATAAGAAAATCGTTAATGAAAGTATCATCAGACCTTTGATGGTTGACAGCCGAATTATTTGCCAGAACGAATTCGTAAACGCAACTGATATTGAAATGATTGAAAATACCATGCTTTCGGTAGGTGATGTTGAAAAGGTTGCTTCCATTGATGAACTGGTAGACGGAAGTTTGAATGGAAGGACGATATTGTTGATCCACGGTTCAACCCAAGCATTGCTGATCAACACACAAGCTTGGGAAACCCGCGGGGTAGAAGAACCCAAGACAGAATCCGTTGTTCGTGGACCGCGTGAAGGCTTCACTGAATCCCTGTTAACGAATATAACACTGTTACGACGCAAAATAAAAAATTCCAACTTTTCTTCGGAAGAAATAGTTATTGGCAAACAGACCAGGACCCGTGTTGGCATTGTCTATTTGAAAGGTATCGTCAATCCCAAGCTTATAGGGGAAATCAAGCGGCGGTTAAAAAGGATAGATACCGATGCCATTCTAGAGTCAGGTTATATTGAGCAGTTTATAGAAGATGCGCCATTTTCTATTTTTGCTACCGTTGCCAACAGTGAAAAGCCTGATATTGTGGCGTCCAAACTGCTGGAGGGTCGGGCAGCTATTCTGGTTGACGGTACCCCTTTCGTGCTAACCGTTCCCATGCTTTTTATTGAAAGCTTCCAGGTGGCAGAGGACTATTATTCCAGACCTTATTTTACCAGCTTAATTAGAATGTTGAGATTTATTGCCTTTGTAATCAGCATACTTGCTCCGGCTACATATGTAGCGCTTACAACCTTTCATCAGGAACTGATTCCCACACCATTATTGCTTACGATGGCGCAAGCTCGCGAGGGCACTCCATTCCCGGCGGTAATGGAAGCTGGAGTTATGATGGTCGTATTCGAAATCCTCAGGGAGGCCGGTGTCCGTTTGCCGCGGACCGTAGGTCAAGCCATCAGTATTGTTGGAGCTTTGGTTATTGGAGAGGTCGCGGTATCAGCAGGTTTAATCGGAGCGCCAATGGTAATTGTTGTGGCGATCACAGCCGTATCTAGCTTCGTAGTTCCTGCACAGACAGATTCCGTAAGTATCCTGCGTATTATACTCCTGATTTTGGCCGGTTTCCTGGGTGGTATAGGAATCTTGGCTGGATTGATCGGAGCCTATATTCATCTAGCCTCGCTCAGATCTTTTGGAACACCCTATCTTTCTCCAGTAGCTCCGCTAACATTCCGGGATCTGAAGGATGTGTTTATCCGGGCCCCTCTCTGGGCCATGTTTACTCGCCCGAGAACAATAGGCTGGCATGATCCCGAGCGGCAGAATTTCAGGTTGAAGCCCGGACCTGCATCTAACGAGGGGACGGATTCTGAAGAATAGGATGCGATTTATGAAAAACCACATGACTTTCTTGCTGAAAATAGCGCTTTGCATGGGATTGATTACGAATTTGACTGGTCGCTGGGGTCTGCATGAATTGAATACTCTGGCTATCGTACAAGGAGTAGGATTGGATAAGCGTGCAGACCAAGATCAAACGGATGTAACCGTACAGATCTCCAAGCCAACCGGAAGCCATCAGTCAAAAAAGGAAGGTGGGAACGATACGGCTAAGGCCTATTGGAATGTAACAAACACTGGCGATACGTTTTCTTCCGCGTTACGTCAATTTACCAATGATTCCATACGCAGATTATATTTTCCGCATAACAAGGTTGTGATATTTGGCAGGGATTTGGCAAAAGACGGGGTTCAAACGTATGTAGATTTCTTTATTCGCGAGCATGAAAATCGCCTTACAGTGAAAGTATTGGTCGCAAATCATAAAGCAAGAGCCATACTTGAGGTACAACCGCGGCTTGAAAATATAACGGCATCGGATATTTCGGATATGCTTCAAAATCAGTCTATCCTTGCCAAATCCGCTCAAGTCAATCTGAAGCAATTTGCGAGCAGACTAATGAGCAAGACTGCAGCTCCTGTAGTTCCTATAGTTGATATTTCTAGTGAGGAAGGAAAGGAGAAAATCGTCATATCCAGGCTAGCCGTTTTTAAGAAGGCTACATTGGCTGGGGAACTGAACATGGCCGAAGCCCGAGGCCTTTTCTGGGTCATAGGCAAAGTAAAAGGCGGCATTCTTGAGGTGGTCGCTCCTGACGGCGAGGGTAAAGCCAGTTTCGAGATCCTTCGGTCGAAAAGTAAAATTATCCCCAAAATACAAAACAATAAGGTCAGTTTTCTGATCAAGATCAAGGAAGAAGACATGCTGCACAGCCAGTCGAGCCCTAAAAATTTGACATTGGTTCCCGTTAGCAAAGCACTGGGGAAAGTAAAAAACGACGCTATCCATAACGAGGTTATGGCGGCTTTAAAAAAGCCAAAAAAATGAATGCTGATATATTTGGTTTTGGTGAAATCGTGCACAAAAAGTTTCCGAAACAATGGAGAAAAATGGAAAGTGAATGGGACGACTTGTTCCCAAATCTTGAAGTAGAGGTGCAGGTAGAATCCGTGATGAGAAGGGTAGGGACAATCAGCAAACCGGCGAATGCGGAAAAGGAGTAGAATCGTGGATGAATTTAGAAAAAGGAAAAATCCCATGCAATGCAATCACAGAACAAGTCGCCGTTCTTGCCGAAGACGTGTGCGAGAAGGCTTCTATGGTCATGAGCGAAGCAGAAGACAAAGCTGGTATCGGGGCTTTGCTGGCTCAAAAACCTGGGTCGGTTTAGGAATCTGGGTTCACAACCTCAGAAGAGCCGCCCAAATGGCCAAATAGATCAAGATAAATGGAATCGACTGGAAAATCCTCCATGAAAAAAATCACAGTGAAGAAGGGCAATTTAAAAGTTCAATTTTTTCAGGGGCACTAGTTAATATGAGTATGTAGTTTATTTGCCGCGGCAGAGTGATGAACGAGCACGGGATGCAATTGTGGACGCACTGGGCAACCCATTGCGTTACGAGCTAACAGCAGGAAACCGCCATGATTGTGTAGTGGGGTAAAGACAACCAGACTCCTTCTAATTCTTCTATTTTCCATTCCAACTGCTTGATGTACTCCAATATTTGGAGCTGTGTCTTTTTTGTAATATGTCAGGTACACCTTCGTCTTCCATTTTCATCATTTTTTCGAAATAGGCGCTCTTCTTACTTATGGCTTTGCATCGAGAATTTCTAAACGACAGAAGAGTCTCCAGGAAAAGCTCCCAGCTTTCCAACCTATTATGTAAAAGCATTAATTTATATAATGGTCACAATTATTAGTGAACGGATAGTCGAAGTACTTCTTGTTATATTCAATTGACGATCTTAAAGAATTTATCTCTCGACCATTAAGATGAGCTCGTCCATTCAAAAACCATCCTTTTATAAAAAGAATTTAAAAAGCCTGCTAAAGGAAAGCAGGCTTTGGGCAATTTACCGTTTCGCCTTATAAAATTCGTGATATAGCTTCATCAAAGCACGCTTCTCGATCCGCGACACATACGATCGCGAGATGCCGAGCTCCTTCGCGATCTCCCAGCGCGTGCGTTCCTCCCCGCCGTGCTCCAGTCCGAAACGGCCGACCACGACTTCCTTCTCCCGTTCATCCAGGATGTCCAGGTTCTTGTAGATTTTGCTCTTCTCAATCTTGAGCTGCACTTTATCCACGACATCGTCGGCTTCCGTACCGAGGATATCGATGAGCGTAATTTCGTTCCCTTCCTTGTCCGTACCAATGGGGTCATGAAGCGAGACATCTTTGCGCGTCTTTTTTAAAGAGCGAAGATGCATCAGAATTTCATTTTCTATACATCTCGCCGCGAATGTAGCAAGCTTAGTTCCTTTATCAGGGGAAAATGATTCGATCGCTTTGATGAGTCCGATCGTTCCTATCGAGATGAGATCCTCGAGATCTTCCCCTGTATTATCAAATTTTTTGACATTGTGAACAACAACCTATGTAACCGGATGGTTATGTTCGATGACAAATTGGTTTTGAAGTGCAAAGAATAGTAAACCTAGGGTTTACTGACTATTTGTATGATATTCAATTACTAATTTTGCTTCAGGTCAGCGCCTACACTGTTTTCTGCGGGAGCTTCCTGCTTCTCGGAGGCGTGCCGCTGATTCGCTCGGACAAAAGCGAATGTTTATTTTCGCTTTGCTTATCTACGCGCTTTCGTCACTTTTGGGAGGTTCGGCCTGGAACCCCTGACGAGCAGGGAATCAAAAGCGTCATTTTGATGTACCCGGTGCTGCCACTGTAACTGCTGGAGCTACTTTTCTGGTTTATATGCAATACTTTCCCTGATCCTCTTGTCGCTCTTTGCCCTTATAGAAGTAACACAAGTTACGCGGATTCTTCTTGGCAGGAAAATTGGCAGCAAGCACCTGAACGATAGCGCCTACCGCATCTTTCACTGTCGAAGAGACTGAAATTATAAAGTATTGCAAATCATAATTTTGGTATCTAACCAATTCTCAACAAAAAAGCTGATGAGGGGCATTGCCCGCAGCAAATAATTGATCGGCATGAAGGTCTTCTCGGAATCTTCACGGATCCCCAAACTCAGCTTCACGCCGGGCTGGAACCGGGGAGGCCATGATTGGTTAAGCAAGAATGGGGGATAGCCCCCGCTTAAAGGCGCTACATGCCTCCCGGCGCCATCAGACCTAGAGCCAACGCATTGCAAAGACTGGCATTGTCCCCTAAGCCAGGTGGAGTAATATACTCGTCGATATGGATGAATAGCTCTTGCGCCTTCACATATCCGTTCAGATTGTTTTGCACCTCGGCGCGAATCATCGGGAACAGCTGTTTCTGGTGCATAACGCCGCCGCCGAGTATGATTTTTTTCGGCGAGAGCAAGAGGATGACTCCTGCAACTTCCTGACCGATGTAATACGCCTCTGGACCAAGCCGGATGATCGCTTGGGTTTTCGCTTCCCTTTAGTTTTCACCCGGGTCGTCCAGACACACCGTAATGTAAGCGCTCCCCAACATCAATCGAAAACACCTTTGCGAGATTGGATGAAATGGAATTGGGAAGCATGATTCCATTTCATCCAATTTGCATAGGTGTTTTTCCTTTAGTCTTCCATAGTCGACATATCTCCTACTGGCAAATTCAGCTCCCAGGCTTTCAGGACGCGCCGCATGATTTTACCGCTTCTCGTCTTCGGCGACTTATCTTTGAACTCAATCTCGCGCGGCGCCGCGTGGGCGGATAATTCCGACTTTATGAACTTGACGATATCTGCTTTCAAGTCATCCGAAGCCGTGAATCCTACGCGCAATGCGATAAAAGCTTTGATAATTTCACCGCGCATCTGATCCGGCTTGCCGATAACACCGGCTTCCGCAACCGCGGGATGCTCTACCAGCTTGCTCTCCACTTCGAACGGCCCTACCCGCTCGCCTGAAGTATTGATGACATCGTCTACGCGGCCTTGGAACCAGAAGTAACCTTCTTCGTCGCGGAATGCTGTATCCCCGGACACATACCAGCCTTTGAACCGGAAATACTCTTCGTATTTGGCTGGATTATTCCATATTTGGCGCATCATTGACGGCCATGCTGTTTTAATCGCCAAATGCCCCATCCGGTACGGTTCCAGAACGTTTCCTTCATCGTCCAAAATCGCTGCTTCGACACCCGGAATCGGCTTCCCCATCGACCCTGGCTTGATCGCCATGCTCGAATAATTGCAAATCAACTGGCCTCCGGTCTCCGTCATCCACCACGTATCATGAATGCGTTGATTGAGAACCTTCATGCCCCAGCGAACAACTTCGGGATTCAGCGGTTCTCCTACGCTAAGCACATGGCGGAGCGACGATATATCGTATTTCGTGACCAGCTCGTCCCCCGCTCCCATCAACATGCGAAACGCGGTAGGCGCGCTATACCATACGGTAACTCCGAACTTTTGAATGGTTGCGTACCAGTCCTCCGGTTTAAAGCGCCCGCCACGAACGACGTTGGTTACACCACTGAGCCAAGGGGCAAAAATCCCGTAAGACGTACCAGTTACCCAACCCGGATCGGCGGTACACCAATAAATGTCGTCTTCTTTCAGATCAAGTACGATGTTGCCCGTATAATAGTGCTGTACCATAGCATAATGCACATGCAGAACGCCTTTCGGCTTCCCTGTCGAGCCCGATGTGTAGTGAAGAATCAGACCGTCCTCGGCATCCATCCATTCGATGTCCAGCTGCTCGGAACAGCTCTCCATCTCCTTGTAATAATCTACCACACGATCTGCGGGCTGCAACTCTTGACCGACCACGATAACGTGTTTCAGGCTCGGCAATTGCTCTCTTGGAATTCGCGAAAGCAGCGAAGGTGTCGTTACGATGGCCGTCGCTTGACTGTCTTCCAAACGGTCTTTTACCGCTGTTTCCATAAATGCCTCGAATAAAGGACCGACGATCGCGCCAACCTTCACAATACCGAGCAGTACAACATACAGTTCCGGGGAACGCGGCATAAAAATGAATACGCGATCGCCTTTCCCGATGCCGTTCCTGCGAAGCAGGTTGCCGAATTGGTTGGATTTGTTTTTTAGCTCGCTCATAGGTGTAGGCTTCTTCTCTATGGTCGTCGCTGTAGTATAAGGCGATTTTATTTTTTCTCGAGGAATTTGTATGACTGTCGATAGCTTCATAGGCGATATTGACTTTGCCGGTTTCATGCCAAGTAAAATAGGTCTCCACGTCCTCCCAGCGAAACTGTTCCCGGGCCTGCTCATATTGACTCAAATTGGGATTTGCCGCAGTGGCCGTAATGTGCTCATTCATGTACTGATTCATTCGTAAACCCTCCAAAGCTTGATTTGATAGAATTGATAGTGAACGATTTCACATACCTAGGCATAACTCCGGAGTATGCCGGAAATATCCTGAAAAATATGTTCGATGTCAGCTTCTCCGTTTATGGAACGAAGCAAACCTTTCCGCTCATAGAAGTACAGCAACGGCTTCTGCATCTTTACATTCAATTCCAAACTGGCAATCACCGTTTCCATCGAATCATCCGGGCGATGATACAAGTCCCCCATGCAACGATTGCATTTACCTACAGCTTGGGGCGGATTGAACATCAGATGATAGGTCAATCCGCAGGAGCGGCAAACTCTTCGTCCGGTAAGACGTACCAGAAGCTTATCGATGTCCACATTCAATTGAATCGCAACGTCGATCCGACGATCCATTTCCGCTAATACTTTAGACAATTGTACCACTTGTTCCAATGTTCTCGGAAATCCGTCAAGCAGAAATCCGAGCTTCGCATCCGCTTGGCTTAACCGTTCGCATACGATGCCGACGGTCACATCGTCCGGTACAAGCGGCCCCTTGTCTACATATTATTTCGCTTTGCAGCCGAGCTCGGTTCCTTCCGACATCGCGGCCCGGAATAGGTCACCGGTAGAAATATGCGGAATACCGAATCTCTTCATGATCCGTTCCGCTTGAGTCCCTTTGCCGGCACCCGGCAATCCAATCAAAATGACTTGCACCCCATTTTTCTCCCCTTTGCTCCATCATTTATCTGCAATAAAATATGTAGCAAAAGTCTTGCAAAGCGAAAACCTCGATGATTCAAAGTTTGTTTGTAAGATCTCGTTAAGAATGTATCTTTATGAAGCGGAACAAGTGTAACATTTTGGAACAGTCTGATTTATTATGCAAACAGGAGTGGATTCATTGTGTTATACTACAGCCAAATCTCTCTCGCAGCTTGTGGAGATGTTTACGATGTCTTCCCTGGTAATTTTAAGGATCATTCGGAAATGATGGCGAATTCTTAGAAACGCTGCCAACGTTATGGTTTGAAACCAACGGAACCTGTTCATGACCAATTGATGGCGGCGAAGCAAATCCATGAGATTATTCGAGAGAACGAAATCTTGATCAAGCATGCCTCGCACCTATTCGGGCGAATGGAGCAGTTTATCAAGCAAGCCGGACAAGTTGCTCTACTTATCGATACCTATGGCAATATCATTCATGCCGTGTTGCGCTTGGCTTTGGTGGCCCAGTCAAAGTTTGTTGTCCTCCAGGAATGAGATTGGGCTTGTGCCAAATCCGGTAAAACAACGGATATTCCAACCCACTTTTCCGAACCGCCTGCAGAACCACCAGATTTGTTGCCCTAACATAGGCTTAGGTCCCGTGGTCATAGAGCCAGCTCAGAACGGAAGCCGCTTGGCAAAGGGATGGGCGCTATGGGTATCGTCGAGATTGACAGCATCTCCATCGGTAAGCGCAGTTACGGAGTCTTGCTGTAAGCGCTCGACACGCTTTTTCCCAAATGCCGTCCATGCAAAGTTTTCGTAAAAAAGCGGCTCAGCGTGCACTGCGCAAGCTTCCGCGGCTGGAACATCGCTTTAAGCAAAGTGTCTTTGTCAACCAACTTTACCAATGGGCGACAGAGGAACAATTGGAAACGAGACCGACAACATAGAGGAAGTAGATTAACCAAGACGGAGCGCCCTTTCGTTTCATCATGCCGGACTGAGCAAGCAACAGAGAGAACTCAAATCGATCCCACTAACTCTTCAGAATGGGTGCTCCGGTGCATTCGCTGTGATTCAAAGGTTTAAACTTCGGTTTTTGCAACGCGTTTTTTCCCAGTTTGACATTGGAGACCGTTTCCGTTAAATATGTTTCGATTTCGGATTACCCTTTCACCGCTCCGCTCGTCATCCCTTCGATCATATACCGCTGTCCAAACAGATAGAAGAGGAATACGGGAAGGGTAGTCAGAAAGATATTGCCGAAAATATAGTTCCAATCCATGCTGAAATAACCATAGAATCGATATATGTTCAGCGGCATGGTCCAATATTTATTGTCATTTAAGAAAAACAGCGGGATCTGTGAATCGTTCCAAACGTTCATAAACACCAATATCGTTACCGTGAATGTAATCGGTTTCATCAGCGGAAAAATGACAACCGCAAACATGCGGTATGGCCCGCACCCGTCGATTGTGGCGACCTCATCCATTTCTCTGGGAATCGTCCTGACAAATCCGACGTAAATAAACATCGCGAACGGAATCAGGAGGCCTGCGAATATCATGATGGTCCCCATTCGGGTGTTCAGAATGTGCAACGACTTGAGCAGATTGAACGTAGTAACAAGGCTGATCGGTGCAACCATGCCAAGCAAGAAGAAACTATAGAGAAATTCCGATAGCCGGCTTCTCACCCTGGCGATATAAAAGCTCAGAAGCGCGGAGCAAATGAGTACAATCATGACAGAACCGACCGTCACGACGATACTGTTTAGGAAGCCTTGGAAAATGTGCCCTCGCTCAAAAATGACGCCATAATTGTCGAAGAAATGAATTTCGGAAGGGAGCGTAAGGCGAAATAGCCCTGCCTCCTTGCTATTTTTGACCGAAGTCAGCACAACCATCAGGTAAGGGACAAAGATGATGGCACTTAAGCACCACAAACCTAATTCGATTAGCCTCATCCATTGTTTTCTCCGCCTCTCCATTATCCCCCAACCTCCCTTTTCTTCATATAGGAAAGGAGCGGCATCGAAATTACAATAATCAGAATCACCAGAATCAAATTCAACGCCGTGCTGTAACCGTATAAGCCCTGTCCCATATATTTATAAACCAGCGTCATCAACACTTCGGAGGAATTTCCAGGTCCGCCCTGCGTCAGGAAATAGACGCCTTCAAACATACGGAAGCCGTAGATGACCGATAAAAGAATATTGATTGTAATGGCGGGCATCAGAAGCGGCGGCGTCACTTGCCTGAACTTTGACCACACAGACGCCCCGTCGATATCCGCCGCTTCATAGTATTCGGTTGAGATGTTCTGGATCCCCGCTATATAAATGGCCATCGTAATCCCGGACGCCCGCCAGATCTCCATCAGACAAGTCGCATATATGGACAAAGCCGGGTCCCCGATCCAACCGAGCGCCAGAAAGTCAAGATGCAGCGAGCGCAGCATATTGTTGACAAAGCCCGTATGAGGATTAAGCAGTCCCTGAAAAATAAGTCCAACTGCCACAATATTCAGAATAGCAGGAGAAAAATAAATCGCCCGCAACGCATTGCGCGACCGCATGCCCATAGTCAGAAGCACTGCCAGTACAAGCGGAATGACATTTTTGCCGATCGTGGTCACCATAGCGTATAAGAACGTATTTTTCAACGCGATGCCGAAATCCGGATTTCTAAAAACCTCCTTAAATTGGGATAATCCGACAAACCGGATATCAGCGCTCGTTGCGTTCCAATTGGTGAAGGAATAATAGAACCCCAATAGGGTTGGGTATATGAAAAACACAAGGAATAGGGCCAGCGCTGGAACGGCAAACATGAAGGGATAATAGATCGGCGGTCTTCGCTTGAGCAATGCGCTCCCCTCCTCCACATACGGCTTCATTGGCTCCATCCAGGCAAATTTTTCCCCTTGCGACAATTTCCATCTTGGCATTCAATTCCTCCAGCACTTGTTTTGGCGTTTTCCCGCCCAGCATCATTTCCTGCATGATTTTTCGAGCATCCATGTCGTTCCACGCCTCATACTTGCCAAACATCCCCATAAATGCCGTTCCCTTGTCCATATAACGCTTCAAATCGTTGCTGATCATGTTTGGTTTGGCATCGATGTCGGAGAACACCGAGGTACCCGGCGATTTCTGCATGTACATGTCTTGCTGCTCCTTGGATGCGAAGAAATCGATCAGATCCAGCGCCGCTTCCTTGTGCGCGGCTTTCGCATTCACGGAGATGCCTACTCCGGCATAAAGCGCAATCGCGCCCGGCGTATCCCCGAATGGCATTGAGAAGAAGCCCAGATCCATATCCGGATATTTCGCAAGCGGCGGCTCCAGTATAAAATCGCCTGCGGGGTGCATGGCCACTTTGCCGCTCCCTAATTTTTCCTGTGTCATCTCGAACGTGTTGTTAATAAAATCATCGTTAATGTAGCCCTTCGTTTTTAACTCTATCATTTGATTCAGCGCCTGCTCGTATTCCTTGACATCCGTCAGCTTGATCTTATGCGTGTTCATGTCCTGCCAGAATCGGTCGGCGTCTTTGCCTCGGTTTAACTCGGCATTTGCGAACAATTGATGCATTATATGCGTCGTACCGAACTCGGCCCCGTTGGCCAGCTGAATATTGACCGGAACGATGCCGGCTTTTTTGATTTTTTCACATATTTCCAAAAATTGATTCCACGATGTCGGCACTTCGAGGCCAAGCTTCTTGAATATCGCTTTATTGTAAATGATCCCGAAGCCGCCTGGATTGGTAATGGGCATTCCGGTTATTTGGCCGTCGTTCCATTGGATGATTTTTTTGCCTCCGTCCGATAGCCGTTTGGTCCAAGGCCGTTCGGACAAATTCTCGAACCATGACTTGGGGACTTGAAATTGCGACATGGCGATATCGTCGGTTACAAACAAATCCGGCCCTTCTTCCGACATCATCTTAACCTTCAGCATTTTATCGTATTCCAGCCGCCGGCAACAATTGCACATCCACACTGTTACCGCTTTTGGCTTCGTAATTCGCTATGAAATCCTTAAGTCTGCCGCTGTAGTTCTCGGTGGTCACCATAAATTGCAAGGTCGTTTTTTTGTTGCCTCCGCTTGCCTTGGATGGATTGTTTTCCCCGTTATTGCTTGAACAAGCCGTAATCGTTGAAATCAGAGCCGTACTGACCAAAGCCACTATCATTTTGGAACGGATCTTCATCGCTTAATCCCCTTTTGATTTTTGGAAAGATTGTCCGAGCTTTATCAATTCGTTCGTAAGCGTTGAACCTACGTCCTTGGCGAATGGGAGCTGTCCGTACATGAAGGAAGTGAACCATGCCGGGTATGAATACTCCCGCGATGATACGTCGTATTTATCCGGGGTCGGAACGTAGCCAACGGAATCGTTCGCCTGTCCGATAATAAACGTTTTGTTCGGCAGAAAATGCTGTTCGATCTCCACATGATAGCTGTAGAAAAGCTCGGTCGGATGGGCGACGATAAGCAGTTCGCCGAATTTCATTGCCTGCAGCTCCGTTTTCAATACGCCGAGCGGTCGTTCATCATATTTGGCCCATACCGCTTCATTCACGTCGCGTTCGAACTGCACTCTTCGCTGCGCGCTTTTCGGCGACTCCTCGAAATGCTTGTACAGCTCCTCCGCCAGTTTCAGGTTCCGCAGTATGGTCGAACGCTCCAGCACGTTTTGCGGCAACGCAATTTCTACGCGGTTTACTTCCGCCGTATCGATCGTAATCGGGACGGCGTTGTCCAATGCCGTCTTGATGATGCCTGCCAATTTATCGGACAACTTGATCAAATTCCTGATCGATACCTCCTGCGGCTCATGGCAGTATACCGGATTTTGATCCCCTAGAGACCCTTGAAGGAACAAGCCCGTTCCCCCATACTCGGCATTTATTTTGTTGATCGCCATGCCGACAAAGTCGCCCGATATGAGAGAGGTCTCTTCGCACATCACGACAGGATGGACGGAATAATTCACTAAAAATCCGATCATGTTCCCGTTGTGATTCACTTTTAATACCTTCAGGGTTCGATCTGTCAAGCCGCCCGGATTGTGCTTGCTGTGGCTTTCGCGGTTGTAAGCGATGCCTTCCACCGGTGCTTCGCCATATTCGAAAGTCGCTTCCTGGAGCCGCTCGTTGGCCGATTTCACGGCTTTGGCGATCAGTCCGGGAAGAGCGTCCCAGTATTGCGGATCTCTCTCCCCCAACCGATAAGTCCGACAGTTGTCGGTCCAGAATGGGAATGCGTAGCGCAAATAAGAATATGGTCATAAGGAATTTGACAGCTGTCGGCTATTTCCAATCTGGCCCGATGCGTAATGTCTTTATCGACGCCGAGCAAATCGGTGGAGACGATAACCCCTTTCCGTTCTCCCAACTGCCAAACAAAGGCATTGGCATAAATAGGCTCGATAATGCCCGTCGACTTTCGTTCCAGATGCCATCCGAAACCGCAAAGCTCGATTCCGACTTGCGGCGTAATATCGGTTTGGCCGAATCCCGCTTTCATTCCGGCTTGCAAGAGTAATTCCCTCCTATGCACTTGGATTAGTGTAACTACGGACATTTCTTCAAATCATATACCTTTCTGCCCCCGACCCACGTCGCCAGTACCTCAAAGTTCCGGTTCAAAATCGTGAGATCCGCGTCATATCCGGGACAAAGCTTCCCCTTCCGGTCATCGATACCGAGAACCGCAGCAGGAGCTAAGGAAGCCATGGATACAGCTTGTTCAAGGGGGACGAAGGCCGATTCCACCATATTTTTTATCGCTCGGTTCAATGTCAGCAAGCCGCCGGCCAGCGTACCGTCAGGCAGCGTCGCTTTTCCGTCCGCTACTTGCACAGACTGGCCGCCCAAGCTGTACACTCCGTTCGGCATTCCGCCCGCTCTCATACAGTCGCTGATTAGAATCAGATTTTGTTTTTTCAATCGGTACAGCAGGTTGGCGATATGGGGGTGTACATGGATGTTGTCTGCAATAAGCTCCGTTCGCAACTTATCAAAATATAAGGCCGCTCCTACGGCACCCGGTTCGCGATGATGCAGCCCGGTCATCGCATTAAAGCAATGCGTAATCTGGGTTAATCCGGCTTGCATCGCTTCGGCAATTTGATCGAAGCCCGCTCCCGTATGGCCCGCAGAGACGATAACATGCCTCTCGCTCAAATACCGGATCACGTCAAGGGCACCCGGCAGTTCAGGCGCCAAGGTGACGATTTTCAGAAGCCCCTTAGCCCTATCGTACAGTTTCTTTGCTTGGGAGAGCGAAGGTCGCGTGATATAACTTTCATTCATCGCCCCGCGGTAACGCGGATGAATCCACGGTCCTTCGACATGAATACCCAGCACCGCTGCTCCCGGAGTGAACCCTTTTTCTTGAAAATCCACCACATTATCTATCGCGTTTAGCAAATCTTCTTCGCTGCTTGTAATCGTAGTGGACAAAAATCCGGTAACGCCATAAGAGGCTAAAGCCGCCGAAATGGTCAATAAGGCCTCCGGCGTTCCGTCCATTACATCGCAGACCGGCCAAGCCGTGAACGTGCAGATCGATCAAACCGGGCAAAATCCAGCCGTCGACGATTTCCTCAACTTGCGGAATCGTCCCGCCACTCCACTCTTCCATAGGTCCTGCAAATAGAATGCGCTTATTTTCAGCTACTACCAATCCATTATGGATCACCCGGTTTGGCGCCACCAGGCTCGCCCTTCCAAGCGAATCTCGTGATTTCCGCCATCGCTACCTCACCATTTGAATAAAATAGGGGCCAAGCCCCCATGCTCGCGTTGCGATCACCAGCCGTAACGGTGAGCTCCCCATTCTTTTTTACGAGCTGTTGTTGATCAAGGTGGATCAATGTGTGCGACGGCACATCCTTCTCCACCAAAACGGCCGGGCCGATCACGCTGTTGGAGCCTACCTTGACACCGGGCATATAAAGCGAAGCGATTCCGGTCCTGGAATAGTCGCCAAAATAAACGGCGTTTCCGAACTTTTCCGGATATTCTGTCCGCCCTTGCACCTTCTGCATTTGCGGCAAATCGTCAAAGCGCAGTACACCGATCGTAACGCCGGCCGCAATATCGGTAGCAGTGCCGACAACGCCGAAAACTTCTCCGTAGTGGGTAAAGCTCACTTGATCAAAAGTAATCCCTTCAAATTCGGCGCAATGGCCGATACGATTCCGGTTTCCGATTACGCTGAAATCCCCGATTTTACAGTAATTCGCGATGACGCAATCGTCACCGATCACCGAGTTGCTTTGCCTATGACAGCTCCATTATCGATGACGGTTCCCTTGCCGATTATTGCATTCCCCTTGATTTGCACGTTTCTTCCAATCATAACCCCTTCGCCCAGAACGACTTTCCCTTGAATTTCGGCAGACGGATGAATAAAGGCGGAATCCGGGATGATGTTCTCTTGGATAGCTTGTAATTCGTCATTTATCACCAAATGAGACGCCTGCAATAAGTGCCAAGGTTTGTCCAAATCGACTACGTCGGTTTCCGCGCAATGCGCGGTGACGCGAAGACCGTCCTCGATCATGATCTGTAACGATTGCTCAAGCGCCGCCTCCATCGGTGGCATAACGCCGACATTCACATTCGTCATGAAGCCCGGATTTTGAGCCAACGCCGATTTCAGCGTCGCCGTTCTGGCCGCATAAACGCCCAACAACCGATGATTCACGTAATGCGGACGCGGATGCCCGTAGATTTGCAGCACCCTCTTGTCGCTGACGTTAGCGCAAAGCCAGTCCTGCGCCCGCTCCTTATCCAGCGGCTTAACGAGAAGATCCGCATCGCTCCCGGATTCGGACGATTGCCGAACAAAATTGTGCAATACCGCTTGCGTGGTGACGATATCTCCGTACACAATCAGCGGCTTCTCATCGTTAACCATCGGCAAGCAAGCGTTCCAGCGTATCCGCCGTCCCTTGCGGAGACGATATCGAAACGACTTCAACGCCTTCGATTCCGTGGCACAGCGACTTCAATCGTTTGTCGAGATATCCTGCCGCAACAATAATTCGTTCAATCGACAAACTCTTTAGATGACGGATCATTCTATGGAGAACAGGCTTGCCGGCAACCGGCAAAGCGGCTTTGGGCCAATATTCGTTATAGGGCCATAGCTTGGAGCCCTTTCCCGCTGCAAGTATAACGGCAGTTTTCACTGGATCCAGCCTCACTTTACGTAGGTTTTAAACAATTGATCGTTGTAGGCATCCGCACCATCCAAATTGCTGCTTTTAAAAACCGGCGGCTCGAATCCCGCTTCTACCAATTCGTTCAAAATAGTCACCAACAACGTCTGCGCCAAAGCGATTCCGGCAAAGCTGGATGTCGGCCCCGTTGGCGTTTCCAGACCTTCCACGAAAAATGCGGCGTCGCCCGTTTCCGCGCCATTGTCCAATATGACGTCGGCTAATTCGAACAATCTCTTGCCGCTTGGATGGCGCGAACTGACTTTTGAAGAATGCGACATGCTGGTCATGACGATAACGGATGCGCCCAATTCGCGCGCTTTGATGGCCATTTCCACGACGACAGCATTCCGCCCCGAATTGGAGACGATCATGATCGCATCCTTGCTTCCAACTTCTTTCAGGTTGAGCAGCACTTCGGCATATCCTTCGAGGCGCTCAAGATAAGTGCTCTTGTTAGGCTCTTCATGCAGCATCAGACTGGGCTCCAATATAGCCTTAATAAGCGCCAATCCCCCGCCCTGTTGTACAGTTCTTCCGCTATCATATGGGAATGTCCACTGCCGAAAACGTAAAACCGCCCTCCGGACAGTATCGACTTTTTCACTATTTCAGCCGCTTGCTTGATGCTTTCCTGCTGGTTCAAAACAACCTTCTCCAAATGTTTCATCAAGTATTCGCCATATGCTTGAATCATGTTCATCGCGTTTCCCTCCGTAATATCTTTTTATCCACTCTACATGGTCGTTTGTTTCCTTTGACCGGCAATGAGCCGTTTCGCTCCCCATAACCCGCTCTTGTCTCCCAGCTCTGCGGCTTTCACTTGAATACGGTTTTGCTGAATCTTGAATAGATGTCTGTTCATTTCGGATGTAATCAGCGGAAGCAGTACGGCACTCTGCTGCATCACCCCCTCCGAAAACGATAGCTTCAGGGTTCAGCACGTGTACCAAATTGGCCGCTGCAATCCCCAAATAAATACCTGCTGTTCGGATGATAGCCTGGCATGCCGAATCCCCTTGTTCAGCCGCCAGGAAAACCGTCTCTGCCGATACTTCGTCCATCCGGCCGCCTGACAACCTCGCCACCATATCCGATTTGCCTTGCAAAAGAAGTCGCTTTCCTTGCAATCCGATCGCCGTGCCTGAAGCAATCGACTCCAAACAACCGTAATTTCCGCAGGAACATAAGGGACCGTCGGGGATCATTGTCATATGCCCGATTTCACCCGCCAAATCCTGATGACCGCGGTATACTTGACCGTCTATGATAACGGCTCCTCCGATCCCTGTGCTGATCGTGATATATACCATTTGCTGCAACCCTTTGCCTGCGCCGTACCAGGCTTCACCGATGCCGGCACAATTCCCGTCATCGTCGATGCAAACGCGGACTCCGCCGCACTCCGCCTGAAGCCGTTCAGCCACCGGATAATCGACCCAGTTCAGATTGCCGGTAAAATGGACGATGCCTTCTTTGGTATTTAACGGTCCTGGCACGCTGACTCCAATTCCCGACAGTTGTCTGCCGGATAAATTCAATTCCTCTTTTAGCTCGGTTAAAGTGGCGGCTATCCGTTTCGTAATATCGTCGGGTCCTTTCAAAGCATCCGTAGAGATACGCCTCGTCGCGAGCAGAGCGTCGTCGAAAGCGATTCCCGCTATAATTTTCGTGCCTCCGATATCAACCACACCATACAATTCTTCGTGCGTCCATGTCGATCTTTGCATCATTTCCTGTTCCTTTCGGTTTCATTAGGCCGTTCAATCGCCTGCATGATCCATGATCTTCTGAAGACGGTCAAGCATATCTCCGCCTTTCATTCTCAAACGGAATCCCCAAATGACCCCGGTCGCTATATAGAGCACGACTAGCAGTAAAATCAAATTATACGGCCAAGGCGGCAAAGGAAATACCGTTCCGTAGATCGGCAGCAGCATGAACAATCCGCCGATCCCCGGCATGATAGCATGATGCCACCAGTTAAAATGTAACGGATCATGCTTTTTCATAAACCGGTATAATGAAATGGAAGCGATCACATATAAAAGCAAAATAGGCAGTGTCCCGAAAGATCCCAGCAAACCGTAGCCATTCGGATAGGGCCCGAATAAAATGCCGATCACAAGAGCCAGAACGATCGTACATAGGGCAACCAAATGAATCGAATTTTTGGGTGCGGCGAATTTGGGATCGATCTGACCGAGAAATTTCGGCAAAACGCCATCGCGGCCCATGGCGAAAATCACTCGCACCGTCGCATTGTTTAACGCCAGACTTACGGCAAATGCGCTGAGGATACCCGCAATATCGACTGCCCATCGCATACCAGGGCCTGCATATCTATCGGCCAAGTCCTCCATCGGGATCGTCGCCGCGGCAAACTCTGCACCCTTACTGGGTCCATAACCGATTGACATCGCATAAGTCATAAAGATATAGAAAATACCGATCCCGATAACCGAGCCCCATATCGCCCGCGGAATATTTTTACGCGGATTCGATGTTTCTTCAGCAACGGTTCCCGCCGACTCAAAGCCCATAAAAGTCATCATTGCGAATATCATCCCGAACAATACGCCGCCCCAACCTGTCGGCGAATGCTGCGGCGTAAATACCGACAATGTATTTCCTTCCGCCCCACCCTGAGCAATAATGGAAACCGCGACAATGATGAGCACCAACACTTCGAAAGCGACGAAAAATAAATCGGTCTTCATTGAGTTACTTATTCCGCGCAGCGATAGCCACCAGATGATTCCCGCAAACAATAAAGCGATGAGAATCCAGCTGACCTCAATCCCGAATATCGACTTGCATACGGATGACGTAAAAAATGCCGCTGACCAGCAAGTTTTGGGGGTAAAAAACGAAATATCCGCTGAACAAAAGCCATCCCGAGACAAACCCGGCTACTTTGCCGAGGCCCGCCGTATTATAAGCGAAAAATGAGCCGGCATGAGGCGACCTTTTGGCAAATTGAACGATCGTATTGGCTACAAATAGAGAACCGATCAATGAAACGATGAATGCGAGCGGCACGGCGCCGCCGGCTGTTTGTGCGACAACCTGCGGAGCAAACATCATTCCTGCAGCCGGAGCCATAATCGCTATCGACATGGCGATGGCCCCCGGCCAACTTATAGCATTCTTCTTAAGTTCGCTCATGCAAATCCCCTTCAATATGGACTACACCGTTGTTATCGCCTGCAAAGTTTCTGGAACAATCTGAATTGGTTGCCTCCTCCTGCAATGGATTCAATTATTTCCGCCGCGAAAACAATTATGATATCTGACAGAATTTTATATCATAACTCTTCAGATGAGTTAATTATAGCATGATTCTTTTTCTCTGCAACACTTTTTTTAGGAATGGCTCCGGACAACAAAAAAAAGCCGCTTATGCGGCTTTCTTTAAGGGTATCAGAAGCTTTTCTTATAAGTCGTTGAAGATCGGCACAGCGCCTATTTCATGTTCTCAGCACGGCGAATCACTCTGAAATTAACCAAATGGGGATGATAGTAATCATTTGAAGTTATCGCAATATTGCCTAACGAATCATAGCACACCTCTTCCAACAATAGGACCGGTTCACCCACAGTGATATGAAGTCTTTGACTGACCGCTTGGTCTGCCGCTATGGCCCGTACGTTAGTTTCCGCAAAATTGATGATGGAACCCCTTCTCTTGAGGTACTCCAGCAACGAACCATTCTTCAGATAAGCTTCCAATTCATCGATCGCCATCCCGTCATCTTTGAAGACGTCAATCGAGAATACGACAGGTTTGCCGTCGGCTGTTCTGACGCGTTCCAGTACGATCACCGACATGCCGGAAAAATCCGGATAGAACAGCTTGGAAGCATGCGCTCTTCGCAGGTTCACATACGAAGTGGAAGGCACGAAGCCTGCGTCTTCAATCACTTTCGATACGCCGATGAACGATTCAAGCCCGGGCTTTAACTTATAAGCGGGACTCGAAACCAAAATTTTCGTACTGGCCCCGTGCCTGACCTGAATAATGCCCTGCTCTTCCAAATGGCGCAGAGACTCTCTTATCGTGCTTCGGCCCACTTCGTAGATGATCGCAAGCTCATTTTGAGGCGGCAAATGGTCTGTGTATTTTCCTTCCCGTATATCGTGGTTTATTTTATCTGATATGATGCGGTATAATGGTTTCGACTCATCTGAAGTATCCATCGAATTTTTATCCTCCATTGGTAACAACTTTGCAAGCTGCATCGTCACAGTCGTATGCATTATAGCATATCAACAAGTTTTTACCAAGGAAGATGACATATCATGATAACTGGTAAAGCCCTCTGAACTTCACCTTCATTTCACGGCGCCGGCTGTCAAACTGCTAATAAAATATTTTTGCAAAAATAAAAATAGGACAATTAGCGGTAAACTCGATACGATAGATGCCGCCATCATATCGTTCCATTCGATTTTGTAAAAACCGTTAAGCTGGGCAATGCCGACAGGCAAGGTTTTCATGCTCTCGGATGTTGTCAAGATAAATGCGAACATATACTCGTTCCAGCCAACCAGGAAGGCATAGATCGCTGTGGCCGATAACCCCGGGAGAGACAAAGGAAGAATGATCTGCACAAACGTCCGCAGTCTGCTGCAGCCGTCTATCATGGCGACCTTGTCAAGCTCTTTGGGGATAATTTGAAAATACCCCATCATCATCCATGTACAGAACGGTATCGTAAATGAAATATAAACCAGGATTAATCCAAGGTGGGAATCGATTAAACCGAAGGCTTTTAACACTTTATAGAAAGGGATCAGAAGCATAATGGAAGGAAACATCTGCGTCATTAATAAAAACGTAAGGAAGGCTCCCTTCCCCCGGAAGTTAAACCTTGATGTTCCATAACCGGCTAACGCCGAAAAAATTAAAGATATCACGGTTGCAGTAATGACAACGTACACACTGTTGGCGAAATAAGCCCCGAACGGATACTCCTTCCATATGCGAATAAACGGGTTAAACGTAACCGCGTCCGGTATCCACTTCAAAGGGGTGGACATCACATCCTCCGATCGCTTCAATGCCGTAGAAACCATCCAAAGCGAAGGAATCAACACGAACAAAGACGCCATAGTCAATATGATGTAACTGCATAGGTTTAGGAGCACCTTCCTGCTTCTAATCGTTGTCATTGTTTAGCATCCTCCTATATGCGTAACCTATTAAAGAACAAACCAACAAGACGATAACCGCCATTGCCGCATGACCTTGCCAAATTCAAAATACTCAAACGCCGATTTATAAATGTCGATACTGACGATATTCGTTTCATTTGCCGGTCCTCCCTGCGTCAAAAGCCAGACCACCGTAAAATGCTTAAACCACCATACCGTGTCTAAAATCAGCGAGACCAGTAAAACGGGAAGCAAACCGGGAAGCGTAATGTATCGAAAGGACTGCATGCCGGTACATCCGTCTATTTTAGCGACCTCATATAAATCCTCGGAGATCGTCTGCAAACCAGCCAGCACCATTAGCATCAGCATAGGGAATCCCTTCCAAATACAGACGGCAACGACAGCCCAAAAAGCAACGGAGACGTCGCTCAGCCAGGAAACGGGCGCTGAAATCAAATGGACTTTGAACAAATAATAGTTCATTAACCCGTACATCGGATTCAAAAGCCATTTCCACAGTAACCCGACAACGACCTCAGGCAATAACCAGGGCAAAATCAGAATGGCTCGGAAAAGCGTTTGTCCCGGAAGTTTTCTATTTAATAAAATGGCCAACCCTAATCCGATAACGAAATGCCCGCCAACAGTTACCACAGTAAATTTCAATGTCACAATAATTCGCTTTATAAATTCAAGATTACCAAATATTTCGCTGTAATGGCCAAGCCCGACAAAATCCCATTGGTTCAGCAAGTTTGTATTAAAAAAACTGATGTACATCCCATATAGAAGAGGGTAGGTTACTAGAAGCATCAAAGTAATGATTGCGGGCAAAACAAATATGTATCCGCTTACGTGAGTTTTCTCGAACAACCCCTTCATTAAATTACACTCCTCCAGAGCCGTCCGGAGGGACAATTCGGTCCCTTCCGGACGCCCGATTTCAATTCGATATCGTCATTTTTGTTTGGAAATCAGTTCATTAGCCCGGTGGGCCGCTTTATTCATGGCTTCATCGGTTGTAGCCGCTTTGCTGATTATCAACTGATAGGCTTCCGTTACAATGTCGTTAAATTGAGAGTAGGCGTCAAAATCCGGAGTAGGATAAGCATATTCTATGGCCTTAACAAAACCTGCAAATTCCGGGCTTGATAATTGCTGATCTTTACCCACCTCTATTTTGGTTGGCAAGCGTCCGCTTATTGCGTTAAACTTCAAAGAGTTCTCCTTCTTCACCAGAAATTTTAAAAAGTCGGCAACCTCATTTTTATGTTTGCTGCTTTCAGAGATGGAATAACCGAATAAACCGAAGGTCGCGGAATGTCTTTCTTTCTTCGGAAGCGGGGCACTATAGAGCTTGCCTTTTAGATTCGGATTCTGTGACGTTATGGCACCGATTGCATTGGGGCCGCTAATGATCATCGCAACTTTATTGTTGGCCATCAGATTGGCAACCTCGGGGAATCCGTTCTCTAACGTTCCCGGCGGAACAACCCCGTATTTATTGTTTAAATCGGCGTAAAATTGAAAAGCCTCTTTTGCTTGAGGTTTTTGGAGCTCCGTGATCCATTTCCCATTTTGATCCTTTGTAATCTCGGCAACGCCAAAGGTGCGCAAGAAGGGGATGAACCGCGCAGCTCCCGAAGAATTTCGCGTTCCGATCATGCCAAAGCCCCACTGGTCGGTCGTTCCATCGCCGTTCGTGTCTTTTGTAAGCTTTAAGGCGGCATTAAGAAAATCATCCCAGGTTTCCGGCGCTCTTAGTCCTTCTTTCTCAAACCAATCGCCTCTATAGATAAGAGCTTGGGGGTGGCAAACCATGGGAGAAATTGCAGTTTCCCATCGACACTCGCTTCGTTTACCATATTCGGGTAAAATTCGGCAATATACTCCTTGCCAAGCAAGGGAGTAAGATCGGTTGCTGCGTTCATTTTGTTTGCAATTCTCATAAATTCCGGTGTATTGAAGAAGGCATCGGGTAAATCTCCTCCCGTTGCAAGGGCGGTAACTTTCTTATAGAGTTCATTATAAGGAACGCCAATAAACTCGATTTTGATATTCGGGTGCTCCGCCATATACTGGTCGGCCAATTCTTTTTCCGCTGGCCCCTCCGGTTTCTCCGTTTGCTCAACAGATAAGATGCGCAAAGTTATTTTATTTTCATTTGGTTGGTTATTTGGGGTATCTTCCGGCTTTTTCGTACAGCCGTTTAGCAGGAACAGCGCCGAAAGGAGGCATACCGACCAAATGGCAGCTTTCATTTGTTTTCCTTTCATATCCTCCCTCCGTTACTAAAAGTGAAGTAAATTATCAAGGTCAAGTTCCGGTTTATTCGGATGATTATCGTGCCGCGGTCTGATTTCCCTATTTTTAAATTCCTTAATCAACCTGGCCAGCCGTTCAATAGTCGTATCATATAAGATTTTACCTTTCTCCTTAGTGGAAGCACTTGCAATACCGGATACACCGGACTTGGAAAACGTCGTCCACCATTCCATCATCAATATAGGCGAAGGCGATTGCAGCTCGTTCCAATGGAACTCCGAATCGGGCAAGCCGTACTCATCCTCAATTTTGTCCATGCGAACCTCGTTTTCATTCAAGTGCAAATACATCGATGTTTCCCACTCGCATGCATGCCCCATACCGCCTTTTCCGGTCGTTCTGATTTGTCCCGCCACATCCAATGCAAGACTCGTATGAATCAGTGCGGTACATAGCGCTTTTCCTTTTGTTTCAATATTGGTTTGTCTTGCTACGATATCCAGAAATGGCATATTAGAGCCGTGACCGTCTACGATAATGATTTTTTTAAATCCGTGGTAGGCCAAACTTTTCGTTACGCATAAGCAATATTCGATGAATGCTCTGCCTGTAATCGTTATTTGCCCCGGAAAGTCCATATGGTGCGTATTAAAACCGTAAGGAATATTCGGCATAACCAGAACATCGTCGGGAACCAGATTTGCCGCCCCAACCGCAACTTCCCTGGCCAAATAGTTATCAACTTCCATTGGCAAATGTCTGCCATGCTGTTCGGTTGAGCCAACGGGAAGGAGAATGACCCTGTTCTCATCTATCGCCTGTTGGATTTCTTCCCAAGTCAACTTTTCGTAATAAAACGTTTTCAATTTGCTCATCTTCAATCAACCTCCACAATTGGTTTGATGATTACACCAAAATAGTAGTAAATGTTATTGTTATTGTCAACAATAAAATAATCTACAAAAAATCGCTTCCTCTCTCCAGAGAAAAAGCGATCTTTTTATTTTTTAATAGATATGCTCTTTCAACACAGGTTCAATGTATTCCCATTTCTTTGTCTTAATGGCTTCAAGCGGCTCTCGATGCTCGTTCATCAATTGGGAGAAGTTGTCCATTTGGTGCTTTTCCCGGGTGTTTGTCATGAAATGGAAAACAATTCTGGACGATACGCTCTTCCAAAGCGTGATCAAATAAGGCTCCCCAGTCAGCGTTATAAGATATTCATGGAATTCCAGGTCTTTTTCAACAATCATTTCAATTTCCTTTTGTATACAGGCTTGGTTGAGTTCACCGAGAATTTTTTCCAATTGAATGAAATGAATCTCATTAAGAACAGGCAAGATTTTTTGTATCGAAAAGGACTCCAGCAGCACTCTAAGAGGATTCAATAACATGGTAACTTCGTCTTTCTCGACTTTAGCCACCATAGTCTCTTTATGGGTTTGGGTAACGAGCGACCCTTCCCTCTCCAGAAGCAAAATAGCTTCCCGAATTGGTCCCCTGCTAATGCCCATCTCCTTGGAAATGTCATTTTCCCTCAACCTTGTTCCCGGATCGATTTTCCCTCTGATGATGGCGCTTTTTATGTCTTTATAAACTTGATTTCTTAATGTATCAGTTTTTTTAACCGTAAAGCCATATTCGTTCATGTACATCCTCCTTGTATGCTGTCGCACTCCTTTTTTATTATACATTCTTTTATGCATAAAACAACTAACGTTTTTGTTATTGTTATTGTTGACAATAAAAATGAAGTGATGCTACTATGGTGTCGTTAAGCAAACTTTAATTCGTGTGGGAGGTAACAACTATGCAAATTATTGACGTGACAACAACCCAGGTACAGATCCCTTTTCGGAAACCGGCGAAATGGTCTGGAGGTACGAGACGAAGCGCTCCTGCTATTGTAGTTAAAATCATTACAGACGAGGGAATCGTCGGAATCGGGGAATGTGTCGGACCTACAATTCCAGCCATTCAAACGATTGTTGATAAAGAGTTTAAACCTTTTCTTATCGGCGGCGACCCTATGCGAACCGAATGGATCCTTCATCGTTTAGAGGAGTATGTGCTGAATTGGAAACAATTGGGCCTCTATGCATTGGCGGGTATCGATATCGCGTTATTGGATCTCAAGGCCAAAGCATTGAATACGCCGCTGTATAACTTGCTTGGAGGAATGTACCGCAGTCACGTTGATTTTGCAGGGTATTTGTTTATCGACGAGCCGATTGCAAATGCCAAAGACGCCGAAGAGATAGTCAAACAAGGATATAAAGAAATCAAGATTAAAGTCGGCCGTGATATCGAGTTTGATACAGCCCGTCTAAGAGAAATCCGCGCAGCGGTTGGGCCTGACGTCAAATTGCGGATTGATGTGAATCAAAATTGGAGCGTCTCCACAGCAATCAAAGCCATTAACAAGATGGAAAAATATGATTTACAGCTGGTGGAGCAGACCAACTCCCTATTATGATATCGACGGTTTGGCGCAAGTCAGCAAGTCCGTCTCGGTACCGATTACTGCCGATGAATCTTGCACGGATTTCGAAAGCGCATTGCGATTGATCGACAAACGCGCTGTTGTTGCCTTTACCGTTTATCCTTCCGAGGCAGGCGGTTTGTTGAAGGCGAAGCAAATTGTTGATCTTGCCAATGAGAGCGGCATTTGGTGTGTGACGGGCACATGGGCCGAGACGGGCATCGCTACAATGGCTAACGTCCATTTGATTGCTGCATCCAGAAACTTCCCGTTCGCCAACGATACCCACTACGATTACTATCATAGCGATGTATTAACAACAAATTTATGTTTCACGAACGGCAAAATCGTTGTCCCGACCAAACCCGGCCTGGGCATTGATATAAGCGAGGAACGACTGCGCGCATTATCCAAAGAAGAAGTTCGTGAAATGGTATTTTTTGATTCTCAGCAGCAAGATGACGAATTTGTTCCAAGAATCGGAAACCTGTTATAAAAAACGATGAAAGCGGGGGAGGCTGTATATGAGAAAACTTCACATTTATTTCTTACTGATTGCATCGTTAACACTTATTTTCTCGTTGACAGGATGTTCCGGATCTACGGCTGCGCCGGGGAACGGGGTGGAAAGCTCAATTCTCACTAAAGTGGTGCAATCCAAAAAATTAAAGGTGGGGGTCATTCTCTCCTACCCTCCTTTCGGTTTTAAAGACGATAAAGGCAATCCGCAAGGCTACGACGTTGACATTGCAAAAGAACTGGCAAAGTCCCTGAACGCCGAGCTTGAGATTACGGATGTAGATTCTTCCGCACGAATTCCGGCTATTGAAACGGGGAAAGTGGATGCGGTTATAGGCGACTTTTCGCGTACATACGAACGTTTGCAAAAAGTAAATGTTTCCGCCCCCTATTCGGTCGCCAGTGAGAAAATGCTGGTTAAGAAAGACAGCGCGATAACAAAAGTTACGGATCTTAACGATAAGAAGGTCGCAGTAGTAAAAGGTTCCACCAATCAGGCCGTTACTGAGCTCGCTCCTCAAGCCCAACTAGCGTATTTCTCCAATTCGGCGGAATGCGTTCTCGCCGTCAAAAATGGGCAAGCCGATGCGTTTGTGGAGGACGAAAGCTTCCTGGCTTATCAGGCCAAGCTTTATTCAGAGCTAAAAGTGGTGGGAGATCCACTTGTACCTACTCTATATCAAGGTATTGCGGTCCGCAAAGGCGATCAGGAATGGTTAAATTACTTAAATTTCTTTGTGTTCCAAATCAATAATCAAGGAAAGAACAAAAGTATTTACACCAAATGGTTCGGTATAAATCCTCCCTATCCGCTTAACCCGCAATATTAATTTGAAACGTAGGCGAGGCCTGTTGGTTGAGGCAGGCCTCCTATTGCCAGCAAGGAGGAAACGAATGCTGCTCGATTGGTCTACCCCCATCCGCAACTTGGATTATTTATTGGGCGGAGCCGCGATGACCTTATGGCTCACCGTTCTCGTTTTCCTATTATCTTTTTTGCTGGGCATGATTTTGGCGGTTTGCCGCATGAATAAACAAGTATACCCTTTGTATTTGATTTCAACAACTTATGTGGAGTTAATCCGAAATACACCCGCGCTTGTCCAAATCTTTTTTATTTATTTTGGTCTCCCCCAATTTGGCATCCACTTCTCGCCGATTGAAGCAGGGATTATAGCATTAACCATCAACAGCTCGGCGTATATGACTGAAATCATTCGCGCCGGGATTCAATCCATTCATAAAGGACAATGGGAAGCAAGCAGGGCGATAGGCCTTACTTATATGCAAATGTTTAGATATGTCATTTTCCCGCAAGCTTTTAAAAAGATGTTTCCGATTGCGGGGAATCAATTTATTATGGTGTATTTCAATACGAGCTTGCTTGCTATTCTCGACGTTAAAGAGCTTACCGACCGGGCGTTAATTTTGAATGGCCAAACGTTCCGGACATTGGAAATTTTCGTTTTCGTAACCGGCATATATTATGTGTTGTATTTTATCATTTTCTCGCTGTTCAATTGGACAAACCGCAGATGGCTAGTTAATAAGCGCGAAACAAGGTGACAACCATGGACTTGAGTGCAATCTACGAATATCGGCATCTTTTATGGAGCGGATTTACGATAACATGCAAGCTTTCCGTTACCGCCATCATGTTGGGCACACTGGCGGGAATCATGATCAGTATGGTCGCGACCAGCCGGATCAAGTGGCTGAAAGCACCTCTCACGGCGTATGTCCAGCTCTTTCGCGGGTCACCGCTTCTTATTCAATTATTTATGTTTTATTTCGGATTATCTTATATTGGAATCAATATCAACGTATTCGAGGCAACAGCATTGGTTTTCACATTATACTCCGGCGCTTACATTGCCGAAATTTTCAGAGCAGGCATTGAGTCCGTCCCCAAAGGACAATTCGAGGCCGCAAAGGCACTCGGCTTTTCTTATGCTCTGCTGATGTTTAGAGTCATCCTCCCTCAAACCTTAAAAATAGCGCTACCGCCATTGATAGGATTTTTTATCACCCTTATCAAAGATACCTCTATTGCCTCCGTAGTCGGTTACGCGGAGTTACTGAACCAAGGAAAAGCGATTATGAATATTGCCGGTAAACCTTTTGAAATTTTGCTTTCCGTATCCCTTGTGTACTTTATCATATGTTATCCGCTCTCATTGTTTGTAAATTGGATGGAGAGGAGAATTTACATCAAATGATTACGCTAAGTCATATCAACAAATCGTTCGGACAGCTTAAAATTCTCCACGACGTATCGCTTCAAGTTGAAAAAGGGGAAGTTGTGGTCATTATCGGTCCTAGCGGCTCCGGTAAAAGCACCATGCTTCGCTGCATCAATCATTTGGAAACGATTGAGTCCGGCGAGATTTATATCGATGGACAACCGGTCCTGTCGAACAAACCGGTTATCCGGAGAATCGGAACTGAGGTAGGAATGGTATTTCAATCTTTTAATTTGTTTCCACATTTAACTGTATATGAAAACATTGCCTTGGGCCCCCGTTATGTGCGTAAATTAAAAAAGCAGCAAGTAATTGAAATTGTCGAAACTCTCCTCGGGAAAGTAGGGCTTCTCGACAAGAAAGAACGCTATCCGGAGCAATTGTCGGGTGGACAGCAACAGCGGATTGCCATTGCACGGGCATTGGCGATGCAGCCCAAAGTCATGTTATTCGATGAACCTACCTCCGCTTTGGATCCCGAACTCGTCGGAGAAGTATTATCCGTAATGAAACAGTTGGCCAAAGAAGGAATGACAATGATTGTTGTTACTCATGAGATGAATTTTGCGCGCGATGTTGCCGACCGCGTAGTTGTCATGGCGGAAGGCCGAATTATTGAAGAAGGAGCACCCGAAACGATATTTACCAAACCGGAAAACACCAGAACGCAAGGCTTTCTTAAAGCAGTTATACAACGATAGGAGGCGGCTCCATGAAGATGAAAGAAATTAGCATCGGGAAGCATACAGTGAAAGCGCAGGCAGTCGGTTTTGATAAGGATGGGACACTTTTCGACGCATTAACTTATTGGAGAACCATGGACCGGATTCGAAAAGAGCTTTTTTTGAAAATTGTCGGTTCCGAGCACGAGACCGCTTGGGAAAGCATCATGGGTTTCGTACACCCGGATCACATTAACTACAGCGGTGTATTAGCCGTTGCTACGACTGAAGAAGAAATCTTATTGACGGCCGGTGTCATGTTTCAACTGCATGGTTGGCCTTGGTTCCAATGCAAACAGTTAGCTAGAGATTTGTTCGCACAGGCCGATGAAAAATTAGATTTCGGACTGGCCTTTTCGCCTCTTTGCCGGGGTACCAGACGTGCTAATGAAACTTAAAAGTAATGAATTGGCAGTGGGCATTCTGACTTCGGATAGTTCGTTAAGAACTAACGCATGCATGAAGCTGATCGGCGTACAAGAAATGCTTGATTTTATCGTTACCCCCGAAAGTGTCAAGCGTGGAAAGCCGGCTCCGGACATGGTTTTCCGCGCTTGTGAACAAATTGGCATTGAGCCTTCGCAAATGATTGTTGTAGGCGATTCCATCGTCGATATGCGCATGGCCAAACAAGCGGGAAGTATTGCGGTCGGACTGGTTACTCATGCAGGCTCCGAAGAAATATTGGGCAAAGAGGCGGATTATCTGATTCACTCCTTGACTGAGATTGAGTGATTTTACCGTCGGTGGTCTCAAACATATCTTATTAGACAACCATGCTGCTACGCAGCACCATCAGAAGGATGAAAATGGTAGTGCGTCGAAGTAACTTCTTACGGCTGGCGAAGGGAGGTCGCGTCTCTATGGTGCTGCGAGCCCGTTTATTAGACAGACCCCAGCGACCAGGTGCACCACAGATTGTTGCTCCGCATGGAAGCACGGAGGATAGATTAACCCGGATGGTTGTTGCACCAGCCCTTTAATCTATACAGTCGTAGAAGGAGTATGAGATGGACGTCGTTTACAGTCGCTGTTGCGGTCTTGACGTTCATAAGAAGAACGTCGTTGCATGTGTCATCACGCCGGAGGGTAAGGAAATCCGTACGTTTTTGACGATGACAGAAGATCTCATGGAACTTGTGAACTGGTTGAAATCCAAAGGATGCACTCATGTAGCCATGGAGAGTACAGCATCATACTGGAAACCGATCTACAACTTACTTGAGCTGGAGGACATTCAACTGTTAGTGGTTAATGCCAAGCATATGAAGAATGTCCCCGGTCGCAAAACGGACATAAAGGATGCTGAATGGATCGCAGGATTGCTGCGGCATGGATTGCTTCAAGGAAGCTACATTCCTTCGCGCGATCAAAGAGAATTACGAGAGCTGATTCGTTACAGACGAAGCCTCATCGATGAGCGAGCACGGGAAATAAATCGTGTGCAGAAGGTGCTTGAAGGAGCGAATATCAAGTTGTCGTCCGTTGCCAGCAATGTGCTTGGGAAATCGGGGCGATCTATGCTCGAGGCGATGATCGCCGGTGTTGAAGATCCGGAGGCGTTATCGGAGCTGGCTCAGCGCCGAATGAAAAGCAAGAAAGAAGAGCTTAAGCGTGCGCTAAACGGACTCATGGGTAAACACCAAAAACTCATGCTGGAAACCCAGCTTCGTCATATCGATTTTCTGGATGAAGAAATCGAAAGACTGGATGCTGAAGTGAAGGAACGCATGCGCCCTTTTGAAGAAAACCTGGAGCTGTTGGATACGATTCCCGGAGTTGGTCGGCGCACAGCAGAACAAATCCTTGCTGAAACTGGAGTCGATGTCGGAAACCAGTTCGGCTCCGCTGCCCGGTTATGTTCGTGGGCAGGATTGTCTCCAGGTAACAACGAAAGCGCCGGAAAAAGAAAGTCAGGCCGAACCCGAAAAGGAAATAAAAAGTTGCGAAGTGCTTTGGTTGAAGCTGCAAGAGCAGCAGCAAGAACCAAGAACACGTACTTATCAAGCCAGTACCATCGGATTGCAGCAAGGCGTGGAGCAAATCGAGCGAGCCGTTGCTGTAGCTCATAGTATTTTAACAATCGTTTATCATATATTGACACGAAACCAGCCGTATAACGAACTTGGTGCAACATATTACGAAGAGCGTAAGCGTGATACGGTGATGAAGCAATCGGTTAAGAAATTGGAGTCTTTAGGATACAAGGTCACCATAGAATCTGTAGCTTAATCATATTGGATAACGGAATGATTGAAGCCCGGATCCGTTTTTTTAAAACTTGGGTTTGCCGGGATAGTTTCGCATTGCCTTTTTTAAGAATACTGCGCGAGTTTAATTTTCAGGATAGAACCACAGTTATCGCTTTGCCGTGGCGGATGAAAAATGACTGGTGATCGCTTCGGTTATTGCCCGAGCAATTGCCAGTCTTTGGTGTGTTGGCGGACGTCCGCTACGTTATTCTCAACCACATGATGCAGCGCTCGCACAATCCCCGTTAAGTTCTGGACAAATACTGTTTCACATAACAGCAATGGTCGCAATGCAGCTTTGACAAGGCAATTTTATGAATGCATTATTTGGAAAATGGCCTCTTGATCTGTTTCACGATCACTCAAAGGAAGAATCGACATTGAACATCAGAGCGAATGCGCCGGAGCACCCATTCTGAAGAGTTTGTGGGGTCGATTTGACTTCTCTCTGTTGCTTGCTCAGTCCGGCATGATGAAACGAATTGGCGCTCCGTCTTGGTTAATCTACTTCCTCTATGTTGTCGGCCTCGTTTCCAACTGTTCCTCCGTCGCCCAAATGGTGAAGTTGGTTGACAAAGACGCTTTGCTTAAAGCGATGTTCCAGCCGCGGAAACTTGTGCAGTGCACGCTGAGCCGCTTCTTTACGAAAAACTTTGCATGGACGGCATTTAGGAAAAAGCGTGTCGAGCGCTTACAGCAAGACTCCGTAACTACAATTACCGTTGGAGATGCCATCAATCTGGACAATACCCACAGCGCGCATGGCGACACATCTTTACGCGTCTTCTTCAAGGATAGCAAAATGCATTAAGATCTCATTTTCAATACACCTCGCCGCGAATGTTGCGAGTTTCGAAACTATGAAACAGATAAACCACCCTTCGTATAGGATGGTTGTGTTTATGGATGATTGGTGAATGGTAATTACCTACTCGGTAGATTCTTTGCGGAGCGAAGGGAACACCTTCGAATACAATTCAGCCTTCATTTCCTCAATACTAGTAAATCTCTGGCTTTTATCTGGAGAATTGCTCTTGATATAAATTCCTTCAACGCTTCATTGGTCTCACGATGATACCCGGTCGTTCGACCAGTAAGAATAAAATAAATGACTTTTCCTAGTGCATAAGTCTCGTGTCTTATTTCATAATTCTCGAAACCAATTGCAGTCAAGTCAGTGTAATCATTAATAGCCCCTTTGATTTCTGTCCCCTGTTGGGTCAAAGTGCTATTAGGTCGTTTTACCAAACCGAAATCGGAGACCTTTTAAGAAGGTAGCACCATCGCCATAATGCTTTACTAAAATATTCGTATAACTGATGTCCCTATGGAGTATTCCTGTAGAATGAATATAGTCGAAAGCACGAATTAGTTGTTCTACATAAACTCTTCTTTTGCTAAACGTTAGTGTAGAATTGCTCCGGTTAATGTATTTAGATAATGTCTCATCTGCGTACTCCATTACATACTCATTTTTCTCATCATCATAGGAATAAGCTTTGATGACAAACGGACTATCCAAGGTTCGAAGATCGTTAAATTCATTCTTAAATCGCTCCAGTTCATCAGGTCGCAAATCACCTTCTGCTCGTTTAACAGCGAAGTAAGAATTATAATGTGGATCTCGATTTCAAATTCGACGTTGGATTCTGATTCAGAATCTAGATATAAAGTGTATCGCTGTCGATGTGGGATATTTCAAATGTCACATGAAGAATAAATGAGGTTCTGACGATCGTTATCAAATAACGCGATGAGCATTTTTTGTTAAGTTTTGTAGAGTGAGGCGACTGTGACTCTCTTCGTGAGACAGATTAACGTTGTTCTGGCGTTGCCGCATGGCTTTCTTTTTCTCGTACCCGGCCTGTCCGTCCATAGTGAGGGTCACAGCGTCTTAACCATCGTTTCGTCTGTTAGGAAGATGCTTTCCATTAAAATTTGTTTTGTCAGCTCAACCAGACTCCATCTAATTCTTCTATTTTCCATTCCAACTGCTTGACGTATTCTAATATTTGAGACTGTGTCTTTTTTGTAATATGCCCGGGTACACCTTCGTCTTCCATTTTCATTATTTTTTCGAAATAAGCACTTTTCTTACTTATAGCTTTACATCGAGAATTTCTAAACGACAGAAGAGTCTCCAAGAAAAGCTCCCAGCTTTCCAAACTATTATGTAAAAGCATTAATTTATATAATGGTCACAATTATTAGTGAACGGATAGTCGAAGTACTTCTTGTTATATTCAATTGACGATCTTAAAGAATTTATCTCTCGACCATTAAGATGAGCTCGTCCATTCAAAAACCATCCTTTTATAAAAAGAATTTAAAAAGCCTGCTAAAGGAGAGCAGGCTTTAGGCAATTTACCGTTTCGCCTTATAAAATTCGTGATATAGCTTCATCAAAGCACGCTTCTCGATCCGCGACACATACGATCGCGAGATGCCGAGCTCCTTCGCGATCTCCCGCTGGGTGCGCTCCTCTCCGCCGTGCTCGAGCCCAAAGCGGCCGACAACGACTTCTTTTTCACGATCATCCAGTATGTCAAGGTTTTTGTATATTTTGCTCTTCTCAATCTTGAGCTGCACTTTGTCCACCACATCGTCGGCTTCCGTTCCGAGGATATCGATGAGTGTAATCTCGTTCCCCTCCTTGTCCGTTCCGATCGGGTCATGCAGTGAAACGTCCTTACGGGTTTTCTTCAGTGATCGCAGGTGCATCAGAATTTCATTTTCTATACATCTCGCCGCGAATGTAGCAAGCTTAGTTCCTTTATCAGGGGAAAATGATTCGATCGCTTTGATGAGTCCGATCGTTCCTATCGAGATGAGATCCTCGAGATCTTCCCCGGTATTGTCGAATTTTTTGAGGTTGTGAACACAAACCGATGTCATCTCCAGACGATAGAAACTGTTGACGTTTCAACTCGTCAAGAGCCCCAACCGCTGTAATCTGCACTTCATTCCCGTCGTAGCGGATTATGATCTCGTCAACCAGGGTCTCTACGATATGTCGCTTTTCGTCAAGGGTAAGCTCACCACCGGCGCTTTCGACGAAGATTCGGACAGCTTTGGAGACCTCTGCAATCCAATTGGCCGATATTTCCTTCTCCGCTTGTTCTGACAACTGCTTTTCGTACCCGGCAAGCTCTTGCTCCAACGACTTTAGTCCGGCATTAATCTTTTGCATTTCGGTAAGCATCTCCTGCTCATCAATGACCTCCCGCTTGAACATGATTTTGATTTTTTCCTTTTCCTTCTCCTTCTGCTCCAGCTGACGTTTGATGTGGTCCGCGGCGGATTGAAGTTCCAGGTTAATCTCATTCGATTTGCTTTGCAGCCGCTCCATATAATCATCGGGATTAGACAATGTCTCCAAAATGAGCCGCCAGACGTAATGATCCAACATATCGGCGCGCAACGTTTGAGTTGGGCACTTCTCAACTCCTTCACCATACTTCTTTGGGAAGAGGTTTGGACATCTGTAGCAGGTGTAACGGATCTTTTCTCCCGTTTCTTTATTTACCCGGCCTGTATAAGTAGTTGCTTGCCACATTCTGCCGCAATGTCCACACCGGATCATGGATTTTAACAAATACTCATACTTTACATTTCCTGACCGTTTCATGTTTTTCTCTTTCTGCACCTGGGCTAATTCAAACAGTTGCGGGTCAATGATACTTGGCACGGTAACCTCGATCCAGTCCTTTTCCTCGCGAAAGGCATATGTTTTTTTCGGTGTGCCGTTCTTGGTTTTCTCCCCGCGAATCTTCCGGGTTTCTCTACGATTGTAATAGAACTTGCCGATGTACACCTCAGAAGTAAGAACCCTTCTAATGGAACTGGCGCTCCAGTTCCTGCTTTCCCCTCGTTTGGGTACTGCCCCCAACGCATAGAGTCGATCCCCGATTTCACGAAGCGTATAGTTCTCATGAACATACCAGTGGTATATCTTCTGGACAAATTCGGCTTCCTGCGCATTGATAATCAAGGTATTTTCATGAAGATCATATCCATAGGGAGCCACACGCATGGGCATGATCTTCTTATCTTTTTCCACCGCTTTGAGTCTTCCGCGTACCGTCCGCTTCTTGATTAAAGACAACTCGTATTGTGCTATGGAACTCATCAGGTTGAAAAAAAGCTGCCCTTCCGGCGTATTCCGGTATTCCGTGTCCACGAACACCAGCTCGATATTGCTCCGCTCCAGCTCACGGCAAAGGATTAATTTATCCGTCAAGTCCCTGGTCAACCGGTCGGGGTGGGTAACAATCAAGCGACGGACCAGCCCTTGCGCAACATCTTGTCTGAATTCATTCATGGCGGGCCGATCGATATCTTCACCTGTGAATCCTTCTTCGCGATAAACTTTGATCATGGATTCGGGAATTCCCAAGTCTTTCGCTTTCCGCATGCAAATCTCAATTTGTGCATCAAGGCTTGTGCCCTCTGATGCTTGCATGCCTGTAGAAACCCTTGGATATATGGCCGTATACATGGAGGTTCGCTCTTCTCCTTTCTTATCACTATCACTTTCCAGTATGGACAAAGAGAGAAACAAAAAAACCGGCTTATTCAGTCGGTTTCAAGATCAAACGCTTTAGGATGTAATCGATAACGGCATTTTTGGCCTCTGCAGCGGATAAGGTGTTTGAGACTTGAACTGAATCACTACATAAAGTATGAGGCACATATACGATTTTGATTGTCGGCATTCGCTCCATACTTTTCACCTCAATACACCTTATTCCGTCTGCGGTTTGTCCTATCACAAGCGCATGGTGTTTTGGATATACTTGAACTCCGTTTCCATGATTCGAACAATAGCCGATTCATGATCCGCCCCAATGAATGTCCAGTACCGGTGCCCAGGTATAACAGATTGGGTAATGAATCCTGACCATGTTAAGGACTTCGATTTTAGAGCGGACATGAGTTTGTCCAAACTTAATAGGTCATTTTGATATAGATCAACGACGATCACATCGGTTCGTGATTCTAGACGGATATAACATTCTTGATCCGTGTTTGTCTGGATGACATATCCTTTTACATCTCTATTACGATCTTCAGCCATTCTCAATAACGGAATCAGGTCTTCCATACAAGTTAAAGCTATCCCGCTAAAATCATAATTTTTAAAGTTCCATCGCTCCATAACAAGCATATCCTTATAAGCCCAATCAAAAGGAACACGGTGGATGATGCCAAATTGGGCCAGTAGCTCATTGCTGAATCTCCTAGATTTCAAAGGGTTCGTTAAGTCGAAAATTGTAGAAGAAGATTCCGAAAAATCTCCCAGCAAGAGTGTTCTTAACTCCGCTGTCCTTAAACTAAAGGCATGTATCAATGCTTTTCGACGATAAGGCAAGGATAGTTTCCGTAGCAGAATACCAAAAGTTATTGGGTCAGTAGGTCGCCAGTTCTTTCACCTCATACCAGTCTCGATCATGCCTGCTGATATAAGTGATTTCGTCTATTTCACCATGGATGAATTTTAAGGCTAGTTGAAGAAGGTCTTCCTTCAACCTAAGCTTTACACTCCATCAGCTTAATCCCGTATCAAAGCACTCATCATCAACTCTCCACAAATGGAGCAGATTCTTGTTTCTTTCGACCGAAATCCTCGCATAACCCGAAAACCCAACGAGCTTTTGCTCCATTTGTGGAGCAACCAGGACAGAAAACGAAAGCAAATGATACCTTTACATCAATGATGTGGACCATCGGGCCCCACCTCCTTTCTAAGCAAAAACTGCGGTCTGAACGGTCGAACTAACAGAATCCGAGGAGAGATGTAGATGGATAACGAACAGAATATTAGAAATATGGATATTTTTAGTTCAGATCATTGGAAGCAACATGAGAAAACTATCTCCGCGAATGCTTCTTATGAGAATTCTACTTCGCGAGAATGTTTACAGAGGGGCCTAGCTGGCAATCATGATATCAAGGACTTAAGTTGGAAGAAGGTGCTTTCGTTCTTGGATACCATGTATGCATTCAGTTGGCCTGATCATGATGCTGAGATTGGTTCTTCAGGTGGTTCTCCTGCATTGAATGAATGGATCTTCACGAATCATATTCAAGACCAAATTTTTGCACCTGTTCTAATCGATTACCTGGAAAAGAAAAAGTCGATCAAATCAACCAGCTACTTTTCCATAACTGAGTACGCACTGGAGCTCATTCATTTCTTCAAAATCTATTTAGGAATTGATTCTCGATCCATTTGCGACAAAGAGCTCGCGAACAGGAATATCCTTCAGAAGTTTATTGAGCAATCTTATCCCAATTTCATTCAGAGAGGTCTGATTCAAGAGATAGCAAAAAAATTACTCTCGGATGAGATCAAACTGCAGAAATCTACACACAATCATTCCTCAAAAGAATGGACTCAAGATATTAATCACCCCGCGGTCAACGCTCACATGAACGATTTGATCCGATCAGGGGTAAAAGAAAAGTCGGTTTACGGAAAATATAAGATCAGTTATGCCATGTTTTTGTTCTGGGTCGCGCACCAATTACGTTCAGTTCCAAAGTACTTCACCCGACGACATCCCTCTATCTAGGGTTACAGAAGAGCATCTACTCGAATTCAAACAGTACTTAATGCGATTAGTAACGAAAGGTGTTTACAGCAAGCACACGGTTAGCGATCGTTTTTACGACACCCGCTTCCTGCTGTCCAATTTATACAAGTTAGGCTGGCTCCCCAAGGACATTACTTTGGATGTTGCTGGAATCCCGTATGATAAGTACCTTCATCGAGATTTACCGAATGATGAGGAGCTTCAAAGTTTTTTCCAAACGATACAACTCTATTCTGATCAGCCCGTAATGGAACTAGCAGCCTTTGGGTTGATGCTCTGTCTTGGCTTACGAATCCATGAAGTGGCTGGCATCCGCTATGAGGATGTCAACTTGGAAAATAAATCCATTTCTGTTTTCGGAAAAAATGAAAAATCGGCAATTCTCCCCTTGCCTGATCCTTTGCATAAGTATCTTGAAAAGCTTTTTGTCAAGCATTCTCAGGATAGCTATGGGTTTGGAAACAACAGCCAGACAGTTATCCGTGAATTACGGGAACGTTACAAGCTTTATTCCTTTGTATCGGGCTGGAACTATCCGGGAGGCCCCCATTTACTTCGGCACGTTTTTATCAGCAGGTTGTCGGAACGTGAAGATTGCCCACCGCAATTGTTAATGTATCTCGCAAGACATGACCGGCCAGAAAATACTGCACGATATGTTCATCGAAGTACCCGTCAATTAAATGATGCCGTGAACAAAATCAATTTCTAAAGGAGAAATCCCCCATGCCTAAAGTAATCAACGACACGAAGTATTCTGAACTTAAAGACCAAATAAATCAGCTGTTAAGCCATTATGGCCCCGAAAAAATGCGGCTAGTAATGGAAACATTGCCTGTTCAGACACACCCAACATTGGAGTTCGCCCCAGTAGTGCGAGACGTTTCATTTCCCGAAACCGTTGACGCTTTCTTTGAAAGCAGTAAATTTTCTGGACTAAGCCGGACCACACAAACAACGTATCGCTCTGAGATGAAGCTCTTCCAGCAATATGTGAAGGAGCATCTAGGCGATAATCCCCAGTTTGAAAAAGTGACTAACGGCGAATTCTTGTCCGATTACATCCATCTCAACTCGGATCAAAATACGAAAGCCAAGAAGTCTTCCTTTCTTCGGACCTTTATTAAGACCATATATAAAAAATTTTATGGCCATCAAGAACTCGGTGATTTAAAGACCATTCTTCGGGTTCGATGGTCAAACGACGAAGCTCCAAAGGCCTTTACCAAAGTGCAGATTGCCGAAATCTTGCGGATCGCACAATCTCGTAACCATGATAGTCTCTATACGGCTATTATCTGGACTTTCCTTGGGAGTGGAATTCGTATCAACGAGCTTTGTCATCTTAAGATAGGAGACATTGAGCCGGCGACTCAGACAATTAGAGTGGTCCCCAAAGGTGCTGAGAATACCAAGAAAGCCCGAAAAATCAATCAACTCGCACTGATGATGGTCACAGATTTTATCGATAAGAAGTACAGCCAAGCTCGTGAGGTGCTGCCAGATACCGATTATCAGCGACTCTACATCTTCTCGAGCACCGGAGGGAATAAACCTATCACTCCCAGAGCCATCCAGCAGTTTATGAAAAGTATCATCAGAGAGGCTCGATCCATAAAAGATGAAGACAAAGACCGATTAGGCCCCCACTCTTTTCGGCATTCTTTTGCAATTCAAGGCCTTGAAGCAGGAATCGACATCTATACCCTGGCCAAACTTCTCGGTCATGAGTCGCTCGATAGTACGATGAAGTATTTGAGACTGTTTGATGATCAATTAAAGGATGCCATCAACAAACATCCATTCGCTCAAGAGGTTATCAAACAAATAAGAGAAAGGCTGGAGAACAAATGAACCGTTTATTGATGGATTCCCCATACTATACTAACTGGAAGAAACATACCCATCTCAAGGATTCTGCAAAATACGTATATAGCCGCCAGTTCATGAAGTTTGAGCAATACCTGAGCCAAGATTATGTTGGACAGCTGGATTTTGATAAATTTTACTACGACACCGAATCCGAAACATATCGCCCCATTGATACTGAGTGCATTGATGGTTATGTCCAGTTTCTCAAACAGAAATATCAGGCAAGCAAAAATACTCTTTTCAACAATATAGTGTATTTAAAACACTTCTTCACCTTGCTTCACGGGCTTGGCATGATTAAACAGAACCCCATGAAAAACTATCCAAATCCGTACTATGAAAGACGAATTATTGATCGTTCTCTCTCCGTTGAGGAATGTCGGCGATTATTTCAAGCGGCCCTTAAAGCCGATCCATTTGTCAGAAAGTACTATACCCTCTTTTTTTAATGACTACGACCGCTCTTCGTAACAGAGAGATCATTCGGTTAACATATGACCAAATCGATTTTGACCGGAAGGTTATTCTGGTGAACAAAGGGCAGAAAACCACTTCCGATGTCGTTTACATGCCTAACTCCCTGGTTTATGAGTTGGAACGATACCTGCATCATGCTTCTATTGAAGAGTGGCGGAAAACCGGGCATTCCGAGGTTTTCTTCGAGAACAACCGTCCGCTGACATCAGAATCATTAAACAAACTCATCAAAACACTTTGCAGGGAAGCAGGGATTCAAAAAAAAGTCACTGCCCATAGTTTCAGGCATACAGCAAGCATACTTGATGCAGCGCAGTGGAATTGACATCATTGCCATCAAGCGCCAACTTAGACATAAGCAATTATCGACAACTTTGCGATATGTCCCCCCGGTTGATGCTGCAAACCTACTCAATGATGCATGCTCCAATCTTATCCAATAACAAAAAGAACCCGATGAAAGCAAGGAAAATATGCCTTCATTCGGGTTCATTATTATGAACAATTATCGTTAACACAGCTACTCACGTGTTGTCATTAAACACCATTAAGGGAATTGGATACCGAAAGCACCTGGCTCGAGGAATGGTATCGATCAACTGTCCCGCGAGGACATGATTTGGACCAGAGGATGGCCACTCATTAGGCTTCCATTGGGAACAGAAGCGATAGAAGGATTGATATAATTATAAACCTAGAAAAGATCAATTTCAATATTCCTATAGACCCGTTGTTGTTCCGTGATAGATAATTCCGAATGTGATGTGCGGTCGCATACTTCACCTTCTGTACTTGCCCGAGAATGGAGTAATGAATCATATCCGGATTCGTCATCCACACTTGCGCTCGTTCCATTATTCGGCGCCGCGGCCTATTCTCGGTATCGCCATCTAGTCGACCAATATGAATCGAGCGATTCCCCAAATACAATTGCGTCTCAAACCACTCATCCAAGGAATATTGATCCTTCGTTCGATCCATGCCAAAACGCCTGATTTGATCCAATTGATCATTAGCTAATGCTTTGGTTGGAAATATGTATAATGCTCGTTCTTCAGGATGTTTATATAAACGGCTAAGAATCGGCAGATTATATGACAAAGTCTTACCGGATGAAGTAGAAGTGACTAGGACAATATTCGATCCGCAATTAACTGCATCTGAAGTTTGTGCTTGATGAGAATATAACTGCTTAATACCCATTCGAAGTAAAGCATCTTTGATTGGTTCAGGCGTAGATGCAGGAATATCAGCAAAAGTAGCTTCTTTCGCAGGAAGTGAATGAATATAGATTTCGGCAGATTCTTCCTCGGCCAACTTCTTCAGCTTATCCAGTACATCTCCCGATGAAAATTCATGGCTAACTACTCCGGGAATTCGGCTATCTTCACATAGAATAAATTCTTCCTTCTCCACTAGAACGATGGCAAAGCATGACGGACAGTAAATCTCCTCAGCGAATCCCAGAAAGTTTTCATTCACAGGAGTCCAATCTGAGCATTTGATCCCGGTTGGCGAATATTCAAGCAGTCGTTGCTCTCCGGCTTGGCTGATCTTATGAGAAATTTGAATAGCCTTCAGCATATTCGTGCATTCAGAACATTTCAGAAATGCCATACCCAATCCCTCCACCACTAATGTACGCTGATAATATTAGAACATAACAATTAGACAGCTGGTTTCATAGAATATACGTTCCCATGGAATATAATCCCTTAACTGCTAATTCGACAATATAGGCAGTTAGTCCTGTGAAAATACGAAAAAACCCAAACAAAGCAACTTAGAATCACTTTGTTTGGGTAGTGTAGTGGAAATTTATTTTTTTAGAGCAAGAGTCATTATCAGGATGTAGACATTGATTAATCTTAGCTTCTTTTCTAAGAGTATTATAATTGAGCATTTTGCAGAACTCTGAGCCCTTGAGACACAAGAATTTCTAGGGATAAAAAAGGGACTTCACCCCAATTTGGAGAAGTTTTTCGGTGACCAAACCAAAAACGCCCAAAAGGAGGAAGTCATCTTGTATATTCTCCAAGAAAGTCTGTTTTCCTTCGAGGAACTGCAAAAACTTGAATTCAAAGAACGAATGCCTATCTTTTTCAGCGCTCTTGACCTACGTTCTTACGCCAAAGAACTAAGAAGTCGTTCCCCCGAGGCGCTGACGGTCACTGCAGACAAGGAATTCTTCGGGCTTTGCTTGCAGCTCCGCTGGAGAATATCAGTACGTTCACTGGCCTGCATCGCCGGCTGGATATGGATCTTCGTTTTCGCTATCAATGCGGACTTCGGCTTGATCGGGAGGCTCCTTCCGTGGCAACGCTGAGCCGCGTCTTTGCCAAGCTTACGAGCAAAGATCTGGCCAAGCGGCTTTTTGAAGATCTTATCACACGCTGCAAGCAAGAAGGTATCATCGACGGAAGTCATGTGGCCATCGATAGCGCCGCGATCCATGCCTATGAGAAGAAACAGCCGAAACGTAAAAGCGAACTCACGGGCAATGCGAACTGGGGTGCCAAGTTCGACTCCTTCGGCAATAAGATGAAGTGGTTTGGCTACAAGCTTCATCTCGCCGTGGACACCAAAAGCGAACTGCCGATGGCCCTCACCGTGACACCGGCTCATGTCCATGACGGCGATATGGCGCCGGATCTGATGGAACAAGTCGCGGCAAAAACCAAAGTCAGCTTCTTTGTCCTCGATGCTGGGTATGACCAACTAAAAAACTACGAGGCGGCCCGGAATTTGAAAGCACAGGCGATCATCCCGATGAATCTTCGCAATGAGAAAGAACCGCCTGCCGGCATGACATCGAACGGAACACCTTGCTGCTCCATGGGTTTTCCGATGACCTATTGGGGAGCGGATGGTGAAGTTCTGAAATTCCGCTGTCCACATGCTACAGGCAAGGTAGACTGCCCGCTCGGAATGGCCGCTTGTTCGTCTTCCAATTATGGGATGGTCGTTAAGGTGGATACAACCAGTGATCTGCGCCGCTACTCCACACCGCATCGGGATAACAAGCGTTGGAAAGAACTGTACAACGAAAGAACTAGCGTGGAACGATGCAATTCCCGCTTGAAAACCTATCTAACTGCCGATGCGATGCACATGTGGGGAATTCGGAAAGTCACAACGCACCAGTACCTTAACGCCATTGTATTGCTGGCTTCTGCACTAGCCATGGTTAAGCATTCAAGCAATGCCGCAGACTTAAATTTTTCGGCATAGACTAAAATTCTGCAGGTCTGCCCATTTTTCCAAAAGCCATCACATCACGACATTGAAACCAATCACAGGCCAAATAAATCTGTTGTCTTTTTCTCGAAAATGGAATTATGTAAAGTGCACAATTGTCCATGAAATTAGTTGGATTTAAAAATGCATCGTCGTCGAGTTTACTCATACAACATTTGTCGTATTTTATTTATTTCCACTAACACATGGACAAGGGTCATTACGACCTAACTGATTCTTCAATCAATTCCCTCCACTAGCCGCTAGTGATGACATCCCTTAGGCACATTGCAATACTATTTCAATAAAATACATACATCATCGCTCGGTGTTACGATAGTTGCATTCTGTTTAGCACGAGTAACCGCAACTCTTAGATTTAAGCGTGCTTGATCCATTTCTTTTTTACTTGCATCATGTCGAACTATCTTGCCTTGGTAACGCCCTTCGTATACAAAAACTTCATCAAACTCCTTACCCTTGGACTTATGAATTGTCATTACATGAACACCCTTCCATACCCTTGTGGAAGTTGAAAAATGTTCTTGAAGAAGAGCATTTCGGACGGCTTCTGTCGCCCCTGAATAGTTTCCATAATCCTTCCATAGATTACTCAAGTTTAATGATAGAATCGAACCCTTATGCAACAATCTTAAAAAATGAGCATCATTCTCCACCTGTTTAAGGTAACCGGATGTGGAACTTTTAAGTAAATTCCGTACAGTTATCCAATCTCCACCTGGATCTCCAGTAAACTCAATCTTGGTACTTTCAGACATTATTCTTTGACATTCCTGAATTGCCAACTGTCTATTCTTGCCGCGGATCTTTCCTGATTTAATATATTCAAGAAGTGCTGATGAAAAATCAAGATCAGCTTTACTTGGAGTTTCATCTCCTTTTCTTCCTCGAATGTGTTCACATAAATCACCAATAAGTCTATCTGCATTTGTTTGCTTTTGTGAGCCCAATTCAAGAACCCCCGCAATCAATATCGTTGCTAAAGATGGGCCAGCTGTTTCGAGTGCCACCTCATGTTTAATTTGGGGTATTACATTGCCATTGGCAAGAGTATGAACTGTACTAAAACAGCTTGAAATCTCCAACATCAACCTCTTAGAAGGTACTAAAACTGCTATTGACCAATCCTTCCGACCAGCATCGATTATTTTTTTACGTGCCTTTAAAACTGTAAACTTTAAATCTATGTGAGGATATCCTTGACGAAAAGGATATCCTAAAAAGTGCACATTCTTATATTTCCTACCTATATTTTTGCCACTTAAAATATCATTTCCAAATTGCACTATATCCGTGTCTTTGCTGCGATTGTTCTCTATACCGAAATCAAATTGAGTTGGATGAAATTCTTTAATATATTCTCCAATTCGTGCAGGGTCTGCTCCTCTAAATTCATAGATACGTTGCTCGGCATCAGCAAGGGCAATTAGCCTGCTCCTTTTCCCAATAGCTTTAATAAACTCCCATTCATCTGAATTTGTATCTTGGAATTCATCAAGAATAACAACCGGATAGGCAACCGATATAACTTTAGCTAATGCATTACTTCTTGATAGGAGATCGGCACCAATTCTCGCAAACAAATCAAAATGAAGAATTCCCTCTTCTTTGAAAAGCCTATACTTCTCTTCCTCACGAGCTTGTTTACCCGAAATATTTGCAAATCTTGATGCTGCTTCTGGCGGAGGGAGGAGACGAATTGGGGCATTGGAATTTATTAGGTAACCATGGCATTTTAGCAAATTCCATATAAAACCATGATATGTATTAATCTCGAGGTGGCTTCGTATTTTATCAGAAATAAGAAGACCAACTTGTTCTTCAACACGAGAAATAGTCGCCCTTGCAAAACTTAAAAATAATACAACCTGACCTCTTTTAATTCCTTCTTCTTCAATTATCCGTTTTGCTTTCAGTAATGCAATCGTAGTCTTGCCTGAACCAGGGCCTCCCAGAACTAAAAGATTCCCCTCAGTCTTTATTAATTGTTTTTTCTGCTCTGAGAGTTCAAACATAGTTAGAAGCCCCTTTCCTACTCTGTTTCTATATGTTCTGATGTTTCATCTACATCTTCCCTGTCAACATCCACGATAGTTTTACCTTTTAGATCTCTTTCGATTATAACTTGAATTGATTTTACTATGCTCACAAGAAATTCTGGCATTTCATCTTTAGAGCATTGACCTAGAAAATCAGCCGCACTTCCATTTGCCTTCGATTTTGTAAAGAATTCTCTGAGTGCTTTTTTTAAATCATCAAGTGGCATTGTTTCAGTGGGTTTTTGGGCGCTCATATGTGAAGGCCAGTCTCCATCGTTAACTAACATGAGGGCATAACGACGAAGTGCTTCTCCCTTAGACCCTTCAAGTATGACATCCTCAAATCCTTTTTCTTGTGCTTCAAAGGGATAGTCCACTGCGCTCTCAATAGCCCTTCTATTTTCATCACTTTGCTTGTCAAAAACTGCAAATGTCGTTTTACCAAGTTTTCGGAAATACTCCCCGATCGGTGCTACTTGCGACTCTGCTTCAGCATTTACTATAGCAACACCAAGTTCTTCAAATGTCTTGTATTCTTCTCCATGCAGTTCCTGTAATCTTCTTGCAACAGCTGGGAAAGAATCATATTCCGTGCGACCTTCAGTAATTAATACTCTGCGAGCCAACAGTGCTTCACAGAATCGTCTTCGGAATTCATCCCGATACTTTTTAGGTTTGACTGATGGTGGATATTTAGCTGGAACTCCTGTCAATTTCCCACCTACACGATTGATGACTAATATCTCCGAAGGATCAAATTCTTCAAGTACATATGGAGAATGCGAGGTAAATATAGCTTGTGCTGACTTAGAACTTACACTTTGTATGATACGCTTTTGGGTATATGGCGGTATCGCAATTTCAGGTTCCTCCATAGCAAATATTACATTTTGTTTTAATTCAGCAATCATGGATAATAGCGTAAGGACTAAAGTATTAATGGTACCAGTACCTTGATGCTGGAATGGAGCTGCATATTCTGTTCCATCATCGCGAATTGAGCCTGTACCCATAAAGACAGTAAGTATTCGCCTTAAGTTCGCTCTAGTTAAATCTGAAACTCGCAAATGAGGATTATCAGCCCAATCCGATGGAACAAATGATTGCACGGAATTTTGTACAGATTCCAAGATTCCAGAAATACCTAGTTCAGGATTTTCAGCAACTGATATATCTCTCAGCTGTTTCAAGACATCTTCCCACATAGGAAGACGCAATTCATTCAAGCGTAGAATTATATCAAGTAACGAGCCCCGTTCCAAACTTAATGCCCGAGAACCTGTACGAAGTGTTCTTAGGAATAGAAATCCACATACCCTCTTATCTTTTGTTCTGAACGGTTCATATGTACCATCGTCTTTTTTAGGAGATAAGAAGTATGTTCTCCCCGCAAAGTCATCTTCATCAGCATCGTAATTCCCCTTGAAACCCAATCTGATAGCCGCTACTACGCTTTCTTTATCTGTTGATTCCGGCGGAGGGCCGTCAATTAATAAATTATTTTCATTATCCCACCACTCGAGATGATTTCGAAAATACCTTTGTTGTTCATCACTTAGATCAACAATAATAACTTCAATATTTATCTCAACCGGATTTCCTTCCTTATCCAAGTACTCACCCGCATAAAAGTCATGCTCATCAATGACAGGTGACCTTGATAACCGCTCAGGACCAAGAACAAGATCAATCGCTTCTAATATTGTTGATTTTCCAATATTATTATCTCCCACTAAAACAGTACGACCAGATAAAAAAATTTCACACTCTTTAATTCCCCTGTATCTTTCAATCATTATTTTCGCTATTCTCATACCACTACCTCCAACTGCAGGTTATACAAGAATACGTCGAGCCAATCTTTGCTCGTCCACCACAACGTTACCTTGAACATAGTAAACGAATGTATGCTCGGCAATGTCCGACAAATCCTCGAGATATTCCTCTGGCGGATAGAAATCTTTATTGTTAGTCAGGATGATGAAGCGCGTCTCACCGTTGAATCGTTCACTATAGAAATCGACTCTCGCCAATGGATCGAACATTTTCACGTTGCTCCGGCCATGTTGACGTTCATAAGCTTCTACAATCTCTTTGTAATCTACTGATAGGAGCCTTTCAGCGACTCCTCTAGGAACAACTTCTAGCTGCATGATTCGTTTCGGCGGTTTCATTGTAATATTTTTCTGTCGTTCAACCTGGGTTAGTCGGGTCTCTTTACGCAATTCGATATCAATAAGATTTGCATCCAATTGATTAATCAAAGCACTGTTACGATTATCTTGATTATCTCGTTCATATTCAGCTCTTCGATCCATCAGCTCATGCATTTGCTTCGTAAACGTTTGATCGAGATACTGAAGAACACGGTTTAAATATTGATTACGCTTCGTCTTCACTCGATCCCTAATTGCAATTGCTTGCTGTATCGCCGCTGATCGCATTGATTTGTCATCTATAGCTTCCAATACGATTGGTTCTCCATTAAACTGTTGCTGAAATAACCAATAATTATCGAGTCTCAACATCGAGCCATCTTCTCTTCTGGCGATACAGATGACTTCACCATCCAATTCTTTACCTGTTCCATCAACGACATTGACCAAATAAACATCAACTGTCATCGGCTCTCGAATCGGATAAGATACCATGAATCTTTGAACTGTTAATTTGTCCTGATCTTTCTGAGCTAGTAACATGCTCAAACGAAATAATGGATGATCGTCAGACAGCAACATGACATTTTCAACACAATATTCAGAATACGGTGTAAATCGGATCGCCTCATTCATTTGACTATAGGGTAAATTGTGAATTCTACATAGGTCTCTGATATACTTCGGCATCCGATCAATCCGCTTTACTTTCTCCTGTTGTGATGAATATACCCGAATGTTGTTCCTGACCAGCACCTGTTCGGCAAATTCAGCATAACTACGATGGGACAGCTTCGATACGGCTATGTCATGCTGTTCACGTCTCATTTTCGGCAAATCAAATGCATCTTCGGCTAATCGCTCTTGTTGGACAAACTCTAGCAATCTTTGGTGCTCTTCCGATATCGATCGTTCCATGGATGCTATTATGTCATCTAGATTTTCGCGTTCTAAAATTGCAGCTTGCATGAGTGAAGGAAGATCGTGATCTTCACCATTAAATATCTCACCGATAAAATCATATACAAGATCCGATCCAAGGTCGTTGCGCATTTTATCCATCTTATCCAGCAAACGAATCATGACATCGCCTTCCCGAGTATTGGATGCCACCAAGTTAAATACAGCTACGTCGTTTTTCTGGCCGATACGATGGATTCTACCCATTCGTTGCTCTAATCGATTCGGATTCCATGGGATGTCGTAATTAATCATCTGATTACAGAATTGCAGATTGATCGACTCGCCGCCGGCATCCGTGGCAATCATTACTTGACATTCATTACGGAATAACTCCACTTGTCTTCTTCGCTCATCCATCGAGAACTTGCCAATAATCTTTGCTACCTTAGGCAATCTTTCTAGTAATCTCTTCTCCAAATACTCCAACGTATCTGCAGATTCCGTAAACAGGAGTAGTTTCTCTCCTTGATTAAGTAACCCATTTAGACCAAATAATGTCTTTTCCAACTCATCATACTTTCGTTCGATCGCATTCGCCTTCAAATGAGTGGTTTGCTTAATTAATCGGGACAACTGGTCAATCTCAATTTGAAGTTCTTCCGGGTCTACTTGATCTACAGCTAACTCGAGCTGTTGCTCTATCTTTTCTTGTAAATCTAGCGCTTCATCTGAATATTCGTCTATATTAATGGCTTTAGTCTTATCGATGAATTGTTTGCGTTCTTTTACCGTAAGCTCTAGTAAGTGTTGCAACCGTTTCCTACGCCGGCGTAATGACAAATCAATTGCTGCAATAGACGAACTGAGTCGGCGTTGAAGAAGCATCATAGCAAACGCTGTACTATTGCTTCCAGAATTAATAGCCCGATTAAAATAATGTCGTACGTAGTTCGTTACATCCTCATATAGCTGTAACTCTGGCTTAGAGAGTTCATATTGAATCGTTTTCACTGTACGCTTTGGAAATAGTGGTGTCCCGTCAAAATTCTTTATATTCTCTTTCAATCTTCGAATAATAAATGGATTAGCTTTCTCCTTCAACGTTTCATTGACAGATAGACTCGAGAAAATATCTCCATCAACCAATTTCATCAAGTGACGAAAGTTTTCCATATCTCCTTTATGCGGAGTAGCGGTGAGTAAAACACAATGCTCACTACGGCGCAACAACAATTCACCAAGTTGATAGAGTTTCGTTTTGGACGTCTTTTTGTTGATCGTGCCGTGTGTATATGCGACCATTTTATGTGCTTCATCCACGATAACAAGGTCGAAATCGACTTCGCTAAGCATACTTTTCACTTCGTCTCGTGCTGCCCAGTACATAGAGGCCAGACATAAGTCATGCTTAAGAAAAGGATTTTCAGACCCATATTGTTTGATGGTAGAACGATTGATAATAAAAAATTTCTCCCCAAACTTCTCACTAAGTTCCTCTTGCCACTGCTTTAGTACAAGTGGCGGAACAAGAATCAGAACCCTTTGGATACGATCACGAACCATCAACTCTTTTATGAGCATGCCGGACATGATCGTTTTGCCTGCCCCTGGATCATCCGCTAGTAAAAATCGGATTTGAGGAGTTTGAAGCATACGACTATATACAGCTTCGATTTGATGAGGGAGCGGGATCAATTTGTTATTCCCCAAAGCCCTCTTGGAGGAATACTTTGTATCCATTGAGAAAACAAAGTACTGTAGATAATGTTGCAACTCTTGCGCGTTTACTATTTCTGATGTAACAGACTCATTTATCCTCTTAAAGCCTACCAAATCACTTCGTTCGATCATCAATTCGTAATATTGATTCGATTCCCGTCCAATAGCTGAAATATTAACAAAATACTCGTCTACCAGTTCAACGCTGTTAATCTCCACCGTTTCCGGAAACTGGGGAGCGCGTACAATATCGCCTTTGACTAGCATGATCATCACCCACTTTGCAAAAAGACTCTGCCGCGGCGCACGCGAGCAGAGTTAGCATTTATTTAAGCCCAACTAATAACCGTCCAATTCCTTGACGTGTAATCTCCAAATGATTGCCGGAAAGCTCAGATTCCAGTACACTTAGTTCGAATGGGAAAATACAGGGTTCTCCAGATAAATGATTTAGTTCAATGACGGTCTTACCTGTAACGATAAGTATGACTTGTACGAGCCATTTCTTTAATTCCGTCGATGAAATATTTATTTTCGCTACCATGGTATGAGAATTACGTTTCCCCATTTCAAGGACACCCCAGGAGCGAAGTGAACTAAGTACGGCATTCACAGATACTTCAACTCGCCGACGTTCACCATACAGCCCTTTTATCTTTCGGCCGATCTGTTCGCTAGTCACCTCATCTTGCAAGTGAAACAAATAGCCTAGCTCGCTCTACCGTGTCCTTGAAGAAAGGATACGAAAGGAGACACATACCCCAATGAAGCACAAGCTTTTCTTCCCGCGTTGCACATTGAAACATCTCCAACGCCCTGTCTCGAAGCTCGATATGCTCGTCTGAAACTAAGAACCAAATTTTAAACAAAATCGTACGGGCATTAGCACGCGATTTTGCACCACCAATATCGGCCATGAGCCGTTCATCAACCAACTGGTACAATGCATCCCTTGATGACATTCTAGGGATTTCATTCGCAATAAAATCAAGCTGATGAAGTTGAATTTTTTGATCGAAACCGACTGCTTTTTTCATCGTGCACCTACATTATCTTTTTTTGAATGTGGACAAAAGGTACAATAACCTCTTCTATGCTTGCACCACCATGACTTACCACAATCTCACCTTCACGAACGAAGGCTTCTCCTGATTGAGCGATTAGGACGTAATAGTCATCCGGCAATCCCGTACCTGACCATCGTTTACTTGAATATTGTACTGCGGCTTGATCTCTTAGGACAACATCGCGATACACCCTTACGCGCTCTCCACGGGTTTCAGGAAGTGTCCCATCATTCGTTCGCCCTACCCCTTTACTTTCCTTGTTTCCATGATCGGAGGTAAGATAAACATCGAAACCCGCGTTCAACAAGTCCAAAAGAAGGGTTTGCAAAAATCTTTGTTTCAACCAAACGTCAATCGCAGCATACATGCCTAACTGGCCTTGTATGGTATGGTGAGTGAGTTGATCGATCGTATCGATAACAAGGCCCGCAACTTTGGTGTTCGATTTGGCCAATGCTGCAATATTGGATCGATCATATTCTCCTTGTCCTAAACCGCGTTCGTAAGTAACATAAACTGAGGGAACGCCATTTCTTTCCCAGACTGTCTTCCAGGCTTTTTCCTCTTTGGACGTTGTGTTAATGGAATCGTAGAAGAATCGCGGAATTTCACCAGAGAAAATAGACTGTCTGGATACAGAAGTTAGGGTAGGAATCCACGCGTATGAACCATAAACCTCACACTGAAAATCTTTCACTAATTCCCGCTCCATTTGAGCCCATTGAACAAAACTCAGCCCATCACAGACAATAAGCGCAACCTTCTCTTGTCCTTTCAGCCTGAGCACCTCAACCGTTTTATGCACCATTACCGGAGCATTTCGATCCGTTAACGTTGCTAATGATCCATAGTGGTCCGATAACCACTGTTCAAAACATTCCTCAACCCTTTGCTCCATGTCTACTAATAGGTTGCCGTCCTCATCTTCTAGCTGCAATTCTAACGAGATACTTTTGGCCTTCCCAAAGAGACGAGCGATCTGTAACCAGGTGCGGCGATCTGGTGAGGAAGAAAGTAACGTCTCCACCTGTCGCTCTATTTCTTTCAGCATTTCGATTTTCTGTTGCTTATCATCATACGATACGCCCCATAAGAACACATTCGGGAAAGAATCGTGATTAATCGAAACAGGGGACAGATCGCCTTCGATGAAAAGCATGCTTAACACTGCACGTACCTCGGGGTCCCAGAAAGCATGTGATTCCGGAAAATGATCTTCAACAAATCCATGCCACTCCTGTTGTAGATACTGCACAAAAGCGTGATGTGAGGATATCCAATCTTGAATAGGAACATCCGTTATTCGACGTTTCAGATAGTCAATCAAATATTGTTGCATCACTTCCGGAACTTCACACTGAAGTCGATGATAACGCATAGCTAGCAACAGACAATCGGATAGAGAATGCACGGAATCATAGGATAACCCATAGACTTGTCTTAAGATAAATTCAATCGTTGCCCGTTCGGAAGATACCGTGCCACTGATGGTTATACCGGATAACAAGTCCAATGTTCGTGTATCCAATTGGCGTACAATATGAGCAGAAAGTCCGGGGAACAGACTGCTTTTCCGCAACTCAACCTTTTGTGCATTGCTCCATATATCAAAGGGGATTTCTCTTAAGTCTTCCAATTGGCTGACAACAACGCAATTTACATTTTGATCTTTGTTCTTAAATCGGCTTTCCATTTCGTAACGAAATGACGCTCGATCCTGAAGCTTTATAATTTCTAATCCTTGCCCCGTTAATGTAGAAAGGATGTTTTCATCTTCTAGCAATTGGTCTGGATCGCTTACAATCGTAAGATGGGGGAAAGGTGCTTGAAAACATTCAAGCACCTTTTGACGCCAACCGTTCAAGCATATTCACTTCCTTACAGCCCAAGCTTCGTTTGTGCATTGTCGTAGTACCGTAGAAGCTTCTCGTCTTCTTGAAGTATCGATTCAGGCATTCGATTTCCAATCTCAACGATAGTTTTATAATCTTTCTCGGTCCAAGCCTTATGAAACCCAACTCGAATCGCTTCCGTACGGAATTGCTTCAACTTTTTCTTATTATTAGACAATTCCTCAACATACTGATTGAATTCTCTCAACAGTGACTTCTCACGCAGCTTTTCCAAATCTGCTTGTTTGTTCGGATCTGGTACATACCAACGATCTTTGGCTTTTTCCTTCAATTTCGGATCGTTTTTTGACAAATTGCGCAAATCCTTATAATCCGAACTTAAGTAAGCATGAATTTGACTTGGCACTTCTCCTTCGCCATCATACTTAAGGAAATTCTGCTCGAGAAGCTCATCCAATTCCGGCAACAGTTCATGTTTGGCGATATGTTGTATTTCTTTCATGAAATTTGGATGTAGATCCTGACGAGTTTGTGGTTTCTTTAGCAATTGTTGGCGTAGCCATTCAATGGCACTATTTTCGTCAGAGACGAAAAGGCTAAGTTGAGTAAATTCTTTAGCAAGAATTCGTTTTTTATCGTATTCAGCAACTTGTGATTCTAAGAAAGCCATACCATCTCGCATCGGAAAACGTTGCTCAATCCCAACTTGAAATTCACCTGATGAAAGAGGAACCGAATAACCGTTTTGGACATGATATGCTACCATTCTATCAAATAAAATACGTGGGGTTCTTTCAACAATGATCTCTGCAAACCCTTTTTGTCCTGTAAATACTGGTAGTTGAGCCAAATGATACTGTACAAAACTCCATGCTGAGTCTTCAGTATTCTGGTTGTTTGAAATTCTTTTTCTTAACTCATCAGTAGGTTTATACGCCGAAATAACAAGGTCTTGTTTAACAGCGGTTGTAGTAGTTACAGCTTTAAAGCTACCCTGTTTTTTGTCCAATGCCGATACATTCGCAATAACGAATCCTGCTTTTTCAATAGATTCACGGATAACATTCCACACACTAGCTTTTGAATTACTAAAAACTACTGTCATCCATTTACCAGGTTTGAGAATTCGAAACATTTCATTGAAACACTGAAACATTAACTCTTTATATTCATCATTGTGCTTTCTTTGATGATTATTTACAATTGCCTCAGAAGCATTATTAGTAAAAATCCTTAACCAAGACTCCCATAAATAATTCAATTCTGAGTACATTAAATTCGAACCGAAAGGTGGATCAGTAAATATATAATCTACTGATGAATCATTCAATTGTAATTTGGTTGTTGATTGAACTCCTATAACATTTTGGTATTTTCCTATTGGACGTATCTTAGTTAGATCAGTAAGTTTCCTTCTCAATTGGTTAAACGGATTATTATCCTGTGGAGTAGAGCAAATATAATATGTTCCAGAGGTTGTTCCTCCCTTATTATTTGCTCGCCACCTATACAACCATGTAAGGTTTGGTAAAACTGATGTGAACAAAAATAGTGCCTCGCGTTGATAAGACAGTTTTTTTGCGTGTTCTAAGAAATCACTCAAAACTATGAGATTTCTTCGTGAGCAAAGTTGATATACTTTCGAGTAGTGTTTCAGTAACCTTCCAATTTCATCACCGGGTATAAGATCATTGTTAGGAATAAAACTATCAATATCTACATCATCTATTTTGGATAATAATTCAAAGTCGTGTTCATCAGGAACTTTTTCAAATCTCTTTCCATTAATGCTATAATTTATTATCACGGGCACCAATTTATTTTGATGGTAGGTAACCTTATTAATCTTATCATATTTAACTTCTAAGGATTTTTCTAAATCCTTTTTCATTACCTTCACACCACAGTTACTACAAGCAAACTCCTCTTTTACCTCACCAGTTTCTCTATTAACAGCTGAGTCCCAAAAGTTAATTTCATTATTACATTCAGGACAAATAAATACATCACTATAAATAACATAATTGATAGTCCCTTTATCATTATTAGGTCCATGTAAAGTTTGATACATCCAATTATGCTTGTTTTCAAGTTCGTCAATTAAGTTGCGTAGTTCGTTTGTAACTGAATCATTAAAAACAAGATGATTAAACCCAGAAGAAATGTGTGCTGAAACTGGAGACAAGTCGTTTAGTATCACCAACCGATCTCCGATGTTGTGAAAATCGTCAGTGAAAGTTGACAAGTAATCTTTATCTGAGCATCCATTTCCAGCTACCCCTGTCATGCCGGAACCAGAAAATCCATCAAATATAATATCTCCTGGTTCTGTGTAGTGTAAAATATATCTCATAATAGCTTTATGAGGCACTTTAGTATGATAGGTATGAGCTGTATAGACTGGATCGTTTTTCCCCTCTGAAATATCTTTTGCCAACGGCTCCCTATGATACTCCTCACTATTTGATGATTTTGTAGTATTTAAATTCCAATAAGCAACAAAATCATTTATCCATGGGTTTGGACATGCCGTATAAAATGGAGGATCGGATAGAGCAAGTATTTCCTCATCTTCACCGATTGGAAATCCTTCAATCTTTCTAAGCTCCGGAAGTTTCTTTCTCAATTCTTCGGTAAAATAAGCGCGGCGAGCTTCATCATTTTCAAAAGTTATACCCAAACAGGTCACCGGACCTGTTTGGGTTGTTGGATTTTCATTGAGCATTTCAAGTTGTTCAACCTTGTCAGCCATTTTGTTTGTCACCTTTCCGCAGTAAAATTCGAACTCGATTACCGTGTCCAGTTCCTATATGATCTCTGACTAGTGCTTCAAATCGGCTTCTCAACTCATCCACTGTTAATGGATGGCCATTCCCAGCCATCTGGACCAATTGATCTACTGACAGCTCAACTTTACGAATCCCCTCAAACAAGTCCTTCAAAGTTTGGACTAGTTTTAAGTCTACGGGCGAAGAGAATTTCCCATCTTGGATTAATTGTTCAATTAACTGTCTTTGTTCAGCATTAAGTAACGAAATACTTTCTTTTATCTCGGCATCATTCAATGTGCTGATTACAGTCTCCGTCCAAGATGTCAGTAATTCCTCGAGTTCTTCATTCAGCTTAGAGATACTGACTTGCTGAACGTAAGGCTCATCCTTCGGGCGATATCGGCAATGAGGGCAAATCACCGCATGTTCCAAATCATCCTTCTTCAAATTCCAGCAGAACTTAAGCTGGTCCAACTTGGATTTCCATTCCTCCAGTTGTCTTGAAGGCAAGATGGAAATACTCGCCAATTGACGTAACGTTGCATATCTGCCATCTTGCAGTAGTTGATCCCTCTTGTTCTGATCGGTAATACCGAATCGAGCGCCGCTATGCATCGCGTAATATAGATCGATATACTGTTCTTTCAGCTTCTGTAAGCTTTGAATTTCTTTCTGGCAATCTCCTCCTGCTTTCAAAGCATGAAGAACGTCTTCTAATGCTCCTTCCGCTTTCGCATGCCATTCATGCTTCACTTGTACGTGGTTGAGCGCATTTACAATGTACTGCGCCTTTTGCGTTACATCGATTGCCTTTTGCTCTAATGCTCTTAACTGTTTAGCCAGTTGTATGTGCTCTTGCATTGTCTCGATTTCGGCAATCGAGTATTTGAAATTTTTCAATCTAGCTGGTGTGTTATATACACTCAAGCTTTGTAAAAACTCGTTAAGCTTCCGTAGTTTCTGTTGATTTTCTTTAATTTCGTTCTCTGACAGCAATGGAAAATCCCATGTTGGAATCCCGGATTTAATATCCTGCTCCAACTTTACGATCTCCTTCAACAACTTCTCCACTTCCACTTGCAACTGTGCGACTCCAGTTGCTTGGGATTGGGGTTGGAGAAGTCCATGACTGATTGCAAACAGATCAAATAATGCTCGCAATTCTGCTAACGGCAAATCAGAAGGCTTCTTAATGTGAGAAAACTCCATAATGCCTTCTGCCTTTAGACGAATTAATTCATCAAGTTTCATTGAATCATAAGTCGTGCCGTTGATTGTGATGACGATATCTCCGCTATATACAAGCGCAGTCAACAATACCGCCAGTAGCTCCGGCTCTAAATTGAACTCAATTGTTCTCTTGACTTCCATCCCACCGGCAATTCGATCCGTATGCAGCGGCTCAGAAGCATTAACGACCTGATTATGACCTTTGGAGTTCACAAGCTGCATAATCCAATTGGCATATCCAGATTTTTGAACGTTCAATTTATCGCCATCGAGCAATACAAGTCCTTCCAGAATCGCCCTAGCAGTTTTGGTTTTCGTAGCTGATTGGATCGAGCTTAACGCCTCCGGAATATAAGTAGTCTTCAATACATCCCATTTCAGGCATGTCCTGTCTGTTCGAAATACAGGATAATCCGGATATTTCTCCTCAAACCATTGTGTTAAGCAATCATCGGCCGCGGTGTCCACGATTTCACGAACCGTCGCTTGCGCGGGTGCAGCAAAACTCCAATCTGCCAACTTTTTCGTAATTCCTCTGTAAGTCATTTTGTACGCGGTTGGCATGTTCACCTTGAACCATGAGGTTAATTCCTTAATATAATGGTTGGCTTTTTCTTCGTATAACCCTTTCGTAGCAGTTGAGGCGGTTAATGCCATTTCCTTAGCCCCGGCATACTGCTTCAAACTATGAAAGAAGGTTTGATCCTTCGTATCAAGTACGAAGAAAACTTCGTCCGGCTTCTTCTCATCCTTAAATTTGGGAACATCGAATACTTGTAAGAAATAGATATAAAAATCCCGTTCCGGCTGAGCTGTAGAACGTTCATTAGGTGCACCGAAGAAAAGATAACCTGGCCTTGTTGCTTTGTGACTATACCAATCTAGTTCGTGTTGCCAGATTCGATATCCCGTAACATATGTAGACGGTGAACATTCAAGCACCCGTTCTAATACTTGAAAATAGTAACGATCTAATTGCTCTCCGCTTAACGTTTCCGCTTTACTTGCAATGTGATCATCTACAGGAACATCCTTGTCTAGATCAAGATAATACTGTCCATTTTCTTGGTTCGTAGAAATAAATTGATAGCTGACAGACTTCAATATCTCTTTCAGTGTTGACTCAATGGTAGTATCGAGAAACTCTACGTCCATATCACAGTTTTTATCAAACAAGAACAACTGGTCCCGCATTTCCGATGGTGTCATTCCAATTCGAACCCTCAGATCATCCGTTGTAAGTCGGAAGACAGATAGAGCCTGAACGATTCGTTTGGCCATCGGTTTGTATGACGGTTTTTGGAATGCATATTCGACCCTGTCCAGCAGGACATCTGCTTTCTCCATGACTTCCCGAACATCCGGATCTGAACGCAATGTGCTATCGGATTGTATATATGTCCAATAGCTATCAAAAGAAACAATCCCGGGGCTGTCTGCCGGAACATCTTGATCGAGAAGTTTTTCAATTTCATCGCTAATCGTCGTTAGAGCAACGCGTTTCTCCGCAATCTTGACCTTCTGAAACGCAGTTAAATAAGCCGGATGAATCGGGAACAGTTCTACATACTTTTCAAGTTGCTCCCCTAACTTATCATATAATGGTGCGAATTTTTGCAAATGCTCACGGATATAAGCTTTTTGGGTATCGTTCTTCTTAAGTAGCCGCTGCGAAACGACAAATTCAATATCTTCACGAGCAATAATAGCCTGAACCGTACGTTCCTTAACTCTTCTTAATTGCTCAGCTACAAAGGCAAATCGCGGATTATCAAACAACATTTCCTGTACACCGGTCATAAAGCGGAACCTTGTCGACTGTGTAATCTCGCCCATGGCCCGGAGGAAGTTAAGGTCCAGCATCAGTTCCTGTTCTTTCCTGCTGCGCAAGTAATCCAACAATTCATCTATAATGAGAAGAAATCCATGGTCCGGATATGTCTCGTGGAAAACAGACATCAATTTGACGAGCTCATCTTTATTGCTGACAACTTGAGAAAGCTCTGGCATTTCATAGTTAACACCAATGCTTTGTAAGTATTCCGTCATCTCCCGAAACAGCACTTCGCGAAACGGCATATCAATACCGTCGAACTCGATTCGAAGCACTTTAAACTTTCCTTCGATTTCTTTGGCTTTGGCTGCAACTGCCTGGTTATGCAATCGGGCACTCGTACCCGGATGTTCAGCTATAGCAGCAATAACACTCATTAAGTGCGATTTACCCGTTCCATAATTTCCGACAACCATAATCCCTTTATGGTCAATAGGACGATCAAATTGTAATTGTTCGATGATAATATCATTTAGTACTTCTGCCATCCGGTTAGAAATGACATAATTATCAATAATGCTATCATCAGCGGTTCTTAATTCGATAATGGAGCGAATGGGTTCAAACTGAACAAGTTCGCGATACTTCATACTTCACAATAACCCCTTCTATATTAGATTTCGATAACATAACTTGAATACGAGTTATCGCTTTGATAATATTCAGGATGTTCGGGTGTTGCGTATGTTAAAGAGCCACTTTCCAGAGTTCCTGGCCAATGAACGATAAGCGCCTTATTCCCGCTTAAATTTTCAAACAAACGAACGGGATTCTGCTTCAATTCTGTATCGAATAGATACTCAATACGCTCAAGAAAAACTACATCCTTATTTTCCCCTGCTAAAAGTGATCGAAGTACCCTGCCTACTTCGAAAGGCCTTTTTTCTGGAGGAAGTAGTCGTAGTTGCTCAGACAATAATAAGCCTACGTTAAGGATTGGAATCTCCATTTGATGAATGGCACGTTGCAACTCTACTTGTGAAATCCGACTCACCACAACAAATAACATTTTATTTCGTTTAGTTCTAGCAGTCTTGATTTCCAAAGCAATCGATTCTTGTAAACTCGCCATGCTTTCACTCCGATCATCCAATCATTTAATTCCAAAAAATAAATCTTAAGAACTATATTTCGACAGACTCATGGGTGATTCCTGCCCTGGATTACTTAAGCTCATTACCATTATACAAAATATCGCTGACATATATTTGTCAGCGAGTATATGTTCTTATTATATACTAAAATTATCGATAGTTTGATGTATGTGTGGAAATAGAGGTTACAATTCGAAATTCACAGCTACCGGTACAAATCTCCGTAAACTAGCAAAATACAACCCTGCTTCTTTTACCGGATAACCAAACATCTCCGACCAAGCTTTCGCATAGGTCTGAACTTGAGGCGCGTAATACTGGACAAACTGCTGCAGCTTGACCTCATCCAACTGATCCGTCTTGAAGTCAACAATCACCCAGCCATCCTCTTCTTCAAACGCAAAATCTACGACGCCCTTTACCAAGAGGTAGCCGTTGTCAGATTCAGACTCAAATGCCGAAGCAACTGTTTCAGAAATGTTTTGATCGTTTGCAAAGTGTAGCGTTGCCTCCTTATTGCTTTGAACCATCATAATCGGGATTTCAAACAACCGCTGTTTCGATCGGAGACTCCAGCCGCCAAAGCTCACTGGCCAGCACCTCTTGCATCATGGACAATGCATCTGCTGCATCCTTGTCTGCGACTCCTTCGTTCTGGCAGACATATTGCACGTATACAGGTAGTTCGGTCATCGAGAGTCCTCTCCCAACCGCCTCAAGTCCCTTATGGATCACGCCGCCGAAAGACTGACCCCTTCCTGTTGCTGACCATTCAGGCACATCACCAACGCCCTTCGTTAGCCCGGTAACCGTTGCTTCCGCATAAGTGGGTTGGCGCAACTGATGGAACACTAGTTCTCTGCGGGTCAAGTAAGCATCCAGATCTACGAATGGGGCGGCGGGCTCGGATAAAGCAACTGGAGATGTCCCACTTTTGAAATCAGGATCACGGTGATTTGCCAGGCCAGCCGTTTCGGGAACATCCAGTTCTCGGATGAGCTCCATCCCATCCATGAGCGTACTCCAAGAACACTTCGCAGGGCTGCTCAGGATAGAGACTGACGACCAGCATTTGTTTGGCTCGAGTCGCCGCGACGTAGAGAAGCCGATCCCGCTCCGCGTGCATGAATTCGCGCTCCCGCACGCTCATCGCTTCCCAGTCGACCGGCTGCGCTATGATTTCTTTCTGAAATCCTCTAGCCTGCTGGATCAGGAAATAACCGGAAGCCCCTGCCTCGGAACGATCAATAAACTGCTCTGCATCATGATCCTTCTCTCCACAGGGACAAGCTAGAAACACGATAGGCGCTTCGAGCCCTTTCGCCTTATGCACGTTCATGATCCGTACCGCTTGCCCTTTACCTGCGTACATACTGGCGGTTTCCATACCCTGGTTCTGTCGAATTGCAGAGATCGCATCCGCCAGTGCGTGCCAGTCGGACGCGAGCATGGCGTCACGCTGCAGCATCTCCAGCATCTTGAGCAAAGTCCCCGACCGATTCGCCCCTGCTTCCTGCACAGTGGAATAAAGCAGCAGGCCGGTATCCTCCATAATTCGATATAGAGCCGCCCATGCAGGTAATTCTTTCACCCATCCGGCATATTCCCGCAGTTTCCGGCATGCGGCCCGCAACTCGATCCTCAGGTTCTGCGTAATCTGCAGGCTCCGGCGACCGATAGATGGACCACGCATTCCCTAAAACACGATACTGCAGCAACTCAGCGTCGCTAATGCCGAACAAAGGCCCGCGCAGGACGCTCAACATCGCTACTTGATCGGACGGATCGGCAAGGTAAAGGACCAGTTGTCCCAGCGTATGAAGCTCGGGATATAGAGCGGAGCTTCCTACGGTTTCCGCCGCTACTCCCCTCTTCTCCAGTTCTTCCGCATACAGATGCAGATAGTGCCTTGTTCTTGTCAGAATCAGAAAATCGCTCGGGCGGGCATCTCTCAGGACCCAAGCTGAACCGGTTCGCTCCTGAATTTGCAAATTACCGTCTTGGCAAGCCCAGGAGATGTATGCGGCGATACGCCTTGCGTCAATGGCCGCCACCTCATCCTTGCCTCCCGGTATCTTCGGATACGTGAGCGCATAAATGCCATGACTCGCCTGCTTGTTCGCCTTGGGATTCGGCGAATTCGTTTCCATCTTCACATAAGCGGCTTGTACATCGGTTTCCTGTACAGGAAGTTTGCCGACAAATTGTCCGTTCACAAAAGCGCCAATCGAATCGACGGATCGAAAATTGCTGGTCAAGTGAAGCACGTCTCCGCATGCCTGAATCCGCGCTTTGACCTCGTTATAAATGGAAATATCCGCGCGGCGGAAGCGGTAGATGGATTGTTTCGGATCGCCCACGACAAACAAAGAGCCAGGCCTTGGCGTAAGCTTCCGCCAATTCCGTTCATTCGGGTCATCCCCGGTTCCGGTCAGTAGAAACATCATTTCCGCTTGGACCGGATCGGTATCTTGAAACTCGTCGACCATCAGCTTTTGATATCGGCCAGAGAAATAACGGCGAACCTCGGGATAATCACGCAGCAATCGACACGCATGCAGCAGCAAATCCTGAAAATTCAGCTTCCCTGCCTGCAAACGCCGCTCTCTGCAATAATCCAGGACGGGCAAGACAAATCGGATGACTTTCGGGTACAGATACTCACGCCACGATTGAAGGAAGGGGAACAGGACGGTGATTTGCCAATCGTGAAATTTCTCGCCAAATTCCTTGGCCTGCTTCTTATCCGGCCAGCGATTTTGCGTCACATCCAGTTTGGCGTCGAACAATTTTGCGAGCGCAAGGATTTGCATATCGTCTTGCATATCATACAAGCGCAGCCTTTGACTTGCTGAACGCAGCTTGGTTTGCAGCTTGTCCCATCCTTTATCCGGTTCGATTGTCGGAACATACGGTAAAGCATCCTCGATCATCGGAAGGAGGGACAACCGGATCAAGTCAAAGTCAGGACGGCTAACCGGTTCGCAAGGAATTTGGACATCGGTAAAAATCGACATCCGGTCATACACATCCTTAAGTGTGCCGACGTCGATGTTCAGTTCGGCAAAGGATTGGAGGATCTGGCTATCCTCCTCCTGTAACTGAATGAGATATTCGTCCCAACATTGATCGTGAAACGCACGGTTCAGATCGTCATCCATCTCTTCGAATGAAGGGTCAAGCCCGGCTTCAATCGGACGTTCGCGAAGAAGAGAGGAACAGAAAGCATGGATCGTTCCAATAAAGATTTGGTCTAAATTGGCCAAAGCTTCTTCCAGTCGCTCTCTGGATTCGCCAACAGCATCAGCCGCTTTTCGCTCCAAAGCGATGCGGAAACGCTCCTTCATCTCATCCGCCGCTTTATTCGTAAAGGTGATTGCCGCAATATGCTCCATCTTCGCCGTTCCAGTCTCGATGAGTGCCAGTAATCTGCCAACCAAGCTGGTTGTTTTTCCAGAGCCAGCACCGGCTTCTACCAAAAAAGTCGTATTGAGTTCCTCCACAATTCTCGCTCTGGCATGTTGGTCCGATCGTTCATTCAATGTTCTCCACCTCCAGCGGCGTATGAAGCGGCTCCTGATTCGATTCATCCTTTCGTTTATCGGCCATCTGCTGGGCATGTTCACCGCATACGATTGCGTAGTCGCAGTATCGACAAACTCCGGGATCTGAGGCAGGAATAAACAATCCCTGCTCCATCGAATGAAGAATCCCTTGGATCACCTCTGTCACTCGATGGCGTTCGGTTTGGGGCCGCACCATCACTTGCCCACGTCCCCGTTCACTTGGGAAGACATAAGCCGAATCGAGCACATCCGCTTCTACATCCACTCCAGTTTGTCGCATCCACTGTTCTGTTCCCATAGCGTATAACGCGTGTTGAAGCTGTGTGCCGCCTGCGAACACTCCATTCTCCTTATAAGATCGAGTACTGCCGGTCTTGTAATCGATAATCCGATACTGATGAGGGGCGACTTGATCGATCCGATCGACGATCCCGCGCAATGGAATGGTTACGCCGCTTTCCAGCTCAAGATGCAGCGGCATGCCGTCCACGATCAGTTCTTGTTCGAAAAACCGTGGAGTCGACTTTACCTGTGCTTCCATTCGATAGAATACTTCAACATCCCGTATGAGCGATTTCCGTTCTTTCTCAAAAACATGCGGGCTTGGCGCCGGAATCCGCTCGGCATATGCGAGAATCGTCTCCTCCGTGATGCGAAGCAGTTGCGCATGATCATGTACGATAGGCGACGGATTCCTTGTACTTACTTCCGTCATATAACGCCGGAAAACCTCGTGCAGCGGCGAGCCTCTGTCATTCGGCTTCAGCCAGGAGGAACGATCGAATAACACTTGATCTTTCACGCGGATTCCCAACACATATTGAAAAAAATAACGCATCGGACATTCCGCATACTTTTCCAATTGACTTGCACTAAACGCCCGAACCGACTGGCCTTTCCAATACTTGGACCACACATCCCCCGCTATATATCCATCATACTGGGTCACTTGGATGCTGCTGCGTGCTTCGAGCGCATTTCGGCCATCACGCAGCCGAGGATAGACTGATTCGACAAGAGATTGCAGGTCTTCCGGACGGCTTTTCTTGGCTTGTAATTGCCGGAAGAGGTAGTGAGTTCCATCGAATGGCAGTTCATTCGGTTCGGCAGTGAACAGCTGACCTGCTCCCAAATACCCGACCGGTTCCCCTAAGCTTCGGAAAAGCATCTCATAATCCGCACTCGGCTCCCCGGACACTCTTCGGAATACCTGCAGAAGCTGAAAGGTCGGACTTGTCGTCGTTCCGTCCGCCAGATCATAAGACGAGAAACTGAAGGTGACGTTGCCACCCATGATGCCGAGCCGCACATCCCGCTGGCGCGCCGATCCCGCTGTCTCTCCGCGGCGGTTTGAAGGCCGGAGCCGATACGTCTGCACTCTTCATCGAGCAGCATGGGATTTTGCCGGATACTGCCGGACCACGAATGTTCATCCATCCCGAGCAGGAATATATACTTTCTCCCGCTGATCCCCCCGTTCGCCAAACTCGATATGTACAAGGACCCAGGCTTGGGAAACGGCTGTACACCGACTCTTATATTCTTCAACATATCCCGGGTGTACAGCAGAATTTGCTCCAACGACATCGTCTCAGGGACAGGACATTCCTGCAACTCCTTGAATATCCCTTTCATCTCCTGCAGGACGATCGCGTCCTCTTCCATTCCGCATACTCCATACCGCTCCAACACCTGAACGAGCCAACCCCATATGCCCGCAGGAGATGACATCGCCGATTCGGCAGGAAACAATTCCTTTATGATGTTCATAAGGTGCTGTTTGATTTTATCATCCCGCTGTTGTACTTCTGTCCGCTCCCGTCCATCGCGGGTTTCATCCGAATACTCTTCAGGTACAACACGATTGGGTTCCAGCAGTTTGATATACCGCTCTTTTCCCCAGCCGATTCCGCTTTTCTCCAGGGTTCGGATACAATCCGTATTCGATATCTCCTGTTCACGATCGGAAAAAGTGAGCTGCTGCTGTTGCAACATCGACATGAGTGACCGCACATGATAACCGGACTCCAGCCAGTTCAGCAGTGAAAGAGCAGCTCTTCCCATTCTGGAGGTTTCCAGGGACAGCCCTTCCGAGAAGGAACAGGGAAGATTCATGGAGTCGCACAGTGTCGAGATGGCAATCGCATATTCCGCATCCGAAATGATCATTTCCACTTCATCCAGCGGAATCTGGGCGGAGATGATCCGTCTCAGCACTTCACGAACCTCCGACAGCTTGCCAGTGGCATGAAACATATGCACATCCTGCAGGGGCAGCACGGATTCTTCACCAAAAATAGGAGGATCCGCCTGAATTCGTGTAATCCGGCCATTAGATAACCGTTCCACCATACGAACGGAAACCGGACTGAGCAGCATGGAATCGGGCATCAGCAACTCGACGTTTTCGGATAATTCACCCGTTATATACGGCAAGCAAGCCGGGGAAGTCTGTCCAGTTCCGCTGCTCCAGTAAGCGTTCATAAGCCGACAGGACCTTTCTGACATAGCGCCCTTTTTCCCGGCTCAAAAAATGATCGTCTCGAAGCTCCTCCGCCTTAACCCCCGCATGACGTAAATCCATAATGGCTTGGTGAACGGACATCACAATGCCGGGCTTCATTTGTGCCATGGAAATGTAGGTATCCGGTTCGGCGACCATTTGTTCCATGACACGATGGAGAATCCAGAACGAACGCTGCTCACTGATGAAGCTAACCCCTTGTTTATACAATGAAAACTGCACATGCCTTTTCACGAAGGATTGGACGGTCTGTACCTCTACGTTCATAACCGGCCCTATTCCCCGGCAAATTCGCATCAGCCAAGATTGCCCAACGCTTAGGGAAGGAGCTAAGACAATCTTGCGGCGAAAAGGCTCTTTCCGAATTGCGTCATACAAACGGTTCAGAAACGTGCCTTCCAAAACGGTCACCTTCCTTTCGAATTACTTTTCATACAACTGTCTCCAATTCGCCAACTGCTCCTTGAACTTTTCCCTAATGGATACTGGTTCCAATATCTCTGCTGAAGGACCGTATTGAACGACCCAATTCATAAACTCCCGTTCGTGATTGACGGTGACCTCGAACAATAAACTTCCGTCAGGCAAATCGGTCATTTTCGGTCTTACGAATAACTCCTCTTCCTTCACATAGCGGGCAACATCCGCATGAAACTTGATCTTAAAGGTGATCAAGGAATCCCCGCGTTCAATTGACCAGGTGTGCTTCATGTATTGCGCGATGTTAAAATCGCCCTTATCGAAATGACTGCTCGTCATCTCTACTTGGCGAAAACGGCTTAAACGAAATGTACGAATTTCACGTTTGGCATGACAATACCCGATCAAGTAAAACCGTTGGTCCCGCGGCACCAAATAGTACGGATCAATTTCCCGCTCCGTCAATTCATTCCGGCTCTGCGTATGATAAACCGCTCGAATTGTCTTATTTGATATAATCGCTTGCATGATGGGCAGCAAGAAATTGGTACTGGTTTCCCGATAAGCCGGGGTACCCATTTGGATCATATCCGCAACATTTTCCAATGTTTCGTAACGCTTCCGGGTTTCTTTCACATGTGTAGCCATCACTTTGTCGTAGGCAGAATCAAAACCCGGCGGCAATTTGCTTGTGTCCAGCACGGAGGGAAGGACCGAAAACACCAACGCTTCCTGTTCTGTGAAATTGAGCGGGTACATGGCAAAATTCCCAACAAAGCGGTACCCTTTCCCGTAACCTTCATTCGTGATGGGCGCAATTAGATCCAGTATCCTTAAATCCCTGTAAATCGTTCGTTCGGTTGTCTCGCATTTGTCCGCCAGTTCTTTGGCCGTTATTCCCGGGTTCGCTTGAATCGCCAGAAGGATTTTAAACAGCCGTATTATTTTATCTGTCATTCACGTCACCCCACCCGTGGCATAGGCAATGTAAATCCTTGTCATCATAATTGGAAATTCGACGGTTTACCTAGTTCTTCCTGCCTATAAGCTGGTGGAAAACACCGCATCCTCCGCAGATTTGATGATGTATACTTCTTCTACACCTGCCGCAAGTTCAACGATGGCTATATCTTTCACGACAAATCGCACAATGCCGCAAATATGATGTTCAAATGTATCATAAATTCTTCCGGCACTGCGGCATCCTTTCGGTACAGTATGCGGGCTGTTGGCGACATAGCCAATTTTGCCGATCGGGATCATCTCTGCCTGAATCGCCTCATGGTCATGCTGGTTATCCGGGTCCTTTATTAGGTGAATGAGTTGCCCCGGTTTTAGAAATGTTGCTCCATAATAGTGCTGAGTGCCCGCAATAGCAACGTATATCGGTTGTTCCATCATCAACCACCCCTGCTGATTCTCTTTATTCCATTATGGCTGACCGGATTGACGTTATATTGTCAGCGAATGTACGTTCTATAAAAAAAGCTCTGCTTATTCTCAGACTGAGATCGCAATGCTTGATCAACATTCATTTAAGGAAATAGGGAAATTTGTCATTATTCATTTCATTCACTATTCGACGTACGATACATCGCTTTATTCTCGAGGCCTCGAACCGGCTGTGTCCACAATTCTTTATCCGAAGTGGCATTCAGCGCGTCCTCTGCCATCTGGAGCTTTGCATCGAGTGTGTCGATATAATGCAACGCTACTGCTTCCGCTGTTTGCGGCTGCACCGGACTTCCCCATTCCCCAAGGTTATGATGAGAGAGAATGAGGTGCTGCAACCCGATCACTAGTTCCGAATCGAGAGGTATATCCAGCCGCAAGGTCGCCTCTGTGATCCAACTGGCCGCCATTGCGATATGACCGATCAACTTGCCTTGTACACTGTAGTCAGACACGACCCCAAGCTGTGCGATCATCTCTTCTGGCTTAGCGATGTCATGCAGGATAATCCCCGCCTTGATCATATCGGTGTTGAGAAATGGCCGCCGCTTGCATAAGAACTCGCCAATCTCTAACATACGAACGATATGATAAGCTAAACCGGCAAAGTATGCATGATGATGCATTTTGGCCGCTGGATAATGAGCCAGTTTCTCACCAACCTTGTCTACGCAATAACCGACAATATTTCGAATCACCGGGTCTTCTATACTCTCGATGACTCTATTAATGGTCTCTATCAACTCCGAAGATCCAACCGGTGCCGCTCGAATAAAGTTCGTAAGCGAAACACTATCTTCACTCGTTGTATTTCGAATCCGGGAAATTTTGACCTGCGGTTTCTCTCGGTACAATTGAACTGTCCCCTGAACCTTTACAAGCGTCATCGGAGAGAAGATATCTTTTTCTGTATCCTTTACATCCCAATATTTCGCAGGGATCTCACCGCTGGCATCACATAGCACCATGTCTAAATAATCTTTCGCCGGCGACGTATTGGTTTGTTTCAATTCCAGTTCTTTCACCAAATAGAAACCGACGAATTCATCATGTACATTTAACTCTTTGATCAGTGTCATCTCGTTCTCCCCTATCTTATAACTCCAAAAACTCTGCCTCCGCCTCGATGTTCACATATTCCTTGCCCTTCAAGTATTTCTTTAACGTATCCATCATTTTCAAAGGATAGGGTAGCGCCGTAGTCGATTCGAATGTGATGCATACCTCCCGTAATCGATGCACCATCCAGGCTAGCCTCTCTCGCTCTTGCCTTTCCATCGAACCTAATGGCATATATTCCACTACCCGGGGTTGTTGAAAAGCCGTTTCGGGATTATCGTACTTGGTCATAGATTTGGCAATGTTCATCTGGGTCTTAGGTTTGGTTCCTACACCATAATAGAGTCCTGACTCGGTATCTGAATAGACTCCAACAGAGAAGGACATGGGGCGAAAACCATAGGCGGGTACATCTTCATTGGCATTGATCCGAACAACGGTTATCCCGGAATCGTTCTGTTCCAAACCAGGCAAATCAGGGGTCTTGCCGAATTTGATTTTATTGTTCTGAATGCCATCCAAACCCTTATATCGAAGTTCCGCTTCTACTAATACAATAGGCTCTTTACCAAGCATTCGCTCCATTCTTACCTGCTCTCCGAACCAGCGTGCAACCTCTTTCTTTTGTGCATCCGCGCCTTTCGGAAGCGGGTTGTAGCTATCTACTTGCAATATAGCTTCCGGTAAAGTCAACCATTCCTCGTCGCCTCTACCCTTTACAGTAAGGATGCCATCTTCCAACTTCGTCAGGACCACATATACCCCTTTATCCCCATGAATAATATCGTATGCAATGATGGGCCGTTGTTCATTTACCGTCAAAAGTGCCTTGAAATCCATAACACCTGCATCGCCTAATAAATCCAAGATACAATTAAAAACTTTATGGATGTAGCTCGACCCTGGTGTATCCTTCTTACGCTTGGACTTCTTGCCTCCACTTTCGGGATAAACGAATTGCGTAATCCTCCCCGTTAATTGGAAACCTTTGCGAACCGCTTGCTTGGGGTCCGTCCCCTCGCCGAGCTTCTTCCAGTCATCTTTGGGTAATATTTCTATTAACGAGCAAGTTATAGAATGATTCCCTTGGACATGTTCGATGCTTCGGGCGATTTTGTTGGTTCTATGCTCGTCCGCCAACTCCTTAAGCGTTCCACGATCCAAACCATCCACATAGTCCTTTCTGTCGCACTTGACGATAACGATTCGATTATTAGACGGGGCATTCAACCTAAAAATATGGCCGTCAATATGTTCTGCTAAGAACCTTCCTTTATATTTTTTGGTCTTCAATGCTTCGATGACGCATTGATAGAGGGAATCCGATCCCCACACTTCGAGCACGAAATCCTTGTTGTGCCCGCAGTACGCGAGCGGAACCGGCTCTCTCACTCGACTCCTTATCCCTTCTTGCTTTGGCTTCGGAACAGGCGGCAATGGTTCCAACGGTCTCCAGTCGGATAAATTCTCTCTTACCATCTCGTAAAATCTCATTTTCTCCCGGATACTGATCCCCGCTTCAATGTAAAGGGGATTAAAGACCCTATTATTATGAACAATCAAGATTTTCGGCAAATGGTCTGAGTCGTACTTATCCGGATTCGTTAAGATATCCTCCGTCGATAACGGTTCGCCCCATAGCACATCAAAAAACAATTCATCCAGTCCTTCAGACCACCGGGTATAGGGCTCGATTCCGCCTTCACGACGAAAAGATAGACTCGCGTATGAACGTAACCCCAATCTATGTTTTTTTATAAATGGATTATCCATAGAAACCAATAACGTGCTGTTGATACCGCCTTTGAGATATTTTGTCTCCTGGGGCTTTGTAATAAAACGTCGTATGCCAGCCGAAACCATCAACAAAAGACGTTCTGGCTCACCGGCTCGGTACTGTAGACGAAAACGAACGACGTAAGAGAAGGTTCCGGCTCTGGTTGGTATAGGTTGGGACATGCATTCTGCCTTTTGCCTTGCATACACCTGCGAGAATAAAAGCTCTACAGGCTCATCCCGTCCTTCAAGCATTAGTTGTTTGGGACTTAAGCAAAAGTGATGCGCGACAAGAGCAGGCAAAGCAACTCATAAACTAACTTGGGGTATCGCTGCAATACGGAATCCACCGTCTCACTTCGCCAACCTACAGTACTTGTTTCTACATCCGCTGGTGCAGAACCCCCTTGCCCTGCGGCTATTTGGTTCATCCAGCCCTTAGCCAGCATGACTATCATATCAACCGGGACAGGTTGAGTTGCGATGAGCCATGGACGAGTTTCATCCAAGTAGAATTGGTTATTGACCGATACGATCTGGGGAAAAATACTTTGCAATTTTTTACCCAATGGCCAAATAACAAAGGGCGACTTTACGCCATTATAAAATTGCCGGATAAAATCTTGCCAAACCGGAGGGATATCCAGTAAAAAGACCTGCTGATTCTTCCAAGCATTCTTATCGCTCTCGAAAGCATACAATTGCAATAATTTATTGGTTCGACTCATCGCCCGCATCCCTTTCCATCATTGCTTTCATACTGTCTATGAATGGTCCGTATAAGCTGCGAAACGCCGGCTCCGCTTCATGATCAGTCATAATCTTAAGCCAATAATCCAACATCGATTCCCCAACATCCGTGCGCATAGGTTGGGCAAGGAATTTCCCATCGCAATAGAATACTCTAGCGGGAGTACCTTTACGCAAGAGCCTGCCAATCGTTTGCCATACTGGGACAAACGTGTACCAAGCTATGGTCCTTCTTTCAGCGGGATTCAGTACGGACCAATAATCAGGTTTACGGTACATACGGTGAAGCAAGCTATTACTCTCGCTGCGAATGAAATTCAGCGCTGGTCGATATTTTTTGCCCTCAAAATTGGCACGTTCTATTAGATTAGGCGGCTCAGCGTGCAGCATTTGGATAAGGTAAGTCATGTCTTGCGGAATCGGATACGGCCGTATCAAGAAAAATACAGACCCGAATAATGAGCCCTTTGTTTCATCTAAAATATTGTAACCGCGGCTAATCGCAAGTAACGGAGCAATCAGAACATCCGCATTTTCATTCGCAAATCGCTCTAGTTCTGCCCTGGAAAACTCGGCTTCACGATAGGGATCTGGATCTCTTGTTAACTGGCGATACCGGTTCTTCCACGAGGAATAGGATGCGAATACCGCTCCTACATCAGCAACATCCTCGTAGGAATTCACAATCAAAAGAACCTTACGATTCGAACCCGAATAGCGCCACTCCATCAATTCCTGCTCAATTTTGGGCATTAACTTAACTGAGAGCGTACGAAGATTACGAGTTCTTCTATCTTCGATCTCACCTGAGATTTGAATGGGTTTATCCTCCCCTGATCGTAGACAGGATAATATTCCTGATGAACAATGGGAGTATCCAGATTGGATTCCAGCAACCAGCCCGGCAACGAAGCAATATGGTAGTGAGCAGACCCTGGAGCCAGACTTGTCCCCGAAAGTAAAACAACCGCTGGCCCTTCATAACCATCAATTCCAGAGTAAATGGAATTCCATTCTTTGAGGAGCGACCGTCCGACTCCGGAATACTGGACTGCTTTGAACGTCCCTGTTTCACTCCCCGGCTTTACCTCGTAAAGGTATCCTGTCATTCGCCCTGTCATTGCGTCTTTCAGAATAGAGGTAAACTCACGTTGAATCGAATAGAGTCCTTCGAATTCTGATAATTTGCCTAACTTTGATTGAACTAACGGATACAGGTCCATGAAAACTTGCATATCATGATCGATAAGCGCCAGACATAAATACAACTCCAAGGATTCTACCGGGTACTTCAATCTTCCGTGCGGACTCGTCTCACAGCCTAGCTTCTTAAGAATGGCAGTTAGAGCTTGTTCTCGTTCCTTCTTCGTTCGTCCATGAAGCATTTTTGTCACATCTGTATAGAATTGGTGCACCAATGGATGATCTGCGTAGGCACGTAACTCCAATTCAATTCGTTCTCGATCCTGTTCGTCCTTGGCAAATGCACTGCTAATACGATAGGCTTGGGTAGAGAGTCGCAACAGCTTTCGATACAAGAATTGAGCATATTCGGGTGACAAGTTCAATGTACGATAGATTCCGCGCCGTATGGTGCTTTCAAGTCGATTTAGGACATCCATCCACTCCTGTACAACCTCATCGTGGGCATACTTTCCATATTGGCCTACAGTTTTACGGAACGATTCTAGCAATGTTTTCTCAAAAAGATGCTGCGAATTTCCGAATAATGCTAATTCCGATACGAAAGCATCATCGAATTGCTTCTGAACCGCATCGGCTTCATCAACGAAGATGATATCCAGCAAGTCATACATCGCTTCATAGACCGTTCTTTCATAAGGATCCAACATAACCGGAAGTTTCGTCTTAAGTATGCTTGCTGAGGTTGTTACCCATACTTCCGCATCAATTAAGGCGGCAAAATCCTGGTAGATTCCGCAGCGAGCGGCAAAAGGACATACACACTTCTTTCCCTGCCGCCATAACTGACGGCATGGATAATCCGTAGTGTCTTCGAAGTCATTGGCAAGCGCATGGATGATACAAAAATCTGATAAATGCCGCAGTTCGAGAAAATTGTCATTCCCCCAATCCGTTACATCCTGAATCAAATGGCGACGAGCGGATAAATAGTCCTTCTGGTGTTTTTGACGACCCGATCTCCCTATGACCGGGACAGCGTTCATCCCTAGTAAACGTAATTCCTTAACCCGATGTAATACTTGAGGGACACTGCTCTCTATAAATCCGACACGCGCTCCTTCTTGGACTAATCGACTGGTTTCCAGGACCATGAAGGTCGATTTTCCTGATCCAAGACCACCCACAATATGCTGTAAACCCTTATACTCAAACTGTCGAGTATTCGGATCAGTTAACGACTTTAGTTGGATTCCAATCCCTGCTCGCTCATTCCATTCCGAAGATGCAGAAGCCTCTCGCATTCCCTCCGTCTCGTTTGTATTTTCATCTCCAAGCTGAAGTTTATAATTCCCCTTTGGTCGATATCTTGGAAACGTTGGCGATCTAACGGGCAGCGTTGTAATTTCCCCGCCATAACGAATAGGCTCCTGCTCCTGATTGTATTTGTTATAATGGAACTTTCCGATCGTAGCATATTGAACTTCCCGGCGTTCATGAGCAATCGGCTGTTCAAGCAGATTCTCGTACCAACTTCTGCGATCGGAGAATAAGGCTGGAATTCGGGGTAACCAACGTTCTCCATTGTATTCAAACAATCGATATTCGACGGATACTTCTTCATATTGTTCGAATATATTTTCCCACCCCGTCCTGGAACGTAATGCACTGTAAAGAACTCTTAAGCGATGTGCAACCTCCCTACGCGCATGTTTTGGGAGAACAGGGGAATCGTACCCCGACAAAATCGTATATCCTTCACGGACATCCATCGATGGATCAATCATCAAGCATCCAGTGACAAATAATTCAACTGTAAAAATTGTCTCGATCGTTTGTCGCGGCAGTCCGGATGGAGCGAAACGAGGAAGGAGTTGCTCAAAGAAGTTCCAATATGATACTCTCATTCGTTCATCGCCTCCCTTTCCAGCACTCTTAGGATATCTTTTTCATAAATTACCTGAAGATGACTCGCATGAGACGCGAGTGCTTGTGTAACGAGCCTCGCGTAACCGGGATATAGTTTATTTCGGTATTGCGGAATGACAATATATACGTGAGGCTCTCGATATTTCTCCAGTTGGTGGGGTGGCATCTTGTTGAAGAAATTGGCCAAATGAAGCGGATGCTTAAAGTCTTTCATATCCAAATATACGGAATGGGAATCTAACTGAATCTCAAGATCAAATCGATCAACTTGCGGGAATAGCGTTACTTTGTAGCCTTCCTTGGCAAGCCAATCTTTGGCCGCGAGTTCTGCCAAACCCGGTAACATCGTGTAACGATAAATTCCATAACGCAGTCTCTGCAAGGGCTGGGTAGTTTCCCATCTCTTAAGCTCTCCGCGACTTTCCAATTTACCGCAGAGATCTTCTGTCCCACATTGCCAGTGATCGTTACGATACTCCAGTGTCCAACCGCATCGCGGACAACAGCGGGATCGGTCCAAATCATCCGTTATATCTTCGTAACAGCGACTTAGACGCTTCATCAATTCCGTATCCTGCAATTCCAACCCGAACTCCATTAAACGATATGCCGATACTACAGGATTCGTAATGATAAACTCACGAACCTTTCTGTACTTCTCTTCCAACATTGGTACCGTACCCCGACAATAATGCAAAATCTCTAACATTTCTTGCGCTTGCGCTTCTTCCGGCGAATCATAAAGGAAGATAAATTCACGAGCCGCTGGCGACAAGCCCAGATATGGGATCAGGAGCGGCGCTTCAAGCGGAAAAATATCGTCAACTGGTATGCCCCATTCAGTCGCCGGTTTCTGAAGGAATTGGATGAGCGATGGCAAATCGATTGGGACATTTTTTCCTTGCAGCATCAAAAGGCGTACAAGCTGCATATGTCCTTTGCGTAACAGAGTCGGCGACTCGCTGAAGTCTTCTCCCCACTGTTCCAAACCTCCGATTAAGTTCAGCAAACAATCCCTTACATCATTCTTGTCAATTTGCATTTCAACACCACCGGTAATAAGCTAAAATCACCTAGTATATTTTTTATTCTATAGTTAAGTTATGACAACTTCTTGTCAGCGAATGTATGTTCTACAAAAAAACGACCAGAACGATTCTGGTCGCGTAGCAATCCTAATTCACAATTGGTAAGAAAGCAAAGTTCAATCTCTAATCATCTTCGGTTAGAAGTAATTCCCTTTTACAAACATCACACTGAACCTTGATAACCAATCCTAGGCTTGTTGGTATAAATATATACGCAAACTTTGCTCCCGTTACATCTTTGGCTTCACATTTATCCCATCTATTAATTTTGTTTTCCATTGATTTAGTGATTTCAAATTTCATATGACGCCCCTCGATCAATTGAACTGACCCTTAATCTGTTGCACCCACATGGGGAGCGATCCTGCCTGGTATTTCAAGACATTATGTTCTATTTCTAAACTGATTTCACCGGACACTTTGCTATTGTCAATCACAATCAAATGATCGATCAGATGGATGTGGGTTAGCAGATTTTTCATGGATGTGGTTTGTCTCCGAACGATGTCTTCAGGCGCTATATGATGTCCTCCGTTTTGAACTCTTGCGGCAACACGTTCGATATTGAGCCGAACATCATTTAGGCCCACATAAAACATCGTCAATTCAAAGCCGTTCACTTTGGCATCCCGCATTAGTCGTAAAGCATTGCCGCTGGCCAATGGCAAGGTCGATTTGATTCATGTATTGCAAGCCCTTTCTCAGCATCTGCCTTACGATTCCGGTAACTCTAACAATGACTCGAATATTTTAGTTTTTATGGAAGCAGAGTCACATACCGAAGTAAGGGGGATTGATTTGCCAATTGCCCGTTTAAGACCCCAGTACCTATTTATTGATTTCTGTTTTGTCTTACTTCTCCATATACCATTAGCTTCCTCAATATTAAAATGATTTTCTAAACGGTAGGGATTGTGAAAAAGCCAGTGATCCGATATGGCGGGCATTCGCTCCCACTTCGACAAATCAAAATGAAATCGTGACAATGTGATCTCCGGGTAGCCTTCTTCCCCGTCCAAATCAACCTCCACAACATATACATCCCCATCTTTCAAATCTGGAACATGTTTGTTACCCGCAGAATCGCCTTCCATTTGGTAGACCTTGATGAAATTGCTGAGTAACCAGCCATCCTCGTAGCTGTCCGATTTCCATCTTAGAAATTTTGGATGTAACGAAATAAAGCCTTTTTTTTTACCGATGATGTCCATCTCGTTGAATAGCATATTTAAATTTTTATACGTTTCTCGAAGTACTTTCACTGCAAGACTAATGTTTTCCCCAAAATCATTTGTTGAAGACATAGTTACCCTCCTGAACAGACACATTTACCGGCCAATTTATCGTTAGTTGTGCATGTGATTTTCCCTTGAATGAATATGCATTTTCATGAATTGAAATATGTTGAATACCGGACAGGAATCCCTTGAACCGTTCGAAGCCTTTCCTCAGCAGTAGATTCGTTAGATCCCGTATAATTATCTGTTGTCCAATGTCCAGAGACGATATTTCAATAGATTGCAGTTGTTCCAATACTTGCTCCCAAGCCAAAAAGCCCAAGGTGATGCCCGGTGAGATAAGCGATCGTTCTCTCATATTCATTTCTACAGAGAACTGAATGTCAAATGGAGCCAAAAATATGAGATAAGCGGGACGACCATTTCGAATATCCTCAAGCGGCCTCGAATATCGGGCTAACTGATGGCAACTTTCTTCAGGTGTAACCATTTCTTCTGGATCTTCGGCATCGGATGAAAGACCGCTGTAATATTTCACTTCAATCCCAATCACGACATCAGGATGTTCAACGATCAGATCAATTTCCCCCTCTTCATGACGAAACCAGAACTCTACTTTATAATCATATTCTCTAATGGAATCAAGAAGCTTCTCCCAACATGAAGCCGAATCGCGTGCGGTATCATGAAAATGAACAGCTTCCAAAACTGGTTTCAAGCCGTATTGGAAAGGCAAATAGCGGATAGCGCCAAAAAAGTCACCGGTTAATTGATCTTCAAGCCGATCAGACAAATTGCTTCCGGATCGTGAGATTTTGTTGTGAATTTCAGCAATCAAGAATTTCCTCCTCCTCTTGAATTAGGAGATGATTTATCCAATCGTTTAGCGTGCTCGCGTCTCCTCCCGGAGTGAGTGAGATAGCCCCCATTTGATATCGCTCATGAAAATCTGTTTTAAAAAAATCAAGTTCATCATCCGGAACCGGTGTCAAAATAAACACGTTTTTCACCGCTCTTTTGTCGTTATGCCGCAGTAAAATTCCGTCCCTATACTTATGCATTTCACCAAGCGCTGTACCTAAATTGTTAGCAACACGGTATTTAGGGTCCAGTATGTATAAGTTGTCTCCTGATTCAATGACAATATCGGGAACCATTCTCTGCGTATATGTATAAAAACGTGAAGAATTATGTTGAAATACACGCTGATAAGATAGCCGCATACCATTGCGTAACTTCACGATACTCTCATGATGCTCCGCAAGGTGAAGGAAAATGCCTTCCCTTGTCGTTCGATATAACCCCGGCCGCTATCTTGTAACAAACCTTTCTCCCGAAATATCTTTATGATCTGCATATAACACCATATCTCATACAACGCGAAGGTTTCTCGCAGCGGATAACGATAGCTCATGCCAATTTGTTCGTTCCCATGCTTGTACAAGCGATCAAACCATTGGTAGCACTGTCGGTATACGGGATGCTTTCGAAACACCTGGGATATTCGTATCAAACCTTGATAGGGCGCTACTTGCTTAAAAAAAGGATTTTGCAACCAATACCCAACTTTGTCCGCATAAGCTTCCGCCCTTACTGCATGTTCTCCCTGAGTTGCCTTCGCATACATCTTCAACAGATGCCTAAGATCCACAAGCCACCGCTTTAACAACTTGTTCTCATACGTGTTATAGCTGTCCTCGCGGGTGGAAGATTTCACCTTTTCCGGGATGGTTCCGACTACGCCGCGCCCTCTATTCCGTTCCATCCAGGCAAGAGTTCGGGCATCCACGGTTCGGACACGATCCCGTCTCATTTGTTGATCGCAGGACTGAAGCACACGAACCGGTCGCTCAATGACGTTCCAGATCATAACTGCCAGCGAAGGAAATGACGCTTCAATATAACTCCATTGTGCCAAAGAGAGTTCACGAGAATGCTGGTCAACTTCAATGCCAGCCTCGATATTCGAATACTCAAAACAAATCGATGCTTCCTGCAAAATATCACTTAACATAAGGGCGTACTGCTCTTCTGTCATTTTCCTGTCATCCGGATAAATATAGGTTTCAAACTTTATCCCGTTTATTTCAAAGTAGACCTGTCCACTATAAAAAGGTGTCGTCAATTGACCGTAAGCTTCGCCTTGTACCACCCGGTGCGGAAATTGCGGCAAGCCGCAAAATTGGATCGAGGGCGATTGCTCCAAGCCATGCAAAACATACTTCCAATCATAGGTCGTCCCTTCGGTTAGATAGGCCTCTTCCAAGGCAACCCATGCTTCACCATTCGTCCGGAGCAGAAAATTACCGCCAGAACTGTGTTGCTCCATACCGCAAAAGCTCCTTCTCCATACGCATAATATGACCGTAACTTGTGGATTGTTGACCCAAATGTTCAGCGAACGTTTCCTTCAATTCCTTGAGCAAGTCAGTAATTCGATCATCGCCCTTTAGCTTTGGAAGCACCTTTTCGGAAATCACTTGATCCAGCATTGCTTTTCTTGATGCCTGATCCTCAACGTTCAACGTAAGATTGCGGCTCATTTTCTGAAGCATCTCATTCATCGTCCGATATCCGAAGTGAAGATGGTAAGGAGCCAATATCCCATGGAGCCGCTTTAAATATGCAAATTCGTTTTGCAGTCCGGCTCTGATCCCATCATCCAAGCGGTTCCAAAACGTTTCCAGATCCACATCGCTTAACGTCATAACAAAAGCACGGTCTAATACCTTATCCGAAATGCTGTGAGTCGTTTCATCGACATTGATTGTACCTATAAGATATAGATTAGGCGGTATACTGATTTTGGATGGGATTTCCTCAAGATCATCCCGGTTGTGTAAAGGAATTTCCTTATGTGACTCTACTCCGCTGAGATAATCGCTTAAATAATACTCGACTCGTGCAAGATTCATTTCATCCAGCACAATGAAATGCGGCTTCTCCCTCTCCTTATGAGCATGTAAAAGTACTCTTAAAAACTCCGTCATGATATACCTGTTTTCAAAAGAACTGTAATACCCGAACAAGGCAGTCCCATCCGTCCAATCCGGCCGAACAGGAATAATAGACAAATAGGGATTGTCGGCTTCGTAAGGCGACCCATACACCGCATTCGCATAAAGCTTAGCCAGCTGTGTCTTGCCAGTTCCCGAGATACCGCTTAGAATCACAAAATGCTTATCGTCCAAGGCAGTCAAATTCAGATGCAGATCGCGAATCAAATCTTTATCAAACGTCAGGGAACAATTCTGAATGGTCTCATAGATAACTGAGAAATTAAAATTACTATTGTAATCAACGGTTTCCTCTGAATCATCATCTACCAAAGTGTCAGTTGTTGCTTCATCCGTTATGACCTGGTTTTCAGGAAATTGAAAACTCCCCGGCCGCTAACATGGGCAAACAAAAGGGCGGCACACGCAAACCTCCCTTTAATTACCGCTGGATCTTCTTCAAACTGCTGCTCGGAATTGTTGTATGTTCCAGTCAAATATTCACTATCATTCCGCACTTGTATACCGTGCTCTTTTAATAAATCAAGTGCGCGATGCTTTAATGCCTCATTATCTTGATTCTGCATCTTAAAGGATTTTGGAATCCACCATTCCTTGTGATGATCGTCAAGGAGCACCGAGACATCGGCATAAATATGATTATTGTTTTCAACATTGACAGCAACCACTCGCTTGTTTAACCCCGTCCTCACATCATATTCACTGTAATAGAAATGCCCTTGAACAATCGTCTGCCCGTCGCGCTTCAATGTAAATTCTTGTTGGCGGGTACCCGACTTCTCATTTTCGAGAGCTCCATAGTGAATTTCGTAAGGATACCCAAACATCGTTATCACGTAGGGCGCCTCTACGGAAGCAATCAGTGCCAATATGTGCGCGGCTCTAGCGTTATACTTTCTTTCCTCTATCACGTAATTACGTAAATCTAATGTTGACTCCCAAATGCGCCTTGCCATATTGATGATTTCAATAACCTCGTACTCCCCTTCTAAAGGTACGGCTTGACCAAACAATATCCAAGGTCTCGTTCTTGGCTTCACCATCGCATTTAAGGTTTTCTCCAGAGCAGATCGATGAATCTCGTCTCTCGTGAACGAATCCTTTCTGATGAATATTCTTAGTTCGGAATCCAGCTCGTTCAGCATCGGAAGAAGACGGCCGGTCTTTATCAACTCATGGGCTTGATAGAAGCTCATTTCTGCATATACATACAATTGTTTATCAACACCGTTAAATTCAATTGTCAGCAGATTAATTTCCTTATCCCCTATTTGGCGGGCAATTTGAGCAAAATATTTTTTGCCTATACTCGAGTCTTTCTTTTGTTCCGCATACTTGGGATTTAGTGCGTCATGATAGGTGGTCATAAGTGTTTGACCGTAAGTAGCAATTCTATAGTCCTGCCCAAGCAATTCACTAGCTAATTGCTCTAACTCCGATTTCCACAGCTCGCTCCATGGTATCGTTAACCTTCTTGCATCGTTCCGCCGTGTTATCAATATCGAAGATTTGTTGGTATTTAGACAAATTTATCATTTTGCAACTCCTTTGATTTTATTTGCTATTGGTTATATTAAACCATAAAAATTGGACAACATATTGCCATAGAATATATGTTCCCATGGTATCTAGTTCCTTTTCTGTTATTTCGACAAAGCAGGAAGTTAGCCCTGTATTGCATTTTATTGCTTAATAGAAAATGACGGCTAAAATCGCCGTCTAAGTTTCATATCTTATAAATCTCATCAATAATAATGATGATCGCTCGTGCATCGTCGATATTATTGCAAAAAAATTGTATTCAGGCGATTTACTTTTTAAGAAACAACGCGAATGCTTCATTAACAGCTATTAATCAAGTCCTACAGCCGTTTATGTTCCGGAATCGGATGAGAAAAAAGCAAAGTGATAACGGCATCATAGCACATTTCGAACGTATCTCTTCCCGACTCAAAAAAATATTCTCTCGGAAAGGAATCATCCACTACATCTGTTTATTTATTATAATCGTGTGGAGTGGTGACGTATTGTCTGCGAATATATGCTCCAATGGTAATCATTTGATAAAATGCGGAAATTGTTCCGGTGCCTTGCGAATTTCCTGCGCTAATTGCTCATACTCTCCCGTCAGTTTTACAGATCGAACTCTTTTCGCCTCCTGATCACGAGGTTCGATAAAACCTTCTTCCCGCCATCTGTTTACTTTCTCCCTAATGGATCGGTCGGATAATCGCAACAGATCCCGCAACTCGCTTGTCGTTATGGTATTTTGTTTAAAAGTGAGTTGGGCAAATACCATCCTCTGCTGCGGGTCTAGCTTACGAATCAGCTCCGGTTCAACCTTCATTAGTTGGGCAGATTTTTCCCCTACAATCGCGGCGGCTTCCTGGAATACTTCTGCCAAACCTTCAATAAAAAACTCAAGCCATGGAGTCAAATCCGCCTCATTTCGGCCGAAGTAATAATTGTGACGAAGCCCTAATTGGAGCCTGCGATAGTACTCCGCTAAATTTCGATCGTAGAAGTTTTCAAGCACAAACAACCCCTTTAATCCAAACCCGCCGCGGCGAAGAAGATAAGTGGCTAACATGCGGGCGGTACGGCCATTCCCATCTATATAAGGATGGATCGTCAGAAATTGCCACATAAAGATGCCTGCTTTGATCGGGACGGGGATTGCATAGGTTTCCGGCGAGTTGACCCATGCCACCAGATCCTCCATCAAAGAAGGAACATCCTTCCACTCTGGGGGCAGATAGAATCCGGAAGCATTCCGGTCGCCAACCTGATTTTGCACTTCTCGATATTCACTAATGCGGGGTCTCCGGCCGTGCGAAATGCGAATGATGGCATGCAGTTTTTTAATGAACTCTTCTGTGACTGGAAGTTGTCGTTTTTCAGCTTCGTCAAGGTATTCCAATGCCTTCATTAAATTGTAAACTTCCTGTTCCTCGTCATGATTGCTGTCTTTATAAAGGAACTTCCGTTTTTCCGCTTCATCAAGTGTATTCCCTTCGATCTTCGTTGAAAGAATGACTGTCTTTTCCATCGATTCTTTTTTCAACAAATCTAGGATCGATGCGGGTAATGGGAGTAGGTCAACAACTGTGCAAGCTTGTTGTATGTCCATAAGCCTACAGGCAATGCGGTCCGTAATTGAATATTTGGGTGTGAACATAAAATCACCATCCTCAACGATATTATAACATTGCCGCTAATTTGCCGCAATTATTATGTGATTGAATATTGAACGGACTCTGCTCTAATATGAAGGATTTTCCACTTTGCTGTCGAATAGACGAAAAATAGGTCAAGATAACTAGGTTGGGGGAGTAAATATATGGAATTAAGGAAAACCTCACTATTATTCGGAAAAATTATCTCTGTTGATGGTAGCAAAATAACAATAAAAGCAGAAACATTAAAAAATGAGGATGGTGAAAATACTCTACACGCAGAGGTTGGAGCATTCATTAACTGCGGCGGATTCCATGGGGATACAATATGCACCATTACTCGAGTACTAATCCAAGAAATTGAACGGAGAGACGCTGTAGTTGAAAATAAACTAGTTGAGGCCGCAATTGTTGGTAGTGTTGATTCCAATGGGAGATTTACACGAGGTGTTAGCAAATTACCTCCAATTGGCTGTGAATCTTATTTGCTATCCGGGGAACAAGTTAACCATTTGCTGGGCATAAATGTGAACTCTCCAGAGGAAGATGAGGAGAGCAAAAAATATTTTAAAGTTGGGAAGCGTTCCATGCAAGGTGCTGGTGATGCTTATTTAAACCTGGATAAACTGCTGGGAAGACATGTTGCCATTGTTGGTACAACTGGAAGTGGTAAAAGTAGCACCGTTGCTAGAATTGCCCAATCAATCTTAGAAAATTACCCTCTGCCTAGACTTATTTTCTTTGATATTCATAATGAGTATAAAAATGCATTTTCTGAGCAATGGGCAAACAAGTCTAACTGCATAGCTTGGGAAAACTTTTCATTACCTTATTGGTTTTTAGATTTAGACGAATTCATTTCTATATATTACCCCGAAGCCGGTGGAACTCAAAAAATGTATTTGAAAGAGATTATTGAGGACTTAAAAAAGGAAAATTATGATGGACCAGATCAAGAGAAAGTTTCAGTTGACAGTCCTATCTTTTTTAACATGGATACACTTATTGAGAAGATTAAAGAAAAAAGGGATAGAGAATCGACGGAAGCAAAAAAGGATCCATTTAATAAAATGATTTTAAAACTTCAAAGCATACATAATGACTCTCGATTTTCTTTCTTAAAGCGTGAAGCCATACATAAAACAAGCCTTGCTTCATACTTCACTCAATTATTAGGTTTGGATGCTAATAATCAACGATTTATTACTGTCCTTGATCTAAGTGGCCTTCCTGCCGAAGTAAGAACTATTTGTGTCGGTGTTTTAACACGTTTATGTTTTGACTACAGATATTGGGATATGGATCCTGAAAATTTGCCTTTATGTCTAATTCTTGAAGAAGCTCATACATACATACCTGAAGACACATCATCTAAATATTCACTTTGTTTAGAAAGGGTGGAAAAAATCGCTAAGGAAGGCCGAAAATACGGGATAAGCCTTATTGTTGTTACTCAACGTCCATCAAATATTTCATCAACGGTCTTGTCACAATGCGGGACATTTATAACCCTAAGATTAACAAATGATCTTGATCAAAACAAAATCAAACGCCTATTACCTGATTTATTAGGTGATCAAGCTGATATACTTTCTAGCCTTAGGGATGGAGAAGCTTTAATCACAGGCGATGCAATGACATTACCAGGAAAAGTACGGTTTGATCCTCCCTCACCTAAACCAAAAAGCAATGATGTTAGATATCATAAGTCGTGGGTCGATGGACCACCTCCTGGATACAGTGTCGAAAACATTACTAAATGGTGGGTAACCAGGGAAAGAAATTAACAGAAAGTGGAGCGCTCATGAAAATTAAAAGTATTCAACTAAAGGGTTGGAGATCATATTCTAATACAGACGGTATAGAATTGCAAAATTTAAAAAAGATCAATATTATCATTGGTCCAAATAATTCCGGAAAATCAAATCTATTTAAGTATTTGTTTCGAATTAGGGAAATGATAAATAATGCTAAGCCAACACGTGAAAGAAAAAATGAGTTAGGGGCGTATGACCTCTTAAACTGTTTGCCAACATTAATAGATATCCAAGATACTTGGGCTGAAAATGGAGCAGATATTCTTTGTAATATTCAATTAGAACAAATTGAAGGATTCGAAAAAGGGATAGTAGCAACATTACATCAAATAAAAGATATTATTTTGAGTTCACATCATAAAATTGCTGATCAGAAAACATGCTTTGCTATTGTATATGAAAATGAAAAGTATCTTATTGAGAAGTTCGAACCAACAAATCCTAAAATTTTAAACCCAGATACAGGAGAGTATGTTAATCCAGTAGAAGGTATAGGCTATCCTCAAGACACTGTTATATACTGGAAATCATTTGCAAATAGCTTAGTCTTTGTAGACCCTATAAGACATTATTCAAGAACTAGCTCTGAATTTAGTGAAAGTGATTTTGACGGGAGTAATATAGTTCAAGAAATCATAAAATTACGAAATGAGCAAAATGCTGAGTGGAGACAATTCAAAAAGCAACTAGAAGATTGGTTGAAATTAATACTTCTTGAACCTGAGATTAGCCTGGACCCCACTAACGAAAAGCTGAGATTTTATTTAAAGCGAGGAAATAAAGAAGTAGCAAGCATTTCTTGAAAACTTGGGTACTGGTGTATCTCAACTTATAATGTTACTCTCATTTTTATATTTAAATCGTTCAAGGACATTAAATGTATTTATTGAAGAACCTGAAAGTAACTTACACCCAGAAGCTGTTGTTCAACTGATGAAGATTTTAGAAGAAAATTTTGAAAACCACCGTTTTTTCGTTTCAACTCATTCTTCAGTATTAATTGATCAATTAAATGAAAACTGGAGCATACATAGAGTTTTTCGTAAAGAAGAAAAACCATCTACTATTCTTCCATGCACTGAAGTAGTACATTATTATAAGGTATTAGATGGGCTTGGTATACGTCCCTCACAACTTTTGCAAAGTAATATTATTATCTGGGCTGAAGGGCCAAGTGACCGGATTTATTTAAAGAAGTGGATTACAGACAACAGTCCAGATCTAATAGAAGGGAAACATTTTAGTTTTCTTATGTATGGTGGCGCAAATATTGCTAGTTATGATCTTATAGACGATAAAGATTACATTAATTTACTTAAAACTAGCAGGTACTCGGTTATTGTTTGCGACTCTGATAAAATGAGTGAAAATGATCCAATTAAAGAAAGAGTTACAAAATTAATAGAACGTTTAGATGCGGAAAATTCATTAAAAGACTATGTCCACATATGGATTACATCTGGAAGAGAAATCGAAAACTATATTCCTGCTGAATTGTTTGAACAAGTCCTTTTTTCCGATCAATTTAGAAGACATTTTATCTATGTAAGTGGTGAAACAGGGAAACGCGAAAAAATTACATTATCTTTTACACTGGATGGTTCATCACCAGGATTGTATGATTCATTTGACGTCTTCTATGCAAACAAGTATCATCTTGAGGATGGCACCCCATTAAAACATTCAGATATTGCTAATATATCCAATGACTTATCGAAAAAAAAAGCACAAATTGCAAAATCTATTGTAGAAAAATGGGAACTTGGACATTATGATAAGGGTACTGATCTTCAGAAAAGGCTTGCAGATGTAATTGAACATATCAAAAGAGCTAATTATTTCGGTAATGTTTAGTATTTAATAATCAATCAGGATTATATGTTAAATATTCGGTAATTATTAATATTCTATTAAATGCCGCTTGTCTAAAACCCATTACTATGCTCAACATAGACTAAAATGATATTTATAGTACACCGAACGCTTCCTGGACAAAATGCATATCGTGATCCCTTGAAACAAGACTAAGCCAATAACCTATTGAGATGGCTATGTAATCGCAGCTGGTGTTTTAGGCTTGCGGCCTTTGCTTTATGTAATATTCGTTTTTGTCAAAATTGCACGTAAAAATTATTAAGCCGTTCATTTTCCTGTTTGTAAGTTAAATTCATTTAACTGATCCTTAATCTTTTGCACCCACATTGGGAGAGATTCTGCCTGATATTTCAGGACGTTATGTTCTGCATGTAAAACAATTTCACCGGACGCTCCGCTGTTGTCAATCACAATCAAATGATCAATAAGATGGAAGTGAGTCAGAAGATTTTGCATGGATGTGGTTTGTCTCCGAACGATGTCTTTAGTCGGTATATGATGTCCACCGGTTTGAACTCTGGCGGCAACACGTTCGATATTGAGCCGAACATCATTTAGACCCACATAAAACATCATCACTTCAAAGCCGTTCGCCTTGGCTTCCCGTATCAGTCGTATCGCATTACCGCCGGCCAAAGTCGTTTCTACAGAAAAATCGCGTTTATGATGGATACAATCTCTCGCAAGTTTAATCGCTTCTTTGCCTGCGGATACTTTGCGGCGATCCGGATGGTCAGAATCAATGCTCCGAGCTAAAGCGTCGGGATCTATATTGACACTGATACCAAGCCTGTCCACTATCAAATTGCGAATGGTGCTTTTGCCGCGCCGTTATTGCCGGCGAATACAACCATCACTGTGGAGTACTCATTCATGATGAACCCCAGGATTGTCGATTGGCTCGATCACACCGTTTGCATATTCTTTGACAATCTGGCCTTTTTCCGTTTGATAGACAATATAAGTTCCGTTCGCTTTTGCATCCAGTTTCGCGCGATCGCCCGTAAGTTTGATCAGTTTTTGCAAATCTTGAATACGATCCATCATAGGTCACCATCCAACCCGACTTAATCTTGCCATTATTATAACATACTCGTTTCAGATCAAAATTACAGGCCTCGCATACCAGTTTGTCCACCCACTCACAAAAATCAAGCTATGCTCAAACCGCGTTACTTCTTATTCCCATAAAGTTCAAAAACGAATCTTCCCCAGCTCCTCCCGGAAAGCCGGTCTTCGCGGAAATTTGGTTAACAATTTTTGTGTGACGGTGAACGCTTCTTTCCGTCCGCCAACCTGTTGAAGCATTCGAATGATCCGGCAAACATCGGCGTAATCTCGCCTGTCTCTGGATTGATCCGCCCGGAATTCGATATATGCCACGAAAAGCGCCTTCACCTCCTCCGGGTAATGCGGAAGCAATTGCTCATAGAACGATTCAATTCGGTAAGGTGCCTTGCGGACCTGTTCCAAAAGCCGTGCGTACATCTCCTCTTCCACCAGAATTTGGGTATACGTATGCTCTCCCCTCGTGCTCTGCTCTAATTGATCTAACATATCTTGCAAATACAAAGTCCATTCTCCCTCATCGGAAAATGTATCCTTCACAGAGCGATAATACGCATACTCTCCGTTCACAATCAGCTCCATCCCGAGTTTCCGCCGCTGTTCGACTTGTCCTGTGCGATGGTATGCCTCATACCGATATTTCTTCCAGCGATAGACGAGCCCCGGCACCCCTGATCTTGGGCTTCCCCGGCCTCCGCCAATCGGATCGCTTCCTCGGCATCGCCTTGCTCAAGCGCCGCTCGAATCGCAATCTCCCGAATTTCCGGGAAATGCAGATGTTTATACAAATAAGCTTTCGCCTGTTCTTCACCTGAACGTTCCAAAATTTGACCATATCGGAGCACAGTTACCCGCTCGTCTGTGTACTCCCGCGACCAATTGCTTCCGGACGTATGACCCAGGAGCGAATCCGCCGCATCATCCCATTGATGTTGCATCTGTTCCGACTCGATCAGCGCGCCCGCCGCCTCGAGGAGCGCGAGCCGCCAATCCGACCACCCGTCGTAATAAGGCTGGTGTGTCTCCTCCAACAACCGGCGGAAAATCTTCAAGCGTTCTTCCGCCGGAATATGATGGCGATCCTGAACCAGCTTGAAGATCGATTCCAGACAGCTTTCGATCACGATCCCGACTCCACCGTCCGAATCGTCGGCGGACTGCAATAATTCAATCATCTCTTCGATGATGCAAAACAGAATCGCCAGCCCGTGTAACCATTCCCCTTCATCGAAGGCGGAGAGAGCCTTTTCAGCGACGATCTCCGCACCTTCCACCGTGCGGCTTACGTTCCGCCAAGACACAAAACCATGATCATCCGAATATGTGTCAATGTAGGATCGAATCAACCGTCGGCAGGCGTCCAACTCCTGATCCGCGCCCCTTTTCGACAAGTGGAGTCTGATGCGCTCTTCCGCGGTATATGAATCCGATGCAATCGAGAGCAGCAATTCGATTAATTTCTCCTTGCTCTCTGCTTCCAACAGTTGCCGGAGAGACGGTTCCGGTGAAGATACCCTGTCTGCATCTCTATTCTTAAGCTCGAGGAATACGGCGACTTGATGCTTGCATACCGGCCCGAAATCGTACGGACAATCGCATTCCGATTCCATTATGTTGTTCTCGTTGTCTAGCCTTACATAAACCTCATAATCCTCGTACCCGCGCACAACCGCAGTGTACTTTTCATCGGCAATGGACTTCAAGGAAATTACCCGTCCTTCGGACGCGTATTCCTTCCCTCTGTGTACAACTGCAGGATCTATGTATCTGGAAAAATCGGATAAATTCAAGAGGACCACCCCTTTGGATGCTTCTTTCCATCTTGGAATTCCAATAGTCGATGAACACCTGATAAGATCGCACCGTGGTAAAGAAGGGAATATGTTGGTCTGCCGCAGCGTCGACATATTCATCTTTTAGAAATGGTGACAGCGACACAGGTCGTATATCGGTTGCCATTTGGAAAATAATCCTGCTCATTTGTTGCTTTTATGCTTAAGGATGTATGTTTTAGCCAAGTGGTTTAGATGGCCAACAGCAATTGAATTGGGATCACTCGGGTCATGCTTCTTCTGCATGGCACGTTCAAATTCATCAATCATCTTTGCAAAATCGCATACATTCTGCTCAAGACCAAATAAGCGTTTCATGTCTCGATAGTGTCGAAAAAGACTGCGTTAGCTTGATCATTGGGATAACCTAATTGTTGAAGTTCCGAAATGACCGCTTGAGCATACAGCCTAATCATCGTCTGTCTTGAAGAACGTTTCACCGGTATCCCCTGCCCAAACATTTCTTTATTACTCGAGAATCAACTTCACTTCAATGGATTCCAACCAATCCGAAACACGTTTGCGATTCTGCTCTTCAACAAACTGGTAATACCGCTCTAACTGCTCGCTGTCGGAAGATAACGCATCCTTGAATCTTCGGAATATTTTCTTGCCGCCGCTCAATATGTGCATCAAAGTGGATTGCAGCTTTTTATCTTCAACCGTTTCCGCAAAATCAACCATGTCGGTATATCCTTCATCCGACTCCCGTTTCGGTAACCGAAAATAAATTTCATTAAAGCCTTCTTCAATGACCTCGCTTAATTCTTCGTCCTCTTCATCCCGGTCAAACGTTCGCAACGTGACAACATCTCCAGTTTCGATATTCAGGAAGGACTCTATTCCTTCTACGTACATGTCGTATGCATCCACAATCTCCTGAAACTGCTGCTTGGTCAATTTCAATTCTTTCATAGGTTCTCCCTCAGCTACTATCGCTTTGATCAACTCGCCGCGTTGTTCCGCCTCATATTCCTCCCACGTGATTCCATACGGGAAGCCGCCATCCGTATATCCGGCGATAAAATAGAAATTCTCGTCTTGTTCCAACAGCCCCATGAATTCCGCTTTCTGACCGGTCCGCTTATTTTTCTTCCTGCCGCGCATTAAGTTCCCCACCTAAATCCATCTTATTTGAGCGTGCAGATTAGCCAAATTGTCATGAAAACCCCAGCCGATCCCTTCTGTTTTCGAAACCACGGCTTCGAGGCGCTCCTCGAATTCGTCGAACAACTCGGCCGTTTCATCTTCATTTACTTGATCAATGATATCGGCATACATGGACACCATGCTGTTGTAGAAGCGTTCATCAATATCCCCGTAGCTTAGGGTGAAATCAACTCCATTTTCAACGTAGACCAGCTTCAATTCCAGGGCGTACCTGGCATTTCCAGTCAATCTCTCGAATTCCGAAATCGCATGTTTCGCATCCTGAAGTCTCAGCTTGCCAAATCCCCGCTCAGGGAAAAACTCTTTCTCAACCTTCTTGCAATACTCTTGAAAGAGAGACTCTACTGCTTCATCGCCCAGTATTCTTACAGCAAGAAACTTCTCCATATCTTTGCTGGCGCCATAACAAGCCTTCACCAAATCGATAAGCTGGTCGCTATTTAGCTGCTTCAGATGCTTATTCAGAGCAGACTTCGTCAGCTTCACAGGCTTTTTCCCTACCGGCCGCTTAACCAGTGACTTGGGGATCAGCTTGTCCTTCTGCCGCTCAAGCTCCTGATTCACTTCTTCGCAGGAGAAATGTTCGGGATCATATCCTTCTCGAACCCAACCGATAAAATGATCCCGCTCCGGATGATTGGGAGTAAGCAGTACTTCCAGCATATGCTGATGCCCCCAAACGCCTCCCACATCTTCCTGCGGACAGCCGCGGGCACCATCCAGACACAAGGGTGCCGGGTCGGATGTCGATGCGTCGATTTTGATCAACGTAACCGTGTGCTGCCAATCATCTCCAAAATCATACACGTATGTAAATACGGTGTTTTCTTCGTGAACATGCTTCTGAACGATTTCCCTCCGTGCATTCAGCACCTCGCGGTCTTCTATATGCTCGAATGTCGGATCGGGCAGACCGATCACCTTTTCTTTCACATGAAACTCGTATAAATGGTAATTTTCCCATCCCATGACCGATTGGATGATTTTGTGAAGCTGATGAAACGTCACGTCCGGATGAAATTGAAACTCCCGCCAAATCTTCGGGGCAATCTCATTCAGTTCGATTCTGCATCTATAAACCATGATCGTCTGTTCTCCTTTTAAGTATTCCGAGTATATAAACAAACCCACTGTATCCCGGTTGGAATTACAATGGGTAGGCTAAATGGTAAACAGCGGCAAACCGAATGCTTCCCGAACAAAGCTCATATCGTGGTCCCTTGATACAAGACCAAGCTGGTGCTCAATAGAAGTTGCAATAATAATTGCGTCCGGAGTTTTAAGCTTCCGTCCTTTCGACTTTTGTTCCCTGCGTATGTCCCCGGCAAGTCGGGCAACACTGGAACTTACCTCAATACATCTTCGTGAATTAAACAGCTTGATTCCTTGCAAACGATAAGCGGATTCCAGCCCGCTGAACACTTCGCACTCCGTAATTACGGAGAAATAAATCGACATCCGATCGTCACTGGCCTGCCTGACAAAATCCAATGCGGCATGCTCCCCAGCCAGCAATGCGATCGCAATATTGGTATCGAGTAAATAACCGCCCATTTAGTTCCACTCTTCCTCACGCATTTTCTTGACTTCATTAGCCAACTGCTTTGCTTGTTCCGGTGTTAATACCCCCGCCGACTCAAGGATGTCATCAATGGAGTAGTCATCCTCTACTTCAATCGTGTCGTTATCCAAATTGATTTTTACTTTGCTGTGCGTAATATTCATCTTTTGCAGTATGGAGCGAAGTTCCTTAGCCGTTTGCTGATCCATCTTTTTGGGCAAAGACATGGTTTAAACACCAACCTTCCGATTTAAGATTTGCAAGATATTTCAGTATTTCCGATGTACTCAAGGCCTTTCCGGATTTATATTCCATTCTGCTCTGTTCAATCATGAATTTCAGTTCCGGATTGGCTTCAACATCAGCTTGAATCGATCGCTGCTCTTCGATATCATTTCACTCCAGTCATAATCGTTTCTTCTGTCATACTGGAGCACTTAATTTCGTGTTATCAACAGTATAACATACACGGCTCCGAAACCAGAAGAAGATAAGCCAGCCCCTCGGACCGGCTGGCTTATCTCTTCATATAGCTCGTCCACCCTCACCGTACAAACCGCCCGCTGCACACAAAACGCGCCGTTTCCTGACATAGGTTCGTGTTCACAACGTGTTTACTATGTGGGCCACAAGTCTAAGGTTATGCTCAATTAGCAAATTGCGTGAATGCTGGTTTCCTTGTGCCATTAAACGCAAATGCTTTTCTTCCTCATCTTCGGCAAGCGGTTGTGGAAACGCATTGTTTTTTACGTAAGAAACCAGCAACATTAATTCTTTGATGAATAAGGCTATGGCAGAAAAGATACCTGGCACTGCGGCCACCCCCATGATGAGATTAGTATCATTTTATGTGGGCCTCTGTCTATCCGTGCCTGTACTGCTAAAAAAACTATTCATCCTGGTTGAAGCAGATTTTACTCCTGTCAAGCTCTATTAGGGGAAATAGGTCGAATCGTACCGTCCTCGTTATATTCAAGCTCAGTGAATTTAACGCAGCGCTTGTTGTCTGCACCTCCCGACAACGAACTGTCATGGTAGAATAAATACCATTTGTCCCTAAATTGTACGATCGAATGGTGAGTGGTCCAGCCAATGACCGGTGTTAGGATGGTTCCTTTGAATATAAAGGGTCCCTTGGGGCTCTCACTCATCGCATACACGATTTTATGGGTCGTCCCCGTTGAATAAGACAGGTAGTACTTCCCATTAAATTTATGCATCCACGGTCCTTCAAAATATCTGCGTTCCTCATCACCGGCAGTAAGAGGGCTTCCATGCTCATCAAGGATCAAAATTTCTTCCGGGCTTTCTTGAAAAGTCAGCATATCTTCACTTAATTCTGCGACTCTTGGTCCTAAAGCCGGTTCATCTCGGGCAGGTCCCTGGCCATCGGCAACATATTCACCCGTTCGCCATTTCTCCAATTGTCCACCCCATAGTCCGCCGAAATACATATACGCCCGATTATCGTCGTCTATGAAAACTGCCGGATCGATACTGAAGCTCCCTGGGATATAGCTCGGTTCGGGGATAAATGGGCCGGAGGGAGAAGAACTCGTCGCTGCGCCGATTCGAAAGATATCATCGTGGTCTCTGGCAGGGAAAAACAAATAATACGTATCGTTTTTATACGCTGCGTCCGGAGCCCACATTTGTTTGGAGGCCCAAGAAACATCTTTGACGTGCAGCGCTTCTCCGTGATCTGTGCAAACAGATTCCGTATCTTCCATAGACAAGACATGATAATCTTCCATATCGTACTGATCGCCATTATCATTGGAAGTATGGTTGCGGTCAAGGTCGTGAGAAGGATAAATATAGATCTTTCCATTAAAAACATGTGCAGAAGGGTCTGCCGTATAGATATGCGTGACCAGCGGCTCGTTATATTTAACAGGTTTTGACATGATATTGTTCCTTTCCAACGGGCCCATTCGTCCTGTGACCCGCCCTTGTCATTATTATTTGTAGAAGTACAACTTGCTTGTTATCCTTTGACCGATCCTGCAGCAATACCTTCTACGATGCGGTTGCTAAGCAGTACGAAGGCAAGCAGAATAGGCAAAATGCTGATCATCAGCGTCGCGCCGATCGCGCCCCAATCCGTCGTATACTGGCCGATAAAGTTTTGGATACCGACCGTCAGCGTTTTGTATTTATCCGAACTAATAAACGTATTGACGAAAATAAACTCGTTCCAATTGTAGATCATATTGATGATGACGGCGGTCGATATGACCGACGCGGTCATTGGCGACGTAATGCTGAAAAATAGACGATTCACGGAGCATCCATCCATGATCGCCGCTTCTTCCACTTCCCGCGGTAACGTGTAATAAAAACCGAGCATGATCATAATCGTAATGGGCAAGTTAAACGCGATATAAGATAAAATCAGAGACAGCGGATGGTTCGTCAGATGGGTTCTCGTAAATAAGCTGAACAGCGGAATGAGCGTTGAATGCACCGGAATCATGAGTCCCACCATGAATAACCCAAGCACGAACGACTGCAGCCTCCACTTCATTCGCGTCACAGCGAAAGTTACGAAGCTTGCGAACAATACGGTCACAGCGACCGAAGTGACCGTCATCCAGACACTATTGAAAAAATAGGCGCTAATATGGCCCTGAGTCCATACTTTCTCGTAGTTTTCCCAGCGGAACCGTTCGGGAAGTGCCAAAGGAGCCAGATTAAATATTTCTTCGTTATTTTTCAAAGAAAACAGCAGCGACCATAGGAGCGGAAATATTTGAAATATAGCAACAACCGTCAACAGGATATACAAAACGCCGTACCCGATTTGCATAGGGAGCTTGCTTTGCACCGCATTAGTCTGCGTTTGACGTCCTATCGTTTCAGTATTCATCGGAATCTCCTTTCGTTACGAGTATTGGATACTGTCTTTGGTAGCCGTCGCTTTGCGAATCAGCCATGTCATGAACAGGCAAATGATAAGCAGGAAGAAGCCGATTGCGCTGGCATAACCAAAATTATATTCTTTGAAAGCTTTGATATACATATAAGAAGCCATCACTTCGCTGGAACCGTTCGGACCTCCGCCCGTCATAACGTAAATCAAGTCAAAATATTTGAGCGAACCAACAACGGCGAGAACGACCGTCACTTTCATGACCTCGGCAATAAGCGGAACCCGAATCGATATCGCGATGCGCCATGGACTGGCGCCATCAATGCGGGCCGCTTCAACCAGGGAAGAAGGAACATTTTTCAAAGCGGCATAATAAATCAAGATATAGAATCCTGCATATTGCCATAAAATCGGGATGAAAATCGCATATAAAACGATCGAAGGATTTGATAGCCATTCAGGTGTATTCTCAATCCCCAGTGACATCAGCATATGATTCAATATGCCGTTTGTCGGGTGAAATATTTTCAACCATAGTTGGGCGATGGCCACAGAAGACAACAGCATCGGAATTAAGTATACTTTGCGAAACGTGTTAGCGCCGCGAATTTGCGCGGAAAGGACGAGCGCGACGAGAAGATATACGATTAGACTGAGCGTCGAGAAAATTGCAAGCAGAAATGAGTGCTTCGCGCTGTTCCAGAACATTTCGTCATGAAGCAGCTCTGTATAATTTTTCAAACCGATAAAGCTCATTTTGCCTACGCCGTTCCAATTCATTAATCCATAATAGCCCGTCAATACGATCGGCATATAAATTAGGGCCATAATTAGAAATAATGAGGGAATGACGTACAGTGCAATAATGGATTTGTTGGACATGACTTTATCCATACCGGGCACTCCCCTTCCTTACTAAATAGAGGGAAAGGACATATCACAATAGGGAGATATGCCCTTTCCGGTTGATCTTTCCATAAACTCGGTTACTTGGCCTCTTTCGCCAAAGCTTCCTCATGCTTCTTAGCGAAATCTTCCGGCGTCACGGCTTTGCCGTACAGCGCTTGAATCATGTTCAAGTGCACTTCAGCGGAAGCAGGCTTCATTTGTACGTCAGCAAACAGTGTGATGTTGCTTGCTTTATTTAATTCATTCAAAAGGTCGACATACAGTTGCGGCGGCTTCACTTTGGAAGTGTCTACTTTTGTCGCTGGGATAACGCCTGCTTCGGAAATCGCGTGATCACCCCATTTTTGAACGAAGAAACTTACGAATTTTTTGGACTCTTCTTTCACTTTGGAGTTGTTCGCTACGAACAAGCCTACGCCCGGACCGCCAACCCAGCTGTCCATGTTGCCTTTTCCGTCACCGACAGTCGGGAATTTGAAGAAACCGATTTGGTCTTTGAACTGTTGTGGTACATCTTTATTCGTTGTGTAGTTCGGAAGCTCCCATGTACCCATCATGTACATAGCGGCTTTGCTGTTCATGAACTCCGCTTTGCCTTCGTCGTTGGAAAGACCGTTGAATCCTTTATTGAATGCGTTCATGTCAACCAATTGCTGAATTTCAGAAGCAGCGCGAACCAGGCTTGGATCGTTGAAAGTACCTGTGCGGTTAATCGCATTTTTCAAAGTATCCGCTCCTGCGATACGGTCTGCAAGGTACATGTACCACAGCGACCCTGTCCAGCGGTCTTTGTTGCCAAGCGCGATGGGTTCTACGCCATTGGAGCTAAGCGTTTTCACAATATTTTTAAGATCGTCATAAGTTTTTGGCGGCGTCAGATTATATTTGGCAAAGATGGATTTATTGTAATAGACCGGTACAATGTTGAGCTCAACAGGAAGACCGTAAGTTTTGCCGCCGAAAGCATAAGCGTCCGTCGTCCCGTTCACGAACTTGTCTTTCAAATCGCCTTTCAGCAAATCGTCAAGCGGAGCGAACATATCGCCTTTTACATAAGGGTCCATGTAACCCGCTGCCCAAGTGAAGCCTACGTCAGGAAGATCGTTGGAGGTTGAGAGCACTTTCATTTTGTTTTTGTATTGTTCATTTTCAAGTACTTCTTGTTCGATCGTTACATTCGGATTTGCTGCTTGGTACTCTTTGATAATATCGTTTACAATTTTGTTCTGTGTCGCCGAGCTTCCGGCTGGCCACAAGTGCATCATTTTGATCGTGACCTTTTTGGCCGGTGGAGCGGAGCTCGTGTCCTTCGCCGGTTGGCTTCCGCTGGTGTTGCTGTTGCCGGCGCAACCTGAAAGGACCAAACTAAGGCCAAGCATCGACGTTAACGTCCATGTAAGCGGTTTTCTAACCATTTGTCAAATCCCCCTCATTACGTTGTGTGCTGCGTAATTAATTGTAGCGTTTTCATTTTGATTGCAGGAGGTAACGACTATCGGGAAATATTCCACAATTTTTAGATGTTTGCTTCCATTTCGGACTCAATCGACCTGCTTGCGATATTGATTCGGACTGATTCCTTCGTAATCTTTAAATATCTTGATAAAATATTTCGGTGTTTGATACCCCACCTGCTCCGAAATATCGGCGATCGTAAGCCGCGTTTGCAGAAGCGCTCTTTGGCCTTCTGAATTCGGCACCGCGTGACATATTCGCTGAACGTAAAGCCCGTCTGTTCTTTAAACAGCGCGCTGAAATAGCTTGGATTCAGATGGATTTGGTTCGCGATTTCGCGCATGCCAAGCGGCTCCGTCAAATGCTCCTCCACATAAGTTACAGCCTGCTGAACAGGCGGGCTGTAGTGGTTCGCTTCAATCTTGGCCTGCATAAGCCGGGAATCTACGATTTTCTCCATCGCTTCCACACGTCCCCGCTCTTCTTCAATCCGCGGACGCCTGCTCAACGGCATCCAGCGACTTGCTTCGTTGTATCGGTTTGAGTAAGTAGTTCACGACACCAAGCTGAATCGCGGATTGGGCATACTGGAAGTCAGGGTGGCCGGAAATAATAATAACAACCGGCTTATGAAGAATGCCATGGGTGGCTTCCACTACTTGAAGACCGCTAACCTCCGGCATTCGAATATCGGTGATGAGCAGATGGACGAGGCGGCTTTTCAACAGTTCCAAAGCTTCTGTGCCATTGCTGCTGCTTAATATTTGATGGCGTCCTGCCGACCAGGACTCTAATGATTTGCGAATGCCTTCTCTTGTCAACGGTTCATCGTCAACGACTAGAATCGTCTTCCCCGATAGAATCATAAATGAACCTCCTTATGAATCGGAATGTCAAGCCGAACGCTTGTCCCTTGTCCGGGTGTGCTGTCGATCGACAAACCGCTGCTTTCTCCGGCTAGCGACGGGTAATAGAGCTTAATGCGGCGCATGACATTGGAAAGTCCCATCCCTTTCCCTTTGCCGGTGCCTCCGCTATTTACGCCTCTAATAACGTCGCTCCGCGTGCGTTCATTCATTCCCGGACCATCGTCACTGACCGTAATCCGCAGATGGGATGTGTCCGTTGGCGACAGCTCCACAGCAATGGCAACCAACCCGGGGCCTGTTTTTCCTTCCATGCCGTGAAGAATCGCATTCTCCACCAAAGGCTGGATCAGCAGCTTCGGAATCGGAACGCTGCTATAAGTGTCCGCCGCATGAATTTGCCAGTCCAGACGGGAGCCGAACCTTACGCTCATAATGCTTAAATAGCGTTTAATATGGTCCAGTTCATCGCCCAATGTCACCCATTCGTCCTTATTCGGGCCGCTGATCACATAACGAAACAAATCGGACATCGAAACCACAAGATCGGCCAGTTCTTCCTCACCTTTTTCCTCTAATGACCAATAAAGCGCCTCCAAGGTATTATATAAAAAATGCGGATTGATTTGGGCTTGCAGCGCCAGCAATTCCGTCCGGCTTTGGAGTACTTCTTTCTCGTATACCAGTTTAATGAGCCGATTAATATTATCCACCATTTGGTTGTAGGTCATATTAAGGTCGTTTAATTCTGTTGTATACGTTTTCGATAAATTAGGTGTCAAAACGCCTTGCCTGGTATTTCTCATCGCCCGCATAAGTCGCAGAATCGGCCTCGTGATCATCATCGAAAGCAGGAAAGACAAAATAATAAAGAGGACAGAGCCTATCGCGCCTGATACGAAAATCGCCACACGCAAGACAGATATTCCGTCTGTAATATCGCTGACCGGATACAGAATCATTAGCGTCCAGCCTGTCTTTTCAGAAAGCTTTTTCACTAAAATATATCGCTGCTCCCCAAGCGTAACCTTATCGGAATCCTCATGCATCAGCCCGGCTACATTCGTGAAAGCTTGACTGTTGCCGGCAATAGGCCTCGACGCGCTATCGGCTAGCAGCACTAATTCCCGATAACCTGACTGAGGCACCTCAGGCTGAAATTCAAAATAGCTGCGCTTAATGGTCACAAGCAAGTAACCGCCGTTAGAGAACCAGCGATCAATTAAATTAATACGGCGAATCGCCAGGACGGAATCAGGGGCTCTAGGATCGTTGCCGATCCAAATCAGCTTTCCTTTTTCCATGTCTGCCTGTTCAATCCAATTGCTCGTCACGCGGTCAGTCAAATTTTGTTCATCGAGCGGATAAATTCGCTTAAAATCTGAGGAATAGAGTTCGACGCTGCTCACGCCGTTGCTGTAAGCTTGAATATGATTGTCAATTTGCATCAAAGCCTGCCGCTGGCTGAAGCTTACGGCTTCGCCATTAGCAAGCGAGAAAAAGAGCCGCTGTAGGTACGCATCGTTAATAGCCTGCAAAGTCAACGTATCAATCTGATGAATAAGCGCTTCCAGCCTGCCGTCAGCCAGACTGGCGGTTTGCTGCATCTGCGCTTCAGCCTTTGTATTCAGAAGCATGGAAACCGAATTAAACGTGAGGATGCCCGCGCAGATCAGAACGACGATCATGACCGATACGAAACCGGCCAACATCTGATTGCGTAAGGTGTTCCAGTTAGCGACCTTCTGCCACACGTGTTGTCATCCCTTTCATACCTTTCATAATCAAATATACCGGTAAATATAAGGCAAGGGTCGATTGAAGATTGTTAGACGCGCCGCCAAAGGAGATATGAAAAAAACGAAGTTTGAGAAAGAAAAGACTCCTTGGTATGATGTTGATGGGTCCAAGATGCTCGTCATCAGATGTGCTGTTCTTACGAAGAGATCGATCTAAATGAAGTGTAAAGCACAAGATATGCAAAATCAACTCATTGAAAAACATTACCGTTCAACGCAGCCCCATAACCGGCACACATCGGCACCAAAAAAGCGCCTCTCTCCGAACGTTCACATACAGCTCCGGGGCTTGTACGAACATTCGGAAAACAGGCGCTTTTGTCATTCTCTATCAACTAAAATAATAACCGGCCGAAGATTAATGTTGGTGTCGCTGGAATCGAAGCCTTCCTGGTTGGCTTGGGTCGTCCGCCGCCATTGTATTCACCAACGACGGCATGATGCAGTCGGCCAAATGCCGCTGGTATTATGAAACGCTCAAGCGGCGCGGAAGCTACCGTGTCATCCTGACCGGGCATCTCGCCTAAGGAAGCTTGGGGCAGCGCTTGCTTGCCGGTCAGGAGGAAGCCGGCGACGGCGGCATTCAGTTCATCAGGTACAAGGTGCATCAAGGATGGCCGGATGTCGCCAGGATGCTGAATGCGCTGCCCGCGCGCCGAACCGTTCCGGTCCATGCGGGGGCGATCGTCGACGGACGCTTTATGCGCCCGTTTGACCGACGACGGATATATGAATATCCATTCCATGACGCAGGGAGATACACTGGAAATATAAGATACGGACGATTCCTGTCGGATAGGCGACTGAAGCTGGGAAAATGTCCAATTTGGAAAAGAGTCCAAACCGAAAGAGTCCTGTACGCCATAGTATATTCTGTAGAAAGGTTATGACGGCATGGATATCGGGTGTACATGTGCCGGTTCAGGCCTTTCACACAAGATTCCTCCATTTCAAGCGGCATATATGTCGCTTATGCTTATATAGGAGGTGAAACTATGAGCTTCGCACATGGATTTACTACGACTGGCGTCATTCTTGTGCTTTTCATCCTTCTGGTTATCGTATCCCGTTCCTTCTTGATCTAATCGGAGCAAGAAAAAGAAGGGGCCGCTCGGCTCCTTCTTGGCATACATATAGGGTTATGCAGATTAACCCGTTCATCAACCCTTCAAACCGCTCGTGCTGATGCCTTCGACGATATATTTCTGGAAAATGAAGAAGACCACGATGACCGGCAGCAGCGAGAGCGTCGACATGGCGAACATGCCGCCCCAGTTATTGAGCGAATCGCCGTCCAGGAACAGCTTCAGCGCCAGCGATACCGGGTAGAGCGCCGGCTTGTTCAGATACAGCGGCGGGCTGATGAAATCGTCCCATCTCCAGTAGAACGAGAAGATGGTCGCAGTCACGAGCGCCGGAACGATCAGCGGGACGAGGATCCGGAAGAAGATCGAATATTTGCTGCAGCCGTCCATCTTGGCCGCTTCGTCCAGCTCGGGCGGAAGGGTGCGGATAAACTGCATCATCAGGAAAATAAAGAACGGCAGGCCGAAATAGTGCGGCACGATGACGGGCTTGAACGACGACAGCCAGCCCAGCTTGGCGAACATGACGTACTGCGGAATAATGGTAACGTCGGACGGAAGCATCATCGTCATCATGACGCGACCGAACCAGAAGTTCCGCCCCTTGAAAGGAATCCGGGCCAGGCCGTAGGCGACCAAGGCGGACGAGAAGACCGAGCCGATGGTGGCGAAGATGACGATTATAAACGAGTTTCGGAAGAACGTGGCGAAGGAGTTTCCTGCAAAGCCCTTCCAGCCGCTGACGTAATTGGCGAATTCCAATCGGCTGGGGATCAGGCTGTAGGCCGTTGAGAAAATTTCGCCGCTCGGCTTGAGCGAGCTGACAGCCATCCAGACGATCGGGTAAATCATCCCCAGCGCCAGGAGGCCGACGATGAGGTGATAGAGCAGCTGGCCGGGCAGCTTGCTCTTGCTCCGGGAAGCGGCGGATGAACGGATTATGCGAGTTTCGGCGGGGCTTCCCGTTGTGCCGGAGGTGCTGGACGCTTCGGTCGGCATGCTACCTCTCTCCTTTCGACTCATAATGAACCCAGTAAACCGACGATTTGAAAATGACGAATGTAATGATTCCCACAATGAGCAGCATCACCCAAGCCATGGCGGAGGCATAGCCCATTTCGAAGAAGACGAATGCTCTCCGGTACAGATATAGCGAATACAGCAGCGTATTGTCCAGGGGCCCGCCCTCGCCCCTCGAGATAATGTAGGCTGGCGTAAAGGTCATGAATGCCGCGATCGTCTGCATGATCAGGTTGAACAGAATAATCGGGCTGAGCAGCGGAATGGTGATTTTGAAGAAACGGTGGAACCGGTTCGCCCCGTCTACATCGGCCGCTTCGTAATAGGTGGACGGAATGTTCTTCAGTCCGGCCAGGAAGATCAGCATGGAGGAGCCGAACTGCCAGACGGAGAGCGCAACCAGCGTGCCGAGCGCCGTCTCCGGGTCGCCGATCCAGGAGGTATCCTTATGAATGCCGATTAGCCCCAAGAGGGAATTCAGCAGGCCCTTATCCCCGAAAATCTGGACCCACATGATCGATACCGCGACGCTTCCCCCAATCAGCGAGGGAAGGTAGAAGGTCGAGCGGTATATGCCGATGCCCCGCATCGCCCGATTCAACAGCATCGCTACCGCCAGCGCGAAGCAGAGACGCGCGGAACGCTGGCGAACACGTAGGTGAACGTCACCTGCAGCGATTTGATCAATTTGTCGTCGTCCTGAAACATTTTCTCGTAATTGCCGAGTCCAATCCAGTGAGGGGGCTCCATCAGATTGTATTCGGTGAATGAGTAGTACAAGGAAGAAAGAATGGGAAACAGCGTAAATACGAGAAAGCCGATGATAAACGGAGCGGTGAACACATAGCCCACCACGTTGTCGTGATCCCGAAGCTTCACGGAGGATCAGCCCCTTTGCGCGTTGATTTCATAGCGGAAGAAAAAGGACCAGGAGCAGCGCGGAGAGCTGTCCTGATCCGGTGTAGGCGTTACTTTTTATTTTTGGCCAGGATGGCGTTCGCCTCTTTGCGGAATTTGGCTGCGCCGTCCTCGAGCGAGACTTTCTTATACAGAATTTGCTCGCCTACGTCCTGCAGCACCTTGAGCACTTCGACCGACCCGATCGGGTATGGCGGATCGTTCGGGCCGCTGTTCGCCTCCGCCCAAGCCACGTAATCGAATACCTTCTGCTCCTCCGGCTTCAGGATCGGCTTGAGCGCCTCCTGCACTTTGGAGTTGATCGGCACGCCGCGCTCGCCCTTCATGATTTTATTCGCTTCGATATCGTTGATGAAGAAGTTGACGAACTTGACCGCTTCTTCCTTCTGCTTGGAGTTCTTGGTTACCGAGAGACCCTGACTCGACTTCAGGAAGAGGCCTTTTTTCGCGTCCGGGCCCGGAATCGGCAGGATCTCCAGCGGCCGTTTCGCTGCGGCGGACCAGGCCACGAATTGATTGGACCAGGCAATGTAACCCGCCGCGTTCCCCATCACCATCTCGTCGTCCTCCGGAGTAAACTTCTTCTGGGCCAGCTTATCCAGGGACAAGAGGTAGCCCGCGTCATACCACTGCTGATAGCGCTTGAAGTAATCGAGGAAGAACTTGTCGTCCGTGTAGCCGAGCGCCGTTCCGTCCGCGTTGTAGATCTTCTGCCCCTGCGTCCGCAGGTAGTACGGGAAGAACGTTTTGAAATCGAGGCGGTCCGCCAGCGGCTTGCCGCTTGCCTTCAGCTTTTGGCCGAGGGCCCCCATGTCGTCCCACGTCCAATCTTTGCCGGGCATCGTGGCTCCGGCCTTCTTGACCATTTCGGGATCGAGGACGGCGACCAGGGCATTCACCCCCATCGTAATTTGATACTGCTTGTCCTTGTATTGGCCGATCTTCAGAAATCCCGGGGAAATATTGCTTTTGTCCAGTATTCCTTTGTCCATGTAGGGACCGAGGTCCTCCAGCTGGCCTCTTTCGCTGAACTGGCTGATATAAGCGTCGTCCATTTGAATGATGTCCGGCAGGTCGTTGGCCGCCGCCTGGGGAGCGAGCTTTTTCCAATAATCGTCGAACGCGGCATACTCGGCTTCGATCTTAACATTGGGGTTCTTCTGCTGGTAGAGATCAATGATTTTCAGCGTATAATCATGCCGGGCTTGTCCGCCCCACCACGCGATACGCAGCTTGACGGGATCTTTGCCCGATGTAGCGACCGGCTTCGCGGCGTCTCCGCCGGATGGGGCGGCCGTGCCTCCGCGACCCGCGACCGTGAGCAGCAGTCCTACGGAAACAGTTAGGGTAAGCGCTTTCTTCATCTTTTTTCCTCCCCTGAATTCCAATCTTACCTCTTCATTATGCGGGTTCGGGGCGGCGAATAGAATCCAAAATTCCGGCCTCCTTGTTCAAAAAACAGTGGGAAATCCATTAGATTTCACATACTCCGACGGGGAGCAACCGGTATATTTCTTAAATACCTGGCTGAAATATTGGGGATTATCCCCGAAGCCCACCCGCTCCGCCAGCTCGAATATTTTCATATCGGGGCGGCGTTCCAGCAGTTCCGTAGCCTTCCGGATCCGCTCCTTCATCACATAGCCCGAGAACTTCTCCTTGGTTTCCTTCTTGAACAGCTTCCCTAGATAATCGGAATTCATGTACAGCATCTGCCCGGCCACCCAGTTCAGCGACAGCTCGGGATTCTCCAGATGCTCCCCGATCACGCGAAGCATCTTCTCCACGATGGCGCAGTGCTTCTTCTTGGTCTGCTCGTAATAGCCCATCGTGATTTGACGGGCGATGTCTTTGAAAAAGGCCTGAAGTGCCTGCAGCGTCTCCATCTCCATCAGCGCCGCCAGCTTGTCCATATAACCGGGAATCGCGTCCGGATGTCCCAGCCGGATCATCGACATGTACAGCTGAATGACGTAAGACTTCGCGGTAGGAACGCCCGTCTGCATGCAGGACACCTTATGAAAAAACTGGTCGATCACCCGGCCCGCCTCCTCCCAGCGGCCGGTCTTCATCTGCAGCATCAGATGGTCCTCGTCGAACATCAGCTCGCCGGCATCGGGACGATCGGCTCTGACGATATCGCGCCTTGTGATCAGACTCCCTTCCCCCAGGTAGAACCGGTGATTTAAACATTCCATTGTCTGCTTGTACAACGCCCTGGCCCTTGTGATATCGTCCGGCTCGCTTAAGGCGACCGTCAGATCGATCTTATAGTAGAGGCGGAACGTTTCGCGGATGTGGCCGATGCAGGCATACAGCTCGTTAGTGTCCCCCGGATCCTCTACGGCAATCAGTACCCGCTCCCCGACGGTGGAGCTGAGCACGGTTTGCTTCAGCGGCTCCTCCGCAATGTTCTTCACGGCAAACAGATGCTCGAATTCGAAGGTACCTTCCAGCTGAATCAGGATCAGCCTGATCTTTCCGCTCTCCAGCTCCAGCTCGAACAGCCTGCGGTAATAGTCCCAGTCGCGCCCCCGTACATCTTGTTCGTTACGAACTCCTTCAGGAACTGCTCCTTCACGTGCGGCAGCACTTTCTCCATCCCGTACCTGAGCCGGCGGATAAACTGCTCGCGCTGCTCCGCCTGATCCAGCTCCGCGGCAATCTCGCGAAGGGCCTCCATGATTTTGTTTTCGTTGCACGGCTTTAGTAAGTAATGCTTGACCCCGTATTTCATGGCCAGACGGGCATATTCGAATTCGCCGAAGCCCGACAGCAGGATGAAGCGGGTGCCGGGGTATTCCTCCGATACCTTGGCGGCGAGCTGCAGCCCATCCATCCCGGGCATCTTAATGTCACTGATGACAATATCGGGAGGGTGCCGCCTGATCCAATCCAAAGCCTCGATGCCGTTGCGGGCTGTTCCGGCAAGCTCTGTACCCGCCGACGTCCAGTCTACGACCGTGGAAATCCCGTCCAATATCATGCGTTCGTCGTCAACCAGCAGAACTTTGTACATATGCATCCCCCGCTTCATCCGGTATGATGACAGAGACGCGCGTTCCCCGTCCGGCCCCGCTATCGAGGCGAAGTCCATAGTCGTCCCCAAAGGCAAGCACGATCCGTTCCTCGATATTCTTCAGCCCGATTCCGCTCCCGCGCGTACGGGCCTCGCCCCGCTTCACCTGCTCCAGCCGCACCGGGTCCATCCCCGGGCCGTTATCTTCAACGATCAGCAGCAGCTTCCCGGGTTCCCGCTCCGTCCGGATTCGGATGCAGCACGGCTCCAGCATCGTTTCCAGCGCGTAGTGGATCGAATTCTCCAGCAGCTGGCCGCAGGGTCATCTTCGGCAGCATCCGCCGGCCGTCCTCCTCGGGCACGTGCAGCTCGAACTGCAGTCTTTCCTCAAATCGGAACTTCTGGATCGTAATATAGTGCATCACAATTTCCAGTTCTTCGCTGACGGTAATCAAGCCGATCTTCATGCTCATCGAGCTTCGCATCAGGAAGCCGAGCGCCTCGACCATCCGCGAGATTTGCCGCTGGCCGTTCGTTTTGGCAAGCCAGTTGACCGACTCCAGCGTGTTATACAGAAAATGGGGATTGATCTGCGCCTGCAGCGCCTTGAACTGGGCTTCCTTGATGGTGAGCCGCTTGGCGTAATTCTCCGTAATGAGCTCATTGATCCGCCCGATCATCAAGCGGAAGGAACGCTGCAGCTGCCCCACCTCATCCATCTTCGGCGCCGCCGACTCCGCCATATCCGTCTCGGCCTGCCGGAAATCACCCTTCTGCACCTGCCGCATCCGCACGATCAATTCCTCAATGGGCCGGGTGATGCTGCCCGCGAACTGAATCGCCAGCGCCATGACCGCAAGGAGTCCTGCGATAAATCCGCCGAGCAAAATTTTTTCATCAGAACGATTTTATTGAAGATTTGATCGAACGGAATCAGGCTGTGGTACGTCCACCCCGAATAGCCCGACTGGATTTGCGTGATAAAATAAGACCGGCCGTTCAGCTCCTTGATGAGGTAACCCCGCTTGTCGTCTCCGGTCGCTTGCTCTTCCCGAAGCTCTGTATTTACCGGATATACGGTATGCCTGCCGGAGCTGATCCGCATCTCGCCGTTCTTGAGCTCCGTCCCCGCAACGACATCCTCCACCACTTTGTCGAAGCGGATTCGAATGATCAGCGTTCCCAGCCGATTCAGACTGAGATAGTTCTGGTAAGAGCGGATTTCACGAGCGGCGATTAAGGCGGTGTCCTCCCGATCCGGGTAAATCCACTCCGTTCGGCCCGAGCCCTTGGCCGACTCGCTGAGAATCATTTCCATCTTGCTTGGGGATGGATTCAAGGATTGGCCGGCCAGCGACTGTCCGCCCTGAAGATCGCGGATTTCGATGGAGTAGATGTACTTCTCGTATCCCGAATACTGCACCAATTTGTCCGAGATATCGGCCCGGAGGCGGTATTTTTCAAATTCGGGCGTCGTCTCGTCGATCGCTGTCAGCCTGTTCTGAATCTGCAGATCGGTTGCAATGGTGAAAGAAAGCTTGTCCAGCTTCTTCAGCTCATTCTCAATGCCGCTCGAGGACAGGTTCAGCGGCTGCGAAGACTTGGAATACAGCCGCCCGTCGTAAATGGAGTAGACATACTGAAGCGACAAATACGTGATGAGAAAGCAGACCGCCATGGTCAGAGAGATGAGTGCGAATACTTTATGCTTGATTCGAAGATTGCCGTAGGCTAGCCGAATGTTTGTGGGAAACGCTTTCATTTTTTTGCGTTGTGCTCCCTTCCGTGCGAATTCATTCCTGGTTCTTCTATCGTACAGGATTGGACGGGAAGACGCCAGAAGGAAAAAGTACTTCTCTCCGGTCCGGAATGCCGTATAAATAAAAAAAGCCGGCAGGCTTTAATCGCCTCCGCCTCCGCACCGCCCCCATCGCCGCCTCCCCTCCATCGCCGCTGCATCCTCCGTCGCCACCCCAGAATCCGCCGCCGGAGCCTCCGTCATCGGGCCATGAGGAGGATACATAGCCGTCTCCGCCTCCGTCCCACTTCCGGTTCCGCTTCCTGCGATCCTTCTCGGGCGATAAACCGCGGAACAGGAATGCCGCTGCAATCAAGACGATGATTACCGTTACTACCATAGGCACAGCCTCCATTCTTATTGGGTTAACTTTATCTTAACACCCGATTGTTAGCGCAGCGTAAATAATTTTCAGAATATTGTAAAAATTTAGACAATTGGGTGTTAAAAAGTACCAACAAGAATTTAAGGCTATTTTAATGTTCCCTCCTTATAATCTGAATTGTTGATCCCACGTCAACATATATCAGTCGTTTCCCCGCAGTCGCCGCCATCGACGTTGCGGGGATTTTTTTTGGTACACGTCCATCACGGGGGTTGGAAGCATGCCTTCAATGCTTCCTGCAGCCGGAAAGCCATCAGCATCTTGCCTTCCATCTTAATCGCACCCGACATGTAGGCCGATACGGCATTGACCCGGTTGTTCAGCAATCCGTGCAGCGTCTGCTTCGACATGCGAAGCCGGCAGTCCGCCGGACACGGTGCGCCCTGGAGCAGCTCCGCCTGGCTGTTCTGAAACCGAACCTGCAGCACCTCCGTATCTCCCGCTCCCTCCAGATCGAATTGGAACACCCCTTGGACCAGCCGGAGCTTATCCGGTCGCCGATTCAGACGTACAATCAGGCTCTGAAGCTCGTCATGAATGTTCATTTCACTCACCTCTTTGAACCGTCTCCGCTTGCCGGATCCAATGCGCGAAAGCTCCCCGTTGCAAGAACGCACAATTCCCCGCCCGTTTTCCTGGCGGTGCCTTGAACCGTGATTTGGGTGCGGGTTTCGTGCACCAGCTCAGCCATTACCGTAAGCGTCCCTTCCCCGCCGGCCTGACATAGTGCAGATTCAGATTCGTAGTCACCACTTTCTTGTCCGGCCTCGCCAATATGGCGACAAGACCCATGGCGGAATCGAGCAGCGATGCGTAGACTCCCCGTGCACGATCCCGATCATGTTCAAATGATGCGGCCGGATGTCCAGTGTGACGACAGCCGATTTTCCGTCCGCCTGAACGACCCGCCCGCCCAATAGGTCCCAGAAGGTTCCCGGCGGGCTCGTACCGGGGCGACGCCCTCCTCGCCGGCCCTGCCCTGCCCGTTTGACTCCATACGCCTCCTCCTCTCCTAAGCCGCAAGTCCCCGTCTGTTTTCCCTGCACCGTTTATTCCTCTTCCTCCCGGCTTCGCTCCGCTTCCTCCTCAAGCAGCTTCCGCCGCAGCACTTTCCCTACCAGCGTCTTGGGCAGCGCGTCGCGGAACTCATAGAGCCGGGGCACCTTATAGGCGGCCAGCCTTTCCCTGCACCAGCGGGTGAGCTCCTCCTGGGAGGCGTCCGCATCCTTGCGCAGAACGATATAAGCCTTGACCGTCTCGCCCCGGTAAGGGTCCACCACGCCGGCGACTACCGCTTCGGCCACGGCCGGGTGCTCGTAAAGCACTTCCTCCACCTCGCGCGGATAAATATTGTAGCCGCCGGCAATAATCAGGTCCTTGCGCCGGTCCAGGATTGTAAAAAAGCCGTCTTCATCCATCGTTGCCATATCGCCGGTCAGAAGCCACCCGTCGCGCAGCGCCTGAGCCGTCTCGGCCGGCCGGTTCCAATATCCTTTCATGATCTGCGGCCCTTTGACCGCGAGCTCCCCTGCCGAACCGGGCGGAAGCTCCTCCAGCGTATCCGGATCCACGACCCGCGCTTCCGTATCGGGGAACGGGATTCCGATCGTACCGATTTTGCGCGTTTCCCAAATATTGTTCGCATGGGTCACCGGCGAAGCCTCGGTCAGCCCGTAGCCTTCGATCAGCCGCCCGCCGGACAGCGACTCGAAGCGCTCCTGCACTTCCAGCGGAAGTGGGGCGGCCCCGCTGATGCAGATGGCGATCGAGGACAGATCGTCAGGCTTCAGATCCTGCCGCTGCAGCAGGGCGATGTACATTGTCGGTGCGCCGGGAAAGACGGTCGGCCGGGTCCGGCGGATCGTCTGCAGCACCTGGGCGGCGTCGAAACGGGGCACCAACACCAGCTTGCCGGCCAGATAGACAGCCTGGTTCAGCAGCACGGTCAGCCCGAAGACGTGAAAAAAGGCAGCGCCGCAAGATATACTTCCTTGCCCGGCTTTTTGCGGTAAGCCCACAGCCGGCTCTGAACGGTATTCGCGATCAGGTTCGAGTGCGTCAGCATGACGCCTTTGGCAAGCCCTGTCGTTCCGCCGGTGTACTGCAGAAGCGCGAGATCGCTCTCGGGATCGACCTCGGTCCGGCATGGATCGGGTCGGCTTTTCCCAAGCAGCTTGCGGAAGGCATAGACCCCGTTCCCGTATTCGACCCTGCGCCGCGTACCGTCGAGGCGGGCCTTTAAAGGATACAGCAGATTTTGCGGAAAAGGCAGATAATCCCGGATCGAGGTGACGATGATGCTTCGAAGATCGGCGGCCGAGGCCACCCTGCCGACTTGGCGGAACAGCAAATCGAGGGTGACGATCGTCCGGGCCCCCGCATCCTTCAGCTGGTATTCCAGCTCCCTGGCCGTATACATCGGATTCGTCATGACCACGATCCCGCCCATGAGCAGGGTGCCAAAGTAGGCGATGACGCATTGGGGGCAGTTGGGCAGCATAATCGCCACCCGGTCTCCCTTCCGGACCCCCAGCCCCTTCAGCACATGGGCAAACCGGAGGGCGGCATCCGCCAGCTCGCGGTAACTTAAGGTTGCTCCCATAAAGTCCAGCGCCGTGTTCTCCGGATGCAGCTCGGTCGCTGCGGAGCAGGAAATCGGCCAGATTATGCTTCGGATAGGTAAAGGAAGGCGGCACTTCCGCAGGATAGTGGCTCAGCCACGGGTTCCTTGTCATAGGGTCCACCCCATTCCGTAAGGGCATGATGCGAAGTATAGCGGTTGTCCGAAAACGTTTACATTGCCGTGTATTACATGTTATGTACGGAAATGACGAACCATGCCTTGCGGGCGGTCCTATTTTGTCGAATTCCTTGTCCTTCTGCCGTTTTTTACAAAAGCGGGGAATGTTTTTACAGGCTTCTTCCATAAGATGAGGTAGGGGTCAACCAAGGGGAAGGGGATGGTGTCATGAACATTTATGTCCTTCTGAAGCAGACGTTCGACACGGAGGAAAAAATCAGCATTCGCGATGGAGGCATAGCGGAGGATGGGGTCAAATTCATTATCAATCCGTATGACGAATATGCGGTGGAGGAAGCGATCCGGCAGAAGGAGCGGCACGGCGGCAAAGTGACGGTCGTCTCGGCCGGGCCTGAACACACGGCGGAGGCGCTGCGCACGGCGCTGGCGATGGGAGCGGACGAAGCCGTGCTGATCCGCGATGACCGGCTTCCGGCCGACGAATACAGCGTCTCCCGCGCTCTTGCGGCTTATTTGTCGAAGGAACCGGTGGATCTGCTGCTCGCCGGGCTGTTCTCTGTCGATAACAGCGCGGGTCAGGTAGCTATCAGGACCGCTCAGCTGCTCGGCATGCCGCACGTCTCCTCCGTCATCCGGCTGGAGATCGAGAATAGGACCGCGGCTGTCGTCCGCGACGCCGAAGGCGACAGCGAGTCGCTGTCGGTCGCGCTGCCCGCCCTGTTCACTGCGCAGCAGGGCCTGAACGAACCGCGCTATCCGACGCTCCCCGGCATCATGAAGGCCAAGAAGAAGCCGTTCACCCGGCCCGGGCTGGGTGAGCTTGGCCTGACGGAGGCCGATGTGGCTGCGAAGACGAAGCGGGTGGACCTCAGCGCTCCTCCGGCCCGCAAGGCCGGCCGGAAGCTGGAGGGCTCCCCGGCCGAGCAGGCCGCCCTGCTCGTGGAGCTCCTGCACGGGGAAGCGAAAGCTTTGTAGATGCGGTTAGGCCAATGGAAAGGAGGGGAACGCCATGAAAACATGGCTCGCTTATGCCGAATGCCGGGAAGGCAGGCTGCGGCAGGTTGCGCTTGAAACCTTGGGAGCCGCCCGAAGCTGCATGGAGGATGGGGACCGGCTCGCCGCCGTTCTGATCGGCGACGGTTCGGCTGCACTGTCGGAACAGCTGGCTGAATACGAATGCGACCGCATTCATGTCGTCGACCACACGGATTTGGAGTACTTTAACGCCGAAATTTATTTTCACGCCTTGGCCCAGGTGCTGGAGGAGGAGCGGCCGCATGCGGTCTTCTTCGGACATACGGCGATCGGGCGCGATCTCGCCCCCATGACGGCCGCAAGCCTTGAAGCCGGGCAAATCTCCGATGTGACGGCGATTGCGCGGACGGCGGACGGTCTCTGTTTCACGAGGCCGCTGTATGCGGGCAAGGCTTGGGAACGCCGGGCGTTCGTACACGCGGATGACCCGTTCGTCGTTACGATACGCCCGAACAATCTTCCTCCCGCGGCCGGTCCCGTGGCAAAGGAAGCGGTGCCCGTCGTCCGCACGCCTTATACGCCCCGCAGCCTTCTCCGGACCGCCGTCAAGGACGTGGTCCGTAAAACCTCCGGCCGCGTCGATCTGACAGAGGCCCGGATCATCGTGTCCGGCGGCCGCGGCGTGAAGAGCGCGGAAGGCTTTAAGCCCCTGAAGGCGCTTGCGGAGGTGCTGGGAGCGGCAGTCGGCGCTTCGCGCGGGGCCTGCGACGCCGGCTACTGCGATTATGCGCTGCAAATCGGGCAGACCGGCAAAGTGGTGACGCCCGAAATTTACATCGCCTGCGGCATCAGCGGGGCGATTCAGCATTTGGCGGGCATGAGCCAATCCAAGATCATTATAGCGGTCAACAAAGACCCGGATGCGCCTATATTCCAGGTCGCCGATTACGGCATTGTCGGGGATCTGTTCGAGGTGGTGCCGCCGCTGACGGAGGCGTTTCAATCACGCTTGAACGGCTGAGAACGCGGACACGCACGAAGCCGGCTCATACAGCACTTCGCTGATGAGCCGGCTTCGTCTGTTGCGGGGCGGCCTGCTTCCGTTCCGCTGGGCTCTATTCAATCCGCTCCGGTCGCCGCAAGGTCATAGTACCAAATGGCGCACGGCAGGCCCGTACTGTCGTGCACATTGATGTCGGGCACACGGTGCAGCCGCCCGCCGCTCCTGAGGCCGCAGACGGCCAAGGCCAGCGCGTCGACGATGTCGTCGCGGGCGAGGATGCTGCGACGGTAAGCCACCAACGTCCGCCTGACGAGCGTCTCCGCCTCCGGGAACAGCCGGCCGAGATGGGCCATCCGTTCCCGGAAGCCGGCCGTTGTCTTCTTGCCGTGCGCCATCGGCCCGCCGAACAGCTTCGCGAAGATCAGCTCCGGGTGCGATTCCCTGAGCCGCTCCCGCGCCAAGCCATCACGCTGCAGCGGCGCGTCCAGCTCGCGGATCTTCCCCGTCAGGTTCCACGACTGCCGGGACAAGCCGCGGCCGCTCTCCTGCCGCTGCAAGGCGTTCGCTTCTCCATAATCGGAAGCGTTCAGCACGCGGCGCACCGGCGCCGGAAAGATGCTCGAAGCCCGTCCCGGCTTCAGCATCCGCCTTGCCTCCTGGTCGCACAGCCGGGGCGCCGCACCGTCCGGAAGACCGATCGGCATATCGATCAGGATCAGCTCCGTCTCCCGGTGCGAATGCCAAAGCTCAGCGACGCTCGAATGAACGGCGGCGGACCAGCCTCCGCCCTCAATCAGCTCGACGGCTACCCAGCCGCCCCGGCGACCGTCGACGCCTACGAACCGGGCTCCACCCAAGGCTTCACTTTTAGCATCGTTCATACCTTTTCTTCTCCAATGACACCCGCCCACGTCTTGGCCCGCTCGAGCAAATTTTGGACAAACTCATTCTTTTCGTCCGAATACGCAAGCAATGTGTCTGCTCCTCTTTGAACAATCCTGCATTTGAAGTCGCCGTAGCGCTGCGCTTCTCCCGGATTCGCCCACAAATAATTTCGTATGACGATATTGTTGTTCCAGATGTCGCTCAAATAAAGAACGATATGCACATTATAAGCCTGCGCGCCTCTTTTTCGAAGATACAACCTGCCCGGGATCCCGGCTTCGCCCAAATCCTCGTAGCCCAGATCGGTCAATTGTCGTATCATTCCGCCCGTCCGGTCCCCATCCCACACGCCGATCAGGATATCAATGATGGGTTTGGCCGTCATCCCGGGAACGGAGGTGCTGCCGAAATGCTCAATACCGGCAATCGAGCCGCCTATGCGACAAACAATAGACGTGCGTTCTTCCTCAAACAGCCGGACCCAATTTTCATCGTATGCTTCAAGGTGGATCGGTTCGTCAACCGTCAAGTCCATCCCCCCCTTGTACTTCAATAATCTTATGCTACCATCGTAGCCTATCCCTGCCTCCAGTACAAAAGAAATTCGGCGGCGGCCCGGGCCGCCCGTAAATGGAAAAAGAGGACAGGCCGCCCTGTCCCCTCTCCTCCTATTTCGCAGCATTCCGCTTCTGATAAGCGTCGTTCATTTCCTGAATCATCTTCGTTACGTCCGGATCGGCTTTCAGCTGGGCTGTAAAAGCGTCCCAAGAAGTAATCGGCTCGCGCCCGAGAATAATTTTCGTCTTCATGTCCTGGATTTTCTTCGACAGCTCGGGAAGAATCTTCTGCGCGGTCGGCGAGTACAGCCCGATGCTTACGTCCGCTACGCTCGTTTTGGCCCGGTCGTCTTGAATTTTCTTGTACAGCTCGTTGATTTCTTTCGGGAAATATACCTTGTTGGAGCTGGCATAAGGATCGGCCACATAGACGATTTGGTTAAAGTCCGGTCCGCCGTCTTTGTTCAGCTGTTCTGTATTGATGACCTTCACGCCGTCCTTCACCGTGTAGTCGGTGCCTTCGAAGCCGTACTGCTGGATGGCGAACACGTCGTCGTTCATCCAGGTGTCCATCAGTTTCAGAATTTGCTTCATCTTCGCTTCCGGCACGCTCTTCGGAATCGCCATCAGACCGGAGAAGCCGGCGCCTTTCGGATTGTAGCCGTTGATGCTCGTCAGCGGATAGAAGTCGGACTGCTTGAAATTCGGGTCAATCGCTTTCAGCTTATCGTAGTAGTCGGACATGGTCCCTGCTTTATCCACGATAATGCCGGCTTTGCCGCCCTTGAACAAATCGTTGGCCTGCGACAGCTTGAGCGACGCGAAATCTTCCGGGATCAGTTTTTCTTTATACAGCTTCGTAATGTACTCCAGTGCGTTGCGGGTTTCCGGCAGGAACGGCGTGAACGTAAGTTTCCCATCCTGCAGCTTCCAAGACGCGTTATACGCGCCGTTCGCTCCGGTGAAGGCATTCTCGATCTGACCCAGCGAGCCCATGTCGCTCGGATTGACGTAAGCGGTCATCGGAACAGCGCCGTTGCCGCCCGGATTTTTCTCCGCGAACGCTTTCATAACATTGTACAATTCATCGGTTGTCGTCGGCGGCTTCAGACCTAGCTTATCCAGCCAGTCCTTGCGGATAATGAAGAACGGATCGCCTTCGGACGGCCGCGGGCGCGGAACGCCGTAATTTTTGCCGTCCTGCATCTTGGTCAGGTCCCAGGCGGTTTTGGAAATTTTGGAGCTCAGGTTCGGATAATCCTTAATATACGGCCCCACGTCCCAGAAGGCGCCTTGCGTAACCGCATTCCGGAAGACCGACGAGAACGGGTCTTTAATGAAGGTCAGCTCCGGAATGTCGCCGGAAGCAAGCGTCACGTTCAGCTTATCGTCGTAGTTGTTGCCCGATACCCACTGGATTTTCAGCTTGGAATTCGTTGCCTTCTCAATCGCCTGCTTGATCTTGTTGTCGTCCGCCGGCGGGGTCGGGTTCAGCAAAATCGTCATGATGCTCACTTCCAGCGGTCCGCCGGATGCGCCGCCGGATGTTTGTCCCGCTTTGCCGCCTCCGCAGGCCGTCACGAGCGCCGTCATGGCCAGCACCGATGCCATAAGTCCGGCAGCGGTCCGGACTGTTCTTTTTCTTTTCATGTGGATCCTCCCTTTTTCCCTGAATGGATGGTAGCAATGAAGCTTAACTCGAAAGTAATCGACAGGGAGTTTGCAGGCAATCATACTCTTTTGTAACGCTCCATGTCCCGCCGTACCGCGGGGTTAGACTTTATTGCAGGGGTTAGACTCGCGGCTAGCCGCGGTTCATCTCCCGGTACTGGCTCGGGGTAATGCCCTCGTACTTCTTGAAAATCCGGTTAAAATACGTATGCTGGTACCCGACCCGCTCGGCGACCTCGTTGATCTTCAGATCCGATTCGCGCAGCAAGGTCTTGGCACTGTCAATCCGGATGTTCGTCAAATAATCGATGAAATTGATTCCCGTAATTTGCTTGAAAGCCCGGCTCAGCGTGTAGGGGCTCGTACCGAACAGCTCCGCACAGGAGTCCAGGGACAGCATCGTCATATAATTCTCCCGCAGGTGCAGGACGACTTTCTCCACCATCTGCTTGAGGTGAAAATCCTGACGGCTGATCAGCTCCTGAACGAACACGCTGACCACTTTGCGCTGGAACCAGGCGAGCATCTCCTCCGGTTCCTTGATTTGCCCGAGCTGCTCGTACAGATTCACGCCGCCGAACAGCTGAACCGGGTTCATGCCCGACTGAAGCACGGTATACCGGATGCTGCCGAGCAGCTGAAGCATTCCCTGCTGCACCGCGAGCTCCGTCGAGCCGCTTTGCGAGAGCTCCTTCATGAATTGACCGATCAGCTCCACCGCCTCCGTCTCCAGTCCGTTCCGGATGGCGTGAATGATTTCTTTCTCCAGCGTAAAAGGATAGTCGCCTTCCATGACCGGGCTCTCCCCGACAAATGCTCCGTCTTAATGATCTGGTTATTGTCGAGAAGGTCGCGGTAGACCAAGGCCTGCCGGGCCTCCTCGAACAGATGCGGAATCTGCTTGACGGCATAAGTCCATTTGCTGACCGACACCGTCACCTGCATCTTCAGAATCCGGTTGATCGCCTGAATCGCTTCCTCGCAGAACCGGGTCAGGTCATTCTCCACCCAGCCCGTCGGATGGCCCGACGGAAAGGACAGCAGAAGGCCTACGGACAGGTTATGAAAATTGATCACTTCCGCCTGCTCGTACTGCGTCCGGGTCAGCTCCTCGATAATGTTGGCGGCCGTGAAGGTGACGAGATCTTCGTCTCCGGAAGAAAAGCGCCCCTCGAGGCTCGAAAAACCGGTGAGCTGAAACATCAGCGCCACAAACTGTCGGTCATCCGCATGCCAGCCGTAATGCTTCATCCGTTCCCGGATATCGCTTTCCTGATACGACAGAAAATAGCCCTGCACCAGCTGCAGGAAGAAGCCCTCGCGCAGCGCCGGCGGCTGGTCGCTCAGCTTCGAGCGCAGCGTCTCGCTCTCCCGCGAAAGGTCGTTCCACCTCTTCTCGAACAGATCGAATTCGTCGCTCAGCTCCTCGCTTTTATCGCCCGACAGCGACCGGACCAGCCGTTCGACCGGAGAGTAGATCCGGTGCGAGACGAACCAGGACATGAGGAGGGCGAGCAGCAGGGCGGTGATGCTGATGATCAGAATCCACTTGGAAACCTGCACCACCGGAGCGGTGACCGATGTAAGCGGTGCCGCGGAAATATAAATCCAAGTCGTTCCGAGACGCGAGAATTTCCCGTACGAAACGGAATAGGTCGTTTTATTAAAGTCCAATAGAAAAGACTCGGCTTTCGAGCTGTGCTTGCTGAATTCCTCCTCCAGGGCCGCATCGAGCTCGGAGTTCGCTCCGCGGTCGCTGGACAGCTTCCAGCCGCCGTCCCCCGTCATCAGCAGCGTCTCCCCTTCATTGTAGGGAGTAAGCGTCTTCAGCATTTTGATCAAATTATCCTGGTTGATGGTGGCCACAATCGCGCCGAACGGCTCGGTCTTGCCGCCCGGGATCTTATTGACAAGCGATAAACCCGGCGTTTGCCCTGCAGGCTTGCCCGCTGCGGAAGGGGGTAAGCATTGGTCCAGAAGGCGGACCGCTCGTGCTTCAGAAGCGACTCGTACGGCTCTTTCTGCCCCTCGCTGTCCAAATACGCATAGCGTTCCTTATTAAACGTAAGCGGGCGCGGCTTATCGAGAAACAGCTCCACCCGCTCCAGCAGCGGGTGGGCTCCCTCCATGACCAGGAGGGTCCGGTACAGCTCCTGCACCTGCTCGAAATCCCGGTTAATGTCCACATATTTCAGCTTCTCGTCGAATTTGGGATCGAAAGCCCAGTGGGAGAAAGTGAGCTCCAGATAGGCCAGCTGGTCGTCGATATTTTCCGCACGCTTGCTGGATTTGGTTCTGATGCAGCCGCTGCAGCTCCGTCTCCAAATTGTTGGAGGCCACCCAGTAGATGCTGATGCCGATAATAAGGCCGGGGATGCTGGCGATCAGCAGCATCATGGTCAGGCTTTTGCGGAAATAACGGCTGTTGTATTTGAACTTTTTGACATCGCCTAACCAAGTCTGGAATATTCCGAGCAAGTCTGTCACCTTCCAATGTCTGCGGGTTTTCTGCTATATTCGACAATTCCAGCCCGCAATCCTCCCCTTGGCATGAAGTACAGGAGAAGGGATTATTACCCTTTGACGGAGCCGACCATGGCGCCTTTGGCGAAATGCTTCTGCAGGAAAGGATAAACGAGCAGGATCGGAACGGTGGCAACCACCACGGCGGCCATCTTGAGCGTCTCGGTAGGAGGCGCCACGGCGGAGACGTCGGCCATCAAATCCGCATTGTTCGCGTTCAGCAGCATGTTCTGCAGCATGACCTGAATCGGCCACTTGGAGGCGTCGTTAATGTAGATCAGCGCGTTGAAGAACTGGTTCCAGTACCCCACCGCGTAAAAGAGTCCGAAGGCCGCAAGCGAAGGCAGCGACAAGGGCAGAATGATGCGGAACCACGTCGACAGATCATTGCAGCCGTCCATCGCCGCCGATTCCTCGAGCTCCGCGGGAATGCTGTCGAAGAAGTTTTTCATAAGAATGACGTTCCAGCCGCTAGCCAGCGCCGGAAGAATTAGCGACCACAGGTTGTTGATCAGGTGAAGCTCGCGAACCAGCATATAGTTCGGAATCATGCCCGGGTTGAACAGGACGGTCAGGAGAATCAGCAGCAGGATCAACTGCCGGCCTCTGAGCCGCTTGCGGGAGAGGGCGTAGGCCAGCGCTGCGGTAACGACGAGACTGCAGGCCGTGCCGAGAATCGTAATATAGACGCTCACACCGACGGAATGGGCGAAGGCATCGGAAGACAGCAGATATTGATAGGATGCCAGAGACCATTTGGCAGGAAATATCGTGAAGCTCTTCTTCAAATATTCAACCGGATCGGCGAACGAAACCACGAACACGTAATAAAGCGGAAAAAAGGTAATGACGGCGACGAGGCCGAGCAGCGCGATATTCACGACATTGAACAGGCGGTCGCTCCAGCTTGTTTTCATGCGGTTCCCCCTTAATATACTCCGTCTTCTCCCATTTTCTTGGCAATCCAGTTGGCGGCAATGACCAGGATGAGCCCGACGACGGATTTGAACAACCCTGCCGCGGTGCTGTAGCTAAACTGGGCCTGCTGGATACCGACGCGGTAGACATACGTATCGAACACTTCCGCGACCTGCGAGACGGCGCCGTTATACATCAGGAACACCTGCTCGAACCCGACGTCCATCATATGGCCGAGTCTTAGAATCAGCAGCACCACTATGACGCTGCGGATGGCGGGAAGCGTGATGTTCCACATTTGCCGGATGCGGCCGGCTCCGTCGATTTTGGCCGCTTCATAGACTCCCGGATCGATGCTGGCCATTGCAGCGAGGAACAAGATCGTTCCCCATCCGCATTCCTTCCAGACCGACTGGATCGTCAGCATGAGCCAGAACGCATTCGGGTCGGTCAGCACATCGATCCGCTCCGCTCCGAGTGAGACGAGCATTTTATTGACCAGGCCGTCCCCTTTGGCGAACAGCAGGAACGTCAGGCCGGAAATGATCACCCACGACAAGAAGTGCGGCATGTAGACGATCGATTGGACCAGCCGCTTATAGAACACGCTCCGCGACTCATTCAGCATGAGCGAGAGCACGATCGGCGACGGGAAGAACAGCACCAGGCTCATTAAATTGATCGCCATCGTATTGCGGAACAGCGTGAAGAACTCAGGGTTCGAGAAGAACCGCCGGAAGTGCTCCAGCCCGACCCAATCGCTGCCCGTAATGCCGGCGAAGGGCGAATAATTTTGGAAGGAAATGACCATTCCCCACATCGGCACATATTTGAAGATGAGAAAGAACAGCGACCCCGGAAGAGCGAGCAGGTACAAATATCGGTCCCTCCGCAGATCCATTCCGAGCCGGCGGAGGCGGGAGGAATCCGGCCGGGGCCGGACCCTGCCGGACCGGGCGGCAAGATGCTCTTGATTTACAGCCATAGGTTATCCCTTCCTTTCCTGGACCGGTATGACGGCATGCCGGGCTTCGTCAAAATATTTTCCTTCCAGCAAACCGATCAGTGTATTCGTGACCCGTACCTCCACTTCATTCGAGCCGGGCCGGAGCAGCGAAGCATCTCCGGTCCAGCGGTAAGGCGACCAGGTGCATACGCCGAGCGACACTCCATTGACGAGCACTTCCGCGCAATCGTGGAACGCAGGGTCCCAGCCGACGAAGCTCATTTCGAATGACGAGGACAAAGGCGGATTCGGCAGTTCAACGGTCCGGCGGAACGAGAACGTGCCTGCATAGAACGGATAGTCGTCATACGGGCCGGCCTGAAGCGGCCCGCCGCTGCGTGCCCGCCGCCGTCAGTACGGGCCGCTGATTTTCATCGAACCGAACCCCGAACGGGCCGGTGAAATAGAGCGCATCCGTAATGCCGTCCCAGTCGTGCGCGATTTGTACATCGACCGTGAGCTCGTTATGACCTTCTCTAAGAAAAGACGTGATGTCTTGAGCGATGTTCATATGGTCGTACAGGAAGACGGACTCGAACCTTCCCGGATCCAGCTCCCGGCCGTTGATCCGGATGACCGCCTCGCCGGATACCGCGCTCCGGTCCATCAGAAGCTGAAGACGCTCCGGCCGTTGTTCCACCGTAAATTCCGCAATATACCGCGCATTCAGCGGGTACGCCATGCTGATTCTCATCGGGGTGCCGAACAGCTGGCTCATCTGCACCGGCAGAGCCGCCCGGTCCGTCAGATCGGCGCATTGATCGATGAACGTCTTCGCTTGAACCGCGGCACCTTCCGGCAGGGTGACCTCAGGCAGTCCCTGCAGCGTCAACCGGAACGTCTCGAAGCGGACCGCATTCGGCTGCAGCGCCTTCATTTCCCAGGGAGCCGAAGCGTCGACTTTCCAGGTCCAAGGCTTGGAGGCATTGCCTTCGCTCTTCCCGGAAAGAGCCGCGTCTAAGTCTGCAAGACGTACTGCCTCAATGAGGCGGGCCTCGTACGGCGCCAGCCGCGCGGAAGCGCCCAAGATTCGCCCATGCGGCGTGCTTCGTCAAGCCGAAGGACCTCGCCCGTATCCATCGACAGCTCCCGGAACGCCAGCCCCGGGGCCCCCTCTCTGTTTGCCGCCCATAAATGCGGCTCCAGCCGCATGACTCCACCTCGCGCGGCTCCGCCTCCTGATTGCTGATGAAGATCAGCACCTTATCTTCTTCCATTCGGCGCGTTTGCAGAAGCAAGCCCCAATCGCCGCAGGCGGGAAGCGACCTTACGGGCAGCGGCTCCAGTTCTTCCAGCAGCGCCGTGAACGGCTCCAGGGCTGCATTCGCGTCCGCCGCTGCGGAGAACGGGAGGTAATAAGCATGCCGCGGGCCTTTATGCCGCTTTGGCCGCTCCTCCCGCTCCGGCTCCCAGAAGCCTGCCGTTACGGCGCCTTCCGGCAGTCCGAACGTCTTCACGGCCGCGGCTGGGTCCCAAGCGGATGGCTCAATCGTCTCGTACGGCGACTGTCCGAGGCTGATAACCTTGCCGCCCCGCTCCAGGAAAGCTTCCAGCTTTGCCCAGGCTGCGCCTTCCAGGTTGGTCATCGGAGGCAGAATGAGCACCCGATAGCAGGCGTCACCCAAACGGATCGTTCCGTCCCCGATTTCCGCTTCGGCCAGCGACTCCGGGTCCAAATGATCGTAGTCGCGGCCCTGCCGGGTCAGCTCATTACAAGTCCGGATCCACCAGCGTCTTAAACTCTGGAGCCGCTCCTTCTCTTCCGGATCCGTGCCGCCGTAAGCGAATCCGTGAAACGGATTGCCCATCCTCGCCCACAGCGAAGTGGTCGGCTGCAGCACCGCCGCCGAGATGACGGCTTCGCCGCTGCTCATCACGTAGCTGATCCGGCCCGTGTAGTCCCCAAGCTTCCGGAAGTGCGGCCAATACGGATTTTGCAAAAACTGCGAAGGCGGCGCATCGTGCTGGGTCATTCCGTCCACCGTGTAGAAGAAGGCGTGGAAGTTAAAAAAGTTCGTGCCCTGCGCCGCCATCCGGTCGATCATCCAGCGGGCGTCCTGCAGCGTCATCGACCAGCCTACGCTGTGGAAGCATTCGATGAGGTTCCGCTTGCGGCCGAGCTGGCGGGCCAGGGAGCTGACCATCTTGGCGTTGCTGCGGAAGCTGTCGGCCTGATGGTTCAGGATCCAGTCCAGGGACCGGCCCAACTTCTCATGGGCGGTATCCCCGCCCGGAACGTGGCTGTACAGCTGCGTCGTGTGGCGCACGGAAGGCACTTCGGCGACATACTGCGGCCCGTGCCGCTCGCACCAGTCATGCACCTGCTTATGGTAGCTCTCTCTTAAGAGTAAATGTACGCATTGGTAATAATCGTAACGGATTCTTGCCGCATCTTCGGCATCCGGATCGAGCAGCGCGTGCAGGTTGTCCCTCAGGTCGTAGCCGCAGCGCTCCCGGAAATCATCCGCCAGCGCCGGCGACCACGGAATGCTGCCGAGCAGTCCCGATTTCGTCGGTGAACATGCCCTTAACCGTCGTACCGAAAAATTCGCCCAGGTGCTTGGCGTATTTATCATGGGTCAAGCGGATAAAGGCGGCCATCGCCTCTTTATTGCAGGGATCCACGAACGTCCCGTAATATTTGAAATCGTCGATCTCCTGCTCCTGCGCGATCAGCACCTCCCACTCGCCGGCCGGTGCCGTCCATTCCAGCTTTTGCACAGTGCGGTAAGTGAAGAAGCGCTTTTGGTTGTAAGCCGTAAGCCCCGCCTTCTGGAAAACCGGCTCGGCCTGGTAGTTTCCGATTGCATCGCGGATCGGCGCGCCTCGCCGTACCGTTTCTTGCCGTCCGCCCCGACGGGGATCGCTTTGGCATAAAGAATGCGCGCCCATGGCGACTCAAGTGACACATGCTCGCCGTCCTTCACTCTGCGCGAAGTATGCGTGAGTGTATAGTGCTTCGCTTCCGGGTGCTCGAGAATCACTTCCCCACCGGCGATGCCGCTCGGGTAAGGATATTCATCGTACAGCCAGACCTGAAGCCCGTGCTGCTGCGCCGCCTCCACGGCGACGCGCACCTTGTGAAACCAGGCCTCGGACAAGTAAGGAATCTTCAGCCCCTGCCGTGCGCAGATAAAGAATCCGCCGACGCCTTTGTCCGCCATTTCCGCAATCTGATGACGGATTTGCCCGTCCTCCATATCGCCGTTCCAGAACCAGAACGGATGAATGCGATCCTCCGCTTCCGGATGCTTGAATCTCCTCATATCGAACATCGTGTTCCCTCCCGGGGTGTTATCATCAGTCTTGAATTGCTTACACTATAGTTCACGGGGCTTTACCCGGCAATCGTACTCTTTTGCCCTGGGCGGAAATGCCGGTCTGCCGGCCGGTTAGACATTCTTGCATACCTTCAACATCCTTGCAGTCCGCTTATGATGAGCCCGGTAGGCACGGGTACAAACAGCGAGTCCTCCGGAAGAATAAGGTAATACGAAGGTTACAGGGGGAAAATGCTTGGCGTTTTATAAACATCCAAGGCGATAGGGAACGGAGGGGATGGGAGTGGCAAGAGGCACTTTGGACGTTGTCATTTCCGATAGCGTGGCCGACGGTGACATTACGCTGGTTACGGAGTGCTATAACGGGTATTCCGAGGAGCTGCAATCGATCCCGGACAAAGCCGTCATTTTATTGAAAAAGGGCGATAAAGAAAAGAACCTCACCGTGATCCGTGAAAAAGGGGACGAGTGCGCCTTCCATTACATGGAGGTCAGCCCGCAAACGGCCAAAGACTTGGATCTGAAGGGTGGGGCCCGTTATCTATTGGAATACAATGAAATGAATCAAACGGCCAGCCTCACCCGTATCACGGTCAGCCGGGTGCAGACGGCCGTCAAGCTCGACCGGTCCGCCGCCGGCAAAAACCGGATCAGCGTCGGCTACGCGTCGCTTAGTCAGCTCGGCCTCACGCCCGATCCGCGAAGGCTTTGGATTATGAAGGAGGGTAAGGCCAACGCCCGACTGCGCTTCTCCGTGCCGCAGAACGAGCTGGACGACAGCTTCCGGGTGTCTTCCGCGGTTGCGGCAAGGTTCGGCATGCGCGAAGGGGACAATTGTACACTGGAATATAACCAGGCGACCCGGACCCTGCAGTGCGTGGAAAGCGGTCTGTCGCTTAGCTGGGTCCCGCCCAAATCCCGCAAACCGAAGGCGGCCGCCAAAAAACAAGTCCCGCCGACGGCGGCTTTCCGGAGTGGAACGAACCTGAGCAAGCCGGCGGCCCGCGGCGAGTTAAGACCGGTAATGTCGGCTGCCCGGCGGCTCAAATCGGAGAACCCGCCGGGCGGCCGGGAGCCGAAGCTGTTCGTGCGGATCCCTCCTGCTCCGAAATCAGCCGTCCCCGCGCACGGCACAGGAAGCGACCGAACGGCGTGCTGCTTAGCCCCGCGGTCACGCCCGGCAGGTAATCCCCGCCGCGATGCGGAAAATTCCGCTTGCTTCTTGGCTCCATTTATTGTAAATTGAATGATAATTTCAATTTTTTACCTGATAAAGGCTTGGACCAAGGACACGGCTTTCCCGCAGAATCGTTGACAGAGAGAGCGCTCCCGGCTGCAAAGCGCTCGCCCCGCAGGAAGTCTCCCGCCTTGCAGCTTCAGCGGGGAACCGTTTCACCAGTATCCGCTGACGGGGAAACCCGTTATCCGTTATGAAGACCGCCGTCTCCCCGGACAGCGGTGAATTTAGGGTGGTACCACGACACGCGTTCGTCCCTGACGAACGCGTGTTTTTTTCATTTCAATAAGGAGGGATCGGCCATGCGCCAGAAACATCTGTTCATCCCATCGCTTCGGGAAGTGCCTGCGGAAGCGGAGGCGGAGAGCCACCGGCTTCTCCTGAAGGGAGGCTTCATCCGACAGCTGGCGTCCGGCGTCTATTCCTATCTTCCGTTAGGGCTGCGGGTGCTGCACCGGATGGAGAGCATCATCCGCGAAGAAATGGAACGCACGGGAGCCCAGGAGCTTCGCCTCCCGGCCGTTCAGCCCGCCGAGTCGCTGCAGCAATCCGGGCGGTACGCCTTATACGGCCCCGAGCTGTTCCGTCTTGACGACCGGCACCAGCGGGAGTTCGCCTTGGGCCCGACCCACGAAGAAGTCATTACCTCTATCGTCCGCGATGAAATCCATTCCTACAGGCAGTTGCCGGTGGTGCTGTACCAGATTTCAACCAAATACCGCGACGAACGGCGCCCGCGGTTCGGCCTGGTGCGCGGCAGAGAATTTTTGATGAAGGATGCCTACTCGTTCACAGCGGACTGGGAGGGGCTGGACCGGGTTTACCGGGCTATGCAAGGCGCGTATGAGCGGATTTTTACACGGTGCGGACTGGACTTCCGGACGGTCGAAGCGGACGCGGGAGCCATTGGCGGCGAAGGCGGAACGCACGAATTTATGGCGCTGGCGGATATCGGAGAGGATACGGTTGTTGCCTGCGAAGGTCGCGGGTATGCCGCCAATCTGGAGCTGGCCGAGACCGGGTTCGCCCCTGTAAGCCCGAAGGCCGCTCAGGACGTACCTGTGGAAAAATTTGCGACGCCCGGTACACGGACCATCGAGGAGCTGACGGATACCTACGGCTTCTCCGCACGTGAGCTGATCAAAACGTTGATTTACTTGGCTGACGGTTCCCCGGTCGCCGTATTGGTCCGGGGGACCGCACCGTGAACGAAACCAAGCTCAAGCGGTACCTTCGCGCGGAACACGTGGAGCTGGCTGACGAGGGTACCATCCGGAGTGCGGCCGGGGCTCCTCCCGGCTTCGTCGGACCGGCCGGCCTGACCATTCCCGTGCTCGTCGACCGCGAAGTCGCCGGCCTGCCGTCCGCGATTGCAGGCGCAGGTGAAGCGGGCTATCATGTGCGCGGCATCCGCCCCGGGCGGGACTTCCCGATCGATCGTGTCGGCGACTTCCGGGAAGCCGCCCCGGGCGACCGCTGTCCCCGCTGCGAAGGCCCGCTCCATTTTCTCCGCGGCATCGAGGTCGGCCATATCTTCAAGCTCGGGACCCGGTACAGCGGCAAGCTGGGCGCACTCTTCACGGACCCGGCAGGCGGCCGGCGACCTGTCATCATGGGTCGCTACGGCATCGGCGTTTCGCGTCTTATGGCCGCCATCGCGGAGCAGCGCCGCACAGATTCGGGCCTCATCTGGCCGCTTGCCGTCGCGCCGTTTCAAGTGCATGTGATCCCGGTATCGGCTCGGGACGAGCATCAGATGCGGCTGGCGGAAGACCTCTACCGGCGGCTGCAGGACCAGGGCGCCGCTGTGCTGCTGGACGACCGAGAGGAACGGCTGGGCGTTAAGCTGACGGACGCCGATTTGATCGGCATCCCCTTACGCATCGTCGTCGGCAAAAAAGCCGTCCAAGGTATCGCCGAGTATCAAGAACGCGACGGGGACGGAGGAACTCAGGAGCTGACGACACAAGAAATCGCCGGGCGGATCCTGCAGAAGATTCTGGGTTCCTGAACCGTGTCGTGGAGGATCGTAACCACCGTCGGCGGGGTGGAACATTTTTCCTGCCCCAGCCGTCTTTACTTATAGCTTTAGAAACGGAGGGAAGGCTGCATGAATATCGAATCCGCGATACGGGAGAAATTCAAATGTGCGAAATGCAGCGGAACGGCATGCCGGACCAAAGAAGTCGCCATGACCGGGACCGAGCTCAGCAAATTGCTGGACATTCAGCACAATCATTTCTTGTTTGTTTCCTGCGAGCATTGCGGATATGTCGAAGTGTACAATCCCAATATGCTTGAAGGCAAAACCCGCGGGCAATTGGGCACGGTGCTGGATATTTTGTTCGGCGGATGACCGGAGCGGCCCCGGAGTCTCAACTTTACGTTTTTTGACAAGAATGAATGATAGATAGACAGGATGTGGGGTATCCGGCGGAAAAGCGATACCCCGCCTTTCGTTGCAGGAGGAACCGCCGGCCTAAACCGGACAAGCCCCCGCCGCATAACTTGCGATTTCGCATCAAATCTAGTAAGTTAGAAAGAGTGTTTTCTTAAATATTAAATTATTGTAAAATCCAGGGGAAAATTATGAAAATCTTAAAAAATGTGCTTCTCGTGATCATCAGCTGTCTGCTCAGCTATTGGCTGGTCGGCGGGGCATTGGTGGACTTATTAGGCATCTGACCCGGTGGAAAATCCGGACCGATTGCATGGTAAGCACACCGGCGGAATCGCCGAATTTTAGAAAAACTCATCCAGCAATTGATAAAATTCCAGCTTCGCTTCATCCGCTTCGCCCAGCCCATATTCCTTGAGGAAGAAAGGAATCCATTCGCTGCCGAAATTATAGGCGATGCTTCTGGCCGCCAGCGCCAAGTCCTGGTACCGGTCCGCTACGCCGCCTCTGCCCCAATCGATAAATCCGCTGACCCCGCCCTCACAGATCAAAATATTGGGCAAGCAGTAATCCCCGTGGGTGAACACCAGATCCTCACTCTCCGGCCGGTCGCGGACCAGCTCCTGAAACAAATCCGCCGCCTTCTTTCCTTGCCTCTTCTCATCAAAATCCGCTTCGTCGATAAGCCCGCTTTCTGTCCGGTAACCGGCCTCCTTCAACTTCACCTCCAGCGTTTGTAGAAAAGGACACCCCGCCGTATCCACCGAATGAATGCTTCGAAGTCCCGACGCCAGCAGGGCCATGAGCTCAGGCAAGTGCGGACGATGGCTGGGGTCGGAGGCATTCACGCCCCGGATTTCCGTAATCAGCAGGTATTCGCTGCGGTCATCCTGCTCATACGCAAGCACCTCGGGGACGGGAAGCTTGCCCTGCAGCCAAAGCAGCCGGTCCCGCTCCTGCCATAGGTGCTCAACCGCACGGTTCGGCTGAATCTTTAAATAATAGGTATTCCCATCGTCTTGCAAACGGAAGACGCTGGCCTCGGACATGCCCAAGGTGATTTGCTCCCAGCTATAGCCGCGAGTTCGCTCCGCCAGAGCCTGTGGAATATCCCGCATCGTGGAATCCCTCCTTCAATCGGTCGTATGACCAGTGTAGCCGAACCGGACCGCCGCTGACCAGGGAAAGGTTCATTAAGAAGAAATAATCTTTGTCCAAATTTCACTTTTAAAATCCTGTTTTTCACATAAAGTTAAACAAAGGAGCCTGTACGACACCCTGGACAGAACGGACATGCCGCGACCTCTCTATATCCTTATCTATTCGGAGGTGCAGTTCCATGCATTCCGCTTTTCCCGTTGTTGCGCTTACCTTTGTCATTGTTGCCCTGTCCTGCCCCGTTCTGATCTGGGGACTCCGCACGCTCAAGCTGACCCAGCCGATCCGGCCGGAGCTTCCTGCAAGCCACCAGGTCAAGAGAGGGACGCCGCTGATGGCCGGCATCATCTTATTCACCGGTGTCATCGCTTCCCTGGTCTCCCATCCCGGCCCGATGACGGTCTTCTTAAGCTCGGTCTTCCTGCTGTTCAGTCTCGTCGGCTTCCTCGATGATTTCCGCAAGGCCGCCTTTCAGGACCCTTCAGGCATCTCGGGAAAAACGAAGCTCCTGCTGCAGTTTCTGTTCACGGGCCTTCTCCTGCTGGCGCTGGCCGGATTCCTGCCGTTCGACCCGACGATTTCTCTCACCGGAGAGATCGGGTTTTCGCTTCATCCCGGCGTCTACGCGCTTCTGGCCCTTCTCTTCATCGTCGGATCGGCCAATGCGATCAATTTTACGGACGGACTGGACGGGTCGCTGATCGTGGTTTCCATTCCCACTTATTTTTTCTTCTTCGCCGTCTCCGAGCGGGCGGAGGTGCAGCTCTTTTCCTTGACCATGATCGCCTGTTTGCTGGGTCTCTTGATCTACAACATTCACCCCGCCCGGGCGTTCATGGGCGATACGGGGTCGCTGGCCATCGGGGGCTCGCTCGCCTTCCTGGCCGTCATTGAGAAGGTGGAAGTTCTGATTCCGCTCTTATTCGTGATCTACTTTGCCGAACAGGGGTCCGTCATTCTCCAGGTCTGGTATTATAAAAAAACGAAAATCCGCATTTTCCGAATGACTCCCATCCACTTTCACTTCAGTCTGAAATACGGCTGGAGCGAGAATCAAATCGTAATGGTGTTCGGCCTTGTATCGTGGCTCTCAACGATCGTCTGCCTGCTGCTGTACAAGTATGTACTCCATTCTTGAGACGCCGTATATGCAAAAAAACCACCTCCAGGACACGCCTGAAGGTGGATCGCTCTAAAAGCCTTATTACAGCGCGGCGCCTTTGCCGCCGTCGACATTGACCGCCGTTCCGGTAACGTAGGAGGCTGCATCCGATGCGAGAAACGCGATGACTCTTGCGGCTTCCTCCGTATTGCCGATGCGTCCGAGCGGGATTTGATGGCGGGGATTCTCGGCATATTCCTCCCAGGTCAGCTCCGGCGCCTGGCGCTTCCAGGCCTTCTCGATTTGGTCGCGCGGATCATGCCGATGCATACCGAGTTGACCCGGATCCCGTCGGGGGCCAAATCCCGGCTCATCGCCTTGGTCAGGGCCAGTCCGGCGGCACGGCTTACCGTAGTAGGCAGAGAGGAGGCCGGCGGCGTTTTCGCTGCGGAGGTGGTAATGTTCACGATGGCCCCGCCCCCGGCCTCCCGCATATAGGGAACGGCGGCGCGCGAGATCCGAATGGCCGCGAACAGTTTTAAGTCCAGGTCGTTCTCCCACAGCTCGTCGGTCACCTTCTCGAACGGCCCGGCCGCTGAAGTGCCCGCGTTATTCACCACAATATCCAGCCTGCCGAAGCGCTCAACCGTGATCGCGACCACCTTCTGGCATTCATCCGGCAAGGTGACATCCGCTTGAATATATAAAACCTCGGCCCCCGTTTTTCCCGAAATCACCGTGGCCGCCTTCTGAAGCTGCTCCTCGCCCCGTGCGCAAATCGCCACCTGCGCGCCTTCCTTCGCCAGCGTCAGCGCCGTTTCGAACCCGATTCCTTTGCTGCCCCCGGTAACGAGAGCTACCTTACCCCGTAAACCCAAGTCCATCGTACGTCTCCTCCCTATCGTTCCGTAATCAAACAAGAAGTCTCCGTTCGCCCATTCTTCGTCCAGGCCATGCATCCCTATGATACCAATGCCGAAAAGACCCCGTCAATTCGGCTACCCGCAGACAGCCAAAAGGACCGCCCAAGCGGTAAATTCGCCCGGACGGCCCTTAGTCACGCATATATTGGCTTGCCTTCCGACAACTTAGAGATGCGGCGTGCTCGGCTTCCAGGTATTCCCTCCGTCGGCCGTAAACATCAGATAATCCCCTTTAGTCGGGTCGTAAACCCGTACCCAGCCGGCCTTGTCCGTGAAAAACTTCAGCTGCTCGAAGCTCCATTCCTGGCCTTCCTGGATTTTGCGCTCGAACGTCTTGCCTCCGTCATGCGTTACGGCCAGCCCGCCGCCGATCGGTCCGGCACCGGCGCTCAGCGGAACGAAGCCGGTCGTCTCCGACACAAACTGCAGCCCTCTCGTATAAGGCCGGCCGCCCCGCATCTCGGACACCTTCGTCCAGGTAGCTCCCCCGTCGCGTGTGGCATACAGGCTCGATTGCAGATTTTCCAGACTCAGCACCATAAACCAGCCCTGCTTTGGGTTGATGAAGGAAATGCCTACGTTCCGCATATTCGACGAATCCTGCGGCGACCACTGCAAATTCCAATGCGCCCCGCCGTCCGTGGTGTTCACGATCGTAATAGCGCACTGCTCGCCCGCCTGCTGCTCCTCCGGCTTGCAGCCTTTGCCCGCTCTTCCCATCACCCAGGCATGCTTGCCGTCCTGATCGAACGCTCCCTGCTCCGGGATAAAAGGACCGATGTGGAAATTAACCGCCTTCCACTGCTTTCCGCCGTCGGAGGTTTCGAGCATTTGGTACCCGGCGATGACAAAAGCCTTTTGCGAGCTAACCGGAAACACGCGGTCCTCGCTGTACAGATTGACATTCTGCACTTTTGTCTGCCACTGCGCCGTCCATTTGGCTCCACCGTCGTCGGAGCGTACGATTCGCAGCTGCGAACACAGGCGCTGGCCCTGCTCTTCCCGGCGTCCCGTTTTGCCGACAATCCAGCCCACCGACTCGTCGGCAAAGCCAACGGCGCGCACATTCAAATCCGGGAGTGCGCTTTTCTTCCATGTTGCGCCTCCGTCCGGGGTTCGCCAAAGCTCGGAGCCCTGCTTCCCTTCCGCCACGGTCCATCCCTGCTTCTCGCTGATAAAATACATATCCGCCAGCTTCAGCGGTTCGCCGCTCGGAGCCGCCCCCGAGCCGCCCCCTTCCCCTCGCGGTGCGGAAGGCGTTTCCGGCTGCGAAGCGGCGGGAACATCCGGCTTGCCCCCGTCCCCGCCCCGGAGCCGGAGCCCGCAGGCTGCGAACCGGACGGAGCCGTCGCGGCCGGCGGGGAGGCGGAGGAGGCGCTTCCGGCGGTATCCTTCCCCGGCGTACCGGCGGTTCCGCAACCGGTGAGCGACCATAGTCCTGCCAGAACGGCTGGAAGCCAGTTGATTTTTTTACGGTACTGTTTCATGGATTCGATTTTCATCTTCTCGCTCCTTTCTTAGCTGCAGTTACTACTACTGACGAGATGCGGTCGCAAAAAGTTGACATTTTAGTAAAAATCATATTTTTCCGCAGCATCCATAGTATTCCTCAAGCCGGAGCATCCTATTGTAAAAAATTCGTCCTGCCACCTTCCAGGCCGACTTCCCGTGAAACATAATTTCCCCGGGCCGGGGCATACTACCTAGCGGCCTATCTACCTTCCGTCGAAAGGAGGAAACGCTATGGACAACAACCTTACCGGCAATACGGAAGACTACCTGAAGAAGCTGCATGACACGCAGGAGAAGGACGAGAAAAACCGCCGGACGCAGGGGCACAACCGTCCGGGAGACAAGTCGCCGAACCATAAGCATTAAGCCCCCGCCCCATGCGAAAAGCCCCTCAGCCGAATGAGGGGCTTTATGGCTTCGCACAAGACTTGTTCATCGCGCCGGCGCGTGGTAGACAAGGACCGCTTTGCGTTGATCCCCGCTAGACGTAAACCGGTTCGACAGCCAGCGGATGAAGCGCTTCGGTACGATCCACATGGATGAAAGCGTCGTATCGCTTCGCGATCACCGTCGGTACGTAGTTCCCCGTTCATAGGCGGGATGGTACACGACCCCGATGGCCCGGTGGCCTAGCGCGGACTGCCGGAATGCGGGAACCTCGCCCACGAACAGCGGCTTGTCGTAACCGCCTGCCTCATGCATCAGCGCTTCCCAGCTGCCCGCCTGTCCCGGCGGGACGTTCATCACCTCGGGCTCTTCGCCCCAGCCCGCGCGGCAATGACCGTTCCGGCATAAGTGCCGAAGCCGACTGCGTAGACCCGGCCCTCCGGCTCCCGCTCCCGGAGCAGCTGGCCGACGTTGACCATCCCTTCGGCGGCCATATCCGTCGCCCGGGCGTCGCCGATATGCGTATTATGCTCCCAGATAATCGCTTTGGCGGACGGGCCGTAAAAATCGACAATGCGGCTTAGCGCCTCCACCATGTGCCGGTCGCGGACATTCCAGGATTCGGCGTCATCCGTAATCATAGTCCGGTAATAACGCTCCGCATTCAGCGTGACCAGCGCATTAACCTCCGCATGCAATCCCGCTTCTTCCGAGTCGCCCTCCTCCATATGCCGGGCCGAGCGCAGCTGCGTAAGCGACTGGACGACCTCCTCCTCACAGCCCTCCCCATAGAGCGCCGACGAAATGCCGTAGGACTGTCCCTGCCTCCAATAAGGCTCGAAGCAGGCAAACGCCTGTTTGGCCGTTTGCAGCAGTCCCTTGGGTCCCTTCCGATCTAAGTAACGCAGAATCTCATCCATCGATTCCCAGAGACTGTAAACGTCGATTCCGTAAAAACCGGCCCGATCCTGGGGCTCCCGTCCTTCGTTGAAGCGGCGGAGCCAATCGATGAGCCCGATCATCTCCCGGTTGGCCCACATCCAGGTCGGCCAGCGGTTGAAATCCTGCAGCGCGGCTTCCGCCGTCTCAGGCGCTCCCGGTGCCCATTTCACATAGCGGTTCACGGTAAAGCAGGACGGCCAATCGCCTTCAACGGCAATCATGCGGAAGCCTTTCTCTTCTACAAGCCTGCGGGTCAGCTCGGCCCGGTACCGGTAAAACTCCGACGTCCCGTGCGAGGCTTCGCCAAGCAGCACATAGCGGGCGTCTCCGGCCGCTTCCACCAGAGCGCCCAAATCGGCGGCGGTGCGCAGAGGAATCGAGCGGCGGCGGATTTCTTCGATGACGGGTGCTGATGAATTCATAGCGGGGGTAACCTCCACATTTTTTGGAGTTAGTATTTCCCAAGCAGGCTTCATTCAGCGACCTATATTTTGAGCCGGAACACAAAAAAGGCACCTGCCTCCTTAAAGAAGCAAAGGTGCCCCGGAAATCAGCCGATTCGGATCGTGGAGCCTCCCGGAATCTCGACCGGCGTTCCTTCCACGCTGACCCAGACGGCCTGTGCCGACGGGTTGTTGACCAGCCCTCCCGATACCGAAAAGCGCAGCCGGTCCAAAGCCCGCTTATACTCCACGATCTCCGCATTAGTGGCGTACCAGATCTCGTCCCGCCCGCCAAGCAGCTTCCCGAACTGTTCCACCAAATCCCAGTTGCCGTCGTTTTCGAACTCGTAGCTGTGCCCCCACACATAGAACAGCGACATGTGGCTGTGCCGCGGCTTCAGCTCTACAAATTTTTCCCCGTATTCGATCATCTGCTTATGGTGGCAGGTCGGGGACCAGAGGAGAAAATTGTCAGGCATATCAAACGTTCCGGAGCTCTTGACCGTACGCGCATATTCGATCCCCAGCGACGGCAAGCATGCCGGCCACCTGGGCATTCCACGTTCCGAACGGGTAGCTCATGCCTCTTACCGGATAGCCTGCCAGCGCCTCCAGCGCCTGCCGGTCCTCCATGATTTCCATCACGACGCGCTCCGGCGGCGATTGCTCCAGGAACGGATGCTCTACCGTATGGGCGGAAATTTCATGGCCCGCATACAGCGCGACCACTTCGCCCGCTTCAATATAGCTCGGGTTTCCAAGAAAACCGGAATTCAAATGAAAGGTACCCCGCAAGCCGTACTCGTTAAAAATCCGCACCAGTCTCCGATCATATTCGCGTCCGTCGTCGAAGCTGAGTGTAAGCGCTTTTGTTTTACCGCCCGGGAATAGATCGTATCGAATCCGCAAGTGAATGGCCTCCTTAAAATCATGTTTAGAGATCAGTGTCCATGGAAGAGTATACCACTTCCGATCTCTGTGAAATAGCCTTTCACCGATCTTTTTGCGCGGCCGGGCGAACCCCCGACGCAAATGAAAATAGGGATTCTGCTTATCGGTTAATAACCAGAATCCCTACCCTTGGGTCACTTCATTATTCAATTGTCAGATGACATCTCCATTCCAAATTAGCTTAAAAATTCAGTTTCGTTACTTTTCCTTCATTCGGTTGATTCCCCGCATGCCGTCAAAAAAGGATCTTCACCTGCTCCTTTCCCGCATAATACTGGCATGCTTCGCTAACCTACTTCATTGGACTATCCCCTTCCGTTTGGTGTTCTATATCAACTTCATTACGGGATGGTCAGTTCGGACCCGAGGGTCCGTTTCGTCGGCGATACCGATGAATCCCGAATGAAGAAGATAGCGAAAACGTTCGGCGGAATACCAAATGCTGCGATGAAGCCGCCCTGCCGGGCTTGTCTGCTGTTCATCTGATGAAGGTAAAGCTTTGTTGTTGTCTTCATCATATCTTAATATTTGATTTTTGTAAATATTCAGAATATTCAATTATGGTTTATTTTCCCTCTAGTTCACCGCTTATTCTCGTTTATTCTACAGGATTCTTTTTATTTGGGCTTCTTCTGCAGGCATGAGGCCTCTACGACTTTCTTGCTTTCAGCATCATGTAATCTCCTTCGAAGCTCACCATTCTTCCCTCCGCTTCGGTCACTCCCATGGCCCGTTTCAAGGCGGCGGACCGGCCCAGAATATAAGCCTCGAGTTCGCGCTGCTCCGCTTCCGGCACGCTCATTCTCCGGCACCAGGACTCAAAGACGAACGTTTTGCGCGATTGCACTAGCTGCTCGAGCCGAAGCCCGGCCCCTTCCGTCCGGCGGATCCACTCCGTTTTCGTCCAGGCGCGAACATGGCTGGGATCTCTTCGCTTCTCCACATCATTGTATAACCGGTCCACTTCCTCCGCTTCCGGGGCGATGTTGTCCATCAAGATGAAAGTACCTCCCGCTGACAGCACACGAGCCGCTTCGCTCACGAACGCATCCGGATTCGGGAAGTGATGGGCGGCGATCCGGCATACGATCAGGTCAAAGCTGGCCGGTTCAAAAGGCGACTTCTCGGCATCCCCCGCCACGAAGCGAATCCGGTCATGCCCTTTGGATCTCAGAAAAGCTTCGGCCGTACTCAGCATCTCCGGCGTGAGGTCCACCGCCGTCAATCGCTCCACCAAGGGAGACACCGCAAGCGCCGCATGACCGCCACCGGTAGCCAAATCCAGCGCATCCTTCGCCTGCTCGGACTTGACCCAATCCGCCAGCGACTGGAGATCGGCTCCCTCCTCGTGCAGCGGGCTGTGAACATAATTCGCCACATTGCGGCCGAACTGCAGCTTGACTCGCTCTTTGATATCCATCGTGCATCCCTCCGAAGTTATTTCATTATGTGAAACTATGTTTCATATAATGGTCTTATTTCGATCATAATTCATGAACCGTTATTTGTAAATAAGCAAAAAGGCCGGTTTCCTTTTACCTGGGAAAATCAAAAAACCGAAGCCCCGGGTCATTCCGGAACTTCGGTTGGTGTAACAAGATATGGCTTATTTGCCCAGTACGTGAATCGGATGACCCAGCGCGACTTCGGCGGCGTCCATCGTGATTTCGCCGAGCGTCGGATGCGCATGAATCGTTAATGCGATATCTTCGAGCGTAGCTCCCATTTCGATCGCGGTCGTCAGCTCCGAGATCAGGTTCGACGCCTCGGCACCGACCACTTGTGCACCGATCAAGAGGCCGCTGTCTTTGTCGGCCACGAGCTTCACGAAGCCCTCAGAAGCGTTCATCGTCTGTGCCCGGCCGTTCGCGCCGTAAGGGAACTTGCCTGTCGTTACATTCAAGCCTTTTGCTTTCGCTTCCGTTTCGCTGAGGCCTACGCCCGCGATTTCCGGATCGGAGAAGACGACGGCCGGAATGACCTTGTAGTCCACAACGCTCGGCGACCCTGCGATCGATTCCGCGTGACCACTTTGCCTTCATAGGAAGCTTTGTGCGCGAGAGCCGGTCCCGGCACGATATCACCGATCGCGTAGATGTGAGGAACGCTCGTTTGGCCTTTCTCGTTTACTTTGATCAGGCCGCGTTCGCCCATTTCAATGCCTGCGAGCTCGAGCGACAGGTCTCCGTCCGTGTTCGGACGACGTCCTACCGTCACAAGCACATATTCGGCGGTAACCTTCTTCTCTTCGCCTTTGACCGTATAAGTGACGGTAACGTCCTTATCGGTTTGTTCACAACCCTGCGCCATCGCTTCAGTGACAATGTCCACCTCAAGCTTTTTCAGGTTGCGTGCAACCGGCTGGGACATTTCCTTCTCGAAGCCCGGCAGGATGGAGTCGGAGCCTTCCAGCACCGTAACCTTCGTTCCGAACTTCGCAAACGTCTGGCCGAGCTCGATTCCGATATAGCCGCCGCCGATGACGACGAGGCTCTTCGGAACTTCGCTCAGGTTCAACGCTTCGGTCGAGGACAGGACGCGCCCGCCGAACGGGAACGCCTTGAGCTCGATCGGGCGGGAGCCTGTTGCGATAATGCAGTAATTGAACTTGTAGCGGGCCGTTTCGTTATCGTTAAAGACGCGCGCTTCGCGGTCGTTGATGAACAGCGCTTCGCCGTTAAATACCTGTACTTTGTTGCCCTTCAGCAGCATGCCGACGCCGCCGGTTTGCTTCTTGACGATGCCGTTCTTCCACTCTTGAACCTTGGCGAAGTCGACCTTCACATTATCGGCCATGATGCCGATCGAGTACGCCGTGCTTCGCGATTTCATATTGATGCGCCGCGGAAATCAGCGCTTTGGACGGAATGCATCCGCGATTCAGGCAAACGCCGCCGAGCTCGGCTTTGTCCACCACCAGCACGCTCTTGCCCAGCTGGGCGGCGCGAATGGCCGCCACATAACCGCCGGGGCCTCCCCGATGACGAGCACGTCAATTTCTACCGATGCGTCTCCAACTACCATAGCGGATTACACCTCCATGACAAGCAGTTCCGGATCCGCCAGCGGCTGCTTGATATAGTTCATAAAGTTTTGCGCCGTTGCGCCGTCGATGATCCGGTGGTCGAAGCTGAGGGACAGGGCCATGACCGGAGCCACAACGATCTCGCCGTTCTTCACCACAGGCTTCTCGGTGATGCGGCCCGTACCCAGGATGGCCACTTCCGGGAAGTTGATGATCGGCGTGAAGAACATGCCGCCTGCCGAACCGATGTTGGTGATGGAGATCGTAGATCCCTTCATCTCCGCCGGTCCGAGCTTGCCTTCGCGGCCGCGTGCGGCCAGATCCTTGATCGCTTCCGCAATGGTCCAGATGTTCTTGCGGTCTGCGTCCTGGATGACCGGAACGATGAGGCCGTTATCCGTATCGGTAGCGATCCCGATGTTGTAGTACTTTTTGTAGACGATCTCGTTCTTTTCTTCGTCGATCATCGCGTTGAGCGCCGGGAACTGGCGGGCCGCCGCTACCAATGCCTTCACGATGAACGGCAGGTAAGTCAGCTTCGTGCCCTTCTTCTCGGCGATCGGCTTCGCCTTCGCGCGGAGCGCGACGAGTCGCGTGACGTCGACTTCGTCCATCAGCGTCACGTGAGGCGCCGTGTACGCGCTCTTCACCATCGCATTCGCGATCGCCTTGCGAATGCCTTTGAGCGGAACGCGTTCTTCCACGCGTTCGCCGCTTACCCGCTTTGCCGCCGAAGACGCAGCAGGGAGCGCCGCTGCAGCCGGGGCTGCGCCCGCCGCCGCCGCCGGAGCCGCCGGCGCCGCTTGGCCGCCGCCGGCCGCAAAGCCGAGAACATCTTCACGCGTCACGCGACCGTTCTTACCGGTCGCAGGAACGTCGGCGATGTTCACGCCTTTCTCGCGCGCGAACTTGCGCACGCTCGGCGTAGCCAACACCTGGCCGCCCGCCTTGGCCGGGGCGGCGGAAGCCGCCGGCGCCAGCGCCGGTGCAGGCGCCACGTCCGCGCCGCCCTTGGCCACGTCGGCCTCGGCCGGAGCCGTTGCCGCGGGCGCCGCCGGAGCGCTTGCCGCTTCGCCATGGCCGCCCGCTTGCTGCGGCACCTCGCCGGTCACCTCGATCACGGCGATCAGATCGCCGATCGTACAAACCGTGCCTTCCTCCACCTTCAGCTCAACGATGGTACCTTCTACCGGAGAAGGAACCTCTACCGTCGATTTATCATTTTGAACGTCCATCAGGATCGTTTCGTCGTTGACTTTGTCGCCCGGCTTCACATGCCACTTGACGATTTCGCCCTCGTGAATGCCTTCCCCGAGCTCCGGGAATTTATATTCGAATTTTGCCATAGCCATCTCACCGTCCTCGAATTAGAAATCCAGCACTTTATTCAGTCCTGCTACAATACGCGCAGGATTAGGCGACCATTGATCCTCCACTTGGGCGAACGGATAAACCGTATCCGGCGGAGCCACGCGAAGCACGGGAGCTTCCAGATGCAAAATCGCTTTTTCGTTGATTTGCGCGATGACTTCGGCGGCGATACCGGCCGTCTTCTGCGCTTCCTGCACCACGATGGCGCGGTTCGTTTTCTTGATCGATTCGACAATCGTGTCGATATCGAGCGGCATCAGCGTGCGCAGGTCGATGACTTCCACCTTCGCACCGCGGGATTTCTCGATTTCTTCAGCGGCTTTGAGCGACGTATGAACCATAGCGCCGTAAGTGATGATCGTAGCGTCGGAGCCTTCGCGCACGACGTTCGCTTTACCGATCGGGACTGTATATTCGCCTTCCGGCACTTCCGCGCGGAACGAACGGTACAGGTTAAGGTGCTCCATGAAGAAGACCGGATCGTTGTCGCGGATCGCGGAGATGAGGAGCCCTTTCGCATCGTAAGGGTTCGAAGGCACAACCACCTTGATCCCCGGCGTTTGCGTAAGCAGGCCTTCGAGCGGGTCGGTGTGCAGCTCGGTCGCTTTAACCCCGCCGCCGAACGGCGTGCGGATCGTGATCGGCGCGTTGTAACGGCCGCCGGAACGGTAGCGCAGGCGGGCCGCTTGTACCGCGATCTGGTCGAGAGCTTCGAAGATAAAGCCGACGAACTGGATCTCCATGATCGGACGGAAGCCTTGTGTCGACATCCCGACGGCCATACCGCCGATCGCGGACTCGGCCAGCGGCGTATCGAATACGCGCTCTTCCCCGAATTCGGCCTGAAGACCTTCGGTCGCACGGAATACGCCGCCGACTTTACCTACGTCTTCCCCGAAAATTACTACGTTCGGATCGCGCTGAAGCTCAACGCGCATCGCGTCTTTTATCGCTTGAATCATTGTCATTTGAGCCATGGCTGAAATTCTCCTCCCCTTATGCCAGGTAATCCGCTTTTTGCTCTTCGAGATGCTGCGGTGTCGTTTCGAACATGCTGTCGATGAGGCCCGGTACGGTCATTTTTTCCGTTTGCTCGGCCTTCTTGATTTGCTCGGCCACCGTATTCTTCGCATCTTCCACAACCGCGACCTCTTCCGCCTCGGACCACAGGCCTTTCTTCACGAGGAACTCGCGGAAACGGTGCAGCGGATCCTTTTGCTCCCATTCAGCCGTTTCTTCTTTCGTACGGTATTTGGACGGGTCGTCTCCGGACATGGAGTGCGGCAGGAAGCGGTAAGTGATCGCTTCGATCAGCGTTGCGCCTTCCCCATTGCGTCCGCGCTCAGCCGCATCTTGCACGGCTTTCACCACAGCCAGAACGTCCATACCGTCGACCTGTACGCCTTTGATGCCGGCGGCTACGGCTTTATGAGCAACGGACATGGCGCCGGTTTGCTTGGAGAACGGCGTCGTGATCGCATAGCCGTTGTTTTGCACTACGAAGATCGCCGGCGGCTTGAACGCACCCGCGAAGTTCAGGCCTTCGTAAAAGTCGCCCTCGGAGGAGCCTCCGTCACCCGTATAAGTAATCGCTACACGCTTCTCGCCTTTCTTCTTGAACGCCATCGCTACGCCCATCGCATGCAGGATTTGCGCGCCGATGATGATTTGCGGCATAAGAACGTGTACGCCTTCCGGAATTTGCCCGCCGTGCTGATGGCCGCGGGAATACAAGAACGCCTGGTACATCGGAAGTCCGTGCCACACGATCTGCGGCATGTCGCGATATCCCGGGCAGATGAAATCGTCTTTATTCAGCGCGAACTCGGTCGCCGACCATGGACGCTTCCTGTCCGGAAACCGGCGCATAGAAGCCCAGACGGCCTTGACGCGTCAGGTTGACGGCGCGCTGATCCCATGTGCGGGTAAACACCATGCGGCGCATCAATTCTTTCAATTGATCGTCAGTCAATTTCGGCATCAAGTCCGGGTTGACCACCGTACCGTCCGGCGCCAGTACGGACAAAGGCGTTACTTCCTGGACGGCGACTTCATACGGCTTGTTTTGGACCGCCACTTCACTCGGGTTGCTCATGAAATATTCACCTCAAAGATAGTTTGGTTGAAAATCAAATGTCGAATAATCAGCATTTCTGTTATAGTAGTATTATAACTCTGTTTTTGTGAATAGCACAAGAACTTACTTGAAAAATGTGAGTTTTGTATTTCAAACTGTATATAACAGTTGTGCAAAATATATAATACAGTTTAATAATCTTCATAAAAACTATTATAATACAACAGGAGGTTTCGCCATGGATAACGCCATTTACTACAAACGGACCATTGTCAAGGAACTAGTACCCTCCGCGGCGCTCGGTGAATCCCGCTCCGTCCGGATTTGCCTTCCACCCGGCTATAACGAGTCGCTGTCCTATCCGGTCATTTATTGCCAGGACGGGGAAGATTTTTTCAATTTCGGACGGATTGCCACGACCATGAACCATTTGATCTTTGACGAAGACGTGCAGCCGGCCATTATTGTAGGAGTCGATGTGGACAAAAGCGTCCGCACCAGCGAATACGCCCCGGAAGGCGACCGCTTCCCGTCTTACTGCCGGTTCTTCGCGGAAGAGCTGCTGCCCTTCATTGAAGAGCGGTATCCGGTCCGCACCACGCCGGACGAACGGATCCTGGCCGGAGACTCGCTCGGAGGTACCGTCTCGCTGCACCTTGCCTTAGATTATCCTAGCCTTTTTTGCCAAGTTATATCCTTGTCCGGCGCTTTTTTGCAGCAGACGCAAAGCCGCATTGCGGCGGAGACGGATTTGTCGTGGCTAAAGCTGCGGATGCTGATCGGCACCGAGGAGACGAGCGTTACGACCGAGCGCGGCACCTTCGATTTTCTGGAAGCGAACCGAAACGCCAAAAAGCTTCTCGAAGCGAGAAGCTGTCCGGTCGTTTATGAAGAGAAAGAAGGCAAGCACCTATGGGGCTTTTGGCAGAAGGAGTCGCCGGGGATGCTTAAAGCTTTTCTTTGATGCCGTAGCGGGTGCGAAGCGTGTCCATCATGGCGCGTACTTCCCCTTCCGGGGGCGACCAGACGGGAAGCGGGTAGGACACCCCGTCGCCGGCCCGTTCCTGCTGTTCACGGACCACCCGTTTCACCGCCGCCGCGAACGCCGGAGCCCCGCCTGTTAGCCCTGCGAGCTCCTCGAGGTCGCCCATGCCGCCGGCCGTGACGCGGGGATGGTCCGAGCTTTCATCCGTCCCTTCCGCCGCGATATCGTAAAACCGGCGCGCGAGCTCCGCTTTGGCCGAACCTTGTCCTTCCACGATGACGAAAGCCTGCACGGCATATGCATGCGCTTGCCGCCGCTGGGCTATGCCGCAGAATTTGCGCCCTCCGATGCTGAGGTCAAAATCCCCCGGACAATAAGCCCCCTCGATTTCTCCCTTGTCCACGGGCAGTCCCGTTTCCCGCAGCGCCTCCCGCAGCAGCAGATACATTCGTTCAAAATCGTCGCGAAACCCGATTTCACCGCGGCGGCGGATCGGCAAACATGAGCGTGACGTTGACGACTCCGAGATCGAGTGGTACCGCCGCCCCGCCCGAATTGCGTACGCCCACGGCGTATCCCTGCTCTTCCAGCCGGCGTTTCGCCGCTCCGGCACCGGGCGACCGGCTGTCTCGAAGGCCCATCACAAGCGCCCGCGGATGCCTCCACAAATGCACGAGGGGCGGACCGCCTTCCCCGATATACCTTAAGAGCAGCTCCTCCAGCGCAAAAGGGTAGAGCACGTCCGGCTCGTCCGTATCTGTCATCCGGTCCAGCAGCAGCGTTCCCGGCGGAATCAGCTCAGCCTCCATTCAGGTCAACTCCTGTCTTTATTTCAAGTAATGTCAATTGTTCCCTCATTGTATATAAGCCATCGGCCGGAAAGCAACCCTGGCGCCTTCCCACTCCTCTAATCCGCCCTTAACGTGTTAGAATGTTACTTATACATCCTGCAGTGTCACAAAATGCTCAGCTGTTTCGTCATACAGGGATGGACCTCTCCCGGGTCCGTACCCGCTAGCCGGCAAGGAGTGAGAATATGGAAGCCGTCCGTCTCGAAGAGTGGTATACCGAATACAAGCCGCTGTTGTTTTCCATCGCGTACCGCATGCTCGGAACGATCGCAGAAGCGGAGGACCTTGTTCACGATACGTTCCTTTCATTGCCCAAGATAAAGGAAGATTCCGTTCAGAACGTGCAGGCTTACCTGTGCAAAACCGTCACCAACCGCTGCATCGATTATTTGCGTTCCGCCCGCAAACAGCGCGAAGTCTACGTCGGCCCCTGGCTTCCCGAGCCTTTGGCCGGCCCATCGCCCGACGACCCTCAGCTTAAGGCCGAACGATACGACGACATCAGCTTCGCCATGCTGCTGATGTATGAACAATTTAATCCCGTGGAACGGGCCATCTTCATCCTGCGCGAAGCCTTCGATTACGATTACAAGGAAATCGCCGGGATCGTGGATAAAAGCGAGGTTGCCTGCCGCAAAACGTACAGCCGCCTGAAGCAAAAGCTGCAGTCCGGCCCGGTCTCCCCGGGGCCGGATGACCTTCCGAAGCTGGAGCCGCTGCTCCAAGGCTTCCTGCAAGCCGTGGAAACGGGCGACATGGAAGGGATGCTCCAGGTTCTGTCCGAAGACGCCGTCCTCTATTCCGACGGCGGCGGGAAGGTGCTGGCGGCACTGAAGCCGATCCTTACGCCTAAACGCATCGCCGCTTTCCTTCACGGCATTACCCGGAAACGCCCGATCGAAACCCGCCATATCCCGGCTCTATACAACGGCATGCCGGGGATCATTGTAGCTCCACCGGGACAAGTAAAAAACGTTACGCTGTTCGAATTTGCGGATAACCGCATTCGACGCATCTATATGGTGGCCAATCCGGATAAGCTCAAACATGTGAAGATCTGATGACGGATGTGAAGACACTAGGTCCCGCCCCTTGCCCGTTGGATAAAAGTAAACAAGGTCCCGCATCTACGGCGGGACCTTGTCTCTTATCCAAACCTATACCCTCGCACCGGCTATAGCCGATCCTCAAGCCCCTCGATCTTGCCCTGTCCCCAAGGGGCCACCTTTAGACGGACCGCCAGCCGGCTTGCCTTTTGTTCCAGCGGCTTGCCTGTGCCTTCGGGCACATAATACTTTTCCAGCCCGTACATTACTGCGATCCCGTCATTCCAGCTGTAGCTGACCCTTCCCTTGAGAGCTACCTCTCCTGCCCGCAGAGCCGGACGTGAGCCGTAGGCCGCCACCGGCACCGCATAGCCGTCAGACCCGGGTTTGAGCACAACGTAGATCGGTCGCCCCGCTCCGCCGTTTTACCTGTTTCCTTCCATAGAGAAGGATCGAGCCGGCTGATGTCGTAGCTCAGCGTCACGTAGTCGCCGTATAGCAAATCTCTGGGGTCGACGGGCACGGTTCTCAGCTTCACTTCCTGTCCGAACCAGCCGACCGCATAATAAGAAACCGCCACGCCGGCCAGCACCAGCACTTGCAGTACGACAAACACGACTTTCAGCCACGTCCGCCGCGGGGAGGGCGCAGCCCAGTGTTCCAAAGACTCAGTCATGCAGGTTCCCCTCCTTTGCATCGTGATCGTGGAAAAATTGCTTTTTGCGCCGGTTCAACAGCCAGCTCAGTCCGAGCAGCAGCAGTCCGCCGATCAGGAAGAAGACGGATTTATCCATGAAATCCCAGGTCAATTTACCGTAAGCCACCAGCGTGCTGCCAATGAACAGAACCGTGCCGAAGTTGATTTTGAAACGCCACTCCTCGGCGTATCCCCTCCACAGCACGTACAGGGAGAACAGGAACAGCGCAGCTAAGTAAGCGATCTCCACGCCTTGCTGCAGATATAAGAACGGAAACAGCAGGATCCATTCCAAGGCGCCGGCCGTTCTGCCGCTTCGGAGCTTGCCGGCCAGCGAAATGCCGAACAGGATGACGAGTGCAGCCATATAGTACAAGGGCTCGGCCCTCAGCTCCTGAATCATCCGCCCGTTCCCATCCGGGGTCAGCACCATAAACACACCGAACAGATAAGCCGCAGCTGAGCGGAACGGATTGCAGCGCATAGCCTCCTTCCCGGTCCCTCAGCCAATCGCCGAGGACATACAGCGCCATAACCGGAACAAACATCCAAATGAATTTGATTTCCTGGGAAATTACCCACATGAGAGCGTGAGCGGTAAAGCTTAAACTGAAGCACCAGACGAGCAGCGTACTGCGCCATTTCCACCCGTAATAGCCCAGCCCCGCAATCATCAGGACGAAAGCGGTGTAGCTGAAGGTATGAAATTCGGCCGTGCTGTAAATTTGCGCGATATTGAACAGGAGCAGACTGAGTAAATATAAATACCGGTCGCGGTATAGATAAGCGACCCCGCTCCGGCCGCCGCCCATAAGATGAAAGACCCGGCGTTAAACGCCATGAGATGAAACATTTGCCCGATCAGTATGAGGCCTCCGCCGAAGCTGATCACCCCAAGAGCGATCAAGGCGATCCCGAGCCTGTCGCCGCTGCCCGGACAGCCCGTTCTCCACTGCCATAAAAGCCCGCCATTAAGACCACGATCAGCGCCAGGCGCACAAGCCGCGGAATGTCCTGCCAGTTCGCGGCGATGAAGCTCAGAATACCGAGTCCGACCAGTATACTGCCCAGAACCGGAAGCAGACGTGCGGCGTGCTTTTTATCTTCATATAATGCCAGAATGCGGTCCACTTGATCGCGGGTTACAATTCCCCGTTCGACCCATCCCGGCCCTTCTTTTTCCACCCATTTACGGCTCATCCCATCTCACCTCTCGCAAGTACTGCGTAGCCTAAGACAAATCTCTTTATAATCCAAGTATATTCCAGCCGCGCCGTATGAATAGTACTATCTTCTATCCTGAAAATTAAACTCGCGCAGTATTCTTAAAAAAGGCAATGCGAAACTATCCCGGCAAACCCAAGTTTTAAAAAAACGGATCCGGGCTTCAATCATTCCGTTATCCAATATGATTAAGCTACAGATTCTATGGTGACCTTGTATCCTAAAGACTCCAATTTCTTAACCGATTGCTTCATCACCGTATCACGCTTACGCTCTTCGTAATATGTTGCACCAAGTTCGTTATACGGCTGGTTTCGTGTCAATATATGATAAACGATTGTTAAAATACTATGAGCTACAGCAACGGTCGCTCGATTTGCTCCACGCCTTGCTGCAATCCGATGGTACTGGCTTGATAAGTACGTGTTCTTGGTTCTTGCTGCTGCTCTTGCAGCTTCAACCAAAGCACTTCGCAACTTTTTATTTCCTTTTCGGGTTCGGCCTGACTTTCTTTTTCCGGCGCTTTCGTTGTTACCTGGAGACAATCCTGCCCACGAACATAACCGGGCAGCGGAGCCGAACTGGTTTCCGACATCGACTCCAGTTTCAGCAAGGATTTGTTCTGCTGTGCGCCGACCAACTCCGGGAATCGTATCCAACAGCTCCAGGTTTTCTTCAAAAGGGCGCATGCGTTCCTTCACTTCAGCATCCAGTCTTTCGATTTCTTCATCCAGAAAATCGATATGACGAAGCTGGGTTTCCAGCATGAGTTTTTGGTGTTTACCCATGAGTCCGTTTAGCGCACGCTTAAGCTCTTCTTTCTTGCTTTTCATTCGGCGCTGAGCCAGCTCCGATAACGCCTCCGGATCTTCAACACCGGCGATCATCGCCTCGAGCATAGATCGCCCCGATTTCCCAAGCACATTGCTGGCAACGGACGACAACTTGATATTCGCTCCTTCAAGCACCTTCTGCACACGATTTATTTCCCGTGCTCGCTCATCGATGAGGCTTCGTCTGTAACGAATCAGCTCTCGTAATTCTCTTTGATCGCGCGAAGGAATGTAGCTTCCTTGAAGCAATCCATGCCGCAGCAATCCTGCGATCCATTCAGCATCCTTTATGTCCGTTTTGCGACCGGGGACATTCTTCATATGCTTGGCATTAACCACTAACAGTTGAATGTCCTCCAGCTCAAGTAAGTTGTAGATCGGTTTCCAGTATGATGCTGTACTCTCCATGGCTACATGAGTGCATCCTTTGGATTTCAACCAGTTCACAAGTTCCATGAGATCTTCTGTCATCGTCAAAAACGTACGGATTTCCTTACCCTCCGGCGTGATGACACATGCAACGACGTTCTTCTTATGAACGTCAAGACCGCAACAGCGACTGTAAACGACGTCCATCTCATACTCCTTCTACGACTGTATAGATTAAAGGGCTGGTGCAACAACCATCCGGGTTAATCTATCCTCCGTGCTTCCATGCGGAGCAACAATCTGTGGTGCACCTGGTCGCTGGGGTCTGTCTAATAAACGGGCTCGCAGCACCATAGAGACGCGACCTCCCTTCGCCAGCCGTAAGAAGTTACTTCGACGCACTACCATTTTCATCCTTCTGATGGTGCTGCGTAGCAGCATGGTTGTCTATCCTGAAAATTAAACTCGCGCAGTATTCTTAAAAAAGGCAATGCGAAACTATCCCGGCAAACCCAAGTTTTAAAAAAACGGATCCGGGCTTCAATCATTCCGTTATCCAATATGATTAAGCTACAGATTCTATGGTGACCTTGTATCCTAAAGACTCCAATTTCTTAACCGATTGCTTCATCACCGTATCACGCTTACGCTCTTCGTAATATGTTGCACCAAGTTCGTTATACGGCTGGTTTCGTGTCAATATATGATAAACGATTGTTAAAATACTATGAGCTACAGCAACGGTCGCTCGATTTGCTCCACGCCTTGCTGCAATCCGATGGTACTGGCTTGATAAGTACGTGTTCTTGGTTCTTGCTGCTGCTCTTGCAGCTTCAACCAAAGCACTTCGCAACTTTTTATTTCCTTTTCGGGTTCGGCCTGACTTTCTTTTTCCGGCGCTTTCGTTGTTACCTGGAGACAATCCTGCCCACGAACATAACCGGGCAGCGGAGCCGAACTGGTTTCCGACATCGACTCCAGTTTCAGCAAGGATTTGTTCTGCTGTGCGCCGACCAACTCCGGGAATCGTATCCAACAGCTCCAGGTTTTCTTCAAAAGGGCGCATGCGTTCCTTCACTTCAGCATCCAGTCTTTCGATTTCTTCATCCAGAAAATCGATATGACGAAGCTGGGTTTCCAGCATGAGTTTTTGGTGTTTACCCATGAGTCCGTTTAGCGCACGCTTAAGCTCTTCTTTCTTGCTTTTCATTCGGCGCTGAGCCAGCTCCGATAACGCCTCCGGATCTTCAACACCGGCGATCATCGCCTCGAGCATAGATCGCCCCGATTTCCCAAGCACATTGCTGGCAACGGACGACAACTTGATATTCGCTCCTTCAAGCACCTTCTGCACACGATTTATTTCCCGTGCTCGCTCATCGATGAGGCTTCGTCTGTAACGAATCAGCTCTCGTAATTCTCTTTGATCGCGCGAAGGAATGTAGCTTCCTTGAAGCAATCCATGCCGCAGCAATCCTGCGATCCATTCAGCATCCTTTATGTCCGTTTTGCGACCGGGGACATTCTTCATATGCTTGGCATTAACCACTAACAGTTGAATGTCCTCCAGCTCAAGTAAGTTGTAGATCGGTTTCCAGTATGATGCTGTACTCTCCATGGCTACATGAGTGCATCCTTTGGATTTCAACCAGTTCACAAGTTCCATGAGATCTTCTGTCATCGTCAAAAACGTACGGATTTCCTTACCCTCCGGCGTGATGACACATGCAACGACGTTCTTCTTATGAACGTCAAGACCGCAACAGCGACTGTAAACGACGTCCATCTCATACTCCTTCTACGACTGTATAGATTAAAGGGCTGGTGCAACAACCATCCGGGTTAATCTATCCTCCGTGCTTCCATGCGGAGCAACAATCTGTGGTGCACCTGGTCGCTGGGGTCTGTCTAATAAACGGGCTCGCAGCACCATAGAGACGCGACCTCCCTTCGCCAGCCGTAAGAAGTTACTTCGACGCACTACCATTTTCATCCTTCTGATGGTGCTGCGTAGCAGCATGGTTGTCTAATAGTACCTTACCCTTTGCCCCGAGAAAGGCCCCTCTTCCCGACCCGGCCCGCATATTTCTCTTCTTCCACTTATTTCTTATTTCAGCCCGCTTCGTTATAATGGGACTACAAGCTTTTTAAAGTGTAGGGGAAACCGTTTTGAGAATGTCGAGACGCCGTTTTATCAAGCACGCCGCCGCGTTTTTTGCCTTATTGACCGGAGGGGGATCGCCGCATTTCAAGCGCTGAAGCCCGATGTCGTCGTCAAAGCCGATTCCCCGCCGTAACGGAGCCCGCCGCGAAAGAAACCGTCCTCCCGGAGCCTGCCGAAGCGCTTTCCCAAGAACCGCTGCTTTCCTTTTTTCTGCTGAGCGATCTGCATATTTCCGTCGGCGAATCGTCCATGACCGACAAGCTGCACTCAGCACTGAAGGATATCACCGATTTTGAATCGAAAGTGGATGCCATTGTCCTCGGCGGCGACCTTACGGATTTCGGAAGGGAAAGCGATTACCGGTCGCTGCAGCGGGTTTTGGACCAATACAAACTGCCGCCGACGTACGGCAATATGGGGAATCACGATTATTATGATATATGGTTGAATGAGAAGGGCGCATTCTCCACCGAGACGGTTCCGAACGGCAAGACCGATGCCATGTCGCGCGAGCGGTTCCAGAAGTTTATCGGCTACGAGGGCCGGCCTTATCATGACGAGTGGATGCAGGGAGTGCACCTGATTATGCTCTCGCAGGAAAGCTATGTCGAAGAGCGGCCCGAAGTCGGGGAAGGCGCCTGGTATTCCGACGAGCGACTCGATTGGTTCGAATCCGTGATGAAATCGCATGAAGACGGCAAGCCGGCCTTTGTCTTCATTCATCAGCCGCCGCCGGAACCGGGAACGGACGGCGGCACGCACCGGCTCATCCGGGCTAAGCGGTTCCGAGCGATACTGGAACCCTATTCCAATGTATTCGTGCTCTCCGGGCACACGCACCGCAACTTTAATGGCGAAGATCACTATAACCGTCAAAATACGTTTCACTGGTTTAATAACGCATCGGTCGGACGTACCCGCAGCACGGTCCAAGGAGACAATGCTCCCGTCGCCCAAGGGATGTACGTGCAAGTCTATCCGCACCAGGTCGTTATCCGCGGCCGTGAATTCAGCGATCGGAGCTGGATCGGATCGGCCCATTGGACCGTACCGGTCGCGAAACTGGCTCAGGCATAGCTTTCTAAAGCGAGGCCGTTCATGCGCCTAAGCTTTTGGTATGATAAGATTACACTTTAAGCCTGCCGCTTCAGCGGAAATCGGGCGTTTCGTACTGTTGAGGAGGACGGATGAATGAATATTCTCGTAACCGGCGGGGCGGGATTTATCGGTTCGCATATTACCGACGAGCTGATACGATTGGGGCACTCGGTGCATGTCGCCGATCATTTGTCCACCGGAAAAAAAGAATATTTGAACCCCCGGGCGGTATTCCATCAGGTGGATCTGCTGGACTCCGGGATGAACCGGATCTTTGAGGAAGCGAAGCCGGAGATCGTCATACATCATGCCGCCCAAATCGATGTACAGACCTCGATCCGCAAACCGCTGCTCGATGCCGAGGTCAATATTCTCGGGACGCTGGCGCTGCTGGAGCGCTGCAGGGATTACGGCGTCCGCAAGCTGATCTATGCCTCTTCGGCGGCCGTCTACGGCTCGCCGGAGTATTTGCCTGTGGACGAGAAGCATCCCGCCCGCCCGCTTTCGTTCTATGGCATATCGAAGCATACGCCGGAGCATTATATCGAAGCCTTCGGCCATCTGTTCGGGCTCGATTATACGATTCTCCGCTATGCCAACGTATACGGAGTCCGTCAGGACCCCAAAGGCGAAGGCGGCGTCGTTTCGGTCTTTATGGGCAAGCTGTTGACCGGTGAACCGGCCGTTATTTTCGGCGACGGAGAGCAGACGAGGGATTGGATCTATGTAAAAGATGTGGTCAAAGCCAACATCGCCGCCTTAAGCCGCGGGAGCCGGTCGCTCCTCAATATCGGCTGCAACCGGGAAACGTCGGTGAACGACCTTCTCCGGCTCATGTGCGAGCTGTGCGGCAGGCCCTTCCAGCCGGTCTACGCCCCTGCCCGGCCTGGCGATATCGCCCGCGCTGACCGTTTGGATAACTCGGTCGCGGCGGACGCGCTTGGCTGGACCCCGCAATACACGCTGCGCCTGGGGCTTGAAGAAACCTGCGGCTACTATCGCAAGTTTTACGAGCAGTAGCCAATCCCCTTGCGGCGAGAACCAAACCTTTTCCGGGCGAAAACGCTTCGGAAAGGTTTTTTTCTTTGGCCTTGTAGGAAAAAATAATATTTTGTCGAACAAGTAATATAACAACGCATTCATAGAATCGCCGCCAAAGGTGATTACCCGTGAGTATCTTAAATCAGCTGCTGCTTAATATGTTCGTCATTATCACGCCGATCATGCTGTACCAGGTGTTCTGGATCGACCGGCTTGGGTCTATGAGTCCCAAATGGAACCGAATTCTTATCACCGCCTTCGCAGGGCTGGCCAGCGTCTTCTGTATGCTGCATCCGTTCGAGCTGCAGCCGGGACTGCGGTATGATCTCCGCCTTGCACCGCTCATCCTCTGCTTTATTTACATCGGCTTCCGGTATGCCCTGGCTATTGCGGCCGTCATTATCGCGCTCCGGCTTTACCTGGGCGGAGACGGGATGATCGGCGGAATCGCTACCGCCCTGATTGTACTGGTTCTCCTCCTCTTGAGCCGCCGTATCCTCAAGAAGGGGACCCGGCTGTGCTATACGCTCACAGGAATGGGGCTGGGATTCGCGCTGGGCATCATCCTGCTGGTACTGACTGTGCTCTTGAACCGGAATCTCGTTACACCGCTTACCGGTCGTACGATCGCGTTTTTTCTGCTGGACGGCCTGATCTATGCAGTAACCATCGGCATTGCTGTTAACGTGGTCGAACAAATCAAAGAAAATCTGGCTTTACGCCGGAAAATGCAGGATAGCGATAAAATGAACGTGCTCAGTGAGCTGGCCGCTTCTTTCGCACACGAAATCCGCAATCCGATGACCGTCGCCCGAGGCTTCATGCAGATGATGAAGCAAAGCGATCTGCCCGAAGAGAAGCGGCGACTCTATCACCAGATGGTGCTGGAAGAAATGGACCGGACGCAGGCCATTATCAACAATTATTTATCGTTTGCAAGACCGACACTCGAAGCCATCGAGCTGCTCGATGCCAAGGGGCTGATCCTGCAGGCGGTTCAGTCCGTCCGGACGTATGCGGAGCTTCGCCAGGTCAAGATCGAAACGCAGCTTGAGGACAAGCTGATCATCAGCGCCAATGCGGATAAATTTATCCAATGCATCGTGAACCTGTGCAAGAACGGGATCGAAGCGATGCCCGGCGGGGGCGGCTGCAAATTGTCGCGTCGCTGGAAAACCAGACCGTCTGCATCGATATCATCGATCAGGGCGTCGGCATGAGCCGTGAGGAAATCAATCGTCTGGGTACTCCCTTCTACTCTACGCGCGGCAAAGGAACCGGCCTCGGCATGATGGTGACCTATCGAACGATCCAGAACATTCACGGAAGAATCGATGTGACCAGCGAGCTTGGAAAAGGGACCTGCTTCTCGATTCTCATCCCCTCGATTCATGCAGGGGCTTACCACTAAGGACGGTCAGCGCTTAGCGGCGGCCAGTACATCCATCACCTCTCGAAACAGAGGGATGGATTTATTTTTTTGCCCGGCCGGCACATGGAAGACGGCGACGGCAACGGCATAACGCGGCTGATTCGTCGGGCCGTAGCCGATGAACCAGTGGTTCTCGCCGGGACGGCCGTTATTCAGCGTAATTTCCGCCGTCCCCGACTTTCCGGCCACAGGCCATTTGGCGGCATGGAGTGCTTGTCCCGTTCCATGATCGACCACATCCTTCATCCAGGCTAGCAGCGTTCTCGCCGTAGCCTTCCGGACCCGTGCCCCGTCCACCGCCTCGGCTCTGGCAGGCTTAAAGGCCTGATACAGGCGGTCGTTTTGAAAACGGATTTCTTTGACAACCCGCGGCGACAGTACCTCTCCGCCATGATACAGCGTCACAACCAAATTGGCCGCCTGCAGCGGCGTTACCAGCACATCCCGCTGGCCGATGGCGGTCTGAACGAGCACACCCCCGTCCTTCGGATTTGTATCCGGGTGATAGATTTGTCCCCGCTCCTCCGAGTCCCACTGGCGGAAGCCCGCCTGCTGCGGAATATTCCCGGCCCAGCCCACCGTTTGATCCAGACCCAGCCGCCTGGCGTATTCCTCCAGCTTGGCCCCGCCGAGCCGCTGAGCCACTTTGGCAAATACGATGTTGCAGGACTCGGCATACCCTTCCTCCAGCGTAATCCGGCCGTGCCCTTCCTTCTTCCAGCAGGTAAAGCCGTACTTTCCGAGCGCTCCATCGCATTCAAACACCTCGTCCGGTTCGCTGACTCCCTCTTCCAGAGCGACCGCCGCGGTGATTGTCTTGAAGATGGAGCCGGGGGCCGCCGCCTTGAGCGCCCGATTGCTCCACCCGCCCTGGGCGAGATCGATATGGTCCGGCTGAAACGAAGGACGGCTCGCCATCGCGAGCGTGTCGGCATTGTCGATATCGAGCACCACCACGGCGCCGTCTACGATCCCGAGCTTGTCCATTCGCGCTTCGATTTGCTTCTGGATGCCGCCGTCGATCGTGGTGACGACCTTGAGCGGATAATAAGGATTATCCGGCGACACCACCCTGGCCCCAAGCCCCGGCGCGGACGCTTCGTCCCGTCGGTGAACAGCGAAACCGAGGTGGGACCGATCCCCTGAAGCCAGCGCTCGAACGTCTTTTCAAGGCCGGCATTTCCGATTTTGCTCGTCAGCTGCAGCTCGCCCTTGTGGAACTGATCCGTAAATTGACGCGTGATCCGTTCCGGATTTTGGCCGATATATCCAATCACCTGTGCGGCAGGCTGTGTGTCCGTATAGCGTTGTTTATAAGTGGTCACACGGATGTCCGGAAGCCCCAGCGCTTCAATCCGGGCCGCCTGCTTCTCCGTCAAAGGCACGGGCTGACCTGCCGCAGGCCACACTTCAGGCGACTTGACGTTGTCCAGAAACCGGGTCCATTCCGGCAAAGGGACGTTCAAAATTTGTGCAATCCGCTTCACGGCTTGCTCGCGCTCAGTTGACTTCTCCTCCTCCCGCACCGGAAAAACCGTCAGTACCGGAAACCGCTTGCCCGTCAGCGGAGCCCCGTCCCTGTCGTAAAAATCGCCCCGGCCGCTGTCCAGCACAATCCCCTTCTCCCTTTGGATGACGGAATTTTCCACCAGATCGATATCTCTGGCCGTAAAATGCCGCGCCGCCGCCACCTGGATCCAGAACAGCCTGGCATTCCATACCACCAGAATGGCGATCAAGAGGAGAAGGATCAAGAAGATGCGATGTTTTTTGAGCTCTGGCCTACGGTCTTGTTCCATAGTAACGCCCCTCATGATGAACTGTTACCATTATCAACCTCATGCCGCCCTGACAAACCTGCGATCATTCGAAAAAAAAAGCGCCCTTCTCCGCAGAGAAAGACGCTTTAGCTCTCGATTTATTCAATGCGGAAGCGGCTGAGCGATTCCTTAAGGGAATTGGACAGTTCCTCCAGCTTATCGGAGAGCTTGACAAGGCCCGAGCTGATGTTCAGCTGCTCGTCGCTGAGCGAAGCCACTTCTTCCGATGTCGCCGACGATTGCTGCGCTACCGCACTTACGTTGGACATCGCCTCGGTAAGCACCATTTGAGAGGATTCCAGCTGGCTGATGGATTCCGTCACTTCCGAAAGCTGGCTGATGAACCCGCCCATATGGGTTTGAACCTGCTTAAAGATGGAATCGGCTTCCTTAACCGATAGAATCTGCTCTTGGAAAATCGGATAAGCCTGAGACAGAACCGAGACGGTTTCGTCGATTTCCTTCTGAATTTTTTCCGTAATTTGCCCAACTACCTCGATCGATTGACGGGACTGGTCGGCCAGCTTGCGGATTTCGTCGGCGACGACCATGAAGCCTTTGCCCGCCGCTCCGGCGCGCGCCGCTTCGATCGTAGCGTTGAGGGACAAGATATTGGTCTGCTTCGTCATGTTGTTGAGCACATCCAGGATCTTGCGGATCGAACGCGTGCTTTCCTTCAGGTTATCGACCTTCTCCACCATCGAACGGGTCATCGCTTCCGTCGAGTTCGTCTTGCCGATCAATTCGTTCATGTACGTAATGCCCTGTTCACTCGACTTCTGAACATCGGCGGCGGAGGTGCCCATCACGACGTTGGCATCGACGACGCTTTTCATTTGAACAGCAATGTTATGCGTAAGCTCGTTGCCGCGTTCGGACTCGACGGCCAGGCTCGAGGCGCCGTTCGCAATTTCTTCCGTCGCTACCGCGATTTCTTTAGCGGAAGTAGCCGTCTTCTTCGAGGCTTCCGACAGCTCGGTAGCGGTATCCAGCACTTCCTGTGCGGAATTATTGGTCTGCTGCACCAAGGCCGTGATTTTCTCCATCATCTCGTTAAAGCTGAGGCTGAGCTGGCCGATTTCATCCTCGCTGGTGACTTTCATGCGTACCGTCAAGTTGCCCTGCTCGCCTTCCTTCATCAGGTTCCGAAGCGTAACCAGCGGGCGTCCGATCATGCGAACGATGAAATACCCGATGACGACGGCAATGATCATCGCGATGAAGGCCATGACCCAAGTCATGCCGAAAATGGTTTTGGCGTCCCTCACCAGCTCGGCCACCGGCATAGCGCCGACCAGGTACCAGCCGGTTTTGGTAGACTTATAATAAGCGAGCTGCATATCTTTCTTGTCGTTCTGCAGGTGGCCCTTGTCCTGGGACAAGGCATCCTTGGTGATGCCGAGCGAGTTGTCCTGGCCGATCTTCGCACGGTCCGCATCGTAAACCAGCTTCTGGTCCGGGCTGAGCATCACGGTTTGGCCGCCTTCGCCCATTTGGATCTGCGCCAGCTCGTTGCCGATCGCATCCAAATTAACTTCCATCAGCAGAACGGCTTGCACATTATTGGTGGACGTATTTTTGAGCACGCGCCCTACTCCGAAGGTCGGCGTGCCTCCGCCCGTTCCGTCGCCGAAGCCTTTGACACGGGATTCCAGCCAGGTCGCTTTGCCGTTGTTATCCATAATTTTCTTGAACCAATCCTGCTGCGCCAAATTATCCGACGCAAACGAGCCGCCTGTAGAAGCGAGGGGCTCTCCCGTGGGGCGAATCAAATAAATGCCCTTCAGCGTTTTATTCGAGTAGGAGTAAATGTTCAGCTTGTCGCCTACCTTCTGGCGGAGCTGGAGGTAATCGTAGCCGCCTTTGTTCATGCTGTCCATATCGGTGAGCAGGGCCTTCAAATCGTTATCCAGCAGGACCTGCATGCTGAGATCCTCATAGACGCCGAAGAGAAGATCCAGCTTCTGACCGGCCTGTGCGATCGTCTGCTCGGAAGCGTCGGCCACCTTGGTCTGAATGATCCCTTTGGAAATGCTGTAAGACGTGAGGCCCACCGTAAGCACAAAGAACAGAATGCTGATGAAAAAGATCAGGAACAGCTTGATGCCGACGGACTTCATCACATGTTGAAGCTTCAGGTTCTTCATGGCTTCCTGCAGCTGTTCACGGTTGAAGGGCTTTCCAGGCTTTGCAAACTTGCCGCCGCTATTGTTTTTTAGAGATTGGCCGGCATTTTGCAGACTGGCTTTAAGTGAAGAGATTGGCTTCTTCACAGGAAACACCACCTTGATCTGTTATTGTGTGCATTCATGAGGTATTCCGAACTACCGGGCATGGAAAAGACAAACCTAGTACCCCTGAATTCGTTTACATACTATTAAGATCGGCTGACAGCCCCCAAAAGTTTAGTCCTACCGCCTTAATTTTGGAATGATTCTGCGAATATGTATAGCTTTGTAATTCGACACAAACCGATCCTTTCCTTTTTCTTTTCCGGGAAAATTAAAATATTATCAGGATTATATTCCTGGTCAATTCAATATAAAATAATGCTATATACCCATACAAAAAAAGCCCATCTTCCTAAGAAGATGAGCTTGACCCCTAAGCCTTCCGGCCTTCCGGAAAGAGCTTTTCTTATGCTTTCCCCACTTTTTTGCGCATCATGTCAAAGGGCTTCACCGGCTGGTCCACTTTCATCCGGATCCGCTGCAGCGGATGGCGCGCCGCCGCCAGGCTCTCGCCTTCTTCGCTGTACAGCTCCGGCACCGATTGCTTGAAGAACGTGCCCTTCGGTCCGAAGAATTCCACCTCTTGTCCCGGCTTGAAATGATTGCGTCGCTGAATCAGCGCCGTCCCGGTTTCCGCATCGTAGTCCAGCACCACACCTACGAAATCGTACGGCGCCGCTTTATCCTCCGGCTCGAAGATATGATCCTCGTGCCCCGGCTCATCGTAGAAAAAGCCGGTGTTGAGCGGACGGTTCGCCGCCTTCTGAATCTCGTACAGCCATTCCGGCTTCATCTCGTAATGCTCCGGATCGGCGAAGTACGAATCAATCGCCTGGCGGTAAGCGTTGACCACCGTAGCCACATAGTGGACGCTCTTCATCCGGCCTTCGATCTTGAAGCTGTCGACGCCGGCACGGATCAGTTCAGGCACATGCTCGATCATGCAAAGATCCTTCGAGCTCATCGAGAACGGGTTATCGCCCTCCTGGAACAACGGGAGTTCTTTTATCCCGACCTGCACGTCTTCCTCGGTAGTAAACAGATCATACTTCCAGCGGCACGACTGCGAACAGCCGCCGCGGTTCGAGTCGCGGTCCGTAAAATGGTTCGACAGTACACACCGCCCGGAGTAGGAGCTGCACATGGCGCCGTGCACGAATACCTCGATCTCGATATCGACATGCTGCTTGATATCGACGATTTCCTCCATGCTCGCCTCACGGGCCAGCACGACACGGTCCACGCCCTCTTCCTTCCAGAACTGTACGGCCTGCCGGTTCATCGTCGACTGCTGCGTGCTGAGATGAATTTCCAGCTTCGGCGCTACGCGGCGGCACGTTTCCACGATAATCGGGTCCGCCACAATAATGGCATGCACCCCGGCGTCCTGGATGCCTCTGAGATAATCTTCCAGGCCGGCCAGGTCTTCGTTATGAGCGTAAATATTCGTCGCGACAAATACCTTGGCGCCGTATTTCTCCGCGAACTCGACGCCTTCGCGCATTTCCTCGAAGGTAAAGTTGTCCGCATTCGACCGCAGTCCGTACTGCTGGCCGCCGATATACACCGCATCCGCCCCGTAATGAACGGCGAATTTCAGCTTCTCGAGACTTCCCGCCGGCGCCAGCAGCTCGGGCTTCTCCAGCCTTACGCGTTTTCCCAGCAAATTCTCTTTTAACATCGTCATTTATTTCCACCCCGTTTCCCTTCTTAAGATTAATAGACCTGCTCTTTATAAAAGAACCCGTACGTCAGCTCGCGGCGCGGGTCCTGCAGCTCGCGGATGGCGTCCAGCCACTCTTCCTGAAACGCATAGTTTTCCGGATCGGCGCAATACGCATCGATCGTCTTGCGGTAGCTTTGCAGCACCGTCACATTATATTTTACCGATTTCAGCGCACCCTTCAATCTTCAGGCTGTCGATTCCGCCTTCCATCAGCTCATGCAGGCTGTCCAGCATACAGATGTCATCCGAGCTCATAATGTGGGTGCCGTTCGGATCCTCATAGACCGGATAGCGCTCGTTCTGCCTCTCCTGCTCAATGAGGAACAGGTCATCCTCCATCCCGGTGCCGGTCAAGCGCGACAACTCATCCTCCCGGCCCTGATGCTCCTTATAGTTCGTAAGCAGGCTGCGCTTGGAATGATAAATATTCGTTATGCCGTGCACCTGAACCTGAACCTCCATCGCACTTGCCAGCCGCCGCTTGATCTCCAGCGTCTCCTCCAGGTTCAGCTCGCGGGCCAGCACCATGCGTACCGCCCCCTTGGTCCCCCAGTAGCGGGCCGTCGCGTAGTTCGTCGAGGTCATCTCGGCGTTCCAATGCAGCGGCATGCCGGGAGCGGCCGTACGGACCGACATCAATACCGCCGGATCGCCGAATACGAGCGCGTCGACCTTCTGCTCGTGCAGCTTGCCGATATAAGCAGTCAGATCGGACAATACGTCGTTATCCATAATATTATTCACCGCGACGTACACCTTCGCTCCCCGTTCGTGAATCCAAGGGATTACGCCGCTCAGCTCTTCAGCCGTGACCTCTCCGGGAAGCCCGCGGCCCGAACCGGTGCTCGCCTACGAGCACTGCATCCGCTCCCGCTTCGATATACTCCCGGATTTCGTCCACGGAGCCGGCGGGAATCAATAATTCCGGTTTCTTCATCTATCCTTCACCTGCTTTATATGCTTATGGGCTTGCCGTCTTCTTGCTCTCGGCAATATTTTTCAAATGCTGCTCATACGTTTCCGCAAACAGATGCCCCTTGCTTCCGTCCTTCTTCGTAACATAATACAAATATTTCGTCCCGGCCGGGTACAGAGCCGCTTGAATCGAAGCCAGACTGGGGCTCGCAATCGGCCCCGGCGGCAAACCCGGGTGAAGGTATGTGTTATACGGGCTCTCGATCTGCAGGTCCTTCTCGAACAGCCGTTCCTTCGGCTTGTCGAACAAATACTGCACCGTGGCGTCGATCTGCAGAGGCATCCCTTGCTTCAGCCGGTTGTAGATTACCCCGGAGACCAGCGCCCGCTCCTCTTCCAGCGCCACCTCGCGCTCGATCAGAGACGCCACCGTCAGCAGCTGATGGAAGGTCAGACCGCGCTGCTTCAGGGCAGATTGCCAATCCTTCGGAAGCTCGGCCAGCTTCTTATCCAGCTCCTGCGTCATGGACTCCACAATCTCGTCCGGCGTTACATCCTTCTTCCATTCATACGTCTCCGGAAAAAGATACCCCTCGAGCCGTATCCGGATCGCCGGGTTACTCGGAATTTGCGCGATAAGCGAACCGGGTTCCCCTTGTACTGCGAAGCCGCCGTCAGGAACGACGAAGCATCCACGGCATCCGCCTGCAGCTTCTCGGCGACCTGCCGCACCGTGAAGCCTTCAGGCACCGTCAGCCGCAGCGTATCTTCCTTGACCGTCTGTCCCAGATTCAGCTTCTCGATAATTTGTCCGGGCGTAATCCCCGGGTTCATCTCATATTCACCGGCTTGGAATTTGCCGCCCTGCTTCTTCCATTTTAAATACCAGGTGAAGGCCCGGCCGCTCCGGATCAGCCCCTGTTTCTCCAGCTCGGCGGACAGAGCGATAATAGACGTGCCCGGAGGATAACCCACCCGCTTGACCTCATCCGAGGACGGCATCGGCTGCAGTGCGTTCCCGATATAGAGCAGAAAGCCCGTTACCGCTCCGGCCGATGCGATCCCAAGCCAAACCAGTGTCCATATGGCCCAACGTTTCATGTCTATACCCTTTCCATCCGTTTCCTTGTGCCTGACCTGCAGCAAACGAAAAAGAGCGGATCTCTCCGCTCAAAGGCCATGTATACCAAAAAGTTGTTCATTACAACGATTCGTCAGCCGGAAACGTCAATTCGTCGAAGAGCTCCGCGATATGGTCCCATTCGTCGTCGTCCTCGATCGTCTCGAGCTCCAGCTCCCCGTCCGATTTCCGGCTTACACGGAAAATCTCGGGTTCGTCTTCCTTGCCCGGCTTCGCTTTCTCCAGCATGGCATAGCCCTGCCCGCCTAGCAGAAATTCCGAAACGATCCGGTAAACGACGGATTCTTCGCGCGCGTCATACAAAATGATATCATCTCCGTAAGCTTCGCGCAACTGCCTCGTCGGTTCGGTATCAGTCAGCTGGTACAATGCAGGCCCTCCTTACTTGGACTCTTCCTCATCCTCTTCGAATTCGTCCATCAGCGTATTGAAGGTTTCCTCGACGATATTCCATTCCTCTTCGTCCTCGATCGTGAAGAGCCGCAGGTCATCCCCGTCTTCTTCATAGCGGAATGCGTACACTTCGTCGGATTCCTCTTCGGCATCCACAGGAACAACCATCATATACTTCTTGTCGGAGCCATCCACTTCGAACTTCATAATCACTTCGAACTCTTCTTCATTCCCGTCGTCATCCGGAATAAAAATGATCTCCGGCTCTTCTTCCAGCAGCTGATCCTGATTCAAGCTTTGATCCTTGTCGGACATCTCGCTTCACCTCTTCGATTTGGAATCCATATAATTTTGCAAAATGAGCGCAGCCGCCATCTTGTCGATGACCTGCTTTCGTTTCTTCCGGCTGACATCGGCTTCCAGCAAGGTACGCTGGGCCGAAACCGTAGTCAGCCGTTCGTCCCACAAATGCACCGGCATTTGTAGTATTTCTTGCAAAGATTGGGCAAATGCCATACAAATTTCTCCACGGGGACCGATCGTGTTGTTCATATTCTTAGGAAGCCCCACGACAATCTCGGTGACGCCGTACTGCTCCGCCAGCTCCCGGAGGCGGCTGACATCCCGCTCTTCGGTAGTCCGGCGGATCACTTCGAGGCCCTGGGCCGTCCAGCCCAGCTCGTCGCTGACGGCGACGCCGATCGTCTTGTCCCCGTAGTCCAATCCCATTAAACGCATGCTGCTCCCTGCCGCGGCCAAGCCGCTCCCGGAGGAAGACCGGGCCTTCAAGTAGCAGGCCCGGATGCTCCCGCCAGGTCATGTTATGATTTATATTGCTGCAAGTAAGAGCGCACAAGCTCCTCGATCAGTTCATCGCGCTCTCTTTTGCGGATGATGCTTCTGGCGTTGTTGTGGCGCGGAATGTACGCAGGATCCCCGGACAGCAAATAGCCGACGATCTGGTTGATCGGGTTGTACCCTTTCTCCTGTAGCGCATCATACACAGCCAAAATGACTTCCTTGGGTGATGTTTCGATCTCTTCCGCTTTAACGTTGAACTTCATCGTCTTATCCATCGAACTCATCCCAAACACCCCCTGCAATCATTCATTACTGTTCCTTATTCGCCGTTTGTCGAAAGATTCCTCTTGACATAGCAAATTTATTTACAAAAGCTGACTTTTTTTAAATTTAAACGGCGACCTGCCCGCGGACAATCGCTTCTACACTCTGCAGCGCCTCTTGAAGCTTGGCCGGCTCCTTGCCTCCGGCTTGAGCCATATCCGGACGGCCTCCGCCGCTTCCGCCGCAGCGGGAAGCCACTTCTTTGATCAGCTTGCCGGCGTGATAGCCTTTAGCCGCGAGGTCCGGCGTTACGGCGGCTACTAGATTCACTTTATCTTCAGCTGCAGCCCCCCAGGACGATAACCGCAGAGCCGAGCTTCGACTTCATTTGATCCACGATGTTACGTAGGGAATCCATATCGCCGGCATTCACCTGAGCCGCCAGCACCGGGATTCCGTCCACCGACCGGACTTGGTCGGTCAAGGAACCGGCCTCGATGCCGCTCAGCTTGGCTTTCAGCGATTCGTTCTCGCGGGAAACCTCTTTCAGCTGCGCAAACGTCGCTTCGATCCGTTTCGGCACCTCGGCAATGTTCGTCTTGAGCAAAGCCGCCGCGTCGCGCAGCAACTGAAGCTGTCCGTCAAGGTACTGGTAGGCCTGGCGTCCGGTTACAGCTTCGATCCGCCGTACGCCGGAGCCGATACCGGATTCGGCTACGATCTTGAACAAACCGATTTGGCTCGTGTTCTGCACATGGCGACCGCCGCACAGCTCCAGGCTGTAGCGCCCACGCGCACGACGCGAACGATGTCGCCGTACTTCTCGCCGAACAAGGCCATGGCGCCCAGCGCCTTCGCTTCGGCGATCGGCTTCAGCGAGATGTCGACCGGCGTGCTTCTCCAGATCTGCTCGTTCACGCGCTTCTCGATGTCCTGCAGTTCTTCGGCGCTGATCGTGCCGAAATGCGAGAAGTCGAAGCGCAGACGCTCCGGGGCGACCAGGGAGCCGGCTTGGTTGACGTGCTCGCCGAGCACTTCCTTGAGCGCCTTGTGCAGCAGGTGCGTCGCCGTATGGTTACGAATGATGTCCTCGCGGACCGCCTGAGTCACTGCCGCCTGCACCGTTTCGCCTTTGCGCAGTACGCCCGCTTCTACAACAACCGTATGCACGTGCTGGCCGTGAGGTGCCTTGCTGACATCCTCCACTTTGAGAACCGTGTCGCCGGCAGTCATATAACCGTGGTCGCTTACCTGTCCGCCGCTTTCGGCATAGAACGGCGTTTGGTCCAGGATCACCTGGCACGTTTCGCCGGTTCCCACCAGGTCAACGAATTCATTCTCGTGCACAATCGCAATGATCTTAGCATCTGTTACCAAATCAGTATATCCAACAAACTCGCTTTTAACCGTAAAATCGGCCAGCGGCCCGCCCTGTACCTTCATGCTGTCGGACTCTTGACGTGCAGCCCGGGCACGGTCCCGCTGCGCCTGCATCGATGCATCGAACCCTTCGCGGTCGACGGTGAGCCCTTTCTCCGCGGCAAAGTCCTCGGTCAGGTCGAACGGGAAGCCGAACGTATCGTACAGCCGGAAAGCGTCGGCTCCGCCGATCTGCGTCGCGCCTTCCCGGCGGGCTTTCTCCACGAGCTCCGCCAGAATCGCAAGGCCGTCGGACAGCGTTTCATGGAAGCGCTCCTCTTCCGTACGGATCACCTTCTCGATGAATTCGCGCTTCTCCACCACTTCAGGGTAGTAGACGCCCATCACATCGCCGACAATCGGCGTCAGCTTATACAGGAACGGCTTATCCATGCCGAGCACTTTGCCGTAACGGACGGCGCGGCGGAGCAGACGGCGGATGACGTAGCCGCGGCCTTCGTTGGAAGGCGACACGCCGTCGCCGACGGAGAACGCAACGGTCCGGATATGGTCGGCAATGACCTTAAGGGCGACGTCATATTCGTTATTTTCCTTGTACTTCACGCCTGCGAGCTCGCAGGTCTTTTGGATGATCGGCTGGAAGAGGTCCGTATCGAAGTTCGAGTCCACGTCCTGCAGAATCGAAGCAAAGCGTTCGAGGCCCGCCCCGGTATCGATGTTTTTGCTTGGAAGCGGCGTATAGTCGCCGTCCTTGTTATGGTTGAACTGCGAGAATACAAGGTTCCATACCTCGAGGAAGCGCTCGTTCTCGCCGCCTGGCCAGCATTCGGGATCGTTCAGATCGCCGTACTTCTCGCCGCGGTCGTAGAAAATTTCCGTACACGGTCCGCACGGGCCTTCGCCGATATCCCAGAAGTTATCCTGGAGCTTATAGATGCGCTCTTCGGGAATGCCGATTTTCTTGTTCCAGAACTCGAACGCTTCCGTATCTTCCGGATACACGGTTACGGACAGACGCTCCGGATCGAAACCGATCCATTCCTTGCCGGTAAGGAATTCCCAAGCCCAGGTAATCGCTTCTTCTTTGAAATAATCGCCGATGGAGAAGTTCCCCAGCATTTCGAAGAACGTATGGTGACGGCGCGTTTTGCCGACGTTCTCGATATCGTTGGTGCGGATGCACTTCTGGGAGTTGGCGATCCGCGGATTGTCCGGCACGACCCGGCCGTCGAAATACGGCTTCAGCGGCGCCATCCCGGCGTTGATCCAGAGGAGCGAAGGGTCGTTATGCGGCACGAGCGGTGCGCTCGGCTCGATCTTGTGTCCTTTGCTTTCAAAGAATTTCAACCATTTCGAACGAATTTCACTGGCTTTCATCGGTTTATGCCTCCTGGTTAAGTGAAAATAAAAAAAACGCCCCTGCAATCAGGGACGATTTCATCGCGGTACCACCCTGGTTATTGCCGATGTCGCTGCAAGGGAATATCGGTTCCTTGGCTTCAAAGGACAATCTCCTTAAAGGGACGTTAACGGGTCCGGCCGGCGGAGTTCGTCCGCGCTCCGAAATGAGCGTTCGGTCATTCTTCATGGAAGGCTCTCATGACCGAACGCAGCCGGCACATTGCTGTTCCCGCACGCTAACGTTCAAAGCCTTCTCTCTGATACATGGGCTATGACCTACTGGATTTCATCAACACTTTGCACAAATATACACTTAGAGTAAAATTATACTCCTTGCCCAGGGTGCCTGTCAAATGCGATTGAATGCAGCCCGGAAGGCGCTCCAGGCTACGTTCCGGCACTTCATCTACTCTTCCCAATGGACCGAAGTCAGCAGCTTGTGCCGAAACAGACGAAGGACGAAATCCGTATAAAAGTCTTCGCGGACGATCCATTGGTATTCGTACTCCGGGTGGGCGTAAAAGAGCACATCGGTCATCACATCGTTGTCGTCAAAATGCGAGCGGATCTGCTTTACCGCGAGCTCCACGTCCGCATCGGGCCGGCACAGCTTAAGCCAAAATTCCATATCCTGTCCATTATGAAGCTCCCGGATTTCCAGCGACTTTCGAATCGAACGAATAGCGCAGCATGATTCCTACGCCTCCTCACTACAGCTTGTTTTTATTAGCTTAAATATCTCACATATACATAGACGCTTGCAATGACTATAGACAGAAGCATCAAAGGAAACGCCACTTTAAAAAAGCGCAGGAACGAAATCGGATGCCCTTCGCGGGCTGACAGCCCCGCAACAATCAGGTTCGCGCTGGCCCCGACAAGCGAACCGTTTCCGCCGAGGCAGGCCCCGAGCGCGAGACTCCACCACAGCGGCTCCAGATTGCCGACGCCTCTTACCCCCATTTCCTGTATCATCGGAATCATGGTGGCCACGAACGGGATATTATCCAGGAACGCTGAAGCAATGGCGCTGAGCCACAGGATCAGGAACGAAGCTTTCACCGTATCTCCGCCCGTAATGCCGACGGCATATTCCGCAAGGGCGGAGATGACGCCGGTTTCCATCAGCCCCGCGACCAGCACGAACAAGCCGACGAAGAAAAAGATCGTAGTCCACTCGACCCGGTGAAAAGCTTCTTCGAGCTTATGCTCGCCGGTCAGGAGGAGCAGCAGGAACGCCCCGGCCAAAGCGACTGTCGCCGACTCGATATGCAGCGCCTGATGGAGAAAGAAGCCGATGATCGTAATCCCCAGCGCAATCAGGCATTTGACCAGCAGGGGGACGTCGCGGATTTCCGCTTTTTCATCCATTGTCATCAGGTTCTGACGAAGCTCTTCGGTGGTCTGGATTTGCTTCCGGTACAGCAAGCACGAAGAACGGCAGGGTCGCCGCCAGAATGACAAACGAGATCAGGCTGAGGTTGTTGATGAACGCCATGAAAGTCAGCTCCTTCACCGCGTCGCCGATCATGATATTCGGCGGATCCCCGATTAAGGTTGCGGTGCCCCCGATATTCGACGCCATGATTTGCGAGATCAGGAACGGAATGGGCGTCACCCGCGACTGTCTCGTGATGCTGAAGGTCACCGGAACCATCAGGAGAACCGTCGTGACATTGTCGAGAAACGCCGACCCCACCGCGGTTACGACGGACAAGGCGACCAAGATGCGTACAGGATGACCGCCGACTTTTTTGGCCGCCCATATCGCAATGTATTTGAACAAGCCCGTTTCCGCCGTAATGCCGACGATCATCATCATCCCGACCAGCGGCCCCAGCGTATTAAAGTCGATGTGATGCAGCGCCGTCTCCTGATTTACGATGCCCAGCGCCACCATGACAATCCCGCCGGCCATGGCCACGATTGTCCGGTGAATTTTCTCCGAAATGATTAACCCGTATGCCGCTAAAAATAATCCGATGGCGATAAATGCCTGTTGCTCCACACGAAATCCCTCTCTTTCTCTGTTCAGCCTTGCCGTTAGTCCCAAAAAAGACAAAAAGAAGCCTGTCATTGACAGGCTCCTCCGGGCATTGCATCTATGGGGTTGTCGGCAAATTCATGCTGAACGCAGTTGATTATCATGGATTGTATACGCAAAAGTTCAGCCCCGGTTTCAAATTTTTTTACGTTTTTCCGCTTCCTTCAGGTTGGCCGCCGATGAACATAATACATAAACACGTGCTGCAAAACGACCTTGATGACGGCAAAGCACGGCACGGCCAGAATCAAACCGACGACTCCCGCCAGCTCTCCCCGACCATCAAGGCAAACATGATGATCAGCGGATGCATCTGCAGCGAGCGTCCCACTACCTGCGGCGATATGACGTTTCCCTCGAGGATCTGGCACGCCGTATTGATCAGAGCTACGAAGAGCACCATTTTCAAAGAAATTGTGGAAGCGACTACCAGGGCGGGGGCCGCCCCGAGGAACGGGCCCAGGTAAGGCACGATATTGAAAATCGCCACTATACTTGCGAGCAGCGGCGCGTAGGGCATGCCGATGCTCCAATAGCCGATATAGGCGAGCGGCCCGATAATGAGACAGACCAGAAATTGCCCCCGGATGTAGTTGCCCAGAGCAGTGTCGATGTCGATCAGCATTTTGACGATCGGCTTGCGGTGCTCCCTCGGAACGATGGTCAGCGCCGACTTTTCAATAGCCTGAAAGTCCTTCAGCATGTAGAAGGCGATGAACGGGATGATAAAGATCAGGAAGATCGTGTTGATCGTATTGCCGATCCCGTCGATATAATTGGATACGGCGGCCGAAATCCCGTTTTCCAGCTTGATCAGCGCTTTATCGATGCCGCTTCGGATACTGTCAGGGAGGTATTCGAGCCGGTTCATCTCGCTTGCCAGGCTCTGCGCTTTCATGGCCAGGTCGGGAATATGCTGGTTGAGCTCCTGTACCTGGCGGATGAACATCGGGATCAGATTCATCAGGACCACCGTGGAAGAAGTGATGAACACGGCGTAAATCGTCAGCACCGCGACCGTTCGGGGGACTTTGCGCGCTCCAAGCAGACTGACGACCGGATTCAGCACGTAGGATATGATCATGGCGATAAGAAACGGCGTCAAGATTTCCATCAGAAAATGGTATACCGCCGACAAGATCGGGCGAATCTGCAGCAGCAGATACAAGAGCACCAGCGCCAGCAAGCTGTATATACCATGCCGATAAACAAGGGATTCCTGGTAAATCGATCCATCGGACTTTCCGCCCCCTTTGTCCAACATTCCAGGCTCTATACAGTATATGTACAAGTTGGTTTTCTTAACCCTTTCCGGATGGGGCGAAAAAGGTGGCATAGGCCCGGCCGGCCCCGAATACATTGATTAACGGAAAGAGGCGGGCAGCAAACCAAAAAAACCGTTTAGACGAAGCGCGTCCTTACCCGGCGCACCTCGCCCAAACGGTGTATGATTCTACCTTAAACCCGCCCTTGCCTTAGTTGGCATGAACCTGCGGCATTTCCTCTTCAAAAAACAAATCATCCAGCGAGCTGAGGGTTCCGTCTTCTTCGACTTGGAACACCGACATTTTCTCGCCGTTCACGGTTAATTCAATAAAACAGCCCCAGCAGTAAAACTGGTGAGAACCGATTTTGCCTATATCTTTGGAATTGCAATTTGGACAACGTAACATAAACGCATCACCCTATTCTTCTTTTGGTACGAAGATTTCTTCCAACGCTTCACTCGCGTGAACGGGAACAATCACCGCATCCTCGCCGACCGTCACCGACTCCGGCATGGGCGACCATTTGCGCCCTTCTTTCAAATCAGAAATGAAACCCTCGGTTAATTCATAGCCTATTACCTGTTTACCCCAATTCGTTTCCAAATAAACGTCCTCGATCACGCCGAGCTGCTGTCCGTTCACCGTGATGACCGGCAGGCCCTTGACTTGATGATCGCCGCTCAGCGCGCTTTGCCTTCGAAGGCACAGGACTCGAGCGGGCGGATGACTTCTTCGGTTTCGATCGTTACGGCATCCTCGCCGAGGGCCAGGATATCGTTCCATTCAATGCACGTTACTTCGGAAAACCAGTGCTTCGTCTCCAGCAGCAGCGCCTCTGCCTGCCAGTCGGAGCCGAGCAGCAAATCCTTCACGGTGCCGGCCTGCTTGCCGGACCGTACGCAAATGATCGGCAAGCCGATGATATCGCGCGCTCTTCTCATGGGGCTCCTTATGCAAATGTTTAATGGATGCAAATAGCGTTGTCAGCCGGGTTATCGCATGAAGGGCAATGTACCTCCAGCCCCTCTTGAAATCCATTGATCTTGATTATAACTTGAAGCTGAAGTAATCAATGGATTTCAAATGTGGCACGCCGCAAGCGGCTTTCCGGTACATTCCCTTCATGCTGATAGGCTTGACTCGTTGGTGGAGCATTAATTAAACATTTGCTTAAATTTTATTACGTAGACGGCGCACAATGGTTTCAATGATTTCTACGGCGTTTCGGATTTGCTGCACGTCGTTCGTACGGCCGAAGCTGAAGCGGACGGCTGAAGCTGTGATTTCGTCCGGCAGGCGCATCGCCTTCAGCACGTGGGAAACCTCCAGGGAGCCCGAGGTGCAAGCGGAGCCGCTCGCTGCGGCCACACCGGCCAGGTCCAGGTTCATCAGCATCGTCTCCGTCGAAATGCCGGGGAAGCTGACATTCAGAATGTGCGGAAGCCGCTCCTCCGGATGACCGTTGATGACAAATCCGTCTACGCCCAATTTTTCTTGAAGCCCGCTCACCATCTCAGAACGTAGTTTTTCCAAGTTTTGCCCTAATTCATACGTGTGCAGCGCGAAATGTTGCACCGCCTCGGCAAAGCCCGCAATGCCGGCCGTATTCTCTGTGCCCGGTCTGCGTTTGCGTTCTTGGGAGCCGCCGTAGAGCAGCGGTGTTACCCGGATGTTCTTCGCTATATATAACGCGCCGATCCCTTTCGGACCGCCCACTTTATGCGCGGAAAAACTCATTAGATCCACAGGAAGCCTGCCCAGATCGATAGGTACGTGGCCGAGCGCCTGTACGGCGTCGACATGAAAGCAGATGCCTTTCTCCCGCGCCAGCCGGCCGATGGCTTCTACCGGTTGAAGCGTGCCTATCTCATTATTTCCATACATGACGCTGATCAGAATGGTGTCGGAACGGATGGCATTCTCGAGGTCGGATAAGGAGATTTGGCCGTATTCGTCTACGGGCAGGTAGGTTACTTCATAGCCGAGCTCGCTCCAAACGTTCGCAGGCATGAAGCACGGCATGGTGCTCCACCTGCGTGGTAATGATATGCTTGCCGCGCGAGCCGTACGCCTCGGCGGCGCCGAACAGCGCCATATTGTCGCTCTCCGTGCCGCCTCCCGTAAACACAAGCTGCGCCGGCAGGCGCCGAGCGTCCTCGCGATCCCGTCGCGGGTCTGCGTTCAAGGCCGCCTTGGCTTCCCGGCCGGCGGCATGGGTGCTGGACGCATTCCCGTAATGCTCCGTCCAATACGGCAAGCATCGCCTGAACGACCTCGGGAAGCACCGGCGTCGTTGCGGCATGATCCAAGTAAATAAGACTCAAGTTACTCACCACATCTGTAAGCGAAATACCGCTTCAAGTTTAAATGTAGAACATATAGTTGTCTTGGTCGCCTTCATCCTTATAGGAAATCAAATCCGACAGCATGGTCGAATCCAGTACTTCCGCAATGCTGTCGCGGATGCGGATCCACAGATGGCGCTTGGCCGGATCGTCTTCTTCGGTGAAATCCACCGGGCTGATCGGCCCTTCCAGTACGCGAATTACATCTCCGGCTGAAATTTGCTCCGGATCCCTGGACAAAATATATCCGCCGTATGCGCCGCGGATACTCTTCACCAAACCGGCATTGCGCAGCGGAGCGACCAACTGCTCAAGATAGTGCTCGGAAAGCTGATGCTTTTCGGCAATGCTCTTCAATGAGGTCGGACCCTCACCGAACTTTGTTGCGAGCTCCATCATGATGGTCAACCCGTAGCGGCCTTTGGTTGAAATTTTCAAGCTGTAGCACCTCGTTTACATGGCAATCATTTAACATACATTTTCGTATCATTTCTATGGTATCATAAAACCCTCTATCTTGGGAGAAAAACCGTGACATATTGATGAAAAATTTTATTCTTTGGGCAAACCTATGTATAATACAGCTAGGCGCTGACGTCTCACGGCCTCGGCCCTAGCGATTGCAAGTAAAGTGAGGTGTGTAACCATGACGGCTAAACCGCGTGTTGTCCTCGGCATGTCCGGCGGCGTTGATTCTTCCGTATCGGCGCTCGTGCTTAAGGAACAAGGCTATGAGGTCATCGGCGTTTTTATGAAAAACTGGGACGATACCGACGAGTTCGGCCACTGCACCGCAGAAGAAGATGCGGAAGACGTGCGCCGGGTTTGCGATCAAATCGGTATTCCCTATTATACGGTAAATTTTGAGAAACCATACATGGACAAGGTGTTCGCGTATTTCCTGGACGAGTACCGCAAGGGACGTACGCCCAACCCCGATGTCATGTGCAACCGGGAGATCAAGTTCGGCGAATTTCTGCAAAAAGCGCTGGAGCTCGGTGCCGATTATATTGCTACGGGACACTATGCCCGCGTTACGGAAGCGGACGGCAAATACCGGTCGCTGCGCGGTGTCGATAACAATAAGGATCAGACGTATTTCCTGAATGCGCTGAACCAGTACCAGCTGTCCAAAGCGATGTTCCCGATCGGCCACCTTCCGAAGCCGGAAGTCCGGGCCATTGCCGAGAAGGCGGGACTTGCCACCGCGAAGAAGAAGGACAGTACCGGGGTCTGCTTTATCGGGGAGCGTAATTTCAAGGAATTCCTGAGCGGGTACCTGCCCGCCAAACCGGGCGAGATGCGGACCCTGGACGGGGAAGTCAAAGGGCGGCACGACGGCCTGATGTACTACACCCTCGGACAGCGACAAGGCCTCGGTATCGGCGGATCCGGCACCGGCGAGCCGTGGTTCGTCGCCGGCAAGGACCTGGAGAATAATATCCTGTATGTCGTTCAAGGCGAGAAGCATCCGGCTTTGTATTCCCGCATGGCCTGACCGCCACCGATTTGAACTGGATCAGCGGAGAAGTTCCGGAGACGCCGTTCAAATGTACGGCGAAATTCCGTTACCGCCAGCCCGATCAAGGGGTAACGGTGACGTTCGGTGAAGGCGGCACCTGCGAGGTCATCTTCGACGAGCCGCAGAAGGCCATCACGCCGGGACAATCCGTCGTCTTCTACGACGGAGACGTGTGCCTCGGCGGAGCGACCATTGACCGTATTCATAAGTAAGCAAGGGCGAACAGCAAGGGGCTGTACCGCGAGTAGAACATCTCTACATGCGGGACAGCCCCTTTTGCCTTTTATCCAACTTAGCTTCAATCACTGGGAACGCGGCTCCCCTGCTCTTTCCCCTGAGCCTGCGGACCGGCGGCCGGCTTGAGGGCGGACGCATCGGGAGCGGGCTCGGTTTCAATCTTCGATGGCCTGGTAGACTGTGGTCCAGAAGTCGTGGATCACCCGCGCCGAATCCGCAGTGGACATGCCGACCTGGGTGAGCAGGATTCCGATGAGCTCTTTGTCCGGGTCGGCGTACGCCGAGGTGCCGGTTCCACCGTCCCAGCCGAACTGGCCTATGGACGCATAGTCGCCGCGGTAGGTCCGCACCGCCATCCCGAAGCCCCAGCCCCCGTGCTGCCCTTGGCCGAATGACACATGGACATTGTTCCTGGCCAGAGAATCTCGGGCGGTTTGTTGCTCGGGTGTGAGGCGGTTGGTGGTCATCAGCTCGACGGCGGGCCGCGACAGGATCCGTTCGGTCCCGTGTATCCCGTGATTCAGCAGCATCCGGAAGTACGCGTGGTAGTCGTCGACGGTGGAGACCAGCCCGCCGCCGCCTGACTGGAACGCCGGAGGCTGGCTGTACTGTCCGCCTGCGGCCTCGTCCCATACGATGAACTCTCCGGTCTGCGGATCGGGGGTATAGGCGGTTGGCGACCTGTCAATCTTGCCGGCGGGCACGTGAAAACCGGTGTCCTTCATCCCCAGTGGATCGAGGATCCGTTCGCGCAGGAATGTCTCGAACGGCTGACCCGTAACCCTGGCGACAAGCACGCCGAGTACATCGTGGCTGATGTGGTACTGCCACTGTTCTCCGGGCTGGTACATCAGCGGAAGCGTGCCAAGGCGGCGCATCCATTCGTCGGGCTCGGGATATTCCGTCATTGTCCGGGGAAATATTCCCTGCTCGAAAACGGCGGCCATGATCGGAAAGTTCAGTGCCGTCAAATCCATTCCGAGCCCGGAACGTGGAGGTGAGCAGGTCCCGTACGGTGATCGGCCGCCGTGCCGGCACAGTATCGTCCAAAGGTCCGTCGGGCCGCTTCAGCACCCGCCGGTCGGCGAGTTCGGGCAGCCACGTCTCTACCAAATCATCCAGCCGCAACTTGCACTCGTCGAGCAAAACCATCGCCGCCGCCATCGCGACCGGCTTGGAAGTGGATGCCATCCGGAAGAGCGTGTCCCGGCGCATCGGCACGCCACCGTCATGGCGCATCGTGCCGATCGCTTCGACGTGCGTCTCACCGTACCGGCTGACCAGGGCGACGAGCCCGGGAATCTTCCCGGACTCGACATGCCTTGCGAGCACGTCGCGCATTCTGCTCAGCCCTGTTTCGGAAAAGCCCCTGCTACTTTGTCCCGTTGTAATCTTATTCATTCGGTTTCCCTCTCTTTACTTTTTAGTTTGGATCAGATTTGCCTGCTGTTCCGCACCAGACCTTCCTTAAGCGGAGTAAACGACTCCTTATACTCCACCAGGTCGATTTCGCATCCGGCCCCGATGGTGACTCTGCTGCCGCGGACCACCTTCGCCTTCGTGTTCTCCAGCGTAATTTCATCCCCTTCGATCGTATCCGCCGTCAATTCGGAGGTGAATCGCACAAGGAACGGATTCAATAAGGCTTTCAGCCCCTTTTTACGAACGGAAATTTTCTCCCCGCCGATCTCTTTGGCGCTGCAGGCGCCGTAGAGGACCAGGTCGATCTCGCCCGCATTCAGCAGACCTTCGATCTGAAACGCACCCTTGGCAATGAATGATTCCGCTTCGCAATCGCTCTGGATTTTCAACCATCCCTCAAGGTCGATCAAATCGCCGGTGACCCGGCCTTTAACCGACGCGTTCCCGACACATTTGAAGTCACGGAAATCCAGATCCCCGCCGATTTTTACATCGCCATTTACTTTAATCAGTTCCGTTTGAACGCCGCCTTGTATTTTCAGGGAACCGTTCACTTCGACGGCTTTGGATTCCATGCTTCCTTTCACTTCGCTCTGTCCGTTGATCTTCATTTGACCGCAGCTGAGGTTGCCGTATACGGTACCTGCGCCGCTAATCTTCACATCCTGATAGTCGCCGCCCGATGCGCTCCCGCTTCCCGAGATCACCAGATCGCCGCGATTTTCCATATCCATACCCATTCCCATTCCCTCCAGCCGGTTTAAGATAATTTGATTTTCAATTCCTCAATGCACGATGCGACGGACAGACGCGCTACGATACGCGACCGCTCGTCGAAATAAAGCTCATTGGGACTTCCGGCAAGCATAAACCCGGATACCCCCATTTTGCGGAAAAAGATCAGTTCGAACGGCTTCCCTTGGAATTTCGGATAATGCTCATGCAGCGTACGCAGCGGCTCCCGGCCTTCCTCAAGCGTGATCTCGCCGGTTTGCAGCAACTTGTCGAGCAGATACAGGTGAAGAATCATATCGAACGAGTAAAGGCTTGCTTCACCGTAATGCTCTTCAAAGAGCTTCATCGTAGCACTTGAAACAATGTTACGTTGCAACAAGTCCGTACGAGCGAGCGAAGCTTCCGTCAGATTGGGCGAAAACACATCCGCCAGCTCATCCAGCGACAAATCATCCTTCATGTTGACGATCTTATCGATCCTCGCCAGAATCTGCACCTTCGGAAAGAAGGTTTCCTGCCCGGTAAACGTAGATTTACGAATGAACCATTCTTCCGGAATAAGGTTTTTCCGCTTCCACCTGTATAATTGGCCGTACGAAATACCTGTTAGCTCCAGCAAATCTTTCTTGGAGATCAAATCCTGCTCCATTTACGGCACCTCCTTACATTCGCAAGTGTAACATAACATTGTTACGTTGTAAAGCAGAAAAAAAACTCCTCTACGGAGTGGGAGTTTCCTGCATAAAACATTAAAATTTCGGGGTACTTTGATTCCTTAATCCGTACCGGCCGCCGGCCCTCTCTGTTCCCCGCTGCGCTGTTTGACGGTAATCCTTGTGATCCGCAGGTGGTCCGTTTCTTCAATCACGAATTCGATCCGCTCGTTGTAAACGATGCGCTGGCTTTTCTTCGGCGGGATTTCCACCTGGGAATACATCCATCCGCCGATCGTATCGTAATCGTCCGATTCAATGTCCAGGCCAAAGAAGCTGTTCACTTCTTCGATCAGCAGACGCCCGTCGATAGAGTGCGAGCCGTCGTCCCGTTTCTCGATATGAGGGCGCTCCTCGTCAAATTCATCCTGGATCTCGCCTACGATTTCTTCAATGATATCCTCAAAGGTAACCAGCCCCGAGGTACCGCCGTATTCGTCGATCAGGAGCACCATCTGGGCGCGCTTCTTCTGCATCAGCTTGAGCAGCGCACTGATCTGCATCGATTCCGGCACTTTGGTGATCGGCCGGATAAAGCCACCTATGTCGTTCGGCTCGTTTCCGTCGGCCTTGAGGAGGTCCTTGATATGGACAAAGCCGATGATCCGGTCTTTATCCGGGTCGCAGACAGGGTATCGGGTATGCATTTCACTGATCGCAATCGTTTTATTATCCTCAAAGCTGAGCTGGGTATACAGGCACACCATTTCGGTCCGGGGAATCATGATCTCCCGGGCATGCGTTTCCGTAAAGTCAAAAATATTGTCCACCAAGGTCAGCTCCGTATTGTCGATCAAGCCGCTGCGGTTGCTTTCCTTCATCAGCACGCGGATTTCATCCTCCGTATGGGCTATGCGATGCTCTGCGGTAGGCTCGATCCCGGCCAGCCGCAGAAGGGCGTTCGACATGCCGTTCAGAAGCCAAATGAACGGATACATCAGCTTATAGAACCCGATTAAAAGCCAGGAGGAAAGAAGGGTTACCTGCTCCGATTTACGGATTGCATAGGTTTTGGGGAACTGCTCGCCGATCGTAATGTGGAGAATCGTAATGAATCCGAAAGCCGCGATAAAAGCCAGCGTTTCCACGACGGCGTCCGGAAGCCGCAGCGGAGCAAGCAGCGGCTTAAGAAGGCCTGAAACCGCCGGCTCCCCGACCCATCCGAGCCCAAGCGACGCCAGCGTAATGCCGAGCTGGCAGGCCGACAAGTAAGCATCCAGATTATTCACGATCGATTTGGCCAAGCGGGCATTCCTGCGTCCTTCCTGCGCCAAAGCGTCAATACGGCTGTTCCGCACCTTCACCATGGCAAATTCCGCCGCTACAAAGAAGCCGTTTAACACAACGAGCAGCAGCACCAGACCGACATACAAGCTGAGCGCCAGCGGATCACTACTCAAATGCACTGCCTGTTCACCGCCACGGATGAACAGGTACACCTCCCTTGAGCCTGCAATTGGGCGTACGGTCCGTTTCCTGCGGCTGTACCCCTATGGTTACTATTAGCCTATACATTCCGCACCGGCGGTAGAACGATTAATCCGGGCGGGCTTATTCCAATATGCCGAAGCCGGAAGCTTCGTGCGGGTACAAAAAACACCCTGCATTCGGACCGGGATCCGGATGCAGGGTGCGGCGCCGGCTGATTACTTCAGCCAGCCGAGGAACGTTTGAATCAGCAGGTAAATATTAAGCAAGGCAATGACCGCAGCTACGGTCCAAGCCGTAATTTTCAGCCAGAGCGGGTTGGCGAACTCGCCCATTTTCTTCTTGTCGCTTGTAAACTTGACCAGCGGCACGACGGCAAAGGACAGCTGAAGGGATAGAATCACCTGGCTCAAAATCAGCAGCTGCGCCGTTCCGCTCTCTCCGTAAATCGCCGTAACAATGACGGCGGGGACGATCGCGATCAGCCGCGTGATGAGTCGCCGCGACCATCCCGGAAGGCGAATGTTCAGGAAGCCTTCCATTACGATTTGCCCGGCGAGCGTGCCGGTCAGCGTCGAGTTCTGCCCCGATGCCAGCGGCGCTACCCCGAACAAGATGCTTGCAGCGGTAGTACCGAGCAGCGGTGCAAGCAGATGATAAGCATCGCCGATTTCGGCCACCTCGGTATACCCGGCCCGGTGGAACGTGGCGGACGCGATAATCAGGATGGCTGCATTGATAAAGAGGGCGAAGAACAGCGCGATGGACGAGTCCCAAGTCGCATATTTGATCGCCTGGCGCTTGCCGAGTGCCGTCTGTTCATACTGCCGCGTTTGCACGATCGAAGAATGCAGATACAGGTTATGCGGCATTACGGTGGCGCCGAGGATACCAATGGCGATGTACAGCATCTCCGGATTTTTGATAATTTCCGCGCTGGGTACGAAACCTTTCAGCACGCCGCCGATTTCCGGTTTAGCCCAGATAATGTCGATCAGGAAACAGATGCCGATCGTTCCGATCAGGGTAATGACCAGCGCCTCGATGAACCGAAAGCCCTTGTTCTGCAGCAGCAGCACGACAAGAACGTCCACCGCCGTAATCAGCACGCCGTAAATGAGCGGCGGCCCGAATAATAAATTCAAAGCAATCGCCGAGCCGATGACCTCGGCCAAATCGCAGGCGGCAATGGCCAGCTCGCAGAGAACCCATAATCCCATGGCCACCGGCTTGCTGTAATGATCCCGGCAGGCCTGCGCCAAATCGCGTCCCGTGACGATGCCCAGTTTCCCGGCGAGCGCCTGGAGCAGCATAGCCATCAGGTTCGACAGCAGGATCACGGACAGCGGCGTGTAACCGAACATCGAGCCGCCCGCCAAGTCGGTCGCCCAGTTCCCTGGATCCATGTAACCGACCGCCACCAGGTAGCCGGGACCGGCAAAGGCCAGAAATTTGCGGAACCAGGAGCCGCTCTTCGGTATACGCAGGGAGCGGTGAACCTCCGGCAAGGAAGGCTGGTTTCCCGTTTGTCGCCAGCCACGGCCTGCAGCCAACGGAGTCGAATTGTCATTCATTGCAATCACCTCATTCAATAAGTTTATCTATTTATGGGCCAAGCAAACAGTTTTGCCCACGGTCAACTTTTTAGGTAAAAAAAGAACTTGCTTCTAGCACCATCGATTTTGCAAACGCAGAATTCAAATCCATTCAGGGCACATCTATAACTTTAGATGTATTCGGCCCATTTGAAAAGGTTCCTGCTCTTATTGTATCTCGGCAAAAAGTTTTGTCAAGGGCAACTTTTTTGAGGAGGGCGGTTATTGGCTGGCCGTTCTCTAAAAAGCCAGGCCCTTCCTTACGGAAGAGCCGGTGTATGCTGGCTTTGCTATCTAGTGAAGTTCGGAATGCTTGATGCGCTCGGTCTCGACTTGAATCGTGGAATGCCGGATTCCGAAGCCCCGCTCCAGCCGGTGGATGGCTTCCTGGAGAATGTTCTGACCATCCTCCCCCTCTTGAACGAGCAGATGACAACTCAGCGAATCCATCCCCGAGGTGATCGACCAGATGTGAAGGTCGTGCACGTCGAGAACCCCGGGGATTTGCTCCAGCGCCGCTTTCACCTGGATCTGGTCCAATTCACGAGGCGTGCCTTCCATAAGAATATGAACGGAATGGGACAACACCCCCCAGGCACTCTTCAGAATCAGCGGCGCGACAATCATACTGATAATCGGATCGGCCGCATACCAGCCGAAGAAGTACATGACCACCCCCGCTGCAATCGCCCCGACCGAGCCCAGAGCATCTCCAAGAATGTGGAGATAGGCGCTGCGCAAATTCAGATTACCGTGCACATCGCCCTGCTTCATAAGCGACCAAGCGCTGAGCAGGTTGGCGGCAAGCCCGACGAAAGCGATCAGCATCATAGGGCCGCTCTGCACTTCGGGAGGAGCCGTCAGCCTTTCAATCGCTTCCCAGACGATCCAACCGGACACCGCAAACAGGGCGGCCCCGTTAAACAGCGCGGCCAGTATTTCAAACCTGTAGAAGCCGTACGTCTTGGCGGGGAGGCGGGCCTGGAGGCGAACCAGAGGGCGCCAAGGCTAAGCGCCAGCGAGGCGGCGTCGCTCAGCATATGTCCGCTGTCCGACAAGAGCGCCAGGCTTCCTGTAATCAGGCCGCCGAAGAATTCGAGCAGCAGAATCCCCGCGGTGATGATAAGGGCGATGATCAGCCCTTTCTTATTCCCGTCACGCCCCAGATCGTGATGATGGTGATGGCCATGATGATGGTGTCCATGACCATGATGGTGATGGCCCCAAGATGGATGATGATGGCCGTCATGCCGGTGCTCTTGCTCCTTATGAGCCGAATGCTCTTGATCTTCATGATGCCGGTGGTCGTGACCGCAAGGCCCGGCGTCCGGCTCTTCCCTCTGCCCATGAGGACCGGGGCTTCCAGCCGCTTGGGTATCCAGAAGCCCGGGTGCTCCGTTTGGAGCTTTATTCCCGCCGTCGGATCGGTCCTGGCCGTGCTGACGGGGCCGCTTTGCCTGCTCAGACTTGTGACTCATAAGGCTCATCTCCTTCAAGTTAAAAACGAGTGACGGCCCCCGCAGTTCCATTGGAATAGAATGCCCGATGCGGTGTGCTTGAAAACGTAGGTTTGGAGATCCAAACACGGTCCGTCCAAAATAACATATGAATAATTGCTCATATATAGATTATGAAAAAAAGCGGTTATTGTCAATTCCCGGATAAAAAAGAAAAACCCTGCGGGTTCCAAGGGAACGGCGCAAGGTTAGCTTTAAGACGATATTTGGGTTTCGTAGAGCAAGCAAGTATTCAGCCGGCGGAGCATCCCCTAGGGCATAACCCCTCGTTATTTTCCCCTGCGGCGCTCCTGGTTCTGGCGGATTTTATCCTCCATCCCCTGCCCGGTCGCTTCGTAAAAATGGGCATGCTTCACCGGGTCCGGCAAATACTGCTGCTCGACATAATGGCCCGGATAATTGTGAGGATACAAGTAACCGGTATGTCCGAGCTTCTCGGCGCCTTTGTAATGGGCGTCGCGCAAATGAAGCGGCACCTCGGCCGAACGAAGCCGGTCCATCGTTTCCATGATCCGCGAAATCGCCATCGGAATCGCGTTGGATTTCGGGCTCTCCACGGCAAACAGAATCGCCTGCGCGATTACATACTTCGATTCGGGCCAGCCGATCTTGTGATAGGCATCCATCGCCGTCACCGATTGAATCATAGCCTGCGGATTGGCGAGGCCGATATCCTCGCTGCACATCACAATGAGCCGCCGCAGGAAGGTCATCGGATCCATACCGAGCTTCTCCACAGCATACAGGAACCAGAACAGCGCCGCATCGCTGGAGCCGCGAAGGCTCTTGTGAAAGGCCGACAATACGTCGTACTGCGTGGATTCGTCGGCCTTCACGGTCGGTCTGCGGATCGATTCCTCCGCGACCTCCATGGTGATGCGCACCGTGCCGTCCCGCTCCGGCGGCGTAGTCAGGGCGGCGAGCTCCAGCGCGTTCAGCGCACGGCGGATGTCCCCGCCCGCCATCCGCGCCAGATGCCCAAGCGCCTCTTCCTCGACCTCGAGCGGCAGGAATCCGAGTCCGCGCTCCCGATCCGCCAGCGCCCGCCGCATCGCCGTCAGCGAGTGTTCATGGGTCAGCGGTCTGCAGCTGAAACAGGGTCGAGCGCGACAGCAGAGCCCCGTTCACATGATGGAACGGGTTCTCCGTCGTCGCGCCGATGAAGATGATGATGCCCTGCTCGACGGCGGGCAGCGGCGCATCCTGCCGGGACGTATTGAAGCGGTGCACCTCGTCGAGGAACAGAATCGTCTTTTTCCCGTAGAGGGCCCGGTTCTGCTTCGCCTGTTCGATTACGTCCCGCACGTCCTTGACGCTCGCATCGACCGCATTCAGCTTCACGAAGATCCCCGAAGTCCGGTGCGATATGATGTTGGCCAGCGTCGTCTTCCCGGTGCCCGGCGGGCCGTACAGCAGAATCGACGTCACCTGGTCCGCTTCGATTGCCCGCCGCAGCAGCTTGCCGGGACCTACGATCTGTTCTTGCCCGATATATTCATCCAGTGTGACCGGTCGCATCCGGTCGGCAAGCGGCTTGCCTTCCGGACTTTGCTCGGCCGCCATTGAAAATAAGTCCATCATGAGGTTCATCATTCCTCTTTATATCAAAATACCAGTCCATCTTTATATTATAAATCAACCGGGTAGGAATACAAAGTCCGGGAATCCGTTAGGCTCCTGCTGCTCACAGGATTGCTGCAGTGGTCTCTTCAAAAAAACAAGCATCCACAGGAACCCTTCGTTCCCGTGGATGCTTTGTTCAGGCGGCTAGAGTCCGGCCTTCTTGAGCAAATCTCTTACGGCCACGCTGACCATGATTAGGCCGGCAACCGGCGGCACGAAAGCATTGCTGGCCGGAGGTCGCTGCGCTTTGCGGATCTCCGGAGCGTTCTCCGGAACGATCTTTGCGTGACGTCCACCCGGGGCTTTATCGGCTCTTCCGTCGAGAAGACGACCTTGACCCCTTTATGAATCCCTTCCTTGCGAAGCTTGTGGCGGATTACCCGCGCCATCGGGTCGACGGAGGTTTTCGAAATATCCGCGACCTGAAAGCGGGTCGGATCCATCTTGTTCGCTGCGCCCATGCTCGAGATGAGCGGGATTTTGCGGCGACGGCATTCCTTGATCAGATGGATTTTATACGAAATCGTGTCCGATGCGTCAAGCACGTAATCGAGCGGGTACTCAAACAGCTTCTCATACGTCTCTTCAGTATAAAACATCCGCAGGGCAACCGCATCGCATTCGGGATTGATCTGCAGGATGCGGTCGCGCATCAGCTCGGCCTTCGGTTGCCCGACGGTCGTGGTGAGAGCATGGATTTGCCGGTTGACGTTGGTGATATCCACAACATCCTTATCGATCATCACAATCCGTCCGACACCTGACCGGGCCAACGCTTCGGCGGCAATCGAGCCGACTCCGCCGATCCCCAGCACGGCGACCGTGCTCCGCCGCATCACATCGAGGCCTTCCGGTCCGATCGCCAGCTCCGTTCTGGAAAACTGGTTCAGCATGAGAGGGTGCCCTCCTTGTTCATCGGTTTATTTGGAAGCGGGTCGCTTTGAGCGCTACGCGGATCGATAGCTGCTCGAGCCGCTTGTCTTCGACGGCGGCCGGAGCGTCCATCAGAAGGTCGGTTGCGCTGGCCGTCTTCGGGAACGCGATCGTCTCCCGCAGGTTCGTGCGTCCGGCGATCAGCATAACCAGCCGGTCGAAGCCGAAGGCGATGCCGCCGTGCGGAGGCGTGCCGTATTCGAAGGCATCCAGCAGGTAGCCGAATTTATCATACGCTTCTTCCTTGGAGAAGCCGAGCGCATTGAACATTTTCTCCTGTACCTCGCGCTTGTAAATCCGCATCGAACCGCCGCCGACCTCATACCCGTTCAACACAAGGTCGTAAGCTTGAGCGCGGATTTGGCCCGGATCGGTGTCGAAGTAATGCAGGTCTTCTTCTTTCGGACGAGTGAACGGATGGTGCTCCGCCACATAGCGCTTCTCCTCTTCGTCGTAGCCGAGGAGCGGGAAATCGACCACCCAAGCGAATTTGAACTTGCTCTCGTCGATGAGGCCGAGATCGCGGCCGATCTTGAGGCGCAGGTTGCCGAGAACATCCGCAACGACTTTCTTCGTATCGGCCGAGAACAGCAGCAGGTCGCCTTCTTCGGCTTCCAGACGGGCTTTCAGCGCTTCCAGCTCCTGTTCATTGAAGAACTTCACGATCGGCCCCTTCAGCTCGCCTTCCTTGTAGGTGATCCAGGCAAGGCCCTTCGCACCGTAACGGGCGGCGTACACGCCGAGATCGTCGATTTCCTTGCGGCTCCAGCTCGCGCAGCCTTTGGCGTTCAGCGCTTTGACCTGGCCGCCCTTCTTAATCACGTTAGCAAACACCTGCACGCCGGATTCGGCTACAATGTCGGATACGTCCTTCAACTCCAGGCCGAAGCGCAGGTCCGGCTTGTCGGAGCCGTATTTGCCCATGGCATCCGCATAGCTGATACGCTGGAAAGGCGTCGGGATCTCCGCTCCCGCAGTTTCTTTGAACAAGCGAACGACGAGCTTTTCCATGAGGTCCATCAGCTGGTCCTGGGAGAGGAACGACGTCTCGATGTCCACCTGCGTAAATTCCGGCTGGCGGTCGGCGCGCAGATCCTCGTCGCGGAAGCAGCGGGCGATTTGGTAATACCGCTCCAGGCCGCCGACCATCAGCAGCTGCTTGTAAATTTGCGGCGATTGCGGCAGCGCGAAGAACTCGCCCGGATGCACCCGGCTCGGCACCAGATAATCGCGCGCGCCTTCCGGCGAGCTCTTGGTCAGGATCGGCGTTTCCACTTCGATGAACCCGTTCTCGTCGAGGTAGTCGCGGAACACCTTCGCCGCTTTGGAGCGCAGCACCAGGGTGCGCTGCATTTCCGGACGGCGCAGGTCGAGATAGCGGTACTTGAGGCGCAGCGACTCGTCGATCTCAATGCCGTCTTCGATGAAGAACGGCGGGTTCTTGGCGGCGTTCATGATCTCGATTTCGGTCACGCGAATTTCAATCTCGCCGGTAGCCAGGTTCGGATTGACCGTTTCCGGGTCACGCTCGACTACCTTGCCTTGAACCGCAAGCACGTATTCGTTACGGGCACGGTCGGCAATGGCATGAGCCTCTTTGGAAAATTCCGGGTTGAACACGATTTGCACGAGGCCGCCGCGGTCGCGCAGGTCGATGAACAGCACGCCCCCCAGGTCGCGGCGGCGCTGGACCCAACCGTTCAGCGTCACGGTTTCGCCGATGTTCGCTTTCGTCAAAGATCCGCAGGGATGAGTTTTTAACAGCATAATGAATGTACCTCCAGGTTTGATAGGATTTCCAAATCGATGGATGATTATTGAATCCGGCTGCGCAGCGTTTCGGTGAAAGCCGCGAGCGGGACGGTTTCTTGTTCTCCCGTAGCCATAGTCTTGACGGTAATTTCGCCGCGGGCCAGCTCGTCGTCACCGAGGATAGCGACATAAGCCGAATTATAGCGGTCGGCCGATTTCATCTGCGCCTTGATCTTGCGTCCGAGATAATCCTTCTCGGCCGCCAGCCCTGCAATGCGCAGCTCCTGCAGCGACTTGACGCATTCCCCTTCAGCCGCTTCGCCCAGACTGATCAAATAGACGTCCAGCGGTTTGGCCTTCGGAATTTCCACGCCCTGCGCCTGCAGGACGAGAAGGATGCGCTCCAGCCCGAGCCCGAGTCCTACCCCCGGCTGGTCGGTCGCCGCCGATTTGGCCGACCAGGCCGTTGTAGCGGCCCCCTCCGCCGATGGTATCGATGGCCCCGATGCCTGCGGCTTTGTATTCGAAAGCCGAATGAGTGTAGTAATCCAGGCCGCGGACGAGCCGCGGATTAATGCGGTAAGGGATGCCCATCGACTCCAGATGCTGCTGCAGTGCCTGGAAATGGGTGGAGCATTCTTCATCCAGATACTCGAGAATCGTCGGAGCGCCCTCGCCGTATTTCTGGTCGATCTTGCAATCGAGAATCCGCATCGGATTCCGGTCGAAACGGGACTGGCAGTCCTTGCAGAGCTTATCTTTGACCGGTGCGAAAAACTGCTGGATCTTTTCGCGGTAAACCGCGCGCACGGCCGGATTGCCGACGGAATTAACCTCCACCGTTACGTCGCGCAGTCCAATCTCCTTGTAGAAGGTGTAGCCGAGCGCAATCACTTCCGCGTCCAAGCTTGGATCGACGGAACCGAAAGCCTCGATGCCGAACTGGTGGAACTGGCGGTAACGGCCGGCCTGCGGTCGCTCGTAGCGGAACATCGGCCCGATGTAGTAAAGCTTGCTGACATCAGGCTCCCCGTACAGCTTGTTCTCCACGTATGCCCGTACGACGCCTGCCGTTCCCTCCGGTCTCAGCGAGATGCTGCGGTCCCCTTTATCGAGGAACGTGTACATCTCTTTCTCCACGATATCCGTCGTTTCCCCACCCCGCGCTGGAACAGCTCGGTATGCTCGAATACCGGGGTGCGGATTTCGCGGTAGTTGAAGCGCCGGCACAGCTCGCGCGCCTTGGTTTCAATATACTGCCACTTTTCAATTTCGCCGGGCAGCAAGTCCTGTGTGCCTTTCGGCTTTTGAATGCTCACCAGGAAACAACTCCTTTCTGTAATGAACCCGAAACTAAAAAATCTCCCGCCCCTGAATTGAATTCAGGGACGAGAGATCGCATTCGATTCCCGCGGTACCACCCACGATTTGACGTCTCCGATCGGCGGCTCGCACCCAGAAGGGCTCCGCCCCGCTTTCACCGGTTCCATCACACTTTCGCGTCTAACGCCCGCTGCGCGCATAACGGCTACTGATCGGCTTAAGGCCGCGTTCCCCGTTCGTCCTCCGGGAGGTCTGTTCATCCGATTCGCATAAGGAAGCTTGCAGCCTTCGGCTTCCCTCTCTGATTATGCAAGGTTCGAACTACTTTGTCCCATCAACGGATCTCGTATAAACTGACTGATAATGTTATATTCTAAACGCCCGTATTTGCAAAGTCAAGCGGGTAAATTACCGCGTTTTATTTCCCGGCAAGCTGCGCCGCATGGGCCACGTCCTTGATCAGCATATAGGTGTCTCCGTTCGTCAGCTCCTGCTTGTCCGCGATCAGGTCCAGCGACGCCCGGGTCAAATACCCCTTACCCAGCAATGCGTCCACTGCTGCCCCATCGGCTGCCCGGATTCCCACGAGCTGCGAAATCATCGCGGCGGCTTGCTCCAGCGACACCGGCTGCGTCTTTGGATCCGGACCGCCCTTCGCCAGCGCGGCGGCGGGGTTCCCCGCGAGCGTCTCCGGCTTTAATTTGCGCATGCCCGACAGCAGATTGACCATCCAGTCGCTGATTCGATTTCTGATCCAGGGCAAAATCGTTCTTGTAGCCGCCTGTAGCGAGTCCCAGGGTGACTGCGGCCTTCAGCCCCTCGTATTCCTTATGCTGCATGAACGGTCGCGGCGGGATGCTGAACGGCTTCAGCACCATGCCCTGGGCATTGAGACGCTCTTGCAGCACGGCGATCTGCTCCTTCGAGGCGGACAGTCGCCGGAAAGTCAGCCCCTTCTCCGCCGCCAGCTTCGCGGCTGCACCGGCCGCCTCCCCTTCCGCCATGCCGACGGGAATGACCCTTGCTGTGCCATGAGGCGGCGTGTCGTAGCTTGCCGCACGTCCGACGACGAGCGGCCCGTCTACCTTTAGCGGCACAAGGTCGCGGAACGGCACCGCGAACTGCTGCGGATCCGTAACGACCGCCCCCGTATCGGCCGGCGACATCCGTTGGATATCGACGGGATACTCGCCGAAGGCGATGCGGTCCCACTGGTCGCGGTTCTCGAGAACATCGATGATGCCGAGCCGGTACTCGCCCTGAATGTGCCGCGTTTCCCGGACATACAGCTCGGGAGCGGTGCCGTCGAGCTCGACGCCGGCGAATTCGGGATATTTCTTTTTCATATAATCGACGATATGAGGCGGCTCCGCCTTCCCGATGGCGAAGGCTTCTTCCCTCGATTTCGGATCGAGGCCGTCTATGCCGAAAATTTGCAGCGCGTTGATCAGGATCGAGTTATCGTTCTGCCGCCCGATATTGAGGCCCCGCATCGCTACGCGCTCCTTGTTGACCGGCGGATAATCCTTCATGTCCTTGTAGCCCCAAGCGCTCATCGCATTCGAGCCGGTGCCCTCGTCGTTGTCGTTATCCAGCCGCCGCTGCACCTGCTTCCATACGTCCGGCGTTACACCTTTCAGCCGGAAAACCAGCGTTACGGCCATCCGAGCCTTCTTGTCCCCCAGATCCTCGCGGCCTACCGTATACGGCACTCCTGCCGCGCGGCGACATCCGCATCCTGCGTAGCATCGATCACGGCCTTGGCGTTAATCGTACGCTTGCCGCCGTCGGCCAAGGTCACATTCAAACCGCCTACCGCCGTCTGCTCCCCGATTTCGTGAGCAGCGGTTCCATTGATTGCACCTTCAGCAGCACGTCGATATTTTTCTCCTTGGCCACCATTTGGTTAAACGCATTGGCGACCGTCGTCACATCGAACGAATCGCCCTCGATTTGCCCATGCCACTCGCTGAAGATCCCCTTGTTCAGCGCCTCCCGCTTTGGCTGACCGCGGTCCGGCTCATAGTTCATGTCCAGACTGTTGAGCCAGCCGAGCGTCATGAGGCCTCCGAGAATCTCCCGGTCGCGCCCGTCCACGAGCAGCGTCTTGAGCCCGTTCCGGGCAGCCGACACGGCCGCCGCAATGCCTTCCGGATCGGTACCGGCGACAATCACGTCATAGCTGTCCTTCGGCGAAGAAACGGTCGCCACCTTCTGCAGCACGGGTGCCGCTTTCCCCGGCCCGCCGCTTGGAGCCGCTGCGGGATGTGCGGATTTCCACCAGTAAAGCGTCCCGGCCGCGACGATCAGCACGACGAGGATTCCAAGCCAAACATAACCTTTCTTACTGCCGCTACCGGAAACCATTCCTACACCTCTACCCATGAAAATATCAAATTTCGAGCTTGAAAACCCGCCGCCCGGGCCAGTCAAGCCTCTGCCGGAGCCATATAAGCCTCATTCAGCAGGCGGATTTTCTTGTCGATATATTCTTTATACGATTGATTGTACACGGAGGGTTCTTTTGGATTCGGAAATCGTTCGATCCGCTGCTCGTAGCCGTCCTCCTGCATGACCTTCGGATACAGGATTTTGCTGACCGCTCCGCAGCCCGAGCCCAATGATCGTCTGGCGCTCCTCCATCATGAGAATGTTGTACAAGCTCTCGTAGCCTTCGAGGGAGTAACCGACATTCTCCTGATTGCCGAGAATGTTCTTCTGCCGGTACATGTAGTAAGGCACATAGCCGTGTTCTTCCGTCCAATCGGCCGTCGTCCGAATCATGTCGGTGATTTCGTCCCGCTCCGCTACCTCGTAATCCTCTTTGTTCTTCGTCATGCGGGAAGCTCGCTTGAAAGACAGCGTATGAACCGTCAGCGATTCCGGAAGCGACCGGGCGGTTTCGTCCAGCGTATGCTGCGGCTCCTTCATGCCCTCGTTCGGCAGGCCGATGATCAGGTCCATGTTGATGTTGTTCATACCCATTTCGCGTGCCAGCTTGAATTTATCGAGCGTTTCCGTCACGGTGTGGTGGCGCCCGATCGTATCGAGCGTCGCCTGCGTGAAGCTCTGTGGATTGATGCTGATCCGGTCGACCTTCCATCGCTTCATCACGTTGATCTTGTCCTCCGTGATCGTGTCGGGGCGTCCTGCTTCCACTGTCAGCTCGCGCACCTTGTCCATCGCCGGGAACGCCTCATGCATCGTCACGAACAGCGCATCCATCTGCTCGGCCGTGATGCTCGTCGGGGTACCGCCTCCCCAATAGATCGTCGTGATCGTCAGGCCCGCCTCCCGCATCCAGCGGCCCATCTCGCGGATTTCATAATGCAGCCCCTCGAGGAAAGCCTCGACGGAGCCGTTATTGCCGCGGATATCATAGGCCGGGAACGTACAGTAGGCGCATTTGGTCGGGCAGAACGGAATCCCGATATAAAGGCTTACTTCCCGGTCCAGCCGGAACAAATCCGGGATCACGCGCAGCCGCCGTTCGGCGATGCCGGCCAGCAACTCTACCTTCGGCTCGGATACGAGATACTCGTCCCGCAAAGTCTGTTTGCATTCCGCCAGACTCATCTTCATCATCATGTTGTGCATCAGCTTGGTCGGCCGCACTCCGGTCAGAATGCCCCAGGCCTGCTCGAGTCCCGTATATTCCTGCAGCACCTGCAAGAGACCGTAGCCGACGGCCCGCTTCACCGTCCGTTTCAGCCCGCCTTCACGCAGATCCGCCGCCCGGTCGTGCCGGCTCTCATACACCCGCCCGTTCTCCGTTACCGTCAATCGGACATAAGCCTCAAGCCGCTTCCCCTCTTCAAGTTCCCGAACCTCCGCGCGGACGCGCAGACCGGCTTCCTCCACCGGCTCATCCGCGATCTCCACTTCTTCAAAAAACAATTTCGCTATATGAAACAGCTCGTTGGCCTGCGCCTCAAAGCCCACCCGCTCAATGGCAATTCTCATTCCCGCTTTCCCTCCTGACTTCAAAACTAGCACTAGTGTAGCACAATTCCCCCTTGAAGAAACAAACAGGCCGCTTTCGCCACTTGGCAAAAACGGCCTGTTCGTTTTAACGGGACGACTTCCTTGGATTCCGCTTGAGCTGCTCGCTGACCGACGTATAGGCTGCGCGGACCATTCGCCGCCCGCTCCGTTCATCGACGCCATCACGGCGGCTTCCTCCACGTCGCTGGACAGCAGCTGCTGTTCCGGAAGCGTCACACAGTGCTCCTTAGGGGATCGGTACATGGCTCAAACAAGCTCCTTGTCTGGAAAAAAATCCTCTTGTCGTTACCACCATTTTTCCCAATGGACGCCCTGTCTATCCCCCGGGTTTACGACCCGGGCTTGTCCGGTTCAGACCCGGGGACGATCCCGTCCGTTTCCTCCTTCAGCCGTTCCGGCTTTCAATAATGAGCGTCACCGGCCCGTCATTGACCAGCTGCACGTCCATCATGGCGCCGAACCGGCCGGTTTCCACATGAAGACCTTGGCCGCGAAGCGACTCGTTGAACCTCTCGTACAGCGGCTCCGCCTGTTCGGGGCGCGCCGCCGCCATGAAATTCGGCCGTTTGCCCTTCCGGCAGTCGCCGTACAGTGTAAACTGGGAAACGGAAAGCACCTGACCGCCCGTTTCCAGAATGGACAGGTTCATCTTGCCCTGCTCGTCTTCGAACACCCGAAGCCCGGCAATTTTCTCCGCTACATAGCGCGCATCCTGCTCCGTATCCTCATGCGTGATGCCGACCAGCAGCACGAAGCCGCGCTCTATCCGGCCGACCACCGCTCCTTCCACCGTCACCTGCGCCGATTTACTGCGCTGAAGCACCACTCTCATCGAATCTCATAAACCCCGTTTCCACAGTAAAAATAATCTGTCCGTCCTCTTATGTCTGCATAATCCGTTGAACGGAGTATACGTCCTTGACGCGTTTGATCTTCTCCACCACCGAATGCAAATGATCGATATTACGGATCAGAATGGTCATGTGGATCATCGCCACTTTATTCTTATCGGATCGTCCCGAGACGGTGGAAATGATCGTCTTGCTCTCCGACACGACCTGGAGCACCTCGTTCAGCAGGCCGTTGCGGTCATGGCCCGTGATCTCGATTTCCACGTTATAATTGGCCTCCACATTGTCCGCCCACTCGACCTCGATCACGCGGTTGCCCTCGTCGCTGCATTCCGGCGAAGGAATGTTCGTGCAGTCCGCCCGGTGCACGGATACGCCCCGGCCCCTGGTGATGTAACCGATGATTTCATCCCCCGGCACGGGGTTGCAGCAGCGGGCGAAACGGACCAGCAGATTCTCCACGCCCTTGACCCTCACACCGTTCGTCGGGCGTCCCCTGCGCTCCTTATCCGTGGAAGCCGACTTCATTTCCTTCACTTCGTTCGTCAGCTGCAGCGCCTGCTGTGCCTCTTCCGCTTCCCTCCGTATCTTCTCGGTAAGACGGGTGACGATCTGCGCGGCGGTAATTCCGCCGAAGCCGACCGCAGACAGCATATCTTCGACTTCGTTGAAATTGAACTTCCGCGCAACCTCGAGCATTTCTTCGTCCTTCATCAGCGCCTGCGGGTCGTAACTGAGCCGCTTCAGCTCCCCGCTCGATCCAGTCGCGGCCCTTCAGCACGTTCTCCTCGCGCTTCTCCTTCTTGAACCATTGGCGGATCTTCGTGCGGGCATGCGACGACTGCGCTATCTTGATCCAGTCCTGGCTCGGACCGTAGGAGTGCTTCGAAGTCAGAATTTCGACGATATCGCCGGTCTTCAGTTTATGATCCAACGGCACGATCCGGCCGTTCACCTTGGCCCCGATCGTCCGGTTGCCGACCTCCGTATGAATCCGGTAGGCAAAATCCAGCGGCACCGAACCGGCCGGCGGCTCGATTACCTCCCCTTTCGGGGTGAAGACGAACACGAGATCGGCGAAAAAGTCCATTTTCAGCGACTCGACGAATTCCTGCGCGTCCTGCGCTTCATTCTGCAGCTCCAGGATTTCGCGGATGAAATGCATCTTATCGTCATACATCCCGGAAGGCGTGTTCGTGCCCTCCTTATAAGCCCAATGCGCCGCCACGCCGTATTCCGATGTCCGGTGCATCTCGTACGTGCGGATCTGCACTTCCAGCGGCTCGCCCTTCGGACCGATCACCGTCGTATGAAGCGACTGGTACATGTTCGGTTTCGGCATGGCGATGTAATCCTTGAACCGGCCCGGCATCGGCTTCCATAACGTATGAATGATCCCGAGTGTGGCGTAGCAGTCCTTGATATTGTCCACAATAATGCGCAGGGCAAGCAGATCGTAAATTTCATTGAACTGTTTGTTCCGCACCGTCATTTTCTTGTATATGCTGTAAATATGCTTCGGCCGCCCGGAGATATCCCCGTCGATCCCCATCTCCTGCAGCTTCTCGCGCACCGTGGAGATGACGTCGTTGATGTACTGCTCCCGTTCCGTCCGTTTCTTCTGCATCAGATTGACAATCCGGTAGTACTGCTGCGGATTGAGATAACGGAGCGCGATGTCCTCCATCTCCCACTTGATCGCGGAAATCCCGAGCCGGTGCGCGATCGGACAGAAGATTTCGAGCGTCTCGTCCGCAATCCGCCGCTGCGCCTCCTCGGACTGGTGCTTCAGTGTCCGCATATTGTGCAGCCGGTCCGCCAGCTTGATCAGAATGACGCGGATATCCTGAGCCATGGCGACGAACATCTTGCGGTAGTTCTCGTTCTGGTGCTCTTCCTTGCTCTTGAATTTGATCTTCTCGAGCTTGGTCAGGCCGTCCACGATCATGGCGCAGGTCGGACCGAACTTCTCCTTCACCGTATCGAGCGATACTGTCGTATCCTCCACCACATCGTGAAGCAGCGCCGCAATGATGGATGTCGTATCCATCTGCATATTGACAAGAATATCCGCCACCGCAAGCGGATGCAAAATATAAGGCTCCCCCGATTTGCGCACCTGCCCGTAATGGGCCTGATCCGCAAACTCGTAAGCCTCCTTGATCCGTTTAAGGTCGCTTTCCTTTATATAATTGGATGCCTTCTCAAGAAGCTGCTCGATGTCCATCCGTCCATCCATTCCCTCAAATCGATTTTAATCCATTATGCCCTTGAACTAGGCCATACGTCAAGAATTTACGGGACAAACCGACAGAAAACGAGCCTCGGGCGGAAGGGACCGGAGAAAAATGAGATTACATCTTGCGCAATGCCTCAAAAATAAGCCGCCGGCGCTCCTCGATATATTTCTGGATGAAGCGGGGCTCGCCGTCGAACTCGGAAAAGGACCACTTGCGCTTCGTATCGCGGTAAATATGCGGGCGGATGGAATTGTGCAGCTGATACGCAACGGGTACTATTTTTTGGGCGGTAAAATGGGTCTTTAGAAACTGTGCCAGCGGCGCTTTATAGCGGCCGCGGAACGTCCCGTAGCTTAGCGCCGCGACGTCAGCCGATTATAGCCGGTGACCCGGACCAGATCGCTTCCGCAAGCTTTGCCGTAGCAGTTCCGCCCCCAGGTTCCTTCATAGTCCCATGGAATCACCCGGTATTTCTTCCGGGTCTTATGCCGGTATATCGCATAGTTCTGATCGAAGCCGTCATAGTTTCCGGTCAGTACGGCGCCCGCCAGCCAACGCAAATAATTATCGGTATCCAGATGCTTTTGCAGATGAAGATAAAGGCTCCGGGATTTCAGCACGTTCAGGTTCCGGATGAACAGCTTAAGCTGCTCCTTGTCTTTGCTTGTTCCTTTCATCAGCTGATAGCCTTCGAACAGGCTGGCCTTACGACGGCCCGTCTCGTCCCGAAGCAGACTGAAGTTGGCGTCGGCGTTCACGGCATAGAACAGGGATTCCGCAGCGATCCCCTTTTACGGAAAAAGGCCGTCTCCACGCCTTCAATCTCCAAATATACCCCTAAGCTCTCCCCGTTAAGATAAAGCAGACAATGCCTCGTTTCGGGACTCGGAACACCGATCCATTTGAAAAATTCAAACGACAGCGCATTGCGGATCATCGAAGGATCGTCATATTCGGCGTTGTAATGATAGGTTTTCCCTCCGCGCACCACTTCGTACGACTTCTTCGGATATCCCCGCGTATGTCCTCCCCTGTAACGTATCCGGATAGGAATCCTTTTCCCCTCGCTTCCGATCATATACGCCTTGACGAAGGTTTCGCTCCATATATTCTTTTGCAGCTTCCGCAGCGCCTCCGTTCCGATGATCAATTGCCTTACCGGCGGCTCCGCCACTCGGTTCGCCTCCCCTGGTAAACGAAAAAAGCCTATCCTTATCGGATCAGGCTTTGTGCTACTTTACCTTATGTCGGGGTGATAAATGTGGACACGGCATCTGCCGCCCGAAGCCAAACGTCCATCCGCTTTTCCAGCAAAGGAACTGCTGCCTTCTCCTAGCAACCTTATCTCTTACGCCGCATCCGGGCCAATGGTTCGGGTCTAGCTTCATCGGCAAGACAAGCGTGGAATTTAAGAGATACTAGATTCCAATCTATACCGTTTGAAAGACTCCACATATCCTGATATTACAAACCGCCACTCATCACAGATGAAAGGGGGAATCATCCAATCTACCGAATACTTCCAGCGTTTGGTATAAACATTGAAAAGCTCGGGTCCCGGCATTCGTTTATTTTGCGGTTTGTACAAAACGTTGAAGTTTGCAAGACATCCTAGAGAGGAGAATGTTCAATGGCTCACAACAGCCAGCTGTACAATCTGGTCGGCAGTCAGGTGAAGGTCAACCGGGGCGGCCCCGATTCTATCGAAGGCCAGCTGCTCGGCGTTCACAGCGACTACATGGTTTTGAACACGAATAACGGTGTTGTCTATGTTACGACATACCATGTAAAAAGTATTTCTCAGGCTTCCGGAAATCAAAACTCCGGCAGCACCATGCCCCAATACATTCAGTCCTACAGCATGAGCGGGGTGCTTAATCAACTCAGACACCAGCATGTCCAAATCAACCGGGGCGGTCCCGAGAAAATTGCAGGACTTGTCATCGACACAAGCCCCAACATGATCATCCTGGTGGTAAACAACGAAATTATCCGGATCCCGCTGACCCATGTAAAAAGCATCACTGTGGTTACAAGCGGCAAGACAATCAAAACAAAAGCGGAAGCTCCGGCAATAACAACAATTCAGGCAGCAGTAACAAATCCGGAAGCAGCAATCGTTCGGGCAGCAGTAACCGCTCGGGCAGCAGCAACCGATCGGGCAGCGGCAATCGCTCGAGAAGCGCCAGCCGGTCCGGCGGCAGAAGCCGAGGCAGAAGCAGCGGCAGAAACAGCGCCAGAAGCGGCGCGCGTGGCAGCAGATCCGGAAGCCCCGAATAAGTAAATATACCTTTTTGACTGCACATCATCATAAAAGCGGTCCCGTCCGCAAGGGATCACGTTGGCATTTGATTCCCGCCGGATCCAATCCAGGGTCCGACTTGTGGTCAACCTTAACCGTCTTCTTTGATGACGGTTATTTTTATAAGATGGTTGTTCCCCGGCAGAGCTTTCGATCCAAGCACGGCAAATCGGGATTAGAATCGTTCCAAGCGGGTTTTGCTGCCCGGCAAAACCCGTGCTTTCCTTGGAAAAGCACGGAAAACCAGAAGCTTATGCTTACGAAGCAGGTTTTGTTATCACAAAACCAAGCGAATCCTTACGAAGGAGTTTTCCTTTGGAAAACCAGAAGCTTATGCTTTCGAAGCAGGTTTTGTTATCACAAAACCAAGCGAATCCTTACGAAGGAGTTTTCCTTTGGAAAACAGAAGCTTATGCTTTCGAAGCAGGTTTTGTTATCACAAAACCCTGCGAATCCTTACGAAGGAGTTTTCCTTTGGAAAACTTGGAGGAGGTGAAAAAATGAAAAACATTCAGGCTCTTCTCGATCAGTACGTCGATCTGACCGTCTCCGGAAAGAAAGAGCCGCTTCGCGGCAAATTAATCGAAATCGGCAACGATATCCTGGTCATCCACGACGGTGTCCAGTTCATGTATATTCCCATCCTTCATTTGCAGCAAATCTTGCTGTCCAAAAAAAGCGATATCGAAACCCAGGGAACCGTAGAAATATCGTGGGAGCCCAAGTCGGACCTGTCGTATCGCAAAGTGCTAATGAATGCCAAGGGTATGTTTACCGAAATTTTTATCACCGGGAACCAGTCGATCCACGGCTATGTGGCCAGCATCATGAACGACTTCTTCGTTTTCCATTCGCCTCTTCACCACTTTCTGCTTGTGTCCATGAGACATCTGAAATATTTGGTACCGTATGAGCCCAATACGACGCCTTATTCCTTAAATCCCAGCGCATTCCCGCTGTATCCGAACCCGATCTCCCTTGCCCGTAATATGGAGCAGCAACTTAAGAAGCTCGAAGGCGAATTTGTGGTGCTGAACCTCGGAGAAAGCGCCGAAACGATCGGGCTTCTGAAAACGGCGGATTCACCGCTGATCGAAATCGTTACCTCAGCCGGCGTTTCCTCTTTTATGCACATCGACCATGTCAAAACGGTCCATCGTCCATAACGAGTCCGATTCCTTTCTTGGGGAAACCCCGGTTATACACGTGAAAGGGATTTGCATCCTATTCCAAGAAGCATGGAAAGCCCTCGTCCCCGGTTGGCAACCGGATCGAGGGCTTTCGTACAAGGTTTGAAATTAGTATTGCACCAGAGAGAATACTTCCGCGCCGTCTAATTTTTCCCGGCCGTTCAGCTCCAGAAGCTCAATCAGGAAAGCGGCACCCACCACTTCTCCCCGAGTCGCTTCACGAGGTTAATCGAAGTGGAAATCGTCCCTCCCGTAGCAAGCAGATCATCGGCGATCAGCACCTTCTGCCCCGGCTGGATCGCATCTTTGTGCATAGCCAGCTTGTCCTTGCCGTATTCCAGCGCGTAATCCGCTTCAATCGTCTCGCCGGGCAGCTTGCCGCTTTTGCGGATCGGAATGAAGCCGACGCCGAGCTCGACGGCCAGAGGCGCCCCGATGACGAAACCGCGGGCTTCCGGTCCGGCGATGCAGTCGATTTCTTTACCTTCCAACCGGCGGGCCAGCTCTTTAATTACTTCCTTATAAACCGGTCCGTTTTTTCAGCGGCGTGGTAATATCCTTGAAGCTGATCCCCGGTCGCGGAAAGTCTTCGATTACGCGAATATGCTCTTTGAAATTCATAGGATTTCCTCCAAATAGGTTTGATTTCGTTCATTTCTACGGGTGAGTCTGGCCGCAAGCTCTTTGCCGGTGGAGTATAGAAGCTCCTGCTCCACTTCCGGCCGGTGCTTTCGGGCGGCATACAGCGCAGATAAAGTGAGATCTTTTTAGGGGCGTCCGGCACCAGAACATATCCCGGCCCATGATTCCGAATAAAGCCAAGCTCCTCGAATACCCTGACCATAAAATCGGCCAGAGACGGAGCGGTGTTCGACCGCTGCGAAAGCCAGCGAAGGAAGCCTTCCCGGCTGTCGAACGGCATCTGCCCCTGCTTCAACGAACCGATCAACGCATACACGCTCTTGAACTTGTCGCGGTCCGGCGGCACACCGCCGAGCTTGTCCTCGTCGGTTCCGCCGAAAGCGGCATAGAGCGACTCGGCGGAAGCCGCCGCGGACATGACGGCGTCCAGCTGCTCCAGGCTTTCGGGCAAGTAATAAAGAAAGATCTGCTTGGCGCTCTCCCAAGGGTTCCGCTCTGCACAGTCATTTACCGGGATCAGCTTCCCCTCTGGGTCGGCCTGCCAAACGGCATAGGCCGTGTTCCCGGCCCTAAGTGCTGCGGGAGGAATCGTGGAGAAGAGCATGACCGCCACCGGCCCCTCCGAACCGCCGGACGGAACGGGCGGACGGCTAGCCAGCTCCGCCAGCTTGCGCTCCGGACGCGGAGTGCCGCGCCAATCGAACAGCTGCGCCTCCGTAATCTTCAAATCCTGCATCAGAATCTGCGGACGCCGGACACCGTTCCATTCGTTCAGCGACAGCTCGCCGAGAACGTCAAGCGAGGCATAGGGGAGATCCAGTCGGCCAGCGCTCCCTTGCCGAAGCCGACCGCATCGACGGCGGCCGCCGCTTCATCGGAGCCTCCCCTTAGAGACAGCTTAAGATGCTGCTGCTCCTTCCCCATCGTCCGCATATCTTTCAGGGCCAATCCGCTGAAAATAAATTTCGGCGTAGGATTGCCCATGCCGAATGGACCCAGGAGCTCGAGTCGCCGGATACTCTCCAATCCGACATCGCACCAATCGCAAATCATATCCGCCTGAATCAGCGGAATCCAGTCCTCGGGCCCGAGCCATTCTTCCGCAAGCCGGCACAGACGCTGTTCCAGCTCCGGCAGATGCTCCCTCTTCAGCGTCATACCGGCCGCCATCGGATGGCCCCCGAAATGATCCATCAGATCGTGGCAGTGCGATAATCCTTGGTACATATCGAAGCCGGCGATGGATCTGGCGGAGCCTTTGGCCATGCCGGTTACTTCATCAATTCCGAGAATGACGGTCGGGCGGTAAAAACGGTCCACGATTTTGGAAGCGACGATGCCGATGACGCCAACGTTCCACTCCTCATGCGCCAGTACGATGGCCGGGGAAGGCCGGATTCGTTCTTACGCGCCTCCACCATCTCCACAGCCTGCTTCGTCATCTCATCGACAATCCGTCGCCTCTCCTTGTTCAACTGGTCAAGCTCCCACGCCAGTTGCTCCGCTTCCTGCTCGCTCTCCGTCGTCAGCAAGCGAACGGCGGCATCGGCGCTCAGCGACCGTCCGCTGGCATTGATCCGCGGGGCGATCGCGAAGCCGATATGGCTGGCGTTAACCTCCTTCACGGCCACCCCCGCCGCCGAAAGCAGCGCCTTGATGCCGTAGTTGGCCGTGGACCGCATGCTTTGAAGCCCCTGCTTCACGATCAGCCGGTTCTCTCCGGTGAGCAGCATAAGGTCGGCTACCGTGCCGATCGCCGCATATTCCAGCGACTCTTCGGGCCAGCGTCCGAGCAGCGCCTGGGCTAATTTAAGAGCGACACCGACGCCAGCCAATTGTTTGAAGGGATACGGGCAACCGGGCTTCTTCGGATTGACGATCGCATAAGCTTCCGGCAGCACCTCAGGGGGTTCATGATGGTCGGTAACGACCACATCGATGCCAATGGACCGCGCATGCGCGATCTGCTCTACGGCACTGATCCCCGTATCTACGGTTATGATTAGCGAAATGCCTTCCTCCCGGGCCAAATCGATGGCATTCACATTCAAACCGTAACCTTCATGAACCCGGTGAGGTATGTAATAGTCGAACGAGGCGTTCAGGCTGCGCAGCAAATGGACCATTAAGGTTGTACTGCTGACGCCGTCCGCATCATAATCGCCATAGATTCGAATCTTTTCGCCCTTGTCCAAGGCAAGCCTGATGCGTTCGACCGCCTTGCTCATTCCGTCCAACAGGAACGGATCATGCGACAAATCCGTTCCTCCGTCTAAAAAAACGGCGGCATCTTCGATGTCCGTAATCCCCCGGACCGTCAGCAGGCGGGCAAGCGGCGGCGGTACGCCCAGGGCCTCCGCCAATTGCGCGGCCTTTTGCTCATCCGGCTTGCCGATTCGCCATCTTGCCTTAGCTTGAAGCATGCCAGCACTTCCTCCTGTCTCTAATGGAGCACCGTCGGAATATCGTCGTGCTCCGGATCTGCGCTTTTATAGGGATAGCCGGGATCGTACGGATGAACGTGAACCAATACATCGGTAATATGCGTAAACCGCTTCATCAAGGTTTGTTTCACCGTTTTTGCGATATCGTGGCCTTCCTGAACGCTGATTCTGGGGTTGACGCTGATCTTGACATCGACGTTGACATAATGCCCGTGCTCTCTGGCTCTCAGGTCACCCACCGCGATCACGCCTTTGATCCGCTGTACCGTATCCAACAAATCGGCGGCATCTTCCTGTTGCAGCTGCGCCCCGCTTTGAAGCGTTTCGGCAACCATCCGGACGCCCTTATTTAGCACCAGCAATGAAATCACAAGTCCTGCGGCAGGATCCAAGTAATACAGGTATGTATTTCCCAGGTAATGACCGAGGATGGCTCCGCCTGCACCGGCGAAGGCGATAAGGGAATAGCAGACTTCGGAACGGCGCTCGCGAACAGCCGTATAGAGCGTCTTCCCGTAAGTCTTTTGGATGCCCCGGAACCGGTACAGAAATAATGCTTCCTTGATTAGGAGGGAAAATAAGATGACGGCCAACACGGGATTGCCGGGCGGTGCCCCAACCCCGGAATAAATAGTCTTGACTGAAGACAGGCCGGCTTCCAATCCGCCGACGAGCAATAGTACAGAACAGAGGACGGCGGCGGTCGGCTTGGCTTTACCGGCATACGTCAGGCTCATGCCGGTATCGGACGGCGCCGGCTTTGACGCCTTCCATGCCGCATACAAAACCGCGGCATCCGAAGCCGAACGGAGGCCGTCTGCGATCAGCGCTTTGCTGTTGCCGGTCACCCCGACCATTCCCTTGAGCAGCGCCAAGGCGATACTCACGGCAATACCGGCCCAAGCCGCGTTATCCGACTGTATGTAACGTTGTTCCGTCATGGGGACACTCCTCCATGAGATTGATAAAGGCCGCCGAAACTGCCGTTTCGCGCGGCCGATGAATGGATTATGCGGCGGCTTTTTTACTTTTGCTGTTTTTCAACGATTTTCCTCTGAGATAGTAATACAGCGCCGGTGCGATACAAATGGACGAATAAGCCCCGCTGGACAGACCGATCAGCTTGGCAAGAGCGAACAGCTTGATCGACGGGTACGCCGAAGATAAGCAGACACAAGGCGGCGATAAGCACCGTAAGCACGGTATTGATGTTACGGTGCATCGTCTGCCAGATGCTGTCATGCAGCGACTTGGACAAATCCTCGTCCGTCTTCAGCTTGGCAAAGCGTAGATTTTCCCTTACCCGGTCGAATATAACGATTTTATCGTTAATGGAATAACCGATTGTGGTCAAGACGGCGACCATGAACGGCAGATTGACCTCGAAGCGGAAAATGGCGAAAAAATGCGATAACGACAAAAGCGTCATGCAAAATAGAGATAATTGAGGCGATCGCAAACCGCCATTCAAATCGGATGGTCACGTAGACGCAAATCGCCAAGCTGGCAATTCCGATCGCGACGAGCGCTTTGTTCCTCTGCTCGATCGCCACATCGGGCGAAACGGTGTTGACTTCCTGCGATACCTTGTCACCGTAGGCGGCCGTAAAGCCTTCCTTCACTTTCTTTATGGCATCCTCGGATAAAATCTCGTTAAACCGGACGGATAAACGGTCGTTATTCGTTCCGCCTACCGTCGAAATGGCCGGCTGACCCACTCCGGCGCCGGTAAAGATTTGATCGGCCTTCGCTTTATCGACAGGTTGTCCGATGCTGATGTCCATCGACGTGCCCGCCCGGAAGTCGACACCGTAGTTCATACCGCTGACAAGCAGCATGATCAGTCCCAGGAGAACGATCGCCAGGGAGAGAATATAAAACTTCTTGCGGTGCTTTATAAAATCGAAACGCGGCTTATTAGAGCTCACGAATTTCCGCCTCCTTCACTCCGAAATAACCCGGCTTCTTAAACAGATTGCCGCGAACGAGCAAGTGAATGAGCAGGCGAGCCAAGAATACGTTGGTCAAAATACTAAGCACGATACTGAGCATATTGATCAGTGCAAACCCGCGGACAGCCCCGTTCCCGATATAATAAAGCACGAAACCGGCGATGATGTTTGTGATGTTAGCGTCCATGATCGTGCGGAAGGAATGCTTGGAGCCTGCGCGCAGAGACGAAAGAATGCTTTTGCCGCTGCGGATTTCTTCCTTAATCCGTTCGTATGTGATGATGTTGGCGTCGACCGCCATCCCGATCCCGAGAATGAATGCCGCAATTCCCGGAAGCGTCAGGGCCGCGTGAATCCAATCGAATACGACAAGCAGCGACCAGGCGTACGTGATGATCGAGATGGATGCGACCACGCCCGGAATCCGGTACAGGACCAGCATAAAAATAAGAATCAATGCCGAACCGATAAGTCCTGCTTTCACGGTTTCCTGCAGAGACAATTGACCTAAAGTCGCTCCTACGCTCTGCACATATTTCTCCGTCAGCTTCAGCGGAAGCGCGCCGAGGTTGATAGTATCCGCCAGCTTCTTCGCTTCCTCATACGTATAACTGCCGGAGATGGTAGCTTTGCCGTCGGTCAGAACTTGTCTGACCACCGGAGCGGACAGCTGTGTCTCGTCCAAATAAATGGCAAGCGGCTGGTTGAGCAGCTTGGTCGTTACATTCTTGAACTTCTCTTTATCCTTGACCTCAATAGAGATAATCGGCTGATTCGTCGTCTGATCGAAGCCAACCTTGGCCGCGCCTTCCACGAAATCGCTTCCGACCATTTCCTTGGTCCCGTCCGGACCGCGGAAAGACAGCTCGGCCGGCTTGCTGATCACTTTCCGGACTTCCTCTTCGTTGCTGACACCCGCCAGTCTTACGCGAATGCGGTCATTGCCCTCGGTCGTAATTTCAGGCTCGGCAATGCCCAGTTGATTCGCCCGGTTCTCCAGACTGGTCGCCGTTTGTTTTAGCGAATCCGACGTCACCGGTTTACCGGCTTCGATCGGCTCAGCCACGTAGAGAATTTCAAAGCCGCCCTTCAGATCGAGCCCCAGCCTCATGTTCTTCACCAAACTTGGGCTTGTAATCCCGATGGAAGCGAACACGATGACAACGATGGCCAGAAAAGCGACGATTCTTTTGATGTTCATAACGATCTCCTTCCATACTCAATATTCCTATTATACTCACCTGCGAAAATCGAGTCAATTTGCAGGTTTTTGGTGATTCATCCACTTTTATACGGAACAAATCCGTTTTCGGATCATTGCCGGACAACAAAAAAGAAGCCCGTTCGCTCGGTCGGCTCAACGGGCGTCCTTATATATGCTCATCGTCATCCAGTTCATGAACTGCGTCGCTTTCAGCGATAAGATATCGTTAACGATGCGGTGCAGCGAAGGAATGCCGGTCTTCCGGTATTTGTCGCTGACGCATTCCCAAACATCCTTCCCCGTTACCTGCTCGTAGCCCAGCATCCGGAACTCCTCCGCTTTGCTCCGGCAAATATCCTCGATCACCTCGCTCAGCTCCTCGTCGCTCATCCCCTCTTCGGATGAAACGTCCGAGGACTCCTCAGGAACGTCCAGGCTTCCAACCGCGACCGGACCCGCCAGCTCTTCGCCGCCAAGCTCCACCCGCTCCGGCTCCAAACCGGCTTCCACGATCTCCGGAGTACAGTCGGTTTCGACGCTCGGGGCGATATCCTCCGCTTCAATGACCGTCTGCTCCGTTCCGTAGTACAGCTCCATGTACGGTACCTCACCGGCTCGATCCTGGGACGGCGGCGTCTCGCCGCTTCCTTCCTTCATATCTACTTCAAGGCCGGTGCGGTATAGGACTCCGCCTGCTTCCGTTCTTCGTCGCTCATCGTTCTTCCCTCCCGGATCATGCTGCTTTCGTATTTATTTTCGCCGTAAGCCGTCCATTTCCTGCATACCCGGGCCGCCGATGACGGAAATAAAATTGTTGCATGCAATCGGACAGGTCCGGCATATCCATGGAATAAGACTTGTACCGCCAGAGCTTGACGGAAAGAGGGGTATCCGGTGACGAAACAATCTTTTATCAAGGGCACGTTGATTTTGCTGGCCGCGGGCATCATCAACCGCATACTGGGCTTTATTCCGCGCATTACCCTGCCCCGGGTGATCGGCGCGGAAGGCGTCGGCCTGTACCAGATGGGCTACCCGTTTCTCATCGTGATCCTCACACTCATTACAGGGGGAATCCCCATCGCCGTTGCGAAGCTGGTTGCCGCGGCCGAGGCCGAAGGCAACGAAACGCGGGTGCGCAGCATCTTCCGTCTCGCTATGACCTTGTCCGCCTCGCTAAGCCTCTTCTTCACAGCAACGATTTTCCTCAGCGCCCGCCGGATTACGGAACTGTTGTATACGGATCAAAGGGTCTACAGCACCATCTTGTGCATGACTCCGATCATCCTCGTCGTCGGCGTCTCTTCCGTATTCCGGGGTTATTTTCAGGGCCGGCAAAATATGATCCCGACCGCCGTTTCCCAAGTATCGGAAACCGTTGTCCGGATCGGAACCATGCTGGGCTTTGCCTATCTCATGCTACCTTACGGGCTGGAGTATGCTGCGGCGGGGGCTATGGTCGGCGTGCTGGTAGGGGAAGTGGTTGCCTTCCTGGTGCTTGCCGGCCTTTATCAAAGCGGACGAGCACGGCTCGCCTCCGAACGGGGCGCCGGAAGCGGAAAGCGCCTGCCATTTTCCCGGTTAAGCGGCCTGAAGGAAATTTTAAAGCTGGCCGTACCGGTGACGGGAAGCAAGCTGGTAGGGTCGTTTTCTTACTTCTTCGAATCGATTCTGGTTGTTCAAAGCCTGGCGGCCGCAGGTGTAGCCACCGGACTTGCCACCGCGCAGTACGGGGCTTTGCAGGGAATGGTCATTCCCGTACTGCTGCTGCCGAGCGCGCTCACCTACTCACTGGCCGTGTCGCTCATCCCTTCGCTGTCCGAAGCGGCCGCCCGCGGCGATATGAAAACCATTCACTCCCGCCTTCATCAATCGCTCAAGCTGGCCTTGGTGACAGGGGCCCCGTTCGCAGCGCTGATGTTTGTGCTGGCGGAGCCGATCTGCCGGTATATGTACGGGCAGCCGGAGGTCGGGACGATGCTCCGCATGATGGCCCCCGCAGCTTTATTCATTTATTTCCAGGCTCCTCTGCAAGCGGCGCTGCAGGCACTGGAAAGACCCGGCGACGCGCTGGTCAATACGCTGATCGGCTCAAGCGTGAAGCTGACGCTGATCTGGCTCCTCGCCAGCCGGCCGGAGTTCGGTATCCTCGGCGCGGTCATGGCGATCTGCGTCAATATTATGCTGGTTACCCTGCTGCATTGGAACAGCATCGTCCGGTCGCTTCAGTTTCATATGCAGCTTTCGGATTTTGCCAAGGTCGCTTTGAGTATGGGGGCGACCGGTGTCTTCAGCCACTTGCTGATGGTTACGCCATGGCTGGACAGCAGCATGTGGCGTTTCCTGATTTCCTGCGCCGGCGGAATGGGACTTTATTTGATACTGGCCATTCTGCTCAAATTATTTGATAAAAACGATTTGTTCCGCGTGTTCTGGCTTGGTAAAAAATTCGTGAAATAACGGAGAACGGTCCAGTCGTTAACGCTTCTTATCGATAAACCACTTCCCCGGTAATCGACGGAGCAAAAAAACACTTCTTTAAAATCCTTAATGCCGTACGATTCGAGCCGCCGCTTCAGCCAAAAACGGGTTTTCCCCAGCTTGGCCAGGCTATCTTCCTGTACCTTGCCGTCCATAATCAGCGGCAGGGGCAAGCCTTCATAGCGGAATTCCGCTTTTTCCTTGGACCCCGGGGTTCCGGTCTGCGCTCGGTTACCGTCAGCTTGCCCGACGGCTCTAGGATGGCAAATTCCACATCCGCTACGTTCAGCACCTTATTCTCCCGAAGCTGCAGAAGCAGATCGTCCAAATTATACCGCTGGCGCTTCATCTCTTCGCGGTTCAGCTTGCCGTTCTCGATCAACGGGGACGGCCTCCCATCGATGATGCGGCGAAGACGCTCGCTTTTTAAAGAAATATATGCTATGAGCAGCTGGATCAGCACGAGCGTAGCCATCGGCAGAAGGCCTTCGAGCATCGGCTTCCCCGTATCCTCCAGCACGAATACAGCAATCTCGGCGATCATAATGGAAATCACCAGATCGAAAACCGACAGCTTGCCGATTTCCCTCTTGCCCATGATCCGCATCGTCAAAAAAACGATAATGTAAATCAAGATGGTGCGAAGAAACAAGGTCCACAATTCCATCGAGATTCCTCCCCGGTCAAACGGTTCAATGCCTATTTTGGCCTCCGGATTCACTTGTCATGCAGGTTAATTGTTGGTAACAACCTGTACTATTTCGATGTACGGGCCCATACAATGGGAAATAAAAGCATGTTCGATTGGATGGGAAGAAGCATAAATTCAGGGATACCTATGGAGGTGAAAAAGGAATGAAGCAATCGCCTTTACTTTCCGGGCTGACGGCGGCGGGACTGTTCATGCTGGTCGGGACGCTGACCGCATCGCTTCTCCTGCTCGGAACGAAATGGCCGGAGAGCGCATGGTTCGGCACGACACTGATGATTCACGGCATCTCAATGTTTTTGGGCGGTCTGATGTCGGGCAAACGAAGCGCCAGCAAAGGCTGGTACCATGGCGGGATGCTCGGGATCGTTTATACGCTGCTCGTATGGTTGATCGGATTTCTGGCTTTTGACCACGGTTTTTCCAAAGGGATGCTGCAGCTCGGCGGACTCGCTTTAATCGCCGGGGCGCTGGGAGGGATGATCGGGGTTAATTTAAAAAAATGAACGCGGGTGCCTTGACAGGATCAGATTAAAAAGAGCGGACGCCTCTTCCCGGGGAAGAACGATCCGCTCTTTGGGTTTTCGTAGGGTCGATTCGGCCGGGCTTACTTCTTCTCCTCCGCCGCCGGTGCGGAGCTGACCACGGTGTTGACCGCGGAACGGTCGAACGTCAGCTTCGTTACATCGTTGACACGGAGAATGACGGTGTCGTCCGTGATTTCCAAAATGGTCCCATGGAGACCGCCGATGGTAACGACCTTATCGCCTTTTTTCAAATTGCCGAGCATCATGCTGCGGGTTTTTTGTCTCTTTTGCTGCGGACGAATAAGTAAGAAGTACAGAACGACAAACATGAGTACAAGCGGCCCGTAAGTGACCAGGTAGCCCTCAATTCCCGTCTGTGCAGCGGCGGCTGTTTCTTCGGCCAATAACATTCCTTGATTTCCCCTTATAAGTGAATCGTTGATCTATTGCGTTATTGCATTAGAACCCTTTGCTGTTCTCGTCAATACCATAGCGCGCAAAAAACTCGTCGCGGTAATCCAGCGACCGGTCCTCGCGGATGGCTTGACGTACATTTCTCATCAGCTCAAGCAAAAAGTGAAGATTATGATACGTCGTCAGACGAATCCCGAAGGTTTCATCCGCTTTCAAAAGATGACGGATGTAGGCCCTGGAATAGTTGCGGCAGGTATAGCAGGAGCATTCCGGATCGAGCGGACCGAAATCGTCGGCATACTTGGCGTTGCGGGCGATCATCCGTCCCGAGCTTGTCATCACCGTGCCGTTGCGGGCAATGCGGGTCGGAAGCACGCAGTCGAACATGTCGATGCCGCGGATAGCCCCTTCCACCAGCGCATCCGGAGAGCCTACCCCCATCAAATAACGGGGCTTGTCCGCCGGCAGCAGCGGTACGGTATAGTCCAGCACCTCGAACATCAGCGGTTTCGGCTCGCCGACGCTGAGTCCTCCAATAGCATACCCCGGGAAATTCATGGAAGTCAATTCCGCAGCGCTCTGCTTGCGAAGGTCTTCATACATGCCGCCTTGTACGATGGCAAAGAGCCCCTGCTCGTCCGGCCGGGCATGCGCCTTCAGGCAGACGCTCCGCCCAGCGGGTCGTCCGCTCCAGCGACTGCTTCGCATAGCTGTGCTCCGCCGGATAAGGCGGGCATTCGTCAAACGCCATGATAATGTCGGCGCCGAGCGCGTTCTGGATTTCGATGGATTTCTCCGGAGAAATGAACAGCTTGTCCCCGTTCAAATGGGAGCGGAATTCCACCCCTTCCTCGCTGATTTTGCGCATTTCGCTGAGCGAGAACACCTGAAAGCCGCCGCTGTCCGTCAGGATCGGCCGATCCCAGTTCATAAATTGATGCAGTCCGCCGGCACCCTTGACAATCTCATGACCGGGACGCAGAAACAGATGGTAGGTATTGCTCAGGATGATGTGAGCGTCCATCTCCTTCAGCTCTTCGGGACTCATCGTCTTGACCGTCGCCTGTGTGCCTACCGGCATGAAGGCCGGCGTCTCGATGGTGCCGTGAGGCGTATGCACCCGGCCGAGCCTCGCGCCGGACTGCTTGCATGTTTTAATATATTCATACGTGATAGCCAATAGAATTCCTCTTTTCTAGCCTGCCCTTTAATAAATAAACATCGCGTCGCCGAAGCTGAAAAACCGGTACTTCCGTTCAACCGCTTCCTTGTAGGCTGCAAGTACATTTTCTCGTCCCGCCAGAGCGCTGATCAGCATCAGCGGCGTCGATTTCGGGAGATGGAAATTGGTCAGAAGAGCGTCCACGACCTTGAACCGGTAGCCGGGATAGATGAAGATGCCTGTCCATCCGCTCCCCGCCTCAAGCGTGCCGTCCTCCCTTCCCGCCGTTTCCAGCGTCCGGGCGGAGGTGGTGCCTATCGCTATTATACGGCCGCCCCGCTTCCGGGTTTCATTTACTTTGTCCGCAGTTTCCTGCGGCACCTCATAATATTCTTCATGCATTTCATGAGCTTCCACCGTCTCCGCCGATACCGGCCGGAAGGTACCGAGGCCCACATGCAGGGTAACATAGGCTAATTGTACGCCTTTTTGTTCCAATTTATGCAAATATTCCTTCGTAAAGTGCAGTCCCGCCGTCGGCGCGGCCGCCGAGCCCTCATGCCGGGCGTACACGGTTTGATACCTTTCCCGTTCCGGCAATGCTCCTTAATATAAGGAGGCAGAGGCATATGGCCGAGGCGGTCCAAAATCTCGTTAAAAATCCCTTCATATTGAAAATGCAGCGTACGTCCGCCCATTTCCCCTTCCGCTTCTACAACGGCGGTCAGCGGCGGAGGCTGGCCGGCTTCGCCGAAATGAAGCACCGCGCCGGTTTTCAGTTTCTTCCCTGGCCGGACCAGGGCTTCCCAGCGGTCACCCTCAAGCTGCTTCAGCAGCAGCACTTCGGCCTTGGCACCGGTGTCCGCCTTAACGCCAAAAAGCCGGGCTGGGATCACCCGCGTGTCGTTCAACACGAGCAGATCCCCGGCTTCCAAATAATCGGCCAGCTCCTCGAACATGTGATGGCCTACAGCCCCATTGCGTTTGTCCAGCGTCAGCGACCGCGAGGCCGTACGGTCCGGCAGCGGCGTCTGCGCAATCAACGATTCAGGCAAATCATAATCGAACAAATCCACTTCCATCGTAATGGCTTCATCCCTTAAACGTTATTTGGTAATCGAGACCCCTATGTAGTAGGTCTGAAGTATTTTTTATAATCGTAGCCCTGCTCCGCATACCCTTTGGCTCCCCATTGGGACATGCCGAGACCGTGCCCATTGCCTTTTCCCCTGAAAATATACTGGGAGCTCTTCGTCACCATGCGCACCTGGCCGCTTCCGTCCAGGACGTACTGCGAGGACGTGGCGGCAGGTCGCGGACTTGACGCATTGTCACCGCCGGCAACATAGATCTGGGGGGATCCGGGAGACTGGCTTCGCGTAGCCCCGTCCGCTCCCAATATAGTATACCGTCCCGTATCCTCGATTTCAAACCGGGTACTGGGGAGGCCTCCCAGCAGGCTCCGCAGGGAATCGGGATACTGGGCCTTCAGCGGCTGGCCGTTCGCGGTTACTTCCAGCGCGCGGCCGGAAGGACCGCGTTTGGTCACTTCCAGCGAATCGATTCCGGCGGGCAGCGAACCTGCCTTTTCCTTCAGCTTGGCGGCATCATAAGGTCCCCGGAACCAGCTATAGGCATTGGACTCGATTTCCTGTCCGATCACAACGAACCGGTCGCCGATATCGACTTTGAATAACGCCGGATTGGCCGCATTGTCTATGTATGGTGCGGAACGGACGGCAATCCCGGTTCCGGTCGACTCATAGTAAGGCGACCCGGCCGGGTTCTTCTGGCCCGTAGCGCGCGCGTAATCGGAATGGATATACCCTGTGCCTCCGTTCGGAAGAACGATGCGGTACCACGGCTTCTTCCCGGCAGCTGCACCTTCGTCCGGAGACGGAGTGTTTTTCAAATAGGGAACTTTGTTGCCCCATACTTCGGAGGAGTCCGCCGTCATTCCCCGGCATTGGAATAGAATAGCGGATCGATCAAGCCGCCATTGGCATCCGTCAGCACTTCCCCTTCGGTTGCTTGAACCGCCTGCTGGGCCTCGGGGAATTCCCGCACCATTCCTTTATAGGCCTGGTCGGCCGTCGTGTCACTTACCGAAGCGATCTGGTATTTCGTGCTGCTCTGCTTCAGCACAAACGTTCGCGCAGCCACCGCCTGCGCCTTCAGCGCCTCGAGCGGCCATTCCTTGCTGAGCTCGGAGCCGACGACGGAAACGAGGTAGGCCTCCAGCGGCACCTCATTGATGACGGCGAGCTTCCCGCCGAGCTGCGACAGCTCAATGCCTCCGCGGTACGTGCGTTCGGACCGCTCCAGCACCTTCACGCCGCCCTGCGGCGAGGCCGGCGCAGCCCACAGCTTGGCGCCGCCGCCGAACGCCAGCGCCGATGGCGCCTGCGCCTTGCCGTCCGCCGGCGACTCCGTGCGCTGCAGCGCGTACGGCTGCGCCGCCGCCAAGGGCTGCGCGGCCACTGCCGGCAGGGCGGCCGCGAGCCGGCCCTGCAGCGCTTGCAGCGCCGCGCTATCGGCTTCGGCGCCGACGAGCACGGCGAAGGCGCCGGACGCCGCGCCGCCCAGCACTGCCGCGTCGGCGTCGAAGCCGGCCGCGCCGAGCACGGCGGCCTGCGCCTGAGCCTCCGCGGCGGAGGCATAGACGCCCGCCTGCAGATGCAGCGGGCCGAGCACCGCCGCGCCGGCCCCGGCCTTGGCGGCGGCCGCTTCCTTCGTCGCGAACGGACCCAGCAGCACCTGATAGGCCGTCTTCCCGCTCTTCGTGCGCTGCACGATCACGGCATCATCCCCGCCGGCCGTCCGCTTCTGTGCAAGCGCCTTCGCCTCGGCGGCGTCGCCCGTCTCCAGCAGCGGCGCCTGATAGCCGTCCGCATATACGCGGACCGGCTCCTGCGCCGCAACCGAGAGGACGGGCTTCACGCCCGCCGCTTCGCGCATCCCGATCGCGAGCCCCGCTTCGGCGGACAGCGTGACTGACGAAGCAGGCGCGCTGTACTTCCCTGTGTCAATGAACAGTGCGACCCGGACCGTATCCTGCTTCGGCACCGCCGCTTCCGCAATCAGGCCGGGGATTCCCCGGGAATGCCCAGTCCTCCGCCCAGCAGGAGACCCGCGGACATCGCCAGCTTCCCCATGAGCCGCAGGCCCCGTTTGGATGGTGTATACATCAATTCCATGCTCCTCCCCGAGTGGTTTGAATTCCTATTCAGCATCCTGCTTACCGAACGGCTTTGCGCAAAAAAGAACGGCTCGCACGCCCGGACCGTCCCAACCGGCAGCGACCGCTATCTCATTCATCCGCTCGTCTCAAGGCTTCTGAGGCGGCGGCAGACCCAGATGCTTGTACGCCTGCGGCGTAGCCATCCGGCCTCGCGGCGTCCGCTGCAGGAATCCGATCTGCAGCAAATACGGTTCATATACATCTTCGATCGTCTGGCTTTCTTCCCCGATGGAGGCCGCAATCGTGTCGAGACCGACCGGACCGCCCTGGAAGCTCAGAATGATCGAACGCAGCATCTTATGATCGATTTCATCCAGTCCGAGCGGATCGACCTGGATGTTCACGAGCGCCATGCGGGCAATGTCGAGCGTAATTACCCCGTCACCCTTGACCTGGGCGAAATCGCGCACCCGCTTCAGCAGGCGGTTGGCGATCCGCGGCGTTCCCCGGGAGCGCAAGCCGATCTCGCGCGACGCTTCGCCGACGATCTGCACCTGCAGCAGATCCGCCGTCCGGCTGACGATATACGAGAGCTCGTCCACCGTATAATATTCCAGCCGGCTGACGACGCCGAAGCGGTCGCGGAGCGGCGCCGAAAGCAGACCGACGCGCGTCGTCGCCCCCACCAGCGTGAACGGCGGAAGATCGAGCCGCACCGAACGGGCGCTCGGGCCTTTGCCGATGATGATGTCGAGAGCATAATCCTCCATCGCCGGATACAGCACTTCCTCCACCGTCCGGTGAAGGCGGTGAATCTCGTCGATGAACAGCACGTCGCCCTCCTGGAGATTCGTCAAGATCGCCGCCAAATCTCCCGGGCGTTCGATCGCGGGACCCGACGTCGTGCGCAGATTGACCCCCAGCTCGTTGGCGATAATATTGGACAGTGTCGTCTTGCCGAGGCCCGGCGGGCCGTACAGCAGCACATGATCGAGCGCTTCCTTGCGCATCTTGGCCGCTTCGATATATATTTTCAAATTTTCCTTCGCTTGCGACTGGCCGATATATTCGGCCAAATACCGCGGACGCAGACTGAATTCGATCGCCTCGTCCTCCATCATCAAGTGAGCCGAGATAATACGGTCGTCCATGAAGTCCTGTTCCCCTTCCTTTTATTGCAACGGACAGCCCGTCCCAAGGGCGGCCCTCCTACCTTAGCGACTGTTGAAACAGCGCCTGCAGCGCCAGCTTGGTTACGGCGTCGACCGTCTCCTCGCCCTTCAGCTTCGGCTTAATCGCCGCTCCCGCACGATCCGCCTCCGCTTCGGTATATCCAAGCGCCATGAGCGCCGCCTTGGCTTCCGACCAGGCGTCTGCGGCGGGATTGGCTATTCCCGCCGCCGCTTCCAGGATGGATAATCCTCCGTCATCCGCCACCGACATCGCCCCGAGCTTGTCCTTCAGGTCCAGAATCATCCGCTGCGCCGTCTTCCGGCCGATTCCGGGCAGCTTCGTCAGGAAGCCGATGTTCTCCTGGCGGATCGCCGACGCGATCACCTCGGGCTTTCCTCCGGCCAGCACGCCGATCGCCACCTTCGGCCCGATCCCGTTCACATCGAGTAGCATCCGGAAGAGCGACTGTTCTTCCCGGGTGGTGAAGCCGAACAGCAGATGCGCGTCCTCCCGCACATGGTAATGGATATACATCGTGACTTCTTCCCCGTCTTTATGCTGCACGGCAAACGGATTGGCGCAAAATACCCGGTAGCCGACGCCACGGACGTCAAGAACGACATAATCGGTTTCCCGGTGCGCCACCGTTCCTCTCAAAAAATCAATCATCGCTTGATAGCTCCGTTCAATTTATTTTGCAAGGCGGAAGAATGCGCATGGCATATCGCCACCGCCAAAGCATCCGCCACGTCATCCGGCTTCGGGACGGCGGACAAATGCAGGAACATCTTCACCATCTCCTGCACCTGCTTCTTTTCCGCCTTGCCGTACCCCACGATCGCCTGCTTCACCTGAAGCGGCGTATATTCCGCAATAGGCGGCCCATGCTGGACCGCCGCCAGCATCAAAACCCCTCTGGCCTGGCCCACCGTCAGCGCCGTCGTTACGTTCCGGTTGAAGAACAGCTTCTCGATCGCCACCGCGTCGGGCTTATACTTCTCGATCAGCTGAACCGCCGCTTCATAGACGAGCTTAAGTCGCTCCGCATCCTCGGTATGCGCCTCCGTCCGGATGCAGCCGTACTGTACAGGCACCAGCTTATGCCCTTGTTTATCAATAAAGCCGAAGCCGACGATTGCAATCCCCGGATCGATGCCCAAAATCCGCAAACCTTCCACACTCCCATTCAGGCGGTGCCTTAAGCCCGGCCTTGCATGAGCCCGCTTCCCAAGAAGCGAACATATGTATTCACCTGCCATTATAGCAGATTATGCCTCCGATGAACACGCCAAAAAGACGCCTGTTCCCGGCGACCTTTGCTTTTCCCGGGGAAAACGGCCGTTAAGACAAGCGATTGCCGGGTATGCTATATTCTTGTTGGAATACGACTCTCGAAAAGGAGAATGGACCGATGATCAAACAAATTGCTACGGTTGCCGTCTATGTCGAGGACCAGCAGGCGGCGCTTGCCTTCTGGACGGAAAAGGCCGGCTTCGAGGTGGCTGCAAACCATCCGATGGGGCCGAACGCGCACTGGATCGAAGTGCGGCCGCAAGGGGCGGAGTCCCGCCTTGTCCTTTATCCGAAGACAATGATGCCGAATTGGAACGAGCTGAAAGCGTCGATCGTCTTCGAGTGCGAGGATGTCGAAGGGACTTACGAGCGCATGAGCGCCGGCGGCGTGGAATTCGTGGACAAGCCGAATCGAATGTCCTGGGGCACGTATGCAAAGTTCAGAGATCCGGACGGCAATGAATTTTTGCTGAAGGGCTAAGGGGCGCGGCACAAGTTAGTCAGCATTATATATCAGAAAAGCTAACGTTCAAAAAGACAAGGGGCCTCCCCATATGGAAAGCCCCTTGCTTGCCCATCCCCGTTAATGCGGGGCGGACTGCATTACTTTTTCCGTCTCTTCCACGGCGAAATCGCTGAGCGTCGAGAGCACGCTGTTGTAATCCTGCAAATCCCGCACGCGGATACCCGAATACAGTTTGCTTCACCGTTTCGCGGGGCAGGTCGCTCTCCAGATGCTGAATGTTCAGCTGGAAGAAGGTGCGGATCACGCTGCTGCCGCTCGCTCCGGGAGCGCCTTCGAACAAGCTCAGGTTGCCGTTCGCATCCAGCCCGAAATAAGCGTTCGTCTTGCACTGCGGCGACAGATCATCGATTTTCTCGGTAAAATAGACCTTGCCGTCCTCCCCAAGACTCACAATGAGATTCGGATTCGACCTGTAATAGGCCAGAATATCGGAGGCGCTCATCGTACCGATCCACTGCATCTCTTCTCCGCAGACATAAGCTTTTTTCGTGTAACCTTCCCGCGCCCTTCCATTCCTTTAAGCAAGCTCACGACTTCTTCCTCCGGCTGCAATCTTGTCCCGGTATGACGGGCGAATACCATCTCATCCTGCCGCTTCTCCCCTCCGGAAAGCCCGCTTTCCTGGCGGTACAGCCATACGCATACGGCGGCCGCCCCGATCACCAGAAGCACCGCGGCGAGATTAAGCCACCTGCGTCTTAGGCGCAGCTTTTTTTTCAATTGTCTTTTCAACTGATTCCAGAAGCTGTGAAGCATCATGGCGATCCCCTCTAGTCGTCTGTTTCGCTGTGTTTTTACTATTTTTCCCATGGGGATCGACGTTTATACTTTTGACATGCTATACTGGGTCTACCGATCAAACATTACCGATAAGAAAGGCGGATTTCCGTATGCGGCCGTATTTGAAAGAAGCGCTGGCCTGGCTTCGGTCGATCGTCGCGGCGTTCGTACTGACGCTGGTGATCGGCATATTCGTCTTCCAGCCGACCAAAGTGCTCGGACACTCCATGGACCCGACGCTGCACAACGAGCAGCGCATCTACGTTTCGAAATTATCGCATACCTTCCATTACGAACCGAAGTACGGAGATATCGTTATTATCGACAGCCGGGTGGACCGGCCCCGCAAGTGGACGGACGATGTGCTGGAGCACCCGCTGTTCAAGCTGTTTTCGAGAAACAACGATGAAAGCATGTACGTCAAGCGCGTGATCGGCAAGCCGGGCGATGTGATCGAGCTGAGGGATCAGCAGGTATACCGCAACGGCCAGCCGCTGAATGAGCCGTACATCAAGGAAAAGATGCAATTAACGCAGGACAAGAAATGGACGGTTCCCGAAGAAAGCCTGTTCGTGATGGGCGATAACCGCAACAACAGCCGCGATAGCCGCGAAATCGGCTTTGTGCCTTTGGACCATGTGCTTGGCATCAAGATGTGATAAAAATACAGAAAAAGATCCCGAAGCCTCCTAAAGCAGGCGGCCGGGATCTTTTTTCACTAAAATTCATCGAAAAGGCACAGGTACTGAGCTTCTTCCAGTTCAAATAAGGGTATGGCGCCGAACGGGATGAAACACCATAACTCACCCCAGCTCACCCTTCATCCGGTACGCTTTCCACCTTATCCGAGCCAAGGAGAGCTCTTGCTTTTCTTCTGCGATGAGCCCGACCGGCGGCGGCTTCGTTCGATATACCGGCTGATGGCGGCGCGGGTTGAATCCGCCTTCCCCTTGCTCTTCCGCTTGGACGGCGCCTTCACAGGTTTGGCGGAGGAGCCGGCAGGCGCTTGCGAAATCGCCGCATCGGGCTTCCGGTCCTGAGTATTGCCGCCGAACTGTCCGTTGCCGTCCTCTCCGTTCTGCCACGGAAACGGCAAATAATGCGGTACGGCGGGTGCGCCGAAGTACGGGTAAGGCCGCCCGGGTACGCCCGCCGTCGGGTCCCAAGGCGTGAATCCGGGGTAGATCGCTTCAGGTCCGGCGGATTGATCCCACGGTCCGTAACCCGGATGCTGCACCGGAGAAACCGTAAGGCTGTCGTACGGGCCGGGGTAAAGGCTGCTCCGGCGCATAGCCGGCCGGTATTTGCGCCGCAAAAGACTGCTCCGTTTCGATGCTGCCCTCGCCCTTGTTATCATCCGGCCGCTGAACCGGATACGGCGGCTCCGCTGCGAATCCGCCCGGTGTTTGAGCGGGATACCCGAAGCCCGGGGCATAGCCTGCCGGCACCTGGCCCCCGAACGGCGGTTCCGCACCAAACCCGCCCGGTACGTGGCCCGGATAGAACGAACCTGCTCCGTATCCGCCCGGGGCGTATCCCCCGGGATAAGTCTGACCCGCTGCGAACGCGCCTGGGGCGTACCCCGGATAAGAGTGGCCTGCCGCCATCGCTCCCGGGTCGAATCCCGGATAGGACTGCCCTGCTCCCATCACGCCAGGCTCGTATCCCGGGTGGGACTGGCCTGCTCCCATCACGCCAGGCTCGTATCCCGGGTGGGACTGGCCTGCTCCCATCACGCCAGGCTCGTATCCCGGGTAGGACTGGCCTGCTCCCATCACGCCAGGCTCGTATCCCGGGTGGGACTGGCCTGTTACAGCCCCCGGAGGGTATCCCATCGCTGCATGGGAAGGATACCAGGGATGCGGCTGTCCGCGGCCGCAATCGTGGATGGCGGCGCTGGGTCCTTCGAGACCGGGATATCCCGCAAATCCGGGCGGCTGGTTCCAATAAGGCATTTCGGCGGCGGAAGGCATCTGCGGAATCGGCGGCGGCTCGGGCGCCCCCCAGTGATCCTCCTTGCTTTTGCCATAGGATACCGCTTCCGTTGCCGGTACTTCGTACGGCATGAACAAATCATGGGACGGTCGCAGGCCGAACCCTTCCGTTCCGTGCTCGGCATGATGCCAGGACGGCAGAGGAGGCATCGTTACATTCGGAAAGGTAGTAGCTTCGGGCAATACGGCTTCCTTCCCGGGAGCCGTATATTCCGGCAGAATCCCCGGCTTTTCGCCGAACGGAGAGACCTGCTGAATATTAGGCATTTCGTACGGCATATGATGGAAGTTCGGCTTCTCCGTGAGCGGGGCTTCCTGAAAGTGCATTTTCTCCATGATCGGCGCTTCTTGAACATGCATCTTCTCCATAATCGGAGCTTCATGCATTTTCTCCATGATCGGCGCTTCCTTTTTCTCGATCACCGGCGCTTCCGGAACAATCGGCTTCTCCGCGACCGGAGCCTGCTCGATATGCGGCATTTCCGGAGCCTTCTCTACCGGCATTTCGATGTTCGGCGGAGCTTCCACCGGCGACTGGTTCGGAATCACTGAAGTATCGGCCTTCTTCGGGTTCGCGTTCGAGTTCGGATTCCCAGCGCCTGCCGGCTTCAGCTTCGGAATGTAGACAACCTCGCCGGTCATCAGGATATTCGGATTTTTCAGTCGCGGGTTGGCCGCAATCATTTCGGGCAGCGGGACGCCCCAAGCTTTGCCCAGCTTCCACAACGTATCGCCCTGGACGACCACATGCTTATACAAATAATCGCTCGGAGGGGCAACCGGCTTCGGATGATGCGGAATCTTCACCTTCATCCCCACGTCGATCACATTCGGATCCGCAATCTGCGGATTGGCGGCGATTAACGCATCGAGCTCGACATGATATTTTTTTGCAAGCTCATAGAGAGATTCGCCTTTTTTCACAATATGAATTTTCAATGCCTTAAACCTCCTTCTGGATCTCCTGAACCGGACACGGCGGAATCCTTAGAGCGCACTGCCGTACGTTCTGCGAACGCGACCGCTTCGTTCACACGCCCTTAGCGCGAGGCATTCGGGGAACGCCTTAGAAACTTACGGGCCACTGCCCACGTGCCGTAACAGACAATACAGTTTATGCAGGAGATTAGGCAATTGACCATCCATGGGCGAAAAAAATCTCTCTCATTTTCAAAAACGAAAAGCCCTGCGAACCCGCCGGCAAAACAAAAACCGAGGCGCCGGATCCGGAAAAGGATGCGGTCGCCTCGGCTAGGGCTCCATGGATTTCGTTTATTCGTACACTTTCACGCCGTCGATCTCAACCAGCTTGCGGAACTCCTGAAGCAGGTGTGTTGTGATCGGACCTGCCTTCCCTTCGCCGATGATGCGCGAATCGACTTCACGGACCGCGATTACCTCGGCCGCGGTCCCGGTGAAGAACACCTCGTCGGCCACATACACGTCATGCAGCGTGAACGGCTCCTCCTTCAGCTTGTACCCCAGCTTCTCGCACAGCTCGATAATCGCGGCCCGGGTAATGCCTTCAAGCGCCCCGACATAGCAAGGCGGGGTGAACACAATACCCCGCTTCACGATAAAGATATTATCGGAAGAGCCTTCGGCCACATAGCCTTGGGAGTTCAGCATGATCGCTTCGCCCACACCCGCCAGGTTGGCCTGAACTTTCACGAGGATGTTGTTCAAATAATTGAGCGACTTGATCTTCGGATTGAGCGCATCCGGCACATTGCGGCGCGTCGACACCGAAACCGTCTTCAGGCCGTGGATGTACGCCTCCTCCGGATAAATGGAAAGCTGCTCGACGATGATGATCACGTTCGCTTTAGGCGAACGGCGCGGGTCGAGGCCCAGATCTCCCGGTCCGCGGGACACGACCAGGCGGATATACCCGTCGCGCAGCCCGTTGCGGCGGATCGTCTCGTTCAGCGCTTCCTGCATTTCCTGCTTCGTGAGAGGAATGTCCAGGGCGATGGACTTGGCCGAATCGTACAGGCGGTCCAGGTGTTCCTTGCTTTTAAAAATGTTGCCGTTATAAATCCGGATCCCTTCGAAAATTCCGTCCCCATACAAGAAGCCGTGATCGTAAACCGAAATGAGCGCATTTTCCTTGGTGACGTATTCTCCGTTTAAATAAATGATTTGTGCCACGTCCCATTACACCTCCGAGGTTTCTGGTTCATAAGAATAGGTCGGGTAGTTGCCCAATATGCGAACCTGACAGCCGATCGCTTCAATCTCCTGAAGGGCCGCAGGGAGCAACACGGAATCCATTGACGCTTCGATATCGATATAAAAGAAATAATTGCCGAGCCGCTTCTTCGTCGGACGCGATTCGATCCGCGACAGGTTGATGCGGCGCCATGCGAAGGCGGACAGCACCTGGTGCAGCGCCCCCGGGAAATCCTCCGGCAGGGTAACGAGAATGGTCGTTTTCCTCGCTTCTGTCGGCTTTACAATGATAGGCTCGTGCCCGACGAGAACAAAACGCGTATGATTGTTCTGGTGGTCCTGCACTCCTTTGGCATACGCCTCCAGCCCGTACAGCGTACCTGCGGCCAGCGGAGCCAGGGCGGCGATGTGCGGGTCGTTCAGCTCGCTGGCAATGCGGGCCGCCTCACCGTTGCGCCGACGGTCTCCAGCGCGACATGCGGCAGATGCTCCTTCAGAAACCCCCGGCACTGCGTGAGCGTGACCGAATGCGAGTACACCTTCCGGATGCGCGCGCAGCGCTCGGCCAGCGGCTCCGCCGGGGAAGGAAGTCCAAGGAGGCTCACCGTGATGGGATACACCCATTCCGTCTGAATCGGCAGATCCACTTCATGGAACAGCCAATCCAGATGAAGCAGGACGGAGCCGTCGAACGTGTTCTCGATCGGAATCACGCTGTAGTCCGACTGCCCGCCCGCCGTAGACAAAAAGACGTCGTCAATCGATTTGCAGGGGATATAGTCAAAATCCTGTGTACCGAGAAAATGGTGCGCTGATTCTTCGGTGAACGTCCCCGGTCCGAGGAGGGCGATACGCTTCATATGCGGATCTCCTTCTTTTTTAGTAAGAAATATTACCACCAGCGCCTTTAAAAAGCAATATGGCAAAAGGAGTCAGGAGTGCGCCGCCCTGCAGATGCCGGCGTGCAGGCGGCCCCTTGACCGTAAACATCGCCGGGCCGGCCTCCCAGTCCTCCGGAGCCGGGGGCCCCGCTACGACGACAACCCTTGACCTGAAGTCAAGGGTTGTCCGTATTGGTCAGCGGCTGCGCAGCTTCTCCCAGAAGGCGCGGCTGTCGTCCCCGGCCGCGACCGGTTCCACCTGCACGCCCTCCTTCGCAGGCAGCGACCACATCGTCGTGGCTTCGATTCCTTCCTGCTGCAGCGTGCCGCGCATGAACCGCTCCAGCTCCGCCTTGCGGGAGCTGTCCCGATCCACGAGGGCGAGCATCGTCGGGCCCGCGCCGCTTAAGGCTACGCCGAGCGCGCCGTGCTCCGTCGCCTCGGCGAGGATCTTGCCGAGCCCGGGCACCAGCGGCGCCCGGTACGGCTGATGCAGCGCGTCCTTCATGGCGCGCGCGATCATGTCGAGCCGCCCCGTGCAGAGGGCGGCCACCAGCACCGAGGAATGCCCGACGTTGAAGACGGCATTCTCGAGGCTTTGCTCGCGCGGCAGGACGTGCCGCGCCTTCTCCGTCGACAGCTGGAAGTGCGGGATGGCCACCAGCACTTCCAGCCTATCGTCGGGCTCGACGCGGACATGCTCCGCCCGCGTCCCGTCCCAGAAGGCGACGATGAGCCCCCGAACAGCGAAGCCCCGACATTGTCGGGATGCTTCTCGAGGGCCGTCGCCATTTGAAACAGCTCATCGTCCGCCAGCGGCGACCCGATGAGCGCATTCGCCGCCGCCAGCGCGCCGACGATCGCCGAGGCGCTGCTGCCGAGCCCCCGCGCGAGCGGGACCTCGGTGTACATCGCAATCTCCAGCTCCGGATGCTTCACGCCGGCACGGTCGAACACCATCTGCGCCACCTTGTAAATCAGATTGCTTTTATCCGTGGGCACGCCTTGCATCTGATCGCCGTAGAGCGTGATGCTCGTCTCTTCGGCGATGCCCATTTCAATCCATGCGTACAAGTTCAGCGCCATACCCAGCGTATCAAAGCCGGGTCCGAGGTTGGCCGTAGTGGCCGGGACCTTGACGCGAACCTTTGTCCCTCTGTTGTCCATTGTTCCCGGTTCGCTCCTAACTTTCCAGCTTGTTGACCTTGGACCGCTTGGGCGATCCGGTTATCCCTCTACCCGATAGACGCTCTTGATCTCTTGAACGACGTCCATGGATTCGAATTGATGCAGCACCTTGTTCATCGCCGCTTTGTTCGCATCATGCGTAATGATGATGATTTCGGCCAGCGGGTTGGTAGCGTTCGGATGCTGCAGCACCGATTCGAGACTGACCTCATACTCGGCGAACACCTGTGTGATTTGCGCGAGGACCCCCGCCTTATCCTGTACATGCAGCAGAATAAAATATTTCGAAGCGATCTGCTCGTCGGTTTTCAGCTTCTTCTCTTTATATGGAACGAAAGCCCTGCGGCCGTTAATGCCGAGGTTCAGGTTGCGCACGACCGCCACAAGATCGGCTACCACCGAGGTCGCCGTCGGCGCTCGCCTGCACCCGGCCCGTAGAACATCGTCTCGCCCACCGCTTCGCCGTATACGTATACCGCGTTGAACACGCCGTTCACGGCGACCAGCGGATGCGTCGTTCTCACCATCGTCGGCTGCACGCTGATGCTGATGGAGTCGTCCTGGCGCTCCGCGATCCCGAGCAGCTTCACCTCATAGCCGAGGCGCTTGCCGTAAGCGATGTCCTCTTTGGTAACCTGGGAAATGCCCTTCACTTCCACGTCCGACAGCGCCACATTCACCCGGAACCCGAGCGTGCCGAGAATCGTCATTTTGCGGGCGGCGTCGAAGCCTTCCACGTCGGAGGTCGGATCCGCTTCGGCGTAGCCGAGCTGCTGCGCTTCCTTCAGCACATCCGCATAAGCGGCGCCTTCCTGGCTCATTTTGGTCAGGATGTAGTTCGTTGTGCCGTTTACAATCCCCATAATCTTCGTAATCCGGTCGGAAGAAAAGCCCTCCACCAGCGTCCGGATGATCGGAATCCCTCCGGCGACGCTCGCTTCGTAGAACACATCGCAGCCTTTTTCCGCCGCCTTGGCAAGAATTTCGGCGCCGTGCAGCGCCATCAAATCCTTGTTCGCCGTGACGATATGCTTGCCGCGTTCGAGCGCCCCGAGCATGTACTCCTTCGCCCGATCGATGCCGCCCATCACTTCGACGACGACGTCGATGTCCGGATTCTCGATCACATCCCACGGGTTCTCCGTTAATTTATCGGGGGACACGTTGATGCTGCGGGCTTTGCTTTTGTCCTGGACCAAAATTTGCGCGATTTCGATCGGCGAGCCCGTCTGGCTCACAAGATCCTGCTGATGCCCTTCCACAATGCGGACTACGCCGGTTCCTACCGTACCGAGTCCGAGCAATCCTACTTTAATTGGTTTCATCAATAACTCATCTCCTTGGGAAAAAGCTGCTTATCTTCCGGTTATCCCTGCCCTACCAAGGTGGCGCGCGTGACGCCGTCCTGGCTGCGCAGCTTGTCGAGCAAAGCGGCGACATTCTCTTTCATCATCGACGTTTCGACGGAAATGACCACATTGGCTACGCCCTGCAGCGGAATCGTCTGGTGAATGGTCAGAACGTTCCCTTCCAGCCCGGCGATCATGGCCAGCACGCGGGACAAAATGCCCGATCGGTGCTCCAGGTCCATCGAGATCGTCACAATACGCTCGCGTTCCAGCTTGCTTAGAGGATAAATTCCGTCCTTATACTTGTAAAAAGCGCTTCGGCTGAGCTCTACCTGCTCCACCGCTTCGTGAACCGTCTTGACTTCGCCGCGGGCCAGGAGCTCCTTCGCCTGGACCGTCTTGATCAGCGCTTCCGGCAGAATATCCTCCCGCACCAAAAAATATCGCTCTGAGCCTTGCGGCTTCTCTTGAGAAGCATGTTTGTCCGGCACGGCTACAGTCCTCTCTACATAGACGAATGTTTTCACCTAGTGGACATTATAGCTTAATAACGATAAAAGAGGCAATAGGCATTTTCAGGTCTTTGCCGAAAGCCGGCGGCCCCCCGTCCCGGTCCCAATGCAAGAAGAAGCTTTCTCCTCTTCCGGTTCCGTGGTAAAGTGTTATATATTACATGCATCGACAATAAGGAGAGAAGCCAGTTGCTGAAAGCGCGCATGATGGCCACGGCCATGCTGTTTCACGGCGGAGACCTGCTCATGATGAAGCGGTCGCCGACCCGCACGCTGTCCCCGGGATGTGGGTGCGGTCGGCGGACATCTGGAGCCGCATGAGATCAATGACCCGCAGGCGACCGTCCTGCGCGAGATCCGCGAGGAGACCGGTCTGCTCCCGGAGGAGCTGGAGAACCTCAAGCTTCAGTACATTCTGATTCGTCTGAATCAACAGGAGATCCGCCAGCAGTTCATTTATACGGCGCAGGCTTCCCGCCGGGATGTCGCACTAACCGAAGAGGGCGAGCTGCACTGGATTCCGCGGGAACGGGTGCTGGACCGGGAGATTCCTTTTATCTTCCGCTCGCTGCTCGAGCATTATTTCGACCAAGGCCCTTCGCCGCATGTCTGGGTTGGAACAGCCGGACTAACCGATCGGGGTGAACCGACGGTCCGTTTTGTCCTGCTGCACGATCCGATGCAGGCTTAAGAAGCGCTGGATCATGAGGGAAAGGAGCCGAACGGCATGAATGGGGAGAGGAACAATTCTTATATTATCGATGTGCGCCAAGTGTCTTACCGCCGCGACAACAAGATGCTGCTGCGTGATGTGAGCTGGCAGGTGCGTCCTCAGGAGCACTGGGCGATTCTCGGACTGAACGGTTCGGGGAAAACGACGCCGCTGAACATGATCAACGGCTATATCTGGCCGACGGAGGGCAGCATTCAGGTGCTGGGGAAACCTTCGGGGAAACGGATTTGCGCGAGTCGCGCAAGTCGATCGGGTGGGTCAGCTCCTCCCTGCAGGACAAGCTGTACGGCACCGATAAAAGCCAGTATGTCGTGCTGAGCGGCAAATTCGCCACCCTGCGTCTGTTCGATGACGTGGAACAAGAGGATTTGGAGCAGGCTGAGGAATACATGAGGCGTCTCGGTTGTCTTCATCTGTGGGATCATCCTTACCAGACCTGCTCTCAAGGAGAGAAACAAAAGCTCTTGATTGCCCGGGCCCTGATGGCCTCGCCGAAGCCGCTGATTCTTGACGAGCCGTGCAACGGGCTGGATATTTTTTCCCGGGAGCAGCTGCTCGCAAGCATCGGGGAATGGGCCAGCCGCAAGGATACGCCTACCGTGCTGCTTGTCACCCACCATACGGAAGAAATTCTTCCTTTATTCGGCCATACGTCTGCTGATCCGCCAAGGGGAAGTGTTTGCGGCCGGCGCTACCTCGGAGCTGCTCACCTCGAGCCGCCTGACCCGTTTCTTCGGCACCCCGGTCGAAGTGGAGCGCCGCAGCGAACGGGCCTGGCTGTCGCTTGCCGGCGTCTAGTCCTTCTCGCATAACGGGCCCCCTTTATTTTCCATCTAGCCGTTCGCCTGCAGACGCTCAGCGTGATCGACGCGGCCGCTCTGCTCCCGCCACTTGTTCAGCACCTTTAGCGCTTCCTTGCGCTGCAGCAGCGAACGCGCGAGATGGAAGCCCTCCTCGTATGAGCCCACTTTATCAAACCAATACAATCTAAGCCCCGTGTTGAATATCACGTGCTCCCGTTCATTCCGGATATCCGGCGAATCATCCCCTTGAATAATCCGGGTCAGAAGCTGCAGCCGCTGTTCCTTTGTGCATTTTTCCAGCGGCTGTCCCTGAAACCCGAACGTGGCCGGATCAATCGTACTGGATTCGTCGCCCCAGGGCGTAACCTTGCGGATCGAGCTGTTCTTGTAAATCGGCAAGTCCTCGGAGCCTTCGATCCCCTGCACGATGTAGGCCGTCTCGAAGCCGGATTTCGGGAGCAGATGAATCATATGCTCCATCGCCGTCTTATGGTTCACCCCGACGATCATATTCATGGAATGCACGGGGTTGATCACTTTCTCGACGGTATTGAGAAACGTCCGCAGGCCGATCTGCTCCCTGACCTGCCTTACGCGGGCGAACGGAGGGCAGATTTGGTCCGTCCAGATGAAGCCGATGTGGAGGCTGAGAAAGATTTTTTCCCAGTCTCTCGCTTCCAGCTCCAATTGAATGCCCAGCCCCTCGAGCAGCTCTTTCAGCGATTGTCCGAGCTTGGGCGGAAGCGAATCGTCGCCGTGCAGCACCTGCGGAAAGCCGACGGAGGCGAGCAGCAGGCTGACGGGAAGCGTGATCGGAAAATAAAGCCTTCCGTCGTAGGGCCCCGCACAGTTCAGCGATTGGGAGAAAGAACGGTACGGCGGCGAATATTTGCGGAACACATCGATAAAGCCCATCATTTCCTCCTCCGCTTCGCCTTTCATCCGCATCGCCATTAAGAACGCCGCCGTTTGCGCATCCGTGGATTCCCCGCGGGCAATGGCGTGCGCAGCGGCTACCGCCTCGTCATAAGTCAAATGACGGGAGCCCGTTTTGCCGGTGCCCACGACTTTAATCCATTGCTTCATCTGTTTCACCTCCGGAGGTTAATTGAAAACGGAAAAGAGCGCGTAGCTCACGCGCTTCAAAAAAACTCATCCCGGTACGATTTGTACGGCGCATACTTTAAATTCCGGCATCCGGCATGTCGGATCCAGCGCCGGGTTGGTCAGCCGGTTAATACACAGATCGTCGCCCCAATGAAAAGGCACGAATACCGTGTCATGCCGGATTTTGGCGGACAGCTTCACCTTCAGCCGGATGGTCCCCCGCTTGGAGGTGACCTTGGCATGCCCGCCGTTCACGAGCCCGATTTCACCCGCCGTATCCGGATGGATTTCCATCAGCGGCTCAGGGTATTTGGAGTGGAGCTCGGGCGTATTTCGGGTCTGCACGCCCGACAGATAATGCTGCAGCACCCGGCCGGTCGTCAGCAGGTAGGGGTATCGCTTGCTTGCCACCTCTTTCGGATTCTGATGATCGATCGGGGCAAGCCGGGCCAGGCCGTCCTCGTGGCCGAACCGCTCGTCAAACATCCGCGGCGTACCCGGGTGCTCTTCCTCCGGACAAGGCCAGAACATGCCGTGCTTTGCCGCTCCAGCTTCTCGTAGGTCATGCCGTAATAATCGGCTTTGCCGCCCTTCGAGGCGAGGCGCGACTCGTTGAAGATTTCCTCCGCATTGCGGTAGCGGAAATACTCCCCTTTGCCCAGCACCTCGGCGATATCGCAGAGGATCTTCCAATCCAGACGCGCTTTGCCCGGCGGCGACTTGATCGCCCTCCGCACCATAACGCGTCCTTCCAGCTGGGTGATCGTTCCCTCGTCTTCCAAATAGGCGGAGCCGGGAAGCACCATATGGGCCAACCTGGCGGTTTCCGATTCGAACAGATCGATTACAACGAGGAACTTCAGCTTCTTCAGTGCCTTCTCGACCATTTGGCTGTTCGGGTTCGAGACGACCGGATTGGAGCCTAGGATAATCAGCCCCTTAATTTCTCCCCGGTCGATCGCTTCCATCATCTCGTAAGCCGATACGCCCTTGCGCGGCAGCTCCTCCTCCGGCACGCCCCACACCTTCGCGATGTAGGCGCGGTGCTCCGGATTCTCGATGAGCCGGTAGCCCGGCGACTGATCGGCTTTCTGCCCATGCTCCCGTCCGCCCTGCCCGTTCGCCTGTCCGGTTACGGCGCCGTAACCGCAGCCGGGCCTACCGATTTTACCGGTGACAAGCACCAGGTTCAGGAAGTTGCGGACGTTCGCCACGCCGCTGGCATGCTGCTCGACACCGCGGGCGGTGAACACCATGCCGGTTTCCGCCTGGCCGTACATCCGCGCCGCTTCGATAATCGACTGCGGGGAGACGCCGGCGAGCGCGGCCACCTCAGCCAGGGACACCTTCTTCACATGCCCCTCCAGCTCGGCGTAGCCGCTCGTGCGCCGTTCTATGAAATCCCGGTCGACATAGCCTTCCTCGATGATCACCTTGAGCATGCCGTTCACCAGAGCGGCGTCATACCCGGGACGCACCTTCAGGTGAAGATCGGCGATGGAGCAGGTGGCCGTTTCGCGGGGGTCGATGACGATGATTTTCGCGCCTTCCTGTTTGGCCTTGCGGAAGTGCTGCATGATCGTCGGCTGGCATTCCGCCAGATTCGTTCCGGCCAGGATGATGCATTTGGCCAGCGGCACCTCCGACAGCGGGTTCGTCAGGCCCCGGTCCACGCCGAACGTCAAATTCGAAGCCCCGGCCGCCGCCGACATGCAGAAGCGGCCGTTGTAATCGATATATTTGGTCTGCAGCGCAATCCTCGCGAACTTGCCTAGCAGGTAGCACTCTTCATTCGTAAGGGAGCCGCCTCCGTAGACGCCGATCGCATCCTTGCCGTATTGGACCTGCAAAGCCTCGATGCGTTCCTTGATCCGCTGCAGGGCGTCGTTCCAGGAGATCGGGCTCAACGTACCGTCCAGACGCACCATCGGGTACTTCAGCCTCCGGTCGTCCACCGCATGCGTATGCGCGTTCAGCCCCTTGACGCACAGCCGGCCGTCGGTTACCGGATCCTCCTTGTTGGGAGAGACGGAATAACGGGAGACCATGATCGATTTTTCCTCATGCAGATTCATCGTGCACTGCACGCTGCAGTAGGGACACTCGGTTTTGGTCGTCTTCTCCCGGGGGGCGACGACCGTCTGCTGCTTCTGAAAATGCCTTAGAAATTCGCTCATCACTCTTCCCTCTCACTCTATCCCGAATTGCCGCTTAAGGACGGCCTTCTCTCTTTTATTTGACCGTTTGGACGTCACCGTCAGGCAAGCTTTTAATAATTCACGCCGGACCCGGCCGACGCCCAAGCTTTCTTCCAGCTGCGCGTAACGGCAAAGAAAATCAGGGTTACGACCAGCACGATCGAAGCCACTACGATAAATCCGGTTACATGCGTTCCGGTCGCCTGCTTCAGCGGACCCAGGACGTTGTTCGGGAGCAGGAAGCCGCCCAGTCCGCCGAACGCCCCGACGATTCCGGTCACAAGACCGATTTCCTTCGGAAACCGCTGAGGCACGATCTGGAAGATCGAGCCGTTCCCCATACCGAGACAGGCCATCATGACACTGGTCAGAATAAGCATGACGATGAACGATGAAGGCATCGTGGAAATGCCGAACGCACAGATGGCGACAACCGAATAGAGTCCCAGCATGAACCGCATGCCGCCGATCCGGTCCGCGATATACCCGCCGATCGGGCGGAAGAAGCCGCCGGCGATGACCGTAACCGTAACGAGGTACCCGATTTCCACCTTGCTCAGTCCGCCCGCTACGGCTTTATCGCCGTAGACGTCGTAGAAGAAGATGGCGAAGTAGTTGGAAAATCCGACGAAGCCGCCGAAGGTAATGGAGTAGAATAAGCTGAACCACCAGGTATCGATATTTTTGAAAGCGGCCATGTAATCCGACATTTTCTTCGGCGCCGGCTGGTTCGGGCTGTCTTTGGCCATCAGGCTGTAAGCGATGAATACGAGCACCAGCGGAATGATGGAAAGGCCGAAGACATTGTGCCAGCCGATATGGGCTGCGATTTGCGGACCGAAGAAGGTCGCCAAGGCCGTACCGCTGTTGCCCGCTCCCGCGATGCCCATCGCCAGTCCCTGGTACTGCGGCGGATACCAGCGGCTCGCCAGAGACAGGGAGACCGCGAAGCTTGCACCCGCAATCCCCAGGAGGAAGCCCAGCGCCTCCACCTGCGACAGGGTTGAACCGCCAAGCCAACCCCAAGTGAGCGGAATAATGGTCAGAATCATGCCGATCATACCTGCCTTTTTCGAACCGATCCGGTCGGCGAGGATGCCCATCGGAATCCGGAAGATCGAGCCGCCCAAGGTCGGAATGGCGACCATGGTCGCTTTCTGCGCATCCGTCAAGCCGAAATCCTTCGTGATGTACAGAGACAACGCACCACAAAGCACCCAAATCATAAAGCTGACATCGAAGTAGAGAAATGCTGACAACAAACTTGGAAAATGACCTGCCTTACGAAAGCTTTTTACATCCACTCCACTCTACCTCCCACAATTGTAACTTGTCTCTCTTCATCCTGTCTACTTGTGTAAGAATTAATTACATAAATACACTATACAATCGGATTTCGGAAAGTTCAATGGGTTTTTCGAAAAAAAGTTCAGTTTTTGATGAATTGTAACAATCAACATTCCTTTTTTATGCCCCGTTTCAGTAATTACACGAACATTATTAAGATTTAAACCTAACATTATTCGTGTTTTAATGATATTGAACAAAAAGAAAAGCACCAACCTAACATGTACATGACATGTAAGATTGGTGCCTGATATTCCCGCCGCTATTCCTGTTCCACAAATTCGAACTCAAAGTCGCCGATCCGGATCGTTTGTCCGTCTTTCGCCCCCCGGTCGCGGAGCGCTTTGTCTACGCCCTTCTTCCTCAGAATCCGGGCGAAGCGCATTACCGACTCGTGGGTGCTGAAATTCGTTCGTTTGATTAGCTTCTCGATGCTGGGACTTTCGACAACGAATACATCGTTATCGCGGCGGATGGTAAAATCTTCGTCCTCCTCCGCTTCCAGGCGGTATACCTTACGCTCGGAGATGTCCGCTATTTCCTCGACCACCGGCATCTCCGGAATCGTCTCAAGCATATCCGCCACTTTATACAGCGGCTCCTGGACGCCGCTTTTGGCGTAAGCCGAAATCGGAAATACGGGAATATCCCGCCCCGTCTCCGCCAGCCGCCGCTTGAACTCCTCCAGATGGCCCTCCGCTTCCGGCATATCCATCTTGTTCGCGGCAATCATCTGCGGGCGTTCCTCCAGCTTGGCATTGTAGAGCTTCAGCTCGTCGTTAATTTTCAGCCAGTCCTCGAAGGGGTCCCGCTCTTCCGTGGCCGCCATGTCGATGACGTGCAGGATGACCCGGGTCCGCTCCACATGGCGCAGGAAATCATGCCCCAGCCCGACGCCTTCATGCGCCCCTTCGATAAGTCCCGGCAAGTCGGCCATAACGAAGCTGCGCCCGTCGCCGACATCCACCACACCCAAATTCGGCGTCAGCGTCGTAAAATGATACGCTCCGATCTTCGGCTTCGCGCCGGAAACCACGGAAAGCAGCGTGGATTTGCCCACGCTGGGGAAGCCTACGAGCCCCACGTCAGCCATGACCTTCAGCTCCAGAACAACCCAGCGTTCCTGTCCTTCCTCGCCGTTCTCGGAAATGCTCGGGGCCGGATTGTTCGGCGTCGCAAAACGGGTATTGCCCCGTCCGCCGCGGCCGCCCTTGGCCACCACCACTTCCTGCCCGTGCCGCGTCAAGTCGGCCAGAATCTCCTGCGTATCGTCATCAATGACGATGGTGCCGGGCGGAACCCGGACGATCATATCCTCCGCATTGGCGCCGTGCTGGCTCTTGTTGCGTCCCTTTTCCCCGCGCTCGGCCTTAAAATGCTTCTGGTACCGGAAATCCACCAGCGTGCGGAGCCCTTCATCCACACGGAAAATCACATCCCCGCCGTCTCCGCCGTCGCCTCCGGCCGGCCCGCCTTCCGGCACGTACTTCTCCCTGCGGAAGGCTACCAGACCATCCCCGCCGTCTCCCCTTTGACATAAATCTTCGCTTTATCTACAAACATGAATCCACCTCTTTACGGTTCATCGCCATCCGCGAAGCGGACGTGCCAAATCACTTTGCGTTCTTCGTATTTTGCATCCCATTCCCAGCCGCAGCGACGTACCCACCGGTCCAACAGCGCATCCTCGGCCGGGATCAACCGGGCGGGATCGTACCCGCCCCGGTACGACGCCGAAACCTGAATTCTGCCCGTCATCCTCCGCCATCTCAGCTCGAGCACATTCTCATCCGGAAAATCGTTCGCTTCGCACCGGAAGCATTCCAGGATCGCAAGAAGGAACTCTGCCGCTTGGTCCGCATGCTTCATATCCTGCATCCGGATCTCTTCATCCATCCGAAGCACGAGCTGCAGCTCCTTGACTTCCGCTTGAAAGGAGAGCAAACGCACGATCAAAGAAGGCAGTCCCAGCTTCGATATGTAGCTTTCCTGACGAACCTTTTCATTTATTTTCTCCATCAAATCCAATAATTTATCATATTTTTTCAGCTTCACGTATCCGAACAGAATTTGGATATCATTCATCCAGTCGTGCCGGTAATGATTGAACAATCGAAGCACGCGCCCGTCAGGATCTACTTCATCCCTCTTGCCCCCACCGGCTGAGAGCAGCTGCAATCCCTGTTCGGGATCCGCATTTCTTGTAAGTCCATTCGCATCAGACGTCATTGTTTCAGTCCTTTCGCACCGGTTCGTCCCGATCCCTACAAGTATATCATGCCGGAAGGCAAAGTTCACCATAATTCACCGGGCAGCGGCCGTAGCCAGACCGTATTTAGACGTTAAACGAAAAAACCCCGGCGAAAACATTCGCCAGGGTTATAGGCACGTGATGGTGAATTAAACTTCTACCGCTGCAGCTACAGGAGTCGCTTGAACAGGGTAGACGCTAACTTTCTTGCGGTCGCGACCCAAGCGTTCGAATTTTACAACGCCGTCGATTTTCGCAAAAAGAGTATCGTCCGATCCGATGCCCACGTTGTTGCCCGGGTGGATTTTGGTGCCGCGCTGGCGAACCAAAATGCTTCCGCCCGTTACCGCTTGACCGTCCGCACGCTTCACGCCAAGACGCTTCGCGATGCTGTCACGGCCGTTTTTCGTGGAACCTACGCCCTTCTTGGACGCAAACAGCTGAAGATTCAATTGTAGCATTGTCAGTCTACCTCCTTGCTTTGGAATGTTCTTGCATTGTTATATATGCACCGTACGATTGTTCAATCGATTGCAGCATAACGACCATCGATTCGAGCAGCGACTGCACCTTGCCGTGCGTCTCCGAATCCAGTCCGGCAGGAACCTCGACCTGCAGCAAGCCATGCTTCATCCGGTTCTTCAGCTCGAGCCCGGCCAGCGCCTCCACGGCATTGACGGTGCCAACGGTTACGGCAGAGACGCCCGCACAGACAATATCCTTGCCCGGCTCGTCATACTCTGCGTGACCGTCCACGCTGAATCGTTCGATGTGCCCGTCGTGTCCCCGATAAATCGCGACCCGAATCATAGCGCCATCTTAACCTTGGATCTTCTCGATAACAACCTTCGTGTAAGGTTGACGATGACCTTGCTTGCGGCGGTAATTCTTCTTCGCTTTATATTTATAAACGATGATTTTCTCGCCTTTGCCTTGCTTCTCGACTTTGCCGGATACGGAAGCGCCGGATACGACCGGAGCACCTACCACCAGACCGCTTTCTTTGGAAACGGCCAGGACACGGTCGAACGTAACGGACTCGCCTTCACCTGCGTTCAGCTTCTCGATGTAAACCACATCGCCTTCCTGAACTTTGTACTGCTTGCCGCCTGTTTCGATAATTGCGTACATTGTTGCACCTCCCTCATGTCTCAGACTCGCCTAAAGCCAGGTGGCTTGACCGATGAACGGACAAGCACTTGAAATCAACCCGCTTCGCGCGGTTACAGCATGTTATAGCAACATACTGAACTATTCTATCACAGCCCACGGGCAAAAATCAACATAAAATTATGATTAAACATCATCGGATACAACCCATCCGCTACCCCCGCAGGCTGGACAGGCCTCAAGCACCGTCGCTTCCTTGCTTTCCCGTACCTTTTTGCGCGTGAGCTCAACAAGGCCCAGCTTGGTCCAGCCGACGACAACCGTCTTCGTCCGGTCCTTTCTCGTCTCCCGCACCAGCTCGTCCAGCACCTGCTGGCGGGAGGCTTCCGTCTCCATATCGATGAAATCGATAATGATCAGGCCGCCGATATCGCGAAGCCGCAGGAGCCGCGCAATCTCGCGGGCCGCTTCAATGTTCGTGTCGAAGACCGTACGCTCCAAATCGATCGACCCCGTATACCTGCCGGTGTTCACATCGAAGACCGTGAGCGCTTCTGTCCGATCTACGATCAAATACGACCCGTTATCCAGCCAAATCTTGCGCTTCAGCCCCAGCTCGAGTCGCCGTTCGATCTCCTGATCCGCCCAAAAGGACGGTGACGACGCCCGCTTCACCCGAGCGGCCAGCGTTGAAGATACTGGAGTTACGAGCGAAAGAATCTCACGGTATACCGATTCCGAACCCACGACCAGCTCTTCCACGTCGTCCCGGAACAAATCCCGGATCAGCCGCGGAAGCATTTCCAGATCGGAATAAATTTTTCTCGGGACCGGCCCTTCCGCCGCCGAAGCCGCCTCCAGCTGCTTCCACCTGCCCCGCAGACTCTTCCAGATCGGCCGCAATCGCCTCCTCGCTTTCTCCCAAAGCGGCCGTTCTTACGATAAAGCCTTCGCCCGGCTGCAGATGCCGCTCCGCCGTCTTTTTCAGCCGCTCGCGGTCCGCTGCGCTTTCAATCTTGCGGGAAACGCCCACATAATCGGCATAGGGCATGTACACGCCGAAACGGCCGGGAATCGAGTAATGGGTCGTCACCCGCGCCCCCTTGTCGCCCACCGGCTCCTTAACCACCTGAACCATAATCCGCTGACCGACCTTCACCAGATCATGGATGGACGGCTTCTGCTTGGGCTGTTTCTCGAGATGCGCAGGCAGCAGATCGTCTATATATAGAAAAACATTTTTTTCCAGTCCTACGTCGACGAAGGCCGACTGCATCCCCTGCAGCACCCTTACCACGCGTCCGATATACACATTGCCGGCCAGCTGTCCCTGATCACGCCGGCCTTTATAATATTCCACGAGCTTGCCGTTTTCCTGCACGGCCACCTCGGTATGCTGTTCACCGCTTCGAACCCATATTCGTTTCATAGCTGCAACACCTCGGCCCTATTGTACCACATTCAAGACACAAAAAGCTCGGACAAGGGCCGTTCTCTTTTGGACTCGTTGAAGTAAAGCTCCAGCATCGCTTTTTCCGGCACCACACTCCGGATGATTCCCCGTTCGTCCAGCACATATACCAGATGATAGCGGTCGCGCATAAACAATCGGACGGCATCCGTTACCTTATTCCTGCCGCGGACGACGATCGGGCTCGCTACGGCCCCTTAGCCGTCAGCCGATGCTCCCGCACCGGCCGGCTGACCAGGAAACGGACGAACCGGTACGGAACCCCCTTCAGCTCATGCCAGTTGGAATATAGTAAAAACAGGCCGATCATCAGCCAGTTTAACTGGATCCCTCCGTGTTCCGATCCAAGATGAAGCGCCGAGAACATCACGATCAGTCCGCTGAAAGCCAGACTGACCCAGGCGGTGAGACGGATCGTCTGCTGATAAGGAAGCCAGAGACCGGTCAATATCTGCAGGACCTTTCCTCCGTCCAGCGGAAGCACCGGCAGCAGATTGAAGAGCGCGATGATCAGGTTGGCCTGAACGAAATAAGCTCCCCATACCGGAGGCGACCAGCCCCAGGAAGTCATGAGGGTGCCGATCCCCATCATCCATACGTTCTGCAGCGGTCCCGCCAGGGCCACCGTGAGTTCCTGCCAGGCCGGAACGCCGGGTCGCTCCTCGACAACAGCTACTCCGCCGAAGGGAAGCGGCTGCACCTCCCTGGCTTTCCAGCCCAGACTCTGGTACGCCGCCACATGGCCGAGCTCGTGGATCAGCACGATCCCGAACAGGGTAATGATTTCCACGAAATAGCCGGTTAAGGCCGACAGCAGCACGATAATGGAAAACAGCGGATGAAACCGGAAGCGGATGCCGAACCAGACGTTCCATCCTTTAATCAAACGTAATCACGTCCGTCGGGTTGACAGGCTTCCCGTCCTTGGATATCGCAAAAAACAGCGTGCCGGACGCGGATCCGGATGCCTTGGACAAGGTGCCGACGGTCTCCCCTCCCTTAATCCAATCGTTCACCCGTACGGCACCTTGCTCCAAATGACCGTACACGGTCTCCATTCCGTCCGTATGGCGGATGATAATCGTGTAGCCGCTGTCCTCCCTTACGCCGGCATAGGTGACCAGGCCCGTATCCATGGCGGCCACAGGGGCTCCGGGCTTCGCCTGCACGAGAATGCCGCTCTGTCCCGGTGTGAAGGCGGCGATCACTTTGCCCTGCGGCGGCACAAAATAATGCTTGGACGCAGCACTGACCTTCTCCGCATCCTGATGTTTGGCCGGGTCCATCGCCGGAAGGAAGGACGGGTACGCCGCCGAATTTATTTTCATACCATACCGCCAAGGACCGGGCATCGAACGATTCGTTCAGAGCGGAGACGATAAACCGCTTCCCATTCTCCGCCCAAGGCTCATTCAATTGGAAGAGTCCCCAGACCAAGGCGGCGATCAGCCCGCTGATCACAATCTGCGCGCCGATGCGGTCGCGGGACGGACCGCTCGTCCGGTAGCCGGGCGAGCGGGAATAAGCGGATAAATCCCGCCGCCACTTCCGGTTCCATTCCAGTTCGGGATCCGGCATCCGGTATTCTTCTCCCCGCTCAAACGGCCGCCCGGGTTCATACGGTTCCCGCACTCTGCCCCCGCCACGGGAAATTCATAATGCGTCTGATCCGGCTCCCAGGGCGGCCGGGTTCTGCCCCCTGCAGCTGACGGATTTTTTCCATGCGCCGCTCGCGAATGCCGCGTTTGCTCTCCATATCCCCCGTTCCTCCCTGCCCAAGGCTTGTATATTCCATCCTATGAGCTTGTACGGGCAAATATACAGGAAGGGCACAAACGACTTGCCGCCGGCTGGGCTGGACAAATCGACAAAAAAAGGACCCGGTGCTGTGCATCCAGGCCCTTTCTCTTATTGTTCCTGTTAAAGGTCTTCGTCCAATAACAGATCATCATGAATTTTTATGCTCATAACCAGTCCCATGGCGATCATATTAATCATTAATGAAGTACCGCCATAGCTGACAAAGGGAAGCGTTATACCGGTAAGAGGCATAATTCCGATCATCATCCCGATATTTTCGAATATTTGAAATACCAGCATAGAAATAACTCCGACCACGATATAGCGCCCCGCGAAATTATTAGTATAGATGGCGATAAGAATCATCCGGTAAATAAGCACGAAATAGAGCAGCAGCAAGATCGAAGCGCCGATGAACCCGAATTCTTCTCCGATGACGACAAAGATCGAATCGCTGTATGCTACCGGTATGAAATTGTTGTGAATCGAGGTCCCGTGAAGAAAACCTTCTCCCGTTAAAGAACCGGAACCTATCGCTCTAACCGAGTTAACCACTTGATATTTTTGGTCATTGGTCGCCGACTCCGGGTCGATAAACGTATTGATTCTCGCCATCCAGTGAAACGGCAGTTTATGGGCAATAAGATATTCTTTAATCTGTGTGTAGTAAAGTTTAAAGTAGTGGAGAAAAAAGTACCCGAACGCCGAAATAGCGGCGATACCGGAAAGAACGTAGGTTATAGGCACTTGTCCAATCCAATAAAGACCGATTAAGACAGCGACCAGAATGATCGCATTGCCGAAGTCCGGCTGGGCCATGACCAGAGCAATAGGTACCAGGGTCAATACGCCGACAGGTACGATTCCCCTTAAAAAGGTCATGGGTTCGCCCTTCAGCTTACCGATAAAGTATGACACCGTTAGAATCAGGATAATTTTGAACAATTCGACAGGCTGGAAATCGAGGCCGAAAGGCAAAGAGAACCACCCGGTCGCTCCGCCCTTTTCCACCCCGAATTTCAAAACCGCTACCAGCAGGATCAGCCCGGCTCCATATAAATAATAAGAGAATTTCGTCAGAATCCTGTAATCAATGGTCGTGGCGGCCAGAAACCCGATAATCGATATAACATAAATGATGGTGAGCTTCTTGGCATCGAACTTTAATTCAGTACCGTTGATTGTTGCACTGTAAACAAGGAGCGTACTGATTACCATGAAAAGAATCAGTATAACAACAATGGACCAGTCGACTTTTTGAAATTTGCGAAGCACTATGAGGTCATCCCATTCCAAGAAACTTTTTCATCCGGACGAAAACGCCGGTCTTCTCTTCCATCGGCATCAGCGGCACGGAATCCCCAAGGATGCGGCGGGCGATGTTGCGGTAAGCGATAGCGGCTCTGGAATTCGGATTCATGACCGTCGGCTCCCCGATATTGGCGGCTTTGATCACGTATTCGTCATCCGGCACGATCCCCAGCAGATCGATGGCCAGCACCGAGCAGATTTCATCGATGTCCAGCATCTCGCCTTTCTTGACCATGCTCGGACGTATCCGGTTGATGATCAGCTTGGGGGACTCCACCTGGGGCTCGCGCTCCAGCAGCCCGATAATCCGGTCGGCGTCCCGCACCGCTGCATTCTCCGGCGTGGTGATGACAATAGCCTTGTCCGCGCCGGCCACCGCGTTCTTGAAGCCCTGTTCGATTCCCGCCGGACAGTCGATAATGACGAATTCAAAATCCCGTTTCAAATCGAGCACGATCTGCCGTACGGCATCCGGGGAAATGGCGTTCTTGTCCTTCGTTTGGGCAGCCGGAAGCATGTACAGCTCTTCGAACCGTTTATCCTTGACAAGCGCCTGAGTGAGCCGGCGGCGGCCTTCCGCCACATCGATCAGGTCGTAAATGATGCGGTTTTCCAGCCCCATCACCACGTCCAGGTTGCGCAAACCGATGTCGGTATCCACCATGACCACTTTCTTGCCCTGCAGCGCCAGTGCCGTGCCGATATTGGCCGAGGTCGTCGTTTTGCCGACGCCCCCTTTCCCCGAAGTGATGACGATTGCCTCTCCCATGGCTCCCACTCCTTTAAGAAATTTGGTTCAACCCGAATTTATGAAAATGATGAATCTTGTCGATTTCCATCTTGCCTTCCTTCACATAGGCAAACTCCATATAAGCGTCGTAAGCGCCGGCAGCATCCCACTCATCCGGAGGCCTGCTGATAATTCCCGCGATTCTGAGCTGTGTGGGGCGCATATGGGAGGCCGCAATAATTGCCGTTTCGTCCCCTTCGACCCCGGCGTGCGCCATCCCCCTTAACGATCCCATAATATATATACTCCCGGTGCTCACGATCGAGCCCCCGGGGTTGATGTCGCCTAAAAATAACACGTGCCCTTCATGCGTCGAGGTTTGTCCGGAACGGACGATGCCGCGAACCATCTTGACTTCCGAAGATCCCGGCTCGGGCTTCTTCGCGGAAGCATCCGCCGTATCGATGGACTGTACCAGCAGATTTCCCTTTTGGCCGATGATTTCGCGGATTTGATCCCTCTGCTCCTCCGTCACAGGCCGGTCGCCGAGCTGAACCCGGACATGAATGATCGGACCGGTCAGGATTTGCTGATGCGTCTTCTCCAGCTTATGCCTCAGTTCCGAAAGCACTTCCTCAAAGTCGCATGCATCGTCCAGCAGAAAGACAAGCCCGTCCTTTACCCCTTTGATCGTCACGTGATGCTTTACTGCCGTCATAAACGCTTCTACCCCCTAAGCCTATACATTTCGGCTTCGTTCGCGCGTTCTCCTGCTCCATGCCCAAATTATTATTCTTCAGCCGAGGTAGAAGGGATCGCATGGCTCTCGAAGAGCTTGCGGAGCGGAACGTATACGGCCAGGGCAAACAACAGATTAATCAGCATGCTGGGCAGCATCTGATGAAGAAAGACCCATTGAAAATCCAGATGGGTGATCCGGAACAACCGGTACAATCCGAAAATGATCGCTTCATAGCCCAGGTTCCCCAGCGCGATCACTAGCATGCTGACCATAATGCTGGAATACACCCGCCCGGACATGAGCCCCGCCATATAACCGGTCAAGCCCATGCTGAAGGCAATCGGTCCGAGCATGGGCGAATAATGAATGATATCGTTCAGCATCCCGAAAATTAACCCGTATAAGAGCGAGGTATGACGGTTCATATATAATCCGATGAACAGGACAATCACGAGAACGAAATGCGGCGTAACCAGAATCCGGGTTTGCCAGGCGACCGGAATCAGCCAGGGAAGAACCGTGCTTTCGAGCAGGAAGAGGACGGTCAACAGAAGCCATAATCGTTTATGCACCCGTTCTCACCTCACTTCATCTCCGGCAATTGGATGACAAATACTTCCCTCAGGTGGTTGAATGAAGCGAACGGCTGAATCGTGGCGACATAAGTGATGCCGAAGTCGCCTTCCCTCTTCTCTACCACTTTTCCGATTTCAATCCCTTTCGGGAACACCAGCCCTTTGCCCGAGGTAATGACCGTATCTCCAGGCGCGATCGGATCGTTCGGGTCGATCTTGGTCATGATTAATTTCTGAGTTTTCGGATCATAGGACTCGATATAGCCGTAAGATTGGTCCTCTTTACCTTTCACCGTAACGGCAATCGCTTTGGATTCGAGCGCCGCTTTATCGTCGATCCCGGTAAGCGGCTGCACATCCGCATAGAAAGGCGATACGCTGACCACCCTTCCGACCAAGCCTTCTACGGCCATCACGGCCATATTCGTACGGATTCCGTCTTTCTCACCCAAATTAATGGTGATCAGGTTACTGGCCAAATCGAATTGAACGACGTTTGCAATCAGGAAACGATAATTGTTCATCTGCTTCTGGCGTTCGGTGAACCCGAGGTCATCCTGCAGCCGCTTGTTTTGCTGTTCCAAGTCGTTGAGGCGCGTCGTATCACGGGCATATTTCGAAAGCGTTTCGCGGAGAACTTTATTTTCTTCATAGATAGTGGTCAGCCGGCTCATATCGTCAAAGAAACCGGCAATGGCGCCTGCAGGCTTGTACAAGATCCCCTGCGTCCAGGAGACGGTGTCTTTCAAAAACTTCTCCGGCCACAGCGCATAGCCCTGCCGTCCGAAGGTCAACCCCATCAGCACGATGAAGCAGATCAGACCGAGCATCAGAATGAGCGACCGTTTGTTCCCCATTAGTCTCAAGAGTATACACCTCTAACCTAGTGCATGCCGATCAGCGGCGCGCTTTGCTCGTCGGGCCCGTTCTCGTTTTGAACAGATGGATATTCTCCAGCGCCCGTCCCGTGCCGATCGCCACGCAGTCCAGCGGATTCTCGGCTACGAGCACCGGCATTCCGGTTTCCCTCGAAAGCGACCTGTCCAAATTGCGCAGCAGTCCGCCGCCGCCCGTAAGCACAATGCCCCGGTCCATGATATCGGCCGCAAGCTCGGGAGGGCATTTCTCCAGCGTCACTTTCACGGCGTCCACAATGCTGTAGACCGTATCGGTCAGGGCGTCCGTAATTTCGTCGGAGGTGATGGCCATTGTCTTCGGCGACCCCGACACAAGATCGCGACCGCGGATTTCGTAACGAATCGGAGGTTCCAGTTGGAGCGCGGAGCCGATTTCCATTTTGATGGATTCGGCCGTCCGTTCGCCGATCATCAGATTGTAGGTACGTTTGATATATTGAATGATCGCTTCATCCATCTCATCGCCGGCTACGCGGATCGAACGGCTCGTCACGATGCCGCCCAGCGAAATGACGGCAACCTCCGTCGTCCCGCCGCCGATATCGACAACCATGTCGCCGGTCGGCTCCCATACCGGGAGATCGGCTCCGATCGCCGCCGCAAAGGGCTCCTCGATCGTATAAGCGTCGCGGGCACCGGCTTGTCTTGTCGCGTCTTCGACGGCGCGCTTCTCGACGGCCGTAATGCCCGACGGCACGCAGACCATGACGCTCGGGTGACGCTGAAACAGCCAGCGCTGCGTCTGCGCCTGGCGGATAAAATATTTGATCATCGTCGAGGTGGTGTCGAAATCAGCGATGACGCCGTCCTTCATCGGACGGACCGCCCGAATATTGCCCGGGGTACGGCCGATCATTTTTTTCGCGTCGTTGCCGACCGCTTCAATCGTCTTCGTATCGGTGCGGATGGCGACCACCGACGGCTCCCGCACGACGATTCCTTTCCCTTTCACATAAACTAGTGTATTGGCCGTCCCGAGGTCGATACCCAGGTCTTTCGTTCCGAACATATGTAAGGTGCTCCCTTCTCTATTTCAAGCGCCGCTAACGCCGCGTATCTTAATTTGTAAATCGGCCTGCCGCCGACATGCCAAGTGCGGCTTGAAACGCCGGTGCTTCCGGTCGATCTCCCGCCGTCACGGCTTAGTGACATTGCGCGAAAAGAACAGTTTGCAAAAGCCTGTTTCTTATTATATTACAACCATCCGAGCTCCTTCAAACTAACGAAGCCGCGGTCGCCGATCACGATGTGATCGAGCACCTCGATGCCGATAATCCCGCCCGCTTCCGCAAGTCTGCGGGTGAGCTCGATATCTTCGGGGCTTGGGGTCGGATCCCCGCTGGGATGATTGTGCGCACAGACGATCGAAGCGCCGCTGCGCTTGATGGCGGCGCGGAACACCTCCCGCGGATGGACGATGGAGGCGTTGAGACTGCCCATGGACAGCGTCTCCTGGCCGATCACGTGGTTCTTGGTGTTCAGAAACAAGCAGACGAAATGTTCCTTTTGCAAATAACGCAGTTCTTCGGTTAGAAGCGAAGCCACATCTTGCGGCGAACGGATCGTTACCGTGTCGCTGAGCGAGCTGCGCGCCATTCTTCTGCCAAGCTCAATGCCGGCTTGAATCTGCAGCGCCTTGGCCTCGCCGATGCCCTTAATCTCTGTCAGCTGCTGCAGGCTCATATCCGCCAGACTTCGCAGTCCTCTGGATTCGCGCAGCAGACGCTGGCCGAGAGATACGGCCGATTCGCGGTACGTTCCGGTCCGGAGCAGCACCGCCAGCAGTTCCGCGTTACTTAAAGCTGTTGCCCCATACTGCATCATGCGTTCTCTGGGTCGTTCGTCGCTGGGGACATCGCGCAATGTCGTATTGAGCGACTCCATGCATTCCCTCTCTTTCGTCAAAATATTCGGGTTGTAAAGCGGTGGTACGAAACCTCATTATATCATGATGCCTGCTTAAAAGACAGCGACACCCAAACGGCCGAGCAGATCGGACAAAAGCGACATCGGAAGCCCGACGACATTGAAATAATCGCCTTCGATCCGCTCCACGATCGTTGCGCCGAGTCCTTGAATGGCGTAGGATCCGGCCTTGTCCTTAGGCTCGCCGGTCCGGATGTAGGAACGGATCCGTTCATCCGTCAAGGGCTTCATATACACTTCGGTAACCCCGTGCGCTCCATGGGTTTCCCCGTAGCCAGGTCGATGCAGACGACCCCGCTGTACACCTGATGCCTTCTGCCCTGAAGGGCCTTCAGCATCCGGAACGAATCGTCTTCATCCTTCGGCTTGCCGAGCACCTCGCCGTCCAGTACGACAATGGTGTCGGATCCGATCACAACGCCCTGCTCGTCCGGCGCTAATTCCACCTTACAACGTTCGTAGACGGTGCGGGCTTTCCGACCCGAAAGCTCTTCCACTATTTGGGACGGTATCCAGCCGGGCTCCGTTGTTTCGTCCGCATCGCTGACTATGATCCGGTAAGGCAGATTCAGCGAGCGGATCAGCTCTTGACGGCGCGGGGAGGAGGAGGCGAGGATCAGCACTTTTTCGCCATTAATCGACATAAATAGATTCCCTCGTTTCGAATATTGTAAAAGCGGGTATAGGCCTGCCCGTCCCATACATAAAAGACGTTCCGCAGGATGGAAAAGTTACAGTTTTCGATAAATCCAAACGGCCGCCGCCAGGCCCAGAATCCCGATCAGATTGAGCCGGATGTGCAGGTCCAGATCGTAACGGAGGACAAGCAGGTCCGCCTTCGGTCGCCAGCTCAGCTCCTTGGATACGGTCAGGAACGAGAGCGCCGGCACGGAGGACAGCAACTGGCCGACCAGGCTTCCGGCCACCAGGCCTACGATCAGGATGAGGATCAGCGTGAACGTATTCTTTTTCAAATGTAGGATACCTCTTTCCGTCGAATTACAACCAAAATCATGCAGGATTGCCACACGCTATTATAGCATATTTCGATTTGCTGTTGGCGAATGTTCCCGGCTTGTGTGAGGCGGGAAAAGAAGTGGAATGGGAACCGAAAGGAGTGGATCGGATGGTGAAGCCTTGGGTGCGTTCCGCCGCGCTTGCCATCAGTTTATTTGTCTTTGCCAGCGCCGGCCGAGGCCGCGAAAATTGTCGTCGATCCGGGGCACGGAGGGAAGGATTCGGGAGCCGTCGGAATGAACGGATTGATGGAGAAGACGGTGACCCTGGACATCGCCCGCAAGCTGAAGAACTTCTTGGCCGAACGGGGGTATGATGCGGTGATGACCCGCGACAGCGACGTCTTCTGGACGCTCCAGCGGCGGGTGGAATATACGAATGCTCAGGGAGCGGATTTGTTCGTATCGATTCATGCCAATGATTATCCGAACCCGGCTACCCGGGGGTCCATGGTGCTCTACTACGACGACGCTTATCCTCAGTCGGATTATCCCGCCAGCGATAAGATGAAAGCGCTGACCCCGCAAAGCAAAGCACTTGCTCAAAAGGTACTGGATTCGTTCGTCAAGGAAACGGGTACGCCGAGCCAGGGGCTCACTCCGAGCGCGGTATATGTTGTACGGATGGGCACGATCCCGAGCATTCTGGTGGAGACCGCGTTTCTGTCGAACTCCACGGAGGCGCAGCCGCTGGCCGATCCCGAGGAACGGACGCTGATGGCCAAAGCGATTGCCGACGGCATTGAGGCTTACCTGCCGCCCGACAACACCGGGTTCGCGGACCTGCGCGGACATTGGGCCGAGGGCGCGGTCCTGCGGCTGAAGGCGCAGGGCGTGGTTGAAGGGGTCGGCAAGACGTTCGAGCCGAACCGGATGCTGACGAGAGCGGAATGGATGACGCTGCTCGGCCGGGTGTTCGACCTGCCGGCGTCGGCGGCAGGGAGCTGTGCCGCCCCGGGACGGTCGGGGGCGCGGTTTACGGCGGCGCCTGTGCACAGGTCGCCGGCGGGGCCGCCGCGTTCAAGGACGTGAACGCGGGGCATTGGTCTTTCGCCGCCTTGGACAAGGCGGTGCGCGGCGGCGTGCTGGAGGGCTACCCCGACGGCACGCTTCGTCCCGACCGCCCCGTCACCCGGGCGGAGGCGGCGGCGCCGCTGCAGCGGCTGGCTGGGGCGCCGCAGGCGCCGGCCGGAAGCCGGCCGTTCGGGGATGTGCCGCCGGATTACTGGGCGGCTTCAGCGGTGGCGAGCCTTAAGGCGGCCGGCTGGATCAACGGCGTGACGGCGGCGGAGTTCCGCCCGGAGCGACCGATTACGCGGGCGGAAGCCGCCGCGCTCATCGACCGGTATTTGCAGAGCAAACCGGCAAAAAAGCCGGGGAATCAGCCGTGACCGGACGGAATGTCCATGTGTCAGGGCCGGTTCTCCGGCTTTTTTCTATTGCACCGAGGCGGTGCGGAGCAGCTCCTTTTCCGCCACCAGATACTGCATGAGTGCGGTCTGGGCCTGCCATAGGGAAGCGGAGGACGGGTTCTTCTTGTAATCCTCCAGGGAAGCCACCGCCGTGTTGAGCGCGCTGTTCATCTTCGGGAGCGACGCTTTCCCCGCTTCCCCGAGCCCGTCGCTTACGGCCGAGGCCGAAGACGCCCAGGCCTGGTGCGTGGTCTTGATCGTCTGCAGCGCCTTATCGTCCAGCGCTCCAGGCTTCGTCTCATTCAGGTGCAGGACGGTTTGCGCCGAGATCAGCTGCACCAGCTTCTCCCCTTGGGTCATATAGCCGGCGAAGATGTCCGTCCCTTTGCCGTTCCAGCGGATCTTGGACGCTCCCGGTACCTCGAAGTTTTTGAGCACCACATCGATTTTCTTCTGTTTATACTGCTGGCTGAGCGTTTGGGCTTCTTCCCGACTGACGGCCATTCCGATGTAAACAGGGATTTTATCGCCCGAATCGCTCACGGCGGCAAAACCTTGTTTGCGGAAATCCGCCTGCTGGGTCTCCGCGGTTTGCGGTGTACTGAACACACCGCCCTGCAGGAAGGTATAGGATTTGGACTGAAGACTGACGGCCGCCGTCGCCATATTCGCTACCGCCGCCGATACCGGGGTTCCGGCATCCGCCTTATCTCCCGGTTTCGCCGAGGCCGAAGCCGCTGCGCTTCCGGCCGCCCCTGCGTCCTTGCCTTGAGCGCTCCCCGAGGCTGTTCCCGCATCCGGCTTCTTCTGCCCCTGCTGCTGAACTACCGATGCATCGACCGGCTTGACCTTGTTTGGGTCATCCCCGCCCTTGAACATCGACAGCACCAGGAAGCCGAAGGCCACGCCGGTGACGACGGCGCCTGCAACCGAGGCCGTTACTTTCAGCCATGACCCGCCCGTCTGCCTGCTGTAATAAGCCGTTTGCTCCGGCGTATACCAGCGGTGGTCGCGCAGCTCTTCTTCCCGCCGCGGCTCTCTCCCGTCTTCCACATATCCGGTTTCGGGATCCACCGCACGCCCTCCCGAGTTCCGGATCATACTTTCAATCCGCTGGGTCTCGGTATCGAACGAACTCTGCCACCCGCCATAATCGGTTGTATACGGGTTTAAAGGCTGGGCGTCGATCAGCATCGGCCGCTCGGACTCCGGAGCCGAGGGCGAAAGCGAAGGCCCCGGGGCAGGCGGCCTCAGCCGCTCGTATAAATCGTTCTGCCGCGGCCGGGACTCCTTCGTCCCCTCCGCTTCCGGCTCCATGATCCGGTATTCTTCCTGATGCAGCGGGATCACCTTCGTCTCCCGATGCGCCGCCGGCTTTCCGCCCGGGCGGGTCGGCTCGAAACGAAACGTCATCTTGGCCTTGTTCATTGCTCCAACTCTCCCTTGTCCCATATGGTAATACTAGAGTATGAGAGTAGAGCGGGAAATAGAACCAGGAGAATAAGCACAAAACCCCGGCAACCAGGCTTTCGGCCGGCATCCGGGGTTACTTATGTTTTCATTTAACCGGTCCGGGCATGCAGCGCTTTGGCCAGACCGTCCGCGGCCTTCCAAATATCGCCCGCCCCCATGGTCAGTACCAAATCTCCGCGGCTGACCGAACCGTAGAGGTACGCCTGCACTTCTTCCTTCGTCGGAATGTACTTTACGTTCGGATTGCTGTTCTGACGGATCAAGTCAACCAGCTTGGCGGAGCTGATGCCTTCGATTTGCTTCTCCCCTGCCGGCGAGTAAATATCCGTGATGATCACTTCATCGGCCTCCGGGAAGGCGCGGCTGAACTGCTCGAACAAGAAATACGTCCGCGTATACCGCTGCGGCTGGAATACCGCTACGATGCGCTTGCCGGTCGCCCGCGCCGCTTGGATGGTCGCTTCGATCTCCGTCGGATGATGAGCGTAATCGTCGATGACGAGAATGTCATCCACCTCGCCGAGCACCTGAAAACGCCGCTTGGCCCCGCGGAAGTCGGTAATCGCTTCAGCCACCTGCTCAAAGGAGAGTCCCGCTTCCATACAGGTAATCAGCGTCGCCAGCGCATTGTATACGTTATGTCTGCCGGGTACGGATAAATCGATCGTCCCGATCGCCTTGCCCCCGTGAACGACGTCGAAGGAGACCCGGCGGTCGCCAAGGCGGATGTTCACGGCGCGGTAATCGGCTTCCGTATCGATGGCATAGGTGATGACCTGGCTTTTGATCAGCGGAATCATTTCCTGCAGATGCGGATCGTCCTTGCAGACAACGGCTTTTCCGTCCTCCTTCACCTGGCTCAAAAACTGCGCATAGGCTTTCTTCAGATTGTCGAAGTTGCCGTCGTAGTTCTCCAGATGATCCGCCTCAATATTGTTAACAAGCGCAATGGCAGGCTGGTACTGCAGGAAGGAACCGTCGCTTTCGTCCGCTTCGGCTACCACCCAGTCGCCTTTGCCCGCCTTCGCATTGCTGCCCACATTCATAATCTCTCCGCCGATGATGAAGGTCGGGTCCTGCCGGCATTGTTCCAGTACGAGCGCAATCATGGATGAGGTTGTCGTCTTTCCATGAGCCCCCGCCACCGCGATCCCCTTCTTGGCGTTCATCAGGCGGGCAAGCATCTGGGAACGGTGCAGAATCGGAATGTTCAATTCCTCCGCCGCCACCATTTCCACATTGTCCTTGGTCAGTGCCGTGGAATAAACCACCACGTCCGCCCCTTTAACATTCTGCGCCTGATGTCCGATAAACACCTGCGCCCCCTTGGCCGCGAGCTTCTCTGTCAGCTCCTGCTGCGCCAAATCGGATCCCGAAACTTGGTACCCCATTTCCAGCATCACCTTGGCAATCGCACTCATGCCGTACCCGCCAATGCCGATAAAATGGATATGCTCCGATGTATTCACGCGCGTCTTCACCAGCCTTTTTCAGAATCGGATTGATGCTTGATCCAGGAACGAACATCCCCAATCAAATATAGCGTACCGGTCACGACGGCCAGGTCGTCCTGTGCCGTCAGGCGGTTCATGATTTCCAGCGCGGTTTTCCAATTCGGCTCCACGATCACTTCCACGTCCGTGCGGCCGATTTCTTCAAGCAAAGTCCGGGCCAGCGACGCAAGGCCTGCGGCCCCCGCTTTCTTGAACCAAACCGGCTCGGTCAGGATGAGGGTATCCACTATTGGTAGTATATGCCTGAAATACTCCGTATGATTCTTGTTGCTCAGCATTCCCATCATCAAATGGAGCTTTTTGTACGAATACGTCGTTTTTATGGCACTTGCCAATGTCTCCGCGCCTTCCGGATTATGCGCGCCGTCGATCAGGATACGCGGGTGCGTCGAAATAAGCTCAAGCCGTCCGGGCCATTGCGTCGCGTTCATGGCGCGCAACAGATCCTCTTCCTCCACGATCATCGCGTAATATTGACGAAGCACCTCGATCGTCATCAGAGCGACGGCCGCATTCTTGATCTGATGCGGGCCGTTCATCGAGATCGTCACCTCGGGGAACTCCCGGAACGGGCCGGTAAAACGGAACTTCTGCTCATTCTCCCGAACGGACAGCGTTTCATAACGGAAGGCCTCGTTCATCAAATAAAGCGTGGAATGCTTTTCCTTCGCCGTCCGCCGGATTACCTCGATCACTTCCGGCTCGCTCCACCGCACTGACAACCGGAAAGCCCGATTTGATAATGGCGGCTTTCTCCCCGGCGATCTGCTCGAGGCTATCGCCCAGAAGGTCCATATGATCGTGGCCGATATTCGTAATGACCGATACCAGCGGCGTCACGATGTTGGTCGAATCGAGGCGGCCTCCCAGGCCCGTTTCCCAGACGACGAAATCCGGATAAGCGACGCGGGCGAAATACTCGATCGCCGCAACCGTGGAAATTTCGAACATCGACGGCTGGCCGAACTCCTCCGTTACCGCATCGATGACCGGTTTGATTTTATTGACGACCCGGAGCAGATCCTCGTCCGGGATGTTCTGCCCGTTCAGGCGGATCCGTTCATTGTACTTCTCGATATAGGGGAAGTGAACGTCCCCACGTCATAGCCGCACTGCCGGATGACTTCCGACAGGTAGGCGCACACCGAGCCCTTCCCGTTGGTCCCGGCGATGTGAATGAACTTGAGTCTGCGGTGCGGATTGTCAAGCAGTTCCATCATCCGCTGCATCCGCTCAAGCCCCGGCTTGATCCCGACAAGCGGGATAAAGCGGACAATCCAGTCGATCGCTTCCTGGGCCGTTTGAAAAGGCTCTGTGATTTGCTTCGTGCTGCTCATACCGGGATCATCCTTTCAGCTCCGCGAGCCGGGCCGTCACTTTATCCCGTTTGTCGGCGTAATCGGCTAGCTTCGCTTTTTCTTCTTCAATGACCTTAGCCGGCGCTTTCGATACAAAACCTTGATTCGACAGTTTCTTCTCGATCCGCTCCACCTCGCCGTGCAGCGTGGTCAGCTCTTTTTCCAGTCGTGTTATTTCCTGGGCAATGTCGATCAGGCCCGCCAGCGGCAAATAAAGCTCCGCCCCCGTGACGATGCCTGTCATCGCCTTATCCGGAGAAGTAAGGCCCGTGTCGATTTGCAGCAGCGAGGTATTGCAGAAGCGGCTTACGTATTCCTCGTTGCGCTTTATGACGGCCTCTGTCTCTTCGCCCGCCGGCTTCACGAGCGACTCGATTTTTTTGCTCATCGGCACGTTCACTTCCGCACGAATGTTGCGCACGGTCCGGATCATGTCCATGAGGAGCTCCATCTCGCGCACCGCGTCCGCCGCTTCAAAGCGGGTTTCGTACACCGGCCACTCCGCCAGCGTGATCGTCTCGCCCTCATGCGGCAGATGCTGCCAAATTTCCTCGCTGATGAACGGCATGAACGGATGAATCAGCCGGCTGCGTGCGGTCCAGCACATACGCCAGTACAGACTTCGTCGTCTTCTTCGCCGCTTCGTCCGTACCGTACAAGGAAAGCTTGCTAAATTCGATGTACCAGTCGCACAGATCGTCCCAAATGAAGTTATAGAGCTGACCGCCCGGTTTCCCCGAATTCGTAGGCATCGATCAGCCGCGTGACGTCGCGGACCGTTTCGTTCAAGCGGTGCAGGATCCACCGGTCCGCCGTGCCCAGCTTGCCGCTCAGGTCGATGTCCGATGCTTGGAAATCGCCCAGATTCATCAGAGCGAAACGAGATGCGTTCCAAATCTTGTTGGCAAAGTTGCGCGCCTGCTCGACCTTCTCCCAGCGGAAGCGCAAATCCTGCCCCGGTGTGGAGCCGGTGGAAATCATAAAGCGCATGGCATCCGCGCCATACTTCTCGATCACCTCGAGCGGGTCGACACCGTTGCCGAGCGATTTGGACATCTTGCGTCCTTCCGCATCCCGAACGAGGCCGTGCATGAGCACATCCTTGAACGGGATTTGATCCGTAAACTCGAGAGCGCTGAAAATCATCCGGGCTACCCAGAAATAAATGATGTCGTAGCCGGTTACGAGCAGATCCGTAGGGTAATAGCGCTTCAGATCCTCGGTTTGATCCGGCCAGCCCAGCGTCGAGAAAGGCCAGAGCGCCGAGCTGAACCAGGTGTCCAGTACGTCCTCGTCCTGCTTCAGATGGGTACCGCCGCATTTCGGGCATACCTTCGCATCCTCGCGCGCAACGATCACCTCGGAGCAGTCGCCGCAGTACCAGGCCGGAATCCGGTGCCCCCACCACAGCTGGCGGGAAATGCACCAGTCGCGGACGTTCTCGATCCAGTGCAGGTATATTTTATCGAAACGGTCCGGAACGAAATTCACGCCTTGGCCCGATTTCTGCGCCTCGATCGCGCGGTCGGCCAGCGGCTTCATCCGCACGAACCACTGTGTCGACAAATACGGCTCCACCACGGCTCCGCTCCGCTCGCTGTGGCCTACCTGGTGCACGTGCTCCTCGATCTTCAGCAGCACGCCCTGCTCCTTCATGTCCGCTACGATTTGTTTGCGGCAGTCGAAGCGGTCGAGCCCTTGATACTTGCCGGCATTCTCGTTCATTTTGCCGGATTCGTCCATCACGAGCACCTGCGGCAGGTTATGGCGGCGGCCCACCTCAAAGTCGTTCGGGTCATGCGCCGGCGTAATTTTCACAGCTCCAGTCGCCGAACTCCTTCTCCACGTACTCGTCCGCCACGATCGGAATCTCGCGGCCGATGATCGGCAGCACGAGCGTCTTGCCGATCAGATGCTTGTAGCGCTCGTCTTCCGGGTGAACCGCCACCGCCGTATCGCCGAGCATCGTCTCGGGACGGGTTGTAGCCACGACGATGAATTCATCGCTGTCCTTCACCGGATATTTCAGATGGTACAGCGCGCCTTGAACCTCTTTGTATTCCACCTCGATATCGGATAAAGCGGTTCGTGCCGCCGGATCCCAGTTGATGATATATTTGCCGCGGTAAATTAAGCCCTTCTCGTAGAGCCTTACGAAAACCTCGCGCACCGCCTTGGACAAGCCTTCGTCCAGCGTGAACCGTTCACGGGAATAATCGAGCGAGAAGCCCATCTTCGCCCACTGCTCGCGGATCGTGCCGGCGTAGTGCTCCTTCCACTCCCAGACCTTCCCCAGAAACTTCTCGCGGCCCAGGTCGTAACGGCTGACCCCTTCCTCGCGGAGCTTCTGCTCGACCTTCGTTTGCGTAGCGATCCCCGCATGGTCGGAGCCCGGCGACCAGAGCGCATCGTAGCCCTGCATCCGCTTGGTGCGGATCATGATGTCCTGCAGCGTAAAATCGAGCGCGTGCCCGATATGCAGCATGCCCGTCACGTTCGGCGGCGGGATGACAATCGTATAGGGCTTGGCGTCCGGACGGGCGCCGGCTTTAAAGAATTGGCCTTTCAGCCAGTAATCGTACCATTTTTTCTCCGCTTCCTTCGGATCATACGTCGTCGGCATCGCCGTCGCCGGTGCTTGGGTTTTGGTTTCTTCCATAGGTGCTTTCCTCCGATACTTTGCATCGATTTTATCTTGGTTTTCTTCCTGAATAGCAGTGAGCGGGTATGGCCTGTAGGCGAAGGTTCCAAATGAGACTGAATGGAACAGGGACCGAAAGGATATACTGCAGCGTCCTGAACGTAAAAAAGGCCTCCGCCCGCAAAGGACGAAAGGCTCTCGCTTCCGTGGTACCACCTTTATTCCGCGACCGCCAACCGGGTCCGCCCCGATGATGAACGCCTTACGGCACTTAAACAGATAACGGCTGCAGCCGGCCATGTCTACTTCTTCCTGGTCTCAACACGGCAACTCCGGGGCGACTTCGGCAGTTACATCCTGCGGCTCCTTCCAGCATCATTCCGGTCCGCTCTCTGAAGGCTTCGGCGCCTACTATTCCCTTTCCACGTTTTTGCTACTTGTATGCGTACTATGATAAACAACATTAAGAGTGGAGTCAATAAGCAGTATAACCAAAAAAACCCCTAGCAAGCCGCTTTGGGCTCGTTCGGGGCCATTTTTTTTATTCAAAACACCTCTAGCGACGGGTCTCGGGCCGAAGGCCGCTTTATTTCGGTATGTATACGATTTGACCTTCGGTCACATCCGAATCGCCGAGACGGTTGTACAAGGCGATCTCCCGCGGATTCATCTCATACCGTTTGGCGATGGTCTCGAGGGTCTCTTCCTTCTGCACGATGCAGAGGCGCACCCGCTTGAATTCCTGCTGCTCTCCCTTGGCGTTCAGCAGTAAATTTTTCCATTGCACTTTATTTTGAGCGGCTTCCGTTTCCTCCGCTTCTTCTTCCGGACGGATGTCTTGCTTCGCCTGATTCGCCGCAGAAGGGTTCAGCGACGAGGAGAGTCCGAACGATTTGACTACCGGAGTCTCAGGTTGAGCCTCCGCCGATTTCTTACCGCTGAATGCGACCTTCAGCTCTTTCTTCTCTTCCTGCACCGGCGCGGGGGCGGCAGATTCTTCCTGCACGGTCACCGGTACCGGCTCCGGCTCCACCAAGGCGCTCACCGGCACGGCAGCGGGCCCAGGCTCTTCCGGCGTCCGCTCCGGGTTTTCCGAAGCTGCGGCCGATGCAGCGGGCGGCTCGCTCTCTGCGTCCCGTGTCGCTCCGGAAACGGCAAACAACGGAGCCGTAGGTTCCGCCGCACGGCGTTCGGCGACCTCATGCACGAACACGACTTCCTCTTGCGTTTCCTGCCAGGAAGGCGCTTCAGGAGCGGAGGCCACCTCGAGCCCGTTCAGGGACAGCACGCCGGTAATGTTCAAACTGCGTGCCGACAATAAATCCACGTCGAAGTTTTCGATCTCGACGGCGATGTCCTCCACCCGCTGCACGCGGTTCAGAGGCAAAGTGATTTCCACCGGGATCAGATGCTCCAGCGTTTGCCCCTCGCGGCCCTGTTCGTCCACATACGTTCCAGTCAGCAGCAAATTGCCGCGGAGGACAGCTTGTTCTCCCTGAGGCAGCACTTGAATATGCGGGGTTAGTTCGATCCCCTCCAACTCTTTAATGCCGAACACGCCTTCGGATAAATGCACCCGTTCATAAATATCAAACCGCAGACCGTTTTGTTCCGTTGTCAAAGTAAATCCTCCCTCCATCTTTCCCTGTTTCCAAATGGGCTTCGAAAACAGATTGCAGGCTGATACCATTGTCTTTACAATTTATATGGCCTGCCGGGAAGGAGCATGACTACTATTTTTGCAAACGTACCGCTAGCTCGGCAAAATCTTCAGGCCAAGGGGCTTCGGCCTCGATCCGCTCCTCCGTCCACGGATGAACGAACTCGAGCTTCTCGCCGTGCAGCGCTTGACGGGCGATCCCTTGGGGATGGCCGCCGTAAAGGGTATCGCCGACAAGCGGATGCCCGAGGTGGCTCATATGCACGCGGATCTGATGGGTTCGTCCGGTTTCCAGCCGAAGCCGCACCAAAGACGCATCACGGAACCGCTCCACCGTCTCATAGTGAGTGACGGCCCTTTCTCCGCCTGGGGATACCCTGCGCCGGGAGGCATGGTGCCGGTCCCGGCCGATGGGAGCGTCCACGGTACCGCGGTCCAGCTGCAGCCGCCCGTGAACGAATGCCAGGTACACACGTCCGACCTTTTTCTCCCGCATCGCTTCATCGAGCCGGATTTGCGGCCACTCGTATTTAGCGAACAGCACAGGCCCCGTCGTATCTTCATCCAGCCGGTGGATATGCCTCGGCCGGCACGGCTCTCCCGCAGCTTCGACGTGCCAGCGGACCGCGTCAAGCAGCGTACCGGATTCGCCCTCCGCCGTGGGGTGCACTTTCATTCCGGCAGGCTTGTCCGCCACCAGACAGAAATCATCCTCATACAGCACTTCTATTCCGGCCCACTCCGGCATATAGTGTAGCGGCTCGGCCGGGAACAAGCGCAGCCGAATCCGCCGGCCCTGCACCTGTACACCGCCCTCCTGCTGCAGCCTCGCCCAGAATTTGCGGGAGCCCCCCAGCTCTTGCGCCAATCCGTCCGGCTCTGCAGTCACCGGTGCCGCCCATTCAAGCCATTCGCCTTTCCGCCGCCAGTCGGCCCGCTTCATTCCGGATCCCCTTGCCCACTTGCCGGAAGCGTCCGCTTTTTCCTTGCTTTGCTTGCCTGCCAGACGGTGTATATCACAATCAGAACCCATGCGGCAAAAAAGACGCCCATCACCGCAATCAGCTCCAGCGTCGTTCCGAAAAAGCTGTATCTTTTTAACATTTCCGTTCCTCCAAACGAACTTGTCCTTCCCGCTATTGTAGCAAAAAAGCCCCGGCCGCTCAAAAACGGTTACAATCCCAAACCCGCCTGGATCTGCCTGAAGGGGCAAGTCTATCATTACCAACCTTCCTATGATAAAATAGGAATGGTGCATTGCTAGTTTCTAAGAATAACGCCCTTCGCAATACTTATTTAAAGCATGGGAGAGGACTTATTTTGAAAATTGCCTTACGAACGCTCCGCGAGTGGAGCTGGCTCAAGAAAACCTTGTTCCTGATCGCCTCCTTCACCTTTTTGACCTCAAGCTTCCTGTTCTTGACCGCACCCGGCGGGCAGATTCGCGAGTGGATGGCGGAAACGGTCATTACAACGCAGCACCGCAGCTGGGCCTGGATTTTCGTCGGTGCGGAGCAGAGGGATCTGCTGGTGAAAAAAATGCAGGACGCCATCGAGCAGGCGGCCGCCGAGAAGCAGAATATGAGCCTGATCAATTTCAAGGCCAGTAAGCGCAAATCCAGATCCGTCGACGAACTGATCAAAGTGGAGGACATCTCCGGGCAGTTCTGGAAGGGAAAGAAAATGTACGTTTACGACCCGACCACGATCCGGGTCATGACGCCTTCCCATTCCGGTGAGGGGGAGAAAATTTCCTCCATGGTCACCCGAACGGGAGCGGTGGCCGGTGTCAACGGCGGCGGGTTCGACGATCCCGAAGGGCTCGGCAACGGCTTCGCGGCCATCGGAGCGATCATGTCCGGCGGCGATGTCATCTATACCGACCAAGACGGCAAGCATCGCCCAGCATATCGTCGGGTTCACCAAAACCGGGACGCTCGTTATCGGCAAATATAATATTTTCGAACTTCGCGATATGGGCGTCTCCGAAGCCGTTTCCTTCTACCCCCGGCTGATCGCCAACGGTAAGCCGCTGATTACGAGCGGCGACGGCGGATGGGGACGCGGCCCGCGTACGGCGGTAGGACAGAAAGCGGACGGAACCGTCATCTTTATCGTCATTGACGGGCGGCAGGCGCACAGCGTCGGCGCCACCCTGAAGGAAGTGCAGGACTTGTTCCTGGAGGAAGGCGTCATTAATGCGGGCAATCTGGACGGGGGGCCTCCTCGGAGCTCGTGGTGGAGGGTAATGTCGTTACCAAGCCTTCCAGCCGTTACGGCGAACGCCGCCTGCCTTCCGCTTTCCTGGTCTATGACAAGCCGGAGCTGGCGAAAGCAAACCGGGTATGGGACGGCATTGACAAGATCGATGCCGGCGGTTCCTACGATCACCCGGACTTCCTGAAGGAGCAGGCGGAGCTGAAGGCGAAGCAGTCGAAAAATCCGTCGCCGCCGGCCTCGACCAAGACCGAGACGGATAAGCCGAAGACGACCGATACCAAGACGGATACGAAAACAACGGAAAGCAAAACGGACACCAGGACCGACACGAAAACCGAAACGAAGACAGACACGAAGACCGATACCAAAACGGATACGAAGACCGAACATAAAACAGACACCGGAAAAACCGGGGCCGGAGAAACCGGCGGCGGCACAACGGGGCAGAAGACTACCGGTACGACGACGAAAGAAACCCCGGCAGGCACAACGAACGGCACGGGCACCGGAAGCAAAACCGGCAGCGGCGGGGAGACTTCCCCGTCCGGGTCGGGCACGGCAACCGGAACGGGGACGACGTCCCAGGGCAGCGCCGCCGGCGGAACCACCCCGCCGGCGAATGCGCCGAACCAAGCGCCCTCCGGGTCGACCGGCACAGGTACCGGTACCCCGGCGTCGTCGACGTCCAAACCGGCTGAAACCCAGGTACAATCCTCCACGCCGAGTCAGACGCCGTCCACAACAACCGAACCTTCCGCTCCGTCCGGTACGGTGAAGACACCCTAGAATCCTACATACTTAACGCAAGAGAAAAAGCGCTGGTCTTTGTAGGGACAAGGACCGGCGCTTTTACTAAGCTGCGAACCATACTTATACTTTTTTCATTCACGAATGCCAAAAAGGACCGTAAGGAAGCCTTTCCGCTTACCTTACGGTCCTTCTTTTTCCGCGTTTATAACGATTTCAGCGCCTCGTAATGCGCTGCGATCGTCGCTTCAATATCCTCGTCCGTATGCGCCGACGACACGAACATCCCTTCGTATTGCGAAGGCGCAATGCTGACGCCATGGTCCAGCAGAGCGGCAAAATAACGGTTGAACTTGGTCAAATCCGAGGTTTTGGCCGTCTCATAGTTGACTACGCGCTCGCTTGTAAAGAACGGGCAAATCATCGATCCTACACGGTTGATCGTGCTTTCCACGCCCAGCTCGCGGGCATTGGCCGTAAAGCCCTCTTCCAGCCGCGCCGCTTTCCGCTCGAGCTCCTCATAAAATCCCGGCGCACCGAGCAGCTTCAGCGTGGTGTAACCGGCCGCCATCGCCAGCGGGTTACCGGACAGCGTTCCCGCCTGATAGATCGGTCCGGCCGGCGCCACCTGCTCCATAATTTCGCGCTTCCCGCCGTATGCGCCTACCGGGAGCCCGCCGCCGATGACTTTGCCCAGACAGGTTAAGTCCGGCGTAATCCCGTACAACCCTTGGGCGCTGTTCAGTCCCACGCGGAAGCCGGTCATCACCTCGTCGAAGATGAGCAGGTCGCCGTACGACTGGGTGATGAACCTAAGCCCTTCCAGGAAGCCTGGTTGCGGCGGAACAACCCCCATATTGCCGGCAACCGGCTCTACGATGACGGCGGCGATCTCTTCGCCGAACTTCTCGAAAGCGACCTTCACAGACTCGATATCGTTGTAAGGTACGGTGATTGTGCCAACCGCAACGCTTTCCGGCACGCCGGGGCTGTCGGGAAGTCCCAAGGTCGCGACCCCGGAGCCGGCCTTAATCAACAGTGAATCCGCATGGCCGTGGTAACAGCCTTCGAATTTTAATATTTTGCTCCGTCCTGTATAACCCCGGGCGAGACGCAGAGCGCTCATCGTCGCTTCCGTTCCCGAGTTGACCATCCGCACCAGCTCGATCGAAGGCATCCGCTCCGACACGAGTCTGGCCATCTCGGTCTCCAGCAGTGTCGGCGCGCCGAAGCTCGTTCCAAGCTCCGCCGTACGCTTCACGGCTTCGACAACCTCCGGATGGGCGTGCCCGAAAATAAGAGGCCCCCATGAACCGACATAATCAATAAATTCGTTGCCGTCGATATCATACACCCGGGAGCCGGCTCCTTTTTCTATAAACAAGGGAGTAAGCCCTACCGATTTGAAGGCGCGCACCGGACTGTTGACTCCGCCGGGAATTACCTGCTTCGCTTCTGCAAAAGCCTGCGCGGACCGCTGATCCGAACGTTTGCGAAGATTGCCCATGTTCCCACTCCTTTACCTGGATATCCAATATGAATGCTATCCGTGCATTAAGTATTTGGTCGCCGCCTGAGCGGCGTCCTTGCCCTGGCGAATTACGTCGGGGAGTCCCACTCCGTGGAAAGCGGCTCCCGTCACCTGTACGCCCGGCATCCGGTCCTGAAGCGCCTTCCGGACCCGGCCGACCATCTCCAAATGACCTACCGGATATTGCGGCATCGAATGCTTCAGGCTGGTCATCTCCGTAAACAAGGGCTCCGCGGCAATGCCCATCAGGTCCTTTAGATCTTTGCGGACGCCTCGGATGACTTCTTCCTCCGTCATGCTTAACCAGCGTTCGTCTCCCCAGCGTCCGACATAGCAGCGGATTAGCGCTTTGCCGGTCGGCGCGGTATGCGACCATTTCTGGGAAGTCCACGTGCTGGCGGTAATGAACCGGCCTTCACGGCGCGGAACCAGGAAGCCCGAGCCTTCCAGCTCGCGGGGCAAATCCTTCTCATCATACGCAAGAATGACGTTCGCGACGGAAACATACTCGACCCGTTCCAGCTCCCGGGTCTCCGGGACGCTCTCCTCCAGCATCGATTTCATCGCAAAGGCAGGTAGCGCCGCGATCACCGCATCCGCTTCCTCGGTCACGCCGTCTTCCCGGATCACCTTGTACGTGCCGCCGCTTCTCTCGATCTTCGAAACACCGCATTCCTTTATGAAGTGCACGTCGTCCAAGGCATCGAGCAGGCCGTGCACGATCGTTTCAAGCCCTTCCTTGAACGTAAGGAAGGTCGTGTTGCGCGCCGCTTCCGGAAGCGTACGGCTCTCCTCGCCGCCGGCCTTGCGGTTCTTAATCATGCCGAGAATCAGACTGCGGTGCTTCTGCTCGATGGAATGAAACTGCGGGAACGTTGCTTTCAGGCTCAGGTTGTAGGTGTTCCCGGCATAAATACCTGCGAGCAGCGGCTCGGCGATTTGCTCAAGCACTTCCCGTCCCAGACGCCGCGTCAGAAAATGCCCGAGCGATTCGTCCGCCGGATCGGTCCGCTTCGGAATCACCAAATCCAGAGCTGCTCTGGCTTTCCCCGCCGCCGACAAGAGCCCGGTGCGCATGAACGGAGTGACCTCCGTAGGAATGCCAAGTACGAGGCCCGGAGGCATCCGGTGCAGTCTGCCTTTATTCAAGATGTAAGTCTTCTTGGCGTTCGGGTTCGTGCCGACCAGCTGATCCTCGAGCCCCAGCTCGCGGGCAAGCTCGATCATCGGCGACTTGCGGGCGAGGAACGAATCCGGCCCTTTCTCAATAATGAACCCTTCCCGCTTTAGCGTCTGTATTTTCCCCCGAACCGGTCTCCCTTCTCCAGCACCGTAATGCGGGCGGAAGCTCCCTGCTGAAGCAGCGCTTGCTTTAAATAATAGGCGGCGCTCAGACCGGTAAGCCCTCCGCCGATAATAACGACATGCTTGGATAGGTCCCCCATGCTCCTCAATCCCTCTCCGTCTGCGCATACACGACGTCGCTGAGCACTTCCATGTAGAGCGGGTCGGTATTCAGCGAGGGCGTACGCTCCAGATGCAGCCCCAGCTCTCTTGCCGTTTGCTGCGCTTCAATATCGAGATCGTACAGGATTTCCAGGTGATCCGAGACGAAGCCGATCGGACATACCAATACGTTCTCCGCCTGCTTCTCCTGCTTGATCGTCTGCAGAATATCAAGAATATCAGGTCCGAGCCAAGGCACCCCTGTCTGCCCTGCGCTTTGCCAGCCCATCTGCCAATTGGTCAGGCCGGCTCGCTCGGCAATCGCCTTAGCCGTTTCCAGCAGCTGCTCCGGGTAGGGGTCTCTCATCTCGAGGATCTTCTCAGGCAGACTGTGCGCCGTAAATATAACGCGCACTTGATCTTTGCCCACGCCTTCGAATTTGGCCAAGCTTTCCTCCACGCGTTCCGTCAGTGCTTCGATCAGCTTCGGATGAAGCTGGTAGCTCCGGACGAAGGTCATCTGAAGCCCGAGCTCCTTCGCCTTCTCCTCAGCCCGTTTGATATAGCCCCCTACGCTCATGACCGAGTAATGCGGTGCCAGCACGACGCCTACGGCCTCCTGGAGCCCGTCCCGGACCATCTGCTCCACCCCGTCCTCGATGAAAGGCGCGGCGTGCTTCAGCCCCTGGTAGCAAATAAAGGCGGTATCCGGGTATTTTTCGTTCAAACGCTCTTCCAGCGCCTGAACCTGTTTATTCGTATTCTCACGCAGGGGAAAGAAACCCCCGACTATCGCTTCGTAACGGTCCTTCAGATTCTGCAGCTGCTCCGGCGTCGGCGGATGGCCCCTACGGATATGGGTATAGTAAGCTTCGATCTGATCCAGGCTCTCCGGCGTGCCGTAAGACATGACGAGGACACCTATTCGACGTTGACGCTCCGACATATTAAACCCCGCTTTCCTGCTTCAAGGTTCCCTGCGCCGCAAGTGCTTCGCGGGAATATTCATGAATAAAACCGGTAAGCTCCTTCAGCTTCTCGAGCGACGCTTCCGGGAACAGTCCGTGACCCAGGTTGAACACGTAGCCCGGCTTCCCGATTCCTTCGTCAATGATCGCCTTGGCCTGCTCCTTGATGACGTCCATCGGTGCTGTTAACACATAGGGATCGAGGTTCCCCTGCACGGCATAGCGGTCTCCCACCCTGCGGCGGCCTTCCGCGATCGGTACCCGCCAATCGAGCCCGATCACGTCGGCCTCGATTCCGTTCAAGAGCGGCAGACTCCCCGGAACTGACGCCCGGGAAATAAATCTTCGGCTGGTCCAAATGCTTCAGCTCGGCAAAAATCCGCTCAATGGTCGGCAAAGACATACTTCCCAAAGTCCGCCGGGGACAAAGAGCCCACCCAGCTGTCGAACAGCTGCACCGCCTTGGCCCCGGAGGCAATATGGGATTTCAAGTAGGCAATGACCATATCTCCAAGTTTATCCATCAGCTGGAACCAGACCGCAGGCTCCTCGTACATCAAGCTTTTCGTGCGGATGTAGCTTTTCGACGGCTTGCCTTCGATTAAATAGCTGGCGATCGTGAAAGGCGCCCCGGCAAAAGTAATGAGCGGCACTTCCAGCTGCGCCGCCAAAATTTCGATCGTACGCAAAATATGGGACAAATCCTTCTCGACGTCAATCGGCTTCAGTTTCCGCACATCCTCCGCCGAACGGATCGGATTGTGAATCACCGGCCCGATATTCTTGACGATATCGAAATCGATGCCTATCGACGCAACCGGATTCATAATATCGGAATATAAAATAGCGGCGTCGACGCCCAGCTTTCTCACCGGCATCAGCGTGACCTCGGCGACCAGCTCCGGCTGACGGCAGATCTCAAGAAGACTGTACTTCTCCTTGATCTTGCGGTATTCCGGGTCGTAGCGTCCCGCCTGGCGCATATACCAAACCGGGAGCTGGTCAACAGGCTGTTTCTTACAGGCCCTGATAAAACGGTCATTGTAGCTCATCCACACATTCCTCTTTTCCGCTTACTTCCATAGTCTACTTACCATTATGCCCTATTTGGTAGCCCGTAACAACTTATGTTCGCGTCAGTTTCCGACAAATGTTTGACAAGGAAATGACAACAAAAAAGCCGCCCGGCTCCCTTCAAAAGAGGGAACCAGGCGGCTTGCGTCCGCGTCGATTCGCTTAGCCTTGCTTTAACCATTTGACAATATCTTTGGCAAAATACGTAATGATCATATCCGCACCTGCGCGCTTGAATCCGACCGTTGTTTCCAGGACGACCGCCTTCTCGTCGATCCAGCCCTGCAGAGCCGCCGCCTTGATCATCGAATACTCGGCGCTGACGTTATACGCCACGATCGGATGATCGTAACGGTCGCGCAGCATCCGGATGACATCCATATAAGCCAAAGCCGGCTTCACCATCAGGAAATCGGCGCCCTCCGCAATGTCCGATTCCGCTTCACGCAGCGCTTCCCGGGCATTGGCCGGATCCATCTGATACGTCTTGCGGTCCCCGAACTGCGGAGTGGAATGAGCCGCTTCACGGAATGGCCCGTAATAGGAAGAAGCGTACTTGACGGAGTAAGACATCACCGGAACATGCTCGTATCCGGCCTCATCGAGACCTTGTCGGATCGCATAGACGAACCCGTCCATCATATTGGAAGGCGCGATAATGTCGGCTCCCGCTTCCGCTTGGGATATCGCCGTCTTCACGAGAAGCTCGAGCGACGGGTCGTTCAGCACCTCGGCGCGCTGCTTCTCCTCGTCGTAATGAACGACGCCGCAGTGCCCGTGATCCGTAAATTGGCAGAGACACGTATCGGCGATGACGAGAAGCTCCGGGCTCCACTGCTTGATCAGACGGGTAGCCTGCTGCACAATGCCGTTCGGGTCATAGGCCGAGCCGCCGTGCGCATCTTTATGCTCCGGAACGCCGAAGAGCAGGATGGCCGGAATGCCCAGCTCCGTCACCTCACGGATTTCCTGCTCGAGCAAATCCAGCGAGTAATGGTAAACCCCCGGCATGGAAGCAATTTCTTCTTTGATATTCGTGCCGTGCGTAACAAACAAAGGATAGATCAAATCATGAACCGTAACCGCATTTTCCCGTACCAGGCTCCGAATGGCATTCGAGCCGCGGAGCCGGCGGTTGCGCACTAATGGGAAACTCATGGCGAATCCTCCTTCGAACTACTTAGATTTGGCAAAAAGACTTTCCACCAACGAAGCCACCGTAGCCTCTTTGGCTAAATAATCCACCGTCAAACCGGCTTCCGCCGCCGTTTGGGCGGTCACCGGCCCGATGCAGGCGATCCGGCGCGGCGGACAAGCTCCAGCGGGTCTTCCTCGCCCAGCTCGCGCAGGGCGCGGATCAGATTCGTAACCGTGGAGGAGCTGGTAAACGTAATGACGTTAAGCTTTCCTTCCTTGAGCAGACTGGATGACTTCCTCGCCGCCGTCCGTTTCCAGCACCGTTTCGTATATATCGATTTTGGTCACCTCTAGCCCCAGCTCGGTGAGACGGCTTGGCGACGATGCTTTCGCGATATCGGCTGTCGGCAGCAGAACCTTCTGTCCCGCCCGGAGCTCCTGCTCCAACGTGCCAAGCAGCGCATCGGCCTGGAATTCGGCGGGCACGTGCTCTACAAGCGCCCCCGCCGCTCCAGCGCGGCCGCCGTTTTCGATCCGACCGCCGCGATACGGGCCTTAGACAAAGACCGGATGTCGATACGAAGCTCCAGAAGTCTCTGGAAGAAATACTCCACCCCGTTCACGCTGGTGAACAGCACCCAGTCGAACCGGTCCAGCTGTCCAAGCGCTTCGTCTCTTTGCTTCTGCGCTTCCGGCTGAGACGGCGGTCGCGTACGGATGACAGGGAACTCCACGGCTTCGCCGCCGAGCTCATCGATCTCTCGTACCAGCTCGCTGGCCTGGCTCCGTGACCGGGTCACGAGAATGCGGTGCCCGAACAGAGGCTTCTGCTCGAACCAGGCCAGCTTCTCCCGCAGCTTCACCACCTCGCCTACAATCGTAACCGCAGGGGATTGGAAATTCGCCGCTTTTACCTTTTCCACAATATCGGAAAGGTCGCCGGTGAGCGTCTCCTGTTCCATCCATGTCCCCCAACGAATCAAGGCCACCGGTGTTTCCGCGGATTTGCCGCAGTTCATCAGCTGGGTACAGATATACTCCAGATTGGCGACGCCCATCAGGAAAATCAGCGTGCCCGAGGCTTGCGCGAGATTCTCCCAGTTGACGTTGGAATAAGTCTTATTCTTATATTCATGTCCCGTTACAATGGAGAAGGACGAAGTGAAATCCCGATGCGTGACCGGAATGCCGGCATAAGCCGGAACGGCGATGGCCGAAGTGATACCGGGTACAATCTCAAAGCGGATGTCATTCTCCGCGAGCAGCTCCGCTTCTTCCCCGACCCGTCCGAAGACGCTGGGGTCCCCGCCCTTCAGCCTGGTGACTGTTTTTCCCTGCAGGGCCAAATCGACCAGCGACTGATTAATCTCATCCTGCTTCATCATATGCTTGTCCGGCGACTTCCCGACAAATATTTTGTCCGCCCCGGGCTTCATATGCTTTAAAAGGCGCGGGCTGGCCAGTCTGTCGTAAACAACGACGTCCGCCCTTTGAATCGCCTCAAGTCCTCTCAGCGTAATCAGCTTCGGATCCCCGGTCCGGCACCGACAAGATAAACGACACCCTTGTTCACAACCGCTTCTCCCCTATTCCCCGGCTATTGCCAATAATTCTGCGGCGCCTTTGGCAATCAAAGCGTCCGCCAATGCGAGTCCCAGCTTGTTCGGATCGTCTCCGGACATCGTTTCCTTCAGTACGGTCTTGCCGTCAGGCGTTCCGACCATACCGGTCAATGTAATTTCCCCATCCTCTGCAATCTGGCCGTAAGCGCCGATCGGCACTTGGCGACCTCCGTTTAGCCGGCCCAGGAAGCTCCGTTCCGCTGCAACGGCCAAGGCGGTGGAGGGATGATTGAACTTTGCCAGCAGATCAAGCACAAAAGGATCATTCTCCCGGCATTCAATGCACAAGGCACCTTGGCCCACGGCGGGAAGACACAATTCCGGATTCAGGTATGCGCTGATCCGGTCCCGCCAGCCGATCCGGTGGAGCCCGGCGGTCGCCAGCAGAATCGCATCGAAGCCTTCGGTTTCCAGCTTGCGGAGCCTGGAATCGATATTGCCGCGAACCGATTCGATCTGCAAATCTCCGCGGTAATTCTGAAGCTGGCTCGAGCGGCGCAGGCCGCTTGTCCCTACCTTGGCGCCCTTCGGCGACTCATCCAAACCGCGTCCGTCCTTTGTAATCAGACAGTCCCGCGGGTCCTCCCGTTCCGGCACCGCACCCACCGTAAGCCCTTCCGGCGGCGCGAACGGCATATCCTTCATGCTGTGGACCGCCATGTCAATTTCTCCGTCCAGCGAGCGCCTGTTCGATCTCTTTCACGAACAGCCCTTTGCCGCCGACTTTGGACAGCGTGACGTCCAGAATCCGGTCCCCTTTGGTGACGATTTTCCTCAGCTCGAACTCTACAGCCAGCCCTTCCCGTTCGCATAACGCCTTCAGCCGATCGATCACTTGCCCGGTCTGCGTTAAGGCCAGTGCGCTCTGTCTTGTCCCTACCACAATCTTGCGCATATGGTTCCCTCCAAGTCCTCTAGTCCGAATACCCGTCATTTCTTTGTTCTCTTCATCGTTACCATTATGGACCAATCGGATCAAAAAATTGCCTGAGCCATCCTCCGGACGAGCGGATGCCTTCCGGTGTTGGATCCGTCTCGATCCGGCGCAGCAGTTCTTGCTCCAGCCCCGCGTTCCAGCAGCTTCCGCGGATCACGGATAGCAAATCCCATTCGAGAATAATGCGCATGCTCTCCTGTCTGTCCTTCGGATCGGGAACGGCCGCTTGGATGGTCTTGCGCAGTATGTACAGCAGATCGAGATAAGCTTCATACTCTTCACCGAACGCCGCTTCCAGCTGATCCCGGAGCCGAGCAGCCAGACCCGGGCTTGCGCCTCCCGTCGATACGCTGACCGTCAATCTTCCTCTGCGGACTATAGCCGGAACAAGGAAACCGCCTTCCTCGCCGTTATCCGCCGCGTTCACCGGCTTGCGGAGCGCTTCCGCCTCCTGCCGCACCATCGCATTCACTTCAGGGCTGTCCGTCGCCGCATAAACAAGCCAGGTCGCGGCCAGCTCCGGCAGGCCTGCGGTATATTCGATCCTTCGGACCTGCAGCCTTCCGCTCTCCGTCCAAGACTCCAGCCGCTCCGTTAATTCCGGACTCACAACAGTAACGTCGGCCCCGGCTTCCAGAAGCGACCGCACCTTCCGCTCCGCCACCGTCCCGCCCCCTACCACGAGACACGGCTTCCCTTCCAAGTCCAGCAACACGGGATAGTACCTTTTATACTTCAGCTTGACTCCGTTTGTTTGCCGTTCGGACACGGGCGTTCAACCTCCCCGGGACTTAGGACCATTGATGGAAAGTGGAGTAATAGTTCGCCACCACGAAGTTGAGCACCATAATCAGAAAGGCCGCAAAATTCCACCAAGCCAGCTTGTACCCGGACGTCTTCATGAGCAGCCTTTGGAATAAGTAAAAGATATAGGCCAGCAGCACAAACCATGAATTCAGCACCTTGGGATCGAAAAACAGCTGAGCGTTGCCCTGAAGGGCGATCCATACGAGACCGAGCGACAAAGCGAGCACGAGAGCAGCGGCCCGATCACGACTGAGACGAAGGCGTAGCGGTCGGTTTTCTCGAGACTGGGGAGCCGCAGCATTTGCTGCGTCCACTGCTTTTCCTTCAGCTTGCGGTGAAGGAACAAGTACATCCCCGAGAATACCGCCGCCACCACGAACGCCGCATAGCTGGCCGCCGCCAGGGACACATGGATGAACAGCGGCTCGTCGTTAATATTCCAGCGGGACAGGATCGGCGACATTCGCGGATTGCTGAAGACATGCAGGGCGAGCATCGCGAATCCGAACACATTGACTAGGAAGACGAACAACTCTATGCGAAAAAAACGGTTAATAACTAATGAGATCGTCACCAGCGACCAGGAAAGGATAAATAGGGTTTCCAGCATCGAAAATGCGGAAATGCCGCTGTTTCCCAGCAGGCTGTAAGCCAGATAAGCGGTCTGCAGAACCCAGACAAAAGAAAGCAACCCTGTCCCCATCCGTTTCGCGCTTCGATTCGGACCGACAAAGTCCGAGAAGTAAAACAGGAGGCTCAGGGCATAAATATACAAAATCGCGTCGTACAACCAGCTTTGAGTGACCATAATTTCCCTTTCCGGTCAGGCTTTGGCTAGTGCATCGGCAGGCGTCACCTTCACCTTGGAAAGCAGTTCTTGCTTCAAGCTTTCATGTGCCGTTTCCGTTTGCTTCTGCTGCAGCTCCAGGTCTGCCTGCTTCAGTGCGGCCAATCGCTCTTCCAAAGCAAAAATTTCGGTAAAGATGTCCAGCGCTTCGTCCCCGCGGCGGGAAGCCGCCATTTCCTTGATCCGGACAATCGGGTCGCGCATCATTTGATTCAGCATGCTCTTCGTTAGCTTGCGGATCACTTTGAGCTCCCGCTCATCGAGGTCCGGCGACTTCTTCATCAGGCTGTCCATGGTTTCCTCATGGATCTCGGCCGATTTGGCCTGCAGGGCTTGGATGACGGGACTTACGCCCAGCGTCTTCGTCCACTGCTCGAAGGCCGCCATCTCCCTCACGATCATTTCTTCAATCTGGACGGCGGCCTTGCGGCGCTCCTCCAGGTGACTATTCACCAAGGACTGCAAATTGTCGATATCATATAAAAATACGTTCGGCATCTCGCCCAGACGCGGATCCAGGTCCCGCGGCACGGCAATATCGATCATAAACAGCGGCCGCGATCTGCGCTTCTGCAGAACACCCGACACCTGCTCGGCCGTCAGCACCAGATCGGATGCCCCGGTGGAGCTGATAACGATGTCCGCCGTTTCCAAATGAAACAGCGGCTTGTCCATTGTGCTCGCCACGCCGCGGAATTTATCCGCGAGCTCCTGCGCCCGGCTGAGCGTCCGGTTGACGACGACCACTTCGTCCGCTCCGTTCGCGTACAGGTGCTTGACCGTCAGCTCGCTCATTTTGCCGGCACCGATAATGAGCACCTTCTTATGATCGTAGGTCGCCGAAGATACGCTTGCCCAGCTCAACGGCCGCATAGCTGACGGACACCGGGTTCTCGCCGATGCCGGTTTCGAAATGAGCCCGTTTCGCCATCGTTACCGCCTGCTTGAACAACGTATTGAACAGGACGCCTGTCGTCTTCTCCTGCTGTGCCAGCAAGAAGGCGTCGCGCACCTGGCCGAGAATTTGCGTCTCGCCGATGACCATCGAATCCAGCCCGCTGGTCACCCGGAACAAATGCTCTATCGCTTTCTCATTCTCGTGAATGTACAAATGCTTATTGAACTCTTCCTTCGGAACGCCGAACCACTTCTCAAGAAATCCGCGTAAATAATGGCCGCACAGGTGCTCCCTGTCGACCGCAACATAGAGTTCCGTCCGGTTGCAGGTTCCTACAATGACGCATTCCATGACGCTCTTCGTCTCCTTGAGCTCTTGAAGCGCCCGCGGCAAATCCCCTTCGGCGAATGCGAATTTCTCTCTGATGGACACCGGTGCCGTCCGGTAATTTAAGCCTGCCACGACGATATGCATCTGGTTCACCTGCCTCCTCCTTGATCATCCAGCTTATTATATCATATTTATCCGAGCTATTCCGACATAAATTATGAAAAAAGTTTGAAACGGGGAACAGGGGCTTCCCCTGTGCGACCCTTTTTTTTGCGGGGAGGGCCCCTGCACCCCCGGCTCCATCCCCCTAAATCCCCCTCAAGGTTTTGGTACAAAACCCGCTTCGGAAGCATTGGACCCCAGGGGGCCTGAGTGCCCCCTGGACCCCCACGCTTCGATGAGAGGTTGGGTGGGGGAGCGCTTTTCGTCCGAGAACTTAGGCTGAGGTTTGCTTTCCCGTGGAAGCCCCAGCCTAAGTCCTCGGACCCGCTTGACTTTTGTGCGGGAACGTGAAGTAACGATGGAGCAGCAGAGGCGGGTGGGAGCAGCGGTTGTGCCGGGATCGCGTTCGTTCGGCGAAGGCCCGCTCCCTCGCGGAAGCGGCCGGCCGCCGAACACGCTTCACTGCGCGAGAGCCGGCCGGCTTTCCCTATCCGGCAAGCGGCCGGGAGGGAGCGGCTCCCGATGGGAGCGCTCCCTGCGAGCAGGTGCCTCCAGCCGCTGCGAATGAAAACACCATCTGAGCCGTTAAGTAACCTAACCATGAAACAATATATACTTTACTATGCATTGCTGCAGCATGTTGTGATTGAAGTCACAAGCGGCCGGCTTCCTAGCGGAATCGGCCCGGATCGGCTCCCGTTGGGAGCGATCCCAGAAAGACGAAACCAGTAAAATATCTAATCCATCCAAATATCTTCGCGGCACTTCCACCCAACCCAGATGGTCCACAACGTTCCATAGGTCGCCATTTTTAGTTTCCACCCAAATGGGCGGGGCTATACCTGATCCTAAAGGCAACAGAACAAAACTACTGCAGCAGCTTCTTCTTCAGAAGGTCGGTGATCGACTTATCCGCCTTCTCGAGGCGAATGTTCTGGGATTCGACAATATCCCCGCCGCTGGAGAGAAGCTTGCCGTAGGCGTCGTAGAGATCGGCGAACTGTCGATTCACATCGCCGAGAACGGCGGCTTCCTCCGGCTTCAGGCCGCCGGGCGCCGCCGACTTGCAGGCGGAGGATGTACTGCATTAAGCTGGGCAGCGACTCCAGCTTGGCCAGTTTCGATTCGCCGTAAGCCATGACCAGATGCTCATGGGTATACTGGGCGGAATAAACCGCCTGCCGCAGGGCGTTCAGCGCATCCGTATTTTGCGACTTGCTTTGCCGGTTTGCAAATAACTGCCGAGCAGCTCCATTTGAAACAGGGAGACCTGGTACAGCAGCTTATCCGCTCTCTCCACCGGCGCATCCTTTCCCAGCAGGTGGATGGTTTGGATTAAGGGCCAGGCGATGAGCACCCCTACGAAAGCATACAGGAGCCATATCCTTTTCCATCTTCTCACGTGCGCATCCCCTCTCATACAAGCTGTCAGCCTCTTAAAGATTGTATGGGACTGGGACAAAAGAAATAACCACGGATCGCTCCGCGGTTATTTGTATCACATCATCATTTATTTTACCAATTGTGCTTGCTTCAGTACCGGTGTTTCTACTTGCAGTTCACCCATACCGCGAACCAGTTTCTTCGCATGTGCAACCTCCGGTTTGAGGACGGAGAGCATATGCTCGATTGCCAGTTGCGGGTCCACTGTCTCACCGCAGGTGTAGCAGTCCAGAGCCGCGAATCCCTTCTCAGGATACGTATGAATGGAGAGATGGCTTTCCGACAACAAGACCAGAACCGTTGCCCCTTGGGGTTCAAATTGTTTGGATTGTACCGACAAGACTGTCGCCCCGCAAACCTCAGCAGCTTCTACCATTTGTGCTTGTAGCCATTCCGCGTTGTTGAGAAGGTCAAAGTCCACTCCCCAAGTATCAACAGCTACGTGTCTTCCGAAAGTTGAATACTCCATCTTTCGGTTCCCCCTTCCTAGGAATAAAATGTTGTAAAAATTTCATCCGCTAGGACCTACGTCATTCACTTCCCGAGGGAATAATCTCTCGCAACATTCAATGTCCTGAGTGAATCCTGGTTCCTATTTTGTTTTCAATCAACGAAAATAAAAATAACATCTATTGACCAGAATTGCAATACTTTTTTTGGCTCCGGCTGCAATTAAAAATAAACGTTCACACATTGAACAAATTATGCCGATGGCGAGCAAATGGTGTGCAGGTCTCCGATTTTTTTTCGCGTGTTCCTTCTATGCATAAACATGCAAAAAGAGCTCCTTCCACCGCTCGTTAGATAAGCGAAAGGGCTCTTTCCATTCATGCTATATTCAGTATATTAAGCTTCCAGTACGAACAAACGATGTGTCAGCTTATGCGAGCCGGCCGTCAATCTGTTCACGGATCCCAGGGTCTTCCAGCTGGTTTCTCAAATCGAGCAGTCCGTTGATTTGGCCTTTGATGGTTTGGATCTCCGTCTCGACCGCTTTGCTCCGGAACAGTTGCTCCATCTGGCCGATCGTGTCCTTGTATTCGTAAACGATTTTCTCCGAAGTGGCGGTCTTTTCCACAATGCGCATAACGGCGCCCTGCTTGTAGGTGTATTCCATGGTGTACGACGGGTAGATCCGATGCACTACGGCATCTCCCTTGAATACCGACACCGCTTTGCGCATCAGATTAACCAAATTGCGGTTCGTGATGCGGCAGGTCCCGCGGCAAACGTATAAATCGAATTCCTTTTCGAACGAGAGAACGACTTCTTGATCTGCGTCGTCGAGCAGCACGACTTCCTGACTTCCGTTTTCCAACACTTTGACTTGCAGAGAAGCCTCATGATCGACAAACATCTGAATGAACATGCCCATTTCGGCTTCCGTTAATTGTAGGCAGGTTTTGACGTATTCGGTCGCTAACCTATTTGCCATAAAAATCCCTCGATTCATTTTTTTCGAACCATGAAGCTGAGCGTTTAATAAAGACAGTTGTTCTACATTCATTATACTACATAATTATTTAATATTCCTGCTGACGGAGTACCGAATTTCGGCTGGAAATCAGAAAATTCAGCGTTTTCCTTTCAGGATTGTGAAGGAACTCATGAAAAACTCAGTTTCCCTGCTGAAGTTCTGCGTTTCCCTAGGGAGTTTACCGGACCTTTGATAAAAATTGCTGGCCCATGCTCGCTCTCACGGCCATTTTCAATCTTATGTAGCAGCAAAGCAACTTATACTTTCCGGAGGAGCCTTCCCTAAACATTAACCTGATTTTAAAAAAATAAAACGCCGATAACGTAAGATTTTTTCTTACCTTCGGCGTCGCTTGAAACCTATTAAATTCTTATTCCTCCGTTTCGGCCTGCGGCTCCTCAGGACCGGTAAGAGCCTCCTCTTCCGCCCGTCCGTAGCCGATGGCCCGTTCGATGACCCCCCAGAGCTCGTCCTTGCCTAGCTCCGTTTCGGAGGAAAACAGAACAAGCGGGTCCGCCTTATCGGCCTCCAGCGTCTCTCTTACGATCTTGATGTGCTTCTGCCATTTGCCTTTGGGGATCTTATCCGCCTTGGTCGTGACAATACAGACCGGGAGATCGTGATGCTTCAGCCAGGCATACATTGCCTGGTCGTCCTTGGAAGGCGGGTGCCGCAGGTCGATGATCAGCAGGATCAGCTTGAGAAATTCCCTTTGGGACAAATAAGCCTCAATGAATTTGCCCCACTTCTCGCGCTCGGACTTGGACACTTGGGCATAGCCGTACCCCGGCAAATCGACGAAAAATAAGTCCTGATTGATGCGGTAATAGTTCAGTCGCTGCGTCTTGCCCGGCTTGGAGCTGGTACGCGCCAGGTTCTTGCGCTGGATCATGCGGTTGATGAGCGAGGACTTCCCGACATTGGAACGCCCTGCCAGAGCGATTTCGGGCAAGGCGTCCTGCGGATATTGGCTCGGTCCCACCGCGCTGATCACAAATTCAGCTTGATTGACCTTCATGGTTGTTCACTCTTTCTGTGGGGAGCCGGACCGGCGATCAGACAGAAAGACATTCAACTGGTAATACCGGGAAAGGCCTTTTCCACTCCACCGCTCTTGAAATCCATTGGCCTGATTAGAAAATTAGCGGAAGCCAATGGATTTCAAATGCGGCCGTAAACTTTCCGCGGAAAAACCTTTCCCTAAGCCCGTTGGAAGTCCGTATAGCCATCCAAATCGCCGTTCCGGCTCGGTGTATTATACGCCGACTGGCTTCACCAGGGCGTGTTCCAGCACTTCGTCCATATGCGAGACCGGGATGAACGTAAGCTCGCGGCGCACGCTTTCCGGAACCTCCTCGATGTCCTTCTCGTTATCCTTCGGCAGGATAATGGTGCGAATTCCGGCCCGGTGGGCGGCCATGCTCTTCTCCTTCAGCCCGCCGATCGGCAGCACGCGGCCGCGAAGCGTAATTTCGCCCGTCATGGCCACATGACGCGAAACGGGGATATTGGTCAGCGCGGAGATGAGCGCCGTTCCCATTGTAATGCCTGCCGAAGGACCGTCCTTCGGAATGGCGCCTTCCGGAATATGAATATGGATATCGAACTTCTCGTGGAAATCCGGCTGAATGCCGAAATGCTCCACCCGGGAGCGGGTATAGCTGAAGGCGGCTTGGGCCGATTCCTTCATCACATCGCCAAGCTTGCCGGTGAGCGTCAGTTTCCCGTTCCCGGGCATCACGGTCACCTCGATCACCAAGGTGTCGCCGCCCACTTCCGTCCAGGCGAGACCGGTGACTGCGCCGATTTGGTCGCGCTCCTCGGCCATTCCGTAGCGGAACTTGGGTTGGCCCAAATAATCCTTCAGGTTGTCGGGCCCTACCGTCACCGAAGAAGTTCCCGCTACGATTTGCTTTGCCGCCTTTCGGCAAATCGAGGAAATCTGCTGCTCCAGATTGCGGACGCCCGCTTCGCGGGTATATTCGCGAACGGTCTTCATCAGCGCCGCCTCTTCCACCTGCAGCTGGCCGTCCGAAAGACCGTGATCCCGCCGCTGCTTCGGCAGCAAATAGTTTTTGGCGATATGCAGCTTCTCGATTTCGGTATAGCCCGGAATATACAGCACTTCCATCCGGTCCAGCGGCGGCCGCGGAATGTTATGAACGGCGTTGGCCGTCGTGATAAACATGACGTTCGACAAATCAAACGGCACTTCCACATAGTGATCGCTGAACGTGCTGTTTTGCTCCGGATCCAGTACTTCCAGCAGGGCGGAAGCCGGATCTCCGCGGAAGTCCATCGCCATCTTGTCGATTTCATCCAGCAATAGCACCGGATTGCGGGTTCCCGCCGATTTCATCGCTTGAATGATCCTTCCCGGCATGGCCCCTACGTAGGTGCGCCGGTGGCCGCGGATCTCGGCCTCATCCCTGACGCCGCCGAGGGAAATTCGCATAAATTGGCGTCCCAGCGAACGGGCGATCGAACGGGCGATCGACGTCTTACCGACCCCCGGAGGACCGACAAGGCAAAGGATCGGGCCTTTCAGCTTCTTGACCAGCTTCTGCACCGCCAAGTATTCCAGCACGCGCTCTTTCGGTTTTTCGAGTCCATAGTGGTCTTCATTCAAAATCTCTTCCGCCTTGGCGATATCCAGGTCGTCTTCCGTGGCCTTGGACCAAGGCGGCGCAAGCGACCAATCGATATAATTGCGGATGACGGAGCCTTCGGCGGAGGTCGCGGGCATTTTCTCTAGACGGTCGATTTCCTTCTCGATCTTCTCCCTGACCTTCTCCGGAACTTCGATCTGCTCGAGCTGATTCCGGAGCTCATCGATTTCGCCGGCCCGGCCTTCCTTGTCGCCAAGCTCCTTCTGAATGGCCTTCATCTGCTCGCGCAGGTAATATTCCTTCTGCGTCTTCTCCATCTGCTTCTTGACGCGTTGGCTGATCTTACGTTCAAGCTCCAGCACCTCGCGTTCGTTGTTCAAAATGTTCAGCGGCTTCTCCAGCCGCTCCCGAACGTCGACGGTTTCCAGAATTTCTTGTTTATCTTTAATCTTTAACGATAGATGACTGCAGATCACATCCGCCAGCCTTCCCGGCTCATCGATATCCGACACGGCGACCAGCGTTTCAGGCGTTACTTTCTTCGACAGATTGATGTAATGCTCGAATTGATTCAGAACCGTACGCATCAAGGCGTCGATTTCCGGATCGGAGGTTTCCTGCTCGGGCAGCTCCTTCACATTCACCTCGTAAAATTCCTCGTTGACGAGAAATTCAGCGATTTCCGCGCGTACCACACCTTCCACCAGCACGCGAATGGTGCCGTTCGGGAGCTTCAGCATCTGGCGAACCTTGGCGATCGTGCCGATCCGGTAAATATCCTCGGTTTTCGGCTCTTCAATATTAACTTCGGATTGCGAGCACAGCAGAATCATACTGTCATCGACCATTGCTTTTTCAAGCGCTCGAACCGATTTTTCTCTTCCTACATCCAAATGCAGCACCATGCTCGGATACACAAGCAGTCCGCGCAGCGGCAAAAGCGGTAAGCGGCGTATCTTTTGTTTGCCCGGTCCCATTCCGGCACCTCCAGACTAAACTGACTTGCTGTGAGTATCATTTTAACAAAATTGATTTCAAAACACCAATTAGGGGGAGGGATGAAAAAGAGACGCCAACCGCTCTATTCGAGCGAATCGGCGTGCAGTACCGTAATATTAGCCGCAGACATCGTATCGGGAAGGACGGGGACACCGGTTTGTACGGTAAGTTCCAGTCCGAGTGCGTGATGAAGCACCTCTTCCACCGAATCGACCGGAATGACCTGAAGCCCGTTTAACCCTGCAAAAATTTCCTGCCAGTTTTCCTTCGGTATAATGACCTTGGTTGCTCCGGCCTGAAAAGCCGCTTCCACCTTGGCAATGACACCGCCTACCGGCTTGACTTTCCCGTGAATTCCGATTTCGCCCGTCATGGCCAAATGGTTGTCCACCGCAATACGTTTAATCGCCGAGGTGATGGCTACCGCCATCGAAACCCCTGCCGACGGGCCGTCGATCGGAATGCCTCCCGGGAAATTGATGTGAAGATCATATTGGTAAGGATCCATCCCGAGCCGGCGAAGAACGGTCAACACATTCTCTACGGATCCCCGGGCCATGCTTTTCCGCCTTAACGTGCGGGAGCCCCCGCCCATTTCTTCTTCATCCACCACGCCGGTGATGGTGAAGCTTCCGGTTCCCGGCTGCAGCACGGGGATGGCCGTTACTTCAATTTCCAGCGGCGTGCCCAGGTTCGGTCCATAGACCGCAAGCCCGTTGACGAGGCCGATTTCCGGTCGCTGAGGGATTTTCTTCTCGGGACGGGGCGGGATTTGCGAGCTGTTGACCACCCATTCGATATCCGAAGCCGACAATTCTCTCCGCTGATCCGTGAGTGCCATTCCAGTCGCCAGCTGAATGATATTGACCGCCTCCCGCCCGTTCGTTGCGTATTTTTTCACTACCTCGATAGCGGACGGATTTTCAGGAAAACCGATCTTTTTCAGCGCCTTGGCCGCTATGGAGCCGATTTCGTCCGGGAGCGGCGGCCGAAAATAAATTTCCATGCAGCGCGACCGGATCGCCGGCGGCAGCTCCTGCGGATTACGGGTTGTAGCGCCCACCAGACGGAAATCCGCGGGCGTCCCGTTTTGGAATACATCGTGAATGTAGCTCGGGATGTTCGTATCCTCCGAGTTGTAATACGCACTTTCCAAAAACACCTTGCGGTCTTCCAGCACCTTTAATAATTTATTCATCTGATGCGGATGCAATTCACCGATTTCATCGATAAACAAAATCCCGCCGTGGGCCTTGGTTACCGCTCCCGGCTTCGGCTGGGGAATGCCGGCTACGCCCATGGCCCCCGCACCTTGGTATATCGGGTCGTGCACCGAGCCGATCAATGGGTCGGCGATCCCGCGTTCGTCAAAGCGTGCCGTCGTCGCATCGATTTCCGTAAATTTGGCGTCGGAACGGAACGGTGATTCCGCATTCTTCTTCGCTTCCTCCAGCACCACCCGCGCCGCTGCGGTCTTCCCTACCCCAGGGGGACCGTAAATAATCACATGCTGCGGATTCGATCCGCAGAGCGCGGCCTTGAGGGCCCGAAGCCCTTCCTTTTGCCCCACAATATCATCCATACTGGAGGGTCTTGTTTTTTCTGCCAGCGGTTTATTCAGGGAGATCGAACGAAGCTTGCGGAGCTTCTCCAGCTCCTTCTTCGATTCCTTATCTACGGCGGTCCGGTTCGTCTGCTGATTGCGCAGCAGGTTCCAGAAGTACATCCCTATAACGACAGCAAAAAACAGCTGAATAACCATCAATATCACACTTAAGCTCATTGGCTATCACGTTCCTCCCGGCACTCGATATAATTGGTAGTATTGCCCTTTGGAGGAAGCATTAATCGCGGAAGAAGAAGAAACTTTTTGGGGGAAGCTATCATAAATCCGGGAGGAGCAACGAATTGGTAAGGAGGAATCTTTATGAGACGGAAGATCGGTACGATGCTGATCCTTGCCGTGGCGTTATGGATTTGTCCGGGTTTATCACTGGCAAGCACCGGCTTTGCTGCCTGTTCTGAAGATACTCTGATTCTTCCGGCATTCCATAACCGTCTTCCCGCCTTCACCGGAGTCGACGTGCTCATCGATGCGGGCCATGGCGGGATCGACAGCGGAACGGTTAGCGGAACCATTGCCGAAAAGGACATCAACCTTGCCATCGCTCAAAAGACCTATAAGAACTTGCAGAAAATGGGATACCGAACCGTACTCAACCGGATAGGGGACTATGCACTCAGCAACGAAAACGGCTGGCTTCGCATTCGCTCGCGGCATAAGAAGGACCTGGCTCAACGCAGCCATTTGGCGGGCGAAATCAAGCCGAAGCTGATGCTCAGCCTTCACGTGAATGCATCCCGGCGATCAAGCATCCGGGGCCCGCTGATGCTCCATCAAAAGAACGAGCAAAGCAAAGTTGCTGGCTACGATTTTGCAAAATACGCTTAATCCGCTGTACGGCGTTGATGAGAAACCGCGGTACGGTCGAACTTATTATTTACTTAGACATACCAAAGTCCCCACCGTCATTGTGGAAATGGGATTTTTGACAAATCCGCAGGATCGGGACCTGCTCACCCGGCCGGATGGCCAAGAGCAAATTGCCCGTTTGATCTGCAAGGGGGTTAAGGCCTATTTAACCCGGCCTCCATCGGAATAAGCCGTCCTATTCACTTCATAAGGACGGCTTTACCTTTGCTATGAAGGTTAACGCGCCAGGGTGGAGACCGGAACAAACTGCCCGCCCAGTTGCTGGAGCACAGGAATAGACTTTTGCAAAATATCGGCGGTGTGCTTTCCAGGCGGCCCCACATGACCGATTACAATCGTTTCTTCCTGCTCCTTCACCCGCTTTTGCAGCTTGACCGCTTGTTTGGCGATGTGACTGCGGGTGTAGATATCGTCCATAAAGAGATCGTTTTTCGCCGTGCGTACACCCAATTCTTTTGCCAGCTTGCCTATGACGCTCTTATGCGTAGTCCGGCTGTCCAGGAAGAACAGATTTCTCTCCTTGCAAACGGATAAAACGATCCGCATCACCCGTTCGTCGGCCGTCGCTCTGGAGCCCATATGGTTATTGACTCCAACCGCGAAGGGGATATTATCTATCGCTTTCTCTACCCTCTCGCGGATCTCCTCATCCGTCAGCCGGGTCGTTATCGCTCCCGGTCCAAGCCATTCAGGTTTTCCTGCGTTGGGCTCCATCGGCAGGTGGACAAGCACCTCCTTGCCCAGCTTGTGCGCCCACTCTGCATCCTTCCTGCTTGTCGGGAGGAAGGGCATCACCGCCACGGCAAAAGGTACCGGCAACTCCATCATCTGCTCCGTTCCCGCCATGCCGTTGCCGAAATCATCGATGACGAGGGCAATCCGTTTTGTTGTTTCAGGCTGTTCCGCTATAGCCTGGGCAGGTATCGCAAGCAGAAGCAGAACGGCAAGGATTGTCCGTTTGATCATCATTAGTCTCATCTGGCAACCTCCTTTTCTAAAATGGTGTCGGTATACACTATTTGTAAAAGGGAGGCGATTTATACAAAAAAAGCCACCAAGCCTGAAACAGGCCCGTGGCATGAATAGATGGATCTTACACTTTAGCGTGATGCTTGCGTCCCGGGATTTCCCCGGTTTGCTCGTAATGGGCTACGATCGTATCGATTTCTTTCTTCAGTTCGTTCAGCAGGTCGGCTTCAGGCACTTTGCGGATCATTTCGCCGTAGCGGAACAGCATGCCCTCTCCCCGGGCTCCGGCAATACCGATATCGGCCTCCCGCGCTTCGCCCGGGCCGTTCACCGCGCAGCCCAGTACCGACACTTTAATCGGCACCTTAATCTTCGAGATGTACTCCTCCACTTCGTTGGCGATGGAGAACAAATCGATGTCCAGCCGCCCGCAGGTCGGGCAGGAAACCAGCGTTGCCGCATTCGTGATGAGCCCGAAAGACTTCAGCGGCTCGCGGCATACCTTCACTTCCTCCACCGGATCGGCGCTTAAGGAGATACGAATCGTCGAGCCAAGGCCCATGCTGAGCAGCGCACCTAGCCCCGCCGAGCTCTTCACCGTACCGGAGAACAGCGTGCCCGCTTCGGTGATCCCCAGATGCAGCGGATAGCGGAAAGCGGAAGCCGCTTGGGTATAAGCCGCAATCGCCATAGGTACGTCGGAAGCTTTAAGCGAGACGATAATATCGTGGAAGTCGAGCTCTTCCAGAATGCCGATATGATATAAAGCACTCTCCACCATGGCTTCCGGCGTCGGATAACCGTATTTTTCGAGCAGATGGTTCTCCAAGGAACCCGCGTTGACACCGATGCGGATCGGAATGCCGCGTTCCTTGCACGCTTTGACTACGGCTTCCACCTTCTCGCGGCGGCCGATGTTCCCCGGATTGATACGCACTTTGTCAATGCCGTTCTCAATCGCCATCAGCGCCAGACGGTAGTCGAAGTGAATGTCCGCCACCAAGGGAATCGAGATTTGCTTCTTGATTTCCTTGATCGCTTCCGCCGCTTCTTTGTTGTTTACCGTGACGCGCACGATTTGGCGACCGGCTTCCTCCAGACGATGAATTTCCGCCACCGTCGCTTTCACATCAGCCGTCTTCGTTGTGCACATGCTTTGGATAATGACTTCATTGCTGCCGCCGATCGTCAGATTCCCTACACGGACCGGAACTGTCTCCGTTCTGTGAAACATGATTGATTTCTCTCCCATGATACCAAACATCCTCCGCTCCGAGGTCGGGAACTTTCCACCAAGTGGAAAAGGCCAAACATCGGATTGGAGGTGTCCGGTTTAATATGATCTTCGCTTACGCGCTCTCTTCTTTCTTCTTCACAGGCGATGCATCCGCCGCAACAATGGCGGGAGTAATCTTCGCCTGTACCGCTTCCTTGGTAACGGTACATTTGGAGTTCTCGGTGCGGGAAGGCGCTTCGTACATCACTTCCAGCATAATGCCTTCAATGATGGCGCGAAGCCCGCGCGCTCCGGTATTGCGCTTGATCGCTTCTTTGGCGATTTCCTCCAAAGCTTCGGGGTCGAATTCAAGCGCTACATTGTCCATCTCCAGCATTTTTTGGTACTGCTTCACAAGCGCGTTCTTCGGCTCGGTCAAAATGCGGACCAAAGCGGCTTCGTCCAGCGGCTCCAACGTAGAGATGACCGGGAGACGGCCTACAAATTCCGGAATCAATCCGAATTTGAGCAGGTCCTCCGGAAGAACCAGCGACAAGTATTCGCCCGGCTTCAGGTCGGCTTTATGGCCGTCGGTGCCGAAGCCGATTACTTTCTTGCCGATCCGGCGTTTGATGATTTGCTCGAGACCGTCAAAGGCCCCGCCGCAAATAAACAGGATATTGGTCGTATCGATTTGAATGAATTCCTGATGCGGATGCTTGCGTCCTCCCTGCGGGGGAACGGAAGCGACCGTGCCTTCCAAGATTTTCAGCAGCGCCTGCTGAACGCCTTCGCCGGAAACATCGCGGGTAATCGACGGGTTCTCGGACTTGCGCGCCACTTTATCGATTTCGTCAATGTAGATGATGCCGCGCTCGGCCTTCTCCACATCGTAATCCGCCGCTTGAATCAGCTTGAGCAGAATGTTCTCCACGTCTTCGCCCACGTAGCCGGCTTCGGTCAACGAAGTGGCGTCGGCAATGGCAAACGGCACGTTAAGAATTTTGGCCAATGTTTGCGCAAGCAGCGTCTTCCCGCTTCCGGTAGGGCCGACAAGAACGATATTGGACTTCTGAAGCTCCACGTCCTCCAGCTTCCCTTGCTGCGAGTTGATCCGCTTATAGTGGTTGTAAACGGCAACGGAAAGCGACTTCTTCGCCTGCTCCTGGCCGATTACGTATTGATCGAGAATCGCCCGGATTTCCATCGGCTTCGGAACATCCTTCAAATCGAGCTCTTCCTCGTGACCCAATTCCTCCTCAACGATTTCCGTGCACAGCTCGATGCATTCATCGCATATATAAACGCCGGGTCCGGCAACCAGCTTGCGAACTTGTTCCTGCGATTTGCCGCAAAAGGAACACTTCAGCTGGCCTTTTTCATCGTTAAATTTAAACATGGGATCACTCCTTTTCTATTTCAATTCGCTGCGAGTGATAACCGCATCAATGAGACCGTAGGCTTTGGCTTCCTCAGCGCTCATGAAATTGTCACGGTCCGTATCCCGCTCGATCTTCTCGTAAGGCTGGCCCGTACGCTCAACATAAATCTGATTCAGCTTCTGCTTGGTCTTAATGATCCAGTCGGCATGAATCTTGATATCCGACGCCTGTCCGCGGACTCCGCCGAGCGGTTGGTGAATCATGACCTCGCTGTTCGGAAGCGCGAAGCGCTTGCCGGGAGCTCCTGCCGTCAGCAGCAGGGAACCCATACTTGCGGCCATACCGACGCAGATGGTCGAAACGTCCGGCTTGATGAACTGCATCGTATCATAAATACCCATTCCGGCCGTTACCGAACCGCCGGGAGAGTTAATGTACAGATGAATGTCCTTCTCCGAATCGGTAGCCGCCAAGAACAGCGACTGGGCAATGACCAGGTTGGCAACGTCGTCGTCAATCGCACTGCCCAAAAAGATAATGCGGTCCTTTAACAAACGCGAGTAAATATCGTAAGAGCGTTCGCCGCGGCCTTCCTGTTCAACAACCATAGGTACAAGACTCATTGTTCCCAACCCCTTTACTCCTTAAATACCATGCAAAAAACATCCTTACATAACTCATTGTAGCACGTTTGCGAAAGAAAATCGAACTCCCGGGCCGCCGTTTCTTTAGCAGCTTATCCAAGAGAAGCGGTCTATTCTATATGTTGCGTTATGTACTTCAAAATATGTGGTACGTTTATGTACTTATGTCGTGGATCCGCCGGATTCCCTTTTTAAGGGTAAAACAAAGGCACGCATGAATATACACGTGCCTTTGCGTATGGTATGTTACACGGCGCTTGCTACCGCTTTGCTGTTGTCAAGCAGGAAGCTGACGGTTTTCTTGGTAACAACATCGTTAACCAGCGTTTGAAGATTTCCGTTCGAAGCGAAGATGCTGCGAACTTCATCCGCCGGACGGTTGTACATCTTCGCCAGGTTTTCCAGCTCGGCGTTGATTTCTTCTTCCGTCGCTTCAATGTTCTCGGCCTTGGCGATCGCTTCAAGCACCAGGTTGTTGCGGACGCGCTTCTCGGCATCTCCGCGCATTTGCTCTTTCAGCGTGTCGTTGTTTTGGCCGGTGAACTGGTAGTACATTTCAAGATTCATGCCTTGCATGCGCAAACGGTTTTCGAATTCCTTCACCATTTGGCCCGCTTCTTCGTCGATCATGACTTCCGGAATGTCCACTTCGGCGGACGGCGGAAGCTTTCTCAACGACTTCGGCTTCTTTCTTGCGGTCGTTCTCGTTCTTCTTGCGTTCCTTCAGCTTGCTCTCGAGATCCGCTTTATATTCTTCAAGCGTTTCGAATTCGCTGATATCCTTGGCGAACTCGTCGTCCAGCGCAGGAAGGTTTTTGCGTTTGATGTCATGCAGCTTGATTTTGAATACAGCCTCTTTGCCTTTCAGCTCTTCCGCATGGTAGTCTTCCGGGAAAGTAACGGTGATATCCTTCTCCCCGTCTTTCTCGAGGCCTACCAGCTGCTCTTCAAAACCCGGGATGAAGCTGTTGGATCCGAGCTCCAGGGAATATCTTTCGGCTTTGCCGCCTTCGAAAGGTACGCCGTCCACGAAGCCTTCGAAATCGATGACCACCAGATCGCCATTCTGAGCCGGGCCTTCTTCCACCGGAACAAGCTCCGCATGACAGCCGCTGCAGCTTGCTCAGTTCTTCGTTCAACTCTTCCTCTGTCACTTCCGTGGAACCGTCTTCCACTTCGATCCCTTTGTACTCGCCAAGCTGAACTTCCGGCTTCACGACCACTTTCGCTTTGAATTTCAACGTTTGGCCTTTGCCGAACTGCTCTACGTCCACTTCCGGACGATCCACAGGCTCGATTCCGGTTTCTTGAACGGCCGAAATATATGCTTCAGGAACGATGATATCCAAAGCGTCTTGATACAGGCTCTCCACGCCGAATTTGGATTCAAAGATCGCGCGAGGCACTTTGCCTTTACGGAAGCCCGGCACGTTCACTTTCTGTACGACTTTCTTAAACGCCTTGTCCAGAGCGGCGGCCACTTGCTCCGCATCAACTTCGATATCAAGAACTCCAACGTTCTTCTCTATCTTTTCCCAGCTTGCTTTCATTTTATGCTTTCCCCTCCAAAAATTGTCCATGAACTTGGAGCGCTGACGGTAAAAAAACAACGCTCGTCCAACTCCGCCAATATAACCACTATATTATAACCGTAATCCCAGTTGTTTTCAAGACTTCAGCCGCGGCAGTCAAATTCTCCCTGGAAACATGGCCGCAGACGAACTGCTGCATGATCCGGTAAGCCTGCTCCCATTGAAAGGACATCTCCCCGGTAATGCCGTACAACTCCAGCAGTTCTTCCTTGCTTTGCCTCCCTCGAAAACGCGCTCCAGCAGCGTCAAATGAAGGGCGCATGCCCATATATCGACGCAGGCCGAATCCTGGAGAAGCATCTGCCGGTAAGCGGAGGAGCCGTATATAAACGCAAGAAACTCGTTCCACGTCTCCTGGGCAAAATAGGATAACGCCGGGTGCTGGGTTTCACTGATCTCCTGGACCCTTAAGATAATCTCCTGGATTTGTGAAGGAAACTGATCGAATCCGGCCGGCGTTTCTTCGATATCCGCCTCTATCGTTTCCCCATTCTTCGACAGCTTTACGATTCCGGTCACTCCGCGCTTTTTAAGCGTTTGGAGCGTTTTGAACTGAATGATGGGATGAAGCTTGTGATCCGACAGCCAGCGGATTAAAGCCCGGTCGATGTCCGGATGGTCGATAAAAGCCAGCTGGTCGAGAGCAAGAAGTCGCTTATCCACCGGCTGGTGCTCCGAGAGGGTTGCCAGCAGACGCGCCGCATAATCCTCCTGCCGGATGCTCTTCTCCGCCATCGCTTCGCGCAGAAGCTCCGTTTCGGAAGGCTCCTCCTCCTCACCAGCGCCGCTGAGTCCCATGGCCACATCGGGGAACATCATCTGCAGCCAGTCGAGCAGCGAGCGCCATTCCTCCCGGGCCCGCTCGTCATCCGTTTGGCAGGCCAAAAGGAACCGCAGCGCTTCCATCGCTTCGCCGTAACGCTCGCCCTCCAAAAGACGCGTCAGCTCGTATTGATAATATTCGACGGTTTTCGGGAAGAGAATTACATTCTCGTTCGATGGTCCGTCCATGAAGCACCGCCTTCCTGCGCGACATCTATGAAAGCCAGTTTAACAGATACGCCTGCCCGAAAGCAAAAAACAGGCCTCCGGCGCCTTCGGCAATAACAAAAAACCGGAACCGCTGTCGGGCGGCGCCGGTCATTCGGATTGCTATGGTAAGGAAAAAATGAGCCGTTAGTCCATCTTCATCGCGGCTTGGATCAGCTGCGCTTTGATATGAGGGTTGGAGTCGATGAACGCGTACATCCGGTCCACCGTTTCTTTATTTTGCAAATAATCGCGCTCGTTCTGGATCATTTCGTGCGACCATCTGAGCAGCGCGGCCTCCGCAGCGCCCAAACGGTTCAATGCGGTATGAAGGCCGGTATCCTCCACGAGGCGCTCCATCGTCTCTTGGGACACGGTGCCCAGCTTCTTCGTCGCCGCGAGCTTCTGCTCGAACTCTTTGTTCGCTTTCTCAAACTGTTCCTTGGCTTCTTTATATTCCTTCTGCTGCTCTGACAATTGCTTGCTCATCCATGATGACCACCTTTGCTTGTTGATCGACTGCTCGCCCGTGCGCATCTAACCTTAGATTAGGACAAAAGCAGCTGTTTCTATTCACGTCCGGCCCGAATCTTCCCTGTGAACCCTCTACACGCTAGTGTAGCGGTTCTGCCTCCATTTGTCCAATCTTTCGTCAGGATTCCTCAGAATGTTCCCGGCTTGGACAGACATTTTGGGCCGGGAGGGCGCATAACCTTTTAACATCATACTCCCCGCCTGTCGAATATGCTTGTCAATCGCCGGCTACTCAGAGACCAGAGAGGATGAAGGCTATGTGCGGAATCACGGGATGGATTGATTGGAACAAAGACTTAACGCAGCATCCGTCCATTCTCGAAAATATGACATGTACGCTGGAGCAGCGCGGGCCGGATGCCTCCGGGACCTGGATAACCTCCCACTGTGCGCTCGGGCACCGCCGCCTCAGCGTTATGGACCCTGCGAACGGAGCGCAGCCGATGACCCGGAAGGTAGGCGACAACCTGTTTACCGTCGTGTACAACGGCGAACTCTACAACGCCCCCGAGCTGAAAAGGGAGCTGGAGCTGCGCGGCCACCGTTTTCAAACGACCTGCGACACCGAGGTGCTCCTCGTCTCTTACATCGAATGGGGCCGTTCCTGCGTCGACCGGTTCAACGGCATCTTCGCTTTCGCCGTCTGGAATTCGGAAGAGCAGTCGCTTTATCTGGTTCGGGACCGGCTCGGCGTCAAGCCGCTTTTTTATTCTTATTCGGAAGGACGCCTGCTTTTCGGTTCGGAGCCGAAGGCGATTCTGGCGCATCCCGATTTTCCCGCGCAAATCAGCGGCGAAGGGCTCGCCGAAATCTTCGCCGTCGGACCGGCCCGGACGCCGGGGCATGGCATCTATCGCAACATGTACGAGCTGAAGCCCGGACACTGCGCGGTTATGGATCGCAACGGACTGCATATCCGCGCTTACTGGAAGCTGGAAAGCCGGCCCCATGAGGACGATGTCGATACGACGGCCGCCAAGGTAAGGGAGTCGCTGAGGGATACCGTGGAGCGGCAAACTTGCCTCCGATGTGCCGATCTGCACGCTGCTTTCCGGCGGCCTCGATTCGAGCGCCCTGACCACTTTCGCCGCGAACCATTACAAGGAAAAAGGGCTCGGCACGCTGCATACGTACTCCATCGATTATGTCGACAACGACAAGCATTTCAAGGCGAACGCCTTCCAGCCGAACGCCGACGCGCCTTGGATCAAGCGGATGACGGAGTATCTCGGCACCGAGCACCACGCGTTCGAATTCGATACGCCCGAACTCGTGGATTCCCTGAAAACCGTCGTCTATGCCCGCGATTTGCCCGGCATGGCCGATGTCGACGGCTCGCTCTACTTGTTCTGCCGCGAAATCAAGAAGGAAGCGACGGTGGCCATCTCCGGCGAGGCCGCTGACGAAATCTTCGGCGGGTATCCCTGGTTCCACCGGGAGGAAGCGCTGAACGCACAGACGTTCCCGTGGTCGCTCGCCACGCCCGAGCGGGTCGCCCTGCTGTCTCCCGAATTTGTGAACTGGGTCCGGCCCGAGCAGTATGTGCAGGAGCGCTACCGGCAGGCGCTGTCGGAGGTGCCGCGGCTCGCCGGGGAGAACGCGCAGCAGAACCGGATGCGCGAGATGTCTTATCTCAATATCACGCGCTTCATGCCGACGCTGCTCGACCGCAAGGACCGGATGAGCATGGCGGTCGGGCTTGAGGTTCGCGTGCCGTTCTGCGATCACCGGCTCGTCGAATACGTATGGAATATTCCGTGGGAGATCAAGACGTCCGGCGACCGCGAGAAAGGCATTCTCCGCAAAGCGCTGAAGGGCGTGCTTGCCGGAGGATGTGCTGACCCGCAAGAAGAGCCCGTATCCGAAAACGCACAATCCGGGTTATTTGGCGGCTGTACGCCGCTGGGTGCTCGATATCCTGGACGATTCCTCGTCCCCGCTCTTGCAGTTTATCGACACCGCAAAAATCCGCGCCCTCGCTGAGGATGATCAGGGACGCTTCCAGCTTCCCTGGTTCGGCCAGCTGATGACGGGGCCCCAGCTCTTTGCCTATCTGGCTCAGGTCGACACCTGGCTCAGGCATTATAAAGTATCCATCCGTTGAACCGATCCCCCGAATTCCGTTAGAGCAGCTTGCTGCTCGCATCGAAAGTTACCGAAAAACGCGGGTGTACTTCACCGAATATACTTCGATAAAAACTTTCGATATTACTTTCGGGGGAGCCCCCGGTTAAATACAGGATTATGCTGCGCATCATTTCTTAAGCAAAAAAAGAAAAACGGGATGGCCGCCGGAAACGATTCGCACCGGCGCCATCCCGTTTATGATTTCACGCAAGCTCCTCGAGCCTCTGCCACAGCTTGTTCAAAGCTTGTCCGCGGTGGCTGATCCGGTTCTTCTCCTCCAGGGACAGCTCGGCGAGCGTCCGCTGCAGGCCGGGAATGTAAAATAAAGGATCATAGCCGAAGCCGTGCTCCCCCGCTCTTCCCCGATGACGAAGCCTTCGCAGAAGCCTTCCACTTCGACCAAGGGGTCGCCGTCCGGGGCGGCCAGTGCGATGGCGCAGACGAAGCGGGCCGGGCTCAGCAGCGCCGGCTCCCCGGGGAAGGCGGGTCGCGGCGCCGGCCCGAGCTTCGCCAGCTCGCTCAGCAGCCTTGCGGTTGTTGGCGGCATCGTCGCCGTGCTCCCCGCATAGCGGGCGGAATAGACGCCGGGCGCACCGCCCAGCTTGTCCACGCACAGTCCGGAATCGTCGGCGGCGACGGGAACGCCGAACCGCCGGGCGATCGCCCGCGCCTTAATGAGCGCGTTCGCGGCGAAGGTCTCTCCGTCCTCGACAATGTCCGGAAGCTCAGGATAATCCCGCAAGCTCTTCACGGTGAGGCCCCGTTCGCGGAACATCGGCTCAAATTCCTTCACTTTCCCGAGGTTCCGCGTAGCGATCACAATTTCACTGCCGGGCGACCGCATGGGAGGCCCCCTGATCCGTTCGGCAATCGGTCCGAGCACGAGCCGCTGCTCTTGGGTCATGGCGGCAATTCCCTTTTCCGCGAGCGCGAGCGACTCATCGAGTTCCTGTCTTGAGAACGGAGCCTCTTCCCCGTTCCCTGAACCTCCACAAACTTCCCGCCGCCGGTCATGACCACGTTCATATCCACTTTGGCCTTGGAATCCTCTTCATAGTTGAGATCCAAATGAGCCTTGTCCTGGATAACCCCCACACTGACCGAGCCGAGGAAATCGGTGATCGGGAAGCGGCTCAAATTCCGCTCCCGGCAAATCTTGTCCACCGCGATCGCCAGGGCGACGAACGCTCCCGTTATCGAGGTGGTCCGCGTCCCGCCGTCTGCCTGGATCACGTCGCAGTCCAGGGTAATGGAGCGCTCGCCGAGAGCCTCCAGATCAACGACGGAGCGGAGCGCCCGGCCGATCAGCCGCTGAATTTCCATCGTTCGGCCCCCCAGCTTTCCTTTGGCCGCTTCCCGCTGGTTGCGCACCGCCGTGGCCCGGGGCAGCATCGAATATTCGGCCGTCACCCAGCCCTTGCCCTGCCCTTTCATGAACGGGGGCACTCTTTCTTCCACCGTAGCGGTGCAAATCACCTTCGTGTCGCCCACTTCGATCAAAACGGAGCCTTCCGCATGCTTGTTATAATGGGTCGTAATTTTCACAGGACGGGCCTGATCGTATGCTCTTCCGTCGGTTCTCATGTATATATCGCTTCCTCCTTTTGCTCTGACGTACCCATTGTACCAGAGCAAATATGGAAAACCAAACCTGCCTCTTTGCAAGGGAAAAGTCCCCTTCGATAAGGCACAGTCGGTGATTGGTACCGTGCCGGGAAGGAGACTTCTGCGGGCAAGCCTTAAGGCTGATCAGGACTTCACTTGGTTGACGTTCAGCGGGCGGGTCACCGGCTTCGAGTAATTCATATTATCCGTTGCGCTCACTTTTGCGTCGCCGTTCACGAGAATTTGTACTTTACTCGAGGTGCCGATGTTCTCCGTCAAGGAAAGCACCACGGCCTTCAGCGCTTCCGCCGGCGCTTTCTTATCGGGTCCGAGCATTTTATCGGAGAAATCGACCGTGATCACATCGTCCGCCTTGCTGACTTTCAGCGGCTCCGCCCCCGGCGCCATGACGGCCGTTAGCCCTTTCTTCTCGTCAGGGCCGGCAATCAGCTGCTCGATGACCGCCTGAGCGATATTGTCCGTGCGCTTGACGAAACGGGTAACCGGCACGTAATAAGTGTAGCTGGCTTGATTCTGATTCAGAAAATAAAGCGTAACCGGCGTCGACTGGCCGTATTCCACATTCTCCGGCTTCTCCAGGTTAATTCCCATCGCCCTCGTCAGCGGCCCGTCCAAAGGCGTTTGGCCTACCGGCATCTCCTTCAGGTCCTTGCCTTCGACGCGGATCTTGACCTGATCGACCGACCCGAAGCTGGTCAGCGTCCAGGTGACCGCCTCCAAAATTTTGCGCTCATCCTGCAGATTATAATCGGTGAATGCGTTGGAGAAATCGACGGTAGCCAGCTTCTGCTCCTTGTTGATATTGATTGACCGGACCTCGGTCCCCTTCGGCAGAATGCTCGTGAACCCGGACGGGAGCTGGCCTTGGGACGGACCGCCCTCCACCATATACTCCAGCGCCTTCTTGGCAACGTCCGAGGATTTCTCTATCTGAATGGCAATCGGTGCGAGAAAGCCTTTCTCATCCTTGGCGAAAATGTTAACCTGCATCGGGTTCGCAATCGGCGCCTTCTCCACTTTGGCGGCTGTTGCCATTGCGTCCGCTCCCGCAGGGGAGGATCGATCTGCTGGGATTGTTCCTTCGTGCCTGCTATCGAGCAGCCTGATGTGAGCATCACGACCATGCCGGTTACCGCAGACCCACCGCGTCCATTTGTACTTATACTGTTTCATGCTTCATCCTCCTTGGGTTCGGGTTTGTCCGTTTGATACTATGTATACGGGAGGAAGACAAGTTTATGACACCCATTTTGTCCACCGGAGGGCAGAAGGAACTTGATTAAAACTTTGGTTCTTTGGTCTGTAATATTCTTGATTCCTTGGTACTCCGAGCCTATAATGAAAATGTATTTTTTCCATAAAGAGGGCAATTTCGCTTCAGTATTCAGGTTTCAGGCGAAAATGAACGGGATTGCCATCCTGAATGAGATTTTTCAGGATAGAGGTGATTCGCCATGGATAATAACCGTATGGCTGAGCGCGGAACCGACGAGCAGCTGCGTGCAGCGCTCCATCAATCCCCTGACGGGCCGCTTTTGTTCGATCCCGCCGGAACACCCGTTTACATGTCCACCGCGGCGTTCCGGAGGCGACCGGCTGGATGAATGCATTCATGAAGAGGACCGCGCCCGGGTTGAGGAGAGCCTGGCGCGCTTAAGAAGGCGCCTCGAGCCCTTCGAGACGGAATTCCGCGTCGTGCTGCCGGACGGGCGTACGATATGGGCGGAGGGCAAGGGCTACCCGGTTCAACTCGCGGGGAGGCCTTCGCTGACCGCTTTTTCCGTTCGGGACATCACCCGCCGGAAGCAGCAGGAAGAGCAGCTCGCCCGGCTCGCTTATTACGACGCGCTGACGGGTCTTCCGAACCGGCGGCTGTTCTACGACCGCTTCATGCAGTCGCTGATCAGCGCGAGAAGGTATCGCCGGAGACTGGCTCTGCTTTATTTGGACCTCGACGATTTCAAACGGATCAACGATACTTACGGCCACGCCACCGGCGACGAGCTTCTGGTCGTGGCGTCCGCCCGGCTTACCCATTCCATCCGCGAACCCGATACCGTCTGCCGGATGGGCGGCGACGAATTCGTCGTGCTGCTGCCGCACTGCGAGGAAAACGGGGACGTGGAGAAAATCGCCCGCCGGATTGCCGATGCCCTCCGCCAGCCGTTCGACCTGAACGGCGACCATATCCGGATCTCCTCCAGCATCGGGGCGACCATCTTTCCGAAAGACGGGCTGGACGGCGAAACGCTGCTCCGTAACGCGGACAGCGCCATGTATTCCGCCAAGCCGCTGGGCAAGAACGACCTGCAGTTTTTCTCCTGACGGAAATTAAAAAAATCCACATCTTCCCGTTCGGGAGGATGTGGATTTTATGCTTCGACCGGAGGCTTTTCTTGCTGCGGCGGATGTTATTTCAGCGGCTTGCTGAATTCCGGCACATTGTTGTGGGCGAGCCGTCCGCAAGCGGCGGCGGCAATCCCGCAGACGATATCGTCGATGAAGGTATTGCATTTGCCCTCGGTATGATCCGAATCGAGCGAATCGATGATGCCCGGCTTGGCTTTATCCAAATAGCCGAAATTCGTCAGGGCGATCGTACCGTAGAGCAGCGGAATGCCCGTAGCCACCGACTCGTCCACGCCGAACAACCCTTCGTCATGGCCGACAATATTGACATATTGAGGATGGAATTCCCCCGTTCGACGGCGATATCCACCTTGATCGCGAGCTGGATCGCATGGTACACCTGCTGTTTCTTCAGCACGCCTCGGACATTGTCTTCGCTGAGCTTCCGCTCCATATGGGGATTGTAAGGGCGCCGCAGGCCGTCGACCAGATCGACGAGATCATCCAGCGTCACGCCCCTGGAAGCCAATAGCTCCAGATTGCGCTCCGTGTAGTCCTCTTTCACTTTATCGGAAATGATGACGGTAGCCGTGGATGCGACCAGTGCGCAGATTCCTTTCGATAAGAAGCTCTTCGGACGCTTGTTCGGGAAAAAGAAACGGAACTTGCAGTCCACGAAGCCGAACAGCGAGCTGGCCCCGCCGCCGTACATGTTGCAGATCGACATGGCGATCGTCCGGTGAACGTTAAAGGAAGGGTCCTTCATGCTGGCGAGGAGCTCCGGATCGTGCCTGACCTTCTTTTCCAGCTCCAGCAGGGTCGTGATCACATTGTAGGTTTCCGTTTTACTGAGCACGCCGAGCAGCGTTTCCGTGATGAGGTCATTCGGCGTTTTCTTGATCCCTTTCGCCTCGATCAGCGGCCGGACAACGGCTTCTTCAATCGACTTCTGCGAGAAATGGCTGAACAGCTCCTCGCGCATTTCGGCCATCACCAGCGACTTATCCTTCAGAAAAGTTTTCATAAGTTTGCACCCGCTTGTCCTTTATGTATTCGGCGTTGAATACAACCATTATACCATATTCCGCCAAATCGCATTCTTCGGATCGGACCGGCTCGCTCCCGGTACAGTCGCTAGAAAAGAAAGCCTTCCGTCAGGAAGGCCGTAAGGTGCCGCAGCATCAGCTTACTTTGAACCCTCCGCCGTTGCCGTTCGAACGGTCGCGGTCGATGGTTCCCGCCGAAGGGCAGGCGCTAAGCGTCGTGTCGTTGCGGTACTGATACAAATTATAGTAGCCGAAGATTTGGCCCCGCTCCATGCATAGGTCTGCCATACGTAGGTTACGTCCTGGATCCAGTTTGCGATATATTCGACGGCATCATAGGTTCCGTAAACGCCGAGCTCCCACTTGGACCCGCCGTTCTGCGCAGCAAACTGCCGCATGCGGTCCTGTACGCCGTCGAAATAAGCCTCTACCTGCTTCATGGCCGGATCGTCCGTATGCACTTCAAAGTCCACGGCAAAATAAATCGGCGTGCCGTAGGGTCGCCCCACCGCCTGGGCCCGGGTAATCGCCGTGCCGCAGTCGCTGACGCCCCGATCATACGTGAAGTAATCCGCGTAATTGTTGGCATCCTGGTATACAGTCACGATCCAAAGCCCGACGGAGGAAATCAGCCGGGCTTCCGCTGGCGTAAGGTTCTTCCAATCGGAGCCGCTGTAGTACCGGCCGATAAAAGTAATCCCGTTGTTCTTCAAGCATTGCAGGGGCGACGCCGTCGTAAAAGGGGCCGCCCGGTCTATCCCTTCCGCCATAGTAATCCCTCCCGAAGGTATAGGTTGACTTAATTCAGCCTATGCAGACGGGGGAAAGGGGAGATAGGGGACATGCCCATTTTGCGGAAAAAAGGGCGTAATTTCCTGGAAATTTAATCCTGTTCTCCTATTGCAGCGGCTTCAAGGTTTCGGCAATCGCCTGAATTTCCTCCTGGGACACCGATTTGGCCGAATTGATAGCCACATAAGTCTCCCCGACTTTCAGATAGAGCGTCGGTTGACCTCCGACCGTCACCCATTTGCCTTCGCCGACGCCAAGCTTAACCGGCTTCTCGGGTTCGGCCGTGCCGGACGGCTTGATTTCCATGGCGGATTCTTGAATGTTCATTTTCGAATATTCAAGCGTCATCACGCCGCTTGAGGACCCTACCTGATTGAGCGAATCCCCGTAGGCCCCCTGCTGAGGAACGTAGAGCGTCTTAATCCCAGACGTTTTGGCGGTGGTGGTCATCATCTGCTTCTCCACATCGGGATAGGAGATCGGCGTGAGCTTAACGCCGGCCGCCGGCGCCGTACTTTGGCCGCCCTGCCCCGTTTGTCCGCTCTGACCGGTTTGACCTGTCTGTCCGCTTTGGCCGGCTTGTCCGGTCTGTCCGGCGGAAGGGGTTGTCGTTGAAGGGGGACTCGCCTGCTGGTTTTTCGTGCATGCCGTGAGCATACCGGCCGCCATCAACATCACAAGTGTCCATTTCATAGTTTTCATCGTGCTGCACCTCCGTTAGTATTCACCTTGGCCTCTAAACGAATATCCGCGCGGGCAAAAGCTTCTCTCCAGCGATCCTGTGTCCATATCCCCTTGTATAGCGGACGGATGGCGTCCCCCCAATGCAGCGGGTCGGCACCCAGCTCCTGCAGACGGCGAACCACCTTGAGGCTCCCCGGGTCAAGTTCTGTTCCCAAACCGCTCGGTCCGCACCCGGTACGCTGCGGCGTTCCGGATCTTCCACGGACAGCCGGACCTTCAGCACCGGATGCCGGAGATCCCCGTTCCCGCTGACCGTCGTCCTGCATACGGCCCGGGTAAGTACCGGCAGGATATCATCCCGAACCTCATCTGCATCCGGCATAGTCAGCCTTTGCGATGTACCCCTTCCCTGAAGACAAGCAAGCAGTTCACTCTCCCGGGAGGATAAATAACCGGATAGCCTGCTGCTTCTTGAATAGCACAGCTCCGGATAAAATTGTATGATTCGCGTCCCCTGCCGCAAGATAAGGAAGCGCAAGATCCTCCTCATAAGCCAGGCTCCCGCCGCGGAAGGGATCCCCGCCGCCGCCGAGCTCAAGCATCCGCATCCCCTGCTCCGCGGCCCCGGCCCGCGTAAGAAACTGTTCCGCCGTTCCTTGAACGACGGCCACCTGGGGCCACCTGCCGCCGCTAAGCCCGGCACGGTACAGTCGCCTGGCCCAAGAAGCCGGAAAGCCGTGACGCTTCACCCACTCCTCCCCGATGAGGAGAAGCCTGGGCGTTTCCGACTGCTGCCAGGTCCAGGCCGCATCGGAGAACGAAGTATACATGCGGGTCCGCATGACTCGCCGAGAGCCTCCGCCTTAAGCTGTCCGCCGGCTACAGGCCGATGCAGGGAGCTAACCCGCAGACCGCCCGGCCCTTCATCCACCCCGGCTGCGAAGATCGTTTCCCCGCCCGAAGCCAGCGGCCTCATGCGGCTTCCTTCCATTTCACAGCCGGTCAGGACGGCACAAAACAGCGGGACCAGCCACATCATTCGCAGCTTTCCCCTTATTTCCGGCCGCTGAAATCCCATGAAACCGCCTCCTTCCTGCCACTCTGAAAAGAATCCGGTCACTCGCACGGCCGGATGTTCTAATATTTCCCAAGCACGGCGGAAATATGCGGTTTGCGGCAGACGTAAACAAACAGACCGCCCGGCATCACCGGACGGTCTGTGGAGAAGGAGCCCCATCGATTTTTAAATTGAACGGACTTGGTATGGGGTTCCTGATCTGAATGATATGGCGACAGAACCAGCCCGGTGTTCCATCGTTATTATACTCCAGCCGCATTTTCCGGTTCAACTTTACGTGGCCCCGGATATATGAGCAGGGAGCATATGGATCACTTAACTCATCCGCTTCGGCTATTCGGTTTGCACAAATGCCCGCATCTTCTCAAGCGGGAGCTCCTGCGCTCTGCCCGCTTCCCGCATGACCAGATCAAATGCGCCAGGGTCTCCGACAGCGCGAAGCGCAGCTGGTGCAGCGTAAGCCGGTCGCCGAAGACGAGCCGGCATACCTCGTAGGCCGTAACGGGTCGCGGCAGCGACCGGCGCATCGCCTCCAGCCGTTCCTCGTGGTGGCGGATCAGCTCGAGCGCCCGCCTGCGGCAAATGCCCGAACGGCTCGCGGTGGCCGGGGAAAGCCAGCTTCACCGCGCAGCGGCTGATCCGCTCCAGGCTGTCCAGGTAGCTGGCCAGCGGATTCTCGTCGATCCCGCCGGGCAAATAGCTCACGTTGGGCGAGATTTGCGGGAGCACATGGTCCCCGCAGAACATGGTCTCCGTCTCCGCCCGGTACAAGCAGAGATGCCCGGCGGCGTGGCCGGGCGTATGAATCGCCACGTAATCTTCGTTGCCGAGGCGCACCGTTTCGCCTGCGGCGAGGAGCGTCACCTCCGGTCGCGGCGATACGGACGGCACGAAGCCGTCCATGTGCTCCCGCATCGGGGCTTCGAGCTCCGCAGGCAGTCCGTGCTCCCGGAACAGCGCGAGCAGCTGCTCCGTCATCGGTCGCCCGCCGCCCCACAGCCGGCGGACCTGCTCCAGCCCGGCCGCCGACAGGAGGACCGGCGCCCCGCTCCGCTCCTGGAACCATCCAGCCAGCCCGTAATGGTCCGGGTGGTGGTGGGTCAGCACGATGCGGCAGATATCGCCGCCCGCGATGCCGAAGGATGCGAGCACCGCCTCCCACAACGCTTCCGCCGCTTCCGTCCGAAGGCCCGGATCGATCAGCGTCCATCCGTCCGCGCCCCGCAGCAGGTAGCTGTTCACCCAGCGCAGCGGGAAAGGGAGCGGCACCTTGACCTGAAGCACGCCGCCGTGTTGCGTGACGGAGGGATGTAAGGTTGCAGCGCCTGCCATACTTATTTCCCCTCCGGCCGACAAAAATCATCCGCTTGGATACGGCAGGTTCATAGCCGGAAGCGTCGTAGCCGCCGTACACCTCGTCGATCATCAGTCCCGACCGCAGCAGCATGTCCGTAAACCGCTCACGGTCTATAAGCCTGACCTGCTCTTCATAAGTACGGTCACCCTCGCCTGCTTCGCTCAGCACAATCGTTTTGCGGACGAAGCCGTCCTCGATCCGGCGCCGTTCCTGAATGCGGATGCCGCCCTCCTCGCGCTCCGAATAAGGAACCAAATTCGCTGCGGTGTAATCCGGGTTCAGGAAGTCGATAATGTATCGGCCGTCCGGCTTCAGGAGCCGGCAGACCTCCCTCAGCACCCGCTCGTTTTCCTCATCCGTATCGAAATACCCGAAAGAGGTGAACAGGTTGACCACCGCATCGAAGGTTTCATTCAGCGGAACCTGCCGCATATCCCCCTGTACCCACCGTACCTCTTCCTCGGTATCAAGGCGGCGGGCTTCCGTGAGCAGTACGTCGGACAAATCAACCCCGGTCACATGAAAGCCGAATCGGTTCAGCGCCATCGAATGCCGCCCCATGCCGCAGCACAGATCCAGCACTTCCGCCCCCTCCGGCGCTGCAGCCATTCCATCATGGAACGCACCTCAGCATAGGCTCCCTGCAGATCCCGATGCTTATATACCAGCAAATAATCGTTGCCGAAGCTTTTCTTATACCACTCGCTCATCGCGCCATCGTCTCCCCTAAAACAAACTAAGCCCTATTTTACCAGAACCCGTCCCTGAAAATCACGCCCACGTAACGAAAAAGCGGTTAAGTCCGTTCAAACTCCGCTTACGGAATGGTATAATACAGGATTAACAGACCACAATGGGGAAAACCATGGATCGCAAAACGGCTCTTCAGCGGCTGGCCGGCCGCAAGCATAAAGAAATCTATGAATGGATCCGCAGGCAGGACTACATTTCCAAGATTGAGTTGCTGGAAAAAAGCGGCATGACCGGAAGCACCCTGACGCGGACGCTTGAGGAGCTGGTTTCGGCCGGCCTCATCCGGGAAGCCGGTCTGGGAGAGTCGACGGGCGGCCGGCGGCCGATTTTATACCAAATTGAGCCCGGCTATGCCTATGTGTTCGGCCTCGATATATCCAGGCTTTATTCGAAGCTGATTTTGTTCGATCTGCAGATGGCCAAGCTTGATACAAGGCAGTGGATCATGACGGAAAATATGACGCCCGAGGTGTTTCTCGGAGAAATCGCCGAAGAAGCCATGCGGATGCTGGCCCGCCGCGGCCTGACGGCGGAACAGGTGCTCGGACTCGGCGTCGGCGCCGTAGGTCCGCTCGACCGGAGCACCGGTACGATTCTGGAGCCGCATTATTTTCAGGCGGCCGGCTGGCATCATGTGAATATCAGGCGGGAGCTGGAATCCCGGCTCGGTTTTCCGGTCCTTCTGGACAACGGGGCAAATACCGCTCTCATCGGTGAAAGCTGGTCCGACCGGGGCCGGGATTACCGCCACCTGCTCTATGTTCATGTCGGCGTGGGCCTGCGTTCCGCTATGATGTCGAACGGCAAGCTGGTGTATGGAGCGGTCGATATGGAAGGCTCAATCGGTCAAATGATTATTCAATCCGACGGGCCGAGACTCCGGGGGAGGGCAACTACGGCTCGTTGGAAACGTACGCTTCCATCCACGCCCTGGAGCTTCAGGCCCAGAGCGGGCTCAAGCGGGGCCGGGACAGCCTGCTTCTGCGGCTCGAACGCGACCCGGACAAAATTCAGTTCTCCCATCTGCTTCAGGCTCTCCGGGAGAACGATCCGTTCACGGTGGAGCTGTTCACGCAGGCGGCGACTTATTTCGGGATCGGGCTTTCGAACCTGCTCAACATCCTGCACCCCGAGAAAGTCATTCTCGGCGGCGCACTGATCAGCGACCATTCGGGCTTCTTTCACATCGCCACCCGCGTTGCCATCCAGCGGACCTACTACTATCCGCAGTACCAGGTCGTCTTCAGCCAAGGCTCGCTCGGTGAGGAAGCGCTGGTCACCGGCGCCGCCCTGATGGTGATTGACGAATGGACAAGCAGCTAAGGATAGATTTCAGGACGCGCGGAAATCCTACTTTCGACCAGGAAAGGAGGATGCCCGTGACAGACCGGAACGATGAGGAGAACCGGGCCCGGGAGACCGGACCGGACGGCGGCGCTGTGCTGCAGCGACCATGGCCCAAGTCGATTCCCCGGCCGACCTGCAAAACGGCATTGTGGAAATCGTGGACAAAGACGAGTATATCGACGAACCGTAGAACGAATCCCCCGAAAGTGAAGCCAGCCTATGAAGCCTAATTCCGTTAGAGCAGCTTGCTGCTCGCATCGAAAGTTACCGAAAAAACGCGGGTGTACTTCACCGGAAAAATGCTTCGATAAAAACTTTCGATACTATTTTCGGGGAGCCCCTTTTTCTCTAATTAACAAAAAACTCGCACCTCTCTTCATAAGAGGTGCGAGCTCAGTGTTCTCAAGAAATGCCTTAGACACGAATAGAGATATAGCAGAGGCGGGGTATCCACTGGAGGAGCGCTAGCGTTCGCCTTTGTTCGCGGGAAATCCCCGCTGTTAAGCGGCTTCCATAAATATTTTCTGCGAACAAAAGCGACCGGAAGTGGATATTCCACTGCCTCGTACACCTCTATTGTTACATTTGGCAATTTCTTAGGCAAGCAAACTCGCACCCCCATTACCCCGAGGTGCGAGTTTTTTTCGCCTTCTTAAGCGGAGGCTTCGCCTTCTTCCACCGGATCGCCGTGCATTTCCTGGAACAGCTGTACCAGCTTGCCGTGCTTGCGCAGCGATTTCTCATGAATCAGGTTCAGCTTGCCGTTATCCTGCACGCCGAAACGCTCGACGAGCGCTTCGTTCTCATGGCTCCAGTCGAAGCCTTCGAAGATGCTGAGGCAGGACGTCCAATTTTTGGTATATTTACCATCCGTATACAAATGACGGTTCGCATAAAGCGCGATGCTTTCCTGCATGGCGCGCGCAGAAGAGCTGTACTGCGGCAGTCCCGGCTGCTCCGGCATCAGCGGCAGCAGCGTCGTGTAGAACTGGTGCAGAATCTCGATATAGATCGACGGGTCCTGCTTGATTTTGCGTGCCAGCTCATAGGAAGGCTGCATCTTGCCGGTAAACAGCATTGTAGCCGTAGAATAAATCCAGCTGAACGACGTAAAGTTCTTGTTGTACGCCGTCAGGTTCGCTCTGCGCTCCACGCCCGCCGCCTTCAGGAAGACATTGTGATCGACCACCTGCTGAATCACGACATTGAGCGGATCGATCGAATCGAAGGAATGCCCGAGCTCCTTGCTCACGAGCTGTACCTTGGAGTTGATGTCGCCGAACAGTCGCTTCTCTTCGTCTTCGCTGAGGCCGATGTAAATTTGCACTGCCAGCTCGCTCTCCATCAGCTCCAAACGGCGGCGCTCCAGCTGCTCCACCTGTCCTTCCAGCTGCTCCAGCTCCTGCGCGTATTCCGCATTGTCCGGCGACTTGCGGCACTTGATCTTCATCGCCGCCACCTTCTTCTCGAGGCTGCGCGCTTCCTTCAGCATCTGGTCGTTGACGTAGCCGAGCGCCAGAATCCGGTGCTGGCCGTCCAGAATGCTGAGCTTGGAGCCGGGACGAAGGTAAAGGCCGCCCTCCATCTTGGCCAGACTGCTCACGTCACGGAGACTCAGCGTCACCGGCCCGAAGAACACCCGGTCAAGCTCCCGCTCCTGCAGATAGTTGGCGATTTTACGGCGTTGGCCCGCACTGAGCTTCCGCTGCACCATCGGGTCGATCGTCGTATAGTTGAGCAGATCCTGCACCTGCACCGGTACGGTGGCGAGCCCGAATTTTTCACAAAAAGGGTGTATCGTCATCTTAAGGTTAAGACCGTCCATTACACAACGTCCTCCTTGCTTTGATCTTCAAACATGTCCGTATCCCGGATCAGGAACAGATGATGCTCCTCATAAAAGTCTTTGATGAACTGGTAAGCCTTCATAATGCGCGAGCGTCTCGGCAGACGGTCCTTCTCATCGCCCGTATAGATCGCTTCCCAATCGATATGCGGCAGAATTTTGACGACGTACTGCAGCGCATATTTGTTGAACGTGCCGGTTTTCGTCACTTCATCATGGAAGAACATCGCGAGCGCGATCTGCAGGTTTTCCGTCCAGCACAGCTCGCCCTTCTCGGGATCCGGCAGGTGCTTCAGCAGGTTCTCGAAATAGAAGGACGCCAGCTTCAAATGCTCTTCAATATCCTTTTCTTCAAAATAGTATCCGTTGTTCCGCGCAGCCGATTTCAGCCGGCCTTCGAACAAGCCTACCATAATCTCGATCAGCAGATGGTAGGAGAACAGATACTCCGGCCCCTTGCCCCGTTCCGTGAACATGTCGACCGGCGACTTCTTCATAATTGGGGCATCCTCCGCCAAACGGCTGGCCAGCACGTGGTAGAACCGGCGCTGTTCGCGCAGCACGGCGAGATTGCCGCCGATTTTGCGGGGCGACTTGTTGATGTCCGAGAACAGCTGACGCTCCTGGCGCGCGTTAATATCCAAATAAATCATCGTGGACATCGGGAACGCGTAGAGCTTGCGCAGCTTCTCCGTAATTTCTTCCATCCGGTCGTACTCCCGGCGGTCCTTAGCCCGGGCCATCGCGCTTTGCAGCGTTTCCATAAGACGGCGGAACGCCGCCAGACGGTGCTGACCGTCTACGACGTACAGCTTCTCGATCGCCTGCAGCCGGTAGACCTTGGCTTCCGGATCGTATTCCCCGGCACCGCGGGCCGAAAGAATGATCCCGGGAAAATAAATCCCCTGCCCGTGATCGAGATAAAGCATGATATAATCCATCATTTTGGACAGATTCTGCGGAACGATGGAGCGCTGAACTTCAAGATCCACTTCATAAATGGCAAAAAGTTTGCTCATCGGCAATGTTGTAGAGATCGTCGTTTGCCCGAAAGTCCTGGAGACCGCTCCGGGAATTTCAATATAAGAAGAAGCTTTCTGTTCTGCGATCAGATCCGACAATGAAGAAATTTGATCCATGATGCGATACCTCCTTGGGTTAACTGGACGTTATCCGTATCCATTTTACTATACTAGGTTCATATAGTTCCATTATACACCTAAAAATCGGGAAACATTCAGGGTTCGCGCAGAAATGAATAATTTAATGGAGTTTCGGCATGAAGTACAACGTTTCCATGAGGAAAGAAATCCGGGGAAAGAGGACTAATTTCCCAAGCGGGGCGGTTTTCCAAAAATACAATAGTCCTAGAGCGAGCCCCCGAGACTGAGCAGAAGACGTTCCCGGAGCTGCTGCTTCGGGTAAGGATCTCCCGGAAGCTCCGACAGAGCCTTTAGCGCCCGGTTGCGGTAAATCGATTGGATTGCTTCAGCATACTCCACGCGACCGGATTCGCGGATATAGTTCAGGCATTCCTGCTTACGGCTTAAGAAGAGAGCGAGCGACGCCTCTCCCTCGTAGTAGCTGCGAAGCGGCGGGAACCGGTCTTCCGGGTCGGACAGCATATACAGGACGGGCAGCGTCTTCTTCCTTTGCAGCAGATCGTTCTTTAAGTCAAAGCGCAGCACGTCGCTTACATCGTTGCCGATCTGGGCCGCCACACCGAGCGCATCGGCCATTTCATCCAGGAGCCGGGCGGTTTCCCCGTCCACCTTGCACCCGGATGCGCCTAACCGGCAGGCCAGCCGAAAGAGCGAGCCGGACTTTCGCAGAACCATATCGATATACTGCTCCTCCGTCTGAATGCAGCCGCTTACATCAAGTTTGCTGGCCCATCGCCGCCCGGATCACCTGGCCGCAAACATCCTGAACGGGGGACCCTAGTCCTTCCCCGGCTTCTTCCTCCGCCGCCAGACTTACGGCCGACATCAGGAGCGACAGCATCGCATTCATCGCATAAGCCGGAGGACACTGCATCCACGGCATCCCCGCGTGATCGTTGTCCTGCAGATCGTCCATGATGTCCAGCGCCAGGATCATCAGCTCGAGAGCCGCCGCCCGGCGGAAAACGGTCTGTGAACTCCCCCAGCATGCGGTGAAGGAAGATCGCAAGATCCGACCACAGGCTATCCTTCCCCTCTTTATAACCGATACAATCCGCCAGAAGCCGGCTTAAATCGTCCGGAGCCCCTTCCGGCGGCGCGATGCGCCTCATTTCCCGAATGACCTCTTCCCGCAACCGGTTCACCCCTGATTTCTCATCTTCGCCTTTTGCTGCAGCTGCAGGAACCGCTCGACGGCCTGCGCTCTGGCGCGTACGCCCAGCTTGTCGTATATCTTCTTCAGGTAATTGTCCACCGATCTCTTGCTCATATGAATGTCTTTGGCGATCTGCTCATTCGTCGATCCCTGCGTGACCAGCATCATGATATGCATTTCATCCTCCGTCAGCTGCGCGGTCTCGGCGCCCCCTGGAGGAAGCGGACCTGCCGGAGCTGCGTCTGCGGCAGCAGCGTCTGGCCGTGCAGCACAGCCTTTACCATCAGCTTGATCACTTCGCCGTCCGATTCCTTGGACAAGATGCCGCTGACCCCGATTTGGATAAAATGGTTGTACAAATCCGTGACGTCGATTCCCGTAAAAATGATAATCTGGACATCCGGATGGCTGTTTTTGATCACAGCCGCCAGCTCGTCGCCCGACCGGTCCGGCAGATGAAAGTCGAGCAGCACAATGTCCGGTTCCACCTCCTCGATCAGCTCCAGGCACTGAGCCCCGTTCGCCGCCACGCCGGCCACCTCCACCCCTTCGAGTCGCTTCATGAGCTCCTTCGTCGCCTGGGCGATCAACGGGTGGTCGTCCACTATAATGACTTTTGCCGCTGCATTCATGCTGAAATAACCTCCTTAAGCGGTATGTGTATCGTAATCGTTACGCCGTTTCCCACCGTACTCCGCAGCTCGAATTGTCCGCCCAGATGAAGCACCCGGCTTCGCATCTGCTCCAGGCCCAGTCCCGAGCCGGAGATGCTTCGAAGACGCGCCTTCTCCTCCGCCGCTTCAATATCGAAGCCGACGCCGTCATCGTTATAATAGAGCCGGATGCGGCGGTGGGCGGCCGAGAGCTCGATCCGCAAGAGACCGGCGCCCGAATGCTTCTTCGCATTGTTGATCAGCTCCTGCACCATGCGGAACAGATGCCGTTTCGTATCCATATCCTGCAATTCGATCAGTTCGTCCCCTGAGCTCACAAATTCGATCTCAAGGTCGTCCGTTCCCGATTCCATCTCCACCAGCTTGGATAGGGTGCGGACAAGACCGATGCGCTGCAGCAGGAACGGATTGAGCTCGAACAGGCTCTGCCGGAGGCTGTCGTTCATCAGCTCCAAATGACGGATCGCGCCGAGCAGCTCGCTTATGCCCCTCGGTCGCCGGGCTCAAGAGACGGCGGCGCCGATTGAATGCGGCCTTTGACGAACAGCACATCCTGAATCGTCGTATCGTGCAAATCGGAAGCAATCCGGTGCCGCTCCCTCTCCTGCAGCTCAAACATGGACTTCCGGAACCAGACCACCTCGTCGGCTTCGTTCTCCCCCGGGATTTGCGAGGCCAGCGTATGCAGCCTCAGGGTCAGCTTCCGGATCAAATAGATGTTCTCCAGACTGACCGCCAAATAGGAGATGATGAGTTTAAGCCACTGCGTTTCCTCCAGTCCGAGATACGTATTCGTCTTCTTCTTGCCCATAATCAAATAGCAGTCGTACTCCTCATGCCGGGTAATATCGAAGAAGTGATAATCCGGATGCTCCCGGCGGTTGTCCAGCACCAGGCGCTCGAACTCCTCCTCGCGGATCTCCCCGTAAGCAATGCTCTCCGTTCCCGAAGGGTACCGGAACACGATGGCCGCTCCATATACCTGCAGCGTCCGGACGATATCGACCAGTATCATTTCCTTTAATTCTTGAAAGCTCGTGACGGAGCGAAGGCGCCCGGCAATGTTCTTGAGTGCCGCTTGCAGCATGTATTTCCGCGGAAAGACGACCTTTTCGAGATTCGATTTCACATATTCCAGGAAATAAAACGTCACGGTCAAGAGAACCATTGTCACCACAAAGCTGCACGTGAGTGCCTCGATCGTCACAACCGGGTACAGCAGGGCGACGATCAGTGTCAGCACAAGGCTCGGCAGAAGCGCGATAAGCATCATAAAGAAGGTGCGGCGCAGGACCAGGTCCAGATCGTACAGCCGTTTGGAAATGATCAAATAGGCAAACGTGATGGGGAAAAAGAGGACGAACCAGCCCGTATAACCGGAGTAAACCCATTCTCTGCCAAGAAGCACCTTCGGCAAAAAGGAAAGGCAGGCGAACGGCACAAAGGAAATCAAGAGCGAAACGCCGATCGTCCGGATCAGCATCGACAAATAGGCATGACCCTTGCGGTACTGGGCCAGGACGCGGGCCAGCACATAGAAGTTCAGGGGAAGCCCTATCGCAAAAAGAGCAGGGCAAGCTCACCGCTGTACTGATAAACCGAATGGGCAAGCCGCTCGTCAAAATAAATCAGGCGGACCGACCCGGCGGCAATCACCGCTATGTAGAGATGCTTCATATAAGCAAACTTGATGGTCACATTCCCTTTTTCCCGGAAAAATTCAAGCAAAAAATGAAGGAAAACAAACGGCGCGCCATGATGGACAGCGTGATCAGAATCTTGCCCCATACGTCCCCCCGTACGGAAGCCCCCAGGCTGATATACACGGTGGCGAGCGTCAGAAAAACGAGCGCAAGCCGCCGGCCGGACACGGAGTCCGTCCGTCCGAACCGCAGGAGGCCGGCGAAGAATAGACAGATCGCTTCCCCGGTCAGCGGCATCACTTTCTGCCTAATGTCATTGTGAAGAAGCCGGAGGTTCATTTCGAAAGGCTGCCCGCCGCGCACCCCTTCGATCGTTTCCGCTTGTTCGACCGCCCGCCACCTCTTAATCGTAGGATGTTCCCCGCTTCTTTCCCGTTAATCCCGGTGATGATATCGCCGGGCTTCAGGTCCAGCCGCTCCGCTCCGCTGTTCTTGCCTATTTTTTTAATACTCCATCCGCCTCCCGGAGCGGGGCTTACGTCAATGCCAAGATACGGCGAGCGGAACAAAACATATCCGCACCAAATATGCAGCACTGCGAGCGCTGTCAAGAGAATAATAACAAAGTTTTTTTTAGACATGGCCACCCCGCATCACGTTCCTAATTCTGCAAGAGTATGGTATATTCACATTGTACTTCCTAGTTTCATAGAAGGGAGGTGAGAGTATGAGTTCCGTCGCCTGGTCGCCTCAACTGCAGCAGGCCGTCCGCATTCTGAAAGCAACGACTCCGGCTGAAATTCCTGCCGTCATCCGCTCCATGAACCTCACTACGGAAGAGAAAGAATCGCTGGTTGCCGCTTTCCGCAAGCCTCTTGAATTCAAATTCAAACCGAACGATTGGTGGGAATAGCCCGGCAATACAGGCCTCCCGCCGCATCCGCAGCTCCGGACCTCTTTGCGCGAACATGCAAAAAATTCTAGTATTTTGCACGTCCGTCTTTCGCTGATAATTATAGCACAAACCGCTGAAGCTAGAGTATACTTTCCAAATATTTCTTTTATTTCCTGAAGCTATTAGGAAGCTGAATGAAAGCGATTACCTTCTTTGAGAGGCAGCAGTTCTCCCGGGAGGCGGACGGAAAGAAATTCACCGGTCCGCCTTCACCAGGGGCCATATGCTGACGTGCTGGACTTCCGCGTAATGGAGCAGCGGAGGCGGATCCGGCGGCAGCAGGAGCCCCAGACCCGCGGCCATCGTATTATGTACGATCTCGGCCTCCGCTTTCCGGAGCGGCCATGGCGGATGATCGATATCGCAGCGCAGCGGCTCCCGTCTTGCGCTCAAAGTATACAGGCAGTACCTCTCGGTCAGCCAATGCTCCAGCGAACCGGGCTCCGCATGATAGACCTCCGATACCGGGCGGTAAGACGCCTCGAATCGTATGCTCTCCTTGCCGGGGAGTCGGCTGGCGTATAAAACGGCGCCGCTGTCCCCCCTACTTACGTTCATCGCCGCAAACCTATACGGCGACCGGTACAGCAGGCGGGCCATCGTGACGACAAGCGCATTCGCCGCATCCAGGCTGAAGAAGTAAACACCGGGCTTCCCGTTCAGCGTGATGTAGGTCCGCACATTCAGCTCGGGGAAAGCACTCATGCCGGGAATCGGCGGAAGCAGGCGGACGCGGGCTCCGCTGACCCGGAACGGAACGATCCCGAGCCACGCTTCGCCCTCCCAGGTATCCAGCGGAAAGACGGACGGCACATAGGGGCGCAGCGCTTCCGGCCGTACGGGCCAATGGGCGAAGAGCAGCTCCCGCCAGGTCTGCCTCATGATCCAAGGCGGCGGCCCGGAGGGCCAAGGTCTTCCTTGCGTAGTCAAAGGAACGTTTGAGGCTTTCATCGCATTCCCCCGTTTTCGGCAAATTAGGTTTGCTCTCTCTTACCCCAGCATACCCTGCAGCGACTCGATTTAGTGCTTCAGCATCGAGGTCCTTCTGAAGAAGAACCCTATACCCCACACCAGCAATAATAAAAAAACCATCTTCGGCCGGATGAAACACGGCGGCAAAGATGGTTCTTGAAATTCAACCCCGAAGCTGGTAAGCCAAGGTGCGCTTCCAGTCGGCATATTTGCTTTCCCGGTAAGCCTCGTCCTGCTCGGGAACGAAAGACCGGTCAAATCCTTTGAGCTGCTCGATTTCCGGCGGCCCGGACCAGAAGCCCACAGCCAGACCTGCAAGCATGGCCGCCCCCAGCGCCGTCGTCTCTGTCACCTGCGGCCTAACGACGGGCACCCCCAGCAGATCGGCTTGGAACTGCATCAGGAAGCCGTTCTTTACGGCTCCGCCGTCGACGCGAAGCTCCGTCAGCCTTCTTCCCGCTTCCTGCTGCATCACTTCCAGCACGTCCCGGGTCTGATACGCGATCGCCTCGAGCGCGGCCCGCACCAAGTGGGCTTTCCCGGTGGAACGGCTCAGGCCCGTAATCATCCCTCTCGCATTCGGCTCCCAATAAGGGGTGCCGAGTCCCGCGAACGCCGGTACGAAATAGACGCCCACGGTATCGGGAATGGACAGCGCCAGCGCTTCGCTTTCGGAGGAATCCCCGATGAGCCCCAGCCCGTCGCGCAGCCACTGGATCACCGCACCCGCAATGAAAACGCTGCCTTCGAGCGCATAATGGACTTTATCCCCGATTTGCCAGGCGACGGTCGTGAGCAGGCCGTTCTGCGAGAGCACCGGCTGTTCGCCGGTATTCTTCAGGATGAAGCTGACCGGTGCCGTAGGTGCTCTTGGCCAGTCCCTCGCGGAAGCGACCCTGCCCGAACAAGGCGGCCTGCTGATCCCCGGCCGCTCCCGCAATCGGAATCGGCCCCCGTTTCCGAGCAGCTCCGTGTAACCGAAAATACCGCTGGAGGGCCGGACTTCCGGCAGCATCTGCGGAGGAACGCCCAGCACGCTTAGCGACTCTTCATCCCACTCCAGCTTGTGGATGTTATACATCAGCGTGCGGGAAGCGTTGGAAACGTCCGTCACATGCTCGCGGCCTTCGGTGAGCCGCCAAATCAGCCAGCTGTCGATCGTCCCGAACAGCGCCTCGCCCCGCTCCGCTTTCTCGCGCAGGCCGGGGACCTCGTCCAGCATCCATTTCAGCTTCGTGCCGGAGAAATAAGGGTCGAGCACCAGTCCCGTTTTCTCACGGAACAGCGGTTCGAGTCCCTGCTCCTTCAGCGTCCGGCACATCTCGCTTGTGCGGCGGCACTGCCAAACAATCGCGGGGTGAAGCGGTTTACCTGTTACCCGGTCCCAAACCACCGCAGTCTCGCGTTGATTCGTGATGCCGATGGCGGCTATCTCCCCGTCCGGCACCTGCCGGACCGCCCTCTGCATGACCTCCAGCTGCACGCGCCAGATTTCCTCGGCGTCATGCTCCACCCAGCCGGATTCCGGAAAAAATTGTGTGAATTCCTGCTGCGCCGTATGAATGATAACGCCTTCATGATCAAAAACAATCGCCCTGCAGCTCGTTGTCCCTTGATCCAAGGCGATGATATATTTTGGATTCGCCATCCCGATTCCTCCCCATGAAGACGGATGAGCCTTTTGGAAAAAGCTCTGCACAGGCAATCTAACACACGCCCAAATTCGCTGTCAAGACCAACCTTGGGGCTTGCGGCTTCCCCCTGAGGCGTGCTATGATGGCGGTAACAAGTTAATCTAAGTTAAGGTCAGAGATCAGGAGAAGACCGGAAACAGCTCCCTTGGAGTGCTGCCCGAGCATCGGCCCCGCCGAACCGCTCGAGGGCCGTGCCGCCGGGAGGAGCGCATGTTTTCGCGTCTTCTTTTTTCGTTCACCGGGAGGGAGACCCTATGACACAAACAAAATTTTCTGCGGAACACCGCACGGCACTGCTCGAGGCTATGGCCTCGGAGCCGCACGACCTGCTGGTTATCGGAGGAGGCATTACCGGCGCCGGCATCGCCCTGGATGCGCAGAGCCGCGGCCTTCGTACAGGCCTGATCGAAATGCAGGACTTCGGCGCAGGAACGTCCAGCCGTTCCACGAAGCTGATTCACGGCGGCCTGCGCTATCTGAAGCAGCTGGAATTCAAGCTGGTGGCGGAGGTCGGCAAGGAGCGGGCCATCGTCTATGAGAACGCCCCGCATGTCACGACGCCGGAATGGATGCTGCTGCCGATTATCGAGGGCGGCACCTACGGCAAGCTGGCCACCTCCGTCGGCCTCTTGGTCTATGATCTGCTGGCGGGCGTGAAGAAAGCGGAGCGGCGGGTTATGCTCAGCCGCGCCGAGACGCTGAAGAAGGAGCCCTTGCTGCGGACGGACCGGCTGAAGGGCGGCGGCTACTATGTGGAGTACCGGACGGACGACGCGAGACTGACGATCGAGACGATGAAAGCGGCCGTGGGTCGCGGGGCCAAAGCGGTGAATTATGCCGAGGCGAAGGAGCCGCTGTACGAGAACGGACGGCTGGCGGGTGTACGCGTGGCGGACCGGATCACTGGCCGGACCTACGATCTGTACGCGCATAAAATCGTGAATGCGGCGGGCCCATGGGCGGATACAATCCGGGAAATGGACGGCTCCAAGCAGGGCAAACGGCTGCACCTCACCAAAGGCGTCCATATCGTGGTCGACGGCGCCCGCTTCCCGCTGGGGCAGGCGATCTACTTCGATACGCCGGACGGCCGGATGGTGTTCGCCATTCCGCGGGACGGCAAGACGTACATCGGCACGACCGATACGGATTACAAGGGGGATATCGCGCATCCGCTGATGACTGAAGCCGACCGCGACTATCTGCTGCAGGCCGCGAACTTTATGTTCCCGTCGCTGAAGCTGACTACTGCCGATGTGGAATCCAGCTGGACCGGGCTCCGGCCGCTCATTCACGAGGACGGCAAGTCGCCTTCCGAGCTGTCGCGGAAGGATGAGATTTTCCTCGCCCCATCGGGCTTGATCACCATCGCCGGAGGGAAGCTGACAGGCTACCGCAAAATGGCAGAGCGTGTGGTCGATTTGGTTACGGGGCCAGCTGGCCTCGGAAGGCAAGGCCGCTAAGGCTTATCCGGGATGTACGACGGATAAGATCCGTTTGTCGGGCGGGGATGTCGGCGGTTCGGCAGGACTTGAGCCCTTCATTGCAGGTAAGGTGCGCGAGGGAATGAGCCTGGGGCTGTCCGAGCAGGAAGCCAAGGAACTCGCCCGCCGTTACGGCTCCAATACGGGGAAGGTGTTCGAGCGCTATGCCGCCTGCGCGGATCGAGCCCGCGAAGCGGAGTCGCCTCGCGGTCTGCTTGCCTCGCTCGAATACGGCATCGAAGAGGAAATGGCGGTCACTCCGGTCGATTTCTTCATCCGCCGGACGGGAGGCCTCTATTTCCGCATCGAATGGGTGCAGCAATGGAAGGAGCCCGTGATCCGCTATATGGCCCAGCGTTTCGGCTGGACGGAAAAGACCGCGGAAACGCACCGGAAGGCGCTGGAACGGCGGCTCGAGGATGCGGTCCTTCCCGCCGCCAAGCATAGCGGCTCACTCGCAGCGGCGGCCGCGCAGCGCTAAGGGCGAAAGGCGTCCCACAGCTCGCGGCGGGACGAGGTGACGGCCACGGCACCGGCCGCGAGGGCCTGCCCGGCCTCCTCTTCAGTCCGGATCAGGCCCCCGCGAGAATAGGGATATCCAGCCGGCCCGCCATTTCGGCGATAATCTGCGGCATGACCCCGGGCATGACTTCAATATAGTCCGGCCGGATTTTGTCCGACAGCTTGTAGCTCATGTCCAGCGCGAGGGAATCCAGCAGAAAATGCCGCTGGATGGCGACCGCCTTATGCTTCTTCGCCGTCGCCACTGCGCCGCTGCGCGTCGAGATGATGCCCGCGGGCCTGACGGTCTGGCAAAGAAACTCGATGCCGTAGTCGTCGTTCTTCAGCCCCTGGATCAAGTCGACGTGCACCAGCAACTGCTTGCGGTGCTGGGCGGCCAGCCGGGTGATGCTGCTAAGCTGCGAAATATGGCTCTCAAGCAGAACGAGCCAGGTATACCCGGTAGTCAGCAAATATTCCAAATCCTTCATCCGCCTCACGGCCGGAAGCAGCTTCTGGCCGTGAAAGTCGGCGGTCGCCCCTCCGCCTTGACTGGCAGTTCCTTCTTGCATCAAATTCGCCCCCCGCTGTTAATTTAGACCTATCCTCTATCTCATATCCAAGTTATCCGTTATCTTCATTCCTGCATTGATCCGCCCGCTGTATTCTCCGCAACCCGTTCCGGATGCGTGTAGATATTAAACGTCCCGCCGCGGACAAAACCGATTACCGTGATACCCAGGTCGTCCGCCAGCTCCAGCCCGAGGTCCGTCGGCGCGGATTTGGACAGGATCAGGCCGACCCCGATTTTCGCCGTCTTCAGCACCACTTCGGAAGACAGCCGGCCGCTGAAAGCGATCAGCTTATCGCCAAGCGGAACGCGCCGCCGAAGGCACCAGCCGAACAGCTTGTCGAGCGCATTATGACGGCCGATATCGGTCCGGCTGACGAGCGACCCGCCCGCCGAGCCCAGCGCCGCATTGTGTACGCCGCCGGTTTCCCGGAACACCGCCGAGCCTTCCTGAAGCTGCTCCAGAAGACGCAGGCAATCCTCCGGCGTAACGGTCATCCGGCTGAGAACCGTTTTGGCCGTGAGCGCGTCGTTCTTGAAATAAAACTGCCGGCTCTTCCCGCAGCAGGAGCCGATGAACCGCCGCGCGTAATCCGCCTGCCGGGGCGCCAGATTATCCTTTAACCGGACATAGGCGATTCCTTTCGATTCGTCGATTTGCAGCGATTCCAAATCCTCCGCTCTCCGGATGACTCCTTCCGAAGCGAGGAAGCCGGTGACAAGCTCCTCCAAGTCGGCAGGCGTGCAGACGATGGTGGCGAATTCCTCGCCGCCCACCCTGAGCGTCAGCGGATACTCCGCTGCGACCCGGTCCTCGACCGGCAGCTCGGAAAGGCGCTCCCCGTCATACCGGACGATATTCCACCCGGCTGTAAGCTTCTCCTCACGCTCCATGCTCATTCGCCGATTTCCGTTTCCAGCTCTTCCAGCCGTTTTTCCAGGTAACGGGTGTCCTTCAGGGCATGGAACGTATCCGCTTTTTCCACGATGACCGCGGCGTTGTATTCCGGGATTCCCGCATGACCGGCTCGTAGACGCCCTTCGGAATCAGCACATTGCCTTCCGGCCAATGCAGCTCGATGTTCCCCTGCTTCACATCCGCCGGCTTGACGCGGCCGTGGAAGGTGCCGTAGCGGTTGTAGGCCACGAGGGCATCCCCTTCCTGCAGCTGCAGCGCAGCGGCGTCTTCCGGATGAATCAGCACATCGTAGCGGTCCGCCCCGTTGAACGGATCGGTATCGCTATAGATCATGGAATTGAACTGCTTGCCGCGGCGCGTCGTCGCGTAGAAATGGCCTTCCGGCTTGCGGAGCTCCGGCAGCTCGATCGGAATGAGCCGGCCGCGGCCGTCCGGAGTCGGGCATTGGCCGTCCTCGCAGAGCCACGCGCCGCCCCACTGAAATACGTCCCCGCGCTTCTTCAAATGCTGGATGCCGTCATAGTTCGGAGCCGCCAACGCGATCTCTTCGCGGATCTCCGCAGCGCTTGGAAGCCCGATCCGTTCGCGGGCCTCCGGCTTAACCCTGGCGACCAGATCCGCATAGATGCTCCACTCCGCTCTCGCTTCCGGCGGACGGGGTCCGTCGATTTCCGGCGAAAAATACACCATCCGCTCCGTCGAGGTCGAGGTGCCTCCGCCCGGTCGCTCGTAGCGCGTCATCGCCGGCAAAGCACGATGACCGCCTCCCGCGCGTCCGCCAGCGTCGAGGTATTCAGCAGAATATCCTGGTGCACCCGAATATCGACCGCCTCAAGACAGTCGCGGATAAAATCGGGGTCCGGCATGGTCTCCAGGAAATTGCCTCCCGACGTATAGAACAGCTTCAGCTTCCGTTCGTGGTCCTCGGGCAGCAGCGCGTTCTCAAGCGAGACGCCGACGATATCGCCCTGCCAGCGGGGAAGCGGGAAGCCCCAGAGACGCTCGATCCGTTCGATGTCGGCGTCCTTGAAATCCCCCTCCGGGCAGGCTGAACGGATCGGCTCCCATCTCGCCGGAGCCCTGCACGCCGCTGTGGCCCCGAATCGGCATCAGGCCGCAGTGCTCCCGCCCGAGAAATCCGCGCAGCAGGGCAAGATTGGCGACCTGAGAAATATTATCGGTGCCGAAGCGGTGCTGCGTGAGCCCCATGCTCCATACGAAGACGGCGGAGGAAGCGCCCGCAAGCGCCGGGCCAACTCGATCATCCTCCCGCGGGACAGACCGCTCGACGCCTCGAGTCGCTCCCAGCTTTGGCGTTCGATGTGCGCCCGCGGCTCCTGAATCCCGCCCGTATGCTCCCGGATAAAAGACCAATCCAGCGCCGAACCGGGACGGAGCTCCTCCATCTCGAACCAGCTCTTCATGACGCCGTTCATAAAGGCGATATCCCCGCCGATATTCACTTGATACACATCGTCCGCCAGGCGCGTGCCGAAGAGGGCGGACTCCGGGATGGAAGGAATCCAGTACCGGTCCATGGACGGCTCGCGGTACGGATTGATGACAATAATCTTCGTCCCCCGGCGCTTGGCCGCATACATATATTTAGTAGACACCGGCTGATTGTTCGCTGCAACACTGCCCCAGAACACCAGCACGTCCGTTCCGATCCAATCCTTATAGCTGCAGCTGGAGGCGCCGATGCCGACCGAACGCTTCAGCGCCGTCTTGGAAGGCGAATGGCAGATCCGGGAAGCGTTGTCAATGTTGTTGGTCCCGAGAAACCGTGCAACCTTGGCCGCTGCATAGTAAGACTCGTTCGTGATGCCGCGGGCCGTCAAATAGAAGGCGAGCCGCTTCGGGTCGATGCTGCGGATTTTGGCTGCGATCCGGTCCAGCGCTTCATCCCAGCTCAAACGGCGGAAGCGGCGCTCTCCCCGCTCCCGGATGAGAGGATAAGGCGACCGGCCCAGCTTGCGCAGTGCGGTGCTGTCCATTCGGCGAAGCTCCTCAATGTCCGCATGAAGCGGCTCCTCTTTGATCGACGGCATCGTGTTCAGCCGCAGCACGTTCAGACGGGTCGTGCACAGGTGCGGGCCTTCAAGCGTTTGATCGTAAAGCCCGGACACCCCCAGCGCGCAGCCGTCGCATACCCCCTGCGTAAGAATCCGGTACGCATACGGCGACTGATCGCGGTTATCCCATACGACCTTCAGCGTATCGCGGATATGCCGCGGCTTCCACTCGTTTAAGCCGAACGGCACCTTGCTTACCCACAGACTCGGGTCCGGCTTAAGCGGCAAGCGGACTCTTCCGGAATGTTTCGTCTTCCCCATAGGTTGTGCGACCACCTTTGATTTAGTAGCGAAGAAAAAAGCCGCAAACCACGCTGCCCTGAAGTGAAAGGAGGGAAAGCGTCACTGCGGCGGTTCATTTATCAGCAGGGCGTCGCCTAATGTTAGCGGCAGCTATTCATTGTACTACCAAATCTTATCATGCCTCCGGCTTCGCCATCAAGACGAAGGAGGAAGTTTTCCGCGGAATCATGTACAATAAAAGGATGTGCCGGCAGCAAAGCAAGCAACCATTGGAAGACTTTCCAAATCTATTACATAGAGAAGGCCGCCGGAACAAGCAATCGTGCAGCCCGCGATTCGGATCATGGCTTTGCCGTAATAAGGAGAATGAAAGTATGAGTAATGTAAAACGGATGATGCTGTATTTTACGTTGGCGGTGATCGTGCTCGGCCTGTCCAATGGGTTCACCAAGCCGCCGGAGCAGCTGTACCGGGACCAGGTGGCAGTGCTGATGTACCATCATGTCCATGACACCGACCAAAGCTCCAGTACCGTGACGACCGCGCTGTTCCGGGACCAGCTAAGTTATTTGAAGGAAAAAGGATACAACTTCATCACCCTGAACGATTTCAAGAAATTCCTGCAGGGGCACCTGTCCCGGCCAATGCTGTGCTGGTCACCTTCGACGACGGGTATAAAAGCTTCTACGACAACGCTTATCCGGTTCTTAAAGGACTCGGCATCCCGGCCGTTAACTTCATCGTCACCAAGGATCTGGCCGACCCGACGGCTCCCTATCCCCCTGCCTTATCCAAGGAAGAAATCCGGGAGATGCTTCAAGTGCCGGGCCAGTATGAATTCCAGTGCCATTCGGATAATCTGCACCATATGATCAACGACAGCGCTGCTCTCACCAGCAAGACGGACGAGCAGGGCAACCCGATCAGCGACGACGCCTACAATGCCAAAATTGCCGCCGACAGCAAAGCCTGCTACGAGAAGCTGGGCGAGCTGTACGGCAAGCCTGGCGCCGGGGATGCCTATGCTTACCCGTTCGGCATTTTCACCGGGACCGCCCAGAGCATCGTTCATGACGCCGGGTTCCGCTACTGCTTCACCATTATCGGGGAGATGGCGACCCGCGCCTCGGACCCGATGCAGATCCCGCGGATCAATGCCGGCAACCCGAACATCCGTCCCGAGAATCTGCATCAGATCATTCTCCGGCGGATCGAGGCCGTGAAGGGCTAGCCGGAACACCGATTTTCTAAAGGAAATTTTATGGAAGTAAAAGGAAGATGCGGTTTATCCCCATGACATTGCATGTTACAATGACCGAAAAAAGAAGCCGAAGCCGCGATACGGGATGGCCCGTGCGGCGGCGGCCGTTCGGATCAATGAGGTGCTGGAGATGAACTTTCTCATTTCCGTCGTGCTGTCCACGCTGGAAACGAATACCGTCTTTTTGATCATGCTGTCTCTGTACCGGTACAAACCGGATCCGAAGCTTCCGCTCATGAGCGGGTTCGGCATCGCGCTCGCCTGTATGTCTTATCTGCTTCGCAACCGGTACGGATTGTTCGCGCTCGATACGCCCCTGCAGCTGATTCTCATGTACTTCTTTATCCGCTATGTCTATTCCTTGCAATGGTTTTACGCCGGGATCATGATGATCTCCGGAACGGTCATTTATTTGCTCCTTCAAGGCGGAGTCGCGCTTCTTCTGCATCGGATCGGCCTGTATGCCTGGTCGGATACCGCTTCGGGCGCTACGGCCGGCGCTTTCCTGGTGCAGATCATCTCAGTGCTCATCGCCTATACGGGGGTCCGGTCGCTGCGGACCATCAACGGCGGGTTTACCTTTATCTCCTGTCACCGCCGGGACGATATCCTGATCAATCCGCATAACCGCAGGCTGCTCCGGGCCATGGCGGCTACCGGCTTCGTCCTGACGCTGTTCTTTTGCGCCTTCGTCCTCCGCAGCGCTCCATTATTCTATGTAAGCACGCCCGCCCTGCTGCTCAGCTTCGCCTACTTTATCAGTCTGTCGCTGGAGAAGGATGTCTCGGACGACCGCTGACCTAATCCAAGTGCCGTTCCAAAAACCGGATGGAAGTGCCAATCGCTTCCTCCAGCTGCGGTGTCGTTCCCGCAAACGGATGCACGGTCCCGAAGGTATGGCCTGTTCCCCGGATCGTAGCAAAATGCTGGTGCGGCGCGGCTGCCCGCAGTGCGGCGAATCCCTTCTGCAATCTCTCGGAATCCTGGTCCGCCTGCACGGACAGCACCGGGATGCCGAGCCCGGACAGAATGCGGACCATATCGAACCGCTCTTCATTCCGGCGCAGATCCTCATAAAATACCGAGCGGATCGGCATCAGCTGCTTCGTTCTGGCATTAGGCACATAAGCGACCCCGCGTTCCGCGATTTCCGCTTTGAAGGCGTCGTCGAACAAATCGGCATACGCGATGCCGTTCCAGGTCACGACCGAGCCGATCTCGGGATGCTCCCCAGCGAAGATCAGGCTGTTGCCGCCGCCCCGGCTGTGCCCAAGCAGCGCGATCCGGTTCAAATCGGCCTGCTCCGCAAACGGAAGCTCCCGCTTGAGGAGCCGTTCCAGCAGCACCGCCAGGTCCTCCTGCTCGCGCGAGTAAGTGTTGACCGCGAACTTATCCAATTCATCGAAATCCGTCTCCCCGACCCCGTTGCAGGAAAAGTTAAACCGTACCGTATAAAATCCTTTTTCCGCAAAAACATCCGTAACATAGGAATAAAATCCCCAATCCATGAAGCTCTTGAAACCGTGTACGAAAATGACGACCGGTCTGAGCCCCGTTCCGTTCTCCGGCTTCGTCTTCACTTCCCCACGCGACCACAACCCTTCTCCCAAATCATGGGCAAAAGCTCCCGTCCTCAAGTTCTCCTCCATCCGAATCCCTCCTCGTGGTTTCTCCGACTGCGGCACGTTACCGCTTCTCACCCAAACTGTATCAGATTCGAAGCAAGAGCGCTACCGCCGGTCCACCCATCCGCCTCAACCGGCCGGGATTCGATGTTAAGAGGTAATAAACCCTCCGCCGCCCACATGCAGCGTCTCTCCAGTTACGTATCGGGAGTCGTCACTCGCCAGGTAGACATAAGCCGGAGCCAGTTCGAAGGGTCGCCCCGCTCGTTTCATTGGCGTATCGGTGCCGAAGGTCTTCACTTCTTCCGCGGAGAAGGTAGATACGATGAGCGGCGTCCAGATCGGACCCGGTGCGACGGCATTGACCCGGATGTCCTGCTCCACCAGCGACATGGCCAGTGACCGCGTAAACGTTACGATGGCCCCTTGGTCGCCGAATAGTCGATCAGCTCCTTGTTGCCCCGGTAGGCCGTAACGGAAGCGGTATTGATGATCGAAGCGCCCGGCCTCAGATAAGGAAGCGCCGCCTGCGTCATAAAGAAGAATGAGAAAATGTTCGTGCGGAACGTCTCGAGCAGCTGCTCCTCGCTAATCCCCAGGATGCTTCGCTGCGGATATTGAACGGCAAAGCATTATTCACGAGCACATCCAGACGGCCGAACGCCTGCAGCGCCTGGTGAACGGCGAAGCCCGACGACGCCTTTTCCCGCAGATCAGCCGGAACCAAGAGGCGGCGGCGGCCCAGCTGTTCGATGCGCCGTTTCGTTTCCTCGGCATCCGGTGCTCATCCAAATACACAATGGCCACATCGCAGCCTTCCTTGGCGAAAGCAATCGCCGCGGCCCGGCCGATCCCGCTGTCCCCTCCGGTAATGATTGCGGCCTTCCCCGTCAGCTTGCAGTCGCCGATATAGGCGGGATTCTCGGAAATCGGCCGCGGCATCATCAAATATTCCAGGCCGGGCCGCCTCGGCTGATGCTGGGGAGGAAACGTCAGGGGCGCTCTTTACACTCGCTTTTATAGGCATAATACGGATATAGCGGATAGTGGGGCATGTTCGAACCTCCAACGCAAAAATGGGCATTCGCTCATTTCAGTGTATTCGGCCCATGGGCGGTTGGTACCTAAGCGTTCTCCGCCTTTTTCCCGGCTTGGCGTCTGTCCGCCATATCCCTGTCCTCCTGCCTGTCGGCGATTTCCGAAATCCACAACCGGACCATACAGATGCCGAACATCAGGCAGACGCAGACGATCCCAAGCAGCGACCGGTTCTGCATTTGCAACAAGACCAGTGCGGGAATCGCTGCGATCAAACAACCGTACAACCCCATATTCAGCTTGCGCGCCGTTGTCCTTTTCATCCTCGCGAGCCTCCTTGTCCCTTACAGGTTCCTTCCATAAATTTACGATGGAGGGGCGTAGATTAGAATCATGCAGTGAGACTGCAGATCATTTCGCTATTGCATAACCAAGGAAACGTGTTTTGAAACACGCAACTCTCGACATATAGCACCCTGCCAAACCAAAAAGCCCTCCCCTACGCCTCCCCCAAATAAGGAAGCATAAAAGAAGGCTTTATTCGGTTCGTGGTTCATCCTCAGATCTGCAGCTCCCCAAGCTTGATCAGTTCGACTACCGCTTGCGAACGGCCTTTTACGTTTAATTTTTGCATGACATTGGAGATATGGTTACGCACGGTTTTTTCGCTGATAAACAGTCGCTGCGCGATATCCTTCGTCGTTTTGTCCTGCACCAGGAGTTCGAATACTTCCCGTTCGCGGTTGGTGAGTAAGAATTTATTTTTGTGATCGTCGCCCTTCAATTGTCACCCCTCCTTGCCCGGGTTTTTGTATCATTACAAGGTCTAGGGATACAGTCAAATCCAGTTTATGAAGGGGGCCAAACGTTGGTGCGTCCACGAAGCAAAAATGGGCCGCGCCCGGGCCGGCCGTCCCGAAACAGCAAAAAAACGGCCTCAGCCCTGTAGGCGAGACCGTTCTTCCGCCGCTGACAATCGTGGAAATTAAGCCCGTCCGAGCTCTTCCGAAGCGAGGTGGGCCGTGCAGTATCTGCAGCGGACGGCTTTCTTCGGGATTTCCGACAAGCACTCCGGGCACTCCTTCAGATTCTCTTTCGGATCCGGCTTCGCTTCTTCCTTCTTGCGGAAGCGGTTGATCTGCTTCACGGCGAGGAATATAACGAAGGAAACGATGAGAAAGTCCAGCAGCGTGCTGATAAAGGCGCCATAGTTAAGCGTAGCGGCAGAGTTAGCCTTGGCATCGGCCAAAGTTTTATAGTGTTTCCCGTCCAAACTGATGAACAGATCGCTAAAATTAACCTTGTTCAGCAGCAGCCCGATCGGCGGCATCACGATATCATTTACGATCGAAGTGACCACCTTGCCGAACGCGCCCCCGATAATGACACCGATGGCCAGATCGATCATATTGCCTTTCATCGCAAATTCTTTAAACTCTTTTATGATCTTGGAAGCCATTCCCGTCTTTCCCTCCTACTTAAACGATCGTGCCTATTATATTACACGAAGGTTCAAAAATCGAGAGTTTTCCGGCATCGGACGACAGGAATTTCCTTGTTACTTGCCTATGAACTGCTGGGTGAACATCTTGCCGCAGGAGCCGCCGTCCACAATGCCAATCCCGATACTTGTAAAATCCTTGCTCAGGATATTGTCCCGGTGCCCTTCCGACGCCATTAAGGCTTGGTGCGCGGCCTCCACGCTTTGGTTGCAGGCGATGTTCTCCCCGGCGGTCTTGTAGTCGATGCCGAACCGCTTCATCATATCGAAGGGCGAGCCGTAGGTTGGGGACTGGTGGGAAAAATAGTTGTGGTCCGCCATATCCTGGCTCTTTAATTTCGCCGTATGCGTAAGCTGCGAATCCACGGCCAGCGGCGGAAGCCCCGCTTCGGAACGAGCTTTGTTGACGAGATCAAGCATCTGTTGTTCCTCAGGCGACAGCTCGGAGGTTACTGGCGGGTCGCGGCGCCGGCTCGTTCGGCTTCGGTACCGGCTCCCGGCTCGGCGGCGGTGTCGGGGCGGGCTTCGGTACAGGTGCCGGGGCCGGCTTTTTCGGTATTTTCAAGTTGCCGTAGGCCCATAAGATGGCCTGCAGCGTCTGGTTGTCCACGGCTCCGGTAATGGGAAGGCCGTGCGCTTTCTGGAACCGTTTGACGCCCTCTTCGGTAGCGGCGCCGTAGGTACCGGTGATATTGCCGGAAAAGTATCCGAGCGACTTGAGCATCCCCTGTACGGCATACACATCCGGGCCTTTTGCGCCGCGGCCGAAGGCGAAGGCGGTGGCGGAAGCGCTCAAGCAGAGCAGCAGGCAGAGAAGCACAAGCAGGGCTTTCTTTGGGCTTCGCAAATGTCGGAGCATGGGGTGGTTGTCCTCCCTGAAAGTGGTGAGATTGGATTTTTTCAGTTCAAGCATCCCCCATCCCCCGGGTTTTTATGAATCTCTTGAAGGTTATACAAAGGATCATGCGGCGCATCATTCTCTAAACAGTAAAAAATCCCGTTCTCCACGGCATTGGCCTGGAAAAACGGGATGGTGTGATGCCCCGAGCGCCTGAAACGGCAGACGGCAGCGATCGGTCAGCGCTTGGCCGCTTTCCCCCGGGTTAGCGCGGTAAGAAGAGCGGCCGCGGCAAGCACCAGAGCGGCGATCGACAGGTACAGCGGCGTATTGGAGGCGGCCGCACCCGGAGCCGCTGCAGGAGCGCCGGAGGCGTTCGCAGGCGCTGTGGTGGCTCCGTGGCTGTCTGCCCCGGCGCCGGCCGGCTTCGCATTCACTTTGGTGACGGATGCCGGTTTGTCCGAGCCTTCGGCCCCGACCCACTCGACGACGCCGCCGTCCTTATAGGTTTGGTAGGCCTTCCAGGTGATCGCTGTCGCGTTGTCCGCTACCTTGCCCTGCATATAGAACTCCGTGAATTCCGTGGAAGCGAGCCCCTCCCCGGTTGTCGTCCATACGACACCGGTGATTTTACCGCTTGCATCCTTGGTGATGTCGTATTTCCAACCCGGCTTCGGTTCGAATCGGGAAACGGTAACCGCGTCCACCGGAAATTTGATCTCCACCTTCGTTGTGGGGATGTCCTTCTCGTTCGGCACGCGCACGGCGAATTTCTCGTATGCCCCTGGGTGGTAACGCTCGGCTGCACGGTAACATGGGCGCTTGCAATGCCAGCTGTCAGGAGCGACAGCAGTAGTACCGCAGCGAAGGCGATGTTCCATTTTTTCACTGGCAATTCATTCCTTTCAGCGGTCATTATATCCTTAATCAATATAACGTAAACCGCCGGGGACAGGAATGACTCAACCGGGCTATTTCAAGCCGGATCTATGGCCGTTATGTGTCAGGCCGTGACGGACGGCATATGCCGTCAGCTGGACCCGGTTGTCGAGCGACAGCTTGGCGAGAATGTTCTTGATGTGGTTTTTGACCGTATTTTCCGTGATGATGAGCTGTTCGGCGATTTGCTTGTTCGTCTGGCCGCTGGCGACGCAGATGAGAATTTCGCATTCCCGCTGCGACAGGTCGCCCGGCGGCACTTCCGAAACCGGAGGCTCGCGGGTCGAGCGAAACGATTGAAACAGGCGGTCGGCCATACCCCGGGAGATTTCGCTCTCTTCATCCAGCAGGCCCCGCAGGTAAGCAACCCAATCGTCGGGGTCCATATTTTTGAGCAAATACCCCTGCGCCCCGTAACGGATGGCCGTAAACAGATCGGTCACATCGTCGGAAACCGTCAGCATCACGACCCGGATGTGGGGGTACAGCGATTTGATTCTTCGGGTTGCCTCGAGCCCGTTCATTCCCGGCATCTGCAGGTCCATCAAAACGAGGTCTGGCAGCGACCTGCTGCACAGCTCCACCGCTTGCTCCCCGTTCTCCGCCTCCCCGATCCATTCAAAGCCGTCTTCGCCTTCCAGCACCGAGCGGACAGCCCGGCGGGCAAGCGGATGGTCGTCCACCGTAAGTACGCGGTAATTCATAGCTTCTCCTCCCGCAGACGGACCGGTAATCAGCGGCTCCAGTCCGCCTTCCTTGGCAGGACCGACGTTCATGCCGGCCCCCAGCTCCTGCGCCCTCTTGCGCATAATGGAAATGCCGTAGCGGTCGCCTTCCGCCGCTGGTTCCGGCTTCCAGCCGACGCCGTTGTCCGCAATTCGGAGTCGCCAGCCCCCGCCTTCCGCGTCCGAACCCAGCTCAATCCAGGCATGGTCGGCCCGGGAATGCTTGCGGATATTGGTGAACGCCTCCCGGATAATCGAGAACAAAGGGACCTCGGCCGCCGGAGGCACGCTCTTGATCGGCAAATCGATGCGCGGCTCCACCGCGATACCGCTGATTCCGCTCCATTCCTCGAGCCAGGCCCGCGACCGGGAATCGAAGGTGGCCCCGTCCTCCGGGGGCGTACGCAGGTTGAAGATCGCCTGCCGCAGATGCTGGTCGATCTCCGTCACGGCGGAGCGTGCTTCATCCAGCTGTCCTTTTTTGAGTTGAACGTTCAGGAAGAACAGGATTTGGGCAATGTTATCGTGCAGCTCCTGCGCGAGCCGCTCCCGCTCCTCGAAGACCGCCCGCGCCGCCTGCTCCTTGGCCAGCCGCTCATTCATCTTGCGGATGCGGTGGAACATCCAATTCGCGAACAAATAAGAGAGCAATAAGGTCAGCATCGTAATGTACAAATTGCCGGTCTCCATGGACAGCTCCTGCAGCAGAAAATCATGCCGGATATATTCGAAGCCCCCGATCAGGAACGGCGGGAGCAGAATCGTCAGCCATTTTAAAGTGCGCATGGACATGGGGTGCAGCCTCTCCTCCTACTCAGCGGCGGGTTGCAGGACCGGTGTGGTCCGCTTGTCCCGCTGTGTCTCCCATTATATACCGAATCTGCGATTCGTTTCGAGCACCAAAAAGGGCCCATTGACACCCGGGACATAATGAGGTATCTTGAACTTAGAATTTTAGTATCTGGTACTAAAACCTAGTCATAAAAATCGAGAGGTGATTTTCTATGTCAGCAGCAGCAACAACCCTGTCCGGCCCGTACCGCTCCCGCATTACCGCCATTGGCGACTATGTGCCCGAACGAAGATTGACCAACGAAGATTTGGAAAAGCTCGTCGAGACGAACGACGAATGGATCGTTCAGCGGACCGGTATCCGTGAAAGAAGAATCTGCTCGCCGGAAGAGACTACGAGCACCCTGTGTGCAAACGCCGTCCAGAATCTGATCGACCGCTATCATCCCGAACTGGAAGACCTGGACCTGATTCTCGTCTGTACCACCACGCCGGACTTCATCTTTCCCTCCACCGCCTGTCTCGTCCAGCACCAATTGGGTCTTCCCAAGGTCACGGCGATGGACCTCAGTGCCGCCTGCGCCGGGTTCCTCTACGGCCTGCATCTGGCCGACGGCATGATCGCTTCCGGTCTGCACCGCAAGGTGCTGATCATTGGAGCGGATGCGTTGTCCAAAATAACGGATTACACCGACCGCACCACGTGCATTTTATTCGGGGACGGGGCCGGCGCCGTGCTGCTTGAAAGGGATCCCGACGACACGGGCGAGCCTTCCCTGATCGCTTATTCGGGTGGTTCGGACGGCGGCGGGGGCATCCATTTGTACCAAACCCACACGGCCGCGGCGATGAACGGTATTCCCGTGAAGGATACCCGAACCATTGTGCAGAACGGCCGGGAGGTATACAAATTCGCCGTGCAAACCGTGCCGGCCGGAACCGAAGCGCTGCTTCAGAAGGCCGGTCTTCGCACCTCGGATGTGGATTGGTTCATCCCGCACAGCGCCAATCTTCGGATCATCGAATCGGTCTGCGAGAGGACCGGCATTCCGATGGAGCGCACCCTGCATACGATCCAGTGGTTCGGCAACACCTCGGCCGCTACGATCCCGCTCGCCTTGGACATGGGTGTGAAGCAGGGGAACTTCCGGGACGGACAGCTCATCCTGATGTACGGCTTCGGCGGCGGCCTGGTGCACGGCGGACAGTCGCTGCGCTGGAAAGCGTTGGGTTAAACGACTGCGGACGCCTCAAACGGCAAAAAAAAGAGGGGAGCCTGCTGCTCCCCTTACTGCTTTCGCACACTGGCCGTGTAATCCAGCCAGCTCATCTTGATTTTCACCCGGCATACCGCCGTTTCCACGTGGCCGTTAGGCCAATGCGCAGTAAACTTAAAGAGATAATCGCCGTCCGGGAGCCGTTCAAAATCGTCCCGGTACATCGATCCCTGCCAGAAGGTGGCGGTGGCGTCCTTTTGCAGCTGGGCCCGCATGTCGGTAGACGACATGTCCGCTTCCACCTGCGCGGCCGGCCGATTCGTCTTCGCTTCCAGCACGAACGTCTCGCCCGCCCAGAACGTGTCCGCAGGGCGCGGGCTTTCGGCATCGCCGCCGCGGCTTATGTTATAAGCCTTGCGGTTCTCCTCCCAGCGGGCGGTATGCTTCACCTCCCCTGTGACGCTCAAATCGCCGACGCGGACGATTTTCGTCACCGTGTCCGAAGCGCCGTACGGGTCGGTTACCGTTAAGGTCACCGTATAATCTCCCGGATGCCCGTCTGTGGCGGAGGAAGGAATCAGCGTATCCGTACTGGAGGCTTCCGCCTCATATGCCGGTCCGCTAACCTTCCAACGTGCCTGCAGAGCATCCCCGTCCGGGTCGGTAGAGGTGTTGTGGAGGGTCACCTCATCTCCTTCATAAGCCGGATCCGGAGTCCAGGTAAAGTCCGCCTTCGGCGCCCGGTTGATCCGCATCCAAGTCACGGGAGACCATTCCGATTCGGCTCCGTACTGATCCCACACCTTCACCCGGACGCGCAGCTTCGGCCCCGCAGGAAGATCCTGAGTGACCAGCCAGCTGCCCCCGGAGGCCGTGGTTCCCTGCCACCTTTTTCCGCTGTCCAGTATCATCGTATCATTGGCTTCATTCGTAATTTGAATCTGAAAATATTGGAAAACCGTGCCCGGGTCCGGATCCGATTGATTCCACGTCAGTGTTGGCCTTAGGGTGTTAACCATTGTCGGATCTGCTTGGGTCCCTGATGGATTCGTCATGTAAGTCGCCGGCGGGCTGTTCGTTCGCATCCAACCGATGTTCGACCAAGGAGAGAGATACTCGCCGTCTGATACTCTAACCCGAACCTGGTACTTCTCTCCGTAAAGCAAAGGAGTATCCATGGTCCAGCTCCATGCGTTATTCGTCGTGTTCATGACTCGGTTGTAAATGCACTCGTAGCAGTTGCCGCTTGCATCCCTGATCTCCAAATCGAAGGTGGAATAGACGGTGCCTGCATCCGGGTCACTTTGATTCCAGGTTATCGTCGGCTGCAAAGAAACTTGGCTCGGGTTATTGAAATCTCCATTCGGGAAAGTCAGTACGGTCGCCGGTGGATTACCCGGGGTGCAGGCGGAACAGCTAATTTGAATCGTCTGTTCCAAGTAGTCGCTCCACGCACGGTATTCGTCCCCTACCGCTTTGCCTACCGTATACGTCCCCGATTCGGTTGGATGCACCAATTTTCCGATGACCGTATTTCCGCTCGGCGTGATGTAATAATATTTCTCATAATAGATGCCGTGATTCGTTTGATAGCCATTTTGACAAGACCCTGCATTATAGCAGTGGTCCGGGTCATAGGAGCTATCCGACCACTGAACGGTTTCATCGGCCGCTTGAGCTACGGTGTACTGCACAATGGGCCGCCTATGCACAATAAGACTGCGGCTGTACCATTCCGAATACTGAGAGTAGCCTTGGAAGCTCGTATCCCCGTTGGCAAGCCTATGGTTCGGGTTCGGGTCATCCGGCGACCGGTATTTGATCGTGTAGAGCCCCACCTTGTCAAAGGAAAGAATTGGACCGTTCACGGTCTGGCCGTTCACCGATGATAAGCCGCTTTTTCCATCCCCGACATCCAGGAATTTGTTCGGATCCGTATGATCATAATGCCATTGTGTCCCTGGCGTATACGCCGGGTCGTTTTCCGGATCCCAATAAGTCGTTTCATAAGTGACCGGCGAATCTACGATGGCCACCCCGTTAATCGTATAGGTGGAGTTTGCCGGATAATCCTGAAGCGTAATGCCCTTAAATCCGGTCATTCCCACCGTTGCATAAGGACCGAATCTGCCGCCGGCAAAAGTGCCGTCGCTCACGTTAATGACAAGCGCGCCGTCCTCATAAATTTTAATGTTGCCGCCGACGGCCTTAATTTTATAACCCATCCAGATTTGCTCAGGCGCCGCATGGTTGATTTCCTTCAGAACCGTTTTCCGGCCGTTCTGAATTTTCACGAGCCTTAGCCATCCCTTACTCGACTCGAGCCTGTACATGTTCTTGTAATCCTGTACCCGGAAGGACATGCCGGATGTAATGTAGTCTACGTCGAGCCTGGTAAATTTCATGCTGAAGGTTAAACTGATATCCTGATACCAGGGCATCGTATTATTGATAAGCTGGCCGTAGGAAACCCCTCATTCGCAGCCGGTGCCTGATTGAATTTTGTGCCGGTGTCGTAGATGCCGAACCCGTACAGAACCCGATCCTGATCATACATAAGTACCCCGTCTGGATCGGAAACCTTCTGCCCGCTAACCATATCCACTAAAGCGTTTGAAGAACAGGAATACGGATTGCCGTCCGAATCATAACAAGTGTTTGATACATATCCCAGAAATGTACCGTTATGCATTATGGTATCACCGTAGTAATTCACGCTTGGAATGAAAGGCCGCTTGAAATTACCGTCATACCCGCCGGGAAGAGCGTCTACAAACTGGTTGGAATCCACCAAATAATAGACGATCCTGGTTTCCCAGACATCCCGGTATTCAAATCGAAGCGCATTCCCGCCATCATTTACCCCGTGCAAGCCTCCCAGTTCCTGACCGGAGGGGTTCGGAATTTCGGTGGAATTGCCGTTTATATCGACTTTGACCAGAACGTTCGAATAAAAGAACTGCGCATTCCCTTTCAGTGAATAGGAATTTCCGTACTTATCCGTTATCAATGTCCCCAGAGGAGAATTGAGACTATACCGATCCCCGTAGAACGTTTTTACCGTTGTATCGTATGGAGATCTATAGATTTCCCACGGATTCGGGGCCGTCGGGCCTCCGGATTCGGTTCGCACGGGGGTCTTGAGATTGCTCGGATCGAAAATCTCAATCCTGCCGGTCGTCGTGTTGAATGCCCGAACATCATTCGGATACTGGAAATAAGCCTTATCATAGGGACTCCCATCACTAAATCTGGGGAGGGTTCCGCTCGTAGTGACGGTATTCGTATTATTTCTGATCTGTACATAGCTTGTACTATAACTCAATGTATTGTTCCCGGATTGCAAAGCCGATAAAGTCGTTCTTGCCGTATACCACAAGTACATCGTACTGTTTGATGTATTGATCGTATCCCGAAGAACAAACAGAATCTCTCCTAGATCCCTTCGAATATACATTTGACCCAGACTTTCTGTTCCCGGCACCGGATTTAACTGTTTCGGGTTAAAGTTAGGGCTTAGTATATACCGGTCCCCAGAGTGATCCCGCGCCAGAAAAGTATTGCTACCAATATAAGTATTCGGGGTAAGATCACTGCAAATATAGGCGCTGCATTGAAGCTGTCCAACCTTAGTCCATTGCGACTTTTCGGTGAGCGGACCATTCAAGTTGATGGGATCCACCGAAAACAGGCTCGATGCCAAAGCATTCCCTTTGGTGCCGCTGGAATAAGCGCCGTTGCCATCCTTACTGTAAAACTCGCTTGGCCCAGCTGCATTAAATTTCGTATACAGCTTAGGAACGTTGGGGCTATCCAAGGTGCTGGCTGTGCTATTAGTGCCAAGCCAATAATCTGCAGGAAAACCTGTGGTATTCACCGGCTCCGGCTCCGAAGCTTGGCCGCTTGCCGTAAATGTCGCCTCCGGCGCATTGTTAACCACATCGACCGTGTAATCCTGGTACGCGTCCAGGCCATAATCCTCTTTGACATAGACCCGGAAGCAGTATTTGCCGACCAATGGAGCATTAAAAGTAAACCCATTCGCGTCGTTCGAATCAGTCTTCTCTGTCGGATTACAGTCGCCGTTATTATATGCATCGTACCCATGCGTCACTTTTAATACCGCGATTTGGTCACCGTCCGGAGAGTACGACGTATTTGTGAATGTCTTCGGGCTGTTCCGAACCATAACGCTTGTATACGAAAGCTGCGGCACTGGAGGTATGTCGGGTATAACGGTAATGTCGTGATATGCCGGGCTTGCCGATTTTTCACCGGCATTATCGAATACATCCAGGCTTGCAGTGACCGTTCCCGGCGTATCGTATCGGTCCGCCTTGTTCGTCCAGATGTCCTTGCTGAAATCAATGGTCCGCCCCGGATAATTCGTATAGCTGTTCGCACTGCTGAGCGGCGGATCCAAAGGACGATGAACCTTCACGGAAGTCGCTCCTGTGATCACAGGTATGGGCTGTTTTCCCTTCACATTGATTACGGCACAAGCTTCCGGGGAAGCTACCCCGATGGAGTTGGTCGCTATGGCGCAGACCTTGTGATATCCTTCGTTTTCGAGCAAAATGCCGCTATAGCTTGTTTGATTATAAGGCGTGCTCCATCCATACTTCACAGGCAATCCCTTAATCCAGGTGCTGTTTCCGCCCGAGAAATTCCAGGTCACTTTCACCGGATTAAAGCCATTAGGGTCGTTTACTTTGAATACTTTCAATATGGCATTCAATCCAACAACACTGCTGAAAATTGGGGTGTTCGGGTCGCCCGGATCCGCCCATCCGACTTCCAGCGTCGGCGGGTTGTTCCCCCGGTGATGGTAAAGCTATGGGTTACGGCTTTGATTCCTCCGCAATCGGACTTCACCACCATCGTTACATCGACTTTTCCGGGGGTGAAAGGACTCGTTTTTGACTGATACGGAGACGCCATCGTCGTAGCTCCGGTCTTGTTCGTATATGAAGCATACTTATAATAGGCTTCATCCGATTGGCCGGCTCTTTGATAGGTTTCAAAATAATGTTCGCTGTAGCTGCAGCCGGTAACCTCGATCTTGGTTGGAGTGAATAAATTCCAATCACCATAGTTTATCGTATCTTTCATAATAACGAAATCCGCAGTAATATTCGGATCATTGGGCGGTGGTGGATACGTACAAGAAGCTTGAACGGTAATCGGCTGATTTAATACGTTATTGAGTTCTCCGCTGGTGCCCTCGTCAATATCGTTTCCTGAATCCACGACAAGTTTAAATGCATGGCTCCCAGCTGTCGTAAACTTGTACGAGAAAGTTCCCGGCTTCGTCTCGTTTAAATTTATCCCCCCGGAGAACGTATAATCTTGAACAAGGCTTCCGTCAGCAGACAAGCTTACTTTAAATGTGGCCGGCGTATCCGGCCCTGTATTCTTGATCTTAAAGGTGTACGTCACGTCTTGGTTCACTTCGATACAAGCAGTTCCCGAAGTTAAGCTGAGTGGGACAATATCTGGTTTTTGATTGGGAGTGTAGTCAATCGTAACCGTTCCTTCATAAGTATAAGTTGTCGCCTCCCAATATGTACCAACCTTCATTACAAAATTATTAAGTTCCCCGCCGGCTTCGTGACTTTCAATCTGACAATCTGTCTGATCTGCTCCCGGTTTTTGTGGAGATCCTTCAGGTAATGTATAATCATACAAACAAGCATGATCTAAAAACCTGCGAACGGCAATCTCATTTTTTCCTGTAGAAGAATTATAAAACCATGCATAAGGAACGATCCCGGCTGTCCTTTCCGTAGCACGTACTAACCTAACACTTCTTGGATCCCAAACAGGTACTGCTACTCCCCGTCATTGCCGGAGGTTCCTAAAAAGAATGCATCAGGTGGCGTAACATCATATGCCCTTGTTGCTGCGGCCCCGTCCATGCTCGGATCATTCGCTTTGTCTTCCATGCCATATGGCGGGTTTTTATGTGTATATCTTAAATCTCTACCATTTGTTTCTGGTCCGGTATCATAACTTGTTTGACCTGTCGAGGCTATTACATCACCAGGGTTTCGTATATAACCGAACTCTGGAATAATCCCTGGATAATCAGAAACCCCGTTCGTAGAGGAACTAGTCGGGATAAACTGATATATTGCACTGTTTTCCCCTTTGTGTTCCCAACGTGTTCCATTTGGTAATCGATAAATTTGATGACCGGGATTTGTTGTCCCATCAGCTGAAACAGTCTGAGGGGCACCATTTACTGTTGTAGAAACCATCGTCGGATTACAACCTGATGAACAGCCAGTGGCACTTCCCCGTTAATATTGAAGGTATAGCTGTTAATCGTCCCATTAACGTACCCAGTCGCATCCATGTTTAATTCCAATGTAGGGCTTCCTGAGTAAACTGGTGATGTCTGACTTGACTGTGGAATTAACACCTTATTGTTAAAATCAATTTTTAAAATGATCGTCTCTGCATTGGCAGTGTTCTCTTGAACGAATGGTAGAACCAGTTCAAAAATCAACAGCAGTAACATAGCCAAAGAGAAACTTCTAGCAATCCGTTTAATTCTCAATTGGCTGACCCCTCATCATTTGGCATCCGGCATTAACAAATCATAGATCTTATTATTTATGATAAATCGTGGATAGAAACCCTTCCCTTCGAAATCCTTTTTATCCCTAGCAAAAATCATATATGAATCAACCACACCAACATGATAAGCTCCCACCCCACCATAAATATATTGAGGATTTGAAACATCCGCCCATACACCCATATTAAATCGATCTGAAATCAAAAAAGATCCTCCTCTATTTCCTTTTTGCCCCAAATCATATTTCACTTTAAAAATAAAAACATAACTATTATCAAAGCTTTTTTTATCGGAACGCTTTGCCCCGGATAACAACCAGTCATACGGAGAAGGGCCTGCAGAGGTATCAACAAAGTATATCTCGTTGATGGTCATCTTCACATCGCCGCCAAGATCGTAGGTCGTACCTACATTTTTTGCAGCCTGCCTCCCAAGTGTTGTAAAGAAATTTGTTCCATTTAGGGCCACTTCCGCACGCTGAATGGCGGCGTTATCCGTCTCTAATTTCTTCCCGCTGTTCTTTTCTAAAACACGCTGAATGACGGTGACAGCCTGCCCTCGTGTAGTTGCTTGGTCAAGTCCGAGTTCGCCGTTATTTAAGCCCTGGATCAGACCATTGACCGTCGCATTATAAACAAAGGCGGCGTCTGACATAATCGCATCTTTTTCCCTAGTCTTCCCATCCGTCGCCCTTACAACAAGCCGCGCCATTTCTTGACGGGTGATGGGGCCGTTAATGTCCTGCGTAAAGTCTTCATAACGATGAACTCCATTCGCCACAACGGCATTTACATAAGGCTGATACCACTCACCATTAGAAACTTCCACCTTCTCGTTAAGAGCCTTCGAAAGCATCGTAATAAATTCAGCACGGCTAACGGAATTGTCCGGCTTAAAACTTCCGTCCGGATAGCCATCCACGTATCCCTTCACTACTGCATTCCGCACAGCATCCTTAGCCCAATGTCCCGAGACATCGGTAAATTCCACGGAAGCCGCCTGCTCGGCAGCGGCAATTGTATTGGGAACCGCGTCACATGCACTCGTAAGCAGCAAAATCGTACCAAGAATCAAAGTTTTCTTCATATGGGATCTTCCTTTCAGAATTGTAGATTGGTATGCCCGAAGCTTTCGGCCAAGTTCGCGATAAAGAACGATTCAACAAAAAACACCCCCAGCATTGGCGAACCTCTGTCTGGCGGTGCTTCCGACCAAGAATATTCGATTACGATCACATCATCCATATACTTCCTTCACAGATAGATTATAACTTAGCCAAAAATCTTTTGGCAATACTTTTTTAGGTCACTGGTCCCACTCCCGGCCCAGCAGGAATAACGCAGCGAGCTGGTCGATCCCGTCGCTCATAGCCAGGAAGAAGACATCCCGGACCCGGGGACTTGGCGTCAGCAGGTAAGTATCTCGGTACTGCCGGATCGCTTCGCGCTCTAGCCGCACGGCCTCCCGAAGGCCCTCGCGGTAGGTCTCGAATCCCGGGGGCTCCGCATGGACCAGGGGCTTGATTCCTTTGAGCTCCGTATACAGCTCCTCTATTAATTCGAAATGCTTTTTTTCCTGCAAAAGCAGCCTTTCCAACTCGAACGCCTCTTCGTCGCGGGGGCGAGCCGGATCAGCTCCGTATACAGAAACATGACGCTCGTGATGTGGTCCAAGCTCCACTGCAGCTGATCCAGAAACCGGCGCAAATCCCGGTAATGCAGCTTGTAAGGCGTTGCAAAACGGTCCGAAGCATGAAGCGCATCAACATTCATAACGCTTCCTCCCATCCCATGGTTAGGTGAATGCCTATTATAATCTATTCGCCTATGCTCGCCCATGCGACATGGAGAATCCGAAGACCGGATGGACACCAAACCTTACTCATTTTAATAAATTATTAAAGGGCGAATGTGAATGCACTTCTTCGGAGGGAGGAAGTTTCTTGGCCGGCAAGAAGAACAAATCCATATTGCAACAAATTGCCCGTTCTTACGGCCTATCCGTACGAAAGGTCCGCTCATACTCCTCGCAGTATAAAAAAGTCGCCGCCTACCGGGTTACGACGGACAAAGGCACGTATATGATCAAGCCTTTTGTCGGGACGCGAAGACGCCTGATGGCGCTGGCCTCCTATGCGGCCCGTTTGCGGGGGAAGGGTTCCGCGGCATGCCGGGGTGGCTTAGAGCAAGGACGGGGAAGCATTGGGTCGTGCAGAACGGGAAGCAGTATTACGTAACGGAATGGATCCAGGGAAGAAGAATGACGCGGAGCAGCGAGGAGCTGGCCCAATTGGGCTCGATGCTGGCCAAACTGCACTCGGTGTCCCGAAATCTCAAGCTCCCGCCTCCGCCCATTTCCATTATTCGCAAGCTTACGAAGAACTTTGCCGCATTCCGCAGGCGGCTGAAGAAGGTAAAGAAGAAACCGACGAATGCGGGAAGATGGGCTCGCAGCCACGGGGAAGCCTGCATTGAGCTCTCCAGAGCAGGTCTGCAGGCGCTGCGCGGCCCGGAGCTGCGTGCCTTGCTGCGCAAGGAAAACCGTCATCCCGCCCTCGTGCACGGGGATGTGACGATTCCCAATGTGCTGGTAGCGAACGGACGGGTTTATTTGATCGATTGGGACTTAATGGGCCGGGGGCCAGCTATTACGACCTGGTCGTTGCGCTTACCAATACGGCAGGCTTCAGCCCTGCAAGAATAGCCGCTTTCCTGAGGGGATATGAGCAGGTGCGCCCGCTGAGCCGAAGTGAGAAGAAGCTGGTCAGCGCCTTATACCGCATCCCGAGAGAAGCCTGGTACGTCTGCCAGTATGCCGCTAACGGCCTGAAGCACGGGCAGCTGCTTCATAATCTGGACCGCACCTGGAGCCAGCGGCTGGAAGCCGTCCGGTGGCTTGACGCCTGGGCCAATTCGTAAGAAGGAGGAGAAGCATGCCTCTATGGACTGATTTCGAGAAGGATTTCGGGCTGAAGCTCAAACGAAGGAAAAAAATCCGGGACGTCTACCAAATTTACACGGGGAATCGCGGTCCGCTTTGTTACAAGCCTTATTCGTTCCCGGAGGATGAGGTTGCTTTTATCCGAAGGCTGTTTGTCCATCTGGAAGGCAGGGGCTACCGGTATGCCCCTAAGCCCGTCGAAGGCCCGGATCAGAGGTCGCTGACGTTCTACCGCGGCAAGTACTGGTCGCTGACCAATTGGGTTAAGGGGCGCTCGCCCGATTTTTCACGGCATTCCGAGCTGATGAAGGGATTCCGTACGCTTGCCAAATTTCACCTTCAGGCGGAAGGCTTTCCTCTGGAGGGCGTGCCGGAAAACCGGATCCGCTATGAGGAGGTATACCGGAGGCCGGACGAATACCGCACCGAGATCCTCCGCTACCGAGGCCTCGGCCGCTTTATCGACCTTTGTCATAAGTCGGAGGAATACGGCCGCGAGCCGGTGATTGCCGCTGCGATTGAGAAGGAGCGTCAGGCGGGGGCTTTCGGGCACGGGGATTACAATTATCCCAATTTGGTGCTGGACCGCTCCCGGCATCTTCATCTGATCGACCTGGAGAATGCGTCCATGACCGTAAGAATGACGGATTTGGCCCATATTCTCTACCGCAATTATCCGTGGAACGGGGAAGGGGTTCTCCGGGGCGTCGAGGAATATGACCGGAAACGGCCCCTTTCCGCCGAAGACCGGCATCTGCTTTATATGCTGCTTCTGCTTCCCTACCCGCTCTTTAGAGCTATGAGACAATTCGGCAGAAAGTATAGGCGATATATCGATCTCCCGTCGCCCGCAAGGCTGGCCCATTTTCCGAAAATGCTGCGCAAGCTGTTATAGGCTTCGGAGGATTCCACACCACAACAAAAACAGTCCGTCTCCCAAGGAGGCGGGTCGCTTTATGTTCGTTGAAATTAAGAAATAGGGGTGAGGGCGGTAATCGCAGTGAATTCCGACTGAAGCACACGCTGGTTGGTTACCAGATTTCCCGACCCGTCAATCCCGTGAACCGTGACTAGTACATTCGACGGCACCGTGCTGATCACGTTGATTTGAACTTCATACGCCACGTTGCCGGCGATAAAAAACTCTCTTACATCAAACGATTTGGCTGCAACAATAAAGTTGCTTACATAAGCCGTGTAAAACGTAACAGAGTCCGTAGAAGCAAATATTTGTACTACAATCTGTGAAGGATTGGACGCGTCCGCATTTCTTGTGCTTAATACAATGTTGGAAGCGGCTGTACCCACGGCCTTCGTGTTTGTGATTATACCTGTAGAAAAAGGCATGCTAATCTCACCTCCTCCTTTATTATATGACGGTTAAATAGAATCATAGAGGGCGGGTTGCCCCTGTGAATTCGATTGTTTTTTCTAAGACTGCGGAAGATGCCTGCCCCTGTCATTTAAACGCAGAGAAACATACCGTATATGAAGTCCGATGAAGGAGGTGAAACGAATGCCGGCAACCTTGATCGATTACCGCATTAGCCAACCGAGCAGCGCCGCTGCAGCCGGTGTACTTCCGAGCGGCGTAACCCTTCCCGCCCCGATCGGCAGCACGAATCTTGGACTGGCCGACCTTGGAATTTACCTGAGTGCCGGACCCGAGAACCGGGTCGATTTGAATCTGTATGTGGCGATTGCCAACCCTTTATCCCTTAGAGGAACTTCTTTGTTTTTTTCATTTTACCGGGACGGGCAATCGATTTGGTTCTCTCAAGTTGGAGTGAATCCCAATTCTTTCCCCGTCGCTTTTCATTTTCACGCCGGGGATTTCAATGTGCCTGCGGGATTTCATGTCTACTCGGGCCAAATCAGCAATGGCGGACCTGGCGAGGCTAACGTCCTCGGGCCCATTACCTTCAGCGCAGCCGCTTACTCCTTGACCTGATCTCAAAGGGGAATAACCGAAAACAGACCTGCTGTGCCGGCGGCAAGCGGGCGTTTTTCCCGTTTTTGCGCATTTGTCCCTAAACCTGTACTCATGCCGTTACACATATGGCTCAGGGACATACAATGGGGTAGATAAGAAGGTCATTGTGGAGGTGGTTATTGTGGCGTTACCGAAAAGAGGCAGGATAGAGATTAGAAAAGCTGCCCGGCCGCTGCGCATTCATAATTCCGCAAACCCTGAAGTCTCCGTGATCATCCCCGTAATGAATGAAAGGCGTACGTTAGCGAAAGTGATTGCGAACGCACGAAAGGTGCATCCGAATACAGAGATTGTCGTGGTGGCGAACGGTTCACGGGACGGCTCCGGACGGCTTGCGGAGCGAATGGGAGCTAAGGTCATCACCTACAAGCAGGCGCTGGGTCATGACGTCGGCCGAAGCGTAGGGGCTAATGCGGCACGGGGGGATATCCTGTTGTTCCTTGACGGGGACATCGTCTTCCCTGCTTCTTCCCTCCGAAAGCTGGTCCATGCGGTAAAAAACGGGGTCGATGTCGCGCTGAACAAATACAACGGCAACCTGGCCCGAAAAAAGTGCACAGCGTCATTCTGTCCAAGTACGCGCTGAACAACATTTTATCGTCGCCGCACCTGAAGGGATCTTCCTTAACGGCGATCCCCACGCGTTAAGCCGCAGAGCCTTGAAGGAAATCGGAGCCGAGAATCTGGCGGTTCCGCCCAAAGCGCTGGCCATCGCCGCCAGGAAGGGGCTGAAGATCAAGGGGGTTCACTATTTCGAGGTAGGCCGGACGAATCCGAGAAAACGCAGAGGCCCGAACGACCCGCTGAAGGATTTGATCGTCGGCGATCATTTGGAAGCCATTCATTATGTATTGGAGCATACCGATCATCGTGGCGGAATGACCGATTTGGGCCGAAGAAGAGAGATGGTGAAATAAACGATGAGTGCAGTGAACAGCAGAAGAGAGCTAAAAAGATGGAAGGCCAAAGCCTACCGGGCGGGCGACCGCTATGGCGCCGGCTTTCAGAGCGAAACCGAGGGCTTCGAGCCTGTAAATTCCGCGATGAACCGCGACTGGCACAAGTGGGCCTCCCGTCTCCCCGGCGGGTAAGGCACTCGCTGGAGGCACCTATTGCACGCAAGTTCTTCAAAGGCTTCTGCTCTGAGACCGGCGGCAGATACGGCCACTTGACCCCGCTTCCCACGCGCAAGAAAGTGGCGGCCATTGTCTGCGTCATGAACGAGAGCCACGCGATCGGCAAGGTGCTCGACGAGCTGGACCGGCTTCCTCTGCACGAGATTATTGTCGTCATCAACGGATCGACGGACCCCAGCTTCGACCGGGTCAGAGCGCATCCGGCCGCACCGGTCATCATCCATTATGACGAGCCGCTCGGCCACGACGTCGGGAGATCGATCGGGGCCAAGGCTTCCCAGTCGGATATTCTCTTGTTCCTTGACGGCGATACTCCCGTTTCTTACAGGAAGCTTCTTTCCTTCATCCGCGCGATCGACAAGGGGGCCGATGTGGCGCTAAATGACATCAGTCCGTTCATCCACCGGTTTCACCGCAGGGATTCGGTGTCGGTGATCAAAGAATTTGTCAACCGGGCCATGGGAAGATCCGACCTGATGGCGAACTCCATGACGGCCGTACCGCATGCCTTATCCCGTGCGGCGGTGGAAGCCATCGGCATCGAGAACCTGTCCGTCCCCCCGCTCGCCCAGACGATCGCCCTGAGCAAGCGGCTCAAGGTGACGGCTCCGGCCAGCGTCAATGTCGTACGCATCAGCTCGATTACCAGGGCGCATAGTCCTGTGACCGAGCTTGTCATCGGGGACCATCTCGAAGCCCTTCATGAAGCCATGCGGCTTGGGGGCACACGGCTTCGTTTCAAGGATCATATGAGAAAAAGGCATTTGGCGGGAGGCTAGGATCATGAACCCTATCAAAACCAGCATCATCATCCCTAGCTACAACGAAATCGGGTCGCTGCAGGAATGCATAGCTTCCATCCGGCAGTATACTGCGGTGCCCTATGAAATCATCGTCGTAGACAACGGCTCAACCGACGGGACGGTGAATTACTGCCTGCAGGAAAGAATCCGGCTCGTCTCCCTTCCGAGAAACAAGGGCTTTCCGGCCGCCTGCAACCTGGGACTGAAGATCGCGACCGGCGATGCGCTGCTCCTGCTGAATAACGATACCGTCGTCACCCACAACTGGCTGTCCAATATGCTTGCTTGTCTGTACAGCAGCGAACGGATCGGCATCGTCGGCCCCTATACGAACTATGTCATCGGGATGCAGAAGAAAGAACCGGCCTATACGGATCTGAACCAGTTCCATGAGATGGCCGCGATATCCAATAAACCTAACCCTGCGCTGTGGGTACCGATCAACCGGGTCATCGGGCTTTGCCTCCTGTTCAAGAGGGAAGTGATGAACAAGATCGGCCTGCTCGACGAACGGTTCACCCCGGGCCATTATGAAGACGACGATTTCAGCTATCGCGCCACTCTCGCGGGCTACCAGCTGATGCTGGCCGGGGACGTTACCATTCACCATCACGGCGGCGCAAGCTTCAACAAGCTCGAGAGGAAGCAGCTCTCCAAATGGGTTCTCGCGAGCCGTAAGAAATTCATCGAAAAGTGGAACATCGAGCCGATTATTTGATTCGGGCAGGAGGCCGGGCGAAGAATATGTACAAAAATGGGCGATTTCCCGCGAAATCGCCTAACCTAGCCGCTTCATACCCTTCTGGAGCCAGAGCTTGCCGGGGGCGCCCCGGCGAATTTTGCGGATGCGGACCCCCAGCATTTTGACTGCGATCACTCTTTGGTATCGGCTGATCGCATCGATTTGCTCCGCCAGCCTCCCGGCCGTTGGCCCGGAGGCCTCCACCACATCGGCCATTTGCTCGATCATCCGAGCCAGCGCCCGCTGGCTTCGGGCAAGCGAGTGAAGCACGTGCAGCTTCACCCGGTTCTCCTCCACGCGAAAGTTCATTTGGGCCCTTCGCCTCCGAAAGGAAATAGCTGTCCATACTGATCCCCGTCCGGTTGGCCGCCGCCCGTATCCTCAAGCTGGCCCAAGATCACCTGCATATTTCGGGCAAGCGCCTGTTCCATCTTCGTCATGCTGTCGATCACTTCGATCAGCTGGTTATGCACTTCCATCGTTTTCTTCAATTGCTCGCCGTGATCCTCGAAATGGTCGCTGTTCAAATGGTGGCATATCCACTCGGAGGAACGCTCCGCTTCCGAAGCTTTGGCCTCCAGAATCAAGGCGATATTGGATTGAAATTTGGATGCCGCTTTGAGCAAACGATAATAGGAGTCGATCCGGCTCATCGCAGAGCCCTCCTTTCCGCTGTCATCGGTGTGAATTTACGCTTATTCTTCATCTTCCGGAATCTCCACTTCCTTGAACACGACCGTCAGATTATCCGCCAGGGCCTCTTCGAAATCGGCAAGACTGCTCAAATAAACGGCGATACTCTTCGCAATCGCCATGGAATGCTGAGTCAAGGTTTCAATATCCTCGAAGGCAGGGTTTTGCGGCGGAATATCCCGGATGAGCTGCGACATCCGTACGGCGATTTGCCGTTTGGCTTCAATAATATTGGCCATTTCCTGCTGGGAAGAGGCCATATGCCTGATCATATCGGTCACTTGTCGATGCACCGTGTGTTCCCCTCCAAACGAATCGTTTCCCGTAGGAATGCCGGATTACCTGTCATAACATATGCAGGCGGCGCAGCCGCAGACAGGGTCAAACGCCCAGATGGCGCAAATAAAGACGGCGGGTAACAGCCGGTTTACGGCACAAGCTCGGATCCGGCCGCTTCGGAGACCCGCGCCACTTCCTGCAGCCCGCCGCCTTCCGAATACAGGAACGCATCGCCGGCGGTCATGATCCGGTAACCGGCCTTCCTGACCCGGTCGCCGAATTCGTCGGCCGGTCCGAACCGGTCCGCCGCCTCTTGGCGGAACAGACAGCACAATCCGCCGATCCGCTCCGTTTCCTGCCACCGGTCGCCGGCAGGCCCGTTCTTCCCTTCCGTCCGCTCCTCCTCATCAGGCCGATCCGTCAGCATCGGCTGGACGACGCCGATATCCTCGCCGCTGTACAAACAGCGAAGCATACGGCTCAGCGCGCCGGGCGTCAGCCGCATGCCGCTCTCCATCAGCAGCATCGCTTCGCCCGCGACCAGCTTCACCCCGATCCGGCAGGCGGCGGACACCCCGCGCCGATCCGGAAAGGAGATTAGTTTGATCTTCGGCTGACGGATCCAATAGCGCAAAGAACCGTCGCGCGAGCCGCGATCCACGATGATGATCTCGTAAGGCGTATCCGCATACTCGCGAATCGACTGAACGCTTGCTTTCAGTGCGTTCAAACCGTGATCATTCGTGAGGATGATGCTCGTCATTTGCATCCGTTTCACTTCCCGTCAGGCTTCTCTTACGCATGTGGTCGGCGAAGGCCAGCCGTTCCCCTTCCAGATCCCCGGCCAGCTTGAGCGCCTCCACATGGTCTCCGATAATGAGCTTCGCCACCGGATTCCCGGGGCCCAAATTATTTCTCCGTCTCCGGTTCGACCGGATGACGTTCACCTGACCCGGGGCTCCGATCCGGAGACCCTTAAAGACCGCAAGCGCCTGTGCCTTCGGAGGCACCATGAGTGCCTGCGGCCCCAGCGTGTCCACGGCCTTCCGCGAAAGTGCATGGGGTACGGCCGTCATGGAATTGGCGGCCAGATCGGGCCTGCCCAGCGACAGGTTCAAAAACTGCTTGATATGCGAAACCGGATCTCTGCGTTCGAGACCGGCCAGATAAGGGGTAATGTTGTTTAAAGCGACGTCCATACCTTCCGAAACGGCGTAGATGAAAGGAACCAAATCCTCCGCCTTCACCGGAATATCTCCGTCCAGAAATACGAGGATATCCGCTTCCGCCAACTTGGCGCCGACGGCCCGGCCCACATCATGGCCCAGCGCTTCCGGGTAGGACAGCACGACACCGCTGGAGCGCTCCCGCGCCCGGAGGAACGTACGGTCGGTGGAGCCGTTCACAACCACGTAGGTTTCGTCCGCCCCAAGCCGGCTGAGCTGATCGGCCAGTGCGCCGATCGTCCGCTCTTCGTTCCTGGCCGAAACAATGACGGCCACGGAGCGGTCCGTGGGCAGAAGCACCCAATCCGGCACCTTCCGGCGCTTCGCGCTGAAGAAGCCGCGAAGGTATCCCGCCGCCATGGCGTGATAATTTCGCCAGGAGCGGCCGGCGAGCCGCCGTTTCTCTATAGCCGCCAGCCAGTAGCGGGTAAGCGCCTTGCGGGGATTCGGCTCCTTCGCGAGATCATAGCGCGCCGCGTCCTTCGCTCCCAGCCGGAACCCGAGCTTCGCATAGGACGAGGGAGCGGCGGCCGCCCGGGGTCGGGAAAGATAAGGCTCGCGTGCTTTCGTTCCGTCTTCCGGCGGCGGGGGGCTTCCCGCTCCGGTGTACGGTTTGGCGCTCTCCCCTCTCCTCTTCCGGACGGGAAAGTGCTTTTGGCTGCGAGCCTTTCCTTCCTAAGGTAGGGGGCTTTTCATTCATCAAAGCATTTGGAACAGGTTTCAAGACAGCATCACCTCAGGACACTGCGATTTCGTTTCAGATCCGTGTGCTTGCCCCGCCCGTCCGTCGCCGTGATCAGCCAGCGGACGGCTTCCAGATGGTCTCCTACAATCAGCCGGCCCAGCTCATCCATGCCGGCCGCTCCCTTCGGCCGCCGGCGAAACCGGTTCAGCCGGCCGACGTCGACCAGATGCGCGCTTACGATCCGAAGCCCCTGACTCACCGCCATCGCCTGCGCCTTCGGCGGAACCGCCAGATGCTCCGTACCGATCCGTTTCAACGCCCGCCGGCTGATCGCATGGGGTACGGTGGTCAGAGAGGCTCCGCGCAAATCCGGCCGCCCCAGCACGGCATTCAGCGCATGCTTGGATACTACGACCGGGTGCGTGTAAGGCCCCAGGTAGCTGTTTAAAGCCACATCCGCGCCTCGGCGGACCGCCTGCGTGAAGGGAAGCAGGTCTTTGGCGGGAATCACGAGGTCCCCATCCGTAAACAAGAGAATATCGTGCTTCGCCTGCGCCGCTCCGACGGCTCTTCCGACATCGTGGCCGAGCGGTTCGTTATAGCGGATGACCCGGGCTCCCATGGATTCGGCGATCCGGTCCGATCCGTCGGTGGTTCCGTTGCAGACCACGATGATGTCGCTTGACAGCTTTGACGCCTCGCGCAGAACGGAAGGCAGGGTCCTTCTTTCGTTCTTCACCGGAATAATCACGGATACCCGCCTCGCACGAACGGTTGAAGCGGAAGGGGAGCGTCCCGCGGACGCTCCGGATTTATGCGGTCGCCGCATCCGGACTTCACCCCCATCGCGTAAGTGTGGATGTGTTCCTATTGTATGCCGCCCGGCCCGGGCGGGCGCGGGCTATAGCATAGGCCGGCAAAAATAAACCGCTTCGGCCCCCGTCGAATCGTATCCTCCTTTCGGCCGATAAGAGAATCGGATTAGACGGGCGGCATCATCCGTTCATAAGTCCAATCTTAAATCTCGAATCTAGCATATATTGGAAATATAAACCCGAAAGGAGGTGACATCTCATGCCATTCACAACTGGATATATTACCAATACCAGAAATTTCGGCACGGCGGCCTCCAACGTTGTTGTCAACCTCGTCAATGAAAACGCGATAAACCCCGCTACGGTGGAGGTCCGAATTTTTTACTCGCTTGTCCCCGACGTTAAAATACCGCTCTATGTAACGACGTTCACCCTTCCGCCCAACTCCATCCGGCGCAACACCTACTTTATTGCAGGTGTTCTGGCCTACGAAGTGCAATTTAACGTAACCAGCGCCGCACCTGCGGACGTAGTTCTCTCCTCATTCGGATTGGACGAATTCGGAAATATTGTGCAGGAGCAGGGAATCCTCCAAAGCGAATTAACAATAATCTCCGCCTTATCTCCAACCAGCTGACGATCCGGACAGTTAGCGGACCAGGAGCTGTTCCCAAAAGTGTTTTTGGCTTGAGGGCACAGCCCTTTTTCTATGTCCGACATGGCTAACTTGATTTGGCCGGTAAGAAAAAATTCCCAAAAAAGACCGCCCTCCGTTCGTCTCAGAGCCGGCGGACAGTCCATAATTTCATTATTGGTATCAACTACAGGTTGTTGCCGGAAAAAATGGTCTGCGTTCCGGTCCGTGTATCCGTCCATACGGCAATGAAATCGTTCGGGAGAAGCACATCCACGTCGATATAGTCACCTATTAAAGGAGTCGGGCCGCCCGTGCTCCCGGCATTCGGGTCGGACGATACGGTAGTGACTCTGGAATTGGTGAAGGTGTTGCCCCCGTCAGAGGACTGCGCCACAAACACATCCAGATTGAACCCGTCGACCCGGTTCGTATAGTAAACGATATGGACCCTTCCGGTAATCGGGGAAACACAGACGGCCGGAAAAAAATTCTGCGAGCCCGCAGGACTGTCCGTCACCTTGACAGGAGGCGTCCAGGTTACCCCTTCATCGGAAGATTTGGACATAAATATATCCGCATAGCCAAGTCTATTATCCTGCCATACGGCATAAACCGTACCGTTGGTTGCCGTAGCGGAATTGTCCGTCGCCACATTCGGGAAGGTCAAGCAGCGAAATCCGTAATTCGGCACCGGCGGCGGGGATGGTACGAGGGTGACTGGGGAGACGACAACTTCCGGCTGAAATGTCGCTCCGCCGTCAAGCGACCGACGCAATTTAAATGAAGGGGTTGGATCGAGCGTAATCCATCCCGCATACACAATCCCGGTGAACCCGACGGCCACATCGGTGCGTTCCACGAGCTCCGCTTCATTGGACAGCCGGATCGGGGTCTGGAAGGTGAGTCCGCCGTCCACCGACCGCTGAAAGAAAGAGACCGACCCGCCGGCAATATCCACGTTAAACTGATGGTTGTAACTAAGATAAGCATTCCCCACATACGGGCTGGCCTGCGAAACATCGATGGTGATGTTCGTTTCGTCGTTGTTGATGAACGTGCCTTGACCCTGCGCCACGATGATCGGAGGAGAGAACGTGGCTCCGTTGTCGGTCGACCGGTAAACTACCGTCGTTCCTCCGAAATTTCCGGGAAATACGTGGGCGGATACCAGAAAGGTGCTGGGATATCCGTAAGCAACCATGGCGGCTTCGGCACCGGTAAAACCCGGAGGTAGCAGTAATAGCGTGTTGGACCAAGTTGCGCCGGCATTCAGCGAACGGTATAGCCCGGTACGGGGGAGCCTGTTGTATTATCCGTCGATACGGCCACAACGATGTTGGGATCCAGCAGATTAACCGCTATGCCCGGTTCATTCTTCGGATTGCCGCTCGGGGTTACCTGAAAATTACCCATAAGATGCATTCACCTCTTTATTTTAAAAATATTACACCCACCCGAACAGCGGCTCCACCAGCTTTACGGTTCGGTAGAGCTCGTGGTAAATGGGTTCCTCCGGGGGGTGCTCCGTTCGGAAGAGGATGCCTTCACGGCCTGGCGGGTAATATACGGAAATATGCGGAAGATCTGCTTTTCTCAGCATCTGGGCCAAATTTTCGAGATCCTCATACTGAAGCGCTGGACCTTTGCCGTATAGCATTGTGAAAGGTGTCTCGATCGTTTGCGCCGCCCGGAATATGGCTTCCTTCTCGTCCATCCCGGGCATCGCGGCATAACGGATTCGGGGATCCGGTATGGCGGACAGCCGTGCGGTCGCTTCCTGACCGGCGGATAAATCGATAACCTGAAGCAGATAGTTGCTGTAATACTGTTCGAGCAGTTGTTCCATCAAGACGGCCGTAGCCGGAGAACCGTCTTTAACCGGAAAAAGCACCGTCGTTTCCATCGGAACGCCCCTTCGAAGACGGGCATTGTACTTTGCGGTTTGAAATGCGTTCCTCCAACGGCGGTGCTGTTCGCCGGAATTTTTCAATTGGGCGGATACGCTGAACGGGGAATCCACCCGGTAATCCATGAGTTCCACCGGAAGATAACGGGTCTCGCAGTAATCGGTGAGCCGAAGTACATAATCATAATCCTCCACCGGCTCCATGCCGTATCCCGCAATCATTCGGGCATACCGGCTCTTATACATAAACGATACCCCGATGATGTGAAAATCGAGCAGCGCCTCTTTGGGCTTAGCCTGGTAATCCCTCTTCATCGCCTGCATCGCTTCATCATGAAGAGGCCTGCCTTCATCGTCTATGTCGCGAAAGCAGCTGTATGCGAGCCCCAGCTCGTCTGGACCGTATTTTAACTCCTTGCGAAGTATGCGGATGAAATCGGGGTAATACAGGTTATCGCTGGACACCCAGGTCAAATAGAGAATCTCCGGGTCGGCGAGAAGCTCCTGGAATCCCCGGTTCAATGCCTTGGCCACACCCTGGTTGCGTTCGCACGGAATGACTTCTACCCGCTGGTCGGCTCCAACCGCTTCCTCTATCACGGCGACCATCTCAGGAGCGCCGTCGATCACGATCACGAATCTGAAATTGGAATACGTTTGATTCAGAACCGATTGGATCGCTGCATGTAAATACGACGGCTTTTGCTTATAGACAGGCATGACAATCCCGACATCCGGCATCGAACATCCCTCCTTGATCATGTATATATTAGTGTATGCTTAGGGGTTTTATAGAAATATAGGCCTCTGTAGTGTTGTTGTGCCTAACTATGCGGATGTCGGTTCATTTGGATGCATTACCTAATATATTGGTATAGATGGGTACACATTATGATAAATGAAGGGGGACGATGAATGAAGGTTGTCATACCAGTCGGCGCCTTGCATTTGGGCGGAGGGTGCAAAAATTTGGCGGATGTGGCGAACGGCCTGTTTGCCAGGGGCCACGACACGGAAGTGCTGGTACCCGAGGGAGCTCCTGTGGTCTACGACATCCATTGCAGGCTGACTCGAATCCCTTCCATGGACAGATCCTATATTCCATACGGCGATATCGTGCTGGCCAACTTTTATACCACTTTTCAAGCCTGCTATGAAGCATGGCCCCGGCAGTGCGTACGCTTCTCTCAAGCCTATGAGCCCCACTGGGTGCCGGACCGGGACTTCGCCTTATGGACCTACGCCCAAGGCGTGCCCATTGTCAGTCTCTCTCACTGGCTCGACGATCAAATCTTTCATGATGTGGGGCAGCGAAGCTTCGTTCTCAACCCCGGGGTGGATCCGCAGATTTTTTACCCCTCCCCGGCACCCAAGCGATTGGATACGGGCCATCGTAAAATCATTTTATACCTGGCGCGGGATCCGGACTCAGGCTACGAGCTGAAAGGCTTTTACGATTTCGTAAAATGCATGGAAATCTTTGATAAGACGTACAGCGGAAAATATATCGTATATATGGTTTGTCCGGAAAAAATACTGTCGCTTCCCATGGGCATTCCGTGCCGGACCTTCGGGGCCATCAGCGAGAAGGAGTTTGCGGAGCTTTACCGGGCCGCCGATGTATTCGTCTCCTCCTCCTGGATCGAAGCTTACGGGTTCCCCCGCTGGAAGCCATGGCCTGCGGAACGCCGGTCGTGACGACGGATTCCGGAGGTATTAGGGATTTTTCGGAGCATTTGAGAAGCGCCTATATTACCCCGCCGAAGGACCCCGAATCGCTCGCCGCAGCGCTTCGCACGGTACTGACCTATGAGGACTTGTACCAAACCTTGAGACAGGGCGGGCTCGAATCGGCCAGCCGGTTTACACAGCACCATTTCGTACAAAATTTCGTTACGGTCATGGAGCAGATTCACCGGGAACGGCATATGAGCTAAAAGAAAAAGTCTTCGGCTTCATGGAACCGAAGACTTTTTTTGAACCTCTGCTCACCGGAACAGAACCAGAATTTGATTTAAGCCGGTCCGCTTCATGACCCGGTATCCCTCTTTGGCCGGAACCGCGATGCCGGAAGCGCCGGGTTTGCAGAATTCGCCCGGGCGGCGGCTTCCGTTATCGCGGACGAGCATTTGTCCCAGCGACCCAACCGTTACCCACTCGGGTCTGAGCCTTCTCGGATTGTAGGGCTCGCGCGCATCCCACACCGGATTAAGCACCGGCTGAAGCTCCGTATGCTCCGGTTCGAGAACTCTTCCCCTAGCGTCGTAGACTGCCGGAACGGTGACGGTCTGATACCGAACCCTCCCCCACTCGTCCGTTACATATTTATAGGACCATCTCAGCTCCTCGCTGTTCCCCACGACCGCGGGCTGTGCAGAGGTAATACCCAGAATGTATTTGTCCTTATCCGTGCAGATCCGGATCTTGCCCTCGGCTCCGTCGAAGGTCACGAAATACCCGCAATCGATCGCTTGGCCGTCCACAGTCTCGAACATTTCTGCATAATTGGCCCCGCCGGCAAACCAGGTCCGGTCGATAAAAGCGGCGCCTGTCCCGGTTATCTTCGCCGCAAGTCCCGGGTGCGCCTCGTCGGTCCCGTTGGCCCAATGCCACGAATAGGCTTCGGTTGCCGCCCCGTATTTGCCTGCGATATGAGCTCCAGGAAGCTCCGCGGTACTTGTACCTTTCCCCCAGCGTGGGAGGCGAAGCCGTTCGCAGACGTGCGGAAGCCTTCGGCATGCGCTCCTGCGCCTTCGGTCGCCGTTTGAATCCCTTCGGCATGGGCGGCCAGGCCCATGGCCGCAGCGACCGTTCCTTCCGCATGGGCCGCGATGCCGCCGGCCGCCGTACCTTCGCCCTCGGCGTGAGAGGCATCGCCGCCCGCCGACGTGTTGGCCCCCTCGGCGTGCGAGTAGGCCCCGCGGGCCACCGTGCCTTCGCCTTCGGCATGCGAGGCGAAGCCGCCGGCCGTGCTTTCAAAGCCTTCCCCGTGCGAGTAATCCCCCGAGGCTGCGGTAAACCCGCCTTCGGCATGGGAAGCGTTGCCGCGGGCCGCCGTGCTGTCCCCCTCGGCGTGCGACGCATTTCCCGAAGTTTCGGTACGATGCCCCTCGGCGTGTGAGGCTTTGCTCAACGCTCTTGAATCCTGGCCTTCCGAATGAGAGTAGAGGCCATATGCCGCGGTCCCTCCGCCTTCAGCATGGGACGCGTCACCTATGGCTGAATTGATGTACCCTTCCACATGCGCCAGATGACCGGTCAATAGGTTGGACATAGCACGTTCCCTCCAGTTTCGAATATTTGTGAATCCAGGATTAAAAATCCGCATGAAGCCGTCTATTTTATGGAAATTCATCCAATCTTTCATTCTATTCTTTCATATCATGTAGCATACTAGCTCACTGCACCGAACATTTCTCCGGTAACCTATTCGGCCTTCATCAGCGTCAGCGCTCTTGGCGTAACACGCGTCGGACCCGAAAGCTTTAACATTACCGCTTATTCGGACTAAGAAACCGGGAGGCTCGGTCTTACCGACAGAGCCCTCTTATTTCGTTTCAACGGGCTCGCGCTCCAGATCCTTCCATGCCAGGATCGCATCGACCGGCGGATGATCCTTGCCATAAGTGCGGACAAACGACGGATTGCTGCTGTCGTGCATTCCCTTAAACACCAGTACCCGGTAACCCATCCGCTCAAACTCTTCCGGTTCCCAGCCGCTTCGGTGCTCCTGATATACTTCGCCCTGCATATTGTAATAATCGAACCCCGACTGCGGGAAAAAGCCTCTCGGCGTAAATACGATAATCCTCTTCACGGCGATGGTTTCGGCCATGGCCAGCGACCTCAGCCCATCCTCTTTGTCAAAATGCTCGATGACGTCGTTCAGCAGGGTCATGGAAAAGGTCTTGGGCAAAAAAGCCGGCCGATGGTTAAAGCATCGGCGTGAATGGGAATGATCCGTTCGGAAGAATGGAGACGGTTCTCCAAATAAGGTCGGTGCACGTCAAGCCCGACCATGACGGGGCAATCAAAGCCGCCAAGCAGGGAACAAACGCCGCGACCGATATCCAAGAGGCTGTAGGCCTTCTTGTTGATCAGCCCTTGAACCGCCGGTATGAAGTTTTTCTGCTTCGTTTCAACGATCATGCCATTTCTTCCCCTCCTGTAAAAAAGTTTAACTGACTTTCCCCGGTAGAAGCCTGTAATAGACTATTCCTGATATCGCGGTTCTGAAAGGGATAAGCGTGGAAAAAGGCTTATAAAAACCCTGCTCCCCCGTACGCCAGGCCATACTTCCGCTCCGCCGCCCTCATACTATAAAGAAAGATGAACATTCGAGGTGAGCCATGAAGATTCTGATTTCTTACTTCATTCCGAGCGGAGGCATGGAAACGTTAAACCGGCTTCGCGCCGAGGCCTTGGCAAAGCACGGCATCGTTTGTCACCTTCATTACCAAAAGTACGGCTCCGGTTTGCAAAACAACGTGACCTCCATCCCCACTTTTATCACAAACGACGACGTCGAGATCAGACATCTGCTCTCAACGGGACAGTATGACGCAGTGATCGTCTCCCATGATTACGAGATGCTCGAAAGGGTCCGGAGGTTAGGCTATCAGGGCATTGTACTGTTTGAAGTTCAGGGGCTCGGCCAAAGGGAGGACGCCGTAGCGGCCGTTATCCATGCGGCGCCGTACATCCGAAGCTACAGTACGGCCGTCTTTTATCCCCGGACCTCCCATCTGATCGAGCTGTTCCGGAGCACCCTCCCCGATGTGGGCCAATTTTGCTTCCCCAACCTGCTGGATACCGAACGGTTCGGCTATGGCTCATTTCCCGTTCCCCTTATCCCATCATGGGCTGGGTCGGTCGGATCGAAAAGAACAAAAACTGGCGGGACTTTCTGCAGATCGGACATCATCTGAGGCAACGGGTACCGAATCTGCAGCTTTGGATGTTCTATGACGCCCTGCTGAGTCAACCGGATGAGTTTGCCGCCTTTAATGAAACGGTTACCGCTCACGGGATGGAATCCTGCTTGCAGCATCTGTCTAATGTGCCGCACCGGGAAATGGCCAAATATATGTCTGTCATCGGCGATTCCGGCGGTTTGCTCGCTTCCACATCCATCCTCGAAGGCTTCGGTTATGCGGTCGCGGAAGCGATGCTCTGCCGTTGTCCCGTCTTATCGACCGACTCCGACGGTGTGAGAAGCTTCATTACCCATAACGTTACGGGGAAATTTTATCCGAGCGGAAACATCGAAGCCGCTGTTATAGAAGCGCTGGATTTGATGAACAATAGGGGACTGAGGGAAGGTATACGCGAGAAAGGCCGGCAAGCATATCATTGGACACTTTTCCCCGGACATCTACTGCTCCCACTTTCTGGAGATGGTCCATTCGCTCGGATTATTCTAAAACGAACAACCTAGCTGAGAGCTTAGCTAGGTTGTTCGCTTTGTCAGGCTCATGGACAGCTTCGGATCCTGCCGGCTTCATCCCCCGAGTTCCCTAAGGTAAGCCTCCAGCAAAGGGGCATAGGCGGTTTGAATTTGCCGAATCTCCGCCTCAATCGCCTTCTGGTTCTTGACCGATCCCATCTGATCATGCCAGCGGTACCGGATCAGCGGCTGATCCACATAATGGAACTCAACCCTCGACAAAATCAGCCGCATCCATAGATCGTAATCATGCGTATAAGGCAGAGCTTCATTAAACAAGCCCGCCTGAAGAAGAAGCTGTCGGTTAGCGACAACCGTACAGCCGTTGATCGGATTTCCGTACCGCAAAGCCTGATTGAAGGCAAGCTTGCTCGGGAACCGGGGACTGATATTGTATTGGGTGACCCGGTTATATGCATCGATCAAATCGAAAGCCGAGAAGCTGATTAAGGACTGGTGCGCCTGCATAAAAGGAATTTGCACGGAAAGCTTGTGCGGGTAAAACTGATCGTCGGAGCTGAGCCAGGCGATGTATTCGCCGGAAGCCATGCGGATCCCGTAATTGAGCGCGCTGGCCGTCCCCCCGTTGGCCTTGCCGAGGTAGTACAGCCGGTCCATATACGGCCTGATTTTATCCGCATGCTGCGTGGAACCGTCGTCCACCACGATGATTTCCACGTTCGGATAGGTCTGGTTCAGAGCGCTTACGATCGCCTGATCCACATACGGATCGTTGTAAAACGGTATGATAATGGATACTTTCGGATACATGCCGCTCATCCTCTCCTTTCCTCTTCATCGCTGTCTGCTTCTTTGCGGAAATACGCCAGGATCTCTTCCGCGGATCGGCTGAACGGGAGGACGGGTCGCCAGCCGAGAGACCGCATCGGCGCCATATCGACGGGTGAGGCGGCGGCCGGGCCGGGAGGGGGTGCGTCAGGCCTGCCTAAGTCCAGCACAGACGGCTGCGCGAGCGATACCGGAGGGGTGTCCGCCTCCGGGCCGATTCGCCAGCGGATCGGAACGGAAGCCAGCTCTTCGAAGCGGGCGGCCACCTCGCCGAGCGTGCGCAGCCGGCCCGATCCGATCGGGTAGATCCGGCCCGGCGTGCCGCTGCGGAGGATCAGCTCGTAGGCACGCACGGCATCGCGCACGTCTACAAAGTCCCGGGCCTCCGATGTGGACGAGAGGCGGAAATGCGGAACGTCCCTCCCCGCTCCACGCGGACGATATGCGCGCCGATCAGACCGCACAGCCCGTTCGACCGGCCCGGGCCGATCAGATTGGACGGCTCGCGCAATCATAACGGGCAGCCGGAACAGCACACCCCAGGCCCGGGCGGCCAGCGTCTGCATCGTCTTGCTCAAGCTGTACGGATGCGCGGGTCGCGGCGGCTCGTCGTCCCGGAGCCGGAACCCCAGCATTGATCCGGCCACCAGCACCCGGCGCCTCTCAAGTCCGGCCCGATGCAGGCTGTCCAGCAGATAAAGCGTGGACATGACATTGATATTCATATATCCGATCGGATCCTGCCAAGACCCGGCGACTGCATTAAGCCCAGCCAGATGAAGCAGCTGCTGCGGGCGTTCCGCCTGCAGCGGCTGCTTCACTTGCTCCGGGGAACCCAGATCGCAGACCGCTTCGCGGATACCGCCGCCGGCTTGCACGCCTCGCAGCGCTCCGGCGGTACCCGGCCGCCGCACCACGGCGACAACCTCATAGCCCAGACCCGCGAAGATCCCGCACGCATGACGCCCGGTAAACCCGCCCGCGCCTGTGATAAGGATCCTCCTCCCGCTCATTCCGCCCGCATCCAATCCCGCGGCTCCGCCAGCATCCCGGGGTACTCCGGCACTTCGTAACCGAGATCGGCGCGCGTGTTAGATAACGTGCGGTCCAGCACAACGGCGTCGTCCGGGCGAATGACGACATCCTGCTTGTCGAATACCTCCTGGAAGAGCTGCAGCGACTCGCATTTGCTGACCGGATGCGGGGCGGTCAAGTGAACGAGTCCGCGCAGCCGCGGTCCCCGTTCGATCGCGTGATGAATAAATTTGGCGAGCTCCAGCGTCGTCACACCGTTCCACGGCACGCGGACGAAGCCCTTAATGACGCCTTGCTGTCTGAGAAACCATCCCAGAAGACCGATACCGTTCTCCCGGATCTCCGGCCCGATAATCGAGGTGCGAATCGTCAGATGGGGCGAATGCATGACCTCGCCAAGCGCCTTGGTCCTGGCATAGACCGAGGTTCCGTCAGGGACATGCCGCTCTTCGTAATTCCCTCTTTCTCCGGAGAATACGCAGTCCGTGCTGATATGGACCAGCCGGCCGCCCAAGCTTTCGGCGAGACCGGCCAGCTGATGCGGAAGCAGGCCGTTGATGCGGTATGCCATGATTTCGTTCTGCCTCGCGTAATCGTTCAGAATCCCCGCACAGTTCACGATGATATCCGGCCGCACCGCCAAGACAAGCTGCTCCACCTTGGCCGAATCCGAAGCGTCCAGGTACAGCTCCGCACCGCTGCGGTGCGGCATGCCTCCCGCCGCTTCCTGCTGCGGATGAAGCGCCTCGGGCCGCCGCCGGACCGTATAAAACACTTCATACGAAGTTTGCGCAGCCATATACTTCAGCAGCATATGGCCGGCCATTCCTCCCCCGCCGATCACCAGTACTCTCATAACAAAAACCCGCCTTTTTCCAGCATCGCCCGGATTTCATCCTTATTCATGAGCGAGTGGGCGGATGAGTATTCGTCTCCCTTCACCTTGGCGCAGGAAGCGTACCATTCCTTGAGTCCCGGGATTTCGACCGTCGGCAGGATCACCAAATAATCCTCGTCGAACACGACCGTCGTCTGTGCCTCGTATTCCGAATAGAGGATTTCGTGAATTTTCTCCCCGGCCTTACGCCGAGCTCCACGATTTCCACCTGCTTTTTCCCCATATGCTCGATCAGCACATCCGCCAGATCCATAATTTTGCAGGTCGGCATTTTCATCACGAAAATTTCGCCGCCCTTGCCTTCCACGGTCGCCTTCAGCAGCAGTTTGATGGCCTCCTGCTGGGTCAGAAAGAAGCGGGTCATGTCCTTGTGCGTAATGCCGAGCCGGCCCTTCTCCGCGATTTGCTGCTTGAACAAATGAATGACGCCGCCGTTCGTCCCGAGCACATTGCCGCCCCGCACACAGACGAACGTCGTTTGGGTTCCCAGCAAATTGGCGTAAATAATCAGCTTCTCGCCGATGGCCTTCGTCATTCCGTAGAAGTTGGAGGGGTTCGCCGCCTTATCCGTTGAGATATTGATGACCCTCTTCACGTTGTTCTCAATCGCCGCTTCGATGACGTTCTGCGTCCCGATGACATTGGTTTTCAGCGCTTCGTACGGCTGATCCTCGCAGACCGGCACATGCTTCAGCGCCGCCAGATGGAACACATAATCAACGCCCCGGCACGCCTTGGTCAGCGCCTCCTTATCCCGGATGTCGCCGATGCAGAACTGAAGCCTCGAATCCTCGAACGCCCGCTTCATCGCGACCTGGCTCGATTCGTTGCGGGAGTAGACCACGATTTCCCTCGGATCCAGCGTCAGGAGCTGTTTCACGAGCTCTACGCCCCAAGATCCCGTGCCCCCGTAATTAAAATCGAACTGCCTTTGAACATATTTATTTACCTCCCAGCACAAATTTGACAACCTTGCCCGACACGTCCGTGTCCAGGTAGCCTTCCGGCACGTCCCAATCCGCCCCCAGCTTCACCATCAGCTTCACGGCATCGGCGATCTGCCCGGCCTTCAGTCCGGTGACGACGTTGCTTCCGCAATCCACCGTCTCCGGCCTTTCGGTCGTATTGCGCATCGTGACGGTGGGAATGTGAAAGATGCAGCACTCCTCCTGAACGGTTCCGCTGTCGGTCAGGACGCACAACGCTTCGAGTTCCAGCCGCACAAAATCGAAAAAACCGAACGGTTCGTGAAATTCCACCAGCGGATGCATCGTGATGTCGCCGGCCTGCTCCATCCGGGAGCGGGTCCGGGGATGCATGCTGCAGATGATCCGCAGTCCGAACGTCTCCGCTACCAGGTTCAGTCCGCCCAGGATTTCCCGCAGATGCACCGGATCATCCACATTCTCGGCCCGGTGCGCCGTTACGAGAAAATAAGCTTTCGGGGTCAGCGCGAGCTTCTCCAAAATACGGCTTGCCTCGATGCTTGTGCGATACGCCCGAAGCACCTCGTAAATCGGGTTGCCGGAGACGACGATCCGGTGGACCGGTACGCCTTCCCGCAGTAAATTTTGCTTGCTCTGCGGCGTATAAGGCATGTTGACCGTAGCCACGGCGTCGATGACCTTGCGGTTCTTCTCTTCCGGTACCGTCAGGTCATAGCAGCGGTTGCCCGCCTCCATATGAATGACGGGGATACCCATCCGTTCGGCTACGATGGCGCACAGCGCACTGTTCGTATCGCCGAGCAGCAGCACCTTATCCGGCTTCTCCTGAAGCAGAATCCGCTCGACCTCCGCGAACATGGTGGCCAGCTGCGCGCCGAGCGACTGCCGCCGGTGCTGCAGCATATAATCCGGGGGCCGGAGCCCCAGCTCCTGGAAAAAGATATCGCTCAGCGTGTGCGTGAAGTTTTGTCCCGTATGCACCAGAATATGCTTTTCGGCCAGCTCGTCGAGCTTCTTGATAATCAGGCTGAGCCGGATGATCTCCGGCCTGGTACCCAGTATCGTTACAATCTTCATTCCTATCACCTTCTGTTTCCTCTGAAATATTCCGGCGTCTACCGTTGGGCCTTCCGGCCCTTCCCTTTCGGCCTGCGTCCTGCCTTGCGTCCCCGGGAAGCCGTCAAGGCTCTACCTAACGGAAGCGCCCGCGGCTCGCTGTCCGGCGACCGCACGACCCGCTTCGGATCGCCTCCGTATTTCCGCAGAGCCCTGCGGGATGCAAGGGGATATCGCTTGCCTCTGGCGAGGAGATAGACGGTGCGCCCTCTTCCCCTGGCCAGCATCCTGGAAGGACGGTTCTCCGGAGCCGGAGGGTCGTGGCGGATAAAGGGGCCTGTAGCATAACGGTGAAGGTGGCTGTCCCGCACCACTTTCACCTCGCTCCGCCGGAAGCGGTAATAACGCAGCGCTTCGGGGGATGCGAAGGGCCGCTTGACCCTCCCTTCCAGCAGAAAGACGCCCGGACTCCACTTCCCCGGTAAACCGTGCCCGGCCTCAGCCGAGGCCCTCCCTTCGCCTTACGGGCGCGCTTCAGCTCCCCGGCCCGGTCCTTGAACCGCTCTACGAGGGGCAATAGACGCCGGCGGTACGTGTCGATCCCGAAGGCGGCCTGGACCGCCTCGCGGTTCGCCGCCTCCCGGACCGGCCCAGAATGGAGGACGCTCAAGACGCGTGCGGCCAGCCCGTCGATATCGCCCTTCTCGGCAAGCAGATCCGCATTGCCCGTGGCCTGAAGGATTTCTCCGAGACCTCCGGAACGGTAAGCGACGACGCTTTTTCCGAACAGCGACCCCTCCATGGCCGTCAACCCGAAGCCTTCGTCGATCAGGCTGGGAACGACCACGATATCCATGGCGGGATAGACATTCTCGATTCTTGTGTCGAATCCGATGTGGCGGAAGCGTCCGCTAAGACCCGTCTCGGCTGCAATATTCAGGCATCGCTGGAAGTAATCTTTATCCACCACATTGCCCGCGTAGAGAAAATGGACGTCGGGCCGCCGGCTTGCCACCTGAACGCCCATCGTAATGAAATGCTCCAAGCCCTTCTCCATATAAATGCTGGAGGAGACATACCCGATCACCGGCTGATCCCAGGCGATCCCGAGCTCGCTGCGCCTTACATGCCGCCTGAACGGCCAGGTAATCGGCTGCAAATCCTCCATCCGCCAGGTGGGAGGCAGCAGATGGAGCTTCCCTCCGAGATGCGGCAAATCGCGCAGGGGCCGGAGCGTCGTTTCCGAGATGCCGATAATCCAATCCGCATAACGGCCGATCACTTCCGCAGACAGCCGGCTCCAGGAATTTTCCATGATTTTCTCCGTAATGAACCAGGCCACCGGAATGCCCAGCTTCTTGGCGGCGGCGGCCGGGATAACGCTGAGGCACGTATTGACGATGACCAGGTCCGGCTGGTGCAGGTGGAGCAGATGGATCAGCGGACCGTGTTCTCCTGCTCTTAGTCTCTCTTCTACTTCATGAATCAGGTCCGAGGAGGGGTTAAACATGGAATAAACGAGAGGCACCGGATGTACGACGACAGGCACACCGGCGGCGGCCGCCTCATCAGACAGCACTCCTTCTTCCGGTACGACGAGCGTGCATTCGGCATGATGCCCCAGCTCTCTGGCGAGCGTCAGCAAATATTTCTCGGCGCCGGTGATCGCTTGCTTTGCGCACAGGTGGGAGAACAGCATGATTTTCATAAGTCCCGCCGGAAGCACCGCTTGCAGGCGTCTTCTGACACGGCGTTCACCTCCGTATAAGGATCCCTTAGGTCATTACAATATATTAGATGGACAACTGTATCGGCACGACACTTACCCCCGTCCATTCGTACAAATTGCGGCTTTTGGCGGAGGGGCCGCCGGTCAGGCGGGCCACGGGGCTTGTCCGGCCGGCCGGTGCGGCATGGGGCTGACGGATTGCGCCGTCAGGCGGGAAGTCCCGCCTGACCGGACTTAGGACGCTAGCCCTGCTGCCCATCCATCAGCCCCTGCTCGAAGCCCTTCTGGAAGGCCTCGTTATAAGCCTGATTAAAGGCTTTGTTGTAAGCCTTATGGTATCTCTCCCGCCGTTTTTTCGCGGCCCGTTTGGCCTCGGACCTGGAACGCTTTCTTGCCCCGGGCCGCCGGGCCGTCTTCAGCATTCCCCGCTTCTTTAAGACTGCACGGGGCCTTCCTGCCGCTTTTGGTTTCTTTGTTCTCACCGCGCTGATATCCGCCCTAAATTCCTGCATCTTCCCTTAGCCCTCCTTCCGTTAACCGAACAGCAGCTTCAGCATCTGACCCATCCGGTGGGGATAGGTATGCTCCTGCATCGTGCGGCGCAGCGCATTCAGCGCCACTTCGCGGCGCTCTTCCTCATGGGTTAAGTAGTATTCGATTTTATCCATCAGCTCTCCGGGGCCGCTGTAGGTGACGATTTCGGTTCCCGGGGCGTAAAACCGCGCCAGATCGCTGCGCACATCCGTCAGCTGCAGCGTCCCGCGACCCGCGATTTCGAAGGTCCGGGGATTCGGGGAGACGGCCTTGATCCTGCGGCTGTTCTGATTGAAGCTCCGGTCCTCCGTCGCCCGGTGCATATTGATCACGATCTTCGAGCCATTGTAATAGGAAGCCGTTTCCAAGGGCCCGAGCCATTTGCCGAATTGAATCTTGCGGGCGAGCCCCCGGTAGTTTTTGAGCCGTTTCCACCATAGACCGGAAATGAACGTCTCTTTGTTTGCAAGGTAGGGGGCTACCCGGTTAAAGAAATCCACCCGGTTCCAATAAGCCGAACCGATGAAGCTCACATCGCGGCGGTACCGGACGGGAACGCTCAGCGGTCTGAAGATGCCGGGATCGGCGGCGAACGGCATATAATGAACGTTCATGCAGCCGTTCTGCCTGTAAAGCTCCACGCATTCCAGCTCGAGCGTAAACACCACGTCGTAATTCCGCGCCATTTTCACGGTTAAATCCGTGTAATAGGGATCGTCGGGCAGCCAGATAGCGGTACGGATTCCGGCGCTTCGCATCTTCTGGACTTTATCCGCCTTGACATACATCCCGTCGAGCACGAGTACGAGATCCGGCCGCTGGCGCAGCGCCTCTTCGGTGTAAGGCTGCGACGGAGCCTGAACGATCAGCTCGCGAACGAGCGGCCGCAGCGCGCGGATGATCGACTGGTCCAGCTCGGAATAAGGCACGTCCTTCCCCGATGTGATGTACAGCGACCGGATGTCCCACCAGCCCGGAGACGGGTTTGGCACTCCTCTCAAAACGGCTTCACAGCGGCCGAAGTGATACCCGTACTCGGTGCCGAGCCGGTACCCCCGTTCCCAGCCGCGCCTCCAGCCGGTTTTGAAGTTCCGAACGGAACGGATTCGCGCTTGCTCAGGCATGGTTCTCCTTCCTCCTTCCTTTATGCGGAGCCGGGCGAACGTCCGCGTCTTCGGGAGCCGACACTTCAATCCGCCAGCCCCGGCAGATTCAGCGGCTGATCGATCCGCGTCTCGAAAGAATGCTCCTTTAGGGTCCGGCGAAGTCCGTTGTAAGCAATGGTCCGCCTGAGCTCCTCGTGACGCAGATAGTGCTCGATTTTCTCCACCAGCTCTTCCGGCGAATGGTACACGTCCAGGTCCTCCCCCGGAATATAGTACCGGGTCAGGTCATCTCTTACGTCGGTTAACTGGAGGGTCCCGCACGCCGAGATTTCATAGGTCCGCGGATTGATGGATTGCGCGGGGATCTTCCGCTTGTTCTTGCTGTCCTCCGGGCTCTCCCAGTCCCTGTGCAAATTGATCACGATCTTCGCCCCGCTGTAAAATTTCACGGTTTCCTCGACCGGCATCCAACCGTCCCGGATGTGCGGCTTCAGCAGTTTGAAACGTCTCATCCGGTTCCAAACGCCTCCGGCAATCATCACCCGTTTCTCCGCAAGATAGGGAGCGATCCGGTCAAAGAAGGCGGCCCGGTTCCAGAAGGCATTGCCGATGAAGCAAATATCGTATTGGTACTCAGGCCCTGACGGGAGCGGGCGGAACAGCTGGACATTCGCAGCGAGCGGCAAGTAGTATACCCTCTGGCGACCCAGAGCCCAATAGAACGGAACGCAGCCCTGCTCGTGGGTGATGACTATGTCGTATTTCGGTGCAATGTCCACGGTATAATCGGTAAAGTACGGATCATCCGCGAACCAAATGGCCGTTCGGATCCCGTGCTCCCTGATCCGCTCCACCTGCTCCAGGTGGTCCTCGGGGAAGACATGGAGACCGTTGAGCACGAGGACCAGGTCGGGACGGTGTTCCTCGGCCAGTGCCAGCATCGTCCTCGGGGAACCTACCACCACTTCGCGCACGGCCTGCCGCAGGGCCGAAGCCACCCCGTTATCGATCGCTTCGAAGCCCTGCGGAATATAGAGCACTTTGATATCCCGTACGGCCGGAACGGAGGGCGCGATGCTCATCCGGACCGCTTCGCAGCGGCCGAAATGGTAGCCGATCCGATACCCCTGCCGGTCGCCTTTTCTTGTTCCTTTGCGCGCACCCGCTGCGGAGGAACCCGGCCGGGGCTTCCGGACCGGGCGTTAAGCCTGCGGGATAATACCTTCCTACGCGGCACAGCCCATTCCTCCTTGACCGGATGCTTCGGCCGCTTTCCGGATGTAACGCTTGATGTTATCGCATCGCATCCCCGTCATGCGTCCCCGCTCCCCAGCGGCTTGATCCCGGCCTCCAGCAGCGAACGCCGGGTCCCCGCATCGGTCCACCAGCCGGACAGCAGGCTGTAGCCGAGCCTTCCTTCGGCGGCATAATGATTATTGACATCGGTAATCTCCAGCTCCCCCGGTCCGAAGGCCGGAGGGTCCGGATCCGGTCGAATACATCCGGGCCGTAGAAGTAAATGCCCGTGACGGCATAGGCCGAGGGCGGCCGCTCCGGCTTCTCCAGAATCCGGACAATCCGCCCGTTCACGATTTCGGGAACGCCGTACCGCCGGGGGTCGTTTACTTGTTTCAGGAACACATGTGCGCCTTGATCGCTTCGTTCGAAGGCTTCCGCCGCCTCTTTCAGCGAATCCTCGAACAAATTGTCGCCCAGAAGGACCATCAGCTTCTCCCCCGGATTCACCAACGGCCGTGCCAGACCCAGCGCCTGGGCGATGCCCCCGGCCTCCTCCTGGATCGTGTAGCTGACCTGCAGCCCCCAAGCCTTCCCGCTTCCGATATATTCCGTATAAAGTCCGGCAGAGGGCTTGCCGATGACCAGCACAACGTCCCGGATTCCGGCATCCGCCATTTTATCCAGGGCATAGTGAATCATCGGATACGGGCCGACCGGCAAGCATATGCTTGTTGATCACATTCGTAATCGGCCGCGACCTCGTACCGGTTCCACCGGCCAAGATAATGCCTTTCACTCGCGTTACCCCTTCCCTGCACGGGTTGTTGTTACTCATAGCGATGTGCCTTGCTGCTATGTTATGCAATCCTGCCGAAAGTCTAATGGACGAATACCGTGCCGGGACAAAAATTGGCAGGTGCCCGCTTGCCGTTCCCGCCTTCGAGCCAAGGCTTCAAGGGCTTCGAACGATGGATGAAGGCAGATCCGGGGACCGGACTGAAACAAAAATACCCGTTCGCGGCACCGGTTCAGGGCCTCAAACGGGTATTTCCTATGGGATGATGGCTTTGATTTATAAAGCGGTTCATAGAGCGAGCCAGTTCCGGACGGCGGCCGCCGTCCGGTCGAGATTCGACCGGCCGTCCGGGTGAACGAACGGCGCCGCTTCCCGGAAGTAATCCGCGTGACCGCCGAGGATCGGAACCGGCTCAATCCGGGAAGGGGCGTGGAGCCGGGGACCCATACCGGGAGGCCGGACCGGCTGCGCCGCCACCCGCCCCAGCCGCCAATCCGTGTAACGGGATCGGACGACCGGCCGCAGGCGTTCACCGCGTACAGGTACAGGATGGAGTCCTTGAGCTCCGGCGGAACGGCGCACCGCGGCGATCCGATCTGCACGACACGGATGCCGGGGTGCCGGGGGCGAGCAGCTTGGCCGCCTGGACGGCCGCGAGCCCTCCTGCGCTGTGACCGATCAGGATCAGTTCCCCACCGCCGCAGGCGGGCGCTATCGCTTCCGCGGCGCGGAATCCGCCGGGGCCCGCTGCTCTTGCAGCGGCGCTTCTCCTTCGAAGATCGGCGTACGCTTCGGGCAGCTGCCTGCTCCAATGCCTCCCCCAATCGCCGTAGGGAAACAGCAGCTCGGCATGCGTCTCCCATCCATTTTGCTGAAAATAACGGGACCAGTACCGCCGGAAGCCTTCCATAAAGTTCGGCGCCGTAGCGACCCCCGCAAGGAAATAAAGGAAAATCTTATTTGCCGGTGCCGGCGTGAACGTGCTGGACATAGATGATCCTTTCCATGATGCTCGGGTGTGTGGAGCCGAACCATTTGACCAGGAGGGGCGGGTTCACCTCGCTGAGAGACGAGGAGGCCAGCTTCTGGTACATGCTGACCGCGCCCTCCGTGCTGCCTATGAGCTGCAGCCCGTACACGTCCGCCGCATGCTCCGCTTGCCGGGAAACGGCATTCTCGACCGGGCTTGCTGCGAACGACAGCAGGGACAGCAGCAGGAGAAGCGGCGGGAGGACGGCGAAGTCGCCCGGTCCGCGAATACCCCATTCGGACCCCCAGCGGCGGAGAGCCGCCTGCAGCAAAGAGGTTCCCGAGCCAGAGAAGGATGAGCGACGCCCCCACGGCGCCTACGGCACTCCACTCCAGGTGGTGCATGACGTAATGCCCCATTTCATGCGCCATGATGAGCAGGATTTCCTGCTCCGTCAGCCGCTTGAGCGTGGTATCCCAGAGCACGATGCGCAAGCCGCCGCCGATCCCGGTCACATAGGCGTTGAGCGAATTGGTTTTTTCGGACATGTTGACCTCGTACACGCGGTCCGCCGGAATATCCGCTTTGGCGGCCAAAGCGAGAATGCGCTGCTCCAGCTCCGGGTTCGACAGCCGGGTGAACCGGTTATACAGCGGATCGATCACCACCGGCTGAATGTACATCATAAATAAGGTGAACGGAACGGAGAGCGACCACAGCTTGACCCACCAACGCCCGCCCCGGCGGATGAACCACAGCGCCACCACGGCGCCGCCAGCATCATAACGTAGTTAACGCCGAAGCCGACCGCTTTATCGCGCAGCCAGCCGGGCACGCTCTGCGTCGAGATGCCATAATGGCGCGACAGAGCGTAGCCTGCGATCCGCAGCGGCAAAAACGCCAGGAACACCGTAAGTTGAAGCCACAGCACGTACACCGGGAACCGGACGAGCGCCGGAAGGGCCGATCGCTCCAGCCGATCCTGCCAGGAGCGGGCGTAGCCCCCGAACAAGAGGATCAGATAGATCCCCACTCCCAAGGAAAGCTTAGAAAAAAGAGCAGATTGCCCGCGGCGGAATACGTTTGGCTCTGCGCCAGCCGCTGCGGCGTCAGGAAGGTCGCCGGATCAGCGGCCGTTCCCTTGTAAGCCTCCGGAACGGCGTGGCCGGAAGCGTACCACAGGTAAATGCCTATAGCGGTCGCGTAGACGGCGACGAACAGCAGGTAACGGCGAATGAATGAGGGGCGGCTGGTCATGAGGTCCTCCTTTGTCTCGCTTATGCGAATACGGGTAGCGGTCATTTGTAAATATCATACATTTCCATTAAAGCGAAAACAACATTATGGCCCCTTGCCGAAAAAAAGGACTCCCAGCTTTTTAAATGTTGCTGGAAGCCTGGATATTCACATTCTCGTCTCATCCTGGAGGATTTTACTGGTTGCCGCCAAACCAGATGTTTTCAACCCCTGTCCGGGTGTCTGTCCAAACACATACCAAGCGGTCGGTTTGAGGGACAACCGCATTTCCAATATAGTCTCCAATGACAGTAAGCCCTGCGACACTAAACGATGTTGTTGTAATGCGGGTATTTGTAAAAGTTTTTCCTCCATCCCTGGATGTAGCGAGAAAAACGTCAAGAGCAGGTGGATTTACTCTATTGGTATAATAGGATACAAACACTGCTCCATCCGAAGGGGAAACGGTGATGGCCGGAAAAAAGTTCTGGGATCCCACAGGACTGCTTGCAATAGGCTTCGGTGTACTCCAATCGACGCCAAAGTCGGTGGAGATCGAGAGAAAGATATCGGAGTAACCTTGCCGAAAATCTTGCCACACGGAATACACATTTCCTCGCGTCGCAGGAGCATTAGAGATATCCCCTGCCATGGAAGGATATGTCAGGCATCTAAATTGGTATCCCGGCAGTGGCGAAGGCACAACAACGACCGGTGTCACCATGGTCTCTATTCCGAAAGTGGCCCCACCGTCTCGAGATGTACTTGTATTAAATTCGCTGGTGCCGGGCGGTTGGGTAATCCATCCCGCGATAACAATCCCATTTAAGGTGATCGCGATTCCTGGGAATTCTTCAAATTCATTGACTGACGAGAGGAGGATTGGGTCAAAGAACGTATTTCCTACATCTTTGGAACGGTTGAAGAATATGGTATTTCCCGGTATAAATTGCGTGTTGTAATCGTGTGTGTAGGCCGTGTATATGCTCCCAAAAAACGGGCTGGATCCGGCCTTATCGCTGACGACAACCACCTGATCGTCATTGACAAATTGTCCAAACCCCCGGTTCACAATGACGGGCGGCCCGAACGTTGTAGCGTTGTCGTTGGACGTATAGGTCACTACGGAGCCACTGAGACTATTCGTATCGAAGGCGTGTCCCGTTACGACAAATGAATTGGGAAATATATAATCAATATGCGGCGACTCGATACCGACGAACCCGGGCGGTAACGGGAGTAACATCGTACTCCATGTTGCGCCTGCATCTATTGATTTGTACACGCCAATATTCGGCGATCCTGTTCTGAAATCAGTAGCCGCCACAACCATAACGGAGGGGTTTAGCCAGTTTACCGCGATGGACGGCTCAAACTGGCTACTAGTGCTTGGCGAGATTGGTATGTTTGCCATGCTAGATCCTCCTCAACAACAGCCGTGAGTTCAACTTATGGGTTGAGTTGCGCAATTGAAGTGAGTTCAGAATTCAACACTTTTTCATGATGAATTACGTTTCCGGATGCATCCGTTCCGAATACCGTGATGAGGGTATCTGTTGGAACCTGTCCCGTAACAAGAAATTGAACTTCGTAAGAAGTGTTGCCTGTAATGTTGAAACTAAGAATTTGACTTGTATTTGCATTGATATTTATTGAATTGGCATAAACGAGGGACTTACTTACAAAGTTGTTCCAAACGTAGATGTGATAAACAACGTTCGAAGAAAAACTAAGATTAGTATTATCAATATTAATTACAATGTTTGTTGCAGGGGTGGATCCCGTATTCGTGATTATGCCGGTTGATAAAGCCATGGTTACAACACCTCTTCATTCGTTTTCTATAGTATATGAATGACGAGTTCATATGATATGGACAAAATCAACCGCAGCAGTATTTGTATAAACGCCTTGAACGGCTTCGCAGGAAGACGCTAGATTGGAAAACGCCGGTCCATTAGGGCCGGCGTTATTTATCCGCTGAATTATGGTTCTATTAGGCCGATGGCTATCCAATTGACCGTCCCGTGAAGCTCGGGGAGAATTTGGTCCGCACCATCTCGATCACCGCACTGGCCTTTTGTTTTTGCTTGATGACGGCATAGCACGAGGATTTATTGGCCGTAGCCACCAGGACATAGTTCTCGTCGGCAAAAGGACGGTCAAAGTTCAGGATTACTTCGGTCTTCTCATCTTCCACCCGTAGTATGAACGCACTGAGCCCGAACTGCTGAACCGCGGCGACCGCACTGACGGTTTGAACCGGTTGAAAGGCCAAGTGTGACGTGGTCACCGTGCCTGCTTGCAGGTGTGCTCCGCTGACGCTGCTTTCCGCCAGCTGCGCACTGCCTACAGAGCCTTCAGCCAGGTGAGCCGTCGTTACGGCGCTTGCTTGCAGGTGCGTTCCGCTGACGCCGCCTTCCGCCAGCTGTGCACTGCCTACAGATCCCTCAGCCAGGTGGGCTGTCATTACGGCGCCTGCTTGCAGGTGCGCTCCGCTCACGCCGCCTTCTACCAGCCGCGTACTGCCTACCGAGCCATCCGCCAGGTGGGCCGTCGTTACGGCGCCTGCCTGCAGGTGTGCTCCGCTCACGCTGCTTTCGGCCAACTGCGCACTGCCTACGGAACCTTCCGTCAGGTGGGCTGTGGTCACGGCGCCTGCTTGCAGGTGTGCTCCGCTGACGCTGCTTTCGGCCAACTGCGCACTGCCTACGGAACCTTCCGTCAGGTGGGCTGTGGTCACGGCGCCTGCTTGCAGGTGTGTTCCGCTAACAGCCGCCTTCGGCCAGCTGCACACTGCCTACAGAGCCTGCTGCCAAGTGGGCCGTCGTTACGGCGCCTGCTTGCAGGTGTGTTCCGCTGACACTGCCTTCCGCCAGCTGCGCGCCGCCTACAGAACCTACTGCCAGGTGGGCCGTCATTACGGCGCCTGCTTGCAGGTGTGTTCCGCTGACACTGCCTTCCGCCAGCTGCGCACTGCCTACGGAACCTGCTGCCAGGTGGGCCGCGGTCACGGTGCCTGCTTGCAGGTGTGCTCCGCTCACGCGCCTTCGGCCAGCTGCGCACTGCCTACGGAACCCTCTGCCAAGTGGGCTGTGGTCACGGTGCCTGCTTGCAGGTGTGCTCCACTCACGCCGCCTTCCGCCAGCTGCGCGCGCGCCTACAGAACCCTCTGCCAGGTGGGCCGTCGTTACGGCGCCTGCTTGCAGGTGTGCTCCGCTCACGCCGCCTTCGGCCAGCTGCGCACTGCCTACGGAACCCTCTGCCAGGTGGACCGTCGTTACGGCGCCTGCTTGCAGGTGTGTTCCGCTAACGTCGCCTTCGGCCAGCTGCACACTGCCTACAGAGCCTGCTGCCAAGTGGGCCGTCGTTACGGCGCCTGCTTGCAGGTGTGCTCCGCTCACGCCGCCTTCGGCCAGCTGCGCACTGCCTACGGAACTCTCAGCCAAGTGGGCTGTGGTCACGGCGCCTGCTTGCAGGTGTGCTCCGCTGACACTGCCTTCGGCCAGCTGCGCACTGCCTACGGAACCTTCTGCCAAGTGGGCTGTGGTCACGGTGCCTGCTTGCAGGTGTGCTCCGCTGACACTGCCTTCGGCCAGCTGCGCACTGCCTACGGAACCTTCTGCCAAGTGGGCTGTGGTCACGGTGCCTGCTTGCAGGTGTGCTCCACTGATGCTGCTTTCGGCCAGCTGCGAACTGCCTACAGAACCCTCAGCCAGGTGGGCTGTGGTCACGGCGCCTGTTTGCAGGTGTGCTCCACTCACGCTGCCCTCGGCCAGCTGCGCACTGCCTACGGAACCCTCTGCCAAGTGGGCTGTGGTCACGGCGCCTGCTTGCAGGTGTGCTCCACTCACACTGCCCTCGGCCAGCTGCGCACTGCCTACGGAACCCTCTGCCAAGTGGGCTGTGGTCACGGTGCTTGCTTGCAGGTGCGCTCCGCTGACGCCGCCTTCCGCCAGCTGTGCACTGCCTACCGAGCCCTCCGTAAGGTGCGCTCCGGTCACTGTGCCTGCTTGCAGGTGCACTCCACTCACGTCGCCTTCCGCCAGCTGCGCACTGCCTACGGCGCCCTCCGCCAGGTGAGCCGCTGTCAATGTGCCTGCCTGCAGTTGAGCTCCGCTGATGCTGCTTTCCTTCGACAGCAAGGTTTCCAGTCGCCGCTTCAGAGCCTCGGTATTTTGATCCGTTTCCTGTCTGGCGGCATTCAGCAGTTCCTGCAAATTCGGCTCCAGATGCAGGGCCGCTATACTTCCCGGCAGCAAATGGTATCCGGAGAGGGACTCCTTCTTGACATGCGGCCCGTCGATAGATTCATCGCAAAGATGCTCCGATGTCACCGAACGCTCAGCCAGCTGTTCGGTCGCCGATCGCTCCCGAAGCAACGTGCTTCGCATGTACCGCGTTTTCCGCCAGCGCCTCCGGACCTACCGCTCCCGCAGCAAGCTTCAATGCATTCACCGCCCCGTCAATCAGGTGCCATCTCCGGACGGCGCCTTCGGCGATCTGCAGCGGCGTCACCGCGCCTTCCGTAAGCTTATCGTCGCCGATCACTCCCGGAGCGATGTGAGCCGCGCCCACGGCGCCTGCCGCCAGCGCTTCCGCTCCGACCGCTCCTGCGGCAAGCTTCGCCGCACTCACCGCGCCGTCCGCCAGCTGCTCGTCGCCGATCGCTCCGTTCGCCACGTGCTCCCCGCTCACCGCGCCTGCCGCCAGCGCTTCCGCTCCGACCGCTCCCGCGGCAAGCTTCGCCGCGCTCACCGCGCCGTCCGCCAGCTGCTCGGTCGCCGATCGCTCCGTTCGCCACGTGCTCCCCGCTCACCGCGCCTGCCGCCAGCGCTTCCGCTCCGACCGCTCCCGCAGCAAGCTTCGCCGCATTCACCGCGCCGTCCGCCAGCTGCTCGCTCCCGATGGCCCCAGCGACTACGTGATCGCCATTAACCGCGCCCGCGGCCAACTGCTCGCCGCCGATCGCGCCGTCCGCCACATGATTCCCGCGCACCGCGCCCTCCGCCAACGCCTCAGCTCCGACCGCTCCTGCGGCAAGCTTCGATCCGCTTACCGCGCCATCGGCCAACGCCTCGGCTCCGACCGCTCCTGCGGCAAGCTTCGATCCGCTTACCGCACCGTCGGCCAATGCCTCGGCTCCAACGGCACCCGCGGCAAGCTTCGATCCGCTTACCGCGCCGTCCGCCAGCGCTTCCGCTCCGACCGCTCCTGCGGCAAGCTTCGAACCATTTACCGCGCCCGGTCGCCAGAGCCGCGGTTCCGACCGCGCCGTCGGCAAGATGCCAGCCGCGGATGGACTCCTCAGCCAGTTGTCTGCTGCCGACAGCCTCCGGCACAATGTGTTCTCCTCGCACAGCACCCGCGGCAAGCTTCGATCCGCTCACAGCACCGTCCGCCAGCGCCTCGGATCCGACTGCTCCTGCGGCAAGTTTCAATCCGTTAACCGCGCCGTCCGCCAACTGCTCGCTTCCAATCGCTCCGGCCGCCAAGTGGCCGCCTCTTACCGAGCCTACAGCGAGCGCATCCGGGCCAACCGCTCCCTCTGCGAGTTTCGATCCGTTTACAGCTCCATCCGCCAGAGCTTCGGTTCCGACCGCACCTGCTTCAAGCTTCGCCGCATTCACCGCGCCGTCCGCCAGCTCGCTCCCTCCCGATGGCCCCAGCCGCCACATGATCGCCATTAACCGCACCCGCGACCAGTGCTTCGGCTCCGACCGCACCTGCGGCCAGCTTCGAACCGCTTACCGCACCGTCCGCCAGCTGCTCGCTCCCGATGGCTCCAGCCGCCACATGATCGCCGTTAACCGCACCTGCGGCCAGTGCTTCGGCTCCAACCGCGCCTGCCGCGAGCGCCGCCGCGCTTACCGCGCCGTCCGCCAGTGCCTCGGCTCCAACCGCGCCAGCGGCCAGCTTCGCTGCATTCACCACGCCGTCAGCCAGCGCATCGGCTCCGACCGCACCTGCGGCAAGCTTCGAACCGCTTACCGCACCGTCCGCCAGCTGCTCGCTGCGGATGGCTCCCTGCGATACGTGATCGCTGCCCACCGCACCGGCCGCGAGCGCCGCCGCACTTACCGAGCCGTCAGCCAGATGCCAGCTGCGCACGGCTCCCTCCGTCAACTGTCTGCTGCCAATCGTTTCGGGCGCAATGTGTTCACTGCGCACAGCACCCGCGGCCAGCTTCGTGGAGCTTACCGCGCCGTCCGCCAGCGCTTCTTCGCCGACCGCTCCCTCGGCGAGCTTCGCTGCGCTCACCACACCGTCCGCCAGTGCTTCCGCGCCCACAGCGCCTGCTGCCAGATGCCAGCCCCGCACGGTGCCTTCCGCCAGCGCCTCTGAGCCTACGGCACCGGCAGCCAGCTTCGCGGAGCTCACCGCACCGTCCGCCAGTGCTTCCTCATCGACCGCTCCCTCGGCAAGCTTCGCTGCACTCACGGCTCCCTCCGCCAGCGCCTCGGCATCCACCGCGCCTGCCGCCAAATGCCGGCTGTGCACGGCGCCTTCCGCCAGCGCCTCTGCGCCTACGGCACCTGTCGTCAGCTTCGCGGAGCTCACGGCCCCATCCGCCAGCGCTTCTTCGGCAACGGCGCCGGCGGCCAGGTGCTCGCTGTGAATCGCTCCCGGCACAATGTGTGCCGCCTTCACCGCGCTGACTGCCAGCACATCCGCGCCGACCGCGCCCGCTGCGAGCTTCGCTCCGCCGACCGCACCGTCGGCCAGGTGCCAGCCGCGCACCGCGCCCTCCGCCAGCTTCTCGGCGCTGATCGCTCCGGGAGCGAGGTGCAGCGGGCTTACGGAGCCCGGGGCCAGCGCCCAGGCACCGACGGCGCCGGCGGCCAGCTTCGCCGCGGTCACGGCGCCTTCGGCGAGCCGCTCAGTCGCCGACCGCTCCGGGAGCAAGGTGTGCCGAACCGATCGTACCGGCGGCCACGGCCTCCGCTCCCACCGCGCCGGGTGCGAGCTTCGCCGATTGGACCGCGCCATCAGCCAGGTGCTCGCCGTACACCGCTCCCGATGCCAGGTGCGCCGCCTTCACCGCGCCCGTGCTGAGCTGGGCCGCGCCGATCGCGCCGTCGGCAAGATGCCAGCCGCGTACGGCACCCTCCGCCAGCTGCAGCGAAGTGACGGCACCGACGGCCAGCTGTTCACTGCCGACCGCTCCCGGTATGAGGTGGTCGCCGCCTACCGAGCCCGGAGCGAGCTTCGCCGCAATGACGGAGCCGTCGGCGAGCCGCTCGTCGCCGATCGCTCCGGGAACGATGTGCTGGCTCTCCACTGCGCCGTCTGCCAGAGCCTGTGCATCCACCGCGCCGTCCGCCAGATTCACCGAATCCACCGCGCCCTCGGCGAGCTGGTCGTTATCGATGGCTCCCGGTGCGATGTGCTGACCGGTTACCGCCCCCGCGACCAGCTTCGCCGAACTGACGGCCCCCTCGGCCAGCTGCTCGGCGCGTACGGCTCCCGGCGCGATATGCTCGGCTGCGGATGGATCCCGCGACCAGTCTGCTCTCCGCCGATGGCCCCGGGCGCGATATGCGCGGCACTCACTGCGCCTGGGCCGAGCTCCGCCGCTCCGACGGCTCCGTCGGCCAAGTGCCAGCTGCGCACCGCGCCTTCCGCCAGCTGCAGCGAAGTAACCGCACCCTCGGCCAGCTTCTCGGCGGTGACGGCGCCGTCCGCGATTTTGTCACGAAGGACAGCGCCCGGCGCAATTTGCATGGCCTTGACGGAAGCACTCCCCAAATGGGCGCTCTGCACGGACCCCGGGGACAAATGCTCGGATTGCACCGATTCCTTCGCCAGCTTCTCCGAAGTAATGCTTGCCTGAGCGAGCTTGGATGTCGTCACCGACAGGTTCGTCAGCTTATCCGTTGACACGGACTCCGTGGACAGCTTGGATGTCGTCACGCTGTGATTGCCGAGATGACCGGTCAGGATGGCGCCTTCCTGCACATGCTGCGATTGAACGGCCGCAAACCCCAGCTTTTCCGCCGTGACGGAGCGGTCCTGGAGCTTCTCCGCGGATACCGAACGTTCCTGCAGCTGCTCCGTTCCCACCGCTTTACTCGACAAATGCTCGGATTGCACCGCCTGCTTCGCCAGATGGACCGGTTTGACCACGCCCGGCGTCAAATGGTCGCTAAGCACCGCTTTCTTGGCCAATTTGGAAGAAACGACCGACTGGTCCGCCAGCTTCTCGCTCTGGACGGAGCCCTCGGCCAGCTGGAGAGAGCTTACGCTGGAAATCGCCAGCTTATCGCCGGTTACGGCCCGCTCGGCCAAATGCCGGTTTTCCACGCTGCCCGCTTCCAGATGCTTGCCTTCCACCGCGCCCTCGAACAAATGATGGCCTTGAACGGATCTTTTGGCGAGCTTCTCCGAAGTAATGGCGCCGTCCTTCACATGATTCGTCTGCACCGCATCTTCTGACAGATGGGACGACTCAATCTGCTTGGCGGCAATATTCTCAGCGCGGATCAGTCCGGTCGACAAGTGGTCGTGCAGGATCGAGTTTTGCTTCAAATGCTCGGAAGAGACGCTCCATGGGGCGAGCTTCTCCTCGGTAACCGCTTGAGCGGCCAGCTTCTCGGGGGTAATGACGCCATCGGCCAGCTTCGCGGCCGTGATCGACAAGTCCCGCAGCTTCTCGGTGGTGACCGCCGCGTCCGCCAGCTTCGCCGTATTCACCGAATAATTGGCCAGATTCGTAGTCTGGATGCCGCCGCTTTTGATCTTCTCCGACGTGATCGACTGGTTGAGAATGAGCTCCCCGGTGATCGCCTCGAACGCCAAATGCTTGGTTTGAATCGAACCCTCCGCTATTTTCATCGAGTCGATGGTCTTGTCGGCCAGCTTATCGGAGGTGATGCTGTTATCCTGAAGCTTATCCCCGCTGATCGCGCGGCTTTGGATTTTATCGCCGGATACCGATCCCGATACCAAATGCTCTTCGGACACGGAGCCGGGGGCCAGCTTTTGCCCGGTGATGCTCCGATCCTCCAGCTTCGTGCCGTCTACGGCATAATCGGCGAGGCTTTCTTTCCCGATGCTGCCGCGTTTGATCTTGGTCCCGTCAACCGCATAACGGGCAATCTTCTCGGTGGTCACCGATTCGTCCGCCAGATCGTCTGTATACACGATAGGCGCGGATGCCGATGACGTTTTACGGTCGGCCAGTATCTGCTTGCTGTTCGGAATAATTTTTAAGAGCGGTTCCTCTTTCTTCTTAAGCTCCTCTATCTTGGGGAACACTTCCGCTTCCAGTCGCCTTCAGGATCGGCGGCTCCGGCAAGATGGATGCCGTTTCCGCGACATTGTCGTCACTTGCTGCAGGCGGCTGAGCGATGATACCGTCTTCCCTTTTTTTGACGACCCGGTCGGGTTCCGGCCTTTCGTCCAGCCAGCTCAACTCGTTCACATGGGAGCCGATTCGGCTGGGGCGGTTCAACCTGCTCTTACCGGCGCCTCGGCGGTTCAGTTTGCTCATTCGGGGAATCCTCCTTTGCACTGCTCTTCATCTATGCGTCTCTGGTCCAAAAAAATCGCAGGTAGTCATTGGTAACATATGCATTCGCCCGGAAGAAGGTCATCCGCCCGGTTAAAAATGGGCACCAACAACATGGATAAATTTCCGGAGGAGCCCGGTTTTTCATTTGACAGCCGTCCGTTTTTGTGATTAAATCTTCTCTAAACTTCATATCGAACAATGCGATGAAGGACACGGTGAATAACCACAGTAGGATCCAGGCGTTGCGCAATCAGAGAACCGGTGGAGGGTGCGAACCGGGGGCGGGCGGGATACCGAATTACAGTCCTGAGATGGAAAAGGGAAAATGCGAACCGGCATGAGTAGCTTTCACCCGGCACGAGGTGCCGTTATCCGAAAGAAGTGAAAGAAGCGCGGCGGGATACAAAATTTCGAGCGTCTTCTTTAATTAGGGTGGTACCGCGAGACAATCTTCTCGTCCCTTTGGGGGCTTGGGGGTTGTCTTTTTTTGTCTATAACAGGAGCGCCAATATTAAAAAGGAGGAAAAAACATGAAGCACTGGGAACAGCTGAACCAGCAGCAGCAAAGCGAAGTGGAGCGGCAGCTCGGCCTCGTTCGACGCGGAGCCGCCGACATCATACCGGAAGAAGCCTTGAGGGAAAAGATCGCCTATTCCGTGGCAACCGGCCGGCCGCTTAAGGTCAAGCTCGGCCTCGACCCGTCCGCACCGGATATTCATATCGGGCATACGGTCGTGCTGCACAAGCTCCGGCAGTTCCAGGATTTGGGCCACGAGGTGCAGCTCATTATCGGGGACTTCACGGGACGAATCGGGGACCCGACAGGTAAATCGGAAACGCGGAAGCAGCTCTCCGAGGAGGATGTAAGGCGCAACGCGGAGACTTACCGGGAACAGCTGTACAAAATTCTCGATCCCGCCAAGACGAAGTTTTACTACAACTCCGCCTGGCTCGGGGCTATGAATTTTGCGGACGTTCTGCAGCTGGCAGGCCAAGTGACCGTCGCCCGGATGCTGGAGCGGGACGATTTTGCCAAAAGATATGCAAACCATCAGGCCATTCACATCCATGAATTCTTCTACCCGCTCATGCAGGGGTTCGATTCCGTGTCGCTGCAGACGGATATCGAGCTCGGCGGGACGGACCAAACCTTCAATATTCTGATGGGCCGGACGCTGCAGAGCGCTTACGGCAATAAGGACGGACAGGTCGCCATGCTGATGCCGCTCCTTGAAGGCCTGGACGGTACGCAAAAAATGAGCAAAAGCCTCGGCAACTATATCGGCATCGACGAACCGGCGAACGAGATTTTCGGGAAAACGATGTCCATTCCGGACGAACTCATGCTCAAGTACTACGAGCTGACGACGCCGGTTTCGAATGAGGAGCTGGAGGCCTTGCGAAGCGGGCTGGCGGACGGTACCGTACATCCCCGGGATGCCAAGCTTCGGCTCGCCAAGCTGTACGTGCGTTTGTACCATGGGGAGCAGGTCGCGGAGGAAGCGGAGAACCATTTTATCTCCGTGTTTCAAAAAGGCGCCCTTCCGGACGATATCGAAACGGTGGAGCTGCCCGCCGCGGACCTTGAGAACGGAGCGATCCCGATCATCCGGCTTCTGGTCGCCCTTGGGGCGCAGTCTTCTAACGGGGAAGCGAGGCGCAGCGTCACTCAAGGAGCCGTCCGGCTGAACGGCGATAAGATCGCCGACCCGATGGCCGTCGTCACCCCGGCGGATGAAGATATTGTCCAGGTCGGCAAACGGAAATTCGCCAAAATCCGCATTCAAAGGAGCTAGGTCCATGACGGAGCCCATTTCACTCTTTATGGAAAATTACGCGGAGCTGGCGGTCCGGATCGGTATTAACGTGCAGCCCGGCCAAACGCTTGTTATTAACGCACCGCTCACTGCAGCTGATTTTGTCCGAATTGCGGCCCGGAAAGCGTATGAAGCCGGAGCCAAGAACGTGATCGTGGAATGGGATGACGACGGGCTGAAGCGGATCAAGTATCAGCTCGCACCGGACAAAGCATTCGAAGAATACCCGCTGTGGAAGGCGCAGGGCTATCGCGAGCTTGCGGAGGAAGGCGCTGGCTTCCTGCAGGTGTACTCCCCGAATCCGGAGCCGCTTCAGGATGTGAAGCCGGAACGGGTCGCCGCGGCGAACAAAGCGTACAGCACCGCGATGCGGGAATACCGGGGCATGATGCAGGCCGGGCGCTTCAGCTGGTCGATCGTCTCCGTCCCTTCGCCGGCTTGGGCGGCCAAGGTGTTTCCGGAGCCGCCTGCGGATGAGGCTGTGCGGAAGCTATGGGCCTATGTGGTCGCAGCGACCCGCGCCGACCGGAAGCAACCGGTGGAGGCCTGGAAAAGGCATCTGGAGGATCTTCGCGGCAAAGTGGAGCGAATGAACGCGAAGCGCTACTCCCTGCTGCATTACCGCGCTCCCGGCACGAATCTGACGGTGGAGCCGCCGCCGGAGCACGTGTGGGTTGCCGGAGGCATCGTGAATGCCCAAGGGGTTTATTTCGTACCGAATATCCCGACGGAAGAGATGTTCACCCTGCCGCACCGGGACGGCGTGAACGGCACCGTGCGCAGCACGAAGCCGCTTCAATGGAACGGGCAGCTGATCGAGGATTTCACGCTGACCTTCGAGCAGGGCAAGGTCACCTCCTGTACCGCCGGGAAGGGCGAAGAAACCTTGAAGCGGTCGCTCGCCATGGACGAAGGCGCCGCGCGTCTCGGGGAAGTAGCGCTCGTTCCGCACCGGTCCCCCATTTCGGATATGAACGTACTCTTTTACAATACGGGACTCGATGAGAACGCCTCTTGCCATTTGGCCCTCGGCGCGCTTATCCTTTGTGTATCCGGGGCGGTACGGCTTTAAGCCGCGAGGAGCTGGAGCGGACGGGCTTCAACTTCAGTCTGATTCATGTCGATTTCATGATGGGCTCGGGTGAGCTGGATATCGACGGGGTTACGGCAGACGGGCGGACGGAGCCGCCGCTGCGGGGCGGAAACTGGGCGCTCTAAAGCGCCCGGCACTCCTCGTAACGGAAGCAGTTGACGGTATGGTCCATGACCATGCCGGTCGCCTGCATGAAGGCGTAACAGATGGTCGAACCGACGAATTTAAAGCCTCTTTTCTTCAGATTCTTGCTCATCGCATCCGACTGCGGCGTGCTGGCGGGCACCTCTTTCAGGCTCGTCCAGTGATTCACCAGCGTACGGCCTCCCACAAACTGCCAAATATAACGGTCAAAGCCGCCGAACTCCTCCCGAACCCGCAGAAACGCCTGCGCGTTCAGCACGGTCGCCTGCATCTTCAGCCGGTTGCGGATGAGCCCCGGATCGGCCAGCGGCTCCGCGATTTTTGCTTCATCAAATTGGGCTACTTTCTCGGGAACAAACCCTTCGAACGCTTCGCGGTAACGGTCCCGCTTCTTCAGCACGGTATACCAGCTCAGCCCCGCTTGCGCCCCTTCGAGCAGCAGCATCTCAAACAGCATCCGGTCATCGTGCACCGGAACGCCCCATTCGTTATCGTGGTAATCCAAATAGATCGGATCTTCATTAACCCAGCCGCAGCGGCAATTCACTGGCTTTCCCCTCCCTTGTTAACTTGATTGTACCATAGGATCATAGGTTCGGCTAAAAACGGATCGGTTTCCGGACGGGTATCCCCCTGAAAGGTTTCTGTACAAGGTGCAAACCTCCAAACATGCCAACGAAACACTGCCAAACCCACAGCAAATATTTACAATTTTTTAGAAAAAATAGGAAACCTTTTTCTGTTCTATGACGTTTGTTCTCTGTGTGAATATTTTCATATAGGAGAGAAAGCGTATGATGAAGAGAACAAAACAGAAACGGACAGCGGCTCTGTTATCCGCCGCCCTGCTGGGGACGGCCCTCACGGGCTGTACTTTCACGATGAGCGCTCCGAAGGCGCAGCCGGTCTCGGGAAAGGTGTCGGTTATGTACTACGATGAAGGCAGCTTTCTTCACGAGTACGGTGACCTGCTCTATTCCAAATTTCCGGAGCTGGAGCTGGAGGTCGTTTCGACCCAAGGCATTTACGGGCCGGACAAAGACCCGAACAAGGAACTGGCGAAGCTTCTGGACGAGAAGAAGCCCGATATCGTGATGGTCGGCGGACTCGATTCCTACGAGAAGCTCGCACAGGCGGGCAAGCTGCAGGAGCTGGATCCGTACATCCAGAAGGACGGGTTTGATGTGCAAAATATGCTACCCGGCGTTATCGATCTGCTCAAGGCGAGGGGGCAGGGCAAGCTGTACGGGCTCGCGCCGCAGTTCCAGAGCCAGGCACTCTTTTATAACAAAGATTTATTCGACCAGTACGGCGTACCTTACCCCAAGGATCAAATGAGCTGGAAGGAGGTCTTCGAGTTGGCCGCCCGCTTCCCGTCGAGCGGTACCGGCGATAACCGCATCTACGGCTATACTTCGATGTGGAACAGCCCTTCCGGCATGCTGATGACGGTGGGCGGAACGGAAAATTTGTCCTATGTAGATACGACGGGCAAGACGGTGATCATCGGCTCCGAGCCTTGGCGCAAAGTATTCGAGCTGGTGGTGAACAGCTATAAGCAAGGGGTCCTGCCGCCCAAATTCGAGGAACCCGCGAACCGCTTTTACGGTCCCGATGATATGAAGAAGCGGGATTTGTTCGGCTCCGGCCGCGCGGCCATGACACTGGACGGCACGTACTTGATCGAGCGGCTTAAGCAGGAGGAGTCGAAGGTGAACTGGGCGCTCGTGACCGCCCCGGTCGACCCCGGCAAGCAGGGAATCGACGAACGCTTATTACATCACGAATATTTACGGGATTAACGCCGCCGCCGCGAATCCCGGAGCCGCATGGGAAATCGTCAAATATCTTAACAGCGACGCCTTCGCCAAAATCAAAGCCAAAACCGGCACCGAGCTCTTCACCCGGACCGCCTATATCAAGGAGAAGGACGGACGCAGCCTGGAGGCCTTTTACAAGCTGAAGATGACGGACCGCAGCCTCCCCTACTCGGAGTCCATCCCGCAAGGCTTCTTTGCTTCATTCAATCAGTTGCTGGGATCGGAGCTTGACGCCGCGATTAAAGGCAAGAGCATCGAGGAGGCGGTCAAGAATCTGCAGGAGAAAGGGCAGCAGGCGCTGACCCAGGCGCTCCTCGAGGAGGAGAAGAAGAAGGAGACGGACAAGAAAGCTCCATAGGAATATAGGCCACGAATCGCCACATCCGGGCGGGTCCCCTTTTGTCACATGCAGCGGGTTCATTGTATAATACGGCTAAGCGATAACCGGGAGTGTGAGGGATGGTATGGACAACCGTTTCACCGTCTACGAACAGCAAATCGACAAACAGCTGGCCCTGTGGGAGAAGAAGCCGCTGAAACCCGCCGGCTTCCTCGAGAAAACGTCAAAGGCCGTGCAGACCCGGATCAATCAGGCCATCCCCGAGAAGGTGCATACCACGATCACAGCCGCGGTCAAAGGCATCGTACAAACGGCGCTGTTCAGCATGGACTATATGCCGAAGCGCGAGCCGCTCGATTACGGCACGCTCGCCTACCGCGACCATCAGGCGGAGGATCTGATCTCGCTGTATAAGAAGCTCGCCGCCGCCGAAGGCGCCGGTACCGGGGCCGGCGGCATTCTGCTCGGCCTGGCGGATTTCCCCATTCTGATCGGAATCAAGATGAAGTTCCTGTTCGAGCTGGCCCATATTTACGGATGGTCGACACGCGATTACCGGGAGCGGCTGTTCATCCTGCATGTGTTCCAGCTCGCCTTCTCCAGCCAGGAGAAGAAGCCGTCTCTCCTTAGGAGCATCAAAGAATGGCGGGAGACGGCCTTCGCGCTCCCTCCTGCCGACTCCTACGTCAAGCATATCGACTGGCAGCAGCTGCAGCAGGAATACCGCGATACGATCGATTTCCGCAAAATGCTTCAGCTCGTGCCCGGGATCGGAGCCGTTGTCGGGGCCTGGGCGAATTACGGCCTCCTGGAGGAGCTCGGCGAAGCCGGAATGAACTGCTACCGCCTGCGCTGGCTGCAGGAAGCCGCTCTCCGGGAGCAGGCGCCTGAGGGAGAAGAGCAGGGCTGGATCAAGCCGTCCGACCGGCTGAAGGACGCCCCTCAATCCGGCGAAAACGGAGGTAGTTCCCATAAACAAGATCAGTAAAGCGAATGCGGAGCATTATCTCTGGGGCGACGGTCGCGACGGCTGGCATCTGGTGAAGGCGGACGGGCTCAGCGTGATTCACGAACGGATGCCGGCCGGTACGGCGGAGGTGCGCCATTACCATGAGCGGGCGCGGCGGCCTGTTCTTCGTGCTATCAGGCTGCGCCGAGCTGGAGGTCCGCGGCGAGACGGTGCGGCTTGGGCCGCAGGAAGGCTGCGAGGTGCCTCCGGGCGTCCCGCATCAAATGAAAAACACCTCGGATGCCGAGGTGGAGTTTCCAGTAATATCCAGTCCCCGACCCGGGGCGACCGGATCGAGATCAGCGGCATATGACCCGGGAGAGTGCGCTCTTCCCCGGGGATATGCCGCTTCCCTTCCCCTGCTTATCGATTCCCCGCCTGGTCTCAGGTTCCTCCCAAGAACAGGAATAATCAGTCGTTATTTTCCAAATCATACAAAGAACATCACTCCGGCATTCCAATGCCCATTCTCTTGCAAGGCGGATATCGGCCCATGCTGTTTCTTTATCTTTCCATTGTTGTTTTAAATGCGATCGCCTACTTCATTCCCAAGAAAATGTCGCGGCTGGAATTGTATATTACGACGATTTTTGCCTATAGTTTGCAATGGATCGCCGACGTGATCCTGGATTTGAAGTATGATCTATACGGCTATTTCAACAAGGGAGGCTTCGACTGGGCTTCTCTCCTTGCCGTATACGGGATTTATCCTGCAATCAGCGTCATTTATCTGAATGGGTTTCCGTATCATGCCGGGTACTCGCGCCAAGGGCTTTATATCGCCGGGTGGACTTTGTTCTCTCTCGTTTATGAATGGTGCGCCCTTCATTCCGGCTGGTTTTATTACAACGGCTGGAAGCTGTGGTATTCCGCAGTCATTGACCCTTGTTTGTTCCTGGTTTTATTATGGCATTTTAAAATCATACGAAAAATGTACAAAAGCGAGTGCGGGCGGATTGAGACCTTAAGGGGTCAATCCGCCATATGCTCCCGTCCCCACTTCGCCATCATTTCCAGCATGGGAATCAGCGTCTTGCCTTTCTCGGTCAAAGAATATTCCACCTTGGGCGGCATGACGTTATACTGTTCCCTATGAATAATTCCGCTGCTTTCCAATTCCTTTAACTGCTGGCTTAAGGTTTTATGGGCAATCGGCGGTAAGAATTCTTTCAGCTTGCCGTATCGGATGACTCCGTCCATTGCTAATTTAAATAATATCGCCCACTTCCATTTGCCTCCGACGATCTCCAGCGTGTAGTAAATCGGACATTTTCCCCGCTCGTGCCAAACGAATGGATTCTCAAAGTCTGCTCCATAAGGCGCTCCTTTTCTAACTTTTCGGTTAGTATATAACATGAAAGTGCATACTTCAACTTCGAATAATAAGACTATATAATCTGCTTATCGCAAGACTTAACGATCCAGCGATAAGGGAGATGATAGCGATGGGAGCATCAGAGAGAATCGTTCTTGTAACAGGCGCAACCGGGCAGCAAGGAAGGGCCGTAGTTCGAGCCCTGCTCGAAAAGGGCTGGCTTGTCCGGGCACTGACCAGGGATCCCGGCAAAGCGGCGGCAGATGAACTGCGCAGATGGGGCGTAGAGGTGGTTCAAGGTGACAACGGGAACCGGGAAGCGATGGGGAAAGCTATGCGCGGGGTTTATGGGGTATTCAGTGTCCAGCCCACCGAGTTCTCTCCCGGGACATCGCCAGGTTTCGGATATGACGATGAGGTCCGACTGGGAAAGAATGTCGCGGATGCGGCCCAAACGGCCGGCGTTAAGCACTTCATCTATTCCTCGGTGGGCGGCGTCCAGCACTTGGCCGGCGCCGCAACTACAGCAAATGGGAAATCGAGCAGTACATTCGAAAGCTCCGGATGCCGGCTACCATACTGCGTCCGGTGTGGTTCATGGAGAACTTCACTGATCCGCAGTTCGGGCTGCAAAGCGGCACGCTCGCTACGGCCGTCAAATCGGATACAGCTCTGCAGCTTATCGCCGTAGACGACATCGGTGCCGCCGCTGCATTGGCTTTTGAGAACCCGGACCGGTATTTGGGCGCAACCGTCGGGCTTGCCGGCGATTCGCTCACCCCGCTGGAGATTGCAGCCTCGATCCGCAGGGCTACCGGGAAAGAAATAGCTTACGTTGAAATCCCAATGGAAACCATCCGCCAAGTCAGCCCTTCCGCCGCCAAAACCTTCGAAGTCCTCAATAACGAGGAGTACGTGGTTGATATTCCGGAACTTCGCCGGCAGTATCCGGCCTTAATGAGCTTTAACGATTGGCTGGAAAAGACCGGAAGGTCACAATTCAAGATGTTGTTCGAAAAAGGCGGTTCCCTTTAACCGGGGAACCGCCTTCACTATCCGTTTATTTTACTTCCCGTCCAATTTAATCCCCGTATGGGCCTGCACCAGAATCTCATCGAACTTCTCCGAATGGGCCGCCGGCACCTTCGAGCCGCTGGTAAGCGGCGTCCCGACAACCGCGCCGATAAAGCCCAGCGGAATCGAGATGATGCCCGGGTTGGCGTACGGGAACAGCGGCGTACCGACCAGGATCGCCTTCCCCGCTTCGGGGCTCCATACACTCGGGCTAACGAACACCAGAATGAGAGCGCTGATCAGCCCCGTCAGCATCCCCGCGACTGCTCCGGCTGTATTGAAGCGGCGCCAGAAGACCGTAAACAGCAGGACCGGCAGGTTAGCGCTGGCCGCAATCGCAAAGGCCACGCTGACGAGGAAGGCGACGTTGAGCTTCTGCGCGAACAGCGACAGCAGAATCGACAGGACGGCTACGCCGACGGAAGCCCAGCGGGCCACCTGCATCTGCTCCTTCTCTCCGGCATGGCCTTTACGCACAATATGCGTGTAGAAATCATGCGCGAAGGCGGAAGCCGCCGACAGCACAAGCCCGGTGACCACCGCGAGAATCGTCGCGAACGCGACCGCCGAGATGAAGGCGAAGAAGAAGTCGCCTCCGAGTGCCTTGGCAAGCGGCGGCGCCGCCATGTTGCCGCCCTTGTCCGCCGCCACGATCGGCTCGTAGCCGACGAAGGCCGCCGCGCCGAAGCCGAGGAAGATCGTCATCACATAAAATATCCCGATCAGCCAGGTAGCATAGACGACGGAGCCGCGGGCGGTCGGTGCGTCCTTCACGGTAAAGAACCGCGTCAGGATATGGGGAAGCCCGGCCGTGCCGAGCACCAGCGCCAGGTTCAGCGAAAGCGTGTCCAGCGGCACCTTGTATTTGTTCCCTGGATTCAGGAAGCTTTCCTTCAGCGGCGTCGCCGTCTTCATCTGCTCGAACATCCCGGTCAGGCTGAAATTGAATTTGGCGAACACGATCAGGGAAATAATCAGAGTCCCTCCCATGAGCAGAATCGCTTTGATGATCTGCACCCAGGAGGTGGCTCGCATCCCGCCGAACACAACGTAGACCGTCATCAGCACGCCGACGATCAGGACGGAGGTCGTATAATCGAGCCCGAGCAGCAGCTTAATCAGCGAGCCGGCCCCGACGAGCTGAGCAATCATATAGAAGATGGAGATCGTGACCGTATTCAAAGCGGCGACGCCGCGCACTTTGGCGGCATGGAAGCGGGCGGCGATCATGTCCGCCATCGTATATTTTCCGAGGTTCCGCAGCGGCTCGGCGACAAGATAGAGCACCACCAGATAGGCGACGAGGAACCCGATGCTGTAGAAGAACCCGTCAAACCCCGACAGCGCAATCGTCCCTGCAATGCCGAGGAAGGAGGCCGCCGACATATAGTCTCCAGCGATGGCAAGCCCGTTCTGCCAGCCTGTGAGGCCGCCTCCCGCCGTGTAAAACTCGTTAGCCGAATTCGTCCGCTTCGCCGCAAAGTAAGTGATGACCAGTGTAAGGATGACAATCGCCACGAACAGTACAAAAGCCGTCGTATTCATCCGGGATCCCTCCGATTATAGTTTAGCCTCGCAGCTTCGCATCGCTGCGGATTTCGCGGATCATCTGGTCGTATTGCGCCGCTTGTCGCGAGTAAATGATGCAGAGCGCCCATGTCATGATGAACTGGGCGAAGGCGAACACCCAGGCCCAGGAGATCGGGCCGACCGCCGGATGATTCAAGACCTTGGAGTAAGACGTAAGCGCGGCAGCGCAAAGTAAAAGGCGAAGAAGAAAATCGACATCGGCAAGAGGAACCTCCTCTTCCTGGCCATCAGCGCCTGGAACCGGCTGGAGCGGGCGATTTCGGAATAGCTTGCGGCACGTTTCATCCATCTCATCCTCCGTTTCGAATATGGAAACTGGGTAAGCGCTTCCACTTACAAGTATATTAACCTCATCTCCTGAATATTCCACCGGCATGTTCCAGGCTGTAAATAAAAAAACTCCTGATCGGAGTTCTTTCAAAGATATCTAAATAGTCCACATTCGCGCATTGACGTCTTAATCTTTCGTTTCGACGATTCCGTTCTTGACCAGATGATCAATCGTCGTGCCCGCCAATTCGTTCTCCAAAGTCGTTTGGACTTTCGTGTAAACGCCATTTAACAAATGCGGCATCTTACTTCCTACCGGACAAGTCGGGTTTGTATCTTGATGAATAATAAAAATTTCCTGATTATCTTCAAGGGTAGCACGGTATACATCCAATAGCGTGATTTGACTCGCCTCTTTGGCCAGGCTGATCGCTGCATTTGCTCCAAGAGTAGATGTAATCAGACCGGCTTTAGTAAGCTTTCTCATAATTCTTCTAATAACCGCCGGATTGGCGTTCACACTCATAGCAAGTAATTCGGACGTGGTACGGCCTTCTTTATTAAATTCAAGAAAGCATAAGATATGAACCGCTACAGAGAACTGTTGGCTTCGATTTCCCATTTTTGCAAGGTCCTTCTTTCTTATCAAAGCTTATTTTTTTAGTGTATTGATTTTTGAAAGACAAATCAAATTTAAAATAAATGGTCACGGAACGGAATCAACTTGACTTTTCAAGCATAAACCGTTATTTTAATAAATGTAACAGTAACTGTTACTGATACTATTTAGGGAGTGGATGATATGCACTATCGCGTTAACGGCGTTGAACTTTATGCTGAAGAAAAGGGACAAGGAGACACTGCTCTTGTGTTTTTGCACTTTTACGGCGGGTCAACTCGAACCTGGGATAAAGTGATTGACGTTCTAAAAGAGAATTACCGTTGCATAGCTTACGATCACCGTGGTTGGGGGAACTCAGGTAAGTCAGCTGCATCGTATACCATTAAGGATCTGGCCGATGATGCACAAGCGCTAATTCAAGAGCTTGGTTTGAAGCGTTATGTGATCATTGGCCATTCCATGGGTGCTAAAGCGGCACAGCTGCTCGCTTCACGCAATCCCGCTGGTTTACAAGCCTTGATTTTAGTTGCCCCCTCTCCTCCGACTCCTCAAGAGATGCCACAGGAAATAAGAGAGGCAATGGTTCATTTTTATGATAATCGTGAAGGTGCAGAAATAGCTTTGAGCAATATTGCCTTACTTCCTCTTGAAGAAAGTATTCGCGAAACGGCGCTCGAGGATATGCAAAAAAGCGCACCTTTAGCTCGTGCGGCATGGCCTGAAACTGCAATGCTTGAGGATATATCGGCAGAGGTGAAAAACATCCATGTCCCCACACTTGTGCTAGCCGGAGAATCCGACCCTATAGATCGGTTGGAAACACTGCAACGTGAATTGTCGCCGCTCATACCTCATGCAGAACTGCACGTCATTCCCCGAACCGGCCACCTTTCTCCTTTGGAAGCGCCTAGTCAAATCAGTAAGGGAATCTCTAATTTTTTGACCAAGCAATCCTTTTAGATTCCTTTCGTCAAAGCAGGTTTGCTAAACGTTGTAAGCAGCATACGATGCAGGACTCCCAGCTTTTCTGAAAGCCACTGAAAAAGTTCCCCGCTGCGCGTACGAATCATTCTTCCGATCGCTGTTGAATTTTATCCTGCTTTTAACTGTTAAAATCCGGGAATTAAGGCGAACACTGACGCTTCTCCAGAACGATTCCGCCTGTTACCCAGCGACTGGTAGGGGCTTGACTTCTTTCAGGAGATCCATCGGTTTGTAAAAACCTAAAGAGCCGCCAGCTTACCTTAAGCTTGGCGGCTTTCTCAGCCGCTACGTTCACGATTCCCCTGCCGGAACGGCCGCTTTCCCGGCTTCCAGGCCGCCGGCCGCCCGATCCGTCCGCGCTTTCTTCGAATACCGGATGGCGATGACCAGCATCAGCATCATCACGGCCATCAGCGCCGCAAGCGTCCATACCGTGGGGACGGCCCGGTAGGTATCCATAATATTTCCGGTTGCCAGCGGCGAGCGCCCCTCCCAGCCCGCCGGAAGCAATGAGGAGGCTGGTGGTGCGCTCTTCCGTCCCCGGCGGCGCATGGGTAGTAAAGACCAGGGCAATGGCGAACAAGCCGGCCATCAGCGACCCGAGAATCAGAATGACGACATAGCTGCCCGCCAGGCTAGGGAAGATCGGAAGCAGAGACAGCGAGCAGCGGCGCCCCGAAGCCGTTAAGCAGCAAATACTTCGCGTACCCCCACCGCTCGGCCAGCGTTCCGGCGAACAATCGGCCGGTCATCATCGTGAGCCAGAAGAAGGTCACTCCCAAGGTGCCAAGCGCGCTGGTTGTGCCTGTACGCTCGATCAGCACTGACGGGAGGAAATTGACGATACTCATTTCGATGCCGACATAGAGCACGAAGAAGAGAATCATGAACAGCAGCACCGGCTTTCCGCCGGCTCCGGGACTTTTGCGGGAACCTGCGGCCGTCTCCGCTTGTTCCGGGTCCTGCAGCGCCAGTGCCGAATCCATCGATCCGAACGAAGTAAACAGCCATAAGAGAAACATTGCAAGAGACAAAGCCGCCAGAAGGGGGAACGACATCCGCCAAGCCCCTGCCGTAATCAGCAGGCTTCCCGCTATCGGCATGACGAGCGCGCCGATGCCGAAGAAAACCTCGAGCCGGCTCATCGCAACGGCTTTATTGCGCTGGAAATACTCCATGATCAGCGCGGCAATGGCCGCTTCCACCATGCCGAAGCCGAAGCCCGCGACCGGGGCGGCCGTCATCATCCAGTTCCATGAAGGCAGCAGGCTGTATATCGCTTCTCCCACGGTCAAGGTCCCAAAGGCGAGCAGCAGAATTCCTCTCCGTCCAAGCCTTCTGGACCACCAGGGAGCCGTCAGCACGCCGATCAGAAAGCCGAGGAACTGGGCGAAGATAAGCCGTCCCCCGTCGCTGTAATCGCGGTGAAAATGCTGCAGCAGCTCTTCCAGCACCGATCCCATCACGACATGGGCCATGCCGATCAGCAGATAGGAGAAGCATCCGATCCACAAAAATATCCTCATCGTCTCATCCCTTTCTTATTTCCCCTTAACAAGCGTTCAAACGCGTTGGATACGCCGGGGACGTATCCCGCCCCAGTCATTCCCTTCGCTTTCCAAGTCTGTAATCAGCACGTCCACTTCCTCCAGGGAACCGACGCGGTAAGGCATCTTTAACCCGATTTTCGAGCGGTCGGTTAACAGCAACACCTGTTCGGATCTCGCGATCATTCTTTGCTTAATCTGGGCATCCTCCGCATCCATGACGACGATTTCCCCTCATAAATGCCGCACGTCCCCATCAAAGCCAGATCGGCCCGGAACAGGTCCAGCATATTTAATACCATGGATCCCGAGACAAAATGATCCTCCTTATGGATTCGCCCTCCCAGCATATAAACCTCCGCATGCTTCAGAGACGCAAGACTTCGGGCGATCGGAAGGGAATGCGTGATCACCGTCATCTCCTTATCGGCAATAAATTCGGCCATCGAAGCCACGGTGGTCGAGGTATCCATAAAAATAACGTCGCCGTCCTTGACATACGCAGAAGCGGCCCGGGCAATCGCCTTTTTGGCAGCTTCGTTCGCCTGCTGCCTGCTGCCGAAGCTCCGGACATCGGGAGAGACGGCTCCCCCCGTGTCCTTGTGATTCGCCCCTGCTCCTCCAGCAGTACCAGATCCCGCCTTGCCGTATCTCTGGACACCTGAAACAAATCGCATATATCCTGTACGGTAAGAAGGGACTGCGTCCGAAGGATCTCGACAATCCGGTCCAGTCTCTCTTCCTGCTTCAATCGTTTCACCTCTTCCGTCGCTTCAGTATAACAATAGTCGAGTTAACATTAAGCCAAATTACTTATTTTATCAATAATAATAATTGTTTTTACTTAAAATTTACGAATCGTTCCTTCAGTGATCTTGCTGCAAAATAGCCTTTTTCCCCTGACGATAGGCCTTTCCCCGCCTCCTCCATTTCTCATAATCTATAAGAAAAGCTTCTGCCGCCCGCAGGCAGGGATTCAAAGTGACGGCGATCCACAACCATTGGTTGTTCGATAAGCCGCGTTTGATGTATCTGCATCTGGAGACCGTGCAGAACCCGCTCGTATTCGCAAGAAAGCTGAAAAAAGCACTGAGCGTATTGAAAAAATAAGCTCTTCTAAAGAAAAAACAGCCTCTCCTTACGAAGGAACCTTTCGATCGTAAGGGGAGGCCGTTCATGATTTGCCGTATTCGGTTTACAGCCCGGCGGTCTTAAACCGGCCAAGCTTCCTTGCGGTATGCCATATCCCAGAACAGATACTCGTACCGGGAGCTGATGAGAAAATGCGACTTCATCCGCTCGCGGTCCGCCGCCGTCACCTGCTCCGCCAGCTCGTCCAGCCGGTCGATCTGCTCCTGCACGAGCTCGCGGAACCATTCTCCGCCGTAAGCGGCAATCCATTCGCGGTAAATCGGCTCCTCCGGCGTGCAGCCCTGCGCCGCTCGCCGATTTCGTAATACAGCCAGTAGCAGGGCAGGATCGCGGCGATAATATCGCCCAAATGCCCGTTATAGGCCGCCCTGTACATATGTGAGGTGTAGGCGTAAGCCGTCGGTGCCGGTTCAAAGGCCGCCCGCTCCTCATCCGTGATGTCGAGCAGCTTGGAGAACTTCTCATGCAGCGCAAGCTCGGCGCCGTAGGTCCCTTGGGCATGCGCCGCCATCCGGCTGGTAACGAACAAGCTGTCGGCCTTAGCTGCCCCAAGCGCCTGAATCCGTGCAAAATGGGACAAATAATACGCATCGTTCTTGACATAATAGCGGAAACAGTCCAGCGGCAGCGTGCCGTCGCCGATTCCCCGTACGAACGGATGCTCAAAGCTGGCGTTCCAGCTGCTCTCCGCCGCAAGGCGCAGCTCCCGGGAAAATTTCTTCTCCATTCCGTTTATCCCCCGATCAAATGATATGGTAACGCACATCCCGGGCGCTGAAGTACGGCAGATGCCAGCCCAAATAGAGGGCGGCCCCGGCGCAAACACCCAGCGACGCCACGAAGCCCGCATCGCGCAGCGACCAGCCGATGCGGTAATAATACGTCCGCTCCCGGCCGAAGGCGGAGAACCGCTTCGCCTCCATCGCCACCGCGATGCGCTGCGCCCGCCGGATGCTCTGCGCCAGCGCTGGGATCACCGCATGCCGCTGACCGCGCACTCCAGCCGCGAAGCCCCGGCTCGTATTTCACGCCGCGCACCTTCAGCGCCATCTGCAGCGTCCGGTACTCCTCCGCCGCCATGGGCATCAGCCGGAGCGCCGCCATGAAGCTGTAGGCGAATTTGGCCGGCGTACCCGAGCCGCTGCATCAGCGAGTAAAAGAGCATGACGGGCCTCGTCGTCAAAGCAAAGATCATGCCCGCGAGTGCCATGTCGATGGTCTTGAATCCGATATGCACCCCGCGGTAGAAGCTTTCTTCCGTGATATGCACCAGCCCGATGCGGAACCAGGTCGTCTCTCCCTTGCCGAACAAGATCATCGTCAGCGACGACGAGACGAACAGCAGGGCGAAGGGCAGCAGAAGCAGAAGCAACCTGCGGAGCGGATGTCCAGTGCTCGTCAGCAGCAAGCACGAGCAGCATCCAGGTGGCGTTCGCCAGCACATTGATGTTATCCGTGAACATGAGCAGGAAAAAGACCAGCACCGCCCCAAGCAGCTTGAGACTCGGATTGACGCCGTGCAGCCACGTTTCACGGTAATTCCAGATCAGCTGCATGATGCCGCCTCCTCTTCACTCACGGCCGTATTCCCGCGGCCGTCGAACCGTTCTATATATGACTCCGGGCTCAGCTCGGCGGCAAGCTCTCCCCGCTTCACTTCCCATACCCTGGTGGCAAAATATTTGACGATCTCCGGGTCATGCGTCACCATGAGGATGGCCGTCCCCCCGTTCCGCCAAGCCTCCAGCTTCTCCAGCAGCGCGAACGTGTTCGCTGCATCCTGCCCGAACGTCGGCTCATCGAGCAGCACCAGGCGCTGGGCTTTCACCGTAGCGGCGGCAACGCTGAGCCTCCGCTTCTGCCCGAGCGAGAGCTGATAAGGGTGATGTCCGGCTTGCTCCGACAGCCCGAACCACCTCAGCGACTCGTTCGTCTTGGCCTTGACCTGAATTTCCGGCTCCCCGTCCCGACGGAAATTAAAGGCGACTTCGTCGAACACGGAATTCGTCACGAACTGCATTTCCGGGTTTTGAAAGACATAAGCGGCGGCATCCGCCACATCGGCGAAGCCTCTCACCTCCCGGCCCTGAAGCTCGTAGCCTCCGGCGGTCCGGATGAGCTGCATCATCGACTGGAGCAGCGTGCTCTTGCCCGCCCCGTTCTCGCCGACAACCGCGATCCAGTCCCCGGGGACACGGCCGCCGCGCTTACCGAAATCTTCGGCGTTTTGCCATGGAAGCCTTGAAATCCGTTCAGCTTCAAGAGCGGCCCCGTTCCCCCCGCCCCGGCTATAATCTTCCTTGCCTGAAGCATCCGGTACCGCGGACTCTTCGCGTAATCCATCCAGACTCCCGGATACCAGATGCCGTATTCCTGCAGCTCCCGCTTGTGTGCGGCGAATACGTCATCCGCCGCTCCGTCCGCAATGATTCGCGCCTGATGGTCGAACAGTACGACGCGGTCCACGAACCGGGCGATCTCCTCGATTTTATGCTCGACGATCAGTACGGTCCGCCCGGCCGTGACCTGGCGGATCGTTTCCCATACCTGCTCCGTTCCTTCAGGGTCCAGCAGTGCGGTGGGCTCGTCGAGAAACCAGACATCCGGCTGCATCAGAAGCAGCGAAGCGATGGCGAGACGCTGCTTCATTCCCTGCGAGAGGGAAGCGATCGGCACATGAATATCCTGGAGACGAAGCCCCACCTGCTCCAGGGCCCCGCGGATGCGTCTGCTCCATCTGCTCCCGGGGCACGCTCATATTCTCCAGGACGAAAGCCAGCTCTTCATCCACGAACGGCATGCAGAACTGGGCGTCGGGGTCCTGAAACAAATAGCCCCATGAAACCGGCGTACACAGCTCCTTCGCTTTCATCGGAACCTCGATGCTGCCGGGGATGAGCCCCGCCAGCACCTGCAGCAGCGTCGATTTGCCGCGACCGCTCGGCCCGAGCAGGAGCACCTTCTCGCCTTTCCGTACAGTAAACGTTACATCGTCAAACAGCAGTCCCTCGCTCCCGGGGAACTTGAGCCGGAGCTCCGTCACCCCGGCCGCGGTGCCGCTTAAGTTCCGTTCCGGGCTCATTATTTATCCAGCGCCTTGTAATCGTCGGCATGCGCCGGCCGGACCAGCCGCGTCACGCCCGTCGCTTCCAGCGCTTTGACGAGCCCGTAAGCCACCGGACCGCAGATGATATACGAGCCGACGATCCGGAAGACGACATACAGCAGCAGGCTCCAGGATTGATAATCCGCCGTGTATCCCTTCACCACATCGAATACGAGCGAGCCTGCTGCGGCGGCTATCCCTGCAAGACCTGCGGCTGATGCGGAGTATTTGCGGTAGCGGAAGGCCGCGAAGATCAGCTCCGCGCACAGGCCCTGCACGATCCCGTAAGTCAGGGCCTCCACCCCGTATTGCGATCCGGCGAGCAGCTCGCCCGAAGCGGCGGCCGCTTCAGCCAGCAGGGCGACGCCGGGTTTGCGGATGATCAGATAAGCAACGCTCGAGGCAATAAACCACAGCCCGTAAATCAGCTGATCCAGCTGAAGGCCCGGAACCAGCTTCGCGATATTGGATACATCGCCCCACAAACGATACACTACCGCGAATACGACGGCGATGACGACGGTTACGAGGATATCCGTCAGCTTTAATCCTTTTGACATGCGAAATCCACTCCTTTATTCACTATAAAATAAGTCCTGCGGAGCTCTGAAGCCGGCCCGATCCGTTACAGCGGTATACGCAAAAAAGCCGTCCCCCCACCCAGTGAAGGAAACGGCTTTGCCAGCACACGAATCTCGCGCGAATGATCGGCTATCCACTTCCCTACGCTGGTACGATCCAGATCAGGTTCAGAGGGTCTAGGATCTATTGATCCAATCTCAGCCTTGCGGCTCCCCTAGTGACATAACCATGATAGCACGACTGGGTAAAAAGTCAATGACCTTTCGATATGGAAAAAGATTCTGGCCTTTTTCCAGTCTTTCATGCTACAATATGTGTAATTGCACCACTCTTATGCGCTTGCGCACATCGATTTTGCAGCTCACCGGATTGAAAGCGCTATCCTTTTATGAAAGGAAGCTACTTAATTTATGGATTATTCCGTTTACCAGGATTCTTCCTCTTCTCCGGCTATCGTTCAAATGATTTCTCATTGCACGTACTGTACGATGATATCGGTAGATCCGGAATACAGAACACCGATTGCCTGCACCAAATTTTCGGGTTCAAGCCGCCCGGTACTCGTTAATCTCGCCACCTGCCTCGGCTGTGGAGAGTACAAGAACCAGACGCCCTCAGGCGCCGCCGCCGATACTGCCGAACAGATCGATTCCCGATACATTAAGAAAAGATTCTGATTGGAACTTTCTGTCTTAAGAATAAAGGGCTCTTTCCCAGAGCCTTTCTTTGCGTTGACGCGGTTTTTTAGGTTGATTTGTCCCCTGTTCTATGTCAAGATTAGCGGTAGATTCTTTCCTTCCGTCTTGCAGGTCCCGGAAGTTACAACATATGAAAACAGGTGAATTCGTACGCTATGAAGATGAAGCTCTTTCGGTCGCTGACCGAGCTTTCCTCCCGCAAGGCCGTGTCCCGAATGACCGGCGCCTTTGCCAAATCCAGAGCGAGCCGGCCGCTCATCCCCCGGTTTGCCAAGTCTTACGGCATCCGTACCCAGGATGCGGAGAAGCAACTGCATGAATATGAGTCGCTGAACGATTTTTTCACGCGGCGGCTGAAGCCCGGGCCGCGCCCCGTTCATGAAGCGGAGGGTGTGCTCGTGAGCCCGGTCGATGCGCTGATTACAGGTATGGGGCCGATCCGGGAAGGCTTGATTCTTAACGTCAAAGGCCAGGACTATACTATCGAAGAACTGCTGAACCATAACCCGCGGCTGATCAATTATATGAACGGTTTTTATTACGTACTGTACCTCAGTCCGACCGATTACCACCGCATCCACTCGCCCGTCACCGGCGAGATCGTCGAGAAGGAGCATGTGGCCGGCAAGGTGTATCCGGTCAACGAATTCGGGCTTCGCCATATGCGCCGCGTCCTGAGCCGCAACGAGCGCTTGATCACCTATGTGCAGCACGAGCTCGGCGAAATTGCCGTCGTCAAAGTCGGAGCACTCAACGTCAGCTCCATCAGGTATGTCTCTCCTCTGCCGGACCGGCTGGAGCGCGGCGGTGAGCTCGCTTACTTCGAATTCGGCTCGACCGTCGTGCTGCTGACCGAGAACGGCACGCTCAAAAGCCGCAGCGACCTCGAGGTGGGGAGCAAAGTGAAGATGGGCGAGCTGCTCGGCACCTTCAAGCCCCGCGCTTAACCCAAACGCGCCACTTTGGGTGCGGCGGCACTTTAAAGCCTTGAAATCTTATTCCCTGACAAGGGGCTGATTTCAAGGCTTTTTTCATCTGGTTCAGCCGGCCCTGCGCTTCCCGAAGCTGGGCACCTGCAAACGCCCTAGCCCCAGCAGCTCCCCGCTTTGAGCCGTCTGGCTGTGCAGCCGGATGGCCTGCCATTCCTCCGGGTCAATGCGCAGGAACGCTTCGGTCACCTCCGGACAAAACTGGGTCCCGGCGCACTTCCGGATTTCCTCACGGGCCTCCTCGCAGCTTCTTCCTTTGCGGTAAGGGCGATCCGAGGTAATCGCGTCGTAGGTATCGCAGACGGCGAAGATCCTCGCGAAGAGCGGAATTTCCCGCTCCTTCAGCTGTGAAGGATAACCCTTGCCGTCCCATCGCTCATGATGATGCTTAACCACCTCCAGAGAAGACTCCAGGAAAGTAATATGACTCAGCATCTGGTAGCCGATCTCGACATGCCTGCGCATCACTTCCCATTCCTCCGCCGTGAGCTTGTCCGGCTTCAGCAGGATAGCGTCCGGCACCCCGATTTTCCCCACGTCATGCAGCGGCGCCCCGCGGGCGAGAGAGCCAAGCTCCTGCCCGGATAACCCGAGCTCCATTCCGAGCCGGATCGCGTAGGAGGTGACGCGGAACGAGTGTCCCTGCGTCTCGTTATCCCGCGAATCCAGCGCACTCGAGAGAGCCTGCAGGGATTCGTCGTACGTCCGCTCGATGACATCGACCATCCGGCCCAGCTCCAGATTGTTCCTGTCGATAATTTGAGCCGAGGAGATGAACACCTTGCGCAGACCGAAGAACAGCGCCAGCATCCCGAGCACGATGATCGCCAGCATCACCGCATCGAGCCGGCCGGCCAGCCGATCCTGCCCCGCCATGTCCCTCGTCAGCTCCACGAGCCCCGTCACTTGCCCCTGATCCCCTTTGACCGGGACCCATATGTACAGCAGGTGCCCCGGTACCCGCTTGGTCACGACCTGCCCTGTGCGGACCGCCTGCCGGAACGCTTCCTTCTTATCTTCCGGCACCGTCCGGCCGATGTCGTTCTTATCGTAGCTGAAAGTGATGAGCCCGTCCGGGTAATAAAAGTAAGTATCGGTGATGGAATAGAGGTCAAAATGCATGCGAACCACGCTGTTTAACGTATCGTAATCCTGCGAAGTGCCGTGAACCCCAGACGCGCTGTGTTGATGCTCCGCCGCACCGGCGGGTCGCCCCGAAGTGCCGGCGCCCGCATCGGGCGTTCTTCCGTCTTCGCCGAACACCTTGCCGAGCTGAGGGATTTTGGCAAAGTGCGTGCTGACCGCCGCTTCCGTTACGGATACCGTTTCACGAAGGACAAAGCTGCTGCCGGCCCACAGAATCACGGAGGACAGCGCGATCCCCATGAGCAGCACGGATACTCCCAGCGTCAGAGTAAAGCGTCGGAACGGATTTGGCGCAGGATACGGTAAATCTCCATCTTGTTCTTCTGTCTTCATCTTCGGTCTCATCCCCCATTCCTAATTCAATAAGTAAAATAGACCTATGCAAAATAGTAAATTCGACTCAATCCGTCATTTTCCTTCCTGCCCATTTTACAAAAAATCCCCTGAGACCGCTTCATTAGGAAGCCGGAGTCCCAGGGGATTTGTTTTCAACACGACCTACTTGGTCATGATCAGATCGTCAAAGTTGATTCTGTCTTGCCGTCTCACAGACCCGATCAAGGGTCTGCGTCACATCTTATCGCTGATTTCTTCGGTCGCCTGCCGCATCCGGTCTATGCCGAGCTGCAGCTCCTCCTCGGACAGATGGGGAAGCTCAGATAAACCCCGTAGTGCTTGCCTTCTCCGGACGAATCCGGGGATTCCGCCTCCGAGAAGCGGACCCCCAGCATCCCGCACCGGGCACGGAAGCCGGCAAACGATGCCGCTGTCCCCCGCCACCAGCCGAACACATGCAGCCCCGCATCGCTCGGCACCCAATCGAACCAGGGCGACAGCAGGCTTGTCCCCAGCTGCAGCAAAGCAGGGCGAACTTGCGGCTGTAGATGCGCTTCATCCGCCGCAGATGACGCTCGTATTCGCCGCTCTGCATGAAAGCGGCCAGGGCCCGCTGCTCCAGCAGGTTTACGGGCCGGGGCTCGTACAGCGCGAGAGCGCGGGCGAACGGCCCGGCGAGCCGCGGCGGCAAAGCACCGCGTAGCCGATGCGCACGTGCGGCGGCAGCTGTGGTGGTGAAGCCGCCGACGTAGACGACGCGCTCGCCGCGGTCAAGCACCTTGAGCGGCTCCAGGCTCTTGCCGCGGTGGCGGAACTCGCTGTCATAGTCGTCTTCGACGATGACCGCTTCCCGCTCCGCCGCCCACCGCAGCAGCGCCTGCCGCCGCTCCAGCGAGAGCACCGCACCGGTCGGGAACTGCCGCGCGGGCGTCACGAACAGCGCCTTGGCGTCCCAATCGGCCGGCACAATGCCCTGCGCATCGACCGCCGCGTCGATGCAGCGCCCACCGGCGGCGGCTATCGCGCGGCGCACGCCCGTGAACGCCGGCGTCTCGGCCGCGGCCGCCTCGCCCGGGGCGACGAGCAGCTGCGCGAGCAGCGCGATCGCCTGCATGGAGCCGCCGGTGACGGCGACATGCTCCGGCCGGGCGGCGATGCCGCGCGAGCGGCGCAGCATCTGCGCGATGGCGCTGCGCAGCTGCTCGTCGCCCTGCGGGGGCGCGGCTGGGTGCGGCGTGCCGCCGGCGAGCTCGCGCACCTGTGCGAACAGGCAGCGCCGCCAGGCCTCGCGCGGGAACGCGTCCGGGTCCGCCCTGAAGCGGTCGAAGCGGACGATGCCGTCCGCCGTACCGCCCGGCTCTCCGGCCTCCGCCGCTTCCGCCGCGCTGCCGGGGCCTGCCTCCGCCCCCTGCCCTCCAAGCCGCTCCCCCATGGCGAGAGGCGGTAAGCCGGCTCCGCTTTCGGGCCCCTACTTCCAGGTTCCTCCGCCGGATGGTCGGAGCGGTACGCAGTAAACGTCCCCGCCCGGTGGCGCAGTGAATGTACCCTTCCGACGCCAGCATGTCATACACCTGATTCACCGTTCCGCGGGACAGGCCGTAAAGCTGCGCCAGCTCCCGGGTGGACGGCAGACGGGAGCCGAACGGCGACCTTCCTTCCACAATGGCGTCGCGAACCGCATGGTACATGGCCAACAGCTTGGTGGGATAGCGTTCGGTATACGAATGATAGGCGAGCTGCACATGCATAAGCGGGGTCCCCTTTCCTGGAGCTTCGTTGTTAATCCGGCCTCACCTTAATGGCGATCCGCAAAAGCAAGCCGGATGCCGAGTCCCATCAGGACTACACCCGTCAGGCGTTCGAGCCAATGGGAGATGCGAAAGAAGCGTTTCTTGATCCCTTCCTGGGAAATGAGTACCGACACGACGGCGAACCAGCCGAACTCCAGGCTTACCATGGTTGCCCCATACAAGCTTTGAACCGGCGGCGGCGTTCCCGGCTCAATCATCTGGGTAAAAAGCGCCAGGAAAAACAAAGTCACCTTCGGATTGAGCAGATTGGTGAAAAAGCCGGTCCGGAACGCCGCAGCTGGGACTCAGGCGGGCCGTACTGCCGACGGCGCGCTCTTCCGCCGAATAGGGCCTGGCTTTCAGCGATTTATACGCCATAAAAATCAGGAACCCGGCGCCGAGCCATTTGATCGTATTGAACAGCAAAATTGACTGCGTGATGATAACGCCAATCCCCACAAGGCAGTAGGTGGCATGAACAAGATTCCCCGTCGCCAGTCCCGTCGCCGTGTACACCCCGGCTTTTCTGGAATGCAGCAGGCTGTTGCGGATCGTTACGGCAAGATTGGGCCCCGGACTCATAACGGCCAGTAATCCGATGGTGACGATCGTCAGCCATCCTGTAATCAAGTGAAGCATGATGCACCTCCGTATGGTTTAACTTGACTATTATAACAAAAGCATCGCCGGGGGAAGGATTCATTTTCGCAAAAAACAGGCCCCCGGCGCACAAATGGCGCCAAAGGCCTGCAATTCGCTGATTTGCTTCGCTTATTTAAAAGTCCTCTTTAAACACAGGTACGATCCGCAGCTCGAACGCGAACTCCTTCTCCTTCAGGCGGTAGGGCTCCAGCAGCTCCGGCCCGCAGGAATTCGAGCCGACCCCGCTCATTTTGTAATCGAGGTGGACGATCGTTTCCTTCCGCTTGACCAGCTCGTAGGTATGCGCCGCGGCGGTCAGATCCTCCGGCGTGTAATGCAGAGCCTGGAAGGAGAATGCGGCCGGCCCGCTGAAGTGCAGCCCCATGCCCAGCTTGTTCGAGACAACAGCCCATTCCGTCCCGTAACGGGAGCCGTTCTCCTGCGGCATGATGTAGTTCTGGAACATCTCGTCCACGGTCAGCAGGTACTTGCCTTTGCGCACGCTCTGCTTTTTATCGATATAGCTTTCATGCGGCCCGAAGCCGAAGTATTCCACTTCCTCCGTTCCGCGCGGCATCGTGAGCTGCAGCCCGAAGCGGGGCAGGAACTCCACCTGCTCCCGGACCTTCACCTGAACCCGGAGCGCAATCTCCCCGGAGCCTTCGATGCGCCAGAGCGCTTCGCCATGGAGAATCGGGTACCGGATGTAGCCGCCCAGCGAGAAGTTCACTGCAATCTCGACTGCCGTATTCCCCTTCTTCTCCCAGCTGCAGCTGTAGACCTTCATCTGCGCCCGGTCGAAGCCTTCCGTCATCCACTTCGTCTTGATGTTCCGGTCGTTATCCGTGGGAGCCCGCCAGATGTTAAATTTCGCAGGCGCGCTCAGCATATCGACCCCGTGCTTCGAGACCTTGACGAACGTGCCGCCGAACAGATCGAACGCATGAAGGAAGTCGAACCCTTCGACCGTCAGCGCGCCCCTTCTTCCTTCACCTCGATAGGCATGACAGGACCTGCGGCGGCGGCGGCCTTCGTGTGTGCGGCGGGCAGCTCGAACTGCTCGAACGTGATTTCATAGCCCGCTTCCGACCAGCGGGTCTCCTCCTTCATCCGGCAGGACAAGGTCAGGAAGTAACGGCCCTCGGCGGATGCCGGCGACTGGTACGGAACCGTAACGGTCTGCGAGCCGCGCGGCCCGAGCTCCAGCGTCTCGAGATAGCCCTGTGCCGCAGTCTCCCCGTCGTTTTCCACCTTCCAGAGAATGTCTACATGCCTCAGGTCGATAAAATCGTACAAATTGGTTACCTTCAGCCGGCCGGCCGCCAGGTCCTCCGCTTCGATCCGAATCGGAGCAATGACCTTCTTAAGCTCGAGCAATCCCGTATGCGGCTTCCGGTCCGGCGAGACGAGACCGTCGATGCAGAAGTTGCCGTCATTCGGCTTGTCACCGAAGTCCCCGCCGTAAGCGAAGAACGGAACGCCGTCGGCCGTTTGCGTCAGGATTCCATGATCGCACCATTCCCACACACAGCCGCCCATCAGCTTCGGATATTTGTAAATGACGTCCCAGTAATCCTTCAAGTCGCCGGGACCGTTCCCCATCGCATGACTGTATTCGCAAAGGAACAAAGGCTTCTTCCGCGCCTCGTCCTCCGCATATTCCCGGATGTAATCGACGCTGGCGTACATTTGGCTCTCCATATCGAGGCAGTTCACGTCCGGGTTGCCGTTGTATCGCGGGGCGGCCCCTTCGTAATGAACCGGTCTGGAAGCGTCCCTCTCCTTCGTCCACTCCGCCATCGCGATATGGTTCACGTCATAGCCGGATTCGTTGCCCATCGACCAGATGATCACGGAAGCGTGGTTCTTATCCCGCTCCACCATCCGCACGGCCCGGTCGACGAAAGCCTCTCTCCAATCCGGATTCGCCGACAGCTTATGGAACGCGCCTTCCGCCCAGCTTTCCGCGCTGCCGATCCCGTGGCATTCCAGGTCCGCTTCGTCGATGACGTAGAAGCCGTACTCGTCGCACAGATCCAGGAACCGCGGATCGTTCGGGTAATGGGACGTGCGGATCGTATTGACATTGTGCTTCTTCATGAGGTTCAAATCCTGAATCATATGGTTCAGCGGAACCGTCTGCCCGAGCTCCGGGTGGGAATCGTGGCGGTTCACGCCCTTCAGCTTCACGGCCTGTCCGTTCACGAGGAAGACGCCGTCCTTGATTTCAATGCGCCGGAACCCGGTTGCAAACCGCAGCACTTCTTCCCCGCGCTGATATACAGCTCGTATAAATACGGCCGTTCGGCATTCCACATCTCCGGGTTCGCCACTTCCAGCTCCACGGCCCCTTTCCCGTCGATGACGGCGTCGCCGCTTCCCACGGACTCTCCCTGCGCATTCCGCAGCTCGGCCCGTACCTCCAGACGTCCGCTCGTCTCGATTTCCGTGCGGAGCACGGCTTTGCCGAAATCCGGCGCCAGCTCCTGGCGGTTGAACACATCGCGGATGTGGGCTTTGTCTCTTGCGAGCAGATACACATCCCGGAAAATACCGGAATACCGCCACAGGTCCTGATCCTCGAGATAAGTGCCGTCGCACCATTTGAGCACGAGCACGGCGATCCGGTTCCGGCCCTGCTGCAGCCTGGACGAAATATGGAATTCCGCAGGTACCCGGTCGCCCTGGCTGTAGCCGGCGAACTCCCCGTTCACCCACAGATAAAAGCACGCATTCACGCCTTCGAACACGAGGTACTTGTCTTTGCCGTCCCAGCCGTCGTTGAGATTGAATTCCCTGACATAAAGTCCGGCCGGATTGTCATCCGGTACGTACGGCGGATCGCAGGGGATCGGATAGTTCAGGTTCGTATAATGAAGCTGGTCATAACCGTTCGTCTGCCAGCACGAAGGCACGATCAAATCGTCCCAGCCGCTGACATCCGCCTGCTTCGCGTAGAAGCCCTCTTCCACCGTCTTCACGCTGGCATGATATTGGAACTTCCAGCTTCCGTTCAAGGTCTGATAGTAAGGCGAACGCCCTCTTTTCCCGCTCTTCGCGGAGGCGGTGTCTGCATATGGAATATAATAAGCTCTTGCCGGTTCCCGGTTCACCTGAAGAATGCCGGGATTTTCCCAATAACGGTTCAATCGGATCACTGCGATCGCTCCTTCATGTATTGTAAGGCTTCCTGTCTACGCTTCCATTATAGTTGTGTTATACTGGTTCATCATAGAAACAAAACGGACAACATGCCGAACAAAATGGACATGATGAGGTGAATGCCGTGAAATTGCTACCGCTCCGGACGAACCTGTACCCCGCCCTGGCCGACGTTCCATTCAGCGTCTATACGGTTGGAACCGAGAAGCAGCGAGCCGATGACAAGGCTTAAGGGCTTCTCTGCGAAGCAGCTGTTCCTGACGTTCTCCGGGACCGGTGCGTTCCGCCCTTTGGGGCAGGAGAATTGGGACATCATCGCACCCCATACCCTGCTGTACATCCCTGCGGGCTTTCCCCACGAATATGTGCCGCAAGGGCAGGAGCCCTGGTATATCGGCTTCGTCACCTTTGTCGAGAAGCGGGACGGGCTCGCGGAAAACTGGGGCTTCGGGGAAAGTCCGTTCCAGCTGGAATTGCGGGACATGGACCGCTTGTACGGGCTGCTCGAACAGATTTGGGTGCGCTCGGGTCCGATGTATGATGTTTGGGAGGCCACCGGGCATTTCTTCTCTTTCTGTATTGAGATAAAAAAACAAACCGCCGCCGAGGACCTAACCCATTCGAGGCAGGCCGAGGGCCCGGTCCGCTACCGCGACTCCGTGGTCGACAGCGCCGTCCGCTTCCTGCAGGACCACCTGCAGCGCAGTCTTTCCATGGAGGAGCTTGCTTCCCATGTCGGCTACTCCCCCAAGCGGCTGAACCGGTTGTTTCAAAAAGCACTCGGGACGACCCCGATGCAGTATTTGCAGCGGATCCGCCTGTCGACCGCCGCCCGGCTTCTGGAGGAGCATCCGAGCATGACGGTGCGCCAAGCCGCCGCCCATATCGGCATGGAGCCGGTCTATTTCACCCGCCTGTTCCGGCGGGCCTACGGCGTCGTCCCTTCCGAGTATAAGAAAAGCTTCTGAACTAAGCCCTAGCGGAAATTTTTTCTTGGTACAGAAAGTCGCAGTCCGCTTTAATGCTTTAGTGTACTTAAACTTTCTGTATCGTTCAAAAAAGAGGATCCGGTGGCTCCTCTTCTCGCGTTCCGGCCGAAGACGACCGCACCATCCGTAGACGGATTAGTGAAAAAGCAGATGGCCCAGTAAAATAGCAGCAAATTGGCTCTATTCAATGATCGCTGTCCCGGGTAACATGGTGTTCAATCCGCATTCCATTCTCTGACGATAGGAGCGCCATCTATGACTGACCGTACGGAATCGAATCCACTGCATACCCTCCCGGTTCACATAGCTCAAGCGGAATTAGAGGATGTGCCGCATATCGTCCCACTGTTCGACGCTTACCGCATTTTTTACGGACAAAGCTCCGATCCGGCGCAGGCGGCCCGCTTTTTGAAGGAGCCGCAGGAAGGGGGACATTCGGTCATTTTCTTCGCTTATGCCGGCTCTTCCCGTTCCGATGTCCTCGGCTTCACCCAGCTGTACCCTTCCTTCTCGTCCGTCTCGATGCGGCCGATCTGGATCTTGAACGATCTGTTCGTAGCGTCTTCGGCCCGCGGCCGCGGCGTCGGACGGCGGCTGATGCAGGCCGCCAAGGAATATGCCGAAGCAACCGGAGCGCTGCGGCTTGAGCTGTCCACCGCCCGGGATAACCATACCGCGCAGCGGCTGTACGAATCGCTGGGCTATGTGCGGGACGAGACGTTTTACCATTATTCTCTAAACGTCCGCTGAACGGCAAGTTCAGACCAAAAAACGGCCCATGACCGCATGAATTTGCGATCCGGGCCGTTTTACTCAAGTCTCCTTCCTTTTTCCCCATTACATGGCGCTTATCAGCGATTTGATCGCGTTGATCCGGTCCCACCGCGTCTCCCCTTTATCGGCGATAATCGAGACGGGCACCTGGCGACCGCGCTCCTTCAAAATTTGAAACATGCTTCGGAGGTCCTCCGTATCCACGCTCCCGTCGGCATGATAGTCCGGCTTAGCATGAATTGAATGCGCCTTGGCAGCGCCGTAAGCAACCCCTTCCGCTTTCTCCTCCGCTTGAAAATTGCCGAAGTCGATGATCGTAGGCACCGTACCGCCTGCCTGGTCCAGGACGGAGCCCCAGCCGCTGACCGTCGAAGTGAGCGGCCGGAAGTTTTCCGTGACGACCCGCACTCCCCGCTCCGCCCCGTACTGCGCCAGTCGCCGGAGTGCGCTGCAGCTTCTCTCGATGGCGGCGGCATCGCCGGCCGGTCGCTCCCCGCGACAATCCGCACCGCTTGAGCTCCGGCCTTCGCGGCCACGTCAATCCAGCCGCGCAAATAGGCGATGTCCGAATCGCGGCGAACCTCGTCGGGCGAGGAAATATCGCCGTAATCGACGAGCAGTGTCAGGAAGCCGACTCCCGCTTTTTCAAACGAATCCTTCAGCTTGAGTAAGTAAGCCTCGTCCGTCGAAGGAAACTGAAAATGGCACACCTCCAGATAACCGAGCCCGTTCTGTCGGGCCTCCTCCGGAAGATCCGCCAGCTCCAGCTCCTGCGGCTTCGCTTCCTCGCGGATTTCCTGACGCTTCGCCTCCTCGTTCCAAACCGTCCAGCGCAGCGGTCCAAGCGATTCTCTCATACTCCACGTGCTAATCGAGAACGGAAACATGTACATCATCCTTTTTATATTCATTTTTCAGCCGGCTCTCCCCATAAAAGTGAAGGCCGTGTTATGTCAACACGACCTCCGCTAAAGCTCCGATGATTTTCCATTCTATTCCTATATTGTATAGAAGTTCTCTTCCCTTGTAAACCGGTTTCATCGCCTCCGGACGAGCCATTTTCAAACGGCAAACCGGTAAATCCGCGCCTCGTAAGGACGAAGCTTCAAAGCCTGCAGGTCTTCCCCGTCGCCCGGCTCATAGTTCGAAAGCAGCAGCTTCGGCGTTTCTTTCCCCAGCTCCTCCGGCATTTCAAACACCGGCTCGCGGTCAAAGAAATTGAGCACAACGAGCAGCCGCTCTTCTCCCAGCGTGCGGGTGTACACGTACAGCTCCGGATGCAGCGGCAAAGAGAAGCTTGTATTCCCCGTAGATGAAGACCTCATGCTCCTTGCGCAGGGCAATCAGCTTGCGGTAATAATGAAGCACGGAATCCTCGTCCTTCAAGGCCTCCTGGACATTGACCTCGCGGTAGTTGGGATTGACCCCGATCCACGGCGTCCCGGTTGTAAACCCTGCCTCGTGCGTATCGTCCCACTGCATCGGGGTACGGGAATTGTCGCGGCTTTTCCGCCAGATCGCTTCCATAATCTTTCTCAGCGGCACCTCGTTCCTCCGGGCCTCCTTGTAATAGTTCAAGGTCTCGACGTCCCGGTATTCCTCAATGGACGCGAACCTGGGATTCGTCATGCCGATCTCTTCCCCTGAAAAATGTACGGCGTTCCCTCCAGCGTGAGCAGGAAAGTGGCCAGCATTTTGGCCGACGCCTTCCGGTACTTCCCGTCGCCGCCGAAACGGGAGACGGACCGCGGCTGATCGTGATTGCACAGATAGTTGGCGTTCCACCCTTTGCCGTGGAGTACCGTCTGCCATTTGCTCATCACGTTTTTAAGATCCAGGAGGTTCCACGGCTTGAGCTCCCACTTACCCGTGCCACCGGCCGCCGCATCCAGCTCCATATGCTCGAATTGGAAAACCATGTTGAGCTCATGCCGGTCATCCCCGATATAATACAGCGCCTGCTCCGGGCCGAGTCCGGACGTTTCCCCTACCGTCATAATGTCATAATGGTACAGCACGGTATCGTATAGATGGCGCAGCAGCGTGTGGACCTTTTCCAGGTTGGAGAAAAGCGTATAGGCCCGGGCGTAAGGCTTGTGCCCCGGATCGGGGGCGTCCGGCGACCCCTCGGCCTTGACAATATGGGCGATGGCGTCGAAACGGAAGCCGTCCACCCCTTTATCCAGCCACCAGCGCACCATATCGTTCACTTCTGTGACGACCTGCTCGTTATTCCAGTTGAGATCGGGCCGCTGCTTCGTATACAGATGCATATAATATTCGTCCGTTGTTTCGTCGTATTCCCATACGGAGCCGCTGAAGTAGGATTCCCAGTTGTTCGGCGGCCCCCGTTCTTCCCTTTGCGCCAAATATAGTAGTCCCGCTTCGGATTGTCTTCGGAGGAACGGGACTCGATAAACCAGGGGTGCTCGTCGGACGTATGGTTCACCACCAGGTCCATGACGATTTTAATCCCGCGGGCGTGCGCCTCGGCGAGCGGCTCGTCGAAATCGTCCATCGTTCCGAACGGCTCCATGATCGCGCGGTAATCGCTGATATCATAGCCGTTATCGTGATTGGGCGATTGATAAATCGGACAGAGCCAGACCACGTCGATGCCGAGGTCCTTCAAATAACCGAGCTTGGAGATCATGCCCTGAAGGTCTCCGATGCCGTCCCCGTTCGAATCCTTGAAGCTTCTCGGATAGATCTGGTACACGACGCTTTCCTTCCACCATTTTCTGTTCATGCAAATCCTCCTGTAGGTAACGTATGGAACTCCATTCAGATAACATTACCCGGATTCTTCCATGGTTCCACAGAAAAACTGCTGCATGGAATCATCTCGTTCCCTCCTCCATTTTCCAAATGGAATCGTCTCTATTGCCATTTCATTTTATTGTGTATACTGATATTGAAAAGTACGCAATATTTTTTTATATAGTATTAAAAATCAAACTATTGGAGGGACCGAGCTATGGGCGAACGCAGGAACAAAATTACGGTGAATCCGAGCAAGGAAGGGTGTCCTGTGGAGACCACCCTGGATGTCGTCGGGGGAAAATGGAAAGGGATCATACTTTATCACCTGATCGACGGTCCGAAAAGATTTAACGAATTCCGCCGTCTTTATCCGTGCATTACCCAGTTCATGCTGACACTGCAGCTGCGCGAGCTGGAGCGGGACGGGATTGTTCACCGCGAAGTTTATAAGCAGGTGCCGCCGAAAGTGGAGTACTCGCTGACCGAATTCGGAAGAACGCTGGAACCGATTATTTTGGCCATGAGGAATTGGGGAGAAGCGCATAAAACCAAGCTGGACGATATTCGGCTGCAAGCACAGCAAGGAGAAGAAGCCGGACAGCTTAGCCAGAAGTAGGGCCTGTAAAAAAAATCGGCCCGCTCCCGTTAGGGAGCAGGTCGCTTCCGGTGCTTAAGCCGCCTCTCAGCAGCGCCTCCTTACCGCGGCCCCCAGCCAAGGCCAGGACCGTTTCGCCAAATGCAGCGAGATCCCGAACAGCAGCAGAGCATCTACCGTATGGAGCGCCCGAAGCGCTCCGGTGAACTGAAGCACCGTCAGATGCTGCAAGGCGGTTAGAGCAAACAAGATAAGCCCGTACCACCGAAGCCCTCCCCGGATGCGTCCGAAGAAGGAGAGCAGGACCATAAGAATGGAGGCGAACTCAAAATAGTTGGCAAAAGTACGGTGAAGCTGCAGCTCGCCGGAGTCTACGAACAGACCGAGTCCGGCGAAAAACACCTGAAGCAGGATGCAGACGAAGTACCCTCCCGCGAGCAGCGCGTAGATGAACCGGACCGACCGGACCCGGATCCCGGCAGGCGCCGGAAGCCCTTCACCGGTTCTTCCGAACAATCCGCTCTTGCCGCTTCCGGGGCGTCCCGTTTCTTTTATCGTTTCATTGTCCAATGGATGATCTCCCTTCCTTTCCATTCGGACTCGGCCCATGCTTCGGCTTTCGCATTCCCCACGGCTTGAACACGGAGATGGCGAACATCGCGGCGATCGAAACCGTTTGAAGTATAATTCCGGTCCACAGCTGTCCGCTGTTTACGTGGAACGACGGGTCCTGAAGCGCCCCTAACCCTTCCCTCGACGTCAGCGTGACCGCCCGGAGCGTCCAGAAATACATGCCGACCGGCCCCAGCGCTATGGACAGAAAGGTCAGCCCTTCCTTGACGATAATCCAATAGAAGCGGAAGAACCCCCACTGAGTGAGCACCGACAGCAGGATGCCGGTTACGGTCGCGCCGATCGTCGAAGCGCGGACCGACGTTCCGGCCAGTACATGCATAGCGGTATAACACGCTTTCAGCACGCCTTCATCGTTCGTGCTTGCCGCCGCGATGCTCAGAATCAGAAAGACGGCCGCACCTCCGAGCATCACGCCCGATAAGATCAGGTGGAGCAGCAGCGACCATCTTCTTTGGACCAAGCTCAGCTTTGCTATCCCTCGTCACCTCCCCTCCATCCACCTCCTCTTCATGATAGCGGGCGGGTCTAAAGGAACTCTAAACGAAGTCTAAAAAAAGTCTAAAAACGCTGTCAGGGGTTAAAACGATACCCTACGCCCCAGATCGTTTCGATGTACTGCGGCCTGGTCGGGTCGGCCTCGATCTTCTCCCTCAGCTTGCTGACGTATACGGTGACGCCGGCGTTGTCGCCGAGCGATACCAGCCCCCAGATGCTCTCGAACAGCTCATCCTTGCTGAAGACCCGGTTCGGGTGATCGGCCAGATACACCAGCAGATCGTATTCCCTTGACGTTAGAGGGACCTCCGTCTCATTCACGAACAGTTTCCGGGCCAGCTTGTCGATGCGAAGGCCCCGAATCCGGATCTCGTCCTGCGGCTTTCGTCCGTCATCCGCGGTCAGCCGGTCGTAGCGGGCCAAATGCGCCTTAACCCGGGCCACCAGCTCCCCAACGCTGAACGGCTTCGTGATATAATCGTCCGCACCGAGTCCGAGACCTCGAATTTTGTCGATATCCTCCCTTCTGGCCGAGACCATAAGGATCGGGATATTCTTCTCCCTGCGGACCTGCCTGCAGATGTCGAACCCGTCCGTCTTCGGCAGCATCAGGTCGAGAAGGACCAGATCGAACTCCTGCTCCAGCGCTTTCCTAAGGCCCGTGTCGCCGCTCTCCGCGATTTCTACGGCATAGCCGGCGGCCTCCAAATAATCCTTTTCCACCTCCGCAATGACCTGCTCATCTTCGATAATCAGGATCCGCTTCACATCCGCTCGCCCCCATTCTCCATCTTGGGCAGGGTAAAAGTAATGCAGGTGCCTTCCCCTCCCGGCTGTCGGCCTCTACGCTTCCGTTCATCCCTTCTACGATTTGCCTTACAATCGCGAGCCCCAGCCCGTCGCCGCCCGTTGCCGTACTTCTCGACGGCTCCGCCCGGTAGAAGCGGTCGAAAATATGCGGCGCGCCGCGTCTGCGATACCCGGCCCGTTATCCCGGATGTGTACCTCGGCTTCCGTTTCCCCGTCATACAGCTCCACCGTAATTTCCTTGTGCTCCTTGTCCATGTATTTTAAGCTGTTGTCGATGATGTTCATCCAGACCCTGTGCAGCTTGTCGCGATCGGCCGCAACGGGAACCGGCCCGTCCTGCACGCCCGCCAGCTCCAGCCGGACCCCCTTCAACCGCGGATCCAGACGAAGCTCTTTCACGGCGGCCCGCAAATATTCCGCCAAGTCGACGGGTTCCAGATGAAACGGCGACCGCTTCATATCCAGCTGGGAAAAAAGCAGCGACTCATCGATCAGCCGGTCCATCTCTTCCGTTTTGCGGGCGATCATGTCCATGTACTTCTCTCGTTTCGGCGCGGTGTCCGCGACGCCGTCCCGAATGCCCTCCACACAAGCCTTGATTCCGGTAATCGGGGTCTTGAGGTCATGCGAGATGCTGGAGATCAGCCGCTTGCGGTTATCCTCATATCGCAGCTGCAGCCGGATCGATTCGCTGAGCCGCCTCCTCATCTCCTCAAAGGCCGCCCCGAGCTCTCCGATTTCATCTTTTCGCTGCAGATCCACCTGTTGATCCAAATGGCCCTCTTTCATCTGCTCCGCCGCGCGTCGCAGCCGGTACAAAGGCTTCACAAAGCTGCGGGAAACCATGAAGGTCAGAATCCCGTTGGTCAGCCCGATGACTCCGAGCAAAGACAGCAAGAGCAGCGGGAAAAACTTCCTTGCGCTGTCAATGAACGGGGTCATGTCCGATAGCAAGTACACCACGCCGGAGCTCCCATCGCTGAACCGGATATCGAACGCTTCCGCCGCATAGCGCCCGTTTATCCGTTTGCCCCACGGATGACGTTCCGGTTCCTCCTGCAGTCTCTCGAGCCGCTCCTTAAGCTCGGCGCTGTCCACCCATGGGGAAATGTAGGACGCGCCGCCGCTTCTCATGACGACGAGCCCCGCCTGCGTCCGGTTCAGCTGTTCATCCGCCCGGGCGAGGAATGTGCTGTCGGCGAACCGGTCCGGGTCCGTCTGCACCGTAAACTTGATACCGGCTAACAGATCGCGGCGCTCATTGCCTATTTTCCAAAAAGGGGGCGGGCCATTCCCGCCGGCGGAACCCGCCGTATGGCTAAAGAACACGGAAATCAGCCCCGCCGCCACCATCGCGAACAGAACGACCGGAATAAAGGTCATGCCGATATAGGAAAGTAAAAGTCTCATCCTGATGGACATAGGTGTCCTCCTTGGAAGCCTGCAGTCTGCTGCCTTCATCATAACCGCGAGGTCTAAAGCGCCTCTAAACCAAATCTTAAAAAAGCATAAACACCGTTATATTTGGAGGGGTTTACCACTTAACCAAAAGTTAAAATTGCGCAATACACACTCCATTTGCGCTATTGCACAAATATTTTTCGTTGCCTGTCGAAAAATGGCGATGTATAATTTGATTCCGAAGGAAATTTTAGGAAATAAGAACTAACAACCAAACAAACGCAAATGAAACGGCAAACTTATTGAAAAATAAGGACGCAAAGCCACGGGTCTAAGGCGGTTCAACCGTTACGGCGACCGGGTTACCAAAGGCGCAAGGAAAAGTATGCCCTTTTGGGCTATTTTTTTGTTCAAGGATGTGAGTGCTGGAATTTTTACAATAATCCCCATAAGCTCGAAGTCGTTTATTGCACGGATTGGCCTATCTGAAGAACAAAGGAGACTAGCGATGAAAAAGAAAATCGATTGGAGAAGCATCGGGTGGAATTGGAAGTGGAACGACTCGGTCAAAAAGAAGCTGGTGATCGCCTTTTTGCTGCTGTCCCTTGTCCCGCCGCTGTTCACCACGCTCACCTTATCCCAATATTCCAAAACAACCACGGAGAAAGAAGCGCAGGCGAAGCAAACCAATATCGCCGTATCCAATGCCGCCAATATCGATTATTGGGTGACGCATAAAATTGACGTGGTCCAGGAAATCATGAAGGCTCACCCGGAATTCAAAAACGGCGACGCGAAGCAAATTTTATCCGTGCTGAAACAAATCGGCGAGGTCGACAAGGAGATCGAGTACTACGCCTATGTGGATAAAGACGCGAACAGCACCAACTGGGCCGGACAAACGTCCAACGTCAAGGACCGGGAGTACTACATCCAGGCGAAGGAAACCAAGAAGCCCGCGATCAGCGACCTGCTCGTCAACCAGAAAACGGGCAAATTCATTATCGTCATGGCCATTCCTTTGCTCGACGGGGATCAATTCCTGGGAACGATCAACTGTGTTGTCAATCCGACGATTCTTGGGACCTTCACCAGCGAGAAAAAGATCGGCCAGTCCGGCCTGTCCTTCCTTTGGTCTACCAGCGGGACGTTTATCGCTCATCCGACCCCGACGCATATCGGGAAAAAGTCGCCGGATCTGTTCCCGCCGGACCAGGTTCAGGAATTCCAGAATACCGTATTCAAGCAGGACAGCGGCACGCTGGAATTTATTAACTCGCAAGGGATTCCCAAATTGGCGGCTTACAGTACGGTGCCTACTACCGGCTGGAAGGTCATGGTCACGATGGATACGAAGGAAGTGTATGCCGGGGTTGACGGCTTCCAGAAAATTTCCTGGAGCATTCTGATCGTCGCTTGCGTGCTCGTCGCCCTGATCTCCTGGTATATCGGCCGTCGCATTTCCAAACCGCCGCTGGTTCTGTCCGATGCGCTGGAGCAGGTGTCCACCGGCGATTTGACGGTTCGCGTTCATATGAAATCCAAGGACGAAATCGGCCTCATCTCCAGGAATATGAATCAAATGCTGGATTCCGTAAGCTCGATCATTACCCAGGTCAGCGAAGTATCGGAGCAGGTTGCAGCCTCCTCCGAACAGTTAACGGCGATCGCCGCACAGCACGTGGAGACCTCCGGCCATATCACGAGGTCCATTGAGAAAGTGGTTTCGGGGGCCGAACTGCAGACCCAGGCTTCCCAGCAGTCCTCCGTTGCCATGGAGGAAATGGCTACCGGCATTATGCGGATCGCCGAATCGGCTTCCATCGTGTCCGACGCGACGAAAAGCACGGCAGGCGAAGCCAAGCAGGGCAATGACGTCGTTCAAACCGCCGTGGCGCAAATGGGCCTGATTCAGCAGTCCGTTCAAGGAACCGCCGAGGAAATGGCGGCGCTCGGCGAGCTGTCGACGAAAATCGGTGAGATCGTTAACGTCATCCGGGAAATCGCCAGCCAAACCCAAATGCTGTCGCTCAACGCTTCGATCGAGGCGGCGCGGGCAGGCGAGCAGGGCCGTGGCTTCGCTGTAGTGGCGAATGAAGTCAAGAAGCTGGCCGAGCAGTCCAACCAGTCCGCTGTAAGCATTGCCGCACTCATCGCCGAAGTGCAGCAGACGACGGATAATGCCATCCAAGCGATGAACGAAGGCGTCGCCGTCGTCGACCACGGAACGCAGCTCATGAGCCGTGTCGGAGAGGTGTTCGGTACGATCTACAGCGCCGTACAGCAGGTATCCGATCAAATTCAGGAAATCTCCGCAGCAACCGAGCAGATGTCGGCCGGCACGCAGCAGGTGACCTCCTCCATGGGCGAGATGGTATCGATCTCGGATCATTCCTTTAACAATGCCCAGTCGATTGCGGCCGCATCCGAAGAGCAGTACGCATCTATGGAGGAGATCTCCGCTTCCAGCGAAATGCTCAGCAAGATGGCCCAAGAGCTGCAGGAAGCTTTATCCCGCTTTACCGTAAAGTAAGGCGGGTCATCATACATCACATACATCAAGGGGAGAAGTGAAGATGTCGGATAAAGGCTCGAATATGTCGAGACGTAATTTTTTGAAAAATACCGGCCTTGCGCTCGGAGGCGCCATCATCGGCGGTTCCGCCATTGGCGGGTGCTGCTCGGCGGCAAAAAGAAGCAGGAACCGCCTGCGGCGCCGAAGCCGGCGGAATTCAACCAGGCGCTGATGTATTTTAACCAGGAGCAGTTTCTGATTACGGAGGCGGCGGCCGAGCGGATTTATCCCAAGGATGAACTAGGACCCGGCGCCAAGGAGCTCGGCGTTGCTTATTACATCGACCACCAGCTGGCAAGTCCTTGGGGCATCAATGCCCGGGATTACATGATGGGGCCGTTCTTCAAGGGCGAGGCTACGCAGGGCAGCCCAGACCCCGATCAAGCGTGCGGATATCATCACCTTGGGTCTGCAGGGTTTGAAGGATTACAGCCAGAAGAAATACGGCAAAGACTTTCAAAGCCTGGCCGAGAACGAGCAGGACGAGGTGCTCAAGGTATTCGAGAAAGGCGAGGAATTTGCGCTTGCCGGGATTACGACGAAAACCTTCTTCAGCCTCTTCCGCACGTTCACATTGGAAGGCGTCTATGCCGACCCGATGTACGGCGGCAACAAGGACATGATGGGCTGGTCCATGCGGAAATACCCGGGGAACCAGATGAGCTACTATGACGTGATCGAAAAAGATCAGTTTATCCAGATGAAACCGCTGAGTCTTCGCGACCACATGAATCACTAACCGGAGAAGGGAGTAAGGCACGATGGCAAAGCAATTACCTAAAGTACCTGTCGTTATCGTCGGGATGGGCTGGTCCGGAGGCATTATCGCTTCCGAGCTGACCAAAGCGGGCATCAAAGTGGTTGGCCTGGAACGGGGCAAAGGAAGAAAAACGGAAGATTATTTTATGGGGCATGACGAGCTCCGCTATACGTTCCGCCATGAAATGATGCAGGACCTGTCCAAGGAAACCGTGACCTTCCGCAATAACGAGAAAATGCGCGCACTTCCCGTACGCTCTCATGGATCATTCGTTGTGGGAGACGGGCTCGGCGGATCCGGTTCGCACTGGAACGGGCAAAATTATCGCTTCCTGCCGTACGACTTCGAAATTTACACCAAGACGGTGGAGCGGTATGGCAAGGGCAAAATTCCGGAAGGCATGACGATTCAGGACTGGGGCATCACCTACGACGAACTCGAGCCTTATTTCGATAAATATGAGAAAATGGCCGGCATTTCGGGGGACCCCGAGCAGAACCCGTTAGTAGGCAAGCGTTCCAATCCTTTCCCGACGCCGCCGATGAAGAAAACGCCGACCATGAAAATGTTCGAAGAAGCTTCGAAGAAGCTCGGGTACCACCCTTACACGATTCCGTCGGCGAATTTGTCCGAGCAGTACAAGAATCCCGACGGGATTGAACGCGCCGCCTGTCAATACTGCGGCTTCTGCGACCGTTACGGCTGCGAGTACGGCGCGAAGGCCGATCCGGTGGTGACGGTGCTTGCCGGTTGCGGAGAAGACGGGCAATCTGGAGATCCGTACCATGTCCAACGTAACTCAGGTGCTGAATGACGGCAAGAAAGCGACTGGTGTCGTGTATGTCAACACGCTGACCGGCGAAGAATTCGAGCGACCGGCGGATGTGGTCATTTTGTCCGGCTTCGTGTTCACCAATGTGCGCCTGCTGCTGCTGTCCAAGCTCGGCGTGCCTTACGATCCGGTTACGGGCACGGGCGTCATCGGCAGAAACTACGCTTATCAGGTACAGTCGGCGAAAGCGACCGGATTTTTCGACGATAAAGAGTTCAACCTGTACATGGGTGCCGGTGCGCTTGGATCGATCTTCGACGATTTCAACGGCGATAACTTCGACCATACGAACTTGAAGTTTATTCATGGCGGCGGGATTCGGATTACGCAAACCGGAGCGCGTCCGATCGGGAACAACACCGTTCCGAAAGGGACGCCGAGCTGGGGCAAAGAATTCAAACAGGCGTCCATTAAATACGCCAACTCCGTGCTGACGGTCGGCACGCAGGGAGCCAACATGCCGTGGAAGCACCATTATCTCGATCTGGATCCAACCTATAAAGACGCTTACGGCCTGCCCCTGCTCCGCATGACCTTCGACTTCGAGGAGCAGGACCGGGAGCTGGCCAAATTCCTCGGCGAGAAGGCCGGGGAAGTGATGAAGGCGATGAGCCCGAGCAAGATGGAGGTAAGCGGCGAGGTCAAGGCGTACGACATCGTGCCGTACCAATCCACGCATAATACGGGCGGCGCCATCATGGGCAGCGATCCGAAAACCTCCGCCGTCAACACGTATTCCCAAATGTGGGATGCGGAGAATGTATTCGTCGTCGGAGCCTCCTCCTTCCCGCACAACAGCGGCTACAACCCTACGGGGACGCTCGGCGCGCTGTCTTACCGGGCGGCGGAAGGCATTCTGAAATATGTAAAGCAAGGCGGACCGCTGGTATAAAAATGGTATAAAATGGTATAAAAATGAACTGATTCATACGCTTGGAGGTAGCGACTTATGGTAGGCAATATGGGATTTTCCGGCCTTATTCTGATTGTCATTGTAGCTTTGATTTTCTTCGGCCCTTCCAAGCCGCCGCAGCTCGGCAGAGCGGTCGGCGATACGCTCCGCGAATTCCGCAGCTCCACGAAAGGCGTATTGGACGATGCGGCGGAGGACGCGAAAGCGGACAAAGCTTCGGAGCAGCACAAAAAATAAATCTGTCAAGCTCACCCCTGAGAACAAGCAGGGCATGCACGGCGTTTCCATCCCTGATTTGAAGGTGAATCTGAACAAAGCGGGCAGCGTCGAGTTTGTTGCCGACAAGGCCGGCACCTTCGGATATAACTGCTACGTTATGTGCGGCTTCGGCCATGCGACCATGAAAGGAAAACGGATTGTCGAATAGGCGTAAGACCGTCTGACCCCTAAGGGTCGCTTCTCCTCATCCTGCGGATGATGCGAGAGGCGGCTTTTTTTCGTACTGGCCGGAAACTTCGCACTACCCTTTCTCCCCTTCCACTATGCATGTTCCGCCAAGATTTTGCAGATACTACCGGAATGAAAGGGGCAATATATGGAAATGGTTCATTGGAATATCATCTTGATCATTGTTGCCATCAATATCGCCTATGTCTCGCTGTTCACGATGCGCATCATTCTGATGATGAAAGCGCAGACCGCGCTGGCCACACTGCTCAGCATGCTCGAGGTATTCGTCTATTTGATGGGCCTGAATATCGTCCTGGGCCAGATGGGCGACCCTTGGAATATTGCCGCCTACTGCATCGGCTGGGGGCTCGGCGTCTGGACCGGAAGCAAGATCGAGGAGAAGCTGGCGCTCGGCTATGTGACGCTGCAGGCGGTCGTGAATTCCAACGAAACGGAGCTCCCGGTTCAGCTCAGGCAGAGAGGCTTCGGGGTAACCAATTGGGTAGCCGAGGGCAAAGATGGACCGCGCCTCGTCATGCAGGTACTCGCCAAGCGGAGCAATGAGAAGAAGCCGCTGACCGCATTCGAGGAGCTTGCGCCCAAGGCGTTCATCATCTCTTATGAGCCGAAGTTCTTCCGCGGGGGCTTCTGGACCAAACGGCTCTAGTACCGTTGCCGGCGGCCGGGTGGAAGCGAAGCACTTATTCAATGGTCCAATAAAATTCACCCGAATTGGATCTTTTTATTATCCACTTCCTCCTCTATGATAATCAAAAAACAAAACACGGAGGAGATCAGGATGAGAAGAAAAGAATTCTCGGTACAGGAGCAATCGGAGATCGAGGCATTTTTACAGGAGATGTCGTTCGGCTTTCTCGGCACGACGGGAGCGGACGGCTGGCCCCACCTCACTCCGCTGAATTATACCTACCATAACGGTCATATCTACTTTCACGGCTCGAAAAAAGGCGGCAAAATGTCCGAAATTGCGGAATCCGGGAAGGTCAGCTTTGCGGTGGCGAAGGAGTTTGCCATTATCCCCTCTTATTTTACCGATCCCCGCCAGGCCTGCCCGGCGACCGCCTTCTTCAAATCGGTTCATATCCGGGGATTGGCGGAGCCCGTGGACGATTTGGAAGAGAAAGCTGAAGTCTTGGGCAGTCTGATGCGAAAGCTGCAGCCGGAAGGCGGGTATGCGCCCATTATGCCGGAGGATCCGAAATATGCCGGTGAGCTGAAGGCCGTATCCGTGGTAAGAATCACGATTCAGGAAATGACGGCCAAGTTTAAATTCGGCCAAAATCTGAACGAAAAGCGGCGCGACCAGGTGATCGAAGGCCTTGAGGAACGGGACAACCCGGACGACGGAGCGACCGTGGAGATGATCCGCAAATATTGCCCGTTTCATGAAACTCGGAATTAGAGGAAAGACGAGGCCTTCCGGCGAAGCAATATAGGAGAAGACATCTTTCAGAGCGATAAAAGGAGGCCTCACACCGAATGACCATCGTAGCCGAAGGCTGGATCGATCGTCTCCCCGAATGGGTGGAGCAAAGCCGCAAGCAGTCCGTCCACGGACAAGTTGCCGCCTATATTCCCGAACTCGCAAGCGCTCCCGCCGATGCCCTGGGCATCACGATCGTGAACGGTTTAGGACGAGAAATTACGGCCGGGGAATGCACCCTGCCGTTTACTATGCAGAGCATATCCAAGGTGTTCACTTTACTGCTGGCGTTTATGGATAACGGCGAGGAAGGCGTATTCCGGAAGGTCGGGATGGAGCCGACCGGCGACGACTTCAACTCGATGCTCAAGCTGGAGCTCGTGGAGCCGGGCATTCCGTTCAACCCGCTGATCAACGCCGGCGCCATCGTCGTCTCTTCACTGATCCGCGGCGCATCGCCGGATGAGAAGATGGAGCGCATCCTCGCCTTCTTCCGGGAGCTGGCCGATGAACCGTCGCTGTCCATCGACGAGAACGTCTACCGTTCCGAATCGGCTACGGCCCACCGGAACCGGTCGCTGGCCTATTTCCTCAAGGACAACCAGGTGCTCGACGATGAGGTCGAGCCGGTGCTGGACGTCTATTTCCGCCACTGCTCCGTCCGGGTCACGTGCCGGAATCTGGCCCGCATGGCCCTGGTCCTTGCCTATAACGGCACGGACCCGATCCGGGGCAAGCGGCTCGTCCCGCGCCGCTTCGTACAGATCGCCAAGACCTTTATGATTACCTGCGGCATGTACAACGCCTCCGGCGAATTCGCCATCCGCGTCGGTCTGCCCGCGAAGAGCGGCGTAGCCGGCGGGATCATGGCGCTCGTCCCCGGAAGGTACGGCATCGGCGTGGTGGGACCGGCCCTCAATGACAAGGGGAACAGCACCGCCGGCGTGCATCTGCTGCAGACCTTGTCCGAAGCGAACGACTGGAGCATTTTTTAGAGCCATCCCCCGGTTAGACACAGGATCATGTTTCGCATAACTTCCTGATTCAACAAGCACAGAAACACAAGCCCTGCGGCCGAAAGCCGCGAAGCTTGTGTTTTTTCATTTTCATTAATGCGTTAGGCAGTTTGCTCATATACTCCTATAGATTCGTTTTTTGGCAAACCCCAATTGTAAGGGAAGTGTGTAGCCAATTGCAAATATATGTTTCTGAACATGGGGATACGCTAAGGAAAATTGCCGACAGATATGGTCTGGAAGCAGAACACCTCCTGTCGATGAATCCGCATCTTACCGGCGCTGATCAGAGCTTGGCTCGCGGGAATACATGTAAAACTGTCCTCCCCGCCGTTATATCTACTTAAGAACCGGGATATCTCTCCACCCCCTTCTGATCCAACAGCCGCCTATTGGGATCAATGGATTCCACTAACTCCGGTGGAGAAAATGGCTGAGACCGACTATGATGTGCTTATCGTCGGCGGCGGCGCGGGAGGCGGGGCCGTTCTCTGGAGATTATGCGAACAATGGGGTCAGGAGGGCAAGCGGATCGGGATGATAGAGGCCGGAGATCTGCTCTTGCCGACGCATGGATTTAATGTGCCTACCTTTGATGAAGATCGTGCTGCAGCCTATGTGGCCCGTGTAGCAGATCCGACCGTACGAAGATGGACAGATTATCCGGTCCGCCATCATCATTCGGGCCTTAGGCGGAAGAACCGTACTATGGTACAATTATGCTCCCCGATTTGAACCGTCAGCCTTCAGAGCGTGGCCGATTACTTATACGGAGCTTGAACCCTATTATGAGATCGCGGAAAAAGTAATGAACGTAACCAAATTTTATGCCGATGGATCCTCTATGCAAAAAGTGCTTCTCGAACGTCTTCTGGTGGGAGGGTATCCGGAGGCAACGGCCATCTCCATCGCCGCTGATCTGGAAGGAACGAAATACGGGCAAGTCCATTCGAATGTTTTTTTTAGTTCGATCATCTTTCTCGCCTACGCCTTAAATATCCGAAAATTCGATTTGGCTATAAATACGCGCGCTGTGCAGGTTGTAACCGAAAAAGGAAAAGCCGCAGGGGTCAAGGTGATGACTTCCGATAAGAAAACGCATACCCTTACTGCGAGGACGATCGTCATTGCCGCAAGCACCTGGGAAACCCCGCGTCTTCTGCTGAATTCCCATATTCCCGGGGAAGCCATCGGACGATATCTGAGGAACCACTCTGCATACATTGCGGATGCGTCGATCAAGAGAGAGCTGTTTCCGGAAGTACTGGGGATTGCCAGCATCAGAGTGCCGGGCACGGCAGACCGTCCTTATCAGCTCATGGCTTTCTCCGAGCTGTTCTACCAATATAGGGAAAAACCGCTCTCGGACGCTATCAAGATAAGATTGCACGGTTACGGTATCGTGGAGCCCCGCTTTGAAAATCATGTTTACCTTGACCCTGTAAGGCGGGATGAATATGGTGTTCCCTTGCTGAACGTCCGATTTTCCTACAGCGACAGGGACCTAGAGCTTCTACGGACCATATACGCTTCCCTGCACAGCTTCGCATCCACGATGAAGTTATCGCTCGATGCTCCGCCCTATCTATGGTCTGCCCGGGGAAGATCATCACGAGGCGGGAACCTGCAGAATGGGGGATGATCCCTCCACTTCGGTAACGGGCCGCTACGGGCAAGTCCATGGCATATCTTCTCTCTATATAGCAGATAACAGCGTCGTCAATCTTACTACGCCGGCCAATCCTACATTAACCACGGTTGCGCTAGCCATTCGTACGGCAGACCATATCATCGATCAAACGAAATAGTACATCTATTTTGTTAAAAAGGAGATCGAACCCATGCCGGAAAACATACCAGCTTTAAAGCCGTTCCATATCGTATTTATTGCCGCTGAAGTCGAATATGACTCCGAACGTTCCCTGGCCGGAATAGCTAAAGAGGCGGAGCAGCACGGCGCACGGACGACATTGCTCACGGCTTTTCCTTCCCAAGCCAATCCGGCGAATATCCCCGGTCTCGAAGCGCTGGACGATGCTGATTTGGCCGTGTTCTTTATACGGTTTCGCTCCTTGCCCGAGGAGCAATTCCGCCATATCCGGAATTACATTGAAAGCGGCAAGCCGGTCATCGGATTCCGTACAAGCACCCATGGTTTTCTTTATCCCAAAGGGCACCCTCTCGAAATATGGAATAAAAAGTTCGGCATTGGCGTGCTAGGCGCTCCGTGGATTAAGCATTACCCATACTCTTCAAGTACGGATGTCTTCGTGGAGTCCGGTGCGAGGCAGCACCCGATCTTAACCGGAATTCCGGATAAATTCCATGTCCGATCCTGGTTATATCATATCCTTCCGTATCCGCCCAAGGGATCGGAAATATTGCTGCTGGGACAATCCGTCGATCCCGAACTTAATCCGGTGCCGGGCGCCGTAATAAATCCTGTTGCATGGACGATGAAGAATTATGCCGGAGGACGCACCTTCACTACGACGATGGGCCATCCGGAGGATTTTCAGGTACCCGCTTTCCGGAGGCTTGTGATGAACGCTATTCATTGGGCGCTGGGGGCAGGCTCCCGCATCGACGCGGCGGATCCAACCGATCGGTCAGCGCTTCCGAACGGCGGCGACGCCCGTCCTTATTCATCAAAGCCGGCAATAGAGCCCTGGATTCCTTTGACTCCGATTGAGAAGATGGCTGAGACCCATTACGATGTGCTGATTATCGGCGGCGGTGCAGGGGCGGCGCCTCTCTTTGGAGATTATGCGAGCAAGCGAAATCAAGCGGCAAGCGGATCGGGATGATCGAGGCCGGGGATCTGGTCTTACCCACCCATGCGCATAATTTGCCAACCTTCGATCAAACGCGGTTTGAGCATTTTACAGAAAGTCCCCCCTACGCTGAACATGCCGGGAGATTATGGCCGGATTATCCGGGAGCCAGAATATTCAGAGCGCTCGGCGGAAGAACCCTGCATTGGTATTTAATGTGTCCCCGCTTGCTGCCGGAAGAGATGAAAACTTGGCCGATTTCCTATCAAGAACTGGTTCCCTATTACCTTACGGCTGAACAGATCATGAAGGTAACCTCGGCATACGCCAGGGGATCAAGCCTGCAGGAAACCCTTCTTCATCGCCTTCGCTTCGGCGGCTTTCCGGATGCAACGGACATTCCGATGGCTGTCGATCTTGATGTTACCCGGTATGGTCAGCTTCATTCGAATGTTTTTTTAGTTCGATCATTTTCTTGGCTTACGCTCTAAATAAAAGGCCTTTCGATCTGGCTATTAATACGCGCGCGGTTCAGGTTTTCACCGAAAGAGGAAGAGCGAGCGGGCGTAAAAGTGATTACTTCGGACCATAAAACCTACAACATCCAAGCAAAGACGGTCATCCTTTCCGCCAGCGCCTTTGAAACGCCGCGTATTCTGCTGAACTCGGATATTCCCCTGGAAGCGATAGGCAAATATCTGGTAAACCAACCGACTGTGGTTGCGAGTGCAAAAGTAAAACGTAAGCTGTTTGGCGAGGTGTTGGGCAATGCTTCGATCATGATTCCAAGTACGGCAGACCGGAAATATATGATATTCCTTTTAGGAACGGACCCTTTAGATTACTGGTGGTACCATTATAAGGAAAAAAGGCTTCAGAATGAACTCCGGCTCAAATACTTCGGCTTGGCGACCATCGAACCGCGGTTTGAAAACCAGGTTAGATTGGATCCGGACAGACGGGATTCGTACGGCGTACCTTTACTGAGCGTACAATTTTCGTATAGTGAGCAGGATAAGGCCGTGATCCGCGAGCTTACAGCTTCCATCCGCGCTTCCGCTACCGCAATGGGACTCGAATTATACGACAACCCCAGCCTCTTGCCCCCGGGCCTCGACAATCATGAAGCGGGAACTTGCCGTATGGGCGACAACCCTGCCACTTCGGCAACAAACCGGTACGGGCAAATCCACGGCGTACCTGGGCTCTACGTGGCCGATAACAGCGCCCAGCCACTTACCGGAGCAGCCAATCCGACGCTCACCACCGTTGCCTTGGCGATCCGTACGGTGGATCATATCCTTGAACAAACTTAGCGGGCATGGAAAGGAGGAGCAACATTGTTCAATCTCCCCGTCACCGTCCAATCGGGCAGGTTCACCGGGCCCGGGCTGAATGTCGCTTACCCGGTCATCGCCGATATGCCGGACCGGGCCGTACAAAACCGGATCAATCGGATGATTGTTACAGAAGTGAACCTGCTGATCCGTCGGCAGGGCTCCCCCATCATCCGAACACGGAAATGACCGGCTTTTACGAGATCAAGACGAATGAGCGGGGCGTGCTCAGCTTATCAATATTTAATTACGCATATTCCGGCGGGGCTCATGGACTGACCCTGCAAAAATCGCTCACGTTTGACGTACAGACGGGAAACTTATACGGCTTGTACGATTTATTCTTTCATGGTATCGATTATGTCAAAAGCCTGTCTGATTTGATTCAGCAGCAAATTCAGGGCCGCCGCCTTCCACTGTTGTCCGAATTTAGAGGAATACGGCCCGACCAAGATTTTTATATCGCCGATAAGGCACTGGTCGTTTATTTTCAGGTCAATGAAATCACGGCCTATGTTTATGGGTTTCAATATTTCCCCATTTCGGTCTATCAGATTCAAGATATGATTAATGAGCGACCTCTCGGCACGATGATGTACTAATTTGTCGACTGCTTCCTTCGGTTTTTAATCGCAGTTACAATGGTCAGCACAAGAATGGGGATCACGCCCGTCACGGTTATAAATAAAGGCCATACGACGCCTACAAATTCCGTGAATTCCAATTCGTTATGGAACAAGGTCAGCGAGAGCAGCAGCGTCAGAAACGCTATCGGAAATATCAGTATCCGTTCGTCTCTCAGGCGGAACAATTGGGTTACTCCCAAATTGATAATAAACAGCACAATGGTTGCCTTCATATAGGAGGCGGCGATCAAGGCCATGCTGATCGCCGATTCGATCCGTTCAATAACCTCCGCGATTTCAATCAAACGCGCAAGAGTATATAAAGAAAATTTGATATTCGCGGACAACGGCCCCAAGGCCGTGATCGTGCATACGATCACCGAGCTTAACGACAGCCCGTTGATAAGAAGCGCTGTGTACATAAATTTGCCCAAAGGCTCTTGGTCCTTTCGGACAAACGGCAGAACCATCGTAAACAAAATCAGTTCCGCATAAGGGAATCCCCAAGCAAAATAGGCGGCAAAGTGCAGAACCGGCTTGAACCCCTCCGGAAATATAGGAAGGAGAAACTCCATATGGTAATCAGGCAATGCTAAAATCAAAACTACGACGGTGAAGAAATACAATGTGACGAGCAAGAGCGTGAACATCCTGGCCATGACCTCGATACCCGAACGTACGGTCATGGCCGCTGTGAAGAGGATGAGCAGATGAAAGACGGAAGTGGGCGTTTCCCTCATCATCGTGCTCTTGAAAAATCCGCCGATGTCACCAATGATAAGGGTGAGCATCGTGAGAATCATTAAGAAGAAAGGAACGGCGATGATGATGGTGCCTACCCTGCCTACGGCCTGGCGGCTGAACTGGATAAGCGTCATCCCGGGATATTTCCGATGAAGATACAGAACGCAGACCAGCAGAAGCCCCCCTAGTCCGTTCGCCATCCAGAGCGACAACCAAGCGGCATTATTGGCCGCCCCCGTCAAAGGCGCCGGTATGTTGACGATCGCCGAACCGGTCAGAAAGCAGAGAAAGAGTGTCGCCATTTGCCGCGAACTGACCGTTGTCTGCTTTTTTTCATAGCCGGACACCTCTTCCTTAAGGAACCATTGATCGTTAAGACGGGAGTTTGACCGACTCTACAATGCGTTTGGCCGGATTTTTGAAGAAGAAATCAACCAACTCATCCAGATTCGGCCAGTTCAACTCCAACACAAAGATTAGACACGGATACAGTGCGGCGGTCATCAGCATTCCATAAACGAGCTTCTCTCTGCCGCTTGTATACTTCAGCTTTGGGCCGTCATAGGCAAGTATGGAGATGTATCCCACTAGCACAAGTATGATTTTCTCGAACATGCTCTTCTCCCCGTTCGTCCGCATCGCATGCGGAATTACTTGCTAAGCTTGGCGACCGGCTCGCCGAGGTTCACACTGGTATTGATTATGCTCGCCTCAACCTTAACGGTAAACGGAACAGCGGCAAACCGCTCTTCCCATTCCGGCTCCCAACGTTTCCATTTGGCAGGTGCATGGCGGTAAATACGATCCCCGATTCCCAGTGCATCCAATTTTTGTTTCTGGATCAGAGCAATGGTTCTTCTTATTTCCTTCTCGACCGTCTTTCGAACCCTTTCGTTAAATTTCGTTACGTCGTCAGGGGTTTTCAGGGTAGTGCAGAGGAGTTCCCCGGTATAGCCCTTTAATTTGGTCGAAACTTCGACGGCTACGGCATCCCCGCTGATCTTCACACCGAGCTTCGTCTTGAGCGATTCCACTTCTACGGCCTCCACTTTCTTCAATTTCTTTTTGCTCTCACCCGGACATTCGACTTCGATCACGCCTTTTTGATATCTATCCTTCAGCATCAGCAGGCTTTCGAGCATTTTGGGCGGAACCTCCATGACCATTTTCCCTTTCCTCATCAGGGCAAGTCCGCTAACGGGAGAGGTTACCGGTTTATTCTTCGGGTCAAAGTAGACGTACGGTACTACGGCAACACCCGTTTTTCCTTTTAATTCCAGCATCAAATCCAAAAAAGAGGTTTTTAAGGATTTGCCGGTATATTTATAAGCCATTCTTTCAGATTCGCGCAGTTGCTGACCGATCGTCGTTTCGATAAAAGGCTTGCTTGTCGTAAAATACTGGTCCGCCCTATGTTTGCCAATCATGACGCTGACGGTCGACCGCGGTTCATGATCCCGTGAAAAAAATCGAGGACTTCACCGATATTCCGCTCTTTGGCAAGCTCTTCACCGATGATCAGGACCCGCATATGGCTCCACTGCGCTTTACGGCCGAAATGGATCGTCATATCGCGGATCGCGTCAAACACGGTTCGGCCTCTTGTTTTGATATTGATTAAGCTTTGGCCGGTTGGTCCGCCGCTTTGCTTGGTTCCGCCCATCGGCTTGTAGAATTGGATTGTCAGTTCAATGTTTTTTCTGTCTTTCGCCATGTCGACAGCAACCCCCTGAACAAAGCCATAATGATCCAATTCCATTCTGTTCCAACACCCTGTTAAGAGGATTAGGCTCACAAAAGTTATAGCGGCGACACCGAACGTTCTCACCGTCTATCCTTCTTTCTTATTTTCTGAGTAAGAAGCATGCTGATGTCGGTTTCGCGGCGAACGGAGCATGAGAATCAAGGGTGCCCGGATAAACACATCGCGCAGCCGCCGCGGGCGAAGCGGCCCGAGCGGAGCAAGATAGGGCTGGCCGAGCGAGCGCAAGTTTGTCATGTGCAGCAGAATCCACAAGATCCCGATCATGAACCCGAATCCTCCTAAAGATGCGGAAAGAATCATGAGCGGAAACCGCATGACTCGGGTGGCAACGGCAAGATTATACTGCGGGAGAGAGAAGCCCGCGATCCCGGTAAGGGCCACGATGACGACCATGATCGGGGAAGCGATTCCGGCATTGATGGCCGCTTCGCCGATAACCAGGGCCCCAACAATACTAACGGCAGAGCCGACCAGTCGCGGCAGGCGAGTCCCCGCTTCGACAAGAATTTCGAAGAAGAAGGACATGAGCAGCGCCTCTATAAAGGCTGGAAACGGTATCCCTTCCCGTGTGTTGAGAAGCGCAAGCAGCAGCACGGTTGGAATCAGCTCGGGATGATAGGTGGTCAAGCTGATATAAATGCTTGGCAGGGTCAGGGACAGGAAGAAAGCGGTGATCCTTAACTGTCGGATCAAGGACGAAAAAACCGTTCTTTGATAATAGTCTTCGGGAGACATTAGAAACTCTACAAAAAGACCGGGACAAATCAAAATCGCCGGGCCGCCGGAAACGAGCACGATAATCTTCCCGTCCAGCAGTGCGGCAACCGCCGTATCCGGCCTTTCCGTAACCCGGCATTGCGGCGGCGGCGAATAAACCGATTCTTCAAGAAGCTCTTCGATATTCGAAGACTCCAGCACTTCCTTTTCTTTGGCCCGAGAGATCCTTTTTTGAAACTCTGTCAAGGTTTCCGGGTTCACCGTTCCTTCGATATAACCGTACGCAATCTCGGTATTCGATTTTCCGCCGGCTTTGAGGAACTCCAGTTTAAAATCAGGGGATTTCAAACGTATCCGCAGCGACCCGATATTTTTTTTCAGATTTTCTACCGTGCTCTCGTGCGGACCTCTTACCACCGGTTCGGTCAGGTTTTCCGTCACTTGTCTCTCTTGAAGGTTTATAGCCTGAAAGCTCAGTGCCTTATCCCATTGGTCGAAAAAAACAACAACGTTTCCTTTCAACACATCTTGAACCGCTGTGTCCATGTCCCCGATCGGATGTGCCGTCTCTTCAGAAGCCCCCTGCTTCTTGAAGAAGTTAATCACATCGGCGGGAGTAATATCCGAAGCCGGCCCTACCTGATGGGGAACCAGATCCTGCATGACGGTTTTAAAGTAATTTTCCTTTTTTCTTGAACGAGCGTTGTACAATAGACGGCCATCGCCGCATATTGGAGATTGGATCCGTAATTCCACGGGATAAAAATGATATCTCTGCAGTTTGCGAAAATTTGCTCAAGCCATTGTCTGTTTTCTTGCAAGTTCACCGATATCGGTGCACTCTGTTTCAATGGTTCCTTCTCAGTAGCATCCTGGGGATCAATGGGAGAGGATGAATGTCCTGACCGTGCTCTTTTGAGAAAATTGATCCAATTCACTCACCTTCCCTCCCTCAATCCCAGCCCTTAAATTTCAGTTTTATAATATCCAGACCAGGAAGGATTATACTCATCCGGGAATATATTAGAGCCGGTTATTTCACCGGACCTCCTCAAGATTCTTATGGAAATGGGGCATGGGGATCAAATCGTGTTAGCGGACGGGAAATTTCCAGCCGCCATACTCGCTCAACGATCGGTCCGGTATGACGGACAGGGCAATCGGCTTCTACACCAGGTTCAGCTTTTATGAAAGGCCCGTGAAGCCCGCCATCGTCGCAACAGGTGAAAGCGTATTGTACGCAAGGGGAGACATGCAGAATAGAGGCTCGTAACCGCCACAAGGCCATCCCTAAGCGGGACGGCCTTGTGGTTTCCCAAGCCTTGCAGCGAAAGCCGCGAAGCTTGTGTTTTTTTCTATGCATGGGTACTCTCGGCGGATTAACGCAGGTCCTTCATGGCTACGGCGTCCATGTCGTGGAACTCTTGATTCTCCCCGGCCATCGCCCAGATGAAGGTATAGTTGCTGGTGCCCACGCCGCTGTGAATCGACCAGCTCGGGCTGATCACGGCCTGCTCGTTGCGCATAACGACGTGGCGGGTTTCGTTCGGCTCGCCCATCAAATGGAACACGACGCCATCCTCTGGCATATCGAAATACAGATAAATTTCCGAGCGGCGGTTGTGCGTGTGGCAAGGCATCGTGTTCCACATATTGCCCGGCTTCAGCAGCGTCATTCCCATGACGAGCTGGCGGCTCTTCGTGCCGTTCAGGTGGATGAAGCGGTAAATCGTGCGCTCGTTGGAGTTCGTAATCGAGCCGAGATGCTGGGATTCCGCGGAATCCAGGTCGATTTTCTCCGTCGGATAGTTCTTGTGCGCCGGTGTGGAATTGAAATAAAAGCGCGCCGGATTCGCCGGATCCGCGCTGCGGAAGATCACTTCCTTGTTGCCGAGACCGACGTACAGACATTCCTTGTTATTGATCTCATACTCGGTGCCGTCTACGGAAATGTAGCCTTTCGGGCCGATGTTGATGATGCCGATCTCGCGGCGCTCCAGGAAGTAATCCGAGCCCATCGTGTGCTTGTCCGCATCGAGCTTGATCGGTTCCTTGACCGGAATGGCGGCGCCGGTAATGAAACGGTCCACATGGGAATAAACGAGCTTCAGCTCTCCCGGAACGAACAGGTTCTCGATTAGGTATTCTTTGCGCAGGCGCTCGGTATCGTAAGTTTTTGTTTCCGTCGGGTTCGTGGCATAGCGGATTTCCATAATATAAGTTCCTCCCGTCAATAAGTTCACTATAAGTATAATATAAACGTTCATTTTAGTTCAATTAAAATATTATCGAACCAAAATGAACCCTAGTGAACATGCGAATACCTTAAGATGCGGACACCGGCGTCTCCGTACTTCTTCGCCAGCTCATCCGTCAGCCCCGAATCCGTAATGATCGTCTTTACCTCTGTCAGGCCTGCGAACGTGATAAGCGCGCATTTGTCGAACTTGCTGTGATCGGCTACGCAGTAAACTTCCCGGGCCGATTCGATGAGCGCCCGCTTCTGCTCCACATGCATTTGGGTGAAAATCGTAAAGCCGAACTCGGGATGAATCCCGGTCGTCGAGAGGAACGCCTTCTGCACGTTCAGCTTGCGCAGGAACTCCCCGGCATTCTCGTTCACGAGCAAATTGCGGTCGCGGACGCCGCCGGGCACGACCAGCCGGATTTGATCCTTCTGGATTAGCTCCCCGATAATATACAGGTCGTTCGTGATCACGGTGAGCGGCACATTGTCCAGCCTCTTGGCGATTTCGAGCGTCGTGCTGCCGCTGTCCAGAGCGATGATATCGTTCGGCTCGATAAACTGCATGGCGACTTCCGCCGCCTCGCGCTTCTCCCCGGTCGCTTCGCTTCGGAAGTCGGCTCCCGGAACAGACCGGAATAACCTTCATTCGCGAGCACGGCCCCGCCGTGGGTGCGCCGCAAGAGCCCTTTGCCCTCCAGCTTCTCCAGGTCCTGGCGGATCGTCTTCCCCGTCACCTGAAGCCTTGCGGCAAGATCGGCCACCGTCACCTCGCCGGTCGCCAGAAGAAGCTGCATAATCTGTTCGTAACGCTTGATGGCTGACATGACACTCCTCCGCTTCGCGGTTGATCTTAAGCCGTCTTTCCCAGGGACGAACGGCGTTTGTACCTAATGGTAACACAAGCTTTGCGGGAAAACCAAGATTTTACCGGTCCGAGGGGGTGAAAAAGCCGTTAAAAGCACCGTGACGCCGCCGCACCAAAGTGTTATAATATGGGCTAGCTAAACCGCATGAACAAACGAAAGGGATGGAAATTTTCATGAACCCTCTTGCCCAGCAACTGAACGACACGATTGCCCGGGAAAAACCGCCATGTTTACGACATGCTTTCCGAGCTCGGAAGACAAATCTATTTTCCGAAGATCGGTATCTTGAGCCAATCGGCCGAAGCGAAGGCGAAAGCGAAGAAATTCAACGCAACGATCGGAACGGCGCTTGAGAACGGCCAGCCGATGCACCTGAAAGTCATTCAAGATACCCTGTCCTCCTATAGTCCCAAGGACATTTACGAATATGCGCCGCCGGCCGGGAAGCCGGAGCTGCGCGCCGCCTGGAAGAGCAAGATGGTTGAAGAGAATCCCTCCCTGCAGGGCAAAGGCCTCGGCAATCCGATCGCAACCAACGCACTGACGCACGGCCTCAGCATTGTGGCCGACCTGTTCGCAGGTCCCGGCGATGTGGTCGTCATTCCGGATAAGAACTGGGAGAACTACGAGCTGACCTTCGGCATCCGCCGCGGCGCCGAGCTCGCGTACTACCCGCTGTATAACAGCGACCGCAAGTTTAACGCCGCCGGTCTCCGCGACACGCTCCTCGCGCAGAAGAATAAAGGTAAAGCGATCGTCGTGCTGAACTTCCCTAATAATCCGACGGGCTACACGCCGGGTGAAGAGGAAGGACGCACGATCGTAGCGGCGATTAAAGAAGCTGCGGAAGCGGGGATCAACGTCGTAGCCGTCACGGACGACGCCTACTTCGGTCTCTTCTTCGAGGGCTCCATGCAGGAATCCCTGGCCGGGCAGTTGGCAGGTCTGCATCCTCGCGTATTGTCCATCAAAATCGACGGAGCTACGAAAGAAGAATATGTCTGGGGCTTCCGCGTCGGCTTCATCACCTACTGCGGACAAAGCGACGCCATGCTGGCGGCGCTGGAGCAGAAGACGATGGGCATCATCCGCGCGACGATCTCGAGCGGTCCGCATCCTTCCCAGACCTTCGTGCTGCACGCCCTGCAGTCCCCGGACTTCAAGGCACAGAAGCAGGAAAAGTTCGAGATCATGAAGGGCCGCGCCAACCGTGTCAAAGCGCTGCTCGATACCGGCAAATTCGACAATGCCTGGGAATACTACCCGTTCAACTCCGGCTACTTCATGTGCCTCAAGCTGAAAACCGTTGATGCCGAGACCCTGCGTGTCCATCTGCTCGACAAGTACGGCGTCGGGACGATCGCCCTCGGCGAAACCGATCTCCGCGTCGCGTTCTCCTGCATCGAGGAAGCGAATCTCGAAGAACTGTTCGAGACGATCTACCAAGGTGTTTTGGATTTGGAGAAAGTAGCTGCGAAGTAAATCATGTTAACTAAAAATAGATTCTGACTTTCAAAAAATGAGCTAGCGGCGGACTAGGATTTGAAAAAATCTTAATCTGCCGCTGTTTTATTGTGCGGACTTATTTCACCATAATCAGGAGGTTTCCGTTTTACAACAATGGTAAAATAAGTTAACCTAACCCTATGACAAAGAGTAGATGAATCGAGGGTTGATTGACTGTTGAACCAAACAAACTAAAATGATTAATATTCCGTACAGAGGTGATTGCTGTGGAATCATTGGGGTCCATTTATCGGCGATATTTCGATGAAACGTTATTCAGCCAAAAGAATGGAATCTCTTACAGGCCGCGATCCGAAGTCGGTGCCGGGAACGCATACAAGGTCACTACTTACAGCGGGATTGAAATCGTGTACCACGATATTCGTTATCATGAACCGTATCCTTTTCGTTTTGCTTCCAAAGGACGTATGGTTGAACTTCAGTTTACTCTTTCCGGGCAGCGGCAGGTGATGGTGTCCGGTCAAGACCATGAAATTCCCGTTGGGCAGGGTGCACTCGCTTTAATTCAAGACTTTGAGGCTCAGTTTTATCCCCCGGCACAGCAGTATGGTTCACTTTCGCTGGCCATTCCGGTTTCTCTATTCGATTATGCGGCTAATGAACTGTCAACTTCACCCCATACGAATTTCGAGTTTAACCGACTCATCAACGGGCAGGCCTTCCGCCGCTATAATTTTGAAAACGACGCCAGAAGCATGGCCTTGGTAAAGCAATTAATCGCGGATTTTGAAAATGCCAATAGATCCCCGTTAATGATGGAAGCCTCCGCATTGGAGCTTTTAAACATGCATTTGAATCAATTATTTCTTCTAGCGCCTAGACCGAACGGCTTGTCTAAAGGCGATATTGAAAAATTGCACAGGGCTAAGCAAATCCTTGAATCTTGTATGACCGACCCTCCTTCTCTGCTGGCGTTGGCAAAAATGGTCGGGTTAAACGACTTCAAACTGAAGAAAGGCTTCAAAGCATGTTTTGGCATGACCGTATTCGAATATTTGAGACATGTTCGTCTCGACCATGCGATGAGGCTTCTGCGAGAACAAGAGGCTACTGTAACCGAAACTGCGATGATGGTAGGTTACAGCAACGTAAGCGCGTTTTCCGAGCAATTTATTCGAAAATTTGGAATGAAGCCGTCTGCGATGAAAAAATATTTTTAATCCGCCAAACCGTAATTTATTCCGTTTCAAGGGAGCGGTCATTGCCAGAATTCACTTATACTCCTCTCGTACCATCATGTTGTGAAGAGGAGTGTAAAGAATGAACAGAATAAGAGGCAGCGTTTTTTTCAGTGTTTTTGTGGCGATGCTGGGGCTTATGCTCATTGCGCCGATCACCCCATCGCTTATACGAGAATTAGGTTTAAGGGAAATCCACTCCGGGATCCTTATTTCAACGGGTTCTATTATGATGGCGGTTATGGCTCCGGTATGGGGGAATATCAGCGATGCGAAGGGGCGAAAACCGGTTATTCTGATTGGGTTTATCGGCATGTCCGTCAGCACTTTGTTCCTCGCGGTCACCTTTTACTGCGGTCTCCATCACTGGCTTAGCGGCGGACCGTCGCTGCTTCTGATGATCGTAACGAGAAGCTTGGTCGGCATGTTCATTCCGGCCATCCTGTCATCCTCACAGGCTTATATAGGTGATGTGACGGAGGGAAAGGAAAGAGGAACCGGCATGGCGATCATTAGCGCCGCAAATGGGCTTGGACTTGTTTTTGGCCCGGCCATTGCCGGCATATTCACATTAATTGGTTTGCTGTGGCCCTTATATTTCGGCATAGCGATGGCGGCTGTTGCCTTCGCAGTCACTCTGCTGCTGATGCCTGAGGCGAAGCCGACGATACGGAAAGGCGCTGTAAAAGTCAGCCCGTTTCAACCCGGTTTGCGGCTATATTTACTCGCGGCGTTAGTGACGATGATAGGGCTTGTATCGATTCAGGTCGTTGGCGGGTTTTATCTGCAGGATCAGCTCCAGCTCCCCTCCGATCAGTTGGCGAGAATGGTTTCCTTCGGGTTAGTGTTATCGGGCTTGGCTATGCTAATTGCACAAATCGTTCAGTCCAAATGGCTGAAATGGGAACCGCGGCCGATGATCCTGCTCGGTTCCTTGATTCTCGTCGCAAGCATGCTCCTATTCCTTTTAACAACTCACCTTCCATTCTACTATTTAGCATTTTTCGTTTTTGGATTAGGATCGGGATGGATGATGACCGGATTTATGGCAGGGGCTTCTCTTTCTGTAAGTAATGAACAGCAAGGAGGGGTTGCCGGGTTGGTTGCGGCCATGCAGGGAATCTCCGCGATCATCGCCCCTATTCTAAGCACCACTCTGTATCAGGCGAATCGATATAGCCCCATGGTCATGATAACCGTTCTGACAGCCCTCTTGGGCGCAGTGATGCTGGTTCGTTCCCGAAAGAGACCCGGCCATGTCGCTATGGACCTGGAAGGCAAGGAGTTTCACGCCGGCTCGGGAGGTGCAAACTAAGCCATGAATTCGCATGCCGCCGAACCGGGCGCGGGAAGCATCTCCCATTCGGCAAAATTTTCCGCTATGATCGTATATGTGCTCTTCTTTACCGTTTTGAGCGAATCGGTGTTTAACGTCTCCATTCCCCAGATGGCGAAGCAGTTTCAGTTGCCGCCTTCTGAAATAAGCTGGATGATTACGGCTTTTATCGTTACTTTCGGTATAGGACAAACGCTTTTCGCCCAAGGGTCCGACCGTTACGCCATCGGTCCGTTCATGATGTTCGGCCTGCTTATTTACATGATCTCCGGTTTGACCGGAATTCTGCTTCAGCACTCGTTTGCATTGATTATTGTCGTCCGGGCCATTCAGGGCGTAGGAGCTTCCGCACTCAAAGCGCTTACCCTTGTAGCTGCAGCACGGTATTTCAGCACCGAATACAGGGCGAAGCTTTTTGGTATTTTTATTTCCGTTGAGGCGCTCGCAGTAGCAGCAGGTCCGATCCTTGGCGGCTATGTAACCTCGACCCTGCATTGGTCGCTTTTGTTTCTCATCCCGCTGTCGTTGCTGCCCGCACTCTTCTTGTGTTCGAAACTACCCAAGATGAGTCAAGTTCGGAATCGCGTCAAAGCGGATCTGCTCGGGGCGGGTTTGCTCACGATTTCCATTGCGTTGTTGATGCTTTCCCTTACCGAATGGCAATGGCACTATTTATGGATTGGTTTACCGGCGGCGGGCGCCTTTATTATACGCATGAAACGAGCGGAGAATCCGTTTGTGGAACCGGATCTATTTCGCAATATTCCTTATGTCGTCTTACTCGGAATCAGCTTTATTTTGTTCGGTATCATGATGAGCGTGATATTCCTTATCCCGATGATGCTATCCGCTTTGCATCAGTCGCCGGCCGATCGAATCGGCATCGTGATCTTTCCGGGTGCCGTTTGCTCTGTGTTTTTTGGCGTGATCGCGGGTCGGACGACGGCAAGGAGGGGCCATCGCCCTGTTTTTTACAGCGGTTTTCTTTTGTCAGGCGCGGCACTGATCACGTTCAGTTTTATTTCAGATCAATCCATCGAGTACATTGGCGGCTCATTGGCTCTCTTTAATGCCGGCATTGCGTTTGTTCAAACCGCCCTGACCGAAACAATCACTCGAACGCTGCCCGCAGCGCAGGTAGGGGCAGGTATGGGATTTTACGGTTTGACCGGTGGCGCTGCAGGCGCGGTCGGGACGGCCGCCGTATCTTCCCTGCTTCATGCCGGAGCGCTCTCCGCTCCCATTATTCCTATCGTTCAAGAGGCGAGCGCATTTCCATACAGCAACCTGTTTCTCATTCTTTTCGCCCTTCTGTTCAGTGCAGGAATCACCTATTCCGTCATTTTTAGAACACGCAAAGGAACGATTTTGAAACGTCCAAACTAGAGGAGCGGGTCTCTGTTTTCAATTCTTTTGCTGTGATAGGTGAGTCCACGGAAGTCCTCATTTTCAACCAAGAGGTCATTTTCAGGGCAGCACAATAAAACAGGGAGTAGCCGCCGCTGCGATCTGCTCCCTGGTCGTTGCACTATCGTAATCCGTTAGTGGAATAGTTAACAAACTTTATAATCGAGTACATATACGAATTTGAATTTTGTGGCATACTGCATAGTAACAGCTCTCCTTTTGTTATGTAGCTCTGAAATGGTTGGTTTTCACTATCCATTTTTAACCTACGATCTGTAGCAAATACGGAGGGCTGTTACTGTTTTACACGTTCATGTGACATTTTCATAACAAATCATCATTCGCTAAACTATTATAGGTGTTGGAAATATTATTAAATTGTTAGCAAATCAAGAAATTCTATGAATGCGGAATCATTGCTGTCTGACGAACGGTGCACGACCCATAAATCGTTTACTACCGGTTTGGGCGGTGTAAAGAGCACTTTTAACGTACCCGCCAGTAGTTCGTCATGTATTAAATAATCCGGTAATACACTGATGCCGAGCCCTTGAATGACCATTGTCTTTACTACCCGCAAGTCCGGAACGACATAGGTAGGATTTATTGTGCTTCTGGCGCCGAACGTTTCCATCCAAAATCTGCGAATGATAGGAATGTCCGGCCCGTAACTGATCCATTTCATGCTTTCTAGTTCTGTTTGAACTGTCGTTGGATCAATAAACGTTTTGGACAAATGGCTTCCCACAAGTATAAAAGATTCCGTAGTCAATCTAGTAAATACCAAGCCGGATGAAGCAACATGCTGAGTTGCAATAAGCAAATCAAGTTCGTTATTTTTTAGCAATTGAAGTAAAGGCTGGGTTTGTCCAAATGAAAATGTCAACCTAAAAGGGAGATCAGACAAGTTCCTAATCAATCTTTCATGGATAAATTCGGAAGGGCCGCCTCCCCTAAAGGTACGGGGACTATGACTCGTTTTAAATTCTTCGTTCGTCTTCTCCAAACGGTCTACAGCCAACACGATTTGACCATATAGTTCTTTTGCTTTTTCGGTTGGGATCATATTTCTTCTTGTTCGCTTGAATAACGGTTCTCCGATTTCCCTTTCCAATGCGGCCAAAGTTGGCTTAAGGCGGGTTGCGTTAAATATCGTATAGATGAAGCCGCAGAGATCGAGCCAAGTCTATAGATAGCAACAAAGGAACGGAACCATTCGAAATCAGCCATAATTTTTTTTATATCACCACTCTTATTTTGTTATTTGTATTATATCTAGCTATAGAATATGCTGTAAATAAATTGAAAAGAAAGGAGTTTCGAGATGCAAATTAGCCATGGAATCGTATCGGAAAACATAAAAATCGGAAATGTTCCGTCATTGAACGGTTATCTAGCTCGTCCTGCTGTACCGGGCGTGTACCCGGGCATCATTGTTTGTATGGAGATTTTTGGTGTCACCGATCATATGCGCGATGTTGCCAACCGATTAGCATTACAAGGGTACATTGCATGTGTTCCCAATTTCTACTGGCGTCATCTTCCGGAAGCAGACTTACCGTATGACGCCGGAGGGCGCGAATTAGGGATGTCCTTAATGCGGCAACTTCAACGAGAGAGCGTTATCGATGACATATCAGCCGCTATGAACTATTTGGCCCATTCAGATGAGTGCAGCAAAAAAATAGGGATTTTAGGATTCAGCCTTGGGGGTCACATAGCCTACTTAGCAGCTGCACGCTTGAATCTCCAAGTCGCTGCTTCCATGTACGGAGGGTGGATTGTGAACGGCGGAATCCCTTTGAGCGACCCTGAACCTACTATCTCCTTAACTTCAGGAATGGCTAAGTCCGGAACACCCTTTTTGGGTATTGTAGGCGGAAAAGACCACCTTATATCGGACGACGAATGGAGGATTTTGGGGGAGACTTTGGTTAAAGAGGGCATACGACATGAACTTGTTGTTTACCCCGAGGCCAAGCATGGATTTTTTTGCGATCATCGTCGGGAAAGTTACGATCAAGAAGCGACTGCAGATGCCTGGGATCGTTTAATAAACTTCTTTACCAAGGAATTAACATCGGCGTAAAGACGAGAAAAACGGAGGCGCAGGAAGGCGGCATGAGCAATGTTTCCCCCTCTGCCTCTGTCCAGACAACGGTCACCTGCTTCTTTACGAGGTTCACCCTCTGTTCAATCAGCGAGTCAGCATGAAAATCCTCAAACACCCTCCTCCTAAAACAACATATTATTTCTATATCATATATAATTAGGGATAATGGAAAGTTGCGCAAAACTGCCAGTTAGCTTAACGAAAACAGGGAGCAGTTTGCCGCGGCGATCTGCTCTCTGTCTGATTGAAACAGGCCCATTAATAATAAGGCGACTAAGGGTTTAATAAGATTTCTATATCATTTCGCATAACTGAACAAATTTCAAAGAATAAGGGATCCTCTGACTGCCGCTACAGCCGGAGAATCCCTATTAAAGTTACTTGCCCTTTAGTCCGCTGGGTCAACCGCACAACTAAGCTGGAACGTAGGTCAACCTGATCACCTGCTCGCCAATTCGATCGCTTGCCACGAGGCGCGGCGGCGGACGCGGGCCGGCAAAGAACGGCTTGCCGTGACCAAGCACGACTGGATGGAGATAGAGTCGATACTCATCAACGAGACCGAGCTCCGTTAGACTGTGCGCCAGCTCCGGCCCGGCAACTTCAATCTCCCCTTCATGCTGGGCCTTCAGCTCACGTATGGCCGCTGCGAGGTCGCCCTCGATCAGAGAAGCGTTCGGACCGACGGACTTTAACGTCCTCGACACCACCCACTTCCGTTTGCTTCGCCACGCCGTCGCGTATTCCCGTTCGGGCGCATCCCATTCACAATGGTCTCCGTCCCAATACCGCATGGTCTCGTACATGCGGCGCCCGTACAGGCTGCCCGCCAGGCCGCGCACGTCGTCGATGAAATGGCGGAATAGCACGGAGTCGGGCTGAAATGCCGTGTGGTCGACGAACCCGTCCAGAGACTGGTTCAATGCGAAAACGATCTTTGCCATGCGACTGACTCTCCTCCCTGGTTTTCTCGCACATTCATCATCAGGATTACACGTTCCATTTGCGGCCTCCTTTATGTCTACATTTTATCATCCAACAGCATGCCCGGTTTCTCATGGATTGCGAATGTGCACAGTCCTGGCCCGACCGAATAGAATTTTAGTTTAACGAAGGATAGTAAATTAATCTATCCTGCCCGTTAACGTAATGAAGTCGCCGATCGGATCGGCGGCTTCGACCTGTTGCTTATTCAACTATCGTTCTCCGATAATTAGCACATCAAACCGGTAGCCTGCACCGTACTTTATAGCGAGGTTACGAACTTCATCTCCGGAAAGTGGCTATCCGGTCCTTTCATTAAGATTCCGCCTTGATTTTTCAAATACATATTGAAGAAGTCCAGCATATAGGCATTGATAGCGGAGTTCGCTCTTTCGGGCGCAATCGTTCCGGTAATGCCCAGCATGTTGAAACTCGGAGAAACGAACTGGACGTCGGAAAAATTCAAATGCTCTGTATTTTCGATATAGAGAACTTGTCCCCCTTCGTCGACCGTTTCGCGCATCCGTTCAAGCTCCAACTTTTTATCTTCCGTTACTTGATCTTCCCACTCTCTTGTTGAGCCCATACGGATAAGCTCTGCATCCGTGTATACCCGGTTATCCATCACCCTTTTTAATTTTTCGAAATAGCTTTCCGAATTGATGAACAAAAACGGCTTTCGCAGACCCTCTCGGTCACGCAGTCGATAAAGCCCTCCATCAAGGTCGACTCCAACCGCGATGCGCGGATCGTAAGAAGCGTCATAGGCCGTCGCTCCGCCGATGGAATGGCCGAACACCCCGACATGACCGAGATCCATCCTCCCTTTGAGATGACTTGGAATCTGCCCCGATTGGATGAGCTCGAATTGGTCCAGCACGAACGCCACATCGTCGGTTAGAACTTTTCCCAACTTGTCGCGAATTTCTCTACTCGTCCGGTAATCTTGGCCCGGCGAGAATAAGTCGTTCGTTGTGCTGGTCGTGATTCGCCCGTCCGGAAACTCGGTTGCAAATGTATTGTAGGTGTGGTCGATCACAGCCACAATATATCCGTGACTCGCGAGATTTTCGGCATGCGACGTGTGGAGGAACCTGGAAGAGCCGTTGCCGGGATTCGCAAGGATCAGCGGGTATGAAGTCTGCGCCGAAGAGACTACGGCCCCCGAATAGGCATGACTGGATACGTACTTCAGGTGTTGAAAAGTAAACACGGGAAGGCCATAGTCCGCGGCCATATAACGTAAAATTGGGGGATCGGGAACAAAGGGAGCGTACTTGCCGGTGCCGGCTTGAGCCGGATACCATACCTGAACCATCAATTCTCTCTTGCCATCTCGGGCTTCGTCGAAAATCTCTTCCCTATTCGTATCCACGAAATGAAAAGTTTGCGTTCCTACCTTTAATTCGCCAGTCGGTTCAGGTAGTTTAAATACAGGAAAAGCATACATGAGACCCGCTGTTACGACCAGCATTATTGCTATAGCGGTATAAGCTGAACCCAATATGAATCGTGGGATTTTTGGGGGACCGTTTTTTTTTAAATAGCAATAACCTGAAATGGCTAAAAATACGATCGTGATGCAATATGGGAAAAATAGCTGAACTCTGTATCCTTCCACCGTCCAATGAATGACCAGTAAAAGTGTGGCGAACCCGCTTGTAACGGATACTGGAATTCTACGCCGTCCTTTTTTTAATAGAACTGTTAATGCAAACAAGCCGATGCTTGACAATAAGACCAACAGTTCAAACAACCTCATCTCCATTCTCCTTTTAAAAACTTCCCATTTTCGTTCGTCCCAATCTTATCCTCCACGCTAGCCTTAGCCCCCTCCTTTCGCTACTTTAGTATAAAGACGGTTTCGGAATCCAAAATGTATCAGTTAACGTCAACGTAATCTGCCCGTTAGCTTAATACTACGTTCCAAATGATTGATTGAAGGAAGCTGGTCGAAATAAGCCTTTTGGCACTAATCTTCGTCATTACGATGTTATGTAACCATTGTCGGGAATGGAATAATGTTCTTGTCACCCGACAGTAAGGTTGGGTGTCATACATCGCCATTTTCTTATTACAATAAAAATAAGTTCGTATTTCGGCAGTATTTATTAAGCCTCCGATTGCTAACATGTTAGAGCACCCATGAATTTTTTTCTTGTGCCTATACATACACCTAATCTGTTGATCAAGCGGAAATTGCCTAAAAAGCCTGTAACCCCAAATTGTTTTTTACCAAATAATTGTTTCCGGAGTTACGCCAATTGGAAACGTCTCTTCCGCCTTATTCTTTTTCGTATACATTTCAAACCAAGCATCAGCTATATATTTCGGATCCGTTTGAGTACCGGGTTTAATGATCACTCCTAAAGAAAGATGTCCCACATAGATGCCCTTGGGCGCAAGCTCAGCATGCAGGTTATTCGCATAATACCTCAATCCGGATGAAGCGATTCCTACATTCCCCATTTCTGGAATAGGAAATATTGCTTGGAGTCCTGTAGTGAAAAGAATGGCCCCTGTGCCCTTTTTCAACATACCAGGTAATACTTGTTGTACGCTTCTGATTGCTCCGATTACTAAACCTTGAAAGTGATCAAGCGTATTCTCCTCGGTGACTTCTGATGCCAAAGTTGCTGGAAAATGACCGGACGTAGGACTGAACTCCAGTACATCAATAAAACCATATTTCTCTTTAACTTTAGCGAAAGCTTGAATCACCTGGTCGCTATCATATAAATCAGCTGCAAATCCCGAGGCCTCGATACCTATGATTTGCAACTGTGAGACGAGAGAATCTAAATTTTCTTGACTACGTGATATCAAAGCTACCTGGAATCCATTCTCACCAAACTTTTTAGCGATAGATAAACCAAGTTTCGGACCTGCTCCAACAATTGCAATTGTTTTCATAAGTTCACCTCTAAAATATTAATTTGAGTTCATATTAAACTAACTAGTTATTTATATTTTTATTTAAGTAAACCGCCTGCCTCAAAGCAATGACGGTTCCAAAACTCCGTGAACAACGAATTTCGTGATCTGATCCAGCAACTGTTCGGAATTCTTCATGCCAAGAATATCCCCATAACGGGAAATCGATTGGATACTTGTGATCGTTACAATCGTGATGAAAATCTTCAACATAGACGGATCAAAATCTTTTCGAATGATCCCATTTCGTTGAGCGGCCTTCGCTAATTCAATAAATTGAGTTATATCGTCTGGTTGGTAGGTGATTTGGTTCCATGTTTTCCACTCTTCAGCGACTTCCCAGAAATGAATTCTCCGATAACGGGGATGATTGTTCAGAAAGCGATACATTTCTCTTATGGTCATTTCTAAAAAGGTCCTGAATTTCGCAGCATCCGAAGTCAGGGATTCATCACTCAGCAGGTCCATGAACAAACGGCCCATGGTCTCATCTCCAAGCCGGTCGGCTCGTTTGATCACTTCCGTATAAAGACTAAGCTTATCCCCAAAATATTGGTAAATTAAGCTTTTATTGTACCCTGACGCCTTCGCAATCTCGTCGATTCGAGCCGCCGAATAACCAAGTTCGGCAAATGCTTCCTCCGCGACATCCAGAATGATTTCCTTTGTCCGGGCAGCATCATATTTTCGCGAGCGTCTTTTAAGTTCGTCTGTCATGCTCATCTTTCTCCTCTCCAAAAATATAACTAACTAGTTAGAATATAAAATAGAAATCATACGCTGTCAAGTGCTGGAGAAATAGTTACATGGAATAGTGCTATTCTAGCTAAATACGTGGCTACATTTGGCAGTGACGTTCAATTAATGCTACATACGATCTATTGATATCGTCGTTTTTCTCAAGATACCACATTTATAATGCACATACCTCAGGACATGTCCAGTAACATTAAAATACGAACTTCTATAACTTCGCCGCGAACCGCGGCAACTGCAGCACGCATCCCGTCGGCCTCGGATGGAAGGAGTCGCAAATCCCCCCGGCTTTCCGTACCGTCGAAGCCAAACGGCGAGATTGCCTCCGGGTACCGTTTTGCCCACAACATGTAGGCCGGCGGCGCGGCCAAGTCCCAGCGGAATGATACGTCTAGCCCCCCGTGCTCCCGGTCGCCGTACGGAACCATCGACGGGCACGCCGCCGCGCATCGATTTGCCTGCAGCACCGATGGCTGACCGTTTGGGTCTGTGTCAGTCTTCGATTGCCTGGTAGACCGTGGTCCAGAAGTCGTGGATAACCCGCGCCGAATCCGCAGTGGACATCCCGACCTGGGTGAGCAGGATTCCGATGAGCTGTTTGTCCGGGTCGGCGTAGGTCGAGGTGCCGCTTCCGCCGTCCCAGCCGAACTGGCCGATGAACGCGTAATCACCTCGGTAGGTGCGCACCGCCATCCCGAAGCCCCAGCCGCCGTGCTGCCCCTGGCCGAATGACACATGAACGTTGTTGCTGGCCATGGCATTACGGGCGGCTTGCTGCTCAGGCGTGAGACGGTTGGTGGTCATCAGCTGGACGGCGGGCCGGGACAGGATCCGTTCGGTCCCGTGCATCCCGTGATTCAGCAGCATCCGGAAGTAGGCTTGATAGTCGTCGACGGTGGAGGTAAGTCCTCCTCCTCCGCCCTGGAACGCGGGTGGTTGGCTGTGGCGCCCTCCTTTGGCCTCGTCCCACACGATGAACTCTCCGGTCTGCGGGTCGGGGGCGTAGAGGGGCGGCGACCGGTCGATCTTGCCCGCGGGCACGTGGAAACCGGTGTCCTTCATGCCCAGGGGGTCGAAGATGCGTTCGCGCAGGAACGTCTCAAACGACTGGCCTGCAACCCTGGAGACGAGCACGCTGAGCAGATCGCTACTGATGTGGTACTGCCAGCGCTCTCCGGGCTGGTGCATCAGCGGAAGCGTGCCAAGGCGGCGCATCCACTCATCCGGCTCGGGCATCGGCACCGGTAGATCGGGCGTGAGCCCCTGCTCGAAGATCTCGTTCATGATCGGAGTGCCCAGCGACGTCATATCCATGCCGAGCCCGGAACGTGGAGGTTAACAGGTCCCTTACGGTGATCGGCCGCCGTGCCGGCACGGTATCGTCCAGCGGTCCATCAGCCCGTTTTAGTACCCGCCGGTCGGTGAGTTCAGGCGACCACGGATCTACCGGGTCGTCCAGCCGCAGCCTGCACTCGTCGAGCAGGACCATCGCCGCCGCCATCGCGACCGGCTTGGACGTCGAGGCCATCCGGAAGATCGTGTCCCGGCTCATCGGCGGGCCGCCGTCATGGCGCATCGTGCCGATCGCTTCGACGTGCGTCTCACCGTACCGGCTGACCAGGGCGACGAGCCCAGGAATCTTCCCGGACTCGACATGCCGTGCCAGCACGTCGCGCATTCTGCGCAGTCCTTTTTCGGAGAAGCCGCTACTGCTTTGTCCCGTTGTAATCTTGTTCATTTGGGTTCCCTCCTTATCGAATCGTACTCCGTAATCCTACAATACTTACGTCTTCCTCCCTGAGATCCATCACCCCAATACCACTCGATATCCGGCGGGCGCTCCGTCGCGCAGGATTCGCCCGCAGCAATATGCCTTGTTTTCCCAAAGCCATCCGGATCGATCGGCGGCCGCCTCCCCTTTTACTTTGCTTTATCCGTAACCTTTTTCATGGCCTTTTACCTTTTGGGTCAACCGATTCTTGATAAATGTCAGCGTAAGTTTTTGAATCTTTGATTAGATCGTCGCAGAAAGTCGCTACGTCACTGCCCGTCACTTCGAGCACGCCTTTTCCCAAGGCCGCGCCCTCTTCAAAAAGATCGATAATCCCCGAGAGCAAACCCGTTCCGTCCGTTAGCTCAACAGGGCCGACCTTAAAGAGATATTTTTGAATCTCTTTATAAACAATCTGATAATCCCGCGGGAGCGCTTTAACACGCGCCACGTGTGCTCGCCACTCTTTTTTGCCTTCGATGATATCCCGTATTCTCATTTTTATCCTCCTATTTACCTAATTTTTTAGCGATATTATGGTTGAGCTCGCTCACGCCACTTGTCACGAAAAGACTTTGCCCCTTGTTCGCCGGCCAGCGCTGAACAGAAGCCTTTGATATCGTCGCCCAACACCTCTTGGACACTCTGACCTTCCGCCGCCGATTCTTCGAGCAGGCCAAGTACACCGTCAAGAATGGGCATGAGGTTGCGACCGGTGAAATCGGAGTGCGGCCAAAGATAGACATTCATTTCTTTCCATGCCGCTTGATATTCAGCCGGCAGCTTTTGGGCTCGCACTTCAAAAGCTTTCATTTCCTTGGTCATGTCGGTCGCCGGTGATTTTTTCCCAAAAATTCATTGTTTTTTCTCCTTTAACTCATTAATTTTCGACGCGACAAATTCCCATTTTTCCCAGAACCTCCGCATGGCTCCTCGCGCCCCGCGTCGTTGAGCACGAAAAACTTGCGCGGCGGTCCCATTTCGGAGGGCTTCTTGCTGATCTCCACCAGCTTGTTTTTTTCAAGCCGGATCAGGATGGTATACACCGTTCCCTCCACCACATCTGTGAAGCCGAGGGCGTTCAGTCGCCGCGTGATTTCGTAGCCGTAGGTTTCTTTGCGGCTTATAATTTCAAGGACGCGACCCTCAAGCACCCCTTTGAGCATTTCCGTTAGATTTTCCAGCAGAATCACCTCTTGCTATTCTGTAACACTGGTATGAAGTATTACTTACTACAGCTATAAAGTAACACGCAGTAGTTCGTTTGTCAATAGCGTTTTCTCTGATACGGATATTACATTTTCAACGATCCCGCCCGTTAGCGCAACGCGGTCGCCGATACAGGCCGGCGACCGCTACGGTTCAGCATATCATCGCTGGGGTAAAAACAAAGGGCACCTGATTCAGGCGCCCTTTCCCCTAAGCAAAATGCCGCTATTGCTTTGTATAAATCCATCTTTGTTACTTGAATAACACTTTATCTACATTTTACTTAGCTTTGAGTTCATTAATAATATACGTTTCATAGATTTCTCTATGGACAGGATCCTCGACAATGCATACAACGATCTTGGTCACTTCGTCTCTATTCATTTTAGATCATTTTGATTTCGAGCAGCTCATATTGAAGGTTGCCCATCGGCGCGTTTACGTTAATGATATCTCCTACTTTTTTTCCCAAAAGTCCCTTTCCGAGTGGGCTTTCGTAAGAAATTTTGTTCTCCGCTACATTCGCCTCAGCCGGACCGACAATACGGTATTCGATCTTCTCGGCGAATTCAATATCATTCAAGATCACATAAGAACCTACGCCGACTTCATTCAAGTCCAAACTATCCGCATTCACGACTCGTGCCCTTTTTAACATCCGCTCCAGGACCAAAATTCGGGTTTCCATGTGTGCCTGGTCATCCTTGGCAGAGTGATACTCACTATTTTCTTTAAGATCACCATAACTAATCGCCACTTTCAACCGCTCCGCTAACTCCTTACGCTTGACTGTCTTGAGCTCGCGGAGCTCTTCCTCTATTTGTTCCAAGCCCTCTTGCGTCAATATCACTTCATCTTTACTCATGGTCTCAGCCCTCATTCCTTGTAGTCCCTACCATTTTACCCTATTTGGAACTACAATAGCTAAAATAATTGTTGGATATTTTAAAGTGGCTGATGACAGTAAAGCCCGCGGCTATCGTTCGTCTGAAAACATGATCGCATGGTGTACTTACAGGCAAACTGATGCAAAAACTGGTTATTTGCGAATACACCTCGAGGTGCGAAAGTCATCGCGGCGGTCTGAAGCATTCCCATTGGTCGGCAATCCACTGATCGAGGTCGTTGGCACGATATTCGAACGGATTGGCGACAACAGTCCACCCTGAGGCACGCCCTTTGTAGGGCTACAAAGCTCACTAGATTACACAAAGCAAAAAAGCCGTGATTTGCGGCGGCTCATGGGGAACATGGAGTATCTTTTTCTCAAGATGAGGATGTTTAGCAAATAAGCACCTATCGCCTCATTGCAGGCGGCGTGTGCTTTATTTTTACGCAATGTACGGTTCCTCTCATTATGGAATGATCTTTTCCAGTATTTCTTCAAGCGGCCGATGATACTGCTCCAGCAGCTCGGCGAGGATTCCCTTCCCTTCTTCCGATGTATCCAGCACCGCTCGAATCATTTGCGGATTGAACAGCTCGCCGAGAGGAACAGACAATGTATTTATTCCCCAATACAAGCCATAAAGCTGGGAGTTGCCGTTCACCGTGCCCTCTTTAAGAAGCAGATTCATTACCTTCAGGCCAAAATCGACCCCTTTTGCGTATCTTCCACCAATTGTGCGCTCCCGACCAAGGCATACCCGCTTTGACCTCCTGGACCTCTTGAGGAGCCAGGTAGCCCTGAGGCGGACCGGCAGAATCCTCGTATTTGTCATAAAACGGGACGCTGCTCAGCGTCCGAATGACGGCAGGCACTCTGCCCGATTCGGGTATCTCCGAAGGAAACATCTCGTATTGCATATCCGGCTGCACGCTGGGCACGGGCTTCCAAACAACGGTCGCCTCTTCCGCTTATGCGCCGATCGCTCCTGTCATTAGGACTTGTGCCCCCACCACAGCCGCAATGGGCTGCTCTTCTCCAGCTCATCCGATCACGCTCCTATCCATTCTCTCGGTTTAAACCAATACAGATGGTTATATTCGGTATCCATGCCAAAGTTTTCATTTATATGTTAAACGTAAGGATTGGGTCGGATGTTGCCGGGAAAATCACTTACTGATGTTACTCCCGATTTTGACAATCCGCCGTTGACCTATCCCCCAATAGCTCCCACCCATCATAACTAAAACTGATCGATTGCATCGGAATCTCGTGATTGTTGCTTTGTTCAGGGAAAGGTACACTTTGGTTGTGAAAGCGAAACATATGCAGCACCCGAGAAAAATACCGCTGAAAATCAGCTGTAATTGGCACTCCTAAGCAACGATTAATGCGGAGCGGCGCCCCTGGTCAAGCCAGGATACGGGTGTAACCAAATGATCAATTGAAACTGAGGAGGCTTTCCTATGTCAAACCGTCTGGTAGTACTTCTGCTGGCAATCGGCTCATTCGTTACCGGAACCGGAGAATTGATTATCGCAGGCATCATGGATTGGATCGCATCGGATTTGCGCGTATCCGTGGCACTCGCCGGTCAGCTCGTTACCGTATTCTCCTTGTCTTTCGCTATCGGAACTCCGATCGTCATCGCCCTCACGACCCGAATAAACCGCAAAGCATTGCTGCTGATCACGCTTGCGTGCTCATTCATCGGCTGCATCGCTGCGGTGCTCGCCGATAGCTACGCCGTCATGGTGCTTTCGCGCGCCGTACTCGGAGTTTGCTCGGGCGTATTTAATGTGGTAGCTTTCTCCCTCGCGGCCAGCCTGGTTGCCTCCGACAAACGCGGCAGCGCGATAAGCAGCATCCAGGTCGGATCCAGCGCTTCGCTTGTCGTCGGCGTTCCTCTGGGAGTCGTCATTGCCGGGCATTTCGGCTGGCACGCCATATTCGGCGTCCTTGCAGCGGCAACGGTTATCATCCTGCTCGTGATCCTCCGAGTGCTGCCCGGCATTCCCGGCCAAGCGGCAGCTCTGGAGAACGCGATGAACAGCATGAAAAAACCTCGTGTCATCGCCGCATTGCTGATTAATTTATTAAACGTCGTTGGATACTCTGTCTGCTATACGTATATCACTCCGTTTTTGCAAAGCATGGCGCATTTTACGCATGCATCGATCAGTGTCGTGCTGCTGCTTATGGGAATTTGCGGGATAATCGGCTCGCGCATAGGCGGTTATGCAACCGACAAATATGGCGTACCCAGAACATTGCTAACGCTGCTCGCCGTTCACGCCGCGTCTTTGCTGCTCTCCCCAGCCGCTGGCGCAGTCGGCGGCCGGCGACTTTGCGATGGTCGTCGTATGGGGAATATCCGCATGGGCCACCGTTCCAACCTCGATCTTTTATTTGATTTCGCTTGTGCCCGAATCGGCGGAAATGGCCATCAGCCTCAATACGTCGGTGCTCCACATCGGTATCGCTTTAGGCGGGGCCGCAGGAGGGATGGTCGTCAGCCACTGGTCCGTCAATCAGGTAGGGTGGATCGGAGGGTTCGCTGTTACCGTCGGGCCGCTTGCGGCGGCATGTTCTTTGGCGTTCGGGCGAAGCAAGGCACTGCAAAAAAGCTAAAAGCGCTTATGTAAAAAAAGCAGACCGCTGCGCTCCACACCACGGCGGTCTGCTTGATTCATTCAGGTTATGGGAAGGCGTAGACCCTGCTGGAGTTAGGATCAGAAAATCAGGAGCGCCGCACCAAATATCGTAAAACCGAACAACAAGGCCATCACGCAATACCCCATAATGTCCCGTATCGTTAAACCTGCCAAAGCTAGAATCGGCAAGGCCCAGAAGGGCTGGATCATATTAAAGACCCCCTCGCCGAATGCGACGGACATGGAAATTTTGCCGAGATACTCGGGTGAGGATTGTCCGAGCGCCATGGCCGCTTGAATGGAAACCGGCCCTTGAACAGCCCAGTGACCTCCCCCGACGGAACGAACATGGTGATAATACAGGAACCGATATAGTTTAAAAAGGGAAGCGTATGAACGGTTGCCGTTTGCACCAGCTTGCTGGCGAGCACTGTTTGCAGCGGATCGATTCCTTTGGCCGGCACATACGCCATCAATGCCATAATTCCCCATATAAAGGATACTGCAGAAGCAGGGAGCCGGATGCTTTAGCCGATTCCGTAAACGCTTTCGCATAACGAATCGGAGTCCAATGAAATAGCAATCCCAATACGGTAAACAGCAAAATCATGGTATTAATCGTAATCGTTCCTTTTAAAGGACCGAAAAATTCATAAAATCCGGCAAACACAAGAATCAAGTTAAAGATCCAAGCATTCTCCACCCTTCTCGCGAAGGTTTGAGGCTCATCCGGCTGGGCCTTTGTTTCGCTTGCGGTCGCCGTTTCCGCTTTTAACAACACCTTCCGATCAATGAGCTTCATGTCGGCGGGAGCGATCCACTTCAGCATGAAGGGGAAGACGATCAGGATCAAAATCACCGGAACCAGATTATACAAGGTGAAAATAACGCTTTGGACATTGACCGTTTGATTGGTCATCTTATAAATGATATTTAACGCGCTCGACGCATCTGCATTAGCCAATACGATTGAGCTGGATAAGCCGGATGTCCAAACGATGAAGCCCATATAGGCGGCCGCCACTACATAACCGAAGTCCATTCGCTCGAGCCGCTTGGCGATCTCTTTTGCAAGAATCGTACCTATGACAAGTCCTAATCCCCAGTTAATCATGGACCCGACGGCTCCCGTCAAAAAGCACAGGACAGCAACCTGCACCTGATTTTGCGGGATAGATGACAACCGCACCAAGCCTCGTTTAATGAGGGGAGCTTGGGCCAATGTCGTTCCGCAGACCAAGATCAACGTCATCTGCAGGGCAAAGGTGAATATATTTTGACTTCCCCACACCCCTTGATACCAGGCATGAATGACTCCGGTCACCGTGGTTTGCGGTACCAACCAGAAATTTAACCCTACAACGAGCAAAGTAAGAATAATCGCAAACAGGTAGGGATCAGGCATATACTTTTGAACATATTTGACAAAAAAACGGGTTAACCTGGCAAACATTTTATCCCCTCCAGCTTTTTTTCTCAAGTATTCGTGTAAGCCCTTTCATAATATGGCTTGGCAGTTCCGCGGCTACACCTAGTTTATAACGGGCGCATACCGTGGTGAAATTCAAAAATCGCATATCTGCCATTCCAAAAAACAATGGAAAAACTTTTGGTTCACCGCGCTGTCTGTAAACGTTAAAAGACCATCCTATGCAAGCAGAGGCCGCTGAAAAAGTTCCCGCTGCGCGTGCGAATCATTCTTCCGATCGCTGTTGTTCCCGGATTTCTTAATTTTATCCGCTTTTAGCAGTTAAAATCCGGGAACAAAGGCGAACGCTGACGCTTCTCCAGAATGATTCCGCCCGCTGCGCTAGTTTTTCAGCGACCTCGTGAAAGCAAACAATGGTCTTTTAACCCGCTTGTTCATTGTTATTGTTATAGCAGGCACCGCCCTCGGATACTTCTTCGCCGGGGGCAAAGTTACACCAGGCTGGACCCGCCATCCACAATAATGACCTGTCCCGTCGAGTAGTTCTCCCGCATGAGATACAGGAAGGCTTCCGCGGCGTCCTCCGGTTCACCTACTCTGCCGACCGGGAGAGCCTGCCCGGCATGCTCATACATGGCGCTGCGCTCCGCCTCGGGTACGGTGTCCCAGAGCTCGGTACGAATCATCCCCAAAGTAACAGCGTTGACCCGAAGCGGACGAAGCTCGACGGCGAGTGCCCGCATCAGTCCCTCTACCGCACTGCAGATGCCGGCGATGACGGTAAAGCCTGCCTGCGGCCGGGTCCCGGCCATGCCGGATGTCAAGGTGATGGAACCTCCCGGCCGGATGTGCGGATGACCGTACTTGGCGGCCAGCACGGCTCCCCAGTACCGCAGGTTGAAATATTGGCGGCCCGTTTCCAGGTCCGTTGCGTCGAGTGGTGCGATTTGCGGCGGTTCGCCGGCAGTGAATACCAAGTGATCAAATTCGCCGATCCGGCTGAAAAATGCCCGAACCTGCTCTTCGCTCGTTAAATCGACGGCATGCCCTTCCGCTCCCTGGGGCAGGCGCGCGAGCGCAGCATCCACTTTCTCCTTCCGGCTGGATACGACGACGACGGATGCCCCTTCCCGCGCAGCGGCCTCAGCCGTCGCGAATCCGACTCCGGACGTGCCTCCAAGAAGGACCACCCGTTTGCCTTCCAAGGTACGGCCATACCCGCCTTGTCCTGTTTTGTTCAACTCCGTATGATTCCTATCCAAAATAACTCCTCCTTCATTCCTGGGAATAAGTCGATTATAATGAGGTCACCGGCTTGCAAACAGTCCAGCCGTTACAGTAGGATCCCGAATGCTAATATAAATAGTATCAGGATATAGGAGTGTGGCATGGTGATGAATTCCGAAACAAGACGTAAAGAGCTTGCCGATTTTCTGAAAACCCGCCGTATGCGCTTATCCCCCAGGAGGCGGGCTTGCCCGCCGGATCCACGCGCCGCCGGACGCCCGGCTTAAGGCGGGAGGAAGTGGCAAGCCTGTCCGGCATTTCCTTGCCGTGGTACACCGCGCTCGAGCAGGGACGGGATATTCAAGTGTCGGAACAGGTATTGGAGAGTCTCGCACGAACCCTCCGCCTAAGCCCGGACGAAAGTCGCTATTTGCAGGCATTGGCCCATCCCCCTTCCCTTCGGAGCGGAGCGTCGGGGAAGGCGCTTCGTTTCCTCCCGCTCTTCAAGCGATTCTCGACAGGCTGGGAACCTATCCGGCTTACGTGATCGACAGGCACTGGAATGTGGTCGCTTGGAATCATATGACCACCACCTTATGCGGAGACCTGAATCCATCCTCCGAAGTCGAAAGAAACGCGCTTTGGCGCACCTTCATGGTGGAGGAAATCAAGAAGCGCAACGTGAATTGGGACAACGCCGCTTCCAAGTCGCTTGCCCATTTCAGAAGCCGTTACGCCTTGTATATGAACGATTCATGGTACCGGGAGCTCGTTGACAAGCTGAAGGATGACAGCGAGACGTTCAGACAGTGGTGGGAACGGCATGAGGTGGCGGGGAATTTAGATGGGGAAAAGGTCATCCGCCATCCGGACGGCGGGCTGCTCGCTTTTCGCTACCATACCTTTAAAATCTCGGAAAGCCCCGAATATATGATGATCGTATATACCCCGGTCGAAAACACTGGGACGGAGGAGCAGCTAGGAGAGCTGCAGAACGCCACTTGATCGAAATGACGATAACCAGGAACAACCATACGGAACCAGACTGCTTCCATAGCGGTCTGGTTTTTTTGTATATTCGATTGTTTGTTACACTGTTTTAAAAAAGCATCTTTACAACGTAACAATGTTATGTTACATTATTTTATGCAAAGGAGGTCGACCCGTGAGATCCAACGCCTTTTTTCTGAAAAGCATGGATCAGAACTGGTCGCCGATCAGCTCGCCCTCCTGCATTCATAAGGTATTTATTAGGTTTGACAGGCGAACAGCCAATCAAACCCGGCATTGTGCTGCCTGAAGCACTCGAGAAACGTAACATTGTTTTACTATTAAAAAAGGAGATGAATGCATAATGAATACGTCCGAAAGTCATCTGGGAGCACAGAGTCTGGCAACCTCGAAAGAAACGGCGGCTAAGCCGGCCGGCTCCCTGTTCCGAAACCGTCACGTCCAAGCGATATTAACTTCAAATCTGCTGCTCCAGCTTGGCATTTGGGTGCGCAATTTCGCCATCCTGCTGTACGTAACGGACATCACGCATAACAATCCAGGCTATGTTTCCCTTATTTCCGTTGCCGAATATGCGCCTATCTTTATCTTTTCCTTCATCGGGGGCACGTTCGCCGATCGCTGGCGGCCGAAACGGACGATGGTCGGATGCGATCTGCTTTCCGCTTTATCCGTATTCGCCGTGCTGTTCACGCTGCTGTTCGGCTCTTGGCAGATGATCTTCTTCGTCACCTTGGTCTCGGCGATCCTGTCGCAGTTCTCGATGCCTTCGGCGATGAAGCTGCTAAAGCGGCACGTGCCTCAGGAGCAGCTGCTGCAGCCGGCTATGGCCATGTTCCAAACATTAGTGGGGATCTTTATGGTCATCGGCCCGGCCGTCGGAACATACGTATACCAAAGCTTCGGCATCCATGTGTCTATTGCTGTGATGGGCTTCATGTTTCTGCTCTCGGCGCTCACGCTCTCCTTCCTTCCGAAGGATGAGGCTCCCGCGGATGCCGGCGGAGCCGCCGCAAACCCAAGCTTTGTGCATGAGCTGCAAGAAGGCTTTCGTTACGTATTCGAGCGGAAAGTCCTAAGAACGTTAGGGGGCACCTTTGCTTTGGCCGGCCTGGCGGTCGGCCTCACCCAGCCTTTGATGGTTTTTGTAGCGACCAACAATTTGGGGATGGATAAGAGCTTTCTTCAATGGTCGCTGATGGCCAGCGGCGCGGCGATGCTGGTCGGCGGCGGGCTCGTGTTCGGGCTGACGAAAAAAATCCCGGCGCCGATCCTGCTCGCGCTCGGTTTGCTCGTCAGCGCCGTATGCAATGCAGGCATCGGATGGTCTGCGAGCATTCCGCTGACCTTCGTATTCCAAGTGCTGAACGGCCTGTTCTACTCGTGCATCCAAACCGGAATCAACACGATGTTCTTGCAAAATACGGAGGAGTCGTTCGTCGGCCGGGTGAACGGCGTCATGATCCCGATGTTTATGGGCATGATGGTGCTAGGCATGTCCGTCGCGGGCGCACTCATGAACAGCCTTTCTCTATTGACGGTATACGTTATAGGAGGCGTACTCTTCTTGGCTGGGGCTCTGCTGCTGGTTCCGTTGTTCCAAACGGGAAGCGCGGCACCTTCGGAAGAGTAGCGCCGAACCGCAGCGACAAAAAAGGACTTTACCTGTTTCGCTTAGGCGAACAGGTAAAGTCCTTGCATGTTTATCCCGCATTAAATCAGCAGATTGAACAAATGCGGGTCTTTGTTGATTTCGCTGAACTGCAGCCCCTTCTGCTTCATCCGGTCGATCAGCGGGCCGTAGTCGTCCCTTTGCTTGAGCTCGATGCCTACCAGCGCAGGTCCGTTCTCCTTGCTCGTCTTCTTCGTGTACTCGAACCGTGTAATATCGTCGTTCGGGCCCAGCACGTGCTCGAGAAACTCGCGCAGAGCCCCCGCCCGCTGCGGAAAGTTCACGATAAAGTAATGCTTCAGCCCCTCGTAAATAAGCGAACGCTCCTTGATCTCCTGCATCCGGTCGATATCGTTATTCCCGCCGCTGATGATGCAGACGACGTTCTTGCCCGCAATCTGTTCGCGGTAAAATTCCAGCGCCGCCACCGGAAGCGCCCCGGCCGGCTCCGCCACGATGGCGTTCTCGTTGTACAGCTCGAGAATCGTCGTGCATACCTTGCCTTCCGGTACGACGAGGATGTCATCCAGCACGTCGCGGGCAATTTCATAGGTCAGCTCGCCGACCCGCTTCACCGCCGTGCCGTCCACAAATTTATCGATCTCCTCCAGCGTCACGATCTCGCCCCGGTCAATCGACTGCCGCATCGAAGGTGCGCCGCTCGCCTCCACGCCGATGACGCGGGTGGACGGGCTGATGCTCTTGATATACGTACCGACGCCCGCCATGAGTCCCCGCCGCCGACGCCTCCGAAGACGTAATCGACCGAATCCCGCATGTCCGTCATGAGCTCCAGCCCGACCGTACCTTGGCCCGCCACGACCTTCAGGTCGTCAAACGGGTGAATGAACTGCTGCCCTTCCCGCTCGCAATAGGCCAGCGCCTCGCGGAGCGAATCATCGAACGTATCGCCGAGCAGCATCACTTCCACATAAGGGCCGCCGAACAGCTTGACCTGCGATATTTTTTGCCGCGGGGTGGTGGCGGGCATGAAGATTTTGCCCGGGATCTTGAGGGCATTGCAGGAATAGGCGACGCCTTGGGCGTGGTTTCCCGCGCTGGCGCATACGACGCCCCTCTCCAGCACCTCATCCGGAAAGCTGCGGATCAGATTGTACGCCCCGCGGATTTTGAACGAGCGGACGACCTGCAGATCCTCGCGCTTCAGGTATACATTGCAGCCGTATCTTTCGGATAAAATGTAATTTTTCTGCAGCGGCGTTTGATGCACAACCTCCTTGAGCGCGTGGCTGGCCACGATGATATCCTCCAACTTGACTAGGGACTGACCTGACATTTAGCTTCTCCTCCACTGTTCATCTGTCTGCTTCCGAAAAGTTTGTTCTATTATACACCTGTCCCGCCGGGAACTGAAGTGGAAAAAGAACAGCCTCCCATGGGCGCTGACCGCGCCGGCAGGAAGGCTGTTCCCCGTTGTAAATTCTAACCTTTTTCTCTATCGAATAATGATGGTGTTTACAAGTTGATTATTGCCGCGCAGCTCGACGGTGCGGCCCGGGGTCAGAAGGCTGATGTCACCGGAAATGTAGAGCTTGCTGGAATCCACGCTGTAGACGGCGGTTTGCACGCCGGTGCTTACGGCCTGATTGATCGAGATCGAACCGATCCGGCCTTGCGCGTTAAGCTGGTAGCTGTTCAGCGTCCCCGTCACGGAGAAGTCGGTCTGCTGCGACGGTCGCTGGTTCGCGGGCGTCAGCACTTCCACATAGATCGCTTTGCCGCCGTAGGAGCGGATCAGCACTTGGTCGCCGGTCTGCAGGTCCGCGACCGTAGCATGCGCACCGTTACGGAAGACGAAAACGTTCGGATCGAGCTCAACGTTAATGGTCTGCGTTATTCGCCGTCTTGATCGGCAAGCAGGTTGTTCGCTACAGCTCCCGTCACTTCCCCTTAACGGAGGTTTGGTCCGGCGACTGGGTGCCGGTGCGGTCGAGTAGAGCCGCCAGCTCGGCGCGGGTGACCGGCTTGTTCGGACGGAACGTGTTGTCGTCGTAGCCGTCGATCAGCTTATGCTCGAGCGCTACAGCCACGTAGCCGACGGAGCCCGCCGGAATTTTATCCGCATCCGCAAACGGCGGCTTCGCGTTCATTTTCGACTTCGCTTCATCCTGGAGCTTCAGCGCCTTCACGAGCAGCGTCGTAGCCCACAGGCGGTCGGCTTCTTTCTCCGGCTGCACGGCGTCGTCGTTTTCCGTGAACAGGTCGTTCTGCAGTGCTACAGCCACGTAGCCTACCGCCCAAGGATATTTCTGCTTGATTTTATCCGCATCTTTGAAGTTCAGGTTCGACGCCTTGGCATCGGCCGATTCGGCCTGGTCGCGCAGACCCATCAAACGAACCGCCGCCGTGATCGCTTCGATCCGGGAGATCGTTTGGCGCGGCTTGAACGTACCGTCCTCGTAGCCTTCGAAGACGCGCTTGGAAGCGAGGCTGGCAATATACCGCTGCGCCCATTCGACATCCTTGCCTTTCAGGTCGTCGAACGTCAGCCGGATGTTCAGATTCACATTCGCTTCTTTATTATTCCACTGGGTTTGGATCACTTTCAGATCCTTATCGCGGTCTTTGTCCCTGTCCTTGTCCTTCCCTCTGCCGTCGGCAAAAGCTGCGGAAGCGCCGCCTGCCAGCATGGCCAGAGTCAATCCGGAAATTACGGTCTTCTTGAATGCGTTGTTCATTCGTCATTCTCCTTTTTCGTTCAGCTAGTATGTATTATGGTTACAGCGAACCATCCGGCGGCTTCAATAGCGAACACCGGGGCCGCGGAAGCCGTAAGCGAATGCAAACGGACGTCCGTGATGTCATGCAGTTTGAGAAGACTTCAGAACCTTCGCGAAGAGTTCCTGGATTTAATACATCAATTCGCCTGTGCAAAAACAATTGGGGGGGTGCTTTTGAACAACTTTGCCAAAAATGATAGACTTAAAAAACGAAAAGATGATCAAAGGAGCGTAAAGAAAGCGGATGAACAGAAAACGCAAAAGGCTGACCGTCGGCCTGGCCGTGCTCGCGCTGGTGACGCTGGCCGCTGTATATTCTCTGATGCAGTGGATGTCTCTCGGAACCGGGGGAAAAATACGGCGAAGCCGGCCGGGGACGATGGGCGGGGCACAGCCGCATCCGCCGTCAAGACGGATCCCAAAGAGCCGGCTATTCCTACGGAGCAGGTGGATGTGGCCGTCTTCGGCAAGCGAGCTCGAAGGGCTGTACCTGGCCCGCGCCGCGGCGGACGAAGGACTGAAGGTCAAGGTGCTCGATCCGCGGGACGCCTTCGGCGGGCAGGTGCTGCAGGGCGAGATGCTGTTCCTGGACGAAACGCGGGATGACCAGCGCAGGTCGCTGGTTCAGGGGCGTGCGAAGGAGCTGTTCGACGGCTTCCGTAACGGGAAGATCCGCAAGCTGTCGGAATTCCAGCAATATTTTGACAAGCTGAAGAAGGATATTCCGGTGGAGCAGGGCGTGAAGATCGGGGAAGTGAAGCAGGTGCAGGGCCAGTTCGGGCCGCATGCGGTCGAATCGGTCGATTACACGACCAAGGACGGAACGAAGAAGCGGATCCAGGCCGCTTACTGGGTCGACAACACGGACTACGCGGCTTTCCTCAGCAAGCTTCAGGTGAACCGGTCCGCCGGGGCTGGAGCAGTTTTACGGGCAGAAGAACATTGAATACATGAGCGCCGGCATGATGATGAAATTCAAGAACGTGGACTGGGCCAAGTTCCAGAAAAGCTTCAATGATCTGACGAAGGAGCAGCGCAGCGCCAAGTACGGCGGAGGAGTCGTCGACAGCGACTTTGCGATCGGACTCTCGGGCATGACGAGCCGGTACAAGCCTTCGAACGACCGGGTGTTCCTGCGCGGACTCAATGCTGTGAATCAACGGGACGGCGAGGTGCTGATCAACGCGTCGCTGATCTACACCGTCGATCCGTCCGACAGCAAATCCGTAGCGGATGCGCTCGAGCTCGGCAAGAAGGAAATGCCGCTTATTCTCGATCACTTCCGGAAAAATATTACAGGCTGGGAGCATGCGGAGCTGAACGGCTTCCCGAACTACCTGTATATCCGGGAGTACAACCATTATGAATCGGATTATGTGCTGAAACCGTCCGACATGCTCGGAGCCAAGATGTTCTGGGATAACGTCAGCATCGGCGGCTACCCGCTGGACCTGCAGGGGACGAGCGCCAACAAATGGGGCATCGAGATGGGCCGGCCGGACAAGTACGGGATGCCGCTGCGCAGCTTCCTGCTGAAAAATTACGACAATGTCATTATGGCGGGTAAAAATGTCGGTTCCTCGGCCATCGCTTACGGCAGTGCGCGGATCCAGCCGAACACGAGTCTCGCGGCGGAAACGATCGGCATCCTCCTTGGGCAGATCCAGGGGAAAAAGAAGCTTCGCGAGCTGCGCGAAGCGGATATGCCGGCGCTGGATCAGTTGCTGGCCTCGAAGTACAACATCAAGCTGACGGGCGTCACGGGCAACAACAAGCTCGCCGGCTGGACGGCGGATGAAATCGCCAAGCTGGACAGCGGCGAGATCGTGTACGCGCAGTATGTAAGCAAGCGGAAGAAGTAGCTTTGAGAAGAAAGGCTCTCCCTTTTGAGGCCGGCGATGGCCTCAGGGAGAGCCCTTTTACGTCGATAGGGAGCTTCAGGTCTTCCCGGGTGCCTGCTCCTTGCCCGTGCAGCGGACGACCGGCCATTTTTCCTTGCGCAGCGCATTCATCAGCTCGTCTCCGGCATGCAGGTTCTCCTGCACCAGCCGCCGCGGCGTCAGCGCCATCCATTGATTCAGCGAGACGTCGGCGAAACGGTCGCTGCGGAACATCTCCAGAAACCACAGACTCTGGTCGCCTGTATTCTGAATATAATGACCGAAGGCGAACGGGACATAGCCCACATCCCCCGCCCGGTAATCGAACGTGCGCGCCGTGCCGCTGGCGGCGAAGACGGTCATGCGGCCTTGGCCCGTGAGGTAATACTGCCATTCGTCGTTGTTCGGATGCCAATGCAGCTCCCGCATCCCGCCCGGCTTGATTTCCACCAGGGCCGCCGCAATCCGCGTAGAGACAGGAAAGTTGGAAGAATCGGCGATGCGCACCGTCCCGCCCGGGGTCACGATCGGCGGCTGCGCCAGCGACTCGGTGCGTGAAGCTCAGCGGTACTGCGCTATAGGGATCCGGCACCTCCTGGGTTTCCAGGGGACCGGGAACCCCCGCCTGGTAGATATACCGCTGCTTGGCCGGAATATGGGCAAGGGCCTCTTCCGGCACGCAGAAATTCGCAGCCAGCACCTCCTTCGGCGTATGCGCGAACCAGTCGGAGATGGAGAAGGTATCGAGGTCGGAGAAGCTGCCGTCATCGAAGACAAGCAGAAACTCGCAGCCTTCCTCGAGCCCCTGGATCGAGTGGGGATCCCCGGGGAAAATACCACAGATCGCCCGCACCGACGTCGGCGATAAAGTTCCGTCCGTTCTGGTCGACGGCGGTAATGCGGGCCCGGCCGAGCAGCATGAAGGCCCATTCGGCCTGCTTGTGCCAGTGCAGCTCCCGTACGCCGCCCGGCGTGAGACGCATGTTCACACCGGCCAGCGTGGTGGCGATCGGCAGATCTCTTACAGTGATTTCCCGTGACCAGCCGCCGTGACTCAGCTGCATATGGGTGTCGGAGAAGGAGAATTTAAGGTTGGGGACGGTGCCGGCATCGGTAACGGGAGGGACCAGCAGATCGGGGTTCTCGAGATCCCTCATCACATCCCGCGGCCCGGGATCGGTAGCGCCGGCGCCGTCGCTTCTTATGGGCTCAGGCACCGATCCGTAAGCGACCGGGTTCCCAGGTTTATTTTCCATACATCTGGACTCCTTTCTCTTAGGATGATCATTTTAAAAAGCAGTCGGATGTTCATTCCCCTCAATGTATGAGAGAGGCTCCCTGCATATAACCGCTCAGACGCAAAAAGAAACCCGCACCATGGGTTCATGGATACGGGTTTCTTCGATTATCGGGAGTGTATGGTTCGGAGGCGAAGCGTATGGACCTCGAAGGCTTTGGTCTGCAGTCGAACCTGCCCGCCCTCCATGCCTTTCGCCGGCTCCAAAGCCAGTTCCCGCCGATTATGCTCCAGCAGATCGGTCAGGGTCACCGAACGAACGGCCGGAGGCAGGGTCAGGACAAGCTCGCGCTCCCGCCCCGACCACTCGCGCAGCCGCAGAATGAAACCGTCCCCGTCCTCCGCCGGTTTGAAGCAGGTGACGGCTGCGCCGTCCAATCCCAGCGGCAGCAGGTCGGTTACGGGCGGCTCGCCCGCGACCCGGCTGTCCCGCACGGGCAGCACCAGCGGAGCGTTCCGGACTTCCTCCGCCCGCTTCCACACCTCCGCTTCTGACCAGTCCCCGGCATGCGGGATCAGCCGGTAGCGGTAACGGAAATCGCCGCCGGTCCACTGCGGGAAGTTCGTTCCCCACCAATTGTTGAACAGGTTAAAATGAAGCTCCGGCTTCTCCGGCCGGTACTCGTGCTCAAAGTCCCACATGCCGTTCCTGCCGATGAAGAAGAGCGGCGTATCGAACGGAACGACGGCCATGCCCGCGCCGCCGTCGCCGGTCACATCGACGAAATGCTCGCAGCAGTGCAGCAGTGTGCTGGAGGAACGGACCACATCGCGAACCGGATCGATCACGCTGCCCATTTTATTGATGCGGTAACGGGCGTTGTCCAGCCGAAGCGGAAACACGAGACTGCCCGACTCGGCCTTCGGCGTCTCCTCCTTGCCCTCCAGCCGCAGCTCCAGATCGAGATAAGCGTCCTCCGTCAACGTGAAGGACCAGCCGATCCGCCGTGCGTTTCCGTATTCTTCCGTGGATTCTGTACCTCCCGGCGCCGTACATGTGACCCGGACGGACCCTTCCCCTTCCGTCAGCTCGATGTCCGGTTGTCCGGTCGTGAAGGCAAGCCGCTTCTGCTCCTCCGGGTAGCCGGTCTTCCCGAAATCGTGCACGCCCCAATCGTAGAAGCGGTAGGCGTACTTCTTCAGATAGCGGGTAATCTCGCGATTCGAATAGACGTTATATTCGTATTGGCCGAATCCGTAATCGGCCTGCTTATCGACGAACTCTTTGTGCAGACGCTTATCCCATAGGCTTCGGACCCACCCGGAATAGCGGCATATGGTAACGGTCAAAAAGACATTTTCCAGCACCGCCGCCGTCTCCGTCATATAGGCTCGCAATCCGCCGGCCGAGACAGCGGGTTCCGTCACGGCCGGCGCCTCACGCGCCGCCAAGGATCTTGCCGCCGTCTCCCGCTCCGCTGCGATTACCGCCAATGCCTTGTATCCCAAGGCAGGCAGGTTCCGGACCTCCGCCCAGGCCCCGTTCCCGCTTGGCGTCAGCCGGACCGGCTCGCCGGTTTCGCAGTCCACCAGCGCTTCATCCGTACCGGGCAGCTGCTCCGAGGACAGGAGCACGCGGGCGTCCCGCTTCCAGCCCAAGTGGTTGTATACCCGCAAGACCCGGGTTTTGTCGTCAGCGCCCCCGGCAGACCCGCTCAAGAGAAGCTCCGCCGCCTCCAAGGCCGCCTCGGCTTTGTTCAAATAATCCCGTCGCTCCTGCCACGAACGCTCCATCAGCCGGTAAGGCTCCGTCGCTTTGTCCTGCAGAAACTCCTTCTTCCTGTATCGTCTCTCCGATCCCTTTGGGAACAGAAACGTCTTGCAGTCCATCCCCCACGTATGCTCCCCGAACAGCGGCGCAAACTCGTAGCTCTCGTCGATCCGCTTCTTGATTTCGTCCGAATCATGCGCTTCCCCGGCAAGCTTCGCCAAGCTCCATGCGCTTTCCACCGCCGCAATCCGGCCTCTCAGCTCCCGCGCACGGGAAACCTCCCTCGGGGCGGTGCCGACGCCGTGGATCCAGGAATCCGCCAAATCGCCGCGTACGACCGGCAGATCGGGATTTCGCGACAGGAAATCCTCGGCGAAATCGCTGAGGCTCCCGATATGCAGCTCCGCGTCAAGTCCGCTCTCCGCGATCGATTCCTTCATCTCCTGAATAATCGAAGGATCGTGCGGCCCGTGATTGTCGCTCGTCTGGATCATGGCGAGCCACACCGAATGCTCCCACTCCTCCGGAGGCAGAATGCCCGTCCCGTACGAGCCCTTCGAGTAAAAGGTAAGCGACCGCGCGCCGTCCGGCCCTTCCCACAGGAATACCGGCGGCACATCCGGCGGTGTGGAAGCCGGGTTGCAGCCGAGATGAAGAATCTTCACTCCCGCTTTCGCCAGCGGCGACGGGACCGACCAGGTATGGCCGGGAACGTCCGTCATCTTGGCATCTTTCGGCGTATAGCCGAACCGCTCAGATAGCTCCCGCGACACGTACATTCCGCGAATCCATTCCTCCAGCCCGCAGAATTCCGTATGCGTCGTGTAGGGCAGCATATGCCAGATCAGCTCGCCGATTCTGTAAGAAGCGGGCCGCCTTGTCCCGCTCCTCCTGCCCGCTCCCCTCAAGTGATTGCAGAAGCGGCCATGCGGACATCGTCCAGACATATTTTTCCCCGGCGGGTTCGATTCCGTTTGTTCGCAGATGGAGTTGACATCCCTCAGCATCTCCGTACGGTAACGCTCCACCACATCGGAGACCAAGCCGGTGAAGCCAATATCAAAGTGCGTTTTGAAAACAACATAAATCTTTTCCAGTTTCCGCCCCACAGACACCGCTCCTTCCTTACCGCTCTCTTATCTCTGCATGGTTGCTAGAATGCGTCTTCTCCCATTTGCAGCTTGGCCACAACCGGGTAATGATCGGAAGGATAGCCGCCATCGATCATCCGCCGGTCCACCCTCGTTTCCAGCACCTTCACTTCAGGGGTTACAAAAATATAATCGATCGGCTCCCCTGATCCCCGCCCAGAAAGCTGTGCGCAGTCAGCCCGATCTCGCCGTCCAACGCTGCGTAGGCATCCTTCAGTTCCGTCTGCCGTTCCATATACTCCGTCTCTCCCCGCAGGAAACGGATCGGCAGATCGCCGGGATAGCTGTTGAAATCGCCCGTCAGCAGCACCGGCGTACCGTGCTCTTCACGGTGCTTCCGGATCGCATCCCAGATCAGGCGGGCACCCTGGTTCCGGGCTTCCTGGCCGATATGGTCCAAGTGGGTGTTAAAGACCGCAAACGCCGTACCGGTTCCCCGGTGTACAAAACGCGCCCAGGTGCAGATCCGCGGAAGGTTGCTGTCCCAGCTTTGCGAAGCGGCCGTCTCCGGCGTTTCCGAGAGCCAGAACGTGCGGTGCTCCACGAGGTCCAACTCATCCTTCTTATAAAAAATCGCGCAGTGCTCATTCTCCTGTCCGCCGTGACGCCCGGTTCCCGCCCAGGCATAATCGCTCAGCCGTTCGTGCAGCGCTTTCAGCATAGCGTAATAGCCTTCCTGCGTGCCGACGATCAGCGGATCATGGTCCCGAATGATCGCTGCGGCCTTGCCGATCCGGTTGGTCCACTGATTCGGTCCGTCATTCGGCGTATCGTATCTCAAATTGAAGGTCATCGCATGAAACAGCATCGTCCGTCACCTCACTGGGATAGGTTGAAATAAATCGGGTTCGTCACCGCGGCGAGCAGCGTCTCCTCCACGACGTCAAAGTGGCGCCACACTTCCGCCCTGTAAAATAACCGGCCGTCCGGCGCCGCCTTCAGCTGCAGGCTTCCGTTCTCGGCGACTACCAACTCCTGCTCCACACCCCGGTCGCTGATCAGCTTGATCCGGTCTCCGGCCAGCAAATCCTCCGCATGCACGACTACCTCTTGGCTCGCTTCCCCGGCAGGCACGATGTCCCCCATTCGGTAGCGCCCGCAGCTCAACTCGGCGAACGGGCCGTCCGGCGCATACGTGATGAGAACGCGGCCTTGCTCAATGCCCGCCAAGATCGCTTCCACCGTCTTCTCCTCCGCCCACACCCAGGTGCAGGGCATCGCATGCTTCACGAAGCGGTCCGGACGGTGTACGTCGCTTCCGCCGACAGCAACCAGCCGTCTGCCCGAAGCCAGCTGCTCCTGCCACCAGGCTAGGGCCCTCGCATTACGCTCCGACCACGGCCCGTTCCAAATCTCCACCCAGTCGTAACCGGTGGTCATATCCCACTCCCATGGGCACCATTCGCAATGCGGGTGATTCAGCACGATCTTGGCCCCGCGCTCCCGGGCGATCCGGAGCTTCTCATTCACATCTTCCTGCCCGGCCACCCGAAAATCGTCCATCGGATCGGTTACCCCGAGGAAATTGCTGTGCCCGAAGTTCGTCGTAAATTCCGTTCCCGGAATCATCAGCACCTTCGTATTCCGAGGGTAGGCCAAATTTTGGCTGATCGTGTTGTGGTCGGTCATGGCGATAAAATCGCAGCCCAGCCGCTCCATGATCGCCGCATTCTCCTCCAGCGTAAACGTCCCGTCGCTGTGAACGCTGTGTGTGTGCAGGTCCCCCTTCAGCCAGCGCGGCGTTTGATAAACGAACTCCACCGTCACCGTGACCGTGCAGCCCTCCTCTGGAACCTTGTAAGCGTTATGCAGTACGGCCCAATCCCCGGGAGCAAGCGCTCCCGGCAAATAACCCGGGGTCGCTTCGGCCTGCGCAATCCGAAACCCCGTGCGCGCGCCCCCGCTCCAGCCTCTCACCCGAGCCGCATCCCGCACTCCAAGATCGATCACGGCCTTCGGCTCGCCGTGCGATTCCACTTCGTAAGCGACGCGGAGTTCTTCTACGCCCTCCGGCATTTCGAACGGGATCTCGATATAAGCGCTTTGCTCCCGCTTCTCGATTTTCCGTGTATAGATAGCCGACGATTGTTTTCTTTCCGTGATTTTAGCCAATTTCCGTTCCTCCCGCCGCCTGGCTTTCCTATTCTTTATTCGCCCCGACAAAGATGCCTTTCACGAAATACTTCTGCACATACGGATAAATGATAATGAGGGGCAAGAGCGCAATGACGATGCCCGCCATTCGGACATTCGTTGTAATCATAAAATTGCTCGAGGTCGCATCGGTATCGACGATCAGCGACTTCAGTGCGATCTGCAGCGTATATTTGGCGTGGTTGTTAATGTAGAGCAGCGCCGGCGTAAACTGATTCCAGCGGCTCACGAATTCGAACAGGGTGACCGTAGCAAGGCCCGCTTTGGCCAGCGGCAGATACATCGTCGCAAAAATGCGCAAATCCCCCGCACCGTCCATTCGCGCAGACTCGGACATTTCGTAAGGAACGCTTAAGAAAAAGTTGCGCATCAGCAGCACGCTGAAGCCCGACACGAGCCCCGATAATATCAAGGCGGTCAGCGTATTGAGCAAGCCGAGCTCTTTGTTCACGACATACAGCGGAATCATGATCGCTTCGCCCGGAACCATCATGGTCACGAGGATCATCGACACCATCAGCTTCTTCCCCGGCGGCCCCTGCTGCACAAGCACATAGCCGGCCATCGAGCATAACAGCACATGACCGAGCGTTCCGACGGCCGTTACGATCACATTGTTGGTAAAAGGCAAATAAAGCTGCATCCGGCTCCAGACCGTCGTGAAGCCTTCCACGCTGAACACCTTGGGCCACAGAACGATCCCCGGCTGCATCGAAGCGAAATTGCTGGAAAAGGCGAGCGCCAGCGTATTTAAAAACGGTATAAGCATCGTGGAGATCAGCAGCAGCAGAAACAACGTATTGACAACATCGAAGGTCCGGCTCTGCCAGCTGGTATATTTGAATGAATTCATGAACCGTCTCACCCCTCGTCATAGCGGATGACCGCCCGGGTAACAAATGTCAAGATAAGCGTAGCCAAAATAATCAGAAATCCGGCGGCCGAAGCCGTGCCGACCTTGAACTCGAGAATCCCTTTCTGGTACGTGTACATCATGATCACGTCCACTTTCCTCGCGATCGCGCCGTTGCGCATGACAACGATCTGGTCGAACATGCGCAGCACGCCGAGCACATTGAGCATAATGACGACCTTCATCGTGGACACAAGCTGCGGAAGCGTAATAAAGCGGACCTGCTGCCAGCGGTTGGCCCCGTCGATTCTTGCCGCCTCATAGAGCGAAGGATTGATCGCCACGATCGATGCCAAATATAAAATGCAGGTAAAGCCCATTTCCTTCCATACGGAGGTGAAGATCATGATGCCGCGGGCGTAGGTTTCGTCGGACATGAAGCTGATCGGCTTCGCCGCTCCGAATGCTTTCATCAGCTGGTTCACGATACCGGTATCCGGCGACAGCATCAGAATCCACATACCGCCGACAACGACCCAGGAGAACAAATGCGGCAGATAAACGACCATTTGCGTCAGCTTTTTATACCAGGTAAACAGCACCTCGTTCAGCGAAAGCGCCAGCAGGATCGGCATGACGAAGCCTGCAAGCAGAGAGCCGCCTCCGATAAGCGGCGTATTCTGGAACGTATCCCAGAAGCTCGGGTCCTTCAGCACGGTCATATAATTCTCCAAGCCGACGAAAGGACGATTGCCGATCAGGCGGAAGTTCTGGAAGCTGATGATAAAGCCCCGCACAAGCGGGTAATACGAGAAGATCAGGAAGTAAGCGAGGATCGGAAGCATCATCAAATAAAGCGTTTTGAATTTCCAAACGGCTTTCATGCGGGAAGCCACCACCTTATACCGGTTGTACCGTTCTGCTGTTGTAACATGCGGGCCCGGCAGCCGGAACAGGGAGTATGCGGACATACTCCCTGACGGCCCCAAGCCGTATCAGTCGATCAGTTTGGAGGATTTCAGCTGCTCGCGCATTTTCTTCACGGCGTCGGCCGCCGGCATTTGGCCCATGATCGCTTTGAACGAGTATTCGTTGATGATTTTCTCGGCATCGGCCCATTTCGGCGGCGTCAGCTCGAGCGAGCCGTACTTCGTCACGAGATCCTGCGCTTCCTGCACGCCGGGCAGCTTGCCGAACGGCGCGGGCACGTTCTTGTTGTACCAGAACGGCACTCCGTGATCCATCGCATGCTCTTTGCCCGTCTTGGTCAGCTCATACTTGCCGTCCTTCTCGGTGTAGTCGTTGTCCTTAATGCCGAGGTCTGCCCAAGATGATTCCGTCTTTGGAGTGCCACCACTCGATGAATTCGAAGGCGGTTTTCGGATGCTCCGCGTTCACCGGAATGACCCAGACGTCCGGATCGCCGCGGCGCAGCATGTAGCTTCCGTTCGGTGTCACCACGCCCGGCAGGCCCTTCGCCTCGAACTTGGTGTTCGGATCCTGCTCCTTCCGCGTGTTGTTCAGCATACCGACCCAGGCGTCCCAATACGTGATCATTCCCACCCGGTCGGTCAGGAACAGATTGCGCATTTTGCCCGTATCGTTCGTCGCGAAGTTCGGATCCAGGATGCCTTCCTTATACAGCTTGTTCAGCCATTCGTAGACCGGGATCGCGGCGTCGGTGGAATATGGTACATCCAGCTTGCCGTCCTTCTCCACGTATCGCTGCTTGAGGCCCGCCGCGCTGAAGAAGCCCTGCAGCTCATACATGCCCGCGGTGCTGAGACCGAACGTATCCTTCTTGCCGTTGCCGTCCGGGTCCTGCTCCGTAAAGGCTTTAAGCACCTTATAGTAATCATCCAGTGTCTTCGGCTCCTGGAGACCCAGCTTCTTCAGCCAGTCGTTCCTTACAATCGGCATCGTACCACCCTGGAACTTGGTGAACACCCCGTAAATTTTCCCGTCCTTCGTCTTCACCTGATCCCATTCCTGCGTGGGCAGGACATTCGGATCGGACAGCGTTTTGGACGCTTTAATCTGATCCGTCAAGGGCGTGAGAATGCCCTGGTCGATGAAGGTGTTCATCTTTTCCTTGCTGATCTGGAGCAAATCGTACTTTTCCCCGGCCGCGATCGCCGCCAGCAGCTTCTGGTCGTAATCCGAAGCCGGTTTATCCAGCTTCACCTTGATGCCGGTCAGCCGCTCGATTTCTTTCTCGAACTGGGTATTCTCTTCCGGGGTTTTGCCCCCGATCACGCCGGCCATGATGCGCAAGGAGCGTTCTTCTTTCTTGTCCTGCGCGTTCGAGGACGGTTTGTCCCCGGCCGCCCCTGTACCCGCACCGGAACCGGAGCACCCGGCCAGCACGCCTCCAAGCAGTGAAAGAGCCATCACGGAACTTACAAGCTTCTTTGTGTTAGACATGCGAATCCTCCCCAATTTGTTCAATCGCATCTTACCCATTGAATTTCTTGTTACTGGATGGTTAGTCTTGAAAGCTCAATTGCATCTCGAACCGGCCGGGTACACCTCCTTTACGAAATCTTAATAAAGCGCTTCCAAATTCAGAAGGAATATTCCGCTTAGGCAGGCATGGGGTACCCGCTTCCGTCCGCAGACCAAAGCGAACGCCGGCGCCCCTCCCAGCGGATACCCATCTCTGTATCATCCAATCCCGCGACCGTTCTTCAATCGCGTTGACTACCGTCCCCTGCAGGATTCGCGGAACACCAATTTCGCTTCAATAATCGTCTGCCGGACGACGGAGGGGTCGCTCATTTTCTCGACCAGCAGCTTGGCGGCCTCCGCACCGAGCCGGTCCGCCGACAGCTCGACCGACGTCAGCTTCGGCGTCGTTTCCTGGGCTAAAGTCGCGTCGTTGCTGAGCGCGATAACGGACAGATGCGCCGGCACATCAATACCAAGCTCCTTCGCCGCTCTCAGCACCCCTACAGCGACCCGGTCCGTATCTGTGATGACCGCGGTGTACCCCATTTTCCCATAGGTGTTCAAGAGGGATACATAGCCGTATTCCGTTGCATTAGAGTGGAGCTTCCGCGAGAAATGAATCACGTGCTCCTCGGGGAAATCGAGGCCTTGCGCCCGGAAAGCCTCGGCAAGACCGCTCTTCCGGTCATAGGCTACCGTCATGTCGGCCGATGCGTTCAAAAACAGCACCGACCGGTGGCCCAGCTTCAGCAAATATTCGCCGACCTGGAAAGCCGCTTCCGTATTATTGTTGTCCACGTAGCTGATCGCCTGATCGATCGGGTCGGGCCGGCCGACAAGGACAAGCGGAATCCCCATTTGATTGAGCCGCTCGATGCGCGGATCGTCCTTGCGCGGGTTCAGCATAATGACGCCGTCGACAGGGTCCAGGGAAAACTGCGTCGGATCGTCTTGATCCGGCAAGCGTATCGAGCAGCACCCGGTAGCCGTGCGTGGAGCATTCCTTGATCACGCCGCTCATCATCTGCATCTCAAAGGCGGACATCGTCCCATCCTTCGAGATCGGCATCTTGAGCCCGGCGATCATCGTCTTCTTGATGGCCAAGCTGCGTGCAACATGATTGGGATAATAGCCGAGCTCCTTGGCCACCGCAAGAACGCGTTCCGTTACTTCCCGGCTGATCGGTCTTTTTTTACTGAAAACATTCGAGACGGTCCCTTTGGAAACTCCCGCCTGTTTCGCGACATCATCGATGGTTGCCACACGTTCCACTCCTTCATTCCTGCCGCACGCACAAATCGTTAAACCGGTTTAATGATTGAGGAAAAATAATCCGGTTTTTCGTTAAACCGGTTTAATTGCTTACGATGCTATTATACGCGCCCCACCGTAAATATTCCATCATTTTTTGTTAAATGGGGATGAATTTTAAGTAAACATATGACGGATCTTATGATTCCGGTTACTGGTCATATGACGGACTAATTTTTATGATGGGAATATCCGGATAAAAGGAGAGTATCGAAATCGATGAAAATGACATGGAACAAACGAATACGAAATTCGGCCCTATGCCTCGCGATGGCGGGCTGCATTTCGTTCGGCGGCATCGCCGGCGCTTTCGGCGAGACCCCGCCGGCGGGTGTGGTCATCAAGGAGTTCAGTCTGCTGGACACGGCCTCCGACGTTGTCGGTGCGGCGGACTTTACGCCGGAAGGGGAATAAGGACGGGCACTTCAAGCCGCTTCTCAGCCTCGCTCAGAAGACGACGATCAATGCCGTTGTGCTGCGTTCAACCGACGATTACGGTAAGGATAACTTCCAAGGCGTATGGAGAACCAACCGCGCGACCACCGGCTGGCTGCTCGGCATCGTGCAGGATAAAACCGTTACAACCGCCTCCGGTACCACCCATGAATCAGAAGTCGTCAATCCCGGCTTCCGCAAAGATGTGAAGGAGCCTGTCGGCGAGTTCCAGGGAGAGCTGACGTTCGACTTGTATGCCAGCAACAACGGTACGATCAAGGAAACGCAGTATTACGTCCTGGAAATCGAAACGCCGCAAGGCACGGTCGTTTCCAAGCCGATTAAATACAAGAAGCCGATGGGATCAGGCGGAACCTCATCCCCGTCCGCCCCGGCTCCTGCACCCGCTCCGAGTCCGGAACCCGCCCCGGCTCCTGCGCCGGCCCCGAATCCGCAACCGGCTCCTGCTCCGGCTCCTCCCGCCAACGGTCCGACGATCAATGTATTTTTCAGAGGACAGGAGCTTCAGTTCGACGGTGCCCGTCCAATCCTTAAAGACGGTTCAACGCTTGTGCCTTTCCGCAAGCTATTTGAAACCCTTGGCTTTACAGTGAAATGGGTGGAAACGGGAACGGCCCGGCAGGCTATTGGAACGAAGGACGGCCTTACCATCGAATTGACGATCGACAGCTCCACCGCAAAGGTAAATGGAAAGAGTGCAGCCCTGGACATGCCCGCCCAGATCCTTAACGGACAAACGTTGGTTCCCCTGCGTTTTGTAGCGGAGAACAGCGGTTACCAGGTCACCTACTCCAGTGAAGGCGGAATCGCGACGATCCAGATAAAAGACGCCGAGGTGGCCGCGGATCCGGAGCCAACCCCAGCGCCGGCTCCGGCACCGGAACCCACTCCGACACCTTCTCCCGTCCCATCGCCGCAACCGTCACCGACGCCGGCTCCCCAGCCCCCTGCCGAGGAAGCGGAGTCCTATGTCGTTAAAGGCTACATTCGCGATGCCAATGGCAATCCGCTGCCCGGCGTTACGGTATATGCGGATAATACCTTGCTATACGACAGCAACGTCCTTGGAGTGACCGACGAATCCGGGCATTACCGGATTGAGCTGCCTCAAATCGCCACCTCATGGCGTACGGGCGCCGACCTCACCACAACGTATAACGGCAAGGATTTCACTTTCCATTTGGTCTGCGGACGTCGACCAGCCGTTTGCCGGGAAGACGGGAGCCGTGCGCAATTTTACCTGGAAGAAATTCGACGGGCAAATATATATCTATCCGAATTACTCGTTTGATGACAACCTGCCCGAGTTTCAAATGACCGATCTGGAGCTGACGCTCACGCCTATCGGTCCGCCGCTGGACGGCAAAGACAGGCCAAACGATCGTCAAACACGCCGGTCCTGTCCAAGGCGGAGCCGGGATTGACCAAGTGCCGATCGGCCGGTATAAGGCGACAGCCCGGTGGATTCCGGAAGGACACGCTCCGGTCCCCATGCTGATAAGAATAAATTACACCGGTAAATATGCCGAATCCGTCGAATTCGAGTTCGATAAACCAAGAGGTGCCTCCACTTCCAACTATTTGAGCGAGCTGGAAGTCAAGGCCCCTTAAATTGAAAAGAAGCAAAAAAGACGACAGCCTTTCAGGCGTGCCGTCTTTTTTATTTCAGGTCGTGATTCACTTCCCTCCGCCAACGCCTGGCGCAGAAACATTCGAAATCTATAAGAAGATCGGGCCGTCATCTCCCTTTTCGGTACCTTTCGGGTGTAACCCCGGCCGATCTGGAAAACTGCCGGTAAAATTGGCTGGTACTGGAGAATCCCAAACGGAAGCTGATCTCCGTGACGGTCATATCCGTATGGGTCAGCAGGCGCTTGGCTTCTTCGATTCGAAGCTGCAGCACGTATTGATAAGGCGTCATGCCAACCGCCGCTTTGAACGAGCGGACAAAATGAAACCGGCTTTGCAGCGCAATGGTCGCCATGGTGTCCAAATCGATATCCGACGTGTAATGCTCATGGATATACTCCACGGCCCGGGCGATATGCGAATCCTTGACGAAGGGTCTTCGCGAAGCGCCGTCTGCGCGCGGCCGCCGCCTTGTAGCGTTTCAAGCAGGTAGGCAACAATATCGCATTCCGTCTGCTCCACGGCCAAACGGTCCGCCGGCTCCAGAGCAAACAGCGCTTGGGACCATCTGCGAAAATGCATAACCGCCTTCTTCGCATCAAACGATTGCGTCAGCGCAAAATCCATGGCCCCCGGCCGTTCCATTCGACGAAGCGGTCTTTTTTCACCTGAATGATCATCACTTCATCGCGGTCGCCAAGCCCAAATTCGTGCAATTCCCGCGGATGCTGTACAAGGCCCTGCCCTTCCTCCAAATGGTAGGACCTGTTCTCATGATTAAACCGGCAAATGCCGCTCAGCGGAAAAGTAAACTGATAAGCATCCTCATGCATATGCGGGCGGTTGGCGAATTCCCCTGGATTTTCCACAAATGAATTTGCGGCATTTCAAATATTAATTTCATGGCCTTCACCCGAGCCTAATTATAGCAAAAGTTGCGGACTTAGCGAGCAAGAATCACGACGATTCCCGCCGCCGTGCCTTGGTAAGATATTAGGCAAAAAGGAAAAGGGTGACCGTCATGTCATTGTCTGCTTCTCCATCCGTGAAAGCCCAAACGCAGCAATCCTTCTACATTCTGCTGTTCGTCAGCGCAGCGCATTTGCTGAATGACGCGATGCAAGCCGTGGTGCCCGCGGTGTTTCCCCTGTTTCAGCAGAATCTGCACCTTAGCTTCGCACAAATCGGCTGGGTCGCGTTTGCGCTCAATGTCACGGCCTCCGTGCTTCAGCCCCTGATCGGAGCGGCGACCGATAAGAAGCCGATGCCGCTTCTCCTCCCGGCGGGAATGGGGTTTACCCTCCTCGGCATGGCGGGGCTGGCTTACTCCAGCACGCTATGGATGCTGCTAATGTCGGCGATGCTCATCGGCATCGGCTCCTCCGTACTGCACCCCGAATCGTCCCGGGTGGCCCATTTGGCGACCGGCGGCGGCAAGGGGCTGGCCCAGTCCATCTTTCAGGTCGGCGGCAACACGGGGCAAGCTCTCGCTCCTTTGGCGGCCGCCCTGCTTGTCGCTCCGCTGGGCATACACGGCCTGTTGTGGTTTGTTCTCACCGCCGCGCTGGGTATCGCCATTCAGTGTCTGGTAAGCCGCTGGTATCGCCGGCAAATGCTCGAAACGCATCGCCGGACGGACTCCAGAGCGTCTTCCAGGCAGCGACCGGTCAATTGGAAGGTCGCTTTTGCCGTCGGGATTCTGATCCTGATGTTATTCTCGAAGTTCGTTTATTTGGCGGGAATGACAGGCTACTACGCCTTTTATTACATGGAAAAATTCAAGCTACCCCTGGAGAGTGCCCAGTTCTGCCTGTTCGCTCTGCAGCTTGGCGGGATGGCCGGCACCCTGCTCGGCGGCCCGCTGGCCGACCGCTTCGGCCGCAAGAAAATCATATGGTTCTCCATCCTGGGAACAGCCCCTTCTCCCTGCTTCTACCTTATGCCGGTTCCGCCTTCTCCATCCTGCTCTGCCTCATCATCGGGAGCATCCTGATGTCCGGCTTCTCGGTTATCGTCGTGTATGCGCAGGAGCCGCTTCCCGGACGCATCGGCATGGTGTCGGGATTGTTTTTCGGCCTGGCCTTCGGGCTCGGCGGCATCGGCTCGGTCGTCCTGGGCCGGATGATCGACGGCATGGGCGTGACCGCTGTCATCCAGATCTGCTCCTGGTCGCCGCTGCTCGGTGTATTTGCCCTTTGGTCGCCGAAGGAGGGAACGCAGTCCGGTGTAGAGCATTGAACTATAAGCGCCCCGGCATCTGAACCGATCCCGGCCTTTATCCGGGCGGTCCAGGTGCACGTAACCCATCGTCTCCCTAAATTATTGCTGTTCGACAGACATAAGAACGTCCTTCAAACGCTCATCGAATGCAGCATCAAACGATGGAATTAATTCGTCAATTCGCTGCTGAAATCGTTCAGGACCCTGAACACCAAGCTCCGCTCTTAATTGTTCTTCTTCCGGCGAACCATGATCATTCAATATCACGGTCAGTATTTCCGCATTAAAGAATTTGCTGGGAGGCAGAACCAGGGAATTCATCAAGAACTGTGTCAGATAAAATTTGCTGTTACCGTAAGCCGCCAATTCCGTTGCCTTTTTTGTAAACAAGTCGATGTATTTCTGGGCGAAGGTAACCCCCTTTAAAGGCGCTGCACCCACATGCTCGACACCTTTCCATCGCAAATCGGCAATAGAGCTCAGCCACCAAGCCGGTTCGATGGCTTCCTGCATCCGATACAGCACGCGTCGCTCGAAATATGGCTGTGGACTCCTCCTCTGCTCTTCCAGGCAATTCGCGACGGTTTCCGCTTCAATGGCGACCACCGTCATTCCTTGCCCATAAATGGGGTCGAAGCTGCAGAACGCATCTCCCAGAACAAGCAGTCCCGACGGCCAATCCTCCATGTTCTCGAAATGCTGCCGAATCGATTCAGGTGTACGATATCCACGAGGGCCTTGCAAAGGTTCCAAATGACTTACAATCTTAGCAATTTCCAATGCATTCAGATTTTTGAGTTCCTCTTGGAATTCATACGGTTTAGCTGAAGGATAATGCTCACCACCTGCGCTGAACAGTAATGTTCCGGCTATATTATCTTCAATGCGCAATAGCATACCGGTACTTATGCCTTTAGCAGGTTGTGCCTCAGATACAACGGATCTCCACTCTTTTTCCAACTGTGGGGGAATTTTATAGTACCGGGTACTATAGCCAAGGGATACCTTGAGCACCTCCGGGTCCGGTACCATAAACCCAAGCGAATTCAACCATTGAATGACCTTGGAAGAGCGTCCCGCCGTATCGATAACCATGTCCGCTGCAAGCATACCTTCCAGTTTATTCTCGCTGCGACTTTTTGTATATATGCCGGTAATCGTCTGACGGTCTTCAGCAGACATTAAACCTGTAACTTCTGTATTGGTTAGGAAGTGAACATGAGGGATATTTTGTACACGGCGACGGAGCACCCATTCTAGCAATGCCCTGCTGCTCGAAGCACTCGCGATAAGAGGACGGTTTACAACTCTACCGAACGGATTAACAACCACCATCTCTTCGGTATCTGTGGAATGAGCACCATGATCTAACAAATCCTTCGTATAACCAGGGAAGTAGCGCTCCAGAATCATGTGTCCGCGTGGCAGTACACGATGAGGATGGAACGACTGTGGGGTGCCTTGCCTATTGGCCGGTGCTGTCGGTAATTCATCGCGTTCAACAATATATACCTCTTTATAATACTCGGCTAGCATTCTTGCCGTTATCAGTCCAGCGATTCCCGCCCCAATCACTACGGCTTTGTTCATGTTTGACATGATGGTCATCCCTCCCATTGTTTTGCCAAGGGTTATTTTTCCTTCCACTCATGTGAGTCGATCTGCGCCGAGCCCGTAAGCGGTGTGGTGTCGAGGTATCTGACCTCGTAGACGCGCTCGGCGAACTTCCAGCCGTCCTCAGTGCGCCGGTAGCGGTCATGGTACACGGCGTAGTTCAGCCCGCTCCTGCCATCGCGCAGGCGCGCGAGCTCTGAGATGTAGGCGCGGCCGACGGCGGTATCGCCCTCGAGCCGGATCGTGCCCGGGTGCGTGGTTTGCACGAAATAGTCCCACTGACTCTGCAGCCGCTTGCTCCCGGCGCGAATCTGCTCCCGGCCGACGAATTCGACGACTTGGGGAATCCGCCACACGCCGTCCTCCGTGAACAGCGACGCAAGGCGGTCGGGGTCGCGCATCATCACCGTGTCGGTGAACTCGCTACGCAGTGCCTCGATCTCGAAGCGATCCATAATGCTCTGAATTTCGCTCATTGGTTTTTCCTCCTCTGTATGTGCGGTTCATTACTTTCTCCGCTTTGTTGTATGATTCCGTAAACGGATTGCAGATGGGCGACCAGTCTGTCAGATTGCGTTAAAGGATGATACCTCTTCCACTGGTAATCGAAACTTGCGCTGCTTTGTTTCCGCCGGGGAAGGGCCGACGGCGATAATTAATATGGGCTTCAAGTGAGCCGGGATGCCGAACGTCTCGGAAACTGCAGCCGGATCAAATCCGCCAATGGGAGTTACTCCGTAGCCGTGTTCAAATGCGGCGAGTTGAAAACCGTATGCCGCAAAAGAAGCGGCAATGATTACTTCCTCTTTGTACTTGTCAGGTGAATTTACATCATACGAGCGAATATTACTGATCGCTCTTTCCTTGTACGCTTCCGGAAGATACTGTTTTGTTACGAGATCGTTCACCATTTGCTCAGCACGCTCATAAGCCTGCAAATTCGCCAATACAATTACAGATGCCGCAGCATCTCTAATTTTTTGCTGGCCGAAGGCGGCGGTACGTAAGGCTTCCTTCTTATCTTTATCGTCGACGATAAGAAAGTGCCAAGGCTGAAGGTTAAAGCCTGAGGGTGCTTTGATGGCAAGTTCGATAAAAGTAATCAACTCTTCTCGGGTAATCCGGCCTTCGGGATCGAAAGCACTAGCGGAAATGCGATTCTGTAATGTTGAAGTCATTCCCACAAAGATCAGCTCCTGTTCATTTTTAACGCGATTGCATGCCGCCGGCTGACAAACAAATCCGTTTGTGCTATCATGTGACTATAAGGTCACTTATGATATCCTTATCATACGTTACTAATTAGTAACGTGTCAAGCGGAACAAATCCATTTTTTCCAGATCGGCAAGAAGGAGGTGTTTCCATTGGAAAAAGACATATTCAAGGCGCTTGCGGACCCTAGCCGCCGTATGCTATTGGATCTGCTTCATGCCTCGAACGGGCAGACGCTGAATGAGCTTTGCGCACCGCTCGACATGTCTCGATTTGGGGTCATGAAGCATCTCAATATATTGGAGGAAGCCGGGCTCATTACGACTAGAAAAGCAGGCCGTGAAAAGCTTCATTATTTGAATGCGGTGCCTATACGTCAAATTTATGAGCGATGGGTAAGCAAATACACCGAACCTTGGGTGATCGGATTAACATCCCTTCAAAACGAATTGGAGCGTGAAACGAATATGGAAAACACACCCCGTCATGTAAATCGGATAGCGATTAAAGCAACCCCCGAACAAGTTTGGCAAGCCATTACGGATCCAGCCAAGACGTCGAAATTTTGGCACAATTGCGCCATCCGGTCCGATTGGCAAATCGAATCTCCATTTGAATTATGGAACGGGAAAGTGAAGAGAGCGGAAGGGATCATTCTCGACATGGATCCTCCGAGTAAACTCGTGATGAGTTGGCGATTTGTTTCGTTTCCGGGTACGGAAAACGACACCCCGTCACGCATTACGTGGGAAATCGGTTCACATGCCGAGCTTAAGGGCGTAACCCTCGTAACCGTTGTGCATGATCAATTAGAACAAGCCGCTAATACCTCACAAATTATTGAAAACGGATTTCCGATTGTGCTTTCGGGCTTAAAGACGTTGCTCGAAACCGGGGAGGCGCTCGCTGGCGGATAAAATCCCGATATAGGTGAAAAAGCAAAAGAACTGCCCCATATACTGGTACTCATAGACTGGACACTTTGAAAAAAAGGTGTCTCGGCTATGGGTACTGCTCCTCGAGTCTCAGCTTGACCTGCTAAAAAAGTCCGACAAGAACGAAAGGAGGCTATGCTTAGAGAAAAACAATCCAAGCGAAAATCATAAGTTTGAACTGATTCAGCAAGTCGTGAACCAAGGATTTAAGCGGATGACCCGGACTTTTGTGAGCTTCTGGGGGTCTCAAGATCTGGCTATTATCGTTACCTACAAACGGCAGATGTACGCTGAAAATGGATTAAGAAAGCCTTTGATTGCCGAGGCTTCAAGAAGGGTTCACGCTCCATCAAAATGACGTTGGAGAATGAGTATGGCATCGTGTATAACCTCAAACGTATTCGTAGATTGATGAAGAAGTTCGAGTTGGTCTGTCCCCACCGGAAACCCAACCCGTACAAACGGATGGCCAAAGCGACTCAGGAGCACCGGGCGGTGCCAAACCTTTTACAAAGAGACTTCCGAAAAGAAATCCCGGGTCTCGCCCTTCTAACGGGCATCACCTATTTACCTTACAGCCATTCAAAGATGGCCTATTTGTCAACCGTACTGGATGCTTCCACAGGCGAAGTGTTGGCTTATCATCTATCGGACCGAATTACCTTGGATTTAGCGATAGATACCGTAGAAAAGTTGGTTAAGCAAAAGCGGCTCAAACTGCCTAAAGAAGCCTTCATCCATTCGGATCAAGGCGGCCATTACACAAGCCCAACCTTTCAAAATCTGCTCAAGAAGTACAAGCTTGGGCAATCCATGTCCAGACGGGGCAACTGCTGGGATAACGCCCCACAGGAATCCTTCTTCGGTCAACTCATAGACCATGTTGACCACCTTAGCTGTACAACCTTCGAGATTCTCAAACAGGAAGTTAATCGATATTTACGCTATTACAATAACCACAGATATCAATGGGGACGTAAAAAGATGACTCCTGTACAGTACAGGAATCATCTTATGTCAGCGACCTAAACCTCAAGCACCCCTAACGTTAGTTAAAGCCACGACAGCATTGCGCAGGAGCCGCTTCCCGGACGCGTCGGCATGGTATCGGGCCTGTTCTTCGGCCTCGCTTTCGGGCTTGGCGGCATCGGCTCGGTCGTCCTGGGCCGGATGATCGACAGCATGGGTGTGACCTCCATCATTCAGATCTGCTCCTGGCTGCCCTTGCTCGGCATTTTTGCCCTTTGGTCGCCGAAGGAAGGTAAGCATTCAGGTATAGAGCGTTAGGCTCCGCCGCTTAGTTCCAGCATCTGCACAACCTCCCGGACGAAGCGGTCCCGGCCTTTTTCCGGACGGTCCAGGTGCACGTAATGGGTGGCGCCTTCGATCAGCGCCTCCCTCACGAACGGCGCATGGACAAGATGCTTCACCAGCCAGCCGCCGGTCTTCGCCGCGGGACCAGAAATCATACTCCGATTGAAGCACCAGCGTCGGCACCCGGATGAGCGAAGCATCCCACAGTTGCCGGCCCGAGGCGGAATAGAACGTATCCTCCATGGCACCGCTGGGAGCACGAAAGCTGGCGGGAGTCCGGCCGCCGCTGGTTGCATCGCTCCTCAAAGATTCGGCTCGCATAAGCTTCCGCTACCTGCGGATCGCGCCATTCGCTTTTATCCTCCGACGGAATGCTGTTATCCCAGGAAGGGAACAAGGATTCCGCCGTATTCAACCGATAGGATCCGAATGCCGATTCATGAAAGGTACCGGGCCGTCCGGGGTCTTCCAGAGGAGAACCGGCGCCCAGCGACGGATGGTTCGAGCCGCCGCCGTATATCGTATTGTAGAGCATCAGGGCACTCACCTTCTCGGGGTAAAGTGTTGTGTAGTGACCGGCCCAGAGCCCCCGGTGGCCCACCCCAGCAGGGCCGCCTTCCTCCCCTTGTTCTTCTCCCGGATCCAATCCACGACAGCGGCAATATCCTTTACAGCTTCCGCTGAACGGACCAGCGGCGGGTTTGCGTTGCTTGGTTCGGACATCTCCAATGGGCGGGTGGAATAACCGTATCCCCGAATATCCGCAATATAGACGGTGAAGCCTTCCCGCGCAAGTGTCTCGGCAAGCGAACCGCCGGGGACCTGCAGATCGAATGAAGGGATGCCCGGCACGCGTGCTCCGTGAAGAAGCAGCAGGGGCGGGCTGTTCTTTTCCCTTGACGGACGCACTTCACGGACAAAAAGCTCGATCCCGGGCTCGCTCGGCAAGCGGTAATCATGTCTGCGGATGTGCTCTCCGTTCTTTTCTCCGGCCCTCTCCGTTCCTCCCTCAGCCGTAAATGCCATAAAAAAGGCGACCGAAACGACTGAAAGCACTGTCAAGACAGGAGTGATCAGTTTCATAGCATATTCCCTCCTTGCTTCTGTTTAAGCTGCATCTTTCCTGCAGCACACCCAGGTTCGGTTCCTGCAGGGGACACGATTTCATCATAAATTGACTTTCGCCATACGTCCAATATATAATTCCTTATCATATTATATGAAGGGAATATAAATTATGGATTTACGGCTCATGAGGTATTTCGTAGCGGTTGCGGAAGAGCTGAATTTCAGCCGTGCGGCCCGGCGGTTAAATATGGCGCAGCCACCGTTAAGCCAGCAAATTAAGCTGCTTGAGAGCGAAATCGGCGTGCCGCTGCTCAAACGGGACAACCGCAACGTGGAGCTGACGGAACCTGGGAAAGTGTTCTTGGAAGCCGCCCGCCTTACACTGCTTCAGGCGGACCTGGCAGTCCAAGCGGCTCAGCTCGCTGAACGGGGACAAATTGGAGAGCTTTCAATCGGCTTTGTTGGATCGGCGGCGGACGGGATTCTCGTTAATAAACTTAAGGCGTTCCGCGATCAATATCCTTCCGTGCACTTGATCCTGAAGGAAATGACGACATCGGAACAGCTGGATGCGCTTCACGCCCGCAAGATTCATGCCGGCTTCGTCCGGCCTTTCGGACATCAGCCAACCATTAAGTCGAGGGTATTTACGGAAGAGCCTTTAGTCTTGGCGCTGCCTGAGTTTCATGCCCTGGCTTCTCTTTCGGAGGTATCGGTCCTTGAAGCCGCGGAGGAACCGTTTATCATGCCCCCGCGGCATCTCGGGCCGGATTTTTATGATACGATTATCGGGTTCTTTCGAGGTCACGGAGCTTCCCTTCGCATTGTTCAGGAAGCCGTACAGATGCATACCATCGTCAATCTTGCCGCAACGGGTCTGGGCCTGGCGGCCGTCCCCTCTTCCGTCCGGAACTTCAGAAGGCCCGGCATTGTATACCGGGATTTTGCGGAGCCATCGCCCAAGATTCAGCCGCTTATCGCTTGGCGGGAAGACGATGCTTCCCCGGCACTGCTTGCTTTTCTGGAGCTTGCCGGATCAGCCCTGTCGTAACCTGCGAGTGCTTCATTTATCTAACGCGCAGCATCGGCATCCCCGTCTCCTCCTTAAGGAGCTCCTCTCTAGCTGCAATAAGCCAGGGATGGACCAGCTTTAATTTACCCCTTTGGCTCCATACATGATTTAAGTAAACCAGCACGGCCCCGTTTAAATCGAGCATCTCCAGCTCGGCCCTCATGTGATCTTGGTAGGGATGCTCCCCGGGAGGATCCCATGAAATTTTATCCGCCACAAATAAAACCTTGTCTAATAAGCATGCCCCGGCTTTTAAGGTGGTATGGCACTCAATCGCGCTAAGTACCGCTTGGTCCCTGCAGCCGAAGATCTGATGGGCCATGTCTTTGGAAAGCTTCTGATGAACGATGTGCTCGTACCGGTATTCTTCTTCCAATAGGGCAATGGAGGAGCTTATGGCCGTGCTGAGCATGTTACTTTTCGGTATGACATTACTGATATCATGGAGCAAGGCGGCCTGTGCGGCGAGCGTCGGGTCTGCATCGAACCGTTCGGCGATCCGAACCGCTTCACGGACTACGCAGGCAGTGTGCTCATAAGTTTCGTGCTCCTTATGGTGTCTCAAAAAATGCCCGACATCGCTCTCCAAATCACCGCTAAAAGTCATGCCTTCGGTATATTCGCTGTAGATCACACTCGCCCCATCTCGACACCTTTGATTCGACCCGATCCGCTAACGATGCCTTGTCCAACACAGTATCCAAAACAATTTCCCCGTCAAGACACTCCGTACCCGCATCCTTATAATGCTCTTTCAGCTCGGATAAATCAGTGATCAATTGATTGGGCTGGGGGTTCACGCTTCGCTCCGCCAGTCTCTCCGCCCAAACCGACTCGTCGCTGCATACACACAGGAACGATTGCAAGTTCCCGCCTCTCTCCTCGATCCAGCTCTTTAACCTTCTCGCGTCGTCCATCTGATTGAAGCCAAAATCAAGAATCACGGCGGTCCGGGCGTCCATGACCGTCTGAAGGAAACGATAAAGAAAATCAAAGCAGAGCCGGTTCCTCAACTGGTGTTCGGACACAAATCCGGCCGCTGCATCGTAAATATCATCCTTATGTAAAACGGGGAGCCTAAGCCTCCTGCCCAGCTCTTTGGATAAGGTGGTTTTGCCGGTACCGGCCTTTCCCCTGAACAAAATAACCGTCGCCATGCTTCACCCCAAAGTTATTTTTTCAATATGCCCAGAAAAGCTTGCCAAGGCCCGACGTCCGTCCGGTATCTCTCCGCCATGACTCTTACGATTTGTGCCGTATGGGTTAAGTCGTGAACCACCCACGTGGAAACCAGTTCCCTCAGCTTCACCGGGCCGAATTCGGGGTGCGGCCCCGTCCGCTCCAGGTCCAATTCCGGATCGACCAGAGCCTGAAGCTTGGCCGTATTGTGCAGCCGGATGGTTTTGAATTCATGCAGCTTCCGTTCGATAGGGCTTTCCGCCTTTTCTTTTAAGTGGGCGTAGCGGTCGAACGGGGAAAAAGCTTGCTCCCCTCTTCCTGAAGTATCGATTCGAGCCGGGGATCCAATTCGTATTCTCCGCCTCAATCAAATGCTCCACCACTTCGGTGACACTCCAGGTTCCTTCGCCTTCATTGCTTTGCAGCCATCCTGCGGACAGACCGGACAGCAGTTGCTCGAGCGCCGCTGGCGTTCGCTCCAGAACTTCAATCGCTTCTTTCATTTGAAAATTCATGTATATCCGCTCCTTTTCGTGATTTATCCGTTTTTATGGCCAACCGTCCCCAAGTAATCCGGCAGGCCCAATATGAGATGATTTCCTTGATATTCAGCGCGGTTAGAGGACGATCCGGTTTTCCAAAATATTTTTCAGGCTGATCAGCGATTTGGACGGGCCCAGCCTGGCGAGGGAATCCTGAAATTCGGCGAGCTCCTCGACCGAGGACGTCTGCACCTTGAGCAGATAGTTGAAATCTCCGCTGATGCGGTATAAATCCGTGACCTCCCGGGCTTCCCGGCAGAAATCAATGATCTCCTGACACTGCTCGGTCTTGACCAAAATAAAGGAGGTCGTCCCCCGGTCCATTTCGCGCAAATTGAATACGGCGCTGTATCCGGCGATCACCTTTTTCTCTTCCAGCTTGGTGATCCTCTCCTTCACAGACGGCTGAGACATGGAGATTTGCTTGCTGATTTGGGACACGGCCATGCGTCCGTTTTGCTGAAGCGAGCTGCATGATTTGTTTGTCGATATCGTCGATGTTGTCGCTCATGTAAAAGCAGCCTCCTGTACAGTTTTCAAAAAAGTAAGGCCAACTCGCAAAATTAACTCATCTTCTATTAGCGTTTCCGCGGCAATTCCTTATTTTTTTCATTCAATTTGCGGTTTCCTATTTCTATAATTAAAGCATATTCTTCACGAGGAGGAAACTGCCATGCATGTCAAAGGATTCGCCCATATCGCCGTTCAAGCCAAGGATTATCAGGGGACCATCGATTTTTACATCAAAGCCTTGGGATTTAAAAAGGGGCATGAGTGGAGCCTGCCTTCCTTCCGGATCAAGGAGGCTTCCATGCTGATCTCTCCCGACCGGAGAACGTGCATCGAGGTCTTCGATCATGGCGCCGAGATCCCTGCGCAGGGAAAGAAGGCCCGGACGGAGGAGGAGATCGCCCACGGGGCGCCGCTGCATATCGCCTTTTACGTGGACGATGCGGAGGAAATGTACAAGAGGGCGATTGCCTATGGGGCTAAGCCTTGTATCCCGCCGGACGAGCTCACGCTTGGCGAGCCGCCGCTGACGGTGAAAAATTCGTTGGTTTACAGCCCCAACGGGGAAGTGATCGAATTCATCAACGACACCGACTTTGATGTGTTAGGCAAAGAGCGGGCGTAACAAGTAAAGGAGCCGCCGCCGGCGGCTCCTGCTTTGACCCGGCCTGAGAAGCCGGTTTAACCGATGTTATAAAGTATGAAGAAGGTTCAATACTTCACTGGGCTCCATCCTCGTTCTGTAATCCGGATCTACACTCGCGTATCGGATGATCCCCTCGCGATCAATGATATAAGTGGCAGGCACGGGAAGCTCCCAGGAAGCATCGCCGTTATACTGGTCCAAGGCGAAACCGAGCGACCGGTAAACTTGCTGCAGCTCCTCCTTGAGCTTGAATTTGAGCTCGTATTTCTCCGCCACCCGATTGCCCGAATCACTCAATACATGAAAGCCCAGTGCGTTCTTTTCCTGGATGGAAAGCGAATGATCCGGCGTTTGCGGACTGATGGCGAGCAGCTGGGCGCCGGCATCATGAATACGGTCCAGAATCCGCTGGTACGCCTTCAGCTCCAGATTGCAGAACGGGCACCACTCCCCGCGGTAAAAGGTCAGGATGACGGGACCCTTTGCGGTTTCTTCCGACAACGTAACGCTCCGGCCGATTTGATTCCCCAAAGTAAAGTCGGGAGCCTTATCTCCGACACGCAGGCCTTTAGCTGCGCCCGAATTCCTCAGCTCCTCGATCGATTGCTCGAAGGCATCGGTGACCTCCTTGGGAAGGATCTCCAAACCATGCTTCGTTACGGCTTCCAGCTCATCCTGCAATTTCGGATATTGCGAATTTACCACGATTACATCTCTCCTTTGCCTGATATGAGGCCATGGTACCATTCAGCCTGATCAAGCCTCTACCGCTGGACGGAGCCCGGCGGCGGTTGGACGGATGATTCGCGGGCACGCCAACAAAAAAACACTCCGAAGAGTGTTGAAGATAAGCTTCCTTTAACGGGACCGGACCAATTCGCCGGGATTCACGCCGTATTTTTCCCGAAACGCTTCCGCAAAATAGCTGGGGTTGGAGTACCCTACGGCATAGGCCGCCTCAATCACGCTGGAGCCGCCGGTTTTCAGCAGATGGTACGCTTGCTCCAGACGCTTCTCCCTCAAATAACCGAACACGGTATGCCCGTACATTTCCTTGAAGCCGATTTTTAGCTTGTAATCATTCAGGCCAATCAACCGGGACAGCTCCAGCGGCGAAGGCGGCTCCGTCATCCGTCCCACAATGATCTCCCGCGCCTGTTCGATTTTCGCCATATCGGTCCTCGACAGCTTGGCGGATACCGGTATATCGTCCCATAAAAAGGAGCCGAAGGCCAGCGACATCAGCTCGAGCATTCGGCATTCCACCTCGAGGTTGCGTGCGCCTTGGCCCTGGATGGACTGCAGGATCCGCTTCAGGAGCACGGACATCGCCGGATCGATTTTCGCTTGAAACATGCGGTAGGGTCTGCTCTCCGAGGATTCGGTTGAAATCGACCGAGCGCGTGCCGCCAGCCTCTTCCATAAAGTGATGGAACGTCGGGACAGGGATCCCGATGCTGAACATCTGAACGGACTGCTCCCGGTTAAAATGCATGCTGGCCTCCGCCGGATTCACAAACTGCAGCGTATAGGCGCGGGGGCTACCTCATAGCGGGCACCGGAAACTTCAATCATTCTCGCGCCCTGCAGGCAGTAGCTCAGCTCTACCATGGGCGCTTCGGTTTGAAAATGAACTCTCCGGGCATGATGCAGCTTAAACTCGGCCATTGCCGCCCCCAGATCGGGCCTGGGCACGAACCGGTGAACCGAGCCCGCTCCCACCCCCCGAATGCAGCTTCATCCGTTCCGTCCGGTTCTCCGAACGCCTCTTGATCTGCAGACCGTCAAAGAAAAGATTGAAATTTTGATGAATGTCCGAAGTCCCCACATCCGCACGCCCCTTAATGCAATTAATAACCATTATACGTCTTAACGACCCGGATGACTATGGAGGGGCACCCTCCGTTCCTTGAACGCAGCCTCCTTCGAAGCTCTTCCTCCCCGTACAAGCCCCGCCGAATTCATCGCCGTTCGGCGACCCACCCGGCCCCGACTTCGTCACCCGCTCCTCGCCGATGCCGCCAAGCCGGCCGTACTTCCCACCGATGTGCGGCGCTTTGCCAATTTATCCAATAGATTCCGCAGGACCTGTATTCAAACGCATACATTCCCGGTTTGCTCCATTTTTCGGCCGTATCCTCATTTTGACAATCCGGGGATGACGGGGTACACTAATTTAGTTCAAACCTTGAATAATTCAATCTTTTAACTATTTTATGGCTGAAAAAGGAGGTCTCAGGGTGATCGAACCCAGGGCTTCAACGGAAATTGAGCGAATGACCCGGATGATGATGCGCAAATGGCACAACGAAATTACCGTCAGGCTGAAGAACAATCTGTCCACCGCCCAGTACTATATGCTGGAATCTTTGCGAGAGCGGGAGCATAACTGCACCGAGCTCGCGGAAGCGCTGAATATTACAGCCGCCGGCCGTCACGAATCTCGCCAATAAGCTGGTCACGGGCGGGTATGCCGAACGGATTCAGACCGGATCGGACCGCCGGAAGGTGCATCTCCGAATCACGGGGCTTGGCCACGCCGCGCTGCAGGACCTGGATCAGCGGGCAGCGGAGATGGTCGGGGAAATGTGGGAAGCGCTGACGCCGGAAGAGACGAATGAACTCAGCCGTTTGATCCGTAAGGCGCTTAGGCTGGATGCGGCGCTGCATAATTAGGGGTAACCCCACTGCGGGATCAAAGAGAATAAAAGGAGGATGGCTGTTTTGACAGGGAGAGAAGAACCGCAGGTCCCGTTCTGGCCGGTGATGACCGCGATATTTTTCGGGTCGTTCCTGGCGATTCTCGGGATCAGCACGATTAACGTCGCACTGCCCGTGTTAATGAACGATTTTCATACCGATTTGGCTACCGTTCAGTGGACGCTGACCGGCTTTATGCTGGCGACGGGGATTATCGCCCCGGTGACCGGTTATTTGGGAGACCGCTTCAGCACCAAATATTTATATGTAGGCGCCTTGATCGGCTTCACCTTGATGTCGGCCCTATGCGCCGCCGCATGGAACATCCAGTCGCTGATCGTCTTCCGCGTGCTGCAGGGCTTCTTCAGCGGGATGGTGATGCCGGCTTCAATGACGATCATTTACCAGGTCATTCCGAAGAGCCGTCAGGCTTTCGCGCTCAGCATGTGGAGTCTGGCCACGATGATGGCTCCCGCCTTCGGACCGACCCTGGCCGGATGGCTGATCCAGACGTTCAACTGGGAATGGCTGTTTCTGATGAATATCCCGTTCGGGATCGCGGCGATCGCCGTTTCCATGAAGCTCGTGCCTTATTATAAAATCAGCTCGAACAAAACGTTCGATGCCGTCGGCTTTCTGACTGTGGTGGTCTGCAGCACCTCCCTGCTCGTCGCCTTCAGCGAAGCGCACGCCTGGGGCTGGTCCTCGTGGAAGATTGTTTCCCTGCTGGCGGTCGGACTGATTTCCCTTATCGTATTCATCCGCAGGGAGCTGACGGTGCCTCAGCCGCCGCTGAATCTTCGCGTGTTCCTGTACGGCAAATATACTTACAGTCTGGTGCTGGCTGTGATCATTACGATCAGCCTGTATTCGGGGACCTACCTGACCCCCGTGTTCCTGCAAAATATTCAGCATGCCTCGGCGCTCGATACCGGCCTGATCCTGCTTCCCGCGTCGCTGGCGATGGCGATCTTCATGCCGATCACCGGGAAGCTCTACTCCCGCGTAGGCCCGGTATGGCTGATCGCCGCCGGCGTGCTGCTGATGGGCATCGGGACGCTGGCCATGGGGCACCTCTCCGTGGATACGCCGCACCTCTACATCGTGTTGTGGATGATGGTGCGCAACATTGGGATCTCGCTGTCCACGATGCCTGCGACCAATGCGGGCATGCAGGTCATCCCCCGGGAGCTGACGGGACATGCTTCGTCGGTCAACAACTGGATCCGTCAAGGCTTTGGCTCCTTCTCCATCGGGATCTTCACCTCGGCCGCTGTCCGCCAGAGTGGCCGTTCACACCACGGAGCTCGGGAAGAGCGCGGCGGCCGGAACGGACAAGGTGCTGCTGCAGGCGGAGGCGTTCACCTCCAGTGTGAACGATGTCTATCTTGTGGCCACGATCATCGTCCTGATCGGCCTTCCGCTGGCCTTAACGCTTCGCGAGCCGCGGGGCGGGAAGAAGGAGCCGATGCGGCCTGCCCGCGATTTGCAAAAAGCATAGTGCACGCTCCTTTTCTATATAAGCGCTAGGCAGTCGGTCTCGTTGATCGGTCAGCCTTTTTCATGTCCATCGTCTTGCCCATAAAGTAAAACCTTCAAGTGCTGCGGCAATATTAATTCGAATGACGGAAGGGAAGCCAAGGCAATCAAAGCCTCAAAGCGAAAGATTGCATGAATGTTATATGATAATCTTATAAAGCCGCAAAGGAGTGAATGCATTGAACAAAAGGATAAGGCTGACCGACCGTTCGGAAATCGAAGTGGGCTTCACGGGAGTTCCGGGCCGTCCAACGATCATGCTGCCCATCGCCAAAAAATCCGCTTCGCCTCAGGAAGCTGAACATTTAAAGCAATGGGGTGTGGATCCTGAACTCGGGAAGCATTTTGTGGAGGGTCTGGCGGATACGTTCCAGGTTCTGTATTTTGATTATGAAGGTCATCGGTTTCAGCATCCGAATCCCGAACACCTCACACCCGAACATGTGGCCAGCGATTTCCTCCTCATCGCCGATGAAATGAATGCAGAACATTTTAGCTACTACGGTTATTCCTGGCTGGCTATGATGGGACTGCAGCTCGCGATAAGGTCAGACCGGCTGGAAAGCCTGGTCATGGGCGGTTTTCCGCCTTATGAAGGGCCCTATCAAGAAATGCTCGTCGTGACCGACCGAACCCATGAGCTGGCTATGAGTTACCAGAGTCAAGCGGTAAAACAGCCTGAACAACCCGGAAATCCAAACGAAACCGATTGGGACAACATCACGGTATCCATCGATCCCCATTTGACGCAGCAATTTATTACGATGTATCGGAGTCTCGCCGACTTTGATGATCGCCTCATTCACCACAAGCTGCAAATTCCGAAACTCGCTTTTGCAGGGGAGCAGGATACTATCGTTTATGCTGAGAAATTTGGAGGCGTGACGGTTGATATCGCCGGGTCGCTCAACAAGAATAAGGACCAACTGGCCGACCGCGGATGGGAGGTTCAAATCCTGGCGGGAAAGGATATGGACCATACGAAGGCGATGCAGCCGGCTGTGGTGCTGCCTCTGATCAAGCCATGGCTGATGAAGCACTTATTGCCGGGAGGTAAGGAATAGACAGATCCCCGAAGACACGTCACCTTATCCATACAAAAAGAAGCACGCCGCGGACGAGCCGCTCGCGTGCTTTTTGCTTGCTTGCTATCGAAGTTTAAAGCCCAGCTTGACGGAAGAATCCTGGAACGTCACGTCGCGCACCGTCAGCCTGCGGGGCAAATAGTCGTTCAGCTGCAGCTGAAGCGGCTCCAGGTGGAACCACTCCAGCGGGATGCTCACCTGCTTCACTCTTGTTCCCGTATGCACCGCCGTAAGGTAAGGCTCCTCCCACCGGAGATCGAACTGCAGCGTCGCTCCGGCCATCCAGCTGTCTTGTACCATCAGGTTCACATCCGCCTGAAGCTGCTCCCCTGAAGATAGAACCGGGCTCCTGTGAGCTCGAGCCCCGGGCGGATTTGCGCGTGCGCGGCCAGCGCTTTCTTGAGCAGATCATTGACCTCCTGCTCGCTCAGCGTAACCTCCAGCCTGCGGGACATCAGCATACTGAACACTTTATCCTTGAGCGGAAATTCGCCGTAGGCCAAATCGAGCTTTTGCGCCGGCTGCACATACCAGATGGAAACGGCCAGTATCAGCATGCACAAGAATACAAGAGCAAGCAGCCCTTTCATCAGCGCTCTCAGCGAAAATCCCTCCCCTTCATTTTCGCCGGCCTTCCGTTTGAACAACCGGACTCTCCGCTGCGCGGCAGAACCGGCGTGCAGGCTCAGGCAGCGACCTTAAGCCTTGGGCTTCCCCGCTCCGTTTTGCTTTTCCTTAAGCCAACGCGGAGCTCCCTTGTTTTTGCGGTCCCTCTCCCGCTCACGGCCCGGCTTGCGCGGATCGGCGGAACCGCGTCGGCCCTGGGGCGCGGCGGCGCTTGCCTGCACCGGCCGCACGGGCTTCCCCGCCGTCCGGGACGGCGCCGGCGGCGCTTGATCTGCGGAGACCGCCGGGGCCTTCTCCCCGGAGGAGACCCTCGTCCGCGGGGCGGCTTCATCCTTGGCGGCAGGACGCCGCTCAGGCCGCTTCCGGGCGCTTCGGCGGATCGCCAGCTCCTGCTCCGGATCGACGATCCGGCCGTGGGACAGCTCTCTGCGCTTGATCTCGATACCGAGCGTCTTGGAGAACTTGTCCATGATGAACTGCTTTGCCGCGGCGTAACGATGGACAGCGCCGTTCCCTGACGGCCCATGCGCCCTGTCCGCCCTACCCGGTGCACATAATGGTCCGCATCGACGGGGGATCCAGATTGATGACGTGCGTCACCTGCGGCAGGTCCAGTCCGCGCGCCGCGACGTCGGTCGCGAGCAGCGACTGGAAGCGGCCGGCCCGGAACGCCTGCATGGTCTTGGCCCGCTCCTGCTTGAACGAGTCCCCGTACAGCCCCTCTACGGACAATCCGGCATACTGCAGCTTGGCCACCGCCTCGCCGATATCGTCCGTTTCATTAATAAATACGATGGCCGCCTTCGGATTATACTGCCTGACCAGCCGGCGCAGCGTATCGATTTTGTCCCGTTCCTCGGAGACGAAGTAATAATGCTCCAGCGTCTCGGAGGTGCGCTGGGCCGGCTTCACCCGCACGTAGACGGGCTCGCGCATCCAGCGGTCAACCACCTGCTGTAGCGGCGCAGGCAGCGTGGCCGAGAAGAACAGCAACTGCTTCTCCCGCAGCATGCCTTTGAACAGGGCCTCCACGTCCTGCATGGAGCCCAGCTCGAACACCTGGTCGACCTCGTCCACGACGACCGTGCGAATTTGATGAAGCTTCAGCTTCCGCAGCTTCACAAGCTCCTGGACGCGGCCCGGGGTGCCGACGACCACCTGCGGCTTCAGCTTCAGCTTATCGATCTGGCGCTCGATGGAGGCGCCCCCGATCAGTCGCTGCACGCGGATGCCGCTGTCCTTTGTCAGTTCCTCCAGCGTCTGCACGATCTGCATGCCGAGCTCGCGGGTCGGCACGAGAATCAGCGCCTGCACCTCGCGTGCGGTCCCGTCAATCCGCTGCAGCGGCAGCGGCGCGAACGCCAGCGTCTTGCCTGTCCCGGTCTGCGACTGGGCCACGATATCCTTGCCTTCCAGAATCAGCGGAATCGCGTCCGCCTGAATCGGGGATGGCTCGCGGATGCCGAGCTCCTGCAATCTTTTCACATAAAACGGCTCTATCGATAAAGCGGCGAACCCTTGGTTCATTTCATCCATCCTTCCTTGCCCTTCCACTTGCACCTAGTATAACATGACCGGGACGGGCGGCAAACTTGAAATCGGTACTGCACCGGGGCCGGCGGGGACAACGAATATCAGCCTTTTCCAGCCGATTCCCCTAGCTTCCGGGTGATCCAGGCAAAGACCGCATCAAGCGCCCGCTCGTCCTCTTCCTTGGGGAACCGGTGGCCCAGACCGTCGTAAAGCTCCATCGTGTAATCCTTGCCGGCCCGTTCGAGCGCAAGTCCAAGCTTGCGGGCTTGACCCACGCCGACCTGCGCATCGCCGGTGCCGTGAACGATCAGCACGGGAACGCGGAGCTCTTCCACCCAGTATACCGGCGAGCGGCGCTCGTACGCGACCGCATCTTTACGCGGATGGCCGACCACCCGCTTCAGCATGCGCCGGAGGTCGACCCGTTCCTCGTAGGTGTCGAACAAATCGCTGACCCCGCCCCAGACGACGACCGGCCCGGCCAGAGCGCATTCCTTCGCCGCCAGCATCGCCATCACGGCCCCGCGCGAGAATCCGATCAGCGCCACCGGACCCGGCTGCACTTCCGGCGACGACTGCATCAGGGTCAGCGCATGATGCACGTCGTAACGGTCCTCGCCGCCGAAGTCCTCGCGTCCTTCCCCGCCTTCATTGCCCCGGTAAAACGGCGCAAACACTGCGAAGCCCCGCTTCGCCATCGAGATGATCCGCCGCTTGCGCACCATGCCCACCTTGCGGATGCCTCCCCGGCAGTAGATCAGCGGGGGCGCGGGAAGCGCCTGCTCCGGCACCGCGAGGTACCCCTTCACTTGAAGTCCTTGGCTAATATATGTGAGCAAATACAAGCCTATTCCTTTATTCAAGCTGCGAAGCGGCTCGCGGCGGACCAGCATGCCGTCCTGCAGCGGCCGCCGTACCGGAAGGGCCCGTCCCGCCGGTCGCTTTCGTTTCCGTCTCCATCTGTATCAGTCCTCATGATTGGCTGTGCCGTATTTTGACATGGAAGGCCTTAACAAGCTACACTGACTATATTATGGCCTGAAAGGTGGATTTTCAAATGGATTCCCAATTTCAAAGCGAGTTCGGCGCCCTGGTCGAAAAATTCGCCGAGCCGCTGACCGGAGATACGTCCCCCGAGACAATGGAGAAAATTAAAATTTGGTCGATTTACAACCATATCCATAAAACCATGCCCGCGCTGGCAAGCCATTGGAATCAGAACCACCCGGAGAGCAAGGCGGAGATCCGCAAGCTGTTTGAAGAAGTGCGCGACCTGAACCAGAAGCTGAAGGCCGAGCATAACGGAAAAAGCGCGGAGTAGCGCAGCGTGAATGACGAAGGCGGCGAGTCTTAAAATGAAACAGCGGCGGACCAAGACTTGAAAATAAAGTCTTATTCCGCCGCTGTTGTCATTTAACTAGCGTCTCTGAGGGAGCAACTTCTTCCTAAATCATTCCTCGATAATGCTTGCCGACGCAATACTTGAGCATTTCCCGGCCGAATCGGTTCGAGATTTTGGGGGAACGGCAGTCGTCCATTTTAAAATCCGCCTATCTTCAAAAACGGAAATGAGCGGCTGACTATCTTCACCGTCAGGAATAAAACATTAGGTGATGTGGGATAATTCCACAAAAGGAAAACCCATCTAGTCCAATCCAGCGACGATGTTCACGGTGAATGACCATGATATTTGCGGCTTATTTTTCGGCAAACCTGCTGTTTCTCCTTTTTTTCATTTGGGTTCCGCCTAAAAAGCTCCATATGTTCGAGATCATTTTTCTCTGGATTATCATCACGTTTTTCTACCAGAGCATCTTCGCCTCTTTGACGATTAATTTACATTGGATCGAAATTTCCACTGTATTGGGATCATATTGGGCATTGGTAGTCAACCGTCTGCTCATAATTCCGTTATTCATCATTTGGCTGATGGATCGGATATGGCGGCAAACCGGGGTCATGGCGAAAATTGCATACGTAGCCCTCGCCGTCTTGTCTCTAACCGGCATGCAGACCATCGCGGTTCGGATCGGGTTGATCCGGCCCGTTCAATGGCACGGATGGATGACGGCGGCTACATGGCTGGCTTTGATCTTGCTGGCCATGGCCCTGCTGAAGGTCTTTCAGAGCTGTTTCAAGAAGGAGTTCGAATCGCGTTGATCCTGTTCCCGGGCAAGTTCGATATAAACGAATGGTTCATCATCATCATGATATTGGTCAATGTCATCATTATGCTGCGGCTCCCCCAAAGGCTTCCGTCGACAATTATGCTCCTGATCATGATGATTGGTCTTGCATCGGCCAAAACCTTAGATCATATTTTCGGTACTCCCCGCTTGATTTCTTTGATGTTAACGACAGCCCCAAATATGAACTTTTTGATTTATTGATCTATTTTTTATATTCGCCGTTTGCTTACTATTTGGTCTATTTTTATGATAAATGGCATTTAAAAGGGTTCGCCGCGTGGCTTTACGTCTTGGCCTGGTCCGTTTTTGCCATCGGACTGGATTGGACCTGTGTCCAGCTGCATGTATATTTGTATAAAAAATGGACGCTGCTTTATTCCTTGCCCGTTTACTTGATTACGATCGGTATGACGCTTGGTTTTTTTCACTTGCTCAAATTTCTGTACCACCGGAATGCTTCTCTTTATAAATAATACATAAGCCCCTTGCTCATCGTCCGGGTTGGCTAACATGTCCGACAGACTTAAGGGGCGAAGAGCAGGCTTGCTGCGATCGCAAGCACCACGAATACGGCCCCTGAGGTTCCGAACGCCCAGGCATAACCTTGCACCGCGTCGGCTTGCGCAGCCGCCACCGCCATCAGTACCGTAAGCCCCACCGTCGGTCCGAGCTCCATTGCGGTGTTCATCACGCCGCCGGCAAGCCCGGCTTGATGCAGCTCAACGTTCGCCGTCGACTGCACCGCCGCTCCGGACAGGACGAGCGAGATCCCCGCCGCGAGAATCATCTGACCGGGCAACAGGATAGACGCATAAGCTGTATCGCGGCCGATCCAGGCAAGCGACCCCAGTCCTAGTGCCGAGACGAGCCCTCCCGCGGTCATGATGCGTGCTACCCCGAACCGGGCGATTAGCGGGGCGGATACCTGGTTCGCGACAATCATGGTGACGCAGAAAGGCAGGAAGGAGACGGCCGTTGCCAGCGACGACCATCCTCGAATCTGCTGCAGGTAGAGGGTAAGAACGTATTCGATCACCATGGAAGCGGTCGCCGCCAGGAACATGCCTGCCAGTCCGGTCATCCGGCGAGTCTCCAAAATGAACCCGAGCGGAAGCAGACGGATCGCGCACCTTGCGTTCCACGATCAGGAAGACGATGAGCAGCGCGATGCCTGCGATAAACGGTCCGTATGCTATGGAGGACGACCAGGAATAGTCGCCGCTCGCAATCAACCCGTAACTGGTCAGCGAGATGCCCAAGGTGACGAGTACCGTCCCGAGCGGATCAAGGCCCGGCCGGCTCACGGAAGTCCGGTTATCGTCCGCCGGAAGCAACGAGCGAGCCGCCGCGAGGGCAACGGCCGTGACCAGAACCGGAAAGACGAACATCCACCGCCACGATACCCAGTTGGTTATGATCCCCGATAAAATGAATCCAGAAATGGCGCCAAGAAACGGAACCCCGCCCCAAATCGCCATGGCCCTTCCGAAATCCGCCGGGTCGGCAAAGATCATGCGCAATACCGCCATGAGGGCAGGCGCCGTGATCGCCGCTCCGACCCCTTGCAAAAAGCGCATACTGACCAGCATTTCGAAGTTCGGCGCAAACGCGGCAATAACGGAAGCCAGTCCGAACAGGATCAGACCCGTCAACAACATCCGCCGTCCGCGGTAGCGGTCTGCGAGCCGTCCGCCAAACAGCAGCAAGCGCCTGAAAGGCAGTCCGTAAGCAACCTGGACCAGCAGCAATTTCGCAGAGTTTAGCGAAAACTCGCCGGCGATCTTGGGCAACGGCACGATAATCAGCGCGATCGTAAAAATCAGGGTCGCCTGCACAAGGGCCAAAACAGTGAATGCTGTACGCGTTTGCTTCAGCGAGCGCCCCTTGATATCGTTATTCATCTTCGTTTCCTCCCATGAAAGCGCCTCTTCTTGAGGCCGGCATTGATACTAGAACCTTGGTAAGGTCCGTTCTTTAAAATCACCCATCACATACTTTGTAGATACTTTATATCTATTATTAAAGCAAAAAAATAGTCTGTTACATACCATCCCTCCCGCTCAACAATTTCCGAAACAAAGACATGTTTCCAATTCAGCCACGTTTGTAATCAAGGATATTGTGTATCCATAATAGCGTTTGAACTCGTGTTCGTCAAGCCTTTTTCCGTTCCAAACCAAACCAGATTATCGAGGCAAGGTATTACAAGGCTAATTTGATTTCGATTGTATGTTTCGAAATCACCCGGTCCCTCGTAAAGGAACCGGGTCATATTGCGTTAACCTTCCTTATGCCTTCTCTGTCTTCGCTGAACGCTCAATGTCACCTGCCTCTGCTGCAGATCAGTTGATTCCCAGCGTTTCGTCCAGCCATTCGAACATCCGCTGATTGCAGAAGAGCAGCGCGCCGAACTGGCAATGCTCTTCCGCACTATCCTCTGTGGTGAAGCGCATGAGCGTTTTGGGGCAGGTCAGCGCATCATAGAGCAGCTGCGGGTCGCTCCGCGAAGAAATGATCGTTCTCGGCCTCACATACGAGTGTCGGGCATTGGACTTGATGAGCCACACCCTCCAAAGTGTACGGCTCCGTCTTGCGGACGAGCTCGTGAATCGAATCCGCCCGGTGCGTGAACATCCCGTTCTCGATTGACCAACGGACGCCCGTATGCTTCGCCATCACCGCCTCAATCGCTTTTTCCATGTACCCCGGACGGTTCAGCTCCTCTTCGCTCGCCCTTCCTTGGAACAGCTTGCGGCCGATCTCCCCGAACTGGCACGAGAACATCCCGTCGTTCGCGATGCAGGCGGCCAGACGATGTTCAAAAGCCGCCGCGCGAGGGGCCAAATACCCGCCCAGGCTGATTCCCATCAGCGCAATCTTTGCGGCGTCCACTTCAGGCCGCGTCTCCAGGTAGTCTACCATCGGCGTGACCACTTTCTCCCAATCGTAGCGGAACGGAATCCGTCGCTCCCGGATGACGGCGCCTTGCCCCGGGCCCTCGAAGGTAAGGCAGTTGTACCCGCGCTGCAGTGCGGCCGCCACCACTTCCAGGTAAAGCTCCTCCTGCGTCGAGTCGAACCCCCGTGAACGAGCAGGGTCGGCCGCGGCCTGTCGTCGACCCGGTAGAAATACCCCGGCAAATGCGTTCCCTCGTAAGGAATTCGGACTTCTTCCACCGGATGGTCCATCAAACGGATTGCTTGCCGGAACGTACTCCGGCTTTTCCCCCAAGTCTCCAGGATCCGCGGATCTTCCGGGTCGCCGTGCAGAAAAAATTCCGCCGTACGGTAGTAATTGTGGGCCCGCAAAAAGCCCTCCCTGGCGCTGACAAGTTTGCCCCCTTCCAGGCTGCGGACGGCTTGGGCGTGGATGCGCTCGGCCGTGTTGTACCATTCCGCATACCAGCTTTCGAAATCACCCTCTTTAATCTTATAAGCGGTGGACAGGCATTCGCCGATATCCGCCCCTCCGTAAGGGGCATAACCCATTGTGCGAAGCAATTCGAACGAGAATGTTTGATCCTGAAAAATAAGACGCATAAATAATTTCCTCCTCTTTGTTGGCTCTAAATTTCATATGTTAAATTTAACCTAGGTCAAAAATAACATATGAATTTATTCAAGTCAATATGAATATAGATTAAATTTAACCTATATTTTATTTATCCTTTGGATTACCGCGTGAAATATATTAAAATGAACCTATGATCAAATGATCTCAGCCTTGGATAAGGGGATGTTAGGATGAGCTCCATTCGCTACGCCTTGCTTTCATTACTCGCGCGCGAGCCTCTCAGCGGTTACGATATCAAGCAGCAGATGAACAACCGGCTTGGGCCTTTTTGGAAGGTAGGAAGCAATCAGGTGTATCCTGAATTGGCTAAAATGGAAGGGGAGGGCTTGGTCAGGCCGCAGGGGGTGGAAACCCATGCTTACCGTCCCGCCCGCAAATTGTACGAAATTACGGAAGCCGGAAAGGAAGCTTTGATTGCGTGGACGATGGAGCCTGCAGCGCTGGAAACGATGAAGGACGAGTTTCTGCTCAAGGCGTATAATTCCTGGCTCGTGGAGCCGGATCAGATGCTCGTACGCGTCAAGGACATCCGGAAGCAGCATGAAGAACGGCTCGCCGCTTACCTGGAGAAGATCAAGGAGCTGAACGAATTGCTGGAGCCGTCCAACCTCCGGGATCCCTTAGCCTCCAGCGTCTCGATCGTGGAATTCGGGGCGGAATATGAGCGCCTCTATATCGCCTGGTGCGATAAGCTGATTCAGAAGCTTTCGTGAGTTGGGATGGGGCTGTTCCAAGCGGTTGAGAGACTGCAGGTGCAGCTCCTTCTTTATTCCTATGCATAGGTATAAATGATTAAAAATGTATAAATTTGGAGATCTTTGTCTGATTTTCTGATACAATTTGTAACGAAAACTATTGGACGAGGTGATGAAATTGAAGTCATTAACCGCTTTACCAAGGCTACTGGCACTGATTGGTTTGATTTGTGTCGCTTTAACGGTTTACTCGCCTCCAGCCGCCGCTTCCGCTTCAGAGACCCCAAGAAAATTAAAGATCACTTATAACGTGGATCCCCCTGTAACCGTCGTAGATAACGAATTCATCTATTGGTATGCCGACCCTGTTCCGATCAAGGTGGAAATTATCGGTACCCAGTTTCGAATTACCCCGTTAGATGAAGTGAGCACCCCTTATATGAGCAGTACCTTCCGGGGGGTGTCGATCACACCGGATGGACACTTTTCTGAACCCTTATCCTTCAATTCTTTGGTTGATTATTATGTCTATGGAACAAGGTCTTGCAGGCTTGATGTTGAGCTTATAGATCCAAGGCCTTCCTCACCGATTGACCCATCGGAGGTTACGATCGTCAATAATCCTCAAGGGATTTCCGACACGATTACCGTCAAGGGAGTAGAACCCGAGGATCTGGTATATATCTACGACAGCACCGGCAGGTCGCTTGCATTCGAGTCTCCTGCGGATGCGGGACAAACCTCGGTAACGGCCTCGGTCTATCAATTGGGTTCAAATGCAGGCTATGTTTACCTATCGCGAACAAGTCCGGGCCGACCGGAAAGCACCAAAGTTGCCGTTCCTTATAGCGCGGAACCGGTACTTGATACGGCACCTCCCGTCACCAGCTATCACTTCGATCCCGTCCGGTCAGCGAACGGCGGCTATGTCTCAGGCCTTTCCGTGACTCTCACGGCTTCGGACCAGGGTACGGGGGTGCTTAGAACGGAATACCGGATAAACCAAAGCGGGTCTTGGACCCCCTACTCCGCCCCTTTTACCATTTCAGCCTCCACCACCCGCACATTGGAGTGGCGAAGCATCGATAAGGCAGGAAAACAGGAAAAAACTTGGCTGATGGATTTCGAAAAAGGAACGCTTTCCCAGCAAAAATAAGAACCCTTATGGATAGCGATTGCTGCTTACCTCTTATTATAAGAAGTGCCCGGAAGCGAACATATATGAATATCTTTACTTAGTATATAGGCGTTTACATGTTTTGGCGGGGAATAATATGGGGCTGTCTCAAAAGTAAGTTTGCTCCTTGAAGAACTGAATTCTTGATGAAAAACGTGCGAAAATGAAAAAATGGCGGTGCGGGGAGATTATCCCTGCACCGCCGTTTCTTGTTGAAGCAGAAAACGCCGCAATCCCCGGATATTCTTTATTTGTCCAACGATCATTCGCCTGACCAATAAGAGCATAGCCTTCTTCGCTTCGGAGGCAATAACCATAATTCTTATAAAAAATGTTTTTATGATGTGTCGATTTTGTCTTCTGCGGTTCGTTGTCTAAATAGAGGCCCGGATGACTGGGTTCAAGGTTGCGATTTAACACGAACTTAACTAATTAAGGAGAGAAAAAATGATGAAACAAGTATCTGTAAAAACTAATAACTTCCATGGAATCAGGAAGCTTCTGCTGGGCGGAGCCATTTCCGCACCGTTCTTCTACGCAATCGTTTTGGTGCAAGTCTTTACACGTACCGGATTCGACATCAGGCGTCACGCTATAAGCTCGCTGACCCTTGGTGATTTAGGGTGGATTCAGCGCACGGATTTCATCGTGACCGGATTGTTCGCGTTGCTTGCCGCTTATGGTATACGCACCTTGCTGCGAGGAGGCGTGGGAGGTACGTGGGGTTCGCTGCTCATCGGAATATATGGGTTCGGCATGGCGGCCGCGGGTATATTTCGCCCGGACCCGGGCCTTGGCTTTCCTTCTGGTGCTCCTGAAGGTATGCCCGCCTCAATGAGCGTCGAAGCGGCACTACACTCTGCGGCGTTCTTTATTTCATTCATTTGTCTGATCGCAGCATGTTTCATCTTTGCGCGTAGGTTTGCCGCACAAGGTAAGCGTGGTTGGAGCGTGTATTGCATGGCGTCGGGCATAGTGTCACCGCTTCTTATTATCGTGGGCTTTAGCGTGATGAGTTGGATCGGAGTCATCATGGCTTGCTCCGGTATTATTGCCTTCGGATTCGTATCGGCTATTGCGACTCAGTTGCGCGCCGAAGCGGCTTCTCGTTTAAGAGATTGTTAGTTTTTGTCTATGATATAATGTAAATCTAATGGCACTAGTCTGTGATTTGTTTCATTCGTTGTTTAAATAAAGCGAAAATTAGCTGCAAATTTGGAGGAGATAATCATGAGGTTTATGATGATCGTGAAAGCGACAACGGATTCGGAAGCGGGCGTCATGCCTAGCCAGGAATTGCTCGATGCCATGTTGAGGTATAACGAGGAGCTGGCGAAAGCCGGGGTACTGCTTGCCGCGGATGGGCTGCAGCCAAGCTCCAGCGGCATTCGAATTTCGTATCCGGAGCCGGGCGGAAAGCCGAAGGTGGTGGACGGCCCGTTTACGGAAGCCAAGGAAATCATTGCAGGATTTACGCTGATCGAAGTAAAGTCGCGAGAAGAAGCGATCGAGTGGGCGATGCGCATGCCTGATCCGCATGGGGAGGGCAAGGCGAGATTGAACTAAGGCAAATATTTGATCCGGAAGAATTGTCTTCGGATGAAGAAACACAAGAAAAAATAAAGGGGCTGTTCCGATTGTGAGCAGTTCCATTCCTGACATAGGGCGGACGATTGATGCCATTTGGCGAATCGAGTCCCCCAAATTAATCGCCGGATTAACGAGAATGGTCCAGGATGTGGGGCTGGCGGAAGACCTGGCACAGGATGCCCTGGTGATTGCGCTTGAGCGCTGGCCGGCGTCGGGAATCCCGGACAATCCGGGAGCATGGCTCATGACGACAGCGAAGCGGCGCGCCATCGATCTGCTGCGAAGAAACAAGCTTCGAGACCGAAAATACGAAGAGATGACCCGCGGCGCCGAATTGTATACGGAAGAAGATATGGATCGCCACATGGACGGGGGAGATCGGTGACGATCTCCTGCGTCTCATCTTCATGACCTGTCATCCGGTATTGTCTCAGGAGGCAAGGGTAGCGCTCACGCTAAGGTTGTTATGCGGGCTTACGACGGATGAGATCGCCCGAGCGTTTCTGGCGGCCGAAGCGACGATTGCACAGCGAATCGTGCGGGCGAAGCGCACCCTTAGCGCCAAGAAGGTTCCCTTCGAGGTTCCCGAAGGAGAGGAATTGAAGGAGCGTTTGGCTACGGTTCTGGAGGTCATTTATTTAATGTTCAATGAAGGCTATTCGGCAACTGCGGGCGAACATTGGATCCGGCCGCTTCTTTGCCAGGAAGCGCTAAGGCTCGGCCGCATGCTGGCGGAGATTGCGCCTGCCGAACCCGAAGTTCATGGGCTCGCGGCTTTAATGGAAATTCAATCCTCACGGCTGAAGACGAGGGTCGGAGCGGACGGAGAGCCGATCCTGCTCATGGACCAAAACCGGGCGAAGTGGGACCAGCTCTTGATCCGCCGCGGGCTTGCTGCCCTTCATCGTCGCCAGCAGTTAGGGAAGCCGTACGGTCCCTATGCGCTCCAGGCGACCATTGCCGTTTGCCACGCGAAAGCGGTGACGCCTGCGGATACGGACTGGGTCCGAATCGCCGCCCTGTACGAAGCTTTGTCGCGCGTCATGCCTTCGCCTGTCGTGGATTTGAACCGTGCGGTGGCGATATCCATGGCCTTCGGCCCGGCTTACGGCCTTCAAATCGTCGATGAATTAAACCAAGAGGCGTCGCTGTCCGCTTATCATCTTCTACCCAGCATTCGTGGCGATTTTTTGTACAAATTGAACCGGTTCGAAGAAGCGCGCCTTGAGTTTGAACGGGCGGCCTCCTTGACGAGAAACAACCGCGAGCGGGATCTTCTGCTCGCACGCGCATCCGAATGCATGAATAAATAAATAAATTTTTTACTGGTTGTCGATCCCGCGCATTCGCGTTCGTCGTTCAGGTAGAGGCAGGTTAAAGGCAGGATGCTGCCAAATCCGATCCCTGCCTGAAGGAGCGTGCTTTTATGAGATATTTGCTGATATTCAAATCGACAGCATTTTCTGAAGCGGGCGTTAAATATGATCAAGATTTCGCGGCCCGCCGGGTGGCGTATACCAAGTCCCTTGCCAATGCAGGGATCCTGCTCGCTGATGAATCGCTGCTCCCAAGTTCGAGCGGGATAAGGATCGCGTTTCCGCCGGACGGGGGCGAGGCTAATGTGGCGACCGGACCATTTTCCCCGGAGAACGGCTTGATGGAAGGGTTTCTTATCATGGATGCTCGTTCCATGGAAGAAGCGACGGAGTGGGCGCTGAAGCTTCCCGTTCCCAAAGGGCGCGGTGAAGTGGCCATCGAGCTGCGCCAGCTGGCCGATCCGGTAGAAACCTATCATGATCCTATCATCCTAGCGATGGAGACGAATTTACGCGAACATATTTAAATATGCAAAATTTTTTTGAAGGCTGTCGATTTGGTCGGTTAGCATTCGTCGTTAAAGTGAAAACCCAAAAAAACTTGAGAGGTTGTTGATGAACATGGCAGCAAAGCTGGTTCCTTATTTGATGTCGGAGAATGCAAGAGCGCAAGCGGAATTTTATAAAAATGCACTGAGCGGTGAAATACATTTTGTCAAAACGCTGGGTGAAGTTCCGGGGACGCCTGAAGCGGCCAAAGATAAAGTGATGCATCTGGTCCTCACGGTAGCTGGAGAAAATACGTTATTCCTGTCCGACGCTTTCCAACCTGCGGAAGGCGACCGGAATATGAGCCTTTCCCTAACCTTTGACGACGAAGCGGAAGCGCGTAATGCTTATACGAAACTCGGCGAAGAAGGAACGATCAAGTTCCCGTTCGAACAACAGCCTTGGGGGGCTTACTACGGGGAAGTCGTGGATCGCTATGGCGTCACGTGGAAAATCGTAAAATAGTAAAATTCCGAATTACCAATACATATGGGAATGCATACTTACCGCTGGGGTGAAATAACTCCGTGTTGAAAAGGAGAACCGGCGCTTGGACTATGAGTTCATTCCAAGCTCAGACGGTTCAGCCTCCAGCACTGCGACGGCTCGAACCGGGGAACCGTCGCCACAAACGATGCGCAGAGGAAATCCGTAAAACATAAAGTCAGCCCCGCCGGGAAGACGATCCAAACCCTGCGACCCCGTATACGTCACAATCCCAATACCCAATAACGCCCGCTCCAATTCTTCAGACAGTTCGCCTCCTACGAAAGGTGGCTGAAGCGCAGCGAGTCGGCCAAAGCATTCAAGCCCGACGGATTCGGCGAAAAAAGCCCCCGGCCTTCCGGCCAAGTCGGGTCTTCGATCCGTACTACGCGGGATACTCCGAAAAATCGCTCCAAGGGTAGCTCATCCACTGTCGCGGCACCGGGGTGCATGTGTGAAGGCGCATCCACGTGGGTTCCGGTATGGGTACCCATCGAAAGCCGCCGCGGCTCCCAGGTGTGACACGTGTATGTGTGCGCTACCTTGACTTTCACCTCCGGATCGCCGGGATAAACGGGCATGCCGTCCGTAATTGGTAATGACAAATCAATCACTCTCAACCAGGCATCTCCTTTCCTGCAAACTTTATGCAGTTCTGATAAAGAAAGAACCCTTCCTTGATCGGTGTTATGTGATGCCTCAACCTTCTTCGAATTAGATCAACATCTTAGCTTCTGATTTTTCAACAAGTTCTATGTTCATATGCATGTAATTCAAATTCGAAAATGATTCTGGAACTCTATATATTTTAGGATCCATTTGTGTATATATATTTCTGTCTTCATGTGAAGATTTTACTGTTAGAGTTACCCCATCTTCTTGCAGTACAGCAAAAATCTTATTATTAATCCGAAATGAAGGCTTCCCCCAATGCTCAACTTCAATGGATTCAGGTAGAGAAAAGATAAATTTGCGAATCTCAGGGACCGTAATCAAAATGATTCCCTCCAAACATACATCATTTCCGAATGTATTCGCGAAATGATTGAACTTTCCTGCCTTTTCGCAGAGCGAGGCCGCCGATCGATCCGATGGCGACCTCGTCATGTGTGTATTGAACTCGTTTCCGTTAGGTTAATCAACCTTTCACTATAGATGTCTTAACTTTTCCGGATTGGCGACAGTATAGATCGCTTCGATCTTATGGTTTCGATAAGCAAAAGAATAAACATATTGAATCCCTTCATCCAAACGAATGCGGATTCCAGGGAGCCCATTCACCATGAGGAACGAGTACGTAAATTTACCCGCATGCATGTTGATCATATTTTGATGAAGCTTCAGCACTTGCTCAAACCCGACAACAGGCACTTGTGCCGCGCTTACTTTGCCGCCGCCGTCCGAGTAAAGCACAACATTCTCACTAACCAGTTCAAGAAGCTTCGTCGTATTTCCTTGCAACAGCGAATTCACAAACTCTTTAATCTTATCCTCCGCAATGGAAACCGACGGTTGTTGGTCCGGGACGAAATGGATGCTTTTTTTGGCACGGTGGAAAATTTGCCGGCAATTCGCACTGCTTTTCCCGACTATATCGGCAATCTCTTCAAAGGAATAATGAAAAATCTCTCGAAGAAGAAAAACCGCCCTTTCCGTTGCACTCAATTGCTGCAGAAGCAGAAGATAAGCCGTGGAAATCGACTCCGCCCGCAAATACCTATTGGATGGATCGTCGTCCGAAGCCCCTTTTTCAATCAGGGGCTCCGGAAGCCATGGACCGACGTACATTTCCCGTTTTTTGGCTGACGAGCGCAGAAGATCAAGACAACGATTCGTTACGATTTTGTATAGGAATGCCCTTTCGTTACGGATTGTCCCAACGTCGTACATTCCGTCATAGCTCAAAAAAGCATCTTGTACGATATCTTCCGCATCCATGACGCCGCCGAGCATTCGATATGCTAACGAAAACAGCTCCGTTTTATGACGTTTATATAATTCCTCTGTGCTCATTAAAGGCATTCCTCTCCTTACTCTCAAGGGAGAGCATGTGTTGTATGGCTCTTTTGGCACTTGCCGTCGCGGCATCAACCAATACTTCACCGTGCGACGCCCATTCTCCTGCTACATATAATCCTTGTATTTCCGGGACAGCGGGTCCGGGATTCTCATGACGTTTCATATGCATAAAGTCGTGACAAACCGTCATTTTAGGAAGGTATTGCTTGACAATCAATTCTTCCCGCCATCCCGGCTGCATCAAATCCAGCACGCCTTCCAGTTCTTGCAAATCTTTATCCGGGTCCGGTTCTTTCCCTTGGTACTTAATGAGCGAGATGACTTGTGCGCCATCGTCGCTTAGATAAGCCGCACGCGAATAATTGCTAAGAAGCACGGTCTGATCAATCCCGTAAGCAAATTGTTGTTTCGGTTTGGGAAGTCGTTTCAAGGCCACATCCAGGCAAGCCGCGGTGACCTCAATCGATTGTTCTTTCCAGGTATGAAGGGCGGTTTTTTCTGCAAAGGGCACCAACTCATTTGCGATAGAAGGCGATGTGGCAAGGATAACATGGTACGTATCGATTTTCGATCCGTCTTCAAAGAGAACCTGCCGTACGATCCCACCCCGAGTATCGATGGACGAGACTTTGGCATTTGTTACAAACCGCACTCCCATATCGGTTGCCTTTTGCCGCAATTCCTCGATTAATTCGCCCCAGCCACGATCTAGGTACAACGCGCCTTTAAGGGCATTCTGCAGTTGTTTCAATACAGGACCCGCGGCTGGCAAATCCGGCCCGACCACATAACTGGCGGCACGAAGCAACGAATAAAAGATATTGCGCACCATGGGATCTCGCAAATTCCCTTCGACCCATTCGCGGATACTGATCCGGTCAAATTGACGAGTATCCGCTTTTTTAACTTTCATAAGACAGGAAGCAAACTCCATCTTTCCTTTCCAAGACAACAGCGGGGTCGTAAACAAGGATTGCATATCCGAAGGCAAGGTGTTCAATTTCCCTTTCCAAACGCCATAAGCGAACGATGAAGGACGCTTTCCTTTCAAAGTCAGCCCCAATTCCTGGAAAGTCGCATATGCATCTCCCTTATACAAGGAATGCGCGCCCAAATTGAAGTAAGCTCCTTTTTTCTTATTGGTAATGGCTCGGCCGCCTAAGCGATTCTGTTTTTCAATGACCACCGTTTGTTTCCCGGCTATGGCGGCGTAAATTGCTGCGGTTAAACCCGCAATCCCTCCACCAACTACGACCACATCAACCTTTTGCATCGCTCATCATCCCTTCGCAATTTTACCCGTATGACGGGGAAGGGATGTGAAGTGTGACAGATACGCATAAAAATTTTAGGTGAATCTCTTCGCTTCACCACTATTTATGATACGGTTCACTTTGCATTACCTTGAATATTCCTGCCCTTTGTTGAACGAGGCGGCAGTTTATCCACGGCAATCTCGAACGCTCCCGCGCCTTCGCTTGGGCTACATCCTCCTCATTATATCCTTAAAAAGGAGCCCTATCTTATTCAAAGCACTTTCCCGGCCTATCGCATCTTGGACTCGGCTATTTCTGGTTCAGCGGCTTATACGCGATCCGGTCGAACAGCCGGGGAAGAGCTGGTACAGCTTCACGCCCGCCGCCGCGGTCAGCGGCAGGTTGATCTCCGGCTTGCGCCGCTCGATCGCCTCCACCACCTTCAGCGCCACCCGTTCGGGCTTCAGCATAAACCATTTTACGTTCTTCACATAGTTGCCGCTCGGATCCGCCTTATCGAAGAACGGCGTATCGACCGGCCCTGGATTGACGGCCGTGACATAGACGCCCGTGCCGGTCAATTCTTGACGCAGGCGACTCGTGAGTCCCAGCACTGCATGCTTGGTTGCCGAGTAGCCGCTGGACTTGGGTGATCCGATCTTCCCCGCCATCGACGCGATATTGACGATATGGCCGCTGCCCTGCTCCAGCATGTGAGGAAGCACCGCTTTTGTACAGCGGACCGTGCCCATGTAGTTGACTTCCATCATGCCTTCAAATTCGGCAAGCGATGCCGTCACGAACGGCTCGAACACCCCATAGCCCGCATTGTTGATCAGAATATCGATCCTTCCGTACCGCTCCCGCACCTCCTGCATCGAGGTCTCCACCTGCCCGGACGAAGTCACATCGAGCACCTGCGTACCGTGCCGGCCCTTCACGGCGGCGGCCGCCTCCTTCAGCTTGCGTTCATTGCGGGCCATCAGCACAGGTACCGCCCCCGCTCGGCCAGGAGCCTGGCGGTCATCAGTCCGATTCCTCCGGACGCGCCCGTGATAACCGCGATTTTTCCTTGAAGCGACATGATGCTTCCTCCCTTTACCCTTCACTTCATTCCATTGTAGCCCAGCGGCCCGCAACAAAAAAGAGCTTCCGCTTCCGGAGGCATCCCGCCCCGATCCGCTTCAGCTCTAACTGTATGTAAATTCCACCGTTTTGCAGTCTTCTATGCAATAAGCACCTGAATGTCCAATTCCCCGATCCCGTCCATAATCAGCGGTATCGTGAGCGCCTTCGACGCCGTGAATCCCGCCGCATTGGCCGAATGCAGCACCTTCGGCGGCGTAATGTCCACGCGGACGCCCTGGTTGAACAGCATCGTACTGGCATTGCCGCTGATCATGTTGCCCAGCTCGGATATGGCACTCTTGCTCATCTCATCCAGCTCCGTTATGGAGAAGCCGCCCATCATGGCCGAAACGACCCTCAAGGCAACGTCTTCATGCAGGCCGAACACGATATCTCCCTGCATCTGACCGGTCATGCCGATTTGAATCCAGATATATTTCTCAACAAAGATCACTTCTTTGATGCCCAATTGACCGGTAGACGGTCGAACATTCGCAACCTGTTCGATGACGGTTCTGGCGGACTCCAGGAATGGATTGATCAATTCTGCCTTCATAAAATGACCGGTCTCCTTTTCGACATAGGCCCTGTATCTAGGACCATTTTCATTCATTATACCCAATAATGCCGAACAAGTATAGAACCTTTGTCACTTTTTAGGAGAAAAGTTTTCAATTGGAATGCTACTAACGTCCCGGAAGACTGGGATTATACATCATAATGGCGTGGTTCTCGGCCACCGGCTCCTCCACGATACACTCTCCATCGAGGCTGAGGCGGCGCCGCCAGATTTCATTGTTGCGGATATAGCCGCCCCAAAGCTCCTGCGTAATCCAATGCCGCTTCTCGAACACTTCATACCTGTAGAGTGCCGGCAGGTCGGAGCGCCATTCGCCGATGAGCTCGTTATCCGTCAGCCTCAGACGCAGCTGGTACACGCTCTCCGTCTCATTCCTCAGCTGCAGATCGAGGTAGTTGTAAAAGCACGTCGCCCCGTCGCTGAACGGCTGGGTCCGGCCCGAATCCGGAAAGACGTCGTAGCCGTGCCGGTACCGCTCCGTCACCTGAAGCGGCGTATGCAGCGTCATCCAGTAGATCAGATTCGACAGCTGGCACAAGCCGCCGCCTACACCCGCAGTCACCCGTCCGCGGTGAAGAATCATACCGTCCAGGTAACCTTTGCTCCGCGTCGGCTTGCCGATCAGCTTCCAGTAAGAAAAAGTTTCCCCGGGCCGCAGCACCACCCCGTCGATCCGGGAGGCGGCCAGACGCAGATTGGTCACCTTGTTCACCTGCAGGTACATCTCCGTTTGCGCGAGCTCGCGGAAGAGCGGGGTCCGGTGCGTGAAAATGAGGTGCGGCGGCGGCTCTTCCTTGCGCTCAGCCGCATACCGGATACCGTCCGTCATCCACTGCAGCCGCCGGCGGAGCCGGAAATAAGCGATGCCGAGCACCGTGCGCAGGCGCGAGCGGTTGGCCGGCTTCGGCAAAAACGAGGGTCTCAGGCGCAGCCGCCTCCTTCCGCAGCTTAATGGGAAACAGGTACCGAGTTTTGCTCGTATTCGTCCAGGGTCAGCCCCTTGGCCGCAAGCTCCTTGGCCAGCTCGGTGCCTACGTAGCGGATATGCCAAGGCTCATATTGGTAGCCGGTGACGGATTCCTTGCCCTTGGGGTAACGGATGATGAAGCCGTATTCCGGTGCATGCTTGGCCAGCCACGCCGCTTCCTTCGTGCTGCCAAAGCAGTCCTCAGCGGCGCATTTGCCGTCCGAGCCCGCCACGTCGATCGCCAGGCCCGTTTGATGCTCGCTGTGCCCCGGCTCGGCGCTGTATTTCTTGGCGGCTTCCTCACCGTCTTTTTGACGTAGCTGTTAAATACGCTTTTCTGCGTGCTCTCGGATCGGAAGGCGGATACCCCGGCCAGCGGAACGCCGTCCTTCTTCGCTGCAGCGAACAGCTGTTCAAGCGCGCCCGCCGCTTCCTTGCGCATCATCCGCTTCTCGCTTTTCTCCTTGAAGGTAAAAGGTACGTTCGGCTCCACCAAATCCGCAGGCTTGTAGCCCGCCGGCGACCCGTACGTCTTATTCACGAGCACCGTGATATCGTTCGGCTTGGCCACAACCTGAGAAGCGCCGTCTTTACCAGACGGGCTCTGCTTGCCCGCAGTAGAACCGCCGGCCCCCGTATCGGGCTTGGACGAGGCGGTCGGCGGGGTCGCCGTGCCCGGCTTGGCAACGGTACCGGTTCCTGCACCCTCCGTCGTCTTCGAGGCATCCCCCGAAGTCGCCCCTCCGGCCGCGGGAGCTGAAGAGCCGGCGCCGGTTGAAGACGCCGCCCCGCCGGAGCTCTGACCTCCGGTACCCGTACCGGTGGAGGACGTCGTTCCTCCGCTGTCCTGAGTCGCGGGCTTCGTCCCGGAAGCCGTATCCTGGCAGGCGGATAATAGGGTAATGGCGCCGGCCAGCATCACGGCGGCAATGACAGAACTGCGTACTAATGACATGTAAGGTTAAACTCCTTTGATCCTATGATATTTTTCTATTGTACAAAAAAGACGATGCAAACCGCAAAACAGTTGCATCGCCTTCGCCTATCCGCATGATTTTCCGTTAATATAATAGCTGTCCTCCCGGTAGGTCCGGAACGCCACCTCGACCTCCTGCACCCCCAGGCCGAGGATGCGGCGGGTAATGGCTTCCGCCATGCGGTCCCGGGTTTCGGTTCCCCGTTCAAACCACGCCACCTCGACGAATGGATAGGACGGCACTTCTTTGCCCTCCCATACCGCCGTCGTATGCAGACAATCCAGTGTAAAATTATCCGTGCCGCAGGAGCAAATTTCAGCCAGTTCCCGAACCAATGGCCCGCTGAGGGCACACACGTCCTGCACCGGGATTCCTTTGAACGTTAATTGAGGCATGTCCATGTTCCCCTTCTTGAGTATCATCACCGGCCGCAAGTGGAGACAGCTCCCGACATCCGCGAAGGATCAACCGTCTCCTTATTGCCGAAAAATTATTCCCAGCCATAGCCCGCATAAAAAGTGCCGTTAAGCGCATTCTCCACCGCCTCGCGCACGTGGGGAATCGTATCCTCCGGAAGGTCATCCAGGGGAAACCAGGCCATTTCGGAGCATTTGTCCGGCTCCATGTTCGCGGGTTCTCCGTCCCATGCCTTCACCCGCAGGAAAAAATCGATCCATTCCCCCGAATCCGAGTTCCGGTGCATGACCCCTACCACGTCTAGCTGATCCGCACGGACCGTCACCCCCGCTTCCTCCAGCGCTTCGCGGACCGCGGCCTGCTTCACTTCCTCTTTGCCGTCCAGCTTCCCGGCCACCAGGCTGAGCTTGCCGTCCTCGTATCCCGTATTGGTACGCCTCAGCATGAGCAACCGGCCGTCCTGGATGAACAGCAGGTAGACGGCGCTGTGCAGCGCAAACCATTTTTTACTCATCGTCTCTCCCCCTTCCTTGTCTATTTCTATTTCACTTCGGCGAGCCCGCACTTTGGCATAACATATTACGCCTTCCGGCCCGGAAAATCAAGCTCCGCCTTGTCGAACCCCGGCGACCCGGGCAGAAGCTACATCCTCAGTCCCATTTGGTTCCCGGAGGTATACCGCTTCAGGCCGAGCCGGAACACCCCTGTTCCGAGCGCGAAGAGCAGCGCCGACATCCCCAGCGCCCCCGATAGAAACACGAAATCCGTCTCCCGCAGCAGGCCGATCGGCAGATAGCTGATGAAGCCCGCCGGGATTACCGTGAACAGCACCAGCTTTCCCCAGCCGCTGAAAATTCCCGTAGGGTAAGTGGAAAAGGCCAGGATGGCGCTGAACATCTGCTGTCCGATCCCTTCGGCATTGCCGATGAAGAACGCAAGCGACTGCCCCAGGATCACGAAGAACATGAAGATCAGCATCGTAATCAGGAGCGCGAGCAGAAACTTGACTAGCCCGGTCCAGCTCAGATCGCCGAACAGGATATAGATCCCTATGGCAAACAGAAAGTCTCCGATCGCAGACAGCGACATGCGGCTGATCAGAATATGCAGCAGCACCGGCTTCGGCTGCGATAAGTACAGATCGATCTGACCTCCCGCGATTAAGGAGGCCAGCCGGTAGGCGTTGCCGAACAGGACGGCGGACAGGCCGAACCCTCCGGCGCTGACGGCCCAGAGCATCATCACGTCGTGCAGCTCCCAGCCGTTCACAATAGGGAAGCGGCGAAAATACAAGCTCCAGAATAAAATCCAAACGATATTGTTGACCACCATCATGCCCGCGGTCATCAGAAAGCTCATCCGAAATTCCATCGCCCCGGCCAGATTCAGCTTCCAGCACGTCCAGACGAAGCGGATCAGCGGTATGATTTTCTTCATTGTATGCTTCAGCCTCCCTGCCCGTTTATCCTCCGTTCAGATGCAGCTTGCGCACGCCCAGCCGGTAGATGAGCGCCGCCACAAGCGTAAGCGCCGCCGCCCAGCCCCACTGCACCGCCAGCATCGGCAGCAGCTGAACGTCCTCCCAGCGCACCGCCGCCCGCGAGGGAAAGTACAGCACCGCCTGGAACGGCGACCACCGGCAAACCTGCTGCAGCGCTTCCGGGAACAGCTCCAGCGGCATCAGCATGCCCCCTACCGTAAACAGCAGCTTATGATACACGAACTCCAGCCCGCGCGTCTCCTCCACCCAAAAGGCGCAGAGCGAAAGCGCCATGTTCAGCATGAAATTGACCGTGACCGAGCCCAAGCTTAAGACGGCGAAGGCCGCCCAGCCCGCACCCGTGAGCGGGAATCCGAAGGCCGCCCAGCCGAGCGCAAGCCCCACGGCCAGATTCACCGCCAGCCGCACATACACCTCGCTGAGATAAGCCATGTAGTGGTAGCCGATGTAGCTTAAGGGGCGGGTCAGCTTATAGCCGACATCGCCGCTCTTCACCTCCTCCTCAATGCGGAGTGATAAGCTGGGGAACGCCATCGTGAGCGCTTCGGCCAGCAGGATATACCAGATCATTTGCCGGAACGAGTAGCCGGCGATAAGGTCCGTGCCCTCCCCTTGGTACGTCGTCTGCCACAGCTGCATGAAGATATACATAATGATGATCAGAAAGACGGAGCGGATCAAAAAATCCGTCACATACGCCAAATGGTCGCGGATGCTGATCCGGCCTACGGCGTAATACTTCAGCGACTTGATAAGACCTGCAGCCGGCCGGCCCGCCTCTAATCCCGCCGGCCCGGCTGCGGATGCTCCGGCATGTTCTTCGCTGGTTCTCATCCCGCTTCCTCCTTCTTCGCCGGACCGGCTTCCGGTCCGCCCGCTTCCGCAGGAGGGTTCGCCCCGCCCGCCGCGGATACCGTTTCATGCCCGACCCTGGCATAAATGTAAGTGATGATCTGCTCCATCGGCGGATCCTCAATCGTAATGTCCGATACCCGGTACCGGGCGACAAGATGCGCAAGCGCCTGTTCCATGGAGATCGCCGTCGTCTCGACGTTCAGCGTCATCTCCCGGTCATTCTGCTCCAGCACCTCCACGCCTTCCAGGCGGAACGGCTCGCCGGGCTCCAGGAGCTGCAGCCGGATCGTTTTGCCGGTGAGCAGCTCCCGTTTCATGGCATCCACCGTATCGTCGAAGATGACCCGGCCGTGGTTGATCACCACGGACCGTCGGCACAGCCGCTCGATGTCGCCGGCATCGTGGGACGTAAGAAACACGGTCGTCCCCTCCTCCCGGTTCATCTCCAGAATCAGCTCGCGGATCTTGTGCTTAACAACCACATCGAGCCCGATCGTCGGCTCGTCGAGGAACAGGATTTGCGGGCGGTGCAGCATCGCGGCCGCCATCTCGCAGCGCATCCGCTCCCCCAGCGAGAGCTTCCGAACCGGTGTGCGGAGATAAGGCTCCAGCTCAAAACGGCGCACCAGATCGTCCCTGCGGCTGTAATAATCGCCGCGTTTCAGCTCATATATCCGGCTCATCAGCTCAAAGGAGTCGAGCGGCGGCAGATGGTACCAGAGCTGCGACTTCTGGCCGAACACCGTACCGATGCGGTAAGCGAGCCGGCTTCGTTCCTTCCAAGGACAGAACCCGAGCACTTCGGCGCGCCGCCGGTAGGATGAAGGATGCCGGTCAGCATCTTGATCGTCGTCGACTTCCCGGCCCCGTTCGGGCCCAGGAAAGCCAGCGTCTCCCCGGCTCCACCGTCAAATCGATGTCGTGCACGGCGAGCTTCTCCGTATACGACGGCCGCACCAGCGATCGCAGGCTGGGCAGCGGCCCCTCCTCCTTTTTCTTGACGGCAAAGCTCTTGCTCAGCCCTCTTACCCGGATTCCCTTCATCCTTTCTTCGCCTCCCTTTTTTCCGCTAAAGGAACAATTCCCCCAAAAGTGAAGCCAACCTCTGAAGCGTAGTCCGTTAGAGCAGCTTGCTGCTCGCACCAAACGCTTCAACTTAAAAACGGATCAACTTCATTGGATGGCTTCGATTAAAGCGTTTGGTATTACTTTTGGGGGAGCCCCCGGTTACACACAGGAAAATGCTTCGCATAATTTCCTAAACAACAAAAACCTCCGCCAGCCACCTTTAAAGGCGGAACTTGGCCGAGGTCTTTTATCCCTACGGTGTAGCGCTGTCCGTATCGTGCCGCGCCCGGCTTCGCTCGGTTCGCCCGGCCTTAAAGCGCCGTCGGATCCCTAGAAGCCCTCCCACTTAATTGTCTTATATTACCATGCGATGTGAGGTCTGGCAAGAGCGAAAATGCGCTTGTACCTACCAAGATTTTTACTCCGCCCCTTGTAGGCAAAAACACAAGCCGCTTATCCGCATCCGCCGTATGATATCTCAGATCAGGAGAGGAGCTGATAAAGAATGGCACATCGTTCACACGGTCATTGTTGTCCTCCGGCGGACCCGATTGTGACGAATCCGCGCAGGGTCGTAAGAAACTTTTATCATCCGCATGACTGGTTCAGGTGATTCATCCGATTGAGGTGATTAACCGCCATCACTGTGTGCCCGTTTACGAGCATGCGTACACGTACCACGAAAGGGACGAATTTGTAGGCCCAGTAGGCCCCGGCCCCTTAGCACCACCGTTCTTCCGCAGAAGTTGATTCTGCCGGAGGCCCTTAGGGATTTTCCAAAAGCGGGGTAATCCCTAACCGGCAAGCATGGGGAGGCCGAGCGAGAGTAACATTCCCTTTCGCTCGAGAGGAACGTGAAATATCAATTCCTCGATCGCCTCCCCGCGGAAGTAAACCTACACCGGCCCCTTCTGCACGCTTCTCCTCAACACCGCGCCGCGGACTGCGAAATAATCACGATGTCTTTTGGCGAATTATACATAGCGGGTGGATCATCGTTCCACCGGCAGCATGGGAGGAGCAGGAGATTCCGCAGGAAGCTTCCTTCTCCTCCAGCCCAAAGGCTGAAGTCTCATCATCCATTCGTAGAGGAACGGGATCGCCAGCAGGCTGATCGCGGTGGAGCTGATCATGCCGCACACCACGACGATTCCGAGCGTCTGGGAAACGACGGTATCCCCGGCGCCGGAAAAGCATAGGGGCAGCAAGGTCAAGACGGTCGTCACCGCCGTCATCAGGACCGGCCTTACCCGCGATGCCGTACCGCGCAGGATGGCTTCCCTCGGAGCCATCCCTCCCGCCAAATTCCGTTCGATTTTGTCTACAAGCACGATGCCGTTGGTGGCCACGATGCCGGACAGCATCAAGAGCCCGACCAGCGAGGCCAAATTCCATTCCCCGCCCCAGAGCAGCATGCCGATCACCGAACCGATAAAAGCGAGAGGAATGCAGAAGAGTACGGTAAGCGGCGCTCTCGAGCCCCTGAAGACGAAACTGAGAATGAACAGGACAAGCAGGGCGGAAACGGATATCACGATGCCCATCTCCACGATCATTTGGTTCACCTGGGCGGAGATCCCGCCCATCGAATAGCGCACGCCGGAAGGCAAGACCAATTGATCCACGATCTCCTTCACCTGTCCGGCCACCTTCTCCACGTCACGGGATGTGATGTTCGCCGTCACCACGGAGAAAGGCCGCCCTTCCCGTTCCCGCAGAACGGAGATGCCGGTTACGGGGGCCAGGGAGGCGATTTCGTCCATCCGCACATCCCGTCCGTCCTGTGCCCTGAAGGTTTCTTTGCCGAGCAGCGTAAGCACCTCCGTTTGCGGCTCCTTGGCCGCCGTGGCACCGCCAACTTTCGCCAGAAAATCCGTATGAACGGCAAGAGGCACCGTTTCCTGATTCCCCGTCTTCACACCGATTCTGGAGCCTTCCGCCAAATACTGCCGGATACGCTCATAGACCTCCTCGGGACGGATACCCGCCCGTTCCACAGCATCCCTGTTCAGCGTCAGCTTGAATCGGGGAGTCCCTCTTTGTCGTCGGCGGTACCCGCCACGCTGAGGCCTTGAACCGTCTGCAGCCTGCTTCGGATCAGCGCGGCCGCTTGATCGAGCGTTGCAGTGTCCGCGCCGGTCAGGTCGATTTTCAGCTGGGAATCGTCGCCGGCGATATTTTGCCCCGTTACCGTGCATACCGCGCTTCCCGCAAGACCCGACAGAAGTCGCTGCAGGTCCGCCGCCGTTTGATCGACATCCGCCTTCTCTTTGACGGATATGGCAATGCTCGCGATATTATCGCCCTGAATCCAGCCCCCGCCGGCATCGAACACATCGTCGAACTGCGGTGTGAAGGTGGAGCCGAGCACGGAAGAGAAGGTTGCGACCTGCGGAGCCGACTTCAAGGCCTGCTCCATCCGCTTCACGGTGGCGTCCACCTGCGCCAGAGCGGTTCCTTGCGGAAACTCGAGCTGTACGTTGATTTGACCGGACTTGCCCGCGGGCAGAAAATTCACCGGCAGAAGCCATGCTCCCGCGCCTGCAATCAGCAGCAGCAAGCCGAGTACCGCGGTAATAATACCCTTTCGGGCAAAGGCCCGGCGCAGGATGTTCTCCGCCCAAGGCTCGATGGAGACGGCCGAATCGCTCGTACCTCCCTTGTGCCATACATAATGAAGAGAGGGAACCACGAATAAGGCCACCAGCAGCGAAGTCAGCAGTGCAATAACAACTGACCAGGCGAAGCCGGAAAAAGCGGCCCCGATCATTCCGCCGACAAGCGCAATAGGGATATATACGGCAACGGTTGTCGCCGTGGAGGAAACAATCGCCGGCGTCACCTCCCTAACGGCCTCCGTCAGCGGCGAAGCATTCAAAGAGCTCCCCAATTCCCTCGATTTGCGGTACATGTTGTCGAGCACCACAATCGTATCGTCGATCACCCGGCCCATCGCCACGATCAAGCCGGAAACGGTGAGCAGATTGAGGCTGACACCCATCACATGAAGTAACCCCGTCGCGGCCATGAGACAGATGGGCAACGACAGAGCGACCAGGGCGGTGGACCGGATATTCCGGAAAAAGAGAAAGACGCAAACCGTCGAAAGCAGGCGACCGAGCAGCCCCTCCCTCAGCAGTCCATACAAGGAGGATTTCACCTGTTCGCCCTGGTCGAACAGCACCGAAAGCCGAAGATCGCCCGACCGCAACCCCGGCAGATCCTGGATCCGGGCTGCGGATCTTATCCGATACCTCGGTAATATTCGCAGACGGCGTCTTGAGCACGTCGAATACGACGCCGGCCTTTCCGTCGGTCCTGGATATCGTCTGCAGGTCTACGATGGATTTCGTCAGATCCGCTACGGCGGAGAGGGGAACGGCATGTCCGTCCGCGCCGCGGATGGGAAGGCGCTTGAAGTCCTGCTCAGTCAGGACAGGGCCGGAAGCCGCAAGGGGATCGATACTTGACTGTTCGTGATTTTCCCCTGCACCCCGCTCAAATCGGCCCCTTTCAGAGACCTTGTTACATCCTCCAGAGTTAAGCCCGCTTTGCCGAGATCCGCCATCCGGACCGTCAGGACATAGCCGCCGCTGCCGGCCCCGGTGATGCGCAGATCGCTTACGCCGGGCAGTGCCTTCAGCTCCCGCGCGATTTGAGCCTGCGTGACCGTACGCAGGGTATCATCGTCCACTTTCCCCGTCGGGCTGGTCAGACTGAGTCTCATGATGGGAAACGAGCTCGTACTCACCCGCGTCACAACCGGCTTCTCCGCTCCCGCAGGCATTGCCGCATGATCCAGAGCAAACGTCACATCGCGCTCCGCCCGGTTCATATCGTAGTTCATCGGAAAGTACAGGCTCATCAGCGACCCGCCGGCAAAGCTGTTCGTTTCCAGCGTTTCGATACCGTCGATCTTTCGCACCGCCTGTTCGATAGGTCCGGTCACAGCGGCTTTGATTTGATCCGCTTGAAAATCCGGCGCATGCACCGAGATCATCAGGGTCGGGTTCTGAATCGGGGGCAGGTAATCCCGCTGCATCTGGAAAGCAGAGAAGCCTCCCCAAACGAGAATGATGAGGATCGAAGTCACAATGAATATACCGCGGTTCAAGGCCGCTTTTATCAGCCGGTTCATTATTCCACTCCTTGCTTTTGCGAATCATGCATGGAAACCCCATGCCCTAAGTGCATAACCATTAAGGGCATGGGGCCTCGTCTTACAGCGTTACCAGGCAGTCATCAGTTTTTTGCAGGAGACGGGGCCTTGCTTTCCGGCTCGCTCCATCACTTCCGCAGGCGTAAGAACCTTCTGTTCGCCGGGGTACGGCTGGTCAAAGCCTCTAGTGGCATACCAAACCACATGGTTCAGCATGTTGGCGTTGACCTTGTCGGGGAAGCGTTCTTCCCGCTGAAATGATCTTTATTCGAGTCCGACCAATCCATCCACAGCTTCTCAATAGGGCTTAACTCCGGTGCAGCAGATGCCGTATCGGCGGCTGCAGGCGTCTGTGCCGCATAAGTCGATTGCGTTACCGTCGTGATCGGAACAGCCGGCTTATCCGATCCGGGCGTTCCGTTCAAGGTATCGAGTGCGATGCGGTTCGGCTCGAAGTCGTACGGCGTAAAGTCCGGCTTATCGGTGAACAGCTCGCTCATCGGCGCGGCGGCCGCATCGTTCTGATTCATCGGCGGAAGTCCGAGAATTTGCTCGATGGTTCTGACCATATTGATGACGGTCCAGTAGTGGCTGTCGGTAATTCCTCTCTTCACCCACGGACTGATGAGGTAAGCGGGGGCACGGTGGCCGTCCACGTGATCCAGACCGTTCTGCGCGTCGTCCTCCGTTACGACGATGAGCGAGTCCTTCCAGTACGGACTGTGGGAGATGAGATCGACGATTTTGCCGACGGCCAGATCGTTATCCGCAACCTGTGCTTGAGGCGTCGGAAAGTTCTTGGACGTGCCGGCGGTATGGTCGTTCATAATCCACATTTGCGTGAGTGCGGCAGGTTGTCGTTTTTCACATACTCTTCGAATTTCCTCTTGAAAATTTCATAGCGGTATTGATCCGGAATCGACGAATCGAAGGTCGGGAACGGCTTGTACGTAATCGGATCAAGCGACGGAATATCCGTCGTAGCTTGGTAGTGCCCGATCGGCACGTGAAGCTCGCCCTGCTTTTGCCCCGACAGGATCAAATAATCGTTCCACCAATCGATCCAGTTGCCGGCCTTCTCCGGTCCGCTGAAGCCGGTGGTATCTTCGCCGAAGTTCACGACCGATAAGCCCCGCTTCAAGGCGTTATCCCAAATATGGCCGGTCGATGCATAGGCCAGGGAGTCTCCTGCACCGCCCGGATAGCTCCGAACGTTAGCCGTATCGGTTTCCTTATCCTCATAATCGGTATTCGTCGCCTGCATCACCCACTGATGTCCGCTCGCCGACTGAATGCCGGATATGTAGAAGTTGTCCAGCGGCGGGAAGGTATTGGCGATCTTATGGAAGTTGGGAGTGACATTCTGTCCGAATTGGGTCAGGGCCGGCTCCGAATTGCCTCTGCCCTGGTCTCCATGGACCTGATCATAGGTGCGGTTTTCTTTGATGATATAGAAAACGTGCTTGATCGTGGACGGCTCGCCGATGCGCTCCGGTATGGCGACGGGCTTTTTATTATGGCGGGGCTTGGCGTTTTGGCCGAGGGCGTTGAACCAGTTGTTGTTCTTGTAAACCTCCTCCGTCCCGCGGATCAAATCCTTCGTGGAGGGGCTCGGGATGATCGACAGCGAGCCCTGCTGCGCATAGGCGGAATGGCCCGTTACCTTGATGCCTTGAATGGTCAAATTGCGGTCAGGACCGAGCGAGCCCACCCCGTCCGCATTGGCAACGAGGAGACGGTTCTCGGAATCCGTATCGATATCCACCGGGAACCAGGCGGTCGGCACCAGTCCGGCAAGGCGGGGCTCAGACTTCGGACCCTTCCACTCGTATACGGCGAGAGCGTTATTGCGTCCGAGGCTGACGGCCAGCTGGTGATCGTTGATCATCTTGACGGCATTCGGCGCAGAGCCTTTGGGGGCGTTCGGGTACGGCTCCACGTTGATCGTTTGGACGATCTCGTCGGACTTGGTATCGATGACGGATACGGTATCGCTGCCCGTATTGGCCACGAAGACGTACTGGCCGGATACGGCCATCCGTGCAGGCTGAAGGCCGACGGTTACGTTAGTCTTGACCGTATTGGAAGCAAGGTCCACCACCGAAACGGTACCTGTTGCAGAGCTTCCCGTAGGCTCGGCCACAATCGGCGTACCGGAGGAATCCACGGTGAGATCGCCGGGCTCCGCTTTCCGTCCCCCGACGTTCGATACGTAGGCCGTTGTACCGCTTACAATGACGCTCGTCGGAGAGTTGCCGACAGGGATGCGGGCGGTAAGCTGATTCGTCTGCAGGTCCACCACGCCAAGGCTGTTATCGCGGTTCAACACGACAAGGAGCGTTTTCCCGTCCGGGCCCATGACGATGTCCTGGGGATTGATATTTCCGCCGACGCTCGCAAGGGGAAGATTGATCGTATTCTTCAAAGCAGGCTTCCCGTCCGCATCGATCGACATCACCACGATTTTCCCGGTATTCCCCGACGACCCCGTCGCATAGAGCTCGTTTCCGTCCGGAGAGTAAGCAAGACCCCACATGTGAGAGAGCTTCAGGGAAAAATTCGTTGTGATCAGACTTCCCGTCTTGAGGTCCACGATGTTGATGCCGTCGCCGCCGTAATTGTTCCGGCCGATAATCACCGCCGCGGTCTTGCCGTCCGGACGGACTTTAACCGCCATCGGATTGCCGCCGAACTCAACCTGCTGTCCGGCCGGCGTAACGAACTGGTTGATCGGGGTCAACACGGAATCATTGGCCTGGCGTCCGACCAGATGCGTCCCGAACGGGTTCCACACGTTGGCATAGACACTGCCTGTTCCCAGAAGCACGGTTCCAAGTGAAAGGATGGCGACCAGCTTCTTCTTACCGATCTTTCTTTTCATCATTCAGCCTTCTTCCCTGTTAGATTGGAATAACGCCGGATCCTCGTCTCCTCCGACATGTCCATGTTTGATTCTAAGCGTCAAAAGTTAAATAATGGTCAACTGTAAGTGAAGGTTATGTAAAAATGGGTATTTTGCCCATTCGGGCAAAAAGAAAAAGACCTTCGGCAAGCCGCCCGCACAAGCGGGGATTCGCCTAAGGTCTTCTTATTTTCTCCGGCCGACCGCCGAATCCTCACCGCTCTCATGATTACACCAGCCGGTAATCGTCCACCTTGTCGCCGTCCTCCCATACCTCGACGAACAGCGCGTCGCATTCCTCGAAGTCGGACGGCTGCAGCGAAAGCGCCTTTTCCTCGTCCGTGCTGACGAACACATTATCCATTTGCTCGTTATTCAGCGATATGACCACGTAGATTTTCAACGTCATGCCCTCCCTTGGACGGCCAAGCCTCTTCGCGTTTCCTTGCGGCTCTGCCAGCTTTGTCCTGCTAAGTATATCCTATTTGCCGGAAATCGGAAAATGGGGGTGAAATCCTCGGGCAAAACGAATATAATGGTCTTTTAATTACAAAGTAAGGAATGAACATCATGAACAAACCGCAAAAAATTGCCGAGCTGGAATATTTGCGCGCCTTCGCTTTCCTGGCCGTGGTGCTGCAGCATGCGATCGGACACTACGCTTATCTGCCAAGCGCCTCGCTCGCCGACGGCGTCATGCTCGGAGGACTGCTGCTTGCTGGCCAAATTCGCCGTGCCGATGTTTATTTTTATCTCGGGGCTGGTGCTGTTCTACAGGTATCGGGAGGGCAAGGTCCCTTATATTTCTTTCCTGCGCAAACGGTTCAAGGATATCGTATTCCCCTATCTCCCATGGGCGCCGCTGTATATATGGGTCGAAGCGGACTTTTTTGCAGGCGGTTTCATCTCTTTGGGTGAATGGGGTCGTCAGGTGCTCACGGGAAAAGCGAGCTACCATTTATGGTACGTCGTGATGATTTTTCAGTTTTATTTGTTGTTTCCGCTGTTTCAGGCCGCCATCCTCTGGCTTAACCGGAAGTCGCCGGGCAGAGTGCTGTGGGGTACCGTCCTTGCTTTGGGCGCGGCCTATGTCTGGCTGACGGGTAAGGTTTATCCGATCGGTGAGTGGACCGGAAGCCTGGGGATTCCTTGGATCACCGCTTATTTCGGGGAATACGCGGACCGGAACGTCCTTTATTTTTACTATTATTTTGTCATGGGGGCGTTTGCGGGGCTCCATCTGGATCGGTTCAAGAGCCTCATGCACCGCTATACCCGGTTCTGGATCGGCGTCTTCGCCCTTCTGCTGCTGTGGACCGGTTACCGGATCGTGGAGCATTTCGAATACCGGCCCGAGCTGAAAATTCAATACAACGATACGCCGCTGCTGCAGCCGTCGATGGCCGTCGTGCTGATTTTCTCCATCCCGGCGATGTATGTCTTTGCACTGGCTCTGGACCGTTATATGCCTGCGTTCTGGAAAAAAACGCTGACGGTTATCGGTTCTTACTCCTATGTGGCCTATTTGGCCCACGCGCTGATGCTGACGGCGGCGGTTTATGTGACGGACGGCCTGCTGTACTTTATGAATCCGACGCTGCGCACCTTGGCGGCCTTCATCTTATGCACACTGCTGTCGGTGGCCGCGGCGGCGGGACTCCGGCGGATGCGTTCGGCTGCGGGACTCCTGATCCCGGGGGCCGCCAGGAGGCAGGAAGGCCGGAGCGCAGCGCGTTGATGCGGCCGGCCGGTATCCGGCAAAATCCCGGTCTATTCGTCGAACGCCAGACTGGAGGTTTCCTGGATGATCGTGCCGTTATTTTTTCCTTCGCAGATTTCTTTCATGGAGCCGGACTTGTCAAAGTTAAACACATGGATCGGCGACCGGTAATCACGCGCCAAAATAAAAGCCGACTGATCCATCACCTTCAGGTTGAGCCGAATGACGTCGTTGTAATGCAGCGATTTGTACTTCTTCGCGCCCTTGTTCATCTTCGGGTCCGCGTCGAGCACACCGTCCACTCCCTGCTTGGCTACGAGGATGGCGTCGGCTTTCACTTCGATCGCCCTTTGAACGGAAGGGTAGTCCGTTGTCACATAGGGTCGCCCGTTCCCTCCGGCGAAAATGACGATGTAGCCTTTCTCCAGATGGTGGATAGCCCGCATGACCGGATATACGGCTCCGCCACCGAAGCGAGGGGAATGGCGGTCATGACGCGAACCTCCTTGTCGGTTTTGGCCTTGAGCACCCCTCTCAGCATCAGACTGTTGACCACCGTAGCCAAAGTGCCGATATTGTCGGCTTCCGCCCGCTCGATGCCCCAGCTTTCGGCCATATTCCCTCTGAAAATATTGCCTCCTCCGATCACGATGGAGACCTCCACTCCCATGTCCACGACCGATAAAATCTCATTCGCGATGTAATCGAGCTGCTTCGGGTCGAAGCCGAATTCGCCCTTTCCGGCTACCGCTCCGCCGCTCAGCTTGATCAGAACCCGTTTGTATCTCACCCTTCACCCACCTCCGGCTATAAAAAAACACTAAAGCGGCTAGGCTTTAGTGTCTTTCAAAGGAATGGAAAGAGAGGATCAACCGCTTCGGCACCGGGTTATTCCTCATAATTCCACCCCTTCCATGTTTTTTGTTCCTTTTTATTGTATTCGTCCTTCGCTCCGGTTGCAACTCTACATCTGACTACCTGGATTCGTCACGCGCGCTTGGTGAAAATTTGAAAGGTGGTTCCGAACCTGTCGGTTACCATGCCGTACGCCGGGCTGAAATGCGCATCGTGCAGCGGGATGTTCACCTCGCCTTGATCCTTAAGAGCTTCATAGAACCGCTTGGCTTGCTCGATCTCATTCGTTGTAATGCAGATGTTCACCTGATTGCCTTGACGATGGGTTTGACCCGGAATCAGATCGGAAATGAATACATCCGACTCGCCGATTTTGAGTACGCAATGGGCGATCCGGTTCTTAACCTCCTCGGATAAGGGGAGTCGGGGTTCATCGGAGCTTCGCCGAAGGTTTGCCGGAAGAGAACCTTGGCATCCAACGATTTCACATAAAAATCAATAGCTTCTCCGGCCTTTCCGTCCAACATCAAAAAAGGGATCAACTGCAGTGCCATGATCAACAGCTCCTTCAATTTTTATTTACTGTACCGTACAGTAATTTAATTATAATCACCCTTGAGAAAATTTGTCAATCGGCGAAATAAAAAAAACTGCCGTTCCTGAGAAACAGCAGGTTCATACATTTGAATCCCTTTATCTTGAGGGACGGATTCCGTTTTCGATGAGAAGAAAAGCCTTTTGCAGCCAAGCGCCCGAGTCTTCGGTTTCCGGCTTGAACAGCATGCAGTAAAGATATGCGCCGCTGACCAAATCGACTAAGATATCTTCGTTGATATCGTCCCGAATCTGGCCCTTTTGTATGCCCTTTTGCAGGATTTGGGCAAAGGCTTTGCGGCGCGGTTCTATGAAATTTTGCTTATACTGGGCCAGCAAACTGCGGCGATTCCAGCATGCCGGCCACCATTTTGTGGGAAGAGGCCGCCGGCGATTCGAGGGCCAGACGACTGGAATGCAGCATATTCTCCAGCAGCACTCTTAAATCCGCTAAGGCATTCCCTGTGTCAGGAATCACGGTTTGGTCCGCCGCCATTCCGAACGCATCGGAGAGGAGCTCTTCTTTGGTCTTCCACCGGAGATAAATCGTAGGCTTGCTTACTCCGGCCCGCGCCGCTACGTCATCCATACTGAAATTATTGATGCCGGACTCCATCATCAGCGCCCGGGTGGCCTTAAGGATCGAAATATCGGTTGATTCGCTTCGCGGACGTCCCCGCTTTTTACTCTTTTCGCTCATATGGGAGATCACCTTCGCTCTGCTTTAAATACTATACGGTTCTGTAAATTAAATATAAAGCGTTTGTTGTACTAATGCAAATGGCTGAGCTGCAATGACCCGTTAAGCTAACCCTTCCGGAGGGCACCCGCCGGACAATCTTTCCCGGACGAACTCGAGCATCCGCCGGTTCTGATAGGCGACCACCTCATGACCGGTAAAAGGATACGTATGGATGAGCTTGGGGCCGGCGATCCGGTTATAGGCGGCAAAGACGGTCTCCGGCATACAGACGGTATCCTTGAGCCCTGCCGATACCATAACGGGGATCCGGATGCGGTCCGCCAGGTTGAGCACGTCGAAGTAACTGAGCGTGTCCAGCACCTGCTCCAGGAGGCCTGGGAAACGGGCGGCGAACTGGGCGGCCTCCGTCAGGGATCCTGTGGAACTCAGAATGCCGAAGTCCATATGGCACATATTCGGGATATTGGCCACGGCGAGGGCGGGTACATCGCTCAAGGCGGCCGTCATCAGTGCAAGCCCGCCTCCCTGGTCGCTCCCGGCCGCGGCAATGCGGGACGGATCGATTTCCGGCTGCGACCGAACCCAGTCCAGCGCTTTGACCGCGTCGACGGTAATCGCCCGGTAGTAGCGGCTTTCTTTATCCGTAATGCCTTGCGTAATCCAGCCCTTGGCCATCCCGAACGTCTGCGGCAGATGATTGCCGGTTTCCCCGCCCTGGCCGCGGATATCGACGGCAAAGACGGCAAAGCCCGCAAGCGACCACTGGCCATACTTCTCAGGGAAGCCGCTGCTTTCCGTATAGCCGTGGTACAGTACGACACAAGGAAGATTATTCTCCGGCCCGAACTTGGGCAGAAGATACCAGCCCCGGATCGGCGTATCGTCGTAGCCCTCATAAGACACTTTGTAAGCCGTTACCCATGGCATCGGCGTCGGGGCTTCCTCCCGGACGGCGTTTAGCGGCTTGGACCCCGCCGCGGTTAAGGTATGCTCCCAGAAGCTGTGCAGATCCGGCTTAGCAGTGAGCGGAGGGCTGTACTGCTCCAGCTCTTGAATTCTTTTTTCAATGGCGTTGCGGTATGGGGTTGTCATCTCTGATTCTCCTCAATAGGAAAAGTCCGCCCACCGGGGTACGGTGAAACGGACTTGGTTCCATGTGTATTTTACAGCTGAGACAGGATTTGTTCCTTGAACTGCCTGATCGCTTCGTCGGTGTCGATCGTATATCCGCATTCGAGTCCGACGTATCCCTGGAACCCGGTGTCCCGGATCGCCCTCAAAATATTCACGTAGTTCAGCTCTCCGGTTCCCGGTCGCTTGCGTCCCGGATTATCGGCAATATGGTAATGGTTGATACGCCCGGCGTACCCGGTGGCATTGCGAATCACGTTGCCTTCGGTAATCTGCTGGTGATACACGTCGAACACGAGCTTGACATTCCGGTCGCCGACCCGGTCGATAATATCCGCCGCTTCGTCGGAGCGCTGCAAATAATGGCCCGTATGATCGACGAGTCCGTTCAGCGGCTCGATTTCGAGCACCAGCTCCGTTCCCTGCAACAGCTCGGCGCACCGCTTCAGCGTCTCGACCATAGCGGCCCGCTGGGCTTCTCTCGGAACGCCTGCCCTTACCTGCCCGGTCTGGGTAATAATCGAACGGATGCCGAGCATCCGGCAAGCCTCCGCCGTTTCGCCAAGCGCCGCCAGATACTCCTCGCGCTTCGCCGGATCGACCAGATCGAACACCTTGGTGCAGGTGGCGCTGATACCTGCGCCGATTGCTTCCTGCTCCTTCGCGAAAGCCCGCAAATCGCCGAGCTCCCACCACTTGTAGACTTCCAGGCCGTCCAGGCCGTGCTCCTTCACCTTGCGCAAATGATAGAGCGCATCCCTTCCTTGGTAAGCGCCGATACAGAGCGAATATTTCATAGCGTGCCGCCTCCGGTCCCATGGGATCATCTAACAGGTTTACCTCTGGTTTACCACATGGAGCCGGGGCTGGCAAGCATTTCTTTTACTGCTTCAGCTGCTTGAGAAGTCGTCTGGATTCGCCGGACGGCGTTGCGATCACTTCATATACATTGATCGTCATATCGGTGTCGACATAATCCGTCTTGATGCTCGAGAAGTCGATATACTGCACGCCGCTGGCCAGCTTATTCTGCCCGGTGAATCCGAAGGCCTGAGATCCGAGTTCCCGTCCCCGGCCGTCCACGAGGGCAAATTCCAGCTTGGAGAAGTTCTGGTCGACCACAACGGGATCCGTCCGATCCACCTGCAGGTCCACCTTCAGCTGGTAAGAATAAGTAAAGTCTCCTTTGTTAAAGCTGGTGCTCACGGAGTAATTGTTGATGCCCACCTTGAACGGATACAGCTGCAGCACATCCGTGGTCGTATCTGCAGCGTCGTCCGGCTTCGGTCGCTCTTGAAGCGCCACCTTGAACGTTCCGAGCGAGCGTTTGTAGGAAGAGGACGATTTCGCATCGAAGAAATGCAGCGCCAGGTTATTTCCGGTCTCCCACTCCGGCAAGCATATAGGAGAAGCTGACCACCGCGCTTGTATTCGGCAAAATCCCGGATGCCGCCGCCGACTGCCTGGTGCCCCCGTAAGTAAACCCGGTCGGACTCAGCGACTCGGTCTGGAAATTCGGCATGGCGATGGATTCGGTGCCATTGTTGGTAAGCTTGTATTTTCCTATGATCGTTTTATAACCGTATTCGTCGCTCTCGCTCATGGTGTATTCCATCAGCGAAATCTGCAGGTGCTTATCCAATACGCCGTCGGCCATGAGCGGGAACGGAGTGCCCATTGGGTAATCCGCCGCTTCCACCGCCTGCATGCCGGCGGCATCCACCGTTTGCGCGTTTGCCAGGTCTACCTTTACCACCGGAACCGCAGACCCGCCGCCGGATGACGATACGGATGCTGATGAGTCGCCGGTACTGGAGCCGCCGGAGGTACCCGAAGTGCCTGTGCCGCTGGAACTGCTTGACCCGGTGCTCTTGCCGCCCGAGCTTGATCCGGAGCCGGAGGAGCTGCTGCTGTTTGAACTGCTGGTGCTTGAGCCGCCGCTGTTCGAGCCAGTACTGCTACTATTGCCGGAGCTGGAATTGCCGCCATTGGTTCCGGCCGTGCCAGTCCCCGATGTTTTGGCGGGGCGCTTACGGACGATGCCGTGCCGTTCTCGAGCAGTGCCATGGACAAGGTCTTGGGATCGACACCCGACGGCAGGATGGCATAGAAATAATAATTTTCCGTTTCCTGCGGCGATATGTAGGTATCGTGAGCGGCCAGATCCGCGGAGGATACCGCGGCCCCTTCCGTTCCGAATTGATAGGAGGCCGACAGTCGCGGCGGCGTCTCCACCTTGCTTCCGTAATTGCTGACGGTAACGGTGGTCTGAACATGCAAACCGTCGTCCTGCGTGGAAATGACCGCCTTTTGCGCCATCATCTTAAGGCCGGAGTCGCTCGTTAGCGAATACGGGACGTTCTCCCCGATTTTGGCCGCTTCGCTGACGGGTCCGAGCGGAAGAGATCCCATCACCACATCCTGGCTGTCCTTGGTATAGGTCGTCTCCAGCGTGTAGTCGCCGTTCGCTGCGGCAAGCGGTACCTCCGTTTTGAACACTAGCCTCCGGTCCTGCTTGGGCAGCAGCGTCTGATCCCCGCCCTGCTGAATGGAGGCGGTATACAGCTCTCCTCCGCTGTCTTTATAGCGGAATTTCACAGCGGACGGCAACTTGAAGTTGCTGGAGCCCAGGTTGCGCGCCATGACATCGGTGTACAGATAAGACTTCCCGTCCTCCGATACGAGGATGCTGCGGCCCGCCGTAAACGAAACGGTCGCGTTCTGCGGCAGACTGGAATCCGCCTCATTCAGGCTGATCACGGTGCGTTTCACGTTCGTGTCTTCGGCCGCCACATTCGCGACATGCAGACCGCCTACCTCCCGGGAAACCGAGGAACTGCCGTAATCCCACGCGACGATGTCCACCTTAAGCTGGCTTGCCTTCTCTCCCGGGGGCACCTGCGCCGTGAAACGGAAATCCCGGTTCTCTCCCGGCTGTACGCGGGCGCTCTGCTGTTCCGTCAGTCTGGCGGCATAGCTGAGGCCGCTGTCGTCGGTCACCTTGACGCCGTAGGCGTTGAAATCCACCGCTTGGCTTCCGCCGTTGTTCAGCCGGACGACGAACTGCAGCGTACCGGCGTCTCCGCCCGTAGACAGCTGCGCCTCCTCCAGCGTGAAGTAGGTGGAATTGTTAATGAACACTCCCTCTTTGCCGGCAAAAGCCGAAGGCGCGGGAATGACCGGATAAATCAGCCCGAGGCAGGTCTGCGGTAATGGCGGTTTTGACGGCTGCGCGTTTCCATGGTTGTTGTCGTTTCATCCGTTTACCTCCTTAAAGTTTCCTGTAGGGAAACTTTCATCGTAAGCATTAGCTGAGCTTTGCGTAGCAAAGCGGTCTTCGTAAGCATTAGCTGAGCTTTGCGTAGCAAAGCGGTCTTCGTAAGCATTAGCTGAGCTTTGCGTAGCAAAGCGGTCTTCGTAAGCATTAGCTGAGCTTTGCGTAGCAAAGCGGTCTTCGTAAGCATTAGCTGAGCTTTGCGTAGCAAAGCGGTCTTCGTAAGCATTAGCTGAGCTTTGCGTAGCAAAGCGGTCTTCGTAAGCATTAAGCGTGCTTTTGCACAGCAATCTGTCATCGTTGGCGAGATTGTGCTTCCCATCGAGAACCTTGTTTTGACATTTGCCTTGCACGACAAAGCGATGCTTATCATCGTCTTCCACACAACATCTTCCAATTCATCCTCTTTCCAAAATTACCCGACTGCCTTAAACTCTCATTTCACCGGGTTACCAAGGTCGCGGTAGGCTTTCCGCGCTCCGACCTTCCCCGCTCCCCTCCCGGGCCAATGAGCAGCTTCATCAATCGGTCCGCGCAGCGCGTCGATCGGCCGGAGCTTGGATGCCTTGTTGGCGGGGTACAGCCCGAAGATCATCCCGACCAGCACCGAGAACAAAAAGGAATAAATGCCGATATCCCAAGATACTTTGGTCGCCTGGCTCGGATTAAGCATCGGCCAGACATAAGAGGCCGCAATGCCGAGGATCAGCCCGATCAAACCGCCCAGGCCGCTGATCACCACAGCCTCCACCAGGAACTGGAGCAAAATGTTCCGCCGCTTGGCGCCGATGGACTTGCGGATCCCGATTTCCCGGGTCCGTTCGCTGACCGTGACCAGCATGATGTTCATAATCCCGATGCCGCCGACGAGCAGGGAAATCGCCGCCACGCTGATGAGCTGGTTGGTCATCGTACTGGTGGCCGCCATCCGCGCGTTCATCAGCTCTTCCTGGTTCATGATGTTGAAGCCCGTATCGCTTTTAAATTTGTTGGTCAAATACCGCTGTACAAAAGCCTGCGCCCGGCTGAGCTCCTCGCTGGAAGACGATTCGATGTAAGTGGTCCGGATCTGCCCCAGCTTGAAGGCGCGCTGCGCGGTAACGAGCGGAACGATCACCGCCTTGTCGATCGAAGTGCCGGCGGTGTTCGAGCCTTTGCTTTTCAGCTTGCCGACCACCGTAAAGACGACGCCGTTAATATTGATGTCCTCTCCGAGGGGACTTCGGGTGCCGAAATATTTGTCGGCCACCTCGCTCCCCAGAACGGCAACCGGATTGCGGAAGTCGAGATCCGCCTGCGCAATGTTCCGCCCTTCCGCCAGCTCCGCCTTCATCAGGCTCAGGTAGCGGTCGTTCGTGCCGATGACGTTGTATTTGTCCTGCGTCCGGTCGTATTTGATATTGGCATTGTTCAGTGAGATCGTCGGCGCTACCGTCTGAAATTCGGGGAACAGCTCTAATTGCATCAGCTCGTTATAATCCAGCTGGGTCGCCCGGCCCGTCCCCATGACGTTCACGACAAGCTGATTCGTCCCCATATTCTCGTACTGCTTGGCGATCTGATCCGACGAACCGCGCCCGATCGCCACCAGGGTCACGACCGAGCTCACGCCGATGATGACCCCGAGCATCGTCAGAAAACTGCGCATCGGGTTGCCTGTGACCGTTCGCAGAGCCATAGCGAGCAGCTCTATCGTCCTCATGTAACCGCACCCCCGGCGGTGACGGGCACAGCCTCGTTCAGGGGACAACGGCGTTCGTCCTTGACGATCACACCGTCGCGGATGGATACGACCCGGCTGGCCGATTCGGCGATATGCAGATCATGCGTGATCAGAACAATCGTATTGCCCTGCCGGTGCAGGTTCTGAATCAGCTCCAGCACCTCTATCCCCGTTTTGGAGTCGAGCGCGCCCGTCGGTTCGTCCGCGAGCAGAAGCGACGGGCCGATGGCCAATGCCCGGGCAATCGCCACGCGCCGCTGCTGGCCGCCCGACAGCTCGCTCGGCTTGTGATGGCCTCTTGAGCCCATGCCGAGCAGCTCCAGCATCGCCTGCCCCCGCTCTCTCCGTTCCTTGGGCGGTATGCCCGCGTAAATCATCGGCGACTCCACATTCTCAAGCGCAGTTAAGCGCGGAAGCAGGTTAAACTGCTGAAAAATAAACCCGATCTTGCGGTTCCGAAGCTCCGCCAGCTGATTGTCCGACATATGGACCGTGTCGATCCCGTCCAGCTTATAGGCGCCGGAGGTCGGCACGTCCAGCAGGCCGATCGTATTCATCAGCGTCGATTTGCCCGATCCGCTGGGTCCGACGATTGCGACGAAATCACCTTTAGCCACGGAAAAGCTGATTTTGTTCAAAATATGCAGCGGCTCAGTCCCCCTGTAATACGTCTTGACGATATCCGTCAGCTCGATCATATTCATAGAGGTACCTCCCTTCACTTCGAATTCCTGTTACGCCTGCTTTAGCCGCCGTTTCTTTGGCCGCCGCTGTTTCTCTGCGTACCGCCGCCACCTTGGAAATTCCCTCCGCCCGGGAAGCCGCCCGGACCGCCCTGCATCTGCTGCCGCAGCCGGTCGAGCTCCTGCTGGCTCATGCTTTGCTGGGTCGAACGGGATTTCACGACGACTTTGTCTCCTTCCTTCAACCCGTCGGTAATTTCCGCATATGTCTTGCTGCGCACGCCGATCTTGACAGGGTGGTTCTCCTCCTTCGTCCCGTCCGGCTTCAGCAGGGTGACGAAGTAATTGCCTCTTTGCGACTGGAGCGCCTGAATCGGAAGCTGCAGCACATCCTTCTTGTCCTGGACCAAAATATCTGCGGTCGCCGTCATGCCATATTTCAGCTGGCTCGTATCATTGACGCTGAGCACGACATCATAAGCGGTTACGCCGTTGGTCGTCGTCCCCACCGTGGACACCTGGCTGACCTCGCCTTGGAACCTTTTCCCTTGAATGGCGTCTACGCTGATGTCCGCCTTCATGCCCATCTTGATTTGCGGCAGATCCAGCTCGTCCACCTGAATCGGAAGCTGCATCGTATCCGTGCTGGCCACTGCGCCCAGCCGCGTATTGGCTTCGATCTTGGCGCCGACCGGGTAGCTGGCGAGGACGTTCGCTTTTTTATTGGCAAAATCCGTGGAGAAGACTCCGTCGAAAGGTGCGACGACCGTCAGCTCTTTCACTTTGTTCTCCGCATCGGCGACGGTGTTGCGCCGCCGTTCGATCTGCGCCTGCTTGTTGGTAATATCGTCCGGCGGCGTATCGCTGCTCATAACAGCTAGGACCGCGCCTTTCGGAACCATATCGCCGGTCTTGAACTTCAAATCCTGAATATTGCCGGTCGTTCCTGCAAGAATATTGACAACATCCGCATAATCGAGCGTCCCCTGATTCCGCGATTCGACCTTGAGTCCGTTCGAGCTGAACGAGCCCGTCACCTTAACCCCCGCATCGAGCGTGCCGTCGTTGTCAACGGACAGCTGCACGTCCACGAGCTTCGAGCCGTCCGTATCGGCCTTCGCCGTCGTACCGACCGACTTGACGGTTGCCGTCTTCGTCAGCTTATAACCATCCACGGTCAAATCCACCGTATCCCCGGCTTCAGCTGCGCAGCGCTTTCCAACGGGAAGGCCAAAGTGACCTTCAGATGCTTGTAATCCGAAACCGTAGCGAGCTTCGTATTCTTATTGACGGAAGAACCGACGTCGAGGTTGTTCGCCAGCGTCAGCTTCCCCTCCATCGGGATAAAAGCGGTCATATGCGCCTGCTGGTCCTGCAGATCCGCCAGGTCCTTGAGCATTTGGTCCAGCGAGGTCTGCGCCTCTTGCAAGGCCGTTTCCTTGGTCGGGTCTGAAATAACGAACAGCACGTCTCCCTTCTTCACCGGTTGGTTCCGCGTGAGATTCATGACCTTGATCGTGCCGTCTGCCGGAGCGATAATATTTTGCTGATCCTTCGCTTCAAATTGGGAGGTTCCCGAGATCGTGGAACGGATATTTCCCTTCGTGACCGTGACGGTCGTTTCCGTGACGGTCGCGGCCGATTTCGCCTTTGGCTTCGACATCACATAGTAAGTTCCAGCACCGCCCAATACGACGATGGCGGCCACTGCGGCGATCCATGGCTTCTTCAGCCTCATGCTTACCCTTCCTCCTTCATACGTCCCTATGTAACTTTATGGACCTTAAGCCACATCTAACGTTATTTTATAGTCGATTTGTGAATGAAATGTGAAACGAAGATGAATGCGGGCTTAAAGGACGGAAAGAAGGCGGAGCGGCGGGGGCGGTAAAAATAGGAAGGGCCAGCCGGAAGGTTCCGGCTGACCTGGGGCATGCGAAAAAAGCCCTCCCGCTCCCCGCATGAGCTGCGAAGAGCGGAAGGGCCTGCTTTTTAATATCTACAACGGATCAATCAGCCGGGAATCGAGCCGATCACTTTGTCCACAATGCCGTATTCCCTGGCTTCCTCGGCCGACATGAAATAGTCGCGGTCCATGTCTTTCTCTATCTTTTCCAGCGGTTGGCCGGTTCGTTCGGCAGCAATCTGATTTAACACCTCGCGGGTGCGGAGGATCCGCTTCGCGCTGATGGCGATATCGCTCGCCTGTCCCTGCACACCCCCGTGAGGCTGGTGAATCATGATCTCGCTGTTCGGCGCGCAAAGCGCTTGCCCTTCGCGCCGGCCAGAAGCAGAATCGCGCCGAAGGATGCGGCGAAGCCCGTGCAGATGGTCGATACGTCCGGCTTGACGTACTGCATGGTGTCGTAAATCGCAAGACCCGCCGTGGTGGAGCCGCCCGGGCTGTTGATATACATATGGATGTCTTTGTCCGGATCCTCCGCCGTCAGGAACAGCAACTGGGCGATCACGCTGTTGGCTACCTGATCGTCGATCGCGGAGCCCAGGAAAATAATGCGGTCCTTGAGCGACCGCGAATAAATATCGTAGGACCGTTCTCCCCGGCCCGTTTGCTCAACTACATAAGGAACATATGTGCTCATGCTTGGCACCTCCTAAGCGGTTCTGGTTAAGCGGTAAGCAGCAAGTCGCCCAGCGCCTTTGAAGTATAAGCCGGCAGTACGGCCTGCGAGTGATGCGGCGACTGCAGCTTGACAGCCGGCAGGCTGTTTTCCGAAACGGCTTTGGCGGCGGAACCTGCCACGACCGGAATAAGATCAAGCTCGGTTTCCTCGTTCAACAGCCTTACCAGCGCATAAGGGTTGTGCTGACGAAAGGCTTTCAGATAGGCGTAGACGAGGCTCTCGTCAACCCTGCGTTCCGCCGGAGCGCCCGGCTTCGCTTCCGCACCGGCCTGCTCGCGGTTCAGCGTCTTCAGCTTGGCACGTGCCCGGTGAAGGACCGCCTTCACGGCGCCTTCCGTGGACACGATCATTCGCGCCGCTTCCGACGCGGTAAATCCAAAGATATCGACAAGCAGCAGCAGAACGCGCTGGCGGGCGGGAAGCTCAGCGATCAGCGTCTCCATGGCGCCCTGCAGTTCAATCGGATCGGCTTCCGCATCCGGCAGGCTGTCCTGCTCATCGTTCAAAGCATCGACAGGAACCCGCTCTTTCCGGCAGTGGTCGATCCAGGTATTGTAGGCGATCCGGAACAAGTAAGCCTTGGACATATCGTCCCGCACCTGCCCCCGCAGAAACATCGAATAAGCCTTCAGGCATGTATCCTGAACGAGATCGTCCGCTTCCCAAGTGGAACGGGTAAGTGTGCGGCAGTAAGCCTCCAGCGCCGGGCGAAACGGCTCGATCCGGGCGGCAAAGCGGCCCTGCCGGTCAGCCAAGCTTGAGTCGGTCGGTGTCATTTCGGCTCCCCCTGTTTCGGTAAAATTTCAAGCTCACTATATATACGAATTTTTCGAACGGATCGATACGGTGGGGTCGGATTAATTTTTGGCAGGATGTAAACTCACCATTTTCCCTTCGTATTATATAGATCATATTACCATCATCGAGTCATCCATAATATCCCTCAAAAATCCTTATGTATTTCGATATAATTCACTTTACTTCGATATCAAAATAATAAAAACCATCGGTTCTAAAGGATAGTGCAGATTGACACATATGAATTCCTAAGATACAATGAATGATATTCAGTCATTTTTTTTTGGGGGGAGCCGCGTATGGATAAAAAAGAAAAAATTGTTCAAGCGTCCATCGAAGTATTCAAAGAGAAAGGCATTGAAAAAACCAAAATATCAGACATTGTGCAAAAGGCAGAGATTGCGCAAGGGACGTTTTATCTGTATTTCCCTTCTAAGTTGTCCGTGATGCCTGCGATTGCAGAGCAGATTGTGCAACGATTTATTCAAAAGATCAAAGCCAATGTTTCACCGGAGGCTCGGTTGTCAGAGCAATTGAGCCGGATGGTGGACGCGATTTTTCAGGTAACGGATGAATTCCGTGATGTGTCGGTGCTGGTATACGCGGGTTTTTCCACGACGGAAAATATGAGCGGGTGGGAGAAAATCTATGCGCCGCTTTACGAATGGGTTGCTTCCCTGCTTGAGATGAACATGCAGCGCGGTCTGGTGCGTGGTTCTATTGATCCAGCCCGTACAGCCCGATTGGTGCTAGGGCTTGTCGAGTCGGCGGCGGAACAAGTTTTCCTGTACGATCTGTACGATGCACGCAATGAAGCGGAACAGAAGGCCGAGCCGCTGACGATGTTGGAACATGCTTTACGTCCGTAAAGTATGTTGTCTTCTCCACAATAATGACTGAATATCATTCAATTTGGGGTGCGAGAGATGAATAAATATTGGGTATATGTAATCCTTACGTGTTTGATGGAAATGGTTTGGGTTTTTGGATTTAGTACAGCAGATGCTCTATGGCAGTGGATTCCGCTCGTTGGTGTCATTATTGTCGATTTTTATTTCTTGTCCAAAGCCTGTGAAGGTTTGCCTACAGGGACTGTCTATTCCATCTTTGCAGGAGTCGGTTCAATCGGGACGGTATTGATGGATTATTTCTTATTTGACGGAAATATCAACGGTTTGAAATTACTGTTCATCGGGCCGCTTGCCGCGGGAGTTATTGGATTAAAGCTGGCCGATAACAAAGTGAAAGAAGGGAGCCACTAATAATGGGTTGGTTATTTGTTATTTTAGCTGCAGTGTCTGAAATGGTTGGTGTTGTAGGGTTAAAGCTGTTCAGTCAAGAAAAGAATATCCGAACTGGTGCGATGTTCACGGGCGGGTTTGTACTGTCCTTCGGACTACTGTATCTGGCTTTTGGTTATCTACAATTAAGTATCGCTTATGCGGTCTGGATTGGAATTGGAACAGCGGGTGCTGTGTTAATCAATATGATCTTTATCGGAGAGTCCAAAAGCCCGGCTCGTCTTATTAGCTTGGCCCTGATTATTATTGGTGTCACAGGATTAAAGTTGGTCTCCTAAAAGTTCCTTTATAAACACGCAGATGAACGTAGCCACAGAGATTAAGGGATTCCCCTTAATCTCAAATTATGGTTATGTTAACTGGAATGCCGGTATTGAAATTCATCACATAAGACCGTTACAATATGGTGGAAATAACGACTTTAGCAACCTGAATCCGCTTTATGTAGTTAAATATACTCAATTCACGAACTGGTGGTCAGATTATTAATGAATAAAATCATTTACCTGACCCTTAAGAGCTTAAAACGTCGTCTTAAGCTTCAACCGACATTATATATACAACGAGAATTCGGGTATTCAAAACCGACAACCTGCTCTTTCTATAAACCGGTGACCGAAGCGGAACTAGGCGCATTTAAAGAAGAGACGGGCTACTCCTTGCCAAAAAGTTATGTCGACTTTTTAAGCATAAATAACGGAGCGATTCTATTCAAGGATCAGTCAGAGCATGCCGAACCGGGCTGGCACACTTTTGGCTTGGATGAAATCGTGGATATGATGACCAAGGCTCAGATCTACAATTGAACTTTGAGCTGTGGTTTGAACGGGCTGGTTATTTCGCAAGGGGCCCCTTTCTGGTTTTGGAATGCGCCCATCGGCAAAGATTATGTAGCCGAGGACATTTCAGAGGAGGACGAGGATGGCGAGGATGCATAGCAAGAAGTCGGGACTGCTGCGGTGGTCCCGGCTTCTTGTTTTTCTACAGTTGCGGCACCCCATCACATAAACGAAGGGCCTTAAAATCCTGCGGGCATATGCTCATTACTATCTGCAGGGTTGTGGGCGCATCAGGTTGAGGATCGCGCCCGGTTTAAATGATCCTTTCCCCATTGTTCGAGACAATCCAGAACGGGACCAAGACTTCTGCCATGCTCTGTAAGCGAGTACTCCACCTTAGGCGGAATTTCCGGAAAGACGGTTCGGTGAACGAGTCCGTGACTTTCCAATTCACGCAAATGCTTTGTCAGGATTTTTTGTGTAAGTCCGGGTATAAGCTTCGGAAATTCGCAAAAACGGACGGTCTTTTTTCGTAAATGACACAAAATCAATAGACTCCATTTGCCGCCGATCATGTTCAGCGTTACATAAGCGGCATAGTCGTGGTCTTCGTTTTTCACGGCTCCCGCCTCCTCTTTAAAACTTTCTTTTTGGAAACTACCGCGATAAAAAGTGCCTACTTAACAAGCTTGGAAGTTCCCTTTATGGTAATGAATGAATATGCTTTATTTTTATTATAAAGGGAGGCTTCTCAAATGAAAAAGCGGGTGTTCGTGACCGGTGCAACGGGTTATATCGGCGGGTCGGTCGCGCTCAAGTTGTGTCAGGCGGGCTTTCAAGTAACCGGGTTGACCCGAACAGCCGAGGGAGCGGCCGGGCTAAGGGCGCTCGGTATTTCACCATTTATCGGCACGTTAAACGATTACGGGCCGCTCATACAGGCTGCGAAGGAAGCCGACATCGTGGTCAACGCTGCGGACTCGGATCACACCTTCGCGGTGACGACGCTGTTGACGGCGCTTGAAGGAAGCGGCAAGACGTTCGTACATACGAGCGGTTCCAGCATTGTCGGGGACAAGGCGGCGGGGAATACGGCAGCAAGGTGTATCAGGAAGAAATCATCGAACCGCTCCCCGAAAAATTAGCGCGCGTCGCGATCGATCGGACGGTGCTCGCCGCCGCCCATCGCGGCATACGTTCGATAGTCATTTGCCCCTCGCTGATTTATGGCACAGGCCACGGCATTCACAAGGAAAGCATACAAGTACCTTGGCTGATCGATCTTGCATTGGAGCGTGGTGCGGCTTGTCATATCGGAAAAGGCGAGAATGTCTGGTCGAACGTTCATATCGATGACCTTGTCGAGCTTTATCTGTTAGCGGTGGAGCACGCGCCGGCCGGTTCCTTCTTTTTTGCCGAGAACGGCGAAGCCTCCATGAAAGAGGTGGGTGAGGCGATCAATCGGGCATTCGAGTTAGGGCCGGCAACGGAAATGATGAGCCTGGATGAAGCGATTAAGCGATGGGGCCCTGAAGCTGCGCATTTTGCTTTCGGTTCCAATAGCCGCGTTCGTTCGACAAAAGCGCGGAAAATGCTGGGCTGGAACCCGAAAGGAGCCTCACTGCTCGAAGAAATCGAAAAAGGGTGCTGCCAAAAGTGACGTTCTGTTAGGAGGAACTCCCCGAAAGCTGATTGAGCGGGCGACGCGGGACTAATCGGCACCGGTACTTAACCGGTGCCGGCTTGTTTACTCCCCGCTGCAGACGTTTATGATTGTGAGGTGAGAAGCACACGAAACATGCGCTCAGAGCTATTTTTCACCCCTGCAGGGCTTCCCCTTTCGCTAAACGATGGCTCACCACAATAATGACTAACGCTGCAAATACAGATACCCCTCCCACGAACCCGAGTTCGGTAACGGATCCGTATTTCAGTACAAGTCCTCCAATCAGCGACCCCAACGCGCTGCCCAAATAGATGAACGAATTATGGAGGGAGAGGACAATACCTGCACGAGTTCCGGACATTCCGATCAACCTATGCTGTTGTGCTGGATTGAACGTATATCCGCTGAAGCCCCAAAGTGCCATTGCTGCAAATCCGAACGTTAGCGAATGCAATAGGGATAAGCTCGTCACGGCAATAAGCAGCAAAACCAGCGCCAGAACGATGGTTCTATAGGAACCGAACCGGTCGGCAGAAAAACCGCCAAAGTAAACGCCGAAGAAACTGGCGATTCCGGCAATGAAGAGCATGAGGGAGATCGATTGCCCTGTGGCTCCTAGCCGCCCAAAAATGTCTGAAACATACGTATAGACGATGAATATTCCAATCCCCCATGTTAAAGTCGTTAATAAAGCGGACAAAATCAAAGGGTGCCTCAGAAAGGACAATCGGTCTTTCAAGGATACGACTACGGGCGCTTCGATGCTGGGAAAAAATAGGCCGATGACGACCGCTGCGAATACCGACACAAACCCAACGATCCAGAACGTCATTCTCCAATCATAAAGCGAAGCAATCCATGTACCTAACGGAACACCGAATATAAGAGCCACGGTTGCGCCCCCAAGAACGATGGAAATCGCACGTCCGCGTTTGTCGGAAGCAACCAACGCCGTTGCGGTATAGTTAGCCGAAGGAGCAAATAATCCGGCACCGGCGGCAGTAACGATCCGTCCTAAAAGAAGAACCCAATACGCGGACGCCAGTCCGCAAAGGAAATTTCCAACGGCGAATAGAAGCATAGACCACATCAGCACTCGCCTTCTTTCCGCAAGCCCGGTCATTGTCGCTAAAATGGGAGAACCAAGGGCATAGGCAACGGAAAAAACCGTTACAAGCTGCCCCGCGGCGGATAAAGAAACGTTAAAATGTTGAGCCAGTATAGGAAGCAAACCCGCAATCATGAAACCCTCCGTCCCAACGGCAAATGTGCCTAACGCTAATACGAAGGTGCGAAAATTCATGAAAACGAACTCCTTTCCAAGTTTTCAAAGAAACTAATTCAGTTACATCGGTGAACAAAAAAACTCTACCTTTCATTGAAACTAATTCAGTTACATTGATTAGTAAAAAAACTTCGTATATGTCGATGCGGGATAATCCCGGTCAGACTCCGTTATATATTTATGTTGTTACCTTGAACGAGCGTTTCTTTTAACAAATCGGCAATCGTCACTTGAGCCAGCTGTTGTTTCATTGCGTCTTCGGCACTACCGTACAAAGGATTCAATGCATGTTGTATCCCCTTCCCAATAATGCACTTGGAGTTTGGCGTACTATGATGCAGTTCGAACAGCGGTTTTTGAACAACGGCTTCGTATACATCGAGCATGGTAATGCAGTCAGGATTTCTTGCCAGTTTCCAGCCCGCACCCGTTCCCCGTGCTGAACAATGACCAAACGCGCTTTTCCGAGCGATCCTAGAATACGGCGAATAAAAACAGGACTTGTGTTCACGCTGGCCGCAATACGATCCGAGGCAACAAATTCGTCTTTATCCTTTGTCATCTCGGCAATCCATATTAAGATGTGGAGTGCAACTGAATATCGGCTGACTACTGCCACGTACCGCTCCCCCTTCAACAATACTAATATAGTTACATTGATGGGTTTATGTCAACAGGCGGAAGGAAGATCAGATACTTCGCGTCCATCCGAAACAACAGGCTGAGTTCAACCGTTCGTTTTATTACGTTAGATGCCCTAGCTCTCTTTCTTCAACAATTCGCTGAAAGGCCTGAGAATCCGGATTCCCCCTCTAACGGGGAAGGTAAAAGAACGTGTCCCGTTTGCCATGCTGCAAGTCGGCAGTCCGTACTGATGTTTTCTTGTAAGAAGGCCTAAAGCAAGACGGGTTAGTTCATATGACGTTTACAAGAAGCATTCTTTAGCCCCGCCTATAATGACGAACCATAGCGAAAAATAAAACAACGGCGGACCGGGATTCCTTATTTGGAGTCCTGGTCCGCCGTTATTACCTTCTAGAATTAATCATGCCATTCCGAATCCAAGACTAGCAATTGCCCTCTGGACCTCTCCTCGGCCGGCTCGATCCGGGGCGGCGCTTCGCCCGCTTCGGTCATCCGGCGGATGAGCCGCTCGCGCAGCACTTCCTTTACGGGACGATGCGCGTTGCTGTCGATCAGGTTATTGAGCTCCCACGGGTCAGCCTGCAGGTCGTACAGGAACTCCTCGGTGTAAACTTCGCTTCCGGGATCCTTAACGGGATGCTTGCCGAGAGCCGACACGCTGTACTTCCAGCGCCGGGTTCTCACCGCTCTTCCGACCTGCGATTCGCTGATCTGCACGAACATCTCCTGCGGCCAATCTACGGGCTACCGCTGGACCAAGGGAAGCAGCGAGCGGCCCTGCATCGCCTCCGGCACTCCGATTCCCGCAGCGTCCAGCGGCGTCGGCGGGAGATCGAGCAAGCTGACCAGCTCGGTGATGCGCCCGCCGCCGCGGAAGCCCGGGCCCCAGATCGCCGCCGGGATGCGGATGGAGCTGTCGTGACAGCTGCGCTTGTACTCCCCGTTCCTCGTCTTGAAATGGCGACCGTGGTCGGAGGTGAACAGCACGATCGTCTCCTCCGCCAGGTTCAAGCTGATGAGGGCGTCCATCAGCCGGCCAAGCGCTTCGTCGAGCCGCCTGACCATGCCGTAATAACCCGGCAGATGCTGATGCGACGTCCCCCCGAGCGAAGCGAGGTCCGGCGGCGTATACCGCGAGACGTACCTTTCTTCATGAGAGTAAGGCGCGGGATAATCATCCCTCCGGTTCTGATGATGCGGCTCGAGGAAGGATAGGAACAGGAAGAACGGTCGCGCCTGATTCCTGTCGACGAACCGAATGGCCGCATCGGTCAAAGCATCGACCCGGTAGCCCGGCGGCTTCACCCGGTTGTTATCGTTATCATACAGTACCGCATTGTAAGCGTCGGACGTATGCTCAAGCGAGTCGGCGGCCAGCCAGTACTTGTACCCGCCGCGCAGCGCTTCCGGTACGGGCTCGGTCCGCGTCGCCGCCAAGTGCCATTTTCCGATATACCCCGTCTCATAGCCGTGATCGTTAAAATAATGCGCCAGCGTACGGCTGTCCGCCGGAAGCGGCACGCCGTTATGGGTGCAGCCGGTCGTTGTCGCGTACTGCCCGGTTTGCAGACAAGATCTGGCCGGGCCGCAAACCGGCTGGCACGTGAAGGTGTTGTACAGATGCGTCCCTTCCGCCGCCCAGCGGTCGAAATGCGGCGTCAGTCCCAGCGGGTTGCCGTGCAGCCCCGTCGTATCCCAGCGCTGCTGATCGGTAAAAAATACGATGACATTCGGTTTGCGCCTAGCGCCTTTTCCATCCGTCCCAGCCTCCTCTATCCTTTGATCCCTGTCGTGGCGATCCCTTCTACAAAATAACGCTGAAAGAAGAAAAAGATCAAGAGGGGCGGCAGAATCGCGAGCACGGACATCGCCATAATCTGGTTCCAGGCCACTGTTCCGCCCGTGGAATCGATGGTCATCCGCAGCGCCAGCGAAACCGTATACTTCTTCACGCTGTTGATGAAGATGAGCGAGTTGAAGAAGTCGTTCCACGTCCAGATGAACTGGAAGATGGCCGCCGAGAACAGGGCCGGCTTGCAGAGCGGCAAGCAGAATCCGGGTCAGAATCGTGAACGGGTTGCAGCCGTCGACCACGGCGGATTCGTCCAGCTCGCGGGGAAGCCCGCGGAAGAACTGCACCAGCATGAACACGAAGAACGGGTAACAGGCGAAAATCGCCGGCACGACGAACGGCAGGTAGCTGTCCAGCCAGCCCAGGTTTTTGAAGATCAAATACCGCGGGATGATAATCACCGCCTGCGGCAGCATGAGTGTGGAGATCATCAGGGCGAACAGCGGATTTTTCAGCGGAAATTGAAACCGCGCAAACCCGTAAGCCACAATCGCGCTGGACAGCACGGTGAATACCACGGTGGGCACGACCATAAGCGGCGTATTGCTGAAAAAGGTGCCGTACGAATACTGACCCGTACCGGCCCAGCCTTTGCCGTACGCATCCCAGACGAACGTCTCGGGAAGCAAATCGAGCGATCCGAACAAATCCGCGTTCGTCTTGAACGAGCTGAAGAACAGCCAGATCAAAGGATAAATCATCAGCAGGCCGAAAACGGTCAGCACTATATTTTTGGTCAGCCGGTAAGCCATGGACGGTTCTTTACCGTATTGAAGCATCATCAGCCTCTCCCCCGTCCTCGTAATGCACCCAAGCCCTGGATGAACGGAAGATGAGCAGGGTCAGGATCAAAATCATCGCGAACAGCACCCACGAAAGGGCGGACGCGTAGCCCATCTTGAGATTTTGGAAGGCATCGTCGTAAATCTTCAGCCCGATCAAATAAGTCGCCTTCATCGGTCCGCCGTTGGTCACGACAAAAGCGGCTGTGAACTCCTGCAGCGCCCCGATCGTCTGCATCACCAGGTTGAACAGCACGATCGGCGTCAGCATCGGCAGGGTAATGGAGCCGAACATCCGGAGCCGCCCCGCGCCGTCCACCATCGCCGCTTCGTACAGATCGGCGGGAATTTGCTTGAGACCGGCGAGAAACAGCACCATCGAAGACCCGAACTGCCATACGACGAGGAAGCTGATGGTCCACAAGGCGATGGAGGGGCTCCCCAGCCAATCGACGGCCGGGATATGCAAATACGACAGCGCCTGATTCACGATTCCCTCCCTCATGAACAGGAAGCGCCACAGGATGGAGATCGCCACGCCCCCCCCAAGAATCGAAGGCAGGTAATAGACGGTCCGGTACACGTTGATGAATCGCCCTTTCAAATTCAGAATCATCGCAACCAGCAGGGCGAACGCCAGCTTGGCCGGAACGGCAATGAGGGTATACAGGAAGGTGGCGCGCAGCGAGGGCCAGAAATCCTTATCCTTCATAAATAAGGTTATATAGTTTTTCAGGCCGACTACATGCGTCGCTTTCACCGCCGAATAATCGGTAAACGAATAATAAAATGACAACAGCGGCGGGTAGAGCTGAAACCAGGCGAATCCGATGATCCAGGGCGATATAAACAGCGGCCCCATACGGATTGGCGGATGGTGATCCGTTTCATTCTCATGGCTCCTTTCCTTCACGGCTCCACGCCGGTTTATGAAAAGAGTGCGAACCCGGAAGGCCGCACTCTCCGGCAGGATACTGCCGTGACCTAAGATTTCATTTCCTTCAGCTTGGCTCCCAAATCCTTCATGATCTCATCCGCCGCCTGCTCCGGAGTCTCCTTCCGGTATACCAGCTTCTGGATCGTATCCTTGACGATTTGCGCCAGCTCCGCATTCGTGCTGAGTACGTTCGGCGCCATGGCTTTGACCTTGGTAGCAAGATCAAGCCCTTTGGTGATGTTCGGGTCCAGCTTGCCGGCATCCTGCAGCGCCTTGCGCGCCCCGCTGACCGCCGGGATCCCCTCTGGGTTTCGAGCAGCAGGCGCCGCATCCTTATCGTTCACGAGCCAGTTGATAAACTTGACGGCTTCCTCGGCGTTCGGGGAATTCTTCGAAACGGCAAAGCCGGTGCCCGCGATGATCGGATTACCGGATACAGCAGCGTTCGGCGCCTGTGGGAATGCGCTGACGCCCAGCTTGCCGCCGGGAACGGCCTGCTTATACTTGTCGTAGCTTTGGATATAATCGATCAGGATGCCGATGTCGCCTTTGATCCATTTGGGGTTCTGCTCCATCTTGCCCACGAAGGCGGAGCTGTCGCCGAAGGGCTCGATCGCGCCGCTCTTGTAGAGCTCCGACAGGTAGCTCAGCCCCTTCAGCAGGCTGTCCCGGTCAAAGCCCGGCGTGTAATCGTCGTTGATCCAGTTCTTGCCGGTCAACTGGGCGACATACGGCCGCAGGATCAGCTTGTTGATCACATCGATGTCCGCGGTCAGGAGATAGGCGTTCGGGTCCTTGGCATGAACCTTTTTCCCTTCCTCCAGCGGCTTATCCCAGGTCCATACCGTATCGGCCGCTATCCCGTATTTCTCGAAGAAAGCCTGGTTGTAGAACGTCGCCGCGGCGAATTCGCCGGATGGCGCCATGATCAGCTTGTCCTTGTAGGTGGCGAAGTCCTTGACCGCCGAGGCGTCCATATTAGACCAATCCAACGATTTGTACGGCTTCAAATCGAGCAGGAAATCCGACATGTCGTTATCCCATTCGTAGCTGTACTGCAGCACGTCGGGCGCCGTTCCTCCCGCGAATTGGGTCAGCGGCTTCTTATAGTAGCCGTCAAAACCCATGTACTCCGCTTCGATCTTCACATTCGGGTTCAGCTTCATGTAGGCGTCGATCGCTTTCAAGGTCGCCTTATGCCGCGGATCGGTGCCCCACCAGCTGAAGCGCAGCGTGACCTGTTTCGAGCCGGAGTCGCCCTTGCCTGCACTGCCCGCCGCCTGCTGCTGGTCTGCGGAACCCCCGCCGCAGGCCGTAAGTGCGCCGGCCATCAAGCTGAACGCTATTGCGCCTGAAACCGCTTTACGCATCGTGTACATCTGTGAATCCCCCTTTATGGCGCTTTGTTTTGGTAAACTCATCTTATACCGGATAAAGCCGTCATTAAAGGGATTTCATTTTGGAAAACGGTTTCATTTCTTTGGACGTTACTGTAAAAGGTATCATTATTTTGGATTTGTTTTTATTTATGATTGGATTTGTGGGATTTATGTGCGGGATTTTGGTATAATTCAAGATAAGGGAGGGTGAACGATGTACAGACTTCTGGTTGCCGACGACGAGCAGGATACACGGGAAACCTTATGCCATAGCTTTCCATGGGAATCCGTAGGGTTCACCATTGTGAAACAAGTAAACCACGGTTTGGAAGCGTTTCAATATTTGCAGGACCATGAGGTCGACGCCTTGCTGTGCGATATCCGCATGCCCGTCATGTCAGGGATCGAGCTGTGCAGGGCGCTGTACGAGAACAAAATGTCCCCCCGCATCGTGCTGCTCAGCGCCTACCGGGAATTCGAATATGCAAGGCAGGCCATGCAGTACGGTGTACGCCGTTATATGGTGAAGCCCGCCGCCTATAACGACATCGTTCAGGTGTTTACGGAGCTTCGGCAGGAGCTGGACGCCGCAGGCCCGGCCGTTCCGGTTCAGACCCAGCCCGCAGACGATACCGAGCATACCGGGGAAGACCCGGTTATCGCCCGGATCGTCAGCTTCGTGAAGGAGCATTACCGTACGGTGACCCTGCAGGAGGTCGCGGAGCTGGTTCATATGAACGCCAGCTATGTCAGCGCTTACTTCAAGAAGAAGACGGGGCAGAATTTCTCCGACTTCGTCCTGTCCGTGCGGATGGAGAACGCCGCAAGCCTGCTGAAAAACAGCCGTCTCAAGGCCTACGAAATCAGCGAACGGGTAGGCTACGTCAACGCCAAAAATTTCATCCGTTCCTTCAAGCAATATTACGGCACGACGCCGGGGCAGTATAAGCATGAATAACGATTTCAGAAAGCATCTGTCGGCTCCCTCGCTCAAACGGAAATTTTTCATCAAAAATTTAATGAGCATCCTGGCGCCCTGCCTGATTCCGCTGCTCATTCTCGGGTCGCTGGCCATCTATATTTCCGACCGGTATATCCGGCTGGATGAAGAGCGGAGCCAGGAATCCCTGCTTGGGCAATACAACGAGCTGATCCAGGTGGTCGCCGCCGAGGTCGACTCGCTGAGCCTTTCCTTCGATAAGGACCCGAAGATCGCTTCGCGGCTCGGCGACCTGCTCTCCCGGACCAGCTACTCCTACGAGGACTTGGAAGCCCTATTTTATCTGAAAAATATGATCGACGTCCCCGCCAATTCCAAGCCTTACATTCATTCCGTGTATATCTACTCGGAGAACGCGCAGGGCCGGTTTCTGAGCTCCAGGGAAGGTCTTGCCGATCTTGAGACCTTCCACGATACTTCCTGGTACGCCGCTTATCTGAAGCTGTCGGACGTCAATTCGATCGCGACGGAGGTCCGGGAGATCCAGGACTACTCTTTCCAGCAGCGACCGACGCGGATCGTCACCCTGTATAAGCCGCTTACAGGCCGCAGCAAGGGGTTATCGTGGTCAACGTGTTCCCGGACTATTTCGGGAAGTCATACGAATCCCTCGGCAAGCGACCGGACCGGACCTTCTATATTACGGACGAGAAGAACCGCGTTATTATGAATTCCAGCACGGCCGCACAGGAGGCCCCCCTTCCCTCTGCCCAGTGGCCGGCGGGTTATGACGTATTTCAATTCGACGAGGGCATCTACCATGTAACGGCCAAAAAGACGCCCCGGCTGAACTGGAATCTGATCTCCGTCGTGCCGAAAGCGTCTTTATATCAACTGCCGCTGACTTTAATCGTCACCGCCTGTATATTGTCAGCCTTGTGCCTTATCATCTGCGTTGCTGTCGCACTGTGGCTGACCCGGAACAATTACCGTCAGGTATCCGGCATCATCCGTATTCTCGAATCCGCCGATGAGCCGGACTCTGCATCCCGGTCGCCGGGCCCGGTCCGCGATATTTATGAGTTTATTATCCTGAATATCGTGGAGTCGTTCGTGCAGAACAACTACCTCAAGGTCCAGCTGTCCGAGCGTCTCTATAAAATGCAGGCACTGGAATTCAAGGCGCTCCAGTCGCAGATCAATCCGCATTTTCTGTATAATACGCTCAATTCGATCTACTGGAAGACGTTTCAGCTGACCCGCGGCCCGAACGAGGCCTGCCAAATGCTGGAGCAGCTTTCGCAGATTCTGCGCTACGCGCTCGATTCCTCCGCCAAGACCGTTACACTGCAGGAGGAATTGGCCCATATCAAGAGCTACGTCGAGATTCAGCAGCTTCGTTACAATCACCACTTTTCCGTGACGTGGGAGGTTCCTGATTCGTGTCTTGGCTGTGACGTGCTGAAGCTGAGCATTCAGCCCCTGATCGAGAACAGCATCCAGTATGGGATCGAAGCGAGGCCGCACTTGCACATCAAGCTGAAGACCCGGCTGGAGCACGGCACCTTAAAGGTGACGGTGATCGATAACGGCCCCGGCATGGGCAAGGACCGGCTGCGCGAGCTCCGCGCTTCGCTTCATTCCGATGCGGAGCCGGCCGCCGGCCATGTCGGCATCGGCAATACGAACAAGCGGTCGCTCCTGCAGTTCGGTCCGGACAGCCGGATCCGCATCGTCAGTAGGCCCGGCTGGGGAGCGCCGTTACTTTGTTTTTTGCGCAGTCTCCCACGGGGCATTCGCCCACAGCAACCTGGGAGGTGGCGGGTATTGGCATTGTTTAAGCCGTTCCGGCGTTTTTTGCGAGAATCCGGAACTTGACGCCGAATTTATCCGTCCCATTGCCGTACGCGGGGCTGAAGAAACTTGCCTCAAGCGGCGAGTTCACTTGACCCCTGTTTCAATGCTTCAAAGTATCGGGTAGCCTTATTGGTTTGAACGACAATGGTCACTTGTGTTCCCTTCTGGTAGTTGCTGCCGGTCACAGGGTCGGAAAGCTGGAGTTCCGATTCATCACCGAGATTGAGATGATTGCAGATCAGGAACGCTTTCGCGGGCTCGACATAGCTGTGTTGAACGATGGATAGGCTGACAAGCAAAGGAACTGCAGCAATACAAAATGTAGAAACAAAAGTAATGAAAACGCACTGTCGCTATCGCGGACAACGCGTTTTTGTATCTTATCGTACAATGATTCCGGAAAACTTATTTTCATCGAATAGAGCAGTCACGATCGGCTTGAATAGCTTACGGACTGGACGGCCGTTACTCTGGGAAATGGAGCATTTTGAAATTTGTAACGGACCCGGCAAGCGCTATTTGCCCCATCGGACCGCAATGGTGTCACCTTAACATCGATTAACGGCCCTGGGGTCCGTTGCATTGGAAACGCGGGCAAATGAACGGGTAATAACAACGCTGAGGTCCGTTAGATCCGAGGCCTTATTGCCTCATCCAAATCGCTTTTGAAAATAGCTCATAAAGTCCGTCAAAGCTTTGCACTGCTCATATGTGGTCGCGTTGTAAATCGAAGCGCGGATATGGCCTGCATCTCGGTGTCCCTTCAGCCCTACGAATCCATTTTGTTCGGCCTCCAGCAAAAAGCGCCTCTCCAGTTCGTCATTAGGGAGTTCGAATGTAACATTCATGAGAGACCTGCTTTCGGGGTGAGCCAGCCCGAGATAGAAGCCTTCGCGCTATCAATGGCTTCATAAAGCAAACGGGCTTTAAGCCGGTTCCGCCGCTCGATCTCTTTCACTCCCCCTGATTTTGGATCCATTTCAGAACCCGATTCATCACGTAAACGGAAAATACCGGAGGCGTATGGTACAGAGAATGATTCAAAGCATGCATACGGTAATTCATGATGGCCGGGATACCTGAGGGGATCGTTTCCAGCAGATCCCGCCGGACGATGACGATCGTAACGCCGGAAGGACCCAGATTTTTCTGGGCACCCGCATAGATGAGCGAAAAATTCGTCACGTCCATTTCCCGGGACAGGATATCGCTCGACATGTCCGCAATAAGTGGGATTTCACCGGTATGGATAAAATCGTGATACTGCGTGCCTGCGATCGTTTCGTTAGAGGTAAGATGAATATAGGCCGTTCCGGGGGCGGCATGTAATCCTTGCAAATCGGGAACCCTTCTGAATTGTTCGGCCTCCGAGCTTGCAACAATGACCGTTTCGCCCAGCTTCCGCGCTTCCTCGATTGCTTTGCCCGACCAGGTACCGCTGTGCACATAACCCGCCGCCAGCCCTTTAGTTAAGAAATTCATCGGGATCATGGCGAACTGGGTGCTGGCCCCTCCTTGCAAGAACAGCACGTCATATCCGGAGGGAAGCTTAAGAAGCTCCTTAATGAGCCGCTGCGTTTCCAGATTGATGTTCTCATATTCCTTGCTTCTGTGTGATATTTCCAGAATGGATAATCCGGTGCCCTGCAGATCGAGGAGCTCCTCCTTCACCTGCTGCATCACTTCCGGCGGCAGTACTGCCGGTCCTGCGTTGAAATTGAAAGACGGTCTCATCCCGATTCCCCCTTAAAAAAATGATAACCATTTTATTATGAATTGTATTATAATCATATAAATTACCTATTAAAGACAGGCTTCTTAGGGAGGAAAATCAATGGAACTAAAGCAATTGGAGTACTTTATGGCCGTATGCAAGGAGCTGCATTTTACCCGGGCCGCCGAGAAGCTCGGTATTGCCCAGCCCTCGCTAAGCCAGCAAATTCGCTTGCTTGAGCACGAGATCGGTACCCCTTATTCGATCGTGTGGGCAAGCGGACCGTAATTACCGAGGCGGGCAAGATGCTGCTCCATCACGGGTATAACGTGTTTCATGAGCTGGCCCAGGCGCGTGCCGCGATCAGCGAGCTGCAGGGCTTAAAAAGAGGGACGCTAAAAATCGGCGCGCTTCTATCCGTTGTGAATTACCTGCTTCCGCCTACGGTTATCGCTTTCCACCAAAGCTATCCCAACATCGAATTGTCCGTTCAAGGCCTGCGGACCGGCGATATCTACGAAGGTTTACTGCAGAACGAGTTGGATCTCGGAATCGTGTTTTTGCCGATGGAGCACGACGATCTGGAAACGATCCCGCTTTATAAAGAAAATCTGGCCCTTGCCGCGCCTGTCCATCATCCCATCGCCAAGGAGCCTGTTGTCTCGCTTGATATTTTACAAGAAGTTCCCAGCGTTTTGCTTCCAAGCACTTATTTTATGCGCCAGCTGATTAACGATCATTGCCGTGCGCTCGGGTTCGCCCCCGACCCGTTCTGGAAATGACAACCATGGAATCGATCATCAATATGGTCGGCAAAGGCGTCGGCGTCACCATCATGCCAAAGGCTTACCTCGACTATATCGACAATAGGCTGATCCAAACGATCCCTATCCAAAATCCGGTGGTTACTACCCAAATTGGGCTCGTTTACCGGAAAAACAAATTTTTATGTGCGGCAAGCCGTGTATTTATGGAGCAGCTGGTGGAGACGGTCAAAGGCGGGAATTACAAATAAGCCGTCTTGGCCAGTACGGTTGAAAAGATATCCGCAGACCCGGTCGATTTCTTCCTTGGTTACATACAAGCTCGGCATGAACCGGATCACATGGGTTCCCCGGGCAGTACCAACAGTCCGTGCTGATGCAGCTCCCTGATTAACGGGGCCACCGGTTCGCCGAATTCGATGCCGATCAGCGACCCGATGCCCCGTACGGCTTGAACGGCGGGATAACGCCGGAGCAGATCCGACAGCCGCTCAACGGCATACGCCCCCATCCGTTCCGCCCGTTCGGAAAGTCGTTCCTCCACCAGCGTTTCAACCGTCGCTAATCCGGCCGCGGTTGCCACAGGACCGCCCCCGAACGTCGATGCATGAGTGCCCGCCGTAAAAGCGTCCCGCGCCTCTTTCTTCCCCAGCATGGCGCCGATAGGGAAGCCGCCGGCGAGCCCCTTGGCAAGCGTTATGATATCCGGTTCAATACCGTAATGCTCATATGCAAACAGCTTCCCCGTTCTTCCCATCCCCGTCTGGACCTCGTCTACAATCAGGAGCGACTCGTGCTTTTTACATAATTCCGCGAGCCGGGTTATAAATTCGGGAAGGGCCGGATGAACGCCGCTTTCCCCTGGACAAGCTCGAGCATAACAGCCGCCGTCCGCCCCGTGACTTTCTCCTCTACGGACCGAATATCGTTAAACTTGGCATAAGAGAATCCTTCAGGCAGAGGGAAAAAACCGTCCTTGACTTTATCCTGCCCCGTTGCCGTGAGCGTAGCCATCGTACGCCCGTGAAAAGATTTCTCGAACGTGATGATCTCGTATTTATCATTTCCAAGAACCCGCTGATGGTATCTTCTGGCGCATTTGATCGCCGCTTCGTTGGCCTCCGCACCGCTGTTGCAAAAGAATACGAGATCCGCACAGCTATGGTCCGCGAGCAGCTGCGCCAGCTTCTCTTGATTCGGGATATGAAACAGGTTGGATACGTGCCACACCTGCTCGAGCTGTTCGACAACCCGCCGCTTCACCTTCTCCGGTACATGGCCCAGATTGCATACCGCAATGCCGGTCATGAAGTCCAAATACTCCCGGCCTTGATCGTCCCACAACCGTTTGCCTTCACCCCGGATGAGTGTAATGGGATGTTTGGCATATACCGGAAACAAGGCACTATTACTTACCATAACCAACGGTCATCACTCCTTGAAATACGCTTTCGTCCGGACTAAAGGCGACCACGAACCGGTCGATTTCCTCTTCCGTGTTGTACAAATAAAAACTGGCGCGCGCTGTAGCGCCGGCATGCCAATGCTCGATCAGGGGCTGGCAGCAATGATGGCCTGCACGAATGGCGATCCCATACGTATCCAGCACGGTGGCTACATCATGCGGATGAATCGTCCCCAGATTAAACGTAATCAGCCCCAAACGGCCGTCCTCCGGCCCATAGATCGATAAATGCGGGATCCGCTTCATTTGCTCCATCGCATAAGAGGTCAAATGCTTGTCATGTTCCGCTATGCGCTCCATTCCGATTTGCTCCAGCAAATCGATCGCCGCACCCAAGCCGATAGCCCCGGCGATGACCGGCGTACCTGCTTCAAACTTCCACGGCGGCTCCTTCCATAACGATTCGTACAAGCCGACCCGGCCGATCATTTCTCCACCGAATTCGACCGGCTCCATCCGTTCAAGAAGCTGCTTTCTTCCATAAAGAACCCCGATACCGGTAGGGCCGCACATTTTATGGCCCGAGAACGCATAGAAGTCGCAGCCGAGTTCCTGAACGTTCACCTTCATATGGGGAACGCTTTGCGCTCCGTCTACGACAAGAACCGCCCCATTCTGATGGGCCAGATCCGCAAGCGGCTTCACCGGGTTGGCAACACCCAGCACATTGGATACATGCGAAACCGATACCACCTTGGTCCGGGGGTAATCGTTTCGGCGGCAGCTTCCATGGTGAAGGTCCCGTCCGGCTCAAGCGGAATAAATTTAAGTACGGCTCCTGCCCTCTTGGCCGCCTGCTGCCACGGAATCAAATTGCTGTGATGCTCCATGGCGGACACTACGATCTCGTCCCCGCTCCTGCATACCGCCCGCGCATAGCCGCTTGCGACTAGATTCAGGGCCGACGTCGCCCCCCGGGTAAAAATAATCTCCTGCGCCGATCCCGCATGAAGAAAACGGGTCGCCTTGGCCCGCGCAGCCTCGTATGCATCCGTCGCCCGCGAACCGAGCGTGTGAACCCCCGGTGAACGTTGGCATTGTCCCATTCGTAAAACCGCTTCATGGCCTCCATGACCTGAATGGGCTTTTGAGCGGAAGCGGCATTATCCAGATAGACTAGGGGATTTCCGTTCACCTGTTGATCCAATATCGGAAACAGCTTTCGTATGTCATTAGACAGCATGTTCACCCCTCCGTTATCTCTCTTAAGACGTGATAATGAGACTGTATCGTAGCTTCGATATCTTCGTCCGAATGGGAGGTTGAGACGAACATGACTTCATAGGGGGTCGGAGCTGTCACAACTCCATGGTCGAGCATGGCGGCATAATACTTTTTAAATAAATGCATATCGGATAATTGGGCTGTTTCATAATCGACCACTTCATACTTCGTAAAATAGGGGCAAAGCATCGAACCTACTCTGTTGATCTGCAAAGGGACCCCGGTCATTTCCGCATTTTGCAGAAAACCTTCCGCCAGCCGGGCCGCTTTGGCCTCCAGAACGTCATAAATGCCGGGCTCGGCAAGCGGCTTCAAGGTCGTGTATCCGGCCGCCATGGCCAGCGGATTGCCGGATAACGTTCCGGCTTGGTAGACCGGTCCGACAGGGGCGATCAGCTCCATGATTTCGCGTCTCCCTCCGTAAGCGCCGACCGGAAGTCCGCCGCCGATGACCTTGCCCAGGCACGTGAGATCCGGCTGTATTCCGTACATCCCCTGCGCCCCATGATACCCGACACGGAAGCCCGTCATCACTTCGTCGAATATAAGCAGGCTTCCGTACCGTGCGGTAATGTCCCTTAGCCCTTCAAGGAATCCGGGCCGGGGCGGTATAACACCCATATTTCCTGCGACCGGTTCGACAATGACGGCAGCGATTTGTTCCCCGTATCGTTCAAAAGCAATAAGCACACCTTCCAAATCGTTATAGGGCACGGCAATCGTGTTCGCAGCAATAGGGCCGGGAACCCCCGGACTGCCCGGCAGACCGAGCGTTGCCAGTCCGGAGCCGGATTGGGCCAACAAAGCGTCGGCATGTCCGTGATAGCCCCCTTGGAATTTCAATATTTTGGGCCGATTCGTAAATCCTCTTGCCAAGCGTAAGGCGCTCATGACCGCTTCCGTGCCGGAATTAACCATACGCACCATTTCGACGGATGGAACGGCTTCACAGATCAACCCGGCCAGCCTCGTTTCCATCTCGGTCGGCAAACCGAAGCTTGTGCCCTGCATCGCCGCTTTCCGTACGGTCTTGACCACCTCCGGATGGGCATGTCCCAATATCAAAGGGCCCCACGAGCCGATATAATCGATAAATTCATTCCCGTCGATATCAACTATCCGGGATCCCCGGCCGCTTGCAACAAAAACCGGAGTCAAGCCGACAGACGCAAATGCGCGAACCGGACTGTTCACCCCGCCGGGAATGACGCGTTTGGTCGCCTCGAATGCTTCTCTTGAGTGCAGATCTTTCCTCCTCTTGCTCTCCATACGTCATCCCACCTTCTCATCCTTCAGCTTCGTATAAAGGGAAACGGCTTGTCATATCCTTCACCTTACGGCTCACTTGTTCCAGAATGACCGGGCGCCGCGGATTTTTTAAGGCGAGGGCAATCAGGCCGGCAATCTCTTTCATGACCTGGGTTCCCATACCTCTTGTGGTTACCGCCGGAGTTCCCAGCCGAATCCCGCTCGTTACCAGCGGACTGGCTGTATCGAACGGGATGGCATTTTTGTTCACCGTTATTCCTACGCTGTCAAGCAATTGCTGGGCTTCCCGGCCGGTCAGACCGATGTTTCGCAGATCCATCAGAATCAGATGATTGTCCGTTCCGCCTGTGATCACATGCAGCCCTTCCGATAGCAGCGCTTCCGCCAGGATTTTAGCGTTCTCTATCACACGTTCCATATATACCTTGAACTTAGGCCCGGTGGCTTCTCCGAATGCAACGGCTTTGGCGGCAATGATATTCATGAGCGGACCGCCTTGCGTGGTGGGGAATACCGCTTTGTCAATGGCCTGCGCCCACGAGCTTCGGCATAAAATCACTCCGCCTCTGGGACCGCGAAGCGTTTTATGGGTTGTCGTTGTGACAAAGTGAGCGTGAGGCACGGGATTCGGATGCAGGCCTGCTGCGACAAGCCCCGCGATGTGCGCCATATCGACCAGGAACAAGGCGCCGGTTTCTTCGGCAATCCGGGCAAAGGGCTCAAATTCAATCGTTCTCGGGTAAGCACTTGCTCCTACGACAATCATGCGCGGCTTATGTTTATGCGCCAGTTTCCGCACTTCGTCAAAATCAATACGGTAGGTTTGAGCGTTAACCCCGTAGGGGATAAAGTTATACAATTGCCCTGAAGCATTCACCGGGCTCCCGTGCGTCAAATGGCCGCCGTGCGAGAGATTCATACCCAGGATGGTATCCCCGCACTTTACTGCCGCAAAGTAAACCGCCATGTTCGCCTGCGCTCCCGAATGCGGCTGCACATTGGCATGCTCGGCGCCGAACAGGTCCTTGACCCGCTGTCTTGCCGTTTCTTCCACGATATCCACATATTCGCAGCCGCCGTAATACCTTTTCCCGGGATAGCCTTCGGCGTATTTGTTGGTGAGGACCGTCCCCATCGATTCCAGTACGGCTCCGCTCACGAAATTTTCCGACGCAATCAGCTCCAGCTTGCCGCTTTGCCGCTCCTGCTCCTGCCGAATGGCCTGAGCTATAGCAGGATCTTGCTCGAGTAGATGCTGCACTCCATATTCCCCCTACTAATAAATAGCTTTCGCTTCAACCACGACCTTGACAGATTGCAGTGATAGATCTTCCGGCCCCTTCACGGGCAAACCGACTTCCAAATGATCGAGAATATAGCGGATATGCTGTTCCGCAATCACCTCTCCGGGCAGCAAAATAGGAATTCCCGGCGGGTATACATAAATAGATTCCGCTATAATGCGTCCGGCCGATTGCTTAAAGGGGAGAGTCTCGGTATCTCCATAGAAAGCGTCTCTTGGGGTCAGCGTCAGCTGCGGAATGTCGGGAATGGCTACATGGATTTCCCGAATTTTATTATTATGCAGATGGGCCTCCGCGAGCTCTTGCAAAGCCTTCAGCAAGCAATCGATCGTCTTCTTCGAATCGCCCGGCGTCACGAGGCACAGGATATTGTACAAATCGCTGAGCTCCACCTCGATCTGGTAGTGCTCCCGCAGCCAATTCTCCGCATCATACCCCGTAATCCCGAGGCCTCTGACATGGACGGTAAGCTTCGTAAGATCAAAATCAAACGCCGCATCGGTCCATAATATCTCTCTGCCAAAGGAACAAAGGCCGGGGATTTCATTGATTCGTTTTCTCGCATAATCGGCCAGACGCATGGCTTTCTCCGACAGCTCTCGGCCTTGCTCGGCAAGATATTTGCGGGCCGTGTCGAGGGACGCCAATAAGATGTAAGAAGTCGACGTGGTGGTCAGCATGCTGAAGATCGTCTGCACCTTCTTCGGTTGAACCAGCCCTTCTCGGATATGAAGAATCGAGCTTTGGGTCAAGGAGCCGCCCAGTTTGTGCATGCTGGTTGCGGCCATATCCGCTCCGGCCTGCATCGCCGATAGGGGCAACTTATCGTGAAAATGCAGCGGCGCCCCATGAGCCTCATCAACGAGGACCGGCATGCCGTATTGGTGGGCCAGATCCACGATCGCCTTCAAATTGGTGCAGACGCCGAAGTAAGTCGGATTGATCACAAGCACCGCCTTCGCATCCGGATGTCTCTCGATGGCCTTCTTCACCGAGCGGACGGAAACGCCGTGGTCGATGCCCCACCTGGCATCCCGTTCAGGGATGACAAAGACCGGTTTGGCGCCGGAAAAGATAATGGCCGACAACACCGACTTGTGCAGGTTCCGCGGGACGATGATTTTATCTCCCGGTCCGCATACCGCCATGATCATGGTCATAATGGCGCCGCTTGTTCCCTGCACGGAAAACAAAGAATAGTCGGAACCAAAGGCATGAGCGACCAGCCGCTGCGCTTCGTCAATGACTCCGGTCGGCTGATGCAGATCGTCAAGAGGTGCAATATTGATTAAATCGATGGATAGCGTATTCTCTCCCAGGAAGGTTTTGAACCCTTCTTCCATGCCCTCTCCCTTCTTATGACCCGGAATATGGAACGGAATCGGGCCGCGCTCGATATGCTCAAGCAACGCGGTAAATAAGGGCGTACGATGATGATCCATTTTCTGTTTCAAATCCCTTCCGACAAAATAAATCGAGCGGCATAAGCTTCCGGCCTCCAGGCCGTTTCGATGATGATGACCAGGAATGATATCGATAAAAAATAGAGAGAAATCCGGAAGCTGGCTGCAGCCCATTTCCTCTCATCCTTCGCAAACAAACCATAAAGACACATGGCGAACCAGATGGCAAGGCCTAGGGAGGAAACGGTTAAGTAATAAATGCCGACATAGCCGCTCACAAATAAGAAATAATTAACGATAAACAAAGCGGCGACATAGGGCAGCATTTGAACTTTTGTCCGGCGCACGCCTTTGACGACGGGGGGAGCAGCGGATAGCCTGCCGCCCGGTATTCCTCCTTCTTTAAGATCCCAAGTGCCCAAAAATGCGGCGGTCGCCATAAAAAAAGCAAAAAAAATAACAGCCATGCGCCGAGATCCAGTTCATGGGAGAAACTGCAATATCCAATCATGGGCGGCATCGATCCGGAAATCCCTCCGACCGATGTGCTCCAGGTTGATGCTGGCTTCAGCCATGCCGTATAAATCACTACGTAAACCAATAAGCCGATGAAGCCTAACATCATGCTTAAAGGGGAAACGAAGAAATATAAAATGACTAGTCCAAGCAAGGCCGTGCCGATGCCGGCCGACAGGACATATCCCGCCTTCAACCGGCCGCCGGGCAGCGGCCGGTTCTTCGTCCTCTCCATTTTCAAATCGCGGAACCGGTCCAGGAAATTATTCATCATAGAAGCCGCAGCAATGACTAACGCCGTCCCCGCCAGCATGAAGATCAGGCTTGCATATTCAAACTGCCATCCTGAGGCAAGGCAGCCTCCGGCAAATGCACAGAACAAATTCTCCGCCAGGATTCTCGGCTTGATCACCGAGATCCAGTCTCTCCAGGAGCCTCCGCTCAAGTTCATCAACTTACGCACCACCCTTATTCATCACCTTCCGAATAAAGCCGATCCCAGCCGCTGACCAAGTGGCTCCTTCTTCGACCGCTATTCCAAAATCATTGGACATACCCATGGACAGATGTCTTATCGAATAAGGAAAAATGCTTCTCGCATTCAATTCGTTCCGCGACCGTTTTAACTCTCTAAATACGGACCTGGTTGCTTCGGCATCCGCCTCGAGCGGGGCCATGGTCATCAGTCCGACGACCTGAATGTGCTTCATTCGTGAAACTTCTTCTGCGAATGCGAATAACGCTTCCGGAGCAAGCCCTTGTTTGCTTGCCTCTCCCGAAACATTGACCTGGATAAAGCATGGAACGTCAAGATTTAAGCTGTCGGCCCTCTTCTCGATTTCCTTCGCCAGCGTGATCCGGTCCAGGGAATGAATATAATCAAATCTGCCGACTACATCCTTCACCTTATTCGTTTGCAAATGACCGATAAAATGCCACGATCCCTTTGAGTGTAAGGCCTCCCATTTTAACCGGGCCTCCTTCGCGCGACTTTCGCCGACATGGGATAATCCCAGCTGCAGGGCCTCTTCCGTTACTTGCAGCGTCGAATATTTGGTTACGGCAATGATCTGAACTTCCGCCCGATCTCTTCCGCTGCGCTCACAAGCTTGATGAATGCGCCGTTCAATCTCGATTAACCGATCCTGTAAATTCAATGCAGACCCACCTCACTTGTCGCCGGTCAATCGTTCCCGGGAATCCGTCTCCTTCCCTTCCAAACGTTTTAACAGCGTTTTTTTCCAGTTTGCCGACAATTCGTCCACTTCAAGTATTTTTCTGATGCCTTCGATGTCCTCTTTCTCATGATGCATGATCCGGTTCGCATAGGACACCGTAACGGCTTTGGGGTGACGGGAAATCCTGCTTAGAGCGGTCGCCGCAGGCACGACTCCTTCCTGCAGTACACGAAAGTAAAAGCCGGTATAGCCGGTTTCCTGCACTTTCAGCGGCATATCGGGCGAGTCGTATTTTACGGACAATTTATAGCAAGGTCGCCGGGGTTGGCTGACCTGCACCGTCGCTTCGCCCAGTTGAAATATATCGCCGATGCAGACGTCCGCTTCGAGCAGTCCCTGGATCGTCAAATTTTCTCCGAACGCTCCGTATGGAAGCGGCTTATTTAATTCCTTCTCCCAGAATGGATAGTGCTCATATGGATACACGCATACGGCCTTCTCCCTGCCGCCATGATGAACCAGGTCCGCCTGCCCGTCCCCCTCGAAGTTCAAACCGGATAAAAATAGGGACCGATGGACAGGTCGCTTGAATATTCCGGTAGAAACTTCTTTATTTTTAAAGTGTATCTGTTGGGGTTTACCTATATTGACCGAAAGGATTTCGGCAATCATTGGCTACCACCCCCGTTCCTGCATACGTTCATGAGCCTCGATCTTGGCGATTTCGAGCCCTTTCATCGGTGCGCCCAAGCTCTTGGATACTTCCGCAATCAGCCCAAAGTCCGTATAATGCGTTGCCGCTTGTACGATGGCACGGGCGAATTTCTCCGGTCTGCCCGGATTTGAAAATGCCTGATCCGACAAACACACCGTCCGCCCCCAGCACCATCATTAAAGCGGCATCCGCCGGCGTAGCCACGCCTCCTGCGGCAAAGTTCACAACCGGCAGTTTCCCCGTTTCCTTGACCTGCAGCAGCAAATCATAGGGAGCGCTGATCTGCTTGGCTTCCGCCATCAGTTCATCCTTGCTCATGGCCTGCACCTTGCGGATTTGCCCCAGCATTAGACGCATATGGCGCACGGCTTCGACAATATTGCCGGTTCCGGGCTCCCCTTTGGTTCGAATCATCGATGCGCCTTCTCCGATTCTGCGCAGGGCTTCGCCCAAATCCCTCGCACCGCATACAAAGGGGATTTGAAACTCATTTTTATCGATATGAAAGCACTCGTCGGCCGGCGTTAAAACTTCGCTTTCGTCTATGTAATCTACGCCGAGAGCTTCCAATACCCGGGCTTCCACATAATGACCGATACGCGCCTTGGCCATGACGGGGATGGTGACCACCTTCATCACCTGCTCGATCACAACCGGATCCGCCATGCGGGCAACGCCGCCCGCCGCACGGATATCCGCAGGCACTTTCTCCAAAGCCATGACCGCCGTGGCTCCGGCCGCTTCGGCGATTTTGGCCTGCTCTGCGTTCATCACATCCATGATGACGCCGCCTTTTTGCATTTCCGCCATACCTCTTTTAACGCGAATTGTTCCTGTTTCCATTTTGCTTCCCCTTGATTTTTTATATCAGCGTCTCACTCAATCGCCAATGATCTTATACGGTTCTCTTGGTATATGGGCCAGTGCCTGCTCTGGATGCCGAGATTGGTACTTGCCTTCCAGCGTATTGAGCAGGACGAACAAGATCAGCTTCGATAACGCCAAATATCCCGGTTGATCCAACATTTCGCAGGGATGCTGCACGTAGGGTCCCGGCTCCAACTCATCGGAACCATGTTCAATGAATCTTTCAATACCGGAGCCGCTGCATTCCAAATGAAACTGCAGGCCGATCACACGGTCTTCGTAAACGAACATCTGGTTCTTGCAGCCTTGGCTGGATGCCAGGTTCTTCGCCTGCTCCGGCAGTTGAAACGTGTCCGCATGCCAATGAAAAGGCACGAACGTTTCCGGAAAGCCTTCAAATAATCCGGATGGCCTGGCCTCTTCCGTGAGACGTACGGGAAACCAGCCGATCTCTTTATGATCGTTTTTGTATACTTTTCCGCCGATAGCTTCGGCAATCAGCTGCGCTCCCAGGCATATGCCAAGAACCAGCTTCCTTTGCCGGATCGCTTCCTTGATGAAGTGCTTTTCCGGGACCAGCCAAGGAAACTTTTCCTCGTCATCAACGCCCATCGGACCGCCCAGAACGACCAGCAGATCGAAGTCGGCAGGGGACGGAAAGGAATGGTTTTCAAATAAAAATGTACCCGTCAGCTCGTATCCTTTTTGCTGCGCCCAGACGGGTATATTTTCAGGCGTTTCAAATGGAACATGCTGCAAATAGTGAATTCGCATCGGCTTGCCCTCCGTGTCGGTTATGGAAATCATTGTGATCCGAGTATACGAGCTGAGTTATCATTAAACAATACAATTGTTTATATGGATACGATAGTTAATTCCTATGATAGAGGGGACAAAAAACGAGGTGCCGCCAAACGCACCCCGTTCTCCTTCTTATCCGTTTTTGACAGCCTCAAGACTTGCACCGTAGTTGATGTGAAACACATTTCCGTCCAACAGTAAAGCGGGAACCGATTGGACGCCGGCCACTTCCGCTTCCGCTATGCGCTCTCGCGCTTCGCCCAGATGAACGACTTCCGTAGTTACTTTTGACGGGTCGAGATATCCGAGCAGCATTTGTTCGGCATTAACGCAAATAGGGCGACCGGCGTGATAGAAGACCGCTTTTGTCATTCAAGGTCACTCCCTTTTACAATTTTACAGCATCGCTGCATGAATTGATGATAGAATCCAACCTGGGGTGGCATCAATTACAGATTTGATATCGTTACCATAGGCAATTCGTAATTGATGCAGCAGCGGACTGTCCATATAATGGCATAGTAATCCATACCACACATGAGTTTGGTGATCCAATGAAAAGTCAAAGGTTTTTACGTTTACTGACTGAACTTTCGTCTAATAAACGGGTCTCCCGGTGGATCGGTGCCTTTACAAAAACCAAATGCAGCCGCTTGCTTATTCCATGGTTTTCCAAATCGTTCTCCATTCGTATGGAGGAGGCCGAAAGGCCTGTTGACACTTACCGGACGTTGAACGAGTTTTTTATCCGGCGGCTGAAGGAAAGCGACCGCCCCATCGATCCCCATCCTTCCGCGTTAGTCAGTCCCGTGGACGCCGCCATAACCGGGATCGGGCGGATTGACGATCATTTGAAGATCCAAGTCAAAGGCCAGCACTATAAAACGGAAGAGTCGCTGGATCATTCGCCGACCTTCGAGAGGTACCGGGGCGGGTTTTATATCGTTCTGTATTTGAGCCCGGCCGAATATCATCGCGTCCATTCGCCGGTTACCGGAACGATTATCGGCAAGGTACACATCCGGGGGACAACGTATCCTGTCAATGAATTCGGTCTAACGAAGATCCGCAAAGTGTTAAGCCGCAATGAACGGCTCATTACGTATATTCAACACCCGAACGGGATCATACCGGTCATTAAAGTCGGCGCGATGAACGTAAGCGGCATCAAATATGCGAACCCACTCGCAGGCCGTCTGAACAAAGGGGACGAGCTTGCTTATTTTGAATTCGGCTCGACGGTTGTCCTGCTGTTGGAAAACGGCCCCTTTAAATTCTGCAGCAACCTCTGCGTCGGACACCGGGTTCGCGTAGGGGAGCCATTGGGATATTGGAGGAGAACGGAATGAGGGATCATTCATCCCCCCTCCGGCTTCGTGATCGACCCAAGGAACAGCACGGTACCCGTCTTGCGGTCCTGGATGGCCAGGAAGAACGGCCGGTCCGCCTTCATATGGAACGGCTCCTTCTTGGGAGGAGCCGAGCCGGCCTGCCCCACCGACGTCACCGCCGCCGCTTCCGTTCCTTTCTCATTCACTTCGAGGAACGTTTTGTGCAGCACCTCGCTGATCTGAGCCTTGGCCGGCGGCGCCACCATGTCCGAAAAGTCAGCCTCCGACGCGAACGCCGGACCCATCCCCAGCGCCTTGAGTGCGTCGTTCAGCTTGATGCTGTAGCTCAGCTTGAACTTCGGCGACTCGATCGTGCCAGGTTCCTTAGCGTACCCCTTAGATAAAATGTCCGGTTCCGCTTCCAGCCGCCGCTGCAGCTCCGTAAGGCCCATGCCCTCCCCGGGAAGCAGCACCCACATGCCGACAGACTGGTCCCCATACGGCGACCGAATCGCTTCGAACCCGGCCTCCTTTGTATGCTCGAACGAGCCGCCGCGGGACATGAACGGTACGGCCAGCGTTTCGCCCGGCTTCGGATGGAACCTATCTTTCTTGGTCTGGGAAGGCTCAAAAGGATCGGTCCACTCACCTTTAAAATATACGGCATTGACCAGATACAGGATGATTTCCGCAGGAATGGGCTCTTGAATGATTCCATCTATTTTCCCCTGCGTGTTCTTCTTCACCCATTGGTTGATGGTGCTCACGGCACTCGGCTTGCTCAAATCCAACGTCCTCGTCTCCGCCCCGAAATAGGTCCGGTTCCGTTCCACAAACGGCTCCCGAAACTGAGTCCCCTGCCGCATCCAGAGCGAATTCGCAACCGACAGCTGTACCCCCGGTCCCGGATGGCTGAGCAGGTCCCGGATCACGCTGTACCCTTGGTTCACCTCATCCAAGGAAATCCCCTGCAGCTGCAGTGTCTTCGCCATCGCCTCGCGGGTGCTCCCCGCCGCTCCGTTATAGGTCATTGCCAGCGCCATGGCGATGCTGATGGGAGAGATGAACACATTGTTTTCTCCATTCTTCTTCAGCGCCTCGCCGTACACCCGCAGCCCGAATCCGTTGCCGGCCTGCACGATGCGGGCGTCCACATCCGCCGGTTCATACTTCGCTTTTCCGGGCGACGACTGGATGCTGATGGGCTGAGATCCTCCGGGCATCCAATCCGGTAAAGAACAGCCGCCGCATAAGACGGTCATCGCCGCCAGCACGACGAGCGATTTGCGAAGCCTCATACCCGTTCCCCTTCTATAATCTTATTACCGGGAAAGACGCGGCGGAAGGCTCGAATGTTGCAGCGGAAGAAATAAGCTTCATTCACTTACAATCTTTATTCTGCTCGCGGTAACGTGTAAAGGTTTCATGTCATTGACATTGTGCACGTACCATACGGCCACCTTATCACCTGGGCTCAGGGTGAGCGACCTATACGGATTCCATACCGTTACAATGTCAACGGAGTACCGTTCTCTCATATCCAGCTGTTTTGTATGATGAATAAGCTCCAGCGCTTCGCTTTTGGTTGTTTCCGCCACAACGATCTTATTTCCATCCTTTGAAATGACATAGCCGGAAAATTTCGGCTCCGTTGTATGCACCCATACAATAACGAACAAAGCCCAGAGCACGCATAATGAAGCAGCAAGAAGCGACCATTTTTTCACAATGAATCCACCCTTAAAAATGGAATGCCCAACGAGCCGGAAATCCCGAATTCTTCCTTATTCCGGCTTCGTTATGGAGCCCAGGAACAACAGCGATCCTGTCCTTCGGTCCTGGATGGCCAGAAAGAACGGCCGGTCCACCTTCATGTGGAACGGCGCCTTTGGCGATACTTCAGCCGATGTATTGACCCCGACCGCTGTCGCTGCGGCGGCTTCCGTTCCTTTCTCGTTCACTTCGAGGAACGTCTTATGCAGCACCTCGCTGATCTGAGCCGCGACCGGCGGCTCCACCATGTCCGAAAAATCGGCCTCATCCGCGAACGCCGGACCCATCCCCAGCGCCTTGAGCGCGTCGTTCAGCTCGAGGCTGTAGCTCAGCTTGAACTTCGGCGGCTCGATCGAACCGGGTTCCTTGGCGTACCCCTTAGATAAAATGTCCGGCTCCGCTACGAGCCGCCGCTGCAGCTCCTGAAGGACCGTGCCCTCTCCGGGAAGCAGCACCCACATGCCGAATGACCCGTCCCCGTACGGCGGCCCGGATGGCCTCGAACCCAGCCTCCTTCCTATGCTCGAACGAACCGCTCCGGGTCATGAACGGCACGGTCAGCGTTTCGCCCGGCTTCGGATGGAAGCTGTCCTCCTTGGTCTGGGAAGGCTGGAAAGGATCGGTCCACTCGCCTTTAAAATACACGACATTGACCAGATACAGGATAGCTTCCGCAGGAATCGGCTGTTCCAGAATCCGCTCGATCTTCCCCTGCGTATTTTGCTTCACCCATTGATTCATCTCGTCCCGGGAGCTTGCCTTGCTAAAATCCAGCGTCCTCGTCTCCGCACCAAAATAAGTCCGGTTCCGTTCCATAAACGGCTTCCGCAACCGGGTTCCCTGCCGCATCCAGAGCGAATTCGCGACCGACAGCTGCACCCCCGGCCCCGGATGGCTGAGCAGGTCCCGGATCACGCTGTAGCCTTGGTTCACCTCATCCAAGGAAATCCCCTGCAGCTGAAGCGTCTTCGCCATCGCCTCGCGGGTAGCACCCGCCGCTCCGTTGTAGGTCATAGTCAGTGCCATGGCAATACTGATGGGAGAGATGAACACATTCTCTTCCCCGTTCTTCTTCAGCGCCTCGCCGTACACCCGCGACCCGAATCCGTTGCCGGCCTGCACAATGCGGGCGTCTACATCCGACGGTTCATACTTCGCTTTTCCCGATGAAGACCGGATGCTGATAGGCTCAGACCCTCCGGGCATCCAATCCGGTAAAGAACAGCCACCGCACAATACGGCCATCAGCGCCAGCACGACGAGCGATTTACGAAGCATCATTGCCCGCTCCCCCTTACAAATCTGGTTACCGGGAAAGACGCGGCGGAAGGCTCGAATGTTGCAGACGAAACCGTTAGGCAAGCAGAAAAAAGCCCCCGCACCTATCAAGGCACGGGGACTATAGATCTATTCTCTAGCCGTCAATGCCGGCCAGGACCTTCTTGCTGATCGCTTCGAGCGCGCCGAGCTCGTAGCCGGACAGCTCCACTTCAGCAGACGTCCGCATTCTCCTGCATATGCCTCACGCTCTGCGAACCGACGATCGCCGAGGTCACCGCCTCCTGATGCAGCGACCACGCGATGGCGATTTGCGAGAGCGATCGGTCCTGGGAGTCGGCGATTTTCTTAAGCACGACAATCAGCTCTTCCTCCATCTGCAGATGCTCCGGCAGGAACAAGCGGCGCGTACGGCGGAAATCGTCTTCCGCCAGCGTCTTGCCGCCGATATGGAAGGCCCCGGTCAGGATGCCTTTGGCAATCGAACTGTAGCTCATGATCCCGATCCGATTCTCTTTGCAGTACGGCACGATCTCCTTCTCGATGTCCCGATGCAGCAGGCTGTACTCCGGCTGAATGACATCGATCTGCGCGTACTGGGAAGCTTCTTTCAGCTGATCGATGGAAAAATTCGACACGCCGATCGCCCGGATCAGTCCTTCTTCCTTCAATTTGTTGAATTCGCCCAACGTTTCCGCCACCGGAATCTCGTAGCTCGGCCAGTGGATATAGTAAATGTCGATGTAGTCGGTTTTCAGCCGCTTCAAGCTGTTCTCCGCCGAGCGGCGAACGTCCTGAGGCGCCAAATGGGCGCGGCTTACCTTCGTGGAGATCACGACATCCTGGCGGCGGTCTGCAAGTGCGGCGCCGACAATCTCTTCGGAGTGGCCGTCGCCATAGCCTTCGGCCGTATCGAACGTCGTGATGCCCATATCGAGCGCGGCGCGGATCGTCTTGATGTTATTCTCGTCACTCGTAAACTCCCACGGTCCGCCCCCCAGCTCCCAACAGCCGAAGGTCAGTACGGACAGCTTGATCCCCGTTTTTCCTAACTCGCGGTATTTCATTCGCAGGTTCTCTCCTTTGGTTCCAAGTGGCGAAGCTTGTGAAACACATATCCCATTAAGCATATCATACCTGCCCAGCGGATTTCTTTGGACGATCTTGATCTCTTTTATGGACAATCCTGCGATCCGATCACATGAACGCCTTCGGGAACCTCGCCTCACCCTTTTTGAAGCGAAAACAGCAAAAAAGCCCGCAGCAGCGCCACGGGCGGACGTACTTAAACCGGAGCTCCCGCGCTGCGGTTAGATCACATAATCCAAAGCCTGCTCATACGGGACATACCGGCGGGTCCCGCTCATCTTGGGAGCATAGAGATGAAACGAGATCATCCGCGTCTCCCCCGGATTCGCCATCTGGTGAATTTGATGCCGGGGCGCCATGAAGAATTCCCCTGCTTCACTTCGCTTTCTCCGGTGTATTCGGGATAGCCGTAATCGTCCAGCCGGAACATCCGGTTGATCATCCGCCCCTCCAGCACCTGCGCACAGCCGAAGGAAGCGCCGTGGTCGTGAATGTACGTCTCGGCGCCTGCCGGCAGATGAATCAGTACGGCTTCCAGGCCGTCGGCCAAATAAAGCGAGGTACGGCCGTAAGGCGCCGCCGCGGCTCGGCTACCCATGGGGCGACGCGCTCGGGGGTCAGATCCAGCCGGCGGATCATCGCCTGCAAATCGGCGGGGGAAAACACATAAGCTTCACGCAACGCTTGCTCTAAAGCATCTCGCAGTTCCATACGAAAACTCCTCCAATTTATCAGTTATTTTTAATGATCGCATAAGTTTTATTTATAATACTCATATGATTATGTATTCCGGCCCTAGGCAAAAGGTGAATGCCTACTGCAAAAATGAATCGAGCCCTGCCCTCCGAGTTAAGAATCCTTTAAGAAATCAGCGGAGTCGCTGTTAAGATTTCGCGGTTACAATGAATCCATCATCCGCTCCGTTCCCTGCCTTCCTTAAGCGGCGGCGATTCCCGGACTCGCCATTCCGGACCGCCCGTGGTATTTTAATTACAGCTTGTTTTCACAGCATTGCGTTTTGAAAAAGGAGGTACAGCCGGCTATGGCTCAACATACGATTTTGCTCGTGGACGACGAGAAAGAAATCATCGATTTGCTGGAAATTTATTTAAAGAACGAAGGCTATCGCCTGCTGCGTGCGGGGAACGGCGTCGAAGCGCTCGGCATCCTGCAGAAGGAAGAGGTCGATCTCATCGTGCTGGACATCATGATGCCCCAGATGGACGGGATCGAGGCCTGCCTTAAGATCCGCGAGCACCGGAACATGCCGATTATCATGCTCTCGGCCAAGAGCCAGGATATGGACAAAATCCTCGGTCTCAGCACCGGCGCCGACGATTACATGAGCAAGCCGTTCAACCCGCTGGAGCTGATCGCAAGAATCAAGTCGCAGCTGCGCCGGTATACGAGGCTGAATGTGCCGCGCGCGAATAAAGAGCATGAAATCGAAGTCGACGAGCTCTGGATTAACACGGCCACGCACGAGGTCAAAGTCGACGGCCGGGAGGTCCGCCTGACGCCCAGGGAATTCGCGATTCTGGAGCTTCTCGCCCGCAACCGGGGCCGCGTATGGAGCATTGAGAAAATTTACGAAGCGGTCTGGAAGGAAGCCTACTTCGACGCCGACAATACGGTGATGGTCCATATCCGTAAAATCCGCGAGAAAATCGAGGAGCGACCGCGCAAGCCGAAGTTTATTAAAACCGTCTGGGGAGTGGGATATAAAGTTGAGTAAGAAAGAGAAAATACCGCGTCCGCGCAAGCCGTTTTTGCAGCGGTTTCCATTCAATTGGTTTCCCTTCACCCTGCTCCGCAGCCTGATTCTGTTCCTGATCGACCTGTACCGGATGGGACGAAGCTCCGTGGAACGGAGCATCCGGCTGCAGCTCGTGCTGACGTTCGCCGTTTGTCTGGGGGCGTCGCTGATCGTCTATGGCCTAAGCTCGGCGATCTTCGGCCAGATCAATAAGGGAACGGTTATCGACTATTCGTCGGGCACCGAACGGATCGATAACGATGCCCGGGACCTGGTCCGCCAGCTTGAGCCGGAACCGGATTCGGTCGATGATCCGGTTCCGGGAGGGGGTGCTATTCCAGCCATACCGGGAGTCCCGCAGAGCTCGGTCCCGGACCCGAACGGAGGGAGCCCGGGGCGACCCCATAGTACCGCGACCACTGCCGTACCTGCTGAGCCGGCTTCCCCGAAGACCATGCACGGAAACGGCAGGAAATGCGGCAGCGCCAGTTTTTGGAGGAAGTCAAGCGGTTCTCGACAAACGATAACTACAAAATTTTGATCACGGATCTGGAAGGCAAGGTTGTCTTCCGCAGCGAGAATGCGCCGGAAACGTACGTGGATGTGCATAATGTGATCCGTAACGCCATGAATGCCAGGAATAACCGGTTCGATTCCCGCAAGGAGTTCTCCAGCTTCTACCCGGTGAATTACAACGGGCAGAAATCGTATCTTATCGTGACCGGGATTCCGCGACCGATGATCAGCACGATTCAGGGAGAAAGCCCGCTTTCGATCTTGACCGCCTTGGCCGCCTTCATCCTTCTTTTTTACTATCTGACCCAGAGGAAAATGCGCTACATCGAAGAGCTTGCCGGAAGTCTCCGCATCATCGCCACAGGCAATCTGGAATACCGGGTCCTGGAGCGTTCGCAGGACGAGCTCGGCTCGCTGGCCCGCGACATGAATCTGATGACCCGCGAGCTGCAGCAGAAGATCGAGGAGGAACGCCGCTCCGAACGCTTGAAGAACGAGCTGATCACCAATGTCTCACATGATCTGCGCACGCCGCTGACGCTCATCATGGGCTACCTCCGGTCGCTGCACGATAAAAATTACGAGACGCCCGAGCAGGCCGCAAGCTACATTGGCATCGCCTACAGCAAATCCGAGAAGCTGAAATCGCTGATCGACGATCTGTTCGAGTATACGAAGCTGTCGAATCAGGATGTGCCGCCTGCATAAGAGCGGGGTGGCCATCAACGAGGTTTTGGAGCAGCTGGTCGAGGAATATGTGACCATCGGGGAGGAGCAGCAGGTAACCCTGATCCGCAGCATCCCGCAAGAGAAGCTGATCGTCAGCATCGATGTCGATAAAATGATCCGCGTGTTCGAGAACCTGCTCGGCAACGCGGTCAAATACAGCCCCAAGCCCGGCGTTATCTCGGTCGGGATGGCTCGGGAACGCGGCCAGGTCATCGTCCGCATCAGCAATAAAGCCGACGCACTCACCCGCGAAGAGCTGTCGCAGCTGTTCGACCGCTTCTACCGGGTCGATTCCGCCCGCACGTCGGATACGGGAGGCTCCGGGCTCGGACTCGCCATCGCCAAAAGCATTGTAGAGTCGCACGGAGGCCGGATATGGGCCGAATCGGAGAACGGGGAAATTCACTTTTATGTCCAGCTCCGGCTGGATGCATGAGATCAAGCCGCAGCAAGCGGCAAGCCGCCGGATGCTGCGGCTTGTCGTTTGCAGGGGTGCCTGCCTGCAGGCCGCCTGAGGAACACCGCCGCCGGCATCCGCTGGTCCCCACCTTCCTGTCCCCCTTCACAGGCTGGTATTCGGGCGATCTTTTTGCTACAATGCAGGATAGAGCAAGGGGAGCGACACAGCTCTCCCCAATACATGGCAAAGCCTTTGCCTTCAAGAAGAGGAGCCCTGAACCATCATGCCCGGATTTTTACTGGATTTGGACGGCACGCTGTACCATGGGGACCGGCCGATTCCGCACGCGGCGGAATTTATCCGCTGGTCGCGGGACCGCCGTTTCCCGTTCCTGTTCGTAACGAACAATTCTTCGCGGACTCCCGGACAGGTGGCGGAGCATCTGCTCCGAACGGGAATCGAAGCCTCTGCGGAGGAGGTGCTCAGCTCGGCCCAGGCGGCCGCCATGCATCTGAAGAGCGACCGGCCGGACGGCGGTTCTGTTTACTGCATCGGGGAAGAAGGACTTCGGCTGGCGCTGGAGGAGGCCGGCTTTACGTTGGCGGCAGAGGCTGGGGACCAAGGTATTGCGGCCGTCGTTCAAGGCATTGACCGCAGCTTTCATTACGACAAGTTTGCTGAAGGCCGTGCGATACATCCGTCAAGGTGCCCAGTTCGTGCTGACGAACCCGGATCATCTGCTGCCGTGGAACGGCGAGCTGACGCCCGGCGCAGGCACTATTGCCGCCGCCATTGAGCGGGCGAGCGGGTGCAGCCCTGTCGTCATCGGGAAGCCTTCGCCGATCATCATGCAGTATGCCATAGCCCGGCTTGGACTTCCGGCGGAAGACATCTGGGCGGTGGGCGATAACCTGAACACGGACATCCGCGGAGGCCGGGATTCAGGGCCGCCGCACGGCACTGGTGCTGACCGGTCTGGCCGACGCCTCCAACGTGGAGGAACAAATCGCCGCGACCGACGTACAGCCTGATCTGATCTGCGCGGATCTGCGGGAGCTTGCCGGGCGCATCGGCTAATCCTGGACAGGGCAGCAGCAATACGCGCTGCTCTTTCTAACGGACATAGCGGGCTCTATCGAGGGTCGTTGGGGGTATGGCGATTTCTAACGGACAAGGGTGCAGCTATTTGTTCTCAAAGCGGCCAAAAGGACGGTGCTCGGAGCCATTAAGCGCTGTGAGGTCCGTTAGATTTTGAGAGCAGCTGTTTTTTCCGAATTAGCATCCGTGATGTCCGTAAGAAGAGCATCTGATCGAAGCCCTTTCGATGAGATGCATTCGTGTCTAAGAGGAAGCTTTTCTTGCGAGCAGAAAGTTTACTGCACACTTTAGCTCTTTAATTTGCTCTTAAGAAAAACACGCTTTAAGCGATGCGCGTTCGCTTTCGGTTCCCTCCTCGCCCCACCAGCTATGCAAATAAAAAAACGGAGCACGGGTTGAATGAACCGGCTCCGTTTTTTTCTATTGATTCCGTTACGCTTTCGATGCCGCCTTGGATCCGCCGAACAGCGGCTTGCTTTCGTACGTATCGAGCTCGTCGTCCGCTTCCTGGTTGAACGCCTCGCGGTCGAACTCCTTCTCCGAAGCCGCGACGACAAGCGAGCTGACGGTTGTTCCCGTCGCATTGATCGCCGTACGCGCCATATCGAGAATCGCGTCGATGCCGAGCACGAGCGCCATCCCTTCGATCGGCAGTCCGACGCTGGTCAGCACGACCGTGGTCGAGATCGAAGCCGGGCCGGGAACGCCCGCTACGCCGACGGATGCGACGATGGCCGAGCCGATGATCAAGAGGTAATGCGTCAGCGTGAGGTCGATACCGAATACTTTGGCAACGAAGATCGCCACAATCGCCGGGTAAATCCCGCCGCGACCGTTCATGTTGATCGTCGCGCCGAGGGGGGCCACGAAGCTGGCGATCCGCTCCGAAACCTTCAGCCGTTTGGTGATGACTTCCAGGTTTACCGGGAGCGTCGCGTAGTCGCTGCGGGTCGTGAACGCAACGGCGATCACGGGATAAATTTTCTTCAGGAACCGCAGCGGGTTCACACGGGCCACGAACGTCACCAAAGTGCCGTAGGTCAAGACGAAGTGCAGCAGGCACGCCACATAAAGGGCGATCACCACTTTGCCCAGCGGCAGCGAGGGAGGACAAGCCGTACTTGGAAGCCATCGTCGTCATGAGTCCGAATACGCCGTAAGGCGTCAGCTTAATAACGAGCTTCGTCACGCGGAACATAATATGCCCGAACGATTGAATGAAGTCCTTGACCGGTTTGACACGCTCCGGCTTGCGGTTGCCTTCGATCGTAATCGCTACGGCTACGAACATGGCGAAGATAATGACCGGCACGACTTTACCCGTGGCCATGTCGTTAATCGGGTTGGAAGGCACCAGATCCATCAGCACCTTCGAGAAGGTCGGGATTTCCCGGGCCTTGAATGCCGCGTCCTTCGCATAGGAGATGCCTGCGCCCGGATCGATCACGAGGGCCACAATGAGCCCGATGGCCGCGGCAATCCCCGTCGTGAGCAGGAACAGGCCGATCGTTTTCGTACCGATCTTCTTCAGCATCCCCGGATCGGACACGGAGGTAATACTCGAGATGATCGTAGCCAGTACCAGCGGCATAACGATCATTTTGATCAGATTGACATAAATATTGCCGACGATGCCGATATCGGCCGCCTGGTCTTTGAACACGGCACCGACCACGACGCCGAACAGCATGGCGAGCAGAACGCGGGTACCGAATCCCACCTTCTTCTTGGCGGCAAAAAAGAGCAAGGCCATAACCACAATCGAGGCAGACCCAACTAGCTAAATATAGGGAATTCACAGTAATGCGCCTCCTCATGAAGTCTTGGAATAGACAATTCCCATCCGTTTAGTTGGTATATTAAGACCATTTCCCTATTTTGTCAATAAAAATATTTAACATCGCGGTGTAAGGAATACCGGCCCAGGAAGGGCCGGCTTCTGATCCGCCTGTTATCTCAGCACACTGGGCCACAGCACGAAAGCATCGCGGTCCGCTTCCGCACCAAGCCTTCGCAGCGTCTCCGCCGCTTCCGAGCGGGTGACAGGCGTTTTGTTCCAGGCGTCGATGACCACCTTGCGGGTCCCGGAGAAGGCAAGGATCGATTGAGCCGCGCTTTTCAGCGACTCCGGCGACTCATCGCCGGCGGCCAGCCCCTCCTCATACTCCGGCATCGTATAGATGCGCCTGCCGTTGTTTTCGATCCACAGCGACCAGCGCCCGTCCTTCAGCAGCAAATAGTGTCCCGCCTTCCTTGCAAAAGCGGGCCCGTTGGCAGAAGGCCAGCGAACCGTGAGCCCGTACGGGTTGGCCGGATCCGTCGAAGGAAGCAGCGTGATGCCGGAGGCCCTTGTCCCGGGAGGAGCGTGAAGCTCCCGGACAGTTTCACGTTCGGCGAATTGCAGCGCCGGGATGTCTTCGATCCAGAGACCGCGGGTAAGCACGCCCCAGATTTCCAGTTGCTTCAGCGTGCCGTAAACGGCATCCCATGACCACGGCAGGAACTCGGCGGCAATGTCTTTGGTCAGCACGCCGTACCCGGCCAGCAGATGCTTCACCCAAGCCATGACCGATTCGGTCAGGTGAGCCGGATCTTCCGCGGATTCTTCACTCTCCAGCGCGTACCATCGTCCGAGACCGGATTGAAACGCCGCCGCTCGGCCGGAGCGGCCTGCTCTTGGCGCGCCGCTTTCGCGGAGCCGTGCAGCCGAAGCGGAGCGAACTGGTCGTTCGACACGAGCCCGTCCCAGGCCAGATCGAGCAGATCCGCCATCACTTCGGACGGCGCGCGGCCGGTTTCCCGGCTGAGGGCGGTCAGGAAGCTGGCGCCCTTGCGGCGAAGCAGCTCCAGCGACCCGGCGTGCCGGGTTACCGTCCTTCCCGCCGTGAACGGCCGCATCAGCTCCTTCGACTCCGCGAGGAAGAAGGCGACTCGTCCCTCCTTCTCCCCGGGACCCTTTCGCCCGATCCAGACGACCTCCCCCTCGGCGCAGAGCGTATCCAGCAGGTCCTTCCGGTAATCCGTCAGCCGCGGCGGGAACACCTGCGATTCCCACTGCGATAGCGGCAGGAAGCGACCCTGCAGCATGGAGATGACCTCCAGAAGCCCTTCCTGCCCGCTGAGCCGCTCTCCGCTTGCGGCATGCTGCAGCTGCAGCGACCGATTGAGGTAACGGGCAGGCTCCACCGCTCTGTTCTTCTCGCGTAAAGCCGCCGCTTGCCGGCGAACGCGGCCTGCGGCCGCCTGCTTGTTCAGCCACCGCTCGCCGCCCGCTTCATCCGGTGCTGCCTCGAGCTTCCCTCTCGACTCTTCCTCGAGCAAAAAGCGCCGCGCCTCCGCAGGCTCCATGCCGTACCTCACGCTGAGTTCCTTCGCCGTGATATACAGCCGCTTGTTCACGTATCTTCCTAATATAAGTTTGCTGCGCGGCAGGATCGCCCTCCAGCCTCTCATAGAACGCCGCCTCATCCGCACAAATCCAGCGGCGGTCTCCTCCGATGCTCACGGTCGCGAGGCGGCCCTGCTCCTCCAGTCGCCGAAGCGACCCTTCGGCCGGACGGCCGGCGCCTTGATCCCGAAGCTCTTCGTCCGATGTATCTCCTTTTTCCTTTAAAAAGCGCAGCAAATCCTCTCCGCTGTCCAGCCTAAGCGCGCCGGACCCGGACGCCTCTGAAGCTTCCGCTTCCTCCGCAAGCGGTAGGCCCTCTCCTCCAAAGATCCGGCCGGCCGCCGCCCGGTCCAGCCCGATCAAATGCTGCTGCAGGTCTTTCGCCACGCTATCCGACTCGTACATCTGCGTTTGCACGAAATCCGCCAGGAACAAGGCCGCGAACGGGGATGGAAAGGAACCCCTCCGCAGGATGACCTCGATCTCCCCGGTTTCCGTACGTCGCAGCATGTCTTGCACCCGCTCCAAATCCAGCTCCTCGTTCAAGCATATCCGGACGGCCTCCGGGATAAAAGGAACCCGTTCGGCATAAGGCATCGCTTCGCGCAGCGCTCTTCGCTCCGCGACCGTCTCTGCCAGGCGGGCCTGCGCGTGAAGCTGCGCGAGAGCAGGAGCGAGGTTTCCGCGAGTCGCCGGAAAGCCGCGGCGAACATCGGCGAGCCGGGGACCGACTCGCGGAGCAGCGCTCCCACATCGGAGGAGCGGACGCCCCGCACCAGCCCGGGCAGGTCCTGGGGCAGGCCCTCGAGGCCGGGAAATACCAGCTCAATGCCGTTATCCTTAGCATTGGAATAGAAGCGGACGGGCAGCTTCCGCTCCAGATGCCGCTGCAGGGCGAGCAGCCAGGTCCGGTTGAACGTCCGGCCGAACCAGCTGTGAATGACCAGATGCTGCTGCTTCTGGTCATCCTGGAACTGCTCGATCACGATCCGCCGGTCCGTCGGAATGACCGAGACCGCCTTCTGCGAATGAAGCAGCGCCACCAATTGTTCCGCGGATACAGCATCCATGCAGTATTCTTCCATTAGCCATCCGGTAATAGCAGGTCCCGGCTCCTTCTCCATCCGCGCTTCGATTTCGGCCATGAACCGCCCGATCTCCAGCGAGCTTTCGACCGTCCGGCCCTGCCCTTCCCCGCGCCAGAACGGAATTTCGCTGAAGCGGTTCCCCGCCTCCGTTACATAGACGCGGTCACCCCGGATGGACTGAATTTTCCACGAAGAGGTCCCGAGCTGAAATACGTCGCCGACCCGGCTTTCATGGATATACTCCTCGTCCAGCTCTCCGAGATGAATCCGGCTGTCCGCGTGATGCACCGGGTAAGCGCTGCTCTGCGGGATTGTGCCGGCGCCCATGATGGCGGCCATCAGCGTTGCGCTGCGCCGGGTCAACCGTCCGCTGGAATGGTCCCAATCGATCAGGGGCCGGACGAACGGGTAGAACCCGGACAATACCTCGAGCACCGCTTCCAGCCGCTCCGGCGGGAACCCGCGGTAAGCATAGCTGCGCGCGAACACCGCCTGCAGCTCTCCCGCCGTCCAGTCGCCGGAAGCGACCATGGCGACCGTCTGCTGGCACAGCACATCGAGCGCATGCCGCGGAATGCGGGCCGCCTCGATCGAGCGGGCCGCAATGTGCCGGGCCAGCACGGCGCACTCCGGCGACTGGCCGCGGTCGCGGGCGATAATGCAGCCGCGGCTCTCGCCGCCGACGGCATGCCCGGCCCGGCCGATGCGCTGAATGCCGGCGGCCGCGCTCTTGGGCGAATCGATCTGCAGAACGAGATCGATCGTCCCTACGTCGATGCCGAGCTCGAGCGACGCCGTAGCCACCAGGCGGCGGAGCTCGCCGGCCTTCAGCGCCCGCTCCACCTCGAGGCGCTGCTCGCGGGCGACGTCGCCGTGATGGGAGCGGGCCATCTCATAGCCCGCTCGCTCATTCAAATGCAGCGTCAGCCGTTCGCATAGCCTTCGGTTATTGACGAATACTATGACCGAGCGCGAGCCTTCCATAAGCTGCATGATATGCTCGGTAAGCGGTCCCCATACCGCTTCCTGCTTGTCCGACGTGAAGAGGCGTGCCGTGGGCAGCGTAACTAGGGTGCGGATCCGCTTCTCCATCCGGCTCTCGATAATCTCGACCGGCCGCGGCGGCGATTCGTGCGCTTCGTGCTCATAGCCGCCCAAATAGCGGGCCACCTCTTGAATCGGATTCTGGGTCGCCGATACGCCGATGCGCTGGGGGAGCCGCCCGTCCAAGCCGTCAAGCGCTCCAAGGTGACGGACAGATGCGTCCCCCGGCGGTCCGCCGCCAAATCGTGAATTTCATCCACGATGACCTGTGTCACCGTCCGGAGCGTCGCCCGTCCCTTGGCTGAGGTGAGCAGCAGATAGAACGATTCCGGCGTCGTCACCAGCACATCCGGCGGTTTCCGGAGCATCGCCGCCCTCACGCTCGGTTTCGTATCGCCCGTACGAACCCCTACCGTCAGTCCTGCCCAAGGCAGACCGGCGGCGGCGGCACATGCCTCGAGCTCCTGCACATAAGCTGCGGCATGGTGGTGGATGTCGTTGTTTAACGCTTTGAGCGGCGTAATATATAGAAGCTTGACGCCGGGAGCGTCCGGGGAGGATTCCCGTTCTTTATCCGTCAAAATGCGGTTCAGGCAGGGAAGCAGCGCGGCAAGCGTCTTCCCCGATCCGGTCGGTGCGGCAATCAGCGTATGTCTCCCCGCCATAATCGCTTTCCAGGCTTCTTTCTGGACTTCGGTAGGCTCCCCGAACCGCCGGATGAACCAATCCTCCAGCAGAGGATGAAAACCAAGCCGGCCGAGCAGGCTCATCGATACCGCCTCCTTGTATTACCCATCATGTCACTTATTAGCGCTATCATACCAGAATGACGGACATCCCAAAAGCCGCCTTGACATCTTTACAGCGGCGGCCTATAATTTATTTATACAGTTTAAATTTTAAGTTATGAAATAAACATCGCCACAAAGGGGCTGTCGCCATGTCACCGTCGGATACCGACATTGAACGATTTGAGAAAGCTTTTTTTGCGTTATTCCGTAAAATCGGACCGGAGCTTGGGCCGCCCCCGGCGTTCCCATTACCGGACCTCAGGTTATGATGCTGTATACCATTCAGCGGGAGCGACCCTGCCAGGTCACCAAGCTGGCGCAGATGATGGAGGTCAAGCCAAGCGCGATCACCGTCATGATCGACCGGCTGGTGCAGCACGGATTCGTGTCCCGGACGCATGACGTTCATGACCGAAGAGTCGTCCTGCTGGAGATGACGGAGCGCGGCAAAGAGATATTGGAGGAAATCCGCAGGATGCGCTTCAAAGCTATGGGTCTTTATTTATCTCAACTGGAAGCGGAGGAGCTCACGGCCTTTATAAACACCTTTGAGAAGCTGGCGGAGCAGATTAACAAGTAAGGAGGAATAGGCGTGGAGAACATACTGGACAATAAAAAGAAAAAGCCCGCACAGAAGCGGACGCCTTAAGCGATAGCGTAACGAAAAAAGGAACCTCGGGCCTGCTCATCACCGGCCTCATTATCGCGATGCTGTTCGCATCGCTAGATAATACGATCGTCGGCACGGCCATGCCGCGGATCGTCGGCGACCTCGGCGGCCTCAGCCTCATGACCTGGCTGACCACAGCCTACATGCTCAGCTCAACGTCAGTCGTGCCGATCGCCGGCAAGCTGGCCGACCTGATCGGCCGCCGAACGGTATACGTGGCCGGACTCGTGATCTTCATGGCCGGCTCGGCCTTGTGCGGCATGTCCCAAACCATGGGACAGCTGATTTGGTTCCGTGCGCTGCAGGGGATCGGCGGCGGCGTCATGATGCCGATGGCGATGATCATTATCGGGGATATGTTTACAGGCAAGGAACGCGCCAAGTGGCAGGGCGTCTTCGGCGCCGTATTCGGACTGTCGTCCGTTATCGGACCGCAGGTCGGAGGCTGGATCGTCGACTCCGTCAACTGGCACTGGGTATTCTACATCAATCTGCCGGTGGGCATCGTAGCCACCATTCTGATCGCCATCGGGCTTAAGGGAGGCGGCCGGCGGGAAGGTCCGGTTCAGTTCGACACCTCCGGCATGGTGACCATGATCGTCGGGGTCGTCTCGCTGCTGCTGGCACTCACCTTCGGCGGCAAGGAATATGCCTGGGGCTCGTGGCAAATCGTCGGCTTGTTCGTTATTGCGGCCGTCTCGCTGACCGCCTTCGTGCTGATCGAATCGAGAACGGCGGAGCCGATTTTGCCGGTGCGCTACTTCCGCAATAAAACCTTTACCTTGATTAACGGCATCGGCTTTCTGATGAGCGTCGGGATGTTCGGGGCCATCATGTTCGTGCCGCTGTTCATGCAGGGCATCGTCGGGATCAGCGCCTCCGCCTCCGGTACCGTCATGACGCCGATGATGATTACGATGATTATCGCAAGTGTGCTTGGCGGGCGTCTCGTATACCGAATGGGCATGCGGAATCAAATGCTGATCGGCATGATCGTCATGGCGGCGGGCTTCCTGCTTCTGGCTACGATGGGCATGAACACGTCCCGCTGGCTGGCTACCGGCTATATGATGGTGATGGGCCTCGGTATGGGCCTCGTGATGCCGCTTCTCACCTTGGCTCTGCAGGAAAGCTTCCCGAAATCCGAGCTTGGCGTCGTTACCTCGTCCAGCCAGTTCTTCCGCCAAATCGGCGGCACGTTCGGCATGACGATTCTCGGCGCGATCATGAACCATAAGTCCGACCGGCGGCTGACAGACACGCTCGTCCCGCTGCTCAAGCAGCTTCCCGCTCAAGCGGGAGACATGGTGAACCAAATCACGTCCATGGTGCACACCAATCCGCAGGGCTTGTACTCGATGCTGCTGAATCCCGAAGCGATGGCGAAGTTCCCGAAAGCGCTCCTGGATCAAATGATTCCGGTGATTAAAAGCGCCTTGGTCGATTCGCTGCACTCGGTGTTCCTGTTCGGTCTTCTCTTCGTGGTGCTGGGGGCCTTGATCGCACCTTTCCTTGGCAACATCAAGCTTTCCGACAGCCGCAAGAAGGAAACGGAGGGCGACCCCGCTCCCGCACAATCTTAAAGAATAGCTTCGCAGGGGCCTTGATAAACGCGCTGGTCCTTGCAAAACAAGGACGGCGTAGCCGTTTATTCTGGATGCGTTGGCCCGGGCGTCGCTATGCCGGATGCTCTTCTCCCTTTCCCGCCGGAAAACGTAAATCCGAGAACCCATCCGTAGACCCCATGCGCCAGCAAATTAACCGCTACCGCCTTGAAGCCTGCACCAAGCATAAGGAAGCCTGCAGGCCCCATCGGCTCGAAAATCAGTCCGTCGGCAATGAGCCAAACGAATAAGATCGCGTAGAGGATACCCGAACGATAGTTTTTGGGACGGACAAATCGTTCATACAACAAGGAAAAGAGTACCCCGCCCAACAGAAAGATGAGATATCCCGCCAAATAGATTAGGAGCGGGGATTGCAATGAGAGTACGGTTCCATTCGCATAAGGCACATCGATTCCATGATGAAAGACCAGATTCGTCGCTCTGTAAAACAACTCCATTGCCGCCGTCGCCAAAAAGCCGTTCTTAAACACTTTGCCCCAGTCCATCCTACGGCCCCTCCTTAATCGGTAATATCAACCGTGCGGCTCGTCTTCTTCCCGGGCGGCCTATCGGCTTCCCTTTCACCGATCCTCTCGATTGAGTAATCGAGCACCGCTTTCATCCCGAGAAGCGCTTCTTTTCTTGATTGCTGGAAATGCCGCCCCGCCTCCTCTGGAAGGGCCGCGGCGAGTATCGATTCGCGCAGTAGGAGCGCATGATCGAGAACCTTTAGCCATGCCTCCCTATTCATAGGCCCCCTCCTCCTCTTGCCCCGTGAGAGAGGCTCTTTCGCCGAAACGGATCGACAGCTTCTTCCCGGCAAAACGCGCCCCGGCGATAGGCCTTCCCTGCAGGGATCGCGGCAGAATGACCTTGTGTTTGTAGGGCCCTGCCTGAACCGTCAGCTCGTCGCCTTTTTCACTAAGCTGAAGCTGATCCTTTTCAATAAAAGGCGGCTCCAGGTCCATAAAGTAAACTTCACCTTCCTTACGGACCTCCTGGATCCTTCCCCGGTACAGCACCGCGGCGCCGTCGCAGCCGGCAAAAGCCGCTTCACCAATCCGCTCGAGCATGGATAATCCGTGGACCTCCAGCTCCATCATGGGAATGCGCAGGATCGGCGCGGGCTGAAGCTGGAGCGGATTTCTTCTTCATATTTGGCGTGAATTTCCCGCCATGCCGCCCAGTAGCCGGTAGAGGCCTCTTCGGGGAGCACCCGGTTGACAATCACGGCATCCGTGTTGAAGCCGAACAAATTCAAATAGGTGAACGCCCTCCTTGCCTCGGAAACGACCATTTTTTCCGGATTCATGACCATCCGTACGGTGGTGACCTCATGATCGGCGATCATCGTCTGCAGCTCCTCAAGCTCGCGCACGAAGCCCTCAACGCTGTCCATCACGCTATCGTCAGGGAGCACGAGGCCGCCCGTGACCACCTTGGCGATCGGCCGGACCATCTTGACGAGACGGCGTTCGTAGGGGAAAATTTTCTCCATCCACCACCGAAGCAGGTTCGGGTAGCTCAGCGACCTGAGCGTTTCTCCGGTGGGAGCGCAGTCTACGATGATCACGTCATAAGTGCCGCTCTCCGCATGGCGTTTGATCTGCATGAGGCTGAAGAGCTCCTCCATGCCCGGGAATACAAGGGTCTCCTCGGTCGTGATATCTTCCAGCTTCGCCCAGCTCATGACTCCGGACAGCCAGCTCTGCACGGCCCCCCAATGCTTCTCGGTTTCCCGCAGGCCGTCGACCTCCTGGCCCCATAACCGTTCGCTGATTTGTACCGGCTCGGCCGCCGAGAGAGAGTTGAAGCGAATCCGACAAGCTGTGCGCAGCGTCCGTGCTCATGATCAATGTGCAGTAACCCTGCGAAGCGAGCCGGACTCCGGTCGCCGCGGCGACACTGGTTTTCCCGACCCCGCCTTTACCCGTATAAATGATGATTCTCACCGCTGAATCCCCTCCCATTACTACGATTTCGTACTATTATCTTAAAAAAAGAAACCATCTTGCCTTGAACTAATCGTCAATCGCGATTTTACGGAATTTCGGATCGGGCGCGGCTTTCCCGCTTTCTTTGCCCTGCAGCGCTTTCCCTACTTTCACCGCCAAGGAAAGAAACTGCTGCGGCTCCTCCGGAGTTAGCTCGGCCCGGACGCGGGCGAACATGCTTTCCATAACGGCCTTGGCCTGCAGTGCGAGCTTCTCGCCTTCCGCCGTCAGGTCGACATGCATGATACGTTGATCCTCGGCCGATGGCGTACGATCAACCAGTTCCTTCTGAACCAGCCTCTTGACCAGGCTCGTGGCCGTACTCAGCGGCACCCCCAAATGCCCCGCCAGTGCAGACATCGTCAGCCTCCCCGAAAATGCAGCACCACCACCGCTGTCAGCTCGGAACGATTGACCTTCCGCTCCAGCTCCGCCGTTTCCGATAGAAAACTCAAGGGACGCAGACCGTTCTGAAAAAAAAGCTCCATCATCTGATCCAACATCGGCCGCTCCCCTTCATTGCTGCGAAATAGAAATATTGTCTAAAGGTATATTACTACGATTTCGTAATATATGCAAGGAGTTTTCCGCCTATTGAAACTTTGAGGAGCAAAAAAGACCGCCGGCCTAAGCCGGCGCCCATATAGATCCTCTTTTACACCGTATAATGCTCCCGGAACCACGCCGCGGCCGCATCCGCTTCCGTCTGCGTCAATTGGTGCCCGTATTTCTCCCAATGAACCGTTACGTCCGCCCCGGCGCCTTTCAGAAGACTCTGGAGCTCCTCGGTTTCCGGGAGGGAACAGATCGGATCGTTGGTCCCGGCCCCGATGAAGACCGGCGTTCCGGACAAATCCGGAAGCGGAATTCCTCTTCGCGGCACCATCGGGTGGTGAAGAATGGCGCCTTTCAGCGCCCCCTTATAGTGAAAGAGAAGGTCGCCGATCATATTGGCTCCGTTGGAATATCCCACCGCTACCAGATTGCCGCGGTCAAAGCCGTACTCCTCTGCCGCCCGGTCCAGGAATTCGTATACTTCCTTCGTCCGGAAGACCAAATCCTCCTCGTCGAATACTCCCTCCGCGAGACGCCTGAAGAAGCGCGGCATCCCGTTTTCCAGGACATTGCCTCTCAGGCTGAGAATGGAGGACCCGGGGGCTATATATTGGCCCAGCCCGAGCAGGTCGCTTTCGGTTCCTCCCGTCCCGTGGAAAAGAACCAAGGTCGGTGCATCCTCTCTAGTGCCTTTTTTAAAGATATGCTTCATTCCGATTTCCCCTCCAATGCTCTAACCTCAATAGGAAGCAGGTTGGCCTCAATCTGGGCGCGATGCGGTTCGAACCATTCCGGCAAGCATCAATTTCTCCCCTAATTCCTCGGCCGGCTCATCTCTCGCGAATCCCGGCGGATCCGTGGCGATTTCGAACAGAATGCCGCCGGCTTCCCGGAAATAAAGGGCGTTGAAATATTGCCGGTCGATGATCGGGGTCGGGCGGTAGCCGTAAGCCTCTACAGAACTTCTCCATTCCGCATGCTGGTCAAAATCTTTCGCCCGCCATGCGATGTGATGCACGGCACCGGCGCCGTCGCTGCCCCGCTCTACAGCCGCAAGCGGCACATCAATGACATTGCCGAGATCTCCGGTCGCCCGGAAGCGGGCATATCCAGCATCTTCTCCCACCTTGCTCAGCCCGAGCAGACGCTCCAGCGCATCCATCGTCCTCGCCGGATTCACGCTGAATAGTACGGCACCTCCGAAGCCTTTGATGGCTTTATCTGCCGGAATGCCGCCGAACGCCCACTGGCTGTCGGGCCCTTCCTCCCGTTCGACGAGTTCCAGCCGCAGGCCTTCATTGTCCGTGAACTGCAGGTACTGCTCCGAGAACCGGTTCACTTTCTCGGTCTCAATACCGAAGCTTGCCAAGCGGTTCTCCCAGAAGCCGAGCGAGCCTGTCGGCACAACGTAGGTAGTGATCCCCACCTGCCCGCCGCCGATTCTTCCCTTGCGCGATCCGGGAAACGGGAAGAACGTGATGATCGTTCCGGGACTGCCCGCTTCATTGCCGAAGTATAGATGGTACACCTCCGGCGCATCGAAGTTGATCGTTTTCTTCACCAGGCGAAGGCCCAGAACCCCTGCGTAAAAGTCGACGTTCTCCTGCGGATTGCCGGCAAAAGCCGTAATGTGATGAATGCCTGCGGTTTGCATAGTCATTTTAAGTCCTCCTTATATGTTCACTGTTTGATATATTCCCCGGCGCCGGGACTTATTTCAGAAGGGCATCGAGCGAAAAGTCTCCGGCGCCGGTCAAGGCGATTCCTATAACGACAACGAGCAGTACAAGCGGATATTCATAACCGTTCGCGGTTGCCCAGATGCCGTTTTTGCCGTGTACCTTAACGATCGCTCCCAGCATAGCCAGGGCAATCAGTACAGCGGCCAGCGGGACGAAAAGCCCGGTAGCAAGCAAGACGCCTCCCACAAGCTCCATCAGCCCGGCCAGCACGGCCATCAGGACACCCGGCTTCATCCCGATCGATTCCATCCAGGAACCGGTTCCTTTCGGACCATAGCCGCCAAACCAGCCGAACAGCTTCTGAGCGCCGTGCCCGATGAACAACAGTCCCACTACCAGACGAATGAGCAATAATCCCCATGCCAACATTTGAAACACGCTCCTTAATTAGTTTTAATTTAATAATCTTCAATTTAAGATATTTGGCGAAAAAAGCGGCCGCCGAAACGGCTAATGCCCCTCCGCGCCTTTTCCCAGTTTCTTCAGCAGTTCTGCAGCCTCGCGCTTCTCCTCCTCAGTCAGCGAATGCATTAAGGAATCGATCTTGGCGGCGTGGCTCGGAAAGATGCGGTCGAACAGCGCATTCCCTTCCTCGGTGATCTCCGCGTAAGTGACCCTTCGGTCTTCTTCGCAGGGCACCCGCTTCAGCGACCCTTTCTTCTCCAGCTTGTCGATATTGTACGTTATCTTTGCCGCTTGTAATCAATATCTTCTCCCCGATTTGCTGCAGCGGAATCCGGCCTTTCGTATACAATACTTCAAGAATCGTAAACTCGGTCGGCGACATGCCGTACTGCTTCATATCTCTTTCCGCCCGTTCCATAATCGTCTTGTAAGCCTTGGAAAGGACGACGAAGAGCTTCAGAGAAGCCGCTTGATCTGAATCGGTCCGGTTCGGCATGGGATTCACCTCCTCGATGTCTTTAATTTAATTATCTTGAATTAAAGATAAAACATTTTCACTCCATTGTCAATAGGGTATTTAAAAAAACCTGATCCGGACTTCACCGGATCAGGTCTGGCTGTCGGACAGATCAATCCTCGATCGGCATACCGCGCTCCGTGAGCCGGCCCGCCTCGGCATCCGCCGCAAGCCGCTCCAGGAAAAGAAGCTCCGTTTCCCCGTGTTCCCAGCGGCTTTTCATCATATGCAGCACACTGCGGGATACGGTCGGGATGTGCTCATAGTATACTTCCTTAAGAATCCGTACGGCTTCGCGCTGCCGCTCCAGCTTCTTCTTTACAAGTGCGTAGATCTGCTTCTGGTCCCCATACCTGGCAAAAGCCAGAGCCGCATACATCGGATGATACACCAATTGGTTGTCGGCGAACTGCTTCAGCAAGAGCTCCTGAAACAGCCCCCTGCCGCTGTCCGTTATACGGTATACCGTCCGGTCGGGCCGACCGCTGTCTTTTACCGTCTCGACCGCATCCACATACCCGTCTTTGCACAGCGTATCAATGGCGTAGTAGAGCGAGCCTTCCTGCATCTTGATGTAATGCAGCATGAAGCGCTCTTTCATCTTATGCCGCAGCTCGTACGGGTGGCTGTCCCCCTCCATGAGCAGGCCGAGAATCACAAGCTTCATGGACATCCGGATTCACCTGCCCTGTCAGTGACCCTGCTGCGGCGCGGGAGAAGGGGCTCCGCCATGCTGGCCGCCTTCCCGGCGCGGGCCGCGGGAGGCGGAGACCTCCAGTTTGGCTCTGCCCATCAGAAGGACGAACACGAACGCAATGACGGCCATCACAATCGTCACCTGGAACACGAAGGCGATGGAATCGGCGAGTCCTGTGATCAGCTTCTCCAGCACTGCCTTCGGAATATGAGCTTGAAATTCCGGAGACAGGAGTGCACGCGGATCGGCCGGCGTCTGTGCATCGGCGCCGCCGGATGTTGCAAGGCGGCTGGTAAGCGCGCTGGCCTGAACGGCGCCTAGCACGGTTACGCCGACCGCGGAACCGATGGAGCGGAAGAAAGAAACGAGCGACGTCACGACGCCCCGGAATTCGAAGCTTACATTATGCAGCGCCGACATCGAGGTGACCGGGAACGAAGTTCCGATACCGAGACCCATCAGAATCATGTACAGCGTGATCTGCCAGCGGGGCGTTCCCACGGACACGGTGCTGAGAAGCGATGTTGCGACTAACAGGAGCACGGCCGAAACCAGCAAAATATTGCGGTAAGACGTATTCGTAAGGAAGCGTCCCCGATCGTACTGCTGGCGACCACACCCAGCATCATCGGCGTCAGGACCAGACCGGCGCTGGTGGCCGAGCCTTGGTACACCCCTTGAATGAACAGCGGGATGTACGTAGCGGCGGAAATCATCATGGCCCCGTAAAAGAAGCAGACGCCCATGCTCGCCGTGAACAAGCGGTTGCCGAACAGCTTCAGCGGAACGATCGGCGAAGCCGCCTTGGTCTCCACCACAATAAAAAGAACGAACAACAGGACAGCCGCGGCGAAGAGGCCGATGATTTGTCCGGAGCCCCAGGCATGCCCTTCCTTGCCTCCGAGCTCAAGCCCGAACATCAGACACAGAACGGAGGCTGCAAATACAACGGTTCCGAGCCAATCGATCTTCTGATTCGGATTGTTCGGCAGCACCGGATGGTAGAACAAGGCAATGAGGATCAGGGGACACAATGCCGAGCGGCAGGTTGATGTAAAAAATCCAGGTCCAATTGACATGGTCCGTAAAATACGCTCCGGCCAAGGGACCGAGTACGCTGGAGATACCGAATACCGCTCCGAACATCCCCTGCATCTTTCCGCGTTTCTCCGGAGGGAAGATATCAAAGACGATGGTAAACACGACCGGCATCAGTATACCGCCGCCTATCCCTTGAATCGCCCGGTACACGATCAGCTGCGTCATGGTTGTGGAAGTGCCGCACAAGGCGGAACCGATCATGAATACGGCGATCCCGAGCAGGAAGAACAGCTTGCGCCCGTACATATCGCCGAGCTTGCCGAAGACCGGCATCGATACGACGTTCGCGATCAGGTAAGCGGAGAATACCCACACGTATTTGTCAAGGCCCCCAGCTTGCCGATAATCGTCGGCATCGCCGTCGAGACGATCGTCTGGTCGAGCGCGGCCAGCAAGAGACCCAGCATAAGTCCGACTACCGTCCAGGTAGGATGGGACTTTTTTGCTCCATTCCATTCAACTCCTTAAACATTCGTTTCATTCACCTTTGTAATTATACTCAAATTTGAGTAATTCACAAGCAGTCGAGGAGAATTTTACAAAGATTAAATGATTTGTTCGGTTCTCGGCGCTTAAGCTATAATGAATTAAATGGAATTTTCAGGAAGATGGTGATGCCGCCTGTGGAAATTATAGTACTTATTCTTGTTGTCGGCGTTGTGATCGTGATCGGGACGTACTTCCATTATTATGTGATTACTTCCGCCTTGAACGATGCCAAGCTCAACGACAGCCTGAAGGAAATGCAGTCCACTCTGAATGAAATCCGCCTTTTGCTTGCGAAGAACGCAGGAATCGCCGATCCCGGACCCGCTGCGTCAGCCACTCCCCTGCCTGCCGAGCCGCCGGAGGAGGCTTGTCCCGCCTGTTCCGCCCCGCTCCGGCCGAGCGACCGGGAATGCCCGGACTGCGGCCTTGCTCTGACGGATCATGCTTAGATTGCCCTCATGGAATAAGTGTCATATAATGAAGTAAGAAAAACCATTTATATTTTTCCCGGACATGATAAAAATTAGTTATTTTACAAATAGCTAAGTGGACGCACGTTCATGCCTTGTGAGGGGAGGAACGACGTGAATTTAAATCAATTGGAAACGCTGATCACCATATCGAAAACGATGAGCTTCCGCAAAGCCGGAGAAATGCTGAATTTGACCCAGCCGGCGGTTTCCGCGCAAATCAAGAGTTTGGAGGATGAATTCAAGACGGTCCTGATCGACCGGAACCAGCCGGTCACGCTGACGGATAGCGGCCAGGTGTTCCTGGAGCATGCCGAAATGATTCTCCAGACCGTCGAAGATCTGAAGCAGCGGCTCGCCGACCTGAGCCAGACGCCGCAGGGACATATTCACCTGGGTACGACCACGTCCATCGCCATCCAGATCCTGCCGCGGGTGTTATCCTACTTTCAAAACCAGTTTCCGCTCATCAAAACGACGATTCATTCCATGACTACATCCCAGATCATGCAGAGCGTTGAGAACGGCTCCATCGATATCGGGATCACTTATTTGTTCGACAAGCATCCCGCGCTGGAAAGCTCCGTGCTGTATTACGATACCTTCGAGCTGGTTGTTTCTCCTCTGCATCCGCTGGCGAAGTACGGGCACGTGCCAATCGAACGGCTGCACGAGCCGCCGCTGATTATGCTGTCCCCCGAGACCGCGGGGCGCCGCTTCGTCGACCAGATCTTCAAGCGCTGTACATTACGCCGCAAGTCGTGATGGAGCTGTCCAGCAGCCGAAGAAGTGAAGCGGATGGTGGAGCTCAACTTGGGAGCCGCCATTATCTCCAAGCTCTCGATTCATAATGAGCTGAAACTGGGCACCCTGAAGATGGTGAAAGTGAACGAGCTCGAAATCAGCCACCCGGTTGGCGTCGTCTATAAGTCCGGACGTTATCTCAGCTCGGCGCTGCACCAATTCCTGCAGGACCTGAAGGGCATGCAGGAAACCCAATTCATCGGCTCCGAGTGATGATCCGGCGCTGCAGCGCCAAAACCACTAAATAAGCGAGGGACCCGCTATGAAATTCGATTTGCATACCCATCATGAACGCTGCGGCCATGCAATCGGCACCATCCGCGATTATATCGAGGCCGGTATCCGTCATGGGCCGCAGGTGATCGGCATTTCCGATCACTCGCCTTATTTCGCCTCGGACAAAGACCGGGAGCGGCCCGGCATCGCTATGGCGAAAAGCGAATTTGCACGTTATGTGGAGGAAGTTCTCAAGCTGAAGGAAGAGTACAAGGGCCGCATCGATGTACTTCTTGGCGTGGAATCCGACTTTTTCCCCGAGCATGCGGAATTGTACCGCAAGATGTATGAGCCCTATCCGTTCGATTACATCATCGGCTCGGTCCATTTGTCGGGCGGCGTCAGCATCTTCAACAAGAAACGCTGGAAGGGTCTGACCGAAGAGCAGAAGGTCGAGCAGAAGGAGCTCTACTACGACTTGATTTCCCAATCGGCGCGAAGCGGCATGTTTCAAATTCTCGGGCATATCGATGCGATGCGCGGCTTCTACCCGGCCTTCTCGGATATCAAGACCGAGGCGGTCGACAAGACGCTGAAGATTATCGGCGATAGCGGGATCGCAATCGAGATTAATACCTCGGGCAAGACGAAGGATTGCGGCGGCTGGTATCCGATCGACGCGATTCTGGAGCGGGCGCTGCATTACGGCGTCAAGGTCACCTTCGGCTCCGACGCCCATAAGCCGGAGCGGGTCGGGGATGACTGGGAGCTGGTCGCGAAGCGCCTGAAGGAAATCGGCTTCCGCGAATGGGTGTATTACAAGGAGAAGCTGACCGCAAACGGTACCTCTATAAACAACCGGGAGGGCTTGGGCAGGCGCGCCGCTTCCTGGAACTTTTACATTCTTATCAACATCAAAAAAGACCGGAAAGCCCACACGGCTTTTCCGGTCTATTGTTTTGCCGATTTTCTTGTAACGGGGCGGCTGGACATGCGAGCTCCCGGCTGTTTCCACGGCTTAGGTGTCCCCGGTCTCTTGGCCTGGGGTCTGCGCCGGACGCCGCTTCTCCCGGAAGGCAAGCTCGCCGTAGACGCTTTGGCCCCTCCGCCGAAGCCCAGACCGCCAAGTCCGCCGATCAGTTTGAAGATCGGGCCGAACTGCTTCATAATCGTAAACACTTTCTGCACCTTGCTCATGGTGGAAATAATGCCGTCAAGTCCGCCTATGCGGCTAAAGAAGGCGCCCAATCCTCCGGAGGAAGCGGCGCCGTCGACGCCGCCGGCCGCCCCTCCAAGGCCCCCGCCGCCGAACGGGTTGAAAAGACCCTGCACCTCCGCGGTGTTGATATGGGGCGCAGGCAGTCCTGCCCGCGGTCGAACTGTTTTCCGGGGATAAGCGGGACGCCGCATCTTCGGGCGAACGCGTGATTTCTTCTTTGCACTCATTCGTATCCCTTTCCTTTTCCGCAGTATCCGACATGTCTATTGTTAGTTTAGACTATGTATTCTTAACCGGTATGGTATGGGTGGATGAACCGGGAGCATTCAAATTGGGTTGGAGCACGGCTTGGACCGCGGACGGATCCAAATTCAGCTGAGCGGCAATTTTCATTATGTCCAGTTCAATGGGAACGGAATCCATGTTCTTCATGAGAAACCTCCGTATTCTGCTCGATATAAAAGTAGTTCCATATACCTAGTACTAGATTGATTTTACCATATGGAATAAGCCAAGTTCCATGAAAAGCAGGCCAAATTAAATAAAATTTACTTTAGATTCAAAAAACTTGGTAATTTCGACCTATTTCAGCCTATTCCGCCCTATTCCAATGTATGCACATAAAAAAAAGAAGCCGCCGGAGCAACCCCTTCCATTCCTTGCCTAACAGGAAATCGACGGCCTGGATCATTTTAATAAACACATCGGAAATTAAGCGCCTCTTCCCTCCTCCGGATCCACTCATGAATTTTCGGCGACACATCCGCCCCGTTCCGGGCCATCAGCGGAATCATGATGAAAATCAAATATTTTCCATAGAAATTCACATTCTCCTTGCTGTATTCATCTGCTGCCGGCTTAAGCCGAGCTCCACGTTGAAGAGGGTAGATTTATGAAGTTAACGTAAGGGAAACCCGCTTTTGGTACAATGGGGATGAAAGTGATAGGAGAATCTGACGAAAAGAACGGAGGCGTTGTCCCGTGGCGTTGGATTATAAGTTTGTGGACAGCGGAAACAGCGGCAAGGCCCGGTGCGAGATCGGCTGGAATTGGCGGCCCGCTCCGCTGACCGATTACGATCTCTGGTACGTCTTGTCCGGGAAGGGGCAGATGCGGTTAAAAGGATGCGTTCATCCGCTCCGGAAGGGAGCCTGCTTCGTCGTCCATCCGGGGGATCAGCCTGAGGCATCGCAGGATGCGGAAGACCGGTTATCGGTTATTTTTATTCATTTCAGGGTCCTGTCCCCGGAGGGCGATCTTCGGGAAATCCAGCCGGAGCCGCTTCCGGAGCGTGTCGTTTACTTGGAGGATCCCTATGAGCTGGAACAGCTTCTGGGTCATGCGCTGGAAGCCCGCTTCCGGCAGGATGACTGGACAAGACTGGAGTTTGACTGCACCCTGAAGCAAATTCTGATCCGACTGTACCGCAGCCGGGAAGAGCCGGAATTCTCGGCGCTTTCCAAAAAACAGCGGCAGGCCGTCACCCGGGTCATGCACCGGGTTCAGGAGGAAATCGGACACCGTCTGCCTCACGAGGAACTCGCTGAGCTGGTAGGCCTCACGCCGGCGTATCTCGGGAAATTGTTCAAGGCACATACCGGCATTTCGCTTAAAGAATATATGACCCGGGTCCGTCTGAAGCGGGCCAAGCATCTCCTCTCCGAGACGACAATGAACGTATCGCAGGTGGCTGACGCGCTCGGGTATTCGTCCGTCTTCCTGTTCAGCAAGCAGTTCAAAAGGCAGTTCGGCGCCCCGCCCTCGGCTTTCCTGCTGGAATCGGATCTGCCGAAACCTCATTCGGGCGGCGGCAGATCGCAGGAGTAAGCAGGGGGCGAAAATATCCGGTTGAGTACAAACCTTTGGCGGCATGGTCCATGTTCGAGAGGGGCCAGACGAGGTAACATAGAAAGCGGAGGAAGCGCTTACGTTTTGCGGCGACAAAGCCCGGGCGATGCTTTTGATATCGTGTTGCTACGCAAAGCTAAAACGTGCTTTCTATATAAGAATAGAGGTGGGGTACCCATCTCCTACCCTCTTGAGGAGGAATCCCATGTCCGCCAAAGAAAACAAAACGCTGGTTTCTTACGAGAACCCGGAAGAGCAGGAGCTCGCCCGGACGGTCGCCGCAAGCCTTTACCGCTATGATCAAATCGCGGAGGACCGAATACCGACGCTGCAGGATTTGACGGAAGCGCATGTGAAACAATTTTGGGATCGTGGCTATTTGGTTGTCGATCAGGCGCTGACTCCGGACGAAGTAGACCGTTCCATCGAAGCCATCATGGACATTTTGGCCGGCCGGTCCACGGGCTCTAAGATTCAGTTCGTCAGGCCGCGCAGCGAGCTCCATTCGCTCGAGGAAATCGAACTGGCCGCAAGGAAGGTTTACGATTACACCGATCATGAGCCGCGGCTGCATGCGATCGCTTATCATGAGGCGATTATGGAGGCGATGGAGAAGCTGCTCGGCGAGAAAGCCAAGGTCGCTCAGGACCAGGCACTCCTGAAGCCGCCCACCGGCGGTGCGGAGAAGCCGTGGCACCAGGATATGGCCTACGGAGCGCTGGCTTACGATAAATCCGTGATCGGCCTTTGGATCGCCCTGGATCCGGCGGAGCTCGACAACGGCTGCATGCATGTCATTCCCTACTCGCACCGCGACGGGGGCGTGCCTCATTACGCCGTCCGCGATTGGCAGCTTTGTGATCTGGCCGTACAGGTGGACCGCGATGTGGCGGTTCCGCTGAAGCCGGGCGGTGTTCTTATCTTCTCCGGTCTGCTGCATCATGGGACGCCGCCGAACTTCTCGGCTAAACGCCGACGCGCCCTGCAATTCCATTATGCCCCGGAATCGGCGAAGAAATTGTCGCCGCAGGAATATAAACGGATGTTCACGAACGAAATGACCGGGGCCGAATGCTGACGGTGAGGTATCCACCTCCGTATGTAACTAAAAAACAGCCCCCGATTCACCAAATCGGGGGCTGTTTTATTGGACGGGACTAGGATGTCCCGTTTTAGCTATTAAACATTCAGCGTACGGTCGCCGGGCTTCCAGTTGGCCGGGCACAGGCCGCCGGCTTGGAGCGCCTGCAGGATGCGGAGCGTTTCATCGACGCTTCGGCCGACGTTCATATCGGTCACGACCTGGTAGCGGAGGATGCCTTCCGGGTCGATGATGAACAGTCCCCGGTGGGCGGCGCCGGTCTTTTTCATCCAGCACGCCGTAAGCGCGGGCGGTTTCCTTCGTGAAATCGGAGGCCATCGGGTAGCGGATATCGCCGATGCCGCGGTTGTCGCGCGGCGTCTGGATCCACGCCTTGTGCGTATACACGCTGTCCGTCGAGGCGCCGACAATACTGCAGTCCAGCTCGTCAAACGCATCAGAGTGGTCGCTGAACGCAATAATTTCGGTAGGACACACATTGGTGAAATCGTACGGCCAGAAGAAGAACACCAGCCAGCGGCCGCGGAAATCCTCCAGCTTCACATGCTCCTCAAGGGTTTCCAGATTTTTGGTGGACGGCAGGTTAAAGGACGGTGCAGGTTCCCCTACGATCGGTGCGGTTCTGTATACATTCAAAGTTTCTGTAGTCATGGTGATTATTCCTCCCCTTTATTTTCAGTTTGCGGCCAATACTTTTTTGATACGGGTCGGATTCAGGCCCAGAATCGTGGTCTCGCCGATCACCGTAACCGGAACCGAGCTCATCCCGAGCGCGCGCAGCTCATTTTCATACTGCTCATTCGTATCGATGTTTCTTTCTTCATAAGGAACGCCTTGGTCCTGCAAATATTTTTTCAGCTGCCCGCAATAAGTGCAGTGGGTGCTGGAATAAACGATAACCGGATGGGTCGTGCTCATAGGAATCTCTCCTTTTTGTATATGTTTATTTGTATTGAGGCAAAAGCCGTTCGCGGCGATGGATGAACTTGTCCACCGCCATGGCCGCGATCGCGCCGTCGGCGCCGGCTACGACCGCCTGTTTCACAGGGGTGCGCCGAACTTCACCCGCACCGAACACCCCGGGGACCGAAGACTGCATCGTTTCGTCCAGAATCATAAACCCGTCTTCATCAAGCGGTACCTGGCCTTGCAGAAAATCGGTTCCCGGCTTGCTCCCGGACAGGAAGACGAACGCGCCGTCCACTTCAAGCAATGTCTCTTCACCGGCCGGTGTTTTCACCCGGACTCCCGTGACGCGATCCTCTCCTACGATCTCCAGCGGGCGGGTACGCGTGTAGTATTCGGTATTCTTGAGCGCGGGCAGCTCCGGTACGCCCTGCAGATCGCTGCGCGGAATAATGAAATGAATTTTGGAAGCGAATTTCGCCAGCACTCCCGCCTCTTCAATCGAATCCTCGGAATCGCCGATGACGGCCACCTCCTTGTTCTTGAAGAAGGCTCCGTCGCACGTGGCGCAGGTGCTTACGCCCCGCCCCAGCAGCTTCTCCTCGCCGGGCAGCAGGCGACTCCGGCCCTTCGAGCCGGTGGCCACAATGACGGCTTTAGCCTGGTACATCCCCTCCGGGGTAAATACCGTCTTGACCTCGCCTTCCAAATCCACTGCCGTAATGGAGGTTTGCTCGAAGATGGCGCCATAATTTGCCGCTTGTTCACGAATGCGGTCCAGCAGTTCTTTGCCGCTCAGCTCTTCCAGCACTCCGGGATAGTTGGCGATTTTGTGCGTGATGGCCAGCGCCCCCGCATTCGGCGCCTTATCGAGCACCAGCGTGGATAATTTACCGCGTGCCGTATAAACAGCCGCCGATGCTCCGGCCGGTCCGCCTCCGATAATAATGACATCATACATAGGGCCTGCCTCCTTTTCTTTTTTTAAATTTAGACTTAGTTCAATTTCATGAATTCATCATACCAATCCTCACACCCGCCTGCATGAACCTTTGATGAAGGTACAATGAAGATTTCATGAAGGCCATTTCTCTTAAGAACCGGAACAAAAAAGGCGCCCCCGCCCCTTCACCCCTGTAGGGATTATGAGACAAAACTGCCTTAAAACCTTTATATATGCGGGAGTTCCGCTCCCTTACTTGTCGACAATCCGGTACCCGACTCCGCGGACCGTCGCAATATATTGCGGCTCCCTCGGATTATCTCCCAGCTTGTGGCGCAAACTCTTCATATGCACATCCACCGTATTGCTCCCGCCGAAATAATGCTCGCCCCATACGGCGTCCATCAGCTCCTGCCGGGTCAGCACCGTACCCGCCGCATCCAGCAGGTGGCGGAGCAGCTCAAATTCCGTCTTGGTCAGCTCAATCCGTTCGTTCCCCGGTAAACGGCAATCCGCTTCGCATCGACGAGCAGATCCTTGAAACGGGTTTGCCCCGCGGAGGAGATCAAGCTTGCCTGGTTGAGATTGCTCAGAAGCCGAATGCGGCCCAGCGTCTCCGGCAAGGGGGAAGGCCATGTCAGAAAAGTCTCATTGCGGTTGTTCATCCGTCGCCACGATTCGGGGGTGACCAGATGGAGGACGGGCAAGCCGCTCTTCGCCCACTCCTCGGCCCGGCTCCCCGGCTCTTCATCATGCGTACGGTCGGCAATCAGGAGCTCGGCACGCAAACTGCCGATCGTCTCGGGATCGGGCCGGTGCAGCACCAGCACGTCATAACAGCGGGATGTCAGTTCTCCCACCAGCCCGTTCAGTGCGGAAGGCATGGGGCTGACAATCACGATTCGCTGGGTCAGCCGGCAGCAGCTCGGCCCGTCCAGAGCTTCACTTACAAGCGTGTCTTCTCTCACTTCGAAAGCCGATCCGTTTGTCTGCATGCCGCGCACACTCCTTTGAATAAAAATTGCTCTTTATCGATAATATACCCGGTTTCCTCGGCAACGGCCTGAATCCATTCCGCCGGCGCTTCGGTGAACACTTCATCCACACGCCCGCATTTCAGACAGACGATGTGCTGATGGTCTTCGACCCGGGCGTCATAGCGAGCTGCATCCCCTTCCAGCTTAAGCTCCTGCACCATGCCGGAATCGGTCAAATACCGCAAGGAATTGTATACCGTACCGTAAGCAAAATTGCAGCCCTGCTCCTTCAAACGCTCAATCACGTCCGCCGCGGTAGGATGATCGGTCGAATTCAGAATAATATCGTAGATCGTCTTCCGCTGGACGGTCAATTGTCCTTTCTTTTTCATAAGGAAGACCTCCGAATTGGAAAATTAAATTTAGATTAAGTCTAAACCTAAATTTATCTCCCGTCAAGGTCCGTTAAGCTAGGCAAAACAAAAAACCTTAACCGGGCGCCAACTCCCCGGCTAAGGCCGCGTTGAAATCTCAGGCTTGTATCAGCGTCTCCCGCTGCTTCAGCTCGCTTACGATTTGCTTCGTCTTCGTTTCATTCAATTTGTACAGGCTGGCAAAGATAATGATCGCGATCAGCAGCCGCAGCCGCAGGGTACAGAAGCAGCGGCCCCTTAATCCCCATGAGCGTGCCGGCCGATTGGTGCGCATTCGGCACGTAGCCGACCAGCGACAGACCGATACCGGAAGCGAAGCCGGAGAGCGATTGAGCGATTTTTCGGAAGAAGTTATAGGAAGAGAAAATGATTCCCTCAGTTCTTTTGCCCGTATGCCATTCGCCATAGTCGATCACGTCGTTGACCAGAGCCCAGGTAACTGCATTGACGATACTGATACCGAAGAACGCAAGGCTCGCCAGGATCGTGAAGATGACGATATTGTTCGGCATCAGGAAGTTGATCGTGTCGCAAATGATGCTGATGATAAAGCCGATGATCATCGTCTGCTTATTGCCGAAACGCTTCGCCAGCCAGGGCATGATCAGAAGCCCGATAACGGAACAGCCGATCGTAATGAAGTTCAGCGTCGATACCAGGTTGACGTTCCCCAGCGTATATTGAGCGTAATAGATCATGACCGCGGACTTGATATTGTACGCCGAGATCGAGAAGATCGTCATCAGTCCGATCGCCAGCGGCGGCTTGTTCGAGCCGATGGTTTTGAATACGCTTTTAAAGGAGTGCTTTTCCTGCGGCGCTTCCTGCACATATACTTCTTTCGTATTCCGGTACGTCACATAGAACGAAAGCACGCCGAGCACCGCGAAGATCCCGATGATGACCGGAAAGCCGACTTTCGGGCCGCTGAACTTCGTGACGAACGGCATAACCGCCACACCGGTGATGAGGAGTGCCAGCACGGAGCCCATTTGACGGAAGGAAGCCAGCGATGTCCGGTCCTCCGGGTCCTTCGTCATGGCCGCCGATAACGAGCCGTACGGCACATTGGTGAACGAGTACCCGATCCCCCACAGCATATAAGCCGCGTAACCGTAAATCAATTTGCCCGTCGGGGACAGATCCGGAGCGAGGAAGACGAACACGGACAATATCGCAAGGATGATGCTTGCCGATCATCATGACCGGCTTGAATTTGCCGCGTTTGCCGAATTTCCGGGAATCGATCACCGTTCCTGCAATAGGGTCCATGAAAGCGTCGAATATTTTCGTCACCATAAAAATACCGCCCGCCGCGCTGGACGCAATGCCCACGACGTCCGTGAAAAATTTCATTAAATAGGCTTGGCCCATATCGAACATAAAGCCGTTGCCCATGTCGCCGAAACCGTAGCTTATCTTTTCTTTGAGCGTCAATTTTTTCGCCATAGTGAAGGGTCCTTTCTGTGATTCATTGGGATGCCTTCATTATAAAACGGCGAAAAATATTGAAGAATCAAATATCTTCTTCAAAGTGTTTGAAATCTTATTTGTTTGTCCACGGTAAATCATTAACGCGAATTTTTAAATTCGGACGGCGTTTTCCCCGTATGCTTCTTGAAAATGACGCTGAAATACTGCGGATTCCCGTAGCCGACCCGCTCCGCCACCTCGTACGTTTTGAGCTCCTCCGTTCGGAGCAGCTCCTCCGCCGCTTTCATCCGGGTTTCCGTCAGAAAATCGCTGAAGTTGATACCGGCTTCCTTTTTAAAAATCATGCTGAAGTGGTTCGTGCTGATATGCACATGCTCGGCCACGTCCTGCAGAGACAAGCCCTCGCGCATGTAGTTGCTGCGGATATAGTCCATCGCTTGATCCACCAGTTGCTTCTGCTGGCGGCTCGCGCCGTTCGTTGACGGCGGAGGTCGTTTCGCTCAGAAAGCGGCGGAGCCGCTCGAACAGCTCCTTGGCCGTACGGTCGCTGGCGAAGCTCCTGCAGGAGCTCGTCCACGGCTTCCTTTCGGTAAGGCGGATCGCTCCAATCCTGGAAGGCGTTAATGATGACAAAGGCGATCTGGATGCCGAGCAGCTGCAGCTTCTCCAAGGTCAGCGGAAAGCCCGAGAGAATCCGTTCCTCCGTCTGCCGGAGCACCTCAAGGGCTTCCTCCCCGAGGCCCAGCTTCGTCTTCATCGCCAGTTGCCCCTCCCAGCCGTCCATCGCCTCCACCCATCCGCCGGTTTGCGGCTTAATCAGCGCGTCCCTGTAAGTAAGCACCTGATTCGTACCGGTCAAATGGCGGTATTCCGTAGCCGCTTTCGCATCGCGGTAAGAACGGGCGATTCCGGTAAGGTCCGGTGTGAACGAGCCGATGCCGACCGTCACGGTCGTTTTCAAATAGTACACCGCATTCCCGCGGATCAGCTCGCCCAGCTTGTGCAGCTCCCGTTCCGCTGCAGCTTCCTCTTCATCGCTGCAGTAGAGGATCGCAATTTCATCCTCCAAGTATTCGAACACAATGCCGCAAGCTCCGGAAGAGCCCGCTTTTTTAGCATCATCGAGCAATTCCTGGGCCAGGTTAAAAATGCAAAATTTCAGCGGCTCCTGGCCGAACCGGTTCTTCGGTCCCGTCTCGTAGTAGTCGTCGGCGATCAGCAGGATGACCGCATAACGGCGCGCCTCCAGCCGAAGCTCCAGGAACGCGAGCTCACTCTGGATCTGCTCCTCGTTGTACCGTCCCCGCAGCAAATTCTCGTAAAACCGCCGCTTCAGGAACGGGATGCCCTCCAGCACCTTTTTGGTTAACGATTGCTCCTGCTCCCATTCCGCCGCCGCACGCCTCGCCACCTCCAGCAACTTGTCGTTCTCCACCGGCTTCAGCACGAAATCGAACACCTTCAGCTTAAGTGCTTTCTGCGCGTAGATGAAATCGTCATAGCTCGTCATGAGAATAATTCGGATATTCGGAAACCGGCTCTTCATCGCTTCCGTCAGCTCCAGGCCGTCCATAAAGGGCATCCGGATATCCGAAATGACGACATGGGGGCGCTCCCGCTCGATGATTTCCAGACCGTCCTCCCCGTTATGCGCGGAGCCGACCACCTTAAATCCGTTCTCCTCCCAGATTGGATGGCGCGTCAGCCCCTTGAGAATAATATGATCGTCGTCGATGATGACAAGCTTCCACATGGCTGACTTTTCCTCCCCTACACCTCAGGCTGATCCCGATCCTTCAGCGGCCAAGTGACGATCACCGTCGTTCCGGCTCCAAGCTCGCTTTCATAATCCAGGCCGTACTGCGGACCGTAATGCAGCTGCAGCCGGCGGTGCACATTCCTAACGCCGAAGCCGATCGGCGCTTCTTCCCGGGCGTCGCCTTCGGCCAGGCTGCTCCGCAATAAAGCAAGCCGCTCGGGAGCAATGCCCGGTCCGTTATCGGTTACCTGCAAATAACCGGTCCCTTCGTGAGCCCAGCCGCTAATCCGAATCTTCCCGGGACGGCGTACCATTTTCACCCCGTGGTAAATCGCATTCTCCACCAGAGGCTGCAGCGTTAATTTTACGATCGGAACGTTCATCAGCTCCGGACCGACCTCGGTTTCATAGGCGAAGGTATCGCCGTAGCGCATCTGCTGAATGATCAGATACTGCCGGACATGCTCGATCTCGCTCGCGACCGGAATAATCTCGCTGCCCTTGCTGATGCTGATCCGAAAATAATTCGACAGCGCCGTAATCATGCGGGAGGCGTCCTCCGTCTCCCCATATCGCATAATTGCCGGATGGAGTACAGCGTGTTGTACAGAAAATGGGGCTGGATCTGCGTCTGCAGCGCGGACAATTCCGACAGCCTTTTCTGCTCCTGCTCGTATTCCACCTGATTCAGCAGCTGCTTGATCCGCTGCAGCATCTCCGAGATGCCTTGATTCAGGATGCCGACCTCGCTGCCCGGGAAGGACGTCATCGATACCTCCAGGCGGCCCTGTTCGATATTATTGATCTGCCGGGTCAGCTTCGTAATTGGCCTCGTAATGATGTTGGCCAGCCGGCTGGAGAGCAGCACGATCAGGACAAACACGATCCCCATGACGGATAAAGTGACATAGAGGATATAATTGACCTTCTCGTAAATATCCTCCTGCGGATACACCGCGGCGATCTTCCACTGATTGATGGCGAGCGTATCGTAGAGCACGATCATCTTTTTCCCGCTTGTGCTCTTCAGCTCCAGCCTGCCGGATAAAGCGCCGCTGTTCATCAGCTCCTGCCGAAGCCGGGCTTCGTCCATCTCATACCGGTCGTGCGAATTCTTAAAGCTGACAAAGCCATCCGGGCTCGCCAGCAGCAAATACCCGTTCGTACTGATCTGGGGTGCCGACAGCAGGTCGCGGAAGAAATCCTCCTTCAGCTGAATCAGGATAAGCCCCATACGGTCTCCTCCGGCGCCTCCGATCCATTTGTACAAGCTCGCCACCCGGGAACCCGTACCTGGCTCGAGCTCATTGTCGTGCAGATTGAGCCAATACATTTGCGAAGCCGTATGATACGGATACCGCAGGAAAGCATTGGGGACGAAGGGCAGGTCCGTCTTCAGATAATCCCCGCGGTACAGCGAAATCCGCCCCTTGTTGTAATAAACAAAGACCGAATCGATGATTGTGTAAAAGTCCGAGTATACTTTATCCAGGTTCTTGCTGAGAACCGCATAATCCTGAGGGGTCAGCGCGAACTCCTTCTGCCCGGCCCTGTAAAAAATGTTCCGCATGTCGCTGCTGCTGTCAAGGGTGGTCAAATCCGTCAGCACGGCGGTCAAGCGGTCGTTCATAAACCGGTCCGTCTGCGAGAGCGTATCGCGGATACTGGTCTCCGCATTCGCCGTCAGCTGCTGCGAAGCGAGCATATAGGACACGATCCCGGTCACCGGAGTGAATACCAGCATCATCGGAATGAACAGCCATAGGATCGTTTTCTTTAACGGCCGGTTAAAAAGCCACTGCAAGCGGAGCCCTCCTTCCGTGTTAGGTCCGCGCCGGTTCACGGGATGCTCCCGTTTTTTTGCCGGTACTGCTGATTCGAGGCTTCCATAATTTCGGCCCAGCCGCTCAGGAAGTCCTCCGGGGACATCGTACCCGCCAGCACCTTCTGAAAATTCGGCTCCAGTCGCTGCTTCACCAGGTTCGAATAATCCGGCAAATAGATCGGAGGCTGAAGACGGCCCGTTCGTCCGTCCCGGAACGCCGCAAGCGCCTCCTGGAGAAACGGGGTGCTCTTCACATAGTCGCTGTCCCACGCCTTAACATTCGTCGGCAACTGTCCCACCTTGGAGTTCCAATAGGTCTGGCTTTCCTCCGACATCAGGAAGCTGAGCAGCTGCCAAGCGGCATCCGGGCTTCGCGTCGTTTTGAATATGCCGTACCCGTTCGCAACGGGGACCAGGACCCGGTTTCCGTTCAGCGAGGGCGGCGGGAGCGCGGCGTTAAACTTAGCTTCTCCCAAAGCCTTGAGATGATCTTGGAACGACCCGAAGTTGTGCTGAATCATGGCGGCCCGGCCGGAGTCGAAAGCGGCGACCATCTCTTTATACCCGCTTGCAATATCGGCCAGGGAGGTGTCCTTTCCGTAGATGGACAAGTACTTCTGCAAAAACTCGAGGTGCCGCGGGTCGTTCACCGTACACCGGCCGTCCGCCGTAAAATACTCGGTGATGCCGGAGTACGCGTAGAGCAGGGAGGTCAGCTGCGTGATGCTTGCCGTCCGCGCCGCGCAGACTGTAGCCGTAACGGTGCTCCGCCGGAGCCGTCAGCTTGTCCGCCGCCGAGAAGAAGTCACCCCATGAGGGAATTCCATGGATCCCTGCTTCGTGAAACCAATCGGAACGGTACCATAGGATATCGAAATAAAAAGTACTCGGCAGCTGATACAGCTTCCGGTCCGGGACAAGCGACCGGTTATATTCGATGAAGGACGGGCCGATCTGATCCCGCTCCGGCCAGCTGTCGAAGTACCGGTCCAGCGGCAAAGAGCACGTCCTTGGATGCAAAATCCGCGATCCAATCCGCATTGATCGCCGCCACATCCGGCAGACTGCCCGATGATATCGCCGTATCGTATTTCGTTTTATTGATGCTGACCGGGATGCCGACATATTGAACCCGGATCCCGGGATGCCGGCCTTCGAACCGGCGGATCAGCTCCATGTAATAAGGCGTTCGGCTGGGGCCGGCATTCTCGTCCCAGAAGGTGAGCACCGTCTGCGGGGCCGTCGTTTCCCTACCCCTGTCCGGGCCGCTGTCCTTCGAGCACGAAACGGTTGTGAAGGCTGTCACACTTGCCATGATCAATAATAAAGCGCTGCGGACCTTATTCATATGAAACTCCTTCGAATTGCTGTTACCTGCTAGTATAGCTCAGCCGGGCGTGAAATACGAAATTTTGGGGTATGACGAACCGTGCCGCCTGACGGGAAAGTAAATCGTACTGCCAACGGGAAAAAGCCCGCCGGCCAAGCCGCCGGCTCCGGCGGCTTGGCCGCAAGGCCAGGTGTAAGATATTGTGTTGCCGTGCTGTCCCCCTGCTCGACGCTCAGGTATCATTCGCAATCGGTGCCTGTTCGAACCCATCGAAATCGGCTTGATTCCCGCTTTCCCTTCCGGCCGCCTCCACTCTGAAGCAGGCCTTGGAAACGCCCGGCGGCTTGGCCGCGGGCACACACTATTCCCTCTGCTTCCGCTCCATCTGCCGCTGTCTTTAGCCCGTTTTCACCTTCCGCCTCAATCAAGCCCGCGCCGCGGCCCGATCGATGATCTGCTCCCGCCGGGGTCCGACCGAAATCCAACGGACCGGAACCCCGATCAGCTCCTCCAACCGGAGCACATAGGTCGCGGGCTTGCGGCGGAAGCTCTTCGAAGCTGCGGATCCCCGAGATGTCCTGCTTCCAGCCGGGCAGACCCTCCAGCACCGGCTTCGCCTGATCCAGCACGGCCGATACAGGGAACTGCACCGTCGTTTCCGAGCCGATCCGGTACGCCGTGCATATCGGGATCTCGTCCAGATAGCCGAGCACATCCAGATTCGTAAGCGCCACCTCTGTAGCGCCCTGAAGCCTGCAGCCGTACCGGGTCGCTACCGCATCGAACCAGCCCATCCGGCGCGGCCTCCCGGTCGTTGCCCCGAATTCCCCGGCATCGCCCCCTCGGGTCCGCGACTCATCCGCCGACTCTCCTTCCAGCTCAGTTACGAACGGTCCCGCCCCTACACAGCTGGAATAGGCTTTAACCACGGCGACGACCTGCCGGATGGCATAGGGAGCAACACCCGCTCCGACGGCGCTGAAGCCGGCGAGGGTGGATGACGAAGTAGAGTATGGGTAGATCCCGTGGTCCGGGTCGCGAAGCGCCCCCAGCTGTCCCTCAACCAGGATCCGTTCCCCTTTGGCCAAAGCCTCCTGCAGCAGGACGCCGGTATCGCATACGAACGCCTTCAAACGTGCCGCGCCCCCGCGCAAGTCTTCCAGCAAATCGTCCGCCCGAAGTGCCGGCCTGCCGTATAAATGCTGGAGCAGCACATTTTTGGCCTCAAGCGAAGCTTCGATCCGCCGCCGCGACCGGGATTCGTCGTATAAATCGGCCACCTGCACGCCGAGCTTGTAATACTTATCGGCATAGAACGGCGCGATGCCCGCCCGGGTCGAACCGAACTGCCTTCCGGCAAGCCGCTCTTCCTCCAGCTCGTCGAACAGCTTGTGGTACGGCATCACGACTTGAGCCCGGTCGGATACACGCAGGATCGGCTCCGGTACGCCTTTGGCCAGGAGCTCCTCCCGCTCCCGCAAGAAATCCGCGATATTCAGAGCTACGCCCGGGCCGATCACATTCACGACACCCGGGTAAAAAACGCCCGACGGAAGCAAATGAAGCGCAAATTTCCCATAATTATTAATAATGGTGTGACCCGCGTTGCTTCCTCCTTGATACCGGACGACATACCGCGACTCGGCGGCCAGCACATCAGTGATCTTCCCTTTGCCCTCGTCTCCCCAGTTCGCTCCCACGATAGCCGTTACGCTCATAACCCCAACCCTCTCCTTGTTTTGGCTTAAAATGGCTTTCCTGTACTTATTATATTCGGAATAGTAATATGAAAATAATTGATATTTCTAATGCCAGATATAAAGAGAGGTAATGGTATGGTCGACAATCTGGATGCCTACCGCGTCTTTTATTTTATCGCCAAAACGGGAAGTCTGACCAAAGCCGCCGAGGAGCTGTATATCACGCGACCGGCTGTAACCCACACGCTCAAGCTATTGGAGTCGAGGCTTGGAGGGAAGCTGTTCTTTCGGAGTTCCAAGGGGGTGAAGCTGACTACCGAAGGGGAGGTACTCTTCAAATATATCGAGCAGGCTTATCATTTCATCAGCAGCGGGGAGAAGAAAATCGCCGAGATGCATCAGCTGCTCAGCGGGGAAATCAAGATCGGAGCCGGCGATACGCTGTGCAAGCATTATTTGCTGCCGTACCTGAAGACGTTCCACGAAGCGTACCCGGATATCAAAATCCAGGTGACCAACCGCACCACGCCGGATACCGTCAAGTTGCTGAAGGAGGGCAAGATCGATTTCGGCATCGTTCATCTGCCAATTGCGGAGAAGAACCTTCACGTTCCGGGAGAGCCTGCAAATAGAGGACGGGTTTATCGCCGGAGAAACATACAACCGGCTCGCGAAGGAGCCGGTGTCTTGGGAAGAGCTGAGCCGCTATCCTATTCTCCTATTGGAGCAGGGGACCAGCACCCGGGCTTTTATCGACCGGTTCGCCGGGGCCGCGGTATCCAACTGCGGCCCGAAATCGAGCTCGGCAGCATCGATTTACTGGTGGAGTTCGCCCGGTCGGGACTGGGGATTGCCTGTGTTGTGAAATCTTTTATCAGCCGAGAATTGGAACAGCCCGGTCTATATGAAATCAAACTGGAACGGCCCATCCCTCCACGGAAAGTCGGTATCGTTACCCTGAAGGATGTGCCTCTATCCGCCGCCTCGCAGCGGTTTATCGAGCTTCTGCCTTCGTTATGATACGGCTTCTAGGAGGCATAGGACTCGCCGATCCCGGCCAGAAGCGATTCCTGTTCGGGAGTCAAATACCCGAGCCGCTTCAAATCTTGAAGGCCGCTAAGCACCGTATGGCTGTCGTCCTTCGAGAACTGAAGCAGCTCGTCCAGGCTGAGCCGCGGGTGATTCTGAAGGAACACGAGCAGCCCCTTGGCGGCCCAGGACAGCCGGTTGTCCCCGAAATCCCCTACGATTTCGCGGAATATCCGGTGGGGCAGAATCTTCCGTTCCACCAGGCTCTGCAGCGCTTCGTTCGCCTCATTGAAGCTCATCCGCCCTTGGCCCGCCAGCACGGAAACCGAAGGCGCGCCGAAGGAGGCTCCGTAATGTAGGTGCTTAATACGATGCATATCATCTGTTCGTAAATATTCAAATCCGGAACTTTTAAAATTTCCGCAACCGATAATTGCCTCGAGTGGCCCGTTTGCGCTAAAGTCATCGTTCTCACCTTCGCTTCCTCAGGCATCTGATTCCTGATGCTATTATAGAGCATACATGTGAGAAAGATATGACCGATCTTTTAAAAATGTATGGTAGGGTCTGCCCCTATTTTCCCGCTTCCGGCAGGTGCTCCCGGCAGAACGCCTCCACCGCTTCTTTCTCCTCGTCTTCCATTTCGAGCTCAAGATACCGGTCTGTCGTTTTTTCGAAAAAATCCGCCTTCACGATACCCGAGCGTTCATCCTCCACCTTGTAAATCACTTTAAGGTAAAGCCCCTGGTCCGAGTACAGCTCGTCGTCTTCCGGCACCTCGATATCCAGAATAAATTCGTAGCGCTCACCGCTCAAAATCCCGAAAGGGTCCTTGATGAATTCGGCGGTGTAACCTGTGATCGTCAGCATAACGTCATTCCTTTCCCAATTCGCTGAACCTTATTATATACGGAAATCCGGCAGAAATAAAAAATCGAGCCAAACATTTACATATTGTCGTCAATATGGATAATTAAGGATAATCGATTGTTGGGAGGCACTTTATGGACGAATTTTTTGTACAACGATTCCACGAATTCAACGCCGCCGCGAAAAAGTTTTAAACAGAGGACGCCCTGCGCTGGAGAGAACGTTATTTACGCCATTTCGTAAATAGGCAACACGAATATTATTTCCGTTACCTCGAAGGCCCCGGAAGATATTTATGGGACTCACATATTTTATCCAGGGATGCAGCGCCTATAAGCTTGGAGATAGTTAATAAAATAAATCTCGATAAGGAGATCTTCTTGTTCCGGGACGACTTTATGCTGTTTCATCTGGGACGTCATGTGGTTTATTCGGTTCCTTACGGGGTTCTTATGGACAACCTTGGCGTCTTCCCGAAAGATCTGTATATCTTTGACGAAACATTGAGCTGGTCCCTCATTCAAACGCATGAGCCGCAGAATGAACCCGGTGATCGGTGGCTGATTATAGATCCTCTGGAACATATTTATAATCCGGGCTGTGCATAATAACCTTAAGCCCAATGGAAAAGGAGGATCAACATGGACGAGGCTACTCGGCAGGGAATCGAAAATTTAGAAAAAACCGGCGAGGCATCCGATCTGCTGACGGTACCGGAAGGGGCAAGAGACTACGTCGACCTGATCGGCGATGAGAATCTCGACTCTTTCGCACGGCCGGATTCGGATTCGCAGCAATAATCGCAAAAACCACCTTGTTATGGAAGAGCCTAATAAAATGTTCCGCTGTGCGTGCGGATCGTTCTTCCGATCGCTGTTGTCCCCGGCGCTTCTCCTGAACGATTCCGCCCGCTTCGCTAAATTTTAAAAAGCCCAAAAAGGTGGTCTATTTCTCGCTCATCGGCTCCACGGCGAACGTCCCCTGCTCCGACCTCACCAGGTACAGTTCATCGAACCCCTCGCGGTAATCGGGAACCTGGAGCTTCTTCATCACGCTTCGGATGCCGATATCCGGCACCCTCTGCTTCCCCGTTCGTTCCTCATTCCGCTTCACGGATAAGCCGTAGTCCGGCTCGAAGTAATAGCCGATCACCCGAAAATCCGCGCTTCTCGCCATCTCGATATACTTCCGCCGATCCTCCGCGGACGGATTCGTATTATCCACGACGAAAGACTGCTTCGCTTGAATCGAGGCGGCCAGGTAAATATCTTCCCTGTGCCTCGTCCTCAGCATGTCCAAATTAATCCGGACGTGGGAATGAAAAAAACGCTCTTTATAAAACGTCGATTTCCCCGAAGCTTGAATGCCGACGAAAATCACACACTCCACGTTATTCCTCCCTGTCCAAATAGACATATTGATCGATGTACTCCCGGTGCTGCGAAAAAAGAGGCGTTGCCTCATCCGCCTCCCACCTCCGGCGTACGGCCTCCCCTTTGAGATAAGGCCGGTTCACGAGGCAAACCCCTCTTTGCTGCCACACAGGGGCCCGGTTCCAATCAACTCCGTGCTCCGCTAGCAGCCTTGGCCTGAAGCTGTTTCCCGTTCAAGCCCTGCGGCTCCTGATGCGGAAAATGAGCCTGGGCCACCATAGCTATGCTGTTCTTTACCGCATCCTCTGCCGCCAGATAAAATAATTGGCGACCTCGTCCCGGGGCATGACCCAAGCTCTGCTGTCGAATACCGCGAGCTCCTTGCCGGGAATGAGCTTGCGGATTTCTTCATTAAATCGGGCCGCCGCCATCGAAGCGGAGACGGAGACCATCTTTTGAAGGTTGTTGTCGAACCATGACTGGGTGTTCAGGTTATCATAATCGGTCAGCAGAATCGAAATTTCGTCGCTCTGGTGGTAGACGATTTTGCACCCCATGATGTTCGAGGCGAGATACTTGCAGGTCTCCCAGAATGCGGCGGCCAGCCGCTCGTCGAACGGCTTGTTTAACCCCCGGGTAAACGTATGAAAATGGCACCCGTCCAGCCGCAGAATGACAGGGAGCCGCCGCGGCAAGCGGTGCCGAAAGGCATGCTCGTAGCCCTTCATCCGGTCGCCAAAATCATCCTTTTTCATTCCCGCACCTTTCCAGTCCGCCATCTATGGACGAACCCATAGCCCCGTAGTATGATGGGGGACGGGCTTTTTTTGGACTTATAACCCCTGGAGGTCGTAATGAACGTTACCAACTCGTTTCTTGTTTCATTTTTTGCATGGTTGGCCATTTTCATGAACGGTTTGGTGATTTTCCGATTCAAGCTGTTTAGCTACTGGAAAGAGGCTGTCATGGTGGCCGTCTTCTGCGCGAGCGTCTCCACCACCATTCAATATTTGGATTGGATTTCCTTAATTACCTTCGTGCCACCGCTGTTCGGCATCCTATTTTTCACGCTTCTTTCACGGATCCGGTGGATCTATTGTTTAATCATGATCGTGTTAGGCTTAACCACGAGCGGTCTTCTCGAGTTCGGAACGGTCTATCTGTTCCACCATTTCGATATTGGCCTTACTTTAAAGATCCTTGCGGATGATTATACCCTGGAATCGTGGTATTTTGTCGGGCCGCATATGCTCATCTGCATTACGCTGTATCAAAAAAGGCTCGGATTCACCTTACTGGAAGCCCACAGGCCACCGAAGGTGCGGGACAAAACCGTCATCCTCGCCCTGTTCTTCCTGACAGCCAATTCCGCCGCCGGGATCTTTATTGCCTTCAGGCAATCTTCGATCTTGATTCTGGCGCTGATCCTGTTCGCAGGCTTTATCTTCTTTATCGTTTCCAACTATATCCGGGAGCTTAAAGCGGACCGCCATTAACTCTACTTATAACCGCAAAAGATTGCGGGCGAAATTAATCGGCCCCAAGTTCAATGGAAGGCCGCTCTCTTAATTATGAATATATTGATTTCCTGGTCCATAACAGTTGCTTTTAAAGTATAAAGCCCTCACTTTTTCAGTCGGGGGCTTTATTCTTTACTTAGTCTTGGCCTATTTGTGTGTTTTTACAAGGTCAATTCGGCGTGTTCGAGACTCTACTGTCATGTAATGATCAACCCATGAGAAACTATAAGCGGCTCGGAATACTTCCTTATCATGGAAAAATCTTCATTATATTTATTGAAATACGAAACGTATCGGAGTTTGAGGTGTATAAAATCAAGTTTTAGTTAAAGAAGATTAAAAAATTTGTAGTATAGGCACATCTAAAATAAAATAAGGGAAAAACTTCAAAAAAAACACTTTATATTTCCACATATCTTCATATTTATGATACAATTTGTATAAAAATATTATCTTAATCTATCAAGACTTTAAGGCTCAAAAATCATTGTAAATCTCTGGCTTAAAACATTGTATAGGAGAGGATTCTACTGAAACGGTTTGAAGAACTGGATTCATTAAGAGGAATTGCGGCGTTAGCTGTCCTATTCCAACACTTAGTACTCATTTTCCCCTTAATGGAAACAAACACCTATAATAACTCGGATATGTGGCTGATCAATTTATTGAAGTATACTCCGATTCATATTATTTGGGGCGGACATGAAGCTGTTGTATTTTTCTTTGTATTAAGTGGTTTTGTATTATCCCTCGTATGGTATAGCGAAACCATTCAAAGGGTTAGTTACGTATCTTTTATCATTAAAAGAACCTGTCGTATCTATATCCCATATCTGGTTGCCATTCTAGTAGCATTTATTGCAAGGGAATTATTTGCAAAAGGCGGTATTTCCGAGTTGAGTGGCTGGTTTAACTCTATTTGGGCAGAACCCATTACTTTAAAAATGATATTCGATCATCTTTTACTCCTCGGAAGATTACAAATCAACGCACTTAATCCACCCATATGGTCTTTATCCGAAGAAATGAAAATATCTTTAATATTCCCCTTATTCATGTTCATCTTGCTGCGATTTGATTGGAAAATTAGTTTAGCTCTAGGTTTTTTAATATCATGTTTAAGTTTTAGAAGGGGTTACTATATTCCGTCTGGAACGCTAAATTACATTCTGATGTTTATTGTAGGGGCGTTGCTTGCAAAATATCGGCATAAACTCACGAATTCGGTTAGAAATTTATCATCCATTCAAAAAATTCTCTTATCCTTGATTGGAATAATTTGCTACGTTTACTCTTGGTGGCCATTTTTTGATGTAAAATTAATCCATTCTACCATTGTAGACGAATGGTTCATTGCACTTGGGGTTTCTATTTTTATAACTCTCTCACTATCTTTGAAATCTGTTAGTAAATTCCTCCACTTAAAACCAATTATGTTTTTAGGTATGATATCCTACAGTGTATATTTGTACCATTTAGTGATTTTAGTTTCTTTATGCTATCTGTTTTACGGTAAAATACATATTTACATTATTTTCTTAATGACTATATTGATAACTTTAGTTGTAGCCAGTCTTTCGTACTATTTTATTGAGAAACCTTCAATCAGACTTGGTAAAGTATTGACAAGTAAAGTAAAATCCCCAATGAGAACAAGCGGCAAAGAAACTCCACTAAAGGTCAAATAACCAGATATAGCGATGCCCCAGCATTACCAGGTGGGAAAGATTCACATCAAAAAGTAAAAGGAATATCTTAATGAAGAGCTACTCCGCCCCCAATTCGTCCCCAAGGCTAATAATTCACCTCAATTCATCCTTATCCATAACCTCATAAACCCTTATAAATCAAGGCATTTCCGCTCCCTTTATTGCTCGGGACAAAAAAAGAGACCCGCCAACGGGGCGGGTCCAAAGGTGTATATATTAAAAAGGGGGTCTTGTTTATTATGATACACGGCGAAGATGTAATTTTCGTAACAGGAATATTTCATTTGTGTAACAAATTCACGGCCCTGCAATTGCTCCTTCCTCCTAATTGAGAAAAGCTCTCAAAAAGCTGAAAAACCTTCTCATTTCGATGATAATCCCTCTCAAATCGGTGATAAATGCTCTCAATTAAAGTATTTGCCAAAATATCGGACTTGACGTATAATCCGAACCATAGAGTTCATACGAAAGGCAGGCTGACCATGAGCGAGGCATACGATTTTCACCATCTCCATCATGTCAAAGAACAATCCCGTTCCAAGAAGACGTTATGGGTCACCTTGATTTTAACCGCTTTTTTCACGATAGTTGAGATTATCGGAGGACTTCTCTCCAATTCACTTGCGCCGCTGTCCGACTCCGCGCATATGATTTCCGACGTGCTTGCCTTGGGTCTGAGCATGGTCGCGATTTATCTGGCCACCCATCCGCCGAACTCCCGTTTCACCTTCGGTTTTCTGCGGTTTGAGATTATCGCCTCCTTCCTTAACGGCTTGGCCCTGGCTATTATCGCACTCGGCATCTTTATTGAGGGGATCCGCAGGTTTGTTCATCCCGAGCCGATCGATTTCAAGCTGATGCTGATCATCTCTTCCATCGGTTTGATCGTCAATCTGGTGCTCACGCTGGTCCTCAGCCGAAGTATGGAGGAGGAAGAAAATCTGAACGTGCAGAGCGCCCTGTGGCATTTTATCGGGGATTTGCTCAGCTCCATAGGCGTTATCATTTCCGCCGTCATCATCTATTTTACCGGGATTCAATGGGTCGATCCGCTGATCAGTATGGTGATCGGGGGATTATATTTACCGGGGGCGTCAAGATCATTAAGGAATCGTACCTGATCCTGATGGAGTCCGTTCCAAGCCGGTTCGATCTGGAAGAAATCCGCAAGTCGATCGGCGAGGTGGAAGGTGTCGAGGATGTTCATGAGATGCATCTCTGGGCCATCTCTACCGACCACTATTCTTTAACGGCCCATGTGTTCATCGATGATAAAATCCAGCCCTTCTGCATCATCCTGGCCATCAACGAAACGCTGAAGAACAAGTACGGCATCGAGCATTCGACCATTCAGATGGAGCACGCCAATATTCACCCGCATGGCGAATACGGCAAAGAGTTCCTTCGCCACAAGGAAGAAGGCAAGGTAAGACACGAAACCGCCCATGCCTGATCCAAGCCAAAGACTCCGCCCTCCCGCACAAGGGAAGACGGAGTCTTTGCATTAACGGGAGCCGGGACGGCCGGTAGACATGCGCCGGATCAATCGCAGCGGAATGCGGATTTCGTGCTCCCCTCCGGCCAGCAGAGCCTCCCCTTCGGCGAACGGCATCCGCCTGAGCTTCTCCTCCTCGCCCAAATGCTGCAGCATCAGCCGGAGCGCGAGCCGGGCTTGGAATCCATAAGGGATCTCAACCGTGGTCAAAGAGGGGTAGCACCGGGAGGCAATCGCATCGTTGTTGATCCCTGCAATCTGAAACTCCTCCGGCACGAGGTAACCGGCCCGTAGTACAGCGGACATGAACGTGAAGGCGGTGAAATCGTCAAAAGCCAGAATCCCGACCGGCCCATCCGGCTGAACCGCCTCAGCCGAGCGCTCCACGATTCGCTCCACGTCCTCTTCATCGAACTCCAGAATTTCGGTCTCCAGGCCCTCGGGGAGAGCGGAGACGCCCTGACGGAACCCGATCCGCCGCTGCTCGTCCACCGCATGCGCCCGGCTTCGGGCAAGGTAGAACAGCTTCCTGCAGCCTTCGGCATACAAGTGTTTGACCGCATCCCGGTCGCCTTGGGCAAAATCCAGGTTCACTGCGCCGACCGCCAGATCCCCGGGCCATCCCCAGCCGTTGAATAAGACAAGCGGCGTTCCTTCCCCGACCAGCTTCCTTGTCGTCTCCTGCGACATCGCCAAGCCGTGGCATACCAGCCCGTCCACCCGCCGCTGCAGAAGCAGGTCCATATGCCGCTTTTCGATCTCAGGGTCGAATCCTCCTGAGGAGAAGACCGACAAATGATACCCGAACTGATGAGCCGTTCGCTGCATCTCTTCCGCGAAATTGCCGTAGTACCCTCCGAAGCCCGGTACCAGCAGTCCGAGCTCATAGGATTTGCGCCGGCTCAGACTGGCCGCCATGACATTGCGCCGGTAGCCCAAACGTTCGGCGGTTTCCTCCACTTTGCGAATCGTTTCCTCCGCCATCGGCACGTTCCGCCGATTGAGTACGTTGGATACGGTTGCTATGGAAACACCGGCGGTCTCGGCGATATCCACAATGGTCACCTGCCGTTTTCGGTTCACAGCTAATCGCCCGTCCCTTCAGGTAAAATTTGTAATGTAAACGTTTCAACCTATTTTAATTTTCCGAGAGACGCCTCGTCAATAGAAGAATAACGCCGGCACCAAAAAACTCTCCTGCCCCAAGCCTTGGAACAGGAGAGTTTATAAGTCCTCGGATTACATGCTGAGCCATTTCTTGAACAGATGCTTCGTCGTCTCGAGGTTCATCGCTGCGATCGAAGTCGTGAGCGGAATGCCTTTCGGGCAAGAGCGGACGCAGTTCTGCGAGTTGCCGCGACCTTCGATGCCGCCGTCCTCCATCAGCGCTTCCAGACGCTCGTGCTTGTTCATTTCACCCGTAGGATGGGTATTGAACAGACGCACTTGCGAGATGGCGACCGGGCCGATAAAGGTCGTTTTATCGTTCACGTTCGGACAGGATTCAAGGCATACGCCGCAGGTCATGCATTTGGAAAGCTCGTAAGCCCACTGGCGTTTCGATTCGGCCAAACGCGGCCCCGGACCGAGATCGTACGTACCGTCGATCGGAATCCATGCTTTCACTTTCTTGAGAGCCGCAAACATGCGTTCCCGGTTGATGACCAGGTCCCGCACAACCGGGAATGTGCTCATCGGAGCGATCCGGATCGGCTCGCTCCAGCTTATCGATCAGCGCGGAACAAGCCTGGCGCGGTTTGCCGTTGATGACCATCGAACAGGCGCCGCACACTTCCTCCAGACAGTTCGATTCCCAGCAGATCGGGGTCGTCTTTTTCCCGCCGGCGTTAACCGGGTTCCGTTGGATCTCCATCAGCGCGCTGATGACGTTCATGTTCGGGCGGTAAGGAACCTCGAACTCCTCCGTATAGGGCTTGCTCTCCGGCGAGTCCTGACGGGTCACGATAAATTTCACTTTCTTGCCTGCCGCTGCAGTTGCTTCAGCCATGATCAATGACCTCCCTTCTTGCTGGTCGTATAGTCACGTTTCCGCGGAGCGATGAGCGACGTATCTACGTCTTCCCAGCTGATTTCCGGTCCGTCCGGTGTCCATTTCGCTTTCGTCGTCTTGAGGAACTCTTCGTCATTCCGTTCAGGGAACTCCGGCTTGTAGTGCGCACCGCGGCTTTCGTTGCGGAGCAGCGCGCCGAGCGTCATCGCATGAGCCAATTCAAGCATGTTCCACAGCTGACGGGTATAGGCGACGCCCGGGTTGTTGAAACGGGACGAGTCGTTGACGTTGATGTTCTTCCAACGCTGCTTCAGCTCGTTGATCTTGTCGATCGTTTGCTCCAGGTTCTTGTTGTAGCGAACGACCGTCATGTTATTGTTCATCCATTCGCCGAGCTCTTTACCGATTACATAGGCATTCTCGGTACCGTCCATTTTCAGGATGCTTTCGTAACGGTCCGTATGCTGCTTCTTATACCGGTCGAAGATAGCGGAGGACACGTCCTCGGCAGACTTCTTCAGACCTTTGATATATTCGATGGCTTTCGGCCCGGCCACCATACCGCCGTAGATAGCGGACAGCAGGGAGTTCGCACCCAAGCGGTTCGCACCGTGATATTGGTATTCGCATTCGCCGGCAGCAAACAGTCCCGGGATATTCGTCATTTGGTTGTAGTCGACCCACATACCGCCCATGGAGTAGTGAACGGCAGGGAAAATCTTCATCGGAATTTTCCGCGGGTCGTCGCCCATGAACTTCTCGTAAATCTCAATGATCCCGCCGAGCTTCACGTCGAGCTCCTTCGGATCCTTGTGGGACAGGTCGAGATACACCATGTTCTCGCCGTTGATGCCGAGCTTCAAATCCACGCATACGTGGAAAATCTCGCGAGTCGCGATATCCCGCGGGACAAGGTTGCCGTAAGCCGGGTATTTTTCTTCGAGGAAGTACCAAGGCTTGCCGTCCTTGTACGTCCAGACGCGTCCGCCTTCGCCGCGCGCAGATTCGGACATGAGCCGCGACTTGTCGTCGCCCGGAATCGCCGTCGGGTGAATTTGGATAAACTCGCCGTTCGCGTAGTAAACGCCCTGCTGGTAAACCGCACTTGCAGCCGTACCGGTGTTGATGACGGAGTTCGTCGTTTTACCGAAAATGATCCCGGGACCGCCGGTTGCGAGGATTACCGCATCCGCTGCGAACGTGTTCACTTCCATGCTCCGCAGATCCTGTGCAGCAACCCCGCGACAAACGCCGTCGTCGTCAAGAATCGCGCCAAGGAACTCCCAGTGCTCGTATTTCTTAACCAGTCCGGCGGTTTCCCAGCGGCGGACTTGCTCGTCCAGCGCGTACAGCAGCTGCTGCCCTGTCGTTGCACCGGCAAACGCCGTACGGTGATACTGCGTTCCGCCGAAACGGCGGAAGTCAAGCAGACCTTCCGGTGTCCGGCTGAACATAACGCCCATCCGGTCCATCAAGTGAATAATGCCGGGTGCGGCTTCACACATGGCTTTTACCAGAGGCTGGTTGGCCAAGAAGTCTCCCCGTATACGGTATCGTCAAAATGCTCCCACGGGGAGTCGCCTTCCCCCTTTTGTATTAACCGCTCCGTTGATCCCGCCTTGTGCGCACACGGAGTGGGAACGTTTTACAGGCACCAAAGAGAACAAGTCGACGTGAACGCCGGCTTCCGCCGCTTTGACAGTGGCCATCAGACCGGCCAGACCGCCGCCGACTACGATGATTTTAGAATTCGCCATGATCGTTTAGTCCCCCTTAACCTTTAGCCACTTGAGGCAGCTGCTGGAACTCTGGGTTCACAAACGCACTCAAGGACAAGATAAACATGATGGACATGATTACGAACACACCCATCCAGATGTAAGTCGAAATGCGCTGTGCGCGCGGACCTACCGTAATTCCCCAGCTTACGAGGAAAGACCACATGCCGTTGCTGAAGTGGAATACGGCGGATACGATCCCGATGCAGTACAGCACAAAATAAACCGGATTCGACGCGATGTCATGCATGCGGATTCCGATTTCCCCTGCTCCAGACCGAGCGTGATCTGAAAACGGGTTTGGAAGAAGTGCCACGCTACGAACAGGAAGGTAATGACACCCGTTACGCGCTGCAGCATAAACATCTGGTTACGGAAGTAACCGTAATTGCTCACGTTGTTCTTCGCCGTGTAAGCTACATACAAACCGTAAATAGCGTGATAGGCGAGCGGAATCCAAATGCCGAAGATCTCCAGGAACAGCACCAGCGGAAGCTCGTGCAGCCAGTAGACCTGATCCAGGAATGCCGCATGCCCGCCGCTGAACGCCTTGTAGTTCGTCAGCAGGTGCTCGATCAGGAAGAAACCGACCGGAATGACACCCAAGAGCGAATGCAGCTTGCGTGAGTAATACGAGTTTTTAAACATTGGACTTTCGTTCCCCCTCAAAAGTAAGGCTTGTCACCGTTTCGCCAAAACCATTTACCATTGTACTCCTGCCCTCTGGGAGCGTCAACATAATTGCTACGCCTATTTTCCATGAATCGACATGCTTTTATACGGACAACGGCAAAAATTGTGAACAGGAAGTGACATATACATACTACTCCTGAATCGCTTATAATGGAAGTGCCGTTTTTTTATAAAAGCTTATAACCGTCATGCATAATATAATCCGCATCGAGGAGGGCTATTTCATGGAACAGCTGGAAGTCTTCGCCACCGTCGTCGAGCAGCAGAGCCTCAATAAAGCCTCGCAGCTGCTCAATTTATCCCAGCCCGCCCTGTCGCGGAAGATCATGCGGCTGGAGGAGGAGCTCGGCGTCGAGCTGTTCAAGCGCAAGGGCAAGCGGCTTACGCTGACGCGGGCCGGCGAAATCTGCTACGAATACGCCCTGGAGCAGCGGCGGATGGAAAGCAAGCTGCAGCGGGCGCTTCAGCCGTTCCGGGCCGCCACCCAGCCGGCCAGCCTGATCATTGGCGCAAGCCTGACGACGCTGCAGTCCACTCTTCCGGATCTCTTGACCTTGTTTACCAAAGAATTTCCGAATACCGATATCAAGGCCGCCACGGGGAAGACGCACGAAATCGTCCAGCTCGTCAAGGAAAAGAAGGTGGATATCGGGCTTGTCGCCTCCAAAATCGAAGATTCGCATCTGACCTGCCTCCCGCTCTTCGAGGATCATCTGTGCCTGGTGCTCCCGGTCACGCATCCCTTGGCCGAACGGCCCGCACTGGATATTCTCGATCTGCAAGGGTCGCCGATGATCCTGTTCTCCCGCGGCACCTGGTACCGCATTCTGATGGATGAGCTGTTTCAAAGAAACAGCGTGCATCCCGACGTCAAGATGGAGATCGACTCGTTCGAGGCCATTCTTCGTCTCGTTTCGACCTGCCAGACGGCGACGCCGCTGCCGGAATCCTATCTCCGCCGCAATTTAATAGAAGACAACGAGCTGACCGTGCGTCATCTTCCCGCCTTGAGGCAAACCAAAAGAACGACTTCCCTGCTGTACACAGAGGAAGCCGTTCATCAGCCTGCAACCAGGCGGTTTATCGAGCAGGCGGTGCACCATTACCGGAAGGAGTCTGCGGAGCCGTTCCTTTAAGCTATTCTTCCGCGGGCCGTTCCTCCAGCCCCAGCTTCCGTGCGGCGAGCGCGGTCGTGCCGGCCTGCAGCAGGATCGTAAGCAGCACCGCCAGGAAGGTGACGGAGGCGATAATATCCGCATGCGCGATCCCGAGACCCGCCACCATGCCGGAGAGCGCCGCCGGGATCACGCCGGTCTCCCGGACCCAGAACATAAACAAAATCTCATTCCAGCCGCCAGCGTGCCCCCGGTCCGGCAGGGTGCAGGCCAGAACGGTCAGCGGCCTTGCGATCAGCATAAACACTGCAATCACGGCCAGGCTTGGCCACAAATGAGCGAAAATCACCCCGAAGTTCACCTGGTCGCCCAGCAGTATGAAGATCAGCATCCGCATGAGTACCGTCATATTCTCGGTAAAATGCGCCATTTCATGCAGCTTGTCGTCCAAATCGAGCCGGAACAGATCGACATTCCCCCAGATGAGGCCTGCGGTGAAGGTCGCCATGAAGCCGCTCACGTGCAGTTCCTGCCCGGCCCAATAGGCGCCAAGCGCCGTCACAACCAGCGCTATGGTCGCGTAATCGCGCAGCCAGCCGAGCTTGAAATGGCCTGTAATGTAAGCCAGGACCAGCCCGATCACGAGACCTACCGCCACGCCGCCGACAGCCGTTTTCAAAAATTCAAGAATGCCCGAGGAAAGCGATACCGCCTGCCCTCCGGTCAGGATCGCGATAATCGAAAAGGTCAGGATCGAGCCGGTGGCGTCGTTGAACGCCGATTCGCTTTCCACCGTCTCCCGAACCTTGGTGCGGATGCGAACCTGCTTGAACACCGGGATGAGCGTCGCCGGATCGGTCGAAGAAATGATGGCGCCGAGCAGCATCGCGTACAGCCAGGGGAGCCCCAGCGACCAGTGGGAAGCCGCCGCTACCACGATGCAGGTGATCAGCACTCCGGGTACGCTGAGCAGCGTAACGGTCAGCCAAACCTTGCGAAGCCCCGATAAACGGATATTCCGCCCGCCGTCGAACAGGATAAGCGCCGAACCGATCGTAAGAATGAACTGATTCGTGAACGAGCCGCTCGTCTCGGTAACGAGGTGCATCCCCTGCCCTACAATCATGCCGGCTACGAGGAATAGCGCCACATCCGGGAGCTTCAGCTTGGAGGCAAGCTTGCCGGACAGCATGCCTACGGCAAGGATAAAAATTAATAAGAAGATAACGTGCTGAATCAAAATATCGTTGTCCACCCGAACATCCCTCCCGCCACCAGGGCTTTCCTATAGCTTACCCTTCAGCGGTTAACGGATCACGGTATGCTCGAAGGAATCGATTTGCTGCTTCGTTCCGATCAGAACCATCACATCGCGCTCATGCACCGTATCTTCTGCCGTTGGTGCGATTATGACTCCGCTTTTCTTATTGATAGCGACGACGCTGCACCCAAAACGCCCCCGCGGATTCAGCTCCTTCAAGGTCTTGCCCGAGAGACATTGAGGCACGGACAGTTCGGCGATCGTATACTCTTTCGACAGCTCGATATAATCCAGCAGGTTCGGCGATACGAGCTGATGTGCGACCCGGATGCCCATATCCCGTTCGGGATAAATCACGCGGTCAACGCCGATCTTCTGCAGCACTTTGCCATGCAGCTCGGAGAGCGCCTTGGTAACCACCATCTTCACGCCCATATCCTTCAGCAAAATCGTTGTCAGGATGCTCGCCTGTATATCGTCCCCGATCGCTACAATAACGCAATCGAAGTTGCGGATTCCGAGCGAGCGGATGACCTCCTCATCCGTAGCGTCGGCCACGACGACGTGGGTCAGCTCATCGCTGAGCTCATCCACCGCCTCTTCGTCTTTATCGATGCCGAGCACCTCATACCCAAGCTGAATCAGTTCCTTCGCGAGGCTGGAGCCGAAGCGGCCCAAGCCGATAACAGCATATTGGCTGCGTTTCATGATCTTTCTTTTCTCCTATCCGATCGTAATTTTCCCTTCCGGGTATCGATACAATTCCTTCTCCGCTTTCGGCCCCAGCGCATAAGCAAGCGTCAGCGGGCCGAGTCTTCCGGCAAACATCATCAGTGCGATCAAGATTTTCCCGAATGTCGTTAAATCCGAGGTAAGGCCCATCGTAAGACCTACCGTACCGAAAGCCGAGGTGACTTCAAAAAGTATCATCAGGAACGAATGATCCTCCGTGGTGGACAGCACCATCGCCACCAGCACGACCAGCATCAAGGCCAAGAAAATAATGGCCGTCGCTTTCATAATCCGGTCCCGGCCGAGACGGTAATGGAACAGCACGATGTCTTCCTTGCCGCGGATCATCGCAATGACGGCTCCGATCAGCACCGTAAAGGTCGTCGTCTTCACCCCGCCGCCCGTTGAGCCCGGCGAAGCCCCGATGAACATCAGAATAATCATAAAAAATTGCGAAGCCTGCCGCATGCCGCCGATATCGATAGTATTGGCTCCCGCCGTACGCGGTGTAACCGATTGAAAGAAGGAGGCCAAGATTTTGCCCGTCCAATTCAAGGAACCGAGCGTCTTGGGATTGCTGTATTCGAAGATGAACATCACCACGGCGCCGACGAGAATCAGGGCCGCCGTCATGCTGAGAACGATTTTGGAATGAAGAGAAAGCTTCCTGCATTTCTTATAATCCACGACGTCGGCGATGACGATAAAACCGATCCCGCCCAAAATAATTAACCCCATGGAAACCACGTTAACCAAGACATCATCCGCATACGCGGTCAAGCCGCTGAACGGGCCCGTCACGGAGCCGAACAGATCGAAGCCGGCGTTATTAAAGAAAGAAATCGCATGCCAGATGCCGTAATAGATGGCGCGGCCCGGGCCGAGATCAAAGGACCAGCGGATCGCGAATAGGACGGCGGCCGCAAATTCGATCGTCAGCGAATAGAAAATCACCTTGCGGATCAGCCGCACAATGCCTTCCATGCTTCCCTGGTTCATCGCCTCTTGAAGGATCAGTCTTTCTTTCAAGGAAATCCGTTTTTTCAATACGAATGCTACCAACGTCGCCATGGTCATGAAGCCGAGACCGCCGACCTGGATAAGCAGAATGATGACGATTTGTCCGAATACGGAGAAGGTCGTTCCCGTATCGACGACCACAAGCCCCGTCACGCAGGTTGCCGATGTGGCGGTAAATAACGCATCCAGGAAAGGCGACGATTCGCCTTTGGCCGATGAGATCGGAAGCGATAACAACGTTCCTCCGATCAGTATGATCAGGGCGAAGCCGATCACCAGGATTTGCGGGGGCGTCAGCTCGATTTTTTTGGGAAATTGCTTCATTCTGCACCTCAACTCTCGTTTTCGGACAAACAAAAAAGACACTGGAAACCCAATGCCTCACGTATTGGTCCCTGTAAGAATAAGCCTACGAGGTTAGCTGTCGGATTCGGGTATACAGGCACCCTATCAGCGGACCGCTCTGCATCCGGCTGAATTCACCCCTAAACTCATGGTTCCCCGTTTTCGCTAAGAAATTCGGCTTTTTGATTCAATTGATATGAATTATAATGTTCTTTCTCCGGAAGTACAAAGGCGTTTTTTGATGAAAAACTGCGGAAATCGGAAACACAAGCAGTTTTGAGGACGCTTTCATAGCCGTAGCGCTTTGCTTTTCTTCGAATTCCCCCGCAAGCTCGCAAATTCATTGGATTTTCCATACGCATGTATGCTACTTTTTTAGAATAGACTGTTAAAAAGTTGGATGTCCCTTCCCCGCTTAGACTGCCTTACCGATCTTATTTCTTAGAAGGAGCCTTCGTTCATGCAGAAGCGACAAAATGAAGCATCACTTCTCCTGCTTGCCGTGATCGGCCTCGTGCTGTATTTGGGCGTTACGTTCCTTTCGCCCTTCCTGGACAAGGCTCCGGCGCTCGAAGACGACGGTTCCGGCGTTCCCGCCATCACGAAGGAGCAGGCCCGGGAGGCCGCCGAGCAGTTCGCCTTGAAGCAGCTTTCCCTCTCCTCGAACCGGGAGACCAACGTTATGTTTCAATCGTTCTCCGCCCGAAGCGGCTACTTGCAGAAGGAGCACTTGTACGATGATTATCTTGAGCGTTATGGAGACAAGTTTCCGCTCGATTATTATCAGGTCGAGATCAATGATCTGAACACCAAGACGACCTATTATTTGGATGTGAATTATTCGACCAAAGAGCCGCTGGGTTGGGAAATCAATAGCCCGAAAGCCACCTCGTCTGGGGATGCCCGTGCACCGGAAGCGGGGGATGTGAAGCTTGCGGAAAAAGCGGTCAAGGATATGGGGTACCAGCCGGAGGAATTCACTTTAAAGGACACGCCGGACAAGAACCGGGGGACTTATATTTTCGTCAGCAAAACGGAACGAATCGGCGAAGCGACCCTTGAACTCCATACGGAAGTATCGGGCGGAAAGGTAACGTCCTTCCATCCCCGGTTCTCCGTACCCGAATCGTTCCTTACCTGGCAGCAGGAGCAAAATGACCGCGCCGGCCTCATGACGCGAATCAGCATGGGCCTGTCCGCAGTCATGACGCTGACGGCATTCTTCATCGTCATTCGTTATCGGCGGGAGATCAGCTTTTCCAAAGGCGTCGTGCTCAGTCTTCTGTTTCTGGCCGTATATGTAGGAAACAACTTCAATATGCTTCCCTCCTTCCGCACGTCCCATGGCGAAGGGCCGAGCGGGCCGGAAGCGATGTTTTATTTATGGTTTATGAATGTGTTCACGGGTCTGATGGCGATATCGACTTATTGCTTCTTGTCATCGGGTCGCAAGTTGTGGATGAACCGTGGAATGGCCCCATGGCCTACCTGGCGGGATGCGGCCTTTGGCCGGTCGGTGAAGGCGTCGATGGTGCGGGGATATTTGATTTGCTTGTTCGTGCTGGGTGTCCAGCGGCTGCTCTTCTTTATCGCGGGTGAAGCCTTCGACGTCTGGGCGGTGAGCGACCCGTCCGACTCCGTATACAATATGCTGGCTCCGGCTGCATTCCCATTAATGGCATGGGCCGCGGCGATCTCGGAAGAGGCGGCGTACCGGCTGTTCGGCATCGCCTTCTTCCTGAAGCTGACGAGAAGCCGGTTCCTCGCCGTACTGCTGCCCAGCATCATTTGGGCCGCGAGCCACACGCAGTATCCGATCTACCCCGTCTATACCCGGCTGATCGAAGTGACGATCATCGGGCTCATCTTCGGATACACGTTCCTGCGTTACGGCTTCTTGACCGCGCTGTTCGCCCATGCGGCGATGGACAGCATCCTGATGGGGCTATCCCTCATGTACATGGGCGACCTGCTGCATGTAATGACCGGCGGCGCTTATCTTCTGCTTCCCGCGCTCATCGGCTGGCTCCTGTCCTGGCTTCACGACCGGTTCAAGCGTCAGCCCCGGCCGCTTCAGCTTCCTCCGGATTCGCCGATTCCTCATCCGGACCATTGAGCGCCGTTAATATTTGCAAGGCCAGCTTTTCCCCAATCCCGAGAGGCCTAAAGTCGGCGACTTCGGCCTCTTTGATTTTCTTGAGCGAGCCAAAATGCTTGAGCAGCGCCTTGCGCCGTTTCTCCCCGATGCCGGGGATCGAATCGAGCTGCGAGGCGACCATCGATTTGGCTCGCGTCTCGCGGTGGAACGTGATCGCGAAGCGGTGCACTTCCTCCTGGATGCGCTGCAGCAGATAAAACTCCTGGCTGTCCCGCGGAATCGGTACCACCTCGGCCGGATCGCCCATCAGCGACTGGGCGGTTTTATGCTTGCTGTCCTTGGCGAGGCCGCAGACCGGCACATGCAGACCCAGCTCATTCTCCAGCACATCGATGGCGGCGGCAATATGCCCGCGGCCGCCGTCGATCACGATCAGATCGGGCATCGCAAGCCCTTCCTTCAGTACCCTCTCGTACCGCCTGCGCACGACTTCACGCATCGTTTCGTAGTCATCGGGTCCTTGCACCGTGCGAACCTTGTATTTGCGGTACTCCTTGCGGTCCGGCTTGCCGTCCGTAAAGACGACCATCGCCGATACGGGGCTCGCCCCTGAATGTTGGAGTTGTCGAACGCCTCGATGCGGTGCACCGTCCCGGTTCCAAGCCATTCGCCGAGGTTCTCGACCGCCTTGATCGTCCGCTCCTCATCCCGCGCGGCAAGACGGAATTTCTCGTCCAGGGCCACCCTCGCATTATCGCAGGCCATATCGACCATATTCTTCTTCAGCCCCCGCCGCGGCAGATGAACCTTCACCTTGAGCCAGCTTTCCAGTGCTTCCTTGACGTCCGATTTGGGCTCTGCCGCAGCGCCGCAGCTTCGTCTTCAGAAGCTCCTTTCGCCGCGACCGCGGCCGCATCGGCTCCGGGTGCAGAAGCCTCGTTGCCGTCTTCAGGATGGGCCGCCGCTTCCGCAGAAGGCAGGAACACTTCCTTCGGCGCGCCGGATTCTCGCTGTAATACTGCGTGACGAACGACATAAAATCGTCGTAGGCTTCCCCGTAATAAGGGAACATAGACGCGTGGCGCTCGATCAGCTTACCCTGACGCATATATAGAATTTGTACGCACATCCAGCCCTTCTCCACGGCAAAGCCGAAGACGTCACGATCGACGGCGTCCGACGTGGTAATCTTCTGCTTCTCCATCACCGTATCGATATGCACGATCTGGTCGCGCAGCTCCTTGGCCCGCTCGAAATTCAGCTCCTCCGCCGCTTCCTGCATTTTGCGCGTCAGATCCTGCTTAATTTCGTCATGACCGCCGTTCAGAAAACGCGTGATCTCTCCCACCATCTTATCGTAGGTCTCCTGCTCCACCGTATACTCGCAAGGAGCGACGCATTGGCCCATATGGTAGTACAGGCACACCTTGTCAGGCAGCGTCCGGCACTTGCGCAGGGGATACAGCCGGTCCAGAAGCTTCTTCGTTTCCTGGGCCGCGTAAGCGTTCGGGTAAGGGCCGAAATACTTGGCCTTATCCTTGACCACCCGCCGGGTCACTTCCAAGCGGGGATGCGCTTCGTTCGTAATTTTGATATAGGGAAAGGACTTGTCGTCCTTCAGCAGCACGTTATAGCGCGGATGATACTTCTTGATCAGGTTGCACTCGAGAATGAGCGCCTCCATGTTATTGGCCGTGACGATATATTCGAAGTCGACGATTTCGCTGACCAAATGCTGCGTCTTCGCCGTATGGCTTCCCGTAAAATAAGAGCGCGACCGGTTGCGGAGAACCTTGGCCTTGCCGACATAAATGATCGTGCCCTCCCGGTTTTTCATCAAATAGCAGCCCGGCTGCTCCGGAACGAGCGATAATTTTGTTTTGATCGCTTCCAGAATTTTGCGGCGATCCGGTTCCCCGTTACTTGATTCACTTCCGATCCTCCCTCCAAATAGCCCCATTCAACAACAAAAAAGCTCTTTTCCAGCATAGCAGAAAAAGAGCTTTTTCTCACGTTATAAATCGGTCGCCAAATTATTGATGGCGGCTCAGTACGTTCTTCAGCGCATCCTTGGACTGGAAGCCGACAACCTTGTCAACCGGCTGGCCGTCCTTAAACACGATCAGGGTCGGAATGCTCATCACGCCGAAACGGGAAGCGGACTCCGGATTGTCGTCCACGTTCACTTTTGCGATTTTCACACTGTCCGCAAGCTCTTTATCCAGCTCTTCGAGAACCGGAGCGATCATTTTGCAAGGTCCGCACCAAGGCGCCCAGAAATCAACAAGAACCGTACCGGATCCTTCGACTTCGCTGCTGAAGGATTGGTCAGATACATTTACAATTGCCATGAGAAAAAGGTCTCCCTTCACCGAGTGATAATGTCAACATGTAAAGTATACCACAATACTTCCCTTTTTCAACCGAGCCAAAGTTTGCACAATTGTCACTTAGCGTTCTTTACAATTCTGCGGCAAATTGGGTATACTAAGCATAACTACGAAGATGGAAGCCGTTGCCGACCGAAGCAGCAGCGTGAAGGAGGATCTCTCATGAGCGAGCAGAAGCACCCGGAGTTGCACGTATACGAAGAAGAACGCGACGATTTAATGGATGTGTCCATGGGCTTCGGCGTATTTTTTGCCGTATTGTTTGTCATCGCTATTATCGCGACAGTCATCTCCGTTGTGGCGAAGTAATTCAGGCCGGCGGGCAGCTCAAAGTCTCTTGCGCACAGGCGCGAGAGGCTTTTTTGTTGTTATTATGGTAAAATAGGGGCAAGGTGGTGATCTGATGTCGATGTATCCGATAGAAACAGACGAGCGTTATGAAATTTGGGGTGGGCAAACGTTGATGATGACGCCGAGCAATACCGATCACGGGTTTATAAAAAATAATCTAAGTTATTTAATAACCGCTTTTGTAAAGAAAAACAGCTTAGGTAAAGTATACGATGCCGAAGTCCCGATCTATTTGCACGGTGACCTCACCCGAAAAGATTTCCGGTTGGCCGATCTATCGTTCGTAGCCTTGGACCGTCTGGATATCGTCCAATACAAAGGCATCTATGGAGCGCCGGACTTCACTTTGGAAATATTATCCCCAGGAAAAACCAACGTCGACCGCGACCGTGTTGAGAAGTACCGGCTTTACGAGCAGTACGGGGTGAAAGAATATTGGATCGTTTCCCCTGGGAGGAAAGTATAGAGATTTATTGTCTGAACGGAACTTCATTCGAACGGAGCGAACATTCCCGGTTGTTTCCCGGTATTGAAATGAAGCATGAAGATATCTTTGAGTGAACTCGTTCGGCAAGCCGGACATCGGGGGAATCAGACGGAGACTCTACTCCACCTGATTCAAGGCCCACCTATAGAGGTGGGGGTCTTAACCCGATAATTAGTTTATCGGATAAAGCCGAAAAAGCAGGCGCCTCCAATTCGAGGCCGACCTGCTTTTTATGTTCCCCGCTTATTGTACCCGCTCACCAGGACCACCTCGACAAAGGGCCGGATCCGGTCCATGATGCGCGCCCCTTGTACTCCTCGTCCCCGTCCTTGCTGGTAAAGCTGAAATGCTTCTCCAGCGCGTCCAGGTCATGGTTGGAGGTAAAAAACGTAGGCTTGCGGTTCATCCGGTAATTGAGAATGGCGCCCATCACGTGATCGCGAAGCCAAGGATTCAGATTCTCGGCTCCGATATCGTCGAATACGAGCAGATCCGTCTCCTTCAGCACATCGATCGTCTCTTTCAGCTTGAGCGGATCCTGGAACATCGTCTTCAAATCCTCGGCAAAATCGGGCATGTACACAATGGCGCCCGTGAATCCATCCTTCGCCAGCTCGTAAAGGAGGTAGCACATCAGAAACGTCTTACCGGTCCCGAAGGCGCCGGCAAGGTACATGCCGTTCTTCTGCAGCCCTTCCTGGCGGGTGCGGAGAATGTAGTCGATAATCTGCTCAACGGCTACCTCCCGCTCCGGATCCTTGTCCAGAATCTCCATCGAGGAGTACCCTTGGGAAAGGGCCCGCTCATCCACGTAAAAGCTGCGAATCCGGCCGCGGATCGCCTCCTGCGCTTCCCTGGCGATAAATTTCTTGCACGCCACCTTCTGATCGTAGATTCGTGTCTGCTCTCCGCTTGATTCCACCGTAATCATCGAATAGTGTCCTTCAAAATCGTTCGGACACCGGTCCAGTCCCGGGCAGTGGGTACAGTTGTTATGCTCCGTCACATATTGATGCAGCCGGTTCAAATTGAGCTTGATCGTATAGTCGTCCAGTTTGCGGGTATTTGGCCCGCGACTTCACGATCAGCGGATCGGCCGCCACCTGGCGCAGCTTGTCCTCCGCTCGCTTCAGCATTGCCGGCCCTGCCCTCGGCTCAGCAGTTCCCCCAAAGATTCCATCGCCGCTCCTCCTCTCTCCCGTCATGCTTACAGCTTCATGCGCCTCTATCCGGCCCTACTCGGGCTACAGCTTCCCGTCCAGCTGCTGCGCCTTCTTCCGCAGCGCTTCCCGCTCCGCTTCGCTGCGCTGTCTGGCCGGTCCGGGGGCATTCTGCACCACCGGAATCGCAGGCTTCTGCCGGGGGCCCGTCCGCGCGGCTTCCTGCCGGCGCCCCCTGGGCGCCCGGGTTCCCGTCGTCTTGCGCTCGGTGTACTTGGCCTGCTCCCGGATATACTGCACCGCCTGCTCGAACGTGGACACCTGCTTTCCGAGCATATCGGTCACGCTGAATTCAATCGACGTCCTGGACCAGGAACGCTTGTTCACATAAATATAATGAATCAGGACATTAATGACTTCCTCGCTCAGCCCGTAATTCAAATCGACCTTGGCGAGCGTATCCAGAAGCCCGTCCGGCACCGAGCCTTTCGAGAAAATTTTCTCAAGCAAATAAGTATAGGGTTCGTTCCTTAAAATATAGTTGTACTGGTGCTGATTGCATTCCCCTTGGAATAAGTCCGGCACTTCCAGATAATATTCCATCTCCACGGTCCGCTCGGAAGCGTCCGGGTCCGGCCTTCCTTGGGCGACCGGCCGGGAAACCTCCTGGGCCGCCCCGGCGATCTTCGCCAGCGTACGCTTGCGGTCGTCCGCCCGCTTCTTGTCGGAACGGAACACTTGATTCGCCTTATGCTGAAGAAGCTCGAGTACGATCTGCCCGTTCTCGTCGAATACCCCTTCTTCATCCAGCGACTTGCAGACATCGGTCAGATAGAGGTTGTACTTCTTCGCGACGAAATTGATCGTTGCCAGCTGCTCCGGTTCGTACTTCAGCCGTTCCACATATTCCCGGTTCACCGAATGCCGGGGAAAATGCATGATGATCTCCGCATATTGGTAGCCTTTATACATCACCTCGGGCTTGGCTTCGGAGGGCCCTGACGCCGCCGACTGGAAGAACGCCTGCTCGAGCTCGTAATCCACAATCTGCGTGTTCAGCTGGAACAAGTCGTAGAAAGGAACCGATAAGTTCTCGGAACTAGCCGCCTTCACCTCTTCGTGATCCGGCAGAATCAGCTCGTCCCGCGGCGCAAAGACGGCGTATTTGCCGACCTTATCCCTGAGAAGCAGGGTTAAATGCTGGTTGCGGAAAAACTCAGTCGGACTGAGCGGTGCATACAGCGTGTATTCGTAGATATAATCCTCGGAAGCGGCCGCGAACCGCCTGGACGTCTTCAGCAGTCCCACCGCTTCCAGCTTCGAGGTTTGTTCGATGAAGAGTCGCCGGCCCCGTTCTCCGGACTCCAGATCCAGAGCCAGGAACAGCTTGCGCCGCTGATCGATCGGGGAGGACCCGATTTTATCCGAAGGCAGCTGCTGGTACAGCGTCTGATAAATACTGACGGCATAAGCGCCGACCATCGGTTGGTACACCGCGGCCAGCATCTTGTAATCCAGGTCGCTGAGTGCGAAATCCCGTGATACGTAAAACCGGTGGTATTCTGAAAAATGAAGCATGTTCGTGATTCGCATCGGCCTTAAACCCCAATCATTCCCGCTAGTGTAGTACACACCATTTTACCACATAAATCGACACCGGAGATAGTTGAAAATCCATGAAACGATCCTCTCCGGGAAAACAAAAAGCCATCTGCGTTAGGAGAGCGCTAGCATGAAAGCCTCCGGCAGATGACCGCAATTTAAAACATTTTAAACCCTTTGTCCCGCAGCGATTTGATCGTCGACCCGCTCAGAATGGCGCCGATCAATCCGCCGACGGCCGGCACATAGTCGAAGATGGAGTATTCCGCCAAATTCGATGCCAGGGAGCCCGTCCCCCAGCCCCAGTAAATGACGAGTCCGATGAGCAGAGCTATATATCCGTAGATAGGAAACCAGGTCGTTTTTCATCAGCATGTTCAGGATAAAACCGAGCCCGAAGAACAGCACGAACAGCAGCACGGTTACGATAATCAGTTGAAGCATGGAACCTGAAGCCCCTTTCTGGTTGAAAACAATTTCATTTCTATTGTAGCGAATATTAACCGGGCGGTAAAGTGAACGCTTCTTGAATTTCACAAAACGTTTTGACGCCATTTCACCTTCCAGCGTTTGCCCTTTCCTGCCGATTTCGCTACAATAAAACAAGTGATAACAGAGGATAATGATTCCACTTAAGGAGTGTACCCATTCATGAGTGAAGCTGTCTCTACACTGGAAGGCTGGTATTGTCTGCATGATTTCCGCGCCATCGATTGGAACGCCTGGAAGAGCTTGACTGCGCAGGAGCGCGGCCGGGCGGAGGATGAATTCTTCACCTTGCTCCGCAAGTATCAAAGCACGGAAGACGCCAAGCAAGGCAGCACGGCGTTTTACAGCATTGTCGGGCAGAAAGCGGACTTCGTCTTCATGCACCTGCGTGAAACGCTGGAAGAACTGAATGCGCTGGAAACCGAGTTTAACAAAACGATCTTCGCGCAGGTCACCGTACCTACCTACTCGTACGTCTCCGTTGTCGAGCTTGGCGGCTACATGGCCAAGCCCGGCGTGGATCCGATGGAGGATCCGGAAATTGTCGCTCGCCTGAAGCCGGTTCTGCCGAAGGCGGGGCACATCTGCTTCTATCCGATGAACAAGCGCCGCGAGGGCAACGACAACTGGTATATGCTCAGCGTCGAGGAGCGCCGCAATTTCATGCGTTCGCACGGCATGATCGGGCGCAATTACGCCGGCAAGATCAAGCAGATCATCACCGGCTCGATCGGCCTGGACGATTGGGAATGGGGCGTAACGCTGTTTGCTGAAGATCCGCTGCAGTTCAAGAAGATCGTCCACGAAATGCGCTTTGACGAAACAAGCGCGCGCTTCGGCGAATTTGGAGATTTCTACGTGGGCAACCTTCTCGATGAAGCCAAAATGGCGGATATGCTGAAACTGTAATGCGTAAAAAAGATCCCCTGCCTTCCCCGGCAAGGGATCTTTCTTCATCTATTCCTCTTCATCCAGCTCCGCAAGAAGCTCTTCTTTGCTGCGCAGATAGGCTTCGGTATCCCGGTCGCGCTGGCGGGATTTCTCCTTCAGCCGCTCAATGGCCGGCAGAATGAGGATGTCAATTTCCTTTTGCACCGTGTAGACCAGATCATAGCGGTTCTGTTCTTCCAGGAAATGTCCGACATCCATCAATGCATTGTACCGGTCCAGCTCCTCCCGGGTCAACAAGCCGCGAACTTGAACGCTGCAGTGCCGCATCGCTTAAAACTTGCCTTTCTTCAGTACAAGCGGAATGCCGCCGATAATGAAGAGATAGCGCAGATCGATGATTTTCTTCATGACCGCCGCAGTACCGCCCTTGATTTTACGAGACCCGACGATGCCGATTGCTTCGCCGCGGCCGAGCGAGGCCACCGTGCCCTTCGGTTTGTACTCGAACTTCTTCAGCTCGGAGCCGCGAATTTGCGCTACGAGATTGGCCGCACAGATTTCGGCCTGCTGCATCGAAATTTGCGCGGTCGGCGGGTAAGGACGGCCTTCCGGACTCATTACGATCGAGCAGTCTCCCAGCACGTAGATATTATCGTGACCCGGAGCGCGCAGCGTTTCATCGACTTTAATGCGTCCGCGCATCGTCTCGAAGCCGGCTTCATCCAGCATATGATTGCCGCGGATCCCGCCTGTCCATACCACCGTAGCCGCCTTGATTTCTTCGCCGGTCGCAAGCACTACGCCCTCCGGGGTGCATTCCTTGATCGCCGTAGCGATTTTGAAGGTGACCCCTTTATTCTTCAGCACGTTCATCGCATATTCGACCAGCTCGGGATCAAATCCCGGCGCGCCGTCGGAGCCGCTTCGATATTGTATATTTTTACGAGGGAAGGGTCTACGTCAAATTCCTTGCACAGCTCCGGAATCCGGTCGGCAAGCTCGCCAACGAATTCAATGCCCGTAAAGCCGGCTCCGCCTACAATGAAAGTAAGATACTCAAGGCGGTTAGGCTCGCGTTTGAACTTCGCGAATTGATATTCGATATGCTCACGGATGAAGCGGACGCTGTTGATGCTGCGGATGTTCATCGCATATTCCTTCAGTCCCGGAATGCCGAACGTTTCCGGTTCCCCGCCGAGACCGATGACCAGATAGTCGTACGACAGCGTGCCTTCTTCGAGAATAACCTTCTTCTCCTGCGGACGAATTTGGACAACCGTCGATTTGACGAAGTCGATTTTAAACTCGTCGATCAGCTTCAAAATGTTCACGCGTGCATTTTCCGGATTGTCCGTCCCGGTCGCAGGCATATGCAAATGGGTCGTAATGTAGTGATAATCATGCTTGTTGACAAGCGTGACATCCGCCTCGTTGTAGTTCAGCTCTTTTTGCAACCGAATAGCCGTTACGATCCCGCCGTATCCTGCTCCCAAAATGACTATTCTCGGAATTCGACTCATGGTTCTATCCCTTCCATCCCATTTGTTATATGGTTTCTTTGTATAAGGTTACAAAAATCTTTGTGAAAAATTACACAAGGAACGCCAAAAAATAATTCCAGCTTCACCTTTACTTAACCTTTTCCATTACAGCGTTAAACTTGTCATTTCACACAATATTCATAACCAATCAAATGAAATGATATAATGCTGCGCCGCAAATAGCAAGCTTTATTTTGGCTAAAATCGTGTGGATTTTATCACACTAACGTTGGAATCACCTTGATTCCTGCCGAATTCTGTAATTTTCCCATTCGAAAAGCTTTATCAGGATAATCCATGAGTTCATTCGGGTGAAAATACATTTTTATTTTCATTCCGGTGTCATATGATTATAATATAGTGGATTGATTAGAGCCGGAGGTGTTATTCAAACTCATGAGCAACGCACTGGTCGATATTATTATTGTAGGCGGAGGCCCTGCCGGCATGTTCGCGTCATTCTATGGCGGAATGCGCCAGGCTTCCGTGAAGCTGATCGAAAGCATGCCGCAGCTTGGCGGGCAGCTCGCAGCGCTCTACCCGGAGAAGTACATTTATGATGTGGCGGGCTTTCCGAAGGTAACCGCTCAGGAGCTTGTGAACAATCTGGAGCTGCAGATGAAGCATTTTCCGGATATTCAGGTTTGTCTGGAAGAAAAGGTGCTGAAGGTCGAGAAGAAAGACGAGCGGCTGTTTGAAGTCACAACCGATAAAGGCGTCCATCAAAGTAAGGCCGTCATTATAACCGGGGGCGTCGGAGCTTTCGAGCCAAGACGGCTGGAGCCGCCGGAAGCGGAACAATATGAGAAAAAGAATCTTCACTACTTCGTAAGCGATCTTCATAAATTCAAAGGTCAGAAAGTGCTGATCAGCGGAGGCGGCGATTCCGCGGTCGACTGGGCCCTAATGCTGGAGCCGATCGCCGAGAAGGTAACGCTGATTCATCGCCGCGACAAGTTCCGTGCGCATGAGCACAGCGTAGAAAACTTGATGAAGTCGAAGGTTGAGGTTGTGACCCCAACGGAAATAAAGGCACTTCATGGCAAAAGCTTCATTGAACGCGTTACCCTGGCCTACGTGAAGACGGGGGAAGAGAAGGAACTCGAGGTCGATGCCGTCATCGTCAATTTCGGCTTTACCTCTTCGCTGGGTCCGATCGCCGAATGGGGCTTCGAGATCGATAACGGCGCGATCGTCGTCGATTCCCGGATGGAAACGAGCATTTCCGGCATATTCGGCGCCGGTGACATCACCACGTATCCCGGCAAGCTGAAGCTGATTGCGGTGGGCTTCGGTGAAGCGCCGACTGCCATTAACAATGCGAAAGTATATATCGACCCGACGGCCAAACTGTCCCCGGGACACAGCAGTAATATGAAAATGTAAGATAGCGCCTTAGTATTTTCGTAAGCACCGTCTTCCTTTACGGAGGACGGTTTTTTTGTCTTCAAATGAAGGATAGCAAAGCCCCGGGAAAAAGAAAAACCAGGTCAGCTGACCTGGGAATCGCCTTCCTTGAAAAAGTCCAAGTTGATTTGGCGGCGTTTAATCTCTTCTAACAACAATTCTACGAAGTCCTCTTCCAATTTCAGGTCCAACGCTTTGAAGTAAGAATCCACCAAAATCTCATTGCTAATCAGTTTCATGGTTAGAATCACCTTAATTCCTTAATGTAAAAACATATTAACACGCACGTAAAATTAGAACAAGCGTTCCGTTATCCACAGTAAAATGTGCATAAGCTGTGTGCAACTTGTTGATAACTGTTGAATTATGGGTAATTATGCGGGGGTTATGTGGACAATGTTATGCACATGTTTGCAAAGGAAAAAGTGATAAAAAAATATAATCGGAAATCGTTTTTTGATGGATCTGGAAAGGGAACCCTATAGTCTAAAAACTGGAGGATTTCTATTATGGATACCCGCAGACTGATTTCGGCTTTATGTTATCTCAGCATTTTTTTCGCCGGCTTCATTATCCCGCTCCTGGTATATCTGGTAACGAACGAGGAGGAAATCCGGATCCATGCGAAGCGTGCCTTTCTATCCCACATCCTGCCTTTCTTTTCTTTGGCGGTTCTGCTCCTCTTCTGGCTCGCTTCACCACACCTTGCCGGTTTATTCCCGATTGCAGCCGTTACTTTGCTGCTGTATGTCATTGTGATCATTTGGAATGTGGTCAAGGCGGCTCAAGTCCTAGCCGGACGATGGTAAGTGTTGGGGAGATTGGAAAAACCTTATCGAAAAAAGCGACGGTACAGGAACCCGTTCCGAAAACCGTAAATCATTTCCCGGTAAAAATGCAAGTAAAGCGTGGCCACGTGGCCACGCTTTCTGGGGTTTGTAAGTTATTCGCCGATCGTAAGCTGAATGATGCCCTGCCCCCAAGCTATCATTAATATGGAGACGTCGAGCCCGATAACATAGAAATCCCATATCGTTCCGGTGATGAACAAACGATTCCGCCCCTTCGTTAATGTAAGTTAAATATTACATTAGCAGAGATTGTTAATTTTTTCAATTTGCTGCCGACTTTATTTATAAAATGCATTGTCTTTCTCCGCTTTCCCCCACAGAAAGTTGAAAATTTCGGAGAATGCCGTGTTCTGGTTTTTCCAGCTTTCGTTGAAAGACTCTACTCGTTCAGGTGCTATGTGATGTTCCCGCCATGTTTTCCCTCTCGAACTTACATTCTGTGCGAAGGCCTGCGTTTTATCAATAGCCCTCGCAAATTTAGCTTCTGGGGTTGCACCCTGCTCAAACTCATCCCACAATTCATGGAATTCTTCTTTGCTCTATCGTTTTAAATTGATCCAAAAGCAGAAATTCGGCTATTTTCTCCATACGAATATTCAGTAGAGTGACTCCTAAAGCATATGGGATAACCCGTCAAAAAAAAGATAAGTCCCCATGGGTAATGGCGTTCTAATAAGTTGTTCTTCCGATATAATATAGTACACTTGAGCTTAAGCTTGGGTGAAACGGGAGGGATTCAAATGGGAGATTTTGAAAAAGAAGAGTTTTTGACTGAAGAAGAATCAGTGAATGAAGAAGTTGCTTTGCTGTTGATGAAGAAGCAGATGCCGTTGATGAAGAAGTAAGTGAAGAAGATGACGATGATGATGCTGAAGTAGAAGAAGATGACGACGATGAAGAAGATGAAGATGAAGAAGATGAAGCTGTCGACGAAGGTGAGGCAGTTGAGGATTCTGAGCCAGAAGCTGCTGAATAGTTTTACACAAATCCCATCTCCCAATTTTGCTGGATTCATTTATAAGCTCACCTTTTGGTGGGCTTTTTTGCTGCTTTGTTTTAGCAAAAGTATCCCCTGCAACAGGGCGACCTAATTCCTTATGCAATAGAAGAGCAAACATGCAAATATAGCATGCATGCTCTGCATCGTTTTCACATCGGGATCCGTCGGTTATCTAGGTTGCCCCGTTGACTGCGTCGTTCGGTACCTCATTCCCTGCGTCAATGGGATGAGCGACTAACGAGGTATCGATATTCTTTATTTGGATGTTTTGCGTCTTTTCGCCATCCAGCTTCAAAAACGTATCCGTGCCTGCCGGGTAAAGGATTGTGTCCAAGGACACATGGTCACTGTTATGCAAAGTGAACAGCGGACCAGCCTTCGGCATGATGCTTACATTTGTCATCCGTATACCGCTGGCATACTGAGCGGTGAAGCCTGTATCTGCTTGAATCACGGAGTTCTGAATGTCCACTCCGCCGACAGGAACGCCTTCGGTGCCTTTGATGGCAACGGCTTTTTGGGCTCCATCCACAACAATATGGTTGAGGTGAATGTTCTGGAACTGCGGCACCTTGCTAGTATCCAGCTTGGAATTATTCCCCGTAGGATAAGTCACATCGAAGGTAATCGCATCGGTTGCAATATTCTTCATGGTAATGCCGTCAATCCATATGTCCTGAACAAGACCCCCAATGCCGGTCGCACTCTTGAACCTTAGTCCTGTATCGGTACCGGAAAATACGTTGTTGTGAACGTAGATGTTCTTCATGCCCCCATCGGTATTGCTGCCAACGACAAAACCACCATGTGCGTGATTTACAATATTATCTTCGATCACCACATTTTCCAGGCCAGGCTCACCCTCCTTGCCTCCCCTGACGATTTCATGCAAATCCCGTCATCCCCAGTGCTCACGATGTTGCTGTAAATGACGATATTTTTCCCGTTAACGTCGATCCCGTCCGTATTTTGGTCGTACCATTCGTTCATGACTTTCGTATGGCGAATAATGACATCCTGGCCATGTTTGATATTCAGATTGAACATCGGGGAATTGTCCAGGGTGGGGCCGTCAATCAGAACGGACTTGCTGTTCTCGATATCCACCATGTACGGACGAACATCCTTCGCTTTGCCATCGGTCACTTGTTGAGGGGGATACCATATGTCCTTCTCGACTTTGCCGCCGGATGCCACGAGAGCGTTCCACCGGGATTCCGGAAGTTTATCCTTCTTGACCGGCCGCCAGGTGTCGCCACTGCCGTTGATCACGCCTTCACCGGTAATTCCAACATGAGTCAAATTCGTTCCATAGATGAGCGGAACAGGTTTTGAACCAGCTAGAGGATAATCCTTGTGATCCTTGCTAAAATCAATAACGGCACCGGCATCCATGTGCAAATTCACGTTGCTTTTAAGAGTAATCGGTCCTGTCAGCCATTCTCCCGAAGGAACGAGAACCGTTCCGCCCCCTGCTTCTGCACAAGCGGATATTGCGGCTGCAAACGCATCCGTATTCTTCGTGATCCCGTCGCCAACCGCCCCGTAATCCGTTATATTGAATTGTTTATCCGGGAACTCGGGAACATGCATTTCCGGCATAGTGAAGGGCAGAGTAGATATGTAGGATTGAAGCTCTTGATTCCCCTCGTTTATTTTAGCTTGTGCCGCAGCAGAGTGATCAGCATTTGCTACCGCCAGCGACTCTACCGCCGCTGCAGAAAAGAACATTGCACATCCAAGCAGGATGGCCGCGCATTTTGCAGCCCTTGAGGGTATATGTTTTTGTTTTTGATTCATCCCTATCCGCTCCTATGCACCCTTTAAACCCTAATTTAGATGAAAAATATGACAATAGTATGACGACGGATAGTGAAAAACATGAAATTATTGGCGGGAACGTGTGTACCCCGAATCCGGCACAGTCGGAAGAAAGCGGCCGTCACCGGCCCCGTACCCAACAGGGAATCGGACGGCTGGCGACTATCGCTTAAATTTGGTATATTCAGCACAAGCCTTTTTTAGTTCTCTTAGAGCGAATGGTCACAATGATCGTTAGCACTTATGATATCGGAAACCAGACTGGAGTCGATATAAATTATGAAACTAAAATTGTTCTCAACCGTTATAACGATTCTTCTTTTCAGCATCCCGTTCCAAGTCTTAGCCGAGGGCAATGATTACGAAATTCCTGATGTCCCTGTTCTGTCTCAAAATCCGGAATTACCGACGGGCTGTGAAGCGACAGCAACCACCATGTTGTTGCAATGGGCCGGAGTTCAAGTGAACAAGTCCGAGGTGGCTGATGCACTGCCTAAAGAAGACATGCCCTCTTAGGCAAGACGATGGGTCGTATGTAGGTGGAAATCCTCACTTGGGGTTCGTTGGTGATCCGTTCGCAAGAGGATACGGCGTTTTTCATGAACCGATCGTCAACATCATTGATCATTACCTTCCCGGCCGCTCAGTGGATCTTACGGGGACCTCTTTCAATGAAATACTTGAGACCGTCCGCCGCGGGAAGCCTATTGTGGTTTGGGCAACGGAGCAAATGGCCGATCCTGTCGAGGCCGACGCTTGGGAAGATCACGATGGCAATCATGTGGATTGGCTGGAACCGGAACATGCGCTCTTGATGACAGGTTGGGATGATGATTATGTTTATATGAACGATCCTGTAACCGGAAAACAAGAAAAATACGAACTAGCCCAATTTGAAGAGGTGTGGGAGCAAATGGGGAGTCAAGCGGTGACCGTATCGGACAAGTGAAACATCATCTTTTCCTGGCTAATAGGTGGGATGATAGTGCTGCTTGGTGTCTCAAATGTGATACTTTTCCAACCCAAGATATTAGTTGTTCGTACACAAAATCCCCATTAATTCGTGTATCTCCTTAATCATGGCGATCGGTTGAGCATCCAGGGGAATGGGTATGTCTTTTCGATTCAGCCAAATTGAGGGGATGCTAACCCGACTCGGCCAAAACACGTCATTCTGCCATGAATCGCACAAACAGCGCCTCATACCAAAGTCGCCATACAGATACCTGGAACAGGCTATTCAGTCCCGACTTTCTCCCGATCAAGATACTACTTCACTTGGAAACAGATGTTTGATCCCGAGAGCCTCTATTTTGTCATACTGCCGTGCTGTCGTTCCATTTGTTACAATTCCCATTCGGTACATTCCACGAAGTGTCTCTAACGTTTCCGATACTTGTAGGTTGATTTTCATCCTCGATTTGCTAATCGATCTGAACATTTCTTCAAAATTATCGGCGGTTTCATAACTGATCGACTTTCCGAAGTGCTCTACAGCCTCCATAAGGTGGTAATTGCGAAATTCCTCCCATCGATATCTCTTGCTTCAAATACTTCTCTTCGAAATACAAGTCCTTATCTTTTTTACACTTCAAATAGAGCGTCACCGGCTAACTCCTTTGTTACATTATGATGACGTTTCTTTGACGCTTTCTTCCCAATAGTCGTAAATATTCACAGATTAAATTCTTACTTAGAAGACCAAACTCCCTCAAATGTAAACCCTTTAAGCTGCGATTTTATTACAATTTCCTTAAATTCATCAGAAACGAATACAGCTTGCGTTGGAATGTCAATAATTTTAAAAATGTGCTGTTGGTGTACTACTTCAGGTATAAATTCATATCTTTCAAATCTCATTATCCTCCCACTTCTAAATCTTACTACTTTAGATCTGTCATAATCTATACAATCTAATAACTTCAATACATTAATGATAAAGTATTCTTCCCTTTCAAAGTCAGCAGGTAATATTTCAACAAAATTGTTTATAAGGGGTTTTAGATGATGAACAGCTCTTTCACTAAATACAGGGGCCGCCCCTAGAAATGTAGGAGCGTCACTTCTAGGGGCTATTTCGTATACTTTAAGTCGCATTGGTTCCCAATCCTGAATCAAAGAATGACCTTCAAATTTCTCAATAATATCAGTCCAATCACCCTCAACTAGGTTAAAGGCTTCATAATTATTGCTATCATACCCAAGTTTCCAAATATCCACATTAAAATCCCCTTCATAATTGTTACTTCGTTGGAAAAGTCCTTTTTTAAATTTGACTCTTTTACCAGGTACTCTTATGATCGTTTCGTTCCAAACAGGCGGCTCTTTTCTTTCTTTTTAACAAAATAAAAACCTTCCAAACCAGTGTAATTGCATTACACAAGCTTGGAAGGCCGTAATCCGCAACCCAGAAACGCCTTTTCTAGAGTTGCGTCATTCCATTCCATATTTGCGGATTAGAACCCGCTTAAGCCTCGACTTTATCGTCGCACTTCTCGACTTGGCCCTCTTCGTCCTTATGCTTGAAGGACTGGCCGCGACCGCAAGTGGCTACCGCGTTCGGGTTATGGATGGTGAAGCCGCCGCCCATGCCGGAGTCTTGGAAATCAATCTCGACGCCGTACAGATACCTTATAGAGCAAGGAGGTTCGGATTTTTGAATGTTTTGATAAGGAACTGTGATCTGTATTGTAGATTATGGATTGCATCTTCCCAAGCTTGCGGATAATGCTAACCAAATTATACCTAAACGAGCCGATTTGTAAAGACGATATTTTATACCAATAACCGCAAATGTGCCGCACTAAATCAAATTCTGTTTTTATGAATAAATGATTCCGCTCAACATCTTCAATCACCGACATATTGTAGTATTTCGCTGCCTTTCACTTGTTTGCCCGTATCCAGCGATAAAGAAACAATTGCCGTTCGATCTTAAAATACGATAGTATGCAACTTCACTCTGCAACACCATTTACCGGGATTTCTTTCTCCGTTCGAAACGCCCCCTCAAACAAAATATAAACAAAGAATCCGCTGAATGCTTTCCAGCGGACTCTTTGACAGATGCTTTCGGATATAAGAAGACAATAACTTGTTTCGTTAAATTTGTAAATAGTTAAACATATTGCTCTTCTCCCATGCCTTTTGCGCGAGTAACGCAGTGAATAATAATTTTTTTGTATTTAGTTCCAATATTTATTATAATGAATAAACAGATAATCACTACAAAAAATGTAATGAGGATTTACAAATAAAGTAAAAAACAATGTTTTTTCTTTGTCAAGCAGGAATAATAACATTTCAATATAGAAATCTTATTCTAAATAATAAAATTATATAGTTAAAGTCAGCCTAATTAATCACTTTTATGTATATGCAGTTACAAATGATAAACGATTGCATATTATATTTTGAAGGAGGGTGAACCAAATGATTAAACGTCACGTTTTGAATAAGTTGTTACTGTTGAGACTTATACAACTCGCCAACGGAGTCAATGGTGCGACCCGTCTTCAAAAAATGGTTTTTAAAGCTGAATCCTTAGGAAGAGATGATAGTAACGCTACTTTTAATTATAAATTCATTAGATGGCATTATGGTCCATATAGCGAAGAACTAAAAGATGATCTACAATTTCTAATTCGAAATAATTTAGTGGAAGTTAAAAACAACGCTTATACACTCACCGCCTCTGGTATAGAAAACATAAATAAAGCACTGTTTCTTTTTGAGCAAGTAGGCACCGATTCTCTGTTGAACAATGTAATAACAAGATATAACACAACTAATTTAGACAGAGTACTTCGTGAAATCTATTTGGAATATGGGATAGAAGCGAATTATGAAAAAGGGGACACGATTTTCCCTATCATAGACGAAGAAGCCGGAGAGTTGACTAATGTTCACTAGAATAAAGAATATAACTGTAAGCAATACAAGATTAATGCTTCAGCTAATGGTTTTTATTACGTTAGCAGTGGCATTTTTTTATTTGGTAAGATACTTCAATCCTCTGGTTTCTTCCTGGGACATAGTGAAACGTACTGCCGATAATGTATTTAATTTTCGGGAATTTATCTTAAATCTAGTTTTTCGTGTAATCCCAATTTTAATACCAATACTTATTGCAACTGCTTCACTGTTATTAAATCGTTATACTTCAATTTACTTAAGAATTTTATTCGAGGATAAAAATATCCGAAATCTTATTTTCTTCTCATGCAGTTTTTTTATTTTTCATTGTTTCGTCATATGGTTTACACCTTCTGAGACTTGGGAAACTACTGATATAAATTTGTATTACATTCGTTATTATCTTTTTTCCTGTCAGATTCCATACTCTCTATAATGTTGTTATTATATTCGGTTTATACAATCATTGAAGTATATCTTTATTGTCAACCAAGTAAAATAAGTATGTCATTTGCGAATAAGATTAATAACATCACTAATCAAATAACTAAATCTCTTTTTAAGGCTGTACCAAGTAATGATGTATACAAAAAAACGAACTTACTACAACAATACATTGCTAATTTCACCAACTTGATAGTATTAGCTGTAAAATCGAAAGATAATGAAACAATAAGGGATAGCGTATATAGACTTGGGCATAATATCTGGAACTTAATGTTGTCTCAATTAAAGGAAGTCGACTTTAAAGAAAAAAAACTTCAGATTTACAATGAAATATATAATGATTTTAAAGGTTTTGGAAGGGATATACCGATCTCCGAAATTAAAGACATAATCTTAATTGTTGATCGTAGAATGGATTCTTTAGTTGGCGAAACAAATACAGCTTTTAATACTGCTGAAGACCAAGTTACCCAAGTATATAAAGATGTTTTCGAAACAGCCTTTAGTTCCAAGGAATTTTTTGCATGTGACTGCATTATTACAAGTCTACATGAAAAAGCAAGAAATCAAAGAACAGTAGTTAATAGAATCCTAATTATACTTGCTGATTTATTTGATATAGTTATATCATACAAACATAACGGGTATTCTCAATTATATTGCGAAAAAATCGTAAGCACTATAGAAAGCATATATATAGATAATGCTTTCAAAGAAAATCCCTTAACAGATATGGAAGCTTACTATACTTTAATAAAAAAAACAATCTTCCACAAAGAACCATCCTTATTAAAATTAGTAATGAAAAGTTTACACAACATACTTGAATCCCAAGAAACAAATACATTTGAATTAAAAGAAAGTATATATAAAAATCTATTATATGCTGGCATGTATTGTTTAGAAATAAAAAGCATGAAATGTTGTGCAACACTTGTTAGGTATTTAGTTACTGAGAAATTCGACCTCAAAGAACTCAACTGTTCCTTTGTGAAGATAAACTTTCTCGTAACAAAGAAAACTGTTGAATTGGAAAATGATGTATTCTTTAATTTGCTTGAGAGTTTTCACCAGAGTAAACAAGACGAAAATATTTTCAATATCACTAAAGAAAAGCGATATCTCCTTTTAAAGTTCTACCTTGTTTTCTATAGTTATTTCAAACTACAATTACATATCAGCATTGATAGGATTGCTTCTGAATATCATGAGTTATCGGTTGATGGACAATTACAGGGAAAGATTCCTTTCTACAACATTAGAACAGTACTACTCGACTTAGAATCTCATTCGAAAAATTGGAATGAACTTTTTATTGACCAATGTGAAACTTTTTTTGTACAAACCGCAAAAGAACTAGTTGCTGAATCCGATCTTGAGCAATTAGAAAGCGACATTTTCTATAGTAGTAGTACTTATTTAAAGGCACTGAAACCAAGCACCTAATATGTGCTTGGTTTTTTTCATTATACCACTCTATTAATCCTCTTACTTCATTGCAGTGCAAAAAACTGTTTTTACCGAATAACGAAAACGGAGTAGTAGCATTAATCTAAAAACATTCATATTAAGTTAATAGACTTCCTTAAATCATGTTGAGAAGGCTCCACATATCTTAATGTTGTTTGAATTGAATCATGACCAGCCAGTTTAGCCACGTTCTGAATAGGTACACCTGCATTGACAAGACTTTTACAGAAGGTATGACGGAGTGAATGAACAGAATGTTGTCCATCCATTTTCTCACCCTTCTCTGATCTCTCCAACAGCCCACAGCGTTCTAAATACGTGTCTAACATGAACGCTATTGCTCTTGTAGTCAGTTGCCCCGAACGCTCCGAAACGAACAGGTATGAGCTTGCTCTATGTGCTTCTTTGTTACTCTCCATCCTGTAACAAAGCCAAGCTTTCAAAACCTTCTTTAAATCGTTGTGCATAGGGACTGTTCGATATTTGCCGCCTTTACCGTCAATCACCGTAATAAATCCCTGTTTGAAATCAACGTGGTCAATTTTTAGATCGCTTACTTCTTCAACCCTTAATCCTGCCAGACGCATTGTTTCAACAATTGCTTTATCCCTCGCCTGTTTAATATCGTTCTTTTCTGTTTCCAGTGCATACAATAATCTGTTCTGTTCTAGTTCGGATAGCCATTTCGGGGCAACATTTTGTTGAACTCGCTTCATCTTCACTTTAACGGCAGGATTTACTTTCAAATATCCGACCTCGACCGCCCAGCCAAAGAATGTTTTTAATACAGCGATTGCCTTATTGACGGTTGCAGGTTTTTGCTCCAACGTATTCATCAAGTAAGAGCGATAATCCATTAATGTGACAGGTGTTATGTCGGTCGATATAAAATCCTTTCCTACTGTTTGCTCATACCAGTTAAAAAACTTCCGTAACTCACTGCCATATGAACGAATGGTCTTTTCGCCCTTGTCCTCATTTTGCAACCACGACTGAAATTCGGTAAGATATTCCCTCATTGTCAGCACCTTTTCAGATTATGTATTATAAGAAGAATTTACAATGATAGCATATCGTATTATCGGATGAATTTTCAATACTTTACCATAATATTCATCTGATAATAATAATTATGAGTAGTATATTTTACCATTATTTCTGCGCATTTCATGATACATCAACTACAAGGAGGCTTCATGCTATGTAATTGGAAGATGCGAAGGAATTAGAGGAGAAGCGGGGAATATACCTTTTGTACTCAGTGTGGAAAATCCGCTTCTAATGAATACTTTGAAAAAAATAGGTGTTAAGACCGCCAACATTATGTTAGCGGCTTTCTTAAATTCCCTTGTTTATCAAATAGCTTTTCTTCACCATCGAGAACATTTCTTAATATAAAACCAACAATTGTATCTGCATCAAAAACAATTTCTTCTACACTCTCAACGACGGAAAAAACACTTTCTACACCACTAAGCTTTAGTATCGGCAGTAAATCTAAGTCTGTTTTAATGAATCTTGGCTCTTCAAAAGTCTTAATGATTTTTTGCGGGGACATCACACTGATTGGACGTGGAAACATTGATTGAATTACTTCCTGTAATGAGCAAACAGGTTTGTTATCAGTATCATAGAGTATCATTTCATTAGATTTTCCGTTAAAACGTATTTTGAAGGATTGTTCTCCAAGCCCTTTATTTTTCTTTTCATTTGCTACCCATTCAAGATCGGGAATAACGTTAAATTCAGTATTCCTGGATGACAGAATGTGCATTGTGATACGTACGGTTTTTATCTTCCCCTCCCAATCCTCTTCGTTTGGTTCTCTTAATTGATAAAGTATGATCCCATTTGCTTTCGCAACGTCAATAGCCCCACTTTGATAACCCTTTTTAGTTATGAAAATACCTCTTGGTTGGTTTGGCAGGTCGTCTATGATCGCTTTGAATTTTAGCATCTCGCCTTGTGGTACGTCAGAAGTCCAGTCCTTTGCTTGAACAATAGTGGTGTACTTAATTCCCCCAACCTCGAACTCCCAATAGACATCAATTTGATGAGAAGTCGTGCGACCTTCTAGTACTACATTATGTTGGACTTGAATATTTCGAACTGATTCTTGATTTAGTATTTCGCTAAAAACCTTTTGCGCTAATGTTTCATATGGAATCCCTGTGTTTTTCTTCTTCCCCATTATTAAAACGCCCCTCAATCAACTAACATGAAAAATAAATAATTAGTCTTTTAACTTCATCAGTAGATAATCTGCAACGATTCCTATAGCTTGAATAGCATTTGACGCTTCTTCCTGACTAATATTAGGTAAAAACATTCGCCCATGACCAGTACCTTCTTTATTGCGTATTGCGTTGACAGAACACCCCAATTCATACAATGATTTTTCATATCATTTCATTGGGCTTTCATTTAGTTCCGATTTTGAATGAGATGTCGCCATATCAAGTACGGTAAATGCTTGTCCTAAGAGAAGTGGAAAATTAGTATTTATGTTTCTGACCCCACTTTACAAGCAATACATGCTTTGCTACTGCTTCAAGCAAATCCTTCCCTGTTCCAGCTAACAAAGCCGCATCCATCGCCGTTTAATGATAGCTCATATCCTTCGTTGAACGAAAGGCTTCAATGGTATTTTTTATCGCTTCATGACCGATATAGTTTGGCGATTCAACCCGAAAGCCACCACAGCCTCGAATCAAATCAATCAATTTTGAATCAGCCTTTCACCAATTGATACATTAACGCTCGAACCCTCTTGAACTTACCAACAGCCTTCCTTGTGCTTTGGGGTCGGAATGATTTATCGGAGTTGGCTAAAGAGAAAATCCAATTCAGAATGGCTTGGCTCTCTCTTATTATATGTTTGTGAATCATCAATCATCTTGGCTACTGCCGTCAATATTGCTTCGCTGAATGGAGCAGATTTGGTTATCACGTACCTTTCATCTCACGGCATCAAATCGTTATAGCAATTTCCTTAATATTAACGAAATTCTGATATTTATCTTACCATAAACTAGTAATTTTCGTTGTCATAAATATGATCAGACAAAGAATTATCTTAATAGATTGGAGCGGGATGACCTGACAGTGAAGATAATAAGGGGGCGTTGGTTTATAGAACAGAAACGGCCTACCCAATCTTTTCGGTTACAAACACTTCCATCCCAAAAACCAACCTTGTTTCTTCACGATACGAGACTGATATGATATTACGATTTCTATCGCATTTTTAATTCAATCAATTGTTCAAGAGAATCATTGTCTTATGCAAATATATATGTTATTTTTTGGAAATGTGTGATTTGCGGCATATATTTAATAGCTATATAATATCAAAAAACTTTTTCCAGGTTTAACTAATATTCTAACTTATATTCTATATATACCGTAAATCACACATTATTAATTTTCAATCCTTGTTTCGAAACTACAAAATATTTAACCCCTAATCACTTAAATAATTAAGACGACATTTAGGGGGCGTAGAAATGGATTTAGAATTTAGTCCAAGACAGATTTTCCGAATTATACGAACACATAAGAAAATAAAATTGAAAGACATTGCAAATGCAGTTGGAGTTTCAATCCAAATGATTTCAATGTATGAGAACGAAAGAACAAACTTACATATGGAGAAAGAAAAGATTTATAGGGCATACATCAGAAATTCTGTGAAGAAGGGTGGAACTTCATTTGAACAAGCCAACTAAATATTTCTTTTGTTATTCAATTCCCTTGTTCAAATATTTAAAAATGGACAAGGGTTTTTCATTTATCTGCTACGCTCTACACGACAAAACCTTAAAACCTTTTTGGATTTTCGAGAAGTCGGATGAATTGCTAATCGCCTTAAAAGAATACAGTCAAAAAAATTGATTTTGTAAATGGCTAATTAATTAGTGAATATTTAGGAGTGATGCTTATGTCTAGTTCAAATACATACTTTAGTGAACGAGAATTAAAAAAAATTCTCGGTGTTAATCCAGAACATAAGAAAGTGATTTTCATGCCAAATAGAGTATTTGATGATTTAGTAAATTGCGAACATTTTAAAGATAGAAAGGCAAATGCAACTCATATTGCATTTGCCTTTTCTTATCTTTACCTTACTTCATATATGTATAGGTATGCTCACTTCTATTATTATGAAAATTACACAGACACTATTTGGATTGATGACAAAATAATGTATAAAATATGCAATACCTCGCCAGACAGTAGAGGAACTAACGGAAAAAGCTATATAACAAAAAAGGATGGCCTTCTTTTTCAGCTAGGGTATATACGAAAAGAAAGCGACTATCCAATAGAATATTATTATGAAGAAGACTATCTAGGAAATAAGGATTATTCCTTTGTTGATTTTATAATGAACTCAGAAGTAATAAAGGGCGATATACTTCCACCTGATTCCCATAAGGACCCAAACGCACGAAAAATCAACTTTCCTGTTAAAGCTTTCTTCTATGACGATGAATCAGAAACTGAAAATATTTTAGATGGATATTTTTACAATATCCAATCTACTACCAAGATCGATATTAAAGTATTTATTTGGTGTATGGCTCGAAAGGACTTAGGTATCGTTGGCTTCTTCTTATATTCTTTTCTAAAAAGTAAGTCTGATCTTTTCGGAGGCCATTATTCAAGTCCAATAGGGTCTTTAGTTAAAGCTACTGGAATTAAAAAGACGAAATTATGCGAGATAATAATAACACTTGAGGAATACAACATGATTACTAACACCCACAGTACATTCATAACAGATTTGTCACCAGACAAAATGATGCCAGCTAATACTTACACTGTTCTGCCATATCAAGATTTTATTAGTACCAAGAAGAAAATAACCAAGAGAAAAGTAATGCGCCAAGTGACTTACGATGCATTACATGGACAATATTTGGGTCAAAATAATCTTACCCATCATAACGATGAATACGACGATATGGAGGATCTTCCATTTTAATATGTATTAATGTATTAATGTATTAATGTATTAATGTATTAAAGCATAAATGAACCCAGAAGCAGGTTTACTTTGTTTCTGGTTTCATATTCTTAGCATCTCAATAAAATTCAAGTTTCATTTAGTATCTGAAACAAGAATTGAGTCACAGTACTTTCTTTGGCACTAACTTACTTTTATGTAGTATTTTACATTTTATTAGTGATTGGTTATAATTATCTTGGTCAGTCATCTGAAAGTTCTAACTTCTTACCGTCTTATTGTTGTGAGAAAAGTTATATTTCGCATTATTGGGAGTTGAGTGAAATGAGCTTAAAAGAAATAAAGGAGAGCGCGGCACGTAACAGGATAATTGCTGAAACCTTCTATTCCATCATTAGGAGTTCGGTTTCTGAACTTGAATATGATTTTTGGTTTCGCGATCTTGAAATTGCAGGTATTTATAAAAATCACTATCTTTTTGAGGTAACAACAACTTTGCACCGAGATTGGGTAACTACTCATTACTGCGATTTGTTTTTCGATTCGCTCGATAAAGCTATGGGTGCTGAAAGCACCTGTCAATTTTTTGTTAAAGATGAAGTTGGCGTAATAAGTGAAAAAATGGATTTGTTATACGAACGCATTACTGAGATTGAAAAAAGATTGATGTCATACTTGAAAAACATATTTAGAACTGCAAATCCAATATCAGATAAAGTCAGTTACAATGCAAGTTCAAACTAGTTGAAGGAGCGGGACTATGACTGATAACAATAACGAAAAAGTCAAAAATGACAAGAATATAATTGAAAAATTCGAAGAAATTCTCCCTCAATTGTGGGATAAGGCTAAGTCGAATGAAATCAAATTGAAATCAGAATATTTAACGACATTGCATACGAAACTCTTAAAAGAAATAAAAACGCAGATTTCAACACCATCATTTGATACTTGGTTCAGTGGACTGAGCATTGAAGACTTGAAGGATGATAACAGCATTATTTTCGGAACAAAAACAACAATGGTAAAAGAATGGCTTGAGGAACGGTATATGTCATTAATAAAAAAATCTCTTAAAACCGTTACGAACATTGAGTTCGAGGTTTCTTTCGTTCTTAGAACTACTGAGAAGAGTAACAGAAGGAACGAGGACATAGATACAATTAAGCAATGCGTCAATTGTAACTGCCAGGACTTAACGAGAAAGAATATTGAACTACCGCTTGGGATTCAAGGCATCGTGAGTATGACTGTCGAAGGATTAGTATGTACAAATTGTGGTAAAGAATATTATTCGGACAATATTAAAAGAATAATACAGTTATTTAAACAAAGAGAGCATGAACGGCAGATTGGGCAACTTGAGGTTACTAAAGCCATTCCCTTCCATATGATGAGTGAAAAAGACCAAAAAGAGAGTATTGATGCTTTGTTAGAGGATTAAAGGGGTGATTCTCATTTTGCTAAAACAACTACGATTAATATTGCTTTGCGGAAGTCTCGCTTGTATTCTGGAAACTTTCTTGGAAATGATTGTTGGGATTAAACAGTCAGCATTTTCTAGTGTTGTTACAGCTTTTAATTTGGCTGTGGTGATTACATTCTATAGACCAGAATTACAGGAGTTGATCGATAAAATCAAAGGCGATAGTGATGATGATTTTCGCAGCGGGAATTTTGGTTGATTAAATCTTGACATTCTTGTCTATACATAAAGACACCCCTATTAAGTAGAGGTGTCTTTTAAATTATGATTCAAGTTTATCAGTGATACGTTGCAGAAGCTTTATGATTTCTGAAAAGCCTATAATCAACAAACCACCAAATATACTCCCCACCCACCATTGAAGGGTCGCCACGAACTGAAAGCCGCTTACTTCTTTCAATCTTCCAGTAATAGAAGATAACTCATAAGTATCTTTGTTCCCGAAATAGATACCACAGATTATTCCAGTAACAATTACCTACTACGCCAACGATAAATAAAATTTTTGCGATAAGATTCTCAGCTTCAGGTTTGTGTAGTTTACTGTAGAAAGCTTGTCTGTTTCTCTCTTGCTGTTCTGTTAGAGTAAATTCTTGATCGTTATTCATAGTTCTCCCCTTGTGCAATGCGATAAATTAGATGTCAAGCTGAAAAATGCGGAACCAGCTATTTCCACCTAATTGTCAGATTACCCTAAAGGCGTCTAATTGTAAATTATATCTTACGGAAGATAATAACAAGCTTCACATCTTCTATCCTTCCTTATTTGTCCTCTCAGACGCTCAATTTTAGCTCGTATGGCTCTCTACATTCTTTATAAGGAATTTACCAAAGCAAGATTACAATTGTTCTTACTAAGCCTAGAAGTTGCTGTATTGTCTCATGTTAGTTACAATCCGATTTTTATACTCTTTTTCCTTTTGCTAGAAACTTATTTACAGGCGAAAATTCATCATGGCTCTTTCGAATATCCTCTGTATCCATCTGGATATAACGCCTTACAGTACGGATGTCACTCCATCCCCCATTTTTTGAAGGGAAAAAGGGTCTGCTCCATTAAGTGTTAGATTCTTAGCCCATGTATGCCTATAAACATGCGCTGTCATTTTTTTGCCGCTAATTCCTGCTCTTTCACCATAATACTTTAGTCGTTTGTTAAACTGATTTTGTCCTAAAGGTTCCCCAAAACATGACATAAAGATTCTATCCGTGGAAAAATGCTGTTTATTTTCCGAAACCAACTGTAGTAACAATTTTGAAACATGAGATGAAATAGGAACAAGCCTTGGCTTACGATTCTTGCTGCGTTCCCCTTGAATGGTTATAAATCGAGTTTGAAAATCAATATCTGCTGTCCTAAGATTTAACAATTCATTAATTCTCAACCCAGAATCTAACATCGTTACAATGCCAACATAATCCCGGTATCCTACATAATCTTTTTGGTTTGGTTGTGCTAGGATAGCTTTTACTTCCTCATCCGTCAAACAATTTGTAAGGTCAATGTCCTGTTTTACAAGGTTCACGTTTTCCAAGGGATTGACCTCAATAAGATTGTCTCTACGTAACTGATTAAATATTGCCTTGAGAGTACGTAAACGAATATTTACCGTAGTGTCGCTCAATCCAACTCTTTGATTGTCCTTATTGATGAACTTATGACCGTTATACCTCTTGGCATCATATCTCATGTAGTTCACGTAATCTCTAAAGATGGTTGAAGTTGATTCATCTAAATATTGAAACTCAGGATATTGTTCTTCTAGCCAGCTTACGAAATAGCCAAAATGCTTTACATAATCAACTAACGTCCGTTCACGCAGTCCTTCCGCTCGCTTTGCGTTTATTGCGAAATCTAAAGCTTGTTTGAAGGTTAAACTCGGGTACTTTTGTTGATCGTTTCGTTTCCCTATAGGCACTCTTCTTGCTTTCTTTTTAAGCAAAATAAAAACCTCCCAAAGCCAGTGTATTTGCATCATACACAAGCTTGGAAGGTCGTAACCCGCAACCCAGAAAAGCTATTTCTAGGGTTGTGTTCATTCAAATTCATGATTGCGGATTGTACATTTGACCCTTGCAATCCATAATCCCCAACAATTTTACCGTTCATAGTCCCCAAATCGTAACGAGTTCTTTAAAAACCCCAAAACCCCGCTTAAGCCTCGACTTTATCGTCGCATTTCTCGACTTGGCCTTCTTCTTCCTTATGCTTGAAGGACTGGCCGCGACCACAGGTTGCAACGGCGTTCGGGTTATGGATGGTGAAGCCGCCGCCCATGCCGGAGTCTTGGAAATCAATTTCGACGCCGTACAGGTATTTGGCGCTGTCGGCATCGACGACCACCTTCAGACCGTTGATTTCGAACACTTTGTCGTCCTCGTGCTGGTTGTCGTCAAAGCCCATGCCATAGGAAAAGCCGCTGCATCCGCCCGACTTCACGCCGAGACGCAGGAACAAATTCGGAAGCTCCTCCGCCGCAAGCATTTCTTTAATTTTATCGCTAGCCGTTTCACTAATGGTAACCATCAGAAACCGCCTCCTTATGCAAAATAGCTCCGTTCGTGCGGAAATAGAAATAGACCGGCTGAAAAGAGCACCTACTTACAGTATACTCCTTCATGGCCGGGTCCTCAAGGGGCGCTGTTTTCGCTTCATCTTTAGATCCAGTTCGTAAAATTTCAGCAATAATTCATCCAGCTGGCGGCTGCACTGCTGCACCTCCGGGTGCATGAGGCCGAATTGATCCCCCAAACGGATCATCCGCTCCCTTACCCGTTCGATCTCATCCGATATGACTGAATGCAGCTCGGCATGAATAGAAAAAAGCACTTCCGCACCGTCCTAAACCCCATTTTCACTCCAAAAGTATACTAGAGTTTTAGACTAAAAGAAAGGCCCGTTTCAAAATTTTAACAATCGAAAAAGGCCGGTTTTTCTAAGTTTTCCCTGAAAACGCTTTTGCCTGAAACACATATTGCCCCATTCCGTCCGACAGGTTTATAATAGGTTGTATTGTTTTTTCCGTCCCGTGATTCTGCCATGCCGTTATCCTTCGTTTTACGGGAAACTCGGCCTAGGCGTGCTGCCTGCCGGATGACTTTGTGCAAGCTTTCACAGCTTCCCCCGGTTTCAAGCTGCAAAGTGTCTTCCGGCTTCCGTACAAGAGAGGCCGTCCCGGCTTTTATGTTCTGCGAACTATTCCGGGCCCCGAAACTCGGGGTCTCATCCGCATGTGGAGGAGGAAGTTTATGAGTATCGTTATTCAAAGTCCCGATCACCGTATGGCCGAAATCGCCGAGAAAGTGAAGCACAGGGAGCGCCTCAGCCTGGAGGATGGCGTGTTCCTGTACGAATCGGATGATCTCTTGACGATCGGCCAATTGGCCAACGAGGTGAACCTGAGAAAGAACGGCAAGAAGGTTTATTTCGTCGATAACATGAGCCTTTATTTCACCAATGTATGCGAAGAGCATTGCGCCTTCTGTCATTTCCGCCGCGACGAGGGCGAAGAAGGAGCTTATACGCTGACGCCGGAGCAAATGTTCGAATATATCGATCAGCATATTCATCCGGGCCTTCAAGAGTTCCACATTTCGCAGGGCCATAACCCTAACGTGCCGTTCCAATACTACGTGGACTGCATCCGCGCCTTGAAGCAGCGCTATCCGAATGTAACCATCAAAGCGCATACGGCGGCGGAGATTGAGTTTTTTTCTCGGCTCAGCGGGTTAAGCTATAAAGAGGTTCTGCAGACGCTTATGGAAGCCGGCCTCAGCACCCTTCCCGGCGGCGGCGCGGAGATTTTGTCCGACCGGTACCGCAAGAAGATGCTCCTGAAGGATAAGGCGTCAACGGAAAAATGGCTTGAAGTCCACCGCACGGCGCACCAGCTCGGCATGAAGACGCATGCGACCATGCTGTTCGGGGCGATTGAGACGCTCGAGGAGCGCGTGCAGCACATGATTCACCTGCGCGAGCTGCAGGATGAAACCGGAGGCTTCCTGGTATTTATCCCGAACTCTCTGCAGCCGGCCAGCGTCAATGCCGGGATCAAGAAGCGCGTGTCCGCTTATGACAACCTGAAGACGATCGCAATCGGCCGTCTGATGCTCGATAACTTCCCGCATATCAAAGCGTATTTTATTAATTTGGGTGTTCAGCTGACCCAACTGGCCTTCACATTCGGGGCGTCCGACGCTCACGGCACGATCATCCGGGAACGCATCAGCCATGCGGCCGGCGCACTGTCCCCGGACAGCATGACGCGGGACGAACTGGTGTGGCTGATCAAAGGAGCCGGGCGGATCCCGGTCGAACGGGATACATTTTACAATGAAATTAAGGTTTACTAAGCGAAAATAAGGTTATTTAATACAAAACAGCAGTATAGAAAGGGTTTGCCGTTCTTATGAAGAAACTTGTTATTTTGGGCGGGGGCTACGGCGGGTTAACCGTGGCTAAGGAGCTGCTCGATGGAAAATTGCCTTCCGATACCGTCATGATTCTGGTTGACCGCATGCCGTATCAAGGGCTCAAAACCGAATATTACGCGCTTGCCGCAGGAACCGTCTCGGATCTGGAGATCCGTGTGAAATTCCCCGTCGATCCGAGGCTGATTCTGAAATACGGAGAAGTGCTGAGCGTCGATCCCGAGCAGAAGCTGGTGAAGTTCGCAGACGATGAGCCTTTGTCGTACGATTATCTCGTCATCGCTCTGGGCTGCGTCGACAAATATCACGGCATTCCGGGAGCGGAAGAATATTCGAACAGCATCCAGACCTTGTCCTCCACACGGAAGACGTATCAGGTCGTCAACGACGTGAAGCCTTACGGCCAAATCTCGATCGTCGGAGGCGGCCTCAGCGGCGTAGAAATGGCGGCTGAGCTGCGGGAAAGCCGTCCTGATCTGAATATTCGCATTATCGACCGGGGGCCGAGCGTGTTGTCTCCTTTTCCCGAAAAGCTGCAAAAATACGTCCGCGAGTGGATGCTGGAGCATGATATCGAGCTGAGGTCGCATGTGTCGCTATGTCGTGTGGAGCCCGGACTTCTGTACAATCAGGAGGAGCTCATCCATACCGACATGACCATCTGGACCGCCGGCATCCAGCCAAGCCCCATCGTGCAGCAACTGAACCTGCCCAAAGATAACCAGGGACGTCTGACCGTGAACGAATACCATCAGCTGCCCGATTACAACGATATTTATGTGATCGGCGACTGTGCTTCGCTTCCCTTCGCACCGAGCGGCCAGCTGGCGGAAGCCGCAGGCAAGCAGGTGGCGGAAGTGCTGCAGGCAATATGGAAAAACGAAACTCCCCGGCTCGGTAAAATCAAGCTCAAGGGAGTTCTCGGGTCGCTCGGCAAGAAAGCGGGCTTCGGCCTGATGGGCAAAAGAACCATTATGCTCGGCATGGTGCCGCGCGCGCTGAAATCCGGCGTGCTCTGGATGTCCAAGCACCATCTCGGTTAATCAGTCTTCGCCCAGGAGATCGAACATCGCTTCGATCTCTTTTATTTTCGCCGTAATGGCCTCTTCCAATTCCTCCGCGGACGAAGCCGCTACGATTTCCCCGTTCACGAGGGCGAAGGGAATGATGTAGCATTCGCCGCAGTTGCCGAGGCGACCGTATTCGATCACGTCATAGTCGGGATTTTGCTCCAGTTTCTTCAGAAGCTCGGCCGTCCCATGATGTAAATTATTGGTGCAAAATTCGATAATCGGTCTCATCGGACACATCGCCACCTTGTTGACCATTTTATTTTTCCGATTATTGTACTATAATAAGGTTAGAAAGGAGATGAAGCAAATGAGCGAAAATATCGGACAAAGCACCATGTACGACGAGGTGCTTGAGGTTTTAGATAAACTGCGTCCTTTCCTGCAGCGCGACGGCGGCGACGTTGAGCTCGTTGACGTAGAGGACGGTATCGTGAAGCTGAAGCTCATGGGTGCCTGCGGCGGCTGCCCGAGCTCGACCATCACCTTGAAGGCCGGGATCGAACGCGCTCTGCTTGAGGAAGTCGAAGGCGTGCAAGAGGTTGTTCAGGTATTCTAAGGTCTCATCCTTCGATCAGCCAGGCAAAGGCCCTAAGCCCGCGTTAAGTTAACGCTGCGGCTTGGGGTCTTTTTGTGCTTGCCGTGACAGCCTTGGAGCCGATGACGGCCCGGATCGGATCCAGTCCGCCGGACA